>NZ_CP040281.1:307500-5747500 GCF_013393925.1 Nostoc sp. C057 | reverse complement strand
AATTTTATAACCGACAATACTACTGCCGGTGGCAAGAAGTAGGCGATCGCATTTAATCGTCTCTCCCGACTTGAGAAGAATATCAAACCCCTCATCTGCTGTACTTCGTTTCACCGAAGTTACGTGTGTACCGACACGGAGTTTTACCCCAGATGTCGCCACCGATTTAATCAGACATTCCACAATGGTTTCTGAAGTATTGGTGACAGGAAACATCCGGCCATCAGCTTCAGTTTTTAGATAGACTCCACTAGCAGCAAACCAAGCTACTGTATCTTGAGGGCCAAAGCGAGTCAAAGCACCCCGCAAAGCTTTTGCACCTCTGGGGTAATTTTGTACTAACTCCTCCGCGTCAAAGCAAGCGTGAGTGACGTTGCAGCGTCCACCACCAGAAATTAGCACTTTCGCCAGTGGTTGACGACTGGCTTCGAGTAAAGTAACCTGGGCATCGGGATTGGCTTTAGCACAAGCGATCGCGCCAAAAAATCCCGCAGCCCCACCCCCAATAACTACGATTCGTAACGGTAGCAAATTCTAAAATTTCTCAATAGCACGTACTTTACTAGGCTAGCTTTTATCTTCACTATTCAACTAGTTCAAATTGATCTTTTGTGGAACCACAAACCGGACATACCCAATCATCTGGTATATTTTCAAAAGCTGTTCCCGGCGCTATATCGCTATCTGGATCGCCGAATTCTGGGTCATATTCATAGCCGCAAACGGTACATATATACTTTGCCATGTTTCTTTCCCCTAATAAATTGTTGGCATCGCTTCCCTATTAAATACTTTTAGCAGTAAGTGAAAATGCTCACGCTATAATTCTTAAACGAGAGTATAAAGGCTTATCGGGTAAGGCGTGTAACCTTGGCGGCAATTTCCCAGATTATGAGATATTCAGATTACAAACGCCACCAAGTCCTTTGGGCATAACTGATAATCCCGATCGCGATCGCCCCAAGTAGCAGTAGCAAAATTATTCCACCTGGAATAAAAGTGAGAATACCAAAGCCTCTCAGTACCCAAACGGCTACACTAACACCAAGAAGAATACCAAAAATCTGGATTAATCTACGATTTAAAGAAGATTGACTCACTTAATTTTCCTCTCAACTCAACAGAAATTAGACTTGCTTTGGCAATCAGATATGAAGTTATGATGAAGTTACAGTTTCATCATAAATAATACGTAAAAACCGAGAGATCCTATCCAGAGCTTGGGGTAAGGTGCTTAATATTAAATAGTGTTTGTGCCATTCTAGCTGTTAAGAACTTAGTTTTTCATTTATAAATACTGTTATTATCAAGTCCACTTAAGCATTGATTGTGTTAATTGTGATCAAAACTACAGGTTTTACAGTAAAGTAACTGAAATAATTACCAAAAACTCACCCTTTCCGGAAAGGATAGGCATTACACTGGAACTAAAATTTAATGGGTTGGATCTAAATCAAGTTTTATAGCTTGTAGTTTCAATTCTATTTAGGTGGATGAGTTGAGGAGTAACTAAAATCATTATGTCTGCGTCTCATATCTCAGACTCAATTATTGCAGGTTCAGATATGGCTTGGAGTCAAGATAAACAAAAGTTGCTAGTACAGGGTGAAATCTTGGTAGAAACGCGATCGCACAAGGCGTGTGGTGGCGCAGTGACAGCCTGGATGTATTTGCCGATGGTGCGATCGCAAGTTTGGCAGCAATTAACTGACTATCCCCGGTGGGTGCAATATTTTCCTGATATCACTAAAAGCGAGATATCACACAAAGGTGAAGTTAAGCGCCTATATCAAGCAGCACAAAAAGCCTTTTTCTTTTTCACAGCTCAAGTGGAAATTTACCTCAGCGTTGTAGAGGTGCTGGGGCAACAAATCCAATTCCGTATGGAAAAAGGGACTTTTGAAGATTTTAACGCCAATTTAGAACTCAAAGATTGCGGAAATGGCACGTTGCTTGCTTATACTGTGCAAGCTACACCTCTGATTCCCATTCCATCAATTTTCATTCAACAAGCAATGAACTTTGAGTTGCCTGCAAATATGCGGAAAATGCGACAAGTAATTTGTAAACAGTAGGGAATGGGGAATAGTGTAGTTCAATTATTTAAAAAGTGAGTTTAAAAAACCTCTCCCTGCCTTGAACTTTAGTTCAAGCTTATCCCTCTCCGACTTGGAGAGGGACGGTTTTACGTAGTAAAACCAGGGAGAGGTGTTTCATATTCGACTAATTAGCTGCTAAACACCTCAACAGGTAAGCGACTAAAAGAAAGACGCTCATTTTGCACATCTACAAAGATGGTGTCGCCGTTGTTGAATTCACCGCGCAAAATAGCTTTGGCAATTTGAGTTTCTAACTCTCGCTGAATCGCCCGCTTCAGTGGACGCGCCCCATACACTGGGTCATACCCTACTTCTGCTAAAAAGTCAAGTGCAATATCCGAGAGTTTGAGGGATATTTTGCGATCGGCCAATCTTTGCCGCAATCTTTGCACTTGCAACAGCACAATCTGCCGCAATTCCTTCTTATCTAAACCGTGGAAGATGATGATTTCGTCAATCCGGTTGAGGAATTCTGGACGGAAGCTATTTCGCATCGCTTCCATGACTCGACGGCGCATTTCGTCGTAGTGAGCGTTATCCCCAGCGACATCAAGAATGTATTGCGAACCGATGTTGCTAGTCATGATAATAATAGCGTTCTTGAAGTCCACCTTATGACCTTGAGCATCAGTGACGCGACCATCATCGAGAATTTGCAAGAAGATATTAAAAACATCAGGGTGTGCTTTCTCGATTTCGTCAAAGAGAATCACTGAGTAAGGACGGCGGCGAATCGCTTCTGTAAGTTGTCCGCCTTCTTCGTAACCCACATATCCTGGAGGCGCACCGATTAAGCGGGATACGGCGTGTTTCTCCATGTATTCCGACATATCGATTCGCACCAGCGCATCTTCGCTATCGAACATATAGCCCGCCAGCGCTTTTGCCAACTCGGTTTTACCGACACCCGTAGGCCCAAGGAAAATAAAGCTAGCGATGGGACGATTGGGATCAGCTAGTCCAGCACGCGATCGCTGAATTGCATCTGCTACGGCTGTGACTGCTTCTTCTTGTCCAATCACGCGGTGGTGTAGTTCATCTTCTAAATGCAGAAGTTTCTCTTTCTCAGATTCCACCAGCTTGCTGATGGGAATTCCTGTCCATTTAGAAATAATTTCGGCAATATCAGCTTCTGTGACTTCTTCCCGTAATAGTGATTTTCCACTTCTTTGGGCGCTTGCTAATTCAGCTTCTACTGCTTCTAACTGACGATGCAAACTGGTTAAATTACCGTATTTCAACTCCGCAGCGCGGTTAAGGTCGTAATCGCGTTCTGCTTGCTGAATCTCTAAATTGACCCGTTCAATCTCTTTTTTAACAGACTGAATTTTGTCAATGATATCTTTTTCAGACTGCCATTGAGTATTTAGGGTTCTTTGTTCTTCTTTGAGATCGGCAATTTCTTTTTCTAGTCTTTCTAGACGTTCACGAGAAGCGGCATCGCTTTCTTTTTGCAGCGATAGCTTCTCCATTTCCAATTGCAGAATCTTGCGATCGATTTCGTCGAGTTCTTCTGGTTTGGAGGTGATCTCCATTTTTAATCTGGCAGCCGCTTCATCTACTAAGTCAATAGCTTTATCAGGGAGGAAGCGATCGCTAATATATCGACTCGACAATACGGCGGCGGCGACTAAAGCACTATCAGAAATCTTTACCCCGTGGTGGTTTTCATAACGTTCTCTCAACCCACGCAAAATCGAAATACTATCTTCTACACTAGGTTGATCGACATAAACTTGCTGGAAGCGTCTTTCTAGTGCGGCATCCTTTTCGATATGTTTGCGGTATTCATCCAGAGTTGTCGCCCCAATACAGCGCAATTCGCCCCGCGCCAACATTGGTTTTAACAAGTTACCCGCATCCATCGCACCTTGGGTTGCACCAGCGCCGACAACGGTGTGAATTTCATCAATAAATAAAACAATATTGCCGCCAGATTCAGTAACTTCTTTTAATACTGCTTTCAGACGTTCTTCAAATTCACCCCGGAATTTTGCCCCCGCAATCAAAGCACCCATATCTAAAGAAATTAGCTTGCGGTCTTTGAGAGACTGGGGTACATCACCTGCGATAATGCGCTGTGCTAATCCTTCAGCGATCGCAGTTTTACCAACACCCGGTTCACCAATTAGCACAGGATTATTCTTGGTGCGGCGAGACAGAATTTGGACAGTGCGGCGAATCTCATCATCCCGCCCAATCACTGGATCGAGTTGACCTTTACGCGCGGCTTCTGTGAGATCACGCCCGTATTTTTCCAGTGCTTCGTATTTGCCTTCTGGATTTTGGTCGGTCACTTTTTGGCTCCCCCGAACTTGTTTAATAATATCTTTTAGTTTGCCTTCGTCTAAACCGAATTCTTGGAATAAAGCTTTGCCAAAGCGGTCATCTTTAGCGTAAGCCAGCAATAAGTGTTCAATTGAAATATATTCATCTTGAAACTCTTTGCGATACACATCTGCCCGGTCTAGAAGTGTATCTAAGCTGCGTCCCAAGTAAACAGAACTGCTAGTACCAGATACTTTTGGCTGACGTTGAAAAAATTGTTCAGTGCGATCGCGCAGTTTTTGGAGGTTAACACCCGCTTTGGTGAGAATCCCAGTTGCTAGACCATCTTGTTCTAGCAGCGCCTTCATCAGGTGTTCGCTTTCAATTTGCTGTTGTTGATATTGTTTAACAATATCGGGTGTATGGGCGATCGCTTCCCAGGCTTTTTCTGTAAATTGGTTAGGATTAGTAGGTTGCATAGGCTTTTTCAGGAACGTAGAGGCGTAGTGGTGAAGCAGCGCGGTCTTCTCCCAAAGGGAGAGGCTAGCGCCAAGGGGGTTTCCCCCATGAGCGACTGCTGTTAGCGCAGCGTTAGCGACGTTAGGAGCGTCACCCGGAGGGCTTGTCGCAGGCTACCACCAGAACACCAAGTAAAGAAAATTTCTACTCTCAATAGATATTGTATGAACAGGATAGCGATCGCCTAGATCGGTGTTCACATCTTGAAAAAGTGGTATTTTCCCCTAGTTCTCATTTCCCATTCATTGCTGTGTTGCTGGCAACAGGTGCAACCCTTCAAGAAATAGGAAAGGTTATTGCCGAAGCTGGCTGAACCTCAGCATAAATCTAAATGCATAAGTAAGCATGACGTATTAAAGTTCTTCTACCTTGCCTCCACCATTTTCCTCCTACCCCATACAGAGTTACCATGATCCCAGGTCGCATAGTGGATGCTGAAAATGATTGACCCCTACGACTTTGAAGATGATGACTTTGATTTGGAGGATGAGGATTTCTTGAAAATAAAACCCATCAGCCAAATGACTGAAGGGGAAAAGCTACAGCGATTTAAGCGGTTCTTCGACAGCAGCAGCCGTGCTATGTTGCAAGACTGTTTATTTCGCATCGTCAATTATGAAGATGGTACAGGCACGTTAGAAATTCTTTGCCCTAATGAAGTTGTAAGACAACGCCTTTCCAAGAAAAAGCGCAAAATTACCAACAATATCAATACCTGCTGGAGCCATATCAGATGGTTTTCGCTATGCGTTCAGCAAGATAATGAGTTGGATTGCCAGAAGTTTACCCGTAACGGCGATTTGGTGACATCTTAATTGGATATTGGAAATTTGGGATAAAGAAAGTGTTTTCCCAATGACAAATGACAAATGACGAATAACAAATGACTAAAAAACAAAAATTTCCTTACCTAGTTGGTTCTAAATGGACAGCACAGCGAAAAGTTGATGGCTGGCGGCACTTCCAAGTTGTCAATCGGAAAAATCAGGCTAAGTGGGTTTATGCCGAAATGGTTGCTTCTTGCGATCCTAAAGTCCGTTTTTGGATAAATGCCAAATTATTACAAGATAACTCCCAGTGGCAAGCTGGCTGGCAAACATTAAAGGAAATCCAGGAAATTAAAACTGAGGTGTCCTAATTACCTTCAATACATAGACTGAAATAAATTAAGGCTTACGCACACTCTACGTTTCTTCTCTTACTCTTAGCCCACGCAAGTGGGCTTTATTTGTGTAGCCACAAATCCTATGAGACTGTTGGCGAATTCATCTAAACCACAATTTTTGGCGTGAGGCGCTATGACATCTCAAGGCTTTGAGGATAGCGATTGCAATTCGCCAACAGAGTCATCCTATTCACTCAGCTTAGACTTAGAAAATATTTGCAAAATTAATAATATTTTACAAAATCATACTCACTCACTCTCAAGCAGCAATTACATGGTTGTGACTACCGAGTGAAAACTGGCAATTTATCTGCGATACCTTCGGTGAGCTACGCTAACGCAAATTTCAGCAGTATTTCCAGCATCATGCTGCATATACCTCTGTTTGCCCTTGCACCTGTGCCTCAATGCCCTGAAAACAGGTTGCACGAACATCAGCTAATTCTATGAAAACCATTTGAAAAAGACAATTTCAGCTTTTTGCTTTTTGTAACTGTTTTTATAAAAATAGGTAATAAAAACTTTTTATAGATGAATTTTAAAGCTAAATAAGACTTATTAGCTTATAAAAACTAAAATACCCCTAATTAAGTTCTAATTCATTGGATAAAACCGTTTTATAAATTAAGAGCGACTTTCTTTTCTATGTAATTTGCCCAATAATGACATCAACAGACCTCACGCATCGCCATCTCAGGAAAGGTGAAGGCAAATGTTTGAGCCACAAGTTTGACAAGAAGCTATAAGAGGGAAACAACAGTGAAACTAGCAGTCTACGGAAAAGGTGGTATCGGTAAATCCACAACTAGCTGTAACATATCCGTCGCCCTAGCTAAACGTGGCAAGAAAGTGCTGCAAATTGGCTGCGACCCAAAACATGACAGCACCTTCACCCTGACTGGGTTTTTGATTCCCACAATTATCGACACCCTCCAAGAAAAGGATTATCACTACGAAGATGTCTGGCCGGAAGATGTGATCTATAAAGGCTACGGTGGTGTGGATTGCGTAGAAGCTGGTGGACCACCTGCGGGTGCTGGATGTGGCGGATACGTGGTCGGCGAAACCGTAAAATTACTTAAAGAACTCAACGCCTTTGATGAGTACGATGTAATTCTTTTTGACGTTCTGGGTGACGTAGTTTGTGGTGGTTTTGCAGCACCACTCAACTATGCAGATTACTGCCTGATTGTTACAGACAACGGCTTTGATGCGTTATTTGCTGCCAATCGGATCGCTGCTTCAGTCCGCGAAAAAGCCCGAACTCACCCACTGCGTCTAGCTGGGTTGATTGGCAATCGCACTTCCAAGCGCGACTTGATTGAAAAATATATAGAAGCTGTGCCAATGCCAGTTTTGGAAGTTTTACCTTTGATTGAAGATATCCGTGTTTCCCGTGTGAAAGGTAAAACTTTGTTTGAGATGGCAGAGCAAGATCCTTCCCTAGACTACGTTTGCGACTACTATCTCAACATCGCCGACCAAATTCTAGCGCGTCCCGAAGGTGTTGTACCTAACGACACACCAGATCGGGAGTTGTTCTCTTTGTTATCCGATTTTTATCTAAATCCGGGTAAACCCCAGGTTCCTAATTCAGAAGAGGAACTAGACTTGATGATTGTATAAATCACCAAGTTCTCAGGATGGGGGACAATAATATGGCTTTCTTTCACAGCTTTACGGATTCAATAAAACAAAAGTGGTTGCAATTTTTCCAGAATAATCGAGACTGGATTACCCTGCACATGGAAGTGGAATCAGTCTACACCCCTGATGGCGGGAAGCGACCACCTTCTTACCTCATCCTGGGAGTTCTTAACGCCCTAGAGCCAAAGCTAGCGCAGTTAATGTTGCCCTTTGCCAAACTTAATCCTGATGCCGATACCCTGATTGAGGTGCTGGATTTGCATTTTGACCCAGATTTTGCTCTCGGTAATCGCTTTCTCGTCAACCCAGATGTAGAAAAGTACGCAGAAGAAGCAGCAGATATCATTGACGAAAAGCCTGAAGAAGAAACATTCACACATTCTCATACAAATGGCTTTGCATCAGTGGCGGTAGTTCAAGAGTTCGCAATGGTGGATTCTGATGAGCAAAATCTGGAAATCAGCGCGTTGGAAGAAACCGAAAATGGCTTTGGCGATATTTCCTTATCCAACGGACACGCTTTAAAAGATGAGTCTCTCCAAACCTCTAATTTAGAAGCAGATGAGTTTGGGGAAATTGCTTTCGATACAGATGCAACAGCTGTAATGGAAGTAAAGCTGGATGATGAAGTGCTTGAAGATATTCCACTAGATGAGAATGCGTTTAAAGACGTGTTATCAGATGTCTGGGGTGATGAAACAGCTTTGCAAAAGGCTGAAGAAAATAACGATTTTTTGGGGGAAGAACTGCCAGCAGGCGTTTTTGATGAATCAGAAATTGCCCGTCTCTTCCCCAACGCTTAATTATTGCCGTTCTTCGCAATTTTAAGTTTTAGATTTGGGGTTTTGGATAAGGAATTAGGGAAATTGTCGTTAGACAGAGGTTACTTTTGTTGTCTCAGCCTTCAATCCAAAATTATCAATCTAAAATCTGAAATTGGTTGAACTGCCATTAAATATCAAGGGGAGAAAAAACCAAAATGACTGTCGCTCAACAACCAGAAGCTTTAAGCTTTGAATGTGAAACCGGGAATTACCATACCTTTTGCCCAATTAGCTGCGTGGCGTGGTTATACCAAAAAATTGAAGATAGCTTCTTTTTGGTGATTGGGACAAAAACTTGTGGCTACTTCCTGCAAAATGCGATGGGGGTGATGATTTTTGCTGAACCCCGCTATGCAATGGCAGAGTTGGAAGAGGGCGATATTTCGGCACAGCTGAGTGATTATGAAGAGTTAAAGCGGTTGTGTTTGCAGATTAAACGCGATCGCAATCCTAGTGTAATTGTCTGGATTGGCACTTGCACCACCGAAATTATCAAAACAGATTTAGAAGGCTTGGCACCAAAGCTGGAATCTGAAATTGGGATTCCCATCGTTGTAGCGCGTGCAAATGGTCTAGATTACGCCTTTACACAAGGGGAAGACACTGTATTGGCAGCAATGGCTAACCGTTGCCCTGATAAGGCTCCTGTGGCGGAAACAGAGAAAATTGAACGTAATGCGATCGCTAAATTGCTAAACTTCGGTAAGAAGAAAGAAGATGTCGCCCAAGATGAGTCTGAATATGTAGATCATCCACCACTGGTTCTCTTTGGTTCCCTTCCCGACCCCGTAGTTACTCAGTTAACCTTGGAACTGAAGAAACAAGGCATCAAAGTTTCCGGCTGGCTACCCGCGAAGCGCTTCACTGAATTGCCAGTACTGGAAGAAGGGTATTATGTCGCTGGTGTCAACCCCTTCCTCAGCCGTACAGCTACCACCTTAATGCGCCGCCGCAAGTGTAAACTCATTGGCGCACCCTTCCCCATTGGCCCCGATGGTACCCGCGCTTGGATTGAGAAAATCTGCTCGGTGTTCGGTATTACTCCCAAGGGATTGGATGAACGGGAAGCACAAATTTGGGCTGGCTTGGAAGATTACGTGAAACTGATTCGCGGTAAGTCTGTATTCTTCATGGGTGATAACTTGCTGGAAGTTTCCCAAGCCAGATTCTTAATTCGTTGCGGGATGACAGTTCACGAAATCGGCATTCCCTACATGGATAAGCGCTATCAAGCTGCTGAGTTGGCATTGCTGGAGAAAACTTGCCAGGAAATGAATTCACCTCTGCCAAGGATTGTAGAGAAGCCGGATAATTACAATCAACTTCAGCGAATTTATGAGTTGAAACCAGATTTGGTAATTACTGGTATGGCTCACGCTAATCCGTTGGAAGCACGCGGTATTAATACAAAGTGGTCGGTGGAGTTCACTTTTGCTCAAATTCACGGCTTTACGAATGCGCGTGACATGTTAGAGTTGGTGACTCGTCCGCTACGTCGAAATAATAATTTGAAAGATTTGGGTTGGGATAAGTTGGTGAGAGAAGAAGCAAAGATTTAGATTTGGGTTTGGATTGAGCAACAGCATAATACTATGTTACGGGCGAACTTTTCGGGTTCGCCCTTTTTTTACGAACCGCAGAGGCGCAGAGAACACAGAGGATTAGGAGAAATGAGGATAATCAGAAATACTAAAATTTATATATTAGTCTTATTTTTTTACTTTTAAATATAATGGAAATTACAAAATTGTCTCCTCAATCTTTGCGGGAAGCTCATCAATGGAAAGTAGCTCAAGAATTTATTATTATTGATATGGGTGATGGAATTCTTTTAAAGCCTAAGAAACCTTTTCCAGAAACTAAATTAGATGATGTAGCAGGCTGTTTAAAATATCAAGGAAAACCTAAAACTTTTGAGGATATGGATAATGCAATTAGCCAAGGTATAGAGGAATCGTGATTTAAAAGTAGAAAACTGGCTCAAACCTGATTAAAAAAGCTAACAAGTTTCTATTCCCTAACTCCAGAACTCACTATGAATCAAAAAACCTATCAACTCCCCCTAACCTTCGAGCAAATTCTTAATCTTGTCTTACAACTTCCCACACAAGAACAAGAACAACTTATTCAAGAGATAAAGAAAACCTCTTCAAACAATAAAGATGAAGATTTACTTAGTGTTTTTGACAGAATCGGCAGAAATGCTCAAGCCAGAGGATTAACCGAAGAAACTCTAGAAGAATTACTCGCTGATGAATCATAAACTAATTGTCATTGACACAAATGTTTTACTTAGTGCTGCTCTAAGTCCTGATGGAACAGCCCGTAGAGCTTTAGATAAAGTCTATAAAGAATTCAAAATTGCTCAAAGAGATGAAACTTATCAAGAATTAAACACACGAATTTATAAACGTAAGTTCGATAAATACATCTCAGATGAAGACCGACAAGATTTTTTGGACGTAGTTAAAAAATACAGTCAATTTATAGAAATAAAATCTCAAATAAACACCTGTAAAGATCCAGATGACAACAAATTTTTAGAACTTGCTAAAGATGCCAATGCAGAATTTTTAATCACAGGAGATCAAGACCTTTTATCACTCAAGACTCTAGCCGAATATCAAAACCAGATTATTACTCCTAGAGACTTCCTTGAGCTTGATTAATTTATCTTTAATCCTGTACTTATTTCAGATGGAAGGCTCTAACTCTAAAGGTTTGGATGGAATTATGTACATTAATTCTGCGCCGTCTGGTTTAATTTCTGTAGACGGAGTTAATTTAAGCCAATCGTGAAAGCTGATTCCTAATTGGGCGATCGCTTGTACTTCTGCTTGATATGCTTCAAAACGGCTATAGTTTTCCCACATGGACATAGCTTTTTCCATAACTGCACGTTTTCGTTCAGGTTGTTGAATAATTCCTATAAAGCCCTTAGCACAGCATTCTAAGGTATCATTGGAGGGTGGCAAAAAGGGTAAATATATCTGTCGGAAGCTCTCTTGAAACATCCCTCCCATCATTTTATGTTGAGCTTGTTCATAAGATTTTTGATTGGATACCATTACATGTCCGTTAAACCGTCCAACATAAGGACGAAGAACTTCTGCACCTTCTTGTAGACAACGACGTGCAGTTTCAATTTCCTCTAATTCTAAATAGCAACGCGCTCTAGCTACATACGTTAAAAATAATGACGAAAGATATTCCTCCGCAACATAGCAACGCGGTCTAATTACAGGGCAAACGCATCTAAAGTATAAGAATCCTTTAATAGCAAGGGTTTTGGCGTTTTTTAATTTAGCCTATTTTTTCATCAAGATCCTTGCCCAGCAAGGGTTTCAGAAATCCCGTGCGTTCGCCCTGGGTCTAATTAAAGGCGTTAACAAGGATGAGATATCCTCATCAGCAATTTGAATATTTTCTTCTAATGCTATTTCAAGATAACCAACATAAGTATGTTGAGCTTCCAAAAATCTGTTAATAGCTAAATTTGTCATGTTGACACGATTTTCAGGTTTAGTCATTGTAAAAGCATCACGCGCTAAATCAAGAGCAGCACGAAAATTAGCGTATACAGAAATGTCAAATTTATGATTAAGCTGCTTTAGGTTTTTTTCTACAAATTTGAGACGCTGTTCAATTTCCTCTAAGCGATTGATTACCGAAGCAAATCCGATTACTGAAACGCCGAGATTAAGAATGCTGGCGGCTGAACCAAATTGAGAAAGTATTGTTGAGCTTTGTATCAGCGTCGGTGATACTTCACGTAACCAAGTAACGACTTTCTTGCTCCCTACTTCTCTAATTACACCGCCAACACGTTCGTAAGCTTGATTTTTCTTCAACCCCTCAGCAATCCAGTTTGGAATTACAAATGTTGCTGTAAAATTTTCCATATTTTGCGTCTAGTTACTAAATACTCAGTAGGATAGCATTCGGCAATAAACTCATTTATCTCTATGCAGTCAATGTCCACCCTTTACTCAGTATTCCCAATTTGAGTTCTATTCTGTCTAATAGCGATCGCTCTTTTTAACGAACCGCCCACGCTAACAGAGAAAAGCGATCGCTCTTTTTAACCAGAAGATGCACAGCGATCGCAGATACAATCATAAGTAAAAGCAAGCAGGTATAAAATGGCTAAAATTATGTCAAAAGCCTTAAAATTGGCTGTTTAACGCAGCTTGAAACCAGCCCTTAACTAACAGCAAAATCTGTATATTTACGCACAGAAGGTAACTGGAAACCTAAAACAATATCTTCTTTTGGGACACCTAATTCAACCAATTCATTAGCAATGCCTACCTCTGTCCCATCTTGCTGAATCCAGATTTTCTCATCAATAATATCTAGATGGAGAACAGGTCCATATATGCGGTCTTGTTCGCGCCAACCTACATAAACTAATTGATAATGATCGTGTTCTGTATCAAAAATCGTCTGTGCTTGAATGCGATTATCCCAAACAGTACTAGCGTGTTGTTGAAGCAAATTTTTAATATATTGTCGATATTTGTCTAGCTTTGCCATTGTGCGATCTCTTCCTGTTCAATATTATAAATTAGTAAACAGAGTTGATTAGTTTGAATGACAGATTGAATAAATGGAAGTATAAAAAATTCATTATAAACAGTACTAGGAACTGCTAAATATAAAGTGCGATTAGCTTCTTATTTTTGTAAAGCAATTCGGTAAATGATAAATTGCCCTAATGCAGCATAAAGTTCTGTGATTTTTGATGGACTTAGAAAACTTTTAATTTCAACAGCTATTTTTTGTCCTTGTTTTTCGGCTGCAATAACTTTTTCTGCTCCTAAATCAACATATAGCTCAAGTGTTCCCGCTTGGAGAGCATAAGGATCATGAGTGATTAACCACCCTTCTTTCTCAAGTGCTGTTTTGACAACTCTATGAAAAGCATCTTTAGCAGACACGGGTTTAATTCCAATTTATGGTGGTGCTTGATTTAAGATTTTCCATTTCAATAATACATTGACAACCTAATGAAATAACAATTAGAAGTGAAACGCAGAGGGACGCAGAGGTAAGCGCAAAGTAGCGCAGAGGTTTTAGAGAATTTGTGACAAAAACTTGCGTGTTCTTTCTTCTTTGGGATGGCTGAAAAATGCGTCAGGGGTGGCTGACTCGACGAGGGAACCGCTATCCATTAAGATAACTCGGTCGGCGACTTCACGCGCAAATCCTACTTCGTGGGTGACGACTACCATTGTTATCCCATCACGGGCGAGATTTCGCATTACATCCAAAACTTCGCGTACCATTTCTGGATCTAAGGCTGAGGTGGGTTCGTCAAACAGCATAATTTTGGGTTGCATAGCTAAAGCACGTGCGATCGCAACTCGTTGCTGTTGTCCACCAGATAACTGTCCTGGATATTTCTGCGCCTGTTCTAGAATTCCCACTCTTTCTAATAGTTGCATTGCCAATTCTTCAGCTTTTGCCTTTGGCGATTGCCGTACCCAAATTGGTGCTAAAGAGATATTTTGCAACACTGTGAGATGAGGAAATAAATTAAATTGCTGAAATACCATTCCCACTTCTTTGCGAATCGTTTCAATATTTCGCAAGTCATGGCTGAGGGTAATGCCATCGATTTCAATCTTTCCTTTTTGGTATTCTTCTAAAGCGTTAAATGTGCGGATAAAGGTAGATTTACCTGAGCCAGATGGCCCCATCAACACTACTACTTCTCCACGATTGACTGTCAAGCTCACACCCTGAAGAACATGAAACTTTCCATACCACTTGTGAACATCTTCAGCAACAATTATCTTTTGTATATCTGACATATTATTCAAAGCCCTAATAATGAATATTAAGCTGTTACGCAGCTAAATTTAATAAATAGCATTACCTTTATTTTTAATTTTGCGTTCCCATTTAATAATAAGACCTCCTTCATTTAACAATTTATTTAACAACTCTTCTAGCTGTGATACTGACTCGAACAATCTATGAGCTATATATTCTTTTGCTGAATGCCAAACCAATTCAATTCAATTAAATTATAATCTGGACTATAAGGTGGTAGAAACTCCAGGATAATATTTGGCATTTCTGCCTTGATACGAACTAAAATATCTTTTCTTTTATGGAAGCTGGCATTATCTAAGATAATCACTATTTTCGCCGAACATTTATTGAAAGTCTCAATTGGATTTCCTTGCTCTATCCATTCTTGCAAAAGAAAATTATTCAAAGATTTAAGCTGCTCATAAAATACATCTGCATTTCCTTTTTTAATCACAAAATTCATTCTCTTCTTGTCGTGATAGCGTAACCCTCCCATAATATTTACTCTTCCTCTTCTTCTTTGACCTGTGATTTGTTTTCTTGTACCTTTCTTACCCCAATTTTTTCTTCTTATCACTCTCAAACTAAATCCACTCTCATCCCAAAACCATACCTTTAAACGCTCTGGGGCAACATTTGTTATTCTTAAGTATTCTGACAATTTTTCTTTAAATGCCTTACGTATTTCAGGATTCTGTTTGTCCTCTAGGCTGTATTTTGCCCAAAGGTAAACGTACTTTTTTCGCTCTAATATTCTCCCAACTTGCGAACCACTTAACTTAATTCCTGTTATCTTTTCGAGGTACGTGGCTAGTCTTGCTGCCGTCCAACGACCAAAATCATACCCATAATCTAGTGGTTCTTTTTCAATTGTTTCTAATAATAAATCCTCATATTCTTTAGTAACTTTGCGGAAGTTACCTTCTCTTCTTCCATCTAAAAAACTTTCTAGGTTATCTGGATCGCCGTGAACTGCCCAATATGCTACCGTTGGATATGCAATGTCTAAAAACTTACTAATTTCCTGATAAGTTTTTCCATCATTCATTAATAATAAAATCAATATTTTTTCTCTTACGTATGGATTTTCATGCTCTTTTAGAGTTTTTAGTAACCGTTCCTTTTGCTCTTTAGAAAGATGGTTTTTTGCTGGCATAGGTGGCTAATGCTAGGTTAATTACTTAGCTTTATTATACAATCAAGCTGCGTAACAGCTTAGTTTTATAACAACCAATGACTAATGATCAATGACCAATGACTAATTATTTAACTGTCTTTCTAATCGCCGAGAAGCTAAGGAAATTGAATAACAAAATACCCAGTAAATAAATCCAATAAATATATAAACTTCTGCATATCGACCAATAAATTGTGGTTGTGCCAATATAGAACGGGCAATACCTGTTAGTTCTACTAACCCCACCAAGGATAATAACGAAGTGTCTTTAAATAAGCCGATAAACTGACCAACGATCGCAGGAATAACGGTACGTAAGGCTTGAGGTAAGACGATTAACAAAATTACTAAGGCTGTATTTAATCCTAGCGCTTTTGCAGCTTCAATTTGCCCGCGAGGAACTGATTGGAGTCCACCACGCACGTTTTCTGCCATGTATGCAGCACTAAATAAAACCAATCCAGCAATTGCTCGCAATACCCGATCTAAACGCACATCTGCTGATAGAAATAATGGCAGCATTACTTGAGCGAGGAACAAAATCCCAATCAGTGGTACTCCTCTGACGATTTCAATGTAGAGGATAGAAAACCAACGTACTACAGGCAAATTGCTTGTGCGTCCTAAAGCCAATAAAACCCCAAAGGGAAAGGAAAGCACAATACTGATTGCTGCCATAAGTAGGGTAAGTAGCAAACCGTTCCACAAATTTGTAGATACAGATTGCAATCCAAATCCACCGCCAACTAGCCAAAGAATAATGGGGAAAGACAGTAACCATAATAGAGAAAGCCAAGGAGTTAGTACCTTAGTAAACTTTCCTCCAACCCAAAAACCTACAAATAGTAAAGCTGCAATTAACAGTAACCAGAGGCGAGATGTAAAGTCTAACGGTAAAGCAACTAACAAAACGCCGATGATAAAAGTAAACAAAGCGGAGAATTGCTTTGTTAATTGTTGCTTACCAAAGAATACACCCGCAGTTACAGCGCCTAAAGTTGAAGCGATCGCTAGCACAATCCAAGTTCGCCAATATAGCGTTTGCGGAAATCTACCAACTAAAAATAAACGTAAGTTAACCTGAATTACCGCCCATTGTGCTTGAGTAGTTGCCCAAGTTAGAATTCCTCGCAGTATCCAAAATAACAACACCAAACAGACAACAGTTAACAAGCTGTTGTACCAAGTACTGAACAGGTTTTTACGTAGCCAGCTTAATTTGTCATTTGTCATTGGTCATTTGTCATTTGTAAAGGCTCATACTTCAACTTTGGAGTTTAGCTGCTTCTTCATCACCCTCATCTCTCTTTAATTTGCACACTGCGATTGAATAAATTCATAACTACAGAGATGGTTAAACTCAGGGTGAGATAGGTGAGCATAATCAGTAATATCACTTCTACGGCTTTACCCGTTTGGTTAAAGGTGGTGGAAGCGACAAAATAAATATCGGGGTAGCCGATCGCGATCGCTAAACTGGTATTTTTTGTCAAATTCAGATATTGACTCGTCAACGGTGGAATGATTACCCGCAAGGCTTGGGGAAAAACCACCAGCCGCATAACTAACCCTGGTTTTAATCCTAGCGATCGCGCTGCTTCCCATTGTCCCTTTGGTACTGATTGAATTCCACCTCGGACAATTTCGGCAATAAACGCACCTGTGTAAAAAATTAATCCCAACAGCAAAGCTGAAAACTCTGGTGATAGGGTAAACCAAGGGAGTTGTAAGCCATTTTGACTAACGCCAATAAAGCCCCAAAGGGATATCTTATTTTCTGTTTTGGGAAAACTGAGAAAAACAACAAAGTACCAAAACAGCAATTGCAGCAATAAGGGCGTATTGCGGAAAATCTCTACATAAACCATCGTGATATTCCGCACTAACCAGTTGTCAGAAAGTCGGGCAATACCAGCACTTACCCCGACAATGGTTGTCAGAAAAATCCCTGCAACTGCCACCCGCAAGGAGTTAATTAACCCTACCCACAAAGCATGACTGTAGGTGTCAGTGGGTTTATAGCTAATCAGCGTCTCGCCAATATCAAAAGACGCTTGTTGCTTGAGAAAATCAAATCCAAACGGAATACCCAATTGCCGCAAATTGCGCTGGAGATTGCCCCACAGTATTACTACTACAACTGCTGCTAAAAATACGGCAACTAATTGCAAAGCAATCCTCCAAAAACGGACATCACGCCATATAGACGGTTTTAAATTAGTCATTTATTATTTCTCCCCCTGCTTCCCCTGCTCCCCCTGCCATCTTCTACCGAAACGGTGGAGAATAAAGCAGTCCCCCTTTGCTCCAGAGTTGATTTTGACCACGAGCTAGATTCAGTTTTGTTTTGGGGCCGAGATTGCGATCGTAAACTTCGGCGTAGTTACCGACGTGCTTAATTATTCTGGCTGCAAAGTCGTTTGTTAAGCCGAGTCCTTCGCCAAGGTTGCCTTCTGTTCCTAAAAAGCGCTTAATGTCTGGATCGGTACTACTTGCAAACTGACCCACATTTTGGGAAGTAATACCCAATTCTTCAGCTTTTACCAGAGAATAAACCACCCACTTAACAGCATCTCCCCACCTAATATCTCCTTTGGCGACTGCTGGAGCAAGGGGTTCTGAAGATATCACTTCATTGAGAATTACGTTATCTTCTGGTTTCGGTAGAATTGTCCCCCGCGAAACTAATGCTGAACGGTCAGCCGTAATGCCGTCGCAACGACCTTCGGCATAGGTAGCAAAGGTAACGTTAACGTCTTCAAAGACAACGGGTTTGTAAGTGATGCCTCTTTTCCGCATTTGGTCTGCTAAGTTCTGTTCGGTAGTAGTGCCAGTTTGAACGCAGATTGCTTTATCCTTCAGGTCTGCTAGGGACTTAATGTTGCTACTTTTGCGAACCATTATGGCTTGTCCGTCGTAAAAGACCACGGGTGCAAATTCTAGACCTACAGAAGTATCACGGCTAAGTGTCCAGGTAGTATTGCGGCTGAGAACATCTACTTCCCCAGTTTGCAAAGCTGTAAATCGCTCTTTGGAATTGAGATTGCGGAATTCTACTGCATCTGGGTTGTCAAATAAAGCTGCGGCGATCGCGCGACAGACATCGACATCAATGCCGCTATACTTACCATCAGTCCCCACAAAGCTAAACCCTGGCACTTCGCCACTGACACCGCAAATTATCTGGCCACGTCTTTTAATGTTATTCCAGCGATTTTGATTTTCTGGTGCAGCTGCATTACTGCCTGGAGTGCTGGGTGTATTTGCTGTTTGTGAATCTCCACTACAAGCAGCGATCGCGCATACTAGAGGTGCGATCGCTAAAATTAAAGCTGATTTACGCATAAATTTCATTGATATCGACAATCATAAATGTATTGCTCACTACAATCATTCTATAAAAACAATTTGTTGCTTGTAATATAAAACTTTACCAGCCTTTGTGCTAAATTTATTCCTTTTGAAAAACCGATTTTTAAGTTTTTACTTATTTTTTTAAAAGCTTTAGATGGTAAGTGTAAATCTCTCAAGTGTGCTTGGAGTTACGAGTTTTGTTTTAATTTTTCACCTACCATACTTGATATAGAAATACATTCATTAAACTTGGAAGATAATATTAAACTTCAGTTAATTAGTTTTATATTCTTCACTGGATAATATTTATAGAAATATATTTAGCGCTTCTTTAAGAATTAGCAAGAGAACCCCAGGAAATCTTATTCACAGCCCAGCATGAAAATCTGTTTATCCTATTTCAATGCCCCATGCCCCATACCCCATGCCCTAATTGCATACTTTGATGCGATCGCTTGTAGCCACACCAACCTAAAGAACTACCCCTATCAGGTTAAACTAGGTCTGGTAACAACTGCTCCACCGTTCCTTATGAGGCTTTTATGGGAGCTAACCTCAAACAGATTGCCAACTATTTAGACAACCTTGGTTGGGATTACCGTTTTGATGATGAAGAAGACCGGATAATAACAGGTGTAGAAGCTGATAACCTAGAAGATTTTCTGATAGTTGTCCAGTTGGATGAAGAGGGAAAATTCTTTCGGGTATTCGCCCCTCAAGTTCTGTCAGGAATTCAAGACCACCCTCACAAGGGGATTATCTTACAGACGATGCTTGCCATTTCCTGGGAAACCAAAATGTTGCAATGGGAGTATGACCCATCCGATGGTGAAATTCGTGCCATTATTGAGTTTCCTCTAGAAGACTCAATTCTCACAGAAAAGCAATTTCACCGTTGTCTGAGTGGGTTAATTCAGATTGTAGATGGCATAGCCATACCTCGCCTCAAAGAAGTAATGGCAACGGGTCTTGATCCGGGGAATATAGAACTTGGCGAAAGATTGTTACTCACTATCCAAGAAGAAGCTCCAGGATTGCTAGATTTGCTAGAAAAGGCAATGGAGGCACGGAAAAAACGAGGAAGTTTTCCCAAGGAGTGAGACGGATCATCACTTAAATAGCTATACTCCAAAGTGATACCCTCACTATATACTGAAATTTTCTGGGGCTGGATATTATGACATCCTATGCAACCTCCTCTGCCAAAGCGGAAATGAGTGAACTACGGCGGTTGAAAGGCTTACTACCGCCAGAATTACAGAGCTGGGTCACGGTTGAAGGCACAACTGAAGTCAATCCACCCCTGGTTCGCTGCGAAGAAATTGGTAAAGACCAGGTAGAAATTCAAATTGACCTGGTGAAATGGGATGCCCTCGCAATGGATCAGCGTAATCTGCTGTTCTGGCATGAAGTTGCTCGCGTTCAAAATGACACAATTCCTAAAGATGGTTGGGAAATGGCAGCATTAGCCATCGGTTTAGGTGGTGCTGTCGGCGAATTGTGGGTACAAGATGGATTGCTGCTGGTGTTAGCTTTGTCGCTGTGTGGCGTGTCAGGCTGGCGACTGTACCAAAAGAATAATGGGGAAAAGCAACTAAAAGAATTGCTCAATGCTGATGAGAAAGCGATCGCTTTGGCAACTCGTTTTGGTTATAGCCTCCCCAATGCCTACAAGAGTCTCGGTAGCGCCTTAAAAACCCTGATTGACAATACTCCTAGCAAGCGCCAACGGTCAAGATACGAAGCAAGACTCTCTGCCCTCAAACGCAGTGCTAATAAGGCAAAAGCTAAATCCAAAACTCCAGATGAAGGCGGGTTGTAATTAGTCATTAGTCATTAGTCATTAGTCATTAGTCATTGGTCATTGGTACTAATAACTAATGACAAATGCAAAATCCCACGGCAATTCAAGAAAACTAGCGATCGCGGGAGCGTGTTATTAGACAAGCGATGTTTTCGTAGCCGTGGGATGAGTTAAACTCCTTATTTTTCGCTCTTCACTCTTTTCCTCATTCCCAGTTTCAGACTGAGAATGCCTAATGGAGGGCTGCTGCCTTGCTGATTAGCGGCAGCAATACCCATTTCATAGAATCTTACTTTTTTCTTGACTACATCTTTATCAAACTCAAATTTTACAGCAGCTTTTACAGTTGGTTCAGCATTTTATGCGTCTGAGGGATCACACGCACGTGCTTGACAAACCCCTTCATCAAAGCTTGCCACGTTAAAACTTGATCGGCGGTAGGCGCAAGCATAAGTGTTGGGGAGAATTGTTCAGATACTGCTAAAGGCGTAACAGGTTGTAAAAATACTGAGATATCTGGACTAACCTCTGCCACCAACGAAGCTGAACGTTCTAACTCGGCTGGATCTGTGTTTTGAGACACAATTATCTTGACAAAAACATTTAAATATGAGTCATGACATAATTGGAGAAATTTAGCATGTTCTTGCCAATGGCTTTCGCCGCTAACACTGGGCAATTTGAAATCCATACCCACAGAGTCTAGATAGGGAAGAATCATCGCTAGTTGTTCTGAGCGATGCCCGCCAGTTTCTAAGTATATGGGTAAACCAGTTATGGCTCGCACTTGGGGTAGAAACTGCGTTAGAAATGGGGCATGAAGAAGTGGTTCACCCCCAGTTAAGCTAATGCTATCGTGTAGACAAGGTAGATTTTGCTGTTCCACCCATTCGATTAATATGGGTAATGGAACAGGGTTAGAGTGGATTTCAAAGTCGCGCAATCCAGGCGATCGCTCTATCCGACAAGTAGCAGGTGCATTCCAAGTGTGGGCACTATCACAAAAGTGGCAGCGCAAATCACACAAAGCAAAACGAATAAATATTTGACGTGTCCCTACATTCAGTCCTTCCCCTTGAATGGCAGAAAAGACCTCAACTAGGCGTGCGGTAGGTGTAACCGTAGTTTTAGCAATCATTTGATTTGATGAGAGCAACGCGATCGCGCTGCGTCGACACAACAGCAAGGATGTTTCTTGGCTTCTTGTTCTATTGTGAATCGTCGCTAGCGATCTCCAATCTCAGCCCCGGTAAAGAAAAATTAGTCCTTATTACTACTGATTCTAAATATTAGGTTAAGTAATTTTGTAGGACAAAATAATGTTTGGCAGATTACATTATACATGGCAACGAAAGTGCAGAGCTTCATGACTAGCCAACCGACAGAGGTCGATTTTCCAGTTAATTCCCTAAACGACACGGCTATAATGCAGGTGCCCGCGCGGTTGAGCGTGCTGGAGGCTTTAGACTTTAAGCAAACCTGCCAAAGCTTAATTCAGCCCAATTCACATCCTAAACAGATCATCATTGACTTTCACCAAACTACTTTTATGGATAGTAGTGGTTTAGGTGCCCTGGTCAGTAATTTTAAATACGCCCAGACTAAAGGAATTACATTAACACTGCGGAATGTAACACCTCAAGTCATGGCAGTCTTAAAACTCACGGGATTGGATCAGGTTTTTCCCTTAGAATCGGTTGACGATGGGTTGCTAATAGAACCAGAAGACTTAGTTGATCATCGGAAGACAACTTCTCGTAAAGTAGAGCCATTACCCACTACTCACCCTTCTGTAGCATCTTGGATGAAACGGTTCTTAGATATTGTCGGGTCTGTAGTTGGTTTATTAATTACAGGAGTTTTGTTTATTCCGATTGCGATCGCAATTCAAATTAATGATCCTGGCCCTATTTTCTTTAGTCAAACCCGTTGTGGTTGGATGGGAAAGCGGTTTGAGATTTGGAAATTCCGTTCCATGTGTGTGGATGCAGAAGCAAGGAAATCCCAAGTAAAAAACCAAGTGCAAGGTGCATTTTTCAAGAATGAAAATGATCCCAGAATTACCAAGGTAGGGCGCTTTTTACGGCGAACTAGTCTTGATGAATTACCGCAATTTTGGAACGTCCTCAAAGGAGAAATGAGTTTAGTAGGTACTCGACCACCCACACCCGATGAAGTGGAACGTTATGAAGTACCAGAGTGGCAACGTTTAGATGTTAAGCCTGGTATGACTGGCGAATGGCAAGTCAATGGACGGTCTACAGTCCGTAGTTTTGAAGATGTAATTCGCCTAGATTTGCAGTATCAAAAAAATTGGAGTTTGGTGTACGATTTAAAGCTAATTTTCAAAACTATAACTATTCTATTTAATAGAAACAGTGGCGCTGTTTAGCTAACTACCCTTATTCACAATTGATTGGTAATTCCCAACTTTCGCAATAATTATTAGATATACCCAAGCCCATAATGGGCTTGGGTAAATTTTAGGTTTCTAAAGCAATAAGTAAGTGAAATTATCCTACAGCCTTCTGAATACCTACAACTTCAACCTGCTGCACTTCTGGCAACAAACGCTTCACGCCTTGCTTAACAAATCCCTGCAAAAAACCAATCTGCTGATTTTGCTGAAAAACTTTTTGCAATGTTTGCCGCAAATTCTCCAAATTCAAACCAGTTCCAGAATCTATGGCTATTTCTTGCTGTTGGAAATACTCAACTAGACTTAACCCTGCTATCCTGGTCAGATAAGCTGCACTTACTCCCTGCACTAAGCCACCAGCAACAAAGGTAACGGCATTACTTTTAAGAACAGTACTAATTGCCTTTGTAGAAAGTTCAACTAAACCCAGTTTCAGCATCAAACTTCCCATTGTTCCAGCTACAGTTTGTGCTTGTTCTAGGGAAAATTTCTGCTGATAGATTTTACCCAAATCCATTACCATTTGAGCATTAATTGCCGCAGTCGCTAGAATATCAAGGGCTGGAACTGGGTTAGCAAAGGCAGCAGCCGCAGCTATCCATTGATATTGTTCAATAATTGGGGTGGCGCGATCGCGTCTGGTTCCATTCAGCCAGTTTTTCGCCTCAGCTTTCAACAACCCGGCTTTCCTCATGGTTGTTACCCAAACCAAGCGTTGTCTTTGCTGTGCAAAAACTTCACCCAAATGCTGAGTCAACTGCTGGATATCTGCTGTTGGTTGTTCCATCCACTCTTGCACAGCACCATCAGCCTCATGCTTTCGGACTTTGATGGCTATGGGAGAGGCGGCTGTTGCAACTACATTTCCCTGCATTCGCTGTTTCAATGACAGCAAGATGCTGGCGCTTTCATCGGCTAAATACTGGTCTTGTTTGTTGAAAACCAGGATTGTCGGCTGATTTGCTGCTTTTAGCTGCTGTAGGGTTTGAAATTCTGAGTCTGTCAAATCACCGTTTGTCAGAAATAGAACAAAATCTGATTTTGCAACTTCTGCTAAAACCGCAGCATCTGAATTGTTACCCGTTTCTCTAAATAAAGGTGTTGTCTCTTCTAAAGACACCAAATTTTGTGTCTCTATTTGCTTTAAAGCTTGAATTAAGGTGCTTTTACCTACGGATTTACCGCCAGTCACAGCCACTTTAATTTCTTGTCTGTCTAATTCCAACAACAATTGGGTAATTTGTTCTCGCAGTGTCTGTAACGCCGGATGGTTTTCTGATTCTTGTGCCAGTTGGTTAATTACAGTTTCAGTTTTAGCGATCGCACTTTCCACAGTCGCCCGATCTACGAGCATATCATCTAGCTGCTTTAAACTGTCTTTCGGGCGATTTTGCTGGAATAACCACAAACCACCGCCTACAGCTAAGGCACTCAACAAACCAAACTCACCCACCTGCACTATCGAATCGTGCCAACTGTCCAACATCCACAGAGAAAAGGACAGTCCCAATCCTCCCACTAAAATTGGTCGCTGCAACTTCACAACCATGATTCTCCGCGCCTTTTAGATGGCTATTTCTTCCAGAATAGATCAAAACAAAACAAAAACCCTGCAATCTTCACTGATTGTAGGGTTTTTGTTTTTTATTTGGTGGCGGGAAGTGGATTTGAACCACTGACCTTCGGGTTATGAGCCCGACGAGCTACCAGGCTGCTCTATCCCGCGTTGCTCTCGACTTATTTATAATAACCTATAGTCAAGAGTTTGGCAACTACAAAAATGATAATTCTCCAATTACTTCTAAACGCGTGTATTTTCCCAAGGTGGCAAACTTTTCACAGAGGCTTTCGGCGGCGCTAGGACTAATCCAACCCATTTGCTTGAGTAGGTGAATAGCAACAGCGTGTTTTGCCCGTTTTGTCCCATCCATAACTTTGATCGCTAATCCCAAGCCTTCACCAAGTCTACCAATGCACTGAACTCCTTCGGCACCACTTTTACTAACCAGTTCCCCTGGAGTTAAGCGCATCAGTTCCGTATCAAATTCTCCATCTCCTGCTACCATCGCGGGGTGATGAGTCATAGCCCGGACGATGCGCTCCATATCCAGATTGGTACTAGAGGCTAGCAGCGCATATAAAGATGCCATGTGTCCTAGTTGCATCAAATAAGTTGGTGCGCCACAGTCATCATGAGCGCAGATAAATTCTGCGGCTGGCATTCGCAGCAACTCTGCTACTTTGCCCAAAATCAATTGCTGTATTGGGTGCTTGCGATCCAAGTAGTTATTCAAGGGCCAACGGCGTTGCTGACAAACAGCTAACATTCCCGCATGTTTTCCAGAGCAATTGTATTCCAGAGGACTGTGCTTACCTTCAGGAGTTGGACACTGGAGTATAGTCGGGTCAAGATCAGCTCGCCAAAGGATGTTAAATACCTGTCGGACTTGATCTATTGTTCCTTTATGGGAACTTGTCATAATTGCTAAGTCGCGATCGCTGAGTTGATAGCGTTCCAGTGTACCTGTGGTGGTGACTGCGAGTGCCTGAAATGGTTTGAGGGCTGAACGGATAAATGCAGCAGTTTCAGAATTGCCGGCAACGGTTAGAACCCGTCCCCGATCGTCGCATACTACAGCCTGGACTATATGCCTGGATTCAATAATACCTTCCCGCAGCAACCGGACTTCCAGTGCTGTGGCTTGAGTTCGTTTTCCCATTGTCATGGGTTTATATTTATCACCTTTTTTTAATTAATTTAGTCATTGGTAATTGGTAATTAGTCCTTAGCTAATGACTAGTGACTAATCACCAATGACCAATGACTCTTTAAAACAAATGCCAAACTATCGTACCAGTAACGTACATTCCCGCCAAGCCAGCGAAGGTAAATTGCAATCGCCGCAAGATGGGTTTGATTTCGTATGCAACAATTAAGCGATCGCGGTTAAGGATTTCCTGTGGTTTCGTCCAAGTTTGGCCGTCGTACCAGCCTGACTCTTCATAAAATACTGTAGGACTGCCAAGGCGATCGCACACGTAGAACCAGCCTAAGTATAATCTTACCAGTGCCAGTACGACCCCGACACTGGCTGCTGCTGCACCACAAAGGATAAAATGTGCAATATACTTGTGGGGAGGAAAACTTGCTGCTGCCACAGGTGCTGCGATCAGCCAAGATAAACTCCAAATCCAAGCTATTTTCGTGATATATTCGCGCAAATCTAAAGTGCTATCACGAAACAACCAGGAATTTTTTAACTCTTCGTACTCATTGAGCGGTTGTTGGTCTATGGGAACTGGGCAATTTGAAACCGAAGACCTAATCATGTTGGCTTACCTTCACCCTCATCAGATTCTGGAAGGGAAATACGTTCTGCATGAATCCAGAACGCTTCTAAATTATAAAACTCCCGTTCTTTGGGCATCATAATGTGAACGATCACATCACCGTAGTCTTGTAATACCCAACTCCCCTCAACTTTTCCTTCTGTCCTTATGGGACGACGTTGCAACTCAGTTTCGACTTTTCCTTCAATTGCTTGAGCGATCGCTCTGACTTGTACCCTAGAATAGCCAGTCATCATCACAAAGTAATCCGCTAGGTAAGATACCTCTGCTACTTTTAGCAATATAATTTCACCTGCTTTGCGGTCTGATCCAGCTTCTGCGATCGTTGCAGCTAATTTTCCGCTCTCCTCTTCAGTATGGGCGTGGCTCTTGACCACACTCTTCGTCAGTGGAACGGATTGTAATGGGAAATTTCCTTGGAAATAATCAGTCATTAAACCTCAGGTGCTTTTTTCCTTTGAAACAATTGTTTACATTTACTTACAAATACAAACAATTGATCTGACAAATGTGTCAATAGGTTTTTTTGAATACTAACAAAAAAACAGGTGTTCATGGGAGCTAGTTTGAGAATTGCTGTTTACTAAAAACTACAATACAACACATCAAATTCATGCCTGGTCTACCAAAAGCTTGATTGGCACCAGTGTAGTATTTAGTATTAGAGGATACTAAAGTACTCAGACTGTATAGTTAAAAAATTGGTGTTCCCACATATTTAATGAAGTGAAGTTGTGGGATTTGGGGTTCAAAACGCATTGGAAACCTGCTTAAGATGCTTGAATTAAAAGGTATTGTCCTTCGGCTTCATTTGCTTGCCTCAAAAGAGACATTTCTTTAACTTAAGCGTATTGGTATATATGTTGTATATTTTAAAGTATAATTAGTTACCCTCAAAATTAGTTAATATTTAAATAGTGAGGGTATAATTGCGACTTTCTGAGTTAGTCACATCCTTATGGGCTTTCTGCTCTAGATACTGTAACTCTTGTAGACTGAATAGCTGCACGATCTGCCGTTAATGAGTAACACAACGACTCATACTGATTTAAAGCTTGCTCAAAAGCATAGTTTTCAATGGCATATTGGCGACTTTTATAACCGAGAGTTTTTACCTTTTCGGGATTTTGATACAAATCTAAAATTGCCATTGCTAAAGCTTGAGGATCTTCTGGAGGAACAATAACTCCGCCGCCACTTTGTTTGATTGCTCTAGCTGCTGTACCATTATCAGGCACAGAGGCAACTAAAGCCCCCCCACTGGCAAGTAGCACTTGAATTTTTGACGGCATATTGAAAGATACAATATTTTTCTTTTGCACCACTAAGCCAACATCAGCAGCTGCCAACATTTGTGGCAAATCTTTGCGGGGTTGAAATGGCAGTAGCAAAACGTTATCTGCGCCGCAGTCTAGACATTCCTGTTGCAATCGCTGTAAACCTTTTGCCTCTCCAACGATCACAAAAACAATATCTGGGATATGGCGCAACATAGAAGCGGCTTTGACAACGCTTTCTAAGCCTTGGGTTAGAGCAATGTTGCCAGAATAAAGTACTACAAATTTGTCATTCAGGTTATGTGTTGCACGGAAAGGGTTATTTTCTTTAGGCAAAGGGCGGATAAAATTTACATCAACCCAGTTAGGAATTTGCACAATTTTGTCAGCTTTTACGCCCTTAGATCGCAAATTGTCCACAAAACCATCGGCAATGACGCTAATCTTACTAGCAGTGTGGTAAGCAAATTTTTCCAACACTGTGAATAACTTTATAAGCCATTTATTTTTCAGTAGACCAACGTGAACAGCTGCTTCTGGTAATATATCTTGTAAATTTAAGATCACAGGACAAGCACGTAACCATCCTAAAAGAGCAACTGGCACACAGCTTGGCAAAGATGGCGATGTTGAGAGAATCACGTCTGGCCGCCAACCAAAGAGGGCAGGTACAAAACTAGTGACAACGAAACTAGCATCTAGTAACACTCGATCTAATAGGTTGGGTTGGGGACGAATCCAAACATAACTGCGTTGGATTTGAACACCATTTTTGTATTCGTTGAGATACCACTTGCCCCTATATTCCTGGTAAATTTGACGCTCAGGGTAGTTGGGCATAGCGGTGACTACGCGCACTTGATGCCCACGCTTCACTAGTCCCTCTGCTAATTCAGTCATCAGTGGGGCAATACCAATTGGCTCTGGATAGTAGTTGTAAGAGTAAATTAAAATTCGCATAAAAGTTAGTCTGAAGTACCCCGGTTTTTTGTTGAATGACAAATATTTGTCTTCAACATTGTTTAGAGCTTAGAAACTCTTATATTTAATTGTGACTTCAGACTCTTTTTCTGTCAGGGATTTTCCTTAAAGATTGAGTAAACTTAGATATTAAATACTTAGAGGAAGTATGAATTTTTTTACTATTTAAGCAGCCTTCAAATTTTTAACTTTTGATTGGTACGTAAGTATAAACCCTAAGTATTCTGATATTAATTAAGACTGTTTCACAATATTTAGTTATTGAATGAGCAATCGCCCTTGTATTTTCTCCTTTTTTGCTGGTTCGGGATTCCTAGATTTAGGTTTTGAAACTAGCGGTTTTAATATTGTTTACGTCAATGAAATGTTTTCACCATTTATGGCAGCATACCGCTATTCACGGCAGATTCTCAATCTGCCATTGCCAGAATACGGGTATCATCACGGAGAAAGAGGAGATGTAAGCCAACTTCACGAAGGTTTACAAGCACAACACTTCCGTGAGTTAGTACAAGACTGCCGCAAATCTAATAATATTGTGGGCTTCATTGGTGGACCTCCCTGTCCTGATTTTTCTATTGGCGGGAAAAATAGAGGACGTTTAGGAGATAATGGCAAGCTTTCCGCTTCTTATGTTGAATTAATTTGCCACAATCTTCCAGATTTCTTTTTATTTGAGAACGTTAAGGGGTTGTGGAAAACAACAAAGCACCGTTTATTTTTTGAATCGCTCAAGCAACAATTACTAGAAGCAGGCTACATCTTAACAGAGCGGTTAATTAATGCTATCGAATATGGTGTACCCCAGGATAGAGAAAGAATTATTCTCATTGGTTTTCGAAATAATTTTATCAAAGATATAGGAATAAAACTCGGTAGTGAAAAGTTACTTACTGAAAAGTCTTTTCCTTGGGAAAATCATATTTTATATCCTAAAAAAGAGGTTTTTACTTACCCTTGGCAGAAGTGCGATCCATTCCAAGAAAATTCCATCATGCTTTGTCCTGAAGACATCCCTCAAGAATTAACAGTTGAATACTGGTTTAGAAAAAATAATGTTTTGAAGCATCCTAATACTGAAAACTGTTTTAAACCAAGGGCAGGCATCACCAAATTTGCTGCTATTGATGAAGGAGATGATTCTAAAAAGTCTTTCAAACGTCTTCACAGATGGCGTTACTCTCCGACAGCTTGCTATGGAAATAATGAAGTACATTTGCATCCCTATAAAATCCGGCGAATATCTGTAGCAGAAGCTTTAGCTATCCAATCTTTACCTGCAAATTTTGTACTTCCAGAGAATATGTCACTCACTAATATGTTTAAGACTATTGGTAATGGCGTACCCTATTTGGCATCCAATACGTTAGCTAAAACTATTACTAACTTCTTAGGAATTGGTGTAAAAAATGCTGTTAATATTTCTAACTTTACTAAGCCTAATGTCAACTTAAACACTTATACTAATTCCGCAACATCTACAGAAGCAACATTCAAAATAAGTTAGTAGCTTGTTTTCAGGATAAACTCGTAATAAATATGGTTTAATATATATATATAAGAAATGTTTTAATTTTTTATAAAGTTTAATAATCAATTACTGGCAGAAGACACGATGGCAGCAGACTATCCAGATATTGATATTGCGCCATTTATCGATCACGCCCTGTTAACGCCAACGGCGACTCCAGAGCAGGTTCAGCAGTGGTGTGAAGAAGCATATAGATTCAATTTTGCGGCAGTTTGCTTGTACCCCACCTATGTCAAACAAGCAGTCGAACTCCTCCACGGCAAGAATCCCAAAGTGTGTACTGTGATTGGCTTTCCCTCTGGTGCGACAACTTCAGCAGTGAAACTCTATGAAGCTCAAGAAGCGGCGGATAATGGAGCCACTGAATTGGATGTGGTCATGAACTTGGGGTGGTTGAAAGCTGGTAAAACTGAAGAAGTCCACCGGGAAATTGCCGAAATTTGTGAAGAAACTGGGCAAACTGTCAAGGTAATTTTGGAAACCAATCTGTTGACAGATGCGGAGAAAAAAATAGCTGCTGAAATAGCTATGGAGGCGGGGGCGGCTTTCTTAAAAACTAGTACAGGTTGGAATGGCGGTGCAACAGTGGCAGATGTGCGATTTTTGCAGGAATTGGCAAAAGAAAGGGTGGGAATTAAAGCTGCGGGTGGTATCCGCACTATTAATCAAGCTCTAGACTTAATCGTAGCGGGTGCTACTAGATTAGGCACATCTCGCGGTATCGATTTGATCCGCCAGCGCGATAATCTGGGGAAGGGTGAATAGTCATTTGTTTATCTTACTAACCTACGAAAAACTGCGGGCACATCTATGCCCTTTGTCCTAACCCAATGACCAATTTTAGATTTTGGATTGAAGGATTGAAGGATTCAAAATTTAAACCTGGTTTCAGAGCAGCTAGTTTCAACTATGGAAAAATCTAAAATCCTTGCATTCCTTTTGTAAGTCCCTACTTTTAGGTATGGCGTTAATCTAAAATCCAAAATCCAAAATTGATTGGCTAATGACTAATGACTAATGAGTAGAACCTACAAAGCAACCGGAATTAATCTTAAAACTCAGGTGCTGGGAGAATCAGATAAAATAGTGACCATTTTGACACCCGAATTCGGTCTGATTCGAGCAGTGGCTCCAGGGGCACGTAAGCACAACTCCAGCTTGGGCGGCAGGAGTGGTATGTTTGTTGTGAATGAACTATTGATCGCGAAAGGGCGATCGCTTGATAAAATTACTCAAGCACAGACGTTAAAAACTTATCCTGGTTTAGCTAAAGATTTGGGAAAATTGGCTGCTAGCCAATATTTAGCAGAAATAGTCCTCTCTCAAGCTTTGAGCGAACAACCCCAAGAAGAACTTTATGAGTTGTTCAATGAACATCTCCATCGGTTAGAAGCATTGTCTAGTACAAATGCATCTGGTGTTTTGGCTCATCTGGCTCATGGGGTGTTTCACCTTTTAGCCTTAGCAGGAGTAACACCGCAAGTGCAAGTATGCTGCTTATCTGGGCGCTCCCTCAAGCCAGACTTTACAGACCCCAACTGGCAGATAGGATTTAGCGTTCCTACGGGTGGAACGATTTGCTTAGAAACTTGGAAACGTTTACGAACACAGGGAGAGGGGGAGATTAATAACCAATACCCCATACCCCATACCCCATTACCCATACCCCATGCCCAAACAGTTGTTGTGCATCGGCAAGAAATACCTTTGATTTCTAGTCGTCTGGGTGCTATGGAACTGGCTTTGCTTCAACATCTGTCACAACCAGAGATAATGCAAATTGATGGTGCTAGAGACCATCACTGGTTATCTGTTGAGCAGATTTTGCGGCAGTATGCTCAGTATCAATTAGGTCGCCCTATTCGCTCTGCTACCTTGATCGATTCTTATTTTGCTGCCAACCATGATGCAACCATCTGATTTGGATAAAAAAATCCTGCCTTTGTCACCAAGCCTCGTTAAAAAACAGAATAGGATATCAGATCCTAACGTCAAGAATCACTTGAGTGCCGTTTCAAAGTGTACACCTAGTCAAATCAATAGCCAAGAAATGTCCCCAAAAGACGTTTCTAAAAACGATCAAAGTTGGACAGCCCAGATCCCAAAAACTGATGTTCCAAGCCAATCAGAAATACAATCTGAGGACAAATTAACTACTGCTGAGGCAAATAGCAACGGTAATAGCAACGGGCAGAGTTTGCCAGTAGCTACTACCCCAGAAACAGAATCACCCAAATTAGATGGATCTGGTTCAGGTGGAGAAGCTGTTTCCGGGAATGTAACACAGCAGGGGTTTTTGCCTGTATTAAAAAACCCTAATTTCCTCGCTCTTTGGGGCGGTCAAGTTTTCTCCCAACTAGCAGATAAAGTTTATTTGGTGCTGATGATTGCTTTGATTAATACTCAGTTTCAGGCTAGTAATCAGAGTATTAGTGGTTGGGTGTCAGTATTGATGATGGCTTTTACGATTCCAGCCGTATTATTTGGTTCTGTTGCTGGCGTGTTTGTCGATCGCTGGTCAAAAAAGGCTGTGCTGGTGGCAACGAATATTTGGCGCGGCATCCTGGTTTTGTCAATTCCCTTCCTGCTGTGGTTGACTCATGCCTGGAAACCCATAGGAGTTATGCCAGTAGGTTTTTTGATCATCCTGGGTGTAACTTTTCTAGTTTCCACACTGACACAGTTTTTTGCCCCGGCGGAACAGGCAGCAATTCCTTTAGTGGTAGAAGAACAGCATTTACTCTCAGCTAATTCGCTTTATACGACAACGATGATGGCATCGGTGATTGTTGGGTTTGCTGTGGGAGAACCTTTGTTAGCGATCGCAGATGGACTTTGGTCGCAAATTGGTGGTAGCGGTAGTTTGGGCAAAGAACTTTTAGTTGGTGGTAGTTATGCGATCGCTGGACTAATTTTATTCCTCCTAGCAACTAAGGAAAAACACCACCACCCTGATACAGAATTCCCTCACGTATTCTCTGATTTGCGAGATGGTTTTGCCTACCTCAAAGCAAATCATCGCGTCCGCAATGCTTTGCTTCAGCTAATTATCTTGTTTTCTGTCTTTGCAGCATTAACTGTTCTAGCTGTTCGGATGGCAGAAATAATTCCTAATATGAAAGCTTCCCAGTTTGGCTTTTTACTAGCAGCCGGTGGTGTTGGCATTGCTGCGGGGGCAACAATTCTCGGTCAATTTGGTCAACGCTTTTCCTATACCCAACTAAGTCTTTGTGGTTGTATGGGTATGGCAGCATCTCTGATTGGTCTATCAATCTTTACAACCCAACTGTGGCTAGTCCTGTTACTGGTGGCGTTATTAGGTATCTTTGGAGCCCTAGTAGGAATTCCCATGCAAACCGCAATCCAAACAGAAACACCACCAGAAATGCGTGGTAAAGTATTTGGCTTGCAAAACAATGTAATTAATATTGCCCTCTCCTTACCTTTAGCTTTAGCTGGTGTCGCAGAAACCTTTTTGGGATTACAGGTAGTTTTTTTGGGATTAGCTGCGATCGTCTTTTCAGGAGGTATATTAACCTGGTATAACTCACGTAAGTAGTTATCAGCTAAGAGGAGTTATTATTCATTACCTTGAAGTAATTACTAATTTCCTTAAAGCTTTTGTGTTCATGCTAAACTGTGGTCAGTGAAAATTTATCATATACTTGTGGGATATCAATCTGACATTAGTCGGAGTAAGTTGTTTAAGTATCAGAAATTAACAACTTATACGTAAAATAAATAAAGCCATCAATCCACGAATTTAATCAGCTTTCAAATATGCTTTTTAAACTACTATGTGGTGGCAATTTTTAATAAATAAAAGCCAGCAAGTATAGCTAGATAAAATAAAAATCACAAAGGGCACACAATTAATAGCTCAAACCCGCTTTTCTTACAGCCAAATAAAGAATGCGTATAGCCTGGATTGGAAAAAAATCACCCTTTTGCGGCAATGTAACCTACAGTCGAGAAATTACAAATGCTTTGCTAGATAGGGGACATCAAGTTAGCTTTCTTCACTTCGCACAGGAAGAGTCTGAACCTGAGAATTGGCCAAATCTTCGAGAGGTTTCGCTCCCATTCATTTACAAGTCTCAGGTTTATACAATTCCTACTTTTAAAGCAACCAAAGTTTTAACTGATTCGCTGCGGGAAATCAAGCCAGATGTAGTCCACGCTTCCTTAACATTATCTCCTCTAGACTTTTTTCTACCGGAAATCTGTGAGGAACTGAGGTTGCCCCTAGTTGCAACTTTTCACACACCATTTGCTGGCAAGGGGGCAAAGCTGATATCGGGAACACAACTTTTGGCTTATCAGCTTTACGCACCTTTTTTAGTTAACTACGATCGCGTGATTGTATTTTCCCAAATTCAGCGAGAATTATTGGCAGGGATGGGCGTAAGGGAAGAAAATATTGCTGTAATTCCCAATGGTGTTGATACCGTTAAGTATTCTCCAGGATTTTCTCAAATCAAAGCAGAATTTAAAGCCGAACGCTTGTTTGTTTACCAAGGTCGAATAGCGCCAGAGAAAAATGTCGAGGCCCTACTCCGCGCTTGGAAGCAGTCGGCAATGGGGCCTGGTACGAAGTTGCTAATTGTTGGCGATGGCCCTTTGAAGTCTTCCTTAGAGCCGTTTTATGGTTCAGAATACGGCATTATCTGGTTGGGATTTGTTGCTGATGAAGACCGACGGATCGAAATTTTGCGGGGCGCAGATGTATTTGTTCTACCTTCATTGGTAGAGGGTTTATCTCTATCTCTGTTAGAGGGAATGTCATGTGGGTTGGCTTGTTTAGCAACAGATGTGGGTGCAGATGGAGAAGTATTAGAAAAAGGTGCAGGTATAGTTATTAGTACTAAAACCGCGCGATCGCAGTTAAAAACCCTCTTGCCAGTATTGCAAGACCATCCAGAGTTAACAACTTTACTTGGGCAAAAAGCCAGACAGCGTGTATTAGACCGCTATACCCTCAGTAAAAATATTACTCTGCTGGAAGAACTTTATAAAGAAGTTTTAGCACAGCGACCACTACCGCTAAGTCGTAGAGCTTAGGGAAAGGGAAGAAGTGCGATCGCGCTGTAAATTATGAGATGGTAATCAATGCGATCGGGCAAGAACGTTACGCAACATTCAATACAGTTCAGATAAGACCAAAACATTTGTAGAGACGGCGATTTATCGCGTCTCAAAAACCCAAAATTTTTGCCAGTAGCCCTAAACTGAACAGTATTGAGGCAGCATTGACTAATATTCGAGTCATAGAATATGTGACTTATGAATATAGATACCTCACTCAGAATTCTCTTACCACGCAAGTCAGATTGATCAATTAATCTTTGAATTATTCACTAAAGACCAGCCCAAACTAGTTGGCTGTTCATAAACCCGTTTTAGAGTATTTATATCTCTGGAAGAAATAGGCAACGGGTTACGAACTTGAGAAAAGTATAAAGCATCAGTTTGTAGCGGACTATGACCCCAAATTCCCAAGGCATGACCGAATTCATGGCGGGTAGCTGCAATCAGATACTCACCTGTTTGACTGGGACTTAGCAAAATAGTGAAGCGGTGGGATAAAACTTTGTTGCTGGTGTATAACTCGTAAGTAGTTTGTGCTGATCGCGCACGGGGTTTATTACTATCAGGGGAAATTTGTAGAGGTGGCGCTTTTTGCACAATGGTAATATCAGCACTTTCTGGCTGTTCTACTATTGTTAAAGGCAAATAATTGCTCCATTCTTTTACACCCTGCAAGACACCGTTCACCCATACTTGAGCTTGTTTTTCCTTAACGGATTTTGGTGGTTCTACGTAAACCCGAATGGGAAATTGTGACCAGACTAAATAACCAACTTGGGTTGTTGTGACTTGTGAAAAGTAATCACCACTGTTAGTGCTATCTTGCCACTGTGCGAGTGTGGGCGGTAAGGGATGGGGTTTTGGGATGGGTGAGGTGGAGAGAGAGATTACTGAGCCGGAATAAACATATTTTGGTTTTATTGTAAACCCATAACTCGAATGAAGATTAATACAAACGATAAACAGCCCTGTGCCAATAAATAAGGCAAGAGCTGTAATTAACCGTTGTGAGATTAAATTTATTAGGATGTTAAGTATTTGGTGTTGGGTTTTTTTCCCCATTGACCTATCCTTATTTAGGCAGCCAACCAGCACTTAAAACCACTGTTAAACCGAGGAAAATTACTGTCAATGCCCAAGTAATTCGATTTAAGGTGTTTTCTGCACTTTTGGTACTGCTAAATAGCTGGGCTTGTCCACCAATGGCTCCAATACCATCACCTTTGGGGCTATGTAGTAAAACTAAGATAATCAAACCAGTGGCGGAAAATGCCCAAATGCCTTGCACGATATTAGTAGCTGTCATGGTAGGAATCTCATTTATAACAATTTTTCAAAAAACAGAATTCAGAATTCAGAATTCAGGAGTCAGAAGTTCACTAAAAACTCCTAACTCCTAACTCAGCACGGGCTGAACGCCCCGCTACCGCTAACAGCACTCAGAACTGTTTTACAGTCCTACTTGCACAGGGGTGCGAGTGCGTTGCAGTTCATAATCTGCTGTTTTCAGCAGCGATCGCCCTGTCATCTCTGGTGGTTGAGGCAGCTGTAAAATCTCTAGAATTGTGGGGGCAATGTCGGATAGCTTACCATCGCTTCGCAGTTCGACATTTGTACCATATCCAGGGATTTTGACTTTCTCACCTTCTACCAATATAAAGGGGACTGGGTTAGTGGTGTGGGCTGTCCAGGGATTACCCCCATCATCTAGCATATACTCAGCGTTGCCATGATCGGCAGTAATAATTGTTGTCCCACCGGCTTTGATAACGCTCTCTAGTAAGCGACCTAAACAGCGATCAACTGTTTCAATTGCTGTAATGGTAGCGTCGATTTGACCAGTATGCCCTACCATGTCTGGATTGGCATAGTTAATTACAACTAGAGAATACGTACCCTTTTGAATCGCAGCGATCGCAACATCTGTAACTGCTGCTGCTGACATCGCTGGGGCATGATCGTAAGTCGCTACCATCGGGCTGCTTACCAGTTCCCGATCTTCTCCAGCAAAAGGTTCCTCCAGACCCCCATTAAAGAAATAGGTGACGTGGGCATATTTTTCGGTTTCGGCGGTGCGAAACTGATTCAGACCATGATTAGCTATGACTTCTCCCAGAATGTTACTGAGATTCTGCGGTTCAAAGGCTACAGCTACAGGTAAGTCTGAATCATACTGTGTAAAAGTGACAAAAGACAGTGGTGTAATTTGCTGTCTTTCAAAACCGTTAAAAGTGGGACTGACCAAAGCTTGAGTCAGTTGTCTGGAGCGATCGGGGCGGAAGTTGAAAAATATCACCCCATCCCCTGGTTCTATTGCGCCGGGTGCAATTCGGATGGGGTTGATAAATTCATCTTTTACCCCTTCGGCGTAAGATGCTTGCAAGATTTCCACAGCCGTGCGATTATCACCTGTACCATCTTGGGTCATCACGTCGTAGGCGCGTTTGACCCGATCCCATCGGTGATCGCGATCCATCGCGTAGTAGCGACCGCTGAGGGTGACTATGCGTCCAATTCCTGTACGGTCTAAATAATCTTGCAGCAGTGTGATTGCTTTTACCCCTTCTGTTGGGGCGGTGTCACGACCATCGGTGATGGCGTGGATACAAACTTCTGGAATTTGCTGGTTTTTGGCTAAGTCAAGTAGTCCGAATAGATGGGTGATATGCGAATGTACCCCTCCCTCAGAACAAAGCCCGACTAGATGTAGCTTGCTATTCCGAGAACGAACTTCCTGGCAAATTTTGACAAGTGCTGGGTTTAATGCAATAGAACCGTCTTCGACCGCATCAGAGATGCGTACCAGTTCTTGCGGTACAACTCGCCCAGCACCAATGTTCAAATGACCAACTTCCGAGTTGCCCATTTGACCCTCTGGCAACCCTACGGCTTTTCCTGATGTGCGGATGAGAGTGTGCGGGTAAGCTGTCCATAAACTGTCCACAATGGGAGTTTTAGCAGCAACAATAGCGTTTCCTCGCTTTTCTTCGCAGTAGCCCCATCCGTCTAAAATGACTAGCACCACAGGAGCAACAGGTGCTTTGGTCATAGTAAAATTGCCCTTTACTTTTTGTAATACCCGAATGATACCATTGCTAATCCACGTCGCAAGTGAATTTTTGCTTATTAATTTCTTTTATGAAAGACTTACAGTTTTTTGAAATATTTTTTAAACCTTAGCGATTATTCTGTAATTTTGTTGAGCGCTAATAATAAATGATTACTTAGTAGTAGCCTTTTAGCACTACTACTAAGTCCGTATTCAATCACTTATTTCTTTTTGGTAGAAGCTTTTCCAGCTTTTTTAGCAGCTTTTTCGGCAGCGATCGCAGCTAATTTTGCTTGTTCTTTTTCTTCGGCAATTTTCTGGAGATAGTAATGATAGTCTCCTAAGTAAACGCGGAATTCACCATCACGAATTTCGACGATTTTGTTAGCTACTTGAGAAATAAAGTAGCGATCGTGGGAAACTACAATTGCCGTACCATCATAGTTTTTCAGCGCTTCTTCCAGCATTTCCTTCGCTGGAATATCTAGGTGGTTTGTCGGCTCATCTAAAATTAATAAGTTCGCGGGACGTAAGAGCATTTTTGCCAAGGCCAAACGAGCTTTTTCTCCTCCACTTAATGCCCCGACTGCCTTAAATACAGTATCACCAGTAAATAAGAAGCGTCCCAAAAGCGTGCGGACTTCTTGATTATCCCAGTCTGGAACTTCATCATGGATAGTTTCCATGACAGTTTTCTTCAAGTCTAAAGCTTCAGCTTGATTTTGCTCAAAGTAACCGGGAATAACGTTATGATCCCCTAATTGAACGCTACCTTCAGTTGGTGGTTCCATACCCATAATTACGCGCAGAAGGGTAGATTTTCCAGCACCGTTGGGGCCAAGAAAAGCAATGCGATCGCCTCTTTCAATTAGGAGATTTGCTGCCAAAAACAGGATTTTATCACCATAAAGATGAGTTAAATCTTTAATGTCTACTACCTCGCGTCCACTGCGGGGTGCAGGGGGAAAACGGAAGTGTAGAGTTCTTACCCCAGCAATGGGTGCTTCAATGCGCTCAATTTTATCGAGTTGCTTTTCCCGGCTTTTTGCCTGGGTACTGCGGGTAGCACTGGCGCGGAATCTATCAACAAAGGTTTGCTGTTTCTCTAATTCTTTTTGCTGACGTTCGTAAGCACTAAGTTGTGCTGATTGACTTTCGGCTTTTTGTTCCAAATATGCTGAGTAGTTACCAAGGTAGGTACTGGAAACGCCACGTTCAGTTTCCACAATTTGGGTACAGAGGCGGTCAAGGAACTCCCGGTCATGGGAGACTATTACCATCGGTGTAACCAGCCCTCTGAGGTAATTTTCCAACCACTCAATGGTTTCTAAATCTAAGTGGTTAGTCGGTTCATCCAGCAGCAACAAGTCAGGTTTTTGCAGCAGGATTTTACCTAAACTCATCCGCATTTGCCAACCACCACTGAAGGCACTGACGAGGCGATCGCCATCTTCTAGCCCAAACCCCATCTCTGGTAAAATTTTCCCGATGCGTGCATCTAAGTTGTAGCCATCCAAGGCTTCAAATTTGCGCTGCAAGCGATCCAACTTGTCGATCAGTCGATCCAGTTCCTCTGGGTTAGCTGTTTCCATCTCTTGTGGGATGTGCGCCAGAGATAACTGTACTTCGTTGGCTTCTTTGAAGACAGTCCAAAATTCTTCTCTAACGGTGCGGGTGGGGTCTACTTCAAACTCTTGGTTGAGGTAGGCTATATGTAAGCTATTAGGACGGATAATTTCGCCTGCGGTGGGTTCAATTTCCCCAGAGATGATTTTGAGTTGGGTAGATTTTCCAGCACCGTTGACACCGACTAAGCCGATGCGATCGCCTGGTTTAACTTCCCAGTTGATATCTTTGAGAACTTCGCCTGTGGGATAAATTTTACTTATATGTTCTAGTCGCAGCATTAAGTTTCTCTCAGGTAGGGAGTGGGTGGTTGAGGACGAAGTACTAACACCGCCTCTAATATTAACAAAAATTAACTATAAATTCGTCGTGAGAAAGTCGAGGAGGCGCAAACCAAATTTGGCTTGAGCTACGGATAAAATTTACCACATCTATCTCAAGGTTGACTTTGTGCTACTTGTCTGACTTCTTCGACACTGAAACTAAATGCCTCTGCCACTTGTTCCACAGTCAACCCCAATTTTAATAAGGTGGGTATTAATTGTAATTTGGCTATACGCTCCCCTATTTGGATGCCATCATGATAGAGTTTCGCGTTTTGAACTTGGTTTATAGTTAAACCTAATCCCTCCGCAACTTGCTCAATAGTTAACGCTAAATCTAATAGACGAGGTACTGATTGCCGTAAACCTTCCAAACGCCCTTCTTCAAATGCTTCTTGATAAACTTTTGTATCTTTGAAACTCATAGTTCCTATGTTGTAGTCCACCAATTCCTCTACTCCTTGATCAGAAGAATCCTACTGCGCGGCTTGTCTGACTTCTTCGACACTCAAATCTAGCGCCTGTGCTACTTGTTCTATAGTCAACCCGGCTGCCAACATTGCTGGTACTGCTTTGAGTTTACCTTGCTCAATGCCTTGAACCCTACCTTGTTCAATGCCTTGAACCTTACCTTGTTCAACACCTTCCTGAAAGGCTTCCTGATAAAATCTGGTTTGCTTTAACTCGCTTAAGCCAAACATTTCCTCCATCTCCTCCCTACTCATTGTGGGAAATTTGTAAGCCAAAATAGTTTCTATAAATTGTAATAATTGCTGCTGTTTTGGTGGTGAGTTTATCTCTGACTTGGTTCTGTCTATCAACTCCCTTGCTTGTGCGATCGCTATCTCGTCGGTTGCAATTACTAATTTAGCAGTTGCAATGCCAATTGGAAGCGATGCAGCCTCACCTAATTCATCCAAATAAATGCGTCTGACGCGCCCACTTGTGAAAAACTCACGGTAATGTTTGATATCGCCTGTATCTACATTCCTATTTGGGTATAAAACCACAGCATCCCAGTCATTTGATGGTTGATTTTGACGTAGGTATAAACATATTTCTGCAATTAGCCGTGAATAAATTTCCCCATCAGCTTGAAATTGCACTTCAACAAAGTAAATCGGGTTCTCGCTTCCTTGTGTCGGTAGAAACACACCATCGATTCTGAAGGCTGTTTGTTTAATTTCAACTGATGAAAATTGATAAAGATTAGCTTCTCCTGGAGGATTACCAATAAGTTCAAAAAAGATATCAGGGAATTCTTGAAACAGCCGATAAAAGATGATGTCTGTTTTCACAATTTTATATTATTTGAAAATTTTGATTCGCTGTTCATGTGTTACTTGATTCTTCAGAACCATCTCGCACTTCCAGCAACCGCTCTTTTGCCATCCCTAATATACGTGAAAGGGGCGCTAGTAAACTATCATCAAATGCTTCTCCAGCATAAATATTATTCAGTTCTGTAGGAGATAATTTAAAGGTATCGCAGAATTTTGCAAACTCCTGGTTACTCAAATCCAGCTCTTTTTGCCTATCACGAAGTAAAACTGCGATCGCTCTAGTTCCATGCTTTGGACGTTCACTAGTTTTTATATATTTTTCCATTAAATAATTGACTTTCCTGGTATCGCCGCCGATTTTTTTAATTAAATCAGTACAAGCCATTTTCAGCGCTTTCTTTAAAACTTCTTCTTCATTTAAAATTTTAATAATTTCACTGGCATATTCTGGTTTAAAAAATCCCACCAAATTACCTTGATGATAAACTGGTATATAAGGATTATTCGTTTCAAGTTGCCAATCTAAAGGCTCATTGCGTAGCGACATAGCTGCACCCCTAAATCATTTAAGATTGCACCATTTTAAAACCATTTATTCCTTAACTGCCAGTAAAATCCCCTAGCCCTGGTAATTAGAAATCGCAGCTATACAGACAAAACCCACGGAGGTGGGTTTCAACTTGCTGGAGTCCATGCAGACGGATTTAGTTTGTGCAGTCGTTATGTATTTCTACCAGAACCTCTAACTCAGCCAAAATTAGCGCCAAGTGCCTAAAGGCTTTCCATGCGAGTAGTGGGTGGTATTATGAGGCTTTTTTTAGATATTCAACCATAATCGGAATACTGTAAATATCAAGTAAGTAAGCATAGAAACAGGGTAAATAGTATGTTAACGATAACGTGGCAAGAAGAATTACATCGTAACCGTTAAGGGGGGTAGTAGAGTGCTCGTCAAAAAAGCTACCCCAATCTGATAAATTAAGTGATGTGGAACAGAAGCGCCTGAATCATTTAGAGCAGATATTCCCTGATGATTGAGGAAAACTCTAACCAGTGTCAAGAAACTGGGTGAAATGCAAGAAGTGTTTGGAATGTCAATATCATTGGGAACTGTAAAAAGACTGAGGCTTGAAGTGAGCAAGGCTCGCTTGTTGCTGTGTGTATTTAGTATAGGTAAATAGGGGGAATCCACTTTTGGAAGAAACATAATTATCTGGTGCCGAAAGACATACTACTATATGGTTGGTCTAAAAAGTCGATCTGCCAACAGTGTATACTCTCGGTAAATATAATACTATATTGCTTTTATACGTAATATTGAACAAGGAAAAACGACAGCTATTTGCAATATTTTTAAATTAACATTAAAAAATAACACCTGATGAAAAAGATATCAACGATCAATGGGCTTAGAGGAATATCATGTTTGTGGGTAATAATTTCCCATTGTGGCATTTGGGGTGGGTATAAAGGGTATAATCCCAATCCAAAAGTGGCAGTAGATATATTTATGATGATCTCTGGTTTTCTTATGATGTACACTACGGAAATTGTTCACAATAAACAATCTTTTGAAAACAAAAAAAATTGGATAAGTTTTTACATTAGAAGATTTTTCAGACTATCCCCTGCCTACTATGTTGAGCTGATTGTTGCATTACTTTTAGAAAATTATTTTGTACGATATTATCACGAACTTGGTAGTTTGAATCACAATATATGGTTGGCAAATATCCCAGCAAATTTTAGTATGCAAAATATTATATTACATATTACTTATGTTTTTGGATTACAGCCCAAGAATGCATTCTCAACGATGCTACCAGATTGGAGTCTGGGATTGGAAATGCAATTTTATTTAATTTTTCCACCAATCTTTTTGTTTTTCAAAAAAGCTAATTTGAATAAACTAGTAATCTTTTTGATTGCAACAATATTTATAAGTATTCTATCAAAAAAATATATTATTCCTTATTTTACAGAACCTTCATTAATTTTTTATCAATTACCCCTATTTTTAATTGGTATTTTTATTTATTGTGGCACATGTGATATGAGTAATAGAAAAAGAATTATTTCTCTTATATTAGCCTTATTGCTATGTTTATATAGCATTTTAATAAAAGATCATCGAGATGATTTTTATTTGTTAATTGCTGCAATATTATTGGCAATTTCATTCTCTAATAGTGTTTGTAGTCAAAAATTAAATAACTTTTTTGATAATAATTTTTTTACTATTTTATCAGACTTATCATATTCAGCATATTTATTTCATGGATTTTTCTTGTCAATTCTAGGCGCATATATAGAACGTAATTTATACCCATTAGGATACACATCAAACCAATGTGTAATGATGATAATAATTGCAGTTATCCCTTTAACATATGTAACTTCATATTTCTCATACAAGTATATAGAGTTACCTGGTATAGCTTTGGGAAAAGCTTTAATTAAAAAGTTTTAGTTAACATTAATTAGGGATAAATATTTGCGGTAGCAATGCGATTTTGTTACATAATAAAAATGGCAGGAACTATCCTTCCCAGTCTTGACGAGTATCGCACAGAAAATTGTCTGCAATCGCATCATCAGATAAATAGGGGCAATGCTCTGGAAAAGTTCGTAATGGTAAGTTGGTTTCTCTGAGGCAAAAATTAACACCTGCTTCAAAACCATCTAGCAAGACTTCTTCTATCAACTAGCTTTCGCTTCATCCCCGGATGCTTCAGCCACAGCAGCCAATCTATCTGCCGCAGCTTGGACGATTTGAGCCACTTGGGCCAAAGGCATGTGCTGGATTTGTCTAAGAATCAGGCTCAAATCTGAGGTTTCTGGAATTGGCTTGCCATCTATGCAGCTGATTAACTCTTCCATTGTGTAGCCTGCTTTCGATGCGATTCGAGCCAAATTTTCTGTATCTGGAACCTTCACACCTTTTTCCCACATCTGAACAGCAGTAGCAGATACTCCCAAAAGCTTACCAAATGCTCGCTGACTCATTGAACCGCGAGCTAGTTTAATGATTTCAATCAGTTTTTGTTTGCTTTCGATCTTCACTACTTATATAGCTAGCCAACTTTATTTACAAGTTTACTTTCAATAATACAAGTTTACTTTTATATTGACAGCCTTGTGTTTTAGTACTAAACTATATCTCTGGTTTTAAATTGGCAACTACAGGCATCAAGCTAGTAGAATAACCCATCTATCTTTAACCAACCCAAAAAACTTAGTTTGCTACGGCGCTTCAGCTAGTAGTTCAACTTTGCTGCGAAGAAATAATATCGAAGGTGCATCATGTTTCGCAAGCCACGCAAAATTAACCAATATCGCCGCAAAGGTAAAAACCTTATAGCCACTAATAAAATTAAACCAGAACAGTGGAACATTTCTGACACAGAAACCAAAGAAGCTTTAAAAGTTAAAGGCTATGATGTTAAGCAAATCAAAAAAATCCACCTTCTGAAGCATCAAGTGTGTATTTCCTACTGGGATGCAAAAGGCAATATATGCAGCAGCTTTTTTAGCTACCGGATTTTTGCACGTTGGCAAGAAGAAGTGGAAAAGCTAATTTATACTTGTGAAACCCTAAAGGAATGGGCGAAGTTAAATTACGTTATGAAGTACGAATTTGCCTATTATCATTATCCCAGTGAAATAGAAGATATACTCCACGCGATATTAGAAAACCACCTGTCTGTGTTAAAAGCAACAGTACAACAAGTGGTTTTACAGGATATTTAACAGCAGAAATTAGTTAGCGGCAGAAGTCGCTAACTCCGCCAGCCGTTCTTGCTGGTCTAGAGATATACAAGATTGGATAAGCGTCTCTAAATCACCATCCAAAACAGGGGTAAGAGAATAATTCTGACCTAACCGATGATCGGTAGCGCGGTTATCTTTATAATTATAGGTGCGAATTTTTTCCGATCGCGATCCAGTACCAACCTGCGATCGCCGCATGGAAGTAACAGCTGCTTGTTGTTCGCCTAACTTAATGTCATACAACTTCGCCCGCAGAATTTGCATCGCCCGTTCTTTGTTTTGCAACTGGCTGCGTTCTTCTGTACAGAAAATGCGTATTCCCGTTGGTTTGTGCATCAAGTCAACGGCTGTTTCCACCTTGTTGACGTTTTGTCCACCAGCACCACCAGAACGGGCTGTAGTCATTTCAATATCTTTCGGATCAATGTGAATTTCCACATCATCCACCTCTGGCATAATCGCCACGGTAGCTGTGGAAGTATGAACCCGTCCCCCAGATTCAGTTGCCGGCACGCGCTGCACACGATGCACCCCAGCTTCAAACTTTAGCTGGCTGTAAACATCATTACCTTTAATTTCGAGAATGACCTCTTTCCAGCCACCCATTTCTCCACGAGATTCGCTCACTAGAGAAACTTTCCAACCTTGAGTCTGGGCATAGCGGGTGTACATCTGCATCAAATCACCAGCCCAAATGCTTGCTTCATCGCCACCAGTACCAGCGCGAATTTCCAACATGATATTCTTTTCATCATTGGGGTCGCGTGGTAGCAGTAAGACTTTCAAGCGAGACTCTAAATGTTCTATTTTTTCTTCAAGTTCTTTTACTTCCAGTGATGCCATTTCTTGCAACTCTGGGTCACTTGCAGATTCTTTGTAAACCTGACGCGCTCCGGTCAAGTCTTCTTGGGCTGTTTTCCAAATTTCATAAGTATCAACAACCTCTTCCAAAGAAGAACGAGACTTAGCAATTTCTTGATATTCATCAGGATTGCTAGCGGTATCGGGGTCGCCAAGACGACGTGTTAATTCATTAAAAGTTTGTTCAACGGATTTTAGTTTGTCCAGTAAGTATGATTCAGCCATGACGAGTGCGATCGCTCCTTAAAAAATAACAAATTGGCTCGAGCATATAAATGAAAATCGACCCAGCTGATGCAGGGCCGTCGTTAACAGCAGAGCCAACTCGCTACTTTTTGTCTTGTTCGTCGCCAGATGTTTGAGTGCTGCTCATACCGTACTTGCGGAGGAAGCGCTCTACTCGACCTTCAGTGTCAATAATCTTCTGAGTGCCGGTGTAAAATGGGTGATTTCCAGACCAAACATCTACATGCAATTCTGGCTTGGTGGAGCCAATGGTCATAACAACTTGACCGTTGCAGTAAACTTTAGCGTCTGGATACCACTTGGGGTGAATATCAGCTTTAGCCATTGTTCTTTTTGTGATGAATCTATATAAATTATAACTTTCAGCGTTCAATTGCAGCTAGAAGAAGGGAGAAGGGAACAGGTTAGAGGTAACAGAAAACTATCACCTGTCCCCTGTAACCTATCACCTTCTTCATCAATACCCAATTCCCTAACGCTTAGAGTACTGAGGTGCTTTCCGGGCTTTATGTAAACCATATTTCTTCCGCTCTTTTGCTCTCGGATCGCGAGTCAAATAACCTTCGGTTTTCAAAGGTGGGCGGTTGTCTGGGTCTAGTTGGCATAAAGCACGAGCAACTCCCAAACGAACAGAATCAGCCTGTCCGGTCAAGCCGCCGCCTTCTGCTTTCACCAAAATGTCATATTCGTTTTCTAGTCCCAGAGTTTCCAGGGGTGCTTTGATCACTCCCAGGTAGTTGGGGTTAAATTGGAAATACAAGTTTCCATCTTTACCATTCACAGTCAATTGACCAGTGCCTGGAACCAAGCGTACCCGTGCTACTGCGTTCTTACGACGGCCAGTACCCCAGTATACGGCGCGACCGCTATTGGCATCTGCTACTACCATTAATTTTCTTCTCCAGGAATTGTATTAACTTTTAGTTCTTTAGGTTTTTGAGCATCATGGGGATGCGTAGGACCAGCGTAAACTTTCAGCTTGGTGAACAACTGCTTACCCAGGCTATTTTTAGGTAGCATACCTTTAACAGCTTGTTCTAAAATCCGCTCTGGTATGCGGTCTTGCAGTTTAGCAAAAGTTTCGGTTTTCATCCCACCGGGACGACCAGAATGGCGGCGGTAAAGCTTTTGAGTGCGCTTTTTGCCTGTAACTGCTACTTTCTCGGCATTAATGACGATTACGAAGTCACCTGTATCTAGATGAGGTGTATATTCGGGTTTCTTTTTGCCTCTCAATACCTGGGCGATTTCGCTGGCGAGGCGACCGAGGCGTTTATCAGTGGCATCTACTATGTACCACTCACGCTCAAGGGTTGCTTGAGAAGGAAGGTATGTTTTAACTGTTGTCATTTGTCATTTGTCCTTTGTCATTTTTAATTTGTCATTAGTCATTTGTCTTTTGTCATTTGTTATTTGTCCTTTGTCCTTTGTCAGTTGTCCTTAGTTATTCACTAATGACCAATGACTATTGACCAATGACTATTGACCAATGACTAATGACTCTTGACTAGTGACGAACTTTGGCAAGGTGTCGTACCAAATCTCTTTTGGAAAGGGAAAATCGGGATAGCCGACTCGCAACAAGCACAAGCCTTGAGGCGGTGCGGCATATTTCACTTCTTCCCGGCGTTCTTCTTTCCAGAGTTCGGTGAAGCTAGAAAGTGTTCGTTGTCCAGAACCTACTTCTACCAGCATCCCTACCAACAGCCGTACCATGCCATACAAAAATCCATCTGCCTGTATTTCAATATGGATAAATGGCCCACTGCGACGACACTCTGCTGCTTGCACCTCTACCCAGGAATGCGATCGCTTTGAGCCTGCACGGTGAAAAGCAGCTAAGTGATGCTTTCCCAAGAGAGGTTTCAAGGCAGCTTGGATTAAAGATTCATCCAGGGGTGCATAATAATAATGCCAACTGAAGGGTCTTACAAACAAGTTAAGCCGATCTTCAGTATATATTGTGTAGCGATACCGTCGATAGGCTGCACTAAAGCGAGCGTGCCAACGGTTATCTACACCAGCTGAAGCCCTGATTAATATATCTGGCGGCAGGTAGCTGTTGAGGATTGTTGCCCACTTGTGAGGCGGAATAAAACCTGTTGCTTCAAAATGGGCTACTTGAGCAGCAGCGTGAACTCCAGAATCGGTTCGCCCAGCACCGTGTAATGTTACATGATGCCCAAGAATAGTAGCGATCGCAATTTCGATCTCTTCTTGGACTGTCCGGTGTTGTTTTTGCCGTTGCCAGCCATGAAAATGAGTGCCCAGGTATTGGATTACCAAGGCTACTCGATGAGTTTGTGTAGGCTGGTGGCTTTCTAACATACAGATTTTGTCCTTTGTCATTTGTCCTTTGTCATTTGTGAATAACCAATGACTAATGACCAATGACCAATGACTTAAACCAATTCAATTATTGCCATTTTTGCATTATCACCCCGACGCGGTACGGTACGCAGGATGCGGGTATAACCGCCCTGGCGATCGCCGTATCGAGTTGGAGCTTGCTCAAATAGAGCGTGAACCAGTTGTTTGTCGAAGATATAGCCAAGGGCTTCCCGACGTGCTGACAAGGAGCCATTTTTGGCTAGGGTAATCATTTTTTCCACTTCACTTCTTAGAACTTTCGCTCTAATTAAAGTGGTGGTGATCTTACCATGACGGATCAGCTCGGTGGCGAGCGATCGCAGTAAAGCACGGCGTTGATCGGCTGGTTTACTGAGTTTTTTGACGCGACAACGGTGACGCATAATTATGCACTATGAATTATGAAGGTTTTTCTTAAGGGTGTTTAGAGCCTCTTTCCATTGGCAGGGTGATGCCCAAGCGTCGCTGCAAAGCTTCCACGACTTCTTCTGCTGATTTCTGCCCAAAGTTCTTAATTTCTAAGAGGTCTTCTTGGGTATAATCCAACAAATCTGCCACAGAGTTAACTTGTGCCCGTTTGAGACAGTTATATGCCCGCACGGAAAGTTGTAACTCTTCGATGGGTATCTGGGCAGTTGGATCGTCTGGAATATCCGAACCTGTGTCTGTTGGTTCTAGGGAGATGTCTTTCAACGGGTTGAATAAATCTACCAAGATCGCAGCAGCAGAAGATAGTGCTTCTTGAGGAGAAATACTGCCATTTGTCCAAACTTCCAACAGTAGTCGGTCTTTTGGAATCAAGCCTTCCCCACGAGATTCTTCAACACTATAGTTGACTTTTCGCACCGGCATAAATATTGAGTCGATTTGGAGAAAATCCAACGATGTGGCTTCCTCACGTCCTCGCTCTACAGTGCGATAGCCTTTGCCTTTCTCGATCCGAAATTCCATTTCCAGCTTTCCACCTTCAGCGATGGTGGCTACATACTGGGTCTGATCGATGACTTCTACTTCACTAGGTAAATCAAAATGTGCCGCAGTAATTGTTGCTGGGCCGCTAACGAGTAATCTACCAATCTGAGGCTGTGAGGAATAGTTTTTGAGGATAACTTCCTTCATTTTCATGAGGATTTCCAGTACATCTTCCCGCACGCCCGGAACTGTGGCAAACTCGTGTGAAACGCCTGCAATACGCACTGCTGTAACTGCTGTACCTTCTAGGTTAGACAGTAAAACCCGCCGCAGTGCGTTGCCAACCGTTGTTCCTTGACCGCGTTCTAGAGGTTCCAGAACAAATTTACTGTAATGGTTCCGACTTTCTTCAGTATTCGACTCTACACATTCAATCTGAAACTGCGCCACGGATGAGCCTCCCTTTTTCTAAGGTGCTGCTAGCAGACAAATCAATTGCCTCCCGAATTGACTTTATGTCCTGTAGGTTATAGGTCTATCAAACTACTAGTATGAAATTACGGTATAGTTTGACGCTCCTATTGAGCTTTCAGGCGCTAATAATATTTTGGGTTCCCGAAGTTTAACAGCTTTCCCTACAGGAAAATCTGATTCGCTTTTGGTGGCCCAAGTTTTCACCCAATGACAGTTTGCACGTTATCCGCCCAAGCGGTCATTGTGAGTAACTTTACTTTCTTGGTTGTAGCTTCTCGTCCTCAATGCCCAAGTCTTGGTATTTAAACTCGACGGCGCTTGGGTGGACGGCAGCCATTGTGAGGAATAGGGGTAATATCCCGAATGAGTGTAATTTCCAGTCCTGCTCCTTGAAGTGCGCGGATAGCGGTTTCTCTACCTGCTCCTGGCCCACTTACCATTACCTCAATTTGGCGCATTCCTTGATCTATAGCTCTACGGGCTGCACTTTCAGCAGCAGTTTGCGCTGCAAAGGGAGTTCCCTTTTTTGCTCCCTTAAAACCGCTAGAACCAGCACTAGCCCAGGAGATGACATCTCCATTTTGATCGGTAATGGTGACAATGCTATTGTTGAAAGTAGACTGGATATAGGCCATCCCACTTGGTACGTTCCGTTTCTGCTTCTTGCTCCCGGATTTTTTAGTTGGTTGTCTCGCCATACTTGTTTAGTTGATTTAAGGTAAAACTTGCTCTGATTAGCAAGCGTTGCAAATTTATTTCCCTGGAGCCTTCTTCTTACCAGCCACTGTCTGCCTTCTGCCTCGACGGGTTCTGGCATTGGTGCGAGTTCTTTGTCCTCTGACTGGTAAGCCCATGCGATGACGACGACCTCTGTAAGTACCAATGTCAACTAAGCGCTTGATGTTCAAAGACTCCAAACGCCGCAAGTCGCCTTCAACTTGATAGTTGCTTTCTATTTCGCCTCGCAGGGCTGTCACATCGGCATCACTTAAGTCCTTAACGCGGGTGTCTGGATTCACACCAGTAGCCGCTATAATTTCTTGAGCGCGTGATAAACCAATTCCGTAGATATAAGTTAGACCGATTTCAACGCGCTTATCGCGTGGAAGGTCTACTCCGGCAATCCGTGCCACAATGAACTCTCCCTATTGTTTTCGCAATTACTGTTGGTTGGAAAAACGTGATTAATCGCGTTTTTTCGTTGTTAATGATGATACGCGTGTTACAACTGACTCTCTTTGTAAGAGCGTTATCCTTGACGTTGCTTGTGCTTGGGGTTCACGCAAATCACCATGACGCGACCACGACGCTTGATCACGCTACACTTCTCACAGATTTTCTTGACTGAGGCTCTAACTTTCATGCCTTTTATTTTTTGACTCCAAATATTAAATTATAGCATTTTTAGAGAAAACAATCCATTAATTTGACTAGCAAACAGTCAAAAGGATGATTTTATGGTAAAATTCTCTACATCTACATATAGTTACTTCTTACGCAAGCGATAGGTAATTCTGCCTTTGGTCAAGTCGTAAGGAGTTAACTCTACCTTGACGCGATCGCCGGGCAAAATCTTGATATAGTTGCGGCGAATCTTGCCGGAAATGTGAGCTAGCACGTTAAATCCATTGTCCAAGTCAACGCGAAACATCGCATTGGGCAAGGACTCTGTAACCGTGCCTTCCATTTCAATCAAATCTTGCTTAGACAATTTGTTTTTTCCTCAACTCAACAATTTTGTGTTCAGTTGCAGCACTTCATCTGCAAGAGAACACATTTCAAGAAATATATCAACAGTTTATTAATATATCTTAGCTAAAATTGATCTGTTTCTTGGGAGGGCATGGGACATTGGGAATTGGGGGAAGAATTACTTTAGCTCCTCCCCTACTCCCTGATCCTCAAGCGATTACCTTTTGCAGTTCACCAGTGACTTCTTCTTGGGACTGATTGCCATTGACTGTTAAAAGTTTTTGGCGATCGCGATAATAATCAATTAAAGGTGCAGTTTCAGCGCGGTACACTTCTAACCGACGACGAATTACCTCTTCGGTATCATCTTTTCGCCCTCTAGCTAGCAAGCGTTCTACCACAACATCATCTGGTGCATCTAGATTAATTACCCTTTCGCCACTCTGATGTATTGTTACCAGCAATTCTTCTAGAAAAGCTGCTTGCGTCACTTTACGGGGAAAACCATCAAGAATCCAACCATTTTCTGCATCTGGTTGGTTGAGGCGCTCCTGTACCAAGTCCTGCACTAGCTGGTCGGGGACTAACTCGCCGCTATTTACATAGTTTTGAGCTTTGATTCCCAAATGAGTTTGCTCTTTCATAGCTTGTCTTAATATTTCCCCAGTAGAAATATGGGGAATATTCAAGTGTTCCGCCAATAATTGAGCTTGTGTTCCCTTACCAGCTCCAGGTGGCCCCAAGAAGATTAGTCGCGTCACTATTGTTTCACCATTCCTTCATAGCGCTGAGAGATTACGTATGTTTGGATTTGTCTTGCCGTATCAATCGCTACGCCCACTAGAATTAACAGAGAGGTAGCACCTAGCCCCTTAAATGTGGGTACTCCTAAAGCACTTTCGACACCGGTTGGGATAATAGCAACCAAGCCCAAAAAGATAGCACCCAAAAAGGTGAGTCGGTTTGACACGCGCTCGATATACTCACTAGTCGCTTTACCGGGACGAATACCGGGAATACTAGAACCCATTTTCTTCAAATTCTGCGCTACATCTACCGGGTTGAGAATCAACGAAGAATAGAAGTAGCTGAAGAAAATAATGGAAATCATGTAAACCAAGGCATAGACCCAAGAGCCAGAACCGCTTGGACTCAAATAAGTGTTAATTATATTTGCCAACTCAGCATTCTTGGCGAAATTTGCAATTAGCAATGGCAAACTGAGGATAGCTGCGGCAAAGATAATTGGCATTACGCCACCTTGATTTAGCCGCAAGGGTAAAAAGCTGCGTTGCTCTGCCAAAACTCTACGACCTACTTGGCGACGAGCCGAAATAATCGGGATGCGGCGCATTCCTTCTTGGACAACCACAATACCAACAATGGTTGCTAAGAAAACTAAGATTAGTACGATGACGCGACCCACTGTTTCCCGACCGCCGACTTGCACCAAATCGATAGTATCGCCTAAAGCTTTTGGTAATGAGGCGACAATGTTGACAAAAATCAACAATGATGCTCCATTGCCAATTCCCCGCTCTGTAATGAGTTCTGATGCCCACATGACGAACATAGAACCAGCAGTCAGAGCGATCGCAGTTTCAGCTACAAAGATTGGCCCTGGATTTAAGGCAAATTGCTGGAGGAATAATGCTGAAAAAGCTGTGCTTTGAAGAATTGCCCAACATACAGTGACATAGCGGGTAATCTGCGATATTTTCCGCCGGCCCGCTTCGCCTTCATTTTTCTGTAAATTTTCTAAAGATGGAATCGCCGCGGTGAGCAATTGGATGATAATGGACGCATTAATAAAGGGTAAAATCCCTAGAGCAAAAACGCCCAAAGTCGAAAGTCCTCGCCCGGAGAATATATCCAATAAACCGAATATGGAATTATTGCCCGATATAGCTTCGGCAAATCTGGGTCTGTCAATCCCTGGTACGGGTAAGAAGATACCCAGGCGAACCAAAATTAAAACACCGACAGTTACAAGCAGCCTACCTCTAAGCCCGGCTGCTTGTGCCATCTGCATAAAAGTTTCTTGAGCCGTTGGGGCTTTATCTCGACTGATCATAGAGTGCTACCTTTATATTGAAACAGGCGCTGACAGCGAGTTGGCTTACATTTAAGTGCGCTGTTCCGGCTCACTCATAAGACTTCACAACTCCCACCAGCTGCCTCAATTTTGCTACGAGCTGTACCTGTGAAAGCTGCCGCTTGTACCTTGAGCGGAGTGCTCAATTCGCCGTTACCCAAAATTTTCAATGGCCCTTTGACAGCAGTCAGGATACCTGCTGCTTTCAAGGAGGCTAAAGTTACTTCCGTATTAGCGGGAAGGGAGGCTAGCTTCTCTACATTAATCGTAGTGTAAATCTTTTGATTAACAATCGGAAAGCCCTTCAGTTTCGGTAAGCGGCGGTACAATGGCTGTTGACCACCTTCAAAACCGGGTCGAGTACCGCTACCAGAACGAGACTTTTGACCCCGCATACCTAGACCAGCACTGGCACCTTGACCAGCAGAAATACCTCTGGCTACACGCTTTTTGCGTTTCTTTGAGCCTTTTTGCGGCTTAACATCATGGAGTCTCATAAGTTACCAAGTTGTCATTTTTCGTTTCTCATTTGTCATTTGCCATTATCTTAGGTTGTCATTTGTTCAGAACAAAGGACTACTGACTAAGGACAAATGACTAGTTAGATGTAGAGATTTTGAATAGGAATACCGCGATCTTCGGCGACTTCAGAAAGAGTCCGCAATGTAGATAAGGCATTGACTGCTGCTCTAGCATTATTGAGCGGATTGTTAGAACCAAGTTGCTTGGCTAAGACGTTACGAACTCCTGCCAATTCCAACACAGTCCGCACAGCACCACCAGCAATTACCCCAGTACCAGGTGCGGCTGGACGCATAATCACTTTTGCACCGCCACCTACACCATCAATGGGATGGGGAATAGAGTTAGATTTGGTGATGGGGATATCAATGAGATGTTTTTTGCCGTCGGCTACGCCTTTTTTGACTGCGCCGATTACATCTGAGGCTTTGCCTACTCCGACACCAACTTGACCGCGTTCGTTACCGACGACAACGATCGCTCGGAAACTGAGTTTTTTACCGCCTTTGACGACCTTGCTCACGCGGCGGATTTGGATAACCCGCTCTTGCCAAGTAGTTTCTTCTTTTTTGGCACGCTTTGTTCTACTTTTACGCTCTGTTGCCATAATTTATGCTCTGGTGAACGTCATTTGTCTTTTGTCATTTGTCATTTGTCCTTTGTCATTTGTCCAATGACTAATGACTAATGACCAATGACTTTAGAAATCTAAACCAGCTTCGCGTGCTGCATCAGCTAGGGCTTTGACACGACCATGATATAAGTTACCACCGCGATCGAAGACTACTTTGGTGATGCCTTTTTCTAGCGATCGCACTGCGATCAACTTACCAACTTGCACCGATGCGTCGCGGTTTGCACCTGACGCTAAACTAGATTTCAACTCTGGTTCTAAAGTCGATGCTGCCACTATGGTTTGATGCTGACTATCATCAATAACCTGGGCATAAATATGCTCATTAGAACGGAATACCGCTAAACGCGGACGTTCTGGGGAGCCAACAACTTTGCCACGAACGCGTCGATGACGACGGTTTTTTGATTCTCTACGAGTAAGTTTCATTTCTACTTCTTACCACCCTTACCAGTCTTACCAGCCTTACGTCTTACCACTTCACCGGCATAGCGAATGCCTTTACCTTTGTAAGGTTCTGGTGGACGAACGGCGCGAATTTTTGCGGCTGTGTTGCCTACGATTTCTTTGTCGTAGCCGCTGACAATCACGTTAGTGGTACCTTCGACTGCAAACTGAATCCCATCTGGTGGTTCAATTTGCACTTGATGGCTGTAACCCATGTTTAAAACTAGGTTACGCCCTTGAAGTTGTGCCCTGTAACCAACACCTTGGATTTCCAAACGGCGTTGAAAACCTTGGGAAACTCCCTCAACCATGTTGGCAACTAAAGTGCGGCTCAAGCCGTGTAGTTGCTTCGATGTCCGAGTTTCATCCCGACGATTTACGTGTAATATTTCTCCCTCTTGAGAGAGTGAGACATTATCTCTGAGAGTGCGAGAAAGTTCTCCTTTCGGGCCTTTCACCACAATATTCGTACCATCGATCGCCACTTCAACTTTGGCGGGAATAGTAATTGGACGTTTACCAATACGAGACATTACTTTTTGTCCTTTGTTATTTGCCCTTTGCCTTTTGTTATTTGTCCTTTGTCCTTTGTCTTTTGTCCTTTGTCTTTCACTAATAACAAATGACTAATGACCAATGACCAATGACTAATGACAAATGACTAATGACCAATGACTACCAAACGTAACAAAGCACTTCGCCACCCAAGTTCTGACGACGCGCTTCGCGGTCAGTCATAATTCCACTGGATGTAGAAATAATGGCAATGCCAATGCCGCCTAGTACTCTTGGTAATTCTTTTCTATTGGAGTAAACACGCAAGCCTGGCTTACTCACTCGCTTTAAGGCGGTGATTAGAGGCTGACGATTTTTACCCTTATATTTCAGGGAAATCACTAGGTTGTGTTTTACCCCTTCTTCTGCTTCTTCGATTTCAGCAATAAAGCCTTCCTCCCGTAGCACTTTGGCAATGCTGCGGGTCATTTTTGTAGCTGGCACTTGTGTAGTCTGATGCCGCGCCAGGTTGGCATTGCGGATGCGCGTCAGCATATCTGCAATTGTGTCGTTAGCCGCCATCGTTCCCTCTATAGATGAACTTACTGATCGCGAAAGGGCATTCCTAATTCTTTAAGTAAGGCGCGGCCCTCTTCGTCGTTTTTTGCTGTGGTGATGATGGAAATATCCATCCCACGCACTTGATCAACGCTGTCGTATTCGACTTCTGGAAAAATTAGCTGTTCTCTTACACCCAGAGTATAGTTACCCCGTCCGTCAAAGCTTTTAGGGCTAACGCCACGAAAATCTCGAATTCTGGGCAGTGATAGGCTAACCAGCCGGTCGAAAAAGGCATACATCCGTTCGGCTCTGAGTGTCACCATGATCCCCACAGGCATCCCTTGACGAATCTTAAAGCCAGCGATCGCCTTTTTCGCCCGCGTCACTACTGGTTTTTGACCTGTAACAAGCGCAATTTCGTTGATGGATGCTTCCAGCGACTTCGCATTTTGAGCTGCTTCACCCAAACCTCGGTTAATAGTAACTTTTACCAACTTCGGTACTTGATGAACGTTGGTATATTGAAACTGATTAATCAGTTTGGGGACGATTGTCTCTTGATATAAGCTTTTGAGTCTTGTTGTCGCCATAGTTTTTTGTCCTGATATCCCTGGGCTTGGTCAGGGAACTTTTATTGTCCTTTGTTATTTGTCCTTTGTCTTTTGTTATTTGTCTTTATAACTAATGACTAATGACCAATGACTAATGACTATTTATCCAGAATCTCGCCAGTTTTTTTAAGTTTTCTGACTTTCTTGCCTTCTGAGGTAAAGGTATAACAAACACGACTAGCAACGTTCTGCTTAGTGGAATAAAGCATCACGTTGGAGCTATGAATTGGGAATTCTTGGGTGACAATCCGCCCTGATTCCCCTTCTTGCTGGGGTTTGACGTGCTTGGTTTTAATGTTGACACCTTTGACGATGACTTTACTCAGTTGGGGAAGTGCCTGGATAATTTCACCAATTTTTCCTTTGTCTTTACCAGCAATCACTTGTACGGTGTCGCCAGTTTTGACGTGCATTTTGTGGAATACTTTGGGCGTACCCTGTTTGGTTGCCATTAAAGCACCTCCGGAGCCAGAGAAACAATTTTGGTAAAGTTTTTATCGCGTAGTTCCCGTGCAACTGGGCCAAAAACCCGTGTGCCTCTAGGATTGCCGTCTTTGTTGATGATTACAGCAGCATTATCATCAAAGCGAATACTCATGCCACTGTCACGAGATACAGCTTTACGAGTGCGGACAATTACTGCTTCCACAACATCAGACTTTTTAACAGCCATGTTAGGTGTAGCATCTTTGACAACGGCGATAATTTTATCACCGATAAAACCATAACGACGGTTGCCTCCGCCTAAGACGCGGATGCACATTAGTTTTCGGGCACCGCTATTATCTGCGACATTCAGGTAAGTCTGGGGTTGAATCACAATTATTCTCCCTTGTGATGTTGTTAGTTTCTAACAACGATGAGGTTTAAGCAGGTTTGATGTTCAGGACTTCTGTGATTTTCCAGCGCTTGGTTTTGCTCAGGGGTCTAGTTTCCTGAATGCGAACGCGATCGCCTACTTTACACTTATTTTCTTCGTCGTGAACTTTATATCGTTGGGTGTTAACCACAATCTTGCCGTACTTGGGGTGAGGAGCGCGGTTTTCTATGGCAACTACCACAGTTTTTTGCATTTTATCGCTCACTACCAAGCCAACTCGTTCTTTAACTGCCATAATCTCCTACTTTTCTTCTTTAGCCGATTGACTTGCTGCCCGTTTGCGTTCTGTTTCTAATGTCAGCAATTGGGCTAGGCGATGTCGAGCCTGTCTGAATTGGTGGGGCTTTTCTAATTGTCTTGTCGCTTTTTGCAAGCGCAACTGAAATAGTTGTCTTTTGATCGCAACAATTTCATCAGAGAGCTTCTCGTCACTTAATTCTCTAGCTTCTGAAATCTTGGGAAGAGGCATAAGCTACTCCTGCTCCTGTGGTTGAAAGCGCACAATAAACTTGGTTTTTATAGGCAGTTTAAATGAAGCCAAACGCATAGCTTCACGGGCGATTTCTTCAGAAACCCCACCGATTTCAAACAAAATTCGTCCTGGCTTGACTACCGCTACCCAAAACTCTGGATTACCTTTACCGGAACCCATCCGGGTTTCAGCAGGACGCATGGTTACAGGTTTATCAGGGAAAATCCGAATCCAGATTTGTCCACCCCGACGAATATAACGAGTCATTGCCCGACGGGAAGCCTCGATTTGCCGGGAGGTGATCCAAGCAGGTTCTTGTGCTTGGAGTGCAAAATCACCGAAGTTGAGGGTGCTACCACGGGTGGCTAGTCCCTCCATCCGTCCGCGCTGTTGTTTGCGGAATTTAGTTCTTCTAGGGCTTAACATGGTTTGTTACTTGTCATTTGTCATTTGTCATCTGCCATTTGTCATCTGCCATTTACTAATGACTAATGACTAATGACTAATGACGATTTATCCTTCATTTGAGCGGTCTTCAAATTGCTGGCGACGACGTTGTTGTTGACGACGACGGGGCTCACGATCGCGATCACGGGGATCACGTTCGCGATCGCGGCTTGCTGGTGGTAGTGGATCTGGTTCCTGTCCAGGAATAATTTCTCCCTTAAACACCCAAACTTTGATGCCCAAAATGCCGTAAACAGTTTTTGCCGTGCAATAAGAGTAGTCAATATCAGCCCGTAAGGTATGTAAAGGTACTCTACCTTCACGAGTCCACTCTGTCCGGGCAATTTCTGCACCGTTGAGGCGGCCACTGACTTGGATTTTAATACCTTGAACACCAGCGCGTTGGGCGCGCTGAATTGATTGGCGCACTACCCGCCGAAAGGAAACCCGGCGTTCCAATTGTTGAGCAATGTATTCGGCAATTAGGTAGGCATCAGCATCAACTCGTTGAACTTCAACTACGTTAATGCGAATTTGGCGATTGCTACCCAATAGTCCTTGGAGTCCGGTACGCAAGGATTCTATGCCTTGCCCACCACGTCCTACTACTACACCGGGTCTAGCTGTGCGTACTTCTAAGTCGATTTGGTCGGCTTTGCGCTCAATCCGCACTTCGGAAATTCCGGCGTTGTTTTGAGCAAGTCTACCCAGCTTTTGTTCTATGTATTGACGGAGTTTGTAGTCTTCTTGTAAAAGTTCTGGATAGCGGTCAGGAACAGCAAACCAACGGGATTGATGTTCATGTGTAATACCCAGGCGAAAACCAACTGGATGAATTTTCTGTCCCACGAATGCTTCCTCTAAGATTTCTTACTTTACGTAATTTATTCGTGTAAGCGTGCTTATTTTTCTGGTGCGGCTCCAACGGCCACAGTAATATGACACGTCGGTTTGCGAATTTGGTAAGCTCGACCTTGCGCTCTTGGTTGGAACCGCTTCAACGGCGGCCCTTGATCGGCGTAAGCCTGAGTAATCACTAGTTGAGTCCGATCTAACCCAGCATTGTGTTCAGCATTAGCAGCAGCGCTTCTGAGAACCTTCAATATGGGTTCAGTGGCGCGATAGGGCATGAATTCTAGGATGATTAACGCTTCTCGGTATGATCGCCCCCGGATTTGATCGAGTACCCGACGCACTTTGTAGGCCGAGATGCGGATAAAACGAGCGATCGCTTTTACTTCAGTAGTATTAGTAGCCATAATTTTCTCCAATTTTGTCATTTGTCATTTGTCACTTGTCACTTGTCTTTAGCTAATGACTAATGACTAATAACTAATGACTACCTACCCGCTTTTTTGTCGCTTTTTCCATGACCCCTGTAGGTGCGTGTCGGGGCAAATTCACCCAACTTGTGTCCTACCATCTGTTCATTTACAAAAACTGGAACGTGTTGTCGTCCGTTGTGAACAGCAATGGTATGACCTACCATTAGGGGCAAAATTGTTGAAGCTCTTGACCAAGTTTTAATAACTTCTTTTCTGTTGTTGTCGTTGAGCTTTTCAATTTTCTTTAAGAGATGATCCGCAACGAAAGGACCTTTTTTTAGAGAACGACCCATAGTTCAATTTTGGATTTAGGATTTAGGAATTAGGATTTAGAATTTCGGATTTTGGATAATTAGGTGTCCAATCAGGTTTCACAAATTTTCAATGTTCACAAGTAGACCCCAATCTAAAATCCAAAATCTAAAATCTAAAATTCTATGATTCACGACCACCGCGACCGCGTTTAGAAGACTTACGGCGACGACGCACAATGAATTTGCTGCTAAGTTTCTTGCGATTGCGTGTCTTCGCGCCCAATGTGGGTTTACCCCAAGGTGTAACAGGTCCCGATCTACCGATAGGAGCCCTACCCTCACCACCACCATGTGGGTGATCCACTGGGTTCATGACGCTACCTCTAACCTTCGGACGGCGACCTTTCCAACGATTGCGTCCGGCTTTACCTGCACTCAGGTTTCTCGCATCGGTGTTGCCCACTTGCCCAATGGTGGCGTAGCAATCACGCCGAATTAAGCGGACTTCTCCCGATGGCAACTTGAGAGTTACATAATCACCTTCTTTTGCCACAACTTGAGCGCTAGCACCAGCAGCACGCACTATTTGACCACCTTTACCAGGAGTCATTTCTACGTTGTGAACACTAGTACCCAAGGGAATCCTTGATAGAGGTAAAGCATTACCATCTTCAAAGGGAGATTCGGGACCAGAAATAATTATTGTTCCAACTTTCAATCCGTTGGGATGAAGGATGTACCGTTTTTCGCCATCTTGGTAATACAAAAGGGCAATTCGGGCATTGCGGTTAGGATCGTATTCAATTGCGGCGACTTTGGCAGGAATATTATGTTTATCCCTTTTAAAATCGATGATCCGGTAAAGTTGTTTGTGTCCGCCACCCCGACGACGACTGGTAATCCGCCCTGTATTATTCCGACCTTTGGCACGATGCTTGGAGGTCGTTAGGGATTTTTCTGGCTCGGTTTTTGTAATTTCCGCAAAGTCAGAAACTGTAACTTGGCGAGTGCTGGGGGTATAAGGGCGATAAGAACGAGTACCCATAATCTATTTTGGATTTTGGATTTTTGATTTACTTAATTTCGGATTTTGAATTTTGGATTTAATGAGTGTTTAACTAATTGCGACCATCTTTGGTATTTATTCAGTAAACTCCTCAATCTAAAATCTAAAATCTAAAATTCCTAGACTTCTGGGAATAGAACTTGTCTAATCTTGTCTTCATCCCCAGGTGCGACTGTAACAATGGCTCGCTTATATTGGGGCTTATAACCGATAAATTTACCAACGCGCCGCTTTTTACGTGGTGGTAAGGTGGTGTTGACTTTTACAACCTTGACCTGAAATAAGTCTTCGATCGCAGCCTTGATTTCTGGCTTGGATGCCTTTGGAATTACTTCAAAGGTGTACTTATTTTGCTCCATCAAGATAGTCGCCTTCTCGGTGACTATTGGGCGACGTACTAAGTCGGCAAGGTCGCGGGGGTCAAAGCTAGGCACTGTAGACCTCCTGAATTTTTTCTAGGGCTGATGCCGTAACTACAATTTTGTCAGCGTGCAGTAAATCAAAAACATTTAACTGGTCGGCTGCAATTAGTTTTAAATTTTCAATGTTGCGGGCTGATAAATAAACATTATCTGTATCCGCAATTTCAGACAAAATTAACAGTGCCTTGCTTTCTGGTACTACTCCCCAACGGGCAAGTGCTGCCACTAAGTCTTTAGTCTTCGGGCGAGATAGTTCGGTGCTAAATTCTTCTACTACGATCAAGTCGTCAATACGACCGACAAATGCTGTCCGCAGTGCTAAACGTCGCTCTTTGCGGTTCAACTTCAGGTCAAAGTCTCTAGGCTTTGGCCCAAAGATCACACCACCACCACGCCACAATGGTGAACGAATAGACCCTGCACGAGCGCGACCAGTACCTTTTTGTCGCCAAGGTTTACGGCCACCGCCTCTAACTTCAGCACGAGTTTTTGTACTGGCATTTCCTTGACGAGCATTAGTCAATTGCCGTACTAAGGCGCGGTGTACGATATGAGACGCTGTTTCTTCTTTGGCAACGCGCAACTCGAAGGTCGTCTCGCCGACCTGTTCTCCTTGCCAATTTTTAACTACGCTTTCAACCATCTTTGTTATTTGTCCTTTGTCTCTTGTCATTTGTCATTGGTCTTTTGCCATTTGTCTTTAGCCAATGACTTTTGACTAATGACTGTTGACTAATGACTTTTGACTATCCCACTACTTTTGCAGGTACAACACTTACTAGAGCGCCTGGTTTGCCAGGAATGGCTCCCTTGATTAGCAATAAATTGCGTTCTGCATCAACTCGCACTATGGTCAGCTTACGGATTGTGATGCGTTTACCACCTAAACGCCCTGCCATCCGCTTACCTGGATAGACACGACCTGGTGTTGTACCAGCACCAATAGAACCTGGCGCTCTGTGGTTTTTGGAACCGTGTGACATGGGCCCACGACCAAAGTTGTTGCGCTTCTGGTTTCCTGCAAAACCGCGACCGATGCTTGTGCCGACTACATCGACAATTTGACCCGCACTAAAAATATCTGCTTTAATCTGTTGACCTAAAGCATAATCACTAGAACTATCAGTGTGATATTCATTTAGGTGACGCAATGCTGGGGCAGATGATTTAGCCAAATGACCCAGTAGTGGTCTGTTCAGTGCCTTTGGTTTAACTTCGCCAAAACCAACTTGGATGGCAAAGTAACCGTCGGTTTGTTTCGTTTTAACTTGTGTAACGGTGCATGGCCCTGCTTGAATGACAGTCACAGGAATAGCTACTCCTGCTTCGTCAAATATTTGGGTCATGCCCAGCTTGGTGCCGAGAATACCTACAGACACAGTAACTGGTTCTCCTTTCTACTTGCTGACCTTGGAATTGGACTCTAGAGGACACGCTTTGTACGCATCAGTTTAGGCTGAGTTAGCCTGCGAAATTTGGAATGGTTTCAGTAAACCAGTCCAAATACTTTGGGACACAACAAACCGTGTCCGTACTGCTTGGTGAATCTGTTTAGCTTCACTCAATAGATCACCAGAACAGCTACAATTCTCTTCCATTTGGGAAGGAGTAACTTCTGGAATCAATGCAAGGCGCTACAGCTTTAAGCTGTGTGCAGCAATGCTTTCGTCCAAGCAATTGCTCTGGCACTTTCTGGAGGCAGCGCTGTCGGCGGGTTTTCCGATTTGTGTACGCCCTAATGACGGTTTCCCGGAGTTTGGCTACTGCCGTGTTGCAGTTGGACTTAAGCGGTCTTTACCGCCCAGTATCCGTTAACTGAGACTGACGTAATGCCATGAAACCAACATTGCTGCTCAGTTTTACTTCCTTAAATACCTTAAACTATTGTTTAAGATTTTGCCTGCTTTTTCAGAGGCACGGGAGCAAATTCACTCTGGAGCTTAGGATTGGCTTTGATTGTTCATCCATAAGCTCCAATGTTGACCTGAAAGCTTTCTTAGTTTACCAGTCTATGATCAATCTGAGTTATATTATCCAACTTGGATTAAATTATCAGCTTTTAATGCTAACACTACCTCAGAATGACAGTAAAGAGTTTATCTAATTTGCGTGTTTGGTCACAATCTAATAATATAAATTATTTATTTATGTTTGTCCAGTAATTTATAGAGTTATTTTTAGGGAGTAGGGAAGAACAGGGAAGCATGGGGCAAAGGGAGAATAAAAAATTATCTCTTTCCCCTCTGCTCCCTGCTCCATGCCCCTCTGCCTCTTCTCAATACCCAAAGAAAATGCTTTTAATCTATCAGTTCAGGGTAAATAATAGAGATATCTAAGTGGGATACGACGAAAATCTATGGCACTAATTACCACTGGCAACGGTTTAATCCGCGATCTGGAAAAATTTGGCGCTCTTGGAGTGTATGTACCTCTAGAAGGAGGTTATGAAGGTAGATATCAGCGCCGACTACGCGCTGCTGGCTATACCACTCTCCACATTACTGCCAAGGGACTAGGCGACGTAGCTGCCTATCTCACAAGAATTCATGGAGTCAGACCTCCTCATCTTGGCAAAAAAAGCACTGGTAGCGGTGCGGCAGTAGGTCAGGTATACTATTTGCCACCAATTCTCGATTCTCATCTAGAACAGCTACCACCAAAGTCAAAGGGGCTGGTTTTGTGGATTATTGAAGGGCATATTCTTTCCAATGAGGAACTTGAGTATTTAACGAATTTGCCTCAGTTAGAACCACGAGTGAAAGTAGTAATTGAGAGAGGTGGCGATCGCGCCTTCCGTTGGACTTCTCTAGAAAAAACTCTGTTAGCTAGTTAGTCCTTTGTCATTAGTCATTAGTCATTTGCTTATAACTAATGACTGATGACTCAATCCAATTAGTATTCCAAATAATGCTGAATCGAAAAGCACAAGATGCAAATAATCGGTGGGAAGTCTGGTAAATAAATGCTGTATCTAGACGAATTTGCTTAACGCCCATCTGATGAAGGGTACGTCAGCTTTTGTCGCGGGGTGAATCAACTTTCTGGAATTGTTGCAGAAACGGTAGAAGTGGTCATCTGGAATGGTTGTAAGATTTAGAGACTACAGCAAAAGGCTTTCTGATTTTGAGGAAGAAATTTTAGTTCGCTGCCCACAATGCGAGCGCACTGCCAAAATATTGACTGTAAACTCTGAACAATCAAATCCCAGTTCAATCAAAAGAATTATCTGTCAGCACTGTAGCTATACAAAACAACAGCCAAAGGATGGGCAGCGAAAAGCCGTATTGCTGTTATGGCAAAACAATTCCAAGGCTAAAAGAAATTCTAGCTATGAAATATTAGACCATTTTTTTGGCTTGCCTCTGTGGTTACAAACTTCCTGTTGTGGTCAGGTGCTATGGGCGTATAATGAAGCACATTTGAACTTCTTGGAAAGCTATGTTCAATCAAGGTTGCGAGAACGTTTGCCTGATGACACATTAGGCTGGCACAATGGCAGTCTTGCCAGTCGTCTACCCCGATGGATAAAGTTGACGCAGCATCGAGAAAAAGTTTTACAGAAAATTCAACAGTTAAAACAGAGGTTGTAATTAAAGTTTTAATCCTGCTGGTGAGCGAATTTATAACTACCCCACAGAGAAAGTGCGATCACAATCACTAGCAAAATTGGTATCCTGTACCAAAGAAACTGGAATAAGGGTAAATATTGGCATCGACGAGAGCGCCATCATCCCCGGTAATATGAATTCTAAATAGTTATTATAGCCGTATTTTCAGAGAGAGCCGCTTATTAACAGCCTTTATTTATTAATGCAGAGTAAGTTATCTAGATAAGTTGCTATTTTTATTGTTTAAAAAGTATATCGTACAGAAAATTGCAGCCAATAACAGTCAAGACTAGGCATACTGAAAAGAGAGAGAAAACTTGAGACAACTCCCTGCAAAATCGACGTGAAGGTGATTAAGCAACAATGAGACGTAAACCCACTGGTAGATCGGCTACTACTTCTAAACCCTCTATTTTCCAATCCCCTATGTTTAACCTCTTCACCATCGCAATTATGGGAGGGGTGTTGATTTTAGGAATTGGGATTGGCATTGCTTTTAGTTCTACAACCACGTTAGCCCCATCAAATGTGGCTTCCCGTGAATTCATTGACACCAAAGCACCAAACCCGGAAATTTGTGTGCAGTACGGAGCTAGCGCGATGGTGATGGACGCTAGACTGTTCGTTACTCTCAACCCTTTTAATGTTTATGTTGCCCAGCCGAGTATGCGTCCTGGATGTGTGATCCGACAAAATAACTGGGCGCTTTTAGAGCAACGTAAGCTAGTGACATCGGATCAGGTAAGAGATTGCAAAAATCGTCTGAATACCTTTGGCTTCACAGGTAACTTGGACAGTGGCCAACCTGATATTAGGTGTATATATCAGAATGAAGCTGCTCAAAACTTCTTTACGGCTCAACCAGGAGCAGTTGGAACACCTCAAGAAACGGATAGATTTTAGATTTGGGGATTGGGGTTAGGGAAGAGGTGACAGGTGACAGGTAACAGGGAATAATCTGTACCCTCTAACCTGTACCCTATTCCCTTCCCCAATCCCCAGCGATCGCATCTTCAAAATCAGATCACTCGTACTCATCACGTATAATTGTCAAACCTAAAGCTTTGTAGGCACTCAGCATATTATTAGATACCGTAGGTGCTGTTACTAGGTAAGTCAGAGCATGAATAGACTCCACTAGATAAGGAGCAGCCGTGTCTAATTTTTCTGCTGTGACTAATCCGACTACCTCGGCCGAGCCAGCAATCATGGCTCGTTTGACGTGCGCTTCGTCGAGGTTAGGTACACTAATCCCAACTTCTGGATGTAAACTGCAAACTCCCAACATACACAAATCTGCACGAATCATCCGTAAAGTTTCAATCGTGACAGTACCCACGTTCACCAAGGCTTTTTTGTAAAGTTGTCCACCTAACATCACAACCTCTATATGGGGATGTTCTGCTAAAGCAACTGCTATTGGCGGACTATTTGTGATGACTGTTGCGTGCAAATCTAGGGGCAAATGACGGGTTACTTGGAGAGTTGTTGTACCTCCATCTAAAATCACCACCTGTCCCGTACAAACTAATTTTGCTGCTGTGCGAGCGATCGCTTCTTTTTCTTTTGGCGCTTGCTTTTGGCGATCGGCATAACTAGCGGTGGCTGGAGATTTGAGAAGCGCTCCCCCATGAACGCGTTGCAATAGTCCAGTTTCTGCCAGTTCTCGCAAGTCCCGGCGAATCGTATCCTCAGAAACTTTGAGAACAGCACTAAGTTCTGTCGAAAGTACCTTTTTCTCACGACGCAGAATTTCTAAGATGAATTGTCGTCGTTCAGCAGTTAGCATAATTAATTTTCCTGAAAATGCGTTTTTGACCTTGAAATTGCACGTTTGTGAGTTTATACTTATTGATATGCAAGTTTTTGTACGGTAATCCGTAACTTCAATTGAATTCAAGCGCATTCATGCACAATCGAATGTATTGATTTTGGCATTTGATGAAATCACTCGGAACCATTGTGGTTCCAAGTGGTTGACTTGAACTTGGATAATTGTTGCCCAATGGGGGTTTTAACAATTTTTTTGTAGTGCGATCGCGCGTCCCATCTGTTCAAATTGTTTTTTATTCAATCAATAAACCATGACTATTATTAATACCCAATTTCCGATTGATCTCGGTGCTTACCAATTTTTAGCGCTCAATCCAGCAAATTCCAGCCTTACCGCCCAACAGCGAGAGACTCTCAAAGCGAATATTCAACTCTGCCGAGATGCGATCGTCTTTTTTACAGCAACTGGCGCTGCTAGCGGAGTCGGCGGTCATACTGGGGGGCCTTATGATACAGTGCCAGAGGTGATGATCCTTGATGCCTTTTTCCGGGGAGCATCGGAGCAATTTGTACCGATTTTCTTTGATGAAGCAGGACATCGAGTTGCCACCCAATATCTAATGGCAACGTTGCATGGTGACTTACCTGCCGAGCAACTTTTACATTATCGGCAAGCACATTCCCATTTACCAGGACACCCCGAACTAGGACTAACTTCTGGTGTGAAATTTAGTTCTGGCCGCCTGGGCCATGTTTGGCCTTACATCAATGGTGTGGCAATGGCAAATCCAGGCAAGGCTGTTTTCTGTCTCGGTTCTGATGGATCGCAGCAAGAAGGTAACGATGCTGAAGCTGCTCGCTTGGCTGTTGCTCAACATCTTAACGTCAAGCTGATAATTGATGACAATGATGTAACGATCGCTGGACATCCTTCTAAATATTTACCAGGTTTCAGTGTCGCCAAAACCTTAGAAGGGCACGGGTTAAAGGTACTTCAGGGAGACGGGGAAGATTTAGACGATTTATACCGTCGCCTTTGCGAAGCCGTAAATACTCCCGGAGCGATCGCTATTATCAATAAACGCCCGATGTGCCCTGGTATTGAAGGTTTAGAAGGCTCCACTCATGGTCATGATGTAATTTCTGTAGATTTAGCAGTTAAGTATCTAGAATCTCGCGGACAAACTGCGGCTGTCGAATACCTAAAAAGTATTGAGAAACCCAAACAAACATATACATTTCTGGGTTCCAGCGACAAATGGGGCGCTAACCGCAATGTGTTTGGTGAAGCCGTGGTAGGTGTCCTCAGTCGCATGAGTGAGGCGAAGCGTAAAGAAACAGTCAAGGTCATTGATAGTGACTTAGAAGGCTCCTGCGGTTTGAAGAAAATTCATGATACATACCCAGAAATATTTATTTCCTCCGGCATCATGGAACGGAGCAACTTCTCTGCTGCGGCTGGATTTGGGATGGAGAAGGGCAAGCAAGGTATTTTTGCCACCTTCAGCGCCTTCTTAGAAATGTGTATCTCAGAAATCACAATGGCACGACTAAACTATTCCAATGTTCTGTGCCACTTTTCCCATGCGGGTATCGATGACATGGCAGATAACACTTGCCATTTCGGTTTGAATAATATGTTTGCCGACAACGGCTTAGATGATGGCTACGAAACACAGCTATACTTCCCAGCAGATGTTAATCAAATGACAGCTTGTGTAGAAGCCATATTCTTTGAGCCTGGACTGCGGTTTATTTTCTCCACCCGTTCCAAAGTCCCCAATATTCAGGACAGCAACGGCAATGACTTATTTGGAAGTGGCTACAAATTTGTTCCCGGTAAAGATGAGGTTGTACGAGAGGGAACACAAGGTTATATCATCAGTTTTGGCGATGCTCTCTACCGTGCCGTTGATGCTGTAGAGCGTCTGAAGCAAGAAGGGTTAGACGTTGGTTTAATTAACAAACCAACTTTAAACGTTATTGATGAAGAAATGATTACCAAAGTTGGTAACGCTCCTTTTGTCCTTGTAGTAGAAGCCTTCAACCGTAGGACAGGCTTAGGCAGCCGTTTTGGTTCTTGGCTGCTAGAGCGCGGGTTGACTCCCAAATATGCTCATCTTGGAACTCATAAAGAAGGTTGCGGTGGTTTGTGGGAACAGTACCCATATCAAGGTATCGATCCAGTGAGCATTATCAACAAGGTGAAGGAGTTAGTTGGAGGACAGTAATAGCTAGAAGCACAATATTATTAGGGCATGGCGCATAGTAGATGGGGCATTGCTTCGATTTTCCATGCCCAATGCCCAATGCCCAATTTTTATTTAGTTTTGGGTAAAGGTTGGCCAAACTCGATTACCTGGGGATTGGAAGCATTGGGGATTGTTGGAACTGGAAATTCTGACGTAACAGAAGGAGGAATGCTATTTAAGTTACCGGGTTGATTTGGGAAAGAAGGAGGTGGAAGAATCAAAGCAGGTTGTTGAGAGGATGTATTCGGATTTAGGGGAGGTACGGTAACAAAAGGCTGCCCTGAGTTATTAGTAATTGTTGTGGGCAGGTCATTTGATATAGGCGGAACTGTGAGTAATGGCGCTTGTAGATTAGTAGTGGTTACGGGTAGGTTACTAGGCGGCTGTGACTTATACGGTGTTTGAGGTTGTTTCTTGGGTGAAGGTGCAGAGTTTCCTGGTTTCGTGGCAGTAGTTTTACCAGAACTAACGGGACGTAATACCCAGCGAGTGGAGTTTTTTCGGGAAACTGGTTGCAGTTGTACCTGTTTAGGATTAAAAGCAGTCCCTGGTGCTAAATCTAAGACAATGCGTGTGTCATTTGCATTCAGTTGAGAAACGCGAATGCTTTTGATTGCTCCAGAATAATTTTGTTGTGTGGTAACTTTGCCCAACTTGGTATTCGGTAAATCTACAACAAGCCGAGAGGGTTGGGCTAAGTAGAAATAACGGGGGGTTGTGCCTGCTGAAAGGTTGATTTCGAGTTGCTGTGTTTTTGGGGAAAAACGCCAATTATCTAGCTTTGCTACTGGTGTAGCAGCAGTAGTACAAGTTTCAAGGGCGATCGCTGCACAAAAGCCTAATAGACTGATGTTAAATAGCTGCCTGCGCCATTGGCAAAATTGCCTAGTCTTTAGTCCCTGATCCATTCTTTTTATCTGCTCCATAAAACCCATACAATGCGCTCACATTGCTGTTTACTTCGCGCTTTAAATCCCTAGACGCGATTAATCGCGTCTCTACCCACCCCCAAATTCAATTAGCTTTTTCGGGCACAGCAGTAAATTTTAGAGTTTGTGGAATGCCATTTACGCTTAATTGACCTGTCATATTAACTTTATCCACAAGTTGCATTTGAATTGTGACTGACTTCAGAGGATCGTTTTGAGGGCGAGGAATATTACAAAGGATTGATCTACCAACTTTTCCAGATAAATTTAACTGTTGATTTCTGAAGATGCCTGCCAGAGAGTGCTTTTCGTCAGTATCGGCGTTAGCATTTGCCGGTAATACAGAGGCATTTAAGTAAATACCCGACTGCTGAATGTTTAACGTTAGAGTATCCGATTTTTCACAGTTCGGCAAATTCTCTGACAGGGTTAGACGATACCTACCGTTCACTGGTGGAGGAGCCTTAAGATTGTTTTCCCCGTAAACGCTTACAGTTTTAAACAACACTAGTACTGAAAGTATTGTTACTCCGTAAAAAGCCAAAGATTTGAACTTGAAATGATTCATAATTTCAATTCCTCAATGTTGGCTCTTGACTACTAACTTCAGGCAGCATAGAGGCAAGGTGAGCGGTAACTTGACTGTAGCGGCGGGTAATCAACAGGGAAGAACGACATTGGATAGCTAATTGATCTGTATATCTTCCCAAGGTTTGGCGTTCGATACCCCAAGTGCGGCTGGTGCCAGCAATAGTTAAGTCAACACCTTCTGAGGCTTGAATTACAGCTTGGATTGGTTCTGGGGCTTCGACAATTTTAATTTGAATGCGATCGCGTACACTGGTGGGCAACTGCTCCATCATCGTGTGCAGTTCGTAACTCAATTCTTCTCTAGTGTGATTTGCTGCTATCTGTAATATTTGCAACATACAAGTCTCACGATTGATTAGCAGTCTTAAAGCTAGTATTAGTGCTAAATCATCATGGATATTTGCAGAATAAGGTACAAGTAGACTTTCTAATCGCTCTTTGCCTTTGTCTACAAATACTGCTACATCTACTGGGGCGGTGGTAAGTATTTGTCCGACTCGTCCACCTAAACGATTACTACTAAAAGCTGGCCGATGCCAGCCTACAAGAATTAGATCAACTTGTTCTAATGTGGCAATCTGTGATGTTTCGCGGGCAACGTTGCTGGAGATGCGAACGATAGGATGCACACAAGAACGAGTTTCTGACGGTTCGAGAGTATTAATTAATTCTTCTAGTTGCTGGCGGCGCTGGGCGATTAATCTGTCTGCTTCAACTGGGGTACTTTCAAAGGCATAATCTTCTTGAAATTCAATCAGGCTAAGGGGGTTAACAATGGCAGGATATCGGTAACTGAGAGCCACACCGACGGCGGGCTGTGCCAAGGCTACTGCCAACTGTACTAAACCTTTTTGGGTACTTGGATTAGCCACTGGCACCAAAATTCGGAAAGGATGAGGGTAAGTTTCACCTTCAGCAGAGGTATCTATACCTGTTTCTGCTTCCAACTCCGGTTCCACCATATCTAACCGGATCAACTTCTTCGGATATGTCCATTCCAGCAATGGCGAGGTCATGAATGTAGTTACCAATGCCATAATTACCAGCATGGTAAATATTAAAGGGGAAATTACCCCTAACTCTAGACCAATGTTTAGTACTATCAGTTCGGTCAAACCACGAGTATTCATTAACCAACCGAGTGCCGAGGCTTCCCGTTTACTAATGCCACTGACACGGGCTGCGACATAAGTGCCAACATATTTGCCTGCGATCGCAACTCCTAAAACTAACGCACACAAAAGCCACAATTCTGGACGGTTGAGCAAACCAATCTGTGTCTTTAAGCCACTGTAGGCAAAAAATATCGGCAGCAAGAATATCAAAACAAAATCTTCGGTTTTTATTGCCAATTCCCGCACTAAATCTTCATTTTTGGGCATTGCTGCTCCCAGTAAAAATGCTCCAAAAATTAAGTGAATACCAATTAGTTCGGTAATTAATGCCGACGCAACCACAGCCATATAAATCCCAGCTAGCAGCAATTGGCTGAGTCGTCCCGCACGAAGGTAGTGTCTGGCAAGGCGTTGCAGGAACCAACGTCCCGCCGTCAACATCAAGCCGATGTAAACGATACTGGCGATAATTGTGGGTATCGCACCAGCAAAGTCACCAGTTCGAGCAACTGCGATCGCTACTGCCAAGAGACACCAAGCTGTTACATCGTCTACGGCTGCACAAGTTAGCGCCAAGGTTCCTAAACGCGTTCCTTGCAAATTGTTTTCAGTAATGATTCGCGCCAACACTGGAAAGGCAGTAATCGACATTGCTGCCCCCAAAAACAAGGCAAAGGCGGTGAAGGATACACTTGCATTAGAAACTAGGGGATAAAGAATCGCAGCTAGCAATGTTCCCAAGGAAAATGGCACTAAAATACTGACATGAGAAGTTAAAACAGCTACTTCTAATTGCCCACTAAGATATTTTGGATTTAGTTCTAGCCCAATCAGAAACATGAAAAATATTAGTCCCACCTGAGACAAAACATTTAAAAAAGGAATAGTTTCTGGTGGAAACAAGGTAACTGCTAAATGGGGGGCAACTAAACCAAATAAAGATGGGCCGAGCATAATCCCGGCAACAATCTCACCAATTACCAAAGGTTGCTTAATGGAACGGAATGCTAACCCTACTAACCGTGAAAGTCCAATAATAATCAGTACTTCAACCAGAACGAGAATAACTATGTGCATGGTTTCCTCACAATTAACTATCTGGTTTCTCTAAGATGAATCTTTAAAGGGTCTGAAAATGTCAAGTTCATTAGATACAACCAAGATTAATTTGCCCTTAGTTGTAATGTCAATTACTGAGAGGATGCACTTGAAGAGTTGAAAAATGAATTTTGATGATTTTAGGAGATAAATTTAGAATAACTGCCGAATTGCCGATACAAAAAAATAGATAATTGGGATTGGTTTCGTAGTATTCGTTAAAAGTGGGCACAAACAAATTAGCCGTTATAGCTTAGAGTCTAAGCGGATAATTTTACCCAACTACTATGTAACTAATATCAGTTAATTGGTACTTAATTTTATATTTATCTTTGCTTAAGCAGAAGGCTGATCATAGCTTGTACCATGCAATAAAAAGGCAATTAGTGGTGATGCCATGAGTGTAGTAATGACTGCCATAATAACCATTATAGTGAATAAAGTCGGGGTAATTATACCTTGCTCAAGACCAATATTAAGGATGATTAACTCCATCAAACCACGAGCATTCATAAGAGCGCCAATAGTTGCAGATTCACGCCAATTTTCCCCGGCTAACCTTGCAGCCAACATACAAGCGACACCTTTACCAAGAATTGCGATCGCAATAATTAACAGCGTAATTCCCCACAAAGTAGGCGTGTTTACCAATCCAATTTGAGTGTTCAGTCCAGAGAAGACAAAAAATATCGGTAGCAAAAAAGAAGTAGTTAAAAACTCAGTATATTGGCGAATTTGTTGGGCAAATTCTCCGCGTGGTGTTACTGCTCCCAGCACGAAAGCACCGAATATTGCATAGATGCCTGTAATATCGGTAAACCATGCACAAAACATCAAAATTATCAACATCAAAGTCAAAGTTTGTCTGTTCACACCTGCATCGCGTTTTGTCATCCGTGTGAACGCTCTCAGTAGAGGTTGACCAAGAAAAATTGCAAATAGCACGTAGCAAATGCCACCACCAATTGCTAATATGGCAATGCTCAGAGAATTTTTCACGCTAGCAAGGACGATCGCTAGCAAACACCAAGCAACTGCATCATCTACCGATGCTGCACCTAAAGCTAAAGTCCCAAAGCGGGTTTGTGCAAGACCGCGTTCGTAAAGAATGCGAGCCAACATGGGAAATGCTGTGATTGTCATCGACGCACCCAGATACAAAGCGGCTGACCAAGGCATTACCTTTGGTTGAAAGAAATCGCCATTATGATAAAACCAAAAAGATGCGATCGCTCCTAAAATAAAAGGAGTGATAATTCCAGCCGCAGATAGCAGACTTGCACTTTTGATATGATGTTTTAAGAGTTTAGTGTTGAACTCTAAACCAATCAAAAACATATAAATTACCAACCCAATCTGGCTGATAGCATATAAAATCGACATTGATGGATTGGGTATTTTGAGTCCTACAGCAGTGATGATGGGAAGCTTAGGAAAAAGCCATTGCTGAAAATCCGGTGCAATCAATCCCAAAAGCGATGGACCTAGCATTACACCTGCAATCATTTCGCAAACAACATCGGTTTGACCAAGATAGCGCCGTCCTAAAATCGTGACGATGCGACAAGCGACTAGAATAACTGTGAGTTGCAAAAATAGCTGAATAACCAGATCGAAATTTGACATTGCACTTCCTTAATATGCGTCTCTGCATTGAAAAATCTTTTCAGACTCCAAAGCTTGTCCTGTTTTTCTCATAGATGAATACATCAGCACAAGTGCTAATTTTAGAAATATTAAGATAGCTGCTTTTAATTTGATAGCAACTGCCCTATTTTTCGTCAAAACGGATACAACTTTGTGTCAATACAACATATTGCATCCAAACTGAAACCGCCACATACAGCAGATTGCAACTTTATAAGGTACAGATGATTTTAAGGGCACAGTACTGCTGTGCCCCTATCTGTGTACTTCATTTACCTGAAAAACGCTGTATTAGTTAATTTTTACAAACCGATGTATTTGCATAACAATAACATTTATGCAATAACTCTCTACAACTCTTATTCCGTTCTGTACAAGACCCTATGCAATTTACAACCACTCACCACCCCGAAAACGCCAACGAAGGAAAATAATTCGCATTAGGCTTTGGGAACTAATAAAAACTGCTAGCCACACGATGCTATAGTGCAGTAGAAAAACTGTTAACGGTAATTCTTCTTTCGGTAAAGGTATTGGTAAAAAGCCAAATAGTTTTACTCCACAGAACACAAATACTAATTCCCATATACCAGCTAAGAGTTGATAAGCTGCGGGCCAATCCCTATCCCATCGGGATTTTTGGAGATAGTTATAAAGCACATCCCAACCTAAGCCAAATATGGCTACATAAAGAAGTATCCAAAAATAAACTGAGTTAGCACCAGGGCCAATCCAACCCATTGCAAAAGGCAAAGATACAAGTACACCCACAGTTGCAAGTAATAATAATCGAGTTTGCCAACGACCAAATAAAGTTGGTGTCATAGGAGTGCTGAGTTAGGAGTTATGAGTTAGGAGTAATGAATAATATAGAGAAATTAGAGTTTTTATAGATAGATTTTGACTCGCTTCATTAAAAAATTAGGGAGATTGTGGTGCTTTTGCGAAGATGGCAAATATGACAATCTTGGCTAATTTCAAAGCACCAACATATCTATATTAATTAGGATTGTTTAAGATGATAATTAAATTGAGAATGGTAAGCTGCATTGGCAAAGCCTACTGAATGTATCGCATCCCAATTTATCACATCTTCTAACAAAGCTTGATAACCGAGTGTATTGGGATGAAGACCGTCTTCACTCAAGCGTTTGAGCCGCCAATTTTCACCGCGTTCCATCCATTGCTCAAAAATATCTAAATAGGGAATCTGCCGTTTGGTACAAGCAAGTCGAGTTGCTTCTTTGTAGCGGTACTGATCGATATGATTATAGTAAAAACAATCTAAAAATGGCATCTTGGCTTCATCTACTGGCACCATGCCCACAAATAACACAGGACAGAGTTGCTGTGCTAAATCTAAAAGAGTTGCAATTTCTTTTTCAAACAATGTAAAATCTGTATAACTGCGACCATCGGGACGTGCTAACCGCGCTGAGTCATTCACACCTACAGATAAAATAATCAAGTCGGGGACACGATTTCGCAATTCACCCCGGTGGCGAAATTCTACTTCTAACCTTTGCGCTACTTGTTGCGTGCGATCGCCTCTTACCCCTAAATTATAAAGAACATGACCGGCACTATCCGGCAACATCCACCATCGCCGTAGTTGCTCGATCCAGCCTCCTTTTTCCGGGTCGCCGAATCCATAAATTAAGCTGTCCCCCAGTGCGACAATCTTCATTGACTGAAAGTGATTTGGTGGTACAGACAGCTGCATTGAGGAAGAAGCTAGAAATGTGTGCATTTAACAACTATATTTTATATCTTTACAAGATTCTATACATTTCTATACCATAGATGGCTATCTTTAGTGTGCAAGCATCTATTTGTTGATATGGTTGCAAGGTTAATATTGCCGTAGTTGAGGGTCTGAAAGCCAAGTGTCGAGTTTAGAACTTGAAATAGCCGAGGTATTGCACAAATCATTGATAAGCTGTTACGCAAATAAGATTGCACATCAACTGGTGAGGTTGTCCTTTGTCCTTGGTAAACACTTTTGACTAATGACTAATGACGGTCTACACGGAAAATATTGCAATATGTAGGCGCGTTAGCTTACTGATGAATATGAAGTTGAGGAAGTGCGAGAAAATGGGCTAGAGTTTTTACAGCAAAAACGAATCGCCTTAGAAATCCATTACAGTCTCTATCATTCCAACTTTCGAGACTGGCTAGGTAGACAGCAAATAAAACTCATAAAAAATTTTCCTAACCCTCTCAATTTACTAAGAAGATTAGGGACTTAAGAATGGAGCTAAGCGGATTCGAACCGCTGACCCCCTCAATGCCATTGAGGTGCGCTACCAACTGCGCTATAACCCCTTAAAATCCATTATACATAATCACTTAATTTTGGCACTTTGTCAAGCTTTTTATGAAAACTAAATTTTAAATATCTCCTCTACCACTAGACACTCACAACGACACTTGCAACAAGTAGGTCATACAGTGCCCCATCAAAAAGTAAACTACTAACATGGCAGCAGCAGCCAGGGCAACCAATGTACCAGCCAACATGAGGGAAAATTCTTTACTCTCGTAGGCTTTTTCCATTAAGTGCAGCGACCACGCTACCAAAGCTACATCAAAAAGTAAAATAGGAAGCAACATATTTTTTAATATTTGTTAATACTTGTAAAATAATATTAACACCCTTTTTAAGAAGTGTGTCTAACCTCAGATAGATGTCATTAACAGGTGATTTGTGGGTCAAGATAATGTTCTTACTGGCACATTGCGATCGCGTAAATAATTTTTGATTTCTGCTACGCTTAATTGCCCGTAATGTAATAGCGATGCCAATAGTGCTGCTTCCGCTTTGCCTTCAGTTAAAGCTGTGTAAATATGTTCACAATTACCTGCACCACCAGAAGCAATGACTGGAATTTCTACAGCGTTTGCAATAGCCCGTGTAATCTCGATGTCATATCCGGCTTGGGTTCCATCCGCATCCATACTTGTTACTAGAAGTTCTCCAGCACCGCGTTTCTCAACTTCCTGTGCCCACAATAGAGCATCTAAGCCTGTATTTTCCCTGCCACCCCGCACATACACATCCCAACCTGGATTTTCCGGGTTATTTCTGCGTCTAGCATCAATTGCAACAACTATGCACTGATTACCAAAGCGATCGCTTGCCCGATTAATCAAGTCGGGATCACGTACCGCCGCAGAATTAATACTAACCTTATCTGCGCCGGCTCGTAACAAAGCTTTAACATTTTCTAAGGATTGAATGCCACCACCCACAGTTAATGGAATAAAGACCTGTTCAGCAGTCCGGTAGACCACATCTAAAATAGTAGCTCGGTCTTCATGAGTAGCTGTAATATCCAGAAATACTAACTCATCAGCACCGGCTTCGTTGTAAACCTTGGCCAACTCTACCGGATCGCCTGCATCTTGGAGATTGACAAAGTTAACTCCTTTTACAACCCGTCCCGCCTTCACATCTAAGCACGGTAAGATTCTTTTAGATAACATAATAACTTTTGTACTTCTGGGTAATTGACCGGAATTTAAATTTTAAATTGGCGCGGGTATTTCCAAACGAAAATTTTCACGGGTATTGGGATTAGGGGAGAGGTAACAGGTGACAGGTTATAGGGAATAATCTGTACCCTGTAACCTTTACCCTGTACCCCATTCCCTGTAACTGTACCCTGTACCTCATTCCCTGTAACCTTTACCCTGTAACCTCTACCTTGTAAGAATTATGGCGATAATCTCCTCGAAAAAACAGCCTCCAGAACCCAACGGAGAACCAAAGCAGCGTCGGGAGTCGGCGAAAGCACCATCCACAGAAAATATTTTGAAGCCTGAAGCTGCTATTGATGAACAAGAACAACAGGAAGAAGGTATTCGGCCGCACCGATTTGCCGATTACATTGGACAAAAAGATTTAAAGGATGTGCTAGATATTGCCATCAAAGCAGCCAAGTCTCGTGGTGAGGTGCTGGATCACTTGCTGCTGTATGGACCGCCAGGATTGGGCAAAACCACAATGGCAATGATTTTAGCATCGGAAATGGGGGTAAATTACAAAATTACCAGTGCGCCAGCCCTAGAACGTCCACGAGATATTGTTGGGCTACTGGTGAACATGAAGCCAGGGGATATCTTATTTGTGGATGAAATTCATCGCCTCTCGCGGATGACGGAAGAAATTCTGTATCCAGCAATGGAAGATTATCGCTTAGATATTACCATTGGTAAGGGTTCCAGCGCTCGGATTAGAAGTTTGCCGCTATCAAAGTTTACCTTAGTGGGTGCTACAACCCGTGTGGGTGCTTTAACTTCACCACTGCGCGATCGCTTCGGCTTAATTCAAAAACTCCGATTTTACGAAGTTGACGAACTGACTCAAATTGTACTGCGAACCGCTCAATTACTCAAAACCCCTATTACACAAGATGGTGCTACAGAAATTGCCCGTCGTTCACGCGGAACGCCACGGATTGCAAATAGGCTACTAAAACGGGTACGTGATTATGCGGAAGTAAAAATATCTGGGGAGATTAATGAAATCATCGCATCTGAAGCATTGCAACTATTCCAAGTAGATCCTTGCGGTTTAGATTGGACAGATCGCCAGATGCTAAGTGTAATAATTGAACAATTTAACGGCGGGCCAGTGGGCTTAGAAACAATGGCAGCAGCCACAGGTGAAGATACCCAAACAATTGAAGAGGTATACGAACCTTACCTTATGCAAATTGGGTATTTAACTCGGACTCATCGTGGAAGGATGGCGACTAAGGCAGCATATAAGCATTTGGGATTCACGCCGCCTAATGAACAGTTGTCATTATTGTAATTACGGGGATTGGGCATTGATACTCGTAAATGAGTCTTTGAACTCCTTTAATGAGCCTTTGAACTCCATTCCTCTGCTCAATGACAAATGAAAAAGAACAAATTAGGTAAACCTAGATGATTAAGTTGATTGGTATTTTTCTCAGTCTGTTACTCGTGTTTGGCTGGGGTACACCAGTTATGGCACAATCTCAACCGCCCATTACTCAAGAACAGTTAAAACAAGGCGATGAGTGGGCAAATCAAGCCTTTACAGCGACGAATCAAGGTGACTTTGCGACGGCTGAAACTTACTGGACAAAGATTATTGAGCAATTTCCCACGAATGCCGGGGCGTGGAGTAACCGGGGAAATTCGCGGGTGAGTCAGAATAAGTTACAAGAGGCGATCGCAGATTATAACAAAGCCATAGAACTAGCGCCGAATGTTACCGATCCATATTTGAATCGGGGTGCAGCATTGGAAGGGATGGGAAAATGGGAAGATGCGATCGCAGATTATAATCATGTCTTAGAACTCGATCCTAACGATGCGATGGCGTATAACAATCGGGGAAATGCCAAAACAGGTTTAGGAAAATGGGAAGATGCGATCGCAGACTACAAAAAATCTAATGAGATAGCCCCAAATTTTGCTTTCGCCCGTGCGAACTACGCTCTCGCTCTTTATGAAACTGGTCAAAAAGAGCAAGCAATCCGCGAGATGCGAAATATCGCCCGTAAATACTCCAAGTTTGCTGATGTGCGTGCCGCCCTCACAGCTGCATATTGGGTAAATGGAGAACAAGGTGAAGCCGAAAGTAACTGGGTAGCAGCTTATGGACTTGATAGCCGCTACAAAGATATCGACTGGGTAAAAAATATCCGCCGTTGGCCTCCCAGCCTCGTGACAGCTTTGGATAAGTTCTTGAAAATCCAGTAATTTAACAGGTAAATAAAAGGGGAAGCGGAGCAATCGCTCCCACCTGATTCTGAGACTTTTTACACTAAGTTAGTCTCAAGAACTCGCTGATTTTGCTGACGCTTTCCAGTTACCACCATTGGTACACCACCGCCTGGTGCTAACAAGAAGCTTTTCCGAACCGGCAGTACTGGCTTTGTATCAGCTAGTTTTATTTGCCAGCTAGATAGTACAGTTGCCAATACCAGTTTCATCTCAAATAGGGCAAATGCCATCCCAATACAGCGACGATTACCACCACCAAAGGGCAAATATTCAGATGGAGTAAATTGGCGTTCTAGAAAACGATCTGGCTGAAACTGCTTGGAATTGGGGTATAAATCCTCTCGATGATGGTTCAAATAAATACAAGGAACCAATATAGTACCAGGGTCAAATTTGTAGCCTGCAATTTCTAGAGGTGATTTAACCAATCGATTTAATCCCAACATCGCCACTGGATACAGGCGCATTGTTTCCGAACAAACTGCATTCAAATAAGGTAATCGGAAAATGGCGTTTGGGTCTTTGTTCTCACCCAGAGTATCCAGTTCTTGCATCAGTTTTTCCCAGACTTCAGGCTGATGATGAATCCAGTACAGCGCCCATGCCAAAGAACTGGCTGTAGTTTCATGGCCTGCAACCAACAAAGTCATCAACTCATCACGTAATTCCAAATCTGTCATCGGCTCACCTGCTTCATCACGAGCCGCCATCATTAAAGACAGAATATCACTTCGAGACTCATCAGCAAGCGATCGCCTCTCTTGAATTTCAGCATAGATGAGATCATCCATTTCTTGCCGCAAACGTAGATAGCTTCCCCAAGGACTGCGAGGCCCTAAATCCTGTCGTAATAATGGGAACATGAGCAGTATTGCCCGCACAATAGGTCTTTTTGGATTCAGGATCGCAATCAGGATTTCTTTGAGTTTTTCATAACGAAGCCCGTCCTTTAGACCAAATACAGCCTTCAAAATCACCTGAAAGGAGATTTCTTGCATGGATGGCAAGACTGTAAAGGTTTCCCCGACTGGCCACTCACTAGTTACTTGCTTGGTAATTTCACAGATTAAATCACCATAAGCCTGCATTCTTTCCCCATGTAGAGGAGGTGTCAGCAGTTTACGCTGGCGCTGGTGAGGTTTTCCTTCTAAGGATAGTAGAGAATTTGGCCCCAATAAAGGCGAACCTGAACCTGCTGGTGTACCAGAATCTAACTGTTTTGGATCTGTGGTAAAAATCTGCTGAATTGCTTGAGGATTACTAATGAAGACTTGAGGAGTAAAAACTGGGCCAATTCGGAGAGTGAACATATCACCATAGCTTTTAGCACAGTCTTCCATATATTCCACTGGGTTAGTCAGCCATTGATACGTCTGTACCCAAGGGTGAGTTTGAGGGCCGTTAGGCAGTTTAAGTGCAGACATTTTTATTTATCTCCCAATAAATTGGAGCAAGATCGTTATCAGCTAGCCATTCATCCACGCATAGCTGGATTAATCTTAGAACACAGATTAAATAGATGAACTCACCAATTCTTGAATCTGTCTTGGGGTTAATTCTTGCACATTACGCAAAACTACAGCTGCTCCGGCTGCTAGTAATGTCTCACCATAAGCATCACTACGCGATGCTGTTTCCTGTACATGGGGCGGTAAAACCCCTACACCAATCCAAGGGCGAGAAGAATCTAAACGCCGCGCTTTCTCGACGGTATACATATCTGCTACCGTATCCCCCACATACACGATCGCTAATTTATGCTCAATTCCATTATCTAACTCACGAACTGTAGCAAAAAGCCCAGTGGGGTCAGGTTTTCCTGGCGCATCTTCCATCGCAATCAACACCGGAGATTCCAAACCCAGGCGTTTTTCTAATACATAGTTAGCGGAAGCACGAGTTGCACCACTGAAAAATCCCCAAGCAATCCCGGCTTGGGTAAGTTGTTCTAAATAGCTAGGTTGTAATAATAAGGGTTCATTACAGATATACCCTGTAAAATTATTTGGGTCTGAGCCACGATAACGCGATTGAAAAAAAGCAACGATCGCACTGTAATCTAGTTGTAGTTGTTCGCGGGTCTGTCCTTGGGTTTCAAAGTAGCGGTAAATTAATTCCTGCGATGCTTCCCAATCGTTATTCCACACGCCTTCAGACTTTAGTTGGTCAATATCCAGTGGGGTTGGACGATATGCTTGGGTGGTAAAATATTCTACGGTATCTGCGATCGCCCGGCGATAGGAGCCGCTAACATCGCGCACAACGCCATCAATATCGAAAATAGCGATCGCTTTTGCAGAAGTTTGTTGAGTCATGGGGTAAGGAAGCAAAAGAGTTTTACATCATCATAAAACGTCAGATCATGACTCAGGTAAAAAATCGGGGTCGAGGGCTTGCTCTGGCGTGAAGGGAGATTGTTCGGGGAAAATAGCGATGGCTAATCCAGTTTCAATGACAGCCAGTCGTCTAGCGGTTTGATAGCTTTCGTCGAAAACCTGATCAAAGTGAGGCTTCAAACTCGGACTTTCCTTGAGTGCCTTTTGGATTCGCCTGCGGTGTTCCAAAATTGTGTACTGCCAACTTTTTGAGCGCCTTTCAGTTTGAATTTGATATTTGAGCAGATGCATCAGCAACACTTCCAGATTGCTCTCCAATGCCCGCTTTTCACTCCTACCCATTGTTTCAATTTCTTCAATCAAATTCTCTAAATCCAGTTCTGTGAGCCGACCTTGCTTGAGCAGTTCTGCTGTGGTTTGAATCCACAGGTAAAAGTCTTGCTCATACAAATCTGAATCAGATTTTGTTTGAGATTGGGGCAGTTGGGTAGTCATAAGCATCTTTGTTAGCGCCGACTTACACCTTATGCTAGCCCAATCCAATGACTGTTTGGTCATTTGATAGGGTATTGCGTTAAAATAAGCGATCGCTATCCTAGTTAAGTAATGCCCGGAAATTCCCGGAGGTGTGATTGACCAAGTTTATTTTGAAAATTCTGTGGTTAGACGAAAACGTTGCTCTCGCAGTGGATCAAGTTGTAGGCAAAGGCACCAGTCCTTTGACTAAGTACTTTTTTTGGCCCAGAAATGATGCCTGGGAAGAATTAAAAAAGGAATTAGAATCCAAACATTGGATTACTGACCTGGATCGTGTTGAGTTGCTTAATAAAGCAACAGAAGTGATTAACTACTGGCAAGAGGAAGGTAGAAACCGTCCAATGGCAGAAGCTCAGTTGAAATTTCCAGAAGTTGCCTTCACAGGTAGCGCCTGATATTACAATATTAGCGATGTCTACGACGGGCTACGCCTACGCGCTGTTCTACAAGCTGCCACAGTTTGATAGTCTTGTCTCTGCTGCCACTTGCAATTAATTGTCTAACTTTGCTCACAGCAACAGCAGATACTGAGTCTATATGACCAGAGAGAGTAACAATCTCTTCTGCTGTGCTTACCTTCCAAAGTTTAACTGTTTTGTCGCAACTTGCACTTAGGAGCGTTTCGCCATCGGCAGTAAAAGCCACAGCCACCACAGACCAAGAATGGCCTACAAGTGTGCAAATTAGCTGACCTGTGTTTACCTCCCACAATTTAATAGTGTTATCATCACTACCCGTCGCCAAAATGTTCCCATCGGGACTAAAAGCGACTGTCAAAACCGCCCATGCATGACCCGAAAGGGTGCTTAACAAGCTATAGCATGGGCGGTTTTCAACAGGAGGTAAGGGGGTAGGGGGCAGGGGGAAAGGGGGAATGTCCTCTGCTGCTTGTGAGTGGTCTTTTAACTCAGCACTATTCATATCCCTCTGCTCCCTGCTCCCTGCTCCCCTGCCTCTTGTTGGTATGTGCCACAAGCGAATTGTTCGGTCATAACTTGCGCTAGCTAAAAGCTGTCCTTGGGGACTAAATGCCACTGAATTTACTTGTAATTGATGTCCGGTTATGGTGCAAATCTCTGTGCCAGTATTGACATCCCAGAGTTTGATTGTCTTGTCCCAGCTACCACTAGCGAGAATCTGCCCATCTGGACTGAAAGCAACTGATTTTACGGCGTGTGAATGTCCCAATAAAGTGCAGATTTCTTTTAATGTATCAACCTGCCACAATTTGATAGTTTTATCATCGCTAGCAGTTGCCAAAATTTGACCATCAGGACTGAAGGCGACTGATTTTACTGCTTGGGAATGTCCTAATAAGCTAGCTAGGATTTTTTGAGTATTTAAATCCCACAATTTGACGATTTTATCATCACTAGCACTGGCTAAGGTATAGTCGTCAGGACTTATGGCAAGGGCATTTACACTACTCAATGTCCCAGAATGCCCAGTTAAGGTATGCAAGCATCGCCAAGGAGGGTTTGGTAATTTCAAATTTTGAGTTTTACATTCCATACCCATTGCTTGCATAACTTCATTAGCTAATTGAAAGCGGCGGTTAACAGAATTTTGCAGCAGCTTGTCGATAATTTGCGCCAGGCGATCGCTTACCTTGTTAGTAAGATATTGTTGCCAAACCCAACAATCGTTAGCAATATCAAATAAATCAAAGGGAGGAATCTGGGTAAGTAAGTAAATACAAGTTACACCCAAGCTATATAAGTCACTAGCAAAAACGGCTTTTCCCTTGGCTTGTTCTGGTGCAGCGTATTCTGGACTGCCAATACTGCTTTCAGATGTTAGCGGATAAATTTCTGTGACGATTTTCGCAGTGGTAAAATCGACTATAACGAAATCTCCCTTCTTGGTAATTAGGGATCTACGGATGATATTTTTGGGTTTAATATCGCGGTGGATGATGTTGTGATCGCTAATAAACTGCAAAACTGGCAACAAGTCTTCTAACAGTTGCCAAATCTGAGTTTCATTAAAAGCAGCTTCCTCTTCAACCACCTGAGCTAAATTAGTGCCTGTAATAAATTCCTGCACTAAATAAAAATGCCCCTTGTGCTGAAAATAATTTAATAAGGCGGGAATTTGTGGATGCTTCCCTAATTCCTCTAGCTGTTGCGCCTTTGGCTGAAAAGTTTTAAATGTCTCGTATTCCTGCGAGATTTTTTGAACAACGCAAGGAATTGGCGGAAACTGTCCCTCATCTACAGCGAGAAAGGTTTTACAGAATTCCCCTTTAGCAATTGATTTTAGTAAACGATAACGTTTTTGTAAAAACAAAATTTTCTACCAAAATTACAGGGTAGGCATCTTGCCTACCCAAAGTAAAATATAACCATTTTAAATTGCGTTTCTCGTAGGGTAGCAAAGCTGTGCTACCCTACCGGATATTACTTATCCACTGGAAAATTCACAACTATCGGTGGAAGACCGTTATCTGTGGTTGGTTGTGTTTGGGTAACTACTGGTTGCGGATGCAAAGGTGTTGGTTTCAATTCACCCTTACCAGTTTGATTCCATAAAATCATGGATAGTAGCCCATCCACTAAGCCGTTATTGCTGCCATTACTACCAACTAAGACATCTGGAATTAAGCGGACATGGCGATCGCCTATAATCTGCATTAATTGCATTGCTGTATAACCTTGGGAACCCAAAGCTTCCACACCAGCCCGGTAGGTTTCAGCTTTGGCATTACCTGTAGCCCGTATACCTTCAGCCTCAGCAATTGCCCGGAGTTTTGTACCTTCGGCTTCACCGTTCGCCTGTTTAATTTGCGCTTGGGCTTTTAAGTCAGCAATATGTACACTCTGCTCTGATTTCACCATTTCTTGCTGGATATCAGCCAATGCCGTTTCCCGAACAAGCTGCTGCCGTTGCGTTTGCGCCATCTGCTGGACTTCATAAGTCTTGCGTTCTTCTTCAGCAATTTTCCGGTCTGTCTGTGTCTGCATTAGTGATGCTGGTGGCAGAATATCACCAATCAGGGTGTCGATCGCTTGTACGTCATAAGCCCGCAATGCTGTTTTAATATACTCAGCAGCCTCAGCTTGTCGTTCACTCCGAGCGGTGAGAAAGTCTAGTACAGTATAGTCTTGGGCTGAGTTGCGGAAATAATTGCCGATAGTTGGTTCTAATACATGGTCTACCAAATTTTGCATTGCACCAACGCGGGAAATTACCTTCGGAGCATCTAAAGCACCCACATGGATAATTTGTGCTACTTCCAAATCAAAAGCAAACCCATCACGCGATCGCACTGTTAAAGAAGCCAGTTTAGCATCATAGCTGTGGCGTTCAGTCCGACCTGACCAGTTTAAAACAATGTTGGTCGTTGGTACTAGTTCAATCTTCATAATCCGGGAATTAATCGGGTGCTTACCAGGATATAGCGGTTCGACCCACACACCCTTATGTCCCTGATTCACTAAGTTACCGTGGGTGAAAGCTGCACCACTGACATCTTGATGTGCTTTACCCACGAAGGAAATTACCACACCCACATAACCAATGGGAATTTCGGTCATCGGCACTTGTTCAACCTGGACAAACCAAGGATTCAAGTTCCAAGAACCAGAAAGCAAAGTCTGTTCTTGTAAACCTCGCCGTCCACCCCCATTAATAAATTTCTGACCATTTTGGAAGTTGTCGTGTCCGTCAATTATGGGGCCTGCGAGTTCACCGGCAGAAATTGGTACACCATCTAAGGTAGTGACAATGCCAACTTTGTCTGATGCCAGACTGTACACCCGCAACTGTTCTGGAGCCATACCATGAGCGCTGGCATTTGATGCCATGATGACTTTAAATAGGGCAGTGTTAATCCGGTATGTACCTGCGGTGAGAAAACCCATTTGCCGCCCTTTTTCCCCACCTTCGGTAAGGAATTTTCGAGCATCTTGGAAGTTGTCACAACCCACAATTTTCCCCAAAATCCGCTCTGGTGGGTTGGATGCGCCATCTGCTGCCACAATCAAAGCGATTTCCCCTTGGGGAACGACAATTACTGATTCTTTCTTTACAGAATATTGCCAAGGCCAATAGCCCCAGTGCCAACCAGGAGCTAAAGTATCTGCCTGCAAGCCAGCTTCACCGTTGAGGGCAATCAAACTGCCGGCGGGAAGTCCACGCCCGGAAAGGGTAAATTTCCTCACTACAATACCGACTTCACGTTCGCCAATGACTACAAGTCCGCCAAAGAATAGGGGGACGAATATGACGAAACCGCCGACAAGTAGGATGGGAACTAGTACAACAGGATCAATTCCAGCAGTTTGATATTGAGTCCTGCTGATTGGTAACTGAGCAATATTTGGTGTAGTCTGATTTCGCTGGACTAATGCCGAAGTTATTTCTTTTGCAGTAGTTGTTTTAACAGAATTAGGATTGGCAGAATGGATACCACCAGCGAGCGCTAACGTTGCTACGATAGAGGCCGCAAAACGAGCTACCTTATTTTGTTTACGAGTACCAAGCAAAGATGAAAAGCTTTTCATAATTTGTGCCCATTTGGGCAACTAATTAGCTAAGTTAACACTTCAACAGAGCTTGCCTCGATTTCTTAAACTTGACGTAATTTTTTTGAAAATTTAATAATTAAGGAGTCAGAATTCAGAATTCAGGATTCAGAATACTCGATTCATATACGGAAAAAGTTTAGTATTGATACAGGATTAATACTGAATTCTGACTCCTGACTCCTGAATTCTTTTTAATAAATAATTTGCAGGTTGGACATTGCCCAACCTACAAAGTTGAAATAGAAAATTAAATTAGACCAAACCGCCAGCAGCTTGAAACCGAGCGCGGGCGCGTTTGAAAGCTTGATTTGCCTTGATTTGGGCTTGGCGATCGTCAGCTGAAACTTGAGTGAGTCCTGCTTCTGCTTGGTTGTAAGCAGCACGAGCTTCTTCAAGGTTAATTTTGTCGCCACGTTCAGCGCCGTTAACCAGAATTGTCACTTCATTTTCTTCGACTTCGGCAAAGCCACCCAAAAGAGCGATCGCTTCCCAACCCTGATTTTTCGCGGCACGGACTCGCATTACACCAGTATCCAGGGCGGTTAAAAGTGGTGCGTGTCCAGTGAGGATACCTAGTTGACCAGTTGTGCTAGGCAAAACTACTTCTTCTGCTGGAGCATCCCAGACTGTTTTATCTGGGGAAATTACCCGAACGGTTAATGTCATTTGTCTTTTGTCCTTCGTCCTTCGTCCTTTGTCCTACCCTACGGGAAGCCGCCCAAAGGGCATCTATGTCTTTTGTAATTGCCATTAGTCATTAGCAGTTGAACTAATGACCAATGACCAATGACAAATGACTAACCTTTGATTTTTTCAGCTTTAGCGATCGCTTCGTTGATATCGCCAACCAAGTAGAAAGCCTGTTCTGGCAGAGCATCCAACTCACCAGACAGAATTTTTTGGAAGCCTTTGATGGTATCTTCCAACTTCACATACTTACCAGGAGAACCGGTAAATACTTCTGCTACAAAGAATGGCTGAGACAAGAAGCGCTCAACTTTCCGCGCCCGTGCCACGATTAGACGGTCTTCTTCAGACAATTCATCTAAACCGAGAATGGCGATAATGTCTTGGAGTTCTTTGTAACGTTGCAGAGTTGATTGCACCGCCCGCGCAGTATTGTAGTGTTCTTCACCGACAATGTTTGGTTGGAGCATGGTGGAAGTTGAACCAAGGGGGTCAACTGCGGGGTAAATTCCCTTAGCAGCCAAACCGCGAGACAGTACTGTGGTTCCGTCCAAGTGGGCGAAGGTAGTAGCAGGTGCGGGGTCTGTCAGGTCATCCGCAGGTACGTATACTGCTTGAATGGAGGTAATGGAACCCTCTGTAGTCGAGGTAATCCGCTCTTGCAGTTCACCTACGTCGGTTCCCAATGTGGGCTGATATCCTACCGCAGAAGGCATCCGACCCAATAGCGCGGATACTTCCGAACCTGCTTGTACAAACCGGAAGATATTATCAATAAACAGCAGCACGTCCTGCTTGTTCACATCCCGGAAGTACTCTGCTACTGTCAATCCTGAAAGACCAACCCGCATTCTAGCTCCGGGTGGTTCGTTCATTTGACCGTAGACTAGAGCAATTTTTGATTCGTTGAGGTTCTCGTTATTGATTACCCCAGACTCAATCATTTCGTTGTAGAGGTCATTACCTTCACGGGTGCGCTCACCCACGCCAGCAAAAACGGATACTCCACCATGCTGGGTAGCGATGTTGTTAATCAACTCCATCATGATTACGGTCTTACCAACACCAGCACCGCCGAATAGACCAATTTTACCGCCGCGTCGATAGGGAGTCAGAAGGTCAACAACTTTAATCCCAGTCTCAAACACCGAAGGTTTGGTTTCCAGGTCGGTGAATTTAGGAGCAGAGCGGTGAATGGGTAAACTTGCCTCAGCATTTACTGGGCCCCTGTTATCCACAGGTTCGCCAAGGACGTTGAAAATCCGGCCCAAAGTGGCTTTACCAACTGGCACGGTAATGGGAGCGCCTGTATCGCTGACTTCAAAACCGCGCACTAAGCCTTCGGTGGAACTCATCGCAACAGTCCGCACCTGGTTGTCGCCCAGCAGTTGCTGTACTTCAACGGTGATGTTGATTTCCTGCCCAGCTTCGTTGGTGCCTTTGATTTTCAAAGCGTTGTAGATTTGTGGCAATTTCCCGCCGGGAAATTTAACGTCTACAACTGGACCAATGATTTGGGTAATGTAGCCAATGTTTGTTTTTTCTGCGGTTGTGACCATGCTGCGCCTAATGAGTGAAGCTATATTTCAGATAAGGTCGGAGAAGACATAAAATTAAGCAATGTCACCTTTCAGATTAGCACTGAACGACCCTACTCTACGCCATAAATTGATCCTTAAGACTGGGGCTTGGGGATCAAAATTAAGGTAAGTTTTTGCATCGGGACTGGAGAAGACTCAAAATTAAAACTAGAGTGTCGAGATTGTGCAGACGCGGCAGTGTTCAAAGTGAGTTAGTTATAAATTTATGCTTTAGCTGGGGCTTTGGGTTGTTGTTTGCACTTTCAGACAGAATCTATACTGAGAACACCGACAGCTAGAAACTGGATTTCTCACAAGTGAGAAATCAAGGAGTGTGGGGGGTGTGGGAGGTGTGGGAGGATGGGGAAGAAATCTGACCCCGCACACTCCCCACACTCCTCTGCCTAAACTATGCGTGAAAAATCCGGGTAGAAGCCTAGGGTAGAACTTACATTTCCAAATCTTCTGAATATCCTTAATATAAAAAATAGGTACAGAAAAATGTTTTCAGTTTAGCCAAGGCACAATGCTTGGGTTAAGCGTAGGTGCGGTTTCATCCTCATACTTCCACTGGGCAACAGGTTATGAATTTCTCGTCAGCGCGACAATATTTTTACCAAGAGATTCAGCAGGCTGACGAGCATATTGACCTAGCAAAGGCAGCTTTGTATATTGCCCAAGAAGAATATCCCAAGCTAGATCCAGAGGAATATCTCAACGCCCTTGATACAATGGCATGGGAGCTTCAAGAACGCCTACCAGACTCACGATATCCTTTGCGGATAGTTCAAAGTATTAATCAGTACCTATACGATGATTTAAAGTTTTCTGGTAATAAGATTGACTATTACGACCCGCGTAACAGTTTTTTCAATGATGTAATTGACCGCCGACTAGGAATTCCTATTACCTTAGCGTTAGTTTACCTAGAGGTTGCCAGACGGATTGATTTCCCGATGGTGGGTGTGGGAATGCCAGGGCATTTCTTGATCCGCCCAGATATTCCAGATATAGAAATTTTTGTGGATGCCTTTAATGGCGGTGAAATAATATTTGCTCAAGATTGCGAGGAACGGCTGTCTCAAATTTATCAGCAACCTGTGACGCTACAACCAGAATTTTTAGCCGTGGTCAGTAATCGGCAATTTTTGGCACGGATGCTGACAAATATAAAATTTATTTACCTCAAACAACAAGAGTTAGAAAAAACGCTGGCAGCAATTGAACGAATTTTGTTGCTGTTTCCTAATGTAACTTTAGAATTGCGCGATCGCGGCTTAATCTCCTATCAACTTGGTAACTACCCCCAAGCCGTAGACGATTTACGACATTATTTAGCAAAAGTTCCTGATGCCCAGGATGCATCCGTAATTCGGCGGCTACTTACGGAATTGGGCAGGGATTAGGGAATGGGGAATAGGGAATGGGGAATGGGCAAGAGGAATTGGGGACAAGGAGAATTGGGGACAAGGGGAAAGACTTGTTTCAAGTTCTCACCTCTTGTCCCCTTGTCCCCTTGTCCCCTTGTCCCCTTGTCTCCCCTGCCTCCCCTGCTCCTCTGCCTTTTCTGCTCAATGCCCAATTACAAATTTTCTGCGACTCGTTTCAGGCGGCGGAGTTGGGCTTGCATATCTTCTTTTGTCCAAGATGCGGCAAAGGTATTGAAACCCCAACTCACTAAGGGGTTAGGAATATCGAACTCAAAACGGTTTAGTAGGAGCGTTCCCTTTTCTGTGGGTTGACATTCCCAGCGATCGCGCCCTTGAAAAAATCCCTGAAATTCCCAGACTACCAAACCCGGTTGTCGTTCCACAACTACGCTATTCAACGTAGGTTTCAGTAGAGGAATTTGAATGATAAAAAGACTTTCACTGCCGACATCAGTACTCCAAGATTCACCCACAGGTTCGCAACGGAGGACAGGGTTGAGCCAGCGTTGCATGAGAGCTAAATCGCTAATACAGCGCTCTACCACCGTAGCTGTAGCATTAATTTGAATCGATTGTTCTAAAACTTGAGGCATTCCACATCTTCGATGCTGTTGCTGCAATTAGAGTAACGCAAAATTCGCCATTTCCAGTAGATTAAATCAAATATTTGGTAACACAGTCAAAAATTACTCTTGATATGAATACGCCTTATGTGAATTAAAATGCCCTACCGATAGCAAGGGTTTCAGGCTGTAGTTGAGCCAAGATGTTTAGCTATGTTGACGTATTTACGCCTTTCCAGACTCCAACTCACATAAGCCGTTGAATACATGTATGTATATGTATGTGTTTACTGGTAAATTGATAGGCAAAACACTTACTCAGTGTTTGCGGCGAATACTTAAGCTTAATTCCCGAAAACCATGAATACAACTTGGCAAGGAATAACCCAGGTGATAGAAGTTGGTTTGCCGATGAGGGTGCAGCAATTTTTGGCACAATCGCCCAGTCTGCAACCGATACAACCAGCAGTGAATCAAGGAATCGCTGATGTAAAAGGTATTGTTCAACAGATAATTCTGTTTACGCCCCGTCTCCTGGGGGCAGTAGCAATTTTGTTAGTAGGTTGGCTAATTGCAGCGATCGCAGCAGCCATAACGCAAGGAATCCTCAAGCGCACAAACATCGATAACCGCATTGCCGCAGGGATAACAGGTCGTCAAGATGTTCCCCAGGTGGAGAAATTAATCTCCAGCTTAGTCTTTTGGAGCATTATTCTATTGACGGCGGTAGCTGTTTTACAGACCTTGGATCTGGAAGTAGCCTCTCGACCCCTCAATAATTTTCTCAATCAACTTATTGGCTTTTTGCCAAATTTGGTTGGTGCGGGAATCCTTTTGGTAACTGCCTGGTTTTTGGCGACCATTGTCAAGATTATCACTGTGCGCTCATTACAGGCATTTAATCTGGATGAGCGTTTGAATCCAGAACCAGAAGACAGCGCACCCAGCCTAAATCAGTTGTCTCTGAGTGAGACGATTGCTAATGCTCTGTATTGGTTTATATTTTTACTGTTTCTTGCCCCAGTTTTAGATAGTCTTGGACTAAGGCAGGCTTTACAACCAGTACAAGCTCTCATTACAGAAGTTCTGCTAATTCTGCCGAACATTTTAGCGGCGATCTTAATAGCTGTAGTTGGCTGGTTCATCGCTAATGTAGTCCGGCGGATTGTGACGAACTTACTGGCGACAACTGGTATTGACCATTTAGGTAGTCGGTTGGGATTATCTGCAAGTGCGGGGGTGCAACCTCTATCGAATATTATCGGCACAATTGTCTATGTTTTGATTTTGATTCCTGTAGCGATCGCAGCGCTTAATGCCTTGCGAATTGATGCGATATCTGTCCCGGCGATCGCCATGCTACAACAGGTTCTCAACGCTCTCCCTGCCATCTTTACAGCCGTGGCAATTTTAATTGTTGCCTATTTTGTGGGGCGGTTTGTGGCGGATTTAGTTACAAGTATCCTCACCAATTTAGGCTTTAACAACATTTTCACTATTTTGGGTCTGACTACACCCACTAGACGCATCGAAATTTCAACTGAACCAACAACTGCCCATATCCCAAACCGCACTCCATCGGAAATTGCAGGTATTGTTGCCTTAGTGGGTATCATGCTGTTTGCAACGGTGGCGGCGGTGAATATCTTGAATATTCCAGCTCTGACAGCATTAGTGTCTGGTATTGTGATTATATTTGGGCGAATTTTGGCGGGATTGGTGATATTTGCCATTGGCTTATTCCTAGCAAATCTAGCTTTTAATATCATTACCAGTTCCGGCGAACGTCAGGCAGAGATTTTGGGACAAGTAGCGCGAATTGCCATTATTGCTTTAGTCTCTGCAATGGCACTGCAACAGATTGGAGTTGCCAGTGATATTGTGAATTTAGCCTTTGGACTTTTACTCGGTGCGATCGCAGTTGCTATTGCCCTAGCCTTTGGTCTTGGAGGGCGCGATATTGCCCGCGAACAAGTTCAAGAATGGCTAAACTCTTTCAAAGGTAGAAACTAAAAGTTGATGAAGGCGCAATTTCATCTGTATATAGCAATCCTAAATCATTCGTGAGAATTTGAAATTGTTGCTACCCTTCTTAGTCCCCCCGATGTCTTGGGGGGACGGCATTAGCTGGGGGAAAAATTTTTTACAACTTTGGCAAGCAATCGCAAAATCTGCTTTAGAACCAGCACATGAAGCAACATTTCATGCTAGAAACTACGGTTTTAGATCAGGACGTTCGGCACATGATGCCCAGAAAATTCTGTTTAATATTACGACGGAGATTTAACTTACTGGAGCGAACGCAATAGTAAGTTAATAGATGGCGAAGTTATTGGGAATTCATTCCCAGGTGGAACCTGGGAACGAGTAGTAAACTTTTAACTCCTAATTTTTATTTCCCAAACCCTTTACCGCGAGAGGTTGAAGGTAGACAAATACAGTTTTCGAGTTGACTAATTAAAGCCTCACGATCCAAATTTTGACCAATCAGCACTAGCTGATTTTTCAATTTACCTTGCCATTCATCATCATCCAAAGTGAAGCGTTTGCCACAAAGGTGGAAAATATGACGCTTCGGACTTTCATCAAACCACATAATCCCCTTGGCTCGGAAGATATTTGAGGGTAGCTGGTTATCTAAGAAATACTGAAACTTCCTAATAGAAAAAGGCTTGTCACTTTGGAAAGAGATGGAAGTAAAACCATCATTTTCTAAATGGTCAGAATGATGATGATCGTGGTCATGGTCGTGATGATCGTGACCGCATGTTGAGTGATCATGATCGTCATGATGATCGTGATGTTCATGATCGTGATGATCGTGTTCATCAACCACTGTGTCAAAATATTTATCAGACTCAAATAGACCAACACTCAAAATTAAAGGAAGTGGCACTTGCGATCGCGTAGCGCGAATAATTCTTGCTCCTTCCTTAACTTCGTTAATTTTTGTTTCTAACTCATTCAAAGTGGCTTCATCAACTAAATCAGCCTTGTTCAGCACAATGACATCGCCGTATGCAATCTGACTGTATGCGGCTTCAGAGTTAAATAAATCTAGGCTGTAATTCGCCGCGTCTACCACGGTAATAATCGAATCTAAGCGGGTTAAATCTCGTAATTCTGTGCCCAGAAATGTTAAAGCTACTGGTAGCGGATCTGCTAATCCAGTTGTTTCCACTACTAGATAATCTAGATTTTCTTGGCGTTCTAAAACTTTGTAAACTGCATCTACTAAATCATTATTAATAGTGCAGCAAATACAACCATTATTTAGTTCCACCATGTTCTCACCAGTGGAAACAATTAGCTCGTTGTCGATGCCAATTTCACCAAATTCATTCACGAGAACAGCGGTTTTTAAACCCTGTTGGTTGTTGAGGATATGATTGAGTAAAGTCGTCTTCCCACTACCGAGGAATCCCGTAATAATTGTTACTGGCATTCCTTGTTTGGGCGTATCCATTGCCGAAGATTCGGGTGTAACTGCTGATTGCATAGCGCTGTTATCAAATAGTCAAAAAATAGTAATGTAGCGCAGATAGTCCAGAAAACACTAGCATAGGGATGCTGGACTGTCATCCCAGCTGCTTTACCCTATTATTACGTATCTCCTTATTTCAGCATTACTCTGTTATGACCCTAACACTCTACAATACCCTCACCCGTCGTCAAGAACCGTTTGAAACAGTCGAACCAGGCAAGGTTAAGATGTATTACTGCGGCGTGACGGTTTACGACTACTGCCATTTGGGTCATGCTAGAGCTTGCATTGTTTGGGATGTAATCCGCCGATACCTCCAGTTTATCGGTTATGAAGTCCGATATATCCAAAATTTTACTGATATTGATGACAAGATTCTCAATCGAGCCCGTGTTGAAAATTCATCAATGGAAGCTGTGGCCGATCGCTTTATCAAAGCATATTTTGAGGATATGGCGCGGTTAGGAATCAAGGAAGCCGATGAATATCCCCGTGCTACCCACACGATGAATGGCATCCAACGATTAATTCATGAGTTGGAAAATAAAGGTTTTGCTTACCCCTCTGATGGTGATGTGTATTATGCAGTCCGGCAGTTTGCTGAGTATGGCAAGCTTTCGGGACGCAGGTTAGAAGATATGCAAGCCGGGAAAAGCGATCGCGTCAACATAGAAGATCCAGAATATCAGAAAAAGAAAGATCCCTTTGATTTTGCCTTGTGGAAAGCAGCAAAACCCGGAGAACCCGCTTGGGAATCGCCTTGGGGCGCAGGCCGTCCGGGATGGCATATAGAATGCTCGGCAATGGTGCGCGATCGCTTGGGTGATACCATCGATATTCATGCTGGTGGTGCTGACTTAATTTTTCCTCACCACGAAAACGAAATTGCCCAATCTGAGGCTGTAACAGGAAAACCCTTAGCGCGTTACTGGTTGCATAACGGCATGGTGAAGGTAGATGGGGAAAAAATGTCCAAATCTTTGGGCAACTTTACCACTATTAGAGACTTACTGGATCGAGGAGTTGACCCGATGGCAGTGCGCTTATTCGTGCTAACTGCTCAATATCGTACACCCATAGATTTTACCGACGAAGCGATCGCCGCAGCAACCAACGGTTGGCACACCATTAAGGAAGGTTTACTTTTCGGCTACCAATACGGCAAAAAACTAGGCTGGGAACTAGAAAAGGGAGAACATTCCCCAATTGAAAATTCAGATGTTGAGCGTTTTCAAGAAATTGTGAATAACGACTTTAATTTTCCTGGTGGATTAACAGTACTCTTTGAATTAGCCAAAGAACTGCGCCGTGAGGGGCATATTCTTGTGCATGAAGGCAAAACCGAAACATCTCCAGATAAGTTAAAGCATCAATGGCAAACTCTTGTCACATTGGCTGGAGTTTTGGGTTTAGAAGCCGAGATAGAAGCAGAACCTGACAAGATTAATGGTTTAAGCGATGCGGAAATTGAAGCGAAAATTCAGCAAAGGCAAGAAGCGCGTCAAGGCAAAAATTTTGCCGAAAGCGATCGCATTCGTGACGAACTTCAAGCAGAAGGTATTACGCTAATTGATAGCCGTGATGGTACACGCTGGCATCGGAATTAAAGGAAACTGGGAAGTAGGAATTTAATTCTTCCCAATTCCCTATTCCCAATTCCCCATTTCCAATTCCCAATTCCCAATTCCCAATTCCTTAAATTATGTGGTCTGAACTTAAAAAAGCGATCGCTAGTTTCGACATTCCTGCTGATTGGATCGGTATCAGAGCCGTAAAGGAGACTTCTACAAGCCGTTCAGTCCGTGACGGCTTACCCCAGGCAAATGGCAAATCCTTCACTATTGGAGCCATGCTGGAAGTTTTAGTCAACGGTTGTCTGGGTTATGCAGCCACTAACTCTCTGGAACTGTCTTCACTACAAGCTGCTGCCCAAACAGCCTATAAACAGGCAGTAGCAGCCAGTGAATGGTGGATACATCCCTTTCGTGAAAGTGAGCGCCCTAAAGTCGTTGGTGAATATAAATCTCCATTCCTTGAACCTTTTGATGCTTTGAGTCCGGGAGAAATCAACGATTTACTGGTTCGTATTTGCCAAACGCTAAAAGTTGACGACAAGATTGTGCAAACCATAGCCGGTGCTAGCACCATTGAGAGAGAGTCTTGGTTTGTTAGCAGCAATGGTTCAGAAGTCTATCAAAAAATTCTATCTATAGCTACTCATTACGGAGCCACCGCCCAAGATGGGTCAATTGTACAGCAGCGCAGCAACAACGGCTCCCAAGCAAACTGTTACCAAGGCGGACTAGAACTTTTAAAACAAGAAAACTTATGGCATCGGGTACGGCAAATTGGCGAACAAGCAGTAGAACTCTTGACAGCAGAAGAGTGCCCAACTACCCGTACCAATTTAGTTTTAGCCCCAGATCAAATGATGCTGCAAATCCATGAAAGTGTCGGGCATCCCCTAGAAATTGACCGAATTTTGGGGGATGAGCGTAACTATGCTGGGGGCAGCTTCGTTAATAAAAGTGATTTTGGCAACCTAGTATATGGTTCGCCACTGATGAACATTACTTTTGATCCCACCGTGGCTGGTGAATTTGCTAGCTATGGCTTTGATGATACTGGTGCTGTAGCAACGCGGGAATATTTGGTCAAAGAAGGAGTACTTCAACGGGGTTTGGGCAGTCTAGAGAGTCAAGCTAGAGCAGGTGTATCAGGAGTAGCCTGTGCGCGTGCTTCTTCATGGAATCGACCAGCGATCGATCGCATGGGTAACTTGAATTTAGAGCCTCTAAACGCTAGCTTTGAAGACATTATTAGCGGCATAGAACACGGCGTTTACATGGAATCTAACCGATCTTGGTCAATTGATGATCGCCGTTACAAATTCCAATTTGGTTGTGAGTACGCTAAATTAATTGAAAATGGTAAACTCACTAAAACCCTCCGCAATCCCAACTATCGCGCCACAACACCAGAATTTTGGCATAGCTTAATCCAAGTAGGAAATGCTGAAAACTGGCAAATGTATGGTACTCCTTATTGTGGTAAAGGAGAACCAAATCAGGCCATTTGGGTAGGACATGGTTCCCCTGTTTGTGTATTTGCTAATGTCGAAGTTTTTGGTGGAGGAAGTTGAAAAAGTTAAGAGTTAGGAGTCAATAGTTGGTACTTAAGTAGTTAGGCATAATTAAATATAAAATAAAATTCTAGTTCGTAGTGAGCGATTTATCGCTCAGAACAATTATGATGAGGACTAAAGTCCTTACTACAAGCTTTAATTTATTTACGCCTAGCTACTTATGAGTTTTGAGTTCAAAAACTCTTCAACTCCTAACTCTTAATTCCTAATTTTCCCCTGGCTTATTCCCTATTAATATTTAATATCCATGAAAATTGAGGAATTATCTGCGTTAGAAGTCAGCTTTAATCGACTGATTGAAACTCTGCTGATAAAAAAAGCAGAAAATGAAAAATTCACTGTCAAACTCAGTAGTGAAAGAAGTCAATTTACTCGTTTTAACCATGCGAAAGTGCGACAAACTGGTTGTGTTGCTGATGGGTGGATCGAACTGACTCTGATGGCAGATCAACGCAGTAGTGTTAGGCTGTTTCCCTTTACTGGAAATTGGGAGCTAGACTGGCAATTAGCATATTCTGCTTTGCAGGAATTACGCGACGAACTGATTCTATTACCCATCGATCCATATCTAGTTTTACCATCAGGAACTAATACCAGTCGTGAAGTACATTCTGGGAATTTGTTGGCAGAAGAAGCAGTAGTATCAAGTGTATTAGAACAAGTTAATGAATTAGATTTTACTGGTATATATGCTGGAGGAATAGTAATTAAAGGTTATGGTGATTCCAGTGGGCAAAAGCACTGGTTTGCTACTGATTCTTTTACCTTAGATTATTCTCTATTTTCCGCCTCTGGGCAAGCCGTTAAGGGCACATTTGCCGGAAGTGATTGGAATAAATCTGCTTATATAGCCAAAATTAGCGAAGCTAAAAAACAACTCGAATTGCTTGCTCGTCCATGTAAAGAACTGCCACGAGGACAATACAAAACTTATTTTGCACCTGCTGCGGTTGCAGATTTATTAGTCATGCTTTCTTGGGGAGCTATCAGCGAAGCTGATATCCAACAAGGAAATAGTGCTTTAGCTGCTTTATCGCGTCAAGAAAAACAGCTTTCGCCAGCATTTAGTTTGAAAGAAAACTTTCAGCGCGGATTAGTACCCCGATTTAATGAATTGGGAGAAATGGCAGCACCGGAGTTACCTGTAATAGAAAAAGGACTTTTGGTAAACACTCTGGTTAATTCTCGCACTGCTAAGGAATATCAAAAAACTGCCAATGGTGCTAATGGTTCCGAGACTCTCCGTGCGCCAGAAATAAGTCCCGGAAATTTAGTATTTGAGCAGATTCTTCCGAGATTGGATACAGGATTGTATCTATCAAATTTGCATTACTTGAATTGGAGCGATCGCCAAACTGGTAGAATCACAGGTATGACCCGTTATGCTTGTTTTTGGGTGGAAAATGGAGAAATTATTGCTCCCATTGAAAACTTACGTTTTGATGAAAGTCTCTATCGCTTCTGGGGAGAAAAATTAGTAGATTTAACCAATTTTCAAGAATTTATTCCCGAAGTAGGCACTTATGATAGTCGCCAACTAGGAGGTAGTTTAGTTCCCGGTATGCTGGTAGAAGATTTTACTTACACCCTGTAATCAGGTATTAATTGCATTTTTGATGAATTTTAAACATAAATATAGCAATCATATTTGATTTGTGAGAATTGCAAAAATTGTTGGGTTAAGCAATAGCGAAACCCAACTTAGAATTTTTCCTCATCTCTTGTTAGAACCTCTATCTTTTTTTACCGGGAGGTGAATTGCGCTGGGTGAGGTTATCAATTTGCAATTGTTGTCGTCCGTTGGTGACAATTCGCAACATATCTTTGAGATCCTGTTCGATATTGCCCAAAATGCCATCAGCATATTGATCGGCACCATCTTCAATATCTTGAGCCTGAGCGATCGCAGTTTGCCTCATTTGCTCTAACTCTTGCTGACAAGCATACCGCTTACGCTCAATCTCGGCGAGGGTTTCTTGCATTATTCCCTCACACTCTTGTTGCACTTGTCGCCGCAGTTGTTCAGCTTCTTGTTCAGCCTGTTGAATAATATCGCTTTCAGCTAAGATTTGCGCTCTTTTCGCTTGCGCGGCATCAACAACCTGCTGTCCATACTCTTCCGCTTCTAGCAGAATTTCATCCTTTTGGTTAAGGATGGCTGCTGCTTCTTGAAAAAGCGATGGTAAAGCAAGCCGGATGTAATCAAGCTGTTCCAGCAGCTTTTCTTCATCTATGAGAGTGCGTCCCGTCAGAGGAATCCTGAGACTAGAGAGAACTATTTCCTCTAGGCGGTTGAGTTCCTGCTGAATATCTATGCTTCCCTCTCCACCGAGATATTCTTCAGGGGGGGGATTGCTTCCGTTGAGATTGGGTTCAACATTGGAGAGTTGTGATTGTAGCATTGGTATATATCTAGGGCAATGTGTGGGGGAACGAGATGATCGATAGAGCCGCCAAACCTTGCAATCTCTCTTACCACACTACTACTTAAAAAACTATACTCATTTGAGGTTGCTAGAAAAACTGTTTCTATTTGGGTAGAAAGAGTTTTATTGGTGTGAGCCATTTGCAGTTCCACTTCAAAATCTGACACAGCCCGTAAACCCCGAAGCAAAACTTGTGCGTGTCGCATTTGGGCATAGTTTACGGTAAGACCATCAAAACTGTCTACTTCTACATTAGGTAGATGTTGTGTAGAAAGACGGATCTGCTCTAACCGTTGCTGCACGCTAAAAAGTGGCGTTTTGTTTGGGTTCCGCAGTACAGCGACAATTACCCGCTCAAACAGGCGACTACCGCGCTGAATGAGGTCAAGGTGTCCCAAGGTGATGGGGTCGAAGCTACCAGGATAAATAGCAATCACAATTTTAGATATATCAAAGTTGTTTAGGTGATTATATCGAAACTCTTTTGTGTAACTTACTCAAATCTACCATCTTGCGCTCTGAGCAAGAATGCTAAACTCAATTGTTTTTGTGACACAAGTTATGCTCAACTAGGCGTTAGGAATTAGACTCCTAAATATGGATGCTGGATTTTAAGTGTAGTTTCAGTATTCGAGATGTAAAAAAACCCGTACTTAGCAAAGTGCGCGGGTCGTTAACAAACTTTTCTAGGTAATTTCTCATGGCACTGGATTTTTCCACCTTGCCCTTGGCGTTTCAATTTACTTCTCCAGGACCTATTCTGGTGAAATTAGGGCCACTAAGTATCCGATGGTATGGCTTATTGATTGCCACAGCAGTTTTAATTGGCGTAATCCTTTCTCAAGAATTGGCAAAGCGCCGTAATGTTAATCCTGAGTTACTAGGCGATTTGTTTTTTTGGTTGTTGATTGGGGCAATTCCCGGCGCACGGCTATATTATGTTTTCTTTGAATGGTCAAAATATGCCCCAACTCCAGGAAAAATCTTTGCTATCTGGGAAGGTGGTATTGCCATTCATGGAGCAATTATTGGTGGCGTTTTGGCTGCGTTAATCTTTGCCAAAATCAAGCAGGTTTCTTTCTGGCAACTGGCAGATTTAGTAGCACCTTCGCTGATTTTAGGGCAGGCGATCGGACGTTGGGGCAATTTCTTTAATTCTGAAGCTTTTGGCGATCCTACTGATTTACCCTGGAAGCTGTATATTCCACCAGACCATCGTCCTTTAGAATATGCTAGTTTCGATTACTTCCATCCCACCTTTTTGTATGAATCTCTGTGGGATTTAATGGTCTTTACGCTACTCATAACGTTGTTTTTCCGGTCTTTATCCGGTAAGCCACGTTTAAAGGTAGGCACTCTGTTTTTAGTTTACTGGCCAGCCTACAGCTTAGGACGCTTGTGGATTGAAGGTTTCCGTACTGATAGCTTGATGCTGGGGCCATTACGAATGGCACAAGTAGTCAGCAGTCTAGGAATTTTATTTGGATTAGTTGGATTAGCTTGGCTTTACTTACTCAAACGCCCTTTACCTGATGTAGTGCCTACTCCCAAGGGGAATGGAGAGATGAGGGGATGAGGGAGCAGGGGAGGCAGAGGGGGGCAGAGGGGGCAGAGGGGGCAGAGGGGGCAGAGGGGGCAGAGGGGGCAGAGGGGGCAGGGGAAGCAGAGGAAGAAAGAATAACTAATGCCCAATTCCCAATTCCCGATATCTAAAAATAAAAAATGCCCCAGAATATTTTCTAGGGCTTAACCAGGGTGCATCTACCATTACTCTCTACTAGGGAAAGAGGGTGAATCCGGAAAGATACTGAGAAAATATCAAAAAAGTTTTTTGAGGGATTGCCGTGGGTTCTTTTAAAAGTGAATATACAGAAAACCTGAGTTATAAAAAAACGCTATATGCCATAGAACCATCTGTGTATATTGTCGGAGCAGGCCCTGGAGATCCGGATTTATTGACGGTGAAGGCGCAGAAACTACTCGCTGTTGCTGATGTGATTTTATTTGCTGATTCTCTAATACCCGAACAGATTTTAGAACTTTGCCGAAAAGATGCGGAGATAATTAGAACTGCGAATCAGACTTTAGAAGAGATTTTGCCGATTATGATCGATAGGGTGCGATCGCAGCAAAAATCTCTAGTCCGTCTCCATTCTGGCGATCCTAGTCTCTACAGCGCCATCCACGAGCAAATGCACCTCCTCGCAGAGGCAAATATTCCTTTTGAAGTCATCCCAGGTATCAGCGCTTTTCAAGCTGCTGCTGCCAAACTCAAAGTAGAACTAACTGTGCCCGGTTTAGTCCAAACCATCATTTTGACCCGTATTAGTGGACGTACAGAAGTTCCCGCCAATGAGGAATTAGCTACTCTTGCGGCACATCAGGCTAGCCTCTGCTTATATCTCAGTGCGCGTCACGTCGAAAATGCCCAAGCTAAACTACTCGAACACTATCCAGCCGAAACCCCCATTGCAATCTGCTTTCGTATTGGATGGCCCGATGAGAAAATTAAGGTTGTCCCCCTGAATGAAATGGCGGAATGTACTCATAAAGAAAAACTAATTCGCACCACACTTTATATAATCAGTCCAGCCCTCTCAACAGCAAAAGGGCGATCGCGTTTATATCATCCCGAACATAGTCATCTATTTCGCTCAGAGTAGTCCAAGAAATATAGCAATAGAGATGTCAATACCGAAAAAAGGTACAAGAAAAATAATAGTTGATAGAGAACCATTCATCTGGCTAATCCGAAGACAAGCTACCAACCTACAAGCAGACTATACTGATGGACATCTTCATGTTGCAGTAGAACACGCTACTGAGGCTGGCTCAGTATTAGTGATTATTACTGATAGGTTTCATCCACAAGGTTACAGCCTCATTAATAGCGAAGTAACACCAAAAGACGTAGCATTATGGATAAAACAAGCTATACAAATAGGATGGTTGCCTAAAAAGTCAGGTATAACCTTTAAGGTTAGCGTTATTGGCAGTAGTATCAAAAAAACTGCAACTAGGGAAAAAGACCCTTAAATTCTTATTAGCAAAAGATTTTAGAATATTAAACTGTACTCTGCATTTCGATAAACTTAACAGTGTGAATAAAATCCTAATTTCTAATTCGGTAATATGCCATTAATTAAAGTGCAAACTTCTGTGTCTGCTCCTCAAAAAGCTGAAATTGAGTCAATGCTTTTAAACCTATCTGCCAAGTTAGCAAAACATTTGGGAAAACCAGAATCTTATGTAATGACTGCTTTTGAGCCAGAAATTCCTATGACTTTTGCGGGAAATACAGACCCAGTTTGCTACATTGAAATTAAGAGCATCGGCGCAATGAAGCCAGACCAAACCGCAGCGATGAGTCAAGACTTTTGCCAGCAGATTAACCAAACTCTAGGTGTGCCGAAAAATCGCATTTACATTGAGTTTGCAGACGCTAAGGGAGCGATGTGGGGCTGGAACGGTACAACCTTTGGATAATTCCCCGTCTTCTTTGGTCAAGACTAACTTGATCTGGCAGGTGTAGGATAGAGATCCTACATCAACTCGTGATTTTTTTATGTCTGCTACGCCTCTTGTATCTCAGGTTGACTCACACAACCCAGAAAAATCAGAATTAATCCCTCCCCTTCTCGGTGCTTCTCTGGCGGAGTTAAGCGCTTGGGTGCAGCAACAAGGACAACCTGCTTACAGAGGAAAGCAACTGCATGAATGGATCTATGATAAGGGAGTGCGATCGCTAGCTGATATTTCTGTCTTCTCTAAGCAATGGCGCAAAGAAGTAGCAGCAGTCCCCATTGGGCGCTCAACTTTACACTACCGCTCTGAAGCACCCGATGGCACAGTCAAATATCTTTTACAATTAACAGACGGCCAAATTATTGAAACTGTTGGTATTCCCACCTTCGCAGAAAGGGGAGAAGGCCCAAAAGCCCGTTTGACAGTTTGCGTCTCTACTCAAGTAGGTTGCCCGATGGCGTGTGATTTCTGCGCTACTGGTAAGGGAGGCTACAAGCGCAACTTAGCACGACATGAAATTATCGATCAGGTGTTGACTGTGCAAGAAGATTTTCAGCAACGGGTTAGCAATGTCGTGTTCATGGGACTGGGTGAACCGTTGTTGAATACTGAAAATGTCCTCGCAGCCCTGAAATCTCTGAATCAAGATATTGGTATAGGACAGCGATCGCTGACAGTTTCTACAGTTGGTATTCGCGATCGCATTCGTGAGTTCGCGCAAAATAATTTGCAAATCACTCTCGCGGTTAGTCTCCACGCACCTAACCAAGCGCTGCGAGAAAAACTCATCCCCAGCGCCCGCGCCTATCCTCTAGAAGAGTTGTTGGCTGAATGTCGAGAATATGTAGAAATCACTGGACGGCGCGTTACCTTTGAATATGTTCTCCTGGCTGGTGTCAACGATTTACCAGAACACGCATTAGAACTTTCAAAATGTATGCGAGGATTTCAATGTCATGTGAATTTGATTCCTTACAACCCCATCCAAGAAGTAGACTATAAACGCCCCAACCGCGATCGCATTGAAGCATTTGTCAATGTCCTTAAGCAACAAAATACTGCTGTTAGTGTGCGTTATTCCCGTGGTTTAGAAGCCGATGCTGCTTGCGGACAATTGAGAGCAAGTAAGAATTAAACTTGTTGTAGTCAATTTTATGGATGAATATGAAACCGCAGATAAACACAGATATATCTAAGAAATTATCTCTGTTTATCTATGGTGTGCAATCGCCTGAAATCCTTTTATAGAGAAGTTTTCAGGTATTTAGACTATGACGGGCGATATAGACCAAAAAATGGTGTAGTGCAAGTACTTGAAAAGCTTCGTAACTGAACCGTATCAGGTAGATGGATTACGGAAATCCGACAACCCATGTAAAAAATTTGAATGTATAATTTAATTAGTGATGAATATCTCAAAAGCGAGAGTTTTATGCAAAATCAACATAATGCACTAGATATAACCTTGATTTAGCAAGCTATTCTCAATGCACTGATATTTCGAAAACGTTATGGGCTGAAGAATATTAAGTACGTTGGCGTAGTCAGATGTAAGTATCGCACAAACCCATAACAGTAAATAAAATATTAGCTTTAGTGAACTATTCCAAGCCCCTGTATTTATCTTGTATAGGGTAATTGTGTTGAAATTTTAAGGATTTAGCGATCGCTAAATCCAACCTATAACAATGAGGAAATAACTGTATGTTAAATCGCTTGTCGATATTTAAAGCATGGCTACTATTGATTGTGCTTGGAAAAGCTTTATCGATTAGTTTTCCTGCTAATGCCCAAATAATTCAGACGAATCCCCAGATGCAAGATTCATTGCAAGAAAGAATCAGACAACAACAAGAAGAGCAAAATCAGCAAACACAAGAACGAATGAAGGAAACATGGCTACGGCAAAACCTTCAACAACCTCAACTACTACAACCACAACAGAAAATACAACAGCAACAATTTACACGACAACGGCAAGAAATGCTCCGCCAGCAACAATTTAGACTACAACAAGACCAACTGAGAATACAACAGCAAGAATTTTCTCGACAGCAACAACTGAGAATACAAGATCAACAACTCAGACAAGATCAACAAATTAGACAACAACAAGAATTTAGATTACAAGAACAGAGACGACAGCAACAACTCAGACAACAGAATAAGAACTTGTAAAGCCTTCAGAATTTATCATAAGTGACTTTATTATTAAAAATTAGAGAAAACATTCTCCAATTTTTAATTTTTATTATCTAGCGTTGTGCATAAATTCCTGGTGCATAAGCCTCAATGACTTTGCCAGTACGAGTACAACTAATCATCAAGTAGTCACAACTAGAGCATTGTGTTCGAGTTAATTGACTATCAGAAATATAATAACGTTCTGCTTGGCAGCCACAATTTGGGCAGTAAATCTTTTGTACTGTCTGCATTTTAAAACCCCTGGTTGTAATTTATTTTTTATTTGAGAAGACTGCCAGTTAAAGTAGCAATAATTTTGGTTTGACCCAAGTTAACAAACGACCTTAATATTGGCTGATTATTTTAAACAAAATTTCAGGTTTGAAAAATTTTCGATATCTTTGTATATTATCCTAGAATTTAAGTGATCTTACCCTCCTACTTTAGATACATAAATTATTTTTTAATTAAATCCCGCTTAGTGATTTACTGATCCCTATGACGAATGCCTTGAGAGATACCTGTTTATAGTCATTTCAGACTAATACAAAAAAAGCCGTTCTTGTATTCAAAAATTAAAACCAATAAATTACTGTATATTTAGTCACAAAATTTCTATCTTAAGATTTAGTTAATCTTTGCTAGCAAGATTTATGAGGTTAAATTCTAGTGAAATAATTTAATCAAAATTAGCATACTTATGAGATACCGTAAATTTACAGTATTTACACATCTTAAATTTTCGCAGACAACCTTAACTGAATTCTCTGTGAGAGTGGAACTAATACGGTTCGGTTAAGGGAAGAGACGGCGATTTTATTGTCTAAGCACTCAATTATTTACTACAAAATTTTTTACCTATAAATTGAAATTTGACAGGCTATTAGTCTCCTCAAGCAGGATGAAAATAATCGTAAATTTCTTGAGCTAAACGCGGCCCAATTCCTGGAACCTCGGCGAGTTGTGGGGTTGTTGCTTGGCGAATATAATCAACTGAGCGAAAATGCCCTAGTAGCTGCTTTTGTCGATGATGTCCTAAGCCAGGAATTTCATCTAAACGCGATCGCTTCAATTTATCACTGCGTTGCTGACGATGGAAACTGACTGCAAACCGATGCGCTTCATCTCGCAATCGCCGCAACAACTGTACCCCCGGTTGTTCTGCATCAGTTGACAAGGGTTTAGATTCTCCCGGTAAAAAAATCTCTTCTCGCTGCTTTGCTAAACTCACAACTCGCAAGTCTTCTAATAAATTCATCTCTTGCAAAACGGCGATAACTGAAGATAACTGACCTTTACCACCATCAATCATGATTAAATCAGGCCAATCTGGATTACCCAAACGTGACAACTGTGGATCTTCCGCATACTTACGGAAGCGTCGCCCAATAACTTCAGCAAGACTAGCAAAATCATCTGAATGTCCCGCCGTCACAGTGGGATTTTTAATTTTGTAGTGGCGATAATGCTGTTTGGCGGGTAAACCGTCGATAAACACAACTTGGGAAGCTACAGCATTTGACCCTTGAATGTGGGAAATGTCATAACCTTCGATGCGATGGGGTACATCTGGTAAATCGAGAATGGTAGCTAAATCTTGCATTGATTGGTGATTGCGATCGCCAAATTTCTGCATTCTTTGCAATTCATACTGAGCATTTCGCTCTACCATCTCAATTAATTCTGCCTTCGTTTGCCGCAAAGGAGTCAAAATCGTGACTTTTTTACCTTTGCGTTGAGTTAAGACATCTGCCAATATGTCGCTATCTGGTAAATCATGCTGTACCAGAATTTCTAAGGGTATTTCCACCGAGTCAGCAGTTTGGTAATGTTCCTCTAAAGCTCGTTGTAAAATAGCTCCTGGTTCTGCATGAGCATCAGCCACAAAAGCCAAACGCCCTACCAATTGTCCAGCGCGAATCTGAAATAGTTGAATACAGGCGTGTTCTTCGTTAGCTGCCAGTGCGATCGCATCTCGTGAAACTGTATCATCTGGTAAGGATACCTTTTGGTCAGCAGTCAGCGACTTTAACCCAGAAATTTGATCGCGAATCCGCGCTGCTGACTCAAAGTTCAAGTCTTCAGCTGCTGTATTCATCTGTTGAGTCAAAATATCAATCAATTCCTGAGTTCGCCCTTGGAATACCATCGCGATCTTTTGCACAATTTTGCGATATTCTTCTGGTGAAGTCAGCTTTTGACACACACCCGGACAACGCCCCAAATCATAATTTAAGCACGGACGGTCTTTGAAAAGTGGTTGAGGTCGTTGTCGCTGTGGGAATATGCGCTTGCAGATGCGGACAATCTCTCGCAATAAACCAGCATCAGTATAAGGCCCGTAAAATTTATCTTTTTCTTTGCCGAATTGACGTTTACGGGTAATAAAAATTCGCGGATAATCTTCTGACCAAGTAATGCAGAGATAGGGATATTTTTTATCATCTTTGAGCAGCACGTTGAAATATGGCTGGTGCTGCTTAATCAAGTTGGCTTCTAGCGCTAAAGCTTCAGCTTCAGTATCAGTGACGATGAATTCAATTTCTGTCACTAACTTAACCATCGTAGCGATGCGTTCAGTCTTGTTGTAGCCATCGCGGAAATAGGAACGAACACGCGATCGCAATTTACGTGACTTACCTATATATATAATGCGATCGCTGTTGTCCCGCATGAAATAAACCCCCGGTTCCGGTGGAATTTCGGCTAGACGATTTTCCAGTCGTTCCGGCTCTTTAACCAGTGGTAGTATTTGAGTAGATATTGTCACAACCAAAATTAGGTAATCTTTCTCTATTTTAAGAAAAATTCTTTTTTCGTGCCGATTTCATAGAGTAATTATCAATTAAATATAAAGTAAAGATATTTTTAGTCTATAGATACTTCTGCGGCTACCTACGAGTTATCCAATGGAGTACCCACAGCTTGCTTGGTTTATGAGCTGACGTAAATCCTGCCACCAACAAGACTTGGGGCAAAATCCCCTTGTAAAGAAAGGTAAGTAACTTCCATCACAGTTTACTAGATGCCTTGCTGCACAGATCACAATTTTGGAGCAGATAAGAGTTTATGTAGCTATTATCTTATTTGTCATCTGTTACTGCCAGAATCAAAACTTGGCTTTTTGAATTTATAATTAATATTTTAATAGAGATAAAATTTAATTATTTAAAAATTTATTTTATTGAGTTATTAACTTTATATGTTCTTAGTTAAAATTAATGAAAATTGAAATATATGCTTATATAAATGCAGCGAGATTAATTACCAATAAACACTAACTTTGATTATCAATTCAAATTGAAACATTAAGCGATTTAACGGATTTAGGAAGTTATATTTACGAATATGATTATAAATATAGTTATGATAATAATTAAGGTAACAGTTAAACTATGAACCTACAAGACTTTGAAGCCCAGTACCGTGAAGCTATGGCTGAAACGCTCAATGAGCTGCAAACCGCAGTTTTGCTGTTAGCACAAGTACAAAATAAAATTTTAACAATTGGCACTTCTGTACAACATATTAGTCAGCAAGTTGAAGAGTTTATTGAAGAGCAAAAAGCCGAATAAAGGTATGCCAAGTAAAAAAAACTATCTATGGCAACAAGTCAACTCTTTTTCAATTGTAAGTATAAGATCCTTGAGTTTTAGAGGTTTGACAAAATATCGGCGTGCGCCTAAACTCATAGCTAATTCTTGATCTGCTTTAAAAGCAAAAGCGGAAACTACAATGATAGGTATTTTTGACACATCAGGTTTTTGCTGGACTTGTTTTAAGAGCGAATAACCGTCAATATCTGGTAACTTCAAATCTAATAACATTAAATCTGGTTTAAATTTATCTATTGTCGAGAAAAAAGTAGAGCCTTCAGATAAGCTTTGGACATCGTATCCACAGTAACTTAGATAGTCACTCAGTAACAATCTATTGAGATAATGGTCTTCAACTAGCAAAATTCGTCTAACTTTGTGTGAGCGCAATGGCTGATCTATATTGAAGAATTGTACTGTCATTGCTACCTATTATCTGATTATCTTAAATAAAAACCAACAATTATTACCATAAACTAAAACGGTAGTACATTTAAACTGTAAAATTAATAGAAAATTGACTTATGTAATGTAGTCAAAGATATTAATAAATCAAATTTAACTGTACTCCCATACTTAATAATAGTACGATTAAATATAATATTAATCAATTATTAAGCTTTTCTTTACGAGCTTTTTACAATTTATAGTATTAAATAAAAGACTGATTTTAAAAAGTCAAGTTACCAATTCTTATGAGTAAAATTACTTAAGTAATACTAGGAGCAATAATAGGCTACTTGCCATTCATAGAAAAGTTTTTATGTGGATTTGAGGGTAAAATAATACAACTGTACGAAATTGCTGTTATAAATACGTTGGTAAGGGCATAAATATATAGGCTCTTCCAAACGATTTATTTTTTGCAAATTTTATTAAAAATATATAACTTAGAAAATCAAATTATCTTATCGCTGGAAGAAAGTATTCATAAAAAAGGGAGCTAATAGCTCCTTTTTTTATTTGTAATTTTGAACTTGCAATCTTCTTAAATAGATGCTTTTTTCAATTTGCGTTGTGTAGCAAAGATACCAGCTACACCCAACAGACCAAGCATGACTGATGGTTCTGGGACTGCTGCGGGAGGCACAACACCTTTGATGCTAACTTCATAGTTGCCACTGTGAGAACTGCCATCAGTAACTTCTTTTAGGTTAGTTGCCGTAGCAGAAAAGCTGTAAAGGAAATCAGTCTTGTCATTATATGTAACTTTCACAACTTCACTAGCTTGGAATCCATTTTTGACAAGACTAGCCAAGGAGCTAAATTGAGGTGTATTAGCATAGTAAGCTTTTAAATCAAAGTGACCAGCTAACCCAATTTTAATATCGCCAGTGCTGTCATCTTGATTAACATAAGAGATATTAGGGTCGCTGGAGCGTTCGAAACCTTTGATGCTAAGAAACATATTATAGGCTAAAGGGATAGAATTTGCTGTTAGACCGGCTGCCTTAGCAAATTGGTTAAACCAAGTATTTGCAAAGTTATTTGCCCCATAGCTTGTACTCAATCCTGAACCAGTACTAAACCAATCTGTTGCTGTCAGGCTGCTTAAGGTAATACTTTGGCCACCAATTTGCCCCGTTAAGGTAGTGTTTTTGTTGAAATCAAAACCTGCTGCCTCACTACTAGCTCGTAACTCTACGTTTCCAGTAGGATTTGCAGCATTGCCATCCAGTACTTTTTGTACATTTGCGGAGGTCTTATCCACGGAGATGGTACTGTTACCTTGGACATCATAGACTAAATAATCACTGGCTGCTGTTCCACCAATAGTAGCGCCGGTGAGGGTTCCAGCTTGTGCTGGTACAGTAGCGATCGCGCTCACACCAATAGCCATTGAAGCGCCAATTACAAGTTTCTGAAAAGTCATCTTCATTGTTTTCAAGTCTCTGTCAGTTTGGAAATTAAGTTTTAAACTATTGCCATTTATAGGCTTGGGCTGTCTTGACTACAGGCTTTTGGCAATACAGCAGCTTGAAAACGCCACCTGCATTGTTAGCCAACTTTGGTAGCTGAACGTACAAACCCACTTTAAGAGACGGGAAGACCTAATTAGGTAAAGTTCCTTTGGATTATCAATAAAAATATGAAGAATATTTCTAGATTTTTATACGTTTAATTACTTAGATTTCTCAATATTACTAATATTAAAAATTACAGATAAAATATTTTACATTCAGTAGAATACGGTTATTCATAGGGCAATACGGTTCAGATAAGCTTTTTTCTCCCCCCCCCATCAGTGAGAGGTTAGAGTGATTGCACTTTTGTCAAGAGGGTGCGGGAAAAGGCGATAAATCCAGCTTGGAGACTGGTTTTCGCAGGGCTTTAACTACTCCTAAATCTTGATTTTCTTTGGCAGCGAAGTACTGAATTGGGTCATCCGCCTTACCTTTGTCATAGGCGACGCTAAAATGATATAAACCACGAAAAATCATCTCTAAAGAAATGCGGTCAAATGGCAGAGATAATTCGTCTGCAACCGCATCTCCCAAGTCAACCAATACTGCATAAAAGAGCCAAGTTGCCCACACTTGTAACTTCACACCATTAATAGAACCAGTCCATAAATACGAAAGTCCCAATAAACGTTTGACCACATAGAAAGCTTCTTCAATCCTCCATCTTTTCCGATATAAGTCAGCAACAACGTAGGGAGGTAATATTTGCGGGTCTAGGACAGAAGTAATGTAAGAATAGCTAGTTTTACCGACTTTTATTTCAATTAGACGTAAAGTCAGTACTGGTGCGCCACGACGAATAGTACCAAGTTGAATTAATCGGTCTTTAAGCGAATGGTCATAGCTAAAAATCTTTAAGTATTTAATAGATGCTTTAACTTTTAAACGTGTAACAAAATGAACTTCTTGGTTAATAAGTTGTTGCAAAAATTGAAAATGATAAAAACCTCTGTCAAGTAAAATCAGAGTTTTAGCAGGCAGTAAATTTAGTAATGCCGCTTCAAAATTAGTGTCTGATGCTGCGGGATTAGTGTGAAACCAAACTTCGACAGGTAAGCGAGTTACCAAATCAATACAAATATAGGTGGGGGAGGAGGTGAGCGACGCTCACCTCCTCCCCCTACCCTCAACACGATTATCATTCTTGTTTAAGATTTTTTGAGTATTTTAACTGATTGACAAAAAACACTTTGTTCTAACTTCTCACGGATGCCCCCCCCCACATCCCCTGCCTGCCTCAACGGATAAATTTCTTAACTGAACCGTGATTTATAGAGGCGCACGGCTGTGCGCCTTTGCTGCGTCTTCTATCCATAGACTTTGCCGCAAAAAATCTTTGGCGTTCAGCTTGAGAACAAATTTAATAAAGGAACTGGGCAATTCTTTCCACAGCAGTTTCTAATAAAGGTGGCTCATGTACCAAAGCAAAACGGACATACCCTTCCCCAGATTTGCCAAAGCCAGCACCAGGCGAAGCAGCTACACCAGTTTGTTTAACTAGCTGGGTACAAAATTCTATGGAGTTTTGACTCCAAGCTGAGGGTAATTTTGCCCAGATGTACATTGTGGCTTTGGGAGTAGTAACATTCCAGCCAATGGAGTGTAAAGCAGTGATGAAGGCATCACGGCGTTGCTGGAAGATAGCGACAGCAGATTTTACCCCAGCTTGAGGGCCAGTTAGGGCTGCGATCGCACCATTTAAAATTCCCCGATACTGATTAAAATCAACGGCAGCTTTTACCTGGCGTAAGGCGTTAATTAACTCGGCGTTACCGATGGCGTAGCCAATGCGGAAGCCGCCCATATTGTAGGATTTGGAAAGGGTAAAAAATTCAATCGAAACGCTTTTCTCTGGATCGGCTTGCAGAATTGAAGGGACTAAGGATTTTGGATTGGGAGAAGAATCTGCCCACTCCCCAGTTTCCTGAAATACTAAATCTACGTAGGGGAAATCGTGAACCAGGACGAGATTGTGTTGTTGACAGAAGGCGACAGCTTCTTGGAAGAAAGATAAAGGAGCGATCGCTGAGGTGGGATTGTGAGGATAACTTAATACCATCATCCGCGACTGGGCCAAAACTGGGGCGGGAATATCCGCAAACACTGGTAAAAAAGCGTTTTCTGCCCGTAATGGCATCGGGTAAATTTGACCACTGGCTAGGTGGACTCCCCCGACGTGAGAGGGATAACCTGGGTCGAGCAACAGGGCAAAATCTCCTGGATTGAGCAATGCTAGAGGTAAATGGGCTGTACCCTCTTGAGAACCAATCAGAGGTAGTACCTCAGTTTGGGGATTTACTTTGATGCCAAATTTTTGTTCGTACCAGTTGGCTGCCGCTTCACGAAACCCAAGAGTACCGTTAAACAACAAATAGCCGTGGGTACTGCGATCGTGAAGAGATTGGGTGATCGCCTCAATGACGTGTGCCTCGACTGGTAAATCAGAAGACCCCAACGACAAATCAATTACTTTTTGTCCAGCGGCCAAAGCGATTGCTTTGGCTCTGTCCATATCAGCAAATACATTAGATTGCAGGGGTTGTAAACGCTTTGCAAATTGCATGTTAGTCATTAGTCATTTGTCATTGGTCATTAGTCATTAGTTATGGACTATTAACTATTGACTAATTACTATTTAAGTGCGTATCTAAGAGTTCGAGTAACTTATCTTTACCGATGACTCCCTCAGTCGAAATTAAAACTTCCTGGCCCTGAAATAGTCTCAGAGCAGGAACACCTTCCACTTGGTACTGCTTAACAGTGAGTGGGTTGGGGTCAATTTCCATTTTCACGACTTTGAGGCGATCGCTATATTTGCTAGCAGCTGAGTTAATCATGGGCGACATCAATTGACAAGGGCCACACCAGGAAGCCCAAAAGTAAACTAATACAGGCTGTTCAGCTTTTAACACTTCTGTTTCAAACTCAGCATCAGTTATGGTGATTACAGCCTTACTCATTACAGTCTCCATCCGGTGGCGATCAAAGTTGGCACACACAATACTTTATCCCAAAGTAGTCAATAGTCCATAATCAATAATTCATAGTTATTTTGACTGTTAACTATTGACTAATGATATAAAATCCCACAACCAACAGGCGTGGGACTAGCTCAAATAAGTTTTCTGGCAATTTTATAGTTGATCCAATTGCTTGCGTAGGGAATCCAACTCGGCATCAACCACTTCATTCGACTTAGCAGGAGTGGTTTCTTGTTGGGGTGGAAGTTGTGCTTGAGTTACTGGAGTAGCGGGTGGTAGCATTTGCGCTTTCAAAGCTGCCAATTCATCATCAACATCGCTACTACCTTCCAACCGGGCAAATTGGGTTTCTAAATCTGCACCTGCTAACTCTCCTTGTGCCTGGGCCCGGGCTTCTTGCATCAAGACTTTTTCTTCCATCCGCTCGAAGGCAGACATTGCACTGCTGGTATTCATCCCACGCACCATGCCTTGGAGTTGCTCTTGGGCTTTGGCAGTTGTGATCCGAGCTTTAAGCATTTCTTTCTTGGTTTTAGCCTCAGAAATTTTGCTTTCCAGCTGGATTAAGTTGCGCTTGAGGGTTTCAACTTGAGTACTTTGGGTATCTAAGCTAGCTTTGAGGGCGGCGCTGGTGTCAGTATAAGTTTTTTTGCGCTCTAGAGCTTGTCTTGCTAGGTTCTCATCACCTTTTTGCAGTGCTAGTTGAGCATTGCGTTGCCACTTATTGATTTCATTTTGGGCATCATTGTACTGTTTCTCACTGCGTTTTTGGGCGGCGATCGCTTGGGCTACTCCCTGACGCAGCTGCACCAAGTCTTCCTGCATTTCCAGGATGGCTTGTTCTAGCATTTTTTCGGGGTCTTCGGCTTTGTTAACCAGGTCGTTGAGGTTAGAACTAACTACTCGCTTAATGCGATCGAATAATCCCATAACTTTGTTTTTCCTTGTTTGGTTTACGCTTTTTGCTGGACAGTTAGCTTTTTTACTTTTTAATAGCTACCTATTTCAATGTAATCTTTCCGGTTGGAATCAGTACGTTATAACAACTCTTAATTCTTAAGATATCTCCAAACTGGGGTAATTAGCCGAACTTCAAGAGTCTTGAGTTTTAGGTAACTGCTGTTGAGGAGGCTGTACCGTGTTCTGCTTCTCCTCGGTAAGCAGATTGTTGTGCTGTGTGTTTTCTGCCTGATTTAAAACCTGCACCTTCATCGCGGCTAATTCAGTATCCACATTATTAGTAGATTCCAAGGAAGTAAATTGTGTTTCCAAGTCGTCACTACCGAGTTGGGCGATCGCTTCTGATTTAGCTTCTATTTGCAAAACTTTTTCTTCCATACGCTCAAAGGCGCTCAGACTGCTGGTAGCAGAAACTCCCCCAAGCATTTCCTGGAGGCGAGAAGAGGCTTCAGCAGAACGGGCGCGAGCAATATACATATCTTTTTTTGTTTTCGCCTCGGAAATTTTTAACTCTAGCGATCGCATATCCTTTTTTAGCCTAGCGACTATATCGTTTTGCTGCTCTATCTGAGAAAAGAGGGCTGTACTGGTTTCTTTATAAGCTTGGCGCTTAGTCAAAGCTTCCCGTGCTAGAGGTTCATTGCCTTGTTGTAAGGCCAATTGGGCGCGGCGATACCATTCTTCTGTTTGAGAGTTGGCAGCCGCCGCCTGTCGTTGGGTGCGTTTTTGGGTAGCGATCGCTTGTGCTACACCCGAACGCAACTGCACCAGATTTTCCTGCATCTCTAGGACAGTTTGCTCTAGAATCTTTTCTGGATCTTCTGCACCACCGATCAAACTATTGAGATTAGAGCGAATCACCCGCAGAATACGCTTGATTAATTCCATGTCGGCTCTCCATTCACGAAACTCAATGCTGAGTAATGAGTGCTGAGTATAAAAATTTTGTAGGAGGGTAGTTATGGAGTGCTGAATACTCAGTAATTTAATTGAGTATAAAATTTTTGTCGTAGTCAGATTTTGTATCTACTACTCAGCACGGGCTAAACCTTAGCTATCCGCTAACAGTACTCATAAGTCAGGACTGTTATCTCATGGTATCGTAGATTTTTGCAACTTATGGTTGCTGAACTCGTGCCTTAATTCCCTTTGTCTGTAATAATTGCATCTGTTTTTGTACTTGCTCTTTAGTCTTAAAAGCACCAAGATAAATCAATTCTTTGTTGGGTGATAAATAAGCATCAGGAATTACTTGCCGTGCTGAAGCATAAGCTGCACCTTTATTATCTATCACGACATGGTAGAACCCATCTGTTCCTGGTTTGATTTCTGCATTAGGCTTTGGTGAGGCTGCGATTGGCTGGGGCGAGGTTTTTGCCGTTGAAATGGGAGGTAAATTTAGGGGAGGTAAGGATTGTACAGTTGGTACTGGCGCTAAAGCGATCGGATTTGTCGGTTTTAGGGCTGTATTGGGGTTAGACAATGGCGCTTGAGGATTTACGCGGTTTTGGGGAACGCCTGGATTAGGTACTACTGCGGCGGTTGGTTGGACTTTAGGTTGTAAACCAACTAGATCGTTAGGATCTCTCACATCAGGAAACTCTTGGGCCGCAAGATTGGGATACATAGATGATGTGCTTGGTGGCTGTATCTGAGGTTGGATATTACTCCCAACTTCTTCAGTATTTCCTGGTGCGGGAGACGAGTTTCCGTTAAACAACTTGCCTAAATTCCATTGAGGCAAGCCTTTGGGATTGAATACTACATAACCCAAGGTAAGACTTGCTAACAATAGCAGCAACATTGAGCCGATACCTAAAGGTGATAGCAGACTGTCACTAGAATTGCTTGGTTTTTGGGTTTCTGGTTGTTCTTCTGTCAGACTTCGCAGTAGTGCTTCACTAGATTCTAAGTAGTCATCTGGGTGTTTAGGGGTGTTATCTGTCTGCAAAAGATTTTCGCTCTTAGTATCTTTAACAATTGCTGGCACGATGCTGCTACTAAAATTGGGCGGTGGCGGTGGAAGTTGAGTTTGTGTTTTAGCAGAATCTTGGGTAGAGGGCAGATTGAGATTATTTGGTTCTTCGGTATTTGCCGTAACTGGCGCTCGGTTCACCTCATGATTCACAACTAGAGAAGATGCTGGTGGTACGTCAATTTCTGTAACTGGCGCTGGGGTTCCCTGATGATTCACAGGTACAGCAGGCGGCACGTTAGTTTTAATTTCCGTTACTGATGACTGAGTTGTTCCCAATGTTGTAGGAATGGCAGTCAAAGACTGGGTTTGACTGCTCATGTAACTTGCAACTCGGCGTTGGTTCGATGACACTAAACCATTTCGCGTGCGTCGGTATCGAGCTAACTCTTGATCTAGCGGTACTTCTAAACTTGCTAGTGCTGCTGTTAGTGCTGGTTTCAACCCAGGCGTTTTAGACGATTGAGTACCGGAATCGTTTAGGGGGTTTTGAGTCATTGCCTGTGTGCCTCAAACGTAGATTTCTGGAATAACTATAGATATATTTCTGACAATATTAGCGAAAATTATTTAAATAGATTGGGTATTGGGGAAGAGGTGACAGGTGATAGTGAATAATCTGCACCCTGTACCCTGTAACCTTTACCCTATCCTATTCCCTTCTTCACTCCCCACTTTGAATGATGTCGTTGAAATCAATTAATGATATTTTAGGCGTTCTGGAAAAGCAGTCTAAATGGCAAGAGCAACCATTTCAACACTTGCTCAAGTGTTGGGCAAGTGTTGTTGGGCCAGTGGTTGCCGCAAATACTCGACCATTGTCGATTCAACGCGATGTTTTGTCGGTAGCAACTTCTAGTGCTGCTTGGGCGCAAAACCTGACTTTTGGTCGCACGTCTCTGCTTTTAAAGTTGAATAAAACACTGCCAACGCCTTTGGTTGATATTCGCTTCTCTACTGCTAGCTGGCAGAATCCATCTGTGGAGAGAAAACAGCAACAAACGGTTTTGCCCCACGAGCATCCCAGTTACCTTGGTGATGAGATTAGCCGCCCTGATGTTACACCCACCAAGGATGTAAATGCTGCTTTTGGGCATTGGACGAAGATTATGCGATCGCGATCGCATGGCTTACCCCTTTGTCCTCAATGTGAATCTCCCACCCCACCCGGCGAACTCCAGCGCTGGGCAGTCTGTTCTGTCTGTGCTGCTAAAAAGTTTTAAAGTAAGTCAGTCTTGACCTAAATTGAATGCAAAATATTTCAGCGATTATTGTTTGGGCAGAATTTATCTCAAAGTAATTTTCTGCTGCCATCTAGATAAGTTCGTTCTAATTCTTGAGAAAAAAGATGTTTTACAGCTAAAATATACCAAACGTGGTACTAAAACTAGACTATTTATCTGAAATAATATGTCTTAAGGCATCCTTAAGGAGGAAGTTAAAAGGGTAAATAAATCAAAAGCTTTGGTTTTACTCTTGATCCCTAATAAGTTTTAGCCAAAATCAATAGGTAATCACTCTCCAGATTATTTAAAAATATAACAAGATTATAAAAACATCCTAAAGTTTATTTTTTCGTCGGGATCGCTGAAAGCTATAGAAAATAATGGTTTTTTGGCTTTTCTCCGTCTTTATATATAGAAGCAAAATATAAAGATGAAATTCAGCCGAAAACGGCACTAAAGATGAATCCGAATGAAACCTATTAAATTTTTAGCATCTGCCTGTAAATATTGCCGTCATTACCAGCCAGAAGGTCGCCGTGGTGGAACGTGCCAGCAGTTGGGAGCGCCAGTCCAAGCAACTTGGAAGGCTTGCTCCTTGGCGCTCCCACCTTTTGCACCTTCTTGGGAAACCTTGGAAGATGCTTGGACTTTGCCAGATGCAAAACCAGTTTTAGCTTGTTCTCATTCCCCGGCTTCAGATTTAGATCATGCTGCTCCTGCTCCTGTAGAAGAAATAACTGCCTCTATATATTCTGAAGAGGCCAAGACTGAAGCAGTATTTATTTAGTTATCCATTATTACTGAACCAATTTTGTAGTTTGCTTAAGATAAGATTTGTTTTTAAGATATTTAGTGCCATAAACGTTGACATTTGCAAAAATCGCACCTCAATAAAGGGTGCGATTTTTGCAATTTTAAGGTAGCCAAGGAAAAGAGCGAAAATCTGGTGGACGCTTTTCGAGAAAAGCTTGTTTGCCTTCAGACCCTTCTTCTGTCATGTAATAGAGTAAGGTGGCATTGCCAGCGAGTTCTTGTAAACCAGCTTGCCCGTCACAATCAGCGTTGAAGGCGGCTTTGAGACATCGAATTGCGATCGGACTTTTTTCTAAAATCTCCTGCGCCCATTGAATACCTTCCGCTTCTAGCTGTTCGACTGGGACGACACAATTAATTAAACCCATTTCTAGCGCTTGTTGGGCATCATATTGGCGGCAAAGAAACCAAATTTCTCGTGCTTTTTTTTGTCCCACAATGCGGGCAAGATAGCTGGCTCCAAAACCACCGTCAAAACTGCCGACTTTCGGGCCTGTCTGTCCGAAAATGGCGTTATCGGCAGCAATGGTAAGGTCGCAAATTAAGTGTAGAACGTGTCCACCACCGATCGCATATCCAGCGACTAAAGCAATCACCACTTTCGGCATCGAACGAATCAGGCGTTGTAAGTCCAGCACATTCAAGCGAGGGATACCAGTGTCATCCACATAACCCGCATGTCCGCGCACGCTTTGATCGCCACCAGAACAGAAGGCATATTTCCCATCAGTATGTGGGCCATAGCCAGTAAATAGGACGACACCAATAGTAGTATCTTCACGAGCATTAGAGAAAGCGTCATACAGTTCAAAGACTGTTTTAGGACGGAAAGCATTGCGTTTATGGGGACGGTTGATGGTGATTTTTGCAATGCCATCAGTTTTTTGATACAGGATATCTTCGTAGGTTTTGGCAGTTTGCCAGTTAATTTGCATTGGTATGAAGTGCGCTGTTGTGCTTGAGAATTTTATCGCGGACGTAGGGACATGCGATACCTGCGGTGGGCTACGCCTACGCTAAATTGTTGTCTCAAGCCTTTACAATCTGGTAATTGTCTGGGTGTTGAGGAATAAAAATGCGACGTGACACCATCTTCTATAAATTATTTAAGCAATTTCCCGGTTTGCTATTTGAATTAGTAGATGAACCACCCCCAGAAGCGGAGAACTACCAGTTTGAATCAGTTGAGGTGAAAGAAACGGCGTTTCGGATTGATGGAGTATTTTTACCTCCCGCAAATGCAGTTTCCAAAACCGTTTTTTTTGCAGAAGTCCAGTTTCAGAAGGACGAAGACTTATATCACCGCTTCTTTAGTGAGTTGTTTTTGTTTCTCTACCGCAACTCGATTCGTTACGATGACTGGTTTGGAGTCATAATTTTTGCTTCTCGCAGTCTTGAACCTTCCAACTCAACGATTCACCGCGCTTTGTTGGAAAGTGGTCAAGTCAGACGGGTTTATCTGGATGAGTTGGGGGATTTGCGACAACAACCTTTAGGATTGGGTTTGATGTTGCTGACAAATGTTACTTCTGAAACGGAAGCAGTGGAAGGGGCGCGGTTTTTGCTGGAGCAAGCACGGCAACAATCGGAGCAAGCGATAATTGATTTAGTGACGACGATTATCGTCTACAAGTTTGCTAACCTAAGTCGAGAGGAGATTGCAGCAATGTTGGGACTGAATTTGGAAGAACCACGGGCGATTCGGGAAGCGAAGGAAGAAGAAGCGCGATCGCTCATCTTAAGACTATTAAACCGACGGGTGGGTGAGTTTCCTGAGTCGCTTCAGCGCCAGATTCAGGTGTTGTCGCTAGAACAGTTAGAAGCTTTAGGTGACGCTTTGTTGGATTTCTCTTCTCTTGCTGATTTGGAAGGGTGGTTACAAAGTCAACAAAGCGGGTAAATTTCACGCAAATTAAGAAGGGCGATACCTGCGGTGGGCTACGCCTACGCACTCCATAAAATAATGATGCTTACAAATAAAGGTTCTCGAAGTGAAGAAGCATTTGTAGACACGTGGGTATATCAGAAGCGGTGGAAGAAGTGCGATCGCTCTTGCTGCGACTGTTAAAACGACTATTTGGTGGAATTGCTGAGGAAGTTGGAAGCGTTAGCTTTGGCGTTTTTTATAGAGTTATGTGTTTTATACTTAAAAGATTGTATCGATTATGGCAATGGAGATTGTAATTTGATTTCATTCAGTAGCTACAAAGGAACTGCATCCAAGTGGATTACCATATTTGACTCACCATTCTACCCTGATTCTTTAGATGAAGCTAAAATGCTCTACGAGAAAGTTTTGGAGCGTTTCATAGAATTGGTAGACGAAGCAACAAACTCTGCAAATTTACTCGAAATTATTACAAAAGACCCAGATCCTTTACGTATTCAACTTCTTAGAGTATTTCGGAGGTATGTATCACCAGATACGACAGTAGAAATGACCAAGAAAAAACGTGATATCCCCAATATAATTAACGACTTTGGTGATAGATTTCGTAGCTTAGAAGAAGTTAGAAAAAATTTGCAAAGTCGTCCTGTACCCGATGAAACTCTGATGGCTCTTCTTTTAGAACAGAGTAAACGGGGGCAAAAAGGCTATGACTTGACAGAAGCGTTTTTCTTATGGTTTGACAGAGTATTTGGTAAAAACTATATAATTCGGGGGCCAGTTCGTGCTGGAAAAGATGTAATGCTTGATAAGGTTTTGGATAATTGGGAAGCTCAAACTCCAGCAGATATTTTTATATCTAGATTAGATGGAACCCCCTTAGTAGTTGGATTTGCTCGTTATGACTCTGATAGAGGAGGTTCTCAAGAAGATGATCGGACTGGTGGAAATCGAGATAAAGCAACTGATATTCTCAGATATGCTGATACATATAAAGTGGCTTTAAAAGTATTTTTTTTGAATGATGGCCCAGGATTGCTACTAGGATCTATGTGGAATGATTACGCTCGTCTAGAAAGTTATGGTAGTGGCAAAATAATGGTATGCACTCTGAAAATGCTTGATGAGAGATTTACACAAGATTGGCTTGAAAGTTGAGTTTGCTATCCCAATCATGTATTACAGTATCAGAGATAAACTCTAATTCTGGTGTTTCTTCAATATATAAATCTAGACCACTTCGTAAAATTCTATTTAGACCTATTAAGCACTTTTGTTCATGTTTAGCGGAACTATTTCCGTTAATGAAGTCACCCATTGCTTCTGTCCCTTTAACTAAACGCTGAACTATTGTAGCTATAGCAAGTTGGGAATTATCAATAGCTATCCATTTTCTACCTAACTCTTCAGCTATAGCAGCAGTAGTACCACTTCCAGCGAATGCATCTAACACAATATCTCCTTCATTAGATGAGGCTAGAATTATTCGTTTTATCATATCTGGATTTTTTTCTGTTGGATAGCCAGTAATTTTTATATTTTGATTGTGGGCATCCTTAAAATCAAGCCAAATATCTTGGACTGAAATACCCTGACTATTATCTAAATAAACTTTTCTTCTTGGGTTTCCTGTTGGTGACCAGTAAATTTCTCCACGTGCATCCATTTCGTCTAAAGTTTCTGGAGTATATTGCCAGTGTTTACCAGGAGGAGGTAGCATTCCTCTCCAGGGTTGACCTGTTGCACCTTTTCTTACACCTGGTGCATGAACAGGAACTTTCTTATAAACTCTTCCAGTCTCCTTTTCAACATATTGATATTCTTTCTTTGCAGTAGTTTCATTCCAAGGGTTAAAAGGCTGATTCCATATATAATTATCTGTTTTTGTGTAAAATAGAATGTAATCAGCTGTGTTTCCATACTGTTTACGTGTATAGTTTTTTGGGTTACATTTTTTTCTTGTAATCAAATTGCGAAAGTTTTTAGAACCAAAAATTTCATCCATTAGAATTTTGACAGCACAAGCCATCTTGTCATCTAAATGTATATAAATAGAACCTTCATCTGATAAAAGTTCTCTTAGTAAAACCAGTCGTTGACGTAAAAACTCTAAATATTCTGCACCTTCTATTAGGTCGTGATAAGCATGGTCTCTTTGACGAGACTCAAAACTACTCCCTGTTGCATAGGGGGGGTCAATATAAATTAAACTAACTTTACCCGCGATAGTATCATCGTTCAAGAATGAACTAAGAACTCTTAAATTCTCTCCATAGATGAGTCTGTTTCTTGGATGTTCATCTATACTGATTATGCGATGTAACTTGGCGACAGGAATTTTTAATATATCTTCTATAGGAATTTTTCCTTCATATTCCAGACGAAAAGGAATTACATTTTGTTTTTGACTTTTACGACTATTTCGACTAGGTATTCCTGTTGCCATTTGAGTTAATATCTTCTTCTGCTTGTTTTCTACTGTTATTTATTTGTAAGAACTCATCTAAGTCTTTTTGTCTTATACGCCAAATTCTTGGCCCCACTTTTGTAGCTTTAAGATTATTTGATGATATCCATCTTTGTACAGTTCTTTGGTGAACACGAAGAAGTTGAGCTACTTCAACAGTTGTTAAAAACGAAATATCTCCTTCACTCTCATTATTGTTATGTTTTACATCTTGTCGCATTTGTCGCTAAATTCGCTAGAGTCGTTATTTTACTACTAATTATAATATTTTGCAAGTTTCAGCAGCACCACCAGTACTTGAAATGCTTTACACAAATAACTTTTAATTTTGACACCATAAACATTTTGCAAAATTCTTTGCATCTCGGTATTTAGTAATATCTAACGGCAGAGTTAAATTACAATATCTGCGGCAAATCTCCTCAAATTTTCCTGTCGCCACTTGGCATCTGCTTTGCGATTTGTCTGTAACTCCAAAACCCGAATTCCTGTAGTTGGGAGCGGGTTTAATTTTTGCTGTAACTGCTGCCAAGAAGTAATCAATTCATGCTGCACATTATAAGTAGCGCACAACTGAGCAAAATCAATATCCTGGGGAGTGCCAAAAAATTCTTCAAATGGTGGATCAAACTTGGCAATGGGTAACATTTCAAAAATACCACCGCCATTGTTGTTAATTAATACAATTGTGAGATGTCCCACAAACTTATTGCGGATTAAAAAACCATTGGTGTCATGCAACAGTGCCAAATCTCCCGTTAACATCACACTACTTTGCTGGCGATGGGCGATTCCTAAAGCTGTGGATAATGTGCCATCAATGCCATTTGCACCCCGGTTAAAGTGCGATCGCACTCCTAAATTATTCGGTTTCCAGAAATATTCTACATCCCGCACAGGCATACTGTTGCCAATGAACAGAGGCGTTCCAGGCGGTAAAATCTGAGAAATTAACCAAGCTGCTTTACTCTCAATTATTTCATCTATTTTCCCCATCGTCTGGTCAACAGCTAACCTGACTTTAGCTTCCGCATCACACCATTGCTGCAAATAGTCTGAGGAGAAAGATAAATTTCTCTCTTCTACCTTGATTTCTTCTACAGATATCCGTAAATGCGTTGTCCTTCCGTGCAAAGGGTCGAGGTTTTGGTCACTAGGATCAATTACCCAGCGTCGCGGCTGGGTTGCATCTATCCAAGTACGCAGTTCTTTACTCGTAGGCATTTCACCCACCTGAATCACCATTTCGGGCACTAGCTGCTTTGCTAGTTGCTGATTTCGCAAAATCAAGTCATAAGTGGAAATTAAATAAGGGTTGAGTTCGGCATAATTTCTCACTGGGGAGAGTCCCTCAGCTAACACAGGCCATTTGAGAGTTTGGGAAAGTTGTGCGATCGCTCTACAATACTCTTCTGGTTGCGATGGTTGGGCAACACCTGCAATGATAATGCCGCGATCGCATTCTTTCCATTGTTGGGGAATGGGGAATGGGGAATGGGGAATGGGAAATGGGTTTGCTATTCCTGCGAAAAAGTCTTCTGGGTGAAACTGCGATCGCAAATAACTCAAGTTGGTTCCATCAGGAACAGGCGCTAAAGGATCGCGAAAGGGAATATTCAAATGTACTGGCCCCTTTGTAGGAGTTTGCGCTCTTTCCCAGCTATGAATTACTGTTTGTCGCAGATAAGCTAGCATTCCCAGATCGGCGGAGGGTAAGGCTAACTCCGTTTGCCAATTTGGGTAGGTTCCATATAATCTCAACTGATCTACAGTTTGCCCAGAGTGACAATCTCGCAATTCTGGGGGCCTATCGGTGGTTAATATCAACAGTGGGACGCGACTATATGAGGCTTCAATGACTGCTGAATAAAAATTTGCTCCTGCTGTACCAGAGGTACAAACTAGTACTACAGGGCGACCGGTTGCTTGAGCTTGTCCCAAAGCGAAAAAGGCTGCGGAACGTTCATCGAGAATGGAAATCGCTTCAATCTCAGGTGCTTGTTGAGCAAAGGCGATCGCTAAGGGTGTAGAGCGTGATCCAGGACAAATGATGGCACAAGTCAATCCCAACCGCTTTAGGGTCTCTGTTAAAATGTAAGCCCAAAGTTGATTAACATTCCTAAAGGCGATCGGCATTAAATCAAACATAGCTATAAAACAATCTGAAATTTTAGATTTTGTTTAGGGAAATTTAATTTAAAATCCATCTGGGAAAGTTTGGTGAAAAGAAGTCCAAGGGAGGGAAGCCGATCCTCGATACTTTCTTGCTCCACTTTCTACAAAATGCCCAATTTGCTCTCAAACTTTTATGGACTGCATTCATTTAACGGGAATTCGCTGCTATGGCTACACTGGGTATTTACGAGAAGAACAAGTGCTAGGACAATGGTTTGAGGTGGATGTGAGGTTATGGTTGGATATCTCCACAGCGGCCAAGACTGACGCGATCGAAGACACTTTAGATTATCGCAGCGTCATTAGCTTGATACAACATCTCGTCAAAACGTCTAAGTTTGCTTTGGTGGAGAAATTGGTAGCAACGATCGCAGATTCTATTCTCCAAGAGTGCGATCGTGTAACACAAGTCCAAGTAATTCTGAGCAAACCTGCTGCACCTATTCCAGATTTTGGTGGCAAAATTAGCATTGAACTTACTAAAAGTAAGTCCAATCTCTAAAGCACAAAACGTGTTTTTTTTGTCAATATCTATAAACTAGCAAAAACAGGGGGTTTTTATGGAGCGCGGAAATATCTCACAAAGAGAATCTTTCCTGCCATTGCCCCCAGCACTTGCTCGTTATCAAAAAACACTAAAAAAATCATGTTATTTGCTGATGAGCATTTAACATGCATATTTTCAGTTAAAACAATTTATGATTTATTATTAACTAAAACCAATAAATAATTTTAATTTATACTCTTTCATTCACAATTCAAAATTCCAATACCAACTCTTTGTGAAACTGCACAAAAGCAAGATTACTTGGTAAAACTAGGCACAAAATCTCCTTGTTTTGGAACAACTTTAGAGAATTGGTAATCAGACAGTTTCAGACGATAATTTGCATCCTGGCTGAGACAAACGCTATTTGTAGACAACGTTTTATTAAACTCTTTAATTCCAGATAACGATTAATTTTTAGTAGTATTATAATCAATCGATATTATCATATTACAACACAAGATACTATATTAATTTTTCCAAATTATTTGAAAGTGGTAGACTGTGATTTTATTAACTTTTATTCTTGATTAATTTTGACATAGATACTATACTTGATGTTTATTTTATTTAAGAAAATAATTGATTGCATATTGTTGAAAATAAATTTTTGATTGCTGGTAATTATATGGTAATTTACATTTTATGTTAATGACATGATATTAACTGCATACATTAATCACAATTAGCTTTGACAAACACAGAAATTATTGGAGGTTAATAACATGATGCTATTTGCTCATTAGTTAAGTATTTATATCAAGCAATACTACAGAGTAGTTAAAGATTGTTTATGATGAAATAAGAACTTTTGTATCGAGTTGTTACTGACAACAAAAATCTGAACCCTAGCAAACAGGTTGTTTCACCATGTTCGCCCGCAAAATCCTAGTTGTTGAGGATGAAAAAATCATAGCCTCAAATATTAGAAAAAGTTTACAAAAATTAGGTTATTCTGTATCAGAAATCACTAAGTCTGGTGAAGAAGCAATAAAAAAGGTAGCAGAAACTCATCCACATTTAGTATTAATTGATATCTGCCTAGCTGGGGAAATTGACGGTGTGAACGTAGCAGACATCATCCAGAATCACTTCCATGTACCTGTAGTATATTTAACAGAGTGTTCGGAATATAAAACATTATATGAAAACCAGCTAAGTGAGCCTTTTAGTTACATAGTCAAACCATTTATTGAAAGTGATTTACATTTTGCGATTGAAATGGCTCTATACAAACATCAAAGCAAAAAAATATTATACGAAGAAAAACAAAGGCTGGCAGCAATTATTAATAGTATGAGCAGTGCAGTGATTGTGACTTATGCTAATGGTTGTATTCAAATGATGAATCCCACAGCAGAAATAATCACGGGCTGGAAGGAAAGTGAAGCGTTCGGTAAAGATTTAGTAGAAGTAGTTAACTTAGTTGACAAAGATGTAGGGGAAAAAATTGAAAATTTAGCCGCAGATGTAATCAAAACAGGTGAAATTTTGGATTTCCCAGAAAACTGTATACTGATTACCAAAGATGGCAAAGAGATAGCGATTGGGGATAAAGTTGCACCCATCCGCGATCGCAATGGTAGTATCACTGGTGCAGTTTTAGTGTTTCAAGATATCACCAAACGCAAGCAGACAGAGGCACAATTGATCCGTAATGCGTTTTATGATGGGTTGACAGCATTACCAAATCGTGTTTTATTTCTAGACAGGCTCAGACAAACAATTGAGCGCAGCAAACGCAGAAGCGATTATTATTTTGCAGTTTTATTTTTGGATTTAGATGGTTTCAAAGATATTAATGATCGCTTTGGGCATGGAATAGGGGATGAGTTTTTAGTAGCGATCGCTAGACGTTTAGAGTCCTGCTTACGTGGTGGTGATACTGTAGCCCGATTTGGTGGTGATGAGTTTACAGTTCTTTTAGAGGATATTAAAGACATTACTGATGCTACCAATGTTGCCAAACGGATTCAAGAATCCTTGCGATCGCCACTTAAGCTGAATGGATGTGAATTATCTACTACAGCTAGTATTGGTATTGCTTGGAATTTTAGTAGTTATGAGGAACCTGCAACTCTGCTACGGGATGCTGATATTGCAATGTACCGAGCTAAACGGCAGGGAAAAGCGACTTATGCCATATTTAGTTAAGGATAGAATATGTGCTAATTTAGTTGCTGCTAAGGTTATCGTATACAAACGAGAAGTCCCATAAGCCTGTTATGGAAAAAACCGAAAAACAGAAAATGCTCGCAGGCGAGTTATATCTGGCGGAAGATCCAGAATTGGCTGCCGAAAATAAACGAGCTAGTCGTCTGTTGCGAAGGTACAATTCTACAACTGAAGAACAGCAAGATCAACGGCAGCAAATTTTGCAAGAGTTATTTGGAAAGATAGGTGACAAAGTATCAATTGTGCCGCCCTTTCACTGTGACTATGGTAGTAATATTTTTGCTGGCAACAAATTGTTTATGAACTATGGTTGTGTAATTTTAGACTGTAATACAGTTCACATTGGTGATAATGTATTATGCGCTCCTTATGTACAAATTTATACTGCTTATCATCCTGTAGAGCCAGAAATTCGCCTTTCTGGTAGAGAATTAGCTGCCCCAATTAACATTGGTAACAATGTCTGGATTGGTGGCAGTGCAATTATTTGTCCAGGTGTCACTATTGGCGATAACACAACCATTGGTGCTGGCAGTGTAGTTGTCAAAGATATACCTGAGAATGTTGTCGCTGCTGGTAATCCCTGCCGCGTCATTCGATATTTATCCTAGAGTTTAAAACTTGTATCCTCTGGCAATCCAATAGAGCCAGTCTGCGATCGCTTCTTGAGTTTCGCTGTCAGCATCAATGGCTGCTATTTCAGATAACTTTGCAGAATATACATCATCATCCTTACCATTAATGTAAGCCACTTCGACAAGCATATCTTTTAAACACTCATCATCTGGGGCCATTCCCAGCACCTCCACTTCTTTCTCCTCGGTAGAGCCTGATTTGCGTCCCTTCTTAGTCCATTTAGCCATAAAGGGAAAATTTAGAGCCTCTTCGAGGTAGTAGTACCAACCCATAGCTCGGTCTTCTTTGTCTTCAGCATCTACAATGATCTCTGTTTTAATGCGATGCTCTCGGTTTTCGTCGGCTTCAACATTAGGCATAAGATACCGCTTTACGTGTATAACATTTTGATAATATTAGCAAAGTCTTGGCTAAGAATAATTTTTCTAAAAGATAGTTAAGTATATAGGGCTTACGCATAATAGAACCCCCAACCCCCGTTTTAAGAAGGCTTTGAGAGTTTAGCCTTTTTTCAAAGGAGTTAGGGTAGATCGATATTTTAGTTCTCAGTGCGTAATTCTTGGTATATCTAGGTTATACAAAAAACCGCTTGTTATTGACAAACGGTTTTCTAGTTATTGCACTCAAAGAGTAACTTATTTGTTTCGCCAAGATGCCAAGTTCTTTATTGGCAGTAAAGCGCGAAATTTTTAGACGTTAAACAAGTCTCAAATCAGGATAATTTGCCAGTACATCATCAGATGTCAGCGTATCATTTTCAGCTTGTGGAGTCCAAAGTACTTCAATTGCCAGAAGTTTTTCGCTAGGGATACTACCAATTTGGCGCAAAGCTTGACGCAAATCATCAGCACTGTTAATCGCTGTGGGGATATCAAACTTGCCTAGTGTTGCCGCCAGCAAGGTGACGATAATGTATTCTCCAGGTCCTTCAGTAAATAGGCGGGTGGGGTTGTCTAGTTCACCAGCCTGCGGTAAAGCTTCTTTGGCAAGGGCTGCTTTTAGCTGATTGTTGACGTTAGAAAGAGTTTCTTCGCTAAACTTGCTGCGTTCTGCCAGTGACAGCCGATTAAACTGACTTTCAGCTGAATTTAAACTGGCTTGTTGAGTGCCACCACCTGCATATACAAAGTATTCGGGATGGCGGAGTAAAGCTAGGCTGGCTTCTTGCAGAATTTCTGCTCTTCCCTCTGGGGTGTTAGTATCAGCAGTTTCAGCAATGTGGTTGAGTTCATTTTGCAATTCACGGGCTTGAGCTAACAAACCTACTTGCAAACGAGTTACAGAAACAGGAGAGTTACTGCTGTAATCTGCTTCTGGTGTTTCACCGCCAGAGACACGGCGGAAAGTTTGCAATAAGAAATTAGCGATCGCAAAGAAAATTAAGATGCTAAATAGACCACCAAATCCTCCCCCAATACCCCAGAAAGGAAGTAGGAAGGGAAAGCCAAAACCACCACCAAACCCACCACCAGGATAGTATCCGCCCCCGCCAGGAGGTGCATAAGTGCGTGGTGTATAGGTGCGGCTGGAAGGCGCTCTAAAAGAGCCACCACCGATTCGACCCCCACTGCGGGCCGCTAATGCTCCATCGGCGTGGCTAAGAACCAAAGTTAACACCAGTCCTAGCGCTAAGAAGGTTTTTAACAGTGGTTTGCTGATTTGTTGTAGTTTTTTACGCATAATACAATCGCTTGGAAAACAGAATTTTTATGATTTATCTCCATGCTGGTAGGAGTTTTGCGGTTATGTCACTAACGCCAGTCCGTAACAAGCAAGCTTTGTAGCATTCACTTTTAAAGGCTACATATTCAATCTACCGCGTCTTATCTGGCATAGGCAGCGATCGCAGGGGGGATTTCTCGACTGGGGAACCGTACCTTAAGATATGTTCATCATCACAGAAATTTGCGATGTCTACGACGGGCTACGCCTACGGGCAATTTTGGCTACGTCTTAGACTGGGCACTTCCAGGCTACAGTCTTGGATTATACAGATGTTTCTCATTTCTCATGATTATTTTGACTAATTTTTTAATACTTCACCCTACTTGTTCTGTCAGAATCCAAAAGGATATCTCTCTATTTTAAGTAATATAAAGGACAGATATAGACCTGATGCTTACGTATGCATAGTAGTGTTAAAAATGGACGTGATGCTTATCAGCAGCACTAAGCAGACACAGATAGTTATGAAATACTTATCTAAACTTTTGGCATTTTGGCACACCAGTCTAGACTATTCAAGATAGTCTGGTGAACGTAGGTAAATTTCGTAATTTTTGCAACAGTTCTTCATTGAGAAATTTGACTACATTAGACTACAAGTGCTAAATTTTATTTTGTTGTCCATCATGCACAAAAATTCTCAAATGTTGAGAGTTTTGCTGCCAAAATAAAATCAACACAATAAAAAAACAATCTTGCTGGCTAATCTTCTAAAATAGCCTTCAATTTTATCTACCAGATTCGTTTTAAAAGAAATAAAATAATAATTATGGTTTGGAAAGTAATCCTAATTGTAAATAAATTCAAAATTATTTGAAGTAAATTTATCAACTTGATTATGGAACATATTTCTCAACTAACAGCCGAAATCAGAGACAAAGCTGCATACCCAGATATCCTAGTCATATCCCGGATATTCTTGCCGAAAGAAGCTGTAATTGGAGAATATATGTACAATCGTTGTCTCCAAGATCCAGAACGAGTTATTGTGCTGGCGGCTAGTTGCTCAGGAGATAAAGTATTTGATGAAGGGCAACAATTTCCAGTGTATCGCTGGTTTTATCCTAGATACTGGCGTAGTGGTTTTGTGGGAAATATCCTAAAGCCTTTTGTCAATATTGTCTGCTCATTTGTGCTAGCAATCAAACTCTATTTTCGCTATCACTATCGGTATATAGAGTGGGGCCACGGCTATGATTTTCCTTCACTGTTGCTATTGAGCTATTTGTTACCTATTCGCTTTTTTATCTATCTGCACGGTAATGATTTTCTTTGTACATTACACAATCCCGTACTGCGATCGCTATTTAAATTAACACTTCATAGAGCCGAAGGTATTGTTTGTAACAGTTCTTATACACAAGATTACCTTAGAACTGCTTTACGATTAGATACTCCTACTTACGTTATTAACCCAGTAATTAGACCAGAAAAATTTGGTAATAATGTCGGGAGTCCTAGTAGCCTTGATGATTTGCGTGTTCGCGTGCGTCAGGCATACAACATTCCCGATTCAGCAATAGTTATTCTCTCCATAGGAAGGCTAGTAAAACATAAAGCTTTCGACCGAGTGATTGATAACATCCCACTATTGCTAACTTTTGGGGTCGATGTCCACTATATAATCTGCGGTGAAGGGCCAAGTGAATCGGAACTGAAATCTCTGGTGCATCGTTTGCGGGTAGATAAGCGCGTCCACTTTGCGGGATATGTACCAGAGCGTGAACTAGCAGGTTATTATGCAGCTTGTGACATATTTGCCATGCTGACTTTATTAGATACTAAACCTAATAATATGGAAGGTTTTGGTATGGTTTATTTAGAAGCAAGTTACTTCGGTAAGCCGATCATTGCCCCTCGCTTAGGTGGTGTTCTAGACACAGTTCAGCATGAAGAAAATGGGATACTGGTTAATCCCAATTCTGGTTATGAAGTTTTTCAAGCTTTCAATCGGTTGTGCAAAGATCAACAGCTACGTGAGCAACTTGGCCGCAAAGGTAAAGAATTAGCCAAGCGTAGAACTCTTCATCGATCGCTTTACAAATCAGAGGGAAAAAACGCGATTTTGTGAGATAAATGCAGATGGAGTAGGGATGCACAGATGTTCATCTCCCCGCAAATGAGCAAGATTGCAGTGTAAAATCTCCTTTGTGATTTTATTAAATATGCAATGAAAAATATCTTGTTTGGTATGTGGCTATCTCTTCGGCATTACCGAAGGCAAGCTGTTATATTTACAATTCTTGGATGTGTTGCGGTATTGAGTGTAATTAGCTTCCGAACAATGCCTATTCTGGCTCAACCAGCTTCAACCTCATCTGAACGTCCTGCTATTAAAGCACCAAATTTTGGGCGACACTTTCAAGAATTTGGGCGTGAAGGCTCAATCTTGATTTACGACTCAAAAAATAACCGCACCTATGAACACAATCCTAAACGTAATGCAACTGCGATCGCTCCAGCTTCGACATTCAAAATTTTTAACGCGCTGGTAGCTTTAGAAACAGGTGTAGTTCCTGATGATGTGGCGGTTCTCACTTGGGATGGAATTCATCGAGATATCGATGCTTGGAATCATGATACGAATTTGCGTCAAGCCTTTAAAGATTCAACTGTTTGGTTCTATCAAGTACTAGCGCGGAAGGCTGGATATGAACGGATGCAGCAATTTATTAACAAAGTAGGTTACGGAAATCGTCAGATTGGCACCGCCGCAGACATTGATCGTTTTTGGCTAGAACAGCAGCTATTGCAAATTACACCCCAAGAGCAAATTAAGTTTTTGCAACGGTTGTATCAAGGCGATTTACCTTTCTCCCAAAGGACAATAAATCTTGTCAAAGATATTATGGTACGCGAACAAACTCCAGACTACACACTGCGGGGAAAGACGGGATGGTTAACGAGTACCAAACCACAAGTTGGTTGGTTTGTGGGTTATTTAGAACAAAACAAAAACGTCTACTTTTTCGCAACAACCCTTGATATGTATAAACCAGAGGATGCACCCGTCCGCATCGAGATTACACGACGCAGCCTTAAGGATTTGGGCTTGCTGGCTCACATCAACTAACCACCACCAACAATAGTTACTACTTCTAAACGATCGCCTGGCTGCAATTTGGTTTGTGGCCAAAACTGGCGATGTAAAATTTCGCCGTTATACTCCACAGCTACCAAGCGCGGGTTAAAACCCAACTGTTGGATCAAGTCGGGTAAAGAAATTTGAAACGAACAGCTATGGGTTTCCCCATTTACCTGAACCGTAATCTCATTAGACATAAATGTGGGAATTGGGAATTGGGAATTGGGAATGGGTAATTGGTTACTCACTTTGGGCTAATGACAAATGACAAATGACAAATGACTCTTTAAAGTTCTGGCTTAATGCGATTGAGTTGGGAGAGCAAATATTGTGTTACTAGGGTAGGCTGTTCAGCTTGCATGAGCGATCGCACTACTGCTACACGTTTGGCTCCAGCATCGATCACATCATTGATATTATTGGCATCGATTCCGCCAATGGCAAACCAGGGAATTGAGCAATTTTTCGCGGCATAGCTGACATATTCTAAACCTGTTGCTGCCTTACCTACTTTTGTGGGAGTTTCATAAACTGGCCCCACGCCAATGTAATCTACACCTTCAGCAATTGCTCCTTGCATTTCTTCTTTATTGGTGGTGGAAAGACCTATTAAACGCTGTGAACCGAGTAATTGCCGAGCAATAGCAATAGGCATATCTTGTTGTCCCAGATGTACCCCATCTGCATCCACAGCTAAAGCTAGATCCACGCGATCGTTAACAATGAATAAAGCACCGTAGATATGGCATAACTGTCGGAGTTTTCTGGCTTGTTCCAAACGCAAAGAATCATCGGTGGTTTTGTCACGATATTGTAGAAGCGTTAATCCCCCTTTAAGTGCAGCTTCGACGTTATTCAATAAATTTTCATTTGGGGAAGTAACAAGATACAAATGCGATCGCCACAACAATTGATGGCGCTGATGACCCATTAAATTACTTTCTAGGGTATAAACCTGATAGCGCATCTGCTTACAAGCTTTAGCTATATTTGGCTGATAAAGCTTGCTGTATTCTTCCAACACCCGCAATGCTTCTTCGACACGGCAAAAGTTAGCTTGCAATACTGATTTTATACTAGCTCGTTCTTCTTCTTGAGGATGAGTTAACTCAGTCCCAGGATCGCCTGGTGTGTCTCGCGCCGCTCGTAATTCTGGGGTATGCCACTTGGCTAATTCTTGTCGCAGACGCTTGCATTCAAGAGCTAACTGGGCATTATTCAAGCCAAAACGACACCATTCTTCAATAATTCGCAAGCCTTCACGAGCGCGGTCTAAATTGGCATCTAAAATGCGATAGACAACTTGCTGTACTTGCTCTTTTTGGCTGTATGGCTCGACCATTACAACAACCCCGTTAGTGCTTTCATCAAAATGTGAATTATCATATCTCTTAGTAACCATAAGTCAATTAATTTGCTTTTTTTTACTCAATTTTTGCCGAATCTACGCCAAAAAGCGTAGTAATGAAGGTTACGATAAATTATCCCATGTTCTTATATGCAGTGATAAGGGTAGTTTGAGGCTACAGTTTTGCACTAAGGTTAGTCAAGTATTTTAGGGTGAACAACGAGCTTACAAAGGACTAGCCCAAAGGGATACATCAGAAAATCTCCAATGGGCAAATTAAATTGAGACTGCATAGATACTATTTAAAGAGTGTTTGTCTCTCGATGAAGAATTTTTTGCGTGAGTCCTGAATTACAAGCTCTTTTAGGCCTGGATTTCTCACAACTGAGAAATCAAGGAGTGTGGGAGGTGTGGGAGGATGGGGAAGAAATCTGACACCCCACACTCCCCACACTCCCCTGCCTACAGTATCGTGAGAAATCCGGGTTAGGGTGAGGGTATTTTGGCGATCGCGTAGCGTGTCTTTTAGAGCCAGGTATTCTCGAACCGACACAATATCATTTATTACCCTGTATTAAAAATCGCCAATCGTTCAATATGTGAGTAATATTATCGACATAATACTCTCTAAGAGTATAAGAATTTATTGTTACTTCTAAGGAGTTGTGTTAAATATGATTCACTACCGTGTGTTTCCTAAGTACCGTAGAGTAGATATTATGCTTGTAAGGCTGAAGTTTCTGGAATCAGCAAGACTTTTATTTTTTAGCTTATCGGTATTATCTTTTACCGTAGGGATGGGAGCGACAAGTATGACGTTCCTGGATAGTGCGTTAGCGGAGCTCGCCGGAGGCATCGCTCAGATGCCATCAACACCAAATTCAGCACCTCTAGGTGAGACAAAAAATTCTCAGGCTAACGTGCTGTTTGTCAACCCAAATGGTGGAAATGACAGCGCAGCTAATGGCAGCGAATCTGCTCCTGTGAAAACGATTACCCATGCGTTGCGATTAGCTAACCCCAATACTGTAATTATGCTCTCCACTGGCACTTATAGCGCCGAGACAGGAGAGGAATTTCCCTTAATGCTGAAACCTGGTGTTTCAATTCAAGGCAACCCTAGCAATCAAGGTAAGGATATTATCATTCAGGGAGGCGGTGATTACCTGAGTCGGAGCTTTGGCGGTCAAAACGTCACAATTGTGGGGGCAAACCAAGCTTTGCTCACTGGGGTAACGGTGACGAACTCCAATCGCCGGGGTTACGGTTTATGGATTGAATCTAGCGATCCGGTAATCGCAGAAAATACATTTACCGGCAGTACCCAAGATGGGATTTCTGTCAGTGGTAATGCTGCACCTAATATTAGCAAGAATTACTTTGATCGCAATGGAGCCAATGGCATGACAATTGCCGGGAATTCCAGTCCCCAAGTGAAAGAAAATGTCTTTCACCAAACGGGTTTTGGCATTAATATTGCCCAAAATGCCGCTCCGATAGTTATAGGCAATCAAATTCAGAACAATAGATCGGGAATTGTCGTGCAAGCAAAGGCCCACCCGATTTTACGGAATAATATTATTCAAGATAATAAAGAAGATGGTCTAGTTGCGATCGCTCAAGCAATGCCAGATTTGGGTAGTGCATCGGAACCTGGGGGTAATCAATTTCAAAATAATGGCCGCTACGACATTAACGCCAGTGCTGCTAAACAGATGATTTCTGCTGGCGGTAATAATCTTGTGAGCGATCGCATCACTGGCAAGGTAGATATTAACGGGACAATAGCACTAGCAGCACAAAATTCTCAATCGACTCCCAACAATGTATTACAAGAAATACCACCAACTGGGGAAATCACCTTCTCGGCTCCCGGAATCTCTGAAACTAGTAATAGCCAAAACAGCAACAGCATTTCAGCAAATAATCCTGTTTCTGCACCATTAAACAGTCAACTGCTGCCATTAGTGCCAGCTAAGGTTCCACTTTCCACGCCTATATCTAATCAACAGCAACCTACATCTAAAGTTGCTAGATTTCCAACACCTAGCAGCTTGTCAGCGAGACAAATACCGCCTAACACACCACAGTTGAATTATGTGCGGATTGATCCTAATACGATTGAATTTACTGCCCCTGAATACCCATCCAATTCAGTTACCAGCAGAAGGAATCAAACACAGCAGCCATTACCAATACAAGAAGCTACTGCCCCAAATGCGTCAGCACTTTTACCACTTCCTGATAACAATATCCCCATTAGTAATACTGGCAATATGCAAACAAGTTCTGCAAGTATTCCTTATGCTAGTAAATCTGCGACACAGTTCGGTATCCGTTATCGCGTAGTAGTTCCACTCTTGACTGATAGAGATCAAGATTTAGTGCGATCGCTTGCTCCTGGTGCGTTTCCCACAGTTTGGGAAGGTCAAAGAGTTATGCAAGCAGGAGTATTTAGCAGTGAATATAACGCTAAAGAAATGCTCAAAACACTCTCTAGCAATGGTTTAAGAGCCATCATGGAACCGTTGAATTAAACAATTGATCGACACCAAAATGCTTACTGCCCTTCCATTTATTCATTTTTAATTTTTAATTTGTAATTTTTAATTGCTTAGGCGTACCCTATCCTGGCTTATGATCCAAACGGGTGGCTTGCTCTAGGGCAGCTTTTTCTTTGGCTCGGCGGACATAAGGTTGTAATTGAATGCGATCGCAGCCTGTTAAGATAATCAGGTTTTCCAAGGTGATTCCCCGCATCAACATTTCTACGCGCCAAGTTTGTTGAGCCTGAGCGATCGCTGGCGTTTGTCCTTGGGGAGTTAGTAATCCCTCACTCCATACTTGCCAACGTGTCTCAAGCTCTGATTCTGTCATGGGTTTACCTGTTTCATTCAAAAACATGGCTGTTTGAGCATCTTTACGACTTTTCAGCCATTTGATTAAGGGATTATTGGTAAAAGAACCGTAGCGTTTGCCCAAAATCCACTGATTTACTGGTACTTGACGGATACATCCGGGGATTGTAATTTGCAGGAAGTGCCCTTGAGGATCGTAGATTTGGTGCGATCGCTCCAAGCTAATTATTTCTGTGGCAGATAACCCAGCCCCAAATAACACATAAGCCAAGGCATAATCTCGTACTCCCAATTTCCTGGCTTGTTGTAAAATTTCGTGAACTAAACTAGCAGGCAAATCAGCTACTTCTGTGGTGGTGAACCCTCCTTGTAAGCAGTTTATAGCTGATTCTGCTGAGGATGACATGGCTCCATGTAAAAACAACTCCACCAAATTTTCGAGAAAATCATTCCGATCCTCCCAAAGTTCGTGAAATTCGCTGGTGAACTCAATTACGGCATATCCCAAGATCATCCCATTTAGCAAACTAGCTAATTTTTCTGCTGGTAAATAAGTATTTAGGTGCCCTTGCTGGATTACAGTAGCTAAATACTGAGCTACATAACGGTTTGCCTCTGTAACTCCCCTGCCTAGTGCGCGGCGATTTTCTGCCGGGAATTGGTCGGCTTCACCTACCACAGACCGGACAAACTCTGGCACTCGTTCTAATGCGTGCAAGCTATCACTTGCATAATCTTTGAGAGCTTGGTACACATTGCCGGGAGGCGTTGCCCGCCGCACCAGCGATTCACCTAAATCCTTAAAGGCTGCGGACTCTTCCAGCACCGCTAAAAGCAGTCCATGCTTATTGCCAAAATTCCGAAATAGAGTCACTTCGTTGACTTCGGCTTTTTCTGCAATTTGGCGGGTTGTGGTAGCGCTAACTCCCTGAGCAGAAAACAACTCAAGTGCAGCTTGAATCAAGCGTTGACGAGTGGAAACGAGGTGAGACGACATAGAAAAATGCAAGTGGCACTTGCAGGGGTATCAGAGTTCTGCTAGCATAACAAATGTAAGTGATACTTGCTTTACTCAACTGTAACGAATTAGTATACAGTGCGGGTAAATCCCTTGTGGGGTGGCATCCGAGAAAAGGCAAATTGCTTCATCATCCATCAACAGGAATTTTTATGACCGCAAATTTTGGGGCGATCGCCCCTGAGAGAGGCAACTCACCTCGACTCAGTTGGACAAATGTGGTATTTTTTGCTACATTTCATGCCTTAGCACTTATGTCTCCTTGGTTTTTCTCCTGGCCAGCATTAGGTTTGCTAGTGTTTCTCCACTGGTTATTCGGGAGCATTGGTATTTGCCTGGGATATCACCGACTACTGAGCCATAAGAGTTTCCAAGTTCCCAAGTGGTTAGAGTATGCGATCGCCCTAATCGGAGCCCTGGCTTTGCAAGGTGGGCCAATTTTTTGGGTAGGTGGACACCGCCAGCATCACGCCCACACCGAAGATATTAATTTAGATCCCTACTCTGCTCAAAGAGGGTTTTGGTGGAGCCATATATTGTGGATTTTTTACCCACGCCCAGAATTTTTTGACTATGACACCTATAAAAAATATGCCCCTGATTTAGCAAGACAGCCCTTTTATTGTTGGCTAGATCGCTACTTTTTGCTATTGCAAATACCCTTCGCATTACTCCTATATGGATTAGGAGGATGGCCTTTTGTCTTCTACGGAGTGTTTCTCAGATGTGTCTTGCTTTGGCACTCAACCTGGTTTGTGAACTCAGCATCACACCTGTGGGGTTATCGCACCTTTGATGCTAACGATGGCGCTCGTAATCTTTGGTGGGTATCCCTCGTCACTTATGGAGAAGGCTGGCACAACAACCATCATACTTATCCCCACATGGCAAAATCTGGGTTATCTTGGTGGGAAATTGATGTTACTTGGTGGAGCATCCTAGTTTTGCAGACTTTGGGTTTAGCCAAAAAAGTTGTCTCACGTCCTCCTCAAGGTGCAACTCACGGCTAAATTGCAACTAAATTACCATGAATTTGTTAAGCCGATTGCTTCTCGCAGTCGGCTTAATAAGCTGTTACGTATTTTATAGCGGTTATTAGTCTAGTTCAGTACACTAGAAGAGAGCAATTCTACTGATAATTGGTGGCGATGAAAGCTTACTCTCTCGACTTGCGCCAGAAAATTGTTGATGTTTATGCCTGCGGTGACATTTCCCAACGAAAACTGGCTAAAAACTTTGGAGTCACCTTAAGTTTTGTGCAAAATTTACTCAAACGCCATCGAGAATTGGGCACGATAGTCCCCAAGGTGCGGATTGAGCAGACACCAACAAAGTTGAATGCCGAACAGCTCGAAATTCTGCGCCAGCTCGTCACAGCACAGCCCGATGCGACGTTAAGCGAATTGCGGGAACGACTTTACGAGAAAACAGAGGTCTTAATTGGGGTAGCCACGGTGAATCGGATGGTTCGTTGGAAACTTCACCTAAACCTCAAAAAAGTCTCCACCCCACCAAAAAGGCAGTGATGAAGTCCAACTAGCCCGATTTGAGTACTGGAAACTCTTGAGGGGCATACCCGTCGAAAATCTGATTTTCTTAGATGAATCGGGAGTCAATCTGTCTTTCATCCGCAAATGTGCCCGCGCCTTACCAGGGAAACGAGCTTATGCTCAAAAGCCCAACCGCAAAGGAAAAAATGTCTCGGTAATTGGTGCCATTAGCTTGAAAGGATTGCTCACCCAATGGAGTGGTTTAGGTTCTATCGATGCCTTGACCTTTGATGCCTTCATCGCTCAAAAACTCATACCTCAGCTTTGGCCTGGCGCAGTCGTGCTCATGGATAATTGCTCGATCCATAAAAGTGATGAACTTGAAGCTTTGATCATCGCTGCTGGTGCTCACCTGATTTATCTCCCCCCCTACTCTCCCGATTTTTCACCGATTGAGAATTGTTGGTCTAAGATTAAGAACATTCTCCGTCGCATCGGTGCAAGGACATACCCTGATTTACTCCAGGCATTAGATGCGGCATTTGCAGAAGTGACGATAGAGAATTTACTCGGCTGGTTTACTCACTGCTGCTACTGTACTTCAGAAGACTGATAACCGCTATAATTGCATATTTACATCATGAGCAATACATCTAGGTTTCGCCAGACGATTCTGCTATTTATTATCACACTTAACCTCATTTCAACTTGGCTACACTACATAGATAATGCATTATTTTTGAGTAGATATCCTGGCCCCGCGTGGTTCACTTCTGTTGGAGTAATTAGTACTGTGATTGTGATGACTCCAATCGGATTGTTGGGATATTGGTTTTACATTAAAGGCAAGTTTTGGTCGGCGTACTTTTTATTAGCCTTATACTCAATCACTAGTATCTCCAGTCCAGTCCATTATCTCTTCCCGATACTTGCTCCCATGTCTTTGAAAATGCATAGCCTAATTTGGCTCGATGGAGTTATGGGACTGTTACTGATAGGTTTTTTGCTGTGGTCTAGTTTTGTATTAAAAGAGTGGCGTAGTACACTAGCTACAAATTGACATAACATATATATAACTGAAATCGCCCCGTATTTTCTTAAGTCTAATTAAACAAAATCTGTTACTAGCTATTTCACGGTAAAATCTAACGGTTTAAATCACCGCAATATATCAAGCGTGAAAACTGACAGTATTTTTTACCGCCTTTTTCAAGAACTTCCTGAGATATTTTTTGAATTAATTGGTAATCCACCCCAAACAGCAGAGGGTTATAAATTCTCCTCGATTGAAATCAAGCAAACGACATTCCGTATAGATGGTGTTTTTCTCCCAACACAAGGGCAAGAAAATCCTATTTATTTTGTTGAAGTCCAGTTTCAAACCGACGCAGAAATTTATTCGCGCCTAATTTCAGAAATTTGTTTATATTTACGTCAAAATAAACCTAAAAATTCTTGGCGAGGAGTAGTTATCTATCCCAATCGCAGTCTAGATATAGCAGATATCAATAATTACAGCGAATTTTTCACTAGCAATCGTGTTACTCGCATGTATCTTAACGAATTGGGCGAAACTGCATCGCTGCCAGTCGGAATTGCTACTATGAAACTAGTGGTCGATGAAGAGGAAACAGCAATTACATCTGCTAGGCAGTTAATAGAGAGAACTCAGCAAGAAATCAACATTGAACCACAACGGCGGCAGTTACTAGAATTAATAGAGACAATTTTGGTTTATAAGTTTCCGACAATGAGTCGAGAGGAGATTGAAGGTATGTTTGGGTTAAGCGATTTGAAACAAACACGAGTTTATCAAGAAGGCAAGCAAGAGGGCAAACAAGAAGGCAAGCAAGAGGGTAAACAAGAAGGAGCGCGTGAAGAAAAGTTTAGAATGATACCTTTGTTGTTGAGATTGGGATTAAGTTTTGAAGAAATGGCAAAAGAGTTAGGTTTGAGTTTAGAGGAAGTTCAGCAAGAAATACAAAAACAGCCTCCAAGTCAGGATACCTAACCTACAATTAGCACTACTCACAGATACCCATAAATATTCCTGTTATTTTCCATTCCCATAATTTTTAATTTTTTGTATGATTTCGCTTTCCCCTATTCTCCAAGCTAGACTTTCTCAACCCCTCAAAATTGGATCGTTTGAGGTAAAAAGTCGGGTTCTCCAGTCGCCTCTATCTGGAGTAACGGATATGGTGTTTCGCCGTCTCGTGCGTCGTTATGCACCAGATTCGATGATGTATACCGAAATGGTGAATGCTACGGGATTGCATTATGTTAAGCAGTTACCCAAAATCATGGAGGTAGATCCCAACGAACGCCCAATTAGTGTTCAACTATTCGATTGCCGTCCCGATTTTTTGGCAGAAGCAGCAATAAAGGCGGTTGCAGAAGGTGCTGATACTGTTGATATTAATATGGGTTGTCCGGTAAATAAAATCACTAAAAATGGTGGTGGTTCTTCGTTGTTGCGGCAACCAGAAGTAGCAGAAGCAATTGTGCGGGAAGTGGTAAAAGCTGTTGATGTACCTGTGACAGTAAAAACCCGTATTGGCTGGAATGACAACGAAATTACTATTCTCGACTTTGCCAAGCGGATGGAAGATGCAGGGGCACAAATGATTACAGTCCACGGACGCACCCGCGCCCAAGGATACAATGGCAATGCCCGTTGGGAATGGATTACTCGTGTAAAAGAAGTGCTTTCTATCCCAGTAATTGGCAATGGAGATATTTTTTCCGTTGAAGCGGCGGTGAAATGTTTAGAACAAACTGGTGCTGATGGTGTGATGTGTTCCCGTGGGACTTTGGGTTATCCGTTTTTGGTTGGAGAAATCGATCATTTCCTGAAAACTGGGGAAATATTACCGACACCTACTCCGATTCAGCGTTTGGAATGTGCCAGAGATCATTTACAAGCCTTGTGGGAATATAAAGGCGATCGCGGCGTGCGTCAAGCCCGTAAGCACATGACTTGGTATGCTAAGGGTTTCGTTGGTGCTGCCGAACTTCGAGGACAGCTAAGTTTAGTTGAAAAGGTAGATCAAGGTTTGGCTATGCTTGACCAAGCAATTGAAAAATTAGCTAATGGTTATGAACTAGAGGAAGAAACACAAAGTAGTTTGGTAATGCTTTAATGCTTTCTTCGTTGCTCTATGTACAGATGTAAGTACTATAGGCGATTCATGTCATCTCCCCTTTAACACGAGTGTGCCATATCTGTTTTTGGCTTTGATTGTGTCCTGTTTCCACCTTCACTCTATAGAATTCTGAGTCTATTTGGTGTGGACAGATTGGGAGTCACTGTTTCCTTTCCAGGGTAGGTTTCTCACCTACATCCGAGAATTAAGTAGGTGGGTGGGAAAAAACCCAACTATATTAAGATAAATAAATACGGAAAATGTACTTACAGAGGTAACAAATGTTATGGGCGCTCGCTTAAGGGTATTCCTCACGCGTGAGCAAGACCAAACCCTGTTAAACCTGAGAACTGTGGATGTACCACAGAAAGTTAAAGATCGAGCAGAGGCAATCAGATTAAACGCGCATGGTTGGTACGTAGAAAAAATAGCTGCTCACTTTGACTGGAGTGTTCAAACAGTAAGAGAAGTCTTACATAAATGGCAGAAGTTAGGTATAGAAGGGCTTTGGGAATTACCAGGTCGAGGAGGAAAACCGAAGTGGAAGGAGGAGGACATAGTATTGTTGGAAAAATGCCTCAGAGAAGAACCACGTACATACAATAGTTTTCAACTCTCCCGGAAATTAGAAAGCGAGCGCCACATAAAATTGAGTCCCGACAGATTAAGACGGGTACTCAAAAAAAGGGGGTCTATTGGAAGCTGAGCCAAGAAGAGCCACAAGAGAAAACAAGACCCCGTAGTCAGAGCGAAGAAACAAGCAGACCTAGATATGTTGGAATTATCCGCAGCTACCGGAGAAATAGACCTAAAGTATCTAGATGAATCAGGATTCTGTGTGTGGAGTGAACCAGGTTACACCTATTACTTTAGAGGTGAGCAAAAACGCTTAGAGCAAACCAAGCGTCGTGGTCGGAGATTAAGTATTATCGGGTTTCTTCAACCTTTAATCAGCTTTATTTACGGTCTAGTTATTGGTGGTGTTAGTCGTAAATCTTACATTCAAATGATGGAAATTGAAGCGACGGAAGCTCAAAAAACCGGGCGCACTAGGGTAATTGTGCAGGATAACGGACCGATACACCGATGTCTTGAAGTGCAAAAACTATGGTTAAAGTGGGAACAGATGGGTTTGTACATCTTCTTTTTGCCTGCATACTGCTCCGAGATGAATCCAATTGAATTGGAGTGGCAGCACCTGAAAAAAGATGAATTATGTGGGCAAATATTTGATGATGAGTTAGACCTTGCTTACGCGGTGATTGATGGCGTTAAAGCTAGGGGAGAAAAAGGCAAGGGATTTGCAAGAAAATAAGATACCAATTAAACGGGGAAAATTGTGATATCCCATTTAGGTAGAGTTTCGGAAGGTTGCCAGAAGGTTTGGTAGTGTTCTAACTCTTGTGAGAGAACCTTGATTCCTTTTTCATAGGTTGCTTCAACACGGTGAACAATGGGTGCAATCCCTTTCCAAGTCATATTGGAAGCCCACTTGATGGCAACTTCAATCGAATCCAGAATTGCGCCATTCCAATAGTTCTCTAGGGCTGCCCAACACCTCTCTATGGGATTGTACTTGCTATGGTACGGAGGATAGTAAATCAGTCGGATTCTTAAATTAATTGCTTGAGACAGTTCAACCATACGTTTGATAAACTGTGTGCGGTTACTGCGAGTTGCTGCACCACCATCAAGGTCAATTACCCATTCATCATAATCTTGGTAATCGTGTTGATTCTCATACCACCAAGCAGTTAAACAATCGACAATAAAATCACTGGTTTCAGCCGACTGACCTAAGTAAATCGTAAGCTTTTCACTGTGTGTGTTGAGAATGCCAAAAGGAACTAAGACTGCCTCCCACTGTGTATCGTGGTCATCCGCAGCTTTTGCTTCCAGTGTCCGAGCTTTACCACCTCTGGAAAGATTGCCAATCTTCACCTTGGCTTTAGTATCGATAGAGACTCGCAACGATTTGGGATTCTCATCCGATGCCTGATTTTCCTGAAACACATTGTCGAAAATGGCATCTGTTTGCGGAATCTTTTCAAGGGCTTTGTTTTTTGTGTTTTTTTAGGCGATACCCCAAGCTATTAAGAATCTTCCCCAGAGTTTGACGAGACGGCAATTGACTGTGGTCATAACCTATTTCACTGATTAATGCTTCTCGTACCGCTCTGGCACTGATACGAGCATATAGAAAGGTCGATTGAAATTTTGGAGCTTGGGCTTGAGCATCTACCAAAGAACAAATATCTGCTTCTAAATTGGGCAGAATCTCAACACTATTATGTCGTCCCCTTGCATGATAGTTATCCACACAGACTATCCCTGTCCGCCGTTCATGCAAGCCAAGTTGTACACAGGAGCGATTCCATCCTAAAACTGTTTCTGCAATGCGTGCTGAACTATCGAAGTAATCTTCAGTAACTTTTGCCATGAAGTCTCTTTTACAGCTGCCAGTTAGTTTCTTGGCTGCATCTTTGAAGGTAGATTTTATGGTGTCGGTAAGCATGAACCCTGTGATTCCAATTCTAGAAATTCAGAGCAAACGCGGGCAGATCCGCGCCTCCTATTCTTCTAGAATGACTGGTATTTTATTTTCTTGCAAGCCCCCAACCACAGTACAAAACGTATTAAATTTGGCTCTAATGGCTCTGGTTAAACTTTCGTTACATAGTTGTAAATTTTCCCACCTACCTACTTAGTTATCGAATTTCCTAGGTTTTATCCAAGTTATTCTCACCTAAAGTTATATATCTATTGATATTTTTTACTTTAGAATGAGTCGCACTGTTTCAATCCCTAATAGGGATTTTGATGAATTGTAATATTTGAATATTTATATTGATAAAATCCTGGGGATGTTCGTTTCAATCCCTAATAGGGATTTTGATGAATTGCAATGACTGCCCACCTCTGGGATTATGTAGCCCGATTAAAGTTTCAATCCCTAATAGGGATTTTGATGAATTGCAATCCGAAATGTTGCTAGGAATGCCCTGTGAGTACAATGTTTCAATCCCTAATAGGGATTTTGATGAATTGCAATACTCTTGTAAATGCCTTTGTAAAGGGCGATCTCCCGTTTCAATCCCTAATAGGGATTTTGATGAATTGCAATAACCCTAGCGCCGGATATCCTTCATCTTCTACAGGTTTCAATCCCTAATAGGGATTTTGATGAATTGCAATGTTATTGCGATATAGTACCACGTGTTGATAGATGTTTCAATCCCTAATAGGGATTTTGATGAATTGCAATGAGGGGGTGTAGGGTATTAGAATACCAATCCCCCCGTTTCAATCCCTAATAGGGATTTTGATGAATTGCAATAATCGCATCAATGGGATGCGTCGCTACGTTGAATCGTTTCAATCCCTAATAGGGATTTTGATGAATTGCAATAAGAAATATTATCAACCAAAAGGCTGCAAACAAAAGTTTCAATCCCTAATAGGGATTTTGATGAATTGCAATATCTGCACGGTGAATCACCTCCAAATACTTAGGATGGTTTCAATCCCTAATAGGGATTTTGATGAATTGCAATGCAACTTGGGTAGAAGTAGAGCCACAAACCACACGTTTCAATCCCTAATAGGGATTTTGATGAATTGCAATCCCGGCGATAGTCAAGCAAATCAAGGAGTAACTCTAGCTGTTTCAATCCCTAATAGGGATTTTGATGAATTGCAATAAACGTTGCACAGGCTGATAGGTAGTCTTTTTCTAGTTTCAATCCCTAATAGGGATTTTGATGAATTGCAATCCTAGTCTACACTCGCAAACAATTAGAATCCAAGAGTTTCAATCCCTAATAGGGATTTTGATGAATTGCAATCTGTAGAGTTAAGAATAGGGGGAAATCTTTCGTTTCAATCCCTAATAGGGATTTTGATGAATTGCAATTAAATAACTATCTAGTCCGTTGAATTGAATAGCCTCGTTTCAATCCCTAATAGGGATTTTGATGAATTGCAATCGCTGGCTTCTGAAAGCTTTGTCCTATTTGGTTTTCAAGGTTCGGTTGCGCGAATGTTGAAATGATAACACGATGAATTGTGATTCGGCTAGAGGCAAATCGCTGAAAGCCAGTCCCCATAAGGTGCGCGGATGGTTTAAAAATACTAGTGCCCTGAAAGCATTGTATAGATGGAGCAGTAGCCATTTTTTGCTCCTTCTCATTTTGTACATCTACCCATCCGCGCATAAGGCAAGAAAATTAGTCTGATTAGCGATCACCTAATCCTTACAGACCTTAATTTACCAAATCAGGGAATACCTCTTGTACAGCCGGATGCACTAAGCGATGATTCTGCACATTCACACCCTTAGCTAAGGCTGGGTTAACTTCTAGCGCCATAATTCCCAAATTCGCCAACTGGACGATATAAGGTAATGTACTATTATTGAGTGCCTGAGTTGCTGTCCAAGGTACTGCTCCTGGCATATTAGGTACGCCATAATGCACCACACCTTCTTCGAGGTATACCGGATTTGTGTGAGATGTGGCGCGTAAAGTTTCTATACAACCACCTTGGTCAACCGCTACATCAACTATTACCGAACCAGGACGCATTTGTTTAACTAATTCACGCGATACTAATGTTGGGGCCCTACGTCCTAACACTAAAACTGCACCGATAAGCAAATCGGCTTCTTTAACGGCGGTTTCAATATGAGCAGAGTTGCTGTAAAGCAATTCCACCCTAGAGCCAAACAAGGTTTCTAGGTAAGATAGACGTTCAACACTCACATCTAAAATCTGGACGATCGCACCCATACCGACTGCAATTTTAGCTGCTTCTGTGCCGACAACACCGCCACCTAAAATTACTACTTTACCTGGCTTGACTCCAGGGACACCGCCCAAAAGCAATCCTCTACCACCTTGCTGACGTTCTAGGAATCTGGCCCCAAATTGTACTGCTAACCGACCAGCAATCACGCTCATGGGGGTGAGCAAGGGGAGTTTGTTAGCACCAGGTTGTTCTACAGTTTCGTAGGCGATCGCAGTTGTACCACAATCAATTAAATGCTCTGTCAATTTACGATCGGCAGCTAAGTGTAAATAAGTAAATAATATCTGCCCTTTCTGCAAAAATTTATACTCAGATGTCAACGGCTCTTTGACTTTCACAACCAATTCCCGATTCCAAGCCGTTTCTGATGTGGGGACAATCTCGGCTCCAGCACTTCTGTAGTCATCATCTGAGAATCCAGCACCATTCCCGGCTTGTGTTTCTACGAAGATGCTATGACCATTTTCTCGCAGCACCCGCACACTAGAAGGACTTAACCCTACACGAAATTCTTGATCCTTATTTTCCTTCGGAACGCCGATTTCCATATATAGCCTCTGATAATTTTTTTGTTTAACTCTAGCCTGCGAATCTCAAGCTTGCTACCGACTTATTACAGATAGCTGTATTAAAGATAGTTAATCTGTGTTCTAAGTTTCTTAATTTAATCTGAGTAGCCCCAAACTCAAGCCCTTGACTATTACCCCAGTGTTTATACAATATATAAAGAATAGTAACAATTTATTAAAAGAGCGATTGTATAGCTCCCTACTAGGAAGCTTTCGCTGAATCGATCAAGTCATCTTGACATTCAAGCACTGCAATTAGCTCATAAGTTACCAAGTTTAGGGTAAAGCTGAAGGGGAAAATACTATTCAATTCCTTTAACCTTTACCGCTTATACCTGAGCATTTCTCTGAATTCTCATATCAACTCCCGTTTGCCGAAAAAAAGGTTTCTTAAAAATGACACAAACACAACCAACAATTACACCTAAACTAGAAGAGCCAAAGTTTGGCTTTAACGAATATGCTGAACGCTTGAATGGTCGAGCTGCCATGATTGGCTTCGCTTTGATGCTGGTGATTGAATATGTCACTAATCAAGGGGTGCTATTATGGCTGGGTCTGAAGTAGTGCCGCCAACCAGCACAAGGTGTAAGTTGTAAACTAGTAGTTAAAAGAGTTTCAACCAGCTGGAACAACCAGTTGGTTTTGACTTTGGCGATTGATAGCGAAATGCTTTGCACTAGAATGTAAGCAAGAGAGGAATCAAAATACCTATTAGTGATGGAAATATCATAGACTTGCAACTAGTATGTGCAAGACAATTAATGACTATACTTCCTCCCCAACTAAAGAAAATCATAATTAGTGTCTGCCTTCGATGAGAAAGGCAAATTATGGGTGAGGTATTCTTGGTAAATATACACAAAAGCTGAACTGGAACCAACCAAGCTGTGATGAATGCTGTATTACCTCGTTTTTTGAAGTCAACCTACCGAAAAGAGCCACTAATCAGTGTATTGGTGACGATGGGCGCTATAGATGCCCTGATTGGCGGATTGAATGATAGCTGGTCGTTGTTCGCTTTTGGTTTGGGAACAACAGGCATAGCGCTAGCCTTTAAGTTGTGGCGTTTCCAGCAGCGCCGTCCTCTACCAGAAGAACCTGTGGTGCAACATTATTTGCCCTCTCGTTCTTCTAGTGCGCCTTTACCAATGTTAAGCGTTTCTAAGAAAAAACCACCTCTTTAAGAGTGCTGAGTTATGAGTTGATAAGTTGTTACACAAATAAGATTGCACATCAACTGGTGAGGTTGTCCTTTGTCAATTGTCCTTTGTCCTTGGTAAACACTTTTGACTAATGACTAATGACGGTCTACACGGAAAATATTGCAATATGTAGGCGCGTTAGCTTAATTCATAATTCTAAGTGGTTTGTTTGTATATAAAAAGTGAGGAAAAAGTGTGAGTAGTGAGGGAAGAGGTGGGGATAATTTTCTGCGTCCGTATATTATCCTGTCATTTATGGCAGCTGTTGCCCTTCCAGTGACTGTCTGGCAAGGGTTTTACATTCATCAAGCTCATGCTGCCGTTGAAGTAACACCAAACTCCCCAACTACTAACAGCTTTGCTAATGCCCAACTACTTTACACCCTTAGAGGGCATAACGGAACTGTTAAATCTCTCGCATTCAGTCCAGATAGCAGAATTCTTGCGAGTGGAGGTGCAGAAAATGAGGGTATTATTCGCCTGTGGAATCCAGTAAATGGTAAAAAGTTAGGGGATATTAATAAAGCACACAAATCAGCCATAGAGTCTTTAGTGATTTCACCAGATGGGCAAACCCTTGCTAGTTGTAGTGATGACAACACAATTAACCTCTGGAGCCTGAAAAATTTTAAATTTAGCCGCTCTTTTGTCGGACATACCAGCAACGTATTATCTTTAGCGGTGTCTCCTGATAGTAAAGTTCTGATCAGTGGAGCTTTGGATGGGATTCGGCTATGGGATTTATTACAGCAGCGTCCTTTAGGGACTCTAGTACGCTTCGATAACTTGATTTATACTCTAGCCATTAGCCCTGATGGACAGACCTTGGCTAGTGGTGATAATAAGGGTGTAATCAAGGTATGGAGCTTGAGTACTGGTAAATTAATCAGTGAATTTGTAGCTCATTCTAATGTTGTTAGCGCTGTCATCTTTACACCAGATGGACAGACATTAGTGAGTGCTAGCCGCGATCGCACAGTCAAGCTGTGGAATATTAATACTGGAGAATTAGTCCGCACCCTCACAGGACATAATAACTGGGTAAATGCGATCGCTATTAACCCCGATGGACAAACCCTTGCTAGTGCCGGCAAAGATGGGATTAAAGTGTGGAATTTAACTACAGGTGAGTTAATCAATACACTGAATGGACATACAGACTGGGTAAGTGCGATCGCTTTTAGTCCCAATGGTAAAATCCTCGCCAGTGGCGGATTTGATCGACAAATCAAGATTTGGGGAACTCCACAAAAACGTAATTAACAGCGAATACTAGAACCCCAACTTATTTAAAAAGCCAGGGTTCTGAATGACTTGTAGACAAGGTGATAAGTTTATGAATATTGAGCAAGCAGTCTTGGAGAAATTGCGCCAGCTACCTATAGATAAGCAGCAAGAGTTATTGAATTTTGCAGAATTTTTGTATCAAAAAAATATTCCTAAAGCTACCTTACGTAGTGTAAGAGGGTTATGTGCTGATTTAGCAATGGATATTACTGAACAAGACATTACCGAAGCTCGTCAAGAAATGTGGGGTAATTTTCCCAGGGATATTGTCTGATGACATCAGTAGTTGCAGATACACACGCTTTAATTTGGTATATTTTTGACCTAGAGAGGCTATCGAAAACTGCCTTAACAGCTTTGGAGCAAGCAGTCAGCGATGGTAATCCTATTTATGTTTCAGCTATTTCAGTGGTTGAAATTTCTTATTTGGTTGAGAAGGGACGCTTTGCACAAGAGGTATTAACAAGAATTTTAAATGCTCTGGATGATCCTAATATGGGTGTTGTATTAGCACCCTTATACCAATTTTTTATGAAGCTGCATAGAATTCGATCCCCCCTAGCCCCCCTTATTAAGGCAGGGCTGTTTCATTCGATCTCTTAGAGATTTTGTCAAGAGTAGGAGTCAGAAATTTGCTTAATTTGCTAATCGAAAAGCTACCACCTCAACGAGTAAATTTCAGTGCGATCGCGATTTTCTTGCCCAATCAGATTTTTTAGTCACATGACTTTTTTGCCTGAAACGCTTGTAAATCAGAGCCTTTTAGGGAATGAAACGGCCCTGCCTTATTAAGGGGGGAACCGGAAAAACATCTATCAAAGTCCCCCTTTTTAAGGGGGATTTAGGGGGATCAAGATATGTGCAACTTCACATTAAATTGGTATTAGATCGTAATATTTCGGGCGCAACGAGACAAATTGACAGAGCAACTGTTCCTGATATGCCAGATAGGATCATCGCAGCTACTGCTTTTTGTTTAGGTCTTCCTCTAGTTACCCGTGATTTGCAAATTCAGGCATTAACAAATATTCAAACTATTTGGTAATAAATTGGGAAACCTCATATCAGCCGCTCATGGGGTTTTTTCAAGACCCTGCTAGCTCACCGCGTGACCTCTCTGTTGTAGTAACTACTGTCCAGGCTCCTAGCCTAATGGCGACTCTTATATATACAAAAGAGTAACCAGCACAATACCTTGTCTTTTAGGAGAAGGTATTGCAAGCATTTACCGTGTTTGCTAAACTTTTGTCTTGCTTTTTTAGAGTTTTTATAGTAAAAAATCAAGCAAAGCTCAGATTAGATTTTGCCATAACTACGCAAAATCAATCGTTGTAGCAACCAAGAGCGATATCTACAATGAGCTATTCGGTGTCGCCAATTGTTCAATAACTGTGAATACTTGATGAAAATACAGCCAAGCTAATATCTTATCCAGCAAATTACTGTCAGTATAAACATAGGTAACTTCAAATCGCCTATGCAGCTACTTGCCCTCTATAATCGGAACAATTTCTGAACTTAGACAATCTTAGAACTGGTCATCGTCAGTAAATGCACTCAGGTAAAAATTACTATCTTGGCTGAAGCAAAGGTTTGTAGCGTTTAAGCGCTATTTGAAACGTAAGATAACTTGCTACTTAAATGATGTTTAATTTTCCCGAACTGCTTTTGATCCCCATTTCGATAGAATGACTAGGCAGAACCCTAAAACTAAAAACCGCTTTTGACTGCGACGCACATGAATCAACTGAACAATGGTTTTACGATATTTCTAAGTCTGCTAGTCGAGGCGATGCCTTTTTTGCTTATTGGGGTTTTATTCTCCAGTTTGCTGCTATTTTTTGTTGATGAGCGCAAATTAGTAGAAAAGATGCCCAAAAATCCGCTGCTGGGTGCTTTAGTTGGCAGCTTGATCGGCTTTTTATTTCCGGTGTGTGAGTGCGGGAATGTGCCGGTAGCGCGGCGGTTCCTGATTCAGGGAGTACCCACACCAGTCGCCATTGGTTTTTTGCTAGCAGCGCCAACAATTAACCCAATTGTAATTTGGTCAACTTGGACAGCATTTCGAGATCAGCCAGAAATAGTGGTCTTACGAGTCGTATTTTCTCTAGCAATTGCCACAATTATTGGTTTTGTTTTCAGTTTTCAAAAGGACTTAAATCCGATAATTCAACCTGCGATCGCTCGGTATATGAAGTTTAATCCACCCGCGCAGCCGGAAACCAAACGCCGTGGTAAACGTTACCAAGTAGAACAGCAAGAAGCGATACCAAATATCTTGCAATCCGGGACTTATATTTTAGGTGGAAAAGCAGGTGTACCTCTGCGGATAGATGCTAGTTTTGTACAGCCGACTGCCCCAATTTCTAATACCAATAAACCCCTTGCAGATAAACTGCGCCTAGTAGTAGATAATAGCGTCCAAGAATTCCGGGAATTGGGCGGAGTGATGATTTTAGGAAGTGCGATCGCAGCAGCGATTCAAGTCTTAGCTCCCCGTGAATTAATTCTCAGTTTGGGTGCTGGGCCAATTAGCTCGATTGTAGTCATGCTGATATTAGCAGTAGTGGTGTCAATTTGTTCTACAGTCGATTCTTTCTTTGCTCTATCTTTTGCCTCGACCTTTAGTAGCGGTTCCTTGTTGGCATTTCTAGTGTTTGGGCCAATGATTGATATCAAAAGCGTTGGTTTGATGTTATCTATTTTTAAGCCCAAAACTGTCTTTTACTTATTTGCTTTAGCAGCACAATTAACATTTGTGTTAACTCTTTTCCTCAACTTGCACGTTTTTTAAAGAATTAATCTTTTGTTCTTTGCAAATAAACAATGCCCCATGTCCAATAACTAATGGCTAATAAAAATCCTAAATCTAAAATCCCAAATCTGTTACTTCCTTGGTTGGATGCCCTAGCAATTACATCTTGGGGCATTTTGATGTTGAGATATTGGCTAACTAACAAGCTAAACCTCTTGATTCACCCAAATTACATTTGGTTTGTGGTTGTGACAGGTATCAGCTTGATTGTTATTGGTTTCTTCAAGATGCAGGAACTTTGGCAACGCCGTCGCCGTGATGTTACGCCAAACGGCCAGCATATTAGTTTATTTCCTCCTGGTTGGGGGAGTGTTTTATTGTTGATTACAGCGATTTTAGGTTTTATCATTACACCGCAAGTTTTTGCTAGTGACAAAGCACTCCAAAGGGGCGTAACCACCGATTTATTGGGAAGTACACGCGTCAAACCCCAAGCCTTTCGAGCTACTGTTCGTCCAGAGGAGCGATCGCTCGTAGACTGGGTACGCACTGTTAATGTCTATCCAGAACCAGATACATATACAGGCCAAAAAGTCAAAGTTCAGGGATTTGTTATTCATCCGCCAGATATAGGGAAAGAATATTTGTTCTTAGCCCGATTTGTCTTAACTTGCTGTGCAGCAGATGCTTACCCAGTAGGATTACCCGTCAAACTTCCAAACAATCAAGAACCTTATTCCCCTGACACTTGGCTGGAAGTAGAAGGACAAATGAAGACAGAAAATTTGGCAGGTAAACGCCAACTGACCATTGCCGCTACTTCTCTCAAAAAGATTCCTCAACCCCAGAATCCTTATAGTTATTAATTATTTGTTGATGACTAATGACCAATGACCAATGACAAATGACAAATGACAAAATCTAAAACATTTATCCAACCACTCGATCGGATAGCGATCGCACTGATGCTACTGCTAAGTGTGCTGATTGGGTTAATCATATTGCAAGGTGATGTGGTAACTGCTCGTGTGCGGGACTTTACCTGGCAAAATCAACAGATTGGGGCGGAAGATAACTCCTTTACCCTCACCTTCAGCCGCCCAATGGAAACAAAAAGTGTAGAGGATAATTTGAAAATCGAGCCACCCCTAGCAGGTAAATTTAGTTGGGCAGGGCGGCGAATGGTTTATACGCTGTTAACACCAGCACCTTATGGCACGAATTATAAATTGCAGTTACAGGGAGCTAAAGATAAGTTTGCACAGCAAGAGGGCAAAAATCGATTGATCCAGGCTTTTACAGGTAGCTTCCGCACACGCGATCGCGTCATTCTTTACATCGGAAGCAATCAAGAAGAACAGGGGCGATTAGTTCTATACAACTTAACCCAAGAGCAAAAAAGGGTACTTACCCCCAAAGACTTGATAGCAATGGACTTCGAGTCATTTCCAGATGGAGAGAAAATTTTATTTTCGGCTCGCGCCAGCAATAACGAAGACTTACTTTCAGCCCAACTGTACACAGTCACAACAGGCGTTTCTAGTAAATCTGGACAAGAAGCACAACCAGGAGGCAAAGTTGACCTAGTTTTAGATAGTAAAGATTATCAAAACCTGAAATTTGACTTATCACCTGACGGGCAAACTATTGTCATCCAGCGCGGAAACAAAAATAATCCCGGCGACTTTGGACTATGGTTTATGCCAGCAACCAGCGACGGTTCAGCAGAAAAACCCACCCCCAAACGTCTGAAAAGCCAACCAGGGGGAGACTTTATGATCACCCCAGATAGTAAAGCCGTAGCAGTTGCCCAAGGACAGGGAGCAGCAATCTTACCACTGCAAGGTGATGCCAGTAAACCTCTAGATTTTCTGCCGCAGTTTGGTTTGGTACAAGCTTTCTCTAAAGATGGCTCTCAAGCAGCGATGGTAAAGTTTAATACAGATTACACGCGAGATTTGTTTTTAGTGACAAACCAAGGTGTACAGAAACAACTATTAAAAACAACAGGTTCAATTCTCAGCTGCCAATTTGATATTGCCTCACCCACCCTCTACTGCTTGCTGACACAGCTAGTATCCAAGGAACAATATATAGAACAGCCTTATGTGGTGGCAATTGATCTGAAAACCGGGCAACAGAAACCACTGCTAGTACTGCCTCCCGCTCAACGAAATGTGCAAATGAGTTTATCTGCTGACGGTTTAGGCTTGTTATTTGACCAAGTAGTACCCCAGACAAACCCCCCAGCATCATTACCCACCAACACCTTGAAAACTGATGATGGAGATGTTATTGCTACCAGTAGCCTGTGGTTAATGCCTCTGCTACCCATCGCTGATGCTGCGACTGTTGAAATTAGACCAGAACAACTCCCCTTAGCCGGATTTCGTCCCCGGTGGCTACCTTGACCGAAGAGGCGGGGGAGTAGGGGGAAGGGGGAGCAAGGGGAGAAAAGAATTGCTGAACATATACCCTTTTGCCTCCCCTGCTTATCCGAACCGTATTGGAATTACCCCTGACCTGGATTTCTCACAAGTGAGAAATGAGCGTGAGTGTAGGGGGTGTGGGGAGAAAGAGGAGGAATTGAGTAACTGCACATCAATGAACGCTGCATTGCCCCCCACACCTCCCACACCTCCCACACCTCCCACACCTCCCACACCTCCCACACCTCCCACACCTCCCACACCTCCCACACTCGCCACCCGAACCACACAATACGTGAGAAATTCGGGCTGGCTGAGTTTCAGAGCAAGTAAATTTATTTATGCCCTACACATTTTTAGTCTTTACAGGAATCTTAATCACAAATTCTGTCCCTTGCTCTGGAACAGAAATACAGCCGATTTTTCCGCGATGTTGTTCGACTATAATCTGGTAACTAATCGATAGACCTAAACCCGTGCCTTTACCCACAGGTTTAGTAGTAAAAAAAGGGTCAAATAATCTTGCACGCACTTTCTCATTCATTCCACAACCATTATCAGCAATGGTTATTGCTACCCATTCTGGATCGATTACTTCAGTGGAAATACGAATTACTGGTAATAGAAAATTGGGTTTTTCTAGTTGATTATTAGCTCTAAACCATGATTTACCACTATCTTGTAATGCATCAATAGCATTAGTAATGATATTCATAAAAGCTTGATTTATTTGAGCAGGATAGCATTCTATTAAAGGTAATTGACTATATTGTTTAACAACTTCAATTTCTGGAGTTTTATCTGTAGCTTGTAAAAAGTGCTTTAAAATCATTAAAGTACTATCGATACCTTCATGAATATACACTTGTTTAATTTCTGCCTCATCTAAACGAGAGAAATTTCGCAGTGAGCTAACAATTTCAGTTATTCGTTCCGTTCCCACTGTCATAGAATTGAAAGTTCTTGTGAGGTCTCGAATTAGGAAATCTAAGTCATTCTCTTTAACTAATTTTTTAATTTCTTCGGGAGGATCTGGATAATAATTTTGATATTTCTGGATTATTTTCAGAATGGAATGTGTATATTCTTTAGCATAGCTGAGATTACCATAAATAAAATTAACAGGGTTGTTAATTTCATGAGCAATACCAGCAACAAGTTTCCCTAAACTAGACATTTTTTCGTTATGTACTAGTTGAATTTGAGTTGATTGAAGCTTTTTTAAAGTCTCCTGAAGGGAAGCATTTGTTTGTTCAAGGCGATCTGATTGACTTATAGTAGATTGCTCAGAAACATCTAATAACTGATTTAGTGTTGTAATCTGTGAATTAAGATATTGAAACGTTTCATCATCTGTTGTCGTTGAAATATTATCACCTACAAGATGCTGCTCTTGCTCGGTAAAAGTTTTTTCATTTTCAAAAGGTAGTATTGTCATCTTGACATTTAATGCTAACGGACGCAATAAATCGACGCTTATCCGAGGAATTGCAACTTTCAAGAACATGATAATTATAAATATGTTGCCCGAAGGTAATAATCCTCCAACGCCAACTACAGACTTGATATTATAAGGAATTACAAATGATGTTTGTGAAGGAATATAAGAACTACCCAAGGCATCGGGAACATAAAAGACGTTATACATCCTCTGTTCTAAATCAGTTAATAAATTCAGGTCTGGTCGCACTACAACATCAAGATTTAGCCCTAGTTGTTGGATAAGTTGAAAAATCATAGGTATCTGAGCAATCATCTCTTTACTGAAGAGAGGAATTACCTTGTGTCCCTCAGATTTATGCCGTGAGTTCCATTCTGGTTGTTGTCCAGCAGTTGACAATAAAGTTAAACATTTGAGATTATTTTCTAGTACATCATTGCTAACAAGACTATGTGTATATTCTTGTAATTTTGGTGGGAGTTCTCCGTAAGAGTGAGTTTTGAAAAAACGGACAAGCGCACAGGATCTTTCACCAGATTTTAAATCAATTAAATTGTTATAAAGATATTGGACAATATGATTACCAACTTCCTCCATACTGTTAGCTTTTTTGCCTAAACTACGCAGAGCTAAACCACATTCTGACATATCTCTCATAGTAAACATTTGCAAGTCATACATAATATATATCCATCTCCTTAAAAAATGTTATTAATTAATAGGTTTAACTTAATAGTATGAGTAAAAACTGCGGGAAGTGAAGTACACTTTTTTGTAATATGCTTTTAAGAAGTCATGATAAAATACATCTTCAAAAGAAAACAAGTAAGAAAATTTATAAATAGAGTTAGTAAAATTCTTAATTCACGGTTTTCTTGAGTGTAAATGGCTATTTTCCGTGAATGATTACTTGATAAGCAATTGTATTTTATATGCTTTTTAAGCCAGGAAATTGAGGAGCCATGATTATAAAAGCTTGTTGAAAGTGATTCACATTATAAATTGACGTAATAAAATATTATTTTTGCAGTGTTTTACAACATTAACTGCAATACAAAAAAAGTACAATCAGGAAAATCCTTAAATAATTTAAGGATTTTCCTAATTATCAGAAAATAATGATAAATTAGGCTTTAAAAGCCATAAGGTTCCTAGATCCATACAACAAGCGATCGCAGACTACCAGTAGAAGAGAAAGATTTAAAGTAGTCTTTTGTCTCTTCTAACAGGGTGTCACATTCTGTATTTTCACGGATACAATAATGAGCTTTATAGAAATTTTATATGCACAATCAGTAACAGTACCACAGTTGATTAGCAGTGATAAGCAAAGTTTATGCTACCGCAACCAGATGGGAGAAGGAAAATAATGCTGATTTGCATTGGAGCAGTAGTAGTTGTAGAGATTTTGATTGTTTACAAAATAAATCATTGAATCAAAGTCTGTAAAAAACGGATACTAGATATATAGTCAGCCAATAGCCTTATGGACACTTTTATAACAAACATTCATCGGATTCTTATTGTAGAAGATGAATTTATCCTTGCAATGAATTTAAAAGAAAATTTAGAGTGGCTCGGATACACTGTTGTAGATATTGTAGATTCAGGAGAAACAGCAATTGAGAAAGCAACTGAGCTTCGCCCAGATTTAGTTTTAATGGATATTAAATTACGGGGTGAAATAGATGGTATTGAAGCGGCGGGAGAAATTTGGAATTGTCTCCAAATACCTTTTATTTATATTACAGCATACTCTGATAAAAGTACTGTAGAAAGGGCAACAGTAACATTCACTTGTGGATATATTCTAAAACCTATTAGTCAACAAAATCTCTATGTTGCTATTCAAACAGCACTCAATATTATTAGAAATAAACAAGCAGAGTTAGTGTTATCTAAAGCGTATGAAGAATTAAAAATTAAAGTTAAGAACTATACTACAAAACTTGCTTTAGTGAATGATGAATTAAAATTAGAAATTACCAGACCTCATCAACTAGAGTCAGAATTATCGACAAAAAAAGGACGTATCTTTACCAACAACAAGCCTAGCTCTTTATTAACATCCCGCCAGCTTGAAATCTTAAAGTTAATTGCAGAAGGTCTTTCCACAAAAGAGATTGCAGAGTTATTAAGCATCAGTACTAAAACGGTCGAGGCACACCGAGTGCATTTGATGAAACGGCTTAATATTTATGATGTTGTAGGGTTAGTACGCTATGCAGTTAGTATAAAATTAGTAAATTTTGATATCCCAAATCATTCAGATTAGCTCAACATAGTAGATAATATTTCTGACAGATAGAACAGAAAGCTTAGATATATACTTTCGTTCATCAGTGAAATTAAAAATAAGTTTGATACGGAAAAGTAAACCTATATTCACAGATTGAAAACATTGGCATATCCAATACATAATTAAGAAGCTAAGTTGGTTTACCGACTTAATAAAAAATTACTAAACCTCATCTATCTTGAGAACCGTAGTTTTATAGGTTGGGTGCAGCGATAGTGTAACCCAACATAAATAAGGTGGTAATGTTGGGTTACGTTTCACTCTACCTAACCTACATAAATATATCTTTTAAAAAACTCTAGGTTTCAAGATAGATGAGTTTTAAATTATGTGTTGATAATTTATCCAAGCTTCCCAAAAAAGATAGATTGATAATATACCTAAGAAGATGCGAAGCACTAAACTTACAGTAGAATCTGGCAGTTTTGGTAATGTGCGAGTACTCATCTGAACGCCTAAAAGACCACCACATCCCAAAACTAAACCTTGAGCAAACAGAATATTTCCCTCTAATGTGTGTCCTGTACAGGCAGCTAAAGCAGTGATGACAATTACACCCAAACTAGTCTGAATTGCTACTTTAATTTCTTCTCCCAGTAGCAACATTTGTAATGGCACCATAATCGTACCGCCACCTAAGCCAAATAAACCTGCTAAAATTCCTGCTGCTCCCCCAGTGCCAATTTTAGAAACTAATGGGTTAAATACTGGGGCTGTATTCTCTTTTTCATTAAGGGCCAGTTCTTTACGAAGTTCAATCAAATAGATATTAACGAGTAGTATGATGCCAAATGTAAAGAGTATGATGTAGGAAGGAATTTTGTTGGCGAAATATACACCTATTCCAGTAGTTAGAAAAGCTGGAATTCCTAAATACATTACTCGTTTAAAGTCAAAGTATCCCATTGACCAATTCTGCAAACTTCCAGAAATGGAAGTAATCACAATAGCAAGGCTACTAGTAGCGATCGCCTGAACGGGAGTATAACCTAGTGTGACTAAAAGAGGAATTGTGATAATACCGCCACCTATTCCTAAAAGTCCGGCTATGACTCCAGATATTAAACCCCCAGTTACTAAAATCAACCAACTAAAATCAATCATAAATAGGTATTTTTTTAGAAAACTGATAGTGGGAATTGGGAATTGGGAATTGGAAATTGGGCATGATGATTCTTCTTCTCCCCCTGCTTCCCCTGCTTCCCCTGCTCCTCTGCTCTCTGCCCCTTCTCCCTCATCCCCGTACTGTCACCGGATGGCTAACAATGCCTCCGTAGAGCAATCCAAAATCATTCCACGGAACTGTACTCGATTGTGTATTACCTAAATTGTCGGTAGCACGAGCTTGGAGAAAATATTCGCCAGGAACTGGGTTCCATTCAATGTCCCATCGTGTCCATGCAAATGGAAAGTTTGGTTCTCTCAGTCGTGCAAACTGCCAAGTTTTACCACCATCTAGACTGACTTCGACACGGGCAATTTTTCCTTTCCCAGACCAAGAACGTCCACGTAGTAAATGGGTTCGAGCCGAAAGCGTAGCGGGCCAAGCCAACTCGAAAGCGCTCTTAACATTTTGATAGGTAATCAGCTTACCTTTATATGGTGCGATCGCTGGGTAATCTGCACCAACCAGTACCATCTGCTCCGTTACCCACTGGGTATATATCGGTGTTTCAGAAACCTCAATCCGCTCAATCCATTTAACGTTGGCGTTTCCTCCCCAACCAGGGAATAAGACACGGCATGGCTGGCCATGATCTGGAGGTAATGGTTCTCCATTCATTGCATAGACGACAAGCGAGTTATCTGCTAATGCTTTGGCAATCGGAACTACATTGTTGAATTTAGATTTATTTGTCTCCTTTGAGTCGAGCGAATCAAAATCTGCACCCTCTACGAGTACGTCTTTTGCTGTAGATTTCAATCCAGCCCGCTCTAATAATATGCTCAGTGGTACACCAGTCCACTCAGCCACACCAATGGCCCCAAGCCTCCACCGGGTTCCAGTGAGTGGTTTGTTGTAAGCCTCTTCAAAGAAGCGCCGACCATTAGCAGCACACTCAATGGCACATGTTACCGAGATGGAAGGCATAGCGATGATTTCATCGTATGTGAACTCGCAAGGCACAGAAACGCCAGTTCCATGAATTTGCAAACGCCATAGAGATGGGTCAAAAGGCGGAGGTGTACTGCGGTTGTGAACATAAAACCAATCGTTTGGTACTAAATAACCACGCCCATACATCGCTTCCCAGTTCATCTCTAACGTGCCTTTGCTATGAGAGATATACCCTGGTGGCAATGGTTTAAGTATTTTACTGGCTTTAGTTTTAACAGCTGCCTGACTGTGAGCAGGCGCAGGTTTAGTTAAACCCCCGATGGCTGTTGCGCCAACCATCGTGGCTAGTATTTTCAGAAAGCGCTGGCGCGAAATACCTGCATCTGTGCTTTTTTGCCAGATGCACTCATCAACCCGTGCCTGTAGATAATCCTCTTGGTCTAAGAGGTTTTCATCGCTCAAGCTTATTACCCCCTTTTAATTTGTAATTAATAATTCAAAACACAGAGATGAGGGAGTGGGGAGCAAGCAGAAAATTTCTCTCCTTTGCTCCCTGCCCCTCTACCTCTTATCCATGCCCTGAAGAGACTAGCTATTTATTGCTGTCCAAACACCAGTTATTTCATCTTGTGTGTAGTTGGGCAAATAGTGAGCAAATCCGTTTTTAGCTATTTGAGCGATCGCATCAATAAAGCGATCGCAGTCTTTTAATGTATTATATACTGCAAAGCTGGCGCGGATAATACTAGGAATGTTGCGCGTAATTCCCCTGTCTACTTCCTGAGCAATTTCGTAGTCTTGCTCATCTGAAATATTCTTGAGTTTGCGAATGTATTCATAAGTGCAGAAAGCCCCAGCCCTAACTCCAATGCCGTATTCTTGTGCCAGAATTTCTGCTACTAAGCGTCCATCAAACCCATCAATATCAAAGGGAATAACATGGGCTAAATTATCTCCTGGGATATGTAGTTTAACTCCAGGAATCAGCCTAAGCCGTGTATATGTGAATTCAACTAGAGAGTGTTCATACTTAGCAATACGATCGCGCCCTAGTGCTTCGATAATTTCAATCGCCTTGGCAATGGCGATCGCACCCATTGCGTTTGGTGTTCCAGGGTCATGGGCCCGTTCTGTGTAAAAACGCTTGATCTCTAGATTTCTGGTGATATAAGGCAGGTTCCCACCACCAATTTGATAAGGGTAAGAACTATCAAAAAATTCCTTTGGCCCTAGCAAAACCCCGGTTCCATAAGGTGCATACATCTTGTGTCCAGAGAAAGCCACAAAATCTAGATGACATGGGTCATCGTCAGCACGCATATCTACTCGTTCATGCTGAATTAGCTGACACACATCGGCAAAAATCTTAGCTCCATACCGATGTGCTAAAGCTGCGATTTCGTAAATTGGGGGTCTATAACCTGTAATTGTTGAAGCACCTGTAATAGTTACTAACTTAATTTGTTCGGCTTCAGGAAGATTTTGGTGTGCCTTGAAGATATCTTCAATTTCTGCGACACTTACACTTCCATCTGGCTGGGTTCTGTATTGCACAACTTCGTCTCTAGTAACCCAAGGGAGTAGGTTTGATGAATGCTCAATATCAGAAACTAAGATTTTCCCAGGTTTTTTTGCCCAAAGTGTGGCGGCTCCATTAATTGCTTCTGTTGTATTCTTCGCAAAGATTACATAGTTGTCTGAAGATGACCCCACAAAGTCTCGAATGACGTTCCGGCTAGCGTCATATTCTCGTGTAGTGATGATGGACTTTTGCCCAGAACCTCTATGCACACTGCCATAAGTGTCAAGCATCTCGTCTACATGCTGCTTGAGGGTTGTAAAGGGAGTGGTTGTAGCTCCATTATCCAAGTTGACGTAATTTACATAGTTTCCCTTCAGAGTCTTCACCCGAAAAGATAGAGACTCATCTGTGAATAACGGTCTAATTTCTTTGTCCCAAAAACTGTCAAAATTTTCTGCAACTAGCGGTAATTGGACAGCTTCTTGCTTTATATTTACACCTATTGCAAGTATGTCGGTCATCTTTAGCACCCCTATTTTAAACTTGGAATTTTTGGATAAGCCTAGCTACCACACCGCTTTCTCTAACTTAATCTCACATTAATCGGTAGTAATTATGGTCTTTATAATTACTTTATTGCTAGTAGAAAACTCGGTTATTCCAATTATTCTTTAATAAATCAATTAAAAAGTGTATCCGTATTAGCACTTGAATAAAATAACTTTATTGTTAAATAAAATACACTGTAAAAAATAATTATAAGTAGTCAAGTATACTTTAAACAATTTTCTTGTAGTCATTAAACAAACTTGATATATTGAAGGCAAATTGATAGAAAAAGCCTTTTCTCGCTAAGACTGAGGTTGCTTGCTGGGACTATATTTAACGAAAAAAAAGCCCGTACTAAGTTGAGATTATTCTTTAAGAAAGTTTTATCAATTTACTTATTTTAAGTGTTACTTCTTTAATATTATTTTGTACGTGTTTATGCGTATTTGTCAGGTTTTCTTAACATTTTACTCTTAGCAGAAGCTCTTAGTTGTTTGCTGACATTAAATAGCGATCGCTCAAAATAACAGAATTATCATCGAATAGTAGATACTTGTACTGACATCTATCCTAAGTAATAAATAAGTCAGTATAAAAATGTGTCAAAGAAGACATTTTAAATGTAAACCTTAAGATAGATGCGATTATAGAAAATAAAATATAAGCTGAGGAAGTTTTTTCATGTAAAAAACTTCCTTGGGACAGAGGCACTACTGCTTTAATCTCCCCTGCTCCCTGCCCCGTTCCCCTTGCCTCTTCTTGACGGGGACGAGCATCATAGTGTTATAACGGCATCAGTCTAGATCCAAAATAGGGAACACCAATTGATGATTAATTGCTGGTGCCTGGAGAGAGTTAAACTTAGCTTCTAGAGCAAACCCTGATTAGACAAAGTTGATAAGCAATGCTAATGCCAGCACTGCTGATATTTTTAGGCAGGTGGGTCAAGAGTGATGAATGAAGCTGACACCTCAAACAAGGGGGCTGTGATGGAATCCCTAAATTCTGCTAATTCGCCACAATCGGAGCAGGCGAGTTGTCCCTTTTACTCAGTTGTGCCTAATGACAATATGGCAGTTAAACAACTGCCACTCCTCATGCCGGCTGAAGATAGACAATTTTCAAAAGATACCACCCAGCAGGACTGGGTTGCAGAGCCGGAAATCGGCAAGCAAGCACTTATTGATTCAGAATTTCAGAACCTGCTGGCATTGAACGAAGAATTGCGTGCAGCTAACAATAACTTGTATGAACAAGTAGAGCAGCTAAAAGACAACCTAGCTGAGTCTGAAAAGGTTTTGCAGTGGCAGAAAACGCGCTCTAGCGTTACTGAGTCGATGCTCAACCAACATACTCAGGAACTAGCTGCGGCTCAAGAACAGATAAAATCTTTATTTCAACAATTAGAAATTGCTGTACAAACTATTCAACGTCAGGAAATTTTCACTGATAGTTATAAAGCACAGCTACAAATTAGCCAGCAACGCCTTGCCCAGCTAGAGCGAGAATGTACGTTGTTACACACTAATAACAACGAACAGTCTGAGCAGTTATTGCAGTCAGAAACTGTTTGTCGGGAGTTACGTACTAGACTGATGCGACAACAACGCCAGACGCTGCAATTTAAAGCGGCTCTGGAAAAATGTCTAGATACATCGGTTCCTAGCTATGACTCCTTAGAAGATACTGCACAACACCCCAAAGACATAACTAGCGGACAAGGAAGATTTTCTAGAAAAGCTCGGTCTTTGTTTCCTAATGCCCAGCCAATTAAACCTTGGTCAGCAGAATCAGAATCCTTGACTGAAAATGAAGATGATTCTTGGGGTGAACCATCAGCACCAATCCCATTCCAAAAAACTGAACCGAGTACCCCGCCACCATCTTCTTGGAACTGGTCAGTTAAACAAAATACCCCAAAATCAGCAGAACCTCCTGCCCCCTCTCCAAAAATTGACGATTCCCCAGATAAACCTGAAGCTGTTTCAACTTCGGGTTCATCCAATTTAGATCAGCAATTAGATAGTCTCATCCAAATGTTTTTCACTTCCCAGCCTCCATCTGCATCACCACCGCCTACTGCAAAAACAGATGTGGATGCTAATAATGCCCCTGTCTGGGAGACTTTGGCAACAATATTAGAAGACGATGAGGAAGCAGAAAATCCACGGGAGAAGGAGTTAGAGGCAGAGATTAATCCCCCTGTAACTACCTCCACTTCTTGGACAACAGATTCTGTACTTTCACCAGCTAATAACTTACTGCTGTCTTCTAGCTCCTTCCACACTGAGCCGCCTATTGGAGAAGCTGAAGATTACTGGTCAGAAGTTTCTCAATTGTCACAGTTGGAATTGTCAGAAAATGATTTTTCCCCAGAGTCATTAGGTGATAACACTAATGACGGGAATTCACCTTCACCTGTGGTTTATCCCCAACGTCCACCCAAGGGGCGTAAGTCATTGGCATCTGTGGAACTACCGAATTTTCGTCCCAAAGGTCAATAGTTAGTTGTCATTTGTCATTTGTCATTTGTCATTTGTCTAAATATATAAGACCAATGGCCAATGACTAATACAACTCTTGGAGCATCAGTGAGAGGTTAGAGTGATTGCACTTTTGTCAAGAGGGTGCGGGAAAAGGCGATAAATCCAGCTTGGAGACTGGTTTTCGCAGGGCTTTAACTACTCCTAAATCTTGATTTTCTTTGGCAGCGAAGTACTGAATTGGGTCATCCGCCTTACCTTTGTCATAGGCGACGCTAAAATGATATAAACCACGAAAAATCATCTCTAAAGAAATGCGGTCAAATGGCAGAGATAATTCGTCTGCAACCGCATCTCCCAAGTCAACCAATACTGCATAAAAGAGCCAAGTTGCCCACACTTGTAACTTCACACCATTAATAGAACCAGTCCATAAATACGAAAGTCCCAATAAACGTTTGACCACATAGAAAGCTTCTTCAATCCTCCATCTTTTCCGATATAAGTCAGCAACAACGTAGGGAGGTAATATTTGCGGGTCTAGGACAGAAGTAATGTAAGAATAGCTAGTTTTACCGACTTTTATTTCAATTAGACGTAAAGTCAGTACTGGTGCGCCACGACGAATAGTACCAAGTTGAATTAATCGGTCTTTAAGCGAATGGTCATAGCTAAAAATCTTTAAGTATTTAATAGATGCTTTAACTTTTAAACGTGTAACAAAATGAACTTCTTGGTTAATAAGTTGTTGCAAAAATTGAAAATGATAAAAACCTCTGTCAAGTAAAATCAGAGTTTTAGCAGGCAGTAAATTTAGTAATGCCGCTTCAAAATTAGTGTCTGATGCTGCGGGATTAGTGTGAAACCAAACTTCGACAGGTAAGCGAGTTACCAAATCAATAATTGTACAAATCTTACCTGCTAGTTGCCCTGCTTTCAAGTCTTCCAGGCTTTTTAACTTCCGAAATAAAGCTTCTAGAGTTGACCCATCAGCAATCCAAATTCGTTCAAAATTACGCAGTGTAAACTTAACACTATCTGGTAGTGGCCGCCTGAGCCGTTGCTGCCAATTAAATTGCAATTGAGGGAGCAGATCTTTAAATACTCGCTCAAATAATTCAGATGGAAATACTAAAAATCTTTCAGAAAGAGATTGTTGGGCAACTTTAGTAACAGGACACCATAATAAACCTTCTCGTGCTAACAGACGATTCAACTCTTGAATGCCAGGAACTTGTCGCCACAACAGTGTTAATACTGCTGCCACCATTAAGGATAAATTCAGAATTCTATCTCGTAATCCTAATTGCTTGTAATATTTTTGTTGAGCAAAAACTGCTGGTGTTAATAAAGCTTCTAAGTGTTGAGAAATCGCCTCATTATCTATAGTAGGAGTATTATGTTTGTGCGCGTGGTCAGAGTTTTGTTTTTGTCGCTTGGGCATAATGGTAGACCAAACTTTTCATTACCTCATTTGATAATTGAATTTACCTAACAATGCTGCCCACTTTTTACGTCGTTACAATACTTTTTCATCTCCTATAAAAGCAGTTAAACATTTTAAAGATAATGATAATCAAATATAGGTGGGGGAGGAGGTGAGCGTCGCTCACCTCCTCCCCTACCCTCAACACGATTATCATTCTTGTTTAAGATTTTTTGAGTATTTTAACTGATTGACAAAAAACACTTTGTTCTAACCTCTCACGGATGCTCTTGGAGAGGCTGCGCCCTAAGCGTAGCTATGCCGTAGGCTTTACGACTACGCGGTAGTTGAGCGCAGTCGAAACTCACTACAAGTGACCAATGACCAATGACTAATGACCAATGACTAATTGAGAATCCTTGCTTCTGACTTCGGAATTACGGCTTCTGGGTTTGTCTTTGCTACTTGAGCGCGCGATCGCGGTTTGCCTGTGGCGATCGCATAATTAATCGCCAATAGCCATAGCCACAAGCCAGGATTTCGGGGTTCTAGCCAAAAACCTACCCGGTTTAAGAAGCGCCCAAACCAGGGACTTAGTAAAGCGCTAACAAGGGCATGACGACCGAAATTGAAATAACTACCAAGCCATCGCATTAAATCTCTAGGCCCAGCCAGTTCCCAAATCCATAAAAGTAAGGCAGGATTTTTTCTAGCGGCTTTGAGTGCTAAACGGTTAAAGGTTAACCAATCACACCTATCTTTGATAAAGTTATCTGCTACTTCTTGGGGTTCATCTGCTAACAGTCCAAAGAAGGTGTTGAGCATGGAGTTAATGCGCTGGGGTGGTAAGAATTTCCCAGTGGGTACCATCATGCCTTTGGAAAATAGCCAAGTCACGGAAACGTTGCTTTGGTAAGCCCGAATTTGGTTCAAGTGGCGGAAACTCAATAAGTCGTGTTTGAGAGCAGTATCCAACAGTGTTGTTAAGCGCTCTAAGTTGCGAACTAGCGAACCAAAACCGGTGAAGACGAGTGGAGACTGGAGTGATGCGGCATCGCCGATCGCAATCAATCGATCGAAGGCAACTGTGCGATCGCTACTTCCTACACTAAAATGCCCCGGTATATACCCAAATGTCGGCTTCTTCCACACCAATTTGTCCATATCGCACCTGCGATACTCTGGCAAAATCGTGAAAAAGTCCTCGTACATCTCTAGCAAAGAACCAGGATTTTCAGCATTGACTTCATGGTAATGAAATAAATAAATGGTCAATTCATCATCTGCTGCGGGAAACAGCTCCCAAATTAACTGCCTTCCCCGCGAAATATCCCCATGACTATAAAGAACGTCCCCGTATTGCGAATCCCATACTCCCGGCTCAAATCCGCTCTCAATTACCGCTCCTACTGTTGGGCATACGCTATCAAAGGCACGACCACCATTCAACTGCCAAGCGATAGGTGATGCAGTTCCCATTGCATCTATTAGCAGTCGTCCACTTACTTGTTTTTCAACCTGACTAGGTAAGTGCTTGACTTGCAACAGAACTTGTGATATATCAATATCTGCACGCATAAATTCTGTTTCATCCCAGATTTCGCCGCCTGCCGCTTGCAACTTTTGCCCACACATTTGGAGCCATTTATCGGAATCTAAGCCTAAATTTAGGACTGTGGGTGTGTGCAGAACGGGCGATCGCAGTTTGGATGGATTGTTCGCATCAAAAAACTTATTGAATCCATCTTTGTATTCCCTAGCAATGATGGTTTCTAACTCAGCGGGGGTGACTAAACCCAGATTAACCAGGCTTTGAATCTCATCGCGAGAAATATTCCATTCTCGATTCATCCGGCCAAAGGGCATTCGTTCCACCAGCAGGACTTTATATCCTAGTTTTGCCATCAATGCTGCATGAATCGCGCCTAGTGCGCCGCCGATATAAATGATGTCGTACTGGGGATTCGTGATTAGGGATTCGGTACTAGCATTACCTTTTCCCCTGTCCCCTGTCCCCTGTCCCCTGTCTCCTTGATTGGAAAACACAACTTGACGCGGCCTCTGCGGATTTCGTACTCCTTCGCGCCATCGTTTTTCCCACCAGTAGGCACGTGTTAGATCGTATTCACCGTTGGGCATTTTCTGAAAATACTTGACGGTGAGGGGGTAAGCAGAGGCTAAAGCGGCAAAAATCGATTCTTGGGATAAATCAATCGCTGGTGGTTCTGAATAATGATGTGGAAAACGGCTTCTGATTTCTTTGGTTAGGCGTTGCAGAATTTGTCCCTCACTGGGAAAGGGTTGTTCTGCCCAACGAAACACTTTCAGATAGGTAGTTCGTTGCACCGACCAAACAAATACCGAAAGTTCTACAACAGGCAAGTTTTCAGAAAGAGCCACTCCAGCAGGTGTCTTAGCACTGGGTATTTTGAGGCGAAAGCCTTCCGAAGTAAGCACTTTTTCTCCATTTCCAGGTTCAAAATCTGTTTGTAGCCAGCTACGCACAGTTTCTATATCTGGAGTTGGAACTTCTAAATAAAGGATTTCTCTCATCGTTTCCTGACATCTCCGATCAATCTACTCACTAAGACAGATTTTATGAAGGCACAAAGTAAAGTACACTCCGCGCAACTAATCTCGTAAAGATTTAGTAAAGAAATTTTAAGAATTTGTTGAATTTATTGTTCATTTTGTATTTCTGTAAACCCACGCCATGAATTATCCCATTCCAGACAGTCCCCAAGAAATTGTTGCCCTGCGACAACAGCCAATTGATGAAGAACTCGTTGCAGCTGCGATCGCTGGAGTCATTAAAATTGTCCGCGCTCAAGGTCAATCCTTGGAAGAATTAACCGCTCAGTTGCTAGCAGATGATCCAATGCTGGATCAGCAACAACGTCGCTGGTTGAGCCAATTAGTTGCCCAATCCTGGGAAAAGTTCTCCTAAAACCTTGCATAATATAAAGAAAATTTTTGGCGCAGCATTAGATATTTAGGTGTGCAACTAAATATTGGGAATATTGGCGTTGGCTTTGCCCGCCGGAGGCATCGCATTTTAGGTATAGAAGTAACAATAATTGTCAGTATGGGATTGTCAATAGGCTTGCTATTTTGGCATTCATGGCGCAGAAGCCACTAAATTAACCATATCAGCGTTTTACGTTGCTAATGAATTTTACAACGTTCTGAAAGCGAAAGACCTCTGCTTTACAGCCTAGGTCTTTTTTTGGGTTCATCCTTATACTTTTGACCGCCGCCTCGACACTTTAGCGGAATGAATCTTTTTGGCACATAACTTAATTAGCGATCGCTAACTAAGTCAGTAGAAATAAATACAACTATATTACAAAAAGTAAATATATTTAAAACCCTTAGCAATTAAGAATGAAAAAGGAAAAACGACGACCTTAAATAGTTAACTTTATTGGTGCAGCCTATCTAATAATTGTTCTGAAAATGACTATTTATGAACATTCTTTATTTAAAATGACACTCATCAGCACAAAGATATACTTGGAGTATCACGATATCTCCTACTAGTGATTTTTCTCTCTTCAAAACTATTTATTAGAGAACAAAATCTAACAAAGCCTTAGTAAGTATTTGCATTGTGAACCTTATATAGATAGACTTAGCGGTTTTTATCTCATGTAATCAGTGGGAGATAGACCGTATTTTATTAAACTTAATATTCAATAAATATTCTTTAACAACAATCGCAAAAATCATTTTTCTTGAAATCATCTATAAAGGTATAATCACAACATAAAATCGGAAATAAAATATGACAAAAGCACAAGATCAAACTCTAGATGCACGTAACCGCATCGTTGAATCAGCTAATCGTTTAGGGGTTCAACTCAATGAGCAAGAATTGGAACGTTGGATGAATTCCATCACCGAGGCCACAGGCGACAGCGATATTGTCGTAGACAAAGACACAGGTGCTTTTGGGCACAAAGTCACCATGTTGGATTTTGATCCGCAAGAGTTGGCACGGTTTCGCGCCATTGGCAAAATCGTTGAATTTGAGGACATTCCTGGTGTTGTAGAAACCGCGTTGGCAATCTCTGGTTCTGCGGCTCAATCTAAAATTCAGACTTATCCTGGTGACTGTGACTACTTCGAGCGGGTGAATATCATTGCACCCACTCGTAGCGAAGCCTCCGAGATTCTTGGCAAACTGGTTCGGGATAAGGCACTTAACACCATGTCCGGCCCCAATTATCAGTTAATTGATGTGAACTTTGGTGCTTACCCCCAACAAGTGGTTCGGGGAGAAAACACCAGACGTGCTGGTTCGCCAATTAACTGGCAACCCGATGAGGTGATTGCCGGTCAGATTGAGGTAAGCGACTTAGAGGGCAATCCTCTGGTGCTGACCTGGGATGCCGTAGCCCAAGACCCTAACTGGTCTTGGTGTAAGCTGGAATGGGTTGTTGCTGACACAATACGTAGTCAATTGTCCAACGCCAGCAACGTGGTAGATGTTACCTGGGAAGCACCAGATGGAACTATCACAGCACTAGACGGCTATCTAGACGGCTATTTTCAAGAAGTTTACCTGGATGCTGAATCTGCTCCCATCTTTTCCAAACTGGTGAAGCAAGCCTCCGCCGATGTCATGGATGATTATGTGGCGGTATTGGAAAAGGAAGTTAAAAAATATGTCAAACAAGGTAAACACCTCAACTACGGCAAAGCAGCCAAGCGGATGTACAACATCTTTCGGCTGAACGGGCGTTACGAGGAAGCAGCATTTCTGCGTGAATTGTTCGACGAACCTACAGCATTGCTTTACCAAGTCCATGCGTTAATGGGAACTGTGCAGCAAGCTAGGGACAATAGTGCTGTGTTTGATCTCGATAGCGTTCTCAATCAGGCAGATGAACTGATTGTGGCAGCTGTCAAGGTCTTGGAGGGGGAAGAAGAGTTAGAAATCGTGCGTCATTTGCTGCGTTTATATCGTAGTCTGTGCCGCCAAGAATCTGGCACTCCCCTTGGTTCCGAAGTAGAAGTAGCCCAGGCGGAAGTGATGAAAATAGTCAACAATTTCTTCTATGAGAAGATGACGGCGTTACCCACCATTAAGGCTTATATCGAAGGTACTCAGGTATAGGGCAAGATCCTCGGTTTCTCAAAGGAGTAAGGGATTTCCGATAACAATGAATCAGGCTTCATCGTTATCGGAAATCTGTTACAAAATCTTATGAAGTGCGATCGCATAGCTATCTTTCTTCTGTCTCTAGATTCGCTTGCAAAAGATTACAGAATAACTTTCCTTGCTGAATGGCATCATCCAAGGCAATGTGAGCCAATGGAAGATTTTCTAACCATGCAGCAGGTAGATTATCCTTGCCAGATTCGTTGTAGCTTTGTTTTAAGAATGCCATCGCATAGGAACGGATATCCAATGCCGAAAATTTAAAGGGGCTATCGCCCACAAAGTTTATCAAGTACCAGTAGACAAACATAAAGTCATAGGCTGCTGGATAGCCAACAAAGATCGGTTTACCTGGTAAAGCCACAAGCCAGGCGTGGTAAGACTCCATGACCTTTAGAGGGGGCTGGGGGTCGGCTCGACTAGCTGCCCAAGCATCTGGCTGTTCTGCCCACCATTTCATGGTTTTGGGATGTCCTTGGGCCTCTGGCAAGGTTTCTAAATTAGCTGTAAAAGTCCCAACCAATTGTTTGTCTGCGGTATACGCAGCTGAGGCAAGACTAAGCATGGAATGGGGCCCAGGGATAGGGCCATCCGCTTCTATATCAGTGCTGACGTAGATTTCGATTGTCACCTTTTATCCTGCCTGTCTTTTATCAGTATGTTTCATGCTAATACCAGTGTGAATGTCTTAAAAAATCTCACAGATGCGATCGCCCCTAAGTCCAGCAATTCTGATGAAAAAATCAGCGTAACTCTTACTCTGCTTACCTTTGCATTAAAAAAATTACATCCTCTCCAACACCTGAATTCCCAACAAAGATAATCCCAACTTCAAAGTTCTAGCAGTCAAATCACACAGAACCAACCGAGATGTTCGCTGCGGTTCCTCCGCTTGTAGTATGGGACAGCGATCGTAGAATTGGTTAAACTTCTGACTCAGTTCAAACAAATACTCACATAGACGATTAGGCAGCAAGTCTTGCTCTACACTACTAATAACTTCATCCAATTGAAGTAAATATTTTGCCAGCGCTAGTTCTGTTTCATGCTGCAACAAAACGGCATTATTTCCCAACTCTTTAAAGTTAATATCACCCTTGCGGCTAATCCCATGAATCCGCGCATAAACATATAGCATATAGGGCGCAGTATTACCTTTGAGATCCAGCATTTTGTCGTAGCTGAAGATGTAGTTACTGGTGCGATTTTGGCTTAAGTCTGCATACTTAACTGCACTAATTCCAACTACCCTAGCAACTTCATTAATAAATTCTTCAGTTTCTTGACGTTCTTCTTTTTGTAATCTACTTTTTAGATCAGCATGGGCATGAGAAACAGCTTCATCTAATAAATCCCGTAACCGCACAGTATCCCCAGAACGAGTTTTGAATTTCTTCCCATCTTCTCCTAATACCAACCCAAAGGGAACATGAACTAATTCCACATCATCGGGAATCCAGCCGGCTTTGCGTGCTACCTGGAAGAATTGGGCAAAGTGGTTTCCTTGTCCAGCATCAGTTACATAAATTATCCGCTTTGCTTCATCCTGCTGAATCCGGTAGCGGAGGGATGCTAAATCAGTTGTGGCGTAGTTATAACCGCCATCTGATTTTTGTACAATCAAGGGTAAAGGTTCACCTTCTCTATTTGTAAATCCATCTAGAAAAACGCATTTTGCGCCCTGGTTTTCTACAAGTAATCCAGATTTATCTAAATCTTCTACAACTTTTGGTAGTAAGGGGTTATAGAAAGATTCGCCCCGTTCAGTTAACTTGATATCCAGCAACTCATAAATGACTTGAAACTCTTTTCGAGAAGCTTCACAAAGAAAAAACCAAGCGTGTTTTGCTGATAACTCATTAGATTGTAGTTCTACTACTGCTTTACGTGATCTTTCTCGAAAATCAGCATCTTCATCAAATTTTTTCTTAGCTTCTCTGTAAAACTGAACCAAGTCTCCTATATTTATAGAGGGAGAGTTAATGAAACCCGGTTGATTGTTCTCCTCATAATATAGACTATTCCAAAAGGAATTATTTTCAGAATCAGATTCACGGAGATGAGTAATTAACATCCCAAACTGCGTACCCCAATCACCCACATGATTTAACCGCAGTACATCGTGTCCAAGAAATTCTAAAATCCGGGCGATGGAATCACCAATAATGGTAGAACGCAGGTGTCCGACGTGCATTTCTTTGGCAATATTCGGACTGGAAAAATCCACAATTTCCCGCTTGGGTGTTTTCGCGGCTGGAACTCCAAGTCTGGGATCAGCTTGAATTTCGTTCAGTTGTGCTTCCAGGTACGCCGTTTTCAGTTTCAGATTGATAAATCCTGGCCCAGCAATTTCCGGTGGTTCGCAGATTTCGGATACATCTAGTTTCTCAACGATCGCACCTGCGATCGCTCTTGGTTGCTTGCCTAACTTTTTACTCAGGGATAAAGCCACATTCGCCTGATAATCACCAAATTTAGGATTACTAGCAGAAACCAATATTGGATCTACTCCCGCGAAGTCAGCGCCAAAAGCCGCGATTAAAGCCTGTTCAAGCTGAACTTTTAGTTTTTCTTGTGTAGCGTTCATATATAAATTTTATCTGGGAGAGAGAGAATGTAGCTCTGGAAAAGCTTGATTATTAACTTTAGCATTTCATTTTGAGCCACTCGATTCATGAGGCGATCGCTCACTACCACAAATAGGAAATCTTATGCATCCTGATAAACCAGGTTTAGTTACGTTCCAGGTAAATTGTTTGACGACTTAGCCCCTGCTACTCTCAGTAGTATTTGGAGGCAAGCACAATTATAAGGACAACGGCAATGCATTACGTAGTGGTAATTGAAAAGGCGGATAGTAATTACTCTGCTTATGTGCCTGATTTACCAGGTTGTGTAACTACAGGTGCAACCTTAGAAGAAGTCAAGCAGATGATTGCAGAAGCTATTGAATTTCATATAGAAGGAATGCTAGAAGATGGTTTACCTATTCCTAAACCTACAAGCATTGCTCATGAGGTTGAAGTTGCTAACTACAGCAAAACATAATTATAGAAAACCACTAAATTAGCTCTAAACAATCCTTCTAGAATATTTTAAGTCTCTCTGATAATGCGATCACACCGCACTTTTAGATTACATAATTAATTCACTGTGTAACTGCAAGCCACACAGTGAATTAATTATAGGGAAGACGAAAGAATCGAGTTGTATTGAAGCCTTGCTCCTCCCGCCCAAGCAAGGCACAACTGACGGAAATCATCGCCCCGCACCTCAAAATTGGGGTATTGGTCGAAACTCGCGCAAGCTGGAGATAGTAACACCACAGGCGCTTCATATTCTTTGGCTAATTCCGCCGCTCTGGGGATTGCCCTTTCCATAGTTTCGACAATGTGGTACGAATAATACCCCACTTCTTGAAGGCGTTGGGCAAATGCGGGTGCAGCAGAGCCAATCAATAACACAGCAGCAGCTTTGGTTTGGATTTGTGCTAGCCAGCCAGTATCATCACCTGCTTTGGCTTCTCCACCAGCAATTAAAATCGCTGGACTTTTGACTGATGCTAAACCAACTTCGGCCGCATCGTAGTTGGTGGCTTTGCTGTCGTTGATGAAATCAATACCTTCCCAAGTGCAGATATGCTCCAAACGATGAGGAACACCGGGGAATTCCAGAATCGCACGTGCGATCGCATCACGATTAATTCCCGCTAATCGTGCCGTTGCTACTGCCATCAAAAGATTTTGCTGGTTATGTTCTCCCACCATCCGCAAAGTAGATACTTTCACAATCGGTTCTGGTGCAGAGGTTGCAGTCAATTTTTCCACAACCCAGCCGTCCTCGATGTAAAAGCCTTTTTCGCTAATCAGGAAATCTTTTCCTCTCACACTTGTCCAATAGGCATTAGGCCAAGCACTTAAACCTAGCTGGCTCAAATAGGCATCATCGCCATTGAACACTTGCAACTCTGACTGACGCAACAGCTTTGCTTTGATGTTGTAATAGTTCTCTAAAGTCTTATGGCGACTAAGATGATCCGGTGTGAAAGTCGTCCAAACACCGATCCGGGGTGCAAGAGAAATGGAAGATTCTATTTGATAGCTGCTAACTTCCGCAATCACCCAATCAATATGATTTTGGATTGGAGTTTCCCTACCTCTTTCCTTATCCCTCTGTCCCCTATCCTCTGTCCCCTGTCCCCTATCAGATAGGGCAACTTCACAAGCGGCGTAGCCAATGTTACCGCAGGCGGGCGCGTCTAATTCTGCTGCTTGAAAAATGGCAGCAATTAAAGCTGTGGTAGTAGTTTTACCGTTAGTGCCAGTAATTCCTACCCAAGGTAGCGATTGCAAATTTCGCCAAGCGAGTTCCATTTCCCCAATAGTTTCAATACCTAATTGGCGTGCCTTAATTAATACGGGAATATCCCAAGGCACGCCAGGACTAACAACTATTAATTGGGGTAAATTATCACCATTTAATTCTAGGGATTGGCCTAGTTTAACGGTTATTTGCTCGGCAGCGAGTTCTTGTTGTTGTTGTAGGAGGGTTTCGGAGGTGTTGCCATCACTCAGCTCTACCTCCCAACCTTCCCGTTTCAACAATCTCGCCGCAGCAACACCGGACTTTCCCAATCCAATAACATGAGCTTTGGACATAGATTGCAGCAGAGTGTCCCTGGTTAAGCACTCCCTATAGTAGCGTCTATTGGCAAAAATTACACAACTTTTTGTTGACCTACGCTACAGATTTTTGACGATCGCCCCAAAGTCAGCTAAAACACGAGCATGATTCCGAACCAATCCCAGTAGGTGTAATCGATTACGCTTAATTTCTGGATCGGAGTCCATAACTAAAACGCTATCAGGCCCATCAAAGAAGTTACTAACTGTCGGAGCAATTTTTCCTAATGCTGCTACTAACAGTTGATAATTCCGTGTCTGCTGTGCTGTTTGAGTTTGCGGTACTGATTCGATTAAGGCATTATACAAAGCTGTTTCAGAAGGCTTTTGGAATAATTCTGGACGAACTACGGTTGTCGGTTCTAGCTGTTTTGTATCCAAATCACCTTGGGCGGCTAATCGTGTGGAACGGTTAACGGTTTCATAGATGTTATCTAGAGTACTGTCGTTACGGATTTGTTGTAAGTACAAGGCGCGATCGCGGACATCCAATAAATCCTTTAATGTCCGTTCTGTGTATTCTGGGTCATTTTCTCCCAAAACTGCATTTACTAAATCGTAATCAATCTGCTTTTCTTCTTGCAATAAGGTGCGGATACGTTGTAAGAAAAACTCTTGTAATGCTGTGGTTAATGATGCCCGATCTTTTTGATATTTCGCGGCAAAATCTGTTGCTATTTGTGCCAATAAATCATCTAAATTTATCGGCAAATTATAAAACCAAGTAATTTTAACTACAGCATTAGCAGCCCGACGCAAAGCGAAGGGATCGGAGGAACCAGAGGGAATTAAACCTAAACCAAAGATACTTACCAAGGTATCTAATCTATCAGCCAAACCGACAATTTGACCTGTGAGTGTTTCGGGTAAATTGTCACCGGCTCCCGTTGGCAAATAATGTTGATAAATTGCTTTTGCTACTTCGGCATCTTCACCACTAGCTAAAGCATATTTTTCTCCCATAATGCCTTGCAATTCGGGAAATTCATACACCATTTGAGTTACCAAATCTGCTTTACACAATAAAGCAGCACGTTGGATTTTTTGGCTTTGATTTTCAGCTAATTTTAATTGACTGCTAATTTGTTCAGCAATTTTAACTACTCTATCTATCTTGGTACGCACCGAACCCAATTCTTCTTGGAAGGTGACTTTTTCTAACTGAGGTAAAAAGCTTTCTAAAGGTTTAGTTAAATCAGCTTCGTAGAAAAATCTGCCATCAGCTAATCTGGCACGAATTACCCTTTCATTTCCGACGGCAACAATATCTGATTTTTTGGGATCGCCGTTAGAAATTGTGATGAAATTGGGCAATAATTCTTGCTCAGAACTACCTGGTTTGAATACAGGGAAATAACGCTGATGAGTAACCATGACTTCAGTAATTACTTCAGTTGGTAATTCCAAAAATTCTGGTTCAAATTTACCAACAACTGTAGAAGGATATTCTACAAGGTTGGTTACTTCTGCTAACAAATCGGGGTAAATGACTGTATACCCGCTTAAACTTTCTGCTACTGCCTTTACTTGCTCTTTAATCAGATTTTCCCGTTCTTCGGGGTCAACGGTGACATAAGCAGATTTGAGGGCGGTAACATAATCAGTCGCTTGGGCGATTGTCACAGGTTCAGGATGTAAAACGCGATGACCTTGGGAAATGCGATCGCTCTGAATCGTTTTAGAACCATTCACCAATTCTAACGGTAGCACCGTCTCATCTAACAAAGCTACCAACCAGCGAATTGGTCGAGAAAACCTCCCATCCCCATCTCCCCAACGCATCAATCGCTTACCTTCTAAACCCCAAATCCATTGGGAAACAAGTTCTGTCAAAATTTCCGTCACAGGACGACCAGGAATTCTTTTTTGTACAAAAACAAATTCCCCTTTGTCAGTGGGGCGAAGGAAGAGTGCATCTAGTTCCACACCTTGCTTTTTAGCAAAGCCTAATGCTGCTGCTGTTGGCTGACCATCTTTAAAGGCAGCTTGGGCGGGAGGCCCTTTAATTTCTTCTTCTCGGTCTGCTTGCTGGGATGGTAGACCTTTAATCAATACCGCTAAACGCCGGGGAGTACCGTACACTTGGACACTTTCACCCTGAAGGCTGTTTGCTTCCAAACTTTTGGGAATGCGTTCTCGCCACTGTATTAAGGCATCACTGAGAAAGCTTGCAGGTAATTCTTCTGTACCAACTTCTAATAGAAACGCAGGCATAGGTCACTGTTTTCAACTTTGCGTAGCTCAACTTTATCAGTTATTCTCAGGCGATCGCTCGTGATTTTTAGGTAATAACCCTTGCTACATACATCAAAATAGATAAATTTGAGCTTAGGTTTGTTAAATAGACTTTATATCTTCTCGAAAACTTTAAAAAATAAGTGTTTGTCTTCATCTAGTTGTTATATTTACCTCAAGCTCCCATGTAGTATTTACTTATATTTATTTCTATCGTAAAGTTAGTGTTGTTTGATGCACTGATATTTGCATCATGTCAATAAATCTTGGAGTTATAACAATGAAAAATATTTTTGCCAAAATCGCTGCTACCACAGCAACCAGTGCTGTACTTAGTGTTGCGATCGCTGCTGGTGCTAACAACCCCGCTCAAGCTATTGATTTCAACTTTAACTGGCTAGGAGATGCTGGTTATTCCGCAGTCGGTTCATTCAGCTACGACGAGACTACAGCACCGACAATTATTTCAGAAAGTGGTAGTGGAGCCACCAACTTTTTACAATCCTTGAATGTCTCTTTCTTAGACCCATCTAATAATCCTCTGGGAACTTATAACACCGTTACTTCTGGGGTATCACAATCTGATTTCTTCGCTTTCAACTTTGATACTGCTACTCAGAAATTGTTTGGCCCCTTTGATATAGGAGGAGGAACGGGTGTCATCGGAGAATACTTCTTTCAGGGAACGGTTGGCGAATCTTTGGCATTACGTCAAGATGTCGATCAACAAGGCACATCAATAACACTAGATGAAAATTCTGGTTCTATTCAGGTATCCAAAGTTCCTGAACCTGCTTCTCTGTTGGGTTTTCTGGCATTTGGGGCCTTGGGTGTAGGCTCAACTCTGAAGAAAAAGCAAGCCTCTTGCTAGAAGAAAGTAAGGCTTTCTAGTTAGAGGTTGCCAAGTTTAGTTTAATGAATCTCTATTTTAGCTCCAATAGTTCAGTGAACTGGTGAGTTTATCATCCAGCCTTATCGGTTGGCGATCGCTCGAATACTTATGAAAACAAGTATTCGAGCGATTATAATCAGAAGTATTTTCGCTAAAATCGTCCTGACTATAGCAATCAGTGCAACTTTTTAGTATTGCGTCAGTGTAGGCCGCTACAGGTATCGCTAGTGTTGCTAACAACCCGAATCAAGCTGTTGATGTCAATTGCGATACATTGGAGTTTTTTTCAGTTACAGTTTTAAATACGAAGCTACTAAACACACTAATGTTAAAAAGTTAGTGCCTTTGAGCCACTAAAAAAACTGGACTCTCACCCATTAATGCAATATTGTTTACTTGGTTAAAAATACTTCATGTGCCAGTTCACAAGGCGGAATGCAGGTTATATGCATGATATTAAGTCTCATGCTACAATCCCCTCAGTGTAAATTTAACAACTCTATTCACTTTTAAATAACTGAACAACTAATCATACTATATAGGAAGGAATTTAAATAAGTGAACAATTAAAGTTTATTAGTTAACACGCGTAACTTTTAAATATACGATTGGGAAACTTTATCCAACCAGAAAAACTGATAATTGTTCGCTACTACTACTAACTGTTAAAATCCACCTAGAAAATTTCTCAGCAGTGCTTATCGCAATTGTGATTTAGAAAAATCATAATCTCATCACAAACTAAATTAAATAATAAAAGTTGCAGCCTCTATTGAAGTTAGCAATAAATCCGATTATCTCCGGCTGTATTTACCAAATTTATAAATAGCTCATGCACATTCTGATATATTCCTACAACTATCATCCAGAGCCGATTGGAATTGCTCCCTTAATGACTGAATTGGCAGAGGGACTAGTAAATCGAGGTCATGAAGTGCGGGTGATTACCGGAATGCCCAACTATCCTGAGCGCGAAATTTACGACGGTTATCGGGGTCAATGGTACGTTAATGAACAAAAAAATGGTGTCACAATTCAGCGAAGCTACATCAGAATTAAGTCTAAACCTAACCTTTTAGATCGTCTGTTGCTGGAGTTAAGCTTTATTTTCACAAGTTTGCCTCAAGCCTTTAGAGGTGAACGTCCAGATGTGATGATTTTAACAGTACCGCCTTTGTTAGGTATCTTACCAGCAACAATATTTGGTTGGCTATACAACTGCCCAATAGTTCTAAATGTGCAAGATATATTACCAGAAGCTGCTGTGCGTATCGGGCTACTGAAAAACAAGTGGATGATTCGAACTCTTGCAGCTTTAGAGAAATTTGCCTATCGAACTGCACATACTATTAGTGTTATCGCCGATGGATTTCGTGAGAATTTAGTGAATAAGGGAGTACCTGTTAATAAAATTATTTGTATTCCTAATTGGGTGAATGTAAATTTCATCCACCCTTTAGCGAAACAGAACAACTCTTGGATATCTAGTCATCAACTGGATGGGAAATTTATAGTCCTTTATTCGGGCAACATTGCTCTAACCCAAGGTTTAGAAACTGTAATAGAAGCAGCAGTTTGCTTACGTCATATTAAAGAAATTGTCTTTGTCATTGTCGGCGAATCAACAGCATTGCAAAGGTTGCAAGAATATTGTCTATTACATGGAGCAGACAATGTTTTGCTGCTACCATTGCAGCCGAGAGAAAAATTACCTGAAATGCTAGCAGCAGCAGATGTCGGGCTGATTGTGCAAAAGCACAATGTAATTTCGTTCAATATGCCTTCAAAAATACCATTACTATTGGCAAGTGGTCGCCCAATTGTGGGTTCAGTTCCTGCAACTGGAACTGCTGCTAGAGCGATCAAACTCAGTGGTGGTGGGATAATTGTTGAGCCAGAATCGCCCGATGCAATGGCTGCTGCGGTGCATGATTTATACGCTAATCCTACTCTCTGTACGAAGTTAGGTAACGCGGGAAGACAGTTTGCCGAAGAAAATTATTCGTTGGAGCAAGCACTTGATCGGTATGAAGGGCTGCTTTTTCATATTCTTGCTAACCGAAAATCAACTGTGGGTATCTTGCCGAAATTGGATTCTAAGGAATCAGTTGTGGATGCTTGAAGGGCATTGAGCATGACTCGCTCATATATACAGAACCCTGATGAGGATAAATTAAATCACCCGAATGGGTGAGTTAAGAATCATCCGATTGGATGACCTAAGTGTAGGAAGATAAGACTGCTCAAAAATAGGACTCTAGAGAACACTGTATTGATTGCACTTTGTTCTTGGTTAGGATAACTCAATGAAACTTGCAACTTTGATGAATAGAGCTGAATTAATCAGCTTAGGCATCGCTCGCCGTTGGCGTACTCCTACTCAGAAGCAAGCTACGCGCAGCGTATCGCAGACAAGGCATCGCTCCATACATTGCACCGTACATTTTTCTTCCCTAAGATCAGTATTCAATACGACTCAAGAGGGATAAACTCATCTTTAAACTTATACAAATCTAGTTTCCTATGTGGTTATAATGCAAGCAAGCGCTTGCAAACGCTTATGGCAGAATTCCAGCGTCATGTCTGATTTTATACAAAGCAAACAAATCGTTAATCGCTGTGCGAAGAGCTAGGTGGTTATGTACTTGCAAAAAAGTCAAGATAAGGGTGCAGTATCTTCAGATATAGATTTAAAAGCATCTGTAGATAGTTCCACGGGTATGTTGTTTCACGGTATTCTGCGTTTTTAGCGATATCCCTACCACACTAGATTATAGATATGAATACTACATCGAAACTTCTTTAAATTTATTTGTACACGGTATCAGGCAGTTTGCCATTGCAGGAGGCAGAAGATTGTATTGATTCCCTTGCAACAACATAAACCGTATTTTCTCTATGACGGAAAGTGATGGTTTTATACTGACCAAAAAAGTTTTATAAATTACACTTTAAAAAAATGATGGGAGTTAAGTAATGTACAAAATAACCATAATGTGATGAAGCATATTTGTTTGTTTTAGGTACTAGACATCGTGAGCGATCGCCCAAATACCCAAATACATATTTGTTAGTTATCAACATCAAAACAAAGGGCTAAAAAACTATTTAGATAATGCTTTTTTAGTCAAGAGTAGATTGCCCAAGTCTAAATCCACAAGACGAGAAACCGAAGATGTCCCATTCTGAGTTCCCTGATTCTCCGCTTCCAGTTGAAATAGAACAGCCTGCTGTTACTGATTCTAGTCAAGAGCCACAACCACTGCCAGAGCGATCACCTAAACCACCTCAAAAGCGTCGTTGGCCTCTAATTTTGGGAATTATCCTCTTAATTGGAGGCATTGGTTTTGGTTGGCGCTGGTGGCAAACTAGTAGTGCTAGCAATCCACCAGCAGGTGGGCCAGCTGCTGGTCAACCGATGGCAATTCCAGTCAAGCTAGCGACTGTGCAACCTGAAACTGTGCAAGAAAGTTCGGAGTTTATTGGCTCCTTAGAGGCTCCACGTTCGGTAATTATCAAGCCACAGGTTGAAGGACGAGTTACCCAAATTTATACCAAAGAGGGCAGCCGTGTTCAACAAGGGCAAGTTATTATTAGCCTAGAAAGTGATAGTGTGCAAGCGCAATTATTACAAGCAAAAGCTGCACTAGCACAAGCTCAAGCACGTCTTGCTGAACTCAAAGCAGGTACGCGACAAGAAGAAGTTGCCCAAGCTAGAGCGCAGTTAACCCAAGCCCAAGCTCGCTTGCGAGATGCTCAATCGGGGTCGCAACCACAAGAAATTGCTCAAGCTGAGGCTCAAATTCAGTCAGCTAAATCAGATGTAGAACTAGCACAGTCACGAGCCAAGCGATACGCACAATTGAGAAAAGAGGGCGCAGTTTCTGAAGATACCTTAGAAGGATATGTCAAAGAACAGCAAAGTGCTGAAGCTGCGCTGGTTGTAGCCCAGAAACGCCTAGCTCAACTCCGCCAAAGCAGAACATCTAGTATCAATGAGCTAGCTGGAGCTTTGGAACAACAGAAACAAAACTTAAGGCAACTAGAAAATGGTTCCCGCCCAGAAGAAATTGCCCAAGCGCGATCGCAAGTAACGCAAGCAGCAGCGCAAGTCCAAGCAGCCCAAGTTCAACTGCAATACACAAAAGTTCTGGCACCTTTTACTGGTACTGTTGGCGATATTCCCACAAAAGTGGGAGATTATGTAGAAAAAGCAGACCAGCTCACTACACTTACTAGAAATGACTCTTTAGAACTGAACATTTCTGTTCCCCTAGAAGAAGCCAAAAAACTGCGCTTGGGATTACCAGTGCAAATGCTGAACGCTCAAGGCGAACCCGCAGCAAGGGGTAAGATAAGTTTCATTTCTCCAGATGCTAGTTCCGATTCACAGACAATTTTGGTGAAAGCTAACTTTGGTAATTCTAGAAGTCAACTGGTAAATCGCCAATCAGTGCAAACCAAAGTGATCTGGAACGAACGTCCAGGAATTTTAATTCCAGTTACAGCAGTATCTCGCCTGGGTGGGGAGACATTTGTATTTGTAGCTGAAGCGCCAACAGAAAAAAACACTGAAGCGTCAGCAGAAAAAAAAGCTGAAGCACCAGCAGAAAAGAAAGCTGGAGCGCCATCTTTAGTTGCTCAACAAAAACCTGTGAAATTGGGAGTTATTGAGGGGAATAATTATCAAGTTATCGAAGGACTAAAAGCTGGAGACAAAATTGTTGTTTCCGGTATTCTCAACCTAACTAATGGCGCTCCCATCAGTCCCGCACCGCAAGAAGTGGGTAGTCAGAAGCCATAGGGAGGGAGCAGGGGAGCAGGGGAGCAGGGGGGACAGGGGGGACAAGGGGACAAGAGAGACAAGGGGGAATTATTGAACAAGTCTCTCCCTTGTCTCCACCCTCTTCCTTGTCTCCTTTATCTCTTCTCCATGCCCCATGCCCAATGCCCCAATACCTAATGCCAAATACCCAAAGCCCAATTTTTTAAACTATGTTTGTTGACTTCTTTATTAAGCGACCAATCTTTGCATCGGTATGTGCGATCGTTATCCTATTAATAGGATTAATCAGTATTCCCACACTACCGATCGCAAGATTCCCAGAAATTAGTCCCACCCAAATCACTGTAACTTCCAACTATAGCGGAGCTAGTGCAGAAGTCGTAGAAAGCGGAGTGACAAATATCTTAGAAAGGCAAATCAACGGGGTTGAGGGACTAAGATATCTGACTTCTAGCAGTAGTAACGATGGTACTAGTACTATTACAGCCACCTTTGATTCATCGCGGGATAAAGATATTGCAGCTGTGGATGTGCAAAATCGTGTTTCTGTTGCCCAACCACAATTACCAGACTCTGTGCAGCGCACGGGAGTGCGAGTATCAAAAGAATCTAGCAACATCCTCTTGGCGATTGGTTTATTCGCTGAAAATAAAGAGTACGACAATATATTTTTAAGCAATTATGCCGACCTTTACTTAGCAGATGCTTTAAAAAGAGTCAAAGGCGTAAGCAACGCTCAAATTTTTGGTGAACGTCGCTATGCAATGCGCCTGTGGCTAGATCCGGGTCGTCTTGCGAGTCGGGGACTAACGACCAAGGATGTAGCGAATGCTTTATCTGAACAAAACTTGCAAGTTGGTGCAGGGAGAATTGGACAAGAACCGGCTCCTGAAGGGCAAAGATATCAACTTGATGTGCGTGCTGCTAGCCGATTAGCAGAACCATCAGAATTTGAAGAAATTGTCCTCAAAACTGAAGAGGATGGCACATTAGTCAAGCTCAAAGATGTCGGTAAAGCCGAACTGGGTGCAGAAAATTACAACACATTTTTGCGGTTCCGGGGCAATGATGCTGTAGGTTTAGGGATTTATCAGGTTCCTGGCAGTAATGCCTTGGATGTAGCGAAAGGAGTCAAAGATGAAATGGCGCGATTGGCTCCGAGTTTTCCACCAGGCATGAAATATCAGGTAGCTTTTGACACAACATCGTTTGTAGAAGAGTCGATGTCAGAAGTCATCAAGACTCTGATTGAAGCGGTAGTGCTGGTTGTGATTGTAATTTTTGTGTTCTTGCAGGATTGGCGAACCACTTTAATTCCAGCACTGACTATTCCTCTAGCACTAATTGGAACGTTTGCCTTTGTCAAAATTTTTAACTTTTCTATCAATAGTTTGACTTTATTTGGTCTGACTTTAGCATCGGGGATGGTGGTAGACGATGCGATCGTTGTGGTGGAGCAAATTAGCCGTTTTATTCAGGATAAAGGCGTAAGTCCTCGTCGAGCCGCAAGTGAATCAATGAGGGAACTGTTTGGCGCGGTTATTGCCACTTCACTAGTATTGATGGCGGTGTTTGTGCCAGTGGCGTTTTTTCCGGGAACTACAGGCGCACTTTATCGGCAATTTGCGCTGACGATCGCCTTTTCTATTGCGATTTCGACATTTCTAGCTTTGACTCTAACACCTTCTTTGTGTGGGGTGCTGCTACGTCAAGAACAACAAGTACCAAGGTGGATTGGCTGGTTTTTTGACCTGATTAATCGGTTCCTGGAATGGGTAAGGTCAAGTTATGAGCGATCGCTTACCTGGATGGTACGATTCAAAAGCATCGTCATTGGACTGTTTATCGTTTCTTTGGGAATGACTGCTTGGCTGTACACCACAGTACCGACAGCCTTTCTACCCGATGAAGACGAAGGCTATTTCATCACCATCATCCAAGGGCCTCAAGCTGTTTCGCTGCAATATACCAGCGATGTCATGGCACAAGTAGAAAAAGAAATTCTGCCACTTCCAGAAGTGCTAGGTACTTTCGCCGTGGGAGGATTTGGTTTTAGTGGCAGCACCGCCAATAGCGGCATTATATTTACCACTTTAAAACCTTGGGATGAGCGTTCAAGACCCGATCAATCAGTACAGGCGATTATTGGTAAATTGCAAGGGAAGTTATTGTCAATCCCAGAAGCCAGGGTTTTTCCTGTGAACCCGCCACCAATTCAGGGTTTAGGTAACTTTGGCGGCTTTGTCTTTCAACTGCAAGACCGCAGAGGTAACAGTGGTTTAGAAAATCTAGTCCAGTCAATGGGTAAGTTGCTCGGTCAAGCTAATCAAACACCAGGATTACAAGCTGTATTTAGCACCTTTGCAGCAGATACACCACAATTGCTTGTAGAAGTAGACCGCAATAAAGCCAAATCATTGCAAGTTTCCATAGATGATGTTTTCAGTACTTTACAAACTGCTTTGGGATCGCAATATGTAAATGATTTTAATCTCCAGCAGCGTAATTATCGGGTGTATATCCAGGCAGATCAACAGTTTCGTTCCAATCCAAAAGATATTGGCAAACTATACGTTCGTTCTCAAAAGAATCAAATGGTTCCTTTGAGTAACTTAGTTACAGTTACTCAGACTGTGGGAGCGCAAACGATAAATCACTATAATCTGTTCCGCTCGATTGAAATTAATGGTTCCGCCGCTCCTGGCTCTAGTTCGGGAGACGCAATTAAAGCAATGGAAAAAGTTGCTAAAGAAGTTTTACCAGCCGGCTATGGTTATGAATGGTCAGGGACTGCATTAGAAGAAATAGATTCTGGTGGTTTAGCACCCATAATCTTTGGATTAGGAATAATCTTTGTATTTTTGGTACTAGCCGCTCAATACGAAAACTACGTTGACCCCTTTATCATTCTGTTATCAGTTCCTTTAGCTATCTTTGGAGCGCTGATAGCTCAATCAATGCGGGGTTTTGCAAATGATGTTTACTGTCAAATTGGTCTAGTAATGTTGATCGGTTTAGCTAGTAAGAACGCAATTTTGATTGTGGAATTTGCTAATCAATTACGAGAGCAAGGACTTTCGATTACTAAAGCAGTAATTGAGGCTTCACAAGAGCGGTTACGCCCAATTTTAATGACTGCTTTTTCTACATTATTAGGGATTTTCCCGTTAGCTGTTGCCACAGGTGCCGGTGCGGGAAGTCGTCAATCTTTGGGAACAGCAGTTTTTGGTGGGATGTTAATTGCGACTTTATTGAGTTTGTTTGTAGTACCGATTTTGTATATCGTGATTAAGACGACAACAGAGCGCTTTATTAAACCAAATCGGCATCAAGAACTGCAAACAGATGCAGTTTCATTGGATGGTAAAACTCCTGCATATTTAACAAAAGGTGAGAATTAATTCGTAATTCCTAATTTGTAATTAATTTTTCCCTGTTCCCTGTCTCCTATAAACATCGTAGTATGAGGAGATGGGGAAAACTAATTTTAAGGGGGAATGCATGAAAATCGCTATTGGCAGTGATGAACGCACCAACCTTACTGATAGGATACTAGAAGAACTTAAGCAGCGTGGGCATGAAGTTATAGTCTTTGGTTCCTTAGCTGAGAATGATTTAGAAGTTGATTGGCCCCTCAGTTGTAGTAAAGTTGCTTTGGCTGTAGCAACCCAAAAAGCAGATGAGGGGATTGTCTTTTGTTGGACTGGTACTGGTGCATCTATAGCCGCCAACAAAGTTTTAGGGATACGTGCAGCTTTGTGCCATGATGCTGAAACTGCACGCGGGGCACGTATTTGGAATCATGCGAATGTCCTAGTATTAAGTTTACGTGCCACTACAGAAGCGATCGCAAAAGAAATATTAGATGCCTGGTTTAGCACACCTTTTTCTGAAGATGAGTGGAACATCTTGCAAATGGAGCGGATTAGACAGTTAGAGAAGAGTGCTTTATTTCAGCAATCTTAGACCACTGAGGGTAACTAATACTGTAGAACCTTCATGTCCAATCACACCAATAGGTAAGTTAATACTTCCTAGAAAGTTGCCCACCAAAAGCAACACAATAAAACTCAACGCTACGAATATATTCTGTTTGACTATGGATTGCGATCGCCTTCCCAAATGAATCGCTACGGCAATTTTTTCTAACTTGTCTGCCATCAGCACTATATCTGCGGTTTCCAATGCCACATCACTACCAGATATTCCCATCGCTATACCTACAGATGCTTGGGCTAAAGCTGGTGCATCATTAATTCCATCGCCTACCATTGCCACTGTTTGATACTTTTGCTGTAAAAGGCGGATAACATCTAGCTTATCTTCTGGTAGAAGTTGAGCATATACCCGATCGATTCCTACAGCTTTGGCGACACTTTGAGCAGTTTCTTCATTATCTCCAGTTAACATGACAATTTGCTCAATTCCCAGTTGCTTTAAGCGGGAAATGGTTGCGGCTGCTTGCAATCTTACTTCATCTGCGATCGCAATTACACCCATCACCTCTGCTATATTTCCTTGTGCTACCCAAACCACAGTTTTACCTTCTTGCTCCAAAGATTGAGCCATTTCTCGCAACTCTTCAGGTAAATTTGTCACATACTGCTGCACAAAAACAGCATTCCCTGCAATTATCTGTTGTTCTTGAGCGATTCCCACAATTCCCTGTCCAGGTATGGCTTGTACTTGGATTGCACCAACCAAATCCAAATCTCCAGCCGCTTGCACAATTGCCTTACCGATGGGATGTTCTGAATAGGATTCCACGCTAGCTGCGGCTTTTAATACATCTGATGGAGTGTATTCACTAATTGCAATTACTTGGGATACCTGCAACTGTCCTGTTGTCAGAGTACCAGTTTTATCAAATGCGATCGCTCGGACTTTGCCAATCTTCTCCAACTGCGCCCCATTTTTAAACAAAATCCCCTGTCTTGCACCATTGGCAATCCCTGAAAGCAGCGTGGGCATAATTGCAGCCATCAGCGCACAGGGAGAAGCCACCACTAAGAAAGTAAGCGCCCGATAAATCGTTGTTTCCCAGTCCCAACCCCAAAGAAATGGTGGTAAAGTTGCCAATAATATCCCGGCTACTACAATGACTTTGGCATATCCTTTCTCAAAGCGATCGATAAACTCTTGCGAAGGTGGTGCTTCTGTCTGCGCTTGTTCTACCAAGCGAATCACACGCTGAATCAAGCTGCTTTGGGCTGGTTTGTGTACCTTAATCTGCAATGCACCATAGCCGTTGAGTGTGCCGGCAAATACTTCTGCACCAACTGTTTTCTCTACAGGTAGAGACTCGCCTGTAATTGCAGCTTGATTGAGGGTGCTGTAACCAGATAAAATTATCCCATCAGTAGGAATTAGCTCTCCGGGTTTGACAACAATCTCATCACCCACTTTTAACTGACTGATAGGAATTTTTTCTTCTCTTCCCTGAAGCAAAACTCTTGCTGTATCTGGTGTCAGGCTCATCAAACTGCGGATACTCCGCTCAGTTCGCGCCATTGCATAGCCTTCTAATGCGCCACTGATGGCAAAGATCAGAATCAAAATTGCCCCATCAATAATTAGATGATATTCTCGTCGCCATAAACCGAGGCTAGCAGCACCAATGGCGGCGACAATCATCAGCAAATCTACATCGAGTTCTTTGTCTTTGAAAAGGGTAGTCAATCCTTCCCGCGCACTTTCGTAACCACCAATAACGTAAGCAGCAGGTAGGAGTAGAAACGCTAATCCCAACCAACCGAGATGTAAGGCGAACCATCCGAGAAATAGCAGTAAGCCACACAAAAGGGCTGCTAAGGTATCTGTGTGTTCTTTGGTGAATTGGCTGAAACGTTGGGGGTAGAGCATGAGAGGTGAATTAACAGGGACTCTCTCAGGCTAAACCTTGACATTAATGTTAATGTCAAGGTTTATAATGATTTTGAAACGCAGAGGGGCGCTGAGGGAAGCGCATAGGCGTTTCGCCTTCCCGCAGGGTAGGTACGCAGAGTTAAATGTTTATCTATTTGTAAATCCAGTGTTATTAAGGGAATTTAGATGAAAATGCACCGCCATCTCTTCAGGCGGCTTGTGAAGAGTTACAAAGAATTTTGCCGTTGTTGGAGTAAATTTATGAACGCTGGTTGCTTAACTATTAAAGAACTTACCGATGCAGTAGGCGGCGGTTTAACTCCGCGTATGGTGCGCCATTACCATCAATTGGGACTGCTACCGCAACCAGTACGATCGCACAGCAATTACCGTCTCTACACCAAAAAAGATGTCCTGCGGTTGCAACGGATTGTTGCACTCAAGCAGCAAGGGTTCCAGCTAAACCATATCCGCAATATTTTGGAGGTGGAACCAGAAGCTGACACAACTGTTAACCTCATGGGACAACTTCAGCAGCAATATCGCGCGGTGATGCAACAAATTTCTCAATTGCGGCAAACTGCATCAGCATTAGAAGGATTATTGGGGCGCGATCGCCATTGTCAAATTATGCAGGCGGAAGTTTTGGCACAACTTAAGTTACTCGATGTCGAAACTCAAGCTGGATTGGGGGGATTGGAAAATCTCTGGAGTGGCTTGGATGCCGAAATTCATACCCATTCAGAAGCTTTTTCCGAATCGCTACAACGCTTACTACCAGATTTATCCCACCGTTCGGAAATTGAACAACACTTAATTTCTCAGTTGGTTTTGGCTTGTGGCGATGTCAGTTTAGTATCCTTTGTGAAATTGAGCCGAGATGCGATCGCAGCTAGTCGAGAAGCCTTATCTTCAAGCTGTCAAATTGTTGTCGATACTCAAACGGTTGCTGCTGCTTTAGATCAAACCCGATTACTTCACTTGGGATGTCGCACTGAAACCTTAATTGATAATCCCCACATTACCACCGCTACAGAAGCAGAAGCAGCTTTTTGGCAACATCAAGAATGGCGATCAAAATTGCTGCAAGTAAATCACGGTTGTGTGTTGGTAGTTGGTTATGCTCCCTCAGTCCTTGTAGAAATTTGTGACGCGATTAGCAATCAAAATATTCAGCCAGCATTAGTAATTGGAATGCCCATTGGCTTTAGTCATGCTCCCGCAGCCAAGCGACAACTGATGCAACAAGGGATACCTTTTATTACAGTTGCAGGAACTTTGGGAGGTGGCGCTTTAGCTGCAACAGCTTTAAATGCTTTGGTGGAGTCACTCATTGATAAGCCAGATTGTCATTGTTATCTCAAAAATATATAGGAATTGGGAATTGGGAAGAAAAGAGGGATACATCCGTACTGAGTCTTGTTCCAAAATAAAATAGGAGTCCTATAGTAGATTCTTCTGAAAACTGAACAATAAGTACTCCATGAAGACATTAGGATACACAGTACTCAGCATGACTGAAAATAATATTGTTAAATAATATTGAATTTGCTACACTTTACCAGTTTTAGTAATTCAATAATTCATAATTGTGGCCATAAGCTACCAACTTGGTATAAGTTGCAATATAAATTAGAACATTTTATAGTAAACAGACTCTGGTAATTAGAGTATAAATTATCATGCTATACAATCTCAGTCCAAGTATAAATCAATATAAGTGCGCTGAAGGAACTTAGAACTAAAGAGAACTCAGATGTATAATTAGCGCGTCTCCTCCATAATCTTTAACAAGATTGTGGGTTAAGACTGGTAGGCTTTCTATTTTTTACTTTAATTAAGGGGCTTATGTGGCAACAAGAAAAAAAAGATACTTCGATAATCAAGCTGATACTATGGGTTGCTTTAGCTACAACTCCTATGGCAGCAGGTTTGCTGGTATCAGAACCCATACTGGCGCAATCTAAAACTGAGTCTCCTTCTTTTACACTGCCGCAAACAGTGCAGAATGGAACAACAATTCGGATTGATGGTTCAAATAGTTTGGGTGCAATCAATCAAGGTCTGAAAGAGAATTTTGAAAAACAGTTTTCGGGTACTAAGGTTGAAGTTGCCGCTAATGGCACTGATACAGCACTGAAAGATTTGCTAGATGGCAAAATCGACATCGTAGCAATGGGACGGGGGTTGACACCAGCAGAAAAAGCTCAAGGACTAGAGCAAGTCCGCTTGCGCCGTGAGAAGATTGCGATCGTGGTCAGCGCAGATAATCCTTTCAAAGGAAGCTTGACTAGTAAACAATTTGCTCGGATTTTTCGGGGACAAATTACAAATTGGTCACAATTAGGAGCGCCTCCAGGGAAAATTCGGTTAATCGACCACCCGAACACAAGTGAGACTCGCAATACTTTTCGCACTTATCCAGCCTTCAAGACTGCTGAATTTGCTACAGGGTCTAGTGCTACCCAACTAACTGAGGATAATACCGCAGAAATCATCAAACAACTGGGTAAAGATGGCATCAGCTATGTGTTAGCTAATCAGGTGTCGAAGCTGCAAAATGTGCGAGTTCTGCAATTACATCAAGCCTTACCAGATGATGCAAAATATCCCTTCTCGCAACCTTTAGTTTACGTTTACAAAAAAAATCCCAGCTTAAGCGTAGTAGATTTTCTTGGCTTTACCCTTGCACCCGCAGGACAGCAAGCTATAGAACAAGCAAGAACAGCTGAAGCAACTGCGATCGCAACCAACGTATCACAACCTATTGTCACGCCTTCTCCCATTGCCCAGACGACACCTGCTGCGACAGCTTCCCCTAGTGCTACTGCTTCTGCATTTGCCGAACAGCCTTTTGTCGCTCCTGCTACTACACAAAAAAGCCCAATTGTCAACAAAGAAGTACCGTTTTGGGTACTGCTACCTTTGTTTCTTGTTAGTGTAATTGCAGCGTTGGCCTGGTGGACTCTCGGAAAAAACCCATCATCCGATGAGAAAACAGACAACCTACCAGAATCAAATCCTCATCCACCCGATCCAGAAGATGGAGAAACAGCAGTACTTAATGCCAGCACAGCTGCCTCCATTAACGGAGCGATGCTTGAAGAACAGGCAGTTTCACAATTCCAAGAGCAAGAAACCCCCGATCGCACTCCTTTCAATATCTATGCTCAAACCCAATCTGAACTGGCTGAAAATGGTACTCACGGGACATCCAATTTAGTCCAAGAGGCAACTAATGGCACTTCTAACCTCTATGAAGGCACAACCTCTACTCTAACTAATGGAGCGGGAGCCGCAGCTTTAACTGGTGGTGCGGCTTTAGCAACGGGCATCGGGGCGGCTACCTGGTCTGCCTTTAACAACAAAGAAACAGAAACAAACGCCATCGATGAGACGGTCGAGCTAAATAATTATACTGAGACAAATACACCCGATTCTGATGAGGTTGCATGGGATATAGAAGCCCCAGCAGCTGTAGTAAACACTCCATATCCTCACTTGGGAAATCTTCCCGAAGAAATATCTTCTGATGTAGAACTGCCTTCATCTGAGGTAACAGCCCCACTGCCAGAATTACCAGATGTGCCAGAAGTAACATCTGGTTTGGAATATTGGGACACAGAAATTTCTGAAGATGAGATAGATGAGGAACTTCAAGCAGAATTGAACTGGCTACAGAGTATCACCTCAACTGAAGATACAGATGAATTCCCCTTACCAGACTCTGACGAAGTGGAACCTTCACCGTTACCACCATCTCCACTGCTCAATTTGCCAGAATTGCCAGATGTAGATGTATTCAATGTGGTAGCAGATGCAGCCGAACCTTCTATCGAGGTGGTAGACGAAAAATCTCAAACAGAGCCAACTGTTAGCGAAGGTGCTGCTGAGAATAACTCCATAGATTTTGCAGACGTTGCAGCTTTAGCAGCAGGCGCAGGAATTGGAGCCTGGGCGATTAATCTGGGATCGGATACTCAAGGAGAAACTGATACTACGATTGACAATGTGCCAATTGCAGCCGAAACAGATATCCACTTGGGAGATGCAGAAGATAAGAGCAGTATTGTGCTAACACCGCATACTTCGACATCAGCTAATGTCTCTTGGGAGATTTCTGAAACCAAGAAAGCAGAACTGTGGCAACAAGGCGGCTCTCAATTGGTAGTGCGGCTGTATGATGTGACTGGCATTGACTTGAGTTATCAAACTCCCCAGCTTGTCCACCAGTATGAATGTGCAGAGACAGCACACGATCGCTTAGTAGAGATTCCCGCCAGTGATCGCGATTATATCGCTGAAATTGGTTATATCGCTTATGGCGAGTACTGGTTATTGATCGCCCGTTCCGCAATTCTTCGTGTCTTCAGTCCTGTGAATCCAGATCCCATAGTTGATCATGTGGCGAACATAGCCGAAACAACTATTGGTTTGGTAGATGCAGATGAAGAAAGCAGTATTGTCCTCACACCACATACTTCTACATCGGCTCATGTCTCTTGGAAAGTTTCCGAAACCAAGAAAGCAGCACTCCGTCAACAGGGCGGCTCTCAATTTATAGTGCGGCTCTATGATGTGACTGGGATTGACTTGAGCCATCAAAGTCCTCAGCTTGTCAAGCAGTATGAATCTGAAGAGACAGTAAACGACGGACTGGCGGATGTTCCCGCCAGCGATCGCGATTATATAGCTGAAATTGGTTATCTCGCTGATGGCGAACGCTGGTTATTCATTGCCCGTTCAGCAGTTGTTCATTTCTCCAGTTCTGTGCATCCAGATCCCATTGTTGATGATGTGGCGATTGCGGATCAAACAGATATTCACTTGGTAGATGTTGAAGAAGAGAGCAGTCTTGTCCTTACACCTCGCACTTCCCAATGGGCTGATGTCTCTTGGGAGATATCCGAAACCAAAAAAGCAGAACTGCGACAACAGGGCGGCTCTAAATTGGTAGTGCGGTTATATGATGCAACTGGGATTGACTTGAGTTATCAACATCCTCAGTTTGTCCAGCAGTATGAATGTGACGAGACTGCAAACGATCGCTTTGTGGAAATTCCCATCAGCGATCGCGATTACATAGCTGAAATTGGCTATGTCGCTGATGGCGATTGCTGGTTATTTATTGCCCGTTCTGCGATCGCTCGTGTTTTCAGTCCTGTTGCTACAGATTCCACCGTTGAAAATGGAGTCTTACCAAGCGAAACAGCTATTAACTTGGTAGACGTTGAAGAAAAGAGCAGTGAAGAAGAAAGCAACATACTGCTCACACCCCGCACTCCCAAATGGGCTTATGTCTCTTGGCACATTTCCCAGACTCAGAACAAAGCGCTGCTACAACAGGGCGGTTCTCAATTGGTAGTGCGCCTTTACGATGTAACTGGGATTGACTTGAGTTATCAAAGTCCCCAGCTTGTACAGCAGTATGAATGTGAAGAAGTAGCTCGCGATCGCTTTGTGGCGATTCCCGTGAGCGATCGCGACTATATGGTTGAAATTGGTTATATAGCTAATAGCAATCGTTGGTTACTCATCGCCCGTTCACCTAATGTTCGCGTTTTCAGTCGTTCCCACGAAGATTTCTGGTTTGTAGCAGATGCTGAGTTAATTATTCACGGAGCAACCCAACCAAATACAAGCGTAAACATTGCTGGACATCCCATCAAAATCAAACCCGATGGTACTTTCCACCTGCGTCTTCCATTTTCAGATGGTTTAATGGACTATCTCATAACAGTAGCGGCTGATGGAGAATCCACCAAAACCATCCATAAAAAGTTCTCTCAGGAAACTTCAGAGAACTAGTAATTACTCTTAGAGCTAATTTGTAAACTCAAGTAAAGTACTAGTCTTGTAAGGGTTTCAGGAATTTGAGCCAATCAAGTACTTATTCGCTGAAACTCAGACCTGGTAACGATTTGGGTATCCTTAAGATTTTCTTTACGAATCAGCTCTTAGTTATCCCCTCTCAACCTACAGCCCTCCCCTTTGAGGTAAGTGTGGTAAGAGGGGATTTTATTATATATAGCGGTTTTCAGACTGGATGGAATACACTACTCTAATCTTTAATCCGCTAGTCCCTTTCTTTTAAGCAAAGTGTATTTTACACAACCGACAAGCGTTATATTTAGGTTACGCAATGCGACAGTTGTCTCTTTCTTTTGATTTGTCTAGCTCCGAGCCAATTAATACAACTTGGTTCCAAGATATTTTGGCCATTCTTAGAGTCAGCCAAGAACCAGCATGGACTGACAATTTTGGTAAATCTCTCCGCCAATGGCTAATGCAACAGGGGCTTACTCCTATTAAAACACTCAGCTTATTTTCTGGTGGTGGTGGATTAGACATTGCATTTCATGATGCTGGCTTTGAAATCATTCAAATGGTAGAGCTTGAAGCTAAATATGTTCAGACTTTACAAAGGAATTCTTTACCAGAGAAATGGCTAGAAGGGTCTGAAGCTGTCTGCATTGATATTAGAGATTATTTACCTGAATCTCATTTGACAATAGACTTTATTATTGGCGGTCCCCCTTGTCAAACTTTTTCTGCTGCCGGACGTAGAGCTGCTGGAGTATCTGGAACAACTGATGCTAGAGGTACACTATTTCAAGAATATGTTCGTATTCTCAATATACTTAAGCCGAAAGGATTCTTATTTGAAAATGTATACGGAATAACTGGTGCCAATGGAGGAAAAGCTTGGCAAGAAATTCAAAAAGCTTTTAGAGAGGTTGGCTATAATATTTATTTTCGTATTCTTGATGCCGCTGATTATGGAGTACCCCAACATCGAGAACGTTTATTTATTATTGGATTAAAAGAAGGCGAATATTTATTTCCTTATCCTACTCATGGCCCAGATTCTCTGAATCAAAATTCTTATTATTCAGCAAGGGAAGCTGTAGAAGGCGCTGATATTTCAGAAATGGAAACAGGTATAGGCGGACGTTTTGGACACCTACTCGAACATATTCCACCTGGACTTAACTATAGTTTTTATACAAAAGAGATGGGTTATCCTAACCCAATATTTAGCTGGAGATCAAAGTTCTCAGATTTTCTGTACAAAGCAGATCCAAAAAACCCAGTACGAACAATTAAAGCAAAAGGAGGACAATACACCGGGCCTTTCAGTTGGGAAAATCGTAAGTTTTCTATTGCAGAGCTAAAGAGATTACAGACTATTCCTGATGAATATGAACTTATTGGAAATAGGCAAGTTTCTATTGAACAAATTGGAAATTCAGTGCCTCCTCAACTTGGCCGGATATTGGCTCTTAGTATTCTAGAACAAGTAATTAAATTTAAATTACCTTTTCCTATAACTTACTTACCTGAAAATAAAAAACTAGGTTTTCGCCAGCGTAAAAGAAAGTTGACCGAAATTTATTCTCAAAAAGCTAAATCTGCAATTATAGATTTGCATAAAACAGGAAATTTTTTATCTATCCCTCGTTTTAAATATAAAGACAAAGGAAAAATGATCAGATTTTTATCTGCTGATTTTTCTTGGACAACAGAAGAAACTTATAAAGGTGTAAAAATTTATATATCCTACGATTTGAATGATTCATGCTGGCTGTTCACAGCAGGGATCAATGATAATTGCGAAGAAGATCAATTCGTGATAGATATTAATCCGTCTTACGGTCATGATGAATGGGTTCTGGGAACGTGTTCAGTTAAGCTTTGTGCTAAAGCTCTTGATACACAGTTATATACATCTCTTTGGAAAGCTTTTGAAGAAAAGTTAACTGAAGCTACAGGAAAAGCGGATTTAGTTCAGTTATCTGGATATTATCAATACACTGCCCGAATTAGTGGAATAATAACTTTTCATCCTCAGTTGAAAGTTAAACCACTTTGGCGTGTAATCCAATGTGTAACGAGGTGTATTGGTACTGCTGCTCAACTTTCAGCTACAGAGCTTGCAGAACTATGGGGTGTGAAAGCAGAAGATGTCTTCTCCTATCTTCAGTCTCTACGGGCTATGGGCTACGAAGTTAGAAATCACAACACAAATCCACAAATTTCCAAAGGTGAGTATTTGATTCCTTATGCCTTTCCTACACTAAACCCTAAGAGCGTGCAACTTCGGAAAAATCTATAAACAGATTATGAATGAGCTACATCTGAGAGTCTATATAAACAGAAGTGAGTTAGTTTTACCTGATGGAACAATTCAATACTTTCAAGAAGGAGGAATGAGTCAAGCTGCAAAAATACGCTACAAGAAAATAGCCGTAGAACTATCTACAGGTTACTTGGAAAAACAGATTTTATTTTGCAGAGATTATTCATCTAACCTTGATTTCTTGACCTTGAACCAAGCGCATAAATATCTTTTAGATAGACTTGTACAGTCAGTGACCAGCGAAGTTGGTAGAGCATTGGTGGGTTTATCAATTCTACAGTTATGCGTTAAGGCAATTGAGCCAGAGCAGAGTATTAGGCTACACAAAGGGAGTACGGCTATAAGAGACTTTTCTTGGTGTGATGGTATCTCTATGCGTTCTCTTGATAAGCAATACATTACACCTGTGTTACGAAAATATGAACTACTAAGATTGAATGCGGATGGTTTCATGATGACACGCAGTTTAGCAGAAAATTACCCGTATTCATTTGTATATAAAGCGAACATGAGAGGCGCACGCTCTGAGTGGGTAAGTCTTGTTGAGGCAATTGAGAAAGACGAAGTAGTTTCTGAAGTAGCACTGCGCTATCTTCTTTCGCAACTACTCAATCAAGCAGATAACTTTAGAAGATTAGCTTTACAAACTATTGAGAATCTGACCTTATTTTTGGGAGCAACAGTTGTTGATAAAGGCATTTCAATAAGTCTCATACTTCGTCAGATTAATCAATCTGATTATGCGGCTCGTTTAATGGAGATAGCTATGCATAGCTTAATGCAGGCTATGCAAGAACACCAAGTTTTTCCCGACAGTTTACTAAAACCACTCTCACAAATGCGTTCAGCTAATAAGAAGCATGGCAACATTGGTGATATTGAACTTTTAGAGGATAGGCAAATTGTGGAAGCTTGGGATGCCAAGTATGGTAAGTCATACTTGCGAGATGAGATTGAGGAACTATCAGAAAAACTGGAAGTACATCCCGCCGTTAGAAAGGCTGGTTTTGTTACAAGTCTTGAAGCTGAACGAATTGATGAACTGATGCCTCGATGTAATGAAATTGAAGAAATATTTGGGATATCCCTTGAAATAGTTACTTTTAAAGAATGGGTAGAGCTACAGTTTGCTCGTACATTGGTGGATGAGGCTGCAACCGAGCAAGAACTTGCTTCTACTTGGCTCATAGCTTACACAGAATCTTTAGCGCAGCAACGTAGAGACATTGCTCCAATTGATGAGCCATGTTATCAATGGCTGCTTAAACTAAATGAGACTTTGACAATTCAATAGCTAAATGTCGCTCATCGCTACAACAACAGGGTGGCTCTTAATTGGTAGTGCGGCTTTACGATGTGGCAGGGATTGACTTGAATTATCAAAGTCCCTAGCTTGTACAGTGCCATTTTGATAAAGTCAAAATCTCTCTTTAGTTGCAACTCCAATTAAAATCGGAACTTTTTAGAATGATAAGCTTAGGCATCGCTAGCCCAAATCCTCAACAAAGCTACTGATAAAGTTTTGGTTGTATTTTAGACTACTTACTACGTATCCAAGCTCTGAGTGCAGGAGTCACTGAAAACTCATTTCTTTAGTTTATCTAAAGTCGCATCTAAGTTCTCAAATTACCTTTCTAAGATAGAAGCAGCAACCATAAGTTGCCATACACGACTAAAACCCAATTAACAGCTAGTGGCTGCGGAGAACATAAAAATGGCTAAAACGCCAGAATCCTTAGAATCGTCTATCAATGAAATTACAGATAGAGCTTTAGATCGTGATTGTACAACCTTATCGCGTCACGTTCTCCAGCAACTTCAGAGTTTTTCGCCAGATGCCCAAGATTTAAGTGCGCTGATGAATCGCATCGCCTTAGCAGGTAAACTGGTTGCTCGCCGCATGAGTCGCGCTGGTTTAATGGAAGGCGTTCTCGGTTTTACCGGGGAAGTTAATGTCCAAGGAGAATCCGTCAAAAAGATGGATGTCTACGCCAATGATGTATTTATCTCAGTGTTTAAGCAAAGCGGCTTAGTCTGTCGCCTCGCTTCTGAGGAAATGGAAAATCCCTACTACATCCCCGAAAATTGCCCCATTGGTCGCTATACCCTGTTATATGACCCAATTGATGGCTCATCCAACACTGATAATAATCTCAGCTTGGGTTCCATTTTTGCCATTCGCCAACAAGAAGGAACTGATAGCGATGGTAAGGCAACCGATCTCCTCACCAACGGCCGGAAGCAACTCGCTGCCGGATACATCCTGTATGGGCCATGCACGATGCTGGTTTATACTATAGGTACTGGCGTTCATTCCTTTGTTCTCGATCCCAGCTTAGGAGAATTTATTCTCACAGAAGAGAATATTCGGATTCCTAATCACGGTTCCGTTTACAGCGTGAATGAGGGTAACTTCTGGCAGTGGGAAGAATCGATTCGAGAATATATCCGGTACGTTCATCGCACAGAAGGCTACAGCGCTCGTTATAGTGGCGCAATGGTGAGCGACATCCACAGAATTCTGGTTCAAGGCGGTGTGTTCCTCTACCCAGGCACAATTCAAAACCCAGAAGGGAAATTGCGCTTGCTTTATGAAACCGCTCCTCTCGCCTTTTTGATTGAGCAAGCAGGCGGTCGTGCTACGACAGGATTGGTAAACATCTTGGATGTAGTGCCAAAAAAACTGCATCAGCGCACACCTTTAATTATTGGCAGCAAAGAAGATGTCGCAAAGGTAGAGTCTTTTATTCAAAACGGACACTAGAAAACAACTCGTAATGACGCTCCTGCGTCGCTAACGTAATTCGTAATTAGTGTTACGTAAGGGTTTTAGACATTTTATAAGGGTGTTTATTTCCGCCGTGCTGTACTCTCATCTGCCATTAATTAAACGTTAATCATGGTGATTTAGGATTGGGAATGCAAAATAGCGCTTTTTGAAGATCAAGAAAGGATTATCTCAGCTGGCCGATGCGATAAGTGATTGGCAACGCCACAATTCAAAAGTAAGTATCAATGCGTTTTGCCAACTTCACTATACAGGAGTGAAATAAACTAGCTATGTCTACCAATCATCTACTAGAAATTAAGCAATACGGTCAAAGTATCTGGATGGATAATTTGACTCGTGACATTATTCAATCAGGTGAACTCAAAGACATGATTGAAAATCAAGGTATATCTGGGATTACTTCTAACCCAGCTATCTTTGAAAAAGCGATCGCAGGTAACGTCATTTATGATGCCGATATAGAAGCCGGAGTTCGTGCCAACTTACCGATAGACAAAATTTACGAATCCCTCGTTTTTGCAGATATCCGTAACGCTTGTGATATTTTACGCCCTGTTTATGAAGCCTCGAATAGACTAGATGGTTATGTGAGTATCGAAGTACCGCCAACCATCGCCCATGATACGGAAGCCACAATAAACGAAGCTCGGCGATATTTCCAAGAAATCGGTCGGGAAAATCTGATGATTAAAATTCCCGGTACAGAACCTGGTTTGCCAGCAGTAGAGCAAGTAATAGCCGAGGGGATGAATGTCAATATTACGCTGTTGTTTTCAGTAGAAAGCTACGTAAACACAGCTTGGGCTTATATTCGTGGCTTAGAAAAACGGCTGGCTGAAGGTAAAGACATCAGTAGAATTGCTTCAGTCGCTAGCTTCTTCCTCAGCCGGATCGATAGCAACATTGATGCCAAAATAGATGCTAAGTTGAAAAAAGGCGTTGATGATATTGCCGTGGAAGCAAAGCTAAAAGCTGTGAAAGGAAAAGTAGCGATCGCAAACGCCAAGCTAGCTTACCAAGAATACAAGAAAATCATTAGAAGTGAGCGTTGGCAAGAGTTGGTAGCAAAAGGGGCCACAGTACAACGGCTACTTTGGGCTAGTACCAGCACCAAAGATCCCAACTACAACGACGTGATGTATATCGAAGAGTTGGTAGGCCCTGATACCGTTAACACCGTCCCACCAGCGACCATTAAAGCTTGTGCCGATCATTGTAACGTGAGCGATCGCTTAGAAACAGACGTAAATAATGCTTACACGCTGATCGAAAACCTCAAAGATCCCGACATCAACATCGATCTCGATACCGTAATGGATGAACTGTTAGTTGAAGGTATTGACAAGTTCATCCAGCCCTTCCAGTCCTTGATGAACTCTTTAGAAGACAAGATCAAGGTATTGTCACCAGTGTAGGGACTGGGGATTGAAGAAGGGAATAGGGTACAGGTTACAGGGTACAGATTATCACCTGTCACCTGTCACCTGTCACCTGTCACCTGTCACCTGTTACCTCTCCCCCAATCCAAAATCCAAAACCCAAAATCCAAAATCCAAAATTCCTATGGTTAGTCTGCTAGAAAATCCCTTGCGCGTTGGTCTGCAACAACAAGGGATGCCTGAACCCCAGATTATAGTTATCTTTGGCGCTTCTGGTGATCTCACCTGGCGCAAACTAGTGCCAGCACTTTACAAATTGCGGCGAGAACGGCGTATACCACCAGAAACTACTATTGTTGGTGTAGCACGTCGAGAATGGAGCCATGAATACTTCCGCGAACAAATGCAGAAGGGCATGGAAGAGGCACATCCTGATGTCGATTTAGGGGAACTCTGGCAAGACTTCTCTCAAGGTCTGTTCTACAGTCCTGGAGATATAGACAACCCTGAAAGCTACCAGAAACTAAAAACCTTACTGAGTGAATTAGACGAAAAACGGGGCACGCGAGGCAATCGCATGTTCTACCTATCCGTTGCTCCCTCATTCTTTCCCGAAGCAATTAAGCAGCTAGGAAGCGGCGGGATGCTAGAAGATCCCTACAAACATCGTCTAGTAATTGAGAAACCCTTTGGTCGAGACTTGGCTTCTGCCCAAAGCCTTAACCAAGTGGTACAAAAATATTGCAAAGAGCATCAAGTATATCGTATTGACCACTATTTGGGTAAAGAAACAGTCCAGAATTTGCTGGTGTTTCGCTTTGCCAATGCGATTTTTGAACCCTTGTGGAATCGTCAATTTGTTGACCACGTGCAAATTACCGTAGCAGAAACCGTAGGCGTAGAAGACCGGGCTGGGTACTATGAAAGCGCCGGCGCACTGCGGGATATGTTGCAAAATCACCTCATGCAACTTTACTGCTTAACGGCAATGGAAGCACCCAACGCAATGGATGCCGATAGCATCCGCACAGAAAAAGTGAAGGTACTCCAAGCTACTCGTTTAGCTGATGTTCACAATCTGTCGCGGTCAGCAGTACGTGGGCAATACAGTGCTGGCTGGATGAAAGGTCAAGCAGTGCCAGGATATCGCACAGAACCAGGCGTTGACCCCAACTCCACCACACCCACTTATGTAGCAATGAAGTTTTTGGTGGATAACTGGCGCTGGAAAGGTGTTCCTTTCTACTTGCGGACTGGAAAGCGGATGCCGAAAAAAGTGAGTGAGATTGCAATTCACTTCCGCGAAGTTCCATCTCGGATGTTCCAATCTGCCGCCCAACAGACAAACGCCAATATTTTGACGATGCGGATTCAGCCAAATGAAGGTATTTCCCTGCGTTTTGATGTCAAAATGCCGGGGGCAGAATTCCGCACCCGTTCCGTTGATATGGACTTTAGTTATGGTTCCTTTGGCATCCAAGCAACATCCGATGCCTACGATCGCTTATTCCTTGATTGTATGATGGGCGATCAAACATTGTTCACACGCGCCGATGAAGTAGAAGCAGCTTGGCAAGTAGTAACACCAGCCCTTTCCGTTTGGGATGCACCCGCCGATCCTACTACTATTCCCCAGTACGAAGCCGGCACTTGGGAGCCAGAACAAGCAGAACTCTTAATTAACCAGGATGGCCGTCGCTGGCGCAGACTCTAAATATTAGTCATTAGTCATTTAGTCATTAGTCACTAGTAAAAACAAATGACAAATGACAAATGACGAATGACATAGGCGCTTCGCCTTCCCGCAGGGTATGACAAATGACAAATGACAAAATCTAAAACTTCCTATGGCTCTCCAAACTTCTACAATTTTTTCACTCCAGGCACCAAAAGATATTTCGCTTAACGAAATAGATGCCGAACTCAATAAAATTTGGCAAAGCTATGGCATAACTGGGGAGGACGGTGAACTTCCCAGTGCTACTAGGGCAACAACATTTACTTTAGTAGTCTACGAACCAGAAGAAACTCAGTATTTATTGGCTGCTTTAGGATTTTACAACGGCCCAATTGATGGGATTTTAGGGCCGCAAATGGCAGCAGCATTACGGGAAGTACAAAAGAAACATAAACTGCCAGAAACTGGAACAGCAACACAAGAAACTCTGACTGTATTACGAGAAGAATTCGCTAAAGGTCAGCGAAGTGGGACTGGAGGAGAACATGCTATTGCTGGGTTAAATAGCGGCAGCCCCAGAATTGCTGATGAAATCGCTCTCCGCAACCCCTGTCGGATCATTGCCCTATTTCCTATTACTGGCGAAGATGAAGGAGTTAAGGCTCAAGTTTCTGCCTATTGCCCGATTCAAAAACAATCGTCAAGCACACTTATCTGCTGCGAATACATTACTCTGAGTGGAACTGCTGCTGCCTTAGAACGCATCGGTGGCATGATTCCAGCATTGTTGATTGGCGGTTTGCCAAAGTTTCTCTGGTGGAAAGCGACACCAGACCCTAACAATGGTCTATTCAAGCGCCTAGCAGCAATCTGCAATAATGTCATTGTCGATTCTTGCAACTTTAACGAGCCAGAAAGTGATTTACTCCGCCTAGAAGAGTTGGTAGAAGCTGGTGTACCTTTAGCGGATTTGAACTGGCGTCGCCTCGCATCATGGCAGGAATTGACAGCTGAAGCCTACGATTCGCCTAAGCGTCGTGCCGCCCTCAGAGAAATTGACCGCGTGACGATTGATTACGAAAAAGGCAATCCCGCCCAAGCTTTGCTGTTTTTGGGTTGGCTGGCAAGTCGATTGGAATGGCAACCAGTTTCTTATCAAAAGGAAAGCGGTGATTATGATATCACTCGCATCCATTTTATTTCTCAAGATCAACGACAAGTAGAAGCCGAGTTAGCTGGGGTTCCCGTTGCGGATGTGGGCGATATTATTGGTGACTTGATTGCCTTGCGCCTCAGTTCGACAAATCCCCAGGCAGACTGTGGTACAGTTATCTGCTCGGAAACTGGTGGTTGTATGCGGATGGAAACACATGGTGGTGCCCAATCTGCCGGTCTGTTTCAACAGGTAACTTCACTTTCAGAACAAAAAGCCGAAGCATTACTCAGTCAGCAGGTGCAACGCTGGGGTCGTGAGTCCCTTTTTGAAGAAAGTCTGGGAGTGACAGCGAATATTTTCAAATTGGCGAATTAACTTAGACTTAACCCCTAGCCTGCTTCCCGACCTTGTGTATACAGGGTAGGCTTTTTAAGCAGGGAACCAGGTGAAAGTCCCCGCTTTTTAAGGTAATACAGTTCAGTTAAGGATTTTGGGCTTAACTGAACTGTATTGCTTTTTAAGGGAGATTTAGAGGCATCTAAAGCTTTTGATACCAATCAGAGAACTTTTAAAACATCCTCTAATTGGTAAGAGGCTGATTACACTATTACCTATTGCTAGCTATGTTGGCAGGCTTTTTCTTAATTTGACTATCTAATTTGACTGTATGCCAAAAGTAATGGTTTTTACAAAAAACAGAAATTAAAGGGAACCTAATACTTTAGTAAGTGTCTCATTAATTAACAGTAATAAAAATAATTCTACTGGAGTTAAAAATTAATGTTTACTTTTAATCGTTTGCAATCTGGAACAGCTGCACTCATGGCTTTGAGCGTCACAGTAGGCACTGTAGCTCCTTTGATTACAGCTTCTCCATCTTTAGCTCAAACCACTTTTTCTGATGTTTCATCTAATTATTGGGCGGCACAATTTATTCAACAATTGTCACAGCGTGGTGTAATTGCCGGATTTCCTGATGGTAGTTTCCGTCCTGAAGAAGCGGTGACACGCGCTCAATTTGCCGCTATGGTAAACAAAGCTTTTCAAAAAGCACAGCAACGATCGCCAATCAACTTTGCTGATGTGCCCAGCAATTATTGGGCATCAAGTGCCATTCAGCAAGCTTATACCATTGGTTTCTTATCTGGATATCCTGGTAATCGCTTTGAGCCGAACCAAGCTATTCCTCGCCAACAGGTTTTAGTTTCCCTCGCTAACGGTCTGGAATATAGTCCCAGTGGCAATACCGAAAGCACTCTGCAATACTTCAACGATGCCTCTAACATCGCTAGCTATGCTCGTAGCCCGATCGCAGCTGCAACTGAAAAGCAAATAGTTGTGAACTATCCTAATGTGAAGTTCCTAAATCCAACTGCAACCGCTACTCGCGCCCAAGTAGCAGCTTTTATCTACCAAGCACTGGTTAGTTCTAACCAAGCTTCAGCAATTAACTCGCCTTATGTTGTGGCTGTCGGGTCTACTACCCCAACGCCTGTATCAGTCACAATTCCTCAAGGGACTGCTATCCCTGTGAAGTATGACAAGGCAGAAAAGATTCTGGTTACAAAGGATGAAACTGCGCCTTTGACGTTGACAGTATCCCAAAACGTAGTAACACAAAATGGATCTGTAGTGATTCCGGCTGGTAGTCAAGTAATTGGTCAACTCAAACCTGCTACAGGCGGTTCTCAATTCGTTGCTGAGAAACTGGTTTTGACCAATGGACAGGAGTATCAACTTAACGCCAGCTCTGAAGTGATCACCAAAACTGAAACCGTCAAGAAGGGTACTAGTATTGGTTCAATTATCAAAAATACTGTATTGGGTGCAGGTGCGGCAACTGCGGTATCTGCTGTAACTGGCGATCGCGCGATCGCCACAGAAGAAGTCTTGGGTGGCGCTGGTATCGGTGCATTGGTTGGTCTGTTCTTCGGTAAGAATAGCGTTGACTTAATCGCCATTGACCCAGATACCGATTTACAAATGACCATCAATCAAAACTTGTTGGTTTCACTCAGATAGTCATTAGTCATTAGTCATTGGTCATTAGTCATTAGTCATTGGTTTTTACAAAGGACGAATGACAAAGGACAAATGACAAATTCTAAACTTTCGGCAACCAAATAATAAAAGTAGTCCCCGGTGCATTGGGTGAAGTTAGCTTAGAGTTGATTGCAGGGCTGAAAACCTCGATTTCACCCTGCATTTGCTCTATTAATTGTTTGGCGATCGCTAACCCCAAACCTGTGCCAGGGATTTCTGTTTGCGCTTGTACACCCCGATAATGCCGTTCTCCAAGATGTTCTAAATCTTTGGGTGGAATGCCAGGCCCGTTGTCACTAATCGCAATTCCCTGAAAATTAGCTTTTTCTTGCCCCGTCTGAATCAAAATTTTGCCACCAGTGGGAGTATATTTCAAAGCATTATCGATGATGTTAGTTAAAACTTCTCGTAATGCTTTGATGTTGGCACGTACTAGGGGTGAATTATGTTTAATTTCAGTTATTAGTTTTAGCTTTCGCTCTTGGGCGATCGCTTTGGCTGATATTAATAATGGTTCTAATATATCTGCTAACGAGCAGTCAACTGTTTTATCTCCCGTTCCCGGCAATAATAGCGGCGGTTTAGCGTCTTTTTGGATAGTTGCTTCCACAAACACTTCATGTTCGGGTAGATGTAGTGGTGCTAAATCTGTCTCTGTTAAGTCAATTACTTGATCGAATTGTTGTAGCAATTCTTGGAGGCGATCGCTTTCTCGCACAATACTATTAGCCACATCCCGGTTGCTATCTCCTGGGCGCAGGCGCTTCAATAGCAGTTTACCAAAAGTCCGCAATGCCGTTAATGGGTTACGAAACTGATGCAACAGGTTATCTAGCAAATCTCGCTGTTTTTCTTGGAGAATTTGTTGCTCACGCAACTGCTCCTCAAACCATGCCCGGCGTTGATCTAAAATACAAGCGATCGCTAATGTTTGGGCTATCTGTTGAATCTGACTTTCCTCATGTTCATTCCATGCCCGGTCTTGCCTACCCGTCACCAATAACCCCATCATCACACCCTCATAAACCAGAGGTAAAACAATTTGGTTGCCACTAAAGAGGTATTCCTCTTTTAAATGGGGTTGAGATGCCTCAGACTCCTGTGACGACGTTGGAGATTCTGATCCTGCTGTCAATAACCTTCTGCGATCGTTGGGTAATATAAACACATTTCCAACTTGAAGTTGCTTGTGTACTGTCGCCTCAGCAGTCTCTTCCCCTGGCGGTAATAATGCTGTTTCTGGATAAATTACCACAGGAATCAGTTTGGCTTCACCAGAAGGAGTCTCTACCAATTCTTGTGTCAGGTACACAATACTTAAAGTTGCTCCCAGCCCTTGGGTTAGCAGCGCTATTTGCTCTCGACACAGAGCAATAAAATCGGAACTGGCAGACATTAACATTTTTTAGCTCTTGCTCAAGATTACAGATTTTGAGGCATGATGATAAGAGAGGATACTTAATTTTTACCTCACCCATTCAATAAAGCTTAACTAAAATCTTCTTAGTGATGGTTTGTACCAAGAAATTATTTTCTTAGGTAACTTTGTTTTATCTATTTTCAAAGATGTTAATTTTCTTGCATGAAAAGGTTAAAAACTATTGATATTTTGAACTAGAACTTATATAATGACGACGGATTTTGTAGCTAACACTACAATCTATAGCTTGAAAGAGGAGGACAATAGGTTGGCAAGGAGACGCAAAAGGAAAAGTCGCCGTCGTCAAGAAGGACGGCGTATTTTGGAACACGTGCCTCAATATAGCATCGAAAGTGGCGAAGAAAAACCTGTGACAGCAGCGAGAAGATTCATTCAAGCTGAAGGGATTTTGCCACCTGCGTTGCTACTCGTAAAGCGAAATGAACACACAACAGATCGTTATTTCTGGGCAGAAAAGGGACTGTTTGGTGCTCAATACGTAGAGGAAAACCATTTCTTGTTTCCAAGCTTGAGGGTATTAGAACCTTCGCCTGGTCAAGAACCTCTTGCTTTAGCTAGCCGGTGAACCATAGTTGGTCATCTTACACATTGAGTGTGGCTCCTGACTATTCATTAACTGGCAAAATAGCTAAGTTTATGCAAAATTTAATTTTTTTTTAGTTTGGAGCTGATTTGCTAGTAAGGCTAGTCCAGGTAGTTGGAAAATAAACTAGTCTCAAAGCACGCTAGATTGCATGGGTTGATACTAGTGTCATGATATAGAAGGGAGTGGGTATAGAGCCAAGCGCCTCCAAAAGCGCTAGTGAAGTTGCGCTCTTATACCGTGAATTGTTAACCAAGCTCTGTCAACGAATTTAAGTTAATTAATTTAAATTTCTCCCCACGACTTATATCGTGGGGAAAATGACAAAGCAGAAGTCTTGATTTCCTCCTTTTTACTTTTCATTGCTTAAAGATTAGATCAGGTCAGAAGTCTGCATATCATAAAAAAATCAACAATTATTCGCCAGCCTTGAGCTGTAGAGTTCTCTGTAACTCACTGAGTTCATCTCGATGGGCAACTACAGTGATCTTACTTGAGGAGGTTTGTTCGCTCTGAGTTGTTTCTACTTTGAGTGACACCTTCTCAAGTCTTCCAGATTTTTTCCAATAAAACAGACCACTTAAAGGCGACAGCAGTACCATAGCCAAAACAATGGGACTGAGGTTAGGAAAAAGCAGGTATACGACTAGTGAGAGACAAACAATCCCAGTCGCTGCCAGCAGAGTTAAAAATATAGCTAAAAACCAACTGGGGCGAACATTCCCTTCAAAAGTCACTTTGTTTTGTTCTCGGTCTACCTCTGCCACTTGGTAAGACCGGGAGCGAAAATACTCTTTTAATTGAGACATTAAAGCAGCTTCGTCTTGCTCAGATACCAGTTGCACTGTTTGTATGCGGTCTTTAGTCGAGGCACGAATAAAGAAAAACAGCCCAACTGATAACAACAAGGTTAGCAGGAACGTAGATGGCAGAATAGCAGTATCCATAACTGATTGTTATTGTTTGACTGGAGGAGACTTATTCATTATCAATTATTCGTTACTTTGTCCTCCTATTGATGTAGTTAAGCCATTGCAAAGCTAAATCCTGCGCTTGAACTTGCCATTCTGGAGAAACTTGGTACATCCGCCTGGGTCGTCCTCGTCCTTCCAGTTTCTTCCAATATCCAGTGATTGCCTTTTCGTCTTCCAGAAATTTGATTGCACTATAAAGCACAGTATCCGAAAGCCTATAGGTTGGATATTTAGTTTCTAATTGCTCAATCAACTCGGTTCCGTAGGATTCACCTTGTAATAAAACAGACAGTATGTAACAAACTGCTACTTCCTGACAAAGGTAAGTTGGCGGAGGATTTTCAAAGAATTGATATATATCCTCAAGTTTCATGGTTAGTGAATGGCTAAAAAAATGCCTTATGGTAAGGTCTATAATCCTTGTAGTCAGTATACAGTGCTACTGCAAGTGAGTAATATATATAATGCTACTTAGACTAGATATCCATTGCGTAAATACCAAACGATTACCCACGCTTGTGAAGTCGTGGTAAGAGTTGTGAGTCTTAGGGACATAAAGAAATGTACCCGAACCCAAGTTTGATATGGTGTGGTGAGGAGCTAACAGAGAGTAGCAAATTCACTTAGTACCTTATGTACTAAGTCTGATCAGATTAGGGCAAATGCCAAGCCCCAGCTTTTAGGCGTGAGGTTTCTGACTTTCTTGGTGTTAAGTAATGCCAAGGTAGTTAGAAATGCTTAAGCAATAAAATGCCATCGAAGAAATTTTACAGGTAAAATGCAATTTTGTCTGTAAAACTTAATAAACACTTTGTTTTACAGTGATCTTCCCAATGCAAATCATAAGAATTTAAGCTATGGGATATGTGTGGTTTAAAGCTGCTACGGTGGTGGACACACTTAAGTAGTACGCATTACTGATTTGCTGGATAAGAGAATCTCTTGTCGCATTTGGTAAATGTGATAGTAAATTTATCAAAGAAGACGCAAAGACTAGAGCATCGATTCAGTAATCAAAAACCTAATTTCCAGCCTCCTTGACTAAAAGATAAGAGGTTGGGGAGACATGATTTGTTACTGATAGGACTTACGCAAAACTAGTTGCTGTAGGGACAATTTATGAATTGCCCTACTTGAAAATCCTTTTTTTCGGCCATTATTTACGTAAGTCCTGACTGAATTGGTGTTCTCGGAGAGATAGAGACGTAGAGTGCGATACCTCTCATAGTTCTCCGTGTTCTCCGAACTTTTAAGCTAAGGCTTCCTTAGATTAAACTTTTGTCTTTGTGTCTTTGTGTCCTTTGAAAGTGCCCGGCACATTGGCAATCTTCTATATATGTCACAGACTCCCGATGCTCCATCATCTTCTCTGCGGGCAATTGCCCAAACCTTTCGCCTTACAGGTTGGATTAGCTTCTGGATTCAGCTAGTACTAGGCGTTGTTTCTAGCATAATTGTGTTGCTGTTCGCCATCTTTAATCAAAGAACTGGTAGTCCTAGTAATAATCCTGGGACTGGCTTTGGCGTATTTTTAGCAATTTGTGGACTGGTTGTTTTAGGTGGAGGTATTTATTTAGCTTATCGTTACACCAGAATTGGCAAGCAATTGGAATCCTCCAATCCCAGCAACCGCCCTCGCAAAAGTGAGACTGTGCAAGTATTACGCTTAGGGCTGTGGGTAAATTTAGGGGGAACACTGGTGACTCTTTTAGGCGCACAAGCGATCGTTGGTACACTGGTAGCAAGATCCATATCTCCTCAAGCTATAACTACACAATTTTTTGACCCTACCCGTATTATTAGCGGTCTAGATATGCTTGTCGTACAGGCAAATACCAACACTGTATCAGCACATTTTGCAGGGCTTGTAGCGTCACTTTGGCTACTTAATCGTATTAACCGACCCTAGTTATAAGTTCTATTAGCGGTAGCGGGGCGGGCGTTTCGCCTATGCTGAGTTTTCAAGAGTCAAAAGAAAATTATCATACTTTTCCGAAACGGGCAAAACTGCGTGTGAAGACAACTACATAATCCTTGAAAAAACATCCTGATAGTACAGCATTGCGTAAATGAACTATCCATTTCAAATCAATGAAACGCTTGCAGTATAGGAATTACCAATTACCTTAGCGAGTCGGGAGAGCGGTACACTACGCATAGCAATATCACCGTAGGGGTACGGGTATCATTAAGAATTCCGCCAAGCTGTACTAACAAGTGATGTCAAAACTAAAACCGGGATGATGTATACCTTTTTTATAAGTTTGAACACTATGAAAAATCAATTTGACACCAGGAGAAATCAACCAGCCTATAAATTTAATCAAGACGCATGGAGATTTGGCGTACAGGTTTTCTTTAGTAGCATCGTATTGGGGCTGTGCATTTTCAAGCTTGGCTCGCCAGGGGACGATAAAAATGTTGCGCTTTACTGGGGTGGTTTATCAAGTGTGCTTGCATACTGGTTGCCTTCACCTGGACAAACTAGAGACGATAAGGAACCACAGAGTATCACTCAAAGGACGTTTGCAGCCGCTGATAACAATAATGGTAATGGTCAGAGTCTTGCTCAGGTTACTGAAACAAGAGTGGCTCAGGATACTAGCTCATGATTGGTTAAATGCAATATATGCTTTCTTAGTCCTGGCAGTGATGCTAGGGAAAAATCTTGATTCAGAGATTAAGACTGAATTTTTGCAATAAACTTTGTTTTTCCAGTCACAGCAAACCAAAATTACTATATGCTAAATGCTTAATGTGTTAACTGTATTGACAGGAAGATTTTAGGCTAGAAACTGAGAAAAATCTGTGCTGGATATTAAGCAAATACGGGAAAATCCGCAATTAGTTCAAGAAAGATTGAATAGTCGTAGTGGTAAATACGACATTGAACCGATTCTACAGTTAGATCGGCAACAACGAGAACTAGAGGGGACACGCAGTCAACTCCAAGCTCGGAGCAACGAAATCGGTAAAATTGTCGGGCAGAAGATTAAATCTGGGATTAATTCTCAAGACCCAGAAATTCAAGCTTTGCGCGATGAAGGTAACTCTGTCAAAGCGACGTTGAGCCAACTGGAACCCCAGGAAAAAGACCTCAAAGCTCAAATTGCTCAACTTGTGTTGGCACTTCCTAACTTACCAAGCGACTCTACACCCCTTGGGAAGAATGAGGAAGATAACGTAGAAGTGCGGCGTTGGGGTGATGAGTATATTCCCCAAAATCCGAATATTCTCCCTCACTGGGAAATTGGCGAAAAGCTGGGTATTCTCAATGTTGAACGAGCTGTAAAAGTTGCCCAAAGTCGCTTTGTGACATTGATAGGCGCTGGTGCGGCATTGGAAAGGGCATTAATTCAATTTATGCTGACTCTCCATACTCAAGCTGGGTATGTGGAAGTTAGTCCGCCTCTGTTAGTGAATACCGAGTCTTTGACGGCTACCGGTCAGTTACCCAAGTTTGCTGAAGAAAGCTTTAAATGCGCGGATGATGATTTATGGCTGATTCCGACGGCGGAAGTTCCAGTTACAAATCTCTACCGGGGTGAAATTCTTGCTGCTGAAGATTTGCCTATTTACCACTGCGCTTTTACTCCCTGTTTTCGCCGTGAAGCTGGTAGCTATGGGCGCGATATGCGGGGGTTAATTCGCCTGCATCAGTTCAACAAGGTGGAAATGGTGAAATTTGTTGAACCTAGTACGTCTTTTGATGAGCTGGAGAAATTGGTGGGGAATGCAGAAGCTATTTTACAGGCGTTGCAGTTACCTTATCGAGTAGTAAATTTAAGTACTGGGGATTTGGGATTTGCCTCTACCAAAACTTATGATTTAGAGGTTTGGTTGCCCTCTTCTGGCAAATACCGCGAAATTTCTAGCTGTTCTAATACTATAGATTTCCAAGCAAGACGGGCTGATATTCGCTTCAAAGAGGCGGGGAAGAAAGGTACTCAGTTCGTACATACCCTTAATGGTTCGGGTTTGGCTGTGGGGAGGACTATGGCAGCAATTTTGGAGAATTATCAACAACCTGATGGGACAGTAAGGATACCAAAAGCGCTGCAACCTTACTTGGGGCGTGAAGTTTTATAATTTGTCATTAGTCATTTGTCCTTTGTTATTTACCAATGACCAATGACCAATGACTAATACCCAATACCCAATGCCCAATTAGAATGGAGATAACTATAACTTAATATTTTCTCTAATTTACTCTATGTCAGTTTTAGCAGCGATCGCAGTCTTGGCTGTTTTGATCTTGGTACACGAGTTGGGACATTTTGTTGCAGCACGTTCTCAAGGCATTCTCGTTAACCGTTTTTCTTTGGGTTTTGGCCCCGTTCTTTTGAAGTATCAAGGTTCACAAACCGAATATGCTGTCCGCGCTTTTCCCTTGGGCGGCTTTGTGGGCTTTCCCGATGATGACCCCGATAGCGATATTCCACCCAATGACCCGAATCTGCTGCGTAACCGTCCAGTTTTAGACCGGGCGATTGTCATCAGTGCTGGAGTGATTGCAAATTTAATATTTGCCTATTTGGTGCTGGTTCTGCAATTGGGTATCGTTGGTATTCCCAAAGAATTAAACTATCAAGCTGGTGTAATTGTACAGCCTGTTAATCAAGAATCTGTTGCCTATCAAGCAGGAATTCGGGAAGGAGATATTATTCTGGCTGTAAACGGTCAAGAACTCCCGGCTTCTGACAAATCAACTCCTTTGCTGACTAAAGAAATTCAAACTCATCCAAATCAGCAAATCGAACTGAAAATTCAGCGTGAAAACCAACAACAAACCCTGAAATTAACGCCAAAACTGGGAGCCGATGGTAAAGGTGTAGTTGGTGTGGCACTTAGTCCAAATGCTACCGCAGTTTATCGCCGTCCGAATAGTCCTTTTGAAATTTTTGGTCTTGCTGCTAGCAGGTTTCAACAATTATTTGTGGGGACACTGAGCGGTTTTGGGCAGTTGATTACCAATTTTCAACAAACTGCTGGACAAGTTTCTGGGCCAGTTAACATTGTCAAAATAGGTGCAAAATTAGCTGAAGATAATAGCGTAAATCTGTTGTCTTTTGCGGCAATTATCAGCATTAACTTGGCTATTATCAATATTTTGCCTTTGCCAGCTTTGGATGGCGGACAACTCGCTTTTCTGCTGATTGAAGGTTTACGCGGTAAGCCTGTACCGTCCCGGATTCAAGAAGGTGTAATGCAAACTGGTTTGGTATTACTCTTAGGATTAGGAATTTTTCTGATCGTCAAAGAAACTACTCAATTAACTAGCCAATTGGAGTGGGTACAAAAATTATTCCAGTGATTACTACCCGCAAATCGTTATCTAAAAAGAAGCGATCGCTAGAAATTTTAGCTCGCCTGAAGCGTCTTTATCCAGATGCTACTTGCTCTTTGAACTACTCAACGCCAGTACAATTGTTGGTGGCAACGATTCTCTCTGCTCAGTGTACTGATGAGCGAGTAAATAAAGTGACACCAGCTTTATTTGGTAAGTTTCCTGATGCTGAGAGTTTAGCGATCGCTGACTTAGTAGAATTAGAAAGCTTGGTGCGTTCTACAGGGTTTTATCACAATAAAGCTAAAAACATTCAAGCCGCTTGTCGGATGATTGTTACCGAGTTTAACTCTGTTGTCCCCAACCAAATGGAACAGTTGTTAAAGCTTCCTGGGGTGGCGCGGAAGACAGCAAATGTCGTTCTGGCTCATGCTTATGGTATTAATGCTGGCGTGACGGTAGATACTCACGTCAAGCGCCTCAGTCAACGCTTGGGTTTAACTGAAGCAAAAGACCCCGTTCGGATTGAGCAAGATTTAATGGGTTTATTGCCTCAGCCGGATTGGGAAAATTGGTCAATTCGGTTGATTTATCACGGTCGTGCTATTTGTAAAGCCCGCTCTCCCGTTTGTGTTGCGTGTGAGCTTGCTGATTTATGCCCTGTAGCGAATAAGCCAGTGGTTGTAGGGTAAGCGACACAAGTAACCCCAGAATTGATGGAGAGACTGTAGAATGGAGAACGGTGTCTTTAAATAAGTTAGAGAATAATGGCTAAAAAGAGCATGATTGAGCGCGAGAAAAAGCGCACCAGGTTGATAGAAAAGTATGCTGACAAGCGGGAAGCCCTTTTGGATGAGTTCAGAAGCGCAGCATCTCCTTTGGATAAGCTAGAAATCCACCGGAAGATTCAACAGCTACCTCGGAATAGTGCGCCCACCCGCCACCGCAACCGTTGCTGGTTGACTGGTCGTTCTAGAGGAGTTTACCGCGATTTCGGACTCTCTCGGAACGTACTACGAGAATGGGCGCATGAAGGTCTTTTGCCTGGAGTTGTTAAGTCTAGCTGGTAGTTAAGAGTCATTAGTCATTAGTGAGCCAGCGCGGTCTTGGGGGTTTCCCCCATGAGTGACTGGCGAACCCGTAAGGGTCATTAGTCATTGGTAAAGAACAAATGACAAAGGACAAATGACAAATGACAAAATATTATTGACCACAACACTTATCAATTCCCAGACTTTCTAAGAGTAGATCGCTGACGGCGTTGGCGATCGCAAACTCTCCATAAAAGCTATTGGAAAAATCATACGACTGCATCTCTGTGACAATGGCAATTACCAGAGAACCAAGGTCGTTTTCTCCTTCCATCCGTTGACGCACAAAAATCTGTGCGGCTCGTTGGGCAATATTTTGGTTTACTGCTTCGGGGATAAATTCTGTATCTAGCCACCGTTGTAAACGCTCTTTTAACCATTCACCTTCGAGCAGTGGATTTTCGGGTGGTGGTAGGGTAATGGGTGGAATTGGTTGAGTCATCTTTTTTAAACGCAGAGGGACGCGGAGGGAAACGCAAAGGAACGCTGAGGTTGACTGTTAACATCAAATTGCGTTTCTAAGAGTGTTTTTTTATATTTATTTATGCAATATGATATCGCCGCTATTGTTGAGGGCTATGCACAAGGCTATTTTCTCATGGCTGATGAGCGCGATCGCCTGAGTTGGTACGGAAGTCGCGATCGAACTTTTATTCCTTTGGATGAACGGTTTCGTTACCCCAAGTCTTTACAGCGTGTTCTCAATCAAGAACGGTTTACTGTGGCAATTAATCGGGACTTCCAAGCTGTAGTCGCTGGGTGTGCTGACAGAGAGACAACTTGGATTTCACCGGAATTGGAAAAGATTTACTGGCTACTTTACCAAAGTGGTTATGCTTTTAGTTTTGAAACTTGGCAGGGTGACGAATTAGCTGGGGGAATTTTGGGGATTGTCATTGGTGGGGCTTTCATTGGCGAGTCGATGTTTTACCGTATTCCTGAAGGCTCTAAGGTAGCGATGGTTAAATTGGTGGAAAGATTGCGTCAGAGGAAATTTGTATTTTTTGATGCCCAAATGATGAATCCCCATTTGGAGAGGTTTGGCGCTTATCGGGTTGAGGATGAAGAATATCAAGTTTTACTCAAGCAAGCATTGCAACATCGATGTTTACTGGTATAACATTTAACAGTATTTAATTGAAAAGCTTATAGGAAGTGCAATAAGCGATAATGCACTTAACTGTTTATGTATTGTTCATTAAGCCTTCATGCAGTTTGAGTGGGACGAAACGAAGAATCTTGAAAATATTCGTAAACATCGAATTGATTTTGCAGATGTCCCTGGAATGTTTGACAATTCCATGCTGATTGAGCTTGATGAGCGTTTTGATTATGGCGAAGATCGCTGGATTGGAATCGGCTTTTTAGGCAACGGTGTAGCAGTTGTCATTTGGACAGAACGACAGAACAACATAGTCCGCATTATCTCAGCACGAAGGGCAAACCGATATGAACGTCAACGACTTGAACAATACCTCACGTACTGATTGGGCTGCATTAGAGGCGATGACGGATGAAGACATTGATTACTCAGACATTCCACCGTTGAGCGATGAGTTTTTTGAAAATGCCACGCTAAGGATTCCGGCAACGCGAGCCAGTGAATTGATTCAGTTAGATCCAGAAGTGATAACGTGGTTTCGTGAACAAGGTACAGAGTACAAAACACTGATCAACTCAGTTTTGCGCCGTTACATTGAAAACAATGGCGATCGGGGCGCAGGCTAACAATAACTTTACAGCGAACGGTCTACCACTTATTTTTAAAATATAAGGTTGGGTAGAGGGATGGCGTTACCCAACAGATTTTTCCACTCACAATCTTAAACACTTCCACGATGAAAAGTGCGATCACAGGATTTATCATTCAGTTTATTAACTGAACTCCAAGAGTTAAGGGAAGACGAGGATTTATGAATCGATACAGTATGATTCTTCAATGGTCTGATGAAGATCAACTTTTCCTAGTTACGATTCCAGAGTTTGGCGATCGCGTTATTATGCCTTGCACTCACGGCAAAACTCGTGAAGAAGCTATTCATAATGGTGAAGAAGTGATTGAAATGTATTTGGAAGCTTGGGAAGTAGAAGGTGAATCGATTCCTCAACCTAGCACACTTCAAATTGCCTGATTACCATTTCAAAACCATTGAATTGGCAAAAAAAATGTTGACTGCTTATATGCCACCGTAACGTAGTTTGAAGTTTCTTGGGCTACTCTGAAGATATAATCGGTAAACTAGCCTTGCTATGAGTATTGTAATCTCAGACGAAATTCTACAAGCATCTCAGCTTACCCCAAGCGAGTTTTGTCAAGAAATTGCGCTGTTCCTATTCCAGACAGGACGCTTAACGATAGGCTATGCCAGTCAGCTAGCGGATATGCAACCCAATACCTTTCGCCAACTCCTCAAGCAGCGAAACATCCCTCTCTACTCCTACGACGTTGAGGACTTTGAATTGGATTTGAAAAACCTGCGAGAGCTGGGAAGGCTGTGATTGTTATCAGTGATACGTCGGCGATCACCAATTTGGCGGCAATTCAACACTTGCAACTTCTGCCTCAACTCTACACTCAAGTCACCATTCCCGAAGCAGTATATTGTGAGCTTACCGATATCGATCCTCCCGTTCCTGGAACCTCTGAAGTTCAAACTGCTTCTTGGCTGAAAGTGCGAAAAGTTGTAAACCGCGAGATTGTTGAACGCCTTCGAGATGAGGTGAGATTAGATCCTGGAGAGTCTGAGGCGATCGCCCTTACCTTAGAACTGAGTGCTGATTTACTATTGATTGATGAACGTCGGGGTCGAGCAGAAGCTAATCGCCTGGGGTTAAGGATTACTGGATTGCTGGGTATTTTGATTGAGGCGAAACATCAAAATCTCATAGTTGCTGTCAAACCGTTGATGGATGCCTTAATTACTACATCAGAGTTTAGAGTTTCTCCAGCCCTATACAATCAGATTTTAAATATGGTAAATGAAGTCTGATGTCTAAGGAAAGTTTGGTCTAATATCTCATGACATAGTACGATCGCACTCTCAAATCCCTTACACTTTTTCTTCAGTAACTAATGTCAGACTAACCCATTCGCCTTTGTCGTTATAGCTACGAATCATCCTCTGGCGCAGATTTGGCTGGATTAACCAACCCGCTTCCAAAAATAAGGGTTGACGTAATTGCACCTTGAGGGGAGAAGTTGCAGAAGCGCCATCAGGTAACAATAATACTTGTACCTGTTTTTCTGGATCTTGGTCAAAGAGGATGATAGAACCTTTGATAGTAGCAGTTGAGGTAATTGTGCGATCGCCAAAAGAAGTACTTTGAATTAATCGCCTAGCATCATCAAGTTGTATTTTCAAAGTTGTAGAGTAAATATCAGGCGGACGCAAATCTCGATAGATTGTCACTGCTTGTCCTCGCCATTCTCCTAACAAGTCATGTATCTGCAAAGGGGGACGTTCTACTACCGGGGTTCCAGCTAGATGTTCTCGAATGAGAGTTAGTCCATTTAGATGACCATTTTTATCAAACAGTTGTACCAGACGTAAGCGGCGATTTTCATGAACAAAAGCGAGTTCTCCACCAAATTCGGAAAATGGTCCTAGCTGGATTAAACCTTCAGAAAATGAACCATTTTCAAAAAATAGCAGACCCCCTCCCACAGACCTAAATTCTCTGATTACATCATCCTTTCCCGAACGGCTCAGAGTTAGGCGTACTGTCTGGTTATTGTTCAAACCTTCTAGGCAAAGACGGCTAGAAGTATCGTTTAGAAGTGTACCTTCGGGAGAAAAGTTGGTAAATGAACCTTCCCATACACCAAGATTTTGCAGAAAACATTCCCATTGTGATTTCATAAAGATTTGTCCTTTGTCATTTGTCATTGGTCATTTGTACATAACCAATGCCCAATCTTTAACCCCTAACCTTTAGCAAAACTTCGGACTGCAAATAAGCTTCCCATTAATCCTACAGCTGCACCGAAACTCAAGAGAATCAAGGGTAATAGTAAAACTTGGGCTGGAGTGAGTTGCACACCATTGCTGATAACTTGAATAAACTCAGGTTGATTGGCTAGCAATTTACCAAGAAACTGTTGAATCACAGAAATGAAACTCCAAGCGATCGCACCACCAACTAAACCAAAAGCAATTCCTTGTAAAATAAACGGCAGGTAAATCCAAGCTGAGGTTGCTCCCACTAGTTGCATAATTTCAATTTCTTGCCGTCGCGCCATGACAATCAACCGAATTGTGGTTGTAGTCACTGCGATCGCTGTTAGGGTCAGAATAATTGTAATTGTTAAAGTAATCCAGTTCAGACCCCGGTGCAACTGGGCAATGCGTTTAACTGCTTCATCGATATACTCCACCGTCTCAACTCCCGGTAACTTAGCCAGTTGCGTTGCTAAAGTTGGTACAACTTGAGAATTACGCGCTTTCACCTTCATCTCGTCAACTAAAGGATTCTCACCTAGCTGCTGCGTAGCACCCTCAATATCAGAAATTCTCATTTCCTTAACTAACTTAGTCCAAGCTTGCTCTTTGGTAATGGTTTGCATCGCTGCAACCTCTGGCATTTTTGCGATCAGTGGCTCAATATTTTCGCCCCGTGCATCCGGTTCAAGATAAACTGATACTTCTAGCTGACTACCGAACTGATAGAGTAGTTTTTCGACTTGCCAAGAGGTTTGCAAACTCAAACCAAATAAAAACAGTAACACTGTCACAGTACTTACAGCTGCCCAATTCATCCAACCTCCCCGCAGTAAACCGAGGAAAGTTTCTTTAAGCAGATAGTCTAGTTTCGTAAAAGATTTAAACACACATCACCCCAGCCAATAATTCGTAATTCATAGTTCCCAATTCCCAATTTCCAATTTCCAATTCCCCACCCCCCATTCCCCAACTTGATAGAATGAAAATAGTAAGAATTTTCACCACTAGCCATTGAGACTCATGCCTTCTGAAATTGCTGTAGAGAAAAAAAAGTTAAAAAATCCACCTTTGGAGCTTCATTATTTAGGCGATCGCGTGCTGCGTCAAGCTGCAAAGCGGGTTTCTAAAGTAGATGACGAACTTCGCCGGATGGTGCGGGAAATGCTGCAAACTATGTACAGCAAAGATGGCATTGGTTTGGCTGCGCCCCAAGTGGGAATTCACAAACAACTAATTGTCATCGACCTGGAACCAGAGAACGCAGCTAATCCGCCTTTGGTGTTGATTAACCCCACCATTAAACAAGTCAGCCGCGACATCTCTGTTGCCGAAGAAGGATGCTTAAGCATTCCTAACGTATATCTAGACGTAAAGCGTCCTGAAGTCGTGGAGATAGCCTATAAAGACGAATATGGTCGTCCTCGAACATTAAAGGCTAATGCCCTTTTAGGACGCTGCATTCAGCACGAGATGGATCACCTCAACGGTGTGGTATTTGTAGACCGTGTAGAAAACTCCTTGACTTTAGCCCAGGAGCTATCTAAAAATGGCTTCTCGTATCAAGCGGTGAAACCAATAGCATAGGGGGCTAGTAGTGTATTTAACTCCAAAAAGCGGTTTATTTCTGGGTGGTTCTTGTGTAAGTGCGATCGCAGCTGTTGGTTCAATTTTTGAACTCAGTTACGGACAACCAGATTTGGGTTTCCAAGTCACGGCGATTATCCTCGCATTGAGCATTCCACTCACCGGATTCTTTTTCTTTGCCGCAGTGAAGGACGCAAGGGCTAACATGAAATAAGCATCAGGTACATAAAAAAGGTAAAAGGATGAAGGAAAAGGCAAAATTCATTCTTTTACCTTTTATTTTTTCGATTTTTCTACGGCTCCCAAGGCTTTGAGAGTTTCTATCTGTGCCGATGTTAATTCTGTCACCCCGGTGATATTCATTTTTTCTTAGCCTTTTGGCGATGTGTACGACGGGCTACGCCTACGCAGTGTTTTTAGACACTCACCTATCAATACATCCCAAACTTTAATTGTCTCATCTTGGCTACCACAAATTAGGGTTTGACCATCGGGACTGAAGGCAACTGATTTAGGACTTACGCAAAACTACACACGGTAGGGACAATTCATGAATTGCCCCTAATTGAGAATCAGGGTTTTAACTATTGTTTGCGTAAGTCCTATGATTTATACCGAACCGTTATGTCCAGGTACAAGTAAATAGCTTATAAGTAGCCTAATATCCCCGGTAGTAATTTTGTGATAAACCTGTTCAATTAATCGGTCAGTCATGTATTTCATCACCACAGACTGGAGGGAGAAAAGTGCAGTTCTTTGTTCAATTAGCGATCGCTTCAAGTACTTCCCTTTTGGGCAAGGGACGCACAATATCATCTAGCAATTCTTCTAGGGAAACTAACTCGCGCTTGATTGCTTGGCTCCATCAAGTCCCAAGGAAAAACGAGACATTTTAATCACCAAGATGAGGCAGATGATGAAGAGTTGAAATAATAGATATGAGAACTATAGCAGTTATTGTTTGGGTGTCAACTTAGAGCTAGGGCAGAGGTCATTCGCCCTTTTAACTTCTAAAATAGAAGAATGCTGTTAACTCCCACTCAACTACTGCGACTGTCTCAAGGACAACTCAACTTACTAGAAGCTTGTCCGCGTAAATTTCAACATACCTATTTAGAAAAACTCAATTCGCCCTCAAATCCAGAACAAGAAGAACGGCAAACTTTGGGTAGTCGTTTTCACTTGCTAATGCAGCAGCGAGAAATGGGTTTGCCAATTGACAGTTTTTTGCAAGCAGATGCTAAACTGCAAAGCTGGATGCTAGGTTTTGCTGATGCCGCACCTGAAATTTTAACGGCTGCATCTGATAATCAAACTTTCCGTGAAAGTGAACACTACCGCACCCTGCAAGTTCAAGATTATTTGCTGACGGTTGTCTATGATTTATTGATTGCAGATAACCAACAAGCGCAAATTCTCGACTGGAAAACTTATCCTAAACCACCCAATAAACGCGAGTTAGAATCCAACTGGCAAACACGGCTTTATCTCTATCTATTAGCAGAAACTAGCGATTATTCGCCAGAAAATATTTCCATGACTTACTGGTTTGTCCAATCTGAAGGTAAGCCGCAAAATATTAAATTTAATTACAATACCGTTCAACATACAAAAATAGCAAAGAAACTTAATCAACTGTTAAGCCAGTTAACTAATTGGCTGGAAGATTACCAAAATAACCAGCAGTTTCCTCAAGTGGCGGAGGGTAGAAAAACCTGTGATTATTGTCAGTTTGCCAAACGGTGCGAGCGCACACAAGTTCCCGAAGAAGCAGTGAAAGACTCATTGCCCAATTTTGACAGCATTCAAGAAATCTCACTCAACCCCATACATTAACGGATATTTGTCAAGTCCAATAGGGATATAAAAAAATTACAACTTCTAAATTTATGTCAACTTTTGACGAAACTGAAGCCATTTATGTCCGCGAATTAGGAATTGATGACATTGCTCCCGTTTACCACTTGGGAGAAGGGTTATTTACCAGCGATTTATATCCTTATTTATACCGTACATGGGATGAATGGGAGGTGATTGGACTTTACAATACCGATCCTGAATATTGTCTTGTGGCCGAAACTGACGGGGAATTAGCAGGATTCATTTTGGGAACTATCATTACCAAAGCATCCTGGACTTATGGATACATTTTATGGTTGGGAGTTAGCCCGAAGTATCAGCGTCGGGGAGTAGCAGACAAATTGGTGGATAAAGTCGTCGCCCGAATGATTGAAGATGGCGCACGGTTTATGCTGGTAGATACCGATCCCACCAATACTTCAGCCTTAAAGTTTTTTAACCGCAAGGGTTTTGGTAATACTCGCCAGCATATTTTCTTGTCGATGAATTTAAGCAAGCATGAATATTATGGCAGATTGATTGATTATGAACACCAAAAAGCTGAAAGAGCAGGTTACAAGCGATCGCGTCCGGCAATTCGCGCCCGGAAAGCTGATAGCGTCGCCAATGAAGTAGTCCTTAATCCCCTAGCAGGTGAATCTCAAACAACCGAGGATCAATCCCCGATTTAATCATGCCAGAACAACAGCAGTGGACTATAACAGCAACCGAACAACCCCCGGAGTGGTTCATCCAAGCGGTGAAACAGCATACACCCGCATCAAGTGGAATATATGCAGCACAATTGTTGTGGCAACGGGGAATTAAAGATAATCAACAATTAACAGCTTTTATTAACTATAAAGCTTATCAACCAGCGAGTCCCTTTGAGTTTGGGCAGGAAATGCAGTTAGCGATCGCACGGTTGCAACATGCATATAACGCTAAAGAAAAAATAGCTATCTGGGGAGACTTTGATGCTGATGGGATTACCGCTACATCTGTACTTTGGGATGGATTAGGGCAATTTTTTAAACAAAATACTCAGTTAATTTTCTATATTCCCAATCGCCTGAAAGAATCTCACGGACTCAATAATCAAGGGATTGATAACCTAGCAAAACAAGGTTGCAAATTAATTGTTACTTGCGATACTGGCAGCACAAATATTGAGGAAATTATCTACGCTAAACAGCTAGGCATAGATGTAATAGTTACAGACCATCACACTTTACCCACCGAACGCCCACCCGTCGCAGCAATTATCAATCCCCGCTATTTTTCAAGGGAACATCAGCTATTTAATCTTTCTGGGGTAGCTGTAGCTTATAAGTTAGTCGAAGCGTTATATCAAAGTCTGCCTAATGTTGCAAAACATCCGTTAGAGGATTTATTAGATTTAGTAGCAGTAGGATTAATTGCCGACTTAGTGCAGTTAAGTGGAGATTGTCGCTATCTAGCACAGTTGGGAATTCAACGACTGCAAGAAGATTTTAAACAGCCACCAGCAGCGCGTCGTCGTCCGGGAGTGGGGCGATTATTAGAATTGTGCCAGAAAAGTGGCGATCGCCCCACAGATATTTCCTTTGGTTTAGGGCCAAGAATTAACGCCGTTAGCCGCATCCAAGGTGATGCCAGTTTTTGCGTTGAATTATTAACCAGTCGAGATGTCAAACGTTGTAATGAATTAGCCGAAGTTACAGAACTTGCAAACACCAGGCGCAAATCTTTGCAAAAAGATGTGCAAGCGCAAGTAGCACAAAAACTTACTCAATTAGACTTATCAACTACTAGCGTCATCGTTCTAGAAGATGCCCAATGGCCTGCGGGTGTGTTGGGCTTAGTTGCTGGACAGGTAGCACAAGAAACAGGTCGCCCGACTATTTTGTTAAGTACAGAAATAGCAGGGGGAGATGAGGGAGATGGGGGAGATGAGGGAGAAAATCTTACTTCCTCATCCTCCTCATCCCCCTCATCCCCTCCCCTCGCCCGTGGTTCCGCCCGTTCGGTGAACTCCGTCGATTTATACCAACTTGTGAAAGACCAAGCACATTTGTTACATCGCTTTGGCGGACATCCCTTTGCAGCCGGGTTGAGTTTGTTAGTAGAGAATATTCCTTTATTTACAGCAGCGATTAATCAGCAGTTGCGGCAATCTTTAGGTAGTACAACCCTAACGCCAACCGTGCAAGCAGACTTGACGGTAACAGTTGCAGACTTGGGAAAAGAGTTATTTTTAGAACTGAAAGTGCTAGAACCTTGTGGAATGGGTAATCCTGTTCCGAAGTTGCTAATTCAAAACTGCTGGTTTGAAAATGCTTGGCATCGTAATCAGCAGGATTGGCAAGGGAAAAAGGTACAGTACATTAAAACTGAGTTTGATATTCGGGATGATTCTGGTAGAAGTGCTTTTCCTGGCTTATGGTGGGGACACTACAAAGATGAATTGCCCATAGGAAGGTGTGATTGCATAGCTGAATTAGACTACAACACCTTTAAAAAACGTTATGAAATCAGATTAATAGCTGTTCGTCCCAGTGTTAACTCAGCACTTAACACTCAACACTCACCACTAATTTTAGACTTACGGAATCAGGAATACTCACAGGCTACGGCTAACACAACTCAAGACTTAGCGTTGATTCTTGAAGATTGTCCCACAAGTTGGGATAATTTACGCCTATGGTTGCGGCGATGTCTAGCGATAAGCCGCTCCGCATCTACGCTTTCCAATCAGCAACAATTAGCGATCGCTTGGTCTAAACCCAACCACCAACCACCCAATCAAATTTGGCTGACTCTTGTCGGAATTGCCAAATATCTCAGTCGCACAAATCAACCAGTTACCCGTGTCCAACTTTTAGAGAAAATCGGCATCAGCGACCAAACTTTACTTGTAGGAATTAAAGCCTTAAAACATTTAGGGTTCACAGTCAAACGACAAGACAATTATTTACAAATTACCTGGCATCCGAGTGATAGGGCAGAAAACCTTGTTGATGAAGCGGTGGCAAGGTTTTTAGCTGCTGTCCGAGAAGAACAATTTCAGCAACAGTATTTTGCTGACGTGCCTTTATCTACTATTGTGGCGATCGCAAATTCCGACAATTATATGAGTACAAACCTTTAAAAATAAAAGCCTGTATTCATTACTGAATCAGGCTTTTGAGGTTTTTGTTAAATTTACACTCAGAACTTCAGTTTAATCACTGAACAGTGAATCCTTCAGGTCTGATCGCATCTTCCAAATCAACCCCCATCAGGTTAATCCCCTGGATGTTTGCATTTGTGAGATTTGTCTTTTCCAAGTCTGCGCCCTGTAAGTTAGCCATTTGCAGATTTGCTCCCAACAGGTTGGCTTTTTCTAAGTCTGCATCAAATAGGTTTGCTCCCACAAGGTTTGCTCCCAAAAGGTTTACCTTACCTAAATCTGCTCCTTGAAAGTTTGCCCCTTTTAAGTTTGTTTGCTGTAGGTTAGCCCTTTCTAAGTCTGCATTTTGTAAGTTAGCACCCTCTAAATTTGCCGCTTGCAGATTGGCATCCTTAAGCATTGCTCCAGTTAGGTTACATCCAACACATTCATTAGTTTGTAATAAATGTCTAACATTGGTTGCTACAGATACAACTGGAGGTATAACTGGGGAAGTTACAGATTCTATTGGCGGTGTAACCGGAGGTATGACTGGAGCTAGTTCAGACTCCATTGGTGTTGTAACGGGAGATGTGATTGGAGCTAGTTCAGACTCAGTAGGTATGGATGTTGTTAATGTTTGAGCTTTAACTGCTTGCTGGTCAAGGAGCGAAAATCCTGCTACAAGTACCACAAATACTGCTGTTACAATCCACCGAGCTAGTTTTTTGGAATTTGATTGATTCATGAGTTCCTTCCTATCATTATTCGTAGTAGTGGGTTTACTTTTATAAGAGCCATCAATAATGTGCTTTATTCTCACTTTAGATAAATTGATTGATAAGATCAAATATTATTTTTATTCAAGTTGATAAATTCAAGTGATTAAAAAATCTTTTTGGATGGAAAACGCTCAGGTGATTGTTTGGTTATGTCAGGGAATAGCACCCATCTGCGTAGGCGTAGCCCGTCGTAGACATCGCATCCCCAAGTAACAAGTTTTCAGTTCAGGTGTAATTCCTAATTAGAAAGCATTGCCAGACTAGGTAACAGTCGATATGATTCACTTTTAATTAAGATAGAAAGTCCCAGGTAAATTAAGACAAATGGGAAGACTTTTCGGCCGAAGCGGGTTAAAACGGGGGTCATCAGAGGATTACGAGTCAGGTTGTAAGAAAGGAAACACCACGCCCCAATACTGAAATAACAAACACACAAAATTACACTCAAACTTGGAAGATTACTACTAGCAAACAACGGTACATAGATCCCAATGTTGTTTCCTCCATTGGCAATGGTGACAGCAGAAACGCGGTAGGTTTGAGGATCGCGGATGGTTGCTAATAATGATTTATTCTGGCGTTCAGATTTAAGAGGAGACTTTAATTCAACTGACACAGCTTGCACTGTCTCTCCTTCCTCTTCTCGACTGATGAAATTACTGATACCAATAGCGATGGGAAGCAAACCTAGTAATCCGATCCAGGTGCTAGGAATCAGAAGACCACCGAAGAAACCGGGGAGACTAGCGCATACTAAGGTAGTAAATCCCAGAAATTCACCGATAATAATATGCTTAGGACGAAAGCTGCGATTGACTTTTCCAAAAAAAGCTGTCAAATATAAATTGTCGTCAAAGGTGGTGGCAAAAGCGACAGAGATTCCAATAAATAATGTACTAATTAGCCAACTCATAATTGTTGCTCACGATAATTCAATGCTGTTATTTCCTAGTCCTTCTCTGCACCTCGCGGTGAGGGTAGATAAGGAGATTTTGTGACTGTTTTACCTAATGACAGCCAATTGAGGTTCGCTAGTCATCAGCCAGTTCCCCAGTTTTTAGAGGCGATTGCCTCTAATCAAATTGGTGATTTTTTCTCAGCAAGGTACCTTGGAGCTAATGAAATCAATATTATGGCTTGCAACCATATAAGAGCAAATACTCTTGTTTTTTAAAACGATAAATAAAGGTGATTGATAAACAGTCTGTTTTATAGGTGTTGCTTTAGCGGGGCTGGCAAGGTTTTTAACAAAACTACTTTCCCCTAGACTGGCAGTTGGTTAAGCTTCATACTGAGTTACTATCTGAGAAGTTTAAGAGCGTAGTTTACCGCCGTAGGCATCGCTCGTATCAAAGACCTGACTGTTCACGGCATCTGGAAAACCTCTCTCTAAATCTCTCTCCTAAAAGGAGAGAGACTTTGAATTTTCCCTCTTCCCGCGTCGGGAAGGAGGAGTTTAGGTTTTTGGTGGACTTTTCACATAACGGGAAAAGTCAGATCAAACACAGGCTAAAGTTTGAGATATTCTTGGCGGCTAGCGTTCAACATCGGTTAATATGACTAATTGCGCTCTGCCTTCAGGTTTAAAATTTACAGTAATTTTTTATGTTTAACTTGTAATTATGCTAACCAGTGTTGACCGTTTATTATTTGTCCGGCGAGTCCCGATTTTTAAGGAATTGCGGGATGATTTTATTGTGCGGCTCACTTCAGTGATGAACGAACTGTCATTTCCAGCTAATTACACCATCTTTCGCCAAGGAGAAGAAGGGCGATCGCTCTACATTGTCGTTTCAGGCCGAGTTAAAGTTCACATTGGCAATAAACAACTTGCAGAGGTGGATCAGGGAAAATATTTTGGTGAGATGGCAGTATTTGATACTCAACCTCGTTCTGCCACTGCAACAACTTTGGAACCTTGCGAATTTTTGGAACTGACGCAAGAACAATTGTATGATGCGATCGAAGAAACTCCTGAAATTGCGGTGAATATCATTCGTGAGTTATCCCGTCTGATTCGCAAGTTAAATGACGATATGAATTTATCGAACTCACGTTAAAAGAATATATTCAAAATCTTTTCCCCTTTAACCGGACTGTATTGGGGTATTGGGGGGTCTATGATGTGTAAGTTCTACATTCTTTAAGAAACTGTTCGGGAATTTCTCTACTTTTTCCCCAATGCAGATGAACATAAGAAGCATGAACATTTGCAGGTAAACCCCATCCCTCGCATCCCATATTTTCATCACAATCGTAGCGAGAAGTTTCAAATAGGGGCTTAGTGGGAGTTAAGGTTAAATGGGAACGATGAAATTCATGTCCGTGAACAGCTGTACCTGCTTTCACTAACAGATTATCTTGCAAAGCTACTGCACGACGATACCCCAGAGTTAAACGCGCACCCATAACAGCAGATGTCGGTAAAACTCCCGTCATCGCCCAAGATTTACCCTCAAAATCGATAATTTGCTCACATAAATACATTAATCCTCCGCATTCAGCGATCGCAGGCATTCCTTGGAGAATTGCTGTTTTCACTCCATCACGAACGCTGGTATTTTCTGCTAGTTGCTGGGCAAAAACTTCTGGGAAACCTCCGCCAAAATACATTCCCTGGACATCTTTTGGTATTGCAGCGTCTTCTAATGGACTCCAGAAAACCAGTTCTGCACCAAGTTGTTGCAGCAAATCGAGATTGTCTTGGTAATAAAAATTAAAAGCGCGATCGCGCGCGACTGCAATTCTGATGGAGGAGGGAGAATGAGGCGGATTAGGGGGAGGAGGGAGAGGTTGTGATTTTAACAGGGGTAATAAGTTTTGCCAATCGAAGCAAGTATCTCCTAAATCGGCGAGGCGATCAATTAAAGCGTTGAGTTCAGTAAGTTCTGCTGTAGGGACTAAACCCAAATGGCGATCGGGAATTGTGATGTTATCTTGACGACGCAACACGCCGAGAATCGGTAATTCTAAGGGTTTTAGGGCATCTTTAAGGAGAGAGAGGTGGCGATCGCTTCCCACGCGATTTAATACTACCCCGGCTATTTTAATTCGGGGGTCAATAGATTGGTAGCCGTGAGCGATCGCAGCGACAGAACCAGACAAGCGACTGCAATCAATCACCAACACCACAGGTAAATCTAAAAGCCGTGCAATGTGTGCCGTACTTGCAAAGTCAGTAATTTTTCCTTTGTCATTTGCAGAAGACAAAGAACTAATGACCAATGACGAAATTCCATCAAATAATCCCATTACCCCTTCTACTAGGGCATATTCAGTCAATTGACTATGACGGGCAAAACATTGCTGAACGTAGGTTTCTGAAGTCAACACTGGGTCTAAGTTGCGACAAGGACGACCAGTTACGTGTTGATGAAACATCGGATCGATGTAGTCTGGGCCTACCTTGAAAGATTGCACCAAGCGATCGCGTCGGCGTAAAGATGCTAAAAGGGTAAGCGTGACTGTTGTCTTGCCTACCCCACTACGTTCTCCAGCAATGATTATAGACATGGATAATTGTTGATTAGGCAGTTAATTGCTGAGGTTTGACACGACATAAGGCGAGTTAATTGCTGAGGCTTGCTTAGAACTAACCAGTGCTTGGTAGATAAAAGCTGCTACCTGGGCGCGAGTTGCGGTTGCGGTTGGATTCAGGGACTTCACATTAGGATAGTTCACCACAATTTGCTTTTGGGTTGCGGCTGCGATCGGGCTACGGGCATAGCTAGCGATGTTAGAGGCATCGTTGAAATATTTCAGAGTGTTTTCGGTATTGCCACCAGAAGTATATCCCAGACCGTTGGCAAGGGAAACCAAAACCTGCTGGCGGGGAATAGCTTGATTAGGTTGAAACCGATTACCGGGATATCCAGATAAAAAACCAATGGTATAGGCTTGCCCAATTGCACTGTATGCCCAATAGTTGCTAGGCACGTCAGCAAAATTGATCGCCTGCCTCTGCTGTGATTTAGGGAAAGCTTTGTTGACCATAGCGGCAAATTGAGCGCGTGTCACCGGTTCTTCAGGGCGGAATCTACCATCAGGAAATCCAGCAATTACACCACGCTGTGACAATTGTTGAATAAATTGTGCCGCCCAATAGTTAGATGAAACATCAGAAAAAGCAATTTGAGCTAAAGATTGCGGGGAGCATCCCGCTTGGATAGGTTTCCCTTGTAAACTATAAGTTACTGACTCACAAACAAAACCTGCGGAGTTAGACTCTACATAAATCCGTGTTGGTGGATTTTGTTTATCTAGTCGCGATTTCCAATCATTAGATATTTTTTCGATAGTAGGATATTTTTTTAAAACCTGTGAATCTGCAACAATATCGTGAGTTCCCTTAACACTTATTTTAGAAACATTAAGGTATATATTATAATCATAAACAACGTTTTTATTTTTATTGTTACTATTAATATCTTTGCCAGGGTAAGCATAGAGAATATTGTTTAAAATCCTGACATCAGATGATACATTAGCAAATATTTGCCCATCTTTAATTTCAGGGCTTTGATTATTTAAAACAGCAGTGTTATTTACAATATCAACATGATCGCTTAAGAATGTATGAATACCTGAGCCACCATTATTAAATGTCAGATTGTTTTTAACTAAAGTGCGTCCTTGATATGCGCCCAGTTTTGAGTTATTCTGATCGTTTCTTGTAGTATCAATAATAATACCATTCCCATCTGTGATCTTTCCAACTGCAATCCAAGGGATGTACATACGATTGTTGTAAGCCTTGTTGTTGGTAACAAACATTTTGTATCCCTGGTTTTTGTCAGAATTCCAATTATTCAACATTGAAATACCACTAGCACCATAAACACCATACCAGGCATTATTGAAAACTACGTTATTATCTACTGTCACATAATCTGATTGAATCGCTGAAATACCTGCTCCTCCACAGTCATGCACTTTATTGTTCAGAATACGGATGTGATGAACATGACCACTGGTTCGTCCGTCAATGCTGATGCAGTTTCCACTCGTGAGTGGGTTTTGTCTGTTATTCTTCTCACTCATCGCATAATCAAGAGTTATATTGGCATTATTCCCTATAACCTCCAGTCCGTTGATCTCAATATATGAAGCTCCACTTGAAATTAGAATACCGCTCCATGTATTGTGCTGAATTTTTGGGAAATGTCCAGGATATGCTTTATACCTAATCCAGGCATTTGCAGTTCCAGAACGTTTAATACTTACTACACTCAAAGCTTTGGCTACATTTTTGTAGACTCCATTCATAATCAATACTGTATCACCAGGGTTGGTAAGGTCTGCTGCTTTCTGAATTGTCCTAAATGCGGATGAAGTAGAAAGTCCGCTATTTTTGTCGTTTCCATTACCACTAACATAGTATGTTTTCGGTGTTGAATTCGCGCTAATTAGCTTGTTGCTAGATAGGCTAATTTCGTTGTTAGTGGATATCTGAGGGGCATTTTCAACTAAAGATACTTTTATCTTTTCTCCCTGAGTCAAAAGAATTAACACCACGGGAATTGCAAGAGATGTGCTTAAAATTAAACTTTTACTTACCATAATAAAATGCTCTTTTATACACTACTTGAGAAAAAATATCAGGATATTAGGTAATTTTGAATACTCTTTTAGATAGAGAATAAAATAGAGATGACTTTCCTAGCTCTTTCCTTCAATAGCATACTTCAATAAGTATTCCAATAAATATCGATGGTGATGAAGACGATATAGAGATATGATAGTTGCTATTAAATAGAATTTTTTAGGTCTAAAAATGAAGGCGATCGCACACTCTAGTTAAAGTGGCGATCGCCTATGAGGGGTGATTAAAGTCACGACTTGAATAGAGTTAAATCTAGTAGCGCGAGCGTGGTACTAAATTCAAATTAGAATTCAGTGTGAGCCTTAAATCTTGTGCGGGTCTGATGACAAACACATTTGCTTCTTTTTTCCGTAATAGGACACTTGCACCTGCACCCGCAGCCGCACCAATAACAGGTTTTAAATCATCAATTCTGTTGTTACCAGTAATTAGTGAACCTAAAAGACCAGCGCCTCCACCAATAGCTGCATCAGTTAAAACCTGACCAGTGCTAGGGCCCTGTGAAACTTTTTGAGTTGTGGTGTATGTCCGAGAAGTTGCATTAATCGACTGACGCTGACCATTAGAAAATTCTAATTCTTGAGCGACAAACCGCACGCCTTTTCCTTGGTTGTCATCTGTATTTCTTGAATAATTATCTAAGTCAACAGATTCTAGCCGTCCATTTACTTTAGTTCCAGCAGGAATTAAGACATTTCTATTTCTGTCGATAATGTCATTGGCTATTCTCAAGGTTATAGATTTACTTTCCCCAGGAGCAATAGTAATAGTCTCTTTCTCGTAGGTGACAGGAAAAGCAACCCCAGAAGGAATGGTAACGTTTCCATATTGACTATTATTTCTGTCTTGCCCAATTCTGTATTGTGCATTGGCAGGAGCCAAGCTTAATAGGGGGCTAGCGACGCTTGCGGTAACGGCTATTGCCATTAGTGCAGCAGTTCTAGATTTCCATTGATGTGAGCGAGCCATAAGAGGGTTTTCCTTTGTGTATGTGATGTATTTAATGACGGTGATTTACTGAGTTTGTTTCTGACTGTTTTTGAACCTGTCTATAAGCGTATTCCGAAGATAAAAGCACTTATTATGGGAGCCTGTGCGATCGCAACTCTAAATTAGTATCCTGCCAATGTGCGTCACTCAAATCAGAGGCAAGACATTTTTGCGACATAAATGAGTATCATTTTGTTCCTAAGTGTTGTTTTATTACTTGTGTCCACATATCTAAGCCCTTAACATAGAGGCGATGGGCTAACTGCGAACTCTTACTTCCATTTTAAATTGATTTGCTAGGAATTGGGAAATATTTTCGTTTTCTTAACGAATGATTTACCTATGGTACTGATAGTCACAGAACCATACAAACTAAACCTACGCTGGCGGGGTTTAATTTTTTATTATCCACAAAAGTTATGAAATAGAGATACCCGAAAAAGTGAGAACATCTGCTTGAACAGAGAACCTTACTTGATACCCTGAGCAATTGTCAAGTTGATATTAAGTTACTCCTCAATGCCTTATAACTTTGACAAAATCTCTGGTAACAACTGACTAGGAACTTTAGATAAAGCTAGAGTTTGTCCCTGTATCCCTAATTCATTATGAAAAGCACGAATAGTTTTCACCACATAAGTGAAGGTTGTTTGATAAGCCTCTGATTGTTTGCTCAATCCGTTTAAGGCTTGCAAATGGTAGTCTAAAGCTAGTTCTAAGTGTTGAGAATGTGTTGCTTTGTCACCATTAAACGACTTATCTATTACTAGCTGATAATGCGCTAGTGCCAAGTTATTATAAGAGGCAAGCAAATCAAAGCTTAAAGGAGTACCGCTAAGTGATTGAGCCAAAGCTATAGCCTCTTCATAAGCGCTGATACATAGTTGCAAATACTTTTGACGTGCCTCTTTAGTTGTCTGAGAAAGGTTCGCTAAGTGCCAGTAGGCAGTACCTAGATTATTTTGTGTAGCGGCGCAGGCACTGGGAACATTAGCTGGAGTGCGATACTTAAGAGCTTTGCTATAGACATTAATAGCTAGCAGGAGATTTTGGGCAGGTTGCTCATATTGTGCCAGATTCCAACAGGCAGTACCAATGTTGTTTTGAATCATCCCATACTTGAGCGGTTCCTCTTCGGGGTTGTAGTATACGAGTGCTTCGTTGTAAGCTGCGATCGCTTTCTTTAAATGCACAATCGGTTGGTTGTATTGCCCTAGATGCCAGTAAGCAGTACCCAAATTATTCTGGCAAGCTGCATACTTTAATGAATCCATATCGGCTGTACGGTAGCTGAGTGCTTCATTGTAGGCTAATATTGCATGCTGCCAATTTTCAGATGGGTGAGAAAAACGAGCTAAATCACCATAAGCCGTCCCCAAATTATTTTGCACACGCGCGTAAGTTTCCCGATGCGTCTGCGGTGAAATCATCTTTAATGCCAACTGATAAAATTCTATTGCCTGCTCTATATAAGTTTGTCCCTCCTCAGAATTGGGTGGTGTACGGTATAACATCCAGTAGAGTGTACCCAAATCATTCAAGATATCTGGAAGTTGTGGTGAGCTTTCGTCATAGCTAATAGCCTCCTGATAGGCAATAATTGCCACCATCAGGTTTTCTAGGGTTGACTCTCCTTGCTCAATCCGAAGGCGGTATAAAGTGCCCAAGCGATGATAAGCTTCTGCCAGTACATCCCCTGAAGCTTGCTTTTCGTGTAATTCTTCAATCTCCAACAAAATCTGCTGCGGTTGTAAATAATTTTCAGTATTTTTATCCCTACTTGCGTTAATTGTTGCGATTATTAGCTCTGTTAACTCGCTACTTACATAAGATAAAGACAACAGCGATTGATTATTTTTACCACTACCAGACCTATTAGTAAATTCCTGGGTTTTGTGTACGCCATTCCCTTGTATCTCTGCTGGGAAACCAGAATTATTCTCAAACTTGAACTCAGAGGTTGGGGTTTTGAGTTCTGCTTGGTTAACTGATTTATCTAAAACCGACTGCTCAATATTCCCTAAATCCAAGTTTCTCGAAGGTGAAAAACGTTCTGGATAGCCTGCATTTTGAGTCGCGGGTGTGGGTTCTCCAGCAAACACAAATACACCAGTCCGGCAACGCCAAAATTGTGGTGCTGATTGCTTGATGGCAGATAACCAAGGACGCGGTATCCACAACAGTAGGTTAGATTCTAGGAATCGACTGGATTCTTGTGTAGAAAAATATTGCTCACTTAAGCGCAGATAGTGTAAAAATAAACGCTGTGTTGCTACTGTTTCTTTTGTGAGATGTTCCACGCCGACAATCTGAAATGCTGGTACTGGAAAAGGTCTTCCAGGGGTATCTTTTGATGCTCCAACAATTGGTGGTGGATAATTAGCTAACCATTGATTTATCTGAACTATGGGATTGGGTTCGTTTAAATTTAAACGCAATGTGACTAATCGCGGATAAGCTGGAGTGCTATTTTCTTGGGCATTTGATGACTGATATAGCACCTGTCCAACAGGATAAGCCAATGTAGAATGCAAGCGAGCTGCTACTTGATTTCTTAGGTGTAAATCATCACATACTGCTAAAAAAAGTTGTCGTCGTAAGCCAAGGCTTAGGGCAAGTTTCAGGCGGTGGTATACTTGCCGATTCAAAGTAGAATTATTGTTGTGTGCAGTATCATTCACGCTCATAGCGGCTAAAAAGCCAAAACATAGTACATATCAACGTTTTGGGTATATCTAAGTGGGCTAAAGTCATACAGCAGTTTTCTTTTGTATGAAGTACAAAGCTACGGATTTGGAGGCTGAAGGTAGGAAGCAGAAATTTTTGATATGTGATTTTGAGTCCTACATTTTATAGCTCACTTATTTGCAAACTGCTGTAATAAAAATTATTTTTAAGTAGATGTTGTGTTGCTCAGAATAAATTCAGCCTTCAAGTCTAACAATCATAAAAAGTATAATTATATACTTTAATTGCTAGTTCAATTTTAACAAAAAATAAAAAAGCAGGCCCCTCTTAAAATCGGAACCTGAAAAACGATAAAGAAGATTAAGTTTTCTGAAAATATTTTATGATTAACTGCTCTTAGAAACGAAGAAGGCGACTAGAATCAAGCCGACAACCAAAGCTGTAGCGGCAATTCCTAGTATGAGATAAGTTCGTTTTTGCCCTTGTGTTGGAGGTTCTGCTTGATAAATCTTTGGTTCCCGGGCAAAATTATTCAGAAGGCCGCCTTCTTCATTGATATAGGGCATGAATTAATTCCTTTATCTTGATACTTCATTTAATGTTACATAAATGCTAAATCCGCTCTGAAACTGCTAGACAAATCGTTACATTATTGGGCATTGGGAATTGAAAAGAGGTAGAGGGGCGGGGTGCTGCTCTTGCTGAGGGGAAAACTCCTCTCCCCATTCCCCATTCCCTAATTAGTAATCGTCCCGGTGAGAGGTGAACTAGGACTGGCGTAATCTTTGATCGGCATCCTGCCAGCAAGGTATGCTAGGCGACCGGCGACTGTTGCTAAATTCATGGCACGAGCCATTGCTGCTGGGTTTGGAGAAAGAGCGATCGCACTATTAATCAATAAAGCATCTGCTCCCAATTCCATTGCTTGAGCAGCTTCTGAGGGTGAACCAATACCAGCATCTACCACCACTGGCACATTCGCATTTTCGATGATGATTTGGATGTTGGCGGTTGTTTTTAGCCCTTGTCCAGAACCAATAGGCGATGCCAAAGGCATTACTGTCGCACAGCCTACTTCTTCTAAACGCTTGGCTAACATGGGGTCAGCGTTAATATAAGGCAACACTGCAAAACCTTCTTTAACTAATTGTTCTGCGGCTTGCAGCGTCCCAATTGGGTCTGGAAGTAAATACTTAAGGTCAGGTATAACTTCTAACTTAACAAAGTTATTATCTTCCTGCCCTAACAATTTCGCCATTTCTCGCCCCAGACGCGCCACCCGAATCGCTTCTTCAGCAGTTTGGCAACCTGCGGTATTGGGTAACATCCAAATTTTTGTCCAATCCAAGGCTTCGGCTAAACCTTCATGTCCGGGGGCCTTGGTTTGTACCCGTCGGACAGCCACGGTGACAATCTGGCAATCACTGGCGGCGACGCTTTGCTGCATTTCTTCAATACTGCGATACTTACCAGTTCCCGTCATCAAGCGGGATTGGAAGGTTTTGCCAGCAATAATTAGCGGCGAGTCTTGAACTGGGAGGGAGGATATAGCAGGACGATTCCCGTTGGAGAAGTTGGCAGAGTGAGTCAGCATTTGAGTGGAGGTAGATGGCTGGGATTGGAAACGCGAATAGTGGAAATCAGCAAGTAGAGGATCGGGCTTTTGTTCTAAGATTAAATCGGCAATCAATGTGGTTGTTACGGGTGTAAGTAGAATCCCGTTACGGTAATGACCCGTGGCAAGGGTTAAATTTTGACAGTGGCTAGTACCAAGAATAGGTAATTCATCGGGGGTAGCTGGGCGAAATCCCCACCAGAACTCTTGGATGGGATAATGCTTTAATTGAGGATACAGCCGGATGGCAGCTTGTAATAATTTTTGAATGCCGTCTGGGGTATTGTTGGGGGTGAAACCAACGTCTTCGCTTGTTGCCCCAATAATCAGGCGATCGCGTCTTGGTACGATGTAAATATTATCCCCAAACAAAATCCGCTTTAAGGGCACTTCCGGCGCAAATTCTGGTAGCCGTACACTCAGCATTTGTCCTTTTCTGGGTAGCACGGGTAGCGGCAATAACTCATTTGACCAAGCACCTGAAGCTAAAACATAGTGCGCGGCGCGAATTATCCCAACATTGGTTTGCACGCCAACCACTTGTCCTTGCTGCTGTAAAAATGCTTCTACTGTAATACCGTCTTTGAGTTCAACACCAACACACTCAGCCGCCGTCCGCAAGACTTGAGCTAAAGCCTTATTATCAACTTGTGCATCTTCAGGATACCACCAGCCACCAACTACCTCTGCTCCTAATCCTGGCTGATATTGATGAATTGCCTCTTTATTTAACCAGTAAGCCGGGGAAGAGGCAGGAGGGCAGTGGGAAGGGTGCAGAGGAGAGATTTCCCCCTTCCCCCTGCTCCCTTGCGCCTCTTCAAAGACGGGTGCGAGAATACCACAGGCACGGTAGCCAGTATTTAAACCAGTTAGTTCTTCTAGTTTAGTTGTCCAGTCGGGATATAAAGCACGCGATCGCCAACACAATGAACGCATTGCCTCATTAGTGATGTTTTCCGCGTCTGGTGCTAACATCCCGGCGGCGGCGTGGGTAGCGGCAGCTTGGAAGTCACGACAAAGCACGGTGACGTTTGTCCCGCGCATTTTTAGTTCAATAGCGATCGCTAAACCAATAACGCCGCCACCAATAATTACGATCTCACTAGTCATTAGTCATTTGTCATTAGTCATTTGTCATTAGTCATTAGTACATAACTAATTAACTCATAACTTATAACCTATAACTCGTAACTAAAGACGGATATATCGTTACCACAAGGCGCGAATTGGTTCGTTGCCTTGATTGACATCGCTGGATGGCGTGTTTTCGGAACTATCTGTACTGCCGTCTGTTGTACTGTCAGCAGGTGATGTTGAGTCATCAGAAGGATTCTGAGCAACGCTGCTTCTGTTGTCAGGTCTTGGGGCTACAATACCGCGTCTGTTTTCGTTTGTTTCGGTTGTTTCGGTTGTTTCGTTTCCTTCCGTTGCAGTTTCTTCATTTTTGCTGCCAGCACTGCTATTAACATTGATATTAGCTGGCAGAACTTTTGCTGCTTTACCACTGGGAGCGTTAGCACTTTGCACGCCCATAGGAAAATTGATGCCTAGTAATGTACCAAGCAGAATGGCTAAACCTCCAGCCATTAAAATTAGGGGTGTCCATCTACCCATCTTGTCTTACTCCTTTTTAACCTTTTGGTGTCCACACTATTCGAGAACCTTGTCCCCAAAATCCATCAAACTTTGTCACTTTCACATCGCCTAAAACCTGAGTTTGGCAGGCTAAACGCAAGTCTGTTGTAGGAGAATGGGGAGGAAGCGAACGCCGGGCTTGATCGCGCCAATTTGCTGCTGATACTTCGCCCTCTACCTTAACCGCACAGGTTCCGCAACTGCCAATGCCCCGACAGTTTATTACCTTAGCACCGTCATTGTAGAGGTGAATACCATTTTGCAGCAAAATTGTTCGGAGATTGCTTCCGCTTACGCACTGAATTGTTTTACCTTCAGCTAGTACTTTAGGCATTTTTAAATTGCCAAACTGGCTTTTTGTTGTATATTGACACATTGCCTCAAAAGTTGTCTCGTCGGTCCCAGTTTTATGACCACAAATTCCTCACCTCAACTTTGGCTCTATGACACTACATTACGGGATGGCACTCAGCGCGAGGGGCTATCTGTATCGATAGAAGATAAGTTACGCATTGCCAAGAGACTTGATCAACTGGGAGTTCCCTTCATTGAAGGCGGTTGGCCTGGTGCTAATCCCAAGGATGTACAATTTTTCTGGCAACTCCAAGAAGATCCGCTAAAACAAGCTGAAATTGTGGCTTTTTGTTCGACTCGACGGCCCAACTCCACTGCTGCAACCGAACCGATGCTACAAGATATTTTGGCTGCGGGAACTCGCTGGGTAACGATTTTTGGTAAGTCTTGGGATTTACATGTCACAACTAGCCTCAAAACGACATTAGAAGAAAATTTGGCGATGATTCGTGACACCATTGAGTACCTCCGTTCTCAAGGTCGTCGCATTATCTACGATGCCGAACATTGGTTTGATGGTTACAAGCACAATCCAGATTATGCTTTACAAACATTAGAGGCTGCGATCGCATCTGGTGCTGAATGGCTAGTCCTCTGTGATACAAATGGCGGCACTTTACCTCATGAAATTGGGCAAATTGTTCAAGATGTCAGTAGTCATTTGTCATTTGTCATTTGTCAAGAAACAATGACGAAGGACAACGGGCAAAGGACAATCCCCCAAATTGGAATTCATACTCATAACGATTCCGAAATGGCGGTTGCTAACGCAATAGCCGCCGTAATGGCAGGGGCAAAGATGGTACAGGGCACAATTAATGGTTACGGTGAACGTTGCGGTAATGCTAACCTCTGTTCGTTAATTCCCAATTTACAACTGAAGCTGGGTTACAGTTGTATCACAGAAGACCAGCTAACACAACTTACAGAAGCTAGTCGTTTTGTTAGTGAAGTCGTCAACCTCGCGCCAGATGAACACGCTCCCTTTGTGGGACTTTCGGCTTTTGCCCACAAGGGCGGTATTCATGTATCAGCAGTAGAACGTAATCCCCTGACTTACGAACACATTCAGCCGGAACAAGTCGGGAATCATCGCCGCATTGTGATTTCTGAACAGTCTGGACTCAGTAATGTTCTAGCCAAAGCCCGTAGTTTTGGGATTGACCTCGATCAACTAAAGGCAGAAGCCAAGGAAATTCTCCAACGTCTCAAAGATTTGGAGAGTGAAGGATTTCAATTTGAAGCAGCAGAGGCCAGTTTTGCACTACTGATGCACGAAGCTTTGGGAGGTCGCCAGAAGTTTTTTGAAGTCAAAGGTTTTCAAGTACACTGTGACTTGATTGAGGGGAAAGAAACTAGTAACGCCCTAGCTACAGTCAAAATCGCTGTTGACGGCAAAAATATTCTGGAGGCGGCAGAAGGTAATGGCCCCGTTGCTGCCTTGGATGCGGCTTTACGCAAGGCTTTGGTGAACTTTTATCCCCAAATAGCAACCTTTGATTTGACGGATTACAAAGTGCGGATTCTCAACGGACATACGGGGACTGCGGCAAAAACCCGTGTGTTAGTAGAATCAGGCAATGGTCGTCAACGCTGGACGACGGTAGGGGTTTCGACCAATATTTTGGAGGCTTCCTATCAAGCGGTGGTGGAGGGCTTGGAATACGGTTTGTTATTGCACTCCCAGGCAGAAGCGGCGGTGAAAGTTTCTAGTTGACAAAATGGGGTATTTAGTGTGGGGATAGTTTGCGTTTTTCGATAATCAGGGGAAGCGATCGCACTTTGGCGATCGCTTCCTATAAGCCAACACTAAATCTTGAAGAATTGAATTAAGGAAATACACTAAGTGCAACAGGTTTTCTGGGTAGGAATCGGTTGTAAGCGGGGAACCTCATGGCAGTTGATTGATTGGGCTATTGAGCAAGCCTTTCGAGAAAATCAACTTTTTCAAAGTGCGATCGCAGGGATTGCCACCATTGACGCTAAAGCCTTGGAAGTTGGTTTAGTAGAAGTTTGCCACCTACGCAATCTGCCTCTAAAAACCTTTTCTGCGGAAATTCTTTGCTCGGTCTGTGTCCCCAACCCTGCCACAATTACTGACCACAAAGTAGGTACACCTAGCGTAGCAGAGGCAGCTGCTATTCTTGCAGCGACTCAAGCATCGTTGTTGACTGCTCCCCCCTTTACCAGCACAGAAGCATTGGGAGTAACGTTGTTAGTTCCTAAACAAATTTTCCAGCTACAAGGGCAACCAGGAGCTGTAACGCTAGCTGTTGCCCAAGCCTCAAATATTACGAGTATTACAAAAATTAACTAATTTTCTAGTCAACAACTCTCAACAAATAGTTAATTATGCTAGAAACAATAGCTAGTACGATTGAACCTAACAAAGCAGGTAAAAAGCCTTGAATCTCAAAACCAGAACCAGGGGTTAAAGCACTTGCCAACCAAAGTGTTAAAGCATTGATTACCAATGTAAATAAACCAAAGGTGAGCAAGGTAATCGGAAAGGCCAAAATCTGCAAAATTGGTCTAATAAATGCGTTAACCAGACCAATAACCAGGGCAGCGACTAAGGCAACCACAAAATTCTTGATAAAGAATCCCGGAACGATATTAGCAGTAATAAATAACGCCACCGCAGTACCGAGCCAAGTTAATAAAAAGTGTTGCATAAGTTTTTTTAGAGGAATTAGCAGTAAGTTTAATTAATTTCACTGTTGCCAGTTGTGATTTGTAGCACTATGATGTGTCTTTCTGCTTGACTCATAAAGTTGCTATTATCCTTTGTCAGCCCAAAAATAATGTAATTTTTCTGTCCTGGCATAGAGAGATATTTCTAATCGGTGTATCTTTATCGTATTGCAGGATGTACCGGATTAAATTCATCAAGAAGAATTCAGAAGTTAGAATGGGCTACGCTTGCAATACCGTGCGGTTAAGTAATTTTTTGGTTGAGGCAGGCAGGGGAAGAAGAGAAGTAGGGGGACAATACTTTTCGGTTAAGGGGGAAAGAGGAAAGGGAAAGGGTTTGAATTTCCCTTTCCCCTTTCCCCTTTAACCTTTCCCCAGGCCAAAAGAGAGATTATTGGGTTTAACCGAAAAGTATTGCTTCTTTACCTTGGGGACTTCCAAAAAAGAAATAAGTTATCAGAACTTCGGAGCATCTTGCCCGCACAGGCAAAAGAGACGCTGGCTATGCCCCCTAGTAAGGCTAGCGCCGCAAAAGAACCTCCCAGGTAGAGCCACCAACTACACCGTCAGCTTCTAAACCATACCGCTTTTGTGCTGCTTTCACAGCAGTCTCGGTTGTCTCACCAAAGTCTCCATCGGCATCGCCTTTCAAGAAACCAAGCTTTTTCAGTTGTTGTTGCAACTTCACAACTTCAGAACCACGTAATCCTATACGTAAAATTGGCAATCCTTCAGAGGTGTATTGAATACCAGGAGTTCGCTGAGTAGATGTGTTTTTCTGAGTTCGAGTACTTTGCCCAGTCCGTGTAGCTGACTGAGTTCTAGCAGTTGATGTAGTACGATTTGGCGTTTTTTGTGTGCTTGAAGTTGTAGCTTTCCTTGGAGTAGCAGGTCTTGGCTCAGGGCTAGTCGCAACTTGTGTTACAGCTTTTTTTGGTGTAGCAGGTCTTGGCTCAGAGCTAGTCGCAACTTGTGTTACAGCTTTTTTTGGGGTAGTAGGTCTTGGCTCAGGGCTAGTCGCAACTTGTGTTGCAGCTTGTCTTGGGGGGTTGGGGTTAGGATTTGCAACGTTGGTGAGGCTGCTAGCCTGGGTTGGAACAGGAAAATTTGTAGCTGAGTTAAATCTTGGCTGGGATGAAGGGATATTTGATGCTGCTACTGGTTGATTAGGGAAAAGTCTTTGCCAAGTGCTGGCATCAACAACACCATCTGGATTCAAACCAGCTGCTTGTTTAAAACGGGCAACAGCACTGGCCGTATTCTCACTATAAATACCATCTACTGCACCAGAGTAAAAACCCAAAAGTTTCAGAGCTGCCTGAAGTTCAGATACGCGTTCGCCTTGGCTACCAACTTTGAGGTTAGGGCGGCTGATGCTATCTCCAGGATTTATTTGGGCAATTTTTTGTGGCGCTGCTATTGATATTAAAGGTGTTGAAGCAATAAGCAGAGGCGTTGCGGATAACAAGAGTATTTCAATGGCTGAGAAAGATTTTGACCTCTTTGTCCACCAACTTTTTTGCCGTTTTTCCATTCCACAGCGATTTACAGTGGGGTCTAGTAATTTTAAGTAACTCAAAATACTGGCTGTCAGGCTGCTTTGCATGGAATTTACTCCCAGAATATTCTCATGCTAATGGTACAGCCGCTTGGTCTAAAAAACAGCTGCTCTATTTACGATGTCTCGGACGGGCTATTTACGCGATCGCTCGATTAATTGCTTCTTCTTGACCAACTAAAGATAAATAAGGTGATTTTAAATACTTACTAGCGGCAGCGATCGCATCTTTGGCACTCACCGCCGCAATCAATTCTTGAAACTTGGTATCAAAATCAATTCCTAAGCCCAAAATTTCATACCAGCCATATATCTGAGCAATTTGCCCGTTTGTTTGTTTACCCAAGGCGTACTGCCCCAGAATTTTATTTTTCGCAGCTTGGAGGGCGCTTTCTGATACTTCAGTGGTAGACAATAAATCTACTTCTGTACGTAGTCCTTCTAGGGCAATACTGGTATTCTCTGGTGCTGTACCCATGTAAACTACAAATGAGGCTGGAAATAGCCTTGTGGAGTAAAAAGCAGATACTTCGTAAGCTAAACCGCGTTTTTCGCGCAATTCGACAAACAAGCGACTAGAAAGCCCATTTCCCAAGTAGGTACACAGCAACTTCAGGGCGGCGTAGTCAACAGAACTTACCGATGTTCCCAAATAACCGAGCATCACGATTGATTGTTGTGTCTGTACTGGCTTAACCTTTACCTGTGGTTCCACTTTAATTTCAGGTAAATTCAGTATTGGTAGTGCTTGGGCTGGTGCTTGCCAATCAGCAAAAACTTCTTCCACCAATGTTGTTGCATCTGTGGATGTGACTCTACCAGCAATACTAATTACTACATTATCTGGGCGGAAATAAGTTTGATGATACTCTACTAAATCTGCACGAGTTAAGTTGCTCATAGTAGTTTCATCTCCCAGCACTGACATAGAGTAGGGATGATTTTGGTACATTACCTGCCGCATTTGCTCAAAGGCGACATTGAACGGTTGCTCTTTCTGCGAACGAATATCTTGGAGTGCTAAACGGCGTTCTAGTTCCACTTGAGTTTCGGGAAAAGTAGGCGATCGCAAAATCCGCCCTGCCAATGCTAAAATCTCCGCAAAATCTGATGTTACCGTCTTGAAAGACAGCAAAAAATAATCAGTGCCAGCATCCGCACTTAAACTTGCTCCTACAGACTCGACTTTTTCAGCAATTTCTAAGCTAGAAAGTCCATCGCATCCCTTTGTCATCACTGCTGATAGCAAATGCGCCAACCCTGCTTGCTCCCGGTTTTCGTTACAACTACCGGCACGCACAAAGATCCGCGCTGCAATAATATCCGCAGCAGGGTTTTCTGCCGCCAGCACGACAATGCCATTATTCAATACGGTGCGATGGATAGGTGATTTTTGCAGCAAGGTTGTCATTTGTCCTTTGTCATTTGTCATTTGTCATTTGTCCTTTGTCCTTTGTCATTTGTCTTTTGCTAATGACTAATGACTAACACGGTTTAAGTACAGTAACCGCATAATTCTGCGGTGAGAGATATTGTTTAGCTAATTTTTGCAATTCTTGGGCATCAAAAGACTTAATCTGCTGGGGATATGTCACAGCTAATTCAGCTTGGGCGATGGTATTGTAATATCCATAAAGCCCTGTCAGTTGATTTGGCGTTTCGGTAGAAAATGCATACTCATTACATAGCAACCTGCGTGTACGAGCAAGTTCTTGTTCGCTAATTCCTCCAGTCTGCAAATCATCCAAATGAGCGCAAATTAAAGACTCAACTTCTTCTAAATTTTCTGGTTCCAACCAGGCAGTAATTGTAAATAAACTTGATTCCCGTTGTAGAGAAAAACTACTATGAATTCCTTGTACCAATTGCAAATCTTCTCGCAAATCACGCACTAAACGCGAAGTCCGCCCTTCTGCCAATAACACTGACAATAAATCTAGACCATAGCTAGTGCGGATTTCTTCTACTCCTGGAACCAACCACGCCATCAATAATCGTGCTTGCTCTATGCGTGGTAAACACAGTTCTTGACGGTGAATTCCTGTTATTACTGGCTTTGTCACTTTCTCAAACTGCGGACAATTCGAGCGTTCGGCAAAATCACTAAATGAATGATTTACTAATTCCCAAGCTGGTTGCTGGGCTATACCCCCAGCAATTACCACTGTCATATTTTCCGGCTGATAGTGGGCGTGATGAAAACAGCGCATTGCTTCTGGAGACTGCTGCATCAGCTCTTGCTCGGTACCTAACACCGAACGCCCGTAAGGGTGATGTGGATAGATGCTTTGAATCAGAGCTTGAAATCCTATCCAGTCGGAATCGTCCTGACAAGAACGAATTTCCTCTAGCACCACGTCCCGTTCGCGGCTAAATTCGTCTTCTGGAATTGCCGCATTGAGCAGTAATTCGCCCAAATAGGGCAAAGTATCCTTTAAATAAGGGGCGGCTGTGGTGAGTGAATAATTAGCATAATCATAGCTTGTCGCCGCATTACTTACGCCACCCCGGTTTTCAACTTTGGAATCGAACATTCCAGGGGGAAGCGTTGCCGTACCTTTAAAAATCATGTGTTCTAAAAAGTGCGCCATCCCAAACCACGGTTTTGGCTCTAGGCTTGCTCCAGCACGCACCCAAACATCAGCCACAACTACAGGAGTAGTGGGAATCTCTTGATGAATAAAAGTTAAACCACTCTCTAGTCGGAAGACTGAGGCTGGAAATACGGTATTAGTTAGTTGTTTTAACAATTTTTGTAGCTTTAACCACAATTCAACGCAATTGTGTAATCTTAACTCTGAACGATACCTAATTTAGAATCAAGTTATACAGATTTTGAAGAATTGTGTTATTACTGTTGTCCAGACTACCAAGAAATGGCACGCGTTATGCAATCATTATCAGCTTCTCCCTATCCCCACCCTACTCAGAGTTGAACGCAAATAGCGTCTCGTAGAGAGGGTGAGGACTTCTGCGAACCGTTAAAACACTGGAATCTCAATGACAAATTCTGTTCCTTCACCAAGCACAGAATTGCACCTCAACCGCCCATTATGGGTTTCCTCGACAATTTGACGAGCGATCGCTAATCCTAATCCTGTTCCCTTTCCAACCTCTTTTGTTGTAAACAGGTGGTCAAAGATCCTTGCTCTAATCTCCTCTGGCATCCCCTGACCGTTATCTTTGATGCGAATTGTCACCTTGTGGTCACTGGATACTTCGGTGTTAATCAGTATTTGGTGATGGTTAGCTTGCGCTTGGGCAAAAGAAAGCCCCTCACTGGATGTATCTAAGGCATCAATTGCATTAGCAAGGATGTTCATAAATACTTGATTTAATTGTCCTAAAAAGCACTTGACTAGTGGTAATTTACCGTATTCGGTGATAACTTCAATTGCTGGACGCTTTTCGTTAGCTTTGAGGCGATACTTCAAAATCAACAGCGTACTCTCAATCCCTTCATGGAGGTTACAAGCAACTTTTTCGGTTGTATCGGCTCTGGAGAAAGTGCGAAGACTAATGCTAATGTCTTTAATCCGTTCGCTTGCCACCTTCATTGAGCTTACGAGCTTTGGTAAGTCTTGAGTCAAGAATTCTAGGTCAATTTCTTCGCCATGCTCAATGACTGCGATCGCAGAAGTGGGATGATGTTGTTGGTAGCATTGGATATGGGCGAGTAAGTCTTGAATATACTCTTCGGCATTGTTAAGGCTGCCTTTCAAAAATCCAATGGGATTATTAATTTCATGTGCCACCCCAGCAACTAAATTACCCAAGGTTGCCATTTTTTCATTTTGCACCATTTGTAATTGGGTATGCTCTAGTTCTTGTAGCGATCGCTCTAGTTGATGAGCATAATTTTGAGATTCTTGATAAAGACGGGCATTTTCTAGACAGATGGCGGCTTGGGTGCATAGCAGTTGGATAACTTCGGTGCGATCGCTCGTAAATGCACCAATTGTCAGCGGATTTTCTAGATATAGCAGCCCGATGAGTTTACCCTGATTTAACATCGGCGTACACAACACACTCTTAGGTTGTTGCTGCATGAAATATGAATCGGCGATAAAATCAGTTTGTGCTGTTGCATCATCTAGCACAACAGTTTTTAAGCGGCGTTTGACATAGTTTACCAGTGTAATGGGAATGCCTTCGCTGATTGACAATGGTACTGATACCAGAGTCACTCCTTCGTTGATGGTGGCTATAGCTTCAACCACTAAATCACCCTGTTGGAGTACAAGCAGAGCAGCTTTTTGTGCGCCGGCATTTTCCATCACCACTTGCAAAAGGGTAGTAAGTAATTGCTCTAATTGAATTTCACTAGATAGAGCTTGTGAGGCTTTAAAGATGGTGGCAAAATCGAGGGCTTCAGAAATACTGCTGCTAGAAAGGTTTGTGTGGATAGTTTGATGTGGGAATGACGATCCATCAATGGTTGAACTCAGTTGTAAGCGATGATGCTGCCCTTGTAAGATGGGAGCCAGAAGTTGAGGATAGCGTTTTTCTAAATCCTCAGTTTTGGCTTTAGCGCCCCAACGAGCATAACAGTAATAAGCTTCTTGCATATAAACTTGGGCGATTTTTTCTTTGCCCCAATCGAGGTAGAACTTGGCAGCTAGCTCATTGCTCAAAGCTTCTTCTGGGATATATTCGTTTTCTTTCGCCAGAAAAATTGCGCGATCGTATAATTCTATTGCTGCCAACTTGTCGCCCAGAGCCCGATAGCGTTCTGCTTCCACCAATTCAAATTTGTGCTGGAAATTCATCGGTGCAAATTTGGCTCTAAACTGCAATTTTTCCTGGTTTTCGCCAACCTTTAAGAGTAATTGTTCTTGTTGAGATGGTTCAGCCGTTGAATAGACAGCCAGCCGAGACAAAGAATCGTAGTAGTAGAAAACAGGCACAGATAGCATTCCTGCGCCACCGTTAAGGTATTGCTCTCCCTGATTTGCATTCTCAACTGCCGCCGGAAAATTCTCAAAAAGATAATTGAGTGTTAACTTACTTAGGTAAAAGATGTGGAGTGTTAATTCGTCGTTCTCTTCGATCAGCGTAGATAAAAGTTGTTCTTCTTGACAATCTTCACCAATGAAACGCTCTGAATTATCGCTAGATTCGGTTAAATTGTTAATACTGTGACAGATTATATTAGACCAATTTAATAAGCGCTGATTTTGGGCAAAATTAGACTTGTAAGCTTTGATATCTGCTAAGAGAATTTCCAAAACTTCTGTGCCACTTAAATAGACATAGAATAACTTGAAAATCATGGATGCAAGCACATGAAAAAAGTCGCCTGTCTCTAATCCAAAACGATGGGATTCCTGTAATAAACTAATTGAGGCGCGAACGTGTTGTTTATTAAATTGATTCAATGCACCCACCTTAAATATAGTCATGCTTTGAACAGATTTTGCTTGAAATCTATCTACAAGCATTAAAGCTAGCTGGCCAAATTCTGAGCCTGACTCCATTTGGTTACAAATATTAAGTACAATTCCAAAATCTGCATACCCTGGTGCAGAAAGTGGTGCATTGCCGTATTTAAGAGATAAATTCACCTCTTCGCAGGCAATAATTGGGAACAGATAAGCCGCAGCCTGATGAATGGCGGGAGCGATGCTAGCCATAATTCGCAAAGCAACCAAAGCTTTGGGATCATTCATCAATGGCAAATCAACTAAGCCCTCAATACTTCTACCAGCCAAGGTGGAGAGCGTGTTGACTACAGATTGCTGAATGTCTGGAGGTGTTACTGATTCAGGTAATGTTACCCCAAGTTGAGCGAGAAGTTCACGCCCAATTGCGATCGCTTTGAATGATTGATTTCGCACCTGATCGGCTTGGAGTTGAACTTCATAAACTTTCACCCTATCCAGTAAGGTGGTTGTTTCTTCCATGACAACCTGGATAAGAGATTCCATCTGCTCAAATTCATTGTTGAGAAAGGCAGCTTCAGCAGCTTCTTCGTATAAACTTCGAGTCAGTTCATAAGCGATTTCCCAACTATTAATTGTCAGCAATTGCATTCCCGACTTGAGATAATGAATTGCTGCACCATAAGCAGTAGCTTCTTTCGCTTTTCGACCAGCATTCAAATTTAACTGAGCTAATTGTTGACGTTCACTTGGCTGGGTGATTAGCGCCATTCCACAATTCAACTGACTGACAATCTCAAAAATTCGTTCCTCTTGCTGAGACTCAGAGGTATTTTGCAAGAGTAATCGACCAATTTTAAGATGGGTAAATTGTTTCTCTTCATCTGGAATTAGCGAATAAGCCGCTTGCTGCACACGGTCATGTAAAAATTTGTAGATAGGGACTTGTAAATTGTAATTTAAAGGATTTGAGTTACAATCATGCCCACTATCTTGAAAGAATTTATAAACTTCGCTAGTAGGTAAAACTAACCCTTCTTGCAAAGCTTTCCATAAAGATGCTGCCGTTTCGGTTTCCGATTGTTCAGAAACAATTGCTAAGGTTAGCAAATCAAACTGGTTGCCAATACACGCAGCTAATTTCAACACATTTTGCGTTGCTGCTGGCAACTTCTGCAACTGTAGCGCTACGAACTCTACCACATCATCGGTCAGAGCAAGTGCCTTCACAGCAGCAATATCACATTGCCAGTAACCTTGAGCAAAATTAAAAGTAATCAGTCCATCTTCATATAATGCTTTGAGAAATTGCGTTGCAAAAAATGGATTCCCTTGAGTTTTTTGATAGACGAGTTGCGTTAGGGGTTGGGCAATTTCACCTGAACAACTAAAGGTATCAACCATCAATTGATTTAAACTAGCTTTATTTAACGGAGCTAAAGCAATAGTATGAATCGTGGCATTGACTTTGCGAATATCTGCTAAAGTCAACATTAACGTATGCGCGGTAGATACTTCATTATCTCGATAAGCTCCAATTAAAAGTAAAGATCCACTTCCTGATTTACTCATCAACAACTGTATCAATTTGAGTGATGCAGAATCGCCCCACTGCAAATCATCGAGGAAAATTACTAATGGATGTTCTTTTGTAGTGAATACCTGAATGAATTTTTGAAAGAGTAAATTAAAGCGATTTTGTGCTGCACTTGGTGAAAGTTCGGTTGCAGGTAGTTGTTGACCAATAATTTGTTCGAGTTCGGGAATTACCTCAAGAATTACTTGTCCTTGATCGCCCAGAACTTGTAATATTTTACTTTTCCAAGTTGACAATTGAGTATCACTTTCACTGAGCAATTGCCCCATTAAGTCTCGAAACGCCTGCACAAAAGCGGAGAAGGGAATATTCCGATTAAATTGGTCAAATTTGCCTTTGATAAAGTAGCCCCGTTGCCGGACAATAGGTTTGTGAACCTCGTTAACTAAAGCAGTTTTACCAATACCAGAAAAACCAGCCACCAGCATTAATTCTGTCTGATTGTTGGTAACACGGTCAAAGGCTTTGAGCAGAGTTTCAACTTCATGCTCACGACCATAGAGTTTTTCTGGGATAATAAAGCGATCGCACACATCCCGTTGAGCAATTGGAAAACTTGCAATTTCCCCCGTTTCTTTTAGCTGATGTAAACAATTTTCTAAATCATATTTCAGCCCAAATGCACTCTGATAGCGGTCTTCGGCATTTTTCGCCATCAGTTTATTCACAATGGATGAGAGTACAGGCGCAATTTGCGGATTAATCTCATGTACTAAAAGCGGAAGTTTTGCAATATGACAATGTACCAATTCCATCGGCTCGTGCGATTTAAATGGTAATTCCCCTGTTAGTAACTCGTAAAATGTTACACCTAGAGAATAAAAATCAGTCCGGTAATCAATTCCCCGATTCATTCGTCCAGTTTGCTCTGGAGACAAATAGCCGAGTGTCCCTTCTAGCACATTAGGACTCATCAGGGTTTGAGTTTCTCGTGGCAACAGAGATGCAATACTAAAGTCAATTAACTTAACTTCTTTAGTTTCTGGATTAATTAAAATATTGGCGGGTTTAATATCTTTGTGAATGATCCGATGACGAATTAGAATATCTAATGTATTGCACAGTGCGATCGCTACTTGTAAAAACTCTTGTAGAGACGCGATATATCGTGTCTCTACAGAGGTCAAATAATCTTTGAGAGAAATTCCCCCAAAGTCTTCCATCACTAACGCATAGCCATTCTGATAGGGTTCCAGGCTGTATGTCTGGATGATTCCAGGTAGATTTAAATTTTTGGCGATGGTGAACTGGTTCCGAAACTGGATCAATTCAATGAAACTGGGATAAACAGTTTTCATCAGCTTAATCACTACAGATTTTTGGTCAGTTTCTCGATTAGCGCGATAAACCAAGGTTCGAGAACCATTGTAGAGTTCTTTGCTAACGTGATATCCGGGAATGCTGACCATACGGCTTAATTCTTGAGACTTCACTATTTAGGTTTCCCAAAAACATGGCAAGATTTACTGTCAGTTCACTTATTTTGAGATAGCAGAAGGAATTAATTTCATAATGGGAAAGGAATCGATAACCTATTGTATTTAACAACCTAGTAGCAAATATTAAAAATACATCTCCAAAAATGAATGTAGAGACGTAGCATTGCTACGTCTCTACAAGTAGCAGTTCTACATCTCTACAATCAGAGTGGAATTATTCAAGTTTAGGAATTAACTAAACTTGACATCACGTTAGTTTAGGATGTCTAGTTTTTACTACAATTAATAACCATTTAAATAATTAAAGCTCCCAAATTCTAACTGATTTTGAGAGCTAATAATTTTAAGTTCACCGCGACGCCGTTTTACCTAAGTTTATGACCTGGGTTTATCCAGGTGGGAACCTAAATTCCTCGTTTAAAGTTTCCGGGTACATGCCCGGTATACTGCCACGAGAACAGTTGACTCCCTTGTCATTAAAGGCATAGATCAAAAAACTTGATGGCAGTCACCAACGTCGTAGTGCAACTCACTCATTATAGCTTTTCAAAAGATTTTGTGTGTTCAACATCGAAAGTTTCTGCTCAATTTACCTGGGATACCAGATAGATTCTATGGTGTGGGCGATCGCACTTGCCGATTCTCTATTTTGATTATCCAGTAAAACGGTAACATGCCCTAACTTCCGCCCAGGACGTGATTCTGTCTTCCCATACCAGTGAACGTGCGCCTGGGGAATTTCTGCTATTTGTTGACGCTGGCTTTGGTAGTCGCTGTGAGAATTTTCATACCCCAGCAGGTTAACCATCACGGCACCAGCGCACTGCAAAGCTGGATTCCCTAAAGGTAAACCACAAACGGCCCTGAGATGCTGTTCAAATTGAGAAGTTTCACAAGCATCAATAGAAAAATGCCCAGAATTGTGGGTACGAGGCGCAATTTCATTTACCAGCACTTTGCCATTAGCACCCAGAAATAGCTCAATTCCAAAAATTCCTACTACTTCTAGGCTATTTAATAGAGTATGTGCGATCGCTTGAATTTCTGCTACTTGATTGGGTGTAATATCAGCAGGCGCAATCACCCGCCGACACACTTGTTGTTCTTGTTGGGTTTCCACTACTGGATAAGTTACAATTTCTCCCTCCACAGAACGCGCTGCAATTATTGCTAGTTCTCTTTCAAAAGGGACAAATTCTTCTAACAAGAAAAGTGATTCATTTAAAGGTTTTGTTATAGTTTCATAACTTAGCTTTTGCTCTAAAGTATCAAAATCCTGAATTATGAAAGTACCCTGACCATCATAACCGTGGCGGCGGGCTTTGAGGACTGCTGGAAAACCTAGATATTCTATTTTTGATTCGAGATGTTCTACCTCGTCAAGGGCGAAAAATCGAGGAACTGGTAAACCCAAATCGCGTAAGTAGCAACGCTGATGATATTTATCTAAAAGTGGAGCTAAAGCTTTTAAGCTGGGACGGAAACAAACACCTTGCTCTGCTAAAACAGATAAAGCTTGCAGGTTAACAAATTCATTTTCAAAGGTGATGACATCGCATTTTTGAGCTAATATTTGCGTAGCACTTGCGTCATCAACTGGCGCGAAGAGAGTTTCCTGAGTGATTGACACGGCCGGGTCGTGAACGCTTGGAGTTTGTACTACTAATTCTACTCCTAGCTTCTGTGCTGCATCCGCCATCATCCAGGCAAGTTGCCCACCACCAATTACACCAACACGTTTCATTGACATCCTAGAGATTCACGAGTTTGCACACCTGTTTTGGAATTCACACCACTGGCTTTTGTACACAGTTCTTTAATTTGCGCTCTATCCAAAATTGCATCTGTAAAATCTGCACCGTCTATATTCACATCATTAAAGATGGCACGGAGCAAAAGAGCTTCTTTGAAAATTGCATCACTCAAATCGGCCTTAGTCAAGTTTACCTGATCGACCATTGCATTCGTTAAATCTGCTCCGTGGAGATTTGCTTTTGTCATCACCGAAGCACTCATGACTGCTCCCCGCAAATCAGCGTTTGAAAAGTTAGCCAGTTCCATGTTGGCGTTAGAAAACTCCGCAGCTTGCAAACTGTCACCAGAAAAATCACGTCTTGACAACTCTGCATTGCTAAATGACAGTGGATGAGTCCAGTCTACTGCCAGCGCGGGGTCAGCCACGCACCAGATAATAATTCCAAGAAGGAACGCCAACCCTTGCCGCCAAAACATATCGAGAGTCAATTTGGTGTCTAATCGCTGCATTTAAGCTTACCGCATTTGAATATTAGCAAGACTGGCTAATTCTAATTGAGACTCGCAGCCTTGCTACTGGATTTGGGGGATGTGTATTTCCCTTCCTTAATATTTTGTAACGCAAAAAGGGCATAAGCTTCTCACCTTGAGCAAAATTATGCCTCCGACTTTGGGTAGAGAAAGGCAATCTATGAGCGTTCGCACTAAAGCAGGATAATAATTACTAAATAGCGATCGCAATAATTGAGTATAAATTACTTGTCACATCAAGCAAGCTTTAGCAAAACATAGAAGGTGAGCATAATATCACTCTTAATGATGAGAGAATTTGAAATCTCTAACTCTAAAGGAATATTTTTGCTGGATAAAACAATATCTACAACAGACGATGCCTAATACTTGTTGATTTGTTCACAATTATTCATTTTTAGATTTTAATTTCAGGATATAAAGGGTTTTATTAAGCAGTAATACTCACCGACTTATTTACAATTCTTGACTTACAACTTTCCAAGTAAAGTTTATTGTCTTTTAAATTAAACAATCGGCATCAACTGCTAATCTTTTAATTAGTGAAAGCAAGGTTTGAGCGCAATTATAAGCGTTCCCAGTGCTTAACAAAGCTTAAAAATTGGATAATTAGCGTTAATTTTATAGCGATTAGTTAGTTCTTCAGGAATCTCTAAGAGTTTACATTCACCGAGTACACAACTTCCACAAACCGAACTCCCAAACCCGATGATGAATCATTACTCACTTCAATGGATTGAGGCATGGTGCCAAGAAAATGGCTGGACAGATTTATTTGTTGAGCGACGTAACAACTTCTGGGCTTTCCCGCCGGGTGGGGTAATGCCAGAACCAATCCCAGTTAATGTTCTTAGAGGCATTAAAGCTGAGAAGGGATTGACCTTTGAAGAAAGATTGTGGTCTATGTCCGCAGTGATTGGCACAATCATAGCTGTTCTTTTTACCTTTTGGTTTCAGTCGCCGATGCCATTAGTTTTGGCATTCGCTTTTAATGCTGTTACGGTAGCTCAATTTGAACTTGAAGATGCCTAAATTCTTGTTTTGGGCTTTGCGATTAAAAACTGCTCTTGTCTACTTTCAGCAAGAGCAGTTTTTAATTTCAGAAAGAGAGATCAAATCAGCACAGTTTCAGTTAAACATTATTAGTTACTCATTTAAGAATTCTGTGCGTTGGCAGAGCAGATGATGTTTTGCGAATATTTTCCAGGTAATATAGCAATCCACTTTGATTTCTGTTCGCACAGCGTAGCGTAGCCATAATTATTTGCATAGGAGGCAAGAGGCAACAGTTAAGGAGCCTCTTTGAGTTGTACTGAATGTTTTCAGAATTCAAATATGAGTCCTATAGTTTGCCTGTCGTTGTGTCATAGATGAGGAAAAAAGTACTCAGCAATCAGAACTGTTAACTGAGTTTTAATAACTTCAAGGTACATTTTACCGACATACTGAGTATTTTAGGTATAAAACTTATATTTAAATATATTTACCCTTATAAACTTGTGATGAACATTTCCTGGATGCTACCTTCTACAAGGTGACACAGGATTTGGAGCGGTTTTTTAACCATGAAGCACAGACACAAAGTAGCTTATAGCTTGACATCGCTGATCGGTTTCAATTTAATATCTACCTTAGTTGCATTTGATCCCGCGATGGCTGCGCCAACGCCAAAGGCGAACGCTACACTACCGAGAACCCCAGATAAAACTGTGAACTGCGAGATTTTAGTTGTGGGTGGTGGACTATCTGGTGTCGCCACAGCTTATGAGGGGTTGCTAGCAGGACGAACAGTTTGTCTGACGGAAATTACTGACTGGCTGGGAGGACAAATTTCTTCTCAAGGGACATCTGCGTTAGACGAACGCCCAACTCAACGGGCTCTCAAATTCTATTCTCGCGGCTACCTAGAATTGCGAAACCGCATTGGGCGCAAATACGGTAAACTTAACCCCGGTGACTGTTGGGTAAGTGACTCCTGCTTTCTTCCCCGCGATGCTCACGCCATTTTGGTCGATATGCTCAAAGATGCCGAAAAGCAGGGCAAAGGGAAGTTGCAATGGTTTCCCAACACGGTAATTAAGGATTTGGAAATTGCTGCTGATGGCAAAATAATTAATAGTGCGATCGCTATCCAACATCAACCACCAAAAGGCGCACCACCTCTCAATACCTTTACTTTATCTCAAAGTATTGAAGATTCTTATAGTTACGAAAACTCATCTCGATTTACTAAAACTATTCTCCGTTTTCTCCCCAAGGAAGCGAAAGGGGATGCTCCGAAGTGGTACGTCGTAGATGCCAGCGAAACTGGAGAAATTATTGCCCTTGCTGATGTTCCCTATCGATTAGGCATTGATGCCCGTTCTTACCTAGAACCCTCTTCTTCTAGCACCAATAACGATCCTTATTGCCCTCAAGGATTTACCTACACCTTTGCAATGGAGGCAACTAAGGAACCGCAACCCCAGACGATGCCCCCATTCTATTTACAATATGCGCCATATTTTAGCTATGAATTAACCCGACTGGCTAACTTTGATTTAGTTTTCACCTATCGTCGCATTTGGAGTCCAAACAAAGGGAAACCAGCAAAATTTGGAGGTGTAAGTTTTACTGCTGCCACACCAGGGGATATATCTATGCAAAACTGGACTTGGGGTAACGACTACCGCCCCGGAACAGCCAAGGATAACCTAGTTTACAGTCGCCAACAGTTACAAGGAACTGGGCAGTTACAACCAGGAGGCTGGATGGGGGGACTGCGGACAGAAGCCCTCCGCAAAGCTGAGGAAAATGCCCTCTCATTCTATTACTGGTTAGTAGCTGGGACTACAGATTCCCAACTGGGGGAGGGTATAAAGCAGCAGCAAACCAATAACCGCTTTGTTTCTGGGCTAAATTCCCCGATGGGAACAGTGCATGGCTTATCGAAATATCCCTATATGCGCGAAGGACGGCGCATCATTGGCCGCCCCAGTTGGGGACAACCTGGTGGCTTTGGTATTTGGGAAATTGATATTTCTCGCCGAGATTACAATGATCAGTATTACTCCAAGACTCTGCCAGAAGATATGTATCGGAGGCTAAGAGCAGCAGTTGCAGGTTTGGAAGCAATATCAGTAATTGATGGTAAAGTCCCACCAGACAAAGCAATGCGACGGACTCGTTCTACCATCTTCCCCGATGCTGTGGGTATTGGTCACTATGCTATAGATTTCCATCCTTGTATGCTGAATAGTCCCCCAGAAGCCCCCGGTAACACAGAACGTCCAGGTGAAAGGCGTGGTGCAGGCCAAGCTTATCCCTTCCAAATCGCTCTCAGAGCTATGATTCCTCAGAAAATTGATAATTTACTAGTAGGAGGCAAAAGCATTGCTACTAGTCATATTGCTGCTGCTGCCTATCGAGTTCATTCCTTTGAATGGTCGTCTGGCGCAGCTGCGGGAACTGTTGCTAGTTTTGCCATCAAAAATGCGATCGCACCCTACCAACTAGTCGATAACTTACCCAAACAAGAGCCACAACTCGAAGCTCTCAAACGGCTTTTACAACAAAATGGCAACCCCACCGCTTTCCCTGATACATCCATTTTTAACGAAAACTGGGATAATTGGCGGTAGATAGTCATTGGTCATTTGTCATTGGTCATTTGTTAAAACAAAGGACAAATGACAATGTACTAAACTAGTTACTTGTAGTTTTGTAAAATCTTATTGACCAATTATTATATGGTTACGAACCTTTCAGCAGATGTTTACGGGATGACCACAGCACCAACTATAACTCCTGAACGGTCTAGTCAAGTTACCCGTAAGACTTATCCGAATTACAAAGTGATTGTATTAAATGATGATTTTAATACATTCCAACATGTGGCTGAATGTTTGATGAAATATATTCCGGGAATGAGTGGCGATCGCGCGTGGGATCTGACTAATCAGGTACACTATGAAGGTCAAGCGATCGTTTGGGTCGGCCCTCAAGAACCTGCGGAACTTTATCACCAGCAGTTGCGCCGAGCAGGTTTGACAATGGCACCTCTAGAAGCAGCTTAATTATTATGGGCAAACCCACCGCAGATTCCCTCCGGGCAACTTCACAAAAAGCTGCCAGACTGGTTTGGAATCACTCGACACACCTTTCTGGTCTGATCCCAATTTTAGAACGTCTTTGTCAGCAAGATGGCATCCAAACGGTAACGCCAGGAGTGATTGGCCGGGCAAGAGGTCATTGTCCAAAAATGCAACTGCGTGTCTCAGTACCGATTCGCGGTGGCTATAAAGTAATTGCACGGCAGGGTAAGACGGTACAAGAAGTGTTTATTTTAACTCCTTTGGCGCAGTCAGAACTGGAAACGGCATTAGCGATCGCAATGAAATCTTGATCGTTCCCCACGCCCAATGTCTATTCTTCAACGCGGTGGACTGCAAATTTGTGTAGTGGCAGACTAACAATGCACGAAAAAGTTAAGAAATATGACAGAGCGGTAGTTATTTTCAAAGTCATAACTACAGATTCCCATTCGGGTAAAATCATTTTCTCTATGCCAAAAGCTACACAGTAAACTAGCCAATAAGTAAAGCTCATTCTAAACAGAATCACTTCTGTTTCTTCCACGTCACTTTTTTGTTGCTTACTGTCCCAAAGTAACACCAGTCCAACAATGCAAGCTACAAAGGAAACAGCAACTACAAATTCGTGACAAAATATATTTAACGAATGCATTTGTGTTTATTCCCACATTTCTCAGTTAAAGATCAGTCTAAAGGAATATTCCTTGGGGAAATACAAATTATTTACAAACCTCAATAGAGCAATGTAGTTTTTGTAAACAAATGCAACAAAAATTGTTGTTTTGCGAATGTAAAATAGGAGTCAGAATACAGAATTCAGAATTCAGAATACTCTACCCATAAAGGGATAGAGTTTTAAGGCGAGAATATTTTAATTTTTTCGCCCACCAGGGGCGAGGTTTGAACCAATATTCATCACCCACTCGTACAGAATTCATACTGAATTCTGACTCCTGAGTTCTGAATTCTTCTTATAAATACTGATGTAAAACTATAGACTTTAGGGGCAATTCATGAATTGCCCCTACGTGAATAAAGCGCAGCCTTACATAGGATTGCTCTAAGAACAATTTTCTGCTAACTGTTCGCAAGCACCGATACTTACCCAGCGACTAGAACCATCTTGCCAATGTTCTTTCTTCCATATAGGTGCATTGTGTTTGAGGGTATCAATAGCATACTGGCAAGCTTCAAATGCCTCACTCCGATGAGGACAACCCACTGCTACTAAAACGCTAATTTCTCCAACTTGCAAACGTCCGGTGCGATGATGAATCACTACCCGATTTACATCAGACGTAGATAAGCGAATATCAGCAGCAATTTGATAAAATATCCGCAATGCCATAGGTTCATAAGCTTGATACTCTAAAGCAATTACAGGTTTACCATCAGTTTGATTGCGAACTACGCCACTCATCAGAACCACAGCACCGTTGGCTGGATCGTCTGACTTGGCATAGATTTCTTCAAGAGACAATGGTGCAAAGCTAATGGCAAAACTATCTTCGGCTTTTGGTTTAACAGCAGAAACAAGTGTAGTCGTCATAACTGCGTTTGATTATGTGGGCTTTCTCTATTGTCTCTGAAGAAAATACCACTGGTGTATGATCTTGTTGCTCTTGTTTATGGTTTGGGTGACAACAAGAATTTTTTACACTTGATCGCGTACCAATTGAAAACCCTACACGCAGTTATTAGTCAATAGTATAATCTGCATTATCTAGACGATCGCAGTCATATCTGCCTTTAACTGATTCGGCGGAATTCCCCATCCGCCTATGCGGTGGGGATGGATAGCCGGACGATGACGAAAACAGCGACAACCGACATCAATCGTCAGAAAGATTTATGGAGTGGGGTGGATAACAGGGCGAACGCACGGGATTTCTGAAACCCTTGCTGGGCAAGGATCTTGATGAAAAAATAGGCTAAATTAAAAAACGCCAAAACCCTTGCTATTAAAGGATTCTTATACTTTAGATGCGTTTGCCCTGGGGTGGATAAGGAGTCGTCAATCTTGGGACTAGGCAACCTATCGATCCAATCTTCGACCAACTGTGTAACTGTTTTTTCTTTGCTTTGTGCATAAGCCTTAAGCTTGTCGTTCCGTTTCTGCGATAACCTAACTCTAATGGATCTTTCTTTCATAATGTATCACCGCTATGGATACATCTATGTTATTATATAAATGGTTGCTAATCCTCCCGACCGTATTGAACAGACAGGCTAACTTCAAAGTAGTAGTAAGATACTTGCCGCAGACAAATCGGTAGATCGGGGAAAGAACACTGTTAGCTGGTATGCCATTGCAATAAATCCAAGCGGTGTTGTACAAAACAAAAATCAAACTGCCTGTGGTAGACGGGCGGCTGCCTGTGGACGCTGTGTAAGACCATGATCGAGTTTAGTCCCGAATTTCACGTAAAGTGGAATGCCTAACGTGGCGACGGCGGTTGAGACGGGAAACTCCGTAGACGAATAAGACCGTCACTGATTCAATGATGTTGGAAGCCCCAACCTCAGCGAAGCAGGTTGGGGTACTTCACTCTCTTGATTGAAAAAGCTGCCAACTGAATCAGAGGCGTGTAAATCTTCCCAGGTATCCTCGTCTACGCCTAAGTACTGATAAACAGATCCACTTTGAAACTCAACTTGCAAAATTTGTTCGTCGCGATCATATCCTACAGCGATCGCCATTGATGAGCTAACTGGTAACATAGCTATTGGTTCTTCTTGAAAAGGTAGTGCAGGCGTATGGGCGATTGCCTCGTTTAGTTCTTGCAATCCTTCATAAGCTTGTATCGGTGCCGGAATTTCCAAAAACTCTAGTTCGTCACCTCGATCTAGCAACAACTGCAAATATCCATCAGAGTGAGCGATCGCTACTAAACCGCTCAAGTCTACCTTAGATAGCCTCATTAATTTTGCTCTCCTGTTGGCGCAATCGGGAGTGTTAAAGTTTTATGCAACAATTAAGTGCTTTAATAGTACAAATTTACTACTAAAGCGCTTTGATGTCAAGTTTTTTCGCCAAGAAAGAATTTTATGTGTGTAGAAACACGCTATAGGGTCAATTTCATTAATTGCCCCTACAGGGTATAGTTTTGCGTAAATTTTATGATCTACCTAGATACAACAGCAGAGTTCATCTCATCAAAATGGGATCTCTCTGTTTGCAAATAACGATAAAGACGATTTAGAGCGTTGATATGAGCGTAAGCTGCGGCTACCACGATATCAGTATCAGATGCTTGACCAGAGAATATCCGCTCTTGATGCTTCAAGCGAACTGTCACAGTTCCTAGTGCATCAATTCCTTCAGTCACAGATTGGACAGAAAACTCAATTAGTTGATTGGGAATCTGTACCAATCGATTAATTACTTGATACACCGCATCCACTGGGCCAGTGCCGACACTCGCATCTGTGAGGATTTTGCCATCGGGGGTAACAATTGTAATGGTTGCAGTTGGACAAGTGCAGTCACCACAAATTACCTGAACGTGTTCGATTTGGAAGCTACTTTCTACTTGCATCTGCGTTTCATCTCGAACGATCGCTTCTAAATCCCAATCTGAGACTTCTTTTTTCTTATCAGCGACTTCTTTGAACCGATTGAAGGCTTTATTCAAGTCTGCTTCGTTCAATTCAAAACCCAATTCTTTGAGCCTGGTACGGAAAGCATTTCGTCCAGAGTGCTTGCCCAAAACAATGCGATTTTCTGGCAAACCGATCGCAGCAGCTTCCATGATTTCATAAGTTTCGCGGTGCTTGATGATCCCATCTTGGTGAATACCAGACTCATGAGCGAAAGCGTTTGCTCCCACGATCGCCTTATTAGGCTGAATCAGCATCCCAGTTAATTGGGAAACCAAAGACGAGGTTTTATAAATCTCCTGAGTCTTAATATTAGTCAGGGGTGTATCGGCATCAACCGGACGACCAAAGTAAGGGTTGAAAAATGGTTTGCGAACCTTCAACGCCATCACAATCTCTTCCAATGCTGCATTCCCAGCCCGTTCCCCAATGCCATTAATGGTACACTCCACCTGACGCACACCGTATTCAATTGCTGCCAATGCGTTAGCTGTCGCCAAACCCAAATCATTTTGAGTGTGAATGGAAAGAATCACTCCATCGATATTAGGAACATTTTCCCGAATTCCCTGAATTAGAGTTCCGATTTCTTTGGGTGTGCAGTAACCAACGGTATCAGGAATGTTGATTGTAGTTGCACCTGCTGCGATCGCTGCCTCCAAAACTTGATACAGAAACTCTGGTTCAGTGCGGCTGGCATCCATTGGCGAAAATTCTACATCGTCTACAAACGACTTAGCATAGGCAATCATTTCTGATGCGATCGCTAATACTTCGCTACGAGACTTTTTCAATTGATATTTCAGGTGAATATCAGAGGTAGAAATCATCGTGTGGATTCTCGGACGATCTGCGCCCTTCAAGGCTTCGGCGGCGGCGTGAATATCCTGGCGAATCGCTCTAGCTAAACTGCAAATGATTGGCCCACCAGGTATTCCAACTTGTTCAGCAATGGTTTTGACAGCTTGAAAATCTCCCGGACTAGCAACGGCAAAACCTGCTTCAATCACATCGACACCAAGGAGAGCTAGTTGATGAGCGATCGCTAATTTCTCTTCTACATTGAGGGTTGCGCCCGGTGACTGTTCGCCATCCCGTAGCGTGGTGTCGAAGATGATAACTCGGTCTGGTTGAGATGCTATGCTCATAATTGTCTCCCGTGGTATTGAAGGGATGTTTAAAAAACTTACTTTGGATATTGTATACAATCTTTTCTATTTTGTATACAATATCCAATATGAACTTAAATGACTTAGCAGCCAATGTGCTGCAACAACGCAGTACCCCAGATTTAATTGCCGATGCTTTGCGGGAAGCGATTCTGCGCGGCATTTTTCAAGAAGGACAATCTCTGAGACAGGATGAAATCGCCACTCAGTTTGGAGTTAGTCGTATTCCCGTGCGTGAAGCGCTCAAGCAGCTAGAAGCAGAAGGATTGGTGACACTGCATCTAAATCGTGGTGCGATCGTATCGGTGTTGACAGCACAAGAGGCGCAAGAAATTTGTGAAATTCGCAGCGCTTTAGAAGTGAAAGCGATGCAGTTGGCAATACCCAAGTTCAAGGAAACAGATATAGAAAAAGCTGCTGTGATTCTAGAAGCGACAGACCAAGCAACTGATGCAGGTATGTTGGCAAAACTCAACTGGGAATTCCATGCGACGCTGTACGCCACTGCTGAACGTCCCAGGTTGTTGGGGATGATTAAAACTTTACACGTTAATTGCGATCGCTATGTTCGCGTACAATTAGCGCAGATGGATTACCAAGAGCGATCGCAAAAAGAACACTATCAACTCTTAGATGCTTGTCAAAAGCAGGATACAAAAGCTGCTGTCAGGTTGCTAAAACGACACATCGACACCGCAGGAGAACAGCTAATTACATACTTGCAGCAAATTGCTCAGAAACGCTGATTCTTGTTGGAACTAAATGATCTACTAGAACAGACTAAACGGCAATTTTCCACTATCCTCTTCAACAAACCTCTATTAAAGTTCAACTCTATCCCTCTCCGCTTCGGAGAGGGACGGTTTTACATAGTAAAACCAGGGAGAGGTCTTTTTAAGTTGTTCAGAGAAACAAATAGGATCGTCCATGAAAAAATTGATCAAGCGTATTAAAAGATTGCTTCAACGTATCTTTAAAAGTTTTGCATCTACTTCTCAGCAGACATCGCCTTTAATAAATTCTCGCCCGTTAGAAACTTCTATTCCCAGTGTTCCTCCCCGATGGGAGTCTGGTTTGGTGCTTGTGTGTTCGCAATGTGCAAACGAGCAATCAGGCTCAACGGCTTCTGAAAACTTAGAGAATTGGTTAAAATCTCGTTTAAAAATTGAGGGATTATGGGGTGAATTTCGGGTAGTTAGCACCAGTTGTTTAGGAGTTTGCCCAAAAGCTGGTATTACTGTCGTTATTGTAAGTAATGGAAGTGGTGGTAATAGTCCATGTTTAATTGTAAATCCTCGGAGCGATGTCTACGACGGGCTACGCCTACGCGAACTTCTTTACTCATACATTAAACAGAATAAAAAGTAAAAAGTACTCTCTACTTTTTACTTTTTATTTTTGCCTTATCGCTGTGAAAGATTATTGATTGAAACCAGACATTTTTGGTCTTACAAAATTAGCTGAGGAATTACTGCTTCGGGCATTAGCATTTGAAGAATCAACTGTCGGTGAACTGAGATTCAAGAAATCGATGAGTTTGAGAGTACGTTTACGAATTTTCCAGCGCCCATTTATGTTGACAACTTGATCTTCATAAGTGCCATTTGCGACATCAATGCTAGTTTCCGAGCGCTTGTGAGTCGCATGGAGATAAGAAGTCATCACTGCTTTATTATTCTCAATTGAAATGTTGATCGTACCCATTAAGTGTTGGGTAGCTGTATAACCATTCCCTTGAAATACTGAATAGACAAAATCTGCCCAAGCATCTGTCCCATAATTTGTTTGAGTTGTCCCATCAGGAAAAACGGCAGTCAGGACTGCATCTTGAGTAAAACAATCCCGATAAATATTTTTTCCTTCTAGGAGATTTCCTCTACCAATGGCATCAGTTCCCAGGGCGTAACAGGATGTTAATTTTTGAATTTCTAATTCTGCGTTAGGTTGAGTTGCACTTGCTAGTTCAAACCTACCTCCAATAAACAGCACAAGAATAACTGCAAGCACAATCAAGCTAATCTGATTGAACAAAAACGAGATAGCCTTTGGAACTATCCGCCCACCTTCTCTTCTTTTTTCCACAGGATAACCACCTTAAGTTTTACGATTTTCGCATCTTGTAACTTCCTGCAAACTTAATTTACGGCTGATATGAGCTGATAAAAACTAGACTAAAATTCTTGCATATTTAGTTAGAGTTTATTTTTATATCAGTTAGTAAATGAGAAAGATAGTACAAGATTTGATGTATACAATTAGTTATTATGATAGCAGGCAATACGTAAAGTTTTAAGTGCTAAATTAGACCAGTTTTATGTTGATTTGGTTAAGTAATGATTTTACCAGTTGCATAGTTTTTAACCGCAAAATAACCTTTACTTTAGCAAGCTTAAAAAAGAGAATGTAATGAATTATTCCTGACAAACAAAATACCCGAATTATCAAATAATTCGAGTATCGGTTGCTATAGCTTTGCTAATCTATCTCTATCATGAGAGATTATTATCCCAAAACTGGAATAGAAATTATAAATTCTGTTCCTTGTCCCAAGACTGATTCACAAATCAAACTTCCACTATGATTTTCTATGATAATTTGGCGACTAATAGATAATCCTAATCCTGTACCTTTTCCTACGCATTTGGTTGTAAATAGATTTTCAAAGATACAAGCTTTAACTTCTTCTGACATTCCTTTAGCGTTATCTTGAATCTTAATTGTCAGATTGTTATTCTCTTCTATCTTAGTTAAGATAGTAATAATATTTGGATAGCTTTCTTGAACTTCCATAAAACTACGACCGATATTTGCTTCTTCTAAAGCATCAATTGCATTTGCAATAATATTCATAAACACCTGATTCAATTGTCCTAAATAACATTTCACTAATGGAATATTTCCATACTCCTTAATGACTTGAATCGCTGGACGGTTATGATCGGCTTTCAAACGATGCTGTAAAATCAACAAAGTACTATCAATACCTTCGTGGATATTAGCTAATACTTTAGAGGTAGTATCAGCGCGTGAAAAAGTACGGAGAGAAGTACTAATGTTGCGAATGCGCTGTGTTCCTACCGTCATACCATCAATCATTTTGGGTAAATCTTCTAGGAGAAAATCTATATCTATTTCTTCGGCTTTTTCTTCAATTTCAGCACCAGGATTCGGGAATTTTTCTCGGTATAGTTGCAGATAGCCTATTAAATCATTAACAGTATCTTTTGCTTGGGCGATACTACCTGTAATAAAACCAACTGGATTGTTGATTTCATGTGCTACACCTGCAACCAAATTTCCTAAAGAAGACATTTTTTCACTTTGAATAAGTTGTAGTTGTGCCTCTTGTAAATCTTTGATTGACTGTTCTAATTCTCTAGATTTGTCTTGTTCTCTTGTGTATAAACGGGCATTTTGTATGGCAATAGCCATTTGAGAAACCAAGACTTTTAATACCTCTATTCTTTCTGTAACAAAAGCTCCTGATGACAACTGATTTTCTAAATAAATAATCCCTGTAAGCTGTGATTGGTAAATTATGGGCAAGCAAAAGATTGATTTTATTTTAGATTCCTGAATATAAATATCAAGGTTAAACGGTTCTGTAGTTATTGCATCATTCAACACAAGATATTGCTGAGTGCGAAAAACGTAATTAATCACAGAGAGCGGTAAATCCTGATAAGTTTCAACCGTAATAGAGGGTAAAACTGTCACTACATTGACGGTAGCATTTCCAGAAGCTTCGATATATAGTTGATTATCTTTGAGTAGGAGTAGTACTGCTTTTTGTGCGGCAGCATTTTCTAGTAAAATTTTGATGAGCTTGCTCAACAAATTCTCTAAAACAATTTCATTGGTAATCGCTTGCGAAAACTTGATGAATGTATTAAAGTCTAAAAAATCGCTTAAGCTACTACTATTCGTAGTTGTGGTAGTGGTGAGGTGAATTGTATCTATTTTGGAAGTAGTAGTTTCTACAGTAGTAGTTTGTCCTACTAGAAAAGTATATTTTGATTCCAAGTATTTAACTTTAGCGATCGCACCCCAACGAATACAAGCATAATAAGCTTTAGTTATATAGGTTTGATAAATTAACTCTTTACCTAGAGATTGATAAAATTTTCCTGCTAACTCATAAGCTAAAGCTTCTTCTTGGAGAAAACCATTCTCTTGAGATTTGGCAATAGAATTTTCATAGTAGTCCATTGCTTCCAGATTTTGGCCCAAAATCCGACACCGTTCTGCCTCCACGAGATAAAATCTATGTAAGTGATTCGTCGGAGCATGAGTAGCCCAGAGTTCCATCTTTTGTTGATTAGCTTGGACTTTTTCTAGAATAGCTTGCCTCTGTGACTCTTTAGCAGTATGATATATAGCCAAGTGTGCTAAAGAATCGTAGAAATAGAACAGTGGAACAACAAACAACCCTGTAACACCACCTAAAGATTTTTCTGCGATCGCAGCATTTTCTACAGCTTTAAAATACTCTCCAAATATGTAAGAGAGCATTAGTTTATTGACAAATAAATGATTAATTGTGTAAAGATCATTTACTTGCTGATGAATTGGCAGCATACTTTGCTCGTCGTAAGCTTCTCCAATTAAACAGTCTACATTTTCGTAATTTCCTTTCAAATTTAAAACTGTTTGTAAATATACTAAATTCCAAGTTAAAGCTACTTGCTGATTGATTTTTTTCAGAGATTCACAGTAAGCTATTAATTCCTTTTCTAAAACCCAAAGTTCCTTGCCCAACCAAAAGGAATGATAGGGATAAATGTAACCACAATAGCCAGCATATTCTAAATCTCCGGTTTCTAGACCACTAGCATATCCAGACATTGATGATGTTAATGTCTCCCTAACATGCTCTTTCCAGTGCATAACATGAGCGCTAACAACCGTTAGAATCTTAGCTTTGAGTTCTTCAGCATGAAATTGTGACACCAAACTAGAAGCTAATTTACCAAATTCATAGCCAGAATTAATTTCTCCTTGAACTCCACAAAGAAGTAAGCCATAAAGACTATAACCATACCCGGATACAGCTGTATTGCCATAGTTTAAGGACAAATTGACCATTTTACAGACAATAATTGGCATCATTACAGGAGCCGTTTGAAAAGCCGCAGGGAGAACTCCCATTAAGATTTTCATGGCTGCAATCTTGTTCGGATCAGACATTAATGGTAAGTTAATTAAATCTGCAATGGCTTTCCCTTTCAAAGAAACAGCAATATCATCCATCCCCTGCTGAATATCAGTTGATGTCGGTTCATCTGGAAAACTTATTCCTAACAATTCTAGAATTGATACTGCTATCTGAATGGCTTCTAGTTGTTGGCTTTGAATGATAGAAGCGATAATCTGTACTTCATAGACTTTCACTTTATCTAGAAGGATTTTGGCTTCTTGCTGCACCACCTCAGCCCATTGCTGCATCTGCTGAAAATTACCGCCTAGATAGGCTGCTTCTGCGGCTCCTTCATATAAACATAAAGTTAAGGTATATTCAGTTTGCCAAGCGTCTATACTTAAAAGTTCTATCCCATTTGTAAAATACTTAAGCGCAGCTTCATAAGCTGTAGAAGCTTTAGCTTTTTGCCCTGCAATTAAGTTTAATCGTGCCAATTCAGTTTTATCAGATTGTTCTATTAGGTTAACAATACCTACATTCAACTGATTAACTATATCAAAAATATTAGCTTCTATTTCCTCCTTTGGGATATTTTGTAGAAGCAATTGTCCAATTTTTGAGTGAGTAGATTTCTTGAGTTCTTCTGGAATTAGCGAATATGCTGCTTGTTGTACTCTATCATGCAAGAACTTGTAACCCACTCGTGAAGTGTCTAAATTTAAATTAACCGCTTCTTCTTGATTAAAAACTAAAGGAATACGGTAAGCTTCACTTAAAGGTAGAATTAATCCCGCTTGCAAAGCTGAGTGTAAATCATTGGCTGTCAAGGAAGGTGATTTTTCATTGACTATCGATAAAACATCAAGACTAAATCTGTCACCCACACAAGCTGCTAATTTTAAAACATCTTGGGTAGATTTTGGTAGCTTCTCAACTCTACTGGCAACTAGCTCAACTACATTTTTGTCGGTAATTCCAATTGTTTGAATATCCTTTAAACTCCATTGCCATTGGGCCTGAATAAAGTCAAATTTCAAAAGTTCTTCTTGATGAAGTGCTTGAATAAGTTGTGTGAGGAAAAATGGATTTCCACCTGTTTTATTAGAAATTAATTCAGCTAGCTGGATAATCTTATCGCTAAAAGTTCTGTATTCAGAATCAGGGTTAATATCTGCTTCTTGTAAAGTTTCTGCAACTAGTTGAGTCACATTCTCTAAATTCAAAGCTTGCAACACAATGTTATTAACAACTGTGCCAGCATTCTTAATCTCTTCTATTTTTTGAATTAAAGGATGTGCTGCATTAACTTCATTATCCCTATATGCACCAATAAATAATAGATATTTGCTGTCATTATCAGTTATAAGTAGTTGGATTAAATTCAATGTGGCTGAATCTGCCCATTGCAAATCATCTAAAAATATGACTAAGGGATGTTCTTTTTGGGTAAAAACTTGGATAAATTCTTTAAAAACTCGATTGAATCGGTTTTGTGATTCTGTTGCACCAATTTGGGCAACATCTGGCTGTGTACCAATAATTAATTCTACTTCTGGAATTACGTCAGTAATGACTTTACCATTTGTTCCTAAAGCTGATAATATTTTTTCACGCCAGGTTTCTATTTTTTCATTATTCTCTGTCAGTAAATACCGCATTAAATAAGCAAAAGCTTGAATTAAAGAAGCATAAGGTATATTTCGTTTTAATTGGTCGAATTTACCAGAAATAAAGTAACCTTGTCTGCGAGTAATGGGTTTATTAACTTCGTTAACTAAAACTGATTTACCAATACCTGAATAACCAGAAACTAGCATCATCTCACTAGTTCCAGATGTAACGCGTTCAAATGCAGCTAGCAGTTCATTAACTTGGCTTTCACGACCATATAATTTTTGAGGAATTAATAACTGGCTTAAGACATCTAAACGACCTGGAACAAAATCAGTAATTATACCCTGAGATTTTAACTGCTTAAGACATAACTCTAAGTCTGCTAATAATCCTATAGAACTTTGATATCTGTCTTCAGCATTTTTCGCCATCAACTTCAGCACAATTTCTGAGATGGCGTTAGGAATTGTTGGATTTAATAACTGTGGATTTATCGGTTGAACAGCAATATGGCTATAAACTAGTTCTAAGGGGTCTTGACTAAAAAATGGTGTTTTCTCGGTGAGCATTTCATATAAAGTCACGCCGAGAGAATAAAAGTCAGTACGATAATCAAGAATACGATTCATTCTCCCTGTTTGTTCAGGAGACATGTAGGCAAGTGTACCTTCAACGCAGTTAGGGTTATTAAATTGGGGATTTTCCTTATTGAGGCGGGAGGCTATACCAAAGTCAGTGAGTTTAACAATACCTGTCTGGGAGTTAACAATTATGTTACTAGGCTTGATATCTTTATGAATAATCTGGTGTTTATGTAAATAATCTAGAGCTTTAGTCAGTTGAATAGCAATATTTAAATGGTTAATTAAGTCAAGTTTTTCTGTCTGAAGAATTTGGGCTAAAGATTGACCACCAAAGTCTTCTAATAACAGTCCCACTCGATTAGCAAAGGTTTCTAGACTAATGGCTTTAACTATGTTGGGATGGTCTAAACCTTGCTGAATTTGATACTCATTTTTCAGGCGAGTAAAGGCTTCAAGGGTAGGATATTCATTTTTAAGCAACTTGAGGATAACTCGCTGTTGCGTCTTTGGCATTTGTGTTTGATAAATAATTGTTTGGATTCCTTCGTGGAGAGTTGAGTTGATTGGGTATCCAGTACGATTTGGCATTGATTTTTGCCTATAAACTTACAAAATTAGTACTACCCCCCGTCTTGTCATAAAAGGGGTTCTACTTTAATTATTCCCAGTGGTAGAAAATTATTAACATTGTGATTCCGTATTCAAGGGTTATAAATTGAAACGCGATTATTCCCTTGTAACGGAAAAGCTACTCTAACTTTTACGCCAAACGCAGATTAGGACACTTCTGCAAGAATCCAGATGCCTTATTGTGGGCATCTATATTATGAGTATGTGCTGGTGTAGGTCGAATAATTCCATCAAACAGGTCATCCAATCCGTAGGGAGTGAAAAATTGCCATTGGCCTTGTATATCTAGTCTAACTCCGACAGCAGTAGCAGTGTGCAGCCACTCTGCGATGGCATCTTCTGTACTAGTGTAAGGTCTGCTACCAGACCGCCAACGAGCAAAACTGGCTTGATTTTTGACATCAAACTCGTCATGAGGAAATTGTTCTGTGAGAGTCGCCTTTGCTGCTAGTTCTTGAGAACGATTTCCTTCTATATCAAAGAATGCAATATCAAAATCTTTAATCCCTAACCCACAGTCATTGCCAAAAATCGAAGACCAAACAGTGTTTCGGACTGCACCACCGGCTAACCACCAGTTAGGTAGATTTAGTTGAGCGATCGCAGGTAATACTGTATTAATAGGTGTATCAGCTAAAATCATCTGTAGACGGTGAGTGTTACTATTCATATCAAACTCCTGGGATTGTCAACTAGAAGATGAGAATATTATCATTCACATCTCATTAAGCTTACGGTCTTGATAAACCTACTATGACACTTATAGGGTCAGGGTTTATTAGGATAATTTTGGTACTCATCGTATAAAGAACACAAGGTTAAATTGTGAATTGAGAATTTATAATTTTTATTTATGGAAGATTTATTTGCGCGACTAGAACGCACACTCAATCCTGAACTACCTTCCTTAACAGAGTCACAACAACAACTCTTGCAAGAACTCAGTATTGATGAAAATCAACCCGGTACAATTTTGCGTGATTTTCAAACTCTGATAGATTTATTACAACCGAATGGAGTGGAAGTTAGTAGTGTTAATACTCTTCTACCACTGAAAGTACTATCAGAATTGAATTCTCTGTTAAGTCACCCAATTGAAACTAAACTCAAACGCCCTGTACAGAAATCATACCCTTACATTAATGGACTATATCTGCTATTACGCAGTTCTGGGATAGCCCAAATTAGATCCCAAGGGAAGAAACAGATTTTAGTTTTAGACGCAGCAACTTTGCAATCATGGTCAAACCTGAATTTAACAGAACGCTATTTCAATTTATTAGAAGCCTGGTTGATTTGGGGAAATAACGAAATCTTAGGTGAACATCAAGATTCATTGGGGAATTTATTTAGATGTATTCAACTTTGGCCCCGTGTCCCAGATAAAGGTTTAAAATTTACTAAATATGAAGACCAAACCAATATTAGTTATTACCCTGGGTTGCATAATGTTGCCCTATTAGAGTTATTTGGATTTTTATCTATTAAACATGGAAAGCCAACAGAAGGCAAAGGATGGCGCATTACTAGTTTACAATGCTTGCCATTTGGTGATGCTATGTTGCAATTCCTTTTTCCATTGGGTATACGAGGAGAATTACAGGATGATGTAAATGTAACTTTTGGGAAATTACAGTCATATTTTCAACCCTTTTTTCCAGAATGGGAGCATAATTTACTTGTTCCCAAGCAAGGCTTTACTGACGGGATTTATATTTTCAAAGTATCCCTTTCTAAGGCTTGGCGACGCATTGCCATACCAGCCAAAAAACCATTAAGCTGGCTAGCAGAGACAATTCTTGATGCTTTTGACTTTGATTACGATCACCTGTACGAGTTTAGTTATAAAGACCATTTTGGTCGCATTATAAAAATCGGTCATGCCTATATGGAAACACCCCCATTTGCCGACGAAGTGCAGATTGGTGATGTGTCTCTAGAACCGGGTGATAAAATGACCTATCTTTATGATTTTGGTGATAACTGGAAATTTGATGTGCAGTTAGAAGCGATTAATCCACCTGATAACAAAATCAAAAAACCAAAAATTTTAGAAGTTCACGGAAATGCACCTCAACAGTATTGGAGTGAGGATGATGAATCGGATGAAGATGAAGGATGAAGAGGATTTAGAGAATCGTGTTCATAAGTCTTCTGTTTGTGTCTACTAAAACCCGCTATAAGATTGAGATAGTTTTAGTTACAATAAAGCAACACAAATTGTCAGGAGATAAAACTTGTGATTCCATATACTGGAGGTTGTCAATGTGGACAGATTCGTTATGAAATTCATGCCCAACCTTTAACCCTTTACCTATGCCACTGCAAGGAGTGTCAGAAACAATCGTCTAGTGCCTTTGGTATGTCTCTTACGGTACTACGAGATGCTGTTGTAATTGTTCAGGGAAAACCGAAAGCTTGGACTCGGAAAAATGATAGCGGACGTGAAGTAAATAACCTATTTTGTGGCGACTGCGGAACGCGATTGTTCCATGAACGGACTTATAAAACCGATACTATCAATGTCAAAGCTGGAACCTTAGATGATACAAGTTGGTTACGCCCAGTAGGTAACATTTGGACACGCAGTGCCCAGTCATGGGTGATAATTTCAGATCAGTTACTCAACTATGATGGACAACCAGAGGATACCAGGGCAAACGCATCTAAAGTATAAGAATCCTTTAATAGCAAGGGTTTTGGCGTTTTTTAATTTAGCCTATTTTTTCATCAAGATCCTTGCCCAGCAAGGGTTTCAGAAATCCCGTGCGTTCGCCCTGCAGAGGATACGCAGCCTTTATGGGAAAAATGGAAACAACAACATCCATAAATGCTCCTGATATTAGACATCATAGCTCCTAAGACTTAAAGCATCTAACTCATAATTTTACTAAAGGAGATAATCAGAAACTTTTTTTGTTAAAATGCTTTAATGAACATATTAAATTATTTAAAACAGTAATAGTAAACTCAAATTATAAGTTCAGTTTGTGTATCATAGATATTTCCACTTGTCTGCAAATCATTAATAAAGCTAACATACTATTAATATTTCACATCAAAACTTACTGGACATTTCCAATCAAGTAATTTAAGTGAAATTGGATAAGTAAGAAGATTTTGGTTCATTCCCAACACTTTTAACAGTTATTTCTAGACAAGCTTAATGAAAAACGATACACCACAAGAATTAAACCAAGATCAAGAAATTGGGCGCTTGATTGATGAGGTAATGTCTTCATCTCTGACTGATGAACAGTACCGCAAAAAAATGCAGCGACGCAAAGAAGTGCAAGACAAGCGCATAGCAGAAGCTGTCCCAGAAAAAGGGTTAATTATTGTAAATACTGGTAATGGTAAAGGTAAAACCACTGCGGCTTTGGGGATGGTGTTACGATCGCTAGGTCACGGCTATAAAGTAGCAATCATCCAATTTATTAAGGGAAGCTGGGAACCTTCAGAAAAAAGGGTTTTCAGCTATTGGGAAGACCAGATAGAATTTCATGCAATGGGCGAAGGCTTCACTTGGGAAACTCAAGACCGCGATCGCGATCTTGACAAAGCTAGTGCCGCCTGGGAAAAATCATTAGAATATATTCGCAACCCAGATTTTCATCTGGTGTTGTTGGACGAAATTAACATCGCCCTCAAAATGGCTTATTTACCATTAGAGGACGTTTTGGCGGGTTTGGCGCAAAAACCAGCTAACAAGCACGTTATTCTCACAGGCAGAGGCGCACCGGCTGGTTTAATTGAGCGTGCTGACCTCGTAACCGAAATGACCTTAATTAAGCACCCTTTCCGCGATCAAGGCGTGAAAGCGCAACCAGGAATTGAGTATTAACTTAACGATTATTTGCACATTTGCAACGTGCGGCGATCGCTAGCTGTGATGGAATTTAATTGATAAAAGTCTTGCAGAGCCACTGAGTAAGGATAACTGCTGAACTCATCTTCACTGACTTTAGGTAGTTTGCTGTTTGCAGCTACCTGATTTGATCGAGGAGTACTGGCTTCATTTGACGAACTATTAACCGTCATTGCCAACTCTCCTGACTTGTTGAGCGTACCTTGAAAACAATTAAATTCTGATTGGGGCATATACAATGCACCAGTTATCTTGTCCTGCTGCTTTTGAAATATGATGTAACCTTGACCAAGCTGGTTTGATTTTGGCGATTGACCATAGAGATAAACCCCATCTTTGACAGGAAAATTCACTTTTGGTAAACTTTCTGTACCTTTTGTAGCTCCCTGAGAATCTGGAACCAGCGCTGTGGTTTTAGGGAGTGTTTTTCCGCTCTGATGTACAAAAATCCCTCTCTCTCCAGCAGATGCTCTTAGCTGACTTCTCTGCTCTCTAACTTTTCTTAGCTGCGACAAAAGGGAGTTTTCGGAGGTTGTGGTTTTTTGAATCTGAGCCGATGATAATGGAGAATCTGTAACCGGTACGACTTGAGTCTGCTTGCCTATAAAGCCCAAACCGAGAAGTAAGCCTAAGCCCGCTAGGGAAATTCCCCACTGGCGGGGAGATAAGAACTGATAAAGGTTGTTAAGCACCCTACTTCTCCTGTTAAAAAATCAACTAAGTTCTTTAGAACTTACTTAAACTATAACCAAGTCTTAATTGTCAAAAGACTTTGTTAACGACTTATATTACTATTGTCCAAAAAAGAAAACTGTCAAAAACCAAAGTTTTTATTTAATCTAGCCCAACAATCTTAGATTACCACCAGTTAGGGGAAGTAGAGCAGCGTAAACAATTAAAGGTTTGTAGTAAGGGCTTGAGACCTTCAAATAGGACTAAACCCTTTACTAAAAAGCAATTTAATTAACTTTACATTACTTAATATAGTTTTAGTTATTCTTCATCCAATAGAATCATCTGATTGGGTGAAGTTAATCAGAAATTAGATCCTTTCAATCAATATGGGTTTTGTTTTACCTTGTTTTTTTACTTTTTAATAAATAAAAATACTGATAGTATTTTCTCGGATTTGTCGCCGTAGAAATACAGCCTCAGATCACAATATTTTTCCTAGCTATCAGTATAAAAAAATAGCCCCCTGAATTCAGGAGGCTCATCATGCTCTAGAGACGCGGGATTTCGCGTCTCCATATTTAACTAGCAACGTATTCTTGGACATTGGCGCGACGACGACGCAGATGAGCCAAAGCTTGATGCTCTAACTGGCGGACACGTTCGCGGCTGAGATTCAATCTCTCACCCACTTTCGCCAATGACATTTCGTTACCATCTTCTAAACCAAAGCGTAGAGCTAAAACTTCTCGCTGTTGCGGGGTTAGTTCTGCTAGTAGGTTGTTCAAATCTTGGCGTAAGAATTCTTGGTTGGTGTAATACTCTGGTGATGGCCCGCTATCTTCGAGCATTTCTTGCAACTCAGTATCTTGGTTATCGCCAACTTTAACGTCCAAAGACACTGGTTGACGCGCCATATTCAGGTACTCGCGGATCTGAGCAGGTTCTAGTTCCAGTTCTTTGGCAATTTCGGCTGGAGTGGGCGATCGCCCCAAGGTTTGAGCCAACTCACGCTGTACTTTCTTGATTTTGTTCAGTTTTTCGGTAATGTGGATCGGCAACCGGATAGTACGTCCTTGTTGAGCGATCGCGCGGGTAATAGCTTGGCGAATCCACCAGTAAGCGTAAGTCGAGAACTTATAACCCCTCATTGGGTCAAATTTCTCCACACCCCGCTCTAATCCTAGTGTTCCTTCCTGAATTAAATCCAGAAATTCCATATTTCGCTTTTGGTATTTTTTCGCAATAGCAACGACCAAGCGCAAATTCGCTTCGATCATTTTTTGCTTTGCCCGCTTACCTTGAGCTACTGTTTGTTGTACTTCAGTTTCCGATTGTTGAACCACGTCAGCCCACTCTGACATATCCGGTTCGCGGTGCAGTTTCTTCGCCAAAACCTCTTTGGCATCGATGAGCGTCATCATTTGTTGAACCTGCTTCCCATATACAATCTCTTGTTCACGGGTTAGCAGTGGTACACGGCCAATTTCTCGCAGATAGGTTCGCACCATATCAGCCGTGAATCTGGTGTTGAGATTTTCCGTTTGGGTATTGACAGTAGGCATTGGTGCGTTGTCCTCTACTCCGTAAATAAAATGTATGTTTTCTTACTAAAATGGATGGATAAAGGTAGTAAATCTATCACGAAATATTAGGAGCTACTAAAAACAATTATCAATTGATAGAGACGTTTTTAAGACGTTAAGCCCCTAAGATAGGTTCCCCTACCTTCCCTAAATTTTCAATCTCTTATTAGCACAGTGGTTATTTTTGAGAATTCTTACTTTAGGTAGTTACTGAGGTAACAAGTAAATCCGAAGTCGGTATGAGTTCACTTAGTTTTATAGTACGATAAATCAGGCAGATAGTAAAGTATCTTAAGATAAAACTTTCAATTGTAATCCAAAATTGGTCGTTTGGAAAAAAATTTAGGCTTCCTTGAAATTACTGACTATATCTATAGTGACCTCAAAAACCCCTCTTCTGTTGCCAAAAAGTAGCCGGATAACCGAACTTAATTTCTTGTGAGGATGGAGGGATGTTACGAATTGGGAATTGGGCATTGGTCGCTAAGGGATTAATCTTGATGTAGATTAATCAGTGACTTCCCGTAGGACAAATGACCAATGACCAATGACCAATGACAAATGACCAATGACCAATGACAAATAACTATTTAAAATCCCAGGTCAGCTTTGGCGAGTTCAGCAGCAGCAAATACTTCCGCGTCAGGTTTTTCTTCCCAGGCTGGCTCACCAATTTCTTCGTAAAAAGTTGCGTCGTAAGGACGGGTACGTACTACTACGGGCATGGGTACGGCATGACCCAAAATTAAAGCTTGTTGTTTAGAGTCTAACTTTGCCAGTACCGATCGCAGTCCGCTACCACCAGATACACCCGTAAAAATCGCGTCAATGTCTTTTTCGTCATTAAGCAAAGCGGTAATGCGAGTTCCAATCTGGGACATAACTTCATTATCTATGCCTGATGGACGTTGATCAACTACCAAAAGTGTGACAAAATACTTCCGCAACTCACGGGCAATAGTCCCAAAGATAGTGCTTTGTACGATAGCCGGGTCAAGAAAACGGTGTGCCTCTTCAATGGTAATCATCAACGGCGTGGGGCGATCGCAAGGGTTTTTGCTTTGCAAAAATTTATCTGCTTTTTTGACGTAATGCTCGTGGATACGTCGGGTGATCATGTTCGTCACCAACATATAAGAGAGCATATTAGACTGGGAACCAAATTCTATCACAACATTCTTCCCAGATTCCAAACATTGCACAATTTTACTAATGTAATTCTGGGGGCAAACTGCTCGCATATACTTCAAGCTGTCCATCCGCAAGAGTTTGCGCTGCAATGCCATAATCGAGCCTTTGTGTCCGCGTTTCTCGTCGCAGAACATCTCGATTTCTTCGTTAGTCATGTTCAGCAGTTGGACAATCCAAGACTTGCCAAACTCACTATATAGAATATTGGCGTTATCTAGAGCTGCGTCAGATAGTCCTAAATCTCGACTACATAACTTAATATCTTCAACTTCTATTTGCTCGTAACTCAAATAAAGTTCTTGAGCATCACGCACACCCCGGCGTTTTGTCGATTCGGGGTCAAGGGTATAAACTTCTACCTTACTTGGAAAAAGTTGCTTTAATCCCTTAACTGTATTGACGTTCTTTCCTTCTGCAACTGCTTCCCAGCCATACTCAGAGTGCATATCAAAAATCAAATTCACTGCCGCATTTTTACGGATAACGCCGGCTAAAAGTAGCCGAGTTAGAAAGGATTTACCAGTACCAGATTTTCCAAAAACCCCATTACTCCGTTCTACGAAGCGGTTTAAATCGATACAAACGGGTACATCCATATCCAAAGGTTTCCCTATGGAAAAATTTCGCCTTTGGGGGTCATCTTCCCAACCAAACACGCGGCGAAAGTCGTCAACACTGGCTTCGTAAACTTGACTAAAGTGGCTAGGAATAGTTTTAACAGGCAACAATTCCATCGTCGTGCTGGTTTGTGGCACAAAGGAAGCCAAACCCGTTACTGATGGGATAAAGGGATTTGCCGATTTGCCGTTTGTTGGGGAGAAAGATTCTTCCGCTTCGGGAGTGAACATCAACATCGGCGCGAGGTTGATAGTACCATAAGTACCACTTCCGGCTAAAACATCCCGTAAAAAAGTGTCTTCCCAACTGGGGGGATTAGCAATAATTCGGGCATTAGCAGCTCCCAATGCTACATCTGTCAGCATACAAAAAAAGCGCGATCGCATCCCTTGCACAACAAGAAACTTACCAACCCGCATATCTTCCACAGAAATGTCAGGATGCAATCGTACTTCTAAACCTTCAGTTAGAGAACCTTGAATAACCGAACCTAATGGCTGTCCCGAATTCATCTGATTAGTCATTTGTCATTTGTCATTGGTCATTTGTCACTAGTTATTAATTATTCTCCCTAATCTCCCTAATCTCCATGTCCCATGCCCAATTCCCAATGCCCCATGCCCATTCCCTAATCAATCTGAATCGAAGTTGGCGCACCCCCTGCTGAAGTGGTACTGATTAATGGTTTACGGAATTGGGCGTAAATGCGATCGCGCCAGGTAAAGAATGGTTCATAATCTATATTCTCTGAAAAGATTGGCAATCCTTTTCCTCTAATAGAAGCTGGTAAATCCAAATAGGGGCCAGGGGGGAACTTAAGTAATATCGATAAGCCAGCCACTGACAAGTCAGCTAAAGTCGGCTCATCTCCAGTTAAATAAGGACTATCTGCCAATAATAACGTTAGCGCTTCCAAATCTTGTTTTAAAGATGCGATCGCTGACTGAATCACATCTGGACTATAACCTACCCCAAAACCCAACACTGTCAGTAAGTCAGTAGGTACTCCTCCAACCAAACTTTTAAATATATCTGGTGTTGAAGTGGGTAATAAAGACTTGCGGAAATTTTGATCTTGACTTACGGCTGCAAATAGCGCTTTCCTACCTTTGATGCCTATAGATTCATCCGCCCATTCTTCTATCAATAAAGTTAAACCCCGTTTTTTAGGATCTTGGGGTATTATCGGGCGATCGGGATACTCTAAGTCTAAATACTTAGCTATTTCCGTAGAATCCGCAATATATTTATTACGATCCTTTAATACTGGGACTTGTTTCTGACCAGTCAACCGGAACAGTTCTACTTGTCCAATCCCAGGCGTAACTTCTATTTTGCGGTAATCTAGTCCTTTAAAATCTAGAATTAGGCGCACTTTCTCTGAGTATTGAGATAGTTCCCATTGGTATAATTCCAGCATGTTGTATACCTGATAACTGGTCAACTTCTTAAACTTTACAATTGTATCTTTAGTTAAAGTAATTTTTCTTTACATTAGTTGCTCTTCATACTCTTTTAGAGTTGAGGCTAAACCAAGAGAGGCTTTTTAACTCTTTATCAGTGTGACTGAGAAAATATACTCATTACATAAAATATGTGGTAGATATATTTCATACCGATCAGCTTGATCCGAGGTTATATATTTTACCTCGCTAGCAAAAAGTCTTCTGAGGAAAAATTTTACTTCCCTCTTCGGTTAGATTTTGTGCATAGCAAAATGTTATAAATCTTTATGTAATGTATGGACAAAAAGACAAACAAAATTTATGAAGACAAATAACAGCAAACTGCTGACCACGTTGGCAGGCATAGCAGGATTCACTAGTTTAAGCCTTCTCATTACTTTACCATCTGAAGCAAAAGAGGTATTAAATCCTAACCCCAGTATTTTCAACGAAGCTCCCTATAACAAGGGTCAACGCCTTCAAGCAAACGCTCAATACACACCTACTGAGGCTGCTTCCGAAACACAAAAGGGCAATACCAAGCGCAAACAAGTAGCGCAGAAAGGTAGTGTAACAAATCCCAGACCCAGTATTTTCAACGAGCCTCCTTATAACCGTGGGGGTAGCGCTACACCTATTGAACCAAAACCCCCCACGCCAGATACTACCCCGGAAACTCAACCCGGTGAGAAACCTACTACAACTCCACCAGGCCCAGGGGCAAGTGACAATCAAGGCAAAAACCTGTTAGCGTTGGCAGAGTCAAACGCTTCTTTTACAACCTTAACCAAGGCTTTGAAAGCAGCAGGGTTGACTGGAGCATTGCAAGGCAAAGATAACTTAACTATTTTTGCACCCACCGATGCCGCTTTTGCTAAGTTGCCAGCAGATGCTTTGAAAGAATTGTTAAACCCAGCCAACAAAGAAGTATTACTCAAGATTTTAACTTACCATGTAGTACCTGGTAAGGTATTGTCCAGTGATTTGAAGTCTGGTGAAGTTAAAAGCCTCGAAGGTGGCGCAATCAACGTTAAAGTTGATCCTTCTACTGGTGTAACTGTCAATGATGCTAAGGTTACACAACCAGATATCACAGCCAGTAACGGTGTAATCCACGCAATTGATCAGGTGATTTTGCCTCCTGACTTGTAGCTTGTAGGTATTAGTACAATCAGTAACAGAATTAGGTAGGAATAAAGTATTAATACATAAAAATTCCGTTCAATGTTAATTTTGGACGGTTTTTTTGTATTGTAATAACGGTGAGCTAAATTGGCAAGCCCACCTAATGGTTTTGGTTTTGTTTTGTAATCAGCTTTTGATCCTTATCTTGCATTTCTAAAAGTTCAGGGATAGTAACAAAGCTATAGCCCTGTTTCCGAAAGTTGGCAATAATTTCTGGTAAAGCTTGTACAGTTTTAGAGCGATTACCACCACCATCATGCATCAACACAATTCCACCTGGCTTGGCTCTTCTGAACACATTATTAATTAACTTTGGTACAGCAGGACGTGAGTAGTCTACAGAGTCAGATGACCAGAGGATGATGGCATATTTGCTATTTTTAGCGTAATCAGCCACTCCATTGTGCATGATTCCCCCTGGTGGTCGAAATAGATTTGTTTTAATCCCTGTTACTTGATAAATCTGGTCTGCTGTGTGGTCAATTTCATAAGCGGCTGCTTGTGGATTCAAAAACTGATACCAATGATGCCAGGTATGATTACCAATTACGTGACCTTCAGCAATTTCTCGCTTCAGTAAGCCTGGATAATTTTTCACATTCTGCCCAATGACAAAAAATGTCCCTTTGATTTGATTTTGTTTGAGAATATCTAGTACCTGGGCAGTGCTTTCAGGCCATGGCCCATCATCAAAGGTGAGAGCAATTACTTTCTGTTGGGGACTAAGTTTCGCCGCACTAACTATTGCTCCTTGAAAGATTGGTGGCACAGTATATGAAAGACCCTTTATTTGTGCTTGTTGCTGCCAAATTTTAAGCATCGTTGCTTTTAATTCTTCAATCTGCTGTTGGGCCCCAACTTTGGCTGGTAGCTTGTTTACATTTATATTTTCTGTACTTTGGGCCTCAGATGATCTTGACTTGATAAACATCATCGTGGTGGTACTCAAGACAAGCAACGCTATTAATATTTTTTGCACACCAAAAAATGACTTATTGTCCTCCACTTCATAGCTCCTTCAAGGCTAGAACCATTTTTTCACAATACTTCTGGCAGTTTTTTACAATTTTATAAGCCTTGTCATGCAAACTACAGCATGATTAGTAATATCTTTTAAAGTTAGCTCTAACCCTGACTCCGAAAAAATACCTTACTCTACGGATATCTAAATATGTATAAACAAAACCCTCACCAGGAAAGTGAGAGCCTTCTTGCACCTTAGTTTTCGTAGACTACGAGATATGAAGGGAATTTAGATAACTAGACCTCTTGCAAAAAAGTTTTGTGGTATGATTGAGGGCTGACTAAATCCAAGAGAAATTTAGGCTTCTTTTTGAACTTCATAATTATAAATCCCAGCAATTAAATGACAGCGCAATCCAAAACGTTTCCTACGATTGCGGTAGCGCTGACTTAAAATCCGAAAAACTTTTAAACGCCGATTAACATGTTCAATCACTACTCGGCGACTCGCTAAAGCGCGGTTGGATTGCTTTTGTTCCTTGGTTAACTTACCTCCTTTAGGTTTCTTCTGAGGTAAGTGACTATTAGTGTGTAATTTAGAAATTCCTTGGTAGCCACTGTCTTCTAAGCTTTCGGTTTCGGAGTGAAAACGAACCTTACTCTCTACAAATAGTTTGTAGTCATGTTTGCGGCCAGAACCGTTTACAATACAACGAATTTCTTGGGTTGTTAGGTCAATTATCAATTGAGATTTGAGAGTATGCCGTTTTTGTTTACCACTATAAAAGCGTTTTTGCCCGTGTTTCGGACGTTCAATTTGACTCTCTGTTACATCCATCACAGGCTGTTTTCGGTTTCTGTGATGAGATCAACAAGGACTTTTTTCCTCCTAAACGGAATTTTCCAGAACTGATTAATGTGCTTTCAACCCAATGTACTATCCGGCAAACCGTTGATTCTGATACTTGCCAGTCACTAGCAATGTGGAAGTAAGTCCGATATTCTCTCCAATACTGTAGGCAAACTAAAGCTTGGTCTTCCAAGCCTAGCTTGTTCGGATAACCTCGTGTTTGCTTAAAACTGGTTGTATGTTCTAATACCTTAACCATCTCATCGAAAGTACGTCGTTGTACCCCGACCAAACGTTTGAACTGCCGATTCGATAACTTTTTTGTTTGCTCGTATCGCATAAGTAGTATTGATTCAAGCGACAAAACTTTACATCATACCATAAAATATTTTTGCAAGAGGTCTACTATAAAAGGCAATTAAGTTTGCCTTGTTAATATGAATATACTTAATGTAGTTTAAATATTGCATACTGCATTGACGAAGCCATTGCGAAATTATGACAAAGGTGTGACCTTATCTGAGTAATAACGGTACAGTACAGACCCGTTAAAAAATTTCTTTGCCCCCCTACTATACAAGATGAGTCAACAGTATTGGCTGCTGAAAGTTCTGCAAATAAGGCTTTAGATTTAGCACTGCTGAATACTGAGTGACCGAGAGAGCAAAACAAGGGTATTAAAGCAAGGATTCATTTTTGTGGGGCGGGCAAGATTACCTACCCCGCAAAATGGTAGATAATATCCCCACCCCACAAGAGGTAACTGGATACTTGTTTATTTGGGAATCCCTTAACAACTTACAGACTAGATATTACATCCCGTGCAACTGCTAAAGTTTGATCAATGTCTTCTTCAGTGTGAGCAAAAGACGTAAACCCAGCTTCAAATTGAGAGGGTGCTAGGTAAACACCACGTTCTAACATACCCCGATGGAAGCGTCCGAATTTGGCTGTATCAGACTTTTTCGCATCTTCGTAGTTATGAACTGGGCCAGAGGTAAAGAATAAGCCAAACATCGCGCTGATTTGACCGCCGCAAGCTGCATGACCAGTTTCTTTAGCAATTTGCAGCAAACCATCTGCTAGCTTTTTAGTAATCCGCTCAAGATAATCGTAAGTACCTGGCTTTTGCAGCAATTCTAAAGTCTTAATACCAGCAGTCATCGCCAAGGGATTACCAGAAAGAGTCCCAGCTTGATATACGGGGCCAGCAGGGGCAACCATTGACATAATATCTCGGCGACCACCATAAGCTCCTACTGGCAAACCACCACCAATAACCTTGCCCAAGGTTGTTAAATCGGGGGTAACACCAAATTTTTCTTGAGCGCCACCGTAAGCAATGCGGAAGCCTGTCATCACTTCGTCAAATACTAATAAGGCTCCATACTCGTGAGTGAGTTCCCGTAATCCTTCTAAGAAACCTGCGTCGGGTGCAATAAATCCAGCATTACCAACAACTGGCTCAAGAATAACGCCAGCAATCTCGTCGCGGTTTTCTTCAAACAAGGCTTTGACGGATTCTAGGTCATTGTAAGGTGCGGTTAGAGTAGTGCTAGTTGCCGCTTTCGGAACTCCTGGCGAGTCTGGTAAGCCAAGTGTAGCAACACCAGAACCTGCCTTCACGAGAAAGGTATCGGCGTGTCCGTGGTAACAACCTTCAAACTTGATGATTTTGTCTCGGTTGGTGAAAGCCCGCATCAGCCGCAAAACTCCCATACAGGCTTCAGTTCCAGAGTTAACAAATCTGACCATTTCGATGCTGGGAACGGCATCAATGACCATTTCTGCCAAAACATTTTCTAGAGTTGAGGGAGCGCCGAAACTTGTGCCTTTTTCTAAAGCTTCATGCAACGCTGCAATGACTTCTGGATGAGCATGACCGCAAATAGCTGGGCCCCAAGTACCTACATAGTCTATATATTGGTTGCCATCTACATCCCAAATATATGCGCCTTTAACACGATCAAAAACGATGGGTTGTCCACCTACAGATTTAAAGGCACGAACTGGAGAACTTACTCCTCCGGGCATGAGGTTTTGAGCAGCGGCGAAGACCTCTTGTGATTTTGTTGTTTTAATTGTGGTATTTACCAAGGTTCTCTCCTAACAGTGGACAATAAAAAGCTCTATCTCAGGATAGGGTTAAAAATTGCTTAGAATTTCTATCCTATAGAATTAACTGAACCAAAAAAATAACAATATGTTATACAAGTCCAACAAAGACTTGCCTCTAGATATTCAAACTCGATTATCTGAAGCATACCAGGATCTTTACCGAGCAGCTTTTAACTCGGCTATCCATTGGTATGGTGAGGCATCGAAAGCTCATAAAGTTGCTTTAAGTGCTGTAAGAATGCAGTCTGCAATGGAACACAATGCTCTTGTTTAGAGCTAGATAAGATAGTTAAATTCAAAAAAACATACCAGTTGCTCTATTCAGAATGGTATCGTAAATCCATAAGTTATTCTCATTAGAGCAAACTAGCTGGTATGTCTTCTAACGATTTGCGATCGCTACATTACGCCATCCCTGTTGAAAAAATTCACTACGATGAACGGGGTTTAGTGCCTGCAATTGTCCAAGATTATTTGGATGGTACTGTCCTAATGATGGCGTGGATGAATCAGGAGTCGTTACAAAAAACTTTAGAAACTGAAGAAACTTGGTTTTGGAGCCGTTCCCGGCAAGAATTATGGCACAAGGGGGCGACTTCTGGACATATTCAAAAAGTGCAAAGTATTCGTTATGACTGTGATAGTGATGCGTTGCTCATAGGGGTAGAGCAATTAGGAGATGTTGCTTGCCATACTGGAGAACGCAGTTGCTTTCACCAAATAGAAGGAAATATTGTTCCACCACCAGGGGATACGTTGTCGCAATTGTTTCAAATAATATGCGATCGCCGGGACAATCCTACTGAAAGTTCTTATACCTGTAAACTATTCGCTGGTGGCGATAACAAAATTTTGAAAAAGATCGGTGAGGAAACCGCCGAGGTGGTAATGGCCTTTAAAGATGATGAAGCAGATGCGATCGCAGGTGAAGTGGCTGATTTGCTATATCATACTTTGGTTGCCTTAGCTCACCATCAAGTTGATTTGAAATCTGTGTATCGTAAGTTGCAAGAACGTCGCCAATGAGGAGGAAAGGGAGCAGGGGGCAGGGAGAAAGAGGCTTTTCCGATTTTTGCACAGATGCGGTAATCATAAGTGATTAACCGGACTTTTAACTTCTTTCTTTGTGTCCTTTGCATCCTACCCTGCGGGAAGCCGCTCCGCGTCTATGCGGTTCGTTTTTCTTCCTTGTACTTAAATATGGTTTAGCGCATCTTCATACAGAATTAATATCAGCTAAAATCCGATTGAGATACTGTAAAATCACCACGACAATCAGCACACTCAAGGGGAATCCTAGCCAAAAAGTATTGGTAATAATTTGCGGTTGATCTAATGCCCATCCACCCAATGGATGACCAATAAAAGACCCAATCGCCCAACACACAGCATTGACGGAGAAATAAACGCCACGTTGATTTTCCGGGGCTAACTCAGTGACTAAAGAGGCGGCAGATGGAGTATAAGAAACAATTGCAACTGCAAATACTCCCAATGCCAATGCTACCCAAACTAAATTATAAGATGGGGCAGTACCGCTTACCCAAATGAGTCCAAAACCAACTCCCCAAAGAATGGCGGAAACGGTGAGTGCCAGTGTGTGAGAACAGCGTTTTAAGAAACTGGTGACAGGCAACTGACAAATGATAGCTAGCACCAGATGCCAAGCAAATAGAACGCTAATAGTAGTTTGAGCAAATCCTTCGGTAGTACTTTTGATAACAAAGTTTTTGAAGTAAAGCGGCAGAGTGCTATGGATTTGAGAAATATAGATTGTAAAGAATATATTAACTGCGATGTAGACCAGGAAACGGCGATCGCTTAATACTGCCATCCAAGAAGCAAAATGTTCTTTCTTTTCAAATTCCCCTATCTGCTGTTGTTCGGTTTTACTAATTCCCACATAGACAACCCCAAAAAACATCAGAAAAGAGATGGCATCAATGATAAATAGCCATCGATAACTCCCAATTACCGCGATCAAAAACCCAGCAAGCATAATTCCGATCGCTAACCCAAGATTATCAGCCAGTCGTGCGATCGCAAAAGTTTCGCGGCGATTGTCAATCTGGCTAGCGTCAGCCACAACAGCTTCAGCCGCCGGCCAATAGAAACCTATCCCTAAACCGCTAATCAAGCTACCAATTACCAAAATAGTAAAATCATTGGTTGCAGCTAAAACCAGAGAAGCAATTGCTGAAATCGCCGTCGCTAGCAACAAAGTGCGGCGGCGGCCCCAGTGTTCAGAATCAGCCAAAGAACCACCTACAATCCTCCCCACAATGCCGGAAATCGAGGCGCTACCCAAGGCTACCCCAACACTGGTTGCAGATAAACCAACTTCATTCACAAAAAAGATGGGGGCGTAAAACAGGGTACAGCCGGTGCCAACTTCCGACAGAAATCTACCTATCGCAAAAATCCAGACTTGGGGATGTATTGAGGGCAGCCACGATGATAGCTGAGATTGAGAAGCTAATTTCATGAGTTTAGATGTCATAGTTTGGTGACATTTTTGTAATTCTTATCATTGGCTGCTATTTTTCTCACTCATTCCACAGGGTTTCCACAGGGATTTTAGCAGTTTTCCACAGGTTCACTACGAACTAATGGGCTTCTTACCCTCTGACTGGGGATTGTTAATTAACAGTGGCAAAGAACTTCAAGGACTGAGTTTTTATAAAGTAAAGTAACGAAAAATAGGCTCTAATGCTTATTCTTTCGTTCGTATTTATTTTTTATACATTCATTTTTAACATTTCGCAGCATTGACAAACCCACCCCCTCTTGGCGCACAATGATTCGGCTTGCTTTTGTAATTCCTTCAACCGTTGGCATCAAATGTGTAAAATATATTACCTGAGATGTAGACGTAGATTGTCGGGATGACAAAAGAGTGGTGAGGTAGTTCGGTCTTCTCCCAAAGGGAGAGGCTAGCGCCAAGGGGGTTTCCCCCATGAGAAACTACCGAACCCGTAAGGGTGAGGAAGCCATAAGCCGCTTCACCGCAAGCAACTTGTCCCTCTTGATTATCCTCATAGGAGGAAAATCTCATGAAATCAACGGTTAGCATCTTTACAGAAATTCCCGAAACACTCCACGAATCCTTAAAAAACTACTTAGAAACCCATCCTGATTGGGATGAAAATAGGGTATTGACGGCTGCACTATCATTGTTTTTACTCCAAAATGGAGATAGCGATCGCCGGGCTGCCCGAGTCTATCTGGAAACTTTATTCCACCACTCCTCAGTAGAAACGCCCAGTATCGATTCACCCGCAACAGCTAATCTATTAGATACTCCATAAGTACGGGCGTTATTCTCGCTCATACTCTAAATGTGGGCACGGCAAACCGTGCCCCATAAATGGGATTTGATCCAATAGCGATTAAGCATATCGGGGCAATATTACAATAGACATCTCCGAAAATGATTGTAGAGACGTAGCAGTGCTACGTCTCTAAAAGGATTCTGGATAACGCATATTTAATTTTTGGAGATGTCTAATAAAAAGGATTCAGTAGATTCTGCTCTATAACTTGCTCAAAACTATACGCAGCAAGGGCAACTCATGAATTGCTCCTACTGCGTATACGTATTTTTACATTAGTGTCAACTTAGAGCCTGAGCAAGAAAAAACAAGGGGCTTAAGCTCCTTGTGATGAAACCTGCAAAGGCAGGTAAATTCAAGTGTAGATGCGGTTTATAAGCGCCGATTTCAGATTAAATTGACAAGCTATGCGCCCCTAAAAACTTCACCTAAGCACATATCTGCCAAAACAGTCAGATCCAAAGAAATATTTTCCAGTGGACTTTCTTTACTGTCCACCGTCTTGAATTGATAAACCAACATTTCAAATAACTGTCTGGTCAGTATTTGAGCAATTCTATCTATGTTTAATTGTCTAAATTTGTCTTTTACTAAGGCTAAAGAAATTCACTAATCACTACCCAAAGAGTCAACAGTCAAGAGTTAAAAAACTCTAGACTATAGACTCAGGACTTAGCTTCCAAATGTTGGGGGTGAGCAGGAGATTCAAACTTATACCCTACGCCACGTACAGTTTGAATTAATGCTGGCTGACTAGCATCAATTTCAATCTTCTTGCGAATTTGACCAATATGTACATCTACAACCCGTTGGTCGCCGACATATTCATAGTCCCACACCTCTTGGATTAGTTCTGCCCGTCGCCAAACTCGACCTGGATGACTTGCTAAAAAATGCAACAAGTCAAATTCCAGCGCAGTTAAGGGTACTGCTTGGTTATTAAGTGCTACCTCCCGTCGCACCGGATCAATCATCAGTTTTTCAAATACCAAGCGTTTCTGCTCGGCAGTAGTTATCACTCGCTGCCGTCTCAAAATCGCTCCGACTCTGACTTCTAGCTCTCCCAACCCAAAAGGCTTGGTGAGATAGTCGTCAGCACCTTTGGCAAAGCCGCGAATTTTGTCAGCTTCGTCAGCACGGCTAGTCAACATCAGAACAAAAACACCATTACGACTTTGCATCTCTTGGCAAAGGTTAAACCCCGTTACATCTGGTAGATTCACGTCTAGAATCACCAAATCAGGGTTAAATTGCTCAAATAGAGCTAAGGCTGTCTTTCCGTCTTCGGCAGCCTCCACCTGATAGTTCTGTTTAATCAAAAAGCGTTGGATTAAATTCCGAACCGCAGGATCGTCGTCAACTACAAGAATCTTGGCAGGAGCCATGACCATTACTTTGCACAAAAATTCGTAAGATTAACAAGAGAGTTGCGTAAAAACGCAGTTACCACTTTGGGACTAACTAAGAATCTACATGGCTACGGTATGGGAATCCCGATCATTCACAAATAAATACTGTAATCAGAAATGTGGGCGATGAAAACGCGAAACTTCTTTTAGCCACAGTAGATAGGCGCTCTGACTTTAGCCGTAATAGTTCTAGTTAGATGGCAACTTAAAACGTTTCAATTTTAAATCGATATGCGGATATATACCACAAGCGATTATTCAGTATAATTAAAAAAATTCTATTAGGGCACAGTAATTTTGCCAAATTGAAAGCAGTAAAGTTAATTTTTTCATAAAAACTCTGGATTTTAGGTACTCTCCGTTCAAATTCTAGATTAAAGCCAGAATTAAGCAACGACATGAGGGTATACACGGAGTTATAGCGATATGTTAAAGTGACTATAGTTGAAATTACAAAGTCAATCAAACTAACCCGTGCTACTATCCTGGTAGGGCATAAAAGTAGGTCGAGACTTTAGTTTCGATTAAAACAAAACCTAAAACTGTTTTTTATTCGACAAAAGACTGCCGCTGACTGAGGCTGAAGTAACAAACTCCCATGAGCGATCAAAATCCCTACGAAAAACTTGGGGTATCAGAAGAGGCTAGCTTCGATGAAATTCAGGATGCTCGTAATCGCCTATTCGAGCAACATAGTGGCGATGCCAAGCATTTAGAAGTAATTGAAGCAGCTTACGATGCGATTTTAATGGATCGCTTACGGATGCGCCAGGAAGGTAAAATTAAAGTTCCTGAGCGCATCCGGTTTCCAGAGTTGCGAGTGCAATCACCTCCTAAAGAAAGTCCAACGCCTCGTGAGCAGTCACCTGCATGGCTGCAACGGATGCTGGATCAGCCAACACCTGCGGATATACTTTTACCAGGAGCTTGGTTTCTTGGTTTGAGTTCTATCAGCTTGTTTTACCCAGAGGGAGGCGAGCAGATTTTGCAGTTAGCATTGGTGGTTGGGGTAGGCACCAGTATTTACTTTCTCAATCGCAAGGAAGGCAAATTTGGCCGAGCAGTTTTGTTTACCCTGATAAGTTTAATTATTGGCTTAATCGCTGGGGGACTAGTTGCTAGCTGGCTCTTACCACAAATATCATCATTCACCAATCTGGGAACGAATCAGTTCTCTACCGTAGTAACGTTTATATTGTTGTGGTTGGTTAGTAGTTTTCTACGGTAAACCACTAGCTGTAAGCAAATTTCCATAAAGAATACATGGTTTATATGTGTTCTTCTCAAAGATATAGAGTCAGGAGTCAGAATACATATTCTGACTCCTGCTTTCATTTGTACGATTAATTCAATCTGTTAGAGCTACAGAGCCTTTCTAGACAAGGTGTTTGGGTTTTAAAACTAAATCTACAGCAGCACTGAAATCCTTAACGATTAAATCGGGATGGTAAAGTTCCAATTGAGTGCGATCGCGGATACCACATTCCACAGCCATCACCTTGATATCATAATTTTTAGCTGCGGTGATGTCGGCTTCCGTATCTCCCACCATCCAGGTATCGGCAGCCGGAGGCAGTTCTTTTAATGCCCTAGCCATTAACAAGGGCTTATCTTCAATATCACGAGTTTTAACGTAGTCGTTACTCAGGCAATAACAACGATTTTCCGGGAAAAATCTCCCTAAATCGTGTTTTTTAAAAGCATAATCTAGTTCTCGAACTCGGCGCATGGTCATGACTGCCAAATCAATTCCCGCTTCTTGAATTTTTAACAGTGCATCCACAGCACCAGGCGCGAGAGTGTCATAGTTGAAATAAGCTTCTGTATGCACAGTTTGCCGCCGCAACTGGGCAAATTCTTGGGCTTGGGCTTCATCTAACCCTGAATTTAAGGCGATTTGTTTTTCAGGAACGCGCGATCGCTTTAACTCCCAAAATTCCGCTTTCGGAAGTTCTTGCACTACTTGATCTGGGCGACGAGTTTTCTCTAAGCAGAATTGATAAACACGGTAGTACCGTTCGGAAACATCAATAATTGGACCGTCGAAGTCAGTAATCAGTCTTAGCATCGGCGGAAAAAGTTAATTTTTATTAAAATTATCTCAGATGTATGGCTATTTTCTGAGGGTATCAAGTCTGGCTGAATTTCAATTGATATTTTGTACTCAGGCATTATTGCAGGGTACCACGTTTGATTTGTTCGCTTTCAATGGCTTCAAATAAGGCGCGAAAGTTACCTTCGCCAAAACCTTGAGCTTGGAAACGGCGTTCAATAAACTCAAAGAAAAATGTTGGCTGTTCAAAAATAGGCTGGGTGAAAATTTGCAGTAGTAGGGGTGCAGTTTGTTGTGTCCCTACGGGAGTATATTCTTGCCAGTCTACGAGAATTTCTTGTTGAGCGATCGCTTCTAGTTCTAGAGGTGATAGCGTGAGTCCTGAACGCTGTTTTAGCTGTGAATAGTAGGTTTGGGGAACTGAAAGCAAAGGTAAACCACTGGCACGAAATTTAGCGATCGCACTCACCAGATTAGTTGTCCGTAAGGCAATATGTTGAATACCTGGCCCCCGATTGACATCTAAAAATTCCTGAATTTGGGAATTTTTGGAAGCTGGTTCATTAATTGGCAGTTGGACGCTGCCGTTATGCGAAACCATCACCTGACTGTGTAAAGCAGAACGATTGGTTTTAATTTTAAATGCTTGCTGGGGTTGAAAATCTAGGATTTTTTCGTACCAAGCGACAGCACGATCCAATTCACCAACTGCCACATTTAACACAATGTGATCTATAGCAGCAAAAGTGTTGTCATTTGTCATTTGTCCTTTGTCAAAAACTAATGACGAATGACTACTGACAAATGACCTTTCTATTAATGTATGAGTCAGTCCACCCCAGGCGGCAATTTTGCCACACTTGAGAAAAGCCCTACCTACCTGGCGTTCTTGGATGGGTTGTAGGATTGTAGCACCATGTTTTTGAGCTTGTGCGATCGCAGCTTCGACATCTTCCACAGCAAAAGCTACATCTGCCACACCAGGGGGATATTTACGCAAAAACTCCGCTACTGGACTTGTAGGTAACAGTGGTGAAGATAGAAAAAAGCAGACAGCACCACTTTTCACCACTTCTGTACAAGTGTGAAACGAACTGTTGCGATCGGCTACTGATTGAAAACCAAGATGGTGTACAAACCAATCCCGCCAAATTTTGGCATCTTCTACATAGAAATGAACGTGATCAATTTTCATAGATATTGAAAATCCAGCATAACAGCTTATATATCTGTAAATTTTGCCTCTTTTGCTAGATTTTCATGTCCTTCCTAAGCAGGAATTATTTAGGCGAACTCCCACTCTAAAAGAACATATGACTATCAGGTTGAATATTAATTTCCATTGGCACAGCTTGCGGTTCGGCAGAAAGGGCAAAGAAAATAGCATTGGCAGCAGTTTCAGGACTGAGCATTTTTTTCCGGTCTACTTTTAGGTTGACATTATCCCAGAAAGGAGAATCTACCCCACCAAAGTAGAATAGCGTGAACTTGATACCAAAACGCTTGAGTTCCTCTGCCATGCACTTGCTAAAACCCACAACACCAAACTTAGAAGCAGAATAAGCTGCTGCCATCCCCATCGAATGCTTGCCGAGAATTCCTACCACATTACAGATGTGACCAGACTTGCGCTTTTGCATCTCTTCAGCAGCCGCCTGGCTAGTATAAAAGCTGCCTTTTAAGTTGACATCTAGCATTTTATCTAAATCAGCAGGTTCCAGGCTGTTGTAAGGCTTGAGTATACCTACACCGGCTGCATTCACTAAAATATCGATTTGACCAAACTTAGCGATGGTCTTTTCTATCAAAATATCTACTTGTTGGGGGTCAGTAATATCAGTGGGAACGGTCAAAACTTCCCCTGGTAAATCAGCCGCTAGTGTTGTTAAACGAACTGCATCTCTTGCAGCCAATACCAACCGGACTCCGGTGGGCGCAAGTTTATGTGTTAAAGCTGAACCAATACCACCAGTAGCACCGACAATAACGACAACTTTATCCTGCATTGCAATATTTATATTTCTTTACATCTGTTTACATAATACTGAATTACAGGCTCAGGTTGTACGTAAACATCCAGAAAGTATCTAATCGCAGAATAGTGCTGTTACCTCGTATTCTTTGCCACTCGCTTTTAATGTAAATGTGGAAGACGATTCTAAATATTTAGTAAAATTGGAACCTAACTTTAATTTTTTAATAATTGAATTAGGAGATTCTCCGGTTATTTTCCGGATCTCTGTACCTAGCTTAGACACAGATAACTTAGTTTGAGGAGAATTTATATGTATATCTTGAATAAGTTTAAATAGTAATTTATCTAATATTTCTCGATTAGAAATTTCCGTAAATTCTTCTTGTTTCTCTTGGACTTTAATAGATTCAGCAAATGAGTTATCTACAACAGATATTGGTTTCTCTTTTTCTGGCTGATTTAAATTATGTTTAATATTGATCTCGCATCTTTCTTGAAATGAAGTTGCAACATCAACTAAACTGTTTAATTTAGCATTGATTGATTCCTCTTCAGTTTTAATTAAATCTTGAATTGGATCAATCACTTTTTCAAAAGATGTAACTTCTGTTGCCATTGACAAAGAATAATAAGTTATTTTGCCAGTATTCCGGTTGTCTATATGCAAATTTTGCCCTTGTCTACGTACCCAATAAACAATCAATCCCTGGTTTTGGAGTTCGTTACAAAGATGATTTAAAATTCCATCGCTAGAACAGACTAATATTTCTTTAACTGTTGGATAAGAGCGTAAAATAGAAGCACCGAATGCAATCATTTTTGCATCAGCACTATTTTTACCTTCAGGCACATGGACAAGTTGATAGCCACGGTTATATAGTTCAATATCTTGCTTCCCAATATTGGGATTTTTCCAGTTAGCAAATGCAATTTTAACTTGGAGAGGAAATTTACAAATACTGGCTAAAAACAATTCTGAATTAATATCTAATTTTAAGTTTTCTGCATCCAAAACTAGAAGAGAGATTCCTGTTTCTAACTCATGTCTAATTTCATTTTTTTTGCTGAATTTTTAAGAGCAATTGGCTGAACACAGAAGATTCTAAGCAATCAGGCGATAATATAGTTTGCAGAAGTTCTTCAGCTAATATAAAATTAAAAGAGCCAAGACCTTTCTCTGTGATTTTTTCTTCTGGCAGGTTTTTTACTAAAGGAAGTTCCGCCTCATCAGTCATAGATACTTTAGTATGTCCATTGCTGTTAGCAAGCAAGTCCATTTCCAGGGAACAAGGTAATGCAGGCTCAAAGAATTGTTTGCCACAATTTTTGCAGAGGTAATTCTGCTGGTCATTGCGACGACCATTTTTATAATATGAAGTAGATTCGCACAGAGGACATTTCATCTTATGGTTCAGGTGGTCTAGGCAGATACTTTTCTTTAAGTATATAGTATAAAAAAAGACTGTCAATGTCAGTCTGCATTGCCCAACATAAGAAGAACTCAAAGTAAGCAGAAATTAAATTCAACCTTAATTTCCGCCTGCACTATGTCATAACCCTCTGAATAATTAGATTTTAAGAAACACTTCAATTAACGCGGGCAAAAACGTAGTCACGGGTGCGAGAATCTACGGGATTAGTAAAAATTTTATTTGTAGTACCAAATTCAACCATTTGGGTAATACGATTTTCATTACTATGAAAGAAAGCCGTAAAATCAGATAGGCGAGTAACTTGATGCATGTTGTGAGTAACAATCACAATTGTTAACTCAGAACGCAAGTTATGGATCAAATGCTCAATTTTCATGCTAGCAGCAGGATCAAGACCTGAACAAGGCTCATCCATCAATAAAACATTTGGTTTGACTGCTAAAGCCCGAGCAATACATAATCGTTGTTGTTGACCACCAGAAAGTTCTAAAGCAGACTTGTGCAACTTATTCTTCACTTCATCCCAAAGTTCGGCAGCTTTGATGGCAGATTCAACAATTCCATCTAATTCTACTTTCGGATGCCATCCAATCAATTTCACTCCATAAGCAACATTATCGTAAACACTCATAGGAAAAAGATTTGGCTTGGGAAAAACCATACTAACTTGGCGACGTAAGCGATTGATATTGACCCGACGCTCATAAATACTCTGACCAAAAAACTCTACTTTTCCTTCAACCTTCACTTCTCCTTCTAATTCACTCATGCGATTTAACGATTTAATAAAAGTAGACTTGCCACAACCGCTAGAACCAATAATTGCCGTGATTTGGTTTTGGTAAATATCCATTGACACGCCTTCAACTATCTTTTGAGTGTCGTAAGAGAAGCTGAAGTTTTTGACTCTGATGGCTGGAATTAGTTTACTCATATTGCCAAAACGTGTAAAACAAAACTTAACTAAGTAAAACAGTACAAATTAGCACAGCTGTTTCACTATGTTACTCCTAAAAGGAGATATACATGTAAATTACGTAGTTATGCTGTAGTCATCCAGCAGATAAACTGTTATCAGATATTCATCTTAAGACTGTGTTCCAAAAATTATCTTTTATAGACTTTTTATGCCTATCTTTTCCCCCTTAATTGACGTATCATCTTTGTTATGAGAAAGAATTTGGTCTGGTTCGATTTAAAATAGCTATATAGAAATCCGCTTTGATTTTTGTTCGCGCGGCGTGGTGTAGCCATACTTACTTGTGTGGGTTTGCAAGAGGCAATAGGAAAAAAGGCTTTTTGAGTTGTATAAAGTTTTTTAAAAAATCAAATATGAGTTCTATATCAATATCACATACACCTCATGGATAATGAGGAGTTAGTTTATTTATCAAGATAAATTAATAACTTTTTTAAACTACATTTTATGAGTATCTTCTAGCGCGAGATAGTTCGACAAAAATCAATAAGTCACGCTAGAACATACCTTAACCGAAACGCCCTGAAATGTAGTCGCGAGTGCGAGGGTCTAGTGGATTGTTAAAGATTTGCTCTGTAGCGCCAAATTCAATCATTTGACCAATGCGACTTTCGTCGGTGCTAAAGAAAGCCGTAAAATCAGAAACGCGGGCGGCTTGCTGCATATTGTGGGTAACGATCGCAATTGTCAACTCAGACTGTAAGCTATGAAGGAGTTCCTCAACTTTCATGGTGGCAATGGGGTCAAGAGCCGAGCATGGCTCATCCATCAGCAGAACTTTCGGCTTAACTGCTAAAGCGCGGGCAATACATAATCTTTGTTGTTGACCACCAGAAAGCCCTAAAGCTGATTTATCGAGCTTATCTTTCACTTCATCCCAAAGAGCAGCGCTTTTAAGGGCAGATTCAACAATTTCATCTAATTCTAATTTTGAATTTCTACCTGCTATTCTCATACCGTAGGCAACATTTTCGTAAATGCTTATCGGAAAAGGATTCGGTTTTTGAAACACCATACCAATTTGGCGGCGTAATCGGTTGATGTTGACACGAGGATCGTAAATATTCTGACCAAAAAATTCTACATGTCCTTCAACTTTTACAGGACCTTCTAATTCGCTAATGCGATTAAGAATTTTGATAAAGGTAGATTTACCACAACCACTAGGGCCAATAATTGCAGTTACTTGTTTTTGATAAATATCTATTGATACCTTTTCAATTGCTTTTGTTGTGCCATAGTAAAAGCTGATATTTTTAACTTTGATAGCTGGAATTAGGTTACTCATGCTTGATTAAGGTGCGAAATAAAAATTATAAAAACAGAATTCAGGAGTCAGGATTAAGACGAAATTATATAATAGTAATAGGAGACAATCAAATATATTTTAATTTTCTACTATTACTATTTAATAGTTTTAAATTAGTAGAAAATCTGAATTATCTACTAATTAATTCTTACCTCTGACTTCTGAATTCTGTATTCTGCTCATTTTATTCTTCTCTGTCTAATAACTAAGCGAGAAATAATGCTGACACATAAAATTAAGCCGAGTAAAACTATAGAAGTAGTCCATACCAATTGGCTTTTTTCTGGGTCGGGGTCATTGTAGAGGTTAAAAATCAATACTGGTAAAGAAGCTGTTGGACTTAACAATCCTTCTGACCAATCTAGACTAAATAAAGCGGTAAAAATTAAGGGTGCTGTTTCACCAGCAGCACGAGCTACAGCTAATAAAATGCCTGTAGTAATTCCGGGGATTGCAGTAGTGACAACAATGCGAAAAGTAGTTTGGAAGCGAGTTCCACCTAAAGCAGCAGAGGCGAGGCGTTGAGATGCAGGAATCAGTTTTAAGGATTCTTCTGTTGTCAGTATAATCACAGGTAGCATAATCACGGCTAAAGCAAAACCACCTGCGATCGCACTAAATCCTTTAGTTACTAAAACTATTACACCATAAGCGAATACACCTACAACAATTGAAGGCACGCCTGTAAGAATGCTGGTGATAAAACGAACAAGACTAGCAATTGTGTTGCTTTGTCCAAATTCTGCCAAAAAAATTCCTGTCATAATCCCTGTGGGAATGCTTAAAATAGCACCAATGATCACCATGATTATGGTTCCTAGGATGGCATTGCCAAAGCCATTATCAATAACTGCTTTGACAAACATTTCTGATTTGAGTCCAGATATTCCCCGGATGAAAATTTCCCACAAAATTGATAATAAAGGAATGAGTGCTAGACCTGTAAAACCAAAGGCGATCGCATTCATTGAGTATGTAAATATTAACCGCTCTGTTGGCAGAGGACTGCATAATTCTGCTACCAAAGATTCATCCGTTTCTGACTGGATGTAACCACTCATAATTTTTACAAATTTTGATTGATAAACGTCTTGCTACACCGATAAGAAAATATCATTTGTTTTTCCTAGCAACCCACTTCACCAATAGTACAGCGCCAATATTTACAGCTAAAGTCAATCCAAACAAAATCAATCCCAAATAGCTTAAAGCACCTATATGTAATCCCGGTTCAGCTTCAGCAAATTCATTAGCTAATACAGAGGGAATTGTATAAGCTGGATCGAGTAAAGAAGCGCTGATTTGAGCAGAGTTACCAATCACCATAGTGACAGCCATTGTTTCACCCAAAGCACGTCCTAAAGCAAGCATGGCTGCACTCACAATTCCAGAAAATCCCGATGGTAGCAAGACTCGAAAAATTGTTTCCCAACGAGTTCCACCCAAAGCCATAGATGCACTACGTAATTCTTTAGGGATAGCCATTAAGACATCACGACTAATTGCTGCCATTGTGGGCAAAATCATGATGGCTAGAATAACTCCAGCAGTCAACATATTAGTCCCAGAAGGATCTTCTGTATTAAACAGTGGTATCCATTTAAAAGTGCTGGCTAGCCACTTTTGTAGAGGTTCTAGAACTGGAATAAAGACAAAAATACCCCATAAACCAATAATTACACTAGGAATTGCTGCAATCAATTCAACAACAAATGCTAGGATGGTTCGCAGCGATGTAGGTAAGAAATTTTCACTTGTGACTAAGGCTACTGCCATTCCCACCGGGACAGCAAATAAAATAGCGATCGCACTACTTACCAGAGTTCCATAAATATAGGGTAATGCACCAAAAATCTGATTACCTGTATCCCAATCTTTTCCCCACAAAAACCCCAGTCCAAACTGCTTGATGGCTGGTAGAGCTTCTGAGAAAATTACCCAACTCATCAAAAATAGCACTGCAACAGTAATCACGGCAAAAAAGTATACTAGCCGTGTAAAACCTTGGTCAAACCAGAAGTTTGCACCACTGACACCTGTTAGATTAAAACTTTCATCGCCTAGATTTGAATCATCTGATGAATTTTCCATTACAAATCAATAAAATAGATTTTTGATTACTACTAGAACGAGTTATGAACTTACTCTAGTAGGAGAGGAAATTAGTAAGATAATCCCCCTATTCCCTCTTTTTAAGGGGGAACATTAAAATCCCCCTTTTTAAGTAGGTTGGGGGAAATTTTCTACGTAAGTTCTAAAGTTGTGTAGGTTGAGTTGAGTAACGAAACCCAACATTTTCATAGCTTTGTTGGGTTGCGCTTTGCTTCACCCAACCTACAATTTTTATTAACCCAAACGTATTGCTTTTTAAGTGGGTTGGGGGATATTTTCTACGTAAGTCCTAAAGTTTGCAAATTAAGGTTTGACAGAGCTATTCACTGTTTGAAGCACCCGATTCGCTACATTAGATGGAATTTTGGTGTAGTTGAGGTCATCGTTATACTGTTGACCATCCTTCAATACCCAATTAATCCATTTCTTAATTGCATCAGCCTTAGCAGGATTAGCATACTGTTTGTAAACCATCATCCAAGTAAGACCAACAATGGGATAACCTTGTCCTGGATCTCCTACAAAAACACGGTAGTTGTCTGGGAAAGTAACAGTTGCTAAAGCTGCATTTGCAGATTGTAAAGAAGGAGCAACAAATTCTCCTTTCTTATTTTGTACCAGTGCTGATTTGAGGTTGTTTTGGACAGCGTAGCTATATTCTACATAACCGATAGAACCAGGAGTCCGAGCTACTATAGCAGCTACGCCTGGATTACCTTTGCCTTTGAGGACATTTGGCAAATTCCATTTTGGAGCAGTGTTAGCTCCAACTCTGCCTTTAAAATAGCCACTGATAGCACTCAAGTGATTAGTAAAAATGAAAGTTGTACCGCTACCATCAGCACGAACAGCAAATTTAATTGTTTGATTTGGTAGATTAGCACCTGGATTATCAGCTTTAATCTTTGCGTCATCCCATTTGGTAATTTGACCTGAATAAATTGCTGGTAGTGTAGCGCGGGACAATTTGAGATCGTTAACACCCGGAAGATTGTAAACAACAGAAACAGCGCCGCCGGCTGTGGGTACTAAGATTGCACCGTTCTTGACTTTAGCAATTTCATCATCTTTCATTGCAGCATCACTACCACCAAAGTCAACGGTTCCAGCGATGACTTGACGAATACCGCCGCCACTACCAATTGCTTGATAGTTAATTTTCAAGTCTGGATATTTCTTCTTTACTTCACGAGCATACCGTTCGTAAAGCGGAGCCGGAAAAGTTGCTCCTGCACCATTGAGAGTTTCAGCTTGTGCGATCGCACTAAAAAATGGACTAAGTGCAACAGAAGTTGTCACCAATGAAGTAGCAACGACACGATTCAAGGTGGTGGTCGAAAAAATCATATTACCTCTGATTAAAGGAATATCTTCCTGCTGTAATTCCAGCCTTAATCAAGGTACATTTGTTATGGTTAAACTTTCTTTAACAATTGATAAACAATAAATTAAGATGCGTTTAAATCTTAATTTAAAATATTTTTTACTTGTTGATATTTGATTGATTAGATTAGTTAGTAAAAAGATGCCAATAAAAACTTAAATTAAATTTAAATAATTAAAAATGAGTAAATCACTAAATTTAAAAAATATAACTTTGCTAGAAAATGGATAAAAATCTGTGCTTATCGGTTAGTTCGGTGATGATGCGTTTTGGCATATTTTCAGTGCAAGAATAGTAGGTTGGCTTGAACAAAATATTTGTTACGCAGTCACCTTTAACCATCCAAAAATATCACCTACCGTCAACTGTAACCCCTGACAAAATTCTGGCACTGCTAAAACAGACTCAATTTCCTCAAAAGGTAAAGGTTGTTGTCCCGCAGGATAAACAGCAATGAACCGCTCATCAGGGTCAATTAACCAACCCATTTGAGTCCCATGATTGAGAGCGTGTAAGATTTTTTTTGTAACTTTTGTATGACTTTGTTCGGGGGAGAGAATTTCGATTATCCAGTCGGGTGCTACAGTAAATGTATTGGCAATATCACCATTTTCATCTACGGGAAGCCTTGCCCAAGAAAATACAGCGACATCGGGAACTATAGAACGTCCTGCAAAAGTGCAACGCAATTCTGGAAAAGCCCAACCCATTTTTTGGACTTTGATAACAGAATTGATTGTGGGACAGAGTTCTCCTTGAATAGTGCTATGTTTTCCTTGAGGCATAGGTTTTGGAATGATTTGACCGTCAATGTATTCACAGTAAGGTTTAGTTTCTGGTAGTGCGAGAAACTCTTCTAGAGTCAATCTTTTATTTGATATTTGTACCATGATTATCCTAGCTTCAACTTATAATACTTTTTGACATCGTTAGTATTTACCTTATTCTAAAATATTTTTCAATTTGCCAATCCGTCAACATCTAAATTATTTCATGCTTTCTTGCGCCTACAATACATTACCAAAAGTATAAATAATCCCATCCCTGCCAAATATTTAATTGCATCAGGTATGCTCGGATTAGGTGAAAAGAAGCCTTCGATCGTACCAGCAATAATCAACATTGGTACAATGCCAAATACTAGCTGCACCGCCTGAGAACCATAAAATTTCAGTGCATCCCCACGGCGATATTTACCAGGAAATAAAATTGCTCTTGCTAATAAAAATCCTGCACCTCCAGCAAAAAAGATTGCGGGTAATTCCAAGGAACCATGCGGAAACACAAAGGCCCAAAAAGGATAAGCCAGATTATTTTGACCAACTAAAGTGCCAACAGCACCAATTAATAAGCCATTAAAAATCATCAAGTAGGCTGTATATAGACCGACGGTGATGCCACCGGCAACAGCACCAAAGGATACTGACAGATTATTGATCGTGATACTGCTGGATGCCAGAGGTTCAACGCCGACAATCGACCCCATCCATAATTTATGCTCATCTCGCACTTTGGTAATCAAACTTTCAGGTACGATCAAAGCCATAAAGCTGGGGTTTTGCCAAGAATACCACCAAGCCACTAGTGTCCCCAGTAGGAACAGTGCCGTGGCTACAGCAATATATGCAAATGTTTTCTGGACTACATCGGGTAATCCCCATTTGTAAAATTCTAGGATTGCCTGCCATTCCTGTCGTCGCGAACCTTGGTAAATCTGCGTATAGGCACGAGTTGTTAAAGATTGTAAACTTTGTATCAAAGTATTGCCGATTTGCTGGGTACGGGCACGAGCCAAATCTGCCGCTACTGAACGATATAAACTCGCTAACTCTCTAATTTCTGCTGCCCTTAGAGACTTTAGCCCTTTTTTTTCTATCTGCTTTAATAAGGCATCCAGACGTTGCCAATTTGGTTCTCGTCGCGCAATCCAACGTTGAATATTCATGAATTTTGGGAACACTGAGTTTAACTTAGCTTAAGATAGCCTCAAATTGATCTCCGTAGTTTCAAGGGAAATTTGCCATTATGTCTGAAAATTTTGGATCTTCCGGCCAGATACAACCACTGAGTGTAGGAAATGTTGTCAGTGCTGCGGTGCGATTGTATCGTTCTCATCTTAAGACTTATCTGAAACTGGCTGCGATCGCTCACTTGTGGGTTCTCCTTCCGATTTATGGCTGGGCAAAATATGCAGCCATCTCTGGACTAATTTCACGCTTGGCTTTTGGAGAATTGATTTACCAACCTGAAACTGTCCAAGCCGCCAGCAGCCATGTTAATCCGCGTCTCTGGTCATTTTTAAGAGTTGGTTTTCAGGTAGGAGTATCTTTGCTGCTAGTTTATTTAGGATTGGCGATCGCAGGTGGTATTCTGTCTGCTTTGCTGGTAGCGTTATTAGGAGGGATATTAGGTACTGCGGGTGTTATAGTCACAACCACATTGACAATAATTTTAATGGTAATTATTTTACTGTTGGGACTAACCTGGTTCTACTCTCGTTGGATAGTAGCTGAGGTACCGCTAGCAGTTGAAGAAAATGTTAATGGTGGCGAAAGTGTTGCTAGAAGTTGGGAGTTAACTAAAGCCTCGGTACTTCGCATTCAGGGCGTTGTTTTAGTTGCTTTTTTCGTTACACTGCCATTAGTGTTTGTATTAAACTATGTACCTAGCTTATTCCTCATCAAGCTTGAGCCTGGTACTGTCATCTACGGAATTGTGTATTTTATTTCTGTCATTGGTAGCTTAGTAGGTGGAGTTTTGATAATGCCATTCTGGCAAGCACTAAAAGCTGTTTTATACTTGGACTTGCGGACTCGGCGTGAAGGTCTGGGTTTGCAGTTAAGACAACCTCCTACACAAGATTTTCGTTAACTCAACGCCTTAATTCAACTCTATTAATTTTCAATTGGTTAAAATATGCGCTTTTTTAATCGCATCACATTCCAGACTCCAGAAAGTGTAGAGTTGGAATTTACTTTAGCGGGAATTGGTAATCGAGCTTTAGCGCTGCTGATTGACTATACAGTGTTGGGTATAACTTTGCTTTTGTTTGTCTTTACCTGGGCTGTCTTTTCAACGCAGCTGGTAAATTTTATTGAAGACTTTTTTACGAGTTTACCAAATTTAGACATTTGGTTGTTAGCAATTTTCTTCATTATTGCCTTTGCAATTTACATCAGCTATTTTGTATTTTTTGAAACCTTATGGTTTGGGCAAACCCCTGGTAAACGGGTTGCTAAGATTCGCGTAGTTCGAGATGATGGCAGGCTCATTGGGTTACAACAAGCAACTCTCCGTGCCCTACTACGCCCCTTTGATGAGACTTTATTTATTGGCGCTTTTTTAATTATGTTGGGTAGTCGTGAAAAGCGTTTAGGTGATTTGGCTGCCGGTACAATTGTAATTCAAGCTGAAACACCCATTGCATCTGCGACATTGACAATTTCAGAACAGGCAAAGGAACTTTATGAACAGTTAATCCAAATCGCCGATTTATCGAAATTATTGCCCGATGATTTTGCAGTTATTCGTGAATATTTGCAGCGACGGGCTGCAATGTCATTAAAGGCAAGAGCCTCACTATCTCTAAAGTTAGCCGAGCAAGTAGTAGCTATTATTAATTTAGAAAACTTGCCAGAAGCTGTTACACCTGATGTATTTTTAGAAGCTGTTTATCTCGTGTATCAAGAACCTAAATTTTAGGCGAGAGATTTTATTTACAGCATTGGTAAAAAGTTAAGTTTACCTAAAATACAAAATCTTGAAGAAGAATTCAGAAGTCAGAATTCAGGAGTCAGAATCAAGACGCTCGATAGCGTAGCCATGCCAAAGGCTTTACGCTGCGCTATCGGACAGTCGTACAAAATTCATTCTGTTAGCGGATAGCTAAGGTTTAGCCCATTCTGACTCCTGACTCCTGGATTCTGTTCGATAATCAGTAGTCAGTTGCCAGTGAGTGGAAACTACTGGCTACTAACTACTAATTAATGACTTAAAAATCTAAAATCGGCCAATCTGGTTCACGATAATAGTGTGTCATGTTGTCAAATTTTCGTAATTCAACACGATTGATCGAAAATTCTGGCAAATTAAACAGCCATTTTTCATTCAATTCCGAAAGATTTGTGCTGAAACTTGTGCGGTCTAAGTCAGATGAAACCTCCCCAAAATAGGCTAATGTAACATGGGCAGTGAAATGATAATGCTGCTCAATACCCAAGGCAATCAACTTGGGATTTTGATAAATTGTTCGGCGGAATTTAATAATTTCCTCATAGCAGCTTTCATTTTGAGGTACTAAACAAACAGCTATAGCTCTTGGCATCAGTATCAGTCCCAGCATTTGCCATTTAATCGGATGACTCCTATTTGTCATCAATTGTTGATATTGCTGAAACATTTCGGCTAAACAAGAGGGTAACTCCTCGTCAAATTTTGGATTATTTTCGCGGGCATCAAGGTAAGCATGATCCCAAATTAAATCCGCTAAAGTTACATGGAAGCTAGCAGGAGGTACAGGTATAATCAAATTACGGTTTACAGGCAACTGCAAAAGTTCCTGTTGGTAAGTCTGTAATTTGGCATAGAAAGCAGAATTTTCTGATTTTTCTTCTGCCGCAGGCGTTGTAATTAGCGTATACCCAGGAAAAGACGCTGCTTCTCTCAAGCCGGAATTTGGCTGAAATTTAGAAGATTCCTGAATATGCTGGGCTTGGGATCTGTAGGCTTCTGGCAGCGTCAGTCGTGCTAACCGATTTAAGTAAGTTTGATAGTTGTCGTCCAATCTTCATAGCCTCACGCTCTCACTTGATAGATTTTAGGGAAAATTACCCCGAATAAGAGAATGATTTTAAAAGTATTTAGTTTTTGGGGCTGAGGAAGTTAGCAGTTAGGAGGTAGGAGTTTTAAGAATTCTTCTCCAATGCACCATTCTCCATGCCCAATGAGGTTTATCTATGCCAATCTATGTTTACTGGGGTGAAGATGATTTTGCGATGGAAAAGGCGATCGCTGTTTTGCGCGATCGCGTTCTCGATCCCAATTGGATAAGTTTTAATTACACTGCATTCACCCCAGATCAAGCTGATGCTGCTATCCAGGGGTTAAATCAGGTGATGACACCCACTTTCGGCGCTGGTGGGCGCTTGGTATGGCTGATAAATACAACCTTGTGTCAGCACTGTCCAGAGAACGTCTTAGGGGAACTGGTGCGATCGCTATCTGTCATTCCCGAAAACTCATTTTTATTACTCAGCAGCCGCAACAAGCCAGATGAACGCCTCAAATCCACGAAATTGTTAAAACAATTTGCTACCGAATTCCGAGAATTTCCCCTCATTCCCCCTTGGAAAACCGAATTACTAGTGCAATCTGTTAATCAAGTAGCCCAGACTGTGGGCGTAAAATTGACTGCCAATACTGCCCAACTGTTGGCAGAATCCGTCGGAAATGATACGCGATTGCTCTACAATGAAATAGAGAAATTACGGTTATATGCCCACGGTACCAATAAGCCTTTAGACGTAGATACCGTTACAAAGTTAGTAAGAAATACTACTCAAAATAGTTTACAATTAGCAGCAGCAATCAGAATAGGAGATACAGCGAAAGCTTTGACAACCTTGGCAGATATGATCAATGCTTCTGAGCCGGGATTACGGATAGTGGCCACATTGATTGGACAATTTCGCACCTGGCTATGGGTCAAGATTATGATAGAAAGTGGTGAGCGCAACCAACAAGCGATCGCTCAAGCTGCTGATATCGGTAATCCCAAGCGGATCTATTTCTTACAACAAGAAATCAAACTGCTTTCTGTGCAACAGTTAATCTCCTGCTTACCTCTACTATTGGAGTTAGAAGTGAGCCTCAAGCAAGGAGCATCAGAAATGTCAACATTTCAGACTAAAGTCATCGAACTTTGTCAAATATGCCGAGGAAGTTGACAATCAAATATAAAAACTTGATGTATTGAACAGTTGCTGGAACTTCCAACTCTGAAAATAATTCAAAGTCCTTATAATATCCCTGATGTAGTTTTGTGTCACACACTATATGAATAAAATTTCCAATTTCCTTTCCCGATCCAGCCGAAAGCGAATCCTTTGCCAATCATTCTTTTTCGGCGCGATCGCTACTGCGAGTGTCATTTCTAACGCTTTTTCAGTTAATTCAAAAGCTTATGGTCAAACTGCATCACCAATAGCTAACAATACTCAAATTGACAGCTACGCTCAAGCAGTGCTAGCAATGGAACCAGCACGTCAAAAGGCTTTTGAAACCATTAAAAACCTGATTGGCAGTGGAGAAGTTCCCAAAATTGTTTGTAACGATTCTAACAGCATAAATGATCTTCCTAGAAAGGCTCAAGATATCGCAGTAAATTACTGTAATAACTCTCAAAAAATTGTCCAAGATAATGGTTTGAGCATCGATCAGTTTAACAAAATCACTATAGAACTACAAAATAACGATCTTTTAAAACAGCAGGTTTACAACACCTTATTACGTCTGCAAAAAACCCCCGATTCTCCTTAGTTAAAATCTGCATAACACTAAAATTAGACAGGATCGCGGTTAAAATAACTACCCTTGTATGAAAGCAAGGGCTAGTATTTTTTATCTATAGAACAATCCAAGATTTATTCATAAAATACTCGTTTGTGGATAATAGGTTAATAAGTAATAATCTATTGAATTTTAAGAATCGGTTTTTATTACCGTCCTATCATTCAATTATCAGAAAAGTTTGCTTGTCGCTTAGTGTGAATATTTTTCATGTGCTTCTTCACGGTGTTTATGGTGATGTAAAGCTTCATAGCAATTTCTTTGTAGCTGTAGTTGCTTCTATAGAGAAACCAAATTTCAGCTTCTCGTGGCGTGAGGTCAAATTTTTTAACTTCAGTGAGTGCTACATTTTTTACAGACTCATACTGGTTTTCTATGGTAACTAATAAGCAAGGCACTTCAAACCCATCTAAATCTAGCAGTCTCACCCTAATCCGAAAAATATTTGACTTATCAAGTACAATTTCATCCGACAAAATCAGAAGTTTATCAGAAAACAAATACTGGCTACTGAGTAAAGATTCACAAAGATTCCAGATAGCTGGCGGTACAAAATTCGGGTTGAAATTGTCTTGATTGAATTGGCAACAAAGGCGATTAGCAGACGCATTACTATGTACTACTTCACCAGTTTGGCTTAAAATTAATATACCGTCTTCTAAGCCTTCAATTACTTCTTGTAAAAAATTAGCTCGCTTCGAGTTAAGTAAATCAATATTCTCTAGCTGTTCTGGTTCTGCTACTGTTTTTACTAATGTCTTTGTTAGGGCAATCATAGGAGATAAATTAATGTATAAAATAGTGCTTGTTTATTAGATTCGTGCAACTTGGAAGATGTACTAATCTATTTTTCGGATGATTATCTGAATAAATTGGGTGAATATTGCAGACTAATCACACTCATGAAAGTAAGTACAAGTGTTATTTCTAAAACAAACTCCTGATAATACTCAATCAACAATTCATCTATTTTGTTTGAATTAATTTAGGTTATACATTTTAAATACAACTCTGAAATAGCCTATTTCGGAAGACGCAAAATTTAATTTGGCTAGACTTTGCCTCGCTACGCTAAGGTGTCATTGCTAGATTAATTGTGTAAAATCAAACGTATTGTTTTGTTGAATGTGAGCCACTTCTACAAAATAGCTATCACCCCAATAAATAAAAATTATTCAGATAGAAATAAAAATATACACGCAAATATTTATACTTGCGTGTATTTACTAAGTATGCTAAATTGCAGACTAAATTTTACATTGATTAAAGTAAGCGATCGCAGGTAGGCTCAAAAGCTTCCATAATAAACGCCATACCAGACAGATGGAAGTACCTGAAAAATGTCATCATAGTTAAGGTAAAACATTCTGGAGATAAGACAACGGTTTACGCACGCCCTTTAGCACGGTTAATTGAGCAATTGCAACGCCTGCCGGGAGTTGGCCCTAAATCTGCCCAAAGACTGGCTTTGCATATTTTGAAGCGTCCAGAAGCAGAAGTAGAAGCTTTGGCACAAGCATTAATTGAAGCCAAAAAACAGATAGGCTTGTGTTCTGTTTGCTTTCACTTATCTGCTGAACCTGTTTGTGAAATCTGTCGCAATGCCAACCGTGACAACAATACTATCTGTGTCGTAGCAGATCCCCGCGATGTAATTGCGCTGGAAAAAACCCGCGAATACAAAGGCAAATATCACGTTTTGGGTGGGGTGATTTCTCCAATTGATGGAATTGGGCCAGAACAGCTGAATATACTGGCTTTGCAGCGACGGGTAAATCAGCAAAAACCTCAAGAAGTTATTCTGGCAATTAGTCCGAGTATAGAAGGGGAAACAACAACACTATATATAGGTCAGCTATTGAAACCATTTACCAAGGTGACGCGGATTGCCTTTGGTTTGCCTGTAGGTGGTGATTTGGAATACGCCGACGAAGTGACTCTGGCAAGGGCATTGGAAGGACGCAGGGAGTTAGATTAAGCTTAATTAAAAGGTTTATAAACATTTTGAGGTAGGGGCAATTCATGAATTGCCCCTACCTCAAAGTATTAATTAGGCTTACCCGTAATCGTAAATGCTGCCCAGTAGTAAGGATGATTATAAAGATTTTTATCTGATGCCATTTTACTATTTCTATATAGTTGCGTCGCTAAATAAGTTTGAATTCGTAATTCTTCAGGATGCAGATTATTCAAAATATCTTCATACCATTTTGTCAGTTCTCCAGCAGTTAGTTCTTTCAGCCACCTTGTTGCTTCCGCTAAAGCAGTAACAGCTGATTTATTAGGCTGTAATCTCCGATAAAACTCTATCATCACCAAGGCACTAGCTGAAGATTCTACACTCCAGAGAGTACTAACTATATGAGGAACACCCTGACTTACCAAACCACTGGCTAAACTCACATATTCACCGCTGATAGTGTGGTTGCTAGTACTTAAATTTTCACACGCAGAGAGAGTAATCAGGTTGTAAGTTGATAGATTGTGTTGATAGATTTCATCTAGAGTTAGTTTTTCTTCACCTGCTAATGCTAATTCTGACTTTTTGGGTTCAGCTAAATTATTAGTGACATGACCTGTAAAATGAAAAATATTGTAATTATCAAAAAAGGCATTTTCAACAATATTTTTTGTAGCTTCTGCTCCCTGAATTCGTTGGATATTATTGAACATCTGGCTCACAACTTCAGATTCGAGTTTAGCAAATTTTAGTGGAGGATAACCTGCACTTTCAGGATGTTCAACACTGAGCAATAACTGATTTTGCCATTGCCAAATATCTTCAGTTCTTATTGATAAACCTATTTGGGCACTGGGTAAATAGGTGACGGTGAAATTGGACTCCACATTCGGCAACTCTTCCTGGGATGGGGAAGAAAGATGGAAAAGGGTATGAATGGGCAATCTGTACAAGTCGCGGTGAGGAATTAAAACCAGTTGAGTGATGCCTTCGAGTTCTTGGGCAATTGTGGAAATATTCAAGATGCCATACAACTGCACCAGCTTCTGTTCCATATCCACTCGCCAAGAATGCTGGCTTTTACTTTCTTTGTCTTGGGCTGTGGTGCGATATTCTTGGTATTGTTGATGCCAATCTTCTAGCCAAGTTTCAAATTCAATTAGGCGTTGTACTGCTTCAGGTAGTGGCAATTCATTGAGACGAATAGCGTCTTCTCCTAAAGGTATTGCCCCGGCATCTTGCATGGGTGTAAACAGGAGAATCGGTGATGGCGCTTGGTCTTTGAGAATGAAAGTATGTAGGGCGACTGGACTAATATGCCAGTAAATAATTGCTGTTGTGGGATTAAATAGTTGTTGAATTGCACCATAATGGGGCGAGTAAATATTATTATTCCAGCCAGAAAGTAGCCAGTTTAAACAAGCATTCTTGCCCTGTTCGGCAATTTCCCAAGCTTCAACTAAATCACCAGACTCTACTGCTAAATCAACTGCCAATTGATCAAAGCCTGCAAATTTCAAAGCTAGCTGTTTTTTACTTTCGTCTGAGCGAGTTTCTTCACTCAGCAATTGTCGCAATAAATCTGTACCGCGTTGCAGCAATTCTTGAACTTGTGTTGTTTGTCCCAAACCCATCAGTACTTTGCTTAGAGATTGCAAAACCTCTAGGTGGAATAGGGGAAAATATTCTAGTGTTAGGGTTAACAGCGCCTGATGGTACTCAGATGCAGCTTTGCGCCAATAATCGCGAGGATTGGGATGTTTTTTGCCTTGATCGTAATAAGTATTAGCGATCGCCAGATGCAATCTACCCCAACCTTCTGGGTGGGTATCTGTCCGTAGATGTTTTAACCCTTCTTCGTAGCTGGCTAATTTTCCTTCGTAGCCGCCCTGTTGTAGGGCGGGATTTGTCGCTGTTATATTACTCGACAAATTCAGCAATGCGTCAGAATTTACTAAATTACCGATCGCAGTTCCCCGACCAATCCAAGCTTCCCAATAATCTTGTTTAATTTCCAAAGCGTTGTCATAACAAGCGATCGCTTCGGCAAATTGTTCTAAATAAAACAGCGCTACTGCCTGATTATACCAAGCTAAGTGGAAGTCAGGTTTGATGGCGATCGCTTGGCGATAGGAAGCGATCGCTTCTTGGCGACGACCTAAGTTGTCTAATGCTATGCCTCGGTTGTACCAAGCTAAGTAGAAGTCGGCTTGAACTGAAAGGGCTTTATCCCAGGAGGCGATCGCTTCTGACCACCTTCCTAAATTAAACAGCACTACACCCCGGTCTATCCAAACTTCGTGGTACTCTGGATTAATTTCTAGGGCTTTGTCGTAGGATATAATCGCCTCTGAAAATTGTTCGCCTACAGCTAGGGCTATCCCTCGGTGATACCAGTTTTCCTGGTCTTCTGGTTCCAATTGCAGCGCTTGATCGTAACTATAAATAGCTTCTGGTAGCCAACCTAACTTCAGTAATGCCAAACCCTTGCTAGACCAAGCCTCTTGGTAGTCTGGCTTGACTTCTATAGCTTTGTCAAAAGAAGCGATCGCTTCTTCAAAATATCCTAATTCTCCAAGAGTTCCACCCCGGTTGTGCCAAGCTTTGTAGAAGTCGGGTTTTAGTTCTATGGCGGTTTCGTAAGATGCGATCGCTTCTTCAAAACGTTCTAAATGGAACAGTGTCAAGCCTCGATTAAACCAATACTCTGAGACTTCAGGTTGAAGTTCAATAGCTCGATCGTAAGATGCGATCGCGCCTAACAAATCACCTGTTTTCGCTTGGCTTAGACCTTGGTAAAACCATCCTTGAGCGTTGGTAATCGGATTATCGCTATGTCGCTCAATAATACCGGGAGAATTACTGCTTTGAACTGCCAAGTTAGAAGCAAGTTGCTGGACTAAATTGGTACTTTGATCCAATTTCACCCACAACTCATCTAATGTATTAGCCACATTTGGCTCTAAATTTGTCAAAGCGCTATCCCAGTTTTCCACCGAGGGAGAAGTTGTTAATTCACTTCTTGGCCTAGTAGAAAGGAGATTTACTCCTGTTGTACTTTGAACAACTTCTTCATCATCGAACCTCAGTTGGGCTAATGAGGTGATTGAATCTTCCTTTGCGGGGAGAGGGAGATTTTCGGGTATTGTGGCTTGGGTTTCTTCCCTTTCATACTCCAATACCAGTTCCTCTAAATTTTCGGTGAATCTTTCCTCAAAAAAGATATTTTCAGATGCTGAGGTGATTGGTTCAACAGCTGGCACATCATATTCCCATAACTGCTCACCTAAGCTACGAATTAGCTCTTGCCCAGGCGAAATTGGGATAATTTCTTCATCGGTTGTGATTTCTACAACATCTGGTTCATCATACTCCCATAACTGCTCGCCTAAATTGCGGATCAGTTCTTCTCCAGGAGTAATTTCTACGACATCCGGCTCATCATACTCCCATAACTGCTCGCCTAAATTACGGATCAGTTCTTCACCAGGAGTAGTTTCTATGACATCTGGCTCATCATGCTCCCATAACTGCTCGCCTAAATTGCCGATCAGTTCTTCCCCAGGAGCGATTTCTACCCCATATTGTTCAGGAGTAATTTCTAAGTCCGCTTCTGGATAATTCTCCTCATCCTCTATCTGTATAGGTGAGTTTTGCATCATGCGGATGCCAATGTCATAAGCAACATCTCCAATTCTGCCAACACCAAGTTCCCCCAATTGCACCATCTGTGATGCTAAAAGAGGATTCGGTGCAGGTGAAGCTAGCAAGCTTTCGCCAAACATCACCAACCAATCTATCCAGCGTTCGGCCGGAATCCGATTTTCAACCCGTTGCAGATACCTCAATGCCCACTGTCGTCCTCGTGCTTGATGCACGCCTTCTAACAATTGGATAAACAATTGTTCCAGATCAGCATTGGTTAGTTCTGGTAGTACCTCCACCAGATTGTGTCCTCTCGCACCCTTAAGAGAACTAGCCTGCTTACTTTCAATGAGGCGCTTTAAAAGCCTTTTAAGCGACTGCGATATCCGCCTGAGCATCTGCCACACTATTGGATTTTGTTTTTCTAGATTGTAGCCATCGTTGTGTTAAAAAAATCATTAATTACGTAAAAATCCATTAGATCGGGACAGCGCTTCCGTCGCAGGTTAGCAAAAAATATACCAAAATTCAAGAGTAAAGCATTACAACGTTACAATTCCCGATTCGACTAATTTTCTGTTTGCTCTGTAGTCGATTGACCGGCAGGATACAATTGATTGATCAGTGCCTGGACAAGCACTTGTGGATCATCTGTCTCAACGGCAAGCTGTTGAGCAATCTGCTGGCGTAAGTTTTCATCCTCCTGCAACATTACAAACAACTCTTCTAGGGTGACAGTTTGATATTCTCCCTCTGGGGGATTCTCTGGCGCATCTACTGACTCTGATATCGAGGGCGTTGTCTCAGATTGTAAAGTCGTACTAAGAGCATCTGGCCCTTCATATTCCCAAATTGGTTCGCCTTGATTGCGCGTCAACAACTGCATTCCAATACTATAGGCAACATCTCCGATTTTTCCGATATCCAACTCACCCAGTTGTACTAACCGTGCAGCTATTTCATTATTCGGTGTCGGTGATGCTAGCAATTTTTCACCAAAGCGCCCTAACCACTGAACCCAGTTTTCAGTAGTAATCCGATGTTCAATATTATGCAGCCACTTTTGCGCCCAGGCTTCCCCTCGTGCTTGATGTACTCCTTGCAACAGCTCGGTGAAGAGAAATTCCAGATCCGTATCGCTTAGGGGTGGGGCTGGTTCTTTTGGAATATTCCCTCTAGATTTTGAGACATTCTGTTTTCCAACGAACAAGCTCTGAAAAAGCTTTTTGAGCCATTGAAATAGCCGCTTGAGCATCTGCTGCACCATCGAGTTTTGCTTATCTATAAAATTGTAGCGATCGCACTGGACTATGGCGTTAGTTCTTTGTCATTTGTCATTAGTCATTGGTCATTAGTTCTTTTTTCCCTACTTCCTACTTTTGATAAGAACAAATGTACTAAATGCTATGCTATAATTCCGATACATTGATGTTGAAATCATAGTAAAGAATTATGATCTAGTTGCTTGCTTTCCTGAGTGCCAAAATTGACGGCATTAGTTGAGTGTAAGCGCTATAGCAACATCGATGAAGAAAGCAGGTACGAGAGTTTAAAATAATTGAATCCCAAACTCGACTCGGTGCTACTAATTAACGTTGAAAGGCATTGAAGTCTATTTTTCCATGTCTTACGAACCCCTGCACCATAAATATCGCCCCAAAAGTTTTGCTGAACTGGTGGGACAAGAGGCGATCGCTACAACCCTCACGAATGCGATCGGCACATCTAAAATCGCCCCCGCCTATTTATTTACAGGGCCAAGAGGTACGGGGAAAACTTCTAGTGCCCGAATTTTAGCTAAATCTCTCAATTGTCTCAAAAGCGATCGGCCCACTGCTGAACCCTGCGGCGTATGTGATGTTTGTCAAGGAATCACCAAGGGTTACGCTTTAGATGTAATTGAAATCGATGCTGCTAGTAACACTGGTGTCGATAATATCCGCGAGTTGATTGAAAAAGCCCAGTTTGCCCCTGTGCAGTGTCGTTACAAGGTTTATGTAATCGATGAATGCTTAACTGGAGATTCTCTGGTTTTGACTGACGAGGGACTTCAAAGAATTGATGATCCCAAAATTAAAGATAAGAAGGTTCTGAGTTACAACGACTCATTAGGTAAGTGGGAATTCAAGAAAGTTGTCAGGTGGTTAGATCAAGGGGAAAGACAAACCCTGGTTATCAAAACAACTAATAGAGAAATTAGATGTACGGGTAATCATTTAATTAGGACAAATCAGGGATGGCTACCAGCAAAGGACGTAAAAGAAGGAGTGAAGATACTATCCCCTGTGAATGCGGATGCGGCATCCTCATTTACAAATTTGGTATCGATGGACGCACCCGAAGGTTTGTTAGCGGACACCAATTTAAAGGCAATACATCTGGGCAAAAATCATACGACTTGGAATCTATCCTTAAACAAGCCGAATTACTCCGACCTTTCTGTGCTTGCGGGTGCGGAGAAAAGCTCGATATCCCAACCTTTTTACAAAAAAAAGGACGAGGAATCATCAGCATCCAGTCTCGTTGGGAAAAACATCCATATAAAAAAGGACACGGAATCTGGAAACTTAGAACAGAAAAGTTCCTTGCGGATGCGGCAGTTATCCAGCCAAACGCACTTGGACTTATCTACGGAACCTTACTTGGAAATTGCTCTATCAGTTATCCCAATAAATACAGCAGATTCCCCAGATTGTGTTGGACACACTCAGAAAAGCAGCAAGAATGGTTGGAATACAAAGCTTATCGCCTTGAAGAATTGCGTCCAAAACTGCGAATTACAGGTAACAAAGGATACGGGAACATATCAGTTACCTGTAACACCGCTTGTCATCCCCAACTCAAAGATGTCTTGGAAATCGTTAAACCAAATGGGGATAAAAAGCTCGTCTCTATGGACTGGCTTAATCGAATTACCCCAGAAGGACTTGCTTGGTGGTACATGGATGATGGCTCACTCAGTCTCAGTCCACAAGGAAGTCCACAAATTCAATTGCATACAGAAGGATTCTCCGGCGCTGAAAATCAACTCATCGCCAGTTGGCTTACAGCAATGGGATATTCAGCCGCAACAAAGTTTTATACCAGAAGTAGTACAGGCAAAACATACCACTACATTCAGATGGGCGCAAGCACCAGTAGAAAATGGCTCGCAGACCTTAAACAATATTCCATTCCCTCGATGGATTACAAGTTTGGAGACAGTCGAATCTGTTCACCTCGCTGGGGTTGAGCGAGTTTACGATATTGAAGTAGCAGATAATCATAACTTTGTAGCAAACGGGCTTTTGGTACATAATTGCCACATGCTCAGTACCCAAGCATTCAATGCGCTACTTAAAACCCTAGAAGAACCACCGAGACACGTAGTTTTTGTATTGGCGACAACAGACCCGCAACGGGTGTTACCAACGATTATTTCGCGCTGTCAAAGGTTTGATTTTAGACGTATTCAATTAGAGGCGATGGTTAAGCATTTAAGTGCGATCGCATCTTATGAAAGCATTCATATTTCACCCGAAGCTGTAACCCTGGTAGCCCAACTTTCTCAGGGAGGGTTGCGAGATGCCGAAAGCTTACTCGATCAATTGGGTTTGTTAGCGGGTGAAGTGACACCAGATAGAGTTTGGGATTTGGTCGGGACGGTAAGCGAACAGGACTTGCTGGGACTTCTAAATGCGATCGCTCAAGATAAACCCGAAGCAGTTCTTGACAGTACCCACAAAATTCTTGATCGTGGTCGAGAACCCCTAATTCTTCTGCAAAATCTCGCCGCTTTCTACCGTGATTTACTCATAGCCAAAACAGCACCGAACCGCCACGATTTAGTTGCTTGTACTCAGCAAACTTGGACGGCGTTGGTTGAGTTTGCTCAATACTTCGATATGAGCGTGATTTTGGCAGGACAGGAACACCTGCGAAAAGCTGAAGTACAAATTAAAAACAGCACTCAGCCGCGTTTATGGTTGGAAGTAACATTACTAGGATTGTTACCTAGTGCGACGACAAATATTCAACCACAAGCCCCAAATATCGCGCCGCGAGTTAACCCACCTGCTGTATCTCCAAGTTATCCTCCAGCAGTTGCCCAAAATTATGCAGTCTCTTCTTTACCAGTAGCGGAACCACAAACAAATCATAATTCTACAAACCATCATGTAGCGATTGCCCAAAATCAGCCTGTCACATCATCTGGCGCAGTTGAACAGCAAAGAAATCACAATTCTGCTGCAAACTCAGTTTCACCACCAACCCCAGAGCCTGTTGCTGTTCCTGTACCACCTGCGATCGTTGAACCAGTAATTTCAGAAGTTGTTGGCGAAGCAGAATATGACTTAACTCAGGTTTGGCAACAGGTGCTTGCTAACCTTCAGCCAAAATCAAGGCAAGAAATGCTGCGTCAAATGAGCCAACTTATAGAGTTCGACGGTGTTATGGCTCGAATTGCTATCAAGCAGGCATGGTATGACAAGGGTAAATCTTATCTACCGATGATTACGGAAGCTTTCCAGCAAACTTTCCAGCGTGAAATCCAGATAAATATAGAAAAAGGAATTTCTTCAAACTCTACCTCCGCCAAAAAAAATCCTCCGCCAAAAGATTCTAGTCGCGTTCAGCAACCAGCTACTCCTAGTTACAACCAGCAAATTCCGCCTCCAGCGCCAGTAGCACAGCCAGCAACGCCAGCACCAGCACCGCTAAGAACCGAGCCGCTAGCAAAAAATGGAAATGGGGTAAATGGAAATGGAGTAAATGGAAATGGAGTAAATGGAAACGGGGCAAATAGAAATGGAATAAATGGAAATGGGGCAAATGGAAACGGGGCGCAAACTTTGCCTCCACCGCCACAACGAACACCCGCATCTGATTGGGAAATTGATGAAGTTGCGATCGCTGCTCAACGTCTAGCAGAATTCTTCAACGGACAAATTATCCGTTTCACTGAGGATTCAACAGAATTCTCCGATTCCATAGCTACACCTGAATGGGTAGAGGAATCAGAAGTTGATGATGAGTGACAATTAAAGCATTGCGTGAAGCACGGGGTTTAAAACCCATTCTTCTGATAAAAAAATGCAAAATTATTTTTGGTAATTTTGCATTTTTAATTTTTAATTTTTAATTCCCCAAAGGGGCTATTCCACATGCCCCGTATGCAAGGTTTTCACCCATTTTAGGCGCTTTGGTCTTACCGACATCCGGGCAGTAGTACTGCTCATGACGACCAACCAGTGCAACATATATAAACTGCCACGCAGGGTTTGCACCAGCATCGTAAGATATGTAGAAAGTGAGAATTTCTGATCTTGACGTATGCGCGTTAGACCTGTGTACATCCCTACCATCGACATGGTAACGGACAAGCCTGTAATGGGACTTAACATTGGTGGACGATGACGCGCGATCGCCATCAACAAATCTGGTACTGCTGCTGTAGGTAAGATATACATAATCAGCATAAAAATCAGCAAATCCCAGCTTTTGCGCGTTCCCATGCGGTTTTTGAGAATTAAATCCCAATAATCCAGATAGCGTTGATAACCACCTTCTGCCCATCGGTTGCGTTGATGCCAAAGTGCGATCGCATTTGTCACACCTTCTTCTTGCACAGCTGGATGGAAAACACACTCAATATCCCATTTATCCAAATGCAAGCGGATTGTCAAATCCAAATCATCGGTAATAGTTTCCTCATTCCAGCCACCGCAGCTTTCCAAGGCTGAACGCCGGACAAATTGACCATTACCCCGCAGTTCGCCAATACCACCAAGGGCAGTGCGCTGTTGCTGAAACCAGGTATCAAGAGCCATTTCGGCCATTTGCCCCTTAGTCCAAAAATTATCTTTAGCGTTGGCGATCGCTTTTCGCACCTGCACCGCCCCCACCTTTTCTCTTTGGAATAAAGGTATTACCTGTTGCAGCAAATCTGGTGTCACTTGGGCATCAGCATCAAATACTGCTATTATGTCGCCCTTTGTTAGAGGCAACACCTGATTCAACGCCCCTGATTTGCCGCCACTAGCTTCTGCTGAACGCCTTAATACTTTCAGTTGATCGTGTTTCTGTTCTAGTTCTGCTAATAAATGTGGCGTGCTATCACTGCTGTGATCGTCAATAATCCATACTTCATACTGCCCACCTGGATATTCCAGGTTACAAAGATTTTTGACTAATTTTGCAATTACTGCTTCTTCATTTTTCGCAGCTACTAACACAGATACAAAGGGCAAATCTCCCTGTATTTCTTTTGGATAGCGACGAGATTTAGTAAACACGACCACCAAGGCATGAAATCCTAGAATAGTGGTCAGTCCTAGAATAAATATGGAAGCCCAAGAAACTAAATGTAGAGCGATCGTGCCACTCCAGACGATAGTCAAGACTAGAGCTGCTTTGCCTCTACGACCTTGAAACCGGGATGGTAGAGACATAGGATCTGTCTCTAACACTGACTCCTCATCTACTGATAGGTCAGACAACAAGGAGTTGAGCGGATCAAGCTCTTGATAAGAATCTTCTTCGGGCCAGGAATTCGCTGGCATAGGTTAGGTTGCTTGATTCAAAAACCAGTATTTGTCTACAGTTAGTAATTTTACGGACAAATATCCCTAAGCTACTTTTCCCGATTTTAATCGGAATGGGTAAACTGCAATACCCGCTATCCCTAAGCCAAAAGCCGCCGGGACTACTTTTGTTCTGACTGTCACTCTGGGTAATTACTTAGCATTAACCACGTTTGCTACTCTTAGACAGAGGCTTGATTCCTTTGATACCCACTTGGGCAGGAAGCTTGTAGAGTCGGACTTTCTCTAATGAGAACTCCGGTTTAGGCAAAGTGATACCAAGGTGACAGCAGCTTATTGTTGGAAGAAACAGCAATAATAACATCCACAAATTTATAGTGTGGGTTTTTCATGTTATGTTATTGCGCCCAGCTGCGATCAAAGTTAATGCAGCCTTATTGTAACCGAAATTTTAATATTTCTTAGCAGTAACTTCATTTATGGAGTATGAGAAGAGGCAGAAGGGCGGGGAGCAGGGGACAAGGGGACAAGGGATGAGAACTTGAAACAAGTCTTTCCCCTTGTCCCCAATTCTCATTGTCCCCAAGTCCTCTTCCCAATTCCCAATTCCCACTCCCTCTTTCTACCATGTGCTTTAGACACATCTTTTGGGAACACTACTAACATCCACTAATATCCCTAGTTGCCAACTAACTTGAGGAATATTTAACCATGTCTATTGAGCAACTCCAGCCTGCTAATCAACAACAAGCCAGTGTTTACTTACCTTACGTCCAAGGCACTAAGCGCAATTTTTTACCCTATGCCATCAGTCTTTATCAAAAAGGGGTTTTGGAGGGACACCGAAAGATAGAAGCTAGTGAACATGTTCCCTTTGTCGCGTCTTGGAATGTTGCTACTTTACCCTCAGACTTAACCCGTTGCCGAATTCAGTTTGATGGCAATGCTGACTTGAGTTACGAACTTATGATGGCCAGTTTCGAGTTTATTAATTTTTTAATTGAAGTTATGGACAACTATAAACGCCATCGTTTGACCGATTTTTCACAACCGTTTTACCGCAAGCTACTGCGTATAGATGATTGATTAAACACGAGCCGGACTTTTGCTAGTTCGGCTCGTTTTTAAAACTATCCTGTGTGATTATAAAACTTACCAGCTTCTCACCTTAAAAACATCTTCTTAGGGCAGATGTGTTTTTTTCTTTTCAAAACCATACCAAAACCAGCTACCAAAAAAGTGCCGAGAATGCTAGCAGGTTCTGGAATAGAAGTTTCATCAATAGGTACTTTGATTCTTAAATTCGCCAGGGTAGCATTAGTGATGTTCAAGGATGTTACAGTTGGCGAACCTGGGATATCAGACTGGAAATCAAAGACTGTGGGAGTTGAGCTACCATTGCGATCGCTATATCGCACTCCATATCCACTTACTTCAAAAGTGCCCTGATACTGCTTTCCGGTGTCTGGATCGGTGACAGTACCACTGTATAAGGCTTTTATGAAATTAAATTCATCTTGAACTACTCCTTGAAATTTGGTTCCTGCTAATTGTCCTTGGTATTTATAGGGTGTCAACTGACCACCAGAGAGAACCGGCGATGTGAGAACACCATCGAACGAGACAAAGGGAATACCTTTAAAGTCAACAAAGTAATGCAGACTTCCATCAGAGCGTGTTTCTACCTGTAAATAGTTTGACTGGTATACAGGAACATAATTAGGATTATTGTTAGTACCTAAGTTCCGGTAATAAGTTCCAGTGTCATCCGTATCAATACGAGTAATACTGTTATTAAAATTCGGATTATTTCTGGGAAGTTCGATTGTTCCTGATAATGTACCAGTGCTTTCAATTGTAATGAATTGAGCAGCAAAAGCACTTGTTCCACTTAAAGCGATCGTCACTGCTGCTAAATAACTGCCACTAAGAATTGCACAACCTAGCTTAATCCCTGATAAACTTACTTTCATTAACAACTTGCTCCTTGAAGCGCCGATATAAACACACGTAATATGCTGAGATTCATTTAAAATTTTTCTCAGGCACAGTTTATTATTCCCAAGTTTGTGAAGTAAGCTTTATCGAAAACAAAAAATATTTTGATCAAAAGCGGGAACATTTTATCTAAATTGTGATTCAACTTAAACAATATTTATCATAAGCCTATTAATTTTAGTTTTTTTAGCTGAATTTAACTAGCGTTTATTCTGTACAATCAAGTAATACAGATAAATTTTTCTAACTATTCTCTAAGCTTAATAAACTACTAATCAGTTTAGGCAAGCCTCTACAGCAGGGATTTGAATGCTCAGATAATTCATTCCGTTCTATCTGCTTTGCCATCTTCTCAGCACGTTGAATCGCTTGTTCAGTTAATGATTTCAATGGTTTTGGATACAAGCACATTGATTTGTCATAGTTGGGTATATGCTTGCCGAGTAAATTAACTAACCTATCACGATTGATTTGTGCAAAATGGTCTTGAAAGTGAATTAAATACCAGAGTTCAAAACAAGGATTTGTAATTGCGAGATTAATCTTTTGGCTTGTAGCCCGATTTATTGCACTTTGCCAATTTTCCAGACTCTTTTCAATATGCTCATCTCCATCAAAAACAGCCCAAGCCTCATCTTCTTTACTCCACTGCTGGTTATCTTCTCTCTGCTGTCGTTCTTCAATGAGTCTTTCAATAATGCTACGTGGATCAGTTTTGTTTTGATGAGGCAATACAATAATATCTAAAGTTGATGAACGTAATTCATTGCGGATACTATTGAAATAAATTGGTTCTGTTTTACTTCCTTCACAAGCAATTAGTATTTTCTGAGCAATATTCCTGCTAGGTGGACGACGATTTAACTTTCTTGGCACTACTCATCACCCTGTAAAATCATTTCCTCTTCAGATGGGAGAAACGGAACTGCTCCAAAACGACCATCTAAATAAGCTTTGTCAATCGCCAAATCGTTTCGCACATGGAAATCAGTTAAGGGATACAACTCAGTGCTTTGGTCAGGGCGCTTTTGTGTAAACCAAATTTGGTCACGGCGTAACAAGTTATTTCTTTGTAAGGTGTTATCATGACTTGTCAAAATCAGTTGAGCATTTCTGGGATTAGTTTTAGGATTTTGAAATATTTTGATAATAGTTCTTACAATATTAGGATGAATATTTGTGCCTAATTCATCAACAATTATCAATCCGCTTATGTTCAAAGCTGCTACTACCCGGAATGCTAAGTAAAATAAACGTTGAGTACCAAGAGACTCTTCATCGAAAAGCCACTGGATTTCATTACCATCATCAGTGTTATGTACAGCATATATGTTGTAGTCAGCCTGAGCATCAGATTTCTTTTTTAACTCTATTCTAGAGAGTCCAGTGTCAGACTTCTGTACAATATTTAATGCTTGTTTAAGTAATTCATTGAATACATAAATACTAGCATCTTGTATAACCGTAATCGAAACACGGTCAAAATCTTCACTTCCTAAGCTAATTCCACGCCATCCACTTCCTAACCAATTTGTAAAAGACTTAATTATATTTATTTTTAATTTTACTAATGTACTAATAAATAACTCATTTTCTCTAATATTATCCTGAAGTTGATTATGTGCTCCAGCAAAATCATCACCAGTTTTCCATATAAATTTTTTTTTACTCTCATCCCATTGACGATGAAATAAACGACGAGTCCGTTTAGTTGTGTTTAAAGCATAGTCTAAGTTTTCTGAGATGATATTATTTTTATTAATTACTAGTGAATAAGTATAGATATTATTATCGAATAAAGTTCTTAATTCAAATCTTGTGGATTTTTGAGCAGAGATACTATCTAATTTAAAAGGGTCTAGTTTTGCATATTTTAAGATTCTGTAGAATTGCACTGCTTCCTGTGTGCCATAAGCCATTATGAGCAATAAATAATCCAGAGCTTGGATAACATTACTCTTACCTGAAGCATTAGCCCCAAAAATTGTTAGAACAGGTAAAAGCTCAATATCCCACCCCTCAACATGGTATCCAGGTGCAATTTCATGATCTGACTTTACCCGTTTGCGTTTGCTACTTTGGCTTGTCTGACGATCGCTGTATTTTTGAGCAACCGCACTTAGGGTTACAGGTTCTTTAATTGAGCGGTAGTTTTCGACTGTAAAATCTACAAGCATAATTTAACGCCCACAAGTCAGTTTTTTGTGATTTATTCACGTAAATATTATCTTAAAGGTAGGCAAATCTCCACTTCTACCACAACAAACCACATGAACTCGCAGCCAGTGTAAGCATATTACTACACTTTAATACACCCATTAATCCACAACTCACCACCAGATTTAGATCGACAATAGGAATATAAGCAGTCTAACCAAAGCAGGTATAGGGTAATGGTGCGATTAAAACCGTGGCAGTGGGTCGTCTTAGCAATCCCGATCGCGTTTATCATTATTTTTTTACTGGTAGCCGCCGGTTCGCAAATTCATGCGTGGGGTATTAGTTGGATTTGGGGTGTGTTCACCCTTTTATTCGTTGGTTGGCGCTGGCTACTCGTAAAATGGACTCAACCTGCCGTTAACCAAGTAGAAGCTGTATTGGCTCAAGTTCAAGAAGAATTAGAATCGGCAGTAGAGGATACAGTTAGACCACCAGTAGGAAGTGATGTCACAAAGCTTGCAGAAACCGCACTCCAAGAAATTCTGCAAGCGTCACAAAGCGATCGCCCAATTTGGGAAGATTGGCAAACTTTTTGGACACGATGCCAGGATTTAGTTGTAGCGATCGCTCATATCTACAATCCTCAAATTCAATATCCCCTGCTGAATATTTACGTCCCCCAGGCTTACGGACTGATTCGGGGAACGGTGGATGATATGGATCAGTGGATGCAAAAATTATCCCCAGTTCTTAATCAGGTGACGGTTGGACAAGCATACCAAGGATATGAAGTCTACCGGAAGTTGGAACCATCGGCTCGAAAATTTTGGAAAGCTTGGAATTGGGCACAGTGGCTTTTAAATCCGGTGGCGGCGGTGGCAAAACAAGCCAGCCAGGGTTCTAGTAACCAAGCAACTCAGCAATTATTGGGGAATTTAAACCAGCTATTTCGGGAAGCTGCCCTGAAAAACTTATGTCGGCAAGCGATCGCACTCTACGGGCGTAGCAAATTACCAGTTTCAGCAACCGTAGTTTCCACACCAACTTTACCCAAGGCAAAAACCCAAACACTCCGAGAAATACTGACTCAAGCTCAATCAGCCGAGGTAGTTGAGCAAAAACCCGTGAATATTCTGCTGGTGGGGCGTACAGGTTCAGGGAAAAGTAGCCTGATTAACACGCTATTTCAGGCAGATTTAGCAGCCGTTGATGTTTTGCCCAGTACCGATCGCATTCAAAATTATCAATGGCAAACTCAAAGTGGTGAAACCTTGACGCTTTTGGATACGCCTGGCTACGAACAAGTCAACCATGCCGATCTGCGAAACCTGGTGCTTGATTATGCTATCGATGCAGATTTGCTGCTGTTAGTCACCCCTGCCCTCGATCCTGCCCTGCAAATGGATGTAGACTTTCTGCAAGATATCAAAGCAGAAGTTGCAGATTTAACTGCGATCGCGATCGTCACTCAAGTAGATCGTCTGCGTCCCATCCGCGAATGGCAACCGCCTTATGATTGGGAATGGGGCGAGCGCCCAAAAGAAATTGCCATTCGAGAAGCTACTGAGTATCGCGCCAAATTGCTAGGAAAATTCTGTAATCTAGTTCTACCCCTGGTTACAGGTGACAGCAAAACAGGTCGAGTTGCTTGGGGAGTGGAGGCGCTTTCACTGGGATTAGTAGATGCGATCGCACCTACCAAGCAACTCCGTCTCGCCCGATTTTTACGTAACCTTGAAGCCCGTACCGTCGCTGCTGCCAAAATCATCGACCACTACACCTTCCAGATGGCGACAACCCAAGGACTAACGGCATTGCTCAAAAGTCCCGTCCTCCAGTTTGTTTCTACGCTCTCAACCGGATCTCCAGCGCTAGCATATATGCTGGCAGAACAAATTCCCGTGGAACAGTTGCCGATTGTGATTGGCAAACTCCAAATGGGATATGAGCTTTTCTCGCTCTTGAATACAGCTAACCCTAACCCGCTCAACTTTGAATTGCTATCCCTCTGGCCGCTACTGCTAGAAAATTCCGCTTCACCCGATCGCAATGCCTGGGCATTTGGTCATGCTCTAGTGGAGTACTGGACTCAGAATCTAACGGTTGAACAACTCCGGGAGCGATTTGAGTATTATCTATCGATTGCCAAATAATTTGTCTGTGTTGAGGAATTAATGTCCGCATTTTCCATTCTGGTACGCGTAAATAGCGATTTTACTAGCCACGTTCCCTCAGTCTTATTAAACACCACAAGTTGCATTAGCTCTTTTGGTCAACTAAGCATATTTGCTTAATGGAATATATTTATACCTGTAAAAAATAGAACGCAAAATGCGGTGACATTTCGTACTATTAACATCAAAGTTAAGATTACGATTAAGAGTAGGTGTCTGTTGAAACCTACCCGCTTTACCTGAGTTTTTATCCAGACTTCCTTTTGTTCGGAGTTATTTATGAAAAATATATTAGACATCTCCATTTCTCAAGAACAGAATTTACATCAGAGCTATAGCATTTCGTCTTATAATCGGCTGCTTTTGGTCGTGAAAGATTTGGCTTGTGTGCGGACTATTGAGGAAATTATTGAGATTGTGCGTTTGGCTGCTAGGGATCTCACCAATGCTGATGGAGTAACTTTTGTACTGCGAGATGGTGAATGTTGCCACTATGTTGATGAAAACGCCATCGGGCCACTTTGGAAAGGTATGCGTTTTCCACTCAAATCTTGCATCTCCGGTTGGGCAATGCTCAATAAGCAAGCAGCTGTGATTGAGGACATTTACCAGGATGCTCGAATTCCTATTAATGCCTATAAAGTAACTTTTGTTAAGAGTTTAGTGATGGTTCCCATAAGGATTGCCGATCCACTGGGTGCGATCGGAGCCTACTGGAGTACAACACACTTAGCCACGTCTGAAGAAATAGAACTGCTTGAGATTTTGACCGACACTACGGCAGTGGCGATCGCGAACGTTCAACTTTTCCAGAAACTTACGAACCAAAACGCCCTCAAAGACAAATTCATTGCGATGTTAGCTCACGAGTTGAGGAATCCTGTTGCCCCCATCTCGAACGGGGTTCAGCTTCTCAAATTGAAGCTGGGCGAGACTGGTGCAGTTGGAGAAACAGTTTTAATGATGCAGCACCAGATTAAGCACCTCTCGAAATTAATCGATGAGTTACTCGATGTATCGTCCATCACTTACGGGAAGATTTCATTAAACCTTGAGAAGGTTAATCTAGTGGAATTGGTTCGCCAAAGCCTCAATAACCATGCACAAGCAATTAAGAGATCGAACCTTAACGTAGTACAAGACCTGCCAAACAAGCCCGTGTGGGCTTATGTTGACTCTACCCGCTTCTTTCAAATATTTGGAAACCTTCTTGATAACGCCTTAAAGTTTTCAAAACCAGATGGGACGATCTGGGTGGATCTCTCATATATTCCAGGTGAAAATGGCTCAGGCAGTTTAGCAGCTTTATCTGTAAGAGACTCAGGCATGGGGATAGAGCCGACAATTTTACCAGAACTCTTCGAGCCGTTTACCCAGGCCGATCGCAGTTTAGACCGTTCGAGGGGTGGGCTAGGTTTAGGACTCTCGGTAGTAAAAAGTCTTGTGGAACTTCATGGTGGTAATGTTGAAGCCTCAAGTAGAGGGATCAATTTGGGAGCAGAATTCAAAGTTACTCTCCCTGTATGCGAAGAGATTACAACCTTGGACAACGATCTGGAGACTATGGAGGCGGCTAAAAAATCGTTGAAGATTTTAGTGATTGAAGATAATGACGATTCTGCTACAACATTAAAAGCAGTACTTGAGCATTTCGGGCATGAAGTTTCCATTGCCAAGAATGGAATTTCAGGTGTACAAACTGCAAAAGAGTTGGAGCCTCATGTGATTATTTGTGACATCGGACTTCCCGAAATGGATGGATTCGCCGTTGCACAGGAACTGAGTAAAGACTCTAAATTTAGTCGCTCAATTCTGATTGCGCTCACCGGTTACAGTGGCCAGGAGGATAAAGAACTTGCGCTTAAATCTGGTTTTAAATGCCACTTGACCAAGCCTGTGGACTTTGAAATACTTACAGCAGAAATTGATCGATACTTTCTGGTGAGTGCGTAAAGTTGCCCGTCGTAAACATTGGGCATTGGGCATTGGGCATTGGGAATTGGGAAGAGGACTTGGGGACAAGGAGAATTGGGGACAAGGGGAAAGACTTGTTTCAAGTTCTCACCTCTTGTCCCCTTGTCCCCCTGCCCCCTGCTCCCTTGCCTTTTATGCTGTGGGAATATCGCGCTTTGCTAAATATTGATACATCTGCCAACGTGCATCTACCTCAGCTTGCGCTTGTTCTAACAAGTTCTTGGCTACGTCGGGTTTGCTCTTGGTAAGCATTTTGAAGCGATTTTCTTGATACATCGAATGTTCTACAGATTGCGTAGGCGATCGCATATCCAATTGCAAAGGATTTTTACCCTGTTTAAGCAATTCTGGATTATGCCGATACAGCAACCAACGGCCTGATTCTACCAGAGTTTTTTGGTGATTCATCCCGGTAGTCATGTTAATGCCGTGGGCGATGCAATGGCTGTAAGCAATAATTATTGATGGGCCATCATAAGCTTCTGCTTCCAAAAATGCTTTGAGAGTATGTTCATCTCTAGCACCAAGGGCTACACTCGCTACGTAGACATTTCCGTAGGTCATGGCAATCATTCCTAAGTCTTTCTTCCCTCCTGGCTTGCCACTGGCGGCATATTTAGCAACTGCGGCTCGTGGCGTAGCTTTAGAAGATTGACCGCCTGTATTAGAATACACTTCTGTATCCATTACTAGGATGTTGACATTGCGACCACTGGCAATTACATGATCTATACCGCCAAAATCAATATCATAAGCCCAACCGTCACCGCCAACAATCCAAACGCTTTTTCTCACCAAGTAATCTGCAAGGGATTTGAGATTTTGGATTTTGGATTTTAGATTAGGATCGAAAGTTACGATTTCATCTAACTTCTGCTGCAACAGTTCTATTCTTTCGCGCTGTTCCCAAATGTCAGCTTCAGATTTTTGTTCAGCTTTGAGAATAGATTGAACTAAATCCTCAGAAACTATTTCCCCATTCCCTATTCCCCATTCCCCATTCCCCAATTGTTGCAACAATTCCGCCGCAAACTCAGCTTGTTTGTCGAGGGAGAGGCGAAAGCCAAAACCGAATTCGGCGTTATCTTCAAATAGATTATTTGACCACGCGGGGCCGCGTCCTTGGGCGTTGGTTGTCCAAGGAGTTGTAGGGAGATTTCCACCATAAATTGAGGAACAACCTGTGGCATTGGCGATGACAGCGCGATCGCCAAACAATTGTGTTAATAGTTTTAAATAAGGTGTTTCACCACAACCTGCACAAGCACCAGAGAATTCAAATAAAGGTTCTTGCAGTTGTTGTTGGCGAATCTGGTTTAATTTTAGCGATCGCCTGTCAGGATTTGGCAAACTCAAGAAGAAATCCCAGTTTTTCCGCTCTTGCTCTTGCAATGGCAACTGCTTCGCCATGTTAATCGCTTTCCGCAATGGCTCAGATTTATCTTTAGCAGGGCAAATATTTACACAAATCGTACATCCTGTACAATCTTCTGGGGCAACTTGAATGGTAAATTTTTGATTGGCAAAGTCTTTATCTTTTGCACCAGTTGATTTAAAGGTTCCTGGTGCATTGACTAACTCATCAGCTTGATAAGCCTTGGCGCGGATAGCACTGTGGGGACAAACCATGACGCACTTACCACACTGAACGCAGACATCCGGCTCCCATACAGGTATTTCTTCGGCAACATTACGTTTTTCCCACTTGGCAGTACCTACAGGGAATGTGCCATCAACAGGTAGTGTGCTAACAGGTAAATCATCACCTTCCCACACCATGATTTTGCCTAGAACTTCCCGGACAAATTCGGGAGCAGAGTCCAGCAATCTTGGGTTTTTAATTGCTGATTGTTGATTTTTGATTGTCTGTGGGACATCTACTTTATGCAAGTTGTCTAAGGTGTTGTCTACAGCTTGCAAGTTCATGCGGACAACTTCTGGGCCTTTTTTACCATAAGTCTTGTCAATCGCTTGTTTGATTTTAGCGATCGCTTCTTCTTGCGGCAAGACTCCGGCTAAGGCAAAGAAACAGACCTGCATAATGGTGTTAATTCTGCCACCCATGCCACTTTCACGGGCAACCTGACTAGCATTGATTACGTATAACTTCAAATGCTTATCGATAATTTGCTGCTGTACCTTCAGCGGCAAATTGTCCCAGACGTTATCTGCATTGTATGGACTGTTAAGCAGCAAAGTCGCCCCAGGAATAGCAGCTTTCAAAATATCTATGCGTTCTAGAAATCCCCAATGATGACAACCAATAAAGTTGGCTTGGTCAATCAAGTAGGTGGAGCGAATTGGCTCTTTGCCAAAACGTAGATGCGAAACTGTCATTGAGCCAGATTTCTTGGAGTCAAAGACAAAGTAGCCTTGGGCGTAATTATCGGTTTCTTCACCAATAATCTTGATAGAGTTTTTGTTAGCTCCAACAGTACCATCTGAACCCAACCCATAGAACATTGCACGAACAACATTATCCGATTCTGTCGAGAAGTTAGGGTCAAAGCTTAGAGAAGTATGGCTAACATCGTCATTAATCCCAATAGTAAAATGATTCTTCGGTTTAGCTTCGGCAAGGTTGTCAAAAATCCCCTTCACCATCGCCGGCGTAAATTCTTTAGAAGAAAGACCGTAACGACCACCGATAATTTTAGGGGATGAGGAGGATGTTGCTCCCATTACCCCCTTATCTCCCCCTGCTCCCTCATCTCCCCCATCTCCCTCATCTCCCCACGCCTCATGGATAGCAGCCACAACATCCAAATACAAAGGTTCTCCGGCGCTACCTGCTTCTTTGGTGCGGTCGAGAACTGCGATCGCTTTTACGCTATTTGGCAACGCTGCAACAAACCTTTGCACATCAAAGGGGCGATAAAGTCGCACTTTCACCACACCAAGTTTTTCCCCACGGGCGTTAAGGTAATCTACTGTTTCATGGACGGTTTCACAGCCGGAACCCATGAGAACAATGACGCGATCGGCATCATTGGCCCCGTAATATTCATAGATTTGGTAATGCCTCCCCGTGCGTTCTCCAAATTGATCCATGATGCGCTGGACAATTTCTGGACAGGCGTTGTAGTAAGGGTTAGCGCCTTCACGTCCTTGGAAATAGACATCAGGGTTTTGAGCAGTCCCTCGCAATACTGGACGATCTGGGGTGAGGGCGCGGCTGCGGTGGGCGAGTATGAGATGATCGTGGATGAGCGATCGCAAATCATTATCTGCAAGCAGTTTAACTTTCTGCACTTCATGGGAAGTACGGAAGCCGTCAAAGAAGTGCATAAACGAGACTCGCGTCTCTAAAGTCGCAGCATGGGCGATGAGAGCAAAATCTTGACTTTCCTGTACCGAAGCGGAACACAGTAGGGCAAAACCAGTAGCACGAGCTGCCATGACATCGCTATGGTCGCCAAAAATTGATAAAGCGTGGGTAGCCAAGGAACGCGCGGCAACATGAACTACAGCACTAGTCAACTCACCAGCAATTTTGTAGAAGTTGGGGATCATCAACAATAATCCCTGAGATGCTGTGAAGGTAGTACTCAGGGAACCTGTTTGTAATGCCCCATGCACAGCACCAGCCGCTCCCCCTTCGCTTTGCATCTGCACGACACTGGGAATAGTACCCCAGAGGTTGGGACGACCTTCTGCTGACCAAGCATCTGCCCATTCACCCATTGCTGAAGAGGGGGTAATTGGATAAATGGCAATTACTTCATTTAGTTTGTAAGCAACACGGGCGACAGCTTCATTTCCATCAATGGTTGCAAATGTTTTGTTCATAATATGATTTTTGTCCCCGTCTCTCAACTGCATTATCAGAACACGTAAATAGAAAAATTAAAAATAGCTATAGTCAGGTAGGCATTGCCAAGCAAGCAGTTTCTTATGCGCTTTTCAGTTAACTTTAAATAAATACTGCATATATGAATATCTCATCTGAAATAGCGCATCTATTAATATGTCTTAATCATGTACTCAATAACCCAAGTATTGATTAGATAAGGCTTTGAGATAATTAATTCTTTTTTGTGGGGTATAGGTTCGGGAATATTTTTGTTTGCTAAATTCAAGCTGAACTGCGATCGCTCCATGTACCAATTGCTGCAAATCCTCACCTATTCACAAGCACAACAGAATGGGTTAGTGTGCCCTAAACGCATGGATACATTTTGGCAGGTGGACTATACAGAGAAATTCTCAGATGAGAAAATCAAGAAAAATATGACACAATAAATTATTTACGGGACAGTTAGTGATGATGGAACAAAACAGGTCGGTGAAGGATTTGAAGTTCAATCATCTGAACCAGGATTGTATGTAATTACGTTTTCACAACCTTTTGTGACTACTCAAGTTGTAGTTACCACCCTCAATAGTTGGGGAGCAGATAATCAAATTGTTGTTAAGGATACAGACCTCAACAAATTCCAAGTTTCTATATGGGGTCTGGAAGTTAAACAACAGTCTGGATCAACTTCTGCACAATTGGAAGTTAAGAAAGAAAAATCGTCTTTTAATTTTATAGCGATCGGGGAAGGTAATTAAGGTGAACTACCCCAACTTACCGAGTACGGTTGAAGTTGGGGCTTCTGTAATCACGGGAGAGTGCCTAAACTTAGACTTTCGCCCAAGAATAGGACTTACCTCTCCTCCTACAGCAGAGACGGCTGAACCTTCCGCCTTTATTATTCTGATGCCTTCTGCTCTAATGTTCTGCGCGGCGTTCGCGTCACGCGAATGATGAGTGCCGCAGTGTGGACAAGTCCATTCACGGACATCCAACGGCATCTCACCTATTTGATAGAAACAATTAGAGCAGAGTTTGGAACTAGGGAACCATCTATCAATCTCAACCAACTTTCCACCTCTGCGTTCTAGCTTATAAGCTAAAAAGTTAGTGAATGTTCCCCACCCTACATCAGATATTGATTTCGCCAATTTATGATTACGAACCATGCCTCTGACATTAAGATTCTCTACTATGACAGCTTGGCTATCGCTGACCAACTTGTAACTAAGTTTATGTAGGAAATCTTGCCTTGAGTTACTAACTCGTTCGTATACTTTGGCAACAACTTTTCTATATCTATTTCTTGACTTGCTCCCTTTAACTTTACGTGCTAATTTTTTTTGCTTACGTTTTAGATTTTTCTCGTGTTTGGCAAGGTGCTTGGGATTATCGTAAATAGATACCTTTTCGCCGTCAGTGACGACAGCAAAGTGTTTCAAACCTAGATCAATCCCATATATCTTACCTTCTGAAATAACTAGATTTTCGCCAACTCCAGTCGGAGACGCTACACGAACAATCTCAGTCAAGATGGATGCAAGGTACTTACCTGATGGCGTTTTGCTCACAGTAACAGTTTTGATTTTCCCCTCAATAGGTCTGTGTATTTTGGCTTTGACTATCCCAATATTTCCAGGGAGTTTGACATTACCATCTACAATCTTGACGTTTTGAGGGTATTGAATAGACTGTTTGCCATGCTTAGATTTGAATTTGGGAAAACCAGCACGTTTCTCAAAAAAGTTCTTATATGCAGTGGTTAGATTGAGTGTTATAGCCTGTAAAACTTGGCTATAACACTCAGATAACCATATTGTCTCTTCAGCTTTTTTGAGTGCAGGGAGAAATGCGTTGAGTGCAGCACGTCCAAGCCCCTTACCCGTCTCTAAATAATTCTCAATTGACTTATTTAGGGCATAATTCCACCACCACCTAGCACACCCAAAAGTTTGAGCTAGTTGATTTTGCTGTTCATCTGACGGATATAAACGGACTTGTACAACCTTGTGTAACACTCAGCACCACCTCCTTGATGTGCTTACTTTAACATAAATACATATTGCGGTAAAGTACTTAAACAAAATAATTAGGGATTCGTCATACATCTGAAATTTGTTTTTGCTTGATGCAAAAAAATCAATTCCAGATGCAATCCTCATCCCCCGCTTCCTATCCCCACCTTATGAGTACATTGTTCGCGTTAGCGTCTCGCAGAGAAGGTGGGGACTTCCGCGACACGTTAAAGGTATTCCAAAGCATACAGAACTTTGCAAGTAAATGAGTATACTCCTCGATGCCTTGGGGAGGATAAGCGATCACGCAAGTGGGGTATTCTTGTACCTTACAAACTTGAAATCTGCTCTAATTTATCAATACCTTTGCCAATTTACGAGGGTTCAACGCCTGTAGAAACGTTATGAATCCGTCCCAAAGAAGTAATCTTGGCAAAAATCTGGGTTAATAAAATAGGCTCAGGCATTTCCGGAAGCATTTTTAAGATTTCACGGACATATCGAAAACCACGATAATGAGTCTTCAGGTCAATAATGCCAGAGTCGGGATTAAGGAGACGAAAATCCAAGAGAAGATGATGGGACAAGTTGACCATGAAAAATGCTAAATTAACAGCATTAGTCACAGCAGTTTGGCTTAAGTTCATGAAATCTTCCAGTCCCCAAAACTGCTTGGCATCACGGAAATTAAACTCGATTTGGAAGCGCAATTTGTAGTAATCTATTATTTTTTCGTAGGACAACTTTAGGTCACTAGAAAATAGAATTACATGACTACGAGCATGAGTTTTAAGATTAATTTTAACTAAAATAACTACATTTAGTGCTTGGGCAAATTCCTTGTGAAGGAGAGTGCATTGATAAACATCAGTTTGAATTTCATCCTCTATGCTACTTTTACGCAAATACTTATCAGGTATGTTATGGTAGTCAATCTTATCACCGTATTTACGACGAGAGCGTTTATGGGAGTCAGGATGTTGATATGGGATATACAATGCAGAATCGTGGCGCAACTTAGAAATTATGTGTAAGTTAACAAGACGTGCCATCTGCAAAGCATTATTGTTACCAAAATGCCCATCTAGCACTAAGTAAGTAAGCGGCACAAATCCAGCTAATAATTTGAACAGCGAATTAATCATCTTTTGAATTCGCACTAATTCAGATGTTAAAATCACCTCGGCTTTATTCTTATTCTTACTTCCTTTTGGTCGTCCACGCTTACGTTTTTCTTTAGGCTTTATTTCTGAGGCTAATGTTGAACTACTTTTTTCTACATCGCTCTTAATCACCTGTTCTATTTGAATGGGAAATGAGTGCCTTTGTTCAACACTTACTAATGATAATGTAAAGAAAGACAGTCCTAATATCGGTTTACTTACTAGGCTGGAAAAGAATCTATCCAAACCATAAGTTTTTTTACCTGATTTACTCACTACAACTTCATCTCCTGCAAGCAAATACACCTCATTTGCACGGAATAAATGCTTACGGAAAAATAGCCAAAACAACGTCGCCCAAGGTATTACTGTCTGAAAGAATCTTAATATCGTCCGATAACTACCACCAGTGCCTGCCCAACGCGAGATTCCCAACATCGTGACTCGCCCGCTCATCGTTAACATAGCCAGGATTATTTGGTTAAATTGCCGCATTGTTGTCGCGTTGATCTGCGGTAGCAGGCATTGTAGCAGTGATAAGATATCAGGCATGGGCTGCTTGTAGTGTTTGATTTATCGTTGTGAGAGACAATAAATCTACTACGAAATGCCCTACCTCTTCATACTCTTATTTTGGCAATGGTATTGATTTATAAGAAGAATTCAGAAATCAGGAGTCAGAATGGGCTAAGGGGCTTGCAAGAAAATAAAATACCAGTCATTCTAGAAGAATAGGAGGCGCGGATCTGCCCGCGTTTGCTCTGAATTTCTAGAATTGGAATCACAGGGTTCATGCTTACCGACACCATAAAATCTACCTTCAAAGATGCAGCCAAGAAACTAACTGGCAGCTGTAAAAGAGACTTCATGGCAAAAGTTACTGAAGATTACTTCGATAGTTCAGCACGCATTGCAGAAACAGTTTTAGGATGGAATCGCTCCTGTGTACAACTTGGCTTGCATGAACGGCGGACAGGGATAGTCTGTGTGGATAACTATCATGCAAGGGGACGACATAATAGTGTTGAGATTCTGCCCAATTTAGAAGCAGATATTTGTTCTTTGGTAGATGCTCAAGCCCAAGCTCCAAAATTTCAATCGACCTTTCTATATGCTCGTATCAGTGCCAGAGCGGTACGAGAAGCATTAATCAGTGAAATAGGTTATGACCACAGTCAATTGCCGTCTCGTCAAACTCTGGGGAAGATTCTTAATAGCTTGGGGTATCGCCTAAAAAAACACAAAAAACAAAGCCCTTGAAAAAGATTCCGCAAACAGATGCCATTTTCGACAATGTGTTTCAGGAAAATCAGGCATCGGATGAGAATCCCAAATCGTTGCGAGTCTCTATCGATACTAAAGCCAAGGTGAAGATTGGCAATCTTTCCAGAGGTGGTAAAGCTCGGACACTGGAAGCAAAAGCTGCGGATGACCACGATACACAGTGGGAGGCAGTCTTAGTTCCTTTTGGCATTCTCAACACACACAGTGAAAAGCTTACGATTTACTTAGGTCAGTCGGCTGAAACCAGTGATTTTATTGTCGATTGTTTAACTGCTTGGTGGTATGAGAATCAACACGATTACCAAGATTATGATGAATGGGTAATTGACCTTGATGGTGGTGCAGCAACTCGCAGTAACCGCACACAGTTTATCAAACGTATGGTTGAACTGTCTCAAGCAATTAATTTAAGAATCCGACTGATTTACTATCCTCCGTACCATAGCAAGTACAATCCCATAGAGAGGTGTTGGGCAGCCCTAGAGAACTATTGGAATGGCGCAATTCTGGATTCGATTGAAGTTGCCATCAAGTGGGCTTCCAATATGACTTGGAAAGGGATTGCACCCATTGTTCACCGTGTTGAAGCAACCTATGAAAAAGGAATCAAGGTTCTCTCACAAGAGTTAGAACACTACCAAACCTTCTGGCAACCTTCCGAAACTCTACCTAAATGGGATATCACAATTTTCCCCGTTTAATTGGTATCTTATTTTCTTGCAAATCCCTAAACGCCCCGCTACCGCTAACAGTATGAATTTTGTACGAGTGGTTCATAGCGACGCGCAAAGCGAGTCTGCGTTCGCTTTTAGCGTCTCGTAGAGAGCGTCTGAATATTGGTTAAAACCGGACTTACGTCCCGCTACGCTAACGTCCCTGGTGGGCGAAAAAATTAAAACCCAGATTCCGCAGGTGCGCTCATAAATGCGGTATTTTTGAGAATGACCTAAATGCTTGCTGCATTTTAGAAGCATGACAGCATCACCATTAGATATCAGGGTACAGGATATTGACCACTGCGGCATAGTCGCAGGCATCTGTGATGAGATGAATCTAGTAGAACAAATTAACCGACTGTTGGGAACTCACTCTCAAGAAATCATTAGTGCAGGTCAAGTTGTCAAAGCAATGATTTTAAATGGATTAGGGTTCGTGAGTGCGCCATTATATTTGTTTGAAAAGTTTTTTGTTGGGAAAGCTACAGAGCATCTGTTAGGAGAAGGAATACGTCCAGAACACCTAAACGATGACCGTTTGGGTCGAGTATTGGACAAATTATATGAGGTCGGACTAACTGAAGTATTTGTGACAGTTGCGCTTTGTGCAGCACGTAAATTCGGGGTAAAAATGGACAGTTTGCACCTCGATTCAAGTTCATTCCACGTTGATGGTGATTACATCAACAAGGCAACACAAGACAAGGCCGAACCAGGAGGAATCGAAATTACCTATGGCTATTCGAGAGACCACCGCCCAGACCTGAAACAATTTATCATAGACTTGATGTGCAGTGGGGATGGAGATATTCCCTTGTACTTAAGAGTCGGAAACGGTAATGAATCGGACTCGGCGATGTTTGCGACCATAATCGCGGACTTCAAACGCCAATGGCAAATAGATGCTTTATTTGTTGCAGATGCCGCACTTTACACCGAAGAAAATTTGCGACAAATGAAACAATTGCGTTGGGTATCGAGAGTCCCAGCTACTCTAACTGCTGCAAAAATGCTGTTAGAAAACATACCAGAAGTTGCATTTAATAACAGCGCAATGCCTGGATATCGAATTGCACCAAATTGTAGTGAATATGGTGGTGTACGACAGTCCTGGTTAGTTGTTGAAAGTCAAGCGAGAAAAGAATCTGACCTCAAGCAGTTGGAAAAACGTTTGATTAAAAAGTTATCACTTGCCCAATCTGAACTTAGGCAGTTATTAAACCAAGAATTTGCTTGCTCAAAAGATGCTCTGATTGCTGCACAACGGCTCAGTTCTAAATTACCCTTACATCAACTGGCTAATATTCAGGTTAAGGAGTTAAAAAAACATACTGGACGTGGTAGACCTAGTATTGATTCTTCCCCCACTTTTTACTACCAAGTTGATGCAACGCTAGAACCCAGGGAAATAGCTATCGACATCGAAACCAAACGCGCTGGAAGATTTATTTTAGCTACCAATGTCCTCAATATTGAAGAACTCAGCGATGACGATGTTTTACGTGAATATAAAGCACAGCAGTCTACTGAGCGTGGTTTCCGATTTCTCAAAGACCCTTTATTTTTTACTTCCAGTGTCTTCCTCAACTCGACTGAGCGAGTTGCTGCATTAGCAATGATTATGGGTTTGTGCTTGCTTGTTTATAGTCTGGGTCAAAGAGCTTTACGTCAAGCCTTAGAACGGGCAAAAAAAACTATTGATAATCAGTTGGGTAAACCAACTTCTACTCCCACCTTGCGTTGGGTGTTTCAATGTTTTATGTCAATTCATTTAGTTACCGTCGCCCAAATCAAGCAAATCGTCAACTTAACCCATGAAAGGCAATGGATTCTCCAGTTTTTGGGCGCTCCTTGTCGAAAATATTATCTTCTTTCTTAACTAACCTGCGGAATGTGGGTTAAAATATTCAACGAGCTAAAACTCTATTCCTTTATGGGTAGAGTATTCTGAATTCTGAATTCTGTATTCTGACTCCTGTTTTATCTAATACACCAAATTTTCTTGTTTAAGTTGCTCTTTGGCTAAAGCCAATGCTTGATGAGCATTTCTAAACTTTGTCTCATCCGTAAATTTGCTATCAAAACACTTTAGATAAGCTTCCAAATACCTAATACGTAAACGTGGATCAGCCGGACTCAGAAGAAAGGGGAGGTCAGCTTCAACCATAAACCGTATAGCCAATAAGGGTATAGGGCTACGAAGTGGACGAAAATCTGGATTGTGCATACCGGGAGTTTCATTACGTTTATGAAATTCTCCTATCATCAGTCCTGACTCAACAAACAAAGGTTTAAGTTTTTGTTGGACACTATCTATTAATTTACAAGCGTCCTCTATATGAACATCAGGAAAAATAAGTAAAAAAGCTTTGTTTATTTCTAACTCCTGCTCTTTAACTTTCATTTTCAAAAAGATATCTTTATAGCGTCCAACAATCTCTTCTAGTTGTTCTGGATACAAATATTTGGTACGAATAACTGCTAGACGAATACTGTTTGACTTGAGAGAGTAAGGTACAAAAGGGCAAACTGCGCCGGGTCTTCCTAAGTTAGGATGAGGTCTTGCTAAAAAACTTTTCACCCACTCTATAGTTTCAAGTAAGTAAGGACGGTCTTCGTATTCCTGGAGTTGTTCGATTTCAAGAATTGTATATAGTTGCATCAGCTTAGGTGAAATAGAAGAATTGTTGAAATCTGAATCCAAATTATGTGCCTAAAACTAACTATTCTCTAAATAAACAAAACAAGCCTTGACTTTTTTATTTTTGGTTTATCTATAGTTTGTAGCCAATAAAAATGCTAAAGCATTTTTGTGAATCAAAAAAATTTACACCAATCAATACACAAAGATATTTTCACAAAAAGCAAGTTGTGCTTAATTGCTTTTTTAGTATTGGAGCTAAAAGACATACATCATATATTATCCAGTAGATGATCTTACTTTTTTACACTCTTAAGCTTCCATGATTTTCAACAAAGATATTATAAAGTTTATATCCAAATAGTTATTTTTACTGTAAAGGTTTAGTTTTTACTTAACAGCCTAGCATCAAGTTGATATTTTTTATACAAACAGAGTTTTTGTCTAAATACTTGTTTTTGAAGTTCCTCCTGGGTGTCTTCGCTAAGAGAAGGCATCATAATTATTGCTTATTATACTTATTCATTACTTACGTACTGTACACAATAATCATATTCTGTATCAACTGAAATATGTCATTTCAGATTTTTATTAATCATTTTCTGATGGTAAATACACTTATGCTGTAAGGGCAATATCCTTTAGGTACTCGATTGGAGAACTCATAGAGCAGCTGCTTTGTATCTACATGAATCGCTTTAACACAGTTTATGCTTTTTGACAATAGCTGAAGCGTATTGATCTATATTTGGTCTTTCCTGTCAATGCGGAAGTCCTGCTATTCTTCATAAAGATGGGCTTAATTTAAATGAACATTTCTATGAGAGGCTTGTGCCAACGCGCTGCATCTCCCAGAGAAGGACACAAAGAAAGAGAGCATTGAAGAATTCTTCAGTACAAATCTACAGAGAATTTGTATAATTAACTGCGAGAGATTAAAGAGTAAGACAAGGCCAGTTACTACAACTTTGGGAGTCAAGGTTGTAGTAACTAGCTCCCTTACAGAATTAAATATTGGTTTAATTGCCAGTTCCTTATTTATCAGCAAATTCTTTCACCACTGCCATAGCATCAGAAGGAATCTGCGTAATTAGGCGAAATGGAAATGCTTTAGTCGAAGCAAACTGAGCATAATCTGGTGTCAGAAACACAGCGTAGTTTTTAGCTTCTGGTGTCATCTGTGCAGCAAATGCTAAAGTTATAGCTTTAAGGTACTTGCGAATATCTGCTGCTTGTTCGCCTACAACTTCACCGCCACTAATGGGTGTATTTGGTTGTCCGATCTGATCCATAGTTTTACTGGGGTCTTTTACACTCAGATGAGTACCTCCAACTATACCAACTAGCCATTTGGGGGATGGAATTTTGTCAAATCCCACAATCTGTTCAGTTAAAGCTGGGGTGGTTTTATCTGCGGAACCTGCTAACACTAGAGTCGGAATTTGCACCTTAGTTAACCCAGTTTCGCCATAAATCAGAGAAGTTGTAGGATTGAGAGCGATCGCTTGTTTTATTCTCGTATCCCGTAATTGATAGGTATTTTCTGGCAGTTCTTGGGCGATGCACTGCATAGCTTCTCCTAGACTTAAGATAGCCAAGTTCTTTTTGCAGCGTTGTTTGAGCCGTTCTAGTTGTAACTCGCCTCCCGCAAGTGCTAAAGCTGTACCACCACCAAAAGAATAACCAACAACCATCGCGTTCATGGTCGCAAGTTTCCCTTGTAGGGGATGATTAGCTGTTTGGTTTAGCTTTTCTAATTCGTCGAGAACAAAACTAACATCTTGAGGGCGATTTAAAAACTCTTGAGGCTTCACAGGTCTGGTTTTGCCCTGTAATGCAGAATTAATATTATCCTCATTACTACCAGGATGTTCTAAAGCAGCTACTACATAACCGTGTGATGCTAAATGTTCTGCCAGGTAACGCAAGTCCGTGCGGACTGATCCTAAGCCGTGAGAGAAGACAATTAAGGGTTTATTGGCAGTTGCATCATTTGACCAGTAAATATCAACTGGAATTTTGCGTTGGCGCTTTTGGTCATTCAGGCTTAAGTTGAGTATTTTTACTTGAGCCGTTCCAGGTTGGCTGGGATCAAAAGGGAAAGCAATCTGCGGTGTTGTCGAGTCGAGTCGGGGAGCAATGGCTAGCATAAATTGTTGCGTGCGCCAAAAAGCTGTATTCAAACTCCCTGCAACTATCAAAGCTTTTGGTAAATCAATTTCTAAGCGTTTACTCGGATAAGCAGCGATAAAACTCAATATAGACAGACCCTGTGGCGCAGTAGAGCCTAATACCAATCCTCCTCTCAGTGCTTGTACCCCAGCATTGTCCTTTCGAGCTAAAGCTGTAGCGAAGTCATTGAGAATAGTTGTGCCAATTTGAGTATTAAGCAACTTATTAATCGTAACAACGTTCATCGGTATATTCATACCTAGTGCCCCTAATAGAAAGCGGCGTTCTTGTTCAGATAATCCTTTAGTGTAAGACTGCAAGCTCCTAGGCAATTCCCCTGTTTTGGCAGCGTTTTGCAACTCATTAAGGGATATCGATTCTGTAAATACACCCAAACGCACAACAACAGTGTCAGCCGCAATAGCCGAAGTATTTACCCCAAACTGTGTAAGTACAATTGCACTAAAGAAACCTGCAACTGTCTTAAGACTTCTCCAACTTCTTCCCATAAATATTTATACCAACTGTTACTTAGGGGAATATAACGAATATTTGTGTATTTGACTACCCCTTTAATCGCCCAGAAATCAAAGCAGATTTTTTCCTGAACTCGATAGAAATTGCCCCAATCTGCTCAAAGCAATCAAAGCTCATCAAAAGTAACGAATTGTAGAATTCATCACAGCTAAAAATTTGAGCATGAATCAGTGTTAACAGCCACAAAAGTCTGATTGTTTCTCCGCTAGGTTTAATACTGTAACTAAACTATAGAACAGGCGAAGCGATGCCTGCGGCGGTAAACTACGCATCTCCAATTTGCACTTTTTGTCGGCTGATATCCTCATCAAATTTTAGATTTTGGATTTTGAATTATTAAATACAAAACCCTCTTAGTTACAAAAATTTCAGCATTCCTCTCGGTTTCAGCAATGTCAAAATTTTGTTAGCAACAATCAAAAATCATTTATCCAGAGCAACTAGATTTATGTATGTGGTCATCTAGAAACTAAGGCTCAAAATTGAGTGACTGCAATTTTTTTGACAGCAAATTTTAAACGACCGCTTAATGTTTTGTCTCCGCCTTTTAGAAGGTGTTGCAGAGGTGTTGCAGGTCGATAGTCTTACTGCTGTAGCTGCACTATCATTACTCATTAAATTCTACTAGCCGCATCAACAATCTTTCTTGGCTTTATGCGTCGCAGACTCCGCTATATTTTAATTTTGCTACTCTCCCTGAGTATTATTACACTGTGGTGGCCTGTGAATGATTCTGATTGTAATTTCGGGGATCTTTTAGTATCAAAAACTAAAAAATTTCAAGTAAATGCTACTAAGGTTATTGTTCAGCCGTGGCGTGGTCGTCACCATGTATATGGAATCTTTATGATTCCTAATGAATACAAACAAGCTCCATTTTTTGTAGTAACAGTCCAAGGAGCCGGTAGTTACTGTTCAAAACAATTTGGTTATAAAAAAAACTTTAATGGTATCTTTGCTGAACCAGGAACTTATTTGGTGCAGAAGTTTGTTAGAACTCGAACGGCTTTGCGGCTCATTTTCCAAGGTTTGTACTTCCAAATCAATGATAAACAGAACTGGACGTTAACTTTACCTGAACCAAATACTACTACCTCTACACCTAATTAGTGATTTGTGCTTTAATCGAACTTACGCAAACAATAGTCAAAACCACGATTTTAGACGCAAAGTAGCTTATTGCCCCTAATGCCTGTACTGTTGCGTAAGTCCTATTTAATTAGGAATTATTCACTCAGCTTGGTGGTTGAGTTTGCAAAACCTCATTCTTATTTAACAAGTTACTAGTAGCATTGACCACAATCTGCGCTGCTCCTGTAAAAAACGATCGCTCGATAGTCGCTGGAACATCGCTAGGTTGATGGTAGTGTGGAGTCCGTAAATTGGCTGTATCTGTCACTAGCACAGCACCGACACCCTGATACCAAAATGGTGCATGATCGCTACGTAAAGTGTCCGGTGTCAGTAAACCTTTAAAAGGAATTGGTAGTATTAGGACTGGTGGCAGATTTGATTCCTGTTTATTTAAGGCGCTTGAGGGGAGAAACTGTGAGCTTGTAAAGGCATTCAGCAAAGGCAAATGTTCTGTATCACCAACCACTGCCAAAAAGTCGCCCTTGTCACTAGGTGGGGTAACGGGCAAACCCGCCGGGTATTTCTGACACCCAACAGTGTAACAAGCATAACCAACCATATCCATAATGATCGCTCCGTCTAAGTTTTGCAAGCGTGGTGTCTGGCTCACAAAAGCCTGACTACCCAAAAGTCCTGTTTCCTCTTGGTCAAAAAAAGCTAGTTGTAATGTCCGTGGTGTGGGGCGAGAACCAAGCAACCGCGCAACTTCTAGCACTACAGCTACACCACTAGCGTTATCATCAGCACCGGGGGATAAAGCAACAGTATCGTAATGCGCTGCGACGAGAATTGCTTTAGCGCCTTTGTTAGTTCCTATACGTTCAGCAAAAATATTTACACCCTCAGAGAACTTTTCTAATTTGGGCTTCCAGCCGAATTTTTTCAGTTCAGTTGTGATATAAGTGCGAGTGAGCGATCGCTCTTTTGTCGTGTAACGCTGAAAGTTTAACTTTTGGATATGGTTTAATAGCTTATCAATAGACACTTGTAGGGTATCATCAACTTTTTTTAACTCTAGTTGTGGTTGCGGCGTTTCCACAGGAATGCTTTCAACAATTCCTGGTGAGGGACGCTGTTCAAAAAGCGTGTTACCTCTGCTACCCAACACAGCAACAGCCACTAGCAGCGACAGCATTAGCCAAATCCATTTTTTCATGTGATTTATCCTTTGCTCCTTCAAGTTGTATTAATATCAATTTCTGTTTGAAGATACGCCTATAAGACTGATGCAAAACTACAGGCTATAGAGGCAATTCATAAATTACCCCTACATAAACAAAGCGTAGCCTTACATAAAATCTTTATATTGTTATAAGTTTAATTATCTATGGTTCAAGTTGTTGGTTGTCTGGGGTGTCCATATCATTCAAGAGCGGATCAAGATAGCATTTTTTCTGCTAAAACTATAATGACGTTAGGTTATATTGATTGAGATAATACTGCTAAATTACCTCCAAAGTTTGATACTAAAATAATTAAAACTTATATTTCGTATGCGAAGCTTAGTAAGAAAGTAAGCAACTATATTGCTTCCTCAATATTGTTTATCAGTATTGAACGAAGTTCAAGTATGTCGAAAAATAAAATGCCCAGATGTTTCAAATAAACTTTTAACCAAACTCTAATATTTGGCGTTTTCGCTCGGAGTGCGAAAGCTAGCTCATAGCATTTTATTATTTTTATATACTTCAAAATTTATTTTAGAAAAAGCAGCTTATGAACGTGAACAGTATTTTATCAAACACTCAGACAACAGAGACAGTTCGGATTCTGGTTGTTGAGGATGAGTATATCCTAGCTATGAATTTACAAGAAACTTTAGAATTGCTAGGATACACTGTTTCAGATATTGCTGATTCCGCAGAAACAGCAATTGAGAAAGCTGCTGAATTACTCCCAAACTTGGTTTTGATGGATATCCAGTTGCAGGGTGAGATGGACGGTATTCATGCGGCGGAACTAATCTGGAATCGTTTTCAAATCCCTATTGTCTACATCACTGGACATTCTGACAAAAGCACGGTGGATCGCGCTAAATTGACATTTGCTTTTGGTTACATTCTCAAACCTATCAAAGAACAACAACTTTATGTTGCCATTCAAACAGCACTCAATTGCTATCAACGAGAGCAATTATCACAATTGCAACGGCTAAACCAGTTTAAAGAGGATTTTTTAGCAACCACCTCTCATGAAATGAGAATGCCATTAAAGAATATCAAAATGACAATCTCCGTTCTAGAAAATATTCTTCAGCGAGAAGGCATTTTCAATTCGGAATTACTTTCTCCATTTGAATCTGTAGCTGGCTACCTAACTATTCTGCGTCAACAGTGTGAAGAAGGGCTAGATTTAGTGAACAATCTGCTGTCTATGCAAATGATTGATACAGATGTCTATCCATTAGAAATAAGTTCATTTCAACTTCAAGACTGGCTTCCGCATTTAGCCTTGTATTTTCGAGAACGCGCTCGATCTCAACAACAGATTTTCCAGGTTAGCATCCCTCAAAACTTACCACCGATAGTTACCGACTTAGCTCTTCTGTCCAAAATTGTCTCAGAGTTACTCAACAACGCTTGCAAATATTCCCCTCCCGATGAAGAGATTCAATTAACTGCTCAGATCATCTACCTTACAAAAGATTTAATTAATCAAGATGCTCAATCTGGGATAGAAATCGATTCTCAAGTCCCCTTCTTTGAAATTAAAATTAGCAATTCTGGCGTAATAATCCCTAAAAAAGATCAATCTCGAATCTTTGATCCATTTTACCGGATTCCTGACAACGATTTCTGGAAAAATGGCGGGACAGGATTGGGCTTGGCATTAGTTAAGAAGCTTGTAGAATATCTCCAAGGCACAATAGAATTTACCAGTACTCAAGGGTGGACAAGATTCACCGTTATACTACCATTAAGCTTGTCAAATTTATCAGCTTAAGCGAATATTATCTTTATCTCTATACAGTTCTTAAGATACAGAAATGAGATAAATAATTAACCACATAGGTTTCAGCATAATTTTGTGAGTTCAGTTGTGATATAACTGCGAGTGTGCGATCGCTCTTGTGTTGTGTAGCGCTGAAAATTCAACTTTTGGATATGTCTGTCAGCAGACACTTGCGGCGCACTGTCAACTTCCTTTAACTCTGGGTGTGGTTGGGGTGTTTCCACTGGAATGCTCTCAACAATTTCTGGTGAGGGACGCTGTTCAAAAAACGTACTACCCCTACTACTTACCACAGCAACTGCCATCAGCACCAATAGCATCAGCCAAATCCATTTTTTCATGTGATTTATCCTTGGCTTCCAGACTTAGGGTAGCGCAAATCCCCAGGTATAACTTTCCACGATTGCTAGGAAGGGTTTAATATTTTGGTTTCCTAAATTCTTAGATAAACCTGCAAAGTAACTTTGCAATCAGCTTAATTGTCTATTTTAATACAATTTTCTTTTATCCAATTTGCTATCGATTCTTGAGTCTCTTGATCAATTGAAAGTCTTTTTATCATTAATACAACTTCTTCTTCTGGCACTTCTAAAGAATACCCGTTCAATATCAGAAAGGTAGCCATCGAAACAAAAGCTACCCTTTTATTACCATCTATAAATGCATGATTTTTTACAAATCCAAAAGCATAAGCAGCGGCCAACTCAAAAACAGTTGGTGTCGGTTCACCATAAGCAAATAAATTTTTAGGTCTATCTAAACTAGCTAAAAGCAGATTTCTATCTCTTATACCTGGAAGTCCGCCGTGTTCTGCTAGTTGTTCTTCGTGCATAGCTTTAATGACAGCCTCACTCAACCAAAAAATATCATTCACTCAGCTAGCTCACGAAGTGCATTCCTATATTTACTACTTACTTTTTGATAAGCTTCCATAGCCTTTTCAAATTCAAATTTTTCAGGTCTAGTTTGAGCATTAATAGAATGTTTTACAACTAAAAGTACCCCATTCTTATTATGTCTAAATTTTAGACTTTGAAAAGATGGTATCAATTTGTTTTTGATTTTACGAAGTCTCAAGGTTTCCATGATAAACAAAGCTAGTGATTATGGCTTTAATCTATTTGTCCTAAGCTCAATATACCTTATCTAATTAGGTAAGGTCACTTTAGTTAAATTGCTTAAGCAATAAGCAAGGATTAATGAGATTATTTTTAACTTTATTGCAAATAAACTCCTATTACTGACATGATGCAGCCGTCCTGGTATATGTGGCACTTAACTTTATGCTAGTTTAAAATTTACGCTCGTATAGTAAATTATACGAGTGTTTACATCTAGGTTTTCTTACTTTTTCTTTCCTAAAGTAAATATCAAGTTTGACAACTTGTCTTTTGACAGCGATCGCAACTTTACGTAAAGTGCCGCACTAGAGGAGTGCTGAGTACTAAGTAAAGAAGAAAAGAATTTCTTATTACTTCTTCAAAATCTTTATTCTGACACTCAGAACTCATGACTCAGAACTCAGGGCTTTTTTTATGGTAGATTTGTTGCTGATCTCAATCCTGGGGTTCCTGGGGAGTTTTGGGCACTGTTTTGGGATGTGTGGCCCTTTAACAGTGGCATTTTCCCTGTCTCATCAGCCGAAAGGGACATCACCCTTAGAAAAACCAGACACTTGGCGACAACAATTAAAATTTCATCTTTTGCTAAACCTAGGGCGAATGTTGAGCTATGCTCTAGTCGGTGCTGGCATTGGGGCGTTAGGTTCGGTATTGCTGCAAAGTGGACAGCTAGCGGGTATTGGCAGTGACTTTCGGCACTGGATGGCAATTTTGACTGGTGTGATGCTGATTTGGTTTGGCTTAGGACAAGTAAAACCCGATTTGCTGCCGCGCATTCCCGTGCTACATCCCCTATTACAAGGGAAGTTACACGATCGCCTCAGCACAGGAATGGTTAAGCTTTCTTTTAAAACCAAATGGTGGACACCAATACTTTTGGGGATGACTTGGGGTTTAATGCCCTGTGGTTTCCTGTATGCTGCCCAAATCAAAGCCGTTGAAACTGGCAATTTATGGATGGGTGGAGCAACTATGCTGGCTTTTGGATTGGGAACCCTGCCCACGATGCTAGGTGTAGGCATCTCCACGTCGTTGGTAAGTAAAGACAAGCGCAGTCAGTTATTTCGATTAGGCGGTTGGGTGACACTCACCATTGGCATCATTACCCTGCTACGGACTGGTGACACAATGGTAGATTACACCGGGCACGCCGCTTTATTCTGCTTAATATTGGCGTTAATTGCGCGTCCTATTAGTGGGTTGTGGCCTTCACCATTGCGTTATCGCCGCGCCTTGGGGGTGGGATCTTTTGTGCTTTCTGTGGTTCACACCTTCCACATGATAGAACACTCATTGCAATGGAATTTTGCCGCCTTTTCTTTTATGCCGCCAGAATTTCAGTGGGGTATGGCTGCGGGTGCTGTAGCATTAGTATTAATGTCCCCCGCCGCTTTAACGAGTTGGGAATCGTTGCAGAAATCTTTGGGCAAGCGTTGGCGACAGATTCATCTATTGGGTGTGCCAGCCTTGCTCTTGAGTGCTATTCATGCTGTGTTGATTGGTTCCCATTATCTGGGTTCCTTGCAATCAACTTGGGGAAATAACTTAGCGGCAGTACTGATGGGAATTATTACCCTCAGTGTCTTACTAGTGCGTTCGCGTTTTTTTTGGTCAAAGTTAGCCGTAGAAAAGTTTTATGTCCCCCCAACAAAATCGCGGTAAATTATCCTTGTTCTCTGGCTCAATCCCAACGAGTCAAAAACAGAGGCATCACCTACTCAAAGGCATTTTTTGGAAGAGTCAAGGAACAATAAAGTATTTATTATTCCTGAGTTTCTTAGTTATATCAGTCACTAATCCTTACCCTGCATCTGCTCATAAGGTGGAAGTTGCTGGAGATGTTGGTGGCACACTCCACATTGAGCCAAATGATAATCCTCGGGCTGGAGAACCCTCCCAAGTCTGGTTTGCGCTTACCCGCAGAGGCGGAAGGGTTATTCCCCTGTCACAGTGTAATTGTCGGTTGGCTGTTTATGCTGAACCTTATGCAACCGGAGAGCCTGCACTGCTGGAACCACGGTTAGAAGCTGTAGCAGCCGAACGTTATCAAGGTATTCCAGGTACAGAAATTACCTTTCCTAAACCAGGTATTTATGAGTTGCAACTAAATGGTAAACCAGTCTCTGGGGCAAGATTCAAACCTTTTAAGTTCAAATTTGAAGTTACTGTCGCAGGCGGTTCTACACAAAACACACAAATTCAGCGAGATGTCAATGGTGATTTAGTAGAGGGTGAATCTCAGAAATTACCAATTTGGGCGATCGCACTGCCAATCTTCGGATTTATCGGCATCTTAGTTGTAGTACTGCGAAACATGAGAGGAGGGAGTGGGGAGTAGAGAAGAAGCAGAGGGGCAGGGGGAGCAGAGGGAGTGTGGGGAGTGTGGGGAGTGTGGGGAGTGTGGGGAGTGTGGGGGGTAAGACTTCTTCCCCATCCTCCCACACTTCCCCATCCTCCCACACCCCTTGGATTTCTCACTTGTGAGAAATCAATCTAGGCTAATGCCCAATGCCCCATGCCCAATGCCCAATGCCCAATGCCGTTATTTATGTCGCTTTTGATGCCACTGCCACGCATGAGCGACAATATCTTCGATGGATGGATACTGAGGTTGCCAGCCTAAGATTGTTCTGGCTTTCTCGCTGGTGCCAATGAGAATTGGGGGATCTCCGGGACGGCGATCGCGCTCTTCTACTGGTATCGAAGTTCCTGTCACTTGTTCGGCGGCTGCAATTACTTCTCTGACAGAGAAGCCGCTACCATTGCCCAAATTGAAAACTTCGCTATCGCCACCTTTTAATAAATATTCCAATCCCAAAATATGGGCATCTGCTAAGTCATTAACATGAATATAATCACGAATACAAGTACCATCTGGTGTGGGGTAATCGGTGCCGAAAATTGAGATAGACTCTCGTTTACCTAAAGCTGTCATCAGCACCAAGGGAATCAAATGGGTTTCTGGGTTGTGATCCTCGCCGAGTAAGCCATTGGGATTAGCACCAGCAGCATTAAAATAGCGGAAACGCACTGATTGAAAACCGTAAGCAATATCAAAATCAGAAAGAATCCGCTCTACCATTAGCTTTGTAGTGCCATAAGGATTAATCGGATTTTGAGGATGGTTTTCTGGAATCGGTACAAATTCTGGCACGCCGTAGGTAGCACAGGTAGAAGAAAAGACAAATTTCTTTACAGATGCTGTCAGCATCGCCTCTAACAGGGTCAAAGTACCAACAACGTTATTGCGGTAGTATTTAGCTGGGTCAGTTACTGATTCTCCTACGTAGGCGTAGGCCGAAAAGTGCATCACAGCAGCAATATCGCGGGTTTTAAATAGGTGATCTAGCAAGGCGCGATCGCCTGTATCCCCTACTACCAGTTCTACCTGTAAAATCTTTTCTACCAGGTCACGATGCCCATAGACCAGATTATCAAGGATGACAACGTTATAACCCGCTTGCTTCAAAGCTAGCACCGTATGAGAACCAATGTATCCAGCTCCCCCTGTTACCAAAATGGTAGGTTTTCCAGACGACATAGTTTTTCCTTTTAAGTGGATTACTCAATTAATTTAGTTTACCGGTGCCACATTACTCTTCTGGAAAATTATAAATAATAGACGCAGTGTTAAAAATTTGAACTAAAATCACTACGACGGTAGTCTTTGGGTGTGAGGTTTGAAGTATTTTAAGTCAAACAGTACGATTACAATTTGACAATAAAATAAATCCATTTCCCGAAACCTCTAGGTTGACCCTTATGGGTGACGCTTATAACGTCGCGGCTAAGAAGTCACTAGTTGTTTTATACAGGGAAACCATGCAGGACAGTTCCTCCTGGGGCATAAAAACCTCTAGTCAAGTGGACTGTCTTACCACCACACTGGCTCACCGCACCAGAAAATTTGAGAGTTAATCTATGTTTCTATTGCTAAGCCGGGTACTGCTGTGGCTGCTGATTGGCACTATCGTATATTCTTTGTTCCAGCGATTTTATCCCTCTGGAACTTTTGTAGGGCGATTAATCTTAGTCGTTATCTTGGTAATCGTAGCCCTTTCATTTCTTAACCCCAGTGAACCAGCTGTGGCATCTTTGTGGAGAATGCTATCTTTTCCACTCAAGCCTCTGGGGGCCTCTGTTTTACTGATGATTTTGGCTGCTCAAAAAATTAAAGGAGGTGGAATCGAAAAACCAGGAGGATACTTGATAGGTTGGGCACTGACGATTTTGCTGTTGGCAAGTACACCAGCAGTCGCCTATTTCCTCTATCGCGCACCTCTAGCAATGACAGGTGACACATCTGTAGCATCTGCTGCACCAACATCTGGGATACTGGTGGCATTAGGGCAACCAAACACCACAGCAAACATCTCAGATGTAAAGGGAGATAGCATTATTTCTTATAATCTGAGAGTGCCTCCCTATTTATTACAAGGAAATCCTCAAGATATTCGCACACGCGGTTTACGACTTGAAGACTTTGTACCAAATTCGGAAACGTTGCAATTGACAACAAGAACTTGGGAAAGTTATCTCGTTGAAATTTACAGGTTCTTGCGTGTTCAACGGTAATAAAGTAAAAAAAGGGGTAAAGGGTAAAGGGTAAAGGGCAAAGGGCAAAGGGCAAAGGGTTGAATTAGTTAGCCACTGTCCCCAAATAGGTTTTTCCCTTCCCCATTCCCCATTCCCCATTCCCTGTACATAGCTGCCTGCTTGGGCTAGCAGTTAATCTAGGATGATAAAGTTGCAAAATTGCTTTAATGGCAAAATCTCGACGAATCGCTAAACTCAGTGCTTACTTACGACCCCATTGGCGGGAAGCGTCATTAGGCATTCTCGCTTTGTTGTCTGTCAATGCACTGGGCGTTTATATCCCTTGGTTGATTCGTGCTGGTGTTGATAAACTCTCAACAACTTTCAACTGGAACGAAATACTACATTATGTAGTAATAATTGTCTTGCTCAGTTCGGCGATGTGGCTAATGCGGATGGCATCACGCATTTGGCTATTTGGGGTGGGTCGTCAGGTGGAATTTGACCTGAAACAACGGATTTTTGAACACTTACTCAAGCTGGAGCCGGCTTATTTTGCCAGTAATACTGCTGGCGATTTGATTAATCGGGCTACTAGTGATGTGGACAATATCAAACGGTTATTGGGTTTTGCCGTTTTGAGTTTGGCAAATACGGTGTTTGCCTACGCCCTGACACTGCCAGTAATGCTAGCGATTAGTGTGGATCTGACGCTAGCGTCTCTGGCAGTTTACCCTTTTATGCTCTTGTTGGTGAGTCTGTTTAGCGATCGCTTACGCAAACAGCAAGCAGCAGTCCAAGAGCAACTCTCTGAAATCAGCGAACTCATCCAGGAGGATATTAGTGGCATTGCCTTAATTAAAATCTATGCCCAAGAAGCAAATGAGCGTCGAGCCTTCTCCAAGAAAAATCAGCAGCTATTGAGTGCTAACCTGGAACTAGCAAAACTCCGAAATACCCTGTTTCCGCTAATTGGTGGGCTAGCTAATGTCAGTTCGCTGGTAATTATCTGGCTAGGGGCAGCGCGGATGTCTTCTGGGGCACTTCAGGTTGGCGACTTTTTAGCCTTGTTAATTTATGTAGAGCGTCTAGTTTTCCCCACAGCCCTTTTAGGATTCACAATTACTGCCTATCAACGGGGTGAAGTTAGTATAGATCGCCTGGAATCTATTCTCTCTGTCACACCGAAAATTCAAGATGCAGCCGATGTCATACACCTACAAGCAGCTGAACTTAAAGGGGAAGTGACAGCGAAAAATCTCACTTACAGTTACCCTGGTTCGACTACTCCAGCTTTAGAAAACGTTAATTTTACTATTGCTCCTGGAGAAACCGTGGCCATTGTTGGGGCAATTGGTTCGGGAAAATCCACTTTGGCGAATGCTTTACCGCGCTTGTTGGATATTGAATCAGGACAATTGTTTTTAGATGGGCTGGATATTACTAAAATAGCTTTGGCAGATTTACGAGGTGCGATCGCTTACGTTCCTCAAGATAGTTTTCTATTTAGCACTACAATCAAAAATAATATCCGCTATGGCGATCCAATTAGCGAACAAGAGCAGATAGAATCTGTTGCTAAACTTGCCAAAATTGAATCAGAAATTAACAGTTTTCCTCAGCAATATGAAACTCTTGTTGGTGAACGCGGTATCACTCTTTCTGGTGGTCAACGACAACGTACTGCCTTAGCTAGAGCTATGCTGGTCAATGCGCCAGTGTTAATTTTAGATGATGCTCTCTCTAGTGTGGATAATCAAACAGCCACGCAAATCCTCAAAAATCTCTCCAGTGGTACTGAACGCAAAACAGTAATTTTCATTACACATCAATTATCTGCGGCGGCGGCGGCTGACAGAATTTTTGTGATGGAAAAGGGAAAAATTGTTCAAATAGGCAATCACTTAGAACTATTGCAACAACAGGGTTTATACAGAACTTTGTGGAGCCAGCATCAAGTTGAGGAATTACTGCATTAAAGTTTTGATCGAAAAGTATATTTTATTGTTTGTTGGGTAGCACAACTGTGCTACCCAAATCTTTAGGGATTACAGTATGCCCGTTCAGCTAATGTGACATCTAGCACGAATGGATTGTCATTACCTTGAAAATTGGCGATCGCGTGACTGCGTTCTATTTCAGTAATATCCGGTACGTCTTGCTGATTCCATTTACACAGAGTCTGACGCTGATTCTGAAAGTAATTTCGGTCTACCTTCTCAGCCTGATTCCGATAGATAGTGTAAAAGTAGAAAATTGCCCTAGCTATATCCCCTTTTACTTTTTCTCTAGGCTCAAATTTAGCAGATGATGATTCGCTAAACTCGTCAATTGCTCTACTAGGAATTGTAGATTGAACAGTATCATTTCGATACCATTTTTTAGTACTGGTGTCGGCTATATCGTCGAAGGGTTTATTTCCTCGCTCACTATTAATATTTTCTCGTGCAGGAAATAAATGGTGAAGGTCACTTCGAGCATTACCGTTGTCAGCCCCTTTACTTTGTGGCCAAACGTGTTCAGTATTCAGCCCTAATTTGTCAGCTTCCTGACTAGGATCGCCATTACCATTTAGACGAATTTGGTAACTGGCATAGATATCTGTCACAATACCCGCTTGGTTGTCAATAATGCCAAACATTTCGTCTCTGGCGCGATCGTAGTTCAAAGTTTTGCTAGGCGTATACTTCTTAGCAAGTTCTTCAACTAGAGCGACTTTGGATAATTGAGGCAATATAATTGCCGAATCATTTACGGGAGTGGGAGTAGGTTGAACAACAGGAGGAATAGTGTCAGAGGTGGACTTGCTAGTAGGTAATGTAAACGCTGCAATCACAGGATCGTGGTCGCTGACAGGCTGACTAAAGCCGACATTGACATGCACAATGTCAATTTTTGGTTGAGCAAAACCGGAAAGGTTTTCACTGACCAACAAATGATCAATAAGTTGAGGTTTTCCCCGGAATTTGAAAGTAAAGCGATCGCTAGCAGGTAAACGATCCGTCAGATTCTCAAGAATGTTACCCTTTAAAGTTTTCAGAGGTAAGGAATCAGGTAAATCGTTTAAGTCACCCAGTACAATTACTTTGGCTTGCGGGTCAACTTCTAATATTTGCCCTACAAATTCATTAACGATTTCGGCTTGCTTGACTCGTTGTACATCGCTAGGAGAACCTCCCAGCTTAGAAACAAAGTGATTAGCAATGATAAACAGCTTTTGGTCGTTAAATATAAATTCTGCTACAAGTGGCTTACGGCTTTCCTCGAAAGCACTATTGGTAGGATCAATTCGACCTGGGTTGAGTGAGAGGTCAAGACCATTTGCACCTTGAGTAATAGCCACAGCATCTAACGAACCGCCTTTTTTGGGCAGTTTTGCTAGAGTTACCCGACTGGGCCGAAATAATAAACCGATACGGATATTACCTCCAGGTTCTCCACCATCTCGATCGTCACTGGGTGCGATATCCACAAAATCGTATGCCGGACTACCGATATTTTCGAGCGCAGCAATTAGTTTCTGGTAAGTCTCGTTTGCATTCACAACATCGTCATTGGTTGGCCCGTTGTTATCCTGAACTTCAACCAAACTGATGATATCTGGGGCGTTCAAATTCTTTTGGATAATTTTGGAAATATCATCAAAGCGTCGATCTTTTGGGTCTAAATTCTCGACGTTAAAAGTTGCAACAGTCAATACATCCTGGGAATTTTTTAGAGATGTTGTTTCCCGTTGGGTAACTGGAAGTAAAGGAGTTGGCAATTGTGCTATTGGACTAGCGTGCAGTGGACTAATCCATACAGAGAAGATGAGAACAGTACTAAATAGTAACAACAATTTGATGAGTTTCATTCTCTCTTCCAATGAAGATATTTTCTAGATTAATCTTCTTTTGAATAGAGTTCAATTAAGAGAAGTTTTAAATTGAGTAAAGATGAGCATTCTATCTGAGAGAAAATACCAAGACACAAGGAAATTTTGCTCTATTTTTCCACTATATTTGCAGTCTATTAGATACCGTGTTTAATATCAAATATTGATAATTAATTATTGGTAGCGATGGCTGTGACGGGTTCTCTACAAGAGGCTATAGCAGCGCCTACGTAGACCATTATACTTTTCAATCACCGTGGCTTTGGATAACTTCATGAAGCTAGTACAAGGTAGTGTAATTACCACGTTAGTTTTTTGGGATAGGTGGGTAGTATAAATTACCGAAAAAACTAATTTGGTATATAGTGATGTTCAAAAGGAAATTATCAGAATTCCGTGCTTCACAGGAATTTTACACCTCAAAGTTCATGGATCGCCATATTGGAGCGATCGCAGCTTTAATTTTAATTAGCTTACTGAGTTCATTGAGTGGAACGCCAGATAGTCATACCATCACTACCTGGTGGGAAGGCTTTCTCTGGGGATTGGCAGATCCAGTAATTGCCTTAGATTCTTTAGTGGGGATTGTTGCTATTGGCTTACTGTCATCTATGTTTGTTCGTGGCGCTGCGATCGCTGGATGTTTTGCTTTAGCAGCAATCTTGGGCATTGTAATTCATCTATTCCAGCTAAATTTCCCAGGCATAGAAATAGCGATTGCTATTTCTACCATCGTTTTTAGTACTATGCTGATGATGCCAAATCAACCAAACTTTGTGGTACTTGCTCTGATGGCCATCAGCGCTGGTTTATTTCAGGGTTACACTGTTGCTGATTCTATTATTGGCGCAGAAATGCTCCCACTAATTGCCTATATAGTAGGTATGACATTGACTCTGTTTGTGGTTGCCATGAGTGCCAGAGAAATTGGTGGTGCAATGGGTATGGGAGAAATAAACCGAACTCTACCCTGGAAAATTAGCATTGCTGGCTTCGCTTTGTGTGCGATCGGCATCGTGTTTTTGAGTAATTCGATCAGCTAAATCACATATTTCAATTCAGTGGAATACATTTATTTATGGGGCGTACACTTAGCTGTGCGCCCTTATTACGTGGATAGATATTTAGAAGCTATATCTAAATAAAAGCTTATGGCACCTGAATAAATTGCGGATACGCTAACAGAATTAATTTATAAAAATAACTTTTGACAGTGAAAATATATCACAAAAAATCATAAAAATATCAAATCTAAAGAGATTTTTTAGGAATTAAAGATTATTAATTTATCATGACAAAAAACATTTATTTTTGGCTTAATCTGCCTCTGATTGTTGGCACTGTTACAACCCGTAATTGGGAAACCGTTTACTATACCTAAGTACTTTCCAAAAAGAAAACTAGCTCATCATTAACATAAGGCTCTTATACCATTTCACAAAATGACTGATACAAATGATTTTTCTCTAATTCTGTCATCTTGCTCTCCTGATGGCTATTTGTATCAACCTTAAAGTGAAATGGTATTAATACTGGAGAGTGATTTATTATCGTATACAGAAAATCGCAGCAGATTGATAAATTGTCAGCAATTTTCATTTTTTATGAACTTTGAATCGATAAATTAACAACAACTAACAGAAGTAAGGATAAAAACTTAATCTATTTAGTTTTTTCTGCGCCACTAGTTAAGAGGTAATCTATGGTGCGAAACTCAAAGCTAGGGTACAGAACGTTCCCTAAGTCTATTCTGCGTCCATCTGTTGCTATAGGTATAATTGCATCTTTATTGGTTGGCGGAATAAGTTTTTATATAGTAAAACGCTGGCAAAATTATGCAAATCCAGAAACACAAGTGCCAGCAACACAATTACCACAGTTAAAAACTGTAACAGCTTTAGGACGAATTGAACCACAGGGAAAGGTAATAAAACTCTCTGCTGCGGTATCTGCTGAAGGAAGTCGGGTAGAAAAGTTGTTAGTAAAAGAGGGGGATTGGGTAAAAGCGGGACAATTGATTGCAATTTTGAATAGCCGCGATCGCTTGCAGGCAGAATTAAAAGAGGCGCAGGAACAAGTAAAAGTAGCACAGGCAAACCTAAACCGCACCCAAGCAGGTGCTAAACGTGGTGAAATTGCCGCCCAAAAAGCCGCGATCGCTCGCTTAGAAGCAGAACGCCAAGGTGATATTAATACTCAAGCAGCGACAATTGAGCGATTCCAAGCCGAAGTGCAAAATGCCCAAGCGGAAGACGAACGTTATCAGCAACTATATCAACAAGGTGCAATTTCTGCTTCTCAACGAGATAGTAAGCGTTTAAACCTAGAAACCGCCCAAAAAAGCCTGCAAGAAGCACAAGCACAGTTAAATCGCACCCAATCAGCTAGCCAGCAACAGGTAATACAGGCCACAGCGACTCTTGAGGAAATTGCTGAGGTACGAGGAGTAGATGTAGAAGCGGCCCAAGCAGAAATCAATCGAGCTGTAGCAGCCATGAATCTGGCAAAAGTTAATCTAAAACAGGCTGAAGTGCGATCGCCGCAAACTGGACAAGTATTCGAGATACACACCCATCCTGGCGAATTAGTATCAAATGATGGCATTGCTGACATTGGACAAACTAGCCAAATGTATGTCATAGCCGAAGTCTATGAAAGTGATATCGGCAAAGTTCATTCAGGGCAACAAGTACAAATATTTGGCGATTACCTCCCCCTTGAATTGCAGGGAATAGTAGATCGCAAAGGTTTGCAAGTGCGACGGCAAAATGTCATTAACACAGATCCCGTCAGCAATATCGACAACCGAGTAGTAGAAGTTTATATCCGACTAGATGAAGTTTCCAGTCGAAAAGCTGCCAGCTTAACCAATATGCAAGTTAAGGCAGTAATTGAATTATGAATTGGGCATTGGGAATTGGGAATGGGTATTTTCCTTGTCCCCTTGTCCCCTTGTCCCCTTGTCCCCTTGTCTCCCCTGCCTCCCCTGCTCCCCCTGCTCCCCCTGCCCCCTGCCTCTTATGGGATTGATCAAACAACTGCGACGGCGAACCCCTCTAGGATGGCTGCAACTGAACCATGAAAAAAGCCGCCTCTTGGTGGCTTTGTCAGGTATTGCCTTTGCGGATCTTCTCATGTTCATGCAGCTGGGCTTTCAGACTGCGCTGTATGACAGTAACACCAGACTACATCGCAGTTTGCAAGCAGACATTGTTTTAACCAGTCCTCAAGCCCGTAACCTGCCAAGCTTGTCTACATTTTCTCGTCGGCGACTTTACCAAGCAATGGATATACCAGGGGTGAAGTCGGCAGAACCAATGTATTTCAATAATACAATCTGGAAAAATCCTCAAACACATCGTGAGACAGGGGTGTTAGTTATCGGGTTTAATCCAGATAAGCCAGCCTTTGACTTACCAGATGTTAACCAGCAATTGCAGGCAATTAAGTTACCAGATACCGTTTTGTTTGATCGTGGTGCAAGAGGAGATTATCAAAAAGCGATCGCTCAAATTGACCAAGGTAAAACCCTAACCACCGAAATAGAACGGCGCACAATTACCATTAGTGGCTTATTTCAAGTCGGGGCTTCCTTTGGTTCTGATGGCAATCTGATTACTAGCGATCAAAACTTTTTGCGGCTATTTTCTGGGCGACAGTCAAGTAGCATCAGTCTAGGTTTGATTAAGGTAAAACCAGGCTATGACCCGAAAAAAGTAGCAGCAAGCTTGAAAGCCTACCTGAGAGATGATGTCAAAGTCTTAACCCACGCCGAATTTATTGAATTTGAGAACAACTTTTGGAGGACAAATTCCCCAATTGGGTTTATTTTCAGCCTGGGTGTATCAATGGGGTTTGTGGTGGGCGTGATTATTGTTTATCAAGTCCTTTCCACCGATGTAAATGCCCATGTTCGAGAATACGCCACCTTTAAAGCAATGGGATATCGCAATTACTACCTGCTGGGTGTGGTGCTTGAAGAATCGTTGATATTGGCAGCACTGGGCTTCTTCCCCGGATTGGGAGTGTCTTTAGCACTTTACCAACTGACTCGCAGCGCCACAAATTTACCCATGTATATGACTGCGATTCGGGCATTGCAGGTATTAGTGCTAACTATCATTATGTGTACAATTTCCGGTGCGATCGCCACCCGCAAACTTCAAGCCACCGATCCTGCTGATATGTTCTAAATTTGTCATTTGTCATTTGTTACCAGTAATCGAGCCATTTATGACTAGTCAACCTGTGATCTCTATTAAAAATCTCGACCACCACTTTGGTAACAGTTCCCTCCGCAAGCAAGTTTTATCTAACATCAACTTAGAGATTAACCCCGGTGAAATTATTATTATGACCGGGCCCTCTGGTTCTGGAAAGACTACCTTGCTAACCTTAGTTGGTGGATTGCGTTCTGCCCAATCTGGTAGTTTGCAGGTGTTGGGGCGAGAACTTTGTGGTGCTAGTGCTGAACAATTAGTACAAGCACGACGGCATAACGGTTATATTTTCCAAGCACATAACTTACATGGGAGTTTAACGGCACTCCAAAACGTCAAAATGGCTTTGGAATTGCACAAATATCTTGGGTTAAAAAATATGCTAGCTAGGTCAGCCCAGATGTTAGAGCAGGTAGGATTAGGAAATCATTTACATTACTATCCTGAAAAACTATCTGGAGGACAAAAGCAACGAGTAGCGATCGCTCGCGCCTTAGTCAGTCATCCTCAAATAATCCTAGCGGATGAACCCACCGCCGCCCTTGACAGTCAATCAGGTCGGGATGTAGTCAATCTTATGCAAAAATTGGCAAAAGAACAAAGCTGTACCATCTTGATGGTTACTCATGACAACCGCATCCTTGACATTGCCGATCGCATCGTTGATATGGAAGATGGTAAGCTCAAGTCAGAATTAACGCTCTCAATCTGAAGTTAATCAGCTTTCATTCCTCAAGCTCAGAAATCGAAACCAAAACAATTTAAGTAAAATCACTGTTGTTTTATACCTTATATTAACAATAATAATATGTGTTATTAGTGTATAAACGGTGATTAAGAATTAGATAAATTAAAAATAATATAATTTCACACTATATTTTACTAAAAATTAGGGTAGGCATCTTGCCTACCCTAATTTTGCAAATTAAATGCTCAATAACTTAATAAATCGAACTTTGCCTAAGCTTAATAGGGTTATTTATAATACTTTGCCCTTGGTTTACCTGGCTTGCGCCATTTACTTACACCAATTTTAACTTAGCAATCTAGTACGAGTGTCCAGTTGAACAAGTGTCCAGTTGATTCCAAGATTTTCTTCAAGTATTATTATGTAATGGGTATAATCACAAGGGGTTTCTTTTGTTGCCTAATAAATGATACCTTGGCAAACAACTATAGAGTCTTTGCCTTCAATCTAGTTAAATTTTAAGATCATTACCAATGTCAATGTAATACATAAAGTTAATACCAAGTAACTAAATTACAGTTACAAATCATTCTCTCTTATCTCCTACCTGATGTAACTCTGATGTCTATAAGTCTCTGGAGGGTTTCAAAAACATCTACGTCAAAGAGGAAACACGAGTAAAAATAAGCTAGTCTATTTTCCAACACAAGCAAGGAATTTTTGTAGCTCTATGATTATTGAGAATAGTGCTAGTAGTTCAAACAAGAAGTTGCTCGGTTTTGATGTCAAAAGTTTGACAGCCAATCGCCTTGCAATAAATGTGTTGAAGGGAATATTTGCTGTTCTCCCTATCACCTTGGCATTGCCTGTAGATGCTTTACAAGTAAAGGTGACTCCAACTAGTCCTAAATTAGGGGATACACTCTCGGTAGAGATTAATCTAAATAATCCTGAGAATGGTACAAATCCAACAGTAGCGACTGGTAATAATACATACCCAGCCTTTCAAATTGCCCCCAATCAGTATCGGGCTTTCGTTCCCACAACTCCCCTAGAAAAACCTGGAACTAGAACACTTAAAGTTGCAGGGGATGGTCAAGTACAAAACTTAGCTGTGAATGTGCTTAATCGCAAATTCCCCGTACAACGTATTACTTTGCCACCTGGCAAAGCCGGAGTGGATGCCACAGAATATGAACTTAAGCGTGTAGCGGCTTTCAAGGCACTACAAACACCAGAAAAGTATTGGAATGGGGTATTTTTGAAGCCAAATGCAGGGCGTATGAGTACAAACTATGGTGTACGTCGCTACTATAATGGTACATTTGCAAAGGACTACTATCATCGTGGTCTTGACTACGCTGGTGCTGCCGGATCTCCGGTAATTGCCCCAGCCCCTGGACGAGTTGCTTTGGTAGGTAGGGTATCCCAAGGGTTTCGGATACACGGTAACGTAGTTGGCATTGACCACGGTCAAGGAGTCACCAGTATTTTCATGCACCTGAGTCGTATTAACGTTAAAGAAGGTGATCTTGTAAAAGCTGGTCAAGTAATTGGCGCAGTTGGTTCAACAGGTGCTGCCACGGGGCCACATTTGCACTGGGGTCTGTATGTCAACGGACAATCTGTTGATCCAACACCTTGGCGAACTAAGGTCGTTAATTAGTAGAGGCGGAATTAATTGCGTCTGTGCATAATTTGTGTTTTTTTTGCTGAAGATTAGGCAAAATCAATTGGATTGATACCGTCCCTACCTTGCTTGGCTAACATAAATGATGATAAGTGTTATGAGTATCGAAAAAATTGTAGAACAAGCTCTCCAGGATGGTTATTTGACACCAGCAATGGAAGCAGAAGTCGGTAGAATCTGTGATAACGCCTCGGAACTCTCAATTGAAGAGTACATGGCCCTGGATCGGCTCATGGGAGCGCTATTAACTGGTGAGGTAGTGGCGGTACCTCGCAAACAATTCATTAACGTCATGGAAGAATTGGTACTGACAGAAGCGATCGCCAGAGTCGCAGAAATTGAAGCCACCAGCGAAAGTTCTCTAGATGTCGGAGATATTGCGGCTTACGCTCTCAATCGACTACCACCTTTGTATGCTACTACAGAAGAGGGTGCTAGCTTCCAGCGTCAAACGGCTCAGGCAGAACTGCAAGAATTAATTTCTCAGCAAGTCAGTGAAGCGATTAATCGTTACCTAGATCGACCCAATTTCTTCCCAGAACGGCAAGCCTTGGGCAAAAATACTGGTAATGAGGTTGTACGCCAAGTTAGTGCCTTACTTCAGACATACGCACCTAATTTTGAGCAAAAATTATAATTTCAATAGTCATTGGTCATTTGTCATTTGTTTTAGACAAAGGACAAAGGACTAATGACTATTAACTAATTACGTACTAGTACTGTTGTCCCTATACTCACTTGCTCATAAAGCATTCTGACATCAGAATTACGCATTCTTAAACAACCGTGGGATACAGCCGTTCCTACAAGGTCAATGTCAGGCGTACCATGAAAGCCAATTTCATTGCGTCCATCTGACCAAAAACCAATCCATCTGTCTCCCAAGGGACTATCCGTACCAGCCTGAAATACTTTGCCTGTAATTGGGTGCCGCCAGATTGGATAGTGTCGCATGTGGATCACCTGGAAAGAACCTGTGGGCGTTTCCCAACCTTTCTTACCTACAGCGATTGGGTAACTAGCTATTACTTCATCTCCTGCATATACGTAAGTGCGGCGATCGCTTAAATCAACCACCACTTGCGTCTTGCCATCTGCCAGCCTATCAGATGCAGATGGTGCTTGTTGGGCTGAAGCCTTAGACCATAAACCTTTTGGCCAACTATCCGCAACTGGATTTTCTCTTTCGGCTTGCGCCATCAGCTGCATCTTAATTGGTAGTTCAGTTGCTTGAGCTACATTATTTCTAATTGTTTTCGGCTGAGTTTGAGGCTTAATAATAGAAGATTTTGGTGTAGAAGCCTTGCGAGTCGTTGCTTTAGCTACATTCTTCTTAATTATTTTCGACTTAATTTCAGACTTAATCGCAGAATATTTGAGTGTAGAAGCCTTGCGAGTCGTTGCTTTAGCTACATTCTTCTTAATTGTTTTCGACTTAGTTCGAGGCTTAATAGCAGAGGACTTTGGTGTAACCGCCCTCTGAACACTTGAGCCTTGGGCAACTTCAGCAGGTAGCACAGATGCACCCAGCGCAATTTCCCCTAAACTCACTTGTGACAGATTCTTGTAGACTCCCTCTGAGCGGCTTCCCTTGGGATTGGTTAGGGTAGAATCTCGCCGCATCGCAGTAGATGCAGACTTACCAGACTGCCGTTGTGCCGTAGTAATACGCCAATGGACAGCTAAAGATAAAAATGCTGTGCCAAAACAGAGCAACATTACCATCCGCCCTACAGATTCGTTTCTTACCATTGCCATCGCCTATTGTTTATCCCTGACATATCCAGCCGAGAAATTGGATGTGTTCATCATCCGATTATCAAAAATTTATCAATACTTATCATTTCCGTTATAAATCTGCCAACACCTCTGGGCAAACTAAGACTATGCAAATTGTCCCAGCAGAAAAACTTCAAGTGACCAACCTCATTCCTCCAAAATTCTGGGGGTTGTAAGCCAATACTTAGACTTTCTGGCGGAACTTTTGCAATGTAGCAATCAATGATTAGTGGTGTCGGTGGGAGAAAAACCATGTTTGAAAAACTATTGCTAGCAGTCACAATTACATTTTCCCTCAATTTATTTTTTCAAATTCGCGTACCAGAGCAACATAACTCTGGTGCTATCTACGGATCACAACTAGAACAATCAGCAACTATTCTGGTAACAAAATCAAAAAAATAAATCACCATTATAGTAACCAGAGCAACCCAACTCCCAGAAATTATTACCTGAATTTTAAAGGTATCAAGAAGGTAGAATTACAAAATTTTTCTCTTCATCCTTAATAACCAGATTTAATTATTTTTATCAAGCGTATATACCCAGTTGCTAAAAGTACTAAAATGTGCATATTGCTGCGCTTTTTTGAGTTGATGGTTTTAAGGGCAACTATGCAAGCAGTATAAGGAAAAAGTGGCTCACCTTATTGCTATAAATGTATCCAAAATTGTCTGCCTCCGTGTTCCAGTCATAAATCCGTCACCTTAGCATGGAACTTCTGTCCCATTAGCAGGTCTAATAGATAGGGATGATTTAGAGCCAGTACGATCTATGAGTCAGTCGATTACTGTATCCTGGTCAACGGTTGATGCAAAGTATCCAGAAGCATCAGTGCAAGTTGACAAACTCCCTAACCACGATTTAATTTTGCGCTGTCAAGCGGGACTGCGGCCAGATCGTGTTGCGTTTTCAGAACTATTACGCCGCTATCAAAGTCAAGTTGATAGAGTTCTCTACCACCTAGCTCCAGATTGGTCTGACAGAGCCGATTTAGCTCAAGAAGTTTGGATTCGAGTGTATCGGAATATTAACCGATTACAAGAGCCTGCTAAATTTCGAGGCTGGTTAAGCCGCATTGCCACCAACTTGTTTTACGATGAGTTACGGAAACGCAAGCGGGTTGTTAGCCCTTTATCACTGGATGCTCCCCGCTCGTTAGAGGACGGTGAGATGGATTGGGAAATCGCTGGCGATACTCCCGGGCCTGAAGAAGAACTGACAACTAGAGAATTTTACGAGCAATTGCGGGAAGCGATCGCGGATTTACCAGAAGTCTTTCGTACTACCATTGTCCTGAGAGAAATCGAGGGCATGGCTTATGAAGAAATTGCTGAAATCACTGGAGTTTCTTTAGGAACTGTGAAGTCAAGAATAGCCAGAGCTAGATCGAGGCTGCAAGCTCACTTGCAGAATTATCTAGACTCCTAATTTACAGGATCTTGCCTCTGCCCAATGACAGAATTTAAGCATAGATTAAGAATTACCATAAAGACGTAGATCGCTTCCATCTTAAGAAGGAAAAATGGCTAATTTTCCCGAAATTCCCGCCCAGTTTACCCGTGTATGAATTGGTAATAATGTTAAGATGACTACTGATTCTCAGTTTTACGACCGTTCTTCTTTGCAACTTCCTCAAGATTTGTCAGATGGAATGGCCAAGCATACCAATGAATCAACGGGTCTTATGGATATGGTGAAGCGCGATCGCTTCGAGTTATTGAGTGCTTACCTCGATGGTGAAGTCACAGCCCCCGAACGCAGGCAAGTAGAAGAATGGCTGGCAAATGATGCCTCGGTTCAATGCTTGTATGCCCGACTGTTAAAGCTGCGCCAAGGCTTGCGGACTCTCCCAGTCCCCACAGCCCAAGAGTCACCAGAAGCAACAGTTCAGCAAGTATTCACACGTTTACGCCGCCGTTCCCATTTAAACTGGATGGCGGGAGGTGCAGCCGTTGCTGCTTGCGTAATCGGCGCAGTATCTAGCTTAGTACCTGGTGGTTTGAATGTGCCGCAACTGGCGCAACGACCACAAAAAGAACCGATTCAAACATCCTCAGCTTCTATAATTCCACCTTCTCCTCTGATGGTGGGACTAAATAACCCGGTAATTGAAATTCCTAAAGCAGCAGTAGCTTCTCCAGAAAATCCAATCTATCCGGTAAAACCACAACGGCAAGACTCCAAACAGGACATAAACTAATTGCAAAGTTAACAATTCACAGATCATAATTGTGCTTTGCGGTTAAACCACAGCCACTCCACCAGCCATCAGGTTGGAGTAATCCTCGTAATTGGGCAACTTGCTCTAGAGTCATTAAATAAACCCAAGCCCGACTATAAGAGAGCGACTGTGGTTCATAAACCTCGATAATTTGCCGATTATAGAGGTTTTCTGGTGGTTGTCTAGTGGGCTGGTAATTTTCCAGCACATCTAGCTCATTTAAAATTCTTGGGTTGGGAAAAGAAAGTAAATATCCGTAAACTTTGCTATTTCCCAGCGTCATTGCTGGGTAGCCCATTGGCAGAGCAAACAATTTACCTTCTACAAAAACTCTTTTGACATCAATTACTTTGGCAGCACAGTATTTTTTATAGTTAGCTTCACCTGGTTTGAGTGTGCCGTAGACAAAAACCCGCACCAAATCAGAAAATTTTATATTTGATTCAACCATCTAAACCTTCATCAAATGACTGCTGCCATACCTGAAACACTAGCAGTTCAGGCATAATTTGGCTGATGCTCAATTATATAAATCTGTGATTAGTTGACCTACAATATAGGTTAACCTAAGAGGTTGACATAGCAGGTTAACCTAGACAGACCCATTAGGAGAATTTTTTGGTGGATTCCCGATATAACCCAGCAGCGATTGAGGAAAAATGGCAGAAAACATGGTTAGAACTTGGCTTAGATAAAACACCTTCAGCTAGCAACAAGCCAAAATTCTACGCTTTATCCATGTTCCCTTACCCATCGGGCAGCCTACACATGGGTCACGTCCGTAATTATACCATTACTGACGTGATTGCCCGCCTCAAGCGAATGCAAGGGTATCGGGTAATACACCCAATGGGTTGGGATGCCTTTGGCTTGCCAGCAGAAAATGCTGCCATTGACCGTGGTGTACCGCCAGCAAAGTGGACTTATCAGAATATTGCCCAGATGCGGCAGCAATTGCAACGTCTTGGTTTATCAATTGATTGGGAATGTGAACTAGCTACTTGTTCACCAGATTATTACAAGTGGACGCAATGGATTTTCTTGCAGTTTTTGGAAGCAGGGTTAGCTTACCAAAAAGAAGCAGCCGTAAACTGGGACCCCATTGACCAAACTGTATTAGCAAATGAGCAAGTTGATAATGAAGGACGTTCCTGGCGCAGCGGTGCAATAGTTGAGCGCAAATTGTTACGGCAGTGGTTTTTTAAGATTACTGACTATGCCGAAGAATTACTCAATGACTTGGATAAGTTGACAGGTTGGCCAGAACGGGTCAAATTGATGCAGGCAAACTGGATTGGTAAATCCACAGGCGCTTATTTAGAATTTCCCATTATCGGGATAGATGAAAAAATCGCCGTGTATACCACGCGCCCAGATACCGTTTATGGTGTCAGTTATTTAGTATTAGCACCAGAACATCCCTTAACAAATCGCGTCACCACAAAAGAACAACAAGCGGCGGTAGAAGTCTTTATTAAAGAGGTTTCTAATCAAAGTGAGTTGGAACGTACTTCTGAAGACAAACCTAAGCGAGGTATCCCCACCGGTGGGGTGGCAATTAACCCGTTTACAGGGCAAGAAGTGCCTATTTGGATTGCTGACTATGTACTGTATGAGTATGGTACTGGGGCAGTGATGGGTGTACCCGCACACGATGTCCGAGATTTTAAGTTTGCTAAAAATTACGATTTACCAATTAATTTTGTCATCGCTTCCCCAGATGATGTTGCAGGTTTTGACTTAACTCCAACATCAGAGATTGATGGAATCACACAACTTGTCGAAGTTGACTATAAGCAGGCATACACTGAACCAGGAATTTTAATTAATTCTGGGGCTTTTACGGGTATAGCTTCCACAGACGCTAAACCAGCCATAATTGAATACGCCGAAAAACAAGGTTTTGGTAAAGTGCGGGTGCAATATCGCCTGCGGGATTGGTTAATTTCCCGGCAGCGTTACTGGGGCGCACCGATACCTGTAATTCACTGTCCCAACTGTGGAATAGTGCCAGTACCTGACAAAGATTTGCCAGTCCAGTTGCCAGAAGAGGTGGAATTTACTGGACGAGGGGGTTCACCTTTGACTCAGTTAGAAAGCTGGGTAAATGTGCCTTGTCCAACTTGCGGCACTCCAGCGAAGCGGGAAACTGACACGATGGATACTTTTATTGATTCCTCGTGGTATTTCTTGCGCTTCCCTGACGCTAAAAATGAACAACAGGTTTTCGATTCCAGTAAAGTAAACGACTGGATGCCAGTAAATCAGTACGTGGGTGGGATTGAACACGCGATTTTACATTTGTTGTATTCGCGGTTCTTTACTAAAGTACTCCGGGACAGAGGGTTACTGAATTTTGATGAACCCTTCCAACGTCTGTTAACTCAAGGGATGGTACAGGGTTTAACTTACCTAAATCCCAATAAGGGCGGTAAAGATAAATGGATTCCTTCTAATCTAGTCAATTCTGCTGACCCCCGCGACCCTCAGACAGGCGAACCTTTGCAACGTCTCTACGCCACCATGTCTAAGTCCAAGGGCAACGGTGTCGCGCCAGAAGATGTAATTTCCAAATACGGTATAGATACAGCGCGGATGTTCATCTTGTTCAAAGCACCACCAGAAAAAGACCTGGAATGGGATGAAGCCGATGTGGAAGGACAATTCCGCTTTTTAAATCGGGTTTGGCGTTTGGTGACGGATTATATTACGGCTGGGGTATCCCGTAAAAAAGCCCAATCTGATTTAACTAAGGCTGAAAAGGAATTGCGGCGGACGATTCACACGGCTATTCAAGCTGTGACAGAAGATGTGGAAGACGAATATCAATTCAACACAGCTATTTCCGAATTGATGAAGTTGAGTAATGCCCTAAGTGATGCCGACAAAAATTCACCAATTTACGCAGAAGGTATTCGGACTTTGGTGATGTTACTTGCACCCTTTGCACCACATATTGCTGATGAATTGTGGCATTTGTTGGGTGAAAGTGATTCTGTTCACACTCAAACTTGGCCATCATTTGACCCTGTTGCTTTGGTAGCTGATGAAATCACTTTGGTTATTCAAGTTATGGGTAAAACTCGCGGTGCAATTCAAGTACCAGCACAAGCGGATAAAGCAGCGTTGGAGAAATACGCCCGTGAATCAGAAATTGCCCAGCGTTATATCGAAGGCAAAGAGATTAAAAAGGTAATTGTAGTGCCTGGCAAGTTGGTGAATTTTGTAGTTAGCTAAGTACAGCTTTGTCTAAAATCGTGGTGAATTGAGGGTTTAAATTTAAATGCAAAGTAGCGCAAAGCGAAGCGCAGAGGTACGCAGAGAATTTGCTACGAATTAATTAAATGTTGTACTTAGCAATCGATAAAATTGTAAATATAGCCTGACCAAACATCAAAGGGTTTACATCCGTGACACTCAAAGAGTTAGAACAACAACTTCTTGCCCTCAGACAAGCGTGAAAAATTGCAGGCTATACAGTTACAGTTACTTGCTCAAAGCCTCGGCAACAATTGGCAAGGAATTGAGAAAACTCCTAGAGTCTTTGGTGGAGAGGCTCGTATCCCTAAAACTCGTATTCCTGTCTGGGTACTTGTGGAAGCTAGCCGCCTTGGATATAGCGATACTGACCTTTTGACGAGCTATCCAACTATTACAGCTACAGATTTAGCCAATGCTTGGGTATAGGCAGAAGCTCATCTTGATGAAATCGAATTGGCAATTGAGCGTAATGAGGTAGCCTAGATGAGCAGTTTCCATTTCCAGTTGTGGAATTATTACGCGCTTTGGGGCATGATGTTTTGACAGTTCAAGATGCAGAAAATGCAGACCAAGGTATACCTGATAAAGAAGTACTAGCATTTGCTGTAAGTCAAGAACGCTCGATATTACAGCGAATTGCAATCAAACGTGCCACAACTAAAAGCAATACTGGGCTTTGTTTTAGGATTTATTTTTGTGGCGGGTTTGATCGAGAACGGCTGTAACTATCAACAGAGTTGATTTTATCCGTTTGCATCGTCGTAATTCTAACCACTTCGGTATTATTGTTTGTACGAGCAATCCTAATTGGGGACAGTTTGCATCACGGATAGATGAGGCTGTGACAGCAGAACAAGCGTTGCAAGGAAAACTAATTCGTGTGGTACGTCCAGTCACTTAAAAAGATTTTGATGGAATGCACGGATGTTAAAACCATCAAAAATCTGTTTCAAGAAGTATTGAAACAGTAGTTTTTTCTCTGGTATGTGTGTATTTAAAAACATCTATAATTATCGTTCAAAGAGTTAAACTGTTTTATTTATACACGAAAAAGCGCTTGAGAGTTTTGCTCACTCAAGCGCTTCCCCGTAAAAGCTTATACCAACTCACTTGTTTGATGCAACATTTGAAATCTGCAACACCCCCTTATCAGGGAGTATTGCGGGGATAACTTGTGACAAACATTTGGTGAAATGGTATCACTCCTTGCACTAACTAAGAATATCTCTTTTACAAGAAAATCGGGGATCTGGTGAGTGACAGTTTATGAACTGAACACTAGTTAAAAACGACTCACCATGAATGGTAACTAACGAAACTAAGCACAATTGTAGCAAGTTTGTAAGTATAGTATAAAAACTTATAGTTGATTAGCGTAGGCATAGGCATCACCTGTCTTTGAGTAAAGCTTCAAAATGTGCAGCAATTAGCAGCATAAATATCTCAAATTTAGCAGCAAATAAACTGGAAGGTATCAGTGAGAAATCGCCATCAAGTAAGCCTGAGATGGCTTATATATCTGCATGAAAGCGATTTAGACTGCAATAAAATCATCACCTCCTCAATAGATAAAGGTATTCTTTAGAGAATGAGAACCAAAGAACAAATCTTCTACCTAGGCAGATTGAAAACTTTTGGTTGGGTATCTTTTATCTCTTAGCAAACGATGACATCTAACTCTTCCGCATAGTGTAGGCGGTTACTTCCTTGGTTGAAGCAAAACACAGCTTTTTCACCGACGATTTCCACAATATTTAAATCGATTCCGCATATTTCTATCAAAACAACTGAGGCCGATGATGGGGAAGATTAAAGAATTTATAATATCTATACCTAAAATTGGGAGAGCTTAAATGGACGCTTCAGCCTCAGCTATTTTAGCTACTCCCCTACTAGCACACGCCTTAACCTGGTGTCTAAGTGTATGGTAAGATTGCCTGGAACAGAGGTTCTATTTGAGTTGGAGTCTCGTAGAAATTGCGAAGGTCAAGCTGACCGATCATTAACTTCCACGATACTTTTCCTATGGATTTGGAAAATATACAACAAGACTGGTGGCGATCTGAGTGTAATTTGTAGATGAATATCTAAAATTTGCTACCAGACTAAACCAATTTCCCACAATTTTGACTTTTATTTGACTTTTAGGATAGACACATGAACGATAAGCTGATGCTAATGATTCCAGGCCCAACCCCGGTGCCAGAAGCTGCTTTACTGGCATTAGCCAAGCATCCGATTGGACACCGTACTAGTGAATTTAGCAACATCTTGGCAGAGGTGACGGAAAACCTGAAGTGGTTGCACCAAACTCAAAGTGATGTGCTGACACTGAATGTCAGTGGTACGGGTGCTGTAGAAGCTGGAATAATTAATTTTCTCTCTCCAGGCGATCGCATTTTAGTTGGCTCTAATGGTAAATTTGGCGAACGCTGGGTAGAAGTTGGTCAAGCCTACGGTTTGAATGTAGAAGAAGTTAAGGTGGAATGGGGAAAACCCTTAGACCCCGCAGTATTTGCCGAAAAACTCCAAGCAGATACTCAAAAGCAAATTAAAGCTGTAATCATTACCCACAGTGAAACTTCGACAGGTGTGTTGAATGACCTAGAAAGCATCAACCGCCATGTGAAAGAACACGGTGAAGCTTTGATTATCGTTGATGCCGTCACAAGCTTGGGTGCATTCAATCTCCCGGTAGATGCTTGGGGTTTGGATATAGTCGCCTCCGGTTCTCAAAAAGGTTATATGATTCCGCCGGGATTGGGTTTTGTCTCTGTCAGCCCCAAGGCTTGGGAAGCTTACAAAACTGCGAAGCTACCAAAATATTATTTGGACTTAGGCAAATATCGCAAAGCCACAGCCAAAAATACAACTCCATTTACTCCACCAGTGAACTTGATCGTAGCGTTACACACCACGTTGCGAATGATGAAAGAGGAAGGATTAGAGTCAATATTTGCTCGACATGAACGGCTGAAAAATGCTACCCGCGCCGCCATTCAAGGGTTGAATTTACCCCTATTTGCAGCAGATAGTTCTGCTAGTCCGGCGATTACGGCTGTAGCACCACAGGGAATTGAATCGGATAAGATTCGGTCATTGATGAAAAAACGCTTTGATATTGCCCTAGCAGGTGGTCAAGACCATTTGAGTAATAAGATTTTCCGCATTGGTCACTTGGGCTTTGTGAGCGATCGCGATATCCTTAGCTGTATAGCATCCTTAGAAGTTACCCTAACAGAACTTGGATACAAAGACTTCACCCCTGGATCTGGTATAGCAGCAGCAGTTAAAGTGTTTAGTCAGTCCTAATTACTCAGCACTAAATCAAAAGAGCGAGTTAAATTATCAACTCGCTCTTTTGATTTGTTGTATATAAAAAAGTAGAAACCGTCAGAGTTAATAAACCTATATATCAACCTTTGTACAAGGTAGAGTTGATGTGACATACTTTTATTCTCTTAAAATGATACCAACTTGCCCTAGATAGTATTATTTGTTTCGGAGAGAGTCACACAGCTTATTTGACACCAAATAATACCAACTTTGACAACTTAGTACGATCCAGAATTTGCATAAATAGTATTGTTTGAGATTCCGGTAACAGCCTTTTGATAGAGACTTTTAATCCAAAACCCAAAATTGGCATAAATTATGCCGTCTCCAGCCAATCATAAATTTGTTCTAACTGTTCTAGAGTAATCAAACCATACTGCCAAAGAATCATTGCTAAAGGGCCTGGGTCTTGCTCCCGATGGCGCAGTGCAACCGCCAGCGATGCTGTGGAAATTGCCAAATCTTCTTGCAAAAAATGAATCAGTCGAGAATATTTTGATGGTGACATTTGGATCTCACCTCCTTGTGCAGAATGTATTGTCATATATCAGTTCACCATTGCTCGGTAGCCAGTAGCCAGTATTTCATCTGTCACTGTGCCGTTATTGGCTATACACCCCAGCACAGTTTTTTGCTTTGCCTTTAAAAGAGGCTTGTCATCTGCTCAATTATCAAGCAGCATTTTTACTTCATTCAATGACTCCATCTTGTTTACTTGTGTACTTGATTTAATTACATAAGTAGTAACAAAGATTCCTAACCTATACTCTCTCATTGGCGACTATTTACACTTACGCCCAAGGGAATATTTTTGCAACCAAACCTCAAGTTAGCGATTTCAGATTGGAGACAGTAGAATTTTACATTATTACCACAGTTTTTAAATAGTAGCGCTACAGATGACTTTTTGCTACAACACGTGACATTTTTTACAGAAAAAACATAGATCTAAGTAGTATACGGTCTGAACAGAGCAACTATCCAAATCTTTATCCTTAGAAGAGTAGCTAAGTCTCAAAACTCAATTTTTACAATATCGCCCACTTTCAACTTCAATTCGGCAGCTCTTCCAGAGCGAAGTTCAATTACCTTATCGATTGGTGTGTTGGGGCCATAAGTAGGACAAGGCTCACTCGCACAAGGAGGTGCAGCAGATTGGATATATTTAACTACACCGTTCTGTAAAAATACCATATCTAAGGCTACAGGTACATTTTTCATCCAGAAACTAACTGGTTGTGGTGAGGCGAACCCAAATAGCATTCCTCGGTCATCTGGCAAAGCTGGTCGATACATTAACCCCATTTGTTGCTGTTGTGGTGTCTTTGCGACTTCTAGCTGAATAGTTTTGCCATTAGGAAGAATGGCTTTCGCAGAAATTGGTAGTTTTTGACCTAAACTCGCTGGGGTTGGAGGTTTAGAATCAGACATGGGGGTTGGAGGTTTAGCCGTTGTTGGCACAGAACAGCCCATCAATAAAACACTCAGTAACATTGAGAATAAACCTAGCCAACGATTCATAATTATTTTTGATTTTGTAATTTAGATTTCAATTTTACAGAATTTAAGCTAGAAAGCTCACGTTTTTATTTATCTGGTAATACACAGCCGTTTTCAGGCTCAATTAACTAGACAATGGGCTCAAGCCCATTGTCGAAGGTAGGCAAACTTTCGCCATCTCTACTAGGATTCTCTTAAAACGTACCCTACGCCGCGCACTGTCTGAATTAGGCGCTTTTGACCTTCATCTTCGATTTTGAGGCGCAGGTAGCGGATGTACACTTCAATGACATTCGACTCACCCAAAAAGTCATAACCCCAAACATTTTCTAAAATTTGTTCGCGGGTTAACACCTCACGGGGATGTTCCATTAAGAATTTTAATAGTTCAAATTCTTTCATTGTCAAGTCAATTGCCCGACCGCCGTGGATAGCACGGCGACTTGCGATGTCTAATATAAGATCCCCAAAGCGTAATTGCTCCGTGGTATCCACATCGGGTTTTAAGTAGAGGCGAATTAACTTCAAAAAGTCTTCTGAGCGGTAAGGTTTGAGGATGTAATCATCCGCTCCTGCTTCTAGACAAGCTACACGATCGTCGACGGTATCCCTTGCCATTAAAATCAACACAGGTGATCGCATACCAGTGCTTCTCAGATTTTTACACAATGAGAGTCCTGATTCTCCTGCTAGCATCCGGTCTAAAACAATTAAAGCAGGTTGGCGATCGCGACAGTATTGCAAACCACTGGTCGCATCATGAGCCAATATCGATTCATAGCCAGCTTCTTGCAAATCGCAAGCAAGCTGATTTGCTAGGCTCTCATCGGTTTCAATCACCAAAACACAGGGACTTGGAACAACTGTCATAACAATTTGGGATATTGGATTTGGGATTGTAAAGATGTTCCAGAGAAAATCTTTACATCAGTTATAAAGTGCAATTAGGAGTTTTTAACGATGAAGCAATCCTGATTTGACGCACGGCTAAGAATCTTTTAGCACGTTCAGGTGTCAGCAATCGAATTCTCCGATGCAATCTTAATAACTAACTCCAAATACCATCCCTATACCAGTAATTCTGGACGGAAATCAGTAAATTGGGAATTGGGAATTGGAAGAGGACAAGGAGAATTGGGGACAAGGGGAAAGACTTGTTTCAAGTTCTCACCTCTTGTCCCCTTGTCCCCCTATTCCCCATTTCCCATTCCCAATGCCCAATCATTACGGTAATTCTACCGAAGTTGGTTTGGCAATATGTGGTAAACCCCAACCTAATTTTTCTCGTAAAATTCGGAAAAACTCAGGCGGTTGCAGGCGAATAAATCGGACACTATATTGCGATCGCTCCATATATACTCTATCTTCTGGTAGGACATAACACCCTCCATTACCATCCACCACCATCACTAGCCGAGGAATGTTGACTGGATAAATGTTGACCGATTCAGTATCTGGAAATACTAATGCTCTAGAAGCTAGAGAATGGGGACAAATGGGTACTAGCTGTAAAACAGGTACACCAGGAGTCACCACTGGACCACCAGCACTCAATGAGTAAGCTGTAGAACCTGTAGGCGTAGAAACAATCACACCATCCGCCGCAATATCTACTGGTGCATGACGACCTATGGCAATTTCAAAATGGCACATAGAGGTCAAAGGTTCTCGGTGCAAAACCATTTCATTCAAGCAGAGAGCTTCCCACAGCACTGCTTCTCCCCGAAATACTTTGACGGTGAGCATGGCTCGTTCTTCAATTTCATACTCACCATTCATTGCCTGTTCTAGTGCTTGGGGCAATTGATTCAGGAAAGTTTCTGTCAAAAATCCCATGTGGCCGGTATTCACTGTTAATAGTGGAATACCACAGGGGGCTACCTGACGAGACGCTGCTAAAACAGTGCCGTCTCCCCCTAACACGACTGCAAACTCCATATCTGAGTCAAAACCAGGGGGCGTTAGACCGTCAATGGGGGTGTGGCATACAGGACTATCTGGATTAGAGTAGCCCAATATTCCACCGATACTTGATGTGATACACACATCCCAACCGGCTGCGGTTAGCTTGTCTTTCAACTCGATAGCGACACGACCCGCTATCGGTTTAACGTCATTGTAGATAATGCCTGCTTTCGGCACACTCAAATATCCAAGTTTAGGCGATGCTTTGTATTATTTGACACTCCCTAGCCTGAAAGCATGAGGATTCTTGGTTCATTGATACACCTTTAAACTGCCTAGCCTTTCGGCATTACTTAAACCAAAAACCCGTTCAATTGAACCAAGTTTTGAGCCTAATTTAGACAGCCCCAGAGGGCTTATCTCCCCAAGCTTTAGAGGATTTCTCCCCTTGTTTCCGTGTGCCCCACGGTACGCTTAATTAACAAGTTTTTGACTTTTCTGGTATGGGTGAGCGTTTGCTACCCCAGCTATGTTTATCGTGGTTTTCGCCGCCCACTAACCATTATTATTTCCTAGCCAGTCGTATTGGGGTTGGTTATCCATTTGTGCTAGCGGTTATTCTACCTGTGATATTGTTTGATTATACCAATCACCGGAAACTTTCAAGACAAATTTAGAGAATTAAAGTCGTCCTAGAAGGACAGGGCTTTTACCTAAGTTTTCGATAATCTTTACACATTTTTGGTCATGTAGCCTGAAGTCAAATATCCAGAGTGTAGAGTTTCATGACTAATGTATCTTCTCTAATTACTATTGACTATTGGCTTTTGAAGACTGTTTAAAAGGAGTTTTTTTAGGTTTCTGCTTTTTATTTTTATTTTTCTGGTAGTCTACCTCTTTGAGCTTCTTCATGATCCGGCTGAAATACTCTTGGAGATAGCTTTCTAGAGTTGTGGTTTGTTGCGGATCTAAGCCAAAAACTGTATATACTTCATCCATTGAAGCATTTAGCTGTTTACCACTAGCCAATACTTCTGTAAACGCTAGCCTGTCGGCTACGTTCCATCCCCACTGAAAAGACCGCATTAAGCCCCGCACAGCACGCAGTACGCTGATTGGCATCCGCGTTACCCTGGCATCTTTTCCAGATAAGCGTTCGCACAGGTTGATGATTTCTTCTGCAATCCATGCACGAGTACCAACTACAGGAAAAGCTTGGTTTTCCGTTTCGGGCACACTCAATGCACGGATTGCAAACTTAGCAATGTCCTGAGTATCCATATAGGCAATGGGAGAAGAATTACCTGTTACCCAAACTGGCTGTCCTTCCAAAATGGGAATCCCATATTGACCGATTAACCCTTGCATAAAACCAGCTAGCCGCAAGATGGTATAATTCAAGCCTGACTCAGCTAAGAATAGTTCTGTACAACGCTTAATTTCCATTAGCGGTACTTCTGGGTATTTATCCGCATCCAAAATTGAAAAGAAGATAAAGCGCTCTACACCTGCTGCTTTTGCTGCTTGAATTAATGCTACTTTGCCCTCCCAGTCCACTTGCTTGATACTCAGTGAATCTGTAGGACGAGATGTTGACGCATCAATAACTTGGGTTACACCAACTAAAGCTGCCGCTAGGGTATCGGGGTAACGTAAATTTCCTGGTACAAGTTCTGCACCCCATTCTTTGAGAAAAGCTGCTTTTTTACTACTCCGCACGAGGCAGCGTACTTTATATCCCTCATCGATTGCCCGACGAGCCACTTGTCTTCCTAAGGTGCCAGTGGCACCGACGATTAATAATGTCATGAGGTTTGTAATAAATTTTAATGTTTTATGAAAAGAATGTTATCAGAATAACCTATGTAAACAAAAGTTTACATCTTTTCTAAGAAAATCGTTTGTTATGGAAAAATTCATGGGAAAATTGCTGTCCGGTAAACGGACAAGCTTTTTTCCCAGTTAGCGAAAAGTATGAACGCCACCTTGGGGCGAACAGAACTTTTCAAGGCAGAGAAAAACCTCTTCCCTCTTAATAGTCAATACCAAAGAAGAATTCAGAATTCAGAAGCCAGAATCCAGAATGGATTCTGTGCGACTGGATGGAGAATCGAGGTTTAAAGCCCCGATTTTAATCGTGGAGAAGAAAAAATTCTTTCCGATTGTTACCCCTGACTTGACTGCTGGGGTATTCTGAATTCTGAATTCTGTCTTCTGACTCCTTCTCATCGTAGAAGTTATTCTTCTCCGCCTTGAATTTTCAGTAACAATGCGCCTAAGCCCCAGCCCACGAAGATTAAACCGAAGGACAATATAGCTGCATTCAAAATTTCGCCGCCCATTGGTGTGATTCTCCTTATGCAAATTAGTGTGTGTAAACTAGGTCTAGCAGAAGCTTTTCAATAGTTACTGTAGGATTAGACCTGTGTAAATAATTTTAAACTAGTTTAGCAAGTAATCCCTACTGGTTTGGGGGGCAATCCCTACTGTAGAGCGGAAGATAAGGGGGATGGGGAAAATTTTAATGATAATAATTATGAATAAATTTTATGTATCAAAATAATCAAGGTGATTTAGTGAATTTTAGCAAAAAGAATCGCCCACGTTTGGCGCTGACACTGGGAGATCCGGCGGGTATTGGGCTGGAGGTGATTTTAAAAGCTTTAGCAGAACCGGAAATTAGTAAAAAATACGACGTAACAGTGGTGGGTAATGGGGATTTGCTGGCACAGACCTATCATAAATTGAATTTAATCAAGAATTTAGCACCTTTGGCAAATCCAGAAGAGTTGTCTGTCTGTGATGTGCAATTGGATGGAGAAATTAAAGGTCAAATTATTCCCGGAATAGGTAATGCGGCCAGTGGTGCGGCTAGTTTTGCCTATATGGAATATGCGATCGCACAAACACTCGCTGGTAAATTTGATGGGATAGTCACGGGGCCGATCGCTAAATCTGCTTGGAAAGCCGCAGGGTATAATTATCCAGGGCAAACGGAACTTTTGGCACACAAGTCAGGTGTTGACCGTTTTGGGATGTTATTTGTAGCGCGATCACCCCATACTGGCTGGACACTCCGCGCTTTACTTGCCACTACACATATTCCCCTCCGTCAAGTAGCGGATACGTTGACACCACAGTTGTTGACACAGAAATTGGATTTGCTGGTGGAGTGCCTGGAGAAAGACTTTGGCATAGAGAATGGGAGAATTGCGATCGCAGGTTTGAATCCCCACAGTGGCGAACAGGGACAACTTGGATATGAAGAACAAGATTGGTTAATTCCTTGGTTAGAGCAAGAGCGGCAAAACAGACCAAAATTACAACTAGATGGGCCAATACCGCCAGATACCATGTGGGTTAAACCTGGTCAGGCTTGGTATGGAAATTCCTTAGTACAAAATCCTGCTGATGGCTACTTGGCACTTTATCACGACCAAGGCTTAATTCCTGTGAAGCTGATGGCGTTTGATCGGGCAGTTAATACTTCTATTGGTCTTCCTTTCGTTCGGACTTCACCAGATCATGGAACAGCGTTTGATATTGCGGGTAAGGGAATTGCTGATGCTACGAGTATGAAAGCAGCGATACATTTAGCGGCTGAATTGGTTAGTCAAAGGTTGGCGGCGAGAAAACTATGAATTATTTCATGATTTATAACTAGATTTGTCCAAAGAATCATGGAAGTCCAACCAAGAGAAATTAGGAATTATCTGACAGTAGATGGAAAAAATATTTTTGATGAGTGGCTTGATTCTCTGCGAGATAGAAGAGCAAAAGCTAAAATAAGAGCCAGAATTGACCGAGTTGAAGATGGTAATTTAGGTGATTGTAAGTCAGTTGGAGAAGGTGTTTTTGAATTGAGAATCGACTATGGGCCAGGCTACCGCATATACTTTGCACAAGAAGGGATAACAATTATTATTCTTTTGTGTGGTGGAGATAAAAGCACTCAGAAACAAGATGTTGATAAAGCTCAGGAATATTGGAAAGACTATAGGAGTAGAGATAATGCCTAGAAGTGCAAGCTATCACGAAGGACTAGTTAAACGTCTCCAAGATCCACTAGAAGCAGCATCTTATATCGAAGTAGTTCTAGAAGAGGGTGATCCTAAAATGTTAGGAAAAGCGCTCAAGAATGTAATTGAGGCACAGGGTGGAATTGCTCAGTTTCCAGCGCAAGTTAAACAATCCTATGAACAACTTGACTTGATATTATCTGAACAAGGAGAAATTGAATTTTATTGTCTGAGGAAATTGCTGGATGCCTTGGGATTACAGCTAGCAGTAACAGTGAAGTCAGTATGAGGTGATTTTTTAAAGACAGTTTAAATCGCTCAGTCTTATACCTTCCCAATTTATTTTTACAATTTATAAATCGCCTCTCAAAGTTATTTACTAATTTTGAGGAAAGCTACTTTGCATATTCCAGTCATTCACTAATTGTTTGTCTGGTTTTTTTTGTTTCCTAATTTTGGAAGCTGTCATTTAACAGTATATATGAAAATTCTAATTTATTACTTTAACTCTTTGGCTTGAGCATCGAACCTATTTACTAGCTTCAAGTAAAGGTGATTTATAAATACCAGTTATTCAAAAAACGGATGGCTGGTATTTATTTTTTTGTGCTTTTTGGGTTAGAGAAAAAAGAGGCTAACGTCTAGAGAAATGAAGAAAGGAATTAAAGAGTTGCACTCCAATAGTCGTGGAGTGGAATAGACTTTAAATATTTTTTCTTGAACGCTTCGCGCTGAAGAAAGAATGAATAGGCAAATGCCTAAAAGTATATGAAGAAAATAAATAAAGAGTTGTATTCCAATAGTCGTGTAGTGGAATAGACTTTAAATATTTTTTCTTAAACACTTCGTGTTGTAGCGGAAATTGAACCGGCTAACGCCTTGGAGTAATGAATTTTGATTTTTAGGAGTTAATAATGAATTCCGATATAACTATTGGACACGTTCGTACTGACCTTCAAAGTCTTCATGATTGGACTTATCATCAATTTGGCATGAAGTCAATGTCTTCTAGTCGGGTTGCTTTTGATCGAACTCACAAATGGTTTGGATACGAGGTAATACTACTAAAGCCTAATGCGAAAATCAAGAAAGGACATTGGGATGCGAGGGTTAATCGACTTGGCGATCGCATTTTTCCAGGATGGAATTGTGCTTTACTCTGCCATTATCGTCCAGGTGGTGGCATGATAGAACACTGCGACCACTCCGTTTTTGAACCTCTGGTAGTATTAGTCAATATTGGATGTGCAACTTTCCGCATTGATAATCAGGAACATCACCTCGAAGATGGTCAGGTTATCAAGTTTAATTCTAATATTCCCCATGAACTACTTCCGGTTGTATCTGATCGCTGGTCTTTGTCCTTTCGCCGGATTAAGTCACAGTTTCTACAGTTCTAAACTTATGTAATCCTTTTCATGTAAGGATTATGAGGCTGTTATTGTATCGCTGATGTCACTCTATATTAAATCTTTGTAACTTGCGCTCCCATCGGAAATATAAACTCTTCCCATCCACCTCATCTGTCTCTTCACTTTCATCAATGAGGTCTTGGTTTTTCTCCTCTAATTCGCGCATATACTGCCTGAGTATACCCCCAACAGCGATCGCTCTACTTTTATGCAATTGACGGGTTAACTCTAAAAACCATTCTCTATCACCCACCAAATCTGACTCTTTCACCTGATACTTGAGAATTTCTGGGATAAGTAGTGACGGGTTATGATGCTTTGCGATCGCGCTAGTATGAACAACAGGGTGGTAATCAATCCGTAAGCACTGCTGCCATAACGCTACCCATTTGGCATGAGAAAGATAGGCATGGCTGAAATAGGAAGGCGGCACCATTGCCAAAATATGTAAATGCGGGTGTGCTGAAACTCCATCTCTACCTTTAGTTACTTCGATAGACTTCACCCAACCTTTTGCAGGCCATACTTTCAATTCAGTAAATCGCTTAAAAGCCTTATTTATCGAATCCAAGTTTTCCCTGAGTTCCTTAATCTGGCAATTTTTTACTGTTAAGGTGACAAATAGCCAACGGTAGTTGGGGTAATCAGTTACAACCTGTGGGAGAATTTTGTAAGCTCTTGCTTTCCACATTAGCGATCGCCGCCACTGACAAACCGGACAGTGACGAACTCTACAAAATCGGGCATCGGATAACTTTAACTCGAGAATACCTTCCGATTCGTCTGGTACTAATTGAAATTTCAGCAACTCGGAACATATTTTCATGCGCCAAGCATACTGGTGAAAATAATAGACCTCTTGCAAAAATATTTTATGGTATGATGTAAAGTTTTGTCGCTTGAATCAATACTACTTATGCGATACGAGCAAACAAAAAAGTTATCGAATCGGCAGTTCAAACGTTTGGTCGGGGTACAACGACGTACTTTCGATGAGATGGTTAAGGTATTAGAACATACAACCAGTTTTAAGCAAACACGAGGTTATCCGAACAAGCTAGGCTTGGAAGACCAAGCTTTAGTTTGCCTACAGTATTGGAGAGAATATCGGACTTACTTCCACATTGCTAGTGACTGGCAAGTATCAGAATCAACGGTTTGCCGGATAGTACATTGGGTTGAAAGCACATTAATCAGTTCTGGAAAATTCCGTTTAGGAGGAAAAAAGTCCTTGTTGATCTCATCACAGAAACCGAAAACAGCTGTGATGGATGTAACAGAGAGTCAAATTGAACGTCCGAAACACGGGCAAAAACGCTTTTATAGTGGTAAACAAAAACGGCATACTCTCAAATCTCAATTGATAATTGACCTAACAACCCAAGAAATTCGTTGTATTGTAAACGGTTCTGGCCGCAAACATGACTACAAACTATTTGTAGAGAGTAAGGTTCGTTTTCACTCCGAAACCGAAAGCTTAGAAGACAGTGGCTACCAAGGAATTTCTAAATTACACACTAATAGTCACTTACCTCAGAAGAAACCTAAAGGAGGTAAGTTAACCAAGGAACAAAAGCAATCCAACCGCGCTTTAGCGAGTCGCCGAGTAGTGATTGAACATGTTAATCGGCGTTTAAAAGTTTTTCGGATTTTAAGTCAGCGCTACCGCAATCGTAGGAAACGTTTTGGATTGCGCTGTCATTTAATTGCTGGGATTTATAATTATGAAGTTCAAAAAGAAGCCTAAATTTCTCTTGGATTTAGTCAGCCCTCAATCATACCACAAAACTTTTTTGCAAGAGGTCTAATGTTCGTCTGCTTTGGCGTAATAATACAAAACTTTATCAGTATTAGCTCTGTGCTTATCCCAAATTTTACCTATAGGCGAAACTTCGGATAAACTTTGTAAGTTTTGATTTTTCTGAAATTTATCTTGAGACGATATATTAAAAGCTTAGTGGTGCAGAAAAGTCCTGAAGGCTTGATATATGGGGAATTTTACTAAGACAAGGGTGACAGAGAGGGGGAAGACATGGGATGCTCAAGTTTCCACACAAAAACTACTCCATGTCAGTCCCCCATCTTTATCGTCAACTGCAAGTTCAACTAAGTCAATGGATTTGTCCCCAAGATCAACGACATCTGCAAGTCTTTTGTGAGAATGTCGCCGCCATTTTGCAAGCTCAAAGCGCCTGTCTGAGCCACTGGTTGCCCTATCTGAGTCATAGGGAGTGCAAAGCTCGCAGCCACATGGAGCGCTTAAACTACTTTGTCCATAATCCCAAAATCACTGCCGAAACCTTCTATTTTCCTATGTTGCAGCAGTTCTTGAACTCCTGGGAGGGCATGGCGATGACACTAACACTTGATACCAGTATGTTATGGGATCAATATTGCTTAATTGAGATCTGTTTAGTTTGGGGTGGACGCTCTATTCCACTTGGTCAAACGGTATTGGAGCATGGCAGTGCCACCGTGGGCTTTGAGGACTACTGCCCCGTGTTAGAAACGACGTTAAGGCTGCTGCTTAAACAGAATGTCATGTGACGTTGTTAGCGGATCGAGGATTTGAACATGGTGCGTTGATCCGGTGGTTACGGGAGCATCAATGGTCGTGGTCTATTCGGGCGAAATCGGACTTGAACATTACCCTCTCCAATGGTCAAACGGCTGCGGTTGCAAACTTGCTTCCCCAAGAGGGCGAAGCTTATCTGTTTCGAAAAGTCAAAGTTTTGCAGGACATTGAGTGTCATCTCGCCACCGCTCATTTAGCTCTGGCAAGTGAGGCTTGGGCTGTCCTCTCCGATGTGCCGCCGTCCTTGCAGACTTTTGAGGTTTATGGTCAGCGATTTGGCGGCATTGAGCCACATTTTAAGGATTATAAGTCCGCCGCTTTTGAACTCATCCGCTCCCACTTGCGCGACCCTCAAGCGCTGAATTGTTTGTTGATGTTGCTAGCGCCTGCCACCTTAATTGCTATTGCTGTTGCGGTGGTGGTGGTCGGTGAAGGTCGGCGCAAAATGCTGGATTGGCACAGCCAGAGGGGATTGAGTTTCTTACAATTAGGATTACGCGAAATTGAACGGTTGTGTTATCAACGCCTCCCAATTCCTCTATTAGCTACCTTACCTCGGAAGAGTCCCCCATCTGCCACTGCTTCACTTAAAAAACGAACGCAGATAGAGCAACAAATTGAGTTCTCCCGTGTCACTGTGTTCTCAACTTGAGACTTCGGAAAGTTTTCTGCACCACTAAGTATTAAAAGTAATAAAGTTACTGTCTGAGGCTTGAGCAGACACGAAATCACCAAATGGTTTGTATCAACGCCCCAAACTAACGCAAGTTATACGGTCAAGCCTCAGTAAAAGTATTTAAGTAAATAATAAGACTAATGCTGACTCAGATGAGTCATTTTGTGTTATAAACTACTCCTAAAATCGCAAAGCTCAGGAACTAGAATTTTCTTCGGGTGCTTCAAACTTATAACCATAGCCGCGTACAGTTTTAATAAACTCTGGTACGCTAGGATCGACTTCCATCTTCTTGCGAAGCTGACCAATATGTACGTCAACCACCCGGCCATCTCCTACGTAGTCGCAACCCCAGATTTTTTGGATTAACTGTGGGCGACTCCAAGCCTGATTAGGATGACTTGCCAAAAAATGTAAAATATTAAATTCCAGTGCTGTTAAAGCGAGAAGCTTATCGTTTAGTATTACCTCCCGTCCCTCTGGGTTAATTACTAGCTGTTTGAAAATGATCCGTTGTGTTGGTGAAGGATTGATGTAGCGTATCCGCCTCAAAAGAGCTTCTATTCTCACTTCTACTTCTGCAAGACTAAATGGTTTAGTCATGAAATCATCAGCACCTGCACTCAAGATTTTAATTTTATCAGCTTCATCAGTCCTACTAGTCAGTATCAGCACTAAAACATTAGTACGACTCTGCATTTCTTGACAAAGGCTATAACCATTAACATCTGGCAAATTCCAATCCAGAATTACTAAGGCTGGGTTGAATTGCTCAAACATCGATAAGGCAGTCTTACCATCTGCTGCTGCCTCTATTTGATATTTCCGACTCAAAAAACGATGAACGAGATTTCTCACGCCGAAGTCGTCATCAACAATCAGAATTTTAGGAGTAGTAGCGGTAATCATAACCATAATGCTGCCTATTGTAGATTGGGCGATTCGCTGTTGTCCCAGTTTTGCTGTACGTGTTTCTGTTGAGAGTGGATTCACGCGCGTCTCTGCTGAGTACGATCGCTACTGTAGTACTTGTATACAATTAATTTTCCATGAAGTTCATGAAAACTTCAGCCACCGTAATGCTGATAAATTGTATGATTTTTGTATGATTTTTGTATGATTTTGAATTTACATTGTATAATTATTGACTTTAATACTTAAGACAAGTGTAATGTGAGACAATTTTTATAATCAAAAATAGTCTAGAGAGACACCAGACGCTGCGGCAGTTTCCTACAATTTTGGAAAAGCAATGTACTCCCTGATTAATTAGTGATTCGTAAAGACCCACAAACTAGGCCATAAGCCAATTTAGATTCTACCCAATCCTACTTGAACTAACTAGTATCTGCTCCTGAAGAGGGACTACGAAAATTCACTCTACGTGCATTTACATGTAGCTACCCTTTTAAGCATATACTATACTACAAATTTCAGCCTGAGACTATGACAAGCCAAGGACTCAGAGCATCACCAGAAGGTATAAGGGCAGCAAAAACAGCTTTAACAGACAAAACTTGGAGTCAGCATAAATTAGCAATAGCTTTAGGCATTACACGTCAACCAGTTTCCAAATTTTTTGCAGGTGAGTCAGTTTCCCGATCTTGTTTTGTGCAAATTTGCCAACAGCTAGGGTTGTCTTGGCAAAAGGTTGCTGGTTTACCTGAAAATGTGGCGTTTGAGGTAACTACTAAGACGCAAATCAAAGGTACTGACCTTGATACACTGGTGCGGGAAGTGCGTCAAAAGCGCCAAGAGAAAATCCAAGACCAATGCAATAATGTGCAAATGTTGGACATTTCCCAGACAGTCCAACTGATGGATATTTACACCAATACTAATGTCTTAGAGGAGATAGTAAGCCTGCAATGGCAAGAAATTTCTGACCTGTTGAAAGACTTGAAATCTGAATCAGACTTTAATCAACTTGGAGGATACAACCGTCAGAGAAGATTACCAGGGTTGGAAGCAGTATTAAGGCACTCAAAACTGATGGTGCTGGGTAAACCAGGGTCAGGTAAAACTATATTTTTACAATATCTAGCAATTGAGTGTAACAAAGGCGATTTTCAGCCAAACCGCATCGCAACTTTTATTAGGATGAAAGAATTTGCTGAAGATGTCAAAAATGATAGTGAATTCAATCTATTAAACTACATCATCCAAGATTTTCTCAATTGTGGTGTTGAAAAGGAATCAACTAAAACTCTGCTGACAGAAGGAAAACTGCTGATTTTGCTAGATGGATTAGATGAAGTGCCAGCAGAAAAGGCAGAACAATTAACAATCGAAATTCGGAGACTTACCCAAACTTTTTACAAAAATAAGTTTGTTATTAGCTGTCGAATTGCTGCCCAAAAATATAGATTTCAGGGATTTACTGAAGTTGAGTTAGAAGACTTTGACCAAGGACAAATAGAATTGTTTGCCAAAAATTGGTTTGTTGGAGTTGCTCTTAAGTCTAAAGAAGATGGGGAAGCAATAGGAAATTTATTTATTAATCAGCTTCATCTACCAGAAAATCAGCATATCCGAGAATTGGCGGTCACTCCCTTACTGCTGCATTTGATTTGCTTAGTGTTTCAAGTAAAAAATCAATTTCCCGTAAATCCAGCCAAGTTATATGAGCAAGCACTGAACATTTTATTGGTCAGATGGGATGAAGTCAGAGGAATTAAACGCGATCGCGTTGCTTACAATTTAACTCTAGCAAGTAAGAAAAAACTGATTTTTCAACTTGCAGCTATCACTTTTGAGCAAAAAAAATACTTTTTTGAGCAAGAAAATATCCTGCAACTTATTGCTGACTATCTTGAACCCATACAAAATCTTAACTCCGATTCAACTGAATGCCAGTTAGATAATGAAGCACTGCTAAAAGCAATTGAGGTACAAAATGGGTTATTGGTGGAAAGGGCACGGGGAATTTACTCTTTTTCTCATCTGACATTTCAAGAGTATTTCACGGCTCGAAAAATTGTTGAAAGTTACCAAGACTATGATTGTAACAATCTCGTCAATCATATAACTGAAAGGCACTGGCGGCAAGTATTTTTACTAGCTGTTAGTATGTTGCCAAATGCTAACGGAATACTACAGTTGATGAAACAAAAAGTTGATTTGCTATTGGCTGACGACGAAAAATTACAGTATTTTTTAACCTGGCTGCACCAAAAATCTAGTTCAGTTTCTAGTAGTTACAAAGCAGCAGGTGTTCGTGCTTTTTATCTCGTTTGCGTTGAGCGAAGCTCTTGCATTTGCAGTAGACATAATGCTTTTGTCTATACCTCTGGTTATGACCTTGAGTGCGCTCTTGTAGGTAACATCACCTTTAATGCAGAGCTTGTATTAGATGAGTTTTTATTCAGTACTGTTGCCTGTATTCACGATCTTGACTTTGCCTTTGAGCATACCCTCAACGATGCCCTCGATCATGCTTATGCCCTTGTTATTGCCTTTGATAAAGCTATTGAGGTTGTTGTTGATCTTAAATTTAAGCAAGTGCTGCAAAAACTCAAGAAACAATTACCAAAAATAGATAGTAATCCAGAGCAGTTTAGGGACTGGTGGAAAGCTAAAAGTAAAATTTGGGGTGAACAATTAAGAGATATGCTAATTAAGCATCGCCATATTGGTTATGATTGGCAGTTCAACGAACAGCAAAAAGAATTGCTCCAAAAATATTATTATGGTAATAAATTACTAGTTGATTGCCTCAATATTGCGGCTGATGTAACTCCAATAGTGCGGCACGAGATTGAAGAAACATTATTATTAGCGAGCGCAGATATTGAAAAGCTACGTAATTCCTCTAATATTCGCTGAATATTTTTAATTTTTAGACGATTTTGGATAGGATAATTTTAAATATTTTATTAAAATTAATCTAAATAAAAATCTCTTTTAATAGTTCAATTTGACTATATTTGCAATGGGTTAAATGGTAGAAAATATTTTAATTAGCTACTCTATCTCAAGAGAGATTTTGAATAGATTCAGCCTAGAGAAAGAGTAATTAAATATATTGACTCCGTTAAATTGCTATTAATATCGTCAGCAAGGAATACCTATGGTTAACAATTTAGTAGGCGGCATCATTCCCCCACAACCACCAATACAAGGACAATCTGATGCTCATGTCCTAAAATCTCGTTTAGAATGGGGCGAACCAGCTTTTACAATACTGGATGTGCGCGATCGCAACACCTTCAATCAAGGTCACATTATGGGAGCGATGCCCATGCCAATAGATGAATTGGTAAAGCGTGCAGTACCTTCTTTAGATAAGAGTCGTGATATTTACGTTTACGGCGCTAATGAAGAAGAAACTGCCCAAGCCGCGCAACAACTGCGTTCTAACGGATTTGAGCATGTCTCTCAACTTATAGGTGGTCTTGCTGGATGGAAGGCTATTGGTGGCCCAACAGAAGGGATTGTTGAATCAAAAACTCCCGCAGGTGCAGACGACTACAATATCGTAGATCGGCTAAAGAATCACGAACAAAATCAGCCAAAGGGAGGTACTAGCGCGACGGAAGCCATCAAGAAAGGAGCTAGTAACCTCAAAGACAGCATTCAAGAAGGAGCTAGCAATCTTAAAGAAGGTATTCAAGAGGGAGCTAGCAATATTAAAGAAGGCATTAGTGAATCTAAAGACAGAGATGATTCCAATATCGGCTCTTAGGCAAAAATAACTGAGAAAATTAGCGATAGACCTCTTGCAGAAATCAAGAATAAAACCCCACTATACCTTTGACTTACATCAAAGTCTCCCCTGTCTGCTTGCAGGGAGAGACTACAGGTGGGGTGTTAGAGAATTTTCCAAGAGGTCTAATCTTGATTTTCTATGAGTAGAGAAGTCACAATTCACAAGTCGAAAGACAGAATATTTTGACTTTTAATGCTGGAGGACAGCATCAACAAATGTTGTAAGAGACTCCATGAATTACACTCACAAGGAAAGATGAAAATCTCTCTTGCAATACCCAATACACTATTTTGAAATAGATTTAGTGTTTGCTCTAATGTTCAAATAAATCCTTAAATTGCAATAAATCTAAAGAAACTATCGTTGGCAAAAATTCAAAACATTCTTGAGCAATTTCCCAGCGTTCTTCTCGTTTGAGCATTTCTGTTAATTTCTGCTGCACACTAAGTAAGTAACGCACATCATTGGCAGCATAACTAAGTTGAGCTTCAGATAAGCTAATGGCGTTACCCCAATCAGAACTTTGAGAGCTTTTATCTAGTTCTACTTTTTCTAACTCTTGCACCACATCTTTGAGTCCGTGGCGATTTGTGTAAGTACGGGCTAACTTACTAGCAATTTTGGTGCAAAAAACAGGGCTAACCTGAATCCCCAGATTGGCGCGCAAAGTGGCAATGTCAAAGCGAGCAAAGTGAAACACTTTTACAACATTGGCCGCTTCGAAGAGTTTTTTTAAATTTGGGGCCTCTGTTTGTCCTTTGGCTATGCGAATTACAGTGACTTTCCCTTCTAGGTTGCACAGCTGGACAAGACACAAGCGATCGCGCTGTGGCAATAATCCCATCGTTTCTGTGTCAACTGCGATCGCTGTCGATTCTAAATACTGTCCAAGGGCCGCGTCACTGAGATCGCGATCGCTTACCTGAAAATCTTGTAATGTCATGAATTGTTCAAAAATAATAGCAGTGTCCAAAAGATACAAGTCTTGTCAGACACTACATTATTATTGTGCAAAAAATCATAAATTAAATCTACCTAGTGCGAAAAAAGATTTGTGTCAGGTAGACTTCGCCTTGATTATTAGTAGCAACGCCAATTCCAGTCAGGTTGTAATTTCCTTTCAGATTCTTTAGATGTCCGGGACTGTTGATCCAACCAGTAACAGCTTCCTCTACGGGGTTGCTATATCCCCGGTTAAAAGCAACATTTTCCGCCGCACTGTTGTAGCGAATAGGAACAGCTTTGACTCTGCCTTCAAATCCCTGATGGCTAAATGGGGTTTTCCCCTTAGCCATATTCTGACTATGAATTCTTGCCTGTCGAGTAATATTTGCATTCAGGGTCAACTTTGGCAGTCCTTTAGCAGCCCGATATCGATTAATTTGCTCAAAAACTGATTTTTCTAGCTCAGTAGTTTTAAAAGTAGGAGTCGATATTGCAACCTGACTGGAAAAAAGCGACAACAGCTTATTACGGGTGGATGTATTCGTAGAAGGATGATTTGGTATCGGAACAGTCGTTAATCCACTAGCAAGGACAAGCGCACTTAAAGCGATGCCAAAAGCAGTTTGTCGGAACATGGAGAATTGCGTGATGTGTAGAGATATAAGACTTCTACTCTACCTTATTGTTCCAACGATATATACCACGATACTATTAAGGATTGATGAATTTCGGCAATCTGGCTGCATCCTTTACAAGAAATAGAAAAAATCATTTCCAATTGTCAATATTTCAATAGTTCATCTTCATAAAATAACGGTTATTTTTGCTGAGAATTTCAGATTTTCATGAATTAATAAAAAATAATGTATTTCCAATTACATTTGTCTATTAAATACTACATGATTCAACATTTAATTTATAAGACTTACACATCAGGGATGAAATGTTGGGGCATTCATATAAATGCATTCGCGGAGCGTCTCGTAGAGAAGCGGCTTCCCGCAGAGTATTGCCCCTACGGTAAATTAAGGCTTTCACTGCATTTTTGCGTAAGTCCTAATTTAGAACAAGCTTTTTCCCCAGACTGAAGTCTGGGGAATTTGAGAAAACTTTTATGAGATAGGTTTTGAATCTTACTCCCCAACGCTAGTAGGTAAGCAGGGTGGATTAATTGTCTAGAGAGAAAAATTAAAACCCTCATTCTTGCGTTCATAAATCCAGTTCCCCTGTTAGCAGGCTGACGAGGTTACGGGGATTACAAATTTTCTCTCCGCACAATTAATCCACCCTGCCCAACGCTAGTAGGTAAGGGGTTGCTCTTGTTAAGTCTATATTCTATGCAATTGAGAACCGCTATATCAGCGAAAGAAAATCTGTGTGAAGTAGACTTTGCCTGTACTAGTGCTGGCGACACCAATCCCCGTCTTATTAAAATTGCCTTTGATGTTGGCTAGATGCCCTGGACTGTTAAGCCAGCCTTGAACGGCTTTCGTCGCAGGGTCAGTATATCCTTGGTTGTAAGCAACATTTTCACCAGCAGATGTGTAAGAAATACCGACTGCTTTAATACGCTCTGAAAATCCTGTATGTCCAAAGGGAACTTTCCCACTAGCCATATTCTGACTATGAATCCTGGCTTGATTATCGATAGCAGAATTACGAGTCAGTGCTGGTAGCCTTTGGGAAGTTCTGTAGCTATTAATTTGGTTGAAAACCGATTGCTCTACAGCAGTAGTATTTATACTAGATGCTGCAATCTTAAAAGCATCACTTGATATAGATGAAGACACTGGTGTAAAAGTTGAATTTGTTATGGGAGTAGCGATCGCTCCGCTACTGAGGATAATAGTGCCTAAAGCAACCCCGTAGATTGTTCTTTTAATCATGTGCTGAAAGTAAAGTTCCAGACAATCTAATCAAACTAATCTAAATGTGACAAATTGCTTATAGGTCTATATATTTCTGTTTATGCTCTTTTTTGTTCAAACGCGACTACAAAACTTTAAAATTCACAATCTTACGAAAAAAGTGCTGTTTATGAAAAAATTCCCTCTACCATTAGGATTATCTTCGCTATTTAAATAGCATAATTTTATCCACTAAAGCCTCTGTGCGACTAGCTTTGGTTGAGAGTTTATAACTCTTCTTGCACCACACGTAACACCCGTGCAATATATTCTGCACGCCACTGTTCTCGCTCTTTTGTTACTTTTGCATCTGGTTCGTAAGCTTCGATCTCAGTAGCCGATAAAATACCTTTAACCTCCAGTAACCTTTCAATGGTGTCCAGACGCTCATGCAGCACAGACACCTCGCCAGTCAAAGCCATGACCATCGCTAACAATTTATCGATTTGTGGATTGTCTAAGTAAACAGGTCGTTTGCCCTTAGCTATTTTTGTCATCCTAATACCAATTCTCCAAAAGTAAGACTACATACACAAAACAAAGAAACCCAGATAAAATCTGGCTTTCTCAATTACGAATTACGAATTGGTATTTACTTCGTTGCAGCAACAACAAACCAAGTGTTTAGGCTGCCTGAGTTACCATTTTGAAAAAGACCATTAGTTACTTTTGCTTTCCATGCCCCATTAGGGACAAACTTCTCGAATGTCTTATCTGCTGCAAAACCAGCCTCAGTAGCTAACGTCACCAAATCCAGATCGCGTACTGCACTCCAGAAGGGTTCGTTGTTGTTAGCGGTTTCCCAATCAAAAATGAACTGTGTATAAACATCCATGTGACGATACAAGGGTGCTTCCAGATGGAGCATGATTCCACCGGGAGCCAGTAGACGATAAGACTCTTGCATGACTTTACGGACGGCTGGCGGGGGAATTTCATGCAGCAAAATATGAGAAACCACTAAGTCAAATGATTCATCTGGAAAGTTAGTATGTTCGGCATTTTGCTGTGAGAAGTGTACCCGTTTGCCTAAATCTTCGGCTCTTGCATGAGCGTAACGCAACATGGGTGCGCCGACATCAATGGCATGGACTTCTGCATCTGGGTAAGCATCTGCGTAGGGTAATGTACTATTACCAATAGAACATCCCATATCAAGAATTTTTCTGGGTCGAAAGTCTGGATACTCTGGCAGAAGGTAGTTTTGGACTATAGATAGCCCCATATCATTATTAAGCGGCCCCAACCAACCAAGACCATAAAGGTAAGCGCCGCGATCGTAGGTTGCACCAGCAGCTACATCATCAGTAGTGAATTCGCTGTGATATCCTCCAGGCATACAGTGAATGTCTACAGCTTTTTGATAATTAGGTATTTGAAAATTTGGGTCGAGGGTTAAAGTACCCAGTTCACTACCACGATCTTTGGCACGCTCAATCAATTCTGGCAGTTGTCTTTCAACACTGGTATTTACAGCATTCCATAATATTTCCTGGTTGATGCGCTTGAGGGCACTAGTCCATCGGTAGTAGGGTTCATGCTGCATTACTTCCCGAATTTCATGGCGATTTTCGGGAGGACGCTGATGTTCTTGTTCAAACTTCGGCTTGGCTAGTTTTTCATAAACTACCTTATTACCAGGAGAAATATTCCTGAAAATATGCTTTTTCAGACTTTGCACAAAGTTTTGACGTGCCAACTCATCATGAGTGGGTTGTGGTAGCATAGCGTGTTGGAATTGTTGATCCATCATTGGTTCCTCCCAAATATTTTACGTAGATTTACGCTGGATCTAATAACTTAGCTACCGTTTGTACATCTTTATCACCGCGTCCAGAGCAGTTAATTACAATTCGGGGACTGCCGCTTAGTTGTGGACATAAGGTTTCAAGATATGCGATCGCATGGGCTGTTTCTAATGCTGGGATAATCCCTTCCAATTTCGATAATCGCTGGAATGCAGCCAAAGCCTCTGCATCTGTCACACTATAGTATTCGGCGCGACCAGTGTCTTTCAAATAGCTATGTTCTGGGCCCACACCGGGATAATCTAACCCTGCACTAATTGAGTGCGCCTCAATGATTTGCCCATCCTCATCTTGTAATAGATAGCTCATTGCTCCGTGCAATACACCAACTCGCCCTTTTGTCAAGGTTGCTGCGTGTTTTTCGGTATTAACACCTTCTCCGGCTGCCTCAACCCCAATGAACCGTATAGAAGGCTCATTAATAAACTCATAGAATAGTCCCATTGCATTGGAACCACCACCCACACAAGCCAAGAGAATATCAGGCAGTGTGCCCCACTTTTCCATTGCTTGGGCGCGAGTTTCTTGCCCGATTACTGCATGGAAATCACGTACCATCATCGGGTAGGGATGGGGCCCTGCTACTGAACCGAGGATGTAGTGAGTTGTTTCCACATTTGTTACCCAATCGCGGATTGCTTCCGAAGTGGCATCTTTCAGGGTTCCAGTTCCCGCTTCCACCGGACGCACTTCTGCCCCCATTAACCGCATTCTAAAGACATTTAAAGATTGGCGTTCCATATCATGAACGCCCATATAAATTACACATTCCAGCCCAAAACGAGCGCAAACTGTGGCTGTCGCAACTCCATGTTGTCCAGCACCAGTTTCGGCAATAATCCGTTGCTTACCCATGCGTTTAGCTAACAAAACCTGACCAAGGGCATTATTGATTTTGTGAGCGCCTGTATGATTTAAATCTTCGCGCTTTAGATAAATTTGTGGCCCAGTGCGATCGGGTTGGGCATAATGAGCAGTCAGGCGTTCCGCGAAATACAATGGTGTGGCGCGTCCCACATAGTCTCGTAACAACTGCTGTAATTCTGCTTGAAAACCAGGGTCATTGCGGTATTGCTGATAAGCTGTTTCTAATTCAGCAAGGGCAGGCATCAGCGTTTCAGGTACATACTTACCGCCGAAGCGTCCAAAGCGACCTAACGCATCGGGAACCTGAGCAGTTGAACTTGGAGAGAGGGGAGTGGTAGTCACAGGCTGTTTTCGATGACGGAAATGACTTAATTATTATAGAAAAGTCTGGGACATATCTGGGTATATCTAGGGAATGGGAATGGGAATGGGGAAGAAGCAAGGGAGCAAGGGAGCAGGGGAGCAGGGGAGCAGGGGAGCAGGGGAGCAGGGGAGCAGGGGAGCAGGGGACAAGAGGTGAGAACTTGAAACAAGTCTTTCCCCTTGTCCCCAATTCTCCTTGTCCCCAAGTCCTCTTCCCAATTCCCAATTCCTGGCAAAGGATTTGTAATGTTAGCCTAGAAATTGATATCCCAGCAGAATGGTTGCGTAGAAGTTTCCACTGCCTTTGAAATTTTTCTTAACAAATATTTTATGTCTTCTTCCAATTCTAAATCTTCTGACAAAAGCTTCGTCTACCGCGAATTTGGTAACGACAACTCCGCCGCCACAGAAAGACCAATTCCAGAACTGCCCCCACAACAACAAAATCTTAAAGTACAAGCTTCCCGCAAAGGACGCAAAGGCAAAACTGTCACAGTGATTAGCGGTTTTCAAGCTAAACCAGAAACCTTGGCAGATTTAGTAAAGCAGTTGAAAACCCAGTGTGGGACAGGTGGGACACTTAAAGATAACGAAATTGAAATTCAGGGCGAACACAAACAGAAAATTGCCGAGATTTTGACCAAGCTAGGTTATAAAGCCAAAATTAGCGGTGGCTAATTTTGAGTGCGGTTTACCGCATCTTAACTGTCACCTAGATTGAGAAATGGAATGTTATCTTTGAAAAGTACAAATATGCTTGAACGGTGGTGGATTACTTCGCTAACAAGCTATTTTTAGTGAGATAAACAGGAGGTTTAAATGGATTTAGTTCGGATTTTGTGTGCCATTTTCGTGCCGCCTTTGGGAGTTTTTTTACAAGTAGGTTTTGGTATAGACTTTTGGATTAATATAGTTCTGACGCTTTTCGGTTACATTCCTGGAATTATTCATGCAGTATGGATAATTGCTAAGAAATAATTCTTTGTACGAGTAGATTGGGTGTAACCATCTCTACAGAGGCAATTAATCAATTGCCTCTACAAAAAGATTTTTGAGTTGGATGTCTGCACGGATATATCACAACACTATATTTTTTTACTTAAAAAACTCTAAAGACACGATAAATCATGTCGATAAAGTATTAATCTCTGTAGCAGTCAATCCCGAATTAGCTCTCATTTTTTAACATTGCATAGAGTCTAAACTCTAGAAGCAAAGGGCAGATGTGTAACTGCCATTGCACAGTTGAGACATTCAAATCTTTGATTAAGCCAGTGCGTATATCTAGTACCCAACCATGAACCATAGGCGCTTTTCGCTCATAGAGTGCCTGACGCATGATAGAAGTTTGGTAGAGATTTTTCACTTGCGCCACTACATTTATTTCTGCCAAACGATTCAGACGTTCTTCTCTGGTTGATAAGGCATCAATTTCTTCTTGTTTGTGTAAATACAGTTCCCGAATCGGATTTACCCAGTTATCCAGTATTCCGATGGTTCTCCCTTCTAAAGCCGCTTTGATTCCTCCGCAGTCGTAGTGACCGCAAACGATAATATGTTCCACCTTAAGATGTAAAATTGCGTATTCTAAAACGGCTAAAAAGTTTATATCCGTTAGAGAAACTTGATTCGCAATATTACGATGAACAAATAATTCTCCTGGTTCTGTACGAGTAAGGTTTGTTAAGGGTAAACGACTATCAGAACACCCGATGTATAGAAAAGGTGGTGTTTGTCCCTTAGATAATTCTTGAAAGTAAGTTGGATCTATAGCTAATTTCTCTGCAACCCAAGCCTGATTATTTCTGAAGAGTTCATCAATGCTGTTATATTTCATCTTTCGTCAAATTCGAGAGAGAATCTCATAAATATTTTAGCTAAATTACAGTTTCTGCTAAATCAGTATGAACTTGTTGCAATCTAAAATTTGAGAAAGATGATAGTCTTTTTTTACAGCATTAATATATTTATTGTATAAATTGTAAACAGAGGATTTAGGATTTAGAGAGAAAATAACTATGTATAACTTTAGGTAAATAGCTAAATAAAGTAAAATTTACATCACTAAAAATCTGATTATTGAGACTGCCAATTTTAAACCCTTATCTAGCATCTATAGATATTTTTGCCAAGTAAAAAAAGGTTCTATAAACATAATTACTTTAAATGACACCCTAAACCGTGCATTTGAGTCAAGGAAGTGCGGCGTAACTTTTAAGTGCTATCTCTTTAATACACAGAGAGATTTATTTCCTGATAACAGTAAACTATCTTAACAAAGATGCAAAATTTGAGGTTGAGATATTCAGTTATCAGCTTCAATCGGGGGCAACAACTTTGCTCTCGTTATGATGGTTGATTGACCAACGGTGATCGACAGTTACAGAGGAAAACTCGCAAATTTCTTCTAGTCGTTTTTGTTGTACCGCAGCTTTACGGAGAGTAATAATTAGTTGATTTACCTGATGTCGTAAATCTGGATTATCATTAACCGCTAACATAGTTTGTCTTTCTAAAAGTTGAAGTATAAGTTCGTAGTGAATAGGTGAAGGTAAAGGAATTTGCTCCATGAAGTTTAATTTTGATTTCATATTTTGGAATTTTGTCTTAGTCAAATTTTATCTCTTGTAAATAAATTGTTACATAAGAAATAACTAGTTGCTTATGGCTTTGATTTGATTAGCGATGAAGATTTAGCAAAGATATTGATAATAGTTGACAGCAAAATGCTGCGTGTCTACGCATAGTATGCCCCATTAGTTGCCCTGTACTAAGAGGTACAGGGGAAGTTTTTATTTCAGAAATTTTTCGGTAATATACTGGCGATCGCAGCGCCAGGATCTGGTTGTTTTACCAAAGACTCTCCAATGAGTACAGCAGATGCACCTGCTGTAAGCACTAAACTCAAATCATCTGGGTTGTGTAGTCCTGACTCACTGACAACAAGGATGTTTTTCTCCTGCAATTGGCTACCCCTTGCAGCTAAAAGTTGGCAAGTAGTTTGCAGGTCAACAGAGAAATCTTCCAAATTGCGATTATTGATTCCTACTAAGGAGACACCATCCAAGGCTAACACACGGTCAAGTTCTGCCAAGCTATGGACTTCAATCAAGGCTGCCATTTTCAAGTTGTTAGCAATTTTGAGGAAGTATTTCAAATCTTGATCGCTCAGGATAGCCGCAATCAACAAAATAGCATCTGCACCGTGAATCCGCGCCAAGTATATTTGGTAAGCATAAATGATAAACTCTTTGCATAATAAGGGCAAATCTACAGCAGCCCGAATCTTGGCTAAGTTTTCAAAACTACCTTGAAAGAACTTGACATCGGTTAGCACGGAAAGACAACTAGCACCACCTTGCTGATAAGATTGGGCGATCGCTACTGGATCAAAATCTTCTCGGAAAACGCCTTTACTTGGTGAAGCTTTTTTAACTTCGGCAATCAATGCTGGTTTAGTCTTGCCTTGGCGCAAAGCAGCGACAAAATCATGGGTTGGCGGCGCAGTCAGTACCTGCTTCCGCAATTCTTGCAAAGGAACCTTTTCCCGCATCAGGTCATATTCTGCTTCTTTCTGCCAGACAATTTCTTCCAAGATATTGTTTGGCGCTGAATCAGGTACGGCAGCCTGGTAACGTAACATCGATACAGCAATAGCTGGGTTAGGGGAACGACGACGGATTTGCATAATTAGTCATTTGTCAGTGGTCATTGGTCATTTGTCATTGGTCATTTGTCCTTGTTTATTGACAAAGGACAAATGACAGAGGACAAATGACTAAATAGCTCGTTTATAAGCTTCGTCTAGCACTTCCGAGAGTGTCGGGTGGGCGTGAACTAGATGTGCGAGGCTTTGGACGGATTGACGGTTTGCGATCGCGGCTGACGCTTCATGAATTAAATCTGAGGCGTGCAGTCCGAAAATGTGAACGCCTAAGACTTCTCCTGTGTCTTTGCGATATATCACCTTGGCAATACCATCGGCTTCATTTTCTGCCAACGCTTTGGAATTCCCTTTGAAGTAACTCCGACTTGTGGCGATTTCAAACCCTTCGGTTTGTCCCAATTCCTTCGCTGCGGTTTCTGTTAAACCTACATAGCTAACTTCTGGGTGGGTAAAAGCTGCTGCGGGGATGCTGCGATAGTCTACTATTCTTTCCCTCCCAACTATATTTTCTACTGCGATGATGCCCTGAGCAGAAGCCGCATGTGCTAACATCATCTTCCCATTAGCATCGCCAATTGCCCAGACATTTGGTACTACTTCACCGCCTGATAGTACTGCCATGCGATCGTCAACTGGAATAAAATTCCGCCGATCGAGTTCTATACCCACAGACTCTAAACCAAGATTTTTGGTCGCTGGGATGCGTCCTGTAGCCACCAAGCAAGCATCTACTTCGATGACATCTACATCTTCTTTGGTTTTGAAATCTGCTAACTCAATTACCACTGGTGAACCAGGGGTGACTTTTTTGGCGTATATCCCGACTTTGGTTTCAATATCGCGGGGAGTAATCAGCACGCGTTCGGCAAGTTTGGCAATATCGCGGTCAAATCCTGGCATTAACTGATCTAGGGCTTCAATCAAGGTGATTTCACAACCCAAAGCTGAGTAAATATCAGAAAATTCTAAGCCGATGTAACCACTACCAATAATCGCCACCCAGTCTGGTAGCGACTCTAACTTCACACCTTGGTCGCTGGTAAAGACAGTTTTGCCATCTACTTCAATCCCTGGAGGTACAAAAGGAATTGAACCAGGAGAAAGGATGATGTCTTTGGCTGTGATGATTTTTTCACCACCGTCTCCAGTGATAGAAACTTTTTGTGCCCCAGCGATTTTTCCCCAACCCCTGAGAATATCGACTCCTAGACGTTTGAGACTGTTGGTTAAGTCCCCTTGAATTTTCGAGACGAGATTATTAGCATGGTTAGCGATCGCTTGGCGATCAAATTCCACACTACCAATTTGAATTCCCAGCGATTTGAGGTGGTGGGCATTGCGTAACTCCCGCACCCGCCCAGATGCCGCCAGCAGCGCTTTAGAAGGAATACAACCCCGATTAACACAGGTTCCTCCCATATCACCAGCTTCAATAATCGCTGTTTTTAAACCACAACTTACGGCGTGTAAGGCTGCGCCATGACCGCCTACACCAGCGCCGATAATGACTAAATCGTAATCAAATCCTTGACTCACGTTAGGTTCCCCGTCTGCTTCGCCTATTTATTCTCAACTTGACCGACAATCAGCGCAACCCCTTTAACAGTTATCAGTTATCAGTTGTCAGTTTTATTGCTGGGTTTAAGCCCCAAGCACATAGTTATTCAGTGAACACTGGAAACTGCTAACTGATTTAAATCCCCTACCATCCGCCTGATAACTATTTACTGATTTAACGTTCGGGTGTTGCTAACTTCAATTATGATTCACTGACTTCGGGCGAAAAGATGGATGTTTTCAGTAATTATAGTCAAATCTAGATACTTATTTTTTTTATACTCCAAAGGTGAGATGCCCCTGATGGGAGAGAAAAGGAGAATAACCAATGCCTAATGCCCAATACAACTCTTGGAGAGGCTGCGCCCTAAGCGTAGCTATGCCGCAGGCTTAACGACTACGCTCAGTACAAGTGACCAATGACAAATGACTAATGACTAATGACTAATAACTTTACAGCGCCATCGCCTAACACCTAAGCTGGATTTAGGATTCATCCAGAGGATTTACACAGGCGATCGCTCGATGTCTATTCCCCAAATTACTGAATTTACTATCCGCCGTCATGCCAACACCAAATCTTTCCAACGCGGCGAGGCATACTATGAGGCTGGTGCTGTTCATGCTGTTACCCAACGTGGTCATCTACTTCAAGCGGAAGTTGCAGGTACTGAAGCAAGACCTTATCATGTCAATTTGAGTTTCGATAGCAGTGGGTTAACCTCAGCAAACTGCACCTGTGCCTACAACTTTGACGGGTGGTGCAAACACATTATCGCCACAATGCTTGTCTGTGTGCGTGATTCAGAAAGTATTGAACAGCGCCCCACCCTAGAACAACTACTCAATCGCCTGGATAATATCCAAACTCAAAGGCTGCTGCAAGAGTTGGTAAATGAATACCCACCACTAATTGATGCGATTGACCGTCATGTAGGTTGGATGACGAATCCTATTGTTGAGCAAACAAGCATAAAACCCTTGCGCCGCCGTACTATTGATCCGGCTCCTTTTCGGCGGCAAGTCCGGCAAATTATTCGGGATGCTGTGCGCTTCTTTGAGGAAGGGTGTGAAGAAGACCCAATTGCCGAAGAATTGGTGAGTGTGGTGCAAACTGCGGTAGCTTTTAGCGAACGGGGAGAGGGTGAAAATGCGATCGCTATTTTAGAAGCGATTACCTTTACTTGTGTGGAAAATTGGGACGATATTGCAGATTACGGCGCTGAAAATGATGAAATTGTCGGGGAATTAAATGAGGCTTGGTGTGAAGCAATTCTGACTGCTGAACTTACCCCAGAAGAAAAAGTTGATATTCAAATAAATTTGGAAGCTTGGCAAGATGAGTGGAATGCTGATTTTGGTCTAGTGATGGAAGCTTTACGTCAAGGTTGGGATTATCCGCCCCTAGTGCAAGTTCTTCAAGGTAATATTACCGAAAGGGGAGCTTGGGAAGAAGACGTGCCAGACTATGCAGATGATTTGGCACTAATTCGGCTAAAAATTCTTGAACGTCAAGAACGTTACCAAGAATATCTCTATTTAGCAGAAGCAGAAGGACAAACCCAGCAGTATCTCACAATGTTAGGGCGTTTGGGCAGAGTAGAAGAAGCAGTTGATGCTGCTCAAACCCAGATGAACTCAATGGAAGAGGCGTTTGCCTTAGCGAAAGCCCTAAGCGAACAGGGGGCGTTACAGCAATCACTAGATATAGCCCAGAGTGGGTTAAATTTACCAGGGAATTGTCAGTACGAATTAGGAATTTGGACAAGTGATTTAGCTGTTGAATTGGGTAATAGCGAAGCTGCTTTGTTAGCAATTAAGGCAGCTTTTCAAGTCAAGCCCTCCTTTGTTGACTACGAAAAGATGGCAGAATTAGCTGGGGAAAACTGGGAAACTGTCAAAACAGACCTGCTGAGAATTATTCGTACTTATAGTGGTTGGGGAACAGAATCAGCCAAGGTAGATATATTCTTGCATGAGGGGCTAATTGATGATGCAATTGCGATCGCTAGTGAACTCAGTTCTTATTATTCAGAATTGATTCATCGCGTCATGAGTGCCGCTATCCCTCACAATCCTAATTGGGTGATTGCTAATGCGCGTCGCCGTGCCGAAAAGATTATGGATGGAGGTAAGGCAGAATATTACTACTATGCGGTTGAATGGTTAAAAAAAGCCCGTGCCGCCTATTTGGAATCTGGGAAGAAAGCTGACTGGTTAAGCTATCGGGAAAACTTGATGCAAACCCACGCTCGTAAACGTAAATTGATGGGAATGTTGCAGCAAAGGGATATGGAGTAAAAAATATTATTTTTAAGCTTTTATTTGATAGACATCTCCAGAAATTAAATATGCGTTAACCAGAACCCTTGTAGAGACATAGCAATGCTACGTCTCTACATTCTTTTTCGGAGATGTCTAATGGGTTGTAGAGACGCAAATTTTTTTTACGTCTCTAGAAAGTTTTAATGAAAAACCACTGATCAAATTGAATGGCATTTTTAAATTGAGATTTACCCAAGATATTAACCTTAACGGCAAAAGATGAAGTAAGATTCACATCTGAGACAGTTTCCGTATAATTCCATAGTTACGGACAAAAAATAGTGCAGTGCGATGATTAATAAATATCCTCAGAATCTTATTGCGTCCCATTTACCACTGAGTATGCTTGTATTACTCAGCAGCATCTCTTCTAATCCACTGAAAGCTCAGGCTGTTGATACTACACAATTACCAACTAGTACTTTCATCCTTTCACAACAACTCCCACCACCACAAGATTTACAACCACCCGTACCTTCGCCACTTCCCTCACCTGAACTACCTCAGCCACTTCCCCCACCAGCAAAACTATTTCCCCCCTCTGTCCCAACTCCCACACCTGATGAACCACTACCTGGTAATTTTCCTCAAACTATTGTTGTTGAACGGTTTGAAGTCCTTGGTAGCACAGTTTTCAGTCCCGAAGAGTTAGCCGTTGCCACTGCTGAATTTACCACACGACCAATATCGCTGAGTGAAGTGTATCAAGCACGTTCTAAAATTACTGATCTATACGTCAGAAATGGTTATATTACCTCTGGTGCATACATCCCACCTCAAACAATCAAATCTGGTGTTGTAAAAATTCAGGTCGTTGAAGGTAAATTAGAAGATATTCAAGTAACTGGAACTCGGCGGTTAAATCCGAATTATGTCCGTAGCCGCCTAGCGATCGCTACATCAGCGCCTCTGAATCGGCAGCGTCTACTAGAAGCACTACAACTCTTGCAACTGAATCCTTTGATTCAAAACGTTTCTGCTGAACTCTCCGCAGGATCGCGGACTGGTTCGAGTCTTTTGGAAGTCAAGGTTAGTGAGGCAAAAACCTTTAGTAGCCAGATAGTTCTTGATAATGGGCGATCGCCTAGTGTTGGCAGTTTTCGCCGCCGATTACAATTGAATGAAGCCAACTTATTGGGATTGGGAGACGCTCTAGGTGTCGCTTACACTAATACCGATGGTAGCAACTCCCTTGACGCGAACTATACATTACCACTCAATCCCCGGAATGGCACACTGACTTTCAACTATGGCATCACATCAAGCAATGTCATTGAACCTCCTTTCGACGTTTTAGATATCCACTCAGATTCTCGCTATTACGAACTGACATTCCGCCAGCCAATAGTTCAAACTCCGACACAAGAATTCGCCCTTGGGTTGACAGCCTCACGACGCGAAAGTGATATTTCGTCTTTGCTACAGAGAGAAGGGTTTCCCGGCTCTGTACTTTCACCTGGAGCTGATGAACAGGGACACACTAAAGTATCTGCATTCCGATTTTTTCAAGAATGGACGAGTCGTAACAGCCGTGAAGTCATCGCCCTCCGCTCTCAATTTAGTTTGGGTATAGATATCTTGAGTCCCACGATTAATCAAAATGCTCCTGATAGCCGTTTTTTTGCTTGGCAAGGGCAAGCGCAGTGGGTACGCCTTTTAGCTCCTGAAACCTTAATGTTGCTGCGTTTAAATACGCAACTTGCATCTAGAACACTTCTGCCTTTAGAGCAATTTGGCTTAGGTGGACAAGATAGTATTCGGGGCTATCGTCAAGATTACCTGCTGACGGATAATGGCACTTTTGTCTCTGCGGAAGTTCAAGTACCAATTCTGCGCTTACCCAAGATAGATAGCACGTTACAGGTTGTTCCCTTTGTGGATTTTGGTGTTGGTTGGAATAGTTCAGGTAGAGAGAATCCTAACCCTAATACTTTAGCTGCTGTTGGTCTGGGGTTGCGTTGGTCACAGGGCGATCGCTTCACTGTTCGTCTTGATTGGGGCGTTCCTTTAATCTCAGTTGAATCAAATGAGAGAACATTACAAGAAAACGGTCTGTATTTTAGTTTACTGTATAATCCTTTTTAAAATTTAGGTGTTAGAAACAGTTTATTCTCTTACCTCATCTACAATAGGCTTCTCTAACGAGACGCTACTTCGACCTAGGAGTACACTAACGGGGGTTCCCGTCATTAAAAACTAAAAATTAGACGGTTATTTATATAATGTGGAGTTTCTGCACCACTCAAAATAAAAATCCGTAAATATACTATATATTCTATTCAGTGTTTGATTTTATTCTGGGTATCCTAAGAAAGACAAGGTTGGGCTAAATAGACGAAGGGACAAAGCTTATAACTTATCTCTGGGACTTCCAGTTAAAAATTTTCCAACCAATAATCGTGGTTGTAGGGTGTGTTATCGCGATAAGGTAACGCAACTGTTATCTATAGGTGGTACGTTGCTGTCCATAACATACCCTACTGGATAATTTATTTTTTGGAAGTCAAAATGATTTTAGAGAACAGTTAGAACTTCTACCGCAAAACTGATTGAATAATTAGCCATATTATTCAAGAGGTCAATCATAAATAAAATGGTTGGTTTGCAACTCACACCAATTTTGTAATGCCTGCGGCGGGCTACACCTACGTAGGTAGTGACAAATTTTATGAAGTAAGTTTTGCTAGAAGTTAGGACTTTCAGACCGCACTTCTGGAAATTTTATTTTTCAGACTAAGACAAAAATATATGAGTATTTGAGGAACAGCCATGCTAGGAAATGAGCGGGAAAAAATACGCCATCTGTTGGTCATCAAAGACCTGCAAGGGCGGAGAACTGTCCCCCTACGAGAGACTACTTATTCTCTGGGGCGGCATCCTGCAAACACCATTGTCTTGGTTTCTCAGTCAGTATCAATGCAACACGCAATTTTGTTGCGAGTAACTGTTCCAGAGACTGACCAATATGGCTTCCAGATTATTGATGGCAACTTCAAGGGTAAAGGAAGTACTAATGGCTTATTTATAAATGGTACTAAATCCTTTTCTCATAATCTTAGAAATGGAGATACTATTGCCTTTGGCAGCAATCAAGCTCAGGCTAAATATTATGCTATTTCCAACATTTCAGAAGAAGCATTTTCTGAATCTTTTGATGTTGAAGACTTATCTGGTTTTCTATCAGAGCAAGCCAGTCCTGCCAATCCTTTTCAAACCCTAGCTATCGATCCCAGCTTGGAAGCAGCTAGTGAGTCTGCCTTAGCTCGTCTAGCATCTTTCCCTGAACTCATCCCCAATCCAATTATTGAGATGGATTTCCAGGGAATAGTGACTTACATCAATCCTGCTGCTACTCTCAAGTTTCCCAAACTCAGGGAAGTTGGGACAGAACACCCGATATTAGCAGGACTCCTGAGTACAGTTAAGAATTTAGAAAAAAATTCTTTTGTGCGGGAGGTGGAAGTAGATACAGAAGTTTTTGAACAATCCGTTCTTTACCTTCCTCAAAGTGATTTAATTAGAACTTTTATTATTAGGGATATTACAGAACAAAAACAAGCTACAGCCGAATTGCGTCAGCGCGATCGCTTGCTGCAAGCAGTTGCAGAAGCTGCTAATTATTTGCTGGGGGAAATGAATTACGAAACTGGTATTGAGCGAGCTTTAGCGATACTGGGCGAAGCTGCCAAAGCAGATCGTGCTTATCTTTTTCAAAACCATCCCCATCCTGCTACAGGGGAAAGAGCAGTCAGTTTGCGGTTTGAATGGACGCAATCTTTAATTGAATCTACCCACCACCATTGGCAGAATCAGGTTTATCAAGGTTCTGGATTAGCCCGTTGGTATACTATTCTTTGTAGCGGCCAGTCAATTAGCGGACTCACCCAAAAATTTCCGATCGCCGAACAAGAATTCCTCATTAGAGATGGCATTCAATCCCTTCTTTTAGTGCCTCTCCGCTTGGAGAATGAGTGCTGGGGCTATCTTGGCTTGGCAGACTGTACCTTTGAGCGTCATTGGTCAAAGCACGAAGAATCTACACTTTTGACAATGGCCGCTAGTATTATTGGTGCTAGGCAACGTCAGCAAGTAGAAGAAAAGATTCGCTATCAAGCCCTCCATGACATGCTGACAGGGTTGCCCAATCGCCTACTATTTAACGAACTGCTGAGTAAAACTCTGCCCAATGCCACTCGGAATGGCGAAAGTTTAGCTGTGATCTTCCTCGACCTGGATCGCTTCAAAGTGATTAATGACACCCTGGGGCATACTTTGGGAGACCAATTGTTAAAAAACGTCGCTCAAAGATTACAAGATTTACTCAGAGGGGGAGACACTATAGCCCGTTGGGGAGGCGATGAGTTTACTATCTTACTCCCACGAGTTACTGATATTGAAGAAGTAACGCAGGTGGCGTACAGAATTTTACAAACCTTAGAAGATCCTTTTTATCTCCAAGGGCATGAACTTTATGTGACTGCTAGCCTTGGTATTGCCTTGCTTGATAACAACAGTCCTGATGCCGAAACACTAATCCAGCACGCAGATGCCGCTTTATACTACGCCAAAGACAAAGGGCGGAATAACTATCAATTTTATAGTGTTTCTCTGAGCGCCAAGAATCCTGAACTTCTGACTTTAGAAAAGAGTTTGCGTTATGCCCTAGAACGTGAAGAATTTACGGTTTTCTATCAACCTCGTGTGAACATTAGCACAGGAGAAATTACTGGTATGGAGGCTCTGTTGCGTTGGCAGCACCCAGAAATGGGATTGGTAGCACCCAGTGTCTTCATTCCCCTCGCCGAAGAAAGTGGATTAATTATCGCCATCGGCGAATGGGTGCTACGGACAGCCTGTATGCAAAATAAAACCTGGCAAGATTCAGGATTGCCACCTATAACTATGGCTGTCAATCTTTCTCTGAAGCAGTTCCGCCAACCCAAATTGGTGGAGATTATAACTAGAGTTTTAGAGCAAACGGGTCTAGATGCCCACTTTTTAGAATTAGAAATTATGGAAACCACAGCCATAGAGGACTTGGGTTTTACCAGAACGGTGTTAGAGGAGCTAAAGCAGATGGGTGTTAACATCTCCATTGATGACTTTGGTACGGGTCACTCCTCGCTCTCGCGCCTACAGCTTTTGCCACTCCACAATCTCAAAATAGATCAGTCTTTCATGAGAGATTTGAAGCCGGATTCAAAAGTATCTCATATTATCCAGGCCATAGTTACCTTGGGACACAGCTTGGGATTGAAGTTGACAGCCGAAGGGGTGGAAACAGCAGAACAATTGGAGTTCTTGAAATCTATCGACTGTGAGGAGGTACAGGGCTATTTCTTCTACCGCCCACTTCCTGAACAGAAAGCAACAGAAATTCTCGAAAGTAAACGACCAATCATCTAGTACCGCAAGGCGGAATTAAAAATTAAAAATTAAAAATTAAAAATGAATACAGCATAAGCATTTCATTTATTTATGGGTGGTTTATTTCCGCCGTGTTGTACTAGTACAAGAAAAAACTGTTTGTACCAGTAACGATACAATAGCATTCATCATAATTCGTAATTCCTAGGGGTTGATACCCCCGTTCCCATAAACAGCTTGTTTTGTGTCGGGGGTAAAATTCAGTCACAAAACATAATTACGAATTACGAATTGTTTATTGTCCTGCTGCCGACTTTTTTCGTCCTATGCTGCCAGTCATCTATTCCGACGAATTTTTAGATCACAAGACTGGAAAATACCATCCCGAAAAACCAGAACGTTTAACTGCGATCGCAAATGCCCTAAAAGCAGCTAGATTCACAGATAAAATTGACTGGCGATCGCCTACACCAGTATCAGAACAGCCATCACTGATGTCTATGTTGGTTAAAGCTCATAGCCCAGCCTACATCAAAAAACTTTGGCAAATCGCTTCTAGTGGCGGCGGCCCTTTGGATGGAGATACACCAGTTTCCCCACGCAGTTATGATGTGGCATTGTTGGCAGTCAGTGCATGGCTAGATGGTGTTGAAGCTGTGTTAAAGTCGGCTAATCCAGCTTTTGTATTAGCACGTCCCCCAGGACATCATGCAGAAAGCGATGCTGGGATGGGCTTTTGCCTATTTTCTAATGCTGCGATCGCCGCTTTCTTTGCCCTCGAACAACCCGGAATTAATCGCGTCGCCATTCTCGATTGGGATGTACATCACGGTAATGGTACTCAGGCGATCGTCGAAACTGAAGCACGTATCGCCTACTGTTCCCTACATCAATATCCATGTTATCCCGGTACTGGGAGAGCCACAGAACGCGGCTTTCATAATAATGTATTAAATTTACCAGTACCTCCTGGTAGTGATATTGCAGTATATCAGCCGCTATTTGAAAGGCAAGTCATACCGTTTTTAGCCAACTTTCAAGCGGATTTACTGATTGTGAGTGCTGGTTATGATGCCAATGCCGCCGATCCTCTAGCAAGTATCAATTTGCAGCCAGAAGACTATGCTTTATTTACTAATTATTGTCTAGGCTTAACTCGTAAAATTCTGTTTGGCTTAGAAGGTGGTTACGATTTTGATACTCTTTCTCAATCAGTTGTAGCGACAATTGAATCCTGTCTACTTTAAATTTTCTCGTTCCCCTGATTACCGAACAAAAGTTCACAAAAGTAAAGCAGGCAAAGATTTCTTGAACTGAAGAGTTGAAGACAAGTCTCTCCCCCTTTTCTTCCTTTCAAGGATAGGTTTTTTAGTATGTCGAAAATAATTGAGAAAATTCTCAACTATTTAACGTAGTTTGGTCGTTTCAGGATTTAAACATCGGTTGAAATAGTTAAAAAATGACCAAATACAAAATACCTACCCTTTTAAGCCCTTTTCTTCCTTGTTTCTTCTTCATGCCCCATACTTAATGCACTTTTTTCTCAAGTTCATCAAATCTTCAGAAATAAAAATTTTGAATGGGGTTCTGAAAGAGCTAAAGTTTTGTTAAGATGCAATTGCTAGCAGTTTCTCAGCGAAATTCACCTATCAGGGTGTGGAGAAATAAAAAGTACTAGCAGCACAAATTTTCAAAGGTGAAGCAATGACCACCTATATTTTTTTCGGTGAAGCCCTACGGATGTTGACTAATGCCTATTTGATATCAGCAGTACTGTTAATAGCAGCTTCTGGTATAGGTTTAGCGGTAATTGAAACAATAGAAAAGGCAGGAGAACGCTAAGTTTACAGATGGCAATTGTAGTTATTGCCAAAAACCATTGGGTGCAAGTGTTCGCCGTGGATAAATCTTGGGAATACTAAAGCATGAAAGTCTCACAGCGTTACAGTCTTACCTGTAAATCTACCAAACATACAGGTAACTGTAGCGCTATTGAGACTCTAGCCAAGGAGTTACTACAAATGAGTCTATTCGACGCTGTGTTGGGTACAGAAAACCAAACCCAAGCAGCACTCAATTCAGCGGAAGCTTTTGCTGTTATTGTCTTGGCGGCAACAGCTTCAGACGGTTATCTTTCTGTTGAGCAAGCAAATTCTATCACTTTTGTGCTGTCTCGGATGAAACTTTTTACAGGTTATCCTCATGAGATGATGAATAGGCTGTTTGAGCAAATATTGGGCGTTCTCAAGGGGGATGGTTTTAACACTTTATTTGATGCGGCAAAGGATTCTCTATCTCAAGACTTGCGGGAAGCAGCCTTTGCAGTAGCCACTGATTTAGTCTTAGCTGAAGGTGTTGTCGCTGAAGAAGAAAAAAGCTTTTTAAACGATCTATATCAAGCTTTAGGCGTTTCTCGTGAGATAGCACTACAAATCATGCAAGTAATCTTAATTAAAAACCGGGGATAGCAAAATAAAGCATCTGCTTAATTAAACTATATAAATAGCTTCTAAAAAAGGCGTGCCAAAGGACTTAAGCTTCTTTGGCACTATTTTTGGTGTTATTGTGAATAGACTTCAATTTGGGACTTTTTCGAGAAGTCGCAAATCTTGTTGTTCAATGCAGTATTGTGTCATAATTCGATTTTATAATTTTGAACTTTAAATTGTAAATTACTTATGCGTTGTTCTGCCACCCTATCCCAACTGGTTAAAGTTCTTTTAGCCAGTCCGATAAACTTATCTGAAACTGCTTTAACACAAGTAAGTTGCGGTATACAAACAGATAGCCGTACCCTAAAGCCGGGTGAAGTATTTGTCGCTTTGCGAGGTGATAAGTTTGATGGACATAAATTTGTGCCAACTGCGATCGCAAAGGGTGCAATAGCTGCAATTGTAGATTTTGAATACGAAAATCCCGGTTTTCCGGTGTTACGGGTAAAAGATACCTTAAAGGCATATCAACAAATTGGCAGATGGTGGCGCGATCGCTTTAATATTCCTGTAATTGGCGTAACAGGTTCTGTGGGTAAAACTACAACCAAAGAATTGATCGCCGCAGTTTTAGGAACAAAGGGACGAGTTCACAAAACTTATGGCAATTACAACAACGAAATTGGTGTTCCGAAAACTCTCCTAGAACTTGGCGCAGAAAATGACTACGCTGTGATTGAAATGGCGATGCGGGGTAGGGGACAAATTGCCGAACTTACACAAATAGCGCGTCCAACAATTGGAGTAATTACCAATGTGGGGACGGCACATATTGAATTACTGGGTTCCGAAGAAGCGATCGCTGAGGCAAAATGTGAGTTGTTAGTTGAAATGGCTGCTGATAGTGTGGCAATTCTCAACCACGACAATCCTTTATTAATGGCTACGGCGGCGAAAGTTTGGCAAGGAGAAGTTTTGACTTACGGCTTTTCTGGTGGGGATATCCAAGGGCAGTTAATTGATAACGAGACTGTGGAAGTTGGAGGAATCCAACTACCTCTACCGCTACCTGGTCGTCACAATGCGACTAATTTCTTGGCAGCTTTAGCAGTGGCAAAGGTGTTGGGGATCGATTGGGCAAGCCTTAAAGCAGGTGTAGAGGTGGATATGCCCACAGGACGATCGCAGCGATTTACCTTGCCCAATGATGTGATAATCTTAGATGAAACTTATAATGCTGCACCAGAAGCGATGATTGCATCGTTGCAGTTATTAGCAGACACACCCGGAAAGCGGAAGATTGCCGTATTGGGTGCAATGAAAGAATTAGGAGAGCGATCGCAGCAGTTGCACCAGCGAGTGGGAGAAACAGTACGAAAGTTGAATTTAGACGGCTTGTTGGTTTTGGTGGATGGAGAAGATGCCGAAGCAATGGCTATTAGTGCCGAAGGTATCCCATCGGAATGCTTTGCAACTCATGCCGAGTTAGTGGCTAGGTTGAAAATATTTGTACAAGCAGGCGATCGTTTATTGTTCAAAGCCGCCCATTCCGTGGGATTAGATCGGGTTGTCAATCAGTTACGTGCAGAATTTACCCAATGAATCTACCGCTAGAAACCCAACGTCTCAAACTACGAGACTTTGTAGAATCAGATTGGCTAGCGGTTCATCAATACGCTAGCGATCGCGAAGTTGTACGTTATTTGACTTTTGCTACTAATAGCGAAGAAGATACCAAAAACTTTTTGCAAAGAGAGATTGCATTACAAGGAGAAAAACCCCGTCGGCATTTTGCCTTAGCAGTGACTGTGAAAGCCCAAAATCAATTAATTGGTATCTGTCGCATATCCGTTAAAGATATTGATAATAAAACAGGCTCTATTGGATACTGTTTTACTAAGCAATTTTGGGGACAGGGATATGCAACAGAAGCTGTAAAAGCAATTCTATCCTTTGGTTTTCAGGAGTTAGACTTACATCGCATATTTGCGACTTTTCATCCAGAAAACATTGCTTCAGCACAAGTTATGCAAAAAATTGGAATGCAGCAAGAAGGATATTTGCGAGAACACCATTGGATTAAGGGAGAATGGCGAGACTCTTGGCTATATGCCATCCTTGAGCATGAATGGAGAAATCTAGATTTCAGACGTTGTTGGAAAGGCTAGGGCTGTTACTGTAACGTCTTTGATAAAGAATTGCTCCCAAATTAGTCACCAAACACGTGATTGCTAGCCACAACAAGATATAAGTAGGAGCCATCACCACGCCAATCATGAACCAAGTATATACGTGCAGGATCATTACAGAAGCAAAAAAGCTAGCAATTCCAGCAGATTGCCATACTTGATGTGATGGGCGACGTAAGGCTACCAGACCCATTGTTAAAATTGTGACAAGCAAGTTCGCTGGAACGAGAAATGCACAAATACTTATGCAGTTACCACGAGAGAACTCTACTAAGGTGTTAAAATCGAGCATTAATGTTGTTGGGATAGATGTTAGCTTTTTAAGAACTTAATTTATTTTAAAATAACTAAATTTAGATTAACAGGTGAGTGAGTAATCACATTGCAAACATAACATAAATTAAAATATTGAGTTGCGTTTTGATACTACTCAATAGTTAGTTAATTATAAAGATTTTGGATAAGTAGGGTGGAAAATATCCACCCTAGCTGAATTAACCCGGTAAAATCACGGTATCGATAACGTGTACCACGCCATTATCAGCTTCGATATCTGCTGCTAAAACTGTGGCATTTTTAACTTCAAAACCATCTAAAGAATGAATTTTAATCGGTGAACCTTCCACAGAATTAACCGTGCCGAGTTCTGCCAAATCAGCCTTTAGCAGCTTTCCTGGAACGACATGATACTTTAAAATTCGCGTTAGCTGGGGAATATTCTGTAACAGAGTTTGGATAGTTCCCGGCGGTAATTTGGCAAAAGCATCGTCATTTGGTGCAAAGACAGTGAACGGGCCAGGACTTTTTAATGTTTCTACTAAACCAGCAGCTTGTACAGCCGCCACTAGTGTTTTGAAAGACTCAGCCGTAACAGCAATATCAACAATATCAGCCATAGACCTGACCTAAATTTTTGCAAAAGATTTTAAAGGATAATAAACCTATTTGAAGTTTTATTAAATAGGGGTGAGGGAGAAGAGGTAGGGGAGCAAGGGAGCAGAGGGGCAGGGGTAGTAGGGAGGTAGGAAGACAAGGGGACAAGAGGTGAGAACTTGAAACAAGTCTTTCTCCTTGTCCCCAATTCTCCTTGTCCCCAAGTCCTCTTCCCAATTCCCATTAATTCCGATTAGCTTTCCAATTTGCTAGATCGGTTAAAGAGCGATCGCGGTAACGTCCGTAACGCTCTTGTTTACTTTTGATTTTCGCACCCAATTCGGGAAAAATACCAAAATTGGGGGGCATTGGTTGGAAATGCTTCGGCGAAGCGGAACTAATAAATTCCAATAATGCACCCATCATTGTTGTTGGTGGTAAAACCAAAGCTTCTTTACCCAAAGCTAGCCGTGCTGCATTAATTCCCGCCAAGCAGCCACCCGCAGCCGCAGCAGTGTAGCCTTCAGTACCAATCAACTGTCCAGCAGCTAACAACGTTGGACGTTCTTTAAATTGCAGAGTTGGATTCATTAACTGAGGGGCATTAATAAAAGTGTTGCGGTGCATAACTCCCAACCGCACAAACTCCGCTTTTTCCAAACTTGGAATTAGCTGAAATATCCGCTTTTGCTCACCCCAACGCAGATTAGTTTGGAATCCTACCATATTCCACAGTTGACCGGCTTTGTCTTCTTGTCGCAACTGCACCACAGCATAAGGACGTTCCCCGGTGCGAGTATCTGACAATCCTACTGGCTTCAACGGGCCGTAGCGCATGGTATCTTCCCCACGCTGTGCTAGTTCTTCAATGGGTAAACACGCTTCAAAAAATTTTGCTGTTTCCCGTTCAAAACCTTTTAGTTCTGTTTGTTCAGCTTTACAAAGTTCTTCTCGAAAGTGCAAATACTGCTCTTTATTCATTGGGCAGTTGAGATAAGCAGCTTCACCTTTGTCATAACGTGATGCCATAAAAGCAACGTCACGGTTAATCGATTCTCCGACAATGATCGGACTAGCCGCATCGAAAAAGCTGAGGTATTCCATCCCCGTAAAGCGTTGCAAATCTTCTGCTAATTCGGGGCTGGTTAAAGGTCCAGTTGCCAAAACCACAATTCCTTCAGGAATCGCAGATACTTCACCCCGGCGAAATTCAATTAAAGGATGGCTGGCTAAAGTTTGAGTCAAGTCTTGGCCAAATTGTCCCCTGTCTACCGCTAGCGCCCCACCCGCAGGAACGGCGTGTTCATCAGCTTTGGAGATGACAATAGAACCAAGTTGACGTAATTCTTCGTGCAATAATCCCGCCGCGCGATCGCTAGCCATTGCCCCAAAGGAATTACTACAGACTAATTCTGCCAAATGTTCTGTATGATGAGCAGGACTGAAACGTTTTGGACGCATTTCATGGAGAATTACCGGTACTCCAGCTTGGGCTATTTGCCACGCTGCTTCAGTTCCAGCTAGTCCACCTCCAATTACTTGTATCGGTTGTTGTTCCATAGTTAAATTTTTAGTTCCCATATCATAAGTATCCATCAGCATCAGCGCTAGGACACATCAACAACTAAAGTATTGCTGAGTTGGACTTGAAACTTTTGTACAAAAATACAAAAACTCAATTTTTTCCCTGTGCCTAGAGCATGAGATTTAAATAACTAAATTAAACTGTATTGAGTCATCAGTTAAAACAGATAAGATTTTGAATTTTCAGGAATTAAGTCTAGCCGCAATTACAAATTATCTGTATTAATTCCTTTCTCTCTGAGTTTCGCTAACAATTCTTGATAGCGATCGCGCTCTTTTTCTAATTCTTGTAAAGCCGCTTCCTTTGCTTGACATTCCCGTTCTGCACGTTGGCGTTCCTGTTGGCGTAACTGGTCAATTTCTACGGGTGACAAAAACTTTTGTCCGGTAGGAGAAACAATTTCCAGGGTATCCGGTGTTAATGTAAAACTGATTCCCAAACGCGGACTTACCCAGCCATTCATCTCCTCGATGACTTCAAAACTATCCCCAGAACGGAGCAAGCCATTTAAATCGTTTTTAGCCGGATCATAAATATAATATTCTTCCACGCCGTAATGCTGGTAAAACTGAAATTTTTTGGTCATTTCTTTGAGGGTGTTACCTGGCGATAGTATTTCAAATACTACCTGTGGGGGGATATTATCTTCATCCCACTGTAAATAGGAACCCCGTTTTCCTTTTGGTCTACCAAAGACTACCATTGTATCCGGTGCTTGTTTGAGATTCGGGTTTCCTTGAACTGGATACCAAAACAAATCTCCGGCGATAAATACATCAGTTGTTGATGCAAATAGGATTTCTAAATTTTCTTTAATTTTGACAATCCATGCAAATTGTTCTGTATTATCCGCCATTGGCTGTCCGTCGCTTTCCGGGTAGATGACTTCGGTGGTGGTTTCTGTTGTAACTTGTTGTACCATTGCTGCACCTCCAAGTATGGGGTTTTTAGCTGATATTTCTAGTTGAGAAAATACGTAAATGCAAAGCGCCTTGTAGCCAGACATTGCTTGTCTGAACTTATTCATTGAAAGGTGTTTGCTGTATTGCTTGCTGGACTTGTGCAATATCCAAATCTAACGCCTGTGATATCTGTTCCACGCTTAAACCAAGTGCTAGCAGTTTAGGTACAGCTTCTAATTTTGCCTCAAAACGACCTTTTTGTTTACCTTCTTCTTCAGCTTCTTGATAAACCCGTGTTTGCTTCAACTCACTTAACCCAAACATAGCTTCTATCTCCTCTCGACTTATGTTAGGCAATTTATAAACTAAGATTGTCTCTATTAATTCTAGTAATTGTTTTTGTGGTAGTTGCAAATTTACGGCTTGTTTAGTACGGTTAATTAGTTCTCTGGCGGTAGTAATAGTTGTATCTTCATTTTCAATTACTAATTTTAGGGTAGCAATACCTATTGGTAGTGATGCAGCTTCGCCTAATTCATCCAAGTAAATTATACTAATGCGATCGCTGTTGAAGAATTCGTGGCAATCTTGTAGCTCACCAGTATCTATACTCCTTCTGGGATAAATCACCACTCCTCGCCAAGAATTTTTAGATTTATTTTGCCGTAAATAGAGAAATGCTTCCGAAACTAGGCGCAAATAAATATCTGAATCTGGTTGAAATTGAACTTCAACGAAATAAATTGGATTTTCTTCGTCTTGAGTGGGAAGAAATACACCATCTATTCTAAAGGCAGTTTGTTTGATTTCAACTGAAGAGAATTGATAGATATTTGCAGTTTCAGGAGAATTGCCAATCAGTTCAAAGAAGACACTGGGGAATTCTTGAAATAGGCGATAAAATATGCTATCAGTTTTCACTCTGGATGTTGTAGCAAAATTTTTAACTTCAGCAATTTTATAATGTGCTGCTCTCTGATTGCATAAATTATGCAAGATGGAAAACTAACTATTTGGCAGCTTTTTGTATTTTTTGATCGTAAATTCCATGCTTATGGAAATTTCCGATCGCGCACTTCCACCGCATAATCTTGTACAGCCTTGGTAATCGTCTCTCGCAAGTTGGTGTAAACCTTGGCGAACGGTGGATGTTTTTCAGCCAGTCCGATTACATCCGAGGTAACTAAAACCTGTCCATCGCAGTGAATTCCTGCACCGATACCAATTGTCGGAATGCTAAGTTTTTGTGTAATCTGCATTGCCAAATCTGCGGGTATATGCTCTAAAACTATAGAAAATACACCTGCTTGTTCGAGAGCGATCGCTTCTTGTAAAATTCTCTCACTCGCTTCTTGGGTTTTCCCTTGTTGCCGCAAACCGAGTTGATGTACTGATTGCGGTGTCAAACCGACATGACCCATTACCGGAATTCCAGCTTGAACCAAACGAGCAATAGTTTCTGCGATCGCTGGATAGCCACCCTCCAATTTTACCGCTTGAGCGCCCGTTTCCTTTAGTACCCGCCCAGCTGAGTGCATTGCTTGTTGAAGACTTTCTTGATACGTCAAAAATGGTAAATCTACAACGACTAATGCCCGTTTAACCCCACGACGCACAGATTTGGCATGGTATATCATCTCATCCAAAGTTATCGGCAGTGTTGTTTCATACCCTAAAACTACTGCCATAGAGTCACCCACAAGGATTAAGTCTACACCAGCTGCATCGATGAGTTGAGCGATCGCATAATCCCAGGCGGTCAACGCGACAATTGAACGTCCCTGTTGTTTCCATTGAATTAATTGCTGGGTAGTGATTGCCATTTTTAATTAGGGGATAGGTGATAGGGGATAAGTGATAGGTATAGGTGATCGGCTAAAAGAATTCAGTCCCCTGTACCCTGTAACCTGTCCCCTAATTCCTACTTAACAGCGCGACTGAAAGCAATATGGGTTTTTGCACTATCCGTTTTGGGCATTAACCAAGCCAGACCTTCACTAGTGCCAATCCATAGTTTATTGCTGATGTCAGGTACAAGGGCAAGAACCCGACTAGAAGGAAGTCCAGCAACTTCTGCATCTAACACAGCGCCTGTATTTGGATTTAATCGTAACAAACCATTGCTAGTTCCAACCCAGACACTACCATCTTTAGCAAAACGTACCGCCGTCACATCACGCCCACGCAGGCGAGTCACAGACCGCAAAACTGCACCAGTTTTTGGGTTAATGACTAGCAAATTATTCGGCATTCCGGCCCAAATTAAGCCTTCTGGACTGATAGCTAAAGCTTGAACAGTCGTCCCTGGTAAATCGGCAATGCGCTTCATAATCGAAGCACTAGCAGTATTTACCCGCACCAATCCATCAAGAGTGCCAACCCACAGTTGACCTTCAGCATCTAAAGTTAGGGTGTTGGCGCTGACACCAGGCAGATTTTTTACTGTTGTCATAATCAAACCTTGGTCAGGACTAATTAGGGCTAAACCACTATCAGTTCCAGTCCACAAATAACCCCGTTTGTCAAGCAACAGTGACAAAACCCGTTTAGAAGGCAAAAATAAATTCTGTGCGGTGATTTCATTCGTGCGAGGGTCTACTCGAACTAGTCCGCCATAACTTCCCACCCACAAGCGTCCTACTTTGTCTTGGGCTAAAGCACCAATGGCAACATTCGGTAAGCTAACACGAGAAATAATCTTGCCAGTTTTAGGATCAATCCGCGATAATCCCCGCCAAGAACCTACCCAAAGATTGCCTGTAACATCTGCCAGTAAGTTACCAACACGATAATCAGTTTCTGGCGAATTTTCTTGCACTCCGCGCTCATCGGGCAAAGATTCTACTCGCGGTGGCGGTGCAGAAGGTGGATAAGCGGGGGTTAAATCAGATGATTTGATGTCAGGGGTTTTTTGTGCCCATCCCATACCTGGCACAGCTATCAACCCAAACAAGATAGAAGTAATCAATAAACTAGTACGCTTGCAAAATAGTACCACGGTGACATTTCCTTTGGAGACATTACCCATAGTCATTACCTAAACTGGCTTTGGGTTAATTTCAGTGTTCCCCTAGTTGGGATTTTTTAAACATTGGGGATTGGGGACTGGAGAATAAATATTTAGGAATACTTTTTTATTACCCAGTCCCGAAACACTATTGATGACACCTTGTAAAGCGTTTGTAATAAAATGTTAAATCATTATGTAATAACAAAACTAAATATATAAGTTCAAAACTTTGAAAGAATAACTTATCGAATTATTGATATATTGTGGAATAAGTTACAAATTACGTGGTGTGCAATTTTTTATCTTTCGCTCACCACTCTGCTAAATCTCTGTCAAGTAAATTCTTTTCTGGTATCTTTTCCATCAATGGGGAAGATAGAAGGAGTGTAGAGGTGGGAATGTCTGCCAGCCAGCCCAATCCCCTGAATACCCCAATTTGTAGGGGAATTATCTAAAATAAAGCCGCGAAAAGCGGGAGTTTTGGTGAAATTGAGAAGGTTTAGTCGGGTGCGAAAAAGAGGTAAAAAAGAATTTTGATTCGTATAAAGAGGAAACAGTAGAAGCGCTAGGTCGTGTACCCCTAGAAGGGGATAACACTGGTGAGGAGGGCTACCACCGCTACCAAAGTGTCCGCCGCAAAAAAACTGCAACCCTTGGGCAAAAACAACCCCCAACAAAAATTTTTCCCGAATCTTCTCCTTGATGAAGGGGGAAAAAAGGGGTGAGGGGAAGTTGCACAAAACGTGATTTGATAATTAATTAAGAGTGATTTCAGGGAAGGATAAAATATGTCTTACGCTCAAACGAAGACTCAGAGCAAGTCTGGGTATCAAGCCGGGGTTAAAGATTACAGATTAACTTATTACACACCCGATTACACACCAAAAGATACCGATCTTCTAGCTGCGTTCCGCATGACACCCCAGCCTGGTGTTCCTCCCGAAGAAGCAGGTGCGGCTGTAGCGGCTGAGTCTTCCACAGGTACTTGGACAACTGTGTGGACAGACTTGCTCACCGACCTCGATCGCTACAAAGGTCGTTGTTATGACATCGAACCAGTTCCCGGCGAAGACAACCAGTACATCTGCTACGTTGCTTATCCTTTGGACTTGTTTGAAGAAGGTTCTGTAACCAACGTATTAACCTCAATTGTAGGTAACGTATTTGGTTTCAAAGCTCTGCGGGCACTACGTCTAGAAGACATCCGTTTCCCAGTAGCTTACATCAAGACCTTCCAAGGGCCTCCTCACGGTATCCAAGTTGAGCGCGACAAGTTAAACAAATACGGTCGTCCTTTACTAGGTTGTACCATTAAGCCCAAATTGGGTCTTTCCGCTAAGAACTACGGACGCGCTGTATACGAGTGCTTACGCGGTGGTTTGGACTTCACCAAAGACGACGAAAACATTAACTCCGCACCATTCCAAAGATGGCGCGATCGCTTCTTGTTTGTAGCTGAAGCTATCAACAAAGCTCAAGCAGAAACCGGTGAAATTAAAGGTCACTACCTAAACGTCACCGCTCCTACTTGCGAACAAATGTTGCAACGGGCTGAGTACGCTAAAGAACTCAAAATGCCCATCATCATGCATGACTACCTCACCGCAGGTTTCACCGCCAACACCACATTGTCTCGTTGGTGCCGCGATAACGGTATCTTGCTACACATTCACCGTGCTATGCACGCTGTAATCGACCGTCAAAAGAACCACGGTATCCACTTCCGTGTATTGGCTAAAGCTCTACGTTTGTCTGGTGGTGATCACATCCACACCGGCACCGTAGTTGGTAAGTTGGAAGGTGAGCGCGGCATCACAATGGGCTTCGTTGACCTGTTGCGTGAAAACTACATTGAGCAAGACAAGTCTCGTGGTATTTACTTTACCCAAGACTGGGCTTCTCTACCTGGTGTAATGGCAGTTGCTTCTGGTGGTATCCACGTATGGCACATGCCCGCGCTAGTAGAAATCTTTGGTGATGACTCCGTACTACAATTCGGTGGTGGTACTCTGGGACACCCTTGGGGTAACGCTCCTGGAGCAACCGCTAACCGCGTCGCCTTGGAAGCTGTTGTTCAAGCTCGTAACGAAGGCCGTAACTTGGCTCGTGAAGGTAACGATATCATCCGCGAAGCAGCCAAGTGGTCTCCTGAACTAGCTGTTGCTTGCGAACTATGGAAAGAAATCAAGTTCGAGTTTGAAGCAATGGATACCGTCTGATCTGAGTTAACAGTTAAGAGTTAAGAGTTAAGAGTTAGGATTTGCATTAATTCATAACTCATAACTCATAACTCATAACTCTTTAGGGCTGGGGTCAAGCATGAATCTTAAGCAAATTGCGAAGGACACAGCCAAAACTCTCCAAAGCTATCTGACTTATCAGGCTCTAAGGACAGTATTGGCACAGCTAGGCGAAACGAATCCTCCATTAGAACTTTGGTTGCATAACTTTTCGTCTGGCAAAATTCAAAATGGTGAGTCATACATTGAGCAACTGCTGAGAGAAAAACCAGATTTGGCTTTGCGAATCATGACTGTCAGAGAACATATTGCGGAAGAAATTGCAGAATTTTTACCGGAAATGGTTCGCACTGGCATTCAGCAAGCCAACATGGAGCAGCGTCGCCAGCATTTAGAACGCATCACACGAATAGACACATCTAACCCCAGTCTGCAACCAGAACAGCAAACAACTTCAGATCAGAATTTGGATAACTTATCCAATTAGTTCGGTCAACCTAGTAGTCAAAAATCGCAACCCATTATCAAAAAGCTATGCAAACTTTACCAAAAGAGCGTCGTTACGAAACCCTTTCTTATCTGCCACCCCTTACTGACGCTCAAATTGCCAAGCAGATTCAGTACATTTTGAATCAAGGTTACATTCCAGCGATCGAGTTCAACGAAACTTCTGAGCCAACAGAATTATATTGGACAATGTGGAAGTTGCCTTTGTTCGGTGCTAAATCCACTCAAGAAGTATTGAGCGAAGTTCAAGGATGCCGTTCTCAATTCAACACCAGCTATATCCGTGTTGTAGGTTTTGACAACATCAAGCAGTGCCAAGTTCTCAGCTTTCTTGTTCACAAACCTAACAAAGCCACCAGATACTAAAGCTAGCAAGCTTTAAGTAATTAATTTATCCCCATAGGAGAGGCAGATAATTCTGCCTCTCCTATTTTTTAACTAAAGAGTCATAACAATTCTGGTAAACCTCAGTATTCAAGTCTCAAGAATTTTGTGCAAGATGAGTGAATTAAAAGTAATTTCAAATACACCATCACCTCAGACTCGCCAAAGTCTGGCTACGGACTTGTTACACGCAGGTTTAACTCCAGAGATGAATGTGATAGTCCACTCTTGACTCAGTTCACTGGGATGGGTTTGTGGTGGTTCAGTCACAGTAGTTCAAGCACTGATGGATGCGATCGCGCCAGCAGTAAGTCTCATAATGCCTACCCATTCTGTGGTCTGATCCTAAGCACCAGTTTTTATCTGGCTGAGTATCGGGTTGATGGGACACAGCAAGTTAGCAAAGGTGCGCCAGTTCTAGAAGCAGGACAACGAGTTTGGAAATATTACTCAGATATTGAATTTGACAATGACTGTTTTTTTGACATAGGTAGAGATTTGGAAAACACTGGTCATGTCAAAGTCTCAAAAGTTGGTTCTGCACAAACCAAGCTATTGTCTGTCAAAAACGCTGTTGATTTTGCCGTTGATTGGTTGACAACTCATCCCAGATAGAAGGAGCAATCAGGATACATTTTGTGTAGAAATTAAGGCATTATCTAGCGCATAAGTCATGAACTCAATACATCGACAAGAAGTAAGAATTTGTTTTGTTGGTGACTCCTTCGTTAACGGTACTGGCGACAAAGAATGTCTTGGTTGGACAGGGAGAGTATGTGTTAATGCTAATAAAAAAGGTTATGACATTACCTACTATAATTTAGGAATTAGGCGTGATACGAGTACTGATATAGCAAAGCGTTGGTTACAGGAAGTCTCACTGCGATTGCCCAAGGAATATGATGGCAGAGTTGTATTTTCTTTTGGATTGAATGACACAACATTAGAAAATGGTAAAACTCGTGTGGATTTGGCAGATTCTCTCAAAAATACCCGTGAAATTTTAAGTAAAGCTCAAAAATTATATCCTGTTTTGATGGTTGGCCCCGCACCATACATAGAACAAGAAGATTCTCAAACAAAGCAAAGAACTATAGATTTATCTAAACAATATGCTTTTATTTGTAAAGGATTAAATGTACCTTATTTAGACGTTTTCCCGATATTAGAAATATCAAATATCTGGATTAATGAAGCAAGAGCCAATGATGGGGTTCATCCTCAAGCAGGCGGTTATGAAGAATTTGCCCAAATAGTAGAAAATTGGGACGCTTGGTTAAATTGGTTTCCTCTGATTTAATCGAGCATTCAAAGTTAGGATAGTGATAGCACCTAATTTTTATATCTAAAGGTGGTAACTATGCAGCAAATTACTCTAGCTGAAGCATCTCAACACTTATCTGACTTAATTGAAGCAGCACTCAGTGGTGAGGAAATTATCATCATCAAAGATAATCAACCTGTTGTGAAATTAACTCCTGTGTCGCCAGTTAAACGCCCCCGTCAACCTGGAAGTGCAAAGGGTTTAATTACAATATCTGATGACTTTGATGCACCACTCAAAGATTTCAAGGAATATATGGAATGAGATTACTGCTGGATACACATACTTTTATTTGATATGTGACAGATAATTGAAGACTTAGTAATCAAGTAGTAGATTTAATCAATGATGAAAATAATGAAATTTTACTAGGTATAGCTAGTCTATAGGAAATAGCTATTAAGCAAAATTTAGGCAAGCTTAGTTTTAATCAGCCATTCGAGATATTCATCACACAGCAACTAAACCTCAACGATTTTAGGTTACTCGATATCAAAATTAGCGACGTTACTGTTATTGCCACACTATCTTTACATCACCGTGACCCATTAGACCGAATTTTAATTGCACAATCGATAGTGGAAAATATACCTTTACTAAGTGCCGATAAAATTTTTGATGTATATCCAATAAGACGTATATGGTAAGTACCGCTCATTCTCTACCAAAAGATAAATAAACAGTCATCACCAAAAAAACTTAACATTACTTTAGGCAGTGCTAGGCAAAGATAATTTTATGGGTTACTACATCGCTCCTCGCTTTCTGGACAAATTGGCTGTCCACATCACTAAAAACTTTCTAAAGCTTCCTGGCGTGCGAGTTCCCGTGATTTTAGGTATTCACGGACGCAAAGGAGAAGGCAAAACATTTCAATGTCAATTAGTCTTCGAGAAAATGGGTATCGAGGTGACTCATGTATCTGGCGGCGAATTGGAAAGTCCAGATGCAGGAGATCCAGCGCGGTTGATTCGGCTGCGCTATCGGGAAACAGCAGAACTGATCAAAGTACGCGGCAAAATGTGTGTACTGATGATTAACGATTTAGATGCGGGGGCTGGACGCTTTGATGAAGGCACTCAATATACTGTAAATACGCAGTTGGTGAATGCCACACTGATGAATATTGCTGATAATCCCACAGATGTGCAGTTGCCTGGAAGCTACGATTCCACACCTTTACATCGTGTACCGATTATTGTCACAGGTAATGATTTTTCTACCCTCTATGCACCGTTAATTCGGGATGGACGGATGGAGAAATTTTACTGGGAACCAGACAGAGACGACAAAGTGGGAATTGTCAAAGGGATTTTTGAACCGGATGGACTATCGCAGAAGGAAGTTGAACAGCTAGTTGATACATTTGTCAACCAGTCCATTGACTTTTTTAGCGCTTTGCGATCGCGCATTTATGACGAACAAATCCGCAACTACATCCATAAAATAGGTTTTGAGAAAGTATCCTTGAGTGTGGTTAACAGCACCGAAGGGCCACCAGAATTTAAAAAACCAGATTTCAGGCTGTCTCACTTAATAGAGTCTGGTAACTTCCTCGTTGGTGAACAAAAACGGGTGGAAAATTCCCATTTAGTTGACGATTACAACCGACTCAATCGAGGTAGAAATTCTCAATCTGCACAGCCTGCTGCTGTAACACCAATTAATCAGCCGTCAAGCAATGGTGCAACTCAAGAAGCAAAAACTAATGGATTCCAGAAACAGGAAGTATCAAGCCCACATTTAACCCTAGAGACACAAGAACAGATTCGGCAATTATTATCTCAAGGTTACAAAATCAGCATTGAACACGTAGATGAGCGCCGTTTCCGCACAGGTTCTTGGCAAAGTTGTGTTCATAGCCACATTGATGCCGAGTCTGATGCAATCTCAAACTTAGAGGCAACTTTGGCAGAATATAGCGGTGAGTATATCCGCTTAGTAGGTATTGATCCGAAAGCCAAGCGGCGGGTTTTAGAGACAATTATTCATCGTCCGCATGGGAAAAATTAGGAATAGATAATTGAGAAAGAGCGATCGCTTTTGTCAATTCTCAAACAACTGGAAAAAATATGCTTCCTCAATTTCGGGACTTACGCAAAAAATAGCCCAAAGCTTGATGATTTTCTAGTAGGGACAATACCCTGCGGGTACTAACTCGTAGAGTAGACGCAAAGCGGCTACATTAATTGCCTCTACCGCCTGTCGTTTTGCGTAAGTCCTAAATTTGATAGCGGAATCCTTATACCTTAACTACAGGTAGCAGCTGAAGCTGAGTTAACCTTTGTTAAATCGCCAGTGAATACTGCTGTGTATATATAAGGAGATGCACCAGAGCAAGTCATGGAGTTGGTATTAGTGCGGCGGGGAGTCCACCATGACTTTGCCTCTACAGTTAAATTTGTGCCATTCCATGATAGGCTTCTGACAACTAAAGAGTTTGTATTTCCATTATCTGCCTTTTTAGCAGATAAAAATGTAGCATAGTAAACCTCGCCATTGGCTGGATTAATCCGGGCTATAACTGCGACTTTTGGCCCGCCTCCACTACCATAACTAGGCAACCAACGTCCAGTTGCAAAGCGGCGAAAATCATTACCGGTCTGACTGCCAGTAGAAGAGTAAACGCCATATAAATAATTCCCCCCACTCCAATACAATCCGTAGCCTGTACCGTCGTCATTTGTTGTTTCGTAATCAGTCCTACACCATGTTTTAATACCATTATTAAAACGGATAGTTATAGGGTTTTTGTTATTAGATGAGACTTGCTGATAACCAATGTAAAAGGCTGAACTTCCACTAACTACTCTGGCCCCATTCTTAGCTTTGATAGTCGCTTCACTATCATTGCAACTAAATGTCACAGCATTCCCAACAGATGAATTTACTATTTCGGCAAAAGCTGGAGGGACTTTTTGTGTGAGGACTAAATCAGCTACTAATATGACAGATAAAGAGAAACCTGCCAAATACTTCTGAAATTTTTGAGAATAAATCATGATATAAATCTGCCGAGAAATTTTAAGGGAAAAACACCGTATCACTATAAACTCTAATGAGAGTTTAGACAAGCAAAATTGTTGAAATTCGCAGATAGCAACATTTTCAGCATTACGATAAATGAGGCTAGACTACAAGGTACTTAACAGAATATGCATGACATTGCATGGTATTAACCGTATATAAAGTTTTCTTATCCAAAGAGCATCATTGAATAGATTGATAATCAATTCAGAATCTAGATGCTCTCTAATAAATGCTGCGTGGGTATCTTGTTCGCAAAGCTAGACTAGACTTGCGCCTTGTGTCATCACCAAATCTATGATTTGGTGAGGGTAAAAAGACTTCATTGATTAAGAAGATTGCAGACTTGCTACTACTGCGCTATTCAATTTTTAAGCCAGAATTAATTCTCAATTCTAATTCTTCACTCTTGAATTCTGTTTGAGAAATTGCGACAAATGCTTTTAGAGAACAAATAATATTTGTTCCTTTTTTATCTCTATTATTAGAAGATTGAATTCATATTTGAATCCATTGATTTCAGTCCAGCCGATCTTAAGTCAGCTTTTTATAGAATATGTGATGTCCGTTTTTGGAGGAGACATAGATATATTCCTTAAATAGGGTTCTAAAGTTAGTTTGGCTTAGTCAAGCTGTTTTTTGGTTCAGTAAAATTCGTGAATAATTTTATTTCTCATAAAACTAATACATTAATCTGAGTAATTTCTCTTAATTCAGATATTGGATCTAGTTTTTTGGGCAATTGCTTGTTAGTGATGAATATCGCAATATTCATCATAATGGCTCGATTTCGTCTTATTTTATCGATACAGAGGGCGGGAATAGCTGATTACAGGCTCTGCTTGCAGTGATAGATTAATTCAGAATGTAATTCAGAATATATTCCCATACTCCGTATGAGAATGAGCAAAAAAGCAAAACTTCATCAAGCTAGTAGTCTATCGCAAAAGTTTTGATAGGTTTGTAGTAAGACACTTTAGTGCTTAAATATTTGAGGACTAAAGTCCTCACTACAAACGTATTTACCACTCATAACTAATGCGATAGACCACTAGGTTTTTAAGACTTGTGTATACACTGTAGTCTTCTAAAAACTGGGGGATAACTCTACAAAAATTGTCTGTACACCGAAGTTGACAAGGAGAGATATGGTATTTTGGGCTGGAGGTTAGGTATATATTGGACTCAACCCAGAAGCGTTAGAAATGCTGCTTCACCACGTCTAAGGGTGAACAATTCCAATAATCGATATGGGAGACAATCAAACCATCAGAGTTAAGACCTAATTCACTCCAACCAGGAATAGAAATCCGTGGCTTCCAGGGGAGAGGAGTATTCCAACTGAGTGTCCACTCAGTTTTGATTGTGTCTCCTAAACGTTGAATATTATGTAAGTCCATCTTGGGATCTAAAAACCAAGTTTGGATAAAATTAATCATTTTTTGATAACGTTTAACACCACGAAATTTATTCAGTGGGTCTTGAAAATAAACGTCTGGAGCGTAAATGCTGTAAGTTTGATTGACTGGGAATCTTTGATAGTCTTCTTTGAGAATTTCAATGATATCCATAATCGTCGCTTTATATTCGATGTCCTCGCTGATAGAGGATATCAGGTTTTTGACAACTTTTTAGTTTTGGGTACTAAATTCAACACAGTTAAAATAGCGGTTAGAAATCGGGTCTATACGAAGAAAACCCGCGCAGACGGGTTAAAAAACCTTAAGTTTCTCTAGTCCGAGAAGCCGGACTTTGTTTCTATAACTGCCTTCGCGTCAGCGTACCGGAGGCTCTATTCAATTCGCCGGGGCTTTTGGGATTTCCAAGGAATAAATTATCCCAAAAAACGAACCACAGAGACGCAGAGAACACAGAGAGAGGAGAAATTAAGAGGATTTTTGTGTCAGTTTTGGAATATTTTTTTATTTGGAAGTCCCTTTTATTAACGCCAATGTTGGGGTATATTCAGATTTTCCGGTAGGATTGTTGTGCGATCGCCAAATGCCTCTTCAATCTGCTGTAATTCTAGGTTTTCACATCCGCTCAAGTTTGCCCTAAAGAGATTAGTTTCTTGGAGGTTGGCATCTTGCAGATTAGCTGTACTGAGTAACACGCCTTCTAAGTTGGCCCCAGCAAGTTTTGCATTTTGCAGGTTACTGCCAATCAGGTTTGCATCTTGGAGGTTGCTACCCTCGAAGTTGGCTTCAAAGAGGTTAGCATCACAAAGAATTGCTCCTTCCAAGTTGGCATCACAAAGAATTGCTCCTACCAAATTAGCATCACAAAGAATTGCCCCTTCCAAGTTGGCATCATAAAAGATTGCCTTCGAGAGGTTTGCTTTTCTGAGAATTACGCCTTGCAAATTGGCTTCTGGAAGGGTTGCCTTAGAGAGGTTTGCTTCATAGAAGACTGACCCACAAAGATTGGTTACTGATAGGTCTGCCTCGGATAAATTTGCTTGTGTAAAATTTACCCATTGTAAGTCAGCTCCTACGAAAATTGCCTTAGAGAGGTTAGCTTCCGTTAAGTCTGCATTACTGAGGTCTGTATTGCGTAAATCTAGTTTTTGATTTACTGGGTCTTTATGTGAATCGCGTCGCCCAATGACAGTTATCGCTGTTTGAATATCTGTAGGAAGTTTTGATGATACCTGTAACTCATCCTCATATTTTTGATTTACCGGAGCATTCTCGCGAATAAAAGCAGCAAGAATTTCCATAATTGTCCAATGGTCTTTGGGAGAATCTTTAGCAATTCGTTCTAAAGCATAAATTGCGGCAAACCGCGTTTCAATTTTTTCATTTCCTAGTTGTTCAATTGCTTTAGAAAAGCGTTCGGGAACAATTTCTTGGGGAGTTGGTTGCTTGTAATTGATACCAGTTACTATGTTGTTATCCCAAGCTAGTGTCCCAGCAAGGATCTGCATTAACAGACTCTGATTTTCATCCAAAGAGAGTCTGGATGTATAGTAAGCATTAATAATTAATGCTAGTCCTCCAATAATGATCGCAATAGTTGTTAAGGCTTGAGTGATATATTCTATTTTTTCTTGGTTTGAAAGTCCTTGAATATTTTCAAATAAGGAAAAGATTAAAGTTAAAGAAAAAATAAATATAACTGAGATAAATACCAGCAAAATCGTGAGTCCATTTGTCTTTATGAAAGACATGTTATAAGTCTTCACATTTGACTCCTTACGGAAATAAATTTAGGTTGATTTTAAGAGCATCCGTAAATATCTGATAGCGTACAAACACGGAACTACTTGACATATACTTAAATCTATTTCATAGAAATTATCTATAAAATATCTGATAACTTATTTTGTAAACATCCTCTGAAATGCGGCTTTTTGGGCTTGTTTGCGATCGCAAAGACTGAGATCATGAGTAGATTGCTGCGGATAGGCCCAATTAAACCTCGACTGCGGTGAGTGTTGAAGCTTAGTGCAATCGAGGCTTTAGAGGTTGTTTTAAAAGTGTTTCACTGTGAATTTAGCCAGGGGGATTTCCGCGATTATGTTAACGCAAACCTAAAATCTCGGAAATCGCCGTAACAATATCCAAATAAAAGTTGCCTTTGACTGCGCGAAATAATTCGAATTTAGAATCAGGCGCACCAAAAAAGGGTCTGAGAAACCATCCTAACTGCATACCAACAAAGGCATAAAGCAATAACCAGGATCTTAAAATAGTGGTGCGGGTTTTTTTACCGACTTCATCTTGTTGAGAAAGTAATTGCATCCCTTCATATAAAAATTTCACACCAAAGATGCCTGTAATACCAAAAATTAGCACATTCAATAGTTTGAAAAATTGATATGAATCTGGTGTAGTGATGAGAAAAAATAGTGTAACTGGTGCCAAACTAAATAAAAGTACGCTAATCACTGATACAGATGTGAGTAATACAACGAAATGCTGTAAAACACTGCTCCGAGAACCAAACAAAACATTAAAAAAGAACAAAGTCGGGAAACAAATAATCAGTGTGATTAAATAGAATACCGGAAGTTTAATCGCACCAGATAATGCCTGTGCCCAACTGTGGGATGCACCGATAATTGCTCCATAAAGAGCAAAGAATATAGAACTAGTTACGAATAGAGAACTGATTTTATTTTGTAACCTGACTCCCTGACGAATTTCTTCTAAAAATGACTGGCGATCGCGCAATAAATTAACCAAAACACCAAATTGTTGAATTCCGCGATTTTGCTTTTTCAGCATATTTTTATAGTTTGTATATTTTGTGGAATTACTAATGACTAATTAACGGAATCCAAAAAGATAGCTAAGAGATTTAATGACGCTTAAATAGAAATTACCTTCTCTTTCGCGGAATAGTTCAAAGGTAGAACCAGGTGTGCCAAAAAACGGTCTGAGAGTCCATCCTAACTGACTACCTACGAAAGCGTAAAGAAATAGCCAAAATTGTAAAATCTTCTGGCGTGTCTTACTACCTTCATCATCTTGTTCTAAAACTAAACTCGTGGCCTGATATAAAGACGAAATACCAATAAATCCAGTTAATGCAAAGATGAATACATTTAACAGAATTAAAAATTGGTAATTATTCGTGGTAATCAAGAAAAATAGGGTGATTGGTGCAAAGCTAAATAAAAGTACGCTTGTGACTGAAACCGCAGTCAATACTAATGCTAAATGCTGTGCAAAAGTCCGCTTGGAACCAAAAATTATATTAGCAAAGAACAACGTCGGGATACAAATCAAAAGTGTGATTAAATAAAGCGCTGGGAGTTTAATGGCGGAAGATAAAGCTTGCATCCAACTATGATATGCACCAATGATTCCGCCATACGCGGCGAGAAATAAGGAACTGCAAACCAGCAGAGAAATGATTTTAGTTGGTAATCTCGTACCTTGGCGAATTTCCTCCAGAAAACCTGGGCGATCGCGCAGGAATCCAATCAGGACTGCAAAGTATTTGATTCCTAATGATTTCCGTTCAATCATGTTATCCTCACACAGCTAAAATTCTAAGTTTCATCTGAGTAATCACCGCCAGAACCATACTTCCAGGCATCAACCAAACGATGCCAATAATATTGTTGTTCATTTGGTTGATTCTTAATCCATGTTTCTAACATTGGACTTAACCAAAACAAGGCAGTATATACACCTAAATTCCCGTAATGTAACGTCCAATCTAATAAACTACCTAAACCTACTTGCGGAATGATTTTGGCAACTATTCCCGGATGAGATAAACCAGTTTTTAACAGTGTTTGGGTTAGTGCTGAAAACTGCACTATATCCTGTAAAAATGGTTTTAACACTGGTGTACCCAACTGTTGCATTTCTTGAAATACTGCCGAGAGGAGTTGGTTAATTTGATCTGGGGCAATTTTCTGATTTATACCAACACTCATCGCTTTTTGAAACAACCAGGTAACAGTCAGACTTGGCTGATAGGGTTGCAGTAGTGCTAAAGCTTTTAGAGATAATTGTTCTGTTTCTAGCGCTTCGGAAATGCCATAAGTTAAACGCTTCAGGTGACGCACCATTGCCCCAAAACCACCAAAACTCAAGGGAGACTGACTACCACTGCTGTCTCCGGCTGGCAAAATGCGATTCCAAAGAGTTTTGAGAGGACTTTGCCGATAGGTAGGAAAGAAGCCAAATAACGCCCGTTGAAATTTTAGCTTGCTCAATTCCACTCCCTGATATTCTGGTAAGAGACGCAGATATTCTTCAAACAAAGTTTCTAAACTCAAACGTTGGGGATGTGCATCCATGTAGGTAAACAAGTAAGTGGTTCTGCCATCCCTGGCTGGGAAAGCTTCCCAGAAGTACTGACATTGATTTTGCAAAGGCGTAAATGATAACAACAAGTCGCCTGAGTTATTTTCCGGAAAACCTTGGGCACAACTTCCGACAACTAAGCACAGCGCGTCTGGTTTTTTGCCTTGGCGTGCTTGTTGGCTGATGGGTGAAAGATGTCCCATTGCGTCGATTAATAACCGAGTTTTGAATTGCTTATTTATCATCACCCCATCTGGATGAACGATCGCTTCAGTAAAGGGTGTATTTTCTAACAACTTCCCACCCACAGCGAGAAATCGGGTCTTCAATGTAGCCAGGAGATAAACTGGATCTACGCCAATATTCAAGACATCTTCTACCCAAACTTCTGTACCGCCATCAAAACTAACTCGCGCTGGGTTATATTTAGTTGCGATCGCAGTTTCTAATTCATCCTCAGTCAGCAAGTTTAATTCCACAAACACATCTAATTCTTTCCGAGAGATATTCCACTCTTGTTCTCTCCCCCGTAAAATACCCCGTTCCATCAACGCTACCCGCAGTCCCTTCACCGCTAAGGCGCAACCAATTAAAATGCCTAAAGTGCCACCGCAGATCAGCACATCAAAGTCTACAACGCCTAAAGGTTGTTGATTTTCTTTAACTAACTGTGGTGCGGGTGCGGAGTTTTCGCGCAGAGATGTGAGGATGCGATCGCCTTGACGCAACCCTCCTAAAACATCACCTGGTAATTGGGAAAGAATTTCTTCAGTTAAAGACATTTTGGAAAAACTCAACTCTACATTCCAAAACTACCTGAGAATGAAGAAAGTAGATATGATCGTGACACTCCCACCCGTCTCTTGAGGAACTGGAGACATAAGTATGTCCACTACAAAACCTGTAGAACGTCTGTATACTTTTAAGGAATATCTCACCTACGATGATGGCACTGAAAAGCGCTATGAACTTGAGGATGGGGTACTGCTAGAAATGCCTCCAGCCTCAGATTTGCATGAAGCGATCGTTACTTTCTTGTTGATTCGCTTCTATCTAGAAATCCAACGACTAGGGTTAGATTGGCAGGTTCGTCCTAGCGGTACTGGCGTTCGTACCTCTGTCAAAAAATCCCGTCTCCCTGATTTAATTGTGATGACTGAAGAACAGCGACAATCTATTCAGGGTAAATCGGCGGTGCTTGAATTACCTCCACTGTTGACAATAGAAGTGGTTAGCGCTGAGTCTGTGAAACGAGATTATCAAAGGAAACCACTTGAGTATGCAGCCTTCTCTATCCCTGAATACTGGATTGTTGATCCTCTGGAAGCAAAGGTGACAGTCTGCTTGTTGGATCAGGGACGTTATAACCAAACAGTATTCACAGGAAACCAGCAAATATCTTCTCCGACTTTCCCTGAGTTAGCACTGACAGCCCAGCAGGTATTAACGGCTTAGGGATTTTTTATTCAAAAGACCTCACGTTAAATTATCCCAAACCGAATAGTTTAGAAATGGCAGGCAATAATTTATTACCAGCTTCAACCAGCGATGCGATCGCAGGTAAGCCTGTAAATATCCCTTTCAACATGGTGATAGCTGTCTTTGCAGTCTTCTGCTTGGTGGATTCTTGAGGATTTTTACCCGCTTCTGCCAAACTGTTCACCTGCTCTAGCGCTTCGGTTTTGTCTTCTTCTGACAAATATGTAGATTGGATGATTGCATCTTGCAACTGTGACAATAATTCTTTAATTCCTGGTTTCTCGGCATCGGTTGCATCAGGTAACTGATTGAGGGCAATACTCACGTTACCGCTAATGGTTCCTAGATTAGCAATAGAATTATTGCCCGCGATACCGCTAACATTACTGCTACCTTGAATATTGATACCACTGATATCTGACATATTTGTATCTCCTTGTGTATAAAATTTGGGCTGCTTGAGAGCAGTATCTACCATATTTTCTAAACTAATAATGCGCTTATCTTTTTCTACCAGCAATAATTGCTGACTCTGCGATAAAGCTTTGAGTTGATTATAGTCATCAAAATATTCTGCACTCAGTTGAGATTTATCACTACCTGCGGCGGTTTTGGCTCTGAGCAAGATTTTATCATCGCCGCGTTTCTCCATTGCCACGATTTTTAACTCGGCTTCGGGATGGTTTTCGGCAAGGTTTTTGAAAGCTATGGCAACAGCGCGGGGGTCAACGCCTTGATTATGGTAAAGGTCGAGGGTGTCAAAAATTGGCTTGATAAAGTTGGCAAAATCCCCGTCTGCAAATACCTCTTGTTTATTATCAGGTTTGCGGAGAGGGTCGGGGTCTTCTTTGGTGGGTAAGCGCATGAAGATATATTCACACCTCACCCCATGCAATTTAGTTGTATTTGTAATCCCCCAATCTTCAATGTACGCGCCGGTAAGAGTTGCACCTGTTAAATCTGTTCCGTCTAGTTGTGTTTGCTTCAGCTTTGCTCTTGACAAATCGGCATCTTGCAAGTTTGCTTCACTGAGGTCAGCGCCAATAAAGCTGGCATCTGCTAAATTTGCTGATTGTAAGTTGATACCCCGCAGATTTTCACGATAAAAATTCTTATCCTGTCCCTCTCCTGTAACCAGCAGTTGTCGGACTTGTAAGTTTTGAAGGTAAGTTGAACCAGAGCGAACACGGTCAAGCATTTTGGCTTGATGCCAACAGGTATTAATAAGTATAGTGTTTCGGAAATCTGTACTTTTCAGCGTCGCAGCAGTGAAATCAGCATTAGTCAAGTTAGCGCCACAAAAACTTGTACCTTCTATTGCAGCAAAGGTAAGAGCGATATTGCGAATTAAGGCGTATTTTTCATCTCCTTTCATTGCTCGCCAACCTATGTAAATGCTAAATAAGGCTACGGCAAAGGCTAAAGCTAAGGCTGCAATTATAATTACGATTACTACTATGATTTTGCCAGACCCAAATCTGGCAAAGGATATAGCCACTGGTGAGGCCAAGGCTACAATTACGACTATTGCTCCTGTTGCGGCTACAGTTTCGCTAAAAGCTGCTACGGCTCCAGCGAAGGCTACCGCTAAGATTATCACTACTGCTACAGTTAAACCTACAACTGCGGCTCCAGTGAAGGCAGCTACGGTTCCGCCTCTGACAGAGGCAGCTACAGCTACAGTTCCGGTAAAGGCGAAAGCGAAGGCTTCTAAACCAGCCCCTACTCCTTGAAGAATCGTACTTAAAAAGAAGGCAATCAATAAGATTAAAGTAGTGCAGCTCGCAATCTGCTTTTCTAAGCTGGAGGCTTTAAATGTTAATGGCAAAAAATAATCAGTTAGATATGAGAAAAATCCTGACAGTACTAAAAACAACAACGAGATAAGGGCTAGGTAAGCTATTTTCCAAGGTTCTTGCAGTCCAGCTTTAGCATGACTGAAGTTTGCCTTTCTCAAGTTGACATTGGTAAAGTTTGCCCCTCGGATGTCGGCATAGCTAAAGTTGGCACCCACAAGGTCTTTTCTACCTTTGAAGTTGCGTCCTCGGAGATTTTGACCGGAGAAGTCTAAAGCCATGTTCCACTTTACGGAGGTGAGCAAATTTTACTACACGCTCACCCCTGTAAATTTAAGAATGGTTAGATATTTTTCATGAATGGAGTTCAAAGCCTCGTTCACGAGTATCAAAGACTCGTTAACGGAGTTCAAAGACTCATTCACGAGTATAAAAGACTCGTTGACGGAGTTCAAAGCCTCATTCACGAGTATAAAAGACTCGTTGACGGAGTTCAAAGCCTCATTCACGAGTATAAAAGACTCGTTGACGGAGTTCAAAGCCTCGTTCACGAGTATAAAAGCTTCGTTAACGGAGTTCAAAGCCTCGTTCACGAGTATAAAAGCTTCGTTAACGGAGTTCAAAGACTCCTTAATGAACCTCAAAGCCTCGTTAACAGAGTTCAAAGACTCCTTAATGAATCTCAAAGCCTTGTTAACAAAGCCTCATACCATTTTCTAACCGCCCTTTTAACCTTAGTGGTTGTTTGAAAACTATTTTGCTGTGACTTTAAACACTTTTAGATCCCCTCCAACATCCCTTAGAGGATGTTTTAAAAGTCCCCTTATGGGTATCAAAAGTTCAGATCCCCCTAAATCCCCCTTAAAAAGGGGGACTTTAATTCCGGTTCCCCCCTTTTTAAGGGGGGCTAGGGGGGATCTAGAAGTACTTAAAAGCACAGCCAAACACTTTTAAAACATCCCTTAAAAAGGCAGGAAACGAAATCAAATTTTACCTTGACAAGGGGGATTTAGAGGGATATAAAACTTTTGATACTGACAAAAATAATTTTCAAACATCCTCTGAATTTGACTATACCCTTACCAAGATATTTGTATCATTATGACAGTTAAACGCTATTAGCAAATTCCATAATACTGTTGCTTAATAAATAGGGGGTAAAACCCCTCAAGCCTCAATCTTTCAACTCTGTTAAAGCAAAAGAATACCCCAATTAGAAAATTTAAAAACCTGCCAAAATGGCAACCACATTCTAATTACCCAAGTTAAATTGTACGAAGATAAACGACTTCAAGGGTTTTTATCAGGGGCTACCACACAAGCAAATTCATTTTGTAAAACACTATTTATTTACTAAATGATTTCCAAAAAACTATCTCTAATAAATTATTTGCAGAGTATTTTTATCAGCAGATAAATATCAATAATTAGGTTTAGCCTTTGCTGCAACAGGAATATTAAATATGTATGGACGTTGTTGTTGATATACGCATTAGCCCCTAAATAACGGGCAACGTCTGTATACATTCCTGTTCACTTCAGCAGCAAATGGCAGAGTGGGAGTTTGAAAGCTGACTGATATGCTTCCTTCCACTCTTTTTTATTTATAAGACTAGCGCGTGTTTTCAAAGTATTAGAGGTTGTTTGAAAAGTGTTTCGCTGTGAATTTAGCCACTTTTAGATCCCCCTAATACCTCTTGAAAAAGCTACTGTGTATACACAAGTCGAATTACCCCCCTTAATCCCCCCTTGTAAAGGGGGGAAACAAGAAAATCTAGTTCCCTCCCCTTTACAAGGGGAGGGTTAGGGTGGGGTAATTCGATAATTAAGGAGGGGCAAAAACCTCTCAAAGTCCCCCTTAAAAAGTGGGATCTAATTCTATGTTGACTTAGAAGTTGTAGCCAAGTCCTAATTGTAACCCTACATCAGTTTGATCCATAAAAGCAGCATTGACAGCGCCATTTAACGTAAATCTAGAACCGAGAGGAATGTCTACACCACCAGTTAGCAGTAATCCAAAATCAGTATCGAGATTAGCTTCGATCGCGACACCAGCACCTATATAAGGAGATATAAAGAAGGTTCTGTCGCCGACATCAGCAGAGGCACGAGGGGTAAAATCCAAAGTCAAGGGAACCAAAAACACTGTATCATCCCCAAATAGCACCGATGGTCGCACTGAGATATTGCGTGTCAGACCAATTTTACTGATTACTGCAAAGTTACCATCGCTCAAAGCTGTATCGTTGCCGCTCAAACCAATGTTACCAGCAACCCCGATATAGCTGGGGCCACCAAGAGTAGTTCTACCTGGTCTAACACTAGGTGTTGTTCCATCTGCATTTCCTGTTGGTGGTTGATTTAACTGACTGATGTTAACATCAGGCGGGACAAGGACTTGGTTAATTGCATGGATAACACCATTGCTAGCTTTAACATCCGCCTGGATAACTCTGGCATTATTTACCGAGATTTGATTGCTAGCGCGATCAATTTGAATATTTACAGGCTTTTCTTCAGCAGTTTGCAGTTCCCCAGCCGCGAGTTGACTAGAAGTGACTGCACCAGGAACCACATGGTATGTCAAAATCTTAATCAATGCTTGTCTATTTTCTGGTTGCTGTAACTGCTGTAAGGTAGCAGCAGGTAAAGCAGCAAATGCTTGATCGGTGGGAGCAAAGACTGTATAAGGGCCTGGCTGTTGAAGAACATCTGTTAAGCCGGCTGCCTTTAATAAAGAAGTCAGAGTTGTAAGAGAACTACTGGATGAAGCAAGAGTGACAATATCGCTACCAGTTTGAGTCCCACCAACAATATACTGACTAGCTGGAAGATTGCTAGCAATGGGTTGTACTCGTCCCTGTTTAGCCAAAGCTTGATATAAGAGTGCCGCAACTTCAGCACGAGTTAAAGGTTGTTGGGGATTGAGTTGTTTTACATCTGGATAATTAACAACAATATTAGATTGTGTTGCACTAGTAACACTGGCAATGGCATACTGCGGGATACTTGAAGCGTCGGTGTAGTAGGTGCTGAGGTCAGTACTGGCTCCGGTGTTACTAGCAGTTAGGCCCAAACCACTCGTTAAAGCAACGATCGCCTGTACCTTGGGTATTTGTTGATTTGGCGAAAACACGTTCCCAGGATAGCCTGCCAAAAATCCAGTTTCGTAGGCGTACTGAATTACAGAAGATGCCCAATAGCCAGCAGGAACATCACGAAATCCACCTGCGCTTAATTGCCGAACTCGGTTTTGGTTAGGAAAAGCTTTTTGAATCAGGGCGGCAAATTCAGCACGAGTCACGGCTTGATTTGGTCTGAAGCTGCCATCAGGAAAGCCAGCAATCACATTATTGTCAGCTAGGGCTTGAATGAAGGGACGCGCCCAATAATCTGAGGAAACATCAGATAAGTTAACTGTTGAAGTCGGAGATGGTGTTGCAGGGGATGGTGTTGTAGGGGATGGTGTCTCAGATGGAACGGTATTTTGAGATGAAGCTGGGGTAGAAATTACGATGGGAGTTATTGTAGCAGCTGTCATTCCCAGAACTAGTAAAGCAACCCTTGCTGATGGCCAACGAAAAAAACTAAACATAGAAATATCCTCTTTTGAAATTCTTGGATTGACTATTGGAAAATACTGGGTGCAAGGTTAAGTTAATACAAATATCCAGATGAGTGCTTGGTTTACATCGATTATGGATGGGAACCCCAAATACAACCGTTAACTCTGGAAAATCAAAATGTTGGACATTATGAGTAGCTGCTCTGACATCTCATCACATTTATCCAAATATTCACCACAAATAGTATTATATTCCTATTTGATTTTTAAAGAACCGCAGATAACACTAATAACGATAATCAGTGATTCTGTGGTAATATCCTACGCTGCAAGAATAAATATCATTAGTGCAAGTAGACGATTTTCTCAGTTCTAAAATCGCCGTCAAGCAGTAAGAAAATTGGCTTTTAATAGCCGTTTCTTTATAATTGCCGACGAGGGTTAATACCGTCAAGCTCAATGCATCACGATCTTTAACAAGGTTTAAGAAGTAGCAATGTATGTTGACGATATGATGTATTATTAGCCTTTAATCGAGATTATACAACTAACTAATGGCTAGATTACGATCAAAAACATTCACTCTTTAGATAGTTGTCCTTGATAGAAAAAATTCTAATACTAGACTGGAAATTAGCGATCACAATCAAAGATTTGGGGCATGATTGCGCCAAGATTTTGACCTCGGAATTATTCTTTTGCAAAAGACAATTTTATTAAAATCAATCCAAGGATAAACTAGGATTTTTGATAAGAGTGACGCAAACCTACACGCATAGCGGTAATTGATGAATTGCCCCTACCTGAAAATAAAGGTTTCTAAGCTAACGCGCCTACATATTGCAATATTTTCCGTGTAGACCGTCATTAGTCATTAGTCAAAAGTGTTTACCAAGGACAAAGGACAACCTCACCAGTTGATGTGCAATCTTATTTGCGTAAGTCCTATTTGAATTTCAGAGAAGTGCAACGTCTCTTTGCATTTTGAGCCAGTCACAAGTGTTACTTATCTTTGACCTACCAAATATGCAATTGAGGTTATTAATTCAGTTGGTTGTACTGGCTTGGCAATATGTTTCTGAAAACCAGCTGCTAGAACTCGCTCGCGATCGCTTTCTCCCGCATAAGCTGTAAGAGCGATCGCCGGAATTTCCCCTCCCTCTTCCTTTGGCATAGCCCTGAGCAGCTTAATCAGGCTGTAGCCATCCATCTCTGGCATTCCTAAATCACTGATTAATACATCAGGTATGGTCTTGACTATGACAGCGAGCGCCTCAGTTACCGATGCTGCAACAGTTGTTAGTGCCCCATTCTGTTGTAGGAAGAAGTGCAAAAACTCCCGTGTATCAGCATCATCATCAACAATCAATATCCGCAGTCCAGCGATCGCTAACGAGTTAAATTTCTCTGTGCCTCCCCCAGTTTTCTCATCTCCCCTAATCTCTTTCATCACAGGCAGTCTGACAGTAAAAATTGCTCCCTGTCCTTCTCCTGGACTAGCTGCTGTTATAGTTCCACCATGCAACTCTACCAGGTTGCGAACTATTGCCAATCCCAATCCCAGCCCGCCAACTTTTCTGGTTGTACTGCTATCGGCTTGACGAAAATATTCAAATACGTGGGGGAGGAATTCAGGGGAAATCCCTTGTCCAGTGTCTTTAACTTGAATCAGTGCTGAGTGGGAAGTCAATTCCCTACTTGAGGATAGGCTGACTTCCACAGAACCGTTAGGGGGAGTGAACTTGACTGCGTTCGAGAGTAAATTTCCGACAACTTGCTGTAAGCGATAATAATCGCCTGACACTTTACCAACATTAGGGTCAAGCTGTATTTTGATCTGAATGGATTTGCTTTCTGCGATTAACCGGACTGTTTCTAATGCAGCATCAATTACAGATGCTAGGTTAACAGTGGCAAAAGTCAGGTTCAACTTACCGCGAATAATTCGGGATACATCCAGCAATTCATCAATTAATTGAATCTGCAATTGAGTATTTCTTTCGATGGTTTCTAAGGCCCGATTGGTAGTAGCTTCATCAAATTTGCGGCTTTTGAGTAGCGATGACCAGCCTAAAATTGGGTTGAGGGGCGATCGCAATTCGTGGGAGAGAATGGCGAGAAACTCGTCTTTGTTTCGGTTTGCCTGTTTGAGTTCCTCTGCTTGTTGTCTAAGTGTCTTTTCTAATTGCTTCCTTGGGGTTAAGTCCAGAATAAAACAGATCCAAGATGGCGGATCTTTCTCTACCAAAGCACCACCAATTAGTATAGGAATGCGCGAACCATCTTTGCGGATATATTCTTTTTCAAAAGGATTACATACTCCAACCGTTAAAAGTTGCTCTATCCCCTGCTCATCAAGAGCGTGATATTCCGGTGGAGTCATCTGTTTTCTGCGTACTTTACCTGCTAATAGTTCCTCTCGCGTATAACCCACCATTTCTAAAAAGGCCTCGTTCGCCTCAGTAATATGGTCTGGTGTAGCGAACATAATGCCAATAATATTGGAATCAACTAAGCGCCTTAATTGAGTTTCACGCTGGCGCAAATCATTTTCTATCTGTTTGCGCCCAGTAATATCCTGAGAAGTACCCATCATCCGAACTGGCTGATCGTTGGCTTCGTAAAAGACACGACCTTTAGCAGCAATCCAATGAATGCTACCATCAGGCCAAAGGCTGCGGTATTCAATGTCATACTCAACCTTTTCCTGAAAACAACGAGCGATCGCTTCATTGAGGCGTTGACGATCTTCTGGATGTATGCAGTTGAGGAAAAGCTCATAGCTCATTTCGACTTCTGGGGCTAGTCCAAATAGCTCCTTACATTTCTCTGTCCAAACTAACTCGTTGGTGGTAATATTCCAAAACCACATACCCAATTCCGCAGCAGTAGTGGCTAACCGAATCCGCTCTTCACTCTCGCGCAGGTTTGTTTCAATTTGCTGGCGATCGCGCAGCGCAGCTTGCTGTTCGGTAATATCAGTACTAGCACCAACTACCCTAATTAACTGACCATTTGTATCCCGGACAGCAAAACCCTGGTCTTGCACCCATAAATAGCGACCATCTTTGTGACGGATTCGATACTCAATGCTATAACGGTTGCCATTGGCCATACTAGCCATGAACTGGTCATTAACTCTTTGTTGGTCATCGGGGTGAATAAGTTGTTGCCACCACTCGAAGGTAGGTTCAGCTTCTTGTTGTGTGTAGCCAAAAACCTGCGTTAAACCCTGAGTTCTTTCCACAGTACTTCTGTGAATTTCCCAGTCATAGATTAGGCAATTAACTGCCGCAGCTGCTAGCTCAAACCTTTCGTTACTTTGCCGCAGCGAAATTTCTATATGTCGTCGCTCTGTAATATCGAAAGCAATGCCTAAAAGATATTTCGGGAATCCCTCAACAGTTTTGCTATATACAGTGTCATAGCTACAAAACCAACGCCACTCTCCATTCGCGTGTCGAATGCGGTACTCAAAACTGAGGACTTCGCCCTGACAGGTAGAATTAAATCTTTCAAAATAAGTAGGGAGTCGAGCCAAATCTTCAGGGTGTAGAAGTTGGATAAATAAATCCTTTCCCATTGCCTGGATTTCTGTTGGTGTGTAGCCCCAACCTTGAGCAATTTCGTAATTAACATAAGAATTTCGCTGCTCAATGAGGTCGTATATGTAAAGTATCCCCGGCAGAGTACCAGCAATTTGTTGGAACAAACGTTGACTATCCCACAGTACTAGAGATTCATTTGCATCAACAAGAGAGGCAGGAGGAACAATACTCTCAGCTTCTGGCTGCAACCAACTTTCTTCTTCAACTTGTTGAATATCTTCAGTACAGTTACATTTTTCCTCAAGTTGTGCGTGCTTAAATTCTGTAATATCCGAAAAAGTTGTGGCGATCGCAAAGGGAGTGTTTACTCCACTTTGGAACAGAGGTTTAGAAGACAATAATAGCCAGACTAGCTGACCATTTGGCTTATAAAAGCCACACACCACATTCAAGCAAGGTTTACCTGTTTTCTGAGCAGCGATCGCTGGGTGAGTTTCGCTAGGTAAAGGAGAGCCATCTTCATGAAGGAATTGCCACTTGGAATCGAGCAAATTCTGCCCTACAAGTTGTGCTGTGGTTAGTCCCAAAATGCGATCGCAAGCTGCACTACAAGCCTGGATAGTACCATCTGCCAACTGAAGCACCATTCCCTCTTCTCCACTGGCTAAGAGCGAATAATTTGCTTTTTTACTAACTTGCCGATGCAGCAGCTTTTCATTAGCCAGCTGGTTTTGGGACTTTTCCGCGTCTGGCATTCTGTAAAGTTAAATAAATTTAAAGTTAATTTAATATTCAACGACTTTTACTTACAATAAATTTTAGCCTTATTTCTTCCATTTTTAGGCAAAATATTACTATCTAGTCGGCTTTCCCAGTTGCCGATAAGTCTAAATTCAGTTTTGTAATTTGGGTGCAGCGATCGCGTAACCCAACATAAATAAGGTGGTAATGTTGGGTTGCGTTTCACTCCACCCAACCTACATCAATATATCTTTATATCTTTTAAAAAACTCTAGGTTTCAACATAGATGAGGTTTAGTCGGCTTTCGCAGTTGCCGATAAGTCTAAATTTAGAAAGCTATCCAGGGAAAGGTATTAAGATTATGCCGAATCAACCTTAAGTATAAACAAAGCAAAGATTATTACACGATTAACATTATGTACTAATTTTTTAGTTAAAAATTTAAATTCCTTGTGATATATTTCTGTAATCTACAATACCCGTGATGTAGATAATATTGTCGGAGATTTTAAAATTTACTATTATGTCTAGTCAAGAGCCAAATTCTAATCAAGCATTTCAGCAAACACAGGCTACCGGAACAAAGAAGAAGAGATTACAACCTCCCCCAGACATCAAAAAACCAAAGAAAACCGAATAAAAGCGTTATAGTCCGTTGTAGAGACTTAATTTAAATTAAGTCTCTAAAATCAATTGTCATAAAAATAAATCAGCTTATACCAATTCTATGGGAAGCGGCACAAAATCAACCTTGATAAGCTAACGCGCCTACATATTGCAATATTTTCCGTGTAGACCGTCATTAGTCATTAGTCATTAGTCATTAGTCAAAAGTGTTTACCAAGGACAATTGACAAAGGACAAAGGACAAAAGACAACCTCACCAGTTGATGTGCAATCTTATTTGCGTAACAGCTTAAAACAAGGAGCTTAAGCCCCTTGCTCTGTACAACGTCAAAAATAATCGGTATTATTTATTTTTCGCTTGAGTTTTTGCCTGTTCTAAAGCTATTTCTTTAATAGCCTGATATGAATTAACATTTGAAGTCCCTTCAATAGCTTTAACTGCCAAATCCTGAACTTGCTTGAGAGCAGATTCAAGTTGTTTAGAAAGATTTTGAATCCGCGTCTCTTGATTAGTAATAGTTTGTTCTAGAGATTGCAGCCTTTGTTCATAGAAACGCTTTTGCCCTTCCACTTCCTTAGAATATAAATCTGATTTTACTTTCGCCTGGTAATGGGCGATGCCTTTGCCTTCTTCTATAGCTTTTTTGATAGCTGCTTCTTTATCTTTCGGGAAAGCCTCTACCTTAGCTTTTAATTCTTCAAATTGTTTCTCTCTCTCAGAAATTGCTTTCTCTCGTTCAGCCCATTGTTTCTCTGTCTCTTGTAGTAATTCTTCTAGTTGTTTATATAGTGCTTTCTGCTCTTGTTCGTATTCGTCACTTTGCAATTGTCGTTGGAGTTCTAAATTATATTTATACTCTGATGCATCGCGTTGTCGAGTTTTCTTCAAGTTTTCATTCCGTTCTTTTATAGCCCGTTGCTGTTCTTCTTGTTCTTTCCCCCAAGTATTTCTTTGTTCTAGTATTTCTTGGAATAACACTTCAGAACGCTGGTTATATTCTTCCTGATAAGCTTTCGTATTATCTTCATAAGATTGGATGAGAGTATCCAAGATATCATCAGAAATTTCTAAATTGTGCAGCTGTGTTAATTGTTGGATTTCTTCTTCTAAATTTCGCCTGATTTCTTCCAACTTAGAGGCTTTTGTGGTTAGCTGTTCCGATAATTCATTAGCAGCACTGCCAAAACCTAATTGAATCTTTGCCAAGCTTTCAATTGTATTGTTCATCTTCTGTTGGACACTCGAAAGCTGATTCATAGCTGTTTTTTGTTCTAATTTAGGCTGTTCTTTTGTTCCAGGCTGGCTTTCTTTGGCAACTTTTTCAAGTTCCGATTTCAGTGCTGCTTTTTCTTTAGCTAACTCTTCAAATGCCTGAAGAATTTCTACTTTAGTATTCTTATCAGTTGGCTTTTTCACCACCACAACAAACCTCCTCTTCAGGAATTAAAAATGGTTAAGATGCTACAAACTCGTAACTATTTAGGGTTAGAACTACCAAAAGCCCTCATAGCTAAGTCTTGTGCTTGTTTTAATGCAGTTTGCAATTGAGCAGAGATACCTTCTATTTGCTCAGACTGTTTCTTAATTGTTTCTTCCAGAGATTGAATTTTTTGTTCATAACTCTGTTTGTTAGATTCCCATTCTCTCTCAAATAAATCAGCCTCAATTTTAGCTTTTTGGCTTGTTTCTTTAATTGCTTCTTCTCTAGCTTTCTTAACGGCTTCTTCCAGTTCGTTAGGAAATGTAGTTACCTTTTGTTCATAGTCTGCAAACAGTGGTTGGCGTTCAGCGAATATCTTTTCTCGTTGTGCCCAATCTTTATCTTTCTTTTGAGAATTTTCTTGTATTTCCCTTTGTTGTTGGCGTTTTACCGCTTCGTAGCTATCTGTATTTAGTTTACGAGTAGTTTCTAACTTATATTGAGATTCTTCTTGTTCTTGCTGGCGCTCTTTGACTAATAAATCGTTATATTCTTGGAGTTTTTCTTCATACTCAGCTTGCTCTTTTTGCCATTCTTTCCGCCTAGTTGTAATTTCTTTTTCTAGTGCTTCCCTTTTACTGATAGTATCTTGCTCTAAAGTTTTTAATTTTTCTTGATGTTCTTGACTTAAAATGTCTAGAGTATCCGCTACAACTCTGATTTGTTGAAGCTCTTGTAAGCGTTGAGTTTCAATTTCTATAGCTCGGTTCAATTCATCTAACTTAGAATTTTCCTGAGCTAGTTTTTCAGATAAAGCATTGAGAATACTGCCAAACTCTAATTGTAAATCAGCTAAACCTTTGACAATACTATCAACCGTATATGCAGAAGCTGCTTGCAGAATTTCTTGACTTTTTGCCTTGTCTGCTTCCTCTTGTTTGGTTGCTATTTTAGATTCCAGCTTTTTTCTTTGGATAATAATTTGTTGAAATGCTTGCATTAGTTGTTGTTTGCTGTCCTTGACTCCAACTGTAGTCATCTTCCAACTCCCTTCAATAGGCAAATGATTTATTGGGTAGCAAGCCATACCAATGACTACCCTATGCAGACATCAGAGTAGCCTTTAAATCAACATTTTTCACGCAGTGGAAATACTGAAATGATCGATATAGGACACTTAGGTGGTACGAATTTTCCACAGTTATGTCCTTCTATTTTTCAGGTATAGTTTTCCCTTTGAGATTTAATAGTACTTTTGTACTAAGATAAATATACCTAACCTCATCTCTTCTTGTCAAGATAATGCTTTATATAATTGCGCCACCCAACAAAGTATTAAAAGCTGGCAATCATGGTGATTTAAGAGAATGATGTTGAATATATTACTTTTTGTAAAGAAAATCTAAAAGAATTAACCCTAGCACAAGCGCCGTAGCACTAAGGCGAGATAATAAGTTTAATCATGCTAATTGATACAAGCACAGTCCCAGACTTTTGTGATATCAATGTATACCACTGAATCGACCAAATACTCTGCCAGAACGGAAATTGGACAAACCAGCCGTATTCTAGTAGTAGAAGATGAAGAATTAATCCAGGAAATGCTAGCTGTAGCCCTGGAAGAAGAAGGTTACGGGGTGATAACTGCACCCGATGGGCGATCTGCTATAGAGTATCTCAAAAGTTTTGAAACCAACTCAGGGGAAGTTCCCTTTGATTTGATCATTCTTGATTTGATGCTGCCGCAAATCAATGGGCTAGATATATGCCGTTTGCTGCGTCATCAAGGAAACCCAGTACCGATTTTAATGCTCAGTGCTAAGGGTAGTGAAACTGACCGCGTTCTGGGGTTAGAGGTGGGAGCAGATGACTACCTGACCAAACCTTTTAGTATGCGTGAGTTAGTAGCTCGTTGTCGCGCTTTACTCCGCCGCCAACGCCTAAGTAATTTACCACAACTACCAGTATTAAAATTCAAAGATGTTACCTTGAATCCTCAAGAATGTCGGGTGCTGGTTCGTGGCCAAGAAGTGAGCCTTTCACCTAAAGAGTTCCGCTTGCTGGAATTGTTTATGAGTTACGCCCGGAGGGTATGGTCGCGGGAACAATTACTAGATCAGGTTTGGGGGCCAGATTTCGTTGGTGATAGTAAAACCGTAGACGTTCATATTCGCTGGTTGCGCGAAAAATTAGAGCAAGACCCCAGTCATCCGGAATATATTGTGACTGTACGAGGTTTTGGCTATAGGTTTGGATAATTAGTTTAGATAGTTGTTAGTTTTTAGTAGTCACCAACAAACTAACAACTCAAATGCTTTTATTGGGATTTTTTCTGGGTTTAGCAGTAGGCATTGGGTTTTGGATTTGGCAACAGGTTCAACTTAACCGCTACCTGGGGCGCTTATTCCGACCGTTAACCTCGCATTCTGACAAGAAGGGACTGCTGCTGATTCCTGGGTTATGGCAGGAAATAGCGATGGTGAAACAGCAACGGCAAGATTTGCAGCAATCATTGCAAACTTACCAAGACTTGCTAGATTTTGCACCAGTGGGATATTTGCAGGTAGATGAGGAAAATCAGCTGCTGTGGTGTAATCGGCAGGCGCAGGAAATTTTGTATCTGCAAAGGTGGCAACCAGAAGAAATACGCTTACTACTAGAGTTAGTACGGTCTTACGAACTTGACCATTTAATTGAGCAAACTCGCGATCGCCAAAAACCACAGACGGGAGAATGGATTTTTCATCCATCTTTTGATGATGCGGCAGAAATGTCAACAATCAAATCTCTGGCTTTGCGGGCATCTAGTTTGCCTTTACCTAATGGACAAGTAGGAGTATTTTTAGAAAATCGTCAACCCCTATTAGACATAAATCAAGTACGCGATCGCTCTTTTTCTGATTTAGCCCACGAACTTAGAACGCCCTTGACTTCGATTCGCTTGGTGGTGGAAACTTTACAAATCCGCTTGGAACCACCTCTAAATCGCTGGGTTAACCGTTTGATGCAGGAAGTTGATCGGCTGATTAATCTAGTGCAAAGCTGGTTAGACTTGACCCAAATGGAAGCAAACCCAACCATGCAATTGCAAGCCAAAGCTGTAGAATTGCGATCGCTAATTACATCTGTTTGGGAAACACTAGAACCCTTAGCACAGCGCCAACATCTATCTATTTCTTATTCTGGCCCAGAAAATCTTTGGATTAAAGCAGATCAAGCCCGGATTTTTCAAGTTTTTCTCAACTTGCTAGACAACAGTATAAAATACAGCCCTCCTTCTACAAGTATTCGGGTTGAAGCGAAAATCTTATCAACAAAAGATTATGATGCTACTTCTCCAATTCTAGAAATAAATCTTATTGATTCTGGAGTCGGGTTTTCTGAGGCAGATTTACCACACGTTTTTGAGCGATTTTATCGAGGAGATAAGGCGCGAACCCATTCCCCACAAGATAGTAACTCCATCGGGGCGATCGTTGGTAATGGATTAGGATTAGCGATCGTTGAGCAAATTCTGATCGCCCACGGTGGCTCAATCAAAGCTATGAACCATCCAGAAACCGGTGGTGCGTGGATGCAACTTCAATTTCCTGAAGTTATGGCAAACTCCTTAAGCCAAGACTATAGTTAGTAATATCTTCACCTTTAAGACAACAAGTGTGAAAGCTGTCCATTATGGTTCCAATCCTCAAAGACCCGAACTAGCACGCGCCATTAGGCGCTTAGAACGGGAGGTATTACGCATGGGTGCTTTGGTAGAACAATCATTTCGCCTCAGCCACCAAGCGTTATTTGCTCGTAACTTAACAGCAGCAGAGCAACTTCCTCTATTAGATAAAAAGATTGATCGCTTTTATCGTCAAATCGAATCAGACTGTACGGCGATTATGACGCTGAAAGCGCCTACGGCTCAAGATTTGCGCTGCTTGAGTGCCTTTATGCAACTGGTGCGAGACTTAGAGCGCATTGGCGATTATGCTGAAGATTTAGCTGAGATTGCGATTAAAATTTTTCCTTATGCGCCTCATACGTGTTTATCTGAAATTGAAGCCATGTCCCTTCACGCGCAGGCGATGCTAGCAACTAGCTTGAAGGCTTTGGGAGATTTCGATGAAGGCGGTGGTCGCCGTTTAAAGCACCTAGATGACACTGTAGACGATGCTTACGATCGCGTTTATCAAACTTTAGCCCAACAACGGGATGTACCTGGTGTAGTCGAGCCAATTGTGCTGCTAGCACTGGCAATTCGTTGTCTGGAACGGATGGCAGATCATGCAACTAATATCGGTCAGAGGGTAGCATATATTGTCACCGGTCAACGCTCTTAATTGACGGTTCATGAATCAACAGCCTAAAGTCACTACCTCTAGCTCCCCAATAAATGGGGTGGATCTTGATTTTAGCTCCCCTCTTTTTAAGACTATCCATTACCCGGATCTGTCTTAACATTTGCGATAGCGATCGCTTTTGTTTTTCTAACCCTGATTAGTTAGTCGTTAATTCTCAATAAAAAGGCAGTATTAGCAAGAATATTAAGCGTGAATTTGTCAAATATGCCTAATCCCTAAGTCTCTTAGATGTTTACAAAAGAAGGATTAAAAGATTGTAAATAAAGATATGAGTAACGAGTGTAGGGCTATTTTAGCCTACAAAGATTTGGCATAACAAGTACTAAATAACGATGAAATTTTGGGTTTTTCTAGTTGGTAAATTAGAGGTATTAAATTTTAATTATTACCATTAAAATTAGCGATAAAAATCATAAATATATATGAGCAGGTAGAAACACTATTTACTGTCTAATTATAAAAATGATAGTTTTTAATTCAGTTTTTCAGTGGTTTTTTTAGAGCTTGGATATCACGTACAAGCCAAAATATAATTACTGCTAAGGTTGGTAAAACCGTTAAAAAATCGTACAGTCGGATACCTCGTAATAGATAGTAAAAAACAGTACTGCTAAGACAGAAGACGATGCTAGTAATCACGAATCTTTTTGAATTAGAATCTATGTTTAAAGCTACGACTGCCAGCAGCACAGAGGAATACCAAGAGCAATACCAAGGAGCAGCAAACAAAAATAATATTAAGGTAATCCATCCTATATTTGTACTAAAACTAGTTGTAGAATATGTTTTTTTCAAATATGGTTTTACCAGAATAATTAAATAAGAAATTACAAATATAGAAAAGATTATAGGTTTAAATCTTGAGAATACAGTTGCTTGTAAAGTTATAGGAAGGTTTAGTATTTTTATACTTAGTAAATTCTTAATCAAAGAATATAATGAACCACCTACTCTGTCTTTAACGCCAGGATTGAAAAGGCTTGTCCAAGCATCGACTGAAGGTAAAGCTATCAGAGAAGTTGCAAAAATTATAGCTACAGAGATAAAAATGGCACTAAATAAAATTTTCCAACGCTGTTGCTTAATCAAATAAACAAAAATTAGAGGCAGCCAAACAATTGGTAATGTTTTAATTAGAAAACCAATCCACGCTATAACAATCGCAGCTAGATAATTATAGTTTTTAAGAAATATTATTAGAATAATTAAAATGGTAGAAATTAAGACATCTATATGAGCATTTGTTACCTGCTCATACAAAAGTAATGGGCTAACTAAATATGCAGTTGTTACATTAACTTTATGAGGATAGTTTTTTAAATGCCCCCAAATTAAGTAACTATTTAATATATGGAATAAAAGACAGATTGATTTAAATACATAAATTCCTAAACTAGGAGTAATTGCAACGAAAAAAGCAGAAAACATAAAAAATAGTTGAGATATAGGCCCATAAGTAGAAGTCTGTTTCCAAGCAAGAAATGGAGACAATTCTGAGGTAAATGTGCTTGCAGGATTCAGAAAAGGGTTAACTCCATTTAAATACATCAAGCCATAATGTATATACAAATTGATATCAGTAGTTATTGGATAACTTGCAAAGGCAATTAACAGAAAAAATGAACTATTTTTTAAAATTTTTATAAAGGTTATATTTTTTTCCTTATTCTTGTTTATTATTAGCCACACAACATATATAATAGTTAAAAAGAGGAGTTCTATGCCTGTTCTTATTTGGTCAAAATGGTTGGGAAAATCAGGTAAATATCTACCTGTAGAATTACCTAAAGCATCCAGATAAAAAGAATAAGCTCTAATTGCTAATTCTCCACATAATATTAATGACAAAATAATGGCTAAACCTAATAATATTTGGTTTTTCTTACTGTTAGATAAATTGTTTGCATTTAGCATAAGCATAAATATAAATAATTAATCATTCATTAACAATATATAATGGTTTAATACCAAGGCAAGCACATATTTTGAATGAGAAATCCCTAATCTAAATAGAGACCTAAGTAATCCCATTCAGTACCACTTATTGCTAATAACTTAAGCCTTCGCTATTTAGTCTGTAGAACTCAACAAAACCATAAATTCCTATTCTATTTTGTCAATAAAATTTGAGATGTGCTTACCCTGAGTTTAATACAGATATTAAATCCAAAATTCAAATGAAGCTAGGTGTTGACCTTGCTAGTCTTAAACAGTTCAAGTTCCAATCCAATTTTGAAATTGAATAATTTTATACAATTGAATGTATCTTACGCAAGAGTACTATAAAGTTATTTAGGAAAACTGAACATCTTCAATTATTACTCGCTCGCAAAACTCAAAAAACAATATAGCAATTAATACAGCAATCCTAAATCATTCGTGAGATGTATAGTAATTTTAAACCATTTCTGATAAAATTCAATACTGAAAAAGCAACTAAAGTCATGTTTGCGACTAAGTACAGGGTATGTCATGTGGATAGAATCAATAACAAAGTTTATTGAAAACAGCCAAGATAATGGTGACATTAAACGAACAAATGCAGTTAATATGCCACTCTGTGGATACAGTCATGAAGCAATAATGCCAATATTATGTTTCATCAGTAAATGGAAAAAATCATTTTTTCAAAGGGTAACTGAAGGTTTAAAGCTTACACATAAAGGAAGTTATGGACTTCTGAATATATAAAACGTGCAGAGATAATAGACAAGGGTTTTAAACCCACCTCCGTTCAGAAAGCAGGAGGCAGATGTCAAACTTTTCAGAACATCTAAATGTAACAAAAAACTTTGGCTAACCAGGTTCAGTCAATAAAGCGCGCAGATGTTCGACTCTATTTCCTTTAGTCTTTACAGATAAATGTGAAATTATGAAGACAAACTCATCCAACTCGCTGTTAGCAGTACCAACGGGCCCACTAAAGATTTCAGAGTTGCCCCCTAATAATGTGGGTATAACTGCTGAATCTATCCATTTATCTCTAGTAATTCCTACTTATAAAGAGCGTGACAACATCCAGAATGTGGTCAGTATATTGAGTCAGTTACTGGATGAATCAATTCCAGGAAAATATGAACTAATTGTGGTAGACGATGATAGCCCAGACCGAACTTGGGAAATAGCACAATCTCTGACAACAGAATACCCTCAGTTGCGGGTGATGCGACGAGAACAAGAGCGGGGGCTATCTTCGGCAGTGATTCGTGGGTGGCAAGCAGCTACGGGAAATGTGTTAGGGGTAATTGATGGAGATTTGCAGCATCCGCCAGAGGTGCTAATGCAACTGTTGCGTAGTATTGAGCAGGGAGCGGATTTGGCAGTAGCTAGTCGTCATGTTGAAGGAGGCGGTGTTAGTAGCTGGAGTGTTGTCAGACGTTTATTGTCTCGTGGCGCTCAATTATTAGGCTTGGTTATTTTACCGGGAGTACTGGGTAGAGTTTCTGACCCTATGAGTGGTTATTTTATGGTGCGCCGAAGTGCGATCGCTAATGCAACACTCAATCCAGTGGGATACAAAATTCTCTTAGAAGTAATCGGTCGGGGAAAGGTAGATGAAGTTGCCGAAGTTGGATATGTATTTTGTGAACGCAAAGAGGGTGAAAGCAAAGTTACATGGAAACAATACATAGATTACATTCACCATTTAGTAAGATTACGGCTAACTGGAGGTAATAAAAAACAAAAACTTACTCAACAAACGGGTTTCCCCATTGGCCGATTTATCCGCTTTGGCTTAGTAGGACTGAGTGGGGTATTTGTGGATATGACAATTCTTTATTTACTCAGCGATCCCACTACCTTGGCTTGGCCTCTAACACGCAGCAAAATTATGGCTGGTGAAATTGCGATTTTAAATAATTTTTTGTGGAATGACGCTTGGACATTTGCTGATGTCAGCGCCAGACAGCAAGAATGGCATCAACGCCTGAAGCGGTTTTTGAAGTTCAACGCCATTTGCCTTGCTGGCTTAGTATTGAATGTACTGGTATTAAATTTGGTATTCAATTTTCTTATTCCTAACCGTTATATTGCCAACTTTATTGCGATCGCAGTTGCTACTATCTGGAATTTCTGGATTAATTTGAAACTTAGCTGGCGTGTCACCGAAGTGAAATAATCACAACGAGATTTTGATTTTTACCTTTAGAACGAACTAAAATTTCAGGATAAAGGTAATTTTATAGTAAAAAAGGATACTTAGTAGCTAAGGTCATCCCTTTTTGGCTTGTCAAAAGGTGAAAATTGCACGCTTGTATATTGAAAGAGTGTAGTAGACCTAATTTACGCTGGTTCTAAGAAACTTGATGAGGGATTTTCTTACTATTCTTCCCACTGCATAGCCTAAACCCAAGCGTATTGGCTTATGAAAACGGGAAATTAGAAATCTTTTCCCTCCCCAATACATACCTACGGTGTATACATAAGTCTTAAAGACTTAGCTTAATGCGGTTTCGCTCGTTCCCATACTCCGTATGGGAACGAACGAAACCCACCTTTTTCGGTTGAAAACTTGCTCAATAAAAATAATTTAACTAAATATTTTACTAAAAGCTTACCTATTCTTAAACTTGCACAACTAAAGTAACAGACAAACACCTGACAAAAATTAGTATCTATCTAACTCATAGATACCTAAAACAAGAAGTTGTTTCAATGAAAAGATTTTGAGTTAGTCTCTAGCCCTCACAAGTAAAAATACACATAATTTAGATACACAGGTGGATTTTGTTTTATACAAATCATTAGAGTTTCTTAATCATTTTAAATATCGAGATTGCCTGATAATTATGTAGTTACTGTTAATGATATATTCCACAACTCCTACTTCAAACTCTTCTGTCGTGTCAAATAGCTCTGCTTTCGGCGGACAATTACCCCAGCAGATATTTACCCGTAGGGAAGTAATTCCACTTCAAAATGACGTACTTTGGCGTATTGAATACGGTGCAGTTCGTACCTTAACGTGGAGTGAAGATGGAACATTCATCACTCTTGGTTATTGGGGATTAGGGGATCTGATTGGCTATCCTTTATCTAGGGTCAAGCCCTACCAAATTGAATGTCTCACAGGCGTGGAAGTAAGCATTGTACCGCCTCATTTATGGCATCAAGATATTAATGCTTTGTTGTCCCATATTCAACAGGCAGAGGATCTACTAAGTATTGTGCATCGAAAACCAATTTCGCTACGCTTATGGCAATTTTTGGTGTGGTTAAGTGAAAAATTTGGACGTGATGTAGATAAGGGAAAACTAATTGATTTAAATGTTACCCATCAAGATATTGCTGAAGTATTAAATACCACGCGAGTAACAGTTACTCGCCTCTTACAGCAATTGGAGGAAGAAGGAACAGTTCTACGTCACAAACGCCGCATTATTTTGCGTTTACCAAATAAACTAATTAAAAATTATGGTTCAGCAGTATGTTAGCTGAATTGCTTGTAAAATTCACAGAGTGTAATGTATAATCGTGTCTGTGATTGTGTGTGGAATTCCCGAAAGTAAAGTGCTATAAGCGTTTTACAGTGGTCGGGTTATTTAGGTGTGAGTGAGAGTATAAACATGACAAAACGATTCTGGAATCTTTTTAAGGTTAGTCCAGTTATTGTAGCTGCGACATTTTTTGTTGCTAATAGCGCTCTAGCTGCTGAAGTCAACGAACAAGTAACAAATGCTGCCCAGTTATCTGAAGCTCAAGACTCTAATGATATGAGTCAGGTAACATCAGTTTCGCAATTTTCAGATGTGCAACCCACAGATTGGGCATTCCAAGCTTTACAATCTCTAGTTGAGCGCTACGGCTGTATTGCAGGTTATCCCAACAGTACCTATCGTGGGAATCGTGCTTTGACCCGTTATGAATTTGCCGCAGGTTTAAATGCTTGTTTAGATCGGGTTAACGAACTGATTGCTACAGCTACTGCTGATTTGGTCAGCAAACAAGATTTAGCTACTTTACAGCGCTTACAAGAAGAATATTCTGCTGAATTAGCAACTCTGCGCGGTCGTGTGGATGGACTAGAAGCCCGCACTTCTGAACTTGAAGCTAATCAGTTCTCCACTACCACCAAGTTGGTTGGGGAAGCAATTTTCAACGTGTCTGATGTTTTTGGTGGAAATAGGGCTGATACAGATGCCAACCCTAACAATAATCCAGACTTAAATAGCAACACTGTTTTCTCTGATCGCGTGCGCTTGAACTTGTACAGCAGTTTCACTGGTAAAGACCAGTTGCAAATCCGTTTAAATGCTGGCAATATCGTTTCCAACGTTGGTAGTGTTGTTGGTGGTGTTGCAAGCGGTACTGGTACTAACATGACCCGCTTGGGTTATGACGGTGATAACAATAACTCTGTTGTGATCGATAAAATCAACTATGCTTTCAACTTCACTGACGCAGTGCGTGTCAAGATTGATGCGAGTGGCGGTGAATTGTATGAAAACGTAAACACCTTTAACCCTGACTTTGCAAGCTCTGGTAGAGGTGCGCTTTCTCGATATGGACGTTTCAGCCCCATCTACCGTCAAGGTCAAAATGGTGCTGGCTTGACTGTTACTTTCAATCCTAACCAAGCTATTAGCTTGACTGGTGCTTATTTAGCACCTTCAACTGGTAATGGTGTCTTTGGTGCTAATAATCCCGGACTTAGTAACGGTCTGTTTGATGGCGATAACACTATCTTCGGTCAATTAACTTTCAAACCCACCAAAGCCTTCAATATTGGTTTGACCTACGCTCGTAGTTACTTCGCTGGTAATGCTGCCAACAGCCTCTTCCAAGGTACAGGTAGCACCTTTGCCAATAACCCATTTGGAACTGGGGCTCGTACTGAATCTAACAACTACGGTGTAGAAGCGACATTTCAACTTGGCTCTAACTTAGCTATTAGTGGTTGGGGAGGTTATACAACTGCTGATGCTAGGAGTGGTGTTAACGTTGGTAGAGATGCAGACCTCTGGTACTGGGCTGGATCGCTTGCTTTAAAAGACTTCGGTGGAGAAGGCAACGTTTTAGGTGTTATCTTTGGTCAACCACCCAAAGTTACTGGTGGCAGCATCAGAACAGTTAATAACTTAGACACCGATACCTCTTATCACTTAGAAGGTCTTTACAAGTTCAAGGTTTCTGATAATATTCAGGTCACGCCTGGCTTGTTGGTAATCTTCAATCCCGAACACAACGACGCTAACGATACCATCTATGTAGGTACTCTGCGTACTACCTTCACCTTCTAAAATTGGTGATGGCAAATAAAGCTCAGAATTAGATAAACAAAAGCCCGCCTTGAGGTGGGCTTTTGTTCAGGAAAAAATTAGCTATGTAGGATTATAATCTGGCTGATTGGATATATCTTTAGGGGGGCGATCGCTACTCCAAGCCCACCACACAGTAGCACAGTGGCAATAATAGAACTCTTGCCATTTGCGACGACGGTCTTCTGTAAGTACAGGCGATCGCCGATTTAGCCAAACTTTTTCAGCTTCTCGGCTAGTTGAGTGGCAATTAGGACAGCAAAATTCATAAGCGTGCATTGCCTGATTCGTCCATTCAGGTGGGAGGGTAGCAAAAGCGTCCATATCGTTACAGTAATATCAATGGTTATCCAAAACTTTCAGGTTTTGAACTTGGGGGCAAACGGATACTATAAAATCCCGCCACACTATCAAACTGCTTTATCAATATTCTTATGGCTTTGTCTAAACTATTTACAAATCGCCATTTACAGAGATTTTCACTAATAGAATAACTATTTAGAAAGATTGCGATCGCATCTCACAAATCAAAGGTTAACACAAATGGTAACTAAAATAATTACTATGCACATTATGGCTAATAATTAAATTTATGGAGCCAAATGTTGAAATTCGCCGTTTATTAGATGTAATGCCTGCTTCTGGCCGGATGACGACAAAAATCGTTAGTAAGCCGGAACAGGCAAAAGTGATTGATGCGTCCTTTCCTCAACCCTGGAATCAGACGCGACCAATATATATTAATTTCGATTTATGGCGTTGCCTAGCAAAGCCGCAACGAGATTTGCTGCTGTTGCAGATGGTTAGCTGGTTGACGGGGGTAAAGTGGTTTAAACCCGACATTTATCAAGGTGTCGTGCTAGTGGGGATGTTAGGTGGCTTATTAGAAGCATCACAGTCAGATGTGGTGGGTGTAGCCATAGCTGGGGGATTAAGTGCGATCGCTGCTTTTCGGATCTGGCGCACTAATAAATCTCAAGAGTCAGAGTTAAATGCCGATGCAGCAGCAATTCGCATCGCACAACGGCGCGGTTATTCAGAAGCTGAAGCAGCGCAGCACCTATTATTAGCAATTGAAGCAGTAGCAAAAATTGAAGGGCGTTCTGGTTTAAATTTTACTGAGTTGATTCGTTGCCAAAATCTCAGAGCGATCGCAGGCTTATCACCAGTGGGTATGCCAGAAAGTTATGATAAGTAGAATAAATGTCTCTGTTGCCTATTTGTAGCAATAAAGCTCGTCTACCTTGAGAACCGTAGTTTTGTCGCGACTGTCTTAAAAGTCAAGCGATCGTTAACAAAAAACTGGGACGGTGAACCTTGGCGCAACTGAGGAACACTGCGCTAGATTCGGCGGTGGCTGGTAGTAAGGATTTTAGCAGCCTGCACCAGGCACTCCGCTTCGCCGCCAAATCTTCCCTAGTTGCTGGATTTCGCATGTGGGCAAAAAAGAGCATAAGAATGAGATCCCAATTGAGTGAGCGATCGCTAAAGAGGGAGACTAGTTAAATATATCTTTTAAAAAACTCTAGGTTTCAACATAGGTGAGTTTTAGTTTCCGAGTCCGAGGGTCAGCTGGCTCCACTAACATAAACTCCGGCTGAGTGAAGGACTCGGAACTTTTGGTAGAGCGTTTAACACTGAAAACTTAGGCGTGAGGAGGGAAACAATCAGTCAACCTCAAAATTGGCTTGCAATTCTACCAGACCATAGCAATTACGTTGCTACTAGTAAATTGTTTATTCGATCTGGTTAGGGAGAAGACAGCAATTGACATCATTTAAGCAGACTTTGCCCCACTGTAAGGCCCAGCGGACAAGAGCTACTCGATTTTCAGTCTCGGTCTTGGTCAGAATATTGCTGATATGGTTATCAACTGTACGCTTGCTAATCTCCAGTTTACCTGCAATCTCTTGGTTAGTTAAGCCAGCGGCCACTAGGTCGATAATTTGCAGTTCTCTGTCTGACAGACTAACGGGGGTCTCAGACTTGCCACCAGCCATGACTATTTCTATCCTCCTTTGGTATATCTACTTAATCACTCTTTCTAATTCTAGAAGATTCTTTTGTTGGTAGGGGTTTCAAGTATTAGCAGTAACACTATTGTCAATATTTTCTTTGGATTTTAAGTTGGCAAGAATATAAATCATGACAATATACAAGTATTATACAACACTTATTTTTGTCTGTATTTTAGTATAAATATTTAGATAATTTCGGTGGTAATTAGAAGCATATAGATGTTATGGAGTAGTAAAAAATGCTATTTAATTCTATGAAGAACTGGCGACAAATTAGCAACAATTGTTGTAGATTTTATACTGTAAATTCTTAATCCAAAATCGAAATCTCAAATCTAAAATGAAATGAGCAATTCCCGTGTTTTGTGCCTCGGTGAAATTTTGTTTGATTGTTTAGCCGATCAATTAGGGTTAAAGCTGGAAGAAGTTAAATCCTGGACTCCCTATCCAGGAGGGGCACCAGCTAACGTAGCCTGTGCTTTAGTCAAGCTGGGGACGACAGCAGGATTTATCGGAGCCGTTGGTGAAGATGAACCAGGAAATGCACTAGTCAAGCTATTACAAGATGTAGGTGTAGATACGACGGGAGTACAACGTCACCCCACAGCACCAACGCGGCAAGTTTATGTTACACGGGATCTGGCTGGCGATCGCACCTTCGCCGGATTTGGTCAGTATGACACCGCAGAATTTGCCGATACTCGCCTGCAAGCCAAACAATTGCCAGATGCGCTGTTTCAAGAGGCAGATTTTCTGGTTTTGGGTACTTTGGAATTAGCCTATCCTGAAAGTGAACAGGCAATTTACCGCGCCCTAGAGTTAGCAGAACATTACGATCTGAAGATTGTTCTAGACATCAATTGGCGGCCTGTATTTTGGGACGAGCCAAAAATCGCTCATCAAAAAATTCCAGAATTATTTAAGCGAGTAGATTTCCTCAAACTCTCCAAAGAAGAAGCTGAATGGCTATTTGAAACCGCAGATCCTGGAGCCATTACTTACCGCTTGGCTTCAATTGAAGGAGTATTAGTAACAGATGGCGAAAACGGTTGCACCTACTGTCTGGGTGAGAACGAAGGCAAATTACCTTCCTTTTCCATCCCCGTAGTTGATACCACTGGTGCAGGAGATAGCTTTCTGGCAGGATTCATCCACCAGTTGAGTCATTACGGCATCCACAGCTTGCGGGATGCTGAAACTGCAAAACGCATTGTCACTTATGCCAGTGCTGTTGGGGCACTGACTACCATTAAACCAGGTGCGATCGCTTCCCAACCAACAACTGCTGAAGTTGAAGCTTTTCTAGCCTCACATCAACTTTAGGAATTAGCACAATTAGCAGGAATATCAGCCACTAAAGGCTGATACTCCGAACTAGAAAATGGACGAAAATCTTCATGCCATTCTGCGGTTATATTGCACAATAAACGTAGTTGGAGTGGTGTGGGTACTGGATTAACCCGCTCGACTTCTACTTTTAGAAGTTCTGAATTTTTGTTTTTGAGTTTAAAAACATCATCTACAATATACCGGGGACAATAACCTACGATGTAATGATCTTCAGTGCATAAAAGTAATGCACGTGGGTCATAGGGATTTTGAAATTCGTTAGCTAAATGTAACAGTTCACCAGTTTGTAATTGACTAATCCGTTCAGTTGCACAAGTAGGAAGGTGTCGGAGTCCATGTGCAAAAAAATGGATATGGTATAAACCAGCATCATCTGGTTGTGGACAGGGGAAAACTTCAAAATTATCCGTTACCTTGCGTCCACCACTCCGAGAAAGGATGGTAACTGGATCATCTTCACCTTCCGGAATATTTAGCCATTCAATATAATTTTTGTAGTCTGGGCGAGAGGCTCGCATTAATCGATTAGAGAACAAGGGGAAAAGTTCAACTGATGTGTATACATTGTTCAAGTCTGGAAACGAATACAATAGCTGAAACCTGTGCTGAACTTGAGCTTTTACAGCACCATACGTATACACAAATTGATATTTTTTACCATCAAATGTTAAGCGACCAATGGGAAGCCAAACCCGACTTTTAGGATCTTGCCAAGCTAAAAAAAGTGTTTTCATCGTAGGTGTCTAGCAGCTTGCTTTGATTTAATTCCAATATCTTTTGTGCAAATTCAATTGCTGTTTGCGATATGCGATTAGATGGAATACGCTCAAAAAGCTCTAACGTATCATTGCTTGACACCCTTGCTAGATTATTTAACCATACCCTCGCTGCACCTGGATAGCGCTGTTGCGCTTCACGAAATGCATTAAAAGTTTTGAGGGTTTTTTGATCACCAACTCTAGCATACAAGGCAGAATTACATTTTTCCACATATGCTTGTACAGAAAAGCCAGCATCTTTCGTGGTTAGTCTACTTTTCCTTCTAGAATCAGACTCGTTCCTACCAAGACATGAGGCGTGGTCATAGGTTGGTGCTAAATAGATATTCTCTTCCAAACTGATGAATGCCCAATTTTCATGGTGTCGATCGCTATTCCCGATCCAAGCATCCAAAAGTAAATACCCAACAAAAGTTTCTGTTGCATAATTAATTCTATCTGGTGGTGTCCAGCCGATAGGCAAATTGACTGAGGCATCTCCTATAGCATTGAATACATTATCTATTGTGTGTTGGGACAAGTCTTTAGAATCTTGTGGATAATTAGATACTATCCGAGCGAGAATTTCATTACCAAGGGTGAGGATTCCACCTTTTTGATATGGTAAAAATGAGGGTGAAATGATACCATTTTCGCCATTGTATGCCGCTAGTTCATAATCAGCATGAGGTAGCCTAAGTAACTCACACAACTCAGCTGCAATCTTCTCTGCCCAATCTTCTCCTGTGTTTGGTCTCGCTTTCTTGAATAGACAACGACCTAAATCGTGATCGCGAAACCAGAACTTTTCTTTTGTTCCCAAATCCTCATCAGCGTCTGGGGCATCTAGGGGAACCTCAATAAGACGAAACTGCTTTGGCATAATTTATGAGAAAGCGTGATTTAGAGAAAATTATTAACTTCACTTATTCTTAAATTTGTAACAGTCAATATTTGGTCTTAGCTTGCTGCCATAGAGTATCAACAGTTACAAACTCATAACCTTGTTGTAGCAGTTGCGGAATGAGAATTTGGATTGTGGCAGCAACATCTTGCCCACCGCAAGCACCATCATGCAAGACAATCAAAGAACCATTTTTGACCTGCTGCATAATTCGCTCTACCACAGTGGTGATACCTGGTCGTACCCAATCTTCTGGTACAACACTCCACATAACTGAACGGTAATTCCACTGCGAAAACAATTTTAAAGTAGCAGGTGTAAATAAACCATTGGGGGGACGGACATCCCGTACTTGTTCAGGTTGTAGATTGCAGGCATTGTAGATGGCAACTTGGGTTTTTTCTAAATTGCCCTTCAATTCATTGAGGGAAAGCATGGGAAAAGAACGATGATCGTAGCCATGCAATCCGATCCAGTGGCCGCGATCGCTAACAGCTTTGGCGATCGCTGGTGAACGGTTGACGCAAACACCCAACCAAAAAAAACTAGCTGTAATGTTGTAGCGATCCAATACTGCCAAAACTTCTGGTGTGTATTGCGGATGGGGCCCATCATCGAATGTGAGTGCGATCGCTTTAGTATGGGGATTTCCACCCCAAAGGCAATTGGGAAAACTCGGTTGGAGAATGCGATATAAAACTGGGAATAGAGGAGCTAGCTGCATTTGCGTTTCTCTGCTGCTGACAACTTTTTGTAGGTGTTGCTTGCGAAACTGCGATAGGCGATCGCACCGCATACATACAATGTCTCAATATTCTAGCCAAATTATCAGAACACAAAACTTCGTGCTTAGAACTCGAAACCCTAAGCAATATCAAGCGATGGGCATGAACTTGCTAGTCGCTTTGTAACAAAATCTGTAACAGCATTACTATTTGAGCTAGCACTCGTCTAGATTGATGAGAAATCTACGCGTAATCCCGGAATCAAAGGATTAATGTTGCTCAAAGATATACGAGATTATCAAATTCTATTTCTCGGCTTGTTCCTAGTATTGGGAATCGGTACAAGAGATTGGACGCTGCGGCCAGAGTTAATTGGGGTAGCGATCGCCACAAGTCTAGCAACCCAATGGATATTGTCATTAGTTACTGGCAAAGAACAAATGGCAAATCTTCGCAGCGCTTTAATTACCTCTCTAGGACTGGGACTGCTATTGCGGGCGGATTGCTGGACAACAATGGCAATCGCCGCAGCAATTGCGATCGCGAGCAAATTTATCTTCCAAGTCGGCGATAAGCATTTCTTTAATCCCACCAACTTTGGCATCATATCTGCCTTGATTTTGACCCCCGATGCTTGGGTTTCGCCGGGACAATGGGGTGAAGAGTGGTGGTATGGGCTATTATTTGCCGGCACTGGCGGCATGATTTTGCAGCGCGTTGGTCGTTGGGACACCACAGCAGCTTTTTTAGGTTCCTACGCCTTGCTAGAGGCGATTCGCAATCTCTGGCTGGGTTGGACTTGGGATGTTTACTGGCATCGATTGATGAGTGGGTCTTTGCTGCTGTTTGCCCTATTTATGATTACAGATCCGCGATCAATTCCTAATTCCCGAATTGGGCGGGTAGTTTGGGCAATCTGCATCGCCGGATTAACTTTTATCCTGCGGAATTATTTCTTTATTTCCACAGCAGTTTTCTGGGCGCTTTTTGCCCTTGCACCATTGACAATCCTGTTAGATTTTCTCTGGTTAGCCCCAAGGTTTGCTTGGCAAGAGAAAGATCAGGAAGCAGGGGTAGAACTCCTAACTCCTAACTCCTAACTCCTAACTCTAGCCCCTTCAACGTCGATAACAACTGTTTAACAACAAATTCCTCGTTAAGCTCTTTACTCTGTGTTCTCTGCGCCTCTGTGGTTAGAAAAATTATTTTTAAACCGCAGAGGCACAGAGAAGCCAGTGCGTTGGGCGGGTTCCCCGACTTGTAGCAACTGGCGTAGCGCAGAGAGAAAAAAGAGATTTTACCAGTCACCTTAAAAGGGCTACTGCTAACTCCTAACTCAGCACTAAAAAAGATAGAGGTATAAAATAATGAAGTTTTTTCGAATTTTAACGCCATTATTGTTGGCAATCGTAGCTGTTTTCTGCTTTGCACCAGCAGCTTGGGCATTTTGTGGATTTTATGTAGCTAAAGCTGATACAAAACTGTATAACAAAGCTTCTCAGGTGGTGATAGCGCGAGATGGCGATCGCACCGTCCTAACAATGGCAAACGATTTTCAAGGTGAAGTTAAAGATTTTGCAATGGTAGTACCGGTGCCAACAGTGCTGCAAAAAGAGCAAGTTAGCGTTACGGAACCCAAGATTATCGAACGCTTAGATGCTTTTAGTGCGCCGCGATTGGTTGAATATTTCGATCCAGATCCTTGTGCCCCAGTTTATCCCCAGAAGTTATCAGCAGCACCAGCGCCAGCAGCAAGAATGGAGGCGGGGAATGCAAGGGACGATGCTAGTTTGGGTGTAACAGTCGAAGCACGTTTCAATGTCGGCGAATACGACATCGTGATCCTTAGTGCTAAAGAATCTGGCGGACTAGAAACTTGGCTCCAACGCAGTGGCTACAAAATTCCTAGAGGTGCGAAACAGTTACTAAAACCCTATATCCGCTCCTCAATGAAATTCTTTGTTGCCAAAGTCAACTTAAATAAATTCGAGAAATCTGGCTACCAGTTCCTTCGTCCGCTACAAATTTCCTACCAGTCACCCAAGTTCATGCTGCCAATTCGTTTAGGCATGATCAATGCCACGACAGAGCAGGATTTGATTGTCTACATCCTCTCGCCCCAAGGACAGGCAGAAATCACTAACTACCGGACGGTGAAAATCCCCTCAGATACAAACGTTCCCTTGTTTGTCAAAGATGAATTTGGTGACTTCTACAAATCAATGTTTCAAACTGCCTACACCAAAGAAAACAAGAAAGTTGGTTTTTTAGAATACGCTTGGAATATGGGTAGTTGCGATCCCTGTTCTGCCGAGCCTCTAACCCCAGATGAGCTTAAGCAAGCAGGCGTATTTTGGCTAGATAATAATTCTCCAAGTGATGTGCCAGTATCGCCAAGGTTTCGTCCTCCCTTTCCTAGAAGTGATGTCTTCATCTCCCGATTGCATGTCCGCTACACCCGCGACAAATTCCCTGAAGACTTGATATTCCAACAAACTGCTAACAGTGAATTTTTCCAAGGGCGTTATGTTTTACAACATCCGTTCCAAGGAGAACTCAAATGTCAGGCGGGTAGAGAGTATAAGCGGTCTTTGCCCAAGCGTTTTGAACAAGAGGCGCAAACTCTGGCTAAACTCACAAATTGGAAGATCCAAGACATTCGCAACAAGATGAAACTGAGTGTTGGTAATCTGACATATTCTTGGTGGGAAAATTTATTTTCTTGGCTGGGATTATATTGAGGCGACTGAGGTTTGGGGAAGAAGCAAGGGGACAAGGGGACAAGAGGTGAGAACTTGAAACCAGTCTTTCCCCTTGTCCCCAATTCTCCTTGTCCCCTTGTCCTCTTGCCAATTCCCAATTCCCAACATCTTGACGAAAGGTAATTTTTTGTGGCGTGGTTATACGCAATACTAAGATATTCTTGCTTTTTGCCTCAAGATTGTCATGGTTCAATTCGATGAACAGCTACGCCGCTTAGTTACCGAAGCCTGTGGACACCCACTTGGAAGTCCTCAGCGTCAGAAGCTGCTCACGCAAATTATTCGCTTGACAGCAAATAGACTCTGGAGGGAAGGTACTCCCTACTATCAAGATGCACTACAACAAACTTGGTTGTATTTCTGCCGCAATGTTTGTGATGGCTTGACTGGTCAAATCTATGACCCCAACTATGGCAGTATCATTACCTGGCTAAATGCTTACCTAAAACGTAGACTACAAGACTTTTACATTAACCAGAACCGGGAACAAGCCACAACAGTGCCTCTTCGGGTTCGTCAGTCTACATCGGGTGGGACAAGCGAAACAATTGATCCTGTAGATAACCTCCCAGCTAGCCCCCAAGCACCTCCCATTTTGGAAGACTTGGAAACATGGACTCAGACCGATTCTGATGGAGAACTGCGCCGTACTTGTATTAAAGGACGACCAGATGTGAATTGTCAGGTGTTAATTCTTAAACGCCTGCCTCCTGAAGTTAGCTGGAAAGAATTATCTGAGGAGTTTAGCTTGTCAATTCCGACGTTAAGCAGTTTTTATCAGCGCCAGTGTATACCACGTTTGCGTAAATTCGCTGAATCGGAGGGATTGTTTTAAATAAGGAAGAAGGAGAGCCAGTTCGTTGCAAATTTTCCCAAAGATAAAAAGACCTCTCCCTGGTTTGACTAACCAAAATCTATCTTTCTCTAAGTCGGAGAGGGACAGACTTTAATCAAGTTCAAGACAGTGAGAGGTTAGTATTAATTGTTGATAGATAAAACCCAATCCCCTAAAAGTTGATTTACTCTATCCGGTACTTCATCATGGGGACAATGACCTGCTGTTAAAAAGTGTTCCCTGAGTTCAGGATAATATTGACGAAATTTTTGAGAACGTTCTCTAGCATTCATCCAAGGGTCAGCTTCTCCCCACAACATTAATAGAGGACAAGTTAATTGCTTTAGTAGCACATCAACTTTTTCCCCTTGAGGAGTGCTAAAGACTGAAACAAACACATCCAACGCACCAGGATCGTAAGCAGGGCGAGAAATTTCTTCTATTAATTGGTCTGTAATGGCACTCTTGTCAAGATAAACTTTTTCTAGAGTTTGGCGAATTACCCAACGTTGTCGCACGTACTGAAATAACAAAAACTGGGCTAAAGGTTGTTGAAAAATCCACTTAGTGCCGTCACCAAGAAGTTTTTGCAAATTAGCCGATTGTTTGGGAGGCTGAATTTCTGATTGTAAAGCTTCAGGCTCAGATGTAGACTGCCTTTCGCTAAAAGGCCCGGCGCTATTGAGCAAAACTAAACCAGCAGCACTGTCAGGACGCTGTGCTGCAACACACAAGCCAGCGTAGCCACCAAGGGAATTACCTGCTAATACTGCTTTTTGACCAATTACTTCACTGATAAAATCATGGAGTTGGTCGCGCCACAAGTCGCCACTGTACTGCAATTTTGGTTTTGCCGATCGCCCAAATCCCAAAAGATCGATCGCAAATACTTCAAAATCTTGACACAATCCGGTGATATTCTTGCGCCAGTGGTCTGTGGAAGCACCAAATCCATGTACCAAAAGCAACGGCGGACGTTGCGCTTGCTTCTCTCCCGCACGCACATAGTAAACGTTGTGCCCACGCCACTGCCAATATTTACCAGGAATTGGGGTTGTAGAGGGGGCTGTAGTTGCCTGCATGATTCAAAGAATTGTTAAGTAGCTTTTAATAATTGTAGTGTAGAGCAGAGGGTTAGCTTTTGGCTTTTGACCCTTGAGCCTTGACCTAAGAAAAAAAAGATACAAGTCCCTAAAATTATTTATGGGGATTGTAATTGGTATGTAAGTAGTGATTTTTTTCTTGCTAAATCCTTACAAAGAAAGAATTTCAGCCTTTATTACCACATATTTAACACGACCATTTTTTATCTACTAGATTCTATTTGCAGCGCTGCTACTGTATGCCAGAAGTATATAAATCTAGCTATTCAAAAATAATAAATGCTTTCAAATTACTTCTTAAGAAAGATGAATTAAATTTACCAATCTATCTTAAGGTAAATAGGATAAAACTCAAGTTAGACGATAAAATATCTGAACAAATAAAAATCACCTTACTAAAAGTAAATATATGTTAGGTATACTTTGGGGTATTGTTGTTGTACTGGTCGCTTTTTGGGCATTAGGATTAGTACTTCATATTGCTGGAAATTTAATTCATGCAGTATTACTTATAGCTATTGCGCTTGCCATTTACAATTTTTTCAAAGCCCGTGATGTGTGAGAATTGGGTAAATATGTAGTGATAATAAAGACTGGAATCCTTGCGTTATAAGAATTGAGCAGGGAAAAATCACTACTGATTTATTGACAAATGGCAAATGACAAATTGATTACAGGTAAAACTAAACTGCTAGGGGTAATTGGACATCCGGTAGAACATTCGCTGTCGCCAGCAATGCATAATGCTGCGATTGCTAATTTAGGATTAGATTATGTTTATCTTCCCTTTCCCATCGCACCAGAGAATTTAGAAGTAGCGATCGCAGGCTTTGCCGCTATTGGTGTTGTCGGCTTTAGTGTTACAATCCCCCACAAACAGGCAATCATGCCCCTGCTCTCAGAAATTACCCCTCTTGCTCAAATGATAGGGGCTGTGAATACAGTTAGTCGCCAAAATAACCAATGGGTGGGGACAAACACAGATATAGAAGGATTTATCGCCCCTTTGCAGACAACCTATAAGCAAGATTGGAGTCAGAAGGTAGCGGTAATTTTAGGCAATGGTGGCGCAGCCAGGGCAGTTGTAGCAGGTTGTCACCAACTAGGTTTTGCCAAAATTCATGTTGTTGGGCGGAATGTGCAGAGATTACAAGAATTCCGCGATAGTTGGAGCAATTCACCTATAAGTGAAAATTTGCAAGTTCACCAATGGGAGGAACTTGCAAAGCTAATTCCCCAAGCTAATCTGCTGGTAAACACAACCCCCATAGGGATGTATCCCAAGGTTGATGAGTCGCCTTTGAGTGGAGAAGAAATAGCGAATTTACCAACAGGTGCGATCGCTTACGATTTAATATATATCCCTAAACCGACGCAATTTCTAGAGCTTGCTCAAAAACAAGGTGCAATTGCGATCGATGGCTTAGAAATGCTAGTCCAGCAAGGGGTAGCAGCATTAAAAATTTGGTTGCAGCAGGAAAATGTACCTGTAGAAGTGATGCGCCAAGCTTTACTAAATCAACTTGGTTTAGGGAAATAAGGTATTCCAAAACTCATACACCGCTTCTCTAGCATTTCTGGCTTTCAGGTTACGCCAAATTATTTGGCTGCTGGGGCACGATTCAAGTAAGAATATTGATCGTGCTTTCATCAACAGAAGTGTTTAATAATACTTCTGTTTCTGGTTTATGTACACTTTTGGGCAGAGAGTAAATGCGTCGATGCCTCCGCACAGCGTCTTGTAGAGAAGCGGCTTGTCTATAGGCATCACCACTTGGATAAATATTATCCATCAAGTATTAATTTACTTTCCAAAACCATACCTTAGTTTGGGTCTGCATTTTAGTGCTATGTCGTTGCAGCAATAAATAACACATCGTATTGCTTAATTTATTCTTAAGTTATGGCGAAAAAAGTTTAATTCAGCTTTGTATAAATTACATTGAAAATTAAGTAATATTTTGTAATTATACTTATGGCTGTTGTGCGATCGCTTGTTTCCCTTGTCTGCCCTGCTATAGCAAAGATAATAATTTCTACTTACCTGAAAAATCGCTCATTAGAGAACGCGATTGAAGAAAATATAGTAGACAAGCTTAAAAATTTTATTTCTAATCCTAGTGACCAAGAAAAGATACAAAGAAGTATTGAAAAGATTGCCAAGCAGATAATAGAAAACATGCAGCCCATTTTCGATCTGGAAGCTGCAAGCATCAGCCAAGAAAGCCGCACGGCGATTCAACTTCAAATTGCGGAAACATTGCGTCGCGTTGAGGTAACGAGTGAGTTGCTGACAAATTTAAGTTTGAATGTAAAATCCTTAACGGTAAATCTTCGCAATGCTTATCCAGAGGCTTGCAAACTCTTTGGTCGCAATGAAGCTGCTCTCTATGAGCGGATGTTAGAAGAAGTAAGCAGAGCCATTATTGAAGTAGCACCACAATTGGAAGGTTTTACACTTGCTGCGACTACAGAAAGTTTACATCGACTAGAAAAAATTATTGAGCATCTCCAGACATCGCAAGAACAGTCTCAGCGAGACAAAAATGAGTTTGAGAGGAAATATCGACAAGTCATCATCCGCGAACTAGATCGGATGGAGATGTTTGGTTTGCCGCGAATGGATACGCTCACTGCTCGACAAAGCCTCAGCATAGCCTACGTTACCTTGTCAGCAACACCGCATGGGCGAGAGGAGCAAAATCAACAGGCAGAAATTATCAGTAGAAAGCTAACGGAAGAAATAGCAGTTCACGCTCAACAGCACGAGAAAATAACCAGTTTACGCACATCTCCAGTAGACGAAACACTTGCTAACTGCCGACGGATAGTGATTCGGGGTGGGGCTGGTGCTGGTAAAAGTACACTTCTCCAGTGGCTAGCTGTGCGTGCTGCCAAACAAGATTTTCCACCCGCCTTAGAGTCTTGGAATCGACTGATACCATTTTTTATTCGGCTAAGGTCTTTGGTAGATAAAGGTTTCCCCACACCAGAAGAGTTCCCAAAACTCATTGCTCGTAACATTGCCGAAACTATGCCCAAGGGATGGGCACATCAATGCCTTGAGGCAGGATATGCATTGGTATTGATTGATGGGGTAGATGAACTGCCACGAAATCAGCGTCAAGATTTTTTTGATGCCCTTGCTGACTTGGTGGCAGACTTTCCCTATTCACGTTATGTTGTCACATCACGCCCTGCTGGGCTAAAGGATGGTCAAGGGGAAAAGTGGCAGGATTGGGAAACTTGGACAGAGCAAGAAGAATTTCTCAATCTGTCACTACAGTCTATGAGTCTTACTGATATCGAGCAGTTTATTACTCAGTGGCATGAGGCTCTAGCAGCTGCTTGTCGTCCAGAAGATGAACAGATTAATTTGCAGAATAGGGCAATCGACCTAAAACGTCTATTGCATCAACGTCCTGAATTGCGGCGACTAGCAACCACACCATTGTTGTGTGCGATGATTTGTGCCCTATATCGAGAGCGCGGCGAAAATTTGCCTACAGAACGTATCAAGCTTTACGAAGAGTGTATTGAGATGCTGTTGAATAGCCGCGATCGCGGACGCAAAATTAAACTTGACCTTGACGAATCTTACCCAGGTGGTTTGTCCGACAGTCAGAAAATGGCTTTAATCCAATCCTTTGCTTATTGGATGATGGAAAATAATTATTCTGACGTTGAAATAGACCGAGTTGATGCACACTTCACTCGCCGTCTGCCAGGGATGACCCTTCCCAAAGAAGTGACGGGGAAACAGATACGCGCTCTATTTGTGGAAAGAGTAGCACTTTTGCGTGAACCATCTGTTGGGAAAATTGATTTTGCCCACCGCACTTTTCAAGAGTATCTCGCCGCACAGGCAGCACTTAATGAAGATAGTGTTAATGTACTACTGCAACATGCCCACAATGACCAATGGCGGGAAGCAATTATTGTTGCTGCGGGTCTAGGTCGTCCAAGAGAGCGCAAAGAACTGCTTGAAAGGCTGCTCCAGATGGGTAACGAAATGCCAGATAAACGCCATTATTTGCATTTGCTGGCGGTGGCATGTTTGGAAACAACCGTAGAAGTTGACCCTCAGATACGCGCTGATGTCCTTAAACAAGCTGAGGCATTGTTACCTCCCAAAGATGATGACGAGGTGATAATGGTTGCCAGAGCTGGAGATGCGATCGCACCTTTGCTTGCTCGGAACCCAAAGTATTCTAGGTGGGAAACTGCTCGGTGTGTGGAGGCGCTAGCTAAGATTGGTAGTTCTGCTGCTATGAAAATTTTGGCTGATTATGCAAAAGATACTCGTTATGACTTAAATAGGGAATTGGGTGAAGCGTGGGATGCTTTTGACCGTAGAACCTATGCTAGTAAAGTATTATCTTACACTACCAAAGTCTCTGTCCGAATTTTGGTGTCATGGGATGGATTTGAGTACCTCAGCCATGTCACGGATATAGATATAGCCAACCTAACCATACAAGACCTCAGTCCTCTCAGGAACTTTACTAACCTCACTAAGTTAAATATTTATAATGCAACTGATATGGTATTTGACTTTAGTCCACTTGCTGCTCTCCCTAACCTTACCCATTTGTTCTTAGGTGAACAAGTAACCAAAGACCTCAGTTTACTTCCAACTCTTCCTAACCTTACCCATTTGTTCTTAGGTGAACAAGTAACCAAAGACCTCAGTTTACTTCCGACTCTTCCTAACCTTACTTATTTATCTTTGGATGTAGAGGTAGTCACAGACTTTAGCTCACTTGCTGCTCTGCCTAACCTTACTCACCTAAAGTTACATATAAAAAATACAGACAAGATATTACTTGCTCCTCTGCCTAAACTAACTCATTTAGACTTGATTGGAGAAATTAATGACCTTAGTACGCTAAGTATCTTGTCCAATCTTTCTAGCCTATTTTTATTTATTACAAGTGTTAGCGAACTTAATTCTTTACTAAACCTTGCCAATCTAGTTAAGTTGGTCATTATTCACAGTAAAGACGTTCCTTTAGATTTAAATTCGCTAGCTAAACTTTCCAATCTTACAACTTTAGGTATTAGTGGAACAAAACTTAGGGATCTCAGCCTGATCTCTAACCTGACCAATCTTGTTAACTTAAGTCTTAATGAAGATATAAGCGACTTAAGTCCATTATCTAATCTAACCAAACTCGTTTCACTCAGTATAGGAGGGATACATTTTGAAAATTGTTCATCAACTGGAGGCTGGAATTCTCTTAGTGACCTAAGTCCACTTGCGAACCTTATAAACCTTTTAGAACTGAGACTGGAAGGAACACAAGTGAACGATCTGTGTCCACTTGCTTCTCTGTCTCATCTCACAAACTTAGTCCTGGTATCGAACCAAATCAGTGACTTTAGTATCCTTGCTAGCTTCACCCATCTTGTTCACTTAAGCATAGCCGAAACAAGTTTAACTGACCTAAATCCCCTTGCTCGGCTGCACAATCTTCGCAGCCTTTCTTTAGGTAAGATCAAATACCCATCATCAGGAAGTTCAAGGATTATGCATACGCCTGTATATGATCTTAGTCCGCTTGCTAACCTCCCTAATCTTACAGAATTAGTTTTGGGAGATACAGACGTTACCGACCTTAGCCCAGTAGAACGATTACCCAATCTTAAAATTGAAATCGATAGACGTTTTTAGCATAAAAAAAAACTGCAAGGGGCAAAGGATATAATTTTTAGTAATTATTCCTTCAGATCGTCCCCTCACTACTTCTGTGACCAGCGCCAATTGTAGCGATTTGATTCGTAGATGGCTTAAATTTTATACTCAACGCCGTTGTAGAAGCAGACAAGGCAATCGTAGCGAAACCGTTGCGATCGCTAATTTCAGTAATCTGAAGAAACATTCAGGCAAACCATTCCCGCGCACAGAGGACATCGACTTGTACCCATTCCCACAGGGCATTGAAAACTTGAATGCGATCGCCTAATCTCAGCTTTAGTACATCCTCAAAGTAAAAGTAATTATGATTCGATATGATTTAACTATTGCAAACCGCAGCGTTGGCAGATAAAGTGTACTTTTTTTGAGTCGTTATTACTGCTATTTGATATATGTTTCTTAACCCCAAAATAGTTTTTTCATGGCTTGTATTCTTACTAAGTTTTACAAGTCTGTTTCTCAGTTCTTGGATTCTTCTTCCGGCTCCAAATATGTCTTTACTCACGCTAGCAGTAGGAGCGCCAGAAGTCAGTCCTTGGTTATTGTTATTAAATTTATTCTCTTTATTGCTTTCTTTTCTCTGCATCCGTCGCTATAAAATACGGCGTTTAACTTCCATTTTTAGTTCAATAGGATTGCTAATTTGTGCATGGGTGCTGGCGAATATTCCCCTAACTCAAATGCAGATGGATAAAGCAATGAAGCAAGGTTTGGGAACAGACTATCTAGAGCAGATTCCAGTCCAAGTAAGGGCTAAAATGCAAACTCATCCCTTTGATTTAGTTAATTCTTTTCGGGGTATTGCATTAGGTAAAATCCGTTATCAAAAAGATATTCTTTTTGCCTCTCCTGCGGGAGTGCCTTTAAAAATGGAAGTTTACCAACCCCCACAGGTAGGGAAATATCCAGCAGTGGTAGTAATTTATGGTGGAGCTTGGCAATATGGAAACCCTCAGGCCAATTCTGAGTTTAATCAATATATAGCTCATCAGGGATATACAGTATTTGCGATCGACTATCGACACGCACCTAAATATCAGTTTCCAACTCAGTTAGATGATGTGCGTACAGCCTTAAATTTTATTCGCAAAAATGCAGCAACTTATGAAGCCGATCCTGAACGTATGGTACTTATAGGACGTTCTGCGGGAGCGCATCTAGCAATGTTAGCGGCTTATCAACCAGATGCACCACCCATTCGGGCTGTGGTGAACTATTACGGCCCTGTTAACTTACCTGGAGGATACAAAACACCGCCATTTCCCGATCCTATCAACACCCGCGCTGTTTTAAAAGCATTTATGGGTGGTTCATTAGAAGAATTGCCTAATCAATATAAAATTGCTTCACCGATAAATTACTTGACGCATCCTTTACCACCAACTTTATTAGTTTACGGCAGCCGCGACCATTTGGTAGAAGCGCGATTTGGGAGACAGATGTACGAAAGTTTACATAACTCTGGTAATACTGCGGTTTTTCTACAAATTCCTTGGGCAGAACACGCTTTTGATGCAGTTTTCAACGGTGTGAGCAATCAATTAGCGTTGTATCATACCGAGAGGTTTTTGGCTTGGGCGTTGTTTAAGCAATAATTTTATTAACATAGAGCAGCAGTCAGAGTATAAAGACTCATTCACGAGTATCAAAGACTCATCAACGGAGTTCTGAGGTGGATGAATCCAGTTCAAAGGTGGATGAACGAGTATTTGAGGTGGATGAATCCAGTTCAAAGGTGGATGAACGAGTATTTGAGGTGGATGAATCCAGTTTTGAGCCTTATTAATGGAGTTCAAAGGCTCAATTAAATTTAATCATTACTCAGCACCCTACTACTTTTGCGGCCAACGCCAGTTATAGCGATTCCATTCGTAGATGCCTTGAATTTCATACTCAGCGCCGTTGAAGAAGCGGACGACGCAGTTAGTAGAGGAATCATCGCCATCGCTAATTTCTTCGACCTTAATCACCATACAAGGAAACCATTCGCGCTTACAAGGCCCATCTTTTTGCACCCATTCCCATAGTGCATTGGAAACTTCAATGCGATCGCCTACTCTTAACTTTAGTGCATCCTCAAAATAAGAATACTTATCAAAATGGAATGACTCAACACGATTCAGCCACTGCAAACCATAGCGTTCCCGGATAAATTGTACTGTTCCAGAGTCATTTTCTAGCAGCCAGTCATTAAGTAATTGCACTTTCCAAGTGCGGTTGCGCTGTTCTTCATCTTTAACAAACTGTAAAAATGCTTCTAACTCCTCTGGCGTAAGTTCGTCTAAAGGATTAGCAATATCTGATGCCCTAGAGATAGAATTTCCCTGAATTTGCTCGACCACTTGCAGTAAAATCTGTTTCTGCGTGTCAGTGAGAGGACAGCTTGCTGCATCACAATCATTAAAGGCTGCGAGCATAGATGCTTCAATCTCATCTGGTGTCATAAGTTAATCGCAATTGAGGGTTTATTTCCCTAATTATTACTTTTTCTAGAGTGTGTAGGGGAGTTTTGATAACTCCTATGCGGATATCACAAGAATCCTACCTCTGATAACAGTGGGTACAAAAGGTTAAATTAAAGTCTTCAATCCTGTTGTAGTTAAATTCAGGTAAGCTGAGGTTATAAGTTACATATTTTTGGATTAAGTAACGGGGTCTTGTATGCGGTTGCGGTCACTCACGGTCGTTTTTATTTCCTGTCTCATCGCCTTGCTATCGTGGGTGATTACTCCCCCTGCTATAGCCTTGACACAGATTAAATTATTTGATGTTTCTTATAAAGATTGTCCACCAGAACTGGCACAAGGGGCTGTTATCAGTAGTGGTAGCGCGGCTGCCAATTGTTTTATTGTCATTGGCAAAGCAGAAAATGGCACTAATAAAACAGTCTACGACGCAGATATTTTTGGACGCATCTATGATGCCAACAATGACTCAGTGATGCAAAACCGCACTCGATTAGGTTCTATTACTGAAGTACCGCCAGGGATTAGCGATTTTCAACTGAGAATTACTGTACCAGCAAATCAACCGACTCCGTTGAAGCTGAAGCAGTTTAAGGCTGCTGGATTTAGTGGTCAAGTGCGTAGGTAAGGCATTTAATTTGCATAACTAATCCCCACCCCACAAGAAATTTATTTTTGGCGAATACAAATTAAAAGATTTTTAGCTTACCAATTTTAGATTTGAGATTTAGGAGTCGGTGCGTTATTCCGCACAAGAAGAGGTTTTCCAATCAGTATTTTAGACGCAATAAAAATTGTAGAGACGCAAATTAAAATTTGCGTCTCTACAAAAGTTTTTATTGGGGTAGCAATCAAAATCCTTGCGCGAATGGCAAACGAGCTAAGGTTCTCAGAAGATCGCCAGCTAAGTTGAGTGCTAAGAAAGCTAAGATCGGAGAAAAATCCATGCCGCCCAATGGGGGAATAATTGAGCGGAATAGATTCAAATAAGGATCGCTGATCTGGGCTAAAGCGGCAAATGGCTGGTTATACCAGTTGATTGTCGGGAACCAGGTCAACAAAACCCGGATAATTAGTAAATAGCTATAAAAGGTGACAAAGGTAACTAGTGTGGTAATCAGTAAACTCATAGATGGCTTGGTTTCCTACTAAGTGTCAAACGCGGTCTTGTCTTTCTAATTTTAATTTAGTCTATGTCATGGAGTTTGCAGATTTACCACTGGCCACACAAGACATTTTCACCACGCCTGAACTAATTTCAGGAGTCTTTAGTGAGGGTGCGATCCTTGCTGGCTTGGGGTGAATCGCCATTTACATTTCCTAGCTGCTTTCGCACATCATCAATTGTGGCATTTAGCTGGGCAATTTTATCTTCTAGCGATCGCCTAGCTGTTTCTATGCCGATGCTCTCACTCTCTGAGGCTTTCATCTGACGGCGCTTTGCTGCTATTTTCTTCGCTTCGACTTGGCTATCCGTCAGTTCTACCTCGTCGTCTGCTACCAATTCTGGATTGCGTCGAGAAGCAATCAGTGCGCCGATAACACCGCCAAATACGCCACCGACAAAGGCCCCTGCTAAAAAACCACTGCTAAAACCATCTCGTTGACTCATATCTTTACCGCCTTCAACAAACCTTGCAACTTTTATAGTAGTTATGCTATCTTTATCTGCCCTAGCTGCATACTAGCTTAAGTCCCAAATGTGCGATCGCCTGCATCTCCTAATCCCGGTACAATAAACCCCTTACTGTTGAGTTTTTCGTCAATAGTAGCGGTGTAAACGATTAAACCTGGATAAGCTTCACTCAGTTTTTGCAAAGCTGGTGGAGCCGCCACTACGCAAACAATCCGGGTCAGGGAAGGATCGGCACCCCGTTGTGTTAATTCTGCCATTGTAGCCATGATCGACCCTCCTGTTGCCAACATAGGATCGGTAATTAACACTCGTGTTTGGGGGTCAAATTTTTCTGGCAACTTGTTCAGATAACAATGAGGTTGCAGTGTTTCTTCATCTCGCGCCAAGCCAAGATGGTAAACCGATGCTAAAGGTAATAAAGTCTGCGCTCCTTCGAGTAATCCTAGTCCAGCTCGCAGAATCGGTACTACTGCTACTGGTATTTGCGGATCGATCACAGTTGCTGGACAGGTATCCAAAGGAGTCTGTACTGCTGTTTCTTGGGTCGGCAACCAGTCTCGCGCAGCTTCATAAGTCAGCCATCTTCCCAACTCAGTCATGGCGCTGCGAAATAATACTGAAGGCGTGCCTGCATCACGGGCGACTGCCAGCCAGTGTTTGATCAGGGGATGGGGTGGAACATAAACGCGCAATTGTAGCGTCATAGCCAGAAATAGGCGACTTTTTATTGTACAAGAACTGAAACACCATAATACTCTTTCCTGCATCCGGCTGACAGCTAAAATTAATACTCTCCATTTTATTGAGAAATAATTTCATTAGTAGTTGACATCTATTCTCAATCAAAGCTATATTATTATCCAGTGTTCTCCTCTCTTTTAAGGATCGGCAGACGGGATTAGCCAGCAGTAGCAGGCTCGTCCCTCTTTTTTTTGATTTGTCATTTGTCATTAGTCCTTAGTCATTAGTCTTAGTTAAATTAAATATTCATTGACTCTAGACAAAAAGGACAAATACTTCTCTATGAGAGGCTACGCGTTAGCGGAGCTTTCGCTTTAGCGATACGCTCAGTACAAATGACAAAGGATAAAGGACAAATGACAAATGACGCAATCGTGATTGGGTCTGGTATTGGTGGGTTAGTAACAGCGACCCAACTAGCCGCTAAGGGGGCGAAAGTGTTGGTGCTGGAACGTTATTTGATTCCAGGCGGTAGCGCAGGTTATTTTGAACGCCAAGGCTATCGATTTGATGTTGGCGCATCGATGATTTTTGGGTTGGGACAAAACGGCACTACAAACTTGCTTACCCGCGCTTTGGCAGCTGTGAATGTTAGCCAAGATGCGATCGCAGATCCGGTACAGATTCACTATCACTTACCCCAAGGCTTAGACCTGAAGGTTGACCGGGTTTATGAAAAATTTTTGCAAAATCTTATTGCTCATTTTCCCCATGAAGAAAAAGGGATTCGTCGCTTTTATGACGAATGCCAAAAAGTATTCAAGTGTCTCAACAGTATGGATTTACTGTCGTTGGAAGAACCCCGGTATTTACTGCGGGTATTTTTCCAGCATCCTTTGGCGTGTCTCGGTTTAGTTAAGTATCTGCCCCAAAATGCTGGGGATTTTGCCAGACGCTACATCAAAGATCCTAAACTACTAAAATTTATCGATATGGAATGTTATTGCTGGTCGGTGGTTCCGTCAGACATGACACCCATGATTAATGCTGGGATGGTCTTTTCTGACAGGCATTATGGCGGAGTTAACTATCCTAAAGGCGGAGTAGGACAAATTGCTCAAAAACTGGTGGAAGGTCTAGAGAAAGCTGGGGGTAAGATTCAGTACCAAGCTAGAGTCACGAAAATCCTCACAGAAAAGGGAAAAGCGGTAGGTGTGCAACTCGCGAATGGTAAAGTATATCGGGGTAAACGCATAGTTTCTAATGCCACACGCTGGGATACGTTTGAGCAACTACTACCAGCAGAAGAAATACCGCTTAATGAGAAAAAATGGCAGCAAAATTATCAAAAATCTCCCAGCTTCTTGAGTTTACATATAGGGGTAAAAGAGTCAGTTTTACCTGCGGGGACAGAGTGCCACCATATTTTGCTGGAAGGTTGGGAAAAGATGACAGCAGTGGAAGGGACAATTTTTGTTTCGATTCCCACATTGCTTGACCCAGATTTAGCGCCAAGTGGATATCACATCATTCATGCCTTCACGCCTCACTGGATTGATGATTGGCAAGAACTTTCTCCAAGCGAGTACGAAGCGAAGAAAGAAGAGGCGGCTGGGCGAATTATTGACCGCCTAGAGAAGATTTTTCCTGGCTTAGATGCTGGATTGGATTATCTAGAGGTAGGCACACCCCGCACCCATCGCCGCTTTTTGGGTCGTCAGGATGGCACTTATGGGCCAATTCCCAGGCGTAAGTTGCGGGGGTTATTGAAGATGCCCTTTAATCGCACAGCCATTCCAGGACTTTATTGTGTTGGGGATAGTACCTTTCCTGGTCAGGGATTGAATGCAGTAGCTTTTTCTGGGTTTGCTTGCGCCCACCGGATTGCTGTAGATTTAGGATTTTAATGCGATCGCAGCACCTGACTACTCAACTAAGAAAATTAAATATTAACCCAGACGAGTTAGTTTAATTATTTTGCTACCTACCTTTAGATAGATAGGGTTTACCCTATACGACTGCTCGTCAAAAATCGCTTGCTAGTCATGAAAAATAAAACTTTGATATCCGAAAAATCTAAGACGCATCTTTGATTTATTTTGTCAATATGTAATCTCTAGTATCAGCGAATAAATTAGCAAGGCCTTCTCAGGGCTTAATATATATTCATGCTTTCAGTAGATGCCGTTATGACTTGATAAATGTGACTATGTATATGTTCTCGAACAATAAATAGTTGCTTTGTTGTTAAGATAAAAAATCAAATTTTATCTGACTATAGTAACTTTGGTTTTTAGCCAATTGTTTGATGTTTTGAGAAGGTAACACAATGAATAAAATCCTAAAACGCACACTTCTACCCAGCCTCATGGCTGCAAGTTTAGCTGGTGTAACTTTGGTTCCTGCTAAACCGGCTGCTGCTGATGACCAAGTACTACGAGATGCAGGTATTGGGGCTGTTACCAATGTCGTCACCGGAGCCGTTAGGGGAAATGGTAGTGTATTAGGCAATGCTGTCAAAGGTGGTGTGACTGGTGCAGCTGTCAATGGTGCAAATGGTCTAAGAAACACTCGCAATCGCCATCACCGGAATATTGGTCAAGATGTTGGAGTCGGTGCAGGTGCTAGCGCAGTGACTGGCGTAGTTACTGGCGATAGCAGAGATACCCTTGGGAATGCTGTTGATGGTGCAGCTGTAGGTGCAGCAATCCATCTACTGACCAATGGCAAATAATTCGTAAATTCATCAGCGAAAATACTTCCCAATTGTTAACAGGTTTCACTTGTAAACACTACGAATTTATTCCTCCCCTAATTCTTCTCCTTTAAGGATGATCAAAGACAACCCCCTTTCCCTACTAGGGAAAGGGGGTTGGTGGGTTAGATTGATATTTGGGATATACGCCACCGTAACATTTAGATGACGTTATACTTAATACTAAACTCTAGCCCTTCAACGCTTTTCTAAAGTTTCGACGATAGGATTGATTCGTAATAAACAAAGCTGGCCATAGCAAGGATAAACCAATGCGATTGCTCAAAGTTTGATTAAAATTAGTCCGTCCAAATCCATTCCAAAACTTCCAAACGCCACCTCCGTAAACCCCTATCAAGCCAATAACAATTAAAGTACCCATTCCTATCAACTCCGTTAGTAACTGACAGAATTTAAGTTAAGTTTTACCACACTAGGTAAGCACTTCATCAGCAACGCCGAGAAGGTATGACAAAACTCCCCAGTTTTTACATCTAAGTCAGTTAAACACACCTTCTCTGATTCCAGTGTAGAATAGCCCCATGCCTTGCAGCTAGTTGGAAGCTTATGTCTTGCACTTCGTTAGAACCTTTGAGCTAAATGCACAAAGTCGTATTTGTGGCTAAAAGCTTGCTGTAGTGATAAAAAAGTATAAATTATAATGCTAAAAATTAAGCTTAGACAACACAAAAACCTCATCTAATTTTAGATGTTGTGGGAGCGATCGCTCCCACAAACCCATATAAACCTGATCTATGTTGAAACCTAGAGTTTTTTAAAAGATATCTTTATGTAGTAGTGCGGCAAGCCTAAAATATTGGGTTCAAACAATCTAGAAAATCCAACAACAAAAAAATATTCTCTGATGACTCAACCCAACAAATTAAGCTTGCCGCGCTACTAGGTTGGGTGGAGTGAAACGCAACCAAACATTACCAGCTTATTTATGTTGGGTTACGCTATCGCTGCACCCAACCTTGTATCTTAGAAACAGTAGTAGACCGTCCCAACCTTGGTCAAATAAGACCGCTTTTAGCGCAGCGTTCCTCAGTTGCGCCAACGTTCACCGTCCCAGTTTTTTGTTAACGATCGCTTGACTTTTAAGACAGTCGCTACAAAACTACGGTTATCAAGGTAGACGAGGTTTATAACAAAGAATTCCTTTCCACATTCAGCAGAACAGATGTAGGACTGGAGAAGAAGCGAGGGAGCAGGGAGCAAGGGAGCAGGGGGACAAGGGGACAAGAGGTGAGAACTTGAAACAAGTCTTTCCCCTTGTCCCCAAGTCCTCTTGCCCATCCCCAATTCCCAATGCCCCATGCCCCATACTTGATACCCAAACTCAACAATTAACCACAAAAATTAGCAACAATTCAGTGGTGCAAGCGTTACATTTGAGAGAAATCTATATTGCTCCATCGGCTTGGAGAGTGGTGTTCCAATGAATACTTCTGCTTCTTTTCAGGGTGGCTCGTCTCCCTTTGATTTTTTTAACTTTGATCTTAGAGTACCTGTATCTGAGAAAGTTCCGAACCCAGAATACCGTCCCTTAGACTTTCCCCAACCCACACAAGATGCTGACTTACTCAGGCAGTTATCATTTATTCCAGGGTTGAAAGAAATTTTGATGATCCGACAGGTTCACGCCTTAGAACACGCCACTGTTTGGGTTCTTAGTGATTCACAAAGTGGCCAACCTGCTAAAGGAAAAGCTACTAAGGGACTTCCAGATAACGAACTATTAGGCGGTTTGTCTACTGAGCATGGATTTTACCTTTATGGTGAAGTAAATATTAGTGATTTGCGCCGTGCGGTAGCACTTGCTCGACATCGCCTCACCAATGGAGAATGGGATTTAGCTGTACATCCCCGTTGCGGCACAAATTTATCGGTAGCAATGCTCTTAACAGCTGGACTAGCTGTTGGTGTACATCTGTTACTACCATTTCGACCAATCGAACAACTTATAGGTTTGGGGCTAGCAGCGACGACAGCAGCTGAACTCGCACCTGATTTAGGTTTTATGGCGCAGCGTTACTTAACAACAGCCATTCCTTTTAACCTAGCAATTGAAAATATTACCCGTACACGCGACGTTTGGGGACGTGATGCACATTTTGTTAAAGTGGGTTGGCAAGAATGAGAGGGAGCAGGGGAGCAGGGGACAAGGGGACAAGGGGACAAGAGGTGAGAGAACTTGAAACAAGTCTTTCCCCTTGTCCCCAATTCTCCTTGTCCCCAAGTCCTCTTCCCAATTCCCAATTCCCAATTCCCTAATAAAATTATGAGAAAACTTTACTTCTTACTCCCCGGTACAGATGGCAAATTTGCTTGTGGTGGTCTTTGGGCTGAGTTAAAAGCACTTAATCTGGCAGAGAATTTCTGTAGTGCTGATGTTGTAACTTACCGTCAGCGAGAAAAAGATAAGCTTTTTATTGATGATTTACTAAAAGAGAAAAATTTAAGTGATGTAATTTTTGTCATCAGTTGGGGATTTGATATAGCTCAACTCGTGGCTAAACTTAAGCAATACAATGTGGTTTACCATGCCCATAGTCCAGGTTATCCATTTAGACTACCTACGAGTATTCCGATTGTTACTGTTAGCCGCTATACAATGGGATATTGGGGAGAAAAATCACCTAATTCTCTGATTTATTATTTGCCCAATCAAATTTCTGATGAGTTTCAAAATTTAGGTCTAGAACGGGATATTGATGTTTTAGTCCAGGCTCGAAAATCTTCTGAGTATTTAATTAAAGAATTGATTCCAGCGTTGCAAAAACGTTGTAAAGTATTGGTTGTTGATTCATACATAGAGGATTTACCTGCATTATTTAACAGAGCTAAGGTTTACCTCTATGATTCGGCTGAGTACTGGGCACAACAGGGCGTTAGTGAAGGATTTGGTCTACAACCAATGGAAGCTCTTGCTTGTGGTTGTCAAGTATTTTCTAGTGTTAACGGAGGACTAGCAGATTACTTAGATCCTGGATTTAATTGCTATAAAATTGCTGGATATTCTCAAGAATATGATGTGCAACGTATTCTGAAAGTGATTGATTCTTCAGCAACTTTTAGTTTATCTGAAGATTTTTTCACTGAGCATCGGACTGAAAATATTATTAAGCGTTTCCAAGTTATTCTAGATGAGTTAAATGAGTTTTTTGATCACAAGATCCAACAGCCATCTAATATTAAGAGTTTGACGAGAATACGTATGGCAAAATTACTCGCTCAGAGGATATATGGGAAGCTGAGGAAGAAATATTTTAAGTAATAGAAACGCACCGCAGAGGCGCACAGATCACACAGAGAAGAGAGGAAATTGAATGAGTCGGCGGTTATTAGTTACTGGGGGTGCGGGGTTTATTGGGGCGAATTTTGTCCATCACTGGTGTCAGGTTTATCCAGATGACCGTGTGGTGGTGTTGGATGCGCTTACATACGCGGGGAATCGTCTGAATTTGGCGGCGGTTGAGGGAAGAGAGAATTTTCGGTTTGTGCAGGGGGATATTTGCGATCGCACCATCATAGACAACCTATTATCAACTGAAAATATAGATATTATCGCCCATTTTGCTGCTGAATCTCATGTCGATCGTTCGATTCTTGGGCCGGCGGCTTTTGTGCAAACTAATGTTGTGGGAACTTTCACGCTGCTGGAAGCTTTTCGCCAATATTGGGAGGCTAAAGCACAGCCATCTGATTATCGTTTCCTACACGTTTCGACTGATGAAGTCTACGGTAGTTTGAGCCCAGATGATGCAGCTTTTTCGGAAACGACACCTTACGCTCCTAATAGTCCCTATTCAGCTTCCAAAGCTGGTAGCGATCACTTAGTGCGTGCTTATTATCATACTTATAAACTTCCCACCATTATCACAAATTGCTCTAATAATTACGGGCCTTATCAATTTCCCGAAAAGCTAATTCCCCTGATGTGCATCAACACTTTAATAGGTAAACCATTACCTGTTTATGGCGATGGTAAAAATGTGCGGGATTGGCTTTATGTGGTCGATCATTGTCGTGCTTTGGATGTGGTAATCAATCATGGTCAACCAGGGGAAACATACAATATTGGTGGCAACAATGAGGTGGAAAATCTCAACCTGGTGCAGCTTTTGTGTGAAATGATGGATGAATTAGCACCTGATTTACCAATACGTCCAGCAAAGGATTTGATTACTTTTGTCAAGGATAGACAGGGACACGATCGGAGATATGCAATTAATGCAAACAAAATTAAAACTCAGCTTGGTTGGACACCTTCTGTAACGATTGCTGAGGGTTTACGTTTAACTGTTGAATGGTATCTCAATCATCGTGATTGGTGGGAACCTCTGCTGTCTGCGGAATATCAAGCTTACTATCGCAAAAATTATCTCATTCCCACAATTTCTCTAGATAATGACTATCCTTGAATATAAGGGAATCAGATCGGCGTAAACTGCCAGCAGGTGTAAGATGCTGCAACCAGAACAGATATTACAAGATCGTTATCAAATCCAACACCAACTTGGTAACAATGGAATTCGTCAAACTTGGCTTGCAAAGGATTTACAAGCCTCTGATGGCGAAAATTCGACCGTTGTGGTCAAACTTTTAGCCTTTGGCGGTACTATACAGTGGGATGATTTAAAACTTTTTGAGAGAGAAGCACAAATTCTTAAACAGCTAAATCATCCCCGCATTCCTAGATATATAGATTATTTTTGTATCGACGATCGCACTCTCTGGTTTGGCTTAATACAACAATATATTCCTGGTGAGTCGCTTAAAGAAAAACTTGCTCTTGGCAAAAGGTTTACTGAAAAGCGAGCGAGAAAAATCGCCGGTGAGATTTTAAATATTCTCATGTATTTACATGAGTTAAACCCAGGAGTGTTACATAGAGATATAAAACCGAGTAATTTAATCTGGGGCGAAGATAATCGGATTTATTTAGTTGATTTTGGCGCAGTACAAGATAAAGCGGCAAGAGAAGGCGTTACTTTCACCGTTGTGGGTACTTATGGTTATGCCCCAATGGAACAATTTGGTGGTCGAGCAGTTCCAGCTTCAGACCTCTATGCACTGGGTGCGACTCTGATTCATTTGCTCACTGGGATTTCCCCCTCTGATTTACCTCAGCAGGATTTGCGACTGCAATTTGCAGACCGAGTTAATCTCAGTCCTAGTTTTGCCAGTTGGCTACAAAAGTTAATAGAACCCGCTCCCGAACAACGATTTACTGATGCTCGCCAAGCGCTGAATGCTCTCAAATCTGGTCTGGCTGTGAAATCTGCAAACAGAAGTCAGCTTTTACCGTTAAGAGAAATAATTAACAATTCTGGATGCGGCATAAGTAATCAAAATGAAACAGTCCCAGAGGAAATTCTCGGTTGGAACTGGGGCGCATTTCTCATGCCTTGGTTGTGGATGTGGCCGAATCAGGTATGGTATGGGCTATTTTGTTTTGTACCACATGGTTGGTGGTTAATGGCGATCGCACTCGGTGCCAAAGGCAATGAATGGGCTTGGAAAAGTAGACAGTGGCGTAGTATTGAACAATTCAAAGCCCATCAAAGAGGCTGGGCGATCGCTGGTATTCTAATTGGAGCGCCTATTAGTATTATGCTGTGGGTTCGAGCGATCGCTTTGCTAAAAGCTGCATTTTAATTGGGAATTGGGAATTGGGCATGGGCAAGAGGACTTGGGGACAAGGAGAATTGGGGACAAGGGGAAAGACTTGTTTCAAGTTCTCACCCCTTGTCCCCTTGTCCCCTTGTCTCCCCTGCCCCCCTGCTCCCTTCCCCTCTGCTTCTTTCTAACCGCTCACTTGCGATTCAACTACACCCACGGGACAAGAAACATTTGTCCCTCCTAAACCACAATACCCATTAGGATTTTTAGCCAGGTATTGCTGATGGTAAGCTTCTGCGTAATAGAATTCCGGTGCATCTAAGATTTCTGTAGTAATCTTGCCATAACCTGCATCGTTGAGAGCTTGCTGATAAGCTTCTCGTGATGCTTCTGCTAGCTGCTTTTGGCTTTCAGAATATACATAAATTCCCGAACGGTATTGAGTGCCAGCATCATTACCTTGGCGCATCCCTTGGGTAGGATTGTGGCTTTCCCAAAAGACTTTGAGCAGTTCAGAAAAACTAATTACTTTGGGATCAAACACAACCAACACCACTTCATTGTGACCGGTTCGCCCACTACATACCTCTTCATAAGTGGGGTTGGGTGTAAATCCAGCAGCGTAACCCACTGCGGTGGTGTAAACTCCTTTAAGTTGCCAAAATTTGCGTTCTGCACCCCAAAAACAGCCCAAGCCAAAGATTGCCTTCTCTAATCCATCGGGATAAGGAGCTTTTAAAGGATTCTTGTTGACATAATGAGCAGCAGGTACTGGCATAGACTGTGCCCTTCCTGACAAAGCTTCTTCTGGTGTGGGCATAACTTGCTTTTTGCCAAATCCGAATAGTGCCATTGATTTTGACTCTGATATATATCTTTACCTTATTTACTATTGTAAAGATTCTTGCGATCGCTTGGGGTTTTCTCAGAGTCATCACCGGATTGTGTTGACCTTGTGGCGATAGTTCGTGCTATTCATCATTATGAATACTTTTCAAGAGTAAGTAATCGTCAGAAGTACTCATGGATAAAATACCAAAAATTGATCGTCAAAGGGAGCATCAAGCGAACGAACGTACTTTTCTAGCTTGGCTACGTACTTCTATTTCATTGATTGGTTTTGGTTTTGCTATTGCGCGATTTGGTATATTTCTGCAACAGCTGAATATTGCTATTACTCAACAAGAAACTCCGGTAAATCCATTATCCAACTCGGAAAATTTGGGTGTTTCTTTGGTAGTTTTTGGAATTTTGGTTGTTGCATTAGCCGCATGGCGATACAACCAAGTTTTCTGGCAAATTGAACGAGCAGATTATAAACCAAATAGGATCATCGTTTGGATAATGACTGGAGTAGTAATTATTTTGGGACTTCTCAGTATTCCTTTGCTCTTAAGGCGTGATAAAGTCCTTCCTCGCTCTCCTTTTCCGACTCAACCACAGTCTCGAAATTTCCAAAGTTCAACCCCAAACTTCAATCTGAAAAAGGGGACAATTACTACTAAATACAAACAGATATATTACAATAAGATCCCTGAGTTCTTAAAGAAGTCGGTGATCTGAGCCTTACTTGGCAGTAGCCTCAGAAATAACTGTTACACAAGCATTCACCAAAGGTAACAGCGGCCCTAATTGTTCTTGTCCATTTACGGCTAAATCGCTGTGACACAAATAAACTCTCTCCGATACGCGAGATAGTAAATCTGTCAAAATCCTCCGCAGTCGTTCTTCTTCTGCCAATTTTTCATCTTCTGCTGTCCAAGGTTCACCTAACCTGTCTTGCAAGAAAAAGGGCGCACCAAATAACGTCGCTGCGCCACCTTTAGCCCAAAGAGGTGAACCAGCATCCAGCCAAAAATGCCAACGGTGCGATCGCCTGCTAGACCGATATTGAAATATAGTTGCTAAGGTGACGGCCTTTCTCGCTCCACCAATAGGTAGCACAGGGTAAGGGTTGGCGGTGATTGTACCACGTCGCAGTAATTGAATGAATTCGATAATAGTTGTGTGAGGCGTTGTCTCAACTGGGGCAATTTGTCGTAACCTGGTGTCAATTTCCCAGTAGTGTTGGGCGGTTTCTAATAATTCTCGTAATGCTGCTAGTTGTTCGTAGGGGAGATTGCTACCATTCCACAAAAAACGCTGAATTGCTCTGTCTAATAGGGAAATGGGACTAGGAATTAACCGCAGTTCTTGTTGCGATCGCTGCTGTTCTAACCACTCCAATATCTCATTATAGGCTGTAGTAGCCGCATAGCCGATTCTATCCCAGCGCTCGAAGGCGGATACTGGTAGTAAGTTGGGGCGATCGGGATGGGGTACAAAGCAGTAATCTGCTATCAAACCAGCGCGTACCGGATCAATATTTGTAGAGACGCGATTCATCGCGTCTGTGGAGTTTTCTGGTGGTTGTTGCTTTCTACTCAACACAACCAGCATTTCTGCCACGGCATCCCGGTCTACTAAGCGACCCAAGCCCGGATAAACTAGTGCCAGCATGGTGAGTAAGGCGCGAATCACAGGTGAACTAATTAGGGGGCGTTGGTCATTGAGTGATTCTACCTGGATGTTTTGCTTAACCAGGATTTCTACTAGAGTATAACGAGCGATCGCATCTAAACCTGGTGCAATAATCGCTACTTCTTCTGCTTGTACTTGCTGCGATTGGATCGCATCAGCAATTACCTCTGCTGTTTGTCGCAATAATTGAGCGCGGGAGGTAGTTTGAATGGAATGCACAATCTCAGGTAAACTCACCAACACCATTGGTTCTGTGACTAATTCCACCATCTGTTTAGCTTGCTCTCCCAGAGACTCTGGAGGCGGCTCGCTTAAGATTTCTACCCGACAACGCTTTGCTAACCCTTCTAGATATTTGGGATCTGCTCCCAATCCCAATCGCACTGCACCGTCAGGATTATAGCTAAACGCGCCAATTGCGCCTTGATCTAATAGCAATTCAAACAAAAGACGCGCTACGCTAGGATAATCGTCAACATCATCTGCCAATACTGCTTGATAGCGTTTAGTTAGGTGCTGTTGGTAGTTGCGATCGCTTAATAAATATTGACTATAGAGTTCGGTAATAATGCCATAAGTTAGTAACCCCCTCTCTAAACACCAGTTACGCCAATCAATGAGCAAAGATGCCAAAAATTCCGGCTCTAAAGTTGTAGTATTTTCCCCCAGACCCCTTGTCAAAATCTGGGCAATATCTTCGCAATGTACACCACTGTAAGCAGCTAATTGCAATAAGTCTAAAATGCGACGCACCAAGCGCGACTCATTCACTCCCGCAACTCGTAAAATTTCTTCGTCTAGTTGGGAACGCCAAAGTTTGGTTGCTAACTCTTGTTCCGTTTCTGGCCGCAACCTTACCGGAAACTGGGCCTTCAGGTTCAACGAGTTAATTAGCAACGGCCAAAATAAAATAACTTCATCTTGGAAAAAGCCTAGCGGTGTCTTGGCACGTACCGGATATTTCCCTAATGTAGATGTAACAATGATATCCCCCAACTCTCGGCGATTATCATCATTAGCAGCTAAGACTAAAACTCCTGGCTCTGTTTGTTTAAGATATAAAAATTCAGGTATGCGAACGCCTTTTTTACGTGCTTCCTTATTAGTATAAAATAATTCGGTATGCTGCTTCTCAGGTTGTACCCAACTACAAAATTGCTCTACCAAGCGAGCCGTCTTACCAGTGCGACTAGTGCCAACAATCCAAACCGAATGAGAAACCACAAACTTTCTCCTTGTAGATTTGCTAATATACCTCGTGGGTTAACTTAAGGTTAAGAATCACCAAATAATGCTGGATGATTGTTTCCAATGAAAAATTCTGTTTTTAGCCAAAAAATCTATTCTTTTCTACTTGCTGCTTATCGATGGTACTTACAGACTCCTGAACGTTCTTTACATGAAGCTTACGATGCAGCATTAAAGATTAAGGAAATAGAAGATAAGCATTTCAGTGGTAATAAAATAGACATTGGTTCAGCCACGTATAGTAACAGCGTGATGGATTATTTTGAGTCAGACCTCAACAAGCTTTTAAAAATTGCTAAGATGCGGCTGACAGAGTTTAGAGCAAGTCGTTGGTTTCTAAATGAAGAGAATCAAAAAGCTGCTCAGAAAGCAGGTATAGAACATCCCAGTCCTTCTTTGGTTTTGGAAAAGCTAAACTTTATCGATCAAGTTATATCTAAATACACCATAAGTTCCGATCAAATAACTTCTAATGCTTTAGCAGTCAAACCTCCAAATCTACCAATTAACTCTGCCATATCTGATGATAAATTGCTGCCCGTCAATACTCCAACGTTACCACCCAAAATACCAACTCAAGACTCGGATAAAAAACAAAAACCCAAGGGTAAAGTAGATACCACAGGGGTTCTACCCCGTTCTATTTTAAGTACTATCACTCGTCTGCAAGTTGAATTAGATCCTAATTCTGAAAAAGAAGTAATTCAGAATTTTCGTCAAACTCAAAGAAGAACAATAATATCTATCAGGTTTATTTTACTATTAATTATCATACCACTTTTGACGCATCAGATAGCAAAAGCTTTTGTCGTTGGGCCATCTGTTGAGCATTTTAGAAGTAGCGATCAGATGCAGATATTTATCAACTCAGAAATGGAAGAGGAAGCTCTTGAAAAATTAGAAAGATTTGAAGAAAAGCTCAAGTTTGAAAATCTCATTATAAATGCTCCTCCACTTTCGCCTGAACAGATGGAAGCTAAAATGACAGACAAGGCTGTAGAGCTTGCTGAAGAATTTCGTCACGAAAGCTCTAATGCGATCAAAAATGTTTTTGCAGATATGTTCTCGGTTGGTGCTTTTATCTGGCTTTTGCTTGTTAGCAAGTCTTCTATTGCTGTAGTTAAAGATTTCTTTGATAATATTGTCTATGGACTTAGTGATAGTGCCAAGGCATTTATCATCATTTTATTTACCGATATATTTGTAGGTTTCCACTCTCCTCATGGCTGGGAAGTACTCCTAGAAGGTGTATCACGTCATTGGGGATTACCAGCAAATCGAGATTTTATTTTCTTATTTATTGCTACATTCCCAGTGATTTTAGATACCATTTTCAAATATTGGATATTCCGATATTTGAACCGGATATCGCCTTCGGCAGTTGCGACTTATCGTAATATGAATGAATAAGGTATTGGGAATTGGGAATTGGGAATTGGGAACTAAATTATTTGGTTTTTGAATTTGAGCGAAGTGGGATAATCTCAAAAATTTTGAATTTTGATGAAAAAGACACTTGCTGAGTTAGGAAAGTTTAACAAATATATCGCTATCAGCTTACCTGTGTTTTTGTCAATTTTCCTGGTGCGGATGGAATTTTTGGCGCATCAGGAACTCAGTCCGCCAGAATGTCGGTTGAAAAAGTGGGATATACCAGTTTCCTTGACTGGTGAAAACCAAAATGGACTTCCACAAAAGCAAAAAGCACCATTAATCCAAAGGCTACCAGTTACTTGTTGTCAAGGTGATACATCTTGCTTGGATGAACTTCTCTATGGAGAAATACCAGATAAAAAGGCGCTATTGAGTGCGATCGCTCGGAGTCTCCAATACTTGCAAACAGCTAACGCTGCGACTGCTTATCAGAACTACCAAGTAGCTGGAATTACACGCGATCGCGTCTTCAAAAGCTTGAAAAGATTCCGCGAACTCGTTTTGACAACTCATTCTGCAACAGAATTACATCAAGCCATTGAGCGAGAATTTGTTCTTTACCAGTCAGTTGGTAAAGATAACCAAGGTTCTGTTTTATTCACCGCCTATTATGAACCACTTTACGCAGCTAGTCGCGTCCCCACACCAGAATATCGCTATCCTGTTTATCGATTACCTCCTGATTTAAACTCTTGGCCTAAGCCGCATCCGACACGAGAAGATTTAGAAGGAGCAGATGGTTTACAAGGCGCAAAAGGGAAATTACGAGGATTAGAATTGTTTTGGTTTCGCGATCGCCTCGAACCATATCTAGCTCAAATTCAAGGTTCGGCGCGACTTCAGCTTCCCGACGGGACTCAGACAACAATCGGCTATGCTGGGAATAATGCTTATGATTACAAAAGCATTGGGCGAGAATTAGCGAACGATGGCAAATTACCGCTACAAGGGATGACTATGCCAATTATTCTCGACTATTTTCAAAAGCATCCCCAAGAATTAAATATTTATATTCCGCGCGATCGCAGTTTTGTTTTTTTTCAAGAAAATCACGGTGAACCAGCTCAAGGTTCGATCAACGTACCCCTAACAGCAGAGCGTTCCATTGCTACAGATAAATCTCTCATGCCTCCTGGTGCTTTAGCGTTGATTCGCGCTTCTATTCCTTTCGCTAATCCTACCGGAAAACTGGAGGAGCGTATCGTTAGCCGCTATGTTCTTGACCAAGATACCGGCGGCGCAATTAAAGGTGCAGGTAGGGTAGATTATTTTTTAGGTACTGGGAAATTAGCAGGCGATCGCGCTGGTGTCACAGTCAGCAATGGACAATTATTTTATCTACTACTCAAGTCCAAGAATTAAACCCACTCGCATTTTCATACTAAGAATCCCGACTTCTCTAAACAAAGCCGGGATTCTTGGGATTTCGGCGAAAATGAAACGCTTGAGGTAATTACGAATTACAAATTACGCTTCTATATCCATATCAGCATCATCATCGTCATGATCGTAAGGGATATCATCAAGGTCGATCATTTCTGAAATTTCTTCTACTTCATTTAGATACTCAGATTCTTGATGTTCACGCTCGATTAGACGACCAGTTGACTTTAGCCATTCCAAAAGAATAAATTCATTACTTGTACGAATTACAGGCGCTCGTTGGTTACGAGGTTCTTCACGCAAAGGACTGATAGGCATAAAAAAGACTCACTTTGAATTATGGATCGCTGTACAAAAACAGAAAAATTGTACATTTAAGGTTAAAAGGCTCGTTAGGCAAGACTTTTATGAACAAATAAAATATGAACTATTGAGTTTTTTATTCTCTTGTCCGTCTACTTACTTACCATTAAAATGTCCTTGCGTCAGCCTTAATCATAAATCTTAAAGCGGACACAATCTCACAAAGCATTTGGTACCTTAGCGAGAGTTTCATACATATCAGAGGGTAATGCAGACAATCTGTTCGCTACAGCGACTGCATCAGCTAAGTTGCTAAATTGACACCGGACAATCTCTTGTCCGTTTCCAGAAGGAAATCGCTTTCTAGCTTTGTTAGATACAGCACAAATAATCGCTAAAGCTTTGGCGAACCCATCTTTTGTTAAGATTGTTTCTTGAGCGAACCCTTCAACAGGGATAAGACAAACCTCAAACCGATAGCCAGGTCTGGGAGAAACGGCTATATCGATATAAGGTTTATCTTCTTTTCTGATCCTGCGTAAATATTTGGCTGTGGAATTAGTATCGTGCAAATCAGTCCCAAGGGCGTAAGTAAAGAAACAATCTTCTGTGAGGGACTCAGGACGAGTAATTATATCCGTTGGCATAAGTTTAAGTACTATCCGTATGTTGTCTGTGTTTGTGACACACTAAACTTGTCCGTTCTTTTTAGCATATTTTTTGAAAGTGAGAGGTATCCGTTTCACGCCAGGTATTGCAATACAGTTCTACTCACTAAAAATTTCAATTTTTGCAATCCTTAAAGACTTTCATCTTTAAAGGATAAATTTGCAATATAAACTGACAAAAAACACCTCCAGAAGCAAAGTTTGTAGAGATTTAGATTCGGAGAGGTGTCTACATAGTCAGTTACATGACCGAAAATATTTCTCAACTATTTTATCATAACATAGTTGACGGTTGAACTTTTTTCAACTATGTCTGACCCATAGATGCAAGGTTAACAACAGCATTAAGTTGTATTCAATTGCGATTTTTAGATAATTTAAAGACACAGAAGATGAATAGTTAGTGCGATCGCATCATCTTATAAAGTAATGTGGGCACTGCTTTTGGTTTGCTCAAATCCTTATTTTTACCTTCTACTCTGTGCCCAACCCCAGATGCTACTATGTGGAAACCTCAAAGGCGAACAAGCCCAAATAGTTGTGAGATTCATCCATTGGCGATCCCAAGACTAGTAGTCTGCCAACCCAAAAATGCTGCGTGATGGCTGGGGAAAGGGGAAGGGGTAAGGGGTAAGGGATTTGAAATCTTTCCCCCTTCCCCTTTCCCCTTTACCCCGCCAAGTTCACTTGGCGAACTACTAGCTTGTTCACCTTTTTTGGTGGTTATAAACTCCTCAAATTAGGAGGCAATACTCAAATTAACTCGCACAATAACATCATTAAAATCTTTGTCACCCCCATTTGCTAAATCCTCAAAGCCAAAGGTGTTATTCCCTAACAAACGAATATGATCTACCTTGTCACTATTAGCACCCAAGAATGAGAAGTAAACTGCTGGATTATTATTAGGATTGTTATCTAAAACAGCATCTGGTCTGCCATCGACAATAATGAATGGTGCGAAGATAGAACCAGGCTCGAAAGTGCCAGTATAACTTGCCGTACCTTGGTTATTCACCGTCAGGTCAATTCCTGCAACGCGTTGACGCAGTGCAGCTTCGGTATAACCAGCTTGGCCAACAAGAATATCTCCCTTACCATCGCCGTTGGTATCAATACCACCATTTTCATCAGCTACTTTATAAAATCCGATGAAATTATTGAATACAGCTTCTCGGTTGACAGCAAAATTAGCTGTTACCCGTTGTTCAATATCTCTTAAGTCAATCAATTCTCCTTGTGGTTTACCTTGTAGACTTGTACCCAAAGGTAAAGGCTCACTTGTAGGCTGAATTTTTACGACTAGATTCTGGAAATCATTAGTGTTATTACCAGAACCATCTTTCCAAGCCAAGGAGAACGTATTGTTATCTAAACTAGTAATTTTTTGATTTGAAGGGTCAGAAAACAGTACGTCAGTGATTGGTGTGATATTAGTCAGCACATTTTCAGTTGTACTATTTTTGACTAAATAAAATCTCAGGTTAGTATCAGATGGGAACTCTAATGAACCATTGAGAGGACTGTTGCTAAACCCATCAGGTGGATTGGCAATAGCTGAAAGAATCACTTGTCCTCGTTCTAAAGCTTTGCGGGCATAACCTGCCTCGCCCGAGGCAATACCGTCAATTTCGCCTGTAGCATCATCAACACTATATACACCGAATTCATTCACTAACTTAGAATTGCTGCCTGCGATCGCAACTTGGAGTATTACCGTATCATTCTCACCTTTGATATTAAAGACATCATTACCACTATTTGTAAGTTCTGGAGATTGTGGTTCAGGTTCCGGTTCAGGTTGTGGTTTTGGAGTTCCAAAGACAACATAGCTTTGCCCAGCACCAGGTGCGCCCACAAGCAAGTCATCAGCACCATCATTATTGATATCGCCAGCAGCACTAACTGAAGTAGATGAGGAATCAGTAGCATTAATACCATTGATGGCAAAGCCCTGGCTGGGGTCAAGGTTGGAAAGGTCGAGACTTTCACTAAAGCCGTTACTACTGCCAAATACTACGTAGCTCTGCCCAGCACCAGATAAAGCAAAAGGTGCGCCGATAATTAGGTCAGCAATGTCGTCATCGTTGACATCTCCAGCCGCGCTAACTGAAAAACCTGAAACATCATTGCCATTAATGCCGTTGATGACAAAGCCGTTGCTGCCGAGGTCTGAGAGGTTATTAATGGCATCAAAACCATTGGTAGTACCAAACACCACATAGCTTTGCCCTGCACCAGAAGCAGCATTGTATGCACCAATGATTAAATCGTCGATGTCATCATTATTAACGTCTCCAGCATTGCTGACTGAGGCACCAAAAAAGTCACTGGCATTGCCATTAATGACAAAACCGTTGCTGCCATTGAGACTAGACAGGTCGAAGTTAGCACTAAAGGCAGTAGTGCTACCAAAGACCACGTAGCTCTTTCCACTACCCTGTGCGCCAATAATTAGGTCGCCGATGCCATCACGGTTAACGTCCCCAGCGCTGCTAACTGAGTTGCCTGATGAGTCGTTGCTGTTGCCATTGATGGCAAAGCCATTGCTGCCGTTGAGGTCTGAGAGGTTGAGGCTAGCACTAAATGCACTACTACTACCAAATACTACGTAGCTCTGCCCTCCACCTGAAGCGGCACTGGGTGCGCCAATAATTAGGTCGCTGATGTTATCGCCGTTGATGTCTCCGGCATTACTAACTGATGTGCCTGATGAGTCTGAGATGCCATCTGAGTTTCGCCCATTAATACCGTTAATGACAAAGCCGTTGTTGCCATCCAATGATGAGAGGTCGAGGTTGGCATTGAAGCTGTTACGACTGCCAAATACTACATAGCTCTGCCCTGCACCCAAAGCTGCACCTGATGCACCAATAATTAGGTCGCCGATGCCGTCATTGTTAATATCCCCAGCATTACTAACTGATGTGCCTGATGAGTCGCTACTACTGCCGTTGATGCTAAAGCCGTTGCTGCCGTTGAGGTCTGAGAGGTTGAGGCTGGTATTAAAGCCGTTGGTGCTGCCAAATACTACGTAGCTTTTTCCAGCACCAGGTGCGCCAATAATTAGGTCGTCGATGTTATCGCCGTTGATGTCTCCGGCATTACTGACTGAGTTACCTGATGAGTCACTAGCATTGCCGTTGATGGTAAAGCCGTTGTTACCATCTAGCGACGATAGGTTGAATAATGTATCAGCCATGATTTTCTCGTATTCTTTGTTATTAGGAATTGAGTATATGTAATATTTCTAAATAAATAACATTAGTATTAGTTAAAATTTAGGTTAAGTGAATTAATTTAAAATATTTTTTATTTTTATTACATTCAAATAAGTTCCTATTTTTATAGGAACCATTGTTTTAGAGATAATCCAATAAATTGCCCCTAAAACAATGTTTTTATTACATCAAATAATGATTCCTAAAAGTGCCAACAGAATTAACTGTTGAATTTTCCGGCAAGCGGCTAGTAGTCCACCACTGCAACTTTGGCTGCTACTTAGTAAGGACTTTGGTGCTTAAGACAAAGACTAAAGTCCTTACTACCAAATTGTTTACCTATTAAAGTTGGTGTGGTCAAATACTAGGCAGATTTATCAACTTAAGGGGTGCAAGGAGAAGCACCAGTAGTAGTGTTTACGCAAGTATTCACAACAGTTCTAGCCACTGTTTTGATGGTGTTGGGAAGAGGAGCATATCCTCGATTTATAGCTATCTGATCTGGAGTGGGGTTGGAGGAATTGGTAGCAGGAGGAACTGGTTGTGTTGAATTTGCTAAAGCCCAGTTAATGAAGGTTCTAATATGAGTTGCTATCAAATTGCCTGTGGTACTGTTTTGGTATACGTCATAAAACAGCGCATAAGTTGCTGCGGAAATGGGATAGGCAGTTGCAGCGTTTGGATCGGCTAAGTTATCAATTCTAATCAGCCTGTTAGCGGGAGCAGTACCATATTTCACAATGGTTCCAACACTCAAAGCGCCTTGAATTCCGGCTGTTGTAGGGCCAACGTATACATTTGCTTTGTTCTGTAAAAGTGCAGCAGGTAGACTTCTAGCTAAACGCGTAGCACTATCTACATAACCAATAGCACCATTATTGGCTGTGATGGCAGTGGCTACACCTCCACCTCCTGAAGCAGATAGGAAGGTGGTTGGCCAAACAACTGTATTGGCTGGTGGTGCTGGAGGTACAGTACCTGAAGTACTTATGCTACCCACTCCTTTATCCCATATATTAGCTGCTTGAATTGTTGAAGTCGCAGCAGTTTTACATACAGTATTGAGATGAGTGCTTAAAACAAAGGTACTACCACTATTGTCACTACGACGTACAACTTTGATGGGTAAGTTGACTGCAATGACTGCGCCGCCGTTATCTGTTCTAATTCTGGAATCATTCCAATTTGTGATGGTGCCTTTCAAAATACCACAGTAAGTATTTCGGGAAAGCTTCAGTCCTGCTGCTGGTATGCTAAGACCAGTACGGTTGTAAGATAGGGTGATTCCAACACCTACTACAGGCACTTGAATAGCCTTTCCGCTATTGGGCTTTCCAGTACCGGTGGTGACTGTTTGTTCTATTTGTGTTCCTGCTAAAGGGTCGTCAGTAGCTGCAAACGAGACTGGGGCTAGAATGGTAGGGCCAGGTGATGCTGGTGGTACGGTTTGATTGAAAAAAGCTGTTATGCCTGCGCCGCTACCAACCGAAGCATATCTGAATGTGTCGTTATTAACGACTGGACCATAAGTTCCAACTGGGCAATTGTTGGTGATTGCAGCTAAATCAGCATTGAGAGATGAAGGATTTCCAACACCGAAAACGTTAAACCATGAGCCTTTTGAACCAAAAGGACATGGATTTGTCTGTCCTGTACCTACAAATAAAGTATTTACAGTGCTTGCACCTAGACCATTTATGGAGGTTACTCCAGCTGGGGGAGGAGTGGTGGAAGTCTGAGCTAAAGATTTCTCATTAACAGATTGACCTATTACTAAACCAATGGTGATGGCGAGTATAGAAACTGAACTTGTCAAATTATTCAGGCGATCGCGATAGAAAACCATGTCAAGCTCCTTCAAGTTAATTTTTGGGTGTTAAACCCTAACAAATCCAAATCAAGTGTCAAACTGGCAATTATCAATAACTTTCTTTAAGGACAAAAAACTGACACTATAAAAATTATTGATAAATCAAAAGTTTGCACAAAGCATTTAAGAATGTAGAGAAAACCAAAAGCAAAACTGCAAATTTTTTGAGTGCATTTGACTATTGTTAATGCACCCAGTTACATAATGTTTTGCTAGTTCAAAACTCTATATTCCTAAAGTAAGTTTGTATAAAGAAACATTCAATGGCTTAGTATAAGGTAGTAGTTATTAGGTACTATGAATCATACCTAAATTAACATTCTCAGTCTCTTATACCCTGTTAAAAAGCCATGTTGAATTTTACCAACTTACTTGTTTGGGATGGCAACTTTATCTGAATTATGAAAATCACTTTCTTGAGTGCATATACACAGCAGTTTACACAAACTACCGCTAAGGTGCAAACGAAAGAAAGTCATAATTTCACGATTTTTTTGAAAATGCTATGGCTAATAGCTGTTGAAGTTTTGCCAACGAAATTAACAGTATAGTGTTAAGGTAAAGCTCAAATCATGATTACATTATGGAATGATTAAAAAACTTAAATGTGTTTTTGCAATTTGTCGGTGTTTTAAAAGCAGTTTTTTAGCGCTTTTTTATTAATCTGGCCAGAGTAAAATCTGAAATTTTTTCTTAAGGTTATGATTTTGCTTATTAAGCTCTTTTAGAGGGTTTAATATGTATTTAATAGAGTATATATATTTTAAAAATCAACCATAATATGTATCAACGAAAATGCGTTATTTCAGCATTTTATTAGTTGTGTAGGTATAGCCCAATCCAGGCATCGGAAAAAATAGCTGAAAAATCTAGCTATCATAGCCAATAAACCTATAAGTAGGTCGGCATAAAAATTTGTCGTTGGGAGAAGGCAGGAGGAAAGAAGGTTTCAGTCTACTTTATCTTTCTTCACATAGTTTGGTTTGATTGTGCCAACTTACTTAGTTGACAATCAACCAATTTGTAAGTGTTCAGAATATTTAGGCAAAATTGCAACGTCTCTACATCCAGATTCATACCTCTATCCGGCAACACTGCTCAACTTTACGGGAACCGTCTTGCCCAATAGAGGGACTAATCCAATTGCTAAATTATTCCAGGCAAGCAATGGAAATTTATATGAGCTGATCTTCAGAGGTGACACAAGTAGCCTTGGCATCACCAGGTTTTTACGCCTTAGCGAAGCTTAACCGTGTAGGTATCGCTTTAAAACAGCCCTGAGCGCTGGCTTTCTGTTATGCGTGTATGCTTACTCATAGAAATCCTAAATAAAACTCAGCGTTCAAAACTCCGTCTGGACAAGGAATTCAGATTTTACTCTAGCGATAGTGATTAAAGAGCGGTATGCTACCAAGCATTATCTCGCATTTCCAATGGATTCCCCAAACTCATAATTGATAGTATGGAAAAACTTTAAGAAGACTGTGGTAGTTCTGGTTAAAGGGACTTCTAAACAAAAAAATATCCAACTATTTATTGGGGGATGAGCAAGATGCCCGCCCTACAAGATTGGATAGTTTATTTATTGAAAATCCCAAAGGCTTCATAAAACCTAGTCTCTCAAGTCATGCCTACTTAATTAAATAATTATTAATGTTTTGTTAACTTAACTTAATATAGGTTTGTGTATAGTATAGGACTTTGCTAGCTATAACTTTATAATTTGAGGATAAATAAATGTTAGATCATGTAAAATTGTAATGCTTGTAAAATTTGAAACAACCAACACTCATAGTACACCATAGGAAAATTAGCAAATGTCTAGACAAAGTTCTCACAAGAGAAACTTTTTCAAAGCTTTAACTGGTAGCGCTGTCAAAGGATCTCATAAGTTAAGACTGGGACTGGAATCCAGTTTATTCATTCTGATTGAATCTATACCTTTTTTGATTGCTTGTGCTGTACTTGTAAGCGTTATCAGCCTAAAAAGTCCTATCCTGCTTTTTTGTTTACTAGTTGGTAGTTTAATTGCAGTCATTACCCAGCAAATTGGGCAGCAGTTTCATTTACCTAGGCGATCGCTAATATTATTGCAAATTCTAGCAGCAGCCTTCATCCTGAGTTTTTATTGGTTAGATTGTTTTGCTGGCACCGCACAAGCACAGTTTTTTGGAGAAGCTGAAAAGTTTTTCAAAAAAACCTTAAGTGATGGTTCAACAACAAATAGTGGTGGTAGCAACACAGCTGTAAGTTTGATATTTAATGTGTTGCGGGCGATTTACTTACTATATATTGCAATCTCCCTGGTTGGTGTGATCAACGCAGTGCGTAAAGATGAAGATTGGCAAAGCATTGCCAGAACTCCCCTATTAGTCGTTGTTGCTGTTACTATTGCTGATGTACTCACACGCTTTGTAATTGGCGATAGCAGTAAATAATTCAGATATTTCAAATGTCTCAAGAGCGGGAACAAGAATTTCGTCCAGTTAATCAGGTTCTGGGAAGCCAACCTTCTCTAGGGCCCATCCCTGCCGATCAAATTCTTCCTTGGACGGTGATTGCCTTAGCCTCCTACTTTATTATCAATGGAATTTTTGGGGGTCTTTTCCAAGAAGAGTTTCAAAAATGGTTGTGGACAGTACTAATGACTGGTTGGGGAATAGGAACCTGGTGGATTTTAACTGGTGGTAGGAGTTGGAGTTTTTTAAGTAAATTTATTGGCGTTCCCGCTTGGACAAGAGGCTTTGCTCGTTATCAAAGCTTACTGGAAGTTAACCATGAAGCAAAAAATCGGAAAACAAAGCGTCGGCATAGCCGGAAACGAAAGTAGATTAACACCATTTGAAGATGCCTTACACTTGGCGACAATGTTACGTGTCGCCTTGAATGGACGCGATATTGGCGCGTACCTTTTGACAAAAGGCACTCAAAAAGATCGGTTTTGCTTTGTTTTTGGTTTTGACTGTAAGGGAATTCATACTACTTTAAGACCCGAACAAATCGATACACTTTTTAATAACATTGAAGCTGGATTAAAAGATATCCCTAGCGGTGAAAGGATGACGCTGCATTTAGGGTCTTTTAGTTCTGACAAAGAACGCCAAAAAGAATTAGCAACACTAATCAGAAATGCGCCATCACGAGATATCAAATACTTGTTGATGGCAGAAAGAGCCAGAGTCAAAGAACTGACTATTTCTGGTGTTCGCAAGCCAAAATTTTTGCGGATTTATGTCACTTACACCATTGAATCTAACTCGCAACATGCAGATGATTGGATAGAGAAACTTTTAGTCAAAGCTGAATCGTGGTGGTTGAAATTCAAAGGTGAACTCTCAGAAGTAGAAAATCAGCGCATCGAAACCCTAATCACAAATGCTTACAAGCAGGGTTTTCTGCGCTGGGAACAGATTTTATCTAATCAAATGGGATTGGATATCAAACCTTTGACAGCAGATGAACTCTGGAAAGAGGTCTGGAAAAGGTTTAATGATACAGAGGCAATAGAGATTCCTCAGTTGATGACATTAGATGAACAAGGACTGCATGAGCAAGCTAATTCAGATTTAGCTAGTACTAAATTGCTGATAGACAATATCCACGGCACAACTTTGCTGATGGAATCTAGCGTACCTTGTGCCGATCGCCGTTGGGTTAATGTTAACAATCGTTATATTGGCGCACTGTCATTTCTCGAAAAACCAGGAGGTTGGCCAAATAAATCTTCCCAACTGCGATATTTATGGGAACTATTGGCCAGAGAAAGAGTTGTAGATACAGAGATTTTTTGTGAGTTGACTGCCGCAAATTCAGCAATGGTAAAAACGACTTTGCAACGAGTGCTGAAGCAGTCAAACATGACGACAATCATGGCTCAAGAAAAAAGTAAAACCATTGATGTCAACGCTCAATTGAAGTTGAAGAAATCGGTAGCGGCACAAGAACAATTATTTGAAGGTGCAGTTCCGATTTATACGAGTATCGCTATTTTGGTACATCGTCCAACTGTTGAAAAATTAGATGAGGCAACAAGGTATATTGAAAACTGTTTTCAACGTCCAGCAAGAGTAATTAGGGAAACTGAATATGCCTGGAAAATTTGGCTGCAAACTCTACCAATAGTTTGGGAAGGTTTATTAGCAACACCCTTTAACCGTCGTCAGCTATATTTAACCAGTGAAGTTCCCGGATTAATGCCTTTAGTTTTAACTAAACGGGGTGACAAAGAAGGCTTTGAATTGATTGCCGAAGAAGGTGGAACACCTGTACATTTAGATTTGTTTAATCAACACAAAAATTTAGCTTTGTTTGCGACAACTCGTGCTGGTAAATCTGTATTAGTATCAGGGATTTTAACTCAAGCTTTGGCGCATGGAATTCCTGTAGTGGCGTTAGATTTCCCTAAACCTGATGGCACATCAACTTTCACAGACTATACAGAGTTTATGGAGGGGAATGGAGCCTATTTTGATATCTCCAAACAATCAAATAACTTATTTGAACAGCCAGATTTGCGATCGCTAGAACCAGAACAACAGCGCGATCGCTTTAACGATTATACCGCCTTCCTAGAATCAGCTTTAATGACAATGGTTTTAGGATCGTCCACTGAAAGTCAAATTTTATCGCAAACAGTGCGATCGCTGCTCAACCTAGCTTTAGAAGCCTTCTTTACAGATGAGGGCATCAAAGAGCGATATCGACAGGCGATGATGGGAGGATTCGGCACTCTGGCTTGGCAGAAAACCCCTACGTTGAAAGATTTTCTTTATTTCTGCTCGCCAGAATACTTGCAGCTAGATTCTTTAAGTGGCAGAGTAGAAGACGCTCTGAGTCAAATTCAACTACGCTTGCGGTTTTGGCTCTCTAGTCGGGTGGGACAAGCTATTTCTGCACCATCTAGCTTTCCTACTGATGCACAACTGTTAGTTTTTGCTCTCAGAAACTTATCAGATAGTGAAGATGCAGCCGTACTATCTTTGAGTGCCTATTCAGCAGCATTGCGACGGGCATTAAGTAGCCCAGCTTCTATATTCTTTATTGACGAAGCACCAATTTTATTTGAATTCGAGCAAATCTCTGACTTAGTTGGCAGAATTTGTGCCAACGGTGCTAAAGCCGGTATCAGAGTCATCTTATCGGGACAAGATCCTGATACCATTGCCAAATCTAAAGCTGCATCTAAAATTTTGCAAAACTTGACAACGCGATTGATTGGAAGAATTCAACCAGTTGCAGTGGATAGTTTTGCAGATATCTTAAAATATCCCCGCAACATTATTTCTCGTAATGCTTCAGAAAGCTTTTTTCCCCGCAAAGAAGGTGTCTATAGCCAATGGCTATTAGATGATAACGGTATTTATACATTCTGTCGTTATTATCCAGGTTATGAACAATTGGCAGCAGTTGCTAATAACCCATCTGAACAAACTGCCCGGAGTAAAATGATGCAACTCCACAACAATAAATATGAAGCAATTTCTGCCTTTGCACGCCAGTTAGTGGCTACTTTACGTAGTAGTTAATCGTGGACTTTATCATGGACATCTCGGTCGCCCGTAAGCAAAGGCAGACAAGATATTCACCCAAAATATGTAGTTTCACATTTAACTTAGTTAGGGCGCTCATATTGCCCAACCCACAAGAATTTAATTTTGTTTCGCAACTTTCTTTCTTGTAACTTAAATCCTACTTACAGCAAACTTAATTGCATCTACCTTTTTGAGGTATAGAAATATGAGAAAAACTACCATTTTTACTTTGACATTGCTATCTTTGGCAATCCTACCAGCGATGGCACAAATTCAGACGGGCGCATTAGGCCAGGTTTGGACTGATTTTCAATCATATTCCACAGATTTGCAAAACTACCTTCAATATAATCTGAGCGACAACTTAAAGCCTGTAGAAGTACAGAGTCAAAATGCTCTGAGTAATGCCAGAGGAGAATTGAATATACCTAACCCTGTTATGGCTGGGCAAAGAGTTCGTGATAATTTGATTCTCTACTCTTCTAATTCCGACTCAAGAGCGGGTCGCTTTGAGAATAATTCAGCAGTGCGGGGAAATTTAGTTAGTAATGAACTTAATCGGGTAATTACCCGTGGAGTAGCGGTAGGGATTCTTGGTGAAAAGGGACAAATTCGGACAAAATCAAAGTTAGAAAATACAGAGAGAAGTCTGCAAGATATTGCCGGCTCAAACGATGCTGATAACCAAATTAATAGCTTTAAGAATAAATTAGAGAGTACTGGTATTGACACAGCTGCTAAACAAGTTATAAGTATTGCCGACAACTTACTAGGTCAGGGCTTATTAGCATTGTTAACTACCAACCAAGAAACCATTAAAATCCAACAGGAACAATCGAAAATCGTAGCTGAAACATTTGCTCAGACATTACAAAATAATCAGTCTTTGCAATACTCGAATTTAAACTTGGCAAATATTTCTCAGCAGTCAGAAGAAGCAAATCGCGCTCGGAGAGTGGAAACATCTACCGAAGCTGCGCGACTTTTGCGGGCGACTTCTCAACTAGATTTGTTTGGCAGAAAGCTTAATAATTGAAATTTAAAATTGAGAAATCTCAATTCTTCTGATTCTAGAAAATACATTTTTTAAAAGACAGTTAGTTAACTGAACATGCAACTTGCTATTCAACAAATATTTGCCCAAGTAGGCATTGATGAGATTCTTGATAATGGTGCTGCAACCTCTCAAAGTATTGCCGAAGGTTGGGATAAGCAATGGCTAGATTTATTACAAAATAACAGTAGTAATAACTTGTATGGAGCGCTGACAAATCTGGGTATTTTTTTTGCGGTAGGAACCCTGTTGTTTTTCATGATACAATTCCTCAAAGACTTACTATCCTATGAATATACTCGTCCCATATCAGCTTTAATTTGGCCTTTTATTGTGGTGATCCTCTTAAGTAATTCAGCCAATGGAAGTATTCTTTCTAATCTGACACTAGGAGTGCGGAATTTTCTGAACACTGTGAATCAGCAAGTCGTGGTATCAGCAGATGCAGACAAAATGTACCAGCAAGCACTGAATATGAGTGTTGCCGAAGAAGTAGCTGGTTCTTTGCTGCGTCCATGTCAATCACTGACTGGCGAACAACAAAGTCAATGCTTTGTCAAAGCTGCCGAAAAAGTTAACATTCTTTGGCAAAAATATAGAGATATATATGGGAATAAAAATTGGATAATTAGACTACAAACTAAGGTAGATAACATTAGATATGGCACTGGGATTGTATCAGAAACCTCATTTAATTCTTTATTAGGTTCTACAGTCCAAACGAGTATCAAAAACTTTTTAGTTTCGTTACAATATGCCTTTCAGAATTTGATAGAAGCTACGATGTTGCTGATAGCAGCTTTAGGCCCAATAGCTGTAGGTGGGTCTTTACTACCTGTCGCGGGCAAACCAATCTTCGCATGGCTGACTGGATTTTTATCTATTGGAATCGCCAAGATTTCATTCAATATTATTGCGGTGCTGACTGCCGCAGTTATTGTCAATGGGCCGGGTCAAGATGCTAATGTTGATCCAGATTTAATGTGGTTCATTATTTTTCTAGGAATTTTAGCACCACTTTTATCCTTACTTGTAGCTGCGGCTGGCGGTTTTGCAGTTTTCAGTGCTATTAGCAATACAGCTTCTTTAGTGAAGGAGAGGATATAAGCAACTCAAAATTTCTAAAGAAGAATATATTCTAAATAGTGGCTATTTTCCTGACTGCCGACTATACGCAAATCATCATATATAATGGCTGAAGTTTTTTGCAGGAGGAGATGAATAAATGGTGCGTCTACTAGAAAAAAGACAAAGAACGGGAAGTGTTTTGACAATTTTTGCGATCGCGTCCTTCAGTTTACATGTATTAGTTTTACTTTTATTCATATTTCAAGGGCTAAATATTCGCCAACTTAGTCTGAGAAAACCTCCCAACTTTGTGCAACTAATAGATGGTAAACCAGTAGGCAATATTGATGATTTAGCAAGAGAACCAGAAGCAATTCGCCGATTCATCAGCAAAACGATGATATCAATGTTTACCTGGTCGGGAACCTTACCACCACAAAATATCGAAGAAGTTGCAAATCCTAAAGCAGATTTAGGAATTCTAATTAGAACACCCCAAGGTAGTAGCCAAAAAATTAGTACTAGTACTTGGATAGCAAGTTTTGCCTTATCAGAAGACTTTCGCAAAGGTTTCTTAAGCACAGTTGCAGAAATGACCCCGCCAGAAGTTTTCTCGGAAAATCCTAACCAAGTTATGACATCACAATTAATTATTAAGCGAGTGTATCCACCAAAACAAATTGCACCAGGTAAGTGGCGAGTGGGGATGGTAGCCGACTTAATTCAAAAGAATCGAGTTGGTGGTGAAAAAATCGTCACTCCTTTTAACAAAGATTTACTTGTCCGTGCAGTAGATTATTTTGGTAATCCCCAAGCCAACAACGTCACAGACTTGCAAAAAGCAATTTATAGTGTCCGCACTGATAAACTAGAAATTTATGAAATTCGTAATTTATGTTTGCTAGATGGGTATAACAACCTTAACGAAGATAATTTAAAGCAATGCAGGGCTGGATAAACCTCTGATAGCTTTATAAAATAAGAGATTTTTAATTCACTGAGTCATAGTTAAATTTATATAATCAATTATTAATGCAATTACTTAAACCAGAAAATAAGAGAAATAGCCCATTACCACTCTTGGCAGTAGGAACATTTGGTTTACATGTATTAACCTTGCTTTTACTAATATTTCATGGGTCTATGTTACAACAGTTAAGTCGGCAACTTACACCTCAAAGTTTGGTACAACTTGTTGATGGTCGCACTATAACAGTAGACGCTCAACCAAATTTAGAGCGACAGCCAGAGACTATTCGGCGCTTTGTGGCTGAAACGATGAGCTTAATGCTTAACTGGTCACAACAACAGCCACCTACACAGGTTTGGGAAATTACTTCTCAACTGGTAGCTGATGATTTTAAACAAAAACTTAAATCAGAAATTACTAATTTAAATCCAGATAGTCAATTTGAAAATGTTAGTAGAGGAACTGAGAATGTATTAGTCATCCAAAAAATTTCTCAACCAACAGAAATCAGTAAGGGAAACTGGAAAGTAGAGATGTTTGCCAATCAATTAATTTTTAGCGGTTATGATAGGTTGGGAAAATCAGTTTCGTTTAATAAACAAATTTTAGTTAGAGCAATAGATGAACCAGCAACTTCACTACCAAATGCGCCACTACCGACGTACTTCGCAGCTTACCGCCTTGGTGAAGCCAGATTAGAAATTTATAATGTCTGTGAAATCCAAGATAAAAATTGTTCTGGAAATCCCAACCAAGCTTTACCATGACTCGATACTCAATTCCTGCCCAAACGCCTCCTCAAAATGGATTTGCTTTAACTACAGACGATCGCCAGCAAGATGTAGAATCTTTTGATTGGGAATCACGGATCTCAAAGTTGGTCGGCTTTGAAGAAGAATCTTTTTCTGGCAATCCTCAAGGATCGGAAGACTCTGCAATGCCGCAAGAGTCTCCTTATCAACCACAAGAAGTTCAGACTAAGCAACCCCTCTCATCTAACCCCTTTGCAAAATTAGGCTTGGTAGGGGCTGCTACTTTAGCGATCGTTTTGGTGGGTGGTGTGTTTTTATCCCAGTTGATGGGTACCAGCAATCAGAAGCCAAAAAATATTGTTTCCCCACCGATGCGTGAGCAACCAATTAATGAATCGACCTCTCAACAGCTAGCAGTCGAAGTAGATACTCTGAAAACGAAATTAGCCCTGACGGAACAAGCACAGTTGGTAAGAGCCGCCCAACAACAACTCAGAATTGCCAAATCAACGCCTAAAGTAGCCTTACGAGAACCATCAATTTCTTCTAGAGGTACACAGAAAGTGATCCCAACACCCCCACCAATAGCTTACGCACCTCGAACAGTGACAGTTGAGCGCATTGTTAAAGTACCTGCTTCTCAACTGCCATCACCCCAACTACCAGTTGTGAAGCCAAATACTCAACCCGTAGTTAATATCACTCCACCAGCTCCACCAAACCCATTTGAAGAGTGGACAAAATTATCAAAGTTAGGTAGCTATGGTCAAGTCAATGCCAACGATCAACCCAATAACACGGTAGCTGCTTCTGAACCTCCAAACAATCCACAGCCGCAGCAACAAACACCAAACCCAAATCCTGAGCAAACTCCACAACAGCAAACTGCTGCTCCTCTAGTCAGTCAAGCGCAACAGCAGGGACAAAAATCTGTAGCAGTAGGAAGTAGTGCTAAAGCTGTGTTGGCGACGGCAATATTTGGGGAAACTACCAAGTCAAGCGGTGGCGGCGGTGATACAGGTGAACAGAAAAACGTATTTGTGATCAGATTAAAAGAACCGCTAAAATCTACCGATGGTGCGATCGCTCTACCTGCAAATACCGAATTCCTAGCTGAAATTAGCTCCCTCTCCGAACAAGGTCTTTTGCAGATGAATGTAGTGAAAGTTGTCTCGCAAAATAACGGCAACCCGATAGAACGAAGCTTACCTAACAATGCAATTATTATTCGCGCTACCCAAGGTAAACCTTTAATTGCAAATAAATTTCCCAGTCAAGGCTCGTCCATAGCATCGATGGATTTAGGACTATTCGTTTTGGGAGGTATTGGGAAAGCAGCAGAGTTAATAAATCGTAGTGATACTGAACTGCAACCACTTACTTCACAAACTACCGTTGATGGCAACACCAGTAGCAGCACAACTCTTACTACTGTCACTAAAAACAGACGCGATATTGCAGCCGGGGTTGTGGAAGGTGGTTTGAACTCTGTAGTCCCCCAAATTGCCCAACGTAATCAACAGGCGATCGCCCAAATGTCCCAGCAAACGAATATTTGGTTTTTGCCAGCCGGTACAAATATTGAAATATACGTTAATCAAGTAACCCAGTTTTAAGAGGTAGGATTGATACCAATTTTAAATTTGCATTGGGTAATGGTAATTAAGTAATTAGTTTTCTTGCCATCTTCCCTATTTTTACCTGTTCTATCAATCTCCTAATTTGCAACCATGAAAAAGAATACTAACTTGTCAGGAAATAGCTCACATAATTCTTATTTCCTACCTCTAGCTTCCTTAATTTTCTCGGTTGCTATGTTATTGTTGGTAGGACGTGCTGGTGCTAATAATGCTGTTCTGCGTTCCATTTTTTCCTGTCAAGCGCAGGGTTTAGGGGGACTAATACCTACAATCAAGATTTGGTATCAACAAGGAACAAACTTAAGTTTTATTCCATCTGGAGAAGTAATTAAAAAAGTTTGGTTAAACGATCCATCACAGGTAACTCTAGATTTTGATGGCCCTGTATGTATGCAGTTTGGTCAAGAAGCTAATACTAATATAGGAGATTGTAAAAACTCCGCAGCAAATGTAATTCAACTCAGACGAATTAAAAAGCTGAACATTCCTGGACTTCCTCTTACTAAAAATACACTTTTAACAGTTGTTACCGAAGCGCAAGGTAGAAATAAGTTATATACTTTTCGAGTGATATATGGAACAGATAATCCTGAATATCACACTTTAGCAATTTTTTCCGATCCTTCTGGTCAAGAAGGAGCTTGTGCGAAAGTTCCACGATAAACTTCAAAAGTAGTACTCAACAACGACTGAAGTTTAGCTTTGACAAAAAAGTGCTGATGCTTACGGATATCTGCATTGTGGCTTTCTAAAATTCTTGCTTTAATGGGCAACTCTAAAAGAAGAGAGGCTACAAGGGTTAGGTATATTTTGGTTAGCTCTGTATTCCATACAATTGAGAACCGCAATACACCGCCATTAGGGTAAAGAATCATGAATGAGCAGGGTTGTATTTCAATCAATTGAAAAATGCTATAACTTAACCATATTGGCTTAAGCAAGTTGTCACAATAAAATCAAACTATGTAAATAAAAATGAACTAGGCTAAAACCCTTATACATATTGCCTTTTACCTTTTGCCTATTGCCTTATCCCAACGACAATTATTTACGCCCAACTTACTTACTCAAGCATTTTAAGCCGACATCTTTATAATTCTTCAGATAAAAATCAAGCACAAATTAAAAATCTGTGTAATTATAAAGAAAAGCTTAAGAGGTTACAGACTCATGGTAACAGCGAAAATGATGCAACAGCTTTGGGCTGTAATCGAGTCTACCCAGGTCAACACCCTGCTCCATTTTGACGATGCTGCTTTAGTACAATTACTCCTCCAGCAGTTAAAAGCGAAGCAGGTTCTTGATGCCCAGGCAGATAGCAGCCTCAATACTTATATAAAATCTAAACTGCCTCTCATTCGTGATACGGCTGAAGGTCGGTTATCCTTCGGGCAAGGCGGCAATCATTAGCGCGAGAAATCGATTGCTTAATGCCAAGCATACGCTCAGAGTTGAAACAGTTGAATATTATGAATCACTGGCTAGTAATCGCCCTAGTAGCTTATCTAATTGGAGCCGCAATTGAAGGGGTGAGTACAGCCAGCCAGCTATCTCGTTCAGTGCCAGAACTAGCTAAAAGTACACAACAAGCTCACCCTTCAGAGTCTGCCACTGGAACCAATTCGACTTGGCGAGTTGTGGCCGCGATCGCTTCAGTAAGTATCTGTGGAGCTTTTTTCTGGCCTTGCCGCCTCATCCACCGTTTAATGAAAGGGAACGTCAATTCATAAACTTAAACCTGGCTGAAGCTGGGGACAAAATATATCTATTTACAGTTGGTAAATTATACAGTTTGTTCTGGTGTCTCTACCTTTTGCCCAATTTTTGGCTCAGTACCAGCAAACAGTCGTTCAATATTAGTGCGATGGCGCAAAATTACATATAATCCACCGGCAATCCCAAACAGAATATAGGGTAACGGTTGATACAAAATTACCATGAAAATGGAAACAGCGATCGCACCTACAATTGAACTTAAAGAGACAATCCGCGATATTGCCACAACGACGGCAAACACACCGGCTGTTGCTAAACCTACCTGCCAACTCATTGCCAATAAAATCCCCAAGCTGATAGCAACAGATTTACCACCGCTAAAGCCCAAAAAAATCGATTTACTATGTCCCAGAATGGCAGCTAACCCAGCTAAAATTACTACCCACGGTTGCCACAGTTGTGCATCTACCGTTGCAGGGATAAAATTTTGACTAGAGGCGAAATTGAATAACCAGTAAACTAGAGCGATCGCTAATACTCCCTTTAAGGCATCAAGTACTAAAACAAATGCTCCTGGCCCTTTACCCAAGGTTCTTAGCACATTAGTTGCGCCAGTGGAACCTGAACCAACTTCCCGAATATCGATACCTTTTAACTGCTTCACAGCAATATACCCAGTGGGAAAGGAACCCAGTAGGTAGGCTATGACCACAATCGCCCCACATCCGGTTAACCAAATAGCCATAATAAAATTTAAAATTCACGCATTCAAAATTCAAAAACTATGTAGAAACGTTGCATTGCAACGTTTCTACTATGGACTAATTAAAAGTCATCATCATAGTTTCTCACGGTTTTGGGGTCAGGAGCAAAGGCTAACCACAGAGGAAATTGCAGCAGTGACAAACTGATTTGCTCTTCTGAATCGTCAATGATAATTAAGGGCAGTTGATTGGCTTTCGTCAATCGGTCTGCTTTCTGAGCAAGAGCATCAGAAGCCTCAAATAATACTACACCCCGGTCTGGTCCAAAATCTGGGCGACCGATTCCCAAACAGTCTTGTAAGCCGCGCCGCCATTCACCTAATCGCTCTGGTGTATTAGCTAAAACTAAAGTACGAATGCGATCGCCATACAGCTTGTGTAATATCGAAATTGCAGCTGAGGCAATCAGAATATTCTGTAAGCGGCTACCCATTGTCCGCAAACCACCCCGTCCCCCTTGGGTAAAAAACCAATTCGAGACTCGCTCTGCATGGATTGGTTCAAAGGTTCGGCGTAGTTGCCATGCTGGGCCGTAATAATCTGGTTTATTGCGGTATTGGTCAATTAGGCGGCGAATTTGCTTTGTAGTATCTTGAAACTGCTGTTGGGCAAATTGAGGTATTCCAGGTTGCGATTCAACAGGTTTAGCCTCTTTTACAGCTGGTTTTTCTCGTTCCACCACTGTTGGCGTTAGTTGCAACTGTTCGGCAGCAACGGCTAAATCCTGTAAGCTACCCGTGAGATAGTCTTTAAAACCCTGCACCCGAATTGCCAAGTCTTGGGATGTACCAGCAAAAGTGGTTCGCATCTCGTTGCGGATACGTTCTTGACGGCGTTCTAGTTGTTCTACAGAAATTTGTAGGGTTTGTTTGCGTTGTTCTAACTGTACCAACGACTCTTGCACAATTCGTCCCAGTGAGGTTTGAGTTTCGCTCACTTGTGTCTGAAGGGTTTTATAAGAAGCTTGCAGCTTAACTATTTCTTCCTTGAGGGCTGCTTCAGCGTTTTGCAACTCTGCTACTCGCTGCTCTGCTTCTGCATATAATGAATGATTTTCTGATTCTATTTCTGACCCCAGTGCGGTATTTTCTGGTTCCGACTGCGCTACAAACTCGCCATTTGAATTTTCTGTTAGCTCTACTGTAGTATCTACCACTTCTGCATTGGAGATGAGTGGCTCAAAAGTTGCGTAGTTTTCTGATGAGCTAACGCCTCCTGTTTCTCCCACTGACTCAACAGATGGATTGACTGGATGTTCAACTGCATTGTTTTGCTCTTCTTTTTCTGCCAACCGCTCATCAATTGGTTCTGGGGTTTGAGATGCCTCTGGGTTCATAAACAATAGTGTAATTCCTATGACGCGAATAAATAGCTTTCAGAAATATTACAATTAACCTGCCATAAAAGTCCTGAGTCACAAGGGCTGAGTTATGAGTTGAGAGCAAAATGACTCACCGCTCATGGTACTCAGCACTAAATACGCGGACAACGTTGTTCTAAGCAAGTTTTCAAGGTGTTGGGGTCAAATAAAATCGGCAAAAAGTGAATACTTTTAATTTCTTTAAAGTAAAACAAAATGGGGACTCCATTCCAGAAGATCCGCCAGTTTTGCCATTCCTGGTAGGGAAAGCGCCGAATCAATTTTTCACTTCTGTAAATATCTAAGTCGGTGACGGTAAATTGCAAACGCAGCGTTAACGCTTGAAACATGAGAAATAAGCCAAACAGTGTGAAAACAGCGCCTATCCACGGTTGTACCAACAGTAGTGGAATAGCGGTAATCACCAATACTATAGGTATATTGTAACTAGGCTTGAGTTCCACAGTTGATGTGGAGTTAGGAGCAAATGAACTGGTCACAGTTTTAAATCCTGCTTTATTAGTAAACATATCTCTTATTTTAGGAGTCAGAAGTAGAGACGCGATTAATCGTGTCTCTACAAGAGTGAGGAGTTTTAACTCATCACTCCTAACTCCTAAATACTCACTTCTCACTTTTATAAGCCTTTCAAAAATGCACTGCCAAGTCCTTGAAACATTAACCAAGAAAGAAAGAAGTTGCTAACAAATATAATTAGCAAGGCAGTCACAACAGCAGTTGTGGTTGACTGTCCTACTCCTTTAGCTCCTCCTGTTGTCGTCAATCCCCAACTGCAACCAATTACGGCGATTAAAATCCCAAAGCAAAACGCCTTAAGCATGGCGCTAATAATATCCCAGATCCCAAGAAAGTTACGGGCTGAGTCTAGAAATACCGTATCAGAAAGGTTGTAGACATTTGTCGCAATTATGAATCCTCCGAACATCCCTGTTATCAAAGACAGGAGGGTTAAAATTGGTAGCATTAAACAGCAAGCAATAACGCGGGGAATGACCAGATAATCGATTGGATCTGTTTTTAACATCAACATGGCATCGATTTGTTCTGTGACGCGCATGGTACCGATTTCGGCTGCAAAGGCAGAACCGACTCGCCCAGCTAAAACCACTGCTGTCAACACGGGAGAGAGTTCTCTTGTCAACGCTATAGAAAGCACCCCCCCGATAATGTTTCCTGCACCAAAGTTGATAAATTCCCGCGCCACTTGAATGGTAAACACCGCGCCGACAAAAATAGCCGTCAATAGGGCAATAAATAGGGAATCTGGCCCAACTGCTGCCATTTGTTCTAAGGTGTTGCGCCGATGGATTTTGCCCCTCAATAGGTGAACTAGTACTTGCCCACCCAGAAAAATCGCTGCCAGCAATCGCTGACTCCATTCTCCTAAACTGGATTTGGATGTAGTCTGGTTCAATGTTCTGTAGCTAACTCGGTAACTGCCTTAAGAATAGCGGAAGTCGTTGGGATAGGGAATGGGGAATTGGGAATTGGGAATTGGGAATGGGGAATGGTTATTTCTAACTCATTGCCCTTATGCCCCTGACTCTCAAGGAGGCTGAATATTAACTTAGATTAAAAATGCTCTCAGAAAAAAAAGCTATTATTAAACGTGCTGCAAACCAATGAATGAATGCTAATCTTGACCACAAGCTTGATTATGCAAGGGTTTGATTGATTTAAATAATTTTGGAAAGCCCCAGCACGTGTTGTAACTGGTAGCCATTTCTTTTAATGAAAACTTAAGATTTTTGACAGATTGTCTGCTTAGGAGCGATCGCACGTATTGTAGAAAATGACAAACCGCTATCTAGCTATTGTCATCTCTACTCACGGAGTTTGTCCTAAATGACTATTTTCATTAACTTTCTCCGCTCCTTAGTACTTACGATCATATTTAGTTTTGTCGCTCCCATCTTCTTCGTTGGCGGTGGACTGCTCCTTTTATCCCTTATTGGTTCCCTTCCGGGTTTACAAGAGTTAACTGAGGCGATCGCCACTGAGATTATACGTTTTCTCGCCACCTTTGGCAGTGGGACTCCCCTGCGTGGATTATTTGTAATTAGCTTGACCTGTAGTTTCGTCGGGTCACTGTTTGATACTTATGTTTACTATCGGTATCAAATTTTACGAATAGATTCATAAGTGATGTGAATAGTCTTCGTCAGGTGTTCATGGGCTGTACAAGAGAGGAAAAATTGAGATTCCCCAAAATGAATGTATTACTGGTCTTAACCTAAACAGTGATTAGTGTTGCTGAATGAAATTTTATTAATTAAATTGAGTACCGAAATTATTAATTAAATACTTATTGTTAATTAGTTATTAGTTATTAATTACTGATAAATGTTCTGTGTGCCCGACTGTAGTAAACCAATCCGAAAACAGTCAAAAAGCTAGTAGAACAAGGGCTTTGAAACTTTTAATTATGTAAAATAGCTAAAATAGTCTGTGCTAAACCACCGCATTGAACGCTAGACTAGAGTTTGGCATTTTGTGTTGGCTGCAATCTTTAAGGAATTTATTAGCATTCATCGAGAATATCAAATAAAACTCACTGCAAAATATAAAAATTCCCTTAAAATCTGATAAACATAATGCCTGCTCATGTTTCTTAACAGAGCAAAGAAGGTCGTCTGACCTCTGGGGATCTTATATTGAGTTTATTACGAGGAATGTTTACAGCTCATGGTTTGGCCGTTTAAGCCCAAGTTTAGAAAACAAATTGCGCGGATTGAAATTACTGGTGCGATCGCCGGTGCGACTCGCAAACGCGTCCTAGAAGCACTGAAAACTGTAGAAGAAAAAAAATTTCCGGCATTATTGCTGCGTATCGATAGCCCTGGCGGTACAGTCGGAGATTCTCAAGAAATTTACAGCGCCCTGAAGCGTTTGCGCGAAAAAATTAAAATCGTCGCTAGCTTTGGCAATATTTCGGCTTCTGGAGGTGTCTACATCGGTATGGGAGCAGAACACATCGTATCTAACCCAGGTACAATTACGGGTAGTATTGGTGTGATTTTGCGTGGCAATAACTTGGAACGCTTGCTAGAAAAAATCGGTGTTTCCTTCCAGGTAATTAAGTCTGGCCCTTACAAAGACATTTTGGCTTTTGATCGGCAGCTGACTCAACCAGAAGAAAACATCTTGCAAGAGTTGATTGACACAAGTTATCAGCAGTTTGTCCAAACGGTAGCTGATGGCCGTTCTTTAACAGTAGAAGCTGTAAAAAGTTTCGCCGATGGTCGGATTTTTACTGGACAGCAAGCCCTAGAATTGGGTGTTGTAGACCGCCTGGGCACAGAAGAAGATGCCCGTCGCTGGACAGCAGAATTAGTCGGACTCGATCCGGAAAAAACTCTCTGCTATACCCTAGAAGAACGTAAACCCCTATTGAGTCGCCTTCTACCAGGAAGTCGTCAGGTTTCATCAGGAATTCGATCTGGAATTGATTGGCTCGAATTTGAAGTCTCTACTAGTGGTTTACCGTTGTGGTTATATCGTCCCTAGCTTGAGTTAGGAGTTAGGAGTGAGAAGTTAAGAGTTTGAACTCCTAACTCCTAACTCCTAACTTCTAACTCCTAACTTTTATCTTTTTAGGAGGATTTTGGCGTGGAGTGGCAAATGCGGGCTATTCGCGGAGCAACAACTGCTTCAGAAAATACTGTTGAGGTAATTCAAGAAGTAGTTACAGAACTACTAGATGAATTGGAAAATCGGAATCAATTTCAGCCGACAGACATGATTAGTGTGACTTTCTCAGTGACACGCGATTTGGATGCGATTTTTCCAGCTGCGATCGCTAGAGCGCGTCCTGGTTGGGATAATGTGGCCATGTTGGATGTGCAGCAAATGCACGTCGAAGGTAGCTTACAGCGCTGCATTCGGTTCTTAATCCACGCCTATCTGCCAGCCTCCGCCTCAATTCATCATATCTATTTACGCAACGCCGCTAGCTTGCGTCCCGACTGGAGTTTGCCTCAGTCTTTACAAACATCACAGCCAGTAGTGAAGTCAAAAGTGTAAATTGAATCATAAAGAGTACATTTTGCTTCTCTTACGAGACGCTACTGCGTTAAGCGAAGCTATGCAGTTCGCGTAGCGTGTCGCAGAAAAGCCTCTCGTTCGCATTAGCGTCTCTGAAAGAGAAGAGAAGGCTCTACGCTTCATACCTTCGGGAACGCCAGAGGCGAACGCAATGACGACTCATTATCTTAGTAAATTTGTTTGCATTGGGATGCTCCCAATTTGTATATTTCAAAAAATGATTAATCACTTCTGTGAGACTGCTTGACAAGCAAATAGTAATCTTGTCATAGAATCAATCAGATAAATTCATAAAATCAGAACTTTTTTCATCCAATATTTAAAAAATTTTGCCTGTTAATTTGAATTTGAACAGATAGTTAATTTAGTTTAATATTTGAGCGGCAATGATTACAAAATAGCAAATATTCTATGTTAAAACTACTTAAATACGCTGGTACTTTTATCATTACGGCCTGTTTGCTATTTGCTTGTCAGAGGGCACCAATCGAATTCAAACGCCCTCCCTTGAAAATACCAGTTGGATATTTTGTTGGGGAGTATCCAGGCATCATTGCTCAAGAAAAAGGATTCTTCAAAGCCCAAGGGGTAGATGTGGAACTAATTCTTCATAAACGATACATCCAATTGGAACAAGGAAATTTCAGTGCGGGTAAGTATGATGGTGCTATGTATTCTTTGGGAAGTTTTATCATCTTGAGCGCCACAAATCCAGATATACAATGCGTGATGGTTGTAGATGAATCAACAGGAGCAGATGTAGTAGTCGCCCAATCACAAATTAAAACCGTTGCTGACTTGAAAGGGAAAAAACTGGGTGCAAATCTAGGCGGTTTTAGCGAAGTTTTCGTAACTGAGATGTTGAAAACTGCCAACTTAACCAGCGATGATGTGAACTTAGTTAAATCAGCAGGGCAAACGCATCTAAAGTATAAGAATCCTTTAATAGCAAGGGTTTTGGCGTTTTTTAATTTAGCCTATTTTTTCATCAAGATCCTTGCCCAGCAAGGGTTTCAGAAATCCCGTGCGTTCGCCCTGGTTAAATCAGAGGCTTCAGAAGTTCCTCAACGTCTGGAAAATAATACTATTCAAGCTGGACACACTTGGGAACCCCATCTTTCTGAAGCGAGAAAATTAGGGGGACATATCCTATTTACCAGCAAACAAACCCCTGGCTTGATTTTAGATATGATTGTCTTTCGCGGTGAGATCATCCGCGATCGCCCTGAAGATGTTCGTGCATTCGTGCGAGGATGGCTGCAAGCAGTAAACTACTGGAAAGCAAATGTTCAGGAAGGAAACGCTATCATCAGCAAAGTCTTAAAAATTCCTAGCAATACAATCTCTCTGGAGGGAGTAAACCTAATTGATTTAGGTGAAAATCAAAAATTATTGCAATCTAGCAGCTCTAACTCCATCTACAAAACTGCCAAGATATATACAGACTTTTTTATTCGCTCTGGAAACGTCACGCGCATTCCTGAGCTAAAAACTTTGTTCAATTCTTCATTCTTGAAGCCTCCCTCCTAGTTTAAAGCCATGAAGCAATCTCTTTTGGGCGGCATCCGTACAAAGTTGATCACTTCGTTTCTGATTGTTGCTTTGATTCCGTTGCTGTTATTGTCATTTATCAACAAACAGACAACTGAAAAAGCACTAACTGACAATGCGAAACAAGCCCTATCTGCGGCAGGGCAAACGCATCTAAAGTATAAGAATCCTTTAATAGCAAGGGTTTTGGCGTTTTTTAATTTAGCCTATTTTTTCATCAAGATCCTTGCCCAGCAAGGGTTTCAGAAATCCCGTGCGTTCGCCCTGCTATCTGCGGCGGCTAACGAAACTGCTAACAGAATAGATGCCTTTATTTATGGAAATCTCAATGCCGTGCGTGTAGAGGCGATTTTACCAGGTTTGGCACGCTACCTCAGCCTAACTCCAAAACAGCGAGATGACAGTCCCGAAATGAAATTGGCGACAGAAACATTAATCCGTCTCAGTCGCAAAGATATGCTCAATATTATCTCATACTCTTTGCTCGACTTAAACGGGAAAAATGTATTGGATACATATACAACACCGAATATTGGCAAAGATGAATCAGTTGAAGATTATTTTAAAAAACCGCTAGAAACTGGGTTATCTTTTGTTTCTAGCATGAAGCGATCGCCGACAATTCCTGACCTTATTACCCTGTTTTTTAGCAGTCCAGTTCGCAATGCCAAGGGAGATATATTGGGTGTATTGCGTGTTTCATACAATGCGACTGTTGTTCAGCAGTTAGTAACTAGAGAAACTGAACGAGCTGGGGTAAAATCATTTGCTATTCTTTTAGATGAAAATAATATTTATCTGGCACATAGCACTGCCTCAGAACTGCTTTTTAAATCAATTGTGCCTCTGCCTGCCGATGTTGTAACTCAACTGCAACAAGAAAGACGTTTGCCTAATTATCCTGTCAAAGAATTGGCAACTAATGAGTCAAAACTTAAGCAAGCATTGGATAATAAACAGTCGGATTTAATTACATCTTTGTCAGCAACAGGTAGTCAGGTTAATCTGATTGCGATCGCTCGTTTAAAATATAAACCTTGGTCTGTGTTGTTCGCACAACCCCTTGCTGTTGCCCTAGCACCTGTAGAAAAGCAAATTCGTGACGCAATGTTTCTATTTGCAATTATCGCTTCAGTAGTGACAATCATTGCTTTTGCCATTGGGCAAGTGCTAACAAAGCCAATAATTTCCCTTACCAATATAGTTTTCCAGTTTACCGCAGGTAACTTAGACATCCGCGCCAAAATTAGCTCAAAAGACGAAATAGGTCAACTGGCAAAATCGTTTAACAATATGGCACTTCAGTTACAAACATCTTTTGAAACTTTAGAACAACGGGTACAAGAGAGAACAGCAGAGTTACTAATTGCTAAAGAAAAAGCAGAAGATGCAAATCAGAAACTAGAACAACTGGTAAATCTAGATGGTTTGACTCAGGTGGCTAACCGTCGCTGCTTTGATGGACGACTGCAAGCAGAATGGAAACGCCTTGGACAAGAACAACAACCCCTGTCACTGATTTTATTGGATGTTGATAAATTCAAATCTTACAACGACTACTATGGGCATATTGGAGGCGATAATTGTCTAATCAGAATAGCGCAAACAGTGCAACAGACAGTTCATCGTCCTGCTGATCTAGTAGCGCGTTACGGAGGAGAAGAATTTTCGGTACTACTCCCCAATACTGACTTAGTAGGAGCGATCAAAGTAGCAGAAAGTATTCAACAAGCAATTCACGATCAGGCCATTCCTCATGCAAAGTCTGATATCAAGGATATCGTCACACTTAGTTTGGGTATTAGTTCTGTAATACCCACTTGGGACATCAAGCCAGATACACTTATCGCTTCAGCCGATCAAGCAATGTACAATGCCAAACAAAAGGGGCGCGATCGCTATTGTACGGCTGATTTCCTTCCAATTGATACCCAGTCTTAGCAGGTTCTAGCAGCGATCGCTCCAAATGTGGTTATATGAAATCAAAGATTTTTGACCCGTTGGCGCAGCCCAACCTAGGCATCCCTTCATACAACAACTCTATTCTTTGTTAGGACTAACGCAAAATATTTCTCAAACTCTGATTTCCCCGTGTCCTCTGCGCCTCTGCGGTTCGTTATTCTCTAAGTGTAGGAATAGTACCAATTAAAGGTGCGATCGCTTCCAGAGGTTATTTTGATGGTTGTTGAAAAATCTTTTTAGTTTAATTGAGCCTAATATTCTTCGCAACACCGTTGCTATGTTCAAGCTTGTTTTGACTTAGCGGTAAAGACTCTTGAGAAAGGTATTCTAAAAATTTAACTGCTTTTAGTAAAGATTCTCCCGATAATTATTCCAGCAGTGTTATTCCTCTTGAGCGAATTTCTTCAGGTGGAGTCATGGGCAAGTTGACCTCATTTACATCTAAGTTCAACTGTAATCCAAGTTTTTTGTCTTCCTCTCTGCCTAAAGTCTTATCCTTGCAGGTTTCTCGCTGTTGTAACTCTGAGCTATTTATGAGCAGTGGAATTGTGGCGACATCATAATCATCCGGCTCTAATAATATTTTGAATGCCTGAAAACATCGAGTGAGAGAGTATCGATCAACTTTGTTGCCACAGCTTAAAATCTTACACAGGGTATGAGAGTCTAAACCTGTCTTAACACTCAGATTGATGAGTGTAAATCGCTTATTGCCGTTTTCATTAAATTCTGTTTGTTGTTTTGCTAACTCAAGTTTATGTAATCCTTTAGGCGTAAGGATTACACCACGTATGCGTTGTTTTGGAAGCATAAAGAAACAGTTGGATTTTATTTCCGCAACACTTTAAGCAAAAAAGAGAGTCAGCCGAGAGGGAAATCACAACTTTTAATGAGCATCCGGTTTTGGCAGATAGTTTTTTATACAACCCATATAGGGGTGCTTATTATATTTCTTCCAAAAGTGGATGCGCTCAAATTACACTTCCAGTACTTTGATTTTAGGAATGTTATTCAACAGTAATTTTTGATAGTCAGAGTATATGGATATCAGATAGAGATTGAACAGAGTATAGTGAACAATGAGTGTAATTTTAAATACTACAATCTCATAAAACACGCAGTTTTAATAATATGTAACTAAATTGGCTTTGCTGAGTTTTAGATAATTTTTCGTTCTTTTGGGCGAAAAATCAATCTTTTACTTTGCTCAAAATTCTCAATTTCTCAGTTATTGAAGAGATTTCTACTGATGGTTTAGAGCAATAATTGTAATAATTCTTAATTTCCCTGGGCTTAAGTTGGCAAACTTCCATTGCTTTAGAGGTATTGCAAAGTGTATTATTTTAACTATTAAAACTCATTTAACTAAAATTAATGACCGATTGTAATATAGAAAATCTCAAACTAATCTGACTTTTCACGGCATGTTGAAAAGGGTATTTTTAGGGTTTCACAATCCCTGATTTCTACATTCCTCATTGTCAATAATTTTAGATACACCTTGGCAGAAAGTTATGCTTTCCGCCCCGGGCAAATTATCCTTCGGGTGACACACAATCATTTAAATTTCAGGGATTAAAAACATGAAATTTGTTAGTGGTAAAAAAGGTCTCAACCTGAAGAAATTCTTCAGGCGATATTTGATAATACCATTGCTTTTTGTAACATTTCTTTTTGGAATTTTTACAACATATGCCATTGCCCAAACTGGCGACCAAACTTGTCCCAAACCTGATACAAAGACAAATGAGATTATTAAAAATCTGATAATTGAGTCTATTGCCGCAGACCAATCTAGTTTACAAGTTCAGTGCAATTCTACCAACAATTCTGATCCAATAACCATTTCTGTCAACAAGCCAGAGCTTAAAGCAACTTTGCAAGGATTTTCGAGTGGCGATAAGGTTAATATTGCTTACACCTCTGAAAAGGATCTTACAAGTATTTCTGTGATGAAATCAGTAAACAATGGCATAGAGAGGTTTTCTGCACTTATAATTACTGGAATTGCGCTTTATCTGATTTCCTATTTGATTGTACAGTTTGCGTGCGGAAAAAACTTGAATAAAATTTTTCTTGGTCAGGACAATCGGCTTAGTAATTCTAAGTCTCAAATGGCAATTTGGTTTTTTGTTCTTCTAGTAGGTTACATCTCCTTAAGTTCTTTGCGTGTCATACATGGTGGTCTAGGATTTGTTGGGGGAATCGGCATCCCTCAGAACCTTTTGCTTCTATCAGGATTAAGTGCTTTGACCTATGGGGGAGCAAAAGTTATTACTCAAAGTCAAGTTAACAGCAAACCGAATAGTAAACTGAGTAGTAGTAAGGATAATGGAAGTCTGAGTGATTTTTTCACTGATGATGATGATGAAAATATAGACTTTGGCGATCTCCAAATGAGTTTTATTACTCTCCTTGCCGTTGTGGTTTATCTACTACAGCTAATTAACTTTCTAGGTGTCCTCGAACTCCATCGTTTGGTGACATTACCTGATGTAGATACGACGATATTGTCAATATTTGGTATCAGTCAAGGAGCCTATCTTGCGAAAAAAGCCGCTGTTGCTACTGGAGCAAAAGAACCGCTAAAAATTGGAAGTGAGGGTGAAGAGGTGAAAAAGCTTAAAGTACAGCTTAAGCTTATTACAACTGATCCTAACAGGTTTGACTTGGCCACTGAAGAGGCAGTCAAATCGTTTCAAAAGGATAAGGGCTTACATGAGACTGGAATTGTTGACTCGAAGACTAGGAAAAAATTAGGGTTGTAACCCTCTTCTGTCACTTTCCGGGAAGGCAATCGCTAGAAGCCTCATGAGGCAATCGATACAAGCTATACTATTAGAAAAAAATAGGTCTTGTATTTGTTATTAGAAAATAATCGTGCAATCGCTTGCTATACAAAAGCTCTAGATTTTAGAAAAGGCAAATGTTTTCGGAGAGTGACAGAAGAGGGGTAAGCTAATCGTCATTCATTTTTCCAGAATGATTCGCTTGTAGTAAGGGCTTCAGCCCTACCTTTATGCAACTTAAATGCCGATTAGCTTATAACAAGTAAAAGTGCGATGCCTACGGCGGCCTGCGCCTACGCACTCTTTTGCTGCTTGAATTGAGGAAACTTAGTTTGCTTCCCGCAGAGTGTTTACAAAGAAGTAAGTCAGATAGAAATCACTTTTTTGATTTTTAGTAAATGCGATCGCATAAAATTGTGCCACAGTAGAACTTTTGGATTTTTTTGGGATAGTAGTATAATTAAATTATATATACAACTTTATTTTTTCCAAAGTGTTGAGTAGCTAACGATAAAATCGTGTTTTGTCGGTGATAAAATTATACAGATTTTTTATTTACCTACACGTTTAAACGCTACTACAAGCTAATGTGCAATTACTCATGATTTTTTGAGTACTACCTCAAAAAAACCTTTATTTAAAAGTTGCGCGATGACACACACAACCACAGAGCGTCTATACTCTTTTGAAGAATATCTCGCTTATAACGATGGTACTGATAGCCGTTATGAACTGGTGGATGGGAAACTAGAACGCATGAATCCACCAACATTTAGACATTTACTAATTTCTGACTTTATTCAGGATAACTTTAAGGCAGAAATCAATCGCTTGAGTTTACCTTGGCTATGCTTTAGAGAGGCAGGGGTAAGAACAGGATGGCGAAAGTCAAGATTGCCTGATGTTTATGTTGTAAGGGCTGAACAGGTAATGGAATTCCTTGATGAGTCTGCTGTTTGTCAGTCTGCGCCGATATTAGTAGTGGAAGTTGTCAGTCCTGATTCAGTAAAACGCGATTATCGATATAAACGTTCTGAATATGCAGCGTTAGAGATTTCTGAATATTGGATTGTAGATCCAATAGAGTCAAAAATTACGATTTTATTGTTGTCAGAAGGATTGTACGAGGAAAAACAGTTTAGCGGGAGCCAGCAAATTGTGTCTGCAACTTTCCCGGAAATTGCACTTACAGTTGAACAAGTTTTGTCTGCGGGTAATGTTGGTTAAAAAATAGACCATCCCTTCTGCTAGTTATGACAAGACGTAAAACTCTGCGTTTACTTAAATAACCTAGAGGATTTAATTGGATACAGTTGTGCTAAGTTACGTGGTTATTTACAGTCACCCAATGTAAGCGATCGCACTTTCGGGAAACTTTCGAGGCGATCAATTTCAGAGGTTATTTTTATATAGCGATCCGATTTCATTTATGAAATTATTTGCGTAGTCAGGCAATAGTCAAGAAGCCTCTTTGAGTTATACTGAATTTTTTAAACAATCAAATATGAGTCCTATGGATTAAAATTTATGTAGGAGGTAAGCTATATGTTAAAAAAAATTCAAGGAATTTATAAAAACGGCAAAATTGAATTAGCTGAAACACCAGAAGGTATCACTGAAAGTTTAGTGTTTGTCACCTTCTTAGAAACTAAACCCAGCCAATGGCCAGAAATAATCATGCAATATTCAGGTATAAAAGAAAGTATTATTTTTGAATCATATCGAGAGGAACTGATACCACCGAACGAAATAGAACTTTAATTATATATGGGTTATTTACTGGATACTTGCGTCATTAGTGATTTTGTCAAAGGAGAAGAAAACACCCTCAAGCGAATAAAGTTAATCTACCCTAATGAAATTTTTGTTTCATCTCTAACAATTATGGAGGTGAAATATGGATTAGCTATAAACCCACAACGCGCTGTTAAAATCCAATCAACTATTGAAATATTATTAGATTCAATTACAATTTTACCTTTTGATTCAAAAGAAGCAGAACAAGCAGCCCAGATCAGAAGCTTTCTTAAATTAGCTGGTTCACCGATTGGTGCTTATGATGTACTTGTAGCAGCCACCGCAGTAATCAATAATCATATTGTGGTGACATCTAATGTCCGAGAATTTCAAAGAGTACCTAACTTGCAAATCGAAAATTGGCGTTCTGTGTGAGTTTAATTACTGCGATCGCTCGCATCCATCACCAACCAAAATTACTTATTTGGCTTTGTTTGGAGAGCGATCGCCTACCTGATTTACTTCCATTAATACCCAGCGTTGGCAGTATCCTAGCAATGATCGCTCCAGGTGTGGTTATTGAAATCAAAGATTTGTATAGAGTTCTTGCACTAAAGCATCCATTTCAAGCTTCTTTTAATCTTGGGTTCCTGAAACCATTATCAGAAAAATGGGTTTAAAACCCCGTGTTTCCAGCACGGCTTTAAAGTAACTCGTCAAGGAGTAATGAGTAATGAGTGGATGAAAAATGGGTATTTACTCATTACTTATTACTTATTACTCATTACTCCTTCTTAAGAGTGCGTTCACGGCGGTGAGGATGTCAATAAATTATTCGTTGTATTCGGTTGAAGTTCTCTAGGATGTTCTGTTTGAATGAATTCATCAAACAATTTGAAAAACTGATCTAGTGCAGTGTGTTCATCTTGGGAAAAAAATAAAATAATCTGATCCCAAGTCTGATTGGAAGTTAAATTAAACCTCTGCTGAATCCAGGTTTGAAATCCTGAAAATTCCTGTTCTTGTTGTGTTTGAGGGATTGCTATCTGGCGACGGGCAAAGCAGTAACCTGCAAGAAAAGTGCGGAGATTGGATATAGAAGGTCGTCCTAAATACATAGCAGGACGTTTGCGTATATTGTGGATTAGGTCATATAAATCAACCATCTGTCCCTCTTGCTTAAAAATCGGTTTCGGTGATTTGGAAATTGCCGCCTAAATCTAGAGCAGGGCAGTATAGGTTATTAATCCAGTCTACTCTGGAAATTCCTTCAGGGTGGATGTTGTCAAAAATGAGTTCTTGCCCATTAATTTCAACGGCGATCGCTTCATGTAGCCCATTAATAGAAATGTTTTGTTGGAGGCGTTCATGGTAAATGTTGCAGAAAGGATCTTCTGTACTACCTGTGAACAGACTAATCTGTTTACCAGAAATGTTTTGATTAATCAGGAATTGGCGCAGGGCAATAGCACAGGAAACACATTGAAAAACTTGGAATTGTGAAGCGATCGCACTCAGTTGACTTTGAAGGCTAGCCTTGGTCATGATGTACTTGTGTCAATTTCCCAGTGCTAGCCATTAGTGGGCGATAGCTGTATACAATAACTCTATTCTTTTTGATGATGAAAGCGAATCCCTAGAAAGATGTCGTAAACAAACTCAAAAAAGTCCTTTTTCTGCAACAATCCTGAAGTTTGATAACATCCTTTTTCATCTAACAGGGGCTTCATTACATAGTATGCAGGTTGATAATTATACCAAGGAATAGAAGGCCACAGATGATGAATTAAGTGGTAATTCTGTCCCATAATCAGAATATTGAGAACTTGGTTCGGGTAGACGCGAGCATTTTTCCAGCGATCGCGCTCCGCAAAAGGACGATGAGGCAAATAGTCGAAAAATAATCCCAGTGCTATGCCCACTACAAAAGCTGGTATAAACCAAAAATTGAGAATGTAACCCAAAAAGTGGTATTGCACTGATATATAAACAATTACACCGACAATTAAGCGGCTGACGAACCATTCCAGTAGTTCATATTTCCGCCACAGTCGCCGTTGAAAGAAAAACACCTCATGGTACAAAAACCGCACCGCAATCAGCCACAGTGGGCCACCCGTAGAGACATAATGATCTGGGTCGTCTTTGGGATGGTTGACATGGCCATGATGCTGTAAATGCACCCGCGTAAACACTGGAAAAGCAAAAGCTAGCATCAACGCACTGCCATGCCCTAACATCGCATTCATCACCCGGTTGCGATGGGCAGATTGGTGACAAGCGTCGTGAATAACCGTCCCAGCACAATGCAAGGCAATAGTGTTAACGCTAAAGCAGAGCCAGTGGGGCCATTCCCAAAGCCAGTAACCAAAGTTAGATAACACCAGCATTGCTACAGCTACCAAAAACAGCAATAGCGTGGGATTAAAATCACCAGGAGGCGCTAAAAATTCCTTTGGCGGGATTGTCAGTGGCTTTCGTGCCTCCGATGCGATCATCTCTAACATTGACTCCTTCTTAATCAAACATTACGAATATACGATAAATATTAGTGAAGAATAAAGTTTTGTAACCTTTTGTATAGCAATATTTATCCACAGCTTTGCATATCAGTAGATGAATAACGCTATGATTCCAGACAAGAACTAATCTTTACTGATAAGTGGGGTATGGCAATTGTCAAAAAGTTGATGGGATAAACTCTTTCGTTGGGAGGATGGATACAAGATTGATGTACTATATCTAGTCTATCCCACAGCCCTCACTCTCCCATAAAACCTCTCTAACTGCTTATATCTATTGGTATAGCAGTGACTGAAAAGGAGATGCAACTTAAGTTACGATGACTTCCCAGATAGCTCCCTCACTTCAGCCCCTATGCAATTAAGAGATTCTCTGCGCCGGACAAAAATTGTCGCTACTATTGGCCCCGCCACTAGCAGTCCTGAAATGCTCAAGGCGATTATTGAAGCGGGAGCCACGACGCTGCGGCTAAACTTCTCCCACGGAACTCATGCCGACCATCAGCGTAGTATTCGCTTAATTCGGCAAACCGCTTTTGAATTAAATCAGCCAGTGGCCATTCTCCAAGACTTGCAGGGCCCAAAAATTCGCTTGGGGAAGTTTGACAACGGGTCTATAGTTTTGGCAAAAGGCGATCGCTTCACCTTGACAAATCGTCCGGTGGTAGGCACACAGGAAATTAGCTGCGTCACCTACGATTATTTAGCCGAAGAAGTCCCAGTTGGTGCAAAAATCCTCCTCGATGATGGACGAGTAGAAATGGTCGTGGAGGAGATTAACCGAGACAAAGGTGATTTGCATTGTCGCATCACCGTGCCTGGTAAACTTTCTAACAATAAAGGCGTAAACTTTCCCGGCGTTTACCTGTCAATTAAAGCAATGACCGACAAAGACCGAGAGGATCTGATGTTTGGTCTAGATCAGGGTGTAGATTGGGTGGCACTTTCCTTTGTCCGCAATCCGCAGGACATGATCGAAATTAAAGAACTAATTTCCAGTACAGGCAAGCAAGTGCCGGTGGTTGCCAAAATTGAAAAACATGAAGCCATTGAACAAATGGAGGCGATTCTGGCTTTGTGTGATGGCGTGATGGTTGCCAGAGGCGATTTAGGCGTAGAATTGCCAGCAGAAGATGTTCCGGTACTCCAAAAGCGGCTAATTGCTACGGCAAATCGCTTAGGGATTCCCATCATCACCGCCACCCAGATGTTAGACAGCATGGTGAGCAATCCTCGTCCCACTCGCGCGGAAGTGTCGGATGTGGCAAACGCCATTTTAGACGGCACTGATGCGGTGATGCTCTCCAATGAAACTGCTGTGGGTAGCTTTCCTGTAGAAGCAGTGGCGACGATGGCGCGGATTGCCGAGCGGATGGAGCAGGAAGAAGCCCAACACTTAAACTTGCGTTCCGTGAGAGATGCTCGACGCTCCATTCCTAATGCGATTAGTCAAGCTGTAGGTCAAATTGCCGAACAACTAGGTGCAGCGGCAATTATGACCCTAACGCAAACTGGGGCTACAGCTCGCAATGTCTCTAAATTCCGTCCCAATACACCGATTTTGGCTGTTACCCCCCACGTGAATGTAGCGCGGCAGCTACAAATGGTATGGGGAGTAAAACCGCTATTGGTGCTAGGATTACCTTCCACAGGTCAGACATTCCAAGCTGCGATTAATGTGGCTCAGGAGTTGAAGTTACTTTCTGAGGGTGATTTAGTAGTGATGACTGCTGGCACACTCCAGGGAATTTCCGGCTCCACAGATTTGATTAAGGTTGAGGTGGTGACGGCGGTACTAGGTCACGGAATTGGATTAGGACAAGGTTTAGTGAGTGGTCGCGCACGGGTAGCTAATACTGGCATGGATGTTAGTAACTTTAATCCTGGAGACATATTAGTTGCACCGCGCACTAGTGCTGATTTTGTTGAGGCTATTCGGAAATCTGCCGGGATTATTACGGAAGAAGAAAGTCTCACAAGTCATGCGGCGGTGATTGGCTTACGTCTCGGTGTGCCAGTGATTGTTGGCGTGAAGCAGGCAACGCAGGTGATTCGCGATGGGGCGATTATAACGCTCGATCTGCAACGGGGTTTGATTTACTCTGGGGCAGTGAGAACGCCTTAGAAGTGGGGAATGGGGAAGAAGCAGGGGAGCAGGGGAGCAGGGGAGCAGGGGAGCAGGGGAGCAGGGGAGCAGGGGAGGCAGAGGAAGAATTAATAACCAATACCCCATGCCCAATGCCCCATGCCCAATCCCTTTATCAAACAGTTGCGATCGCAACCCCAAGCCATCCAGCAAAGTTTTTCTGCTGTGTAGAGTCAGGATGATCAACAGGTTTTAGCTGATATCGAGTTGGATGCGGTGACGCGAGGGTAATGGAATAAGTACGCAGTTCGTCTTGATGGAAAACTGTGACTTGGATGGTATCGTTTGCTTGGTAATCTTTCAGGCGATCGCTTAAACTACCCGCCGCTACCTTAATCCCGTCAATTGCTAACAACTCATCACCTGCATCAATTCCCCCTACTTGTGCAGGTGAATCAGTTTCCACAAACTTAATCATCTCCCGCCCATTCTCTGTATTTATTCTCACACCCAGATAAGGTTCTTCCTGCTGTTCAGCTACCAAATGCAAACCAAAGGGTTCTAGATACTGATTAAAAGGTAAATCATCAGTACTATCAATGTAGCGTTTAAAGAAATCAGTCAAATCAATTCCGGCGACAGATTCTATAACTTCCTGCAACTGTTCTGGAGTATAGCCAATTTCATCTTTCCCAAATTGCTGCCACATTTTCAGCATTACGTCATCGAGGGAGCGTTGATTGTCGTGAGTAGAACGAATCAGTAAATCCAGCAACAACGATACCATTTCTCCCTTTAAATAGTAAGAAATTTGAGAATTACCGCTATTGGCATCGGGGCGATAGAGTTTAATCCAGGCATCAAAACTCGACTCGGAAACGGGTTGTACCTTGCGCCCCGGTGTCGTTTCATATCTGGTAATTTCTTTGCTCAAGTTATTCAAATACGACTTAACATCATAAATTTCTGCCCGCAAAGGAATTAACAAGTCATAGTAACTAGTAGTACCTTCACAAAACCATAATGATGGTGTGTAGTTTTCTTGGTCATAATCAAAAACTTCTAATGCTTTTGGGCGAATTCGTTTGACATTCCACAAGTGAAAGAATTCGTGTGCAACTAATTGGATAAAGCGATCGTATTTTTCCTGAGCGCGAAACCCAAAACGCTGGTAAATTAACGAGCAAGAGTCTTTATGCTCCAAACCGCCAAAAGCTTGGCTAAATAAATGTAGCAGAAACACATATCGTTCATAAGGTAAACCGCCGAACATCTGCGCTTCTACCTGAATAATTTTTTGGATATCAGCAATCAACTGCTGAACTTGGTAATTACCTTTCCCCCAAATTGCCAGTTCATGGGGTTTTCCTAAGACCTCAAATTTATATAATTGATGGCTACCAATTTCAAAGGGAGTATCCACCAAAGTATCAAAATCGCTCGCCCAGAAAGTATTTGTTTCCTCACCTACGGGAGGTAGAGCAGTTGTTACCTGCCATTCTGGGTATGGTGGTACGATGGTAACGCGAATGGGTTGCTTATCCCAGCCCGGTAGTCTAAAAAATAATGCTGCACCATTGAAATAACCGTGGGTTGCATCCAAGTGATTTGTCCGTACCGATAGCTCATTGGCAAAAATTCGGTAACGTATAGTTAATTCTGAAACACCTGTTTTGTCTACCTGCCAGTGATTTTTGCTGATTTTTCGCCAAGGTAAAGGCTTATCCTCTGCAAAAACCACAAAATCCTGTAAATTCTTGGCATATTCCCGAACTAAGTAAGAACCGGGTGTCCATACCGGCAATTTTAAATCGAGAATCGGCGAGGGGTAATCGACAATGCGTAAAGTTACCTCAAACAGATGGGTTTCTGGTTGAGACATTGCTACTAAGTAATGAATCGTTGGGCCAGTTTCCTGGATATATGCGTTGGGACGAGTTGCTGTTGCTTCAGTCATCTTGGTGCTGAGTTAATAATCGATAGGTAATTTCTCTCATGATGACAAATTTGCATGTTAAGTTTCGCCTTTTATTGGTTGCGGTAGTCAAAACCTAGTTTATTTGCCACATTGCAACCGATCGCCTGCTGCCAAAGCAATCTTTGCAACTTCCAAAATATTTGTATTAATTTTCACTGGTTGCGTTGGTGGGATTTGCAAGGTAATTTATTGTTGACTGGTGAGGAAAGAGCCGAACAGGAAAGACAAAGAGCCCATCGCCTAACTACCCAATTGCGATCGCTCACCATTGAACCAGAAGCTTAATTCGCTTCTGCTTCGTTAAGTAATTTTATTCCAAAGGCGATCGCTCGGCGTTGAACCAGAAGTCTAATATTTTTCAAGTATGGGTTAGAAGTCTGATCGCTCCATGTTGAGCCAGAAGGTTAGGTATTTTGGTTGAAGGTGCGATCGCTCGGTGTTGAACTAGAAGTATAGGTTTTTAGCTTTAAGGTGCGATCGCTGTGACTTTACCGGAGGCGATCACGCCAATTTTTGATTTAACTGGGGAAGGTAAACAAGTAATAAACTAGTTACGTAGAGGCGCAAAATTTTGCGTCTCTGTCATTTTGCGAGATAGTAGGATTGAAGTACGCCAGTTAAAAACCCCCATTTGCTGATGTAGTAACACCAAGCATCACTAATAACTGAGTGAACAAACTAGTGTTAATACTAAGGAGTAAGCGCTGTGACAGATTTGAATAACTACAATGCAGAATTAGCTGATGAAGAAACTTTGGATGAAGAAAATAATGATGAGGAACAATATGATAAAGTTACTTTTCAATACGATCCTGATAAAATTAATATTACGACAAGGCAACCAACTATTGAACAATTATTAAGACGAATTGATGAAGCAGCACTTGATTTAGCACCTGATTTCCAACGTCAAGCAAATATATGGAATCTAGATGCTAAAAGTAAACTAATTGAGTCTCTTCTGATTCGGATTCCATTACCAGCTTTTTATATAGATGCTACTAATGATGATAAATGGGTAGTTGTTGATGGTTTACAACGTCTATCTGCTTTAAAGCACTTTGTTAGTGATAAAAGTAAAGATAGACTTAAGCTAAGTGGACTAGAATACCTCACAAATCTTAATGGTAAAACTTATGATGAACTAGAACTAAGATATCAACGGCGAATCTTAGAAACTCAACCTACAGTCTATTTAATTGAAAAAGGGACTCCTACAGAAGTCAAATATAATATCTTCAAAAGGATTAATACTGGAGGTGTAGGGCTTTCAAATCAAGAACTGCGTCATGCTCTAAACCCAGGTAAAGCCAATAAATTCTTGCGAGAACTTGCAAATTCTTCAGAATTCATAAAAGTAATTACACTTAGTGAATCTAAAAAAAAGCGTATGGATGACCGAGAGTTTATAGTTGGTTATCTTGCATTTATGCTTACTTCATATAAAGATTATAAAGAAAACACTAGAGATGTATTTTTAAGTGAAGCTTTATCTAAAATAAATAATTTAACTGATGTTGAATTACTAAATCTCAAGGAAAAATTTAAAAAAGCAATGCTGGCTGCTTATGATATTTTTGAAGAAAAGGCTTTTCGGAAAATCTCTTATAAAAATAATAGGAAGTTTCCATTAAATAAATCTCTATTTGAAACTTGGTCAATATACTTTAGTCAACTAAATGATAAAGAAATACAAATTTTAAAGCAATACAAACAGAAAATAATTGAGACTTTTATTCAATATGTAGATAATGATAAAGAATTTCTTGCATCTATATCCCAAGCTGCTAAAAAAGTTGAGTATAGATTTGAGATTATTGGTAAAATAATTCAGGAAATACTTTTATGATTCGTTCTCTTCGTCTAATTAACTTCAAAAAATTTGAAGATCAGTTGCTTGAATTTAGACCTTTAACACTAATCTCTGGACTTAACAGCACTGGAAAATCCTCTGTGCTTCAATCACTACTACTAATACGCCAATCTTATCAACAGGATTTGTTGCCAAAAACTGGCTTGGCGCTAAATGGAGAATTAGTAAGTATTGGTACAGCACAAGATGCCCTTTATGAGAGTGCAAAAGATAACCATATAAGCTTTGAGATTATCTGGGAAAAGTATGAAGGTATATGGGATTTTAATTACAACCCAGATAAGAAAGAAGAAGATGTTTTAAATGTAATTTCAGAACCAAATGAATCTGAAATCCGTCAATCATATATTTTTAGCAAATATTTTCACTACCTTCAAGCGGAACGAATAGGCCCACGTTCATTTAATGAAATATCTGATTATCAAGTCCGAAGACTTAGACAAATTGGTACTAGAGGAGAATATACAGCGCATTTCCTCTATATTTATGGACGTGAAGCAATACCCATACCAAATCTCAGCTATCCACAAGCAAAGTCAATGAATCTGATAGATCAAGTGGAAGCATGGATGAGAGAGGTGAGTCCTGGTATACGTATAGAAATAGAAGCTAACTCAGCGATGGGTTTGGTGACTATTAAATATTTTTATGGAGATAGTAATCGTTACCGTGCAACCAACGTTGGTTTTGGTATTACCTACACTTTATCAATTATTGTAGCTATACTTTCATCTCCTCCTGGTACACTAATCCTAGTTGAAAACCCAGAGGCTCATCTTCATCCTAGAGGACAAGCCAAAATGGGAGAATTATTAGCACTAGCAGCTAGTTGTGATATTCAGGTTGTGATAGAAACTCATAGCGATCATGTTTTAAACGGGATTCGTCTTGCGGTTCATGGTGGCATTATTCCCCAGCATTATGTCCAGTTGCATTACTTTCAGCAACAAGAAAAGCAAGGACAAGCTTTGACAAAAGTAGTTTCACCACGCATTGATCGGAATGGCAGAATTGATCGATGGCCTGATGGATTCTTTGATGAGTGGGAAAAAAGCTTGGATGTTTTGTTAGAACCTGCGGGAGAGTAGATTGTGGAGATTGACCTAGTATTAAATGAACTTTCTCTGCAAAATCCTACCTCTGATAAGCAAACAGCGCGACAATGGATGTCGAACTTCATTAACACTATAAAGGCAGTCAAAGCTCAGGGTGTGAAAGTCTATCTTCGCACTAAAGATAACTTTCATACAACTATACTTGCACCTGACTATCCTTTACGTCGTTGGCTTAATGATCGGGAAGTTGATCAAGTTGAACGAGGTTTTATTAGAACTTTAGCAACAGGAAGTCCTTTCTCAACTAATATTGCAAATTCAGATATTCAAGAGATTGAAAATAATGCTGGCTTGTCTGAATTTTGGCATCAGGGAGAAGCCGCAATTGGACTTGGTATTGCTTTTATGCTTGATGCGATCGCAGTTAGCTTGCTTTTTGAAGAATGCTGGGATTTAAGCCATCTAGAACTCGCAGCCAGACGAATTGATGAAGATGGAGAGGTAATTGATTACATTGTAAAGATTATCCATATTAGTCGTAGCAACCATGTGCAGGAACACAGGGAATGGATACAAAAACGTATTCGTACCGGAGTTATCGACGGTGAGGATCTTTGGAATCGGAGAGAGGAATTATTTCCCAATCTGGAGTTTTGCCAAAATGTCAGCAAACCGATCCAAAGCCTTTATTGTCGAACGCCAATGTTCAGACAGGTTGTAAACAAGTTGTTTGAACTAGAAAACTACTGTAAAACTTGGACAGATGGAGCTTTTGATTTAGACCTTATTCCTAGCAAAGCAACTCCAGAAAGTGACTCTAGGCTTCAAAGTTTAGAGGATAAGCTAACCTTTAAGTGTCCTGATGATGTGTATCGTATATTCAGTTTGCACCTAAGAATGACTGGTGCAGGAGCTTGGCGACTTCATTTTTCTGAAGAATTAGGGCCAGATAAAATTATCATTGGGTATATCGGGCCAAAAATCCAATAATCTTAAAGCCTAATTATAAAAAGCGATCATCTACACTTGCTAAACTAAAAAACAACCCTTAACTCCTGCAAAGGTAGTCTTATGACCTCTGCAACCGACCCATCCACCGCCCTCACCCCGTTCCCAGACCATACACAGCTTCCTGAATCTGACGGTACATTCGTGAAAAACTTTCAGGAACATCCCCAAAGTATTCTATTAACAGACTCGATTAAACCGATATTGCAAAAACGTCATCCTAATGGGCAATACTGTATTGGTCAAGATAGTGGTATCTACTGGCGCATCACTGACCCTCCAGAAAAAGGCGCAGAAGCACCAGACTGGTTCTATGTAGGGAATGTACCACCTACTCTGGATGGACAAACACGTAGGTCTTATGTATTATGGCGAGAGTTTATTGCCCCATTGATTGCATTAGAATTTGTCTCTGGGGATGGTAGCGAGGAGCGAGATAAAACTCCTTGGAAGGGGAAATTTTGGATTTATGAGCAGGTAATTCGTCCTCCCTTCTACGGCATTTATGAAGTGAATAAAGCCAGCGTAGAAGTTTATGAATTAATTGGTGGACAATATCAGTTATTAACAGCAAATGAACGCGGACATTATCCCATACATCCTTTAGGAGTTGAGTTAGGGATTTGGCAGGGACAATATTACAATATGGAATTACCTTGGCTACGTTGGTGGGATTTGCAAGGTAATTTGTTGTTGACTGGTGAGGAAAGAGCCGATCGCTTAACTGCTCAATTGCGATCGCTAGGTATCGAACCAGAAGCCTAGATTTTTGGATGAAGTGGCCCCACATTTGCAATTTCATAGCCAGTGGGATAGCTGGGGATAGGAGAGTCAATATAAAAATTAGGCTGATTCCGAGGCGGAAATAACCGGATTAATTTGGCTCTGATTTTTAGTAGACTTACCATAGCCGATCGCAGCAATGGCGAAGGATAGGGAAAACCAAAGGCATCGAGCATTGTCTCATCCATTAAAGCGTAGATACCTGGTTTGATGGCAGAACGCATCCATGAAGGAAACCAACTCAAAAATAAATCGCGCGTAGCTTCCCCAACTCGACAATTTGTATCTGAATAACGGAAGTTTTGGCGTTCGTAGTCAAGGTTATAGCGCTCGAATTCTTCGTAGGTTTCAGAGATATTCTGAATCTGCATTTGCTTACCTACTTCTCGCCAGAAGTAAAAAGACGCTAATTTTTCTTGTTCGCACATCAGCCGCCAACCAAACTGCACATTCCAACGGATAGGCTCGAAAATGAAGGTTGAAAGTACATACAGGAAATCGTTGTTGTCAATCTTGAAGCGTCCGTGGAGGGCATTCATGCGTTGCAGGGCTTCTTTGCCGTGATCGCTATCATAGCCCCACTTAATCATCTCTCCAACAATTATTGACGTATCATCGTAGCGTTTTTGCGGACAATGGGTAAATTCTCCTGTCTGATTCAGCAATTTAGAAATACTAGGAACGCAATAAGTTCGCATCAAAGCAACTTCGAGCGATCGCGTCATATCCCAGGGAAACTCATAGCCATTCATTAAGTGATAAATCCGGCAATGATCTTGCACTGGATCAAGTTGTTGAATTAGGTGAAGATTTTTATAGCGATTGAGAAGCATCTGAAATTTCTCGGTATTCAATTCAGTTATTTATTCACATCCAACAACCGCGAAGTTTCTAGCCGACTCATCCACTTCTCTAAATAAACTCGATTACCTTTTTCCTCATTTGGATCTTTAGTGTCCAAAGGATAAGGCATCAGTCCCAAAATCGTTGCTGTTGTCACGCAAAACATCGATTTTTGGAAACTCATGCAAATTTGTACCCGCAAATCATCTTCACCTCGAAGACTACGACGATAAATTTCGTGCAAATACTCTGGAAGATAATGACGCATATCCTGCATTAACAAGGTGGGAGGAATACCCGCGCCGCCAATTGGCAAAGGATCGGCGTACAATGCACCATATTGAAATCGCGTTTGATCTGGGGGAATTTGATATCCTTGGGCGTTGTATGAAACTGTACCGTGGAAAGGAGTTCCCCGGAAGAATACTGCTTCTACATAAGGTATTGCTGTATCTGCTAAGAAAGTCAAACCAACGCTTTTAGGAATGATTTCATAGACTTCACCTCGTATTTTGACGGCGTAGGTAATTGGGTTTGACGCATTTGCCACTAACCCTCCTTTAATATGTTCTACAACTTCAGAAATCGATTTGATTTTGCCTTGATCGTAGAGGTCTGATAAGCTGAGGAAAATATCAGCCATGACTCGCCAAAATTGACCTAAACCTGTGTAGTAAGCAGAGACACGCAATTGTTCGGTTAAAAAATCTGGAAACAGTTGGTTAATACCCGAAATTAAGGGATTATTTTTAAATTTTGCGGCAATAACAGCTTGCGCTCTTTCTTTAAATTCTGTTGTATCTAAATATGTATCTAGTCCGCCGCCACCGTGCCACATCATGGCTTTCATACAATATTCGGCATACTCAAAATTAATTCGATTATGCCACCAGTGCCGGAGTAATTTCTCAACAGAAACCTCTCCATTAAAGTATTTAAAAAATGGGAAAAATATTAAAAACTGATGTTCGGCAATATAGTTAAGATTTTTTGAGTAGGCATCTAAAACTACACCATAGCTTTTAAGAATACCAACTACTTCTAATACATTTTCTGGACTATTGGGGAGTAATGCTTCTCCTTTTTGCAGCCGTTCAATATACTCAGCTAAGGGATTGTGAGCCGCTTTCTTTTTAATAGTTACCATTGCTATCTCTCCAAAAAGTATAGGGATTGGGGCATTGGGAATTGGAAATTGGGCATTGGGAAGAGGACTTGGGGACAAGGAGAATTAGGGACAAGGGGAAAGACTTGTTTCAAGTTCTCACCTCTTGTCCCCTTGTCCCCTTGTCCCCATTCCCTATTCCCCATTCCCCATTGCTTTCTCCAAGGACACTGCTACTACTACATTTTGGCTATTCACCATTGCTGTAATTGTTGGTTCAGTCCAGCGTGCTAACCAAGCGGGTTGAATGCCGAAAATCACAATCAGCACAGCTAAAATTGCAGCTGGGGCGCGATCGCTCCAATACACACGTGGTAAGTTAGTAACTTGTGCAGACAAGCGGCCAAAAAAGGCCCGGTCTAGGAGTATGAGGAAGTAAACCGCAGTTAAGCCAGTACCAAGCATTGATAGTAGGGTTTGCACTGGAAAAACTGGGAAGCTGCCCCGAAAAATGATGAATTCGGAAATAAACCCAACCATTCCTGGTATCCCAGCACTGGCCATCACTCCCAAAACCATTAGGCTACCAATTACAGGCATACCCCGTTCTGGGTTCAGCAATCCTTGGAGAACATCTAAATCTCGGCTTCCAGTTTTTTTATACACAACTCCTACCAGCAAAAACAGCATGGCGGAAATTAAGCCGTGGCTAATCATCTGCATTACAGCACCTAACACGCTTAATGGTGTAGCTGCCGCCGTCGCTAACAGCACATAGCCCATGTGTCCAATGGAACTGTATGCTACCATTTTTTTCATATCGGTTTGAGCGATCGCGCAGGATGCACCATACAATACACTCACCACTGCCCAAGTCGCTAACCAAGGAGCTAAATAAGCCCAAGCTTCTGGTAACAAGTTCATCCCAAACCGCAGTAAGCCGTAAGTTCCCAACTTCAACAACACCCCAGCCAATAGCACCGAAATTGGTGTGGAAGCTTCAACGTGAGCATCTGGCAACCAAGTATGAAAGGGAACTAAGGGAATTTTAATCCCGAAACCGATCAAAATCCCCGCTAGCAGTAAAAGCTGTGTGGCTAAGGGTAAAGTCGTAGCGTTTAAGGTTGCTAGTGCAAAGCTAGAGGAACCACTCAGCCACACCATGCCGAGGAAACTTGCCAAAATCAAGATTCCCGAAACTGCGGTATAAATAAGAAATTTTGTAGCCGCATAACCCCGCTTTTCCCCACCCCAAATAGCTATCAACAGATATAGCGGAATTAATTCTAATTCGTAAAACAGGAAAAATAACAGTAAATCCTGTGCCAGAAATGCTCCAGTCACCCCAGCGCTCAATAATAGTATCAAAGAGTAATAAAATTTAGGGCGCTGTAGAGATTCATCGCTACTGTAGATGGCAATAGAAGTTAACAGTCCATTCAAAACTAGCAGTGGCAAAGATAAACCATCAATTCCCAGGTTATAGTTTAAGCCTAAGACATCTATCCAAGGTACAGACTCAGCAAACTGTTGAGTGATTTCCCCTGGATGGAACTGAATTGCTAGTACGATTGTCCACAAGAAAGCGATAATGGCAAAGACCAAAGCCACCCCACGGGCAAATTTCCCATTGATACCAGAGGGCGAGAAACCAATTAAAGCTGCACCGATTAACGGCACTAGAATTAAAACACTAAGCATAAGCAGATATGGAATTGGGAATGGGGAATTGGGAATGGGGAATTGGGAATGGGAAAAAACTCTTACCCAATCACAAATGACAAATGACCAATGACAATATCTTTAAAAAGGCAATTTATCTAGTAAACCAGATGACCAACCAATGAAGAAAACCAGGACGCTGACAACTGCGAGGATGGTCAACATATAGCCCTGAGATTGCCCAGAAATGCTGTACTTTAAAGTTTGTCCGCCAAAAATTGTCGCAAACCCAACTAAGTTTACTAGACCATCGACTAAATAGCGATCGCTCCAAGCAGAAATTCTAGATAGCAGTGCGACTGCACTCACCACGGTTACGCGATAAACTCGGTCAATATAAAAATCATAACCTAATAAGTCTTGCACAAATCTCCACGCCAAGAATCTCGATCTTGACCAAGCTTTGTGCAGATAAACTGTAGAACCGATAACTACTCCCAGCACGGTAGAAGTAAACAACGCTAATGCTACATACCAATTAACACTTTCCCAATCTGGTAGTAAGTACCATTGCTGTAACATCAAAGGTAAAAGTAAAGTCAAGATTGTGAGAGTCACCATCGGGAAGGCCATTTGCCAACCAACTTCTGGCGTGCGTCGGGTCTTTTGTTGCGGTTTCCCCCAAAAGACTAATCTGAATACTCTAGTTAAGTTCAATGCTGTCAGGCAATTGACCAATAATAAAACCCCAATTACCCAAGGACTAATATTCACAAAACCGTCAGCCCATCCTAGCATTGCCCAGAAGCCTCCCAAAGGTAGCACTGTCACCATTCCCGCCGAACCGACAATAAAGGCGGTAGTGGTGGCTGGCATCCGTGACCAAAGTCCGCCCATTTCGGTTAAGTCCTGGCTTTGGGTAGTTAAGATGACTGAACCGGAACTCATAAATAATAATGCTTTAGCGATCGCATGAGTTAACAGCAACATCAGTGCTACACCACCTTGCTGTAACCCCACCGCTAAAAACACTAACCCCATGTATGCACTGGTGGAATGAGATAGCGATCGCTTAATGTCAATTTGAGCTATAGATACTAATGTCGCCCCAATTGCCGTTACCGTACCCATGATTACCAAAGCATTCAAGGCAACTGGCGACAGTGCTAACAATGGTTGAAATTTATACAGTAAATAAGCGCCACCAGCGACTACCAGCGAGTTTCGCATTACCGAAGCAGGATTGGGCCCTTCCATCGCCTCATCTAACCACAGGTGCAGTGGGAATTGGGCACATTTTCCAGCCGGCCCAGCAATTAACGCCAACCCTAGCAATGTTGATGTGACTGGGCTTAAATTAGCTGTTTGCGCCCACTCATATAAATCCGAAAAGTTCAAACTACCGGACAAGGTGGAAAGTGTCACCACAGCCATCAGCAGCAACAAGTCTCCTACCCGTTTAGTCCAAAACGCATCTCGCGCCGCCGTCACTACTAGCGGTTGAGCATACCAGAATCCCACTAGCAAGTAAGTCGAAAGTGTCAGAACTTCTAAAAGGGCATAGCTGAGAAACAAAGAATCGCTGATTGCTAGACCACTCAACGCTGCTTCAAAAAATCCTAGCAGCGCAAAAAAACGCGCTAGCGACCAGTCCTTTTCCATGTAACCCAGAGCGTAAACTTGTGCCAGTAAGCTTAAACCTGTAATTAAAACTGTTGCCCCAATACTGACTGGTGAGAGTTCCAAGCTAAAAGATAAGTCTAAATCAGCAGCTTTAAACCACGACACCAGTAAATTTTCTGGTTCTCTATCCCAGATATTTTTAAATACAAATAGACTATGGACAAAGGCCACAACAGTTGTCAACAAGTTTATGTATGCCGCAGGTCTTGGCCCTGTTCGCTGAATTATTCCTATTCCCCAGGGCAACGTCAAAATTGCGCCTAATAAGCTATATAAAGGCACAAACCAACTTGTTGAAAATAGAAATTGATCCATTTAAATTTACCTTTATGACTCAGCCTTTATTTTAAAAAATCTTTCAAACAATTATTTATTTAAAAAATAAATTTAGTAAAATATCAACATTTTTTTACTATTGTTTAAACTAAATTATCCAAAGTATTTTTACTTTACTTTCCCCTACTAAACTTTGATAAAATATAACTTTACATACGCAAAAGCATTTACTTGCCTTAACCTCACCTCTGTTTTTACATTTGTATTTCTACTTTGAGCAGAGTAATTTATACGATATATTTGAAAAGATTATATACTTTTCACCTAGTCGTTGTACATCCAGCAAAATTCGAGGAAAGATAGATACAGTAAAAGATGCAGCCGCCGCTCTTCCCTCGCCAGATAGAATTAGTCTTGGTTATGAATGTCGTTTTGTAAATGTGATAAAGAAATTATAAAGCATAAGTGGCTGCTCAAGTAATTCAGTAAACTTTAATTGCTCAAAAGCCTAGATAAATATTTGTTAAGTTTTTTAAAACTTTCTTATCATAAACTATTATAGTAATTTATATTGCCAGGAACGCCAAGCTTTCCTATGCTTAATTTGGAAGTGTTTTCTTAGCTATAAGATCAGGCTCTCCCCGTCAAAAAATTCAAACGACAGTACAGATTGCATTAATTTTGTAGGAGTTCTGCGATGCCAATTGCAGTTGGAATGATTGAAACGAAAGGCTTTCCAGCAGTTGTAGAAGCTGCTGATGCGATGGTGAAAGCCGCCCGTGTCACCTTAGTAGGGTATGAAAAAATTGGTAGCGCTCGCGTCACCGTGATAGTTCGGGGAGATGTATCGGAAGTGCAAGCTTCTGTAGCTGCTGGGGTTGAAGCGGCAAAAAGAGTATTTGGTGGTGAAGTGTTGTCCACTCACATCATTGCTCGTCCTCACGAGAACCTGGAATACGTCTTGCCGATTCGTTACACCGAAGCTGTGGAACAGTTCCGTACCTAAAAGCTGTTTAAACAAAGTAATTAACGCTCTTTGCTTTTTTGAGCATCACTTTTGTCCAAGGCTAAAAACTTTAAATAGGGATTAAAACTAATGTCAATTGCAGTAGGAATGGTTGAAACGCTGGGCTTTCCAGCAGTAGTGGAAGCTGCTGATGCGATGGTGAAAGCTGCTCGTGTGACTCTAGTCGGCTATGAAAAAATCGGCAGTGGTCGAGTTACAGTAATTGTCCGGGGTGACGTTTCGGAAGTGCAAGCTTCCGTAGCCGCAGGTGTTGAATCAGTGAAGCGAGTCAATGGTGGACAAGTGCTGTCTACTCACATCATTGCTCGTCCTCACGAAAACTTGGAATACGTCCTACCAATTCGTTATACAGAAGACGTAGAGCAATTCCGGGAAAATGTGAACGCAATTCGTCCTTTCGGTAGAAGACCGTAATTTGTAATGCAAGTCGCCAAAGTTCGCGGCACAGTAGTTAGCACCCAAAAAGATCCAAGTCTCAGAGGTGTGAAACTACTGTTGTTACAATTTGTAGATGAAGACGGAAACATCCTCCCACAATATGAGGTAGCAGCAGATAGTGTGGGAGCAGGTGTAGATGAGTGGGTACTTGTCAGTCGTGGCAGTGTTGCTCGTCAAGTTATTGGCAACGAACAGCGACCACTAGATGCAGTGGTAGTAGCGATCATAGATACAATTTATGTTGAAGATCGCATGATTTACAGCAAAAAAGATCAATATCGATAGTCATTTAGTCATTGGTCATTGGTCATTGGTCATTAGTGAATAACAAAGGACAAATGACAACGGGCAAATGACAAATGACAATATAGGAGGAATCTCGCAATGGCAGTCCGCAGCACGGCAGCACCCCCAACTCCGTGGTCAAGGAATTTAGCTGAACCCGAAATCCATCAAACTGCTTTTGTACATTCATTCGCCAATCTGATTGGGGATGTACGAATAGGTGCAAATGTAATCGTTGCTCCGGGGACTACGATTAGAGCGGATGAAGGCACACCTTTTTATCTTGGTGAAAACACTAATATTCAAGATGGTGTGGTCATTCATGGGTTAGAGCAAGGTCGAGTAATTGGCGATGACCAAGAAAAATACTCGGTATGGGTAGGTAAAAATGCTTGCATTACCCACATGGCTCTAATTCACGGGCCAGCTTATGTAGGCGATAATTCCTTCATTGGCTTTCGCTCTACAGTGTTTAATGCCAGAGTAGGTGCAGGTTGCATCGTGATGATGCACGCTTTGATTCAAGACGTAGAAATTCCCCCAGGTAAATATATACCTTCGGGAGCGGTAATTACTACCCAGCAGCAAGCTGACCGCTTGCCAGATGTGCAAGAGCAGGATAAGGAATTTGCTCATCATGTGGTTGGGATTAATCAGGCGCTACGAGCTGGTTATCTTTGTGCTGCGGATAGCAAATGTATAGCACCCATTCGGGATGAGAACGCTAAATCTTATACAGGTAATGGTATTACTGTTTTAGAGTTGGAAAGGAGTAGTGAAGTGGCGAGCAATAGCTTGGGTGCAGAAACAATAGAGCAGTTGCGCTATCTATTGGAACAAGGGTATAAAATTGGTACAGAACACGTAGACCAGAGACGGTTCCGCACGGGTTCTTGGACTAGTTGCCAACCAATTGAACCGAGATCCATCGGTGAAGCGATCGCAGCATTAGAAAGCTGTGTAAGTGACCATAGCGGCGAATATGTCCGCCTGTTTGGTATTGACAAAGATAGACGACGTGTGTTAGAAAGCATCATCCAACGGCCGGATGGTGATTTTAAACCAGCTACCAATTTTAAGGCTCCGGCTAGTAGTCATAGCAATGGCAGCTACAGCAGTAATGGTAATGGTAACGGCTCAAGCAGTGGCAAAGTCAATGGCGAAACTGTAGAGCAAATCCGCCAACTTTTGGCAGGTGGTTACAAAATTGGCATGGAACACGTAGACGAGCGCCGTTTCCGTACTGGTTCCTGGACTAGCTGCAAGCCAATTGAAGCAACTTCCATAAATCAAGTAATTTCCGGCTTGGAAGAATGTATAGAAAGCCATCAAGGTGAGTATGTGCGTTTAATAGGTATTGATACCAAAGCCAAGCGGCGGGTATTAGAAACAATTATCCAACGTCCAAATGGTCAAGTAACCTCCTCTGGTAGTCAGAAATCATCATTTACTAGCAGCAGTGGAGGTTCTGGAAGTGCTACGGCAACAGCTACCAGTAACCGTTTGAGTACTGAAGTAGTAGACCAACTACGGCAATTATTGGCTGGTGGGTATAAGATTAGCCTTGAACACGTAGACGAACGACGGTTCCGTACAGGTTCTTGGACTAGTACCGGTCAAATTCAAGCCTCCTCCGAAAGAGAAGCGATCGCAGCTATAGAAGGACACCTTGGCGAATACCAAGGGGAATATGTACGCTTAATTGGTATTGACCCCAAAGCCAAGCGTCGGGTATTAGAAACGATTATCCAACGTCCAAATGGTCAAGTAGCCTCCTCTGGCAGTCAGAAATCATTTACTAACAGTGCGTCTTCTGCAACAGCTACAGCTACAGCAACAGCTACCAGTACCCGCTTGAGTAGTGAAGTCGTAGGCCAACTCCGACAATTATTGGCTGGCGGCTCTAAAATTAGCCTTGAACACGTAGACCAACGGCGGTTCCGTACAGGTTCTTGGACTAGTACCGGTCAAATTCAAGCCTCCTCAGAAAGAGAAGCGATCGCAGCCGTAGAAGGACACCTTGGCGAATACCAAGGGGAATATGTACGCTTAATTGGTATTGACCCCAAAGCCAAGCGTCGGGTATTAGAAACGATTATCCAAAGACCATAGTAGGTAGTAGGTAGTGGGGAATTGGGAATTGGGAATTGGGAATTGGGTATGGGCAAGAGGACAAGGGGACAAGGAGAATTAAAGACTTGTTTCAAGTTCTCACCTCTGTCCCCTTGTCTCCCCTGCCTCCCTTGCCCCCTGCCCCCCCGCTCCCCTGCCTCCCCTACTCCTCATCCCCACTCCGGCTTCCGAGGTTAAAATTTCCATGTCTGTGCTGTCACTGCGCCTCAGCAATAATTTTGATTCTTACATTAGTGGTGAGGTGACTATTCATCCAAGCGCAGTACTTGCACCTGGGGTAATCCTCCAAGCAGCTGAAAACAGCAAGATCATCATTGGCCCAGGGGTCTGTATTGGCATGGGAGCAATTCTCCAAGTCCATGAAGGAACCCTAGAGGTAGAAGTAGGGGCAAACTTGGGAGCCGGTTTTTTGATGGTTGGCAAGGGCAAAATTGGAGCAAATGCTTGCATTGGTTCAGCAACAACAGTTTTTAACTATTCAGTTGAACCTGGACAAGTAGTTCCACCTGGATCGATTTTAGGAGACACCAGTCGGCAAATTGCTCAAACAAAGCAGCCGGAACCATCCACGAATAACCCTACGGCTACAAGTGCGCCACCGCAGAAGGAAGAAGAAAATGGCTCAGGTGAAGTTAAGGAAAAGGTAGTTTCCTCAACTAACTTCTCAGCCGCCGCTTTTGTGGATTTCAAACAAAATAAGTCGATTTCTTACTTTAAATCTCCCGCTACTCCTGAAAGCCAGCCTCCTCTCGTAGAGGAACCAGCCAAGGATATTGAACCCCCCTTACAAGAACCCGCCCAAGAGCCTATAAAACCTGACTCAGACCCCAATCAGCTAACTACAGAATCCCCTAACGGTTTCGGGAATCAGATTTATGGACAAGGGAGCATAAGCAGACTGTTGACTACATTGTTTCCTCATAGACAATCCTTAAGCAACCCAAACTCTGACGATTAGTGTGAGTAAGTGTTAATTGTAAGTTGTCGGCTTTGTGATTATCTGGGAAAGTTCAAATGGAAACATCTAATCAACGGTCTATGAAAGCCATCGAAGGAACGAGTCATCGAGACACCTTCCAAGATACTGCTTTAGGTTTAGTTTCTACCCGCAGCTTTCCCGCAATAGTTGGGACGGCGGATATGATGCTGAAATCAGCAGGAGTTCACCTAGTTGGGTATGAAAAAATAGGTGGTGGATATTGTACTGCGATCGTGCGGGGTGGAATTGCTGACGTGCGTCTGGCTGTAGAATCGGGTGTGCAAACAGCTGAACAGTTTGGTCAGTTAGTTTCTAGCTTGGTGATTCCTCGGCCTTATCCCAACCTAGATATAGTACTTCCCATCACAACCCGTTTTACTAAATTGATGGAGGAGGGTAATTCTAGCCGTCTGAGTAATCAAGCAATTGGTTTGGTAGAAACGCGAGGATTTCCAGCGATGGTAGGCGCGTGTGATGCCATGCTCAAAGCTGCTGATGTTCATTTAGCAGCCTATGAAAAAATTGGTGGGGGTTTGTGTACAGCCATTATTCGTGGTTCCGTAGCAAATGTGGCGGTAGCAGTGGAAGCGGGAATGTTTGAAGCAGAACGCATTGGGGAATTAAATGCAGTGATGGTAATTCCTCGGCCACTAGACGAAATGGAGCAAACCTTACCATTGGCAAGCTGCTGGATAGAAACACAGCAGCCTTTAAACTTGCCAGTGAACATTAAAGAACAAGTTGCCGAAATAGAAGTGCTAAGATTACCAGATTTAACTAAGCTACCTACAAAAATTGCAGAAGTTGTAGAAGAATTATGGAATGATGAATGATGATAGATGAATTTGGGAAAATCATCATTCATCGGGAAGTGGAAGGGATCTTACGCTTTTCTTGTTGTTTTGATCATAGCTTCTTCAATCTATAAATAAAATACCTTTATTTTAATAGAAGTAATAGAGTTTTATCTATAATAAAACTCGTAAATTTCTATGAGTATCGCTATACCATTTGCAACTGTTCAGTTAATACTAGTTTTATATCGATGAATAACTATATAGAGGAGAACCACCTTTGAAACAAGCGACGCTGCACCAGTTAAAGGTATTCGAGGCTGCGGCACGGCACAGTAGCTTTACGCGGGCTGCTGAGGAATTGTTTCTCACCCAACCTACCGTTTCTATGCAGATTAAGCAACTCACAAAATCGGTAGGGTTGCCATTATTTGAACAAGTAGGAAAGCGGTTGTATCTCACCGAGGCAGGACGAGAATTATTTGCCACTTGTCGGCAGATTTTTGAAAATATAGCCCAGTATGAAATGAAGGTAGCAGATTTAAAAGGGCTAAAACAGGGACAATTACGCTTGGCAGTGATTACAACAGCAAAATATTTTATCCCACGTTTGTTAGGGCCGTTTTGCGAACTTTATCCAGGGATTGATATCTCTCTGCAAGTAACGAATCACGAACAAATTTTGGAACGGATGAGTCAAAATCTGGACGACTTATATATTATGAGTCAAGTTCCAGATAATATGGATGTGACTTGTGAGGCATTTTTAGAAAATCCTTTGATAGTCTTTGCACCAGTTAATCATCCGTTATCCAAAGAAAAAAATATTCCGATTCAACGCCTATCTAACGAACCTTTTATTATGCGAGAACCAGGTTCAGGAACTCGTCGTGCCGTCCAAAGCCTATTTGAAGAACAAGGGGTGACAGTAAAAGTCAAACTTGAATTGGGAAGTAACGAAGCAATTAAACAAGCGATCGCAGGTGGTTTAGGAATTTCGGTTTTATCTCGTCATACTTTACTATTAGACGCTTCAGATTTTAGCATTTTAGATGTCCAACACTTTCCCATTCAGCGACATTGGTACATGGTTTACCCCGCAGGTAAGCAACTATCTATCGTTGCTCGTGCCTATTATGACTATCTCCTGGCTGCGGCAAGGAATTTTGTAGATCAAAACACTGATACTACTTCTAGTACACTTGAACCAATTAACGGGTAATTCATAATTACGTTAGCGAGTCCGCGAGCGTCATTACGAATTACGAATTACCCAAAAGGGTTGACTCTTAGACCGGCAACCATTGACAATTAACCAGCAGAATCAATTAAAAATGGGGGAAAACTGGCAATGGTTAACCCGGAAATACCATCTTGGCGCAAAACAGTACAAAGCGAGATTGTAGCTGTTACAGTTTATGCTGACAGAGCATTGGTTACACGGCGGGGTGTAGTTAATTTAATAGGAATTGAACAGGAATTAGTAATTACCTCAGTGCCAGAGACTCTAGAAACTGAGTCTATCAGGGTTAGCGGTACAGGGACAGTGGCAGTGCGTTTGATGGGAGTGAGTAGCGATCGCATTTACACCACTGAACCAGTGGCAGAGCGAGTTGCACATTTAACAAGGCAAATTGAGCAGTTAGAAGCAGAAAAACGACACCTGCAAGCCCAAGTAGATGCTTTAGTATTACAGTCTAGTTTTATCGCCGGTTTACGTGAAAAAACAGAGGAACCCTTTGCACAAAGTTTGTCTCGGAAAAATCTTAGCCTGAGCGAAACTTTGGATTTTTTGAACTTTCTCGGAAGCCAGTATAGTGAATATGCGATCGCATCTGGAGAGTGCAAAACCCAACAGCAGGAATTAGACAAAGAACTGCAAGCACTCCGCGCCTCATTGCAAAAAATTCAAACACCCCATCCCAAAGAGAGTTTGAGCATAGTTGTAGGAGTTGAAGTTGCAGGTGAAGGCGAATTTGAATTAGAGGTGTCTTACATAGTAAATCGCGCCCGTTGGACTCCGCTTTATGACTTGCGCTTTAGCACTACCAGCGATATTGTGCATCTGGGCTACCTTGCAGAAATTACTCAAAGTAGTGGCGAAGATTGGATTGGTGCAAATCTCACCCTTTCTACTGCTAAACCGGGATTAGGTACACTACCGCCTAAACTTGAACCCTGGTATATTGATGCGCCACGTCCACAAATGTTACGACAACGACGATTTGCTGCCCAGCCACCACTGCTGCCTAGCATAGCAGAACCGCCTACCTCTGCTGCCAGAGCCGATTGGCAAGAAGAAGACGAAGGTGCAGATGGTGTTCTTATCCAAGCAGAAAGTGTGACAGCAGAAGTATCCAAAGAAGGTAGTGTAGTTACCTTTAAATTGAATGGTGGCGGTAATATTCCCAGTGATGGCGCACCCCATAAAACGACAATTTTTAATGACGATTATCCTTGTAGCTTTGATTATGTGGCAATGCCGCGTTTGGTAAGTTTTGCTTATCTGCAAGCAAATGTGAAAAATAATCCTAATGGTGCGACTTTGTTACCAGGGAAAGCGAATATTTTCCGCAACAATGTTTTTATTGGGACAACTCAGTTAGAGAATATTGCACCAGGACAAGAATTCAAACTGAATTTAGGGATGGATGAAGGTTTGAAAATTGAGCGCGAATTAGTTGAACGTCTAGTAGATAAAAGATTGATTAGCAACCAGCGCCGGATTACTTATAGTTATCGGTTGATAATTACTAACTTACTCGACAAAGAAGTAAATCTGAAAGTAACTGAACAATTACCAGTTAGCCGCAACGAGCAAATTAAAGTGCGCCTTAGCCGTAGTAACCCACAAATTCAACTTGGTGAAATGGGCATTTTAGAATGGCAGTTAACTCTTCCAGCACAAGAACAAAGAGAGATATATTACCAGTTTAATGTTGAACATCCGCCTGACTTAATGGTTGTTGGGTTAGATATTTAGAGTCCAGGTTAGCGTTATTGTTCAACTGTGTTCCCGAAATTAAGCAAGCAAATATTATTAAGTATCACTACCAGCAAAAGCACTCACCTCTAGGAGACACCGGAAATGAATGTGCTGCACGACTGGATGATGCTGCGGCGATTGTTGGCATTCTGAACCCAATTATAGAAGCTGGTGTATACACCGCATTTGATACGCCGCTCACAGTCGATGCCGAACGTGAGTATATTTTAAATTTTCCCCAGCGTGGGGTGTTCCATGTCGCTGTGCTATTACCAGATCGAGCGGTTGTTGGGTTTCAAAGTATGGAACCATTTGCAACCTTCACACATGCCTTTGACCATGTGGGAATCATCGGAACATACGTAGATATCTTATACCGACGACATGGTATTGGTAAGAGTTTATTCGAGGTTACTTTTGAGACTGCTCGTACCAAAGGATACGAAAAGATATTAATCTACGTTCGCGCCGATAACGCAGGGGCGTTAGCTAGCTATCTCCAACGTGGTTTTCACATAATTGGGACGGCGCAAAGACAGGCTAAAATTAAAGGAACGTATGTGGACGAGATTATCATCGAACGGTTTTTATAGATAGCGTCTACGCTCCTCACTGCTACGCTAAACTTATACCACTGAGACACTTGCCACCATGTCTGTCACCAAAGATTTTGAAGTCCCAAAAGATGTTATATTTCCGCCAGGGGATTTATATAGTGACGAACCGCCTTTGGAAACTGACTTGCATCGGCTACAAATGACACTGCTCATCCAATGCTTGGAGTGGTTGTGGCAAAATCGCAATGACTTTTATGCATCGGGTAATCTCACCATCTACTACAGTCCACACCAGCGCAAATCAGAAAACTTCCGGGGTCCAGATTTTTTTGTCGTACTGGGGACTGAACGCAAACCCCGTAAAAGCTGGGTTGTCTGGGAAGAAGATGGCAAATATCCTAATCTAATTATAGAAATTCTCTCAGATAGCACAGGTGACACTGACAAGGGACTCAAAAAACAAATTTACCAAGATATCTTTCGCACACCAGATTATTTCTGGTTTGATCCAGAAACGTTAGAATTTGCAGGGTTTCATTTACTTGATGGTAAATATCAACCGTTGGAACCAAATCCCCAAGGCTGGTTGTGGAGTCAACAGCTAGGTTTGCATTTAGGGGTTTATCAAGAAAAGCTACGCTTTTTCACGCCTGAAGGAAAACTGGTTCCCACACCCGAAGAAGTCGCACAACAGGCTGAACAAGAAAAGCAACGCAGCGATCGCTTGGCGGCAAAACTGCGAGAATTAAATATAGATCCAGATACTATTTAAGCTCCTCGCTGTCTTGCTTGTGCCTGTTGGTGCGAATGCTATGGATCTTCAGGAAAAACCCATTTTGGCGGTTCCGTCATTTTTTTCCGCAGACGTTCTTGTGCCAACTCCAACATTTTGTCTAAGGGAGTCTCTTCAATAAATTTTGCAGCGGCCTCTCTAAACTCGATGTTGGGGCATTTATCCCCTAAAACACATCCGTTAACACAGGCTACAGCACAGTTAATCTTTTGCTCCACAGTAAATTCCTCTCTCTAAAACTTATAAGTTATAAAGTTGTGAGTTCTAATATTCACCCCTAACTCTTTACTATCAGGCATTAACCTCTAGGTAAATTTTACCTTGCCAGTTGCTATCCTATTAGTCTAAACACCTACTATTTAGAAAGTTATCAGTTATGAGTTATGATTTTGATTCCTAATTTCTCACTCTTATGAAGGGCATTCATGTCAGAAGTTTTTGCTACTACTGGAACTATCGCTGCGATCGCAACTGCTGTTGTCCCCCAACAGGGTAGTGTTGGTATTGTGCGGGTGTCTGGTTCTGAAGCAATGGCTCTAGCCCAAACTCTCTTTCATGCACCAGGGCGACAAGTTTGGGAAAGTCACCGGATTCTCTACGGTTATATTCGTCATCCTCAAACCCAACAATTGGTAGATGAAGCCCTATTGCTGATTATGAAAGCACCTCGTTCTTACACCCGTGAAGATGTAGTGGAATTCCATTGCCACGGGGGAATTATGGCAGTGCAACAGGTATTACAACTGTGTTTAGAAAATGGCGCTAGACTAGCTCAACCCGGAGAATTTACTCTCCGCGCCTTTTTGAATGGGCGATTGGATCTAACTCAAGCCGAAGGTATTGCTGATTTAGTGGGAGCTAAATCACCTCAAGCTGCCCAAACTGCCTTAGCTGGTTTACAGGGAAAATTAGCTCATCCGATCCGGCAGTTACGCGCTAACTGTTTAGATATTTTGGCAGAAATCGAAGCTCGAATCGATTTTGAGGAAGACTTACCGCCGTTGGATGATACAGCAATAATATCAGAAATCGAGAAAATTGCCGCCGAAATAACGAGGTTATTGGCAACCAAAGACAAAGGGGAGTTGTTACGCACAGGGTTAAAAGTGGCAATTGTCGGGCGGCCAAACGTGGGTAAGTCGAGCTTATTGAACGCTTGGAGCCGGAGCGATCGCGCCATTGTCACAGACTTACCCGGTACAACCCGCGATGTAGTTGAATCCCAGCTAGTTGTCAGGGGAATTCCCGTACAAGTGCTAGATACAGCCGGGATTCGGGAAACAACAGATCAAGTGGAAAAAATTGGCGTAGAGCGATCGCGCCGTGCCGCCAATGCAGCTGATTTAGTCTTGCTTACCATCGATGCTTCAGCAGGTTGGACAGAAGGCGATCGAGAAATTTACGAACAAGTACAACACCGTCCATTAATTTTAGTCATCAACAAAATTGACTTAGTAGAAGAAAGCGAAAGAAAAACTCTTCAATCTCAAATACCCAATTCAAAATCTAAAATTGCCACAGCAGCAGCACAAAATCAAGGTATTGATGCTTTAGAAGTAGCAATTTTAGAGCTAGTCAAAGTAGAAAAAGTCCAAGCTGCTGATATGGATTTAGCCATTAATCAAAGGCAAGCAGCAGCTTTAACTCAAGCTAAAATATCTTTGGAACAAGTACAAGCAACAATTGTCCAGCAGCTTCCTCTAGATTTTTGGACAATTGACTTACGCGGTGCAATTCAAGCACTGGGAGAGATTACTGGGGAAGAAGTAACAGAATCAGTTTTGGATAGGATTTTTAGCAAGTTTTGCATTGGTAAATAAACCTAAATGTTCTGTTTTGCTAATCTTAGTAGTTTGGGTGAAGCGAATAAAAACCCAATATCTATCCTAATTATTAAGTTTTAATATTATTAGACCCTAAAATTTTATGTCTTTAAACGATGAAATAAATTCTGTAAACGTATTGATTGTGGGAGCCAGCCAAGGTATTGGTTTTGGTTTTGTAAAAAGATTGCTACAGGATGATAAAATAGCTAAAGTTTTTGCAACTTCTCGTCAGCTAGAATTAGCCACCGATTTAATAGCTCTTGTAGACGAACATTCTGGGCGATTAATTTGTTTAGAGATGGATATTACTGACGAGTTGCAGATTGTTGAAACTATTCACAAAATACATACCCAAGTTGACAAACTGCATTTGGTAGTCAACTGTGTAGGACTGTTGCATGAAGATACTTTGCAACCTGAAAAAAGCTTAAAACAGATAAATTCAGAAAACTTGCTACGCTACTTTCAAATAAATAGTATTGGTGCTGTCTTGCTAGCTAAACATCTATTGCCTCTGTTGCGTCATGGAGAACGCAGTGTGTTCGCTAGTATTTCTGCTAAATTGGGCAGTATTGGCGATAACAAACTTGGTGGATGGTATGGCTATCGCGCTTCTAAAGCAGCACTCAATATGTTGATGCGGACTGCGGCAATTGAGTATAAAAGAAGTTGTCCGAAAGCATTAATAGTTACATTGCATCCTGGTACAACTGATACGCGCCTTTCCCGTCCTTTCCAGAAAAATGTACCTGCGGAAAAATTATTCTCAGTGGAACACACGGTTTCCCAATTATTGGCTGTGATTGAACAGCTTCAAGAAGGCGATAGTGGGCAGTTTTTCTCGTGGGATGGAAGCAGATTGCCTTGGTAACTGCGTTACGCTGATGCTAGTGAAACTCACATTACTTGTAACCAAAGCCTATGAAGTTTTTTGTGCCAGCAGCCAAGGATGATATCAAAGCAGAGCAGGTGTATAATGCTTTTGCTCAGTCTGTCAAAGCACCAATAACCGAAAAGCGTATTTGGAAGTTACAGTGGCGCGATCGCGAAATTGATATGGAATGCGAGGTAGGTAAACCCTTACCATCCTCTTATCAAACGGGGAAAGAGCTAGTTATGGCAATCTTTGAGTGCGAAAACCTTTATAAAATTTGTACTCTTACTCGTGGAGGAGTAAAGGGAGAGCCTATTTTGGTTAGCAAAAACTCTCTATCCTCAGCAACATATTTTTCAGATAATGTAGATAACTGACTCTTTAATATGCGATCGCTTGTTTGATAAAAGTAGATGCGATCGCAGTGCTAAGGTAGTAGATAAAATCGCTCACTATATATCTCAAGCTATGACTAACATTCAGATTTTCTTACCTGAGTCGATGAAAGTCTTTGTCGAAGAACAAGTAGCTAAAGGCTATAGTTCAGCCAGTGAATATCTTCAAGAGCTAATCTTTCAAGATCAACAGTGCAAAGGTCAAGAAGGAAAACGCACTCAGTTGATGACGAAGCTTCAGACACAAGGTCAACTGAATAATGAGGAGTTTGAAGTAATTGCAGATAAGTTAGCTGACGAATTTGCGCTATACGTTGAGTCAAATTTACCAGTGCTGTCAGATTATGCTGTAACTCGTGAGAGTATTTACGAGGATCATCCTTAACAGTGGTATACCTCATAGATACTAATATTCTGCTACGTTTTGTAGGTCGTACTTTCGTAACAAATTTTATAGTACAAATATACTTAAACAGATAAAGGTACGTTACTCTGGTGCTAATGTACCTTGCTTGATAGTAAATTTAAAGCTGAAAATGGGAAGTATCTATAATCAGGATTTCTTTAATAATTTAGTTTTGAATCCATCTGAAAGTTTATCTGTAGAGATTAAAAGATGGATCGATCCTCAATCTAAAGAGGGTATGGCGAAGATAGCCAAGGCTTGCATTGCCCTCAGAAATAATGATGGAGGTATATTTTTGATTGGTTTCAACAATGATGGTTCTCCTGATATTCAGGGAGCGCATCAAAATCCAAGAGAAAGTTTTCATCCTGATGTTATTCAGTCTATTGCCAGTAAATTTTGCAGTCAATCTTTTGAAGTAAAAATTCACTATCTTAAAAAAGATGGTCAAGAGTATCCAGCATTAGAGATTCCTTCTGGATTTATAACACCTGTAGCAGCAAAGGCTGGCTTAAAGGATGAACAAGGTAAGGATCTAATTAAAGCTCATAGTATTTATGTGCGAAGTCTGAATACAAATAATACTGTTAGCAGTTCAGAACCTCGCTGTAATGATTGGGAACGCATCATGAATTTATGCTTCGAGAATCGTGAAGCAGATATTGGTCGTTTTTTACGCCGCCATCTTGGTGGTGTCACGCCTTCTCTGCTCCGTGAATTGGCTTTCACAATTGCACAAGGAATACAACCAGAGGAATCAATTGAAGATAAACTGCGATATTATCTTCAAGAAAGTAAAGAAAGATTTAACACCGTAGTTAAAGAACGTAGTATTACTTTACCGGAGCATGGTACTTGGCAGGTAGCATTAATAATTATTGGAGAAGTACCTCTACACTCTGCAAATGAGCAATTCTTTAATCTCTTGAGTTTTAATAATCCTAAATATACTGGTTGGCCTGTGTGGCTAGATAGTCGAGGTTTCGTTGACAAAGACCAACCTTATGTTTATGACGGAGCTTGGGAAGCGCTTATTGTTAGTCTGGATTCAGGTTGGAGCAGAGACATTGACTTCATGCGGTTCGATCCAAAGGGTAAATTTTATCTGAGGCGAGCATTAGAAGATGATATGTCAGTCAAGAATTACGCAGCTCCACCTATGACAGTTCTTGATTTTGCTCTACCTGTAATTAGAACGGCTGAAGCTATAGCAGTTGGTATTGAGTTTGCAAAGGCAATGGGTTGTGAGCCAGAAAAAACGCAATTAGCTTTTGCATTTAAATGGACTGGCTTGCGGGGACGTAGACTTAGTTCTTGGGCAAATCAAGAGCGTTCTATTTATTCACAAGGTTCAGCATATCAAGATGAAGTTTTAGCGTTCGTTAATCTACCGCTTGAAACACCTCGCTCGGCGTTAGCACAGTACGTTAATCAGGCTGTTAGCCCTTTGTTTACGATTTTTAATGGATATCAACTGAGTATAGGTGTAATCGAAGATTTAACTCGACGGTTGATAGAAAGAAGGTTGTAATCAGGATATTAAGAACTAGGAAACTCTAACTCACCGCTTCCCCATCCTAACTGCGCCGTCTGCGGTGCTAGATGTCGCTCTAACCAATCTTCCAAATCAGCCATTACCTCTCGATAATTGAGGTCACGCTGAATTTCGTGATAGGCTTCTGGATACTCAATTCTCAGTTTATCTGTATACTTTAACCGTTGATAAAAGATGTCGCTTCCCGCAGGTAAAGCAACTCGGTCTGCACCACCGTGGAGAATCAACAATGGTAATTGCCAATCACCTGCGTGAGCATTAATCCAATCAACTGTTGCAAAGAATTCTGTAGCTAGACGGGCAGTACCAAGGGTATGTCGTAGTGTATCTTGAGCGATCGCAGCTAAAACCTGCGGGTCTCTTGAACCAGCACTGATGTCAATGCCTGTATTCAGTGTGAAACGCGGCCACACCCGTGAGAGCAGTTTTCCTAAAAGCACCCGAATCGGTGAAATCCCAACTTTCCCCAAGGTTGGCGCTAGAGCGATCACACCTTGCAAAACTGATGCTTGTTGGGGATAGCGCAGAATATAATCTAAGACAATCACCCCGCCTAAACTATGACCCAAAAGAAAAATTGGGCAGCTAGGATTCTGAGTCTGAATTAACTGTAAAAAGGCTCCCAAATCTTCTCGAAACTCACTCCAAGCGTTGATATAGCCTCGCTGACCTGGTGAGCGTCCATGACCACGTAAGTCTAAGGCATAGATAGCATATTGTTTGGGTATCAAATGCTGAATTACATTACTGTAGCGATCGCTGTGGGCTCCGAGTCCATGCACAATGGCTAATATTGCCCGTACTTTACCCTCTGGATGCCAGCTTTGATAATACAGGTCAAGTCCTCCGACACCTTGGAATGTGCCTTCTTTACGAGACACGATGCGATCGCTATGGTCAATCATCTGGTTAATTTTTTAGGTATCTTCTCAGCAAGTTACTAATATGTCAACACTGATTGTATAAAAATATCTTCTAGCTATTGGGATAATTACAGCTAATTTATTTAAAATCTTGATAAGAGCATTCCACAATTTCTAACCGTGGGTTGGTTAATAATATAACCTCAAGAATTATGATTGATTTATGAATTCAAGGAGATTTTTATCAAAAATTCTTCTAAGGTATCTGTTCAGGAAGACCAAGCTGATGGGGTAATTTCCGAAGTTCATACCGACTCGAAATCTAGCCATCAGAGCGAAGATAGTACACAATTAAAAACTTTAACTACTGCAAGTATAAAGCGGGTAAAAGAGGGTGTAGCTGCGGCTGGCGATCGCGCTGTTCGCCAGATTATCGAAAAAACCCTCAATCGCTTGGAAGGTCTTAATCAGGGGCATTCAGAACCTAGAGCCAACTCTGGGCTGCGTCGTTTTGTGATGCGATCGCTCATCCATTCCTTTTTCAAGGTACGGGTCGAACACCTCGAAAGAATACCTCAGAAACCTGCAATTCTAGCTGTCAACCATCTCCACCATATAGATCCCTTACTCCTGTTAGCCGAACTCCCAACCCAACCCCACTATTACATCCTGGGCGATGCTCGTACTCTTTATAACAAGTGGTGGAAGCGCTTTATCCTCGGTTTTGCGGGGGGCGTGATTCCTTTGGAACGGGTGTGGAAAGAAGAAGTTGCTGTCATGGAAGCGGCTAAAGCAGGAAGGCAAGATTTAGTTGAGCTTGCTACAGCAATTAAACAGACAGTACCGACAGGGGAAGATATACACACACTCCGACAGATAGACCGGATTATCCTGGCAATTTTGACTCGTGGAGATGGGATGATTCTCTTTCCCGAAGGACGACTCGGAACTGCTGAGGGTAAGTTGCATCTCCCTTTAAAACGCGGGACTGTGATTTATGCTTTGCGGGCTGGTGTACCGATTATTCCAGTTGCACTGATTGGGACTCATGACCTTTATTTAAGAAAAGAGTTAACAATTCGAGTCGGTGAACCGTTACATTTTGCCCAAACAACCAGACCAAAGCGCCAGGAAGTAGAAGTAGCTTTGGAGACGTTACAGAATGCTATGCTGGCTATGTTGCCAACTAACTATCAAGAACCAACCGGAACCAAGCTGTTACGTTCTTTCCTAAATCACATGTTGTGGTGAAGAGTTTATTGCTCTAAAAAGATTACGAATTACTATTATTTTCCCTGCCACATCTGCCGTAATGACTGAAAAATCTTTACAAATCTCTCTTCTAGCCAGAGCATAGCATAATCAACCCATTCCAGAAGTTGCTCTAAGGGATGTTTCTCATAGCCTGTTGAAGTTGCTTTGGTTTCTATCCAGTCTGGCTGTGCCTCAATTTGACTACTTTGATGAAACTGCTCTTGCAAAATTTCCCCTTTCCGAATCTCACGTTTAGTTAGGGAAGTATGGGCTTGAATTTGTTTTGCAGAGGAAACTTTTCCAGATATTTTTTGGCTTGAGGCAAGATTACTAGTTGCTTGTTTCCTTTGCACCAAACCAGATCCGATTTTAGGTTGTTTTACAGTTAAATTCTTTTGGGGAAAATGCCCTACTGATAAACTTGCCGCTAAAGCAGGATTTTTATTTTCCACTTGAGAAAGTGTAACTGACTTGTTAGTAACGGTTTCAGTGTCTCCAAATAAATCATTCCATGTTAGCCAAGGATCAACAGCTAAATCCTGATTTTCCAATAGAGGGCTTTTAGCCAAGGCTTTTCTAAAGCGTGATGACAATATTTTACCTGGGAATTGCTCATCACTAGTTGTTGAATCAAGTGTTTTTCTATTACCAACACCAAAAAAGTAATTAAGTGCCGCCTCAATCAAAGCGTGAATATTTAGTGTATGAGTTTCCAAACCATCAGCAGTGGTTGCAATTTCTCCCCTAGCAGCTAATTGCTCTTTGCCATAAAGAAATATGTTTAACTGAGTTTGGGCAACTTGAACAATTTCCTGGCTACGTTCTTGCACAGGTACTAAAGCATTTGACTCCAACTTAGCAACAGCTATATCTAGAAATGCTAGTAATCTTTCAGTATTAAGTAAATCTTTTGATATACCCTCAGCTAAAACTGGAATTTTGGTTGTATTTCCGTCAGTGAGTTTTGCTAATAAACGGTCAATTTGTGGTAATAGCTCCGTTTCTTTTTTGGCTATAATCAACCGCCAAGACTGCCAGTAATTAGCAACTTCGTTAATAATTCGATCTTCTAACTTTGCCTGCTGCTGGGGTGTCAAAATATCTAGAATTTCATTTTCGGTAGTAACAAGTACTAAACTCCGATTCATCAAATTTGTGGCAATTCCCCGCACAGCTGGTAAATGCTGTTTTAGAGCGTTATCTAACTGTAAAGAGTTGATAATCTCCGCTTTATTCTCTGTAATACTTGAAGATTTTATATAACTTACGTTATTTGTCGAGTTTTTATCAACAAACTTCAGCCGCACAACTTCCAATAAAGCCAAAGGATTGAAAGTTTCAGATGTTTTTGTAGGAGTGGAGACGGCTTCATCTGACAAGACATAATTGACTGCTTCTAGTACTTGTTGAATAGGACTATCAGCATTTGGAATTTCGGACTGGAAATCGGTATCATTTGGTTGTAACTTTAGTCTAGTTTGTGGCTCTTTGGTCTGTAGCGTTTTCCCAGATGATTCAGATGACTGAAACAGTAGATACACTGGGTAAAGTAGTGCCTCCACACCCCACTTAGTGGCAACTTGCAAATGCCGGAAGGTGTGTTCCCACTGTTGTGTCACCCGCCGGGATTGCTGGTGGACAAAGTTAAATAGTCTGCTTTGATAACGACCAGAGGAACCAGAAGACATAGTAGTAATTTTTTAGTTCAAGTCTTGTTAAGTTGTGAGACTCGCGCCAAACAATAAAAACAACCAACACCTCATATTAGCGAATATATGACTCCCACTGTCTCTCAATCTCATACCAAAATCATCTCACAAGCAATTGAGCAACTACGCTCTTTTTGCCAAGTTAATCTTCAGTCTAGCTGGCTATACCAGGAATCTGACCTGATTATTACTGATGTTGTCGCTGCTAATTTGTCTCATTGGCAACCTGTTAAGTTGAATGCTAAAGAACATATCGCTTGGACTGGGGGGAAAAAAGTACTATGGCTAGTCCAAAGGTTGGTAGTGCCCCAAGATTTACAGGGTTATCCTTTAGCTGGGTTATCTTTGCGGCTGGCGCTGCTTTGGTGGGCAGATTCTGCTGAGATTTATGTGAATGGGGAGTTAGTACTGGAGGGTGATTTATTTGATTGTTCGCCGAGAGTGCTTCTCAGTCGAGGGGTAACGCCAGGAGAAGAGTTTGTTGTGGCTTTGCGGTTAGTGAGTCCGGGACATTGTGATGGTGCTTTAGTGCGATCGCTCCTAGTTTATGAGTCTATTGTTGATAATAATCCCGATCCGGGTTTTGTGGCTGATGAATTAGCTGTGGTGCAGCTTTATTTGGAAAAGTTTGCGCCGGAGAAGTTGGATGCTTTGGTAGAGGTGGTGGGGGAGGTTACGAACCGCAGAGGCGCAGAGGACACAGAGAAGGGAGAGTTAGTAAGATCAGTTTTGTCCCTACGCCAAAACCTAATTCAATCTGACATCTTAGCCCCCCTTTTGAAGGGGAGCCACTGCGGTCTTGGGGTCTCCCCAAGTGGAGCAAGTGGCGTGGGTTGGGGGGATCAAAAATCTAAAATTTTCTTATTGGGTCATGCTCACTTAGATTTAGCATGGTTATGGCCTGTGAGTGAAACTTGGAATGCGGCGCAAAACACTTTTGAGTCGGTTCTGAAGTTGCAAGCAGATTTCCCTGAGTTAATTTTCTGTCATTCGACTCCCGCACTTTACGCTTGGATTGAGGAACATCGCCCGGATTTGTTTCAGGCGATTCAAGCACAGGTGGCCGCTGGACGTTGGGAAGTTGTCGGCGGAATGTGGGTGGAACCAGAACTCAATCTAATTTCTGGTGAATCAATAGTCCGTCAGCTATTGTATGGTCAACGCTACATCCAAGAAAAATTTGGCAAGATTTCAACTATAGTATGGGTTCCAGATACTTTTGGTTTTTGTGCAACTTTACCGCAGTTTTTCGCGAATGCCGGTATTGAATATTTTGTGACGCAGAAGTTGCGGTGGAATGATACTACCAAATTTGATTATGGGGCTTTTTGGTGGCGATCGCCTGACGGTAGCGAAGTCTTTAGTTTGATGTCTGCACCTATCGGTGAAAACATTGACCCAGTTAAAATGGCATCCTACGCTCTGGAATGGCAATCCCAAACTGGTTTATCAGAATCCCTCTGGCTTCCCGGTGTCGGCGACCACGGCGGCGGCCCCACCCGTGATATGTTAGAAACCGCCCAACGCTGGCAAAAGTCGCCTTTCTTCCCAGACTTAGAATTCACGACGGCTGAAAAATATTTACAGCAAATCAAATCAGGAGTCAGAATTCAGGAGTCAGAATTCAGGAGTTATGATTCTCTCCCTGCTTCCCCTGCCTTCCCCACCTGGGATGACGAACTATACCTCGAATTCCATCGCGGTTGCTACACTACCCACGCAGACCAAAAACGCTGGAATCGTCGTTGTGAAAATTTATTGTATGAAGCTGAACTATTTGCTACCTTAGCAACCATAAACTGTGGTGTGACATATCCGAAAGCAGAAATTGAAGCAGCTTGGAAGCAGGTTTTATTTCAACAGTTTCACGATATTTTACCTGGTTCTTCAATTACTCAAGTTTATACAGATGCGTTACCCCAGTGGCAGCAAGTGGAACAAGTCGGAACGAAGATATTACAAGAATCACTTTTAGCGATCGCATCTCACATTACCCTATCAGAACCACCAAAACCCAATAGTTTACCTATTTTCGTTTTCAATTCTCTCAATTGGCAGCGTTCTGAGGTAGTCTCTGTAGCCTTACCCACACCACAGGAATGGCAGATTTACGATACTTCTGGAAAGCAGGTTGTCTCCCAATTATCTGAACCATCAACCCTACTATTTCTCGCAACCGAAATTCCACCCGTTGGCTATCGCATATTTTGGCTTTCCCCCTCATCTTCCCCATCTCCCTCATCTCCCCCACTTCCCTCACTCCTCCCAGACTGGATTTTAGAAAATGAATTCTTACGAGTTGTTATCGACCCTGATACGGGAGATTTATCAAGTGTTTTTGATAAAACTTATCAACGAGAACTTTTGAGTGGTGCAGGAAATCAACTACAAGCTTTTAAAGATAGCGGTCAATATTGGGATGCTTGGAATATAGACCCCAATTATGCCCAACATCCCTTACCATCAACAAATCTTCAATCTATTCAGTGGTTAGAACAAGGGCCAGTCCAAAGTCGTGTGCGCGTGGTGCGTCAGTTGGGCGAATCGGAATTTTGCCAAGACTATATTTTGCAAGCTGGTTCACCTCTACTGAAGATAGCTACTACCGTCAATTGGCAAGAAAATCATGTATTGGTGAAAGCTGCTTTTCCTCTGAATATCGAAGCAGACTTTGCTACTTATGAAATTCCCTGTGGCGCGATTCGCCGGACAACTAAACCGCAAACCCCCGCAGAAGAGGCAAAATGGGAAGTCCCCGCTTTGCGTTGGGCGGATTTGACAGGAGAAACACAGGAGGGTATTCACGGAGTTAGTTTGCTAAATGATTGTAAATACGGTTACGACAGCAAACCAAATCAACTCCGCCTAACACTGCTACGTAGCCCTAATTGGCCAGACTCAGAAGCTGATAAAGGTTTTCATGAGTTTACGTATACCTTGTATCCTCATGCTGGTAGCTGGGAATCAGCCCATACGGTACGGCGTGGCTATGAATTGAATATACCGTTACAAGTCATATTGAATCCTCCTAATGAAAACCCTCCCCTTTCTACTGGTAAAGATGGGTTGGGGATGAGTTTTCTAGATTTATCAGCTGAAAATTTAATCTTGATGGCCTTAAAGCCATCTGAAGATGACCCACAGCAGTTAATTCTGCGGTGTTATGAATGTCACGGAGAAGCAGCTGAGTTATCTTTGCAAAGTAATTTAGGGTTAAATCTAGGAGATACAGTAGATTTGTTAGAGCGTTCCTCTACTACTGAATTCTCATCTGGGCAACAAATTTTAACAATACAGCCTTGGAAAATCGCCAGTTTCAAGGTAATACCAGCGATCAATTCCAGGCTAGAGTGAGCCACTATTGCTGTGTCAGTGGCCAATTGTGGTTTTCCACAGACCACCAACCAATGACAAATGACCAATGACAAATGACTCTTTTAATCTTCGTGATCGTCAAACGGATCGTTCAATTCCTTGCTAGGAGGGCCAAAAGAGGTATAAATTGAAATTCCGGTGATGGCAACCACCACGGCGGCCATAGAAATGCTAAGAACTATTGCGGGTTCCATAATTGAGGGATAGATGATGAGTGCTATTCTTATAGAATATTACAGAAGATTAAAAAAAGCTTTGGCAAGTAATATTAGGTGAACTATGGCACAAAGGACTAGGTTGGGAGATATCCTGAAACCACTTAACTCTGAGTATGGAAAAGTGGCTCCAGGTTGGGGTACTACCCCTGTGATGGCTGTTTTTATGGCGCTATTTTTTGTATTTTTGCTGATTATTCTGCAACTTTACAATAGATCACTCTTAGTTCAGGATGTAAATGTCGATTGGCGGAGTTTAGGACGCTAACAGATATACCGCTATCAAGTTTGGATAACAAGTTAAATTACACCCGGTTCTTCCGGGTTTTTTTGTGAATGGTCAGTGCATACTAACTATTGAGTAGACTACATAATATATGAGTTTCTGTAGTGGTTCTATAGTTGACAGGAGACAAAAATGAATATATTTGGTATCGGTCTGCCGGAAATGGGTGTAATTATGGTAGTGGCGCTGTTAATCTTTGGGCCAAAGAAGCTACCAGAAATTGGTCGGAGTGTGGGTAAAACAATCCGTAGTTTCCAAGAAGCTTCTAAGGAGTTTCAAACCGAGTTTCAAAAAGAAGCAGAACAGTTAGAAGAAGCTGTCAAAACTACTGCTGAATTGGAACCTAAGCAAATCTACCCTGCTAAATCGGAGCAGGATACTACCGCTAGTTCTTCTCAACCTAGCTAGTAGTTTGTCTCATTAGTTACCAAGGGTGAACAAGTTCGTAGTAAGGACTTTAGTCCTGGATTTTAAGCACTGAAGTGCTTACTACAAACCCTCAAAACTAGCTTAGACATTGTACTAGTTGAGTGATTGATATCAATTGACTATAGGCAAAATGACAGAAGCTGTTACGCAACCAGCTTTGGTGATTCCACAACTAATTGTTGGTTTGGGGAATCCAGAAAGCAAGTACGACCAAACACGCCATAATATCGGCTTTGCTGCTGTAGAAGCCCTCTGCCGTTCTTGGCGCATTTCCTTGGCAGAAAACCGCAAGTTTCAAGGTGAGTATGGCGAAGGTATGGCCCCAGGTGGAGGTAAGATTCGCTTGCTAAAGCCGACAACTTATATGAATCGCTCAGGACAGTCAATTCAAGCGGTGACAAGTTGGTATAAATTGCCGCCTGAGTCAGTGCTGATAATTTACGACGATATGGATTTGCCTTTGGGAAAAACTCGGCTGCGCTTATCTGGTTCGGCTGGGGGACATAACGGGATGAAAAGTGCGATCGCACATCTGAGTACCCAAAACTTTCCCCGTTTACGAATCGGTATTGGTAAACCCAAAGGTGCAGCTAATAACGATGATTCTAATACTGTCTCCCATGTGCTGGGACGATTCTCCTCTGACGAAAATCAGCAGATGTCTCTTGTACTTCAGTTCGTGGTTGAATGTATTGAACTAAGCCTCAAGCAGGGAGTAGAAAAGGCGATGAATGTTTGTAATAGCCGCACCATTAATAATTCTGAGTCTTAGCCTGGATTTCTCACAAGTGAGAAATGAGCATGAGTGTGGGGGGTGTGGGGAGTGTGGGGAGAAAGAGGAGGAATTGAATAACTGCACATCAATGAACGCTGCATTGCCTCCCACACCTCCCACACCTCCCACACTCCCCACCCGAACCACACAATACGTGAGAAATTCGGGTTAGGGGCCAGTTTGTTTGCTAAAGGCGTTTATTTTGGTTGATGAGCAGCGATTTTAGCTTGCTCTATCCAACCGAAATAAAGCCTTTAACGCGCTCTACACCCTAATTGAAGTGCGGCATAGTTTGCTTAATTTTTGTAAGAATAATGGCGATGTCTAGGAAGGGCTACGCCTAAGCGCTATTGCCTGTTTTAGGTCATAACCTCAAGAAACGCCAGTATTACACCAAATAGGTTTATTTAAAAGTTCTTTTGCGTCTAGCTGCCACTGCCTTACGTTTGCGTTTTTCAATGGGTGTTTCAAAGTGCCGATGATATTTTACATCAGCTAATATCCCAGCTTTGGAAACCTGACGTTTAAACCGACGCAAAGCTGAGTCTATTGCTTCATTCTCTCCAAGAATCACTTGGGTCATTCTTGCTTGTTCCTCATAATCAACATTTTCCATTGTAATAGTAGCCTCAACCTTAGTAAAACCCCTCGATCTAAAGTCATTATTAAGAGGCTATCCATCCAGATCACACGGATTATGTGTGCCTGTAGAATGTCAAATTGGCACTTAATTAAAAGTTAATTTAAGCGCTATAATGCACTCTCAGCACTAGTAGAGCAGATAGATAAATTATAATGTCAAATTTTCCTGACTGTAATATGAACTGACGATAAGTGTAGTTTTGGCTACCATCGCAATCCTAAGTTATTCGTGAGACAGAAAATCCCCAACTTCTGGGAAAAGTTGGGGAACTGTGACTTTCAATTCTCATTAATCAAATAAGATCGCTATCGCAACTATGAGAAAATTTGATTATATTTCAAAACTTTAAAAGTTGATTCTGCCCTCATTCAATAATTTATATCCGGCTGCTAATGCGCCGAAAGCAACAAATAGATTCCATAAGCTAGTTGATCTGAAAATTACTCCACCACTCAAGAAAACTAGTACTATCCCAATACCTAACAAAATCCATCCAAGCTGACTAGCTTCTCTGCGATAAAACACCAATGTAAACACACCTGCCATAATTGCTAATACGGAAACTGTCGCTGGTAATCTGCTGGAAAAAGGTATGTAGTAACCGCTAACAAATATAATATTTTGACCAAAAAAGTATAACCCTGTGAAAAATAAGATTAAACCTATAAGTTTTATTAACAATCTGCCCATAATATTTTTATATTTTTAATGTCTGAAGCCAATTTTAACCCGATTTGTAGTGGAGTTGTTAAATTGCTACTAAATTTTACGTAAAATTGATTAAATTTAAGTGAATATACTGCATGTCAGTCTAGACTGGCTAAAGATGTCAGTACAAGTAATGTTGATTACATGAAGTAGTCCTTGCCAGGGTGCGATCGAGGTGCTTTAATAGCGATGTCTGACGACAAGAAGTAAAGCTTCTACGCATTCCGCAAAATAGTTTTACTTACAAAATTATGTACAAGACGCGCAGTGACTCGACATTGCTGCTGGTGTTCATAAAATTACAGACTCAAAACATTAAACTCTAAAGATATGACAAGCTAGTAGCATATCTTTGACACTAAATTCTCCCAAAAGCCGAATAGGAGCATACATGGAGCCAATTATTGCTATAGTTTTAGCCCTTATAGGTTATGCATTAGGTTCTGCAAAACTGATTAATCAAGGAAATGAAGCCCTAGTCGAACGTTTGGGGCGGTATCATCGGAAACTTAAACCGGGGCTGAACTTTATTGTTCCCTTGGTCGATCAGATTGTGATGGAAGATACTACACGAGAGCAGTTTACAGACATCAAACCTCAGAATGTGATCACTCAAGATAATATTTACGTAGAAGTGGATGCTATTGTATACTGGCGCATTCGAGATATTGAGAGAAGCTTTTACGCGATTGAGGATCTGCAAGGGGCATTAACACAGATAACTACAACTACGCTCCGAGAAATCATTGCCCAAAATACCCTAGAGCAGACCAACGTCTCCAGAGCAGAGATGGACTCAGCTATATTAGATCAATTGAATAATGTAACGGCAGATTGGGGAGTTGAGATTCTCCGGTTAGATATTCAGAGAATTACCCTACCTGAAAGTGTGCGAAAGTCTAGAGAAGAGGAGCAAGCCGCCGTCATCAAAAAACGGGCGCTAATTACCGAAGCAGAAGGGGAAAAGGAAGCTGCGATTAAGAAAGCAGAAGGAACTATGGCTTCAGTGCAAATCATCTCCCAAGCTCTCCGTTCCAATCCAGATAGTAGGGATATTTTGCGGTATCTTGTGGCTCAAGATTACGTAGATGCTAGTCAAAAACTTGGTGAGAGTGCTAATGCCAAAATTGTCTTTGTAGACCCAGCTAACTCAAGTGAAATGTTTCAGGAGTTGATAGCCGAGTCAGTAACACAAGAAGGTAACGGCAAAAAAAACGAAGAACGGTAATACCTAGTAATCATGCTGTATTAGGTTGTCTCAATAGGGCATCGGCTACTAGTGAAACATCGTGCATTTCTTGAACATCGTGAACTCGGAGGATATCAGCACCATTAAAAATAGCAGCACAACAAGCTGCTGCCGTTCCCCAAACTCGTGCTTTGGGATCTGGTTGATTTAAAATGCGACCAATGAAACTTTTACGGGATGCTCCTACCAAGATAGGACAATTGAGTGTTGTTAGCGATCGCAGTCCGCGAAAAATTTCTAAATTTTGCTCATAGTTCTTAGCAAAACCAATACCAGGATCAACAATAATTTTTTCCCGGTGAATGCCCACAGCAGTTGCTACCTCAATTTGCCGAGCCAAAAAACTATAAATCTCACCGAGCAAATCTTGATAATCAGTTTGTTGTTGCATCGTCTGTGGTGTCCCCCGGATGTGCATTAAAATAATCGGCACACCTAACTCTGCAACTGTCGGCAACATTTCTGAGTCAAAAGTGCCGCCAGAAATATCATTAATAATATCCGCTCCAGCTTCTACAGATGCCTTGGCTACAACCGCACGGGTTGTATCTACAGAAATCGGGACTGAAATTTCTGGTCTTAGCACCTGTAACACCGATAAAACCCGGTCAAGTTCCTCCGCCAGAGTGATTTGCTTTGCCCCTGGTCTAGTTGATTGACCACCCACATCGATAATGTCAGCACCAGCCGCTACGAGTGCTTGCGCCTGCACTAAAGCCGCAGAGGTAGTGTTAAACTCACCCCCATCACTAAAGCTATCAGGCGTTACATTCAAAATACCCATCAAATAAGTTCGCTGTCCCCAATCGAAACAGCGTCCTCGAATTATTAAGTTGCTTGGCATAAAACAGGAGTCAGAATTCAGTAGTCAGAATTCAGAATACTCCACCCGTGAAGGGATGGAGTATCAACTCTTGAAAAATATTTTAATTTTATTTCGCCGACAAAGAGCAATGTTTTCAAGCAATATTCATTACTCAGTCGTACAAAATTCAATTCTGAATTCAGAATTCAGAATTCTGACTACTGAATTCTGAATTCTTCATATCTAAATTAGGCATTCCCATGCAGAGCATGGGAACGAAAATAAAGCACATTACACTAAGTGAAAATTCACAATCCGAGCGAAACTCTCAGGTTCTAAACTTGCTCCTCCGACTAAAACGCCATCGATTTCTGGTTGAGCCATGATTTCATCAATATTATTTGGCTTCACTGAGCCACCATATTGAATTGATACATTTGGATTACTCAACTGGCTCCGAATTAAGCCAATGATTCGATTAGCTTCCACTGCTTCACAAGTTTCACCAGTGCCAATTGCCCAAATTGGCTCGTAGGCAATCACCAAATTATTCTGATCGATATCTACCAAACCTTTATTGAGTTGGAGAGAAATCAGTGCTTCAGTTTCTCCTGCATCTCGTTGTTGTTTAGTTTCACCAACACAGAGAATTGGAGTCAAACCAAACCTTTGAGCAGTTCGGAGGCGCAGATTAACGGTTGCGTCCGTTTCACCAAAGTATTGCCGTCGTTCGCTATGACCGACAATCACAAAGCGTACACCACTTTCTGTCAGCATTGGGCCAGAAATCTCACCCGTATAGGCTCCATATTCTTCCCAATGGATATTTTGTGCCCCTAGTTGGATGAGGCTACCGTGCAAGGTCTTAGACAAAACACTTAAATCAGTGAACGGAGGACACAATATCACTTCTCGCCCTTCGGGGGTTTCCTCTAAGTGGGGCAGAAATCCTTGTAAAAACTCCTGGGTCTCTGCCTGGGTTTTGAACATTTTCCAGTTGCCGGCAATAACGATTTTCCGCACAGGTAATTTAGTCAAGATCCTAACGCGCTATTTAGATGCATTTTTCAGTTTATGACTTTTTGTTAGCCATTAGTCATTAGTCATTGGTCATTGGTCATTGGTCATTGGTCAAGAGTTATTCTTTTATGCACCACTGCCCCCCTACTCCCCAAACCCTTGTTAAAAATAACTAGGATAAGAGACAGGGGTAATTTAAAAATCCCACAATTTCAAACCTTATATTGATATGACTTCGACATTACCTGTGCCTGAACCTGATCAAAGCGATTCTGCTAACACTGAAGCAAATTCTCTCAGTTGGGAGGAAGAATTGGATAGCGCTATTTTCAGTTTTGAAGACATTCAGACAGAACTGAACTATAAACAAGCACAAACCGCGCTGCGAAACTTAGTAGCCAATCTCGACCTCACCCCCCAAGAAAAAACCGGATTGGAAACGGAAATTGCTGATTTGGAAACCATGCTGGGGAAGTTAGACCGCATGGTGGTGCAGATTGCAGCTTTTGGCATGGTAGGGCGTGGTAAGTCTTCGCTACTCAATTCTTTGGTGGGACAAACAGTATTTGAAACAGGGCCCCTGCACGGTGTCACCCGGACTGCACAAACAGTTAATTGGAGTATTAGTGAAGAAGCGATTGGAGAAACTGAACGGGCTTTGCGGGTTACTCTCCCTGGTGTAGGTCAATCGCAGGTGGAATTAATTGATACTCCTGGGTTAGATGAAGTAGATGGTGCAACCCGTGCTGTGTTAGCTGAACAGATTGCCAAACAAGCAGATTTGATTCTGTTTGTAATCTCTGGGGATATGACAAAGTTAGAATACGCCGCCCTTTCTCAGTTGCGGGAAGCAGGTAAACCGATCATTCTGGTGTTTAACAAAGTAGACCAGTATCCAGAAGCAGATCGGATGGCTATTTATCACAAAATTCGGGATGAAAGGGTGCGGGAATTACTCACGCCTTTAGAAATTGTTATGGCTGCGGCATCGCCATTGGTGAAGACGGCGATTCGTCGCCCTGATGGTACTAGGGGTATACAGCTGCGTACAGGAAATGCCCAAGTTGAAGAACTGAAACTGAAAATTTTGGAGATTTTGCACCGTGAGGGTAAAGCCTTGGTTGCTCTTAATACCATGCTTTATGCTGACGTTGTAAATGAGCAGTTAATCGAACGAAAACTGATGATTCGGGAACAGAATGCTAATCAGTTGATTTGGAAGGCTGTGATGACTAAAGCATTAGCGATCGCACTTAATCCCGTAACTGTGGTAGATATTCTGAGTAGTGTGGTCATTGATATTGCTCTGATTTTGGGTTTATCTAAGCTCTATGGCTTCTCTATGACCGAAGCTGGTGCTGTACAACTGCTACAAAAAATCGCCCTGAGTATGGGCGGAATTGGTGCTAGTGAATTGTTAGCAAACTTGGGTTTGAGTGGATTGAAAACTTTACTTGGTATCTCTGCAACAGCTACAGCAGGTATTGCCCTTGGCCCTTATATATCAGTGGCACTTACGCAAGGGGGAGTAGCTGGTGTTTCTTCTTACGGTATTGGGCAAGTTACCAAAGTTTATTTAGCCAACGGCGCGACTTGGGGGCCTGATGGGCCAAAAGCAGTAATTAATCGCATTTTGACAAACCTGGATGAAACCTCAATTCTCAACCGGATTAAAGATGAATTACTCCATAAGGTAAAACTCAGAAAGTGATGTATAGATTTATTTCAACTGCTGGTATTTTCCTCAAGCCAAGCGACTAAATCAGACACATTTGAAAAGTCTAAAAATTCTTCTTCTAATTGTTCAGTAGATAAGACTCGAATTCTCTTGAATATTGATGAATCTATATAACGGTGAAATTGTCGACAAAATTGGGCGGGGGCTAAATTTACTTGTGGGTATTGCTAATACTGATACTGTTGCGGAAATTGACTGGGTGACTTTAATACCAGAAGAAAAAGCAATTTAAGTATATACACCAAAAAAGAATAACAGAAGCCTATAGACAGTGGAGTTCTAATTGATGAGAGAATATTAAATTAACCATCACAAAAGTTTAAATTCATTCATCATGGCGAAAATCCAGTTTTCTAAAGGTCTTGACGAAGTAGTAATTCCAGAAGTGCGGCTGACGCGATCGCGCACTGGTGATAGTGGTACAGCCACGTTTATTTTTACGAATCCGAAAATTTTAGATCAAGGTAGCACCGAAGATATTACCGGGATGTACTTGAGTGACGAAGAAGGCGAAATAATTACCCGTGAAGTGAAGGCTAAATTTATCAACGGGAAACCGGAAGCATTAGAAGCACTTTACGTGATGAAATCTGCCCAAGAATGGGAACGCTTTATGCGCTTCATGGAACGGTATGCTGAAGAAAACGATCTTGGACTCAGCAAAGCTGAAAAATAGTGTGTAGGGTGAATGGCGAATGGCTTATGTTGTTTTTTCATGTCCAATACGCCATTCTCCGTGCCCAATTGCCCATTATCAAAAGTTAAAACCCTTAATCCATGACACAACAACCACATCCAGATTCGCTTGGGATTACGGTAACTTGTGCTGTGGTTACTGTCAGCGATACACGCACGCCCGAAACAGATAAAAGTGGCCAGCTAATTCAGCAGTTACTCTTTGGTGCTAACTATGCTGTTGGAGCCTACACGATTATCAAAGATGAACCAACACAGATTCAAGAACAGATAGAAAATTTGGGTAAAAGCTCAAATTTGGATGCTGTAATTTTTAATGGTGGCACAGGTATTGCGCCAAGAGATACTACCTATGATGCCATTGAGAAGTTATTGGAGAAAACTTTACCGGGATTTGGTGAGTTATTCCGTTTTTTAAGTTATCAAGAAATTGGTTCGCGAGCGATCGCTTCTCGCGCTGTTGCTGGTGTGTATCAAAATAAATTAATCTTCTCGCTTCCTGGTTCCAGTAATGCTGTGCGCCTGGCGCTGGAAAAACTGATTTTGCCCGAACTCACTCACTTGGTAAGTCAGCTTTGTAAGGGAGTGAAATGAGCAGCCTTTCAGGGGGGCTATCATAAAACTAACTAAGCTATGAGGCACTGAAATCATCCTTGCTCTACTTTCATCTTGTAACTACCCAGAATTATAGTTAAACGGATGAAATATTCATACCAGATAAGCAATGCAGTCTATTTACTGGAATTGCATAATTGCTCACAGCATCACTGCATTTTCATGCTTTGGCATCCCCGTATTAATAGGGGTTTTCTTTGCCAAAACGAAGGCAACTATCCCTTCTAAGTTTTGGCTAGCCTTTTTATTATCAGGTGGATTCGTACTACTTTGCGGATTTCATCACTTTTTGGCGATTTTTGAGACACATTCGGCAATATCGCTGTTGCAGTTAGTCGTGCTTGATGTAATGGCGTTTGTTTCCTTGTCTGCCTTACTCTACTTAATGCCAACGGCTTATCAAATTGTAGAGGCGATCGCCAAATATCAAGAAGATACCCGCGAACTTCAACGCAGCCAGCAGATGCAACGGCTATTTCTAGATCAGGGCCCCTTTGGGGCCTATATCAAAGATGAGCAATCTAGAGTGCTTTATTACAACCAGGAGCTACAGTCTAGATTTTCAGTAGATTCACAAGAATGGTTAGGAAAAACGGATAGTGAATTCTTGCCAGATCCCGAAGAGGGGCAGAGAGTAATGGAAAACGATCAAGTCGTTTTGAAGACTCTACGCCCCTTAAAGCTGATTGAAGAGGTAAAGGTACCTGGCAATAATCAGCCGTGTTACTGGCTATCGTTTAAGTTTCCGTTTAGCGATGGCGCAACGGGCGATCGCCGCATCGGTGGGATCAGTATCGATATTACAGAATCAATAGAAGCACAGCGATCGCTCACTGATCTAAATCGGCAGCTAGAAGAAAAAACGCTGAAATTAGAGGCAAAAAAACGGGAACTTATATATCTCTCAGATATGGCAGATATGCTTTATTGCTGCGAATCTGAAGATGAGGTATATCAAGTAGTCGCTTTAACCTGTTCCAAGCTATTTCCTAATATGAGTGGTTGTATATATATAATTGCTAATTCCAAGAATTATGTTCAGATGAATAGTTTTTGGGGAGATAAAAGAACCAGTAAAGAAGTATTTTCACTGTCTGAATGTTGGGCATTGCGGAGAGGCAAATTCAACCTTTTATCGTCTGGTAACTCAGGACTGATGTGCAACCATTTAATACAGCCTATTAGCGGCATACATTTGTGTGTTCCATTGTTTGGACAAGGCGAAGTAGTTGGGATTTTACATATCTATGCCCTTGAAGAAATCAGTCCAGAAGATCAACAAATTACTGAGATTATTGCTAGAACTTTAGGCTTTGCACTAAATAATCTATCGGTAAAACAACGTCTTACCTATGATAATTTGCGGGATGGGATGACCCAACTATTTAATCAAAGCTATATGGAAACTATACTGGAACAAAGGCTAGCGGAGGCTGAAAGGTCGGGACAACCTCTTAGTGTTATTTTTCTGGATATCGATAACTTCAAATCTTATAACTCGCGCTATGGGCATGTGACTGCCAATATTGTTATTCAGGGATTAGGAAAACTGCTGTTAAAATCTATTCGCTCTTTTGATATTCCTTGTAGATGGGGTGGTGAAGAATTTGTGATTGTCATGCCTAATATGACGCTAGAAGCGCTCAGGAAGCGAGTAGAACAATTAAGGGCAGATATTGAACAAATGCAATTGAAGGATGGCGATCAGATCCTTCAAGGGATCACCGCCTCTTTTGGAATAGCTGTATCAGAACCAGGGATTACAGTTAAGGATTTTTTGAATCGAGCAAATCAAGCGATGCTTGAAGCAAAGCGAACAGGGAAGAATCGGGTTATGGAGTATGTAAATAGGTACGATTAAAATAATTCGTAATTCGTAATTCTGTAAGCGGTGGAATAGAGTGTAGAGAAGCTCAGTGCAATTTCGCGTTTCTATGAGGCTTTTAGATAAAGCATTTTCCCGTATAAAAAAACAACTCCCTGAAGATGTGGGAGTTGTTTTTATCTTTTACTATTTTCTCAAAACATGATTCAGAATGGAGCGATGCCTGGGTTGGGCTGCGCCTACGCCAAGCAGATGGCAGCCAAAATAGCCGCGATGACATAAAATACTCCAACCACTTGCAATTCTGACCAGCCAGTGAGTTCTAAATGATGGTGTAAGGGTGCCATTTTAAAGAGGCGCTTGCCTTTGCCATCAGGCCCCTTGGTGGCTTTGTAATAACTTACCTGTGCCATCACCGAAAGAGTTTCTACGAAGAAGATACCACTGAGAATGAACAGTGCTACTAAGGTGTTTGTCAAGAGCGCTACAGCAGCTAATGCTCCTCCCAGTGCGAGGGAACCAGTATCTCCCATGAAAACGCGGGCTGGGTTACGATTATGGGCTAAGAAACCTAAACAACCACCACTTAAAGCCGCACAGAAAACCATTAACCCTGGTGCTGTAGGCGCGATTAAAGCTCCTAATGCCAAAAGTGCGATCGCTACTGTTCCGGCTGCCAAGCCATCAATACCATCTGTTAAATTAGTTGCGTTACTTTCTGCAACTAGTACAAAACCTGCCAAAGGCCAAAATAGAAATCCTAATGGTAGTGTGAAGCTGACCCAAGGTAAAGCAATATTTGTAATATTAGAAGGTTGATTAAACATTAGCCAGAGGCAAAATACTGCCGCAAAACCAACTTGCAAAGCAAGTTTTGTTCGGGGAGATATACCTTTATTTGATTTCCGGCGCAGAATTTGCCAATCGTCGAGCCAACCAATTAATCCGTAGCTGGTTGTCAATGCCGAAACTGCAAGGACATCTGTAGCAAAGTTAGACAATATGCAGGCAATAATTACACCTACAGGAATAAAGAATATACCTCCCATTGTGGGAGTGCCTGCTTTTTTTAGATGGGCTTGGGGGCCATCTTCGCGGATTATTTGTCCAGTTTTGAGTGCTTGGAGTAAAGGTATTACCCAAAAGCCAACCACACCTGAACCCATAGCACACAACAGCAGTGGCAGGGTTAGCGACATACTTTGCCAGGGTAGCCTGTTGGCCATCGAATCCAAGAAAAATGCTGTTGTACCTAGCCCGACGGCTAATAAAGAGGCTAGTGCAATTCCAGAAATATTTAATCCTTGCTCAGGAGATAATTTAGCGTCCACAGAAGTTTCCCTTCACTCCACACTTATTAAAATTGAATATCAGTAGCTAGGGATACTACCAAGTCCCTAGCCTGAAAAGGCTAATCCTCGGCGATTCCTATATCGTCATCATCATCAAGGTCGTAGCCAATCCCATCTTCTACACCCATTAGGGAGTCTATTTCTTCTTCGCCATCTTGAAAATCTGGGTCTTGAACGTCACGTGTTATGATCCGACCTTTATTTTCCAACCAATCCAACAAAGAGGACTCTGGCTTGAGGGGGATGACATGGGCTCGCTGGTTACGGGGTTCTTCACGTAATGGAGAGTTCAACATATCAAAGAAGACAAGAAAAGGTTTACGTAAGTTGACATTTAGAGTCTATCACTTGACACGGATTTATTTAGTTATCTTTTCAACCCTTTAGTGAATAAATCCGCATTCAGATAGAAATTTTTTATTTAATAGGCATAAGGCTTAAGTCAAGCGATTCTTAGTAAGTTTTATGGTTCTCCATATATGTGATGAATATCTTGTTTATGCTGATGGAAACTGACTGATTTTAGAGGTGACAGGCGATGATGGGAAAAGCGGCTCTCATGGATGCGATCGCTGGTACAAATCGCGGTCTACTGGCGACTGAAGCACAGAAACAAGCTATCTTAGCTGCGATCGCCAATTTAGAAGACTTTAATCCTACACCCCGCCCGGTAGAAGCTGGTAATTTGCTAGATGGCAATTGGCGATTACTATACACCACTAGCAAGGCTCTTTTAAATTTAGATCGTCTACCTTTTTGTAAACTGGGTCAAATCTATCAGTGTATCCGGGTAGAGACTACCAGTGTTTACAACATAGCTGAGATTTATGGCTTACCTTATTTAGAAGGATTAGTCAGCATTGCTGCTAAATTTGAGCCAGTTTCAGGTCGGCGTGTCCAAGTGAAATTTGAGCGGTCTATTATCGGCTTACAACGTTTAATAGAATACAATTCTCCGGGAACTTTTATCCAACAAATTGAAGAAGGTAGAAAATTTCCGGCGATTGATGTTGCCATAAACAGTGATAAACAGCAAGGCTGGTTAGATATCACTTATATAGATAACGATCTGCGGATTGGCAGAGGTAACGAGGGGAGTGTGTTCATATTGAGTAAAACATAAAGTTTGTACAAAAATACTATTTGCGAATGAAGGTAAGCTATAATGTCAACCTTGTCAAGTAGGGTATGATACCTTTTTAAATTTTGGGTGGGTAGTGGGGAAGATGAGGGAGATGAGGAAGAATGAATAACTAATATTCAATGCCCAATTCCCAATACCCCATGCCCAATTCAGACAAATAACTTAACAAAGACTCTAGCAGCGACCTTCAGGTTGTAGAGTGAAATCAATTAGCCCTCTAGATTGGCGATTGATAACTAAAAGGGAAAATAATCATGGTTCAACGTGGTTCTAAAGTACGTATTCTCCGCCCTGAATCCTACTGGTTTCAGGATCTAGGAACTGTGGCTTCCATTGACCAAAGCGGCATCAAATACCCTGTAATTGTCCGCTTTGAAAAGGTCAATTACTCTGGTATCAATACCAACAACTTTGCCCAAGATGAATTAGTCGAGGTTGAAGCACCAAAGGCTAAACCAGCTAAAAAATAGCAGCAAAGCTACAAGGGGGTTGTTTGATGCGATGATGAAGGGTAGTCTTAAGTCTGAAGTATGAAATCTGAAAATTTCAGTTCATTCATTCTTCACCCTAGCCTACCCTAATCTATGAGAGCCGCCCTGCGGGTATTCACGGTTTCTTTTGGGTAATAATACGAGCCATCTACGGATGTGTAAGTTAGTATCCCATCTCTTCTTTATTTGAACCCCCAAGTACATCAAAATTGTCTGCTTAATCAGCTTAAATGCCTGAACTGCCTGAAGTTGAAACAGTCCGAAAGGGTCTAAATCAATTGACTCTTAACCAAGAAATTACGGGTGGAGATGTGTTGCTCAATCGCACCATCGCCTACCCGTTTTCTGTTGATGAGTTTGTTGATGGAATTGAAAAAAATGCGATCGCCACTTGGCATCGTCGCGGTAAATATCTCCTGGCCGAACTCTCCTCCCCTTCCTCAACCAGTTGGCTAGGGGTTCATCTGCGAATGACCGGTCAATTACTATGGCTGCATCGAGATGAACCATTACATAAGCACACGCGGGTTAGATTATTCTTTGGGGATCAGCAGGAATTACGTTTTGTCGATCAGCGCACCTTCGGTAAAATTTGGTGGGTTCCACCTGGTGTTGCTGTAGAAAGTATTATGACTGGTTTGGCAAAACTGGCAGCAGATCCATTTTCGCCAGAATTCACTGTTGAATATCTAGCAAGCAAACTCAAAAACCGCCGCCGTCCGATTAAAACTGCGCTACTCGATCAGTCTGTGGTGGCTGGATTAGGCAACATTTATGCCGATGAAGCCCTGTTTAAGAGTGGAATTTTACCTGAAACTTTGTGTATAGATTTGCAGCTAAAGCAAATTGAGCTTTTGCGAACAGCCATAATTCAAGTTTTAGAAACCAGCATTCAGGCTGGCGGTACAACTTTTAGTAATTTCTTAAGTGTTCAGGGTGTCAACGGCAATTATGGTGGTGTTGCTTGGGTTTATAATCGCGCTGGAGAACCCTGTCGAGTTTGTGATACGCCAATTCAACGGATTAGGCTAGCTGGGCGATCTAGTCATTTTTGTTCCGAATGTCAAACGCCAGGGGGAATTAGGAGACGCGATTAATCGCTTCTTTACAGGAATTGTTACTTCTAATTCGGAAGTCTCCTAAAATGCAGATAAAACAATCTAGAAATTTGAGAGGGGAATTCATGGCAGTTAAAAAGGGAGATATGGTTCGCGCTATCCGCGAGAAACTGGAAAACAGTCTGGAAGCAAAAGCCAGTGATACTCGCTTTCCTTCTTATTTGTTTGAAACCAAGGGCGAAATTGTAGATGTTAAAGGTGATTACGCCCTGATTAAGTTTGGGAAAGTGCCAACACCCAACGTTTGGTTACGCGTCGATCAACTAGAAGAGTTTAAATAAGCAAAAAGAATTCAGAAGTCAAAATCCAAGAGTCAGAATTCATCCTGACTCTTGAATTCTTGTTGATAAAAATCGCACTTTAATAATTATGTCTTTTTCTCCTAACTCTCCAATTGTGTGTAATTTACCCCGTGTCACCATCGTGGGTGCGGGTAGGGTTGGTAGCACTTTAGCTCAACGCATTGCAGAGAAAAACCTTGCAGATGTAGTTTTACTAGATATTATCGCGGGAATGCCCCAAGGCTTGGCGCTGGATTTGATGGAAGCCAGGGGAATTGAAATACATAATCGCCAGATTATCGGCACAAATAATTATGCTGATACATCTGGTTCTCAAATTGTGGTGATTACCGCAGGACTTCCCCGCAAACCAGGGATGAGTCGGGATGATTTGCTGAAAACCAATGCCAAGATTGTGGTGGAAGCGGCAAAAAATGCGATCGCTCATTCTCCCAATGCTATTTTTATTGTCGTCACCAATCCGTTGGATGTGATGACTTATTTAGCTTGGCAAGCTACAGGTTTACCACGCGATCGCATTATGGGTATGGCTGGCGTGTTAGATTCCGCCCGTTTTGAAACCTTTATTGCCCTAGAATTGGGCGTTTTACCCGCCGATGTCAAAGCGATGGTATTGGGCAGCCACGGCGATTTAATGGTTCCCTTGTCTCGTTATGCTACCGTTAATGGCATTCCTATCACTGAATTGCTGGATGCAGCCACAATTGAACGCTTGGTGGAAAGAACCCGCAACGGTGGCGCAGAAATTGTGGAATTGATGCAGACGGGAGGTGCTTTTTTTGCTCCGGCATCGGCTACTAGCGTGATGGTAGAATCGATTTTATTAAATCAGTCGAGGTTGTTGCCTGTAGCGGCATATCTGCAAGGTGAATACAGTTTAGAAGATGTTGTAATTGGTGTTCCCTGCCGGTTGGGATGCGGTGGAATTGAGAGTGTATTGGAATTGACACTCAGCGATGAAGAAAGAGAGAGTTTGCATACTTCGGCTCAATCTGTGCGTCAAAATATTGAGCGATCGCAGGAAATTTTGGGTAACAAAAATAATTCGTAATTCAACATGAGTTCGATGACTCATATAGTCCAATACGGTTCTGTTAAGGGAAGAGACGCGATAAATCGCCGTCTTTACAATAATCAGTCCTTTGTAGAGACGGCGATTTATCGCGTCTTTGTGGATAATTTATTTTTTGCAATTCCCTTACTACATAAAACAGTCCCTCTCCGAGTCGGAGAGGGACAGACTTGAACTAAAGTTCAAGGCAGGGAGAGGTTCGTCAAACTCACCAGAATATTTGTGCCATTCGCGTTAACGACGGTAATCCTCGTCTGCGGGGTCGCCGTAGGGGTCTTCGCTGGCTGGGCGGACATCACCAAACTCCCCTGTGTCTGCGGGGTCGCCATAAGGGTCTTCAGTAGCTGGGCGAACGTTGCCGTAAGACGATATATCTGCGGGGTCGCCGTAAGGATCTTGACTGGCTGGAATAACGTTGCCGTAAGATGCTGGGTCTGCGGGATCGCCGTAGGGGTCTTCGCTGGCTGGACGTACATTGCGATCGCCTCCGGCGGGGCGTAGCCCATCGCGGAATTCAGCATCTTGATCGCTGTTCGATCCCAAGAGTAAATCTTTCGCCTTTCGGAAAAATTCATTTACCATAATCTAGTCTCCTGATTTAAGTTCGTGTTTCCGACGTGCGCGATGGCGTTATCCTCCGGGAAACCCGCTTTATATTTACACACGCTTCGCCGATCTAGAGTGCTGGTGCTGCGGATGAAGTTATACCAGTTAGATCGCGACCTGTGGCACTCCGGTTATAGCCCTGGAATTCCCGATACTTTTGTGCTTCAGATTCGGGTACTCGGATTCCTTCTGCTGGTGGCGTTACCCAGTGAGCGCGATGTTCAGCATCGCGGTAGTATACGCGCCCGTTCTTGGAAAGATAGTACTTACCTTGCGCTCCTTCTTGGGGAGCATTCTTGTGCTGGTTGTACATGTAGTAAAGTGCCGCAGCCCCCGCCAAAAGTGCCACTTTTTGACCTGTACCCAATCCTTTCTTAACTTCGGTTTGGTTTGTGCGATCGCTGACTGTTCTACCAACGGTATCATCAACAGGTGGTGGTACTGAAGCTTTTTGGGAACCGCCTCCGCAGCTACTCAGCAAGGGTACCATTAGCAATGCCGAAAGTAGCACTGCAAATAGACGCGACACTATTTTACGTTCTTTAAATATTGTGTTCATTGGATTTCTTCATCACCTGTATTTGCTAAAAGCCTCGCTGTTGCAAAAACCAAGTTGGAAATCCTGTTATTTCACCTGGGATTGAAAAAACATATTTCACTTAATTTGTAACTGCACAGCTACAGCGTTTCACTTTCATGATGATCGGTTTCTTCAAGTGTTCCATCCTGCCTTTGAGAGAAATTGCATTCATCCCAAAGAAATATATTATTGATTTTTAATTAATCTATTTAGCTGAAACGCCGAAATATTCAGCAATTTCTCGGTTATTTTTTCAGTGTAAATTACTTAAATAGATACAGACGCTACAATAGATATTGTCAAAAAATACACTCAATATGACATCAAAAAATACAGCCCAAACTAGAACTCGTCTCCTTTTGGCTTTGTGGGATTTGGGAGGAACGCAGCAGGAAGTTAAAAAGGGTCAACTTAGCAAGCGCATTGTATCTAAAAGCCAGAAGGTAGCAGATTATCAGGGTTCATTTGAAGAATTGCAGAATCAGGGTGCGATCGCAATTTCCAAAAAGGGATATTCTCTGACATCCCCCAAGGGTTTAGAGGTATTGGGTGAGGGTTTGAAAAGTGGCGATTTTAAATTTGAAGGGACGATTGTCGGAACTTGGGCGGCGAATGCGTTGTTGCGGTGGATTAGTCAGATTGATGTTGCAGTAGTTAGTGCAGATGTACCAGTTAACGGAAAGGGTGCGATCGGATCTTACGACGAGTTTAAGTCAGTGGCGTTGGAAGTCTACGACAAGCTGAACCAAAACTACAACCTAGATGATCTAGTGCCAATTTATCGCATTAGAAGAGAAATAGGTGGTCAGGTGAGTCGTCAAAATTTCAATGAGTGGCTACTGGAAATGCAAGAAAAGGACATTTTACAACTCCAAGGCGGTAGCTTGTCAGACAGCGATCCAGACAAACTGGAAGATTCCATAACTACTCCTATAAGTGGGTTACGCTGCTACGCTAAGCGTTTAAACTCATAAATCAATTTTTAGGTTGCTCTTCACACGCACTGAAACACCAGTTTAGATGTCGTACAGCTACAAATAGTGAGCAATCCAAAATCTAGTATCCAAAATCAAAAATTCACCTCACTTTAGATTCATGTCTAACGAAAACGGCCTAATTAATGCCATCAAAAGTCACAACCCATTTGACAGACCTTTAGTAGTTAGAAGTCAAGATTTTGGGTAACAGGTTTTCCTGACGTTCCCTCCTTAAATGCCCATGCCTCAGATGCTATTTTTGATGCCGTTGAGAAAGTTCGCACCAAACAACAACCAGTCATAGGCATTACTATCAAGGCTGAAAGAGGACTAGGCAAAAGCCATCTTATCAGTCGAATTCGTCGCCGACTTCAGACTGATGGTAGTGCTTTATTTGTTTATACAAGCGAGATTAACGATTTAAATCGAATCAAAGGTGAATTTTTACGAAATTTAGCAAATAGCCTTAAACAAATCGGTAGCCAAGGAATGAGCCAGTGGCGGGAATTAGCAACTGCTATTTTCAATGAAGCTTACAAAAAAGCTTTCACATGTGATGAGATGGTTCGTCACTTTTCCGAAGTTTTAAGAGTAAATTCCAAGGTAGTTGAGCATTGGACAGATAGAGTCCTAGGAATTAAGCAGGACATTGAAAACCCTGATATTATCGCTGCAATTTTATGGACACTTTCCTCTAATCCATCTGAGGAGCGTTACGCTATAAACTGGCTTGCTGGTCAAGAACTACCACAATCAAGAGCTGATGCACTAGGTTTAGCAAACTCTAGCGCTCAGGATAGAGAAGCCCAAGCTTTCAGCACAGTTCGTCAAATTCTCGACTTGATTAGTGATTACAAACCAATAGTCATTTGTTTTGACGAATTGGAAAGTATTCTAATGTGTAATGATGCTGGATTTACAGCATCACAAGTTACTGCTATTTTAGCCAAAGACTTATATGACAAGATTAAACGTGGTGTTTTTATTACGGCTATGTTTCCTCAAACTTGGACTGATCAAATAAGAGCCTTAAAAGAGGCTGAATCAGTCACTGATAGGATTGCTCAAAGAAGTATTGAGTTAACTTATCTCAAGCCTGAAGATGTTATTGTCTTAGTTTCTCAGTGGTTAAAAGACTTTTATGACCAACACGAAGTAACACCACCTCATTCAGTTTATCCTTTTGACGAAGCGAAACTGAGGGAACTGGGAAAGGAAAAACCAATGGTTAGAAAGGTTTTACAATGGTGTGCAGAAAACTGGACTATTCCAATTATCCCGCCACCACCGTTAAAGCACCCAGTAGAATCTGCTTATAATAAAGAATTGGCAGCCGTTGAAAGTAAGATACAAGATGACATCGAGGATAAAACTAAACTCGCTAATGCTCTGCAATTCAGCTTTTCCACGTTAGTTGGACAGATTGTAGAAAATGTCCAAATTACGGAAATTGCAGACATTAAAGCTCGGAGCGTAGACCAAGGATATATTAATTTTAAAATTGTTGGTCAGGAAAATGGCAATGTTGTAAAAATTGGAGTATCTGTTCTTCAAGGAGTCAGTGGTAGGTTTATACAGGCTGCATTAAAACGATTAATCGAATATAAAGAGTTTGATTTAACTCGTGGCTGCTTAATTCGTTCTAAAAAAATTAGTAGTGGTACTAAAGCAAAACAATATTTAGATATACTTTTATCACCTAATCTAGGTGGGGAATGGATATTGTTAAAGTCTGAAGAGATTAAGCCTATTTTAGCAATTAATTATGTTATGAAAGCTCGAAATGATTATGAATTATCTGAAGCAGAAATAATTGATTTTGCTCTACAAAATCGGATAGTAATCGACAATAATCTCATTCGTGAAATTCTTAGTGATCCATCTGGAGAGATTCCTGAAGATGCTATTGATGAAGATATTTAAAGAAGGTGTATATTGTTGTAATAAATTTACCTAAAGCTAGAAAATTAGGGCTAAATAAACGAAGCCCGCACAGGTGGACTTGGTTTATTTAGCCGCAATATTTAGATTTTTCACAAATAATGAATAATTCTGTTGTAATTAATACTGCTATTTGCTTGCCTGCACCAGATGTTGAGGCATTAATTCAAGGACGAGCGATTGTGGCGATGTCCAAAAATTATATAGTTCCAGAGCGTCAATTTGCCCTTTATCCAATAGATTCTTCAATTAATACGCTACCTATTGAGCAGTACTATCACTCAAATTTCTTGGCTACTGCCAAAACTGCTTTTACCCAAGCCAGTGCTGAAACTGTATCAGTTAAAGCCTGGGTAAGGTGTGAAAAGTGTGAACCTCTGCATAATACTGAACCATTGCTTGCTTTATCACCGCTAACAATTTGGACTATAGAAGCATTACAAGAAATACTAAGGCAACGACATAATATTTTTTTGTTATACTTGCGTGTTTATCAGTTACCCAAACTAATTACACTTTCTATAAAGGCAAATAGCCAGTTTATTTATTTGAATGAGCCTTTAAGTATTTCTGAAGCAAAGCCAATTTTAAACGATCGCATCTTCGCCCAACGCAAGCATCAATTAGAAAATCGACAGCCACCACTGCATCCTGAATTGGAAGAATTGCAAAGTGCGATCGCATCCCTAACCATTAGCCAACCAGCAGCCAAGCAATTAGACGAGGATATCAAAGTATTTTTGGGTTGGAGTAGCGAGCAACTAACAAATACATTAGATTCAGACTTACCTTGGATTCAAAAAATCGCTAAAGTTGGGAACTCTAGCGACGGACATACATTTGAAAAATTAGTTCGTAGAGCATTACTAAAATTAGGCTTTACAGGTTCAGGCTTGAATCCAGATGCAACTGGTGGCGCAGGAGGTATGGATTTTTACGCTGAACAACCTTATCCAATAGTAGGAGAGTGCAAAGCAACTAAAACTGAGAAAGTTACTGATGGGACACCTGCACAGTTACTAAAAATAGGCATGAACCATCTTCGTAAAGTTCAGTATGAAAATTCAATTAAATTAATTGTAGCGGCTGGAGAACTAAATTTTTACGCTCTGAGAACAGCAACCGAAAATCAAATGAATGTTATTAGCCCCGAAACATTACAAAAACTAGTTGAACTGCAAGCACACTACAAAAATTCTATCAACTTGTTAGAACTAAAAGAGTCTTTGCAACAAGCTCCTTTTGGTTTAGCTGAAGATAAAATTAATAATTATATTGATAAAGTTGAACAATCTATAAGGTTGCGATCGCACATTATCCAGCTTGTCAAAAATTATCTACAAAGCTCAGGTGCAGAATCTACTGGTGTTGAAGCTTTACATGGTGCATATTTTGGCTCACATCCGCCGCAGCCAATAAAAACACCAGAAATGCACGAAATTCTGATAGAACTTTCCTCACCCTTAACAGGCTATTTAGGGCGAATCAAAGGTAGTGATTGGAATAGCGATCGCTTTTACTTCCTCCGCGATTTACCTATTAACTAAAAACAGCAAAATATATTTCTTTTCTTCTTTCTGCGTCTCTGCGGTTCGTTTCAAAGTAACTGAAGTGCAAGTTGTTTTACGGTTAATTCGTTTATGAATAATTAATACTATCTATTGACTTAACTTTATTTTTATGGATTTCAATAAAGAGCGATCGCACAACTTACCACAGCGATCGTCATCTTCATCTTTTTCTCAGTATAGTTTATTTATAGTGACAAACTTTACAAAAACTTTGTACTTAGTCACCATGTAACTTCATTTACATGAAATAACAGATTTAGTACTGTCGAAGAAACACATTATACTTACTACACTGGTGTTCATTGATAACCAACCTGTACCAAGTTTAAGACTTAGGTGAGATGACCCATGTATTATCAAATTTGGAATTTCTTTCTTAAAGAAGATAAATACATTTATTGGAAAGAACAAATAAAAGTTAACAAAAGTTTTGACAAGGTTGTATGGCAAAAAATTGTTGATTTTTTGTCTTTAGTAGAGCAAACTTTCCAATTGAAAAGTCAACTAGCAGAAACCGATAGCCTTGAGCCATTTCTTAAGTTAGCAAAAGACAATGGTTATAATTTGACGGCAGAAGAACTTGCGTGGTTTCTAGTTACAAGAAGACAGATTTGGGATCTTTTTGATTTTGCACAAAAAACGCCATCTCTCAAAGAAGAATTGCTCATAGCGAAAAATCCGCAGCAGTTCGTCAACATAGCTGCTAATAATGGCTATTCCTTTTCTGTAGAAGAGTTAGCTTGGCTGTTAATTGAAATCAAATCATCGCCAGAAATAGTATCTATTAACAACAGTGTTGGGGAGATTCTCACAGGTTCAAACTACGGCAGAATTGACATAGGGTACTGGATTTGGCTAGCAGAAGACTGGGGAATTGTGCCACCATTCTGTCATCGAGAGAAGCCGGGTAATATATTATTTGGAGATGCCAATAATCCTTTTTTACTCGATCGCTGTTTTCTACCCAAAAGCTATCTTAATCAACGCCTTTTGGTAAGTATTAATTCGTAATGAATGATGTATATAGTAATCCGTGCAGGAGTTACGAACAAAAAGATGCTCGATTTTTATAAAAAGCTGGGCATCTTGAGAGGATGTTTGAAAAGTCTTTTTGTCGGTATCAAAAGTTTTAGATCCCTCTAAATCCCCATTAAAAAGGGGGGACTTTGATTCTGTTTTCCTCCTCTTGGGGATCTAAAGTCACAATGAAATACTTTTCAAACAACCTCTGAGTCTCTCAACATAGCTGCGTCAAAATTCAAAAAATTAAATTAAACTTATAAAACTTAACTAGGAATTGCAAGTTACAAACTATACAGCAAAGCATCCTAGATAAAAGTTTTATCTAGGATGCTTCACAATCAAAAATTGTTGCTGATACAACAATTAGGGACAAAATGTGATATTTAAACTAGAGCTATCAGCTAGCAGAAACGGTTAAACTGCCGGGTTTCTGAAGATCACCTTGCAAAACCACACCTCGCTGATTGGCATGGATATGACGCAAAATCTTGTAAATTGCCTCAACTTGGTCTGATGCGCCAGCTTTCTCGGCGAGTTCGTCAAGAGAAATGGGAGTTTTTTCTTTTTGCAGCACTGCTACCACTCGTGTTTGCAAATCGAGAATGGAGGCAGCAGCTTTTTTGCCAGCTTCTACCCCTGGCTGATGGTAGGCGTTGACGTTAACCAAGCTAGCGTATAAACCAACAGCACGTTCATACAAAGCTATTAATGCCCCTACAGTTCGGGGGTTAACTTGGGGAATGGTAACTGTAATTGAATCGCGGTGATTTTCATAAAGCGCTTGTCGGGTTCCTTGGAGAAAACCGGAAAGATAATCGCCTGATGTAACTCCCGGATCTATTTCAGTGGATGGGCCCTGACGATCTTCCAACACTTCAACGAAGGTAGCAAAGAAATTCGCTACACCCTCACGCAACTGCTGAACGTAAGCGTGTTGATCTGTTGAGCCTTTATTGCCATAAACGGCGATGCCTTGATGGACAACGTTACCGTCTAAGTCTTTTTCCTTGCCCAAAGATTCCATCACCAGCTGTTGCAAATAGCGACTGAATAAAAATAAGCTGTCTTTGTAAGGTAAGACAACCATATCTTTTTCGCCCTTTCCATTGCCAGCAAAGTACCAAGATAAAGCTAGCAGGGCTGCTGGGTTATTTTTCACATCTGGGACGCGGGTAGCGTCATCCATTTCTTTTGCACCATCTAGGATGGCGCGAACATCAATGCCCTGTAATGCGGCTGGTACTAGCCCCACAGCAGACATTTCTGATGTGCGTCCTCCCACCCAGTCATACATGGGAAATCTAGCCAGCCAACCTTCATCTTTCGCTAGTTTATCGAGGTTGCTGTCAACGCTGGTAATTGCTACCGCATATTGAGCAAATTCCAAATTATGTCCGGCGTAAGCTTTTTTAACCTCAATCATGCCGTTGCGGGGTTCTGGTGTTCCCCCAGATTTGGAAATCACCAATACCAAAGTGCTGGCGAGGGTATTTCGTAGATGATTGATGACGCGATCGATACCTGCCGGATCGTTGTTATCGATAAAGTGAAGTTTCAGAGGTGGGAAATCAGGAGCGAGAGCTTCTGCGACGAATTGGGGGCCGAGGGCGGAACCACCAATGCCAATGGAGATAATATCCGTGAAGCGGCTTGCTCTGGGAGGATGAATAGCACCTGTTTGGACTTTTTCCGCAAAGGCTTCGATTAGTTCTAGGGTTTGGACAATTTCTTGTGTAAGTTCTGGAGTTGGCGCTAAATCAGGATTTCGCAGCCAGTAGTGTCCAACCATGCGGTTCTCGTCGGGATTTGCGATCGCACCCTTCTCCAGTTCCGCCATATCCGCAAACGCCTTGTCAAACTTCGGCTGCAACGATTCCACGAAGGCATCATCGAACCGCATTCGACTTATGTCTAAGTACAGTCCCAATCCCTCGTGGAAATATAACCAGTTTTGGTATCGTTGCCAAAGTGCCCTAGCATCCATAGGGAAATCTCAAATAAAGTGTTTTTCAAAAACCAGTTTAGTGTAAGGTTATAGCGATCCCTGCCTAGCCTTATACAGTTTACAGTTTTAAGTGTTCCCTTAACTCTTCACTTTAAACATCTGGCATAGGAATGACACGCAGAAATTTCACAATTTCACCCCTGATTTCTATACCAATCAGGTAATTATCCAGTGTGAAACGGTGAAAAATGCCTTCACCATCAAGCTGTCGTAGTTCTTTTAAATCGCTCAGTTGCCACTTTTGGGCTAACTCAACAAAGACAAAATCATGCACCCGCTCGTAAGCAGCAGGTTCTAAATTTTTCAGGTCTAGCAAAAAAGACCTTGCATAGCGCATTTCTAGACTCACTAGGCTTTACCTTAACCAAAACTTGAGGGGCCACTGGCACAAGAAAAGAAAGCGCTGCTGAATCAGAAAAACATCAACAGTCGTACCGCTTCTTCATGGGTTAAGATATCCCACGGTTGCTGCGCTCGCTTAACTTGTTGTATCGCTTTGAGCATATAAAAGTCATAATATAAACCTTCCAGAACGTTCCAAATGTCTTGCAAATCGTCATCACCTAACTGCTCGATTAAGTGATGCATTCTCAGCCTCAGCAAATTCATAGGCCAATTTTTACCTACAACCCAACACCAACAGTAAATATTATTCCCACAAAATTAGCAAAGGTTAACGGCAATGTAGCACTATGCTCAAGCTACGCTAAAATTTATTCGCCCAGTGAAGGGGCAGGGGGGCAGAGGGGCAGAGGGGCAGGGGAGGCAGGGGGGACAAGGGGACAAGGGGACAAGGTGATTTGAGTGAGAACCTTTCAACAAGTCTTTCCCAATTCCCAATTCCCAATTCCCAATTCTCAATTTCCAATTCCCAATTTCCAATTCCCAATGCCAAAATAACTATTTAATATGGTTGACTATCTTATTTTCTTAGCAATTTCTACAGCACTTTTTGCTTTATTCGGACTGGGACTCAATTTACAGTGGGGCTTTACAGGGTTAATTAACTTTGGTCATATTGCTTTCATGACCCTTGGAGCGTATACAACGGTATTGTTAAGTTTAAAGGGCGTGCCCCTATTTATATCGGCAGTAGCTGGGGCAATTGTCGCCGCCTTGTTGGGTTTAATAATTGGTTTTGCAACTCTACGCTTACGGGAAGATTATTTAGGAATTGTCACCATTGGTACGGGTGAATTAATTCGTTTAGTGGTAAATAATCAGGATTTACCTGTGGGTGATACCTGGGTTTCTGGGGCGTTTGGTGTGCAAAGTTATTCCATACCACTATCCACAGAGCCGAATTTGTTTGTCAGATTAGTGATGATTGGGTTGTTAACGCTACTAGCTGCTATAACTTTTTTTACGTTATGGCAATGGATTCGTACCACCCAAATCTCTCGGACTACTGATTTAGGCAAAAGGACAACTAGCAAGCAAGAATTTTTGTCGCGCTTGGTTGTGGGAATTATATTAGCAGTGTTGGCAACAGCGATTTATATTTCTGGGGTAATTGGACTGTATAATTACAACCCAAAAGCGGGTTTGATGCTGGTATTGCTGTTGGTTTTAGCACTTGTATACTGGCGCTTAGAAATTTTGGTGCGATCGCCTTGGGGTAGAATTCTCAAAGCCATCCGTGAAGATGAAGAAATTCCCAAGGCGCTGGGAAAAAATGTCTTTTGGTATAAATTACAATCTCTCATGTTAGGGGGTGCGATCGCGGGTATCGCTGGCGCTTTCTTTGCTTGGCAACTCAGCGCCATTTACCCTGATAATTTTCAACCGCAGATCACCTTTGACACTTGGATCATGGTGATCTTAGGCGGTTCTGGAAATAACGTTGGCACAATCTTAGGGGCGGTAATTTTCTTTGCTTACGATGCGCTAACACGAGAAGTCTTACCTAGAATCGTTCCTCTTGATGAAGCCCGTTTGGGTGCATTTCGGATCATGGTAATCGGACTAATTTTGATGATACTGATGATTTGGCGGCCTCAAGGTATTCTAGGGAAAAAGGAGGAACTCACCCTTGGTAAATAACCAGTCATCGCCCCTTCCCCTTTTGGTAGCCACTGGACTTTCTAAAAGCTTTGGTGGTGTCAAAGCAGTTAATGAGGCGGGAATCGAAGTTGCTAAAGGCAGCATTACGGGCTTAATTGGCCCCAATGGTGCTGGTAAAACCACTTTATTTAACTTACTCTCAAACTTCATTCGTCCCGATAAAGGACGAGTAATTTTTGACGGCGAACCCATTCACAATTTGCAACCATATCAAATCGCCCAGCAAGGAGTAATCCGCACTTTTCAGGTTGCACGGACTCTCTCGCGGTTGTCGGTGTTAGAAAATATGCTGCTGGCGGCACAAAAACAAACGGGTGAGAATTTTTGGCAGGTGCAGTTGCAACCGCACGTTGTCGCTAAGGAAGAAAAGCAACTCCAAGAACGGGCAATGTTCTTGTTAGAATCGGTGGGCTTGGCAAAAAAAGCACACGATTATGCTGGTTGCTTGTCTGGTGGACAACGTAAGCTGCTGGAAATGGGACGAGCGCTGATGACTAATCCCAAGTTAATTTTGTTGGATGAACCGGCTGCTGGGGTGAATCCGAAACTGATTGATGATATTTGCGATCGCATTATCACTTGGAATCGCCAAGACGGAATGACCTTTTTGATTATTGAACACAATATGGATGTGATTATGTCCTTGTGCGATCGCGTTTGGGTACTTGCTGAAGGACAAAATTTGGCTGATGGTACACCAGCGGAAATTCAAACTAATCCCAAAGTTTTAGAAGCTTATTTGGGAAAATAATTTATCAAATGTTTTGGACAATAAATTCCTCTTTACGGATTTGTTATATGTTCTTTTCGCCTCTGTGGTTAAATAAATTAATTTTTTAAACCGCAGAGGCACAGAGAACGCTGAGAAAAAACAAGAGATTTTACAAGTTGCCCTGAAAGGGGTAGTCTTACATATTTTATTATGAAAGCCATAGATACCCGACTTCTCAAATCAGTGGGGTATCTTCCTGGTCGCAGTTATATTTTAGGATTATTCGGGAATATTAAGCTATGAGAGCTTAAACACAATATTGAGTTTTGGATATTTGGAGATGTATTTATGAAAAAGATTGCTGAGTCAACGATCATCGCTATCATCCTGCTTGGACTTTGCAGTTGCAACTCAGTTAAAACAACGGAACTGAAAGATTCTAATCCAGTTACCAGCCAAACTGATTCTCAAGACCAAAAGCTCATCAAAATTGGTGGTTCTAGTTCAACGGTAACTGTTTTAAAACTTTTAGCAAAAGGCTATGAATCCCAAAATAAAACTGTCAAAATTGAATTTATCTCCAATAGCCAATCGGAAGGTGTGATCGCAGCCCTAAAAAACAATATTATTGATATCGCTGGTAGTAGTCACAAACTCAAACCAGAAGAAGACAACGGTAAAATTCAATATCGTGAATTTGCACAAGATTTGTTACTTATCGCCACCCATAACAGTGTTAAAGGTGTTAATAATCTCTCAACCAAGCAATTAAAAGCAATTTATAAAGGGGAGATAAAAAATTGGCGAGAGTTAGGCGGCCCTGATGCAAATATTGTAGTGTTGGATAGGCCCGAAGACGAATCAGCAAAAAAGTTATTGCGAAAATATTATTTGGGAGAAGATAAGACTACAACTAAAGCCGTGATTTTAAACAAAGAGGGCGAATTGATCGAAACCTTACAAAGTACTCCTAATTCCATCGGCGCTTTTTCTTTGGCTTATTCCCTAATCAATCAATTACCTGTCAATCATCTCAGCCTCAATGGTGTTGCTCCCAAATCGCAAAACTTTAGCAGTGGGCAATATACAATGGTGCGTCGTATAGGTATTCTCTGGAACAAAACACCTTCAGCAGCTACTCAGAATTTTATTGATTTTATCTTGAGTAAAGAAGGTGAAAAACTACTACAAAATAATGGCTTTGTTCCTACCAAATAAATTGAACGTGCCATGCAGAAATTTTTCAGGGGGCTGAGACTCAGCCAAAAAATTGTTCTACCGATACTTGCAGTTTGTCTCAGCGTATTTCTGTTTGGCTTAGTAGTGCTAGGAAATTGGTTTACCGATAGTTTGGAGCAAAATTTTCGCGAAGAGATCGAAAGTTTTTCTGAACGAGTTTATCAGGATTTCCAGTATGAACAGCAAACTCTAGAAACTGAAATAGAACTGATTGCTAATCGAGATATGCTGAGTCAGGCTGTAAAACAGCGCGATCAAAGTTTGCTTTTGCAAATATTACTACCACTTAAATCTATTTTAAAATTGGATTGGATTAAGGTAATTGATACTCAAGGTAATGTCCTCGTAGATTTACGAAATAATTCCTTGAGTCAAGCCAAATTCTCAGATAATGTAGTTACAAATACTGCAATTAAAGGAGCGAATTTATACGATTTGGTAGATGTAAAAGGTGAAGGTGAGCAACAAGTTCTCGAAGTAGTCACAAATGGAATCAAATCATCAGCAGGACTCTTGGGAGGAATCATTATTGGCAACTTACTAGACGACACTCTACTACAAAAAATTGCTGCTGGTTCCTCTAAACATCTGATTATCCACAGACAAAATCGTGTATTTGCTGCAACCTTGTTGATTGCAAGCACGGAGGTAAATTGGCAATTTCCTGCTCTTGATTTGTCTCCTAAACAAATCGCTATTGATAACAAAAACTATTTAGCTAAAACTATCATATTTCCAGGAGTAAGTCAGTCTTTAAAAGCCACAATTTTGTATCCTATCTCACTGCTAGAGGTTGAACAACAAAAGTTATGGAAATATTTAGGATTGTTGTTTTTGCTGGGAAGCAGTATTGTAGCGGTTATTGGGTTTTTAATTGCGCGAACAATTACTCGTCACCTAAAAGCTGTAACACAGGTAGCACAACGAGTTACTCAAGAATCTAATTTTGATCTCCAAGCTCCCGTAAATACTGAAGATGAGGTTGGGATTTTAGCCATTTCTTTTAACCAATTGATTCAACAGGTAAAGCGACTATTAGCAGAACAAAATGAAGCAAATCAAAAGCTAGAGTCTTACAGCCAAACATTAGAAGAAAAAATAGAAGAACGAACGCAAGCAATGCGACAAAAAAATATCGTTCTCAAGGAAACTTTACAGGAACTTAGGCTTACCCAGTCCCAATTAATCCAGAACGAAAAAATGTATTCTTTGGGACAATTAGTTGCTGGTATTGCTCATGAAATCAACAATCCAGTTAACTTCATCTACGGCAATCTAAAGTACACTGATGATTATACTCAGCAGTTGTTGTGGTTACTTCAACTTTATCAAAAACATTACCCCTATCCAGAACCAGAAATTCAAAATGCTAAAGAAGAAGCTGATATTGAATATTTAACAGAAGATTTGCCTAAAATGTTGGCTTCTATGAAGATTGGAGCCAGTCGCATTCGAGAAATTGTTCTCAGTTTACGAATCTTCTCTCGTTTGGATGAAGCCGAGTTTAAAAGTGCTGATATTCATGAAGGGATTGACAGCACACTGTTGATTTTACAACACCGAATCAAATCGCAAAACGCTCGTCCTCAAATTACAGTGATCAAAGAGTATGGTGATATCCCTAAAATTCAATGCTTTGCAGGACAATTAAATCAGGTATTTATGAATATCTTGGCAAATAGCATTGATGCTTTAGAAGAGGCTTTTGAAAAGGGGCTTTGTCAAGAACCGATAATTCGTATTTCTTCAATCCAGGTGAATGAAAATGTAGTTGTTAATATTGCTGATAATGGCACAGGAATTCCAGAAGCAATCCAGTCTCGTCTATTTGACCCCTTTTTCACGACAAAAGCAGTTGGCAAAGGTACTGGTATGGGATTGTCAATTAGCTACCAGATAATTACTGACAAACACGGTGGCTCGTTAAAGTGTATTTCATCACTAGGAGAAGGTACAGAGTTCGTAATTACAATCCCAGTTCGATAGATGATTTGGCACAATACAGCAGTTTTCTTTTGCATGAGGCACAAAGTCACTGGTTTTGAGGCAGGAGGCAGGAGGGAGAAGAATAATTTGATTTGTGAATCCTTGGTTCCGTACCTCATTTAGTTGCAAAGTGCTGTATTTCTATAAAGATTTAAATTGCTCTGGTTGCATAACTAACTTCTAATTAGATATCTATCTAATTGAAAAGTTCAAATCCCCAACTTCTCAAAGAACTTGGGGATTTTGTTGTTAAATTTAACTAAACTGCTCCCCTGCATCCAGGTTGAACAGCATTTGCAGGGTTTGCATACAGCGCCGTCTAGCTTCAACATCTTGCTGCGATCGCAACTGTACCATCGGGTCATGTAAAATTTTATTGACAATTCCCCGTGTTAATGCTTCAATCACCTCTTGATGTTTTTCAGCGAATTCCGAACCCAATCTTGATAAAGCTTTTTCTAACTCTTGTTCGCGGATGGTTTCAACTTTATTTCGCAGACAGCTAATAGTGGTAACAGTTTCTAAACTGCGCCACCAAATATCAAAGGCTTCCACTTCTTCCTCTAAAAGTCGCTCGGCTTCTTGTGCAATCTTCCGACGGCTTTCGTAGTTTTGCGCCACTACGGCCTTCAAATCATCCACATTAAACGCCTGCACATTTTCCAGTTCATTGACATCCGCATGAACATTACGCGGCACAGAAATATCAAATAACATCAATGAACGCTGAACTTCTAAAACCATTTCCAACTTGGCGCGGTCAAGTATTGGCTCTGTTGCCGAAGTACTTGTAAACACCAAATCACTTTCGGAAATCACTGCCATCATTTCCGATAACGGATGAATTTGGATCGGTTGTCCAGGGAACTGCTTCGCCAATTCTTCGGCACGTTCACGAGAGCGATTTACAATACTAATTTGCACAGCACCTTTAGAAAGTAGGTGTTGCACCAGCAGCCGCGACATTTTACCAGCGCCCAAAATTACCACTCGGCAAGCTGCTAAATTTGCCACTTTTATCTGTGCTAATTCCACAGCTGCTGAACTAATAGAAACAGCGCCAGTACCAATACTAGTTTCAGTCCGAACCCGCTTACCTGCTGTCAGCGCTTGTTTAAATAATCGATTCAAAATGGTTTTTATACCGTTATATTGCTGTCCCAGTTTGTGAGTAGTTTTCACCTGAGCCAGAATTTGACCTTCTCCGAGTACCAGACTATCTAAACCACCTGCTACTCGCATGACGTGCATCACTGCATCATCATGTAGCAACATAAATAAGTGCTGTCGCAGAGAAAGAACGGGCAATTTACTATATTCGGCAAGAAACTGAGTTATCTCTCGGATACCTTGGTCTGCTTCACTGGTAACAATGTAGATTTCCAGGCGATTACAAGTGCTAAGAATTGCAACTTCATCAATATGAGGATAGCTGGCCAGTTGAGCGATCGCACTTTCAATTTGTGGTTCTGGAATGCTCAGTTTTTCCCGGACTTCTACTGGGGCTGTTTTATGGCTTAACCCCACCACTGCTATATTCATTTGCTAAATCGTAGTTACTAGTTGGTAGTTGAGAATAGGGCATTGAGTCAGAATAGGGAATGGGGAATTTTTGTTTATTGGTTGGTAGTTTTTCCCAGCAACAAACAACTATTAATCACTAACTACTAACTACTAACTACTGCAAGGGTGAAGCATTTGGGTGACTATTTTTCAGTTTGATCGAAAGATTTCTTTCCAAATGCTTCGCCCATACTTTTATTTCCCCATTCCCTAAAAATTAGTTCAGTTGGAGAGTCTTGGGTTCACCAAACATGTGAATTGTATCAACAAATCGAGCAGTTTTTGACTGGTTGGAAATTACCAAGCTTTGAGTTCTGGCTCCGCCGTTGAAGAAACGTACACCATTCATCAGATTACCACTGGTAATGCCGCTAGCAGCGAACAGAACAGTTTCACCAGATGCTAGTTCGTGAGCATCATAGACCTTATCGGGGTCATTGATATTCATAGACTTTAAACGATCAATGTTAGCTTCTCTGCTTTCTCCAATCAGACCTGTTTTGACTACTGCCGGATCGTAAATTAGTTGACCTTGGAAGTGTCCACCTAAAGCACGCATTGCAGCTGCCGAGATTACACCTTCAGGAGCCGCACCAATACCCATCAGAGCGTGGATATTAGTTCCAGCAAAACCGCAGCTTATAGCTGCACCCACATCACCGTCTGAAATTAGTGAGACTCTCGCTCCAGCCTCACGGATTTCTTTAATTAAATCGTTGTGGCGTTCGCGCTTCATGACCACAATCACAAGTTCTTCAATATTCCGATCTAGGCACTCAGCGAGAATCTTCAGGTTTTCTGTTGCTGACTTGTTGATGTCTACCTTGCCCTTAGCCGCAGGAGGTGCTGCTAACTTCTTCATGTAAAAGTCAGGAGCTGCAAATAATCCACCCTTTTCAGAAATTGCCAACACAGCCATCGAACCAGGTTGTCCATAAGCTACCAGGTTCGTACCTTCACAGGGGTCAACGGCGATATCAATTTCAATTAGTTCATCAGGGTTACAGAAATTTGCAGCATCTGGTTGGGTACAGATACCAACTTCTTCCCCGATGTATAGCATCGGTGCGTCATCGCGTTCACCTTCTCCGATAACGATGCGACCGCGCATGTGGATTTTATTCATCCGCTCCCGCATAGCTTCCACAGCTACCTGGTCAGCGATATTTTTTTCGCCTTTGCCCATCCATTTCGAGGAAGCGATCGCGGCTTGCTCTACTACTTCAATAATCTCTAACCCAAGTGTATTTTCCACAGAGTCTGCCCTCTCAACTGCTTGAATTTCCGCCGCTTTATCTGGCTATTTCAGTCTTCAAGTCTACCAAAGGGCGGATACACGTGGAAGAAAGTTAAGTTTTACTGCTAACTGGTTAGAAAAGTACCATTTAGCACATCCTTATTTTTCACTCATCCAACTCCAGTATAAAACCTGTTTAAAAGTAACTAAGTTAAAAACTGCACAAATTATTTAGCAGTAAATATTTTAGAATATTGCTGTTCTTCAGTGTTTATATTCAGGTATAAAATAGTAAAGAAAAAAGTTAGTAAATTCACTAAAAACTGAAAAACGAAGCGCAGAGTAAATAGCTTGTCAAATTGAGAGGTCAATAGTGTTTATCGACTACATCACACTCATGTTGATCAATATGGTAGCTGGGTTATTTCTACTGGCTGACTATGTGTATCGTGGTATAGATAGTTCTAATCAGAGACAGTGGATTCCCGGTTTTGGAATTACGGGTGCGATCGCACTAACAACTGGTTTACACATGAGCTTCACCTGGCCAGTTATTGGTAGCTTTAATATTGCCTTCGGTGAGACAAGTGTCCTATTTGGAATCTTATTTGTTGCGGCTGCGATCGCACTTGCTCAAGGTTGGGATTTATCGACAATAGCAATTTACGGCTTCTTTGCGGGCCTAGTTGCGATCGTAGTGGGTTTCCGCATCATCAACTTGAACATGACTAAGCAACCCCTTTTATCAGGAATCGGCTTTATTTTAACTGGCTTAGGTGGTATTTTTGCAGCGCCAACCCTATACTGGAAAACCAACCGAACCTGGCGGTTAATTGGCGTAGCAGTGCTAATAGTAGCCGCTTTAATTTGGGCATTAACTGGATATTTAGCTTACTGGAATCATTTAGAGGGTTTCCAAAAGTGGGTTCCAGCGCCGATGCGGTAAGCAATGATCTAGGCTAGAGATATAGTTAAAATCTTGCTTAAGAAAATATGCTGGACTTTCTTAATCCCCTCTTAAATCGCCATCCAGAGCGAGTTAAAGCCAACGTCGAGCTTTACACGTGGCAAACTTGCCCTTACTGCATTCGTGCCAAAATACTGCTGTGGTGGAAAGGTGTAAATTTTACTGAATATAAAATCGACGGAGACGAAGCAGCCAGAGCTAAAATGGCAGAACGCGCTAACGGTCGACGTACCGTACCGCAAATTTTTATTAATAACCAGCACATTGGTGGCTGCGATGACCTCTATCAGCTAGACACACAAAGCCAACTCGATCCCCTTTTAGCCCAAGTCGCTATTTAGAAATCAAATTAGCCCCAACCATAGGGGCACACAGCTGTGTATTTGTATCAACTTAAGCCCAAGCGAATAGAATAGAGCCTCCGGCACGCTACACGAACGCGGCTATACAAACGTACCCATTGGCGAATCCACAGGGTAGACCGCCTCCTTGAACTAAAGGGAAATTAAGGCTTTTTAACCCACGGAGGTGGGTTTTGTTTGTGTAGACGCGGTTTCTAACCGCCCATTTCTTGTTAGATTATCTTGCCCGTCCAAAGGCAAGCATAATTTTAAAATTTTTATATTGATAAGAATATGCTAACCAAATACACAGAATATCTTATACATCAACAATGGATGAATTGTGCCTTAGAATTAGCAAAAGCAGCAGGTGATGCAGGTGAGGTTCCCGTAGGTGCTGTTATCATTGATTCAACAGGCAAATTGCTGGCACAAGGAGAAAACAGAAAAGAACGCGACAAAGACCCTACCGCCCATGCGGAAATTCTCGCTCTCAAGACAGCTGCAACAACTTTACAAAATTGGCATCTTAATGAATGTACCCTCTACGTAACTCTTGAACCGTGTCCGATGTGTGCAGGTGCTATTTTGCAAGCGCGTGTCGGAAAACTTGTATATGGAGTAGACGATACAAAAACTGGCGCAATACGTACAGTTATTAACATACCCGATAGTGCTGCTTCTAATCACCGTCTCCAAGTCATTGGAGGCATTCTAGAGTCAGCTTGTCGTCAACAATTACAGGCTTGGTTTGCTACTAGGCGGCGTAAGGTAAACTAACGGACAGAGGTAAAACTGTCCATCTAGTACGACACAAGTCACGCAAGAGAATCTACGGTGTAACTAATCAGGCTTTTCGTTAAATTTTTACCCGTCAATCAGCTGCATCCGTCATGATGGAATTTTACTCTTCATCCGATCCCTGCCAGCGCCCATCAGCTAATCATCAGGTAGCTGGTACTACCTCAAGGGTTTCTCCTTGGTTAAGTCCTCTGGCATATTTATTAGGCCGTCACTGCCTATTACCATTATTCTTTGGGCAAATTAGAATAACCGGACAAAAAAATATCCCTACAACTGGGCCTATTATCCTCGCGCCTACTCATCGGGCACGTTGGGATGCATTACTTGTACCCTATGCGACTGCTGATTGTCGCAGAGAACAAGACCTGCGGTTTATGGTGACAATTGACGAATGCCAGGGTTTACAAGGCTGGTTTGTCAAACGTTTGGGGGGGTTTCCGGTAAATTCTAAGCATCCGTCAATCCGCACACTGCGACATGGAGTTGAGCTACTTCAGCAGAAAAAAACCCTGGTCATCTTTCCAGAAGGTAATATTTTTCGTGATGGCCAAGTTCACCAGTTGAAGCCGGGAATTGCTCGTCTTGCTTTGAGTGCTGAATCTAGTCATTCTGGGCTGGGAGTGAAAATTATACCTATAGGTATTAATTACAGCCAACCTTACCCAAATTGGGGTACAGATGTCAGTATTGATATTGGCTCCCCAATCAGAGTAGCGGAATACATGAGTGGTTGTATAAAACACGATGCCAAAAGCATCACAACTGATTTAGGAAAGGCACTGCAACAATTAAGTCATCAAGAAACAAAAATTACTAATCACGCATTTGCAGAAATTACTAACTCTTGATCTTGTCAAAAGGCAAAAGTTACAATACTGCCTCTTAACCCCTGACCGTGCATGATTAAGAAACTGCACATTTTCAATGTTTGACACTAATTGCTAACTAGCTATATCCATCCTGAATTAAGTCACTAAAGATTTAGTGCTATTTTGCAAGCTTTGAGGATGTATACATATATAGATTACTCCCTATTGACAGGATATTTAGCCAAATTGACATTTTTTTGAGTAAATAGCTAATAATTGTCTGCAAACTACTGAATTGCTTTAGAAAAAACATTTTTGCTACTTCAGTTAGATAGTTACAAGGTGGTTGCGAGTAAACCGATGATTGGAAAATCAGAGTAATTAACGTGTTAACCCAGCCCACCGTAGTATCGCTCATCACGAAGATTTAAGTTAGTTACTATACAAGGGCAATGGGAACTCTATTAAAGCGATTTTCAGTCCTAAATCAGAGATACTTAGGATGTAACTTTGCTTTGTCCAAAACCAAAACAGAGTTAAGATACCCGAAGTTTCCATAACTTTTTATATAGTTGTCGCACTAATTGATCCCATGAACACTGCTGCCGCTGTTACCTTGATGCACCGTACCCTTTTATCAGTCATAGCAGTCCTCAGCCTGCTATCACCTGTGAATGCTCAGGTATCACAGTCACCAGGCACTAATAGCCCACAACCCATTGACCCCAACGATCCTAATAATCTGCGCCCCATAACCCAAAGTAACAGCCTTTTGAGCATTGAAGGTGGCGATCGCTTAGTAAAAGATGCAGAACAAGCTGTTTCTGCTCAAAACTACACTTTAGCTGCTAAAAAGCTACAAGAAGCACGTCAGGTTTATAATCAGCTATCTAATTTTTATCAAGAGTTAAATTCTAGCTTTTCGGGAATTGACAACAGAGTTTCTGATTCTCAGCGTCAAAAAGCTCTATTAACAGCCCAAAAGCGGGATGAAGCCACCTTTCAGCTAGCATTGGTACATCGCGCCCAAAATCAGCCAGAATTAGCTGTGCCGTTGTTGGTTCAAATAATTAAGAGTCAAAACCCGACACGAGATTTAGGCAAGAAAGCTTATAAACAGTTGTTTGAGTTGGGTTTTGTTGATTCTCCCTATCCCAGAGAAGGTGGTACTTCATCTTCCTCATCCCCAAAAAAATAAATTAAATTTTTGTTGCCTCTTTTTCCCATCTCCCTTATCTCCCTAATTAGTCGCTTGAGAACGCCCCAGTGCTAGGATAGAGCTATCCGCCATTGCCAAAACCTGAGCGTTCTCAAAAATACACCTCAGAGGCGGGTTTATCTACAGCCTTGCCAAAACCTGAAGTTGGCACGGGCATTTACTCCATATCTGTTAATAATAGAAAAGTAAGTTTTTTCAGGAATTGCGATGATTAGTCCGCAGCAGGTTGAGGCAATGATCAAGGCGGAACTGCCAGACGCACAGGTTCAGGTGCAAGACTTGACTGGTGGCGGCGACCACTATCAAGTGACAGTAGTTTCATCGCACTTTGCAGGTAAAGGACTAGTGCAACAGCACCAGTTAGTTTATGGTGCGTTGGGTCAAGCTATGTCAACTGAAGCGATTCACGCCTTGGCGGTAAAAACATACACTCCCGAAGCTTGGCAAGCTACAGCAAGTTCCTAAAGTTAGGAGTATAGGAGTTAGGAGTTAGGAGTTATAAAATTTTTAACTCCTCAGTCATCATCGTTGAATGCAACATAGGAAACACAAATACCATGACACCAGAACTCAAAGAGAAAATTGATAACTTGCTAGAACAGAACAAAATTCTAGTTTTTATGAAGGGAAACAAGTTAATGCCCCAATGTGGTTTCTCCAACAACGTTGTGCAGATTCTCAATACCTTGGGAGTTCCCTTCGAGACGGTTGATGTTCTCTCAGACTCTGAAATCCGTCAAGGAATTAAAGAATACTCTAACTGGCCGACAATTCCCCAAGTGTATATCAATGGTGAATTTGTTGGCGGTTCTGATATCTTGATTGAACTTTACCAAAAAGGTGAATTGCAGCAAAAGGTAGAAGTAGCACTAGCTTCCTAATGTTTCTCTAAGCAAAGTAGAGGGAATACGCTCAATTTGCGCTTCTTTATCTAGGCTATATGCCATTTTTAATGTCCTTGAGAGGAGAGACACTATTTATCTCCCCTTTCAAGGTTTTTTAATAGGTTTTAGTCAACAATCCCCTCAGTCGTATTGGCAAGACCAATATAGGGCTGAGGGGATGCGTTTAATCAATACAATATCTCCAAAATCTCACACCACGGCAACCCGTTGACCAATACAGATAATATGCTATAATCATCTGCGGTAATTAACGGTTACTATTAATGACCAACTAAATGGTACTTAGTAGTAATCTGGTTGTGGCTGTGGTTGCGGCACTGCAAAGTTTGACCCATCGTACAAGTAGCGGCTGGCTTCCTCTTCTAGACGATGAATCAGATAAGGTTCAATAACGTTGCTATGTCGCAGTGCGGCTAGATATCCATCCAAATACATCCGCATATCATCCGTGCGATAACCGCGATTCCATAACTCGACGAAGGCGTCGGTGAGTCTTTGGTAATAGCGGATGGTTTGTGTGTCTTGGAGCATAACTGCTGTATTAATCTCTTTGGAATGAGAATTGTAAATGATTCACGCTCAAATGTGAAGTGTAATTTCACTTTGGCATTAATTCAAAGTCAACACATCTACTTTGGGTACTACCCCTAGCAGCTACAAGCTACTTTAATCCTATTCCAGAAAACATCGATTCTAGTTATCTGCTCAGTTATTTGTCTGATTTTCATATTCAATGACCCAATTGTATTGGTGTTATATTCCTGGATGAGGGCAGTAATTTTGCGGATAAATCTACTTTTACCATCAGGTTGAAAAGCTGTTGTATTAACGTTTAGCTGATTGGTTATAGATATTCCCACATTACACCCATTAAAAGCAGAATGTTAAGCTACAAGAATTTTTGATACGTCTAACAACACTGCTGAGAAATTTAATAAAAATTTAATAATATTTCTAATCCCCTATCGGCAAGGCATAAATTAAAGATATTGCCACGTTTTTTATGAGGAAATGTAAAGCTAATAGCAGTTGAAGTAACAAAGGCTACAAAACCTTAGAGATGGGCTTGTTACTTTGAAAGTCATCAGACGCTAAGGGGTCTTGCCGCCGTGGGTTCGGTTTGTATAGAAATCATTGAGGGGAATCCCCATCTGAGGTCGTTGTTGGGTTGGCACTTGCAACAGCTGGAATACCGTGTGCATCAAGCTGCCAGTATTTATCAAGCAAGGGAAGTCTTTTTAAGCCATCAACCAACACTGGTAGTATTGGATGCAGACCTGCCTGATGGTGATGGCATTGAGTTTTGTCGTTGGTTGCATCGTCAGCAGCAGCCTCTAATCTTAATGCTATCTGCTCGTAATAGTGAAGGTGATATCGTCGCAGGTTTAAAGGCGGGTGCAGATGATTACCTGAGTAAACCTTTTGGGATGCAAGAGTTTTTGGCACGGGTAGAGGCACTGATTCGCCGGAAACGCACACCTACTGCACCAGCTTATTTGGATTATGGCACTTTGCAAATAGATTTAGTCCAGCGCCGTGTCCGCTTCCAGGGGGAGTTTATCGACTTAACGCCCCAAGAATTCAGTTTGTTGTACGTTTTGGCACAAGCTGGAGGAGTACCTCTGAGTAGGTCGGAATTACTGCGTCGTGCTTGGCCTGACGCTATTGATAACCCTCGTACCATTGATACTCACGTTTTATCGCTGCGGAAAAAGGTTGAACTTGATCCTCGCCAACCAAACTTGATTCAAACTATCCGCAATGTAGGATACCGTTTTAACATGGAAATTTTGAATACCAATATTTCACAATCACAAACAACAAAGTTAGCTAGAGAGAGATTTAATAATCAACGTTCAACACTTACTAGTAGTCAAGTGTGATGGGGAATAGGGCATTGGGAATTGGGAATTGAGAAAGTAAGATAACGACTCTTAACTCCTGTCTCCTAACAAATTCAAAATCCAAAATCGTCTTGAGCTTCTGCTTGAATTAAGCTTTCTCGTAATTGAAGCCAGTCTATCTCAGAGACTGTTTGATTTGCGGATAAATGACCTTGTTTTAGGTGTAATAATCGAGTACAAAACATTTGGGCAAGTTCCAGTTGGTGATTTACCATCAGAATCGTGGTTTGATGAGTTTGACTCAACTGGTTTAAGACTTGCATGAGATGGGAAGCTGTACCAGCATCAAGGGCAGAGGTTGGCTCGTCTAATAATAATATTTTAGGCTGGATGAGTAAGGCACGAGCGATCGCTACTAGTTGTCGTTGTCCAGCAGAAAGTTGTACCTCAGTTCGCCCTAACCATTCATTGGGAATGTGCAGTTGTTCTGTCCAATAACTGACTTGTTGCTGAATTCTCTGTTTGGGCAAACCACGCAAAACTAAAGGATAAGCCAAGGTTTGCTGAACTGTCATCCCTAACAGCTTTGACTCTTGCAATACAAGTACAACCATCTGGCGTAGCTGGATGACAGGAATTTGGCGATATTCTTGATTTTCTAGATAGATTTTGCCACTAGTGGGTTCAATTAGGCGGTTAATGAGGCGTAATAACGAAGTTTTACCAGCGCCTACTGACCCTACAATGGCAATACGTTCGCCCTGAAATACTTCCAAGTCAATATCTCGCAATATGGGATACCCTTGCTGATTGCCTGGAAGTTGGGTTTTCAGCTTTGTAAACAGATTAACTTGCTCTAGCCTGAGTGTTACCTTATTCAAGGGGAGTGGGGAGATATGGAGATGGGGAAGCCGGGGAAGCAGGGGAAGAAGAACTATTGATTGATTCTTGACCCATGCCCAATGCCCTATGCCAATTTTAAGTTAATTGTGCAGTAGTTAAAGCTGTAGCGATCGCCCAGCCATCGACTAATAGTAACAGCAGCGTGAATCCTAGTAAAATCAGGTACATCCACGGCTGTGCTAAAGGGCGAACATCTGTAGTATCAATGCCTGTCTTTGCTTGGACAATTTGCACAAAACGGGCAAATCCAGCTACACGCATTGGTAGTAAATAAGCTTTCCCATCATGGCTGAGGAAGTAATAAACTAGCCCTCCTTGACCAGTGGTGCGGGGTTTTAACTCTTTCACCTCTGACCAAGGTAAAAACCAGCCTTTACGAAAAAATCGAGGCACCCAGGTGGGGTAAGTAACCTGAATTCCCTGGTCATCTACCATTACTTGTTCAGTCAATACAGCGTACAAGGCAACTAAACCGATGCTAATCCCTATCCACAAAAATTCTGGAGGTACGGGTGCGGCTGTTACCTGCGATAAAAAGGGTAATGGGACTGTGAGTGCTATGTATAGACTCAGCAGCGTTATCCGAATTAAAGGAGACAGACGAAAAATAGAAACTGAGATATTGGCTGAGTTTGCTGTCACGGCTTAATTACAATGCTTTTCTTCATTGTAGGGTAGGTCTATGTCTTAGTTGGACTGTTGAAATAGGGTATGCCACTTTAATAATTTGTAATGGGCTACCCCCCACTACGCTCTAAGCAAAGCTATGCCGCAGGCTTTACGTAATTCGTAATTACTAATTCTTTAAGGTAAATACTTTTGCACTACAATCCAACCAGTCAGGGATACCCAGGCAAATCCTATAAACAGAATAATATTTACGCCGATATGTAAGGGTCTAGCCCAAGACCGTCTGGCACTAATTTGCGTGGCGCTGAAAGCAGACAGTAAAACTAATGCTACCACTATCAATCCCGCAACTAAATGTGAGGAGTGACCTAAAGAACCAAAGTGCCCTAAAGTGCCAACAATACCGATAGCCAGCAATAGTAGCACTAAGCTTACCATGCTGATACCCATTGTATAGTGGAGCGATCGCACCCCTTTATTTCCGCCCATAAATGGCGTAATAAAAGGAAATTGCTGCGAAGTTCTCGCTCGAAACATTAAAACGCCGGTGATTGCTAACATCAGATATGCCAGCAGGGACAAACCCATCGACCAGGCCGCTATTTTCCACAACCAAAGAAATGAAGGCAGATTCATAAGAATGATTGTAGATGAGAGTGGGCAGTGGGGAGATAGGGAGATCAGGTGAGAAATTGCAACAAGTCTTTTTCCTTATCCCATGCCCAATATAAAAAGGGCTACCGAATTCAGCAACCCTAAAATTGAGTCAAATTGTTTTTTTTTAATTAACAGCTGCTAAAGAGCGACTTGTAAGGGTTTTATACTATCTCCAGTGTTTGTATTAATTTGCTGCACCAATGATTTGGTATTAATAGGGTCTTTTCCAGATAATGAGTCTGTATCAAACTCATGAGTACTGGTTTCTTCGAGCATCAGGCGATCGCACGGAATCTTATCGGATAAAATTGCACTTGCCATCATCCCTGTATGAATCTCCAATTGACCTTTTCGTGGAGCTTCAAAAACTAAACGTTGTCCAGGGAAAACAACCCTTTCAAAGTACCAGTTGGGAATATTGCAGATGCGAGCCACCTGTATTTTGCTCGTGGCATTAATGTAGCAGCAGAGAATTTTTCCCGATTGCTCTGGTGGTAGAGGATCTAATATTTGAGCCATAACTGCTGAGGAGCTTTACGCCACAATTTTACATTACACGAGGCAAGCCTAGCACTCACTGATCCCCAGTTGCTGTAACTGTGAATACCAACTGTATCTTTGGAGATTATTTCTTCCTAAAGATATATTTTTAGTTATAAAAATTTTGTAATTATTTGTAGCTTTTTCGGAATTATACACTATACACAAAATTTTTTAAGATTTTTATCCTGGTATCAAAGCTTTAATTCTCTTAGAGCAGATAAGACGACGATCCCCTTGCTTTTCGCCTAGCGAGTAAGGGAGTTTTGCCGTTTCATCTATCCCAGGATTAATAGGCTGGGATCATCGCTTAATGAATAAACTCAATGTTATGGTAAAGCTATATGAAAAATATCTTCATAAAGCCTATCTATAAATTCTATGTATGTTTTATGCATAGCAGTTTTAGCGTTTCCTGCAATTGCTAATATTAGTTTTCTTACTACCAGCAATGAAGTGAAATGTCAAGGGCGATTGTGATAATTAAAACCTAATAAAACAAGCACATACTTTAAAACTGGATGTTTTTCTCGCTTTCTCCAAAGATTGGCAAGATGGAAGTCAAAACACAAATGATGGAAAATCGAATTCTTTACGTTCGCCTTCCTTGTAACCCCATCTTTCCTATTGGGGTTGTCTACTTGAGCGATCATGTCCATAAGCAGTTTCCTAATATTGCACAGCGCATCTTCGATTTAGGAACGGTGCCACCTTTAGACTACAATTCTGCTTTGGATCGCTGTATCGATGAATTTAAACCGACACTGCTAGTATTTTCTTGGCGGGATATTCAAATTTATGCCCCAGTTGGCGGACGTGGTGGCAACCCACTGCAAAACGCCTTTGAATTTTACTACGCGAAGAATCCTCTATTAAAACTACGTGGCGGATTGGGCGGTTTACGAATCTTCATCGCTTACTATGTAGAGTTATGGCGAAACCAGGGCTTAATCAAACGCGGTTTAAAGCGTGCCCAAAAATATAATTCTAATGCCCGTGTCGTTGTCGGTGGTGGTGCAGTTAGCGTATTTTACGAACAATTGGGTAAAAGCTTACCCCAAGGGACAATTATTTCTGTGGGTGAAGGCGAAACCCTGCTGGAAAAACTTTTAAGTGGCAAAGATTTTCGAGATGAACGCTGTTACGTTGCGGGAGAAACCCAACCACGAAAACGGCTGATTCACGAACAACCCACCCCACTAGAAAAAACAGCTTGTAACTACGACTATATCGAAACCATCTGGCCGGAATTTAACTTTTACCTGCAAGAAGAAGACTTTTATATAGGTGTACAAACTAAGCGTGGTTGTCCCCACAACTGTTGTTATTGCGTCTATACGGTTGTCGAAGGCAAACAAGTACGCATCAACCCAGCAGATGAAGTAGTTGCTGAGATGCGCCAATTATACGATCGCGGCATTCGCAACTTTTGGTTTACCGATGCCCAATTCATCCCCGCACGAAAATTTATCGACGATGCCATAGAACTCTTGCAAAAAATCGTCGATTCTGGTATGACAGATATCCACTGGGCAGCATATATCAGAGCCGACAATTTGACACCCGAATTGTGCGACTTGATGGCAAAAACCGGGATGAATTACTTTGAAATCGGGATTACCAGTGGTTCTCAAGAACTCGTGCGGAAAATGCGGATGGGGTATAACTTACGAACCGTCTTGCAAAACTGCCGTGACTTAAAAGCAGCTGGTTTTAACGATTTAGTTTCCGTCAACTACTCCTTTAACGTCATTGACGAACGTCCCGAAACCATCCGCCAAACCATTGCTTACCACCGCGAACTAGAAAGGATTTTCGGTGCTGATAAAGTTGAACCTGCTATCTTCTTTATTGGACTACAACCCCATACCCATTTGGAAGAATATGCTTTCAAAGAAGGCATCCTCAAGCCAGGGTACGATCCAATGAGTTTGATGCCGTGGACAGCCAAAAAACTCCTTTGGAATCCCGAACCCCTTGGTTCATTCTTCGGCGAAGTCTGCTTACAAGCTTGGCAACAAAATCCTAACGATTTCGGACGCGAAGTCATGAAAATCTTAGAAGAAAAACTAGGTTGTGCCGACTTAGAAGCAGCACTTTCCGCACCAATAGAAACGAAAGAAAAACAGTTAGCGGGTATATCCTAGAAAACACGAATTCTGAATTTCTCCCCTCTCTTCCTCTGTGCCTCTGCGGTTATTTTTACCAAATCCCATGTTAGAAGGTTCAATCTTACAAAAGCTAGAAACAGCCCATCGCCATACCACCAGGCCAATTCGATTCGGTGTTTACTACAAAAATACCCTAGTTGCCCTGTGCCACGCTCTAGAAGACCATATCTTAACAGATGACGGTACACCCCTAGTTATCACAGCCTTTCAACAGGGGAAATGGTATCTACAAGAAGCTAAACGATATGCAGACATCGCCCATCGTAGCCGCCAAATTGCCATTATGGCCGCCTCTGAATCTGGCTTTGCTGAACATCCTACCAGCCAGCTACCCAATGTAGACTTAGTAGGATTAGATGCAGGCGATCCAGTTGAACAGGAGTGGCACTTAATTATTTTATCGCCTAAATACACAGCAATGGTAATTTGTCAAGAATTATCGGAAGCTGATTATGGCAGCACTGGAGTACCGACATCAGACTTAGAGCGGAAATTCTATGGTTTGTGGACATTTGAGCCGGAGTTAGTCCAAGAGACAGCAGAAATAGCGATCGCTCACATCAAAAAATACAACCCAGAACTGGCCCAAAAACTCACAGCCGACAAACAACAAATTGTACCGTCAATGGACAGATCCCAAAATTTAGGTGCAGTTGTCTCCCGTGTAGTAGATTACCTCCAGACTGGGCAAGATAATTTATCCATCCCAACAGCGTCTCACCAACAAACGCTAGATCGCAACTTGGTTTCTAACGAAATCCAAGCCTTTTTGCGAATGGCGCAACTGATGGATATGGCAGATGTGAACAATCCAATGGCAGCTGCGGAAGTAGTAGTTCTTGCTGAAGCGATCGGCCAGCTTTTGGATCTTCCCGCCTGGCAGATTAAAAGATTGCGCTTGGCGGCTTTGTTACATCGCATAGATCCGTTACAAAAAGCAGAAAGCGTTCTCACAGATGGTATATCCACACGCTACCAAGAAGATGCTCCCAGTTGTCCTTTAACTTGTCCCTTAGTACCAGGGGCACAAGTATTGCGAACTATGCCAAGATTACGAGCCGTTGCCCAAATTATTACTCACCAAAGCGAGTGGTGGAATGGCACAGGGGAACCAGCAGGTTTAGCTGGAGATGAAATTCCCTTAGAGTCGAGGATCTTGGCATTATTGGCAGACTTTCAGTGGCGAGTTAATGAGCAAAAATCGTCAAATCAAAGCCGGGAACAGATATTTACTCAAGCTTTAGATGAATGCAAACAGCAACAATCTAACCGCTTTGACCCTAAACTTGTAGATACCCTAACTTTATTAGTTATGGGTTTACAACAGGGACTCGACTTACCCATCATGACACCCAAAGTCAGCGCCGGCATCTGGATACTGGATTCCCAATGGGATAGCCACAGCAACATAAGTGAGCAGATTGGTAGTTACTTTACATGAATATTGAAGCCATTAGATTAGGAAAACTCAAACAACTTCCAGGGGCAAATTTAGAAGACGAGGAACTCTCCCGACTGGATTTAAGCCGCATTAATCTTGCTGGCGCTACCCTTGTCGGCACTAATTTCGCCGCTTCCAAACTCGAAGGTGGGCATTTGGAGGGGGCAAATTTGATGGGAGCCAACCTCCAAGAAACTGATTTGCGGGCGAACTTGATGGGAGCAAACCTGATGCAAGCAGATTTAACGGGCGCTGACTTGCGGGGTAGTAATTTACGTGGCGCTAACTTGATGGGAGCCAGACTCAGTGATGTGTCATTGGTAGGTGCTTTCTTGAGTGGTGCCAATTTGATGAACGTCAACTTACAAGGCGTTGATTTGCGCGGTTCTGACTTGCGCGGTGCAAACCTGACTGGGGCAAATCTCAAAGGTGCAGATTTGAGTCGCGCCGATTTGCAAGGGGCTTTATTGAGTGAAGCAAACCTGGAAGAAGCTGATTTGCGGGGGGCGAATTTGGCAGGGGCGAATTTGACAGGAGCTAATTTACTTTGTGCAGAGTTAGAAGGTGCAAATTTGAGCGGCGTTAATTTGAATAAAGCGTGTGTGGTGGGGACAGTGGTTGAGACGCTTACGTAAAGATTCCACCAAAAAGCCCAGTATTATTGGCTATTGTTAAAATTTTTGCAGATGAAGCAGGTGAAAATTTGTGAGCCTAAAAGAAGTTATCAGACTAGCAAAGCAGCTTTCAACTGTGGACAAAGTACGTTTGATCCAACAAATTGCTCCTGATATAGAACGCGAGTTAACAGATAAACTGTCTATCCATTCCCGCCAATCCTTGTGGGGACTATGTGCTGATTTAGGAAACGCACCTTCCACAGAGTAAATTGATGTAGCCCGTACTGAAGAATGGGCTAGCTTTCCACGGGAGGATATTTGATGCTGTGTGCTGTAGCTGACACTCATCTGCTATGCCGAACTCTCACAACTCTCTAGAACAACTTGACCGTTTTCAGGATCTATTTTGATGATATTTGCCTTTAAATGGTGATTAATTTTGAAGAATTGGTTTGGATGGTCAACAGATGGATGGAACATTTTTGAGGTCGGTAACAAGGCATATAAATCTCCAATATCAACAAACACACCATAGTCTTTAATACGCCGTATAGTGCCGCTAACAAGCTGACCAACCTGCAACTGTCTGAGTCTAATTGAAACAGAGCGATTTAGTAGTACTACATGATTACAGTCCTCTCTTACTTTTATAATATTGAGTGGAAATTCCTCCCCTACTATCAATTCCTCCCTATGCTTATCAACATAAGTAAGAACTGTCCCACGCAAACCCTCAATTTTCACTAATGCACCCCTCGAAGTCTTTTTAAGGATTTTTCCATATACTGTTACGTCCTCAGTCTGCAATTGCCGTACCCGTTCCCATGCTTTTCGCATCTCTAGTTTACGAATTGAAAAATAAACCGTTGGTGGATGCTCTTGAGAACACAAGAACCACTGAATAGTTGCTGATACTCCGCTTCCGTGAACATCACGAATTTTGGTGTGTACGATCAGGTCTTCTCTACTTATGGAATGACCACATTTTTTAGAAGCCAGATCCAATGTAACCTCGTACAAGCGATCGCTATCTTTCAGTGTCTCAGATGAACAATGCGAGAAGAAAATATCGTGTTCGCCATCGTAATTTCCTACAACTAGAAATTCTCGGATTTCATTAAGTTGCACAGCTTTTTCTGGGGACTGAATCTCATTGAGTGATAGCTCTAGGAGTGGAACATAAGCTAGTTGATCGGTATAAAAATCAACAAAAACACCTGTAGGCTCCAGCTTAATGATTTTTCCAGTGATAATATCGCCAAGTTGAAAGCTCTCTAAACTAAAGCTAATAGCATAGTGTGCTTAACATAACCCATTATATAAACAATTTAGTAAGCGTGTTAATCACAACAATAACAGCTAAACTTTAGCTATTGTTCGTGTTGTTGCATACTCAGGAAACAGTCGGTATAACAATAGTTTTAGTATTCATCAAAACGCTACGTAGGCTTTTCCATTTTTAATTTTTCACCGTTCGCCCTCGTATCCCCAAAGCTAGTACACTCATTAACAACACCCCCATCACTCCTTGTAGGGGATTATTATTCACACCAGTTACCCAATCAGGAACCTGACCAGAATATTTAACTAATTCGCCAACATTAATAATGTAGTAACCCCAGACTAAACCACCATGCAAACCAATTGGTAAACCCAAGCGTCCCCTCCGCCAACGCTTTCCCCATACCTGCGTTAACCCCAGCAGTACTAAAGCTGGAAATTGTGGCAATGTATGAATAATTGCCTCCAAGGGTTTAATAAAATGCAATGTGGCAAAGGCAGTTGCATCTGTCCACAGTGCGACACGAGGACTGTAATCTCGTTGTAGTTCATCTAGCAACCAGCCTCGGAATAACAATTCCTCAGCAAATCCAACACCTAAGCCAACAAGTAAACCCTCTAAAACAACTTTTAGCAAAAAAACTTTCGGTTGTTGCCACACCAACCAACCCAATAAACTTTCTACCCCAAAAAGTATCAGAATATTAATTATCCCCAGAGACAAGCCACGCAATAAATCCACACCGTTCTGTCGCGTGAATTCTAAGCCATAACGCCGTAGAATTTGAGGCTGCTGGTAGACATATTTACCCCATAGTCTCAGGAGAAAAATAAATACTCCATATAACAATACCAATGTCAATATACTTTCTAAATTTGAATCATGTACTAGTAAGTATATTGGTGCAGCTAATGGCAACCATAGCAACAATAAAGTCAAAATAAAACAACCCAGCCTAATAGAGGCAGGGCGTTCAGCTAAACGGACAAGGTTTTTTTTCATACCAATGTTAAGTCACCAGCCAATACTTTATATTTCAACTAATGACCAATGACCAATGACTATTCGTCAGGTTCAATTGTGCTACTTAAACCGTGACTTATCAATGTTTCGCAATAGAACTCAGCGTGTTCCAGAGCGCAAGTAATCACTAAAGCTAGCCCGTTAGTATGGGCTTCCATCATGATGCTAACAGCCTGGGGTTGGGTAAGGCTTGGTACAGTGGCGATTAGTGACTGTACAACATGCTCCATAGAGTTGTAGTCATCGTTATGGAGCAAAACGCGATACCGAGGCGCTAGCTTACGAATTGTGGAAGGCTTTTCAATAGTTTCAACTGACACGGCTCTTTGCTCTTTTCTTGTTGATTCACTACTACAAAGTGTCTGTGTAGCGATCGCTTAACAGTTATTTACCTATTCTATAGTATTTCAGTTCAGATACTATGCTAGAAAAACCGCTCAACTTAGTTTTGCGTAGCCACTTGCGAGGCAGATGTCTGAGACATACTTGCCGTGAGAGTGCTACCCTAATCTTACAGAAGCTTCCTTAAACCTAGCGTATTTTCATTTTTAAAATTAAGGAAATTGCAAAATAATCCTTGCCCCTGCCCAAACTCCATAATCATGGACATTAGCCTAGATTTTCTTCAACCAGGACAAATTGTGTCTTTAGAGCATGGCGACAGAAATCTGTATGCAGAAGTCATTCAATTTGTAGTTTCCCGCCAGTTGTGCTGGGTACGTCCTTTAATAATGGTTACTTTGATTCAAGAATCGCCGCTAATTACCGATTTGCGAGATGCGTCTGACTTGCTTTGGCCTGCAAATTTATTTCGACCAGCATTAGACACAGAAGTAATTACCTTCTTGAGTCAAGTTTTAGCAAAAGAACCAAAAACTGAGCCTGACTCAGCCGCCAAGCAGCAACTTAATCAATTTATTCACCAACTATGGTCAGCATATCAATAGGCATAGGGCAAAGGATATGACTAGAAGTTAGTTTATCTGGAGCGCCAAAAGCCATACTGATGATATCAACTCCCTTCGCAACGAGTTCATTCTGCTTGTGGACAATTTCAGCAAACAGAAAGGGAGGAATTTTTTCTCGGCGTTTAGCGAACTACATAGCGATTTACTCCGAATGCACAATAATGTAGAGGGTTATTAGCACGGTTTACCCCGGATTTCTCACGAGGCTGGAGAAAAGAGGAGTTAAAAACTGCCAAAATATCTATTGCACATGAATTTCAGCAGTTTTAAGCATGACCCCTCAGAAAACAGATTGTATACCGGAACAGTTCAAATTTGAACAAGTAAAGTCATGTCCAGTCGTAGTTAATTTCAAGGCTGAGACTGTAACATCAGATGCAGGGTTAACTTTAATTGCGGAGCTAGACCGGAAAAGAGGAATTACATCGCGATTAGCAAGATGTTTCAAAGATTACCGAAATATGAATAGAGTTGATCATTCAGTAAAAAGTCTAATCGGGCAGAGAATATATGGTTTGATAATGGGTTATGAAGACTTAAATGACCACGAGGAACTACGTCACGACCCAATGTTTGCTCTGGCACTAGGAAAAATAGTCGATTAATTCAGCTTTCACAATCAATTAAATACCGTGCGTCTCAAGAATATGAACAAAAACTGCAACCAGTAGTTAAGTTTTTTGAATCCTTATTGGCACCGTCACCAGATTTACACCTCGCAGCAACAGCATTTGTGAAGAATTCAGTTTGGTATTCATCGCTTAACTATAAAACTCTATATTCTTGGAGTCGAAATCGTCGGGTTGTTGCTAAAGTTGAATATAGTAATCAAGGGGGTAGATACTCGTTTTGTAGTAACTTCACTAGCGATAAATAAAATCCCGCCTGGAAAACTTTATACAGAAAAATATTGTCCAAGAGGCAACATGGAAAATTGTCTCAAAGAGCAAAAACTAGAACTAAAAAGTGATAGAACAAGCACCCATACATTTGCAGGTAATCAACTACGGTTGTGGTTTTCATCTGTTGCCTATATTTTAATGAATGCTTTACGAGAGAAGTGTTTAGCCAAAACAGAACTTCAAAACGCTACTGTTGGCACTATTCGGACAAAGTTACTGAAGTTAGGAGCAACTATCACGATTAACTGCTGAAAAATCTTAATTTCAATTAGTAGTTATTGCCCCTATAAAGGAATTTTCGCTCTGGCCTACAATTATTTATCTCTCTTACCCTGTCCTGGTTAATTTTTACTTAATTGTCATCATAATGATTAGCTTACTGGGGTTGAGTTTACTGAATTTAACCCTGTTTTCGGCTGCCTAATTATTGCTAATCATAGTTTTTACTTCAGTATTTTTCGTTTTATTTGTCTTTTATTTATCTTTAAAGACTCGGATAATACGTGATTATCTTCGGTTTCTGAATTGAATCCACTGATGTATAAAATATATTTTCCTAAATTTTACTCATCTCAATGATTTTTTCGTACTTGTGAGAAATCCGGGTTACGCCATTTTAGTTATTGAAATAATCAACCTCAGAGAAAAATACAAACAATAATATCGCTCTTATTATCCTACCTACCTTTACTAAAACTTGTTTTACTAACTCGAAATTTTGATTACTTCAGTATTCATCAAATTTACTTTATATATCTCTATGCATAAGCAGTTAGGAATAGCCGAAGCTAGGAACCAACTTAATTCTACCAGCATCCATCTCCGACATTAATAATTCCAGAGCTTCATAATCAACGTCAGAAATATAACCAAGTTCTGTCAGTTCTGAGTTGATTTCATTTTCTATCTCAGGAGTTAGCTTTTTAATGTCAAGAGCTTTTTCTACCAATTTACGAATAGCGTACTTAGTTCTCATAAGTAATACATCATCCAACTGTAATATGATACTAATTATCCCAGAAACGTCTCAGTATAAAGAGCGATCTAAATCCTAATTTATTTGTGATATAGATCACATTTAATTAGTTAGATAGATAATTTGCTATGACTCTGACGTATGCCATCAGCAACGCTAAAGTGGGAGATTTAACTTACCGTTAAGACTTGGCTAAATTAGCTTTAGTTATAGACTAAGCAAGTTTTATCAGCATAGTTACTGATCTATTTGTTTGCTCTATGGCTGTCTATGTTGATTGTTTTTGAACTGAGATAAAAAAAAAGTATATATAAACACATTTTAACCTGGAATTATAACAATCTTTAAACAGAGATACTAAAGAAATAAAGATTCAGCAAAGAGAGCTAAGACGTATGGTCGATGCAACAGAATAGAGTTTATGTTCAAATAATCCTTAGCGTGACGCTTCAATAATTCTCAATAGGATGTAACCATGCAAGCAGTGCTTAACTATCCCAAAATTGCAGTCATTCGCCCCCAAGGGTATTTGAATGCTACAAACGCCTTGGAATTTGAACGAGATATGACCACAGCGTTGGTACAAAATGATATTTCCATCTTGGTAGTAGACCTCGCAGCAGTAGAATCCTTAGATAGCGCGGGGTTAATGGCATTGTTATCTACACACAAGTTGGCTCTGAGTTTAGAAAGGGGTTTGCGACTTTGTGCTGTAGCTCCGTCAATTAGAATTATTTTTGAACTAACGCAACTCGACAGCGTATTTGAAATATTGGATGGTGAAATTGAGTTAGCTGCAACATAATTTATAACTTTATGTATGTAAAAGCACAAAAGTTCGGTTAAAAAGTGGAGTTTATGTAAAGGAGTTATAAGTTACAACGAGAAACTATGTTAGGAGACCTAATTCAATGCTAATGTTGGGTTTGGTTAGCTGTAATTAAGGTAGCTAGAAGATAGCACAGTGGCTGTTGCAGTTGAGAAATTAATAACATCGGATATTTTAAAACCAGGGCGTTACCTTGGTAATGAGCGTTTAGCAGTACACAAAGCTTGGGATAAGACAGCAATACGCTGGGTCTTAACCTACCCGGAAGTATATGAAGTCGGTGCATCTAATTTAGGGCACATTATCCTATACAACATCTTGAATGCCCAACCGCGTCAATTGTGCGATCGCGCCTACCTCCCAGGAAAAGACCTGGCAGCCAAACTACGCGAAACTAATACGCCATTGTTTGCGGTAGAGTCAAAGCGATCGCTCACAGAATTTGACATTTTAGGTTTTAGCCTCAGTTACGAACTGGGTGCAACTAATATCTTAGAGATGTTGGATCTGGCTGGAATTCCATTGACGTGGAGAGAAAGGCAAAAAGCCGTGGAAGCAGGGGGAGAATTTACGAATCTCCAATCTCAGTTTCCGTTGATTTTTGCTGGTGGGCAAACAGCAACATCGAATCCTGAGCCTTACGCTGACTTTTTCGACTTTATCGCCCTTGGGGATGGAGAAGAACTGCTCCCAGAAATTGGTTTGGTATTGGAAGAAGGCAAACAAGCAGGATTGAGTCGGGAAAATCTGTTACTGGATTTGGCACAGATACCAGGCGTATATGTGCCTCAGTTTTACGATATGGCAGAGGATGGCTCAGTTCATCCTCGTCGCACTGACGTACCAAAACGAATTCTGCGACGTGTGGCAACCCCCATACCAGCATATTCCATTGGGTTAGTTCCTTATGTAGAAACGGTGCATGACCGTTTGACAATTGAGATTCGGCGTGGTTGCACTCGTGGCTGTCGCTTCTGTCAACCAGGAATGCTGACTCGGCCAGCACGGGATGTAGAACCCGATAAGGTTGTAGAAGCAATCGAACAGGGAATGCGGGCAACTGGTTACAATGAGTTTTCCCTGCTATCTCTGAGTTGTTCTGATTATTTGTCCCTACCAGCAGTAGGGATGGAAATCAAAAATCGCTTAAAAAATGAAAATATTTCTCTGACTCTACCAAGCCAACGGGTAGACAGATTTGATGAGAATATTGCCAATATCCTGGGAGGTACACGGCAAGGTGGACTAACTTTTGCTCCAGAAGCTGGAACTCAGCGGATGCGAGACATCGTAAATAAAGGTTTGACGAATGAAGAATTGTTGCGGGGAGTAAAAACCGCTTGGGAGCAAGGCTGGGATAAAATCAAGTTGTATTTTATGATTGGCTTGCCAGGTGAGACGGATGTTGATGTTTTGGGCATTGCGGAAACAGTCAGCTGGCTACAGCGAGAATGCCGAGGCAAAGGTAGAAAACCCCTGAACTTTAACCTGACAATTTCTAACTTTACGCCCAAGCCCCATACACCATTCCAGTGGCACTCAGTTTCTACCACCGAATTTAAGCGCAAACAAAACCTGTTGCGGCAAGAATTCCGGCGGATGAAGGGAATGAAGGTAAATTTTACTGATGTCCGCATTTCGGCAATGGAAGATTTTGTGGGACGAGGCGATCGCAATTTGAGCAAAGTAGTCCGCCGCGCCTGGAAATTGGGTGCAGGGATGGATTCCTGGTATGAAAATTTAGATCAGGCTTTTAGCGCTTGGGGAGATGCGATCGCCGGGGCCGATCTAGATTGGAAATACCGCCAAGTAGAAAATGGCGAATGGAATTTGTTTCACGCACAAGAGCAGAACAAATCGCCAGATGCGGAAAAAGCCCAATCCCTTAGTCCTCACTCCCTAGATACTCCCCTACCTTGGGATCATATTGATACCGGGATTGATAAAAACTGGCTCAAAGAAGACTTACAACGCGCCTTAGCAGCCGCAATTGTACCCGACTGCTCTTTTGAAGGTTGTTCTCACTGTGGCGTATGTGGAACCGACTTTGGCCATAACGTCGTGATTGCACCACCTGTTATCCCACAATTCGCTGGCGATTTTGTTCCCAACACAACCAAGGCACAACGACTACGAGTTTGGTTTGGAAAACAGGGTAATATGGCTTTGGTAAGCCACCTAGATTTAATCCGTCTGTTTGACCGAGTTGTGCGGCGAGCAGGCTTGCCTATTGCTTTCACTGGTGGGTTTCATCCAATGCCGCGAATTTCTGTAGCAACTGCTTTGGCTCTAGGTGCTACTAGTAGCGGTGAAATTGCGGATTTTGAGTTAACTGTACCAGTGGACATCGATACTTTTCGAGAAGAATTGGTTCGGGAAATGCCCACAGACATACCTATATATAATGTGGAGCAGATAGATTTAAAAACTCCGGCAGCTACTCAACTGCTAGAAACCGCAGAATATTTAATTACCGTAGCAGCACTTGAAGAAACAACACCTATACAATGGCAAAACTGGATTGATACCATCAAAGCAAAGGATGAGCTTTGGTACGAGCATACAACAAAGTCAGGTAAGAGCCAGTTAATAAATCTGCGCGATCGCTTATTTGAACTGGAATTATTAGAAACCCACAAAGGCATTGCAGAATCTATATCTGTTATCCGTTATGTAGGTAGCTATCGCCAAGATGGTTTTCTATTGCGTCCTGAACAAATCCTGTTTATGCTAGGGATAGTGGGTAGTGGAGAATTTCAACTCCTGCACATCCACCGCAATCGGCTAATTTTAGCGGTATAATCCCTGTAGGGCAGCTTGCTAGTAGTTGTCCTAACATGTTACATCGTCAGAATTGATTTTTAGCAAGGTTGCGTTAGAATGGGGTGAAGAGAATTTTTCTGGCGCTGCATTGAATTAGCTGGTTCACTACCCTGGTGTTCAGGGGGCGAAAGCAAAGATATTAGAGTGCAACTTCTAGGATTTTATCCCAGACAAACTGAGGCAGATTAAAGAACACACTCTCTCTTTATAGCTAACTTGTGAATCAGTAACTAACAGCAGGCTCGGTTAGCTTCTCTAAATCCATACTTTTCCAACAACTGCTGAATCTCTAATCCACAGTATTGCCCAAGAGCTAGTGCGTTACTCTTCTAGAGTTGTGTGCCCTTGGTGTTACCGTAGGGTAAACAACTACTGTAGGTTAAGCCGATTTGCAGACGTTCACCAGACGCGCAAAGCGCGGCTTAAAAGTAGGGTAGCAGCTGGCGTTGCTGAGTATAACCCTAAGAATAAATCCAGGGAATGGAAAATAGAAATAGTTTCTTTTTCTTAACGACTTCAGTAGGTTACTCTCAAAAAAAGCTTCCTGAGTTAAAAACTCACTCAGGATTCAGAACTTTCAACTCAGAACTCTCTTCATTGAGAGTATTGCATTGCAAATCAACCATAGATGGTTGATTTAATTGCTTAAACATGCAGCCGTTCTGGAATAATCCGCCGTGAAAACGCTCTTAAGAGCGCCAATAGCTATTTAACTTAGAACATCAGGTTTGCGATTTTTATCATCAGTAGCGCCTTTTGAGGGTTGCAAGGGCAACAAAGGTATAACAAACCTCCAGACCTATTGGTGCTGCCAATTTTTGAGGAAATTGAATGCCAAAACAAATTATCATCGCGGAGCAGCACCAAATTGCTGCTGTCTTTTCCGAAGATCAAATACAGGAACTCGTTGTTGCTACCGGTCATCATCAAATAGGTGATATCTACTTAGGAGTAGTAGAAAACGTATTGCCTGGGATAGATGCGGCTTTTGTGAATATTGGCGACCCAGAGCGCAACGGTTTTATTCATGTTACCGACTTGGGCCCATTGAAACTCAAGCGTACCGCAGCAGCCATTACAGAACTATTAGCACCACAGCAGAAAGTTTTGGTGCAAGTAATGAAAGAGCCAACGGGGACAAAAGGGCCCAGGCTCACGGGTAATATCACCTTACCCGGACGCTACGTAGTACTAATGCCTTATGGTAGGGGCGTAAATTTATCCCGACGAATTAAAAGTGAAAGTGAGCGCAACCGCTTACGGGCACTAGCGATTTTGGTAAAACCGGCGGGAATGGGTTTGCTCGTGCGTACAGAAGCCGAAGGCAAACCAGAAGAAGCGATTATGGAAGATTTGGAGTTGCTGCAAAAGCAATGGGAGGCGATTCAGCAGGAAGCGCATTCTACCCGTGCCCCAGCACTGCTCAACCGAGACGATGATTTTATCCAGCGCGTATTGCGGGATATGTACGGCGCGGATGTCAATCGGATTGTCGTAGATTCCAGTACTGGTTTGAAGCGCGTGAAGCAGTACTTACAGAATTGGAGTGGCGGTCAAACACCGCAAGGATTGTTGATTGACCATCACCGCGATCGCTCCCCAATTTTAGAGTACTTCCGCATCAGTGCTGCGATTCGAGAAGCGCTGAAACCGAGAGTAGACCTACCTTCTGGCGGTTACATTATCATCGAGCCAACCGAGGCATTAACCGTAATCGATGTTAACTCAGGTTCCTTCACACGATCGGCGACAGCCAGAGAAACAGTTTTATGGACAAACTGTGAAGCTGCAACAGAAATTGCTCGCCAGTTGCGTCTGCGGAATATTGCCGGAGTGATTGTCGTTGATTTCATTGATATGGAATCCCGACGTGACCAACTGCAAGTTCTCGAACACTTTAATAAAGGACTCAAAGCAGACAAAGCTCGTCCCCAGATTGCTCAACTTACGGAACTGGGTTTAGTAGAATTGACCCGCAAACGTCAGGGTCAAAATATTTACGAATTGTTTGGTGAAACTTGTCCCACCTGTGGCGGTTTAGGGCATACTGTGCGTCTGCCTGGAGAACTTGAAAATCGATTACCAATACCAGCAGAAACACCAGAGCGTGAGCGTTTTGTATCTCTACCTCACCGAGAACCACGTCAGCCATCTGCCCGCGTCCCGGAACCACGAGAAACTTATGATGGATTTGGGGAAGCATTTGACGGCGACTCGGAATCGACTAACCTAAATCTGATTAATCATCCTAGTTATCAAGAACTTAATGATAATAAGCGTCGTACCCGCACTCGCCGCAGTCGAATTGGCATCAATGGGTTAAACGGGAAAGATGAATCTCGGGTTATTGCCAATCCATTAGCTTTTGCCAACGAGCCAGATTTAGACCTTGATATAGAACCAGAATTAGGAGTTACACCAGAAATTCCCTCACCCACCCTTGGTAAACCAGGTTGGAATGAAAGAGTAGAGCGCACTGTAGAGCGTGCTAAAGTTATCAAGCCAGAACCAGTTAAACCAGTGGTAGAACCACCGGAGATTAGAACTGTAGAAATGAGCCTCCAGGAACAGGATATGTTTGCCTTGATGGGAATATCTCCCTTGGTGAAGTTAGAGCAAGAGGTTAAAAATACCAAATCTGTGATTATTAACGTGATTCAGCCTGGTCAAGTGCGAACGACTCCAACTGAATCCATCTCAGAATCACCTATTGCCCAAAAAGTAATACCGGAAGTAGTTGCAACCAAGTCACCAATACCAAAAGTTATTGAGCCAGAACAAAAATCTTTGATAGAAGAGACACTTGAACCAGCTGAGTTGACTGCCAATCCTTCGGAAAGCTTTCCTGCAAAAGCCTCCGTCAAAGCGATTGCAGATGAAAATGATTCAAGCAGCGCCGCCAATGCGATCGCAGATGAAAGTGATGCAAACAGCGCCGCCACTGCTAGCCGCCGTCGCCGCCGTCGTTCCTCAGCGATCGAGGATAATTAATTTGCTTTATGGTAGAAACATCACCAACGCTCTTGGAACAATCCAATTGGCTGGAGTTTTCTACCTTGTCAGGGATTCCAGGATTGGTTGCAGGTGTGGATGAAGTAGGGCGAGGCGCTCTATTTGGCCCGGTGGTGGCGGCAGCAGTGATCCTACCAGATCATGCTTTGCCAATACTGATGGCAGCTAAAATTAAAGACAGTAAAAAGTTGTCTAGTTCTCGGAGAACTCAGCTAGCACAGCAAATTTGTGGGCTGGCTATAGACTGGAAAATCGGGTTTGCTTCTACTGCCGAAATTGACAAGATAAATATTTTGCAAGCGACACTATTAGCAATGAAGCGGGCTGTACTGAAGTTAAAGGTACAGCCTGCAATCTGCTTGGTTGATGGCAATCAGTCAATCAAAGACTTGCTATTGCCACAACAAACAATAGTTAAGGGAGATGAGCGATCGCTCGCTATTGCCTCTGCTAGTATTGTTGCCAAGGTTTGGCGTGATGATTTGGTACTGCGTCTAGCATTGAAATACCCTATGTACAACCTAGAGCGTAACAAGGGCTATGGTAGTCAACGTCATTTGCTGGCTCTGCAACAATATGGGCCATCGCCCCTACATCGTCAGTCTTTTCGTCCTTGCCAAATCAAAGTACTGAACGCTGAGTGATTAAATGATTACTCAGCATTCAAGATTGGCAATTCGGTACTGTCACTGTCAAGTCTTCTATCTTTAGTTTGTGATATCACCCAGTAGCGATAATCAGTCAAAAGTTGATTTAATAACCTTTGCTTAACCGACAACAGCACGCTTTTGAGCAAACCATTACCAGTAGCTTCTAAAATTGGCTTAGGAGTAAAGGAAAATGGCGGTGGTAAATCCACCAGCACTTCTAAATCAGCCCTTCCTTGCAGACGAGTGCCAGTGCTAAACTCTTTGGGAGACAAATGCCCTTTTAAATTAAGGGCAAAGCGCTGGTTAATATACTCGAAACCCAGGATTTCACAGCCTAGCGATCGCAAATAAATTATTCCATTTGATTCTGCCCAAACTCTCATGTCTACAGTCGGTTGAATGCTTAATGACATAAAAGTGAGCGGACGCATTTTCAAGCGAAATACTTCCTCAGAAAGCTGCTGAGTTCGGGTGTTGTCAGCCAAAGCCTTAACCAGACGTTGAGGCTGACGCAAGTAGTGCTGAATGTGAATAGGCTGCTCTGGAACAGCGATTTCAACCGATTGGGAGGCAGTAAACCGGGTAGCCATGAGCGGATAAAAATATCTGTCTCTTAATTTTAATATTTTTTAACAACTTAAATTTGATTATTAGAAAAGTACAAAATTATCGTTGCTTATCAGCTATACAGCATTAGCAAAAATTTGGTACGCTCATTACTATCTTTAGTTCAAGAAATATAGATTAGGATTAGCCCTTTCAAGGTGGGTAAAAATTTTGGTCAATAAATTCCTCTTTAAACTCTGGACTCTGTGCCATCTGCGTCGCTCTGGTTAAAAAAAATACTTTCCAACCGCAGAGGCACAGAGAAGCCAGTGCGTTGGGCGGGTTCCCCGACTTGTAGCAACTGGCGCAGCGCTGAGAAAAAATAAGAGATTTTACGAGTTACCTTGAAAGGGCTAAAATTAGGATTTAACTCTTGACACAAAGTAAAGAATGTGAATTTTTATTTGGTGAAAAACTAACATAATTGCTCTGAAGATTTCAGAGCAATTTCGCCAAAAAAACTGCCAGAAAATCTATCTGGTAGAAGGCTAGTTTTCATAATTTGTTTTCCTAAATACATATTTAGGACTATTCGTTTAGTGGGTAAATTTTATAAATAACAGTTTTTACTAATAGTAAATATTGAAGATATTTGCCGAATCCAAAATATCATAATCTCTGTTTACACATTAAACTCACAACTCAAGGCTAAAGGCATGACTCTATCGATCGCACATTTAGGACCTCCCGGCACTTACGCAGAACAAGCAGCTGTTCTGTATGTCAACTGGTTGACTAAAAGTACGGGAGATAAAGCTACCTTATCTCCCTATCCCACCATCTCACAGTCACTGCACGCCGTTGCTGATGGTCAAGCTCACCTGGCTGTTGTGCCAGTGGAAAATTCTATTGAAGGGAGTGTTACTACAACATTGGATACACTCTGGCAGTTAGACAGTTTGCGAATTCAGTTGGCTTTGGTATTACCCATTGTCCATACCTTAATTTCCTGCGCCTCTGGTTTAGATAAGATTAAAACTGTTTACTCTCACCCGCAAGCTTTGGCACAATGTCAGGGATGGTTAGAGCGATTTCTCCCGACTGTACAGATCATCCCCAGCAATTCTACAACTGAAGCACTACAGCGATTGGAGCAAGAGACAACAACAGCAGCGATCGCTTCTAGTAGAGCCGCTCAACTCTACAACCTGCCGATACTTGCCACTGGTATTAACGACTATCCAGAAAACTGTACTCGTTTTTGGGTAGTAAGTCAGGGTGAAGCAGATGCTGGATACCAGACATCAAAAGTGCCTACTAGTCACACATCGCTTGCTTTTAGTATGCCTGCTAACACACCCGGAGCATTAGTCAAACCTTTGCAAATCTTTGCTCAAATAGGAATTAACCTCAGCCGGATTGAATCTCGTCCGACGAAGCGATCGCTAGGCGAATATTTGTTTTTCATGGATTTAGAAGCAGATGTCAAGGAAGCACAAATACAATCTGCTTTAGCAGAATTAACTATTCACACAGAGATTTTAAAAATTCTTGGCGCTTACAATGTTTTGCCGATCGGCGTTTTTTCTTGAGAAGTTAGGAGTTATCAGTTAGGCAATATAAATTATAAGTTGTCGATCTTGTATTTTTTGTTATTTTTCCTAACTCCTAAACTCCTCACTTCTCACTTTTCATTAAACGTGTCTTTGAGAACAGCGCGAGCTGCCAAGTGATTACGAGTAGAAGTTAAAATTTCTGCTTCCCGCTCTAGACGCGTTGCAGTATCTTGCATTTCTAGCAATAACTGTTGCTCTGCGGCGACACCATAAAGATTACTGGCTACCCAATAGGATAGTTCTGTTGGTAGATCGGGCAAATCTTCTGGCAGTTCGATATTTTGTTCGGTTAATTTACCTGATAGACGCACAACATCTCGCAGTAGTTGTTCTACTTCAGTTGACAAAGGATGTAAATCTTTAGTTGGTGGTTGGTCTTCAATCCACTCAACTAAGCCAACGCGATATGGCTTTTCACGAACATACTCTAATACACGAAATCTTTGCTGCCCTAATGTCAACATCTTGATTCGATCATCTGGCAGCCGTTGGTGATGAACGATTTCTGCACAGCAACCAGTGTTTGCAATTGTACCTTTGACTGGATCGAACATCAAAACACCGAACCTGCGATCGCTCTCCAAAATCGTGTTCATCATGATTCGGTAGCGAAATTCAAAGATGTGTAAAGGTAATGGTCTAGTAGGAAACAGAACTACTTCGGGTAACGGGAACAGAGGTAGTTCACGAACTGCAATTTTAGAAGATGATGTCATTGTTACCTTGGTATAAACTTAATCTTTAAAATTTCTTTTTCTCTGCTTTTCCCGTATTTTGTCTATATTCTATCATTTGTTTCCTAGCTAAATAAAAGCCCTGAGATATATTTCTTCAGGGCTATGTAAAAATTAATACTAATACCATTTGTCTTTTGTCCTTTGCTAATGACAAATGACCAATGACTAATGACTAAATTAAAGTTTTACTTCAATATCCACACCCGATGGTAGATCCAATTTCATCAGGGCATCTATAGTCTTAGAAGAGGGCTGGTAAATGTCAATAATCCGGCGATGGGTACGGGTTTCAAAGTGTTCCCGTGAATCTTTATCTACGTGAGGCGATCGCAGCACACAATAGATACGGCGTTTTGTTGGTAAAGGAATTGGGCCTATGGCTGTAGCGTTGGTGCGGTTAGCTGTATCTACAATCTTCTCGCAAGATGTATCTAATAAGCGTCGGTCAAAAGCCTGTAAGCGAATTCTAATTTTCTGCTGCTGTAGAGTTGCCATCTTTAATTTTCCAGGTTCTGCGTAATTAGGGGATTATTTACAGGTTAAAGGTTACAGGGTAAAGGTTACAGAAAACTATTACTTGTCCCCTGTAACCTATTACCTTATTTATAGAGGGAAGAGAAAGGAGCAGAGATGAATCATACCATCTCTGCTCCTTTGTTATGAGCAAAAAGGTGCTACTTGATGATTTTGGAGACGACACCAGCACCGATGGTACGTCCACCTTCGCGGATAGCGAAGCGCATTCCTTGTTCAATAGCGATCGCGTTGATCAATTCTACTGTCATCTTGATGCGATCGCCTGGCATCACCATTTCTACTTCTTTGCCTTCATCGGAGGTGTAGGCTTTGATGGTACCAGTTACATCAGTTGTCCGCACGTAGAACTGGGGACGGTAGCCAGCGAAAAATGGAGTCTTACGACCACCTTCTTTTTCTGTTAAGACATACACCTCACCTTCAAATTCATTGTGAGGTTTAATCGAACCAGGTTTGGCGATGACCATACCCCGTTCAATATCAGCCTTCTGGATACCCCGGAGTAGTACGCCAGCGTTATCTCCAGCCATACCTTGGTCGAGACTCTTCTTGAACATCTCAATCCCAGTTACGGTAGTGGCGCGAGTATCTCTGATACCCACTAGTTCAACGTTATCGCCAACTTTGACTACACCCCGCTCAATCCGACCGGTGGCGACAGTACCACGACCTGTAATTGAGAACACGTCTTCTACAGCCATCAGGAAGGGTTTATCAACATCCCGCTCAGGAGTGGGGATATAAGAATCTACAGCATCCATCAATTCGTAGATTTTGTCTACCCAAGGATTTTCACCGCGTTGGGTCTTAGGATTTTTGGTCATTGCTTCTAGAGCTTGCAGACCAGATCCTTTGATAATGGGGATGTCGTCACCAGGGAAATCGTAGCTGGAAAGCAGTTCTCTCAGTTCTAGTTCTACTAGTTCCAAGAGTTCTGGGTCATCCATCAAATCTTCTTTGTTCAAGAAGACAACTAGACTGGGAACGCCTACCTGTTTTGCTAACAGGATGTGTTCGCGGGTTTGGGGCATAGGGCCATCGGTAGCAGCAACTACGAGGATACCTCCGTCCATTTGGGCAGCACCAGTGATCATGTTCTTCACATAGTCAGCGTGTCCTGGACAGTCTACGTGAGCATAGTGCCGACTTGCAGTCTCATACTCTACGTGAGCGGTATTAATGGTAATACCCCGTGCCTTTTCTTCTGGGGCATTATCAATTTGGTCGTAGCCCTTAGCTACAGCCTGACCCATAGCTGCCAAGGTCATGGTAATGGCTGCTGTCAAGGTAGTTTTACCGTGGTCAACGTGGCCAACTGTACCGATATTGATGTGGGGCTTATTTCTTTCAAACTTTGCGCGTGCCATGAATGCTCATTTCCTTATTTTAACTAAGCGTTCCCTTTGCTTTTTGCAATGATAGTTTCAGCTACGCTGCGAGGCACCTCTTCGTAGTGGCTGAACTCCATCGTGAAGGTACCCCGACCTTGCGTTTTTGACCGGATATCAGTGGCGTAGCCAAACATACTCGCCAGTGGAACTTTGGATGTTACCTTAGCGAGTCCCTTTTCGGTGCTTTGGCTTTCAATCTGCCCTCGGCGGGTGTTGAGGTCGCCAATGACGTTCCCCATATAGTCTTCAGGAACTTCAACTTCAACTTTCATCATAGGCTCTAAGATGACAGGTGAAGCTTTCAGCACAGCCTCTTTCATCGCCATTGAGCCAGCGATTTTGAAAGCCATTTCTGAAGAGTCTACATCGTGGTATGACCCATCAATTAGCGTCGCTTTAACGTCAATCAATGGATATCCAGCTAGAACACCGGATTCACAGCTTTCTTTCATCCCTTGTTCTGCGGGGCCAACGTACTCTTTAGGTACTGTACCGCCAGCAATTTTGGAAACGAATTCAAAGCCAGTACCGGGTTCTCCAGGCTCCAAATTGATCACAACGTGACCATATTGACCTTTACCACCACTTTGGCGGATGAATTTGCCCTCAACTTTGTTCACAGCTTTCCGAATTGTTTCTCGGTAAGCTACTTGTGGCGCACCTACATTCGCTTCCACCTTGAATTCTCGTAACATCCGGTCTACTAGAATTTCTAGGTGTAGCTCTCCCATTCCCGCGATCACGGTCTGATTTGTTTCGGGATCGACGCGAACACGAAAGGTGGGGTCTTCTTCTGAGAGAGATTGCAGAGCTTTGGACAACTTGTCCATATCGTTCTTGGTTTTGGGTTCAACCGCCACCGAGATCACAGGCTCAGGAATGAATAGGGATTCCAGAATTACTGGCGATCCATCATCACAGAGCGTGTCACCTGTTAAGGTGTCTTTCAAACCCAGAGCCGCTCCCAAATCACCTGCTCGCAGTTCATCGACATCTTGCCGATCGTCTGCCTTCATGAGAACTAAGCGGGAAATCCGTTCTTTTTTATTCTTACTAGCGTTGAGAACGTAGCTGCCCTTTTTCAGGACACCAGAATAAACGCGAACAAATGTCAGGCGACCGTAAGGGTCAGCCATAATTTTGAATGCCAGAGCTGCTAGGGGTTCATTGTCATCAGCCCGCCGCTCAATAGTATCGCCATTGGGCAGTAAGCCTTGAATTGGCGGTACTTCACTTGGCGCTGGCAGGTAATCTACAACGGCATCCAGCATCAACTGCACGCCTTTGTTTTTGAATGCTGAACCGCAAAGTACTGGTACAATTGTCCCCGCAATTGTGCCTTTACGCAGAGCAGTCCTAATTTCCTGTTCTGTAAGTTCTTCGCCCTCGAAGTACTTAGCCATCAGAGCATCATCGGTTTCTGCCGCAGCTTCTATGAGCTTAGTGCGGAATTCGTCTACCTGCGCTTGCAATTCTTCCGGGATATCGGTTTCCTGGATATCGGTTCCTTGGTCGTTGGCGTAAATATACGCACGTTGCCGTACTAGGTCAACGATGCCTTGGAAGTCATTTTCACTACCAATTGGTAGTTGAATAGCGATCGCATTCGCCCGCAGGCGATCGCGGATTTGCTCGTGAACTTTATAAAAGTTCGCTCCGGTGCGATCCATCTTGTTGATAAAGGCTATCCGAGGAACTTTGTAGCGTTCTGCTTGTCGCCACACTGTCTCAGACTGCGGTTGCACGCCGCCCACAGAACAAAATACTGCGATTACACCATCCAACACGCGCATGGAACGCTCAACTTCAATTGTGAAGTCTACGTGACCTGGAGTATCGATAATGTTAATTTGATGATCTTTCCAACTGGTACTAATAGCAGCAGCAGTAATGGTAATTCCCCGTTCCCGCTCTTGCTCCATCCAGTCTGTGACGGCAGTTCCTTCATGAACTTCGCCAATTTTATGAATTATCCCAGAGTAAAATAATATTCTCTCTGTTGTTGTTGTTTTGCCCGCATCTATATGCGCCGCAATACCAATGTTGCGTACTTTCTCTAGCGGGATCGTGCGTGCCACAGCTACCTCCTATAGTTTTTGCCTCATGATATCTTGTATATTACTCTTTGTTAAGATTCTATACTTTTGCGGAAAACCGTCTTCTTTTTGTAAATCCACGATATACCGCTTCGGCAAGGCGATATATCGCTTTTCTACTTAATAACGATAGTGGGCAAATGCTTTGTTAGCTTCCGCCATCCGGTGCGTTTCTTCGCGTTTCCGAATCGCATTGCCAGTTTCGTTAGCAGCATCCATTAACTCATTTGCCAATTTGCTTGCCATTGTCCGGCCTGGTCTAGAACGGGAATATTGCACTAACCAACGCAGTGCTAAGGTAGTGCCCCGTTCTGAACGCACTTCCATTGGTACTTGGTAGGTTGCTCCACCTACTCGTCTAGCTTTCACCTCTACTAAAGGTGTGGCATTTCGCACTGCTCTTTCAAAGGTTTCTAAAGCACCATTTCCAGTGCGTTCCTCAATAGTTTTCAATGCTTCATAAACAATTCGTGCGGCAAGTGATTTCTTGCCATGACGCATGATCCGCCTGATAATCATGCTCACAAGGCGACTGTTATATACAGAGTCAGACGGAACTGGGCGCCTTTGAATAACACCACGACGAGACATACTTCACCTTTAATTCGGAATTGGCAACGAAATTATATGCTATCAGACACCGGAAACTAAAAGCTGTGGAACCCAACCCTCAGACTTTTTCAATTTTGTTTTCGACTGTTGCAGCAAGGCTGACCTATTGACTGCCAATTTTGGATTAGAGTTTTTGGTAGACGTTCCGACCACAAGGATTGGAAAAAATCAAAAGTCTGTAAGCCTCATCCCCTTGTGGGTTCGACCAATCCAAAATTGCAAATCTAAAATCTAAAATTCATTGACTTGCTACCTGCAATTAAATACTTAAGGTGACAAGATTCTAAACCTTAATGTCCAGATTAGAATTCTGCTGTGGGTTACAGCATTCTCCTCAGAACTTCTACACTTGCTCGCTTAGTGTAGGTGTAGCTTGCTTGATTTTTTTTTAACAGACTGAGCAGCTTTCATAACTGCTCTTAGAACACATACCCTGATAGTTTTTTGTCCTTGGGCGCTTCGTAAGATAGACGATTAACCGTGTTGGGTGCGATTAATCGCCTAATCCTATTTTTTCGCTTCTTTCGGACGCTTGGTTCCATACTTGGAACGCCCTTGTTTACGGTCTTTAACTCCGGCTGTATCTAGGGTGCCACGGATAATGTGGTATCTCACGCCTGGTAGATCCTTAACCCGACCACCACGAATCATCACAACTGAGTGTTCTTGTAAGTTGTGACCAATACCTGGAATGTAAGCTGTAACTTCAAATCCAGATGTCAGTCTGACTCTTGCTACTTTGCGTAGAGCTGAGTTAGGCTTCTTGGGTGTGGTCGTGTATACTCTGGTACAAACTCCCCGACGTTGAGGGCATTGTTTCAGAGCCGGGGACTTGGTTTTCTGACGCGCTTGCTCGCGCTCATTACGTATTAGCTGCTGTATTGTTGGCATGAGTTACAGCGCGTAAAGCTGCTTATATGTCTAAGTTTTAACAAATCCTGATTATATCGTTTTTTAGTGTTTTATGTCAATTGTAATTTTTCCTTTGTTATTAGCAAATGATCGCTAATTAAGAACTATTGATTGGTTGTCAAAAAAGAATTGCCACAGCCACAGGTTGCGATCGCTTGGGGATTGTGGAAGCGAAAACCACCACCCATTAAGTCTTCTGAATAATCTACTCTCAAACCGTTGAGGTAATTTAAGCTTGTAGCATCTATGACTATTTGAATCTCATCCAAGTTGAAAACCTGGTCGCCAACTTTTATTGTTTCATCGAAGGACATATCATAAAATAACCCAGAACAGCCACCTGGTTTTACTGCCAATCGAAACAAGACATTTGGCTGCTGCTTGGACTTTATTCGCCCAATTTCACTCGCGGCTGCTTGACTCAGATGAATCATGGAAGTCGTTTTTTGCAATTGAATACCCCATCTTCATTTTACAGACAGATGGGTTAACTCTTGCTTCTCGAAAATTCCAAATTACCGAAGCCATCAGCGCGATCGCTATTACTACATTTATAGCACAACAAACTTCAGTCCCCACCTTAACTAGGTAGGGACTTCTGGGGTGCAGTGGTTCGCAAAGACGATTGGCACAAAAATGTATTCAGTTTTTATTATATTAGAGCTTTAGTCCTTAGTTCGGGCATAGTCATCTTGGTAGCGGATAATGTCATCCTCTCCCAAGTATTCGCCATTTTGCACTTCAATTAACACTAAGGTAATCACGCCAGGATTTTCTAAACGATGAGATGTACATTGGGGTACATAAGTTGACTCATTATTGCTCAGTAATACTTCTTTCTCGCCACAAGTTACCCTAGCTGTACCTGAGACGACAATCCAGTGTTCGCTGCGGTGGTGGTGCATCTGTAAACTGAGGCGGTGTCCGGGCTTAACTTCGATGCGCTTGATTTTGTATCCGCGCCCTTCTTCCAAAACTGTAAAAGCACCCCAAGGACGTAACTCAGTTGCAGCAACGCCTCTGGAAGTGATAGTTGAAGGTAGGTGTAGAGTGTCAGTCTGTGTAGTTTCTTGATATCGAGCCATAATTACCTCATTTGAAGACATAACAAACCGTCTGTACTCTTAACTATTGATAAAAAATCTGGCGCTATGTTCCAACGTTGAAAATCAGCAATTTTTTCGCACCTTGATAAACATAACAAAATCAAACCTGATGGTGTAAACCATCACTATTAAAACTCTTAGGTTTACACTAAGTCTTTATCAAGCAAAGCGGCAGCTTGTTCTAAACTTTAAAAAAAGATGGGGAATTGGGCATTGGGAATTAGGCATTGGGCATTGGGAATTTACTGCTCATGCTGAGGACAAAACTCTTTTCCCTTACTCCCTAATCCTTAATCCCTGATTAACGTGGTTTCAGGAAAATACCAATTCCATTATGAACACGAGCAGCAGTACTAGGCGATCGGTCAAGTAGTTGCCCTCCTAAATAAAGGCTGGTAGAACTACCGCCGTCCAGATTTAAGGCATCCACACAGCCCATCTGTTGCATTAATTGGGCATGTTCTGCCAATGTAGGGCCATAACCGCCAGCACGATTATGGACGGCAGCAATCATCAGTGTGCCTGTTGCAGTTGTACAAATACCGCTACGAATAGCCTTTTCTGCAATAAAGGCATTGCTGAATTTTTCTGCTTTGGCATCAAGGACAATTTGACGATTTTGGATTAATAGCGGCCCGGCTCCGATAATGTGGGGATAACGACTAAAATCAGTGGGAGTAGTGCTGCTAGAAATACGTACTGCGCTTCCAATCGGTAACTGTGAGGCAGCGCTAACGCTGTTAGCGCGTAAAGTTAGTAGGTAGCCATCCTGGGGAATGGGAACGGCCGTCCCACCAACTTTGCCACCTGGTAGCTGCTGAGTAATTTGGTCTTTTTGTACCACTAGGATAATTTCGTTATCCGTTAAGGGTGTGTAAGTTGCTCCCCAAACTGGGGTGTAACGAGCAATGCCACTCTGGACGTAGCCACTATTAAGAAACAAAATTGGTAAGCGCTGGTTATTTGCAGTAATTAAAGTTTCTTCTAAGGTGAGACGATCGAAGTAAAATTGACCTGAATCATTCCAAGCGATCGCACCCCGGTTAAGAATGGGGCCTGATAACCACTGACTATCCCGACGAATCGCACCCAATGGTAATCTATTATTGCGGTTAAAATAACCACCGTTAATTCCAGCTACTGCTAAGTAACGTTGTGCTGTTTGAATTAAGGGAGCAGTACCCCCAAGCCCATCAGGACTAGCCCACATAGGTTTCAGCGTTAGCCCAAATTTACGGGGATTAACTTCTAACCAAACCACCGGAAAACGTTCTGTGCCTAAGTTGACATAATGCTGTCGCCAGCGTAATCCTGGGGCCCAAGTAATATCTCGTTCTTCTAGAGGATCGGGTCGAATATCGATAATCAGGCGATTGGGGTTAGCGATAGTCTTAACTTGAGGCGATAGACCAAAGGGAACGCTCAGACTAATAATCGTTTGGTTTTTCACCACCTGCACTTGTCGGATAAGTGGTTCAGGGGCTGTTGGTATTGGTTGTGTTGGTGTAACTGGTAATAATTGTTTGAGCAGGTTTGGCAGTAATGTTGGCGCTGCTGCTGGTGGCTGGGGGGTATAGCGTTCTATCAAAACGGGATCGGCTATTCCATCCAGGGTAATTGTCCACTCTCGATTTGGCGGTGTAGTGGGTTTTGGGGTTGGTGTGTCTGGATCGGAAGATGGAGTTTGCGGTTTTGCGATCGCTGATCCTTGTGCAACTTGCCAGGGAGTCGGACGATCTAGATTTACAAGTATGCGACTTTGTTGCAAAGGGGCACTTGCCTCTGGAGGTTCCTGGCTCTGAACAATATTCGTAATTTGTGCTTTTGGGGTAGCAATCACTAAGGTGTTCCCATTGGCTTGGATTTGCCATCCAGATGTTTGAGCAAAATTAGTGATATCCAGATAGCGATATGCTCCTATTAGCCTGGTGGCTAAAACCAGTGGTGTTGTCACCGACGAAAACCACTGTATTGGTTGTTTCGCTGAACTACTACTGTTTAAGAAATTTACTCCAATTAATTGCCTAAATACCCCGTCACTGAGATGAGTTGTCACCTGACCAGATTTTCCCGGCCGTTGCAACCAAGTTCCTGGTAAAGTACGACCATTGAGGGAAATTTGATTCCCAGAGGATACCATCCCTGTTAAAGGAGGTGCAGGTGACTGGGAGATCAGTGATTTGCTGTTTTTTGGCAACTCTTGGGCGTTACTAGCACCAGTAGTGGTTAGACACAGTAATGTTAAAAGTATTGGTGACACAGTAGCCCGGAAGAATCTGCGATCGCTAATCCCTGATTGGCAACAACTCGGCATTTTTACCATAATTTACTAGGTACTTTTGAAAACTATCACCCCAAGGTATAAACTAACTAATTATTTGAAAATATTAAAAAAACATGACTTTATTTATTAAAAAAGATGCTATTGTATATATTGGCTAGTCATCTCTTTTAAACAGAAATAAATTTAGAAGCTAAAGTCACTGCAATGAAGTGTTTTAACTGGCACTAATCCTAACCACACTATACACGGTAGTCTTGGTTATCAAAAGTGGATTAAGATAGTCAATCCTAACTGAATATTGCTACTTCAGTGAGGTCTAGTTAATAGTAATATAGCAACTGGTAAGCAGCAAAACTCCAGACAACAACAAAAATATTTGGGAATTGTCAAATGGGTATATATTCTAATACGCTGATTTTATTGCCGGATCGGGATGAGTTTGGCTTTAAAACATAAGACAGCATTGAGTTTGGTTTCAGGTGAGCCAAAATAGGCTCTGTGGGTAGCTACCGTGCATCTGGAAAAAGGTAATTGAAAAAATACTTAGCTTCAGAATATAAAAAAGAAACTGTCAGGACAATAATCATGTCTTGGCGGAGGTAAATTGTCTGACACCGCATAAATACATAAAAGATACGCAACTATTTTAACACGGGTAAACTAAGAAAGTAAAACCGAAGTTAAAATTTTTTTTCCCTAAATTTCGGTGCTTATATATTTCTCCATCGTGGAATTTAGAAATTTTTCCCGTAAGTAGTGGCAAAATTGGTAACTCAATACTTCAGGAACAGGGTATGAATAATCAACCGATGAATCAAGAGCAGAAAATCACAGCAAATATCAACTCAAGAGATACCTATCAGGGGCAAAAGTGGTTAGTAGAAGAACGAGATGCCTGTGGTGTCGGTTTTATTGCTCATCGTCAAAATCATACCAGCCACGAAATTGTCGAAAAAGCCTTAGCTGCTCTAACCTGCTTAGAACATCGGGGAGGTTGTAGCGCCGATCAAGACTCTGGTGATGGGGCTGGAGTATTGACAGCTATCCCTTGGGATTTGTTCCAACAAGACTTTACCCAAAGAGGGAAGGAATTTCCATCCACCAATAATGTAGCTGTGGGGATGATATTTCTCCCACAAGACCAGGAAGCAGCACAAAAAGCTAGGGCGGCAGTTGAGCAAGTAGCTACTGAAGAAAAATTAATTGTACTGGGTTGGCGAGTAGTGCCAGTGCAATCTAATTTATTGGGTGTACAAGCAAGAGAAAATCAACCCCAGATCGAACAAGTTTTGTTAGCTTCTGTTGACAAAAGTGGCGATGAATTAGAACGACAGTTGTACATTACCCGCCGCCGAATTAGTAAAATTGCAACCAATATCTCAGAAGAATTTTATATCTGCTCGTTGTCAAATCGCACAATTGTCTACAAAGGCATGGTGCGTTCTGCCGTATTGGGAGAATTTTATCAAGATTTAAAAAATCCAGCTTACAAAAGCGCCTTTGCTGTCTATCACCGCCGCTTTAGTACCAACACGATGCCCAAGTGGCCCCTAGCTCAACCGATGCGGCTTTTAGGTCACAACGGCGAAATTAATACCTTATTGGGTAACATCAACTGGATGATGGCACGAGAAGCTAGCCTGGATCATCCTGTATGGGGCGATCGCATCAAGGAACTTAAGCCATTAGTTCATATTGATAACAGCGACTCAGCTACCCTAGATAACGTACTGGAATTACTGGTGTGTTCTGGACGCACCCCCTTGGAAGCTTTAATGATTATGGTTCCAGAAGCTTACCAAAATCAGCCTTCTTTGCGTGAATCTCCAGAAATTGTTGATTTCTACGAATATTACAGTGGTTTGCAAGAAGCGTGGGACGGGCCAGCCCTTTTAGTATTCAGCGATGGTAAAAAAGTTGGTGCAACATTAGATCGTAATGGCTTAAGACCAGCTCGTTACCTAATCACCAAAGATGACTACATTGTTGTAGCTTCCGAAGCTGGTGTAGTGGACTTTCCAGAAGCCGATATTGTCGAGAAAGGTAGACTTGGCCCTGGGCAAATGATTGCCGTGGATTTAGTCAACCATGAAGTACTGAAAAATTGGGAGATTAAGCAGCGCATTGCCAAGCAGCACCCTTATGGAGAATGGCTGCAACAGTATCGTCAAGAATTAAAGTCATTAGTCGGTCATCCGTCATTAGCAAATGGCAATGGCAAAGGACAAATGACAAATGACCAAGGACAAGTGACAATTGACAAGCAAACCCTGCTTCAACTTCAAACCGCCTTTGGCTACACCACAGAAGATGTGGAAATGGTGATTCAGCAAATGGCGATCGCAGGTTCAGAGCCGACTTTCTGTATGGGGGATGATATTCCTTTAGCGGTGCTGTCAACGAAGCCCCACCTGCTTTATGACTACTTCAAACAGCGCTTTGCTCAGGTGACGAACCCGGCAATTGATCCCCTGCGGGAAAAGCTAGTGATGTCTTTGAAAGTCGAATTGGGTGAACGAGGTAACTTATTAGAACCCAAAGCAGAATATGCTCGGAGATTGAAACTTGAATCGCCATTATTAACCGATACTGAATTAGAGGCAATTAAGCTATCAGGATTTGCCACGGCTGAGTTGTCAACTCTATTTGCGATCGCCAACGGCCCTGAAGGATTGAAAGCCGCAGTCGAATCTTTACAAGCACAAGCAGCTGAATCAGTCCGGGCAGGTGCAAAGATTTTAATCTTAACCGATAAGGTAAGTGACGGTATCACCACAGAATATACCTACATCCCTCCCCTGTTAGCAGTTGGTGCTGTACATCATCACCTGATTCGGGAAGGGTTGCGGATGAAAACATCCCTAATTGTTAATACTGCCCAATGCTGGAGTACTCATCACTTTGCTTGTCTGATTGGCTACGGTGCTGGTGCAGTCTGCCCATATATGGCTTTGGATACGGTGCGTGATTGGTGCATTGATCCCAGAACCCAAAAGTTAATGGAGGTGAAAAAACTTCCTACCCTCACCGTAGAACAAGCTTTAGGAAACTATCGCAAAGCGGTAGAGTCAGGTTTGCTCAAAATTCTCTCCAAGATGGGAATTTCTCTGCTCTCCAGCTATCAAGCAGCCCAAATCTTTGAAGCTATTGGCATTGGTGGAGATTTAATCGAACTAGGATTTCGTGGTACGACTTCCCGCATTGGTGGTTTGAGTATTAGCGAACTCGCTGATGAAGTACTTTCCTTCCACGTCAAGGCTTTCCCAGAACTAACGACCAAGAAGTTAGAAAACCTGGGGTTTGTGCAGTATCGTCCTGGCGGCGAGTACCACATGAATAGCCCCGAAATGGTCAAGGCGCTGCATAAGGCTCTAGATGGCAAAAACTATGACCACTACGAAGTTTACAAAAAGCACCTCCAAGGCAGACCAGTAACTGCATTGCGAGACTTGCTAGATTTCCAAGGTGAGCGTACCCCAATTTCTATAGAAGAAGTAGAGTCGGTAGCTGAGATTGTCAAACGTTTCTGTACAGGCGGTATGTCTTTAGGCGCTTTGTCAAGAGAAGCCCATGAAACTTTAGCGATCGCCATGAATCGCATTGGCGGTAAATCTAACTCTGGAGAAGGCGGCGAAGATCCAGTGCGCTATAAAGTTTTAGATGATGTAGACGAGTCTGGTAACTCGCCAACCCTACCTCATTTAAAAGGATTGCGAAATGGTGATAAAGCCTATAGTGCTATTAAGCAAGTTGCATCGGGACGCTTTGGTGTCACACCAGAGTACTTAGTCAACGCCAAACAAATTGAAATCAAAATTGCCCAAGGTGCCAAGCCTGGAGAAGGTGGACAACTGCCAGGCCCCAAAGTCAGCCAATACATTGCGATGTTAAGGCGTTCTAAGCCAGGTGTGACGCTGATTTCGCCACCACCGCATCACGATATTTATTCTATCGAAGACCTAGCGCAACTGATTTTTGATCTGCACCAAATTAACCCCAAAGCAAAGGTGTCGGTGAAGCTAGTGTCAGAAGTTGGCATTGGCACGATCGCTGCTGGTGTAGCCAAGGCAAACGCTGATATCATCCAAATTTCTGGTCATGATGGTGGTACAGGTGCATCGCCACTCAGTTCGATTAAACACGCTGGTTCTCCGTGGGAATTGGGTTTAAGTGAAGTGCATCGGGTTTTGATGGAAAATAGCCTGCGCGATCGCGTGGTTTTACGTGTAGATGGCGGTCTGAAGAGTGGTTGGGACGTGGTAATAGGTGCATTGATGGGTGCTGAAGAATTTGGTTTCGGTTCCATCGCCATGATTGCTGAAGGCTGTATCATGGCGCGGATCTGCCACACAAATAATTGCCCTGTGGGTGTCGCCTCCCAGAAAGAAGAACTCCGCAAGCGGTTTACGGGAATACCGGAACAGGTTGTCAACTTCTTTTACTTCATCGCCGAAGAAGTGCGTAGTTTGTTAGCACGACTTGGCTACCGTTCTTTGTCAGAAATCATTGGACGTGCAGATTTGTTGAAACTGCGCCAAGAGGCAAAAATTACCAAAACACAATCACTAAACCTGGATTGTTTACTTAAGCTGCCAGATACCAGAGACAATCGTAGCTGGTTAGTGCATGAAGAAGTCCACAGCAACGGCGTGGTTTTAGATGACAAGTTCCTTGCCGATCCCGACATTAAGGCTGCTATTAGGGATCAGTCTACTGTCACCAAGACTTACCCAATTATCAATACTGACAGAACAGTGGGTACAAGATTAGCGGGTGCGATCGCTTCTCAATATGGTGACAGTGATTTTGAAGGACAAATTAATCTCAACTTCATAGGTAGTGTTGGACAAAGCTTTGGTGCTTTTAACCTCCCTGGCATAAGTTTGTCCTTAGAAGGAGAAGCAAACGACTACGTAGGTAAAGGGATGCATGGTGGTGAAATCATCATCAAACCTCCAACTGATGCTACCTATAACGCATCAAAAAATGTCATAGTTGGTAATACGTGCCTCTATGGTGCTACTGGTGGCGTGTTATTTGCCAACGGTCTAGCAGGAGAGCGCTTTGCTGTGAGAAACTCCAAAGGCATCGCAGTGATTGAAGGCGCTGGGGATCACTGCTGTGAATACATGACTGGTGGTGTGATTGTCGTCCTCGGTAAAGTAGGGCGCAACGTCGCTGCTGGAATGACTGGCGGACTAGCATACTTCTTAGATGAAGACGACGCATTCCGTGAGTTAGTCAACCCGGAAATAGTCAAAATCCAACGGGTGATTACGGAAGTAGGTGCAAAACAACTGCAAGAGTTAATCCAAACTCATGCGGAACGCACTGGTTCACCAAAGGCGAAGAAAATTCTGCAAAACTGGCAAGAATTTTTGCCCAAGTTCTGGCAGTTAGTTCCACCTTCTGAAGCTGATAGTCCCGAAGCTAATCCTGAAAAAACAACTGAGTTTAGTTTAGTAACTAGTCATTAATAACTTCGCGAAAATCCCTTTGGATTGCTAAGACAGCTACCTGAACTTACTTCTGAGAATAGAGTAGAGATATAAAAAGATTCCCCTTATAAAGGGGAATCTTTTTTTAAGTGATTCAAAAATAATGTATTTTAAACAAAAAATATAATTTTAGTTTTTAGCCAATTATTATTGACCAATTAACCATAATTATTGCTTTTTATTAGCAAGCAACTTTTGACCTGTATCTTCTATTTCTAAAAGTTCTGGAATAGTCACAAAGCGATAGCCTTGCTTTCTAAAGTTGCTAATAATTTCTGGTAAAGCTTGTACAGTTCGAGAACGGTTCCCACCACCATCATGCATTAGCACAATACCGCCAGGTTTTGAATCTTTAATTACGTTATTTATCAACTTTGGTACAGTCGGTAATTTGTAGTCTGTTGAGTCAGCAGACCACATGATCACAGCATACTTCTGTCCTCTAGCATAAGCAGACAATCCATTGTGCAGATTCCCACCAGGCGGTCGGAAGAGATTTGTCTTAGCGCCTGTGATTTGATAGATTAGGTCTGTTGTGCGATCAATTTCAAAAGCTGCTGCTTGTTGATTAAAAAAGTGATACCAGTGATGCCAAGTATGGTTAGCAATAACATGACCTTCAGTTACAATTTTCTTTCCTATTTCTGGATAATTTTTTAGGTTCTGCCCAACAACAAAAAACGTTCCTTTGATATTATTTGATTTCAGAATATCTAGTACTTGCTCTGTAGTGTCAGGCCAAGGGCCATCATCAAAGGTGAGAGCAATCACTTTTTCACCCTGAGTTAATTTTGCCTCTTCAATTATTGCCCCTTGAAAACGTAATGGCACAGCGTAGGATAGCCCTTTTGTTTGTGCTTCTTGCTGCCAACTTGTAAACATCGCCGCCTTTAATTTCTCAATGCGCTGCTGAGTTCCTACATTTGCAGCTACATCCTTGATATCGATATTTTGTCTACTCTGAGCCTCTGAGGCATTTGGTCTGAGAAGCATCATGAAAGCAAGGCTAAAAACACCACCTAAAGCAAGCAGTGCAATTAATATTCCTTCTGGCCACAGAAACGACTTATTGTTTTCCACCTCATAGCTCCTTCAAAGATCGAACCATCAACCACGGTTATGACGGTACGTTATAGCACATTTTTTTAGATATCTTAAAATACCAGCTAGTTACTGGTAATTCTGAAAATTGGAATTTGGGCTAACGAAGATTCACAATAGACTATATGGCTTTAACTGAACCTACATACTTGAGATTTCAATGAGAATCAATGCTTACACAATACTTGGTACCGTGTAATGTCAACCCATTCATAAAAGGCAAGGTCTGCATTTCCACATTCTTACCTCTAGCTCTAAGAAGGAGTACAATTAGATAATTAGCCACGCCCCAAAATCCTCTTAATAGGAGTTCTGAATTAGTTTCTGTCTTTCACTTCACAGCGAAGGCAGCATTATCATTTCAAGTTTTATAGCTTTACAAATAAGATGAGCTAGACTGTCGCGTATACAATTTGCAGTTTTCGCGGACTGAAGTTTTTATCTTCAGACACTGTGACACTAAAGTTGTAAATTATACAACTTAGCGAATTATGTGGTTAACATACAAAACTACTTACGAGGGGCGGGGTATCTTTCAAAAATGAGTCTAGCAAACTGTTAGTTCTATTGTTGATAAGATATATTCTACTGCCTGCTGCTATTGCTTCTTTTTTAAGAAAAAGTTAAATTTTCAACTGACAGAATATTACCTTGTACTTTCTAGGAAATAGACCAGACGAAAATTGATTCAATATAGTTTCTCATTGCCAAGGGGCACTTATTCGTTAATCTAGATACTTTTGACCAATTTAGCAAAAATAATTTTATCGGCAGTTTAATTCTATTTTTAATGCTGATACTTTAGGCTAAATTGCTAATGGCTTTTGTCGGTTAATGTTTTTCTCGATAATGATGGAGATTTATATCTTATTAATAGTACACTTTAATATGTACTGTCACCGTGTAATTACGGAAAAATTCGCATATATCTAGGCTAAGTTGTTAAAATCATCATAATATTAGGAATTCGCTTCGATTTCTGAGATTTCTGAATCTAAGTGCATAGGTAGGCAATAGTCAATAGGAAAGAAGGCTTTGTCAGATGTACTGAGTTTTTTCAAAAATCAAATATCAGTTCTACATAACATTTATACTATTGAATTCTACATTTAAAGGTAATATTTTTTATTGTTATCACTTGTTAAAGCTGTAATTTTGTATTTAAAATTACATTGCAATAGTAGTTAGTTTTATGTAATATCACTTAATAATACATATCAAATATATTTGATTTTAACTCAGCTACCAAGACTGACCTCGGCTTTTTTTCAGTGAAGTGAAGCAGATACTGTTATATATGTCGTAAGCAGTTTTGCTACTTAACGACCAATTTTCTGCTCAAATAAAAACCGACTGTATGTATTGCTTTATCAATCGGTAACTAGCTTTTTTAGCAGAACGCAGTAAAACTGAAAATTATCTAATAACTTGCCTTATATTATAATTGCAACAATAAGAATTAGAATTCTTAACTTCTCAAGGAATCTTAATCATCAGCTTATATTCCCTTAAAGAGGTCATCGTTTATTTACAGTACTTTTACTTATGTTTGGTAGACGTAATAACTGTATTGTTTAATATATGTATGGGTTTATGCATAACCTAGATTGTTTATTAGTATACCTTTTGAGTCAAAATAATCAAGGTATTTGTCCCACTTCTGAAACTGGCTACAAATTTTTATGATTCCTCACGAAAGTGATGCAAAAGAAGAACGTGCGTCGTCAAAAGTATTGCGTAGTTGGCAAGAAAATCTGATTTTAATTGCGATCGCATTATGTTTAGCATTTCTGATCAGAACTTTTATCGCCGAACCCCGCTATATCCCTTCGGATTCGATGCTGCCAACCTTACATACTGGCGATCGCTTGGTAGTTGAAAAAATATCCTACCATTTTCACCCTCCCATAACTGGGGATATTATTGTTTTTCAGCCACCCGCAGAACTACAACGTCGGGGATATCCTAAAGACCAAGCTTTCATCAAGCGGGTTATTGGCCAGCCTGGTGAGGTAATTAGTGTTGATTCTGGCAAAGTCTATCTCAACGGTCAACCCTTGACAGAAGACTACATTGCTGAACCACCAAATCAGCCATACCAAGCAGTGAAAGTCCCAGAAGACGAATTTTTTGTCATGGGAGATAATCGGAACGATAGTAATGACTCTCGCTATTGGGGCTTTTTACCCAGAGAAAACGTCATTGGTCGGGCAACATTTCGTTTTTGGCCTCTCGATCGCATTGGGTTCATTTAATAAATTTTGGATTTTTCCTTCAATCCAAGTTGCGCTGTAAGCGCACCAAAGGTTCGACTCAAAATCTAAAATTAGCAGAGTTAGAAGTTATTTTAAAACTTCTAACTTAAAACCTTAAATAATACATCAGTTGAGCGATCGCATCACCAGGTAACTCCAGTCGTCGTTGGAAATCAGCTAGGTTACGGTAAGGCCCAGAGGATTGCCGATTTTGAACCACTGCTTGGGCTAAAGATAAATCTATAAATGGAATTTGTGCTAACTTTTCGACTGTTGCTGTATTCGGATTGACTAAATGCGTAGCACTTTCTAAAGATTCGTGGTCATAGTAAATAAAATTCAGCAGAGGCTTTAATGGCTCCAGACGCGGCGCTGGTATAGCCAAAGCCGCAGCGATGTCTTCAATACAGTAAAATTTCACACCAGAATGGGAAAGTTCTACAAGCGATCGCGCTTGGTGAATTGACAAACCTGGTAGGCGTAACCAATCATCTACAGTGGCTTGATTAGCATCAATGCGAATACCTAATTTGGCCGCTATCTGAATTTCTTCCCCAGATTGTAGGCGATAGTAGGGATCGTTGATGAGCTTGGCGCGGAGTTTTTGCAACCTGGGGTTCAAAGGTAGCCAGTTATTCATGATTGTCGCTTACCTCAAGAAATCTGGTCTAGCAATTGGCGGCGCTTTTGCTCAAACTCATACTCTGAAATCAGTCCATCCTGACGCAAAGCATCTAATTCTCGCATTGCGTCAGCCATCGCTCCTACCTGATTACTTACCTTTTGTGAGTTCCTTGTTGCTGACTTGCCTAGATTAAAATTACGATCAAAAGCTTCTTCATCTTGGGCTAAATACCAAACTCCCTCAATGGCACTAGCTACCTTGGGGATAGGTGTCCAGGAAAGTAATACATACAAAACACCCCACAGAGGCTGTCCCAGATAGAATTTATGTAATCCTGAAATTGTCAGCGTGCCAGAAAAAGCTAAAACAGCAGCAACGCTTCTACTTTTGCGCTTAGTCAACATATTTCTAATAAATCTACCAATACCACAGTTCCTACAATCAGACAGTCAACTACCCTGGCTTGCTCTCCAGACTTTTGAAATTTCCCACACAATTTAGTATTTGAAGAAATTTGAGTAAGTTTCACATGACTGTGCATTGAGCTTTGATGCTAATTTTAAGTTTTTAACAGCTTTATTACTACTATGTCACAGACCTTACTACCGCCAGGATGGGTTGAAAAGCTTTGTGATCCTTACGCTGTGATAGGAATTTCTGTATTTGCTGATGATCGCCAGATTTTCAAACGCTATCACACTTTAGCGAAGCTGCTACATCCCGATCGCCATGCCAAAAACTGCAATCCAGACCAAAAATTAGCAACGGCAATATTTAGCCATTTAATCAACCCAGCTTATCAACAACTGAAACATCGACAGAAGCGCTTGATTGCGATCGCTATGCTGCGATCAGATGCAAGAGTTTTAGAGCAGAAGCCTTTGTCTTCTCAAAGTGCCATAGCTCAGGAAATTATGAAAATGTCTACACCCGAAGCAGAATTGTTTTATGAAGAAGCGATCGCCTGTTATGCAGAAGCTCAATACAAATCACTAGATCAGTTTTATCAGGTGACGCAACAAATTACTATACTGAATTTAGTATACCTACGGTTGCATAAACCAGACCTCTTCTTACCACAAAAAGCTGTTCCCATAATCCCTGAAGAAGAAGTCAACCCAGTTGAATTGACATTAACTGATGTCAAACCAGTTTTGACAAACTACTCTCAACGTCACTACCAGCGAGCTATTGAGTATGTCAGGCTAGGGAAATGGACTATAGCTGTTCAAGAACTGCGCGATGCCATAAAATTAGAGCCGAATAACAGCGACTATTATGCCTTATTAGGTTTGGTGCATCTCAAACAAAAATTTATGGGGATGGCTAGGGTTTACATCTGTCAAGCATTAAAACTTAACCCAAAAAATTCACTAGCCTTAAAATACGCTCCCGAACTGAAAATTCAACTGGGTGAAAACACCAATCCTAAATCAATGGCTAAAGCTATGAGTATTGCAGCTTTATTAAGTCGCTTTACACAGCGAAAAGGTTCTCAAGTCAAGTGTTGAAATTTCGGTAACAAACCGTACTAAAACCGAAGCTTCGTCACTAGATTACTCACCTAGACTAAAATAATAAATAGAAGTAAAACTATTAAGCTACTGAGTCTGGGCGCTCAGTTTAATATAAGCAATATGGGATTCTTCGATTCTGAGATAGTTCAGCAAGAAGCAAAACAACTGTTTGAAGATTATCAAGCGCTAATTAAGCTTGGTAACAACTACGGCAAATTTGACCGAGATGGCAAAAAGCTGTTTATTGAGCAAATGGAAGCCATGATGGATCGGTATCGCATCTTTATGAAGCGCTTCGAGCTATCAGAAGATTTTATGGCACAAATGACTGTAGAACAGCTGAAAACGCAATTAGGTCAATTCGGTGTCACCCCGCAACAAATGTTTGACCAAATGCACCTGACTTTAGAACGGATGAAAGCCGAGCTAGAAAAACAGGCTTAGTTAATTTTAGATTTTGGATTAATTGCCAATCCAAAATTCAAAATCCAAAATCTAAAATCTAAAATTATTGTGACTTGGGGCGAGAAAACTGGGAAGGTGGCTTGAAGTTTTCTACTGGTGTGTTCTTAAGCGCCTTCTCCATAAAATCTTTCCAGATGGGAGCAACCATAACACCACCTGTTGCATGGTCAGCAAGTTGTCTGTTGTCGTCTCTGCCTACCCAAACCGCAGTTGTTAACTGTGGCACAGTACCAACAAACCAAATATCTTTTTCGGATGATGTTGTTCCTGTCTTACCCGCAGCTGGACGACCGATAGCAGCACCTTTACCAGTACCTTCAGAAATTACCGATCGCATCACATCAAGAATTGCTGCCGATGCCCAAGGATCGAGAACTAGCTGAGGCTTGGGAGTGTTGTCTAGCAATACGTTACCACTACTATCAGTGACACGGGCAATTACAGTGGGTGGTGACTGCCAACCATAATTAGCAAAAGTTGCATAAGCACTAGCCATTTCCAGAGGTGTAACGCCAATTGCACCAAGAGGCAAGGAAGTAACAGGTTCCATCGGACTCATAATACCCAAGGTACGACAAGTTTCGATCACTCGATTCATCCCCACAGCCTTACCAATCTTGATTACAGGAATGTTACGTGACTGGGCCAAAGCTGTGCGAATCGGCATCGATCCCCTAAAACTATTATCGTAATTTCTGGGAAAGTACCAACCGTTACCATCTCGATAGCTGACTGGGGAATCTACCACCGTTGAGTCTGGTGCATATTTCCCAGTAGCAAAAGCAGTATAATATACAAAGGGTTTAAAGGACGATCCAGGCTGACGTTGAGCTTGAGTTGCACGATTGAATTCACTGGTCTTTGGATCTATACCGCCCACCAGTGCTTTGATAAAATGCGTGCGCGGATCGATAGACACCAGAGCCATTTGGTTCTTAGATAATCCTTGATCTAAAAGTGTTTTATGCCACTTAACGACAGTTTCCTCTGCCATGATTTGGAACTTGGCATCAACTGTAGTTTGCACTCGCATCCCACCCTTGAGTAGTGTCTCACGCCCAAACTTCTTAGCCAATTCCTGCGCTACGGTGTTGGTTACATAAGGTAGGGCACTACCTTGAAAGGATTTGATTCTACCAAGTTTAATTTCCTGCTTGAGGGCATCGTCATACTCAGACTGGTTGATCCAGTTTAATTCCAGCATCCGCCCCAGCACTTCTTTTTGTTTCTGTTTTGCCAGCTTCATGCTCACAAAGGGGCTGAATTCCTCTGGTGCTTGGATCAAACCCGCCATCATTGCTGACTCACCCAAGCTTAAATATTCTGATGACTTATTAAAGTAACTACGGGCTGCCGTTTGTACACCATAATTGTTATGACCCCAATAAACTTGATTGAGGTACATTTCTAAAATTTGGTCTTTGGTGAGAATTTGCTCTAACCTGATTGCCAGCACTGCCTCCGCCAACTTGCGGGTAAAGGCACGCTTTTGAGACAAAAACAGGTTTTTGACCAATTGCATAGTAACAGTAGAGCCACCCTCTTTGACTCCACCTGCTACAGCGTTAACTACTATAGCGCGGCCAACACCAGTGGGGTTAATACCGTGGTGATCGTAGAAGTGACTATCTTCACTTGCTAATACCGCCCGTTTTAAGTTCGGAGAAATTCTATCCAGGGGTACGACTTCCCGGTTAGCTTCCCCGTGGATACTCGTTAAAAGTTTACCCTTAACGTCATAGATGTAAGTTGTTTCTGAGGGAAAAAAGTTACGTAGCTGTCTTACATCTGGCAAATTACGGAAACTAATGGCTAAACCAACCAGTCCTCCGGCTACAATGGAACTTGCCAACATGGTAATTGAGAGCAGAGTACCCCCAGTTACCTGACCAACTCCTTTCAAAAACTCAAAACCTGATGAAGCCCGACGTTGTGGCTGTTTATCTTCAAAAGTCCTAGAAGACGACACGGCGATTTCACTTCCTCACTTATAAATTTAACTGTAATTGATTGGATGAAGCAAGGCGGTTAATTTTTTGCAATTATAGTAGTTTGGCAGATGAGAAAGTGGATAAATTGCAAGTGTTTATAACCAACTTAACTTCTAGTGGGCAAAACATAGCTAACAGTGGATTTTCTAGTATGACGCAAGATTTTGCTTGGCTGCGTCGTGGTGTTGTAGAAGTTTTTCCACAACCAGTAGATGTTAACAGTGAAAGTCTAGAAAAGCTTTTGGCAACTACAAACAAACCTTTAAGGATCAAGTTGGGGATTGACCCGACTGGTACTGATATTCATTTAGGTCATAGCATACCAGTACGAAAACTGCGAGCGTTTCAAGATGCAGGCCATATAGCAGTTCTAATTATTGGCGATTTTACAGCACGCATTGGCGATCCGACTGGTAAATCTGAGGTGCGCCGCCAGCTTACAGAAGCAGATGTCGCCCAAAATGCCCAGACTTATCTTGACCAAGTACGTCCTATCTTGGATTTTGACACACCAGGAAGGTTAGAGGTGCGCTATAACTCCGAATGGCTCTCTAAGCTCAACTTAGAGAAAATTTTGGAGTTACTTTCCACGATGACGGTGGGGCAGATGTTGGCGAAAGAAGGATTTGCCGATCGCTATAAGAAAGAGAATCCGATTTTTATCCATGAGTTCCTATACCCGTTAATGCAAGGTTTCGATTCCGTTGCCGTGGAAGCAGATGTGGAATTAGGAGGGACTGATCAGAAATTTAACATCGCTGTGGGCAGAGATTTACAGCGTCATTTTGGTCAAAAGCCCCAGTTTGGGATGCTGCTGCCAATTTTAATTGGCACGGATGGGGTGCAAAAAATGTCCAAGTCTTTAGGTAATTATATTGGGTTGTCAGAACATCCGGGGCAAAAATATCAGAAGTTGCAAGGGGTTCCAGATAATCTGCTGTCACAATATTTTGAACTGCTGACGGATTTACCTTTGGATAATCTGCCAGAAAATCCCCGCGATCGCCAAACGCTCCTCGCTTATGAAGTCGTCAAACAGTACCACGGCGAAACAGCCGCCCAAGAAGCGAGAGAAGCAGCCCAAAGTGGCGGAAAAGAAGGTGCAGTTCCCGAATTTTCTCTAGCTGAGATATCGCATCCCGCTAAATTAGCCTATATTCTCAATGTCACCGGTTTATGCAAAAGTACAGGGGAAGGTAAGCGGAAAATTCAAGAAGGTGGGGTGCGCTTAGATGGCGATCGCATTACCGATGTTGATACTACTTTTGCTGATTCTGCCCAGTTACAAGGTAAGGTTTTACAAGTTGGGAAAAATAAGTTTGTGCGCCTAGTACCTTAGATGGGAACTAGAGACTGGGAAGTAGTTAGCAAGAAACCACGTATGAATGCAGAAGAAAAAATTATTGTCGCTTTGGATGTACCGGATGAGCAAGCTGCGATCGCTCTTATAGATCAACTCCCGCAAGTCGGTTTTTGGAAAGTCGGCTTAGAGTTGTTTACCAGCACTGGCCCCAAAATTCTGGAAGTCCTAAAGTCTAAGGAAAAGCGCATTTTCTTAGATTTAAAGTTTGATGATATCCCCAACACAGTTGCTGGTGCTTGCCGGAGTGCAGCTAGATACGGAGTAGATTTGCTGACAATTCATGCTACTGCTGGTAGAGATGCCCTGAAAGCCGCAATTGAAGCGGCACACGAAGGGGCAGCCCAAGCGGGTGTACAACCGCCAAAGTTAATTGCTATTACCCTGCTGACGAGCATTTCTGCTAGGCAGTTGGCATTTGATTTAAAAATACCTCTGGAATTGCCAGAATATGCTCTAGAAATGGCCCTGCTGGCTCAAGAATGTGGTTTGGATGGGGTAGTTTGTTCGCCTCAAGAGGTGGCACAGCTACGAGAGACTTGTGGAGATCGCTTTTTGCTAGTTTGTCCCGGCGTTAGACCAACTTGGGCAGATAAAGGCGATCAAAAGCGATCGCTCACTCCTGCACAAGCCATGAAAGCTGGTGCAGATTATTTAGTAATTGGCCGTCCCATTACTACTGCTACTGAGCCAGAGTTGGCCTGGAAGAGGATTTCTGAGGAGTTAACCACAGTGGCATGAAGCTAAGAGTCAGTGAGAAACTGGGAGACAGAGTGCAGGGTGTAGGGGAGAAAAATCTTGCCTCTTCACTCAAGAAGAAAAATTATAGTTGGCTTGTAGCTTGTGGCTTTTGGATTTTAGTATCAAATAGCTTTACTTACCCAGCGTTCTCGAAAATCCTCACCCCTAACTCCTCGGCGCTAGCAGAAAGAGAAAATATCAACGACGGGGCGAAGTCTTTCTGTTCTGAGCAAAATTTAGAAACATTAACTATAGAGCTACTCCAAGATTTACCTAGTTATACTAATCGCGCCAGTCAACGCGCCCGTCGCCTCAGCAGAAGTAGTGATATTTACAGTTATATGTTAGTGGCAGGAAGACCTGAGTTTACTCCTCTGCCCCTTAACCTTGAAGAATATAGTGCAGATGCGTCTAAAAGCTCTGCATCAGGAGTTGAGCAAGTTTTCTTTACTACCTTGGAGCGCCAGTACATAGGAAAGAAAGCGATCGAATTGCAGGAATTCCACTGGCTGTTGTTGACTAAAACTACAACTGGTTGGCATTTAGTGATGATGTTTTCTCAAACTGGTTCCAATTCAGCACAGCAGCCATTATCCCCGCCACGCGATAGTAGTAATGGCACTGTTGCCCAAGCGGTGAATACTTGGTTACGCGATTGCCAAGCTGGAAGTGTCCGACGGATGCGTGCTGTGAATGGTGGACAATATCCCGCCCAGAACTGAAGTTATGAGCTGATAGCCAAAGTCCACTCAAGTGGACTGAATTGATCTGATCATTTATAGGACAATACGGTTCAGTTAGGCATTTTTTTTCTTCTCTGTGTTCCCTCTGTGCCTCTGCGGTTCGTTAAAAAATTTGACTTTGATAAAGAGTTTTAGCCTTAACTGAACCGTATTGATTTATAGGACTTACGCACAAGTTAGGGGATAACGAAATAATCTAGACGCGTAGCGGCTTCCCGCAGGCTAACGCAGAGAAGTCAGTGCGTTGGGTGGGCTTCGCGACTTCTACCCCTGTGGGGATGAAAACGCAGTACGAGATTTACAAGGTATGGCTGCGGTATTACTTGTATGTACACTGTAGCCTTTTAGCAGAGGGAGCAGAGTTTATTGCATTACAAACGAAAAGCACTAAAAATAGCTTTTGCAAGAGGGAGAAAGAGGTTTTTCTTACCCTTTTCCCTTTTCCCTATTTCTGCAAACAGTCGATTTTGCTCTCATTAATTTAGGAACTAGATACTTGTTTCAAAGAAAATAAATGTACATCATCCAACTAGCTTGTATCAGTGTAATTGCGCCTATGCCTTTGGGAAGATTTTCAGCAAGTTTAGCCAATAAACAGCGAAAAAAAGCAGACATTATTTAAAAACAAAGGCTGGCTTGAATTTATGCGTTGTAACTCCCATTTTTTGGCGATAACATAGAAATAGGTTTATTTCCAGCTTCTCAAACCGCCTTTGGCGTGAGTTTTTTTTATGGAGATTCAATTAATCAACATCGGCTTTGGTAACATTGTGTCTGCTAACCGAGTAGTTGCAATTGTCAGTCCAGAGTCTGCCCCGATTAAGCGGATTATTACCGATGCGCGGGACAGAGGTCAACTGATTGATGCAACTTACGGTCGTCGGACTAGGGCTGTAATTATTACCGATTCCAGCCACGTAATTCTGTCAGCAATTCAGCCGGAAACGGTAGCGAATCGCTTTGTAATTTCCCGCGATCATCAAACTGTAGATAATTAACACTAGATTATTCCTACTCCTCTTTGTACCGTATCAGCAGTACGATGTGAATTAGATAAGTTTTCTGTCACCCTTGCTACAAATTCCTTAGTCACTAGTGGACTTGGCCGGGAACACAAGACTAATGAATAATATCTATTGATTGATTCACAGGTTGAGGGGATAATGCCAGTTTTACCCATACAGAGTAGTGCTACCACAGAAGAATGCTTACATTTAGGCAGATTGATTGTTTTGACTGGCCCTAGTGGGGTTGGTAAAGGCACTTTAATGCGATCGCTCCTACAACGTCATCCAGAACTTTATTTTTCCGTATCCGCAACGACTCGTTCTGCCCGTCCAGGAGAAATCGATGGCAAAAATTATTACTTTGTCAGCCGTAGTAAATTTGAACAATTAGTGGCTGAAGGTGAGTTTTTAGAATGGGCAGAATTTGCTGGTAACTATTACGGCACTCCCCGTGAAGCTGTACTTAACCAAATTCAATCTGGCAAGTTGGTAGTGCTGGAAATTGAGTTAGAAGGCGCAAGACAAATTCGTGCTTCCTTCCCCAGTGCCCTGAGCATTTTTATCTTACCGCCTTCTTTTGATGAACTGGAGAAACGGATACGCTCTCGTGCCCAAGACTCTGAAGAAGCGATCACCCGTCGTTTACTCCGTGCCCAAGAAGAAATTCAAGCCGCAGATGAATTTGATATTAAAATCGTTAATGACGATTTTGAAACTGCTTTAAATGACATTGAAACGGTTTTGTTTAAATAAGTTTGGAGAGACGCGATTAATCGCGTCTGTACAGGAGTTAGAAGTTATGAATTTTAACTCCCAACTCCTAACTCCTAACTCTTCATCTCTAAATTAACCAAATAAACCTTGAATTACCCCTAGATTGCTAGTCAAAAAGTAAGCAACTACTGCACCACCAATACCACCAATTAAGAAAGAACTGGCAAAGTTGTTCCAGCTTTCTTTAGAGTTAAAAGCATCTACCGGGGGATTTGGTACGGTAACGCTAGGAAGTGCTTTGGGTGGATTGCTATTAGCATACAAGGATAGACAAGCGGTGAGCAAAACCACCAAGCCGATGGCTCCCAGTAACCCAGCCAAATTAGCGTTAGCTGTATCTCGCAGTGGGCCCAATTTGGCGAAGGGGCCAAATAGCAAGTAACCATGAGCCTGTCCAACTTCTAAACCGCGTCTAGCAGGAGACAGACCTGGGCGATAGGCAGGTAAGTTATTAATGAACCACTTGCTCAAGGGAGAAGCATTAACCGGGGTTTCTAGGTTTCCCAGTTGGGGATCGCGAAATGCAGGAAAAACAACTTCCCGATTTCTGGGATCGCTGGGGAGATTTTTTGATGCGTCTACAGCTTGTGCCATATTTTATGTTCGCCTCTAAATTTAAAATGGTGGCATTTTTATATTAATAATAATTGTAGCTAGAGATGTCTTTTGGCTAAGAAGTTTAGAAAAATTAATTTAGCTACTTTTAAAAGTATGAAACTCGCGATCTGTAAACAGGATCACGAGTTTCAAAAAACTCTTTGTGCTGCCTATTTTGGTGATAATTCTGCTTAACTAAGCTGAATACATCAACTACATAATTTTAGGAAAAACACAAGAAATTCAACTGTGCTAAATTCCATTTTCTACCTATGGCAGTGGGTGGAAAAGTAAATCGGGGAAAAAGCGGTTGAATTCAATCAAGATACCTGCTGTGATTGTCAGCCAGATGGTAGCTGCCACAGGCGCTGTGGAAATAAACTTAATCAAATATGATGATTGATCGCCTTTGTCTGCCATGAATTTATTCTCCAAAACGAATGAATTAGTTAAGCTGATTTAGCGTGGGGAAACAGTGATTTCTGAATCTTTGGCTGCTAATTTTCCAGAGAGAAACTCTTGCAGTGCTGCTACTGGCCAAGTAAAGCCTGACGCAATTATAGGGAGTGCCAAACCAAGATCGATTTGGATTTCTTTGAGTTCAGTGTCAGATTCCTTTTTGATTGCTTGCAGATAGGTACGACCTACCCAGCCAATCCAACCAGCAATATATAGAAACAGAATGCTGGGGATCAAAAAGTCACCAGCCCGATCTAGGCGACCATCAACAATTAAGTGGGGGTAGCCTTCAGGACCGCACAGCGCCTGAGAATAACGCTCAAACCGCTTTTTCCCTGATTGGGGATCGGCGGTGGTATTACGGGCATTAGCTGCTAGCTCTTGAAAAGCGGGATTGTCTTTGCAGGGTGTCAAATTAGCCCCTAAAGCTTGTGCTGGGGAGGCAAAATTGAACCAAAGACAAATCGCTAACATCAAAGCAAACAATCGTCGCATAGAGTTGTTTCCTTTTATTACAAAACAAGAAGTTCTTTGTACAAAACGAAGCGGCTTGTACAGCTGTTTATTTGCATAACTAGGAAGTCATCATACTCTTGGGTGGGAACCGAGTAAAGTTTAAGTAAATAAAAGTTAAAGCTTCTCAACCAAAATAGAGTCTGAAGTCTTGAGTGCTGAGTATAAGAATTGTTGTTGTAGGGTAGTAAAGAAGCAAGATTTTCTCTTGATTACTCTGGACTCCAGACTCAGCACTCATTACTTTAAATGACAACCGTTTTAGCAATAGAAACCAGTTGTGATGAAACTGCCGTCGCAATTGTTAACAATCGTAAAGTTTGTAGCAGTATTGTCGCCTCGCAAATTCCAGTCCATCAGCAGTATGGTGGGGTAGTGCCGGAAGTCGCATCTCGCCAGCACTTGGAAACGATAAATGTTGCGATCGCACAAGCCTTAGAGCAAGCCCAGCTAGACTGGGGACAAATTGACGCAATTGCCGCCACTTGTGCCCCTGGACTCGTAGGAGCGCTCTTGGTGGGGTTAACTGCTGCCAAAACCCTAGCAATGGTACACAACAAGCCATTTTTGGGAGTTCATCACCTCGAAGGTCACATTTATGCAACTTACTTGAGCGAATCAAGTTTAAATCCCCCTTTCTTGAGTTTATTAGTTTCTGGCGGACATACAAGCTTGATTTTCGTCAAAGATTGTGGTAGTTACGAAACACTGGGGCAAACTCGTGATGATGCTGCGGGTGAAGCCTTTGATAAAGTGGCGCGATTATTAAAGCTAGGTTATCCCGGTGGGCCAGTAATTGACAAGTTGGCACAACAAGGAAATCCCCAAGCCTTTCCTCTCCCAGAAGGAAAAGTTTCTTTACCTGGTGGGGGATTTCATCGTTATGATGCGAGTTTTAGTGGGTTAAAAACAGCTGTATTGCGTTTAGTGCAGCAATTAGAGAAAGATGGTGGACAAGTGCCAGTGGCAGATGTAGCAGCTAGCTTTCAGGAAACTGTAGCGCGATCGCTAACCAAAAGAGCGATCGCCTGTGCCCTAGACTATGGTCTAGATACAATTGCCATTGGTGGCGGTGTAGCAGCTAATAGTGGGTTGAGAAAAAACCTCCAAGCTGCCGCCATTAAACATAACCTCCGCGTCCTATTCCCACCTCTGAAGTTTTGTACCGATAACGCCGCCATGATCGGCTGTGCCGCCGCCGATCATCTATCTCATGGTCATACATCGTCTCTTACACTAGGCGTTGAGTCTAGGTTAGCGCTGACCCAAGTGATGAAGTTATATCACCCTCTTGAGTAGTCATTTGTCCTTTGTCCTTTGTCCTTTGTCCCTTTGTAACCACCAATGACCAATGACCAATGACCAATGACCAATGACTAATGACTAATGACTAATGACTAATGATTATCGACCGAATGCGATCGGCCACTTCATCCGGCTGTTCCAACATAGCCAGGTGTCCGCAATTAGGAATTTCCAGAACATTGTCACCACAGTATTGGAACAGTCTGTGAAAGCTAGCTAAATGGCGTACATACTTGGGTTCCATAACCTTATCCTCAGCACCAGCCAAAAAATAAACTGGCTGCTTCAGTTGAGATACTAGCTCAGGTAAACGATTGATTTCTTCCTCCGTTGTGGAATCTAACAGAGTTCCTAACGCTGCTTCTGGGTCAGCCACAACGAAATCAATCAGCCTTTGACGTGCCCAATGGCGGTCTAAAGGACGCACTACACTGGCTCTCGTAAACAGCAAATCAATCAAAGGCACTTGGGAGAGCCAACGCGGGCGGACTTGCAAAAATTTCTGACCCGCCGAGCGAAACTGCTCAAAAGCTTCTTTCAGGTAAATACCACCGCCAGCATTAATACAGATAACTCCCTTGATACAATCAGGCATTTGATCTGCTCCCCAAAGAGCGATCGTACCTCCCAAGGAGTGACCAATTAGCCAAGCACTATTAATATTCAGCTGTTTTAGGAGAATGGCTAAATCCTGAGCATAAGCAACAGGAGTATAAAGAGAATCGATTGGTAAACCAACCGCACTATTCGAGATGGGCATCAGACTTAGAGACCCTTGTGCCCGACTAAAATCGGTTTGTACCGGGGACTGGGATTCACCAAAACCCCGCAAATCATAGGAAAGGCACTGCAAATCATCTGATAGGCGGGAAATCACAGGTTGCCAATATCCACGGCTATTGAGCCAACCGTGGATAAATACTAAAGCGTGGGGGCAGGAAGTGGGAGCCGTTAGCTCGTATGCGTGTGGAACGCCCAAGATTTCGATAGTTGCCATGTTTATATCGTACCCCGAAGGGCGGGTGCGACTAAATACGGAATAGTAAGAGAGACGTGATTAATCTCGTCTGGACAGGAGTTAAGAGTTAGGAATTGTTAATTTTTAATTACGAATTACCTTAGCGTAGCGGGGCGTTCGCTTTTAGCGTCTCGCAGAGAAGCCCATTACGAATTATTTAACTCATAACTCCTCACTTTTCTCATTTCCCCAGCAACCTCTGTCGCACTCCTTCGGCAATTTTGTGACCGAGATATTCAGGAATAAGGCTTTCATTTGGCCCCAATAAGTAGAGAATTAGCCGTGTACGTCCACGCCAAACCAATAAATTGGCATTGACTACCAGCAGGTCTTCCTGCCAGATGGCGTACATCACTTTGTAGAATAATCCTGGTTGATTATCGGCTTCAATCACCAAGGCAGGGAGATGAAAGACCGGATCGACATAGAACTCAGTTTGTACCTGCTCTAAGCCAGTATCAAGATTAAATTCTACAGCCAGCATCTCTTCTACCTCAAACCGACCTCCTAAAGCCTCGCGGATGGCACGACAGACATTTTCTGCGGTTTTCTCGGTCAAGGCTTTACTACCACGAGATACCAACAATTTGATAAAAACTAACATTGGCGGACGAATCTGACCGTATAGGCTCAGACCGTGAATAGTCAACCCATAAGCTGCTAGTACACCAAAAATATCGCTGAGGAGAAAAGACTGGTTACGGTAAGCAAAATGCAAAGCACTTTTACTACCTTCCGGTTTCAGTTCAATCACAGCGCGTCTAGTTTTATACAGACGGTAGGCTAGGCGCAAATTTTGCAGTTGAATCTCACTGCTGACGAATTGCTCATAAAACTGGGGAAACGCTCGGTTAAAGCGCTTTAGAAGTTCCAGTGTTGAAGATTTTAAACCAGAAGCCATTGTTAAGGGTAAGACTCGCTTGCTTTCATCACCTGGGGACTAGGGGCTGGATGTTGGGGACTAGGGAAGAATTTTCCCAAATACTCAATCTCTTGTATACAATTCACTCCTAAGCTAACCTGCATTTAAGCTCTATACGAGCAATTATCAGGATTTGGTTTTCCATATTAAATTTTGCATTCTAAGCAGAGACTTCTGACCATCATAACTTCGGTGTCCAATTCCTTTAGCCAACAAGAGGATGAGTGAATAAGGAGTGATTTTGAATTTTGAATTAGTTTATATCCTTACTTTTGGGGAATTTCTCCTAGCCTTTACAACAAAATGCTAAAGTTGAAAATGATTGGTGTGAAACACGCTCTAAATAGCTGTTACCATTGCAAATCCCGAAAACAACCGAAAAATTTTGAGTGTAAGGGGTAGCAAATGGAGGTAGCTATGTTAAACGTGAATCAACACTCCTGAGAGTGGAAACCAATTTAGTTATACTACCCGAACCACGTTGGCATGGGTTTTTGGAAAACTTGGTTTAGTACTCCTGAATCTGTAGCGACAACTAGGACAAACCCTTTTGAAGAACGTGTGGATGCTGCGGGCAACTCCAACCCCAGCAGCATTAGCGAAGCTTCTTCAAAGGAAACTCGCATCGTCTTCAGTACGGAGCGAGATATTGACCTGTATGAGCTAGAAGAACTCTGTGATGCAGTTGGTTGGTCGCGTCGTCCTCTAAGAAAAGTGAAAAAAGCTATTGAGCATAGTTTTCTTGTCGCCTCAATGTGGCAGGTGAGAGGAAACCAAAAGCGGCTCATTGGTTTTGCCCGCGCTACCTCAGATCACGCGTTTAATGCCACTATTTGGGATGTCGTGGTTCACCCAGACTTTCAAAGTCAAGGACTGGGTAAAGCACTGATGAAATACGTTCTCAAAAAACTGAGAAGTGAAGAAATTAGTAATGTCACTCTCTTTGCAGATCCCCATGTTGTAGATTTCTACCGGACTATGGGGTTTATGGCTGATCCAGAAGGCATTAAAGGCATGTTCTGGTATCCTCACTAGCGCTCAATCAAAATAAAACCCGATTTGCATAAGAAAATCTATTATTTTGATGTAATTTTGAAAGGTTCAGCCGACAAGGGCGCAAGTATATATCTTGTAGAACTAAGTCGGCAAAAAACCTTTATCGGTGTAAAAATCTAAAATCTAATCTATCTTGTTCTTAGCAAAGGAAAAAAGATTAGGCATAAGCCGTATGATGTGATATACTGACCTTAATGCTTTTGGTAAAGCGCGATCGCTTTGATGGGAAACTAAAACCAAACTTCCAAAAGTAGATGAGTATAACCGGGATGTAGCGCAGCTTGGTAGCGCGCCTGCTTTGGGAGCAGGATGCCGCAGGTTCAAATCCTGTCATCCCGATTTAAGTGATATGTTTAACAGCTAAAGTAAATTAGAAAAGTTTACTTTCTAGGCAATGCAATTAAATTGGACATTTTTACGGATAATCGCAATTTGCCTGTTATAGTTTTGGATTAACTGTTGAAGCCTAACAAGCAAATTTCACCCTAAAGCAGTAAGATATTCCTGATACTGAGCTTTGTATCGATTTGAGAAGATATTAAAGCAAGCGCGATGGAACGATTGATTAAGTAATAGCGTCACCCGATCTTAGAGAAAGCCGATAGAATGGCATTTATCATATCCAAGGTCGAGAGACTAAGAAACTTTTCACCGTTTGAGAAGACATATAGTAGGCATCTACAGCATTTCGTGTTGAATAGCAAAGCGAAATCGAGAAGAACACAACTTTAGTACTGTCGATTTGTGAAAACGATACTATAGCAACCCTCAATAGCTGGGGAATATTGGATTTTGACCGTTGATGCTTAACACTAAACCTCAACGCGCACAATGAATTTTTCCCAACTGAAATAGATTGCTATATAACTAAAGCTAGTTGGTGCTGTGCAAATCCAACCATTTGTTTAATTTAATTAGATTATTGATGCGAGGAGCAGTCATGAAATCATTTATTCGCTTAGGCGCAACATTGGGTATAGCTGGTAGTGTATTTTTAGCGGGACTTTCAGGAATAGGCAATCTACCGGGAATAGGCAATCTAGAGGCGGTAGCCTTGCCACAAGATCAGATAGTGAAAAAGCTCCAAGAAGTACCTGTATTCACCCTTACTAATCCTAAAGGCGAATTCGTAGTTCTTTCGAGGAAAAACAACGCGTCCAAGCCGATCTCACAAGTAGGATTTTTTATTAGCAAGCAAGATGCTCAAAAATTCCTTGATAATCGGCTCAAAAAAGAAAATCCCCAATTGGCAAGCACTTTACAGGTGAGACCTTTATCCCTGGCAGACTACTATAAAATAGTCCAAGAAAGCAAAAAGAAATCAGACTCTGTAATTTATACTTTAGTGCCGACGCAAGCACAGGTAGCTTCAGCAACAAGTATGCTGAATCAAAATGGTAAAAAAGGGGAGCAATTCAATGGGATTCCCTTATTTGTACCCAAATTTAAGAAAGATAATAGCTATTTGACCATTCCCCTGGCAAAAGGCAACGAGCGATTCATCCCATTTTTCTTTGAAAAAGAGCAAGCAGTGGCTCTGTTAGACCAATTCAAAAAAGCCGTGCCCAAGGAAGCAGAGAACACTGAAATTCAGGTAGTAGATTTGTACGGTGTTATGGAGGCTCTCAATAGCAGCAGCGACCCTAGTATCAATAAAATTGTTCTGTATCCATCACGAGAGTCCATCAATTTTATTCGCTCACTTGCGCCGAATCAATCGCCAGCTGCTGCGCCCGCTCCGAAAAAATAACGGTTATGTACTCCAAGGTTGAGGCATGGGGGAGAAGCATCTGATAGTTTCTGGTTTAAAACTTTGGCAGTGGCGAAATGCAGCCCTTAAAGCAGCGATCGCCACTGATGTCCCAACAATGGAGGTAGATTGGCTGCTCTTAGAAGTTGCTGGGTTAGACCGCTTGGCACTGCGTTTGGAGTCTTTTAAAAACTGGCCGCAAATTCAGCTGCAATTACCTCTAGAAAAGTTAGACCAGCTATGGCAGAGGCGATTAAACGATCGCTTACCAGTGCAGTATATTGCCGGAGTGACACCTTGGCGTAACTTTCAAATCGCGGTGTCAAGTGCCGTTTTGATTCCTAGACCAGAGACAGAGAGCTTAATTGATTTAGCTTTAGCAGCAAGCGGTGTCTCAGGGCATTGGGCAGATTTAGGTACTGGGAGTGGAGCGATCGCCATCGGATTAGCAGATGTCTTGCCAAAAGCAACAATTCATGCAGTTGATTACAGTTTAGAAGCTCTAGCGATCGCCCGAACCAACGCTGCTAATTTGGGTTTTGCTGACCGGATTAAATTTTATCAAGGTTCTTGGTGGGAACCACTAGCATTTCTCAAAGGTCAGTTTAGTGGTATGGTGTCGAATCCTCCTTACATACCCACCAGCACCTTAGCTACATTGCAACCAGAAGTAGTTAACCATGAACCACATCTAGCTTTGGATGGTGGCGGTGATGGTTTAGATTGCATTCGCCATTTGATAGAAATTTCTCCCAGTTATTTACAATCTGGCGGTGTATGGTTAATTGAGATGATGGCAGGACAGGCGGATGTAGTGCGAAAACTTTTGCAAAATCAAGGTAGCTATTGTAAGATTCAAATTCACGCTGATTTAGCTGGAATTGAACGCTTTGCCCTTGCCTACAAAAGTTAGGAAATAGGGTATGGAGCATGGGGCATAGCGCATAGGGAAAATGCTCCATACTCTATACCTGTACCCATAAAAATGACACAAGTTTCTTTAACAAATCTCATAGCTGGCGCACGGGCTGGTCTTTTGGTAAGCTTTCCTACTGATACTGTTCCTGCACTTGCGGCGATACCAGAAAAAGCCGGGTTAATTTTTACGGCGAAGCAACGCAGTCAAGACAAACCTTTGATTTTGATGGCTGCTAGTGCTGAAGATTTGTGGCTCTATGTTAAAGGTAGTAAAAACGAGTATAAAGTTTGGCAAGAACTAGTTGAGAAACATTGGCCAGGAGGGCTGACATTAGTTTTGCCAGCAAGTGAACGATTGCCAAAAGTCATGAACCCTATCGATCCAACGACAATTGGTATTCGAGTCCCGAACAGTGCGATCGCTCAAACTATTTTGGCGCAAACAGGCCCCCTTGCTACCACTAGCGCTAATTTTTCCGGTCAGCCACCTTTGCAAACGATGGCAGAAATTGAGACTCAGTTTCCCCAGGTTTTGACTCTAGAATGTCAGGGTGAAAAAGCAGCAATGGGAATACCTTCCACCGTTGCTAAATGGACAGGCATAAATTGGCAGATTTTACGACAAGGTGCGATAAAGTTAGATTTTTCGAGTGATAAATAAATATAGGTAGTTATAATGTTGTTTTCCTGATTTTCACAACAGATAAATCTGGAACTTTAGTTTGCGCTGTTGTGGTCAATTAACAAGTTAATAATTGCCTAATTATGAATTGGAGCAACTGGATATATCTAGGAGCAGGACTCGCACTAGGTATGATTTTCTATCGGTTATTTGTGCTATGGTTACGCCCGCCGCAGGCATCAGCAAATTTTTCACCTAGCTCATCCCTAATAGCGCCATTAGATCAAGAGGAGATGCCACTGATATCACAACAGCTACAGCAAACGCAGCTGGCATACTTTATGGCAAGGGAAATGAGCCAGTTTAAAGCTGGTTTTTTGGCACGAACTACCCATGAATTGCGATCGCCTCTCAATGGTTTGATTGGCTTGCATCAATTAATTTTGTCAGATTTATGTGAAGATCCGGCTGAAGAACGAGAATTTATTGGCCAAGCTCACGAACGAACGCTGAAGCTCCTCAAGCTGATAGATGAAATTCTCACCGTTGCGAGAACGGAACACGGTACTAATAAATTAGATATTCAGCCCCGACCGTTAGCGCAAATTTTGGAAGAGGTTCATAAATTAACTTATATGCTGGCGGCTAATCGCAATTTTCCCTTGCAATTGTTACCCGCCGATCCAGAAATTTATGTTTTAGCAGATTATCTCTGGCTCCGCCAAATATTGATCAGTTTAATAGACACTGCCATTACTCAAATGGAGGAAGGCAGTATTTGTATTTCTAGTAATACCCTACCTACAAATAACTTTGTAACCATTTGGCTGGATATTCCAACTCATGCTGTACCTTTGAGCGAGCCGATTGATTTGCTCAAATCTGATGAGCAGCAGATCCAGATTGATCAAAAGGCTGCTCTTTCCCCAGGAATGAGACTATTAATCAATCAGACTTTAGTGGAAGTTATGGGAGGAAAGTTAGAAATCCTGCCTTCGACCATTGCCAAGGAACCACATCAGGAGATTACCAGACTACAAATCTCTATCCCCCTAGTGATTCCTGAAGCTGAACTTCTGTAGCAGAAACAAAAACACGGTTAGCTAGATTATGTAGCACCATTGTAGTGGTGGTGTTGGTTTGAAAACCCATCTTTTCGTAGAAGCCCTGCCGGTGAGTAGTCATCAGATAAACGCGCTCAACCCACCTCATGCGGGGATGACACAAAACGGTTTCTACTAACTTGCTTCCCAACCCACTACTTTGATACTCTGGATGAATGACAACATCCCAAATTGTGGCGCGATATATGCCATCAGATGTTGCTCTAGCAAAGCCAATGAGTCGATCGCTATCCGAGACATAAATCACTGGTTCACTATTGGCAATAGCTATACCTAAATCTTCAATACTGCGTCCCTTTGCCCAGAAAGCTGAAACGTTTAACAGTTCTTGCAGTTGGTAAAGGTCAATTTCAGATTTGCGTTCGCTAAATTGAATCTGAGACTCGTTCATTTATGGCATCCACTTTTGGCAATACTTTGTATATTTAAGTCATATTTTGCTAAAAATTGCTGTACGTGTATATGTATATGCAACGAAAAAGAAAAATTAATGACAAACCCACTTCCACAGAGGATGACTTGGCCCCTGCTGACGTATCCGATAAACTTGTTTTTCTAAACGTTGTTTTTCCGGCTTCGGGAGTCCAAATAAGATATTCCGACTTTGCCAAACTAAAACAGCAGCAGTCATCCCAATACAAAAGGCTAAACCCAAGGTAGACAGTGGATGGTAGAAGAGTCCATATCGCACCGCTACCCAGGTAAAATATTGTTGCCACAGAGAAATTTCTGAACGTAGACCCCACAAGCTAACAGGCGCAATGGTGAGCCACAAACAGCCGACAAACAGCCATCTACCGTATAATGTCAGCCTATGTAGCCTTTGTACTTGTTGAATAAAGGATGCGTCAGAGTTCTCAAATTCTGGATTAGGGATTAATGGTTCTTCAGGTTGATCCATAGAAGAATAAAATTCCAAAGCATAGGTGAGCAATTTAAAATGCTTTAACCCAATTGTGAAATGCACACAAGTTTAACTATCCTGAGAACTGGCAGATGTATCAATCGGCTCTACGCTTTCTATCACTTGGGATTCATCCCTTTCTCGCCACCAAGTAAGGAGAGTACTGGCGATGAAAATACTTGAATAAGCTCCCATCGTGAACCCAATAATCAAAGCTAGAGCGAAATATCTCAGTGTTTCTCCGCCAAACAGAAAGATGGAAGTTAATGTCAGCAACACGGTTAAGGTCGTGTTGATGGATCTTGTCAGAGTTTGGTTAACGGCATCATCGACAATTTCGGCAATTGGGCGTTCAGGATTGATTTTAATGGTTTCCCGAATGCGATCGTAAATCACAACTGTGTCGTTGACTGAGAAACCTGTGATGGTAAGTAAAGCGACGATAAAAAGGCTATCTACTTCGATGCCCGCTACCAAACCCAAAATTGAAAAAGCCCCAACTGTGATTAAGATATCGTGAAAGAGGGCAACGATCGCAAACACAGCATAATCTAACTGGAAGCGGAAGCTCATATAGATAGTAATACCGATGAAGGAAACTATCAGAGCTAATAGCCCAGACCTCAACAGTTCTTTTCCCAGCGTAGGGCCAACAGAGTCAATTTGATTTTTTTGCGGATCAAAAACCCCAATTTCTTCACTTAAAGAATTTTGCAACTTGGTGCGCTGATCGACAGTCAAATCTTTTGTCCGAATTAGTACACCATTTTCTGCACCATTTTCGGAGATCAGTTGGATGCTGCTATCACCCAGTCCCTGCGCTTTTGCTACTTCCCGAACAGCATTGATATCAATTGGTTTGTCACAATTGCCTGGTTTGGTGCAATCTCGGACAAACTGTAACCGTGTACCACCGATAAAATCTAAACCGGGGCGTAAGGGTGCGTGAATATTGGGTTGTTGCCAAGAAATCACCATTGAGATGATACCGGCAAGAATAATCGCAGCAGAAATAGTCCACCAAAGCGATCGCGATTTGTTAATACTCAGTTTCATGGAGTCACCTCTGCCTTATTCGATGTTGGCAGGTTTGGACAGAAAAGTTCTGTCTTCCGCAAGGAGGGGATTGAAATTGCCAAAAACAGCAATGTCCGACTACAAGTAATTGCGGTAAACATACTCACAGCCACCCCCAAAGCTAAGGTAAGAGCAAAACCTTTGACTAAACCAGACCCCAGCCAAAACAGGGCAGCACAAGCAATCCATGTAGTGACGTTGCTATCTAAAATACTAGAAAATGCTCGGTAAAAACCAGATTCTACTGAACGATACAGAGATTTACCTGCTCGTAATTCTTCCCGTGTCCGTTCAAAAATTAGGACATTGGCATCAACCGCCATCCCAATACTGAGGATAAAACCGGCAATTCCCGGCAAAGTTAGGGTGACACCCAATAAAGCAAAGGTTGCCCAAGTTAAAAGGGAATAAATCACTAGTGATACATCCGCAATCAGTCCTGGTAATCGATAGTAAAACACCATGAAGATTAATACTAAAGTCAGACCACCAACCCCAGCATAAATACTGCTTTGAATACTATCTTTACCTAATGTTGCCCCTACTGTCCGCCTTTCTGCGATTTCTACTGGTACGGGTAATGCGCCACCACGTAGTTGTACACCCAAGTCATTAGCTTCTTGTGCAGTAAACCGTCCTGTAATTATGGCAGAGCCACCAGTAATACCTGCGGCAGCAAATTCTATACCCACACTAGGAGCGCTGATTAGTTCATTGTCTAGAAAAACACCAATAGCCCGCCCTGTACCAGCAAGATTTTTCGTTAAATTGGCAAACAGTTCACCACCCTTTTGGTCGAAACGAATGGTAACATGCCAGTTTTTACCTTGAGTGGGTTCACCGTATGCATCCTTGAGGTATTTGCCACTTAGTGGTGGATTGGTGCTTTCAAACAATTCTGCGATCGCTTGATTATTTTTTTGTAAATCTTCTTGATTCTTAGCTATCGCTGCTTTGTCAGTACTCTTTCTCAACTCTTCTTGCTTGGCTTTCAATTCGGCTCTAGATGCTTGGAAAGCAAGCAGTTGAGTTTCTGTATTTGGCTTTTGGGTACGAAATTCTAACTGTGCTGTACCCCCTAGCACTCGTTCGGCTTGCTCTGGATCGTTGACCCCTGGCAATTGTACCAATATTTTATCTGAGCCAACTGTTTGGATCACTGGCTCAGAAACACCTAGACCATTAATCCGACCTTCGACAACTCTCTTCACACCTTCCAATTCTCGTTCGGTGATTTTAGGAATTTCTGCTGATGGTTTCACCTGAATTGTTAGCTGTGAGCCTCCCCGCAAGTCCAGTCCCAGGGGTATCGGAATTGTCGCAATCACCGTAAAAGCGGCGATTATCAGGACTAAAATCAAAATTAATAGCGATCGCTGTCTTTGCATACCATAACTCGCAACTGACAAACGCTATAATAGCGCTCTTTTGAGGAGTTATGAATGGGAAATAGGGAGTGGGAAGTTGGGAGTAGGAAGTCGGGGTTGAATTTATTCCCTATTCCCTATTCCCTATTCCCTATTCCCTATTCCCTATTCCCTATTCCCTATTCCCTATTCCCTAAACCCGCAACGCCACCATTTTTTCCACAGCTTCTACGATTTGCTCTGGTTGGATGATTGTTAGTCGTTCCAGACTGCCGTTGTAAGGCGTGGGGATATCTTGAGAAGAAAGCCGCAGTACTGGCGCATCTAATTCATCGAATAAGCGATCGTTTATTGAAGCGATGACTTCTGCTCCAATACCCGCAGTTCGCATTGATTCTTCCACCACGATGACTTTATGGGTTTTTCGTACTGATGCACCAATTGTATCAAAATCCAATGGCTTGAGGGATATTAAATCAATAACTTCTGGATCGTAACCTTGTTTTTCAAGTGTTTTTACTGCTTGCAGCACATGATGCCGCATCCGAGAATAAGTGATAATTGTGACATCCTTTCCTTGGCGCACAACTTCGGCTTTATCTAAGGGTAGTAAATATTCTTCTTCTGGTAAATCTTCTTTCAAGTTGTAAAGCAAAACGTGTTCAAAGAACAACACGGGGTTATCATCGCGGATAGCTGATTTTAGTAGTCCTTTGGCGTTTCTTGGTGTCGAGCAGGCAACAATCTTCAAGCCTGGTACAGCTTGGAAGTAAGTTTCTAATCGTTGGGAATGTTCTGCACCTAGCTGCCTTCCTACACCACCAGGGCCGCGAATTACCATCGGAATTTTAAAGTTACCGCCGGAAGTATAGCGCAGCATCCCAGCGTTGTTGGATATTTGGTTGAAGGCGAGCAATAAAAAGCCCATATTCATGCCTTCGATGATGGGACGCAACCCTGTCATCGCTGCCCCTACTGCCATACCAGTGAAGCTATTTTCGGCAATGGGGGTGTCTAGAATGCGGAGTTCGCCATATTTTTGGTACAGGTCTTTGGTAACTTTGTAGGAACCGCCGTAGTGTCCTACATCTTCACCGAGAACGAATACGCTGGAATCACGGGCCATTTCTTCATCAATGGCTTCCCGTAAGGCGTTAAAAAATAGTGTTTCTGCCATTTAGACCTTTTAGTACGATTATGGTTTTAGAATTTTATCGTGCTGCTGTCGCAAATACGGTTAGCGATCGCACTAGTTAGAGATTGGGTTTTTTAAACGAACTACCCCAAACATAGAGCGAGTAATTGCCATAACTATATCAAAGCTATTTAATTTAGATTTTAGAGGTTTTATGAGCGATCGCCTCTCACTCTGGCAAACGAGAAAATCCTTTATAGATTATGTACTATAACCTTGACAATATATGCAAAACGTGCATTCAAAAATTCCAAGAATCAACCATTTCGTAGGACAGGTAAGATGCGTGTCCTACAAAATTCAAATCACCAAGGATTAATTACCAGCAGCCAACTTATCCAAGAAATCGATTTTTACAGCCAGATTGGTTATATCCTGATTTGTTGCCAAGTTCTTAATTTCAGCATTATTCAGGGCAACAATATAGGGTTGTTCACCAACCCAGGCAATAAGAGGCCCGCCAGAAGAACCACCTCCAGTAGCGCAATCATGGTAAAGTACTTCTGACTTCTCCCCAACAATGCTACACCCAGTTTCAAAGCTTGCAGTCCATCCTCTACCAGCAGTCAGGTCTTCATAGCCTTTTTTCTTGGGATTGGGAAAATCACCAGAGTAGCCAACAAAAGATAACGTTTTCGGATTATTAATGAGAGTCGAAGAACGCAAAGATTTCCAGCCTAAATGACCATACTTCCGACCGAGAGGCTGATTAATTTTGAGAAGTGCCCAGTCGTTTATCTGATTTGTAAGCTTGTCATCAGTAAAATCTGTACCGTAAACAACTTGCTCTACTAAAACTTCATCCTGCACAACACCATCAATTACATTTGGCATAAACAGAATTTTTTGACTTAATTTATGGGTATCAGGGTCAATAACGCAATGGGCATTTGTCAAAACTATATCATCATCAATTAAAGTTCCTGTGCAATGATAGCTTTTGGAATCAGTTGTTGTGCCCTGGACTCGACCAATAGTTGACCAAGGATATTTTCTGCTAGTCATGGGGATACGGTCATCGATACCGCGAGGTATTCCCCGGCTGGCTTCATCTGCTTTTTTCGACTGATTGAGGTCAGAAGGTTTAAAAGGCTTTCCATTCGCGGGTAGTTTTAATTGAGATGCTTCTTGAAATTTGCTGAATTTTGGTGGTTTAATTTGTTGAGTTTCTGTCTGTGCTTGTGCATAAACTGATACCCAAGAGCCTAAAGTTATCGCACCAATAATTCCAGCAAAACATTGCTTGTAGATATGCTTATTAGTCATTGATAGAATTCCTTAGTTAATTAATACTTGCAAATTCATTATTAATTCTGAATGGTGTTAGCGTAGCGGTAGGTCGTTCGCTTTTAGTGTCTCGTAGAGAGCGTCATTACGAATTATTTTGCCATTCGCCTTGCACAGTAAAAGCAGCCCAAAAATAAGGATCTTTCCACTCTTTCTGTTGCCACAAATATAGTTGTGCTGCTCTAAGAGCAGCAGTTGGTGATTTACCTTGCTGCAACATTTGACGATAAAATTCGCTCATTAATTCCTTCGTTCCCTCATCGTTCACACTCCATAAAGACACCACAACTCGTTGTGAACCTGCATACATCAATCCTCTTGTTAATCCCACCAAGCCTTCTCCCTGAACTTGCTTACCGCGTCCGGTGTTACAGGCACTTAGCACCACTAAATCAGCAGGTAATTCAAGATTGAAGATATCGTTTAGTCGTAGATAACCTCTTATGGGTTTACCTTGTTTATCTATCAACGAAAGTACGATTCCTGATAACTCTGGATTGATGTTATCAGCAAAGCCGTGAGTAGCAAAATGAATGATGCGGTATTGACTCAGTTGTGGGTTAGTTACCCAGTTATAGTTAGCATCAAAATCAAGAGCTTGCAGGCTATCTTTTGGCGATACGAGTTCCAAATTTTGGTAGTTTAATGCAATGGATGCCAGTGTACTTGCTTGTCCTGGTAAATCGTTATTTGCCTTGTAAATCTTTAAGGCTTGATCTAAATACTCACGCCCCTTTTTCGGTTCGCCAAATTCATCATATACTCCAGCCATTCCTGATAGTGCTTGAGCCTTTGTCTCGGATTGATTGTCAGCATCATACAATGACTGCGCTTGGTTGTAAGCATCAATCGCTTTTTGCTTTTCCCCTAGTTGTCGATAAAATCCACCAAGTGCTATGAGCGTTAGACCTTGTGGGGAGCGAGCCTTTGGTTCTTTGGATTCCCGCAAGATAGCTAATGCTTGTTCCAGATATCCCACAGCTTTTGTGTATTCAGTTAGGTGGATGCCGTAGATATTGCCGAACGCCAAAAGTATATCAGCTTCAAAAAGACGATCCTTTATTTCTCGCGAAATAGCTAATGCTTGCTCCAAATATTCCAGAGCTTTGGTGTTTTCATTTAGATTACTGTAAGTAGTGGCGATCATATAAAGTGTAGAAGCTTCATCGGAGCGAGCTTTTTCAGGTATTACTGCACGTACTTCTGGTAATCTCGAGATTTTTAGTATTTCTTCGTATTTTATAATTGCTTGTCGCTGTGATGCTGCTGATGGTTGCTTGGACAGTTCAATTGCTTTTTTCCAGAGTTGAGATGCTTTATCTTTAAGTGGTTGGATTGGGCTTGGCGCAGGTTTTGTGTTTTGTGGTTTTGTGGTTGCCGACTGGGCTATTTGCAGTCGAAAACTTGCAGTGTTGACACCAGTAAAAACGGGAGCATCCACTTTTGGAAGATATACAAAATAAGGGAGAATGTAAAAGGAGATAAAAAGAGTGCATCAACTACTATGAGCCAAGATAGAGAAGAACAAATAAAAGCCTGTGTAAGGGAACTTGCAAAATTACTATATGAAGAAGCGGATAAGAGTCAGTTAACAGACCTAGAAAGTATAGAAAAAAAAGTTCGTAGTCAAATACTAGAACGTGTGAGTCCAGAAATAGCCCTTTTTTTGTCGAACAGAAAACAGGGACAAAAGTAGGTAAAACAAGGAAAATAAAAAGCCTGGTTGGAGAACTAACTCTTAAAGCTAAACAGTTACAGAGACTGGGTTTAAAACCAAGAACTAGGTTAAGTCCATTACTGAAAAAGTGTTGTTTGAGACTATCAGCAAATATTTCCTACCAGAATGCAGAAATAGAGGTAGAGGCACTAACAGGAGTAAAAGTTGGTCACTCAACCCAACAAAAATTAGTTTTGTCACAAGATTTTCAACTACCCTTAGCATTGCAAGCCGTCTCCGAAGTAAGTGTAGATGGAGGCAAAGTTCGACTGCGAGGTAAACCAAAAGCAGGTTGTCACTGGCGAGATTATAAAACTGTTCGCCTGCAAGGGATTTACTATGGTGCATTTTTTGATGACAACCAATCATTAATTGATTATGTTAATAGCCAACAGTTGGTAGACCCCCTTGTTTGCTTGGGAGATGGTCACGATGGTGTGTGGAATCTAGTGCGAGAATTTGGTCAAGACCAGTTTTCTCGCTGTGAAATTTTGGATTGGTATCATCTAAAGGAAAATCTTTATAAAGTTGGTGGTTCTTTGAAGCGACTCAAAGCTGCGGAAACTTTATTGTGGAAAGGTCAAGTAGAAGCAGCCAAGACTTTATTTAATTATTGCCGAGGTAAACAAGCTAAAAATTTCATCGCTTATCTGGAAAAGCATCTCCCTCGCATTGTCAATTACAGCTATTATCAGGCTGAACAATTATGTTCTATTGGTTCTGGTGCCGTTGAGTCTGCAATTAAACAAATTGGTTTAAGGATTAAAATTTCTGGCGCACAGTGGAATGTTGAAAGTGTTAATCACATCCTCTCTGAACGCTTAAGCTTATCTTAATGGTTTACTTGCTGTCTGATTAGGTGTTTCTTCCAAAAGTGGATGCTCCCAGTAAAAACTTCCCTAGCTATATTTTCTGAAAACGAATCTACATAAGCTCGTTTCGCCGCTACGCGAATAGCTTCTTGAGAAATGAGTTTTTCCTGTGGTACTATATGTAACTCTGTATTTTTCGCTGCCTCCACTGCATCAGACAACACAACTACACTCAGTAACGCAGTTAAACTGTAGCGAGTAAAATTTTGCATAGATTTGTGAAACAACCACTGAGAATTTGCACTCTCGATCATTCTTAAGCCTCATTTCATGATGATTTACAGCGATATTCCTGACTGAACAAATCTCGCTTACTAGTAAATTATTTAATTTTCATCAGGAATATTGCTGAAGCTTTATGTTGATTTTATGGGTGCGGTTGAGAGTTGTAGTTCTGGTTTCTGTTTTTGCAACGAACTTCCTCAGTAAACCCTGATTTTCTCGTTCTTGCGCTTCCTCGCAAGACGTGGGCAGATAATAGCTATAGGACTTACGTCTTGTACATAAGTACTAATAACTTTCACCATCTTTGTAATATACGTATGACAAATATAAGGCGGATTAGTTAAATTTTGTTTGAATTTCGCACTAGCCAAACCCAAAATACAAAGAATCTCACGCCCAAACACCAAAACACAACTCTGCGTCTTCGTGCCTCTGCGTGAGATTTTCCAGTAAATCAGTATTCAATATGCCTAGCCTACTTTAACCATCGCGCCGCATCTTTGGCATGGTAGGTCAAAATCAAGTCTGCACCAGCCCGTTTAAACCCAGTTAAAGTTTCCATAACCACGCGCTCTTCATCAATCCAACCGTTGAGAGCCGCAGCTTTCACCATCGCATACTCACCAGAAACATTGTAAGCCGCAACTGGTAGGTTACTCGCTTCCTTCACGCGCCAGATAATATCCATGTATGCCAAGGCTGGCTTAACCATGAGCATATCAGCACCTTCAGCGATATCCAATTCAATCTCTTTAATTGCTTCGCGGGCGTTACCAGGGTCCATTTGGTAAGTTCTTCTGTCGCCAAATTGCGGTGTCGAGTCTGCGGCATCCCGAAATGGGCCATAATAACCCGAAGCATACTTAGCAGCATAAGACAAAATCGGCGTGTCTTGAAATCCGGCTTCATCCAAACCCTGACGAATTGCTTGCACAAACCCATCCATCATCCCTGAAGGCGCGATGATATCAGCACCGGCTTTGGCTTGAGAAACTGCTGTTTTCTTCAACAATTCCAAAGTTGGGTCATTTAAAACTCTTCCTGTTAAATCACCAACTTGTAGATAACCACAATGACCGTGGCTGGTGTACTCACACAAACAAGTGTCAGCAATTACAATCAAATCTGGAACTGCTGCTTTTACCGCCGTCGCTGCTTTTTGGACGATACCGCAATCATGCCAAGCACCAGTTGCATCTACATCTTTATCAGCCGGAATACCAAATAAAATAATAGAAGGAATTCCTAAATCGTAAACTTCTTTTGCTTCTTCAACGATTTTATCTACCGAAAGTTGGTAGACTCCGGGCATGGATTTCACCTCATTAGCGATTCCCTCACCTGGTACGGCAAATAATGGGTAAATTAAATCGCTTGTTGTTAAAACAGTTTCACGAACCATCCGGCGCAGTTGAGGATGGGTACGCAGACGACGGGGGCGGTGTGTAGGAAACATAAAATTTTATGAAGAAAAACAACGCAAATGGACACAAAATAAAGCGTCACAAAAGCAGGCTAAAATTTTCCTGCCGTCAGACAGACTACAAACAGTGCTTAACTGTCATTTGCCCTACTCTTAATCAAGTTGTGGGGCAATTTTGTATTCTACAGCTTGGTTGCACCTATCCAACGGACTGGGAAAAAAACGACATAATAAGCAATTCAAAATTCAAAATCGTAAGACCTTCTATTGGCAAAATCCTGGCGATTGGTTGTGTGCATCAAGGCACAACAGCTTAATAAAAATAACCAACAATTCCCAATGCCTAATGATAATTTCTTCTAAAGAAATCGGAAAATGTAGGGATAACGGAAGGGTATATCAGGATTGCTGAAAACTCCGATGAGCGCCCAAATTGTTAATCCCCAGTGTAGTAGATATCCCAGACCAGCTAGTGGCCCCAGTAATAATAGAGGTAACACTAACCAACCGAATAGAAAAAACAGCGCTCCCAGAATTGCACCATAAAACCAGACATTAAAGTGGAAATTGATGGATTCTTTGGCGTTTTCTTTAACAACAGGATCGTCAGATACAAGCAGTATGGCGATGGGTACACCGACAGATACCAATGTTGTGCTGAAAAAAATGGCTCCATGCGACAAGGCTGATAGAAGCTTTCGCTTGTCTGTGTCGTACATTGCTTTCTCCTCTTTAGTTAGATTGTTGTTTATACTACGACCCTATCACGAGCATCGTTGTCTTAAGATTAAAAGACTTGCCAGAGTTAAAAAAAATTAAGCTAGCTAACAAACAAATACAATTATGTCTACTGAACTTCAGTCTGAACTTATTCAAGCGGTTGAACTGCGCCGCAACTTTGCGATTATATCTCACCCCGATGCGGGTAAAACGACACTAACAGAAAAGCTACTCCTGTACGGGGGTGCAATTCACGAAGCTGGGGCGGTTAAGGCGCGACGGGCACAGCGTAAGGCTACCTCTGACTGGATGGCGATGGAGCAACAACGGGGTATTTCTATTACCTCCACAGTGTTGCAATTTGAATACCAAAAGTGTCAAATAAATTTATTAGACACTCCCGGACACCAAGATTTCAGTGAAGATACTTATCGCACTCTCGCCGCCGCCGATAATGCGGTGATGTTAATTGATGCGGCAAAAGGTTTGGAACCCCAAACGCGTAAATTGTTTGAAGTGTGTAAGTTGCGGGGTATCCCGATTTTTACATTTATCAACAAGCTCGATCGCCCCGGAAGGGAACCTCTGGAACTGTTGGATGAAATTGAGCAAGAATTAGGATTGCAAACCTATGCAGTCAACTGGCCGATTGGTATGGGCGATCGCTTTAAAGGTGTTTTTGACCGACACAAACAACAAATACACCTCTTTGAACGCAGTGCCCACGGTAGCCGAGAAGCCCGTGATACGATAGTCGAATTAGGCGATCCGAGAATAGAAGAGAAGCTAGAACAAAGCCTCTACTACCAACTGAAAAATGATTTAGAACTGCTAGAAGGAGTTGGGCCAGAACTAGATTTGCAGTTGGTACACGAAGGCAAAATGACACCTGTGTTCTTTGGTAGTGCCATGACCAACTTTGGGGTAGAGTTATTCCTCAAGTATTTCCTCGAATATGCCCTCAAACCTGGTTCTCACTACAGCAGTGTTGGTGAAGTTGCCCCTACATACCCAGAATTTTCAGGATTTGTCTTTAAACTACAAGCGAACATGGACCCGAAACACCGCGATCGCGTCGCATTTATCCGGGTCTGTACTGGTAAGTTTGAAAAAGATATGATGGTGAATCACGCCCGCATTGGTAAACTCATCCGTCTGTCTCGCCCGCAAAAACTCTTTGCCCAAGAGCGAGAATCGATTGATGTGGCTTATCCTGGCGATGTGATCGGTTTGAATAATCCCGGTGTTTTTGCGATCGGGGATACAATTTACACAGGACAAAAGCTCGAATATGAGGGAATTCCGTATTTTTCGCCGGAACTGTTCGCATCTCTGAGGAATCCCAACCCCTCGAAGTCTAAACAATTCCAAAAAGGCGTTGCGGAATTGCGAGAAGAAGGTGCTGTGCAAATTATGTATTCAACTGATGAAGCCAAGCGCGATCCAATTTTGGCGGCGGTGGGTCAGTTGCAATTTGAAGTAGTGCAGTTTCGCTTACAAAACGAGTATGGTGTAGAAACCATATTAGATTTATTGCCCTACAGTGTCGCCCGTTGGGTTGAGGGTGGTTGGGAAGCATTAGAAAAGGTGGGAAGAATATTCAATACCACTACAGTTAAAGACAGCATGGGACGACCAGTGTTGCTATTCCGCAATGAATGGAATTGTCAACAGTTACTGGGCGACCATCCAGAGTTAAAATTAAGCGCGATCGCTCCAGTATTTTCTAGTCAACAACCAGTGGAGGAATGAAGAAGAATACAGAATTCAGAATCCAGAATTCAGATGAAGACTCAACTGAATTCTGACTCCTGACTCCTGAATTCAATCTTTATCATTCACTTGACAAGCAAAACTCGGGCGCGGTTGAGTTCCACGGCATCCGAGGTTCGCGCTTTTGCACAAACGTGGATCACCTAGAAGAGATTGGAGTGCCAGAATTTGTATGCCTTCACATGCCAAACCGTCTTTGGAGGCTGGTTTAATTGCCCTCAAGCAGGGAAATTACCAAACAGCGATCGCTCAACTAGAACCTATTGCTAGCAGCCAAAATAATGGTACTGCTAGCTTACAAGCCCAGGTTGGTTTAGTGATGGCTTATGCTCGCACTGGCGAAGTTCCCAAAGCGATCGCTATTTCCCAGAATCTCATTGAGAGTAACAATCCGCAAGTTCAAGAGTGGGCAAAACGCGCTCTCGAACACCTGACAAAACGTAAGAAACGCGATCAAGAATCAAAAAATGTCGAAACTGGATTTGTAGCGTTTGATAACTCAACTCCAGATCCTCCTCCAGATTCTCCCCCAGTTACCCCTCCGATAAACCCTACATTAGAAGAAAAGCCAGAAGACCCAGTAATAGAAACTAAGACCGACACCCCGCCGATGGTACCACTACCTAGACTCAAAGCTACGGTAGCTACACCATTACCACCACCGGCTGCACCTTTAAACGGTTTCATGGGTTCTGTTACCCGCACCCAAGCTAAATTATTTGGTGTTATTTATTGGCGACAAGCACAACGCGCCAAAGCATGGCAACCTCTACGTAAACCAAAATTAATTCCCTTACGATTGCTAACAGCAGGAACATTCATTGCCTTATTTTGGGTGATGCGAGAAATCCTTAAGTTCGCAATGGGATTCATCAACCTGACTCTAGTCAAACTACCTTATCTGGAGCCGTTGCAGCTTTTATACAGCAACCCTACTAAATTGTTGCTAATAGTATTGGTGATTTTGATCGGAGTATCACCTTGGTTACTGGATCTGCTACTGGCTAACTTATATGGTCAGCGAGAATTTCCCAAAGATGTATTGAATGCCCATAGCCGCGAAGCTGTGCGGGTGCTACAACGTTGTTGTCAACAGCGCCACTGGCCGTTACCCAAACTGCGGATTTTACCAATGGCTGCACCAATTATCCTGACCTACGGTAGTTTACCACGTAATGCCAGGATTGTTGTGAGTCAAGGGCTATTAGAGCAACTGGCAGATGATGAAATCGCGATTATTTACGCCACGCAGCTAGGGCACATTGCTCACTGGGATTTCTCTGTGATGTCCTTGTTGCTGCTGGTGACACTACCAATTTATAAGCTTTATCAGCAAATATCAGAGTTGGGAGACAAAATATCAGGGATTTGGCGCTGGCCGGTGACAATTGTGGCTAGTCTCGTTTATGGACTTTGGGGTTTGCTAACTGGGACTGGATTGTGGTTGTCGCGGTTGCGGCTTTATTATAGCGATCGCGTCGCATCTGAAATCACCGGTAATCCCAACGCCCTGATTCGCGCTTTACTCAAAATTTCCATTGGCATTGCAGCTGATATTCAAAAAGAAGAACAGACAAGTTGGCAACTAGAAAGCTTAAATCTCTTGACACCAGTCAGCCACCAACAGAGCCTTTCTTTGGGCACTATTGCCAGCAATTTATCTTTTGAATCATTTTTGAAGTGGGATACTGCCAATCCATACCGCCAATGGTTTACGATTAATAACAGTCATTCTTTGATGGGCGATCGCATCGAACGCCTCTGCAAAATAGCCCGTCACTGGCATCTAGACACCGAACTACATTTTGCTAGCGAACCATCAAGGGTTAAGCGTCAATCTTTCTTATTACAAATCGCTCCCTGGTTGGGAATTCCTTTAGGGTTTCTGTTTGCAGCTTTGGTCTGGCTAACCTGGCAACTAGCATTCATACTCAAGTTTTTAAATCTAAAGTGGATATATGAAGATTGGTCTTTCATTACAGGCTGCCTTCTAATTGGCTTTAGCATCGGTACAGTAATGCGGATTAATTCTTTTTTCCCTGACATCAAATCCGCTACTGTGCAAACTGATGACTACCTACCCAACCTATTAGCTGACCCTTCTGCCTTACCTATTGATAGCGTCAGTGTGCGTCTGGTGGGTAAACTATTAGGTCGTCAAGGTACTAGCAACTCTCTAGCACAAGATTTAATCCTCCAATCCAGCACAGGCTTGGTGAAATTACACCACATTTCTTGGCTAGGACAGTCAGTGAATCACCAGGATCTCATCGGTCGGCAAATTATCGTCACAGGTTGGTTCCGGCGAGGAGCAACACCTTGGATCGATGTCCACACCTTAGAAACTCAAAGTGGTAAAACTATTCATAGCCCTCATCCCATCTGGTCTACTTTTTTGGCAGTTGCAGCACAGGCTTTGGGCGCATACGTTTTTCTGACTGGTTAGTTATTGGTCATTGGTCATTGGTCATTGGTCATTGGTCATTGGTCATTAGTCATTGGTTGTTTGCAAAGGACAAAGGACAACTGACAAATGACAAATCGGAATGTAAACAAAAGTTGCAGATTTTCTTTCAAAGTGTTACATTTATTTACACAAACAATAGCAGCCGACATAACTCAGCACTACAGCTTAGTCATGAATTCGGATGCTTTTCCCCCCTCCATACCTTTTTATCCTCCCAACACAGCAGGAAATCAACCAGCCACCGGCTGGTTTTTGTTTCAAATTATGCTCCCTTGAATAAAAAAATGTGTTTTATGTTACGATGCAGTAATACTAACGTTAGAAATGTATGCGCTAAACTAGCTACGTAGAAAATACCGTGGTAATGTAAGGAATGGTATTTGATTCTGCGAAAAAGGCATGGAAGAAAGCGTGTACTTTAGCAGGCAATAGGCTATTAAATTTACAATTCTTAGAATTAAGGTGTTATTAGCTCACCATTGTGTGGGCCTTTGGATTAAACAAGCTTGATCCCGACGAAAAACTGTATTGTATAGGTTGACAGTTTCGAGCAAAAAATTGGTTGATGGCAGTCTTGGTCAATAGCATCTATTTAAATTAAAAGCCAAAGCCAAGTGATTGTTTTCTCGCCTTGCCATGTTCATTTAACTCTGGAGGTATAGTTCATGTCCGTTCGCCTATATATAGGTAATTTGCCTAAAGAAGAAATCGATCGTCAAGATTTGCAAGCAGTTTTTGCAGCAGAAGGTGAAGCTGTAACTACTAAATTAATTAAAGACCGCAAAACTGGCAAATGCCGTGGTTTCGGTTTTCTTACCGTCAACAATGACGAACAAGCTGACGAAATCATTGAAAAGTATAATGGTCAAATGTTTAAAGACACTGCCATTAAGCTAGAAAAGGCATTACCTCGGACAAAGGGTGAAGAGGGCGACGAACAAGCTCCTAAACCAGTTACTCTGGCTGGTAGTAGTACGCCCACTCCTACCGTTAATAGAGAAGGTAGAGAAGGTAGCCGTCGGGAGAAAAGCTCTAAAAAGCCCCGTCGTGGCGGCGGTGGCGGCGGTTCTCGCGACAACAGCACCACAACAACTACCGATTCAGACGCTATTCGTCCAGATCCTCGTTGGGCTTCGGAATTAGAAAAGCTGAAGCAGATGCTAGCTGCACAAACTACAAACTAATCCTTAAAGGAGAGAAATTAAAAATTAAAAGTCAGAATTTTTTTTGATTTTTAATTTTTAATTGTTGATTATCATCTGGCTGCTTAGTTAAAAGCTACTTGCAGCTATTTTTGTAACTCCATATCTATACAACGTAACTTGTATAGAGTTGCTGTTAAAGCCTGCTGATAAAAAAATTAAGTTTTTGCGATTAGACCCATTAAAAAGGTAACTGATGATAAGTGCGATGCCTACGGCGGGCTGCGCCTACGCAGGAATTATCTTTATTTGACAAGTTATAAGTCGGTAATGGCTACCTTCATAATGCCAAGAGAACCAGAGGCGCTATCGCTCTCCAGATAATCTACACTCAAGGTAAGACCGATCATTTGCAGCTTCTGTTATGTCCTCAACTCTAGATTCTTTGCCACCTGCGCTTGCTAAAATTGTCCAGCGCTTTCAACGCGCTTCCGAACCGAAGCGGCGCTACGAACAGCTAATCTGGTATGCTCAGAAGCTCAATGAGTTCCCAGAAGCTGAGAAATTACCCGAAAATAAAGTTCCTGGTTGCGTGTCTCAAGTTTATATCACAGCAACTTTGAATGACGGTAAGGTTGTGTTTCAGGGTGAGTCTGATTCCCAGTTAACCAAAGGATTAGTAGGGCTGCTAGTTGAAGGATTACAGGGACTAACGCCAACTGAGATTGTCCAAGTTACCCCAGATTTTATTCAAGAAACAGGCTTAAACGTTAGTCTGACACCTTCCCGCGCTAATGGATTTTACAACATTTTTAAAACCATGCAAAAAAAAGCGTTGGAATGTAAGTTAGATTTGCCTAGCTAAACTTGGTTATTGGTCATTAGTCATTGGTCATTGATCATTTGCAAAGGACAAATAAGGTACAACTACCAAAATTTAGTCTTATGTCAACAAATTTATTATCTACCTCTGTTGCTACTGGCTTTGGTGGAGTGGTTCAAGAATATCTCTGGAATTGGGAAAATCAGCAATTGCGTGTTGTTTATGAAACCCTTGGTAAAGGTTCACCGTTATTGCTATTACCATCTTTCAGCAGTGTTTCGACTCGCTTGGAAGTTGGCGAACTAGCCAAGTTACTAGCTCCCAATTTTCAAGTTGTAGCCATAGATTGGCCTGGATTTGGTGAATCTTCTCGCCCTAGCTTGAATTACCGACCGGAAATATATCAGCAATTTCTGGAAGATTTTGTCAAAGCTGTTTTTAATACTCCCATTACTGTAGTAGCGGCTGGTCATGCTGCTAGTTACGTTTTACAATTAGCCCTCAAGCAGGCTGCTTTCTCAAAAATTGTATTGTTAGCTCCTACTTGGCGTGGCCCTTTGCCGACAATGGGGGCAAGTCAGCAGATAGCTGGCATTGTGAGAGGATTGGTGCGATCGCCTATACTTGGTCAAGCTCTCTACAAACTCAACACTACCCCATCTTTATTAAGTTTTATGTACCGCCGTCATGTCTTTACTGACGCGGCTAAAATTACACCCAGTTTCATTGAGAAGAAATGGCAAACAACTCAACAGCCAGGAGCGCGATTTGCATCTGCTGCCTTTGTAACTGGTAATCTTGATGCTGTACACGAACAATCTGATTTTTTAGAACTTGTAAAGTCTCTAAGCATACCGCTCATGGTAGTAATTGGGGAATCTAGCCCCCCAAAATCACGAGAAGAAATGAACGCTTTGGTAGCTTTACCAGGAGTGAGAAGTGTTGTTATCCCTGGTTCTCTGGGATTGCATGAAGAATACCCAGCAGTTGTTTTAGAAGTAGTTCAAGATTTTTTATTATCTCCATAAAATTAAATCTTTACATTGCACCTTGGTGCGAGACTAGGATTATAGAACTAGCCCTTTCGAGATGGGTAAAAATATTAGTCAATAAATTCTTTTAAACCGCAGAGGCGCAGAGGACACAGAGAGAAGTAAATGCAGTTCTCGCACTTTTTCTCTCTGCGCTCTCTGCGCCTCTGCGGTTCGTTAAAAAAATGACTTTGACAAAGAGAAATAACAGCAAGTTCGCACAAAAATATAAAAAGATTTATCATGGGCGATAATGATTATCCATAAGGTGAGACAAGAGGAATTTAGAGTATGGTGGCTGACGTAATCGACAATTCAGTTCCCGTTACTGTTCTTACAGGCTACTTGGGAGCAGGTAAAACGACTCTACTCAATCACATCCTCACCTACGAACACGGCAAAAAAGTTGCTGTGATTGTCAATGAATTTGGGGAAGTGGGTATTGATAATCAATTGATTATCGATGCAGATGAAGAAATTTTTGAAATGAATAATGGCTGTATATGTTGTACAGTGCGTGGCGATTTAATTCGCATCATTGGCAATTTGATGAAGCGGCGCGATAAATTTGACCATTTAGTAATTGAAACAACTGGATTAGCCGATCCAGCACCAGTGATTCAGACATTTTTTGTTGATGAAGATTTACAAAGCCAACTGTCTCTAGATGCGGTGGTGACAGTCGTAGATGCCAAGCATATTTGGCAGCACTGGGATGCAGACGAAGCCCAAGAACAGATTGCCTTTGCTGATGTAATTTTACTTAATAAAACAGATTTGGTAGCGCCAGAAGAGTTAGATGAATTAGAAAAACGGATTCGGGCGATGAATGCGATCGCAAAAATCTACCGCACCCAAAATTCTGAACTAGGAATGGATGCTTTGTTGGGTGTAAAAGCCTTTGATTTAGAACGCGCATTAGAAATTGATCCAGATTTCTTAGGCGAAGATGCCCATGTACACGATGAAACTGTCTATTCTGTGGCTTTAGTAGAAGCAGGTGCAGTTGATGGAGAAAAATTAAACACTTGGCTTTCGGAGTTACTGCGTACCCAAGGCCCCGATATTTTTCGGATGAAAGGCATTTTAAATATTGCTGGAGAAGATAATCGATTTGTATTCCAAGGGGTACACATGATATTTGATGGCAAACCCGATCGCCCCTGGAAACCCAGCGAAACTCCCAAAAATGAACTAGTCTTCATCGGTCGCAACCTTGATGCAGCAAAACTCAAGCAAGATTTTCTCGCTTGTCTAGCTTAAGTTAGGAAAGGAGTGAATAAGGGAATAGGTTACAGCTTACAGGGTACAGATTATTCCCCATTCCCAATTCCCAATTCCCCATTTCCCTTTACAAATATGAACACCACAACCAGCAAATCTAAGGAATTTGAACAACACTATTCGGGGACACTTTCAGATTATGTAACTGCGATCGCTTGGTCGCCACAAGGTAAAACTTTAGCAGCAACTTCCGCCGCCGGTGAAGTCGTTCTGTGGAATGATGGCGAACTCACAACTTTACAAGCTGGTAACGGTAAATCTGTAGACTGTCTCGCATTTTCACCAGATGGAAAATTCTTAGCCGTTGGCGGACAGGATGGACAAGTAAAAATTTGGCAGAATACTGAATTAATCGCCACCTTGGAAAATGCCCCCGCATGGGTTGACAAGCTAGCTTGGAATTACACCAGCAATCAACTGGCTTTTAGTTTGGGGCGTTACGTCCAAGTTTGGGATGCAGATACTCGTGAAATTGTCGTGACGCTGAATTTTGACAACTCTTCCGTATTGGGTATAGATTGGCGCATTGACGGACAATACTTAGCCATTAGTGGTTATAAGGGAGTGAAGATTTGGCATAGTCAAAACTGGGATGAAGAACCATACAATCTAGATATGACTACTGTCAGCGTAGCTATGGCTTGGTCGCCTGATGGCAAATTACTGGCTTCTGGCAACATGGATCGTAGTGTCACCGTTTTGGAATGGAACAACCCCGACCCTTGGGTAATGCGTGGCTTCCCTGGTAAAATTCGCCAATTGGCATGGTCAGAAGCTATGACCAAAGTAGGTGCGCCAATACTGGCATCTTCTAGCGTTGAAGGTATTGTGGTATGGGAAAAACTAGAGGATGATACTTTAGGTTGGGAAGCACGAGTATTAACTAATCATGTAGGTGTAATTAATGCGATCGCCTTTGCACCAAAAAGTTTCCTTCTAGCTTCTGCTGCGGCTGATGGTTGGTTGTGTTTGTGGAACCAAGCCAAGGAAGTATCTCAAATTATCACAGGTGTCTCAGGAGGTTTTTCGACCTTAGCTTGGCATCCCCAAGGCAAGTTACTGGCCGCAGGCGGTGAGCAAGGCGAATTGGTTATTTGGTCAAAGGTTTTACGAGGTCAAGGATTTGGGCGCAGTTAAATAATACTCAGTAATTAAAGTTGAACCTCGGCAATTTATTGGTTATGCTGTATCACCAAAGGTATTTTTGTGTAAATTATGAACATAGTGAAACTGATTTTACTTGCTTTTCCCGCATTTCTGCTATCCATGCTGCTGATAGTTAATCCAGTAAACGCATCCAGCCTCAAATCTCTAGATGCTACACAAGTTGTTACTGTAACATCTACACATCAAATTCCTGATCTGGCAAGCCCGAACTTGATTCAAACATCCAATCCGATTAGTGATCAAGTTGGTTGCAATTGTGCAAACTGTGTTCAGTCTAAATTCCAATCGCTACAAGGCAAGCTGCCATCAGTCGGTTTTTAATAAAGTTAAAAGTTATGAATCTTGTAGGGGCACAGCAATCCTGTGCCCTTATTAATTATTAATTAGCTTTTTGTACATAGCGATCGCAACTGCGGCATCATTATTTAATTAAGGTCATACCTTAAAAACCAAGTAGGAAAGTATTTAGGTGAATCGCTAAATACTGAGAAACCTGCTGGTAAGCTAGTGAAGTTGGTGCGAACGCGAACAGTATGCCGTAGGCGATCGCAATCTGCACCCAAGCTGTTAAGCTCTTGTTCAAAGAGCTAGTCCGGGGATTAGAAAACTTGCTAGAGTGAACAGAGTTAGCCTTAATGTCTAATCGCCAAAACCTATACATCTCATGGATTTTGCTAATATTGCATCCCAGTTGAACGCTGGAACGATTTTGCCAGAGGGGATTGTTATTCTCACCCTCTTGGGGGTTTTGATTGTTGATTTGATTTTGGGGCGTACATCCGCGCGCTGGATTGGATATCTAGCGATCGCAGGTTTATTTGCTTCCATTGTCGCCCTATATTTTCAATGGGACAATCCTAATCCCATCTCTTTTACCGGTGGCTTTAATGGTGATGACCTGAGTATCGTCTTTCGCGGCATCATTGCCTTGTCTGCGGCTGTGACTATACTAATGTCAATTCGCTACGTCGATCAAAGCGGCACTCCTTTAGCCGAATTCATCGCTATTTTGCTGAGTGCTACTTTAGGAGGGATGTTTTTATCCGGGGCTAGTGAGTTGGTGATGATTTTCATCTCCCTAGAAACCCTGAGTATTTCCTCTTACTTGCTGACAGGTTATACCAAGCGTGACCCCCGCTCCAATGAAGCAGCGCTGAAATACCTGTTAATTGGAGCTTCCAGTACAGCAGTATTTTTGTACGGTGTATCACTGCTGTATGGATTATCTGGAGGACAAACTGAATTAAGTGCGATCGCAAATGGCATTGCCACAGCGAAACTGGGACAATCTTTAGGTTTAGTGATTGCCCTGGTTTTTGCGATCGCAGGTATTGGCTTTAAAATCTCCGCTGCACCCTTCCACCAGTGGACACCAGACGTTTACGAAGGCGCTCCCACCCCAGTCATCGCCTTTTTATCTGTTGGTTCCAAAGCAGCTGGGTTTGCCCTAGCCATCCGCTTGCTGACAACAGCCTTCCCTCTTGTTGCAGACGAGTGGAGATTTGTCTTCACTGCTTTAGCCGTTCTCAGCATGATTTTGGGTAACGTAGTCGCCCTAGCCCAAACTAGCATGAAACGAATGCTAGCTTATTCATCCATTGCCCAAGCTGGGTTTGTGATGATTGGCTTGATTGCTGGCACACAAGCCGGGTATGCCAGTATGATCTTTTACCTACTGGTTTACTTGTTCATGAACCTGTGCGGCTTTACCTGCATCATCCTGTTCTCACTGCGGACAGGAACTGACCAGATTGCCGAATACTCTGGCTTATATCAAAAAGACCCACTCTTAACGCTAGGGTTGAGTATTGCCCTGCTTTCCTTGGGTGGTATTCCACCATTAGCTGGGTTTTTCGGCAAGATTTACTTATTCTGGGCTGGTTGGCAAGCAGGACTTTATTGGTTAGTCTTACTGGGCTTAGTTACCACCGTCGTCTCCATCTACTACTACATTCGCGTAGTTAAGATGATGGTAGTCAAAGAACCCCATGAAATGTCCGACGCGGTAAAGAATTATCCACAAGTGCGTTGGGATTTGCCTGGACTAAGACCTTTGCAAGTCGGGTTGGTAATAACATTAATTGCCACTTCCCTAGCAGGGATTTTGTCAAATCCACTGTTTACATTGGCTAACAATTCCATCTCCAATACCCCATTTTTGCAAGCAACAATCAACAGTAATGTAGAAGCACAAAATCTACTGCTTTTGCCAAAGTTAGATTCGGTTAGTCAGTCTCAACCCTCAGTTGATTCTATCGCTAAGATTTAACCGATTCTCAATATAACTTTGTACTCAAAGACACGCCTGTTTGCTAATTAGCAGACAGGCATTTTTCATATATCTTAATACCAATTCCGCATGAAGATGCACCTATAAGACTTACGCAAAACAATGCCCCTAGAAGTGTTTTATGTAAGTCCTAAAATTTTATGAGACTTAGTTAACAGGTATCTTGATAACAAATTCTGCACCTTTTCCTGGAACAGAAAAACAGCTCAGTTGTCCGCCATGTTTTTCAACTATAATTTGATAGCTTACAGATAGCCCTAGTCCTGTGCCTTTACCCACGGTTTTAGTAGTGAAAAATGGATCGAATACCTTTGAGTGAACTTGTTCATCTATTCCTAAACCATTATCAGCAATACTAACCGCAATCCATTTTTCATTGATTACCTCAGTTTTGATTTGAATTTGGGGATTATTATTTGTCAGCTTTTGATTGTCCGTTGTTTGTGAATTGACCGCTAGCGCCTCAAGTGCATCGATCGCATTAGCAAGAATATTCATAAACACTTGATTAAGTTGACCAGGATAGCAAGTTACATTAGGTAGCTGACTATATTTTTTAATGACTTTGATTTCTGGGTACTCATGCCTAGCTTGCAGTCGATGCTCCAAAATCATTAAAGCACTATCAATTCCTTCGTGAATATCAACTGTTTTAAGTTCTGCTTCATCTAGTCTCGAAAAATTACGTAGTGATTTAACAATTTCCTGAATTCTCTCTGTTCCCACTGTCATTGACTGGAAAAGTTTAGTTATATCTTTAATCAGAAAATTTAAGTCTATTTCTTCTAGTTTCTGTTGAATTTCTGGAGGAGTATTTGGACAAACTTGTTGATAAATTTGCACCAATTTTAGTAAATCATCAGTATACTGATGAGCATGGTGGAGGTTCCCATGAATAAAACTGACCGGGTTATTAATTTCATGGGCAATACCAGCGACCATCTGACCTAAACTAGACATTTTCTCAGCTTGGATAAGTTGAGTTTGGGTAAGTTGTAGTTCCTTTAATGTTTCTTGTAAAGCAGTTGTCCGTTCCTCAACCCGAATTTCTAACTCTTGATTAGCTTTCCAGAGCGCTTCTTCCGCTTGTTTACGTCTCTGAACTTCTTTTGCTAACTCATCGATTTTCTGGTTTAGAAGAACAAAATTACTGCTAGCTAAAGTTCTATTTTCTAAGCGTAAGAGAATTAAACTTGAAGATTCAGGAGACCAAGGTTGAATAACAGCTCCTTGGCTACGACATATTAACGTTTGTCCATCATTCTTTCGTAAAGTCAAGGAGCCAATAACCATTGCTCTACTACTTGAACAAGCTTGCAGGTACTTTACAACATCGTCAGTAGCCTGAGTTACAAGTTCAATAAGCATTTTTCCCCGCAGTTCTTGACGACGTAACCCCAGCATATCTGCTACTGGTTGATTGGTCGCTAACAACTGACCTTCTCCACTGACCAGGAGTAAAGGTTCTGGTAAAACTCTGGCAAATTCAAGAAATTGTTCAGGAGTCATGGGGCTTCCAATTTCAGGGTTCGATTCTAATTTACATATCTGCACTCAAGCTTGTATCCTATGGTTAGGTTAATGATGAAGAGTTTATACAGATTCTAGTCCCCTAAAGTATTCTCGACCTTCTGCATCTTCTGCCTCTTCTGTAAATTTTAAGTAAACAATAACTTTGCATCCAGAAGCACCCTGTGCTATTGTTTCTTGCAATTCTACTTTCGCATATCCCAGATTATTCGCTGCGATCGTCCCAAAGACGTTTGAAGTCATCATACACATGGCAGGGCGATTAAGCACTTTTTCCCCAAATGGGCAGACGCGGTTGCCAAAGACAATTTTTTCATCATCCTGCTCAACAACATAAAAATCGCCCTGAATGCGTTTTTTTAAATCAATCAAGACATCAGCGACCTGCTTACGAGATAGTTTGGAGACTTCCAGAGCAGATTTGTAATCTTGGTCAAGCTGCGTAGCCATCCTTTCACCAACTACGCTAATAAATCCAGAAGCTTCTTCTAAGCCAACTACATCCTGCAAAGTGCCAGATAATTCTCTGATGAGTGTACGTAAAAATATATCGCGTTCTAAAGAAAGATTAAGCGTAGCTATGGAATGATTAAGTGCATTGGTCATAAATTTTAAGCATACAATTTGGGAACTACAGTTATAGAGTTCCCGAAAATGACCATAAAGTAACTGCTTGATAACTTTCTTTAGAAGATTTGGTGCTTGCTTGTGTTTATAATAAATTGTGATAGCGGTCACGATCACCTGATTCTACATTGAACATTTATTTTAACTAAAATTAATTTGAATAATTGATAGACTCCTCTAAGGGAACTGACACATTGCTGAAGAACTTCTTCAACTGCTGATAGAGAATTTGGATTGTTACCGTGACCTACTACTGTTTTAAACATAAAGGTTCCGATAACAGCACTTAGTATGATTAGGAAATGGGAAGTTTAATAATAAATTCTGAACCGTTTCCTAGTGCTGAATTTACCTCCAGGGTTCCTCCATGTTTTTCGACAACAATATGGCGAGCAATTGATAATCCTAATCCTGTGCCTTGACCCACAGACTTAGTGGTGAATAAATGGTCAAATATTTTTTCCTGGACATCAGCCGTCATCCCTACCCCATTATCTTTAATCCGAATTAAAATATGATTATTGTCTTCGGTAAGAGTGGTCTGAATCAGAATTTCATTAGGATTTGCTTCAATTTCAATATAAGTTCGTCCTATATTAGACTCCTCTAAAGCATCAATAGCATTAGCTAATAAATTCATAAATACCTGATTTAACTGTCCGATAAAGCATTCTAAATCTGGCAGAATATCGTAACTTTTAACTATTTTAATATCGGGTCGAGCCTCGGATGCTTTTAAGCGGTGTTTGAGAATCATAATTGTACTGTCGATGCCATCATGAATGTTGCAAAAAACTTTGCGATCGCTATCTGCACGAGAGAAAATTCTCAGACTAGTACTAATATTACGAATGCGCTGTACACCCTCTTTCATTGAAGAAATTAAGTTAGGTAGATCAGAAAGTATATACTTCAAATCTATCCCTGCAATTTCCTCTTGAATTTCTGGTACTGGATTAGGATAGTGTTGCTGATAGAGGTTAATAATATTAACCATGTCTTGGAAATATACTGAAGCATGTCCGAGATTGCCATGAATGAAACCAACTGGATTATTAATTTCATGAGCAACTCCTGCTACTAATTGGCCAAGAGCAGACATTTTTTCTGTCTGTACAAGCTGAAGTTGAGACTCTTGTAGGTCTTTTAATGCCCTAGACAAAGCTGCTGTCCTTTCTGCAACTCGTTTCTCTAAAGTTTTTGTGAGATTTCGTAATTGCAGATGGGTTTTAATTCTAGCGAGTAACTCTTCTTCATGAAAGGGTTTAGTAATATAATCAACTGCACCTATACTTAGACCCTTCACCTTACTATTAGTATCCGAGTTAGCTGTCATGAAAATTACTGGAATATCACAAGTAACTGAATTTTCTTTCAGCTTTTGACAGGTTTCAAATCCATCTATTCCTGGCATCATTACATCTAAGAGAATTAAGTCAGGCAGTATATCTTCAGCTTGTTGAACTGCCCTCTTTCCATTATTTTCTGTAACAACTTTAAAGCCGACATTTGTTAATATATCAAAGACAATTTTTAAGTTGGTAGTGGTATCATCTACCACTAAAATTAAACTATCTTCTGGGAGATTAAGCATTTGTAGATATGGCTTGTAATTCATGTATTTAAATTAAGTTAACTCCTTGTTTATTGTTTACTATTACCTGCGATCGCAGCTAAGTCACCTCTATTTTGCAGACTGACTGGCAAATTTATCCTCTGACAACCATATAGTTCCCAAAAACTCTGATAACAGCAACATTCTCACGCCAAATTGCTCTATGCAACTACAGGAGCGATCGCTCCAACATGGCTATCAACTACAAATCTGCACTTTCACTAGAGTCGAAGCTCCTCTTTTCTGAAGGCGATCGCTCTAAAATTAGTCATTATTACCCTTGTCTTTTTATAAAATTGTGCTATCTCAGAACAATTTAGTTGATGACATAAGTTATTTTTTTCAGTTAGTCAACAGTATTTATTATGAATAGCTTTTAATATTACTATTTTTATAAGAAAGAATATAATTACGTGTAATTACGGTTATCTTCTTTCAAAGAAAGTTTAACAATACTGCTTAAGTTTTGAAATATTCAGATAGATTTACGCACCACTCAAAGCAACGTAAATATCATTTCCATACTGTGGAGCGTATGGGCTTAAACTGAATTATTTTCAAAAAGATTTATATAGGCTCTCGATGAGTCTATTAATTTTCTTATTCTGTAATTTCTGTTCGCTACTTATAACTAATATATTTCTATGAAGGAACCACTTTCCTCTGATTTATATTGTCCATTTTCATCTCATATCAATGAGCATGTTGATGTTTTAGAAGAGTACGCTCTTGAATGGGTAACTCGCTTTAACCTCCTGGCAAATGAATCAGTTTATCAGCGCTTCACAAAGTCAAATTTTTTCATGCTAGTAGCAGGTGCTTATCCTTACTGCGATCTAGAAAAAATAAAGATTGCTAGTGACTTGTTCAGTTGGCTGTTTATTTGGGATGACCAATGCGATATGTCAGATTTAGGGCAACAACCTGAAGCACTCGAGCTTTTTCAAAAGAGATTTATTGAAGTATTAAATGGAGCAGAACTCAAAAGCAACGATATACATCTTAGCTATGCTTTAAGTGACCTCCGACAACGGATGCTCCAAATAGGGAGCATAAAATGGTTCCATCACTTTGTTTGCAGCTTTGAGGAATACTTCGCCGGATGTGTACAGGAAGCAATTAACCGCGCACAGGAAATTATACCGGATATTGATACTTATATCAGAATACGGAACTTAAGTTCAGCTGGCGATCTTACCGTAGTACTGATTGAATTTTGCGATCAATTGCTGATTCCTGATATTTTACGACAGCACGACATCTTCAAAAAACTCAAGGAGAAGACAATTAATATTCTTGCCTGGTGTAATGATATCTTTTCGTATGCTAGAGAAATGGCAAGTGGTGATGTTCACAATTTAGTATTAATATTGCACTATCAACAGCAAATACCTCTAGAATTAGCTATTAAGCGTGCAATCGAAGTCCACGATCAAGAGGTACAAGAACTAATTAAAATACAAGCATCTTTGCCCTCTTTTGGAGAAGAATTAGATGTTGAACTCGCAAAATACATATCAGGAATGTACGCCTGGATACGCGGAAATCTCGATTGGTACTTTAATTCTGAGCGCTATCAAACTATAGAAAGGCTGGAGTTAGTAGAAACTTTGGAGCTAGATGAACCTCAAAGTAATACGAAAATTTTATTACCATCCTGAGAAAAAATATACCATTTCAGCTAATATTTTTCACAATGCTCCCAATAATTTTTTTAAAATTGTAGTTGGGGGTATGTGAAATTTTACTGCTTCAAAGTTAATTGCTATTCATCCAAAATCAACGATAAAAGTAACGCAATTTCAGTATGAAAAATAAAATGCAGTTACCTAATCCACTCAATATCTCTCCTTTACTTCAGAAAATTCAGTGGGTTATAGATCCTGTTAGTTTTATGGAAAACGCGGCTCAACAATATCCCGACATTTTTACTGCTGAGGTAATTGGTTTTGGGGATACCGTGGTTTTTATAAACCATCCCCAAGCAATTCAGGAAATTTTAACTAAGGATAGAAAGAAGTTTTTTGCTGTTGCGGAAGCTAACAGAATTGCGAAACCCTTAGTAGGAGAATATTCAGTCTTCTTGCTGGAGGGCGATCGTCACAGACAGCGAAGACAATTAGTGATGCCTGCGTTGCATGGAGAGCAGATGCAAGGCTACGGTCAGAGGATCTGTAGTATCGCCGAAAAAGCTTTTAGTCAGTTACCACTAGATCAGCCCTTCTTAGCACGGAATTTAACACAGGAAATCTCGTTGCAAGTTATTTTACAAGTTCTCTTCGGCTTGGATGAGGGAGACAAACTTCAAAAATTTAATCATCTATTGCTACAGATGTTGAATCTTTTTCAGTCACCGATTACTTCTAGCGTATTCTTTTTCTCATTTTTGCAAAAGGATTTAGGAACTTGGAGTCCTTGGGGAAAATTTCTACATGATCATGAACAAATTGATCAATTGATCTACGCTGAAATTACCGAACGTAGGCAGCAACCCGATACAAAACGTGTTGATATTTTATCCATGCTGCTGTCAGCAAGGGATGATGCTGGTCAGCCGATGAGCGATCAAGAGTTACGCGATCATTTGATAACCCTAATAATTGCCGGTTATGAAACTACAGCATCAGCAATAGCTTGGGGATTATACTGGATTCACCAAAAGCCTCTAGTCCGTCAAAAGCTGCTTCAGGAACTCGATATCCTTGGTGATTTCCCAGATCCAATGAGCATTTATCGACTGCCGTACCTCACAGCTGTCTGTAATGAAACTTTGCGAATCCACCCTGTTCTCATGTTTTCGCTTCCTAGGATAGTGCAAGAACCTGTTGAACTCTTAGGACATCCTTTAGAGCCTGGCACTTTACTGCTTCCCAGTATTTATCTTATTCATCAGCGAGAGGATTTATATCCCCAGCCCAAGCAATTTAAACCAGAGCGCTTTGTTGAGAGGCAATTTTCTCCTTATGAATTTCTGCCCTTTGGTGGTGGTGTCCGTCGTTGTATCGGCGAGGTTTTGGCTCTATTTAAAATGAAGCTAGTATTAGCAACTGCCTTGTCACGCTATCAGTTAGCGCTAGTTGATCGGCGGCCAGAGCGGCCTCAGCGTCGAGGTTTCACCCTTGCACCAGCTAATGGCGTCAAGATGGTAGTTACAGGACGACGTGTGCGTGAGGAGCCTCTAGTGAATATGAAAACTACACCTGTCTTTTAGCGATTATCAGGTCTATTTTAATGAATATATAGCAATCAGAATTTAAACGTGAGAGAATACTGAGATTAAAAGTACGTATTTTAGAGCCTTCCAGCAATTTCCTCTCTCACGAATGATTTAAGATTGCTATAGGAATTACGCATTGACAGAAAAGACTAAATAGGGGTAATTCGAAAAACAATATTTGTTGTGGGGGCAATTCATGAATTGCCCCTACAGCCTTATATTTGGGCTTGACAGACTACTAATCTAACCATCTAACTGTTGCATTGGTATCTCAATAGTAAACTGAGTTCCCTCTCCCGGCGTAGAATCACAGGTTAAACTACCTTTGTGTTTGTCCACAATAATCTGATAGCTAATCGATAACCCTAACCCTGTGCCACTTCCTACTGATTTAGTGGTAAAAAATGGGTCAAATATTTTCTGTTGTACCGCTTTTGTCATGCCAGAACCGCTATCAGCAATCCGAATTATTGCCGTATTAGAATCTGTTAGTTCAGTAAAAATGTGAATTTTTCCTACTAAATGAGAAGTCGATGATGACTCTATATATTTGGTTATTTGTTCTTTGTCATTTACCAGCGATTGATGATCAATGACGAATGAATCTTCTAAAGCATCAATTGCATTACTCAGAATATTCATAAACACCTGATTGAGTTGACCAGGGTAACAAATAACTTCCGGTAATTTACCATATTCTTTAATGACTTCAATTTCAGAAAAATTGCTCTTTTCTTTAAGTCGGTGTTGCAAAATCATTAAGGTGCTGTCTATACCCTCATGAATATCTACAGGCTTCATCTCAGATTCATCTAGGCGAGAAAAGTTACGTAAGCTCAAAACGATATTTCGGATACGCGAACTCCCTACTTTCATTGAATCTAGAATCTTTGGCAAGTCTTCTGCTAGAAAATCTATATCAATCTCCTCATATTTATCCTCAATTAAAGGCGAAGGATGGGGATATTCCTGTTGATAAACAACTAGCAAGTCAAGCAAGTCTTGGACATACTCACCAGCGTGATTAATATTGCCATGAATAAAGTTAATAGGATTATTTATTTCATGAGCAATGCCCGCTACCATTTGTCCTAGGGAAGACATTTTTTCACTTTGAATCAATTGAATTTGGGTACGCTGTAATTCCTGTAAAGTCTCTTGTAAACAGTTATTTTTGTGGTTCAGTTCCTGCGTTCTTTCCTGAACTTTTTCTTCTAAGGTATGGTTGTATTCCTCCAAGCTTTCTTTAGCTTTGGCCAAATTTTTGTAGAGGATAGCATTCTCTAGGGATATTGCTGCTTGAGTGGTGAGGAGTTTGAGTACTTCTACGCGATCGCGTGTAAATGCTCCTGTTGTCAGATGATTTTCTAGGTAAATAATGCCGATCAATTTACCTTGATTTAAAAGAGGTATAGACAACAAACTCTTAGGTTCTTCACTAAGAATATAGTTATCACTTGCTAGAAAAGAAACAGCCCTTGCATCATCAATAACCAAGATTTCTCTAGAGCGTTTAACGTAGTTAATCAAAGTAATAGGAACATCGTAGCTTGACTCAAGAGAAGTTGATGGAAACTCAGTGTAGGTATGCTCAAAATTTGAACTTGAACAAACAGCTGTGACAGTTAATGCTAAGTTCTCACCTTCGCTCAAAATTAAAGCGCATTTAGAGGCTCCTGCATTCTCCATAACAACTTCCATCAAAGTAGAAAGTAGTCGTTCAAGTTCGATTTCTCCAGAGAGCGCTTGAGATGCTTTAATGAATGCGGCTAAATCCAGAGAGTCAGAAATACTTGTCTTCGATCCAATAACAGTTTGATGATTACTCAGAGTAGATAAAGATGATATAGATGTTTTATTGAAAGAAGTGTTTTCCTCGCTGGAGTTGATACTTACTTTTTCTTGCTGGAATATAGAACCAAGTAATTGAGGATAGCGTTTTGCCAAATCATCAACTTTGGCTTTTGCTCCCCAATTAACGTATCCATAGTAGGCATCAATTAAGTAGGTTTGGGCAATTTTTTGCTTGCCCCATTTTAGATAAAACTTAGCTGCAAGTTCCTGAGCTAAAGCTATTTCATTCTTATAGTCATGTTCTTGAGCTAGGGAGATAGCACGGTCGTATCCTTCCATTGCTTCAAGATATTTCCCTTCAACTCGATGCTTTTCTGCCTCCACCAAATAAAATTTATGCCAATTGTTCATTGGGGCATGATATGCCCAATATTGTATCTTTTCCTGATTAGCCTGCACCCGATCGAGAATGCACTTTTGCTCTGAATCAGATGCGTCAGTGTACACCGCCAGTTTAGCCAGAGAATCGTAAAAATAGAAAAAAGGAACAACCAGTTGCCCTGTACCACTATCTAAATACTTTTCTGCCAGGGTGGCATTTTCAGCTGCTTGAGGGAACTGCTGAAACAAGTAGCATAAATGTAGTTTGTGGAAATATAGATATAAAAGCCCGATTCCATCTTTGGCTTCCAAGTGAAGCGGCAGCATTTTTTCCTCATCATAGGCTTCACCAATTAAACGACAAGGATCTTCTCCAACCCCCAATAAATTTAAGACACTCTGTTGATAGATGCAATTCCAATTAAAGGCTCTTTCTTGCTTAATTTGATTCAGGGCATTGCTGTAGTTTGCTATTTCGGGTTCCAGCACTGTCAGTTCTCTACCTATGGAATAAGAACAGAAGCAATAAAACTGAAGAGCTAAGGCTGCAAATTCTAAATCTCCTGTTTCCATCGCCAGAGAGTAAGCCTCCAGTACAGGATTTAATGTTTCTTTAGGATGTTCCTTCCAATGCCGGATACCTGCATGAAATACCTCCATGACTCTTGCTTCAACTTCTTTAGCGTTGTATTTAGCCACCAAACTTAAAGCCAGTTTGCCAAAATGATAGCCAGACTGAATATCTCCCTTTTCGCTACAGAGGATCGTTCCGTAAAGAACGTATGCAAAAGCGGACAAGGGAGCATTGCCGTATTTGAGCGACAAGTTGATTTGTTTAATAACAATCAGTAGAAAAAGTTCAGGAGTGACTGCATAGGCGAAAAAAAGCGCATTGGATAGAATCTGCATAACTACCAATGTTTGTTTTGCCGTCATTTCTGGCAGGTCAATTAAATCCTCAATACGCTTTCCATTTAAATTTGATGTTAATTCAGCGATCGCTAGCTGAATATCTGACTGGCTCGGCTTTTCAGGCAACTCAACTTCCAATAAGTTTAGAACACTTAGTGCAGTCCTGACAGATTCTAGTGCTTGGTTCTGCGCTCCATAGGCTTTAATTTTGACTTCATAAACTTTTACTTTCTCCAGCAGTGTTTTCGCTCGTGCCAATACTACCTCTACTAATTGCTCCATTTGCCTAAAGTTGCCAGCTAGATACGCTGCCTCTGCTGCTGTCTCATACAAAGCTAGGATGAGCTTATATTTGGTCTCCCAGCCATCATCGTCCATCAGTTGAATGCCAGTAGTTAAATACTTAACAGCAGATGGATAAGCTGTTGATGCTAAAGCTTTTCTTCCAGCAGTTAGATTCATCTGGGCTAGTTCATCTCGTTTAGTTTGAGGAGATATGAATTCTACTGCGATATTAAACTGATTGACAAGTTCAAAAATCTTTTCTTCCTGTTCTGCAACAGGAATATTGTTCAATAACAGTAGCCCAATTTTTAAGTGAATTGGCTTTTTTTGTTCTTCAGGAATTAAAGAATAAGCTGCTTGCTGCACCCGATCGTGTACGAATTTATATTTAGGTAGCTGTAAATTAGAACTGGAAAATTCTATAGATTCTATTCCATGAACAATGAATTCTTGATTAGTATTTTCTTTTGCAAAGATGTTGTAATTTTCAGTCTGTGGTAAAATTAGTCCTTCAAGTAATGCTTGCCACAAATCTGATGCTGTATCTACTACAGATTTTTCGTTGACGATCGCTAGACTATTTAATTCAAATTGATTACCAATACAGGCAGCTAGTTTCAAAACCTTTTGGGTATATATTGGCAATTTCTCTATTTGTAGGGCAATAAATTCTACTACATCATCTGTGAGAGCCAATTCTTTGATTTTTGAAACATCATACTGCCAATGACCAACATCAAAGTTTAATACAATTAGCCCATCATCATGTAAAGACTTGAGGAATTGGACTGAAAAAAATGGGTTGCCTTTGGTTTTGGCAAACACCATCTGAGTGAGGGGAACCGCAACTACTTCAGCACAATGGAGAGTATCAGCAATGAGATGATTTAAATCACCCTGATTTAAAGGTACTAAAGTGATTGTATTAATAGCTGCTCCAGCTTTTTCAATTTCCTGTAGTGTCAAATAAAGTGGATCTACTTTGAAAACTTCATTGTCTCGATAAGAACCAATTAACAATAAACCTCCCTGATTCTCATGCGTGTGTTCTGCATTTTCTGCCAAAGAAGATGACATACTTTCACACATTAATAACTGAATTATCTTTAAAGAGGCTGTATCTGCCCATTGCAAATCATCAAGAAATATAACGAGGGGATGTTCTTTAGTTGTGAAGATTTGAATGAATTTTTGAAACAATAAATTGAAACGATTTTGGGCAGCACTGCCAGAGAGTTCTGTAACCGGAGCTTGCTTACCAATAATCTGTTCGAGTTCAGGAATTACATCGATAATTACCTGAGTCTGTGTACCCAATTCCCTCAGGATTTTAGCTTTCCATTGTTGAATTTGGGCATCAGTTTCTGAAAGTAGTTGCCCGATTAAATCTCTAAAAGCTTGTACCAATCCTGATAAGGGAATGTCACGTTGAAACTGGTCAAACTTTCCTTTGATGAAGTAACTACGCTGTCGCACAATCGGTTTGTGGACTTCATTAACCACAGCAGTTTTGCCAATACCAGAGAAACCCGCGACTAATATCATTTCTGTTGCCCCTTCTGTTACACGCTTAAAAGCAGCGAGTAGGGTTTCAACTTCACCTTGGCGACCATAGAGTTTCTCAGGGATTACGAAACGGTCTGAGATGTCCCTCATGCCTACTTCAAAGGGTGCAATATTTCCTGTTTCTTGCCACTGCTTTTGGCACACCTCCAAGTCATGCTTTAACCCCAAAGCATTCTGATAGCGGTCTTCGGCATTTTTCGCCATTAGTTTACCGATCATTTCAGACAAAATTGCCGGAATCTTAGAATTAATTCGACTGGCTTTTAGCGGTTGTTTAGCGATATGAGAGTAAACTAACTCCATCGGATCTTTAGTCGTGAAGGGTAACTGTCCAGTGAGGAGTTGAAAGAAGGTAATACCAAGGGAATAAAAATCAGTGCGATAGTCGATACCCCGGTTCATCCTTCCAGTTTGTTCTGGAGAAATGTAAGCCAGAGTACCTTCTAAGATGTTGGGATTCGTGAGAAATTGAATTTCTCTTGGTAGGAGGGTGGCAATGCTAAAGTCGATGATTTTTACTTCATCGGTGGTAGGGTTTATTAGGATATTGGCAGGCTTGATGTCTTTGTGAATGATGCGATCGCGATGTAGTCCCTCAAGGGTAGAAGCAATTTTAATAGCAATATTGAAAAACTCATTGAGAGAAAGACAGTTTTCCTTCTTTTCCTTGTTCTCTATTCGCCAGTCTTGCAGGGAAATGCCACCAAAATCTTCCATCACTAAGATGTAGCTGTTACGGTAGCTTTCTAGGCTATAGGTTTTGAGTATGCCAGGAATATCGAGGTTTTTGGTGATGATATACTGATTGCGGAACTGGGCGATTTCCGCGAACGTAGGATATTCATTCCGCATTAATTTGAGAACGACTGGTTTTTGGTCTTGTTCTCTAATGCCCCGATAAACTAGAGTTTTACTACCTGAGTATATTTGCTCGGTGATGTGATAGCCAGGAAACGCATATAATGTATCTAATACTACTAACATTGCGGAATATGCTCATAATTCTTGTTTCTATGTCTTAGTATTCCCGTGCGAAGGCTATCATTATCATGAAATAATAATTTCATTTGTTTAATTTGTATTAATAAAAATAATTTTTAAGACATATCTTCTCTGGAACTATGTAATTTTGAATAAACTAATTTGGGTATAAAAACATAACTTAGTCAAAATATTTTTACTAACTTTATCTGGTAAATGTTCCGTATTACTGCTTTCTATTTGTAGGTTATTTATCAAGTTCTGATGCAGATTGTATATGTGGGAGACTAACCAATAAAAAGCCTGCCGTTTTTCTTAGGTTAAGAACAAATTGCGGCAGGTTTAGTTGGTCTAGAATTGTTTCAGTAGACTAACAGCTGATACTATAGGACTCATATTTGATTATTGAAAAAAATCAGTATATCTCAAAGAGCCTTTTTGACTATTGCCTGCCTATCGTGCTTCGTTTCTCTACGATACGCTCCGTGAACGCGCACCACGCAAATAATTATAGCTACGCCATGCTGCGCGAACAGAAATCAAATCGGATTGCTATATTTATTTTTGAAGATGCACCTATAAAACTTACACAAAATTAAATATAGAGGTAATTCATGAATTACCCCTATATGTAGTTTTTCCTATTTTTGAATTTTGTTGTCAACGATGGTTTGTCAAGATAAGTATTTTTGAATTAACTATTTTTACCCGCTTTTAATAGTACACCCAGTATGATGAACGGGGTATTTCGGCTGCGATAATAATAATGAACACAAATGCTACTTTATTTTTTGTTTAATAAAGGTAACAACTTGAGTTAGCTGTTTCTTCAAGCCATCGATTTCAGCTTGCATTTTGACAATTTTCTCGTTCAACGCATTAATTTCTGCCTCAGAGACTCCTTTGGCAGTAGGGGTTGCGTTGCTTGCCACCGTAGGCATCGAAATATTGGCAGCAGCAGGAGTTGCTACGGTAGCAGTATTTGCAACGCTAGGGACTGCTACCGTAGTAGTAGCAACACTAGAAGTAGCAACTGTGCTATTTTTAACAGCAACCCCTGCTCCTACTGCGACTAATTCTGGGCGCGGCTGTTTCGCCTTACTCATGGCTAACTTAATTGCGTTAATTAGTTGCTTCTGATCAAAAGGCTTGCCCAGAAATTCAAAGTATTCAAAGGGTTCTGTGATTTTCTCGGTTACTTCTTCCTTGCGACCAGACATGATCACCAAAGGAATTTTCCTTAATTCCGGATCGGCTTGAACTTTCTGGAAAACCTCCCAGCCACTCATTTTAGGCAACAGAAAATCCAGCATAATCAGGCTGAGTTTTTCCTGAAGAATGAAATTTAGTCCTTCCAAACCGTCTTTTGCTTCCAGTACCTCAAAATTGCCCGGAGGCAACATTTCTCGTACTTTTACCCTGACAACTGTAGTGTCATCGATAACTAAAATCTTGTTGCTTGCCACGACTGTTTGCTCTAACAGAAACTTTAAGTGTAAATAGCGGCTTTGCCGATTGTCCTTGAGAATCCTCCCACTATATACAAAATTTCTAGCAATTGGGGGATAGTATATTTCGGTATAAATGACATTGCTAGAGGTGTTTTGTAAAACTTTTGCTGGCGCTCTTTTCGATTTATGTCATGGTGATATTTAAGGCTTTAGCTTTGTTCTAAGGCATAAAGCATATAAGGACACGGAGACACGGAGATATTAAGACCGTTTTCTGCGTCTATTCTTGTCTATCATTTGTCCATTGAAAGACCACTACTTTATATCCGTATCTTGCTTGGATGTCTATGATTTCGTCACAACAAGCCGAACTAAAGTCTGAAATTGCGGCAATGCCTAGCTGGTTACGTCGCCCTATCGGTAAAGCCAGTGAAATCTCTACCGTACAACGCATTATTAAGCAGCGCCAAATCCACACAATTTGCGAAGAAGGCCGCTGTCCCAACCGGGGAGAGTGCTATGCCCAAAAAACTGCAACTTTCTTGCTAATGGGGCCTACTTGCACACGCTCTTGTGCTTTTTGTCAAGTAGATAAAGGTCATGCACCGATGCCTCTTGATTTAGAGGAACCCCAAAAGGTTGCACAGGCAGTACAGCTTTTAGGATTGCGTTATGTAGTGCTGACTTCTGTCGCCCGTGATGACTTGCCCGACCAGGGCGCAGGTCACTTTGTAGAGACGATCGCTACTATCCGTCAGTTAAACCCAGAGACTCAAATTGAAGTGCTGACCCCAGATTTTTGGGGCGGTGCAGGTGTTGGAGAATCAGGTCAACGCCAACGCATAGCGATGATTGTAGAAGCCAAACCAGCTTGTTTCAATCACAATATCGAGACAGTGCGGCGGTTAACTGGGCCAGTGCGCCGGGGAGCCAAATACGATCGCTCACTTTTAGTACTTGCTATGGTTAAAGAAATCGATTCAACAATTCCCACCAAATCAGGTTTGATGCTGGGACATGGCGAAACAGTTGATGAAGTTGTCGAAGCAATGGCTGATTTAAGGACTGTGGGGTGCGATCGCTTGACTATTGGGCAGTATATGCGTCCAACTCTTGAACATCTCCCAGTCCAAAAATATTGGACTCCAGAGGAATTCGCTCAACTTGGCAGATTAGCATGGGAAATGGGATTCAACCATGTCCGTTCTGGGCCTCTGGTTCGCAGTTCCTATCATGCTGGAGAGGAGTGAAGAAGGGAATAGGGTACAGGGTACAGGGTACAGGGTACAGATTATTCCCTGTCACCTGTCACCTGTCACCTCTCCCCCTAATCCAATTTCCAAATTCACACAAATATTCTTAAAGAATTTGGGTATTTGGTACGCCAGTTTGGTATTTCTTAAAAAGTCATGACATTAGGAGAATCGCATTATGACTGCTAAAACAACGAAGAATCCTGCAAATTCCGCAGTTGCCGACAGTGGAGCAAAACCTCCCTACGCCTATCGCACAGGCTGGGCAATATTCTTGCTAGCTATCAATTTCTTGGTAGCGGCCTACTATTTCCACATTATTGAGTAGTTAGAAGTGGAATGGTGCTGCTCAAATCGTTCCTTTGAATAAACCTTTGGGACGAATGAGCAGCACCAAAATCATGATTAATAGTGCTACACCCTGTTTATACTGTGAACCCAGCCAAGGGGTGCTAATTTCTTGGACAATGCCAATGATAAAAGCTGCTGCGATCGCACCATAAGGGTTGCCAATCCCCCCAAGAATCACTGAGGCAAATAACGGTAAAATTAAGAACCACCCCATATTAGGACGCACGGCTGTAATCAACCCATACATACTGCCTCCCAATGACGTAAGAGTGCCAGCAATTAGCCAAGTCCAGAAAATTACTCGGTCAACATTAATACCTGAAACCCTGGCTAAGTCCAGATCGTCAGCAACTGCTCGCATCGCTTTACCAATTTTGGTATTTTGCAGCAGGTAATGCAGCGCGAAAATTGCTAGTATCGCTAACCCCAATACCAATAATTGATTTTGCGGTACTTTTAAACCAAAAATATCTAAAGCTGTGGTGACAGGTAAATTATAGTTTTGGTTCTTGCCACCCCAGATAAAAATAATCCCATTGCGAAGAAATAAGGCAAGCCCGATAGAAATAATAATCAGCGTAGTGGAAGTAGCACGGATAGAGCGCATCTTTGACCACAATAACTTTTCCGATAACAGCATTGCTGCTACTGTTCCCGCCGCCGCCAAGATCATTGACAGCCAAATATTAACTCCAATACTATTGATTAGCCAGGTGAGATAGGCTCCTAAAGTTAAAAAGTCACCATGAGCAAAGTTAGATAACCGTAAAATTCCATAAGTAAGAGTCAGTCCGACTGCGGCTAGAGCAATAATGCTCCCTACCGCAATCCCATTGACGATTAGTTGGGCGAATTGTGTATCCATAAGTCTTAAGTTGCTTTAACAAATTTTAGGTCAGTGGTTCAGATAATAATTTTTTTGGACTAGCTGCTAAATTCGACATCATAAGTTATGGTTTATAACAACATAAGTTATGGTTTATAAATAAAAAAGAATTGTCCGCTAATATACATAAAATCCTTTTTGGATTTTTATGTGAAGCTAAATTTGTTAAGCGGTCTAGTTGACCATGCAGCAGTACTCAAGCTTACCAGACCAAAACTCACAGATAGATGCAACGCCAAAACTTTTGACAACAATTCAGCAACTTCGCGCCAAGTTGTGGCTGGAGAGCAGCTTGAACCAGTTGCAAAGTCGCCTAAATCATTATCTGCTTTCTGCTTGTAACAATGTCCTACAGGCAGAAGTCGCAGAATCAGAAGTTCTCCAAGCTGTGGTTAACGAGATTAACAGTGTAATGAACAGCACTAATCTGGCACTTACAGATTATGCTGTCGGCATTGCTATGTTTCAACCACAAGAAACTGTAGCCACAGTTTGCTATATTTCTCGTTCTCCATCTCAAAACTCACAACCTTTATTTGTAGATGTGCTGACAGCAGAAAAAAAGCTGCTGTTGCGATTGCAAGAGGTTATAGAATTCAAAGATTTACAGCAACTTGAGAATCAACAGCCACCAAGCGCTTGGCGGTTAGCTGATGATTCTGGCAGCATTATGGGCTGGCTAATTATCGCCGCAGCGCCCCTAAGTTGCGATCGTGAGTCGCTCATAGAATCAAAAGCCCAACTCAGATCGCAATTGATGTCCAGGTCTGCCAACTACTGTACAACAGCTTTGGTACAACTGAGACACATCCTATCTTGGCAGCAACAATATCAACAGTTAAGTAACTCCAATCAAGAATTGGAGCGCACCAATCAGCTGAAAAACCAGTTTCTGGCAAACACCAGCCACGAAATTCGCACACCGCTTAGTTCTATTATTGGGTTTACCCATCTGCTTTTAGCTCCAGGGTACGAACCAACTATAGAACGTCAACGGGAGTATTTAAATATCATTCAGTCTAGCGGCAAGCATTTGCTAGCTCTGATTAATGATATTTTGGATCTTTCAAAAATTGAAGCAAACCAGCTAGAGGTGCAGTGGGAAAGTGTAGATGTACCACTGCTATGTAGCAATGTTTTGGCACTGGTGAAAGAGAAAGCCGCTAATAAGGGTTTAAGACTGTGCCTAGAAATTGACCCCGATATCACAAGCCTAGTAGCCGACTCTTTGCGACTCAAGCAAATGCTGTTGAATTTACTCTTCAATGCCTTAAAGTTCACCAGCAAAGGAAGTGTTGGCTTACAGGTTGTTCCCAAAGGTGGATCTGTACATTTTACAGTTTGGGATACTGGCAGTGGCATCTCTCAAGAAGACCAGACTCAATTATTTGAACCCTATTTCCAAATTGCTAAGGCTGTCGCTGGTGGTGCTGAGGGGACTGGTTTGGGTTTAGCAGTGACTCGCAAACTCGCCCAAATTCATGGTGGTTCTGTGAAAGTGGAGTCTGAAGTAGATAGCGGCTCCCGTTTTACCCTTTTACTTCCCCTTAAGCAAGAGGTGGGAGCGGGGGGAGATGAGGAAGCAAGGGAGGCAGGGGAGGCAGGGGAGGCAAAGTACTCCTTATCTCATTTGCCTTTAACGCCTAGTTCTTCTGTAGATATTTTACTGGTAGAAAATGACTTACCCAATGCTGATTTGATGCAAATTTATCTACAGAAATTAGGATATCAGGTGACTTGGGTTAAGAATGCTGCTGAGATGTGGGAAGCTCTAACACAGCTATATCCAGCAGTGATTTTAATGGATGTTTATCTGGCAGATGGAAATGGTCTTAACTTGGTACGACAACTGCGAGAACATGAGCAATATCAGACGATTCCGGTAATTGTTCAAACAGCAATGGCGATGAAAGGCGATCGCGAAACCTGTCTAGCAGCTGGAGTAAATGACTATATTTCTAAACCAATTGATTTACCACTTTTAGCTAGTCTGGTAGCCAAGTACAGCAAACCGCCAATATAGACAGGGGGCAAGAGGGCAGGGGAGCAGAGGACAAGGGGACAAGGGGACAAGAGGTGAGAACTTGAAACAAGTCTTTCCCCTTGTCTCCAATTCTCCTTGTCCCCTTGTCCTCTTCCCAATTCCCAATGCCCCATAACATAACAAATGACTACAATAAAAATGGTTGGGTGCTATAGGGTTTGAGTAGGATTGGGAAATGATGCTAACAGAAAAATTTGAGCAATTAAAAGCCTTATTTGAAGAGATGAATCAGGCATTGATTGCCTACTCTGGGGGCGTTGATAGCACTTTGGTTGCGAAAATTGCTTATGATGCCTTGGGCGATCGCGCTCTGGCTGTCACGGCTGTTTCTCCTTCGCTGTTGCCAGAAGAGTTGGAAGATGCCAAAATTCAAGCTGCAACTATTGGGATTGCTCATAAAATCGTCCAGACTCACGAGATGGAAAATCCCAATTACACTTCTAACCCGGTTAATCGCTGTTATTTTTGTAAAAGTGAGTTGCACGATACTCTCAAACCTTTAGCTTTGCAGTTGGGTTATCCCTATGTAGTGGATGGGGTAAATGCCGATGATTTGCATGATTATCGCCCAGGAATTCAAGCAGCGAAAGAAAGAGGGGCGCGATCGCCTTTAGCCGAAGTAGGTGTCACCAAAGTTGAAGTTCGACAACTTTCGCAACAACTCGGTTTACCTTGGTGGGATAAGCCGGCTCAACCTTGCCTAAGTTCGCGGTTTCCTTATGGTGAAGAGATTACTGTTGCTAAGTTACAACGAGTTGGTAGAGCAGAAATTTTCTTAAGAAAGCTGGGTTGGCAAAATTTGCGCGTGCGATCGGAAGGTGATACAGCACGCATTGAATTATCACCAGAACAAATTAAAGAGTTTGTGTTAACGACAGATTTGCAAAAAGTAGTTTCTGTATTTCAGGATTTTGGATTTCTTTACGTAACTCTGGATTTGGAAGGTTATCGCAGTGGTAAGTTAAATCAGATTTTAAATCGGGAAGCCTTGGGCGTTAAATTATAAAATTTTGGTTTTATAGAAATCCAGTTTATATTTCTTTACCTTCTACAGAAACTAAAAAGCAGCCGTTTATCCTCCAGGCATTATCCGGCTGTTTTTCCATAAGATATAAAGCTCTCAAGGGAACTCCATCAGGAGCAAGTAGCAGCACTGGCTGAGTTATGTTTTTTTGGATGGTTGTTATCTTCTCAAAAAAGACAGAGCGAGGACGGTATACTGCTGGGTAACTTATCTTCACCATCTGCATAAAATTTTCTGGGGTACCAAATTGCGCCTGAATTCCTGGACTGGCGAAGGCAAAAGCGCCTTGGGCATCATCCTTTTTAAAGGCTACCAATTGGTTTTCAATTAGAGAACGTATGGTGATGGCATCGTTGTCGGTAATTTCCATAAATCTAAAATTGCATAGGCGCAGCCCGTCGTAGACATCGCTTTAAGGGTCGAGCGATCGCTTAATCTTCACGCTGAGTCACCTTGTATTCTATCTGCTGTAATGCCGAGCGCCATACATCATAACCCTCTTGTGACAGGTGTAAACCATCTGTGGTCAACTCTGGACGCATATTGCCTTCCATATCGGTAAACCAGCTATAAATATTTAGATAATTAGCGCCTTCTTGTTTAGCAATTTGGGTTAGTTGGGTGTTGATGTGACGAATGCGGCTATTAGAAAGTTTTGCTAGGCGAGTAGGCAAAATTGATTGGACAATGATTTGAGCTTTTGGGTGAGTCTCGCGTAAACGACGCACAATCCGGCGATAATTACGCAAAATTGTGTCATCACTCGCGCCTTTTCGTAAGTCGTTAATCCCAGCCATGACATAAATTACATCTGGCCGGGTTGCCGAAAATGCCCCCAACCTTTTTAAAACCCCACTGGAAGTATCTCCAGAGATGCCTTGATTGAGCCACAATTTCCCCGTAGGCAGTTTTTCTCTAGGAAACCACATGCTCAAAGAATCACCCACTAAGATGCTTAGATGATTTGCACCTTGACCTTGAGCGATCGCTCTAGCTTCTAAAGCTAATAAACTTTTCCAGTCATCATAAGTTAGTTGACGCTTCCTAATCGACTCCCACAAAGATTGCAAATTATCACTATCTACGCGCGTATAAATCTGACCTGTTTTCAGAGCCGCCAATCTTTGGTAGTAAAGTTGATTACCAGATGTCAAAGAAATACCAGCTGCTTGGGCACTGGGTTTGACTAATGATTCTGTTGAGGCTGGTAATCCTTCACTACTGAGTTCGGGTACGCTAGAGACGTTTTTCTCATCTACCGTCGGCTGCGAATTTTTTAGGGGTTGGAACGCTTGCCCACTGAGTTCTGGTAAGGAGAGATCAACGCTGGGGATGATTTGTCTACTTACTATTGTCTGCGAGCCTTGTTTTAAATCCCACAGGAATCTAGAACTTTCTGGCAGGACAATCGACAAATGTGGAAGAGCCGATGCTGGTATTGCTAATCCTGTTAACAAGCCTGCTGCCAACAGATAAGGGTCCCTCATCGCTTTCTCTCTCCTCTACTCACTGCTTTTCCCTATCACATCATTAATTGCCTGTATTCAGGAAAATTTTACTTCGGTTAAGTTATTATTCTTATTTACACTGTATAGTTCTGTAAAGCGTGTTGAGTAGATTATCTTAGACAATTTACGATCTCTTTAAAGTACGGTTTTTTCGGTGGTATACAAGTCTGATTTGCGAAAATACTGGTACTTAAAGGATTATTTTCACAAAACTAACTATTTTTTATAACTCAGTGTCCACAAATATTGTAAGTGTGTATAAGTTTGCGATTAGTTGATATCATACGATGAGCTGCTGTTCTTGAGCAAGAAAAAGGTTATTACTGTTGATTTTTAAGAACTTGCTCTTAAAAAGTTAGGCGCTCAAACTGGTTTGGGATAATTCTAAAGTCATCTATAGTGCAGTCAAAAATTATACAGATTGCGTTGATCTAACAAAAGTTAAATTTATTTTCATCCAAAAGTTGCCTCTTAGGTTTGACGGGATGATTTAGGGTTTGATACAGATTGCCCAGTATTAGAGCAATTCTCTGTACTTCTTTTGTAGTTCTGTATATATAATTTCAAGTTTATGTTTGCCTGTAGAAGTATGAGTTGAAACACCTTTAAATTAAGTTTTAACTATAGAAAATAACTTCATTGAAAGTGCTAAGATTTAGGCTTAATCATTAGTGTTTGTTCTTCTGTGGCTAGAGCTAGTACAGCGATTGGTGTCAGTCCAATTATTAAGGAGATTGTGCAAAAACAGGCACATTCGACACGTTTAACACTGAAAGAAGTGATTCTGATGGGAATGTTAGCTATTGATAAACTAGACGATCAAGGTCGTCAGGAGCTAGCCGATCAAGTTCACCAAATGCAGGTGAATGGAGAAATTTAAGTGAGTAGTTATGAGTTAGGGGTTATAAATTTTAACTCCTCATTCGTGACTCTTTACTTAATTTGATTATTGGCTAAAACGATAACAACTTCCCATTACATAATTTCGTTAATTTCAAAAGATATTCATTGGCGTTGCAGAGTTTCAGCAACAAACCCAGTTGTGTTAGAACCTGTAAATGGATCTAACACCATATCAGCTTCATAAGTTAAGAATTTGATGAAAACTTAGCAAACCCTTGAGGATAACGGGCTGATAGGGTCTAATTTTGGCTTCTTTGCAGTGTCGTAAATAAACATAGAGAAAATTAATGACATGTAAGGCTACAAAGGGGCGGGCAAGATGCCCACCCCACAAGTAATGTGATGATTGAGATTATTCAGGGAGTTGCCAAAAGAAGGGGTAATTTTCTGGGCTTGATGACAGCCCTGCTTTTACAGGATTTTGTCTGATATATTCCCAATATTGTTGAAACTCTTCATCGTTCCTAACAATACGGTCATATCTTTCGTCTTGCCAAACTGTTCCTATATGTTTCATCACTTTGGGAATTTGTTTAGCACTATAACCTTTAATACTTTTCATAATGCTACTCAATGACCAAAACTCATTTTCCGACTTGATTAATGGCTGAATAAGCAGATGCACATGATTTGTCATAACTACAAAGACAAATATTTGATATCTGTTTTTATCAAAAAACAAGTAAGAATTAAAAACTATTTCTCTAGCTTCTAGGCTAAGTTCTAACTTTTCCCAAGTATTAAAAGTAATGAAATAAACTGCCCCACCTAACTCCCAATGAGGTAATCTTCTCCGAAAAATTTTCAACTTTGGCTTTTGCATTCAGAATACAAAACTATTTGTAATTTTTATTGTGGGGTGGGCATCTTGCCCGCCCCCTTCTTTATTTTTCCCATCCTCCCTACCCAAAACCCACAAAAAAATCCCCCACCTTGCGGCAGGGGATTTTTATTACTTATCTACAAAACTAGCAGCCGAATTAACCGAACTTACCAGCCGTAGAAGCAATCAAGAACGCGGCGTAAGTCACGATGTAGCCAACAGTGAAGTGAGCTAGACCAACTACACGAGCTTGAACAATAGACAGAGCAACGGGCTTGTCTTTCCAGCGAACTAGGTTAGCCAGAGGAGTGCGTTCGTGTGCCCAGACAAGGGTTTCAATCAACTCTTGCCAGTAACCTCTCCAGGAGATTAAGAACATGAAGCCAGTAGCCCAAACTAGGTGTCCAAATAGGAACATCCAAGCCCAGACAGACAGGTTATTCACGCCGTAAGGGTTGTAACCGTTAATCAACTGAGCAGAGTTAGCCCAGAGGTAATCGCGGAACCAGCCCATGAGGTATGTAGAGTTCTCATTGAACTGAGCTACGTTGCCTTGCCAAACACCGAGATGTTTCCAATGCCAGTAGAAGGTCAACCAACCAATGGTGTTGAGCATCCAGAATGTAGCGAGGTAGAAGGAATCCCATGCTGAGATGTCGCAAGTACCGCCACGACCGGGGCCGTCGCAAGGGAAGGCATAGCCGAAGTCCTTTTTATCGGGCATCAGCTTAGAACCACGGGCATCCAAAGCACCTTTGACCAAGATCAAGGTGGTGGTGTGCAGACCTAGAGCGATCGCATGGTGTACCAAGAAATCGCCAGGGCCAATTGTCAAGAACAGGGAGTTAGTACCAGCATTAATGGCATCTAACCAACCTGGCAACCAAACGTTAGCGTAGTTAGGCCATGCTGTGTAAGCAATACTATCGGGGTTAGATAGCAAAGTATCTAAACCGTACAGCACCTTACCGTTAGCAGCTTGGACGAATTGAGCAAATACTGGCTCAATCAAGATTTGCTTTTCAGGAGTACCGAAAGCAACTACTACGTCGTTGTGTACGTACAGACCAAGGGTGTGGAAGCCTAAGAAAAGAGATACCCAGCTGAGGTGGGAAATAATCGCTTCTTTGTGCTTCAACACGCGGTCAAGCACGTTACCTTTGTTTTGCTCTGGGTCGTAATCACGCACCCAGAAAATCGCACCGTGAGCAAAAGCACCAAGCATCAGGAATCCAGCAATATACTGGTGATGCGTGTACAACGCTGCCTGAGTTGTGTAGTCCTTCGCAATAAATGCGTAGGAAGGCATGGAGTACATGTGCTGCGCTACCAGGGAGGTTACAACACCTAGCGCTGCTAAGTGCCAACCTAATTGGAAGTGCAGGGAGTTGTTGTAGGTGTCGTAAATACCTTGGTGAGGTAGGTTGAACGGCCCTTCAACTGGAATACCAAAGAAACTCTTGGCATTCAATGCTTCTTTGAGACTGTGACCAATCCCAAAGTTTGTCCGGTACATGTGACCAGCAACAATGAATAAAACTGCGATCGCTAAGTGGTGATGAGCTATGTCAGTCAGCCACAAAGCTTCTGTCTGGGGATGGAAACCACCCAAGAAACTCAGAATTGCAGTTCCTGCACCTTGCGATGTCCCGAAGATATGTCCAGGAGTGTCAGGGTTTTGAGAGTAAACACCCCAGTTGCCTGTAAAGAATGGTGTCAAACCGGCTGGGTGGGGTGGGGTATTCAGGAAGTTATCCCAACCTACGTGCTGACCGCGAGCTTCGGGGACAGCAACGTGAATTAAGTGACCAGCCCAAGCCAATGAACTAACACCAAACAAACCTGCTAAGTGGTGGTTTAGGCGATGTTCAGCGCTCTTAAACCATGCCAAGCTAGGACGGTACTTGGGTTGCAAGTGCAGCCAACCAGCAAACAGTAATACAGCAGCGAATAATAGCAAGAACACTGAACCGTTGTACAGTTCGCCGTTATTCCGCATACCGATGGTATACCACCAATGGTAGAGACCAGAGTAGGTAATGTTTACCGGATTACTAGCGCCCGCTTGGGTAAAAGCTTCGATCGCTGGTTTACCAAAGTGGGGGTCCCAAATCGCATGGGCGATGGGACGGATGTGAAGGGGATCTTTAATCCACTGTTCAAAGTTACCTTGCCAGGCCACGTGGAACAGGAGGCTGGATGCCCACAGGAAGATGATTGCCAAGTGACCGAAGTGAGTTGCGAAAATCTTTTGGTAAAGATTTTCTTCCGTCATGCCATCATGGGTTTCAAAATCGTTGCCTGTAGCGATCGCATACCATATCCGACGAGTCGTCGGGTCCTGTGCGAGATCCTGGCTAAATTTCGGAAATTTTGTCGCCATAGGTTTAATAAATCCTCTGACCTTTAGCCATCAAATATCAGCGTCTAGAGTCCTGAGTTCTGAGTCCTGAGTTCTGAGTTTTGACTCAGCACTCAGTACTCAGCACTCAATAACTGATTGCTACCCTACTGAAAGGATGTGTGCATGGAAGAATGCCCAAGTTGTGGCAATTCCTCCCAAGAGGTAGTGAGCTACCCCTACAGCCCGACCCTGAATAATACTCAGAGCGCGAGGCTGAATTGCTGGTGCTACCTTCAGTTTGTTATGCGCCCAAACAATGGACTCAATCAGTTCTTGCCAGTAGCCGCGACCACTGAACAGGAACATCAAGCTGAATGCCCAGACAAAGTGAGCGCCTAAGAAGAGTAGACCATAGGCAGATAGCGCGCTGCCATAGGAATTGATGACTTGTGTAGCTTGTGCCCACAAGAAGTCCCGTAACCAACCGTTGATGGTAATAGCACTTTGGGCAAAGTTGCCACCAGTGATGTGAGTCACAGTACCATCTGCATCTACGGTTCCCCAAACATCTGATTGCATCTTCCAACTGAAGTGGAAAATTACAATAGACAGGGAGTTGTACATCCAGAATAGTCCGAGGAATACGTGATCCCAACCAGACACTTGGCAAGTACCGCCACGACCAGGCCCGTCGCAGGGGAAGCGGAAGCCCAGGTTTGCTTTGTCTGGAATCAGACGAGAGCTACGGGCATACAGCACACCTTTGAGCAGAATTAGGACGGTGACGTGAATGGTGAAAGCGTGAATGTGGTGAATTAGGAAGTCGGCTGTGCCCAAAGCAATGGGTGCAGCTGCCACTTTACCGCCAACAGCCAAAATACCGCCGCCAAAGACATAGCTAACTGGTTCTAGGGCATTAGGTGCAGTTGTACCAGGAGCCAAGGCGTGGATATTTTGTATCCACTGGGCAAATACTGGCTGCAATTGAATCCCTGTATCAGAGAACAAGTCTTGAGGACGACCCAATGCACGCATTGTGTCGTTGTGGATGTAAAGTCCAAAGCTATGGAAGCCTAAGAAAATACATACCCAGTTCAGGTGAGAAATAATCGCATCACGGTGACGAATTACCCGATCCAATACGTTGTTTTGATTCACAACTGGATCGTAATCCCGCACCATGAAGATCGCAGCGTGAGCTGCTCCACCAACAATCAAGAAGCCACCGATCCAAATATGGTGAGTGAATATGCACAACTGTGTAGCGTAATCAGTTGCCAAATATGGATAGGGGGGCATCGCGTACATGTGATGCGCGATGATGATGGTCAGCGAACCCAAGAAGGCCAGGTTAGTAGCCAACTGAGCGTGCCAAGATGTGGTCAGGTTTTCGTAGAGACCTTTGTGACCTTCACCAGTGAAAGGGCCTTTGTGGTTTTCTAGGATCTCTTTAATGCTGTGACCAATACCCCAGTTGGTACGGTATTGATGACCAGCAACGATAAAGAGAACTGCGATCGCTAAGTGGTGATGAGCGATGTCAGTCATCCACAAGCCGCCTGTTACTGGGTTCAGACCGCCCTTGAAGGTAAGGAAGTCAGCATACTGACCCCAGTTCAAGGTGAAGAAAGGTGCTAAACCAGCAGCAAAGCTGGGATACAACTCGGTCAACAAGTCTTTGTTCAAGATGAACTCGTGGGGCAAGGGGATGTCTTTGAGAGCAACACCTGCATCCAAAAGCTTGTTGGTCGGTGCGGACACGTGGATTAAGTGACCTGCCCATCCCAAGGAACCACAACCTAGCAATACTTGCAAGTGGTGATTCAGCATCGACTCCACATTCTGGAACCATTCCAGTTTGGGAGCGCGTTTGTGGTAGTGGAACCAGCCGGCAAATAAGAATAAGCCTGCTAATACCAAGCCACCGATCGCAGTTACATAAAGCTGGAAGGAGTTTGTAATCCCCCAACCACGCCATACTTGGAACAAACCGGAGGTGATTTGAATACCGTGGAAACCACCGCCAACATCACCGTTTAAAATGTCTTGTCCAACAATGGGCCAAACGACTTGAGCGCTAGGCTTAACGTTCAACGGGTCACTTAGCCAAGCTTCGTAGTTAGAAAACTTCGCGCCGTGGAAAATCATCCCGCTCAACCAAACCATCACTACGGCTAGGTGGCCGAAGTGGGCTGAGAATATCTTGCGGGATATGTCTTCTAAATCGCTTGTATGTGTATCAAAATCATGGGCGAGTGCGTGCAGGTTCCAAATCCATGTGGTGGTTTTGGGACCTCTGGCTAAGGATCTGTCAAAGTGTCCAGGTTGCGCCCATCTCTCGAATGAGGTTGGAACTGGATCGTTATCGACGATTACTCTTGCCTTCTTTTCCTCTCGCTCCGGAGGACTTATTGTCATTTGACCTCCTCTCTTGATAAGGAATGAGGAATCATGAATACCACAAAGTGAACCATTACCGCATACTCAGAATTTTACTGAAGCCGCGATGAAGACCCTATGTGGAGAGTTGTTTCTCGTTGAATTATAGAGTCTTCACCTGCACTTTGTTGGAGATATTTTAACAATAATTCAAACTTGGTGGAAAATTGCTGAAATTACCGTCTTATCTGCCTTTTAACTTCAAACTATTTGTCTAAAAGTCAATAGATTAACCATTTTAATTTACAAAGAATAACAATTCGTAAGTTTTATGATTTTGCTGTATACACTCGATTTCCAGCTTTTACTGCTATTACTCATGAACATTTGTGTCATATTTCCATTGCTGTAAGTAAAAAGCTGTAAAAAGTATGACTTGTTTTAAAATTTACTGAAATAGACACAGAAAAACTTAGGGAATGTGAGGTAGATTTCACCTTTTGGGCTATAGTGCCAGATGACAGTTTGAGCGAAAATAATCTGTCAATTGTCGAAGACTATCACTGGGTGCAACGCATGAACTCGTGGCAGAAAAGGGTGTTAGAGAAGCTCCTCCCTGAGAGGTTCCCGATTCTCAGGTGGATAATGACATTGGTGCTGGTATTAAGCTTGACCAGTTGCGGTGAGAAAGCCGATAGCCAGGAAGTATCTACTGGTTATAGAGAAAACCCTCCACAGATTTCTCAAATTTCAAAGCAATTTTCGGAAGTTTCCCCACCATCTGTTATCCAAGCACTGCGTCCAAGTTTGGAGGTGTATCAGCCACAAGTGGCAATTCTGACTCCAAGACCTGATGAAGTTTTCCAAAATAATAAAGTTACAGCCAGTTTTCAGGTTAAGGATCTACCAATATTTAAAGACCCACAATTACAACTGGGGCCACATCTCCATGTAATTCTGGATAATCAACCTTATATTCCTGTTTACGACCTGAATCAACCCTTGGTTTTACCAGAGTTGTCTCCAGGTACTCATACCCTGCGCGTCTTTGCCTCTCGTCCTTGGCATGAAAGCTTTAAGAATGAAGGTGCTTATGCCGAGACAACATTTCACGTCTTTACCAAAACTGACGACAATAACCCAGATGCCAAATTACCTCTGCTAACTTACAGCCGTCCCCAAAGTAGCTACGGGGCAGAGCCAATCTTACTAGACTTTTATCTCACTAACGCTCCCCTGCACCTCGTTGACAAGGAAAACACTAACGAAGGATTTAGTGATTGGCGCATCCGCGTCACAATTAATGGTGAAAGCTTTGTTTTCGATCGCTGGCAGGCAGTTTATCTTAAAGGCTTCCAAACTGGTAAAAACTGGATAAAGCTAGAATTTCTCGATAATCAGGGAAATCCTCTCAAAAATGTCTTCAATACCACAGTGCGAGTCATTGACTTCCAGCCAAAGGGTAAAGATACTTTGTCGAAAATTGTGAGGGGAGAACTCACAGCAGATGAGGTACGTGGCATTGTAGACCCGAATTATAAACTTACACCTATGCCTTCTGTTGAAAAAACACCTCAAATCCAACCGAAGCTAGAAAAGCAGCCTCTTCCTGAAACTGAAGCTCCAAAAGAATCTAAAACACAGCCAGAAGAACCAAAATTGGAAGTTCCAACGGTTGTACCATCTCCTACCTTATCCCCGACACCATCAGAAGCACAGCCAACGGTAACGCCGACTCCAGAATCAACGCCGCTACCTGAAAAAGTTGCGCCCCAGCCAACTAAACCTAAAGTTGACGGATTTTTTAACCGTCGGGCGGGTAAGACACCTACTCCAGAAGTAACAGTTGAGCCATCTCCTAGTTTGCCACCTGCATTGCCAGAGATTATTGAGTCTCCAGCACCAGAAATAATTACGCCAACACCAGAACCACAACCAGAGGTAACGCCAACTCCTGAATCAACACCGTCAACTGAAAAAGTTACGCCTCAGCCAACAAAATCTAGATTTAGCGGATATTTTAAGCGCCGAACGAGCAAGACACCTACTCCAGAAGTAACAGTTGCGCCATCTCCTAATTTGCCACCTGCACTGCCAGAGATTATTGAGTCTCCTGTAGCAGAACCACAGCCAGAGGTAATACCAACCCCTGAATCAACGCCGTTACCTAAAATAAGCGCTCCCGAAGCAGAAAAACCGGAATCAAGCAAAGACACTCAACTGTAAATCTTGCGCTAAAGCCTCAACAAATGTGATCGCACCTACAGGATTTCCTATATCATCCAACCCAGGACTGTAGCAAGCGATCGCTCCCTCACCTGGGACTATTGCGACAAGTCCACCACCAATCCCTGATTTCATCGGTACACCAATCCTGACTGCAAAATCGGCAGAAGCTTCATAAAGTCCACAAGTTAACATCACAGCATTGACAATCCGGCGATTCTGTGATTTCACTAACCCACTTTCACAAGCTAGAAGTTTTCCTAACAGAGCTAAATCTTCAACTCGCCCAGAAATAGAACATATTTGCTCATAAGTGTCAAGTGCTATTTCAAGATTTTCTAAATAACCTGTTTCGCTAAGATAGTTTGCGATCGCTTCATTGGCTGTTGAGCGGGTTAATCGCACTGAAGCCAGCATTACTTCATCTAAACTGAGTTGGCAACCTGCTAATTGGTTGAGCCATTGACAAAATAAAAGAGTGCGTTGGGTAGCATCTTTTCCTGGTAACTTATCAGCGAGGGTGATTGCCCCACTATTAATCATCGGGTTACGGGGGCGGCCGCGATCGCTAACTAATTGTTCTAAAGAATTGAAGGGTGCATCCGATGGTTCAACTCCAACCCAGCCAAAAACTGTTTCTGCGCCAAAATGTTCCAGCAGATAAAGTAAAGAAAATGTCTTAATAACGCTCATTAGCGGGAAGACACAAGCGGTATCCCCAAAGCTGATATTTTTCCCCGATTCACAGCAGACGTGAACCGCAAACCAACCAGGATCGGCTAAAGCTAATTGTGGAATGCGATTGATAACTCGTCCCTGTTTAGCCTGAATTTTAGCTTGTTCTACCCAAGCTGATAACTCCGTAGTAATTAATTTTTCAAGTCCTTTCACAACAGATACACCCAAATTAAATTACGAATTACGAACTTGTACTGAGCTTGTCCTGAGCGTAGCCGAAGTATTACGAACTACGAATTATTATGCTTCCCCGTGTAAGAGCGCCAGAATTACCACACAATTACTCTTGGTTCAATACCGACAAACCTTTGTCTCTAAAACAACTCAAGGGTAGAGTCATAATTTTAGACTTTTGGACATACTGCTGTATAAATTGTCTGCATATTCTGCCAAACCTGAAATATTTAGAACAGAAATATAAAGATAGCCTTACCGTTATCGGTGTTCATTCTGCCAAATTTGACAACGAAAAAGAAACAGAAAATATTCGCCAAGCTATTCTGCGCTACGACGTTGAACACCCAGTTATAGTTGACAGCAATTTTCGACTTTGGGAAGAATATGCTGTACGTGCTTGGCCTACATTAATAATTATTGATCCAGAAGGTTACGTGATTGGTCAGATTTCTGGAGAAGGAAACCGTGACACTTTAGACGAGTTGATTCAAAAATTAATTCAGCAACACCAAGATAAAGGCACAATTAATTTTCAAGAACTTAGTTTGATATTAGAAAAACAGCGCCAGCCATTAATTACTCCCCTAGCTTTTCCTGGTAAAGTCTTAGCTACCCAGGCGGGTTTGTTTATCGCTGACTCTGGACATCATCGCCTGATTATGAGTAGCTTCGACGGCGAAATTCTGCATTTAATTGGTACTGGGAAATCTGGCTTAACCGATGGTGCTTTTAACGAAGCGCAGTTTTTTGCACCGCAGGGAATGGCTTATGATGCAGAAAATCAAATTCTTTATGTTGCTGATACAGAAAATCATACCCTGCGCCGAGTTGACTTGAAGCGTCAAGTAGTAGAAGCGATCGCAGGAACTGGAGAACAAAGTCGGAGTATTCATCCTCATGGCGGTGCTGGTTTAGAAACCCCGCTAAATTCCCCTTGGGATTTAGTGAAAGTGGGAAATACCTTATTTATTGCAATGGCTGGGCCGCATCAAATTTGGGAAATGGATTTAGAAACTAGCATGATTAAAACTTATGCAGGTACTGGTGCAGAAGCTTGCGTTGATGGTTCACTTACCGAATCTGCCTTTGCTCAACCCAGTGGTATTAGCACCGATGGAAAAGAATTATATATCGCTGACAGTGAAGTTAGTTCAATTCGTGGTGTTGGAATTGTAGAACCGTATCAAGTACGAACTGTTTGCGGTAGTGGTGGTTTATTTGGTTTTGGTGACGTTGATGGACAAGGTGAAGATGTCCGTTTACAACATTGTTTAGGAGTGGAATTTGCTCAAAATTTTTTGTGGGTAGCAGATACCTACAATCACAAAATTAAATTAGTTAGTCCTAGTGGCAATTGTCAAACAGTTTTGGGAGATGGTACTGCTGGATTACAAGATGGACAAGATAAGAATAGCCGATTTTTTGAACCTTCGGGATTGAGTGTTAACGGCTCATATTTATATATTGCTGATACTAATAATCATGCCATCCGCCGCTTAGATTTAAATGCTCTTGAGGTGACGACGCTAGAGTTTTTTGGCTTATGTGCGCCAGATGTTTGTATTCCGCCAAATGTAACCGCTACCGATTTTAACCTCATGTAGAGATAAAATTTGCATCTAGTGCCTTTGGGCGAGATTTTAAATGGTAATTTTTTTAGCGATCGCTTAATTGGCTTCTAAGATTCTAAAATTAACTGTGAGTTACAATAAATATACTATGCAATTAGTAATTTTTGATGTTGATGGGACACTAACAAATACCTACAAAATTGATGAAAATTGTTTTGTACGCGCTCTTGCATTAGAATTTGGTATTTTTGGTATAAATACAAATTGGGCTGAATACGCATACACGACGGATTCGGGAATTACTCAGAAAATTTTCCAAGAAAAATTAGAACGTCTTCCTTTAAATGAAGAGTTAGTCAGACTCAAAGCACGTTTTGTTAATCTACTTCAGGAAGCTTTTATTAACAACCAAGATTTATTCAGTGAAATTCCTGGCGCGGCAAATGTATTAGCTAAATTACAGCTAGATCCTGATTGGTATGTTGCGATCGCAACTGGTGGTTGGCGTGAGTCTGCTAAACTAAAACTTCAAAAAGCTAATTTAGAAATAGAAGGTATCCCCTTAGCTTCAGCTAATGATGCACTTTCACGAGAAGATATTATTAAAACAGCTATTATCAAAGCAGAGAATTTTTATCAAGTTGAAAAATTTCAGAAAGTTGTTTTTGTCGGTGATGGGGTTTGGGATGTAAAAGCAGCCTATGACTTGAGTATTACTTTTATTGGAATAGGTGATAAAAAATTAACAAGTGTAGGCGCTACAAAAGTAATTAAAGACTTTACAAATTTAGGGAATTTTCTGAAAATATTACAAGATGCAACAATTCCTAGATTATCTATGAACACCATTCTCCACATTGCCAAACGCCAACAATGGGAACAGGCAAAAAATCTCGGTACATATCGCGCTGATTCGTTAGACAGTGAAGGTTTTATACATTGTTCAAAATCAACGCAAATACTCAAAGTTGCAAAGAGATTTTTTAATAATCAAAAAGAATTAGTACTACTTTTTATTGATTCTGAGAAAGTACAAGCTGAAATTCGTTATGAAGAGGCTGAAATTGGCGACTTATTTCCTCACATTTATGGTGAGTTAAATGTTGATGCTGTGTATCAGGTGGTTGATTTTGAAGCTGGGGAAGATGGTTTGTTTGAGTTGCCGCAAGAAGTTATAGAATTAGAAGAATAACGAACCGCAAAGGACGCAAAGGGCGCAAAATTGGGAATCTTTAGGTTCAACCACCTTTAAGCGAAAAGATATAAGTGTAGGTATTGAACCTGATGATTGTTTTTATATTCAAAACTATCAGCTAATGATTGGCAAAGACAAGATCGACTTAACGGTTGATCATCCTCCTGATTTAGCGATTGAAATTGATGTCACCTCTAAAACCCAAATTAGTGCATATCAAGCGTTAAAAGTACCTGAAATTTGGCGATATGAAAGCAAAAATTTAGAAATTAACTTATTGCAAGGTGAACAATATATAAAGTCTCTCACAAGCGCCATATTCCCTGGTTTTCCTGTCAATGAAATAATTCCTCGGTTTATGGAAATGGCACGAACCACAGGAACAAGTTCAGCACTTAGATCATTTCGACAATGGTTAAGGGAACAAATACAAAACAGCTAGGGTGAATAGAATTTACCCCTATACAAACAAAATTTAAGTCCAAATTAAGGTTTTAAAACCCACCTCTTTCGGTTTTGCTTGTGTAGACTAGGTTTCTAACCACCCAAATAAAGAGATTCCGCGCTTTACTTAAAGAACGGGGAATTAATAATCCAGAGCAATTGTGACCGAATTTAATTTACAAATCCAAGAAAATAGCGATGGCTGCGCCAACGCCAAGGGCGAACGCTTGTCTTCTCATATAGAGGATGCAGCACCTAGCATACTTCCCTCCAGCAATACGATACACTGCACTGACACTAAAGGCGATCGCATTGACCGTTTCCTTTCTCAAGAATTACCAGATTTATCTCGTTCGCGCATCCAGCAGTTAATCGAACAGGGTAATGTTCAACTTAATGATAAAGTTTGCACTTCTAAGAAGATCAATGTCAAGCTAGGCGATCGCATCACTCTGGAAATACCAGAAGCACAACCCCTAGAACTGCTAGCAGAAGATATCCCTTTAGATATCCTCTACGAAGATGACCAATTACTTATTCTCAACAAACCCGCAGGTTTAGTTGTCCATCCCGCACCCGGTCATCCAGATGGCACACTGGTAAATGCTTTGTTGGCACACTGTCCCAATTTACCAGGAATTGGCGGAATCCAACGTCCGGGAATCGTCCATCGATTGGATAAGGATACAACGGGAGCGATCGCGATCGCAAAAACAGAAGTTGCCCATCATCACCTACAAGCTCAACTCAAAGCTAAAACCGCACGCAGAGAATACTTGGGCGTGGTTTATGGTGCGCCAAAAGTTGAGAGTGGCACAATTGACTTACCCATTGGTCGCCATCCACAAGACCGCAAAAAAATGGCTATTATGCCTATTGAACAAGGCGGACGATCTGCCGTCACTCATTGGCAAGTATTAGAACGCCTCGGTAATTTCACTTTGATCCGCTTCCAATTAGAAACAGGACGCACCCATCAAATCCGCGTCCACAGCGCCAAAATGGGCCATCCCATTGTCGGCGACCCAGTTTATAGTTCTGGTCATTCAGTGGGCGTAAATTTGTCTGGTCAAGCACTACACGCTTGGCGGCTAAGATTACAGCATCCCCTATCCGGCGAGATGATTGAGGTGACAGCTACCCCTCCCACCCAATTTACGAAACTTTTGGAGATGCTAAAAAGACGAACTACACTTTAGCTCATCCCACGCCTAAAAATAACGCTATTTTACAGACATTGGGCATTAACAAAAAACCATATCCCATAACCAATGCCCAATGCCCCATTCCCATTAACAACTAGCGTGCATCAGACATGGGATAGAGTCTGTTTCACTAGTTATACCTAAATGAAACTCCTACATAACCCAAGACTCATGCACGCTATAAAATGATCAAAGCGATGTACTAGACAGCCGCCGACCAAAAATTGTTACTTAATTCCAGCTAACTGGCGATAAGGTACGGACTTTTCGATATCGATATTGAATGACGAGATTCTTTGTGGCGTATTGCCAGTTGCATTGACACTTTGTGCCATAGTCAAGAACAGAGCTGGATCGCCAGCTTTTGGCTTTTGCTCTTGTGGAAGGAATCTGCGTACTTCGACCTGCCAAATGATTTGGGGGAAACCCAGTTTGGCACGGTGGTAATCTTCGTATCGCGGAGATTTGATGTTAAATGGCAACTCACCTGTAGATTGAGATGGCAGTATCCGACGGCGCTGATAGGGCACTGTGGAATATCCAAAATTGCTCAGGTACTCTTCAGTGTTGAGAACTTCATCAACAAAGCCTACAATACCCTTGGTAGCGACCACAATTGACCAAGCGATTTTTTCGCGCTCGTTGTATGGGTCACGTCCTAGAACGCGCTGAATTACTTGCTCAACAAAGCGATAATTATTGTTGAGGTCGTAAAAGCTTTTCTTAAAGGTATTGGAAAGAACCAATCCACGAACAAAGTCTCGTACTGTAATTTGTCCATTACGGAGTTGAGACTCTAAATATGTTTCGCGATCGGCAGCAAAAGCATAGAAGAAAAGTTGACGATATGCTGCTTCGATCAGATCGCCTAAATCTGATGGAGACAGGATATTGTCTGTAGTAAAAATCCTGGGCTGTTCATCACCCGGTACTTCATATCCAGCGACACGCTGGTTTTGACTTGAAGGTTCATATTCTAACAGAGGAATTGCCATTCTAAAGCCTCCATGTTCTTAATTAAAGTTAACAACTTTAAATCACATATTAAGGGAGTAGTTGTATCAGAACCTCAGATTCTGATAAAATTTCACGAAACTTAACTAAGGGTGATTTTAAGTATTGGGTATGAAAAACGATTAGCACACTGGATTCAACCCATAGCTAATCAATAAAAAAAGTAGTGCAACTTCCAGCTTAATAGTTACTGTAAATGACTAAAAAATTTTATTCACATATTTCAGATTAGAAGATTGAGTTTCACTTTTTTTAACTGAAGCAATAAAATTTAACATTTAGCAAAAGAAATTAATAGAAGATTGGGAATTGGGAATTGGGAGTTGGGAATTGTCAATTGGCATTGATTATTCCCTATTCTCCTCTGCCCCCTGCCCTCTTTCCTCCTGCCCTCTTCAACGACCTATCCAAAATTCCAGAGGATCTATGGTTGACTTACAGTAAGGCCAGCTACGCAAAGTTGCTTCCATTCCTTCCTCCCAGTAGGGTGGTTCTAATCCCAGTCCTAAACATAGATGAGATAGGATGCTAGCAAACTGCTGATTGTGACCAAAGTCTCCTAGATGGGCATGGGCGTATTCATGGACGACTACACCAAACCAGTCTTTAGGTGCAACTCGACCGACATCTACCAAAATAGTGATTGGATTTGTGAGAATATTGCACACCCCGTCTATGCCAAAAGATTGAGCTATGGGGACTGCAAAAATTTGGATGTGGCGACGCTCTTGCGGATGAAAGCACTCATGACAAACTTCTAAGTAGGCGTTGATCTGAGCGTTTACGGTGTTAATATTTTCGCCAATCCAAGTACAAATGGGGATGCGATCGCGCAGGTTATCGAACACATCCACCATCCCCGGCTCTAGGGCAAGTCTCTGCACCCGATGTAGATAATCTTGCCCACGAGTAAAAGCATCACTTTGCTTGAGATAATTCACCAACCCAGAACTGAATAAAACTGTTTTTTTTCTAGAATATCCTGCTCAAGTCTTTCTGTTACCTGTTCTGTGCCGGAAACCTCAACAGAACTTTCGATGCGGCTTTCAGTACAAAACGATGCCGTACTGAAGCCACCAAACCGTTTTACTGTACTGGTTCGAAGTCGCATATTTGGGCTGGCAAACCAGAACCTCTCAATGGAACTCATTGTTTCGTATTCGGTTGTCAACACTAGTCCATCTTCATCATCCATGTGAAAAAGACCGACTACAGGCACAATTTCGGCATAGCCTCTTTCGCGCAGTAATTTGCCAGCCCTTGGGTTATCCTCATCAGGCACGATCGCAAATATAGTTTTCCCCTGATGGTTCTCTTCGTTCTCTCTATCCCAAGCCATTGTGCCTAGCCAACGCACACGTGACCCTCCTACTGAAAGGCTGGGGTCAATTTCATGATACTGGCACAGTTCAATGATTTCTGGATGATTGGCTTCCAGAGTTTCTACTTGTATATCCGATTCTCCAGTCTCTGAGCGTTTGAACGCCAGATGATGAGTTGCTCGTTGCGATCGCCACTTACCAGCACTTAGCTGAAAAAATTCCATTGCGTCTATCAATCTTCTGACTCCTACTTATGACTCCTGCGGATGATGTTATACGTGTTTTTTCTTTTTACAGTTATTGGTATATAAACATTCTAAACATTACAGCGATTAGCGATCAGCTTCAACAAACTCCCTACAAACGCAGGGTGAGATAGAGATGTTGTTACCAAATTGTAAATTTTTATGAGGGTGGTTATTTATAGCTTGACAATGTGGACAGTTTAATATCTCAGTGCTAAAATAGTTTAAAGCGATCGTCTTCACATTACTAGTAACAACCGATACCTTCGATTCAGTCAATCAGAGGAGTGTAATGATGGATTTTCCAGTCGAATTAACATTAGAGCAACAGTTTCGCTTACAAAATTTGAAAGACCAGGTAAAGAATTTGAGTCAACAAGAAGCTCAAGAATTTTTGTTAGAAGTTTTACGGCAGATGATGGTAAAAGATAATTTGGTCAAACACCTGCTAAAACAAGCTTGATAGAGTAAAAAAAGAATATCCTTTCCTTAAGACTTACGCAGTGGCAGAGTTCCGTTGAAATGCGTAAGTCTTAATTTTTTAGGCATTGGAAGAGACAGGGAGCAGGGGAGCAGGGGACAAGGGGACAAGAGGTGAGAACTTGAAACAAGTCTTTCCCCTTGTCCCCAATTCTCCTTGTCCCCAAGTCCTCTTCCCAATTCCCAAATTAAATATTACAGATTATTACTTTGTCTCTCATAGTAAAGACTAGGGCACTATTGATCCCCTATGTTTTTGTTTGGCTACTCACAGTTAATTCTGATCGAGAACACGCCAGAAATAATATCCGCCATTTGTGAATATTAAGGAGAACTCATGGTTCTTGATGCTTTTTCCAGAGCTGTAATTGCGGCTGATGCCAAAACCGCTCCTATCGGTGGTGCTGACTTAGCAGCCCTTAAGTCTTTCATTGCTGAAGGCAACAAGCGCCTTGATGCTGTGAATGCGATCGCCAGCAACGCTAGCTGTGCAGTTTCTGATGCCATTGCTGGTATTGCTTGTGAAAACACAGGTTTGCTTCAAGCTGGTGGTAACTTATACCCCACTCGCCGGATGGCTGCTTGCCTACGCGATGCTGAAATCGTTCTGCGCTACGTAACCTATGCGTTGTTAGCTGGTGATTCTTCTGTATTAGACGATCGCGCTTTGAACGGTCTGAAAGAAACCTACACAGCTTTGGGCGTACCTACTGGATCTTCAGTACGTGCTTTCCAAATCCTGAAGGCTATCAGCGTTGCTCACATCACCAACACCAATACTGAAGCTAACGCTGGCAAAAGATTCCGCAAGATTGACACTCCTCAAGGCGACTGCTCTGCTCTAGCTGCTGAAGCTGCTAGCTACTTCGATCGCGTTATTTCTGCTCTGAGCTAATTGCTAATCGCTAATGTCTTAAGCCTATTAGTCAAGCCAACTGAAATACAAAACCCGATCACATCTAATCTGGAGTATAAAAAGCAATGAAATCAGTTATCACTACGGTTATTGGATCTGCTGATGCAGCAGGTCGTTTTCCAACCACCTCTGATCTAGAATCCGTTCAAGGTAGCATTCAACGTGCTAGCGCTCGTTTAGAAGCTGCTGAAAAGTTGGCTGCTGGTATTGATGCAGTCGCTAAAGAAGCTTATGATGCTGCTTTTAAGAAATATCCTTACCTGACCCAAGAAGGTGAAGCTGGCGACACTCAAGTTAAGAAAGACAAGTGCTTCCGCGACATCAAGCACTATCTACGCTTGATCAACTACAGCTTAGTTGTGGGCGGTACTGGCCCTCTGGATGAGTGGGGTATTGCAGGCGCTCGTGAAGTTTACCGCTCTTTGGGTCTGCCTACTGCTCCCTACGTTACCGCGTTGACCTACACTCGCGATCGCGCTTGTTCTCCTCGTGACTTGTCTCCTCAAGCATTAGGTGAGTTCCGCGCTCTTCTCGACTACGTAATCAACTCCCTTTCATAGTAATAGGGATTGACTAGACGTAGACGAGCGATCGTTATACTCTAAAACTCAGGGACTCTCAGTCTGTTGCTTTGCCTGTATCTGGTTGAGTGATTGATCAAGAGTCCCTCAGTTGTTACTAATTCTTAATTCGTAATTCGTAATTCGTAATTAATGATTGAACCTGGGGGATTTAAACAGGGAAATTTTCTTTTATGACAATAGATTCATTATTTGAACAGTTGAAACACCCTAACCCAAATCTGCGGGAACGAGCCATGTGGGAACTGGCTGATGTTCGTGATGAAAATACGATTTCTCGCTTAATGGGTATTTTGGATGAAGAAGATGTGACTTACCGTCGTGCTGCTGTTAAGGCACTGGGTGCTATTGGTACAGATGCTGTCCCATCATTGGTAGATTCATTAATAAATAGCGAGAATGCAACCATTCGGGGTAGTTGTGCTAAGGCTCTGGCACAGGTTGCTGCTAACCATCCCGATGTTCCTTTCCCAGATGAGGGCTTACAGGGATTAAAAACAGCGCTCAATGACCCAAATGCCGTTGTCTATATTGCATCAGTAATGGCACTGGGTGAAATTGGTTCTCCTGCCTTTGAAATTTTGGCTGAGGCTCTGAAAACAATAGATAATGTTGCCCTGGCTGTAGCGATTGTTAATGCACTGGGTTCGATGGGTGATATGCGGGGAGTAGAAGTGTTGACAGCATTAACTGATGATGAATCTGCCGATCCCTATGTTCGTGAATCAGCAGTGAGTGCTTTGCCCCGATTAGATCAGGTGATTAATTATAAAAGAGGATAGCGATCGCACTCTTCTTCTGTCTAAATTATCTTGGGAGCAATTTCAGCCAGTAGACTGCTATAAGCAAATTGGTCAAAAGTACTGGTGATTACCAAGCATTTTCCTCTAACTGTCTCTCAATTTGAGAAATCGCCAACTTGATCACCGCCTGAACTCCTGCTTCCTGTTCTTGGTTTAATGTGGCTTGTAGGGGTTCTAAGGCAGTGCGATCGCCAATTTTCATTAATGCTAGAGCCGCCGCTTTTCGGGTTTCCCAATCGGGATGATGCAGTAACTCAACTAGATTAGGAATCGCGGGTTGATAAGCCAGACTACCCAAAGCAGATGCCGCTTCACACCGCACCATTAGGGATGAATCGGTGAGAGCGTTCACTAGAATGTGAAATGCTCCTTCTTCAGTACCTTCTTCAGCAATTTTAGCGATCGCACCCACCACCGCAGCGCGAACATCAGCCGAGTCTGAGTTAATTTCTCGATATAAATGCTCCTTCGCTTCTGCTCCAATAAATCCCAGCGCCCACACAGCATGTCCTTTAGCACTTTCTGGATACTCTGTTGACGCTAAGATTTTCAGCAATGCTGGCACAGCTGCCTCACCGATTTTGGCAAGTCCCCCCACCGCCGAGGTTTTGACCACTGTATCTTCATCATTTAGGAGGGCATTAACCAAGGTGGGAACTGCGATCGGATCGGCAATCAGTGTCAGGGTTTTGGCGCTGGCTCTGCGTACAACTGGGTTGGGGTGATTTGCCACAGCTTCCATTAACAAAGAGGTCGCTGGTTTACCGACTTTACCCAGCGCCTCTGCAAAACTCAACCTAACCATCCCCCGTGAGTCTCCCATACTCTCAATCATCTGCTTGAGTAGCTCTTGATCGTCAGAGTTGAAGGATTTTAAGCCTAATTGCTCATTCACTGTTGCAAGTAAAGCATCGGTTTCTGCCTGGGAAAGATGTAACGAATCCTCCCCGGATTGAGTTTTGGAGTCGAGCATTATGACTTCTAGCTAAATTATCAAGATGATTACTAGTTATTGACGCTCAGGGAAGCTTGCTGATTACGCAGTTCCTGGAGTGCAGAATCAATTTTGGCAAGCTCAGGCTCCAGTTGTGCCATAACATTTACCCTCATCAACTTCGCCCGTTTTGCTGTTTCTGTAGTTTCTTGAACTAGACGTTCCCGATATAGCTCAAGTTCTGCAATCACTTCGGCGACATCTTGAGGGGTTATGTTATCGGTTGTTGTGAATTCTGAGGTTTCATCCATAATTTTTGTTTCCTAAATGCGTGTTTATATGAATGATGTGTAGTCAGTATTCGACTATCTTTTGTATTTGGTTACTCGCTAAAGATAAGCACTTAGCAGATACATAAAATTGCACAATTGGCAAGAGGTAACTCAACTAGTCGCTGACAAATGCATATATTCCGATCTTCTCAGATCGCGTTACCACTGGTAAAGCTTTTTGATAGAAATCTTCAAAAGTCGAACTCAACTACAGCTTTTGATCTAAGTTCTGCAAGTTTTTTAGGTTTTTTAAGTTGAAGTGTGTAGGCGTAGCCCGTCGTAGATATCGCGCTAGCATGGTTACGCCATAAAACTAACTGATGCAAAACTACAGGTTGTAGAGGCAATTCCAATACGGTTCAGTTAAGGCTTAACTCTTTAGGACTAGCCTTTTCAAGGTGACTCGTAAAATCTCTTATTTTGTCTCTGCGCTCTCTGTGCCTCTGCGGTTTAAAAGTATTTTTTCTAACCATAGAGGCGCAGAGGACACAGAGTATAGAGCTTAAAGAGGAATTTATTGACCAAAATTTTACTCACCTTGAAAGGGTTACTCTTTAGGACTTACGCATTGACAAGAAATACCAAATATAGATTAAGGTTAAAAACCATATCTTTCGTAAGGGCACAAGCATTACTGTCCCCCTACAGCAAGGTCTATTTACGATCGCACAATTCCCATTCCCCATTCCCAATTCCCAATTCCCAATTATTTTAAGATGTTTCCTCTAGTGGGAAAATATCTCCTCGCAAGTAGGATTCAAAATTTTTCTTAAAGTATTGAATGCTCGTCACATTGGGTTCGTCACTTTCTGTTGGCGTGAATTCATAAATTGGTACTTTTTCCCTCACCAACTTGACCAAGCTAGGATGAAGCTGCTCAAAAGAATCTACTCTAAATATTGTTGTTTCAAATCTTAATTTAGCTGGATGAGCATAACCTAACTTCATCCAGGGCAACCAAGGACAGTCTCTCGCCCATTTAGCAGGAGGGACTTCAGTGGCATCAGGTCGGCAAGTATTTGATATAAAGTACTCAACTCCCTTAAACTTTTCTCCAGGGCAATAATCTAAATATTTACTATCTCCTGCTAAAGGATGTGGGTATTCTAAAGGAATTTCCATAACCGAGGTAATGTATCCCTTGCCTTTGGGTATAACAGATTTCTTTGGTTTGACTGAGCCTTGGACAATGCGGTTAGCAATGTGAACTACTGGTACTGGTTGACTTGCTATTGGTGACTGCCAAAAGTGCAGAATTTCTTGAGTATCTGGATCGCAAAATAAACCCAACTCTCTATTGATGCGATACCCAACCTCGCCATGTTCAGGATCGGGTTTGAGAAATACTTTGGTAGCATTCATCCCAATAATAGAGAACAATTTTTCTTTTGGCTTGTCTGGCGTTTCTTGCCACCATATTTCTCCAGACCAGTTGTAATAAAGCTGTAACCCATGATTTTTTCTGTAAAAATCAAGGTTATTAAATTCGTAGTCATCTAAATAATCATTCATATATAGGCATTCGCTTTTATTTGTGATGTACTTTGGCTTAAAAGACAATAGCAAGGGGGAAAAAGGCAATAGGAAAGAAAGCTTTTTTTGTTGTACCTAGGGAAAAATTAAATATGAGTCTTATAGGACTCTTATCATTTTAAAATGACTACTAAGATGCAAAACGGTTTGTCGCTAGACATAGCAACGTTCATCTAACAGAGCTTACACAAAAAAATTTTGTAGTCCCCAGTCCCTAGTACGATAGTAAACATGAACTCTGAGCAATTATCCACGAGCCATTTATAGATCAATGGATAAACGTTTTTTTAAAATGTTTGGGCTAACAGAAGATCAAGCGATCGCAATTATCGATACACCATTAGAACAACTCGAAGACGCTTCTGATAAGTATATTGCTGTTTCCCATCTGATTAATTATCCCACTGAACAGTCGATCGCGGCTTTGGTACGAGCGATTGAAACTAGTAACCCTGATGAGTTAGACCATCGCATTGTTCGACGCAAGGCTGTGGAAAGCTTGGGGCGATTGCAGGCCGAATCAGCTTTACCTGTAATTCGGCAGTGCCTTAAAGATGATGATATTTATACTGTCGAAAATACCGTGTGGGCGATCGGGGAAATCGGGACTAAAGATCCAGATATTCTTGAAGAAGTGGCGCAATTACTGGATAAACCAGGTCAAATTTATCGAGTTATTATTCACACTTTAGCTAATGCTGACTATCAGCCGTCTTTGGAACGTGTAAATAAATTTACTCAAGCTGATGATGAACCTACGCGTAGTGCTGCGATCGCTACAGTTTGTCGTTTTAGCGGTGACTACTCCCAAATAACTGAGGTGATGGCGCTGCTGCAAAGTTCCAGCGTCAATGCACGGCGAGGTTGCATTCAAGACTTGATTGATGCACGCTACTACAAAGCCATCCCAGAAATTGCTCGTTGTCCTGTATCTCTGGTGTTTCGCTTGCGAGGATTGCGAATGCTTTTGGATGCAGGCGTTCCCAGTGATGAAATTACCTTTACAGAAATTCAGCCTTACTTAGAAAAAGTACTTTACGATCATCCTAACGACCTTGATTTAGTACATGAGTATGACGCGACCCCTGTATTAGATTTTGTGATTAACGAACTCTACGAAACTGATTTTGGACGCTGCTATTTGGCTACAAAAACCTTACTAGATATCTATCCCCAAGAAGCACCCCAAGCACTTTTAACAACTTATGGGGATAAAGCATATAACGATTATGGCGCTCATTATCATGTAATGAAACTTTTCGGCTGGCTGAAATATGCTCCCGCTTATGATTTGTTAATAGAAAACCTACACAACCGCGAACCTCAGTTTCAGAAATCTCGTGCGGCGTGTGCGATCGCTCTTGGTGAATTGGGTGATTCACGAGCAATTCCTGAAATCAAAATTTGCCTCAATACGCCAATTTGGGATTTGAAATATGCTTGTTTATTGGCGCTAGACCGCTTAGGAGATTCCTCTGGTCGGGAAATTTGCGCTCATGATGGTGACTGGTTAATTAGAGCAAAAGCGACGAGTAATCAATATATGAATTCGACGGCTTATATTGTCTAACTAATTAGCTGAATGAAAAGACCTCTCCCTGGCTTTACTAAGTAAAACCTTCCCTCTCCGAGTCGGCTACGGTGTACACACAAGTCTTCTAAAGTTGCGCCACAAGCTTTTGATCCCCCCAACCCCCCTTAAAAAGGGGGGCAAAAAGCTCTCAAAGTCCCCCTTTTTAAGGGGGATTTAGGGGGATCTACGACGATTTTGGTTTTCTAGAAAGATGTGTGTACACCGTAGCTCAGACTCGGAGAGGGACAGACTTGAACTTTAGTTCAAGGCAGGGAGAGGTTCGTGGAACTCACTAGTTACAAACGCTAGGGACGCAGAAATTTACGCCCCTGGCAGTTTAGGATTTACTAGTGGTAACTGCTTCGTTTAACACTAACTCTGGTTTTGCTGTCTCCTCTTCTTCTGGCAAACCATAAATTGACCTGTACAACTTGACGTACTCTTTAGCAGATTTATACCAACTAAAATCTTCATTCATGCCCCGTTTTTGTAGTTCTTGCCATTGCGGTTTGAAACGGAAGCCTTCCCAAGCTCGGATCATACAAGTGAAAAGGTCTAGCGGTTCATAGCGGTCAAAGCAATAACCAGTACCTGCGGCATTTTCGGGGTCGTGATGGCTTACGGTGTCAACTAATCCACCTGTGCGGCGAACAATAGGTACTGAACCGTAACGCAAAGACATCATTTGACTGATACCGCATGGTTCAAAACGACTAGGCATCAAGAAGGCATCAGTACCAGCATAAATGCGGCGAGACAGGGCATCGTTATACAGTAAGTAAGTTGCCATGCGTCCGGGAAAACGGGATGCTAATTGCCACATCTGAGTTTCATAGTAGCGATCGCCTGTTCCCAATAAAACAAACTGTGCATCTGTATAAGATAGGAAGCGATCGAGGATTTGCAAGATCAAATCAATGCCTTTTTGTTCTACTAATCGGGTAACAATCCCAATTAAAAAGGCTTTAGAATTGACTTCTAATCCTACTTCTTCTTGCAAAGCAATTTTGTTAGCCTTGCGTTTATCTAAAGTCTCAGTAGTGAAGGTTTGAGCAATATATTTGTCATCTTCGGGATTATAAACTTCAGTATCAATCCCGTTGATAATCCCAGATAACTTACCGCTAATAAAAGACAGCAAACCTTCTAATGTTTCACCATAAGCAGCTGTCTTGATTTGCTCGGCGTATGTAGGCGAAACTGTATTTACCTTATTGGCAAATTGCACTGCTGCTGCCATTGTGTTGTGTCCTTGCATATACCAAGGACACCAAGTAATCTTTTCTAAATACCAACGCCACGGCCCTTGATAAGCCAGGTTATGAATGGTAAACACTGTGGTGATATCTGGATCTTGGTGCATCCATACAGGAATCATTCCCGTATGCCAGTCATGACAATGGATAATGTCTGGTTTCCAGTAATTCCAGGCAAACTCGGCTGCACCATTAGAAAAGAAGGTGAACCGCCAGTCTTCATCATCTCCGGAATAAATGCGGCGAGGTAAGAAGACGGGATGTCCAAATAAGTACAAGGGAACATCAGTACCAGGCAGAACGCTTTCGTAAACAGCAAATTCCTGGAACATGGCAGACCCCCGCCAGATGGGTTCTTTGGGAATTTCCATTTTGTCTGGCAGGAAGCCATAGTAAGGCAAGAATATCCGCACATCATGCCCCATTTCTCTCAGAAATTTGGGTAATGCCCCAACAACATCACCCATTCCTCCTACTTTCGCAATGGGTGCTGCTTCTGCTGCAACAAATAGAATCCGCATGGTAATTTTTGCTTCCCCGATTCTGTCTATAATTGTCAAATTAACTTGATGATCGCGACCAACGCGATTTGTCGCGTCTTTGGTAAAACGACGATCAATTCTTATCTAATCACATCGGCTTGCCTAATTGCTTAGGAACCGCGTTGAATGACCGCAAAAATTTCTGATAAAATTTCTTGCGCTCCCTGTTGCCGTAATAACTCTGCTAGTTCAATACCTAGCGCTTCGGCATTATTGGCAATTCCAGTGACGGTATCTTTTACCAACTTTTGACCATCTATACTGGCAACTATGCCTGTTAAGGTCAAATTCTCACCAGAGATTTCTGTATTTACACCAATAGGTACTTGACATCCGCCCTCTAAAGAGCGTAGAAAAGAACGTTCGGCGAGACAGCGATCGCGTGTTGCAGGATGTTCGATTGCTTTGAGTAGAGTTAGCAATTCACTATCATCAGCACGGCATTCTATCCCTAAAGCACCTTGTCCAACGGCGTGGAGGGAGATTTCTTTGGGGATAATTTGATGAACGCGATCGCTCATTCCCAATCTCTCTAACCCTGCGGCTGCCAAAATTAAGGCATCGTATTCGCCTGCATCCAGTTTTGCCAATCGTGTAATCAAGTTTCCCCGCACATCTTTAAAAGTAAAGTGGGGGAAGTGGTGGCGTAACTGTGCTAACCGCCGCAGCGAAGATGTCCCAATTACTGCACCTTCGGGTAACGTATCGATTTGTTTATCTTTGTGCTTTTCATGCACCACTAATGCATCGGCTGGATTTTCCCGTTCAGTAATTGCTGCCAGTGTCAATCCTTCTGGTAAGTTAGTCGGCAAATCCTTGAGAGAATGAACTGCAAAGTCAATCTCTTGATTGAGCATTCCCACTTCAAGTTCTTTAGTAAAAAGTCCTTTATCGCCAATCTTAGCTAATGCTACATCAAGGATTTTGTCGCCTTGGGTAGACATGGTGTGGACTTCAAAAGTGATATCAGGAAAGCTTTTTTGGAGTTGCTCTTGTACCCAATAGGTTTGAACTAGAGCAAGTTGGCTTTTGCGTGAACCGATCCGAATGGTGCGTGGGGGACTAGAAACAACTGAAGTCATAAAACAATATATCAAACAAGGCGATAAATTCACTCTCATCTAGACTACCGTAGTCAGGGACTCATAAGAATTTTGGGTTTTAGATTTTGGATTTTGGATTACAATTCTTTACCAAAAGCTAGTTTGAGGAATCTCGAACAATACTAATTAGACTTATCTTTTAATGGGAGAGCGATCGCACAAGTTGTACCTATTCCTACTTCACTGGTGATGTTAATATGACCCTGGTGCAAGTCCACACACTTTTTCACCACTACCAATCCTAATCCAGTACCAGGAATGCTTTTGACATTTTTGCCACGATGAAACGGCTCAAACAGCTGCTTTTGATCTGCTAACAGAATCCCAATACCCTGATCTTTCACCTGGAGAATCACCGTATCTGATTGAAACTCCAGACTAAGATGAACATTCCCTCCTTGAGGAGAATATTTAATCGCATTGAGCAACAAATTAGACAAAATAGAACGCAACAACCTTTCATCCACCCAGCATGGAACAGCTTTCCCTTGGCAAACAAAGCTAAGTGTGTGCCTCTCGTCTGTACTCAGGCGCATTTCTTCGACAAAATCGCCGCAAAACTCTTCTAAATCTATGAGTTTAGGATTAAATTCTAGTTTTCCGGTTTCAGCTCGATTGATGGTTAAAATATCGTCTAACATTTGAACCATATTTTTGACAGAGAGTTGAATTCTCTGCAAGTTCCTCAGTCGCTTACAAGAGTTATCCCATTCATCCTGACAATTTTCTAGCAATTGGGCAGCTACTAAGGCAGTACTTAAAGGTGTGCGAAACTCGTGAGATGCCATTGAGAAAAAACGTGTTTTCAGCACACTAAGTTCTCTCTCTCGCTCTAGCGCCATCCGAATTTCATCTAACCGCTTGCGTCCAGTAATGTCACGTTGTACTGATATCCAGTGGGTATACCAGCCAGTTTGATCGGCTACAGGGACAACGCTGAATTCATTCCAGAATTCCGAGCCGTCTTTGCGGTAGTTAATTACCTGAACGGTAACTGTTTCCCAACGAGAAAGAGCAGTCCAAACTTTATCCAGTTCCGCCCGACTTGTTTTTGCTCCTTGCAGGATACGGGGCGTTTTACCTAAAACTTCCTCCAGGGTGTAACCTGTGATTCGGGTAAATGCTTCATTAACATAAATGATGTGCGGCCCAGGTTCGCCAATTGGTTGTGCTTCGGTGATAACTACCGCATCGTTAGTATTTACAACCACAGATTGCAGCAACCTTACCTGTTCTTCCTGCTGCTTTTGGTGTGTGATATCGGCAATTACTGCCACCATACCGTTGATACTATCGTCACTATCATGCAAGGGAGCAGCAGAGAAAACTATATCGATCGCAGTGCCATCTTTTTTAAAACGGCGCAATTCCACTCTGGTATAAGTTGTTCCTTGTAATATACTTTGTTGAAGAGTATTGTATTCCTCTAATTGATCGTCTAAAAAAATTGGGTTAGGATGGTCAATTACTTCCGCCTCCGTCCAGCCAAACATTCGTTCAGCAGCAGGATTCCAGATTTTCACATTCCCTTCTAAATCAAGTGTGAAGATGGCACGAGGAGAGGCAGTAATCAAAGCTTGCAATGCTGCTTGGGTGCGTTGACGTTCAGCTATTTCTGCTCTTAGAGAGACATTAGCTTTAGCTAACTCTTGAGTTCGCTGTTGGACACGGTGTTCTAATTCAGCGTTGAGTGTTTGTAGCTGCTTGTAAAGTTCTGATTGTTGAATAGCGATCGCCACTTGGGTTGCAAGTTGCTTCATCAATTCAATTTCCCAAGATTCCCATACACGGGTGCGATCGCACTGATGAGCAATTAATAAGCCCCAAAGATAAGGTGTAGAAGCAGGTGTTTTGCGATCGCGTTGTTTATCTGCTTCCCGATTTTCTTGGAGAATTGGCACCACCAACTTGGCTTTGACACCGAAGTGTTTAACGAAGTCTGCCAAGCATAATTCGACATCAGCTTGTTCAACATTAGCGATCGCACGAGTTTTCCCCAATGAATAAGCTTGGTGATATTCTCTCGGAAACACTTCTTCTGGAAAAGTTTCTCCTAAAATTTTTGTATATTCAGGTAAAACTGTTTCAGTGATTGCGCTACCTGTCCCATCTTCCCAAAGGCGATAAATTAACACCCGATCTGCTTGAAGAAACTCGCGCACTTCTGCAACGGTAGTAGTCAGAACCTCATCTAACTCCAAAGACTCACGGATATGTTGAGCAATTTGGTTTACCAACCGTTCCCGCTCAGTTTGTTGCCGCAGAATCACTTCTGCCCGTTGCCGTCTAGTTACTTCTAGTTTGAGAAAATAGTAAATTATCCCCAAGGTAATAATGCTACAGCCAACACCGAAAGGGGCGAGATTGATAACGCTAAAATCGGGAATGAGCATAGGAATGAGAGATTGGAGAAATAAAGTCTGGATTTGGGCGCGTTAGGCTTCACGTTTGGAAATTCTCCCAATAGAGCATTCATCAAGCATCTTCAATTGGATCGGAATATGTATCAAATCGTAGACAGAATTGCTGCATTATCCGCGACAAAGTTGAGCTTTGAGTGAGAATTGGAAAATTTATATTTTCCAATTCTCACTCAACTTGCTTATGATATACATTGTAATTACACTGTAAGTATGAGCGAAAAGCTAAGTCTAATGAGCAAAAGCACGGTGTATCGTTCAATGAGGCAGAAACCGTCTTCTATGACGAGAATGCTCGCTTACTCTATGACCCTGAGCATTCTTTAGAAGAGGATCGTTACATACTCTTGGGAATGAGTGATTCACTACGTTTGTTGCTGGTGTGTCATCTCTATCAGGAAAGCGAGGAGGTTATCCGCATTATCTCGGCTCGTAAAGCTACTAAGCGGGAGCGTCAACAATATCAGAGTTTTGTCTCATGAAAGAAGAGTATGATTTTTCTCAATCTATCAAGAATCCGTACATTAAAAAACTTAAGAAGCAAGTGACGATTCGGCTTGAGGAGGATATCGTTGATTACTTCAAAGTTCTTGCCGAAGAAACTGGCATTTCCTATCAGAGCCTGATCAACCTTTATTTACAAGATTGTGTAAGATCACGGCGCAAACCCTCACTGGAGTGGGTGAACAACGCCTAACAAAGCGCTTTTGAGTTAATGCTATGTATAGGCGATCGCCTTGTTGCATTCAGCTAGTGGCGAACGTTGATAAACTGGATGTAGGACTTTTGGAGTGGCAGAAATCATGAGTGTTGCAAAATCTGCATCCCTAACCCTAGAAGAGTTTCTCAAGTTACCAGAAACAAAACCTGCAAGTATTTATATTGATGGTGAGATTATCCAGAAACCAATGCCGAAAACTCGCCACTCCCGACTTCAGGGTAAGTTGATTAATGGGATTAATGAAGTCACAGAGAAAAAGCAAATCGCTTATGCTTTTCCAGAGTTGCGTTGTACTTTTGGTGGTCGCTCAATTGTTCCAGATGTGGCGGTTATTCGTTGGCAACAAATTGAGTTTGACGATAACGGAGAACCTGTAGACGATGTGTTAATTGCTCCAAACTGGACAATTGAAATTCTTTCTCCATATCAAAGTTCTAATCGAGTTACCAATAATATTTTACACTGCCTAAAATATGGTTGTCAGCTAGGATGGTTAATCGATCCTGATGATCGCTCAGTTCTCATATTTAAACCACATCAACAACCAGAATTTTGTCATAGAGAAGATAGATTGACTGTTCTAGATGGTGTTGATTTAGAGTTGACAGTAGAACAAGTATTTGGATGGTTAAAGATGAAACCAGAGTGAGAAGATATATTAAAATTACCGCTAAATAATCGGTTTCTAGTTCTAAATACTCACAATGAAATTTACTGATATAGCCAAATCTGGAAATGCTTGTGGGTAAATCGTGCCTCCAGATAATGTGCTTTTTGAAGCATAATCTCCATCTTGAGGATCTCTAAATACTATAAGTTGTCGCTTTCTAAGATTAACTACCCAATATTCAGGAATTTCTACTTCAGCATAGACTTTAGTTTTTATTTGTAAGTCCTTATCTAAGCTGGAATCTGAATATTCGATCAACCAAAAGATATTTTCAGGATAGGGATGATGTTCTAAATATTCACGTCTCAATCTTTGTACAATAGCAATATCAGGCTCAGGTTCAGAGTTGTTAGGAAGGGTAATCGGTTTACTAGGGCGAACTGTGGCACGATTGCCTAAAAGTTGAATCAGATACTCCCCAGCTTCACTACTGAAGTAGGCATGAGGTTCTCCTTCCGGTGGCATTTCTACTATTTCTCCCTTTAGTAGTTCTATACGCCGATCATCTAGTATACCTGCCGCAATCATGTGGTGATATTCATCTATTGTCCACTTAGCTGTAGTTACGGTCATAGAGAAAATTTTTTATTACCTAATAAAATACATATTAACGCAATTATATAAGTCGCTATAAATCAAAACAAATTAACAATTTTTATCAAATCTAGTGTACAAACCACCATACTTAAACCAGTATTGCCTTAACTGATGACAAGGTGTAAACAAACTGGCTTTGACACGATAAAGAAGAACCTGTCGATGGTCGCCCATCCAAATTTTGTCAATCGGCTCAACAGAAATTAATGTTCCTCCTAGAGCGGCTATACAGTCAGTAAATCTATCAACGCAAGAATAGTCTATAGTTTCAAATATAAAAAAGTGACCGGAACATATTAAATGACGGCTTCTTATCCAACATTGGAGCTTTTTATGTGCTTGTGGCGGCAACATTGTTTTGCTTCAAATAATTTGATATGAATGCAATTAGTTACATCGATTTTTGGATAAATAGATTTCTTGCATAAAGCATTTTTTTAGCTCGCACAAAGGCGTAAATAAACACTTAATTGTCTATTCAGCCTTTTCAGTTAAGTGAAGCGCGACCGAGCAAATGCCTAAAGTTCAACTCAATTGCCCGATAACGAGGACAATTGCTGAAAAACCGGGAACTATATAACTCTGACTTCGCTACCAGACAGATAAATTCGCGGACGCTGATTTCGCTCCGCTTAAACTGCGACTCAGGCACAGTGAGCCGTTCGTTTTCCATCACATACGTATTTCCTAAAACCTGTCTATATATAAGCCTGATAATAACCTCAAGTTCTTCTGCTGAATAACCAGGTACTCCTCCAGTTGAGTGAGTGTCTTCAAACAAACTGACACCTAAATGTGAACTTTGCCCAAAAGCCATTTTCTGAAAATCTCCTGGTTAAACATAGAGTTCTTTTGGAACGTCTAAAGGAGGTTATTAAAAACCTACATAGGATAGAAAATTACATATAAAAAGTAAGGAAATCACTCATGAAATGGTAAAGAAATCGGAAAGAAGCAACGAAAACTAGAAATTGTTACTTTTTGCAATATTTTCTCAATGGGAGTCCACAGATAGTTTTAAACATAAGTTGTATGGTTAAAAAAAATTTTATGCGGATTCTCTTAGTTGAAGATGATGTACGCCTTGCCGAGACTTTAGCAGAAGCCCTTACAGACCAGCGTTATATGGTTGATGTGGTGACAGATGGTGAGGCTGGATGGAATCAAGCCAAAATGCTGGATTATGATTTGCTGCTGCTTGATGTGATGTTACCAGAGCTAGATGGAATTAGTTTATGCCATCGGTTGCGATCGCACAGCTACAGTATGCCTGTTCTCATGCTTACTGCGCGTGATACCGTTAGCGATAAAATCACCGGACTCGATGCGGGAGCTGATGATTATGTCGTTAAACCAGTGGATTTGCAAGAACTATTTGCCCGAATTCGCGCCTTGCTTCGTCGGGGTAACGTTTCATCGCCACCGATTTTAGAATGGGGCAATTTGCACCTCAACCCCAGCACTTATGAAGTGAGTTATGGGAAAAATATGCTACATTTAACCCCAAAAGAGTACGGCATATTAGAGTTATTGCTACGAAATGGTCGTCGTGTCCTTAGTCGCAGCGTAATTATTGAACATATTTGGTCGCTAGAGTCACCTCCAGAAGAACATGCTGTGAAAGTTCATCTCAGAAGCCTGCGTCAGAAGCTCAAAGCAGCCGGAGCTTTTGAAGATTTTATTGAAACAGTTCATGGTATTGGCTACCGTCTTAAACAACTCGAATAAAATGTTGTATTATATAGACCACTTGAGAAGATTTCAGCTATTAGCAAAAACTCTGCTTTGTTTGCTTTGACTCTGAGTTTAAAAAATTATTTTTTTTCAACGCAGAGTAGCACAGAGGCTCGCAGAGATTTCAGTTTTTTTTTCGCTACTAATTTGTGAAATACTCTATTTAAAGTAATTAAGGGTCAGATTTAAGATATTCTTGTAATTCTTGGGTACGCAGTTTTGTGAGATTTTCTAGACACCCAGCATAAATACTAGGGGCAATACTCCCTCCCTCATATTTACTTCTTTCAAACTCACAATTGGTATCTCGAAACTTTACCCATGCAAGTTGTGCAGCAATCAATTTCTGCTTCCTAGATTTTTCTAAGGTAGGTAGCAATTGTTGATAAGCTCGGTTCAGTCTTTTATCTGCATTCTGATAAGATAACTTCGCGCATTCATTAATTGCTGCTTGAGTTTGAGGATTATTGCAGTTAAATTTTTGAGCTAGGCGAATCTGGGGTAAATCAGGCGTTGTGCCTGCCATTGTCATCGAAGGGGTATCTAAACTGCTAAGAGTTAGCATACTTGCCAAAACTAGTAATAATTGACGCATGACAAAAATTTTATTGTTTAGGCAAGTATAGACAAAAGATACCAAAATGTGCAGTATTGATATGTTTCAACGCCGAAGACTTATAAACTTGTTACAAAAGATAAACCAGCCGTCAGAAGGAAGGCAAAATTTCACAAGAATGCTAGAAAGAATTTGGTATTTTAGTGATCTAAATAAAGTTTAGCTTTTATATTTTATGAATCGTTCCGCCTGTCTTATTTTTAATCCAGTTGCGGGTCAGGGAGACCCAGATATAGAACTGGCAGAAATTCGAGCAATATTAGAGCCAGATATTGATCTAGATATTCATCTCACAACTCAAGAAATTGATGCAGATCAACTAGCTTATGCAGCCGTAGAGCGAGGGGTAGATACAATCATTGCTTCAGGGGGAGATGGGACTCTCTCAGCAGCGGCGGCGGCTTTAGTGGGTACTGATATTTCATTTGGCATCATTTCCAGAGGAACAGCAAACGCTTTTGCTACAGCTTTGGGAATTCCTGACACGATCGCAGGTGCGTGTGAAACAATTTTGCAGGGAGGAACCCGTCATGTAGACGTAGCCTATTGCAACGATCGCCCAATGGTACTCTTGGCAGGTATTGGCTTTGAAGCTGAAACTGTAGAATTGGCAGACCGAGATGCCAAAAATCGCTTTGGAATGATGGCCTACGTTTTCGCTGGAATTCAGCAACTGAGAAACTTACATAAATTTGATGTTGAAATTGAAACAGAAGACAGAATAATTAAAACTAGTGCCTGTGCAGTCACAGTCGCAAATGCCGCGCCTCCCACTTCAGTCTTAGCTCAGGGGCCAGCAGGTTTGGTTTATGATGATGGCTTACTAGATTTAACGATTGTAGCTCCAGCCAACAAAGCAGGAGCGATCGCTGCTACATTCCATCTATTCCAAACAGCTTCTACAGGTAACGCCGTAGAACGGGATGATATTGGCTTTCTGCGAGCCAAACAATTTAAAATTACAACTGAGCCACCGCAAAAGGTTGTTCTAGATGGTGAAATAGTCGGCACAACACCAGTAGAAATTAAGTGCATACCAGGTGGGTTGAAGATTTTTGTGCCATTAGTAGAAGAAGTTGAGCCTACCGAAAAACTAGAAGGACTCCCTAATTTGACTATTGAGATGAAAGATACGGTAGAAGAGTAAGGGAATTGGGAATTGGGAATGGGGAATGGGGAATTGGGCATGGTTATTTTCCTTTCCCTTGTCTCCCCCTGCTTCCCCTGCAATTCAAGATTCAGGAAGGAGTATGTTGCATTGAAACTTGTATCAGATCCAGCGATCGCTAACAAAATTCGTAAAATGAATCAGCGAGTCAGATGGCAAGATCCGTTAATTGTGGAACGGAACATCGACCAAACTCGCCTGGTGTTGGAGGATGGTCAAGAAGATAATCCTGAGTTTTCATTTTTAGTTGTGGGTGATAGTGGTTCTGGTAAGCATCGGGGACACAATCCCCAACGACAGATAGCTGAACTGATGTTGCCCCATCACGATGAATCCCGTTTTATGCTGCATACCGGGGATGTGATTTATTTAGTGGGTTCGAGTGAATACTACCAGCAAAACTTCATCGAGCCTTACCGAGAGTTTATCTTGGGCGGAGAGCATCCGAAGCGGATTGCTTATGACCAGATGATTTTTAAGCTGCCCATTTTACCAGTACCGGGAAATCACGATTATTATAACTTGCCCATTTTATTGAGCTTGGCCTCTCTCACAACATTACCCCTTCGTCGCCTGTTGCGATCGCGGTTAGACCTAGATGTGGGTTTGCATGGCTCAGGAACGGGTGAAGCCTACGCACACGCATTTATAGACTATCTGAAGGCATTGCAGCTTCCAGGAGAGTTAAGCAGCCATTTAGATCAGCACTACACAGGTAAGACAGATACAGGTCTTTGTCTTAAGTATGAACCTGGGCATTTTACCCGCCTTCCCAATCGTTACTACACTTTTCGCTATGGCGGAATTGATTTCTTCGCCTTGGATTCTAATACATTTAACGATCCACCACCTCTACCTAAAACAAAAAAAGGTGATGCCGATCGCAAAATATTAGAAAAGCGCCGTGAAGATTTAGAACAAGAAAAGCAGTACATTATTGAAACCTCGGCCAAGCTTCGTCCTGAAAACCCCATTGAAGCCGACCAATTAGACGATTACCACGCCAAACTGTCACAAATTGAAGAAATTATTGTTGATATCGAGAAACAACTAGCTGCTAATAAAACAATTCAGACTGATATTGAACAACTAGACTGGCTCAAAAAGAGATTAATTGAATCTTGGAATAATTCAGAAGTTCGGGGAAGAGTGATTTATTTCCATCATCCTCCTTATGTAACTGAGGCGACAAAGTGGGAACAAGCACAAACTTTGATCATTCGCGATCGCTTCCGTGGGGTGCTGGATGCAGTAGCGAAAGAAATAGGTTCTCTAAATCAGGGTCGTCCTTTGGTTGATTTGGTATTAAATGGTCACGCCCACTGCTTAGAACATCTTGAGACAATGGATACAGGACACGCTGATTCTGGTATCCACTGGCTTGTTTGTGGTGGTAGCGGGTTTAGTTTGCGCCGCCAAAGGATTGAGGGAGCAGATTTAATGGAGGAAAATAGATTAGTAGCGCGATCGCATCTCTTTATTGGTCGCAACGGTCAAGGTTCTCAAAAGCGACGACCTTATTCAGGTTTACGCATTGACGTTAAAGCCGATGGACAGCCTAAGTTTATTGTCCGTCCTTTGGTTGCCGAATGGCATCAGCGACAATGGCATAATCGGGAACTTGAGTCACTGATCATCTAAAGGTAAAATATCCTTGAGCGTAGGCGTTCGCGTAGCGTCTCGTAGAGAAGCCCGCCGCAGGCATCGCCATTCAACTTTCAAATCACGTTATCATCGGATATTGGGGAATTTCCGTGCGTAACTCGATAGCATCTATGACCGCCTCTCACTCTGAAACTCCATCTAGCAAACCCGACGCAAGTACTTTTATTTCTGACCATCTACAGGTGGATCGCAGTAAGCTAAGTCAAATGTACTTGCATTATGTCGAGACGAAGGATAAATATCCTCACGCGGTATTGTTGTATCGGGTAGGAGATTTCTTTGAATGCTATTTCCAAGATGCTGTAAAACTAGCACAAGAATTAGAATTAGTCCTCACTAGCAAGCAAGCTGGCGAACAGGGAAGAGTGGCGATGTCTGGTGTTCCACATCACGCTTGGGAACGCTACGCGACGATGCTAGTAGAAAAAGGTTATGCAGTCGTAATTTGCGACCAAGTAGAAGATGCTTCGGAAGCTGCTGGTAGATTGGTGCGGCGGGAAGTAACGCGCATTCTTACCCCAGGCACTTTGCTGGAAGAAGGAATGCTGAAATCAAGTCGCAATAATTACCTTGCAGCAGTAGTAATTGCCGCGAATCATTGGGGTTTAGCTTATGCAGACATCTCCACGGGGGAATTTCTGACAACTCAAGGTAGTGATTTAGAACATTTGACACAGGAATTAATGCGCTTGCAACCTTCAGAGGTGCTAGTTCCAACAAATGCGCCTGATTTGGGTAGCTTGCTACGTCCGGGAGAAACTTCGCCTCATCTACCGGAGTGTTTGCCACCATCATTTTGCTATAGTTTGCGATCGCAAGTTCCATTTTCTCAAGGCGAAGCTAGACCTAGATTATTGCAGAAATTTAAAGTGCGATCGCTCGAAGGACTCGGTTGCGATCATCTTCCCCTCGCTGTTCGTGCGGCTGGTGGTCTTTTAGAATACTTGGAAGATACCCAAAAAGAAAACCCAGTTCCCCTGCAAAGACTCCGCACCTACACTGTCACCGACTACCTAATTGTTGATAGTCAAACCCGCCGTAACCTGGAAATTACCCAAACCGTCCGGGATGGCACTTTTCACGGTTCCCTACTCTGGTCATTGGATAGAACTAGTACAGCGATGGGTGGGCGGGCTTTACGGCGGTGGTTATTGCAACCACTACTCGATATTAAAGGCATTCGGGCGCGGCAAGAGACCATCCAAGAATTGATGGAAAATACACCCCTGCGTCAAGATTTGCGGCAGTTATTACGCCAAATTTATGACCTAGAACGCCTCACCGGAAGGGCTGGTTCTGGTACAGCCAATGCTAGAGATTTAGTAGCTTTGGCAGATTCTCTCTCACGTTTACCAGAATTATCTCATTTAGTAACTGAAGCGCATTCTCCATTCCTCAAAGCTTTGCAGAAAGTCCCAAGTGTGTTAGAAGAATTAGCACAAAAGTTACACGCGCATCTTGTGGAGTCGCCACCCATACTAATCAAAGAAGGCGGATTAATTCGCCCTAGTGTAAATCCCTTATTGGATGAAAGAAAAGCGACTGTCGAAGCAGACCAGCAATGGATTGCCAACCTAGAAGTTGATGAGAGGGCGAAGACGGGAATTTCGACATTGAAGGTAGGATTTAATAAAACTTTTGGTTATTACATCAGTATTTCCCGCACCAAAGCTGACCAAGTACCCGCTAATTACATCCGCAAGCAAACCCTGACCAATGAGGAACGTTATATTACCCCAGATTTGAAGGAACGAGAAGCCCGGATTCTCTCGGCGCGGGATGATTTAAATCAGTTGGAATATGAGATTTTTACGGCATTGCGGGAAGAGGTAGCACAAGAGGCGGAGGTAATTCGCAATCTATCTCGTGCAGTCGCGGCGGCAGATGTATTGTGTGGTTTGGCTGAGTTGGCAGTGCATCAAGGTTATTGTCGTCCAGAAATGTTGTCAGGAAGGGAGATAAACATTGTTGATGGCCGTCATCCGGTGGTGGAACAATCGTTACCTGCGGGTTTCTTTGTGCCGAATTCGACGCAATTGGGTAGAGAGTCATTAGTCATTAGTCATTTGTCATTAGCAGATAATCAAGAACAAATAACAAATACCTCGACTACGCTCAGTACAAGTGACCAAGAACAAATGACAAATGACAATCCCGATTTAATTATCCTCACCGGGCCAAACGCTAGTGGCAAAAGTTGTTATTTGCGTCAGGTGGGATTGATTCAGTTAATGGCCCAGATTGGTAGTTTTGTACCAGCTAGATTGGCCAAATTGGGAATATGCGATCGCATTTTCACCCGTGTAGGGGCAGTAGATGATTTAGCAACTGGTCAATCTACCTTCATGGTGGAAATGAATGAAACGGCAAATATTCTCAACCATGCCACATCTAGGTCGCTGGTATTATTAGATGAAATTGGCCGGGGAACAGCAACATTTGATGGTCTTTCTATCGCTTGGGCGGTGGCGGAATATATCGCAGTGGATATTCGGGCGCGAACGATTTTTGCGACTCACTACCATGAATTGAATGAACTAGCTAGCATTGTGCCGAATGTAGCTAATTATCAAGTGACGGTGAAAGAATTACCCGACCAAATTATCTTTTTGCACCAAGTCCAACCGGGAGGCGCTGATAAATCTTACGGTATTGAGGCGGGAAGATTAGCGGGTTTACCAGCAGTGGTGATTCAACGAGCCAAACAAGTGATGGGGCAAATTGAGAAACATAGTAAGATTGCGATGGGGCTGCAAAATCTGGATTGATATCTTACTGCATTGCCTTAACAATTCAGGCTGACGGCATTGCATGATAAATGACGATAATGTAAGTACATCATGTAGATACGCTTGAAGATGAGCAACTCTTACAACATTCGTAGTACCAAAATTGGTAACAGTGCAGGTTTTAGGCTACCTGCTGAATTTTATCTGGAGCATCCTCAGTTTGCCAATGCAGATGGTTGGATAGAGGTATTGTCGCCGGATACTGCAATTTTGCGGATTGTAGCTCAATCTAGTGATGATGAAGATGCAGAAGATTCAGTAATGATGCGGCTGTTTCTCGATTTTGCTATGACAGAAACGCTTAAAAATAACACGCTGCAACCTTATACAACTGAAATGTCTGAGGTTGCCCACGAACTAATTGCAGGTGTGGAATTAGACAATGAGTTATTAGAAGATGGCTAATTTTGCCAGTAATGGGTGGGGAGTTTACTTTCATCCACAACTATTTGCTACTCAATATAAAGAATTGTTTGAGCGCGTTTCCCGTTTACGGGAGCAATTACCAGAGGCTGAATATAAAACCCATACAACGGTAAAGTTATTTGCAGCGATTACTGTTGCAATTGAAAGTAAGATTCCTTCTGACCCGTTTGCAAGTCATTTTGCCTTGACGGGGGCATTAAAACGCTATGGACGCGTGAAAAAGATGGGTCTACCGGAGCGGTATCGGCTATTTTTTAGGGCGTTTGATACGGAAGAGTTGAAAGTGATTGTAATTTTGTGGTTAGGATTTCCACGTAAACAGGGAGCGAAAAATGATTGCTACCAGGTGTTTACTAAGATGGTTGAACGAGGGACATTTCCAGACAGTTTAGATGAGTTGTTGACAGATTGTGAGGTAACGGAGGATTAAAAGAGGAAGAGAGTTGTCAACTAGTTGAAATCTTGTTGACCTTTATGCTTAAAATTGCACAAGAGGTTTTTTTAGCATCTACTAAAAGCTAAAGTTGACCCTTTGCAGGACTCCCATAAGCAATGCTAACTGAAATTTTTCCTTTTTCCTTTGAGTTCAACACGATCGCGATCGCAGGAGCGAGTTTGTGGTCATTGGCGCTATATCTAGGTTTTTCCCCTGTCAATCAATGGGTAATCGAACAACTCAATCGCTGGTTTAACTTTGCCGAGCGATCGCTTTATACTAGCCAAACAGAGTTTGAAAAGACTCGCAAAGGCAGAGAAGCCCAAAATGCTTTCTACGCCTCATTATTTAGCATCGCGCCTTTTCTGGTAGTTGGTGCTTTATGTAACTGGGGTCTGGAAATTAGTCTAGGTGAGAGTTGGGGAATTAGTACAGGAATATTAGCTTGTATGGGTGCCGGCATTTATGAACTTGGGCGCAGGGATGGAGAATCTTCCGATTAAGTAGAGAGAAGAACAGGAAAAACTGACTGCAACTTCTCCTCCTACTTCTCAATTTCCTCGCAAACAATCTGTGCTATCTTCAGGGCTGCACCGCTTTCGCCACGAATATTACGGAGTTTAGCGCGGATATCATCCAATTTTTCTGGATGGGCTAATAAGTCTACAACCATTTCCCCAATTTCTGGCGGTTGAATTTTACCCATAAGTTCTGGTACTATCTCTTCCTGTGCCCAGATATTTGGCCATGCTAATAAACCTTTGCGTCTTACGAATCTTAGGAATAACCAATTGATTACGTTAGCAAAAAGTGTACCTACTCCTGGCAGATTTGCTAACAACCCAGGTAAACCATCCCAAGCACGCATAGCATCAAGTTGCTGGGTTGGCAGCAAAACAATCATTGGCACTGCTAAAGCACCGAGTTCGGCAGTGTTTGCTCCCACTGTAGTCAAGCAGATGCAGCACTGGGATAATAAGTGATAAGCGGGGTTTTCTTGCCACAGTTCCACAGTTACGCCCGTTGCTGTTTTGAGCAATGGTTTGCCTTTATCGTCCTCTGGGACAATTAAGGAAGCACCACCAAAGCCAAAGATTTCAGCAATAGAGTTCCTTTGAGGATCGGCAAAACTAGCTAAAGTTTGTAAATCCAAAGTTGGGGCTACAGGAACTACAAATTTAGTTTGCGGTCTTTTCGCGTGAACATATTCGGCAATACTTAAAATTAATGGTACTCCTTGGGCTAATTTTGCTGCTTTTGATCCAGGAAGTAGACCAATCAATTCAGTCTTTTGTCCTACGCTGTGGGAAGTCGCTGACGCGTCTATGTCATTAGTCATTTGTCCTTTGTCGTTTGCTAAGGACAAATGACCAATACTTCGACTACGCTCAGTACAAGTGACTAATGACGAATGACTACTAGCTTCTACCATCAAATCACCCACAACGGTAAATTTGTGAGCATATTTTTGGGGGACGCGGGCCGCAACTTCAGGTTTCATCACGCCAAAACGATCAATCCAGTTATGCCACCTGGCTGACCATTCAGCGTAAACCACTGTGCGATATCCGAGCTTTTTACCTATAACTACAGGGAAAATTTGATCGCCACCGAGAAAAACAACTACACCGCGACTTCTCCAGTCCCAATTGTCAATAGTTTTACCCCAGAGCAAAAATTGCCAAAAATGCTCTGCCGCCTGTACTCTATCTACTTCTGGATAAGAAAGTGCGATCGCAGCTTCTTTACCACTAGCATTTGAGCAAGGTGATAAGATTACACTGATCCTCACTTGATTTCGGTCATCGCCGAATTTTTGCCGCAATGCCCTTACTACTGGGCGCACCCAGGTTGTTACCTCACCAGGGCCATTTGATAGGATGAGAATATCTACTTGAGTCATTAGTTAATGGTCAAAAGTTAGGGGTCATTACTCAAGAGGCAAATATTAATTAATTCGTTCCTAAGTTATCAGCGATAGTATCATTTGTAAGTAGGATTTAATACCTGTATCTAAAGTACAGTAAAAATAGAGCGTAGGCGTAGCTCGTTGTAAATATTACCTGGCCCTTGTGAGATCCAAACTCAAAATTTGAGGTTAAAAGGCTCAACCTTCACCCTCAGAGGCTCAACTTAAGATTCCTAACCATAAGCCGCTGCTTTGAAATCTTTCTATGTAAATAGGATTTCCACCCCCAAGGGAGGAGATTTCCCAATGCAGACGAAGTAGAATCTAAAATAAACTTGACAAACTGTTTATGCAATGGGCTAATTTTCTAGCCAACGAAGCTGCTACCCATAGCTTATCCCTACAGCAAACAGCAGCTTTTGTAGAGTATTTTCAGACTGAACACTTAGGTAAAAGTGAAGCGAAACTTGCTAGCGAATTAAACGTTGATATTGCTGTTTTCAAAAAGTTGCTAGATGAAGTATATAAAAAGTTTGTCCAAAACTATCCTGAGTTAACAATTTCCAACAGTCGGGATAAACTACAAAAGTTACAATCTTACCTAACAGCAAAATATAATAGCGAATTGAATATCCTCAAACCATTAGCGGCGATGAAATTATTAAAAACGCTAGTGGCTCGGGAAAGACTGCAAAAAGAACCTTGGATTGCGAGAAGAATTTGTAAATTTTTAGGATATTTACCTTTAGCGCTAGAGTTAGTAGGGCAATATCTGGATAAGATGCCAGGTTTGTCTCTGGAAACACTACTGAAGCGGCTAGAGAAAAAGCGAGTGGAACATGAAAACGTGGTCAATGAGAACTCATTGATGCCTGATAAAGACGGTGTAGCTGAAGCTTTTGAGTTGAGTTGGGAACAGTTAGATGAAAATGCAAAAAGCTTTGGCTGTTTGCTAAGTTTGTGTGCCTTAGCTGACATTCCATTATCTATTGGGACGGTAGAAGATGACAAAAAACAAGAACTTTGGGAGAAAGCTATAGCCGACTTACTGGAATTACATTTACTACAACAAAAAAGTCAAGGAATTTATCATCTAAATCCAACGATTCGGCAACTTTTTCAAATGAAGTTGCAGGAGTCAGGTGAGGCGGATGAAGCAAAAACTAAATTTGCAGCGATGATGTTAGAGGTAGCAAAGCTAATTCCGCAACAGCTTACTCCTGAAGATATTGTCAATTTCACTCCACATATCCCGCACATAACAGAAGTTGCAACCCACTTATCCCAGTATGTGAGCGATGAAAATCTCATTACTCTATTTACCAAATTAGCCTGGTTTTATCAAGGTCAAGGACTTTATCAGCAAGCAGAACCTTGGTTGCAGCAGTGTGTAGAACTAACTAAAAATCGTCTTGGTTTAGAACATCTCGATGTCGGCACTAGCCTGAACAATTTAGCGCAACTTTACGATTTTACAGGACGTTACAGCGAAGCTGAACCACTTTATCAGCAAGCTTTAGAGCTGAGAAAACGCCTGTTGGGAGAGGAACATACCGATGTTGCCACTACCTTGAGCTATTTAGCATTACTCTATGAATCTACAGGACGCTACAAAGAAGCTGAACCACTTTATCAGCAAGCTTTAAAACTGTGGAAACGTCTAGTGGGAGAAGAACATCCCCATGTTGCCACTACCCTGAACAATTTAGCAGCATTGTACTGTTATACAGGACGCTATAGTAAAGCCGAACCCTTGCTGAAGAAATCCTTAGAACTGAGAAAACGCCTGCTAGGAGACAACCATCTTGATGTCGCCACTAGCCTGAATAATTTAGCGCAACTCTACGAATCGACAAGACGCTACAGTAAAGCCGAACCTTTGTATAAGCAAGCTTTAGAACTGAGTAAACGCCTACTGGGAGAGGAACATCCCGATGTTGCCATTAGCCTGAATAATATCGCATCACTCTACCGTCAGACAAGACGCTACAAGAAAGCCAAACCCTTATTTGAGCAAGCTTTGAAAATTTGCGAACGAACTTTAGCTGTAGGTCATCCTACTACTATGACGATTCGGGCAAATTATGCCAGCTTTTTAAGAGAAGCATATCGCTAGCGATCGCTGCGCCTAATTCGTAATTCGTAATTAAAGACTGTTTCAGACTTTTATTTAGACCACGATACTTCCTGAGTCTGTCCTACCCCTATTAGTTAAAATCTAACCCCTCTCTCCACCAGCGAAGAAGAGGGGTGAGATTTTACTTACATCCTAAAGACTGGCGAGTATCTACACCAGTTTTAGAATTTACCCCACTTGCTTTAACACAAAGCTTTTTCACTTGCGTTCCATCTAAAATTGCATTCGTAAAATCAGCACCTGTGACATTTACATCATCAAAAGTAGAACGCAGCATCATTGCATCGGTCAACACAGCATCACTTAAATCAGCATCTTTAAACCTTGTGAGATAAGCTATGCCTTCACTAAAATCAGCACCATGCAGATTTGCTCCCTCCAATAGGGTACCGTTAAACACGCCACCACGTAAGTCAGCATTGCTAAAATTAGCATTCTCTAATTTGAGATTGGTAAACTCAGTACCAACTAAACTTTGACCAGAGTAATCCTTACCCTTTAGTTCATCATTACCCACAGAACGGGTAATACTAGAAGAACTTGCAGCTTCCGCCGATAGGGGAAACAAAAAAAGAACCATAGCTAAGACAAAGCTAGCTAACAGCCGCCAATATTTCATAATCTCTTCTTAATAAATCTCAACACTTTTACTATTAACTATTAAACCTCACAGAAGGGAATAGGGTGCAGGTTAGAGGTTACAGGGTACAGATTATTTCCTATTACCTGTCACTTGTCATCTGTCCCCTGTCACCTGTCACCTCTTCCCTAATCTCTCGTAGGATGATAGATGTTGAGGTGCGATGCCTAACGGCAAGTTGCTCCGCATCTACGCAATAATTACCTGTGGCTAATCAAGAAGACAACGCCCAATCTCTGGCGCGAACCCCTTTATATCAAGTGGGTGTAGAACTCAAAGCCCGCTTTACTAGTTTTGGTGGCTGGGAAATGCCCGTGCAATTTAGTGGCATTAGCCGCGAACACGAGGCTGTAAGAAATACAGCCGGAATGTTCGATATTTCCCACATGGGTAAATTTACCCTCCAAGGTAAAAATCTCATTTCCCAACTCCAGCCTCTAGTGCCTTCAGACTTGAGTCGATTGCAACCTGGTCAAGCACAATACACCGTATTGTTAAATCCCCAAGCGGGAATTATTGACGACATCATTGTTTATTACCAAGGTGAAGACACCACTGGTATACAAAAAGCATTTATTATCGTCAATGCAGCAACCTCTGGTAAAGATAAAGCATGGATTTTGCAACATCTTGACCTGGATAAAGTGCAATTCCAAGACCTTTCACCAGATAAAGTCTTAATTGCCGTGCAAGGGCCAAAAGCGATTAAATATCTTCAGCTTTTAGTGCAAGAAGACTTACAACCAATCAAAGCCTTCGGACATTTAGAAGCAACCTTACTAGGTAAACCTGCCTTCCTGGCCCGCACAGGTTACACCGGAGAAGATGGCTTTGAGGTGATGGTAGACCCAGATGTGGGAGTAGAATTGTGGCGAAGTCTCCATAAAAGTGGTGTTATCCCCTGTGGACTTGGTGCGAGAGACACTCTGCGCCTAGAAGCAGCGATGGCACTTTACGGACAAGATATTGATGACACCACCACACCCTTAGAAGCGGGTTTGGGGTGGCTAGTCCACTTAGATACCAAAGGTGATTTTATTGGAAGAGAAGTTTTAGCAGAGCAAAAATCCAAGGGAGTGAAGCGTCGATTGGTGGGTTTACAAACTCAAGGACGCAACATTGCCCGTCATGGCTACCAAGTGTTATCCACAGGTAAAGTTGTGGGAGAAGTTTCTAGTGGCACTTTGTCACCTACACTGGGTTATCCCATTGCTTTAGCTTACGTTCCTACCCAATTAGCAACCGTTGGTCAACAGCTAGAAGTCGAAATTCGCGGCAAAGCTTACCCAGCAGTTGTAGTTAAACGTCCTTTTTATCGGTCAAAAAATCGTGCTGCTAACTAACAAGCGCCAAGGTTTTTGAGGAATAATGTGTTGTGAGTTACTCAATCTACAGTAAGGTTCATTACCATATATGGCTTGGATGACTGTTGGGGCAATAATTTTTTTGATAAGGGAGAGGAAGTGATATGTCTTTTGAATATCCTCAAGATTTCAGATACTTGGATTCTCATGAATACGTGCGAATAGATGGCGAAATTGCCACCATTGGCATTACTGAGTTTGCCGTACATGAATTGGGTGATATCGTCTTTTTGGAACTGCCAGAAATTGGCGACGCTCTGACCAGGGGAGAAAACTTTGGCACAATTGAATCAGTGAAAGCCGTTGAAGAGCTTAATTCACCAGTCACTGGTACTGTTATAGAACGCAATGAAGCCTTAATTAATTCTCCTGAAGAAGTGTCAGAAGACCCCTACGGAGAAGGGTGGTTTTTGAAAGTGCGCGTCAATGACCCTGGTGAAGTTGAAGATGCTTTGACAGCAGATGAGTATCGGGCGCAAGTAGAAGGAGAGTAAAGAGTGGGAGATGAGGGGACAAGGAGGACAGGTAAAAATTTCCTCCCCATCTCCCTTGTCTCCCGCATCTCTCCTATCTGCCATTCCACTCGAAAATAAGTCATGAAATTTAGATAAATTGAAAAGTTACACCTACTTCTCATCAGTATTTATTGCAAAATATGAAATAGTACCATCTGGAGAGTAATTTGTGGTATTAAACGCCCCTATTCTCAAGTCTAATGAGCAGCAAGTGCTGGACGAAAAAAGTCAAAAGTTGAGTAGTTTTGTGCCAAGACATATTGGCCCTAACTCCGACGACATCCAGCTTATGCTTAAGGTTTTGGGATTTCCCAGCCTGGATGCCCTAATTGACCAAACAGTTCCCCAGACAATCAGGCTGAAGCAACCCCTAAAGTTACCAGAAGCCGAAAGTGAGTATGCAGCACTGGCATCCTTAAAAAAAATTGCTGCCAAAAATCAGGTTTTCCGTTCATACATCGGTATGGGATATTACGACACTATTACCCCACCTGTGATTGGACGTAATATCTTGGAAAACCCTGGTTGGTATACTGCTTACACTCCTTATCAGCCAGAAATTGCCCAAGGACGACTTGAAGCGCTGCTAAATTTTCAAACCTTGATTATCGACTTAACAGGTTTGGAAATCGCCAATGCTTCGTTACTAGATGAAGCCACAGCCGCAGCTGAAGCAATGAGTCTAAGCTATGGTGTTTGTAAAAATCAGGCAAATGCTTATTTCGTCTCTGGTGACTGCCATCCCCAAACTATCGACGTGTTACAAACACGGGCTAAACCATTAGGGATTAAGATCATTATCGGCGATCATCAAACATTTGATTTTGATCAACCAATTTTTGGGGCTGTTTTGCAATACCCTGCAAGTGATGGCACCATTTACGACTACCGCGCTTTTATAGAAAAAGCCCATGCTAAGGGTGCATTGGTGACGGTAGCAGCAGATCCTTTAAGTTTAACTTTGCTCACCCCTCCTGGGGAATTTGGCGCTGATATTGCTGTCGGTAGCACCCAGCGCTTTGGTATTCCGTTGGGGTTTGGGGGGCCTCATGCGGCATACTTTGCGACGAAGGAAGAGTATAAGCGGCTGGTTCCAGGGCGAATTGTGGGAGTATCAAAAGATGCTCAAGGTAAACCTGCATTGCGTCTCGCCTTACAAACCCGCGAACAGCACATCCGCCGCGAGAAAGCTACTAGTAATATTTGTACTGCACAAGTGCTACTGGCGGTGATGGCGAGTATGTACGCTGTCTATCATGGGCCAGATGGACTTAAGACAATAGCTCAAAGGATACATTCCCTGACTTTGGTTTTGGCAGAGTGGTTGCAGCGACTAGGTTATAGCATCAGTTCTAAACCTTTCTTTGATACGCTACAGGTGGAGTTAGGAACTAAACCTCTGCAAGAAATTCTACAAGCTGCTGAAGCTCGTCAAATTAATCTACGTATTTTTGATACATCTACTGTTGGTATTTCGCTTGATGAGACTACCACATTGGATGATGTGCGAGATATATGCCAGATTTTTGTGGGGACAGATGAGCTACGGTTTGTTTTGAATGTGCAAGAGATGGAATGGATAATTCAGCAATCAGGTTTAAGCGGTGAACCATTTAGCCGTCAAAGCACCTATCTCACTCACCCAGTTTTTAACCGCTATCACTCAGAAACTGAGTTGTTGCGTTATCTGCACAAGCTAGAAGCTAAGGACTTGTCGCTAACTACATCGATGATTCCTTTGGGTTCTTGCACAATGAAGTTGAATGCAACTGCTGAGATGATTCCGGTAAGTTGGGAGGAATTTGGCAAGATTCATCCATTTGCCCCCGCGTCCCAAACCCAAGGTTATCAAATCCTATTCCAGCAACTTGAGGCATGGTTAGCTGAAATTACTGGTTTTGCTGGAATTTCTCTACAACCAAATGCTGGTTCTCAGGGCGAGTATGCTGGACTTTTAGTAATTCGTCAATATCACGAAAATCGGGGCGAAGCACACCGCAATGTTTGTTTGATTCCCACCTCGGCACACGGGACAAATCCAGCAAGTGCAGTGATGTGTGGAATGAAGGTGGTGGCTGTTGCCTGTGACTCACAAGGTAATATTGACGTTGATGACTTGAAGGCGAAGGCAGAAAAACACAGCAATGAACTCGCCGCCTTAATGGTGACATATCCCTCAACTCACGGTGTTTTTGAGGAACCAATTCAGGAAATCTGCGCTGTTGTCCATAGTCATGGTGGACAAGTTTACATGGATGGGGCAAATATGAATGCCCAAGTGGGAATTTGCCGTCCTGGAGATATTGGTGCAGATGTCTGTCACTTGAATCTGCACAAAACCTTCTGTATTCCTCATGGTGGCGGTGGCCCTGGTATGGGGCCTATCGGGGTAGCGTCTCATCTCGTGCCTTTTCTCCCCGGACATCCTGTTGTTACTATCAACGACTCAACTCAGCACTCACATATTGGTGCTGTGGCGGCTGCGCCTTGGGGTAGTGCAAGTATCTTGGTGATTTCTTGGATGTACATCGCCATGATGGGTGCAGATGGTTTGACCGAAGCAACTAAGGTGGCGATTCTCAACGCTAACTACATTGCTAAGAAACTGGAATCGTACTATCCGGTTTTATATCAGGGGAAAAATGGTCTAGTTGCCCATGAATGTATTTTAGATTTGCGATCGCTAAAAAAATCAGCTGCGATCGAAATCGATGATGTCGCCAAGCGTCTCATAGATTATGGTTTCCATGCGCCGACTGTCTCCTGGCCTGTAGGCGGTACAATCATGGTGGAACCTACAGAAAGTGAATCTAAGCAAGAGTTGGATCGTTTCTGTGATGCGTTGATTTCTATTCGCCAAGAAATTGCCGGAATAGAAGTTGGCAAGGTGGATATCCAAGATAATGTTTTGAAGAACGCACCCCACACTGCTGAAAGTCTGATTACTGGAGAATGGAATCATCCTTATTCTCGTGAACAAGCTGCCTACCCTGCACCTTGGACTCGTGAGTATAAATTCTGGCCTGCTGTCAGTCGCATTGATGCAGCCTTTGGCGATAGGAATTTTGTTTGTTCTTGTCTGCCAATGGATGCTTATTCGTAGTACCTCAGCGCTAACCGCCTTTCTGTTTACAGAAAGGCGGCTAATATTTGGAGTCTCGGAATAATGGTATGGATTTTGTTTCGTCCCAAGACACAAGATGAAAGATTTCTTTATTAATACTAATTCTCCATGAAGATGCAGGTAATATTTATTAAACGAACTACAAGGAAGATATAACTTAAGTAATTATCCAGTGTAAATTTACAAAAAATTGGTATAATATCTTATAGCTATTGATATTTTTTACTTAGCTATGGAATTTAGTATATATGGTTCGATACGCATTAAATAAGAACCGTATTTTTGTTGATGCTCAATTGAGCCTCTACGATAAGGATGAAATTTTCACATATATATTCTGCGATCGCCCACTTTTCTATAAAAAAGCGCACCATAAAACACGCAAAGAAACATCATTCTGGGTTAGTGGACATTTTTCTCATAACGTCAATATAGAAGAAGTACAAGAAACAGAAATAGATTGTATCATCAATCAATTTGTCAGTACTAGAAGCGAAAGTGCAGTACATAAATATGCCAAAAGTCGAGCAGAAAATATACTTAATGCAACTACTCAAACCTACTTTAAACAAGACAATTTTGAGTCAATTCAAGAATACCAATACCCAGGTAGAAGGACTGATATTGCACTTGTTAATAAAAAGGGAGCAGGTTTTCTAAATTACGAAATACAGACTTCTCCTACAAGTTTTAATTCTATTACAACAAGGGTAGAGAAAGACAAAAGCAACAATGTAGGAGCAACAATTTACGCAATTGGGGAAATCAGCAGAAGAGGATCTGCTGATGAATGGGGTAAAGGTGTTGGTGGTCTGGGTGCAACTCAGGCAGTACTGTTAGCTTCATGCCTGGAAGCTTATGGAATGGCTCAGGATATTCAAAAAGTTGCAACTTATCATGAAATCACGCACTTGGAAGATACTAGAACCGGATTCATCTATATAGAAGAAAAAGATATATATGGAGACATTCAATTTAATCAGCACAAGCTTATAAACAGACATAGTGAAATCAGTGATGTAACCACAGACACAACAGCCGAGGTTATATATCAAGCAATACTTGAACATGAGAAACTACTCAAAGACCCTATAATATTTGATATGGGTTTTACTGGCAAGTCTTCTATCTCACATGTGAGCGATACAGTCGAACAATTTGATGGTGATGATGATAATACAAAGAGATATGAAACACCTTTAGCAAAATTAGATTTAGAGTTACTTCAGAAACTCAAGCTACTATGTCAAACACATCAGGGAGATATAGGGGCTGCAATAGAGTTTGATATTGATACCCATAGAGCCAAAGTTGTCTTGCTAGGGCAAAGTATAGAGCGTTATGAGTGGATAGACTTTAAAAACTTATTTATTTCAGAAGCAGATTTTATATCTATGACAAGCTCATGCAAAAAGACTGAATTAGAAAAAGAAGAAGGCAATACCGCCTGCATAAAGATAATTAAAACAGAAATAATTCCTTACAATATACTTAATCCAATACAAGATTGGAGCCAGGAAACTGCAAGTAAAGTACAGAGACTCAAAATAGGTGACAGATGCACCTGGATGTATGCACCCAATTGGTGGAATCGCAAGGGAGAAGAAATCAATGATATTGCCCAAGATGGAAAAGTACGTCTTGCTTATAGCGGTAGATATATTCCTAGAGAGGAAGTGATTCTTATTGAATCTGCGGAATAAAGACCAAGCAATTGATCACCAATAGTCTAGAAACTGTTTCCATTTATTGATGGGCTGAATTTTTGTCTAAATCGTATTCTTTAAGTGCAAGTACCTGTAGCATTTCTAATTCTTCCCTTACAGATAAAGGCTGATACCCCAATGCAAAAGCTTTAGAACTATGCAAAGAAACATCTGCTGGTCTAGGTGCTGCCATTTTCACATCTTGTTGTCGGCAGGATTTCAGACCAGTGCTAGGAAGTTGAAATACTTCCACTAATATCTGTCCAAAATCATAACGCGAAATCCGCTCTTTGCCACCCAAGTGAATGATGCCATTAACTTTTTCTAATGCTAATAAAAGTCCTTTGGCGGCGGTTGTTCCACTTACTGGGGTGCGAAATTCATCTATAAATAAACTTAGTTCTTTTTCTGCTTGTAAAGTCTCAATAAATGGCTGAATAAAGCTTTTAGCTGTGGGTGTTGCTGCACCAAACATCAACGGCATCCGACACACTGCGGTCATGGGATACCTTTCTAGCATATCTGCTTCAGCTATAGCTTTCTGCTCACCGTAAAGATTGACGGGGCACACGGCATCTGTTTCTTGATATGGGGCATTTAAACCATCAAAAACTAAGTCGGTTGAGGTAAAAGCACAAGGAATAGAGTTATCTGCACACAGTCCGGCAATATTACAGGATGCTATGACGTTAATTGCGTGCGATTCTTTGGGGTTTGTTTGACAAAAATTTGGTTGCGAATGTGCGGCAGTATGAATAACTGCTTCTGGTTTGACATCATTAAATATGCGTTTCAATTCCTGAAAATTTGTTAAGTTCGCTTTTAAAGTTTTAATGCCAAAAATCTCTAAAGGATGGGATAAATAAGTGCCATAAATCTCCCATTCTGGTTTTGCAAGCTGGCAAAGATGCCATCCTAAAAAACCACTTGCCCCGGTGATTAACAATTTTTTCATGTCTAACCGTAAACCGCTCAAGAAAAAATCTTGCTAAAGCAGGCTTATATTCTACACTGAGTGGTAGTGATAAAATACTATTGCACTAATTCCTGAAACTGCTTTTCACTACGCACTTTGCTAAAGTCTGGGTCAGTTTTTGCTAATTTCTTGTATTTATCAGGAACAAGCTTGATTGCTTTGTCTAGGTTTTCAATTGCTAATTCTAGATTGCTTTGTAAAGCATAAGAGCAAGCTTTATTGTAATATGCTTGGTGCAAATCTTGCTTGATGGCGATCGCTCTATCATAAGATGCGATCGCGTCTTTGTAGCGGTGTAGCTTTGTCAGTGCAATGCCTCGGTTAATTAAGGCTTGATATTTGTTGGGTTGGATAGCGATCGCTTTGTCGTAAGATACGATCGCGTCTTTGTAGCGCTGCAACGATGTCAAAGCTATACCACGATTATACCAGGCTTCATATTTATCGGGTTTGATGGCGATCGCTCTATCATAGGATGCAAGAGCGTCTTGGTAGCGTTGCAACGATGTTAAAGCTATGCCACGGTTAATCCAAGCTTCAGGACTCTCAACTTTGATGGCGATCACTTTATCGTATACCTTTATTGCATCTTCATAACGTTGTCCATCTAATAAATTATTACCTTGATGAAAAAAGTCTTCTGCTTTTTGGGTAGCCTTCGCTTCTATGAAAAGCTGGGTTACATTACTTTCTTGGACAACTTGTGTAGTATTTTCTATTGATGAGTTTGCCCCACCATTACAACCAAATGCGAAGAAAGCTATCAAACCAGATGCAACGAAGCAGCGCTGAACAATCATGCTGTACCTACAAAACTTATGAGATGATGTTAAAATTCGTTCTTTTTTTGAGTATTATCAAAATACACTAGTTTTTACGCATTAATTCACTTATCTTTTCAGAAAGAGCTTTGTTGACGACGCATAGATGTTTATTAAAATCAAGCGTAGGCTAGATTATCATATTAAATCTACATAAAGCAATTACTTAGTACCTATTTCATTAAAAAAACAATTATTTGTGTTGTATATATTGTGTAAATGTCGCCTGTTGTAGACATCGCAAGTGTTTGGTAATTTCCTAAGAGTGCAATGGTATACCACCCGCCATAGGCGATCGTAATAGTTTTCGCTAGACAATGATGTTAGTTGCTTCATTTTTCAAGCATTTATCTAAGCTAATCATCATTCAAATTACGTCTTTGCGTCTTTTTAGCGATTGAAACTATGCAACTTAAAAGCGTATCAGATTAATATCTATCATTGGATGGATGCCAATAACTAATTCTCAATGATGACTATCAACGTTATATTTGCAAAAATTATGAGAAGTCTATCAATGTAACTTATCGCTTGTAAAATCTATAGGACTCATATTTGATTTAAAAAAAACTCCGTACAACTAAAAAAGCCTTCTTTCCTATTGCCTCTTTTCTACCCACGCAAATAAGTACGTCTACGCCACGTTGCACGAACAAACATCAAAACAGATTCCTATCTAAGAGGATACTTTAAATAATACCTTCATATCTTTGTGATACCAAAATTATGTTTTCAGTACAAAGACATGAAGGCAAGAAATAGATAATAATGAGGCTTTATCTTTGTAACGCCTAATTAATTCCAAACACTGACTCGACAGTTGACTTAATCGAATCTCTTGCATCCTTCAAGGTTTGGCTAATAGGATGTTTTGCCTGTAAAAAGGCGCGGGCACAATTGCGTCCCGGCATTCCTGAAATCGAACCCCCTGGATGAGTCCCAGCACCAGTCAAAAATAGATTATCAATTGGCGTTTTATAGTTGGCTATTTCTGGTAATGGACGGAAAAATATCATCTGATCTAATGTCATGTCAACATGATAATAATTCCCTTTGTATGCGCCTAATCTTTCTCCTAGTTCTGCTGGACTTTCTACACGACGGGCGATAGTTGCACTTTTGACATTTGGTGCATAGTCTGCCAACTTATCAACCACTCTATCTGCAACTTTGTTTTTCAATTCATCTGTCCAGCCAGTACCTTTTAAACCAGTGCCTTCTGCACCAGCAATTTGATAAGGGGCAAAATACTCAATCCATACAGTGTGCTTACCTGGTGGTGCTAATGTTGGATCTAAATAACTAGGCATCACCACATACATTGATGGGTCAGCATCAGGAATTTCTCCCAAAGTACATTTACTATGAGCCTGTTCTACATGAGCCACGGAATCGGCAATCAAGATAGAACCGACGAGATATTCATCTTTGTGAGCGTGGTGAGGAAAGTGCAATGGTTCATCTAAAGCCAAATCTATCTTGAGGATGGTTTCGTTATTGTTAACGATGCGGCGTTCTAATCTTTCCCATAAATCAGGGTCGGCTCCATCGACATCGCTTTTATCAGTCATTTGTAAGAACAATCGCTTGGCATCAATATTAGATATAACCCCGTATTTGGCGCGATATTCTTTACCACCAGCAACCCGTACACCTACAGCTTTGCCATCATCAATTAAAACTTTTTCAACATGCTGATCTGTGAGAATAACGCCACCTTTGCTTGTGACTAAATTCACCAAAGCTTGCACAAGTGCGCCAGTTCCGCCGCGCGGTCTTGCCATTCCAGGGTTGTGACGCATCGCCATCATAATTGCACCAATGGCAAGGGTTTTTTGCGATGGTGGCGCACCAAGTTCTGATGCTAATCTGGCTAGTGGTGCTTTCAGAAATTCTTCATCAAACCACTCGTTAAGTAAATCTTCAGCGCTGGTTAACATGGTGCGAATAAAGTCCAGCGTTTTGTTTGGAGAACCAATAACTGAAAATAAATCTTTGAATTTTTTGATATCGTAGTTGCCAAGAATATCTATAATTGACTTTGGCGGTGCATTAAACATAGGAATCATTGCACCAATTGCTCGTTGCCAAAAATCTACAAATTCTGCGTATTTTTTGGCATCACGTTCATTATAACGAGCAATTTCTGCACAAGTTTTTTCTAGCGACTTATGCCCTAAGAAATACTTGCCATCAGGATGAGGACAGAAAACAACTGGATCGCACTCCAAATAATGCAAGCCATATTTTTCTAGTTCTAATTCTTCAACAACTGGCCCCAAATGAATAAATTCATGGTCAATAGCGCACAAGTTAAATTTAAATCCAGGAGCCTCTTGTGGTAGACATTCTTCAGTTGTTGCTGCACCACCTGGAACAGAACGCTTTTCCAATAACAGGACGCTATAACCAGCTTTCAACAAGTAAGCTGCACAAACTAACCCATTGTGTCCAGCACCGATCAGCACAACATCATACTCTTGCATAGTTGGAATTTAGAAATAAGTAGCTTTCTAAATAGTAGAAACCTTTTATTACTTTTACATCATCCTTCGGTAACAAAAATTATCTTTAACTAAAGTCAATTCTACTAAGAAGATGGTAGATTTGACGATGACGGTATTTGCCTCACTTGGGTTTCTACCATCAGTATTAAAATACCAATTTCTACTGTTATATCTTTAATATGAAACACCATATCTTCCCATTTAAAATATGGTATGTTCATCCATCCTTTTGCTTTCTGCATTAAAGCTGAAACTACTTCTATGGAAATTCCTCCTCCCTCAGTGCAGTTAAAACTCTCCAGCATCGCGGGTTGTGAATGTGTGCGTGGACGTGCGATCGCAGTGTAAGCCAAAGGGCGAGTATTTCCCCTCTCTTTTAACAGCACTCTTCCCTTACATTCTATTTTCCCATCACCAGGTAAAAATATCTCAATTTTTTGTACCTCAAAACTCACAATTTTGCCATCTACATCCAAATCAAAATCTTGCATCTGGCTGCTAACGAAATCTGATGCCAAGGTGCGGTTAATATCGGTTTCTGTAAGTATAATACGAGCTATGGTATTGACTGGTTCATTGAGTTCTATTTGACCCAAAAGAGCGCTGAAAGGATTGATGGAGATACTATCTGTTTGCAGCCGTATTTCTTGTACGCGAATATCTTCTTGGATTACTAATCCTTGTCCTACAACCGAAACTCCATCCGCTTGTCCCTGAACTATTTTCAACAGATCGGTTTGTACATCTATTTCTATTTTTTCCGCGTCATCTAGCTTTTCAGATATTCTTCTTTCAGCTTCCTGGGATAAAAATTTTTCCTCCAACCGATGCTCATCAGGCATGAATTAGTAATCTCCTAAATGTCCTCTTACTAGTTACTGTAAAGGCTATATGCTAAGGAGCGGATCTGTATTTAGGTATATGCAAATCGGAGGATTGAGTAATCAAGTAGAAAGTATTGTTTGTCTTTTAAATTTTGCTTTTTTAGTAACAACCATTTTGACACCGCCGCTAGGGAGAATTGTAATACCACGACGGACTGGATATGCTGGACGTTTATCAGTAAGGCTTAATTCAAAGCGAGATAATATTATGGCTGTTACTAATTTTAGTTCATACATAGAAAATGCTGCACCAATGCAACCGCGATAACCTCCACCAAAGGGTAAATATTCGTAAGGTGAAAATTTTTGGTTGAGGAATCTTTCTGGACGAAACTGTTCTGGTTCTGAGTAAGTGTCTGTTCGGCGATGTGCTAAATGAATACATGGAACTAAAACTGTTTCTGATGTAAATTTATGCCCCAGAATTTCCACTGGTTCTTTTACCATTCGTGGTGTGCAAATTAAAGCAATAGGATGAATTCGCAGTGTTTCTTGACAGACGGCGGTGAGATAAGGTAATTGTGTAATCGCTTCAGGATTTGTGAGATTGTCCAAGGTATTTAGTTCTTGCATTAGCCGATGTTTAACCTCTGGGTGAGAGTGAATTAAATAAAATATCCAAGCTAATACACCAGATGTAGTTTCATAACCTAACAGCAATAATGAAACTAGTTGATCGCGTAATTCCTCATCTGTCATCTGTTGCCCATTTACGTCACGCGCTGACATCAGCATACTGAGAATATCTGTACGCATAGCATCATTTTGCCAACGTCTTTCAGAAATTTCTGCATAGATGAGTTTGTCAATTTGCTCTCGTCTTTTTAAGAAAAGTCCCCAAGGACTCCATGCGCCTAAATCTTTTTGCAGCAAAGGAAAGAAAAACAAGCTGGAATACCAAGGTTTAGTTATGTCTTCTAATAAAGAACTCAATTGTTCTTTTAATTCTTGGTAACGCCTACCATGAGTAATACCAAATACCACTTGTAAAATAATTTCTAAAGTGATATTTGACATTAATTTGTGTATACAAATATTTGTACCTGATGTCCAATTTTGTGTAAATTCTTCAGTAATTTGGCAAATTGTTTGTCCATAAGATTTTAAATTATCGCCATGAAAAGCTGGTAGTAATAGCTGCCGTTGTTGTTGGTGCGATCGCGCTTCTTGAAATACAAGAGAATTCTCTCCAAATAAGGGTTTAAACACATGGGTTGCTTTTTTAAAATCTAACTTGTGTGCAGGGATGGCAAAACAATCACTAATTGCTTGGGGATGGCTAAAAAATACTATTGGTGGCGACTTTAAACCCATTACCCGCATTGTGAAAATATCACCGTACTTTGTAGCATACTTTTCTAAAGTTTTTGTGGGTTGAGCAATTAATTGCAGAGTTTGCAGCAACGCTGGTGTGGTTAGACTATCAAGAGTTTTCATTATTTATTCGATACTTTTAGGGTTTAGTAAGCTGCAAATAATTCAATACACTTGAGGTAAGCCTAGTGGTCTATCGCATTAATTTTGCTAGGTTTGTAGTGAGCGATTTATCGCTCAAATCAAGGACTAAAGTCCTTACTACGAACTTTTATAAACCTTCATAATTAATGAGACAGACCACTAGATACTCCCTAAGCTTAATTTTTAATTAGGGAATTAGAGCAAACCTTTTTAATACTTTGGGGAGATGTTCGAGAGTTAATTACCGCTAGGTGAATCATGCTGACAAATCATTAACATGAATTTTTACAAAGATAATAATAATATTTTTACCAAGTTTTTAGAGGTATTTATAGAAAAAGCTTACTCAATTATTTTGGGATATATCTATGAAAACTACGTCTTTGTCTTTTGGTGATGTTAAAATGTTTGATATTGCTGTATGAACTCAGTCTTCAAACTCATTCTTTTTACAGTTGCAATATATTAAAATCCCCCATAAATCTCCTTAAAAGAGGATTATGGGGGATTATTTAAAAGCATTGAAAATCTATCTAAATATATAGATGAAAGTTGAAGGTTCCCTGAATGCAACCATCAAACCCCTCAACATCAAACAGTAGTTGTCTGTAGAATGGGAGACTTCACCTGACGTTGACTCCTGACAACCATCTCAATAGGGCGATCTGGGCCTGTCACCAATCCACGGCGTTTAGGTCGTACTTCACCTTTATTAACTAGTTCTAATTCTTTACTAGAAAGGATTTGAGCAAGTGCTAGCTTCATTTCCAACTGGGCGAATGCTAGCCCAATACAGCGCCTAGCACCACCGCCAAAGGGCAAATATTCATAGGCAGAAAATTGCCGTTCTAAAAAGCGTTCTGGCTTAAACTGCTTAGGTTCTGGATAAATATCTTCCCGGTGGTGGGTCAGATAAATAGAACCAAGTAGGACTGTACCGGGTTCTAGTTCGTAACCGCCCAGCGATATCGGGGTTCTTACTTTTCTGGGAAAAGTTAGCATAGCAACTGGGTAAATCCGCAATGTCTCGGAACAAACAGCGTTGAGATAGGGTAACTTGAAGACGGTGTTGGGATCTGGGTTATCGCCCAAGCTATCTAATTCTTGCAGTAGCTTTTGGCGTACTGATGGTATTTTGTGAATCCAGTATAATGCCCATGCTAAAGCTGTAGCTGTAGTTTCGTGACCAGCGACTAACAGAGTCATCAATTCATCGCGCAATTCTTCATCCGTCATGGGTTGACCGGCTTCATCTCTAGCAGCCATGAGTAAGCTAAGAATATCCGTGCGTGATGAATCTGGTTGTTCTCGACGTTCCCGAATTTCCTCGTAGATGAGTTCGTCAGCTTCTTGCTGAAGGCGCATCTGGTTTCCCCAGACCTTAATCGGGCCAAAATCTCTTTGCAAAGCTGGAAAATAAAGCAAAGCCACACTTAACCGAGAACTGGCCTTTTCTAAAAGATCGCTCAAAAAGTTCTGTAGTTTTTCGGCACGAGGCCCTTCATGTAGCCCAAACACAGCTTGCATAATCACCCGCAGGGTAATAGCTTGAGTTGCAGATCGAATATTGAAGGGTTTGCCTATCTGGTATTGGCTAATGACTTGCTTGGTGACATCAGTAATCACCTGACTATAATTCCGCATTCTTTCGCCGTGAAAGGGAGGCATCAACAACTGGCGGTGACGCTGGTGTTCTGCGCCGCTAATGCTAATTACAGAATGCTTGCCCAGCAAAGGTTCAAACACCTTATTCAGATCGCCAGGGGCTTCCAATTCCTTGGTATCATTTGTCAAAATTTGCTGTTGTGCTTGGGGGTTGCTGACAATTATCATAGGAGGCAGATTTTTGTCTAATCGGAGAGTAAAAATCTCGCCATAGCTTTTGGCACAAGCCTCCATAAATGACATCGGATTAACAATCCAGCGCAGCATCTGTACAACTGCTGGAGTTTGCGGGCCATTTGGGAATTTCATAAATTTTTTCCTACTGAATATTTTTTTGCTACTTCAACTAATTGAAATCTTGGTTGAGTAAGCATTTAAAGTACTTATTCTAACGTTGCAAAAAAGCAATAAACTGTTACAACCTCGAAGATGTAAAATTTTGGTTAAATTCAACGAGCATCTACAGTTTCATCTCATCGTCACAAGGTACTCAGCATGACTGCAATCTCCGCAAAAGCATCTTCAGCGCTTCCCAATTTTTCTGAAGGAATTCAATATTTTGGTGAAGCATTACCAGATTTTGAAACTCATGGTGCAACACCTGCTATCGAATCGGGCAAAATAGCGATCGCATCAACCACAGATAAAGCAGCTGTATATCAAACTTTACTAGCTGCTGATGCCCTGCGCTACCTGACTTTGCAAGTTACCGCTAGTAAAGCTTCTGGGCATCCCGGCGGATTCGCCAGTCAAGCAGAAGCTTACGCATCTCTTGTCATGCTGGGATACAAGAACATTATTACCGAAGTCGGACACCACGCCCCCGGATTTTATAGTGCCATGTTCTTGGATCGTTCGCTAGAGGACATGGGAATTTTTACAGTCCAACAATTGCGCGATCGCTTCCGAGAAAAGCATGGACTTTTAGGACACCTTTCTGGTTACATTCCCGGTATTCTCGCACCTGCGGGGCCTTTGGGACAAGGGCAACACTTTGCAATGGCGGCTGCACTGTTGCACAAAGATAAGTTGTTCCCCTTTACAGTTGGGGATGGTGGATTGGGTGAGCCTTATATTGTAAGTGCGATCGCACATTTCCATACTGCTTATCCTGCTGTCACCAACTTCTTACCAGTGTTGGTGTGGAACGGTTACAGCCAAGAACATCACAGCATGGTTTCCCTCAAAACCAACGAACAGATGCAAGCATATTGGCAAGGTAACGGTTTTGATGAAGTCGTATTAGTGGATGCCAAGGATTTTGACGATCAGAACCAACCAGGGGATTACGTTGATAGTACCGCTTTTTCCTTTGAGAAACGCCTAGCATTTACTCAAGCAGTACTTTCGGGTGTAGATAAAGCAGCGCGATCGGCACTGGGTGGTAAACTTACCGTCTTCATTATTAAACAACTCAAAGGTGCAGGAGTCCACGCGCGGGGAGCGAAATCTCACAACTTGTATCCTAAAGATACGCTGGATGCGCCGCATATTGTTAGTGCATTGCAAACCCGTGCTTTGTCAGCAGAAGCTTGGCAATTAGTCAGAACAAATGCAGAACGTGCAGGCGGTGGCCCAGCAGCAAAAACTGTGGTGACAGAATTTGAATTACCATTGCCAGAATTAGGCGAATTACCTTTAGAAGAATATGCAGTTGGCGGCGAACCAAAAGTTTCCACAACTGCGATGGGACGATTAGTAGGAATAGTTGGAAATAAAGATCGGAATTTTCTTGTCACCAACGCCGACGGTAATGAAGCATCTGGAATTGCCAACATCAACCAAGCATTAAAGATTATCCACCCCACAACCGACGACTTATATAATCAAGCACCAAATGGACAAGTTTATGAACCATTGAGTGAAGATGCTTGTGCCGGTTTAGCTGCGGGTTTAGCGTTAATGGGTGCGAGAACTTTGTGGTGTTCTTACGAATCTTTTGCCATCAACGGATTACCAATTTGGCAAACTGTAACCCAAGCAATGGCAGAATTGCGCCGTCAAACTCCCTCGACTATTACTTTATTCACAGCAGGCGCATTAGAGCAAGGGCGCAACGGTTGGACTCACCAACGTCCAGAAATTGAAGCTTACTTTGCTTCGTTGATGCGAAATGGTAATGTTTTCCCATTATTTCCTCCCGATGCTAATAGTATTCAAGCCTGTTATGACTGGGCGTTGAAAACTAAGAATAAGGGAGTTGTGATTACAGCTAGTAAATCACCATTGCCAATTCGCACAACTTTAGAACAAACTCGTCAAGGGTTGCGCGATGGTGCTGTGCTATTGCATGAAGTTGCTGGCGATAAACAAGTTGTGTTTGCTGTGATTGGGGATTTAACATTAATACCAGTATTTGAAGCTGCGGCTTTCTTAGAAACTGAAGGTATTGGTGTGAAGATTGTTTCTGTGATCAATCCTCGGCAATTGTACCGTAGCCATGATACTGCGTGGGATACCTGTTCTGAACCCGAAGGCGGTTTCTTGGATGATGCAGCATTTGCCGAATTATTTGATGGTGATGCGCTAATTGCGGTGACAGGTGGTGCTGCGGGAATGCTAGAACCAATTTTGTTACGGAGTACAGCCAAGCGTGACACCTTTGCTTGGAAGCGTGGCGAAACAACTGCGAGTGCTGGTGAGTTGATGGCATTTAATGGATTGACTGCTGAAGCGTTAACAAAACGTGCGATCGCATTAGTGCATTAAATGATGTTGCATAAATGCGGGATGATTTTATTGAATTTTCCTTTGCGTTTCATCCCTAGATTCAGCAACGCCTATTAAATCAAGCTGGAATTGTTCCTACTTTTATCGCATTTATACGTATAGAAACGCTGAAATTGCGTCGGAATGCGTATACTTGCGTTTTTTTATTGAAGAGAACTTAGCAAGCAGGAAAAATGGGAGTAGATTTGCTGAAATCCTTTGACAAAAGCTGGTTTTGATGTCACAAAAGCTGGTTTTGGAGTCGCAAAAGCTAGTTTTGAAGTTGCAAAAGCTAGTTTTGAAGTTGCAAAAGCTAGTTTTGGAGTCACAAAAGCTAGTTTTGAAGCCAGAAACTTAGTTTACAAGTCGCAAAAGCTAGTTTTGAAGCTAGGACGAAGAGTGATATTTTTATCTGGAAGTGTGGGGAATGTGGAGACTTGAGAAAAAGTGCGATCGAGTTACTGCATTAAGGATTTGCTATATTGCTATAAATTTATATCCCTAACCTATTTTAAAATAGGTTAGGGATATTCTGAGGATTTAGTGAAATTTGTGACAAAAAAGCAGATATAGATTGTAGTTATTTTAACTTGACAAAATCGGTAAGCAGGCACTAATTTAATAGCCACAATCTGCTGGCTCTATAATGAATTTCATTATAAATCTATTATCATTACCAAAATAACAATAGGAAAATGATACACCTTTTCGCAAAGCAAGTTTTGTATCTGGAGTGCTACAGAGAGAATTTTGTACTACCGGAGATATATTATGAAAAAGCTGTTTTGGATCTACTTGAAAAGATAAGTAGTTTATCAATTCATAGTTAAAAACTAATCCATTGCCTTCTACACTAACGTTATTCAGCATAGTTTCTTGATCTATTTGTATAGGTGTAGACTTATTCATCTCACTAGCTGTTTCCCATAAAGCCTGTTGTTTAGAGACTTTGTTCTGATTACTAAATGACTTAGCAATAGCTTCGCTACCAGTTTTTACCATAGATTCACCTACGGCATTAGCGAAACCTTTCCCTACACCTTCTGCTATCTTACCTGCAAGTTTCCCAGAGCCTTTGCAGCCATATAATATTATTAAAATGAGAATTGAACAAAAAAACTTTTTCATATTAGTTAATTTTTTATTTTTAATAAAAAATATTACACTTAGTTGTAATTACTTGCAGTCATGTTTGCAAAAAAACTTTAAAAATAAAAAGATCATAACGCACCCGACAGACAAGATTTGCAATGCGCTCACACTGATTTTTTTATTTAGGCTAGTGAGGAAATCTCATCATCCTTTAAAACAATGTAATCACTCTTATAGTAAGTTTCTGCCGCATCTAGCAATCCGCTTAGTAACCACCAATTGATTCCTGCTGATACTACTCCACCAATTAAAGGAATCCATCCAACACCAGTTTTTGCTGCTAATTTCGCAGTTAGTTTTGTCGCTGCTTTGGATGCAGCTTTTGCTGCTAGTTTAGCCCCAATTTTACTGCTTCCCTTAAGGATTACTTTTTCTACTACCTTGCCAGCTACTTTAGGAAGTATCTTGTTTGAAATCTTAATCCCTACTTTTCCAACTGGTACTGAAACTGTTGCTTCTGCTAAGTCTGACCAAACAGCTAGGATCATGTTCATGTCATTTTCATAGTCTATAACGTAACCTTTGATGTAACCAATCCCAAGACATCCCTGAGTGCCTACTTTTTTACACCAAAAAAGATCAGGTAGTATTGCTGCTAACCCTACTGGGCCTCCAATTGCGCCAGTTAATGCACCAGATCCAGCTACATATACTATGTGTTCTGCTTTCCAATCATCAACTGTATATTTAGAAGCCTTTTCTCTTAATGCTTTGCGTTCAACTTCCAACATACCACTGCCCCAATTCCTAAAAATCTGAGCAACTTCTTCTTGTAAACTCATAACAAACTACTCCTAGATTTACGTCTAAATTTCCGGCAAACAAAAAATACCTAGAACTATTTACAATTTAGCTAAGTGGCATATTAGTATCTTTTTAGCCTATAAATATAGAGCAATCTAACAGTAATAATACTTGACTCGTGATAAACTAGCTCACCGTATCAAACGTCTCACCCTACCATCACCGCGTAGTTTATAATGGGATAATACTGAAAAGACTCAATTTAGCAGTTAATTATGGTAATTAAATTTGAAGAGATATCTAGAGATATTGATACTTTACCAGAAGAAGCTCAAATCTTACTACTTGATTTTATTCAGTTACTCAAAAAGCGGTATCCACAACCAGAATCAGAAAATCATAGTCAAGAAAAAAGTCTCTATGATAAGTTTGATGAAATTGGATTAATTGGTTGTTGTTCTGTTGACGAAAATTTATCAACAACCTATAAAGAAGTTTTATCTAATACATTAGATAATAAATATGATCATCGTTGATACAGGATTTTGGTTAGCTCTTATTGATAAAAAAGACACTCACCACGAAAGAGCAAAACAAGCTTTAAAACAATATAATGAACCTTTAATTACAACATGGTGTGTTGTCACAGAAACCTGTTATCTTTTGCTAACTCGCAAGGGAGTTGACGCTGAAATTATTTTTCTAAATAGTCTGCAACAAGAATTATTTACGATTTTTAATTTAGAACTTCACCATACTGCTCGAATTATTGAATTAATGAAAAAATATGCTGATCTTCCAATGGATTTGGCTGATGCTTCCCTAGTAATTTTAGCAGAACATTTAGGGCATGGACGCATTTTTTCAGTAGATCAACGTGACTTTAATACCTATCGTTGGAAGCAAAGTTATCCTTTTGAAAATCTCCTATTTTGAAGTAATTATTTATAAATATATCAGCCGTGATCGCGCAATTTCTCTTCTACCGATTGGACGTACTTGTATGCTGTATAGTGAAACAATTGCCACAGTTTCCCCATCTGATGTGACAAATTCAACTTCATATCCTTTGCCACTCTGATGCACTAAAACAACTGTACCTATATCACCCTCTTCTAAACTAGATTCTGGTATATCACTAGTCAAAATAACCCGATCAAGTTCTTGAATCATCGCTATCAATCTTGCAGCATCAGCCAACTATAATGTAATCAGAGTTTATCAAATAACTTCGACAGCAGTATTTTAGTTATTTGTGTCCAAATAGCATGACAGATAGAACAGATTTATCAAAAATAATTGCCAGTACAGGCGACGATCCGCTAATTTTATCACCTGAAAGTTTGCAGTCACAAGAAGATGTGGAACTTGAGCGAAAGCTGAGAGAACTTAAATTTAAACAAGAATTAAGAAAAGATTGGATTTTATTTATTGTCAGGGATGTAGTAATTTTTCCTGCGGCTATGCTTTTTATTTTTGCTGCTAGTGGTTATTCCCTATTTCTTCATATTCATGGGTAACTTACTCTGAGTACAATTTTTAATCAACCACAGAGGCGCAGAGTACACAGAGAAAAGAGAATTTGTTTACCTTAAACAAGGGGGAAATCCCCTTGTTTTAATATTTCACCACGCTTTTGATGATTTATTTTTCTGGCGGCAAATCTACACTGTAAACAGTCTCTCCAGCCAAGTTACGCAATGTTACAGTCATCACTTTTGTATAAGCATCAATTTTGACTCCTCCAAAGAATTGCAAACCTTCACTTGGAGGACGATTTGCTTTTGTACCTGGAGGAAGACTTTGAAATATCAATTGGGGGCCAAAGGTATTTTCTAGTTGGTTTGGCCCAAATGTGCCAGAGTTCAGAGGCCCGGCGACAAACTCCCAAAAAGGCTTAAAGTCGGTAAACTGTGCTTTGCTGGGGTCATAATAGTGGGCTGCTGCGTAATGTACATCAGCAGTTAACCAAACAACATTCTGGATATTCTTATTTTTGATAAATCTGAGTAAATCTGCAAGTTCTAGTTCTCTTCCTAAAGCCGGGCCATCTCCGTTAGCCCAAGCTTCAAAGTTGGTGCTACCATCTCTAACTATCAATCCCAGAGGCATATCACTAGCAATCACTTTCCATGTTGCTTTTGATGACAGCAATTGCCTTTTTAACCATTGTATTTGTGTTCTACCCGTAAATTCTGTGTCTTTACTTGGTACTGGCTGATTATTAGGGCTATTCGGCCCCCGATAGGTACGCTCATCCAGCATGAAAATGTCTAATAATGGGCCATGCTTAAAGGAGCGATAAATTTTCGCTTTGTCTAACTCATTGGTTGTATACCCAATAGGCAGATATTCCAAAAATGCTTGCCTTGCTCTTTGAGCTAGCAAGTTAACATCCTTAACTGTATAACGGTCATCATTGAGGATAGTTTGTCCAGGATACCAATTGTTTCTTGTTTCGTGGTCGTCCCACTGTGCCAATATCGGAACTTCAGCGTTGAAACGCTTGATGTTTTTATCCAACAAATTGTAAATATAGTTGCCACGAAATTCTGTAAGAGTTTCTGCTACTTTTGATTTTTCTGGTGTAGTGATGTTTTTCCAGATTGTGCCGTCGTCTAGCTTTACTTCTGATTGAATGGGGCCATCAGCATAAATATTATCGCCAGAGTGAATGAAAAAGTCGGGATTAAGTTGACGCATGGTTTCGTAAATTTTCATCCCACCAAAATCAGGATTAATCCCCCATCCCTGACCGGCGGTGTCGCCACCCCAAACAAAGAATATATCTCGCCCAAATTTGGGGGGAGTTCGGAAAGAGCCTTTTACAGGAGCGCTGTAAGTGCCTTTATAATCTAAGTCTTGGAAGATTACCCGATAAAATAATTGTTGGTCTGGTGGCAGGTTTCTCAGATAAAGTCGTGCTGTAAAGTCGCTATTTTGTAAAGCATTGGGCCCGACAACTCGCTGCACATTTCTAAAAGATTCGCTGGTAGAGTATTCTACGATCATTTTGGCGGGGCGATCGCTACGACTCCAAATAACAATACTATCGTTAGAAATATCTCCGCTAGCTACGCCATAAGGTATAGCAGGACGCATTTTATCTGAGGTGATAATTGCAGGTGCTTCAGCAAAAACTTGTGATTTTGATACAAAATTGGTGGATATAATCCCACCTGCCGTAATCGCTGAACGTAGCAAAAACTGGCGACGGTTTAGCCTCAATGAGTTATGAGATTCCATATTAAATAATGGCAATTTTAAAAAGTATTACAAAATAAGCTTTTACCACTTTTTTTATAATAAAAAGTAAAGATTTAGTTATCTAAGGGTTAATAAAATTTTTAATATGTCTCTTACAGATAAAGTACCTGAGTCTACAACATTAGGTGGTACTCTGTTGCTAGTGGCCTTGGTTTAATATTAAATAGAAAGAGAACATCAATAAAAAGGTTATATTTTAACCTTTTTATTAAGTGAATATTTTGATATAATTTGCAGCTCAAAAGATACTCATAGCGCTTAACACATCGCTATGAAAATGGTGTGTTATTGCTTTAGACTAACGTATCCTAATTAAAATTTACCTGAGAAATAGCCCCTAATGATAAGCCGATAAATGTCTACGCTTTCATAAAAGTATTAGATTTGCTGAGGTACTCTATATTCCCACATCTACACTGTGAATTTTGGTGAGCAATCTGGGAAAGATAAGTTTATAACGATTGATGAATTTTGAAATTATAGAGACGGGTATTCATAATGTTGCCAGAAATATTACCTCAACAGTCAAGACATGAGAGTATATCGACTATTCGTAGTACAACAAATACTGATGAGTCAAATTTGCGATTAGAGTCAACGTTACAAGAATTACTCTCTTGGCAAGTTCATATTGAAATAGAGTTTCCAGGGAATGATTTAGTTACGCTCTTTAAGCAAGAGCCTTTATTACCAGGAATTATCCTCAATAACAATCAAGAGTATGTAGGGATGATTTCACGGCGGAAATTTTTTGAGTATATGAGTTACCCCTACAGTTTGGCTTTATTTTCTACAAAACCGATTAAAATTCTTTACAAGTTTTTCCAGACAGAGATATTAGCCATTTCTGAGGATACGCCTATTGTTAAAGCAACTGAGATAACTTTGCAACGACCACCTCAAATTGCATACGAGCCAATTTTGATTAAAACTACGTGTGGAAAATATAAGCTAGTCGATTTTCATCAATTACTCTTAGCATACTCCCAAATTCATGTATTAACACTCGTTCAGCTACAACAGGTAGAAGAACAATCTAGAGTTGCTAAAGCAGGCTTTCGCGATCTTCAGCAAAACTATACGCGGTTAATTCAGAATGAAAAAATGGCTGCATTAGGACAACTTGTTGCTGGTATTGCACACGAAATCAACAATCCTGTCAACTTTATTGCTGGGAACCTTGTTCACGCTATCGAATATAGTCAAAATTTACTCAATATTATTAGATTGTACCAACAATCTTATCCTGAACCAGAAACGGAAATTAAAACTGCGATCGCACAAATTGAACTGGATTTTTTAACTACCGATCTCCCCCGTCTTCTCACTTCTATGCAGGTTGGTACCAAGCGAATCGAGCAAATCATTCTTTCTTTACGAAATTTTTCTCGTCTTGATGAATCTGAGAAAAAATTAGTTGATATCCATGAAGGTATTGATAGTACGCTAATAATCTTACAAAGTCGTCTTCAAAATAACCAAATAGGTGAAAACATCAACATAATTAAAGAATACGGCGATCTTCCCCAAGTGGAGTGCTACGCCGGGTTACTCAATCAGGTATTTATGAATATTTTGGCGAATGCTATTGATGCTATAGAAGAGTCATTTGTCACTTGTACTGAGCGTAGTCGAAGTATTAGTCATACCCTGCGGGAAGGCGAAGCGCCTACGTCATTGTTAAGGGATAAAGGAAAAATTTGTATTCGGACTCAACTCACTGATGACAATCAAGTAATTATTCGCATTTCCGATAATGGTCTGGGAATTCCAGAGAGTTTGCAAAAGCAATTATTTGATCCCTTTTTTACTACTAAACCCGTTGGGAAAGGAACTGGATTAGGTTTATCTATTAGTTATCAAATTGTTGTGGAAAAACACGGTGGTCATCTGCAATGTATATCAACTTTTGGCAAAGGGACTGAGTTTATTATTGAAATTCCGATTCACCTAAATTCTGAGCTTGTTTAGAAAATCAAACAATAACCAAAGAAGAGACATTGTTTGTCAGTTTTTCTTCATTTAGATATTGGATTCTAACTATAAGTCCTTGCTGTTTCATTGGTTACTGTAACAGGTTCTGACACGATATCATCTATCTTATTAAACTCTCCAGCCTGCCAGCTATCTGTTGTATCCTTGATAAAACTAGCAATAGGAATTGCAATTAATAAACCCAGCACCCCTCCTAACTTTGCCCCCAACAACAAAGAAATCACTACCCATACGGGATTTAAACCAGTTAAATTACCAAGAATTCGAGGTGCAACAAAATTAGAATTAACTTGGTCGATTGCAACGGCTATACCTAATACTTCAACTCCTAACCAAAAGTTTTGCAATGCCACCAAAAGGCTTACTATGGCAATGCCGAATCCTGTACCAAAGGGGAAGAGAGAAAATAAACCAATCCCGATGCCAAAAAGTAAAGCCAAGGGAACTCGCAGCGTCAAAAATGCCAGTGTAATTGTCACCCCCAATATGGCTCCCAATGTTGCTTGACCGATAAAGTAATTGTGGAAGTCTTCTCGTAGTAATTCCCGCAATCTTAACCCAATGTTATGGGGAAACCACTGAAATATTCCGTCCCAAAGACGTTCGCCATTTAATATTAGATAGACAGTTAGCACTACCGCCAGCAACACATTGAGAACAATACCAATGGTATCAACGGCAAAACCAAGAATTCTACCAGTGAAAGACTGAAGTTGGTTAGATAATCGTTCCAGAACTTGGGTAAATAACCCACTTAAATTAATGGGAAGCTGTTGCTGACTTAACGCCCAATCCTGGAAAGTTTGGAGTTGCTGAGTACCAGAATCAATCCAACTTGGCAAAATATTGGCTAGCTCAACGAGTTGTTGGATAATTAGGGGAACTAAGGTAATGCCTAAAGCTACTAAAATCACTAGAGTTAAAAGTAACACTCCTGCGATCGCTAGGTTACGTTTTACCCCTTGTTCTTGCAAAAACTGGATTGGATAGTTCAACACAAAAGCCAGTAGAATGGCGGCTGCAATAATACTGATCAATGGCTGAAAATACTGCACCACCTGGAGCAATAGCCAACCGTTGAGAATAATAATCGGAAATGCCAATCCTATAGTTAACCATCGCGGTAGTTTGTTTGCTGATTGCATTAGTGATGACTCCACAAGAGTTATAACTTTATTTTGGCTTCTAGGGAGCGGGAGTGGGGAGAGGAAGGTAGGGGGAGTAGGGGAAGCAGGGGAAGCAGGGGGAGAAAAATTAATAACCCAATGCCCAATTCCCAATTCCCAATTCCCATTAAGATTGATTTCTCTCCATAAAATCCAACATAATTTGCCGATGCGTATTTCCCAAAGGGCGTACTTCGCGGGCGTTTTGCGAATAACAGTTACCTTGGTGAATATCTTCTGGGGTTAATAATCCCATATCCCAACCTTCATTTAAAACCAGTTGATTTAATTCCACCAATAGTGGTGCATGAAAGACATGACGGACAACTCTTTCGTCGGTATAACAGCCAAATTCCACAAAGGGCGGTAGTTCATAGCCGATTTCTTCTAAAATTTCTCGCTTCACTGCGACATCTGGCGTTTCACCAGGTTCGATATGACCGCCAAATAGCGCCCAGTAACCAGGGTAGAGAATACCGGGGATGTTGTCGCGTAGTTGCATGAGAAACTTGTTTTCTTGATAGAGAATTGCGATCGCTACATGCACTGGTTGATTGTTCATATATTATTAATTTTTAATTGCTGATTACTCTTCTTCTAGATAAACTTCCCCCAATTCTTTACCACCTAAAGGGATGCTTTGGTAGCGAATTTTACCCTTAATCACCACTTGCGCTCCCTTTGCTAGATTTTTTTGATTGGTGATAACCCAAATTTTGCCAGTCGAGTCATTGATTTGATAGGCCCATTGCTTCATCAGAGGAGCTTGTTTTTCTACCTGACCTTGGATGTAAACTATAGCCCGATTGTCTTGTTCTGGCTTAATTTCTCGAATTGGCGTGACATTGCTACCAATTTGGAAATTAGTCCCATTCAAGCCAGATGAGGTTAAACTACCACAACTACAAAGTCCTACCACCAATAAAAAAATCAACCCCAGGCGGTAAGAAACAATACTATGCACGGATAAGAACGAAAGGGACAAATTTCTTGTTTGTTGCATGAAAGCCACTGATTGAGCAAATTTTTGCTTCACTGCTTGCTTTGTCGCCAGTTTCATTAGGTCAGTTCCCATTTATAATATTCTTTCTCTGTGGTTTCAGAAACACGCTCTCAACTGAGCAAAAAATGTTCTGAATTTCATCCTGCAATTCTTTATTCTTCAGATAAAGCCGTTGATCTGAGAAAATAAGCATTATGGATTGACTGTGAGAGAAACGCTACGACATCAAGCAGATACACAATAATAGTTAAAAGTCAATAGGCAATATTTTTACTCTAGACTTTTGGATAAAAAGCGCATTAATTTATAATTGGGAATTTTCATGGAAACAAAAACTGCCAAACTCCTTGATGGTAAAGCTTTAGCTGCAAAAATTCAGCAAGAACTTTCTGTAGCAATTACACAATTACAACCAGAAATTGGACGACCCCCTGGTTTAGCAGTGTTAATGGTTGGTGATAACCCAGCGTCAGCCGCTTATGTCCGCAATAAAGAAAAAGCCTGTGCAAAAGTTGGCATCGCCTCTTTTGGTAAGCATTTTCCTGCCGAAACTACCTTTAGGGAATTACAAGAGGTCATTGCTGCACTAAACCATGATGAACAGGTGGATGGCATTCTTGTGCAGCTGCCCTTACCTGACCACTTAGATGCTGTGGCTCTGCTACATCAAATTGATCCCGATAAAGATGCTGATGGACTGCACCCAGTTAACCTAGGGCGACTAGTACGGGGAGAAATCGGTTTACGCAGCTGCACCCCAGATGGTGTGATGCGGCTTTTGCAGGAATATGAGATTCCATTGCAAGGAAAACAGGCAGTAGTGGTGGGACGGAGTATTTTGGTGGGTAAACCTATGGCGCTGATGCTATTAGAAGCTGATGCTACAGTCACGATCGCTCATTCGCGATCGCATGACCTCAAAAGCATCACCCAAAATGCTGATATTCTAATTGCAGCAGCAGGTCGTCCCGGACTCATCACTGCTGATATGGTAAAACCAGGTGCTGTTGTGGTAGATGTGGGAATGAATCGTGTCATCGATGCTAGTGGCAAAAGTCGCTTAATTGGAGATGTTGACTTTGAATCAACTGCTGGTGTAGCAGGATTTATCACCCCCGTTCCTGGTGGTGTTGGCCCTATGACTGTTGCCATATTGTTACAAAATACCTTCACCAGCTATTCCAGAGCAGCAAGAAAATGAAAGAGAGTGATGAGTTAAAAGTTAAGAATTATTAATCCTAACTCTTGTACAGACGCGATTAATCGCATCTCAACTCCTAACTCTTAATTCCTAACTCATAATTGTGAACTCTTCATTTTTTCAGCCCCACAGCACCTTAAAATTGTGACGTATAAGACAAAAATCCCAAAGTGTCAGGAATTGAAGAATGGTAGCAACTGATAACGTTCAAAAGACACCACCAGAGGAAGCCACATTTAACTTAGTAGCCTATCTCAAAGAGCGACAAAAGCTTTGTGATAATGCTTTAGATCAGGCTATCCCCATCATTTATCCAGAAAAGATTTATGAGGCGATGCGCTACTCGTTATTAGCTGGCGGCAAGCGTGTACGTCCCATTCTTTGTCTTGCTACCTGTGAAATGATGGGCGGCACTATCGAAATGGCTATGCCAACGGCTTGTGCTGTGGAGATGATCCACACAATGTCTTTGATTCATGACGATCTCCCAGCGATGGATAATGACGATTACCGTCGGGGAAAGCTGACAAATCATAAAGTCTATGGCGAAGATGTGGCGATTTTGGCTGGGGACGGCTTGTTGGCACTCGCTTTTGAGTTAGTTGCCCTTAAAACCCCCCAAAGCGTTAACAGAGAGCTTACCTTGCAGGTAATTGTTCGTCTTGGTCGGGCGCTGGGAGCAGCTGGTTTGGTCGGTGGTCAAGTTGTCGATTTAGAGTGTGAGGGGAAATCAGATATTTCTCTAGAAACGCTAAATTTCATTCATAGACACAAAACATCCGCCCTTTTGGAAGCTTGCGTAGTTTCTGGCGGGATCATCGCTGGGGCATCAACTGAAGATGTGCAGCGACTAACCCGTTATGCCGAAAATATTGGGCTAGCATTCCAAATCATAGATGATATTCTGGATATCACTTCTACAAAAGAGCAATTAGGTAAAACAGCTGGTAAAGACCAAAAAGCAAAGAAAGTGACCTATCCTAGCCTTTGGGGACTTGAAGAATCGCGCTTAAAAGCCCAAGAGCTAGTTAAAGTAGCTTGTGCAGAATTAGAACCATTTGGAGACAGAGCCAAGCCACTCCAAGCGATCGCTCATTTCATTACTAGCCGCAATAACTAGCAACGCTTTGCGGAATTCTAAATTCTTATACCGTAAGGATTTTATTGATTGGGAATGGGTGGTTTCTTTACACGATACTGTACTACTACCGCCCAGCAGAATTGAAAATTCAAAATTCAAAAAGCTGATTAAATAAGCTTTTAGAGAATTTTGAATAATTCATCTGTTTCCGCCGTGATGTACTAGGTTAATTTTGGATTTTGGGTTGAATCTAAATGTTTCCTCAACCAACAAACGCTGCTAATATTTACTAACCTAACCAAAATACCATGCAGGACATAGGCAACATTTTAGACAACCGGGTGCTGCTGGTTGCTCTGGTCGCTTGTTTAATTGCTCAAGCATTAAAGCTCGTAGTCGAGATCGTCAAAAATCGCAAACTGAATATCCGTGTTTTGGTGACAACAGGAGGTATGCCCAGTGCCCATTCAGCTTTAGTTACAGCTCTAGCGGCTGGTGTAGGGCAAACACTTGGTTGGGCATCTCCTGATTTTGCCCTTGCGATGGTTTTTGCCATCATCGTTATGTACGATGCAGCCGGAGTTCGCCAAGCGGCTGGTAAGCAAGCTCGTATCCTCAATCAAATGATTGATGAATTATTTCATGAAAAACCAGACTTTAGCCAAGACCGTCTGAAAGAATTACTTGGACATACACCAGTTCAGGTAATAGCTGGGTCGGCTTTGGGTATAACCATCTGTTGGTTAGCTAGTTTTGCTTATTTAAACTAGGGTAATAAATCCTTGTTTGAGCGACTATTTTTAATGGGGAACTGGTAATTTGTCAGCTGACAAATTACCAACTTGGTAGATCGCATCAGTATTCTAGAAAACTTAATATCACTACAATCGCACAGTTGAGCGCAGCAGAATCACTTTACGGCTATCTACTATGCTGGCAACAAAACCGCCATTGTTCAGCTTCTGCAATGTGTTGTATGCTTCACTTTGATTGGTGGTATAAACTGCCAACAAGTAAGGGCGTTGTCCATAAGAAACAAAACCTACGTTACCTCCTACTGCTTGCTGCACGCTATTTACTAGTTCAGGACGATTGTAATAATCTACCAAAACTGCATAACCCTCTCCTAATGCTTGAGGATTATAGTTAACTGTTTGCTGAAGTGGCTGTTGCTGTAGTTGTGGCTGTGTTTGTGGCGGCTTTACATCTGCCGTTGTTGGTCGAGTGGTGATGATAGCAGACAAGCCAACAATATTACTTACATACCTTGCCCATCGATTGGCATCATCAATCTTTTTAAACCCCCCTATCCGCGTCACAGTTTCGTTGAGATATTTGCAGGTAATGGTTTTGAGTTCAGGCGGTAAGGCGCTACGCAACTGCTTTTGATTATCAGCTGTGGGACTGACTACTAATAAAAGATACTCGCCCGAAGTCGGTGGTTGACAAAGAGGAATGGCTTGTTGGGCAAAAACAGAACTCATGCCACCAATCAACCCTGCGTAAGCGAAGCTCATCGTAGATATCGCTAATCCTAAAACACTTGGTAAAGTCTGAAATCTATGCACAAAAGTTAGATTATGTAAATCAAGGTGTCTTAGAAGATTTTATAAGAAAAAAGCTGAAAACCTACTTACTTCAGTGTGGGAATGGAAGGACTGTTACAAAACATATTTTCTTCTTAGCAAATAAAATTGGAGTAAAGAAGGGAATAGGTTATAGGTTACAGGGTACAGATTATTCCCTATAACCTGTCACCTATAACCTCTTCCCCATGCCCCATTCCCCATTTTTAAGATACGGTAGCAAGCGATGCCAAAGCATCTGGTATTGTCTCAGAAGGAGCCTGGAATTCTCCAGTGATAACGTACTCTAAACGCAGTTTTAACCAAGTAATAAATTGGGGATTTGTAGAAATAATTGCTACTGCTGGTTGGGGACACTTTGCCTTGATTTGTGCAAATTGGGGTGCTTCCAAGAAAGCTGGTTGCTCAACCAACCAAAAATCTATTTGTTTTTCTTGTTCGTGGTAGTGACGAGTGCGTTCTTTGATAACTTCGTGTATCGGTTCTTCTTGGAGAAGAAAGCGTTGACTAGCCAAAACGTAATAGTATGTTTGCATTTTCATCCTTTGGTTGCTGTGTGAATAATGTAAGGGCACAGTACGACATTCTGTACCCTTATCAACTAACTCTTAGGGGATTTCTTGAACCAAGAACTGAACGGACAAGCACTTCCCGACTTTTGGGCATTTGTCTGTTTGCCACCAGATGTTAGCTTTTCCAAGAACAGATTATTGTCGAAGTAGTGTTCTAAGGAAATAACCTTCAAGTCATCGGTAACTTTTGCAATGCTCATACCGATAATTTCTATTGTCTCTCCAGTCGGTGCATGGCCTTTATATTCTCCATTAAAATGTCCCCAATGCCGCCATTTGAATGTGACATTTGGTGGCCCTGAGAAAACTTCCAGCACTTCCCAAGGAAATCCTTGGGGAAATGTTGTGTGGAAGACTTTTGCGGATGATTCAAAGGTTTCTTCTGAAGCTTTGTAATGCTCTGAATCAGGCATAAAGAGATTGTAAGTACCTTGGGCTGATAAATCTGCTGCGGTATACTCTACTCCGCCATTGGTACTCACACGAAACTGTTCATTGACAATAGATAACCACTGTTGTGGGTTAGCTTTGAAAGATACCTCCATCTCGAAGGTTCGCACTAAATTTTGCACGATCGCTTCCAGTGTACCTTCAAGGTGATTGTGGATACTTTCTTGGGCAAGATTTTCTTTGGAACGAGAATAATCAGGCGGTGTCTGATAGCGCCACTCGACATCAGTGCTTTCTGCTATCACTTTATCTCTATCCTGTACCCAAAGTGGCAGGTTGTTAGACTGTGTTGCGCTCATAGAAGTTTTTGCTGAAGATTTGATCCCAATTTCCAGATTTCGCAGTGACAACCCCTCTAGGTTATAGGTTACAGGTTACAGGTTATAGGTTATAGGTTACAGGTTATAGGTTACAGGTTATAGGTTACAGGTTATAGGTTACAGGTTACAGGTTATAGTTTCTTCCCCTATTCCCTATTCCCTATCCCCTGTCACCTCTGATAGCTTGCTTCATCTCGCGGACTGCCCTTTCTATACCTACTAATGCTGCCCGACTGATGATGGTATGACCAATGTTCAGTTCTTCCATGCCTGGAAGCGCAGCCACCGGATAGACGTTCCAGTAAGTGAGTCCATGACCAGCGTTGACTCGCAATCCAGCTTGAATCGCTTGTTGACAACCTTTAGCTAATATGGCTAATTCTCGGTGGCGATTTGTTTCATCTTTAGCCTCAGCGTATTGTCCGGTGTGCAATTCGATAAACTGCGCCTGTACCTTGACAGATGCTTCAACTTGTGCTGGTTCGGCATCGATAAATAAACTAACTGGAATGCTAGCGCTTTGCAATTTATCGACTATCTCACCTATTCTAGCAATTTGGCCAATAATATCTAGTCCGCCTTCTGTTGTGACTTCTTCGCGCTTTTCGGGGACTAAAGTCACGTAATCTGGTTTGATATCCAGAGCGATCGCTAGCATCTCTTCTGTTGCGGCCATTTCTAAATTAAGATGCGATCGCACTGTTTGCCGCAATATACGCACATCCCGGTCTTGGATATGTCGCCGATCTTCGCGCAGATGCACCGTAATTCCATCAGCACCCGCTAATTCTGCCAGCACCGCCGCCGCTACTGGGTCTGGTTCTACCGTCCGCCGCGCTTGCCGGATGGTGGCAATGTGGTCAATGTTAACGCCAAGTGTAGGCACCCCAAATTTCTCCCAATTCCACAATCCTCAGAACTTGATTTTACCGGAAATTGGGGAAGTTTTGCTTGAGAAGCTCAAAACAAATTGAAGACGAGCTTCAATTATTTTCAACTGGTAGGGCGTACAACGTGAATCAAGTTACCTGTCAATGATTCGTCTTGATTAATTGCTTCATTAATTCGAGTTGCCATTCGAAACCTATCAGTATCATTTGTACAAACAATAATACCTAAATGTTTAGGTGAGCTTCTATCCAGTTTGATAAAATCTTGACGATTTAGTGTTATTACAGTTCGATTATCGCGATTGCAAAGGCTAACACTTCGTCATCTGGAATACCTAAATTTGCGTTACCAGCTTCCTGTACAGTTAAAACATCATGTCCCATTGTTCTTAACAGTTCACTAACTTTACGTGGGAACATCTCATCAGCGTATAAACGCGCCATGATTTAAGCAACCTCATTAGCCCGAATCGCAGCTTCAATTTCTTCAGGATAAGCATCTGCATATATCCAAGCATTAACTAAATCAGCCGCGCCAATATGAGGATAATCTTGCAAAAGTTGGACTTCAGTAATTCCCAAACGACGTGCTTCAACTAATAGCCAAATTGCAATACGAGTCCCAGCAATACAAGCTTCTCCACCACAAATACCTGGTGTTTTCGTGATCCCTTTTGCCCCGATGTTGATGGTTTGAGTTAGGCTTTGGATAATTGCTGCTTTTTCTGTTGGAAGTAGTGCCAGGATTTGATTTTCTAGTTCTTGAAGAGTCATAGCTTATCTTAGCTCAATTTTTATTGTACTTATTAACAAAGTTTAGGTGTTAAATCTCCGTTACAAAATGTAATTGCGTTAGCAAAAGCAGGTTTTTGGGCACAATACTTTAAATAAATAGCTATTTATGAAGAGTTGATGAAGTATGAATATAGCAGTTAAGCCGATGGACAAGCTTTTTAACTATCGAATTAGCGAACAACTTTATGCAGGCTCTAGAACCTTAGTTTATCGTGCAATTCGAGAGGCTGATCAACTTCCGGTTGTAATCAAACTGCTACAGCAGGAGTATCCTACCTTCAACGATCTACTGCTATTCCGCAATCAATACACGATCGCTAAAAATATTGACCTACCTGGTATTGCCCATCCCTACAGCCTGGAACCTTACCGCAACAGCTATGCTTTGGTGATGGAGGATTTTGGTGGTATTTCCCTCAGAGATTGGATGAATGAAACAATAAGGGGTAAGCAATATACTTTGACAGAGTTTTTGGAAATTGCGATCGCTCTGAGCAATATTCTTGACGGACTCTATCGCCATCGAGTTATCCACAAAGATATCAAGCCTGCTAACATCCTCATCAACCCAGAAACTAAGCAAGTCAAGTTGATTGACTTTAGTATTGCCTCTCTCTTATCCAGAGAAACCCAAGAAGTTCACAGTCCTAATGTCTTAGAAGGTACTCTTGCCTACCTTTCCCCGGAACAAACCGGACGGATGAATCGCGGAATAGACTATCGCAGTGATTACTATTCTCTCGGCGTTACCTTCTATGAATTGCTGGCTGGACACTTACCCTTCGAGTCTAACGATCCGATGGAGTTGGTTCACTGCCATATTGCCAAGGAACCAGAAAAATTAGGGGGCAGAGGGCAGGGGGCAGGGGGCAGGGGGGAAGAAGAGATTCCCCAAGTTCTTTGTGACATTGTGATGAAATTGATGGCGAAAAATGCTGAAGACCGCTATCAGAGTGCATTAGGGCTGAAATTTGATTTAGAAAAATGTTTGTCTCAATTGCAAGAAATTGGAGAAATCAAATCCTTTCAATTAGGTGAGCGGGATATTTGCGATCGCTTCATCATCCCAGAAAAACTTTATGGTCGCCAAGACGAAGTTGAAAGTTTACTGAATGCCTTTGAGAGAGTCAGTCAGGGAAGCACTGAAATTATGTTAGTAGCAGGCTTCTCTGGTATTGGCAAAACTGCTGTGGTTAACGAAGTCCACAAGCCAATCGTGCGACAACGGGGTTACTTTATTAAAGGTAAATTTGACCAATTCCAGCGCAACATTCCTTTCTCTGCCTTTGTGCAAGCCTTTCGAGACTTAATCAAACAACTACTGAGTGAAACTGACACTCAATTCGAGGAGTGGAAGTGCAAAATTCTCTCTGCTTTGGGTGAGAACGGACAAGTGATGATTGAGGTGATTCCAGAACTGGAAAGTATGATTGGTAAACAGCCTCCTGCGCCGGAACTCTCTGGGAGTGCGGCACAAAATCGCTTCAAATCGCTGTTTTTGAAATTCACTCAAGTCTTCACTGCCGTAGAACATCCATTGGCGATCTTTATTGACGATCTGCAATGGGCAGATTCTGCTTCTTTAAAGTTAATGCACTTGTTAATGAGTGAAGTTGACATCGGCTATCTACTATTAATTGGTGCTTATCGAGATAACGAAGTTAATCCAGTACATCCCCTGATGCTGACTTTGCAAGAGATTCAGAAGTTGGGTGCTACAGTCAATAGAATTACCTTAACTCCTCTCGATCAAACGTCTGTTAATCACTTGGTTGCAGATACATTGAGTTGCTCCCTAGCGTTAGCCACACCGTTAACAGAGTTGATATTGAGCAAAACCAAAGGTAATCCTTTCTTCAGCACCCAGTTTCTCAAAGCTCTACATCAAGAAAAACTAATTACATTTAATTTTGATGGTGGTTATTGGGAATGTGATGTTGCTCAAGTGCGATCGCTCGCCCTTACTGATGATGTAGTAGAGTTTATGGCAATTCAGCTTGAAAAGTTGTCACCAGAAACTCAAAAAGTTTTGAAATTAGCGGCTTGTATCGGAAATCAATTTGATTTAGCTACGTTAGCGATCGTCCATGAAAAATCCCAGATGGAAACAGCCGCAGACTTTTGGAAAGCTGTCCAAGATGGTTTGATTATTCCTACTAATGAAGTCTATAAGTTTTATCAGGATTCGTCATTAGTCATTAGTGATTTGCAAAGGACGAATGACAAAGGACAAATGACAATTTACAAATTTCTTCACGATCGCATTCAGCAAGCTGCCTATTCACTAATTCCTGACAATCAAAAGCAAGTTACTCACCTGCACATTGGACGTTTGCTGCAACAAGCGACGACTGTCAATGAACGAGATGAGAAAATTTTTGCGATCGTCAACCACCTTAATCAAGGGATCACTTTGATTAGTGATCAACAGGAGCAACAGGAACTCGCGCAGCTAAACCTGGCGGCTGGACATAAAGCCAAGGGTGCAACAGCTTATGCAGCAGCTTTAAACTATTTCAACACAGGTATTGCCATACTAACGAGTAATTGCTGGCACAACCAATACAATCTCGCCCTCATTTTGTATGAAGGAGCAACAGAATCAGCTTACCTCTGCACCGATTTTGAACAGATGGAACAGTTAGCTGAGATAGTACTGAATCATGCCCAATCCTGGCTAGATCGAGTAAATATCTACAGTATTAAAATCCAGGCTTGTATGGCACAACATCAACAGCTAGAAGCCTTGCAATTAGCACGAGAAATCCTCAAGCATCTGGGAGTGCATTTGCCGGAACAACCCACCTCAGCAGACATCGAACAGGCACTGAGGCACACCCAAACTTTGCTTAATGACAGGTCAATCGAATCTTTGTTGGAATTACCGCAAATAGCCGCACCGGAGAAAAAAGCGGCAATGGTTATTTTATCCAGTATTATTTCTGCGGCTTATCAAGCTGCTCCTGAACTTTTGCCCCTGGTGATCTTTGCCGAATTCGATTTATCAGTAGAATACGGCAATGCTCCAGAATCGACTCATGGCTATGTAATGTATGGGTTGACCTTGGTTGCCACATTGGGAGATATTGACGCAGGCTATCGGTTTGGGCAACTGGGGATGAATCTTATGCAACGCATCCATGCCCCCAAGCTAACTGCTAAAACAATTTTTGCCTTTAACTGCTTCCTCAGACATTGGCAAGAACCTGCAAAATATACCTTGGAAGGATATTTGCAAGCCTACGCCAGTGGGCTAGAAAGCGGTGATATCGAGTATGTCGCTCTCAGCCTGATGTGCTATTGCTACACAGCTTACTGGAGTGGTCAAGAACTATCTGCCTTAAGACAAACGATAGAAGTGCATCGCAAGGTCATTCAGCAATTGCGCCAGGATAACTGTCTGCACACACAAAGTATTTATCATCAGGTTGTAGTCAATTTGTTGGAGGTTGTGGTTGAACCTGAGCGATTGCTTGGCGAATACTGCCATGAAGATGAAATAATTCAGCTTTACGTCAAAACTAATCAGGGAGCAGGACTATATCAGGTTTATTTCAATAAACTTTTCCTTTCCTACCTTTTCCAAGACTATGAACAAGCTCTACAAAACGCCAAACTTGCAGAACCGTATTTGGGTGCAATCACAGGACTAGTGATGGTTCCTCTGTTTTACTTCTACGATGCACTAGTTCGATTAGCGGTTTACCCAACTGCCAGTAAGACAGACCAAATCAGCATTATAGAACGGGTGAGGGGCCATCAAGAAAAACTCAGCAATTGGGCGGCTTATGCACCAAATAATCAGGCTCACCGCCATGCTTTAATTATCGCAGAAAAATGTCGAGTTTTGGGGGCAAAAGCTGAGGCAATTGAGTATTACGATCGCGCCATTGCTAAAGCCAAAGAAAACGAATATCTCAACGAGGAAGCTCTTGCTAATGAACTCACAGCTAAGTTTTATTTAGAATGGGGCAAAGAACGCATTGCCCAAGAATATTTGATTAATGCTTACTATTGTTACACTCGCTGGGGTGCTAAAGCCAAAGTTGATGATTTAGAACAACGTTATCCACAGCTTCTAGCGCCTATTTTACAACAGACGCGTTCACGAAGTGATTCTGAAAGAGTATCGCCGATCGCAAATATTGACAGCATTGCTACCTTGCACTCAAGCACTAATAAATCAGTAACATCTAGCAGCAGTGCATCAGTAATGCTAGATTTGGCAACGGTTCTCAAAGCCTCTCAGACTCTTTCCAGTGAAATTGAACTGGATAAATTACTTACGAAGCTGCTACAAGTGGTAATTGAAAATGCTGGAGCAGATAAGTGTGCGTTACTACTGCTCAAAGAAGGTAGATTGCTAGTTGAGGCAACTACTGAAGTTGGGCAGCAATCACGGTTGTTACAGTCCATTTTTGTAGAAGATAGCGCAGACATTCCCCATAGCCTAATTTATGCGGTTAAACGCAGCCTGCAACCTACCGTTATTCTTGATGCCACAGTGCATCCGGTGTTGATGGCTGATCCCTACATTATGCGTCAGCAACCCAAAAGCTTGCTGTGTACACCGATTATCTATCAAGGTAAACTATTAGGGATTTTGTATTTAGAAAACAATCTGGTTGCTGGGGCATTTAGCAGCGATCGCGTCGAAATTCTCAATTTGTTATGTACTCAAGCTGCAATCTCCTTAGAAAACGCTCAACTTTATCAGCAAGCACAAAATACTCTAGAAAACCTGGGACAGACGGAACAATTCTTGCGGTTAATTATGGATAATATCCCTCAGTCTGTTTTCTGGAAAGACCGCAATAGTGTTTATTTAGGCTGTAACCAGAAATTTGCTCAAGCTTCGGGTGTAGAATTGCCAGAAAATGTTATTGGTAAAACGGACTACGATCTACCTTGGACTCGTGAAGAAGCAGATTGGTATGTAAAGTGCGATCGCCAGATCATAGAGTCTGGACAAGCTGAACTCAATATTATCGAAACATTACAGCAAGCAGATGGAAAAAAAATCTGGTCAAACACAAATAAAATTCCTCTAAAAGATATAGAAGGAAATATTTTTGGTATTCTTGGTACTTCTGAAGACATAACCGAAAGCCAGGAAGCAAAACAATTGCTGCAACAGCAGAAGCAACGATTAGAACAAGCTTTACAAGAACTCCAAACGATGCAATTGCAATTAGTGCAAGGTGAAAAAATGTCTGCTCTTGGTAATCTGGTGGCAGGTGTTGCCCATGAAATCAACAATCCTATTGGTTTCATTGCCGGCAACATTGAACCAGCCAAAGATTATATTAAAGACTTGTTTGCACTGATTAATCTTTATCAAGAGAAGTTTCCTAATCCTGGCTCAGATATTAAAGACGAAATTGATGCCATCGACCTTAATTATTTACGTGAAGATTTACCCAAATTACTGGAATCGATGAAATTGGGTGTTAACCGTATTCGTAGTATCAGTACCAGTTTGCGAACCTTTTCCAGAGCAGATAAGGATTATAAAGTTCCCTTTGATATTCACGAAGGCATTGACAGCACTATTCTAATTCTGAGACATCGTTTAAAAGCTAACGAAAATCGTCCGGCAATTGAGGTGGTGAAGAATTATGGCAAACTCCCCCTAGTCGAATGCTTTGCTGGACAACTTAATCAAGTGTTTATGAACTTATTAGCAAATGCCATTGATGCACTTGAACAATACAATACAGAGCGGAGTTTGGAAGCAATTCTAGCTAACCCCAATTGCATCACCATTCAAACCCGTGTAGCAAACTCAGGTCAGAATATCTTGATTAAGATTGCCGATAACGGGGTGGGGATGTCACCGGAGGTCAAGGAACGAGTATTTGACCATTTATTCACTACCAAGCCTGTAGGAAAAGGCACTGGATTAGGATTAGCGATCGCTCGTCAAATTGTGGTAGAAGGACATGGCGGTTTACTCTCCTGCACTTCAGAACTTGGACAGGGCACAGAGTTTGTCATTCAAATTTCTACTCAACAACAATAATGAGTGCTGTTAGCGGTAGCGGGGCGTTTAGCCCGTGCTGAATGCTAGAGTAATTTCCACTTCAATACTTTTCGGTTTTTGAGGTAAAGCGTAAAGGGAAGGAAAAAACCTGATAGTCTCAAGCAGCAAGCACTGTTAAAAACACGGGCAAGGTAAGGATAATATTAATAATTGGTTAGCCATTCAGAAGACAGAAATCAAAACTTTGGCAAATTCTGTTGTGATGCGATCGCTATTAAGTAAAACTGCAAAACTAAGGTTTGATAAGCACAAATTCGTATTTATCAGTGCCAGGTATTTGTTGAACTTTAACTAAAAAGATGTCATTATTTATGCGATCGCCTGATTGTGCAAACTGAATCTTTCCTGTAGCACCATCGACTGAAAAACTTGGGCTGTGCAGTACTTGTTGTAATCCCTCACGTGTACTATTTTGCTGCAAGCTTGCGATAATTGCTTTAGTTGCATCATAAGCCGTAGCCGTTCGCCAATTCACACGCCCACGCCAAAGTTTTTGAGAATTTTTTAAAAAAGGATTATCAGGAAATGCTGCGGGATGCCAAGGCGCAGCGAGTACCATACCGTTGATATTGGCTTTCCCAACTTCTAATGTTTCAATTGTATAAAGTGTGGGACTACTGAATAGTGCTAACTGCCCTTTATTAGCTTCTGCTACTGCTAAACCTTTCTTAATTTGGTCGATGTATAGACCTAATACCAAACCATCCGCCTTACTATTGATAGCCTGAGAAATGACTGCACTAGGATTGAAATTAGAGGAAGAAACATCACAATTTGTAGTATTAATCTTGCCCCCAGCAGCCGTTATTTTTGTGAGTAATTCCTCTTTAAACGACTGATTGTCAACTGCTTTAAAATCAACACAAATAAGAATATTGTTTTTCTTCATTGTTTTGATAGCATAACGAGACAGGCTATCTGCCATTAAACTAACATTGGGAACAGTGCGGAAAATATAATTACCAGTATTAGAGAGGTTTTGGGCAAAACTGGTAGGAGATATCATCACTAACCCGTTTTTTTGATAGACATAAGCTGCGGGTATAGAAGCATTACTGGCATTGTGCCCAACCACAGCCAAAATTTTGGTATCCTTAACAAACTGATTGGCAATCTGTACGGCATCGGTTGGGTCATTATTATCATTAGCGATCGCCAACTCCAATAGTTTGCCATTAACACTGCCACTGTTATTTACTTCATCTTGGGCTTGAGCTGCACCGCGTAGTATCTCTTCTGCGACAGATTGAGTTGTACCGATAGGTACGCTCACGGCAATTTTGAGCCGATCTACTTTCTGGCGAGCTTTAGCATTGTTTAAGTAAATTAATGCTTCTGGGTCAGTGGAATTAGTTTTTCGATAAGCATCAAATTTTTCAATAGCAGTCTTACAGTCACTGTTAGCAAATGCTTGAACTCCAGCTTTTTTATCTGGGTTTGTATCTGGTTTTAATAAAATTTCTTCACCCAAGCTAATTCTATCACCTAAAGTAAACTCCTCTTTGGTACAGGAGTTTTCTATTGGCTGAACTACAGGTTGAGATTTACTTCCTGGTCTAAAAAAGTAGACTACAGTACCGCCAATAACTAATCCGATTACTCCGATAATGCTAGCTGCTATATAGTTAAATTTGCTAGGTTCGTGAGGTGGGGGATTGACAATTACCGGAGGTGGGGTAAGTGGCTGTTCAGCAATTATTGGAGCTTCTATTAGGGCTATATCTTCATCTCTAAGTCCTAACGCTTGCTGAAGACGTTTCAAATTAGCACCAGTTCTATCGCTGAGAGGAAACCCTTGTCTAATCTCGTCACGGAACGCTAGCTCATATTGCTGTAATTTTATCCTTTTGTTTTCGATAGGTGCTAAAACCTGAGTTTCAATTGCAGCAGCGTCCTCAGATGATAGTTGCAGGGTCTCTCGTAATGCATCCAATGCAGTGCGACCAGCAACAGAAATTTTACCGTTCCCGCCCTCTACCCAATACTCAACTTCTCGAAGATATGTGAGTTTGGGATCGTTACTTGGTGCTTTTGCAAGCTTGATTTTAAAGCCACCTTTGACAGGATATATCTCTGGTTTCATGGCTGGCGTACTTTCTTGCACCTTCTTGGCAGCGTATTCATGCAATTCATCAACAGAAATCCAACCATCTTCATCGCGGTCTGCTGCACCAGTCTCTAACCCCTCAACTATGTAGCTGGTGTAATTTGAGGTATCTACCCCTTGCTGTTCAAAAGCAAATTGAGTTGAAGTCGAAGATGTGAGAACAGCTCGCCCTTCTCCACCCAATTGGTTTTTGACATCCACAAAACCATCATCTTTAGCCGCCATACCCTCTGCAAATGCGCCGCTAAAGCAACAATCAAGAATCACTATCTCGCGTTTGGAGCGACTATTACTCATAACCTCATGGACAAAGTTAGCCGGTACTGTTGTTGCCCTAACTGGTACTCCCTTGTCAGTTTTACGGGTATTACGAGCTGCAAAGTAAAGCTTACCACTCTCATCTTTAATGCCATGTCCAGAAAAAAACAGCAGCACGAGGTCATCTTTTTGACGATTATCAAACAAGATTTCGATCGCTTCCTCCATCTCATGCCGTTGAGGGTTCAGCAGCACTTTGACATCATTAAAACCGCCAATCTCTGGGTTCTCTAAAACTCGCTGTATTGCCTCGACATCTTTTGTCGCTGCTGGCAATGGAGTAAGACCAGGTTCATACTCACTGACTCCGATTAGCAGTGCTACTTTTGCCATCTCCCTATTCTTCCTTGCTAATGGAATTTATGAGTTGCCCGCGATAAACTTTTGAGCTTGTTCAATGGCAGCGTTTAACTCTTGCTGACTGCTAGCTTTCACCTTGAGCTTCTTACCGTTAGCCTCGACTTCTAATTCAATGGTTTTGTTACCCAAGCGATCGCCCAAAAATCCCAACAATTTCTTAAAATTGGCAAGGCTAACCTCGGCCTGCAACACTCCTACCAAAAAGCCACCAACAGATTTGGCTCCTTGAGGTATTTCTGTAACTGCTACAAGTTCAGCACTTTCTACATCTAATTCTTTGATGTCTCGCAGCAGATTCCGTGTTTCCCGTTCTTGTTCCTCTGCATCTAAGTCTGGATTAGAAAGAGCGATCGTCAGTTTGACGTTAGATTCAGAACTCATTTTGTGCCCTTTTAGGTTTTTCAGCAGTTGATGGTCAATTGTATTTCTGTAGTATATCGATTGACATCACATCTTCTATGTAAATTTCCTGAAACTTCTTCAAAATTTTTACAAAAACTCATAAAATTTAGGTAAAAATCTGGTATAAACACAGAACATCTCTCTTCAATAGCTTCAAAACTTAGAGGCAATCAATACTATTTCATCTGACAAGTTGTTTTGATACAGCAGTTTTTTTACCAATGCTTGCGATCGCAAAGGAGCTACTGAGTTTATCAAGGAAGGCAGGAGGCAGAGGGCAGGATAGCGCAGCGTTAGCGAGTCCGCGAGCGTCGGCAGGAGGAAAACTGCCCTGTGTTTTCTGCTGCGACCATCTGGAGCAAGGGTTTAAGACAAGAACACTGTTGCGTTAGCTTCCCGCAGGGTACGAGAGTTCAGTGGCTCTAAAGACGCTCGCAGACTCGCTCTAAGCGTTCGCGTAGCGTCTCTAAGAGTTGCTATGCCGCAGGCTTTACGCTGCGCTATCAGTAAGGGTCGAATCCCCTACTGATTTACTCCTTCTGCCTCCTGCCTCCTTGAACCTTGCAACTTCCTGGCGATCGCTAGATCCAACTATTACAGCGTAAATGCAGCGACGCTCTCAATTAACCAGAAAAGGGGCAAAATCCCCTTGTTAAAGGCGAACTTGCGCCACAGTTGTCAGGTTAATTAAAACAAATCCAAATCTGTCACAGCACCGATACTGCTAGAAGATACCAGTTTGGCATATTTCGCCAACACGCCTTTGGTGTAACGTGGAGCGGGGGGTTGCCAATTAGCACGACGACGGGCCAATTCTTCTTCGGAGATATTCAACTGCAAGAGTCGTGCAGGTGCATCAATCGTAATACTATCGCCTTCTTCTACAAGTGCGATCGCACCACCAACGGCTGCTTCTGGAGCAACATGACCAACTACCATGCCATAAGTACCGCCAGAAAAGCGCCCATCGGTAATTAATCCCACCGCATCACCCAAACCAGCCCCGATAATTGCGGAGGTGGGAGCCAACATTTCTCGCATTCCAGGGCCACCCTTAGGCCCTTCGTAGCGGATAACCAAAATATCACCAGCTTGAATTTTACCCGCCAAAATTGCATCTAAAGAAGCTTCTTCCGACTCAAACACCCGTGCAGGCCCAGTAATTACTGGTTTTTTCACGCCAGTAATTTTGGCAACAGCCCCTTCCGTTGCCAGATTACCTCTGAGGATGGCTAAGTGTCCTTGAGCATACATTGGGTTACTCCAAGTCCGAATCACATCTTGATTGGCGGATGGTTCTTCGGGGATGTCTGCTAATATCTCTGCAATGGTTTGCCCGCTAATGGTCAGGCTATCACCATGCAATAAGCCATGCACGAGTAGCATCTTCATGACTTGGGGAATGCCACCAGCTTTGTGCAAGTCTGTAGCGACATATTTACCACTTGGTTTTAAATCACACAAAACAGGAACACGGGCGCGGATTGTTTCAAAGTCATCTAGGGTTAACTCTACATTCGCGGCGCGGGCGATCGCTAAAAAATGCAACACGGCATTGGTCGAACCACCCACCGCCATAATCACAGAGATAGCATTCTCTATAGATTTGCGGGTGATAATTTGGCGAGGTAAGATTTGTTTTTTGATGGCTTCGACTAACACAAAGGCTGATTTTTCGGTGCTGTCAGCTTTTTCAGCATCTTCGGCTGCCATTGTGGAAGAATAGGGCAAACTCATTCCCATCGCTTCAAATGCTGAAGACATGGTGTTAGCCGTGAACATTCCCCCACAAGAACCAGCGCCAGGACAAGCGCGACTTTCGACTTCTAATAATTCTTTTTCGTCAATTTTTCCCGCACTGTATTGACCAACTGCTTCAAAAGAACTGACAACGGTTAAATCGCGTCCGTTGTAGTGACCGGGTTTAATTGTGCCACCGTAAACGAATATTGCAGGGATATTCATCCGGGCGATCGCTAGCATTGCCCCTGGCATATTCTTATCACAACCCCCAATGGCTAGTACACCATCCATACTTTGTCCAGTACAGGCGGTTTCAATGGAATCGGCGATGACTTCCCGCGACACGAGGGAATATTTCATCCCTTCTGTTCCCATCGAAATCCCATCGCTGATGGTAATTGTGCCAAACATTTGTGGCATCGCTCCGGCGGTTTTAATCCCCACCTCTGCCCTTTGCGCCAGTTGATTTATCCCCATATTGCAGGGAGTGATGGTGCTGTAACCGTTGGCTATACCGACAATGGCTTTGTTGAAATCTTCATCTTTAAAACCAACTGCACGCAGCATAGCTCGATTTGGCGATCGCTGCACTCCTTGCGTCACTACTTGGCTTCTCAAATTCTCCGACATCTTTTTTCCTTCCCTGGCATGATCGCTTGTATTGCGATTGTATTACCTGATTTTCTCATGTATACGCAGCACGATCGAACATGAGTAACCACTACTGGTCTGTCTCATTAAATTTGAGGGGTAAATACGCTTGTAGTAAGGATCTTTAGTCCTCAAACATTCAAGCACTAAAGTGCTTACTACAAACCTAGCAAAATTAATGGGACAGACTACTACGCCAGTTTTAGTTTTTAGCCTTAACCCAAGCTAACCCCATTTTTAAGACTATGGCTCGCTCAAGAAGTCGTTAATAGCGTGTAATAATTGACGGAAAGTGTAAGGCTTCTTCAAAAATATATTGATACCAGCGTTAGCAGCCTCGACTATTTGGCTGTCTGTCACCATGCCGCTGATGCCCATAATCTTGACTTGTGGATTCATTTGTTGCATTATGCCAATTGCAGTTAACCCATCCATTGACGGCATCATCATATCCATCAACACCATACTGATTTGATTTTGATGCTGGGCATATAATGAGATTGCCTCGATGCCATTAATAGCTGTCAAGGTTTTGTAGTTGTGGTCTTCTAGCAAAGTTTTGCTAATCTCTAGGATAGCGGCTTCATCATCTACAACTAGGATTAATTCTCCGTTGCCATTGGGCAATTCCAAGTTCTCTGTTTGTTGCTTTGTACTTTTGTTCAAAGCTGGTAGGTACACTTGGAATTGGGAACCTTTGCTTACCTCGCTAGACACTTTCACAAAACCATTGTGGTTTTTGACAATCCCAATCACAGTTGACAAACCTAAGCCAGTGCCTTTGCCTGGTTCTTTGGTTGTGAAAAATGGTTCAAAAATTCGCTCCAAAATTACTGGAGAAATCCCAAATCCTGTATCTGAAATAGTTATGACTATATAAGGGCCCACCTGAGCATTTAGATTCATCTTGGCAAAATTTTCATCAACGAATAAATTTTCCGCAGAGATAGATAATGTACCGCCTTTGGGCATTGCATCACGAGCGTTGACGCACAAATTCATTAACACCTGATGAATTTGAGTCGGATCTGCCAAGATAGTCCAGAGTTTATGTCTAGGTAGATTATTAATAATTGCGATCGATTTTGGAAATGTGCTTTGGACAATTTGCTCAATTTCTAACAGTAGGTGTTCTATTTGTAAAGAAATGCCGTTGCCTTCAGACCTACGAGAAAAAGTCATAATTTGCTTGACCAAATCTGCCGCCCGTTTAGAGTTATGGTCAAGAAGCTTCAGCAGTTGTTGATTGCCTGCATCCAGATTGGGAAGTTTGAGCGCTAACATTTCCACTGAGGAAAGAATGGGTGTCAGAATATTGTTGAGGTCGTGGGCAATACCACTTGCCAACGTGCCAAGACTCTCTAGGCGCTGGGCACGAAGAAATTGGGCCAGGAGTTGTTTTTTCTCTGTGATGTCGGTGTCAACACAGAGGATGGATTTGGGTTGCTCTGCTTCATCACGCATCAGTGTCCATCGGCTTTCCACGATAATTTCTTTGCCGCCCTTTGTCACTTTATGTAACTCACCTTGCCATAAGCCAGAGTTAGTAACATTTGTTAAAGCCACTTGTAACTGCTGTGAGCTTTCTTTGCACAGCAACTCCTCCAGGTTCTTTCCCAAAGCTTCATGAGCTTCCCAACCATATAGACGTTCTGCACCTTGATTCCAGAATAAAATTTGGTTTTGGAAATTTCGCACGATAATCGCATCAGAAGCGATATCTAATAAAGCTGCTTGTTCGCGGATTTTCTGTTCTGCCCATTTGCGCTCAATGGTCGTAGCTAACACATTAGCGATCGCTTGCAAAAAGTGAATATCATTTTGGGTAAACTCTCGCTGTCTAGTTGTGTGTGCGCCTAAAACACCCAGAGGTTGTTTTTGACCTTGAATGATGACGCTCATGCCACTGATCACTGAGTGGTTAATTAATAGCGGTGGTCCTTGAAACCGTGTTTCTTTCCGCAGGTCACAAACAATTACTGGCTCATGGGAAAGTAGTGTATACGAAGCCTGAGTCTCATTTCCTCCACCTAATTCTAATTTAAAATTTCCTACTAGCCCTGGCTGCCAACCAACTCCCGATCGCAAGAATAAGCTGTTCTCATCTGGCAGCATTTCTAAAACTTTACTGTATTCCACCTCAAGGCTTTGAGTTACCAGGACAACAGCTTCGTCCATTAATGTGTAAAGGTCGATATTAGCTAGAGCTAACTGACCCAATTTAGCTACGGCTGCCTGCTGGCGCACACGCGCTCTCAAACCAGCTTCCACCCGCTTGCGTTCAGCGAGTTCAGTATGTACCTGCTCATAAAGTTGAGATTGCTGGATGGCAATGCCCACCTGTACTGCCAATTGTTTAAGAAAATCGATTTCCCACGTCTGCCACTGACGGGGTGCTGCACACTGGTTAGCAACTAATAATCCCCACAATTTTTTTCCTTGCAAAATTGGAACCGCCAAGTTTGCCCTGACTTGAAACTGAGTAAGTAAATCGCGGTGGCATTCAGTCAGACCTGCTGTATAAATATCTGCAATAGCTTGGATGCGCCCATGTCTGTACTCCTCGCCGCGAGTTTCCATCAAATAAGTGTCTTGAACTTGGGTATTCAGGATAGCAATCCAACGATCATCAACAGACTCTACCACCACTACCCCACTGTAGTCTGGTTCAAACTGATACATGAACACTCGATCTACTTGTAGGAATTGACGGACTTCAGTAACGGTGGTATTGAGAACCTTGTCCAAATTCAAACTCTGGCGGATGCGCTGGGCAATTGCCATCACCAATCGCTGCCATTGAATTTGCTGTTGTAGTGCCTCCTCTGCCTGCTGACATTCTGTGAGGTGGCACGTTGAATTAAATTCATCATTGTTCATCTGTAATATGCCTGGTTTAATCCATTAGGTTGTCAATATCTGTAGTGACTGCTGGTTACGCCTCTGTGCTATTGCCTGTAGCCCATACTTTGTAGAAATAGATATAGTTAAAATTATCTGATAATGCAAGGATATTAATCTTACGGCAGTTATTATTTCTATAGCTCTTCCTTAAGAGGTGTGCCGATTCAATATATGTTTTCTTTATTGCACCATAAATTATCATTTGTAACAACTTACAATAACTGTATGTATGTTCAGCTATTGAATGAAATAAGGGGATCAATCTGGCTTGAACACAGTTATTTACTCTGTTTTGACCATTAGGAATTAAATTAATCCTTACTGATAAATTCTTATAAAAAAAGTGGCATTCATTTGTATAAACTGAATCCCACTCTCTATTTCTTAAAATTATCGATGACAGAGATATTTTACCCAGGAAGAGTTAGCCCAGTCACAGCGATCGCACCTGCGATCGCACTGGCACAAAGGGAAGTGATCGCTGTCCCAAATATCCACCATGCAGCATTGGCAACGGTTTTTTTGCTTTCTTCGGCTTGCTTTTTAGCTTGCTGTTGGATCGCTTTCAAACGTTTTTGGGTTTCTTTCTGGATGCGTTCGGCTCGTTGCAATACGCCATCCCGCGCTGCTTCTATTTGGTCGATAATCCGGTTAGCATCTGCCTCAGAGATATCCTCACGAGAACTGATCACAGCAACTAAGGTGTCACGATCAAATTCACTCAGGCGATCGCGCAATGCTTCAAATCCAGCTTGCGGATCGTCGAATACTTTGGCAAAGTCTTGCTTAATACCTTCATAGTTGAGTTCAGAACGATCCAGGGAGTTAAGATAGTTGCGAACTTTGGCAAAAACTCCATCCAGCACTGATTGCACTTTCTGCTGAATCTGCTGAAATTGTTCGACAATGGAACTGCGGACAGAATCAATTTGATCCACAATCCGGTTAGCTTCTTCTTCTGAGATATCCTCACGTTGGGATAACAGCGCCACAATTGTGGAACGGTCAAATTTTGAGGCGCGATCGCTCAAACTCCCAATTCCAGCGCGGGGAGAAGACAACAGCAATTGTAAATCGCGTTTGATTCCTTCAGGGTTGAGTTCGTCTTTGTTGGTATTACGCAGATATTCTTCAAGATTGGCTTCAAAATCTAAGGCTTGTTGAGCAGTACGCTTGGCTAAACGTCGCGGCGCTCTTACAATATCACCAATGGCATCTTGTACGCGATCGATGATCTGATTAACTTGCTCTTGGCTCAAGTCTCCGCGCTGACTCACGAGTTGCACTAAGGTTTCTCGATCGACATGAGATAAGCGATCGCGCAGTGCTAAGGCTCCAGCTTTGGGATCGTCGAGTAATTTTTCCAAATCGGCTCTGATACCTTCGGGATCAAGTTCTTCCAAGTTGGTATTGCGGAGATATTCGGCGATCGCTTTTGTAGTTTTTTCGTACTGTTCTTTTGCTTGCTGCGGTACTTGCAAAATACTATCTCGGACTGCTTCTAGCTGATTGAGAATTTGGTTTACCTGTTCTTCGCTCAAATCTTGACGCTGACTGAGCAGTTGTACCAATGTGTCGCGGTCAAATTGCGATAGGCGCGATCGTAATAGGCTAATTCCGGCTTGCGGATCGTCTAGTAAAACTCTAAACTCACGTTTGATAGCTTCGGGATTGAGTTCGTCTTTGTTAGTATTCCGCAGATAGTTTTCAACTCTTTGACGCAGTTCATCGGCTTTCGCTTTTGCTTGTTCTTGCAATTCTCTAGCACGATTCAAAATATTATCGCGGTTGCGTTCGAGTTGACCAACAATATTATTAGCTTCCTCTTCGCTGACATCTTGACGCTGTTGCAGCAATTGGACAAAAGTATCGCGATCAAATTGTCCGAAGCGGCTACTTAAATCTTCAAAACCAGCTTCTGGATCTTCTACTAACTTGGCAAAGTCCCGTTCAATACCTTCAGGGTTGAGTTCTTCTTTCCCAGTGGAACGGAGATAATCTTCGATGCGCGTGCGGAAATTTTGCCCTTTTTCTCGCGCTTCGGCCTGTTTTACAGTCTCTAAAACTTCCAAGCGATCGCTTTCCATTTGTTCGGCAATTTCTTTCACCCTGGGTTCACTGAGATCGTCTCGCTGGTTCAGCAAGTTGGTGAAATATTCTTGATTTATTTCTTCCAACTCTCGTCTTACAGTTGTCGGATCTGCGTTTACGTCATAGATGACTTCTTTAAATTCATCTACTAGCGTAATTCGATTAAAATGCCAAGGGAATGAATTCAATATGTAATCTTCGACATCTGCTTTAATCGTGTTTTCAAGTGATATTGGCAATTTTGCAGATACTTGCTCAGTGGCTTGCTCTCTAAACTTTTGAAATTGTTCTGTTACTTGTTCTACATCGATATCTTGAACTTTTTCTTTCAGCTTTTGCAACTGAGTTGTAATTTTATTCACATCGATATTAGAAAGATTGACCCGTTCGAGAACTGCTGGTGCGGCAGCGCTCAAACCATATCTAATAGCTTGTTTAATTACACCATTGCCATTACCACCTCCAACTGTAACCAGTTGTTGAAGCCGTTCACCCAATTGTTCGGAATTCAATTCTTCAGGAGTAGCAGACTTAAGTAAATTAATTACTTGTTCTGTGGGATTTTTGCGATTCAAAGCTTGTTGCCAAGCACCTTGAAATTGGTCAGCAATGCCATTTATCTCTTCTTTAGATAAATCTGTGCGAGTGCTGATTAAATCAACAAATGTTTGACGGTTAATGTTTTGCAATAAATCGCTATTAGCAACAGATTGCAAATCTGTATCTTTAAGAAGCTGGTCAAATTGGTTGCGAATTTCTTTAACATCCAGCTTTGGCAATTGCAGAGAACTTAAAGAACTTTGGAGAGTATTTTTAATCCCTTCAGAATCAAAACCTGAAGTTAATTCCCGCCGAACTGCGGCTGTAATATCTTCCGCAGTCGAAACTAACTGTTGTTTTGCAGCATTAGCACCGATACCAGCAGTTGCTGTACCCATTAAAGCTTGAAAACCAGAAGTGACAGTATTAGAGATAGAACCAATTAAAGAACCTACGGCTGATGAACCCAACCAAATTACTAGTGAGAAATAGGTAGACCAGATGACTACACCAATAATTGCTCCTAAGAATGCGCTTTCGATTAAGCTAAGTTTTACAGCTAGAAAGCAAGCAATAAATAATGCAATGCTCGCAGTTATTAACACCCAAGCGCCAACTTTGCCTTGAACCTTACGAATTGTCTTACCCAAACTTTCTGACTCATCATCGGAATCTGAATCAATTTCCCAAGATGAAATTCCGACAGCAACTGAAAAGTTTGTGAATAACAATTGAAAAGCAAATGCCATCGAAACCCCAGCCAGCAATGCTACCAAGAATTTAGGCCCAGAAAAAAGTACTGATGCTTCTTCTGGAGTTAGTACTTCCTGAGCTAAGGTTATTGGCGCTAATCCTAAAATAGTTGGAACACTTTGAAACATAATATTTTCTCACTTTCACTCAATTAAATACCCATTTATAAAATGGCTTATTTATCAGCTTAATTATCAACTATCTAAGCTGACACTTTCTTAGGTAATAGGTTTATTTACCAAAGGTCGTATTTTAAAATTTATTTTTTTAGTTAAATAAAACTTTTTAATTTGCTAACTTTGTCACATTTTTACAAAATAAGTTTTTTACTATAAAAGTGAGATATATAAAAAACAATCTAAGTACACAGCAGTTCTTAAAAGGGTGAATTACTATTTTAGACATAATGAATCGATGTTTTTTATGTCAATATCTAGCAAAAATTTTAGAGCTAGAACATCTAAGTATTTATAAAAGCATGATTTTATAAATACTCATTTAGATAAAACCACCTATACCTAATGATAGAGATAAAAATTCTTCCAAGCGATTGATGAAACAAAAATCTAAACATGTATTAATAAGGGTATTACAAGCTATAAATTTGTGAATAATTTATTGTTGCTGAGGAGAAAAAGATAATGGTTGTAGGTGTACATAAACGTGCTGTAGGTGTATTTTCTAATCGTCGAGATGTTGAACATGCGCTACATGAATTGAAAAAAGTCGGCTTTGATATGAACAGAGTCTCTGTCATTACCCAAGATGGAGACAGAGAAGATATTGCTGGTGCTGAAGTGCGCGATCGCGTCGGTGATAAATCTGATGAAGGTGCTAAAGTTGGAGCCGCTACAGGCGGTGCTTTGGGCGGATTAACTGGTTTATTAGTCGGTCTTGGTACTTTGGCAATTCCTGGAATTGGGCCAATTATGCTGGCTGGAGCCGCAGCAACTACTCTAGCTACAACTCTTGCTGGTGCAGGGATCGGTGCGGTAGCTGGTAGTTTGCTTGGTGCATTGATTGGTTTAGGAATTCCTGAAGAACGAGCTAGAGTTTATGATGAACGTGTAAGACGAGGACACTATTTAGTAATCCTTGATGGCACAGATACAGAAATCGCTAGAGCAGAAGCAATTCTCCATCAGCGTGGTGTCGAAGAGTTTGGTATTTACGACAACCCAGATGCGAGAAATGCTGATTATGTCGCTCCAACCCATAACGTAAATGTGGCTCATAGTGGTGTTGCTAGACGCGCGATCGGAGTCTTTCCTCATCGCCGAGATGCAGAAGCAGCACTCACAGAATTACGAGATGCAGGTTTTCCCTTAAGTAGAGTCTCCATCATCGCCAAAGATACAGACGGTCGTGGGATCGCTGGTGTCGATGTAGATAGAAATGTCGCAACAGGTAATAAAGCAGACGATGGTGCTAAAACTGGAGCAGCTACAGGCGGTGTTCTAGGCGGCTTAACTGGCTTATTAGTTGGTCTTGGAACTCTAGCAATTCCTGGAGTTGGGCCTGTGATTGCTGGTGGTGCAGTCGCAACAGCTTTGGCCACAACCTTAGCTGGTGGTGCGATCGGTGCAGCTGCTGGCGGTATTGTTGGCGCATTGGTTGGCTTGGGAATTCCTGAAGACAGAGCGCGGGTATATAGCGATCGCTTCCAAAGAGGCGACTACTTGGTAATTATCGATGGTACCCAAGCTGAAATCCACCAAGCTGAAGCGATTCTCAACCGTCGAGGTATTGAAGAATTTGCTATTTATGATGCCACTGATTTAGGCGAACATCGGCCAGGTTCCGACCGAGTAATCCATCATGACACAGCAGTAGCTAATCCAATTCACCCCAATCACTCAACAGAGCCTCATATTAACGATCCTGCTGTAGTGATTGTTGACCGTCGTGATGAAACACTTTAATCCAAAGTAGTTTTCACTCTCACTAATTACACACAATTGCAAGAGCAAGAATTCAAAAACTTGCTCCTCACTTCACCGTAAAAACAACAAATTTCACTTTCCGATTGCGAATTAAATCTATGAAAAAGCTAACCCCCTTCTTAATTAGCACCCTTTTAGTTTTTGGTGTTGCTGCTTGTGATAACGCTTCTAAAACAAGTGAATCTGCACCAGGTAATCCTAATGAAGCTCCACAATCACCGACTGTACAGACAACAGAAGCTTCTCAGAAAGACGCACAAAGTGAAACTCGCAGAAGACAACTTGATTCTGATATCCGTGCCCGCGAACAGCGCAATAATACCACTGGTGGCGATGCGGATAGAGCTAAAGGTGACTTAGCAAGTGAAGTTCGCTCCAAGTTAGAGGCAAACATACCCAAGGGTCAACTAACAGTTGATGCCACAAAGGATGGAGTTGTGACTGTTGGTGGAACTGTTAACAATCAGCAAGAGTTGGCTAAAATTGAAACTTTAGCTAAACAAATTAAAGGCGTGAAAAGTGTAGTTGTTAAAACAACTGTTGCCCCACCAACAAGGTAAGTAACTAACAATAAATCCGAGTGAGTAGGTATAAAAAATAAATTTATATTTTCCTACTCGGTATTAATGGTCAGTTATACTTATTGCTGACCATTAATAATTGACAACTGACGACTTTAATAATTATATTTATTGATGCTCAGTTCAGTTACAGAAAATTTTGTAATTGTTGAAAAACTATGGAAACCGAACAACAGCAACGTCAATCCATCAATACTTCATTATCACAAGGTACGCTAGCACTTGAAGGTGTAGATGCAAATTTGCCAAAGTTACCGCCAGCATCGGAACCGGAATCTCAATGGCAGCAAATTAGTAGACAAGTTTCTCAATTTTTGGAGAAACTACCCGACTACTTAGGTAGCTTTTTTCAGGACTATAAACAGCCTCTAATAACTGTTGCGTTAATTCTAGCTGCCATTGTTACAGCAAAGTTAGTGCTAGCACTACTGGATGCGATCAATGATATTCCATTACTATCACCACTCTTTGAATTAGTTGGAATTGGTTATGCCAGTTGGTTTATTTTTCGTTATTTACTAAAGGCTTCAACTAGGCAAGAATTAGCTGATGAAATTCAATCCCTCAAAAATCAATTTGTGGGCGAATAAACTTTCTAACCATTCAACTAGCACAATACATTATGGTAGAAATTTATCTACCTTTAAGACAAGGGGCTTAAACTCCTTGTCTTAAATAGTAAATCTAAATTATTAGTATTTAACCTGAATTAATATTAATCTTTTGATACACCGGAAGATAGAGGATGTAATCCTCTTTTTAATTTTAAATCACTTCTAAAGATAGTAGCTCGGAGATTAAAAAAAGCTTAATCTAGTTTTTGAAGTTATTTAATAGATTCTTTTACGAGGACATAAATTATGGCTAATGAAGCAGTTAAGAGAGATATAGATTCATCCGATCGCGCTGAAGTAGATACTTACGATCGCGGCATTATCCCAGCCGAAACAGCTGCTCGGATCGAAAGAGAAGGAGGCAACTACAAAACACTCCCTACAGAAGAAAGAGAAGCAGATGCAGCTACAGATGATCAAACCGATCCAGAAAGTATACGCACTACTGACGGATACACCGTAGACAAAGAAGGTTTGTTGAACAACTATGCGGTTGAACCGGAAATGTACTACGAAGAACCAGGTGATGCACGCAAACAAGCAGCAGAAGATACTGCACAACGTGTTGAAGAACTTGGAGAAGTTAATCAGGATGAAGAAGGCAAGTTGACCGAAAAGGGTGACAAACGCGGTAGAGGCCCAGGAATAATTTAATTAACAACTATCCTTTTGGTGGGTGCAATTACACGTAAAAAGGCTAAATAGACATTTTGTAGAGACGCAATTATAGTAATTGCGTCTCTATTTATATAGCAATACGCTTGGGTTAACGCCAAACCTTGATTTCTCACAAGTGAGAAATCAAGGAGTGTGGGAGGTGTGGGAGGTGTGGGAGGTGTGGGAGGATGGGGAAGAAGTCTTACCCCCCACACTCCCCACACTCCCCACACTCCTCTGCCTACAGTATTGTGAGAAATCCGGGCAAAGTCCCTTAACTGCGTTGGGTGCAACCTATCTAGCTCAGTGCAATTGCGTAACTAATTTTACAGGCGACGAAGCCAACTTGTTAAAAGTAGACTCATCTTTATATCCACACAAATTTTGCTGGATATAAAGTCAGTACCTGATTGAAATAATCTAAAAATATGGGGCTTTTAATATTTTCTGTTGCTTTAGTTGCCATTGTTGCTCTAATTATCATTAATGCCTACAACGATTTAGTCAAGTATCGTAACCGTTACAAAAATGCTTACTCTCAAATCGATGTTCAATTACAGCGTCGCTATGACTTAATTCCCAACTTGGTGGAAACTGCCAAAGGGTACATGAAACATGAGCGAGAAACCTTAGAAGCAGTTATTGCGGCTCGTAATTCTGCAATTAATGCTAGCAGTCGAGCCGCACAAAATCCCGGCGATCCGCAAGCGATGCAACAGTTGGGCAATGCTGAAGGAGCGCTGACGGGTGCGTTAAGTCGGTTGATGGTACTTTCAGAATCTTATCCAGAATTGAAAGCCGATCGCGCCATGACTCAGGTGATGGAAGAATTATCTTCCACTGAAAACCGGATTGCTTTTGCACGTCAGGCTTTTAATGACGCGGTGACACTTTACAACACCAAGAGCGAATCTTTCCCCAGCAATCTTGTGGCAAATACTTTTAACTTTACTGTTGCAGAATTGCTTGCCGAAGCTACTCCAGAAATGAGAAATGCTCCACGCGTGTCTTTTTAAATATCTATGAATTTCTTTGAACATCAGGATCGGGCACGCCAAAATACGCAACAATTAATTGGATTATTTTCCCTGTCGATCGCAGTCATGATTATGGCGATTTACATTGCCACTTTATTTCTGCTCCGCATGGCTCCTCGTGTTTGGTGGCATCCAGGGATATTTCTCTACGTGGCTGGGATTACAATAATTGCGATCGCAGTGGGAAGTCTCTATAAAATTGCCTGTCTCCGTCAAGGAGGAAGCGTCATTGCTCAGGAGTTGGGGGGAAGACTGTTACTCCCAGATATGGCAGATGAACAAGGGCGACAACTATTAAATATAGTCGAGGAAATGGCGATCGCTTCTGGTATTTCTGTCCCGGAAGTTTATCTCCTGGAAAGAGAAACCAGCATTAATGCCTTTGCTGCCGGATTTACGCCCAATGATGCTGTAATTGGTGTTACCCGTGGGACTTTACAACATCTAAACCGAGATGAGTTACAAGGAGTCATCGGCCACGAATTCAGCCACATTCTTAATGGAGATATGCGGCTAAATTTGCGTTTAGTGGGACTCTTGCACGGGATTTTGTTCATTTATTTAACCGGAGAATTGTTGTGGCGCATTCGTGGTAGCTTCCGTTTAGGAAAAGAAGATAAGGGTTTACCTATCTGGGCTTTTGGTTTGTCACTAATGGCAATTGGCGGTATCGGATTAGTCTGCGGACGCTTGATTAAAGCCGCCGTCTCTCGCCAACGCGAATTTCTTGCCGATGCTTCGGCTGTACAGTTCACTCGCAACCCCAACGGACTTAACGGAGTCTTCCAAAAACTCCAACAGATGGATTCACGCTTGATTTCGCCTGGTGCAGAAGCCGCTAGCCACATGTTTTTTGGTAATGCGCTCAACCCCTCTTTCTGGGACAATATGTTTTCTACCCACCCACCTCTAGCAGAACGTATCCGTCGCGTTGGGGGTTTGAACGTCAGCAATTTGCCAGCAATGCCATCTAGCAATCAAATGCGTTCCCCTTCCCCGGAATCTCTAACAATGGGCTTTGCTGGTAGTTCTAACGCCACACCAGAACAGGTTGTCAACCAAGTTGGCAGCGTTACCCCAGAGCATTTTGCCCATGCTCAAGCACTGTTATCGCAGTTACCAGAATCCCTGCGCTTGGGTGTACGGGAGCAGGAAAGTGCAATGGCGATCGCTTTTGCACTAGCGTTAGATACAGAAAATATCGAGATCCAAGAACGTCAAATTGCTTGGTTACGCGAGGTACAGCCTGCTGAGCTGGTAGATAAAACTCTGGAATTGAGTAGCGAAATTAGCCAGTTAGATGCCAAAATTCGCTTACCACTTGTAGATTTGGCAGTACCCGTATTGCGCCAAAATTCTGCCAAAGAATGCAAAAGACTATGCAAATCTGTCCACGGTTTAGCTGTAGCCACCGGAAGTTTATCACTGTGGCATTTTGTGTTGCAGTTAATACTGTGGCATCGCCTCCAACCTAGTATAAATCCTACATCTACAACAACAGTAGAATACACCTCCATAGAACAGATTTGGCCAGATAGCCTGTTAGTACTGTCCGTAATTGCCCGCGTTGGACACTCTCAACCCAATGCGTCCACCGAAGACATCGCCTATGCTTTTCGTTCTGGAGTTTTTCGGCTTCCTAAAGCCGCAGAACAAGAAAAACCAGACACGCCACCAAGCTGTAATTTTACTGAACTTAAGAAAAGTATTGAACGCCTCCGCCTTGCCAGTCCCAAACTCAAGCAAGCTATTGTAGATGCCTGCGCTCACACGGTACTATTAGATAACAAAGTTACACAGTCAGAAGCAGACTTACTAAGAGCGATCGCTATGACGCTAGACTGTCCCATTCCCCCATTTTTAAACCCTCAGCGTGGCATTTCAAAACAGAAACAATCTTCTCCGAAGGGAAGTTAATGTAACGAGTGAGACACAATTATTTATAACTAAACAATAGAGTCCGTTTTTGCGGACTTTTCTATAGCTAGAAATAGCTGTTTAACAGGAAAATAACCCGTTGCATGATCTATTACATTTACAGGCAATTGATTTATTCACGCTCTCATTTTTTCTTGGCGTTCTTCTCTTCGATACGCTACACGTTGGCGGTTCGTTCATTTTCACAACTCAAATAGGATTTCTATCTGGGCAAAAGAGTATCATATTGTACAAAAACTCTTGGCATTGCCTAGAAGTATTAACTTGCTTAAAAAAGTTTAGACAAAATGCCAGCATTCTAGAAATTTGATTGCTATATTAGATTAAATAACTATTCTGGCAAGGATTAAAAAGCTGTGCGGGATGATTTACAGGGCTTGGAAATTAGTCAGGATGAACTGCAAAAGCTGACTAATTTACCTGTCAATGATCAACTTTTAATCATTACAAATCCTCTCAAAAATTTTGCAAAGTTATACATCCAAAAAATTAAAAGTTCGGAAGGAGCAACTGTAGTTTTTATTGGGTTTGCTACATTTGTTTTTGGCTATCTTTTATTTGATATAATTCTCAAAATATTTGTATCATGGATAGCAATTCCATCCTGGATAGTATTAATTATATTAGGTCTTTGGGTTGGCGGTCTGACGCAAACTATCTTATATTTAATATGGAAAAAGAGAAGTAAAATTGTCAAGATAAACATGACAAAATCTCTCCAAATCCTGTTAAACGATGTTGAAAGATATAATACTGTAATTAGAGCAATACATATCAATGACCAAATAGAAGAAGCTGGTAATCCAGAAGTGCTGATAAAAGAAAGAGAAAGTGTACTCGCAGCGCTTAATCTCACCAAAGCTGATTTAGTTCGCGCTTTGAAGACAGAAAGGATTTTGAGAGAGAATAAGAGCTTTATCCTTAGTAATACAGAACTATTCGTCAACAATTTAGCAACTTTAACAGCCATGCAAGTAAATGAACAGGCTACTGAGCATGGAAGGTTGCTCAATGAAGCATTACAGATTGCATTAGATGTGCAACACGAAATGAAACGATTACAGACTCAGGGTTAAAATAATTTGTAATGACTCTCTCTACAAGACGCTGTGCGGACTTGCTACGCTAACGTAATCACGTTCGTTTGCGAACAGCATATCGCAGACAAGACTCAGTAACGTAAGTTGTAATCGAAAAATAGGTCAGACTAAAAAACCTCTTCTGATAGCCCAGTTATGGCTAGAGATTTAAACTTCAACTGTAACGTAATTACCAATTGTTCGTAGCTTTTTCCATAATCCTTCCCACGGTAGCGATCCCCGGTCTAACATAAAGAATATCAAGAAAGTGATCGCTTATCGGCATGGACTGGAAAGAAGTCAGAGGTAACTGGGTAATCATTCCCCGAAATCCCATAGGTATCATCCATTTTTTAGGAGGTGCATTTGTCGCCACTGCACCACACATCACTTATCGCTGGTTACTCGAACAACTGGCAAGTAAAGGCTATGTTGTAATTGCTACGCCTTTTGTCAATACATTGGATCATACAGCGATCGCAAAATCCGTACTGTTAAACTTTGACCGCACCTTGGAACGATTACATGATTCTGGAGCATTACGCAAGCTTTACTTCCCCATCTATGGTCTTGGACACAGTATGGGCTGTAAACTTCACTTGCTAATTGGTAGCCTCTTTAAAGTAGAACGTGCAGGCAATATTTTAATATCCTTTAACAACTACGCCGCCAAAGAAGCTATTCCCCTAGTAGAACAGTTCAATTCTACTTTGAAAATCGAGTTTACTCCCTCACCGTTGGAAACTAACAAGCTTGTCCAAGAGCGTTACACTATCCGACGTAATTTATTAATAAAGTTTAGTAATGACACAATTGACCAATCAGCAGCTTTAACCAAAATATTACAAGAACGCTTTGATGACATGGTGACAGCACAAACGTTACCAGGAAATCATACAACGCCTTTAGGTCAAGATATTAAATGGCAAACTGGAACGTCTTTTACCCCCTTTGATGCATTAGGGCAATGGTTCAAGCAAGAAGCATACCGCGACTTGAACCAGTTAAGAAGTTCTATCCTGTTGTGGATGAATCCTCTTGCACCTCCATAACGTTTTATGACTGTCAAAAAGCCATAAATTCGACTGGGAAATATAGAAAAATTCCAGCTACATTAACTAATGTAATAATATTGGCATTAGTTAATAGTAGGAGGTTTCAGCTTTTTATTCTTCACGAGAGGCTATGCGAACAAAGTAGGTCTAAAACCCTTACAGCAAACTTTGAATTATTTACGCTGTCCTACTTATTAATACAGAAATACAGCAGGTTGCAACTAAGTACATAATTTAGGAATAAAAATTTAGATATAAAGAGTTTCTGCCTCCCACATTAAAACCCGTAGCTTTGTACTTCATGAAAAAGAAAACTGTTTTATTAGTAACTAATTAATTAAAATTATTTTTTAATTTCTATCTTTTCACCAAATTGTTAATGAGTTTTTCTGAGAAATTGCTATGTTCCAAATACTAATAATTGATGATGATTATTCCATAAAAATACTTTTGAAAAGGATGTTGGAAAAACAGGGTTATGAAGTAGTTACTGCCAGTAGTGGCGAGGAAGGAATAGAAAAAGCGCTAGCTTGCCATCCAGCACTAATTATTTGTGATTGGATTATGCCGGGGTTAACTGGTCTGGAAGTCTGCCAGCGTATTAAGGCAGATCCCAGATTTTTTACCACATTCTTTATTTTATTAACATCCTTAGACTCAGTTGCCGATTGCGTTAAAGGTCTAGATGCTGGTGCTGATGATTTTATTTCCAAACCTATCGAGCATAATGAATTACAAGCGCGGGTAAGAGCGGGGTTACGCCTGCATCAGTTGAGTAGGGATTTGCAGGCTCAAAAGTTGCTTTTAGAATCAGAAATGTCAGAAGCAGCAGAATATGTGCGATCGCTGCTGCCTTTTCCTATGACTGAACCTTTCAATATAAATTTTCGATTTATTCCCTCGCGGCAACTCGGTGGTGACTGTTTCGATTACTATTGGCTTGATGACGATTATCTAGCAATTTATTTACTCGATACTGCGGGACATGGACTCAAAGCTACTCTTCCCTCAGTTTCAGTGCTGAATCTGCTGCGTTCTCGTGCGCTCAAAAGTCTGAATTACTATCAACCTAGTGATGTGTTGAAGGCTTTGAATGATACCTTCCAGATGAATTATCAAAATGACAAATACTTTACGATTTGGTACGGAGTTTACAATCGAATTACCCGCCAATTAGTTTATTCTAGTGCAGGTCATCCGCCAGCAGTTTTAATAACTGGTTTATCACCGAGAAAGTCTGATGTTCAACTTTTGAAGACCCCCGGTATGCCAGTTGGGATGTTTCCAGAAGCAAAATATGTTGACGGGGTTTACAATATTGAAAAATTCAGTAGCCTTTACATTTTTAGTGATGGCGCTTATGAAATCACTAAATCAGATGGCACTCTTTGGAGTTTGGATGCTTTTATTCAGCTACTAGTTAGCTTACAAAACCCTGTTGATTGCCAACTCGATCATGTACTGAGTTATTTAATTGCTCTGAACTCCAAAGATGCTTTTGATGATGATTTATCTATTTTGCAAATGAAGTTTGATTAATTATGTATTGGATACTAAAACCTGATTGAATGCGTCTTGGCTAGGGAATATTTCAAATACTTTATCCATATTAGTAAGTTCAAATAATATCCTTACTTGCTCATTAATTGAGCAGAGAACAAGCTTAGTATCTGCTGCCCGCAAGGTTTTAAAAGCTAACACTAAAGCTCCTAAACCTGAGCTATCCATAAATATTACATCTTTAAAATCCACTAACACAATTTTCGCACCAGTTTCTAAAATATCAGTGATATTTTGTCGAAATTCTTGTGAAGTTGTGGCATTCAAATTACCACTGAGCTGAATAACTTTTACTTGTTCTCTCATAATTATGTCACGCTTATTTGTGTAAATGATGCTCTGATGCCGCTATTTTCGCTATTATATACCCATCATAGAGCATTTAAAAATGCTTTCAAAATTAAATCTAACATTAAAAATTGAGTAATAAATGATAATTAATCTGTATCGACGAAGATTCATTATAAATATTTAAATATGATGTTTTTGTAATTATAAAAAAAATACTAGCTTAATTAAGTATATTTTTTCTACTACGAACAGACTAACTATAAATAACAAAATTGGTAAGTTGGCATGATAAAACCCATGTATGTTTAATTGTGTAAAAACATTGGAATAACCAATTTTCAAGCTTTTGCTGATTTTATGTTTTATCACAGATATTGATTTTTAACGCCAACTTACTTTCATCTCATTGATGTAGCTATCTACTGATCTACAAGCTGAAGTTATGACTTTTCAGATTATTTCCTAAATATTTTTTTATTTATGTCCGATTACTTACATTATGGAAATAATTTATCTCTGGAATGCCGCTCTAGAGCTAAAAATTTCGGTTTCAACAGCGCCAAGTAAGCTTAAACCTACACCAACGCTTTAACAGAACTTCTCAGAGGCGATCGCATCTGCAATTTTAGTATTCCCAATATTTGTCATTTTTCAACAGACAGCATAAAAAGTAAAGAGTTATGAATTTATAACTCCTAACCCCTAACTCCCTCAAACAGGACTAACTTTAGCTCTGTAAAGCAGCTTCTCACCTTGAAGATATCCAGTGTAGCGCACCTTGACTATTTCTCCAGGTAATGAAGTTCCCTCCATCAGTTGGTGTAGTTGGGGATTATAAGGTAATTCTGCTCCCACTGGTGCGATCGCTTCCACTCCCCACGCCTGTAAAAGCTTTTCCAGAGGTTTCTGCACTAACGGTACTATTTTCACTGCTGCTAGCTGTGGATTCTCTTGAGCTTTCTGTGCTGCTGTTGGCCATTGCAATAAGAAAGACTCCAGCAGTTGTAAAGTTGACTGCTGGAGTTCTTGTAGTAATATCTCTCGCTGCTGTTCTAGTTGAAACTGCGATCGCTGATACTCTTTTCTTAAATCTGTAATCTCTTGTAACAATTCCTGATTGGGCGCTGCTTTCTCTTGTAATAACTCTACGGTTGAAAAAGTTGCGATTAATTCATTCAATGGCATCTGTAGCACTGGTGACAGCTTCAGCAGCACATCTACCCGCATCTGCTCTAGCTTTCCTTGGCGTAACCGCAAAAGTTGCCGTTCTGAAACACCAGTAGCTCGACTTAGCGCTTTAAAACTAGAAATACCCACTTGTTGCATTAAATCTTGCAACTTTTGGGTATTGGGCATTTGGCATTGGGTATTGGGCATCCCTTCGGCTCCGCTCAGGGCAAGTAGGTATTGGGGACTGGGTATTGGGGATTGGGCATGGGTATTGGTGATTAAGTTTTTTTCAATTCCCAATGCCCTATTCCCTAATTCCTATTCCCTAATTCCTATTCTTCCAGTAAACTTCTCAACATCCAAGCGGTTTTTTCGTGTACTTGCATCCGTTGAGTTAATAAATCGGCAGTAGGCTCGTCGTTAACTTCCTCTATCACGGGGAAAATAGACCGTGCAGTTCTGACTACGGCTTCTTGTCCTTCCACTAATAAGCGGATCATCTCAACAGCTTTCGGAACCCCAGGAGTTTCTGGAATTGAACTCAGTTTGGCATATTCGCTGTAGGTTCCCGGTGCGGGATAGCCAAGCGCTCTAATTCTCTCAGCTATTAAATCAACCGCTAAAGCTAATTCTGTATACTGGGTTTCAAACATCAAATGCAATGTTTGGAACATCGGCCCCGTTACATTCCAATGGAAGTTATGAGTTTTCAGATAAAGTGTATAAGTGTCAGCCAACAGACGAGATAAACCCTCGGCAATTTTAGCCCTACTAGCCTCGTCAATGCCGATATTTACATTTTTGACTGTTACTTTTGATGACATAATTTTCTCCTAATTAGGTTATATGTAATTGGGCATGGGGAATTGGGCACTGGGAATTGGGAATTGGGAATTGGGAATTGGGAATTGGGAATTGGGAATTGGGAATTGGGCATTGTCCCCTTGTCCCCCTGCCTCCCTACTCTCATTCTCTATGCCAAGTGCATCTTTAAAACGCTACGGGGTGCTTTACGAACTCTGGCTAAAACGGTTTCTTTGCCTAAACGCTGGCAAGCTTCATACCGATGGCAACCAGAAAAGCCATAATATTGTCCATCTACTTCTAGGACATCAATAGGTTCTTGCTGCCCAATCTCCGCAATCGATTCCATTAAGGCTTGCACTTTATTTGGATCGTTTGCACGGGGCAATGGCCGTTTTATCTGATTTAATGGAATTTCTTGGACTCTAACCATAAGGAGTTTATCCAACTAGTTCTGTTTTGTGTCTCTAAATAAATCATAGTCGTTATGACTTCGTTTTGCAATCTATATTTAGGGCAAAACTGGTAATGGTATCATTGGAGCGCTCATGCGACAAAAAGACCGCACTGCAAAGCAATTGGAAAATAAGCTCCAACGCCGCATTAGGGGGCAAAAGAAGCTCGATATGCTGCGCGTAGCTTGCTTCCCCATAGGGGTACGCTATCAGGTAGCCATGAAATTTTTGTTTTGGCGTTTTTCCCACACTGTGCTGACAACATTTTGTCTCTTGGGACTGACTGCTGCATCAGGCCCTGAGAGTAACATCCAGGATATAGGACTGAAAATTGGGATTGTGCAGCGATTTGGTTCACAACCCACAGCTAAACTGCAACTGGAACCCACAAAAGGCGATCGCTTAAAGCTAAAATTTCAAGCGGGTAACAAGCAGCAAATCCTGGTGACAAAGAATCCTGTAAAGCTGGAAACAGTTATGCAAGCTTTACCCCAGCCAGCAGTTGAAGAAATGGTAGTCTTAGGTACATACCGTACTTTTGAAACTGCGGAAGATAGTGCTAACAAATGGCGTTCTCAGGGAATAGAAGTGGAAATCGCCCAGCCAGAACGCTGGCAGGTTTGGGCTAAACGAGATGTTTATAGCACTCCTTTATTGCGACGCTTACTATTGCAGAACATTCAAGCTTCTAATAAAGATAAAGTATATCTTGATACTAAAGTTTTAAAACAAGTGCCGCAAGTTAGTTGGGTGGTGGATGGTAAACGCTATAGCCCAAATGATTTGGAAATTAGCACTGATAAAAACTTGATTCGGGTCAATAAAAGCGAAAAACCAGAAAATGCTCGTCTTTATTCTGGACAACTGAATTTGCAGCCAAATGCTTACGGCACATACACTTTAGTTAACCAAGTCCCCTTAGAAACTTATTTACGTGGGGTTGTGCCTTACGAAATAGGAACGGATGCACCAAAAGCGGCGCTAGAAGCCCAAGCAATTCTCGCCCGGACTTATGCTTTAAGAAATTTACGCAGGTTTGCCGCAGATAACTATCAGTTGTGTGCCGATACTCACTGCCAAGTTTATTATGGGCTAAATGGAGCGGCGGCTAAAACAGACCAAGCGATCGCCTCCACCAGGGGTAAGGTAGTAACTTATAAAAACGAACTAGTAGATGCCCTGTATTCTTCTACCACAGGTGGTGTTACTGCTTCCTTCAGCGATGTCTGGAATGGCGACGATCGTCCCTATTTGCGCCCTGTACTAGATGCTGCGACTAATTTTTGGAACTTGTCTAAGCAGAGTTTGGCAGATGAAAAGAACTTCCAGAAATTTATTAATATCCAACAGGGATTTAATGAGAGCAAATGGGATGCTTTTCGCTGGCGCAGGGAAACCCGTTTAGAAGATATTATCAAGGACTTGCAGAAATTTTTGCAGGTAAAAAACAGTCCTCATGCCAAATTTAAGACAATTCAGGCTATGGCAGTGGTGAAGCGAAGCGAGAGTGGACGCATTCTGGAACTCGCGGTTAAAACTGATAAAAGCACCTTTATTCTTCACAAAGACGAAGTTCGCAGCGCCTTTGCTGCTCCTACAAGTACGCTTTTTTACCTAGAACCTCTGAATAAAGGCAAACCAGAACTGTGGGGATACGCTTTTATTGGTGGTGGATTAGGACATGGAGTTGGCTTGAGTCAAACTGGCGCTCAAAATCTAGCAAAACTAGGTTGGTCAAGTCCTAAAATTCTCCAATTTTATTATCCTGGTACTCAGATTCAAGTTCTCAACAAAGAGATTAAATTCTAAGCTAATCGCTTTTTACAGCAGTTTGCTTTTTGAGTTAGGTACAAAATACAGGACTCAAAATTAGATAGAAAAAGTTTCTACCTCCTGATTCCTACCTCTATCTTGAGGTAGGAATCAGGAGTCAACAAAAGCTAAAATTGCTGAGGTGGAACTCAATACTAAAAAATTAAGCAGGAACACTAAATTTACTGTGTTCCTGCTCAACATAAAATCAGGCTTTTTTTCAAAGTGGCTTTAAGAGGCACACACAAATTGATGCTTAGTCTTGCAACATTAAGACGTTGGACGATCGCTCAGTCCAAATGTTCGAGCAACTATAATCACCAATAGAAATAGGTATTTGGCTATTTAGTTTTCCTCTTAATAGAGTTCTTCTTCTTTGTGAGTTTCGATTGTCACATTAGAAGTTGGGTAAGCAACACAGGTCAGTACATATCCAGCTTCTATTTGATCGTCATCTAAGAATGATTGATCGCCTTGATCGACAGTACCTGATACGAGTTTACCTGCACAGGTAGAGCAAGCACCAGCACGGCAAGAGTAGGGCAGGTCAATACCAGCTTCTTCAGCTGCGTCTAGAATATAGGTATCGTCCTCAACATCAAGGGTTGTGTTCAGCCCTTCAGCCTCGTTGATTAGTGTCACTTTATAAGTTGGCATTGAGTAATCCTCTCTTTTGTGAACGGCAGTATAAGTTATCTTAAGCCAAAGGTCGCGGCTGTTCTTGGGAATTAGCCGCTAGTTTATATTTGCTTCAATTCTGATACTACGAGAAAAATTAAACTATGTAACTCGAAATTGAACCCGATTAGTAATGAAATTTAGTTGCTTAATCCCGATAAGTTTTATTTATGTATTTACTGCCCTAGTTGAGCTGTGATAATAAAAAACTATGCTCTAGCTAAGAAAGCATGATTAAATTTGATGTTATTTAAATTTGCAGCAAGGTTTTATCATCCATAAGCTCGGAGTTTTGTCAAGACAATCAAGAAACTTCCTGCAACAACTCCGAAAATTTCAAGACTAACAAAAACCGATTTTTAAGCAGGTCACATAATGAGTTTGTGCCAAGTTTTTATATAAAATGATCATGTATAATTCAGGAGCAGCTTTGGAAAAAGCAAGAGTGCGTGTAGGTTTGGTAGGTACTGGGTATGCGGCAAAGTTCCGGGCTGAAGCATTGCTCCATGATGAGCGATCGCAGTTGATAGCGGTTGTTGGTCATACCGCAGAAAAAACAGAAGCCTTTGTCAGAGAGTACCAGATTAAAGCATTAAGTTCTTGGCAAGAGCTAGTAGAGCGTGAAGATGTAGACCTAGTAGTGATTTGCACTGTTAATCGAGATCATGGTGCGATCGCTCGTGCAGCACTTACCAATGGCAAACATGTAATTATAGAGTATCCCCTTTCGTTGGATGTAGTCGAAGCAGACGAACTGATTGCCCTAGCCAAAGCACAAAAAAAACTCTTGCACGTAGAACACCTAGAACTTTTGGGTGGTTTGCATCAAGCCTTGAAGCAAAACTTAGCCAAAGTTGGTGAAGTGTTTTATGCTCGCTACAGCACTATCAATCCCCAAAATCCTGCACCCCGTAAATGGACTTATAACCACGAGTTGTTCGGTTTTCCCTTAATTGGGGCCCTGTCTCGCCTACATCGCCTCATCGATTTATTTGGTACAGTATTTACTGTTAACTGTCATCAGCGATATTGGGAAATAGAACCGGAATATTACCAAACCTGTTTCTGCACTAGTGAACTGTGCTTTAACAGTGGACTTTTAGCCCAAGTAGTCTATGGCAAAGGCGAAAGTATTTGGCAATCAGAACGCAAGTTTGAAGTTCACGGAGAAAAAGGTGGTTTAGTCTTTGATGGGGACACAGGAATTTTCATCCAGCCAGGGGAAACAACATCTATAGAGGTTGGTCCTCGCCGGGGTTTGTTTGCCAAAGACACAGCTATGGTGTTAGACCATCTTTTTGATGGCACTCCTTTGTACGTTACCCCAGAGCAGAGTTTGTATACCTTAAAGGTTGCTGATGCTGCTCAAAGAGCTGCACAGACAGGGTTCACTATGTTTATGTAAATTTGTCTAGATAAAAGTTAATGAAAACTGAACTAATTGTCATTTTATCCCAACGAGAAATAGAGAAAATGCGTCAAGCTGGGCGTTTAGCAGCCAAACTTCTCCAGCATCTCGAACCGTTTGTGAAGCCTGGGGTTAGTACTCTCGAACTAAACGATGAAGCCGAACGTTGGACGCAAGCGCATGGAGCAAAAAGCGCACCTCTTGGCTATAAGGGTTATCCAAAATCGATTTGTACCAGTGTCAATGAGGTAATTTGTCATGGCATTCCTAACGCCAAGCAGATTCTCAAAGACGGTGACATTATTAATATTGATGTAACGCCCATTGTTGAAGGGTATCACGGCGATACATCCAAGACATTTTTTGTTGGTACTCCCTCCCCAAAAACGAGAAAGCTGGTAGAGGTGACAGAGGAGTGTTTGCGTCTGGGTATTGCTGAAGTGAAACCGGGGGGACGGATTGGCGATATTGGTGCAGCTATTCAAGAGTATGCTGAAGGGCAAGGCTTTTCTGTAGTGCGAGATTTTGTTGGACACGGCATCAGTAACATTTTCCACACTGCGCCGGATGTTCCCCATTATGGTACTCGCGGTAAAGGCAAGCGCCTAAGACCGGGGATGGTTTTTACTATTGAGCCAATGATTAATGAAGGTACTTACGAAGTCGAAGTTCTCAGCGACAAGTGGACTGCGGTAACGCGCGATCGCAAGCTTTCTGCTCAATGTGAGCATACCTTAGCTGTAACTGAAGATGGTGTTGAAATCCTCACCCTACCTGAAGGCGAGAATTACTAAACTGGTAGGTTTTTCTACTATTGAATTAACATAATGGCTCTAACTGTTGCTTCGGAAAATATCACACTAAAGCAAGTAATATTGTTCTATGGATTAGAGTTTTTTTGATGTCTATAACCGGAGCAATGAGTTGTATAGTGTACTCCAGATTTTGAAGCATATTAGTCAATTGCCTAATCAAAGATAGTTAGAATAATTAAGAGCAGGTATTACTGCTCTTGTTCTTAACTTGGAAGGACAAATGTCTATGGTCTTAGCCACTGTTAATACAGGTAATATTAACTCTGAGGCATTCGTTGCTGGCTATCTGGATGATGGACGCTACGAGTTAATTGACGGAGAAATAATCGACTTGGAACCTACTGGACTTCATGAACAGGTTGCTGGGTTAATTAATCGTAAGCTTAACGTAGCAATTGATCTGCTCAACTTGCCTTGGTTTATTCCTATGAAATGCCTAATTAAGCCATTAGGTCAAAATTCAGCCTTTAGACCCGATGTTGTGATTCTTGATCAGACGAGTTTGGCAAATGAACCATTATGGAAAACTGAGCCAGTTATTACACTAGGCAAGTCTGTAAAGTTAGTAGTAGAAGTTGTCAGTACTAATTGGCAGAATGACTATGCTCGGAAAGTGGAAGACTACGAAGCTTTAGGTATTGGGGAGTACTGGATCGCGGATTATCTAGGGCTAGGAGGGAAACGCTACATTGGCTTATCCAAAGAACCCGTAATCACGATTTATCAGTTAGTCGATGGAACTTATCAAGCACAACAGTTTAGAGGAACAGAACGCCTCATGTCCCAAACGTTTCCAGACTTGAATCTGACCGCAGAACAGATATTTCTTGCGGGTCGCTAGAGTTAAAGATTGAGGAACACGTCGTATTGTTTGGGAATAAACATTTACACTTTTTAAAGCTAATAAAAAACACAAGTGCGAATTTCATCACCGAAAAATCAATATTTATTAAATGATAAAGTAAAACATATATGGAGGTAAGATTATGACTCAATCATTGCCCAAATTACTCACCTTCAACGAATTTATTGAATGGTATCCCAATGACGCTAAACGCTATGAATTGCACAAAGGAGTACTTATTGAAATGCCACCCCCAACCGGAGCGCATGAAAAAGTTGTGGGATTTATAGCCCATAAGCTAACTGTCGAGTTTGATCGCCTGAATCTTCCCTACACTATACCCAAAACTTCATTTATCCAAACTCCTTCTGCCGAATCCGCTTATTCGCCTGATGTATTGCTGCTAAATCTTGATAATCTCGACAATGAACCGCTTTTTCAAAAACAGTCAACAGTAAGCCAAGCAGCATCAGTTCCAATAGTTATAGAAGTTGTTTCAAGCAACTGGCGAGATGATTACTACAATAAGCTTGGGGATTATGAAGAAATGGGAATTCCCGAATATTGGATTGCTGATTATGCTGCATTGGGTGCAAGAAAGTTCATCGGCAATCCCAAACAACCCACTATTTTTATATGCGAATTAGTTGATGGTGAATATCAAATGACACCTTTTCAAGGTAACACAGTGATTTTATCACCTACTTTTCCCCAATTAAATTTAACTGCACAACAGATTTTTAATGCGGCTAACTAATTTTTTATAAAACAGAATTCAGGAGTCAGGAGTCAGAATTCAGCATGAATCCTGACCGAAAAAGCGGATAGCGCAGCGTAAAGCCTGCGGCATGGCTGCGCTTAGAGCGAGTCCGCGAACGTCTGAATATTGGTTTAAAATCAAGCCGAATCATCGGCTTATAGTTAGAGTATTCTGAATTCTGACTTCTGACTCCTTTTTATAACTATCTTCCCAATTTATTAGGAATACCTTCACAACCACCTGGAATAGTAGCTCTAGTTTTTTCGCCACCCCAAGTACAACAGTAGCAACGTGCAGACTCAGACATCCGTTGCACATTACTGAAATCGGCATTTTCCACTACAGCGCCAGTTTGTTCACCGGTTTCATAATCTGGCGGTTCAGTCCGACTACGGGGTGATGCTTTATCTACTAAACCGTAAAATAGGCGAATGCCGTTGATGTCGGCACCAGTGAGATTAGCATTATATAAAATTGTGCGGGAGAGGTTGGCTTTTACTAAGTCACAACCGGTCAAATTAGCACGGACAAGATTAGCTTCGCTGAGGTCAGTCCAACGTAAATCAGTACCGGAAAGGTCGGCTGCGGCTAGCATTACACCTAAATCGATGACACGCAAACCTTCCAGACGGTCTTCTGCGTATCCGCCAGTCCCATCGAGAATGGCTCGACCTAATAGGCGATCGCGTTTTAAGGGTGACAGCAACTTAGAACGTGAGAGAAAGCGGAGAATTTTTGCTTTACCACTACCATCAACGCTACTCAAAATTGCCGCAGTGCGTCCTTCAGCGATCGCTCTTTCTTGGGGCCAATCTTCTAATAATCCTTCTTCATCTAACACCAAGTCTGAAATGCCTTGGAAATAAGAATCAATTGTCTGTTGCTGGGTGATAATATTTTGCTGAACTGTGAGCAGGTTTTGCTGAATTGTCAAGTCTTTGGAAATAACATATTGCCGCCACGCTACATAAACAGCAATAATGGCGATCAGAATTTGCCCCAAAGCACCAAACCAATCTGCTAGGGTTCCAGCAATGTCCCAGTTAATTTTGCGTCCTAAAGCAAGTAAGCGATCGCCCACACCTGTGAACCTGATCAAACCGATGATGGCTACTAGTAATCCCAAAAAGGCCACAAACAGGGTGCGTTCTTGGGGTGAAAACCACTCATCTAAAACTTCTTGGAACCAAGGCAATAATATGGCTAAGGATAACAGCAAAGTTATCAGCGTTCCGATAATGCCAACGATCCAGTTATTGAGGATAATTCCGATGAATGTGATGGCGATCGCTATTAGAGTAATTAGCAATGCCCTTGGCTTAACTGTGAATTGGCTAGTAATGGGTTGCTTGAAGTCAGAACGGGCTTGTTGTAAAGCAATTGTATGTTGCGGAGATTGTAAAGACCCAATCGCCGCCAGTACTTCTGAGGTTAGGTTTTTCTCAGTTGAACTACCATCAAAGTCATCCGGTTGCAAGTCGTTTTCAGGTATTGGTTCTGGGGTTGGTGGATTAGAGGAATCGGATTCAATCGTCATGTTTTCTATTTTGCCCTCTCAATCCAAGTTATGCAGCGTTTCTACCGGAGTAAATTGTTAAAAAATAGGCTGAAGATTATCCTGTTTGTCCTAGTGGCAACTACCACTATTGCCTTAACAGTCATCGCCAGACCGGTTGCTCACCTGACTTTAACAGCTTGGAGCGATCGCGATGATCGTCAACCCCTGCCTCCTGGCACGGTTGATGATGCCAGTCACCTGAATCAGACACAGGTGACTATTAAGCAGGTTAAAAGTCAGCCTGGAGTTGCTGAGGTGCTACTACAGTCTGTACTTAGAGATGCTTTACGTCAAGGTAAGAAGGTAGCGATCGCTGGTTCACGCCATACGATGGGTGGTCACACTCTCTATGCTAAAGGCATCTCCTTGGCGATGCTTAACTTCAACCGGATGCAATTCAATCCGGCGACTAAAATTCTGACGGTACAATCAGGAGCTAAATGGTCTGATATTATTCCCTACCTAAATGAACGTGGCTATTCTGTCGCTGTTATGCAGTCCAACAATGATTTTTCTGTTGGCGGTACGATGAGTGCTAATGCTCATGGCTGGCAACATAATAGTCCTCCCTTTGCTAGCACGGTCGAAAGTTTCCGGTTAATGCTGGCAAGTGGGAAGGTTGTACAGTGTTCCAGACAGGAAAACCCAGAGTTATTTTCTCTCGTTTTAGGCGGTTACGGGCTATTCGGGATCATTCTTGACGTGGATTTGAGAGTAGTACCCAATGAGACGTATATAGCAGAACGGTTCGTGATTAAGAGCGAGAATTATATTGATACCTATCGGCAACGGGTAGATGGTGCAGCCAATATTGGTATGGCATACGGTAGACTTTCTGTTGCCCCGGAAAGCTTTTTACAAGAAGCTATTCTCACCACTTACCGCCAAATTCCCCAAGGAAATCAGGCTATTGTCTCTTTAGAAAAACAGCCAGATTCTGGATTACCTCGGACGGTTTTCCGGGGCAGCATTGGCAGTGACTATGGCAAAAACTTGCGCTGGCAACTAGAAAAAATTGTTGGGGGAGAAGCCGGAAGCTGGGTTTTGAGAAACCAGATTCTCAATCGTCCCTCCACCTTATTTGAAAATCGTCATCAGGCAGAGACTGACATCCTGCATGAGTACTTTATTCCTCCTCAATCTCTGGAAGCTTTTTTAGAGAAGTGTCGCGTGATTATTCCTCAGTCCAAAGGGGATTTGCTCAATGTCACGGTGCGAAATGTTCACCAAGATAACGACAGTTTTCTTAGATATGCCGATGGGGAAGTTTTTGGATTGGTGATGCTGTTTCATCAGCAACGTAGCCAAGAGGGGGAGGCAAAGATGGAGGTAATGACTCAGAAACTGATTGAGGCAGCCCTAGCAGTTGGCGGTAGGTATTATCTACCCTATCGTCTTCATGCCACACCTGAACAATTTCGTCGAGCTTATCCACAATCTGCTAAATTTTTCGCCCTCAAGCGTAAGTATGACCCCAATGGGATTTTTCAGAATTATTTTTACCTGAAATACGGCAAATAAATGAAGTGTATTCGATGATTTTAAGCTCTTTACTCTGCGTCTTCTGCGCCTCTGTGGTTAAAAAACTTTTAAACCGCAGAGGCACAGAGATCGCTGAGAAGAAATAAGAGATTTTATGAGCCACATTGAAAGACCTAATTGTGGGGTGGGCATCTTGCCCGCCCAAATGAATCAGCGTCCAAGATATCCACCCCACAAAATTGAGTAATTTATTTGTTGGAATTCCCAGTCCTTTGCCCTCAATTAAGGTGCAAGGGCATTACCCCGAATTAGACTACCAATGGTTTTGGCAGTAATCTTCAATTGGGTGATGGGATTAGCTGGAACAACCGTTTTATAGAGATAGCTATCGAATGTTAGCCGTTGTACATCGAGGTCATCACACATTTCCACAAACGCTTCGCGGGTAGCGTCGGAACGATAGAACACACTTTGCAGAATGTCCAACACCTTGTAGGTGAGTCCGTATCTTTTATCCCAACGTTTCAGGTAAATCTTGAGGTCGCCTTCTGTAGGAATACGGCTACCACCGTTAGAGGTTTCTACAATGGTTTCGGCACACATCCGCCCAGATTTAGCGGCAAAATAAATACCTTCACCAGAAGACTTGGTAACATAACCAGCAGCATCTCCCACCAAAGCGATGCGACCAACGACACGACGGGGACGGGGATGTTCAGGAATGGGGTGGGCTTCGACTTTGATGATTTTACCGCCTGCCAATTTTTCAGAAGCACGGGCGCGGATACCAGCTTGTAACTGTTTGATGCTGGCTTTGTTGATGTGCATTGTGCCAGTACCGACAGCTACGTGGTCATATTTGGGGAAAACCCAAGCGTAGAAATCGGTCGAAACGTCATCACCGACATACATTTCGGCGAGGTCGTTGTAGTAGGCCATTTTGTCTTCGGGTAAGCGAATTCGCTCTTGGAAAGCGATCGCATAATTGTAATCCCCAGCGTCCATTTCTTTGGCAACGCGAGAATTAGCCCCATCCGCCCCAATGATTAAATCCACCTTCAGGGTTTTGGCAATCCCCTGTGAGATACCTTCTGTATGGTCAACGTAATGGATGGTATAGGGATCAGTATTGTTTCCTGGTATATCAAGTTTATGAACAGTGGCATTAATTAAATTTGCGCCTAATTTTGCCGCGCGATCGCGCAAAAAGCCATCCAGCACTTCCCGGCGGCACATTCCTATATATTCATCTTCATTTACCAGATTGATATCAACTTCCCGATTAGAAGGTGAAATCATTTTCATCTTCCGTACCCGGCGATCGATAATCTCTGGTGGTAAGTCAAATTCACTCACCATACATAGGGGAATTGCGCCCCCACAAGGCTTTGCATTGTCTAGCTTCCGCTCAAATAGGTAGGTTTCAATCCCAGAGGCTGCCAGTGTTTCAGCGGCAGATGAACCAGCAGGGCCTGACCCAATAACAGCAACCCGTAGTGTCAAAGGTCTTTCTCCCAATCTTCACATTTACCGAGAGCATACTACCACGGTCTTTCTAGTGATTTGGCGCTTTTCCTCTAGGTTTCTGCTTAAATGCAATATTCCTTAATGTTTCGATACGAATTGAGATTGGGAATAGGGCATTGGGAATTGGGAATTAGGTATTGGGAAGAATGAAGAATATTGCCTAGTCGCCAATCCCAAAATATGCAGATTTCCTTGTTCGATTCTTTTGCCAGACAAGTTAGTACCGCCGCAATTACCGGATATCAAAAGCACATTTCCCCACACAAAGGTTTTGCTTGTGCCCACAGAATACTATATGGCGGCGAATCTTGCTCTGGGTACTTCAAGCGGGTAATTGCTAAGGAAGGGTTAAAAGTAGCATTTGTCAATAGTCGTGAACGATTTCAAGCTTGTAAAGAAGCTAACCATATTTTGCGTAAACGCGCAGTAGCTTTCCGCTATGTGTCTATGTCAATCGAAAATTCCGAAGAATCTACAGAGGAAGAAGCAGAAACACAGCAACGAAAACAAGCATCTGGTAAAGTTGGTCAAACATCCTCATTTATTAACAGCAACAATACTGAATGTTTTGATTGTGCCGATTTGGGCTGCAATTGTGCCGAGATACTTAATATCGCTCCTGATTGTGGTGCCCCTGATTGTAGTTTCCTAGATTGCAGTGGTGCTGATTGTAGCTTTCTCGACTGTGGCAGCTGCGGTAGCTAAATCTTGTTCATCTATAAATAATTATGTATGGTATATGTAAGACACAGTAATCCTACCAAGGATCTGTAGATTTAGTTGCAGAGGTATAGCAGCAGTGGGCATAGTAGTTGAGAATGTCTCCAAACAATTCGGGAGTTTCAAGGCTGTTGATGAGGTTAGCCTGGAAATTAAGAGTGGTTCGCTAGTTGCGTTGCTTGGTCCGTCGGGGTCGGGTAAATCTACGCTACTACGGTTAATTTCAGGTTTAGAAATGCCAGATAGCGGCAAAATCCTGCTTACCGGTAAGGATGCTACATACCAAAGCGTGCAGCAGCGCAATATTGGCTTTGTATTTCAGCACTATGCCCTATTTAAGCATTTGACTGTCAGGCAGAATATTGCTTTTGGCTTAGAAATTCGCAAGGTACAGCCAAAGAAGATTAAGGGAAAGGTAGAACAATTACTAGAGTTAGTGCAATTGAGTGGATTAGGCGATCGCTATCCATCACAACTTTCTGGTGGTCAAAGACAACGGGTAGCCTTAGCAAGGGCATTAGCAGTAGAACCTGAAGTGTTACTCCTAGATGAACCCTTTGGCGCACTTGATGCTAAAGTCCGCAAAGATTTACGGGCATGGTTACGCCGCCTCCATGATGAGGTTCATGTTACCACGGTTTTTGTCACCCACGACCAAGAGGAAGCAATGGAGGTTTCCGATGAAGTTGTGGTCATGAATAAAGGGCGCGTGGAACAGGTAGGGACACCATCGGAAATTTATGATAATCCTGCCACCGCATTTGTGATGAGTTTCATCGGCCCGGTAAATGTATTACCCAGCAACTCGAAGATTTTTCAAAGTAGCGGGTTTGATGCGCCACATCCACAAGTATTTTTGCGCCCGCAAGATGTGATTTTAGAAAAGGTTGCTAACGGTACTACTACCGTTGCGACAGTGAGCCGATTGATACATTTGGGTTGGGAAATTCAGGTGGAATTAACTTTCGATGATGGGCAAGTGGTGATGGCGCATTTAACACGCGATCGCTTTAATGACTTAGAGTTAGAACCGAAACAGCGTATATATGTCAAGCCAAAGGATGCGAAATCCTTCCCGGTGTCTTATTCAATTTAGACTTTTGCCAGTTTCCCAATGGTCAAAACCCCTAGTTAATCGCTGTCTAATTCAGCTATTGGCTAGGGGTTTTAATCTTACGTAAGTAAGTCGGTGTGAATAATTCAAACTATGTTAAGTAATGTAAAATTATTGTAATTTAGTTCGTAGTAAGGACTTCAGTCCTAAAAGAAGGACTGAAGTCCTTACTACAAACCTTTAATTATTTCCGCCGTCCTACTTAGGCTAGAAAGAGCATCACTTTACAATGCTAAAATTATCTACAACTGTAATGAAATAAAATAGCAGAACAATTAAATTGATTAGCCCATGAATAAAAAGTTAATTAATTAATCGTATAAGAAATATAGAAAATGTTTAGTTGACATAGTTATAGTAACGTAAGTATTTTTTCGGCAAAATCTGAAAATAAAATTTCTATTTCATTTAAATTAAAATCTGTATTTGGGTATTAGATAACGTTAAATAAATCGACTAACAGCATTGAAATATCTAGCGAAAATCAGGTTGCTCAGTTAGATAAATAAACTGATTTTCAACCGTTGATTTAGACTGGAATAAAGCTGCTTGTACTTGTCTTTGTGCCATTGTATAGACCAACAAGCATAACAACATCGAGACTTACAAGATGAAAACCCTAATTATTGATAATTATGACTCTTATACTTTTAATCTTTATCAATTAATTGCAGAAGTAAATGCAGAGTATCCCACTGTGATTTACAACGATCGATTTGCATGGGATGAACTGCAACATTGGGAATTTGACAACATTGTGATTTCACCAGGGCCAGGCCGTCCTGAAAATCTAAAAGATTTTGGGATTTGTAGTCAAGCTATTCAAAATACCCAAGTGCCCCTTCTAGGTGTTTGTCTTGGACATCAAGGACTTGGTAATGAGTATGGAGGAAAAGTTATTTATGCACCTGAAGTTCAGCATGGTCGGATCAGTGAAGTTTATCACAATGGTACTGGTTTGTTTGCGGGAATTCCTTCTCCTTTCTCTGTTGTGCGTTACCATTCTTTGCTGGTTGCAAATGACCTACCAGACTGTTTAGAAAAAGTAGCGTGGACAGAGGATAATCTGGTGATGGGAATGCGCCATCGATCCTTGCCGTTATGGGGTGTGCAATTTCATCCAGAGTCAATCTGTACTCAATATGGACAAATCTTATTCGAGAATTTTAGAGAGATTACCCTAAAATTTGCCCAAGAGCGCGGCAATAGTCCAAGAAAACACTATTGGATAGAAAATAGCGGGACTGCTCCCATACCTGCAAGTTCTTCTTCCCAAAAACAGCAACAGGAATTTAAACTTTGTACGCACAAGCTGAATCTGTATCCCGATACCGAGCAAATGTTTGTGCATTTGTTTGGCAAATCACCAAATACCTTCTGGCTAGACAGCAGTCTGGTTGAATCCGGTCTTTCTCGCTTTTCCTTTATGGGAGATAGCAGTGGCGAAAACAGTCTGCTAATTCGCTATCAGACGCGATCGCAGGAACTCACCATTACGCAGTCTGATACCATAAGCTGTAAGACAAAGGGGATTTTCGAATATCTCCAGGATGAAATTGAACGACGACATTGCCCATCAGATGATTTACCCTTCGATTTCAACTGCGGGTTTGTGGGTTACTTTGGCTATGAATTAAAGGCAGAGTGCGGATCTAAATTAAATCACGCCTCTAGCTTACCTGATGCTATGTTTCTGTTGGCCGATCGGATGATTGCAATCGATCACCAGGAGCAAACCCTCTATCTGCTTTGCCTAATTCAGCACGGACAATACGACTTAGCAGAAGCCTGGTTTGAATGGATAAAACACCAGATTGACCATCTTCTTCCCCTATCGCCTATTGTTCCACCAGAAGTTCAGACACCTGTTATTTTCCGATTAAGTCGGTCTGAAAGGACTTATCTTGATAATATTCAGATGTGTTTGCAAGAAATTCACGAAGGAGAAACTTATCAAGTTTGTTTAACAAACAAGATTTACACAGACACAACACCCGATCCCCTGGTGTTCTATCGTTCATTACGCCGCATCAATCCTGCTCCATACTCTGCATTTTTGCGCTTTGGTGATGTGGCGATCGCTTGCTCATCTCCAGAGCGATTTCTGCACATTGATTGTCAAGGCTGGGTAGAAACAAAGCCCATTAAGGGAACGCTACCACGAGGAAAAACACCCAACGAAGATTTTATCCTGCGTGAAAAATTGCGGAACAGTGAAAAAGATCGCGCTGAAAATCTGATGATTGTGGATTTGCTTCGCAATGATTTAGGACGGGTTTGTGCAGTCGGCACTGTCCATGTTCCCAAATTGATGGATGTGGAAACCTATGCTACGGTACATCAACTGGTGACGACTATTCGCGGTCATTTACGTGCTGAGATGAGCGCTACAGACTGCATTCGCAACGCTTTTCCCGGCGGTTCGATGACAGGCGCTCCCAAACTCAGAACCCTTGAGATTATCGATCGATTAGAGCAAGAAGCACGGGGAGTTTACTCAGGAGCGATCGGCTTTTTGGGATTGAATGGTTCGGCTGATTTGAATATTGTCATTCGTACTGCTGTGCTGACTCCAGAGGAAACCTCAATTGGCGTTGGCGGCGGCATTGTGGCGCTTTCTGATCCTGAAATGGAGTTTCAAGAAACACTTTTAAAAGCAAAGGCATTGATTCATGCCATAATGATCGCCACGCATGGAGCCTTTGATTCTAACCAATATTACATCCAGGGGATAGAAACAGAGGCTTTTGATAGCTATAAAAAAGTGCGAGCAGTTTCCTAGCCACCGCTAACTTCAGTCGGGTAACTCGCTCAAAATCCCAACAGGTGGGATTTTTGTTAGACTACTCACCTGTGCGTAACCAATATAAAAAAATGGGGTTTAACGCCTTAATCCTCAATTGGATATCAACTCCGATCGCCCAAATGAGGTAAATTCGTTAAGACAACCTTAACAGAGATACCCTCTGATAATCCTCCATTCCCGTTCTCTAACATATTTGTCAAATTAACTGTTAATTTTTTAGTTGTTGGGCTTTATAACAAAGACTACTAACAACTTTATTTAAGATGCTAACCCTGTTAAAAACAATTCGACATGCGATCGCAAGTTGGTGGTCTGAGTTCACCCTCCAGACTAAGCTGCTGGCTGTGGCTACATTGGTGGTTTCCTTGGTGATGAGTGGTTTGACTTTCTGGGCTGTGAATACAATTCAGCAGGACGCGCGGATGAATGACACCCGCTTCGGGCGTGACTTGGGTTTGCTGCTTGCTGCCAATGTTGCCCCCCTGGTTGCTGACAATAATCTCACAGAGGTTGCCCAATTTTCTCAACGCTTCTACAGCAGCACCTCTAGCGTGCGTTATATGCTTTACGCTGATGAAACCGGGGAAATCTTCTTTGGCATACCTTTTTGGGAAGCCGAGGTAGAAAATTCCCTCACCATTAAACGGCGAATACAACTGCCAGAAGATTACCCTGGTGATGGGGAAAAGCCGATGGTGCGGCAACACATGACTCCAGATGGAGTTGTTACCGATGTATTTATTCCTCTGATCGTTAATAAGAAATACTTAGGTGTATTAGCGATCGGTATCAACCCCAATCAGACTGCTGTCATCTCCACCAATTTTACCCGCGATGTCACCATTGCCGTTTTTATCACAATTTGGGTAATGGTGATTTTGGCAGGAGTAATAAACGCTTTGACCATCACTAAACCAATAAAAGAACTCCTGGTGGGGGTAAAGGAAATTGCTACCGGGAATTTCAAGCAGCGCATTGATTTACCTTTAGGGGGCGAACTAGGGGAGTTAATTTTAAGCTTTAATGAGATGGCGGAGCGATTAGAACGCTATGAAGAACAGAATATTGAAGAACTGACCGCCGAAAAAGCCAAGCTAGAAACCCTAGTTTCCACGATCGCAGATGGTGCTGTGTTGATTGATAACAACATGCAGGTGATATTAGTCAACCCCACGGCGCGGCGAATTTTTGGCTGGGAAACGGCTGATGTGGTCGGCTGCAATGTATTGCATCACTTGCCGCCAGCAGTACAAATGGAAATCACTGGCCCATTGTACGAAATGGCAGCAGGTGAATGCGAAAGCGCCGAATTCCGTATTTTTATTAACCAACCCACCCCTCGGACGATCCGTATTCTCTTGACTACAGTACTCAACGTGCAAAGAGAAAGCATCAAAGGCATTGCGATTACTGTCCAAGACATAACCCGTGAGGTGGAATTAAACGATGCAAAAAGTCAATTTATCAGCAACGTTTCTCACGAACTGCGAACGCCTTTATTTAACATCAAAACCTATATTGAAACCCTGCATGACTACGGCGAAGACTTAGGATTAGAAGAACGGCAAGAGTTTTTGCAAACAGTTAACAATGAAACCGATCGCCTAACCCGCCTAGTTAACGATGTATTGGATTTATCAAAACTCGAATCTGGTCGTCAGTATAATTTCGATGGAGTGGATCTAGCCCAAGCGATCGAGCAAACATTGCGTACTTACCAACTCAATGCAAAAGATAAAGGTGTTGAACTTCTTCAAGAAGTTGATGCTAATTTACCCCTGGTAATGGGTAATTACGATCTGTTAGTACAAGTTTTTGGCAACCTAATTGGTAATGCCCTCAAATTTACCAAAGCCGGTGGTAAAGTAGCAATCCGCGCTTACCAACTAGATTTCAAACCCAATCACAGCCAATCTTCTCCAGTGCGGATTGAAATTTCCGATACTGGAATTGGCATTGCTACAGAAGACCAGCACTCAATTTTTGAACGCTTCTTTCGTGTAGAAAACCGAGTTCACACCCTAGAAGGCACAGGTTTAGGATTATCGATTGTCAGAAATATCATCGACAGACATCGTAGTAAAGTCCATCTAGTGAGTGAAGTTGGCATTGGCACAACTTTCTGGTTCGACTTAGCCGCCTTTGAGGAAAAAGCGCCACCGATACAAGTTGAAGCTATAACTGAAGCATCCAAAATCACCACAGTCTGAAGTTCAGGGATTGGGCATTGTTGTTAATTTTGACCATTTCCTATTCCCAATCCCCAGTAAACACTAATCAAGACCTTAATATCACGAACAACAAACAGACCAATAATAAACCTAATAGCAACAGCAAAGCCTGATTGCGTTTTACCCAAGTTTTCACAGTTACAACAAAACTGTTAGTGTAACGCTGCTGTTCCAACTCTAACTTTGTCTGTTCAATATTTTGGTAGAGGGTACAGTCTTTGGCGTAGGGACGCTGAGGAAAATTGCAAGTATCATCAGCGTGATAGGTGCAAGTGTCGCACAGATACCCATCCCCAGTAGCGCGGTGCAATGGAATACCGGGATGACCGTAAGCTTTGAGTGTAGTCCGGCAATAGGGACAACTAATAGCTTGACTATCAACGAGTTGATGGCAGTGGGGACAAGATACAGTAGCCAAAACCTTTAGCGCAAATAGGTAAACACTTTGATTCTAGCCATTTACAAGTTTAATGGGAAAATAGCTCTCAAAAGTTGTTACTGTATCAGCAAAAGTACTACTTTTATGATGATTATTGATATTTTTATAAGTGATTTATATCACTCAGAATAATTAAAGGTATGCCATAATCTAGCAAGTATGAGGTTTTGTGCTAAGTCCAATAATTATTTAAAGGTAGAAAAATATTGCCTTTTAATCCTGAGCTGTGCCGTAACGAAAGCGAAGTTGAAAGCAAACTCATAGTGCAATATTTGCTACCACAGCTAGGTTATACTCCTGACACCTGGCATCAAGAAGTTGCCGTTGGTAGCATCCGCTTAGATTTTTTAGCATTTGCTGCACAGGTGATTCCTTTTGTTTTAGATGCCAACTCACCCCTGAGTGTCGTTATGGAGGCAAAGCATCCCAAACAAAACTTAAATAATCATGTCCCCCGACTCAGGCATTATTTAACCAGCTTGAATGTCAGGTATGGATTGCTGACTAATGGCAAAGAGATTAGAATTTATCAAAAATTACAGACTGATATTCAGTTAATATTTCAATGCTCTGGGAAAGAAGTTGAGATAAAGATAGATGAAATTAAAACTCTAATTGGTAGAGAAAGCTTGAAAGAAGGACAGCTAGTAGATAAATCAAAAGTTCAGATCGAAAATAATTCAAATTTTGAAACAAACAGGCAACATTCAATGAAAACGATTGCAATCTACCACAATAAAGGCGGCGTTGGAAAGACTACTGTTGCAGTCAACCTGGCAGCAGCATTACGTAAAAAAGGTAAAAATGTACTTTTAGTTGATATAGATTCCCAGGCAAATACTACTTTTGCTACAGGATTAATCAAATTTCAATTTGAAGAAGATGATAATTTAAGAGAGTTAAACGTATATCATTTATTAGAATCAGGAGATTTTAACTTTATTCCAGAAGTAGTGCGTACATCTGATTATTTCAACAATCCAGAAATTGATGTTATTCCCTCACATATTACATTAATTGAATATCAGGATAAACTAAATAAAATATTAGCTAGTAGAAGCAGGCTAGTAACAAAACTAAAAAGGGTAGAAAATAACTATGATATTGTAATTATTGATACTCCTCCCTCTAGAGATTTGTATGCTGAAGTTGCACTGATTACTAGTGATTACCTAATAATTCCATCCGACTTGAAACCATTTGCTAACCAAGGTTTACCAACGGTCAAAAATTTTGTTAATCAAATTAATGAATCTAGAGAAATGATGGGTAAACCGCCTATTAGTATAATGGGCGTTCTTGCTTCTAAAATCTCAACAAATGCTAAATTTTTACAATACAATTTCCCTAAACAGAGAGAAGTAATTTCAGAGCGCTACCAATTGCCACTGATGGAAGCTGTAATTTATGACAGAACAGCGTTATCAGAATGTATGAATCAGACTATCTCAGTTGGAGATTTAGAATATCCTGACCCTAAATCTATTATAAAATTTGCCGAGTTAAAAACTTCTGCTCAAATTTCTGCTGAAGAATTTAATGTATTAGCAGATGAAGTTATCCAAAAATTGGGGATTGATTAATGATTAATTTTTCTTTGGTGGATGTAAAAAGTATTACTTCTAATGAACCTCGTTCAAATTTTGCAGAAGCTGATTTAGAGAACCTTGCAGACATAATTATAGAAACAGGAGGAATTATCAGACCATTAGTTCTGAAAGTAACAGGTGTAGAGAGCTATACGGTAGTTGATGGACATTTTGAATATTATGCTGCTGTCAGGGCAAGAGAAAAAAATCCTCGACAAGGTGAAATGGTTAATGCTTGTGTCATTGCCCCAAAATTAGAGGCTTTAGTAGTAAAGCAAGTTGTATCTCTCAAAGGAATTGATTCTTCTACTAAACAAGTAACACCACAGCCAGAAATAACAAAGTTAGAACCACGTCTAGCAAATCTAGAATTACGTCTTGAGAAGCAATTCAATGAATTTAAGTCAGAATTTATACAAGAAAGACAGAGGATAGATAGTCAGTTAAAGCAACTTGAAAACCTTATTCCTCAAAAGAGCGAACAGAGTAATCCACTTAGTTTATTGAATTCTTTGGATAAAGACGAGTTATCTATAAAGTTACAACGCTCTAGGATTCCTGGGGCTGAAAAACTTGCAAAAGGGATATTTGATGCTCGAAGTAAGAAACCGAAGCAAAAGTTTGAAGATTACCGCGATGTAGTAAAATCTGTTAAAAACTTGGGTGATAAAACAATTTTGACTATTATTGATGAGTGGTCAAGAAGTTAGTAGTTATTTAAATACAGCGCTTCCGGCTATTATGCAATACAGTTTTCTTCTTACCCCTCTGCTATCATAGCTTTCAGTTTTGAGGATGTACCTCATAGCCGCCGTAAGTGCTGTAAGTTCTTCGCGGTGTAAAAAGCTGTATAGCTTTCTCTGCGCCTATGTATGATACGTTATTCACCACGTACTTGATAGGAAAAAGCTGATGCCTGCGGTGGGCTACGCCAACGCATTCCCATAGCCTAACCCCGCACCTGCCGCAGTGCATTAAACGCCTTACCTCGTAACCCAACTGGTAACAACGATAAACCTAAACCAGTCCAAGCTTTAGGAGTTGAAAAAGATTGCCCTGCTAAAACTAGCTCTCTGCCTTTTTGCGTTTCACCCTTTTCAATTAAACGCAAACCTAATAATAACTGCGTTTCAGTTAAACGATTTTTCCTGATTGTCTCTATTTTTTCAGAATCAAACTTATAACTTTCTAAATACCGCATTTTATCAAACAAATAAGGAATGGCTCTATTTATACCTTGCTGTTCTGCATGAGTGCGATATTCCATCAATAATTTTGGTAAATAATAACCCTTTTTTCCCGCCAAAGCTAAACGCACAAATAAATCATTATCCTCACAGTTTTGCATATTTGGCTGCATATATCCTAATTCTTGCAAGGTTTTGCGGCGAAATAATGTTGCGCCAACTTGAAAGCTTTGGTTAACAAATACAACTTCCAACAAATTATCTACAACACCTGCTGGTAAATTCTTTCTACCCCAGCGATGAGTATTTTCTTGAGTTTTTACCTCATCCCGCACATTGTTAATATCAATTATCCAATGGTCTGTACCAACAAAATCAATGCTAGAGTCTTGAGCAAGAATCGCTGCGGTACTTGCGAGAAAATCGGGTGTGAGCCGATCGTCATCATCAAATTTAATAAAATATTCACCACTGGCAGCATCAAAGCCAGAGCGCATATTATTACTTTTACCAATATTTTGCAGATGACGAATATATTTAATCCGGTGGTCTGTATACTGTGACATTAACTCAGGTGTGCGATCGCTAGAACCGTCATCACAAACAATTAGCTCAAAGTCTTGCTCAGATTGATTCAGTACACTGTCAATGGCATAAGGAAGAAGATTAACCCGATTAAAGGTAGGAACACAAACAGTAATTCTAGGCATATTTTATACTAGTAACTGGAAAATATAGAAAATAGAATACTAATTTAACGCGTCACCAATAAAGCTATCTTTAGCGGAGAGTTCTTTGAATTTTATTCATTGTTTTGTTAAAAAAATTATTAGTTTTAGTAATTATGCTTGCTGGCTTAAGCTGTTTTGGTCTTTGTTCTGGTTCTTTAAGAAAGCGATAGTGCAAAAATTCATTTCCATAACATATATTGACATCTTGCCCTTGAGATAACTGGGCAAAATCACGAGAAGAATAGCTCATATAATGTATACGATGAATTGGTTTTAAGCCATCTTGATTATAAAGAACGTTATTAATATTGATAAAGGGATCTGCATTGGCACAGTTGCCTGTTCTATCTTCACCATTGGGGCTAAGTGTAAAGTTAAAAAGTGGGCGATCGCAGCGCAAGGTCATATAGTTAAACAAAAAGGAATCATCCCACCATCCATGTCCATTAATCCACTCAACTTCTTTTTGGGTAATTAATTGCTCTTTCATTATCTCAATATCTTTAACAGTAAACAATCCTCGTTTAGAGCCAAAGAAACTAGAACAATGGAGTTGAGGACGTATATCTGCTTCTGTATACAGCCCAGTTTTCTCTATAACTGAAATATTTAACGCTGCAACAGCTCTATCCTTAAGGTGTTCCCAATCATCAAACACAAAATCTGATGTTTCTAGCTTGTCAATTACATTATTGAGTGGCTTCATTGCCAAACTATCACCGTCATAAAATACGAATTTATCAAAAATACCCTCAAAGGCAACAAACTTTCTTTGTAAATGACTTTTGTACCAACTAGGACGTGATAATTTTGTCTCTTTTTCCCTTGGATGTGCTGCCCAAACCTGATGAGCAAATTCTTCCCAGTGTTGAATTACGTCCCAATTATCAAACAAGATTACATTTTTCCGATTCTGAATTTCCTTCCTAACTAAATCTAGTTGCTCATTATATGGAATTATACAAATAGGAATATCTGCGCTAACATTCACCTCAATACTGTTTAGCAAAGCTACTAGTTGGTCAAACACCACATCATTAGCCAGGGTGTAGATACCGAAGGAATCCATTTTGATAAATCCTTTTTCTCTTGCAATGACTGAGTAACGTAAATAATATTCTCGTTATTTTCTGAGCTATTATTCTCGAATCATTATTAGTATACACATCTTTACACTTTATGCTGGGGCAAGGAGCAAGGGATTTTGCTTAGTTTGGATGATACTAACATTACTCGTTTTTTGTCTGTACCGTCAAAACCCCTACTGTGGCCTTGCTTTTTCCAAAAATGTCCTGTGCGTTAGGATATTCAATTAAAGTACATGGCAGTGTACCAGTAATGAGAGGGTTTGGGATGCTGTCTAAAATGCAATAATATTTGGGGCTGCCCAAAGCGGGAGTGCCTGTCTTTCAAAAAATTAGCAATAATGCACGGAGCAAAAATTTATTTTTGAACTTGCATCAGCCCAGAATTAATCACTGATAAGTAAATACTATTTTTAGTTGTAAGTAAAAAGGAGTAGCAATGTCTAATGTTGAAGACAATAAAATAATTGCTCGACGCTGGATTGAACTCATTAGCGAGCATCGAATTGAAGATATCTGCGAGATGACCGCCCCAACTTGGAGGATGCACGGTGCTTTACCTGGACTTCCTCCAGGGCCGGATGGAGTACGTAAACTCTTTGGCTCATTTGGGGCTATTGAGCAGAAATGGACAATTGAAGACGTAATTGCTGAAGGTGACAAAGTTGTGGTGCGTGCAACTAATACCTGCACTCAGGAAAGTTTCTTTGGAATACTTAGTCATGGTCGAGAGCAGACGTTCACGGCTATGTTCATTCATTGGATTGTTGACGGGAAGATAGTTGAAACTTGGCGAAATGCTGATGATCTCGGACGAGTTCTTCAGCTTGGGGCGCGGATTGAGCCGGGAACGTCTGGGAAATAACTTTACTGGTTTACTGAATAAATGGCGAGTCTCTTCAGAAACTAGTAGAAGTCTTAAAAAATCTAGCTGTTGAACAATTGTCTTCTAGAGAATAATCTCAGCAACCCGGCGGTTCCTATTCCCCAAGCACCATTAACTAATAAACCTGTGACTATTCCCACAAGTTTCCAGCCTCCAGCGATGGGCTGACCCTTGAGTGGTGCAACCACAAACCAAGCTACTAGCATCGGGACAATTGCACCAAATACCAATGCTGTTAACCAATAGTTTTTATCATTTTGAAAACGAGGCGCGATTGCTACCCAAATCATTCCCCAAATTCCTCCCCAGAATGCACTTGACCAAATTTGCGGGATTCCAAATGGTTGTGTTGGTGCAGTTGAATAAGGAGTGCGAGGCGTGAAATTCACTGTATGTAGCAACGCCAACATACCTTGGTGAAATAGCAAAACAGACACAAAGCCTGCAATAAATGCTAAGGCAAATCGAGATAAGGCAGCTTTTTGAGTCATTGCTTATACGAAAACCTCTAGGACTTGCTTCTTAGAGGTGTCTATGATAGTTTGCTAACTAGTATAAAATACAGTGAATGTATCGAGTTGCCGTATTTTACTAAATACTATTGTTGATATAGCCGAAGGAGCTTGGAGTTAAAAGTATCTAAGTAATTTACCAAAATATATGACAAGTAGAAAAGCCAGTGTTGCTGATTGAGAAGATAATGCCTGAAATAAACCTGAATTTGGCAATTTATCCAGAGTATTTTTGAGCAACGAAGCGATCGCAGCGAACAGATAGTGAGGATAATGAATATACGTATGCAAACTATTCATAACCGTAAAGTCAAAGGCGGAGGCTAAATCTTGGCACAATTGGAAACACAACCTCTGGCTTTGTCAGACGCTCAAAAAAATTGGGTCTTATTCGGTGTCGGACTTGGGGTGTTCATGTCTACCCTCGATGTGGGCATCATCAATGTTGCTTTACCCACATTGGTGCAAGCCTTTGGTACCAGTTTTCCGACAACCCAATGGGCTGTATTGAGTTACCAGTTGGTCAGTTCCGGTTTAGTTTTGGGGGCAACCCGCTTGGGAGATATGTGGGGTAAGAAATCCTTGTATCAGGGGGGACTTGTTCTATTTACTTTCAGTTCGCTGTTGTGTGGTTTTGCACCTAGTATTGAGTGGTTGATTGCCTTTCGCGCACTTCAAGGACTGGGTGCTGTGTTCATTTCTGGGCTTGGTTTGGCAATCATTACAGAAGTTTTTCCATCTTCGGAGCGAGGTCGCGCTGTTGGCGTTATCGGTAGTGTTGTATCATTGGGAATTGCTTTTGGCCCTTCCGCAGGCGGGCTGCTCCTAAGCTTATCAGGCTGGCATAGTATATTCTTCATCAATGTACCGTTGGGGATTATCGCTAGTTTCTTGATAGCTCGTGTAGTGCCACCTTCTGTACGCATTCAGGGTAAACAGAAATTTGACTTTTTTGGAGCTGTATTGGCTTTATTGACTCTGGGTAGTTTTGGTCTGGGTATGACGCTAGGGCAAAGTCAGGGCTTTGGCAGTACCAATGCACTAGTATTATTAGCGATCGCTACCGTAAGTTTCATAATTTTTTTGGTAGTTGAAGCGGTTATAAAAGAGCCGCTATTAGAACTACACCTGTTTCGCAATCTTCAGTTGAGTATGGGTTTGCTAAGTGGGTGGCTAGCATTCATTGTTATCGGCGGTTCGCTACTCATCGTCCCTTTCTTTCTAGAGAGCGTCAAGCATTATCCGACGGTAAAAGTGGGGCTGCTACTAGCTGTGTCACCTGTACTTAGTGGGTTAATTGCCCCACTAGGGGGAATACTTTCAGACCGCTTTGGCGCTCGACTAATCAGCCCAATTGGACTGGGGTTAATGATAGGTGGCTGTTTGGGGATTAGCACTTTTGATGCTCAGATTACTGAACTAGGCTATGTGTCACGCTATTTTATTTACGGCATTGGACTGGGTTTATTTCAATCGCCCAACAACAGCACTGTTATGGGAGCAGTACCAAGGGAGCGGCTAGGGATTGCTTCTGGGCTACTATCTTTGTCACGTACATCAGGAAACACAGTAGGAGTTTCTTTAATCGGGGCAGTATTTGGAGCATTAATCGCTAGTATGTCTGCGGGTGCAGATGTTTCTGTTGCCCCTCCTGATGCGATCGTTGCAGGGTTTCAAGGAACTTTTCGCTTTGCAGCCCTAATACTTTGTGGGGCAGCAGTCGCATCTGTGTTGAGGATCAGGAAGAGGCAGGGGGCAGGGGGAGAATAACTAATCTCAATTACTAATTACGAATTACCAATCACTAAGGAATTAAATAAATGACAGGTAAATTAAAAGAACAAGTAGCAATTATCACTGGGGCTTCAGCAGGAATTGGAGAAGCAACTGCGATCGCTTTGGCGGCAGAAGGAGCAACAGTAGTACTGGCTGCTAGGCGTGGCGATCGCATTCAGGCATTAGCAGAACGGATTGAAGCTAGTGGTGGCAAGGCATTGCCCATTGTCACTGATGTGACTGATGAAAACCAGGTAAATCACTTGGTGGAAAAAGCAAATGCAGAATTGGGAAGGGTCGATATCCTGGTGAATAATGCCGGGATTGCCTTACTCGGAACCATTGAAACTGGAAATAGCTCAGACTGGCGGCGATCGTTCGACATCAACGTACTAGGACTGCTATATGCTACTCACGCTGTTTTACCTCTGTTGAAGGCGCAAAAATCGGGGCACATAGTCAATATCTCCTCAGTGGCAGGTCGGACAGCACGGGCGGGTGTCGGTGTTTATAATGCTACCAAATGGGGCGTTAATGCCCTCTCAGAAGCTTTACGCCAAGAAGTTCATAAGGACAACATCCGCGTCACCATTATTGAACCTGGTTTGGTGGATACAGAAATTGACAACCAAATTACCGATCCAGTTGCCAAACAACGTATTGAAGAACGGCGCAAGGCAATCACACCTCTGCATAGCGAAGATGTTGCTGCTGCGATCGTTTATGCCGTTACGCAACCGTCGCGTGTTAATGTCAACGAAATTCTTATCCGGCCAACGGGACAAGAACATTAAAGTACAAAATCGTGGGTTTTGAGTTTTGAGACGCGATAAATCGCCGTCTCTACAAGTGTTTAGACAATAATTTTTACCTGCGTTGGCGTACTTTCAAAATGGCAGATGAAACACCGAAAGCTAATATAGCCAAGGTATAATTTGGTTCAGAAACTGCAATAATACTCACCCTGTTGATAGCAAAAGCCCTATTTAACTCCGAAGTGCTGAAAACCAGTCGCGAGATGTTAGCAGTTTCACTGCTAATCCCAACGAACAATGCTGAATTATCCAATGTTACTGAAGAAGTTCCCGGTACAGAGAAAGTACCTAATAAGTTATTGGCATTATCAAAAGCTGAGACAAACACGTTGAATTTTAGAATATCATCTACAGCTATTTGAGTACCAGCACCGAAAACAGGCCGATCAAAGTTAATGGTCAAAGGGCCTGGGTTGCCAATGGCAGGAAAACCACTTTGTGGATTCAAGCCTGTCAAAAGAAGAAAATCGCCATCAGTGAAGTTAGTCGGAATACCTTTAGGTATAAAAGAAGTTTGAAAAACAAAAGGTGGGGTAATACCAGAATCATTTACTTGAGGTACGGTTACACCTAGAGCTAAACCGCCTTCGGATACCGCTGAAAAGGAGTTAGGCAGAAAAGTCGAAGGATCGGGAGCAAAGGGATTGAACACTTTACCCAAACTTGACCAATCAATTCCGTCATTACTTCCAAAATCAGCACGACTAGTGACTAATGTAACTGCTTTAACTGGTAACGGTAGAATTGCTATTAGAGTTGTAATTGCTAATTTAGTGGCAATTTTTGGTAAATATTGGATTGATAACTTTAATAATTGATTTGTCGCAGATGCCACAAAGGTTGCTCCTTATTTCGTGGATTAGCATCACCAAGATACTGCTGCCTGTAGTTAGGCTTACTCTATAATCCTACGGAAAAGGAAACGATACTAAGATTAATTTATTTTAAAGTTATAGTGAAATTACTGAATAGTTACAGAAAAGGAAATAATCTACATTATGTCACTCAGTCGTAGCGACCTCGAAGCCGGAAACGCACAGACTAGACTGTTTGAAGCATCACACTCTGGAATCAAGTTAACGACCCTGAGCGAAGATGAGTTACAGCGATCGCTCCATGAAATACTACAACACCAACTACCAAATTCTGATATCTGGATATTTGCCTACGGTTCCCTAATTTGGAATCCCCTAATCACATACGTCGAGCGCCGTGCTGGGATAATTTATGGTTGGCATCGGCGCTTCTGTACATGGATGATTCTCGGCCGAGGGACTCCAGAAAATCCCGGATTACTCTTAGGACTCGATCGCGGCGGTAGTTGTCGTGGTATTGTTTATCGAATTGCTGCTGCTGATGTAGCATCCGAATTATTGCTGATTTGGCGACGGGAAATGTTAGCTGGTGTCTACGTTGCCCGTTGGGTAAGGGTATTTGATGGTACGCAAGAATTTAAAGCGATCGCCTTTGTGGCTAATCGCCAGCATCCCAGGTATGCTCATAAATTACCATTAACAACTACTGTTAATAGCATTGCCACCGCATCTGGAAAATTGGGTTCCTGCGCTGATTATCTCATGAAAACTGTTGATGGATTAATCGCAGAAGGTATAAAAGATAGAAAATTGCTCTTGTTACGCAAACAAGTGCTGGAAAAACAACAAGCGCTTTTAGTTAATGGCGGCTCTACTGAAACTACTAATTATGAATAACTGTTGTGAATTTAAAATTAAATAAAATAATTGAGTTGGGAACAGATTTTAAATTGTGAAAAATAATTATCCCCAAACACTAATTTTAACTATTTTTAATCAATACATTGGCATAAATTATCTAATTTAGCTCAAATTTTACAACCACATTGAGAACTGTTAGAGATACTGATACCACGCACAAAAATATCTACACAGGTTTCGATATAGTCCTCACAGCTATAGCTGCCTTGATTAAATTTTGCACTACGACATAGCATTCCAGCTAACAGCATTCCCGTAAACATATCGACTGCTGGAAATGGAGCGAGGTCTACTCTCACGATACCTAGTTTCTGGCTCGATTCCAGGTAAGCAACCAGTTTTTCTCTTAAAGGCTTGGCGGCTTCTTGAATCACTTGTTTCGCTTCTTCAGGATGACGTTTAGCTTCTCCAATAAATGTACGAATTAAGTCCTCCTGTGCTTCTAGCATAGTATTATAAAGATGGGCATACTGTCTTAAATCAATTTTTAGATCCTGGGTCCACGCTTCGGGGTATGCAAGGGCTTCGGTCTGGAGTGCCAAGGCATTTTTGATGACTGCTCCCAGAAGTTGTTCTTTGCTAGCAAAGTGACGAAATAAAGTCACCTCATTCACACCAGCAACACGAGCTATTTCACGGGTAGTCGCTCCTTGAACACCTAAACTGGCAAATACTTGCGAGGCGGCTTCTATCAAACGTATACGGGTAAGAGTTGATGAACGGATGCTTTTATTCATTTATACTGGCAAGTACTTATTTTCATCATAAGTTATGTCTCCAAAGTTGTTGCAAATTAAAGAAAAATAATCTTGATACCAGTACTTTTAAAATTATTGGAAATCTGGTATCGACTTAAATTTATCTCGGTGCAGTAGCTAATGTTTTACTCATTTTCGTAACTGGGACAACTATCCCCTTTCTTAAATAATGAGGTGCTTTTTGGATGGCAGTAAATCCCAGTCGTAAATAAAATCCTTCAGCATAAAGACTAGCAGTTGTAATTACCTTATCTATACCTTGAGCAGTTGCTTCGTCACAAAAATTTTGAACTAAAGCACGTCCAATCCCTTTACCTTGATATTTAGGATGGACATACAGCCCGATGAGTTCATCAACAATGAAGCTAGCAAAACCTATAACAACATCTCCCTTAATCGCAACTTTGCAAGTTTCCACTTTCATGCTCTTCAAGATATTTGAACCATCCGGTTTGTCGCGGTAATTACGCCAAGCTAAAAGTTCTTTTTCGGTGTAGAAAGTTGCAGGCAGAGCTTTGATAGCAGCAATATGAATTGCACTCAGCACCCACGCATCTGTTTCTAGAGCAGGTCGAAGAGATATTTCGTTAGCGCTCATAGGTTCATGACTGACATCCAGATTACATATCTGTTTGACTTTTTGGCATGTTATAGACATTTTAGTTGCGTAGGCGTAGCCCGTCGTAGACATCGCAACAGATCAACTAGCTAAATCTTCAACCGCTTTACTGATATTAGCAGTTTCCAATTGAGTCACAACTCGCTGGACAATTTGTCGTCTAATTTTCTGTGTGACTCGCATCCGTAGTCCGTTGTAGACATCGCTTCCCCGAATCGCCAGCCCAAAATCAATACCTGCTGTCACACATCTGCCAGTAACAGAGAACCAGTGCAGACTGCTTATATATAAGTTCTGATAATTTTATCGGTGAAAATCATAATAAACTATAATTAACACTAAATCTATCGACAAACCGTATATTATGGATAAAGCAATAAAATAATCAACTTCAAAAGACATATTTTGAAGTAATCAAGCAATATCTTTTGATATTTAGCTAATTTTGCAGTGCTTATTTGAATAACTTCTCAAAGCTTGCTGATTCGACTATTTACCAAGCTGGAAGCCATTAGAAAGTCAAAAGGAGTAAATGTGATCAACGCCATACAGATTAACGAAAACTTAACGACAACAGGACAAGTTATACCAAAACAGCTTGAGCAAGCTATCCAAGAAGGTTTTAAGTCCGTTCTAAATTTGCGATCGCCTGATGAGCTAGGATTTTCCAAGGATGAGCAAAAATTAGCTGAAGCATTGGGGCTGCATTATAAGAATGTTCCACTCAAGGTAGATTTAAAAAACTTGAATGAAGAGGCCATTACCAAAATCCTCACAACACTCGAAGAAATTCCTAAACCAGCAGTTGTGCATTGTGCAGCCGGGATGCGATCGACTGGAATTGCACTCTTAAGTATCGCTATCCAGGAAGGATTAACACCAGAAGAAACCTTAGCAAGAGCTAAGAATCTGGGTTTTGGATTCTTTGAACACGTTGGCGTGAGTCCCCGACTGAAGCAATTATTTGTGGACTACGTTAACAAACACGCTAAATTAGCTGTGCCTACTTGCTGAAACAGATGTACTAAATAATAGGATATTGTTGACATCCTCCCCGCCGTGAACGCACTCTTAAGAAGGAGTAATGAGTAATAAGTAATAAGTAATGAGTAAATACCCATTTTTCATCCACTCATTACTCATTACTCCTTGACGAGTTACTTTAAAGCCGTGCTGGATGGTTACTGAGCGTAGCCGAAGTAAGCACGGGGTTTTAAACCCAACCTTCTGATAACTTACCATCAGTTCAGGTGCGGCTTTTGACAAAGATGGTAGCGGTGGTAGTTTTACTCAGGTACAATTCGCGTAACTCAGCAGTGGATTATCACTAAACCCAACTAATTTTTTTGTTGTCTAATCTGTAATGTCAAATCCGAATTCGGTTCAATTAACGCATAGATAGCTCATCTAAGTAATTTACCCTAGGATATTTCACTTTTATAAGTAGCCCTCAACCTCTCAGTCTGAGGGCATAATTTTGACTTATCCAAGGGACACCCATTAACTTTGTATTAGACTAGAGTGTAGGCTGTGCCAAGATTTATGCTTCATCTGGGTACACAACGTATGATAAAAATCTTTTTTATTATTTATCTTTTATCAGCAGTAACTTATTTCGATTTTCAAGATATAAATACTTAATTATTGGAAGATTTTTATACTAAATATAAGCAGTAAAAAAATGCTATTCCAAGTAGTGACACTCAACTAAACAAACACTATAGTGATTAGATTAATCAACTGTATTGTGTCAGTAAGTTAGCCAAAAAGTCCTTTTCAGCCTGTCAAAAGGCTGGTCAAAGTCGAAAGTTGTATTTCTCAATCGCGACATAAACTATACCGAAAGTGTCAACTCTTGGTATAGTTTATGTGCATTAAAACAGCAAGTCTCTGAAAAGTCAATTTAGGTCAATAGAAGTTATGGCAAATGTCAATGGTACTAATGCTAATGATGTCATTAGGACAGATAAATATACCAATAATAGCCTCTCTGGAGGAGATGGTAATTACATTTTATATAGTGGCGAAGGAGATAATAGCCTATACGGTGATTTGGGTAACGATATTCTTGATGTTTCCTTTTCTTCTGGGAAAAACCTTTTAGACGGTGGCTTGGGGAACGATCAACTTTATGCTTCTAACACCACTAGCAACAATAGCCTTAAGGGTGGAGCTGGAGGTGATTATTTTAATATAAACAATTCTTCTGGGAAAAATTTTTTAGACGGTGGCTCTGAGAATGATTCATTTTCTGCTTCCTATACCACTGGTAACAACACCCTTAATGGAGGAGAGGGAAATGATTATCTATACATTTATCATTCTTCTGGAAATAACCTTTTAAGGGGTGGCTCTGAGGACGATCGACTTTATGCTTCTAACACCACTGGCAACAACACCCTTAAGGGAGGAACTGGGGATGATGTGTTGGATATTTCTTCCTCTTCTGGAAATAACTTTTTAGACGGTGGCTTGGGGAACGATCAACTTTATGCTTACAGTGCTACTGGCAACAACACCCTTAAAGGAGGGAGTGACAACGACTCCTTCCATTTGAGCGCCCCCTCTGTCACTCCCTCTGTTTTAGTGACTCAAACGGTAGATGGAGGTACGGGCGACGACTATTTGTCTATCGATTATAGTAGTTTTACTACTGAGGGAATTACCTCAACTTTCGATACAGTCACTAACCAAGGTTCAATTACGGCTGGGACGTATCAAGTTAGCTATAAGAATATTGAACAATTAGATATTTCTGGTACAGCTAACACTGACACTATTCTAGGCAGTAATGGTAACGATTTCCTTTTCGGAAATGATGGCAACGATCTCCTGGCTGGAGGGAGAGGCAATGATTGTCTGTGTGGGGGAGAGGGCACTGATACATTTGCCTTCAATAATTACGATGAAGGTGTTGATAGTCTTTATGACTTCGACCCGATTGCTGAAGTTATTCAGGTTTCGGCTGCTGGTTTCGGCGGATCTTTAGTAACAGGCGCACTCTCGACTAGTGAGTTTACCATCGGTTCAGCCGCGACAACGGACGCTCAACGATTTATCTACGACAACGGTACAGGTGCGCTGTTCTTTGACCAAGATGGTAGCGGTGGCACATTTACTCAGGTACAATTCGCGCAACTCAGCGATGGATTGTCACTAAGTGCAACTAATTTTGTTGTTGTTTAATTGTACAAAGTCAAAGCGATCGCATAGTACCTTGTGGTTAAAAGTTTTTAGTTGAAGGGTGTAAAGGATGCGATCGCCTTTTTGGGATTATCGAGAAGCTTTTGCTATAAAAGTTTCTCGATAATTCCTGAGATGGTAAACCTTTCAAACCTGCCACGCAGATCGTTGTGACGGTAAAACTTCCCTCAGCGCCTTATTCCGCCTCAATGACTCCAGAAGAAATCCATGAAGTAGTATTAGACTCAGAAAAAACAGCTTAACACCACCCTCACCTCATAAATTGTTAACACCCCTGCTCCTAGATATAACGAAAGTGATACACTACATCCATGCTAGGGGTGCCTACATAACCAGGCTGAGATCACACCCTTAACACCTGAGTCTGGGTAATACCAGCGGAGGGAAGCTGTTTATTGAGGAATCATAATATGCGGACAGAATGGGTTGCTAAACGACGTGGGCAAAGTAATGTATCTCAAATGCACTACGCCCGCCAAGGTGTTATCACCGAAGAAATGCACTACGTCGCCCAACGAGAAAATCTCCCTACCGATCTCATTCGTGATGAAGTGGCGCGGGGGCGAATGATTATCCCCGCTAATATTAATCACACTAATTTAGAGCCGATGGCTATTGGTATCGCCTCTAAATGTAAGGTAAATGCTAATATCGGCGCTTCCCCCAACTCTTCTAATCTTCAAGAAGAAGTTGATAAGCTGAATCTGGCGGTGAAGTACGGTGCTGATACCGTGATGGATTTGTCCACAGGCGGCGGTAATTTGGATGAAATTCGTACCGCCATCATCAAGGCTTCACCTGTTCCCATTGGTACGGTGCCAGTTTATCAAGCTTTAGAAAGTGTCCACGGCACAATCGAAAACCTGACTGCTGATGATTTTCTCCATATCATCGAAAAGCACGCCCAGCAGGGGGTAGATTATCAAACTATCCACGCTGGGATTTTGATTGAGCATTTGCCCTTAGTGAGAAACCGCATCACTGGTATTGTCTCTCGCGGCGGCGGTATTTTGGCGCGGTGGATGCTACATCACCACAAACAAAATCCACTTTATACCCACTTCCAAGACATTATTGAGATTTTCAAAAGGTACGATGTCTCCTTTAGTTTAGGAGATTCTCTACGTCCCGGCTGCACTCATGATGCTTCAGATGAAGCACAATTAGCTGAATTGAAAACCCTGGGACAGCTAACTCGCAAAGCCTGGGAAGATGATGTCCAGGTAATGGTAGAAGGGCCAGGACACGTGCCAATGGATCAAATTGAGTTCAATGTCCGTAAGCAGATGGAAGAGTGTTCTGAAGCACCTTTCTATGTTTTGGGCCCGTTGGTGACAGACATTGCTCCTGGTTATGACCATATTACTTCAGCCATTGGAGCAGCGATGGCTGGATGGTACGGTACTGCAATGCTGTGCTATGTAACACCCAAAGAACACTTGGGTCTACCAAATGCCGAAGATGTGCGGAATGGGTTGATTGCCTATAAAATAGCGGCTCACGCGGCTGATATTGCTAGACATCGCCCCGGTGCAAGGGATAGAGACGATGAACTTTCTAAGGCGCGTTACAACTTCGATTGGAACCGTCAGTTTGAATTATCACTCGATCCAGAAAGAGCTAAGGAATATCACGATGAAACTTTACCAGCAGATATCTATAAAACTGCTGAGTTTTGTTCGATGTGTGGGCCTAAGTTCTGCCCAATGCAAACTAAGGTTGATGCTGATGCGCTGACAGAATTAGAGAAGTTCTTGGCGAAAGAGCCTGTGACTCAAAGCTAATTGATATGGGGAATGGGGAATGGGGAATGGGGAATGGGGCATTGGGCATGGGTAAGGGACTTGGGGACAAGGAGAATTGGGGACAAGGGGAAAGACTTTTTTCAAGTTCTCACCTCTTGTCCCCTTGTCCCCTTGTCCCCTTGTCTCCCCTGCCTCCCCTGCCTCCCCTACTCCCTCATCCCCACACTCCCTAACTCAAACGTGTTGGCTTAAAACCCGATTTCAATGGTAAAGCTGCGAATCTTTCCTGTATCTGTGCTAGCTTTATCTGCAACTTCCAGAGTCCAGGTTCCTTGGGGACTTTTACCTTTAAAGGCAGCAAGTTTTGGGGTGTTTACCTCGTCATAGGTTGTTTTGATATTATCTGTAGCTCCGCCCTGGCGATCGTGCAGAACGATGGGAAGTATGCCTATTTGCACTGGGGGAAGGAGAGTAACTACAAGATCCCCAATATAAGTATGCTCGATATCTACATTAACTTTGATGGATTTCATCAGGCTAGTATTAGCGATCGCCAACGATAATGTTGATGTTTGCAAATCGTTAATTGGGATATCTTGTACTGCCTTGAATATGCTAATGGGCGATGTTTGCGTCGGCTTGGCCAATTCTACAGCTTTGAGAGCATTGATTCGACCATAACCATAGAATGGGCTGCGACCATTGGCATCATATTTACCTCCAGGTTGATCGATGCGATCGCAAGAGCGTTTAATAATGTCTCGTACTTCGTCCCAACGCAGATTTGGGTTTCTGGCAATAATCAATGCTGCGACACCAGCCGCACCAGGACAAGCACTAGAAGTTCCGCCGAATTCATTCGTGTAGTTACCTCCGGCATCACCCAGATTTACATTACCGGAATTATAACCAAGTACACCAACGCGATCAGTTGTCCAAATTCCAGGGGTTTGAGAACTATCACCATTGTTACTGGGAAAGGCACACCACACCGCCTGACCGAAGTCACTGTAAGCGCTTCTTGTGCCAAAGTCGTTACAAGCTGCGATCGCAATTACCTTTTGGTAGCTGGCGTAGCCATCGTTATCTACACTTTCGTTACCATTGCCAGCCGCGAATAAAATTACACATCCCTTCCCGTTACGTCCTTTATTGATTGCAAAGTCCATAGCCAATCTTGTGGAGTCAGGCAAAGGTACTTTTTGCTTATGTAGAGGATCGTTTGGCTCAAACCAAGTCCCATCTGCTGGGCCCCAACTACAAGAAATCACATCAGCACCATTTTGAGCCGCCCAAATAAAAGCATCTGCTTCATCCTGTGAACCCAACGACGAAGCTAAACGAATCGGCATCAGTTTTGCACCCGGTGCTACACCTGATGCACCAAATTTCCCGTTGCCACAAGCTACTCCGGCACAAGCTGTCCCGTGGTTATTGTCGTTTCCTGGTCTGGGATTGTCATTTTTACGTGTGACATCGCGCGGGGCAACAATCTTTCCAGAGGAACGAAATTCTTCATGATCGAGATCCACACCATCATCGATAATTGCAATAATTGCTCCTGTGCCATCGCTCAACTTCCAAGCTGCTTCAACGTTGGCATGGGCGTTAATTACCTTACCGTTAATTGTTGTTTGCTTTAAGTGCCACTGCTGCGGAAAAACCTGACGTTGGCGTGATTCACGCACTAGTTCAGGATGGCACAGTTCGACTGATTCCTCATTCAGAAGTCTCTCGGCGATGTCAAAGATCGCTATACCAGTATTTGTAGGTGCATTGACAAAATAAGCATTTCGCGCATATTCAAGTTGGCGTTTAATTGTTAAGCCGTAACGTCGCAATATCTCTTGGCAGACTCTTGATTCTTCTTCATTATCGAATTTAACAAAGAGGTTTTCGGTGTAAATTATCGGTTGACTGGAGACTGGATCGATCAAGACACGTCCAGCAAATTGGACTTCAGACTCTTGGTTGAGAATTTCACGGGCGCGATCGCGCAAAGCAACACCCTGAGTCGGAACTTTCGCACGCAAAATTTCTACACCCGCTTGCCGAAACCGCATTGTTAACTCGAATTGATTGAGGATGCTACGAGCTGTGGGTGACACAGGTGCGACTTCAAACGGTCTTGCACCAATTAGAGTACTGCGGCTTTCGGTACGCACTACGACGTGTTCGTCACTGATAGCAAGTTCATACTGTTGACCGTTCTGTCCACCATAGCGAACCTGAACCATAGCTTAATCTCCTGGGATATTTGTCTTGAAAATTGGGCGTTGGGAAATCGTATTATGCACTACTTTTAAAGCTTGCTATACGCAGCGTGCGTTTATGTTTAGTTTATGGATGGTTTTGATTTCATGTGTTATATGTGTATTACGACATTAAAAAGATCCAGCTGCAACAGATTTTAATCTCTCTAAAGTTCATACAAGCCTTCAATTCGTCTTTCCAGAAAAGAGGAATTTAAAGTCAGACTGTTTTACGAATCTTCACTATCACTAGGGATATATAGCTTGTATCCCAATAAAAGATTTGTATTCCATACCACTGAAAACGCTATAACATCATTAGAACTTGAGAAAGATGTTTTATTTTCCGGCTGAGTATTTTCTACAGGTGTACTCTTTACCCCTGATACCTGAAGTGAAATTTCAAAACGACTATTTTTCTGAGTATCCTGAACAAATTCGGGTTGGCAGCGATAGCACTGCTATATCTTATACTCGTAAGTCTGGGTACTATGCAATACATTATAATAATCAACCCAAGACGGTAGCACCAGGAGCAATTTTACAACTTAACGATGGTGCGATGTCTACGACGGGCTACGCCTACGCAGTTTTTCCAGGCGAACCCAATCAATCAGAGCAGGGTAAACTGAGTCCAGTTTACACAATAGAACCCAATGGTTCTTTAGCAGTACCAACTGGACTGGTTTTCATCCGCTTTGCTGAAGGCGTTGATGTCAAGTCTCAGCACGAGGCAATTAATCGAGCGGGTTACGAAGTAGTACAAATCCTTGACTATGCGCCTCATACCGCTTGGTTGCGTGCCCAATCAGATAATATTGCAGATGCGATCGCAAAGATTCCTCAGCTAGAAGCGATACCAAAAGTTGAGAATATCGAACCTCAGATGCTTATGGAAAGAGGTTTGAGACTAGGGCGTTAATAATTCGAAATGGGTCACACTAAGGAATAGCGATGGCGTACCCGCGCTTCTTTGCGGGGCGTAGCCCATTGCTTCTAATGCTGTAGTTCATGTCATTTTTTCACCAATCAAATTTTATTGGCTGGGGATTTTGGTGTTTTGCATAAATAACCCAGAGAAGAGCGATAAGTACTATGAGAGCAAACAAAAAATTAACTCTTAAGTTTTAATAACTTATCAAAGTGACAGGAAGAATCAAATATGATTGGCAATTTCTCAGGCATTAAAATTTTATGCTTTTACTATTTAGTTATCTCTATTTAATAGCAGTTAACAGTAGACAAAAATTAACATTTTTATTAATTAATTTGATAGTATTATTTGCTGTAAATATTTACTAAAATTAGAAGTCTTGGCTGTAATTCTTCTTACTCATAGTCAGATTTACTTACTCATGTTAATTAACGGTGTATATGTACAGAAATAATATTTACCTTTAATCGCTGCTATGAACAGAGTTACCACAGTCTGATAAAGAAACAGGTTTAGGCTTTATAACAAAATTTTTCAGATTACACACATAATTTTATGACAGCAAAACTAATAGTTGATCCTTGGATTAGCTGCCCTGAGCTTAATCCAAAGGCCCAACTTCGCTTATTCTGTTTTCCATGTGCGGGGGGTACAACTTCAACATATAGTACATGGACAAACAAATTACCAAAAGATGTAGAGGTTTATTTAGTTCAACTTCCTGGAAGAGGCCGTCGATTGCAAGAACCCTCATATACCAATTTTTTACCTCTTATTCAAACTTTGGCATCAAAAATTAGACCGTATCTGAATATGCCATTTGCTTTTTTTGGCCATAGCATGGGTGCAACACTTGGCTTTGAGATAACGCGTCTACTCCGTTATGAATATAATCTTAGCCCTGTTCATTTATTTGCTGCTTGTTGCCCTGCTCCCCAACAACCAATTCTCAAACCGTTTATTCACAAAATGCCTGAAGCTAAATTCCTGGCTGAACTTTGCGATCGTTACAATGCAATTCCCAATGCGATTTTGCAGAATGAACAAATGTTGCAACTTTTCTTGCCTTGTCTGCGAGCGGACTTTACGATACTAGAGACATACATTTACAAAAGTGAAATGCCACTCGAATGCCCAATCTCTGTATTTGGAGGTTTGCAGGATAAAGCAATTAAGGTTGATGCTTTAGAAGCTTGGTGTGAGCAGACTAGTAGTTACTTCAACCTGCAAATGTTTCCTGGAGATCATTTCTTTTTGCATAATTCTCAATCACTCTTTTTGCAGTCATTATCCCAATACTTAAATTACCTAGTAGCTATCAACAAAAGTTAAGAATTTTAGATACAAATCTATAATTTACTAAGTAGCTAAATCTATTTCAATAAAGTGCAAAAAATAAGTCTATTGCAAAAATGGCTATTTCTATTTTGCATAGCAATTTTGCGATAACAAGATTGCTTGCATCGTATTTATCCCATGCACTTAAACCATGTAATTTATCAATTATCCTCAAGTTTTATGACAGAATTGATCTCGACAAAATCAAATTCCCCGTTTTCTACTGGATTACCAGCTTTGTATAGCATAGCTTTTTTGTCTGGTATTTCTATAGGGCTATTTAATCCCTTTATCTCAACATTAATGGCGCAACATCAAGTTGATGATTTATGGATAGGAGCAAATTCTACGGTGTATTTTCTAGTCATAGCTTTGGGAACACCGTTTGTAGTAAAAGTATTACCCAAGTTGGGGCTTCGTAAAACTATGATGCTTGGCTTGACAATGATGGGTATTAGCGCTCCTTTGTTCACTATGACTACATCAATGCCCTTGTGGTTTATTATACGTGCTGTTATGGGCATTGCTTGTTGTTTATATCTAGTCAGTGGAAACACTGCATTGAATCACTTTTGTCATGAAGGTAATCGAGCGATCGTCAATGGTTTGAATGCTCTAGCTTTTACTTTTGGATTTGGTATTGGCCCAGTAATTGGTTCTGCTTTGTATAATGTTTCACCAAAACTGTCATTTTTGTTGGGTAGTGCTTTAATTTTTAGCGGCGTAATTGTGGTATGGATAGCTCTACCAGATAAAGCAGTTGTTTTTCAACAATCTTCACGTTCCGGAATTTTCAACAAGCTGAAACTTCCTCTTCAGGGCGCATTTGCCTATGGTTTTGCCGAATCAACGCTAGTTTCTTTATATCCTGTTTATCTGCTACGACAAAATTACAATATAGAGCAGATCGGCTATACCTTTGCTGTATTTGTTGTTGGCGGCTTGCTCTCTACTGTTCCAGTTACTCACATAGCAGACAAATTCGGCAGACTCAAAGTTCTTTTTATGAGCGTGTCTATCGTAATATTGTCGTTTTTATCTCTTTCATTGATTCAAGACTCCACTGCTACCCAGATATTTGCATTTATTGCTGGAGCTAGTATCAGTCCGATTTTTCCCTTAGCAATGGCATTAATTGGAGCAAAACTTTCTAGAAATGAACTATCTTCTGGAAGTGCTTTGTTCACAGCTATATATAGTTTCGGATGTACTGCTGGGCCTATTGCTTCATCTTTAGCTATCAAATTTTTTGGTGATGGTTATATATTTAGCTTGACAATAATCATCTTTGCTATATTTTTGTTTTATGTGGGCAGACAGAATAAAAAAATTCCGTTCCGAATTACTTAACTCGTCAATATCACTGGTGAAGAGGAAAGATTCACTGATGTTAATGGCATATTATCCCTTTTTGGAAGCGTCATAATTGATCTATAATCAAATGTTCCTGAGCCAAATCAGATTATAGTGAATGGCACTTTCCCTACTGTTCCAGAACCTAATACTTTAATAACGCTGATTAGTCTAGATACAGGTGGAGTAAGTGCTTTACTGAATCGGCGCTATAGGGAACAACATGAAAAAGTGAGTTAAAGGTAAATAATAGCCTTCAGCATAAAGTTACAGAAACAGAAAGTTAACCAAGCTTTTGCTACCTACTAATATCGAGTTACATAATTGTCGGATGCGGCTTGATTTGATTGAGCTAAGTAGGTCGGCGAAATTAAAGCTAACTGGCTAAGGCTGTCCTTTGTCATTGGTCATTAGTAAGGGTTTTAAGCATATTTACGTTTCGTAAATATACTTAGCTTTTTAACGCCAACTTATTTATGTTGTTAGGCATTTTCGAGTAAGAAAATATCTAATCATTTAAAATCCGTGAAAAGTTTACTATATGAGCTTTTCACGGATTTTAAATGATTGTGCTGTTTATACCGTGCTGTATCAGTGTTGTAGAGACCGAAATAGGCGAAACCTATTCCACATAAAGCTTTTAATATATTAGAATGCAAGTAAGTAAAATAAATAAAGTAAAATTTATGGAATAGTTGCATAAATCTTTTACTTACTCCAGATAAATATATAACAGTTCAATTACAGAACAAACGATTACAAGTTTTATTCTCTCATGTTGTAATTTCAAAACACAACAAACGGAATCTCTGTCATCAATATATGAGCAAAAAAAATGAAACAAATGGCTAATTTTTTGGTTAATTTTTACGTGAATTTCTCCAAAAATTATTCTCGAAAGTTTCAATCATGGAGAATTACTGCTTCGTTAAAACACTGATGCCAGCTAAATATCAATTTGTATTTGCTGAAATATTATGTCAAATACTCTCAGCAAAAAACAAAAGTTAAGTTAATTGCAATACCTACTACAAGTTAAACATAATCCCTGTATGAAGACACTATCTCAAGCACAAAGCAAAACCTTATCTCAACAATTTTCTTTCACTGGAAATTCCTCTACCAATGTAGTTATTGGTAATCAGAAACTCACAATCAATGATGTTGCAAGGGTAGCGCGTAATGGCACCTTAGTGTCTTTAACCAATAACACTGATGTTTTGCAGGGTATTCAGGCATCTTGTGACTACATCAATAATGCTGTTGAATCTGGGGAACCAATTTACGGAGTGACATCTGGTTTTGGCGGTATGGCCAATGTTGCCATATCCCGTGAACAAGCATCTGAACTCCAAACCAACTTAGTTTGGTTCCTGAAAACAGGTGCAGGTAACAAATTACCCTTGGCGGATGTGCGTGCAGCTATGCTCTTGCGTGCAAACTCTCACATGCACGGTGCATCTGGCATCAGGCTGGAACTTATCAAGCGCATGGAAACTTTTCTCAACGCTGGTGTTACACCGTATGTGTATGAGTTTGGCTCAATTGGTGCAAGTGGTGATTTAGTGCCACTATCCTACATTACTGGTTCACTGATAGGCTTAGATCCCAGTTTTAAGGTTGACTTCAACGGTAAAGAGATGGATGCACCGACAGCCCTAAGTCAGCTGAATTTGTCACCCCTGACATTGTTGCCGAAGGAAGGCTTGGCGATGATGAACGGCACTTCAGTAATGACGGGCATTGCAGCAAACTGCGTCTACGATACTCAAATTTTAACTGCGATCGCTATGGGCGTTCACGCTCTAGATATCCAAGCTTTAAACGGAACCAATCAATCATTCCACCCATTTATCCATAATTCCAAACCACATCCTGGTCAATTATGGGCAGCAGATCAGATGATTTCTTTGCTAGCAAATTCCCAGTTAGTCCGTGATGAGTTAGATGGTAAACACGATTATCGTGATCGCGAATTGATTCAAGATCGTTACTCACTCCGATGCCTTCCCCAGTATTTGGGGCCTATTGTTGATGGGATTTCCCAGATTGCCAAACAAATTGAAATCGAAATCAACTCAGTGACTGATAACCCACTAATTGATGTTGATAACCAAGCTAGCTATCATGGAGGCAATTTTCTCGGACAGTACGTGGGAGTGGGAATGGATCACCTGCGTTACTACATTGGGCTAATGGCTAAACATTTGGATGTGCAAATTGCCCTCCTCGCCTCACCAGAGTTTAGCAATGGACTACCACCATCTTTACTTGGCAACCAAGAACGTAAAGTCAATATGGGACTTAAAGGTCTGCAAATATGCGGTAACTCAATTATGCCACTGTTGACCTTCTATGGAAATTCCATCGCCGATCGCTTTCCTACCCATGCGGAACAATTTAATCAGAACATCAACAGTCAAGGATACACTTCAGCGAATCTAGCCCGCCGTTCTGTCGATATATTCCAGAATTATATGGCGATCGCTCTCATGTTTGGAGTCCAAGCTGTTGACCTCCGCACATATAAAAAGACCGGTCATTACGATGCACGCGTCTGTCTATCACCTGCAACTGAGCGGTTGTATTCAGCAGTCCGCCACGTAGTTGGACAAAAACCAACTTCAGATCGCCCATATATTTGGAATGATAATGAGCAAGGTCTGGATGAGCATATTGCCCGGATTTCTGCTGATATCGCGGCTGGTGGTTTGATTGTGAAAGCAGTTCAAGATATCTGTTAACAGAGTTTTTAGCCAATAATGAATAGTAAACAGTCAACAATTATCAGTTGACTGTTTACTAATTTTATCCACTTATTGCATAAATTCTCTACATCAAGGCGATAAGTATAACAAGAGCTACAACTTAAATCTTGCAACAACTTTTATGAATATTTCCCAAAATGTGGAGCGTGGTTGCTGCCTTTTTCCTAACAAACCAGCGCTCATTTTTGAAGGCTTATATTTTACTTATAAACAACTGAATGAAATGGCAAATCGCTTTGCCAATGCTTTACTGGGGTTAGGGATTGAGCGTGGCGATCGCATAGCATTATTATTACCAAACATTCCTGAATTTGTTATTTCCTATCTGGGGATTCTCAAGATTGGGGCGATCGCAGTTTCCATTAACCCAAGTCTGCAAAGCGATGAACTCAAGTTTATTCTCAATGACTGTGGAGCAGTTGTACTCGTAACCACAGAAACGCTGCGAGAAAAATTGCCCAAGCAGGATTTACCGCACCTCAAGCACATCTTAATTGCTGAGGGGAAAGCAGCTGACGCGATCGCATTGAGTGAATTCATGGCAAACGCTTCGTCTAGCGCCCGTGCTGTGGAGATGGAACGTGATGATCCGGCGGCGATTCTTTATACTTCTGGTACAACAGGTTTCCCTAAAGGCGCTACTTTATCTCATGGCAATGTGATTTCTAATATGCACTCAATGAATCACTGTTGCGAAATGCGCCCTAATGATCAAATTTTACTATTTTTACCGATGTTCCACTGTTTCGGGCAGAATGCAGTTCTCAATAGTGGACTTAATACCTGTGCAACTATCGTTTTACAGCGATCGTTCGACCCAGAAACGGTACTGACAACTATAAGCGAATATAATATTACAATCTTTTTTGGTGTTCCCACTACTTTTATTCTTTTATGCGATAAAGCATCTATCCGCGATTTGGATTCAGTGCGTTACTACTTCTCTGCGGCCGCAGGTTTGCCTGTAGAAATTGCCAAACGTTGGCAAGACAAGTTTGGTAAAGTCATCAACCAAGGGTATGGCCTTACAGAAACATCACCCTTAGCTAGTTATAACCACGAATTGAGGTACAAACTGGGTTCTATTGGTTCACCAATTGAAAATGTCGAGATGAAGATTGTCAGCCTCGATGATGGTTGCGAAGTTGCCCCTGGTGAACTCGGCGAAATTGTTATTCGCGGTGTCAATGTCATGCTAGGTTACTGGAATCGCCCGGCTGAAACTGCCAAAGCCATTAAGAACGGATGGTTTCATACCGGTGACATTGGTCAAATAGACGAATTGGGCTACTTTTACATCGTTGACCGCCTCAAAGATATGATCAACAACGGTGGATTAAAGGTATACCCAGCCGAAGTTGAAAATGTTATTTACCAGCATCCAGGTATTGCAGAGGTAGCTGTCTACGGTGTACCAGATTCAATACTAGGTGAACAGGTTAAGGCTAGCGTTGTCCTCAAACCAGACCAGGTAGTTACAGAAGAAGAAATAATTGCCTTCTGTTACCAGAAACTGGCTAAATATAAAGTTCCTAGTGCCGTCGAATTTGTCTCCTCCATCCCCAAGAACCCGACTGGCAAAATACTCAAGCGGCTACTAAGGCAAGAAAATTCTGCTACACCTTCCCATAGTACTGTGGTTAGCAAAACTCAGACATCTGCGTCGGTAAAAGTCTCTTATCAAACTGCCGAATTGATTGAAAACTGGATTATGGATTGGGTCGTGAGAAAATTGGCAGTAGCAGCCCAGTCAATCGACCAAAGTAAGTCATTTGCTGATTATGGATTAGATTCCGTTAGGGCTGTCAAGTTAGCCCAAGAATTGAGTGAATGGTTGGGATATCCCTTAGAAGCAACTATAGTTTGGAACTTCTCCACCATCGAATCTTTAGCACGCCACCTAGCCAGTCAAAAAATTCCCCAACCGACAGAATTAGCCAAGACAAAGCCAGAGTCTAATTTGCACACAGAAAGTCTATTGGTGTCTGTAGAATTGCCTGCAAACAAAGCAGAACTGGCCGAATCAGCAGACTTAAAAGCACTCTCAGACGCGGAAATAGCTGAATTACTTACCAGAGAAATTGCCACAGTTAAGCAAAGGAGATTAGTATGATTCCTAATTCAGAGAACACAAATTACCGCTTGTTACTAGAAAATGCAATTTTAGAATTACGGCGGATGCGGTCTGAAGTTGATACTGTTGAGCAATTACAGAAAGAACCCATCGCTATTATTGGGATGTCTTGCCGTTTACCTGGGGGTGTCAATAACCCAGAGGATTACTGGAATCTATTACATAATGGGGTAGATGCCATTAGCAAAATTCCTGCACAAAGATGGCCAGTAGATGAGTTTTATCATCCAGACCCCGATGTATTGGGGAAAATGTACACCCAGCACGGCGGTTTTTTAAATGAAGTAGACAAGTTCGATGCTCAGTTTTTTGGCATCTCTCCCCGCGAAGCCGTCAGCCTCGACCCTCAACAGAGATTACTTTTGGAAGTAACCTGGGAAGCGCTAGAAAATGCTGGACAAGCACCAGAAAAGTTAAATGGCAGTCTTACTGGGGTATTCGTCGGGCTGTCTATGGATGACTACGCACAACTGAGCTTTTATGGCGATCGCACTCAAATTGATGCCTACAATACTTTAAGTATTCTCAGAAGTATGGCAGCTGGGCGTTTGGCTTACGTCTTGGGTCTGCAAGGAGCTACCATGCAGTTAGATACAGCTTGCTCGTCTTCGCTGTTAGGGGTGCATCTAGCTTGCCAAAGCCTCCGTTCTCAAGAATGTAATATGGCTTTAGCTGGTGGTGTCAACCTGATTCTCTCACCAGATCCTTCCATTGGTCTGTGTAAATTAAAAGCCTTATCTACTGATGGTCGTTGTAAAACTTTTGATGCCAGCGCCGATGGTTACGGACGTGGAGAAGGATGTGGCATAGTAGTACTCAAACGTTTATCTGATGCTTTAGCTGATGGCGATCCTATCCTGGCATTGATTCGGGGTTCAGCATATAACCATGATGGCTCTAGTAATGGTTTGACAGCCCCAAATGGTTCTGCTCAAGAAAAATTACTTCGCAAAGCCTTAGAAAATGCCAACGTCCAAGCCCATCAGATTCAATATGTGGAAACTCACGGGACTGGTACACCTTTAGGCGATCCCATTGAGGTGTTAGCCTTGGGAGCAGTATTAGGTCAAGGTCGCTCCCAAGACAATCCCCTAACTATCGGTTCGGTAAAAACTCAGGTTGGTCATTTGGAATCAGCCGCCGGAGTTGCTGGATTAATGAAAGTTGTATTAGCTCTCCAGCACGCAGAGATACCACCACATTTACATTTTCAACAACCTAACCCCTATATTCCTTGGGAAAAACTGTCGCTTGTAGTGCCGACTCAGCCCACCAAGTGGCCATTAGGGGCAGATGGACGACGACTAGCTGGGGTCAGTTCCTTTGGCATGAGTGGTACAAATGTCCATCTGATTTTGGAAGCAGCACCAGAAATTAAATTATTACAGGCAAAAACTGAGCGTCCGCTTCATCTTTTGAGTTTATCGGCGAAAACTGAATCAGCACTACATTCACTTGTCAGCCGCTACGAATCCTTTTTGGCAGGTGATAGCAAAGCAAATATAGCAGATATTTGTTTCAGCGCGAATACAGGGCGATCGCATTTTGACCATCGTTTTGCTGTTGTCGCTGAATCTACTCAGGACTTACGTCAACAATTGGCGGCTTTTGCAGCAGGTAAAACTCCAGGTGTGAGCGGACAATTACACAACAAAAAGCGCCCGAAAATTGCCTTTCTATTTACCGGACAGGGTTCTCAGTATATAGGTATGGGGCGAGAACTCTACGAAACCCAACCGACATTCCGGGAAACTTTAGATCGTTGTGATGAAATTCTCCGTCCTTATTTAGAACAACCTTTGCTATCAATTCTCTATCCTGAATCTGGGACTAGCCCTCTCAATGAGACTGCCTACACCCAACCAGCTTTATTTGCCCTAGAGTATGCAGTCTCCCAGTTATGGAAATCTTGGGGCATAGAACCTACAGTAGTTATGGGTCATAGTTTGGGTGAATATGTCGCCGCTTGTATAGCTGGAGTTTTTAGTCTGGAAGATGGACTAAAATTGGTTTCTGCCCGCGCTCGCCTCATGCAGGCTCAACCTCAAGATGGGGCAATGGTCAATATATTCGCCTCAGAAGCGCGAGTATTGGCAGCTATTCAACCTTATGCTCATCAAGTCTCGATTGCTGCCATTAACGGCCCCGAAAGTGTTGTTATTTCTGGACAGCATCAAGCAGTCGCAGCCGTGATGTCTACTCTCCAAAGCGAAGGCGTTAATAGTGTCAAGTTAAACGTCTCCCACGCCTTCCACTCTCCTTTAATGGAACCAGTGTTAGGGGAATTTGCGCGCATTGCCGCAGAAGTCAGCTTTTCATTACCTAATATCAAACTGATTTCTAATGTTACCGGCACAGTTGTTACCACAGAAATCACCAATGCGGAATATTGGGTCAGACATTTGCGCCAGTCAGTGAGATTTGCTTCTGGGATGGAAACTCTTGAGCAGCAAGGTTGTGAAATTTTTCTAGAGGTCGGGCCAAAACCAATTTTACTGGGAATGGGTCGTAAGTGTCTCCCTGAAGGAGTAGGAGTGTGGCTCCCTAGTTTGCGCTCAGGACAGTCGGATTGGCAACAGCTACTTCAAAGCTTGCAGGAATTATACTTGCGTGGGGCATCAATCAACTGGTCTGGCTTTGATCAAGATTATCCCCGTCATCACCTAGTACTGCCAAATTATCCCTTCCAGCGCCAGCGTTACTGGGTTGAGACATCCCATCGCCAACAGACTTTACCCGCCAAGGCTAGCAAAACTCTCCATCCTGTACTCGGTCAACGGCTAAAATTACCATTTTCTCCAGAAATTCGCTTTGAAACCCAATTTAGCCCCAATTTGCCTGCTTACCTAGAAGATCATCAATTAAACGAAGTCAGAATAGTTCCTGGTGCATCTTATATCTCGATGCTTCTATCCGCAGTTAAGGAGGCTTTCCCCAATGAATCTTGCATCATCGAAGATTTGTTGTTTCAAAATACGCTGGTTTGCCCAGATGACGGCAGTACAACAGTTCAGTTAGTTTTGACACCCCAAACAACAGAAGAGACTTCCTTCCAAATTATTAGTTTTTTAGGTGGAGAAGCAGAAAACGAAGTTAATTGGAAAACACATGGCACAGGAAAAGTCCGGCTGTTCTCGCCAGTACCCAATTTCGTAGATGTGGCAGAAGTCAAGGCTAGATGTTCTCAAGTTTTATCGGGAACGCAATTTTACTCTAGTTTTCAAGCAGTTGGCTACAGTTGGGGAACTTCATTTCAATGGCTAGAAAATATTTGGCATCAGGATGGAGAAGCTGTATGTCAAATGAAACTGCCTCAATTACCAGACGAACTCGATAACTATCAACTTTATCCGGGATTAATTGATTCATGCTTGCAACTACTCAACGTTTGCTGGGATGTTAATCCTGCCGAGCAAGTCCAGAATGACTATATGTACATTCCCTTTAGCATCGGTAGCTTTAGATTCTATGGTCGTTCCCATTCTGGTCATCAACTATGGTGTCATGGTCAAAAAACGCCAACATCTAATCAGCAAAGCTTAACTGGTGACGTACATCTGTTCGACCAAAATGGGCAGTTAATCGCCGAAATCATCGGTTTTGAAGTGAGGAAAGTTCGTCGGGCAACTTTGCTGCAAAGTCTGCAAAAAGATTTAGGTGATTGGCTGTATGAAGTAGCTTGGCAATCAAAACCTCGTGAGCAAAATCATCAATTGGCACAGGCACAAGAAGGAAGTTGGCTGATATTTGCTGACCAACAAGGAACGGCGGTTAAGTTAGCAAAACTACTCAAAGAACGTGGCGATCGCACTATCTTAGTTTCTCCTGGTGCAGAATATCAAGCCGATACAGAACATTACTACATCAATCCCTCAGAACCACAAGATTTTCAGAGGTTAATTCAAGCAAGCTTAGGTAATAACCAACCTCCCTGCCGTGGGGTAGTATACCTGTGGGGGCTGGAGGAGACGCTGGAGACTTTAAATACTGGCTGTGGTAATGTGCTGCATTTGGTTCAAGCCTTGGCAAAATCAACTTGGTCTAAGTCTCCCCGTTTGTGGTTAGTTACCAGAGGAACCCAGCCAGTAGAGCCAATGTCCGATGCTTTAGCCATAAATCAAGCTGCTTTGTGGGGCTTGGGACGTGTTATTCCCTTGGAACATCCAGAATTGTCGTGTGTGCGGTTGGATTTAGACCCAGTTGGTAATGGGAACGAAATTGAAGAATTATTAGCAGAGTTGTTGTTCCCAGACCAAGAAGACGAAGTGGCATTTCGTCAAGGAGTGCGGAAAGTCTCCCGGTTGGTGCGTCGCCAAGCTCAAACCCCGGCGAATCAACTGGCTATTGGTGAAGATGGGACTTATTTAATTACAGGTGGTCTAGGGGCGCTAGGGCTGCAAGTTGCTCAGTGGATGGTATCACAAGGAGCGAAAAACTTAGTTTTAACTGGCAGGCGTGGAGTTGTTGGTGATACTCAAGTAGCTATCAATCAACTACAGCAAGCAGGGGCAAAAGTTCTAGTTGTCACAGCAGATGTGTCCAACACGGAAGATGTGGCTCAGATGTTAGAGGCAATCAAAGCTAACTATCCACCTCTACGGGGTATTTTTCACGCGGCTGGTGTTTTAGATGACGGGGTATTACTGCAACAAAATTGGAGCCGCTTTGCTAAAGTGCTTGCTCCCAAGGTGCAAGGGGCATGGAATCTGCACACATTGAGCAAAGACCTACCTTTAGATTTCTTTGTCTGCTTCTCCTCGGTCGCCTCATTACTTGGTTCACCCAGCCAAGGAAACTATGCAGCCGCTAATGCCTTCATGGATGCCTTAGTTCATTATCGTCGAGGTTTGGGTTTGCCAGGTTTGAGCATTAACTGGGGGCCTTGGGCAGAAGTTGGGATGGCAGCAGATTTAGATAGTCGTAGCCAACAGCGCATAGCTGAGAGTGGTTTTGCTACCATGTCCTCAGAATTAGGATTGCAACTACTGGGAGATTTATTGAGACAAGATGCTACCCAAGTTGGCGTGATGTCAGTCAATTGGGCGAAATTCCTCCAGCAATTCCCACCAGGAGGTGCAGCACCTTTAATTTCCGATTTAGCTCCCCAAACCCAGCCACAAACAAATTCCGCACAATCAGCCAAACAACTTGAACTTCTGCGTCAATTAGAGGAAACTATTGCTAGCGATCGCCAGAATGTTTTGATTGCTTACATTCAAACTGAGGTTGCCCAAGTTCTCAGGTTTGAAGCAGCTTATCAACCAAATCCGCAACAGGGCTTTTTCGATATGGGGATGGACTCTCTCATGTCCATCGAGTTGAAGAACCGACTAGAAACCAGTGTAGCAAATTCTCTACCTTCGACTTTGACCTTTGAATATCCCACAATTGAATCCTTGGCTGAATATCTGCTCAACAATGTAATTTCCTTGAATGTAGCAGAGCCAGTTGTGGTGGAGCCGCAAATAGAGACTGAAGTGCAAAATGATTTGTTAATAGATATTCAGCAATATTCTGAAGACGAATTAGCAGCATTAGTTGACCAAGAATTAGAGGCTTTGCTGGGTGTCTGAAGTAATTTTACTTGTGAACTTGCGTAAATCACCTGCTTAACTCTGATAAGTCTACAAAAGACATTCATCTATTTATTTACACAGCTAAATGAGTCTGGCTTCAGACTCAATTTCTTTGTCTATTAATTACGCAATTTCTTAAAATGAGTAACACTTCAGACATCAACCAATTATCTCCATTACAACGTTCAGTTTTAGCCTTAAAAGAAATGCGTGCCAAGTTGGACGCAGTGGAGAACGCCAAGACAGAACCAATCGCCATTATTGGGATGAACTGTCGCTTTCCTGGGGGAGCCGACTACCCTGAGAAATTCTGGGAATTACTCCACAATGGGGTAGACACTATCACTGAAGTTCCGGCTGACAGATGGGACGTAGATGAGTATTACAATGCAAATCCAAACACTCTGGGGAAAATTTACACCCGCTATGGTGGCTTTATTAAACAGGTAGATCAATTTGATCCTCATTTCTTTGGACTTTCCCCTCTAGAAGCAGCCAGCATGGACCCCCAACATCGGTTACTTTTGGAGGTAGGCTGGGAAGCCGTCGAAAACGCCGGACAATCCCCAGAGGAATTAAACGGCAGCCAGACGGGAGTCTTTATGGGACTCTTTATGGAAGATTATTCCCGATTTAACCTATATTCTGGCGATCATAACCGCATTGATGCTTACAGCAGTTTAGGAAATGCTCGGAGTATTGCCATCGGTCGCCTAGCTTATGTCCTGGGCTTGCAAGGGCCTGTGATGCAGTTAGACACGGCTTGTTCTTCTTCGTTGCTAGCGGTTCACCTGGCGTGTCAGAGCTTGCGTTCAGGTGAGTGCAATATGGCTTTAGCTGGTGGAGTCAATTTGATATTAGCACCGGAAGCCTCTATTGGTCTGAGTAGAATGAGGGCGCTAGCTCCAGACGGTCGTTGTAAGACCTTTGATGCCAAAGCCGATGGTTATGTACGTGGAGAAGGCTGCGGCATAGTCGTACTCAAGCGTTTATCAGATGCGATCGCTAACAATGATAATATCTTGGCTGTAGTGCGAGGCTCGGCGGTGAATCATGACGGTGCTAGCAGTGGTCTAACAGTACCCAATGGGCTAGCTCAGGAGAAATTGATTAATCAGGCACTCACCAACGCTAAGGTAGCACCAGAACAAATTAGTTATGTAGAAACCCACGGTACAGGCACATCTTTGGGAGATCCCATTGAAGTGAGAGCTTTAGGCTCAGTGTTGTGTCAAGGACGTTCTCCAGAGCAACCTTTGCTGATTGGTTCCGTAAAAACTCAGTTGGGTCATTTAGAATCAGCTGCCGGAGTTGCCAGTTTAATGAAAGTGGTGCTGGCTCTACAAAACGCAGAGATACCGCCACATCTGCATTTACAACAGCCCAGCCCTCATATTCCTTGGGACAAACTTGCGGTGGCTGTGCCAACTAAGCCAACTCCATGGCCAGCAGTCAACGGGAAACGCTTGGCTGGGGTTAGTTCTTTTGGTATGAGTGGTACTAATGCCCATCTGATTATCGAAGAAGCACCAAAATTGAAATTAGAGCCGCCGAAAACTGAGCGTCCACTCCACCTGCTGAGTTTATCGGCCAAAACTGAGGCAGCACTACTGGCAATGGCTAGCCGTTATGAATCTTTTTTAACATCCCATCCAGAAACATCTTTAGCAGATATTTGTTTCACAGCCAACACCGGGCGATCGCATTTTGAACACCGTCTGGCTATTGTCGCTGCATCTAACACAGACTTGCGCGAACAACTAACAGCTTTTGCTAGCCAAAAGCAGACCAGTACATTAGTCAGTGGTCAAGCACAGAAGAAGCGTTCCAAAGTTGTGTTTCTATTTACAGGACAAGGTTCTCAGTATGTAGAGATGGGACGACAACTCTACGAAACCCAGCCGATGTTTCGTAAGACTTTAGACCGATGCGACGAAATTCTGCGTCCCTATCTCCAGCAACCTTTGTTGTCAGTACTTTACCCCACATTGGATATTGCTTCCCCCTTGAATGAAACAGCATATACTCAACCAGCATTGTTTGCTTTAGAGTACTCACTCGCCCAAATGTGGAAATCTTGGGGAATTGTACCAGATGCCGTTATGGGTCACAGCGTGGGTGAATATGTAGCCGCTTGTGTTGCTGGAGTGGTCAGCTTGGAAGATGGGCTGAAATTAATCGCCGAGCGGGGGCGTTTAATTCAATCTCTACCTCAAAATGGCATGATGGCGGCAGTGTTCACCAATGAAGCACGGATGAATGGCATTTTAGCTGCTTACACTGGGCAAGTGGCAATTGCTGGGATTAATGGCCCAGAAAATATCGTTATTTCTGGAGCCAGAGAAGCTGTCCAAGCCGTGCTGAAAGAATTGGCAACTCAAGGAATTAACGCCCAACCATTGCAGGTTTCTCACGCTTTCCACTCCCCTTTAATGGCTAGTATCCTCGATCCCTTTGAGCAGATAGCTAGCTCGGTGCAGTTTCAAGCGCCGCGTATTCCCCTAATCTCGAATTTGACTGGACAAATACTTAAATACCAAGAAATTCCCAATGCAACTTACTGGCGACAGCATTTGAGAGAAGGAGTAAGATTTTATGCCGGCATCAAGACGCTACATGAACAAGGGTATGAAATCTTTGTAGAAATGGGACCGAGTACCACATTAGTAGGCATGGGTAAAAGATGCTTACCAGAAGGTACAGGCACTTGGCTAACTTCTCTGAAAAAAGGACAATCAGACTGGTCACAATTGCTTGCTAGTTTAAGTGAGTTGTACATCAGGGGTATAAAAATTAATTGGGCTGCATTTGACCAAGGTTATCAGCGTCGCCGCCTGGCACTACCAACCTACCCATTTCAACGCCAACGCTACTGGGTGGAAAACCTCTCTCCTACGAGGAGAGAGGCTTTGAATTCTCCCCCTTCCCTTGTAGGGAAGGGGACTGGGGGGTTAGGTTTTACTTCAGCTATTCCCCAAGTCCAAACTTTGCCAATAATTCCCTTGGCTGTACCATCGAATTGGTTTCATAGTTGGCAATGGACTCCAGAGGTGTCAAGCCAATCTCAAGATATTCCTTCAGGGGCAATTTTGATCTTTAGCGATCGCCACCAAGTAGGAGAAAATTTAGAAAAGCTGTTCGACTCTAAAAAGTACACGACATATTTTGTCACCCCAGGGGAGAGCTTTAAGCAAACAGCACAACATTTCACTATTAATCCGGCATCCGTTGAAGACTACGAACAACTGATTCAAAATATCAAAACAGACGGTGTTACAGTCACCGCAGCCGTGCATCTGTGGAACTATAGTTTGTGGGCAACATCCCCAGAACAACTACTAGAAAATGACCGCCTGCTCAATGAACGCGTTTACAGTCTTTTGTTTTTGACACAGGCGCTAGTCAAACATTACCCAGCCTCTCCCCTCAATTTCTTAGTGGTAACTCAAGGTGCTTATCCAATATCTCCAAATGATTCCCTACACGGTGTACATCAATCTATGGCAGGTGTACTGGCGCAGGTGGTGGCACAAGAAAATCCTCAGATTCAAGCCAAAGTCGTAGATTTTAACCAAGATGTTTATCTGCCAGAAAAATTAGCCGATATTTTGTTCCAGGAAATGAAGGTAGCCCCTACTGGTGAAGGTATTGTTGCTATCCGTCATGGTCAACGGTTGAGTCGTACCCTGGAAAAAATTAATGTCCCTACAGATAACAATTCTCTACCTTTGTCGCCTGGAGAAACCTGGTTGATTACTGGTGGTACAAGTGCTGTCGGGACAGAAATAGCCTTAGCTTTGGTTCATCAAGTACCCATCCATTTGGTGCTAACAGGTCGCCATCCCCTCCCCCCCAAACAAGAATGGCAATCTGCTAGTCATGATGCCTCAACGCAGCAACGTATCCAAGCAATTGAGCAACTAGAGCAACTCGGAGCCACAGTTATGTATCAGGCTGTGGATGTGACAGATGCCTTGGGGATGAAGCAATTAATTGAGAACATCAAATCTCGCTTTGGTAATCTGGATGGAGTCATCCATGCGGCGGGTGCAGTTGACCACAGCACATTTAAACTACTGCAAAAACAACCTGCCTCAATCACCAAAGTTTTAGCCCCGAAAGTCCAGGGAACCATCATCCTCGATGCTGTTACCCGCAACGAACCCCTAAAATATTTTGTGTTGTTGTCCTCGGTTTCCGCTTCCAAAGCCGAATGGGGAACCGGCATGGGCGATTATGCCGCAGCCAACACTTTTCTCGATAGTTATGCTGTCTACCGGACACAGCATGGTGGTCAAGGACGCTCCTTAGCTCTAAATTATTCTCTATGGAGCGATCGCGGTATGGGCGCTCTTTTAGGAGCATCAACTTTATTAATGGTAAAATCCAAAGGTTTAAATCCTCTGGAACCAGAGCCAGCTGCTAATGCCTTTATTAAGGCTCTATCTTTGGATGCTTCTCCTGTAATTCACATCATTGATTTAATTGCTCAAGCCACCACAGAGGTAGCACCAAAATCCTCCACGAGCCAACCACCAACTAAATCTCGCAATCTGCGACAGCTTGTCCGAGAAGTTTTGCTGCAACATTTACGTATTCCGGAAGCACAGGTGGAAGGACACAAAACTTTCCAAGAAATGGGGTTAGATTCTGTTGGGACTGTAGAAGTTGTCCAACATTTAGGGACAACTCTGGGTGAGGAATTATTTCCGACTTTACTATTTGAATATCAAACACCAGATGACCTGGTAGATTATTTACAAAGCAAGTACGGTTATTCTGTGAAGACTAGCACGAGCGCGATCGCTCCAGAAGAAACATCTAGCCCGGAAGCCGAAAAATCAGCGCCCCCAAATGTCGCCACCCAGGAAAAATACCAAGACGTTCCCGAACAAGACATTGCTATCATCGGCATGGCTTGTAAAATACCAGGAGCCGATAACTTAGAACAGTATTGGGATTTACTCAATGCAGGCCGCTCCGTCATTCAAGATGTGCCTCAAGACCGTTGGTTCAACCAACACTACTTTGAAGCCAAAGGAAACTCTCCGCAAGCAAAAATATCCAAACGTGGATGCTTTGTAAACAGTCCCTTCGACTTTGACCCGATGTTCTTTGGCATCTCCCCCAAGGAAGCTACGGCAATGGACCCACAACAGAGGTTGTTCCTAGAGCTTTCTATGCAGGCTCTACAACAGGCAGGCTACGGCGGTAAATATCGCCCAGACAATATCGGTGTGTTTGTTGGTTGTGGACAAAATACTTACATCGAACACTTCACCAATTATCAGTATTACGAGGAATTACGTCAGCGTTTGCAAGAGAGTTCTTGGTTTGATCACCTTCCTGCTGAAGATCGTCAGCATTTGCTCAATACCCTCTCACAAGTACTGCAACCAAGTGAAATTCTCCCTGAGTCAGCAGCAGGTAACGAGGTCAACGAATTAGCGGCACGAGTTAGCCATTGCCTAAACCTCAAGGGGCCAAGTATGGCAGTTAGCACAGCTTGTTCTTCTTCTCTGGTGGCATTACATATTGCTTGCGAAAGCCTGCGTTCTGGTCAAACTGGCATGGCAATAGTCGGCGGGGTTAATTTAAATCTCAGTCCTAGTCCCTTCACTTTTTTACGTAAGGCACAGGCTCTTTCCCTCAGTGGAACCTGCTATCCCTTTGACCGCCGTGCTAATGGCATCGTTTTAGGAGAAGGTGCAGGCGTGTTAATTATTAAACCTTTAAAACAGGCTTTGGCTGACGGGGATTTGATTCATGCTGTAATTAAAGGTTCCGCAGTTAATAATGACGGTCATTCTCAAGGGATAACTGCTCCCAATCCCAAAGGTCAAGCAGAAGCCATCCGCCAAGCCTACAACAGTTGTGGCGTAGACCCCCGGACTATCTCCTACATTGAAACCCACGGTACAGGTACTCTCCTGGGCGATCCAGTAGAAGTAGAAGGGATGACAAAAGCTTTCCGTAGCTTTACTGATGAAAAGGGATTCTGTACCATTGGTTCGGTTAAGTCCTCCATTGGTCATTTGCTGTCTGCTTCCGGGATTGTCAGCCTGATCAAAGTGGTACTAGCCATGCAGCACGGCAAAATTCCCCAAACTGTAGGTTTTGAGGAGCCTAATCCCCACATCAATTTTGCGGACACACCTTTTGCTGTGGCAGGTAAGAGTATACCCTGGTCGCCTAATGGCAACCCATTACGTGCAGGTGTGAATGGATTTGGATTTGGCGGCACCAATTGTCACGTTATTCTTGAGGAATCCCCACTAGCAGCTAATTTACAGTCCCAGGTCACAAGTTCTGCTCCTGATTTGTTATGTCTGACTGCACGGAATCAACAAGCACTGCAAGAAGTAGCTAGACAACTACGCGAACACATCATTCATCATCCTGAACAAGAATCTTCCCAAATCTGTTTTACTCAGAATAATGCCCAGAAGGAATTACCTTACAAGGCGGCTTTAGTAGTCAATAACCGCCAACATCTGCTCAATTACCTGGAGGCTATCTGTTCGGCACAAACACCAGCAGATATATATACAGGTCGAGCTAACCCCCAGCGCACAACACCGTTTCACTTAATATTAGATGGAACTAGTGCGATCGCTCCCGCAGAAGTAGAAACTTTAAGTAAACGTTTCCCCCAATTCCAAGTAGCTTACAATAGCGTGCGTGCCGGATTAAATGAGATGAGCGAACAGGCACATATATTTGCGGTGCAGTACGCTTGGGGACGCTTGTTGATGTCTTTGGAATTACAACCCACTAGTTTATTAGTAGAAAAAACCGGTATTCTAGTAGGAGCTACACTGCGGGGAATGTTGACATTAGAGCAGGCGATCGCTTTACTTCTACAAATAGAAGGACAAAAAGGTCTTATTGCTCATAATGTGTCCGCAAAAGAACGGTTAGTATCAACCTGGACTTGCCCATTAGTGACTTCACAAGGAATTTTCAGCCATTCTGACACAATTTCCACGGCTCAACTGGTAGCCCTGGTGCAAGTATCTGAACAGTTAAATGTAGATGTGTGTCAAGATGTCATCTCCAAAGAAAGTGTTTACCTACACTTAGGAGATTCATTAGTTCTCAAACAAAAATTAGCAAGTTTGGATGAACTGGGAGTCTGGATATATCTAGATAAAGGACAACCAGTGGTGGAACGTGTGTTGACAAGTCTGGCTAGGTCTTATGTAGCTGGGGTAAGGTTTAATAGCATACCCTTATTTCCTCAAGGTCTACGTCGGGTGCTGCTGCCTACTTATCCTTTCGAGCGCAAAACCTACAGAGTATCATTAGTTGATAGCACTCAGGAAAATCAAGCAACCTCCATACCTGCGGCTGAATTATTACCACCACGCCTAGACAATCAGCATCAGTCAAATGCCAAAGTTTTGGAAACCCATCCAGTAACAGTAGCCCAAACTCGACTATTGCCTATAGAACAACTATCTCCACTCACAGACAGTCAACGCCAGTCAAGTTACGCTAAGTTGGCTGAGGACTTGAAGATTGTGGACAATAGCCAACAGCCACGACTATTGCCCATAGAAAAACCATCCCCACTCACAGACAGTCAACGCCATTCAAGCTACGCCAAGCTGGCTCAGGATTTGAAGATTATGGACATTAGCCAACAGCCGAGGAATCCGGTAGCAGTAGCCCAAACTCGACTGTTGCCAATGGAACAATTGTCTCCACTCACGGACAGCCAACGCCAGTCAAGTTACATCAAGCTGGCTCAGGATTTGCAGAGATTTGGTAAATAGGCTGAAGTTATTAGTATAAAAAACTCTACCCCCTTGTCCTAGATTTCTCACAAGTGAGAAATCTAGGAGTGTGGGAGGTGGGAGGTGTGGAGGTGTGGGAGGTGTGGGAGGTGTGGGAGGTGTGGGAGGTGTGGGAGGATGGGGAAGAAGTCTTACCCCCCACACTCCCCACACTCCCCTGCCTACACTATCGTGAGAAATCCGGGCTTGTGGGTAAAGTTTCATCAGAGGTCTGTAGTCAGTGGCAGAACAGCTAATAACTGGCCACTAACACCCACAGAGCAATAAAACTTCCAAAATTAGTTAGGAAGCAATAGACAAAGAAAGCTAACCCTTTGTTTTATTGCTCCTAACTTTTTGCATAAATAGCCCAGATCAAGGCGATAAGTAACATAACAAGAGCGAAGATTAATTTTTCTCGTAATTCTTATCCATTCAAATTTAGTTTTGTATGAATAACTAGACTTAAAAACAATACTTACTTAATTAGGTAAGATGTTGGAAATTTTTATTGCGAACATTAATTTTTTTAGAGGATGCAATGAGTACTAAGAGCTTAGAATTGCCTATTTTCTCCCTAGTTGCCAAAATTACTGGACATGATGCAGAAGAATTAGAACGAGATATGTTTTTGGAGGGTAACTTAGGATTAGATTCCATCAAAATGATGGAACTATTGAATGGATTAGTAGCACTAATTCCCCAAGAAAGGCAACCCAGATTTATGGAGACATTGCCTTTGCAAAATTTGATGCAATTGCAAACTTTGGGCGATGTCGTGCAAATAGCTGATAAGTGCTTAGTTTCCCAAATAGATAATTCTGATTCTTCGCCATCTGCAAGTATTATCAATCAAAAGGAGCAGAAAACAGAGAAGGTTGAGATTCTTTCTGGACAATATTTTCATTTACTCGGTCATTGGGTAGTAAATTCAATTAGCTTATTTTCCACTCTCCGTTTACGAGGTGATTTTGATTCAAACGTTGCTTGGCAGTCTTGGAAAGACTTGCTGAATCGTCATCCGATGTTGCGATCGCGCTTTATCATTCCTCCCGATACTACCAGATTCAAGGATTACGAAATGGTAGTTATGGAAAACCCCACTCCTCCTGATATACCCGTTACTGATATCAGGCATCTTCATAGTGAGGCTCAAGAACAACTAATTAATGATGAATTGCATCGCTGCCTCAATTATGAATGGCAAATGACAGAGTGGCCACTACATCGATTTTTTGTTTTTCGGCTGGAAGATTCAGTGTATCAACTGGTGTTAGCTAACGAGCATCTCATTTCTGATGCCCTAGGATGTCATGTTATCTTACGCGAATTTATGGAAATTTACCGCGCTCATGTCTGTGGTGAACAACCTAATTTGCAGCCGCCTACAACCGTCCAAGATTACAGCGAATTGGTGCAATCAATTAATGCTTGGCAAGACCCAGAAGAAGATAAAGCACTGGTCGAGTATGTAAATCGGCGAGGTAAAGATTCTTACTTGTGGAACCCAACAGGAAATGCCATCACATCCCTGTGTCCAAAGTTCCATAACCGCAGATTTTCTTTAGGAAAGGCCATTACTAATCAATTAATTGCCCAAACTCGTGAATGGCGATTACCACTGAACTCCCTACTAGTGGGTGCGTTTGTGCGGGCTGTTGCCAAGTTTGAGAAGTCTAAAAACGAACCGATTATGGTTCAAGTTCCCACCAGTGGGCGGGTTTATCCTGGCATAGATGCTTCTGATGTGGTGGGTAGTTTTGCTCAGAATTTGTCCATTAGCCTAGACTTACCAGCACCGAATGAAGATTGGCAACGGCTGTTAAACCGCGTTCATCAGGAAATTCAACAAGGGTTAGTTAACGGTTATGATCGTGCCCAAACTCGTCAAATGGCGATCGCTTTCCGAGACAATATTGTTTTAGAAGATGGCAAAATCCCTGAGCGGATGTTACCTATGTATCGCCGCATACTGAAATCAAATTTATACTGTCCATTTACAGGACAGACTAATATTAAAAACAAATATGGCCCCATAGATGTAATCGATTATCGCGCAGGTGGTATTAATGCTGCGGGAACAATTGATATATTGCAAGAAATATTTGACGACAGTTTACATTTGTTCGCTAGCTACGACAGTAACTTTTTCCCTGAGTCTGTTATCGATGAATTGATGCAGGAATACATTACCCAAATCAAAGAATTAGCTTCACTAAAAATCCCATCTCAGCAACTAACGCAGCCACTGCCCAAGACACAAACAGATGTAAATATAGTGCAGCTTCTGCAAGAAATCGCCACAGAAATCTGCCATTCCCAGATTACTGACAATGATATGGCTAAGGATTTGGAAGCAGAATTGGGAATGGATTCTTTAGAACTCATCCGCATTGTTACGAGGTTAGAAAAACGGTTAGGCAAAGTAAATCGTCAAGCCTTGCTTTCTTGTCGCAGCCTCCAAGAAATGGCTGTGCTACTTGGGAAGAAACAATCATCTTCTTTACAAAACCAATCAGTTGTCAACAATCAACAACCCCAAGAAATTCCTTACTGGGAAATTATTGAGCAAGCCAAGCGTACTCCCAATGCCATAGCGGTGACAGATGGGGAAACTCAAATTACCTACGCAGAGTTAAACCGTCTTTCCAATCAGGTAGCTAATTATTTGCAGGCTCAGGGAGTGAAACCAGGCGTGTTTGTGGGAATCATGACACGACGCGGGCCTTTGATGTTTGTGGGGATTCTCGGTATTCTCAAAGCAGGCGGAACTTACGTTCCTTTAGATCCTATATATCCTTATGAACGGATTAAGTACATACTAGAACACGCCCAAATCGGAATTTTGCTAACAGAAGATCGCTTGACAAACAAGTTAGCAGAATGTCTGACTGAGCAGTTACCGTTAAATACTTTAATGTTCTTAGACGAGGGTATTTTTGAGCAAGGTAAAGCTTGGACACAGTTAAACAAAAAGACTTGGGCGCGTTGTTCAGACATAGCTCCTGCCAATGTTAATACTCCTGATGACTTGATGACAGTACTGTACACCTCTGGTTCTACAGGTAAACCTAAAGGAGTGATGCTCAACCATCGGGGTTACATGAATCGCCTGGTTTGGATGCAGAATGCTTTTCAATTGCGTTATGGCGATCGCGTTGCTCAAAAAACATCTTGCTGTTTTGATATATCAGTATGGGAAATATTCTGGCCTTTGATGGTGGGAGCTACTGTTTATTCTGTGGAAACAGAAACAGTCAAAAATCCTTGGCTATTAGCACAGTGGATTAAAGATAACCAAATCAATGTCATGCACTTTGTTCCTTCCCTATTTGGAGAATTTTGTAACGCTTTAGAATCAGAATCATGGACTTTTCCCGATTTGCGTTGGTTAGTCTTTAGTGGCGAAGCTTTACCTGTACCTTTTGTACAACGTTGGATTGATAAGTATGGCATGAGTGTTGGTTTAGCCAATCTTTATGGCCCCACTGAAGCTTCCATCGATGTCACCGCACACATTATTCGTCAACGTCCAGGCGAACAAGAAATCTGCATTCCTATAGGTAAAGCTATAGATAATGTGTATATCTTAATCTTGGATGAACAGATGCAGCCATTAGCCCCAGGAAAAATGGGAGAACTCTGGATTGGCGGTGTGCAATTGGCTAAAGGTTATCTCAAAGATCCACAACGCACAGCAGACGCATTCCGCCTGAATCCCTTTTCTCACGTTCCAGGGGAATATTTATACAAAACCGGCGATTTAGCTATGGAATTGCCCGATGGCAGTTTCGAGTATCATGGACGTATTGACCACCAAATTAAAATACGTGGTTTCCGTGTAGAACTGGGTGAAATCGAAAGTGTTCTCAATAGCCATCCCGCGATTAATGAAGCTGCCGTTTTAGCTGTAGATTACGAAAATGGTCAAAAACGGTTAATAGCTTGCTTGGCTGGTTCTCAAGTAGACAATCAACAAATTAAGGAATTCCTGGCTCAACGCTTGCCTGATTACATGATTCCTCACCGATGGGAATGGCTAGCCAGTTTACCTAAAACCCACAATGGTAAGCTAGACCGCAAGGCTATTTTGGCAGCTATCACCCAAGAAAAGCCAACAGTATCCCAAGAATACTTACCTCTAGGCCCTGCTCAACGTTGGTTAGTGAAATACTTTGAGCCTCCATATCAATGGAATGGCTACACACGTTTTCTTTTCCATCAACCATTAGACGCAGAGATATTTAACCAAGCTCTCAATGTTGTACTGGAAAATCATCCTGCACTAAGGACTGTGTTTGTGCAACGAGATCAACAATGGTGGCAACAGTTAATTTCCCCAGAGCAAAAGTTGAGTGCTGAATTCTACGATGGTAGTCATCTTACATCTGCACAACGAGACAGTGAAATCCACAACCGGATACAAGAAATAGCTCAACAGTTTCAAATCGACCAATGGCCGTTGATGAAAGTAATCGCGATCAAGGTGAATGAATCCTGCTACGATATCTCGCTGGTTGGACATCATATCATCGGTGATTTGCTGAGTACTGGGGTGATTTTTAATCTCTTATGGTTGACTTACAGCGAGTTGCTGGGGAACCGAACTCTGAGTTCTCAGCCTCTCCCTTCGATACCTTCTTATATAGACTATGTGCGTGTGCTGATGCAGGCGGAACAACAAGGAGCTTTGAGAAGTCATGTAGATTATTGGAAATCTCAATTTCCTTCTCAGGAATATACCTTCCAAGTTCCCTGTGACCATCAAAAGGGAGCTAATTTAGAGGCTTCCGCCGCCAGCGAAAAATATACCCTGTCCAAAAACAGTAGTAACATTCTCTTACGTGAAGCTAAACAGTATTACAAATGTAATGTCTACACGTTGCTACTTTCCACCTTGTATCGGTTGATGGCTGAGTGGAGTGGACAACATTGGGTAGTAGTTAGCCATCGCAGCCACGGCAGAAATCTAGATAGCACGCACACGTTTTTAAATAGTGTTGGTAACTTTGCGATGAATTTCCCTGTCGGGGTTAATGTAGGACGTTCCATCAAGTGGGAGCATACCACCAAGGAAATCCAAGCCAAATTTAACGAGTTGCCGATGAATGGAGTAACGTTTGATTGGATTTCTGAGCAACTTCCTCATCATGTTTATCCCGATAACAATCTCACTCCAGTCAGAGCTAACTACTTAGGAAATCGTACTGCTCCCGCCTTAGAACTGTTTAAGTTTATTGAGGAAGATAGAGATAGTCGGTTGTCCTCCCCTGACCAGAAACGTACAGTGTTACTAGAGTTTTTCTTCTCCATCACCGATGGCACTGTTCACTTAGAAATCGAATACTCTTGCAATTTCCACCTACCTGCAACTATTCGTAGACTTGGCGATCGCTATTTGGAACTTATGGCAGAGATGCTAGCCGTTGTACCTTTAGTAGGCAATGTTGTAGAAGTGACAAATCACTTTCACAAATCCTATTAGGGTGGCAAACTTTCCATCAGTCTTTCCCCTATTCGCCATTACAGACGCAATTAATCGCGTCTGTAAGCCTTCCGCACTCCCTATTTTCAAGCTAGATTGCGGTATCTCTACAAAATATCACACCAGTGATAATATGATGCTGAAAATGTCAAGAAAGCTTCGTTAAAACCTCAAATATGCGTACTTATCAACTGTCTAAATTTATTGGACTCGCCACCTCTGTAGCCTTATCTGCAACTGCACCAGCTCAAGCCGCAAACTTAAGCTTTGACTACAACCAACTACAATTTATTAAATCACGACCAACAGCATCTAGTAATTTTCTGGGGTTAAATGGATCACCGATTGAAAATCAAGGTTTTGTGCCTTTCTATAATCCAGATCCTTCGGCTCCAGATCACGGTCATAAGGAAATCGGTCTAAATTCGCGCCGAGATTTCCCAGGTTTCAACAATGCCCCATATTACGGGACTGGTCGCCAAGGAAGTCCGGAAGAACCTGCTAGCGGTGCTACCAGAATGACAAGTTTGATTAGCATTAATAGCTTCCCTACCTTTGGTCAATATCTGACAAATTATGGCATCCCACTCAATGATATTGGCTTTGTGTTTGGTCAAAAGAGCGATCGCGATTTTAACCAAACTTGGAATTTAGGTGCAGATATATTCGGTCAAGATTGGTACGCTGATCCTAATACACCGCTTGAGGAAAGAATTTATAAAGCTAATCCAAATGATGTTGAAATAGCACTCTACAGTGGCAATACTAAAATAGTCGACTTTGGATATTCTGATTTTTATTCAATTGTCGATTATGGTTCTACACCATCATTTGATGATGATTTTGAAAGTAGTTTTACCGACCCAATTGCAGCAAAAAAAGCATCTGACTTAGATCCATTGCTGGCAGGTTTAGCCACAGCTTTCTTAAATGATGTTAATGCTGCTGGTGGTGGAGTGCAGATAGTTAACGAGAACTTTGGAGAACTGGATATTAATTTTGCAAGCGGCAATGGATACGATATGATACTTCTGCCATACCCGATGCAAATTCGCGCAGTTGCGCTAAAAGCAGTTCCAGAAGCTTCTTTCTCTTGGGGAATATTTATGTTTGGAGTTTTGGTTGCTGTGTCCCAGCGCAAGAAACTACAGAACTGACAATTATCCATAATTAGTTTTAGTTATCAAAATTATCCCAATTTTCCCAAGTAGAGACATTGTATTGCAACGTCTCTACTACCCAATCATGTGTTCCTCATCTCATGTAATCATGTCAAAAATAAATTCCTTTATGTCTATCAAAGCACTTTACCGGACTGCTGGTCTGGTATTAATTGTTGAAAGTCTACTGCTGTTTGTGCCGGTTTTTATTCTTGGTGCAGCAATCAACTGGCCAGCTAGCCTTGGTGAACCTGCTAGCATCATGTTGCCACTATTAATTAAAAAAGCTGAACCAGTCAGAATTGGTTATCTGATTTATCTTCTTTATTCACTACTTTTTTGGGTAGTAGCTTTATTAACTGCTCGTGTCGTTAGCAATGGGGAAACCAACCCTGTATGGCTCCAAGTGGCAACAGGTTTTGGAATCGCATCTACTGTCACTCGTTGCCTGGGCATTATTCGCTGGTTAGTACCAATGCCAGCTTTAGCGCAAGTTTATGCTGATCCTTCAATCTCTGCACAAACTCGTGAAGCGATCGCTGTTGTCTATAAAACCCTCAATGACTACGCTGGCTCGGTCGGTGAAGTATTAGGTGTTAGCCTGTTTACCGTATTGTGGTTAACAATTATCTCAATTTACTTATTGCGTTCAAGAACACTACCACGTTGGTTAGGAATCTTTGGGATCGTCGCTGCTCTGTTTTTGGCAACTCAATTAATAGAACTATTTGGGGTGGATTTAGGAGCATTTATTAGCGTGTCAGTAACTATGCTCCAACTCTGGTTTTTGGCCGCAGGTATAACCTTATTAAGACACAAAAACGTCCAAGTTTAAATGAAGCCTGGCATTATTATCTAAAAAAATAATTCTCCTAATATCAAAATCAACCCATGAACACAACAGAAGAACTCCATGTAATTTTTGGTACTGGCCCCCTAGCACAAGCCGTCATGCGCGAACTGCTAGCTCGGAACAAACGGGTGCGTATGATTAACCGCAGTGGTAAAGCAGACATACCCTCTAATGTGGAAATCATCGCCAGCGATGCTTATAATTCCGAAAATACACGAGCGGTTACTACTGGGGCGACAGTCGTTTACCAATGCGCGCAACCAGCCTACACCCAATGGCCAGAGTTTTTTCCCTCATTGCAAGCTAGCATTGTCGAAGGCGTAGCCGCCAGTGGCGCAAAGCTCGTTGTGGGAGATAATCTCTATATGTATGGCCCTGTCAATGGTGCGTTGCAAGAAGATATGCCAAATGCTGCAACCACCCGCAAAGGGCGCGTCCGTGGGCAGATAGCAGAGGCGCTTTTGGATGCACACCGTAGAGGTATTGTACGAGTTGCTATTGGTCGAGCATCGGACTTCTATGGGCCACTAGTACTTGATTCTGTAATGGGCGATCGCATTTTTCCCTCTGTATTGACTGGGAAGCCTGCATCAGCGATCGGTGAAATTGACCTCCCTCATACTTATACCTTTATCGATGACTTTGGCAAGGCATTGGTGGTGTTAGGGGAACAGGATAAAGCATTGGGTCAAATTTGGCACGTACCTAATGCTGAGACTCTCACTACTCGACAATTTATCAACATAGCTTTTGAGGAAGCTGGACACCCACCAAAAATCAGTAAAATGGGTAAATTCATGATGCGACTAGGCGGGATTTTTATCCCAGAAGCTCGTGAAACCGTCGAAATGATGTATGAGTTTGATGAGCCATTTGTTGTAAATCATGATAAATACGTTCAAGCATTTGGCAACCATGCTACCCCTTTACGTGAAGCTATCCGGCACACCTTGACATGGTATAGCGAACATCTCAAAACCTTAAAAACGTAAAAGTTAAGGTTAGCTCTGTCAAGGTTAGACTATCTCATTCCTTTTCCCTTATGGCAATATTTATGACTATAAGGGAAGGGAACTTTTGAACGCTAGACCTAGAACCTGACCTAAAAATAATTTTTCTCTAGTTGCATAAACTTACAATATTTAACTGATTAATATTTAACAACAAATCAGCGAACTTGGATCAACTTTTCGCTAAAAATTATCAATTTTTACACTATTTAAGGAGTAGATAAACTAATGATTATTGTAATGAAACCCTTCACCCCATCTGCGGAAATAGAACAAGTAAATGAAGAAATTCGTCGCCATGAACTTACACCAGAAATCTGTGTAGGGCATCATAAAGTAGTAATCGGTTTGGTGGGAGATACATCAGAACTTGATCCACGCCAGATTCAAAATTTGAACCCTTTTATAGAGCAAGTAATTAGGATTAAAAAGCCTTTCAAACGAGCTTCTTTAGAATTTCGTTACGGAGAACATAGTGAGGTTGTAGTACCAACACCTAATGGGCCTATAACTTTTGGGCAAAACCATCCTGTAGTTGTAGTTGCAGGCCCTTGCTCGGTAGAAAACGAAGAAATGATCGTCGAGACAGCCCAAGCGGTAAAAGAATGCGGTGTACAATTTTTACGTGGTGGAGCATATAAACCCCGTACATCACCTTATGCTTTCCAAGGTCACGGTGAGAGCGCTCTGGCTTTGTTAGCAAAAGCTAAAGAAGCTACAGGTTTAGGAATCATTACAGAAATCATGGACACAGATGACTTAGACAAGCTCATCGAAGTAGCAGATGTGTTGCAAATTGGAGCCCGAAATATGCAGAATTTTTCACTTCTCAAAAAACTAGGAGCTACCACTAAGCCAGTGCTACTGAAGCGGGGACTGTCAGCCACTATCGAAGATTGGTTGATGTCAGCAGAATATATTTTAGCCGGAGGTAATCCAAACGTTATACTATGTGAGCGAGGAATTCGCACCTTTGACCGACAGTTTACAAGAAACACGCTTGATATATCTGCAATTCCAGTTTTGCGAACCCTGACCCACTTACCTATCATGATTGATCCTAGTCATGCCACAGGTAAGTCCGAATTTGTGCCAACTATGACAATGGCATCAATAGCTGCTGGTGCAGACTCCTTGATGATTGAAGTTCACCCCAATCCAGCTAAAGCACTTTCAGATGGACCTCAATCACTTACATTGGAAGGATTTAAGGAATTAATGCACGAAATAACTGCCCTAAGTAAATTCTTTGGTCGTTCGTCTCACAACAATAGTACAAATCTAAAGCCAAAAGCTATCTCATTGGTGAGCTATTAAACATATTCATCTCCATCTAAAGTTAGTAGTGGTTTAGGACTTCCTTAAATCTTTAGCTGTCCTGTTGCTAATAAAAAATTTGAACGCTCAAGCCCTAGTAGAATCCTTAGTAGCTTTCATTGATGTCAACTTAGCAAAAAGAAAGCACTAGATATAAAGTTGGGGAGCAAAGATAGCAAGACAATGAGTTGTCAAAATGGCTACTTTTTGCACCAAAAAATAGGGAATTCAAACCAAAAAAACAAATCCAGGTGCCAGCTTTAGCAATAGAAAAAATAGAAGCATAAATCTAAATACTTGCACTCTAAGAGATTGTTTGAAAAGTATTTCTTTATGTCTTTAAGCAATTTTAGACTTCCCTTAAAAAAGGAGGAGCCGAAATCTAAATCTCCCTTAAAAATGGGAGATTTAGAGAGATATAAAACTTTAGGTTCTTGCGGTGCAAAGGTTATAGAAAATCTACATTACAATCTTGTCTTGAAGTTGAATTTTAGCCTTTGTTACCAGTTCCACGAACATAGGGAATCAGGTTTAAAATTATTTTGCCTAGCTTTCAGCAAAGCTTGCACGAACTGCTTCCTGCATTAAACTGCGTAATTTTTCATAATTACTAAAAGTTACTAAGAGCCAAAATTATTTGCACAATGACAGATGTAAACCCATGCTTTTCAAAAGCATACAAACCTATAAACCTAATTTTTTATTATTACAGCTTTAAAAACTATGTCTACTTTATCTAAGTTAACACAATTAAAAAAATGTCTAGAAACAAGCGAAGTTCAGAAAGGGATGAAACTTATAGGATTACAGATTACAGAATTGGAACTAGATCAACTTCTATTTGGCAATACTATTTCGCTAGAAAACAGAAGATTAGGTGAAATCGGTTCAATATTTATACTAGCAGAAGCTCTTTCGGCAGTGAATTCAGTTCAAACAAATATTACTTTTCAAGACTTACCACAAACGCTTAAAGAGTTTTCTTGCTGTTATGGAGGAGTTCCAATCTACTGTTGGAATTCTGACTTAATCGGAAAGTGTTGTTTGACCCTAACTTTGCTAGATGGCAAGCCGGCAATTAGAGTTTCATCTCAAAACTTATAGCTTACCATTTCGTAAGTTGAAATTCAAAAAATGGGGGTCAATGGATATGGGTTGGGCATATTAAAAAATCCTGTAAACACCTCACATGTGGTTGCAGGGCTTAGGTGTAGTGAGATGTGCTGTTTTTCGGACTTTTAGATTGTAGAAAAGGATTTGAAACGGATTAAACAACTACAGCGGGATATCTGGATAATCCTAGGGGATAGTTCGAGACGGCACTAAAATGTGTTTATACTTACATAAATACTTAACAGTCATATCTACCTAAAGGCACTATGAGAACTTTTAAAAATACGAGATATTCTAGTTCGAGAACAAAACAAATTTTAGTTCCCCTGCAATTAGTGCAGTATGCAGGGGAACTTTATTTTTAACAAGCAGAAACAATAGGGTTAAAATGTCATCGTATTGCCTGACTTCTTATCCTTCCAACTATTATCTATGTCCAGCAGAGAATTAAAATTCTTGATGGCATAGTCGGGAAGCTTGGAACAGCAAAATATTAAGGCATGGAGATGCGAGTGGGGGAAAGTGCGATCGCGTTTAGAAGACAAGAGTTTCTCGTAATAATTTCAGTATTTTTACTGTATTACAAAAAACATTTTGAATTTTTCCTTGGAAAGCGTGTTTTTATTTTTTCACTAACTTCAGGTTATCAGGTGTCAAATCATTGTAGGCTGTGGATCGCAGGGTCAACAGTCTGCCAATGAAAATCAATCGGCACTTAGCGCCAAAGTTCTAACGCAGTCAGAGATACAGCTAATTTTCAGTCATAGCTTGGACAATAACTGCGATCGCAACGAGAACACCGCAGGCATCGCAGACTAACTATTTAGCATTGAGCCAAGATGGAGGTATTTCTTAATTGATAGTTATTCACAATAACTTCTGAGTAGTGCGACTATCAACGAGAGAATGTCGAATAAGCATTTGATATGTATTATAACCTACGGGAAAAACGAAAATTTATCAAAGTTCTCAAGTTTTGATGTTAAGAAAAATACTTAACAAACATCCTTTAAAAACGATCCGATCTTTTTGTATTTGAAAGTCTCTTAAACAATCCAATGCGCTGTTTGATTAGCAAACAAATAAAAGTATAATTACCAAATAGATAACGCTTCCATAAGCGGGAGGGTTCAACTATAAGCCGAAATAACCATTCAAAACCTGCTTTTTGCATCCAAACTGGTGCTCTTGTCACCATATTGCTAACCAACTCAAAGCTAACCCCAATACCTATAGAAATCGGCACACCTAAATACAAATAATTGCCAGCTATCCATTTTTCTTGTTTAGGTGCTCCCAAACCTACAAATAGAATATCGGGAGCCGCCTCTATAATTGTTGAGTTGATTGAATTTAATTCTGTTAGCTGAGACTCAAACCTGTAGGGAGGACAGTAAGTTCCAACAATCAGCAAACTTGGATGTCTAGCAACAAGAGTTTTTTTCGCTTTTTCGGCAGAACAAGGGCGACCTCCTAATAAAAATACCTTTAATCCTTTTTCAGAAGCAATGGCGCAGAGTTTCTCGAACAAATCTGTACCATTCACTCTACCGGAAAGGGGAGTTTGTAAAAACTTAGCCGCCCACAGCAGTGACACCCCGTCTGGCACTACTAAAAAAGCCTTGCGATAAATCTCTTGAAAATCGACATCCTTCTGTAAGGTAACAATATGCATGGCATTAGGAGTAACGACATATTCTGGTTTCCTTTGGGAAAGCGCATGGTTAATGATTAGTTCCACAACTTCATCAAAACTATATTTGTCAATTTCGACTCCACAAATATTAATTCTCATCAATACCTAAACTTAATTAAATTGTGATAGTGAATTATAGATATCGGCTAAACGAATGGAGCAATTTTTAATATCTAAAGGTTCGACACTTTTCCTAGCATTACTGCCCAAAGAAAGTCGTAAATTCTCATTTTCAATCAACAATTCCATCGCTGAGGATAACTGTTTGATGTTTCCTGGGGTAACTAGCAGACCATTTTGATTTGAAATCACTAGTTCAGAAATCCCTCCAACAGGGGTTGCAATCACGGGTAAACTCCAACCCATAGCTTCTAAAATCGCCAGAGGCAGACCCTCGTTGTAAGAAGGCAAAATAAACACATCTGCTTGTGACAAAACTTCATCCCGTTTTTCGGAATTAATCCAACCCAGAAAAGTTACCTGGTCTGAAAGGTTGAGACTAGCAGCCAACTGCTGCGCTTTTTCAATTTCACCATCTCCTGCCAGAATTAGCTGAGTATATTTTTTTTGATGATTTGGCAGGTTAGCAAATGCCTTAATTAAATCAAATGTCCCCTTGCGTTGACCAACTCGCCCACAACAGACCAAACTTATTTGAGTCCGATTTTTTCGTTCAGGAACCTCTGTAGGTAACTCGCATGGGTTAGGCAAGACAATAACTTGCTTGGGATTTAAACCTAGATTTAACACATAGTAATCTTGCCAACTTTCTGAAAGAACAACAAACCCTTGGCAGTGCTGAAATACTTTACTTAAAACTTGCTGTACTATTTGAGGAAGTTTAGCGTAAGTTAGATGAAATTCGGCACCATGAGTGTGCATCAAGACGGGCTTATCAAAGAGAAAGGCAATAACACAGCAAATCGCTTTTCGGAAAATGCTACCACCATCAGAAATCTGAATGTGTACAACATCTATTTCTTGACTTGATAATTTCCATAAAAATGTAGCTAGAGCTTTGGCGAAAACAATTAATCTATAGGTAATTGAGCCTTCATCATGGGTGCTTATATGTTGTATTTTGAACTGAGGAAGATTATGCTTAATTATCAGTTTTTCAACCGTTGCTATTCCTCCATTTTGTTCTAAACTAGGCCCTAGCATTAATACCTGTAGTTGCTTCATGAGCGTTAACCTCTGCGTTCTTTTTAAAGAATAATTAAAGTCTCAAACTAACGCCCTGGTTCGTGGGTTTAGTATAGTAGGGAGTAAGCCTATTTTTTAAACTCAAGTTTTAGGATAAGATATTATATTGACAGAGGTATTACAAAGCTGTGACAAAAATCTGAACTATGCATATTCTAAAGGATCTAAATTTTTGAGGATAAATCATCCTCCTGAGGGCGTAACTCCTAAATATCTCCGTTTCGATTTCCCTGCGATATTAAAGTTGATAAAACCTGCTGTTTTTGTATATTTAAGGTCTGACAAAAAGAAGGAGACTCCTGGAGCTAAACCTGAATCTCGTAATTGGAGCCAAATTTCGGCTTCGATTTCTATAAATGCATCCTTTTTTATACGTAATTTTATACGTAAACAAAAGCTTAAATGAAACTGATTGGGTAAATCTAGTGAGTATGTTATGAGGGGCAAAATAAGCTGGAAGTCTTGCTGTATATGCTTTTAAGTTATCAGTGTCTATTGAATTTTCTAGACATAGTTCGCGCTCATCTGCCCAAAGTTACCACAAGGGGGGGGAAACGAAAGGATAAGAAGGTTTTTAGCCATATCCTTTCATATTACAAACTCAGATTTTGTACTACTTGCCCCTCATGACACGCTTGCTAGATTTACCCCATCTAAGTACTGTTTGTAATACTCAAGCTTCATAATATTTAGATATTTAATCACATTTCGCCTCGCGTGATGTCGGTTAATGTGGGTTCTCCGACAAAGCTAAAAGAAGAACAGCAACAAATGAACAACTTATTTATCAATGGCTATAAGTGCCATAACTTTACTTTCATATATATTCAATTCTGTATCAACCGAAGTTAAAGAAGTTAGCTTAACTTCTTTAACTTCGGTAGATGCTCCACAATGACCACTGCCCATTGCTCACAAAGCCAGTTGTCAAGGTGATTTTAGAAGGTGCTTGAAAGAAAAATTCCTTAATGCCACGCTGCTTCTCAGGGAATTGGTTTTAGCTAAATTAATGTAGGAAGTGAGAAATGAGCGATCGCACTTTTCGGCAACACAACGCAGGTACGTCAAATTTTACAAATCCATCGCTTGTCTCATCAACTATTCCCACATTGGCAAATGCGACACGCGGTTTTGGTTTACCAACAAATAATACTCCACTCGAAACAGTCACTGAGGTAGCGGGCGACCTTCAAGAAGCCCAGTCTGCTGATGAGCAATCATTAGAACCAGAAGCTATCAAAGAAAAGCCTCTTGTTCACGACATTAGTCGCATCTCTTTGCGTCGTCCACAGCCACAACTTACAGTTAGCCAGCCAGGAGATCAGTACGAGCAGGAAGCCGACTCGGTTGCTAACAAAATCATGTGGATGACTAAGCCTGAGCCAAAGATAAATTTGGGTGAGATGGGTTCACAAGATATCATGCAACGAAAATGTGCAGCTTGTGAGCAACAAGAGGAAGTACAAACTAAGCTATCACTACAACGGGCGACTGATGGCAGCGTCCAGAGTGAGAATAACATTGAGAGTCAGTTAAATAGTAGTAAGGGTGGGGGAAGCCCGTTATCTGCCGAAGTGCAAGAGTTTATGGAACCACGCTTTGGTAGTAACTTTAACAATGTGCGAGTACATACTGACTCTAATGCTATGCAGATGAGTCAGTCGTTGGGAGCGCAGGCATTTACTCATGGTAGTGATGTTTACTTTGGTGCAGGGAAATCGCCTGGTAATAACGAGTTGACAGCCCATGAATTAACCCATGTAGTACAGCAAACAGGCAAGGTGCAAAAACAAAGCGATACATCCACAGCACCAGTCCCTCTTGACCAGGCATCTAATGGTATGCCGCCCAAAACAGGTACAACCAAAATTGACCACAAGAATACTACAATTACCGCTTCTGGGAAAAACATCACCGAAGCAATTACAAACTTAACATCACAAGGAAAGGGCGAAGCGGGCAGTATTACTTGTGCCCCAGAGAAAAGTGTCAAAACTTACCAAGCTGACGATCGCTCTGCTGAAATTATCTATGAAGCAGACGTTCTAGTCACAGAAACTAAAGCAATGCCCGTCTGGACTGAACTTGACAAACAATGCGAACCCGTTAAAACAGAATGGGCAAGGTTTTATAGCGCTCTGGATCAGCACGAAAATGGGCACATTAGTATTGACGAGAAGGCTTTTAAAGATTTACACAAAAAGCTGCTTGGCAAAATAACCTCAGCAGCTGACACAATTTTTAACGATACTTATACTAAAGCTAATACTGATAACAATACCTACGACACCACAACTAAGCACGGGCTGACTCAAGGTACAGGAGTAACCCCGGTACAATGCGGCACAGAAAAAGTTTCTCAAAATGGAGATGAATCAAATGCACAGATAGAAGTTCAAACTAAACAAATAGAGCCGAAAACGCTACAACAGGATCTAATCTGACTATAGGATTTAGTTATAAAAAAGATGTTTAACAACAGCAATAACTCCCAAGCTAGTATTCTCTACAGACATGGCGACGTTTTAATTAGACACATTGCTAGCTTACCTGTCGGCGCTCAGAAGCGTGTAGGTGCTACTTTGGCTCATGGTGAAATTACAGGACATAGCCATCGCATTCAGCAATCTTATGCTGTTCAGTTGTGGGTACATGGTAATGAACTTTTTCTAGAGGTTAAAGAACCAAGTGCCACTTTAGTTCATGAAGAACATCGAGCGATTGAATTACCACAAGGGCTTTACCGCGTTTGGAGACAACGCGAATATCGCCCTGATGCCTACGTGGAGGTAGTAGACTAATGCTCAAGATCATGTCTAATGGACGCGTGCCGAATAAACCAATTAAGCAGCGCCCAAACCAAAGCCATGAGCCTGTATCGGCTGAATATGCTCGAAAACTCATCCTTGAGCATCGCGCCTGGGATGGGATGCGCGTTTTAGGCCATCTGGATTTAAGGGGTGCGTTGGATCTTTATAATCTACCTGAAAATCTCACCTGTGAAAGTCTTGATATCAGCGACTGTGTAAACCTCACAACTCTTCCCACAGGACTCCACGTTACTTATTGGATCGAGTTAGCCGGAAGTGGGATTACTAGTGTATCTGCGGGACATGGTTTTGTCTGGCGCTGGCGAGGCGTGGAAGTGACAGATAAAATTGCCTTTGAATCCCAGTCTTTAACAGGGCAAGATATTCTCAATATAGAGAATGTTGAGTTGCGCCGTGTGCTGATTGAGCGTCTGGGATACGAGACATTTTTGCAGCAAGTGGGAGGATTGATCCGCGATCGCGATCGTGATGCTGGTGGAGAACGTCAACTAGTCTACATCCCTTTTGAGGATGACGAGCCGCTTATGGTATTGAAAGTCACCTGTCCATCCACAGGACATATTCATATCTTGCGGGTTCCCCCTTATATGCGGAGTTGCCATCAAGCAGCCGCTTGGATTGCGGGCTTTAATAACCCAGATGATTATCACCCTGCGATCGAGGCATAGTTAGCTTTAATTCCTCTTTTCTCTGTGTACTCTGCGCCTCTGCGGTTTAAAAGCAATTTATTGAACCGCAGAGGCACAGAGATCGCAGAGATTTTATGAATTAATTGGTAGTAGTGGGTTGGACAAATCGCTTAATTTCACCACACGCAATATAAGACTTTCCATCAGGTGCTGTTTTGACTTCATCAACAACATAAAGCATTCCTTCCTCACGAACCGATCGCGGAAAACGCATATTCCAATCTGCTTCATAGCCGTCGGAAACCACTCTAGCGCGTAGCTTGCTGCCATCTTTGACACACTGAACAAGAATGCCGTCTTTTACAACATCAGTTGTGGGAAGATCGGCAGCACTGGCAGGGCCTTTAGAGGCTTTGCCTGTATAAGCTATATTCGATTGTCTAGGGGCAACGAAGATATCTGCTTCACCAGGTTGAGCAAAACGAGTGATATTGCCACGTACACGGTAGAAAGTGCGATCGCTTGAGAGTTCCAGCCCTTCAACAACGTACCTTGCTCCCTCAGCCCGAATACTCCGGGGAAACTGGACATTTTTGGCTGAATCGTAGCCTTCAGATATGACTTTGACCCGTAGTTTACCCCCTTCACGAACGCAATAAAGTTCAACACCTGAGCCAACTTCATTGACAACCGGCATTGCGTACACTTCATCACCAGCAGTAACACCGCGCCCCACCAGATCATTGCGATTACGGTTCATTGTCTGGTAAGACTGATCTCGCAATTCTTTACGTCCAGCATTACCTAGAGCTTTTTGGGCGATTCGACTTGCGAAATACTCAAGCTGATCGATCTCTTCAGCAATTTCAAAATTCTCGTTTAACCCTTTATCCCGCAAATCTTTCACCAGGGTACGCAGGGTTTCTTCCGCTTCCTGGTGTCTGCCATGTTCAGCTAAATCAAGTGCAGTCTCTTTAGCCTTAGCGATGGTGAGGCGGCTCAGTTCAAGAGTGATATGGCTTGTAGAGGCAAAAGCGGCTTCCTCAACAGTGCCAACTTTGGCGATGATATCTGCTGTGCCTGAAACGTTTTGAATGAGGTCATTTTGGATAACGTCAGCGCTGTAATGCAGTTTCATCACAGGTAACTCACCAACTTGAGCGCTTGATATCACCAAACTTAAACCGAGAAGTTTGTCTTCGCCCTCATAAAGCTCTCCTAAGCTGATAACAGCCTGACCAGCGTCATTCTGGCTAACTTTTGCAAGACTTAAAGTATCAACAAGACTAACACCTTCAGCCAACTCAAGTTTCACTGTGAGGTTTTGTCCTACTACTGCTCTGAGACTGTCTAGCTCAATACTAAACACTTCAGTTGCTTCATCGATGCTTTGAATGAAATAGAAGTTTCCCCTGGCGGCCCTTGCCATACCAATCAGCAGGTCTTCATTAAAACCCTGAGCAAAACCTAATGTAGTTGTGGTGATACCTTCCTCAGCTTTTTGCCCTGATGTTGCCGTTAGTACCTTGGGGTCTTGAATGCCCATATTGGCGTGACCATCGGTAAGTAAGAGAACACGGTTGATTTTTTGCGGATCGAGTCGCGTTTTGACGTGTTCACAGCCTTTGAGCCATCCCCCCGATAAGTTGGTAATACCGCCTGCTCTAACTTTGCGGATAGAATCTTTCAGTGTGGCTTTGTTAGTTACAGCTTGTGGTGGTACAACGCTGTCTACTTCATCGTCGTAAACAACTACTGAGAGAATGTCATCTGGCTCAAGTTGATCTACCACAGACTCAGCAGCTTTGAGTGCATGATGTAAGGCAGCACCTGCCATAGAGCCGGAACGGTCAATTACAAGAGAAAGGTTAAGGTTTCGTCGAGGAGATTCAGCTATATCAGGACGAAAACGTAGCAGAATATTAGTCTTTAATGAAAATCCGGCGGGAAGAATAGACTGGTCAAATTCGTAACTTGTCTTAATCATTTTTTATATCCCTCAATATTGTCTGTTATGAGCTACAAGCTTGATGACGCAAGGATAGAAAGTGCTTTTTTTAGTTTACCCAGAAACCAGTTTATTCAGTGTGTAAATGAATTTTACTGTAAGATTTTATAGCGGTTCTATGTCGCCAAGGTTAGCAAAGCTCATCGTAGATATCGCTTTTTCGGGAGAAGTTTGCAATCTACTGACTTTTCCTTGGTACTGAAAGGCGATCGCACTGGTCACAATTGCGAGAAACTGAAAGCAGATATATTAGGAGAGGAGAACCTAATGAGCTGGACTAAAGTTCTTGCAGTCGAAGCACTTTCCCCAGGTACGCGAGAAGTGGTGAAAGTTGGCAACCGTAAAATTCTGCTTTTGAATCACGAAAATCAGCTTTATGCTGTAGATAACACCTGCCCTCACTTAAAATTACCTCTGAAAAGTGGCAAAATAAAAGATGGAGCAATTGTTTGTTCTTTTCATCACAGTGCTTTTGACCTGCGGACTGGTGAAGTACAAGACTGGTGTTCTTGGCCACCTGGTGTAGGCAAGGTACTCTCGTTGGTTTCACAACCAAAGGCGTTGCCAGTGTTTCCTCTTCGTGTGGAAGAAGGTAGTATCTGGGTTGATGTACAAGAGGAATAGCACCCTCTCTCGATTTAATACCATTGGACAAACATCAGAAGTTGCCAGTAGGCTACAAAATGTTACCTAAACTTTTTGCAGCACTTTGCCTATTCATTTTTGAGTGACAATAGAAATATCAGAAACGGAGGATTGGCAAAAAACAACCTCCGTTTCTATGACCTTCTCAATGCCTCAATTAAATCTCAAGAATTCTATTGATCGCTACACTTCATCAAATAGTTGTATCTTGTCATTGATCAGAAATACCCTTAGACAAATTTCCATTTATCACTTACATACGCGAACACAATTTACGTATTTACACTGATGCTAGTCACGTTATAGACTTGTGCCAATTGGGAACTATATGATCGGAGATCAATTCAAGTATTTGAATTATTTTTGTTTGCAATACGCATAAAAGACCCTTGCTAATGATTAGTATAATTACACCAGTTTATAACGGTGAGAAATTTATAGAATCTTGCCTTCAAGTTGTCATTGACCAAAATTGTTTAGAAGTAGAGCATATCATTGTTGATGGAGGTTCAGGTGACAAGACAGTAGACATTATTAAAGATAAAGCCAATCAATATCCCCATATACGTTGGATTAGTGAAAAGGACAAAGGACAATCTGACGCTATGAACAAAGGAATTGCTATGGCACGAGGAGAGATTATTGGTGTTTTAAATGTTGATGATTTTTATGAGATAAATCTTCTTAACCGCATCTGTGAGATTTTCCAAACTTTACCAAAACATAGCTTGATTGTTGGTAACTGTAATATCATTAATCAGAAAGAGCAGCTAATGTTTATTAATAAACCTAGCCAATTACGAACAATAGATTTACTATTAGGAAGACGACTTAATGATGATGGAATTATCGATGCTTCTTTTCCAGTAAATCCATCTGCTTACTTCTATCATAAATCATTACATCAAAAAATTGGACTCTATAAAGTAGAAGATCATTATTCAATGGATATAGATTTCCTTTTAAAAGCTGTTTGTTCATCTAATGTTAAATATTTCAATGAAGCTTGGGGTAACTTTAGATATTATCCAGGAACTAAAACATTTGATGATTCTGCAACAGGAAGCAATTCAGCGCGAATTGAAAAAATATTTAATGATTATATTAAAACGCTATCTTTGATGGAACAATGGAAAATTTGGTTAGCTAGGAATATAAATTTTACCTTCTTAAAAATCTTTTATTTTTCCAATCATCCAGAACGATTGCTTGAATCTATTAAGCAGCGATTAGCTCAACAGGACTTACCCTGGATTTCTCACAAGTGAGAAATCCAGGAGTGTGGGAAGTGTGGGAGGTGTGGGAGGATGGGGAAGAAATCTGACCCCGCACACTCCCCACACTCCCCTGCCTACAGTATCGTGAGAAATCCGGATTACGCAAAAAATAGCCCAAAGCTTGATTTTCTTCTTAGAGGTTGTTTGAACACTGTTTTGCTGTGACTTTAGGCATTTTGAGATCCCCCTTAAGCTCGACTTTATCCAAAATTAAAAACTTGGCTTTCTTTATTCGGCAAAAACCCTGGCTTTTTGGCAAATACTTTTTCCACGTCACAGATTATGGATGAAGTTAAAAAAGTAAAACTACGATTCCACAAAGGTTTCAGCTATAGCGTTCACGTTGCAAAAAAAATGGATAAAGTCGAGTTAAGAGGATGTTTGAAAAGTTTCAAGTTGAGTAAAAAAGCTCTCAGGGCATACATAAGCTGTAAATACGTATAGACAGCACCATTGAGAACGATGAGTAAAGCATACTCCAGTAACCTGACCGAGACCAATAGGAATTGCTAGCAAAAAATTGTAGGTTTGGTGGAGGCTTTGTGTAACCCAACATTCTGATATATGTTGGGTTGCGCTCCGCTTCACCCAACCTTGTATCTTAGAAATAGTATTAGACCGTCCCAACCTTGGTCATAATAGATAGGTTCAAGCATCACCCATAGGGTATTTGTCCCTATCGTATGTATTTTTACGTAAGCCTTACAAGTATAGTAGAACCTGATAAAATTACTTTTTACTTACAGCAGATTTCAAATTTGTGAGTAAAAAAATACTCTAGCCACGTTGTAGCGTACTCTCGCCTTAAAAAGAGGGGAGTTGAGTCGTGCAGTTTTGTTTGGTATCACCTACAATGCGCTCATTCATGTATTTTAGAATCCTGATGCAGAATTGAGGTTAAGCCATAGTATAATCACTTCCAAATAGTTTTTGTATAAAAGTTACTTTCTGTATTACAGTGTAATTGTTGTTCTTACAGAGTTTGATCCACAGTTACAGAGAGTATTGCCTTAACTTGACACACCTAGATTCTAAGGTGAAGTATGGTGGTAAGCAAAGATCATTATATTTACAATCTTTTAATAAGGTTTTGCTTTCTGATTTCATGTTCAGTTTGATTCAACAATTTATTCCTGATTCAAAATTAGCTTAGTGACTGATATGGATGCTCAAAAAATCAGAATTTTATTAGTTGATGATAAGCTAGAAAATTTGCATTTTTTATCAGACATCCTTCACAATCAAGCTTATCAGGTACAAAGTGCCCTTTCTGGAGAATTGGCAATCAATAGGGCGCTGGCTTTTCCTCCTGATTTGATTTTACTAAACTTTCTCATTTCAAAAATGAATGGTTATGAGGTTTATCAAAATTTAAAATCTCATCAGAAAACTCAAGAGATTCCGATAATTTTTTTTGGTGTTTTAGATGAATTATCGGAAGAAGTAAATATTTGTGATTTAGGCGATGTTGACTATATTACTCAACCATTCCAAGCTAAAGAAGTTTTATTACGCATACAAAATCAACTAACTCTCCAAAGGCTGAAAAAACAGTTAAAAGAACAAAATGCCCAACTGCAAGAGGAGATTAAAGAACGTCAACGGGTTGCTGTTGAGTTAAATCTTCGGAACCAACAGATAGAAGAAATTTTCACAGAAATTCCTGTTAGCCTTAGCAAAGCCTTTTGTAGAGAAGTTTACCAAAACGAACGCCTTTTAGTCGAAGCTGCTCTCAAGAAAAGTGAAAGTCAATATCGCCACCTGGTGGAGACATCCCAGGATATGATCTGGTCGGTAGATATTGATGGACTAATTACTTTTGTTAATCCGGCAGTCAAGCAGATTTATGGCTATGAACCCCAGGAGATGATCGGGCGTACCTTGACTGATTTTATCTCACCTCAGCAAGTTGCTAAAGATAAAGTAGCCTTTGAGCGTGTTTTCCGGGGAAAGCCGATATTTCAACATGAAACTACCTGTGTAGCTAAAGATGGTACTTTACTTTATTTAATGTTTAATGCGATCGCATTACGCAACGAAGAGGGTTTAGTCATAGGTATGACAGGCACTGCTAGTAATATTACACAGCGCCGAGGTATAGAAAAACTACTACAAGAAAGCGCGATTAAGCTCCGCAATCATAACCTAGTGCTAACCCAACTGGCACAAAATCAAATCCTTTATCAGGGTGACTTGAAAGCAGCTTTGGGCAAAATTACAGAAACAGCTGTCAAAAATATGGGGATGGAACGAGCCAGTGTTTGGTTGTATGACGAAACAGGCTTGAAAATCGAGTGTTTTGACCTATTTGAGGGCAGTCGCAATCAACATAGCGAAGGATTTGTTTTATCAGAGGCCGACTATCCAGCTTATTTCGCAGCTTTGCAACAAGATCAACCAATCGCCGCAGATGATGCCCATACCGATCCCAGAATTAGAGAATTTTCTCCATCTTACTCAAGATTAAATATTACCTCTATACTCGATACACCCATTAGACAGGAGGGAAAAACCGTAGGGGTTTTATGTTTGGAGGCTGTGGGAGTTGCTCATCATTGGACGCTAGAAGACCAAAATTTCGCTCGCTCTCTGGGCAATTTAGTATCCTTAGTGCTGGAAGCAAAAGAACGCCAACGCGCTGAAGCCGCGCGGAGGGCTTCTGAAGAAAAGTTAGCATCAGCTTTTCGATCATCTCCCGATCCCATTGCCTTAATTACTGTTCCTAACAAACGCTTCGTCGAAGTTAACGACAGTTTTTGTCGGTTTTTTGGTTATTCTCGTTCTCAAGTTATCGATCGCACCGATCAAGAATTGAATATTTGGGCGAATCCAGAAGAATATAACTTTCTCACCCGGATGCTGCAAAAAACGAAAGCTATTCGTAACTATGAGGTAGATGTCTGCACGTCCACAGGGGAAATCAGGACAACCTTGTTGAGTGCGGAAATGATCGAGATTGATGGGAAATGGTACGTACTGGGCACAGCGAAAGATATTACTGAACGCAAGCAGGCAGAAAATGAAAGCCGTTTGTTACTGTTGACAACCCAAGCCATCACTCGCGCCAATGATGTCAATAGCTCTTTAGCACTGGTCTTGCGCTTAATTTGTCATACTATTGGCTGGGATTTTGGTGAAGCATGGATACCTAATGAAGATAGTGCTGCTTTAGAACACAGCCTGGGCTGGTATGGTGAACAAAGCAATTTAGAAGAATTTTGCCGCCACAGTCAAATTGTGAAATTTCCTCTGGGAGTGGGACTACCAGGAAGAGTTTGGCAGAATCAGGAACCAGAATGGATAGAAGATGTTTCAGAAGTTACAGAGCCGATTTTTTTGCGATCGCAACAAGCAGCAAAGGTAGGATTAAAAGCTGGTTTTGGTGTTCCCATACTGGCTGGAAACGAAGTATTAGCTGTTTTAGTGTTTTTTAAACGTAGTTCAGTATTGGTAGATAAACGTTTGCTTTTGCTAGTAAATGCCGTTGCTGCTCAGTTAGGTGGGTTGATTGAGCGCAAAACCCTAGAACAAGAATTAGCACTCAGAGAAGCTCGTCTCAATGCCTTTTTTACGGGGGCTCCCGTTGGTATGAATATTGTAGATAACCAACTGCGGTTTGTGCAAATCAACCAAGTACTAGCGGAAATTAATGGAATATCCCAGGAAGCTCATATTGGTAAGACCATCCATGAAGCCTTACCCAAAATGGCCAGTGTCGTAGAACCATTTTATCAACAGGTTCTGTTGACAGGTGAACCCATCCTCAATCAAGAATTAAGCGCCGCATCAATTAAACAACCAGATATTATCCGCCACTTCTTAGTTTCTTATTTTCCGATTCCTGGTGAGGACGATCGCCTCTCTGGTGTGGGCGCGGTTTTAGTAGAAATTAGCGAACTGCAAGCAGCACTACGCGAACGGCAAGCCGCGCTACGCGAACGCAAACATGTCGAACAAGAACTACGTTTAGCTAACGAGCGCCTTCAATATCTGCTTACTTCTAGCCCTGTGGTGATTTATAGCAGCAAAAAAACATTAGGCAATTTTAGCACTACCTTTATTAGTAAGAACGTTAAGGCAATGGTTGGTTACGAAGCCCAGGAATTTGTCGAAAATCCTAATTTCTGGCTGCATCATGTCCACCCAGAAGATATTGAACTGATTTCAGAAAAATTTTCCCAGTTGGTTGAGCAAGAATACACTTCCTATGAATATCGGTGGTTACACGCTGACGGAACTTATCACTGGTTTTACGAAAAGATGAGGTTAATTCGTGACGAAGCTGGAAACTCTATAGAATGTGTCGGTTATTGGGCAGACATCAACGATGCTAAACTCGCAGAATTAGCTTTACAAGCAGGTCGGCAGCGATATCAACTGCTAGCAGAAACCTCACCAGCTTGTATATTTCACACTGATGTGGATGGTAATGTCTTATATTTTAATCAACGCTGGAGTGAAATTAGTGGATGCAGTTTAGAAGAATCTCTAGGAACAGGTTGGACAAAAGCCGTACATCCAGACGATCGCGAGCAGCTATTGTTGACATGGAATCAAGCAAGAGTTGCTAAAACAGCGTATAAGTACGAACATCGATTTTTGCGTGATGATAGTACAGTTGTCTGGGTAATTTGTCAGGCTTTGCCAGAATTTCGAGATGATGGAGAAATAAAAGGTTATATCGGTACGATTACAGATATTACCGAGAGAAAATTGGCAGAAGAAGCCCTGCGTGAGAGTGCAGAACGGGAAAGAGCGATCGCTCAAGTGATTCAAAGGATGCGCCAAACATTGGATTTAGAGACTATATTTGCGGCTACAACCCAAGAATTACGGCAAGTACTCAATTGCGATCGGGTTGTTGTCTATCGTTTCAATCCCCAATGGAGTGGCGAATTTGTCTCTGAGTCTGTAGGTAATGGTTGGATTTCTCTGATAGAAGAACATAACAACGATCCTAATCTTACAGAAGGTGTCTTACAAGAGGGACGTTGCCTAACAAAAATTTTGGATAGCGAGGATAATCAAGCGGAAGATGCTGATATGCAAGCAATTCAAGATGGCATTTACGCACAAGGCGCAACTTTTCGCTGCGTCCCAGACATTTACAATGCTGAGTTTCATTCCTCTTACATCAGCCTTTTAGAACGCTTTCAGGCAAAAGCTTACATCATTGTCCCCATTTTATATGGTAGTCAGATTTGGGGATTACTAGCGAGTTATCAAAATTCCGATTCCCGTCAATGGAAACCAGGAGAAATCAACATCGTAGTTCAAATTGGCAATCAGTTGGGTGTGGCTTTACAGCAGGCACAATTACTGGCGCAAACTCAAAGGCAGTCACAAGCATTGCAAGAGGCCGTGATCACAGCTGATGCTGCCAACCGCGCCAAAAGCGAATTTCTCGCCAACATGAGCCACGAACTGCGTACCCCACTCAACGCCATCCTCGGTTTTACCCAAATCATGAGTCACGATCATGCTTTATCTACTGAACATCAGCAAAATCTAGCAATCATCAATCGTGCTGGCGAACATCTTCTCAACTTAATCAACGACATTCTGGAAATGTCTAAAATTGAAGCCGGTAGAATAACATTAAATCTCAACAGTTTTGACTTAATTCGCCTCTTAGAAAACCTGGAAGAGATGTTGCGTTTCCGCGCCACTTCCAAAGGCTTAGAATTAAATTTTGAATATACATCTTACCTTCCGCAGTATATCCAAGCTGATGAAAGTAAACTGCGTCAAGTATTGCTTAACCTCTTGGGAAATGCAATCAAATTTACCGATACTGGAAGAGTAATGTTACGCGTAGCGATGGAGGATATGGGGGATAAAATTTTACCTCATCCTCCTCATCTCTTCTTCGAGGTTACAGATACTGGTCGCGGTATTGCGCCACAGGAAATTAACTTGCTGTTTGAAGCATTTGGGCAAACTGAAACTGGAAGGAAATCGCAACAGGGAACTGGACTAGGTTTAGCAATTAGCCGCAAATATGTGGAACTAATGGGAGGAAACATTAGCGTTACCAGCATTATTGGTGAGGGAAGTACATTTGCCTTTGATATTCAAATTGATCTAGCCGCAGCCAGCGAAATCCAGATCCAACAAATTAGACGACAAGTTCTGAGTTTAGCGCCTGCTCAAAACGAATACCGCATTTTGGTGGTTGATGACTCCACAGACAGCCGTTTAGTACTAGTAAAAATCCTGACATCTATCGGTTTTGCAGTCCAGGAAGCGGCAAATGGCACGGAAGCGATCGCACTTTGGCAACAATGGCAACCACACTTAATTTTTATGGATATGCGGATGCCAATTATGGACGGCTACGAAGCCACCAAAATTATTAAAGCTAGAGAAGAAACTTCAATTCCAAATCGCAAAACCATTATTATCGCCTTAACTGCTAACGCCTTTGAAGAACAGCGAGAGGCAACAATCAAAGCTGGTTGTGATGATTATATTAACAAGCCTTTCCGTGAAGAAGAATTATTAGAAAAATTGAGTGAATATTTAGAAGTTCAATATATTTATCAAGAAGATAACTATCAGATAAAGAATGCAAAACAACAATTAACAGAATCAATCTTGAAGCTTACAGATTTAGTTCCTCTATTGTCTGAAATGTCGCCTGAATGGGTGAAACAGGTGTATACTGCCGCAGCCCAATGTAGTGATGACTTAATTTTAGAATTGATTGAACAAATTCCTTCAGAAAATGCTATATTGAGCAATTTTATTCAGAATTTAGCTCATAATTTCCAGTTTGAGAAAATTATGGAATTGACGAGTATTGCAGGAGTATTATCTAGTTAATAACAATTATTAACTGAGTAGTAATAAGATACCCTTTAAAAAGCTAAGGTTACACACATCTCTCTACAAAACCAAAATGTTGTAGATCCTCCTAAATCCTCCTTAAAAATGAGGACTTTGAGGGTTTTTGTACCCAAATATATCGAGGGGGTGGCAAGCTCTTTCTTCCGGGGCAAAATATCATTGATATTAGTCCACAGTGTTGTAACCTGAAACAGTAAATACACTAATAGCAAAAAAATGATAGAAAAAGCCCCCCTTTTTAAGGGGGGTTGGGGGGATCTCTTATCGATAATCTTGCTTTTGAATACTCCCTAAACGAGCGGCATCACGAATATTATAGTCGGATCGAGTAAAGCGATTTAGCTGCATTTCAAAAAAATCTCGATTGGCTTGTAAATGTTTGGGATTTTGGTCATCTAAAGGATATAAAAGTGCAGTTCTCAAAGCTTGAATTACCGCAGAAGTAACACAGTACATTGAGCGTTGAAAACTAACTCCCAACTGAATCAACATATCTTCTTCACCCCGGCAATGTTGGCTGTAATAATCAACAAGATACGGGGGCAAAAAATGCAACATATCTTGCATTAATAATGTCGGTGGAATGCCAGCAGTACCCACTGGAAATACATCAGCGTAAAGAATACCAAAGTGAAAGTCTTTCTGGTCTTCTGGCACTTGACGCGCTTGAGCATTATAAGATTTTGTCCCTCGGAAGGGTGCGGTGCGGTAGAAAACAGCTTCTACGTAAGGTAATGCGGCTTCGTATAGCCACATGAAACCCTTGGATTTGGGGATAATTTCGTAGCATTCACCACGAATATAAACGTGATGGTAAATGGGACGACCTGCGATCGCAAATATACCATTAACTAAGAAGCTCATTGCCTCTGGGACGGTGCTAATTGTACCTTCATCGTAGCGATCGGACATTTCAAAGAATACCGGGGCCATGACTTCCCAGAATAAGCCCAGATTAGCGTAGTATGACATCTGGCGGCACTGTTCCAAAAACATATCGGGGAACAGCTTGTAAAGCCCCAGCATTACTGGGTTTCCTTGGAAATAAGCTTTTATTGCTCGGTCAGCGTTAGCTTTGTATTCGTCTGAATCTAGGTAAGGGTCAAATTGTCCACCCATCCCTCTATGCCATAACATCGCCCGCATACAAGCTTCAGCAAACTCCATGTTAATGCGATCGTGGAACAAGTGATGCAATAACTTCGGCATTTTGAAGGTTTCACCCTTCTCCATAAATGCCAAAAGTTCTGGATGTGCAGTAGCTTCGCCGCGCCAAATTCGTAAATCAGCATCATCACCAGCATAATGATTATGCAGTTCTAAATACTCTTTGGGTAAGAAGTATTTAAAGAAGGGAACCGGGTTTAAAAACTCGTTTTCAGCAATATAAAGTAGGTCGCGCCAGTAAAAATCCATCGGCACAGCATAAGCTTTATATAAACCGATGATTTGCATCAAATTTTCTGGAGTATCGGGTAACATTGCACCGCCTGCTTCTAAGCGATGAATTACATCGGCAAATTCGTGCGTTGAAGGAGGTAATTTAATTGCTGTTTTAATTGCTGTCATATTATTTAGTAATTGGTGTTAGTGATTCTTGACGAATATTCAGGGCATGAAAAATGCTTAAAACATCATGTGTCCAAACTGGCAATATTAGCGTCATAGCAATTTCTTCAAGGCTGTGAATTGTGCCAGCAATACAAGTCAGCCATAAGGTAACTCCAGCGTAATCAAAGCCAAACAGGGCAATAATCGCAATAAAAAGAGTGATTCCCCAAAATTTTGCAGAGTAGGTGTGATAGCTAGCGGGTTTACCATATTTCACTAAATTCACCGCCCACCACAGCAATTGAGCAAAAACAATCATTAGCAAAGGTACGCTATAAGTAACGAGAATATCTTGATGAACTATCCACGCACTCACAAAGATACAGCTAAAAAGGCAGACATCAGCCCAACTATCAGCTTGGCGCAATTGGGCAGTACTGACACCTAGTTTTCGCGCAATAATGCCATCAAAAATATCTGAGAGAAAGGCTGCAACAAAACCGACTATGAACCAAATACTGGTTTTGCCATCCCAGGCATCTAACAGGAGGAATGGAGATATCAAAAAGCGAAATAGAACAAGACCACCGGGAATTAATGTGAGATTCATCCTTCCTCCTTTATCGATGCGTAACTCTCTTATTGATTACTTCAGCGCTACTTCAGAGATTACGGTTTTTTCCAAAGAGGGAATTGCAGCCACCATTGTTGTAGTTGTAGATTCACTCCAACGCACTAACCAAGTGGGTTGTACTCCCAAAAAGATGATAAAAGCTGCCAAAATTAAAGCTGGGATTTTCTCAGACCAAAGGACTTTGGGATAGTAGGCGAAGTTATCGAGTCTGCCAAAACAGGTGCGGTTGAGAAGGATGACAAAATAAACTGCGGTTAATCCACTAGCCACTACACACAAAATTGTCGGGATGGGAAAGGCAGAGAAACTACCTTGAAAGACGATAAATTCGGCAATAAATCCTGTTAAACCGGGAATACCTGCACTAGCCATCCCGCCTAAAACTAGTAAGGCACTAATTAGAGGTAAGCCGCGTATGGGACTCATCAAACCATTGAGTTTATCTAACTCGCGCGTTCCGACTTTGGCTTCTACAACTCCCACCAAGTGGAAGAGAATCGCCAGGATGATACCGTGACTAAACATTTGGGCGACTGCACCAACGAGTGCTAAGGGAGTACTAGCAGCAGCAGCTAACAAAATATAGCCCATGTGGCCGACGGAACTGTATGCTACCATGCGCTTGATATCTTTTTGAGCGATCGCAATTACTGCCCCATAGATAGCGCTGATTGCTCCCCAAATTGCCAGAGTCGGTGCAATAATGCTCCAAGCATGGGGAAACATCCCCAACCCAAATCGCAGCAATCCATAAGTTCCCAGCTTTGCCAACACGCCACCGAGAAGAATGGCAATTGGTGCTGAAGCCTCAACGTAAGCATCGGGTAGCCAAGTATGGAAGGGAACTAAGGGAATTTTAATCCCAAAACCTAAGACTATTCCTGCTAGTAAAAGGATTTGTTTTGCTGTTGACAGATTTTCTGTAGAGACTGAATCAAAAGCAAAATTGGTAGAACCACTCAGCCATACCATACCCAAGAATGTCGCCAGAATTAATGCTCCTGAAACCGCAGTATAAATCAGGAATTTCATCCCAGCATAACCCCGTTTTGCTCCTCCCCAAATAGAAATTAGTAAGTAGAAAGGGATTAATTCTAATTCGTAGAATAGGAAGAATAGCAGCAAATTCTCCGCGAGAAAAGCACCTGCAACCCCTCCACTCACTAATAAAATCATGGAGTAGAACAGCCGGGGACGTTCAGTTTCTTTACTACTGGTGTAAATAGAAATCCAGGTGAGTAGACTATTTAACACTAACATTAATATAGAAAGCCCATCCACACCTATTTGATAACTCAAACCCAGGGTTTCATTCCAGGGCAAATACTCTTTAAATTGCATTCCTGGGTTGACAATATCAAACTTTAGCAGGATAAATATGTTCCAAGAAAGAACTACACCTGATAAAATTAATGCTGTTAAACGAATACGATGCTTAGGGAAACTTGCAGGTAATATTGCTATCAGAGCGGCGGCTAAAATAGGGAGCCAAATCAAAACACTTAACATGGTATTTTTGTCCTTTGTCCTTTTTCCTTTGCCCTTCGTCGTTTGTCCTTTGTCATTTATGATTTACTCTTAGCCAATGATCAATCACTAATGACAAAGGATAAAAAACTAATCTACTACACTGATTCTCCCAGTATCTAAATCGTAATATCCACCGACTATTTTCAGCTTTTCTGCCTTGATTAGTTCAGATAAAACTGTGGATGATTTCAATTTTTCAACTTGTGCCAAAATATTTGCTTTACAAGCGTTTTCTAACTTATCTCCTGATGCTCCTTTGGAGCTTTCTACACTTGGTTTAATTGCTTCAAGTAAACTTCCAATTTGTCCTGGTACTTGAGCGCCTTTGATTGCTGCATCTACTGCACCACATCTTTCATGTCCCACTACCATGATGACTTTGGAGCCTAATACTAAGCTGCCAAATTCTAAGCTACCAATTTGTTGTGTTGTGGCAATATTACCAGCTATTCGGCAGACAAATAAATCTCCAAGTCCTTGGTCAAAGACAATCTCTGAAGGTACTCGTGAATCTGCACAGCCTAGAATAGAAGCAAAGGGCTTTTGACCTTTGGCAACTTCGACTAAACGCGAATGTGTTTGGTGAGGATTGCGACGTTTTGCTTTAACAAATCTGTCATTCCCGTCTAATAATTCTTGTAGTGCCTTATCGGGGGTAATATCATCTTCTGCTGGCGCTACTGGGGCTTTTTTTTCGGCTGCAAGTAAGTTTGAACCAAGTCCGGCTGTCAGTACACCTGTACCGATCGCACCTGCACCAAACTTCAATAAACCCCTTCTAGAAAGATTGATTTGGGGATGTCGTATGCTCATGAAATTCTCCTGTAAATATTAAACTAAACTGTCTGTTTGCTTGTAATCAAAGGGTGTTTAGCTACCCAACTGTCGAAATTTGAGAAATCACATTTAAAAACTGCACTCCCCAAAATGGCCAAGCTACCCATATTCCTAAAATGCTCACTCCTAGTAAGACAGTTAAGGCGTAAAATTGGGTTTGTCCAGAGGTGCTGTATTTTAAACTTTCGCCACCTAATAGCGAAAATAAACCAACCAAATTAACGATGCCATCGACAACAAAGCGGTCAATCATATCGGCAAGTTGAGAAATTTTGGCAACGCCAAAAATAATGGTTATTCGATAGAGTTTGGGGGTATAAAAGTCGTATGCGAACAAGTCTTGTAGACCTTTCCAAGGGAGGCGAATTGGTTTAGGAATATTGCCTAAATAAACCACACCAGTGATGCTACAACCGGAAATACTCGACCAAATTAAAAGTAGTACGACATCTTTGTTTAAAGTTGCCCAATCAGGTAAAAGTGATAAGCTTTGCAACACTAAAGGAAGATGTAGACTAAAGGCAAGTAAAATTACCATTGGTAAAATCATTGGCCAGTGTGCTTCAGGCGATCGCTGACTCATTTGTGTAGCTTTACCACCAAAAATTAAACCAAATTCTCTGGTTAAACTCACGGCTGTCAAAGCGTTCACCGTTATCACTACTCCCACTAACCAAGGTTGCGTTTCCCACAACCCATCTGCTAGTTTCACTAACGCCCAAAAACTACCCAATGGTGGAAAACCAATTAATCCCAAAGTCCCGACGATAAAGGCTATTGCTGAAATCGGGCGACGTGTCCACAATCCGCCTAATTGGGTGACATCTTGGGTGATGCTATTCCAAATAATTCCGCCGGTACTCATCACCAATAGGGCTGCGGATATAGCATGAGTAAGTACTAACAACAGTGCTGCTTCATCTTGTTGCGTTCCCACGGCAATGAATACTAAACCCATGTATGCACTGACAGAATAGGATTGGCAGCGTTTAAGATCAACTTGAGCGATCGCAATTAAAGAAGCACCAATCGCTGTCACTACCCCAATGGCCACCATAGCGGAGGAAACTATGGCCGACAGGCTTAACACTGGTTGCAGTTTAATCAGCACCCATGCCCCACTAGCAACCACTACCGAATTCCGCAAAATTGTACTGGGAACTGGGCCTTCCATCGCTTCATCCAACCACAAATGCAGTGGGAACTGGGCACATTTACCCATTGGCCCGGCAATTAAGGCTAAACCTACCAGTGCCATTGTTGTCGGGTTGACGTTAGCAGTCGCCGCCCACTTAGCTAGTTCTGGATAACTCCAAGTTCCAGCTAGGGGCCATAATGCCAACACGCCCATCAGCAAGAATAAGTCTCCTACCCGCTTGGTTAAGAAAGCATCTCTGGCACCTGAGACTACCAACGGCTGGCTAAACCATAAGCCAACTAGTAGATAGGTTCCCAGTGTGAGGACTTCCAAAATTACATAGCTGAAGAACAAGTTATTACACAGAACCAGGGCACATAGTCCTGCTTCAAATAATCCTAATAAGGAATAGAAGCGTCCCCAACCCCAATCCATCTCCATGTAACCGATGGCATAAATCTGCGCCAGCAAATTCAAACCAGTAATCACAACTAAAGCGCCGACACTCACTGAGGATATTTCTAAAGCAATAGTGAGGTCTAAACCAGCTGTAGATAACCAAGGAATAAATACTTCTTGGGCTGGTTGATTCCAAGTTGCTTGTAAGGCGATCGCACTATGTACAAACGCCAAAAATGTCATCACCAAGTTTATATAACCCGCCGGTCTTGGCCCCGTTTTCCGAATGATTCCCGGCGACCAAGGCACTGCTAACAAGCCACCTATTAAGGCGTAGCAAGGAACTAGCCAAACAGTCTCAAGTAGAAACTGAGCCATCAACTCACCTCTATAGTTTTCATCAAAAATTTGGGGTTTTAGTTCAACTTGCGTTGATCCCTGTTAACCCAGAGATATCTACGACAGGCTACGCCTATGCAGATAAGACAAATTTATCTTTATTTAATCTTGTTAGAAACAGCTTACCGTTATATCTGTCAAAAAGGAATTACTTTATCTAAACAAATCTGAGATAAATGCTCTAAAAAAATCTTATATAATAATCAACCATTTGAGTAATGAATAATAGCTATTGTTTTTTATCTATGAATCAATCGTTGGTTTGATCAATAATCATCATGAGTTTTTACTTATTGACATAAATGACAAGAGACGCAATCAATTGCGTCTCTACAAGTCAGCAAAACAAAATATGAATTACACTTCGGTAATTTTGTCAATCTGCCAAAAAACAGAAATAATCGCAGGCGCTTGGTCAAATTGGCTGATAGGGGCGGGTTTCATGTCTCGGTAGTCCAGCAGTTGGACTAAGATCAAGTAAGCGATCGCTAAAATAACCGAAATCGCACCTGTAAGAATAGCAATTAATTTTGAACGTTCCATCAGTATTTCCTATATTTAAAGTTATTGTGCTGGTCTATATCCCAATAAGTTCTAGTTAAGGCTTGATCTTCCTAATCCTCCTTAAAAAGAGAAGACGTTAAAAGCGTTAGTGAGTCTGCGAAGTCAGAGGTTCCTCCAATTCAAGTAAATGAGTGGTCTGGGTTGGACAAAATATTACGAAACCAAACGTATTAGCCTATATCTACATTAATACTTCACATACACACCACATAGTTACCGATATACTCATAGTTGTTCAAAGCAATAATTTAGTACGTTGCACCTACCTATTTACAGCAGTTTTCTTTTAGAGCTACAGGTTTTGAGGCAGGATAGTGCAGCGTTACGGCAGCAGACAGATCGCTTTTAGCGTCTCCCCTTGGGAGAAGGCAAGAGATAGAAAATTTATCTGATGCGTGAGTTCTGCATTTGTACCTAAATTATTTGCAAAATACTGTATCTTTACATAGTTCAATTGTTTCATACCCACCTACTTATTGCAATCATATATGAAGATAGAGTTTTGCTTGCAATGCAAACATTTGCAAACTCTAAAAGGTATGAAAAAACATAGTAAACTTAAGCATAAAATTAAGTGCTAATAGACTCATAATCTTTCTTAATTACAGTTTTTAGTCATTATGAGTAATAAAAAAAGACAGAATTTCTGTTATCTTATTAGGATATTAACTACTGCGAAATAGTCACTTAAATATAAATTTAAATTTCCATGATTAGTATTGCTAAATTAAATAAAATTGACTTTATAGTTTTGATTGCTATTGTCATTATTGGTCTGATACATTTACCTTTTCCATTTGACGGAGATCAAGCATTTTTTAGGCTAGGTGCTTTGGAGATGCAACAAGGAAAAGTACTTTATCGGGATTTTTGGGATATTAAACAACCGGGGATTTTTTCATTTTATTTTTTAGCAGGAAGTTTGTTTGGTTTTAATGAGATTGGTATCCATGTATTTGAACTTATTTACATGGTATTTTTTTCGATAATATTGCTGCTGACTCTAAAAAGCTATTTTCGACATCAGATAATTGCAAGTCTAGTACCTTTGTTAACAGTTGGCGTTTACTATATTGTTTCCGGTGCTTGGCATCTGACTCAAGTAGAAGCACTGGTCGGTTTTCCTTTATTCCTTTGTCTTTGGGTTACTTTTAAATCTTTTACAAAAGAAGGAAAGCAAAGATTTTACCTGCTTTTAATGTCAGGCTTTTTAGGCGGAATTGTTCTTTTATTTAAATTCTTATTTCTGCTGATCTTGGTTTCATTCTGGCTAACTATATTGATGTATTCTATACTAATAAAACGCCACAGTATTCAAAAAAACTTCATTGAGATTTTTATCCCAATTTTTATAGGAGTTACATTTCCTCTTTTGGTTGTTGCCAGCTACTTTATCTCGGTTAATAGTTTTGCGATAGTGTTGAAGACATTTTTTATATATCCACCGATGATTGTTGCTAATGCTGCATTTAATCAGACTAATTTTGTTTTGGGAATAAAATGGTTATTACAGAATTTTTATTCTTTAATTTTAATGACTGCTGTTGCAGTATATGTATCATTGTATAAGTCTAAGAATATATTGACTTTGCTACTTGTTGTTTGGTGTATTTTTGCTTTGTCTGTTATTCTTTTACAGGGAACAGCATTGTGGGAATACCATTATTTACTATTGTTTGTACCTATAGGTATTTTAGCAACTAAGGGATTAGATATATTGTGGGATTCCTTAAAAGGATTAAAGTCTCGAATCCCAACTATTTTGCTGGTATTTTTATTGTTCTTACCTTTCTCTTTCACTCTCGCAAAAAAGAGTATTACTTTGGTTAATAATAATTTTGCTTTAACTGAAGATACACGATTGCAATATCAGGCTGTCTTTAGACCAAAATATCCATCTCTTCGTTCAGAAGCTAATTTTATATCTCAACCAGGAAATATTGTTGGTGATATTTATGTAGCTGGCGATCCATCTATCTACTATTTTTCTGGTCGGAATCAAGCTACAATACTACGTGGTTGGGCTCTTGAATATTTTTTATCTGAGCAATGGTCAGCACTGATAAAGCAGTTGGATTCATCAAAGCCTCCTTATATTTTTATTGATTACGAACCGCAGGCTATAATCAAAGAAAAATTTCCAAATCTACTGGAATTTGTTGAGCAAAAATATCAGATTTTACTTCAAGATAATAATGGTATTTGGTATATCTTGAAGGAAGACTCCGCAGTGAGAATTTAGCCTGGATTTCTCACAAGTGAGAAATCCAAGGGGTGTGGGAGGTGTGGGAGGATGGGGAAGAAGTCTTACCCCCCACACTCCCCACACTCCCCACACTCCCCACACTCCCCTTCCCCTGAAGCCTACACTATGCGTGAGAAATCCGGGTTAGAGGATATTTTAAAAGTCCTCTTGTCTGATGTTTGATAAACCACTTTTAGGCGATAGTATAACTGTAGATTATTGAAATTCTCTCATCTACCATGCCAAAACAGTCTATAGGTCTTGACGATCAACTCTATAATTACCTTTTATCCGTTTCATTGCGGGAACCAGAGATTCTTTTGAAGTTGCGCCAAGAAACTGCCAATCATCCCAGAAGCACAATGCAGATTTCACCAGAACAAGGGCAGTTTATGAGACTGCTAGTACAGCTGATTGGAGCCAAGAAAACCCTAGAAGTTGGTGTATTTACAGGTTATAGCTCGCTTTCAGTGGCTTTAGCACTTCCTGATGATGGTAAAATTATTGCTGCTGATGTGAGTGAAGAATTTACTGCGATCGCTCGCCGATATTGGCAAGAAGCCGGAGTTGCCCATAAAATCGATCTACGATTGGCCCCAGGTTTAGAAACTTTAGATCAGCTGTTGGCAACTGGACAAGGCGAGACATTTGATTTTGCTTTTATTGATGCTGATAAAGAAAATTATGATGGATATTATGAGCGATCGCTGCAATTATTGCGTCCAGGTGGATTGATTGCGATTGATAATGTTTTATGGTCAGGACAAGTTGCTGACCCGGAAAATCAAGATGAAAGCACCCAATCAATTCGCGCACTCAATGAGAAGTTACATCATGATGAACGGGTAACACTCTCCCTTGTCCCCATTGCCGATGGACTTACTTTAGCCATCAAGCGGTCTTAGTACAGTTTCACCATCCCGTAAAAATTCCAGAATCGCTGCATTCAACTCCTTAGAAGCACCACTTGAAGCATCATGATAGCAGTTAGACAAAATTTTTAATTTGGAATTTGGGATATGCTGATGTAATTTTTCACCATGAGTAGCAGGAAACCAACTATCTTGATCGCCCCACAAAACTAGTGTAGGACACTTAATTGCACTTAGTTTATTTTGAATTTTGGTAAGCATATTTGGCTTATTTGCTTGCCAATTCTCAATTTCTCGCGCTGCTATTTGTAACTCTTCGGCAACTTTGACAATCGTACCAGGAAATTGAACAAACGGATAAGTTATCCAATAGACATCTTCTTTTGTCAAAATTGACGGATCAAATAATACCCCACGTCTTTCTATTGCCATAATTTCTCTTAATAGAGGTGCAAACAAATATGCCAGACGTAAGGAGTCAATTGTTTGGATGATTTCTAGAGGAGTTTGGGCAAGTAATCCCATAGCCCAATGGGGTAGACGTTGGGCAAAAACAGGCACGTTTACTACTACAAGCTGCCCGATTAACTGCGGATTTTCTTGAGCAAGAGCAAGGGCAACTAATCCCCCCAGAGATTCCGCTACAATCACTGCGGGTTCATTACATAATGCCTGAATAATTCTTTGAAACTCAATAACTTGATGACCGTTGTGTTCTCGACGAGACAATGGTTTTTCAGAAAAGCCAAAACCTTTGGCATCAAAACAAATTACCCGAAAATATTTAGATAATTCTGTTACACTGTGTCGCCAATTATAGCTCCAACTACCCATGCCATGTAATAAAATTAGCGGTTTCCCTCTACCTTTTTCGCCATAAGAAATTTGTACAGGATAGCCTTTAGCATCAGTAATAATTAAAGTTTGTCGTCCTTTGGGAAAAGTAGCTTGCCACCAATCTTTCATTCCATTATCTATCAATAATTTAACCACCAGTTAAAGCGTTCCAGAATATTCTAATTAGGATCACGGGTAATGCTACTAAAACAATGGATATCAGCAACAATCCAACCAAAAGAGCAATGATAAATAACCTGTCTGCACTCTTTTGCTCGCTAGGAAACTTTAAGTATTCTTCCAATAGCTTGATATTATTAGTGTTAGCTCTCCAGGCAAAATCAAAAAAGTCTCCCAAAACGGGGACAGTGCCTACCAAGCCATCAACGATCACATTTACAACCATTTTACCTAAAGTGGCTCTAGAGACACCCAGCCGCGCTGCTTCTAGGATGATATAGCTAGAAAACATGACTCCCAAAAAATCACCACCAATAGGTATAAGTCCTAAAATTGGATCTAGACCAAAACCAATCTTCGTACCAGGAATGGTAATAACATTATCTAGCAGCCGACTTAACTGACGCAGGCGCTTCAAGGTGGGTGCTTTAGCATCAGGTTCAATCATAGAAAACCGAGTAGGAGAATCTGGCATGAAGGCGATCGCTAATTTTGCATTGAATCGTTAGATATTCTACTCCCCTACTGAGCTTTTGCAAAAGTTTTCTCAAGGATTTACAAATTAATATTTTTCGTTAGATTGTGACTGCGCTTTTAGACGCATATCTTCACCGACTGTCACATTCAACTGATCGCCGATTAACAGTACAGCAGCGCTCATCGACAGCCAGAGCATTAAAACTATCACAGCCCCTACAGCACCATATACTTTATTATAATTGCCAAAATTCGCCACATAAAGCCGAAATAGGGCAGATAATATTGCCCAGAAAACAGCTGCCAAAATTGCTCCAGGCATCATTGGCGTGCCTGAGTTCCATACACTTGGCCCATAGCGATAGACAAAGCCAAAAGCAACAGCAACAATACTTAAAGCTAAAGGCCAGCGTAACAGCTGCCAAAGATGTAATAAGACGATCAAGGAACCATTTTCGCGTACTACCATTCCCAAAAGCCAATCGCTGGTAAACACTAAGAAAGAAGCCAGCACTAAAAGCAACATAGTACCAACTGTTAATCCCAGAGAGACGAGCTTGGCTTTCCAAAAGGGGCGCATATTTTCTGAAGGAATTTGATGAATTTGGTCGAGGGCTGTCATAGCGGTATTCACCGCCCCAGAAGCAGTCCAAATTGCTAATACAAAGCTCAAAGAAAATAAGCCACTGTTTCTAGAATTGGTAATTTCTGTGGTAGCAAAATCACGAATTAGAACCAGGGCTTGTTCGGGTAGAATTTGACTAAGTTGGGCCGCTAGTTGTTTAAAGGTAGCTTGTAAAGATTCTGCCAATAAACCAATGGCTGTGAGGACAGCAAGAATCGCTGGAAACAGCGATAACATCGCATTGAAGGCGATTTCTGAGGCTAGTCCCAAAAGTCGTCTTTCCATTGTCCTAGCAAAAGTTTTTTTGAGCGTGCGCCAATTGAGGTAGTAAAAAAAGCGAAAAAAACGAGGCTTTGGCATAATTTAGAGTTAAAACTGGTTAGGTTTCTTAACTACTGTGCCAAATTTTGCGTAGCGATCGCATTTATCTTTTTACCGCAATAATACCGAGTGGGGAGAGTGGGGAGAGTGGGGGCAGAGGAGGCAGGGGGGCAGGGGGAGAATAACAAATGACTAATGACTAATGACCAATGACAAATGACAAATGACTATTTAATTTATGAATCAAGATTTTACACAACAGTGGTTGACAGAAATCCAGGAACTCAGAGAGCAGATGGCGGCACTTCAGAGCGATCGCGATACGGCTTGGGAAAGTGCCCAAAAATGGCGACAGCTTTACAACACAGAGGCAGAACAACGCCGCACAGATGCCCAACTGTCCCAACAGGCGATCGCATCACTCAAGGCAGACTTGCATAAACTCCGGGGTCTTGAGGTCGAGACACTGGCTGCTGGGACACCACTAACAGCGATTCAACAAGAGATAGAACAACTAAAATCTGTGGAGGAGTTACAAACTAAACTCATCGCCCTAATCAAAGAACGCGATCGCCTTTTGCAAGCTTTGAAAACTGAGCAAGATAATCATGGCCAAACCCGCAATAGCCTTACTACTGCTTTGGGTGATGCAATTGACAGTTTGACACAGGAACGAGCCAAAGGAGAAAAAGAAAGTCAATGACCCGCCTAAACCCCGGTTTCTTAAAGAAACCAGGGTTCTTGTTGATTTAGGACTGCTATATAAGGTTGAGCTACTTATCGCCCAACGACTAAAGCTTTGTTTTCAGTGTAATTGCGGTTCTCGATAATTTAAGCGGCGTGAAAAGCTAGGAGCATTAACAAAGTAGTGTTTATGCTTTCACTTTACTCAAAGCGTCATTAATCAATGTCCTCATCTGGAGAACCACCTGTTGAATCCTACCAACCACCGTCGGGTTACTCGTTACGGCGTGGCACTTTACAAGATATCCAATCGTATAACTTTAATGCTTCATTTTGGATTGCTGCTATAGCTTTCTTGTGGCTAGTTATTAGCATCCGTTCACTTCTGGAAGCGTGGCTAAATAAATTATCTATCATTCATAAAGCTTATTTATTTGAATATGGAAAGTTACCAGATAATATCTTTTTTCAAGATTTGCAATATATTCTCCCATCATTAAACGAAGTTAATTGGTCGTTTATTTTGGTAATGGGATCTGGAATTATTACTGGATTTTTAGTTGGAGTTACACTTAAGCATCTAATTCCCAGGTTGTTAGCATCAGAATCTCCCAATCGCACCGTGTGGGTAGCTGAATATGAACAGCAAATTGTTGGATGGGCAATACTTTTACAACGCTCGAACTACACTATACTTTCTACACTTTATATTACTTCCCAACACCGATCGCGGGGTGTTGGCTCATATCTAATCTTGAATTGTTTAAAGAATATTGGGCAACCAGCCTATCTGATCTGTGTTCCTCAACTTCAATCTTTTTACGCTCGATTTGGCTTTGTTGCGCTTCTCAAAGAGCAAGTGCCTAAAGAAATGCGGTTGTCTAAAATACCCTGTATGGGTTTATTGGGTAAACCAATACCGATCACCAACCAGCCATCAGCTAATGTATCTTTACCATCTGGGATTTTAATTCGCCCATTCCAAAACTTTGAAGAACAATTCAATTTTTACAATAGTTTTTGGCACAGAAAACAATTTAGAAACTCTCGGCTTTATGTTTTTAGCTTAATCGCCTTCGTGTCAAGCAGTGCTTTTGTCTTAGTCAGCGTAATTTTTGGCAGTCTCAGAGCAATATTTGGCTTAACATGGTTAGCTAACTTTGATTTTTATTTTTTGGGTATTCAATTTTTAGGAATTACCATAGCTGTCTGGTTGTATTTAGAACTGATGATTTTGATGTGGTTTTCTGTCAGATGGCAAGAGTGGATTATTGAACAGGATGGTCGTGCGATCGGCTACATTCACTTTTCTCAACAAGCAGAGTGTTCCATACTATACAATTTGTATGTTGAACCACAAGAGCAGCTAGACAATTTTAGTAAGTTGTTGTTAGCTCGTCTCAGCCGCCAGATAGCACTACCTTTATACTTCAATTGCCCACGTCCAAATAGGCAGTTTTTTACTGGATTGGGTTTTACACCAGTTAATCGCAATAGACTACCATTTGAATTAAAAATTCTCCAACTGACTAATCAAATACCTCTTCAACTTACACAGCAGGCAGCCAGAAACTTAATTACACAACTGCCTAAAATCATAGAGTTAATTAATTGTAATTACAGTATTTTATCAACTAATCATCAAAAAATACAATTTAAAACCCTACGTAATATCAAGAAAAACTTGATTCGATTTTTAGCTAATTTACTTATAGCATTCATGATTGCGCCAGTCTTCCAACTCCCTCAAATGTATGCTGAACTTAAGCAACAAACTCAAATAGAAAATTCTAGTAATAAACAGATTGGAAAAACTTTAGTAGCGCCAGAAAATATAGGGGTATTAGCGATTGCATACGATAATCAAAGCCTAATTAGTGGTAATGAAAATGAAACTATCACAATTTGGAATTTGAGCAATCAAAGCCTGGAAAAAACTATCAGCCTGCCTTTTGGTTCTGGTAAAATTCAATCTTTGGTAGTCAGTCCAGACAAAGAAACTTTAGTTATTGGCACATCAAAAGGCACAATTCAAGTATGGAATTATAAAAATGGCACAATTAAAAAAATACTTTCTCCTGGCCACTTGGGAAATATCATCGCACTAAGAATTAGTTCTGATGGTCAAAAGTTAGTTAGTGGGAGTTGGAATGATTCAGTGGTAAAAGTTTGGGATTTATGCCTGGGTCAACTTCAACATACTCTTAATACTGGTGCTAATAATATTCTGTCTTTAGCAATCAGTCAAGATAGCCAAACTATCTATATTGGCTTGTTTGGCACACTCCAGATTTGGCATTTAGATCGTAAATTACTTGTAGATAATTTAGCTGCTCATTCTCGTGAAATCGATGCGATTGCTGTTAGTACAGATAGCAAATTATTAGTAAGTGGTGGGACAGATAGCCTAATAAGTCAAGGTGGAATTTCGAGCAATATTTGGATGGTAAAAGTTTGGGATGCTCAAACCTTAAAACTATTAAAAACATTACAAGGAAATTCTAGTTCAATCTACAAATTAATTCTCAGCCCCGATGCTAAAACAGTTATTTTTGATAGTTGTTGTGAAGCCCATTTTTGGGACTGGATAAATAATAAAGACATTACAGATATTCATGGATTAGTTCGTAATACTGTACTCAGCCCCAACAGCAAAATTATTGTCAGTGTTGCGTCTGATGGCAAAACAATGACAATCACATATTTAGACACTTTGAGAATGTTGTGAAAATCGTGAGCATACTAAAAACCTCTCTCCTTTAAGGCTACGGTGTAAACACAAAATGGGATATTTTTTTATTTGGAAGTCCTTAATGCTGGCGTTGCTGAGTGCGGTATGAATTAATTGAACACCAGAATAAAACGATACTTCAAGTAGTGAAGTAATAATCGAATAGAGTATTTCAGCATTTCTAAGGACTTAGAATAACATAGTGTTTTGCGATGCTCGTGAATTAGTATTACGCCTCGGAATTGCTGAAATAAGGTAAAAATAATAGGGCATGGGGATAATTAACTCATGCAAATAACTCAAGGTAAGGTAAAGTACCCATGCTCAGGCGCTTAATTATGATTGTTACTGCCGCTATTCTCTTTAGCAACTCCTTAACGCTGGCACAGACTAAAAAGCCCAAACCACCGGATAAATTCCCTCCTAATCCCTTAGAAATTACCACACCCGATCCACTGCTACCACGTTTGCCCAAAGATAAACAGCCATTAACTCTCCAAGAACAGCAAAACTTAGAACCAGCGCTGGATGTCTTAAATCAACAAGCAGCAGCGAAATTGCAAGCAGGGGAGCAGGTGGCGGCGTTTGAAATTTGGAACCGAGAACTTCGCTTGCGGCGCTTTTTAGGTTCCTTAGCAGAGGTGCAAGCACTATCACGAGTCGGGGCGATCGCTTGGAAGCAAAATGATGGGGAAGAAGTACAATATATTACGCAGCGATTGCAAGCAATTCAAAATCAGGCACAATCTCAGAAAACAACTGCCCAAGTTGATCTGGAATTATGGCGATCGCTAGCCCAAGCTTACCAAAATGTGCGATCAATTAAACTAGCTGTAGAAGCTTACGACCAAGTTTTGTTAGTGGTGCGGCAGCAAAAAAATACAGCAGCAGTAGTAGAAATCCTTAAGACAATTGGGGAATTGCATTTAACTTGGTTTGATTATACTAAAGCCGCCCCAGTCTACGAGGAATTATTGAGTTTAGCTACTTCTCAAGGTGAACGTGTAAATGAGGTAACATATCTGCAAAGGCTGGCTTACATTTATGAGCAGACACAACAACCCCAGCAGTCATTGAATGTACTTAATAAACTAGTAGAAATTTACACTAGAGAAAATAATCTTACTGTAATCCCAGAATTAAAGCTAGCGATCGCTGCAAATTACGAATCTCTAGCCAAGAAAGATCCTAACTTACTGCTAGAAGCTTTTCAAAATTATCAAGAAGCTTATACCACTGCTTGGCAATTACGCGAGTATGTTCGTGCTGGCGACGCTTTGCAGAAGTTAATTGCACTGTACCGTTCTCAAGGACAAATAGACGAGGCTTTGCAGGCTAGCCAAATCCTTGTACAGACACAGACGCAATCTGCTAACTTTTACGGGACAATGCAAGCTTATGACCAAATTGGGCAATTGTATCTAGAACAGAAAGATTTTCCTCAAGCATTAACAGCTTTTAAAAAAGGGTTGGAAATAGCACAACAACTAAAACATGAAGAAGCATACTTTACTAAGCAAATTGAAAAAATATCATCTAATCGATAATACCTATTAATTGATTAAGGAAGTTGGCACAATAAAATCAAACTATGTAAGGAAAAATCAACTAGGCTAAAACCCTTATACTTATTGCCTATTGCCTATTGCCTTATCCCAACGACAATTATTTACGCTCACTTACTTATTCAACTTAGATGCTTTTCAGCTTAATACATCTTCATATATTTCGGCGATCGCACACCGAAAATCAACGCTAGCTAAATGCACTTCTTGTTCTTGTTCATAAGGATAAAGTACCCACTGTCCTTGTTCATTACGGCGGAAGCATTCTACACTCATTCGATCTGATGAAATTAGCACATACTCTTGTAGTGATTCTAAATGCCGATAACTAGCGAATTTCTTGCCTCTGTCATAGCCTTCTATTGACTCAGAAAGTACTTCAATAATTAAACAAGGATAGGACTTAAAATATTCAGACTCTCTATCTCGTGTATCGCAAGTTACTATGACATCAGGATAGAAATAGCGGTTGATGACATCAATCTGTGCTTTCATATCCAACATATAGACACGGCATCCACTACCCCGGAGATGGTTTCGTAACAGCATAGATACATTCATGCTAACTGTAACATGAGCATCACTTGCCCCTGCCATCGCGTAGACTTGTCCATCAATATACTCGTGTTTAATTTCACTTACTTTCTCGCCTTCTAGATATTCTTCTGGAGAGATATAGTACTCACTTTGGCTGATGACCATTTTAGTACCTTAGTAGTTTTATCAAATATTTTAACTCATACAACAAATTTAATGAGCGACAGTATTACCACTTGGCTTCACCTTTTTGAAGAATAAAACGGCAAGTCCACTGAGTAATAATGCAATGCCAATAAAGTAGAAACAATCATTAAAAGCCATTACATAAGCTTCCCGGCGGACTATATTAGATATGGATGCGATCGCTTGATTTTGCGCGGTACTCAAATCTGCTCCTTTGCTGACAAAATACTGTGTCATTTGGTCAATTCGCTGTTGAGTTTCTGGGTTATATAAAGATATCCCATCACCCAATCTATTCGAGTGAAATTGCTCTCTGTTAGTTAATAAAGTAGCTAAAGATGCAATTCCTATAGAACCGCCCATATTCCGCATCATATTAAATAAACCACTTGCTGAACCTGCTTCTTGTGGACTCAACCCAGCAGTAGCAATAGAAGTTAGGGGTACCATAATTAGGGGTTGTCCCATTGCACGCACAAATTGCGACCAGCGTAACTGATCTAATCCAGTTTGATTAGTCATTCCAGAGTTCATAAACGCACTAATGGAAAACAATGTTACGCCAATAGCTACCATTAACCGTACATCAATGCGTTGCATCAATTTGGGGATGAGTGGAATAATAAAAAGTTGAGGAATACCAGCCCAAATTAATACTTCACCAATTTGTAGCGCATTGTATTTTTGAATTTGGGCAAGATACAACGGTAAAATATAAATTGAACCATACAATCCAACCCCCAGGGACACATTAACAATACTAGCTAAACCAAAATTCCGCCTAAACAAAAGTCGTAAATTAATAAATGGTTGCTTACGAGTTAATTCTATAAAGAAAAATATCGCCAGAAAAATTACTGCGATCGCACTTAACCGCAGAATCAGCGCTGAACTAAACCAGTCTTTGCGGCTACCTTCTTCTAAAACAACTTGCAGGGAACCTAACCCAATTGCCATTGCAATAATTCCCCACCAATCACCTTGTTTCAGTAAATTAATTTGGGGTTTTTCTTGCTTAATTCCGTACCAAACTCCAGCTAGCATTAATGCGCCTGGAATTACATTTATATAAAAGTTGTATTCCCAACCAAAATTTTCTGTTAACCAACCTCCTAATGTTGGGCCAATTGATGGTGCAAAAACTGCACTAAACCCAAAAGCAGCCAGTCCAATTGATTGCTTAGATTGGGGTAAAGTCGTTAATACAACTGTCATAGCGGTGGGAATTAAGACTCCTCCACTAAAACCTTGCAAGGCGCGAAATAAAATCATGGAATTGAGATTCCATGACCAAGCACAGCATATAGAAAAGAAAATAAATAGTGCAGTATTCACTAACAGATAACGTCGCAGAGAAAACACTCGCGACAACCATCCTGTTAAAGGAATTACCACAATCTCTGCTACTAAATAAGCGGTAGAAATCCAAGAGCCTTCTTCTAAAGTTGCTCCTAAACTTGCTTGAATGTCTTGCAGTGAAGCATTAGTTATTTGAATATCTAATACCGCCATAAATGCACCAAGCATACTGGCTAATACACCAATCCAAGTTCTTAACGGTACGCGTTCTGGTGGTGCTTGCTGATGAATTACACCTGTATTAGCCATAGTGTTGTTCCAGTTTCAAGGTTAAGTAACAAAATTATTATCAAACAGAATTCAGGACTTTGGAGCCAGAATCCCTTTCAGGGAAGCAAGCTACAGAATTAATTTTGTGCAACTGGCAAATAAACAAACAGCGTCTTGGTTCTGATAGCGAATCGCGAACGTCTTTCTGTGTTAGGAATTATTCTCCAATTTATACCATCTCTTTGCGTCTTTTTATCCTAAGCTTTATTACTTATTACAATGCCCTTTTGCTCATAAATTGGACGCATTATCTGCCTTAAAGTAGGCAACTGTCTGCTAAAAATTATAGAACCTAAAATACAAGCTATACCATCAATAATTAAAGTGTTGGGTGCGCCAATACGACTTGCTAATACACCTCCTAACAAGTTGCCCACGGGAATCATCCCCAAAAATGACATTGTGTATAAGCTCATCAATCGCCCACGTTTGTCATCATCAACAATTGTTTGTAAAAATGTGTTGCTAGCAGCAATCTGGAGAATTGTACCTAAGCCAACAAATAACATTGTAAATAAAGAAAGTGGTAAATATCGAGATAAAGAAAAGGCAATTAGACCAACTCCTAAAATTGCTGGAGCTAAAGCAATCAATTTACCAATTCCTAAGATTGTTTGGCGCGTAGCGAGATAAATTCCACCAGTTAAAGCTCCAACCCCAGATGCAGCCATCAAAAAACCCAAACTCTCTGCACCACCTTTGAGTACTTGTTCTGCAATAACTGGTACGAGAATAGTGTTTTGCAGCCCCATGAGACTGACTAAAGTTGATAGCAATAAAATCGAGCGAATGGGTGGAAAACTAAAGGCATATACAAATCCCTCTTTGACTTTTTGTAAGGGATTACCGTCTGTCACCACATTTTTCCAAGGCTTAACTTTCATTGCCAATAAAGCAGCGAGTACAGCAATGTAGCTTAAACCGTCTATTAAAAAACAATAACCAGTTCCAACTCTAGCAATTAGTAAACCTCCGATCGCAGGGCCAATCAATCTAGCACCGTTGATCATGGTAGAGTTGATGGCGATCGCATTGGCTAAATCTTCTCTGCGTTCAACCAGTTCTGGGACAAATGCTTGGCGGGCTGGCGCATCTAAGGCGTTAATAAATCCTTGGAGTAAGCTCAAGGCGATGATGTGCCATACCTCAATCACACCAGTCAGTGCCAGTACTGCTAATGTTAATGATTGAATCATCGCCAAGACTTGTGTACCAATTAAGGTACGATATCGAGAAAATCGATCTACAAATACTCCACCAAAGGGAGCTAGAAAAAAGCTCGGAATTTGACTCGAAAATCCCACAACTCCTAACATTAATGCGGAGTTTGTCAAGTTATAAACTAGCCAAATCGTCGCAAGTTGCGTCATCCATGTCCCAATTAGGGAAATACCTTGTCCGGCAAAAAACAACTGGTAGTTTTTTGACCTTAAAGCAGGTAGTAATGGTTTTTTCATGTCAGGTTTGTTTTATACCAATCTGCTCTCACAAATATCATTTCACCTCATCTTTGTACGCCTCTCTATAGATGTATGAGAATGTCATAACAAGAAAGAGGTTTGCAGACAACTTGGTATTACTTGACTTCCACAGCTACTTCCGCAGACATCCCCGGAGTAATCCGCGATTCGTACCCTTGAATGCTCTTTTGGTCAAAAACTACTTTAACTGGGATGCGTTGGACAACTTTGGTAAAGTTACCTGTAGCGTTATCCGGTGGCAATAAGGCAAACTGAGCGCCGGAAGCTGGCGAAAGACTTTCAACACGACCGACAAAGGTATGATGAGGGAAAGCATCGAGCTTGATTTCTGCTGTCTCGCCTGGGCGCATCTTTTCTAATTGGGTTTCTTTGAAGTTCGCAATTACCCAATACTCGTTATCCACGATCGCCATTAATGGTGTTCCTACTGCAACTCGGTTGCCAACTTCGACGTTTTTTCTACCGACTCGTCCGGCACTGGGGGCGGTAACATTGGCGTAGGATAGTTGCAATTGCGCGTCTTTGAGCGATGCTTCTGATTGCGCGATCGCAGCTTTTGCCGCTTCGTATTGACTACGTTTTACTGTTGTATCTTGTCCGCCTGCGGTAGCTTGTTGCAATCCGCCCTTGGATGCTGCCAATTTCGCTTGGGCGTTGGTGACATTTTCTTGTGCCTGTGCTAGTTGAGACTGGGCTTTCGCAACACCAACTCTCGCAGAGGCTAACTTCGCTTGAGCTTGTTCTACTCCCTGAACAGCAGCGTTTCTTTGTGCCGTCGCTACATTAAAAGCGGCCTTGGCTGCGTCTAGCTGCTGACGAGCGATCGCACCTGATTGATACAATTCCTTGTAGCGATTGTAATCTGCTTGGGCATTTTCCAAATTCGCATTTGCTTGCGCTACCTGCGCTTGGGCGGCGGGAATCCCTGCTTCGGCTAATCTGACTTCAGCTTGCGCGGCTGGTATCCCAGCTTGCGCTTCTTGTACTGCTGCTTGGGCTGTGGAAATTGCTGCTACCGCACCACTAACATCTCCCTGCGCTTGAGTTGTCTTACCAGTGGTGGTTTGTGAAGTTAAAGCAATATTTGCTTGGGCAGCTTGGGCCTGTCCACGTGCATTTTCTAAGGCTGCTTGTGCCTGTTGCACCTTACTTTCATAGTCTCGTGGATCTAACTTCACTAACAATTGTCCCGGTTGCACCAGTTGGTTATCATTCACAAGCACTTGACTTACAGTTCCGGGAATGCGGCTACTAACTTGGTGAATATTTCCCGCAACAGTGGCGTTGTCTGTTTCCTGATGGGTGGAGGCGTATTGCCAATAGTTATAACCAAAAGTACCTGCGACGATCGCACCCACACCTAATCCTGCCAAAATCAAACCAGTTGGTTTTTTCCGCTTCGGTGGAACTTCTTTCTCGATCTCAGGAGTTACAACAGGCGCTTCGGCGGTTACAGCTTCTAAAGTCTCGGAATTAGGAATCAATTCTTTTTCGATAACTATGGTTTTGTTTTGGTTGCGTCCGTTAAATGTATTGGTTTTCATGATTCTTAACTCACTTGTTCGATGATTTGATTGATAGTCTTTTATTTAGAATGCGTAGTATTTACTGAAAAAAATCTTATTTCCTTAGTATGCGTAATATTATCTCAAAACAAATCTTCACAGTACCTCCCCCAGTCGGGTGATTGTGAGATTATCTTTAGGAGAGGTTAGCGATCGCCCGATTTAAGATTTGGGAAAACAGTTCTCGGTCAGCAAAAGAAATACCGTCCATTGCTTCATCCCGCACTGCGGCGGCGATTGGGGGTAAAATACTTTCTAGTTCTTTACCTGCATCCGTTAGCCAGATCCGCCAGATGCGGCGATCGTGAGTGTCGCGTTCTCGACGCACCAAACCGCGTTCTTCCATCCGATCTAGTACGCCTGTTAAAGTCCCTCCCACTTGTTTGAGTTTGTCTCCAATACTAGAAGTAGGTAAACCATCTTCTTGCCACAAACAGCACAACACCAACCAGTGAAATGGTGTAAGTCCAAAGGGTTCTAGCTTATCTGTAAACTTGCGACTGAGCAATTGTGAAACTAATTTGATTCTGTAGCCCAAATTGTATGGTGCCAGATTTTGCTGCCACGACTCTAAAGCTGGGGAATGATTAGATGTAGAAACCATTTAGCAAAATACTTAGTGTACGTACTATTATATATAAATCAACATTTTTTAGCAACAGGTACTTTGCATCTATCTTAGGGAAGAAATTGGATCAACTGGTACTCTTTGACAGTGCCGAGAATACGGTGAGGTCTAGATAATTTAAGGGATTGGTCAGTATAGATCCAAGCATAGCTCAAAGCTGGTATTTGCGAAATAGAGGCTACTTGCTGGGCATGGATAGGAAGATAGAACTCAAATAATACTTCGGTTTTTTGGTCTATTTCCACATAGTAGGTAGGATGAGATTGGAGAGTTGAGGCGATCGCAGTTTGTTGTAAAAAAGTTTTCAAAACATGGTTATAGTCACTTAACAGACCTATGCTACCAATCGTCGCCAAAGCTAGCCAACAGGGAATTAACCAACCTGCAATCCAATAACGCACTGTGAGAAACTTCTTGCCAAAGTGGTAACGACTAATCCACACTACAGGTAAAATTAACCAACCCAAGCCCATAGCCAAGCCAATAGTTGCATACTTGCGAAAATCAAAACTACCCCAACTAAAAATGCCAATACTCGCTATAACAAGTAAAACACCGAACCCACCAAAGCCATAACTGAGATTTCGAGGAAGATTTTTTTTGGCAAAAAGGCTTAATACATTTATTTTATCTTTTTCAAGAGGTAATGGGGGGGTAATTCCTGTCTGGTAAATACTACCTAACCAGTTTAAACCCACAGATGCAAACAAAGCTATAAACGGATAAAGGCAAAGACTATAATGAGGGAGACGAGTGCTAAAAAGACTAAGCTCACAAAATAGGATAAGTGGAAAGCCAACTAATATTAACTGATAACGAGGAATAGGACGACGTACAGTTAAAAATAAACCTAAAAGTCCGAAAAAAGCCCAAGGAAATGCTTTTAAAAGAATATTCCATAAATAAAACAGCCGATCATTTCTATAATTATTTTCAGAACCTAGCTGCATAACAAACTTGAGCAACTCTTCAAAACTCTGATTTCCGTAGTGCAGCCAGCTTAAACACAGCCAAACACCAGTAGGTATTAAACCGACGAAAAAGCCTAAATACAAAAATGGGTTAGTAAGATGATGATGACGGCGATGTTCCCAAATTAAATAAGGGAATAAAGCGATGATTGGCAAAAAAATCATAAAGCTTCTGACTAAGAAGCCTAAACCTAAACTTAAACCAGCTATAAAACTCCAAAAATAGCGATATTTAGGATATGATTCTGTTTTTATTAAAGACAAAATAGCTAAAAGTACCAATAGAACCATCGGTATATCAGGTGTACTTAAGCGAGAGTATTGCAGCCAGAGAAATTCCACACTTAAAATAGCAGCAGCAAGCCAAGCTAATTTTTTGCCCAGCATAATTTTGCCGATTTCATACACAAGCCATAAGCTAAAAATACTAGCAATCATACTAGGAAGACGCGCACTAGTATCACTCATCCCAAACAGCTTGTAGAAACTGGCAATTAACCAATAAGGGCCAGGGGTTTTATGATGTGCCGTTGTCCAAGGAGTTATCCAATTACCAGAATCAAACATCAGACGCGCACGCGAAGCGTAAAGCGCTTCATCATGTGCCATCAGGCTATTGTGCCCAGAAGTAAATAATAATAAGGGAAGTATCCAAAGTAACAAGCTCAAATATGGTAATAATCCCACTAGGCGCGTTTGTCGCCAAATATGCCGCAATATATGTAATTTATAAAACATTGAATTGATAAAATTGAATGCTGCTATTTAGACTCGTCTATGTGTCTTGCTGTTATTAAAATATGTTACATACTGTTTTTTGAACAATACCTGAAATTGCCGCATTTTTTGAAAAAAGTACTCCAAAACAGAGATTTATGCAATTAAGACCGAATCAACGCCAGAAATTAGACGACAAAGACGATAAGCTGTTCTATGCCTATCCCCGCTTTGTAACCCATGTCGATGAAGGATTTATTCAACAGCTAACGGATTTATACCGCGATCGCCTCAAACCGAACACCCGCATTCTTGATATGATGAGCAGCTGGGTGTCTCATCTGCCAGAAGAGATGCAGTTTGACCATGTGGAAGGACACGGACTCAACGCTGAGGAATTAGCACGAAATCCCCGCTTAAATCATTACTTTGTGCAAAATCTTAACGAAAATCCCCAGCTGCCTTTAGCAGATGGAGATTTTGATGCTGTTCTCAATTGCGTATCTGTGCAATATATGCAATATCCAGAAGCAATATTTTCTGAAATTTACCGCATCCTGAAACCTGGTGGTGTTGCAATTATCAGCTTTTCTAACCGAATGTTTTTTGAAAAGGCGATTCAAGCTTGGCGGGAGGCTTCAGAATCACAGCGAGTGGAATTAGTCAAAGCTTACTTCGCCTCAGTCCCAGGATTTACAACCGCAGAAGTTATAGCTCATAAATCAACATTACCGAATTTATTTCAGTGGTTGGGTGCAGCTGGAGGAGATCCATTTTATGCCGTTATAGCTTATCGTAGTTAAGCCAAATATTCACTAGTGCAAGAAGGCTTGTAGTAAGCACTTTAGTGCTTAAAAAATAAGGACTAAAGTCCTTACTACGAACTTAGTTACCTGCTCAAAATTAAAATGCTTTTGTACATAGATAATTTTTGTAGATGAATTATTGGCTAATGAAATCAGAACCAGAAGCCTATAGCATTGCTGACCTTCAACAACAAAGCCAGACTATCTGGGACGGTGTTCGCAATTATCAAGCTCGCAACTTTTTGCGCCAAATGGAGGAAGGGGACTTAGCTTTTTTCTATCACTCGAATGCTAATCCTCCTAATATTGCTGGGTTAATGCGTGTAGTGAAAAAAGATATTGCTGACCCGACCCAGTTTGAGCCAGAAAGTAAATATTACGATCCGAAATCAACTTCTGAATCACCTCGGTGGCAAACAGTTGTAGTAGAATTCGTTGAGACTTTTTCTAACCCTATCTTGCTATCAATACTCAAAGAAAAGTTTAGCGCCGAAGACTTAATGTTGGTGAGACAAGGAAATCGATTATCAGTTATGCCCGTCCCTGAAGCAGTAGCTTTAAAAATTCTAGCAATGAAAGGCTCCTAGTTGAAATAATTCGTAATGGGCTACGCCCCGCTTCTCTACGAGACGCTACGCGAACGCTAACGTAATTTGTAATTCGTTAAATATTTTGAAAGGAAGATTGATTAGCTGGACATAATACAATACAGTTCAGATAAAACCAAAACACTTGTAGAGACGGCAATTTATCACGTCTCAAAACCCACAATTTTGTACAAGTAGCGTTTAACCCAAACGTATTGGGACATAATGTGATTCTTGCCTATTTATTTAGTTTATACCCATTGCAAAGGATCTAATTGATAGTAACGTTGCAATTGCTCATAAAGTGCCGGATGCTTAGACAGCAATTGGTGTGGTTTCTCAAAGAATGTCTCAGTCGCTACGGCAAAAAATTCTGCGGGATTCGTTGCCCCATAGCTATCCATTACCGTCTTTGCGCCTTGTAGAACATCATTACAAAGTTGCTGATATGCTTCTGTCATCACCTTCGCCCAAATAGCATAGTCTGAGTTGCTTTGCAGTATCGGAACTCCTTCAGCTTTACCATCTTCTTGATCTAACTGATGGGCGAATTCATGAAGCACAACGTTACGTCCATCTCTCCAGTTATTAATATCTTGTTTTACCTGTTCCCAAGACAGTACTAATTGGTCATTTGTCCACGATTCTCCTAGTCTTGCCACACGCCTTTCTTCAACAACATATTTTCCGATGGAAGTTGTTTCTTGAACAAAATAGGCATTGGGATACACCAGAATTGAACGAAGTCTAGGGAAGTATTGCCCACGTTCATTTAATAAAAGTAAACAGGCGATCGCAGCAAGAGTAACTTTCATTTCCTCCGTCACCTGTAATCCTCTACAGCCAATAAATTGCTTTTCTGCTAAAAATACTTGAATATGTCCCTGAAGTCGTCTGATTTCATCGGGAGAGAGACGCAGATAAATAGGAAGATTATTCTCAATAATTGCATTCCACAGTGGAGGAAAAGGACGGTATTTAAGACGGTTTCTTCGCCTTTTGATTAGGATGGGATTGGCTAAAATGCCAGCTATAATTAGTCCAATGATGAGAAAAATAACTATTGTTTGAATCATTGAATTTTTAGTGATTTATATATTTAATTAACTGACTTTTGTCTCTAAGCTCACCTCTTTTTTTACTGTTATAAAACTAGCCATTTCAAGGTGGGTGAAAATTTTAGTCTATAAATTATTCTTTAACCTCTTCTCTCTGTGTTCTCTGTGCCTCTGCGGTTAAATAAATTCCTTTTAAACCGAAGAGGCACAGAGAACGCTGAGATTATAAAAACTATATTTACTGCTATTGAATCAGAATTATGCAAGATTGAACCTTGGTAGAAAGGGTTTTTTGAAGCCCTTGCTCAACTTTGCTAATCAGTTTATCAAAAGCCTCTCGATCTGCTGTCAATTGTTCTTGAAGAACTTTCTCTAACTCAGGCTTTATTTGCTCACACATATCATCGATTTTTTTGTCACTCAAAAAACTAGAACGAACCCAACTAGGTACGTCTACATTTGTCTTGATTACTTCTTGAACACTCTTACGATTTAGCTCCATTCCTGCTGCCATAACCGAAGCCCCATATACTAATGCAATAGGCCAGGTTAAGTGTCCAGTTAGGATGAGAGTGATGATGCTAGCTACAGTGCCTCCACCAATTACTACATTGACAATAAAGCCCACTGTCTCAGCCAAAATAGCATCTCCAATTCGTAACTCTGGGTTAACAAAATTTGGGTCAATACTATCCTGGAACCTTAAGCTGCTTCTAGGTATCTGAAACTTTCGACATATTGGATCGGTTTGTGCGGCTAAATCTGGTTGGATTTTATTGCTAAACCAATAAGCGCATTGATGATTAATTATCTGCACAGCTAGATCGCTTTTGAGCCACTGTTCTGCCCGACTGATTAAAGATGTTTCCAAATCGGCTAAAGTCCGTATTTTGTTTTTTTGCCAATCTTTTAAAGCTGGTTTAACTGCATTCACGAGCAAGCCGTCTGTCAAAGGCTTAGTTAATGATTCGATTAACTCCGGGATATGCCTCTCAATCAAACCTTTAAGTTTGTTCGAGGTAAATAGTTTGTTGACTTCTTCTTTAAAAGCAGCAGCACGCAGATCCCATCGTCCTACTCGTGCTAAACCCAGTGCAATACACCGTTCCGGTTCTGGATCGGGGCGAAGTAGCGTTTCTGGTTCGGGAAACATTTCCTGACAAAGCAAGTGCGTAAACTTCATGCGAGATGCACCACCAGTCATCAGCAAAAGTTTCGGCACGATTCCAAGTTTTTCCAGCTTTTCTTTCGCCTCAGTTAAAGAGTCGCTAAACGATCGCACCCAACTATGATGCTCTAATTCAGGTAAGGGCTGGTTTAAAATTTCCTCCATCATCAATTTATTTACTTGGGGAATAAAATAAATCTGTTCGTTGATCGACTCGAAGCCACGCGCAAAGGATTCAGGATCGCTATATAGCTGTTCATTAGAAAAGTAATCTTCTTTAGCTTTGCGACAAGCAAGTTCACAACGAGCTTGGTGATGGGGATATTCCTTAAATACTTTTTCGAGTAATGCTTTTTGCTCGTGGTTGGCGAGAGTCCGAGCAAAAATAGCTTTGTCAATTAGAGATGCACCTAAAGTATTACTCCCGAAATCTATCGGGATTTCTTCTAAGCTTTTAACCAAAGTAAAATCTGTGGTTGAAGAACCAATATCGACAATTAACACCGATGCAACAAGTTTGTCATACTCCAACTTCCCGGCTTCCTTGGCTTGCATGAAAGCAGCCCGCGATTCGGGTACAACATTTATTTGGGGAATACCAGCTTCTTGAAGTAGCTTTTGGTATTCGGTGCGATCGCTAACTGACCATCCTGAAGGGCAACCTATGTAAAAATAGCTACCTTTCCCACCTTCAAGTTGTTTGCTTTCTTTCAAAAGGCGGTAGTATGTTGCCACAAAAGTGCTAATTGTTTCCCGATATTTGGGATCGTTATTGGGTTTTTGCTTAAAAGAAATTGTCAGTTGGGTAACGCCAGCTTGAATTAATGCTTGTTCGCCGACAAGATAACCGAGTTTAGGATGCCAACCCAGGGCTGTAATTTGGTTCTTCTTGTTATTAATCTCCAGCATCTGGGGAGGGTCGATGCTTTCCACTATCGCTTTAGCTACAGCCGTTTCACCGTGTCCCAAATCAAAACCGATTGTTTCTAAAATTTCCATACCCTTATTGTCTATTATTCTCTAGAAGCGGAATATGCTGGCTCAATTACTCGACCGCGCCTAATTAAGCGATCGCCTTTTAACAAAGCGGGAGTTAGAGTCACGTGTTCTTTAGTATCGGGGTCGATACTTGGCTCAAAGTCAAAATAATTGCGATCGCTGTGAGGGTCATTTGGTCGATAAATTTGAGTGTTAATTCCCTGAGACATTAAAATCTGTGGCAGAAGTTTTGCAAGTTCATAAGCCATTTGGGGTTTATCAAGTTTTGATGCGCCCATTAGCCTTTGCAGAAAATTCAATAGCTCTGGTAGTTCTTCTATTGCTAAATCGCCTTCATGTTTATTCCCATCTTCTACTCTAGCTACTGCTAGGTCGATAGTGTTGAGGGCATCACCAAGATGATCTAAAAATACTTTGCTATCAACCCGGAGCAGAGGTTTGGGTAATTCCAATAGCTCTGAAGATATAGAATTTTGCTGATTCTTTAAGTCGAGTTGAAGTACAATTTCTACCCCTAGAAGTACAGAGGTTAGTAAGATAGCCATCCATGCACCTGGGGTAATTTTAGTTAAAGAGAATAACGAACCTAAGATGCCTATATAAATTAGTCCCTTTAGCAGTTTTAGAATTAATCTGCTGGAAAAAAACTTTGTACCTGAGTTAGTAAATTGCTTTCGCTCTGTTGGAGCAATTTGAGAATAGTTAGCCGCAGCGAGAGTGGCGATGGACTGCCGCAAGGTATCTAGGAAAAAGGAAGCGAGACGAACTTGAGCTAAATTAAGCTTTTCAATGTAAACTCTTTCGAGATTATCAAGTCGATTGTGAACCAACTTAACTATCTCATCGATGTTGGTTGTGTTATCAATATCTGTCTGGAGTTGGTTGCGTTCTTCGCTAAAAAGTGAGGTGATTGTTTTCATTGCGTTGACTAAGACTTTAACGTTATTAATAGGAGTGAAATAAATAGACAACTGCTTATTTCAACCTGTAATCACATGATGACTGATGTAATTAATCTAGGTTGGTGATTCCAGCATTTTGTTAGTGGAAAATTACGCTCAATGTTATGTAGAAATCTTGTATATAGTTGAGATCGCACCTAAACTACTGATGAGGCAGGGCCAGTGGGGCGTTTAAAACCACCTATTGCCTAACCATTGATTGCAAATTACTTGCTAAGGAAGGAGGAGCAGAATGTTTATTTGTGTCATTGCAGACTACGGTACAGGAGATCCGGCATTTACAGAAGTCACACAACGTCTGCTGATGGCTTTTCCCCATGCCCAAATTCATTTGCTTTCGGTTCCAGCATTCAGTACCTTAGCAACGGGATTCTGGATTGCCCAACTAGGACTCAACCCTGGCCCTAGCGATCGCTTAATTTATCACAACTGTGCCCCTCGTCAGGATGATCCTGAAGCCCGTCGCGATAATGAAGGTGAAGGACTAACTTATGCCCTTTTATCTAATGGTGTAAAAGTAGTAGGTGTAAATGCGGGCTACACTCTCTCCTTTATCAAAGACTATACAAAGGAGTTGCGAGTAGTGAACGTTTCTCGTGGTGGATCGCAGTTTCGCTCACGGGATGTGTTTCCTCCGGCTGCGGCTGCCATTATGAATGAAGATTTTAGCCTTCTAGGAGATAGCCTTAAGAACGAGCAAATCCCAGATGTTCCACCAGATCGAATTGCCTGGGTTGATGGCTACGGCAACATCAAAACAACTATTGGGGCGCATACACTAAACTTGGAGCCTCAAAGCAAGATTGTGATTCGAATTGGAGATGTGGTTAGTGATGCAGTATATTCTGATGGCAGCTTCAAGGTATCTGAAGGAACTTTAGCCTTTGCTCCAGGTAGTTCCGGTTGGTCAAGAGGCGATTCAGGAGAACCATTGCGCTTTTTAGAGCTATTTTTGCGAGGAGGGAGTGCTTGGGAGCGCTTTGGCCGTCCCCGTGTGAATCAGCAAGTAACTCGAATTGTGTGAAATCGGGTAGTTACCTTGTGTTTATGCATTGCATCAGTTATTCCAAAGCGATCGCACCCAAAAATTCTAGAGGAAAACTCATAAACTCCTAAATCAAATCCATTCCCCACGCCCTACAGATAAGCACTATCTATGTTTATCTGTAGGTATGGGCATTAGTGGTACTAACAATAACTAAAACAGAAAAGGATACAGAGCAACTAAATTTATTGATGGCGATTATTAATTTTGAATTTTGAATTTTGAATTCGGAGTGAAACGACGTGACAATTGGGGTTTGGGTATTAGGCGATCAACTTTGGGTAAAACAAGCAGCTTTAGAAAGTTGTTTTCATCAGGAGAACGTGCCTGTAATTTTGATTGAGTCACTGCGTCATGTTCAAGTAAGACCTTACCATCGGCAAAAGTTAGTCTTACTTTGGTCGGCAATGAGGCATTTTGCCCAAGAGTTGCGACAACTAAAATATTCAGTAACATACAAAATAGCTGAAGATTTTGAAGCACCACTCCAAGAATGGATTAGGGAAAATCAAATTACTCAATTGCGGGTGATGACACCGAATGATCTACCATTCACCCAAATGATTCAAAGTTTAGAACTTTTCTGTACAATCACTTTGATTCCTAACAATCATTTTTTGTGGAGTACAGAAGAATTCAATCATTGGGCATCAGATCGTAAGCGCCTGTTAATGGAAGACTTTTATCGGGAAGGAAGGCGACGTTTCCAAATTTTAATGGAGAAAGATAAACCAGTTGGTGGACAGTGGAATTTAGATAAAGAAAATCGTCAACCACCCAAAGGTAAATTAAATACACCACCTGCACAATGGTTTGAACCAGACGAAATTACTCTCGATGTCATTGCTCAAGTTAATTCTCTCACTTGCCCAACTTATGGGGAAATAAAACCTTTTCGCTGGGGAATAAATCGCCAACAGGCACTTCAAGTATTAGATTGGTTTATTCAAAATCGTCTACCGCATTTTGGCCCCTACCAAGATGCAATGGTAACAGGGGAAGAAACAATGTGGCACGCGCTACTTTCTCCTTATTTGAATATCGGTTTACTCCAACCAATGGAGGTAATTCAAGCCGTACAACAAGCATACTTCCAACAGCAATTGCCTTTAAATAGTGTAGAAGGTTTCATTCGTCAGGTGTTGGGTTGGCGAGAATATATGCACGGCATCTATCACTATGTAGATGCAGATTACTCAGATAAAAATTGGTTTAGCCACACACAACTGCTACCTGATTTTTTCTGGACAAGCAGAACCGAAATGAATTGTCTACACCAGATTCTTACGCAAGTGGAACGCACTGGCTATGCTCATCATATTCAACGGCTAATGGTGTTGAGTAATTTTGCTTTGATTTCCGGACTTTCACCACAATCTGTAGAAAACTGGTTCCATGCAGTGTTTATTGATGCTTATGACTGGGTAATGCAGACAAATGTCATTGGTATGGGTTTATTTGCTGATGGAGGTGTGTTGGCATCAAAACCTTATGCTGCTTCTGCTAACTATATAAATAAAATGAGTGACTATTGCAAAAGTTGTGTTTATAACCATAAGGAACGTGTCGGTAAAAATGCTTGTCCGTTCAACTTCTTTTATTGGGATTTTTTTAACCGACACCGCCAACAACTACAGTCTCAAGGAAGGATGAGTTTTATTTTAAAGAATTTAGATAAAATGTCTTCTGAAGAATTACAGTCTATCCGCCAACAAGCCCAAGATTGGCACGCCCAGTCGTAGTGTATCGCAAGGTATTCAAAGCCAGTCACTTATCAGTACGGTAGAGGTACTTAAATGACAAAAACAACCGAGAACACATTTGGTTTAGGGATGACTAATGAAGATTGGTTTAACTTAGGAAAATCTGATGCTTGGGCTGGAAAAGCTAAATTGGCACCAGAAGAAGATTCTCAAGCTGCTAGTATGTACGACCTGGGTTACTGCGAGGGAAAAATTAAACGGCCGCCAACTAAAATTAGTCAGTACCCTACAGCCTACTTAAACTAGCAGTGTAAACAGTATAAGGGATTTGCAAGAAAATAAGATACCAATTAAACGGGGAAAATTGTGATATCCCATTTAGGTAGAGTTTCGGAAGGTTGCCAGAAGGTTTGGTAGTGTTCTAACTCTTGTGAGAGAACCTTGATTCCTTTTTCATAGGTTGCTTCAACACGGTGAACAATGGGTGCAATCCCTTTCCAAGTCATATTGGAAGCCCACTTGATGGCAACTTCAATCGAATCCAGAATTGCGCCATTCCAATAGTTCTCTAGGGCTGCCCAACACCTCTCTATGGGATTGTACTTGCTATGGTACGGAGGATAGTAAATCAGTCGGATTCTTAAATTAATTGCTTGAGACAGTTCAACCATACGTTTGATAAACTGTGTGCGGTTACTGCGAGTTGCTGCACCACCATCAAGGTCAATTACCCATTCATCATAATCTTGGTAATCGTGTTGATTCTCATACCACCAAGCAGTTAAACAATCGACAATAAAATCACTGGTTTCAGCCGACTGACCTAAGTAAATCGTAAGCTTTTCACTGTGTGTGTTGAGAATGCCAAAAGGAACTAAGACTGCCTCCCACTGTGTATCGTGGTCATCCGCAGCTTTTGCTTCCAGTGTCCGAGCTTTACCACCTCTGGAAAGATTGCCAATCTTCACCTTGGCTTTAGTATCGATAGAGACTCGCAACGATTTGGGATTCTCATCCGATGCCTGATTTTCCTGAAACACATTGTCGAAAATGGCATCTGTTTGCGGAATCTTTTTTCAAGGGCTTTGTTTTTTGTGTTTTTTTAGGCGATACCCCAAGCTATTAAGAATCTTCCCCAGAGTTTGACGAGACGGCAATTGACTGTGGTCATAACCTATTTCACTGATTAATGCTTCTCGTACCGCTCTGGCACTGATACGAGCATATAGAAAGGTCGATTGAAATTTTGGAGCTTGGGCTTGAGCATCTACCAAAGAACAAATATCTGCTTCTAAATTGGGCAGAATCTCAACACTATTATGTCGTCCCCTTGCATGATAGTTATCCACACAGACTATCCCTGTCCGCCGTTCATGCAAGCCAAGTTGTACACAGGAGCGATTCCATCCTAAAACTGTTTCTGCAATGCGTGCTGAACTATCGAAGTAATCTTCAGTAACTTTTGCCATGAAGTCTCTTTTACAGCTGCCAGTTAGTTTCTTGGCTGCATCTTTGAAGGTAGATTTTATGGTGTCGGTAAGCATGAACCCTGTGATTCCAATTCTAGAAATTCAGAGCAAACGCGGGCAGATCCGCGCCTCCTATTCTTCTAGAATGACTGGTATTTTATTTTCTTGCAAGCCCCTAAGTGCTGAATGGCGCTAAGAAAAGCCCAAAAGCTTGTGTCGTTTCGTTCCCAGCCTCCAGACTGGGAATGTATTTAAAAGAGGCTCTGCCTCAATTCAAGCTACCGGAGGCGGCAGCCCTTCCAGAACGGATTTCCAGTCTCTAGGCTGGGAACCAGTCAGAACAAGGGCTGTATCTTTTCTTAGTGCCATTCGTATCAGTGCTTTTGTTCAGTATCCTACAGCAATACTCTTGAGATGATTTTAGACTAATACCCTTGGGATAAAATAATTTCCCTGTCGGTAACGCTTGTAGAGACGTTGCATTGCAACGTCTCTACACACCGGAAAACCTCACCAATAACCTTAACTAAACGGTAAGGAATAAGTGTTTCTGAAAGTTCTTGCCTAAGTGATGGCTTAGTTAAGGCAATTTAGCGATTTCATTCAACGACTGTTACTGAAGCCCCTTCATTTGATGGAGGTATACCGGGTAACTCAAGACAGTATCCAGCACCATACACTGTTTTGATATAGCGGGGATGGCGAGGATCGGGTTCTAGCTTGGTTCTCAAGTGGCGAATATGGACTCGAATCGTTTCAATATCGTCATCGGGATCGTAGCCCCAAACTTCTCTGAGGATTTCGCTAGGAGAAACTGTTTGACCGTGGCGTTGCAATAAGCAGTGAAGTAGCTCAAATTCCAAATGAGTCAATTTCACCGTGTCATTGAACCATATTGCCTCAAATCTTTCGGGAACAAGGGTCAATGATCCATAGTTCAGAATCTCACTATGCTTTGCGGCTTGGGGAATGCGGTCAGTACGTCGCAAAAGTGCCCGCACCCGTGCCAACAGTTCTTCAACTTCGAAAGGCTTGGTGAGGTAGTCATCTGCGCCAGCATTAAAGCCTTCCACCTTGTCCTGAGTTTGGCTCAAAGCCGTCAACATTAACACGGGAATCTCAGAGGTGCGATCGTCTCGGCGCAGGCGTTGGCAAACTGTAAACCCATCTACTCTGGGCAACATTAAATCGAGCATGATCAAGTCTGGTTGAAGCTGGAGAGCCAGCGCTTGACCTTTGATGCCGTCTTCAGCTTGACTAACATCGTAGCCAGCCATTTCCAAGTTGACGGCAACTAGTTCTGAAATCGCTGGGTCATCGTCTATGACAAGAATCCTCGGCATTCTTAAAAATTATTACTACTTATTAAGGATAATTAACAACCTTTGATAGATACAAAGATTTTTGAAACGATTCTAAAAAAGTTTTTAAATCTTACATAAATATTAAGATTAAATGACTATGAAATCAAGACTCAACTACATGAAATCTTATAGTCTATGATGTGTTATACTCCCCCCTACAATCCGTCTTGGTTTTTACAAAACGGTGTGATGATGACTGTATACACTGCTTTGTGGGGAAAACGTCACTGGCAAAGTACTACTAAAGACCCAGAACCTTCTTATCACGAGAAAATCTTTGTTGGTGGCCAAGGTGTGCCAATTTTTGGCTTGGTTGCCATCCCGGAAAATGCCCATAGCACGATTATCGGCACTTACGGCATTACTGGAGAGTTAAAAACAGAATGGTTTTTGAGGGTGCTAGGGCGTAAAGCCTACGCTCAAGGATACGCTGTAGTGTTGTTTGATTGGCGGGCCCACGGGAAAACTGCCGAATTGTCGCCAACTCTGACTTCTGATGGTTTGTATGAAGGGGAAGATTTTGTTCGCATCGCCGCCGCAGCTAAGGCAATGGGATGTCCTGGGAAATTTTGGTTTACAGGGTTTTCTTTAGGAGGTCAATTGGCACTATGGGCAGTGAAGGTGGCTGGTGAGGTGATTAGGGAATATGAAGATTTAGGACTAGAAGACAGCGATATTGGCGGTGGTATGGTGATTTGTCCGAGTTTGGATTCGGAGCGATCGCTATCTTATCTAGTTACAAAACCCTTTGGTAGATATTTGGAAGCGGGGATTGCCCAGAATTTAAAAAAACTAGCATGGCGAATTCATGATGCTCATCCTGGAAGCATTGACCCAGCAGCGATTGAACGGGCGAATAGTATTTGGGGTTTTGATAACGAACTGGTAATTAACCGATTAGGTTTTTCTTCTGTGGAAGCATATTACCAAGCTAGTAGTGCTTTACAAATATTGCCGCAAATCTCAAAACCGACTTTGATTTTATATGCTGCTGATGACCCACTTTTTGACCCAGCCATCATACCGGAATTACAAGAAGCTTGCGATCGCAATTCCGCAATAGATTTATTGCTCACTCAGTACGGTGGTCATGTTGGCTATTTGAGTAGTAAAGAGTGCCAGCGTCAAGTACAAGACTCCGATCCTTGGTGGGCATGGAATCGGATTTTACAATGGTTGGAGCAACAGCGCAAAGAATAAGTAGCTCGGCGTAAATAATTATCAGTGGGATAAGACAGGGGCAAGGCAAAAATAGTTTTAGCTTTCTTTACCTTTCTTCACACATTTTGCTTTTATTAGACCGCCTTACTTAATACTAAGATTTTGTGATTGAAATGAAGTCGATGAGAATACACAAAATATTCATTAGAGCTAATAAATACTGGCTTAATAGAATTTAATAAATGTTTCTAAAAAACCTTTGTCAAGAAATCATGACATTATCTTTAATCTAGATTATAGCTCTAACTTTTGCTTGCTGATAGAAAAGTTGACTTGCTCCATAAAACCCCACTCCACAACGAGAGTTTCTAAGCCTTAATGTGTAAGAATAGCCAAAAAAACAGCACCAAACTTCTGTAGGATTTGCCCAAATTCCCGGTAATTATATCGGGATAGTAGGCTTCTGAATTTTGGACAAAAAACTTCCATTGACTCTTTCAAAGGATAGGATTAATGTTGTGAGTAGTCCTTAGAAGGACACTCTTTATGCATCAAAAAATCAAGAGGTATTTCCTATGATGATGATGATGACTGAAACCATGACTGCCGAAATGCAAGCTTGTATGGAAGTTTGTATGGACTGTCATAAAATGTGCATGGAAACCATGACTTACTGCATGGCCAAAGGTGGTATGCAGATGAACAAGGACATGATGAGCATGATGAGCATGATGCGCGATTGCTCTGAAATGTGCATGATGTGCATGAATATGATGATGAGTGGTTCTGAGTTCATGGAACGTACTTGTATGCTCTGTGCTGAAATGTGCGATCGCACTGCAATGGCATGTGAGATGATGAGCGATGACATGAAAATGATGGAATGTGCTGCTGCTTGTCGTAAGTGTGCAGACTCTTGCAGAAGTATGCAAATGATGCCTGCTTAATTTCCCTAACTAGCAGAAGTTTCTCTGCAACCTAATATTCAAGCGCTCAGACTCTTTGGGGTCTGGGCGCTTGAAGTTAAGATGATTTTGAATAATTTGCCATGTCCCATCTATTTCTGCGTTCACTCCATCAAAATCAAGCGCAGAGGATCTAAACGCACATACCAAGGAAACGGTTGATCTTTCATAGTCACCCATTTTTCTTTGAAGACTTCAGCTTGCAGATGGTAATCTTGAGAATTCTTACCAGCAGAATGTAGTTTGAGAAATAATGTCATTCGGTGGGGCGTTTCACTTGTTCGTACTATCCAGCAGGGAAAGGTATTCTCCTGTGATGAGTCGTTGGTAAAAATGAACTGATGGGCACGAATGCCGACATGGGATAATTCGCTCGTGACTGGTTCAATAACTTGAAGAGTACAACCCCAATCAATTGCTTCTATCTGTTGTGATGACTGGAGAACAGCACGGGAGAAGTTTTTACATCCGGTAAGTTGAGCGACACTAACGGTAGCAGGATGCTGGAAAATATCGTATTTGCTGCCATGATGAACGGCTCTACCATGCTCCAATACCAATAGATTCGGACAAATCCGATAAGCTTCTTCCATATTATGGGTGACAAATAGAGTCACACCTTGGTAGTCAGCAAGAGTTTCTGTCATTTGCTGCTCTAATTGACTACGTAAATGGGTGTCAAGTGCCGAGAATGGCTCATCTAAAAGCAATGCTTCCGGTTGGCTTGCCAATGCTCTTGCCAAGGCTACCCGTTGTTGTTGGCCTCCAGAAAGTTGGTGCGGATAGCGATCGCCTAATCCCTGCAACTGCATCGCTATTAGTTGCTCCTCTACCTGCACCCGGATACTTCCAGCAGATAGTTTTTTGGGCAAACCGAAAGCGATATTTTGCGCCACACTCAAATGCGGAAATAGCGCGTAATTCTGCACTAAAAAACCGATGCGGCGATCGCGGCTGGGTAGATTAATTCCTTGTTCTGAGTCGAACAGAACTCTGCCATTTAAAACTATGCGTCCACTAGAGGGTGTTTCTATCCCCGCAAGGCAGCGCAAAATCATACTTTTACCTGCACCAGAACCTCCCAATAATCCCAAGGGTTGCTCATCAGTAGTAAAAGCAACTTTTAAATCAAAGCTAGGAAGTATTTTTTCAATATTGACAAACAATCCACCAGATTCAAAGCTAGATTGCGGGCTATAAAAAATTTCTCCCCTTGCTCCACTTCGGCTACGCTCAGTGACCACCTGCCCTCCGCCCCCTGCCTTCTTCTTTTCCCTCAATTCTTGCCAGAAGTTGACTGCAATTATTCCAGATAGAGAAATCACCATAATTGCGATCGCCCAAAACCACGCCTCGTTCATTGCTCCCGCTTCCACAGCAAAATAAATCGCCATTGGGATTGTCTGCGTTTGTCCGGGAATATTACCAGCTAACATCAATGTTGCGCCGAATTCTCCCAAAGCACGCGCAAAAGCGAGCATTGTGGCGGCGACAATGCCGGGTAGTGCTAGGGGTAAACTGATACGCCAAAAGATTGTAGTTTCGTTTGCACCAAGGGTTCTAGCTACTCGCAGCAAGTTGCCATCTATTTGTTCAAATGCTCCCAGTGCAGTTTTATACATTAAAGGGAAAGAAACTACGGTGGCTGCGATCGCAGCACCATACCAAGTAAAAACGATGGTGAAGTCAAAAGACTCCATAAGTTTCCCTACAGGGCCATTTTTGCCAAAAAATAGCAGCAGCAAAAAACCGACAACTGTAGGCGGTAAAATCAGTGGCGCAATAAAGATACCCTCAATCAACGATTTACCTTTGCCACCATATCCCAGCATCCAGTAAGCAGCAGCAATACCCAAGAAGAAGGTGATAAATGTAGCAAGTAATGAAGTTTTGAGTGATATCCAAAGAGGCGATAAATCCAATGGCATAGTTGCGTAGGGAAGAATTAGCTCAACTAATCCCTAATTTACCAACTTGAATTGAAATATGCTGGTAAAGTTGGTAAGTAAGTCAGCGTAAATAATTAAAGGTTCGTAGTGTACCCCCTTTAAGAGCTTTCTACACATATCCTAGTTGGGAAATAATTTCAATACTTTTTACATTAATTAATGTAGTTTAGTTATTCTCACCGACTTACTGAAATTACATAAAAATATTCAATAAAATTCCGAAAAACAAAATATTCATATTGGAGAATATGTTAGGACTGATACAACTGGCATATACATTTTCTGTTATGTAGAGCCTAGAGCAAAGCCCAAGGCAACAGAAGTCTCAGGCTCTGCTCTGGAGAACCTTTACAAAACAAATATGACACTTGCGTAAGTCCTCAGAAAAATAGTAAGAGGATATTTTTATGGCTATCTACGGTACTTCTGGCAATGACAATCTAAACGGTACTGAATCCGCTGATATTTCGATTTTTGGCTATGGAGGCAACGATCAGATTAATGGCAAAGGCGGAGATGACATAATCGATGCTGGAGAGGGAGATGACTTGGTTCTTGGCGGTAATGGTAACGACACCATTCTGGGCCGTATTGGCAAAGATACTCTTTACGGAGAGAACGGCAATGATGTTATTTTTGGTGAAGCAGGCGATGACTTTATATGGGGTGGAGCAGGCACTGATCTTTTAATTGGTGGAACAGGTAATGATACTTACCTCATCTCTGCAACAGGAGATACGGCTGACACGATTACTGAATATATTAACGAAGGTACTGATACGGTTCTATCCTATTCTAGCTACACTCTAGGGGCAAACCTGGAGAATTTAACATTGTTGAATGCAAATACTGCTTACTATGGCTTTGGCAACAACCTCAATAATGAGATTACAGGAAATGAATACTCAAATTTACTAAGTGGTTTGGGAGGAAACGATTACCTTCAAGGTAAAGGTGGGAACGATTATATTTACGGTGGTGATGGCATCGATAACCTGATCGGTGGAACTGGTAATGACTCACTTTATGGTGGAACAGGTGGTGATGTACTCTTCGGCGACGAAATCACCAATGGTAGCGGTACTCCCGCAGGTAATGACTACTTGAGTGGTGAAGATGGTAACGATCTACTCTACGGAGGAGGTGGCAATGACACACTCATTGGTGGTGCAGGCAATGATTTCTTCAGTGGCTATGGCGGTAGTAGCGGCGAAATAGATAGGTATACTGGCGGTACTGGGGCGGATACATTCAGCCTTGGTTTTAATGGATCTTTTAGCACCAACATTGATTATTTGGGCAGTGGATATGCCTTAATCACAGACTTCCAGCGATCGGAAGGTGACAAGATTAGGATTGGTAGTAGTATCAATAGCTACAGTATTACAACAACCAACTTCAGCGGTGCGGCAGCTTTAGATACCCTCATCTACAGAAATGGCGATTTAATTGCTGTTGTGCAAGATACTACAAACGTATCTACCGCTTTAGACTTTATTGCCTAAGTGAATCTGACTTTTCACGTCATGTACGCCAAATCTAACCCCCTAGCGCACTTCCCTCGTAAAGAAAGGAGAAAATTCAAAGCTTCTCCACTACAAGAAGAGAGGCTTTCTAGATGGTGTGAAAAGTCAGATCCCCAACTTCTGGTAATAAGTCGGGGATATTAGCGATCGCTAATTTTCAGAAATCAGATAGGATTCCGTTAGGGCTACTGACTACAAACTTCCACCCAATAGAAGAGTTTCTGAATTAATCCAGTTTCGTGCTGTAGGCACTAAAACCATAAGCCAAAGTTTCTTTTAAAGCATCTGATGGTTTAAGACTTCTGTTAATAGCATTAGCAAAAGGTACTGGAATTCCCTTAATAGTTTCCGGCAAAATTGCATATTCTGCCGTTGGTTCCACAATGTATTCTGGACACTTAGTTTGGATGCCAGCAGTCATTAACATTTCATTTATTTCAGCACCAGAATATTGCTTGAGATAAACTGGATTTCTCACAAATGGATTCAGCCTTCTGATAAAATTATGGATAATATGAGAAGGGCAAGACTTGTTGTGAAAGGAATGATTAAAAACAAAAATTCCACCAGGTTTTAGCACACGAGATATATCAGCTAATAAGCTTCTTAGCTGTGCATCTGGTATGTGCATAAAGACACAGTTAGAAATTACCAAATCTATAGAATTATCTTCTAAAGGCAATATTTCAGCAGAAGTACAAATCAAGTTAAATTCAGCTTCTGGGAAAAAATTATATTCTTGTTTAACCTTGATTAACCGCCGCAATAAAGGTTCAGAAATATCAATACCATAATATTTTTCACATTTTAGATTTTTCGCTTTCGAGAGATGTAAAGGTGCGCGGCCATAACCAGAGCCAATCTCTAGAATAGAGCCAACAGTTTTATTCAATGGAAATTTGTTCCAAGTACCTCCAGGTGTACCAGTTAGTAAAGTGTAATCTTGTTTGATGGGAGACGTATCTGCAAGTTTTTCAATTTTTTGGGAACCATAATATGTTTTACCAATTGCGTCCCATGTTTTTTTATGTTGAGTATTATTCAATTGTTCATAGTCACTAGGAAAATAAATGCCATCTCGTAATTCAAAGTCATTTAAACTGAATTTTGTATTTGCTAATTGAGTCATTAGGATTATTCCTCATGAATAGTCAAGTCTGTTTTCTGTTATACTCTTAACTCAGCATTAACCGCAAGGCATTTTTACTGAACTGCATCCCAAAGAAAACCGCTATAGTAACAACCTGTCATCCGATCAGAACACAAGTTCGTATACATTAGTTGATGGACAGCAACAATCGGAGGCTGGGATGGTAGAAGGATCACAAAAAAAACGGGTGGTAGTTGTAGGTGCTGGTTGGGCTGGTTTAGGAGCAACCTACCATTTGGCAAAACAAGGCTATGATGTGACCCTTCTAGAAGCAGGCCCCTATCCAGGTGGATTGGTGGCAGGTTGGCAAACAGCCGCCGGAAAATCTGTTGAAGCCGGCATTCATGGCTTTTGGTATCCTTACAAAAATATTTTTTCCTTAATTAATCAATTAGAAATTAATCCTTTTACTACTTGGACTCGTTCTTCACAATATTCACCAGCAGGCTTGGAAGTTGAATCACCGATTTTTCAAGACTTACCGCGACTCCCATCCCCACTAGGAACTTTTCTATATACTCAGTTTAAACGATTGCCACTAATTGACCGTCTGAGCGCCCTGCCTTTACTATATGCTGTTGTTGATTTTGACAATTCTGATGATGCTTGGCGGCGCTATGACTTTGTAACTGCTAGGGAATTGTTCAAAAACTTTAATGTTTCTGCACGACTTTACCGCGAGGCTTTTGAACCAATGTTATTAGTCGGCTTGTTTGCCCCTGGTGAACAATGTTCGGCCGCAGCAACTTTAGGAATGCTTTACTTTTTTATTCTGGCTCATCAACCTGATTTTGATGTAGTTTGGTGTCGGGGAACTGTTGGAGAAAAGATATTTCGTCCTTGGGTGGAACAGATTGAAAAAGCTGGGGCGCGAGTGCTACCCAAGCGCCGAGTTACAGACTTAATTGTTGATAGTAATCATCGCGCAAAAGGTGTGGTTTGTGGTGATGAAGTAATTGAAGCAGATGCCGTGATTTTTGCAGTTGGGATCACGGGGATGAAGAAAATTGTCTCAACTAGCCCTAGTTTACAAAGTCATGAAGAATTCCGTAATTTGAGCAATTTAGGAGGGATTGATGTTTTAGCAACGCGGCTATGGTTTGACCGCAAAATTGATATTCCCCGTCCTTCTAACGCTTGTTTCGGATTCGACGCAAGTACAGGTTGGACGTTTTTTGATTTGAATGCCTTACATGATGAATATCGAGATGAGCCAGGAACGGTGATTGAAGCTGATTTTTATCATGCGAATCAGTTCCTCAGTTTGAGTGATGAGGAGATTTTAGCAATAGTTCAGGGTTATTTAGCAACTTGTGTACCTGCCTTTCGGGAGGCAAAGATCGTTGATAGCAGTGTAATTCGCCTATCTCAGGCGGTGACTCACTTTGCACCTGGTAGCTATCGTTATATGTTGCCTGCGAAGACAAGTTTTGAGAATGTGTTTATGAGTGGGGATTGGATTGTGAACCGTCATGGTTCCTGGTCACAAGAAAAGGCTTATGTTACTGGTTTAGAGGCGGCGAATTTGGTGGTGTCTTATTTAGGAGAAGGTCAGCCAGCCGAGATTTTAGCTGTAGAAGAGGATGAAGCACATATCCAAGTGGCGCGATCGCTCAACCAAACTCTACGTGACTTGGGCAAATCTGTCTTACCTGACTTTTGGTTGCCGTAATCTTTAGGGGCGCGAAGAGTTAGTCATTAATTGTAATCTAAATTCGGTAAGCTAAAGAAAGCTATGCTATACCATTCTTCTAATGTAAATCAAATCACATAAGCTTATGGAGCCAGACTCTTTACAAACCGAGGTGATTCTGACGCACCCGCGTGAGTCACTCGGTAAAGTGCAACTTGATTGGACACCCCAACCTGGAAATTATCTCGATTTTGAAGGTAAAACTTATGCGGTTTTAGAACGCCGCCATAAATACCAACTCAAAGCTGGGCGCTACCGCTTACATAATATTGCTATTTACGTGCAGTCGGCTAAACGACCATCTGAAAAAAGTTTGGTAGGTGGACGCTGGGTAGTTGGCGATGCTACCTGCTCTTACAATGCTCATTCAGAACTCATTCGCTGTGCAGTCAACCCAGAGGGCCCTTGCGAATCTTGCCGCTTTTATGAAAAGTTAGAAGTTAAGAGCTAAGAGAGACGCGATTAATCGCGTCTGTATAAGGAGGAGTTATTTTCCCTCAACTACCCGCACCAAAAACTTCTCCCACAGTTAAGCGGGTACCATTAACAAAATCCCATCCTGACTGGGGACGTTTCCCAGCTAGCTGAACCTCTCGCAACAGCAACAAACCTTCCCCAGTTTGGACGATCGCTCCAATGCCTTTGGTAATGTTCACTACAACTCCCGGTTTGTCTGATACATTTGACAAATCAGGCAATTTAGAAATTAATTCTTGTAGTTCTGGTGGGATGCGATCGCCTACAGAACCAAGGGGAGCCGAAGCGGTAATTTTCAACAAGTTGTTACGAAAGGTAGCCGTGCAGTTAGGATAAAAGCCTCTAATTTGATTGTGTAATTGCATCGCGCTTTTTGACCAATCCAAACCATAATCTTCTTTTTGAATCAGAGGTGCATAAGTAGCTGACAAATTATCTTGGGGTATTGGTTTAATTTCCTGGCGTTCCAACTTCAACAGAGTTTCCACCAACAAATCCCCACCGATCGCAGCTAGTCTTTCGGCTAAATCTTGAGTATTATCCAGTAATCCAATCGGTGTAGTGGCTATTTCTAGCATTGGCCCGGTATCCATCCCCACATCCATTAACATGGTTGTGATCCCCGTTTCCTTCTCACCATTATACAAACACCACTGAATCGGCGCTGCACCCCGATATTTAGGTAAAATCGAGCCATGCACATTAATACAGCCTAACTTTGGCATCTTTAAGATTTTTGACGATAAAATCTGTCCATAAGCGACAACAACAAACACATCTGCGTCTAATTCTTTGAGCTTGGTTAAAGTATCAGTATCTTTTTTTACTTTTTCTGGCTGCCATACTGCTAAGCTGTGGGCAGTGGCGATCGCCTTTACAGGTGAAGGAGTAAGTTTATTTCCCCGTTCCCGGCGTTTATCTGGTTGAGTGACAACTGCCAACACATCAAATTTTGAATGATTCAATAACTTTTCCAACGTGGGTACAGCAAACTGTGGTGTACCAAAAAATACAATTTTCATTAATAATTATTTGTTAATCGTAAGTCATTAGTTAATGGTAAATAATATCGGCTGTTTGGTGGTACAATATTTTCGTATCGAGTGAAACCAAAAGGCTGTTTGATTAACTTACATAGTTAACTTGACAAGTGTAACAGCTAGTATAAGCTGCATTGCCTTTAGGAAACCCTCATCGTTTAGTGGTGTCTCGTCACGAGCCGCTAGAGCATCTACCAAGTTAGTTTTGTTGTGTTCCCGAACGTTTACCCCGAATTGGCATTAAAGGCAGTTGGGTTTGTAAAAAACTATTGCTTCTTCTAGCTATTTTGTAGTTGAGATTGCAATTTATAAATTTGGGTTGCTGACAGCAGTATTTTCTGAGTATGATTTATTATGCGTCTGCTTTCCCAGCTTTTCACATAACACCTCAACTTTACCATTATGAGGGTTTGCGCTGTTATATTTAGTGTGTAACCTGACTTGTTGATTGTGTACTAGCTACAACTAGTACGATCCCCAATAGCTTAAGTTATATCATTTTTTGTTGCCAGCGTTATCGCCTCAACTATAACTTGAATACGCCTTGACTAATATCTCTTTTGGTATTGTCAGGTATATCAACAGCAGGACTATAGATCGTGTAGTAATTACTGAGTTCTCAGCGTATTTACTATACTCGCATACTTTTGCAAAAAAACATTCAGTACCTGAGTAAGAAAAGGTGTAGACAATGATACTTAATTTTTGTAAAACTCAGCAAACTTTGAAGGAAAAATCTCGTCAAAGTTTTTAGTTTCTTGTTATACATATAATTACTGCCTGCCCCATTGCTGCATAGGTATTGCTTCTCACATAGCAACCGCCCCTCTAGAGAGTCTACAAATGCTTAAACCCCTTTTGCTGTCAGGATGGTTCCGCGCGCAACCATTTCTCAATTACGTTGTCGTTGTGATACTGATCGCACCCTTGCTAGGGGCATCGGCTCACTCGTTCCCTGCAAAATCCGAAGTAGCTAAACTAACTTCGAAGGCTGGAGATTCTGACTCTGTATCAAAGGAAATAGCTGTAGTTGGGGAACCTGAGATAGCTGAAATATCGAAAACAGATCAAATCTATTCTTTAACAGAAAAATTTGACTCTGTACCCACACAAAGTCCTGCTGTCCAGGAACCGCAAGTATTACCATCAGATAAAATTGAGTCTTTTGCTCAAGCAGATAGTTATGGGTTAAACAACGATTTAACTGTTCCTGATACTTTGGCAGCAGTTGAACTTGCACCATTAACAGATGTTCCTGTTAGTCAGCTTAATCTAGTACAAAAACTCAAAGCTGCTAATATCAAGTCTTTGAAAGGACAAGAAAAATCTCTCTCTAGAGAAAAGTCTTTTACTAAATCATTGACAGCAACTCAAATAGCGCCAACTCTTAGAGAGTCACAACCAATTACAACAACAGAAATACCTGTTTCTGAACCACGTGATGAGTCCCAAGCTGAACAAATAGATCCCATAGGTAGTCCTCATCCTATTCCTTGGAAATGGATTACAGCGACTCAAGAAGCAATTGGTTCCAACGGTGGTTCTGGAGTTCGTCACTACCGTAGCGTACCCGTGGTTTCTCCAGATGGTAAATATGCTGTTTATAGTCGGGTGCAACTAGAAGTAAAACCCGAAATGTACAACAGCCGTGTTACCAGCGTTCTGTTTGTCCAAGATATGCACACGAAGAAGTTGTGGGTAATGGCTTCAACTACTCCAGTTAGCGATCCTTTATTAAAAGTAAAAGCTCTAAAGGGTGCTTCGTCAGAAGAGGTTAATCCAAACGGTCAAATTGGGGTATTAGTTCCGGTTAGCTGGTCGGAAAAAGGCGATCGCTTTTTAGCACGCAAGTTTGAAGGGATATTTAACACAGGCGATTCTACTGATAGTGCAGTGATTTGGGATCGGCAAAAAAATCATGCTAATATAGTTGCTCCTGCTAATGAGCAAGATGAGCATGAGAAAATTGCCGTCTTGTTAGGTTGGAGTAAAAAGCAACCGGATCATGTACTATTCCGTGCAGGTGAATTGGGTGATGAAAACTGGCCACTAATGCAAGTTGCTAATGATGGCAAGACTGTACCCACAACAGACGAAGATCAGCCGATTACTTTTGGTAAAAAGGTTACAGAGATTTGGGCAGGGCCACAAGTGGCTTACCGATAGTTTATAAAATAATTTATCTACTCCCGTTATCTTCACCGATGGACAACGGGAGATTTTTATTGGGTACTTTCTATACTCAAAACTCCTATATTGACACCCACCCAAATATGTCAATATAGGAGTTTATTTCATCTAAAACTTGGGACAACTCGTTGCAATTGCAATAAAAATATTTAAGACTAAAACTATTAAAACTTATTTATCACCCCTTTCCCATTCAGGTATGGCTCCTTTCACCCGGCGGATGGGCAAATTAGCAATTAAAGCTGTGGTTCGTTGGTTGCTTTCTAAGGAGAACTCCAAGCCCTCTGTCTCAATTTCGACATAGCGACAGACTACATCTAGGATTTCTTTCCGCATTTTTTCCAACGTTTGAGGATCTAAATCAGCGCGATCGTGAGCAATCACCAATTGCAGCCGACGTTTAACTTGAGTTCGACTGCTATCAGGGCCGCGAGAAAAAAGTTTTTCTAGAAGTTCAATCATTACGAATAGGTCTGGCGCGGAGACTAGAAAAGTAAGTTAAACAATCTTTGTCCACAACAACCTTCGTAGACGGGCGAAGATGCTGTCTTGGGATGAGTCGATCTCCAGAAATTCGACACTTTCCCCTTCTAATCTACGAGCAATGTTCTCAAAGGCTGTGGCGGCTAAAGAGGGATTTTCCGCTAACACTAAGGGTTCGCCGCGATTGGTAGATACAATAACACGCTCGTCGTCAGGGATTACCCCGATCAGGGGAATGGCGAGAAGTTCCTGAACATCTTGCACTGACATCATATCATTTGCCTGCACCATTGCGGGTCTGATGCGGTTAATTATTAAATGAACACGCTTGATACCTTGTGCTTCAAGTAACCCCACTACCCGATCGGCATCACGAACTGAGGAAATTTCTGGCGTGCTGACAACTAGCGCTTCTTTGGCAGGGCCGATCGCATTTTTAAACCCATTTTCAATACCGGCGGGGCTATCGATGATCACATACTGATACTTTTGCGCTAGGGCATTGACCAGTAATTTCATCTGTTCCGGTGTGACTGCATCTTTGGAGCGATTTTGGGCTGCCGGTAGGAGTACAAGATTGGGTTGGCGTTTATCTTTCACCAAGGCTTGTTCTAAGCGACACTCTCTGGCCAAGACTTCCACCGCAGTATAGACAATGCGGTTCTCCAGCCCTAGCAGCAAATCCAAATTTCTCAGACCAAAATCCGCATCAACCAAGGCAACTTGACGACCCATTTTGGCTAAAGCCATGCCCAGATTTGCTGAAACTGTGGTTTTACCCACTCCTCCTTTACCGGAGGTAATCACTATAATGCGAGTCATGATAGAAATGCGGTCAATGAGGGTTCAGGAAATATAAAACCGTAAATTGCAGTATAAAGTATGAAGTCTCGTATCAAGTATGAAGAAATATCTGGTCTCCCTGATTCGGGCGAGGATGAATATTTTTTTATTGCGATGTCTTATGACAAGCCGATCCGCGTCTTTGCTCAGTCGTGTTAAATACACTTTGCTAGGGGAAAGGCATTAGAGTAGTGTATTCCATCTACATGAAAACCGCTATATTTCATCCTTCATATTCTTCATCTTTTAAGTAAATATTCAGGGCTACTGATTGCTCTTAGTAAATTGGTTTCTAGAAAAATCACTAGCCCTAGCGATGCGAATCCCTTGGGGCATAATATGTGCCACTTCTGGAGAAAATTGCGTCGGTAATTTTTCTGGTGCCCTAGCTACAGCATCTGCGATCCGCAATTGGGTAGGTTCCATTTGCAAAGCCATTATCAGACACTCACGATTGCCTCCGGCCCCAGCATGAGCAATTCCACGTAAACGACCCCAGATGATAATATCTCCATCTGCAATTACAATACCACCTGGGTTTACATCTCCCAAGATAATTACTGTACCAGGATGACGAATTTCTACTCCAGAGCGGACTGTTGTTTCTAGATAGAGGGCATCTGCCTGGGGTGTAGCTGTAGCTTCTGACCCTGTACTCAGGGAAGTTACAGGCTGCAATTGTTCTACAGAATACCCAGATGTGACGGCTGCGATCGCAGTTTGTCGGCGACTCGTTGAGACAGAAATTAGCCGCAGTTGGACTTCAGTTAAAGCCTCGGCGAGTTCTTGGAGTTGCCTGGCATCTACTAAGCGGTCTTGTGCCATTAGATGTACGGGTGTATTTGCTATTCGGAAGCGATCGCCTGCATTCAAACGTTGCCTGATTTGTTGCCAAATATCAGACCAACTGAGTTCTGAGGCAGATACTTGAGATTCCGGGGGCAAAATTAATAACAGTCGTCCCTCCTTACTTCTTAATTGGACTTGAGTATTATCATTTACGCGATACCCTGATATTGCTGACTCATTGGGATTTGAATCAGTCAAGATAAAATCTGATGCGACATCAGTCTTAGGCTCTACATCTGGGTTAGCAGGATTTGGCTCTACATCTGAGTTAGCAGAATTAGACTCTAAGTCTGGGTTAGCAGGATTAGACTCTACATCCCCAACGATAGTATTTGATTTTAAATAAAGAAGGACGGATCTTAACTCCGCATCAGGGGGGATAGGATCTGACTCTACATCAGAAACAGTAGGATTTACCTCTACCTCCGAAAGGATAGAGTTTAATTCTGCATTAGGAAGTGCAGAATTTGACTTTAGATTGGGAATTGCAGAATCAGAAGTCATGCAGTACTAGCCAAAAGACAAGGGACACTCCGAATCATTACCAATATTAGATCAGTTGGAAAATCTAACAACATGATCAGACCAGAAAGTGCGGAGCATAGATTACTCCCTTTCCGCCATAAGATTACTTGTATCTTCACTTTGCGTTCATTGCGATACCTTGCGGGTACTCCCTTAGCCGCATCTACGTAAAAAAATATCTTCTAGCAGAAAGGGAGTAGTTTGGAATTATCATCATCTTCACGCAACACTCAAGATTGTTTAGTCAACCTCTGATAAACTGTCCCCAAGGCATCAGCATCACCAACGTTACCTGGAAACAGCACCACAGGCAAATTAGGAAACTGGGGATGATCGGATGGGGTTAACACCATTGAACAACCAGCTAAAATTTGACCGAGTAAGCGGGCTGAAGTTAAGGTTAGCCCAGTACTCAAGACATCGTTTGAGGTAATGCCACCCTTGCTGATTAAGAATCCTATATCGGATGGTAAACCCCGCACAATATCCATCAATAAACTTGAAACTTTTGTCCCAAACTCCAATCGGGTGTTGACATCTTTAAAGCTCAGTTCCTGACGGCTAGTATAAACTACTGGTGTTTTACCCACTTCGTGTGCCGCCTGTGTACTTTCTTTGATTTCAGTTAGCAGAACCGCAGATTGATTTGCATCATCAAGTAATCGCGCGACATTTACTTCAATTCCCACTGTTCCCTCTATTTGCAATAGCGCCTCTAACTGCTGAGTGGTCTTTTTCACATGGGAACCAACAATTACCGCACCTGGTTTGCCTTGACGCACGTATTGCGCCATGTTTTCAGCTGCAATGGGTTGGGGTGGTAAAGCGGCTAAAGCCGTTAAAATACTTGCGCCACTACGAAACAGAAAGCGTTTCCCTTGACTTGCTGCTGCTAATATATCTACTGCAAAGCGGTTGAGATCGTCTTGAGTTTCACCATCGACGACAGCGCATTGATTACCACTCAGTTGTAACAAGCGTTCTAAACTACCAGCGCGAATATCAGCTAGGAGAAACCTTTCTACAGTTTCAGCACTAATTCGTCCTTGAGTCTTTTCTTCAACATACTTGGGTAAGTAACTGTGATGGTAGCTGAAGACTGAATCACGGGCAAATTCGGTTTCATGGACTGGAGTGAGGACACCGCCAATCATCAAGTAATGCACGCTGTCGCGGGTGATGCGTCCACCTTCAAAAAAGGCTGGAACAAGAAAATGAGCATCAAAGGGGCCGAGTTCTTGTGCGATCGCATCAGTTTCGATAGGATAATGCCCGCGCAAAGTAGAATCAGAACGGCTGACAATCAAAAAATCGTCAATTCCCTCAGCACTTAAAGCAATTTTCAGATTTTGGCAAACTTCTTTGGTGACAGATGTAGCTGACTCTGGCGTTAGCGATCTAGTGTTAGTCAGTACAAAGAAAATCGGCGAATTGTCCTGTAACCCACTGCGTAAAGTGTCCACATCCCAGTGCATTAGCAGCAAGCAGCTGTGGACTGTCTGAGAACCTGTAGGGTCATCATCTAGGACAATTATTTTTGGTTTGTTGCTCATTTAGGTCAACGGGGCGATTGTTTTGTGGGAAAGTATTGGGCGACTAGAAGTCGCTACTACACAAGCAAAGTCCACCTCCGTGGACTAATACAAAATCAATGGTTTTATAACCTGCGGAGGCAGGTTTTGTCTGTGTAGCCGCGACTTCTAGTCGCCCAAGGTTGACAAACATCCACTTAGCCTTTGTGCAATTTTCTGATTTCTGCTTGCACATCGATCGCAATTTGCAATGATTGATTTAGCAGTTGAGCATATTCGCCTGCTTGACTACTAACTTGTAAAGCTTGCAGACTGGCTAAATTATTCACAAATAACTCTTGGTTATTAGCAAGCAATTTTTTATTATCTCGCAAAATTCGTTCCGTTTTCAGAGCGCGGACTAAATCTTCTCTAATTAGTTGTAAGGCGGCGGTGACTTTATCTCGGTCATGGATACTGCTTTCTACGTTTCCTGATGCTGCCAATTGGTCATTAATATCGATGGCAGCAACCAGGTCATGATATTTATCAACTTCGTCTAAAAGTATTGTTAGTCCTTCAGGACAGGTCAATTGTCGCCATAGCCATCGCCCCACTAATATCGGCATTGGCACTAAAATTAGTAAAAGAATTCCTAGTCGAATCGAAGAACCAATAGTTGGCAGAATAATAAACGCATAAACAAAACCCACAATTATGGGCGTTAGCGCCAGCGTCACCAACATTTCATTGATAAAAAACCCTAATCGCTTTTTGCCATCTCGCAGAACAGAAGGTCGAAAAACGTCTTCTGGATCGAATCCAGTCAAACGTCTTAGTTCCCCCTTACTAATTTCCAAGCCTATTAAGTCCGGCTGCACGGCTGCATACTCCTATGGAAACCCAAGTTGCGTATTCATTTTAATCGGGTTTACCGTAATGATTGTGGTTATATTCAGGAAACCAGTTTTCATCTAAGATTTGTTCTAAAGAGCCAATGGGTACAGTAGGAAATATGTCAATGGTAAGTTGAGAGCGTAGTTTACCGCCGTAGGCATCGCTTGCTTCTGTTCTTGCATCTTGATAACATTCATCAAATATTTCTAAAATGTAAGGTTTCAAACTAGGACTATCTTTCAGAGCTTTTTTAATTTCTCTACGAAAAGTCCTGATTTCTCCTTTCCAATGTCCTTGATTACGTTCTCGTTCTTCATCCCAACACTTGAGTTTTAGTAGATGTTGAAGAAGCTTAATTAATAAGTTTTCAATTGTTCGCTTCTCCCTTCTACCAATACTTTCTAACTCTTCTAACAAATTCTCCAAATCAACAGAAGAAAACTGTCCAGTGCGAAGTTGATTTATAGTTGTCCTCAGCCACAGATAATAATCTTCGTCGTATAAGGTTTGAGTTGCTGATTGGATTATTGGTTTTACCATAGACTAGCCGAACTCCTACTATTTTTTTAATTTAGCCAGATCGACTGAGGGTAAACGCCAACTCAGTGTGACTTGCACTTGTCCATTAGGCAAAGCTGACATTTCCCATTCACCCGCATCGCACTCATCATCTTACTGCCATAGCCACCTTTGGGACGTTCACAGGTCGTATGGTTGACGATTGAGCCGTATTCTTGGGCTGCTAACGCTACATACTCAGTATCCATCATGCTGAGGTTATGAATTCCAGTTACGGTGCAATAGCGGAAATATTCCTTAAGTCTAAACTAAAGCTTACTGAAAGAATGAGGTTTTAATTTATCAATTTATTGAGAATATACAAGATCCCATTCATCAACCTCCAAATTCTCAGCCCTAAAAATTGATAATTACGAAGGGAAAAGAAAATGCCTAAAACTAAAGCCAATAAAGGAAAAGTAACAGACATTTTGGCATTAATTGAAGCAGAGCATCGTCAAGTTGAGAAGCTTTTTGAAGAAGTAGAAAAAGCTAAGGGTGCAAAATTAGTTGAACAATTCAATCAAATCTATATAGCGGTGATATTACATGCAAGAGCTGAAGAATTAGTCTTCTACCCAGCTTTGCGAGAATACGAAGAAACTGAACAATATGTTGAAGAAGCTGAAGAAGAGCATGAAGAAGTTTCATTTATTTTAGAAGAGATTAAGGCGCTTAACCCTACCGATCCTGAGTTTAAAGAAAAAATGAGCGAATTGAAGGAAACATTTGAGCATCATGCAGAAGAAGAAGAAAGCGAAATTTTTAATGCTGTGCGCGAATGTATGAGTGATAAAGAGCTAACTGAATTGGGACAGGAGTTTCAGGAAACTAAAGATAAGTTGGTGTCAAATGTAGAAGCTGCATTAGCAATGTAGGAACCTAATTTCTTCTCAGTACTTGTATAAACAATTAGCCCTAATTCCAACGTAATTGGTTCATTAAACAAAATATTCCTTTATCAGAGAGGAGAAAAATGACTGCTACAAATGGTAAGCGCAAAATTCGTTATGCGGTTGTTGGTTTAGGTTGGTTTGCCCAAGAAGCCGCCTTGCCTTCCTTTGGTCACGCCGAAAACTCAGAATTAGTGGCACTCGTTTCAGATGACCCCACTAAAAGCGAAGAACTGAGCAAAAAGTATGGAATAGAGCATACTTACTCCTATGAAGAGTATGAGGACTGTTTGGCAAGCGGCGAGATTGATGCAGTTTATATTGCATTACCTAATCACTTGCATTGTGACTACACTGTGCGGGCTGCTAATCAGGCAATTCATGTATTGTGTGAAAAGCCAATGGCAGTGACAGAACAAGAGTGTGAGGCAATGATTAAAGCTGCCAATGATAATAATGTCAAGCTGATGATTGCCTATCGCTTACATTTAGAAGAAGCCAATTTACAAGCAGTCGAAATTATCCGCTCGAAGCAAATTGGTGAACCACGTATTTTCAACTCGGTTTTTAGTCAACAAGTAGAAGAAGGCAATATTCGTTTACGAGATGTAACTGGTGGTGGCACGCTTTATGATATAGGCATTTACTGCATTAATGCTGTACGTTATCTATTTCAAGACGAACCAATTGAAGTATTTGCTGTAGCTGCCAATAAGGGAGAACAACGTTTCAGCGAAGTGGAAGAAATGACTAGTGTTACTTTGCGTTTTCCCAACGAGCGATTGGCAACATTTACCTGTAGTTTTGGAGGGGCAAATGTTTCAACCTATCAGGTTGTAGCTACTAAAGGAGATTTACGAGTAGAACCTGCCTATCCTTGGCAGGGGGAAATCAAGCATTATTTGACAATTAATGGTGAAACTCAAGAGCGTACCTTTGAGGATCATGACCAACTAGCAGCTGAATTTACCTACTTCTCTGATTGTATTCTCCAAGATAAAGACCCTGAGCCATCTGGGACAGAAGGGTTGATTGATGTTTCGATCATTCAAGCACTTTATCAGTCAATTGAGATGGGTAAACCTGTGCAGATCCAAACTCGCGCTCGCCATCAACGTCCCACATCGACTCAAACTATTGAACTTCCTCCTGCTGAGAAGAAGCCAGATTTAATTCACGCTGCTTCCCCTTCTGGCGAGTAGTAAGTAATAACAGATATACAGTTAGGAGTGTAAAGCTAGCTGTATGCTCCTAACTGTATATCTTGAATCGAAGATTGCAGCGATCGCTCGCCATGTAATTATAGGGGCACAATATAATCTTGCACCCCTACACATCTGGTCTATTCAATTCAAAATATTGTATCTTCCTAAATATTAAGGATAAAGACCTCTGTCAGTCAGGGCCTGGGCAACTCTACCCACCCCTAAAGTGTAAGCTGCTAATCTTAAAGAAATTTGCCGCTTCTTAGATTGCTGAATCACCTTGCGGTAGGCTTGCACCATCAAATGCTCCATTTCGCGGTTAACTCGCTCTTCATCCCAAAATACGTAAGAAAGACCCTGCACCCACTCCAAATAACTGACTACCACACCGCCGGCATTCGCTAAGATGTCTGGTAGTACAATCACACCCCGTTCCTCTAAAGACAAGCTAGCCTCAAGAGTAAGTGGCCCATTAGCTGCTTCTGCGACAATTTGCGCTTGCACCTGATTCACATTTTCTTCAGTGATCTGGTTTTCTAAAGCTGCTGGTATTAAGACATCACAGGGTAAAGCTAATAAATCTGCATTGCTAATTGGTACAGATTGCGGGAAACCTACAATACTCTTGCGGTTTTCAGCAGCGTAGATTTTCAACGCGGGAATATCAAGACCAACTTCGGAAAATATTCCCCCAGCACCAGTTGAAACAGCGATAATTTTCGCGCCTGCTTCATATAGTAATTCAGCAGCAGCACCACCTACATTACCAAAACCTTGAATTGCTACTCGCACTCCTGCCAAGGATTTACCTTGATCTGCCAGCGCCTCACGCACAGTAATCATCACGCCACGTCCGGTTGCCATTTCGCGTCCCAATGAACCACCAATGGAAAGCGGTTTCCCAGTCACAACCCCTGGTACAGCATTACCGACATTCACAGAGTAAGTGTCCATCATCCAAGCCATCTCACGGGCTGAAGTCCCCATATCTGGCGCAGGAATATCTACAGAAGGCCCAATATCTTTAATTAACTCGCTGATATAACGGCGGCTGATTCGCTCTAATTCGCCAACACTGTAGCGTTTTGGATCTATGGCAATGCCACCCTTACCACCACCATAAGGAATACCTAACAATGCACATTTCCAGGTCATCAGCATTGCCAAAGCCGATACTTCGCGCAATGTCACAGCCGGATGATAACGAATTCCGCCTTTGTAAGGGCCTAAGACATCGCAGTGCTGTACTCGGTGTCCAGCGAGAACCTGTATTTCCCCGTCATCTAGTTTCACGGGAATGGAAACTGTGACAACCTTACGCGGGTGGCTGAGGATTTCCAGCAAACCTTGATTTAAATTTAATTCTTTAGCTGCCGCTTCTAAGTAACTACAGGCTTGATCAAATGGGCATATATGCGCTGGAGAAGCAGGTTCTAGCGGTAGTAGTGATTTTGAAATCATAAAATTTTCTCCTAATCACGGTATCTTTACGAACCGGATATCATTCTGTAACTAGCTTATCCTTTTTTTGAGAAAAATAGGAATTTTGTAGTTTTTGTTACAGTTTTATATTTTATATTATGCTGTAGGTACAAAGTACTATGGGGACTTAGCTAACGCGATCGCTACATTCTGTCCACCAAAGCCAAAACTCAAACATAAAACCTGACTAATTTTACTTAAACGCGCTGCTGTAACGATTTCTAAATCAAATTCTGGCTGCTGCAATCCTACACAAGGCGGTAATATTTGATGCTTTAATGCCATGAGAGAGAAAGCTACGCCTAATGCTCCCGAAGCTCCTAATGTATGACCTGTGCTTCCTTTGGTGGAACTAACTGCCACACCTTGGGGAAACAAACGCTGGATTACCATACTCTCCATCTGGTCATTTAGCTGGGTTGCTGTACCATGAGCATGAATGTAATCAATATCGCTTGGTGATAGACAACTACGTTCTAGACATTGTTTGATAGCTGCGATCGCACTTTTCCCTTCAGGTTCCGGTGAATTACTATGATATGCGTCGTTAGTTAAGCCGAAACCGAGAATTTCACCATACACTTTTGCTTGACGCTGCTTTGCCAACTCTGCGGATTCCAAGACAAACACAGCTGCGCCTTCGCCCAAAACTAAGCCTTCTCGCTGCAAATCAAAGGGATAAGCCCCAGTTTTCGCCAAAGCACCCATCTGCTGAAACCCAGCTAAAGTTAGGGGTGTAATCGGCGCTTCCACTGCGCCAGCGATCGCCTGTTGGCATTGCCCAGTTTGTATAAGTAAAGCTGCTTGGGCGATAGACCAAATTCCAGTTGCACAAGCTGCCATCGGTGCTAAAACTATTCCTGTTGCACCGATTTGCCTTGCAGCTGCGATCGCATTGATATGAGGTAATATCTCTAACCAATTTCCAAAATCAGAAACGGGCAAATTTTCCGCATCTTTATACATTTGCCGCGCCAACATCTCCCAAGATGCTTGATAAGAGCGACTCGATCCAATGACGACAGCACAGTCAGCTAAAGGTGCAACTAACCCAGCATCTCGCAAAGCAGAAGTAACAACCATTTGAGTTAACATTGCCAACTCAGATGGTTGTTGAGCAATCAAACCTAGAGGAAGTGGTTTAAGTTCTGGAAATGGTTGATGTAACTTAATTCCAGATTTACCTGCTATCAGATTTTGCCAGCTATCCTCTAAGCTTCCACCCAAGGCGGAAACAAGACCAATACCAGTGACACAAACCTTAATCAATTTGCAATTTGGGGGGATGTATGAGGGGGATGAGGGGGATGAGGGGGATGAGGGGGATAAGGGAGATGATGAAGAGTTTGTTTGCTCCATTTACTCCCTCATCTCACCCTACTCCCTCATCTCCCCCTGCTCTCTTCCTACTGCCCTGCTGTTTTCAGATTTTCAGCCCCTTGGGTGACTTTAGCAGAGTCAATGCGATCGCCTTGCTGAATTTTGTTCACTACATCCAAGCCTTGAGTGACATTGCCAAACACGGCGTAGTTACCATCTAAAAAGGCTAGATCCGCCAAAGCAAAGTAAAACTGAGCAGAAGCCGAATCTGGTGCTTGCGATCGCGCCATCGCTACTGCACCCTGTTTATGGGGCAATACGACGGGTTGAGCAGTAGCATCAAATGGTTTGTTATAAAGCGGAGTATCCGAACCTTTCGGCTTAACTTCTAAAGGTATATAGCGAGCATTTCCCGTTTTTGGGTCAATATAGCTACCGGTTCCCAGCTGATCTGCTGGAACTTTCGGGTCTTTGCTTTGAGGATCGCCCCCTTGAACTACAAACGGTTGGGGTTCGCGTACAACTCGATGGAAAGCTAAACCATCGTAAACACCCTTTTGAACTAAATCTACGAAGTTACCAGCTGTAATCGGGGCATCAGTGCCGTCTACTTCGATAGTAATGGGCGAACCTTTAACCGTCATTACCACAGTCGCCTTGCCTTCAAGACGTGGTAAACCAGTGGTTCCAGGAATACTCTCACTACTAGTTTGAGATACAGATGTTGCTTCAGTAGTCGTCTGGGTAGTCGAGGTAGCTGTCGAGGTTGGAGAAGAGGTATTAGAAGCTACCTGCTGTGTTGAACATCCTCCAAGCATCACAGCACTAATAAGCACAAGAGAAAGCAAAAATTGTGAAATTTTTAACCGCATTGCCAGTTACTGATTTAACCACAGTATCTTATCCTTTTCAGGGGAATTGGGATTAGAGGAGAGGTGACAGTTAACAGGTGATAGGGAATAATCTGTACCCTGTACCCTTTACCCTAATCTCTTAAAGCCCTTCTAACGATACTCCCAAAAAGCGGGCTAACTTCGCACCTTCTGTTTCTAACTCTGTTAAAGATAAGGGTTGTCCAACTCGTGTTAAGGGAATATCTCGCCGCCCCTTAATGCGTAGATAAAGGGCACGAACGGGATTAAGACCTTCCTTGACAGCTATTCGCACAGATTGCACATCTTCTATGCGGCTATCAATCTCAATTCGGCGGTTTTTGCCAGGAAAACCCCAACGGAAGATTTTGATTGTGCCAGTTTCCTGATTAAATTCGTTGTAGCCGCCACCTACATCCAATAAAATCACTAGCCATAGGTATGTGGCTAATAGCAAGCCAGCAGCACCATATAACCCCATCACCAATCCTTGGGGGACAAATACTAGTTGAGTTGGATCGGAAACTATGAGTAAATTAACTTTTAAGTAGCTAGATATCCCAGCCAGTAAAAAGCCGCTTGCTCCCAAGGTAACGATAGTTGCCCACCAGTAGTTACTGAACCGACGAGAACCGAGAACATTTTGATGCAGGAGGCGATCGCCTTTGTTAATCGTTGTTGATGTCGTCATTGAACTACAATTGCCCGTGAGATACTCGCTGTGAAATACTCGCACACTGAATGCTACTAGACAGAATTCGACTAAATTGAAGGCTAGTCATTCAACTAAAGCACACTTTAGAGGCTCTGCTGCTTGATTATTTTACCAAACATTGTTGACAAAAACTCAGATGCGCTCCTGCCTCCTGCGACCCATATAATTTATTTGTGAGGGGACGTTATATGATTTCTTTACTCACTGGCGGATAAAAATTCTTTCTTCCCTTCCCTCTACCTCTTTTTGACCTCTTGGGAATGAGTTACCTACCTACGTCCATCTAGACTAAATTTTCTTACATTTCTGAGAAAAGTTGTGTCAAATTGTAAAATTTCTGATATTCATATTATTTATAAGGTTCGTGTTTCATGCCTGATTTGCTTCTGTGTGTCAGGCAAAAACCCTGAGTAGTGTGATAAGTTAAGAATCATTAAGTTACCACAAGCTAGATTACTAGCCGATGGTACGTGTAATGGCATAAAGAAAGAGAAATGCTGATTTCACAGGTCAGCAACTTCTCAGAATCTCAGTCGCTTTTAAGCTGTTGAGATTGTCAAAAAAAACGTTAATTCCTCACGGCAGCCGGTTACATTGGCTCTCCGTATTGCCTTAGAAACGTTGCAATTTTAGTAAAAAAAGAGGATTTTAGTCCGATGACCATCGCAGTTGGACGTGCGCCCAGTAGAGGGTGGTTTGACGTTCTAGACGACTGGCTCAAGCGCGATCGCTTCGTATTCGTAGGTTGGTCAGGGATACTGTTGTTCCCTTGCGCTTTCCTAGCACTAGGCGGTTGGCTGACCGGCACCACCTTCGTCACCTCTTGGTATACCCACGGATTAGCCTCCTCCTACCTAGAAGGTGCTAACTTCCTAACAGTGGCAGTATCCACCCCCGCCGACAGCATGGGACATTCCCTATTGCTGTTATGGGGGCCAGAAGCCCAAGGCGACCTCACCCGTTGGTTCCAATTGGGTGGTTTGTGGCCATTTGTCGCCCTACACGGAGCCTTCGGTTTGATTGGCTTCATGTTGCGGCAATTTGAAATTGCGCGTCTAGTAGGTATCCGTCCTTATAACGCCCTCGCCTTCTCAGCTCCCATTGCAGTATTCGTCAGCGTATTTCTGATGTACCCCTTGGGACAATCAAGCTGGTTCTTTGCACCCAGCTTTGGCGTAGCGGCAATTTTCCGGTTCCTGCTATTCCTGCAAGGCTTCCACAACTGGACACTCAACCCCTTCCACATGATGGGTGTTGCTGGTGTATTGGGTGGTGCATTATTGTGTGCCATTCACGGAGCCACGGTAGAAAATACCTTGTTTGAAGATGGTGATGGTGCTAACACCTTCCGCGCCTTCAATCCCACCCAGTCTGAAGAAACCTATTCAATGGTGACAGCAAACCGTTTCTGGTCACAGATTTTCGGGATTGCTTTCTCAAACAAACGCTGGTTGCACTTCTTTATGTTGTTCGTGCCAGTCACAGGTTTGTGGATGAGTGCCGTCGGCATCGTCGGTTTAGCACTCAACCTGCGGGCTTATGATTTCGTCTCCCAAGAATTACGGGCGGCGGAAGACCCTGAGTTTGAAACCTTCTATACCAAAAACATTTTGCTGAACGAGGGTATCCGCGCTTGGATGGCTCCTCAAGATCAACCCCACGAACAATTTGTATTCCCTGAGGAGGTATTACCACGTGGTAACGCTCTCTAATAGACCAAATATATTAGGCGGCACTGGACGCGACCAAGAATCTACTGGCTTTGCCTGGTGGTCTGGTAACGCGCGTTTAATCAATCTATCTGGCAAACTCCTGGGCGCTCACGTTGCCCATGCTGGTTTGATTGTATTCTGGGCTGGAGCGATGACTTTATTTGAAGTCGCTCACTTCGTTCCTGAAAAACCCATGTACGAGCAGGGCTTGATCCTGTTACCTCACCTCGCCGCTCAGGGTTGGGGTGTTGGTGCTGGTGGTGAAGTAATCGACACCTTCCCCTACTTTGTTGTCGGTGTACTCCACCTAATTTCCTCAGCCGTCCTTGGCTTTGGCGGTATCTATCATGCCGTCCGTGGCCCAGAAACCTTAGAAGAATACTCTTCTTTCTTTGGTTACGACTGGAAAGACAAGAACAAGATGACCAACATCATCGGATTCCACCTGATTATTTTGGGATGCGGTGCCTTGCTGTTGGTTCTAAAGGCAATGTTCTTCGGTGGTTTGTATGACACTTGGGCACCAGGCGGTGGTGACGTTCGTGTTATTACCAATCCGACATTGAACCCAGCAGTTATCTTCGGTTATGTAATCAAGTCTCCCTTCGGTGGGGAAGGCTGGATTGTTAGCGTTGATAACTTGGAAGATGTGGTCGGTGGTCACATTTGGATTGCCTTTATCTGTATTGCTGGCGGCGTTTTTCACATTCTTACCAAGCCTTTTGCTTGGTCACGTCGTGCATCCATCTGGTCTGGTGAGGCTTACCTCTCCTACAGCTTGGGCGCTCTTTCACTGATGGGCTTTATTGCATCCATCTTTGTTTGGTTCAACAACACCGTTTATCCCAGCGAATTCTTTGGTCCTACTGGTCCAGAAGCTTCTCAAGCTCAGGCTTTGACCTTCTTGATTCGTGACCAACGCTTGGGTGCTAACGTCGGTTCTGCCCAAGGCCCCACAGGTCTAGGTAAATACCTGATGCGCTCTCCAACTGGTGAAATCATCTTCGGTGGTGAAACCATGCGCTTCTGGGATTTCCGTGGCCCTTGGTTGGAGCCTCTACGTGGCCCCAATGGTCTTGACTTGGAAAAAATCAAGAACGATATTCAGCCTTGGCAAGCTCGTCGCGCTGCTGAATACATGACCCACGCTCCTCTGGGTTCTTTGAACTCCGTGGGTGGTGTGGCTACTGAAATTAACTCCTTCAACTACGTATCTCCTCGTGCTTGGTTGGCGACTTCTCACTTCGTACTAGGATTCTTCTTCCTAGTTGGTCACTTGTGGCACGCTGGTCGCGCACGGGCTGCGGCTGGTGGTTTTGAGAAAGGAATTAACCGTGATACTGAGCCAGTAATGTTTATGGACGACCTAGATTAGGTTGTAAAGTTTATTTCATTACTGACAACTAAATAATTTAAAAGCTCTTGCGTAAAAGCAAGGGCTTTTTTTATAGGAAAATTAGTAAACCTATTGATTAAACTGAAGGACTTACCAAGGTCATTAATACCATGAGCGATTCCAATTTTATTGATGCTTTACGATGGACATCTGAAGCTAAGGAAAAATTGCAAAATATTCCCTTTTTTGTCCGCTCTCAAGCTAAAGCCAGAATTGAACAACTAGCCCGTGAAGCAGGACAAGAAGTTGTGACGGCTGATTTGGTAGAACAGGCTAGGCTTGAGTTTGGACAATAAAACATTCTGGAGGTCATAACAATGACAGTCGCCAAAAATCGAGCAGACCGAGTAATGCTTTACGACATTAGCTGGCAACAGTTTGAAAATCTTCTAAAAGACTTGGGAGAGCATCGGGCAGCACGGTTAGCTTACGATCGCACTACCTTAGAAATTATGACACCTTTACCAGAACACGAATATTACAAAGAGGTAATTAGTATCGCAGTTCAAGATATCGCTGAAGAGTTGGCTATAGACTATGAAAGTTATGGCTCGACTACTTGGAAGCGAGAAAGCCGAATGGCAGGGGTAGAGTCAGATAACTGCTTCTATTTCCAGAATGAAGCTGCGATTCGGGGTAGATTGGATCTAGACTTGAGACAAGACCCACCGCCTGATTTGGCACTGGAAATTGATGTTACTAGTAAGTCGCTAAATCGTTTTCCCATTTATGCCCGCTTGGGAGTACCAGAACTCTGGTGTTATGATTCTGGTGAACTCAAGATTTATCTCCTACAAAATGGGGAATATGTCGAGTCAGAAAATAGTCTAGTGTTTCCTAATTTAGCAATTCGGTATCTGCCAAAACTGATTGAGCAAAATCGGGCAAATGGTAGAAGGGCAATTCGTCAAGCAGTGCGGGAATGGGTGAAGATTGAACTACCCAATCAACCTAATTCATAATTACGAATTACGTTAGCGTCGCGGGGCGTAGCCCATTACGAATTACGAATTAGTATCAACTTCCTCCCACATTCATTGCTGCTAAAAAAGCCTTCTGGCTCACATCTCTGTAAATTGTATTCAAATACTTCATTACCACATCACTTGAAGTTGAACTTACTGCGTTTTCCTCTTCTTTTGCTAGGGGGATTGCTCCTAATACATCTAATACCATCTCATTAGTGGAAGGCGCAATCACTACTAATGATGACTCTAGTGGCTCATTGTATTGCCAGAAAGAATCAATTTTTACCGAGTATTTGTTATTAGGAATTGACTGTTGAATATCGGGCGTTTCTGTAGTATTGGGTTGAATCTTAGCGCTACGTAAGTGACGTAAATCGCTGATAATTTGCTCTTTGGTGCGTCCGCGTAATTGAAATAATACAAAGGGGTCTTCACTGAAGCGATCGCCTAACTGATAGTACAGCGCACCAATGTGTTTACAGGGATTTGCTTTATCAGGACAAGAGCATTTACTCTGGACATCACCAAGGGTAAAAGGAAATATCGAAAGACCATTTGCCGTGAACACTTCTTCTATATTTTGTGGCATTTCTCCTGCTAGTAGCTTGGCAGCAAAAATTGCCCTTTGGGACATGGTTTCAATTACATAACCCCACTGTTCATCACTAAAGGGTTCAAGGGAAAGGGAAACTTTGTAAGGCTCTACTTCACTACCTTGCACCCTAGCTAATACTTTTGCGCCTTTAAATTCGATGCTCAAAACATTTCCTTGACGGGCATAATTTCTCGCACGTTCTAAACGTTTTTTAAAGCGATAAGAATCTAGTAAGTCTAACCATTGTTGCGACCACCATTCTCGGCTTGCTTGTAATGTGTAATTAGTCATAAGTCAATTTCAAAACTTAGTAGTCTGCTGCTATATCAGTGTGAGTTCGTAGTGAGCGCTTTAGCGCTCAAATCAAGGACTAAAGTCTTTACTACGAACTTATTCTGCATCATCGTCAATTACTGCACTGCGATCGAGTATTAGCAAGTTGCGGAGTTGGTCTGTATCTAGTTCTGTCAACCATTCTTCACCAGCACCCACAACTTGTTCAGCTAGTTGTTTTTTACTTTCAATCATGTCATGAATTTTTTCTTCTAAAGTGCCAGTACAAACAAATTTATGTACTTGCACATTCCGGGTTTGACCAATCCGAAATACTCTATCTGTGGCTTGATTTTCCACGGCTGGATTCCACCATCTATCAAAGTGGAATACATGATTTGCTCGTGTTAAATTCAGTCCTACTCCACCCGCTTTCAGAGAAAGAATCATAATCGGTGGCCCTTGAGGGTCGTGTTGGAAACGGTCGATCATTTCCTCTCGTTGTTTTTTGCTGGTGCTACCATATAAAAAGAATATTTCTCGCCCAAGCTGTTTTTCTAAATAGGGTTTAAGTAATTTACCCCACTCAGCAAATTGTGTGAAAATTAAAGCTCTGTCACCTTCTGCTAAAACTTCTTCTAACATCTCTTCTAGCCGCAGAAGTTTAGCCGAATTATGTTGCTCTAATGTCGCTTGTTTCAAGTATTGGGCTGGGTGATTGCAGATTTGTTTGAGTTTGATTAGTAAAGCCAAAATCATCCCCCGACGTTGCAATCCTTCAGCAGATTCAATCTCTACTAAAGATTGTTCTACAACTTGTTGATAAAGTGCGGCTTGTTCACCAGTCAGACCGCAAAATACGGTCATTTCTTGCTTATCTGGTAAGTCTTGAATGATGTCGCGATCGCTTTTCAATCGCCGCAGTATAAATGGTTGCACTAATGAACGCAATTGACCCAAAGAAGCTGTATCCCCATACTTTTCAATTGGCATGGCAAACCGACGTTGGAAAAATTGCTTATTGCCTAAATAGCCAGGATTCAGAAAATCTAAAATAGACCAGAGTTCTTGCAGTCTATTTTCTACAGGTGTCCCCGTCAATGCAATGCGAAATGTAGCTTCTAATTGCCGCACTGCTTTTGACTGTTTGGCCTCTGGATTTTTCACATTCTGAGCTTCGTCCAAAACAATTATCTGCCAAGAGACACTTTCCAATGACTTGATATCTCGATGAAGCAGTGAGTAGCTGGTAACGATTAAATCGTGCTTTTTTACTGCTTCTAAAAACGCTTTCCCTTTTGGGCGTTTGTCGCCGTGATATTGTAAAATTTTCAGGCTTGGTGCAAATTTATTGACTTCCCTTTCCCAGTTACCTAAAACCGAAGTTGGACAAACTAATAGTGTTGGATTTTCTAGTGCATCCTGTTCTTTAAGATGTAGCAAAAAAGCGATGAACTGCACGGTTTTGCCGAGTCCCATATCGTCGGCGAGACACGCGCCTAAGCCCCAACGTTCCAAGAATGACAGCCAAGCAGCACCTCGTTCTTGATAAGGTCGCAACTGCCCTTTAAAGCCTTCTGGTGTGGGTAAAGGTGCGATCGCTTGATTATTACTTAACGCCCCAATTAACTCTTGCAATGCCCCAGATGCCTCAAAGCTGACCACTGGTAATTTTTCTATTACCTGGGTATCTCCTGTACTGAAACGCAAGGCATCTTCCAGGGAAAGGGCCATTTGATCTTTGCGAGTGGTAAAAAAAGTTTGGGCTGTCTTAATGTCTTGAGGCCGCAATTCCACCCACTCGCCGTTAATTTCCACTAGCGGACTATTTAAAGCCACAAGTTTATCAAACTCAGCTTTAGAAATAGTTTGTCCACCAATTGCCAATTGCCATTGGAAATTTAGTAGACTTTGCAATCCTAAACGTCCCTGCTTTTTCTTTGGGGTTTCGGCTGTAATTTTCAAACCCAAACGATTCGCCCATCCTTCGCGGTTCGCCAAACTAGGAGGCAAAATTACTCCTAAACCACTGTCTTCTAACCTCCAAGCTACAGCTTTGATAAACTCATAAGCTTGCATGGGAGTGATCCGAGAAGATTGGGGATATTCGGTTTCAAAACTGGGTGCGATCGCTGGATATAATCGAGAAGCTAGCCCCAAACCTCGCAAAAAGGTTTCCTGTGGTTGCTCAATTGTCCGATTTTCATAAACCAATCGTTCAACTGGATTGTTCCAAATAGTTGCCGCATCCACTAAAAACTCAGGATCATCAGCTGCTTGCAGAAAATACGCCAATGTCCAATCTGTTTCACCAGACTCTGGAGAACGCAGTTGAAAACAGGTACGAAATAGAGTTTTAAGAGTTAATTGGTACTGTAGCGGCATTGTCCAAGCTTTCAATGCTGCTTCCAGTCGTTCCACTTCAATTGAATCTGCGTTAACTGTATGAGATGCACTAGTTAAAGCTTGCAACCACTGTCGCACCCCACCGGGTAAAGATGCCATCGCTTTAGCTTCCATTGGAGGCTGAGAACCTACCATCCCTCGCACTTGCGTATCTATCGTACTGTTGAGAAATCCCAAAAGTAATTCTTGAGGTTCGGCTGGAAAGTCTACATATATTAGGCATTCGGCATGGTTATTTTCCTTGTCCCCTTGTCCCCTTGTCTCCTTGTCTCCCCCATCTCCCTGATAAGTCCGACAAACCAACGGCATATCCGCAGAAAATTTTTCTAGGCGAGTTCCATCTACAGCACTGTCTAGAAGTACTTGCCATTTAGCAGCAAATGCACCGTCTGATTGCCGTTCAATTCTTGGTAAAAACTTACACCGTGAAATTAAATCTAAACTCCATCGGGAAACTTGCGACCAAAAACGTAAATCTCCTCCTAAAAAAGCATCTTCACCTTTTGCAGCATTTAAGGGAATAGCAGCGAGAAATTTTACTGCCTCGCTGGGGTTGAGACAAAAACCTTCAACCCGCCACGGTTGCAAATATTGCGGAGAGTCTGTTTCTAGCCCCAAGCTGGCAGAATGCACAGGGAAAATTGCAGATGTTCCTTCTGTACTCTCTTCGGGAATATAAGTTGGTAGGGCAATTATATGTGAATGCGTTGGTAAACTGATCTCAGTGGCACTGGCGGCTTTTCGTGTTCGCCCAGTAGTAGCATTTGCAACTTGGGGTTGCTGGATAAATTTGGTAATGGCCATCTTCTGAGAAACCAACCACTCACTCAACTCCACTGATGTCATTGCCAATGGATGTGGTGGGATATCTCCAGTTTCACTAGACTCTAAATTGACTCGTGGCGATCGCCAAGTTTCTCCCCAAATAAATAAACAACCCTTTTGACTTTTTAGTAACCAATTACCGTGTAAAATCGCCATTTGCTAACTACTCAGATTCTTGTAAAATTAAATAATTTAACTCGCAAAGCTCTAACTATTAAATCTTGCCAATAGCATTTATAATCAAATTATTGCATACAAATAATTTTCAAATAATCATTCTGCATCAATATTATTAGTAATGGATTTCCCCATTGTTAAAGTTATAAAAAATAACATAAAAGTAGAACTAGATTATATTCATCCTCAAGAACAGGAGGTTGTAAGAGCATTACTCAATGTTGTAATTGTTGAAGGTAAAACTTATCCCCAAAGGCAACCTCTATCTCAGGCAGAATTTTCAACTTACTGGTTAAGCAAGGATGCCTTTGTTGTCAGGACATCTGTTTTGGATGCTACACACAAACCCAAAGAAATATTGGGGGCGTTTTATTTAAAACCAAACTTCCCCGGTCGGTGTTGCCATATTTGCAACGCTGGTTTTATTGTACAACCTGGGTTGCGCGGTCAGGGTATCGGGCGGTTCATGGGGGAGGCTATGCTCTTGATAGCAGCAAACCTGGGCTACGAAGCAGTAATGTTCAATTTGGTCTTTGAAACTAATATACCTTCAATTACCCTTTGGCAGTCGTTAGGATTTGAGATTATTGGGCGAATTCCTCGTGCGGCGAAGCTAGATAATGAACAGGTGGTAGACGCGCTGATGATGTATCGTGCTTTGGATTGATGACAACTCTTATCTTTGTATGTACTAGAAGTCAGCCCTAGTGCATAAATGTTAGGATTGCCACAGAAAGAGAATAGCGAAAGAGAAGGAAAAAGAACTGAATGGCAGAAGTTGATAAGTCAATATCCTTCGATGGAAGGGATATTCGACTGAAAGTAGGCTTACTAGCTCCCCAGGCAGGTGGGTCGGTTTTGATAGAATCAGGGGACACATCCGTTTTAGTGACAGCTACGCGATCGCAAGCCAGAGAAGGCATTGATTTTCTTCCCCTCACAGTAGATTACGAAGAAAGACTGTATGCAGCTGGTAGGATTCCCGGAGGGATCATGCGGCGGGAAGGTCGTCCACCAGAAAAAACAATTCTCACCAGCCGTCTTATAGACCGTCCCATGCGTCCCTTGTTCCCCTCATGGTTACGGGATGACCTGCAAATTATCGCCTTAACACTATCGATGGACGAGTTGGTTCCACCCGATGTATTAGCAGTTACAGGCGCTTCCATCGCTACCCTGATTGCCCAGATTCCTTTTAATGGGCCAATGGCAGCAGTTCGCGTTGGTTTAGTGGGAGATGATTTCATTATTAACCCCACTTATGCAGAAATTGAAGCCGGAGATTTGGATCTGGTAGTAGCCGGTTCTCCACATGGCGTAATCATGGTGGAGGCGGGAGCCAATCAGTTGCCAGAGCGAGATATCATCGAGGCGATTGACTTTGGTTATGAAGCAGTGCGGGACTTAATCAAAGCGCAGCAAGATTTAGTAGCAGAACTGGGCTTAGTGATAGTGCAAGAAGCACCACCAGAAGTAGACCAGACGCTAGAAAATTATATCCGCGATCGCGCTAACGGTCAGATTAAGAAAATCCTCTCTCAATTTACCTTTACCAAACCCGAACGCGATGCAGCTTTAGATGTCGTCAAGGATGAAATTGCCACGACGATTAAGGAACTGCCAGAAGAAGATCCAATTCGAGTTGCGGCAACTGCAAATAGCAAGGCACTTGGTAACACTTTTAAAGACATTACCAAATACTTCATGCGGCGGCAAATCATCGAAGATAATGTTCGCGTTGATGGTCGTAAACTTGATGAAGTGCGACGTGTTTCTTGTTTAGTTGGTGTTTTACCAAAGCGAGTCCACGGTAGCGGTTTATTTAATCGGGAACTAACTCAGGTATTATCCACTTGTACTTTGGGTACACCTGGGGATGCTCAAAACCTCAACGATGATATGCAGTTAGACCAACATAAGCGTTACCTGCATCATTACAACTTCCCGCCGTTCTCAGTCGGGGAAACCAAGCCAATGCGTTCACCAGGAAGGCGTGAAATTGGTCACGGGGCATTAGCAGAGCGATCGCTAATTCCTGTGTTACCGTCAAAAGAACAATTTCCCTACGTGATTCGCATCGTATCAGAAGTACTTTCTTCCAACGGTTCCACCTCAATGGGTTCAGTCTGCGGTTCTACCCTCGCCCTCATGGATGCTGGTGTACCAATTCTCAAACCCGTCAGTGGTGCAGCAATGGGTCTGATTAAGGATGGGGACGAAGTGCGAATCCTCACCGACATTCAGGGCATTGAAGACTTTTTGGGCGATATGGACTTCAAGGTTGCCGGGACGGATACCGGAATTACCGCCTTGCAAATGGATATGAAAATCCCCGGTTTGTCGTTGGATGTTATTTCCCAAGCCGTCCACCAAGCCAAAGCAGCTAGGTTGCACATCCTGGAGAAAATGCTCGCCTGCATCGATGTGCCACGGACTGAAACCTCACCTTATGCCCCACGTCTGTTAACAATCAAGATTGACTCAGACATGATTGGTCTGGTCATCGGGCCTGGAGGCAAGACTATTAAGGGCATCACAGAGGAAACTGGTGCAAAAATTGACATCGAAGATGATGGCACCGTGACAATTTCGGCTGTGGATGAGAACAAGGCGAAGAGAGCCAGAAACATTATCCAAGGTATGACTCGCAAGCTCCACGAAGGGGATGTCTATGCAGGACGTATTACTCGGATTATACCGATAGGTGCATTTGTGGAATTTCTGCCTGGGAAAGAAGGGATGATCCACATCTCACAACTAGCTGACTACCGCGTTGGCAAAGTTGAGGATGAAGTAGCGGTGGGCGATGAAGTGATTATCAAAGTCCGTGAAATTGATAACAAAGGTCGGATTAATCTCACCCGCTTGGGTATCCACCCAGATCAAGCAGCAGCAGCAAGAGAAGCTGCGGCGGTGAATCGGTAACTCGATTTGGGATTTTAGATTTTATCTAAAATCCGCGATGCCTACTGTGAAGGCATCGCCGTATGCTTCTCAAAATTAGTTGCACGAAATTTATTAAAACTCATACTTGTAAATCTCTCTGATGACTATAAAAGATAAGTAACTAAGCCTAAATAAATTAAAGTTTGTAGTAAGGGCTTTAACCCTAACAATCCTACTTTTGAGCGATTCATCCCTCAAAAGTAGGATTTTATTTTATGTTTAATTTTACTATTATCTTTAATTTTAATTACCTACTTAATACCATATAGCGATTATCAATTGCATTGAAATTGTAGAGAAGGGCAGTAAAATTCAAACCCTTTCTCCTTTTAAGCTATGGTGTACATACAACTCTGTACAAGGTACAAAACGACGTTAGATCCTCCTAAATCCACCTAAAAAAGGGAGACCTTGGTTCCTATTACCGTAGGGGGAATCTAAATGCTGTGAGACAACTTTAAAATACTTGTGTATACACCCTAGCATAGCGAGCTTCTTTGACAGGAGAAAAGTTAAGCAAAAAACGGTATAAAAACACAACTTTTTTAATTTAGGCGCTCGCAAATCATTTAAATTTTATGAAAAAAAAATAGATAGCTTGGCATTTGATAAAACTCATTTTCGATAACCTTTAGTTATCTATTAACATAAAAATAAGAGTTCTTTGAATTTTGCGATCACTACCAAAGCTTTAATTATTTTTAACTAAACTTTAAATTATCATCGATAACAGGGCAAACGCATCTAAAGTATAAGAATCCTTTAATAGCAAGGGTTTTGGCGTTTTTTAATTTAGCCTATTTTTTCATCAAGATCCTTGCCCAGCAAGGGTTTCAGAAATCCCGTGCGTTCGCCCTGTCATCGATAAAGGTAACTTATGTACTTTGCCATTTTTTAGTAGTAGATAATGTTTAACTCTAACAGTGTAGTTATGTCTATTCCTATCGACTTATTTATCAGCCCACATTTCAATTAATTAACAAATATGAAATTAGTAAAAGCTGCTTTAATACCACACTAAATCGAGAGATTTTTCGTATTTTAATTCATTGTTAATTACCTACAAATAAGCCTTGCTATTAAAGTACTAAATATGTCATATTAAGTACTTCATTCAGAACTAAATATATTGACACAATGTTAGCTACATATCTAAAATCTCTTAATGAGAACGATCGAGTTCTCAACAATGAAGGTGAAGATGTCATCCAAGGATTAATTCAAAGTCCCAAAACTTTACCCCCTAAATATTTTTATGATGATTACGGTTCAGAACTATTTGAACAAATATGTGAATTATCAGAATATTACCCAACACGAACAGAAGCATGGATTTTACGCCAATATGCCGATGAAATAGCTCAGATAACAGGTAATTGTGAACTTGTAGAGTTAGGCAGTGGCAGTTCTACAAAAACTCTTTTTTTGCTAGATGCTTACCAAAAAATTGCAAGCCACTGTAGATATATACCCATTGATGTTAGTCATGGCATCCTTAAATCTAGCGTAATAAAATTACAACATAAATATCCAAATCTCTTTGTTGAGGGATTAATAGGAACCTACGAACAAGCCTTGACGAAGCTAGAATCAACATTTGCAGCATCACGGATGATTTTTTTCTTAGGCAGTTCTCTTGGGAATTTTAATCCACGAGAATGTGATAATTTTTTAAGCCAAATTACTAGGACTTTGCAAGCAGGTGACTACTTTCTTTTGGGGATTGATTTACAAAAACCCAAAGAAATTTTAGAGCCAGCTTATAATGATAGTCAGGGAGTAACGGCTGCTTTTAATTTAAATATCCTTTCTCATTTAAATTGGCGTTTTCAAGGTAATTTTGACATCAGCTTATTCACTCACCAAGCTATTTATAATCAAAATGATGCTCAAATAGAAATGTATCTGCATTGCCAAAAGAGTCATGAGGTATCTTTAGAAGCGCTAGATTTGCAAGTTGGCTTTACAGATGGAGAGAGCATTCTCACCGAAATTTCTCGCAAGTTTGATTTAGTAATTATGCAAAAACAACTGGAGACACATGGACTCAAGACTCTGAAAACTTGGACAGATCCCAATCAGTGGTTTGGGTTAATTCTTTGCCAAGCTTAAATTTTGCTTACCAAAATTTGAATTTAAATAGACATATCCGTGAATTAGCTGTTAGAGGTTGTTTGAAAAGTGGTTGACTGTGATTTTAGGCACTAACTGATCCCCCCTAGCCCCCCTTAAAAAGCAGGGTGGATTAATTGTCTAGAGAGAAAAATTAAAACCCTCATTCTTGCGTTCATAAATCCAGTTCCCCTGTTAGCAGGCTGACGAGGTTACGGGGATTACAAATTTTCTCTCCGCACAATTAATCCACCCTGCCTAGCCCCCCTTAAAAAGGGGGGGACCGGAATCAAAGTCCCCCTTTTTAAGGGGGATTTAGGGGGATCTAGAATGTTTTGTCACCGAGAAGAAAACTTTTCAAACATCCTCTTAAACCTTAACTTCCATAGCTTATGGTTTGTTCATAAATGGCACTTACTTAAGGCGGATAGGCATTGATCATCCTACAATATCTCAGTATTTTTAGCCATTTTATAAATGCTTAAGTAAGTGGCATTTGTTTGTTCATGAATATGTTTCATTTATGAAAATTCAACATATCTGGAAAAAATAAACAAAGTCGGAATGCAATCAACAATTAACATTAACAACTTTTTGATTAATGTCAAGTAAATCAACCAGAGTTAATCGTATATCTAATAGCAATTGAGTTATATCATGAACAGTCTTCAATCTACTCATCCGCCTAAACTAGATAGTTGCGATCGCCAAGTTATCCTCGATTATTTTGAGAATGCTTGGCAACTAGAAGATATGCTGATGAAAACTTTAATAGGAGAAGATACATTTTATCTCAATCCCGATCCTTTGAGAAACCCTCTAATTTTCTATCTGGGGCACTCGGCTGTTTTCTACATCAATAAATTAATTAGCGTTGGATTATTAGAAAAAAGGATTAATCCAGACTATGAAATCCTATTTGAAATTGGAGTTGATCCAGAAGTACCAGAGGAATTAAATCAAGCGATCGCTCATTTAGAATGGCCACAAGTTGCACAAACTTGGGAGTATCGAAAACAAGCATATACAGTAATTTCCGAAGTAATTAAAACTACTCCGATTACGCTACCAATTCACCCTACTCATCCCCTCTGGGCTTTAATGATGGGGATTGAACATCAGCGTATTCATATTGAAACCTCTTCGATGTTAATTCGCCAACTACCAGTTGAGAGAGTGAAATGCCCTCAAAACTGGCAATATGCCCCTTTTAATGGCTACACTGCTCAAAACGAAATGATACGAGTTGCTGGTGGGGTAGTAAAGCTGGGTAAAGCCTTTAATGATCCAACTTATGGATGGGATATTGATTATGGCGATCGCACTGTTGAAGTAGAATCTTTTTTAGCCAGTAAATATCTGATTACTAATGCAGATTTTAGTTATTTTGTCAAGTCTGGTGGCTACGACAATCAAGCGTATTGGGATGAAGAATCTTGGCATTGGAAAACTGAAAACAACATCAAATATCCCAAATTTTGGATACCTCAAAATGGCAGTTACAAGTATCGAGCCATGTTTGATGAAATCGACTTACCCTTAGATTGGCCTGTAGAGGTCAATCACTATGAAGCATTAGCTTACTGTCGTTGGCAAGGTAAAAATACCCGTTTAATGAGTGAAGCTGAATATCATTTAGCAACTTATAGTAGCGCTTTGGTAGAAGATGTAGACAATTACAATGTCAATCTAAAATTTGGCTCACCTAGTCCAGTGGGAATGTTAGAAACCGCGAAAAGTTATTCTGGATTGTACGATTTACGCGGAAATATTTGGGAACACTTGAGTGATAATTTAAATCCTTTGTCAGGATATAAGCCTCATTTTCTTTACGAAGATAATTCTGCAATATTTTTTGATAATAAACATCAGATGATGTTAGGAGGATGCTGGATAACTAACGGTACAGAAGCTTTAAAATATTATCGCAACTGGTTCCGTCCTAATTTTTATCAACACGCCGGTTTTAGGATTGTTCAAGATATCAAGCATTAACGCTGACATGAGGTTTTAGAAAAATAATTTTTTGCAGGCTACTAATAGTTACAGAATAGCAGTTTTTACATTTTCCATTTCTCCCTGTAACGATCAGGCTCAATATGTTGCTGAGACAGCAAACATATTACTAGCCCAAAATCTAGGAGGAATAGTACGAAAAATTACCCTAAAATGGAATTGGATTCATGCGAACTACCTTTGTATTTTAATGGCAACGTAAAAACAGGAAATTATTAACTATGAGACCAAATCCTATTCCTCCACAACCCGGTCAAGAGTCAGTTTGGGATTATCCGCGTCCGGCTCGTTTAGAAGATACAAACAAATCAATTCGGATAATTGTTAATAATATTGTTTTAGCAGAAACAAGTAAAGCTAAAAGGGTCATAGAAACTAGCCATCCTCCTTCTTATTACATTCCTTCTGAAGACATTAAACTAGAATATCTAATAGAAACACCTAAAAAAACTTGGTGTGAATGGAAAGGCAAGTGTCAATATTATGATATTAGCATCGGTGATAAGTATATAAATAACGCTGCTTGGCGATATTTTGACCCCACACCTGATTTTGTAACGATTCAAGAATATTATGCTTTTTACCCTAGTTTAATGGATGCTTGCTATGTAAATGATGAGCTAGTTATGTCTCAACCCGGTGATTTTTATGGGGGATGGATTACCTCTGATATTGTCGGGCCATTTAAAGGTAGTCCAGGAACAATGGGGTGGTAATTTTTGACATAAAATTAATGAGTCAGAATTTCTTGAAAATTTTGCCTCATGAATATCGAGTTTAGACAATTATTTAGGATTCCTAGATTCATTGCAACCAACCCCGTCAAACTACGCTTTATCTCTCCAAAAATCAGCTATGGTGTACACACATCTTTCAACAATAAATGTTTCAGATTATCCTAAATTCTCTGATAAATTGGAGGACTTTAAGAAAATTTTCCCCCTTAAAAAGGGGAGTTGGGAGAATCAAAAGCTTGTAGAAGAACTTTAAAAGACTTGTGTGTACACTGTAGCCAAAAATCAAAAGATGGGTTCTCTATATTTAAAGTTCTTAATCAATCTAAAGTCTTAGACAACTTCATGGTGATATGCTCCAAATAAGCTATAGGGAACATAATTCCTGGCTTCTTTGTAGGAGGGTTTAGGGTGTTGAATAACCTGTCCCAAAATCCTTGAATTCCATAGTTTCTCTTGAAACAACTGTGGTGAAGATCGTGAAAATCTGATGGAACAAAAAATATTGATAAGGAACTATGACCTTCAAGGTTGTAAGCATTACCTATAATAGTCCAAGCACATAGTTGGGTGATGTCATACCCAAATATAAAGATAGGCAAAAGGTCTGTAATAGTAACAATAATATATTCAGTTAAACTCTTATGTCCAGCTACAAAACTTGATGAGTCGGCAAACTCATGATGTTTTAAATGTATTTTTTGTAAAAATTTTCTGTGAAGTAGCGAATGGGAAACGTAAAAACAGAAATCAGCAACAATTATTCTCATCAAAAACCATCCAAAATTTGAGAGCAAACTATTTCCTCTATTTACCTCTGGCGCTATGTAGAGGATAATTAAAGCTGCTATGAAACTTTTGATTTCTCCAGTAATGATGCCTTTGGCAGTAAATGAAGGAAATGGTTGTGTTTTGACTTTCTTAACTCTGGCAGTTAGTTTCTCTCTTAAATTATCATTCTTTTTAATTACCTTTTCGATGAAAAGACCAATGCTATAAAATGAAATAGAACCAACAAGCCAGTATAACAGCACTTGAGTTATAAAATTGAGTTCTATATTGTGCAACAACCAATAAAATATTTGCTGAACAATAGTGCAAGTAATAGCAATTTTTAGATAAAATTCAACCTCGAAGCAGAAATTAAAAAACTTTCTCATACCTGCATCCTTTTAGTAGTTATGGGATTAAAGCCTTTTTGCAAGTATAAATTATTTATTTTTGGATTTCACCAGATTATAAATAGGGTTTCTCAATTGTATAGGATAAGAACAGCCCCTTCTGGCTAGCGTTGGTGACTAAGCCTCAAAGCCTCTCTCCTTTTAGGAAAGAGAAATGGAAGTGATACCAAAATCATCGCATCCATAGATGATGTGTAGCAGCTTACCGCAGTATATGAGAAGCGCAATGTAGCAATCTGATTTGCAGGTATCAATTAGGCGATCGCAAAAATTTTCAGTCTACTAACATTTGTAATTATTTTATCGCTATCTACTTAGTGACATAATTTTTGTGACTAGGAGATTTTTAGTGATTAGAAATTTTAAACATAACGCAGCAAATGATACAATTTGGATTGGATTAATGCGAACTTGTTTTACCTTTTAATTGCAATGTGAAAAAAGACATGAAATTACCAAAATCAGATTAAGTTAAGTGGGCGTGAATAATTGTCGTTGGGATAAGGCAATAGGGAATAGACAACAGGCAATAGGTATAAGGGTTTTAGGCTAGTTCATTTTTATTTACATAGTTTGTTTTTATTGTGCCAACTTACTTAGTAGAACTTTCCCAACTAAAAATCCTCAATTCAGAAGGCGCTGACTGGATACAGGAAAACCAACATTCTCTATGCGATCGCATTCTCTATGGATGTAAAGAAACATTATTCAATCAATTAATTTGATGCAAATTGAAAATACGTTGCGTTTAAAAGGAATAATGCTGCTTATCCTTGTTAATGTAATTAGCGCTACAACTTTTCCATTGACTAAAGACATCGTTAGTAATCTTCCACCAAGTGCATTGATTGCTACACGCTTTGTCATAGCAGCAGCAGTTTTTGCTGTAAATTTACGCAATATTAACGCACTTTTACTTCGTGATGGTACAGTACTAGGTCTTTTCCTGTTCTTTTTCTTAGCTATAGAAACAATTGCACTCAAGACTATACCAGCGAATCGAGCTGCATTCATTGGCAGTTTGAACGCACTCATCGTCCCGCTACTAGCATGGCTGAGTGGTCAGCGCGTACCGTTGAGAACTTTCCTAGCTGCTGGAGTCGCTGTGATCGGTATTGGCGTGATGTTTTGGGAAGGGGGAGAACTAGGAATTGGCGATCTGTTGATGTTCGTTGATGCTTTTGTCTATGCAGGCTACATAATTTTCCTAGACCGGGTTGCGTCTCGTCACCCCACCTTAACGCTTACCAGTGTTCAACTTTTGTTCATTGCGGTGCTAGGTCTGCTCTGGAATAATACCCAAATTCTTAACCAATTTGAGGTAATTCACCAGCATTGGGGAGTAATTGTCTACTTAGGTCTGTTGGCGACGGCTGCTGTTATCTGGCTGCAAACATTGGCACAGCAATGGGTTTCAGCCGACGAAACAGCTTTACTTTATACACTTGAGCCATTGTTCGCCACAATTTTTTCGTTTTGGCTACTTGGAGAACATCTGGGAATACGCGGTCTAATTGGCGCGATTCTTGTCTTAGTTGCTCTGCTTCTAAGTCAAAGCCCTCAAAAGCTTGAGCCGGAAGCAAAAGTTGAGGTACAGAGCAGTTAACGAGCTTTCACCTCGAAAGTGAAATCAAACTAAGCCAAGTTTGAAATTTGGAAGCAAGAAATTTAAACATAGTGGGTCTTTATCTATGAATACAATAGAGTCAATTTCAGCTGTAAAGCTCAATTTTCATGTCACGATTCAGGAAACAGCAAAAGGAAGAGGAGTATTTGCTACGAAAAAATTTGCCAAAGGGGAAACTGTTGTGGTGGGTATCCCAATTGAAGAAGTTCCCCAACGAACAATTTATTCCTTTCAGATGGATTTTAATTTGTATGTCAACCTAGATGAGCCTGCTGTCGTAATTAATCATTCTTGCGATCCAAATACTGGTGTAAGCAACAATCTGTTTGGGGGATATGACTTCGTTGCTTTGGGCGATATCGAAGCAGGTGACGAAATTACCTGGGACTACGAAACCACTGAATATGAATCAATAGCTGTCTCGCGGTGCTTGTGCAAATCTCTATCCTGTCGAGGAAAAACATTAGGATTCAAATTACGCGAACAAATGTTGCGCGATCGCTATGGAGAGTACATTGCAGATTATCTCAAAATCTAAAGCAAAAGATGTTATTTAAAATGCACCTATTCTACGCATTTTAAATAACATCTATAGCAGTATGAAAAATAATTTTGCGTAATTTCAAAATCATTGTGGAGACGTTTCATTGCAACGTCTCTACATTCAGATCCTTGTTTTGCTTAAGCTTTTTTCAACCAGCTAAACATAGCGCGTAAATCTTTACCAACTTCCTCAATTTTGTGTTCAGATTCTTTGCGACGCATGGCGGTAAATCCTGGTTTACCAGCTTGGTTTTCTAGAACGAATTCTCGTGCAAATTGCCCAGATTGAATTTCGCTGAGAATTTTTTGCATTTCAGCTTTGGTTTGTTCGGTAACAATCCTTGGCCCACGGGTGTAATCACCATATTCAGCAGTGTTAGAAATGCTGTCGCGCATTTTAGCTAAACCGCCTTCTACAACCAAGTCAACAATCAGCTTGACTTCATGCAGACATTCAAAATAAGCCAATTCTGGTTGATAACCAGCTTCTACCAAAGTTTCAAATCCGGCTTTGATTAAAGCACTCAAACCACCGCACAATACTGCCTGTTCGCCAAATAAATCGGTTTCGGTTTCTTCGCGGAAAGTGGTTTCGAGAACACCAGCGCGAGTACCACCAATACCTTTAGCATAAGACATGGCGCGATCGCGTGCCTGACCACTAGCATCTTGATAAACTGCAAACAGCGCTGGTACACCTTCCCCACCTTCATAAGTCCGCCGTACCAAATGCCCCGGCCCTTTTGGTGCTACCATCACCACATCTACATTATCTGGTGGTACAACTTGCCCAAAGTGAATATTGAAACCGTGGGCAAAAGCTAACACATTTCCTTCTTCTAGATTGGGTTCAATCTCGTTTTTGTAAATCGTTTTTTGGACTTCATCAGGTAACAAAATCATGATGAAGTCAGCAGCATTGGCAGCATCTGCGACATTCTTCACAGTTAACCCAGCAGCCTCAGCTTTTGCTACTGACTTACTACCCGGATATAGTCCCACAATCACATTCAAACCACTATCTTTGAGATTGAGAGCGTGGGCATGACCTTGAGAACCATAGCCGATGATAGCAATAGTTTTTCCAGCCAAAAGGTCTAAATTGGCATCTTCGTCATAGTACATCCGGGCCATAGAAGCATCTCCTGTCAGCAAGCATCGTCATTTATTGGCAGGCTTACGATTGTACCTCAAATTGAGTAACACAGATGACTATAAATAACGCGATGTGCAACTTATTCTTAGAACCCTACTTCCATTCCTCTCCCCGAAACGGAGAGAGGCTTTGATTCTTGCTCCCCAACGCTAGCAGGGAAGGGGCTGGGGGTAAGGTTTGAAAAAAAGTTGCACACGGCGCTAAATAATTCAATTTATCTCTTTGGACTAAGGGGAGCAAGGGACAAATGACAAATTACAAATGACAAACCTGTTACATAAATCGCAACAATACAGGTTTTGAGTATTCTTTCAGCAATACTAGGTTTAACTTCATCCATCTAAGGATAGATTATGTACGCTTCGACTAAATTGCCGCGCACATCTGCTTTATTTGTGAGTGCATTATTAGGAGGGTTGATTTTCACTAGTTGTGCCTCTTCCTCTCAGTTAGCAAATAAGCAGTTACCTCGAATTGCGGCTGATAGCGCGGGAAATTCAGCATCTGCACCGGCTAGCGAAAGCAGGATTTCCCAAAAGGCGGAAACTGCACCAATAGCCCGTTCTCGCCCCCAACTCATCAAAAAAGCAGCAATCTCTTTGACTGTCAACTCTGTAGATAAAACTGTTGATGCTGTTTCGCAAATTATCAATCAACAGCAAGGGGATTTAATCGGGTTGAAACAACAACAACCCAAAAGTGACAACCCGCGTTACACAGCAACAATCCAATTGCGGATACCAGAGGATCGGCTAGAACCTACCCTAGAACAGCTAGCTAAATTGGGCACTGTTGAGAGTCGTAATATTACTGCGGAAGATGTAGGCGATCGCCTGGTGGATTTCCAAGCCAGATTAACAAATTTGCAAAAAACTGAAGCCAATTTGCAAAAAATTATGGATCGGGCGGGTTCTGTTAGAGATGTGCTTAGTGTCTCCCAAGAATTGAGTAATGTCAGACAAACAATAGAACAAATTGATGCCCAACTGAAAAACCTCAAAAATCAAGTTGCTTATTCCACAATTACGCTGAACCTAGAAGCAGCAGTTTCTAGCACCAGTCCCCAACCTGCTTTTGGTTTGCAAGTTCAGGAAACTTGGAATAACTCTACCCATTCTTTGAGTGCATTTTCTGTTGGCTTACTCAAACTGGGTATTTGGTTAATTGTTTACAGTCCCTATTTGTTAATTTTTGCTGCTCTTATCTATGGCTTTAACCGTTGGCGGCGAACTCATTCACTACGTTTGACACAAACACCAGAATCAACTCGTTCTGAATGAATTTGCATAAATCCTACATCTACCGTTGATAAATTTACATAAGCAAAGAGTATGTTAAATATTGCCAAATCTTATTGTCTAACCCTCTATCTTTAAAAGTTCTATTTATCTTGTAGTTTTGATTGCTTTAATCATTCTTCAAATGTAAACAGGAATACAAAATATATGATGACAATTTTGATACAAATTTGTTAAGAATAGTTACAATAGTCAGAATACCGGATAATATTTCTTATGGTAAATTCTCTTGACAATAATCCACCTCATAAAGTAGTTATTGTTGGTGGTGGTTTTGGAGGACTGTATGCGGCAAAAACACTCGCCAAGGCAGCAGTAAACGTTACTCTCATCGATAAACGTAACTTTCATCTATTTCAACCCCTTTTATATCAAGTCGCCACAGGTGCGCTATCTCCGGCTGATATTTCTTCACCGTTGCGTTCTGTCCTCAGCAAGAGCAAGAATACGAAAGTGCTGCTGGGAGAGGTGAATAATATCGATCCAGAAGCAAAACAAGTGACTGTGGGCGATGAAGCAATAGCTTACGATACGTTGATTGTTGCCACAGGTGCAAAGCATTCCTACTTTGGCAAAGATAACTGGGAAGAATTTGCCCCAGGCTTGAAAACTGTAGAAGATGCCATAGAAATGCGTAGCCGGATTTTTTCAGCCTTTGAAGCCGCAGAAAAAGAAACCGATCCAGAAAAACGCCGTGCTTGGTTAACCTTTGTAATTGTGGGTGGTGGCCCAACTGGTGTAGAGTTAGCGGGTGCGATCGCAGAATTGGCAAATCAAACCCTCAAAGAAGATTTCCGCAACATCGACACTTCAGAAGCGAAGATTTTGCTATTAGAAGGTTTGGATCGGATTCTGCCACCCTTTGCACCAGAGTTATCACAAGAAGCGGAAGCATCCCTGACGCGCTTGGGGGTGGTTGTCCAGACAAAAACACTGGTAACGAATATTGAAAATGATACTGTTACCCTCAAACAAGGCGATGAAGTTAAAGAAATTGCCTCAAAAACGGTATTATGGGCAGCAGGTGTAAAAGCTTCAGCAATGGGAAAAGTGTTAGCAGAACGCACAGGTGCTGAGTGCGATCGCGCTGGACGGATTATTGTTGAACCTGACTTGAGTATTAAGGGACATCCCAATATTTTTGTAGTTGGCGACTTAGCAAATTTTTCTCATCAAAATGGTAAACCTCTACCGGGTGTTGCACCTGTAGCCAAGCAAGAAGGTGAATATGTGGCAACATTAGTCCAACAGAGACTTGCAGGTAAAAGTTTGCCACCTTTTGCTTATACAGATCATGGTAGTTTAGCAATGATTGGGCACAATTCTGCTGTAGTCGATTTGGGCTTTATCAAGCTGAAAGGTTTCTTTGCATGGCTGTTTTGGCTAGTGATTCACATCTACTTCTTAATTGAATTTGACAACAAATTAGTAGTAATGATTCAGTGGGCGTGGAATTACTTTACCCGTAATCGCGGAGCAAGATTGATTACAGGTAAAGAATCAATCACGGAGTTTGTAATTTCAGCCGATAATAAACAGCCTGTAAATGTCTAATTGGCAAGAGGTGATAGGTGACAGGTGATAGGTGATAGGTGATAAGGAATAATCTGTACCCTGTAACCTTTACCCTATTCCCTTCTTCACTCCCCACTCCCCGCCCTCATAAATTAGCAGTAAGCTATTTGAGGGCGTTTTTCATAATCTATATAATGGCAACTATTAACGACAACTACCTGAAACTGAAAGCGGGTTATCTATTTCCAGAAATTGCTCGGCGGGTGAATGCCTTTGCAGAAGCGAATCCTGATGCTAAAATCATCCGGCTAGGCATTGGTGATGTTACCGAACCTCTACCGGAGGCTTGCCGCACAGCTATGATCAAAGCTGTGGAAGAGATGAGCGATCGCAATACCTTCAAAGGCTACGGGCCAGAGCAAGGCTATGCTTGGTTACGGGAAAAAATTGCTGCTCACGATTTCCAAGCACGGGGAGCCGATATAGATGCTTCCGAAATCTTTATCTCCGACGGTTCCAAGTGCGACACCGGCAATATTCTAGAAATCTTTGGTCATGACAATCTAATTGCCGTTACTGACCCAGTTTACCCCGTGTATGTAGACACTAACGTGATGGTGGGTAATACGGGAGATGCCAACGATAAAGGCGAGTTTGAAGGCTTAGTTTATCTACCAATTACGGCTGATAACAACTTCATCGCAGAGATTCCCTCAAAGAAAGTCGATTTAATTTATCTCTGCTTTCCCAATAACCCCACTGGCGCAACTGCTACCAAGGAATATTTAAAGGCATGGGTGGACTATGCCAAAGCTAATGGCTCGATTATTTTCTTTGATGCAGCCTACGAAGCTTATATTACCGATCCATCGATTCCGCACTCAATTTATGAAATAGAAGGTGCAAGAGATGTTGCGATCGAGTTTCGGTCTTTTTCCAAAAATGCAGGCTTTACAGGAACTCGTTGCGCCTTAACCGTTGTACCGAAGACACTCACAGGAAAAGCCGCCGATGGTTCCGATGTCGAACTGTGGAAACTCTGGAATCGTCGCCAGTCTACCAAATTTAATGGTGTTTCTTACATTGTTCAACGGGGAGCCGAAGCGGTTTACTCTGAGGAAGGACAGGCACAAATCAAAGCATTGGTTAGTTTCTATCTAGAAAACGCCAAAATTATCCGCGAGAAACTCACAGCCGCCGGATTATCAGTTTATGGTGGCGTGAATGCACCTTACGTTTGGGTAAAAACGCCTAATGGTTTATCCAGTTGGGAATTCTTTGATAAGTTGCTGCAAACCGTCAACGTTGTGGGGACACCTGGTTCTGGCTTTGGTGCTGCGGGTGAAGGTTACTTCCGCATTTCGGCGTTTAACAGCCGGGAGAATGTCGAAGAAGCGATGAAGCGGATTACCGAGAAGTTTAAGGTGTAGAGCGATCGCTTTTGTTAAACTCAATCTATTAGTCTAAAGGTTACGGTGGGCTGTATTATCCACCGCAACCTGATAGATATTGAATTTTCAATTTTGAATTTTCAATTTTGAATTGGAGCGAAGCGACATGACTGCTGCTATCCCCGTTTTCAAAGCTGTTAGCCGGATGCAGTTAGCACCTGGTAGCGCGGTGAGTATTCCTGATGTTAGCTGGCAAGAATTTGAATCTATTTTACAAGAATTGGGAGAAAAAAGAACTACACGAATTGCCTACAGCCAGGGTACTTTAGAAATTATGGCTCCTTTACCAGAACATGAAATTCCCAAAGATTTAATTTCTGATATTGTCAAAATATTGCTAAAGGCTAAAAATATCAGATATCAACCTTTTGCTTCCACCACCTTTAAACGGCAAGGTGTAGCAGGAGTTGAACCTTATGCTTGCTTTTATATTCAGAATTATCAACAAATGATTGGTCATCGCCGCTTACAACCTGATGATCCGCCCCCAGATTTAGCCATTGAAACTGATGTCACATCGAAAACTACTCTTGATGCTTATGAAGCCATTGGAGTTCCAGAATTATGGGTTTACGACAGTGGAAACCTTTCTATTTATTTGCTAACAGATGGGAAATACATAAAATCTAATACCAGTCCTAATTTTGAAGATATAGCTATTACTCAGATTATCCCTGCTGCCGTGGAACGCAGTTGGCAAGTAGGAAGCTTTCAAGCTTTGGAAGAATTGGAAGCGATGATTTAGTAAATAAAAATAGGCAGTGGATGGTATAAAAATAATTTGTTTTTGGTCGAATTAATATTTGTTTCTTTGAGTGATTAACAATAATATAGCTGCGATCGCAAACAAGCTCCCAGCGATAAATGCTGCCTCTGCTCCCAGTGTTTGCCACAACCCACCAGCTAGGAAACTGGCAGGTAAAAGCGCTAGTCCTACAGCTAAGTTGAGGAATCCAAAAGCAGTGCCGCGCAGATTTGCAGGTATGCTATTTGCCACTAACGCTAACAGCAATCCTTGACTCATGCCCAGATGTAGACCATAAAGAGCAAACAATCCCCAGGCTTGCCAAGGTGCTTGTACGAAGGCAAAGCCCAGATATACTAGAGAGTATAGGAAAAATCCGCCTACTAGTAGCCAAAATCTACCCAAGCGATCGGAAAGTATTCCTAATGGGTAGGCGCTGAATGAGTAAGCCATATTCATCACCACTAATGTCAACGGGATGAGTGAGGCAGAAATCCCTATTTGCTCGGCTCGCAGCAACAAAAAGGCATCGCTAGAGTTTCCTAAATTGAATAGCAGCGCCACTGCTACAAGTACCCAATATTTTTGACCCAAACTGCGTAAACCTTCCCATTGCAGAGGATTGCTTCGGCTTACTTGAGTTTGCTTTGTCCTTGGTTCTCGCACTCCTACTGTTAATAAAGCCACCGCCAAGAAACCAGGGATGAGTGCTAGCCAAAAAACAAGGCGGAAGTTGTTTTTGGAAACAGTCATTAAGGCAAATGCTGCCAAAGGCCCCAAAAATGCTCCGATAGTATCGAGAGATTGGCGCAATCCGTAGGCTGCACCGCGTACCTCTGGATTAGTAGAATCGGCAACTAAAGCATCACGGGGTGCTACACGAATCCCTTTGCCAATGCGATCGCCAAATCGAGCTATTAACACCCCAGTTGGGCTTGTAGCTATAGCAAATAGTGGTTTAACAAAGGTAGATAAGCCGTACCCAAACACTGCTAATCCCTTGCGATGTCCCAGATAATCACTCAACGCTCCCGAAAAGATTTTTAAAACTGAAGCTGTTGCTTCTGCAATGCCTTCGATAATGCCCACAGTCAAAACATTTGCCCCTAAAACTGACACCAAAAATAAGGGCAATACAGAATGAATCATCTCAGAGCTAATATCTGTCAGCAGACTGACAAATCCCAATACCCAAACAGTGCGGGGAATTGTCTGGAAAAGTTTCTTTTGTAGTTGCATATTTCCTGTTTACCTGACTGGCATTTACTACATCAACTCTGTAATTCTTGAGAACCAATAGGTGATTTCTGGATCGCTAAAAGTAGTCAATCTAGCAATTTCTCTGGCAAGTTGGTAGGCTTTCTCACCTTTAGGATGTTGAGCCAAACCAGCATGATTCAGCAGAACATCCTTCAAATCCCCCAGATATGTGGGTACGTGACAATTCCCCCGAAGCTCCATGCTACCGATAATGGGACTCCAATCAATGCTTCCAACTTTATGATTCAGACTCATAATTTTTATGAAATGCAACATGTGTTTCATAAGTAGACTAGCAATAAAATAAATTTAATGCAACACCTGTTACAATCTATCTATGGACAGAAAGTGTTGGAACTTATTGGTGTACAAAGTACCCGCACAGCCTTCGACGCAACGGGTGTATGTTTGGCGTAAACTCAAGGGCTGGGGCGCACTTTATCTACAGCAGTCAGTGTGTGTGCTACCGCATAGAGAAGACTTGCAACAACATTTGGCAGAATTAAAAACAGACATTACAGCAGGTGGTGGTGAAGCGGATTTATTGACTATTTGGATTGATCAGCCTGAGCAAAACGCTATGTTGGTAAATCGTTTCCAACAGCAGGCAGATCAAGAATATCAAGAGTTTTTGGGGCAATGTCGGGATTTGCATAGCGAATTGAGCGAGGAACGAAAAATAGGTAATCTCACCTTTGCAGAATTAGAAGAGAACGAGGCGGAACTAAATAAACTGCGTTCTTGGTTGCCTAAAATCCACGCTCGCGATTTGTTTGATGCACAAGGATACTCTCAAGCCATTGAAGCTTTTAAGGCGTGTGAATTAGATTTTCTGCTATTTAGCGAACAGGTGTATGAAGCAGAAGGTATAGACTCATAATCTTATTTATTGGAAATCCATAATGGCGTAGACGTAGCCCAACCTAGGCATGGCACTTGCAATTTCTATCTGGAATAAACAATTTATTCCTATAGATAGATAACAAGAATAAATAAATTAGTATTCGTAAAAGTTAAGTAGGAAAACCGTACTTGTCTGATAGGTTTTCTGTACTATATATCTAAGTTTAGCTGGATACAATCAAAGTATGGCTTAAGTAATGCTGTTTTCTAGAAAATTCATACAGCATTAATAGGAGAGCGAAAATATGGGAAATCAAGTGAAAACAGCTGCTTTACTAGCTGCATTAAGTGGTCTTTTGATCGCAATTAGTTACTGGGTAATTGGCGGTAGTAGTGGCTTAATAATTGGAATTGGCTTGGCAGCAGCAACAAACCTATTTTCCTGGTATCAATCAGATAAGATTGCTCTGGCAGTATATCAGGCCCAGCCTGTGAGTGAAGGAGAAGCACCAGGACTTTATCGGATGGTGCAGAGACTAAGCGATCGCGCTAACATTCCTATGCCTAGAGTTTACATTGTCCCAAGCCAAGGTGCTAACGCCTTTGCTACTGGGCGCGATCCCGAACACGCTGCTGTAGCTGTCACCGAAGGCATTTTGAATATATTGCCAGATGATGAACTCGAAGGTGTTATCGCCCACGAACTCACCCACATTATTAATCGTGACACCCTAACACAAGCTGTTGCTGCTACCGTTGCTGGTGCGATCTCATTCCTAGCGCAAATGGTGAGTTATAGCTTATGGTTTGGCGGTGGTTCACGAGATAACAACAGAGGCGGTAATCCTCTGGGCGTTTTGTTAACAGTAATGCTTGCGCCATTAGCTGCAACGATTATTCAGCTAGCAATTTCGCGCACACGAGAATTCTCTGCTGATGCAGGTTCAGCTAGGTTAACTGGTAATCCCCGTGCATTAGCTAGGGCATTACAACGCTTAGAAGCCTCAGCAAAACAGATCCCTTTAAATGCCAATCCAGCTTTTGAACCGTTATTAATTATCAATTCTATCTCTGGACAGTTTTTAGGTAACTTATTTTCCAGTCACCCTGCTACAGAAGCAAGAGTTGCAGCATTATTGAAATTAGAGCAACAACTGCCAACAAAAGCTTATTGATTTGTCATTTGATGTAGTTTTCATCCAAGAGTAAATTTTGCAATTTAAGGATGTTTTAACTATGAATGCTAACAACATCGAATCCTTTGAAAGCACAGTCATTGAATCTACAGAATCCATAGTAATTGTAGAAATTAGTTCTCAAACCGACGAACTAGTAGAAACCGAAATGGCTAACGAAAGTGATGAAGTGAAGCGCGAAACTAAAGCGCTGATTGAGGCACTAAAAAGACGCGCTCAAGCTGAGGCTGATTCAGCAGGAACTCTCACACGTGAAACCTATTTGAAAGCTGTGCGACAAGCACGAGAATTGGTTGAAGGCAGAAAACTGATGCAACGCGATCGCTTAGAGGACTCTTGGGCGGTAATTCAGGATGAAGTTGAGAGAAACTGGTATTTATTGATGAAAGACTTAGTGGACTTCAATTTTCGCCTGCAAAAGGCGGCTATTGCAGCTTGGGAAACCTTCAATAATCCTTACTCTCGTTAGTTTGCCGAATTTTCCCTATCTTGAACTAAAGTTAAAGTCTGTCCCTCTCCGACTCGGAGAGGGACAAGTTTTGTGTAGTAAGGGATTTCCAAGAAATAAATTATCGAACCACAGAGGCGCAGAGAACACAGAGTGAAGAGGAATGGAGAGATTTTGCAATCGACTTGGGGATATTTTTTATTTGAAAGTTCTAAAGCTAGGGGGAGGTCTTTTTATATAGATTTTGCGTCGCGGATAAGATAAAGAGGTAACGTAGCTCCTCACACAAGTAGCAATGACTTCAACCCTGCGGAAATTTACTCGTCTTCATAGCCCAACTCTGCATCAGTTACCCAATGGTTTGACAATCATAGCGGAGCAGATGCCAGTTGAAGCTGTAAACCTCAACTTATGGATTAAAGTTGGTTCAGCCGTCGAATCTGATGCCATTAACGGTATGGCTCACTTTTTAGAACACATGATTTTTAAGGGAACAGAACGATTGGCTAGCGGCGAGTTTGAACGTCGAATTGAAGAACGGGGTGCTGTCACCAATGCCGCTACCAGCCAAGACTATACTCATTACTATATAACTACTGCCCCCAAAGATTTTGCCCAGCTTGCTCCATTACAAATAGATGTAGTATCAAATGCTAGTATTCCCGATGATGCTTTTGAACGTGAGCGATTAGTAGTTTTAGAAGAAATTAGGCGTTCAGAAGATAATCCCCAACGGCGGACATTTCGCCGGGCAATGGAGACAGCATATAATGAGCTACCTTATCGTCGTGCGGTATTGGGGCCAGAATCGGTAATTGCCGAACTTAAACCCCAGCAGATGCGGGATTTTCATCATAGTTGGTATCAACCCCAGTCAATTACTGCTGTAGCTGTAGGCAATTTGCCTGTGGAAGAATTAATTGCGATCGTGGCTGAAGGATTTACAAAAGCTAATAAAACTCAGCACTCCCCACTCCCCACCCCCCACTCCTCACTAAATCCTGAGTCACCATTTACAGAAATTGTCCGTCGAGAATTTATAGATGAAAGTCTCCAGCAAGGCAGGCTATTGATGCTTTGGCGGGTTCCAGGAATGGTGCAGTTAGATCGCACCTATGGATTGGATGTTTTAGCTGGAGTTTTGGGACACGGACGGACATCAAGACTGGTGAGAGATTTACGAGAAGAACGGGGATTAGTTTCTTCAATTTCTGTGAGCAATATGAGCAATCAGCTGCAAGGGACATTTTATATTTCAGCTAAATGTGCAGTAGAAAATTTAGCAGAAGTAGAGAATGCGATCGCTCAACATATTCGCACAGTCCAAACCGAGTTAATCACAGAGTCAGAAATTGCCCGTGTACGGCGGCGAGTAGCGAACAGATTTATTTTTGGCAATGAGACACCAAGCGATCGCACTGGGTTGTATGGTTACTATCATTCCTTGGTGGGAGATTTAGAACCCGCCTTTAACTACCCAGATTATATTCAGAGTCAAGAGGCAACTGACTTAATGCAAGCAGCCAAAGAGTATCTTTCCCCAGATGCTTATGGTGTAGTTGTCGTTAAGCCGTAAAGTGAAGAAGGCAGGAGGCAGGAGGCAGTGTTTCGACTACGCTCAACAACCAGGCAGGAGGTTGGAAGAAGAATTTTTCCCCTGCTCTCTGTCCCCTGCTCCCTCATCCCCACTCCCCAATCCCCAATTTAATCATGTGGACTCAAATCGACACCTATATCAGCCAGGTGACTGGCGAAAAATTTCAGAGTCAGCAACGGCGATCGGTTGGTGGTGGATGTATCAACCAAGGTTATGCTGTTTCCAATGATGAGATTACCTACTTCGCCAAGCTCAACCTTGCATCGCAAGTTGCGATGTTTGAGGCTGAGGCACTGGGTTTAAAGGAAATGCTAGCAACAGCTAGTATTCGCATCCCAAAACCTATTTGCTGGGGTGTAGCTGAGAACTCTAGCTACATTGTGCTGGAATGGTTAGAACTTGGTAATGGCAACAGCAACTCGTGGCAAGAGATGGGGCGCAAGTTGGCGGCGATGCACCAAGCTAGCAGTAGCCAAGGGTTTGGTTGGAAAATTAACAATACCATTGGTTCAACGCCCCAAATCAATACTTGGACAGCAGACTGGACAGAATTTTATATTAAACATCGCCTTGGTTATCAATTTCACTTGGCAAGGCGACGGGGAGGAAGTTTCCCCCAGGAAGCAAAACTACTCGCAGCAATCCCTGAACTATTGGCACACCAAGTACAACCTTCCTTAGTACATGGCGATTTATGGGGTGGAAATGCCGGGTGTACTGCGTCAGGAGAACCCGTGATTTTTGATCCAGCAACTTATTTTGGCGATCGCGAAGTTGATATTGCCATGACAGAATTATTTGGTGGGTTCCCCGCAGCTTTTTACAAAGGTTACAACGAAGTTTTTCCTTTAGATGCAGGCTATGAGCAGAGAAAAACACTCTATAACCTTTATCACATTTTGAATCACTTCAATTTATTCGGCGGTGGTTATGCTTTCCAGGCGAACCGGATGATTGACCAGATTTTGCGCTAACTACAGCATTTCATTAATTCGTAACGAATCAAATTTGGCAATACCGTGCTTTATTAGTGCATCGGCTTGCATTGTGAATGCGTCGGCTTGCTTTATTAGTGCATCGGCTTGCTTTATGAATGTATCGGCTTGCCTTATGAATGCGTCGGCTTGCTTTGTGAATGCGTTAGCTTGCTTTGTTAGTGCATCGGCTTGCCTTGTGAATGCATACCCTTGGATATAAAAACAGGAACGTGGTTATTGCTTATAAACTGATGCCAATACTTTTCGGATAAACCCAACAATCTCTCTTTTGAACTGGGGAAAGGTTACTGGGCTTGGGGGAAAAGTAAATTCAAACCCTTTCCCTTTCCCCTTTCCCCCTTAACCGAAAAGTATTAAGACTATAAAGCCACTATTTGATTCACCATCACCGCCAATGCCACCATCCCCAAAATCGTCATTAATCCCGCCGGCATAAACTTACGTGTTTTAGCTAGTCGAACTGCAAAGACTACAACTAAAACAGCAGTAACTAACACTGCTAAAATCGAACCCCAGGTTTGTCCTTGGAGTTGAAAGTAAGCGGCAAGTATTAGTAATAAACCGCTAATGCTACCACTTAACAGTGAAACTCTACTTCTAGCCTGAGTATAGCCAATAATTCCACCAGCGATCGCTAATATGCCGTAGGCGAAAGCAGCAATTATACTTAAATTCATTGTTAATACATCTGTAGATTTTGACTTTACTGCCAAGGTCAGCCGACAATTTACCATAGCTAAATAGCTATACCACACAGTTGATTGATGGATAATCAAGCGATGCCAATAACAAGTACTACCTCATATACAAAAGTCCAATATCTCCAGCGTCAAGCGGCCTCACTTTTACTGTACCAGTCTGTTCTTCAAGGCGAAGTGGGGATAGCATTTCTGGAACTGTTGCAAGCTATACGTTACACTGACTCTGATGCACGGGGTTGTCTCCAAGCCTACGGTCGTTACTTCCACGCTTTAGCTGCTAAAAATCAAAACTGGGAAGACTATTTAATTACTCAACTTCTTTTCTCTAATAATCCTTTTACAAAACTGGCGCAAGTGAAAGAATTTGAAGAATTACCCCCAGCTTTAGTAGCAGCAGTGCAGCATGATTTACAAATATTACAAAGTCTCTATGAATGTAGCAGCGCCTCTTTGAGTGAGTGGATACAAAGCGTAGCTCACATGCCGATTTCGCCGGTAGTGTGGTATAAAGAGCAAGAATTCGTAGGAGTAGAGACAAAGTTCGCTACATATTTACAAGACTTAGACAATTGGGGTGATGCTGTAGAAGAGTTGGCGGCTTATTATCGGCAATGTGGCTCTGGTTTATTTGCAGAATATCGCGCTTTACGTTGGCAAGCTGGGCAGTTTATCGGTATCCGATATTCTGATCCGGTTAAGTTGAGTGCGCTTGTAGGTTACGAGTCTCAAAGAGATGCTTTGTTAAAAAATACAGAGTTTTTATTATCAGGAGAGATGGCACTTCATGTATTACTTTACGGTAGTCGTGGTTCTGGCAAATCTTCTTTAGTGAAATCTTTGTTAAATGAATATAGCGAGCGTAGTCTCCGCTTATTGGAAGTGACAAAATCTGATTTAAAAGAATTACCAGAAATTGTGGAACATTTACGAGGAGTGTCACAAAAATTTATTATCTTTGTCGACGATCTTTCCTTTGAAGAAGATGATGATGCCTTTAAAGCGCTCAAGGTAGTTTTAGAAGGTAATTTAACCGCGCGGCCGCAAAATGTAGTTGTGTATGCTACTTCCAATCGCCGCCATCTGATTCGGGAATTTTTTGTGGATAGACCTACCCCCAAGGATAATGAGGAAGTCCATGCTTGGGATACGATGCAGGAGAAGCTTTCATTTAGCGATCGCTTTGGTTTAACCTTGACCTTTGAACCAGCCGATCAGAAAACTTATTTGAAGATAGTACAACATCTTGCAGCACAAGCTGAAATTAATATTACCCATGAAGATTTGGAATTTCAAGCATTACAGTGGGCAACTCGCCACAACGGTCGTTCTGGACGCACAGCACGGCAGTTTGTTGATTTTTTAAAAGCAGATTTAAGACTTTTTTCTGCAAACAACAATACATCCAATACTTCTGATTAAAATTAATTTATTGATGATTAATTTTTTTTGTTATTTACATAACAATATGATGCACCAGTAACTAAAACTACATATTTCATAACTACTATGATACAAAACTTTGGAAAAATGCCTTATTTAACCAAACAGAATTACCTGTGTATTCTAATTCGTAATTACATTCGCGTATCTGCCAATGTAATTACGAATTACGTAGCTTGCTTCTCGCCTTCTCTACGAGAGGCTACGCCAATGGCGAGTATTACGAATTAGTATGAAACTTACTTATTCTGATAATTTCACTACGCTAAAAACGAGCAATATGCAATCAGTAACGATCAGCAATCGATTTATACTAGGAATAGTTGCCTTTAGTGTGAGTTTTGGTCTTAGTCTCGTCCCAAGCTGGGATTTTAATAAAGCTTTTCTCACAGGTTTAATTACTGCCGCTACTATCTATGCAACAGCATTATTTGTAGATAAGCGGCGGAGAAATTATGAAATGTTTGTTTTAGGTTCTCTCCGCAAACGAATTAAAGAAATGGAGGGGTTGAAAGCTCGTGTTGTCAGAGAAATAAATCAAATCGAAGAACATCATAATTTATTATATGCAGAGTCACAGCAACTCCAAAATCAAGTCACAGAAAGCCGTAACCAAAGAGATAGTTTACACCGAGAATTAAGAACATTTGCCGGACAAAAAAAACAGCTAGAAGCTGAAATAAATACTCTGCAAATTGAAATTAATAACTTGCAGAAAAGTCAAACAGAATTGAATAATGCTTTTTCTATACTTACAGCAGAAAAGCGTCGTCTAGAGTCGAATTGTAATGTATCTCGTGCTGAAATCACGCAATTGCAAAGCCAAATTTCAGAACTCCAGCAAGAGAAACAAGAAGTTGAAAGTAATTTAACTCTTTTAGGCAGACTCAAACCCCAATTAGAAGAAAAACTATACGAACTGCGAATTGCAATTCAAGAGTTAGAAGTCGAGACAACCCAAAAAAATCAGTTACTGGTAGCGACAAAAACAGAAAGAGAAAATATTCAAGCTATCCTACATTCTTCACAAACCCAACTAGCAGAACACAAAGCCGAATTACAGCAGTTGCAAGGGCAAATTTCATTATTGCAAGAAGAACGAGATTCATTGCAAAATCAAGTATGGGAATTACTCCAACAACTAGAAACATTTAATCAAGAACCTTTAACTGATAATTTCCAAGAAGATGATACTGAATTGTTTCCCTTTTCTGAAATAATGGAAACTACAGCAGTCATAAATAAATCGGAAATTGATACATCAGAGAATATACCTGAAGAATGGACTAATTTTTTAGAAAATCTCCCAGAATACGAACTACAAGTATTAAAAGCGATAGTTGAGCAAGATAATCCCAAGGCTGCTATTAAAAAAATTGCCGAAGCAAATATCACTATGCCGAATCTTTTAATCGATTCTATAAATGAACGGGCAAATGATACTATTGGGGAATTAATAATTAACTCAGATTCGGAAATTCCAGAAGTTTATCATGAGCATATTACCCATGTCAAAAAAATGATCGCAACGCATGAAAGTCTCATGGCTAGACATGCGTCGCCAAATTAAAATATTATTGCCGTCGTCAGGTTAGTAGTAAGGTGAATATGTACCTTACCTATTTACTGCGTGCTTATGCGTTTAGAATAAAAAGAAGTGTAATACATGGCAAAGCTCAAAATCTCGAAAAAAATCTCCACTGGTTTAATCAATTCCCTTGGTGTGGGGGTAGTGCCAAGAGTAGGAGTTGAATATATCGCGGTAGGTCGAGAAAAAGAACTAAAAAGCCTATTACAAAATCTTGATGATATTGCAGAAGGTGTAGCAGCATTTCGCTTCATAATCGGTAACTACGGTTCCGGGAAAAGCTTTTTATTGCAACTACTTCGCAACCGCGCTATGGAGCAAGGTTTTGTAGTCGCTGATGCTGATTTATCCCCTGAACGGCGATTAGCTGGGAGCAACAATGAAGGTGTAGCCACTTATAGAGAATTAATGAGCCACCTAGCTACAAAAACTCGCCCTGATGGTGGTGCTTTAGTCTCGATTTTAGAAGGATGGATTAATAAAATTCAACAAGAAGTGGTTAAAGAAACTGAAATGCGTCCCAATGACGATGGTTTTGATGACAAAGTTGAATTAAAAATTAGGGAAGTAGTTCAGTATATTGAAGATTTAGTTCACGGTTTCGATTTTGGTAGCGTGATTATCGCTTATTGGCGTGGCTACCGAATGGATGATGATAATTTAAAAAATGCGGCGATGCGCTGGTTGCGCGGAGAATTTACCACGAAAGTTGAGGCAAAAGCAGCTTTAGGAGTTCGCGTCATTATTGATGATGATAGTTGGTATGACTATATAAAACTGTTTGCGAAATTTGTCGCTGAGATTGGTTATAAAGGACTGTTAATTTTAGTTGATGAAGCTGTACATTTATATCAAATATCTACCACAGTTACGCGGGAAAAAAATTATAATCGACTCCTAGCAATGTTTAACGACACCATGCAGTGTAAAGCTGAACATCTTGGCATTGTCGTTGGTGGAACAACTAAATTTTTAGAAGACCCCAAACGCGGACTTTTTGCAGACCAAGCTTGGCAAAGACGCACAAAAGAAAGTCGTTTTGTTGCACAAGCTAATGTTCAAGAAAATTCAGGGCCAGTGATTCGGCTAAATCCGTTGAGTGAAGCAGAAATCTTAACCCTTCTGCAACGTTTAGCTGAGATTCATGCACTTAATTTTGGGTATGAACAGACTTTGACAAATCGTGAGTTGAAGGAGTTTGTGCAAGAAATTATTAATCGTTTGGGTGCAGAAGCATTACTGACACCAGGAGAAATTGTGCGGGATTTTATGAGTGTGCTGAATATTCTTCACCAAAACCCAGGAATTGTGTTTGCTGAATTAATTCATGGCTCTAAATTTAAACCTACTGCTATGGGTAAGAATGCAGATGTGGATGAGGATGGCGCAGCAGAATTTAGTTTGTGATTAATGATGAAGAGACTGAACAATAAAAGTAAGCACATTACTCTACAAAGTTTACTTTTTTGTAATTGGTAAGCCTAGCCAATCGCTGAGTTCATAAGCTAGCCAATCAAGTTCCAAGAGAGTTACAGTAAAAATATCGAGTTCATTGCTGGAAATTACATATTTTTTTATACCTGCCCATATTGTTAAATAATATTTATTGAAATCACTTTTGTTTATATCTAAACGTAGAATCTCTTGTCTAGAACTTGGAAGCAGATTGTGACGCTCAAGCTTAAATATTTTATAAATCAAATAAATCTGTTGCCGATTTATGTAAAGTCGCTTTCGCCCAAATACACATATACAAATCAGAATAAAAGCTACAGGGGAAATTACTAAAATACCTCTAAGTAAACTACTCCCATCACCACTTAAAAGCGGAATACTCATCATAAAAAGTATAAAAAAGTAGAGAATTATAAATGTAAGTGTTTGAATAGATAATAATCCTGCCCCTGGAATGATGATATCTATAAAACTAGCATTCTTCTTCAACAAAATTTTACTACCAAGAGGTTTTTTAGGAATTGAATTAATTGCCCTTCCCCTAAGCTGACTCTGATTATCCTCTTCTCCTTCCTCTAAGGTTCGCATAGCATCTTCAGTGGAAGGCAAGCGTTGACTCATAATAGGTTCTGTCATGTGCCTTAACCAACTGCTAAAACCAAGACTAATATTAGCAGCCTGTTCAAATTCAATTCGTAGGTCTGTTTGTGGTAAATCGCCTGGATGCTGACCTGTTACTAAATAAATTAAAGTTGCTCCTAAACTGTAAAGGTCAGAAGCACAGGTAGCTCTACCATTAAATTGTTCTGGTGGCATATAGCCGTAACTTCCCACAACTGTCATAGTGCTACTTGTTCTGGCGATGGTTTGCACTGAACCAAAATCTACTAAGTAGACTTCACCCACACTATTGCCAGAGCGATTTGTTAATAGAATATTACTTGGTTTGATATCACGATGAATTACGGGCGGTTGACGACCATGCAGATATTTGAGAATTTCTAGAATCGCTTTTGCTAGTTCCTTAACTTCTTCTTCACTGAAACTACGCCCAGCTTTGAGTTGTACTTCTAGAGATTGGGCTGGAATATAACTTTGTACGAGTGCAAATCCTTTGCTGTTGGGTGAATCTAGCTCAAAGTAGTCAAGGTAGCGGGGAATGCTTGGGTGGGAGAGTGCTTTGAGAGTTTCAGCTTCGCGCTCAAATAGTTTGAGGTCGTTCCATTCAAACTCATTACCAAAGGACAGTATTTTGACTACTACTAATTCTAGAGTTTGTAAGTCACGAGCTAGCAGCGATCGCCGCCCGGCTTTTTTGCTTAGTTCCTGTTGCACTTGATACCTTTCCAATAGGATTTCTTGGTTAAAATCTGGCGATTCATGATTTGTCATTTGCTAGTGACTCCAAAGCTTTATCGCTTTTATAGCTTTCCTGCTTGCTTCTGACCTACTGTAAGATTACTTATGTCCTGAATTAGGACAAAATTAAAGCGTCAATTAAGAAACTATGTTGTAGCAACTAGCGCGTCGAGTCGTATTTTCTCCTTGACATTACGGATGTAGCAGATAGCTTAAGTCTTTTTCCTACTTCAGAATTTCTTTACTCCCGCGTTATCATCTGAAAAAGATAAAACTTTTGTGAGGTGGGGAGGTTTTCTCGCTTAGGGAGTTCCGATAACTAAATCATCCCGTAGAATAGACAGGTAATAAACCCTGCCTCATATAAAATACGGAAAAATTTTAGAAATAGAAATTCCTCAAGACTCAGGACTCGCTATTTATCTGCTCACTCAGGATTCAGGACTCTTTATGTTAGCAGGCACAATTTTGCAAGATGGAAAATATACCCTAATTCAAGAAATAGGGCGGGGTGGCTTTGGTATTACATTTAAAGCTACCCATCACTACTTGGGCCAGGAGGTGGTGATGAAAACCATCAATGAACGGCTGCGACAACATCCTGATTTTGCGAAATTTGAGCGCCAATTCCAAGATGAAGCCAGACGATTAGCTACGTGTATTCATCCAAATATAGTCCGAGTCAGTGACTTTTTTGTGGAAGCTGGACTGCCTTACATGGTAATGGAATACATTCGTGGCGAAACCTTGGGAGACGCATTTGTATTACCAGGAATAACTTTGCCTGAAGCCACAGCAATTCATTACATTCGGCAAATTGGAGCAGCTTTACAGGTAGTACATAACAATGGTTTGCTGCACCGAGATGTCAAACCAGATAATATTATTCTTCGTCAAGGAACACAAGAAGTAGTACTAATTGATTTTGGCATTGCCAGGGAATTTAATGGCAATGTCAGACAGACTCACACTGGTCTGGTTTCTGAAGGTTATTCTCCAATTGAGCAATATTTGACGCAAGCGCCGCGCACACCCGCCACAGATGTTTATGGTTTAGCCGCAACTTTGTATGCACTGTTGACAGCACAAGTACCTATGCCAGCATTATTGCGCGATCGCGAACAAATGCCTTCTCCCCGCGAATTGCAACCACACTTGAGTGCTGCTGTCAATCAGGCAATAATGCGTGGTATGGCGGTGGAGTCTCGTTTTCGACCAGCGACAGTTGCTGAGTGGTTACAACTCCTACCTGGAAATGAGGGGCTGATGACATCGGAAGCCTTAGCAACTTATGCAGTCCCAACTGTCAATATATCTGCCCAACAAGCTGCAACTTTACTTGGAAAAACTGGCCAAAATCGCCTTCATAAGCCATCTGTGTTAGCACAGCCCAACCAAGGCATCGCTAAAGAAAATCCACTGGCAAAAAAACCGGGATCATCTCAAATACTAATGGGTGTAGGTGTAGCCTTGATTGCTGCTACCGCAGGTTTTGGCATCACTAGCATTTTACCCAAATCTCAGCCGCAGCCAACCACAAAGCCGCTTTTTGAACAGCCTACTCAACAGCCAGCCGCGAAAGCACCTAGCTTAGAAAATGGTGAAGAGACTAACACCACCTCAAGAACAGAATCAGCACCTCTTTCTAATTCCAAGCAGCGCCGACGTAATCGCCGTTCTTCCCCCGAAGAAACTCCTAGTAGCCCTACAGGAGAATCACAACGGGGCGATTTGCAGCAATCTGGAGCTTCACCTAGCGTTTCCCCCACACCCTCGCTAGTGGAAAAACTACGGGCGATCCGCTCATCTCGTAGTGCTTCCCCCGCACCATTGCCACAAAATAACTCACCCGCCTCTAATCAGAATTCTGCTTCCCCCCAATTGGTAATTCCACCAAATTCTGTGGTTATACCAGCAGCACCACCGACACAATCCAAACAGTCAGATCCTTCTGCTGTAGTAGTACCAACATTGGAAAAGCAAAATTCACCAACTGATAATCAACCCCAGAGCGATCGCAAATTACCGGAAAAGCTACAAGATGACAATAATTAGTCAATTTTAGCAAGAAAGGCAGAAGGCAGGAGGCAGGAGGCAGAGGGCAGGAGGGAATTCTGATTCCTGCCCTCTGCAACGACTGTTCGCGCAGCGTCTCGCAGAGATTTTGGAGTCCTGCAATCAGTGTAGGTCTAAAAAGGGGATTTTCTGTCTCAAGAAATACTTGGGAGTTACCCTTCTGCGACAGAGAATAAATATACCTTTGCTCTGCTTTAACCCCGCATCTCAGCCAGAATCGGTATGGTAATCAAAAATTCAGTTCCCTTACCGGGTGTAGAATTTACAGAAAGCAACCCGTTATGTTTTTCTGTGATGATTTGATGAGCGATCGCTAATCCTAAACCCGTTCCTTGACCAACAGCTTTAGTAGTAAATAAATGGTCAAATATTTTTTCTTTGACTTGTTCACTCATCCCAATACCATTATCCGCAATTGCGATTTGAATTTGGTTATCTTTGACTCTAGTTTTTATGATAATGCGGTTAGGATTGGCTTCAATTTCCTTAAAGGTGCGTCCATTGTTCGAGTCTTCTAATGCATCAATGGCATTCGCCAAAATATTCATAAATACCTGATTTAACTGACCCGGAAAACATTCAATTTGGGGCAAATCACCATAATCAGTGATCACATCAATAGCGGGGCGTTCTTCATTTGCCTTCAGACGATGTTTTAAAATTAAAATTGTGCTGTCAATACCATCGTGAAGGTTGCAAAGGACGGGGCGATCGGTGTCAGCACGAGAAAAGGTTCTGAGACTAGTGCTAATATCTGTAATTCGCCTCACTCCTTCACGCATCGAGCCGACTAGTTTAGGAAGATCCTCACGGATATAATCGAGGTCAATGGTTTTAATCTCGTTTTGAATTGCAGCACTGGGCTGTGGATATTCCTGTTGATAAAGGTCAACTAATCCAAAAATATCGTTGATATACTGTAGAGCCGGCTCGATGTTCCCACTCAAGAACCCAATGGGATTATTAATTTCATGAGCGACTCCTGCGACTAAGTTGCCCAAAGCAGATAGTTTTTCGCGTTGCACGAGTTGGATTTGTGAGGTCTTGAGTTCTGCCAATGCCTCAGATAGTTGGGTTGTGCGCTCGACCACTTGCTGTTCTAAGCTACGGCTGAGTCGATATAGCTTGGTTTGAGTTTTGACTCGTGCGAGGACTTCTTGCTCAGAAAAAGGTTTGGTGATGTAATCTACGGCTCCCAATTCTAGAGCGCGGACTTTGTTCGTGGTATCCGAGAGTGCAGTCATAAAAATAATCGGGATATGGCTGGTGGCGGGATTGCTTTTGAGGCGTTGACAGGTTTCAAAGCCGTCAATTCCCGGCATCATCACATCCAATAAAATCAGATCGAGTTCCTCATTAAGCTGTGCTTGTTCGATCGCGCTAAGTCCATCCAGAGCGATCGCTACTTCAAAGCCAGCATCTTCTAAGGTGCTGGAAATGACTTCCAAATTAGTGGGCATATCATCCACAATCAAGATCAAGCCATTGCTCATTAACTTGCTCCTGCCCCTAAATAGGCTTGGATCAACTGGTGAATCTGCTTTGGCTGAAATTGTTGAGCCAGTTTGACGATCTGTTGGCAAAAGGGTTGGTAGATGCGATCGCGTTGCTCTAGCTGTTCCGCCATCTCAATGAGTTTTTTTAACCGCCCTTGTTGCACTAGTTTGAGGAGTTTTTGCAAGTCTTCTAGCGGCGGTACTTGATCGGGAGCAAAGCTTGTAGAGTCAGCCTTCAGCCAGCTAGCCTTGCTCTCCGTAGTTTCTCCATTGGTTGGGATTTCATACTGCCAAACTAGATTTAAAAACTTTTCCAAAGTTGCGAACAACTCATCAGCATGGACGGGTTTCGGTAAGAAGTCATTCCCGCCTGCATTGATGCTCATTTGCTGATCGATTTCTGCCACGGATGCTGAAGAGACGATCACTTTGTGATGTTGTAAATCGGCTGATTTGCGGAGATGTTTCAGCATCTCGAAGCCATTCATCACTGGCATGGCAAGATCGGTGATGATCAGATCGGGGTGGTACTGTTGAGCTTGAGCTAACCCTTCTTTACCATTTTCCGCTTCTAGCAAGTTGAAACCCAGAGGCTCTAGTAAGTTCACAATCACCGACCGATTTTCCCAGCGATCGTCAATGACTAAAATGCTGCGTTTTGACCCTTCGTAGCCAATGATTTGCTTGCCGGAGCTATTAGCGCTTTGTTGCACCCAATCGGTGGCGATCGCTAATTCTACTTCAAAAAAGAACTCACTCCCCGCGCCAAGTTCACTCTTCAACTGAATTTTTCCACCCATGAGTTGGATGATGCTTTGGCTGATTGCTAGCCCTAAGCCAGTGCCTTCTGACTGGCGCTTTTGATCCCCAACTTGTTCAAAGGGTTGGAAGAGTTGGTGTATCTGATCGGCGGCGATACCTACTCCAGTATCTAGAATTTGAAATTTGATTCGGGGTATGGAAACATCTGCATTGGTCTCCAGCACCTCGACTTTGAGAGTAACACAGCCCTGGTCAGTGAATTTAATTGCGTTGCCTAGAAGGTTGAGCAAAACTTGGCGCAGACGTTTTTCGTCAGCCTCAACGCCTATGGGAAAGTTGTCATCGGGCTGATAAACGAAATCGATGCCTTTTTGGTCAGCCCGGACGCGACAAATTTCCACAATTCCTTGCAAAAAGGCGGGAAAATGGATGGCTTTGGGGATGAGTTCGAGTTTGCGGGCTTCAATTTTGGACAAATCTAAGATGTCGTTGATCAGTGTCAGAAGATGAGAGCCGCACTGATGAATAATATTCACTCCATGACGTTCTTTATCTGGTAGAGATTTGGAGCGATTTAGAATTTGGGCAAAGCCAAGAATGCCGTTGAGTGGTGTACGTAGCTCATGGCTCATGTTAGCCAGAAATTCACTCTTGGCATGGTTTGCACTGTCGGCTACTTCTTTCGCCTGCTGAAGTTCAACCGTGCGTTCGGCAACGCGATCTTCGAGTTCGGTGAAGGAGGTTTTGAGTTGGGCCGCCATTTGATTAAACGATCGCGCCAATGCTTCTAGTTCATTGATGCCTTTAACTTCTACGGTGCGATCAAGGTCTCCAGTGGCGATCGCTTCACTCGCTTGCTGTAATTGGAGGATGGGATCGGTAATCCAGCGTGAAGTATAGATACCCAACATGGTTGCCAAACCCAACGCACCCAAGCAGAGCAAAATCGTGTTGCGCGTATTGGCATCAATTTGTGCCATAAAGTCCGATTCAGGTACGACAACTACACTCAACCAGTCAATGCCTCGTCCGTCTCGAATCGCTGAAACTTGCACAAACTGTCTTCCAGTTGGCAGTTTGAAATCAATCTGTTGACTCTCTTGAATGGCATTGAAACTACCAAACCGATCGAGAATAGCTTGTGCCGTGGCGCTAATTACAGAGCTTTCAGATTTGACGGCAGGAATTTGTTGTAAAGTCTTCTCTTTCAGGTTGATGATATAGGGGTCTGGAAGTCTTGAACTTGCAATCAGATTGCCTGAACGATCAATGATAAAGGTTTGTCCCGTCTGTCCCACCTTTAGCTTATTGAGAAAATTATGAATTTTGTTAATCCGAAAAAGATTATTTTGAACTCCTAAGAACACCCCATTGTTGTTGTATATGGGTTGGGTTAAAGAAATTGAAGGGATTTTAATCGAGTTGCCCAAAAAAGGCTTTGTCCAGGTTGGTTTTCCGGCTGACTGTGCAGTTTTATACCAGGGTCGAGATCGAGGGTCAAAATTAGCTATAGTTTCTATCAATGCAGTCCGTTGACCTTTATCATCAAGTTGGTAAATTTTGCGCTGAGGTAGATCCTTTTTGTTCCCAATCAAAGCCACGATGCCTTTATTCGGTAAATCCTCTACTTGTATACTCGTGCCGTCAGCCATCGCAATTTGCATAAATTCGACTATATCTTGGCTGACTAACCGCCAAAAAGGCCGTTCCAGTTTGGTGACATCGGTTAAATCAAGCTGTCCCTCTTGAGCAGCTGCGACGATCACTTGTCCAGTCACATAAGGTCTTTCCAAATAGTCCAGGACTTGCAGGTTGAGGCGATCGCTCATCTCTTGACGTAACTGACCAGAAACATCATTGACTGCCTTCTGCCCATTCCGCAAGGAAATATATCCCGTTAGCCCAACGGCTGCAAAGATTTGCAGGACAAATGGAACAATCAAGAGCGATCGCAATGGCAAACGGTGAATCAAGCTACGAGCTATGATTTTTTTTGAAAAGGAAGACATAACTGCTGACTCCTATAAACTGGCAATGCTGAAGTGTGCTATCGCCCTTATCAGTACCCAATAAATTACAAAACTTGGTTTCAAGACTTTTAAATACTCCGGTTAGCCGATGAACAATAATTTTTACTTAATAAATCTATATTTCTCAGCTATATTCATCAGTATTGCGAATAACTCCAGCAAATTATTTTCCACCATAATGCGCTACTCAATTGGGAGAGTTTTGGATTTTGTTTTTGAATGTAATATTCACTTTTCTTAAGTAGATGTCTCCCTAGATACGTCCATGTCTATCATTACAAAATCTAAGATAATCTAAATTAAATAAAACTACTATTCCATGCAATTTCACAAATTAAGTTTTGTAATATTCTGAAAATTAGTACTTATATTATTTGCCATTTTTTCCAAAAAAAACGCCGTATTTATACGTGAATTCAAACTGGACTTATTCTGTTGTATATGAACATAAACCAGTTATTGCTAGCCTTTATAAAAGAGCCATTGCTTAACAATTTTTCTTACTGAGGGATAGCTTTTAGTAACCTGAAACGTTATTGCTGCTGACATTTATCAGTTTTTTATCCGTAATTATATCAGCTAATCAGGAAAAACCTTAAACAGTTAAGGTTTTTCCCGATCGAGGTTTTTGGGAATTCAAGATTAATTTTATAAAAACTTGTCAAATTAATATTTTAGTATGTAATTTTTATTATAAAAATCACGAGTAGATTTTGTTTTATTGTTAGCTAAATTCCTGATTTCCTTTGTACAACAACTTCCCCTTTCTTATTAATCTTTACCGGATTTTTTGGAAAAGCTTGATTATTCAAAGAACGTATAAGTTTCACAGTCCGAAAATGTTGATCGATTTGAGGGATTCCTTGCCGATTCATCCGCACAGGGATAATTTTACTTGATATCAGATTTCCTACAGAGTTGAGTTTAACTTCTAAAATCATCGAGTCACCCGTCTGGGCATTTGTTGACAAAGTTCGATATCCTAAAAAATTCCCTAAAGAATAGGCAATAATTTTTCCCTTATAAATTTCCATCGCTCTCGGAACATGAGGCCCATGTCCTAGTACTAAATCTGCTCCCGCATCAATCATATTTCGAGCAAACTGGATTGAATTACCTCGGTTTTCTCCATAAAAAAACTCTGTCTGATTCTTAACATGTAGTGCCCCAGTCCCTTCGGCTCCAGCGTGCATCGATACTACTACAATCTTTGCTTTATTTTTTGCTTCTGCTATAAGTGCTTGGGCTGCTCCTAAATTATGGATGGAATTATACATTTCATAAGGAGAAAACCCGACCATTGCTACAGGGATATTGTTAGCTTTCAAATAAAGAATTTGATTTTTATGGCCTAATGTTGCAATGCCCACAGCCTCAAGATTTTTCTTTGTATCTTTGAACCCTACCGGGCCGAAATCCATTGCATGGTTATTTGCCATATTAAACACATTAAAACCAGCTTCAGCAAATAGCCGAGCATATCCAGGTGGAGAGCGAAAAGCAAAGACTTGTCCTCTACTCGTATCTTTAGTAGTGTAAGGATAATTAGTTAAGCTACTTTCAAAGTTACCAAATAAAATATCTGATCCTTGCAAGTGGGATCTCACTGACTTTGGTAATAATTGATCTCGAAATCGGGGTAATCTATAGTTAGGAAAATTAGTTCCGGGAATAATATCTCCAACAGCTTTGATAGTAATAATATCTGAAGAGATTTGCTGTTTTGGTGTTAATGACCTAGGTTCAGGAATAGCAAAGGGTAATGATACAGGTTCAGTGGGTGTAGTCGCAGCGTTTAATTGCTGTGATTGCCCAAGCCGAATAACGACTCCTATACTAATACCCAGATATAAACAGATACTGATAAAACTAAATGAAAACCCTTTCTCCAGGCTGAGATTTGCCATCGTTCACTCCTCACACGATGGCATTAGTTTATCCCAAAAATTTGTGTTTGCACTGTATATTTTAGTGTTTTTGGGCAATATTTGGCTCAGTAGACACGTAAATATGAGATCGTTCCACTTGCAAATAATTATACGTGCCAGTTTTAAAGCCAAACACAATCTGTTTGTCCAGTTCTTGAAAAATATTTTTAAACGGAGAGGGGGGGATTCGAACCCCCGTTGGGTTTCCCCAAAACGCATTTCGAGTGCGTCACCATGAACCGCTCGGACACCTCTCCAGATATTTATTCACGCATTAGAGTATCTATTTTATATGCAAATGCCGTGAATTGAGGTAAATGTTAGCTCATTTCCTATACTACTATAACATTAGCGCTTTATCTGCGTAACAGAATGCTTCGGAAACACCAAAGGCTAATTACAGCGATTTTCAGGTAAATAGACCATAGGGTAGGAGCGCAAGGCCTTGCGCCCCTACTACGACGGATGTGGTTCAAATACATAAAAACTGCTGTAAGGTTTGTAGACATCGAAAAAGACATCATAAATCGGGGATAGAGAGCGTTTATCTCCCTCCCTGGCTTTTTTGATTTTTTCCCCTAGTTCGGTGTTAACACTATGAAGAAAACCCAGACGTAGACCAACTTTGCAAATTTCCGGATCTGTCTAATGAACAATGTCAAGCTCTCGAAGCTGTACTGAAGAACCATTAATTTCTAGATTAGAGTTTATTATTTATTAATAAAAGTGTACAAACTATTGCACCAAGCATATAAACCATAGACGTGTCAGCATCTTTTAAAAGTAAAATATAAAACAGAGACAACACTACAAAAACAAGTACCGTAATTTTCAACATAAAACTTAACAATTTCAAACATAACTACGAAGAAAATACATCAGAAGTATGTCTTACGTTTTTTGAAATTGTTGCTTTCAGAAAAAATATTTCAATTTTTAATAGCATTTAAGACTTCAGTATAGAGAAATTATTGAACCTCTATTCTTAATATATTTCTGAAGTGAGTGTTTACCTGATTGTAATTATGACAGTTTTTTTTGTGGTAGTAACTAATCTAGACAAAAGTACTTATATCAAGTACTTCTGCTAAAAAAAACTGGTTCACAAATCTGAGCCAATTTTGTTGATGAATATTTTTTACTCTTCTTACTTCTTTGAATCTAAAGTATGCCATCAACCAAGCGGTAGCATAAGTCACTTATCTTGCATTACCACTTAGCTCGACTTTATCCATTTTTTGGCAACACTCCATCTGGCGCTGAAACCTTTGTAGGACAGTAGTTTTACTTTTTCGATTTTAGCGTGAATCAGTGATATGGAAAAAGTTTTTGCCAAAAAGCTAAGGCTTTTGCTCTATAAAGAGAACCAAGTTCTTAATTTTGGATAAAGTCGAGTTCTGCCTACGCCAACCCTTTTAGCGATCGCTCTCTACTATCTTAATAAAGGAGCGATTACGGTTGAATCCGAAGTGTTAACAGCACAGTACTGGTGAGGGAATGGGAGGGTAGCCAAGCCAAAAGCGATCGCTTAATTAATTCAATCACCGTCTGTTCCTTCAGAGATGAAGCCTGTTCATCCAGTACTAACTGTCTCACCCGTCCCCGGCTAACCTGGAATTCAAATACCAAATCACCACCGAAACCTCTAGGGAGTTGAATTGCTTGCAAGTATTGAGTCAGCAGAGAAATCATCTGCTGATTCAATCCCGTCACGCTCACAACCTGTAAATGAGGGACAGAAGATTCTTCTTTCCGTAAAGCTTCTAAATCTTCCAATTGTGGCATCGATTTTTCGGGAACTGATAACAGGCTATCAAAATTACTAAAATCATCATCTGCAAATCCGATTTCTGGCTCTGATGCTGGAATATCGCATTCCATCGCCAATGACTCCATTTCTTCAAACCGTTGCATCGGTTTTGCTGGTGCAGACATTGGGGATGGTGGTGGTAATACAGACATTGGGGATGATACGGGTGGTGCAGATTGTTTCTTTGCTTCCCTGCGACTTCTTGCCATTCCACCGCCAGGAGCAGCACCAAAAGTCACGTTACTAAAAATACCTTCATGACTGATTGCTTCAGGTATTTCTACAGGTACTTGCACAGAGATGAAATCCTGATTGGGATTGACTCTAATATCATCACTGACGGCAACAAAAGCGGTATATTGCGATAACAGTTGATAAGTCAGAGCTGTATCTGTGACTGCTTCCACACCTCCCTTTGTGTCTCCACTAACCATTTGATTCATTAAATCCTTGATGCGGGAACGTCCCCAAAGTTGAGCAATAGCGGGATTACCTGTTTGGGGAAAATTTAGTTGAAAGGTGTGCTGATAACGCCTACCACCCGCAGCAATGCCAATGATGTGCAACTTTCCCGAATGCGCGTCTGGTTTGCGTCCAAATAGCACTAACGGTTGCTCTGCAAATAAATCTGGTGGTGTAGAGGGATACATAATTGGGGATTCCCCATCACCCTCCCATTGCAATTGAATATTGGCGAGGACTGGATTATTTATTTGGCGGAAGAATTTTTCTACCACTTCATCTACAGGTTCATCGTGGCGAATAATCCGAGCAATACCCCGTCCTAATTCTGCAATCCGATTGAGTAAGAAACGATTTACCGAACTACCTGCACCAAAGCTATGAAGGCGGGTTCCTGGCTGAAGACGCTGTTTAACTTCTGCTAAAATTTGGTTTTCGTTGCCGATATAGCCATCAGTTAGTAAAACAATATTTCGCAAGCGTCCCGGATTTGTGGCTTTTAAGTTTAAGACGGTGCGAATACCGCCTAACATCTCGGTTCCACCGCCAGCGTTTAACCGATTAATATAGTTGATTGCTAATAAACGATTTGCAGAAGTATTGGGAATAGGAACGGGTGAGAGTTGCTGTGTGGTATCGGAAAAATCAATAATGTTAAAGGTGTCGTCAGGGTTGAGTCCATTGATAAAACGACGCATCAATTCTTGACATTGCATCAGTGGTTCGCCACTTTGGGAACCGGAGGAGTCGATGAGAAACACCATATCTTTGGCGACAATCTCATCAGGACGATACTCAAAGGCGGGAATCAGGTAGAGTGCGAAGTGTCCACCCCGTTCATCAGCTTGGTTCAGCGTGGTTGTTTGAATGTTATTACTGGCAACTTGGTAGCGTAAAATTAGGTCTTTGTTGGGTATAGTGTCTCCACCTCCTAATTTGACATTTACCAACTGTCCTTCACGGATGATTTGGATTTGGTGAGAGGGTGAGTTAATATCTTGAATCTCAACGCCAGCATTAATTTCGATGGTGACATTAATATCATGACTTGAGCGCATTCCTGCTGGCAAAATGGGAGCGTTTAAGCGGGAAGCATCTGGAACTAAATCGGTATCTTGATTTAAAGTCATGGGTGCAATAGCTGAACCACCCCCGACTGCATCTTCTTCGATGGTGATTCCGGGAATGTAACGGGGGCCAACAACCATTGGGAAGACAAATTCGTAATTTCCACCCTCAAATTTTAGGCTGTCGCTGTAGCGAATAATCACATCGATTTGTTCACCTGGTTTGATGTTTGCCAGGGATTGGGTGAAGATATTATCTCGTTCTTGTTCGAGGAGTCCGGCTGTCTGTCCTTGTTTTCTGGCTTGTTCGTAGATGGCTACAGCTTCTTGGCGTTTTTTGATGCTGCCTTGAATTGTGCGATCGCCTATGCGAATCAGCATATCATCAACTGCGGCTTCATCGGGTAAGGGGAAGATATAAACGGCTTCTAGGGTTGTGGTAAAGGGATTTTCAAAGCTTTGGGTAACTTCCACCCGTGAGATGTTACCAGCGATTTTGGCTTTTACTTCCGTGTGTTTGAGGGGAAAGGCAATCTGTTGGCTGGAGTTTTGCAGATATAAGCCACTGGTTTGTTGTTCTAGGGTTTGAGTCATAATATTTACCTGACGCTTTTGTTTGCTGTCTCTAGCGTAGGCGGGTTTTTCTGGGAGATATGCTCAGTTTTATGCTCACTTGATGCTCAGTGATGGGTTTAAGGTGAAATATTCAGTTCCGTTTAAGCATATACTAACTAATTTTTTTAGATACTACTTGCAGCCTATATGATTTTAGCAGTATACTGATGTAATAAAAAATACCAAAAATGAATATATTAAAACACTTATTGCAATAAGTATACATGGGCGAACTTAATAGCTAATAATACACTTACATCAAGATAAAACTTATGCGTCTCGATTCAGTTTTCGTTAGATTTTATAAGTCATTCAATGTTGACTATATGAAGCAACATGATTCTAGAGTACATAAAAAGCCTTGGGAAATCATTAAAGCCGATGATACTGAAATGTGGTATCCCTATATTCAAGTACCGATAGATCCAAAAATCACAGCTATTGTAGGTGCAAATGAATCAGGTAAGTCTCATCTTTTAAGTGCCATTGAAAAAGCAATTACTGGGTATGCTATTGAATACGACTCTAAAAAACAACCAATTTCTTCAAGAGATTTTTGTCGCTATTCAGAGCGTTTTCTTGTAACTTCTGACAAAAATCGTCTACCTGACTTTGGTACAGAATGGTCATGTCTATCTGAGATAGAGTGTAAGCACATCAAAAAACTATCTGATATTTCTCAAAGCCGTCCATTAGATAGATTTTTTCTTTTTAGGACTAGTGGCAACTTGCTCAGTATATACCTTCCTGAAGACGAGGGAAAATATTCCTCTCATGAAGTTGATCCTGAAAAAGTAGATGAGTTTATAAAAATACTACCAGGAACTCGCAGGCTGAAGAGTAACATAGCACTTCCTTCAAGTATACCAATTCAAAAACTTGTTCAAAAAGTAAAAGGGGAAGCTGATTGTACTAGATATGAAATACTTTCAACTACTCATCGTCAAAGAATTCGTAAGTTAATAGATGAGTTTTATCATAACCCCGAAAGATTTAATAATTCTAAAAATCCATATACTTCTAATGAAGATAAGGTATCCAATAATGTAATACAAGAAATTATCAATATTTTATCGAATCCCGATAGCAATTTAAACGAAAAAGATAAAGATAAGCAAGAACAAGAGGTTAATCTAACTTACCAACTACTCTGTACAATAGCTGAAGTTAATGAGATAAATTTGCTAGATTTAGCTCATTCAATGGAAGCTAATGATGTAGGGTATACACAGGCTATAATAGATAAAATAAATAGACAACTATCGGCAAATCTTAACTTTCCAAACTATTGGGTTCAAGATAGCAAATTTCGCTTACTCATGTCAGCAAAAGATCATAATCTGGAATTCACAATAGTTGACAGAACAGGAACAAAATATTCTTTTGATGAACGTAGTAATGGTTTGAAGTATTTCCTTAGTTACTTCATTCAGCATCGCTCCTATGAACCTCCAAATAATGTCCCTGAAATTCTATTAATGGACGAGCCTGATGCTTTCCTATCCAGTCGAGCGCAGCAAGATTTATTGAAAATCTTTGAGGAAGTTGCAAATTCAGAAAATGGAAAATCAGCCTCTCAGGTAGTATATGTAACTCATTCACCATTTTTGATAGATAAAAATCACGGCGAAAGAATTCGAGTTTTAGATAAAGGAAGTGATTATGAAGGTACTCGTGTAGTAAAAAGTGTATCTAGAAATCACTATGAACCACTGCGTTCTGCATTTGGTGCTTTTGTAGCTGAAACTGTTTATATCAGTCATTGCAATTTAATGGTAGAAGGACCTGTTGATCAAGTCCTTCTTGCAGGAGTATCAACTTACTTACGTACTTTTGATGTAGCTTCCAAGCGTGAATCACTTGATCTGAACGAAGTGACTATTGTTCCTGCTGAGGGAGCATCAAATATTCCATACTTAACTTATCTAGCTCGTGGACGTGACTCAGAACAACCAGCAGTAATTGTTTTACTAGATAGTGATGATTCCGGTAATAACGCTAAAAAAGAATTAACTAAGAAAGGTTATGGTCCTCGAAAAAAACCACCACTAAAAGAAGAATTTGTCCTGCAAATTGGTGATTTGAGGCAATTAGGTGTTAATTTTCATGAAACACTTTCAAGTCCTGAAGTTGAAGATTTAATACCAATACCTATTAGTATTTTAGCTGCTCAAAAATTTGCTTCAGAGGTGCGGGGTATTAGGGAGCGTGACACTAGAGATATTACGGAAGAATTTGTTCAGCAAAAAGTTGAATTAGGTGAAACAATGTTTGATGCTGTAGATGCTTGCGTTAAGAAATGTTCAAAAGATCCACACTATCTTGATAAAGTAGGGTTTGCACGCAGCGTTGTTGAAGTAATTAACTCTTTAAAAAGAGACACAAATCGAGAAGTGAAATATACTGACGCTTTAGATAAATTTGAATTCAATTTCAAGATATTATTTCGAGAACTTGACAGACGAAAATCTTTAGCAGAACTTGAGCGCACTAGAGAAAAAGCTTCTCAAAAGCTGAAAGATATTGAGGAGAGTTTTTTCTCTAATCATCCAAATACTGCTAATCGGGAAGATGTTGTACAGTTTTTAGAAAAACTAGAAGCTCTTTTAATTTCAGATGATAGTTTTGATAGTGATGAAATTAGAAAAGGTATAGGATGTATTAGAAATGATTACCAGCTTAACTTTAACTTGGGTGAACGTGTAGAGAATTATGAAAAATTCAAGCAAGATTTACAACGTCTTAAGTATTTAGGCAAGTTTGCAAGTCAAGAAAAACAGGAAAATTTACAAATTATTAATGAAGGTAAATCAATTAATTCATCAGGCAATAATCAGAGTTTAGAGTCATCTAAAGCTTCTCCGTTAGATCATGATGATTCAGATACTTCTTCATCATCTGAAGCAAAAACTATGAATGTTAAAAAATCGAAGAGTAAAAATAATATAGGCAACGCTGATTCTACAGCTTCTAGTTAACTTGAAAGCTTCTGTTATTACGTAGAGAGAGTTCAGATACAGATTTTTATCCTTTGCACGATACACAACCATACCGTTATGAAGCTCCAACAGAACCTGTAGCTCTGGAATATTGGGAAAATTGAAATAAAATATTGGTAAATAAAATGAATTTAAATTATTTTAAAGAAAAATCATTTTTTGTAATTAAAGTAATATCAATAGTAGCGATCGCCAGTGCAATAGGCTTAGAATTATGGCATATTCAAGCATTAGCAACTAACAATTATCTACCTATTATCTTAAATCGAGTTTTGATAATTGCTCACTTTGCATTATCGGCTCATTTCATTGAAGGAATAATTGCCGCTTTTTATGCACCTGGGAAAAATCATCAGCCAATTCAATATGGAATTTATACTTTTTTTGTGGGTACAATTGGTTTATTAGAATTGTTTGAAAATCATTCCCAGATTACCGACTTCTTAAATAAGTCGGAATCTAAACCATAGATGTATGTCAAACTCGCTGAAAGCCTCTGATTCAGGATTAGCAATTGTAGACAAATCGCGTCAACGTCTAGGTTGGACAAAAACTAGCACGGCGCGTTGGTGGCAAGATGCCCATACCTCTAAAGCTACTTTACGCCGATTTTTGCAAGGCGATCGCATCCAGCGAGAAATTTTCATCGCTATCTGTCAAGCTGTTGGTATTGTCAACTGGGAAGCGATCGCAGATTCACCTAATGCAGACTTAGATTTTCTTGCAGATATTACTACGCCTTACTTAGACTACAATGAAGCACCTGATATCGAAAGCTTTTATGGACGAAATCAGGAATTGGCGCAGTTAGAAGAATGGATAACTAGCCAAAACTGTAAATTAATCACCATTAACGGTATTGCTGGTATTGGCAAAACCACCCTAGCACTAGCTTTAGTAGACCGCATTCAGTCAAAATTTGATTGTTTAATTTGGAAGTCTCTGCAAACTTCCCCATCTCTCATTTCCCTGCTGAATAGCTTACTAAACTCCTTTGAGCAAAGCGTTGCCCAAAATATTCAACAAGGTACTGCACAACTTATACAGCAGTTACAAAAACGTCGCTGTCTGTTGGTATTGGATGGATTCGAGGCTACTTTCTCCCAGCCAGAAGACCTCAGCTATGGTCAATTTATCCAACAATTAAGTCGAGAACGGCATCAAAGTTGTATTCTGATTAGCAGCCGCGAACAGATAAACACTGGTGAAATTAATAGCAAAACATTTCGCTGTTTAAATCTCAAAGGCTTGCAAAAAATAGAGGCTGTAGAATTATTACAATCAAGGGGATTGACAGGCAAGGAACTGGGGTTATCAGTTTTAATTCAACTTTATCGCGGTAATCCCTTAGCGTTGAAACTAGTCACACCATTGATTCAGTCTGTATTTGCTGGGAATGTTGCTGCTTTTCTGAGTCAGCATACTCTAATTGTAGGCGATCGCTTGCGTGTAATTCTCAAACAGCAATTTGAGCAACTTTCCGGCTTAGAGCAAGACATTCTCTACTGGCTGGCTATTTGGCAAGAACCTGTCTCATTCTCTCGATTGCAAACCCATTTGCTGATATCCGTTGATCCAGCGATGGTTTTAGAGGGCATTGTGGCCTTAGAAAGGCGATCGCTTTTAGAAAAATGGGTCAGTGATTATGAACCCTCATTTACATTGCAACCCCTGATAATGAAAGTGGTTACAGATGAATTGGTAGAACATACTGCTCAAGAAATTCATCGAGTTATGCAGAGTCATGATATTCGTCATTTTCAAATATTGCGAACCCATTGGTTGCTACGGCCAGGTACTGACGATATTGCAGGCGATCGTATTTTAACTCAACTTTGGAAAAAGCTTTGGCATTTGTATGGTGCAACTCTTCCACAAATATTTAATCAGATTCTGTTGTTGTTAAATGGTCAATCTCCTTTGGCAATGGGTTACATCAAGAGTAATGTTGCGATCCTCTCAGGAATAGAATCAGTTTAATAAAAAACAACCAGCCTAACTAATCGGCTGCATTAAATAAATGAGTAATGAGTAATGAGTAATGAGTAATGAGTAATACCAATTACTTATTACTCATTACTTCAAAATTAAAGACAGTTGGAGTCGGGGATTTAAACCCTTGAATTTACGATAACAGCACCGTCATTTACTAATTTGCCATCTTCCATGTAGACAATACGATCGGCAATATCTAGAATGCGGTTGTCATGAGTAACCAAGAGAATGGTACAGTCCTGTTCTTTAGCTAGTTTTTGCATGAGGTTGACCACATCTCGTCCTGATTTACTGTCAAGCGCGGCGGTGGGTTCATCTGCTAAGACAATTTTAGGACGACCTACCAACGCACGAGCGATCGCAACTCTTTGTTTTTGTCCCCCAGATAAATCATCAGGATAATAATTCAGCCGATGCCCTAATCCTACCTCTTCTAACATTTGGGCTGAACGGGTTTTCATCTCTGCTGGTGAAATATTATTATGCACTTCCAAGCCCATTCTGACGTTCTGAAGTACTGTCAGGCTACCGTGCAAGTTGTGCGCTTGAAAAATGTAACCGTTATTGCGTCGCACCTGGGTAAGTTGTGCTGTACTAGCGCCACAAAGTTCTTGTCCCAATATCTGCAAACTGCCAGATTGGGCAGAACGCAAGCCGCCGGCTAAGGTGAGAAGTGTAGTTTTACCAGAACCAGAAGGCCCAGTCATAATAATAATTTCGCCGGCGTTAATATCCAGGTTGATATCAAATAGAACTTGCTTACGGAGTTGACCAGAACCAAAGTAATGATCGAGATTTTTAACAGAGATTACAGGTTGACTACTCATAAATAGCTTGATTATTCGTGATGATTGTCATTAGTCCTTTTGAGTAACAAATGACAAATGACAAATGACAAATTTAAAACATATCTGCGGGATCGGCGGATTGTAATTTCCGAGTGGCGATCGCACCAGAAATAATACACATAATCATAGTTAGTATTAGCACTGTGGTGGCTCGTGCTACGGTCATGTAAAGTGGCAAATTAGTGGCATTACGAGTTAGACGGTAAAGTCCTAAAGGTGCGATCATTCCTGGGATAAAGCCCAAGATTGCCAAAATTATCGCCTCTTCAAACACCACACCCAATAAATAGAGATTGTTATACCCCATTGCTTTGAAGGTTGCGTACTCTTTGATATGGGAATTCACATCTGTAGAAAGAACTTGATAGACGATAATCACGCCTACCATAAACCCCATTCCTACACCCAAGTTAAAGATAAACCCGATGGCTGTATTTTTTTTCCAATAATCTGTTTCAAATTCGATAAATTCAGCTTTGGTCAAAACTTTAATATCATTATCTAAATGAGATTCTAAAGCTGCTTTAATTTGTTTTGGATCGTACCCTGGTTCGAGTTGAATCAAACCTACACTGACACTGCTGGCTTCTCGTTTAGGAAATAATCGCAAAAAGTTCTGGTCGCTGGTAATTAGGTTCCCATCAGCCGCAAAGGATGCGCCGATTGAAAATAAGCCACTAATGGTAATTGTACGGCGGTCAATTTCAGTAGTTACAGGCAAGCCTTGTTCAACTTGAGCGATCGCTTCTTTATAATCTCCTCTAGAGGCGCGATCGAACAGCAGGGTATCTGGTAGCTTCACCCGATCTATCTGGCTGTTCACATCTGGTAAGTTAAAAGCTGGTTTTTCAGGATTAATCCCAATAACTAGGACAGATGTCTTTTGGCGTGTTTTCGGATTCTTCCAATCGACAATGTTGACATACATTGGTTCTGCTGACTTCACCCCCTGTATATCCATTGCTTGATACAGTCGCCGCCGTGTAAAGGTGGACGCATTTAAGACGTTACGGGCTTGAGGACTAAGTAGAAAAATATCAGCCTGTATACTGTTGTGCAGTTTAGTATTACTGTCAAACAAGGCAGTCTGAAACCCTAGCTGCATGAACATCAAAATATCAGCGAAAGCAATGCCTGATAAAGCTACCAACAGACGGCTTTTTTCATGACTCAATTGCAACCATCCTAGAGGGGTTCGCTGCCGCAGTTGTTGAATAAATCCAATCATAGTTCTATCACCGCTTTTACTTGCAGATTGGTAAACTTGGCAGCTTTGGCGCTAGATGCTCGATCTAGTTGCACATGAACTTCCACTACTCTGGCATCAATATTGCTAGAAGGATCGCTGTTAACCAGATTTTGTCGCTGTACCTGCATCCCCGTCCAATCAACGGTTCCTTGTAATTCTTCGGGAATGGAATCGCTGATTACCTTGACCCGTTGCCCCGATCGCACTTTGTTAATATCACTTTGGTAAACTTCTGCAACTGCATACATCTGGTCGGTTCGACCTAATTCTACAATCCCGTCACTAGAAACGGTTTCTCCGGCTCGTGTATGAATCTTCAAAATTTGTCCCGCTTCGGGTGCGCGGACATAAGCTTGATCCAATTGCGCTCTAATTTTTGCCACAGTCGCTTGAGCGCTGTCTACCTCTGCTTGAGCGTTGGCAATATCTGTCGGACGGACTTCAGCTGTTTGGTTAAGAGTGGCTTTGGCTTCGTTAATCTGCTGTTGCAAGCTAGCGATGGTTTGATTGCCGTTAGCTTTGGCTTCTTTAATCTGCTGTTCTAAAGTTGCGACAGTTCTTGTTTTGTTGGCTTGATTTTCGATTAACTGCTGAGTAGAAGTTTCTGCACTCAAGCGTTTTTGATCGGCTTGCTGACTGGAAATTGCCCCTGCTTTGTATAAAGCTTCGTAGCGTTGCACATCTACTTGAGCGTTACGTTTTTCGGCGGCGACGCGATCCACCGTTGCTTGTAAGCTCTCTCGTTGTCCTTGCAAGTCTGCTGTTAGGCGATCGATTATGGCTTGCTGAGTTTTGATGTTTCCCTCTAGTTCGACTTGCAGACGGCTGACAGCAGCTTGCTTTGCTCCAATTTCTCCCTGTTTTGCTCCCGCTTTTACCTGGTCAAGGTTAGATTTGGCAACTTGAACTTGCTTTTGGGCCTCAACTAAACTTGCCTGCAAGCGATCGCGGCTATCCATAATTGCAATTACCTGTCCAGCCTTGACGCGATCGCCTTCTTTCACCAATAGTTTCTGAAGCAGACTTCCCTCGGTCGAAGAAGTTGCAGATAGTTTTATGACTTCTCCATTTGGTTCTAAGTGTCCCAATGCTGTCACTGTTTGTACCACTGGTTGAACAGCTACTGGCGTGGCTGACTTCTCATTAGAAGTAGCCTGGAACTTTAGTACCGTATAAACACTAGCTCCACCGATTAGCAAAGATGTAATTACTGCTAGTGTAAGAGGCGCTCGCAAAAGATTTTGGGAAGACTTTAAATCCTCTAGTTTCCAGTTCTGCACCATACTGTTCACCTTTTACCATTAGCAAATTGAACTAAACTGTTCAGTTCAATTAATGCTAAACTAAACGGAGTAGTTTAGTCAATAGTCAAAAGTCCAACTCGGCAATTAACCCGTTTTCCCTGCCTTCCCCACCCAAATGAAAACAAGAATACGGGGATCAAGGAAAGTGAGGGATTGGGAGAAAAAAATAACTCCTGTCTCCTGCATTAAATGCCGATTAACTCATTAAAATTCTTTATAAGAGAGGATAATTAAGAAATGGTACGCATAAAAACTGACGAAGTTGATCGAGATAATTCGGTTGATAAAGTAGAGCAAATTCTGCAAGGGGCAATGCAGGAGTTCCTCCAAAATGGCTATGCTGGTACAAGTATGGATCGGGTAGCAGTAGCGGCTGGTGTTTCTAAAGCGACAGTCTACAGCCACTTTCAAGATAAAGAAGGACTTTTTAAAGTTCTGATAGAGCAACTAGCAAGCAAAAAGAATAACTCTATTTTTGGCACAGTACCCATTGAGGGAGAACCAAGAGCCGTACTGCGTGGTATAGGAACCAAAGCGTTAGAACTGATGAATAGCGACCAAGAGCATAGTGCATTTATGCGAGTATTAATAGGAGAATCTGGTCGTTTTCCTGAGTTAGCTCAAATTTGTGTTCATGCCATGATTAAGCCAGTAACGGAGACTCTCACTCAATACTTGGCTGCTCCTGAGCTAAAAATACCTGACCCAGAGGCAACAGCAAGAATTCTCTTAGGGGCATTGGTGCATTTTCATATTACTCAAGATGTGATGCATGGGAGGGACATTATACCAATGGAAAGCGATCGCCTGATTGATGCGTTGACACACCTAATCACTAAATGCGCCGATTGATTGGCCATGTCCCATTCTTAGCTGATGGAGTGCTGTTGCCTATCCTCTGGCTTTTTTGGTTTCTGAGCTTTGAGCTAAAATCCCACGGCTTGATCTGAAAACGAGCAATAGCAATGTTTTCATGGCCGTGGGAGTTTTAAAAGCTGGCACAAATACATCCTCCAGCGATCGCAAGATTAACTAGGCAGGAATGACTTGAACAATTAGTGAGCGTTTATCCAGTGACTGGATTTTACCTACTTGACTGAGGTCTTTTGCAATTCTGTCTAGCAGTTCTCCTGCTTGGTCACGATATTGATGTTCTCGGCCTCGTAAACGAATGGCAAACTTCACCGAATCGCCTTTACTCAACCACCCAACTGCTTTTTCAATACGTAAATTGTAATCAGCCACACCCACGTTTAAACCGAAACGAACTTCTTTTACCGTAGGTCTAGCACTTTGGCTCTGACGTTTTTTCTTTTGATACTGAAGCTTGCCATAATTCAGGATTTTGGCGATTGGGGCCTCTTTGCCTTGAGAGACTACAACCAAGTCAAGCTCTAGGCTCTCGGCTAACTGTAGCGCCTCATTGGTGTCGATTAGACCACGATTGTTATTCTCATGGTCAATCAAGAAGACATGAGGTGACTTGATTTGTGAATTAATCAGTTGCTTTTGGATTGCGATAACGAATTTCTCCTAATTGTTCAATACTTTATATCCCAAGTAATGCTAATTTAACACAACACTGAATCAGAGCAACTTTAACCACACAATGGGCTACATTCTGTTAGAATGTGTGACTGTGGCACTCGCTCTTCAGTCTTTGCGTTACTGCCCATCCAGCCTTTCAAGACTTTTTTATCCGTCCGCCTAAGACTGACGCCGCCATTGGCGACAGGCCGATGTTACTTTTGGAGTTTTATGAATTTTTCTACTCTCGGCTTGTCCAATGAAATTATACGTGCGGTTACAGAGCGAGGGTACACCGAACCTACGCCAATTCAGATACAGTCGATTCCTGCCGTCTTATCGGGTAGCGATTTACTAGCTGGGGCACAAACTGGCACTGGAAAAACCGCTAGTTTTACCCTACCACTTCTACATCGGTTATCGTCCGAAAAGAACGTCAAAGTTACATCTAATGGATACCGCCCGATCCGGGCACTGATTCTCACCCCGACTCGTGAACTCGCCGCCCAAGTAGAAGAAAGCGTGCGCGAGTATGGCAAATACTTGCAGCTAAACTCGATGGTGATGTTTGGCGGAGTCGGTATTAATCTGCAAAAACAGCGTTTGAAGAACCGAGTGGATATTTTGGTGGCTACTCCAGGGCGACTGCTGGATCACGTACAGCAGGGCACGCTAAACCTGTCACATATTGAGGTTTTAGTTCTAGATGAAGCAGATCGGATGCTGGACATGGGCTTTATCCATGATATCCGCCGCATCCTTGCACTTTTGCCCAAAAAGCGACAAAATTTGCTATTCTTCGCTACTTTTTCGGACAAAATTAAAGCACTAGCCGCCGGGTTGCTCAATAACCCGAAGATGATTGAGGTGGCACGCCGCAACGTCACCGCCGAGACAATCGCCCAAAAAATTTACCAAGTAGACCGTGACAAGAAACGTCAATTACTTGCTCACCTGATTCGGCGAGATAATTGGTATCAAGTGCTAGTGTTTACTCGTACCAAGTATGGCGCTGACCGTTTAGTTAAGCAGTTGGGTGAAGACCGCATTCAAGCATTGGCAATCCACGGGAATAAGAGCCAACCGGTGCGTACCAATGCTCTGGCAAAATTCAAGAATGGTAGCTTACAGGTATTAGTGGCGACAGACATTGCAGCTAGAGGTCTTGACATCAGTGAACTACCCCATGTAGTCAACTTCGATCTACCCAATGTACCGGAAGATTATGTTCATCGCATTGGGCGAACTGGTCGTGCTGGTGCGTCAGGTGAAGCTGTATCGCTGGTATGCGTCGATGAATACAGTCTATTGACAGATATCGAAAAACTGATTGAGCAGCGTTTGCCAAGGGAAGTAGTGGCTGGCTTTGGCCCTAACCCCGATACAACGGCCGAACCAATCCCCAATGGACGGCAACACAGACCCAAATCTGGAGGTGAAAAGCGATCGCCTCGGACTCCTAAACCTTTACCACGGACATCAGCTAAACGTAAAGCAGCGCCACCCGCGACTAACGGCGAGAAGCCTGGGGCTCGTTCGTCCGCATCGCGTCGTTCTAAGTAGGGACTGGGGACTGGGGACTGGGGACTGGGGACTGGGAATGAGGGAAGACTTTTCCAATTATGAAATATCCAATAGCAATTACCCAGTCTCCATAATCAATCCATTACAGCTAAGACAGCTTTCGGCAATAACTTATCTTTAAACCAAACAATTCTGGCGGGGACATCATTTAATTTTACTCCCGCCTTTTCTAAATTAAGCCGTTCAGAAATTGCCAAAATTAAGTCATCGCGTCCAGCCCGCCGCACCTGAGAAAATTTCTTTTGTAAATATTCTGGCCGCCAATAACCAACAATTTCTAATAAGAAAGTGCGTCCATCAGAATGCACTAAGCGAAAATCGGGAATCATTACACTACCGGGAATCGGTATTAAATCAACTTCTCGCTCTAATGCCCAACCACTTTTTAAAGCATCCCACTTATCAGCAAAAGATGCTTCTAACATACTATCGTAAGGCTTCCCCGGTGGATAGTGGGATACTAAACCACATTCGGAATTGAGGGTGAAACGTCCAGTTTTCCAACTATTTGTATAAGCATCGCGGGTTTGGAGAATCGACGAAAGACTCCATTTAGTAACGTGAAGTAAAGCCGGAATAAGTTTAGCGATCGCTAACCCATATCGTGTACTAGGATTAAACAAACTCGTCGGCCCGTCAATGGTAATGGTAAACCCGTGGTCAGCATCGCCCTCAATATAAGCCATCAATTGAAACAACTTCAGATAGCGAAATAACAGCTTATATTCACCCGGAACATTGCGATGAGCATTTAACACCAGTTTACTGGCCTTATAAAATACACCCTGCACCTGAGATAAGTTATATCGATTTAACAAATCTGGCGCTGTTGGTGCATCAAAAACTGTCAAAATTTTATTTTCAGATAAATCAGCATATAGTCCATTCCGAACCTGTTCTAGTAGAACTTCCCGCTCAAGTTCTTGAGTTAACTCATCAGCAATTTTACTCAGAGTAGCTTGGGTTGATTCTCGACTAGAAACAGACTTTGCAGCCAACGAAAACACCCGTTCTCTTAACATCTGTGGTTCCAAAGGACTAACCACCTCAAAAGTGCAAAAACTGCTTTTGAGAATATAAGCTAACCCTCGCTTCACCCGATAATCTGTAGAATCTCCTTCAAAATCAGTCAGTTGTCGCTCAAGCACACCCTGAGTCTTCCCCACTGCTGATTGAAAATAATTAATTAACTCAATCGCCAACTCCGAAGTTTTTTGATCAATCTTCAGTCTCTTCGGGATGATCTCCTCCCCGTTTTGGCGATGCATCAGTAAGTCTGTCGGTAACATCTGAATTTTGGATTTTAGATTTTGAACTTCCCGTTGAATAATTAATTTCTAACTGTTCCGCAGCCTTCAAACTCCTTTCCTTCCCACTCCCATACACAACCTCTAACTTCCCCTTCCTCTCCTCTTCCTCTCTGCGTCCTCCGCGCCTCTGCGGTTCGTTATTCCTCTCCCCTCTTCTTCTAGCCGAAGTCCCCTCCTCACTTGTATCCTCCGCCACAACCTCATACAAAATCGCTTGCTTATTTTCAATATTCCCCTTCCTTAAAATCCTTCCCAAGCGCTGAGTATACTCCCTAGCTGAACCCGTCCCCGATAAAATAATTGCCACAGAAGCGGCAGGTACATCAACGCCTTCATTCAACACATGAGAAGCAACCAAAGTATTATATTTACCCTCTCGAAACTTAGTTAATATCTCATGCCGTTCCTTCACAGGAGTTTGATGAGTAATCGCCGGAATTAGCAACTCTTGAGAAATCCGGTAAACCGTTGCATTATCAGCAGTAAAAATCAAAATTCTTGCCGGATAATGTTCTGCCAATAAATTAATCAAAATTCGCAACTTTCCATCAGTCCCCAAAGCGATATCTTTCGCTTCCCGGTGCGCTAACATCGCCCTACGTCCAGATTGCGATCTAGCACTCATCTGCACAAACATTTGCCAACCTTGTAGACTTCCCAAAGAAATCTTCGATTGCTTCAAAAAGTCATTGCGGGTTTGAATGAGTTGGTTGTATCTTTCTCGCTCAAGTTGCGATAACTTTACCTTAATTTGGACAATTTCATGTTCTGCTAACGCTTTCCCCGCCAAATCTTCGGCGCGTTTGCGATATACTTCTTCACCAATGAGAATATTTAAATCAGCGTGTTTGCCATCAGTACGTTCCGGTGTAGCAGAGAGTCCTAAGCGATAAGGCGCGATCGCATATTCAGCAATCACCCGATTAAAATCTGTCGGTAAATGATGGCATTCATCAAAAACAATCAGCGCATATTGATTTCCCAAGGTTTCGGCGTGAATTGCTGCACTATCATAAGTTGCAACGAGAATAGCTGTTCTATCCCGCGAACCACCTCCCAGCAATCCCACCTCAGCATCGGGAAAAGCTGCTACCAAATGTGCATACCACTGATGCATTAAATCTAAAGTTGGCACTACAATCAGCGTCGTGCGCGGCGTTGACTGCATCGCCATTTGTGCTAAATAAGTCTTTCCCGCCGCCGTGGGAAGCACAACCACTCCCTGCCTACCCGCCAGTTTCCAAGCCGCTAACGCCTCAGTCTGGTGGGGATAGGGTTCCATTTCCAAAGTGGGAACCAAATCTACAGGATAAAATTGCTTGGCCTCATCGATAAAATTCACATCTTCCGCTTGTAGTGCTTCTACTAGCGATCGGTATCTAATTGCTGGAATGCGGAATTTTTCAACTCTATCATCCCACGTCGCATAATCCATCCAGCCTTTGCCGCGTGGTGGTGGATGCAAAATTAATGTGCCACGATCAAAATTTAGTGTAGGGGTACGAGCCATTTATGGGAATTGGGAATTGGGAATTGGGGATTGGGGATTGGGAATTGGGCATAGGGATTAGGTTACAGGTGACAGGTGATAGGGAATAATCTGTACCCTGTAACCTGTACCCTATTCCCTTCTTTACTCCTTAGTCTATTGATTACTAATAACGCAAAAAGTGCATGATTCATCCAAGTAACTCAGATAAAACCCAACTAGATGCCCTCATTAGTCACGGAATGTCCAATCGGCAAACCAACAATAACCTTGCCGAATCCTATAAAGAACAGCGACAGAGCTTTCTACTGAAACGGCTACAATTGCAGGCGCAGATTATGCTGGTAGCTGGCTTGACTTTAATCGCTTTTTTCCTTTGGGCAAATTCATATTTAGAAGCCAAGATATACGCTTTTAAAATTGGGATTGTCGTAGAATTATTCACTCTTATTTGTTGGGGTTTATGTAAAACTTCTATTGGTCGTCGCCATCCTGACTTAATTTTTTTGAGTTTATGCTGGGCTGTAACTTGTGTTGTCCAAATTGATATAGCTTTATTGTTTAATAATCTGGAACCTAGAAGCAATATTTGGACTCTGATGTTTCTCACTCAGGCTACAATTATACCAGTTCAATGGTGGATGCATTTAATATCTCAATTCGGAACAATAATTTGCTATTTAACCTTATATTTCTTATATAATCCTATATTGAATAATCCATCAGCTTTTTATGCTGAACAAGGATTATACTTCTTTTGGACTTGCATAATTTGTGTATTTTCTGTATTCTTATACGAACGCTTGCGAAAAAAAGAATTTTATGCACGTAAAGCAATGGAACTGGCGCAGCAAAAATCGGAACGGCTGCTACTAAATATTCTGCCAGGGATGATTGCAGAACAATTAAAACAACAGCCTACAACTATTGCTGATAGTTTTATGGAAGTTACGGTATTATTTGCCGATATTGTTGGTTTTACAGAGCTTTCAGCTCGTACATCTCCTACGGAATTAGTTGAGTTCTTAAATACAATATTCTGTTTGTTTGACCAATTAGCAGAACTTCACGGAGTAGAGAAAATTAAGACTATTGGCGACGCATATATGGCTGTTGCCGGATTGCCAAATCAGTCTAACGATCATGCTTCAGCAATAGCTAATATGGCGTTGGACATGCAAAATGCTATAGCTATCTTTAATGCAGAAAATAATCAATTATTTAGCATCCGTGTTGGCATTAGTACAGGTCCAGTTGTAGCGGGAGTGATTGGGCTGAAAAAGTTTGCTTACGATCTCTGGGGAGATACAGTAAATACTGCTAGTAGAATGGAATCACATGGAATAGCTGGTAGTATCCAGGTCTGTGAAGCAACTTATCAGCTTTTAAAAGATAAATACTTATTCGATAAACGAGGTTTAATTCAGGTTAAAGGCAAAGGAGAAATGATGACTTATATCCTAAAAGAAGTTAATTTTTAAAATTAATTACAGCTATGCTATTTGACGGATACAGAGAAATATAAAATATATAATTAGAGCGATAAATCTTAGCTATTTAACCCCTGCTAAAACTAAGCTTTAATCCTTTAGATAGATTCACAGCAAATAACTGCTTTAATGTGTATTATTCCGATGCATAATAAATATTGAGCGATGTCTACGACGGGCTGTGATGCTCTCTACGAGACGCTAGAAGCGAACGCAGACTGGCTAACGCATCGCATTCTCTAGCTGATTTTGGGAATAATCCTTTAGCTAGCTGCATAAAAGGAGAAGCCACATTGAAAGGAACACGTTCCCTTCTAGCACCCTATGCTGTTGTACTATTGGCTGTTGGTAGCGCATTGCTACTAACACTATTGCTACAGCCACTACTGAAACCAACTATTTTCCTGCTATTTTTTGCTGCCGTGGCGGTTAGTGCTTGGTATGGTGGTATGGAAGCAGGGTTGCTGGCTACTGCTTTGTCTACTTTGACTGTTAGCTATTTTTTCTTAGAGCCAGTGTTTTCGCTCTCGGTTGCGAGTCTAGACAACATAAGACGGTTAGGCTTGTTTGTCCTGGTGACAACATTCATCACCTTGCTAAACTCAGAGTTACGCACTGCCAAACAACATCTTCAAATGAGTTTGCAGAAGTTAAAAGTGAGCGAGGCAAAGTTTAGAAGGTTGGTAGAGTCCAACATTATTGGGGTAATTGTAGCCAATATGGATGGAGCGATACCTACGGCGGGCTACGCCAACGCAGAAGCCAATGATGCTTTTTTACGAATGGTAGTTTATTCGCAAGAAGATTTACTTGCCGGGCGGGTTCGGTGGCGCGATATGATCTCACCAAAATATATTGAAGCAAACAACAGTGCGATGCCTACGGCGGGCTACGCCTACGCAGAACTCAAAGCCAAAGGTGTATGTCAGCCTTTTGAGAACGAATACATCTGCAAAGACCAGAACTGTGTTCCCATCCTGCTAGGTTCTGCTTTGTTAGAAAATAATTCTAACGATATTATCTCTTTTGTCCTTGATTTAAGCGAACAGCAAGCTGCGCTACGCGAACGCAAACAGGTAGAGCTTGCCCTATGCCAAAGCGAAGAACGCTACCGCGCTTTTTTAGAGCAGAGTTCAGAAGGTATTTGGTGCATTGAACTAGAAGTACCAATTTCGGTAGACTGTCCAGAAGATGAACAAATTCAACATTTTTATCAATATGTTTACTTAGCCGAATGCAACAATGTAATGGCACAGATGTATGGCTGTTCTCGTGCCGAAGAAATTATCAACGCCAGACTAGGAGATTTTCTCATTCCCTCCGATCCACATAATATTGCATACCTGCGTAATTTTATCCGTTCTAATTACCGACTAATCGATGCAGAGTCTCACGAAATAGATAAGCAAGGTAATTCCAAATATTTTTTGAATAATCTGGTGGGAATTGTCGAAAATGGGCTTTTAGTCAGAGCATGGGGAACTCAACGCGACATTACAGAACGCAAACGAGCAGAAGCAGCACTACATCAACGAGAAGATGAACTGCGGCTAATTACAAATGCTGTGCCTGTCCAGATTTCTTATGTTGATACTCAGCAGCGTTATCGCTTTAATAACAAGAAATATGAAGACTGGTTTGGGCTTCCCGCTTCCGAAATTTATGGTAAACACATTAGAGAAATTCTGGGAGAGTCGGTTTATCAGTCAATTCTTCCTTATGTAGAAGCAGTACTTTCTGGAGAGGAAGTCACTTATGAAACCCAATTACCTCATAAAGATGGCACAAACCATTACATAAATGTAAGTTACGTTCCCCAGTTTAGTGAGCAAGGAAAAGTTGAAGGATTTGTTGCCCTAATCACAGATATTACACTTCACAAGTTAGCGGAGGCAGCACTAAAACAGAGCGAGAAACGGTTAAAGACGCTAACCGAAAAAGTCCGCATAATTCCTTGGGAGGTGAATGCCACTAACGGAAATTTTACTTATGTAGGGCCGCAAACCGTTGAGATTCTTGGCTATCCATTATCAGACTGGTATATCGATGATTTCTGGGCAAAACATATACATCCAGAAGATCGCGAGTGGGTTATTCAATATTGCCAAGAATCTTCGCTGTCACTGAATAATTACGAATTTGAATACAGAATGTTGGCTGCTGATGGCAGAGTTGTGTGGCTGTATGACATTGTTAATGTCGTGCGGGATGAGAATGGGCCGCAGCTACTACATGGGTTTATGCTCGATATTACCGATCGCAAGCAAGCAGAGCAAGAACGCGAACAACTGCTTGAGCGCGAAAAAGCAGCACGCGCCGATGCAGAAGCAGCAAACCGGATGAAGGATGAGTTTCTCGCCACCCTCTCCCACGAACTCCGCACACCCTTAAACGCCATATTAGGTTGGACGCAGCTACTGAGAAATCGTAAGTTTGATGAGGCTACTACTGCGCGGGCGTTAGAAACAATTGAGCGTAACACTAAATCCCTGACACAACTGATCGAAGATGTCCTAGATGTGTCACGGATTATTAGAGGCACACTTCATCTCAGTATCCATCGGATAAAACTTGTACCACTTGTAGAGGCGGCAATCGATACTGTGCGCCCAGCAGCTGAGGCTAAAGAGATTAACATCAAGTGTAAATTCGATCCTGAAGTTGGGGTAGTTGTGGGTGATACCAACCGCTTGCAACAGGTTGTGTGGAACTTACTCTCCAACGCCGTCAAGTTTACACCCAAGGGCGGAACAGTTGATGTGCAATTAGAGCGGATTGAATCTTCCGTGCAAATTCGCGTGAGTGATACGGGAGCGGGAATTGCTGCCGAATTCCTCCCCCATGTATTTGAACGCTTTCGTCAAGCTGACAGTTCCAGCACGCGATCGCACGGCGGACTAGGATTAGGGTTAGCGATCGTCCGTCACTTGGTAGAATTACACGGTGGCACAGTCTCTGTCGAAAGTCTAGGAGTTGGACAGGGAGCGACATTCATTGTCAATCTGCCGATGAAAGCCGTTTATGTAGAGGCTAATACAGCAGAACAGCCTTCATCTCTGGTGGATGTCGCCGAGGCTAATAATTACCTGCCGAGATTAGATGACTTGCGAGTGCTAATTGTTGATGATGAGGCAGACGCGCGTCATTTACTCACCACAATTCTGGGACAGTATGGGGCGCAAGTCATAGCAGCAGCATCTGCTTGTGAAGCCCTGCTTGCTTTGCAACAATTTCGCCCCCATATACTGGTGAGTGATATCGGTATGCCACAACAAGATGGCTACGCACTAATTCGTCAAGTGAGGGCGCTACCAACAGATCAAGGAGGGCGGATTCCAGCAGTGGCGCTGACAGCCTACGCTAGGGCAGAAGATCGAACCCAAGCGTTGTTAGCAGGCTTTCAACTCCACGTCCCCAAGCCAGTAAATCCTTCCGAATTAGCAGTTGTAGTTGCCAACCTCACTGGACGCACTTGAAGAATTAAAAATTAAAAATTAAAAAGTAAAAATTCAAGATGAATTTAATATTTCTTTTGCTTTTTACTTTTGCCTTGTTTGATGAATTTTTATAATGGTTTACGAGTATTAAAGGCTTATGAATGAGCCTTTAATACTCGTGAACGGAGTTCAAAGGTGGATTCATCCGGTTCAAATACTCGACGACGGAGTTCAGAGGTGGATTCATCAAAAATATGGGTCTGAAACCCTGTGCTTCACGCAATGCTTTAAAGTAATGAGTAAGGAGTAATGAGTAATGAGTGGATGAAAAATGGGTATTTACTCATTACTTATTACTTATTACTCATTACTCCAGAATCACCGTGCGTATCCTTCTCCTGACGGAGACGCTGCGCGAACGGGAACGCCAAGGGCAAACACGCCGGGGAGTATGTCAACCAGTTCCATAATGGATGAACCAAGTTTCCTCCTGCTCTCCTGTCCCCTTCCCCCTTCTCCCCACTAGACTAGAATTAGAATTGACGTGACGTTTCTTAGTAGCTAAAGTGTCAGATTCTCTGCCATTGCGCGATTGCTATATAGCCTTAATCGATGAAATTGTTGAAACCACCCTCAAGGGCAAAATTAGCTCTGTTGATATGGTGTACCAAATGCTGCTTAAAGGCATTACTTCCGGTACAGGGGAGGTATTTGAGTTAGCTTTGAGCGATCGCTTGAATGCCCTCCAAAGCCAAGTAGATGGTGAAAAAGACGAACTCAAGAAAGCCAAAGCTACTCGCAGTTTGAGAGCCATTAAGACTATTCAGAGTCAATGGCAACGTTGGCAAGAACAAAACAAAACAACAGAAGCGATCGCTTCTGTGGTTACAGAAATAACCACAGCCCCATCTGACGAGCGACTGGCGACATTTTTACGGATTACTGACCCAAATCAGAAGTATCCGCTAAATTTGCAACAGTTACAGCAATTATCAAAAGCATTACAGCAATTTGCCCAGGCAGATAGCGATTTAGAACAATTTTCCGAAGGGATTACCCGTGGTTTAGCTTCTTGGCAGCGATTGCAAGACAACTTGCTCAGTTGGATGTACGAGCAAAAAGAAGCTTTAGGATTTGGCGGTGTACCGGGAGAACGTGGCCCTTGGGCAAGTTGGGCGAAACAACTCAATAGTGAGTTACCCAAAGCACTGCTTCGCACCTTAGCGATGGAAGAATCGGCAATTGAGTTTGCCCAGCGACAACGGGGAATCACCCTGAGAGATTGGGTGGAAATGGCATTAATTTTACAGTTCTTGCAACGGGGGCTAATTAACTGGTTTGACCAACAAGCTTACGATGTTAAGGCCGGGCCAAAGTTGTCCATTTCGACTTTTTTGACCTTTGCAGTGATTTGGAGTCAATTAGCAAGTGGTTTTGGAAGCATTGGCACAGTATACGCCGATGCCTGTTCTCAAATCATGCTCCAGATTTTGCGAACCTTTGCCCAGCGTCCATATTTTCCCTTTTACGGCGGTATATTTGCCTCTTTTACTGGCACTTATTTACGAGATGCCCTAGATTATTTGGATGAGCCATTGCGACGAGGTGAGGGAACCCAAGAAAAGGCGCGGATTTTGACCCTTTTAGGTTATTCTCAGCGTGCTATGGGGCAATACCAGCGCTCAATTGATTTTCATCAGCAGGCGTTAGAGATAGCCAGAAATGCAGGCGATCGCGCCTGTGAAATTGCCAATCTCAACCACCTCAGCCGCACCTACGTGCAACAGCAAAATTATGCTGAAGCAATTAACTACAGCCAACGAGCATTAATATTGAGTCGGCAAGCAGGCGATAGAACAGGGGAAGCTAACGCACTAGTAAATTTAGGTTACAGCGAAGTCATGCAGGCTCAAGAACTGGAGAATCTAGAACCTGAAACTTACGAAGCCGCAATTAACTATTTAGAACAAGGTTTAAAACTATCAGAAAAATTAGGCGATATTCAAAGTAAAGCTTTATGTGTCAGCAGCTTAGGAATCGCTTATCTAGTAATTGGAGAACACCAAACTGCAATTAAATATCTGGAGGATGGCTTTAAAACAGCGCAAGTTTCCGGCGATTTGTATCTTCAAGGGCGGAACTTAGCTTATTTGGCAGAAGCTTATTATCATCTCCAAAATTCTGAAAAAACCGTTTACACAGGCTGCTTGGGAATGTATCTTTTGGAGCAAATTGCTTCTAATGAGTGGCGGCAAGCAGCAGGGTTACTAACAATCTTGCAGGGGCAAATTGGGGCAGAAACTTTCCAAAAGTTCTTACAGCAACATCGCCCTAAAATAATTGCGGTTATCGGTGTAGATGGGTATGATTACATTCCAAAATTATTAGAGATATACAAGCAAGATATGTGACTTCTAAAATCTCTGAGCAACGAAAAATTCAGCTTTTTGCTCCCCTCTCCATGTCGGAGAGGGGTTGGGGGAGAGGTCAGGGCGAACGCACGGGATTTCTGAAACCCTTGCTGGGCAAGGATCTTGATGAAAAAATAGGCTAAATTAAAAAACGCCAAAACCCTTGCTATTAAAGGATTCTTATACTTTAGATGCGTTTGCCCTGGGGGAGAGGTCAAATAAGACTTGTCGAACTCACGTTATTTTAGTCTTGCAATGCCACTACAATTTTTTCTTAACCCAAGCGCATTGATATATTGCCAAGTTCTGATCGTCAATAGAATTAGAGGAAAACTATAATAAGTAGGGACACAGTTTAAAATTTATTTTTTAATTTTGAATTGTTAACTTTGTCTTGTCTATTGATCAGTCAACTTATTAAGATTTGTCTTGGTTAAAAAATCTTGAATCCGATTGATGAAATTTTCCAAATCTGCGATTAAATTGACCATACCAGCAATCTCATGTTTACGACTTAGTAGTTCTAGCTTTTCTGCCGATTTCTGTATAATTGTAACTCCCATATTCCCACTAGAACCCTTGAGATGATGAGCTTCCCATGCAATTTGTCGAAAGTCTTGAGCAGCGAATGCAGCTTTGGTAGACTCTAAATGAATTTGGCTATCTTCTTGGAACAGTTGCAAAAATTCTAACTCCAACTCTGTATCGTTATCTGAAAGTTGATGTAAGTATTCCCAATCAATTATTAGGTCGATTAAATCTCTATTTTGACTATCTTGATTAGTAGATGCGGGATCTGGAATCATAACGGCCTCAGAAGTAATAATTATTTCACTCCAACGCTCTAGCACTACTGCTAAATCTTTTTTATTTACTGGTTTACTTAAATAGTCATCCATCCCTGCATCTCTACAGTTTTGTTGGTCTTCTGCCATAGCGTTAGCAGTAAGAGCAACCACCACAGGTTGCCGATGGCTAGCAAATGAACTTGCTGACCGACGACGAATTTCTCTTGTCGTTTCTAAACCATCCAAAATTGGCATTTGGTAATCCATGAAAATCAAGTCGTAAGGAATTTTATCTAATATTTGCAAAACTTCTCGACCATTGGCGACAACATCAGCTTTGTAGCCTAAATTCTGAAGCTGCTTAAGGATGACTTTTTGATTAACAAGATTATCTTCTGCTAGCAACAATTTCAATTTGGGTTTATTGGAATTATGTATTGGTTCTACCTGTATTGGCACAAACGTTTGCTCAATTCTATAAACATGAGAGTCATCTAGTTTTGTTTGATTTCCTAAGATATTCACGATCGTCTCAAGTAACCGTGATGGCTTCACTGGCTTGACCAAATAACTAGTAAATCCTATGTTTAGCGCCCTTTGCACTTCATCTGTTTGATTAGTATGGGTCAACATGATTAAAGGGATATCAGCAATAGCAGAGTTTTTCTTAATTTGTATCCCCAAGGTCATCCCATCTATTTGGGACATTTGCATATCAATCACAGCTATATCATAGGGTACTCCCTGCTCGACACTTTGCTGTAAAGCTTGTAAAGCCGTAGTTGCAGAACTAGCCTCATCTACGTGCATCCCCCAACGTGTAGCTTGATGATAGATAATTTTACGATTAGTTGCATTGTCATCTACGACTAACAAGCGCCGTTGATTTAAAAGTTCACGTTCATGATTTTGATAAACAGGTTGATGCTGTTTGGTAAAAGGTAACTCAAACCAAAATTTAGATCCTTTATCTATTTGACTTTCGACCTTAATTTCTCCTCCCATCAAATTTACTAATTGTTTACAGATAGCTAATCCTAAACCTGTACCACCATATTTACGTGTAATAGAAGCATCCACTTGGGTAAATGGTTGAAAAAGTTTACTTTGGTCTTGTAATGCCATGCCAATCCCCGTATCTGTAACGGAGAACTGGATCGTAGGTGTAGCATAATTTTCTGATTGCAATTCTGCTCGTACCACCACCTCACCAGTACTGGTAAACTTAATAGCATTACCTATTAGGTTCATCAGAACTTGCCGTAAGCGATTAGCATCTCCTTGAAGATAAGTAGGGACATTGCGATGAATCAAGGCGGCAATTTTTAATCCCTTATGATGGGCTTGAGGAGCCAACAATTCTAAAACTTCTTCAACACAAGTGGATAAATCAAAATCCAGGGTTTCAAGCATCATTTCCCCAGCCTCCAGTTTGGATAAATCCAAAATCTCATTGATGAGATATAGAAGCGCATCACCACTGACACTAATTGTTTCTGCTAAATCTCTTTGTTCTGGTGTTAAAGAAGTTTCTAATAGCAAACCAGTCATTCCCAAAACAGCGTTCATGGGAGTGCGAATTTCATGGCTCATGTTCGCCAAAAAACTACTTTTGGCTTCCGAAGCCAATTCTGCTTGTTGGCGAGCTATTTCAAGTTCTTGTCGTTGCAGGGTTTCCGCTTCTAGTAACTTGGCCTGAGTTAAACCAATGCCTATTTGGTTAGCTAGTTCTCCTAAAAGTTCAATTTCCCAGGTTATCCATTGTCGGGAATGACTACATTGATGGGCAATGAGCAATCCCCAAAGTTCATGTTTGAGGATAATGGGGACAACAACATTAGCTTTAACAGCAAATCTTTGCAGTAATTCAATGTGGCAAGGTTGGATATTCGCTTTTTCTATATCGGTAAAAGCTTGTATCCGTCCTTCACGGTATTTCTGAATATAATTTTCCGTGAAACAAGGGTCGAAAATGTTCTCTCCGAAAGCTGCGGGAAAATTGGGAAGCACTGCCTCTTGAACCGCAGTTAGGGAATAATTTGATTCTAGCTGGAAGATTAATACACGGTCTGCCTTTAGAAGCTTTTGAACCTCTGTAACGCTGGTTTTGAGGATTTCATCAATTTGTAAAGATTCACGAATTTTTAGGGTGACATTAGCTAACAATTTCGAGCGCAGGTTTTGCTGTTGCAATTCATGCTCTGCTGTTTTAAGTTGCTGGTAAGCAGTAGCTTGTTTAATTGCGATCGCCATCTGGGTCGAAAGCTGTTGCACTAGAGAGATTTCTTCAGCTTGCCAAATTCGAGGAGCAAGACTTTCAACAACGTTCAGGAGTCCCCACAGGTTGCCATCTTGGATAATTGGAACCAAAATTTTGGCTCTAGTCTGCAACGTTTCCAGTAGTTTTCGATGGCAATCACTCATCTGTACTGTGTAGATATCACACACAACTCGAATTCCTTCATGGTGATATAGATCAAACACATCAGTAGCACAACAGGTATCCTCAATCTGTTTACCTCGGTAAGAAACATAACCATTCTTTACTGAGTCTGCCACCACAACCATGCTCCAGTCGGGTTGAAACTGCAAGATCATCGCGCGATCGCAATCTAGGAGCGATCGCACCTCTTGAACTGTTGTGTCGAGAATATCCTGTAGATTGAGCGAAGAATGGACTTGGCTAGCAATAGTTGCAATTAATTGTTCTCGCTCTGCTTTTGCCTTGAGTGTAGCTGTACGCTGCTGGACTAGCTCCTCTAATTCGGCGTTGCGATTTTTCAGCAGTGCTAATTTCTCTGCTTCTAATCGATTCACCTGATATTCCAATACTCCAACTAAATTAGTTAACTCGACTGGATTGAGTACTTTCAGAATACTGGTCTGAGTGACGATTCCTAATAACTCTCCTCGAGTTCCAGTCACTGCTATCCGCTTGACTAAGTATTGCCGCATTAGCTCTTGAACTCTCCACAGAGAGTATTCAGGATTGACTGAGAAAACTGGCGTACTCATCACAACCTCTGCCTGGAGATGTTCAAAATCCAGTTTTAATGCTTGAAATTGAACAATATCTCGCTCTGTTAAAATCCCAATCGGTAGTTGTATGAGTTGATCTTGCGCTACTCGTTCTTTTACAAGCATCACTGAACTGACCCGATTTTCTGCCATCAAATGAGTAATAGCTAGCATAGAGATGCTTGGAGCAGCACAAATCACTTCCGAAGTCATCACATCTTCCGCTAGGCGCAGGTGCAGCAAGTCTATTGGACGTGACAATTGCTGCAAGCTTTCATGAGTCAATAGTCCAACTATTTCATCTTGTTCATTGAGCAGGGGCAAGTGGCGAATCCGATACTGCTGGAGTAAATTGACAGCTAAGAACAGATCGGTAAATGCAGATTGGTGTAAGCTAATGACTGGATGTGCCATGACATCAGCGATCGCCAGATTCTCTAGTTTTCGCATTTGAGAACTGAGTCGAACCACGTCTCGTTCAGTAAAAATCCCTAACAACTGATTCCCTTCAACAATCAACACGCAACTTGATCGCGCCTCAAGATGCCTGGCTTCAATTTCCATATCTGCTTCTCTTGAAGATGAACACACAGTGCGACTACCACTCATCTGAGCGATCGCCGCCATCACAGATGTACTTGGCAAAACGATCAGTGGGTTGCGAACAATCGCTGACTCCAAATCAGCTTCTGTCAAAGCAGTGGAAGATATGAACATTCTTACAAGGACATTTCAAATTTTTCAACTGACACTTTATAATGCCCGTTCTACTAACCTATTTAACACGGGCACTAAAATATAAAAGAAAATAAACTTAGTGCAAGTTTATTTAATCAACACTCAAAGAAGTCCTGCTGATTCATATAATCGTTTAAGCATTGCTGAAATCCTGGCACCATAGTCTAAATCTGCTGACCATCGCCCTGATAGTTGATCGATTAATGTTGCAATTCCACGTGTGACAAAGCGAAACCTTGGATCTACTACTTCTTGTACCAAAGGTTCTAAACTGGCGTAAGCTTTCAAATGTTGGACGTGTGCCCTCACTCCAATTCTGGCACTTGGAAAAGATGCAGCCTCTGAACCACCACCGATCGCACCTAAACCTGCAAAGTTATTTTGCTCAGGTTTAATATCTCCGCCAAAGCGTAAAAATCCAGTTTCTACACACATTTGGCAAAAGGCAATATCATAGTTTACTCCCTCTATCCCTGCTTCTTCCCGATAAAGTTTGGGAATATCTGGAAACTTTGCCAAAGCATTTTCGTTATTGTTTCTGAGGAATAATTGCAACTGTATTTCGGAAGTATTACCATTTGACATTACTCGTTCCAATTGACCAGGGCAAACGATCAAATTGGAGCGCAAACTGACAGTCCGAGTTGCAGCGTCCCAATTAACGGCGACATTAAAATCTCGGAGTTCTATTGCTTTAATATAAACTATTTTGCGATAGGTAATTCGATTAACATTAGCGGCTTTTGAAAGGTCAATTCGCAAACGATCTACTAAATCAATGGGGATGTAAGCATTGCCATTAACTAATACTCCTTGCTCTGAGTAATTTTGTCCATTAATATTAATATTAATTGGTGGATAATTTGCTTCGGTTGGAGTGCCAGGAGTAGGATCGATCGCACGGCTCCAAGTTGCCAATCCATCAGCAATTCCTAAAGCAAAATCGCGGCGACGAGTTTGCAGCAAAGCCCGATCCTCTGGATTGCTAAGAAAGCCTACTTGCATTGCCAAAGCTGGAAGCGTTGTCTGGCGACAGAATGCTAAACTACCTAATCCACTATCTGTATCTGGCTTGACTCCCCGATTTGGTAATTGAGGGACGCGGCGCAATAAACCCACTAGCAACTGTTCACCATTGCTTTTGCGATCGCTATTATTCGCAATATAAAAGACGCTAGCCCCACGCACAGAAGGGCTGTTAGCTGCATCAGATTTAATCTCTAAGGCAATATCACCTCGGCGGCCGCGAGAATTGATCCAGGTGATGGTTTGGGCGGCACTCAAGTCATCGGGAACTGCCAAAATTTCCAAATTCCGCGCCCTCAGTTCGGTGACAATCAAATCCCGCAGCAGAATCATCTCTTTAGCTTCAGTTGTACCACCTGCGATCGCACCTAGATCGATCCCTCCAGCTTCTCTGCCTCCATGAGCGGCTGATATAAAAATACGTCCCATTTTCAGTATTTCCTCTGATAAAATTAAATGTAAGCAATTGTATAGATCATTCTTGGTCTAGCAACAAGAATATAATAGCTATCAGTTGGTAAACCCACCGCAGTGTTAACTACCAACTCATGACTTAACAAATAGACTAGAATGCAAATCCCCCGCTTGCACCCAGATACAATTGAGGAAGTTAAACTACGGGCCGATATTGTAGATGTCGTCTCGGAATACGCAGTTTTACGCAAACGTGGAAAGGATTTTGTCGGTTTGTGCCCCTTCCATGACGAGAAATCTCCTAGTTTCACCGTCAGCCAGACTAAGCAAATGTACTATTGCTTCGGCTGTCAAGCTGGAGGAAATGCCATCAAGTTTGTAATGGAGTTGGGAAAGCGCTCTTTTGCCGATGTGGTGCTGGATTTAGCACGGCGTTACCAAGTACCTGTACAAACCCTCGAACCAGAACAACGCCAAGAATTGCAGCGTCAGCTATCTTTGCGTGAGCAGTTGTATGAAGTTCTGGCAATGTCCGCCCAATTTTATCAACACGCCCTGAGACAATCCCAAGGGCAAAAGGCACTTCAATATTTGCAATCTAACCGCCAACTCAAAGAAGAAACTATACAGCAATTTGGTTTAGGTTATGCCCCCGCAGGTTGGGAAACTCTCCATCGTTATCTAGTGGAAGATAAACATTACCCAGCGCAGATCCTAGAAAAAGCGGGATTGATTAAGCCGCGCAAGGAAGGAGGCGGTTATTATGATGTATTTCGCGATCGCTTGATGATTCCCATCCGCGATGTTCAAGGGCGCGTCATTGCCTTTGGTGGCAGAACTCTCACAGATGAACAACCGAAATATCTGAATTCACCAGAAACGGAACTTTTTAGTAAAGGTAAAACATTATTTGCCCTTGATCAAGCTAAGGGTGGGATTTCCCAACTCGATCAAGCGGTGGTGGTAGAGGGATATTTTGATGCGATCGCTCTCCACGCTGCTGGGATTAATAATGCCGTTGCTTCCCTCGGTACAGCCTTAAGCTTAGAACAAGTCCGGTTAATTTTACGCTATACCGAATCGAAACAATTAGTACTCAACTTTGATGCTGATAAAGCCGGAACCAATGCCGCCGAACGTGCGATCGGTGAAATTGCCGAACTAGCATACAAAGGCGAAGTTCAGCTAAAAATTCTTAATTTAGCCGATGGTAAAGATGCTGATGAATATTTGCATAGCCACACTCCAGAAGACTATGGAGAACTGCTAAAAAATGCGCCACTTTGGTTAGATTGGCAGATTCAACAAATTATTCAAAACCGAGACTTGAAACAGGCTACTGATTTTCAGCAAGTAACTCAGCAATTAGTCAAATTACTTAAAAATATAGCTAACAGCGATACACGAAATTATTACGTTTCCTACTGTGCAGAAATACTCAGTTTGGGAGATACCAGACTTATACCCCTGCGAGTCGAAAATCTGCTAACTCAAATTGCTCCGGCTGCGGCTGCATACACTAAACCTGTATCAGCGAAGCAAGCATGGGGAAGTAGTAAAGTTTCTCAATCCCCACTTCCTACAGAACGCAGTCTTTTAGAACACGCAGAAGCCTTATTACTGCGAATTTACTTGCATTGTCCTGAACAACGTCAAGCGATTATTGCCGAACTAGAGGAACGAGATTTGCAATTTAGCCTTTCCCACCACCGATTTTTATGGCAACAGATTTTAGAAATCTCATCCGGTGATGGAGAGATAAGAAATTTTGCGTCTCAACCAGATTTAATTTCCCGCTTGCAAGACCACTTTTTAGAATTTAGCAGCGAGATGGGGTTAATTTCCCATTTATTTCATGTGAATGAAAAAAACCAGAAAGAAATACTTCGGACTCCGCAAGTAGTTCAAGCTGCGATCGCTTGCATGGACTTGGTTATGCTGGAAAAACGCTATCGCCACTTTTTGGAACTATGGCAACAAACCGATCCAGAAGCTGAACCAGAGCGTTATCAATCTTATTATCAAGCTTTCTACACCGAAAAAATCAAGCTCCAGAAAATAGACCGACAACGGCTCTTTTCCATCACAGAGTTGCTGTAGCTTTGCTCTCCTGAAGTTACCCTCGCAGAAATAACGCTAGCCATGCTTAAACTCACAGTTAAAACAGCCGTTATTGAAATGCTCGCTTGTCTTCAAATATTGTCGGAAATATAAACGATATAATTCACAGGCAGGAGTACTGCGATCGCCTTCTAAATTAATTAGCCCCATACTTTGTAATTTATATGCCAATACTGGCTCTAATTTTACATAATTTGTAGCGTTAATTACTTCATAAAAAGCATTTTTTAAGGCTGATTCATCTCGTAGCGCTAACACATATTGCTTTAAATACTCGTGATAAATTCCTGCTTCTGTGGGTGCTTCTTGCAATAGCTTTTCTAAATCCCGTTCTAGTCCCCCTTTACCCACTAGGTGATAAAAAGCTAATCGCACCAAATAAGGATATCCTCCTACCAGTGCCATCAAACTCTCGACTTTAGCATTTGTCCAATCCAAGCCGTGACGTAGTGCTAAATCCTGCACCTGCTCTTTTGTAAAGGGAGGTAACTTAATCGGCAAACCAATATTAAATGGTGATTGAGTTAGTTTTATGGGAACAAGAATTTCCGTTGAATAAACCAGAATCAGCCGCAGTTTTTGCCAAATTTCTACCCTTTTAGCTTGTTCATACCACGATCGCACTAACGGTAACAATTCTCCAGCAATTTCCTCATATTCAAATACCCAATCCACCTCATTCAATACCAACACAAGGGGAGTTTCCAGCGCAGACAGTAAATAATGTTGAAAATAGATAGAGCAACTTACTTTGCTACCCATATCTTCATCCCAATAATCATTGAGTTTTGGTTCTAACTGTAACTCTCGGCTGAGATTAGCACAGAACCAGCGCAAAAATTTATCCAAACTGGTAAATATTACTTTATCTGCTTGCTGAAAATCTAACGTCACGGTGCGAAAGCCTTGATTGTTAGCGCGTGCAAGCAATTGTAAAATCAGAGAGCTTTTCCCCATCTTCTTGGGTGCTTGGATGCAGATGAAACAGCCAGGTTTAGCTATTTCTGCGTAGGCAATTTCCTCAATTGGCGGGCGAGGGATGTAAAATCTGGAATTAAGGGATACTGGGCCACTAGGAAATTCTAAAGATATAGCCGTAGCTGCTTTGTTGAATTCCTTAATTAATTGCTGATGTGCTTTGCTAAGACGGTGATTTTCTACAGTCTGGCGGAAGTTAGATTTATTTATCGGTTCTTTACAAAAATCACTCATTACTTGCCATAAATGAGCAGCAATTTTCCTCACACGTTCCTCGCCATAGTGAGCTTTACAGGCAATATTCGTGTAAGTTTTTCCTTCCCATGAAGAACGCAATATAATCTCTTGGAGCGTTGTTAAACCCGTTGCTTGACTGGCTTTTAGTAGCAATACTACTTCATCTATAGTCATTACTCATCGGCTCCAATTCAGCATGAATTTTATCACACCATTATGTTTTGGAAATCAATGTAGTCTACCTTGTATGAATAGCAGCCAGCCCTTTCCTAAAAAAGCTACAAACAAGGCTTGACAATATTTTTGTATCCTGAAACATTTGACGTGACTCAATCATAGAATTTTTTTTACAAAATTTTTCGAGTTTTTAAGTGATTATATTTGATTTGAACTACTTTTTTTAGACATATCTTAGAATGTAGATGCACACAATGTAGCTATTTTTTCTAAAAAATGGCTGCGGCGATCGCAACAGAGGTTACATTCGTCCGTTTACCTTTTTCGAAATTCCATCCAAATTGATGATATGGGCTGATATATTTCTAACTGAAGTTACAGCCTAATCAACCAAGTAGACGATTTATCCATAAATGGATCGTCAGGGTGCTAAGACAGCGTAGAGAGAGAGCTACAGGATATCTTCCTCACCGTACCAGCAGCTATGCATATCGAAGAACCCGCTACCCATAAACCGGAAGCTCCACTTTCAGTACAAGATTCGCAGAGTTTCCCAGAATCAAAAGACTTATCTCCAGAAAATTTAGATCCTTGTCAATGCTCACAAGCAGCCTTACAAATGGCATTAATCGCCAGTGGCTTGGGGTTGTGGGATTGGAATCTTATAACCAATAAAACCTATTACGATCCCCAGTGGAAGGGCATTCTGGGGTATGGATTAGACGAAATCGCTCATGAGCATAAATCCTTTGAGCGACTTGTACATCCACAAGATTTACCGAGAATTCGCCAGGTGTTGCACGATTATCTCCAAGGATGCACGCCTGTGTTTGAAGTTGAATTGCGAATGTTGACTAAATCCGGCGAATGGAAATGGATTTTGGCTTGTGGCAAAGTATTTCAGTGGGATGAATCCGGTAAACCAGTGCGAATGGCGGGGACACACAAGGATATTAGTCAGGATAAAGCGATCGCTACTCAACAATACCAACTACTTGAACAACTCCAAAGAGAAATTGCCCAACACCAGTCTACAGAAGACCAAGTTAGAGAAAAATCACAGCAGCTAGAAACTACCCTCGAAGAACTCAAATATACCCAAAGGCAGTTATTGCAGAACCAGAAAATGGCTAACCTCGGCCAACTGGTGGCGGATATGGCTAACGAAATTAACAATCCTGTTAGCTTCATCTACGGCAATCTCCATCCTGCGAGTCAATACGCTGAAGATTTAATCAGAATCATTGAACTTTACCAACATTACTATCCCAAACCTACCCCAGTCATAGCCTTACATCTGCAATGCCTCGACCTTAGTTTCGTGAAGACAGACTTTTTAAAATTACTGTGGTCAATGCGAGCCGGCTCAGAGCGCGTTAAAGAAATTGTTTTTGCCTTGCGGAATTTTTCAACCTCTGACGAAGGCCAAATGAAAAAGGTTGACCTGCACGAAGGACTTGATAGTGTTCTGAGAATTTTACAACATCGGCTCAAAGAAAAGCCTGACAGAGCCAGGATTGAAGTAATTAGAGAGTTTGGGGAACTGCCCTTAATCGAGTGTTACCCCGGCGATTTAAATCAGGTATTCATGAACATCTTAACTAATGCCATTGATGCCTTAGAAGAAAGGATGAAATATGATTATTCCTTTACTCCCAAAATCTTTATTCATACAGAAATTGTTAGAAGTCATTTGTCATTAGTCAATAGTAATGATATTTGGCCAAATAACAAACAAATAGGAAAAAAACACAAAGTTATAATTCGCATTTCTGACAATGGCCAAGGCATACTTCCCCATATCCAAAGACAGATGTTTGAACCATTTTTTACTACCAAACCAGTAGGTAAAGGTAAGGGACTTGGACTATCAATTAGTCGGGAAATTATCGTTGAAAAACATCAAGGTAAAATTAAGTGTAATTCTAAATTAGGTCAAGGTACAGAGTTGGTAATTGAAATGAATACAACAGCAAGGCACTATGCCGCGATTAGAAAACATGCCAGCTTTTAAATAAATTCATGAATACGAGCGTTGCCAACACGCCCAATACGGTTCGGTTAAGGTTTTTTGATGAAAATTCTAGATCACAAAGACGCGATAAATCGCCGTCTCTATGAAAGACTGATTATTGTAGAGACGGCGATTCATCGCGTCTCTTGTCTTAACCGAACCGTATTGCAACAGAATCGGTTGCTCATTTTATCCCATTACCATGATGCGCCAAGGCTGCCATTCCATATTCTGAAGCACGTAACTCCTTATCAGAGATTTCTGGCTCCTTGGTATAGACCGAACTCAGTAAGATATTCAGAACTCCACTTTCTTCAGCTTGACTAACAGCGCGATGTGTAATCAATTCACCTACATTCAGAATCACGTTGTCTTCTGGGTCAAGAATGACACGGGTAACTGGACGACCCAGAGCTTGTTCAATCCGTTGCTTCTTCATTGCCCGTGTGCCGCGTCCTTGTAAGTTTTCTGCCTTCGCTTTCAAGGCTTGCCAAAAAGTGTTGAGATTCTCTTGAGCAATACTTGCCCCGTCACGCAGTTGAACTTTGTTTTCTAACCATCTGTCACTTGCGGTAGAACCGACTGCGGTTGCCAGAGTCAGACCAACAGCGTTCAGCAATTCTATTTCTTTACCGTAAGTCTGGGCCCGATCCAGAAGGGATTCCGTCACAATTTGCCCAGATGCCGCAATAATTAAGCCATCGTTGGCACGCACTGTTTGTACGACTCTACGCCCTCTTGCCTGCTGGATCGCCACATGTCCTACCAGCGAATCAACCGAGTGGCGCAGATTAGCGGCGCTACTGTGAGTTAGGCTCCCAATTCGATTGCTAGTAGATTCTGTTGCTGCTTGCAAATTGCGGCTGATATTGACAGTCAGGCTACCACCCGTAGCTCGATAAAGTTCATCCAGAATGTTCATGCGATCGGCCGCTTCTGCATCGACTAGCGTCACTTCCTGCCCCTGTAGTAGCAGTACATTGCCGTCTGGAGTCAGCACATCCTGCTCAACATGCTTGCCAATCACATATACCTTTTGCTCGGCAGGATCAACCAAATTGTTTGTTAGGGAAGCAGTTGCATCTCGATTGAGGTCTTGCAGTTTGCTGCTAGTAGCATCAGTTGCAGCTTGTAATTGTTCACCTACATTCTGGCTCGCTTCCTGTAGCCCACGGTTCACACTCTCTACCGAGCTTTGCAGCTGCTGATTCACGGTTTGAGCTGCTGTTTGCAATCTGCTATTGGTAGTCTCAGCCGATTCCTGTAATCTATCTCCAGTTGCTTGAACAACTCCTCGGATACCACCCACCTGTTCTTCCATCATTTGAGAGGTTTCTGGTGGTACAAAGGCAACATCATAACCAATTTTCAGGGCTTCACGAGCAGGAACGAACGATCGCCCCGAGTAAGCATCGGCAAATACACCGCCAGAAACTTCGTATCCTTCTACCAGTCCACTATGCTCATCGAAGAACAAATCGACCAATCCACCGAGGTCAAGTCCCTCAGTAGTCAGAATTCTTTTTTTTCTCAGCACAATATTTTGGTGCAGAATCTCTTTAATTGCAGGGACACGATGTGCCTTAACAACAGATTTTTTCGAGTTAACTACGATCGCATCCAACCCAATCGCTTGCACTTCTTCCCAAGAAATCACTTTTGCGTCTCTAAACAGTCCCTTTTCTGCAACTAAAAAACCCAAAAGTTGATTGTGTTTCTGATCAAAGATTAAATCTATAATTCGCACAATTTTCTTACCTGTGTCGTAGGCAACGACCACTTTATCGATAACATCACTACCTTTACGCATTTATCTATCCTTCAGATTCTTATTAATTTTGTTGTTCAATTACTTGTTCATTGGTTGCCTGACCTTTTATTTGAAAATATCGTCCTTCTCGGCCAAAACCGGGAACGATATCAATCATGCCAAAGTATTCGAGAAGTACCCCAAAGATGGCGATCAGGATAATCAAAACGGTGATATTAGCTCCAGTATTAGAGCGCTGTCCTACGAGTCTAGGCATTTTTTATCTTATTTATTGGTGTTTTTATCGCTAAACTTGATTGTAAGTATCATACAAGAATATCTATATCATTAAATGTAGTTCAAATGTTTATTTATCGGCATATACATTACTTCAGTTGTTATTTAAAAATAAATAATTCCAAAAGATATATTTCCAAAGACAGATTTTTTATCTAGTTATTCTCAAAACGTTGGATCTATTTTTTGGAAAGAAATATTTTTATTTTTAGTATAGGAATCCGATTTGATTTCTGAAAAAATCTAAGTATGTGTAGGGTACGTTATCGCGTAGCGTAACGCACTCTACGTATATTTCAAAAATCAAAGATGAGTCCTATATCAATAACCATTAAAATACTTAAAAATAAAAATATTTAGTACAATCTATACAACTTATACGCTATGCAAACGTTCGCTTAAATATGATTTCAAGCAGCAGGCTGTACTTGTAACATAAGCTGACTATGTTTGGGTGCGATTTATTTAGCTGCTTCTGTTATCTGGTTTAATTGATGACACGCCCCAGTATTTTTGTATCGAAACAACACTAGTCACACTTATACTTAAAGTTAAAACAGTAGCGAACATCTTTGCCAAAATACTGAATCATAAAATGGGAAAATAAGGGTAAGCAATACCACCCCCAAATTTGCAGGGCTATTTACTCAAGACAGACGCTTATGCTTGGTTGATTCTTCCTGTGCCCAATTCCCAGTGCCCCATGCCCAATTTTTAGGACAGATAAACAGCAAATTTTATCAGTCAAAATCTATGACTTTGACCCCCTCTCAAACTCGAAAGCGACCGACTCAAGCGATCGCAGCCAAAATTTTCCACTGGTGTAACATCATTAGCCTGTTTATCATGCTCACCAGTGGACTACAAATTTACAACGCCAACCCTGTTTTTGGTGGACGTGCAGGTTTGCACATTCCTCCCATCTTTACGTTAGGAGGTTGGCTTGCAGGAGGTAGACACTGGCATTTTGCTGCAATGTGGCTATTCTCACTCAATCTCTTGTGGTATGGAATTTACATTTTAATTACCCGACGCTGGCGACATCGGTTTGTCGGTGCGAATGACTTCAAAGCATTACAAAAAAGTCATAATTCCAAGCGCCTAATTTATGCTTGGCATCGGATTGCGTATACAGCAATTATTCCGATCTTGCTGCTGGCGTTATTTACAGGGATAGGAATGTATAAACCTGCTCAATTTCCCTGGATTGTGGATTTGTTTGGCAATTGGCAAGCATTGCGAATTGTTCACTTTGCTTCAGTGCCGATGGTTATCTTATTTGCAGTGATTCACTATCAATTAGGGCAAAAAGCTGGTGGTACTGATTTAACAGAATCAATGTTTTAGTTTGTCCTTTGTCATTGGTCATTAGTAAAGGTTTTAAGCCTATTTACGTTTCGCAACATACTTTTGTTTTTTCGCGCCAACTTACTTAAAAAACTATGGTCATGCAGATAGAGAGACACAGGTAATAATAATGACCAATGACCAATGACAAATGACCAATGACAAATGACTCTTTAAAAAAAATGAACTTTTTTGATAAATTGAATCGTAGTATCTTGCAAAATCAAAGCTTACTATTTGTAGGACTTGATCCAAATCCAGAGATGATGCCTGTGCGTTATGAATCTGAAGAACTCATCGCTGGTTTGGAAAAGTGGTTACAATTCATTATTGCGGAAACTGCTGGTTACGTTTGTGCTTATAAACCGACACTTGGCTTCTACGAAGCGTTAGGTATTCCCGGTTTAGAATTGCTGTACAAAACTTTAGTAGCGATTCCAGCGCACATCCCAGTAATTTTAGATGCCAAACACGGTGACTTAAATACTAGTACCATTTTTGCCCAAACTGTGTTTACAGAATGGCAGGTGGATGCAATCACTCTTAGTCCCTATACAGGACAAGATCATGTAGCACCTTTTTTGGTCTATCCTGAAAAAGCGGTATTTATCTTATGCTGTACTTCTAATCCAGGTGCAGAAGCTTTACAGCAATATCCCACAAACGAGTCACCCCTTTATTTACAGGTAGTAAAAGAATCAAAAACCTGGGGAACTCCAGAACAATTGGGTTTGGAAGTAGGAACTACAAATGCTGAAGTTTTGGCACATATTCGAGCGATCGCACCGGAACGGATTATTATGGCGCGTAGCATCTGGGCGAAGGGTGGAAATCTAAGACAAATTTTAGAAGCAGGGTTGAATGCTAACGGTGATGGTTTGCTGATTCCTGTTCCTCAAGATATGTTGGGAAACACACAATTATCTCAGGAAGTCGAGTCTTTACGCGCAGAAATTAATCAACTAAAAACTGAAATTATTCACGAAAATTCTACATGTACTGTATGGTTTCCTGATGTTTGTTTCCTAAATCAGCACCCCTACCAGGATTTGATTTTACAACTTTATGACATTGACTGTATTATGTTTGGCAGCTTTGTCCAAGCATCAGGAGCGATATTCCCTTATTACATCGACTTACGCAAAATTATTTCTAATCCTCAAGTTTTTAATCAAGTTCTCACAGCCTATGAGGATATTTTGAAGAATCTCAATTTTGATAGATTAGCAGGTATTCCCTATGGTTCTTTGCCTACCGCGACTGGTTTAGCTTTGCGCCTTCATTGTCCAATGATTTTCCCCCGTAAAGAGGTAAAGGCCCACGGAACGCGCAGAGTTATTGAGGGTCACTTTCATCCTGGCGAAACAGTTGTGGTAGTTGACGATATTCTCATCAGTGGCAAAAGTGTTATGGAAGGCGCAGGAAAGTTAGAATCAGCAGGATTAAATGTTAATGATATTGTGGTACTTATCGATCATGAACAAGGTGTGAAAGATAGGTTACAGCAAAATGGTTATCGTAGCCATTCAGTTTTAACTATTTCAGAAATTACCAATACTCTTTATCAAGCAGGACGAATAAATGAGGAGCAATTTTTAGCTTTTGCTGAAAGTTAATAATTGGGAATGGGGAATTGGGAACTTCTACTGAGCGTAGTCGTAAAGCCTGCGGCATAGCTACGCTTAGGGCGCAGCCTCTCGTAGAGAAGTATTGGGAAGATTTTTTTCATGTTCTTACCGTTGAGTATATTTCACCAGTTAAATCTAGTAACTAGAATAATTTTAGTTTTAAATTAATTATGAATTTTCCACTCAATCAACTACTTAGATGGTTAATTTTTACGCTGTTATTTCCCCTAGTGTTTCTCAATGGTTGGCTAGCATTTTTGCTTGTTAACAATTTTCAACCTGTCGTAACAATTCTTGTCTTAGCTACTTTGCTTGCATTCGTTTTAAACTATCCTGTTGCCATTCTTCAAAAGCAAGGAGTGAAACGTGGCTATGCAGTATCATTAGTTTTTATATCAGCATTGATAATTATCGTTGCTCTGGGTATCACTTTAGTTCCTATTGTGTTAGAGCAATTTAATGAGATGGTGAAAGTTCTTCCTCAATGGATTGATTCTAGCGAAGAAAAACTTCAAATTTTAAATGATTGGTTTTTTAAGCACAAATTAAATGTGAATTTAAGCCACCTATTAACACAAGTAACTGACCAATTACCTAATGAATTAGAGTTCGTTACGGATAAACTTTTAAGCATTATTGTAGATACGATTGATAGTGTTTCTGATGCCTTAATCATAGTAGTAATAACTTTTTACCTCTTGTTAGATGGCCCAAGAATTTGGGAGGAGATATTTAAGAAGTTACCGGGTAATTTTGCCCAACAAGTAAGCCAGTCTATTCAGCAAAACTTTCAAAATTACTTGATTGGGCAAGGAACTTTGGCTTTGCTGATGGGAGTTTCAGAAACATTAATGTTTTTAGCTTTTCAAGTCCAGTTTGCTTTACTCTTTGGTTTGGGAGTCGGGCTTTTGAGCTTAATTCCTTTTGGCGATGTCGTCAGCGTGGTTGTAATAACTTTCATAATAGCCACACATGACTTTTGGCTAGCAGTGAAGGTTTTTGCGGTAGCTGTTGTTATTGACCAGTTAATCGATCAGGCGATCGCACCACGGCTTTTAGGCAGATTTACTGGGCTTAGACCAATATGGGTGTTAATTGCTTTACTTGTAGGAACCAATGTCGGTGGAGTCTTAGGTTTGCTAATCGCGGTACCTGTAGCTGGTTTTATCAAGGATGCAGCAGATGGTTTTTCTAAATCTGGTGATTCTGAGAATGTAGTTAAGAGTAAATTAGCATCAGAATTGTTGCCAGAGGAATCAATATAGAAATGAGTTGTTTAAAAAAAAAAATAAGATGGTATATTACCGCTAACACTAAGTTGCAACGGTATCATTAAGGATGAAGTGTAATAGTCAGGATAGTTATAACTCCTTGTTCAGATCCGTAATACCAAAAAACTCGAAAAGCAGCAGGTGTTTTGTTTTCTACATAGGCTTCAAAAATTTCTTCTCCATTGGGCCCTGATAAAGATTCATATTTGTGAGTATTCAAACTAGGGTGTCGTAGGTTTGTTTCCATTAAACCCAGCGTTTTTAAAACTTTTTGGTACTTCTTAGAGTCAGTTTGTCGTAGTTTAGCTAGTGCTGTACTAGCCTCGCTTGAAAATATTATCTTAAAATTCACTATTGCTCAGTTTGGTAGATTAACCCTTGTGACAAGGATTATGTTTTGAAATCAGTGTTCAGGGCTAGTGTCCTGGTGACATCCTCTATTCATCAATTTCTAGATCCGCATACTGGGCAAATGAACCTAAGTCGTGAAGTTCACCAGAACTTGCTTGTTTTATACCAACTTCTAATGAGCTACGAGCTATAGAATTTTGCCATATCCAAAGTTCTCTTTGTGGAATGCTTACAATTGGATCTAGCAGAATTTGTCCTAACTCATTAATCAGCACTCGATAGCTCTTTGCTTTGGCAACAGTACCCAAGGTTAATCGTCCTTTGCCATCAGTTTTGACACTATCTTTAACTATTTGGAAGTCCTGATTTTCAATCATATTGCTGCTATGCTGCTATATCCTAAACTCATTATAAACATCTGTGGGTAAGTGGGTATTGCCCACTTCCAAGAAAATTGCATAAAAAAAGCCCCCAGTATATCTACTAGGGGTGAGAAATAATACCATTTCACTTTATGTTTGTCGAAGATGACCCTGCGATCGCCTCTACTTAGATGAGAGGCTAATTATTTCTCAAATATTACAGCAAAAAGTGATCGGGTATAAAATTAGCCAACATTTGCCAACAGCAATTCTCGTTTTTCTAATTTTTGTACTCTCACCTGAGAGTCATCATCAACATCGATAAGCGCTGTGTCTCCATCTGTAATTTGACCAGACAGCATTGCTTCAGCGAGAGAATCTTCAAGGAGGCGCATAATTGCCCGACGTAATGGCCTAGCGCCATAGCTAGGGTTATAGCCTTCTTGTACTACAAGTTCTTTGAAGCGATCGCTAACTTCAAGAATAATTCCCTTTTCTGTCAAGCGTTTAGAAACTTCACGAAGCATAATTTCAGCAATTTGCTTCACTTCATCCCTAGAAAGCTGGGTGAAGACGATAATTTCATCAAGACGGTTTAGGAACTCAGGACGGAAGTAAGCTTTCAATTCCTCATTTACCAAGGTGCGGATGCGGTTATAACTAGCGTCGGCTTGAGTGTCGAAGTCAAAGCCTAAACCACTACCACCTTTTTCAATTACCTTGGAACCGATGTTGGAAGTCAAAATGATCAGCGTGTTCTTGAAGTCAACTTTCCGACCTTTGGCATCGGTAAGATGACCGTCATCCAAGATTTGCAGCAGCATATTGAATACATCGGGGTGTGCTTTTTCGATTTCGTCGAATAGCAACACTGTGTAAGGTTTCCGCCGCACGGCTTCTGTAAGTTGTCCGCCTTCGTCGTATCCGACGTAACCAGGAGGCGAACCAATGAGCTTGGCGACAGTATGACTTTCCATGTATTCGGACATATCTAGCCGAATCATCGAGTCTTCCGCACCGAAGAAGTAGGAAGCTAGTGCCTTCGCCAATTCTGTTTTACCGACTCCGGTAGGGCCAGAGAAGATAAAGCTTGCAATGGGACGATTGGGATTTTTCAAGCCAACGCGGGCGCGACGGATACCGCGAGATACAGCCGAGACTGCTTGTTCTTGACCGATGAGGCGTTGATGCAGAGTGTCTTCTAGGTGCAGAAGCAACTCTGACTCAGATTCAGTCAGTTTGTTGACTGGTACGCCAGTCCAAGAGGCAACGATTTGAGCAATGTCTTCTTCGTCAACGACAGTGCAGTTGACAGATTGCTCGTTTGGTGTAAATGTTGCTTGCAGTTGTTCTGCGAGTTTTAACTCTTGGTCGCGTAGAGTTACAGCTTTGTCAAAATCTTGGACTCTGACTGCTGCTTCTTTTTCTTTGGTAACGCCAGCGAGTTCACGCTTGAGTTCTTTATTGGGAGAACTTTGGGAGTTCCGCAGACGAACGCGAGAACCAGCTTCATCAATTAAGTCTATTGCCTTATCTGGCAAGAAGCGATCGCTAATATAGCGGTCTGATAATTCTGCGGCTGCGACAAGTGCCGAATCCAAAATTGTGACTTTGTGGTGCTGTTCATAAGCGCCGCGCAAGCCGTAAAGAATTTGTACGGTTTCTTCTACCGATGGTTCACCAACCATAATTGGTTGGAAACGACGCTCTAGGGCGGCATCGCGCTCGATGTGCTTGCGATACTCATCCAGGGTAGTTGCGCCGATGCACTGGAGTTCACCCCGTGCTAAGGCAGGCTTGAGGATGTTGGCTGCATCCAAACCACCTTCTGTACCACCAGCGCCAACCAAGGTGTGAATTTCGTCAATTACCAGAATGATGTTGCCGACAGTGCGAACTTCTTCCACAACTTTTTTGATGCGTTCTTCAAAATCGCCACGGAAGCGAGTTCCAGCTACCAATGACCCCATATCGAGGCTGATAACTTGCTTATCCTGTAAGGTTTCGGGAACATCTTGGTTGATAATTCGTTGAGCTAGACCTTCTGCGATCGCAGTTTTACCAACTCCTGGTTCTCCAATCAACACGGGATTATTCTTAGTGCGGCGACCGAGAATTTGGATAGCCCGCTCAATTTCCTTCTCACGACCAACTACAGGGTCGAGTCTGCCTTCTTGCGCTAATTTGGTCAAATTTCTGCCATATTCTTCCATCGTTAGCGGTTGGGTGCGCTTTTGATTACCACTACCAGCGAAAGCAGGTGCATTTTCACCCAAACGGCGAACTATGGCACTACGGACACTCTTGAAGTCAACTCCCAGATTTTGCAGGACTTTGGCGGCGACACCTTCACCAGCCTCAGTTAATCCTAAGAGTAAGTGTTCTGTGTTGATGTAATTCTGTCCCAGACTATGAGCTTCTTTAAAAGATTGCTCGAAGAGGCTTTTCACCTTGGGAGTGAAAGGAATTTCTGGTGGTACAAAGCCAGAACCCCTACCAATAATTTTTTCTACCTCACGACGTGCGTCTTTGAGGGTAACGCCTAATTCGGCCAGCACTTTAGCAGCAACCCCAGTTCCTTCTCCCATCAGACCCAGGAGAATTTGTTCAGTTCCTACGAAATTGTGTCCCAGGCGACGTGCTTCTTCCTGAGCTAGCATAATTACTCTAATGGCTTCGGAAGTGAAGTGTTCAAACATAATGGGTTCTTGCTCCCTCGCTGCTTGGACTTTGGGTGATATAAAATTCACCCTCATCTAAAGTTTTTTGTATTTTCTTAAGGACTAATGTAACTTTATTTAAAGTTAAGTGGCAGTGGTGAGAGCCGTAAGACATCAGGTGTACTAGCCGTCTAAGAGGATTTAAGAGTTGTGAGTTAGAGGTTAGGAGTAAGTAAGGAGTTCTCAATTTTACAATTAATTTTTCCGTGGAGAAGATGATTTTTTTTGCCTTTTCTGCTCCTCTGCTCTCGGCTAAACTTAGAACTCAGGACTCAGAACGGGCTAAACCCTAACTATCCGCTAACAACACTCAGGACTGACGATGATTGAACCAACGGTTGGTAAAGACCAACAACACCCTCTTTATAATCGCGATCGCCCCCTTATTGATATCTTACTCGCTCAAGAGGCGACAGACTATAACTTAGCAGAATTAGCTAGGCTACGAATGCGTTATCAAGGCTTTCCAGGCGCAAGAGACATCCAAAAAGACCTAAATAAAGTCTTGCAGCAGTGGGGTTTGACCGAAACTGAGCTTTTTGAGAAAACTCGCAAAATTCACGATTTGGGCGGTATTTACAAAAGTCGCGGTAAAAAAGACGAACAGGATTGGAATTAGAAATGGGAATTGGGAATTGGGCATTGGGCATTGGGAATTAATTATTCCCTCATACTTCCAACTCTTGTACAGACGCGATTCATCGCGTCTCTTCTAATTCAGCGATTAATCACGTCTCTCCTAAGTCGATATATAGACTACAAGACTTTGCACTGACCATGATGCCGTAACAAATGGTCACATAATACCAACGCCACCATTGCCTCAACCATTGGCACTGCACGCGGTAATACACAAGGATCGTGTCTTCCTTTTGCTGCTAATAGGGTTTCTTCGCCCTCACGAGTTACAGTCTTCTGCTCTTTTCTGATTGTTGCTGTCGGCTTAAATGCAACTCGCAAAATGATATTTTCGCCGTTGGAAATCCCGCCTTGAATACCGCCAGAACGGTTTGTTACTGTACGGATTTCCCCATTTTGATCGATATAAAATTCATCGTTATGCTCAATTCCCGTTAGTAGCGTTCCCGCAAAACCGGAACCAATTTCAAAGCCTTTGCTAGCAGGGAGAGACATGACACCCTTAGCAATATCAGCTTCTAATTTATCAAATACTGGTTCGCCCAAACCTTTCGGCACATTTCGCGCCACACATTCTACGACACCGCCGATAGAATCGCCTTGTCTACCTATTTGCTCAATTAATTCAATCATGCGATCGCCACATTCAGCATCGGGACAGCGAACGATATTACTTTCTACTTGCTCTAAGGTGACAGTATTTGGATCAACTACACCTTCCAAGTCTTGGATGCGCTTAACGTAAGCAATAATTTCGACATTGGCAACTTGACGAAGAATTTTTTTAGCGATCGCACCTGCTGCTACTCTCCCGATTGTCTCACGCGCTGACGACCTACCCCCACCTTGCCAATTGCGAATGCCATATTTTGCATCATAGGTTGCATCAGCATGAGAAGGCCGATACTTCTGTGCCATCTCGTCATAATCTTGGGGACGAGTATCTTGATTACGTACCAAAATTGTTATGGGCGTTCCCAGCGTTTTGCCTTCAAATACTCCTGACAGAATCTCGCAGGTATCAGCTTCTTTGCGAGGAGTCGTAATTTTACTTTGTCCCGGCCGCCTTCTATCTAGTTCTACCTGAATTTCTTCTGCCGAAATTTCTAGTTGGGGAGGACAACCATCAATCACAACTCCCACACCGCCGCCGTGAGACTCGCCAAAAGTACTAATGCGAAATAAATGACCAAAAATATTGCCCATGATTTTGAGGAAAAAGGTGAGGCTTATGTATTCTACCTAGAGTTCTTCAAAAGTTTGTCTTTGCTTTTTGTAGAATTCTTCGCTATTTTCTAGTATTTATGCAACAGTATCATTGCAGTTCCGGTCATGAAAGCGGACGCATATAATTATCTGCTCAAAGAGCAAATGGTTACACCTGCCAGAAAATCTAACAATTCACAACGGCTTAATTAGGCGTTAACCGATAGATATAGTGAAAAAATTAAGCTCTTTTGCCAACCACAACTGTCACAAGAGTACAAACAAAAAAAAATACGGAACAAAGCTTCTACTTTATACCTATTATCTATCCAATCTCGTTCAAAATTATGGAGTAGCAATTTAACACTATCTCGCAATGGTCGTTGTGCATTGTCAGAGTTTTGTTTTGGTAGCTTGGACGTTGAGTTTGGACGAATTTGGCGTTGCCGTAGCCTCGGTCATAAGCGGCAAGTGGTCTTTTGCCTAACTCACGAGTTACTTGTAGAGGTTTCTGATTCGCTCAACATCCTTGACAAAAGTACATTTCCATAAGATGCACTCATGTAACCGTTGTCTGCGATCGCCTATAGCCATTTACAATACGTAAGTGAGACAAATGACGTAATAACAAGGCTTATAGGCATCAATTCTGAAAATTAAAGAAAAAAATAATTACTAATTGCCTAAAAATTCCGGTTTTTTTGGCTTTGGGATGATAAATAAAAATAATAGCGTTGAATGTCATGCTTCCTACTGCGAAGGATTACTGAAATTCTTCGCTGCTTTCAGGATGACTACTGAGCATCAAATAACATCTGCCGCCAATCAGTTTTTTGCTGAAGATGCTTATACATCAAAAGGCTCTACCACAAAACTTGCTCTAGATGTATCTAAGTAACTATGCTGATAAAGTGTAAAGATGTCACCGTATCTAGGAGTGAATTTTAAAGCAATCGTAAAGGATTTTGTACCATTTTGGCAGGTTTTTATCGGAAAAATGGGATATTAGTAGATTGTACAAATCTTTATTTTTATTCACTATCTACCGACAACTGCTAAGTACAAGCAAATACCGACATAGATAAGTTAAAGTAATTTAATGAAGTAGGAAATAATACATGGTATTATCACTGTCTTCTCATAACGTTATCCAGTATCTGCAAGAAGCGGGGCTGTGTAGCTCAGAAGATGACGCATCAGATAAATCTGAGTTGCCAGGAAGTAGTAAGAACAGTTTCGATTTACTCGTGACTCTAGCAGATAATCGTAAACTGCTCATTAAACAAGAACGTAACGTTAAAAGCAATGACGGCGCTCCTCATGAATTGTTTCAGGAGTGGCTATTTCATCAGTTGCTCCAACAGTTTCCAGTTCTCGGCAATATTTCCCCGATCGCACCGTTGGTAGTTCATTTTGACGAAGAAAATTCCATCCTTGTCCGCAATTACTCAAGTGAATATCGGGAACTTGCGACATTGTACCACAACAATGATATTTTTCCACAAGAGATTGCCACTGCGATCGGCACTACTTTAGCGGGACTCCATCGCGCAACCTACAACCGCCGAGAATATCGGGATTTTATGGCAACTGCTCCCCAAGGAGAGTTTCGCTATGGCTTTTACAATCCGGCGCAAGGGTTAGAGTCAATTGGGCCGGAGATTTTTGGGACGGTTCCCACGGATGCGCTGAAATTTTATTTACTCTACCAGCAATCGGAGAGTTTGGAATCTGCGATCGCAGATTTGGCGTATGACTGGAATCCCTGCTGCTTGACTCACAACGACCTGAAATTGAACAACATCTTGGTTCATTCCAGGTGGGAAAAACTAGACAATTGCCTAGTCAGACTAATTAATTGGGAAGCTTGTTCTTGGGGAGATCCAGCTTTTGATTTAGGGACTTTACTAGCAAGCTATTTACGAATTTGGCTAAATAGCCTCGTCGTAGATCCCACCATTGAGTTACAAGAATCTCTACATCTGGCTTTGACACCGTTGCAGAGTTTACAACCTTCAATTATTGCCCTCATTAGGGGTTATCTAAATGCTTTCCCAATGATTTTGGAATACCGCAGTGACTTTATTGTGCGCGTTATCCAGTTTGCAGGACTGGCACTAATTCATCAAATTCAGGATATGATTACCTGCCGCAAATCTTTTAATAATGCTGATATTTGTATGCTGCAAGTGGCTAAAAGTTTACTCACTATGCCGCAGCAAGGTGTACTGACTATTTTCGGAATATCAGAGTCAGAAATCCTTAATCCTGTAGGGACAGTTCATAAACTTCCTCAGCCTGTAAAAGAGCCACAGCTACTTCGTCTTTATTACGAAAAAACTCGGCTTCGTGGTTGTTAATAGCAGGGAACAGAACAATTATAAATTCTGACTCCTGACTCCTGAATTCTGTTTTAAAGTTTGAATTCTAAATGGATTAATGCTAAATTACTCTATCACTCAACCGCTAAATTCTCTATTCGATATTGCTAAGAATATTCAGATTGAACCAAATTTTTGTATTTATCATCCCAATTATCAACCTTTTGCTCTGCCAACTAAAGTAGCCGATAGATTTCAGCAAAATTCTGTAGATTTACAACAGAAATATCTAACTCTACTGCTGCGGAACTTTCTTTATGGGATCTATTACAATGGCTCTCTACAAAGTACTTTAGCAGTCAATACTGATAGTAGTAATTGCCCATCAAAGCATAATTTAGCAGATAATTCCATCTTAGAAATTGATTGGAACTTTTACGAGCATCTACACGCCAGTAATCACGGCATAGGTTACTTTGACCCTCAATGGCAGGTATTGCGAAAAGAACCTGATGGGACTATGGCTGTGACTAAAGGCGGTTTAACACTTTATGTTGAGCCAGACTGCCATCTCAAATCCAGCAAGAAATCTACCAAAGTGGGTGACATAGTAGCAATCTGGATGCCCAAAAATCGATTGCAAAATGGCTCTTACTTGGCAGTTAGTAATGTCGGACAGGAACGGCAAAGCAACCCCGATGCTGATTTGGGAGCAGGGCGAATTTACTTTAACTTTACGCCATCTGGTGCGATCGCTCTTATGGAAAGTCTGACACTACAATTGAATGCAGCCTCCATTCCCTTTAGCTTTCAGGTTCTTCACAACCCTTCTGCATACGGACGCTATGATTCGGGGCTACTCTACTTTGAACTCCCCGACTATCCAGCAATCCGCACAATCCTTCAGGCTATTTATCCAGAAAATCAATCCCATTTCCAGCCCGAAATCCCCTTGTTTACCAAATTTTTAGCCCCAGGTTTAGGTTTAGCTGAAGAACCAACCCAAAAATTTGCCGCACAAGAAAGTTTTGGGATGAACCGTTGCCAAATTGTCGCTAATGCTTTGTTGGAAGCTTGGCAGAAAGGTAAGAATGCGATGGAGGAACGGATGGGGGTTATTGACCAACACTTTGCGCGACACCTAATAGATTTGCAGCGCCCTTATCTCAATCCCAGTTCTGAGGATATATATAAGCCGTTAAATTGATAGGAAATGGGGAATGGAGCAGGGGAGCAGGGGACAAGGGGACAAGAGATGAGAACTTGAAACAAGTCTTTCCCCTTGTCCCCAATTCTCCTTGTCCCCTTGTCCTCTTCCCCATGCCCAATTCCCAAATTCAAAATTCAAAATTCCACAATCACCGGCGTATGGTCGCTGGGTTGGGTTAATTTTCTGGGTTCGGCATCAATAATACAACTTGTAGCACGTTCATAAAGCACGGGTGTGAGATAGTGATGGTCAATCCGCCAACCTAAGTTGCGACGGAAGGCGGCGGCGCGATAATCCCACCAGCTATAATTTCCGCCTTCTGTGGTGAATTTGCGAAAAGCATCGGCAAACCCTAGTTGCAGAATCTCGCGCAAGGCTTGACGCTCGGTTTCTGTTGCCATAATGTGATTTTCTGTACTCACTTGTTCGTGAATATCCTTGTCTTCTAGGGCGATGTTGAAGTCACCGCACACACAAATTGCAGGTTCCGACAGCGCAAGCACTCGCAAATACTCGTGTAGCGCGGTCAACCAGCGCAGTTTGTATTCATATTTTTCAGTTCCTACTGCTGCACCGTTGGGAACGTATAAGTTAACAATCCGAACACCATCAATTACACCTGTAATGACCCGTTTTTGCTCATCCCATTCGTGGTGTAAATCTGGCAAAATCGCCCTAAACCCGCTACTTACGTTTAAAAGTGGCTGGCGGCTAATCAGGGCTACGCCATTATAAGATTTTTGTCCTGATATATAAAGGTTATAGCCCAACTGCTCAAAAGGCGATCGCGGAAACTCGGCATCCGCAACTTTGGTTTCTTGTAAGCAGAGAACATCAACGGGATTGTTAGTTAACCAATCAGTAACCTGTTCGAGGCGAGTGCGAATTGAGTTGACGTTCCAAGTAGCGATTTTCATTAGTTATCAGAATTTTTTGAAACTTAATAATTACAAATTGTGTAATTATTGTACAATTACTTAATATTTATAATTTCTTTTCCATTTCCCAATTACGTTTAAACAAACCTTTAATCATTTGATCCCATTGAATATTTTAGTATTGTCAGCTACCAAATATTCAATTTTGTAAGTTCTGCTACAAAATATTCTACTTCATTATGATCCCCAAGACAGATGCAACAACTAATTGATTAGTTATACGTTAGAAATGTAACTCAGGGCTGACTTTTGCCGAATAGTCCTTTAAATTTGTAGACAGAAAATTTGCGGGACGGTTAATCGGTATTGCGTTTTTGGTAGCCTGTTAGGTTAATTTAAATGTCAAAATAGTAAGTACAAATGCTTTGTTCTCATACAATAATGATGCAACTCATTATATTGAGGACAATTTCATAGACTGAACCAAAAAAACTTATGAAAATCGCTCAAGTTGCCCCCTTATGGGAAAGGGTTCCACCTCCTAGTTATGGAGGAATAGAACTGGTAGTGAGTCGCTTGACTGATGAACTTGTTCGTCGCGGTCATGAGGTAACATTATTTGCCTCTGGCGATTCTCAAACTTTGGCTTATTTAGAAGCAGTTTATCCGCGTGCATTGCGCTTAGACCCGAATGTTAAAGAGTATGCAGTGTACGAAATGCTAGAACTGAGCCAAGTTTACCAACGTGCTAAAGAATTCGATCTTATCCATTCTCATGTAGGGATTTCGGCATTACCTTTAGCGAGTTTCATAACAGCAACTTCTACAGTGCATACCCTGCACAATAATTTTACTAACGACACCCGGCACGCATTTAGCTACTACCAGAAGCAACCATACATCAGCATTAGTAACTCGCAGCGTCAAGTCGATCTAAATTATGTTGGCACTGTTTATAACGGAATTGAGCTAGCAGATTATCCTTTCGTAGCCCAACCGTCAGAACCTCCATATTTGGCATTTTTAGGTCGTTTTTCGCCAGAAAAAGGGCCACACCATGCGATCGCTATTGCAAAGAACAGTGGTTGGCGCTTGAAGATGGCAGGAAAGGTTGATGTCGGCGACTCTAAGTTTTTTGAACAAGAGATTGCCCCCCACATTGATGGTCAGCAAATTGAATATCTTGGCGAAATTAACCACGCCGAAAAAACTGAACTTCTGGGCAATGCTGCCATAACTCTTTTCCCCATTAACTGGCAAGAACCTTTTGGATTAGTAATGACTGAATCAATGGCAACTGGTACACCAGTAATTGCCATGAATTTCGGCTCAGTACCTGAAGTGATTTCCCACGGTAAAACAGGCTTTATCTGCAAAAGCTATGCAGAAATGACGGCAATGATTCCCCTAGCTTTGGAACTCAATCGTCAAACCTGTCGAAAACATGTAGAAAGCAACTTTAGTGTTAACCAAATGGTTAACGAATATGAAGCTATTTACAGACAAATTATTAAAGACCGCATAGAATCGAATGGTCGCATTTATGCTACGAAAATACATTTTTAATCAACTGCTTTTTCTTGCTGAGTTTAAACAACAAATTTTTTTAAGGAGGACATTGGTATGAGTACGAGAGCCAACACTTGCCCATGTTGCGGTGGTTCCCTCCTGCGTCATGCCCGTCATGGTGAACTATATTGGTTTTGCCTGTCGTGCCGACAAGAAGTACCGTTATTAACTGTTATTCGCTTACCTAATGTGGATACCCGGAACACCGGAGTTGTTCCTCAGCCAGTGGTAAATACCTAGTTCTTGCAATTTTTAAATAGATAAAACTTGACTAGAAATCAATACTGATTTTTTTAGACCTATAAATTAGCTTCAACTGGTAAAATCGGATGGAGCTAATTGATAGGTTTAAAGCTTTGTTAGCAGCGTTACTTTATGGGCAAGAAGATTTACGGTTAGAGCAAGTTGCTGACCCCACTCCGGCGGCTGGCGAAGTTGTGATCCAAGTGGGGGTAGCAACAACTTGTGGTACAGATTTGAAGGTTTGGCGGCGTGGTGGTCATGCCAAGATGTTGAAACCGCCGACGCTATTTGGTCACGAAGCTGCTGGGCGAATTGTTGCCTTGGGTGCAGGCGTTACAAATTGGCAAGTGGGCGATCGCATCGTTGCTAATAATTCTGCCCCCTGCATGAAGTGCTTTTTTTGTCAACGTAAAGAGTATTCTTTATGCCCGAATCTGACATGGAATAACGGGACTTTTGCGGAATACTTGAAAATTCCCGCACCGATAGTAGAGCATAATTTATTGCAGATTCCCGATGAGTTGCCGTGGGAATTAGCAGCGATGACGGAACCGTTAGCTTGTGTTTTACATGGTGTAGCCCGTTCTAATATCAAGCCCAAAGATCAAGTAGTCGTCTTAGGAGATGGGGCGATTGGGCTGATGTTTGTGGCGGCGTTGAGTGAGAAAGCTGAGGTGTTGCTATGGGGAGGTAATCACCATCGGCTAGAAATTGGTCAGAAATTGGGTGCAACCCAGACTTTTAATTATCATCAAATCCCGGATATTCCCAATGTGGTGAAAGAACTCACCCAAGGACGGGGCGCAGATGTAGTGATTGAAGCCACAGGTGTACCAACTGTTTGGGAAACTGCGATCGCCTGCGCCCGTCCTGGTGCAACAGTTAACTTATTCGGTGGATGTCCACGAGATACCAGCATTACCGTCAATACAGAACAGCTACACTACAGCGAACTGACAATCAAAGGCGTGTTTCACAATACACCAGAATATGTGCGGGAGGCGTTGGCACTAATCGCTAGTCGCAAAATACCCTTTGAGTTACTTATTAGTGAACAGCGGCCATTAAAAGATTTAGAACAGGTGTTTTGTGAGATGAAGGCGCGACAAGTAATTAAGGTAGCGATGATTCCTTAGATCATGTTAATTACAGTGTGAGCAAGAATTTAATAACCAATACCCAATGCCCGATGCCCTACTTAAAGACGATTAATTTCTTTTGTAACTAACTTCCAGCCTTCAGCTTGGTCAATTAACTTCATCGAATCTAGTTGGAGATTGTTCAAAGCAGATGCATGAAGTAGGAAGTAGGGTTGCCCGTTGTAGTGCCAATAATATTCCAGTTCGCCAACAGAAGCGGGAATAATGGTGCGATCGCTATAATAATCCAACGAGGGACGATGGTAGGGAAAAGATGTGTAAATCTTCCTCGTAGCCGGATTTGCCCGCGCAATCATAGCGGCGACTGGTTTAACTGGATAGGCTTCAGATAATTCCCAAACCCAGTAGTTAGATTTCATTAACAACAGTAGCGAAAGATAACTTCCCCAAAACAAAATCTTCAGAAATTGCCCGTCGCCTCGTTCTGCCAAAATAGCTGCTAAGGTCATAGTTAAAGCGACTGCGGCAAAAATCAGTTGTAAGTCTGTTTGTGATGTTGTACCCCAACTGAAATAAATGCTACCAGCAGAAGCAACTACAGCAAGTATCGCCAAACCAGCAACCCAAGCGCGGGGATAGGATGAAAGTAAAGGCGAATTTTCTGTCTCTGATAACTGGATACCAAAAGCTAAAGCTAAACTGGGGTAAATCGGGAATAAATACCAGGGGACTTTGGTAATCATGAAAGAAATTACCAATAGATAAACACCACTCCACGCCATTACTAGTTTTGCCCAGCTAAGGTTGCGATTTTCCCAGGTTAAGCGGACAGTTTGCGGTAAGAATAATAACCACGGCCATGTGTATTTGAGAAGTTCAACCACATAGTACCAAGGTGGTTCAGAATTACCCTCTACAAATGAGCCAATTCGACCTAGTGATGGGTTTACAAGCCCAACTTGGGCGAAAGTGTAACCATAATGAATTAGTTGGGCACTATACCAACCAGCTACAGGCAAAATGCCAATGAAGATTGCTATCCACAGATAGTAGCAGGTGAGCAGCCGTGGCGTATCCCAAAACAGAAATACGATCGCGATCGCACCTAGCAACACACCTAGCAGTCCTTGAGTTAGGCAAATCAACCCAAAACTGACACCAACACCAAGGCAATAACGTAAATCTCGGCGCGATCGCAACACGCACAACATCATCACCATCAAAAAACTTACCATCGCCCCATCCAACATTGCCAGCCGCCCATGACGCACCACAGGTAGCATTGTTAGATAAATTAAGGCGCTATAAATAGCAGCCCAACGTTGGCGAAATATCTCTCGGGCAATGCAATACAGTAAAGGTACAGATGTGGCTGTTAAAATTGCTCCAGGTAGGCGAGTTGTGAACTCATTTTCGCCTCCTAGAGAATAAGCCCAGGCAATTAGCAAATGTATCAAAGGCGGCTTGTTATGATATGGTTCGCCTCCTAGCGTTGGGAAAAGCCAACGCATTGAACCTGCTGGGGCGTGCCAAATTTCACGAGCAACCTGTGCCACAGTCCCTTCATCCCAATCTCGCAGGGGCAATCCTCCCAGATTGATGCTAAACAGTAATACTGCTGCCAACAGCAATACTATTAGCCATACCCAATCAATCCATCTGCCAACCGTGCGATGCTGTTTTTCTAGATGACTCCAAATAAAGCTTCCTTCTTGCATATTCTATGTTAATCATTTTACTTGCTGGTTTGATTACATAGAGACCAAAGTGAATCTCCAATGTTGCCACCCAGTAGCAACGTATATTCTTAACAATTGCTAGTTTCCAAGATTAACTCAACTTTATCTAATTAGCGCTATTTTTTGAAAAATTTATCTTAACTATTGAAACAACATATAAATCGGAAAATGATAAAAATAATACAGTCAAAAAATTATTTATCACCTGTTCCTTCGTCCGTAAATTAACTTGTATTTATTTTGTTTTGAGCATGATGCTTAGTTTAATTTTTATCTCCTTAGTTTTTATCTAGCTAAATTCAGAAATATATGGAACATTTGTTGCAGTGGTTTAAGAACGTGCTGAATACTTAAATAAATTAGTTTTAATTGATTTGGATAATAATATGACTTACGCAAACAATAGCCAAAACCCTGATAATTCGGTAAGGGCAAGCTACTGCGACACGCTGCGCGAACGTACAGAAGAGGCTTACCGCAGAGTATTACCCCTAGTGCATATACTTTTGGGTGAATACTTAAGTAATTACCAATATTTTTTAAATCTTCCGGTTCTTTAGCATTTTACCTTGGAATTTATTCTAAGGCTAATAGCCTCGTTTCTAGCCAGAGGCTTGAAATGCACGTCATTGCCTCTGCCGAAAGTTAACAGACAAAGCCTCATTTTAGGCATTCCCATCCGAAGACAGAGAACGAGATAATGATACACACTAATGAGCAATAGAATTAAATATTAGAAAGGTTTTATTAATCACAATTTGGTAAATTTTAGAATTACTTCGTGGTTAAATAGTGAATAATTTAGGTATTGCTAGGGATATATTATTTATTTTTAACACTGGCATTAAAAAATAAAAATAACTTGTAATTGCAACTCTTTATTCTGAATAGTAATCTTAATTTGTCTGATAAATTCTCGAAAGTAAAATCGTCGCTCTGTTTCCGACAAATCTAACCAAAATTGGGGTATTGAAACAGCTTGAGCAACAGAACGCAAATTAACTGGGGGAAGAGTCGCCAACTTTGCTTCAAGTGCAGAAATTTCTGTGCGGAGTTTGTAAGCCCTTAGCTTTGCTGTTTCAACATCTAAAATTCCAGTTTCGATTAAAGCAGGTAATTGAGCAAGTATTTCTTGCTGACGAGCGATCGCTTGCCCTAAATTATTCTTGACTGCATCCAATTGGGGAAAATTCACCCCCGCGACAGCTAAGGGTAAGTCACGGCAAACGTTTTCAATTGTATGTTCCAACACTTCTTGGTAGGAAATAGCCTTACATTTGGGGCGTTGAGGACAGCTAGTAGAACGCAAATAAAGATACTCCTTATCTTGGTTGCGTTGGGTGACACGAGTAACTGTCAAATGTGACTGACACTCAGCACAGACAACCAATCCAGCTAAAGAACGTTTAGCACTAGCAGTTCGGGATGGTAAACGGCTATTACGGCGTAAAAGTCGGTCAACTTGGGCTGCTTCTTCTTTAGAAATTATCGGAATATGTGTATTAGAGATAATTTCACCATTTTGGTAAGCTGTATTGCCGCGATAAACTGGATTAGTCAACCAGCGTCGCCCAGTTGTGACAGAGATTTTTTTGCCGTATTTTTTCGCCAAGTAACGAACCGAACCCCGCAGGGAACCATAGAGTAAAAAGTGTTCAAAAAAATCTTTGACTACTGGTGAAGTACTGCGATCAACAGTATATTTTCCCTTACCTCTGCGATAGCCGTAGGGAACTTTGCCAGGTGGCGGTGCAACCTCAAGCCGATTACGGGCGTGTCCTTGACGGATGCGACGACTACGTTGTTGGCGTTGGATTGCATTTAGCAAATTCAGCAAGTCAGCACCCAAAGGATAATTTTCGGAAGTATAGGGTTGTTCTGTAGCGATTATCGCTACTCCCATCGCTTCGAGTTTATGTAAGCGATCGCTAATTTCCTCTACAGTATCCCCTAATTCTTCCAGTCGCCGAATCAAGAGATAATCTGCTGGTTCAGTTTCGCAATCGGTAAATAATTGTTGTAATTGCGATCGCGTAGCGTGTCCGTAGGACTCTCGCGTAGTCTGTACATAAGACTCTGGCTTACCCAAATCTTCATAAACCCGATCCACCTCCCATCCCCAATCAGCTTGATCGGGAGAAGATTCTAATAGTGGATTGGTGTAAGAGTAAGCAATTATTTTCATTTGTCATTTGTCATTTGTCATTGGTCATTGGTCAATAATCAATAAATAGTTCTTCTTCCCCTGCTCCCTTGCCCCCTGCTCCCCTGCCCCTTGCCCCTCCTCACTGCTGACTCAATTCAATAATATTTCCATCAGGATCTTGAGTGAATAGGGCAGGGCGACCGGAAGCGCTGGGTTGAATGGGATAATTATGATCGAGCAACTCTTGTTTTGCAGCGTCCAAGTTAGCCACTGAGAAAGCGACGTGGGGGTTGCGTCCCCATTTTTCGTTGGGGTTTTCGGTAGGGACAGTAGGTGCAACTATTAGGTGAATCTGATAGTTACCGACTTGATACCATGCACCAGGGTATTTCAGCGAACGATCTATTTTGGATAATCCCAATACTTTGCCATAAAAGTGTTCAGAGCGTTCTAAATCAGTCACAAGAATTGCTGTATGGAGACTTTGGGTAATCTGCATTGTCGGTAAGTGCGATCGCGTTTATCTAAATTTTGACGTACTTTGAACCCTTATGAAGTACTTATTCTCCACCCCTAGTAGAGCTTGTTATTACCAACATATTTTAAAGTTAGGTAAGGGTGTATTAGAGTCAGAGTATGCGGTTGAAAAATTTGACAGACCTAAATCCTGACAGCAGTTGACTAATGGGGAGACACTGAATTAAGAGATAGTCATTGTGCAAATAAGCGATCGCATGGATTTTTTTGACAATAACTTAGCTTGTTTCTAGACAAAAACAAATAATCAGGTAACTAAAATGGCGAAAGAAATAGAGCGGAAATTTTTAGTGAAAGGAGATAGCTGGAGAGGATTAGTTGAAGGTAGTGTATATCGTCAAGGATACATTGCCACACAAGACAAAGTGGCTGTACGCATACGTATAGTAGGGGAAAAGAGTTATTTGACTATTAAAGGCCCCAGTATAAAATATTCTAGATTAGAGTTTGAGTATCCTATTCCTGTTGAAGATGCTCAAGAAATGCTTGAGGCATTATGTGAACGTCCTTTTATAGAAAAAATCAGATATAAAATTCAATTGGGTGGTTTGATTTGGGAAATAGATGAGTTTGATGGTGTTAATAAAGGATTAATTTTGGCAGAAGTTGAACTGACTAATGAAAATCAAGAAATTGAACTACCAAGTTGGATTGGACAAGAAGTTTCTGATGATTCCAGATATTTCAACAGCAATTTAGTAAAACACCCTTTTTCACAATGGTAATGGCGAAAATATTGGGAACATCCTAATTTGGACAGCAAACTGCTGGTCAAATTTTCGGCATCGACTACAGTCAAAGTCACCCTTTTTAAGGCAATACAGTTCAGTTAAGCATTTCTTTATTCTCTCAGTGCCCTCTGCGTCTCTGTGGTTCATAAAAAAATTGACTTTGGCAAAGAGTTTTAGCCTTAACTGAACCGTATTGAAGGCAATACTTGTCGGTTTTTGGGGGAAAGAGACTCATGTTAAAGGAGAAAAACCTTATATATCAAGCCTTTCAGTCCTTTTCCCTTTTAGCGAACAGTACTGAGCGCCAAGGGAGTCTCCACCATGAGCAGGTGGCATGGATTTAGAGGCATCTAGAACTTTTGATACCCACAATGAGACTTTTAAAACATCCCATAACGCATTCGACGCAGAATCTGTTGTTTTAACCATTGAGGACAAAAATTATACTTGTTCTTTATTTTTTTTAGAAAGTTTTCGCCACAGACTTAACTCTCTGAATGAGTAATATTAATAAATTTTAATAGACTCTTGTTTTTTAGCGCAATTTATGTAAGTCTCATAAGTGTATACTACGTTAAACTGGTCGAATTACAGTAGTATATTCAGTAAATTATCTGAGTTAGCCAATAAACTCAAAATTTAGTGCCAAATAAACTTTTAGCCTCTATTACCTGACTTTTCCACATAACGTGAAAAGTCCACCAAAAACCGAACCCTCTTCCCGACGCGGGAAGCAGGAAAATTCAAAATCTCTATCCTAAAAGGAGAGAGGTTTTCCAGATGCCCTGAAAAGTCAGGAGTGTTAATGAGTTAATTACCCTAAATTAATTTTTTTTGAGGTTGGGGTTTCCAATCTTAAAAAAGGTCTTTTATGAATAAAACTGTCAAGGAACTCACAATCAATTTAGTGGCATTAAATATAGTTTTATTAAGCACACTCGGTCTTTTCTGGAAAATCTTAAATCGGTGAAGGAGTCCAATTAGGTGGAGAAAAGGAACCCAAAACTCAGAAGCTAAACAAGCTACTTAACTATCCACAAGTGAAAAACTTTATTAAAAAACAATATTAGGGACAAATAGTACGTGTATTTTAAATGCAAATGAAAGATGAGAATTTATTGCTTCGTCTTTCACAAATTAGGACTTACTAAACTTAAGCTGTAACATTACTGGAGAGTAAACTTATGTTTTCTGGACAAATTGAAAGAGAATGTTTATATGGAGAAAATTGGACAATTTCGCAAAAAACTAAATTACCAGATAATCTACAGTTATTAGTGGATCAAGAAGAAGTAGGATGTGATATCTGGGAATTGCAGAGGCAAGAGTCTGATGATAAGCCGATTTATCCAAATCTTAATCAGGCTTCTGCTGCACTACGGCGTAAATAAACCACCAATTCAACATCAACGAAACACTTCCGATATAAAAATTCCGCCTTCTTTGCGCGTCTCATAGATCGTTATTCAAGAAGTAATTAAGCGACTATTCTATATTTTGGTGCATCATAATGAGTTCTAAAGAGCATACTGCTCTGACCACTGATAGGAATTCGCTGACGCAACGAAGTACCGTTGTAACTTTAGCAAAGACGCGATCGCATTTCCGCAGCCTCTCCAAGAGAAGCATCTCGAAGAGAAGCGGCTTGTCGTAAGATTAGCGGTGGCTAATGTCTACTACAATCAGCCGCTACTGGCTGATATGGAGCGTAGCTTAAGCAGGTGGGATTTATTAAGTCTTGTGCAACTCCTTCGTGAACCGCCTGTATTACGAGAAACAGTGTTGAACATTGCACTAATATTTGCAGCCTTTCATGCTACCTGGGTTACTCTACTTTTTCTACTAGAATCTCCTCCATATAATATCTCCAGCTATTTCATGCAAAATTGAGTTCATCCTGTAAATCTCCGCAATTTGTTTTACCTAGCAAGAGAAGGAATCAATAATTAATGGCACATCTGTTTGAACCATTCAAGATTCGTGAAGTTACCTTCCGCAACCGCATTGCTGTTTCACCCATGTGTCAATATTCCAGTACAAATGGATATGCTAATGATTGGCACGTTATTCATTTAGCTTCTCGTGCAGTAGGCGGTGCGGGTATAGTGTTCACAGAAGCAGCAGCTATAGAACCGCGTGGGCGCATTAGCCCGCAAGATTTGGGAATCTGGTCAGATGCACATATAGAAACTTTAGCCAAAACTGTGGCATTGATTCATAACTTTGGAGCTGTTGCAGGGATTCAACTTGCTCATGCAGGTAGAAAGGCCAGCACTGCCAAACCCAGTAAGGGAGGGAAAACGCTGGATGAATCTCAGGAAGGTTGGCGGCCCTTAGTTTCGAGTAGTGCGATCGCTTTTAGCCAAGATAGTCCAGTTCCAGAAGCCCTAAGTCTTGAGGGAATTCAGGAAGTTATTGATGCCTTTGTCCAAAGTACTAAACGTTCTCTGCAAGCTGGTTTTAAGATAGTGGAAATCCATGCTGCTCACGGTTATCTACTCCACCAGTTTCTCTCACCCCTTGCTAACCAACGGCAAGATGATTATGGTGGTAGCTTTGAAAACCGGATTCGTCTGCTCATAGAAGTTGTTCAAGCAGTTCGAGAGGTTTGGCCCCAGACAAATCCACTCTGGGTACGTATTTCTGCTACCGATTGGGTAGATGGGGGTTGGGACATTGAGCAAAGTATCGCTTTAAGTGACAAACTTAAGTCTCTAGGGGTTGATCTCATTGATACTTCATCAGGGGGGATTATACCGGGTGTCAAGATCCCAATTCAACCTGGTTATCAGACTCAGTTTGCCGAACGCATCCGCCGCGAAGCCAATATCCATACAGGAGCCGTAGGGTTAATTACAGCCCCTGAACACGCTGACGAGATTATTCGCACAGAAGTAGCCGATATAGTGTTGTTAGGACGTGAACTACTCCGCAATCCTTATTGGCCGCATCTGGCAGCTAAACAGTTAGGACACGATAAACTCTGGCCTGTTCAATACGATCGAGCTTGGCTATGATGTCACTTGTACTTAATTTACTATTTGGCGGTAGGGGAAATTTATAAATTGCCCCTACCTGAAAATTAAGGCTTGAGACGCTGCGCGTAGCTTGCTTCCACGGAGTGGTACGCTATCTGCTTTTTCGTACAAAATTCATTCTGACTCCTGAATTCTGACTCCTGAATTCTGACTCCTGAATTCTGTTCGATAATTAGAAATTAATTTATGAGCCTTCTTTGGCAAGTTGAGCTTTTGCCTGTTGCCACAAATTTTCTAATTCATCCAAACTGTAATCAGAAAGGGGGCGAGCGACAACTGCCTCCATTTTTTCTAATCGCTGGACAAATCGCTGATTTGTACCTTGCAAACCAGCACTAGGGTCAAGATTATGCCAACGGGCTAGCTGAATAACTGCAAAGAGTAAATCGCCTAATTCTGCTTGTTGTCGCGCTGGTGTTTCTTCAGCTAAAGCCTGTTGAAATTCACCCAATTCTTCATGAAACTTATCCCAAACGCCCTGAATATTTTCCCATTCAAACCCAATAGCAGCAGCTTTTTGAGAAATCTTCATCGCTGCTGTCAACGGGGGAAGGGTGCGCCCATAACGACCGAGTTTAGCACTAAGTTTTTGCGCGTCTGGGGATGATTCGCCTTTTTCCTGCGCTTTGATTTGTTCCCAATTTTGCCGCACCTCATCCACACTGGCTACTGACACATCACCAAACACATGAGGATGACGGCGAATCAACTTTTGGGAAATCCCCTGAGTTATTTCTTTGAGAGAAAATTGTCCAGATTCGCTAGCGATTTGGGCTTGCAATACCACCTGTAATAATAAATCGCCTAATTCTTCTGCGATCGCCTTCTGATCCCCACTCTTAATTGCATCCACCACCTCATAAGCTTCTTCAATCACATAAGGCGTAAGCGTTTCAGCAGTTTGCGCCAAATCCCACGGACAACCACCATCAGGCGATCGCAATTTCGCCACTACCTCAATCAATTCCTGCAAAGCTGCCAAAGTCTCAACTTTGTCATTTGTCATTTGTCATTTGTCCTTTGTCGTTCTGCCGTTGCTCTTTCTGGTAACTGTAGCTCGACGAGTACCGCGACTTGTAACTTTCCGCTTCTTCATTTTGCCACTAGGAAGCAACCCCCGAACCCCCTGCTTTCGCACGCGCTTGTATGCCGAACCACTCCAATCGCTCAGAGAATGGCTCATTGCACCAAGTTCCAACCCTAAAAACAGGGCGATATATTCAGTATCATATTGCAGGAGCGATCGCCCCACAGTTTGTCCCAAATCTTGCCAAGTAAAACTCAGATTCCATAATTTTTCGGCAATTGCCAAAACCAAAATTGCCAAGATAGCTAGCAAACACCCTAGATAAAGTATTCGCAGAATCGTGCCAATAATTGGCCCGTGGGATAAAAAAGAACGATGCCGTAGACTTTTTTGATAAGGTAGCCAAATCCAGCGCAAGAAACCCCAGCGTTGAAATTGCACAGAGTAAATATCCAAATCGGGGCCAAACATCAGCCCTCCAAATAGAAACCCGCCTGCAACCAACAAAGTCGCATTGCTACTGCGAGTCTGCCAGAAAGTAATGCCCGCCACCAACGGCAGAGCATACATAGTAATGCGATCATGCGTCCGACCAGAGGGCATCCTGAATCCTGTTAGCGATAGCGGGGCGTTTAGCCCGTGCTGAGTAACTTAATACTGAGCCAGTATAAGAGAAAAAAAGATTTTCCCAAAACTACTAGCGCAATGCAAAATCCTCTGCTATATTAGTTAAGGATTGGTCAAGCGGGCGGTTAGCTCAGTTGGTAGAGCGCCTGCCTTACAAGCAGGATGTCATCAGTTCGAGTCTGGTACTGCCCATTAATTAAATAAAGGCTAGAAACAGCTTAGATGCAGTTTCTAGCCTTTTTTAAACGATTCACAATTCTTAATTAGCTAGCTACTATTAACCCATCTTGCATATCTTCAGAATAGAGAGTACTTGCTCTTGCAGATAGGGTTAGGTCTGTATTGGAATTATGGGACTTCCAGAAAATAAATTATCCAGTAGTTACGGAGTTAAGCCTAATGCGCCGCCTACAGATAACAGGTGCGTTACGCTGTCGCGCTAAAACACCTTACTGGAATGTCCTTAATTCCTAATTCCCAGTCAAAATGCCTAATGAAATTTGGTTATCACAATTGCAAAAACATCGTGCGATCGCAGTTATCCGCGCCCCTAAACTTGAAGTGGGACAGGAAATGGCAATGGCTGTAGCATCTGGGGGAATGCAACTGATTGAGATTACCTGGAATAGCGATCGCGCTGGAGAATTAATCAGTCAACTACGCTCAAAATTACCCGCTTGTACTATTGGCACTGGTACGTTATTCAATGTGCAACAGCTACAAGAAGCGATCGCATCTGGGGCGCAATTCCTCTTCACACCCCACGTTGACTCAGCAATGATTCAAGCAGCACAAGAAAAAGATATACCTATCATCCCAGGAGCCTTGACTCCTACAGAAATTGTTACCGCTTGGAGTCAGGGCGCTAGTTGTGTAAAAGTGTTTCCCGTACAAGCAGTGGGAGGAGCTGATTACATTAAAAGTTTGCAAGGGCCACTAAGTCAGATTCCCTTAATTCCTACAGGCGGTGTCACTCTGGAAAATGCTAAAGAATTTTTGCAAGCCGGAGCGATCGCTGTCGGTTTGAGCGGTGAATTATTTCCCAAAAAGCTTGTCACAGAGGCAAATTGGCAAGCGATCGCATCTAGGGCAAAAAACCTCCTACAACAGTTAGGTTAAATTAGAATCAAATCATTAAAAATTCACGTCTATTAAAGTAATAGATAGGGAATAAAAGTGAAACCTGATAAGTTTCTCAAGACTTCATGATTTGAGTGTGAGTGTATCTAAAATGAAAAAACTGATTTATCCTGACTGGGTGCATCGCTTAAAAATACTACTTACTGGTACAGCACTGTCTTTAAGTGTTTTTACTACTACTGGAACGAGTGAAGTTTGGGCAAATTCCAAAGATCAAGTAATTGCCCAAAAAATCCAGACATTACAACAATCAGAGCAGCGCTGGATTCAAATTGACCTTTCAAAGCAACGATTAATAGCTTGGGAAGGTGACAGAGTAGTTTATGGAAGTGCTATTTCCTCTGGTAAAAAAGCTACTCCCACTCTTGTTGGGACTTTTAAGGTTCAATCTAAGTTCAAAACTACGCGAATGCAGGGAGAAAACTATAATGTTCCCAACGTTCCTTATGCGATGTTTTACGAAGGTAATTATGCTATTCACGGAGCTTATTGGCATAAGAGATTTGGCACTCCAGTCAGCCACGGCTGTGTGAATATCGCACCCAAACATGCAAAATGGCTATTTCAGTGGGCATCAGTAGGGACACCGATAGTCATCCAGAAATAGTAGGTGAAGCAGTCAGAAGGCAATTTAGGTAAAATCATAAATAACAAAAAATCAAGACAATTAAGTGATTCCCAGCAAGATTTTATGCTGGGAATCTTCGGAGTCGGAATTACTGAATTTGAAATAAAATATATAAAAGGGGATTCAGACCAATTTTGGATTTTAGATTTGCTATTTAGGACTAAAAGTCCTTTCCTAAATTTGGTATTATCCAGTTTGCCCCAAAGAAATAAGCGTAAATCCTGACAATTACTGTGTGAAACTCCAAATGCAAATATTAGTTCCGGGAAAATTTGCATTGACGCATTTAAATTACAGATTTTTTTTGTAAAAGTTGTTATTAGTCATTAATGAATGACAACTGACCAATGACTAATTAAATGCGGATTAGTTTAGGACTGGTTTGGAAAAGCATTAGCGGATGAATTGCGTAAATCCTTCACAGCAAATTAGTAATCACCCTGGAAAATTGTAGTTTCCAGAAAATTACTTCACTTCATAATTTTTGCGTACTTTAGAAGGTAAGGCATAATGCAATCCTGGATTCGTAGTGGTGGGATTCGTTCTTCCAAAACTTTTTGTACAGGCGTAGCGCTGATGGTGGTGGCTTTATTTTCTTGGTCAGCACCGTTAGCAGGCGATCGCCACTCTGATACAGCGATCGCTGCGTCAGTAGATGAAAATGGCATCACTGAGTTTAATATTAGGCAAACATCCCAACCTCGCTTGATTGAAATTGACCTGTCAGAACAACGGTTACGTGCATGGGAAGGTAAAAAACTTGTTTATTCATACCGTATTTCTGGAGGGAAGCGATCGACTCCCACACCCATAGGTAGATTTCGGATTAATTCTAAGTATCGCACTCACCGGATGCGAGGCAGGGGCTACAATATTCCTGATGTTCCTTACACAATGTATTTTTACAGAGGCTACGCCATCCACGGTGCTTACTGGCATAATCGTTTTGGCACTCCAGTCAGCCACGGTTGCGTAAATTTACCTGTTAAGCAAGCACGCAATATTTACAATTGGGCTAGCTATGGGACTTCAGTAGTGGTGCATAAATAATTCGTAATTCGTAATTCGTAATTCGTAGTTAAGAGTTTTAATTACGAATTATCGTGATGATGAATTAATCAATGGTGCAATTTTTTCCTCAATGTATGGATAGGTGATTTAACTCTGTGAATGCACCTGTCCATAGATACTGCTAGACTAAAAACACATCTTCGAGGGATTCAGGAGTCATGAGCTACTCAACTACTCAACTACTTACCCTGGAAGAGTTTCTGAAGCTTCCAGAAACAAAGCCTGCGAGCGAATATATTAACGGTAAGATTATTCCTAAGCCAATGCCGAAAGGGAGACACAGCCGCTTGCAAGGCAAACTTGGTGCTGTTGTTAATGGAGTTGCAGAAAATCAGAAGATTGCCTATGCTTTTCCAGAATTACGGTGTAGTTTTGGCGATCGCTCAATTGTACCTGATGTAGCTGTATTTCAGTGGGGACGTATACCGTTTACCGTTGAGAATGAAGTACCTGATAATTTTGAACTTCCACCAGACTGGACGATTGAGATTCTTTCGCCAGAACAAAAACCCAACAAAGTAATTGGAAATATTCTCTACTGTCTAAAGTATGGTAGCCGCCTGGGATGGTTTCTTGATCCTGATGACCTGAGTATTTTGGTATTTCTACCAGAGCAACAGCCAGTACTACTCCAGGGAGAAGATTTTTTGCCTGTATTACCGGAAATTGAACTTACACTAACCGTCAATCAAGTTTTTGGATGGTTAAAGATGGGTGGTTAAAAATAAGTTGCGTAGACTTAGCCCATCGTAGACATCGCTTTAATTCTCAAACAAACTAGTATCAACGTGAAAAAAGCTCCCTAAGACCTTAGCCATCTCCTGGGTAATTTCTTGTTTTCCACTCATAACTTGAGAAACAACCTCTCTTGAACCAAGAATTGCTACTAACTCAGCTTCCTTAACATTCTGAGCATCGATTAAGTAGGTGGGTGGGAAAAAACCCAACTATATTAAGATAAATAAATACGGAAAATGTACTTACAGAGGTAACAAATGTTATGGGCGCTCGCTTAAGGGTATTCCTCACGCGTGAGCAAGACCAAACCCTGTTAAACCTGAGAACTGTGGATGTACCACAGAAAGTTAAAGATCGAGCAGAGGCAATCAGATTAAACGCGCATGGTTGGTACGTAGAAAAAATAGCTGCTCACTTTGACTGGAGTGTTCAAACAGTAAGAGAAGTCTTACATAAATGGCAGAAGTTAGGTATAGAAGGGCTTTGGGAATTACCAGGTCGAGGAGGAAAACCGAAGTGGAAGGAGGAGGACATAGTATTGTTGGAAAAATGCCTCAGAGAAGAACCACGTACATACAATAGTTTTCAACTCTCCCGGAAATTAGAAAGCGAGCGCCACATAAAATTGAGTCCCGACAGATTAAGACGGGTACTCAAAAAAAGGGGGTCTATTGGAAGCGAGCCAAGAAGAGCCACAAGAGAAAACAAGACCCCGTAGTCAGAGCGAAGAAACAAGCAGACCTAGATATGTTGGAATTATCCGCAGCTACCGGAGAAATAGACCTAAAGTATCTAGATGAATCAGGATTCTGTGTGTGGAGTGAACCAGGTTACACCTATTACTTTAGAGGTGAGCAAAAACGCTTAGAGCAAACCAAGCGTCGTGGTCGGAGATTAAGTATTATCGGGTTTCTTCAACCTTTAATCAGCTTTATTTACGGTCTAGTTATTGGTGGTGTTAGTCGTAAATCTTACATTCAAATGATGGAAATTGAAGCGACGGAAGCTCAAAAAACCGGGCGCACTAGGGTAATTGTGCAGGATAACGGACCGATACACCGATGTCTTGAAGTGCAAAAACTATGGTTAAAGTGGGAACAGATGGGTTTGTACATCTTCTTTTTGCCTGCATACTGCTCCGAGATGAATCCAATTGAATTGGAGTGGCAGCACCTGAAAAAAGATGAATTATGTGGGCAAATATTTGATGATGAGTTAGACCTTGCTTACGCGGTGATTGATGGCGTTAAAGCTAGGGGAGAAAAAGGCAACCACAGTACAAAACGTATTAAATTTGGCTCTAATGGCTCTGGTTAAACTTTCGTTACATAGTTGTAAATTTTCCCACCTACCTACTTAGATGGAGGAACATTGAGTGCGCCGTTGATTCTCCTATTGGATAATGCTCATCCTCATATTTTTCTATCAGGGCGATCAAGAGGTCTAATAATGCCGACTCTTCCAAAGTTCGGTTAACTCGATGAGATAGTTACTCAGCTAGTGTAATAGCTTGCTCATTTTCCTCATCTGTTTTAATAACCGTTTTTAAGTGCATCACAGGAATCAGCATAATTTTGGCAAAATTCGCGCAGCTTTTTACGACTGATGATGTGCATTATATCTAACTCAACTGTGCCACAAGTTGATTTTCCAAAAGCGTGTCATTCGTTAATAAATCTTCAACGGTGATTCGCAAAAAGCGTTGCTCATCAACTTGAAAGAGAATTTTGATGCGATCGCTTCCAGGATATCCGGCTGGTGTCAGTTGAGCAATTGTCCTCGCACCTTCTTGATCGTTGAGAGGCTTGACGCTGGTTTCAGTATTTTCCATACGGCGAGTAATTAAGCGATCGCCATCAAAATAAACTTCGGTACTACCCGTATCTGCTCCCAATTCTCCCATAATCAATTCAATGCTGGGCTGATTTTCCAAAGAAGCACCTAGAACTAATTCCACTGGCTGACTCATTGGATATGCTTGTCCAGCTTTAATTAAAGAATGCCATTTGTGGCGCTGATTGCGGCGATCCCAGTAGCGGATACCATAACTATGGTAAAGAAAGTCTTTGATTTGTATCCCTTGAGCTAACTGTAAAGCACCTTGAGCGATCGCTTCAAAGGGACGTTCGCAACGGATTTTTTCTGGCTCAAAATACTGTTTTATCCATGTCTGCACTGCTGGTAATTGCACTGTTCCCCCAACTAACAAAACGGCATTAATATCAGGAAGTTCTATCCCTTGGCGCTTTGCTTGCTGCAACAGTGTCGTCATCGACTCATCCAATAACTCAAAAAATGCGTGTTCTTTGAGGATATTATCAAAAGTGTCGCGGTTTAATTCCAATTCATAACTTTCAAATGTTTCATCATCAAAATAAACTTCACTAGCTTGGTTTTGGGTTGATAGCTGAATTTTTACTCGTTCTGCCAATCGTGTTGTCAAGGGACTTACCGCCAACTCTTGAGTTTTGGCAAAGTAATCTACCAACCAATTATCAATATCAGTACCGCCTAGATTTTGTCCAGCTTTCGCCAGGACACGGGCAGTTTTAACTTTTTGTTTTGAATCTTCAGCCAGAGACTTATTACCCCACTTGAGGAGAAATCCCAACGGCTTTGTAGTTGCTTGCACGCCTTGATCCAATCGGACAAGGGACAAATCTAAAGTACCGCCGCCGAAGTCAATTACCAAAAGAATTTCTTGATCTGCCAAGCCATAACCCAAGGCGGCTGCTGTGGGTTCATCCAGCATTCGCACCTGTTCGACGGGAAGGGATTGGCAAACTTTCCCCAACCAGTGACGATAAGCTTCAAAACTGTCTACGGGTACAGTTAACACGAGAGAATCTAACCCACCTTGTAGGGGTGCTAGTTCTTCAATTACTTTGGTGAGGAACCATTGCCCTACTTGTTCAAAGGTGACAATTTGCCCATCTAGTTCGGGTAAGAAACCTTGGATATCTGCACCAATACCCCGCTTGAAGCTGCGGAAAAATCTAGTTTCACCTTTGAGGTCAAGACCGCGATCGCGTACTTGTTGCCCGACTAATACTTTATTTTGGGTTGCGTCTTCAACATAAACCAAGCTGGGAATTAGTGGCGGATTGAGACTTTGTTTAATTGATAAACCTTGTAGAGTCAGGGTTTCTGGCTGCTGGGTTACAGGGTTCCAACGAGCAATGACTGTGTTGCTAGTACCAAAATCGATTGCGATCACCATATTTTATATTTATTATCTCGCACGAAGAGGCTAAAGCTGCTTTATCTGTGATTATTCTCTATAAGCCATCAACAATGCAATTGATAATCCAACGGCCGTTTGAGAAATTAATGAGACGATGCCTGCGGCAGTAAGCTACGCAAAAAATAATTTGGTATATAACAAATCATTTTTTGCGTAGCTACAACCACTTTCACGACCTAACTATTGTACAGATGCGATTAATCGCGTCTCTACTCCTAACTCAATCTTCATGCCTTAACTGCCATGCTGCACCACAAGCGGCCCCAGCCCCAGCTAACAATCCGGTACTCATTCCTTGGATAGTTTTTTGGATCGGATCTTGAGTTAGACAGTCGCTTGTAACCTTACTGTCTTCTAAGCAGAGATTACTTTCTGCCCAAGCAGCAGTACCTCCTAAAATTACACCAGTTATACTACAGGAAATAACTAGCAGCAAAAGGCGTTGAGTTTTTCTAACCATAGATAGATGTGCTAAAGATTAGAGATAGTAATTTACTTTCAATTACTTTACACATTCTTGCTAGCAAATGTCAGCTGGTTTCAAAATTGAAACAGGTCAAAGTTAATTTTGCCTGTATTAAGGATACAAATCGCATAAATGATATTTTTACCTCTTCTGAGGCACTAATACTGGTATTTTATGGGCATCAGCTACGGATTTGGCGTGTTGTCCAACAGTCACAACATTGAACTGACTGGATATAATTTCCAAACTTTTATTCACTATTGCCAGCTTCTTGTAGGTGGGGAGACTCATTCCAGGGAAGAATGATAACTCTGGCACATCCTCTTGACTTACAAAGTCTGTAGGATGGAATAGCAAAGAAGGCTGGACACGTGTAAGTTTACACAACCATAGGGCAATTCGGAGATATAGTAACGCAGCTTCCGAAGAAAATGTACTTATATACATTATGTAACTGAAGTGAATTGGTACCTTGAAAATTGGCATGGTGGTAACGGGAATTTCAGTCAATTTATCCTTACCCATCTTCCACTGGTAAGGTTTTAAAGGCTGCAAACCGTCTTTGAAACCGCCAAACAACGCTTCGCGTTTTTTGCGTTCTTCCTTGCTCAGTTTACAGGTCATTAAATAATAAGCTCGTGCTATGGGCCCCAAAAATGTGGGAAAAGTTGAAGCATCATATTCGTATCCCCGTCGTGCTAGGACTTTCAATACCGCAGGCGAAAAACTGTATCCAGGTCCCCGGAAGCCGATAGGATGTTGATGGGTAACGCGCTTGATATGTTGTTCGGCTAACGCCACTTCTTGTTCAATTTCATCCTCTGAATATAGGTGTAGCCAAGGATCGTGGTAAAATGAATGATTACCTATTTCGTGACCAGCGTTAGCGATCGCTTGTAAAGCCTTAGTGTTCTTTTCCAGGGCGGCATCCTGACCCACAATGAAGACCGTGATTGTCACATTCCACTGCTGAAAAATATCTAAGAAACGAGGGACTGCAATATCTAAGTAAGAGGGAAAAGTCTCCCAACCAGGAGCGCCCTGATTTTTTAGAAAAGACCAAACATTATCCAAGTCTAAAGAAAGACTGGCTATTGGTTTGTTTCCTCGTTGCTTCGTTTTCATTATGAGTTTAAGTATTTGGATAATTTTAAGCGTAAATTAAGTTTTAGGAAGACAGATTTAATAACCTGCAACTTTATTCATTAGAAGTTACTACGACGCGCTTTTAGACATCGCACCAGCTACAGAGATTATAAATTAAATCAGCATATTTTCTAGATTATGATGCTCAATTTATATCATTAGTTTCAATAAAAAGCGATTATACAAAAAATTTTAAACATCCTACTAGATATTGATTTGCTGCCTTTGAGTCAAACACATTGCAATTCCCTTTTCGTAGTAAGCTGCCTCATTAATAAAAATCGGCCAAACGGTAGATTCATTCTCATAAACAATTGTTTTATCATCAAAGGTTATAAATATTGGATCTCCTGGGTTCAAGGCTTGGTAATCCTTGTCCTGAAGCTCTGGATGAATCATCGCAAAGATTTTCCCATCCTGTTGTTTTGGATAGTCCACAACTGATAAATGGTCATAGAGAATCAACGTTTCATTAGTTGATGAAATTTTACCTTGATTAAACTGTTCTAGATAGTCGAGAACCGCATAAACAAGTTCTTCTGTTTGTTGGAACAACGTCGCTTTTAATATACCCTGGGCAATAGGGCCAACCTCGATCGCAAAGCCTAATTCGCACAGGGAATTTACAAATGGATTTTCTGCAATTGATTTAAAAGAACAGCGATAAATCCTCACTAAAGGGCTAATCTGACTGAGATAAGCAGCCAATTGCAAGTTTAATGGATGACTGTTTACCAAAATAATTGTCAGACCCATGTTAGCAGTACTGCTGTGTAAGTCTAAGATAAAATCTGCTTGTTTATTTCTGTTTGATCCTAGAGTGTCCTGAATTGATTTAGCTTGCAATTCTTCGTAACTATTAAGAGTTGAATCTTGTAAATCTTGCTGGAGAAAACAGCGATTTAAATCCTTCTCTACATATCGCCTCCCGGCGGCAAAAGCGTTAGGATTTGCTAGCAAAGTAACTGTCTCAAAACTTTGTCTAGTAATCAAGTCGGGAAATTGAGCAAATTTTTGGATTAAATAGGCCCCAGTAAACTCATTGCCATGAGTTCCACCAACAATTGCAACTCGATTAATCTGGTTCACAATTACACCAACTCTAGAATGCAGCCTCTCAATCAATAGGCAGGGAGCAGGGGGCAGGGGAGCAAAGAGAAATGTTTAGTAATTTTTACTACTAAAATAGCTCGAAATACACTTGTTTGTTTCTCTCCCCCTGCTCCTCTGCTCCCTGCTCCCTTGCCTCTTTTTCAATGTACATTATGAAGCATTCAGTATGCCGATGCGATCGCGCCCCGATGGTTCATAAAGATAAGACATATCAGGCCCATCAGGAATAATCCCACCGGGGTTGAGTGGGAAGAGGTTCCCGTAGTAGTCTCGCTTCACACTCTCGACATCGCAGGTGTCAGCTACACCGGGAAGCTGATATACATCCCTTAAGTAAGCTCCCAAGTTTTGATAGTCTCGAATTCGCTGTCTATTGCACTTAAACAACCCGTAGTAGGCACTATCAAACCTAAACAACGTCGTGAATAAACGGACATCTGCAAGCGTGAGATTATCTCCACACAGATATCGACTAGTTTGCAATGCAATGTCAATCTCATCGAGAGTCGCAAACAGTTCATTACAGGCTTGATTGTATGCTTCTTGGGTTTGGGCAAAACCGCAGCGATACACACCGTTATTTACCGCGTGATAAATTTTCTCATTCCACCAGTCAATTTTCTCTTTAAGTGCTTCTGGGTAAAGATTCAGTGTGGGATTGTTGGCGAACTCGTTAAATTCCGAGTTCAGCATGACGATAATCTCTGAACTCTCATTATTAACGATAGTTTTTGTTTGGTTGTCCCATAAAATTGGAACTGTTGAGCGTCCACTGTAACCAGGTTCTGCCAGTTGATAAAATTCAGCTAGTGTACGACAACCTTCTTCTTCTTCGTTGAATATCCAACCGCCTTCAATGGGAGAAGGAGAGACAATACATACTGATATTACCGCTTCGAGTTTTTTGAGCGATCGCACAACCAGGGTTCGATGCGCCCAAGGACAACCCAACCCAACATAGAGTTTGTAGCGCCCTGCTGCTGGTGGGTGTGGATTTCCTTCTTCTGTACCAATGAACTTGCGAAACTGGCTATTAGGACGAATATATGCTCCCGATTGATTGCTAGGAGCAAGCTTTGACATCATTATCTGCCACATAGTCGTCCAGACAAACTTTCCCAGCCAGATGATGAGCTTCGGAGGGAGTGTCCTCCCCTTTTTCTTGGGGAGATTTTTTTCGTCATCCATCGGAGTCGAGTTGCTCATGGTGACAATCTTGCATTGGGAATTCTTACAAGCTAATGGTATCAAACTTGCGATCGCTTTGCTACATCTATAACCAAGGAGGTATTGCTTTTATAAAAAACTGCTTACTTTCCAGACTTTAATATCTGTATCTGCTGTAATAAATTGCCAATTAATTTACTAAAAGGCTTAATGAGGATTTAGTTTCAACGACAATTATTTACGCTTACTTAATCTCTGATAGATGCCTTTTCCCTAAGAAACGTATCAAATGTAAACCTATCGGGCAGTGAAGTTTGTGCGCCTGATTTTGTCGTCGCTAAAGCACCTGCTGCTGCACCCCAAAAAACTGCTTGATGTAAAGAAAGTCCTGCAAAAAGTGCCGCCGTTAATCCACCATTAAAAGCATCACCAGCAGCTACTGTATCAACCGCATGAACCAGAAACGCGGGGACAAAAAACTTTTCCTCAGCAGTTGCACAAAAAACACCTTTAGCACCCAGTTTAACGATCGCACATTTCACACCCCGTTGTAATAAAACTTCGGCTGCTTTTGCCGCTTGTTCCTCTCCATCCACAGGAAAACCTACTAACTGTGAGGCTTCAACTTCATTCGGTGTAATAATGTCCACTAATGGGTAAAGTTCATCTGGGAAATCAGATTGTGCGGGTGCTGGATCGAGAATTACCCTGATTTTGCTTTTTCTTGCTGCTTTAGCGGCTGCAATCACCGCAGCAATCGGGATTTCTAATTGTAAAAGCAGTGCTGTCGCTTCTGGTAATAACTGGGACAATCGCTCTACATCTTCTTGATTAACACACCCATTTGCACCAGGAATTACAATAATTTGATTTTCCCCAGCATGATTTACGGCGATAATGGCGACTCCAGAACTAACAGTATTATCGACGAAAATATTGCAAATCTGCACACCAGATGATTGCAAATTATTGACAAGTTCCACACCAAAATCATCTGCACCGACACGCCCCACCATTTGGGTAGGAATTCCCAGTTTTGCTAATGCTACAGCTTGATTCGCTCCTTTACCTCCCGAAACTTTAAAAAATTTTTCTCCTAGCAACGTTTCTCCTGGGACTGGCAATCGGGGTGTTGTTGCTACCAAGTCTATATTTATGCTGCCGAAGACGATAATGCTCATTTTTGTTGATCTTTAAAGTCATTTAGCTTAATAGTACAGCAAGCGATTGCTACGGTTTATAGGTCTAACTTTTTCCAATTGCAGCATGACATTGAATCGCTACGCATCTGTTATTTCATCTTAACTGTTACCTGATAACAATCATCTCAAAATACTTTGTAATAGCAACCAAACATTTAAACCTACGATAACAATAGCAACTAACCAGGCTAACGATTTCAACCATAAGGGATTTACAAACTCACCCATCAAGCGGCGATTACTCGTAAACATCACCAATGGAATCACTGCAAATGGTAACTGTAAGCTGAGGATAACTTGGCTAAAAACTATCAAACTGCTTGTACTATTCTCACCAAAAATAATGATAGTGATTAACGCTGGAATGATTGCAAGTAGACGAGTTATTAAACGGCGTAACCAAGATGGAAAGCGAAATTGCAAAAAGCCTTCCATAACAATTTGTCCTGCCAGAGTTGCAGTTAGCGTTGAACTTTGTCCAGAAGCAAGTAAAGCAATGCCAAAAATAGCACTGGCAGCACTAACTCCTAATAATGGTGAAAGTAATTTATAAGCATCTTGAATTTCTGCCACATCTTGATTACCAGAAAAATGAAATGTTGCAGCAGACACAATTAAAATTGCTGAGTTGATAAATAGTGCTAAGGATAAAGCAAAAGTTGAATCAATTGTGCCAAACTTAATTGCTTCCCATCTTTTTTCGGTATTAGGCTGCCAACTACGGGTTTGTACAATTGAGGAGTGTAAATATAAGTTGTGAGGCATCACTGTCGCCCCTAAAATACCAATAGCAATATAGAGCATTTCTGGATTGTATAAAATCTCTTTCTTGGGCACATATCCCAATAAAATACCCCCCATATCAGGGCGAGAAAATAGAATTTCAGCTGTAAAACAGATGCCTACTGTTCCTACCAGCATTATTACCAGGGCTTCTGTATAGCGAAAGCCTTTATGTTGCAAAAATAACAATAGCAGTACATCCAATGCTGTGATGCAAACACCCCATACTAAGGGAATACCGAATAAAAGTTGCAGTGCGATCGCGCTTCCGAGTAGTTCTGCTAAATCACAAGCTGCGATCGCAATTTCACACAGTACCCATAAACAAAAGCTTACCCTTCGGCTGAAATAGTCCCGACAAGCCTGTGCCAAATCTCGCCCTGTAGCAACTCCCAAACGTACACATAATGATTGGAGTAATACCGCCATCAGGTTCGACAGCAAAATCACTGTTAACAGAGTGTAGCCAAACTTTGACCCCCCAGCGATGTCTGTTGCCCAATTTCCAGGATCAATATATCCCACTGAAACCAAATATCCTGGCCCTGTATAAGCCATCATCTTGCGCCAAAAGCTGCTGCTGTTAGGAACTCCAATACTACGGTGAACCTCTGGTAAGCTAGGTTTGTTTTCTGGGGGAGTCATTTACTTTGTCGTTAAATATTCTCATATTGTTTTCATAATCTCATGAAATATAGAATAAACATCAACCTTTAGGTGAGTATGGATCAATAGATTTGGGTTATATCCATTCCATGCGATCCTGCGCCTTATTCATGTAGGGGCAATACTCTGCGGGTAATCCGTTGAAGAACTCGTAGAGTATGCTCCGCGTCTACATGAATTGCCTCTACAAGCTTATAGAGTCATCTTCAAACACAAATAATATCAGTCATTTAATTCCATCAATTCTTTTGTTTTCAAATCAGCTGCTACAGGCTGAGAACATTCTCGAATCTGAGGAGAGATAGAGCAAATCGCATCTGTTGTTGTTTCAAAACAATTTGATAAGCCAATTGTTTTTAACAACCCTGTTCGTTCTAATAGTTGTTTGACTTCGGGTTGTAAGCCTGTGAGAATTAAGCGGCAATTGTGCCGTTCCAAGTCATGGTAAATATCTTCTAAAGCTACTAACCCAGTTGTGTCCATATTTGGTACAAAGCGCAACCGGAGAATTAAATACTTCACTTCCGGTTCATCGCGGAGGAAGGTAGCAAAGCGTTCAGCAGCACCAAAAAATACAGGGCCATCTACGCGATAAACCGCAATTTCCTTACCTAATTCCAGAGGAGTACCAGGGGGAAATACTTCGGTTTCAGGTATTTTAACTAGGCTTAAATCGCTCATCCGTTTGATAAACAATGCTCCGGCTGCAATCAATCCTACTTCTACAGCGAGAACTAAATCAAACAAGATTGTTACTAGCCAGGTGAGAATCATCACCGCAAAGTCGGAGTAGGTAGCACGCATCAATAAACCAATGGCTTCCCACTCAATCATCCGCACACTAACTACCATTAAGATGCCAGCAAGTGCTGCTAAGGGAATCTGTGCTGCTAGGGGTGCTAAAGTCAAAACAATAATGGCTAAAGCAACGCCGTGAATTACCCCAGATAGTCGGGTTTTGCCGCCCGAACGGACATTGACAGCAGTCCGAGCGATCGCACCTGTTGCGGGAATACCACCAAAAAATGGGATAATAATATTTGCCAATCCTTGGCCAATTAATTCGCGATCGCTATTGTGTTTTTCGCTCACTGTCATCCCATCAGCCACTACCGCCGATAGTAACGATTCAATACTTCCCAGTGCAGCCAAAGCCAAAGCCGGATTAATCAGTTCTCGAATCACACTAAAATCATTCCAGTGGGGAATACCTTGAGGCATTGGTAAAGATTGTGGAATACTGCCAATTGTGGGTACATCCAGATGAAAATAAGTTGCTATCCCCGTTGCCAACACCAACCCCACTAAAGAACCTGGTATTGTCCTATTAATCCTGGGCCATAAAATGTTGGCTGCCATTACCACAATTGCTAACCCAACAGCAGCCCAATTTAGAGCTTCTACATGAGTTAAACTTTGCCAAAGCCCTGGCAAAAAGTGTTCACTACGTGGTATTTGTAAACCAAAGAAATTATTTAATTGACCGCAAAATATAATCACGGCAATACCATTGGTAAAGCCTGCCGTCACTGGATAGGGAATAAACTTCACTAGCTGTCCAAGTTTGGCAACTCCCAAGGCAATCTGGATAATTCCAGCCATTACCCCAGCAATCCAAACTTTCTCAAGGCCGTACTTGGCGACAATTCCCACCAGAACCACAGCCATTGCACCTGTCGGCCCTGTAATCTGTACTGGCGAACCGCCAAAAATTGCCGCGACAATTCCCGCCACAATAGCGGTATAAAGTCCCGCCTTTGGTTCCACACCACTCGCTACTGCAAAGGCTAAAGCCAAAGGCAATGCTACCACTGCTGCTGTTAGTCCACCCGTTAAATCGCCACGCAGTCCACTAAACCAGCGATTCAGACGTAAAAGCTGTGGTTCTTCGAGGATATTAGAGATTGCCATATTCAGTTTTAACTCTTATAGACAATTTTTTGCTGCACATATAGATGTGATATGATATGCGGCAAATTAAGCATAATACCCAAAATCTTAAAAAGCCACGGGTAAAAGCCCCTTTATTATAGACATCTCGAAAAAAAGTCAAAATTATATTGTCATTAGTTTGTAGGGTGCAGTCTTGAAGAATCCACCCAATTTGGTTTTAGATGAAGCTAACTCAGAGGTGGATAAGATTTCGATCAATTCTATTCCTTCATAAAGGACTGGGTTTAAGTGCCTCAGAGGATGTTTTAAAAGTGGTATGTTGTGATTTTAATCGAATTATTACCCCCCTTAATCCCCCCTTATAAAGGTGGGAAACAAGAAAATCTAGTTCCCTCACCTTTATAAGGGGAGGGTTAGGGTGGGGTAAAAAATATTTGATACATCAATCATGACTTTTAAAACATCCTCTCATCAGTCTGTCTGAATTAAGTCTTCAATCTTCAGATTCAGGACTCAAGACTTTGTTCTGTGGTAATATCAACTGCACGAAACCGCAAAAAGCCGTGGCTACTGTATTAAAATCTCATCGGGCATCAAGAAGGCGTAAACATTCAACGCATCCTCTCCAGCGCTTGCTTGAGTATGGACACCAGTATCGTAAACAAATTTGGCTGGCGACTACTTATTCTACCCTCAATAAATTTTTCGACTTGGCACCACCAGGCTTAATTGGCGTGGCAGTGGATGTAGTCGTTAAACAGCAGGATTCTATAATTGCCCAGTTAGGGGTACGCGATGTCTTTCAACAATTTTTGATTATTTCCTTCCTCACTGTCATCATTTGGATACTAGAATCTGTTTTTGAATACGCCTACGCTCGACTTTGGCGAAATTTAGCTCAGAATATTCAGCATGACTTGCGTTTGGATGCCTACAAACATTTGCAAGAGTTGGAATTAGCTTATTTTGAAGAACGTAGCACTGGTGGTTTAATGTCTATCCTCAGTGATGATATTAACCAATTAGAGCGTTTTTTGGATGGAGGAGCAAATGATATTATCCAAGTTTCTGCAACTGTTCTAATTATTGGCGCTGCTTTCTTTATTTTGGCTCCTAGTGTCGCGTGGATGGCTTTGTCACCAATGCCATTTATCCTCTGGGGTTCTTTTGCTTATCAACGACTGCTTGCGCCTCGCTACGCTGATGTCCGGGAAAAGGTTGGTTTCCTAAATTCGCGTTTGTCAAACAATATTAGTGGAATAACTACCATTAAAAGTTTCACTGCCGAAACTTATGAAGCCTCTCGTTTGGAATTAGATAGTGACGCTTATCGCCGCAGTAATGCCAAAGCAATTACTCTTTCTGCTGCTTTTGTACCGTTAATTCGGATGCTGATTTTGGTAGGTTTCACGGCATTACTCTTATATGGTGGGATGGCAGCAGTTTCTGGAGCCATGTCTGTAGGTACTTACAGCGTATTAGTATTTTTAATCCAGCGCTTGCTGTGGCCTTTAACAAGATTAGGCGAAACTTTTGACCAATATCAACGGGCAATGGCTTCTACTAATCGAGTCATGAATTTGTTAGATACTCCTATCGCCATTCATACAGGTGATGTGGCGTTACCTGTGAATGAAGTGCGCGGTGAAGTGCAATTTAAAAATGTTTATTTTGCTTATAAAGATAGATTTCCAGTAATTAAAAATCTGTCTTTGGATATTCCGGCGGGGAAAACCATTGCAATTGTCGGTTCAACTGGTTCTGGTAAAAGCACTTTAGTCAAACTTTTGTTGCGGTTATACGAAGTGCAAACAGGAAGCATTACTATTGATGGCATTGATTTGCAAAGTTTGAATTTGCAAGATTTACGCCGTTGTATTGGTTTAGTGAGTCAAGATGTCTTTCTATTTCATGGCACTGTAGCAGAGAATATTGCCTATGGTAGCTTTGAGACTACAGAGCAAGAAATTATCACGGCGGCGAAGATAGCCGAAGCGCACGAATTTATTATTAACTTGCCCCAAGGTTATGAGACAATTGTGGGGGAAAGAGGACAAAAGTTATCTGGTGGACAAAGACAACGGATTGCGATCGCACGCGCAGTCTTAAAGAATCCGCCCATTCTGATTTTAGACGAAGCTACCTCGGCGGTGGATAATGAGACAGAAGCAGCAATCCAGCGATCGCTAGAACGGATTACAGTAGATAGAACTACAATTGCGATCGCTCATCGTCTTTCCACTATCCGCAACGCCGATTGCATTTATGTCATGGAACATGGGAAATTAGTAGAGTCGGGCACTCATGAGCAATTGCTGGAGAAAGATGGAATTTATTCTAGCCTCTGGCGTGTACAGTCAGGTTTGAGATAAGTTTCGCCCATTGTTTTGTGTCTTCATTACGAATTATTTATGTTTTTTGGCAATAATCAACCAGAATCAGGTGATAACAAGTGGCGTGTCCAGTTGGATAGGTTTGTCAAAGCAAATCAGCAGGAATTAGCGGCGCTTTTTTGGGGATTGTGGTTAGCTAATGGTGACACTCAGGGTACTGTTGGTATTGATTTGCAACCAACGCCGCATTTTGTTTATTGTCCGAAAGAACAGATAGAGAATTTAAATATTAAAGTTGAGAATCGGCTGCAAGAAATTTTGGGAATTGTTGAAAATCACAAACCGGAAATAGAAGTTGTGATGATTGGGATTGGGAAGGGGGAAATTAAGTTAATTCAGTTTGCACCGGAACCAGCACCACCGATTTGTTTTGAGCAATCTGGGAAGGATGTAGATGGGTTATTGGATGTGCTGGAAGAGAGGATGAAGGAGGAGTTGAAGTTATAACTAACTAAGGCTTATTTATTTGTATAGCAGAGTCGTTTCTAATCTTCAGGCTTTTTAAAATGAGTCGTAATATTTCAGATATTATTCTCATTGGGCCAATTAGTACAGGTAAAAGCACACTTGGAAAACTCCTTGCTCATAAGTTAGGGATTCCGCAGTGTTCTATGGACGATGTACGATTGAATTATTATAAGGAAATAAATTATGATGAGGAACTGGCAAAGCAAATAAGAGAAAAAGAAGGATTTCCAGGTATTTATCGTTATTGGAAACCCTTTGAAGCTTACGCGGTTGAAAGAGTACTTTCGGAATATAGCAGTTGTGTTATTGATTTTGGTGCAGGCCATTCTGTTTATGAAGATGACGATCTTTTCAGACGGGTGCAACAAGTTTTAGAGCCATATATAAATGTTGTGTTGATTCTTCCTTCTCCAGATTTAGAAGAATCTATCCAAATACTTAACGAACGTAATGGTGAGATTGTTAGTAATGGGTTTGATTTGAACGAATATTTTGTTAAGCATCATTCAAATTATGATTTAGCAAAGTTTGTTGTTTACACAAAGGGTAAATCACCTGAAGAAACACGGGATGAGATACTTAAAATTGTAAAACTTTAAAACTGATTACTTATTCTTTAGTTTTAAGTGTTTTTTTTAGATGGATTACAACTTTAGGAAACCTTTTTGAGGCTACGCTATAATACCGCGATGAATATCTAATTTTATGTTTTTAACGCAAAGGTACGCGGAGGGAAGCGCAGAGGAACACAAAGGAAGATAATTTATCAATCAAGGAATCAATAACTTCTTGCGTAGCCAGCAATTCTTCCTCGGAAGTTATGGAACGAGGAGGAAAAGATTTGAGTAATTTAATATACGTTTTAGTAACACGTGTTTCAGGGATCATTTTGCCAGATATCTGATAGTTTCAATCCCTAATAGAGATTTTAAATTATTATAACTTTCACGTGAGAGAAAATATTCTAATTAGGGAAACCTAACAACAAGTGTGACGTGTGCTAGGATACCCGCTTTATTTTGCCTTTCTGGGCTAAAACCAGAGGTTAGTCAAACTCCTGTGAGGTTTTATGAAAGAGATAAAAAATAAAATTACGAATAAGTTAGAACGACTATTAGAACAATGGCTAGTACCTCGTCTGGTACGGTGGGGAGAATATCTAGAAACCAAAATCAGGCGCTACAAGCATCAAGAATTGAAGAGTCAATTAAAATTTTGTGGCTCAGGTTTACGATTTAAGCGAGATATTACAATTGACCATCCACAAAATGTATCTCTGGGAAATAAAGTCTACATCGGCCCGGATGTCTTATTAGATGGTCGTGGGGGAATCACAATTGGCGACAACACCACGCTTGGATTTAACGTTATTATCCTCTCTGCAAATCACGACTATCAAAGTAATGATTTGCCTTATGAACATAATGTCTACATCCATAAACCTGTTGTCATCGGCCGCAATGTTTGGATTGGCGGAAATGTCTTAATTATTCCGGGAGTTACTATTGGAGATGGTGCAATTGTGGCGGCTGGTACGGTTGTAACTGCTAATGTTGAACCTTTAGCAATTGTTGGGAATCAACCGATGAGAATAATTAAATACCGCGATAAAGAACATTATGAACAACTCGCTAACAAGCAAGAAAATCAGGATATCTCGTAATTATTACAAAATAGTAGGGTGGGCATTTTACCCAGATTTCTCACGATACTGTAGGCAGGGGAGTGTGCGGGGTCAGATTTCTTCCCCAACCTCCCACACCTCCCACACTCCTTGATTTCTTACTTGTGAGAAATCCAGGTTTAATGCCCACCCTACTTACCTAAACTAAGGCTGGCGTATTTGCAGGCTTGACTTGAGGTGTAGCAACCATCCGCATTCCGGCTGGTGTAGCGACAGTTAATCCACGGCGTACAGGACGCACAGGACGTTTATTAACTAGCGATACTTGAAAGTCAGATAGAACAGTTGCTAAGACAATTTTCATTTCATACTGGGCAAATGCCATCCCAATACAGCGACGATTACCGCCACCAAAGGGTAAATATTCATAAGGTGAATATTGTCTTTCTAAAAAACGTTCTGGTTTGAACTGCTTGGATTGTGGATAAACTTCTTCTCGATGATGCGCTAAATAAATACTGGGGATTATTACCGTTCCCTCTCGCAGTTCGTAGCCCATAATTGTAATTGGGGTTTTCACAATCCGGGGGAAAGCAGCCATGACAATTGGGTAAATTCGTAGTGTTTCTTGGCAAACTGCTGTCAAATAGGGCAATTTACCTACACTACTCAAATCGTGGTTAACTCCAATGGTGTTGAGTTCCTTTAGCAACTTCTCACGCACCTCTGGTAAACGATCAATCCAGTAAAAAGCCCACGTTAATGAAGAAGCGGTAGTTTCATGTCCCGCTACTAGCAGTGTCATTAACTCGTCGTGTAATTCTTCATCTGACATCCCTTGACCATCGTCGTAACGAGCCGCCATCATCAAACTTAGGATATCTTGGCGATTTTGATCGGTTTGGGCGCGACGTTCTCGAAGTAAAGCATAAATCAGTCGATCAATTTTTTGCCGTTGTTGCAGAACCCAACCCCAGGGACTCCACGCACCGAAATCTTTTTGCATGAACTGGAAAAAGAAGGCGCTGGACATTAGGGGCGAAGTGATGAAGTCTAATAAGTCACTTAGCGATCGCCTTAGTTCTTCAAAAAGCTCTCCCTCATTCAAACCAAAGACAACCCGCAGAATAACACGCAAGGTAATTTCTTGCATCGACTCACGGATCTTAAAAGGCTTACCAATTTGCCATTCATGACTCACCTGTTGGGTTATTTTCCGAATATCCTCACCATAAGCCCGCATCCTTTCGCCATGAAAGGGGGGAGCTAATAGTTGCCGTTGGCGCTGGTGGCGATCGCCATCTGATAACATAAAGGAGCGATCGCCAAGTAAAAATCTTAGTCCTGTGTTTCCCCTCCCAACCTCAAAATGCCTCGAATCAGCAGTAAAAATCTGCTCAAGTGCTTGGGGTTGACTAAAATACACAAGATGGTTATCAGAGCTACTACTCCTGATGGTGAAAGTGTCACCATAGGTTTTGGCAAAATCATCGACATATTTCACTGGCTGAGTAATAAACTTGATCATCCGCAACCAGCGCGGCATTTGAGGCCCATCAGGCAGATTGTAAGTTACTGTCATAGAAGTTTGTAAATTTGATGGCTTCTGAATTTTATTGTTACGACTTTTCATGTTATTTAAGGTTACAGAAAGCGGTATATTCATGATTGGGGACTAGAGACTGGAGACTGAGAACTGAAAAGAGAATAATAAAAACTCTTGTACAGATGCGATTAATTGCGTCTTTACTCCTAACTCAGCACTCCTAACTCAGCACGGGCTAAACGCCCCGCTAGCGCTAACAAGAGGCAGCATCGGAAGCAAGCAGTGCCAAAAATCATCGCTATTCTCAACGGTAAAGGAGGAGTCGGCAAAACGACTACCGCAGTCAATCTGGCTGCAAACTTTGCGAAGAAAAAAAAGGTGTTGCTGATTGATGCAGATATTCAAGGTTCTGCCAGCTGGTGGTTTGGGCGCAGTCAGCAGGGAATGGGATTTGATTTATCTCAAGAAACAGATCCCAAGCTTTTAAGTGATTTAGGAAAGATAACAGGTTACGATTTAGTAGTGGTGGATACGCCTCCCGCGCTGCGCTCTGAAGCATTAGTGGCGGTAGTTGCGATCGCAGATTATCTAGTTTTGCCTACACCCCCATCCGCAATGGATTTAGCTATCCTCGTGGAAACAGTCAAGGAAGCCGTCATCCCCGTGGGAACCCCCCATCGGGTACTGCTAACTAAAGTCGATACGCGCAGCATTGGGGAAGCGCTAGAAGCAAAAAACACTCTCACTAGATTAGGTATTCCTGCTTTTAATACCTTTATCCGTGCTTATAAGGCTCATGAACGAGCGGCGCTTGAGGGTGTAGCGATCGCTCAATGGCGAGGAAGTAATGCACGAGAGGCGGAGTTAGACTACCGTCGTGCAGCTGATGAATTACAGCGTGATTGGAGAAAATAATAATGGCTAGGAAACAAAGTCTCTCTGACTTACTACAAGAAGAGGCACAAAAATTTACACCCCCAGAAGGTGAATCTGCGATCGAAGTTACAGCACAAGCAATTACCGAAGAACAGGCTTCATCTGATGAAGAATCCTCAGCACAAACATCTGAGTCAAATTCTACTAAGCGCACAAGCCCAACTAAAGCTGATTTAGAAGCAACTGTTAAAGAGTTGACAAGTAATTTAGAAGCAAGCCACAAAAAAGAAGCATCTCTTGGACAAGAAGTTGCTGATTTGCAATCAAAATTATCTAAACAAAAAACATTTGCATCAGAACAGAAATCATTACTAGAACAACTAACAAAAGAACTTGAAGAAACCAAAAAAACAGCACTGCAACTTGCAGAAGCGAATTCCAAGCTGATAGAAGAAATTAATGCTTTAAAACAAACAGCAGAAGATAATTCTAAAAAACTTGTGGTCAAAGAAAGTACTGCTATCAAACCAGTCAAAGACCATTACAATCCACTTAACTACAAAAAATCACATCGTTCATCGGAAACGCTAGCTCAAAATCAACCACAAAATCAACCAAATGAGTATCCTGATAGTTCTAATGAGATGTGGTTACTTGACTAGAGTTGATATCAGTTCTTTGTGAAACTGTACAAAATCAGGTTTTGTAAAACAAGGGGCTTAAGCTCCTTGTTCTATGCAACTCCACAGGTAATCGATATTATACTTAGTAAATAAAAAACTGCTTTAAACTCGAAAGTTTAAAATATGCTGCGCGGTGATTTGTGGTTGTTCCAAGTGCGGGAGATGACCACAATCTTGAATCCAGATGAGATTGCTGTGTGGAATTGCACTTTTAAACTTTGTGGCATCCTTAGTACCCAAAATCTTATCGGAATCGCCCCACAAAATTAGTGTTGGTTGCACAATTTTTGATAAAATATCAAATCTAAAAGCACTATAACCACCACTTTTAGTAAAAGCAATCAAAGCTTGATTCCAACTGGGCATTTGGAGATGTAACGCGCCACAACATAAAGCATCGACAGAAGCAAGACTTTGATTTTTATATCCAATGCGAGAAACGCGATCGCGCACCTTTAGATTACTCAAAAATTGAGTTGCGAAATAATCTAATGGGGGGAACATGAATTTACTTAACGGTGAACCACCAGCCAACCCCGCACTATCAATTAACACTAGCTTTTTTACAACTTCCGGGTAAGTCAGCGTAAAATCAATCGCCGTCGCACCCCCCATCGAAGCGCCCACTAAAATTACAGGTTGCTTAATTAAGCTTTTCCAAAAATAATAAAGATGGGTTTTAATCGCAGTTGGGCTATAAGCAATTCCTGAGAGTCTATCTGTAAACCCAAAACCCAACAAATCTACAGCCCACGTTTCATTATCTCTAGAGAGTAGTGGCAAAAGCCGCCGAAATTCTAATACAGAACTGTCAAAGCCATGAATTAATAAAATAGGAGTTCCACCACTCCCCTGCTTGACATAAGTTGTGGTAACTGGTTGATTAATTAAAGGAGTAGCGATCGCAGCAGTTTGAATACTCTGAGCTAGTGCGATCGAGGCAGATTCTGTCAGTTGCCCAACTGCTTGAGGAAGAAAATTCGGAAACATAAATTTCAGTTTATCGTATTAGCTTGCTTTGGCGCATCGCTGATTTTGTTAAACAACAAAATTACACAAACTAATCTGCTCAAGTATTATTTGTAATATATAAAATATAGTTTAGCAGCTAATCAAAATATTCTAACTCTTGTACAGACGCTATTAATCGCGTCTCTCCTAATTCCCACCACCAAAGAAAATTTTGCAAAATGTCAAAATTGGGACTAAAGCCACGTACAATTGATATCGCCTATCCCTTATTCCAGGAGCTAATGCCATGCCAATGGCGGTTGGCGTAATTGAAACTTTAGGTTTTCCTAGTGTTTTAGCCGCAGCAGATGCAATGGTCAAAGCTGCCGCAGTTACGATTGTGTATTATGGTCAAGCTGAAAGCGCACGTTTGTTAGTCGCCGTCCGGGGACACGTTTCTGAAGTCAATAGAGCTGTTGAAGCCGGAATCGTAGCTGGAGAGCAAGTCAAGGTTGGTACAGTAATTACCTACTACGTTGTTCCTAATCCCCCGGAAAATGTGGAAACCATATTACCAATCCATTTCACCGAAGAATCAGAACCTTTCCGCATGTTCTAAGCAATTTTGCTATCAAAATCTGTAGCGAAGCTTCGTACAATTAGCTTATAGCCCCCATATCGTTTATTCATACAGGAGATTAATAATGTCATTACAGGCAGTTGGAGCACTTGAAACGAAAGGTTTTCCTGCGGTGCTAGCAGCAGCAGATGCAATGGTAAAAGCTGGTCGAGTCACTCTTGTTGGATATATTAGAGTGGGTAGCGCCCGTTTTACAGTTAATATTCGTGGCGATGTTTCTGAAGTAAAAGCTGCTATGGCTGCTGGTGTTGAAGCCGCAGAAAATGTTTTTGGCGGTACACTTGAATCCTGGGTAATTATTGCTCGTCCCCATGAAAACGTTGAAGCTGTTCTGCCAATTGGTTACACAGAACAAGTCCAAGGGTATCGAGAATCTGTAGAAAATCCGATTGTTAGATCGAACAATCGATAGATTCAACCCTCTGCGGGGAAATTCAAAACGAAGAATCTCTACAAATGAATTTATTGAGAAGTCTATTTTAAGGCTTCTGACCATTAAAGCTTTTGAGGGTTGCATTCTTTCTGTTATTAGATTTTGCAGAAGTTGAATTTTGAAGCAGAGGGAAAGCAACAATCACAGTCAATAGTCAAAATCAATCAATATTGACTGTTGACTATTCATTTTTACTAATTTAAACGTTTTATATAACGTCTTACTAAATATCCTTTTAAACACTAATTTACGTATATAAACCTCATCTATGTTGAAACCTAGAGTTTTTTAAAAGATATATTTATGTAGGTTGGGTGAAGTGAAACGCAACCCAACATTACCACCTTATTTATGTTGGGTTACACTATCGCTGCACGCAACCTACAAAACTACGGTTCTTAAGGTAGACGAGGTTTACATTTAGATAAAATAAAAATATATTAAGAAATTTAACTTAATACTATTCAGTTAAGGCTCGCTCCTCCTCCCTAATTACCCTTAGAAAGGACGGAATTAAGCTCATTTTAAGAGGGTCGGAGGGCTTTTATAGAGCAAAATCTTATGAACACCAAGCGTATTAAGATTTAACTAAGTATTTTCCTACGTAAAGGATTGTAGGGGGTTGAAACTTATACGGGTGAAATAACGTCTGACATTGAGTTAAATTAGATTCGTTCCTGGTATCTGTTACAAAATATCAGATTTCCCCGACCCATCTCATGCAAAGGTGTATCCTCACCACTCTAGGCAGATTTCTGTTCTTAGTTAAAAAACATAACTTTACAAAAAGCTTAAATTAACAAACTTGCTCTAAATGCTTCATTTACAAGGGTTTTGGGTATTTTGGAATTGAAAGGAAAACATCAATGTAGAAATTTCTGCATAATTCTAGTGAATTAAGACGTAATAAGAGTAGAAACACTGAGCTATTTTCATGAAACTCATGAAATCTGGGGCAGCTGCCAGTTAACAATTAGGTGGGATAAATGGGGGTTGTGATGCAAACTTCAAAATTGAGTTTCGAGGAATGCAATCTCAGTATGACAACAGATATGGAAAAACTGGCTTTAGATTGGCAAAAGCGCTTGGCTACTGAATGTCCAGAGCAAAATGAAGCTGCTAGGCAAAGTATTATTCTCTGGCTATTTGGATCTGACTCAAAACGGTTTGATCTGTTAAACCCGAAGGAACTTGAGATCGCCAAACAAGCGATGGAATATCGCTGGAGGATTTTACGTCAACGTTATTTGGGGTTTGGGCGAGAACGTGCTTATCGCAACTTGATAACGCGACTAGGGAGTTTAGTGACATTACGGAATAAGATTCAGACTTGGGTTTCCCTCAGCCGCGATCGCCAGCGCAGTGTGATGGATGTATTGCAAGAAGTACTCCAAGAATTACTGCAAACTGATGCCTACATGCAGCAACAAATGGCTGATCTTGCCAAATATACAAGCGATAGGCGATTGGCGGATGCTCTGCTATTTGCCAGTGTAGAAGAATATTGTTTGCGGCCAGTACGCAATCAACCCCTATTAGCTTACCGGTTTGTAAATTACTTGCGTCGCACTCAGCGCGGTGGCTTAACCCAAGTGCCTGGTCGTGACATGATTAGACTGGTGTCAGAAGAAGTCCTCACCGACGACAGTGACAATCGAGTTAACTTAGTAGATAGTCAGGCGATCGCAGAATATCAAGAAACACAACAACTAGAAGAACAACAGTCCCTACGTCAGTCCGTCCAAAAAGAATTTGAAAATTATTTACAAGAAAATCTCGGAAAAGACGCAGTAGAATGGCTAAGACTGTATCTGCAAGGTAAGTCCCAAGAAGAGATCGCCCAAAAACTGGATAAGCAGACTAAAGAAGTCTACCGTCTGCGAGAAAAAATTAGTTACCATGCTGTGCGTGTTTTTGCCCTCAAAAATAAACCAGAGCTAGTAGACAGCTGGCTCTCAATTTCCTTACAAGAACATAATTTAGGGTTAACGCAAAACCAATGGCAACAACTTGATGAAAAATTGACTCCTCTGGGGCGGCAAATCCTAGATTTGCGGAAAGTAGGTAACTCAATAGAAGCAATAGCTCAACAGTTAAAACTCAAAACCCATCAAGTATTAGGCGAATGGACAAAAATTTATCTTGCAGCCCAAGCTTTAAGAACCCAAGAGTAGCCAATTCAGGCGGCGGGAGACAAGGCAAATGGGGAGTGGCGAAGTGGAGGAGTAGGGAAAGTAGGGGATTAGGGTAAGAAGAAGTATTAATTATTTGCCCAATGCCCAATGCCCACTTCTCAGTATTATCCCCAATCTATCATCTAAAATTCATCTTCTACTTACGTCTACTTAAGTATATATAATTGAAATTTTAACAATCAAACAAAGTATCTTTATTAACTACTTACTCAATTAGAGGCAAAATATAAATAAACACCACGCAATCAAACCTATGTTGTCTTCCGAGGGCGAACTAAATGATACCGCAGCAAATGCACAGCAAATCCTAACTGCCACTCAAACTAGATGGGAGGAAGGAGGGGAACGCGAGCAAATGTTCCAACTGATTGATAATCTTTTATCCTTTGAAGCTTGCCTCTACCATCAGATTTTGCCCTTGGGATTAGAAGACAAAAACCTCTTGCTAGGTATGGTTTATCCACAAGACAGTGAGGCACTAGATTATGTAGGTCGCATTTTGTCTTATATCAATTGCACGATGGTGATTGAGGCGATCGCAAGCGACTCTCACCGCAGAATATTATCAGCCTACCTCAACCATAAGAATACATCTCAACTAGATGCAAAACTTGTGCATGAGTCAACAGAGGACTTTCTCCAACAAAATACTGACAAACCTATTCCCTCCCTAAATGCCGACTCAGAATCAAATCAGCACCCCCTATTGATGCCGTTTCAGACACAAAAGCGTCAACATTCTGGACAGCGTGTAGACTTGCCTCCTATCCCAGAGCTAGATCAATCATCTCAAACTCTAAGGAGTCAAGAGGGCGAGACATCTGTTGCAGTAGCAAACAATCTACCTATTTTACCTACACAAGTTCCTGAATTACTTACTCCCATTGAGTTGCTACCAACACTGCCACCCAAAAAATTACTAGAGGAATTACTAGGGCGAATTCTGGGTGGGGGAATCGGCCGGCTGTATTTAGAAAGACAAGCTTACGAAGGCAGGATACTTTGGAGTGATAATGGAATATTGCAGTCTGTATTAGACAAGTTGCCGCTCTATGTTTTCCAAGGAGTACTGAATGAATTAAAGCGGTTTGCCTCCCTACCTCTCATCACGCTTGCAGAACCAAAACAGGTAGAGAAGGAATATGTATATCAAAAAAACCGCTTGTTATTACGCTTGCGAGTTATGCCGGGAACCTACGGTGAAGAGGCAACACTCCAAGTCTTGCGGGGAGCAGCATTAAAATTCTATCAGCAACAACAATTGATGCGTCTGGGACGTGATGCTTTAGGAATTTCTCAGCAACTAAGTTTCAAATTACATGAACTACAAGAACGGCTTTTGTTGAATCCTATCCTTGACTCTCAGCAATCAGAGGCTTTAGCTACACTGAATCAATTAGTGAAAAATTTAGACCAACAGATCAAAATACTGGCAATACATAGCAATCCACCAACAGACAGCAAATTATAGGTCTGTCAGTGAAAGCGCTGATTTCGATCGCGTACATAATTGTTATGTTGTAATGAGACTTTAGACCGATCAACCTTACAAGGTTCATCTCAAATAAATACAAATTTTGCGATCGTACTCTGAGTAAGATTACGATTTAAACAAACTTATAGTATCAAAGTTAGTTTCCCGCTCTTGAATCCATTTGTTGCAAATATTTCATGCTAACTGAGGTTTTTAGTGAACTTTTCCCCTTGATGAGTACAGCCAACCCACAGACCTTAGAATGGCTGCTCAACGTTGCAATTGAACATGAATATCCATCGGGGCGAGCCGTTGTGATGGAAGATGCCTGGGGTAATGCCGTTTACTTCGTGGTTTCTGGGTGGGTCAAAGTCCGGCGTACTGTCGGGGACGATTCAGTGGCTTTGGCAATTTTTGGTCGTGGCGATTTTTTTGGAGAAATGGCAATTTTAGATGAATCTCCACGCTCAACTGATGTCATTGCCCTTTCACCCGTGAAGTTGCTTAGTATCTCCAGAGAGCGTTTTATTCAAATATTGTTTAAAGACCCACAGTTACATCACCGGATGCTGCAACTGATGGTGCGGCGATTGCGGCAAATTAACCAGCGATTACAAATGCGGTCTTCACCACCAGCAGTCAAACTCGCTCATACCCTAGTAACTTTAGGTGAAAGTTATGGTCAGGAATCAGACTTAGGAAGAGAAGTTTTTAACATTCCTTTTAAAGATTTAGCAGAGGTAACAGAAATCGGTGTTGAAGAAACCACCAAAATCATGGAAAAGCTGCATGAAAAAGGGTGGATCAAAATTGATAGCGCCAATAACATTACTTATCTTGTGAATCTCAAGCAGTTGATAAACTTGGCTGGCAAAGTGTGATTACTTTAGCTGAGATAATCCATCATAGGTAGGGGTTTCTGAAAAAGAAAGAAGAGGTTGTACTGTCTTGGGAAATAAACGGTGTAATATACTTGGTCACAATATTGACTGCATCTTATAGTGTCGCGCATTCATCACCTAAATAATTGACGTAATTATCTCTTTCATCATCTGTAACTTTTTGATTACCTAGAATAACTTGAGATTTATCCCATATTTTGGCGTAATTGTTCCAGAATTATTTATTAATTTCAACGTTGGATGGCTGCATTGGTAAATCCCGTTAGTCGTAGCGGTAATATCTAAATTGAACAAGATTAGTACTATCTCAGCTTTTCAGAATTTTTTTCTCAGAATTTCTTGAAACCACTCTTCAATGCGATCGCCCATAGCTTCTAAAGAATATAGAGTTTCTGCTTGCTGGCGACAAGTTTGTCGGTCAATTTTATCCAAATGCTTAATAGCTTCTACTAAACCTTGAACACTATCAGGTTCCACCAAAAAACCAGTTTTTCCTTCCTGGACAATTTCTGTTAAACCACCGCGACGATAAGCAATTAAAGGTACTCCACAAGCAAGCGCTTCTATTGCTACATTTCCAAATGCTTCTATCCAACGAGGAGTTACTAAAAGTACTTGACATTTACCTAGCTCCTTTTGTAGCTCAAGCGTTGGTAAAAATCCTACATATTCTATAGGAGCATTTGGGTATTCTTGACAAATTTTTTCCCAATAAGATACATCCTGTTTTAATCCGAATATTTTCAATTTAATGCCAGTGATTTCTGCTGCTGCTACTGCATCTTCTAGCCCTTTCTCAGGAGCTATCCTACCTACCCACGCCAAGCTCTGAGTTGGTTTCTGGCAAAATTGATAAATAGATAAATCCATGCCATTTAACAGACAAATACACCGTTCTGCAAATGTGAAAGTAGCTGCCTGTGTTTGGCTGTGAACACCAATACTATCAGGAAAATTGATTGCTACTTGTTCAATAATCTCATCCATTACATCTGTCAAAGAACCCATACTGATCAGATGTGCGATCGGACAATTAAAAAATGGTGTTAAATAGAGTGGCAACCAATCATAAGCAAAATTCACAATCAAATCATAATCAGTTTGGACTTGACGAGCATGATCCCACATATTCGCTAAAACAGAATTTTTATGCAGCAAAATTGGATCGCTACGACTCTGATTTTGCGCTGGTATCTGTATTAGTTCACCGGGAATTTCTCTAATCGGTAATGAATTGCTGATAGATCCCTGCGGTGCAACAATTTCTAATTTATGTCCTCGCCGCAGCATCTCTGTAGCAATATTAGATAAAGTCAACTCTACTCCGCCTCCCAATCCTGAACCTAGCGGGCCCATTGGAGTAGACATAAATAATAATTTATGGTACATTTCCGTCGTTAATCTATTTTTATCAACATCCTTTTTTCAGCTAAATAACTTGTTTAGCAAGTTTCGCTATGGCTCCACCCAAAAAATATGTAATTAAATTCAACTCTGCTTACGGTAGCAGCGAGTTGTAATTAAGTAAGGGTGAAAAACCTCTAAAAATTGACTCTGAAGTGTATGAAAAAATGTTTCTACTACTTTATGATCGTCTAAATGAAAAGGAAATTCTTGATTGAAACCTTTAAAAAAATACCAATTCACTATCATTTTACCCTCAGAATTCAAAGATTGATAAAATTCTAATAACTGCTGGCTAGGGTCTGACAAATGTTCTAAAACATCAAAACACAAAATAGTATCAAATTTTTCTTTTGTAGGCATTTCAAGACTACAAATTATTTTTTCCCCCAGTCCCATTTTCTCTGCTCGATACTGAACAAAATCACGATTAATCGGATTAATATCATAATAAATAACTTGCTCCACTTGTGGACAAAGAGCAGCACCAAGGGTATGAGTTCCTATCCCTCCACCAAAATCTAACACTCTTCCTTGGGCACAATCTGCAATCAACTGCAACATATCCCCAATATAAGCATAACTTGATAGATGCCAAGCCCCCAATTCAAACAAGTAAAGTTCTCCTACTTTCTCACGATAGAAAGCAGTTGCTTCTTCCCAATTAAAATCTTTGCGCCCTAAGTTTTTTATTTCCTCTTGTCCTGCTGCTAACTTTGTCTCTATGGTTCCTGGATCTAAATGTAAAAAACCTTGTAAATGATCTTTTAAGTCAAATGAATTTTCTAAAAAGCTACTTAAGAAAGAAGGCGCAGTAGAGTTAACCATAAAATTTATATCACAACGAAATCAACGTATTCTATTATAGAATAGATATATACCGCTTTAACTTATTAACACTTGTAAACATCGATAAAAAGTGTAGTATATTTGAGCAATAGTTTCTAAAAAATAGGGATTTTCATGAAGATTGCCTTAGTTGCTGGAGGCTATATTCCTGCACCTCCCTTATCAAGTTCTATTTTGACTCTCATCCAAGAGTATAAATATTTTTTAGATAAGCTTGGACATCAAGTAGATATTTTTAATAATAAAGATGTCAATGAAGTTATAGATAAAATCAATAATGGAAATTATAATTTTGTACATTTACACGCTTATAAATTTGTTAGTCAATTCAATAAAAGCCTAGAACAAAAATATTGTTTTAGTTGTCATAATGGCTATTTTTTTAAACAAGATAAATGGGAAGAAGATTTTAAAGAAGGATTTCAACATTACCTAAATGCACCTGGTATAATTGCCCTTTCTAATCCAACAAAAAATACTTTTATTAAAGCAGGCTATTCTGGATATATATCAGTGCAAATAAACGGTATTGATACTCAAAAATTGAATTTCAAAGAAGAAGGAAATAATAAAGCTATTTGTTTGGGTTGGATTCAACCGAGAAAGCAGCAGAGATTGCTAGCAGAAACGATTGATGGTAAGTTAGGATTAGATTTTGTTGGGCCTTTAGATGACCCTAATTTTAAAGAAGGAACCACGACAAAATATTTAGGTATCTGGAGTTTAAAACAAGTTTATAATAATCTCACAGATTATAATTGTTTAGTTTTAATTAGTAATGGAGAAATTGCACCGCTTGTAGTATTAGAAGCAATGGCAGCAGGTTTATGTGTCGTTGTTTCAGAATCGGCTAGTGCTAACTTACACTCCAAAGAGTTTATTAAAGTTTTGCCAGATGATATATTAACTAATGCTACCGCCGAAAATAAAAAAATTGTTTGTGACACAATTATTGATTTAATTGATAAAAATAAATCTTTTCGCCAAGAAATTGTAGAATATGTCAGGGAAAATTTTGATTTTAGTCACATCATCAAAAACTATATTCACATAATTGACGATTTTAGCAAGTTTGATTATTAGTAAGCCATCAATCAGTAACTGTGTATGCCTAAGACTGCATCACAGGAATAGGCATGAGGTTAGCAGCAAAAATTAGGATATTTAAGGAAAAATTAATCATGAATAAAGAAACGATAGAATTTATTGACAGAGCATTGTTAGCAGATGGAGATTATGTTTCAGTTGGGCTTGAAATTATCAAACCAGATAAATGTTTTCCCAATATGATTGTAGAAGATATAAATACTTCTGATTTGCATTCTCTAAAACGTGAAATTCCTCATAACCTGTATGTAGATAAAAGAGAGACAGATATAGGATTTCTTAGTCGGGATGAAGCACATATTCTTTATAATACCGCTCATAAGTTTAGGGATAAAAAAGTATTAGCTATTGGCTGTTGGTATGGTTGGTCTGTCTGTCATCTGGCATTAGCAGGAGTAAAATTAGATGTAATTGATGCTCTATTAGCCAGAAAAGATATTTATGAAAGTGTAACTAACTCTTTGCGATGTGCAGGTGTCCTGGACTCAGTTAATCTAGTAAGTAGTAATATTCCCCAAAAAATAGAGGAGTTAGCCGAACAATTACAACGCAAGTGGTCGTTGATTTTTATTGACGGAACTAATGAAGCTATAAATCCGCTCAATTATGCAATTATCTGCGAACAATTAGCAGAGACAGAAGCTTTTATTCTATTTAATAACTTAAATTCTCCCGATGTTACCCAAGGCTTAGATTACTTAAAGCAAAAAGGGTGGAACACAATGATTTATCAAACAAGACAGATTATGGGAGTTGCTTGGCGTGGCAATATTGAGCCAGTCCAACATCAGCCAGATCCAAATGTTAATTGGAGTGTACCGGAGCATTTGCAAAACTATCATGTAAGTGAATTATCATCAGATTCAGTAAATGAATTTATGGAAATTATTACTGCTATCCGACCTTATACCTTATTGGGCGAAATACGCTTATTTTCACTTTACTCTCTAGCAAAACAAATTTGTATAGAAGATATTCCCGGAAATTTTGTTGAATGTGGAAGTTATAAAGGGGGAGCAGCAGCACTTTTAGCATCTGTAATTAAGCGATACAGCTTGCGCCCACGTCTACTTTATGCATGTGATACTTTTGAAGGAATGCCCGAACCGACGGAGATAGATATATATAATGGAATACCTGCAAATGAAACTGGGTTTGGAGTTGGCACTTTAAAAGCTCCAATTGGAGAAAATATACAAGCGATTTGTCAATTGTTAACAGTCCAAGATATTGTTGTACCTGTTAAGGGTTTGTTTGCTAATACATTGCCTCAGTATAAATCAGAGATAGGCAATATTGCTTTTATGCACGCTGATGGAGACTGGTATGAATCAACAATGGATATCTTCAATACGCTCTATGATAGCGTTGTTATTAATGGGATGATTCAGGTGGATGACTACGGACATTGGGATGGTTGTCAAAAAGCCTTACATGACTTTGAGCGTTTGAAAGGGGAGAAATTTAATTTGCATCGAATTGACTACACTGCGGTGTGGTTTAAGAAGGGTTAAATAATATTTAACAGCCCAATACTTTTAGAAGGGTGTCACTTAAATTTTTGAGTTATGTATTGGTCTGTTAAATATCTGCCTAAGTTTTATTCAATTTGGATAAATCCGGTATTTTTTTACCAGACTAAAGTACAATCTTCAGGATCTAATATGCCAACTTCTTTATTGACTCTGATTGTGGGAATGATTTTAATTAACTCTTCTTTTGTATATGAATTAAAATCTTCTGGATTGATTTCATTGTATGTAATATAACCTTTAGTGGCAGAAAGAAACACCTTTTCTAGATAAATATCTTGTATTTCTCGCCTCAGTTCCGTGAAGGCATAATTGCTAATTACAAGATCATAATTTTCTTTAGGTAATTCATTCATTGTCTTATAGACTAGCGTCGTGTTTAATGGGTAATGATCTAAATATCTTTGAGCTAGCATTAGCACTGGTTTTAGATCAACCAACGTATAGGTTTTTACCTTAAAATAACTACTGACAATTCTACATAGCCCTCCATAACCAACTCCGATTTCACATATATTTAAGTTGTCTAGAGTGCCAAATTCAGATTCTAAATCTGACAAAATTTTTATGTATCGCAGGGTAGGTGGTGCGATTGTACCAATGCCTTCGTAATCAAAAACTATAGGATTGCCAATCCGATCATTTTTAAGAAATTCATTAATCTTACTCAATACCTTAGAGGAAGAATTTTTGGTTGCTTCCAGATACTCTAATCCTTGACCAAAGTCGTCGTGTTCTAATGCGATCTTGTATATTTCATTGCGACGAAAATCTTTAAATATGGAAGAATCCAAGCTAGCTTTTAAACAGAATTCAGGATAGTCAATATTGTCAGTCAGGCTGGTTTGTAAAACCTTATCTTGGGAGTTCATGCTTTCTAATTTCCTTATTTAGGCATAACTATTTATTCAACTTAGTTGCCCAGCTAGTCTATAAATGAAGAGTCATAAGTCACTTATAAATAAAAGCTGAATACAGAAGAGTCTATGAATAGTTCTTCTATAAGCTACCAAGCAGATACTGTGATAGAGGTCGATGCTTAATAGTTCTCTTACCTCAGAGTTTAGTTACAAAACTGACCTCAACTCTTACGTGTAAAATTACCATACATCAGCTAGAGATTCAATATTTTGGATAAAACAACCCAAATACTCTCTATGACAGCGTTCTCGCTAATGGTATAATTATAATGCTGATGAGTAACTACGGTTATTGGAAAAATTATTATACCAATTATTTCTGAAACTGCACAAAATCAAGGTTGGTCACACTTGGGTTTTAGTCACAAAGTCTGACAAACCTCACAGGTAATCGGGATCAGAAAGCTTTACATGAGTTTGAACATTTGAGAGGTAAGCAATTTAACCTTCATCAAATTGCCTACACTATGGTGTATTTTAAAAAGAGTAAATTGATAGATACTAAACACATATAAAAATAGATTCAAGATATAAACATAAATACTTACATACGGAGTTTTTAGTTTCATGATTATCAGTCTATAAATTTATCTATAAAGTCTTACATCATCCTTTATTATTCATGATTTTATATTTTACTTTTCATCCTTCAGATAATGCAATTGATTAACTACTTGGCATGAACTTTACTCTTTTTAAATCCCAAATTCAAAAAACTTTCCGCCAGATGACCAATTCTGCTTGGCGGCTTTCGCTGGTAGGAATTATTCTGAGTATATTTTTAATGTTCTTATATGGTTGTCAGGGGACATTCCAGAATAATGATAGAGTAATTAATCTGAGTTTATGGCAATCAATAAATCCTCCTGCTAATCGGGATGTGTTTAACAAACTAGTAAATAAATTTAATCAAACTCATACTGGTATCCAAGTAGAATCTATCTTCATAGGTCAACCCCAATTGCCAAAAATATTAACAGCAGTTGTGGGCAATACACCTCCAGATATTCTGTCATTCGATCCTCAATTGACAGGTCAGTTTATGGAACTAGGGGCAATTCGACCTTTAGAAGAATGGCTGGACAAATTGCCATTGAAGTCGGAAATTAGCCCCAACCTATTGGAGGAATTAAAATTAGACGGTCATCTTTGGTCAATTCCACTTTACACGAGCAATCTAGGGATTTTTTACCGACCTAAACTTTTTCAAGCTGCGGGAATTACGCAAATTCCCAAAACTTGGGAAGAGTTAAGGGAAGTCGCCAAAAAACTGACCATAGATCGGAATGGTGATAATAAACCTGAACAGTACGGAATGTTGCTGCCTTTAGGAAAGGGAGAATGGACTGTATTTAGTTGGTTTCCTTTTTTATTGGGTGCTGGCGGCGAGGTAGTGACAAATAACCGTCCGAATTTAACGAATCAAGCAGCTATTAGTGCCTTGCAATTCTGGCAAAACCTCATGAAAGATGGATCAGTAATGCTTTCGCCTCCAGAACGTGGTTATGAAGAGGATGCTTTTATCGCTGGCCGGGTTGCGATGCAAATCACAGGGCCTTGGACTTACATCATGAAGTCTAATGTTGATTATCAAGTTTTCCCTATACCTGTAAGTGTTGAGCCTGCTACGGTGACAGCGACGGGAATATTGTATCTAATGAAGACCACGCCAGCAAGAGAGAAAGCAGCACTCAAATTTTTGGAGTATGTTTTGAGTGAAGACTTTCAAAAAGAATGGAGTGTCGGAACGGGTTTTTTACCAGTTAATATCAAAGCTGGTCAAAGTGAAGCTTTTAAGGAATTTATTAGCAAAAAACCAGTTTTAAAAGTATTTATGGAGCAGATATCTGTAGCACTTCCTCGACCAATTATTGCTGGATATAGTCGTCTTTCTGACAGTCTTGGTCGAGCGATCGAGGCGACATTACTAGGTGAGTCTGCCGAAAAAGCACTCAAGGCGGCACAAGAACGTTTAGAACTTATTTGGGATGACAAATGAAAATCCTGAAGAAACTCTAGTTTAGCGATGTGGATTTCTTTTTAATGTACACAAACCAATTGCTGGTATAGCTCCCAGTATGACTGCCGTAAGCCCTTGTCCACTCCAATACAATATAAAATTACGGCTTGCTTCTGGAATCAGATTTTGCACCAGAAAAAGCAACCAAACCAAAATAGTAATTAATAAGAAAGCAATTGAGGGTAAAAAATTCCACCACCAAATACCTGCTGTATATCGCCTCAGTACCAGCCATTGGCAAAGCCCTAGCCAAACACCCGAAATTATATATGCGATCGCAGATAAGAATCCGAAAATAAAAGTTTCTTCAGGTGATGATGAGGCTATGGATGAAATGTAGTTAATCCAGGCTGTAGAAACACCGTTGGCAATCAGCCAACCGACGCTAGTCGCAAATAGCCATTGTAAACCCGGTAAATATCGGTAAACAATCAGGGCTTGGTCAGCAGCAAAAATTACGGCAAATACAACGTTACTGAGACTTCTGACCAAAATACTCCATGTTTGTGCCTGGAGAGCAATACTCGGTGAGCTTTGGAGAATAATTTTTTCTAAGGCGATACTGGCAACGCCACCCACAACCCATCCAATCAGGGTCATTAAGGTAAACTGAATAAAGAACCTCTGTCGCTGCGATCGCGGAATCAAAAAGTTTCCTGAATTAAGCTCGTTTTTAGCAGATCCAACACGATCGGGACTATTAGAGTCAGTTTCCATAAGAAATTAGGGTAGCGAGGGAATAGGGAGATTAGGAAGATAGGGAAGCAGGGAGAATGACTAATGCCCACTCCTCAGTTAAATATTGATTCTTGTTTTATCCTATTTCTTACTCGTCAGTCCCTATTTTCTATTATTTGCCACTCTCCAAAAGCGAGTCTATTATGTCAATAATGGCAGTTGATTCTCAATAAACTGTGAGCTAATCTCATTAAATTAAGCTTATTGCTAAAAGGTTAAGAGTCGCCCGTCATAGATATATGCCTAACACAACGCCAGTTGCTACCATGTGGGAATGCTAAGAGCGTAGCTTGCTTCTCCGTAGGGGTACAAGTCGGTATCACCCAACGCAGTGGCTTCCCTACAGAAATTTTATTTTTACTTTATAAATAATAGACCTCTTGCAAAAAAGTTTTGTGGTATGATTGAGGGCTGACTAAATCCAAGAGAAATTTAGGCTTCTTTTTGAACTTCATAATTATAAATCCCAGCAATTAAATGACAGCGCAATCCAAAACGTTTCCTACGATTGCGGTAGCGCTGACTTAAAATCCGAAAAACTTTTAAACGCCGATTAACATGTTCAATCACTACTCGGCGACTCGCTAAAGCGCGGTTGGATTGCTTTTGTTCCTTGGTTAACTTACCTCCTTTAGGTTTCTTCTGAGGTAAGTGACTATTAGTGTGTAATTTAGAAATTCCTTGGTAGCCACTGTCTTCTAAGCTTTCGGTTTCGGAGTGAAAACGAACCTTACTCTCTACAAATAGTTTGTAGTCATGTTTGCGGCCAGAACCGTTTACAATACAACGAATTTCTTGGGTTGTTAGGTCAATTATCAATTGAGATTTGAGAGTATGCCGTTTTTGTTTACCACTATAAAAGCGTTTTTGCCCGTGTTTCGGACGTTCAATTTGACTCTCTGTTACATCCATCACAAGCTGTTTTCGGTTTCTGTGATGAGATCAACAAGGACTTTTTTCCTCCTAAACGGAATTTTCCAGAACTGATTAATGTGCTTTCAACCCAATGTACTATCCGGCAAACCGTTGATTCTGATACTTGCCAGTCACTAGCAATGTGGAAGTAAGTCCGATATTCTCTCCAATACTGTAGGCAAACTAAAGCTTGGTCTTCCAAGCCTAGCTTGTTCGGATAACCTCGTGTTTGCTTAAAACTGGTTGTATGTTCTAATACCTTAACCATCTCATCGAAAGTACGTCGTTGTACCCCGACCAAACGTTTGAACTGCCGATTCGATAACTTTTTTGTTTGCTCGTATCGCATAAGTAGTATTGATTCAAGCGACAAAACTTTACATCATACCATAAAATATTTTTGCAAGAGGTCTAATCTTTTAACCTTAGTTGCGATCAAGAGTAATCTTAGATGCGTTTGTCCTGCTCACTAAAATTGCACAAGACCCTTCACTTAATCTTTAAAGAAATTTTGGTGTATATACCGTATCTTTTGCGAGTTGAAAAAATCACAATAGTATTACAAAGCATCAAGATAAACTTACATCTTCGAGCTTGTTTTACTCGACAACAGTCATATAGAAAGAAATAATACTTCTTGATTTTCTTCTAGGTTGTTCGAGTAATGAAACTAGTTTTATATAGCTAGGTTTCAAGAAAAGTTCAGTCTTAATTATCTTTGTGTTCTTCAAGGTTTATTATTCGAATGCTGCAAAAAATCTCCTTGGCTTTACTCGGAACAACTGCTGTGATCGTCAGTGCAAATCCAGCTAGTGCCGTAACTCTGCAAGTCAATACTGGCCCGTTCTCTAGCTATGCTGATGCTAAAACTGTCACCTTTGACGATGGCACCGCAAATGATCCTAATGGATTTGTTACTTACTCTAATATTACTAGTAACATTGTTCAAGGTAGCGTATCTGGTCAATACGCCTCACCTTATGGGGATAACACCAAATTTCTAACAATTGCTCCAAAAAATACTAATGTTGCAGGCAACAGTGGTTTTGTCAATATTAACTTCAAAGAAGCTGTTAATTACTTCGGTTTTTATGCAGGTTCATTGGATGATTACAACTTTGTTGACATTTACAAGGGTAATCAGTTGGTAAAGACTTTTAGTGGTGCAGATGTGCCAACTGCTATAGCTAATGGTAGTTGGACTAGCACTCAAGCTAATATGTTTATCAATCTTGTAGCTGACACAGGAGAAACATTTGATCGAGTTGTGATGCGCTCAAATGGTGTTGCTTTTGAAACAGATAACCATGCCTATAGACTAGCCAAGAGCGTTCCCGAATCTAATGCGATGTTAGGTGTGTTAGCAATTGGTGCTTGTGGTATGACTTCACTCTTCAAACGCTCACAACGTAAAGTGACAATGTAAAGATAAATTTATCAGGATAGCCGTATAAAATCCTTAATAATGTGTATCGAAGCACAGCCTCGATACACATCTTTTACTTTTTACAGCTTGGCGATATCACGGCATTCTTTATACAGTACGAATCGTTTCTAGAGTATTAAAAGATAAAAGACTACTATAACAATCCTAAATCATTCATGAAAGAGAAAATCCCTGAAAAGCGTATTTTTAATTTCATTATTTTTTAATATTTAAATTCATATTTATATATAAAACTTTGAAAACATTTATTATTTCTACTTAGTTAGACAATTGAAATATATTTAGTAGTAGAAGCTCTATTAATGAGTGTTCAATAGTTTGTGCAGGGCGGTCGCATTATGTCAATAAGAGTATTATATTGCAAATAGAATCTTATTAGCCGATGCTTGTTGCTAAAGGTTTAGGTGTATTCCATCGTAGACATCGCTTTGAGACTTGGAAACTAAACCAAACGAGAAATGCTTATTTTTTCGTTGTTTCTTAACCTTAGTTGCGATCGAGAGTAATCAATTTAGATGCGTTTGCCTTACCATTACCCTTTTGCTGCCAACCTGTTGAAAAAGCGTAATCCTAGAATGATAAGCTAAACAGTGGCATAAAAATTGTGACTTAGGATGAAGTGATAAATGGGCGTTCCTTCAACAACTCCTCATCTCTTACGGGCTGCTCGCGGTGAAGTAGTAGATCGTCCCCCTGTATGGATGATGCGACAAGCGGGACGATATATGAAAGCATATCGAGACTTAAGAGAGAAGTATCCTTCGTTTCGCGATCGCTCGGAAATTCCAGATGTAGCAATTGAAGTTTCCTTGCAACCGTGGAAAGCCTTCCAACCAGATGGAGTAATTTTATTTTCTGATATTGTCACCCCATTACCTGGTTTGGGCATTGACATGGATATTGCGGAAGGTAAAGGGCCAATCATTCACTCCCCCCTCCGCACTCAAGAACAAATCGATGCTCTGCATCCTTTAGAACCAGAAGCAGCTCTACCATTTATCAAGACAATTTTGCAAGCGTTGCGTTCTGAAGTAGGCGATAAATCAACGGTGTTAGGCTTTGTGGGTGCGCCGTGGACATTAGCAGCTTATGCAGTTGAGGGAAAAGGTTCTAAAACCTACTCCATCATCAAAAACATGGCATTCTCAGATCCGACGATACTGCATCAACTGTTAACTAAATTAGCAGATGCGATCGCCATCTATGCCCGCTACCAAATTGACTCTGGCGCTCAAGTTGTGCAAATGTTCGATTCTTGGGCGGGTCAATTGAGTCCTCAAGATTATGACACCTTTGCTCTCCCCTATCAGCAGAGAGTTTTCCAGCAGATTAAGCAAACCCACCCCGATACACCTTTGATTTTGCTAGTTAGTGGTAGTGCGGGTGTGTTGGAAAGAATGGCACAATCTGGCGCTGATATTGTCAGTGTAGACTGGGCAGTGGATATGGCAGACGCACGGGCAAGATTGGGCAAGCAAGTCAAAGTTCAAGGAAATCTTGACCCAGGCGTGCTATTTGGCTCTAAACAGTTTATCCGCGATCGCATTCTCGATACCGTTCGCAAAGCTGGTAACTGGGGTCATATTCTCAATCTCGGTCATGGTGTCCTTCCAGAAACTCCCGAAGAAAATGTCGCTTTCTTCTTTGAAACCGCAAAGGAATTGAATCTTGCAGGAGTTAAGAATTAGGAGTCATACAATTTTAGATTTTAGATTTTAGATTTTAGATTTTTCTTTCAATCCAAAATCCAAAATTCAAAATCTAAAATTTCCAGAGTTATAAGTTATCAGTTGCAATTGGAACTTTTAACTTTATTCTTAACTCTTTAGTTTTAACTCCTAACGTTTGATAAATTTTTTATGAGCCAGAAACGCATCTTAGTGACTGGTGCAAGTGGTTGTGTAGGTCATTATTTAACAGAAGCCTTAATTAAAGAAACAGATCACGAACTGTATCTGCTAGTTAGGAACCCAAGCAAACTGCAAGTTGATACTAAAGCCCGTTCAGGTATCAACGTTTTACAAGGTGATATGCAAAATATTCGCCAGTTTGCCGATTTACTATCCACAATTGATACGGCGGTACTCACCGCCACAGCTTGGGGTGGTGATGAGACATTTGATATTAATGTCGTCAAGACTATAGAATTGCTCGAATTACTAGATCCAGAACGTTGTCAGCAGGTGATTTATTTTTCGACAGCTAGCGTTTTGGATCGCTACAATCAACCATTAAAAGAAGCCGGGGAAATTGGGACAGATTATATCCGTTCTAAATATGAGTGCTTAGAGAAAAAAGAAAAATTAGCGATCGCATCCAAAATTACCACAGTTTTTCCGACTATAGTATTGGGCGGTGATGCGAATAAACCCTATTCTGCTGTAACATCTGGTATTACAGAAGTGACGAAATATATTAATGTGATTCGTTTTTTGGAAGCAGATGGCAGTTTTCACTTTATCCACGCACAAGATATTGCCACTGTAGTGCGATATTTAATCGATCATCCTGCCAAAAACGATCAACCACGTCGGCTTGTTTTGGGTCAAGCACCGTCAACTGCTAATCAAGCAGTAGAACAAGTTTGTGCTTATCTGGGGAAAAAGATTTACTTTCGCATTCCCATCTCTATAGCATTGGCTAATTTGATTATTGTTCTGTTTCGTATTCAAATGGCTGCTTGGGATAGATTTTGCATGAACTATCGGCATTTCACTTATGAAAAATTCATAAATCCCAATAGTTTTGGCTTGCCAAATTATTGTGTAACCATGAGTGATGTTTTAAAAATTAGTGGCGTTGAACGTGCTGATTGAGAAAATATCTATTATTTGCTAATGATAACGGTCATTTCTGGCAAAGATCAGCCGACACAAGCTGCCAGTTCTTCTGCCTAAGTCCTACTGATATGAATTTAGTTTGTAGCCTGGTCGTAGTTAGAGAAACCAGAAATCTCCTGATTCCTGCTTTAACATACTTTTCTTTTTGCCGATTAGCTGCAATAATTCCAGTCGCTAGCCGCCCATTAAAGGAAAAAATATCGGTGGTAAGATAAAACAACTTTAATAAAAAGTCAATAACTCTTTATTTTCGTTAGAGTGGGATAACAATCAAAGTGTGAGGATTGATACTACATGCGAATCTTGTTAGTGTATCCAATATTTCCTAAAACTTTTTGGTCTTATGAAAAAATCTTAGAGTTAGTCGATCGCAAAGTTTTATTACCACCTCTGGGTTTAGTCACAGTAGCGGCGATTCTGCCCCAAGAATGGGAATTCAAGCTGGTAGATCGCAACATCCGCGCAGCAACAGAAGAAGAGTGGGCATGGGCAGATATAGTAATTCTGTCTGCGATGATTGTCCAGAAGCAAGATTTACTTGAACAAATCCAGGAAGCTAAAAAACGTGGCAAGTTAGTTGCAGTTGGCGGCCCCTACCCCACCTCTGTACCTCACGAAGTTGAAAATGTTGGCGCAGATTTTCTGATTCTGGATGAAGGGGAAATCACTCTCCCCATGTTTATTGAGGCAGTTCAACGCGGAGATACATCTGGCACTTTCCGCGCCACAGAAAAACCTGATGTCACAAGCACGCCAATACCCCGCTTTGATTTATTGGAATTGAATGCTTATGACATGATGTCGGTGCAGTTTTCGCGCGGGTGTCCCTTCCAGTGCGAATTTTGTGACATTATTGTTCTCTACGGACGCAAACCACGCACTAAAACCCCAGCCCAACTTTTAGCAGAGTTAGATTGCCTCTATGAATTAGGTTGGCGGCGGGGTGTGTTCATGGTGGATGACAACTTTATTGGCAACAAACGAAATGTAAAATTGTTGCTGAAAGAGTTAAAAGTCTGGATGGCAGAACACAAATATCCCTTCCGATTTGACACTGAAGCTTCAATTGACTTGGCACAAGACGCTGAAATGTTGGAGTTGATGGTTGAGTCTGGTTTCTCGGCGGTGTTTTTGGGAATTGAAACGCCGGATGAGGATAGTTTGCAAATGACCAAGAAGTTTCAAAATACTCGCAGTTCTTTAACTGAGGCGGTGGAAACCATCATCAAAGCGGGATTGCGCCCAATGGCTGGGTTTATTATCGGCTTTGATGGCGAAAAAGCAGGCGCAGGCGATCGCATTGTCCGCTTTGCGGAACAAGCAGCTATTCCCTCTACTACCTTTGCCATGTTACAAGCGTTACCTAACACCGCACTTTGGCATCGTCTGAAAAAAGAAGGACGACTGCGGGAAAATCAAGATGGCAACATCAACCAGACAACATTGATGAACTTCTTGCCCACCCGTCCGTTAGAAGAACTTGCTAGAGAATATGTTGAAGCATTTTGTACTTTATACGACCCAGTAAATTACTTGGATCGTACCTATCGTTGTTTCTTAATGATGGGTTTACCGAGTTGGAAAGCGCCAGCAAAAATGCCAGAGTGGATAGTTGTCAAAGCGTTGCTGATTGTAATTTGGCGACAAGGAATCAAACGGGAAACCCGTTGGAAGTTCTGGCACCATTTGTTTAGCATTCTCAAGCGTAACCCTGGAGTGATTGAGCATTACATCTCTGCTTGCGCCCACAACGAGCATTTTCTAGAGTATCGGCAAATTGTGCGCGATCAAATTGAAAGTCAGCTAGCTGAATATCTCGCACAAGGTGCAGAAACGCCTTATGTGCTAGTGAAGGAAAAAGCAGAGGAAAAAGCTGAAGCGGTAGTTAGTTAAGCGCGGTAACAGATAAGCAAATCCGCATCTTCACCCGTACACTTGTACGGGTGAATTTGCGTTTATAGCTAGTGGCATTTATAAATGAAAATAGTTATTGCAGAGGCCAGTTTTCCTCCTGCCTTCTTCATATTTTATCTACCGCGATCGCGTTCTAAATCATCAATCACTCTTTGCAAATACCATTCGTCTGACATTCCAGGATGATAATCCTGTTTTTGCTGAATTAATCTTTCGGCAATTTCCCAATATCCCCCAACCATACCCAAAAGTCGCTGATGTAGCAGGTTATATTTTTGCTTTTTTGACTGTGGACTAAATTTCTGGATTTTTTCTAGGCTACTTAAAACTTGTTGATAATTTCCCCAGTCTTCTTGTTCACAAAAAATACTCGCCGCCCGTTGATAATCTTCCACGGCATTTTGCATTTCTTCTAAACAAGTAAAGGCAATGCCACGATTGTAGTAAGCTTGAGCATCATCAGGATTTATTTGCAGTGCTTGGGTGTAATCTTGAATTGCACCCAGATAGTTGCCCGTTGTACGATAGGCATTACCTCTGGCAATATAAACTAGAGGATCTTGTGGTTGTATTTGGAGTGCTTGATTAAGATCCGCGATCGCACCTTGATGATCTCCCAATATAGAACGGGCTTTACCTCGGTTGCGATAGACAATGGCATCTTGAAAATTTAGTCGCAATGCTTGATTAAAATCTGCGATCGCTTCTCGATAATTTCCCATCTTACAACGCACAACCCCACGACAGCAGTAAGCTTGGGCATCTTGTGAATCGGCTTTCAATACCCAGTTTAAATCGGCCAGTGCCTCTTGAATATCTCCCTTTTCAGCTTTTTCTAATAACTGGGTGAAATAATCATTGGTGGATAAAATCGGCGCATTTGGCGAATGCGATTGCTGTACAACAGGTAATTCTTGGGGTTGTAGCTGTTTAATTCGTTCCAGACACAGGCGACAGTTTTCTTTATCCTGTTGTTCTAGATATAATTGTGCTGCTTTTTTAAAGTTAGCGATCGCATCTTGAAGATAACCCTGTTTGCGCCGCACCATCCCTCGCAGATTATAAGCCGCAGCATAATTGAGATTGAGACGAATAGCGCGTTCAACATCTTCCAGCGCCCCTGGTAAATTTTTCAGCGCCACCCTAGCCAATCCACGACAATAATATGCCTCTACACTCTCAGGATTAAGTTTCAGAGCTTCAGTATAATCTGAAACAGCCTTAAGGATTGCTCCTGAGTCATAATATGCTAAACCCCTTTGCAAGTAAGCTTCGGTAAAGTAAGGTGTCAGTTGTAAAGCATGGCTAAATTCCTCAATTGCTCCGGCGTAGTCTTTTCGCCTAGCCTTTTCCAATCCTCTATTGTAAAATTCGTCATTCATAACATTTCTTTGGTTGATTCAGTTAGTTGAATTCCAGCAAGCTTGCTTCGTAGCCTAACCTATCCACTCACTCTTAATATTCTAAGTATTCAGCGTAGCTTTGCTTCATTTCGGATTTGCAGTGAATTAAAACGAACAAACCCCGTAAATTTTATTGGCGATATTCATGCAATTGAATATTGTACACTCCAGGTTTTGCAGTTAGATTTAGTACAAATCTTGGCTAAAACTTTGATTAATCTTATCAATAATGAGTTATACCAATGAAAATCAGAACTATCACAACAGGTATATCACTTCAATCTTTACAAGATCAGGAAACAATTAAGCAAGCTGCTGACTTTAATCAGCAAGCAAAGATTCTCTTTGAAAAACAAGGATACGAAGTACAAACAACTAGAATCGCCACTAATACCTGGGAAGAATATCTAAAAGATTTATCAAAAATCGAAATTATCAATGAAATTCAAACTCTAGAACAACTTTGCCAAAGTCTGAATATCAGCTTTTTCAATATTGGTTATGCCAGCAAACCTGAAACAATAGATATTATTCCAGATATCAACAAAAGTACATCGATTATTTACTGCTCAAGCACAATTGGCGATAGGGAAACTGGTATCAACTTTGAAAATGCTAGGGAATCTGCCAAAGCTATTAAACGTATTTCCCAAGAAAGTGAAAATGGTTATGGTAATTTTCGTTTTTGTGCATGGGCAAACTGTCAGCCAGGTATCCCATTTTTTCCTACAGCCTACCATAGAGGCAATACATCTTTCGCTATAGGTTTAGAGTTAGGTGACTTGGTAATGCAAGCATTTTCACAAGCTAACAATATGATAACAGGAGAGCAAAACCTGCAATTACTTTTAGAATCTGAATTAAATCAAGTCGCGGTTATTTCCGAAAAAATATCTGATAGATTCGCCGTTACTTATGCAGGAATCGATACCTCTCTAGCCCCATCCTTGGATAAGAAAAACAGTATTGCTTTTGCTTATGAAAAATTGATTAATGGTAAGTTTGGGCATTCTGGAACTCTCAGCATTTCTGGTATGCTGACTCGTGTACTGAAAAATGTATCAGTAAAAATCTGTGGTTACTCTGGGCTGATGCTTCCAGTTTGTGAAGATGTGGGACTGGCTACCAGAGCTAATGAGCAAACTTATGATATTACAAATTTATTATTATATTCAGCAGTTTGTGGTTGTGGACTGGATACAGTTCCGATTCCGGGTGATATAACAATAGAAAAAATTGCAGCTTTATTAATTGATTTGGCAACTTTAGCCATCAAGTTAGATAAACCACTCTCAGCTAGATTATTTCCAATTCCAAACAAAAAAGCTGGGGAAATGACTACATTCAATTCCCCATATCTCGTAGATTGCAAAATATTTACATTTGACTAAAATTATTCCGAAAGCAAGCTAGGAGAAGTTAGTACAAAAACATCCCTACTTCCTTGAGCGTCATGCTGTGGTTTTATGGGAGTGGTGAAGTGGAAAAAATCATGATCGTTAACTAATAAAAGTTCTCCCGGATTTAGAACTTTGCTAAATACAGGATTTTCTTTTTTGGCAGCATATAGATGTGTTTCTCCACCTTGAATATTATCTCTATCTACTGAAAATATGCCAATAAAATCAGTACCATCTTGATGGATACCTTCAGGTGCTGGATTACCCAAATTATCTAACGAACAAATAGTTCTAATTTGATGAACCCCAATTTCCGCTTCAGGATGAAGTTTACAAGAATCACTAAATGCTAAGACTAGATTTCTAAAAATATCAAGTTCTATGAGTCCATCATCTAATTCTGCGAACTCTCTTTTTATATCACCCACTAATGGATTATACTTTTTACTTTGAAAGAGATAGCCATGAGGTAATTTGATTAACTGATTTCCAGAAACTGTGAACCGAGATAATCTTCTGGAACGATAGTTGCCTTTGATGTAAGGATCAATAGGCATATTACTAAAAAATGGCTTAAAACCTTCTGGATTGATTGAATTTACTTTTCTTAGAGTAAACAGAAAAGCATATTCTAATTCCGTTGCTGTCTCCAATTTTTGCATAGGATTTACCTCCTTGCACGTTGAAATCTCCCGGATTTTTTATGGGAGGCTTATAATGCTTAGTATATGCTACTTTTTATTACTATGTTGTCAATTTAACTACAAAAGTTGACAATCTATGATATGTAAAGTTGTTTGATTTCTGTCACAGGGTGGAGTCGCGGCTGCAAAGATTTACTGTTGAGAGTTAGGTGGGTAAGGAATCGACGTATATTTACTAGCAGCAACAAGGTTTTATAATGATGGATTGGCTTTACCGTTACCCACCTTTGTATCCGGGTATTTTACTCAAGCGTTACAAGCGATTTTTTGCTGACGTTCAACTTACTTCTGGCGAAATAGTGACAGCACACTGTCCTAATACAGGGCCAATGACTGGAGTATCAACTCCCCAAAGTGCTGTACAGCTTTCCAAAAGTGATAATCTTAACCGCAAATTGGCTTACACCTTAGAACTAATTCAGGTACATGACAATGAGCCGACTTGGGTAGGCATAAATACTTTTTTACCCAATCGGGTGGTAAAGCTAGCTTTGGCGAAACACCTTTTTCCAGAATTGGGCGACTATAGCCTAATTAAGGGTGAGGTGGTTTATGGGCTAGATAAAAAAAGTCGAGTGGATTTCTTCTTGACGGGGAGTGATGAGGAACGCCCGATTTATTTAGAAGTGAAAAATACAACTTTGTCTGAAGGGAGATTAGCCCTATTTCCTGACACAGAGACTACAAGAGGACAAAAGCACTTGCGAGAACTGATGGCGTTGCTACCTTTAACTCGTGCGGTGATGCTTTACTTTATCAATCGTGGTGATTGTACAGAGTTTTCCCCTGGCGATCGCACAGATCCTGTATATGGTAAATTATTGCGGGATGCGATCGCTCTCGGTTTAGAAGTCTTACCTTGCCGTTTTGACATTTCCCCCGAAGGTATCCGTTATTTGGGTTTAGCAAAACTCAAAATTTGATTACACTTAATTAAACAATAAACCCATCTAGACAGGATCTAGATGGGTTTGTTGGTAGTTGGTGTTTACTAAAAAACATTCAACCAGATTTTAATCAAGAAACGACTACAGGTAGTCGTCACCCCAGAAATAGCATTCACTATTCTGAAGTTTGCTTATGCAGGAATCAAAACTGTGTCAATTACGTGGATGACACCGTTATCAGCAGCAACATCTGCTGTTGCAACTTTTGCATCATTGATTTTAACGCCATTAGAAGCGTCAATTTTTACATCTGAACCTTCAACTGTTTTAGCTGTCTTCAGTTTAGCTACATCAGCAGCCAGTACTTTACCTGAGACTACATGATAGGTCAAGATTTTCTTGAGCTTTGGAATATCTTTCAGTAATGCGTCTACTGTACCTGCTGGAAGCTTGTTAAATGCTTCATCTGTGGGTGCGAAGACGGTGAATGGGCCATCACCTTTCAGTGTATCTACCAGACCAGCGGCTTGGATTGCTGCAACTAGTGTCTTGAAAGAACCATTGTTAGTGGCAGTGTCAATTATGTTGGCCATGTGTTTTACCTAGTTCTGTGTAACCTGTTACAAATCTAAACTATTTCTCCATAAAAGCTATCTATCGTTAGGCGTATGTCAAATCAATTTTTTTATTGATAACATAAAAGTTTGTATATATTTTTATACAAAGAGAGAATTATATGTAGTTGATCTGTATGGATGAGTTACAAGCACTCCTGGATTCGTAGTTTACCGCCGCAGATATCGCTCCTTTTTTACACATCGGTAAGTGCGATCGCTTTTCACTAGTGTTAGTACACCTGCTTTATTACCAACTAAATTAGGCAATAGCTCGTTTAAAACTACTTTATTGGTAAAAATCTATTTTAGTAATTTATGAAAATTTTACAATAAACCTATGCTCTACAAGCAATTTAGGGGATTTTCAAAGTTTGACTTCTGTTGCCTAAGTTTTTTGTCAGGATTCTATAACCAAAAATGTTGGTAATATGCGTGTTTAACTGATATTATTTCATCACTAAATACATTTCACTTTTTGTTTGTGTAATTCTACTTGGAAATAATAACGGCTAATCATAACTAATGCTTTTAGGAATTGTGAGTCCGTTTGTTTATTTCCAGAATTTTTCGTGCGTAGCAATTACATCAAAACTCTCTAAATGAGATTTATCCATATCCTCTGCATTCTATGCAGTTTATTTTCTGTTGCCTGTACGTAATTCAGGTACGTCAACAATGAGACTTTTAGGTAATATTTTCCCCAAACTATAAATTTCATGAACAGAAGAAGACTTATCGCTTGGATTGCTACAGCAGTTACTAGCATGATGCTGGTAATAGGCTCCCAGTTTATCAATTTATCGCCAGCAAACTCCACAACCACACTTAGAGTATTTGCAGCTGTCAGCTTAACGAATGCGCTTAATGATATTAAGACTCAGTACCAAAGTGCTAACCCAAGTGTTAATGTTGTCTATACTTTTGGTGCTTCTGGCACCTTACTTAGCCAAATACAAGCAGGAGCAGCAGCAGATATTTTCATTTCTGCGGCCACCGATCAAATAGATGTCTTGCAAAATGCAACCCCAAGTAAATTAGTTGCAGGTAGCCGTAAGAACATTGTTAAAAACCGTCTAGTTTTGATTGCTCCTACGACACCTCCTGTTAGTGCTGGTAGTGCTGCTCTGACTAGCTTCAATGGTTTGACCAACGCCAACATTACTGGCATCGCTATAGGTGACTACACAGGTACTCCGCCAGTTGTACCAGCAGGAAATTATGCCAAACAAGTTCTTACTAGCCGAGGTATTTTCACTACTGTTAGTCCTAAAACATACCTCGCTAGCAATGTGCGTAATGTCTTAACTGCTGTTGAAAATAAAACTCTTGTAGTTGGTGGCGTAAGTAAAACTATTGATGCAGGTGCAGTTTACAAAACCGATGCTGCAATTTCTACCAAGGTAAGAGTCGTAGAAACTGCTCTAACAACAGAAAGCGATCCGATTGTCTATCCACTGGGGATACTGGCCAACACTACAGTTTTATCGACAGCACAGAGTTTTTCTACCTACTTAAGTGGTACTACTGCCCAGAATATTTTCAAAAATACTTACGGGTTTATCTTGCCTTAATCACTACAAAGTAAATCAATCAAGTACTCGCTGTCGTGAATTTTAAACTATTTGGAGTTATGTCTCGTGAAGTTCACTAAAAAACTCTCAATTATTTTTTGTAGTTTGACCACTGCTCTCCTTCATACTGCTGTGATTACCAATACTTATAAGTCAGCAGCACAAGCAGAAGGAGCAGAACTGATTACCAACGGGGGATTTGAAAACGATGCACTTGTAGATCCTAATAATCCCAATGCTACAAATCCTAATCTTACAGGATGGATTAAAACTGGCGATCCGATAGATACATCAGGTACTAGGATTGACAATTTTTCTAAAACTGGGAACCAAGGTTTATCGCTTGGTGGATTTTCAGCCATTAGCTACATATCACAGACTATCCCTACAGTTGTCGATCAATACTACAAACTTACTTACTATTTTGCATCCACTGAAGAGGCACCTGACCTAAAGAATAAATTTAAGGTTTTTGTAGGTGGAAATAAGGTTTGTAAGAAAAAGGATACTTCTTACCAACCCTACACACAATACACCTTTTATTTTAAAGCCAAAGCAACATCCACCGAGATCAAGTTTGGTTCCAAAGCCAAGTATGCATTTTTATATTTGGATGATGTGAGTGTCAAATCTACAGATCAACAAGGGGAAAACTCTCAGTGCGATCAGATAGATGATGGGGATGAATAAACCACAGCTCGCAAGCCAACCCTGATTCTCTTAAAATTCCAAGCGATATCTGGCTCTATAGTGTTGAGAATACCACTTAAATTCATCTGATTAAAAAACTCCATAATTGGTTTATGGAAAGATTATCTATGGTGAATAGTTAACTCTTATCAACCTGAATAAAGTGTTTATTTTTATTGACACCAATTAGAGCCAGCATAGATGTAACTATCAACTTGTTTTAACTGTCGTAAATTGTAATTATTTGGAGTCAAGTTTCATGAAGTTAACTCAAAAACTCTCAATTATTGTTTTTAGTTTTACCACTACCTTAATTAGCACTGCTGTGATTACCAATACTTGTAATACAGCAGCACAAGCGGCAGAACTTGTTAGAAATGGAAGCTTTGAAATCGATCCTCTCGTAGATCCTAATAATCCCAACGTTACAAATCCTAATGTTACAGACTGGATTAAATCTGGCGATCCGATCGATACATCAGGGATTAGAATTAACAATTTTCCTCAGTATGAGAGTGGTAATCAAGGTTTATCGATTGGTTCGTTTGTAAATCCTGCTTATATATCTCAGAATTTGGCTACAACTATCGGTAGTAACTATAATCTCAGTTTCTTTTTAGGAACAGACGAAGATAGCAGTCAAGTTGATAATATATTTCAGGCATTTGTCGATGGAAATAAAGTCTTTGATAAAATAAATACTATAAATGTTGCTGGATCTCCTTTCACACAATATGACTTGAATTTTTTGGCAACAAAATCATCTACAGAGTTAAAGTTGGGTGGTAGAGCTAGCTATGGTTTTTTATACTTGGATAATGTGAGTGTAGAACCTCTGGCTGTGCCTGAGCCATCAAGTATTGGAGGAATAGCAATTGCTGGCTTGTTGGGAATATGGCTGAAGAAAAAGAAGACAATTAGCTTGAAAGAATAGCCCTTTTTTGTCACTCTCAGAAAACAACAGAGCGATCGCTATACAATCTTAATCGGGTGTTGCACGATCGGATACGAGTAAGCTGATATAGCCACTTTCAACCAAAATAACTGGGTTGGTTTCCGGGTTTCCATTTAATATTGCAACCAACACTCGGCTTTTGGTCGCTTGTAACAGGTTTGCCTACCAGCACTGCTTCAATGGCTGCGCGTAAATCTGCGCCTGTTACAGGTTTACCATTACTGGGACGGCTATCATCTAATTGTCCCCGATAAACAAGTTTGCGTTGCTCATCAAATACAAAAAAATCAGGTGTGCAAGCTGCTGTGTAAGCTTTTGCCGTCTCCTGACTCTCGTCGTAGCATAAGGTAAAATTAAATCCTTGTTCTGTGGCAAATGCTTGTAACGACTCTGGCGCATCATCTGAATAATTCTTGGCATCGTTAGCACTTATAGCAACGATCGCTAAATCACTTGTAAAATAATCTTTTCCTAACTGCACTAATTCTTGTTGGATGTGCTTTACAAATGGGCAATGGCGACAAATAAACATTACCAACAACGCTTTTTTATCTGCAAAGGTAGAAAGTGAAGTTGCCTTTCCAGATACCACTTCAGGTAGATTAAAATCTGGTGCTTTTGTGCCTAGCGGCAACATAGTTGAAGCAGTTAAAGCCATAGTTCACCTAATATTTTTACGCTAATAAGGGCTTTTGCTATCAGTATATTTTCACTCTAGCACTAAGCTTTCCATAAAAGAAGAGACGGTAAATTTACCGTCTCTTAATTATTTATTGAGAATTACGTTATAAAAAATTAGTTTTTACAGATTTGCCAAAACACCAACAATACCGTGTCCTGTGAATACTTCTAATGCTATTAGAGAAACAAAACCAATCATTGCTAAACGACCGTTGAGCATTTCTGCATAGGGAGTGAAACCAGTGCGATCGCCTTGCTCGTCTATATAAACCTTTGGCTCGATCGCAAAGTTGTTCAGTTTGCCTTGGTCGTCAATTATAGCAGTGCTTGTACGCATGGATTTTTCCCTGTTTTCTCTTTATGTAAACAACTGTAACAAAGTTATTAATATTTGTAAAGTATCTTAATCTCCTCAAGTAGAAGTCCAAGGCAGAGATATGATAATGGATCGAGTTCAAAGCCATGTCTAACCAACAGGCTCCGCTTCTTCTGCATAAGCACTTTCAGTCACAAATCCATTCCTAAAAACTAATGCATCGATTTCGAGTAGAGGTTATTGCCAAAACGCCAAACCCGCAGCAGGTGATTTATGCCGCGATGCACCAGGACTATACTGATGGGTTCGTGTTTGATGAGCGCGACTCCTGGCCGTCAGAGTCACAAAGCGGCGAAGTTATTGTTAAGCGACTTTTAGCAGGTGAGAGGGGACACTATGGTCCTCTAGAGCATCCTCAGATTGTTTTCAACTGTGGTTACTTTCCCCACAGTGTTATGCAGCAGGCTCGTACTCATCGTGTAGGAGTATCATTTGATGTTCAGTCTTTTAGGTACACAGGCAACCAATTTATTGATGTACTAGAAGGTAAGAAAGACATAGAAGATGTTTTTTACCTGCGTCCTGTTGGTTATTACACTGATAGACAAGGCAAAAAATACCATTATTCACCAGAGCAACGAGCAGCAGATTTGGAGTGGTGTCTGGAAGCAGCTAAACGATATCAAGCTGATTTTGAGGGTGGAATGTCTGAAGAACACGCAAGAGGTAAAGTGCCTTTTGACTATCGCCAGCATTTTGTGGTGAGTTTCAATTTAAGGTCTTTCTTGCATTTTTGTGATCTGAGAAATAAGAAAGATGCTCAACTTGAAATTCAGAAATTGTGTGAAATGATGTGGCCTCACTTTGAAGATTGGGCACCTGCGATCGCACAATGGTATGAAAAACAGCGTCTTGGTAAGGCCAGACTTGCACCATAATCATATTTTGGGGCTGGATTGAGAATGTCCCAGTTGGATTTTTTGAGCTACCACGTTCTGGCTCAAGGGGATTGTCCAAACAGCCACCAGAAAATCATAAATAAAAAATTAGTAAAATGTTTTCATGCGTCGAGACTCAATATTTTACAAACTGTTTCAACAGTCTCCAACTTTGCTATTTGAACTGTTGACAAATCCTCCAACTAATGCAAGTAGTTATCGTTTTGATTCAGTCGCCGTCAAAGAACCAAAATTTGAAATTGACGGAGTATTTCTACCACCTGAAAGCGATGGTGCTGGAGTTGTATATTTTTGTGAGGTTCAGTTCCAGAAAGATGAACAACTTTATGAAAGAGTATGGGCTGAATCTTCGTTATATTTCTACCGCAACCGTGTCAGATTTAGCGACTGGCAAGTAGTGATAATTTACCCGTCGCGCAATATCGAACAAAGCGATATTCATCCTCATCGTTCATTGCTGAACGGTGAACAAATACATCGGGTGTATTTAGATGAGTTAGGTGATATTCGTCAATTACCTATATGGGTAGCATTGATGGTTTTAACTACAGTGGATGAAGAACAAGCACCAGAAGAAGCAAGGTATTTGTTAACAAGAACCACTCAAGAAGTGCTATCACCATCAAGTCGCGCCATAATTGAATTAATAACGACGATTATGGTGTACAGATTTGAACAATTAACTCAAGCGGAGGTAGAGTCTATGCTAGGAATCACGCTTAAGGAAACGCGAGTTTACCGAGAAATTAAGGAAGAAGGACGTGAGGAAGGACGGGAAGAAGCAACAGCTAATCTCATTCTCCGGCAATTAACTAAGCGATTTGGGGAGCTTTCTGAGGAAATACGCTCCTCAATTTCTGGTTTACCTTTGCCTGTTCTGGAAGATTTGAGTGAAGCACTGTTAGATTTTGCTAGTTTAGCTGATTTACAGGTTTGGCTAGAAGCGCAATGAAAAAATGGCCCTAAGCCAAGCCCAACAGTAAACGCAACTGCCTACTAGATGCATCTGCAATCAAATTATTACCAGCACTGTAATAGGTGAATAGATTTAAGTTCTATATTTTGTGTAAACTTTTTTTAGATATCATTCAGTCTAAATACGAGCCAAAGTCACAATTTCTTGCTGATCCTGATATTTACCCTGGCGTGCTTCGTAACTAATAGCGCAGGGTTCACCTTCTAAAAATAGTAATTGCACCACGCCTTCATTAGCGTAAATGCGACAGTCAGCACTAGAAGAATTAGAAAATTCTAAAGTTAAATGACCTCGCCATGCCGCTTCAGCAGGCGTTAAATTTGCAATTATGCCACATCTTGCATACGTAGATTTCCCTATGCAAATTACTGTAATATTTTCAGGAACCTCTAGCTTTTCTAGAGCAACCCCAAGTCCATAGGAATGAGCAGGTAAAATAAAGTAACTGCCACTAGTATCAGTATGCAATGCTGTTGGCTCTAAATTATCGGGATTAAAGTTTTTGGGATCAACTACAGTTCCGGGAATGTGTCGAAAAATGCGGAACTCAGCCGGGGAAAGGCGTATATCGTAACCATAAGAAGACAAACCGTAGCTAATTACAGGTTGAACCGCTACAGACTTATCTTTTTGCACTTTTCGGATTAGGCTTGGCTCAAAGGGCGAAATCAAGCCCTGTTGAGCCATTTCAGTAATCCAGATATCGTTCTTAATCACAAGTTCGTTGCTAACGTTAATTTAAACAGACTTGATATAGTAGCACGAACCGAGTACTTACTTTGTTTAGGGTCGATAACTCCGACGGATTTCTGTAATTTGATCTGCTACATCCAAGAGAGATTTTGGCATCTCTGGCCCTGTGAGAATGATATCGACGTGGGGAGGACGTTTTGCCAGAAACGCTAAAACCTCCGTTTCAGGAATTAAACCAAAGTTAATCGCCAAACTTAACTCATCTAAGACCACGAGAGAATACTTGCTCTCACACACTACTTGTTGTGTATATTGCCACAGTTTTTGTAAGGCTTGATTTTCCGTATCGTCTAAATGTGGTGTATCGATACAACGAGGCAAATCACAGCGAATCCAATCTAAATTTTGTCCTAATTGTATGGGTCGATCGTGTCCTTGACGAATACCTCCTTTGAGGAACTGCACGATTAATACTGACGTTCCTTGTCCAGCTATTCTCAGTGATTGAGCTATAACGCTCGTAAAAAAATTACGATGTGAGCTAGTGAAAACTTGCACTAGTCCTTCAACTGGATATGGCAAGGTAAGGGTTGAATTGATGTTTTGAGTTTCTAGCTGGGCAACCATAGGGTTAAGTTCAAAAAGATACAATAATTAAGTTTCTTTTCTGTCAGTAATTAGTACAAATCTGCCTGTATAATCAATCTGTTTTTCACAGGTATGGTGGATTTGACAAATTGCATTCTTAGTCAAACACTACGTTTGTGTATAAGTCAAGAGTTGTTTGGATTTAAATTTACGTCTTTTCCCTGAAAATAGTTGTAAAAGTTAAAACATAAGAGTTACAGTTCCAATTATTTAAAAAGGCTGGGTATAACGTCGGAAAATCCCTAGATGTTAGATTTGTCGGTTGTTTGGGCAAAACAGACTTAGCAAGTAGTGAATTTGACAGCATGAGGAGTGAATTGTTGTGAGATTGGTGATTCTGGGAGGTTCAGGATCGGGGAAAAGCACTCAAGCACAAAGGCTTGGCAGATACTTTGATATTCCTCTGATTTCTACAGGTGAGATTTTACGGGAAGCAATATCTGGCAATCAGCCCCTGCCGGAATTTCGATGGTCGGAAGCCGATCCCCGGACTTCTCTTTCGGTTTACGCTAGTCTAAATGAACTAGGTTATCATGCACTGCCCTACATACAAAAAGGGGAGTTAGTTCCAGACGAAATGATCGTTGATTTGATCAGAGTTCGCCTCAGACAACCAGATATTAACTGCCATTGGGTCTTAGAGGGTTATCCTCGTACTGCCTTCCAAGCTGAGGAATTAGATTTTTTATTGGATGATTTAGGGCAAAAGCTAGATTGGGCAATTTATCTCCAAGTTCCAGAAGCAGTGATGGTTAGTCGATCCTTGGGGCGATCGCTACCAGATGACCAACCCGAAATCGTGCAGCGCCGTGTAGAATTATTCTACGATCGCACCATTCCAATCCTAGAATATTACGACCGTCGTCGCTGCCTATTGACTATCAACGGCGACCAATCACCAGAAATGGTGCAGCAAAATATTTTAACTCTACTTTCAGTTCCTTGATGAGTGCTGAGGACTTAGTGCGGAGTGGGAGAGTTAGAGTTAGGAAAAATTCTTGGCAATGCCCAATGTCCAAAAAGATGATTTACAACACTAAGGTAATCTTAAGGCAGTATTGTAAAATTTGAGGCAATTCTAATGGCTTGGCAGCGTCCAGACGGCCGTCTTCCTTACGAACTACGTCCGATCAGCTTTTACCCCAGTTTCACACACTTTGCCCCCGGTTCTGTTCTCGCAAGATGCGGTGATACTCAGGTACTTTGTACTGTTAGCGTTAATAAGGGAGTCCCGAAGTTTCTCGAAGGAACTGGTAAAGGCTGGTTAACTGCTGAGTACCGAATGTTACCATCCGCCACTCAAAAACGCCAAGAAAGGGAATTATTGAAATTATCTGGACGGACGCAAGAAATTCAACGTTTAATTGGGCGCAGCTTACGTGCAGCAGTGGATTTTGAGGTATTGGGAGAACGCACGCTAACTGTAGATGCTGATGTCTTGCAAGCAGATGCTGGAACTAGAACAACAGCTATTACAGGCTCCTTTGTGGCGCTGGCTCATGCGATTTCTAAATTGTTGCAGGAGGGCGTGTTAGAGCGATCGCCTCTGTGTGGACAGGTTGCAGCAATTTCCGTAGGATTACTGGAGGGAGAACCATTTTTGGATCTTAATTACATCGAAGATGTGGCGGCAACAGTAGATTTTAACGTGGTGATGAATCAACACCTGGGAATCATTGAAGTCCAAGGAACAGCCGAAGAAGGGAGCTTTAGCCGCACTCAGTTGGATCAACTTCTCGATGTCGCCCAAAAAGGAATTCAGGAATTGTTAATCCTTCAACGCGAAGCGATCGCTGATTGGGAATCATTGGTTGTGATTAATTAGTTTTATTAATTTTTAATAAGAATTAATAAATTTATCCTCTGTGGTGTTAATCAACAAAGTATCAAGTAACTGGGTGTAAATAAAAATAATTATGAGAAGAGTTAGTAGTTAGTACAACTGACTACTGACAACTTATCATCAATGGTGATAATAAGCATCTACATTTTCCAGCCTACTTAATCCATGATGTTAAATGTTTCAAAAGTTAAAAAGGAGGATTGTAATAAGTTCGGTATGGTATTGCTGGAAGCCAGCAATATGATGATGAAGCCATGAGCAAAACCGTTGAAGTTTTACCGGATCAGCCGACGCTGGTTGCACGAGCGCTAGAATTAATTCTGTCTAAGTTAGAAACTGCTATTGAGCAGCGAGGGCGTTTTACCATCGCCTTATCTGGCGGCAGTACACCTAAACCGTTATACGAAGCGATCGCTACTCAAAAACTGCCTTGGGATAAAATTCATGTATTCTGGGGGGATGAGCGTTACGTACCACCAGATCACCCCGATAGCAATGAACTGATGACTCGTCGTGCATGGCTAGATCGTGTTGATATCCCAGCAGCTAACATTCACCCCGTACCAACTTTAGAAGCCAATCCAGAACTCGCGGCTGCAAAGTATGAACAACATCTCAAAGAATTTTTCAATTCTTCTGGGGTAGAGTTTCCCGCATTGGATGTAGTATTACTAGGAATGGGTGATGATGCACATACTGCATCTTTGTTTCCCCACACAGAGGCACTCAAAGTACGCGATCGCCTAGTGACTGTGGGTAACAAAGACGGAAACCCCAGAATAAGTTTCACATACCCCTTCATCAACTCTGCTCTCAATGTGATTTTTCTGGTTGCTGGTGCTAATAAACGCCCAGCTTTGGCGCAAGTCTTTGCACCTGTAGCCGATGACTTAGCTTACCCATCCCGCTTAATTCGGCCCCAAGGTGAACTTTGGTGGCTCCTGGATGCGGCAGCAGGTTCGGAACTTCAACATTAAATTTGGGAATTGGGAATTGGGAAGAGGACTTGGGGACAAGGGGAAAGACTTGTTTCAAGTTCTCACTTTTTGTCCCCTTATCCCCTTGTCCCCTGCTCCCCTGCCCCCTGCTCCCTTTTCCGTATCAAATCGGCAGTAATTGCTAGAATCTAAAGCTAGGGCCGCCCTCTGCTTGCCAGTCCTACCTATATTTATGATGATCTTGAACAAAGGCTAAATATCGATGATCGTCTGCCCTAATTGCAATCATCCCAACCCTGATGGTGCTGTCCAATGTGAAGCTTGCTATACACCGTTGCCTGCGACTACTAACTGTCCTAGTTGTGGGGCAAGTGTGCAAGCAGATGCTGCATTCTGTGGCCAGTGTGGCTGTAACCTTCACTCCGCAGGAGTTCCACATGTTCATAGTGCGGTAGCTACAACAGTTACTCCCGATGTTCCTGTGGAAGTACCGCCGTTAGTTCCACCCGATCCACTGTTAGAACTTTTACAACCAGATGCTTTGGGAATGAGCGGTTCTACTAACTCTCATCCACCCAGTTCATCTTTACCAGCAACAGAGGTGGCAGCTCCCCCAGTAGCTCCCCCAGAGGCAGCTGTTATAGAAAACAGCCCCCCAGAAGCAGAGCCAAGCGTCGCAGTACCCGTAGTTTCTGGACAAAGTATTCCTACTCCACCACCGTTGGAACCAGCGCCACCCTCTGAAGCGGAACTACCTCCACCAGCTGCACCAGCACCAACTGTAACCGTTGCCAGAACGCAATTGCAGCAGGTTATGGCGCGGTTAATTCACGTTCAAACCGATCGGCTAATTGAATTGCCGCAAAATCTCTCTGTGATTCATATCGGCAAGCCTAATGACCGGATTCCTCCAGATATAGACGTTTCAGGATTTCCCAATTCAGAAGTTGTCTCACGGATTCATGCAGATATTCGTGTTGAGGGAGACGCTCACTATGTAGAAGATGTGGGAAGTTCTAATGGCACTTACATTAATAACTTGCCCCTTTTACCAGGGAATCGTCATCGATTGCGACCAGGCGATCGCATCAGTTTGGGTAAAGGAGACTTAATGACATTCCTGTTTCAACTTGCTTAACTGATTTTCCATCAATTGTGACATCAGTCTAAGCATGTTCTGCCCATCCTCCGGCATCCTTTTTGGAGGAGAAACGAATGCACCGCATCAGACAAGCGACGGATAACTATGTTGTTTTTGATAGCGCCATAGTTTATAGCCGTCGCTTTGATGTGCGAATTGTTGCATTGTCCAGCAACTCCACTACCTCAATAATTACACTAGGATGGATAAAATACACTGCCAATTTAAAATTTTGAATTTTCCAGAAAATCTAAAATCCAAAATAGAGTGACCTATGAGGGAACCAAGTAAAAATTCTGAACCCTTGCTCACCCAAGAAGCCCCGTCAGTTGTTGAGCGTATGGGGCTAACCTGGCTAATTGCAGCAGCGATCGCAACTGCTTTACTGTGGCAAGTACCAGGAGGTGATTATATTTTATACCCATTTACAATCCTGGCAACCTGGTTCCATGAAATGGGTCACGGTTTAATGGCACTCCTATTAGGGGGACAGTTTCAAAAATTACAGATTTTTAGCAATGGTTCCGGTGTTGCGACTTATGGCATCCGGTCGTCATTGGGGCCAATTGGCCCGGCACTGGTCGCCGCCGCAGGACCAATGGGGCCGCCTCTTGCGGGCGCAGCTTTGATTCTGGCTTCCCGCAGTTTTAAAGCAGCTTCCCTAAGTTTGAAAATATTAGGGAGTTTTTTGCTATTTTCCACATTAATTTGGATACGTTCCTGGTTTGGATTAGTGGCAATTCCCTTGTTGGGTTTAATAATTTTGGGTATCGCCCTGAAAACACCTCGTTGGGCGCAAGGGTTTGCCATTCAATTTCTGGGTGTACAAGCTTGTGTGAGTACGTACCATCAACTTGATTATCTATTTAGTAGTTCTGCTGGCCCCCTTGGACTCTCTGATACGGCGCAAATGCAGCGATATTTGCTTTTACCTTATTGGTTTTGGGGCGGGTTGATGGCGATCGCATCTCTGGTGATTTTAGTCCAAAGTCTCCGCGTTGCCTATCGTTCAGAATGAATATACAAATTAGCGATCGCCAATCCTTACCTAAGCTGACGGTTGAGCGCGAATTTCATTGGCGCAAGGACGACCATTTTCAATATCAGCAATATTAGCAAAAGTTGTTTCTGCAATATTGTGGAGAGCCTCTGCTGTAAAAAAGGCTTGATGTCCGGTAATTAGTACATTGGGGAACATTGTCAGACGTTGGAAAATATCATCTTGAATAATTTCGCCAGATAAATCCTCAAAAAACAATTCCGATTCTTGTTCGTAGACATCCACACCGAGATAGCCAATCTTACCAGACTTCAATCCCTCAATCACTGCTTGGGTATCAATCAGCGCTCCCCGGCTAGTATTAATTAGCATTACGCCTGGCTTAATCTGTTCTATAGCCTCAGCGTTAATTAAGTGATGCGTTTCGGGAGTCAGGGGGCAATGTAAGGAAATAATATCAGAGTTGGCAAATAGCTCAGGTAGTTCTACATACTTTCCACCTAGCGCCTCCAATTCTGGATTGCGATAAACGTCATAGGCGAGTAGGTTACAGCCAAACCCCTTCATAATCTGTCCTAAAATCAGACCAATTTTACCTGTGCCGACAATCCCCACTGTACGCTTATGCAAGTTAAATCCCAACAGTCCATCTAGGGAAAAATTGCTTTCTCGGACACGGTTATAAGCCCGATGAATTTTGCGATTCAGGCTTAAAATCAATCCTACGGCATGTTCTGCTACTCCATAAGGTGAGTAAGCGGGAACACGCACAACAGTAATTCCTAAATCTGCTGCGGCTTGTAAGTCTACATTGTTAAACCCAGCACACCGAAGGACAACCAGCTTAGTACCCCGTGAGGCGAGAAGTTTTAAAGTTGGGGCATCAACCTGATCGTGTACAAATACGCAAACCGCCGGAAATCCGGCGGCGAGGATAGCAGTATCCCGATTTAAACGGGGTTCAAAAAACGCTAATTCGTGTTGTGTGGGAGAATTTACAGTTGACAAAAACTGTCGATCGTAGACTTTTGTACTGAAGACTGCTACTTTCATGCAAAACCTCAAGCTTTATGCTGCACGGTATCCGACTACATAATACCTTGGCAGTTAGAAAAGCGATGTCTAAGACGGGCTATTCGCTATCGTATTTTTGAATATTGCCAGCTTTCAGAATTGATGTTTGTGTAAACAGTTTAATAACTATAGGATTTATGCACTAAAAACCTGAAACCTTTTTCCCACAGTCCTCTCTAGCCTTATTTAAATAAAAAATTTAGCTAAAAACCCCCTTTTTTAAGGGGGTTGAGATATATCTTCTGCGTAAGTCCGAAACTAAAGCAAAAATCTAGAATTCAGAATAAATAATTAAGGTAGATTACTAACTTTTGGCTGCTCGAAGTAGCCATACATCACCCGCGAAACTTGACGAATAAAATCTCTAGCTCTAATGTCATTATTTGGTCTACGCACAAAAATTCCTGCTAAATAACGCTTACCTGATGGTGTTTCAATAATACCTGCATCACCCAGTACAAATCGCAGAGTACCTGTTTTATGAGCAATATTTGCACCAGAACCTAAGCCAGATGGAAGCAATGCTCTATTATGACAACGAATCATAATACCTAAAACTTGGGATTGACTTCTATCAGAAATTAACTGATTATTTGTAACCAAAGCTGACAGTCTTACCAAGTCTTTGGCACTAGTTTTATTTGTTCCTTTAAAGTCTCCTAACATATTGTGAATCACAGTGCTTTGCAATCCCCAACGGCGAAACTTTTGATTTAATTTAGATACACCACCTAAACGATCGATAACCATATTTGTAGCAGTGTTATCGCTAATAGTCATCATCTTGGTTGCAGTTTGCAAGAGACTCAGCTTAGTTCCCACTCGTTGATACTGCAAATCTCCAGAACCGCCAGTGACATGTTTGCGTCGCATTACCAAAGTTTCACCAAGTTTGATTCTCCCTGCATCTACTTCTTGAAACAATGCAATCAAAATCGGATACTTAATTGTGCTAGCAGCAGAAAATGCTTTATCACCATTAAAACTAAAATAATCACCTGTTTTTAAGTCCATAAAAAAGATTCCGGGAGTGAGGAATCTATAGCGAGCCATTAATGCTTTAATAGGAGTTTTTAGTTCTGATATCTCGCGTCCTAGAGGAACTACACCAGTAAATTTAGAACTATTTATTGGGTTGGCAGGATCGCCTAGAGGAACCGGAGGAATAAATTTAAGTTTTGGTAATTGTAAATCAGATTGATTTGCACTCCAGTCATTTACGTTGCCAAGTTGATTGGTGTTAGGATTCGCTTTTACTGGAGACGAAAATAAAAAAATACTTGTAAGGCTGAGTAATAACCAGCGTAGTTTCATGTAGTGCTGTAAGGATAGTGTTGGATTTATTTACAGAGATTTTCTCAAGAAGTTAACGAAATCCGGATTGATTGACATAGTAATCACTAAGGTATCCCATGTCAATAGATATGAAAAACAGATTTATTGGAAAATTTAAAATAAAATGTATGGTAAAAAAACACAAGGTAGAATATGGAGAATATGCTTTTATCACATCAATTGATTATATTTTTATACAAATAGTAAGAGATTATAATTGCAGTTTTAATTCTGCTAGCAATGATTTATACATACATAGCGCTCTGGATAAAAAAGCAATTGCTTCTATATAATTCATAATTATTAATTCATGATATCAACTTAGGATAACTAGTTATGGTTTTTACACTTAGTAACTAAGGTGTTAAAAGTTATTTATAAAGTGTAAAAATAAAATTACTGTAGTGGCGTGGGACAGCTAAAATAGTGCAGTCGAAAAAGAAATGGTATAACTATATTGGAACGGTAAAATAGTCTATGTAGTTTCACTAATGCCAATCGACCCACGCATCTGCTAGAGATTTGAAAGGTTTACTGTTATATAAGAAATGCTTGCCAGAGTCTGGAGTGCATCAATTGTGGGCATCGATGCCGTCAAAGTAGGCGTAGAAGTCGATGTCTCAGGGGGATTACCGGGAATTGTTGTCTTGGGACTGCCAGATTCAGCGATTCAAGAATCGAGAGAAAGAGTCAAAGCAACGCTGAAAAATGCAGGTTTCGCCTTTCCTATGCGGAAAATTGTGATCAATTTAACTCCGGCAGATTTACGCAAAGAAGGCCCCTGTTTCGATTTGCCTATTAGCGTGGGAATTTTGGCGGCTTCTGAGCAAGTTAGCGCTGATTTGTTGGGGGATTATCTATTCTTAGGTGAAGTGTCTCTAGATGGCAGCTTGCGTCCGGTGGCTGGTGTTTTACCGATCGCAGCAGCAGCCCAAAAAATGGGAATTGCAGGTTTAGTTATCCCTGCTGATAATGCCCAAGAAGCCGCAGTGGTTCAAGGCTTGGCTGTTTACGGCTGCAAACATCTGTCTGATGTGGTGAATCTTTTAAATCATCCAGGGCGTTACAAACCAGTGCAGATGGATAGTATAGTAGACACAGCAACAGTATCTTACCCTAGCGCAGATTTGCATGATGTGAAAGGACAAGCTCATGCGCGTCGAGCTTTGGAAATTGCTGCTGCTGGTGGGCATAATTTAATCTTTGTCGGGCCGCCTGGTAGTGGGAAAACCATGTTGGCAAGGCGCTTACCAGGAATTTTACCGCCTCTGAGTTTTGCCGAATCTTTAGAAGTGACTCGCATCCATTCGGTGGCTGGTTTATTGAAAAATCGCGGTTCGTTGGTACGCGATCGCCCTTTTCGCAGTCCCCACCACTCAGCATCCGGGCCTTCTCTGGTTGGTGGCGGTAGTTTTCCTCGTCCTGGCGAAATCTCATTATCTCACAGGGGTGTCCTGTTCCTAGACGAATTAACTGAGTTTAAACGTGATGTGCTGGAATTTCTCCGTCAGCCTTTAGAAGATGGCTACGTTACAATTTCTCGTACCAGACTATCGGTAACGTTTCCCGCACAGTTTACTTTGGTGGCGAGTACCAATCCCTGTCCATGCGGTTACTATGGCGATACCATCCAACAATGTACTTGTTCTCCCCGCCAACGCGAGCAATATTGGGCAAAACTTTCTGGCCCGTTGATGGATCGGATTGATTTACAAGTTGCGGTAAATCGCTTGAAACCAGAAGAAATTACCCAACAACCTACGGGAGAAACATCAAAATCAGTGCTACAACGAGTGCAACAAGCAAGCTATCGCGCCATTACCCGCTTCCAAGAAGAAGCAAATCTGCGTTGCAATGCTCAGATGCAAAGTCGTCATCTCCAGAAATGGTGCAAGCTAGATGATGCTAGTCGTAATTTATTAGAAGTAGCCATTAGAAAATTAGGTTTATCGGCAAGAGCTAGCGATCGCATTCTCAAAGTAGCACGAACTATTGCAGATTTAGCAGGAGACGATGAGCTAAAAACTAATCATGTGGCGGAAGCAATTCAATATCGCACAATCGACAGAATGCAGTAAAATCTTGTGATGATAGCTTAACTCTGTTAAAGGTTAACGCAGATAGTTCGTGCTACCAGCAGCTAGAACAGCCACTTAAGACGCAGGAGAAATTAACTGACCAATACGCTTGAGAATTTGCAAAACGGCGTATAGTTCTCTCGCGGATGTAAACGGAGCGAAGACTCTTGACAAATCGTACTGTGGTGTAGTTGTTTGCGTCACTTTGACAAATAAAATATCGTCTCCATTCGTCACCATCCCAAATACAGGTTTACTGGGGTTGGGGTTAGCCATCATATAAGCTAAGGCTTGCGGTACAGCCGCCCAAACTGACAGCGTGGTTTTTTTCGACTCTAACACCATCAACCACAACTGATCTTGTAACACTAAAACGTCAATTCGTCCGCGCAGTATTTCCTCGCCATCATCCAGCACTAATTCCACAGATGATTCAGCCTTAATTCTGAAAGGAGGATCGTAAAATCCAGAGAGTGCAAGTATTGGTGACACCAATAACAATATGACTGTCCCTTCTAGTAAATCACCTCCGGTACGGTGATAAAGATACCTACGCCGCACGACATCCACAGAGGCTTTTTCAGCTTCTGTAATTTCAGACAATCCCTCATACCACTCTGGGAAAAATTGCTCGTCTTCAACACGGACAAAACCGAATCGATTTTCTGCATCCTGAAGAGTGGTAATCGCTTCTGTAATTGCTGCCGTCTGTGTCATTGCTTTTAGATAACAGTTGCTTTGTTATGCTACTGCATTTTATATGCTGAGGCGATCGCAGTACCTATTTCCTACCATAAAGCAAATTATAGATATTGCCGTCAGCAAATTATCGACTCTACTAAATTCCTCCTCAAGAACGCTTTACAAACTCCCTTGGGAGGATGTCACTACCCAGAGAATAAGTATCAAATATATCAGGAAGTAAGCGATATCCTCTTAGAAGGAGACTGGTTGGATGAATTTGCAGGCGATTTTGAAGTTATTCCAAGAGACATTCAAAGAATGGAGTGAGGATAAAGCCTCACGGTTAGCGGCGGCTTTAGCTTATTACACGATTTTTTCTATTGCACCGTTATTAATTATTGTAATTGCGATCGCAGGGGCAGTATTTGGAGAAGAAGCAGCAAGAGGTCAAATTGTCGGACAAATTCAAGGTTTAGTCGGCCCAGATGGGGCAGAATTTATCCAAACAGCTATTCAGAATGCGAACAAACCACAGACAGGAGCGATCGCTTCGATTATTAGTGTTGTAGTTCTGCTATTGGGTGCTACTGGTTTATTTACTGAGTTGCAAGATTCACTCAACACTATTTGGGAAGTCAAACCGAAACCTGGACGCGGTGTAAATAACATGATTCGCCTACGCTTTTTGTCCTTTGCAATGGTCATAGGTATTGGCTTTTTACTGTTAGTTTCTCTGGTAATTAGTACGGCTTTAGCAGCATTAGTAACATATTTTAGCAACTTGCTACCCGGTGTAGATTTCCTTTGGCAGATTCTCAATTTCCTTCTATCTTTTGCCATCACTACGTTTCTGTTTGGACTCATTTTTAAAGTCCTACCAGATGTCAAAATTGGTTGGAGTGATGTTTTAATTGGAGCTATGCTCACCTCCTTTTTGTTCTCGATTGGGAGATTTTTATTAGGACAGTATTTAGGTAATGGCAGTTTTGGTTCAGCTTATGGTGCTGCTGGTTCATTGGTAGTGATTTTAGCTTGGGTTAACTATGCCGCACAGATTCTTTTCTTCGGTGCTGAATTTACCCAAGTTTATGCTAGAAGGTATGGAAGCGGCATAACCCCAACAAAACATGCCATTCCTTTATCTGATAACACTGAATATAATGGCAAGGCTCAAACGAGGCAATCGTCCACTAATAAAAAGTCATCTTCTAACTTGATTAATCGCTTATTCCATTCTTTTAAGAAGCCCAAACGATTAAAACAAAGGAGGAAAAATCCGCGATTTTAACCCCACTATGCAGGGCTTATATATTTGTAACTCTGATAAATATTGAAGAATTTAACCTCTAATAAAAATCAGTTTTATGAAATCAGATCCCACATAAATAAAGTAATACTGGATTTTTTCCAGAAGTCTATATGAAAAAGGAAGAAAATCAGTGCTAATGGAAAAATGGTTTTTTATCGATTGGCAAGCAATCTTTGTTCCTAGCATCAGCGTAGTTGAGTTGATTATCCGTGGCTCACTAGTCTACTTAGCACTGTTCACGGTATTACGTTTCCTTCCTAGCCGACAGCTAGGAACACTAGGAATTACTGATTTACTTGTAGTTGTACTATTTGCTGAAGCTGCCCAAAATGCGATGGCAAGTAATTATACATCGATTACTGAAGGCGCTATCCTGGTAGGAACTGTGATTTTTTGGAGTTATTTATTGAACTGGTTAGGCTACAAAATACCTCAGTTCCAACGTTTTATGAATCAGCCACCGCTACTACTGGTAAAAAATGGTCGGATGATTCAGCGTCATTTGCAACGAGAGTTAATTACAGACGATGAGTTGATGAGCAAGTTACGTCAGCAAGGTGTGGAATTTTTAGCCGATGTAAAGTTTGCATATATGGAGGCTGACGGTAGGATTAGCATTATCACCTTTGACTCAAAAACTAATTCCGTCCCTGAGCCAAAAACACCATTAAAAATTGATCTACATTAATTAGACTGTAAAATATGACGGTTGTATTCTGTGCCGAACTGTGATTGAGCGTTATACTTTGCCCGAAATGGCTAATCTGTGGAGTGAAACCTACAAACTAAAAACTTGGCTGCAAGTCGAGATTGCTGTTTGTGAGGCTCAAGCTGAACTAGGTTACATTCCATCTCAGGCGGTTGAGGAAATTAAGGCCAAGGCAGATTTTGACCCCAAGCGGGTGTTAGAAATTGAGGCTGTAGTCCGCCACGATGTCATCGCTTTTTTGACAAATGTCAATGAATATGTTGGGGAAGCCGGACGCTACATTCACCTGGGTTTAACCAGTTCGGATGTTTTGGATACAGCTTTAGCACTGCAATTGGTTGCCAGCCTGGATCTATTATTGCAACGTTTGGAAGATTTGATTCAGGTAATTCGTGAAAAAGCACGGGAACACCGTCATACAGTGATGGCTGGCCGATCGCATGGTATTCACGCTGAACCGATTACTTTTGGTTTCAAGCTAGCTGGCTGGTTAGCAGAGGTGTTGCGACACCAAGAACGCTTGAGAATTCTCCGCCAAACCATTGCTGTGGGTAAGATTTCTGGTGCAGTGGGAACTTATGCCAATGTTGAACCGCGTGTAGAAGCGATCGCTTGCCAGAAACTCGGACTCAAACCCGATACGGCCTCAACACAAGTTATTTCCCGCGATCGCCACGCCGACTACGTGCAACAGTTAGCTTTGGTAGCGGCATCCATCGAACGTTTTGCTGTAGAAATTCGCAATCTGCAAAAAACAGACGTTTTGGAAGTTGAAGAATTCTTTGCCAAAGGTCAAAAAGGCTCCTCAGCCATGCCACACAAACGTAATCCCATCCGTTCGGAACGGCTAACGGGAATGGCCCGACTGGTGAGAAGTCATGCTGGTGCAGCCTTGGAAAACATAGCTCTCTGGCATGAGAGGGATATTTCCCACAGTTCTGTAGAACGGGTGATTTTGCCAGATGCTTGCACTTTGACACATTTTATGCTGTCAGAAATAACCGACTTGGTGAAAAACCTGTTGGTTTATCCTGAAAATATGGAACGAAATCTCAACTGCTACGGCGGCGTTGTGTTCAGCCAAAAAGTGCTACTTGCCTTGATAGACAAGGGAAGTAGCCGTGAAGAAGCTTATGCGATCGTTCAAGAAAGCGCTCACGTCGCTTGGAACAAGCCAGGAGGCAATTTCCAGGACTTAATTAGCAAAGACCCTCGCGTTACTCAAAAGTTGTCCCCAGCAGAACTAGAAGTCTGTTTCGATCCTCAACAGCATCTCCAGCATTTAGAAGAAGTTTACCAACGACTGGGAATTTAGGATTAATTGACTTGTAGTGAGCGCTTAAGCGCTTACTACAAACTTTTAGACTCAAAAAATAAACAATAGCCGAAACCCTCGTTTTCAGGTCTTAATTTACCTGAAATACGCTGTATAAACCATTGAACCCACGTTAAAAAAGAATATAAAAATATCAAAAATATTTAGTCTTGCATTGCTGAAGGCTGGATGTTTGATGCTGGAATTATTCCTATAACTGGGTAGTATACATAACAAATAAGTAAGTATTTGTTAGTCCTACGAGTGCCTTAATGATTGAAATCCTAGCCACACTTTCTGCCTCTGCCGCAGCAGGAATGAGAATAGGCATACCTTTGCTAATTATTGGACTATTGCAGGGTAGTAACTTATGGTCACAAGTTCCAATTTTATCTCACATTTCCCCACCACTATTGTTAGGCTGCCTCACCTTTTGGTCTTTAGTTGAATTATTAGCCTCAAAAAAGCTATGGGGGCAAAGATTACTACAACTAATTCAGTTATTCATGTCTCCTATCGTAGGGGCAATTATGGGGTTAGCAGTCGCTAATGCCACAGCAACACCAAACTGGCTGATTGCCTGTATTGGAGGTTCCTTAGCTTTAGTACTCCAGCTAGTTCAAGTTGGTTGGTTCTATCGGTTACGTGGCTTACCCTTGTGGGTAGTCTTTCTTCAAGATACCTTGTGCATTGCTCTAGTACTTTTTGCCTTTGATGCTCCTTGGCAAGGAGGATTAATTGCTTTAATACTGCTCTGGTTTGCAGTTCGTAGCGCCAAGCAGTGGTATGACTGGTATCACAAGGGCAGAAGAGGGCATGGGGCATAGGGCATAGGGCATGGCTAACAATTGAGATGAGGAAATATGGGAAGTAGGAGAACTAAGGGGAGATTTGCACTAAGCTTTTCGCCTCTGCCCAATGCCCAATGCCCAATGCCCAATGCCCAATTCCCCATTCCCCATTCCCCTTACTGCAAAAGCCCAATCATGTGCAAGAAGCCGTGACCGGTAATTAGCTCGATGATTAAGGCAATAAAGCCCAACATGGCAATTCGACCATTCCAGACTTCAGCACTAGTTGTTAGACCCCATTCCCAACGCTCTTGGGGGTACATTTTCACCATTTTTTTCATTTGGGCAGCTTGCGAAAGCTTAAAACTGGGGTTTTTCAGCGCATCAATTACTAAGTCTGCAAGTGCATTAATAAATACTGGATGAGTATTAGGAGCAGGAACGCGGCGGAAGTTGTGAATTCCTGATTCTTCTGCGACTTCCCGATACTCAATATCAATTTCTTGCAGTGTCTCAATATGCTCTGAGACAAAACTGATAGGCACGACAACCAAATCTTTTACGCCTTGTGCGCCTAGTTCTTTGAGCGCATCTTCAGTATAGGGTTGGAGCCATTCTACTGGGCCGACACGACTTTGGTAAGCTAAAGTATGGGCATTGGGACGATTGAGAGTCTGCATAATCAGGGCAGTACATTCCTCAATTTCTTGTTGGTAAGGGTCGCCAGCCTCTTCAACGTAGCTTTTCGGAACGCCGTGAGCGCTGAAGAATATATGAACCTCGTCTGGATTAGGAAACTGCTCAAGTTCTTGGGCTATCAGTTCCGCCATTGCTTGGAGATAGCCTGGTTGTTTGTACCAAGAAGGAATAACGGTGTATTCAATGGGCTGAAGTTTTGGGTCTTCTTGCCAAAGTTTATCTAAAAGTCGAAAGCTGGAACCACTAGTACTGATAGAAAACTGGGGATATAGTGGTAATATCACCAGGTGTTCTATATTGTCTTGGGTAATCTGTGCGATCGCTTCTTCTGTATAGGGATGCCAATAACGCATTCCGACGTAGATATTGGCTTCTTGCCCTAAATAACCCAACTGTTCTTTTAAAGCTTCCCCTTGCGCTTCTGTGATCCGCCGCAATGGTGAACCACCACCGATTTGCTTATAATTTTCTTGAGATGTTCTGGTTCGCCGCGAGGCAATAAACCAGGCTAGGGGTTTTTGCAACCAGCGAAACGGTAGGCGAATAATTTCTGGATCGGAAAATAGGTTATACAAAAACGGCCCGACATCTTCTAGCTTATCAGGGCCACCGAGATTGAGTAATAATACGCCTACACGACCCATAGCTGTTACTTTCCCCCAATCTTTTCAGATTTTTTACTAATGTTAACAATATATCTTTATTAAATAATAAAGCTTAATAGCAAGGAAATATGCAATGGCAACAATTTTAAGGGATTGGAGTTACCGCTATCAGTGGCTTTATGATAGTATCTCTCGTTTAGCAGCCTTAAGTGTAGGTGGTGAAGCCCGTTTTCGGCAACTTGCTTTGCAAGCCTTAACAATTCACTCAGATACTCAGGTCTTAGATTTATGTTGCGGTAGTGGTCAAACAACACAATTTTTAGTAAAACTTTCACAAAATGTAACAGGATTAGATGCTTCACCTAAGTCTTTGCAACGGGCGCGGCTAAATGTCCCGGAAGCGTCTTATGTCGAAGCTTTTGCCGAGGAGATGCCATTTGCAGATAATCAGTTTGATATGGTGCATATCAGCGTTGCCTTACATGAAATGCAGCCTCAGCAATTACGAAAAATTATTAATGAAGTTTATCGGGTGCTGAAGCCAGGAGGGGTATTTACGCTGGTGGATTTTCACGCTCCAACAAATCCGATATTGTGGCCTGGGATATCACTGTTTTTGTTGTTGTTTGAGACAGAAACAGCTTGGCAATTGTTAAAAACTGATTTGGCTGGATTGTTAACTGAGACTGGGTTTGATGTTAGTAAGCCAATTTTATATGCAGGTGGTAGTTTACAAGTTATACAGGCAAAGAAGTGAGATAGAACTAAGGCGAACGCTGTAGCTTTTTCTTAGAAGAAAGCTTCGCTCCCTAATAGGGATTTTGTTTTATTGCGATAATACTGCTGCAATTTAATTTGTCTGTATTGCTCGTTTCCATCCCTAATAGTTTGGGTTGCACAAGACCCTTGGGAATATGCTCCCTCAATTGCTCTGAATTTAGATGCACTGAAATAATTGAGCTTATGGAAATAATGTAGTGCGTCAACGCAGTGTAACGCACTATACAAATAAATTAACCCTTAAACTTCAACATTCAAAGTCCGCACCAAAAAAGCCCATTTATCTGCGGCTTCCTCGATAATTTTAGCAGTGGGTTTACCTGCACCATGTCCTGCCTTAGTCTCAATTCTAATTAAGACTGGCGCATCACCTGCGTGAGCTTCTTGCAAAGCGGCGGCAAATTTGAAACTATGAGCAGGAACAACGCGATCGTCATGATCGGCTGTGGTAATTAAGGTTGCTGGGTAAGCTGTATCTGGTTTGATGTTGTGGAGTGGCGAATAAGCATACAGCGCTGGAAACTCTTCGGAATTATCTGCTGAACCATATTCGGAAGTCCAAGCCCAACCGATGGTAAATTTGTGGAACCGCAACATATCCATCACGCCGACGGCGGGTATTGCTGCACCAAACAAACCGGGGCGCTGTGTCATGCAAGCACCTACCAATAAGCCACCATTACTACCACCTGCGATCGCTAGCTTCTGTGTCTTAGTATATTTATTAGCAATCAACCACTCAGCTGCACCAATAAAGTCATCAAAGACATTCTGCTTTTTATCCTTCATTCCTGCTTGATGCCATTCTTCACCGTATTCTCCACCGCCGCGTATATTGGGCATAGCATAGATACCACCCATCTCCATCCACACCAACAGACTCACAGAAAAGCTAGGTGTCATTGAGGCATTAAAACCACCATAGGCATAGAGATAAGTGGGGTTATTTCCATCTAATTTAATACCCTTTTTGTGCGTAATAAACATGGGTACTCTAGTACCATCTTTACTATGATAAAAAACCTGTTTTGTCTCATAATCGTTAGGATTAAAATCTACCTCTGGCTGACGAAAAACAGTGCTTTTACCAGTTATCATATCGTAGCGATAGATGGTTCCTGGTGTGGTAAAACTGGTGTAACTATAAAAAGTTTCGGTATCATGACGTTTTCCTCCAAAACCTCCGGCTGAACCAAGCCCAGGTAATTCTACCTCACGAATAAACCCGCCTTTGAGGTCAAAGATTTTAATTTGGCTATGAGCATCTTTGAGGTAATCAGCAACAAATTGGTTATTGAGTATGCCTACACTTTCTAAGGTTTCTGCTGATTGAGGAATGATTTCGCGCCAGTTTTCCGGCGCAGGGCTTTGAGTGTCAATTGCAATAACTCTTCCCCGTGGTGCATTTAAATCTGTGCGGAAATAAAAGACGCGATCATCATTGTCGATAAAGCTGTAATCTGCCTCGAATTGGTTAATTAATTCTACGACTTCAGCATTAGGGTTAGTTAAATCTTTGAAGAAAACCAAATTTTTGGAGTCAGTACCCAGCCAAATAGAAATTATTAGATAATGTCCATCTTCAGTAACACCACCACCAAAACCCCATTCTTTTTGGTCAGGACGATGATAAATTAGTACATCTTCTGATTGAGGGTTGCCTAGTTGATGATAGTAGAGCTTTTGATAATAGTTAACATCTTCTAATTGAGTTTTTTCATTCGGCTCGTCGTAGCGACTGTAGAAGAAACCTTGATTATTATGTGTCCACGATGCACCAGAAAATTTAATCCATTTCAGATGGTCTTGTAGGTCTTCACCAGTTTCAACATCGCGTACTTTCCACTCTTGCCAATCAGAACCAGAGGTTGATAGACCATAAGCTAAAAGTTTACCATTCTCGCTAATAGAAAATCCTGAAAGAGCAACAGTACCATCTTCTGAGAGTTGATTGGGATCGAGTAAAACTTTGGGTTGATCTTCGAGGGTTTTGAGAGTGTAGAGGACACTTTGGTTTTGCAGTCCATCATTTTTAAAATAAAAGTAGCGATCGGTGGAACCGTCTCCTAGAGATTCGCCTTCTTTAAAAGGGATACCATATTTTTCATAATCCCAAAGTTTAGTGAGGCGCTGTTTAATATTTTCCCTGGCAGGAATTTCACTCAAATAGCCAAAGGTAATTTGATTTTGTGCCTCAATCCAAGCCCTTGTTTCTTCAGAGTCAGGATCTTCTAACCAACGATAAGAATCTGCGACTAAAGTACCGTGGTAGTTATCGACTTGATTGCTTTTCTGACTGGATGGGTAGGTGATAGATTTTTTAGATGAAGGCATAATCTTAGGTTGAAGTGCTTCTTTACATACTACAAAGATAGACCTAAGACGTGGGGCATACATTGACCAAATCTGCGGAAAATTCTAATCGGAAAGGGTAACAGCCAGGTTACTACTCAGCAGCAAGCAGCCCTGTTAGAATTTGAATCAGTAAGAAAAAACTATAATTTGCTTACCTACTCCTTATACCAATTCTGTATGAAGATGCGCTAAACCATAACTAAAAGAAAGAAAAACGTGGACGCATTAGCGAAGCGGTAGCGACAAAGGAGCGTCAGAGGCTTGCCGCAGTCTACCGCAAAGGACGCATACTCCTACGGAAAAGCAAGCTACGCGCAGCGTCTCGTTAGAGAAGGACACAAAGAAAGAACTTAAAAAGGTTTGGCGCAGCCTCACAAAGAAATGGTATTAAACCAACAGGACTTACGCAAAATCATGAAAAAACGAACCACAGAGGGCGCAGAGGACACGGAGAAATAAGAGTTTCAGAGAGTTCTTGCGTAAGTCCTAACCAAAAATTCCAGAGGTATCGTTACAGCTTTTCTTTTCTTACTCTCACAAAGACGAGACTCTACGGGATGAATTATTAAGCAATACTCCCACGCTTTCTGGCTTCTTTGTAGGAAGTTCCGACATTTTTTAAACCAGCTTTAATCATTTGTTGTTCTAGGAGGGCAAAGAAACGCGCTCTATCGCCACCTTTTACCACTGCTTGATTATGCGCTTCGGCGATCGCAACTGGGTAGCCATATCCTTTTTGTACTTGTGCCAGCATTAGCCCCAATGCTTGATCTAACATGGTTGCATTCTCCGCTACCCATGCCGGAACTTCGATTCTGGCGATTTCGGTGCCAACGTGGACATAGCAAAAATAAATGGTTTGATCGCCGTAGAGTTCGAGAATCGGAGAATTACTCCGCCAAAGGGTGCTGCGTTGTCCTGGTTTGAGTCTGGTTGCCCAAACAGAAGTATCTCGCAACTGTTCAAAAATTTTACAAGGTACTTTTTCTAACTGATTTGGGCAATGACTTTTACAGTCTGGTACTGGATGAGGACAAGCCAACAATCGTAAAAAGTTCATTGTTTCGATGCTGCGAGAGGCGCTAAGATAACCCATCAGGGGAATTTGAGCATCACGCATTTGCTGCCAAGCTTCCAGGATGGGGGGTAAAATGCGATCGCGTGCATCCATCGGTAACTGTTCTAAAAACCAGTAAATTAACGAACCATCTACCATCGCTAATGCTGGTGCTTCCCCTTTAGCCGCACATGCAAGTTCTGCTAAAACCGTTGTTTCTGATGCAGTGCGGCGGAAACTCATCCATTCCTCGGTTCTAATTCCCCACTGCCGAGACATATATAAATCTTCTGGGCGGTAAAATACTTCTGGCAAACTATCGAGTAGCGGATGGCGGTTTTGTCCGTAGTGTAAAACGACTCTGCCAATATTGAGTAGATAACAGTAAGCAATTTCGTGATGGTTGGGGGCAATTTGGGAACCATCGGTGGCAATTACAGTATGAATTTTTGGCGGAACTGAGATATCGATGCAGGTTTCTAGCGGCTCAATTGGGGTAGCATTAGCAAATAGAATGCGATCGCGCCATTTTTCCTGGCGATCAATTAAATCTTGTTGAGATTCATAAGCATTTTTTAGATGTTGTTGTGCCAATTCTAAACGCTGGCGACTGGCAGCAGCTTCTAAGGTAAGATGCTGACTTAAGCCCTGCATTTGTCGCGCCAGTTTTGTTAAATCAAGCATAAAGGTAAGTGATAAATTAGGAGTTTTATAGGACTTACGCAAACAATAGTCAAAACCCTGAATCCTCCGATAAATTGGAGGACTTTGAGAGAGGTTTTTGCCCCCCTTAAAAAGGCTACGGTGTACACACATCTTTCTAGAAAACCAAAATCGTCGTAGATCCCCCTAAATCCCCCTTAAGAAGGGGGACTTTGATAGCTTTTTGCCCGACTTTTTAAGGGGGGTTGGGGGGATCAAAAGCTTGTGGGACAACTTTAAAAGACTTGTGTGTACACCGTAGCCCTGTGGGAGAGAGGTTCTAAAAATAAGTTGCACATTGCGTTACATCTTTTAAATATCTCGCTTCGTTGCCATTTTGCTAGAAAATTAAAATAATTCGTAATTGATAATTAGACTTTAATGATTGCTAACGTAATTCGTAATAAAAGTAAGTTGGGGATTTAGACCATTTACAAATTACGAATTACTTTAAAGTAGCAGGCAAAGCCCATTACGAATTAGTTAAAGCCAAGCACGGAAATCTCTGGCAAACTGAGACAGTGATAACAAATGAATTTGCGGATCATTTTGAGCCGCTTCTCTTTCTGCTTGAGTATTATAGCCCCAGTCGGCAAGGAACAGTTTCACGTCTCCAAGGTCTGTTTGCTGTTTAACTAACTGCAACGTCTTGAGTCTATCTTCTACAAACCAGAGACTAACTGGCTTGTTTTCTGCTTGTTGTTTTAATTCTCGCAAAATTTCATATTTGGGGCGCTTGACTTCTTTCCCAAAAATTGCTGCTGCTGGTAAATTAACTCCTTCTTGTTGGAGCAACTGCTGTACAAAACGTCCCTCTTTAGTGGTTACAATGTATAGCTTAACTCCACTATCAAGAGTTAATTTGATTTTTTCTATTACACCCGGATAAAATCTATGCAGACTTAGCCAACCATCTAAATCTGTGGTAATCCATTCATCCCGTTGGTTATCTAGTTTCGTAGCAATTTCTCTTGCTTGTAGCTTGTCATTTAACAAAAGTTGTGGGGCGATGCTTAACCATTCATGAAGAATTTTCTCATCAGGAATTCCATCTACTAGCGCTTTGATTAAAACGGGCATTTCCCAACCCGTCTCAATTACAGGCCGTAAACGATAGAATCTCAAAGCTAAATCATCTGCTGGTGTGTCATTAGCTGGCGACCAAATTTCACAGTAGGTACGCCATGCTACCTCAAAATATTCAATTAGTCCGTCGCAAATCACTCCATCAAAGTCCAGGGCTAAAATCGTGGGACTACTTGCGGTCATTGTTTTGAGGATTAAAACTGCTTTTGTCAGCTTACCCGACAAATTTAAATTATGCAGTAATTTTTGTTAGTCTTTTAGAATTTCTAACTTGCTCAAAAAGTATGGTGGCATTGTCTAATCTAATTTGATATTGGTAGCTTAACGAGGATCTACGGCAGGTTTATGATCAACTAAACGAACTTGGTTTTGCTTGACTACTACAGTGATTAGTGGTAAAGAACGCTTTGCTGGGCCATGAACGACTCGACCCTGAGAATCATATTGAGATCCATGACAAGGACAAATAAAATGATTCTTCTCAAGATCCCACTCAACTGTACATCCTAAATGGGTACAAGTTGGATTGATAGCGTACTCAGCAATCTTTGGCCCGTCTTGAATGATGAGATAATCAACGCTATTGTCTGGCAAGCCTTTGACGAGAACTGGAATTCCAGACTTTGCAGTTGTCAATAGTGCATTAGTCTCAATTTGCTTGCCGTCTTTGTCTAGTGCCACTGATCCGGGAAGATAATTTTCACAGCGCGAATTCTTTGGATAAAGGGAACAAAGGGTTTCTAGGCTGATCTCACGACTTTGGCTGACTTTGGGAAATAGATATGCGATCGCTACTGATGCAACTGTACCACCTAGCGTATAAGTTAAAAAATCCCGGCGCGTTTTTATCCTAGCTGGAATTTTGCCGTTAGTAGAATAATTATCTTTCATGACCCGATATACCAAGAAAGGTCTACTAATATAGTACGGCGCGATCGCAGAAAATTATTCCTTGCCTTTAAGTTGTTTTACTCGTAAAAATACCGTATTTAGGACTAAATAGTAATGCCAGCAAAAATAACCCCGATACGACTAAAACGATCGCAGGACCAGAGGGCAAGTTATAAAAGTAGCTGAGATACATCCCACTAATACTGGAAATTACGCCAATTACCGCACCCAAAATCATGACTTGGTTGAGACGCTTAACTAATAAATAAGCGGTGGCTCCTGGTGTAATTAAAAGCGATAATACTAAAATCACACCCACAGCTTTCATGCTGGCGACAATTGTCAAAGCTATTAGTACCATCAATCCAAAGTTTAGCCGATTAACCGGCAAACCCGCAGCTTGAGCGCCTAAAGGATCAAATGTGTAAAATAAAAGCTCTTTATATAATAAAACAACAACTATTAAAACAATAGTGGCAATGATCGCAGTGTCTCGCACTTCATCAATGGTAACGCCAAGAATATTGCCAAAAAGGAAGTGATTTAAGTCGATTTTATTATTTTTTTGAATAACAGTAATTAGGGTGATACCAAGGGCAAAGAATGCTGAAAAAACTATACCCATTGCCGCATCTTCTTTGATTGGCGATCGCACTCTAATCCAGGCGATCGCCATTGTACTCAGAACACCCGCAATGAATGCGCCAACATATATATTTGCTCCCACCATAAAAGCGATCGCTAGTCCGGGTAAAACTGAGTGACTGATGGCATCACCCAACAAGGCTAGGCGCTGTACCATTAGGTAGCTGCCTACAACTGCACACAACATCCCAACTAAAATAGCAATCACGAGCGATCGCTGCATAAAGCCGTATTGCAATGGCTCAATTAATGCTTGTAACATATTTTGTCATTTGTCATTGGTCATTTGTCATTAACTAATCCCCTATACCCAATGACATTTTAGGCAGCATCAGAAAAGTACATTACTTTACCGCTATAAGCACGATGCAGATTTTCTTCGGTAAGTACTTGTTGCCGTGAACCTGTGGCGATTACTTCACGGTTTAGTAATATTAAATCATCAAAGTGAGTGATTGATTCCCCTAAGTCGTGGTTGACTACTAGCACGATTTTGTTTTCGGCAGCAAGTTCATGGAAGACTTCAAAAATCACCGACTGGGTTTTTTGATCGATGCCTACTAGAGGTTCATCAAAGCAGAAAATTTCTGCTTGCTGTGTTAAAGCACGGGCTAAAAATACCCGTTGTTGTTGTCCTCCTGATAATTGTCCAATGGGGCGATCGCAATATTCGCTCATTCCAACTCTTTCTATGGCGTTTTTTGCTACTTGGCGACTAACTGCTGAGAAGCTACGCAACCAGCCTGTTTTCTTTACCCGTCCCATCATGACTACATCCCAGACTGTTGCGGGATAAGTCCAATCAATTTGGCTACGTTGTGGTACGTAGGCAACTTTCTCTAATTGTTGCATCAAGGGTTTGCCTTGGCATAGCACCGTACCACTACTGACAGGAACCAAGCCTAACATTGCTTTCATCAACGTACTTTTGCCAGCACCGTTGGGGCCAAAAATACCGGTCAGTTTTCCTGGTTTGACGATACAGCTAACGTCTTTTAAGGCTTCTTGTGTCCGGTAGTATACGCCTAAATGGGCAATACTAATTGCTGCTGTGGAACTCATATCGAATTTGATAGTTTTTGCAGGAAAAGAGACATTTTTCATATTCGGGTTTCAATATTTATTTCTTGAGCTTACTATAAAAATGAGAGAAATATGAAAAAATCTATAATTAGATGTAATATCCAAGATAAATGAAACTAATACCAGAGATAGACGACAGTAATCCTTACGGCAAGGGAATAATCGGCAGGATGAAGGGAAAAATTCTTTTCCGGCTTTGTTTGGGAATGCTTTTGCCTTTGGCTTTATTAAGTTGTACACAGAAAGAATCTAACCTCAACACTGCCAAGGGAGATAAGCCGCGAGTGGTTGCAACTAGCACTGTTATTGCTAATTTGGCACAAGAGGTTGCAGGAGACGAAATTCAACTAAGTGGAATCCTCAAACCGGGTACTGATCCTCATGTTTACGAACCAGTACCAGCAGACAGCAGGGTTTTGGAAGAAGCTAACTTGATTTTGTATAACGGCTACAATCTGGAACCGGGACTGATTAAATTAATGAATGCTTCTGGTGGTAAGGCGCGGAAGATCCCAGTGGGGGAAGCTGTCAAATCCTTGCAGCTTGATAAAGGCAAAGGCGAAATAGTGCCAGATCCCCACGTTTGGGGTAGTGCAGAAAATGCGATCGCAATGACGAATGCAATACGAGATGCGTTGATTGAGTTATCACCTGAAGATAAAGACAAATTTACTCAAAAGGCATCGCAACTTACTAATGAATTAAAACAGTTGCATAGCTGGATTAATCAACAAATTCAAACTATCCCCGCAGATAAGCGCAAACTGGTGACAACCCATGATGCCTTCCAATATTATGGACGTGCTTATGGGATTGCGATCGCAGGTACTTTAATTGGCATTAGTACCGAAGAACAACCAAGCGCTCAAACAGTCCAGAGATTAGTTGAGTCTATTAAAAAGATCGGCGTTCCCGCAATTTTTTCTGAAACTACAATTAACCCAGCTTTAATTAAAACTGTTGCTCAAGAAGCAGGAGTGAAATTAGCACCAAATCAACTTTACTCTGATTCAATTGGTGCAAAAGGAAGTAATGGAGATTCTTACATCAAAATGATGGAGGCGAATACCCGTAGCATTGTAGAAGCATTGGGGGGAAAATACACGCCATTTCAACTAAAGAAGTAAATTTATCCGAGTAAATATCTAACCTAAGACGTGTTCTTTTCAAAGTCTCTCCAGAGAAAGAACTTTTTGTATCTTTGATTTTTTAGAGTGTTATTAGCAAAGCTAGATTTTTTAATACCTGAAAAGCCATGACTGATAAAACTCAAGAAAATCAAATTAATCAACCAGTAAGTGAAGATACACATTTACGCGAAGAACCAAATGTCAAGGAAAGAAACTTAACAGCGAATCCTGGAGATAGAATTTCTGATAAGTCTGAATCTATTGAAGAAAAGGCTCAACAGGTAGCTGTGGATGATGTACCAGACATTACAGGCGACAAAATCACAGTCCCGACTTACTTCGTTGTGGATGAACCCGACGGCGAAAAGAAAGCGCTCCACCACGTTAAAGATGCTGAAGAGATTTCCGATGTAATCCGGCAAGCACGAGTTGACGAAAATGGAAATCGAGTTTGGTGGTAGTCATTCATTAAAGAGACGCGGGGACACGGAGAGTTCTTTCTTTGCGTCCCCGTATCTGTTTTCTTGGATCAAGTTAGTTTATATAATTACACATCTGGAACTTTTCCCAGGATGAACGATAATGCTAGATGTCACAAGTACCAAAGAATTGACATATTGGACTACACCAGAAATTAAAAATCAAATTTTAGAACTTGTTAAAGATCGCAATCTAGAGCCATTAAAAGCCAAAGTAGATTTTTATAAAAATGAATTAGCACCATACTTTGCAGAATTGAGCCGACGTAATCCTTTTGGGAAGGTTGCAGATCAAGTAGCGATCGTGACGGGAGTATGGGTCCCAATATGGTCTACTATACCTTTTCAAGATATTTTACCTGGTAGGATACACGAGCAGTCTTATCAAATTTTTCATACTGATGGTTACTATGCAAATATTGCCCGTTATGCACCAGGACATCAGTCTGGTTTTTGGCAAAAAATTGCATCAAAACTACCAGCTTATGACTTAATGTTGTTGCAAAAATATTCAGTTATAGATGAAAAGTGGGATATTAAAAATGTTGGGATATTCCAAGCATTGAAAAATAGAGAAATCCCGTTGACAATTGATGATGCAGATGAGTGGTTTACGACAATAGTCGAATCTAAATTTCAGGAAGCAGCACCAAATATAGATTTACAGCAAGAACTTATAGTAAAAGATATCGACAGAAATACTGTCAAAAAATTTAAAAAAGTTTACCTAGCTACTTCTTTTTTAGAGCATCTATATATAGATAATGATTTTCGGTTAGTTAAGAGTCAACGAGAAGCAACACAACGACCAAGTTATACAATAGCTATTCGTAGACGTTAAACTAACAAAATTTTTTAATTTTATGCAGCCACTACAACAACAAATTACTTCTACCGACAGTTATAACTACCTGCTATTCTTGCCCAGTGGACTGCACCCAGACGGAAGTCGCAACGAAACACAAGAGCCACTTTTACCAACAATCTTATGTTTACACGGTTCGGGTGAGCGAGGCTCTTACTTAAATCATGTGAAAAAGCACGGTGTCGCCAAGGTTGTAGAACAACAGCCAGATTTTCCTTTCATTGTCATTTCTCCCCAATGTCCGCGTGGTGAATATTGGAATATAGAGCGATTAAGCACCCTTCTGGATGAGGTTATTGCATCCTATCCTGTTGATCCAGATCGGGTTTACCTAACCGGTTTAAGCATGGGTGGTTACGGAACCTGGCATTTAGCAGCAGCGCAGCCAGAACGATTTGCTGCGATCGCGCCTATCTGTGGCGGTGGTAATCCAGCCCAAGCACATAAGCTGAAAAGCCTTCCTGTGTGGGCATTTCACGGAGCAAAAGATAATGTCGTTCCCCCAAGGGAGTCCGAAATTATGGTTTCTGCACTCAAAGCCCACGATGGGAATGTGAAATTTACAGTTTATCCAGAAGCCGATCACGACTCATGGACGCAGACATACAATAATCCAGAGTTGTATGAGTGGTTTTTGCAGCATCGGAGACAGCCGACTGTAGATTAAAGATATTTTTTTCTGCATTTTAATACATCTCTAAATGATAGCTATTTTCAGGTAAATAGGCCACGCGGTAGGGGCGCAAGACCTTGCGCCCCTACTAAAATTTACGCAAGAGCGATTGCCCTAACTTCAACATATTTTCATCAAAAATATTTTTTAGCGCCCAAACATTAAAACTTCTAACAAGTCGTCACTTGCACCTTTGACATCAGAGTATATAACTTCAATAATGTTCTTACGTAAAAATCCGTAGTCATATAGGATTCTTATTTGATTTTTGCTAAATATATTGAGAACTAAAACCCAATCTGGCTAGCTCTCAGTCAGCTTTGCTTTGACAAATCAAATGAGATTGCTATATAAACCGGCATTAATAGGGTTGCATTATGCTTTTTTCGAATTCAAAAACTACCTTAAAAACTCGCCAAAATAATAAAATAGGCAGAGTTTTTTGGACTCCTACTAACGTTCTGATACTCACTGGATATTTAATAATTTTACCAATTTGTACATTGACAACTTTATCCTTATTATTGCCCTTATTCACTGCTAGTTTATTCGCTTCCATTGGAACCTCGCACTACTCTACATCGATTCCTTGGATAGATGATGCCTCTGAATGTGAATATACTGGGAGAAGCTGGCGCGATCGCAAGTGTTGGGATAATCAACACGATCCCATGTTCTAAATGAACATTGCACAAAGAGGTGTGTAAATAATTAGAACAATTGCGTAATTTGGCAAAACAGGCTATCAGTCTTGAAATTAGATCAAAATGGATATGTAGCCTGTTGTTTGTCAAATCTTGAATCAACCTAACTTTGTGCGAAATCTGCAAGAAACTCATTTAAATCGTGCCCGCGCTAGTCTCAGACAAGCACTGTCTTGGTATGGATATCTCCGCAAATCAGGACAGTTGTCATCTAACCCGGAATTGGCAGGTTTGTTAAAACCGGAATTGGAAGCTTTGAACTCTACACTCAACAAGCTGGACTCTAACGTGATTAGAATTGCCGCTTTTGGTTTGGTGAGTCGTGGTAAGTCAGCAGTTTTAAATGCTTTACTGGGAGACAAAATTTTGCAAACTGGGCCCCTAAACGGTGTCACTCAATGGCCCCGTTCGGTGCGTTGGCAGCCAGGAGGTAAGGTATTAGTAGAGTTAATTGATACCCCAGGATTAGATGAAATTGAGGGTGAGTCACGGGCGGATATGGCACGAGAAGTTGTGCATCAGGCGGATTTGATTTTGTTTGTCGTGTCTGGTGATATCACGCGCACTGAGTATGAGGCATTGCTAGAATTGCGGCGATCGCAAAAACCCCTAATTTTAGTATTTAACAAAATCGACCTTTACCCAGATACAGACCGGGGAGCGATTTACCAAAATTTGCAACAACTAGGGGCTGGGCATCCTGAAGCAAAGCCTTTACTACCTGATGAAATTGTCATGGTGGCGGCGGAACCAGCAGCAATGGAAGTGCGGGTTGAATGGCCTGATGGGCGTGTCAGTTATGAATGGGAGACACCACCACCGCAAGTAGACGAACTCAAAGAAACAATTCTGAACATTCTGAATCGGGAAGGGCGATCGCTTCTGGCATTAAATGCCCTCATCCAAGCACGGGATGCAGAAGCCGCGATCGCTCAAAAAACCATCGACTTACGCGAACAAGAAGCTGAAAATATCATTTGGCAATTTACCAAATACAAAGCTTTGGCAGTAATGCTCAATCCCATTGCTTTCTTAGATATCCTGGGCGGAACTGTTGCCGATTTAGCTTTAATTCGCGCTCTAGCTAGATTATATGGTTTGCCGATGACTAGCTATGAAGCCGGAAAAATTTTAAAAACGATTTTATTTAGTTCTGGTGGCTTGCTACTGGGGGAACTAGGTAGTAGTTTTATTTTGGGCTTAGGTAAAACTACTGCTGCAATAACCAGTCCTGACAATCCCAGCAATATTAGTGCTTTTGCTGGCAGTGCGATCGCTCAAGCTGGTATTGCTGGTTATGGTGCATACTCCGTTGGTAAAGCTGCTCAGGTGTATCTCGAAAAAGGCTGCACTTGGGGACAGTTGGGTGCTAGCAGCGTAATTCAAGAAATTCTCTCTCAAGTCGATCAAAATACAATTCTGTATCGTTTGCGACAAGAGTTAGGCATAAAATATTGAGAATAATTAAATTTTGTTAAGCATTTGTTACTGTTTACAAGTGTTTATGAACTTCTATCAAGCTCTTCTGACAATTGACTGACATTTCGAATTTGGTATGCAAGATTGAGGAAACAGGTTACAGGGAGAAGGTTATAGAAAAAACTATCCTCATCCCCTAATATCTATCTGCGTAAATTAAAGGTGAAAGGATCATGACAACTACCCTAAATTCATTTGAAACTGCTGGTGCAGGAAATCTTGAAGAAGCGATTACTGAAGCCATTACTGAAGCTCGTACAACTTGTGAGCTAAATGGCAGCGATTCTGCGGGTTGTGCCGTAGCCTGGGACATTGTGGAAGAATTGCAAGCTGAGAAAGCGGATCAGCAGCAAGCAAAAGCCAAGAAAAACTCTTTAGAAAACTATTGCGATCGCCATCCTGCTTCCGTAGAGTGTCTAATCTACGACGTTTAACTTTTCCGTAAATCAGTTGTTGCTGATTGCGTTAATTGCTTAATTGCCTCTAAATCAGGTGATGGTATTTCACTTTCCATTCCCAACCACAAAAGATATTCAATATTCCCAGCCGGGCCAGTGATCGGCGACCAAGTTAAGCCTTTGTATTTCCATCCTAATCCGTGGGCTGCTTGCAACACCTGGAAAATAGCATCAGCTTGGTCGTTTGGATCTCGCACAACACCTTTTTTACCCACACGGGATCTGCCAACTTCAAACTGTGGCTTGACTAACAACACAGCTTCTCGGTTAGCTTGAGTTAGTTGCCACAAAGCAGGCAGAATCTTAGTTAAAGAAATAAACGATACATCAACCACCGCCAAATCAGGAATCGGATCGTTTTCCCTATATAACTCCTCTGGTCGTAGTTGCCGTAAATTGGTACGTTCTCGCAAAATCACCCGCGAATCATTTCGCAACCGCCAGTCAACTTGTCCGTAACCAACATCAATGCCGTAAACTTGTTTTGCTCCAGCTTGCAAGAGACAATCAGTAAAACCACCTGTAGAAATCCCACCATCTAAACAAATGCGATCTGTTACAGGGATGGCAAATACTGACAAAGCTTTGGAGAGTTTTTCACCGCCTCTAGAAACAAAAGGCGATCGCTCTTTAATATTTATTTGAGCCGAAATATCAACTTCAGTACCAGGCTTATCAACTAGCTGCTGATTAACAGTCACTTCCCCCGCCTGAATTAACCTTTGTGCCAAGGCGCGAGAAGAACATAAATTTAGCTCTACTAATAGTGTGTCGAGTCGCTGTTTAGCCAATTAACTAGACTCTCCTGGTGAGATTAAAACCAAAGCACTTGAAAATACAGCTAGAAACATCTTACTGCAAGGATTGGATACGGTAGTCAATACCAAAACCTTTACGACGCTTGAGCAGTTAACACTTTCAGCCTTACACCAATTTTTTATGAAGCTGCATAGAATTCGATCCCCCCTAGCCCCCCTTAAAAAGCAGGGTGGATTAATTGTCTAGAGAGAAAAATTAAAACCCTCATTCTTGCGTTCATAAATCCAGTTCCCCTGTTAGCAGGCTGACGAGGTTACGGGGATTACAAATTTTCTCTCCGCACAATTAATCCACCCTGCCTAGCCCCCCTTAAAAAGGGGGGGAACCGGAAAAACATCTATCAAAGTCCCCCTTTTTAAGGGGGATTTAGGGGGATCAAGATATATGCAACTTCACATTAAATTGGTATTAGAGAGACTGATCCCGCATCCCGTATATTACTATGAAAAACAAAACCCATCTAGAAACTATCTAAATGGGAAAATTTTTGGTGAATTTTTGAATTCGCCAACAGGACGCATTTTTAGCTAAATACATATTTTCAGTGGTAGCCCATCCTGAAAAACTAGTAATTCTCCCGGTTGAATTTTTGTCCAAACTTCGTTGTCAGTCAGGGGAGTAGTTGCAATGACGGCAACGCGATCGCGTTCGGTAGTCACTTCCCGAAAATCTACAGTCATGTCTTGATCGATTAAATGGGCAGCTGCAAAGGGCGCTTGACGGACAATGTAGCTGAGGTTAGTTGAACAATGAGCAAAAAAGTGTTCTCCATCAGATAATAAGTAATTAAATATACCTCTTTCTGCAATTGCATCACTAATTTGTTTGAGTACAGGGTACAGTTTCTTGATGTCAGGTTTACCATCAGGAAAGCGCGATCGCAATGTTTCTAGCATCATACAGAATGCTTTTTCACTATCTGTATCACCTACGGCTTGATAAAATCCCAAATTTTCTGGATCAAAATCTGGCAAATTACCATTGTGGGCAAACACCCAATATTGACCCCACAATTCTCTGCGGAAAGGATGGCAGTTGTGTAAGGCAACTTCACCCTGGGTAGCTTTACGGATATGGGCGATGACATGGGTTGAGTGGATAGGATAACTCCGCACAAACTCTGCGACAGGAGAAGCAACAGAAGGTTGGGCATCTAAAAACATCCGACATCCCTTCCCTTCAAAGAAAGCAATGCCCCAACCATCGCTATGATCATCCGTTTTTCCTCCCCGTGCAGAAAACCCTTCAAAAGAAAAGCAAATATCCGTTGGAACATTGCAATTCATTCCGAGCAATTGACACATGGATGTTGTCGCTCTCAATTTTTGACTACGGCCTCAGGATCAAGATACTTCAGAATGCTGACTTGATTCTGGAGCGATCGCTTCCATCTTAGAATTGAAAGCTGAGATATTCCAAATGATCCCTAAAAATAAAGAATTTGCTTTAAGTGAGCAATATGACATTATGCCAAAAGATGGTATTTGCGGATATCTGGTGCGGCAGCCACTAAAGCTTCTAGTTTGGCTGCTCCCACTTGGAAATGGGGCGAATCTAGATGAGCATTTAGGGCTTCATGAGAAGTCCACTCTTCTACAACAGTAAAGTCTGTTGGGTCGTATTGGTTTTGCAAAAGTTCATACTTTATCGCACCTGCTTCCTGACGGGTTGGCTCAATGAGTTCCAACAGTACAGCTTTTACATCTTCTACTTTGTTAGGCAAAGCAATAATATGGGCAACAACACGAATAGTTTGGTTAGTCATTTGTCATTTGTTATTGGGCATGGGGGAAAGACTTGTCGCTATCCTGCTCCACCACTCTGCTATTAAGATTTATTAAAACATCTGCTTTAAATATTGCTCGTAGCCTAGTTGTTCTAGTTTTGATTGCTTTGCAATTACTGATTCACAGAGGGTTTGGCGATATTGTTGCACTTTTTCTAGCAATTCTGGTTGTTGAGTTGCCAGTATTTGTACTGCTAAAAGTCCGGCATTTTTGGCATTACCGATCGCCACTGTTGCTACAGGAATACCCGCAGGCATTTGTAAAATAGAATACAAAGAATCTACACCTTGTAAGTTCCTGGTGACTACAGGAACACCAATAACAGGAAGTGGTGTTAAAGACGCTACCATTCCAGGCAGATGGGCAGCACCACCGGCACCGGCAATAATCACCTTAATACCGCGTTGGTGTGCGAGTTGAGCGTATTGTACCATCCGTTCTGGGGTACGGTGAGCAGAAACGATCGCGACTTCGCTCTCAACGCCAAATTCTTCACAAACTGCGATCGCGTCTTTCATGGTGGGCAAATCAGAATCGCTGCCCATGATAATACCAACTAGAGGAGTCATAATAATTCAAAATTCAAAATTTAAAATTCAAAATTATTTGAGCTAGCTTATGAAAGCTAGGTTATGCCGATTTATCATCTCATTGATTGATGTTGGTTGCATCTAAAATCAGATTTATCTTTCTTCTTGCCAGTGTGATGACCCAAGCAACACAAAATCCTGTAGATATTATCAATGCTAGAGTGCCTGGTTACAAAGATTTGCAAATGCTCTTGGTTGATGAAAAGGGCATAATTGAGCAAATCTTGCCAATGGGTACAGTAGAAGCACGCAGCCGTGCATCTCTAATAAACGTTGCTGGCGACTGGATTTCATTGGGTGGCGTTGATTTGCAAATTAACGGTGCTTTGGGATTGGCATTTCCTGATTTAACGGCTGAAAATGGTCAAAAGCTCCAGGAAATCTCACTATTTTTATGGGATGTTGGGGTAGATGGATTTTTACCGACACTTGTGACAACTTCAGTAGAAAACATTCAGCGATCGCTTGCTATTATTGCTGAAGTTCTCCCCAATCAGCCAGCAGGTGCAAAGATTCTGGGAGTACATCTAGAAGGGCCATTTTTGAATTTTCAAAAGCGCGGCGCACACCCAGCAGAGTACCTGTTACCTCTAACAATGGATCAGGTAAAGCGCATTTTGGGTGATTATGCCCATGTCGTGAAAGTCATCACCTTAGCACCGGAGTTAGATTTCACTGGCGAAGTAATTCCATATTTGCGTTCTCTGGGGATTACTGTCAGTTTAGGGCATTCTCAGGCTACATCTGCTCAAGCACAATGTGCCTTTGAACAAGGTGCAACGATGGTAACTCATGCTTTCAATGCCATGCCAGCATTACATCACCGAGAACCAGGATTATTAGGGGCAGCAATTACCCATCCTGATGTGATGTGTGGTTTTATTGCTGATGGTGAACACGTTTCACCCATGATGCTACAAATTTTGCTTCGCGCTAGCTATCAAGAACAAGGATTGTTCCTCGTCAGCGATGCCCTTTCTCCTTTTGGGCTACCCGATGGCGTATATCCTTGGGACAGCCGACAAATTGAAGTTAAAAACGGTACGGCACGATTGGCCGATGGCACTTTGTCAGGGACGACTTTACCCTTATTGGTGGGAGTGCAAAATTTGGTGAAGTGGGGAATTTGTGACGTAGAAAGTGCGATCGCTTTAGCTACTAATGCACCTAGAAAAGCGATTGGTTTACCAGGGATTGTTAAGAGTCAATCCGCTAATTTATTACGCTGGCATTGGGATGAGACTACAAAAGAATTAACTTGGCGACGTGCCATCACCACAGAAATGCTCAAGAAGCCAGAAGATGGGAATTTATCTGTTGTTGTCAACTCCATATAATTCCCAAATAGCGAAAAAGGGAAAGGTTTTATTATCCTTTTCCCTTTAATCTGAGTGGAGTCTAAGCTTTAATTACGAATTAGTAATTATTACGCAGGGTTTGGTTGAGTTCGGCTTTGAAGTAGCTGGATAATTGCAGCTTTTTCCAAAATTCCAACTAGAACGCCGTTCTCACGAATTACGGGAAGCACAGATAGCTTTTGTTCTTCGAGTAACTGTATGACTTCTAGCAGAGGTTGATCTGATTGGACTGTGGTAGATTCGGTAATTGGTCGCATGACTTCTTTTACTTGAGTTTCTGACCACAATGCTGTTGGTACATTTCGTAAATTATCAACTGCGATCGCACCTACTAATTGTCCATCATCATCAGTCACTAAGAACCGATGCCAGTTTTGCCCACTGATGACTCGCTCATCGGCAAACTCTCTCAGACTAAGATTACCAGATACAATCGGGCTGTCATGAGTTACAGCATCTTCAGCAGTCAAACCTGTGAGCTTTTCTTGAACTCTGGCAAATTGAGCCGAATTACCAGCATTTTGTAACAAGAAGAAGCCAACTAACAAATTCCAGAAGTTACCAGCGCTGCCAAATAATATTAGGGGAAGTACACCTGAAAGAATTGCTACCCAACCAAAGATTTGTCCAACTCGACTAGCAAAGGTTACGCCTTTATAAGGATTACCTGTAACTTTCCAAACGATAGCTTTCAGTATATTTCCACCATCTAATGGCAAGCCAGGAATCAGGTTAAATAGGGCTAATGCCAAGTTAACAGAAGCTAGAACACCAAGAATTGCTGCTAACGGGCCTGATGCAGTAGTAGTAATACCAATTACTGTAACGATACCGCATAGTAGAAAACTAACTAAAGGCCCTGCGATCGCTACCCAGAAAGCTTCACCTGGGGTTTTTGACTCTTTTTCTAAGCTAGCTAAACCGCCAAATATAAACAGTGTGATGGATTTGACATCAATTCCCTGACGAATCGCAACAAAACTGTGGCCTAATTCATGGGCGACGACAGAGGCAAATAACATTAGCGCTGTCATCAATCCCAGTAGTAAAGCAAATCCCGCAGATAATTGGGGAAATTGTGCCGCCAGTCCACTGCTATAGCTCCAAGTTACTAAACCCAGAACTAAAAACCATGACGGATGGATATAGAAGGGAATTCCGAAGAGATTACCAACGCGAATTGTGCCATTCATGTCGTTCACCTTTGATTTCAGCTTCGAGAGGTTTGTTTTCGTCCTTCTCGATATCTTGATTGTAACGAAAGGTTAAGAGATTTTAATCTTGGTAATGGTAGTGGTGTCCGTCCGTAAAGGTGCGGTTATTGGCTATATTTGCGAATAATAGCTCACTATTTCTCTATAGCTACATTAGGTAGACGGCTCCACTCATTCCAAGAGCCATCGTAATTCCGAACATTCGGATAACCTAATAAATACTTCAAGACAAACCAGATATATCCAGAACGCGCACCGATAGTACAGTAGGGAAAAACTTCCTTATCAGCCGTAATGCCCTTACTGTGATAGAGATTTTTCAATTCCTTGAATGATTTAAAAGTGCCATCCTCATTGAGAGTTAAGGTATGCTCAAGATGCACTGCACCTGGAATATGACCAGTAAGTTGACCTGCTTTTGGTGGCTGATCGAAAAACCACTCACCACAGTATTCTTGAATTGTTCGGACATCCAACAACACGCAATCGCTTCTACCAATCGATGCCTGAACTTCATTATGTAATACTCGCAGATGAACATCAGTAGCTTTGGCACGGTAATCAGTGGCAGGAAACGTGGATAACTCAGTTGCTAGTGGACCATCTTCTGACTTCCATTTCTGGTAGCCACCATTGAGAACTTTTACATTTTCATGCCCAAAGACTTGCAAAAGCCAGAAAATCCAGGCTCCAGTTCCAGGATAACTGCCATAAGCAATCACTGTTGTGTTATTTGTGATGCCTGAACGTGCCATCAGCTTCTCAAAAGCGATCGCATCCAAATTCAGTTTCAAATCGGGCAATAGTAAGTCTGTAAAGATGTTCCAGAAGACAGCACCAGGTATGTGAGCATTTTTGTACGGCTTTGGACTGATATCCACTTCAATAATGCGAACATTTGGATCGTTGAGATGATTTTCCAGCCATTGGGTATCAACAAGAACGGATGGATAAGCATATTGAGACATTTTTATTTCTCCTGTAATAGCGTTAAAAGAATTGATTTAGCCTTGGCTGTGGTTGGGAAATACAATCTGCGATGTCCGATGAACTAGGGTTGTGGAAATAGAAAATAAAGAAAAGCCGATTAGTGGATGAAAGACAGCTAAAGGAAAAGAAGTCTTCAAGTGAATTGTGAGAAATTGCAGTCCCAGCAACACTGGGATACTTGCTGTAAGGTTCTGGACTCTTGGAGGAAAAGGCATCAAAAACACCCAAATCAACAAAATTAGTGAGAGTCCGCTATATCCTCGCACGAGCCAAATATGTAGTTTCCACCAATCAGAGTTGTAAAAGTAAGCCAGTCCAACACTGAATACCTGGGTTGCTAAACAGAGATTGAAAAACACTACTGCAATAAAAAAACTGATTTGAATCCAGCGCCCGGATATGTGTGTATCATCAATGCCAGAATTTAGAGTCATGCTTAAGTAATCCAAAAAAAGCAAAAAAGTGGAAAAACTTGATGTGACAAAGGCTAGGATAGGTCTGGTTGCCATACTGCGCCTAGACCTCGAAAGTGTACAATTTGCCAATCATGATTGCCTTACAAGCTCTATTTCATGAAATTGCTCAAGCTAAAGATGAAGAGGCGTTGCGATCGCACATCCGCGCAGAAATGAGTGAATATTTTTCAGCTACACGATGTGGGCTGTTTTTCTTTGCTCAAATTTCTCTACTTGACAGCAAGTTCCAAAAAGCACTGCAAATTGCATTATCACCCCAACACAATCCAGTTGCCCGCTACTTGCTAGAACACCATGCCCCTGTTCATGAAGGTTTAGTTGTAGAGCCTAAGACATGGAGGTTGATTTGTCCTCGTGCCGATCACTGGCACGTCATGGCAGGGCCAATTGTCAGCAATGGGCAGTTAGTAGGTGTGGTAGGTTTTACCCGTCAGCAAGGAATGCCTACATTCGACTCACAAAATCTCATAGATTTGAGTGCGCTTTGTCTGCACATTTCTACTTGGGTGGCAATAGCGCAATCCCAACATCCACTACTATTACAGACAGAGCGTTTAACGCCTCGTGAAAAGCAAATTGCCAACTTGGTGGCTCAAGGACAAACCAATGCAGAAATTAGTGCTGAACTTTGGATTACTGAAAACTCTGTCAAGCAAGCTTTAAAAAGGATGTTTCGCAAACTTGAGGTTTCATCTCGGACTCAGATGGTTGCAAAGCTTTCCACAATTTCAAAATAGGTATTGCTGATTGAACCTCACGCGACTTTGAGTTGCGGTAGGGGCAATTCATGAATTGCCCCTACATTTTCTTGATGTGAAAAGCAGGGGAGGTTATTTTCTAGCTGAGGCATAAAAACCTATGCTGGGATTATCTCTAACTGCTGAGAATTTTTCTGCAACATCGGGGCAATTATATCAGCAGGAACAGGACGACTGAAGTAGAAACCTTGACCTTCATCACATCCACGCATTTTTAGATATTCAAGCTGTTCTTCGGTTTCCACACCCTCTGCCGTGATTTTCAACCGGAGGCTCTTTGCTAGGGCAATAATCGCATCGGTGACGGCGGCGCTATCAGGATTAGACATGACATCCTGCACAAATGACTTATCAATTTTGAGCATATTTACAGGAAAGCGTTTCAAATAATTTAGGGAGGAATAACCAGTACCGAAATCGTCTAGAGCCAAGCAAATACCCAGTTCTCGTAATTGTTTTAAGGTTTTAACTGAACGATCAATATCAGCCATCAAGAAGCTTTCCGTCACTTCTAGTTCTAAGGAAGATGCTTGGAGTCCAGTTTCTTCAAGAATTTGGTTGACGATCTCAACCAGATAGGGTTGTTCAAACTGTCGAGATGACAGATTCACAGATATCCGAATTGGGGTAAATCCAGCAAGCTGCCAAGCACGGGTTTGGGCGCAAGCAGTTCGCAAAACCCATTCACCAATTGGTACGATCGCACCATTGGCTTCTGCAATGGGAATAAACTTTACTGGAGAAACCAAACCTAATGTAGGATGCTGCCAGCGAAGCAACGCTTCCATCGCTATAACTTGTCCGCTATGTAAATCAATTAGAGGTTGATAATAAACCAGCATTTCGCCACGCTCAAGCGCTCCATGCAATTCATTTTCTAAAGTCAGTCGCTCTTGCAACTGAGCATTAATTTTTGGCGAATAGAATTGGTATTGGCTACGCCCTTGCTGTTTGGACTGGTAAAGTGCTATATGAGCCTGTTGCAAAAGTTGATCTACGCTATTAGGATCGGTTAGGTTATTAAGTGTGATACCGATACTGACGGTAATATGAATCAAGTTACCTTCTACAGAAAAGGGTTTGCTCAGGTTACTCAACAGCATCTGAGATAGCTTAATTACACTTTCCAAAGAATGAATATCCATTCGGGCAAGAACAAATTCATCTCCTTTTAAATAGGCGAGAATATCTGTTTGTGCCGTGCAGTTTAATAATCTCTTGGCAACTGCTCTTAACAATAAATTTGTTGTTTGATGATCTAATCCATGACTCATACCAGTGAAATCATCAATACTGAGCAAAAACACAGCTACAAGGCGCTGATTGTTTTCAGGTTGGGATAAAATCTGATGAAGGCGATCGCGGAATAAATCACGATTGGGTAATCCAGTCAGGTCATCATAATTAGTGATTTGGTGAATTAACTCATCTAATTTTTGAAGAGTTTGTGAGGTATCTGCCATCAACGTACCCGCTTCATCAGCAAATTCTGTGGGCAATTTAGGTAGTGTTTTGGTGTTCAGATAATTTTGTAATGCAGCAGAAGTGAAAATGACTGGTTTGAGGAGATGGTTTAGCGCATAGAGGGTGGCAGCCGTACCCGCTAATGTAGCCAATAGAGCAATAATCATAACTCGTGCCGCCATCTCAAAGGAATAGGAATTTGAGATGACGAAGCTCAAAAGTAAGGTTAGAAGTGGTACATGAGTACCCAAAAAAGCCACCAACATGATTTTAGCGGTGTAACTTTTTTTGAGCCATTTAAAATTAGCTAGGAATGAGTACAAGTATAAGTTTTGATTGAAATTCATAAATTCTGTTAGATAGTTGGTAAATTAGTTCCGAGCTATTCTGGCAAAAGAGTATTTTTGATTCAAATAAAAAAGAATTAGCTCTCCTGGAACCCAACCCTGATAAGGTTATATATTATGTTTCCCAATATTCTTTTATAGTTAATATGTATGACGATAAAGTTTCTGTGAAACTTATTGCACAAGCAATTCCATCATCAAAATAAAATTGTATTGATTCTTACACTGATAGTAATTATTCTTGTGATTAATGTGATATCAACGCAAATATCATCACAGATATTTTTATAAATTTCGATTTTACAAATTTCGATTTATGGACTTCCAAGAAATAAATTATCCAAATAAACGTAGACGCTTTGGCTTGCCGCAGGCTACCACAGAGACACAGAGAACACAGAGGGAGAAGAGATAGAGAGAATTATTTGCTTTAGTTTTGGGATATTTTTTATTTGAAAGTCCCTTATACCAATTTTTTATGAAGCTGCATAGAATTCGATCCCCCCTAGCCCCAGGGCGAACGCACGGGATTTCTGAAACCCTTGCTGGGCAAGGATCTTGATGAAAAAATAGGCTAAATTAAAAAACGCCAAAACCCTTGCTATTAAAGGATTCTTATACTTTAGATGCGTTTGCCCTGCCCCTAGCCCCCCTTAATAAGCAGGGCCGTTTCATTCCCTAAAAGGCTCTGATTTACAAGCGTTTCAGGAAAAAAAGTCAGGTGACTAAAAAATCTGATTGGGCAAGAAAATCGCGATCACACTGAAATTTAGTCGTTGAGGTGGTAGCTTTTCGATTAGCAAATCAAGCAAATTTCTGACTCCTACTCTTGACAAAATCTCTAAGAGATCGAATGAAACAGCCCTGCCCTTAATAAGGGGGGAACCGGAAAAACATCTATCAAAGTCCCCCTTTTTAAGGGGGATTTAGGGGGATCAAGATATGTACAACTTCACATTAAATTGGTATTAGATGAAGATATACTCATAGAACTTTAAATCCCCAACTTATCTAATAAGTAGGGGATTTAAATACTTGTAACTGTGCTATTATTCAACCAATTATTTCAGTCTATTGCCAGAAAAGAGCATATTTGTAACTTGCTCTAACACCTTTAATGCTGTTAATGAACCTCGAATTAGCCGAGTAGCTGCAAGCGGTTGTCTAAGCATTGCCATCGCTAAAGGGAAAGGATTTAGGGAGCCATCAGAGTTAATTGCTGATGTGAGATCGGGGATATCGTGCTGACAATCGTCACTGACTACTCGCAGCATTGCCACGGCTACCCCACCCACCTTGAAAAACTCTAGGGCAGTAAATCCTTCCATATCAACAACATCAGCCGCCAAAGTCTCACCCAAATGAAGTTTTTCGGCAGCAGACCAAATCATGCGATCGCTAGTTAATGACTTGACTAATGATACTTTTTGCGATATATAAGAGTGCAATTGTGCTGTGAAAGTGCGATCGCACTCTAGAAGCTTCCCCTGATAAACACAATCTTGATACAGCACAATATCACCAACTTTGTAGCGATCGCTCAAGCTGCCACAGATACCCATAATCAGCACCCTGGATTTGGGAACTAAAAATTGTCCTTGGTGGAGATACTTAAGTAAGGGTTTCATCCCAACAGGTACAGCTACTACTGTTGGGATGGAACCAGTAACGCCGCTTAATCCGCGACAAACAGCTTTATATTCTGCTCCTTGAGGTACCAGAATAGTGTTGATGGGCAAAAAATTAGGCACTAGCCCTCTCACTCTCAATATTCTGAAGTTTGCGTTTGGGTATTAACTCAAGGGTACGGAGGGCGATGTTGGCTAGTCTGGGTAGTAATTGTGGTTGGAGTAGTCGGGGGTCATACTTGCTCATCCGGCGCTGATTTTCTACTAGACAAATGCTGAGAAATTTTTCTAGTGTGAGGTTTTTGGTAAAGATGTCAGCACCTGTGACAGCGAAGCCAGTTTTACTAGGATCATCATTGCCAAAGACGGCAATCAAATTACTGAGAGCCTTGCCGTATTGCCAGAGGGTTTTGGCGCTTCGTAATGGGATGAATCCCTGACCACGATGAATTTGTGTATAGGTAAACCAGTTGACAAAAAAAACAATATGACGTGTTTCTTCATCTATGATGGGATCAAAGATAGTGAAAATAGACTCTGGAAAAACATTAGCTTCACGGGCGATCGCAAATAACCCGTAAGCAAAGAAAGTATCCAGGCACTCTTCAAAGCCAAAACGCGTAAAGACTGGCTCAATATTTTGGGGAACTTGAATTGGTTGACGTTCTGGTATTTCGATGCCGTAACGATCAATTAATGTTTGAAGTAGACGGGCGTGGCGTAATTCTTCTTTACCTTGGAGAGCGATCGCACTTTGTAAAATAGGATCGCTCACCGTTGCTGCGTAGCCACTAACTATTGCTCCAGCTTGTCGTTCTGTATTTAGAGCTTTCTCCCAAAAGGGAATACTGCGTAAGAAACTCAAGGCTGTATCGTCCAAATCTGGCCAGGGGAGAGACTCAGGTTCGTATTCCCTGTAGCTTTCGGTAAAGCTCCGGCAGAATAATTCCTTATGCTCGACAGAACCAAGTTTCATCTTTGAAGTTTCCTTTTGTATTAAAGATTGGGTCATATCTGAGTGACAATAAGTAATATTGCCGTTAGTAGTAACCAAAACTCGCAAACCGAAGGTGATTGCTGTAGCATGACTAAATAATTGTGTCACCCACACGATAATTTTCCAAGATGGTAAAGCTTCGTAACTCAAAATCTGCACGAGAAGTATTCAATATTTCCAAATTAGCGATTCAATTTTCGTGGCTGACGGTGAGTTTTTGGATTGCCGTAACGGTAGCTGGGATTCTGGCTTTCAGTTCTCTTAAGTACGCTTTGTTTCCAGATATTACCTTTCCAGTGGTGGTTGTAAATGCTACAGCCCCCCTGACAACTGCCTTGGATACAGAGGCGAAGCTCACCAAACCCCTCGAAGAACGCCTCCGTTCCCTAGAAGGACTGGAGAATATCCGCTCATCCACCTATCCCAGTCAAACAGCCGTTAGCCTTTCTTTTGCCGTTGGTACGAATTTAGAAACATCAACCAAAAAGGTGGAAACTGCCCTCAAGCAGTTGACTCTACCTCAAGGAGCGACTTCTAAAATTATTCCCCTGAACCTGAACGAGTCAGCCGCCATTAGCTATGCCATTGAGAGTCCCACCCGGAATCTTACAGATTTGACAAAGTTGGCGAAAGACGAGATTGTAAGTGCGATCGCTAAACTACCAGGAGTCCTGAAGGTCTCACTGTTAGGCGGTGCGACTGCAACTCCTCCCCTAAATCCATCGAATCTGAGTGCAGCATCCATCCCCCAAGCAGGCGCAACATTAGTTAGATTTAACGGGCAAGATGCACTCGCATTTCAGGTAATCAAACGCGGTAGCGCTAACACCTTAGAAGTGGTGAGTCGAGTTGAAAAAGAAGTTCAAAGGCTACGTTCTACCCTCAAGGATGTCAAACTCACCTTAGCTGCTACCCAAGCAAAATATATCCGCCAAGCCACCCAGTCAACAATTGATGCTTTGCTGGAAGCCGTCTTGTTGTCCATCGTGGTAATTTTTCCTTTTTTATGGAATTGGCGAGCCACCCTAATTTCTGCTTTGGCGATTCCTACGTCCTTGTTGGCGACGTTTATCGTCATGGCAATTTTCGGTTTCAACTTAGAAACAATTACGCTGTTAGCTTTAGCTTTGGTGATTGGGAGTATTGTTGATGATGCGATCGTGGATGTAGAAAACATCATGCGACACATTGAAGATGGAGAAACTCCTCGCCAAGCGGCACTTTTAGCAACCAATGAGATTGGATTAACAGTCACCGCCGCCACCTTGACAGCAGTAGCGGTTTTTCTGCCCATAGGTTTGATGGGTGGTGTAATTGGGCAGTTTTTCAAGCCCTTTGGCATCACTGTTTCAGCAGCCATGCTTGCTTCTATGCTAGTTGCTCGGACTTTATCTCCAGTTCTGGCTATTTACTGGCTAAAACCTAGACCCTCGCTCTCTCCGCGTCGAGAAGCAAGAATTTGGGTGGCATTTGCCCAATCTTATAGAAATTTGCTGAGTTGGTCTTTGAATCATCGGAAGATAGTTGTCGGGTTAGCTGTACTCAGTTTTATTGCAGGTATAGCGCTGATTCCACTAATTCCCAAAGGGTTTATTCCCAAACTCGATCGCGGCGAATTCAATATTGCTTATACTGCTCCTTTACCGAGTATTCCTGATTTTGCTAGAGGGGGACAAGGAGGACAAGGAAGCAATATCCCCAATCCCCAATCCCCAATCCCCAATTCCCAATTCCCAATTCCCAATCCCTTAAACGATTCTCTTCAAGTTGCTAAAAAACTAGAAGATGTAGTCAGAAAATCACCGGCAGTTGAAACGGTATTTACTACTGTTGGTTCTCGTGAGGGTGAGCCGAATAAAGGCACACTATATATAAAGTTAAAGGAAGACCGCACAATCACAACTGGAGAACTACAAGACCAATTCCGCTCCACTTTACCTGTCCTTTCTGGGGTAACTACCAGTGTGGAAGATATTCAGTTTGTTGATTCTGGCGGTCAAAAACCTCTCCAAATAGCTTTGCGCGGTGACAATCTCCAAGCCTTAAGTAAAGCAGTCAAGGCAATTAAAGAGAGAATTCAGAGATTACCAGGATTTGCCGATGTCACAGTTACAGGTGAAACAAATCCTCAAGGTGAGGTTTTTCAGATCGAGCGTCTGAATAATCAGCGAGTAGCTTATGTCAGTGCCAATCTTGGCAAGGGTCTATCTTTGGGTGATGCTACTGATAAAGTGGTAGCTGAAGCTAAGGCAGTGTTACCTTCTAATGTTTCGTTAAATTTAGGAGGAGACTCGGCTAGCCAAGGTGAGGTTTTTAGCAGTTTTGGCAGTACTTTGGCTTTATCTGCCTTGTGTATTGTTGTAGTACTAATTTTGCTATTCAAAAGCTGGGTAGACCCTCTAGTGATTGGTGTCTCTTTGCCTTTAGCACTGGTGGGGGCAATGTTGGCACTACTGATCACCAAGAGCGACTTTGGTATGATCTCACTGATTGGTTTTGTCTTTTTGCTGGGGCTGGCCAATAAAAATGCCATCTTGCTTGTGGATTATATCAACCAGTTACGCAATGCTGGCACAGAACGCACAGAGGCAATCCTCAACACTGGATCAGTGCGCCTCAGACCAATTATGATGACCACTGCCTCCACTATTTTGGGGATGCTACCGATCGCATTGGGTTTTGGTGCAGGTTCCGAATTGCGATCGCCTATGGCTGTAGCGATCGCTGGTGGACTGGTAACTTCAACTATCCTCAGCTTGATTGTCGTGCCGGTAGTCTACACTATTTTAGATGATTGGTTTCCCCGCTTTCAGACAAGAGAGAGAAGTTGATGCAAGTTTTTGTCACGGGGGGTACAGGTTTTATTGGTGCCCACTTGGTACGGTTGTTACTGAAAGAGGGTTACACAGTCAAAGCGCTGGTACGCTCAAGTAGCAATTTGGAGAATCTACGCGGTTTGGAGGTAGAAATTGTCAAAGGCGATTTGAACGATCCAAATCTCTGGCAACAAATGAGAGGTTGTCAATATCTATTTCATGTCGCAGCCCATTATTCTCTGTGGCAAACAGACCGAGATTTACTTCACCATAATAATGTTCTGGGTACGCGCAATGTCTTGGTAGCAGCTAATAAAGCTGGCATTGAACGTACCGTTTATACCAGTTCAGTAGCGGCAATTGGGGTAGGATCGTTTGGTCAAGTGGTCGATGAAACACATCAGAGTCCCATAGAAAAGTTGGTGGGTAACTACAAAAAGTCTAAGTTTCTGGCTGAACAAGAAGCCATGCAAGCTGTTGCTACAGGTCAAGAGGTAGTTATAGTCAATCCCAGCAGCCCTATTGGATCGTTAGATATCAAACCTACCCCAACAGGTGATATAATCTTACGGTTTTTACGGCGGCAAATGCCCTTTTACTTGGATACTGGTCTTAATTTTATCGATGTGCGAGATGTGGCGTGGGGGCATTTACTGGCCTTGCAACGGGGTAAGCCAGGCGATCGCTATATCTTAGGTCATCAAAATCTAAGTCTCAAAGAACTACTCGAACAACTTGCCGATATCACAGGTTTGATAGCACCTCAACGCACAGTACCCGCTTGGTTGCCCTTTACTGCCGCCTGGGTTGATGAAAATATTCTCGCACCCTTGGGAAAATCGCCCTCAGTGCCATTGGATGGCGTTCGGATGGCAAAACAGCCAATGTATTACAATGCTGCAAAGGCTGTACGAGAATTGGGTCTACCTCAATCCTCGCTAAAAGCAGCACTCAAAGATGCTGTGGATTGGTTTGTTGCTCAAGGCTATGTCAAATGAAAAATATAGCGATTTATGTGTGGATGCAATAGACAGTAGAGGCGCAAAACCTTGCGCCCCTAAGAAGGTTTTATGTTTTCCCGTGGTGTTTTTATAAAAGAGGAGCGATCGCAACAATGGCAGTTAATATACAACAAGCTATGGATATCGGGAAGTATCTGGTTACTCAGCGTTTGAAAGGACGTAAACGCTTCCCCTTAGTATTGATGTTGGAACCTCTTTTTCGTTGTAATCTAGCTTGTACTGGTTGTGGTAAAATCCAACATCCCAAGGAAATATTAAAGCAAAATCTCACCCCAGAACAGTGCTTTACCGCAGTGGAAGAGTGCGGCGCACCAGTTGTCTCAATTCCTGGCGGAGAACCTCTGCTACACCCCCAGATTGATGAAATTGTTCAAGGATTAATTGAGCGCAAGAAATATATTTACTTGTGTACCAATGGTTTGTTGTTAGAAAAGAGCCTAGATAAGTTTCAACCTTCCCCTTACCTGACTTTTAGCGTGCATTTAGATGGAATGCGCGAGTTACACGATCATTGTGTAGACCGCCAAGGTGTTTTTGATATTGCCGTCAAAGCCATTCGCGCCGCTAAAGCTAAAGGTTTTCGTGTCACCACTAACACAACTATCTTTGAGGGTACTAAATCCCAAGATATGCAAGAGTTCTTCGACTTTCTGGAAACACTAAATACTGACGGGATGATGATTTCTCCCGGCTACAGTTACGAGTGGGCACCAGATCAAGATCATTTTCTTCACCGCGAACAAACCCGCACCCTCTTCCGGCAAATTCTGGCTCCCTACAAAGCTGGTGAAAAAAACTGGAACTTCAATCACAATCCACTGTTCTTAGATTTTCTTACTGGTGAGAAGGACTACGAATGCACGCCTTGGGGTAGCCCTAGTTATAGTGTTCTCGGTTGGCAAAAACCTTGTTATCTGCTGAACGAAGGTTATTACTCTACCTTCAAGGAACTACTGGCACAAACTGACTGGAGTCAATACGGCCAGAAGAGTGGTAATCCCAAGTGTGCCGATTGCATGGTTCACTGCGGCTACGAACCCACCGCCGCAATGGATGCAATGCAACCGCAAAATATGGCGCGTGCCCTTGGCAGTGTGTTTGGGAGGAATTAATAATTAGGGGGAAAGGGGAAAAAGAACACCATATTTAAAAACCTTGTTTTCAACCCTATCTTTTTTATCTCTCACTTCCTTATCAACCCGCCTTGGAATTTATTCCAAGGCTAATAGCTCAATTCCTTTTAATGACGTAGATTCTGAGATAGGACTTACAAAAAGAATACAAAACCCTGATTTTCCGGTAGGGGCAATTCATGAATTTCCCCTACTGCATTTACTATTGCGGAAGTCATACTAGAGTTTGTGTGTTAGGACAAGATGTAGACCAGTACAATACTTTAACTGTTACAGAATGGTGATTAAACCTCGTCTACCTTGAGAACCGTAGTTTTGTAGGTTGGGTGCAGCTTTAGCATAACCCAACATAAATAAGTGGTAATGTTGGGTTGCGTTTCACTCCACCCAACCTACATCAATATATCTTTATATCTTTTAAAAAACTCTAGGTTTCAACATAGATGAGGTTTAATAACAAATATTTAAAAACAGCCCAGCGCTGGATTTTATAAATTTTTTCAATCACTATCCCTTTATTTACCTGGCTTTACTTGGAACACCAGTAAAGGCGAAAAACTGTTGTTCTTTGGGTGCAGCTAAACTTTCACCAAGGTAACGATGAATACCTACTCCCATGTCTCCGGTTGCGGTGAGTTTGAAGTTCACTTCTTCAAATCCATATTCACGGAAAAATTTACGCACAGTCTCAGAGTGGGGAATACCCTTAGAGTGTCCACGAGTCCAAATTACAAAAGCACCTTGTTTGCTCAGAAAACTCAGGTTCGCTAGCAAGCGATTTAGTTCAGCTTCATCTGCAAGATTGCCAAATACACCACAGACAATCACAATGTCTGCTGGCACTGCTCCTACATAGTTAGAGGAGAGTGTTGCATCACCATTGATAAACTCAATTTGTTTTGTCAAACCCAAGGATTCTATTGTTTGTTGTCCACGTTCAACTAGGTGTGGATTTAGCTCTACGAGTCGGGCATAAACATCAGGGCAAACGCATCTAAAGTATAAGAATCCTTTAATAGCAAGGGTTTTGGCGTTTTTTAATTTAGCCTATTTTTTCATCAAGATCCTTGCCCAGCAAGGGTTTCAGAAATCCCGTGCGTTCGCCCTGGGCATAAACATCTTTTGCTCGTGGGTGATTTGATAGCGTTCCTAGCAAATCTCGTCCATCGCCCGCGCAAACACTAACTACACGGATTAACCCTGGTTGGGACAAATTTAAGCTATGGGAAATGTATTCCTGAACAATTTGCAAGCGTTGTTGCAATTTTGGTTCGTTCTTGTAGAGGTCGTGCCATTCAAACCAGTCTTTTACCATATAGATGATTTCCGTTGCCATTAACCACAAGTTTGCAAAATTACAGACATACCTGTATAACTCAAAAAACTACGGCAACACTATCTAAAAACCGTAGTTTGTATTGAACACAGAGTATCATGAAAAATTCTCCAAAATCAAGTCTTTTTTCTTTATAAAAGTTGAGAGCAGAGACGCGAAGAAATTGCACTTATTACTTTGTATCGATACAATGCAGCCGTAAATATGCTGTGTGCCCTTTGCAGAAGATGCCAAGTAGCAAATACTACAAAAGTTAAACATGCGATACCTGCGGTGGACTACGCCTACGCATTCTTTAAGGGATTTCCCTGAAAGAAATTTCCAGTATTTATTGGAGTGCCTAGAAGTTAACCTAAATGTAAAGTTATGTAAACGAAATTAACAAACATAACAATAATTTGTAATAAATAATGACGCGGCAGCATTGTATAAAGAGAACTTGGAAGTAAAAAACAACATCTTAATCAGGTTTTCCAGTCGTTCATAGAAGTTTGAAGTTTTTTAACAAAAGTTTTAATCTGAAAGCCTGGAGATCGTAAACTTATTTCGTGGATGTCTGTTTTAAACCTTTCGTAACTCGTCAGGCAGTGCTGACATCAAAAAAAGCTGAACCATTCAGTTTTGAGTCCAATTATTCTTAACCAAGCAAAGTAGGAGATTTAACGCAATGGTTTTAGATGCATTTGCAAAAGTAGTTTCCCAAGCTGATACACGTGGGGAATACCTCTCCGATGCACAATTGGATGCATTGAGTGAACTAGTCAAAGATGGTAACAAGCGTGCAGATGCTGTTAACCGTATTACCAGCAATGCTTCCGCTCTTGTTGCTGCTGCGGCTCGTGATTTGTGGGCAGAACAACCCCAATTGATCACTCCCGGTGGTAATGCTTACACCAGCCGTCGCGCTGCTGCTTGCATCAGAGACTTGGACATCATTCTTCGCTACATCACATACGCAATCTTCGCTGGCGATTCCAGCGTGTTAGATGATCGTGCCCTCAACGGCTTGCGTGAAACCTACTTGGCATTGGGAACCCCAGGAGCTTCAGTTGCTGTTGGTATTCAAAAGCTAAAAGCTGCTTCCCTAGCAATTGTCAACGATACAAACAACATCACCAGAGGCGATTGCAGCGCTTTATCAGCTGAAATTGCTAGCTATTTTGATCGTGCTGCTTCAGCAGTAGCTTAAGGCAAATATTGCTGCTATTGACTGAGATAGTTGTCCATTAGGACAAAACAAAATTTCAACCAAATTTTTGTAAAAGGGAAATACCAAAAATGACAAAAACACCTCTAACTGAAGCAATTGCATCGGCTGACTCTCAAGGTCGTTACCTCAGCAGCACCGAAATTCAAGTTGCTTTTGGTCGCTTCCGTCAAGCTCCAGCTAGCTTACAAGCAGCAAAAGCATTGAGCGCTAATGCTCAACGCTTGACCGAAGGTGCTGCTCAAGCAGTATATAACAAGTTCCCTTACACCACTCAACAACAAGGCCCTAACTTCGCGTCTGATGCACGCGGTAAAGGCAAGTGTGTTCGTGATGTTGGCTACTACTTGCGGATTATCACATACGCTTTAGTTGTTGGTGGTACAGGCCCCTTGGACGATTTCTTGATTTCCGGCTTGGCTGAAATCAACCGGACTTTTGACCTGTCTCCTAGCTGGTACATTGAAGCTCTCAAGTACATCAAAGCTAACCACGGTCTAAGCGGCGACCCAGCTGTTGAAGCAAATTCCTACATCGACTATGTAATCAATACTCTAAGCTAGAGTGTTTCTTTAGCCCGGAGAGGAAATCAGCTCTTATGACAAGTGAGTTCTATGAGTTGCTTACCTCTCCGGGCAGTTTTATTTTCAAAAGACTGTTAAAAAACTAGAAAAAAATTTTCTAAAAAGTTTTCAGTTTTGCAGTTAAAACTGAGGAGGTTTAAAGATGGCAGCTTTGGGACAAGCAGCAAGACTAGGGATTGGAGCATTTGAAAACTCAGCACCTGTAGAACTACGCCCCGATAGAACTGAAGCAGATGTGGCAGTGGTTATCCGGGCAGCTTACCGTCAGGTTTTGGGTAATGCATACCTCCTAGAAGGAGAGCGTCTGGAGAGTGCAGAATCACTTTTGCAGCAAGGTTTAATCTCGGTTCGGGGATTTGTGCAAGCTATTGCTCAATCGGAACTCTATCGTGACAAGTTTTTTTACTCCAACTCGCAAACTCGGTTTATCGAGTTAAATTATAAGCATTTATTGGGGCGTGCCCCAGAAGATGAGTCAGAGATTTCGTACCATGTTGAGCTTTACAACTCACAAGGTTACGAAGCTGAAATTAATTCTTACATTGACTCATTAGAATATCAAGAAAGTTTTGGCGAAAATGTTGTGCCCTACTATCGAGGCTTTAAAAGTCAAGTAGGACAGAAGAACGTTGGATATAGCCGACTGTTCCAACTGTATCGGGGTTATGCGAATAGCGATCGCGCCCAAGGACAAAAACAAGGACGGCTAACCTGGGAAGTTGCTAAAAATCTAGCTTCACCCATTTATCCAGTCTCCGCTGGAGCCTTAACCGGCCTCTCTACAGGTGGTCGTGGGGAAACATATCGCATCAGAGTGCTACAAGCAGCTTCCCCCAACTCAACTGTAGTGCGCCGTGGTACTGCGGAATTGATCGTACCCTACGAGCAACTGTCTAGTAAATTGCAGCAGTTGAATCGTAAGGGCAGTAAAGTTATTAGCATTACTGCCGTATAAATAGGGAATCGGGAATTAACTGAGGAGTTAGGAGTGAGGAGTTAGAAGTGAGGAGTGAGGAGTTAGAAGTTATGAGTTTTAAATTCCTAACTATACCCCTACCCTTAACTCCTAACTCTTAACTCCTAACTCCTAATTTTTCCAACTACTAATTACAAAAGGAAAATTACCAATGGCTATTACAACAGCAGCGTCCCGTCTAGGAACGGAACCTTTTAGCGACCAATCTCCTGTAGAACTGCGTCCCAATGCAACTAAAGAAGATATAGAGAGAGTAATCGCTGCCGTCTATCGTCAGGTGTTGGGTAACAACTATATATTGACATCTGACCGCCTTACAAGTGCTGAATCTATCCTGCGCGATGGGAAAAATACAGTACAAGAGTTTGTGCGTCAAGTCGCTAAATCAGAACTGTACAAATCCAAGTTTTTCTACGACAATTTCCAAACTCGCGTTATCGAACTGAACTATAAACATTTGTTAGGTCGTGCCCCTTATGATGAGTCTGAAGTGGTTTATCACTTGGACTTGTACCAAAACAAGGGATATGAAGCCGACATCGATTCTTATATTGATTCGCCAGAGTATCAATCTAGCTTTGGTGAAAATATAGTGCCTTACTATCGCGGCTTTAACACCCAAACAGGACAGAAAACTGTAGGATTCAGCCGGATATTCCAACTTTATCGCGGCTATGCCAGTAGCGATACTTCCCAACTCAAAGGCAAATCCTCTCGCCTTGCTGCTGAACTAGGTCGCAATAGTGCATCTGTTGTTGTTCCTCCATCTGGTGCTTCTTCAGGTTTTTCATACGTTGCTTCCGAAAAAGGCGTTACCCCCAACAGTACTTTTGGTGGTGCGGGAACATTTGGTAAAGAAGGCAGACTCTACCGGATTGAAGTGGCAGGTGTTTTTGGTGCCGGTTATCCTAGCACACGCCGTGTCAATCAAGCGGTAGTAATACCTTATGAAGAACTATCTAGTTACTTCCAGAGAGTGGTAAAACAAGGTGGTAAAATAGCTAGTGTGAAACCACTTTAGTGTCATTTGTCAATAGTCATTAGTCATTGATTAATGACTATTGAAAACTTAAAATTTGAAATTTGGAAGTGATTTATGCTTGGACAAATTAGTAGTAGAAATAGTAATCGCTCCTTCCGATATGAAGTAGTAGGTTTGCGCCAAAGCGAAGAAACCCAAAAAAACAACTATCCGATTCGTTCTAGTGCCAGTGTATTTTTCACAGTGCCTGAAAACCGGATGAATCAAGAAATGCAGCGAATTACTCGCTTAGGTGGCAAAATAGTTAGTATTCAGCCATTAAACGCTGAAACGACAAATAGCGAACAAAGCGATCATCCTTCTTCCTAATGAATTCCAGTCCACAGAAATTTGAAGATTTATCCGCGACAGGTGATAATGCCGATGGTGGATCTTTAACAGTAGAACAAGCGATCGCTAATCTAGAAAGTGAAGATTTAGGTTTGCGGTTTTATGCTGCTTGGTGGTTGGGTAGGTTTCGTATAGGTGAACCAGCTGCGATTACAAGACTGATCAAAGCTTTAGAGGATGAAGCCGACAGAACACCAGAAGGCGGATATCCTCTAAGACGGAACGCAGCTAGAGCCTTGGGAAAACTAGGCGATCGCCAAGCAGTATCACCTTTAATTGCGTGTTTAGACTGCTCAGATTTTTATGTGCGGGAAGCAGCAGCACAATCTTTAGAAATGCTAGGCGATCCGGTTTGTATTCCCGCCCTGATCAAGCTATTAGCAGCAGGTTTACATGGAGAACAGCTTGTCTCGCAGCAACCTGATTTATCTCAACCCTATGAAGCCATCTTAGAAGCCTTGGGAACCTTGAGGGCGACTGAATTCACCTCTTTGGTAAAGCCATTTTTAGAGCATCCAATTGAATTGGTGCAATATGCCGCAGCGCGAGCTATGTATCAATTAACCGAAGAACCAGCTTATGGAGAACGGTTGGTAAAGGCTTTGACAGGTGAGAGATTGCAATTGCGCCGAGCAGTGTTAGCAGATTTGGGAGCTATTGGATATCTACCCGCAGCAGATGCGATCGCACAGACTCTTGCTGAAAATAGCCTGAAACTCATTTCTCTCAAAGGATTACTAGAACATCAAGTCAATCACACAACACCAACCACTTTGTCAGAAGATGCGATTAAAGTGATTAATTTGATGGACTCGCTATTGTAGTCATAAATTGTAGAGAGTAAGTTCTTATTAATACGTTACACAAAAATGTTTATCTGTGATAAACCCCCAACCCAACTGCAAAATCAGGGTTAGGGGGTTTATGTGTGATGTCAAATACGGATAACTTAAGCTACAATTGGCTGACGGCTAATTACTCATGAAAAATTGTTATGAATAACAGCGATCTTGCCCAAATATTGATCCGTGCTGTACAAGAAGCAGATTCGTCAGAGCGCTTAGTAGATGCAGTTCAAGAGTTAGCAGCAGCCGGTATAGAGGAATCTGTTCCTACTCTAATTGCAGCTTTGGGCTACAACAATCCAGGGGCGGCGGTGGCGGCGGTAGATGGATTGATTGCGATCGGAGAAGCCGCAGTATCGCCACTATTGGAACTAATTGATGACTATAACTATGGTGCTAGAGCCTGGGCACTTCGTGCCTTAGCGGGAATTGGCGATGTTCGGGCACTAGATACCTTGTTGGAGGCAGCAAAAACCGATTTTTCTTTAAGTGTGAGGCGAGCAGCTGCTAGAGGATTAGGTACTTTGCGCTGGCATCAAGTACCACCGGAGAAAGTAGAATCTGTTCAAACTGAGGTATTAGAGGCGCTATTATTAATTTCTCAAGATCCAGAATGGGTAGTCCGTTATGCAGCAGTAACGAGTTTAGAAACATTAGCTATTGCGATCGCAGTTACTTTACCCGATCAAGCGTCGCGGATTACAAATCAACTTCAGCAAATGCTCGATACCGATGCCGATCTTGGAGTTCGCACCCGTGCCAAGTTTGCAGAGCAAAAAATTCAGCAGCAACAACATCAAGAAGTATTTGCACCGAAAAGAAAGTTACAAGACACTGAAGTTGAAGTGCCTCATCGTGGTGGTGGTAGACGGTAAACAATTCAAAATTTCTAGCAATAGGAGAATTCGACTTGGTGGTTATAAACCTCGTTTAGACGAGGTTTTACCCGCTTGTGCGGGCTAAAAATAAAGGGCTTAACCCGTTGCTAATTTTTTCTTAGCTCAAGTCGCTGGTCTTTTTTTATGTAGCCACATTCGCCCTTGGTGTGCCGGAGGCATCATTCCATTCACTGCGACCGTGCTGTAAAATTAATTGGACAATAAAGACTGAATTTCTGCCTGGATATTGCCACGGGCAGAGGGTTCGGCGAATTCTAACATTAAAGGCGTAAAATAGATACGCGATCGCTGCAAAAATCGTTCTAAAACTTTCTGACGACCTGTGATATAGTCCTTCTCTGGAAGCCAGCCATATTCCTGGCGAATAGCATGGGCATATTCTTCATATTCCACTGAGTGAGCCGCTAAAATCGCTAAATCTGCATCAATTAGAACTTGGCTATCACAGTCATTCACCGCAGCTTCGTGGTCTTTAGTATTCAAAATAAGACGCGTAACAGTAGTTATAGTACTTTCTGGAATATCTAAAGTATTCAGCAACTCAAAAGCATAGTCTGCGCTTCGTTCTTCATTATCTTTAGCTTCAGTGTCATATACTACATCGTGAAACCAGGCAGCTAGTTGAACAGCAGCTAGATTATTGGTGTAGCCTTGTAATATCTGAATTGTGCTGAGAACGCGATCAATGTGTTTTAGTGTATGGTAGTAGCGACTAGGAGTAGAGTAAGCTGCAACCAACAAATTAAAGGCTTTTTCAGCCGCTATCTGGTCAACACCAAAAGATTGGAGTGTATGTTGCCAGTTAGAAAATAAAATATCCATAAAGTTTTCTGTAGGCATAGAGTGAGTATACCCATTCTTAGTATTGGAAAAAACAAGTACATCCTGTTCAAACCACAGAGGGAAGATGCAATCAGAGAGAAAGCTGGAAAATCCTTCCCTTCTGCCTAATTATCGATGTTATTCAAAATTCTGCTCGTTAAAAGCCACTACTTAGAATTCTCTTGCTGTCAGACTTAAATTGCAACTTGGTAAACCATTAGATATGGTGACAGCTAAATGAAAGCGTCAAAATAGAAGACACAGGCTTTGTCCAAAAAGCCTTGCCTTGATTAACGGAGTTTATTATCAGTGGTATTACAAGTACAAACAAGCACCTACGAAGCTAAAACCCAAGAAATTGCTAAACAACTTCTAGCCGCAACGCAGGAAAATCGTTCGTTTTTTTCTTCCCTGCGGGATCAAATGCGCTGGGATGATAAATTATTAGCTTGGGCGATGAGTAATCCTGGATTACGGGTGCAACTATTTCGCTTTATAGACACGCTACCTGCTTTACACAGTAAATCAGAAATTGCTTCACATTTACAAGAATATTTAGGAGATGAATCTGTAGAATTACCGGCAGCTTTGAAGGGAATGCTAAATTTTGCTAACCCTGACTCGATGCCAGGACAAGTTGCTGCGACAACCGTTGGTACAGCCGTTGAGACTCTTGCCCATAAATATATTTCTGGGGAAAATATTAAACAAGTCATCAAAACAGTTGAACGACTGCGAAAAGAAAAAATGGCTTTCACCATTGATTTACTTGGTGAAGCGGTGATTACCGAAGCCGAAGCGCAGTCTTATCTAGAACGCTATCTAGAATTAATGCAACAATTGGTAGAAGCATCAAAGAATTGGGCAGCTATCCCGGCTATTGATGAGGCTGATGGTGAACCGATACCCAAAGTTCAGGTTTCTGTTAAATTAACGGCGTTTTATTCTCAATTTGACCCTTTAGATGCTAAGGGTAGTGAGGAGCGAGTTAGCGATCGCATTCGGATTCTCTTACGTCGTGCTAAAGAGTTGGGCGCGGCTGTCCATTTTGATATGGAACAGTATGCTTATAAAGACATAACTCTCAGCATCCTGAAAAAACTCTTACTAGAAGAAGAATTTCGGCAACGCACAGATATTGGGATGACAATTCAAGCATATCTGCGTGATAGCGAGCAAGATGCCAAAAACGTGATTTCTTGGTTAAAAGAACGCGGTTATCCCCTAACAATCCGCTTGGTGAAAGGCGCATATTGGGATCAAGAAACTATCAAAGCAGCCCAAAAGCATTGGAAACAGCCAGTTTACAACGATAAGGCGGCAACTGATGCTAACTTTGAAACCATCACTCAGTTATTGCTAGAAAATCATCAATATGTGTATTCTGCCATTGGTAGCCATAATGTGCGATCGCACTCTCGCGCCATTGCTATCGCTGAAAGTTTAAATGTCCCCCGCCGTCGCTTTGAATTACAAGTCCTCTACGGTATGGGTGATAAAGTTGCAAAAGCTTTGGTTGACAAGGGTTATCGAGTCAGAGTTTACTGTCCCTACGGTGAATTATTGCCGGGGATGGCGTATTTAATTCGCCGATTGTTAGAAAATACCGCTAATAGTTCATTTTTACGCCAAAACCTCGAAAATCGACCAATTGAAGAGTTATTAGCGCCGCCAATTGTCAAAGAAGAAAAATCTTTAACTCCTAACTCTCATTTCCTCGGTGCAGCTGATACCGATTATGCGGTGGAAGAGATCAGAACGAAAGCGGCGCAAGCTTTCCAAAGCGTTCGTCAACAATTGGGTAAAACTTATTTGCCGTTGATTAATGGGGAATATGTGAATACGTCGGAATTTGTTGATTCTCTCAACCCTTCTAATTTCAGTGAAGTAGTTGGTAAAGTAGGCTTAATTAGCGTTGAACAAGCTGAACAAGCCATGCAAGCAGCCAAAGCCGCATTTCCTGGGTGGAGGAAAACACCTGCGAAACAACGCGCTGATATTTTGCGGAAAGCGGGTGATTTGATGGAACTCCGCCGCGCCGAACTTTCAGCTTGGATAGTTTTGGAAGTTGGCAAACCAGTTAAGGAAGCTGATGGAGAGGTTTCGGAAGCGATAGACTTTTGTCGGTACTATGCTGATGAGATAGAACGGCTAGACAAAGGCGTTAATTATGACCTTGCTGGGGAAACTAACCGTTATATCTACCATCCACGGGGGATTGTTGTAGTAATTTCTCCCTGGAATTTTCCCCTAGCGATCGCATGTGGAATGACTGTTGCAGCCTTGGTTTCAGGGAATTGTACTCTTCTTAAACCTGCGGAAACATCTTCTGTAATTACCGCAAAACTCACCGAAATTTTAATAGAGGCTGGTTTTCCCAAAGGTGTCTTTCAATACGTGCCAGGGAAAGGTTCGCAAGTTGGTGCTTACTTGGTAAATCATCCTGATACTCATGTAATTGCTTTTACGGGTTCTCAAGAAGTTGGCTGTCGAATTTACGCAGAAGCCGCAATATTGAAACCTGGACAAAAGCACATGAAACGGGTGATTGCTGAAATGGGTGGCAAAAATGCCATCATTGTCGATGAAAGTGCTGATTTAGACCAAGCAGTTGTAGGAGTAGTGCAATCGGCATTTGGTTACAGTGGACAAAAATGTTCTGCGGCTTCCAGGGTGATTGTGCTGGAACCGATTTATGAAGCCTTTGTGCAACGCTTGGTAGAAGCCACAAAATCCTTGAACATTGGGGAAGCAGAGTTACCTAGTACCCAAGTTGGGCCAGTGATTGATGCCAATGCCCGCGATCGCATTCGTGAGTATATTGAGAAGGGTAAGGCAGAAGCACAATTAGCTTTGGAATTACCAGCACCCGAACAAGGATATTTTATTGGCCCTGTGATTTTTAGTGAAGTATCGCCAAATGCGGTAATTTCTCAGCAGGAAATTTTTGGCCCTGTGCTGGCGGTAATTCGGGTAAAAGATTTCCAGGAAGCGTTAGCAGTCGCCAACGGGACAAACTACGCCTTAACTGGCGGACTTTATTCTCGAACACCTTCGCACATTCAGCAGGCGCAGACAGAATTTGAAGTTGGGAATTTGTACATTAACCGCAATATTACCGGAGCGATCGTTGGGCGGCAACCCTTTGGTGGATTCAAACTTTCTGGAGTCGGTTCTAAAGCAGGCGGCCCTGATTACCTACTGCAATTCCTAGAACCACGCGCGGTAACAGAAAATATTCAGCGCCAAGGTTTTGCACCAATTGAAGGTGCAGATTAAACTACAAAAGTAGTAAGGGCATATATTCCAATAGGTTTGGGTTAAAGCTTAATCTTCCCTAACTATCCTAGAACTTACGCAAACAGAAAGATTTCCAGGTAGAGGCAATTCATGAATTGCCCCTACAATATGTAGTTTTGCGTAAGTCCTACATCCTTAAAAAGGTATCCCAGCACATCCCAAATTTAGGTTACTTTCCATCTGGAAAGGTAAAATCAGGGGTTGAAGCTATGAGTACACGATTTATCTGTTTTAGCATGAACAAAAAATGGGCGGTCAAGCGAATCACTATAAACCTGGCATCAAATGAAGCCAAGAACCTCGAAAAGTATTGTGAACAGACAGGCAGACCAGCGACGGATGTGATTAGAGAACTCATTCGAGCCTTGCCACAGACGAAATAAAAGTAGATTTGCGAACCATTTCACTTTGGTTGATTCTCAAGATATAAATATTAGAATTTGGGTAATTTTTGGAGAGGCAGGTAAAAACTGAGTAAAGGCGTGCTACGCTCGCCGTAAACGATCGCAGCACGCCGAAAACAAGATGACGTGATTACTATATTTAGTTACAAAATGAGGGCTGAGAAACTGTTTATACGGTTCGGCGACTATTTTAGTCTGTTGTCACTTCCATCAAAGAATAATTTTTAATCCTTGTTTTTTAGTATTTTCGCAACAAACAACAGTAAAGAAAGTAGCAAATATCCAGTTGGAAGTATTTAATTTTATGATTACCGCTCTTGAATTACTCTTGTCAGAGTAAACTGAAAACCTTTGTCCAAATCTACAACACCTTCTACTATAGTCATGATTTTTCTGGACTGGGACTTGACAGCTCAAGGTAAGGCTTCAATCAGTTCACGAATCACGTCTATTGCTGGTTTGCCTGTTTGTTCACAATACTTTTCAAGGTTCTGAGCTTCATCTAATGTCAAGTTTAAGGTAATTCGCTTAAGCGCCTTTTTCTTGCTGGAGGTTGCCAAATGGGGAAATTTAAGTGCAGCAGTTTTATTCATTGATTGATAGGCTAGATATATACAAACTTTCCTTATCAAGCTTGCCAATTTTGAAATGTCTTTACCAGTGAAAATCAAGATTTTGAGATTGAACTTAAGCGTTAAGCCCCAAACACATTACTGAAAATACAAGGTATTAAATTATTAGTATCATACGGAATAAATCAACTATTGCGGTTGGTGCAAGAAGCTTTTGGCTGAAGACCTTGTATCAGCAACGATCCACAGTCCAGATTTTATGTTAAATAAGTTATGTTAAATTACTGAAACGATTAGATTGCTAAAGATGGCTGACATTAGTAAGCATTTTGGACATACAACTATTTGAAATTTTCTGCAAGATGAAATTGTTCCTTTGTGATAGCTATCACCTCATATCTATAGCAACCTAGTAGATAATCCTTTTAGTTAAAGGCGATTACCCAAACGTGAGTTAATAAATGACTTTACAGAATTGGAGACGAAAGCGTGGCGTTGCACTTACTACCAAGGGTTTACAAAAAATTAAGGAAGCCAAGCATCAGTCGGAAGCAAAAGAAAATTTTGGAAACAGATATACTCTCGAAGAAATGAGTGCCCGCTCCGGGTTATATTCTGCTACCATCTCGAAAGTCTTGAATCGAGAGGGAGGAGTTGATAAACAGACTATTGAAAAGCTTTTTTCAGCTTTCAATTTAAAAATAGATAAAAGTGACTATTTAAGGTCAACTAATCGTCTAGATTGGGGAGAAGCTATCTTTAACTCAGTTTTTTATGGACGTACAGAAGAACTTACTACCCTAGAGCAATGGATTCTCAATGAACACTGCCGATTGATTGCACTATTAGGGATAGGAGGTATTGGGAAAACCACGCTGTCTATAAAGCTTGCTCAACAGATTCAGGAAAACTTTGAGTATGTGATCTGGCGATCGCTACGAGAAGCCCCACCTGTTAAAATTATTCTAAGTAACCTGATCCAATTTTTATCTGACGAACAGGAAACGGAAAATAACTTACCAGAAAGCTTTAGCGATCGGGTATCAAGACTCCTCTACTATTTGCAAAATCATCGCTGTTTGGTGATCCTTGATAATGCAGAGTCAATTCTCCGCAGTGGTAGCCGCGCCGGACTTTATCGAGAAGGATATGAAGAATACGGTGAGCTTTTAAGACGCATAGGAGAAGCAACTCACCAAAGCTGCTTAGTGCTGACTAGTCGTGAAAAACCCAAAGAAGTGGCATTACTGGAAGGAGAAGCATTATCTGTTCGTTCGCTACCACTGAGTGGCTTGAAGGTAGCAGAAGGACAAGAAATCTTAAAATTCAAAGGGCTATCTGCGGCAGAGGATGAATGGAAAGTAATGATTGAGCGCTATGCAGGTAATCCACTAGCCTTGAAGATAGTTGCCACAACTATTCAAGATATTTTTAATGGTAATGTCACAGAATTTTTGCAACAGAACACGGCTGTTTTTGGCGACATTCGCGATATTTTAGAGCAGCAGTTTGAGCGCTTGTCAGATTTAGAAAAGGATATTATGTACTGGCTAGCGATTAATCGGGAGTCGATTACACTCTCAGAGTTGCGAGAAGATATTGTATCACCAGTACCACAAGCAAAATTACTAGAGGCTCTAGAATCTTTAGGCAGGCGATCGCTAATCGAGAAAGCTACGCCTAAGCTCATTGAAAAAACTGGATCACTTTTTACCCTCCAGCCTGTAGTTATGGAGTATGTGACTAGTAGCTTGATAGAAAGTGTCTGTGAAGAGATTGTCACTCAGGATATTGATTTATTGAGATGTCATGCTCTGATGAAAGCAACGGGTAAAGATTATGTTAAAGATACTCAAGTTCGTCTCATCATCAAACCAGTTATCGATGGGTTGCTGAATGTTTTAAAAAGTAAAAGAAACATTAGAAATCTATTAACTCAAACTTTAGCAAAGCAGCGAGAAGAATCTCCGCTAGAACCAGGATATACGGCGGGCAATATTTTTAATCTGCTTTGTTATCTAGAAACCGATCTAAGTAGCTATGATTTTTCCGAGCTAACTGTTTGGCAAGCAGATATGCGTTCAGTTAATTTGCATAATGCAAATTTTGCTCAGGCTGAATTAGGTAAGTGTGTTTTTGCTGAAACATTAGGAGGCATCCATTCTGTTACATTCAGCCCAGATGGAAAACTTTTAGCCACTGGGGATACTAATAATCAGATTCGCTTATACCGAGTTGCGGATGGACAACAATTGCTTGTTTGTGTCGGGCACACAGATTGGCTTTGGTCAGTTGCCTTTAGTTCCGATGGTCACATTCTTGCCAGTGGCAGTCAAGATCAAACACTAAAATTATGGGATACTAAAACTGGGGAATGCTTGACCACCCTTTATGCTCATGAGGGTGGGATTTGGTCAGTTGCCTTCTGTCCTAACGGTCACATACTTGCCAGTGGTGGTCAAGACCAGAAAGTCAAGCTCTGGGATACTAGTACCAGACAATACCTCAAAACACTTTCAGGGCACCGTAATCGGGTTACATCAGTTGCCTTCAGTCCCGATGGTAGCACTCTTGCTAGTGGCGATGATGACCAAATAGTAAGGCTATGGAATGTCAGCACTGGTAAAACTTTTCAAATCCTTCTACATCCCAATATCGGTATCTGTTCAGTCGCTTTTAGCCCCGATGGTCAAACACTAGCAAGTGGTTGCCGTGATAAAACTGTGAGGCTATGGGATGTTAGTACTGGTCGCTGCATTCAGACTTTACAGGGTCATACTGACTGGGTAACTTCAGTAGCCTTCAATTTAGATGGCCATACACTTATAACTGGTTCACATGACCAAACTGTGAAGTTATGGGATGTTAGTACTACTCGTTGCCTTACAACTCTATCTGGACATAGTACTAGGATATGGTCAGTTGCTTTTACTCCAGATAGGCAAACGATCGCAAGTGGTAGCAGCGATCAAACAGTGAGGCTTTGGGATGTCAGCACTGGTTTATGCTTCAAGACTTTGCAGGGTTATTGTTATGGAATATGGTCAGTTATCTTCAGCCATGAAGGTAATATGCTTGCAAGTGGTAGTGGCGACCAAATGGTAAAGTTGTGGGATGTTAACACTGGAAAGTGTCTCAAAATCTTAAGAGGACATAGTAATAGAGTAACATCAGTAACTTTTAGTCCCGATGGTTGTATCATTGCAAGTGGTAGTGAAGACAAAACAGTGAAGTTGTGGGATACTAACACTGGAAAGTGTCTCAATAGTTTGCAAGGACATACTAGTAGAGTAACATCAGTAACTTTTAGTCCCGATGGTCGTATCCTTGCAAGTGGCAGTGAAGACAAAACAGTGAAGTTGTGGGATGTTAACACTGGGAAGTGTCTCAATAGTTTGCAAGAACACGCTTTGGTGGTATGGTCAGTTGCTTTCAGCCCGGATGGTCAAACTCTAGCCAGTACTGGTCAAGACCAAACAATCAAGTTGTGGGATATCAACACTGGTAAATGCCTTCAGACTCTGCATGGTCATAGTGGTTTTATATGGTCGGTCACTTTTAGTCCGGATGGTAGAACGCTAGCTAGTTGTAGTAGCGACCAAACTGTTAAGTTGTGGGATGTTAAAACTACTCAATGTATCTCAACTTGGCAGGGACATACTAGTTCCGTATACTCTATAGCTTTTATGGATGGTAACACGCTAGCCAGTGGTAGCAGTGACCAAACTGTCAAGTTGTGGGATGTTAATACAGGTAGCTGTGTCAGAACTTTGTTGGGACATAGCAATTTAGTATGGTCGGTCGCTTTTAGTCGCGACGGACAAACTCTGAGCAGTGCTTGTGAAGGTGGGACAATTAAGCTTTGGGATACCTTGACTGGTGATTGCCTCAAAACTATTCTGAACCCTAGACTTTATGAAGGTATGAATATTACTGGCGTTGCAGGAATGACTGAGGCGACTATTTCCACTCTGAAAACTTTAGGCGCTGTGGAGTTATAAATTAAAAAATCAAAATTCAGCAGCAATTTGAAATGTGGAACAGCTTATCTGCTATTTTTATATTGCTATCTCCGTTTCAGTAGCAGAACTGCACCTAAGTCAGCAAATGTCAATAGCCCAAATAGAACAGAAGGTTCAGGTACAGACGCTGGTTTAAGTGATGAAAATGCTAATTCTCCAATGATCTGATGAGTCGCCGTCGTTGGATGAACTTGATCCCAGAATAGAAACTTATCAGGAGTACAGACAACTGGCTGCGGAGAAATATTTATAGGGATTACCGATAAGTTTCCAATGCAAGATTCGGTCACATTTGTAAAACTGAATTCTCCAGGATCTGCAATGATTCTATTAACAAGAGAATTAACATCAAGAGGAATAATATTGATATCAGGACTGAGTTGGTGACTTAAAAAGTTAAGATTTGTGGCCAAGCTGGAGTTGTGTATATTGATAGAAGTACTAAGTAATGCGGTAACTTGATTATTGTTGCCTGCAACTGGAAACTTTCCTAAATCTGGCAGGTTAACCACCATAATATTTTTAGCACCAACAGCAGCAAGCGATGTCAATGATGCTGATAAGTTGTAGACTGCTTGGTTAATTACTTGGGTGACTGATGGGGTAGAATCGGGAATATTCACAAAAAAGTTATCTACATAATCATTCAGACCAGCCCAAATTATATAAAGAGCATTCGGGTTTACAGACGGATTTGCTGATGTAAAGCTATTAATCTGTTGCTGCAATCCAGGTAAACCACTAATACCGATATTCTTAGACCCTGTGGTTGCACCACCATAAGCAAAATTAGTTTTCGGATTGAATGTTAACCCTAAATCAGAGGCGAGATATTCTACCCAGACTGGACCATTAGAAAAACGTCCATTAAAGTAGTTTGGACTTGGAGGTATAGCTCCTTTCGTTATATTGAATACATTACCTGTATCAGAAAGACTGTCACCAAAAACATAAATCTCGTCATAATTTTGTGCCGAGACTTTAAGTGGAAAAATGATAGACAACAAAAAAATTCCTACTGTAAGAATTTTACTTTGCACTGTCAAGTTTTGAGACATAATTTCAATCTTTCTATATGACCTTAACAAGAAACTAGGTTTCTATCTCCGGCATCTTTTTCTATTGAGTTAGATTGCTTGATAGGTTCAGAACCTAGTGCCACATTGCCCCAACGCATTACATTTGCAGCAGCAGCACCCGAACAACCGGAACCATAAATGAGAACTAGGTCATTTTCGCGAATTTTGCCCAACTGTGCAGCGTGGTACAAATTTGCCACAGTGAGTACTGGCCCAAGGTTTGCATACTGCGGGTAGAGGTTGAGTGTACATTCTGGATCTATACCTAATATGCGCGTGCAGAAACTTGCAACCCAAGCTGTAGGTGTATTGAAAAGAAAAAAGTCAATTTGCTCAAGAGTTACACCAGCAGCAGCAACAGCACCCTTACAACATTTACGCAGAAACTCCCCAGCTGTTTCACCAAGAGCATTCCCACCCTTGCCCACTTGCATACGGACTTGCGGATTATTTTGCTTGTCCTTGATAATTTGAGCAAAGAGAACTTCATTTAATGCAGCAGTATGAACAGTCTTTGTACCAAGGATTCCCTGGTTCGGTTCTAATGAGCCAATTACGAAAGCTCCAGCACCGTCGCTAGTAAACCAGGGAAATGTATCATCCTCATCGAAAAAGCGAGAGTAGGTACATGAAATAACCACCAGTACATTGCGGTACTCTCCTGCTTTAACTAAGGCACAGGCAGTTTGAAGGGCAACCGGAGTACTTCCACAGGTCGCATCAAGATTCCAAGCAGCACCCTGGAGACCTAGTTGACTGGCTAGGAAAGCAGCATTGCCAAATCCAATTTGTTCAGGCCACACTGATGCAACAATCATCAATTCAACGTCGTCAGGAGAGAGCTTTGCGGCATGGAGAGCATCTATTGCAGCCTGATACTCCAGCGTTAAAGAAGACTCACCAGATCCAAGCATCCATCGCTCAACAGTGCCACGAAATGGATCTGACAGATAGCGCAACATTTCTTGGTCAAACTCGTTACTGGAAATAGACTCACTAAGCGAAAATAACTTTGCAAAACCTTTTTGCTCGGCTTGAGCGACTAACTCAGGATATTTTTCTATGTAATAATCATTTGTGCGTCTGATACTTGGAAGGCTCAAAGCAAGCGAACGAATACCGACTGGAAGATGCGTCATATCTAATCACCTTTTAATAATTCGTAGCGCCCTGTAAAATCAGGCTTAGATTACGACTTTGAGTGGGTGCTATTTGGGTGGGGTCGATGATTACGTCAACCACAAATGGGCCCTTCGCCGCGATCGCTTTTTCTAGTGCTACTTGAACGTCAGCTTCCCTTTCCACCCGAATACCATCTGCTCCCATCCCCTGAGCAATCTTGACGAAATCTGCCTGCGGAATTGTTGCATCTACGTTCTTGAATCCTAGATATGCTATTCCCTGTTCGCAGATGTTGTAGCGCCCATCGTTGAGTATAATCCAGACCGCAGGAACTTGATATTTTACAGCCGTGTTTACTTCGCTATTCATCAGCATGGCACCATCTCCGACAATAGCAACAGCTTTGCCATTCCGTGCTAAAGCACCACCTACTACACCTGTGACAAAATGCCCCATAGAACCAAATCCGTTGCTAATCCGATAACGACTTGGTGTGGTAAATCGCAGCAGATGAATTACCCAAGCAAATGAGTTACCTGACTCTGCCATTACTAATGCATCGCTTCCATCAACAATCACTTGTTGAATTACATTCATCAGCAGTTCCGGTCGTACTAGACCGTCCACACGTGGCTTGATGAGATCGCGTTTAAATCGAGGCAGCATTATTGTCTTTGATAGACCAGTACTTTCTGGGAAGTTCTTCAGCAGGTTCTTTAGGAATATTGCTACGTCGGACTGGATGGCAAAAGTCTCGGCGGATGGATATGCAGTTCCTGGAACCTTTGTGTCGATGTCAACATGCAAAAAGCCGTGTCTGGGAATCATCTCAGGGTTCCAGAATGAGGTAAACTCACCAAGACGTGTTCCCAAAACCAGCACACGTTTTGGACGTTGCTCTTTCATATACCTCAAAACCGACTCATGTCCACCGAAGCCGGTAACGCCTACAAACTGAGGATGATCTTCAGGAAAAATACCCTTAGCCCGTGGTGAACACATTACCGCAGCCCCTGTTCTCTCAGCAAGCTGGCGAATCTCTTTTGCAGCACCCCGTGCCCCGAAGCCTACCCAGATTGCAAAGGCTCCCTCAGAAAGTAACCGGACACATTCTCCGATTGTTTCTTCACTTGCCGTTGCTATCGCATGACACAGAGTTACTTGTGGCAAAGATGTTTTTACTGAACTTGTCTGGATATTTGTCGGAATACTGATATGAGCTACAAATCCTCCCGGTTGTGCTAGACCGAGGGCAAGCCTTCGAGAAACCTCTGGAAGTTCATCGCTGGATTCGAGGGTTGTTGCATAATGGAATATTGTCCCCGAAGTAAAAATATCTGCACTAGGCATTGTGTAGGCGCTAGTTTCTTGGCAAGCCCACCGACCACGCTGTGATGCTGAGGTTGAAGCTGATACGAAAATCACCTTAGCACCCTCCCAACGGGCAGCCAACAGCCCTGTCAAAGCATTGGTGATCCCCGGCCCTGTAGTAGTGAATACCACAACTGGGCGATCGCTAGCAAAGTGCGCCTCAATGGCCGCAAAAGCTGCTCCAGCTTCGTGGCGAAAGTGCAGCACCTGGAGGGAACTTTGATGTAATGCAGCCCACACTGGGGCGATCGCACCTCCCGAAACACCAAAGGCATACTCTACTCCCATATCTCCTAGCATTTTAACCACTGCCTCTGCTACCGAAGAAGATCTAGATGGCTTGCTGTGAGATTGCTGTTCAGTGGAGTTTAATTGTTCAGTGGTATTCGCTTGTGTGTCCTGAAATTTAAGATGCATACAAACTATACTTATTAGGAATAATTTCCCCTGTGAAGTAACATTATCCCACACGCTAAACTCAGCAATATTACTTTTTTTAGATAACTACCATACAAATTTTTTAGTACTGCTTTTGTAAAGCAGTTACTTAGAAACCTTAAAACGACCCTCACACTTTGCCTTGCCAATCTTTTAGCAGTTGAAAATCTGATACAAGGAATGTCTAGAGAATTCAACATTATTATGTGGATGTAGCTATGCCTGTGGCGGGCTGCGCCAACGAAGATGGGTTAACCTGTTTTCCAGTTTATGAGAACTGAACACTATAGAATCAAGCTCTGGAGTATAAAAAGGTGATTAACTTCAATCAGTATAAAGCTTTAACTTTCGATTGTTATGGAACCTTGATTGATTGGGAGAACGGCATCTTAGGAGCGCTCAAGCCACTTTTGCTGGCACACAACACTGATTTAGATGACGATCGAATTCTGGAACTTTTTGCTGAATTTGAAGCAGAACTGCAAAAGGATGATTTTATCAAATATCGGGAAGTTTTGAAGAGAGTAGTCGAGAAATTTGGTGAACAATTTGGCTTTGAGCCAACTGTCAAGGAACTAAATTCAATTGCTGATTCGATTCAGCATTGGCTACCTTTCCCCGATACAGTTGAGGCACTTAAAACTCTCAAGCAAAAGTTTCAACTGGTAATTATCTCCAATGTAGATGACGATCTATTTGCTTTTTCTGCAAAACACTTGGAGGTAGAATTTGACCAAATAATCACAGCAGAACAAGCAAAAAGTTACAAACCCTCCTTAAACAACTTCAGACTGGCTATTGAGAGAATTGATTTGCCGCTAGAGCAGATATTACATGTTGCTGCTAGTGTATATCACGATATCGTTACAGCCAAATCTCTGGGACTATCAACAGTCTGGGTAAACCGTCGAGCAGAGAAAAAAGGATCAAAAACTACAGAATCAGCATTAAGTCAACCTGACTTAGAAGTACCTGATTTAAAGACTCTTGCTGCTTTGAGTTCAGAGAAATGATACTGAGCAATAAGTGCTGAGTACCCAGCACTGTTTCGATGGGGATCTGTATCTGTAATGATTAGAACTCAAAGAGCTTTCACGCCAAGGAGTAGTCAAAAAACGAAACAGGGATTGCAACATAGATTGATTTTGCTTTACCCTGGAAAAATTACTACACCAGTTTGACGGCATGTTCGACCTCCTTTTGAGGGCGACACGCAAGGTACGAGTAAATCTCGTAGCAACGCTCTCTTTCTGGCTCTCCTTTCCTCAGCGCTCTGCCGATAAACTTGTTCAATAAAACACTTTGATAGCCTAAAACGATGAAAGCATCTGCTAATTTCGACTTTGAAGACGAGAAATTTAATGCACCGCCTTCTCAAGTCATCCCTTGGTGTCAGATGATTAATCCTCGGTATGGCACAGATGGTATGCAATCCCACGGTTTGGCGATTAAGCTAGATAACGCCAATGCTGTCGGCTTTGTGCCAGATGATAATTGGCAGCAGGTAGAGCATGAATTTAGCTCTGGAGTCGAAACGGTCTTTATTAGCACTACTCCAAACTTGGTTTTAGTGCGTCGAGGGCCATTGTCTGTTAAGGATCGGGAAAGTGGTCTAAAATTGGGTACGCTTAAAGAGAATTATGATGCCTTTTTAGCAGATAAACTTAAATTTAAAACCTTTACTCGCTATCTAATTTTTATAGTGGGCGAGAATAAAAAGTTTTTACACGAATCACCACTACAACTAACTCTTAATGGTGCTGCCGGAGCGAGTTTCAGCAAAACCTACTGCGAATATCAACAAGGTAAAGTAGTTAGTGGATTCGTGGCTGAACTAGAAAAAGCTTATGCTGTTTACCGCAAGCAACCTTTAACGCCAAAAGGCCCTTTGTTCCATGCTCACGGGATTTTTTGCCCGATAATTGAGTGTGAAGAAAGAGGTATTGAACCAAATACAGTTCTAGTCGCTTCAACTGTAGACTACAAACATCCTACAGTAGGGACTTTAACTCAATATTTAATAGCTTCGGATTCTCTAGAGTCTGCAATGATTTGCAAGACTTTTGAAGAATACAAAGATTTTGGGAAGGAACCTGTAAAATCAGAAACGCCTAAATTGGCAATGGCAGGAGTTTCTAACTCTTATGTTTATGCCGATGAAGATGATTTTGCTTATCCGCCGTATTAAGTGGGAATGGGGAATGGGAAATGGGGAATGGGAAATGGGGAATGGGGAATGGGGAATTGGTAATTGGGCATTAGCCTGGATTTCTCACAAGTGAGAAATAAATCCAAGGGGTGTGGGAGGATGGGGAAGAAGTCTTACCCCCCACACTCCCCACACTCCCCACACTCCCCACACTCCTCTTCTCCCTCTGCTTCCCCTGCTCCCCTGCTCCCTGCCCCCTGCCCTCTGCCTCTTCTGCCCAATACTTATTCTTTGAGCAGCAAATAATATAGTGAACCATTACCGCCTGTGATGCCAGCGCGATCGCCTGCTAGTTTACCAGACCCCATGAAATAATCCACCCGGCCCGGGCCTTTGATGGCGCTTCCTGTATCCTGATCAAGCACAAAGCGGCTGACAGTACGCCTCTCTAATTTGCCACGACTGGCGGGATAGGGAAATGAATTGTAAATCAGAGCTAGCGCTCCCGGTGGCATGAGAGACTTATCTGTAGCAATGGAACGTTCTGCTGTCACTGGCACATGAATACTACCAGTCGCTCCTCTACCACCTGTTTCTTGGAAGAAAATAAATCGTTCCCATCGGGGCAGATAATTATTCAACTCCTGGGGTTTTTGCCGGAAATAACTAATTAGACGTGGCATTGTCAATCCATTTAGTGGCAGTTTGCCATCTTTGGCTAGTTCTTTGCCGATACTAGTCCAGGGGTAATCTGTTCCACCCGCATAGCCAACTGACGTTGTTTTGCCATTAGTTAACTTAATTTGAGCAGAACCTTGAATATGTACCATGTATGCGTCGAGGCGATCGCGGAACCAAAGCAGTTCTAAACCGCGCAATTTGCTCTTATTCCCTTGTAAACCATCTTTCCCTTCCAAATCAATTCGTTTGGGGTGGGGTTTCGGCCATTGGCTGAAATCAGGTGGTAGCCGATAAAGGGGATACTTATATATTGCAGTTTTGACACGGCTAGCGGTGTAAACAGGTTCGTAGTAAGCGGTGAATTTAACAGTACCCTTGCCATCGTTGCCTACAGACTGGTAAAAGACAAACTCACGGCGGACAGCAGATTGTAATTGGGCAGGTGACTTAGAACTGACAACCAGTTGACGGAAACGTAACAAACTCCGGCGGACGCGATCGAGGGTAATTTCCTTGATTGGATAATTTTGATATGCTGCGATCGCTTCACCTTTTGTTAGGTAAATCAGACTGTTATCAATGGAAGCCAACAACGCATTGCGATCACCTCCGGTGGGCGAAGCGCCAACACCTGTTTTACCTGTTTGACCCCAAATTTGATCATCCCAACCCAAGCACCTCTGCTGGAGCGTACAATCGCTTCCTATGGCGATCGGTTTTAGCGGTGGTGTTATCTCTGGAGTGATTGGTATTGGCACCGGAGAGAGATCGGGAGTAGTCGGTATTGGCAAGGGCAGTAAGTTAGGAACCTGAGCAACAGCCGACCAAAGAGGGTTTATAAGGACAACTCCCAGACTCAAGGAAAGTAAAGCAAGGGTTTTTCTCATCATTTAGTTGAATCTTTCAACACTGGAACTAAAAATAGGTTCTACCCGGATTGCCACAACCCGAGAAGGTCTTACTACCATATATTCCCCTTGAATATTTTTGATCGGCACACTAATAAAGTCATTGGAAGCAGATTTTGGCACAAGTTCGCCGCTATACCACTTCTGAAACTCTTGAATAGTAGGAAAACGTACTTCTTCCCGGTGGCCGCTTTCCAGTAGGAGGTATACGGCATATTCATTTGGAGTTCTAGCCATAAGATTGAACCATTTAAAAAACATTCAACCCATTGTTAACCACGTAACCCCTGAATGAAAAGGGTAAGCATACGGGAGGTGGAGATGAGGGAAGAAGTAAGGGAGCAGGGGAGGCAGGGGAAGCAGAGGAAGAAAGAATAACTAATGCTCAATGCCCAATTCCCAATTCCCAATGCCCAATGACTCCTCACTTTAGACGGCTAATCCTTTAATCAGTTCCTTCAAAAGTGTAAGTTCCTGCCCAGCATGGGAGCAATGCGGTTTTGTCAGATCCAGTAGAAAACAAGCGATCGCAAAAATAAAATCTAAGTAAGAAGTGACTTTATTTACTAAATATGTGCTGATAGCCACGAGAATTCACCTTGATGAGATATCTCAAAAAGATTAATAGCAAGCTATTTGACGATTGTTAACAAAAATATCTACAATTAGTCTTTTATACTTAGTGTTAATTAAACCAAATCATAAGTTGAGAGTAGAAGTAAAGTATAAAATTTATCAAGCGGTTTCTGGTTTGATAAAGGAATTAAAGATGGAAGTACAAAAATTATCCCAACTTTTAGCTATCCACTGACAACGCAGATGTAACATAATTTCTGCATTTTCTTTCAACCAGAATTTACTGTTTCCTTTGATTCTTAAATTTACAACTTGGCGGATTAAACTCTCAATCGCGCCACTGCCAATAGGTAGTTTTTTATTTATTGCTTTATCGTAATTTAAACGCCCTTTACGATAAGCATCTAAAATATAATTTCGCTTAACTACCATAATCTTACACCGCTCTCCAGTAGCTACAGCAATCAACTCATCCATCTGGCTAATTAAGGATTTAGCTTTACCTTTTTTTAAACTTTTTCTAACTTTTATAAACCATTCTTTAGACTGTACTTCTTCATTAAAAGCCGCGTCTGCAAATACTTTTATATTTTCCGTAACATGATAGAAATCGAATAGCTGATAAGTTTCTGCTGGGCATCCTAATCTTGTCAAAAGTGGGGGGATATGTATCCAGATCCACTCCGCTCCATCCCCAATTAATAAGACTTGTTTTGCTTGACTAATTCCCAAGTCAACTAAATACGCTTCTAAAATCTCCAAAAGCGCTTTATATCCTTCATAAGTGCCATCATTCGTAATAGGAATTTCAGAACTATTTATTTTTTACCTTGCTCATCAACAACATAAATTGTGAATAACTTTGGCTCAACCCATTTGCCGATAAACCCGTGTCGCTTGGTTTTGGAATTTTTTCTTCCCTTTTTATTAATTCGGATTCGACTCCGACCACCATCTACAGCTATAACAACTCTTTGGTCTTTAAGAATATTACCTTCAGGTAAAATGCCCATTTGCCGATTTAATATTTTAGATTGCCGTAAGTTGATGCCAGTTTGACCAAATTTGTATGTCAAACGCTCAATTCGTTTTAAACTAAGATCAATTCCCCAACCAGTTAAAGTTGTGCAGGCGGCTTCAAATGAGCTAGTAATTGCACCATATTGAGCAACCATTGACCATACTAATGGGGTTAATCCTTCTGACATCCCCAACCACTTTAACAGGGGATAAAACCCCTGAGGAGACATTTTATTTGTGGTCTTTGTTGACTTTTTATTACCATATATGGTAATTTTAGAGTGAATAAAACGTTTCCAACTGTTAAGATTTGGCGTTTTCTATAACCATGTTTTTGCATAGTAGTATCCCACCAGCTTCTTGTTTGAATCATAGCTGTTTGATTAGCTGACTGAGATTGGGAGAGGTTATACAACAAAATTGCAATACACTGTCCAGCTAAAATAAGTGCAATTTCTCTAATTTTTTCTTCTCTTTCTTTAAGAATTTTCCCATTCCATTCCGTGATGTTCGTCAATTCTAAATATTTTGTTACCTGCGAAGAAAAGTCGGATAATGATTTACTCAAATCTAAAGTTGCACATATATTTTTTTCCATTAAGCGTAGATAATCCCTATCTCTAAATTCTTGCTCAAAGGGAATCCTAGCTTTTTTTGGCTCAAAAAAGAGAGTCTTGCAAGTTATGACTCAAACTCATCTTTCCTTTTTAAGTGTTAATACTGCTTAAAAAGTATAAATCTATTTATACTACTGGGAAAATGATTTAGCGATCGCTTGTTTTTTACTGGATCTGACGAAACCGCATAGCTCCCAGTGTAAGTTTACATTAGCTCCTGCATAACTCTCCAATCAACTTCTGATAAGTCATTGGCATTGTTGAACAACAGTTAGTTATTCAGGAGGCGAAATTTATGAAACTTTACTATCGTGGTCTGAGCTACGAATACAACCCAAGCAAAGTTGCCAGCAAAAAAACAGAACAGCCCTTTCAACCAGTTCCTCAACTTGGGCCAGCTTATAATTTAATGTACCGTAGCGTTAATTATTGTGTTGATCCAAATTCAAAATCGTCAGAAGTTCCTTTATCACCAGTAGCTTATAAATTGAGCTTTAGGGGAATTACCTACTTTGTAAATAAAACTGCACAGGGAGAAGTGACTGTAGTCTCTCAACCAGCAATAAATTCAAAAGTTGGGGCACTGCCGATTTCTGAACAATTAAAACTTCAATAATAATATTGGTTAGGTTACAAGCTCATCTGAAGTCTAGGGAGTCATGAATTTGTGTGTAGTAAAATCCTCAAAAAACCTTTGAATTTTAGCATGATCTACCTCAAATTCATCTTGCCAAAACTGGTAGTTGTGCCAAGATGAATTTTAGGACTTAAGGCAAGTGAGACAATGTTAGGACAATTATTAGACGGACGTTACCAAGTCCTCCAAGTCTTAGGGGGAGGTGGATTCGGTCAAACCTATATAGCTCAAGATACCCATCGGCCAGGTTTCCCGAAATGCGTTGTCAAACACCTTAAGCCTGTCACTCGTAGCCCCGAATTTCTCGAAACAGCTAGACGGCTATTTACCAGTGAGGCAGAAACACTAGAAGAACTGGGCAACCATGACCAAATTCCTCGGCTTTTAGCCTATTTTGAAGATAACCAAGAGTTCTTTTTGGTGCAAGAGTTTATTGAGGGACATACTCTAAAAGCAGAACTCTTACCGAATCAACTTTGGACAGAAGATCAAGTAATTCAACTTCTGCAACAGATGTTGGGTATTCTGCAATTTATTCACAGCCACAACGTTATCCATCGAGATATCAAACCAGACAATATAATCAGGCGGCAAAAAGACGGTAAGTTAGTGCTGATTGACTTTGGTGCAGTTAAACAAGTCCAAACTCAACTGCTTACAGTTTCAGGGGGCACGGGGGCTACTATTATCATTGGCACCCCAGGATATATGTCTACAGAACAGGGGCAAGGTAAGCCCCGTTCTAACAGCGATATTTATTCTTTGGGTATTATTGGTATCCAATCGCTGACGGGGTTACATCCTATCAACTTTGAGGAAGATCCAGATACTGGTGAAATTTCTTGGCAACATCAGGCTAATGTCAGTTCTGAGTTGGCATCTGTGCTATCTAAGATGGTGCTACATCACTTTAAACAGCGCTATCAATCTGCGGCTGAAGTTTTACAGGTGCTTAAACATCTTGATAGTAAAGTAGCAGCGCAATCACTTCAATCAGCATCTTTTAGACAATTATCTCAAGCTTCGCTTTCTCAACAAAACTCAATTGGGTATCCGTCTGCTTCCATCCTGTCTACGGAAAATTATAGCCGCTTAGAAAAGATTCTTTTGGAATTTGTCGGCCCCGTTGCCTCAAGATTACTCCAACAAGTTGCGGCATCAGCACCCAACTGCGAAGAATTAATTAATCAATTAGCCCTTCATCTTCGAGGAAATCAACAAATTGATTTTAAGAAGAAAACAATGTTTCTACTAGAGAAGCCTACTCTACTACAGGAATTTACTGTTAAATCTGAAATTCAGTCCAATAATTTACCAAGCCAAGAATCTCAACTAATCAGCGATAGCTTTGTGCATCAGTGTGAGCGGGAATTGGCTGATTTAATAGGCCCAATAGCTAAGTTTCTAGTCCAAAAAGCTGTTAAGTCATCTGGGCAAATTTCTCGTGCAGAATTTGTGCAACTTTTAGCATCACAAATTCCCGAACCTCAAAAAGCTTTGAAATTTCAGCAACGCTTACTTTCTTAAATTTTTCACTCATAGCGCAATCTTGTTCAGTTATACCGTTTCTTTGTGAAGCTGGGCCAAATCTATTAATTTATTATTTCTTCTCTTCGAGACGCTTTGCGTTGGCGGAAGCCTCTCGTAGAGATGGCGGTTCGTTCTTTATTTCTCGTACTTTTTTATCCAAGTCAGTTTTTTTATGAACCGCACGCAGAGGCGCAGAGGACACAGAGAGAATAAAGAAATCCTTAATGGAAGCGTATGGTTTTGGCTTTAACAGATTCATAATCTAAAATCCAGAATTGTGTTAGCTTTGGTTATTCAACATCTCCATAGCTATTTTTAAGCTTGATTTCATGCGATTAAATGCTTCTGCTAACCCACCAATCTCATCATTAGAGCTTTCTTCAAAATTAGCGCTCATATCACCAACACTAACTTTTTGGGCTATTTTTTCAATTCTTCTGATGCGCTGAATAACATATTTTTTGATTAAGAAGTTAATTAAGAAAACTACGATCGCAAAGATAGTTATTAAAAGCCCCATGATTAATACCCAAGTCCGTTTGGCATTGGCAAAAATCTCTTGGGAAGGAACAGAGATTATTTGAGCAGAAACAATCTGATTAAGTTGCCAGCCAAAACCATTTTCCGAACCATAAGTTGCCAACTGACTCTTAGGAGCCTGATCTGGTGTAGAATGACATCGCAGACATTTCTGTTGTGTAATCTTTAATGGTTGCGCTATGTAAAATACTTCGCCTTCTGATAATTTCCGAAAGCCTGTAATTTCTTGAGTTTTGGATTCATTGCGAAAACGTTCTACAAGTTGAGTTTCAAAATTATCAGCTTTATCCGCTAAATTTGTTGGATTAAGTGTTGCATCTTTATGAAAAAAGTTTTTATATTCAGGCTTTTTACGAAAATTCTCAAAGACTTCTTTAGAAGAAAAAGTTGGTACAATTTCAGGCATGAACGTTGGGTTAGTATCTAGTCTAGGTTCTAATAAGGGATCTATCCGATTTTGTGTATAATCTCTAACTGCGTTCACCATTTGAATGAGAATCTGCGCTTGAGAAGTTACTTCATTTTGCGCTCTCCCCTGAAGTACACTGGATAAGGCAATCCCACTTCCCACAATACTGACTATGAAAACTAATATTAAAAGTAAGTTAAATTTAGCACCGATTTTTAAGTTTTTTAATGTAATGTTGTTTAACATAACCTAACCAATGAAGGTGGTATCTGAGTTTGTCTAATATTTATTTATACTTGTTAGAAAGCATCTCAACAATATTTAAATAAATATTAACTTTTTGCCGCAATGTAACCTATTTAGGCAGCAGTCAAACTTATCTAAATTAGTTCTGAAAACCAAGTTACTTCCTTAACCAATAATTAGTGATGTTTTTGCGACTTCCCCGACGTTTATTTCTGTTTAATCTGCTAGGTTTGACATTTGCTGCTTGTCAATCACCAAATGATATTAATGGTACGTTAACTGTTGGTGTTCTCAACTATGGTGGAGGCGAACAGATAATTAATCAATATGCTAAATTTAATAGTTATTTGGGTGAAAAAACAAACTCATATATTCAGCTAGAGCCGGTTTTTAATGAAAATAGAGCGGTTGAGCGCCTAGAAGCTCGTGCTTGGTCATTGGTATTTGCTCCACCGGGTTTAGCGGCTATTGCGATCGCACGTCACCAATATGCTCCCCTATTTCCTTTAATAGGTATTAATAATTTGCGCTCAATTTTCGTTGTTCGCAAAGAGAGTCCAATTACCGAATTGAAACAGTTACAAGGTCAAACACTGGCTTTAGGTCAGTTAGGTTCAGCAACAGGATATTATTTTCCTCTTTACAATCTTTATGGTACAACACTAGCTGAGATCCTATTTGCACCCACACCTAAAGCCGCGCTGGAATTGGTGGCTCAAGGAAAAGCGATCGCCTGTGCTGTTTCAGAGGCTGAATTGGCTCTCTACGGTTCACAGTCCGCCCCCACGGAATTCCGTATACTATTTAAAGACCCTCACTATGTACCATTAGGCGTGGTCTTGATTGGCCCGAATGTAGAACGTAACCGTCAAGAGTTTATCCGCAAAGTGATGAGTGATGCGCCTTCTGGTTTAGCTCAAGAAGTGGGGTATGTACCCAATGGACAAGTACCAGATTACAAATACATGATTTCTGTGGTCGATCGGGTAAGCTCAATTACTTCTAAGCTGCAAAAGAAACCTGTCCAATTATTTTGATTTACATCAGCGATAAGGTAAAAGGCAAAAGGAATTTATTTAGGGACTTTCAAGAAATAAATTACCAAAATGAAACGAACCACAGAGAACACAGAGGAATGAGGAGAAGAGAGTTTTTTGTCAGTTGTTTGGGTATTTTTTTATTTGGAAGTCCCTTATGATTATAGCGTTTACTAAGCAACTGAGGTACACCCAAATCTTGGTTAGTAAGGTTAGTAGCTTTGAAAACGTACCTCACCAGATCGGTAAGCGCTATATTAACTTTTTACTTTTTACTGATTGCTCAAAAAAACAATTTGAATCGTGCTAACTGGTTTTGAATTGTTCCTGTCAGGATTTTATTTAGTTCTGTAGTGTCTTGAAATTGCAAAATTTGCTGTGTGGGTAAGTCGAAGGGAAATTGTCCTTCAATATCTGGACGTTGCATTTGTGCTAGTACAATCTGTTCAGATCGCTTACTTTGGATAGCATAGCCAATCTCAATACAGACATTGGGACTAGGAATTAGTTGGGGGGTTTCTTTACCGTCAACACTAGCGATGGGTGTGGTGTCAGCGATAAATAACAAACTCTTACGGATTTTTCGCATGATGGTGCGGTTAATCCGTAGAGTAGCACCACTGGGGCGAGAGGATTCTACTAATGTTAGAGGAAGGCGCGATCGCAAGTTTAAACTTTCTAAACTTTTTCGCAGTTCTTCTCTGAGAGCATTCGTCGCAGCGACATACTCAGTTTGATAGGATAAAAAAATTGTTGGTTCTAACTGAGCCAACAGTGCCTGTTTGGTAAAATAAATTTCATGACTAATTAAGTCAATGTTGGCGACGCAATAGCCACCACTTCCTTCAATATAAAATTCAATATTTTCCCCTTCTAGATAGCGCCCAAACCAAGTTGATTTCTTAACTTCGTCACTCTCTTCTAAAAAGTCTGCTCGCAATGCCGATCTCAGCAGGCTTTTTTTGCTTAAGCGAATGTCTGGGGGACGTTTTTCTAGTTCTGGAATCGGCTCGTAATCCTGTAGATACCACGCTCTGAGCGCAATAATTGACATAAGGCGCTATTTAAATTATTTTTCACTATTTAGCTTAGTATAATCTTACACCAAGAGGAGTCCATATCTTAGACTTCTCTTTAAACACAACAACACCCAAGCATCTACTCGCTGAACTATCTTCTCTCGTTGTTTATCAGATGCAGGGATGTACTAATTTTCATTGCTTGTGTTAAACAAGTTATGAAATCTAGTAACAGCGCCCCCTAATCTTCCACATTTGAGGAAATAGCAGTTTTCGCGTTGGGTGTTGCTGTGTTTTGACGAGACAGATGTAAGTTAAACAGCGTCTTTTACCTCTTACTCACGACTCCAAATGCAGCTGTTATATCTGCCAGGGAAGCTTCTTTATGAGCTTCAATTATTAGATTATCACTCATAGATGGAAGGGAGTTTTTTTGCAACGAAACTTTACTTTTGAAGTATTGTGTAATCAAAGTCAATATAAGCGAACGCGCCTACATATTGCACTATTTTCCGTGTAGACCGTCATTAGTCATTAGTCATTTGTGTGTTACCAAGGACAAATGACAAAGGACAACCTCACCAGTTGATATGCTTTCTTATATGCGTAACAGCTTATTGCAGTAATGGAATAACTTCTAAATTCTTTTCCTAGCCTATTTTTAAAAAATATCATCAACCTTTTGGATGAATAAAGTAATTACTAATTCAAATTTTAAGTTTTGAAACAAACATTCTGAAAATAAGGAAGAAAATCTATTTCTCTACCTTGAGTGAACGATTTTAGCTGGAGGCTTGACGGGAATTTCAATCCAGAACTCTGTACCTTTCCCAGGTTCGGAAATGCACTCCATTATTCCGCCATGTTTTTCGGCAATAATCTGATAACTGATTGCCAATCCTAATCCTGTACCCCTACCCACAGGTTTAGTAGTATAAAATGGGTCAAAAATTCGCTTTTTTATCTCTGGAGTCATTCCCGGCCCATTGTCACTAATACGAATCAATAGACGAGAGTTATCTGCTGAGATTCTAGTGGAAATGTGGATAGTAGGCACTGAAGATGGCTTATCCTCTTTGTCCTCCTCCCCAGTCCCCATTTCCCAGTTCCCCATTCCCCATTCTCCATTCCCCGTTTCTAAAGCATCTATGGCATTGCTGAAAATATTCATGAATACCTGATTCATTTGGCCGGCATAGCATTCTATCGTTGGGATGTTGCCATAGTCTTTGATTACCTGAATGCCTGGGAATTCATCATTTCCTTTCAGCTGATGTTGTAAAATTAACAAGGTGCTGTCAATGCCTTCATGCAAGTCAACGCGCTTGTTTTCAGCCTCATCCAAGCGAGAAAAATTGCGTAACGACAGCACTATTGAACGGATGCGATCGCTTCCTACTTGCATTGAGGTGATGATTTTTGGGAGGTCTTCTATCAAAAATTCAAAATCCACTGCTTCGATCGCAGCGCTAATTTCATTATGAGGATCAGGATAGTGTAGCTGGTAGAGGCGTAAAATTTCTAGCAGTTGTTCGATGTAGTCACTGGCGTGGCACAGATTACCGTAGATAAAGTTAACGGGGTTGTTGATTTCGTGAGCGATACCCGCCACCAACTGTCCTAAGCCGGACATTTTTTCGGTTTGAATTAATCTTGTCTGTGTTTCTTGGAGTTTATGTAAAGTCTTTCCTAACTGTTCTGCTTTATTTCTGGCTTCAGTTTCAGCTTTACAGGTTTGTTCGTAGAGTTGTGCTTGTTGAATGGCGATCGCAGCCTGATCTCCTAGTTGTTGCAATAAATCAATTTCTGTATCCTGCCAATTTCTGGGAGCGCTACATTCATGGGCAATTAGTAAACCCCATAGTTCTATACCTATATTAATTGGAACTATTAAGTTTGCTTGAATTTGTAGACTTTGCAAAAACTCTCGATGACAATCACTTAAAGAATTAGTTGAAACGTCGTTAATTGCTCGTACCCTACCCTGAGCGTATAAATACGTATGCTCATCAGGAAAGCATTCTAGTGGTGCATTCACTCCCAAAACTGACTGCCAATTACCATTAATCTCTTCCACAATCACCGATTTACTGTTCAGTTGGAAAATTACTACCCGGTCTGAATTTAGCAGTGAGCGGACTTCGGAGACAATAGTTTGCAGGGTTGTCTGCAAGTCCAATGTACTGCGGATCTGCTCTGTGATTTGCTTGATTACCTTGGTGAGAAGTAATGATTGTTCTAGTTCAGCAGTTTGTTCTTGCACCCGCAGTTCCAAGTTGGCATTCAGGGCTTGTACTTCTTTATATATCTTTTGCTGCTGAATTGCCATTGAAAAGTGATCGTACAAGGCTTGTGCCAATGTCATGTCTTCCGGTTTCCACTCAGGCGCTTGACCCTTTTTTTGCTCTCGCCAAACCTCAAAGGAAAGCTGGGGTAGAAGTTGCCGCCGATTTTGTTCGCATCGTCCCGCCCACAAGATTTCCGTTTCAAATTCAGCGCGAAAAATGCTTAATACACCGATAAATTGTTCCCGGTAATGCAGGGGAATCACCATCAGTCCGCGAATTTGAGTAGAACGAAATGCTAAAGCTAAAACTCGCAAATGCGGTTCTTTATAGAGGTCAGAGGTTGCCCAAATATTACCTGGTTTACACTCAGTCATCCAGTTTTGCCATGTAGGATGCTGTTCAATAATTCTGCTATCTAATTCGTAGGGTAGTGTGGGTTGGTCGCCCCAGGTGTATAGTTCCCGGCTCTCTTCAATGTAAAGCCTGCCACCTACTGCACTGAATGCGGTAATAACTTCTTGAATAGCTCCTTGCAACTGGATTGTTGGTAGTTTATGCAATAGTCTGGTGACTCGGTTAATAGTAGCTTCTTGCTTTTGCTGGGTAAGCGCTGCGGTGAGTAGATTACTTTGAGCGATCGCGATCGCAACCTGATCGGCAACTTGCTGCAATACTTTGATTTCCCGCTTTAAAATCTTTCGCGGTTCACTCTGGTGAGCTACCAGCAATCCCCACAATTTAGGCTTTGCCGATTGTTCTTGTGGATCACGATCTAAAATTGGCACTACTAAGGAAGATTGCACACCCATTGCCTTTAAGTATTGAATATGGCACGGGTCTACTTGCCGATAGTAGATATTAGTTTGTAGGCGTTTGCCAGTTTCTGTTGATTGTAGAGGTGATAACCCGATTTTCTCGTTTGCTACATCGACAATCGAACGTTGCCCCGCCAACACAAACATCTCTCTGGCTGCTTCGGGGATATCATGAACTGGGAAGCGCAACCCTAACAAGGATGGCAGACGCTCGTTATAAATAGATTCAGCAATGACTTCACCACTACCACTAGTATCAAAACGATATACCTTGACTCGATCTGCACGTAAGAATAACCGTACTTCAGTAACGGTAGTTGTTAATATTTCTTGAAGATCGAGCGATCGCCTGATTTGTTTGATCATCCGGTGCAGTAAGCTTTCTTGCTCTAAGCTTTTCTGCAAGCCGTTTGGTTTATCGATAGATGTCATTGCTTATGTACACCATAACTGAAGTATAGTTTTTCTTATAATTGTCCCTAATGATAAATTTCAATTTACAATGCCTTGATTTTTATTCCATTTCAATAAATTTCTGCGACAAAGGCATTGCGAGGGCCGTACATCTGTTGCAATTTTTTTAGAAATGGATTAAAGGGTATTTGAAAAGTATTGGATATTTTGCTTAATTCCCGTAGTCCTAAGAAAGTTGATTTAGGGAGATATCAAACTATTTGGTGTATCATTAGTGACTTTTCAAACATCCTTTCAATTTTAAAGTAAATAAAAATTTAACCATTGACACTTATTGATTTTATATTCTTAACCATTAAAATATTTCAGTATTTTTACTTAAATAATATCTTCATCATTACCTTATTTTCTTGACCATTTTTGCCCCGAAAGCTCCCTAAAGACCACAGTAGTTTCCCTTGAAAAGCTATGTATTAGTCAGATATTTCTTAATATTTACAAGGGCGATCGCTCCTACAAGTCTCAAAGCCTTAAACTACATTGTATATTCTCAATAGCAATAAGCTTTTTTAGCAGAAATAATGACTAATTTGCCAATTTAGCAAGAAAATTCAAGCATTGCAAGCAATGTAAAACAATGGTTTGAATATTGCTAATACAAAATGTCAATAATAAATTAAATGGTCTTGAACTTGCTCTTTATTAAGTAGCTTTAGGGAGATTTAAGCTTTAAATGAACTTGATTTAATTATTGGCAATTTTTCAAAAAATTTTGACTGGAGAATTTTAATATTCCCCGTCTAATTACTGATTTTATATTAAATGTAACTATAAAACTCCTATTTGATTTTTGAACAAGACTCAGTACGGATCTATCCCTTCTTTCCTATTCCCTATTCCCTGCCCACACAAGTAAATATGGCTACGCCACGCTGCGTGAACAGGAATCAAACCGGATTCCTATATCTTGATGAAATTATTCGTAAATTCTTGTTAAAGATAGTAAGTTACGAATTTCTTCACGCACACTCATAAGAGTTTTACCGAGATGGTTTTGACCTGCTTTATTAGCACCACAGCCCCAAAAAGAATCGGTTGGGGAGTTTTCAACCAAAAGCTCATCGCCTGTCTTCAGCAGAACTTCTCTAATATCAACATGAGTGAGAAACTTTTTGAGTACAGCTTCTCGCATAATTTGTGTTTTGACCAAATCCCAGTCTCGACGGAGTTGGCGAGTGCTACATCTTCCCAAAGCGGCAGCTTCTTCTGGGGTGGCGGCGGCATGGATGAGGGGTATAATTGCCGCATCTTTGCTGCCAACAAACTTTTGTGCTTGATAATAATGCTCAACAGTTGCCCAGTAAGTGTCCTGGATATGAATTCCGTGGGGAGAAAAGTTAGAAAAACAGCCATAAGGCTGCCAAACCTTATAAAAGTAAATGGTCATTTGAAAATTACTCTTTCATATATAGCAATCCTATTTGATTTGTGAGAATTGCAACTCAAAACCGAACTTATCTAAATTTTGTCACTTCATCAAAGAAGGGAGTTGTTGCAGAGGTCAGTTTTTCTCCCCTGCCTCCCCTGCTCTTTTCACAATAATCTCATTTTTTCGCGTCGCTCTCCTCCTGCCTCCTTCATCGGTAAAGTGAGGGTGAAAGCTGTTTGACCAAAAGCTGTTGAGTCAAGGGTGAGGTCGCCATGATGTGCCCTGACAATTTCACGGGCTAGGCTGAGTCCTAGTCCGATGCCTTCTATTTTGCGGGTTCGAGCCGGATCGCCGCGATAGAAGCGGTCAAAAATGCGTAAACGATCGCTCGCTGGAATATCTTTGGATGCATTGGCAATGATGACGTGGAGAGTTGTTTGAGTTTGATGAGTGCGAATTTTTATCCAGCCGTTGGCGAGATTGTATTTTATAGCATTACTGAACAGGTTTTGCAAAACTTGAATCAGAAGATCGCGATCGCCCTTTAAGCGTAGTCCATCAGTAAAGTCTGTTTGCACAGTCAAGTGGGGAGCCAGCATTTCCACATCTTCTAGCATCTCCATCAGTAACTCAGACATATCCACCTCAACCAAATACAAGCTCATTTTTCCGGCATCTGCTAGAGATAGCAGCAAGAGTTTCCGCATAATTCCACTCAGGCGGCGCACCTCATCTAATAGGTTACTTAAGCGCTGTTGCACTTCACTCCCAGGATCAACCTGTTGCAGTGTTCGTTCTAGTTCACCTTGCAAAATCGTCAGTGGGGTTTTCAGTTCATGAGCCGCATCACCACTAAAGCGGGAAGCTTGGGTAAAACTGCGTTCCAACCGTTCCAACATCAAGTTAAATACCTGAATCAACTCGACAAATTCAACATCAGTTGTTCCAATGGGAATTCGTTGATCTAGTCCTTTAACAGTTACTTGTTGAATAACACCTGTTAATTGATGGATAGGACGCAAAGCACCACCAGAAACTAACCATGCACCAACTGCAACTAGCAGTAGCGATCCCGGAATTGAAACCAGGAAAATATTCCGAATGGTAGCCATTTCTTGATCGACAGCTTGCAGATTCACAGCAATGCCAACCTGAGCATTGGGAAATTTAGTTGCTCCAATTCGCCAAGCTGCTTTTGCTGTCTTTTCAGTGACAAATTTAGGTGGACGTGGACGAAGAAACGGTGGCGGCCCAACATTTCTATTTGAGGGTGGCGGTGGCAGGGCGAACGCACGGGATTTCTGAAACCCTTGCTGGGCAAGGATCTTGATGAAAAAATAGGCTAAATTAAAAAACGCCAAAACCCTTGCTATTAAAGGATTCTTATACTTTAGATGCGTTTGCCCTGGTGGCGGTGGTTCTCTCTGCGGAGGTGATGGTAAAGGTATCAACTGAAGACGCTTAAGCAGCAGGCGATTCACCTCAACGTCGGTAGGTAGGGAGTTAGATTGATAAAGTATGTTGCCGTTTGCATCAAGCACCAGTAGGGCAATGGGGGTTTTTGTATTACTTCCGAAGGCATCAGCTAATGAGTCTTCGTAAAATTGCCATCGTGAGGGGCGGCTTTCTTTACCCTGATTTTCAGGAGGTTCCCCCCGTGGTGGCAAATTCGGAGTTGCCCGCATCAAGTGATTTAACAGTTCTGCATCAAGACGGCTGATTTTAGCATTGTAAATCTGAAACCAGGAGACTGCACCAAAACCGACTAATGTGGTTCCAGCTAGAGCCGCAGACAATAGGGCAATTCGGAGGCGAAATGAAGGGAGTTTCATGAGCTAGACTCTGGTTTGCGAAACCGATATCCAACCCCTCGAATGCTTTCAATCCAGACTAATTCATCAATGTGGTCAATTTTTTTACGAATTCGCTGGATACAAACATCTACGACGTTGGTGTTGGGGTTAAAGTCGTAGCCCCAAACATGCTCCAGAATTTGGGTACGGGTGAAAACCCTTCCAGGAGAGCGCATGAGATACTCCAGAAGATTAAACTCGCGGCTGGTGAGTTCTATCGCCTGGCGATCGCAAGTAACTTCCCTGGTGATGCGATCGAGTTTGATAGGCCCAACACTAAGGATATTTTGGCGTAGGCGTAGCCCGTCGGAGACATCGCTCACACTCCGGCGAACAACGGCATGAATTCGAGCTGCTAACTCTTCTACAAAAAACGGTTTAGCAATGTAGTCATCTGCTCCTAAATTTAGCCCTGCCAAGCGATCGTCTAGTTCATTTCGAGCCGTCAACAAAATTACCGGCGCATTCCGACCTTGCCCCCGCAAGAGTTTTAAGATTGATAGTCCATCCTTTCCCGGCACCATAATATCGAGGATAAGAACATCATATTCATTTTCTAATGCCCGCAGATATCCTTCATCACCGTTATCGCAGTAGTCTACAACAAATCCCTGCTCCTTCAGTCCAGCCCGGACGAAGTTAGCAATTTTCGCTTCATCTTCGACAAATAGAACGTTCACAAGTATTTATTAGTTTATATATTGTTCCATTCTAGGTTCATTACCTTTCTACTTAAATTACAAAACTGTAATTTAGAAAGTACTTGGACTGTAATTTTGAGGTGGCTTAATCAGAAATATGAACACCTTACCTTTTGCAGGTTGATTTATATGAATATTCGTCGAGTCTTAGCCGTAGCAACAATTCCTTTTTTGATTGGTACATTCGGTTTTAGCCTACAAAATCAGGCTTATGCCGCTAATCCATCCAATCGAAATGCCCAGATTTCCCAACAGGCTCAAAGACCACAAATATCTGATAAAAAACCACAGATTAGACATTCTAAACCCCTGTTAAATCATAAAAAACATCCTCCCCAACATCTCCAAAAGCATCATCAGGGTGCGGTTCAAAATCGTGTAGAACACAATAACCGTTAATTGCAGCACCCTTTTTTCCTCAAAATTACAAAATTGTAATTTACAAGCAGGGCAAACTGTAATTTTGGTTCAGTTAAATCAGAAATGTAAACGAGCTATTTTTGGAAAAATGATCATGAATATTCGTAGAATACTAGTTGTAACAGCGATTCCCGTTCTGGTTGGCACATTTGGTTTGATTTCACTCAATCAGGCTTATGCCGCTAATAAATTTTCTCAAATTGCCCAGGTGCAACAACCACCCAATCAACCACCAGAAGGAGAAAAACGCCCACCCCGCCCTGATTTTAAAGCTGCTGCAACCAAGTTAGGAGTTAGTGAACAACAGTTAAAAGATGCGTTGGGTGTCCCTGCCAATCCTCCCACAGGCGATCGCAATCAACGCCCACCTCGTCCTGATTTTAAAGCTGCTGCAACCAAGTTAGGAGTTAGTGAGCAGCAGTTAAAAGATGCGTTGGGTGTCCCTGCCAATCCTCCAAGTGGCGATGTCTACGACGGGCTACGCCTACGCAATCAACGCCCACCTCGTCCTGATTTTAAAGCTGCTGCAACCAAGTTAGGAGTTAGTGAGCAGCAGTTAAAAGATGCGTTGGGTGTCCCTGCCAATCCTCCCACAGGCGATCGCAGTCAGCGCCCACCCCGCCCTGATTTTAAGGCGGCAGCGACCAAGTTAGGAGTTAGCGAACAACAGTTAAAAGATGCGTTGGGTGTTCCGCCTCATCCTCCAGGTGGCGATCGGTCAGCACCTCCTGCAAATCAGTAGTTTACTCACTGAAAGCTTGCTGTAGTTATTACCAGTCTGCTCCATAACTGTGATGTTAGGCTTTAGCGATAGGGTATAGGTTACAGGGTACAAATTATTCTTTATTACCTGTTACCTCTCCCCTATACCCAATTCAAATTCCTGTTCTCTGGTTAGGAATGCGACGGCTAGGCAGTGAGAGCGCGATCATCCAAACACCTGTCAACAAAAAATTAATCCCTGCAAATAATCCCAGCACCCAAGCTGCACTGAAAGGCCATTTATACAAAATTAAAATTCCCAAAATAATGGCCATCATGCCACTAAACAGTGTCCAACCCCAATTTGGCTCTGGACGTATTTGAAATGCTGTAATTACCTCAAATACACCCTCAGCCAAAAAGACAATTCCCAAGGCGAATGTGATGGAGAGCGCAGCACCAAAGATGTTGCCAATCAACATAATCCCAGCAAGTGCATATAGAATACCAACCACTAGCTTTAGCCAGAAGCCTTTTTGTCGTCGTGATTGCAATGCGTGGACAATTCGGACAATACCAGCGATCAATAAAAACCAAGAGATGACGATTGTAATGGCAATCGTGGCAACGAATGGTTCTGCGATCGCTGCCATGCCTAGCACAATCATTAGAATGCCTAGAACGATGAACCATCCTAAACTTTGTCTCACTTGACCGATGTTTTCAGAATTCATAACAGGTTTACCAAATGGGTTAGAATTAGGTTTTATTCAAGGATTTATATTCGTCTTAATTACTTCATTTCTTAACTACTTAAGTTGTGTAGGCTCTGCTTCAGAATATATGTACCAAAGCTATTTTTGGTATTGCATATTTGCGGGATGGAGAAGATGCCCATCTTTGTCTTTACGGGCAGTCTGTATGCCTATTTCCTAAGAATAATTCTCGTTACTTTGCCCCTAGGTTTGTTTTAAGATATAAATGCTCAATCTTAAACAGTCATAAAGATATTTAAAGCAAGCTGTAGAACTTTTAATCTGCACAACTTTGGCGCTCATGTTGCCCACCTCACAAGTAATTTATTTTTTACGAATGCAAATTAAAAGATTTTCAGCCTATTAGTATCATCATGGACAAACGGAATCGTAATCCGCATAAGTAAAGAATTTACAATATCTGAAGTTTTGACTTCCTCACTCCCTAGAGATAAAGCAAGTCCTAGCAAATACTGATATTTAGCTTTGATTAATCTTTATACAGAGTGATGAAATAAAGTGGTGAAGATGCTACTAGATTACGGCGGAATTTAGCTAATAGCTCAGTGAACAAGACTTGGCTAAAATCCCCTTATTAAAGAGACTTATTGTATCAGTTTAAATATTCGAGTATTTTCGATTGATTGCGAGTTGGCTAACAGAGTCTGTTAGCCAACTAAACCATTAAAAATCGAAGGTTGTACGAAGCACGCCCACATACTGCGTATCATTCCTACTATCATTTTCCGGGTTGAGAATCACCCAAAAACCAGGAGTTACTGAGATATTATCGTTCAGGCGGTAGCGATAGAATGCTTCAATATGGTAAGCGGTGTCTCGATCTTGACGGATATCACTGTTAGAGACACGCGGTGGTATCCCAAAGAGAATTCCTGGCAGGTTGCCTTTACCGCCCACATCGGGAAACGACATACCAATCGCTCCAAACCAAGCATTGGCATTATCACCATTGTTTACGAAGAGAGAATCTGTTCCACCCCTACCATTAGAAATATCGCTGAAACCAGAGTTTTTTGCATTTGCCCAAACATATCCGCCCCAAGAGTGAACCTGGAAATTTGGGGAAAAGCGATAGTATCCCTGTACGCCAACAATGCTATTGGAAGTAGCAATGTTATTTCCGAAGGGAGCATTTGAAAGGGCGCTGCCTCTACTGGCGTTGATATCTACAGTGCCAGCAGGGTTATAACCATGAGAGTAGGCGACACCAATAGCTCCTTGTTCGCCGTAATATGCTAAGTGGGCTAGAGCATTGTAGCCGCCATCAAATAAGCCATTTTGCGCTGATGGAACGTTTGGACTATTTGCTAAATAGCCCAAGGTGAGAATCAAGTTTTTACTGATACTCCAGTTAGCGGCTGCACCCCCACCACCCCGCTCGAAGAGGGGACTGTTTTTACCAAAGAGTGAGGGAATCCCATTACCATCATCAGCGATCGTGGCAGGAGTGATGTTATTTGTGATGTCGTTGTAACCAATACCTGTGGGGCCAACAACGAAAGAAAGGGAGTCACCAACGGGGAAGTAGTAACGGATGTGGGGAATTATTAGTGTATTGTTGCTGTCATTATCGAAATTCAGTCGTGTCATGCCTGTGCCTGTGGCTGCGGCAATTTCACTTACACCATTAGAATTTGTAAAGTTGCCAAACTCTAGCCGGACTCGCAATAAATCTTTACCGGTGAAGCTACTCTCTAAGTTGAGACGACCCCGGTTTGCAAAATAGGGACGGGAGTCATCGCTGTCTCTACCCACCCTATTACCAAAGGTATCACTAATGGCGGTAATAATTTGAGCATTCAGCTTGGTAGTGGTGGAAAATTGCTGCTCCTCCAGCATTGCTGTATGTGCTTCCAGGGTATCCACCCGGCCACGCAGAGTTGCCAATTCTGCCGCAAACTCTGTCTGCAAATTTTGCAGCACTGTCAAATCTTCTTTTTTGACTAAATCATTAGTACCCACAGCAATTAATTCATTCACCCGGTCTAAACAAGCATTTAAACCAGCTGCAAATTCATAACGACTCAAGGCACGATTACCGCGATAGGTTGCATCAGGATAACCTGCAATACAGCCATAGCGTTCGACTAGTGATTGCAGTGCCTGGAATGCCCAATCGCTCGGTTTAATGTCGGAAAGTTGGGAAACAGAATTGACTTGTCCCTGCAAATTTCTATCATCTTCTGGAGGTGCTGCCCAAACTGCTGGAACTGCAAAAAATAGGATAAAAAAGCTATGCAGAAGAATTTTAATCATGGACTTATTTATGTGAAAATGGTTGAATTCTGACTTTGTAAAGAAATAAATTACAGTCGAACAAAAGCTTCTGGCTTATAAGCTAGCCAGCATTAAAGTTAGATATTTTGAGTTGAAATTTTAGATTACTTAAAGCAACGCTATAACTTTTTGCTCATTACTGCTTTTAATAGCTGCTTCTATAATCCGCATTACATTAATTCCGTCTTCGGCAGTAACAGCAACTGGCTGATTATCAACAATAGATTTATATACTGCGTCGTAATAGCCTAAATAACTGCCCTGTGAGCTTTTTACTTTTTCCCGAATTACTTTTGTGTCTTTTTCTGTATGCAGCAAGCCATATTCACTTTCTGGCTCTGTATACCAATCAAGTGTATTAGGCTTGATACCCGCGACTAAATACTCTTCTTGGGCATCGGCTCTACTTTTGAGAAAAGAACCCTTAGTGCCATGTATGATGTAGGCAGGTACAGGCTCACGTACCAGGAAACCTGCTTTTAATTTGACGCGCAGTTTGTCGTAGTAGAGTATCAACTCGAAATAATCATCTACCTGCGATCGCACTCTCGTGATTCGGATGTCTGCAAAAATAGCATCAGGCATCCCAAATAAATGCACAGCCTGGTCTATTAGGTGCGGGCCTAAATTGTTTAATATTCCTGCACCTGGACTGGGAATTTCTACATGTTGTTTATGGCTGAGTGCTGGTTTATATTTTTGAAATTGAAATTCTGCTTCAATAATATCACCCAGCAAACCTTCCTCTATCACTCTTTTTACTGTTTTAAAATCACTATCCCACCTGCGGTTTTGATATACAGATAATTTCTTTCCCTGTTTTAATGCCAATTCATTCAGTTGTTCTGCTTCTCTCACTGTTGTGGTAAATGCTTTTTCTACCACTACATGCTTGTCTGCCAGCAAAGCCTGTTTTGTATAATCGTAATGTGTATAAGTTGGTGTATTTACCACCACCAATATTACTCGATTGTCGGCTAGTAATGCTTCCAAAGAAGGATAGCTTTTTAGTTTCGGATAATCTTCCTGTATCAGCTTTTTGCTTCTTTCCCAAGAGCCTGCTAATTGAAAACCGGGATGCAAATCAATGAACGGCGCATGAAATACCCTACCAGACAAACCATAAGAACAAAGAGCAGTATTGAGAGTTTCCATCTTTTTACTGATTGACTGAAGCGAAAGCTTGTATTTAGTTGTTGTTAGATGTTCCAGATAAAGTTTGCAGCATCAGGGCGGGCAAGATGCCCACCCCACAAAATTTACAGCAATCTTTTTTGATTTGATACCAAATCCATTTGTATCGGAATTATTCTTCTTTCCTCTTCTCAGCACCCTCAGCGTCTCTGCGGTTCTTTAATCATTCAGATACTACTGAATTTGATTTGAAAAGTTGAAAATAAAGTTTTTTACGAATGATTGAGTTCAGAATTACAAATTAGGCAGATGCGAATTACATATCTTCCAACTCAATTCCTTTGGTTTCTTTAATAAAAAAGAGAATGAAAAAGAATGAGGTAGCCGCCGCAATTGTATAAAGTCCATAGGCAGAACCTAGACCGAAATATTGGAGTATGGGAGGAAATGTTGTGGAAATAAGGAAATTCGCGACCCATTGAATTGCAGCAGCAACTGAAAGTGCAGCCGCTCGAATCTTGTTATTAAACATTTCTCCCAATAGCACCCAAACCACTGGCCCCCAGGAGAAACCGAAGCAAAACACGTAGAGGTTAGCTGCGATAAGAGCCACAGTCCCGGCGCTTCCGGTGAGGGCGGGGTTTCCAGCAGCATCTAGGGGAGCATTGCCAAAAACATAAGCCATCGTCCCCAAGGTCACGGTCATACCAATTGAACCTATTATTAGCAACGGCTTACGACCAAATTTATCCACGAAGGCGATCGCAATCAGTGTTGTAATAATGTTGACGGCTCCTGTAATCACCGTGATTGTTAGGGAACTTTGTTCGGAAAATCCAACAGCCCGCCATAAAACGCTGCTGTAGTAGAAGATTACATTAATCCCAACGAATTGCTGGAATACAGATAAACCGATTCCTATCCAAACAATGCGAAGGAGTCCACCATTTCTGCTTAAAAGATCAGAAAATCTCGGTTCGCGTTCTCGAAGTACTGTCTGCCGAATTTCTTCGATTTTTGCCAGCACATCGCCCCCCAAAATCTTGGTCAGAACGTTAGCAGCTTCTGGCTCTCGTCCTTGAGCAACCAAGTATCGGGGAGATTCGGGAATCATTAAAGCTGACATTCCGTAAAGTATGGCTGGAGGAATTTCTGTCCAAAACATCCAGCGCCAAGCGGCTATACCAAACAAAAACGGCGACTCGGCTGAACCTGCTGATACAGCAATAAAGTAGTCGCATAGCAGTGCAATGAAAATTCCAACTACGATCGCTAATTGTTGCAGAGATCCCAATCTTCCTCGCAAATGGGTAGGAGAACATTCGGCAATATAAGCTGGCGCGATTACACTAGCAACACCAACTGCAATGCCACCCAATACCCGCCAAAAGATGAAATCCCAGATTCCAAAGGCAATCCCAGAGCCAATAGCACTGATGGTAAACAACACCGAAGCTGCTACCATTGCTTTGACTCGACCATATCGGTCTGCGATTTTCCCTGCATAGAAAGCTCCTAACGCAGACCCTAACAATGCTAGGGACACGGCAAGACCCGTTAACACACTGTTGGCGTTAAAGGCTTTGGCAAGAGCGCCAACCGCACCGTTGATTACAGCAGTGTCAAAACCGAATAGAAAACCGCCGAGGGCAGCAGCACCAGCAATCAAAATCACATAAAATGTGCTGGATTTACGACGAGTAGTAGTAGATGTCATAGTTTATATATTGGGCATTGGGCATTGGGAATTGGGAATTGGGAATGGGGAACTTGTACTGAGCGCAGTCGAAGTCGAAGTATGGGGAATTACTTAATAACCAATAGTTATGCTTCTCCTGCCTCCCCTGCTCCCTTGCCTCTTTTTCAACGTCTAGAACGTCTGCGGAGTCGGTCAATCATGACTGCCAAAATAATTACTAGTCCTTTGACGACTAGTTGCCAGAAGTAAGATAGGTTCAACAGAGTTAAACCGTTGTTGAGAATAGCAATAATTAATGCACCGAGAAGTGTGCCGCCAATGGTACCAATACCACCTGTGAAGCTGGTTCCACCTAGAATAACAGCAGCGATCGCATCTAATTCGTAACCTTGACCCAATATGCCACTGGCACTATATAGACGGCTGGCGCTCATGATTCCTCCTAAGCCTGCCAGTAATCCGCTAATACCATAGACAAATAGCAAGACACGATTAACTTTAATCCCAGTTAATCTGGCTGCCCGTTCGTTACCACCTACGGCATATATCTGCACTCCTAAAACTGTTTGCCGCAATACAAACCAGCTAGCGATTACAGTCAGTAGGGCAATGATTACTAACCACGGCAGAGGCCCGACGTAACTATTACCCACCCAAGCAAAATTGATATCTCGGTTAATCAGCGTTGTCCCTTTGGCAATCAAAAAGGCCACACCCCGCAAGGCTGTAAGTGAACCCAACGTGACAATAAAAGGTGGCACATCCAAGAAGGTGATCAGAGCGCCGTTGACTAAGCCTAAAAGCAATCCTGCCAGCAATGCAGCAGGTACAGCCGCCCAACTTAAAGCCGGCAGTAGCGATACCAGCAGTCCAACTACGGCAGAAACGGCCAATATTGACCCAACTGATAGGTCAATACCACCGGTGAGAATTACAAAGGTCATTCCTGTCGCCAGCACAATATTAATTGATGCTTGACGCAAGATATTGACGATATTACCACCAGTGAGGAAGTTGGGAGAAAGGAATGCAAATAAAATGCAGATAATTATTAAAATCGGCAGAATACCCGCAACTTCCAGCAGAGTGCTGATTGATTTCCGGTTGCGGGATGCAGGATTGTTGGCTGATTTATTGATAGGCGGTCTGACTGTCTGACTCATAATGCTGATACCTCCGATGCTCCAGTTGCATAATGCATAATCTTTTCTTGGGTGATTTCTTTACCAAGGCTGCCGTCCAGTTCGCCTACTAGTTGTCCCTCTCGCATCACCAAGACGCGATCGCTCATACCGACAATCTCCGATAGTTCGCTGGAAACCATTAAAATAGCAACACCTTGTGCTGCCAATTCACTCATAATTCGATAAATTTCACTTTTGGCACCAATGTCTACGCCGCGTGTCGGCTCATCTAACATCAGTACTCTAGGTTTAATGGCTAACCAACGCGCTAGCAGTAGCTTCTGTTGATTCCCACCAGAAAGATCCAATGCTCTAATTTCCAAATTGGCCAGGCGGATATTAAAGTTTTCCACCGCTTCTGTTGACAGCCGATTCACTGAAGGCCAGTTAACAATTCCAGCTTTGGCATCCTGCTTAAGTGTGTTGATAGCAATATTCTTGCGGGCACTCATCTCCAGAAATAAACCTTGGTCTTTGCGGTCTTCCGGGACGTAGCCAATTCCGGCAGCGATCGCATCACTGGGCGTATTAATTTCCAGTTTTTTGCCATTTAAAAATACTTCACCACTGGCTTTGCGGTCAGCACCAAAAATCAGCCGCGATAGTTCTGTGCGTCCTGCACCAACTAACCCCGCTAAACCGAGAATTTCCCCTGCATGAAGTTCAAAGCTAGCCGGCTCAATCTTTTTGCGGGCATCGCTCATGTTTCTGACTTCTAGCACCACGGGGCCTGGATTCATTTGCCGTTGATGTTCGTAAAAGTCTTGCATGGAGCGACCAACCATCATCTGCACTAATCGCTGTGGAGAAATTTCGCTGCGTGTGAGACTACCAATATATTGACCATCGCGCAGGACGCTAATCCGGTCAGCTAAAGCATAGATTTCTTCCATCCGATGACTGATGTAAATAATCGCAATGCCATCACGCCGCAGTTTGCGAATTACTTCGAATAAATGGTCGCTCTCGCGGTCAGATAGTGCTGCTGTTGGCTCATCCATCACCAAAACGCGGCTTTTGTCTTTCAGCGCCCTGGCAATTTCGACTTGCTGCTGTTCTGCGATCGATAAAGTACCAACTATAGTCTGGGCTGTAAAATTCGCTCCCAAGCTATCTAACACTTGCTCTGCTTCCAGTTGCATCGCTTTGCGGTCTAAAAACTGGCCTCGCCGCAACTCGCTACCCATAAACATATTTTCGGTAACGGTTAAATTAGGTGCAACGTTCAGTTCTTGATAAATAAGATTAATACCCGCTTTGCGTGCTGTCGCCGGATCGGTAATTTTCAGGGGTTGACCATTGATGCGAATTTCTCCTTCATCGGCAATGTAAGCCCCTGCCAGGATTTTCATCAATGTGCTTTTGCCTGCTCCGTTTTCACCCATGAGGGCGTGAACTTCTCCTGGATAAATCGTGAGATTAACATTTTGGAGCGCAGATACACCATGAAATCGTTTGGTAATCCCTTGCATTTCTAATACAGGGGTGGTGGTTGGTGCATCAGGAAATGAGGTTTCAATACTTGTTGTCATGAACATCTCCTGTAAAAAGAATCTAAAAGTCGCAAGTTGTGAGTTAGAAATTAATCAACTCACATCTGATGTGAAATTAAAAGCATCACAAAATTCTGTTTTAAAAGCGATTGCTATCTTGGAAAGCTCTGAATATTGAAAGGCAATATTCAGAACTTTCTACAAATGCACATATATACATCATGGGTATGTGCAAAAACTATGTCAATGTATCAAAAGACTCAATTCAGCTTAGACATAACTCTTAATTGCGAATTTACAATTATTATTATTTCCAGCCTTTTTCTGTGCTGACATTATCTTTTGTGATCAGCTTAACTGGAATCAAAATGGTGGGATTAGTAGGTTTTTTCCCATTTAAAATGTCGTTTCCAACCTGAACTGCTTTTTCAGCCATCCCTCGCGGATTTTGAGTAGCGGTTGCAGCATATATACTATCTTTAGCTGCGATCGCAGTGATTGCTTCTGGCGCACCATCAACCCCGACAATAAAGAAATCTTTACGTTGTGCTTGGTTTGCTGCTAGTTCTGCACCAACTCCACTCGGATCGTTGATGGCAAAAACCGCATCAATTTTCGGGAAGGTGGTGAGCAAATCAGTCATAACTCTCAGTCCTCCATCCCGACTACCTTCTGCATTCTGGTTTTTGGAGAGAATTTTGATATCGGGATATTTAGACAGTACACTCTCGCAGCCACTAACTCGCTGAATCACCGAGTCTACTGGCGGGCCATTAACTATTACTACATTGCCTTTACCTTTGAGGCGATCGGCAATATATTTGCAACTAACTTCTCCAGCTTGGACATTATTAGTAGTGATGGTGGCATCCACGCCTCCTTCAGCACCAGTATCTACAGCAATTACAATTCTACCTGCTTGTTTCGCTTTTTCAATTGCTGGTTTAATGCCACTTTTATCAGCAGCATTGACGATAATAATATCAGTATTGGAAGCAGTGAAATTTTCAATTTGATTGGATTGTTGATTCAGATCGTAAGCGCTGGAAACTACAGTTACATTGACATCTTTACCGCCAATTTTCTTGGCTTCTGCCTCAGTTGCTTGTCCCATGAGGACAAAGAAAGGGTTACTTAAATCGCCAACGGTAAAGGCTACTGATCGTAATTTGGAATTCCCAGTGGTAGTTTTTGTCTCTGCACTAGTATTTGTAGCAGGTTTTGTCTCAGGGTTAGTAGCAGTGTTGTTATCGGGAGAAGCATTTGTACAGCCGACAACGCCACCACTGATGATACCTAGTATGCTAGCTGCGATCGCAATCCTTTTCATATTTATCTATTTCCTAAAGTTAATTAAATTTTTCTTACTTACCAGCCTTTGTAGCTGCTGAGGTTATCTCTAGTAACCAAGTTGACTGGAATCAGAATGTCAGGTGACTCAGGTTTGTTACCCTGGATGATATCGTTGCCAATCTGAACCGCTTTTTCAGCCATCCCTGCGGGATTTTGCGCCGCAGTTGCAGCAAATACACCATCTTTGTCTTCCATTGCTTTGGTTGCATCTGGCGAACCGTCAACCCCAACAATAAAAAATTCTTTGCGTTTTGCTTGTCTTGCGGCTAAGTCTGCACCCACACCGCTTTGATCGTTCGTGGCAAAAACGGCATCTATTTTGGGAAAGGTTGTAAGCAAATCACTCATCACTCTCAATCCTCCATCCCTTGTCCCTTCGGCGTTTTGGTCTTTAGAGATGAGTTTGATACCAGGATATTTGGATAATGACTTTTCACAACCACTGACTCGCTGATTGATTGAATCCATCGGCGTACCGTTGAGGATGACTACACTACCTTGACCTTTGATGCGATCGGCAATATATTGACAAGCAATCTCTCCAGCTTGGGTATTGTTAGAGCTAATCATCGCATCTACGTCTGCATCAACGGCTGAATCTACTGCAATGACAACCTTACCTGCCAGCCTTGCTTGATCGATTACCGGTTTAACTCCTTTTTTATCAACAGCGCTGAGGATAATTAAATCAGTATTTGCAGCAGTAAAATTTTCGATTTGGTTGCTTTGTTGGTTCAAATCAAAGCCACTGGAAACCGCATTAACTCTAATATTACCGCCAATTCTCTTAGCTTCTGTCTCCGCACCCTTCTGCACTGCATTATAGAAAGGGTTTCCTAAGTCACCCAAGGCTACACCAATTGTTTGCAATTTTCTATTTGGACTATTAACTTTAGTCTCTAAACTAGTGTTGGTAGCAGTATTAGTAACATTAGCAGCAGAGTTGTCATTTGGAGTGCTATTTGTGCAGCTCACAAAAGTGAAACCTAATATGCTAACTATGAGCGCGATTGTCTTCATCTTTGTCTTATTTTTAACAACGAATTTAAATTTGATCAAGGTCGGCAGAATATTAAATATGTCTAAAATAATCAGGCACTACCTAATATTTCTACAGGATTTGGCATTTTCAACTCTTATTTAATATCTTGCAAACTGATGTGATTTGAGTTGCTACTATTCATTCCAATTCACTAAAAAATTTTATTTTTAAAGCAAACTTCTGACGATTACATCACGTCATAAAATCACACTATTTTTTGGTGAAAATGCTTTTTTAATGTGCCTGCATTGAAACTACCTTTTCCGCAAAATTTTTAGAAAAGGATATTATTCGACTTGAAAACGTCTGCTTGTCTTTTTATGAGTTTATCCTTCCTTAGTACCAAAATGAGTTTTAGTTATTAAATGTTACAAAACAAAGAAAGATTTTTAATCTATCTTTAGTTAAAATTCTTGGAATTCTAGTGCTGGAAAATGTTAAGTATTTTTAAGATTAAGTAAATTCAAAAAACTTAACATTTTCAGATTGAAATATCATAATTCAGCTCGGAGGATAAACAGTTTTAGATTTTAAATAATGCAGTTGAAAGATTTCAAATTCTAAGCTTCAAACTAGTTTTCAGCACCAATCTATAGATATAGGTTAATCTAAAATCCCAAACCTGAAATTGATTAACTGCTCCTAGCATCTCCTATAAAAATTGAGATTTTTTAGCGCACAGCAATAGCTAGTAATTGAGTGTCAGCAGTTTAAAACTTTAACGTCGTGGGTAGATATTTAGCCACTAAATCTTCATAGTATGGTCTTAAGTTTTGCCAATCGGGAGGAGTAGGGTTTTTTGAATACAAATCATAAGGATTGAATAAATTCACCCATTTAAACATTTCGCGATCGTGATTATCCATCAAATGGTTATATGCGTTTTCGCGGTGTTGAGGATAAAATGAGTGATAGCGAAGCATATACAACGCCGATTCAGGCAAATAGTTTTTCATTATCTGATATAAATACTCATCATGCCCCCATGAAATATGTACATTACTCAATCCACAATTCGGCTCGTAAATACCATATTTAGTGTTGTAATTGGGATTATTGTAATCAGGGTTGTCTTTGAAAAATTCCGAGAAAACAATTTTATCAGAGAATGCACAACCCACTGGATAAGTATCACCTACAGTAGCCCATTGAGGCTCACCAAATAGACAAAGCACCTTCCCCAGATCGTGAAAGAAGCCAGTAAGTACCATCCAATCGGGATGACCATCAGCGCGAATGGCTTCTGATGTTTGCAATAGGTGTTGTAGCTGATCCATATCTGTATCAGGATCTGAATCATCTACTAATTGATTCAAAAATTCAACTGCATCCCAAACAGACATTTCTTTCTTATCAAACTTGAGAAAATTCTTTTCTTTCTCAAGTACAAAATTATATGTTTGATTAATATGATTTAACCGATAAAATTCTTTCACCGTATCTCTAGTAGGCGTTTGGTAATTCCTATAATCTTCGGTGGTTTTACCTTCTTTAACTATGCTGTCTGGATTGGGATAGCGATTGAGTAAGTCTTCTTCCCACTCTTCTAGCGAATGTAAGGGGTTGTTTTGAGCTTGTTCGATGGAATTCTTTAAAATCTGAGACATATCCAATACTGCTCGGTTAAGGATTTTTAACTCGGAATTGGGCTTGGGGAAAAGGTTAAAGGTTTTTCCCTTCCCCTTTTCCCCTTAACCGACAAGTATTGGAGACATATCTTGTTACTTGTCGGTATTGATTTTCTAAATCGGACTTTGGGAATCCATTTATGCACAGGTGTGCAAAAGCTGTAATTGATTTATTTTTGCACACGTGTGCAAAGACGTGTGTTAAGTTTCTTTTCCATCTGCAAAACTGTGTACAACACACTTCGTCAAGCGTTTTTTACAATCCAATCGGGATTAGACAAAAGTATTGATAAAGTACACGAAATTTAGAGCGCAGACTTCAAATCAAGTACTTATGCGATCTGTGTAGGAATAAGTTTATACCAATAGATAATTCATCTGTTGGATAGATTTTTGAATAAATAGCTTTATACACACCTGTGTAAAATCTATATTAAGTTTTTTGTCGGTTTTACCTAGAGGAGTGTTAAGTTGTCAATTGTATGGTGTGCGAATACTTGATAATATTAGCCAACTCTTGCAATTGTTTTATTGCTTCTGCACCCTCCAACTTCATTAATTCGCGATCGTCCCATAATTCCATCCAAGTAATTCCGTAATCAGACACTACAAAACGAATCAGATGCTTTTCTCGTAGGCTAACCATAAATGAAGCACTCTTCATTTGGTCGCCGCACGTATAACATGAGGCAGAATACCCACGCCGCTCAAGAATAATTGTCAAGGCTTGTAGGTTCATTACCAAGTCTTGAACGAATTCTTGATGTTGTTGCGCTAATCTTAGAAACACTAGTTTTCTCCTACCACTACAGTGAGGTGGTTGCTTTTAAAACTTCTTTAGACTTACATCCGACGTATTTAGTTGCCGAAAGTTCGTGTTTTCGTAGAGACGTGATTAATCTTAACCTTACGGTTTTAACCAATCAGCTAAAGTCTCAAAGCCGTTCTAATATTCTGGACAATGATCTGGGGTGGTTGTGCAACATCCATAGATATCGTATCTAATGGTTCTTCGAGAGTATCAAACTGGCTATTGAGAAGTTTTTCGCTCATGTAATGATTGCTACGTTCTTTTAACCGTATTTGAATCAACTCATAAGAGCCTTTGAGGTAAACTAACTTAGTGCGTTCGTCCTTGGCGTTGGCGGAGCCATCGCTATCCGATACCAAAAATTGCCGATAGCTGTCTTTTAAAGCCGAACACGCCAGCACGACATTTTTATTTTCTTGCAGCCAATGTTTGATGGCTGCTTGCAAATCTTTCAACCAAGGCATCCTGTCAGCTTCAGTCAACGGGATACCGCGCCGCATTTTCTCAACATTCTCTGGTGAGTGGAAACTATCAGCATCACTAAACTCCCAGCCTAAAGAGTCTGCTAGCAGTTTTCCTATAGTGGTTTTACCAGAACCAGATACACCCATGACGATAATAATCATATTTTTTGAAGAAAAGTTAAGTTATTGAGGTAAGGGACAGGAGGCAGGAAGTAAGACTATTGAATTTTTGTATGCAAAATATGAGTTGTATTAAAATCTCTTGACAAATAACCATTATTTTCTATAATACATACAAATGCACACGTGTGCATTATTTTAAAATCTAAACTAAAAAATGAATAAACGAAGAATTTCAATTGAAGATATTGCTCGCAGAGCAGGTGTTTCTCATTCCACAGTTTCACGTGCTTTGCGAGATAATGCTCTCATTAGCCCAAAAGTGCGAGAAGAAATTAAGCAGCTGGCGCAGGAGATGAACTATGTGCCAAATGCTATAGCTCAAAGTTTGCAAAATAAACGTACTAATACCATTGGTGTAGTAGTAACTTCCATTGCAGATCCCTTTTTTGCTGAAGTAGTAGACGGCATTGAACAGATAGCCAGACCAGCCGGATTGAGTGTTTTGTTAAGTGCTTCACACCGAGATTTTGAGCAGGAAATGGCAGCTATTGATACCTTTCATCGCCGGAGAGTAGACGGAATCTTAATAGCCGACTCACGAATTAGTAAACAGCATGTAAAGCAGCTAACCCAAATTGCTGTACCAACAGTTTTAATTAACAGCCAGACCGAAGATCAATCGGAAATATTTCACTCAGTGGCAATAGACGATCGCTTAGGTGCTAGATTAGCCACAGAGCATTTAATAAGTTTGGGACACACCAGCATTGGTTATTTGGGTGTAAGCGATCGCAGCAGGTCAAACCGCGATCGCCTAGAAGGATATCAAATGGCTCTTGCTGAAGTTGGTCTACCACAAAATCCTGATTGGGTTGCAATTAGTGACGAGTATGATACCAGAATCAGCGATGTCGCCACCGGACAAAATATGCTATCTAAACTATTGACTGCTGAGGTAACAGGCATCTTTTGTTACAACGATATGGTGGCAGTTGGCGCTCTATTAGCCTGTCAAGAACTAGGTATTTTAGTACCACGAAATTTAAGCCTGGTTGGATTTGATGGTATTGCTTTAGGTAGTTATGTTACACCGGCACTTACAACAGTCAGCCAGCCGATGTTAGAAATTGGTGGCATAGCCATGCAAATGTTACTCGATTTATTAGAAGAGAAAACTGTGGAAAACCGCGTTTTATCTCCTTTTCTAGTAGAGCGTGGTAGTAGTGCAAGATTAATAAAGTAATTTGAAATCGTGTCTATCTTGAAAACTGTAGTTTTTGTGTAATTAGACTAAACCTACAAGAGAAAATGTTTCAAAATGGACAACTCTGCGTAAGACAAATCCTTATTAACACTCAGTAAAACTAAAAATTTTGACCAAACAAAAAATATGTTAACCAAAAAACCGACTTTATCTCCCGATCGCTGCTTTTCTCCAGAACCAGTTCAAAGACGACTAGCCCATCAATTCTTTGACAGCATATCTGCATTACCTTTGGTCTGCCCACACGGCCACGTAGATCCAGCCCTGTTAGCTAATCCAACAGTTCGTTTTGGTTCCCCAACCGAATTATTTATTATCCCTGATCACTACATTTTGCGGATGCTTTATAGTCGGGGCGTTCCTTTGGAAGCTTTAGGGATACCTGCTCATGATGCACCAGCAGAAACCGACCACCGGAAAATCTGGCAATTGTTCGCCGAACATTTTTATCTATTCCAGGGTACTCCATCTGGGTTGTGGCTCAAAGACGAACTAACTAATGTCTTTGGGGTGGATGAAGCTTTAAATTCTCGTAATGCTGGACGTATCTATGATTATCTGGAAAGTTTATTAGCCTTACCTGAGTTTTCCCCTCGTGCTTTATTCAAACGCTTTAACATCGAAGTGCTTTGTACTACCGATGCAGCCAGTGATAACCTAGAGAATCTGCGATCGCTCCACGAAGAAGGTTTCACTCAAATTAGACCGACTTTTCGACCAGATGCAGTAGTTAACCTAGATGCTCCTGGTTGGCGGGAAAATCTGACCAAATTGGAAAGCAGTATCGGTAGAGAAATTAGCAGTTACGCTACTTTTGTGCAAGCTTTAGAAGAACGTCGGGCTTTCTTTAAAAAAATGGGTGCAACAGCTACCGATCAAGGTGCAGCTACACCTTATACCACACGTCTTTCCGACCAAGAATCAGAAGCTATCTTTGCTAGAGCATTAATCGGCAAACTGAATCCAGGAGATGTGGAGCAGTTTACCGGTCATATATTCATGGAAATGGCTCGGATGAGTGTAGAAGATGGTTTGGTGATGCAAATGCATTGTGGTGTTATGCGTAACCATAACCCAGCTGTGTTTGAGAGATTTGGATCTGATAAAGGTGGTGATATTCCGCTAAATATAGAATGGACTCGAAATCTACACCCATTATTGTCAGCTTATGGGAACGATCAGCGCTTCCGTTTAATTATTTTTGGTATGGATGAAAGCACTTACAGCCGAGAGATGGCTCCTTTAGCTGGTCATTATCCTACTATTTTGCTCGGGCCGCCTTGGTGGTTTCACGACAGCGTAAATGGCATGGAACGCTACTTCAATCAGGTAATGGAAACTGCCGGAATTTATAATACTGCTGGGTTTAATGATGATACCCGCGCTTTCGTTTCTATTCCAGCCCGTCATAATGTCTGGCGGCGGGTAGCTTGTAATTGGTTAGCTGGATTAGTAACACGGGGATTAGTTGACGAAGAGGAAGGGTATGATATGGCACGCGCTTTAGCTTACGACCTTGCTAAAAGTGCTTACAAATTAGACTAATACAAATCAAGCTACTAGGATTAGCTTTCTCAACGTGACTCGTAAAATAAGATTGTTTTTTATCAGCGCTCTCTGTGTCTCTGCGGTTTAAAAGGAATTTATTGAACCGCAGAGGCGCAGAGGGCACAGAGTAAAGACTTTAAACAGGAATTTATTAACCAAAATTTTTACCCACCTTGAAAGAGCTAGTCCTAATATTGATTTCTTTAATTACGAATTGAAATAAGATGTCAGATTTGATTTTAAATAAACTTTTTAGCCTAAAAGATCAGGTAGCCGTAGTCACAGGCGGTTCTGGTGTACTTGGTGGGACTATGGCACGGGGTTTAGCCCTTGCTGGAGCGCGAGTAGTCGTTTTAGGTCGCAATGAAGCACGGGCGAGTGCAGTAGTAGGTGATATTACAGCTAACGGTGGAGAAAGTATTGCTGTACTGGCAGATGTTAGCGATCGCTCCCAATTAGAAATAGCCAGAGATAAAATAATACAGCGTTGGGGTCAAATAGACATCTTGGTAAACTCGGCTGGCGGTAATATTCCGGCTGCCACAATTACCCCTGATGCGACTATTTTTGATATGCCTCGCGTTGCCTTTGAGGAAGTCGTTAGCCTAAACTTACTCGGTACTCTACTCCCCAGCCAAGTTTTTGGTCAAGCAATGGTCGAAAAAAAACAGCCCCACGGTTGTATTGTCAATATTTCTTCTATGTCAGCCATCCGAGTGATTAGCCGCGTGGTTGGCTACTCAGCCGCTAAAGCTGGGATAGATAACTTTACTCGCTGGTTAGCCGTCGAACTTGCCCAGAAGTATGGGGATGGAATGCGAGTAAATGCGATCGCGCCAGGTTTCTTTATTGGAGAACAAAATCGAGATTTACTCCTAAATCCAGATGGCAGTTTGACCGTGCGTGGACAGAAAATCATCGAGCATACCCCAGCCGGACGCTTCGGAACACCGGACGAATTACTCAGTACTTTGATTTGGTTATGCAGTTCTGGTTCTAGTTTTGTGAATGGGGTAGTTATATCGGTAGACGGTGGGTTCAGTATCTACAGTGGAGTTTAATCATGTATTCACTAGCTGTAACTAACGGAACACTTTCCGACGAGCAAATTTCTGGGCTAGTTCATCAAGCTTTGGCAGATCGTCAATTAGATGGACAGCGTATTTTAGTATTAATTCCAGATGGCACTCGTACTGCTCCCATCCCTCAAATATTTCGATTGCTGCATCAGGAGTTGGGTAAAAGAGTTCCAGCTCTAGATTTTTTGATCGCTCTGGGTACACATAATCCGATGAGTGAAGAACAGATTAATCACTTAGTGGGGGTGACACCAAAAGAGCGAGAGACAACCTTTAAAAAAGTTCGCATATTTAACCACCTGTGGAATGAGCCAGATATCTTTATTTCCTGTGGAGTAATTTCGGCAGATGAGATAGCAGAAATTAGCCGGGGAATGCTACATCAATCGGTTGAAGTCAGGGTTAACAAGCTTGTAACACAGTACGATCTAATAATGATTTGCGGCCCTGTGTTTCCCCACGAAGTTGTCGGTTTTTCTGGTGGAAATAAATACTTTTTTCCTGGTATTGGTGGTCAGGAAGTAATTGATATATCCCACTGGTTAGGTGCTTTAATAACCAGTTACGAAATTATTGGGACATCGGGAATAACACCAGTTCGGCGCTTGATTAACCGAGCTGCTAACCTAATTTCTACACCGAAACTTTGCTTGGCGATGGTGGTTGCACCCAAAACAAATCAGCTAGCAGGACTTTACATAGATGAACCAGAGTCAGCCTGGGAAGCCGCCGCAAAATTATCCGACAAACTGCATATTACTTATGTAGATCGGTCTTTTAAACAAGTGCTTTCAGTAATGCCCGAAATGTATGATGACATTTGGACAGCCGCGAAAGGAATGTACAAGCTAGAGCCAGTAGTGGCTGACGGAGGCGAAGTAATTATATATGCTCCTCACATTACTGAGTTTAGCTACACACACGGTGAAATTCTGTCTCAAATTGGCTACCATGTACGGGATTATTTCCTCAAACAGTGGGATAAATTTCAAGCCTATCCCGGTGGAGTGCTGGCTCATAGCACTCACTTAAAAGGTATGGGTACATTTGATTTTATAGAAGGGGAACAAGCGCGGATTCGTGTCACTTTAGCCACTGGTATTTCTGCTGAACGCTGTGCTGCCCATAACTTAAACTATCGCGATCCAGCTACCATTAGACCTACAGAATGGGCTAACCGTGAGGATGAAGGTATCTTACTTGTGCCGAAAGCTGGCGAAATATTATACCGTCTAATACAAGTGTGAGAATTTGTGAAGTTATTGAATACCATGAGCGATCGCTTATTGCCAATCAAAGTTGATCAGTTCAGGCGATCGCCCTCATAGCCATTAATATATAGATAGAACGCTCATACCATTTCTTTGTGAGGCTTCCCCAAACCCTTTTAACTTCTTTCTTTGTGTCCTTTGCGTCCTTTGCGGTTCGTTTTTCTTTCTTTTACTTATGGTTTAGCGCATCTTCATACAGAATTGGTATTACTTCTCAGTTCAACTAATTATTCTTCAGTTTACAGCTGATAAGAAGCCGTCAAAGCCACTGCCAAAGCATCAGCAGCATCATCTGGCTTAGGAATCTCATCTAAATCTAACTCCCGTGCTACCGCTTCTTGCACATCTAATTTATCTGCATTGCCATATCCCGTTAAAGCTTGCTTAATTTGAGCCGGAGTAAACTCTACATAAGGAAGACGACGCTGGCCCAACACCAAAATTAATACACCCCGCGCCTGTGCAACCAGAATTGTATTTGACATGCGATAGAAGAATAGTTTCTCGATCGCAACCAAATCTGGTTGAAATTCCTCCATCACGGTGTGTAAATCATCAAACAAGGTACATAGCCTCAGTCCCATTTCTACATCTGCTGACGTTTTAATTACCCCGAAATCCAGCATATTTACTGTAGTTTCTGGTACCTTGTTGGCAATTTGTGTGCAGGTAATTACCCCAAACCCTAAAGTTGCCAGTCCTGGATCTAATCCTAAAATTCGTTTTTCCATTCAATTCACTTTTACTAAACCAGGGTATTGTTTAACTAGGAATACTGGCAATCTTGACCACTTGCTCTTAGTCTAATGGAATTGACAAATATAATAGTTTCACGCCTAGTGTTAAAAACCAAGTGGTGTACATTTTCTGTTAATTATTGTTTGTAGCACTGCTGTAAATCAGGTATGTCAATTGGTTTTCTCAGACAAGCCCTCAACGCCCTGCAAAAGCAGTCGCGTTCTCGAACTTCCTATCGGGTTAACCAGTGGTTCAAATGGTTATCCCCTGGACTATCGGTAAAACGTTGGTTGTTGATAAGTATTGGGGGTGTACTGCTGGCGAGTTTGGGGTTAGCTATTTGGGTTAAGCTGACCCCAATTTTTTGGATGATCGAATTGTTTAGGGGTTTCCTTGGAGTAATCACCAACATCTTACCCAACTATATCAGTGGGCCTTTGGTGCTGCTTGGGGGATTGCTGTTAGTGCTTTGGGGACAAACTCGCACTGTCGGCTCAATTACTAAGGTACTAAGGGCAGAAGGCGGAGAAGAACTCATCGATGTTTTGCTGGCACATCATCGATTGTACCGAGGCCCGAAAATAGTAGTAATTGGTGGTGGTACGGGGCTTTCTACGTTGTTGAGGGGGCTAAAAACCTACAGCGCTAATATTACTGCTATTGTCACTGTTGCCGATGATGGTGGATCTTCTGGGCGGTTGCGTCAAGAATTTGGAGTGTTACCACCAGGGGATATTCGCAATTGTTTGGCTGCACTAGCAGATGAAGAAAAGTTGTTAACAGAATTGTTTCAATACCGTTTTCGGGCTGGAGATGGGTTAACGGGTCACAGTTTTGGCAATTTGTTTTTAACGGCAATGAGTGATATTACTGGAGATTTAGAACAAGCAGTTGCAGCCAGTTCTAAGGTGCTAGCGGTACGGGGACAAGTACTACCGGCAACTCTCAGTGATGTTCGCCTCTGGGCAGAATTAACCGATGGTCGCCGCATTGAGGGCGAGTCTAGCATTCCTAAAGCTGGTGGGAAAATTGTCAAAATTGGCTGCATTCCAGCTAATCCGCCGGCAGTGCCAGCAGCGATTAAAGCAATTAAAGAAGCTGATTACATCATTATTGGGCCAGGTAGTCTTTATACAAGTCTCATTCCTAATTTATTAGTACCAGAAATTGCCGATGCGATCGCTCAAACAGATGCCCCTCGTATTTATATCTGCAATATCATGACTCAGCCAGGAGAAACTGAAGGCTACACTGTTGCAGATCACATTAGAGCAATTGATGCTGCTTGTGGGGAAAGACGGCTATTTGATGCTGTGCTAATCCACAAAAAATCCCCATCAGAGCAATCACTTATCCGCTACGCCGAACAAAACTCTCATCCCGTTTTCCTAGATAGAGAAGCCGTAACTCAACTAGGGCGAAGGATTGTTGCAGCTAATGTTTTATATGAAGATGAAACGGGTTTTGTCCGTCACAATCCGCAGAAACTAGCACAAGTGTTGTTGCGGTGGTACGGTAGAGGTCATTATGGAAAAAGGAGAAGCATCACGTCTTGACTCGGTTATGAAAATTTTTCTTGCAGATACAGAGGCGACGCTACACTTAGGTATTACTCTCGGTCAATCCCTGACTGCTGGCAGTGTAATTTTACTTGAAGGTGATTTAGGCGCTGGTAAAACTACCTTAGTTCAAGGTATTGGTAAGGGTTTGGGAATTGCTGAATCTATTGTCAGTCCCACTTTCACCCTGATTAATGAGTACACAGAAGGACGGCTCCCCCTTTACCACCTAGATTTATATCGCTTAGAACCACAAGAAGTTGCAGCCCTAAATTTAGAAAGTTATTGGGAAGGTATTGAGGTCATACCAGGAATTGTGGCAGTTGAATGGGCGGAACGATTGCCCTACAAACCAGATAGTTATCTAAGTGTGAGTTTGACTTATGGGGATGGGGGTACTCGTCAAGTCGAACTTATACCATTCAATTGTGCCCTTAGTGAAGCCATTGCTGCTATCTAAGCTCATATCCCGACCGAAGTACAAGAGATTTCACTTTTTTAGATCGCAACACTAAAAAATTTTTGCTAATAGTTGAGGGAGAACTTCACACTCCTTCTATCTGCCACTACCACGCTCACCACTGTAAATCACTAACATTGTTATCTCAACCCAAAATAAGTGAAAAATTTTTGTAACAGCAGCTTTATTACTGCAATTATCAGTTAAAAAACTGATTTAGATAGTGTATGAATTAAGAAAAGGTAAACTGTTGTTGGGTTAAATGAGAGTTTTGCAGCACCTAGTCAGCTTGATTTAACCTGATTGGTTCTCTACTCTCATTAAGAGAACAAATCTGGATTATTTAGCTGTCAAATCTAGTAGAAAAAAGTTAAATAACATCAAGCTATCTAGAAGTTATCTAACTTTTCCTTATACTCAATATACCCAAACTAAAGTCACAATGTATACACAATAATACTGATTTATATAATAATTAAAAAATTCATTTAAGTAATTGTAAATACCAATAAATTCTTCTATTGACATCTGTAATTATCACTCTTAGCAGATTTAAATAAAACATCTCGTATTTCTACATAACTATCGTAGAAATACGAGATGTTTTATCTTATGTTAGTTGAGATTAATATATCTACGTGGATGCACTAGTTTTCTCTAATGAAAGAAGCGATCGCTTTTTTTATCGGTAATCCAGAGTCATCCCTGGTATAGTACGTAAGGCCTTGATCGATAAATGCCGAGGTAGTATCTATTAACTGCTGAATAATCTCTGGACTAGTATTATCTATTTCTTGAGTAACTTTTTTGCCTGTAAATCGGTTTTTTCGCTCTTCTGTAGGTAATACAATACGAGGATCTTTATAAGTTTCTTTTGGCTTGGGTTTAAATGTCTCATTTAATTCAAACTGAAGACGCAAGTAACGTTTAGACTCGTATCCACCCATGATTTGACGGCAAATTGTGCTATCAATCTCAGATGTAGGTTCCATAAAGATATTAGTCAGATTTTGTACCCAGTCTAAGCCTTTCCATTTACTTATTTGCTTATATTGATATGGTTCACCAGTTTGACCTGTGCCAATAGAAAGGATAGAAATATCTTCCAATCGCAGATTATTTAGGTTATATTTTTGCTTGATTTCTGGAGATACTGAAGACTGGCTGATCCTCATAACTAAACTCAAAGCTGCAAGACAGGGATTGTTAGCAGAAACTCCTCCATCTATGTGTGGAAATTCCCAATCGCCAAACTTTTCTTTATCTACAGGTTCTAATTTATATGGCGGAAAAAAAGTAGGTGCAGAGGCAGAAGCGGTACATATCTCCCATAAATAACAGTCATCGTACCATCTGTCTCCTAGATCGGGATGACAATTTGTAAAAAAGGTTGTATTGCGATATAGCGTATCGTAAGCCAAAATCAAGATAATAGGTTTTTCAACATCTTTTATTCTTGTGTATTTATAAGCATCTTTGAGGACACTAATAATTCCATCATGAGAATATTTAGATGCTGAAAATACATCAAGAATTGATTTGATGACGGACGGCAAATTTTTATAGAGTTCTTTTCTATTCGGCGAAAAGATATCTTTACCTTTATCTATATACATTTGAATAAGTTCATCACTTGTCTTTCCTACAGCAATCCCTCCTGTCAATATTGAACCAGTAGAAGTGCCAGCAATGAGGTCAAAGTATTCGTGTAAAAAGTTCCCTTTACTCTGGTTTCTAATTTCTTGTTCTACTTGTTTAAGCATTCGGGCTGCAATAACTCCCCGAATACCGCCACCATCTAAAGCTAAAATTTTGAAGGACATAGCAATTCTCCTTGATTATTTCTCTGGTTATCTTTTCGGGCATAGTTTCTGGTAAATACATGACCTGGATGAAGGTCATATATGTTTCATTTTGTTTACTCCTATCCAGCTGTAAGATTTAACGAACCGCCTTCACTACGAGACACTACGCGTAGCTTGCTTTCCCATAAAGGTAGGCGCAACGTCTCGTTAGATAATGTTTTAAAAGTCTCCTTATCGGTATCGAAAGTTCTAGATCCCCCCTAACCCCCCTTAAAAATGGGGGAACCGGAATCAAAGTCCCCCTTTTTAAGGGGGATTTAGGGGGATCTGAAAGTGCCTAAAGTCAGAGCGAAACACTTTTCAAACAACCTCTTAGAGAAGGACACCAAGTAGGGAAAACGAAGATTAAATAGCTAATCTTATAGCCGTAAGGAGGGAGTTATTGAAGATTTGACTTCAAACACTTATAAATAAATTCAGAGTTTCATGTTGCAATTTTTGATACAGCAATAAGTCAATACCCTTTGGTTAAAAGGGTAAAGAAGGAAAAACAAAGATTTTCGTCTTTTAGCTTTAACCAAACCGCATTGGTCTAGTCTTAACTCTGGATAGATGAAAATCTTGCCTATTCAAGTATGGCTTTGATGTATAAATATCTGTCTACTACATAAGCTTAAATAAACATTTGCTACAAGAAAGTTAAAGCTTGACCCCGCACTTGGGTATTTACTTGACCTTTCTCGTAAACTATCTCACCGCCGACAATGGTAGTTGTAGCCCAGCCTGTGAGGTTCCAGCCTTCAAATGGACTCCAATGGCATTTGGTTAAAAGTTCCTCACGCCGGACTGGACGGTATGTATTTAAATCTACAAGCACTAAATCAGCATCATAACCAGGTGCGATCGCTCCTTTATTGGGAATACCATAAGCCACAGCTACATTCTTAGACATCCAGTTGACAACTTGGGAAACAGTACACTTTCCCTCCATCGCCGCAGTTAACATCACAGCTAGGGAAGTTTCTACCCCAGGCATTCCTGAAGGAGTATTGGGGTATTCTTGAGCTTTTTCTTCTAAGGTGTGGGGTGCGTGATCTGTAGCGATAAAATCAATCACGCCATCGCGTAAAGCTTGCCAAAGGACTTCGTTATCGTGGGGCGATCGCAAAGGTGGATTCATCTGTGCTAAAGTACCAATCTTTTCATAAGCACTGGTGTTCAACACCAAATGCTGTGGCGTTACCTCTGCTGTCACCCAGCTAGGTTTCTCTTGACGCAGCAAATCTGCTTCTTCGGCTGTTGACAGATGGAGAATATGCAAACGACGTTGATATTTTTGAGAAAGTTTTAATGCCAGTTGGGTTGCCAATAAAGCCGCTTGATTATCTTGAATTTGCGAGTGAACGGCTGGATCATGAATGTTGGCAAATTCTTGGCGACGTTGGTTGATTCTAGCTTGGTCTTCGGCATGAACAGCAATCAAGCGATCGCCTTTAGCAAATATCGTCTCCAGTGCTGTTTCACCATCAACTAGCAACTGACCGTGCATCGACCCCATGAAAATCTTAATTCCCGGTGTGGGTTTGGCCAAAAGCAAGTCTGGAAGATTCTCTGCTGTTGCCCCAATAAAAAAGCCATAATTAACCAAGGACTTTTGTGAGGCCCGTTCTAGCTTGTCGTCTAAAGCTTGCTGTGTCGTTGTTAGGGGGCGCGTATTAGGCATTTCTAAAAAAGAAGTGACTCCACCTTTAGCGCAGGCACAACTGGCGGTGAATAAATCTTCCTTGTGTTCTAAACCAGGTTCCCGGAAATGTACCTGCGGATCAATCACTCCCGGCAACAAAGTTAACCCTTCTGCGTCAATTTCAGTGACTACTGCTGTTTGGGAGATTTCTGGCGCAACTTCGACTATTTGGCGATCGCGGGTCAACACATCCCCAATCATCATTTCACCATTGGGTAGGACTATGCGAGCGCGACGGATCAGTAAAATTTGTGGAGATGACATAAGGCTAACTTTTTTAGGCAGGGAGCTATATATTACAGATAACTATGCTTTTAGGTTAAACTTAGTCGCGCTCTGAGTGTTAATTTTTTTGCTGACCGTTAAAAAAAAGTTTATTTTTAATCTATGAAGAACCCCCTTTATCAATAATCTAAAATTGGTAGTCAAGATGCGAACATAACCAGGAAATTAAAATTTTCCCGTTAAGATTAACAGATAAAGTCTCACTAGGTGAGTTAATTACCTACATCTTTCCTTCAGTTAAGTAATTTCATGCAAAATCAAGTGTCTGATAACAACTCTAGTCAACAACCCGATAATTCCTGGATCGCAGAGCTAGGTAGAACAATTGTATTGAGTATTGTTCTAGCTCTGGGAATTCGTACCTTTGTTGCTGAAGCACGCTGGATTCCTTCTGGGTCAATGGAACCCACTCTGCATGGTACGCCAAACCAGTGGGAAGCAGACAAAATCATTGTCGATAAGTTGAAATATAAATTTGCTGACCCGCAGCGTGGAGATATCGTAGTATTTTCACCCACGAAAGAGTTACAAAAAGAACAATACCAGGATGCTTTTATTAAAAGAGTAATTGGCTTACCTGGAGAACAAGTACAACTCAGAGATGGCAAGGTCTATATTAATAACAAACCCCTTCCAGAAACTAATTATCTCAGTTCTGGTCAAAGCACAGTTATTAATGTTTGCCAATCAGGGCCACAGCCACCTTTTTTGGAAAAACCCCAGACTATACCAGATGATTCATATTTAGTACTAGGTGATAATCGTAACAATAGTTATGATGGACGCTGCTGGGGTGTTGTCCCTCGCCAGAATATTATTGGCCGGGCTGTAGTTCGTTTTTGGCCTCTAAATCATGTTGGAGGAATAGATAAAGTACCACCATATCCCCAAACAACCCGATAACAGATAATTTAGCTTGATGCTTTTGCTCAAGAAGAATTTAGTAAGGTGGATAAATCATAAAATAATTTTAGATTGGTGATTTAGCAGTCTCTAATCTAAAATCTAAAATCTAAAATTACTATGATGCCTTACCTAGCCAAGATTTTACTGTATCCAGTAAAATCACTGGATGGTGTTGAAGTTGAAAAGGTTGGAGTTCTTGCCAGTGGCGCACTACAGCATGACCGCGAGTTTGCCATCTTTGACGAGCGGGATAAATTTGTCAATGGCAAGCATCATGCTAAAATCCATTTACTAAGGGCGCAATTTGCACTATTCAATAGAACTATTTCGCTACAAATCCCAGGCGGCGACTCACAACAAGTTTTTCATCTGGATGACGAACGGCAAGCCCTAGAAGCAACTTTGAGTAATTATTTTGAGTTTGCTGTTACATTAAGGCAAAACTCTCTGATGGGCTTTCCTGACGATACCCACTCGCCAGGCCCAACGGTAATTAGTACAGCAACGTTGACAGAAGTAGCTTCTTGGTTTCCCGGTTTAAGTGTAGATGAAATACGCCGTCGGATGCGTGCCAATATCGAGATTGATGGTGTACCAGCATTTTGGGAAGATCGGCTATTTAGCGAACAAGGTAATTTAGTCTCCTTTCGAGTGGGAGATGTAGATTTTTTTGGGGTTAATCCATGCCAGCGTTGTATAGTTCCAACACGCGATTCTTACTCAGGGGAAGCTTACCCAAGCTTTCAAAAAATATTTGCAACCCAGAGGCAAGCAACTCTGCCTAATTGGGTTGCTTCATTGCCTTTTAATCACTTTTACAGATTGAGTGTTAATACTCAATTGCCTATATCCTCAGCCGGAAAAATTTTACAAATCGGTGATAAAGTTGACATACTTCTATAAGGAAATTAACATTTATTTACAATAAAAAACACTAAGTAAATTTTCTTGGATTTTTTTTGTTATTACTATGTATTTGCATGAAAATTTTAAAATTGTTGTAGTTAGATATAGGTTTTTGTGCAAGTCCAGAGGTTTCGAGACTGGAAAATCAAGACCTCAGCAATTAGAAATTAAATTTAGGATTAGGTGCTAATGGCAACCTGAATTTTAGAATGGCATACTGTAGCTTATCGGTTACATTTCAGTTGTTCTGAGTAAATGTACTGATACGTTGTCAGATAAAACTGAGCAAATTAAGCCGTAATGGTTACAAATCGGCTATGCCTACGCAAAATTTGAAAATTGGAGGTTGGAGAAACTTAACCAGTCAGACAAGTATCCAAACAAAATTTTTAATGCTTTTTTTATACTCAATTTTCTCAGAGATGTCATGATCAAAGTGATGACATACCGTAATTTTTTTGGTATTAAATGTAGCTGGCATAGCAAAAATGCCCCAAATATATGCTGGGGAAAAATTAAACAACAATGTTATCCAAACTTCAGTCCGTCAAATCTCTTAATTGCTTGGTTGGCAAAGTTTACGCCAGGATGCCCCTAAAGTATGTTCTGATTGTCCCCTTTATATTGCAAATTTGCGGGGCGGTGGGGCTTGTGGGCTATCTTTCGTATCAAAACGGACAAAAAGCGGTAAGAGAGCTTGCTAGCCAATTAGAAAATGAAATCTGCGATCGCATTGAACAGCATCTTAATAACTATTTAACAACTCCGAAGCAAATAAATCAAATTAACCTAGATGCGGTTGAGCTAGGTATGCTCAACCTTTCTGACTTTAAAACTGCCGGAAATTACTTTTGGAAACAAATGCAGGTTTTCAATGTTGGCTACAACAGCTTTGCCAACCCCAAAGGGGAATTTATCGGTATTGAACGTTTAGATAATGGCAAGCTGTTGATTAATGAAGTTAGTCAAAAGCATGGTATTGGGAAACTTTATATTTATGATTCAGACTTGAAGGGAAATCGTCGCCAGCTTCAGCAAGTTAAAGATTACGATCCTCGGACAGAAGCGTGGTATACAGATGCAGTCAAGGCAGGCAAACCCGTTTGGAGTCAAATTTATCAATGGGAAGATAAACCAGAAGTTTTATCTATATCTTCCAGCTATCCTGTTTACGATAAGACCCGCAAGCTGGTTGGGGTGATTAGTGTTGATTTAATTTTGTCACAAATTAGCAACTTTTTAACCAAATTAAACACCGATCAATCGGGTAAAGCTTTTATTTTAGAGCGTTCTGGGTTAATAGTGGCTTCTTCTACCGAACCACCATATAGCATCATTAATGGTCAAATAAAACGTCGAACAGCATTAGAAAGTCGAAATTCTTTAATTAGGCTCACAACCCAGTCTTTGATCAAACGCTTTGGTAGTCTTGGGTTTGTGGTGGGGAAGCAACAGCTAACTTTTAGCGCCGATGGAATGCGTTATTTTGTACAAGTAAAAAGTTGGAAGGATGAACTGGGTTTAGATTGGCTAATCGTGGCGGTGATTCCTGAAGGCGAATTTATGAAGCAAATTAATGAGAACACCCGCATCACCGTTTTGCTGTGCATAGTTGCTTTTTTAGTGGCTACAAGAATCGGGATTTTAACTGCTCGCTGGGTAATTAAGCCGATTTTACAATTAAACACATCAGCTAAGAAAATTGCTCAAGGTGAATGGGAGCAAACACCAGAAATTCAGCGCTCCGATGAGTTGGGGGAACTAGCCAAGTCATTTGAAACTATGGCAAAGCAGCTGCAAGCATCCTTCAGTGTTTTGGAGGCAAAGAATGCTCAGATGCAAGTTTTAAATGAAGCTCTATCTGAAAGTCAGAGTCGGCTAACTCAATTTTTAGAAGCTATGCCAGTAGGTGTATTTATCATAGATGCTGAAGGTGAACCTTATTACACAAATCATATTGGGCAGCAAATTCTTGGTCAAGGAGCGATCGCAGAAGTTAGCAGCGAACAATTGTCAGAGGTATATCAAGCTTACCTTGCCGGCACAGATCGACTTTACCCCAGCGATCGCCTACCAATTTTGAGAGCATTGCTTGGGGAAAGTACCAGGATTGATGATATGGAAGTTCGCCATTTTGACAAGATTATTCCCATTGAAGTTTTGGGCAAGCCCATCTATGATGAATCGGGAAATTTGGCTTTTGCGATGGCTACCTTTTTTGATATCACCCAACGCAAACAAGCAGAAAACTTATTAGCAGAATATAATCGCACCTTAGAAGCTCAAGTCAAAAAACGTACTGAAGAGTTCCAGCAAGTGATTGAGCAACTGCAAACCACCCAAGAAGAACTAATTCAATCGCAAAAAATCGCTGCCCAAGAACAGCAAGCAGCCGTTCGGGAAGCAGCGCGAAGTGCCGCCGCCAACCTCGCCAAAAGCGAATTCCTGGCGAACATGAGCCACGAACTGCGTACCCCACTCAACGCCATTCTTGGTTTCACCCAAGTTATGAGCCGAGATTATTCGCTATCTAGCGAACACCAAGAAAACTTGGCAATTATTAATCGTGCTGGCGAACATCTACTTAACTTAATTAACGACATTCTAGAAATGTCTAAAATCGAAGCTGGGAGAATCACATTAAATCGCAGTAGCTTTGACTTAATTCATTTATTGAATAACTTAGAAGAGATGCTGTATTTGCGTGCTGCATCGAAGGGCTTACAAATAGTATTTGAGTATGCACACGACATTCCTCAGTACATAGAAACCGATGAAAATAAACTATTTCAAGTCTTGCTCAACCTCTTGGGGAATGCCATCAAATTTACTGATATTGGCAGAGTCACGCTACGGCTGAGATGGGAGCAGGGGGAGGAAAATCTTTCTTATAACCCTCGTCTCTTGTTCGAGGTACAAGACACTGGTTGCGGTATTAATCCGCAAGAAATTGGCTTGCTGTTTGAGGCTTTTGAGCAAACCGAAATCGGTAGAAAATCTCAACAGGGAACAGGACTCGGTTTAGCAATTAGCCGTAAATACGTGCAACTGATGGGGGGAGATATTACAGTCAGCAGTACTCCTGGTATAGGTAGTACATTTGCCTTTGATATTCAAATTGCTTTAGCTTGCCCTAGAGAAATGCCGATAACCCAAATTAAATCTCAAATTCTATCTTTAGCGCCGACTGAAAAAGCATACCGCATCTTAGTGGTTGATGATGCCAAAGAAAGCCGTCTACTGCTAGTTAAAATTCTGACATCTCTGGGCTTTGAAGTCAGGGAAGCTACAGATGGTGTGGAAGCAGTTAGTAATTGGGAATCTTGGCAACCACACTTGATTTTTATGGATATGCGAATGCCGATCATGGACGGCTACGAAGCTACAAGAATAATTAAAGGTAAACAAGTAGGGTATGGGACAGCCAATAGATTACGGAGGTTCCCAAAATTTAAACAACTGACATCATCGGGGAGCCAGTATCTTAACGGAGGGTTAACCGATTCAGGTGACTGTGAAGTTCTAAAAACTATATACAAAGCCTCTCCCACACCAGAAATAGCTGGTGTCGTGGAACACAATCATGACGCTTCTGGTGCGGCCATTTTGCGATCGCCAAAAGCCCTAGCTCCCTATTTCGACTTTTTGGAGACAGCGCAGGGTTGTTTGAATAAACACACAATCGTTATTGCCCTAACCGCTAGCGCCTTTGAGGAAGAACGCCAGAAGATTTTATCTATTGGCTGCGATGATTTTATTCGCAAGCCATTCACACAGGAAGTATTATTGGAAAAACTGAGCCAACATCTGGGTGTAAAGTATACCAATCAAGTAGAAAACCCAAATACAGCAGTTGCCGAGCAAGCTACACAGATATTTGTTAGTTTTGCTGAACTCCTGAGTCATTTATCACAAATGTCACCTGAGTGGCTTCAAAAGATCCACTATGCCGCAGCCAGCTGTAGCGATGAATTGATTTTAGAGTTAATCAAGCAAATTCCCTCAGATAATGTTCAGGTATCGCAAGTTCTTAGGGATTTAGCAAATAACTACCAGTTTGAGAAAATTATGGAATTGACTAGAACAAACGTAGAATGAATTACGAGCATTTAGACCCTAATAAAAAAGATATTTTGATCGTTGACGATATGGCGGACAACCTGCGGGTTTTATCCTCAATATTGACAAGGGAAGGGTATAACGTTCGTAAAGCCTTGAACTGGCAAATGGCACTGACAGCAACTCAAACAGTATTGCCGGATCTGATTTTGCTCGATATTATGATGCCAGAAGTAGATGGCTATGAAATTTGTCAGGCATTTAAAGCTTGGGAGCTAACAGCCGATATTCCGGTAATTTTTATTAGCGCTTTAGATGATGTTTTTGACAAAGTTAAAGCCTTTAAGGTAGGTGGTGTAGACTACATCACTAAACCTTTTGAGTTTCAAGAAGTTTTAGTGCGCGTGAAAAATCAACTGGCATTGAGGTCAGCGCGATTAGAAATATTGAAACTAAATGTAGAATTGGAACATCGGGTAACACAGCGAACTGAGGAGCTAGAAAAAGCTCTTCAAAAACTTCAAAAAGAAATTAATTCCCGTCAAAAATTACAAAGTAAACTATTAGATATAGCGCTGCATGATTCGCTGACTGGATTACCAAACCGAGTGTTGTTTATGAGAAGACTAGATAATGCTCTCAATCGAGCCAAACAAGAATCTAGTTATCAGTTTGCAGTACTTTTTTTAGACTGCGATCGCTTCAAAGTTGTCAATGATTCCCTTGGTCATTTGGTAGGAGATGAATTGCTGATTTCTATCGCTCGTCGCCTGCAAGCGTGTCTCATACCTATTGATACTCTAGCCCGACTGGGTGGTGATGAATTTGGAATTCTCTTAGAAAATATTACGGATATCAATATAGCAATCCAAGTTGCCGATAGGATTCTAAAACAGCTATCACTTGCTTTTAAACTATCAAGATATGAAGTCTTTATGAATGCCAGTATTGGCATTAGTTGGGGCAATAAAGATTACGATCGTCCAGAGTATTTGCTGCGGGATGCTGATACGGCAATGTATCGGGCTAAGGCTCAAGGAAGAGCCAAATATCATGTTTTTAATCCAGCGATGCATCAGGAAGCTATTCAGCTTTTAGAGTTAGAAAATGACCTAAGAAGGGCTGTTGAAAGGCAAGAATTCCTCGTTTATTATCAGCCAATTGTTTCTCTAATTACAGGTAGAATTTCTGGATTTGAAGCCTTGGTGCGCTGGCAACATCCAATTCGTGGTCTAGTTCCTCCTACAGAATTTATTCCTGTAGCAGAAGAAACAGGTTTGATTAATGCCATCAATACTTGGGTATTACAGTCAGCTTGTCATCAACTAAGCATCTGGCAACATCAGCCAGTGACACCAGAACCTCTAACTATTAGTGTCAATTTGAGTGCTAGGTTATTTTTACAACCCAATTTTGTAGAACAAATTGACAGAATTATTTATGAAACTAAAATAAATCCTACATATTTAGAATTAGAAATAACAGAAAGTGTAATTATGGAAAATACTAATGCAATTAAGATAATTTTTCAACAACTAAAACAGCGAAACATAAAGTTGATCATGGATGACTTTGGTACAGGATATTCCTCTTTAAGTTACCTGCACAGCTTTCCTTTAAATGCCCTCAAAATTGATAAATCTTTTGTCAAACGTATGCAGGATAACAAAGAAAATATGGGGTTAGTACCAGCAATGATTGGCATTGCCAATTCAATGGGCATGAGTGCGATCGCTGAAGGTGTCGAAACAGAAGAACAGTTAGCCCAGTTGAGAAGTCTAAATTGTAATTTTGCTCAAGGATTTCTGTTTTCTGAACCCATAGAACAACAATTGGTTGTTAAGTTGCTTGCCGCATCACCTCAATGGTAGCTATCCACTAAGTATTTGTAAAAATTTTAATTGTTGGCGTTCGGCTAGATTATCTATGTCGGCTATCTAGATAAGTTGCTATAAGCAGGCTATCAGATTTGTCAAGCTCATAATTGGCCAATAGTTTTGGTAGTTTATAAAACTCTCTAGCTACTGGGGGAGTTAAACTATAAATATAAGTATTTTGGTGAAATAGAGCAAAAAAATCAGGGTAATTTTAAATAAGCATTTACTATCCTCAATCATTACAAGCATAGCTTTTAATACATAATGCATTTCAATCAAACTAACCATCATAAAAAAAATATTTTGGTGGTCGATGATACCCCAGATAATTTGAGGCTTTTATCGGCAATGTTGACTGCACAAGGTTTTGAAGTTCGCAAAGCTTTAAACGGTAAAATGGCACTAACTGCATGTCAAATGGTTTTGCCGGATGTGATTTTGCTGGATATCAACATGCCAGGGATGGATGGCTATGAAGTTTGTCAACAACTGAAGGCTGACGATAAAACTTGTGAAGTCCCAGTAATTTTTATCAGTGCCCTGGATGATGTTGTGGATAAAGTAAAAGCTTTTGATGTTGGTGGTGTAGATTATATTGCCAAACCTTTTCATGGGGCAGAGGTTGTGTTGCGAATTGAAAATCAGATTAATTTACGTTTGCTCCAAGTTAGACTGCAAGAAAAAAACTTTTTATTACAAGAGGCTCTTGATAACTTAAAATCTGCTCAAGTTCAACAGATTCAGAACGAAAAGATGGTGGCGCTGGGGCAGCTAGTGGCTGGGCTGGCTCATGAAATTAACAATCCCATCAGTTTTATTTATGGTAATCTCCAATATGCTGGTCAATATGTGCAAGACCTAGTAAATCTAATTGAAGTTTATCAACAAGAATATCCTAAACCCACGCCAAAAATTCAGCAAATATCCCAAGATGTAGACCTGAATTTTGTGATTAACGATCTACAAAACCTCATAGGTGCAATGTATAGAGGCTCCGATCGCATTCGGGAAATTGTCGTGGCGCTACAACACTTTTCTCGGCATGATGAAGCAGAGATGAAGCGGGTAAATATCCATGAAGACATCGAAAACACTTTGGTGATGTTACAACATCGACTCAGAGAAGCAGCAGACCGTCCCGCAATTATTTTAGTGAAAGATTATGGTAACTTGCCCCTAGTTACTTGCTATGCGAGTGAACTAAACCAAGTATTTATGCATTTATTGAATAATGCTATTGATGCAATAGAAGAGGGAATGGGGAAGGTGGGGCCTCTGGGAATAAGGGGTAATGGGGAGTGGGGAGCGGGGAATCAATCTTTTAATCGTTATTCTCAAATGCCACTTGACGGGAGTCGCTCTAATTGGGGAGACACACCAGTTCCTGCACTTGGAGAAACCTCAAACCCGCAGTGGCTCTTCCCTACTCCCCAAATTAGGATTCACACAGAGGTGACAGACTTAAATACGATCAAAATTGCGATCGCAGATAATGGCCCTGGTATAGAAGAGTCGTTGCGATCGCGTTTATTTGACCCATTTTTTACCACAAAACCTGTGGGCAAAGGTAGTGGGCTAGGATTATCTATTAGCTATCAGATTATCGTCCAAAAACACCGAGGAAATATTACCTGCACTTCTTCTGTTGGGCAAGGAGCAGAGTTTGCGATCGAAATTCCCATTGAGCAACCTGAGCGTTAGCCAACAGTAAGCTCGGTTAATGAAGAGGATAACCCGAATTTCTCACTCATAGGGTGGGGAGTGTGGGAGGGGTGGGAAGGGTGGGAGGTGTGGGAAGGGTGGGAAGGGTGGGAATTTAGTCAAGTAACCAATCATCTGGATGGGTAATCATCTTGACTAACCCGCTAAGGACTTGATTGTAAGGAGCGTAGAGTTCTCTTCCTTGTTCGACCGTAAGATATTGACATTTCACAGCAAACTTTAACCAAACTTGAGTTTCTGCTGCTTCCGCCTGTCTACGACACGCTCCGCGAACACAATCATTCAGTTTAGCGACAAAAGCGGCTTTATATCGCCGTTTTCTCCAAGCCTCTGCCATATTTGCACAGACAGAGCGAGAGGAGCGACGAATTTGGTCAGTTAATGAATATTTTTCTTCAACTGGGAACTTTTTAGAATATTCAAAAATTTGCATTGCTGTTTCAAATGCTAATTGATAAATGGCTAAATCCTCATGAGTTCTAAAATACTTCTTCCCTTTTTCTTCCATCTTCTTTAATTTCGACCATTCCATTCTTCATCTTCCCACCCTTCCCACACCTCCCACCCTCCCCGCGCCCTACCTCTCTCTAGTCACAGGCTTAAGGGCAGTTGAACTGTGAACCTTGCCCAGCCCTGAGAACTGGTAACTTCAATTTTGCCTTGGAGATATTCTACTAACTTCTTCACTAATGCTAAACCTAAGCCTGTGCCGCCATGTTGCCAGCGATCGCTCTGAGGAATTCGGTAAAATGGCTCAAAGATGCGAGATTGTTCTGTTGTGGGGATTATTACCCCAGAATTACTAATTGTAATTTGAAAGTAGGGGGCTTGAAGGTTATCTAATAGATCAGATTCTGCATCCTCATTGATGAGACTTTTTGTGGTGTCGATTATCCGAACATCCATTGTAATCTGTCCTTCAGGCGGAGTATATTTACAAGCATTGTTGAGTAACTCTGAGACAATTTCGGTCAGGCTAGCCAAGTCTGAAAGTAAAGGTGGTAAATTTGGCAAAATACTAACTTCCAAAGTCTGCTCTTTAGCTTTCGCTCTTTCTTCAAAATACTCGGCGACGTGAGGTAGCCAATGTTGAAGTTGAATTGAAGTTAATTCCAATGGATAGACATCTGCATCAATCATTCGGATATGCAGCAAATTGTCTACTAGATTCAGTTCTTGTTCGCATTGCTCACGCAGGATAGTTAAGTAGCGAGCTACAGATTCCGATGGAGAAAGTGTGCTTGAATTTAAGCTATCCTGCCGCTCAAGAATATTTTCTAGAGCGGAGATTGCCATTTTGATGTTTGACAAGGGCGTTCGCATTTCATGAGAAGTGGTTGCGAGAAAATCCTCTTTCAACTTGTTCAGGCGTTGGAGTTCTGCCACTTGAATTTCTAGTTGTTGGGCACGTTCAGTTGCGAGATTGCGTTCTTCGGTGAGCCGTCGTTGTGTGTCATCTCGAAAAACTAATACTGCTCCTGTAATCATGCCACTGTTGTCTCTGAGGGGAGTAGCACTATCAGCGACTGGTATAGTTGTCCCGTCTCTAGTAATTAGTAAAATTTGACTGCCTAGATAGATAGTAGTTTCTTGTTGGAGAGCTGCGAGAATTGGATTTTGGGCAGGGATCTGAGTTTGTTCGTCAACGAGTCGGAACACCTCTGTTAACATCCGTCCCTTGGCTTCATCCCATCGCCAGCCTGTTAATGCTTCACCTGCCTGATTTAGGTACTTTACACGCAACTCAGGATCAACCACAATCACACCGTCGCCCATTCCCCTAAGGACAGAACTCAAAAATTGCTCGCGATCGTAGCGATTGAGTGCTGTTTGAATGGCAACGTAAAGTTCTTGTTCCTTGATGGGTTTGAGAATATACCCAAAGGGGGATGTCAGCGTTGCCCGCTCTACAGTGCTATTATCAGAGTGTCCTGTAATAAAGATGACAGGAATTTGCAAATTATGCCAAATTTGCTCAGATGCCTGAATGCCGTCCATATCACCCCGTAACCTGATATCCATTAAAATCAGGTTTGGGCGTGATTCAGTTGCTTTTTCAATTGCCTCTTCTGCTGAATCGGCGATGCCTAAAACAGTGTATCCCAGAGACTCTAAACTTTCTTGCAAATTGATGGCAAGAATATATTCATCTTCAACCACAAGGATTCTAACTGCATCCTTTCTCGGTATGTTTGATTGAATGCCAATCATGTTTATATCCGGCTGTTTGTGAAAGTAATTTTGAACTCTGTTCCCTGGTGAGATTCAATTTCGAGTTTTCCTCTTAGCTGTTTAACCAAACCTTGGACAAGAGTTATACCTAATGTTTTAGCTTTCTTACTATCAAAATTTTCAGGTAAACCAATGCCGTTATCTCGAATAATGAGTGTAAAAATAGACTCTGATCCTTGATAAAACTTAATCTCAATTTCCCCCCAAATATTACCAACAAAGGCATATTTCAAAGCATTAGAAACCAGTTCGTTGATAATCAAGCCACAAGGAATGGCCGTTTCGATGTCAAGGCTAACATCATCAACTTGAATCTTCAGGTGAATCTGGCTGGAATTGACGTTATAAGAATCAAATAAATGAGTTGTTAAATCTGGGATGTATTGAGCAAAATCAATATCAGCGAGGTCTTCAGATCGGTATAGTTTTTCATGAACTAGGGCAATGGAGGCAATGCGGTTTTGGCTATCGCGCAAAACAGATGTCACGACAGGATCTTGTGTCCGTCTGCACTGCATTTGCAGCAAACTGCTGACAATTCCTAAATTGTTTTTCACCCGATGGTGAATTTCTTTAAGTAATACTTCTTTTTCTTTAAGAGAGGCTTTGATTTTTTCCTCTGCTTGCTTATGCTCGGTGATATCTTGTTGGACAGCTACAAGGACGTTTCCATACTCAAGATGCCCAAAAATGCAAGCGTTTGCCCTACACCAGAAAGGAGTGCCATCTTTCTTAATATTATGAACTTCATAAGTAGCTTCACCGTTTTGAATAATAGCAGTGCTAATTGCCTGATTAACTTCTTCAGGTGTAGTATGTTCGTCCCCGTAGTTGACAATCGACACATGCTGACCGATTAATTCACCAGGTTCATAGCCAAACATTTGCTCAAATTTAGGATTGGTGTAGACAAATATGCCATCTGTGGCACGAACTAGGCAAATTCCCTCTGCCATGTTACGGGTAATTACTGCTTGCAGTTCTAACATTTGTTCAGCGCGTTTGCGATCGCTGATTTCAACTACAACAATGCCCACACTAATGGGTTGATCAGCTTCAGACTGAATCGGAAAATAGGAAGCTAGCCAAGTTCTGATAACACCTGGGAGTTTTGGGGTTTCTCCAGTGATTTCCAAATCCAGAATCGGTTCACCCGTTGTCGAAACATATTGCAACACCTGCTCCAGCTTTGGTGTCAAATCGGGGACAATCTCCCGCAGTGTTTTGCCAATATGCGCTGCTGCGGGAATGCCATTAATTTCTGCCAATGCTTCATTAACAAATGAAAAACGCAGTTCTCGATCAAGAATGCTTACACCAACAGGTGCGCTATTGATGAAGGCATCCAATAACTTTTGCTTGTGAGCCAGTTCTCGCTCCAGAACCTTGCGATCGCTGATATCAATGATCACGCCCAGCATCCGTACAGGGTCGCCTGCTTCGTTGTAAACGCCGCGCCCTTTCCCCGTGAGCCAGTGAACTTTGCCATCGGGGTAAATCACTCGATATTCACCTTTAAAATTAATATGTTCTGCCAACGCATTTAATACAGCCTGTTCAATTCGCTCAACATCCTCTGGATGAACACAATCGCGCCATAGTTGATAGGCTGCTGACGTTTCTGGCTTTAAACCTAACAAACGAAAATGGTTGTTATTCCAGAGAACTTCCCCTGTTTCAACATTCCAATCCCAAAGACCGATGTGGTTAAATTCTAAGGTTAGCCTTAGTTGTTCTTCACTTCTAGCTAAGGCTGCTTCGGTTTGTTGGCGTAAGCGAAGCTCATCGTAGACATCGCTGATATCCCGATGAGTGCCAGTCATCCGCAAAGGATTACCCTTTTCATCTCGGATGACAACCTTACCGTAGTTGGCAATCCATTTCCATTCGCCAGACTTAGTTCTGAGTCTATAGTCAAATTTGTATCGTACTGAACTATCCTTGAGGTGGGCTGCCAAGATTTCTTCAACCCAAGGTAAATCATCTGGATGAACTAATTGCTCCCAAGTACTCCAATCCTGTGGAACTTCATCAAAGCTGTATCCGAGCATTTCTAAATAGCGGCGGCTGTAATACACTTCTCCAGTGATAATATTCCAGTCCCACAAACCATCCCCAGAAGCTTCAAGTGCTAATTGTAGTCGTTCCTCACTTTGGCGCAAGGTTTCTTCCGCTTTTTGGCGATCGCGTAGCGCAATTTCCCGTTCGGTGACATCTTGGGCAGTACCATAAAGGCGAATTACCTCTCCATCGGCGTTGAATTCTACATATCCAATGCCCTCAAAATAGCGATTAGAGCCATTCTGGGGGACACGAAGAATTTGTTTGTAGGACTCACCAGTGGCGATCGCCCGCTCAACTGCTTGGTGCAATTTCTCCCAATCTTCAGGGTGATACAATTGCAGATTTTCTTCATAGCTTGGTTCAAGAAGTGCGAATTCTCGATTGAAGAGATCAAAAAGCCCCTTTGACCAGGTAATTTTGCCACTGGCAAGTTCAAACTCCCAATTACCAAGGCGAGCAACTCGCTGTGATTCTTCTAGCAGGGCTTGACTTTTGCGTAAGGTTTCTTCACTGTTTTTGAGGTCGGTGACATCCACCACTAGTCCATCCCAAGCCACACGCCCATCCTGCAACTGGCGTGGTGTAGAACGAAAATGGAACCATTTGAGTTGACCACTAGGCGTTCGGATTCGTAATTGAATATCAAAGACAGACAGATTTAGCCGGGACTCTTCAACGGCTTCCTGTAGACGGGGAATATCCTCTGGGATAAACTGCCGATAAAGCAGAGATGAATCTCTGAGTGCATCTTCTACTTTGACTTCCATTAGTCTTTCAATGCCCCCACTCAGATAAGAAAAGCGATCGCTCCCATTCCGTTCGCGGATCACCCGATAGACTGCACCATTGGACAGATTATCTCCAATCAAGTGCAACATCACTTTACGCTCATGCAAAGCGAGTTCAGTTTGTTTGCGTTCAGTGATATCTCGCCCTTCTGGAATCAACAAAACGACTTTACCTGTCTCGTCTTGAAGCGGACGCAGTGAAAAATCGATTGTTGCTACTCGCTCATTTGCACCGAGAACATCAACTTCATAGCGGACAAACTTTCCCTTTGCAGCATGAGTGATCGCTTGTTTTAATTCTTCTTGAGTTTGTGGTGAAATTGTCCACCAGTGTGCTTCCCAAAAAGGGCGATCGATCACATCTTCCAACTGAAGTCCGCCAAAACTAAGTGCAGTCTGGTTAGCCTCCAGTAAAATACCAGATGGCGTTAGCAGTCCTGTGAATTGGAAAGTGTTGTTAAAGATAGCGCGGAATCGGCGATCGCTTTCTTGCAATTTGGTAGTGCGTTCGTGTACTTTGGCTTCTAACTCGGTGTTGAGGGTTTGGAGGTTACGGTAAAGTTGGGCTTGTTGGATGGCGATCGCTAATTGTACAGTCAGTTGGTTGAGCAATTCCACCTCAAATGCCTGCCATTGCCGGGGAGCAGAACATTGATGCACAATAAATAGACCCCAGAGTTCAACTGCTGAAGTCGCTATGTTTTCTACCAGAATGGGGACAATTAAATTCGCCTTTACCTGAAACTGTTCTAATAATTGCAGATGGCATTCACTTAAACCCGCTTCGTAGATGTTCGTAGTTGTCCAAATTTTTCCTTGGCGATATTTTTCACCCTGGCTTTCTTGAAAACAGGTATCTTCAATCTCTAGTCCCAAGCTTGATTGCCATTCAGGTAACACCGACTCTGATACAATACAACCCTGCATAAGGGAAGTGAATTGATACACCAGTACCCGATCGGCACCCAATAACTGGCGGACTTGTTGAACACTAGTAGTAAGAATGTCTTGAAGCTGCAAAGATTTGCGGATATGCAGAGCGATCGCTCCTACTAGGCGTTGTTGTTCCTGCTGCTGTTCTAGCTGCTGCATTAGCTGCTTGTGCTTGATCGCCCCATGAATCGTTCGGCAGAAATTTTCTCGGGTCAGTTTTCCCTTAACTAGATAATCATGGGCTCCACTCTTGAGAGCTTGGACTGCGATCGTTTCGTCTCCCTGTCCAGTCACCATAATTACTGAAATTTGGCTGCTGGAAGTTTGCCTCTGTAGCTTAGTAAGAAATTCCAGCCCATCTAAATCTGGTAATAAATAGTCCAACAAAATCACATCCGGTATTTTCCCTTGGCAAGCTTGTAGCGCCTTATTTCCAGACTCAAATTCGTAAATATTATAAGTGTAGCGATCGTCCCGCTCTAGAAAGCGCCGATACAAAGCTCTGTCTTCAGCAGAGTCTTCTACAAAAAATACAGTTATTGCATTGACTGTCATTTATCTCAGCTCCTCAGAAAGCTACGGCAGTAGGAGAGAAGAATGAATAATCAATAATAGCCAATACCCAATACCCCATTCCCAATCTCTAATTTTGGAAATCCGGATTTTTTCTTGATTACAGACTACTATTTTTAGTCGCATAAACGCATAATAGAATAGTGACTGATCTGTTCGTACCTTTACAATCTCTCAAACAAGGTGACTGGTTCAAGCTCATCTGCGGAGCTAGCTTCCAGCATTTGCCGGCAGTCAGAAATTTAACGTTAGCCTATACTTTGGCGGGCGCTGACTGCATAGATGTTGCAGCTGATCCAGCAGTGATTGCAGCAGCGCAAGCAGGGCTACAAGTAGCTAAAACTCTAGCTCAAGATGCCCAACAGCGAGGCTTTGACTACAAAGGCAACTTACCCTTTTTAATGGTCAGCCTAAACGATGGAGAAGACCCCCATTTTCGCAAAGCAGAATTTAATCCTACTGAGTGTCCTAGAGACTGCCCTAGACCCTGTGAACGGATTTGTCCGGCACAAGCAATCGTATTTGACAATATCAAAGAAGATTTTTCAGGAGTAGTATCCGAAAAATGTTATGGCTGCGGTCGTTGCATCCCAATTTGTCCTTATGGTATAATTTATACAGCTTCATACGTGACAACGCCAGGAGCGATCGCGCCATTAGTAATGTCAACAGGAGTAGATGCCGTAGAAATCCATACACAAGTAGGGCGGTTGGCAGAATTTCAGCGATTATGGCAGGCAATTTCACCGTGGGCCGATCAATTAAAGCTACTAGCCATCAGTTGTCCCGATGGCGAGGGGATGACTGATTACCTAAGAGCAGTGTATGACCTGATTGCCCCACTCAAAAGTGCTTTAATTTGGCAAACCGACGGTCGTTCAATGAGTGGCGATATTGGCGATGGTACGACAATAGCCGCAGTGAAATTAGGGCAGAAAGTTTTGGCAGCGAAATTACCGGGATATGTGCAGTTAGCAGGCGGCACAAATAGCTATACCGTTGCTAAGTTAAAGGCAATGGGACTGCTGAAGAGAGAGGGACAAGGAGGACAAGAGGGAATTTACCCCTTGTCCCCCCCCTCTCCCTTGTCCCCCCCCTCTCCCTTGTCCCCCCCCTCCTCTATTTCCGGGGTCGCCTACGGTAGCTACGCCCGTGTACTGCTGTCACCAATTCTCGAAAAGTTAGAGAATAAGGAGGTAAGTAACACCAATATGAAGGCGACTGTTTGCCTAGAAGAAGATGAAGTATTACTTTGGCAAGCTGTAGAACTTGCCCATTCTCTCGTTTCCCAAATCAAGTCATCTCAGAGAAGGGAGAGTGAGCATTAATTAAGCATAATTACTAGGTACCAGAAGATACTGTAACTTATGTTTAATTTATGTTTGTATAGTCAAGGTAGGAGGTTTGAGCATTGAACGAGCTATTGAGAACAGTTAAAAGCTGAAAGTATCTGATTTACTGTTGTTTCCGTCACCATAGAAAGCATGACGATTACAGACGATCTCCAAAAGTTATTAGACATTTTGCCCCAAGACCTGCAACAAGTACTAGAGAGTCATCCCAAACGAGATATTTTAGTAGAAGTGGTCTTGGATTTGGGTCGTCGCCCAGAGGCTCGCTTTCCTAATCAAGCTGAGTATCTGAGCGAAATACCCGTTACTCAAGAACAGATAGATGATTGCATTCAACGAGTCGGAATTTTTGGTGGAGATAATCGAGCAGGAATTGAGCAAACTTTGCATCGGATCAGTGCGATCCGCAACCGTACTGGTAAGATTATTGGCTTGACCTGTCGCGTTGGTCGGGCGGTATTCGGAACCATTGGCATGATCCGCGATTTGGTAGAGACTGGTAAATCGATTCTCATGCTCGGTCGTCCAGGTGTAGGCAAAACTACCGCCTTACGGGAAATTGCTCGTGTATTGGCAGACGATCTGCATAAGCGAGTGGTGATTATTGACACCTCCAACGAAATCGCTGGAGATGGTGATGTTGCCCACCCCGCCATTGGTCGCGCTCGGCGGATGCAAGTGGCTCATCCAGAACAACAGCATCAGGTGATGATTGAGGCAGTGGAAAACCACATGCCAGAAGTCATTGTCATTGATGAAATTGGCACGGAACTGGAAGCTTTAGCGGCTCGTACTATTGCTGAACGGGGCGTACAGTTGGTAGGTACTGCCCACGGGAATCAGATCGAAAATCTGATTAAAAACCCTACCCTGGCTGATTTAGTTGGGGGTATCCAAGCTGTGACGCTGGGAGACGACGAAGCCAGACGGCGAGGCTCTCAAAAGACTGTTTTGGAGCGGAAAGCCCCTCCTACCTTTGAAATTGCTGTGGAAATGTTGGAACGCCAACGCTGGGTAGTACATGAAAGCGTTGCTGACACAGTAGATAATCTGCTGCGAGGTCGTCAGGCTACCCCACAAACGAGAACCGTTGATGACCACGGCAAAGTTGCGGTGACAAGGCAGTTAGCTGTTGTCAACGGTCGCGGTGGACAGTTAGGGACAGTGGAAGAATCTTTCCCACCGGCGCGACCATCTAATGGCTGGCGTTCTTCGGGACAAATGGTTGCACTGCCACAATTGCCTGTAGAACGGGTGACTGGACGTAGTGAGTTTGATCGATTGCTGGATGAATCCTTCAATTATTCAGAGAGCATTGATTTAGATGCTGCGACTAGACACCCAGGGCCAAATGGTGAAGATTTGCCACTGCACGTTTACCCTTATGGCGTTAGCCGCCATCAACTAGAACAGGTAATTAGCGTGCTAACTTTACCCGTGGTATTGACAAAAGATATAGATAGTGCTGATGCAATTTTAGCACTGCGATCGCACGTCAAAAACCACGCCAAATTACGCCAAATGGCCAAAGCCCGTCATGTCCCCATCCACATGATTAAGTCCAGCACCATTCCGCAAATTACCCGTGGCTTGCGGCGGTTGCTGAACATGGACGACCCAGAAATGACCGATGACCTCGAACTGCAACTGTTTTTGCACAGTGGTAGCGATGATGAGATGGATGCCTTGGAAGAAGCTAGACTTGCTGTTGAGCAAATTGTGATTCCGAAAGGACAGCCAGTTGAGTTATTACCACGTTCTCCGCAAGTCCGCAAAATGCAACATGAGTTGGTAGAACATTATCGCCTCAAGTCGCATAGTTTTGGCGAAGAACCAAATAGAAGATTGCGGATTTATCCGGCGTAACTTCTACCCCTAACCCCTCTTCGCACTGCGAAGAGGGGTAAAGGAACTTAGATGCTTTTCCAGTAAAGTTTGCAGGTATGAAAAACTTGACTTCTAATATCATGTTCGACTTAATACTTATGTCATTGCGAGCGTTCGCGCAGCGTCTCGTAGAGAAGCGCAGCAATCCCGAACCTTTGTGATTGCTACATTCCACTTCGTTGCATACCCTGCGGGAACGCCAAGGGCGAACGCAATGACATATTAATAAGTGATTTGTCGAACATGATATAATTTGTCCTTGCAGTCAAATTATTCGTTGCTCTACATTTTCGTGAAAGTCAATCAAAGCCAGTTCTCCAATGACTCAAACCGAGCAAATTCTGACTCTAGCTGCCATTGTATCCGGGCGCGATCGCTCTTTTGCAAAAAAGCATTGCACCCTTGAGAAACAGAAGTTTCACCAGGGCTATCGCTTGCACAAGCTGCAACCATTGCCTTAAACTCAGGCGACTTCCAGAGACTATTTCCCGGAGCGAAACTATATTCTAAGCCATTGCGAGCCAGTCGCTTGAGGTCTTTATATCCCAGCCCATATCTCGTTGCTGCTAACAGATACTCATGACTCAAATCGATGCGGGAAATGCCTTCATCATCAGAAGCAAGGGTCATTGGTACTCCAGCCTTCCAATATTCCCTAAAGGGATGCTGATCTCCCTGGACATTCAAAATTACCTCATTACTGGTCAGGCAGATTTCGACCAACACGCCGAGTCGCCGCATTTGCTCCATCAACTCGAAGGGACGCTCCTCAAAAAGAATATCTACACCATGTCCGATGCGAGATGCCTGTGCCACTTCTACAGCTTGCCGAATATGAAAACGTAAATCCTCGGTTGGAACCAACCCCAGAGTTAACTCTCCAGAATGGAGCGCCACCTTGACATTGGGAAATTGGCGTTTTAAAAATTGCAGCATTTGCATTTGCAGAGTGTAGTCGCGCAGTGCAATCTGGTTATCTTCCGGGGCAACAAGATTAATGCCAACTACCCGCTTTTCCGATGAAGCTAATTCAAAGGCATAAGCTAACTGAGCAAACACTTCAACAGGCGACTTTGTTCTTGTCGTTTGCTGTAAATAGCGCACTGTCACTGCACATCCAGGCTGTGCCAATGGAGTGCCGCAACCGAGTGTTTTCGAGACTTCGCTCTCCAACTGTGCTAATTGCTGGCTGCCAAGTGTCACTAGCTTGGTTAATCCTCGTTTGAGCAATTGACTATGCATCTCTTGCAAATCTTTATTCCAACCAACTTCACGCCCTAGCTGTCGAACCTCACTGCCCTGAATGGTAAGCATTAACTCTAGATAGGTAATATGCTGCGAAGCTGCCCGATTTGCTACTGACGCAACCATATCATCCCGACGGCTCATAGAGTCTGATATTGTCCCAAAACCACTAAAAGCCTCAAAAAATTGGTCGTGTCCAGATTTTCCAGCAAATGGGAGGTTACGAGTAGACCAACGATTTATTAGGGAATCATAAACAGATGTTCGGTTTAACAATTCTGAAGCTGCAAAATAGCTACTGTCCTGACCACAAGCCTTTGGTTCAACTAATGTCTCTGCCTTTGGATTCACACAATACCCATCGGTGGCAGCCCACTCAAGATAGTGTTCTGCGTACACAGCCCCGCTTAGATGACTGTGGATATCTCCTCCCTTCGGCATTCGCTGTACAAATGCTCGTAAAGCGGCTGGCTGGGTGCGATGGGCTTCAAACCAACTAGCAGCTTCAACTTCACTCCGAGTCGAGGACTGCTGCGAATTAGATGGGACTTGAGCTACTACACTGAAGATGAAACAGCTAGAACTCGTGAATACTCCTAAAAACAAAGATAAGGACGCTCGTCTATGCATATAGATTTATTTTTTTGTAAAACATGGCCAGAATCCTCTGGTTAAATTGCCGCATCATTGTAGCGTTTATCTGCGGTAATAAGTTAAGTAGTTTTTGAGTTGTCGTGGTGAGAAACAATAACTCTACTACGAAGTTCCTTGCCTCTTCATATTCTTATTTTGGCAACGATATTGTACTATCTACGGTAGTGTTATTAGTACCGCAAGGCGGAATTAAAAATTAAAAATTAAAAATGAATACAGCGTAAGTATTTTATTCATTTGGAATGGGTGCTTTATTTCCGCCGTACTTTACTAGTGGCAATTTGTGGACATTCCTCAAGTTGCGGGACAGCACTGTAAGTATTGATCTAACTGAGTACTTAATTCCGCCAGTAGAACAAATCTTAAGTATTTTGGTGTGAATGATTCACTCACAGTCAGCTTCTGATTGTTGTTAATTTGCTCAACCAGTACAAAGTCATAACCAATGAGCTTGAGAAATTAATGGAAGGCGATCGCATTACTGATATTGTGACAAGTAAGAGGTGATCCTTGTTTATTATCATTATCCGATTTGGTAGAGGTTAAGATATATTTAATGGGAAAATCAGGGCTTTGTCTGCTGAAGCCTCTTGAGCCTAGAACGCATTTCTTTAAGTTTATCTTTTGCTCCTTGTTTTTTGTATAGAGTCTCTGCCTTTTGATAATCTTTAATTGCTTGTTGTTTATTTGGTAAGTTTTTATCATAAACAAGACCACGATTTGCATAAGCATCAGCTAAGTCAGGAGAAAGGCGAATAGCTGTGGTATAGTCGTCAATTGCTGCCTGGTATTTTTGTATATAATGTTGAGCATAACCACGTTGTATATATGCGTTAACATTTTTAGGCGCAATTTCAATAGCTTGGGTATAATCCTTAATTGCTGCTTGATAATTTTTTTGCAAATAGTGGTCATTGGCACGTTTTATATAATCAATCTTTTTAGTAGCAATCTTAAGCTTATTTTCTCCTTGATTTTCTAAATTAGTTAGTTGTGTCTCTGGAGAAGATTTACAAAATCCTAAAAGCGCAGCAACTACAACAATCACAATAGCAGTAATAACGACGTTTGGATTCGCTTGATTATCATAGCCAATAAGTCGCCGAAAAGGTTGAAGAGAAATGTTTTCAGTAACTTCATTCTCGATTCTAGCTACAACTTCATCTTTAAGACTTAAGTCATTTTGTAGGGTTTTCAATCTCTCGCGCTCTTGCTCACTGAGACTATTGCCTCGCCGAACTATCTGAAAAAATTCTTGTTTATACCGTTGTAATTTTTGATTGTGTTCTTGCTTTGCTTGGGCAGTTATTTCTTGCTCTATGAATTCTATATCTTTATTTTTTAATTCCCAATTTTGCTTGAATTGGATTAAGGTATTTAGTGTTTGAGTACTAAAAGGATACTCATTCTGAATCGCAGTATAAAAAATCTGCCTATATTCCTGTAAATTTTGATGGTATTGTTTAATTTTTTCGATTATTTCTTCCAGACCTTTAGCTATATTATGAAAAGCTCCATCAGTGTCTGACGATCTCTTTACGGCTATTCTAGATTTCGGCAATGGATTTAAATCACCCAATACTTTCTCCCAGCCGTAAATTTCACGAATGAGCAAAGGTACAACAATAATTTCTTCCTGTTTACCTCGCTGTAATATACGCTGAATTTCAGTAGAAAATAAAGTTGTATTTTGAATTAGAGAAATCAAGTGTGGGTTAACAAGTAATGCAACCACATCAGATGTTTCTAAAATATTAAAAGTATGATTGTTTGTGTCATCAGAAAAATGTGATATGTCAATAGGGTATTTGCACCATTCTATAAAGACACCTGAGTCTTTCAATGTACTCAGGTGCTTCTCTAAATCTTGTCGAAGATTTTCATCTTTACGACCAGATGATGAGTATATAAATACTATTTTGATATTTTTGCTATAGCCTGGAGACAAAGACATAACCGTCAGGAAATAAAAGTTGTTATTTTATGTTTTTTCTACTATTTTTGTCTTGACTTTTTCAAGACCTTCAGCAATAAAACAAAAAGCATCATTGTTAGTTTGCCACGCCTTTCTATCAGTGATAAATTTATTTTTTTGAGGTAAAGGCTCAAGATCCCCAAGCTTAAAATTAGCAAAAGTAAATCGTTCCCAACCAAAAATCTTGGTGAGAAGTACAGGAATAACAAAAGTAGCTTTTATAGCTTGTTCTCTCTCTATCGCTAGCTTTATCTCAAATTTATTATTATATTCTTTGAGATAATTAGGACTAATCAATAACATAATTATATGAGATGAATTCAGGTGTTTCTCAATCTCAACTTTATTGTTTTGTCCTCCTATAGTTTTACCTTCATGCCAAATTTTAATTCCCTCCACATGATTGAGATGTTTATCTACTAACTCTTTTAACAATTTTTCATCATCTTTTTGATAAGATATAAAAACTTCGATAATTCCAGTGTTTGATAGGAGTTCAGGAGTTTGATGTACTTTTACCTTGGATATAGTATTTGGGATTATTGTTGTATGAGAAAGCAATTGCAATTGTGCTTCAATATCATTTAACTGCCGATCGATATCGTTCAGTTTAGCCAGTTCATCTTGAATCTGTTTTTCTAATTGAAATTTTACTGCGGTACCTGCTTCAATAGCACAATCTCTTCGCAACCGCTTTAATTTTTCGCTTCGCTGTTCCCAATCATCCTGAAGTCCCTGCCTCAATTGCTGTAATCGCTGCTGCTGTTCAGTACTTGAGCTTTTAGCCATTTTGAATGTTAGATTTCAGAATATGTATCAATTTAGACTTTATATTTTACACTAGTATAAATACTGTCTTAAATAATTATATAAAATTACTTGCAAAGTTATGAAGTGAATTTGAGTAATAAAAGCTGACAACCGAAGCTTTTGCTTTGTCTGCTATTAGCTTGATATCAGTGCTACTCATGGAAATTGAGATCACAACCTCTGTCTGGGAACTTTGCTATTATTTGCTTCTTTAAACTACATGCAAATAATTGAAATCTCTCCATTCCAAGCATTTCGCCGGAGTGTGACGACGGTGATGCAAGTAGTTCCAAAGGAGCTACGCTATGTGGCAATTTTGACATTGTTGGGTGGTGCAGGCCCAGCGATCGCTATTTGGCTCAACAAGACTATCATTGATGAAATTACCCGTTTATTGAGTACGGGAACAACGCAGAATGCGATCGCCTTGATACTTGCCCAACCTCTGCTACTCTCCAGTCTTGCAGGTTCACTGCTGGTGAATTTGGTAAGTGATGCGATCGCTAACATCAATAGCTTTGTATATACTTCCCTGCGTGATCGCATTACAGGCTTTATCCAAGGACAAGTGATTGAGAAGGTTGCCACTTTTGAAGATATTGCCCTGTTTGAAACACCCGATTTGCTCAATTTGTTGCAGTTGACCGAAAAGGGAATGCAACGACTTCCAGAGCTTTGTGTCAGGCTTGTGATGATGCTAGAGGGAATTTTTATCTTCATTCCAGCCATACTGCTTTCGGTATCGCTTGCTTGGTGGATACCCCTAATTTTGTTTAGCTGCGTTACTCCTGCTATGTATGTAGAAAGGAAATACCGTAAGCAAGTTTGGAGGGTAGAAAAAACCCAAGCGAGTGTTCTTCGGGAAATGAACTTATATAAAACGGTTTTAACTGGGGAAATATACGCCAAAGAAATACGCTTGTTTAGCTTGCAACCCTTACTACTAGAACGTTGGCACGGACTTTACCGCACCATTTTTAGAGCAATGGAACAGATTCGCCGTCGGGGGACAACGGCGGTTATTAGTTGGTCTTTACTCAGTGGTTTAGGCTTTGCGTTACCTTATCTGTACGTAGTTCAGGGAGTACTAGGTGGAACTCATACTCTAGGGGATTTGGCGCTTTACACTGGGGTAATTTTAGAAGTGCGTCGAAGTTTGGATAATTTTATGTCTGGTGGGTCAGAGTTATATGATATTGCACTGGCAACAACGCCCATTTTCCAACTTTTGGAATTAGAACCGCAATTATCCGTTCTCAATCAAAGGCATGGGGAAAAGTCAAGGAATCGGCTGTTAACAATCAGAACTTTCAAAGAAATGGGAATCGGCAAGCTTTATCAAGTGAAGCATTGCAGACAGGTATTTGCATCAAAAATCTATCTTTTACCTATCCCAATAGTAATCACCCCATCCTGAAAAATATCAATCTGAAAATTCACCCCAACGAGATGATTGTATTGGTGGGTGAAAATGGTGCTGGTAAGACCACTTTAGCCAAGCTATTGTGTCGCCTTTATGACCCTAGCCAAGGTGCGATTATTTGGAATGGACAAGATTTGCGATCGCTCCCATTAGAAGATTTGCGATCGCGGATTGATGTAGTTATGCAAGATTACGCCCGCTTTCCGACTACCGTGCGAGAGAATGTTGCCTTTGGGAATTTACCTAAAATGCAGGATGATGAGGCGATTGGGGAAGCGATCGCTGAGGCTGGTTTGGCTAGAGTAATTGAGAAGCTAGATCAAGGTTTAGAAACCCTCTTAGGCAAACAGCTAGAAGGTGGTATTGATCTGTCAGGGGGACAATGGCAGAGATTAGCGATCGCTCGTGCTTTGTTGCGACTGTCTCCAGCCGAACTACTCATACTTGATGAGCCAACAGCGAACCTTGACCCCAAAACAGAACATGAGATTTACAACATTTTGCGTACTCTAGCAATGGGGAGAATAGCCGTTGTAGTCAGCCATCGTCTCGCCTTAGCAAAACTAGCAGACCGAGTAGTAGTCCTAGAACACGGTCAAATTATCGAAGTAGGCACTCATGACGAACTCATCGCACTAGGGGGACAGTATCACCTGATGTTTACTCGTCAAGCTAGTAGTTACAACTGATTGGGGAGTAAAGAAGGGAATAGGGTACAGGTTAGAGGGTACAGATTATTCCCTATTACCTATCACCTGTCACCTCTCCCCTAATCCCAATGCCCCAATTTATTCTGGTAACTTATATTGCCCCACAATACGCTTGGCAAACTCTGGAACGTGCGCTTCTAATTTCTCTGGATGATTTCGCTTTACATATAAATAATTCCGAGTAAAGTGAGAATCAATGGAAAACCGCGCATATTCCAAACCCTTTGGGCCGATTTTTTCGATAACCACACCCATCAGTTTCGCTGCCCACATGGGGAGAGTCACCCCTTTATCGTAAGCGGGAATACTTTGCTGTACAGCTTCCTTGCGGTTGCCTTTAGACGTAACTGGTTGGGTGTCTAACTGGTCTTGCACCAAATCTAGCATTTCCTTACCAGTGTCATTTCTAACTACAATCCATTGCCAGCCGAAGGGTGCGCCCATATAGCCAACAACTAAATCGGCTAGGGAGTTAACGTAATCAAAGCAACTCATACAGGATGGGGCAAAGACATCTTTAAGTTTGTTAGTCTTCAAACCAAAGAAAGGCACTGTTTCTGATGAGCCATCCTCATGTTTGAAGTGAACCCGGAAGTCTTGCATGAATTCGTAATGCACAACTGTTTCTGGCGATCGGCTGGTGGTTTCTAAGAATTTTTGTAGTCCGGCGCGGTTAACATTATCTACGCAGGGTGTACCCAAAACATACAGCTTTTCTAAACCCAGTTGTTTTTCTACGGCTCGTAGCGCCTGGATTTGGCAACCAACACCAATTACTAATAGCCGCTTCATCCCCGATTTTTCTATCTGTTCCAATACGGAAAGGTTAGGGGAAAGCGTTGGTTTATTTACCCGCGCTGCTAGTATTTCTTCTGGAGTCCGGGCGATGATGGGCATGGGTTGAAAGCGGTCTTCTTTGGTATTTTGCACACAGACGACACCTTCAACTAAGCCGCGATTGAGCATTTCAATCGCAATGCTGCTAACAATACCCGTCCATTGTGCGCCTTCGATGGGCTGCTGTTTTCGCGCCGCCATCATGTCTTGGTGGACACCAAAGTATAGCTCATCAGGGTTGTCGAGATGGCGCGATCGCGTGTGCGTTTCTTCTTCAAGTTCGCCTATTTGCTGATTAATAAAAGCGCAGGCTTCCTTGACATAGTGAATATAGTATGTATCGCATAGTCCGCACTCGCTACAAAGTTCTTTAGCAGGGCGGCGGCTGGTAGGTTTTAAGGCTTTGGCTTTTTTGTGAGGAGAAACTGAGGTCATATAAATTTTTTGTTTTATCCAGTAATCGCTTTTATTACAATACCTTTACTGGCTATGAATTCTTTCAACTCTCCTCCTCAAAAAGAAAGCACTCAGAAAGGGAAGAACTGGAGCAAGACTGAGCCAAGGCTTCCCAAAAAGTCAACGAAACTGGGTTTACCAGGGCTTACCTTATCATTTACAGGTGTTTGCAGTTCTTTAATAAAGGCTTGGGCTGTTTGTGTTCCAGGGCCATTGTTTTGGGATGTAAACAATTTTTCAGCAACTTGGGCATCTTGGAATGCACCTTGTCTATCTAGTATTTGGTAACGGGCGACACCACGAGCTAAATAAGCACCAGCATATTCTGGTTTAATAGCGATCGCTTGATTAAAATAACTGATTGCTTGCTGTTGGTTGCCTTTTTGACCTTCCGCTACACCCAAAGCATAAAATTCTTCTGGTGAAGCAATTTGTGATGGTATACCAACTGCACCTTGGAAGTTAGCACCATTCAAGTAAGCACCCTTCATTTCTGCATTTGCTAGATAAGTATTTCTCAAATCAGCACCCGCCAAATTTGCCCCGCTAAATTTAGCTTCGCTCAGGTTAACACCAAATAAACTAGCGCCACTCAAGTTTGCACCCCGCAAATCTGCGCCACTCAAGTTTGCACGGCTAAGGTTAGCACCTGTGAGATTAGCCCCGCTCAAATTAGCTCCAGATAAGTCAGCCATTACTAAACCTGCATTAGTCAAATCACAGTTTTGACATTGCTTGGTTGCCAATAATTGGCTAATATGTTCAGAATTTGCTGCTTGTACGCTTGTTGTCAAACTAATCGTGGTTAAAAATGCGGCTACACCTAGAATTCGGTTCTTCATATTCGCGTAATATTTCTTACTCAATATTCAACCTTGACTGAGATGGATTTATACCTCAGCATTATGATATGAGCAATCTTTACAATTTGACCTCTGTAGTTACCTATATCACTTGTAAATTTGGGTAAAAGGGTTATAAGTTAGGTTTAATACACCGTGTTTGCCAGGTATACCTTTTGTTGCGTCTGGCATACGATCGCATTTCTCTATTTTATAAACAAGCGATCGCATTGTAGAAAAATAACCAAGCTATGACTATCAAGCAAAATGATGTACCTTCACAATAGTTAAAAATGAGGTAACAACCCTAAACTCAGTGCAAAACATCTCTTTAAATCAAGCATCTGTGACATCCAAATAGTTAGGATTTCCTTTAAGAAAGTAAATCAGTGGAGCCGTATACAAGTCAAGGGGCAAAAAGAAAGATTTGCTTTTGTATTCCCCGATTTTAAATAAATATGAGACTATAGAAACATTAAAGCAGTCAGAAAAACGTGAGTCAGCAAGACAAAATCTTAGACAAAATTCTCTCTGGGACTTCTGATACAGACATCCCTTTCGCCCAACTGTGGCAACTCTTATATAAACTAGGCTTTGAAGAACGTATTCGTGGCGATCATCGTATTTTTTTCAAAGCCGATGTTGAAGAAATATTGAACCTGCAACATAAAAAAGGCAAAGCTAAAAGCTATCAAATTAAACAAGTTCGGGCAGTAATGATCAAGTATAAGCTAGGAATTAAAAATGATGTTTCGGTATGAAATTATTCTCTACTGGAGTGAATTAGATCAAGCCTTCATTGCTGAAGTACCAGAATTATCAGGCTGTGCTGCTGATGGTGATACTTATCAAGAAGCCCTGCATAATGTAGAATTAGTTATACAGCAATGGATAGAAACGGCTAAAGATTTAGGGCGTTCAGTTCCTCAACCTAGACCACGTTTGATGTATATTTAATTGATACAAAAACCAAGTCAAACTTAATCCGGTTCAGTTAAGAAAAGTTCTAGGTTTGGTTAAGCAAAGCGTAAACCAACAAAGCCCCAGAAATGTTGGATTTCGTTCCTAGCCATTTCAAGGTAGCTGGTAAAATCTCTTTTTTTCTCTCTCTGCGCTCTCTGCGCCTCTGTGGTTAGAAAATTACTTTTAAACCGCAGAGGCACAGAGAACACAGAGTAAAGAGATTAAAGAGGAATTTTTTTACCTACCTTGAAAGGGCTGATTTCGTTCTTGAACTCAACCTACGCAATTTAAGGGTTTTGGCTCTAACTAAATCGTATTGAAATCGAAATATTTGACACCATCTACCATAATTGTATCTAGAGCAATTCTCAATCATTCATGAAAAGTTAGATACCCGACTTCTCAAAAAATTCTGGTATCATGTAATTGAAAAAGTTAGCTACTACTGGCAACCTTACAAATTACCATGATATGTGATTTGTATTTGTCAGTACTATATTGAATAAGTTGCAGTCCAGAATGTTCTAGTTCTTGCAAAAGCTTAGGCATTTCATATTTATGATGTCGCCAAATAGTAATTTCTTCACCTTCAGAGATTTCAATCTTTTTATTTATCCCCATCCGGCTGAAATTTATAGTGTAATCATGATTAAATCTCATATTAGCAACTATACTATCGGTTTTTAAATCATACTTTCTCACCAATTCGCAATCTTCAGATTCAATCCCAACCTTATTTTTAACCCATCCATATATTTCTTCTACATGATACTTACAGCCACCTCTGACGTTTCCATCCCATTTAGAGTTAGAGCCAATTTCATTAGTGAACACTAAGAAATCATTTCTGCCCATGCTCTCTCTAAAGTTTTTGAATACCTTATCCCTATTTTGATGGTTTCCAATAGTAACACCTAAGTGTAAAAATATTTTTGCTGTATTGTCAATTTCAAGATCAGCTTTATTTTGAAATAAGGTTTTTGGTACACAATTATTTTCTATATCAATTGTAGAACTGATAAATTCGACTTTAGGAAACCATTTTTTAAAATTCTTCTTTGATAAATGAAGCAATTCTTCACTAATATCTAAGGCAATATATTTATTAACCTTATTTAATTTATTAAGTCTTTGTATAAAGTCTTTAACTGGATAGGAATTTCCTGCGCCAACATCTACTATATTGATTTTATTACCACTTTTAATATTGTCATTAAAGTATTTAAAGTTATTTTTTAAAAGCTCAATTTCTACATTGGATGTTCGATACCATCTAGGAATGATATATTTTTGATAAAAATCATCCCAAATTTTTGCACCTCTACCTTTATAAGAATACTTTAATGGGATTTCTCGTCTGATTTCTAAAGCAAAGATGATTCCTAAAATTTCTTCTTCCGAAAAAATAGAGTAGAACTCAGAACTTGGCTTTGCTGTGCGACTGATAGCAGTTGACATCTCTGAGGAAACTTGGGAATTGTCATGAAAATTTTGAGCCATTATTCTTGTTCTTTGCTTTTCTTCGGTATTTGCTTGCCAAAGATGTATCTTCCCATGCCGTTGTCCCCAAATTTGAACTGAAATTTAAACTTTTCATCATAAATAGATTCCATATTCCCCATAGACCAGTTGTTTTTTTACAATCAAAGTGCGAGATAATTTTCCAAAGATAGAGGGGTGAATTCTAGTGGTTCAGCAACCAAAACTCCAGGAAACTTCGTCGATACAGTCAATGCAGCGTGTGCTGAAAAGTTTAAGCACTTACCGATGGACTTCGTTAGGAGCATTGGTCAGCCTGTTACTGTTGACGATCGCAAATGCCGTTACCCCACAACTATTTAGATGGGGAATCGATCAGGGTATTACCCAAAAAAACCTCCAAGTTGTGCTGTATAGCGCCGCCTGGATGGTACTCGCCGCGATCGCCCGTGGTTTATTTAACTTTGGACAAAGCTATTTAGCAGAAGCAGCCTCTCAGGGTGTAGCTTATGACCTGCGAAACAAGATTTTCAGCAAAATTCAAAATCTCAGTTTCAGCTATCATGACCAGGCGCAGACTTCCCAACTCTTAACCCGTGTCACCAGCGATATTGAGCAGATCCGTACCTTTGTTGGTACTAGCTTAATTCAGGTCATTGGTGGAGTTGTCACACTGGTAACTATTGCAGTAATTTTGCTGGTGATGAACTGGGAACTAGCACTGATTACCCTAACAGCAGTGCCAATATCAGCATGGCTGATGGCAAGATTTGTCGGTCGGAATAATAAACTTTTTCGCCAAGTACAAGAACAATTAAGCGACCTGAATGCTGTATTGCAAGAGAACTTGTTAGGAATACGGGTAGTGAAAGCCTTTGTCCGAGAATCAGCCGAAAGGTCGCGTTACACGACTCTAAATGATGGTCTAGTCAGGGCAAACATGAAGACCATTAGCGCCATCCATAATACCTTCCCCTTTATCTTTTTACTGAGTAACTTTGTCACACTGGCAGTTTTCGGCTATGGGGGAGCGCAGGTAATTGGGCGTAGATTTTCCATTGGCGAACTGGTGGCGTTTAACTCCTACCTGGCGTTGATTCTCCAACCTATTTTGTTGATTGGATTTGCTGCACCTGCGATCGCTCAATCAGCCGCTTCTGCTGAACGAGTCTATGAAGTTGTCGATGCAGAAGTAGAAATCCGCGATCGCCCCGGTGCTGTTCCATTCGACACCTGCGTTGGTAGAATCACCTTTGAAAATGTTTCCTTTCGCTATCCAGGAGCCACCACTGAAACCCTCAAAGAAGTTTCCTTTGAAACAAAGCCCAAAGAGCTAATCGCCGTTCTCGGAATGACTGGTTCCGGGAAAAGCACAATTATGAACCTGCTTGCCCGTTTTTATGATGTCACAGGGGGAGCAGTTCGCATTGACGGACGAGATGTCAAAGATTTCACACTTAAAAGCCTGCGATCGCGGATTGGAATTGTATTTCAGGAAACCACCCTTTTCTCTGGCACAATCCGCGAAAATATTGCCTACGCTAAACCCGATGCAACCCTAGAGCAAGTGATTGAGGTTGCAAAAACCGCCCAAATGCACGATTTTATTATCAGTTTACCCGATGGCTACGAGACGATTGTGGGTGAACGGGGCGTAGGTTTATCTGGTGGGCAAAAACAAAGAATTGCGATCGCTCGAACCTTACTAACCGATTACAGTATTCTGATTTTGGATGATAGTACCTCGGCCGTAGATGCCAAAACTGCTGCCCATATTCAAGCCGAACTAGATGGCTTAATGCGCCAAAAAGCTTGTACAACTTTTGTAGTAGCTCAACGCATTAGCACCGTCAAGAATGCCGATCGGATTTTTCTGATGGATAAAGGTCGATTAGTCGCCCAAGGCACTCATGAGGAATTGATGGAAACCAGCCCCCTCTACGGTGCAATTTTGGAATCTCAGGTAAAGGCGAAAGAAAAAAATGATACAAAACTAAGATAAATAACTAATCCACTTCAGTTAAGTATTTCTTCCTTCTTTTACTTAGCGTCCTTTGCGTCCTTAGCGGTTCGTTAAAAAAATTGACTTTGACAAAGAGTTAAGCCTTAACTGAACCGTATTAATAAATAGTCTTGTTCGAGACTTTTATAACAACTAATTAAAAGCAAAGACCTTGTAATCCAAAATCGTTCGACTGAGCGAAGTCGAAGTCCAAAATCCAAAATTTAAAATTGCTATGAGAAGCACTATTCCCGTTGTTGCATCTGAGCAGGCGAGTAAGCAACTTTCTACCCTGCGGCGTTTTTTGCAATACCTGCTACTTTATCGCAAAGAAATTCCCATCGCCCTGACGTTAGTATTTATTGGTGCTGTAACCCAGGCAATTGGGCCATTTTTCCTTGGTTGGTCAATCGATCGCCTAATTGAAAAAGGTAATTTACAGGGACTCCTACTGTTATTAGGTCTACTAGCGCTGAACTACGGACTTGGCGTTTTAGCAATCCGGGGTCAAATTATTCGAGTCGGCTGGATTATGCAGCGATTGTTGGCTCAACTGAGGCAAGATATTTTTCTCAAAATCCAAAGTCTGCCCCTCAGCTTTTTCGATCGCAGCGAAGCGGGCGATTTAATGAGCCGTCTGCTGAATGATGTCAATACTGTGAATCAGGCATTTGGACTGACGATCGCCCAAATGCTGGGCAACATTTTCAGTTTGGTCGGTATCATCATTGCGATGCTCTCAATTAACCTGCAACTTGGCTTATTGAGCAACCTGGTTGTGCCACTGATGATTTTTACCACAAGTTTGTTTGCACGTTGGGCAAGAGCCAGGTTTCGCGTTACCCGACAGACCATCGGCGAGCTTTCCGCCAAGTTGGAAGAAGATATTGGCAGTGTCAGAGAAGCACAGGCATTTAATCGGGTACAGACAAACATCGCTCAATTTGACGTTCTTAACGCTGCAAATCGTGATGCCAACGTTGAAGCTGTAGCAATTACTTCGGCCTTTTTGCCCTCCATCGATTTTCTCAACACACTCGCAACCGCAGGTGTACTGGCTTATGGTGGCTATCTTGCCGTCACTGGGGCTGTAACAGTGGGCGTGGTGACATCCTTTTTACTTTACGTCCAGCAGTTCTTCCGCCCTATCCAGATTCTCAGCCAGTTTTACACCCAAGCTCAATCTGCCTTTGCCGGGTTAGAGCGAATCTTTCTATTACTAGATGAACCGTCAGAACTCAAAGATGCACCCGATGCGACAGAAATGCCGCCGATTCAGGGGGAAGTGAGATTTGAGAATGTCAAGTTTGGCTATAACCCAGATCAATTGGTTCTCAAAGGGGTGAATTTGCACGCCTATCCAGGGCAGATGATTGCATTAGTCGGGCCGACCGGTTCGGGAAAAAGTACAATTATTAACTTGATTTTGCGCTTCTACGATGTATCTGGTGGTGCAGTAAAAATTGATGATATTGATGTGCGTAGTGTTACCCAAGCAAGTCTGCGCCGTCAAATTGGCATAGTTTTACAAGATAATATTCTGTTCAGTGGTACTGTCGCCGAAAACATTGCCTTTGGCGCTCCTCATACTACCCAAGCTGACATCGAAGCGGCTGCACAACTAGCAAATGTACATGAGTTCATTACCTCACTACCACAAGGCTATACAACCCAATTGGGTGAACGAGGAGCGCCCCTGAGCCAGGGACAACGACAACTGATCAGTATTGCTCGTGCGGTATTAATTAACCCACGAATTCTGATTCTTGATGAAGCCACCAGCAGCATTGACACGCGCACAGAAGCGCTAGTACAAAGTGCGATCGCTCGTTTGCTGCAAGGTCGTACCAGTTTTGTAATTGCCCACCGCCTCAGCACAGTTACTCAGGCAGATCAGGTATTAGTAATTCAGCAGGGACAAATTGTAGAGCAAGGTACTCACGCCGAACTCATCAATCGGCAAGGTGTATACGCCAACCTCTATGGTCTACAACTGGGTACAGCAGCAGACACAACGGTTCTTCAAAACGAAAAGTAAAATATATGTAGCTCAAATTTACCAATTGTCAGAAAAGGAATGAAGCTACCTAACCTCGATTCAGAAACTATAAATCGCATTATTGAGATGGCATGGGAAGATAGAACATCTTTTGATGCGATTGAGGCTCAGTTTGGACTGCTGGAGAAACAGGTAATTGCCTTAATGAGGCGTGAAATGAAAGAATCTAGTTTTCAGATGTGGCGAAAGCGAGTTACCAAACGCAATACAAAACATTTATCTAAGCGAGAATTTATTGCAGGTCGGTTTAAATCGCACAATCAAAAAACGTAACTAATTGAAAGTAAAATGACGAAAGTTACGCTCTATATTGCAGCTAGTTTGGATGGCTACATTGCTCGCAGCGATGGCGGAATTGATTGGCTATCAATCCTTGACATAGAAGAGGAAGACTACGGTTATGGTGCTTTCTACGAATCCATTGATGCTATTGTTTTGGGCAGCAATACTTATGGAGTGTCAAATAGTTATGAATGTTGATGAGTTATGAGTTAAAGGAATTTTTTAACTCATAACTCTTACTACGATGCCAATAATTGCCGAATCAATCTAGCTACAGCTTTTTGCGTGAAGCGGTTGGCAATTTGTTGACCTAAACGTTGTACATCGGAATTTACCAATAACTGAGAAATTTGAGTCGCAAGTTGCAGTGGGTCAAAGCCTCGTGTTTCTCGGAGAATACCTAATATATGTTTGATATGCTCTAAGGTTTGTTGTTGCTCAACTGTCGCTGCTGGAGTTTCATTAACTGCTGTCAATCCAACTCGTTCCCGTAAGAGAGAGGTGAAGTTATGCAAAACGTTTTTACTTAAAGCATCGAGTCCATTAACAGATTCATCTACTAGCTTGTCAAGGATGAAAGCACCACGTTCTGATGACAGAAATTCTATTCCCTGATTCAGCACTAAATTGAAGTCGTAGTCTTGACTGTTACGTGCATTACGTAACAGGTTCTCTAAGCGATTCCAGCGAAATCTGCCATCTTTAAATAGCAAGTCTTGCAATGATGCTCTTAATTGCGGTGCTTGGTCTGTTAACAGGCGTTTAGAAACGTAGGGATAAGCTTCGCTGAGGACTTTAAAGGTGGGATCTATAAATATTGCAATCCCTTCGAGAGTAACAAGGGAACGAATAATTAAGGCGTAGTAGGGCGGTACGCGGAAAGGATACTCATACATCAAAGCCGATAGTTCATCGGTGATGCTTTTAATGTTAAGGTCGGCAACGCTGGCTCCTTGGGCATCAGCAAAGACTCTGGCAAAAGCTGGGATAATTGGTGTTAAATCGGTTTCTGGCGATAGGAAGTCTAATTTAACGTAGTCTTTTGCTAATCCTTCAAAGTCGCGGTTGACGACGTGGACGATCGCTTCAATTAAACCATAACGCTGTGGTGGCTTAATTTCGCTCATCATTCCGAAGTCGAGATAAGCCAATTTGCCATCTGGTGTTGCTAATAAATTACCAGGGTGGGGATCGGCGTGGAAAAATCCATGTTCTAGCAACTGGCGCAAGGAACACTGGACACCCACTTCAATGAGATAACGAGCATCTATACCTTGGGCGCTAATTTCTGCTGTCTGGGTTAATTTAATACCGTTAATCCATTCCATCGTCAAAACGCGACGATTGGTATATTCCCAGTAAATTTTCGGTACGTAGATATCTTTTATGTGACCGTATAACTCGAAAAATCTTTCGGCATTTTCACCCTCGTGAATATAGTCCATCTCTTCAAAGATGCGATCGCCTAATTCATCGAGAATCCCAACTAAATCACTTCTTACCCGTTTGACTGTTTTCTGCACCCAGGCGGCGATATTACGCAAGATATACAAGTCGATGGTGATCCGCTCTCTTAAGTCGGGACGTTGGACTTTTACGGCAACTTCTTCACCAGTTTTTAGCTTACCTTTATATACTTGTCCCAAGGAAGCCGCAGCAATTGGCTGGGCCGAGAGTTCGGCGTAAACCTCTTCTGGAGGTGCGCCTAGTTCTTCTTTGATAAACTGGTAAGCAAGTTCGTTAGGAAAAGGTGGTAATTGGTCTTGTAGCTTAGTTAATTCTTCTAGATATACGGTAGGAACGAGATCCGGTCTAGTGGACAAAGCTTGTCCAATTTTGATATAAGCAGGCCCCAGTTGAGTCAGCAATACTCGAAGCTGAGTAGCTCGGCGGCGGTCATTTTTGACGACAATTCCCCGTTTATTATCCGACCACAACCCAAAAGCAAAGGATAAAGTCGGCCCCAACACGGCGAAAATCCGCCGTAAAACTTGCAGGGGTCTGTTTTGATAATGCTCCGCTATGCTCGCGGGATCGTAAAGCGTCTCAGGTTCGGCTGTTGTCCGGATCTTTTGGGCTGCTAAGAGTCTTGGCGATCGCACAACTAAGCTCGATGTACCATTTTCTTCTGGCACTATATCTATAATGTCCAGTTCACCTCGGCTATTTGTGCCGTTGCTACTGTCCTCCTGAATCGGTCGGGAACTAGGGGGAAGTGTCTTAACAATCATGAAAAAGGCCACCAGTCAGAACGATCACATTAAGTATTGTAACAATATCTTTACGAATTGGGTATTAGAAATGGGGCATTGAGGATTAGAAATTAGCAGGGTTCAACTAATTTTTCTATTACCCATTATCCATTACCCATTACTCAAAGGTTTGCTACACTTAAACGGGCATACTAGTTCAATAGTATTAGGTATTGCTAGTTAGCTGAAAAATCATACTTATTGTCCTGTAAATTAGAAGTATCCGGCATCTGCCCTTATGGAGAATTTGGCTTGATGTTGCTTTGCCTGCGAATTGAAAACTTTGCCTTAATTGACCAACTGGAATTGGAATTTGGCGCGGGACTAAATGTGCTGACAGGTGAAACCGGCGCTGGAAAATCGATTATTTTGGATGCCATTGATGCTGCTTTAGGCGGTAAAGTCTCTAGTCGAGTCATTCGCACAGGGACAAGTCGAGCGATGGTAGAAGCAACTTTTACCTCAAATGCTCCCCTAGCGGCTTGGTTGACTGAACAAGAAATAGATTTGCTTGATGAAAATTCCGTAGTTATTAGCCGAGAAATCACAGCCACTGCTACTAATATCCGCAGTCGATCGCGGGTGAATGGTGTGTTAGTAAATCGGCAGATTATGGGAGGAATGCGCGATCGCTTAGTGGAAATCACAGCCCAAGGTCAAACGGTACAAGTGGGACAATCTGCCCAAGTCCGCGACTGGTTAGATTTGTATGGCGGCGACTCTTTAATGCAGCAGCGCCATAAAGTCGCTACGAGTTTTAATACTTACCAACAGGCACATTTAGCATTAGAAAAACGCCGGACATCAGAACGGGAACGGTTGCAACAACTAGATTTGCTCACTTATCAAGTGCAGGAATTGGGAGCAGCTAATCTCAATGAACCTAATGAATTGGAACAGTTGGGACAAGAACGAGAACGTCTGAATCATGTCGTCGATTTGCAACAGATGAGTTACAAGGTCTATCAGGCTTTGTATCAAAACGATCATGAAACCCCAGCCGCAGGAGATTTACTGGGAGATAGTGAGGTGATATTAAATGACATGGTGGAGTACGATACCCAGCTGCAACACCTTTTGGAATTGGTGAGGGACGCGCAAGCTGCGGTAATGGAAGTGGGAAGACAGATTAATGCTTATGGGGACAGTTTGGAAGCCGATCCGCAGCGATTGGAAGAGGTGGAAGAACGGATTCAGGAATTAAAGCAAATTTGCCGCAAGTATGGGCCAACGCTTACAGAAGCGATCGCTTATTACCAACGTATCCAAGAGGAATTAGCCCAGCTTAACGATAGCGAACAATCTATTGAAAAATTAGAACAGCAAGAAAAAGCGTGTTTTGAAAAACTCACCCAAGCAACTAATCAGTTAACTCAATTGCGGAGTAAGGCGGCTGCTAATTTAGAATCACGTTTGATAGCTGAACTCAAGCCTTTAGCGATGGAAAAGGTGAAGTTTCTGGTTGAGATAGTGCCTGCTTTCCCCACTGTTATGGGAGCAGATAGAATAACCTTTACATTTAGTTCTAACCCTGGAGAACCACTGCAACCTTTAACAGAAGTTGCCTCTGGCGGGGAAATGAGCCGCTTTTTACTAGCGCTGAAAGCGTGTTTTTCTCAGGTTGATGTGGCTGGGACAATGGTTTTTGATGAAATTGATGTCGGGGTTTCGGGAAGAGTCGCCCAAGCGATCGCGGAAAAATTACACCAGCTAAGTCAACGCAATCAAGTATTGTGTGTTACCCACCAGCCTTTAGTTGCGGCAATGGCCGATCGCCATTTCCGCGTCGATAAGCAAACTATCAATCAAGGCAAAGGTAAAAAAGCTAACAATGAAAATTCCGAGCAGCGTACTGTTGTCAGAGTTACTACCTTAGATAATTTAACCACTCGCCGGGAAGAATTAGCGCAGTTAGCTGGTGGTAAATCTGCAAGTGATGCGATCGCTTTTGCTGAATCTCTTTTACTACAAGCTGCTAACCACCGTCAAAAAATTAAAAATTAAAGAAAAATAACTGGTTTGTCAACTTAGTTTTGACCGTTAAAGGAACGAACCACAAAGAACGCATTCGCGTAGCATCTCGTAGAGAAGATAAGGAAAAGGAAAATAAGAGAAATTGAAAACATAAAAACCTTAACCTGTGTAGGTTGGGGAGCCACTGCGTTGGGTGGGTTTCCCGAAGCTACGCTCTTAGCGTTCCCGCAGGGTAGCAAGTGGTGTTTGAGGAACGTAACCCAAGACAAGCGTTCATTGTTGGGTTTCACTTCCCTACGGAACGCTACGCGAACGTTCAACCTAAGCGTATTGGGATATGACCATCTAGAGGGATTTGTTAACCTAGTATACGGTTCGTTTAAAAAGATGTGTAGGGACAATTTGTCAAGTCTCGTGCATACCAATTTAAATAAGTTTAACCTGCAAATTGCAGTAGAAAAAGTATCTAAATATTTGACATAAGCATCTAAAGATTTTTCATTTTAAAAATAACTTAATTTTTATATATTTTTTCAAGTAACTAGCGTTAATTAAAGGTTTTTTGGAAAGTAAATTTTATGAAACCACTATACAATACATTCCAAAAATATCAAGATTAGCAATTAAAAAAACAAAACAAAAGTTACTAAGAAAGCTTAATTATGCTTCCTTAGTATTTCTTGATTACACAAAATTTATCTACTAATAGGAGGATTGACTCTCATGGCATTTGATGTAAATTCTTTTCCTGCCAACGCCTTGGATAGTCTTTATCGTGGCAACCTCAGCGATCCGTTTGCACCTGGAGGAGCATTCGGCATACCAACTGCTGCTAACTTCGACCTTGCTAAATATGGTATTCCAACTGATAGCAACTTCGACCTTGCTAAGTATGGTATTCCAACTGATGGCAACTTTAATTTGGGTAGCTTTGGTATTCCAAGTGAGGGCGGCTTTAATTTGGGTAATTTTGGTATTCCAACTGATGGCAGCTTTAATTTGGGTAGTTTTGGTATTCCAACTGATGGCAGTATCCCAAATTTTGGTGCTAATGCGGGCGGAGGAGGTTTCCCAATTATTTAGTACCAATTCTATAACTTTTAGGGCGAATTGAAGTCAGATACAATCTCAAAACTTTGAGTTTGTCTACCTTTTAATTACGTAATCTGCAACTTTCGCTAAACAAAAATCCCACTCTATGCAAAAGCTACGAGATTGTAATTCTTATCTCTTGCTGCGGTGGGATAAATATTATCTATGGAAAATAGATAAGTATTTCTATTTATACTCTTGCAAAGCTCCTAACTTGCGAATTCCTGGCCAAATCATTGCCGTAGCAATCACCACCACAATTGTGCCAATTCCACCACCCACGACAGAAATAACTGGGCCAAATAAAGCAGCAGTCAAGCCTGACTCAAAGCCCCCTAATTCATTGGAGGCACTAATAAACACGCTATTAATAGCAGCAACTCGACCACGCAAATGATCGGGTGTTCTGATTTGAACCAATGTATGGCGAATCACAACGCTAATGCTATCCAGTGCGCCACCAAGGATTAGCATCAACATAGACAGCCAAAATGAACGAGAAAGTCCAAAGATAATTGTAACAACTCCAAAGCCAACCACTGACCACAATAATGCCGGGCCTGCTTTGCGTAATGGTGGTAAATACGCCAGGGTAATGGCCATAGTCAAAGCACCGATGGAGTGTGCTGCTTGGAGATATCCCAACTCCACTGGCCCCACGTGTAAAATATCTTTGGCAAAGATGGGTAACAATGCGATCGCACCACCCAACAATACAGCAAACATATCTAATGTAATCGCTGCTAAAATCAACTGATTCTGCCAAACAAATTTAGCGCCAGCAGCAAGCGCTTTGAGTGAGATTGGTTCGGTTGAGCGGATGACTTTTTGCTCTTTGATTGCCAGCGTTAAAATAAAACACAGTAAGGCTGCGATCGCTGCTAATACATAAACTCCTGTAGCACTTCCTAGTAGCGCAATCCCGAATCCCCCGAAGGCTGGGCCAATGACTGCGGCTAACTGAAAACTACTACTATTCCAAGTTGCTGCATTGGTAAACGCACTGATAGGTATCAACTGCCACATGAGAGCATCACTGGCTGGTTTGAGGAATGCCCTAGCGACACCTGTTAATAACAAGCAAGCGTAAATTAGAAAAATTGCACCTTGAGTATAGGAAAGCACTGCCAAAGCCAGGGAGCAGAGGGCTAGCAACATCACCGAGAATAACATGATGAGTTTGCGATCGCGGCGATCGGCTACATGTCCGACAATCAAGGTGAGAGCAATCATCGGCAAGACTTGCGCTAGTCCCACACCACCTAAAGCGATCGCTGAGTTAGTCCGCTCATAGAGTTCCCAGCCAATCGCTACAGTTTGCATTTGCGACCCCACGAACAGCACCAGCCGTCCAATGGTAAATAGCCGATAGTCTCGAAACTTAAAGGCTGCAAAGGGATCGTGTTCTGCAACCTCAAAGTTATGGGGCTTTGAGTTCTGTTTTTTCGAAGACATTTTTTAGTAGAGTTAAGCCTTCTTCAATGTTGGAAATTTGGTCTTCTGAAAGACCTGTCAGTAAATCGGTAATATGAGCGCGAGTTTGATCTTGGGATTGCTTAAGATGGTGTTTTCCATCTTCAGTTAAATTGAGCAGCACCCGCCGCCGCTCTTGAGGATGGGCAATCCGTTTCACAAAGTCGCGTTGTACTAAGCGTTCTATGGTTGCTGATGCCGTGGCAGAGGTGACACCTAAATGCTCTGCCAGATCAGATAATGAAGCCCCAGGATTGCGGTTAATAAATGCTAGCGATCGCAATTGAGGTATAGATAAAAAAGCGGCACTATGGGCACGCATATCCGCTCGGATAAACCGCATCACTAATGGAACTGTCTCCATTACTCTAGCGGCACATTCTTCGGAAGTTGCACCTTGATTAGGTTTATCCAAGGTCATGGGCTTGTTGTTCTCCTAGTTACATGGCCACCCGTGGATAAAGTTTTCCACCAAGGATGGCCAAGATTATTAATGTGAATAAGAGAATTGTACAATCCAGACCAAAGCCATAGATGCTAGTGCCATTCAACAGCATGGTGCTACGTAACCCGTCAACCAGATAAGTCAACGGATTTAAATGGGAAATGAACTTTAACCAACTGGGCATCAAAGAAATCGGATAGATGGCATTGCTAGCAAAAAATAACGGCATCGTTAACAATTGTCCAATACCCGTCATCCTTTCTCGGCTTTTCACCAAACAGCCAATAATTAATGAGAAAATACAAAAAGAACCCGCTCCCAGTATGACTAGCAGCAGTACTTGGAGAATAGCTAGGGGATGAAGATTTAGTTTGACACCTAATAAAAATGCTAATCCGTAAATGAATATTACCTGAGATAAGCACCTCACCCCACACGCCAGGGCTTTGCCCAACACCATCGCCACGCGAGGCGTAGGACTAGCTAAAAATTTATGGACAATGCCTAAATCTCGCTCCCAGATTAGCGTCATTCCACCACTGAAAATTGCCACAAACAAAATACTCTGAGCCAAAATGCCAGCAGAAATGAAGTCTAAATAGGGTAAGTTTCCTGTAGGAATCGCGCGAGTTCGGGAGAAAACTTGCCCAAAAATTAGCAGCCATAAAGCTGGTTGCACAGCCCGAACGACTAAATCAGTGGGATCGTGGCGGAGTTTACGGATTTCTAATTCTGCGATCGCCAAGGTTTTTGTAACTAGCTCTTTAATTGCAGAGATCAAATTTACTCGGACAGTGGGTGGTGATTTAACCCAACCGTTGAGCAGTACGTCTGGTTCTCGCTGTGTCACGGTAGTTGACTCCTGATGTTAACTGGTCGCCTGTATAGTGAATAAAGACATCATCCAAAGTTGCATTTGGGTTATCTAAAGAAGCTTTTAAGTCGTTTGGTGTACCTATAGTAACGACTTCACCTTGCTGCATAATCGCCACTCGGTTACATAAACTATCCGCTTCTTCTAAAAAGTGGGTTGTTAAAAATATAGTTGTGCCGTAATCAGCACAGAGTTGTAGTACAAGTTGCCATACTTGAGTTCGAGCAATGGGATCTAATCCAACAGTCGGCTCATCAAGAAACAAAATTTGGGGTTGATGTAGAACTGATATGCCAATTTCCAGCTTGCGGATCATCCCACCAGAGTAGTTTCGTACCAAGCGTTTCGCCGCATCCTGCAAACCCATGTATTCTAAAATTTCATAGATTCGGCGATCGCGTCCTTTGGCAGGTATTCCATACAGCTTGGCGAAGATTAAGAGATTTTCGTAACCCGTGAGACTACCATCAGCAGAGAGCGCCTGGGGTACATAGCCGATAGCCCGTCTCACAGGATTGGGTTGACGAGTCACATCATAGCCAGCTAAGGTTGCTTTCCCTGCACTGATAGGCAGCAAGGTTGTCAACATCTTAAGAACTGTACTTTTCCCTGCACCATTGGGGCCAAGTAGTCCAAATACTTCGCCCTGTTCTACAGATATGCTCAGATTATTAACTGCGGTTAACTTACCAAAACGGCGTGTGAGTCCCTGAGTTTGCAAAATCAACGGTTTTGGTTCGCTAGCAGGTTGCGATCGATTTATTTTTCCCGTCAGTATTGTCACAAGTTTGATGCACTTCTATTAATTAGTAAATCTAACTATTAGCTTCTCAATAGATTTACCAGAAGTCAATAGACTTCTGGCATAAAGTTGAATCAGAGTAAAAAGAAACTCAGTAGAGTGGCGGCGAAGTTATTGATGGGCGAAGTATCACTGACAAATTAACCGCAAACACTTGCTAGGATGGTTAATAGGTGAAAAATTTTCAGAATGCCTACTGCTGCTCAGTTATAAAGTCTATGCCACATTTAATTTTCATCAACAAGCTGCAAAACCCTCTTGTATAAAGGTTCCGCTACCCAGAATCCTGCTTGGTTAATCAGAGCATCTAACAAAGGTTTCACAGCAGAAATCAGCCTTTGACTTTTAGCTTCAACCAAGATCCCTAAAATCCCTATGTAACCAAGATTTAGCCTACCTGCAACCAAGCGACCACGACGTTCATCAATCAAAACTTGATCTGCTTTCGTTTCTAGCGCTAGAGCGATCGCTTCAGCTTCACCAATATCCAGTTCATTGCTGAGTGCTTCAACCAATGTTCGATCTTGAACTGGACGAGTTTGAATCCAGATAAAAGTTTGAACTTCAATTGCACCTGCAACTGGAAAGTTGGGATCAGTTAGTTCTCGGTAGACAGCTTCAGGAATTAGGACTGTTCCGTAAAGCTGTTGTAGTAAATGAAGATGGTTAATGGCGGCGAGGTTATTAATGGGTGAAGTATCACTGACAATGATCACAGTCTACCCATCGCCCGCAAGTTTTCTATATCTTGGTCAAAATCCTCGACCCCATAATGCACTGAGATTTGACGGCTTGCAAGTAGATGCTGAAATGCTATACGATTCATACCTGCAAATCGGCTGGCTTGAGCTAGGGTTAACTTTTCTTTTTGAAAGAGCATCACTGCAATTTCCTGCTTCATTTCGCCTTCAGTCATCCGAGTTGTGGTTAATATTTCATTAGGAATGACGACGTTCATAATTATAATCCTCTCTATCACTACTATTCTAAGCTGCTTGGCGATCGCAAAGTGATAATCAGGTAAATTTCCACTAGAGGGTATCAGTGGTGATACAGTGGCGAGGTTATTGATGGGGTCATTACCATGAACTAGAGATAAATAATAAAATCTACGCTTTCCCTATACCAGTTGTATTTTAATTACAGTGAGGAAACCTGAGAATAGATATGGAGCAATTAACAGATAATTTAGGTGATGAATCCATAGAATCACCACAGATACAGGTTGATAAATCTATCGAAAAACCATCATTAGATGGATTTAAAACCTACCAAAAAGTTAAAGTTGCTTGCGAATATCTCTTAAAGATTCAAGGGAAACTAGATAGCAATAACATATTATCAAGCATTGACCTATTTAATCTAGCACAAAAAGAATTTTCAGAGCAACTTGGAGATTTTTCCAAAAATACATTTTTACAATATCTTTCAAATACAGTTAAAGATACAGAAAGTTTAATTAATTGTTTAGGAAAAAAGAAGGGTTATTACATATCTTCTACTGCAAAGGCAGTAGTAGAGAAACTAAATGAAAATGAAAACATAGTAGATAAAAACGAAGAAACAACAGCAGGAGTTAGAAGGCAAAAAGAAACACGCTTATATCCTGTATTAGAAAGCTGGTTAATTGCCCAAGGGTATCAGTCTTCAAATGTATCATCTAACCGATCTTTAGGTAAGTGGGGTAATCCTGATTTAGCTGGAGTTAATGCCTTGGATAACTTCAGTGGACTTTCATTAGAAGTGGTCACTATAGAAGCAAAAATATCCTTGGAAAATTGGGAACAATGGATTTTTGAAGCTGTTTCACATCGGAGATTTGCTAATAGGTCATATTTCGCATTTGCACATCCAGAAGAAACGATTTCTAAAATTCCTCAAGATATTCGATATTATGCTGAACTTTACAATATTGGCGTACTTGTCTTGTCTTTAGAAAATGAAATCTTTCAAAAATTAATTGGGGGAAATTTGCAAAAGCCCTTAGAATCTGAAGATGTAGACATCGTAGAAATATACTCTGCTCCATACAATTTTGTTCAACCAAGGTATCAAATAAAATTTTGTAATGCGCTTGGAATAACTTGTACAAAGGAATTATATCAATGGCGTAAGCGAGCCACCGAAATTTAGTAAGTTGCTACAGTTGCCTACGCCTATACATTTGTAGATATCGCAGATTAAATTTTTACAAATCTACACTCTAGATTTCAGCTTGGAATATGACTAAAAATACAATCAAGTTGCTGGATGTCGTAGCACTTACAGTTAATTTACCTGAATACAACCTGTACCGTAGTCAAGTTGGCACAGTAGTAGAATTATTAGCTGATGGCGCTGCATTTGAGGTTGAATTTAGAGATCGCTCTGGCCGCACTTATGAATCTGTCGGTTTACGCCCAGAGCAAATTATGGTGTTACATTTTGAGCCAGCATCCCCTGATTCAATACGATCAATGGTGACAGTATGAGTGATTGTGGCCAGAGCGATGCCTACGGCTGGCTACGCCTACGCAGCTTTATCAGATATTCTGAAATAAAATTATATCTATAAACCTTCCGCAAAATATCCGATTATGGCGATCGTTGTTTCCCTTAGCCCAGAATTAGAAGTACGACTGCGCGAGAAAGCTGCACAGCAAGGACAAGATGTTAGTTTCGTTGCAACACAATTGCTAGAGGCTGTCCTAGAGTGGGAGGTGCAAGACTCAGAAGCAGCTATTAAGGGTATTCAGCAAGGATTAGAAGACTTTGAAGCGGGTAGATTCCGTTCATTTGATGATTTTGCTGACGAGCAGCGTCGCAAGTATAATCTGCCAGCCGATTCATGAAATACCGCATTGAAATCTCTAGCGTAGCTGAAGCAGAAGCAGACAGCGCATTTTTGCAGTTATCTCAAGTTACTTCTCCTGAAAGGGCAAGTCAGTGGTATGCAGGATTACTCCAAGTCATTGAGTCTTTATCGCAAATGCCAAGCCGATGTTCTCTAGCTAGAGAAAATGATTATTTTAGCCAAGAAATTCGTCAGATACTTTACGGTCGAGGGCGCAACTTATACCGAATAATTTTCACAATTTTGGCAGGACAAGAAATATCGACAGTGCGTATTCTTCATATCCGTCATGCTGCACAGCATACCCTTGGTGAAGCACCGGATGACCTCAGACGACCTAAAGACTAGCAAAGCAACCGCACGGGGCATTAAACATATACCAGCAAAGCGATCGCATCTGGTAGTTTTGAGAGCGATCGCTTTGCCAGAATTTTATTTAATTATTTGATTTATATTCTTAAATATCCTCATATCCCTAAACAACATTGAGTTGCATATCTACTTTTAGTCTAGATTAAACTCATATCTATCTATAAGAAATTGCTCGTTTACAATTGTATGATCAACAAAAAATGGATGCTAATGATAACATCCATTTATCGCTTTTATTTCATTAATTTCATGATTTTGGAAAACATTAAAAACTAATACAATTCTCTCAAGACTAATTGATATTGAGTGAATTATATCAATCTTGTTCCTATATGAATTCCAAAGCTTTACCTATGGTATTTATAGTCATGGCTTACTATTGGTCAAGCCTAAAACCTAAAACTAGGATGGGAATTTGATTCCCATCAGCAGTGGTCAGATTCCCGGTGATTCTAATATCAGGATTACCTCGCATATCACGAGCAATTCGCCTTCTTGAAAATAATTGTCCTCCAGACAGAAGTTGCTGTTGGTCTGAAGGTATCTCCACAAATAACTCTTGTTGTTTGGCTATAATTGACATAATTACCTCACTTACGTACATAGGTATTCAATACCTATATCATTATTTATAAGGATATTTATTTGAAATTAAATTATCCAAAAGTAATAATTTTGAAACCTATATATACATTTATTTTTTCATCTCAAAGCATTAGGGCACATCTAGCGGTTAGGGGATGGCAAAGTAGAATCTGGAAATAAGTTATCAAAAACGTCCATTCACCCAAGCTAGTCGTAAATATAACAAATGATTAAAACCGGACTCACTCCACCGCATTCCAACACCTTTAAATCTTGGCGTTCATCAACCATTTACAAGCACTTTCAACTCATGCCACTTCCCAACAGCAAATTCTACTCAGTAGAAGATCAACTTGTGCAGGTATCTTTTGTAATGTTCATGAAGTGACTCTGCAAGAGTATCGCTCATCGCAGCAAAGTATACTGACCATAAATGCAACTTGGTAACAGCGACACCGATGTCCATTTCTGGTAGAAATGCCACATAATAACGCTGATTGTAGTGAGCGGTACGATCGCATTAAAAATTATTGAATCATTGAGCGCTTGTTGACAAAATCCTTTTTAGTAATCAGAATATAATTCCTGAAAATTACTAATTATGAATTTTCTAAACATCTCTGGTTATCTTCAACATTTTATTTCCACCAGGCTGTAGCTCATATTCAACATTTTCAATATCGATTTTGTAACCCATTGAAGTGTAATGTTTTACTATTTCATCTAAATGTTGAGAATGTTTCCACATTAAAGTTATCAGGGGAAATATTCTGATTTCCTTAGCAATACGTAGCATTTCACCTATAGAATTTAGGTGAAAGTTGTAATCGAGATGGTCTGAATATAAAAACAATAAATGTGAACACAGGGCTATGTCAAACTCTTGATCTTTAAATTCTAATTTTGGAAACTCATCGACTATGTATCTATTGCTTTTTTTGCCATTTTCATAATCAGACAAAAATTCTCTAATAACTTTGACTCGATTGTGTCGCAAATCATCTGGAGATTTATGATAGCCCCATACCCAATCTTTCGATGTAGCCTTGACTTGGTTAATGATGTTATCTACCACTTCATTAAATCGTTGCAATATCTCATCACCAGAAAATTGGTATAGTGGGTCAACAGAAACTACACTTTTACCCTGACGTGTCATTTCTGCATTAAAGCTTGCCGGGCCGTCCCCAATTCCAAGGATTTTTTTATTTAAATCTACGTCTGTTAAATTGAATATTTTTATATATTCATCCATTGATCTCCCAAAAGGAACTACTTTATCTAGAACCATTGCCATAGAATTTACCTTGCCAAGAGACTGATTAAACAGGATGATAGCAAAATCAAAAAACTTTATGTATTGCTAGACGGCAATCATTTAGAAGCAAGTCAAGTTCTTTTACAACTTTCAACGGATTTCTACCTCTAAACACAGCAGCTAATGCAGCTTCATAAGGATTTCTACCTGTTTTCTTGACAGCAGCGATCGCAGCTTGATTTGATAATCCTCGGACACTAACTAGCCATGCTGCTAATACATGTCCAGTACGTCCAATTCCACCAGAGCAGTGTACAACTACCTTCTGATTTTGTTTGTCTGCTTCTATTAAGAAAGGAAGTATTTTCTGTGTGAGGGTTTCTAAATCAGATAGATGGAAATCTACAATTGGTGCCCAACATACTAGCTGATTACCAAATTCCTGTTTGTAGCTATCCAGAAGATTAGAGTAATGAGCTAGTTGTTGATTGGGAAGAAGGCAACAAACTCGCTTAATATTTTGGCACTTCATGAATTGTATCCAATCGTGAACCTGCTTATTAGTGTATCCAGGCCGCGCAGCACCAAATACTATTTGCTCGTTCTCCCAAGCCGGGGCAAACTTATACATCTTTAAGTAGGTAGGCACAAATAATTAATCTGATAACACCACATCTTTACGCAATTTGAGATTTTGAATGCAAGTATCTTCTGCGGGTGGCACATCCCCTTGAGAAAAGGGAATCTGCTTAAAGTTAGCAGCCAGATATTCGGCTAATGTATCTTGCTCGGAACCATCAGCAGCAAAGGTGGCTAAACCTGTGCGTTTGCTCTTATCAGCATCTTTTGATGTCAAATCAACCCGTTCTGTTTTCGGAAAAGGATAGCCATCACCACCAGTTGCGAGGAAGTTGAGGGTAACAGTGCGGAAGATCCGATTAGGATTACCCACTAACTCTGCATTTTTAACTACTACATCAATAATTTTGCCCTGATCATCCTTGATAGCAAGGGATTTGACGCGCTTACCTGCTGGCAAATCTGGATCAAAGCTAAAGGTTAATCCCGCTACTTGGGGAAAACTGCCAGGGGTAGCACTGGGTGCGATCGCTGCTACACTGTGTTCAATCACTGCCAGTAATTCTGTTGCACTCAGAGTAACTAAAGTCAAGCTATTGTTGAATCGTAGCGCATTGGTGATATCAAGTTGGGAAATTTCTTTTGCTTTCTTACCTGCTACAGGATTTGCTTGAGGTGGTAGTTTGATAACATCTTGTGAGCGAGTCGAACCTGGGGGAAAAGTGTAGATACCGATATTGTCACGGATACCACCGCCATTTTTGATGGAAATGACTGTCTTAGGATCGTATCGTTTAGCGATCGCTAAATTAGCTTCGGCTGTCAAATTCCCTAAATTGGTTTCTTGTGTGCGGACATCACCGCGCCAGCCATTGAGGAAGACGTTGGTTTTCCCAAAAATTTTACCATCTTGGGCAATAATCACTTTTTGAAGTGCCTCTGTAATGGCGACAATTTTAGGATTGGGTTTCCCGCCGACAGTTGCTACACCTTTAGAGTCAGTCGCATAAGCACCACTGATTTTGGAGTCAATACTAAACGGAATAATCACTCCATTGGCATCAAAGTTAACTACTAGACGACCAACATAACGATAGTTTCCATCGGTATTAACTACGGCTATCGGATTACCATCTGCTGCTTTTGTGAGAATTGGATAACTTCCAGCAGATTTATCACCGACTCGTAGACGGTCTGTTTTGTCGGCTAGTAAGGTATTAGAACCACCAGCAACAACGATATCTACGCCTTTGAGTAATGTTGCTAGCTTTTGCTCAATAGCAATTTGCTGCATGTGCGCCAACAGAATAACTTTATTAATATCTGGGTTTTTTGTCAGCAGTGCATCGACAGAAGTTTGAATTTCAGCAGCTAAGGCGGCGATGTCTGCGGCATTACGATCGTTAAATTCTTTAGGCAACACAGTCACACCACCGGGAGAAGAAATAGTCCGCAGAGTGGGAGTTGTCGCCCCAACTACACCAATTTTTTCACCATTGAGGGTAATGATGGTACTACGGGCAATTTTATTAGGAATTTTATTTGCCTCTTGTCCATCAGCAGTAACTAATTTTGCCAGGTCTTTATCAGTGCTGAAGTCTAGATTTGTGCTGAGATAAGGAAAATTTGTACCTGGGTAATCTTTTTTAGCACCGAGTAAATCGGCAACAACACCCGTACCTAAGTCAAATTCGTGATTACCAAAGGCGATCGCACTAAACCCTAGAGCATTTAAAATTAAAATATCTCCTCTTCCCTGTCCACCAAAAACTGTATCACTAGCAAATAAGAAGGGACTGGGAATATAGGCATCTCCAGATGAAAGGATTAAGGTATTAGGATAATCAGGCTTACCGTCACGATTAGCATCCTGATTTTTGAGTGCATTTAACACTGCGGAAAAGTTTGGTGCATCCTTCAGTGCTGGAACGCCTGCTTCTTGGTCGGAAGTATGTAAAAGTTGCAGTGTGAATCCCGGTTTAGGTGTTGTTCTGACTTGCGCTACACCAATACTAGTTCCCAGAGAGAATAATATACCAAATATAACTAACGAACTTAACTGGTTAGTACTTAAATTTAGGCTATTAAGCTTACCGAAAAATCTATTTTTGGAATTTAACAAAGGCATAATAACTTTTAAACGTGTTATGTTAACTTGTAACATTATTCGGAATTCAAAAATAATTATTTATTAATTATTCACTTTTCCTTGCCAAACAATTTCCTTAACTTTGATTTCTTTCGGTATCAACTTAATTTTGTAGAAGGTATCTGCAATCTCTTGTTGTTTAGTAATCACTTCATCTGTGAGCGGAAGTACATCATATTCACGTCGCTTTTCTGCTATTTCCAACACAGGAGCATCTATACCCAAAGCTGGGGCAAGAAGTTTAGCAACTTCACTAGGATTATTTTTTGCCCAGTCACTAACTTTCTTCACTCTATCCAAAACTATTTTCAAAGCATCAGGCTTGGCATCAACAAAAGATTTTGCAGCTAGATAATAACCACGATTGGGAGCTAATTCCGTTGCGTCTGCTAAAATGCGTGCGCCTGTTGCTGCTTCTGCTGCGGCTAAATATGGGTCCCAAATTGCCCAAGCATCAACCTTTTTTCCTTCAAAGGCAGCACGAGCATCGGCGGGTGGGAGAGTTGCTGGCTGGATGTCACTGTACTGTACCCCTGCTTTTTCGAGCGCTTTCACCAATAGGTAGTTAGCATTAGAACCTTTGGCAAAAGTAACTTTTTTGCCTTTGAGTTCAGCCACACTTTTAATAGGTGAATCCTTGGGTACTATGATGGCTTCGGCTTTTGGACTCCAAGGATCGTAGGCAACATAAACTAGAGGAATACCCCCAGCTTGGGCAAATATTGGTGGTGATTCTCCGGTATAGCCAAAATCAATGCTACCTGCATTCAATGCTTCTAGCATTGGAGGCCCAGCCGGAAATTCTGACCAAGTTACGGAAGATCCTGAAGTTGCAAAGGCTTTTTCTAATTCTTCTCTCGCTTTCAGTGCATAGAGGACAGTTGACGCTTTCTGGTAGCCTATACGAATTGTAGTGCCGCTAGCTACTGGGTTGGGGCTAGCTGTCTGAGTTGTTCCATTGTTACTTGCACTTGGAGAGCAAGCAGAGATAGCCAAAGTTAAGCTAAGTCCCAATGCAAATAATAAAGAAAAGGTGTGGATTCTTTGCTGTTTGAACTTTTGGAGGAAGGCAAAAGCCATACCCAAAAATCGACTTGAAGAGAACTTAGTAAACATCTTCATTCTGCTTTCAGGAGTAAATAAATATCAGATTTTAGCGACTCAAAGATAAATCTACGATAAGTTTACTGATTCGCCGTATTATTGTGGGATGATAAAAATATCACATAATTACAGATGAAATGCAAGTTTATTCGTTGAAGAAAAAAATCTTACTAAAAGTCATAGCAGTGTCAAATATAAATTCAATCGGATCAGAAAGGACGCGATGACAGATAATATTCTTCAACAACAGATTGAGTACTATCGCGCTAGAGCCAATGAATATGATGAGTGGTTCTATAGGAAAGGACGCTACGATCGCAGTCCCGAAATCAACCAGCGCTGGTTTAATGAAGTAGCTGTGATAAAAAATACATTACACCAAATTGGTTTAATGGATGATATTTTGGAGTTAGCATCTGGAACAGGGATCTGGACGCAGGAGCTTTTAAGGATCGGTAAAAAGATTACTGCGATCGATGCCTCTGAAGAAATGATTGCAATTAATCGCTCGAAGTTAAATTCACTGAGTGTTGAATATCACCTAATTGATTTATTTACTTGGCAACCTGACACTGAATATGATTTGGTTTTCTTCGCCTTTTGGCTATCTCATGTGCCACCAAAATTACTCGATTCTTTTTTGACGAAAGTCTACCAATCTGTTCGCCTTGGTGGGGAAGTATTTATCATTGACTCTTCCTTTGAACCGACATCCACAGCTAACAATCATATCCTTGAAGACGACGGAAACATATATAAAACTCGTAAATTAAATGATGGTCAAGAATTTCAGATTGTCAAAATTTTTTATCAGCCAGATGAACTTAAGGATAAGCTAAAAAAAGCAGGCTTTCAGGCTGAGGTAAAAGTGACAGATAATTATTTTATCTACGCACAGGGAAAAAAATTTGAAACAATTCGTAATTCGGAATCTGTAATTATTTAAACTACACCTGATGTATTACTAATTTAGTACCGCTTATATACTATGGGAGCGTCAGACATATTTTTTCTTGTAGAGATATTAATTCAAGATGGCATCAGAAAACATCTTTCTGCTATTTTCTCTGACATACTCCTCAAACTAGGTACTGTTGCAAAATCTATGTATATATATTGGTTATAGCTATACAGATGACTTATGTGGGGCTAAAGGAGTAGAAATGAAATGTATTTTGATTAACTGCGAACAACATTATCAAGAGCTAGGTGAACAGAAAATTGAAGACCTTTTCAAGTTGAAGATAGACTATTTCTTGATCAATCTTAGTTAACTATGATTGCTGAGTAAGCAAAACAAAATCCATTAGCTGCCTAATAGACAGTTTGCAATGCAAATTCTTAAAGTATTAACCAGAGTCTATCTTAGTCCAGTAGACTTGGATGAGGCGATCGCTTTCTATGAAAACCTTTTTACAGAAAAATGTTGGTTGTGGTTTCAATATTCCGAGTCTGAGTTGGAACTCGCAAGTGTGGGTTCTATTCTTTTAATTGCTGGTTCAGCAGAAGCACTCTCTCCATTCAAGAGTACACACGCAACATTTCTTGTGGACTCACTCAATGATTTTAAAGAAGCACTTATTCAGCAGGGTGCAGTGATTCTGGCGGAACCGAACAAAGTTACCACTGGAGCAAATATGCGAGCGATGCATCCTGATGGAACTATTATTGAGTATCTTGAGTTTGGATAATGGCATGGAAGGTTTCTAGTTGATGTGATATTAAGTAAGTGATTGATACTCATTGATTCCACAAAATCTTCGTGTTATGGAAAGTGCTTAGTTTACCGCCGTAGGCATCACACCAAAATATTATTGATATTTCTGTGGAAGAATTTGCTTGGTAAGCTTTTTTTGATCGCGTGTGAGTTTCTTCTTCAAGTTCGCCTATTTGCTTATTAACAAAAGCGTAAGCTTACCTGACATAGCGAATATAGTATGTATTGCATAGTCCACATTTGCTACAGAGTTCTTTCGTAGGGCAGTGGCTGCTAGGTTTTAAGGCTCTGGCTTTTTTGTGCCTGCTAGAATCAATTGAGGTCATATAAATTTTTTGTTTTATCCAGGAATCGCTTTTATTACAATCACTGGCTTACCTATGAACTTCACGATAGAGATTGAACAAGAAGAGGATGGACGCTTTCTGGCTGAAGTGATTGGTTTTCCTGGTGTACTGGCTTACGGTCAGACACCAGAAGAAGCAGTTGCCAGAGTTCAAGCATTAGCTCTACGTGTGTTAGCAGATAAGCTGGAACATGGAGAAGTAACTCCAGAGCTAGTCAGCGTTTCATTTGCCGCAGCATGAGTGAGTGGTCTAGCACAAAGGCAAAGCGTGTCCTAGCTGCTTTGCTACGTATTGGTTGGGAGATTAAACGCCAGTCAGGTTCACATAAAATTCTGACACGTCCTGATTGGGCTGATTTTGTGTTTGCCTTTCATGATGGTCAAGAGATTGGGCCTCGGATGTTAGCAAGAATTGCTAAACTGACAGGTTTAACACCTGAAGATTTATGATAACAGTTTGAATTTTATATAAATAAACTTGGTAAATTTAAGCTTGGTAAATTTAAGTATTTTGACTTTTTTTAGTTTACAAGAAGTTAATTCAAAATTTAAGCTCTAAAACAGGCGCAGCGTTTATCGCAGGCGGAACCCTAGCAGGTACTGGCATTTCTGCAACTGTAGGCGGGAATACACGGGAAAAGTAAAACGCACCTTGAATGGACACTCAGATGCAGTTTTGTCTGTCACCATAAGTCCCGATGGTAAAATCCTTGCAAGTGGTAGCGCCGATCAGACTATTAGGCTTTGGGATTTAAAAACTTGGGAACAATGGTGGGAAATATTAGGCGTAAATCAGAGTGATAATGCCAACGTTATTAAACTTGCGTATCTTCGATTAGCAAGACAATATCATTCTGATGTCAACAGTTCTGCATCGCAAAAGCTTTAATGCAAACAATTAATCAAGCTTTTGATACTTTCAGGTCTAAAGATGCTGAGATTATTTAATTAACGAGCCAAGCTACTCCGTGTCTATACACCTCTCTATGAGACTTAATTACTTTTATAAACAGCCCATGTCATCTGCTAGTAGGGTAAAAAATTTAACCCTTCAGAAGTATTGACATTTTAAATTTTTCAAGAATCCATCTTGCATATTCTGAAAAAAAGTTATAAATTATTATTCTATAGGGGAATAATCTGACCTCTTAGTGTCAAAAACTAATCCTACTCAAGTAAATATACTGCAACCAGTTTTAACTTCACACAAACCCTAAACAGCACTGAAAATATATTTTTGTTTGGTAAAGCAAAGCTTCTGGACATGAAACAGAACAATAAATAATCTAAAAATATATCTTGTGTGACTGTTTGAAGAATTATATTACTACTATGGGTGAATAAAAACAACTATAATTCACCAATGCAGTAATCGATTATAGGGCAATTAACTAATAATAAGGCTGTAAAAATTTCAGCAGATTTATTTGTTGTTAGTTGATTAAATTTCTCCAAATTATGCTATTCAAAGAATCGTTTTTGTTATGCTGAGAATAGCAAAAATAAGGAATGAAGACGCATCTACCACAAATTCACAACCCGAATGGAGTTATTCTGGCGATGCACCTAAACGAATTGGAAACTACTGAAAATTTAAAAGAAGTAGAAGAAGCGTGGCTAACACTAGAAAAATCAATTCTCTATTATCAAGGCCGCCCCGTTGGTACTGTAGCCGCTTATGATGCATCTGTAGAGGCTCTCAATTATGACCAGTGCTTTGTTCGGGATTTTGTCTCTTCAGCTCTAATTTTTCTGATCAAAGGTAGAACAGATATTGTTCGTAATTTCTTAGAAGAAACCTTAAAGTTACAGCCTAAAGAAAAGGCATTAGATGCCTATAAGCCTGGACGAGGATTAATACCAGCTAGCTTCAAAGTTGTATCAGACAATGGGCAAGAATATCTAGAAGCAGACTTTGGCGAACATGCGATCGCTAGAGTTACACCTGTTGATTCTTGCCTATGGTGGATTATTTTGTTACGTGCCTATGTAATCGCCACTGAAGATTTTTCTCTAGCTTATCAACCTGAATTCCAAAATGGCATCAGGTTAATTATGGAAATCTGCTTGGCGAATCGCTTTGATATGTACCCAACGCTGTTGGTTCCAGATGGTGCTTGTATGATTGACCGTCGTATGGGCATTTATGGGCATCCTTTAGAATTGCAAGTTCTTTTTTACACGGCATTGCGTGCATCTCGTGAACTGCTAATTTGTCAAGGGAATTCCGATATTGTGGCAGCCATTGATAACAGGTTGCCTCTTTTATGCGCTCATATTCGCCAGCATTATTGGATAGATATTAATCGCCTGAATGAAATTTATCGCTTCAAAAGTGAAGAATATGGTAAAGGTGCTGTGAATCTGTTCAATATATATGTAGATTCTGTTCCCTATTATGAATTAGATAAGTGGTTGCCAAAAAAAGGTGGCTATCTAGCGGGTAATGTCGGGCCGTCGCAGCTAGATACTCGCTTCTTTTCACTCGGAAACTTAATGGCGATTATTTCAGACTTAGCCACCGAAGAACAGTCACAAGCAATTATGACTCTCATTGAGGATCGATGGGATGATTTGGTGGGAGATATGCCGATGAAAATTTGTTTCCCAGCTTTAGAACATGAAGAATACAGAATTGTAACTGGATGTGACCCCAAAAATATCCCTTGGTCGTATCACAATGCTGGTAGTTGGCCAGTTTTAATGTGGATGTTGGCAGCCGCGGCTGTGAAAACTAACAAAATAAGTCTTGCACAAAAGGCTATTGAAACCGCTCAAGGACGGCTCAGTACAGATCAATGGCCAGAATATTACGACGGTAAGAAAGGGCGACTGATTGGGAAACAAGCTAGGAAATATCAAACTTGGACAATTACTGGATTCTTATTGGCAAAAGAACTGATGGCAAACCCCACTTATTTGCCATTAATCAGCTTTGGTAAATTACCAGCAGAACAGGTTTCTAGAGCATGTGAGTTTGAAATCGCTAGTGTAGACCCGTATATGCAATAATTCGTAATTCGTAAAGAGTTGGGAGTTAGAATACAAAAGCCTCCTGACTCCTGATTCATGTTTCCATGACAAACCCCCGTCAACTAGCTTTTATCACTCTGCGAGATGTTCATAAGGGGGCTTATGCTGATGTTGCCCTAGATAGAGTACTGCAAAAAGTTAATTTGCCCGATCACGATCGCCGTTTGGTGACAGAATTGGTTTATGGGAGCGTCAGAAGGCAGCGCACTCTTGATACTCTCATAGATCAATTTGCCAAAAAGAAATCTCATCAACAACCCCCAGACCTCCGCACCATCTTACACTTGGGTTTCTACCAGCTGCGCTATCAAGAGCGTATTCCCGCCTCTGCTGCTGTTAATACCACCGTCCAACTCGCTAAAGAAAACGGTTTTTCTGGACTTACGGGTTTTGTTAACGGTCTATTACGCCAGTATCTTAGAAAAGCAGGGGGGCAAGGGGGCAGAGGGGAAGAGGGGCAGGGGAGCAGGGAGGACAAGGGGACAAGAGGACAAGGGGACAAGGGGACAAGGCAAATAATCAATCCCCAGTCCCCAATTCCCAGTTCCCAATGCCCAGTTCGCTATTTTGATCCGTTACAACTTCCAGAAAACCCAGTGGAACGCTTGGGTATTTTACATAGTTTTCCTGACTGGATTATTCAAATCTGGTTAGAACAACTGGGTTTGACTGAGACAGAACAACTGTGTGAATGGATGAACCAATCACCAACAATTGACTTGCGTATCAACCCACTTTGCACTTCAATCGAAGAAGTTGAGGCGGCTTTGCAATCTGTTGGTCTTTTGGTAAGACGGATTCCTGATTTACCCCAAGCTTTAAGATTCATGGGTAATACTGGATCAATTCAAAAACTACCTGGTTTTAGAGAAGGTTGGTGGACTGTACAAGATGCTAGCGCCCAATTGGTAAGTCATTTGCTCGACCCCCAACCAGGTGAGGTGGTAATTGATGCCTGTGCCGCACCAGGGGGTAAAACAACCCACATTGCTGAATTGATGGCAGATAGCGGGAAAATTTGGGCTTGCGATCGCACTGCTTCTCGTCTTCGCAAACTTCAAGAAAATTCTCAACGCCTAAATTTACAATCTATCCAAATTTATACTGGCGACAGCCGCCATTCCAACCAATTTCAAAACACAGCAGACCGCGTATTATTAGATGCTCCATGTTCCGGGTTAGGAACCATGCACCGTCATGCTGATGCTCGTTGGCGACAGACACCAGAATCTGTCCTGGAACTTTCGGTGCTGCAAAAAGAATTGTTAACACATACATCAACTTTTGTCAAAGCTGGTGGTGTACTAGTTTATGCCACCTGTACATTGCATCCAGCAGAAAACGAAGAAGTGATTTCGGCATTTTTAGCTGAGTCTCCTCATTGGCAAATTGAGCCTCCAAAGGGCATTGAGTTGGCTGCTTCTGCATATAGCACCCCTCAAGGTTGGTTTAAAGTCTGGCCCCACCGACAGGACATGGATGGCTTTTTTATGGTTCGCTTAAGAAAAACCAATAATTCCGAGTGAATACTGTTTGGGATTGTACGATTTGATGGTGGCCTGAATCTACCAGAGGAGGCAGCAATGGTTACCCCTTCCAATGTCAAAAACTTAGTTAAAATCCTGATTGGAGCAGCCTGGATTGATGGCAGAATCCAGCCAGAAGAACGGCAATATCTCCGCGAAATAGCTCAAGCAAAAGGTTTGGCTAACGATCCAGAAATTAAGCCTTGGCTATACGAATTAGTTCCTGTACAGCCCAAAGAATGTTATGACTGGGTGCGGGAGTATTTAGGCGATCGCCCCAGCCTTGAAGATTGTGAAAATCTGATTGAAGCCATCAGTGGCTTAATTTATAGCGATGGCGAAGTCGCCGTCGAAGAAGCTAGACTCTTGACCCAATTGCAAGATATAGCGAAGCCAAATGATTCAACTCAACCGATTCAGACTAAACTTCTCAAACAAATTCAAAAGCTTTACCGTCGTTGGGTTGACGTACAAACCTAATCATAGTCAAAAGTTCATAGTCTAATGACTAATGACTAATGACTAATGACTAAATTATGACTTCGGTTTCCCCACACCCGGAGTTTCTTCTTTATCAACTTTAGGCACAAAATCAGGACGCTCTTTGCTTTCCCAACCTGCGGGGCGTTTCGAGTTGTACCAAGCTATTGAACCAATGCTTACAGCAGCAATAAAACCAACGACATAGACCAAGGTGAAAGCAAAGGGAAAATGACCACCACCTGTTGCAACTGAATCGGCTGCCTGCATCAATATATGCATGAGTATATTCTCCAATGTTAAGTAACACTACTTGACACACTATAGAATGAGCGTATCACTTAACATCCTCCCCTAGTTTAGTTTGAGCAACTTCATATTGCATAAAAAAGGCAGAGGGGCAGGGGAGGCAGGGGAGCAGGGGGCAAGGGGGAGAATTCGTAACTCCTAACTCTTCACGGGCTAAACCTTAGCTATCCGCTAACGGAACTGTTTTGCCCAATGCCCAATGCCCAATTCCGAATTCCCAATTCCCACTCTTCATTAATTAGAAGGTCTAAGTCTTTCGCGCCAAGATGGTTGTGGCGATGAAGAACCGGAATTATTGTCAGGAGAGGAAGAACGGCGAGTTCTGGGAGGCGGGGGAGAATCAGATTCTACTCTTCTAGAGCGCCGCCGGGGAGTAGATGATTCTGAAGAAGAGTTACTAGAATTTGATTCTTCGCTGCGATCGCGCCTTCTCCGTCTTGGGGTAGAATCGCTTGATTGCTGTTCTTCTTGAGAATAGCTCCTCCTCCTACGTCTCCTAGATGAACCGCTATCATCAGAATTTCTAGCATTTTCCCCTTCTGAGTCATCATTAGATGAAATAGAACGATTCAGCACTTGTTTGGGCTTGATAGACTGGGCTTTGATTGTACCTTTGCGACCTTCTAACTTTGGCCGTTTGGGAAACTTTTCGACAGGCATTCCCTCTGCCGCTTTTTCCATAAATTCGTGCCAGGTGTAAGCGGCGCTGCCACTGCTGCCATAAGTGGGGCGGTTATCATCATTACCTAGCCATACTCCTGTCACCATTTGGGGAATGTAGCCAATAAACCACAAATCGCGGGCTTCATCGGAAGTACCTGTCTTGCCGGCTACTGGTCTTTCACCTAATTGGGCAGCAGCACCAGTTCCCTCTTCTACGACGTTACGTAGCATCCAAGTCATGATGGCGGCACTGTCAGCGTCAAGGGCGCGTTTAGATTTGAAATTAGCTGACCAGATTACCTTACCTTGGCGATTGAGGATGCGGGTAATACCATGAGGTTCTGTGTGCAATCCCTGAGTTGCAAAACTGCCATAAGCGCTGGTCAACTCCAGTAGATTTACTTCATTTGAGCCGAGAGCCAAGGAATAGGTGGGCTTGAGTTCAGATTTTATGCCCATATCATGGGCAAGTTTAATCGTCGGCGTAAATCCGACATCAATCAACACCTTCACCGCAATAATATTAATAGAGCGGGTGAGAGCATCTCGGATATTCATTGAACCCCGAAATCTTTCACTATAGTTTTTCGGTTCGTAGCCGTCTACTACAAAGGGTGCATCCTCGTAACTATCGTAGGGACTTTTACCGCTAGCGATCGCAGTGGCATATACAAACCCTTTAAATGTCGATCCTGGCTGCCGTTGTGCCTGGGTAACTCGATTAAACTGGTTTTTACCAAAGTCTTTTCCCCCAACCATTGCCTTAATTTCACCGCTTCGGGGGTCAATGGCAACCATTGCTGCTTGTTTAAAGTTCTCCCAGCGCCCTTGATTTCGCAGTGTTTTGGCAACCGCCTCTTCTGCCACTTTCTGCCAAGCCGGGTTCAGCGTGGTTTCCACTACTAATCCCTCACTTGCCAGCACTTTAGCAGGAACATACTTCGGCAATTCTTTTTGGATGTAGCTGGTAAAGTATGGTGATTCTACTTGTACTCGCTTGGGTAAACTGCTTTTGAGAGTTAATGACTCTTGGAGTGCTGCTTGCCTTTGCTCTGGTGTAATCACTCCATCCTCTTGCATCCGTTGCAATACCAGATTTCTTCGCCGGATTGCCGCTTCGGGATTCTTGTCTGGGGCATATAAGCTAGGAGCCGGGGCTAATCCTGCGATTGTTGCCATTTCTGCAAGGGTAAGCTGGTCTGGGGATTTACTAAAGTATACCCAGGCGGCATCTGCCACACCATAAGCTCCACCTCCCAAATAAACCAGATTCAGGTAACGCTCTAGAATCTGATCTTTGGTTAATTCATGCTCCATTTTTTGTGCTAGGCGGACTTCCTTGAGTTTGCGCCAGATTGTCTGTTCTTGTTTCAAAAAGAGAATCCGCGTTAACTGTTGGGTGATGGTGCTACCACCTTCTACCACACCTTGCGATCGCAAATTATTCAAACCCGCTCTGACAATCCCTTGTGGATCAAATCCGTTGTGTTGCCTAAATCTTCTATCTTCTGAGGCGATGAAAGCTTTTTTTAAATTATCTGGTATTTGTTCCAGTTTTAACTGTTCTCTAGTTGCTTCACCTTGTTGTTGTAATATAGTTCCATCAGCAGCTTTGATCGTCAGCGTTTGCTCTCTCAGCACGGCATTTAACTCGGCCTGATCTGGCAAAGTGCGGTCTATTAGACTGATGCCATAGATCAAGGCAACTATCCCACCACCTACACCCAAGCCTGCCCAAAACCATAAGCGACGATAGAGTGGTTTACCGCCAGTTGCCTGATTGGTCTTCATCCTAGATGGTAAAATTTTCATTTGCTCAGTAACTGCCTCGCCTGTGCCATATATGCTCGTGGTAAGCTCTCATTTGTTCCTCCTTGTCCAGAGTCACTCAAGTTAGTTGGTCTTCGCTTGAACCAGGAGGTAAGCTTCCCCACGTCAGTTCCTCGCTCAAAGTAGTAACTATAATAACCACCATCAATCAGCTTTGGGGTTAGCACACCACCATTGTGTTAGTATAATATCCTATAAATAATTAACTAAATTCACCATAAAATAATGTTTTTTAGATTTGGTTAATTTAGTTTTGTAAACTTCTGGTCATTTTTGATAGCTATTGGAATACGCAAACTGTTGGCATTTTTTGGAACAAGTAAAGCGAAGTATCCATACAGACAGCCCGAAAAAGGCTTAATTAATGAGATTGCGATGGCTGCGGCTGGTTACGCAGCAATAAAGCCCAGACGAAGCGCCGTTGCCCTTGGTAGTAATATCGGCGATTCCCAAACAATTTTAGAAGCAGCTATCAAAAGTTTAGCCCAAACCTCAGGTATTCTCTTAGAAGCTAAATCCAGGTGGTACAAAACTAAAGCTGTGGGGCCACCACAGCCAGATTATCTAAATGGCTGTGTGACATTGCAGGTAGAGATGCTACCCCAGCAGTTATTAGAAATTTTGTTAGGAATTGAACAACAATTTGGGCGTGTGCGTCAAGAACGCTGGGGGCCACGAACTCTAGATTTAGATTTGTTATTATTTGATGACTTTATTGTAGATACACCAAATCTCCAGATTCCTCATCCACGAATGCGGGATCGGGCCTTTGTGTTAGTACCACTGGCAGAAATTGCCCCCGATTGGATAGAACCAGTATCCGGGTGTGTTATTAAAGAACTGCTGAAAGAGGTAGACTGTTCTGATGTACATTTATCGATGGGCAATTAAAATTACCATCTTTAAAACACAGAAAAGGCTGATATCACCTCTGTACTTAACAGATAATCAGATTTTACTATGCCATTAGGTAGAGAATTACCACAACTGCTAAAACAACGCTTGTTTTATAAAGGACGCAAGTTTGATTTTGAAGTCAATCGCTTGCGTTTGCCTAATAAAGCGGAGGGAGAATGGGAATGTATTCGTCACTCTGGTGGTGCTTTAGCAGTGCCTGTGACACCAGAGGGCAAACTTGTGCTGGTGCGCCAGTATCGTTTTGCGATTCAGGGACGGATATTAGAATTTCCGGCAGGAACTGTGGAAGCAAATGAAGAACCTTTAGAGACAATACAGCGCGAAATCGAAGAAGAAACAGGCTATAGTGCCCAAAAATGGGACAAATTAGGCGAATTTTTCCTAGCGCCTGGTTATTCTGATGAGATTATCTATGCTTTTCTGGCGCGAGATTTGGAAAAGCTAGAGACACCACCAGCACAAGATGGAGACGAGGATATCGAAACTGTGTTTTTGACTCCCGAAGAATTAGAGAAAGCTATTCTGGAAGGAGAGGCGGTAGATGCTAAATCAATTGCTAGCTTTTTTCTGGCGCGTCCGTTTTTAATTTAATACCCTTATGCTGCTAGAGTTAGCAATTGCAGATGCCTACGGTGCAGGCTTTGAATATGCTGATGAGATGATCGTTAACAACGATTTGAGTCGATACGTCGAACATCCCCGTTTTCGACTCATCCCTGGCAGCTACACCGATGACACCCAGATGAGCATTGCCATTGCGGAAGTGATTGTTGCTCAAGCACCGTGGACACCAGAAGTTTTAGCCGATAGTTTTGTTAGAGCTTTTAAACGCGATGATAGAGAAGGTTATTCTCGAAACTTCTACCATTTTCTGCTAGAAATTCAGAATGGGGAAGAATTTTTAACCAAAATTAACCCTGATAGTGATAAAAGCGGGGGTGCAATGCGTTCAGCACCCATTGGCATCTATCCAACACCAGAAAAAGTCATTGAGGCGGCAACAATTCAAGCGGCAATTACCCACAATACAACCGATGGAATCAATGCTGCTGTTGCCGCTGCTTTGATGTCACATTATTTTATCTACCGACTGGGAGCAAAACGCAAATTAGGAGAGTTTCTCCAAGGTTATGTATCTGGGGAATGGGCTAAACCTTGGGAAGGTAAAGTGAAGTCTAAAGGTTGGATGAGTGTCAGAGCCGCGATTACTGCCGTGATGCGAAATGACAGCATGAGCGAACTTTTACAAGATTGTATCGCTTTTACAGGGGATGTGGATACAGTAGCTGCGATCGCTTTAGCTGCCGGTTCTTGTAGCGAAGAAATTACACAAGACATTCCCAATCATCTTGTCACAGGCTTAGAGAATGGAACTTACGGTAGAGATTACCTAATAGACTTGGATAAGCAATTGATGAGTTTGGCAAACAAAAATATTAGCTAAATGTAATACTCGGTTGCAAGCATCGCGTCTCCATCTAGTTCTGGTAAAGATGCTGTCGCCTATAGCCTTCAAAAATTGTCATTGCTGTTTGCGTTGCTTCCTGTCAAATTTCCTCAATGATTATATTCTCCATCCTTGGGCAAGTTTCCTAATTTTTAAGATTGTGAGGCAAACTTACCTTTTCAAATACTACGGTTTTTCGATATCATTACAGTGATTTAGGTAAAAATAAAGCTACATTAGCCTTCACTATCTCCAAGTTTGGGTAGTAAAGTACACATTGGCTGCTTACCTATATACTTGTATGTTGAAAACTAACCTATCATTGAGGAATTTACTACTTATTTTTCACATGTCTAGAGTGATATGAAAATTGACTTAGAGCCAAAGTTATAAGAGCATAACGGCAAGAAGCTTACAACTCCTAAATATGTGTCTCTGTGCCAGACGCATACATGTTTCACACAGATGATAAAAAATAAAACTTTTAACAGTGCAGGTAAATTGACTGCTCTTTTGTTCCTGATAACTCTCTTTCTCACACCTTGTGTGATCGTAAATGCAGGAGAACGGGGTGTATTAATGAAATTTGGCGAAGTGCAAAACCAGATATTAGGAGAAGGACTTCACTTAATTATTCCTGTAGTCAATACTGTGAAAAAGTTGAGTATTCGAGTCCAAAAACAGGAAATTTCGGCTGAAGCTTCTTCCAAAGATTTACAAAATGTTTTCGCCGACGTAGCTCTAAATTGGCATATTATCCCCCAAGAAGCAAATATCATTTTTCAAGAAATTGGAGATGAACAAGCTGTAGTCATGCGAATTATTAACCCAGCCGTTGAAGAAGTATTAAAAGCAGTAATAGCAAAGTATACTGCTGAAGAAATTATTACTAAGCGAGGAGAAGTAAAAGGTGCAGTAGATGATGCGTTGTCTACACGGCTAGGTAACTATCACGTTGCAGTTGATGATATTTCTCTAGTTCATGTCCATTTTTCAGAACGATTTGGTGAGGCGGTAGAAGCGAAGCAGATTGCGGAACAAGAAGCAAAACGAGCAGAGTTTATCGCACTCAGAGCAACAAAAGAGGCTGAAGCAAAAGTTAATTTAGCCAAAGGAGAGGCTGAAGCACATAGATTATTACGTGATGGTTTAACTCCAGAAATCCTACAAAGGCAAGCAATAGAAAAATGGAATGGTAAGCTGCCATTAATTGTAAGCAAGGAGGCTCCAAAGCTATTGAATTTAAGTGAATTTTTAAAATTTGATTAAAATTGATATTCTTTTTCAATGAGTTGCTCTCCACTGAGAGGCTTATATCCCCGACTTATTGAAGAAATCAGGGATATCTTTGTTCTGTAGGAATTTGATTAGCTAAATTAACCGTTGGCAAATAAAATGGGAGAATCGAGAATCTTCAACTGGATCAATAGTACAATCAAGAGGGTATAAGCTGTTGAAGAAATTAGACCCGTGAATAATTCTTTTTTGAGGTTATGCTCTTGAGGTTCTTTTTGAAAAATGTCCTTAGAACCAAATTGCATCAAGAGTATTCCCACAATATTAGAGAGCCAATATCCTATAATTGAACAAGGTAGAAGTAATTTTGGGGAAAGTAAACTACATATATACCCAAAACCATAAGCTATCGGCAGATTGAATAGTAGGTCATTCCACCAACATAGTGGTGACAATAAATATCCTAGTACCAGAAAAAATCCACCTCTGAGTTTTTTGAAAATGTCTTTTTTGAACTCTTCTGGAGTCGATTGTTGCAAATCCTCTAGGGCTTTGTCTCCTGTTACATTTAACTCTTGACTGACGTTTTGGATGCTTTCCATAAAAACCCACTATTCCTATCGACTTAGTGTATTATAGTATGTAAACTAAACCCAAGTCTAGTATAGGAGTGAGAAAAATTTGGCTTTCTGATGCTGAAAGTTTTACAGATAAATAGTTTCAGCAAAATAGTAAAAAATAAAATTTCCGTTTAACTCAGATGTAAATTAATTTTAATTGTTGCACATATAGCAGTCCCAAATCATGCGTGAGAATTTGAGATAATTGTAAAACCCTTGCTATCTCCCCGATACTTTGGGAGATGACGTTATCAGACGATGAATTCTCTTACAAATCATTTAGGATTGTTATAGTAAGGACATAAATTTAGACTAATAATAGCTACAATAAAAATACTGAAGCGTCTTAATAGTAATATGACAGATATAACTCCAAATAGCACATTTTTAATAGCTGGAATTGTTTTTGTAACGATTGCTGTAATTGGGCAGTCTAAATTAGGTTTTATTGAAATTAATCCCGGTTGTTTTGGTAGACTCTTGGCTCTTTTTATCGGTATTTCAAGCCTATTATATGCTTTGGGGTTGCTTAATTTTTCAGGCGCAACTATTGACTTATTGAGAACTTCTTTAACAGAACAAATTAAACAGAGTATAAGTTATATCAATGAGCTTTTGCAAGGATCGTAATAGGTGCGGAAAATTTATTTATGGGTGGATTTTAAAAACTTTTTAGTTACAAGCTTGTCTGAAAATGGTTTAGTTGTAATTTAGGCACTAATTAATCTACTCTAGCTCTTAAAATAAAAAGGGAGAAAGCGGAATCACGTTCTCCCTTTTTAATGGATATTTAAGAGGATATAAATGTCTTTAAGCAGACATAATATCACTCCTCATTTATCAACTTTTCTTCTTCAGGGAGTAAGGTAGTTTCATTCTTGGGGAGTTCGCTATCTACGGATTTGATTTTATTTGTATACGGTTTGATAATTATACTGACACCAATTGCCCAACCTAATGTAACCATCCAACCTGCGAGAATGTCACTGGGAAAATGTACCCCCAGATAGAGACGACACCAGGCAATAGCTATTATGTATAAGCTGCCGGAGATAAGAACCAACCAGCGCCAAGAGCTAGCCCAAGCTAAGGATAGTAAAATTGCTACCAGAGTTATACTCGTCATAGCATGACCACTGGGAAATGCAAAACTAGACTCAGGCGCAATGGACTGCCACAATTGTGGACGCACTCGATGCATTAATTCCTTGGCTGTGCGGTTGATAATCACACTTCCCAGTGAGACGGTGAGCAAATAAGCTAGCGATCGCCAGCGTTTTTGTATTAGTAATATAAGTGCGATCGCACCCAAAATCGGTATCGCCATCCAAGGCAACCCAATGATAGCCAGCGTCACTGCTAAAACATCAAGCTGTGGGTTTGCTGTAGAATGAACTGCTAACAGAATAGGCACATCCCACGGGAAACCTGCTTGATTCTCCCATATCTTCACTGTCAGAATTTCAAAGACCTGCAAAGGTAAATAAACTCCGATCAAGAGGAGTAAGAGCGATCGCCAACGAGCAATCAACAGATTTTTGAGAAAAGAAAGCGGTGACTGACTCTCCTTATTGGCTTTTTCCATAATCTAAGTTAAAAATACCGATTAACTACTCACTGATTACAAATTACTGGTGGAATTTTGAGAAGTTCCACAATGCTTACAGTACGACAAATGTTTATAAGTAAGATTATGACAGTTTTGGCATTCAATGTACTGATAATAGCCACAGTGCGGACAGTAAGTATCAATCTGTCGAATTTTCTTAGCGCAATTGACACAGCGTGATTTTTGGACTCTACTAGCTGCCTGAACTTTAGTATTAAAGACAACTTTTTGGAAAAACTGAATAATTCCAAAACCAATAATTGGAATCAGCAAAATATAAGCATAATTTATCAAGAAAAGCAACCCACCAAAAAAGGTGCTAATGATATTAAATAAAAATTGAAATATTGCACCTATTTGCAGAAATTCAAATATTTTGACAATTAGTGGAATAAAAAATATAACTAGCAAATGCCAGCTAATTAGCGATACAAGTCCATATCCTCTTCTTTGAGCAAATTTGTAAACTGATAAGGCAATGATAATTAGAGGTAGTAGAAAGAGCGACTGAAAAGCAAGCTGGATACTTGGATACCAAAATGATGCCTGCTGATAACCTTTGTCAACTTCACGAAATTGATTGTCATCTTTAAGAAAGGCGATAAAACTAATGCTTTCTGGTTTGGCAAGCAATTCATTTTTAAGAGTAGAAATTTCTTGTTTAAGAAGAGAAATTTGGCGATTATTTTGTTCTAATGTCTGTTTAGCTTTTTCAGCACTTACTTGATTAATTGATTGTTGACGATTCTGACCTGCAATTTTTTCTAAGAGCGTTGAGTCATATTGGGCTTCAATAGTGCTATTGGCTTGTGCAAGGGAACTGATTTTCGCTTGTTTCTGATCAATAGTTCTGATGATTTGCTGCTTTTCAGGATTGTTAAGTTTATCCTTGTAGCTGGCATATTGCAAACACGTTTGAGAAACCTTACCCAGATGTCCTGCTTCAGCCTGTTGATAGTTTTTCTGAAAACTGAGTTGATTATTCTGGTAATCTGGCAATGAAAGTCTCACAATTTCATAGTCTTTATCTTTAGTGGTTTTTGCCCGGTAATTTTGCCACTCTGAATAACATGGATAAGCCTCGGTCGGGCTGATATGCCATCTGCTAATATCATCTAGTCCCGTAAAAACATTCATCAAGATAAAAATATCAATTAAAATAATCACAATCAAACTCACTTTATTCAGTGGTTCGTTGTTGATTGTTCTTGATTTATTAAAAAATTGACTCAAAATTCGGCGGATTCTGGCAAGCATATTAGTTGTGAATAAATGGAAATTCAATTCGAGTCAATTCTATATGAGAAGTAGTAATTAACTGGACAAAAATACATCTATTCATCTGAAGATTTGTTAATTAATGATTTTCACGAAAATATCCCAAAAATCACTGATGATAGTTAGATAAATATTTTACAGAATATAAGATGGCTAATACTTAATTTTAATAAGTATGGGATTGATTGCAGTGCTTCTGATCGTCGGCTTATCACTTTCCTTAATCAAACTGTGGTCATCTCAACCACGGAACAAGGTTTCTAAGCCATACTTCAGTGACCCGAAAAACAGAAAACTGCAAAAACGTTTACTTGTTTTACTTAACGGTGATGCGACAACAGCCGAACGACTACTCAAACAGCAGCGCCAGAGGCATCAAGGTCAATCGGATAAATGGTATTTGGAGAAAGTGATTTATGACTTGGAACGCGATCGCCGTTACTAAACCTCAAAACAGAAGAGCAATCTTTGAATCCGTTGTAGGGACGCACATCTGTACGCCCCTAGTGAAAACTATTTAGCAGCGAAGTAGGCTTCTAATGCCTCAGAACCACCAATTAATTTACCATCGATAAAGACTTGGGGAACTGTTGTCGCCCCTGTAACAGCTCGTAACGAGCGTGTGGTGACATCCTTACCCAAAGTAATTTCTTCGTAGTTAATGCCATGTTCCTTGAGCATTGCTTTAGCACGGGCACAGAAGGGACAACCCACTTTCGCAAACAGAGAAACTACTTCGGGCTTCACTGCTTGGGGGTTGATGTATCTAAGCATTGTTTCAGCATCGGATACCTTAAAGGGATCTCCTGGCTCGTCTGGCTCAATAAACATTTGGTTAATGACACCATCTCTTACCAGCATAGAATAGCGCCACGATCGCTTACCAAAACCCAAGTCTGATTTATCTACCAGCATTCCCATGCCTTCAGTAAATTCACCATTGCCATCAGGAATTAGTGTAACATTTTCTGCTTCTTGATCCTTTGACCATTCGTTCATGACAAAGGCATCATTAACAGAAATACAGATAATGTCATCGACACCATTTTCTTTTAAAATCCCAGCCAACTCGTTGTAACCAGGAAGATGAGTGGATGAACAAGTTGGAGTATAAGCACCTGGTAAAGAGAAGACAACCACTGTTTTATTAGCAAACAATTCATCGGTTGTCACATCCACCCACTGGTTGTCCTTGCGAGTATGAAAAGTGACACTAGGAACTCTTTGTCCTCGGCGATTCGTTACCATGTCTTGCTTCCTCAAGTAATCAATTCCAGTCATAACCTAGCATGGGAGGACTAGTATAATGTAACTATCAATCAGCTAAGAGACTTCGTTGATGAATGGTGCGATCGCTGCTACAAATTCAGCAGTGGATTCATAAGGCAAAACATTACGCCCATTTATTTTTATACCTCTAGCTTGAGGAAAACAGGCGAGGTAGTTAGCCAAGCGCTCGTCTGGCGTTTCTTTTCTATTATTTTGGCTAATACTCGATGCAGTTTCCCCGACAACCGCTAATGTTGGTTGCTGAATCGAGGCAATAAAATTAGTATAATCCTGTCGCCAAAACCCTGCTAAAAAAGAAAACACTGCATGGCGACTAGCAGGATTTTCTGCACCTGCAACTAATGTATTCAACCACTCTGCATCAACAGCACTCTCAGAAGCAAATAGTTGGCGAGTTGAGAAAGAACGTAAAAACTTAGGAGTGCGTGCATAGCGATAAAAAGGAATTCCAAAAGGGGAATCTAACACATTCCAAATAAATTTTTGCTGCCATTCTGGTGGTTTATTTGTCATCAAAGCCCACGTTGGAGGCCCAGCAAGTACAAGTCTGGAAATTAAGTTTGATTCTTTTTGGAGTAATGCGAGTGCAACTGGTAACAATGCCCCTTGTACAACTACAATGACAGGTTGCCGTACTACTGTTTGTAAAAAGTACTGCAACTGTTCTGCCCAATTACTAGGAGTATAAGCCAGATGAGGCATATCACTTTGGCCACATCCTAGTAAATCAGGGTTGTAAATGGAATTACGCTGACCTGAATTATACCATCCATGACAAAATCGCTGCCAAAATTGCCGCGACAATCCGACACCAATAGGATGAATCAACAGTAAGGGAATACCCTCAGATGTTGTGTTAGTTGGTTGATGAATTTCGTAGGCGCAACGATAATTCTGCCAAGTGTAAAATTGGGTAGGAGATGCTGTCAAATTAGTTGTATTAGTCACAGCAGATGGTTGCATAATTCCTAGTTATAATACTTGCTAAAGAATCATCTGTGGATGAATTAACTGGTATCCAGCCTCTTTCAGCTTTTCATTCGATACCCAAGCATTATATGGGCGAGTACTCTTAATAGAAGTATCCCATATAACTTTGGGTAAATTATGTTTTTCAAATAGACTATCTAGCAAGTCTCGGCTGGTAAGATGTGCATCATCTACTAGATTATAAATCCCTTGCAAACGACGGTGACGGGCAAATTCTATTGCAGCAACAATATCATCCAGATGAATCCAATTTGTGATATCCTCGCCGCCAGGACGGTTTGTACCAGAATATCTACTAAATATTTTCAAAAGTTCTCTACCGGGGCCATATATTCCTCCTAAGCGGAAGATACAAACGCGGAGATTTTCGCTAGATGCCGATAATAATATATCTTCTGTTTTGCGGAGAATTTGGGCATTTAAATTAGCGGGTGCAAGTGGTGTTTCTTCATCTACCCATACACCGTTTCTGTCACCATATACTGCATAACTACCTGTATATATTAATTGTTTCACACTCTGAATCTGCTGCAAGCATGAAACTAAGTTTTGGGCAGTTTTTAGATAAGTTTCTTCATAAAAATCTGCACCTTTTGCACCAACACTCAAAAGTACAACATCTTGATTGTGCAAAACTGATTTTAGACTATCTAGGTCATTTCCGCATGTAACGACAACTCTTTGGGATACTGATTGTAGTTTAGAGACACGCTCAGAGGAAGTTGTGGTTGCAGTAACAAAAAAATTCATTGTTTGCTGCCAATATTCAGCAACTTGATAACCAACATAACCACAACCAATAATTGCAACATTCATGACAAATTAAACACAAATAAATTAAACTACTAGTTGAGACACTATTCTCAAATTAAGGAACTGGGCGTAAATAAATTTAACCGTCCAGAGCTAACAGTCAATAGTACAAAAATTTTAACTTAGTGACTAAAGACTATTTTGCTAGTTCTTTTTCAATTATGGCAATTATTTCTGGTGAATTGGGTTGCACACTACTATTAAATCTAGCTATCACTTCACCTTGTTTATTAACTAAAAATTTTTCAAAGTTCCAAGCAATAGTTCCTGTTGGCTCAATGGCTTTGGTAAGTCGCTCATAAAGTGGATGCTGCTGTGAGCCTTTTGCATGGACTTTATCGAATAGTTCAAAGGTAACACCATATTTACTTGTGCAGAATTGCACAATTTCTTCATTGCTTCCTGGTTCCTGCGCTCCAAAATCGTTACAGGGAAACCCCAAAATCTTTAATCCTGCTTCGCCATACTTCTGGTTCAACTTTTCTAACCCCTCGTATTGAGAAGTATAACCGCAGTAGGAAGCCACATTCACAATTAAGAGTACCTTCCCGGTATACTCGTTTAATTGCTTATCGTTGCCGTTGCTCGTCTTAACTGCAATGTCCGAAATTGTGTTGTTCATCTTGAATCTGATTTATAGGGAATATTGCCAAGTTTCCCATATTACAGGTACTCTAAACCCAGTTTGTTGAAGGAAATTAGATTTGTTAATCTTGTTTACCACTACAATTTTGTTTAACTCACGTGAAATAGGGAGTAGTGTACTTCCATTACTTGAAAAGGGCTATCTGTAGCGATCGCCTATAAGTTTATACTTGTAACCCGATTTACTTCTCCTGTAAATAGCTCGACTAATCCGCTATCTCAGAAATATGCGTTATTTTTAATACATTTTTTATTGCAGAGATCAATTATCAATTACAACCAGTAGTCGCTTTAAAGGAGAATTACTGAATCCTCAACGTAGCTTCCAAGGAAGTAACGGATAATTAACGTATTGTATAAAAAATTAATTAAGTTAAGTATTTTCCGATCTAACATCGGAAAATACTTAACTATAAAGGATATAGTTGCTTTATTTGTTGCATCAGAAGCTATTTTGCACAACTTAATCAGAAAATGTATTTTGTGATACAGTTTTTTGGTTACAGTCAATAGACAATCATTCAGATTTATCTATTTAGGCATAAATTTACTCAAGGTCAAACAATAAGTAGTCTCATAATTTCTGTGGAAGAATGCTTATATATTTTTTAATCAGAGTTTTTTGTCCATCCCGAAGCCGATCGCATTGGGATCGATGCTTATAAACACGCCACATCAGTATGGACTGATGTTTATACGATCGAATAAAAAAATCATACTAAGACTTCGGAAATAGGAGCTTTCGAGAGCGAATAGAGCCAAGAATAACGCTTTCAAAAAAATAATCATTGTACGGTAGCTAAAGTAAATTGTCATAGATTATTTACGACTATCTACCCTATTTTTATTGATATTATGTTGATAATTTTAGGGGATTTCTATAGCCATGCCAAATACTTTTTTGGCAATATTTAAAGTTGAAGTAAAGGAAACTTGACTTTTCGAGAAAGGACATAATAATTTCTTAAGAAGACTTCCAAAAAAGATTTACAGATGTGCCAATAGTTTTCTAAACTCCTACTAAGGTTATTTAATTTTCTGGTTGGGAAACAAATGGTCTAAGGAGAAAATATAAAAAACCAGTGGCTTTTACTTCTTCCGTTAGTTTTTTCCTGTTTTTAAGGATGGTTTAGAGGATAATGCTCAAGTTTATGTACAAACAAAAATCGAAAACAAAAAATAGGCGTTTGTCTGCAAGAAATTATGCTGTAAATTCACAGTCTAACTCAAAAGTCAAGCTATTTAATCAAGCCATTAAGCGGCTCTCTCCCAGTTGGCAAGCCTGCTTACCTATAGCTTGTCTGATTGTGTTGGGTTGGGGTTATGCCGCAGTTGCCCAAGCTCCAGCCGCAGGGCCAACAACAGCAGAACTTAAAGTTGCTCTTGATACCCTGTGGGTTGCGATCGCAGCTTTTTTAGTGTTCTTCATGAATGCTGGTTTTTGTATGTTAGAAACCGGCTTCTGTCGTCAGAAAAACGCTGTCAACGTTCTTTCCAAAAACTTGATTGTATTTGCTTTGTCCAGCCTTGCTTTTTGGGTAATCGGTTTTGGCTTAATGTTCGGTGATGGCAATGACTTCATTGGATTGAATGGGTTTTTCTTAGGAGGAACAGATAACAGTCCCGCCACAGGAGAAGCCTATAAAGGCGTTTTCAGTGCCATTAGTTGGACTGGTGTACCCCTAAGTGCCAAGTTTTTATTCCAGCTAGTGTTTGCTGGGACAGCAGCAACAATCGTTTCTGGTGCAGTAGCGGAACGGATTAAGTTTGTTGACTTCCTAATTTTTAGCCTCTTACTTGTAGGTATTCTCTACCCCATTACCGGACACTGGATTTGGGGAACTGGTTGGCTAGCAGACAGAGGCTTTTGGGATTTTGCCGGTTCTACAGTGGTTCACTCCGTAGGTGGTTGGGCAGCTTTGATGGGAGCAGCATTTCTTGGGCCCCGCCTTGGTAGATATCAAGATAGGCAAGTTGTGGCTATGCCTGGTCACAACATGAGTATTGCCACTTTGGGCTGTCTGATTCTATGGTTGGGTTGGTTTGGTTTCAACCCCGGTTCCGTGATGGCTGCCGATCCTAGTGCAATCAGTCACATTGCTGTCACCACTAACATGGCTGGTGCTGCTGGTGGAATTGCTGCTACCATTACAGCTTGGTTCTACTTAGGTAAACCAGACCTGTCAATGATTATCAATGGTATTTTGGCTGGCTTGGTTGGTATTACAGCATCTTGTGCTTACGTAAGTATTCCTGCTTCTTTACTCATTGGCTTGATTGCTGGGGTACTGGTAGTTTTCTCTGTAACATTCTTTGATAAACTTGGCATTGATGACCCAGTGGGAGCTACCTCCGTTCACCTAGTTTGTGGTATCTGGGGAACTCTCGCAGTAGGTCTATGGTCTGTTGGTCCTGGTGTTTATTCCTGGTATGGCGATACACTTGGCCCAGCAAAAGGTTTATTTGCAGGTGGTGGCTTTGGACAGTTCGGTGTTCAGTTGCTGGGCGTTGTCTCAGTAGGTGGTTTCACTGTTTTACTCAGTAGTATTTTTTGGTTGGCACTGAAAGCTACTTTAGGTATCAGAGTATCCAAAGAAGAGGAATTAGAAGGTTTGGATATCGGTGAACACGGTATGGAAGCCTATAGTGGATTTCTCAAAGAAGGAGATGCAACTGGATTTTCTGGAGAAGAAAGTTCAGTTGGGAGACTTTAGGAGAAATATTTATTTCTTTGGTTTAACCTCTGGAATATAGCGGTTCCCAATTGCATGGAATACAGACCTAACCCCCAGCCCCTTCCCTTGAAGGGAAGGGGAGTAAGATTCAAAGCCTCTCTCCTAGTTTGGAGAGAGGTAAAAACTGTACTGCACCCAAGCAAGAACAGCTATATTCCTAATACGAGCTACCAACACAGCATTAGTCTAGGAACCAGCTTTGATTTTTGTATCCCTCACGGGAGCGTAGACATACTAGTTAATAGGCAACAGGCAACATGAAAAAAGGCTTTTCGAATTGCACGGGGTTTTTTCAAAAATCAAATATGAGTCTTATAGATTAAACTGATTCCGTCAAATTCTGTATCCAAGCGGGGAAAAGTAAGGGGTTTTATACCTTGTGCTTTTCCCGCTTTCTACCTTCTTCAATAATTTAGCGATACTATTTCACGAAATGCCTGATTGAAAACTTATTTTATTCTGTGAAGATTTTATGGTTAGAGAATTGAGAGTTGGTATGCTGCTATTGGCAATTGTGGGAAATATGGCATGGTCGTTGAGTGCCAAGGCAAATTTTAACGGTAAACTTACCCTAGAAATTGATGGTTTAAAGAATAAAGAAGGACAAGTCTGTACCAGTATATTTGCTAGTAGTGAAGGATTTCCTAGCGATCGCGATCGCGGCTTACAAAAGCAGTGTACCAAGATTACTGACACTCCCTTATCCATTACCTTTGAGAACTTGAAAGCAGGTAATTATGCCGTTGCTGTCTTCCACGATCAAAATAATGACCGCATTCTCAACAGTAATGTTTTTGGTATACCAAAAGAAGGCTTTGGATTTTCCAGAAATCCAGAAATTCGCACAGGTGCGCCCAAATTTGGCGAAGCAGCATTTTTAGTGGCAGGCCCAAACACTAATATCCAAATTCAGTTGAAATATTTTTAGGCTTATTCTCGTGCATCGTTGTGTGAATCTTCTGGTAAACCTTGTTGTTCCGGTAAGCCACGCATTCGATTCATCTGAGTTAAAGCATATCGTGCTGTTGCTTGTACTTCGGCATCTGGGTCTTCTAATGCATGGCGCAACATCTGACTCATTTGACCCATTATGTCATAAATGCGCGTCAAGTCTCGGATCGCATTTTGCCGTACTTGGGGACTTTCATCTTGCATTGAAATTGCTAAACCCCGGTTCATCGGTTTGAGTGTGCGGATACCAATTTCTGCCAAAGCTGCCAAAATTAAGCTGCTTTCTTGAGAATCAGCATCAATCATTAGGTCAACCATTGGCTGAATTGCCCGCGAATCTCCCTGCTGACCCAAATCCCAAATAGCCTTGCGTCGCTTCGTTGGGTCAGAACTGCGTAAGTCTTGAATTAATTCGTCAACGATATTGAGTTTAGCAAGCCGGGAAGTTTTTTCTGGTACTAGTAATTGTGTGGGTAGCGGCGGCGTAGCTTTTTCTGGACTAGTTACAATCTCTGGTGGGGGTGGTATCATCGTTTTTTTGTTAGCTTCACTCAATCTTTTAGTATCTAATATTTCGGACTTTTGCACTTGTTTAATCTGACGAAACCACCTCATCAGGTAAATAAGTGCGCCAATACTTCCTAGAACTCCAATGGCAAATATAAACCACCAGATGAAACCTTTCTCCGGTGGCTGGGGTTTTGCAATCGGTTTGGGAGTTGGATTAGGAAAAGTGACTATTGGAGATGGAGAGGTGACAATCTGATTTTTGGCAACTAAAGCTGCTAGCAGCCTCCTCCTAGTTGTTAGACCAGCAAGTCCATCTACTTTTAAACCCTTTGCTTTCTGGAATTTAGCTACAGCGATTTCTGTACTAGCGTTGTACTGTCCATCTACCACGCCATTGTAGTATCCCAACTGTTTTAATTGGGTTTGTAATCTCTGCACATCTGATTTTTGACTACCATATCTCAATACAGCCGGACTAGCGGTAACTGTCGAACTAGCTTGTGCCAGTTCTAAAATTTCAGGCGCTAGGTTAGGAGTGGCTGTACTTGCACGATTTGGGTAAAAACCCACGCAAGAAAAACAGGTAAATATCAGAATAGAGGAACGGCATAGCCTCATATTGAAAGTTTCAGCCTGAACGTGCTTTTGAAGTCTTCGATACCACAATACCTTCTAGATGACAAAATGTTAACTGTCATTGGGCATTGGGTGTTGTCTCTAATCACCCTCACCTATACTTAACAAGTTAGGGTTAAATTTCTGGTTCAGATTTTCTAACTGCTAGGCTTACAGGGTTCAATTTTTTAACAGATGAATCTAAAACTGGTTGCTGTATATTAGCTATTTCGCCGACAGTAAGTGTGTCGTTTTGCGCTCCTAAAGCATCACGTTGGTTAATGAGATAGATGCTAATTAAAGTGAGGAAAACACCTACCCACTGCACCGGACTAAGGACTTCTGAGAGAAAGAGATTGCCGAATAGTAGGGCAAAGACGGGCGTAAGGAAGGTAAGAGAACTAAGACTAGTGAGACTGCCACTAGAGGCAAAGTAGAAGAATAACCCGTAGGCGATCGCACTGCCAAAGACAGTAGCATAACTCAAAGCCACTAAATCAGATCCTCCCAGATTTTCCCACTGCTGAGATTCGACAACTGATGAAATTCCCCATAATGGCAATCCACCTAAAATCATGTGCCATCCCGTAGCGGTTACTGGGTCAGCATACCGACATACAAACCGAATCAACACTGTTCCCACAGCCATTGATAAGGCTGCCAATAGCATCAACCATTCACCGCTAGCAAACAAGTCTTGCCAGTTGCCAATTGTGATATTTGCGCCTGAGTCGAGAATATGTAAAATCCACTCATCAGGTAAGCCAATTAAACTAATGCCTGTGACTCCCAAACCTAACCCCAGCCATCCCCAAAAACCAATGTGTTCTTGGAATAGCCACAACGACATTAATGCTACTGCCAAGGGTTGCGAGTCAATCATCACAGACCCTAACCCCGCACTGGTTCTGACTAATCCCTCAGCCAAAAAGCCTTGAAATAAAGTCCCATCTATGAGGGCAAATAAGGCAATCCACAGCCATGCAGCCCAACCCTTGGGCTGGGGTTTACCCATGAATGCTGCTGCAATCAAAATTAACATCCCTGCTGGTATCAGGCGCACTCCCGCCATGAATAGCGGTGTGGTGTGTGGTATCACTCCTTTCATGGCTACCATTGCCGTCCCCCATAGGAAAAAGGGCGCAATTAACAAAAGAGGGGCGAAGGGAAGTCGAGATGCACTGAGTTTCAGTTGCATGGGTTTGCTGATGCCTTTGTTTAACAAGCACAAAAATTGCTTTACCCAATTTTACCGAATTATGTAGTTTTGCGATCGCTTCTGGCGGGTGCTTGACAACATCGTGTAGCGTCTCAATGAGCAGGGAAGAATACTCAGGTGTAGCTCAAGTTACAGGAGGTTGAATATGTTTTTCAGTAGACGGATAGTTTGAAAAAGCTTTATTAGTTAACAAACGCAAATGCTTAAAATTAGGCACTTTTGCAAAAAGTTCAGCATTTTTACTTCTTTTTTTATATCTGTATCTAGCCAGTTCCTCAAACTTTGACCACATGAGCAACGGACTTGCTTCTCTGCGCGTGAAGCGGTTCAATGCAGAAAAACAAGCAGTCTCAACTGCTTTCTTGAGATTTTATATTATAGAAGGATACCTAAGTTTTCCCGGCTTAGGTATCCGATAGCAACATAACCTATTAAATAGATTGTTAACTATATTCTAATTACTAATTTTAATTTTTAAATGCTTCTTAGGACACTTTATAAATTGCTCCTTAAGTAGGATGCCAAAATTAGAAATAAGGTTTATTTTAATTCTGAAATCATCTTTATCAAAACAGAATTCAGGAGTTAGGAGTCAGTGTTCATTCAGGATTTTAACCGAAAAAGCGGATAGCGTTGAGTAAAACCTGCAAAGAAGCAAACTACGAGGAGCATCCTGTCGAGAGTATATTTATTCTGACTGCTGAATTCTTCTTTAACTGCAAAATCTTGTTTTGTAACAGGTGCGTTACACTGCGTTAACGCACCCTACTTTCTCAAAGAATTGAGCAACCTTAAATTTTTCTAAAAGGTTTTTCTAAACTTGCTACTAATTTAACTCCAAATTCTTCCTCAAACACTCCTTTTTTATAATCTAAACTCCAAAGTTCTAAAGCACAGTCATCATCAGCTTGAGATGGAAAAATCAGCAGGTTTACCTGTCGAAGTTGTTGATAATACTCACATTGTACTTGAGATATCGCCCCAATTTGTCGTCTATCTAATGCCACCGCTAATCGGAGAATTGCACTCAATTGACTAACCATTTGGCACTGCTCTTTAGTCAGCAAACTCTGGTAAATCTCATGTTTTTTCTTGGGCGGCGATTTGCGATGATAACGTGCTAAGTTGGCTATGATTTCAATCTCAGTTTCTGTATAACCAAGTAATTCACCATTGCGAATTAGATAGTAAGAGTGCTTGTGGTGAGACGAATGACTGACATAATGACCGCAATTGTGTAATATTGCAGCGGCCCATAGCAGTTGTCGCTCGTCAGATCCCCAGTGATGTAACGTACCTTGAGTTTGATCAAATAAACTCTTGGCAAATTTGGCGACGCGATCGCTATACTCTAAGTTAACGTGGTATTTATTAGCGATTTTTAAAACATTCCGTTCTCGAACTGAACTTTGGTAACGCAGCTTATCTTCAATTAAGCCGTGGCCTAACATCCAGTCTACGATTACGCCTTCCCGCAGAGAACGCTCACAAATTGCGATCGATTCACTGCCCAAAAGGGTCATCGCTTCCTGTAATATTACTGCACCAGCCAGTATAACTTCAGACCGCTTATCTGGCATTCCCGGAATCGCAGACTTTTCGGAATTACTCAGTTTCCGCAAGCGATTTACCAACTCTCGCAAGTCTTTAAGACTAAACTGATAGCCATTGAGAGTGGAAGGAATAACACCTGACTTTTCTCGTGCATGAATCATCGCCAGGGTTTCAATCGTGCCAGATGTACCCACCAAACGGGGAGATTCCCCAAACTGAAAATTTGCTAATACCTCATCCACGGAACGTTCTAACATACCGCGTGTATAGGATTGCAAATACACAAACTCTGCGTTGCTGATGGGATCGGTAGTGATTAACTCGCTAGTGAGTCGCACTGCACCAACTTTGGTACTGGTGAGAGTGCGAGGTTCGTGACTATCGCCCAAAATTAATTCTGTGGAACCACCGCCAATATCAATAATGGTATGGGGTTGGTTGTGAAATTCCATGCCCGAAAGCACGCCAAGGTAGATTCGTCGCGCTTCTTCTTGACCAGAAATCAAGTCAACGCTTAAACCCAATTCCTTTTCTACTCTGTGCAAAAAATCTTTACCATTGGGGGCTTCGCGCACGGCACTAGTCGCCACAGCAATGATTGTTTCAGCATTGATGGTTTTGGCAACTTCTTGAAAGCGTCCTAAAGCAGCGATCGCCTTTTTAATGATCTCTGGTTTGAGTTCTCCAGTGGTAAGATTGCGATCGCCAAGTCTCACAGTTTCTTTTTCTCTGGCGATAATGCTAAAGGCTGGTAGCGTCGGGTCAATTTTGACTACTACCATGTGTAGAGAATTTGTTCCCAGGTCAATGGCAGCAATAATCCGATGTTGGTTAGGTGGTTGAGTTGCAGAACTCTCCCAGCTAGCCGAAACTAAATTCTGCATCTACTTTTCTCTCTTTATAAGAAATGATGGCAAACGGTGGTATGTCGGGGTAGCTGGCACTGATATTTATTGCAACGCACTTACTCAAACTGAATGCTGAGTAAATTAAAAAATACTCAGCACTCGCAACTCAGTTTCGTCGAGGGCAACTGAGCTAAGTATATTCACCCTAATGCGTCTAACGCTAGCGACTATTAAAAGATATTTAAAGTTGCCATTTTGGGTGATGTTTTTACAAATAACAAATAACGTTATTCTATAGATGTAAAGATGTGTGAACTCATCTATCTAAAGTTATTTGTTGATTTCTATGTTAACGATGCCAGAACGCCCCCAGTTACCAGTTTGGCTTGTAATTATCCGGCTTTTACGCTGGCATAAACCAGAAGGACGGTTAATTTTAATGATTCCTGCTCTTTGGGCAGTGTTTTTAGCAGCCTCTGGGAAACCGCCTTTACCTCTGGTTGGTGTAATTATATTGGGTACTCTGGCCACGAGTGCGGCGGGATGTGTTGTCAATGATTTATGGGATCGGGATATCGATCCAGAAGTGGAGAGAACACGCGATCGCCCCCTCGCTTCTCGCGCTTTGTCTGTGAAAGTTGGGATTGTAGTTGCGATCGTATCGCTAGCATGTGCAGCTATCCTGGCCCTTTACCTTAACCCCCTAAGTTTCTGGTTATGTGTGGCAGCAGTGCCCGTAATTGTCCTTTATCCAGGCGCAAAGCGAGTGTTTCCTGTACCGCAACTGGTACTTTCCATTGCCTGGGGTTTTGGGGTGTTGATTAGCTGGAGTGCAGTTACTCAAACCATCACTTTACCAACTTGGTTACTTTGGGGCGCGACTGTACTGTGGACATTGGGATTTGATACAGTTTATGCCATGAGCGACAAGGAAGACGATCGCCGCATTGGTGTTAATTCAAGCGCCCTATTCTTTGGGAATTATGCCCCTGTAGCGATCGGAATTTTCTTTGCTGGCACAATCTTGTTATTGGCTTGGTTAGGTTTGCTCATAAATCTGCACTTACCCTTTTGGATTAGCCTTGCAGTTGCTACTATGGGATGGGTTTGGCAATCTCTGCGATTAAGACAGCGAGATTTACCTAATTCTATTTATGGTAAGATGTTCCGGCAAAACGTGTGGATTGGTTTTATTTTACTTGTTGGGATGATCGCTGGATCTTTTTAATCAGTAAAAAGGGAATTTTCATAACTTTGATTATGGGATTTTTCCTTGAAGCGTACTTTGAAGCCGAAGCAACTGCGCGTCTATAAAAGTTAGACAAAAATATTTATGAGTTTTTCTATGAGTAAATTATTTGATTTGTTTAGTCCATTAATTGAGTATATGCGTACTTGGGCAGCAATAAGTCTGCTCTGTTTCGTTGTCACCTGGTCATTTCCTGCACAAGCTGCTAGCCGGATTGATCCGCAATTAGAGCAGCAAGTCTTACAAATTATCCGCGAACATCCACAGGCAATTATTGAATCTGTTCAAGCTTATCAGCAGCAGCAACAACAAAAACTCAAGCAAGCACAGCAAACATTTTTACAAGATTTAAAGACGAATCCTCAAACAGTAATTGGTGAGTCTCCCACCACAGGTTCAACTCAATCAAAAACTGTGCTGATAGAATTTTCCGATTTTCAATGTCCCTACTGTGCCGAGGCGCATAAAACATTGAAACAATTGTTAGCAAAGTATCCAGATAAAGTAAAATTAGTTTACAAGAATTTACCCCTAATTTCAATTCATGCTGAAGCATTACCATCTGCGACAGCAGCTTGGGCAGCATATCAACAGGGCAAATTTTGGGAATATCATGATGCGCTATTTACTAATCAAAAGCAATTAGGTGAGACGTTATATTTAGATATTGCTAAAAAACTGAATCTAGATTTAGGTAAATTTAAACGCGATCTTACTCTTGCTACTCCCGCAATTACAAAAGATATCCAATTAGCAGAGAAGTTGGGTGTTTCTGGCACACCTTTCTTTATCATTAATAGTCCAACTTTTTCAGGAGTTCCACAGCTAGCGGATATCGAAAATATATTGACTGGTGCTAAGTAAATGAGTGTGTTTGAAAATAACCTGTCACTGTTTAAGTGGCTAAAATAGTGCATTAAACGTAGGTTGGGTGAAGCGGAGCGCAACCCAACATATATCAGAATGTTGGGTTACGCAAAGCCTCCACCCAACCTACGTTTAATGCAACTAAGTAAATGAGTTTGTTTGAAAATAACCTGTCACTGTTTAAGTAACTAAGTTACGACTTACGCAAAACTACACACGGTAGGGGCAATTCATGAATTGCCCCTACCTGAGAATCAGGGTTTTGACTATTGTGTCCTAATAAGTGTAAATAAATTCAAGTTTGTAGTAATGGCTGTAGTCCTGATAAACCTTTCTATGAATGATTCATTGCTTACTACAAACTAGGATTTTATTATATTTTTAATTATGATGCTGATAAATATCAATAAGCTTGATCAAGATATAAGACTCATATTTGATTTTTGAAAAAACCCCGTACAACTCAAAAAGCCTTCTTTCCTCTTGCCTTCTTGCCTATTGCCTACCCACGTAAGTATAGTTACGCCACGCTGTGCGAACAAAAATCAAAGCAGATTAATATATACTGTGTAAGGATTGTATCTCCATAGTATTTGTTTAGATAGATACTTTTTTATTTAACAATAAAGTGCATCTTTAGTTAGAGGTTTCATACAACAGTTTAGTGATGTACTTGAGGCAAGTGTAAGGAGTAGCTGATGAGGAGTGATGAGAAGAAATTTTCTTCATTCCTCATGTTCTTAAAGATATGGTAACTTAAAGCTTCCTTGAAGATTAGGGAAGTCAGAAAACCTGCTGTGCCTAGACTCACCTTAAAAAGGCTTCCTCTAGTTCCCTTCTTTTTAAGGAAGGTTAGGGAGGATAAAGTCTTAACCCAAAGATATTACTTTATGATGAATAGTCTTTCAGATTTCCTTTTTGATGCTCTAAATATTTATTCTTTAATTCCTCTGGAATAGGAATAGGACGACTATTTTGTAAACTGACAAAAGCACCCTTTTGACTAGCTACTGCTGCTAACTCATTATTAGATAAAATTTCAGCTTGTACAGTCCACTTCAATCGTCCTAAATTACTTAGCCATAAACGTCCAATTACTTGGTCAATAATTTTTATCGGGCGTTTATATTCAATTTCAGTTCCAGCTAGAACAGGTGCATATCCTTGATCAATTTGTTGATTGAGGTGCCAATGTTCATCTAAAAACTTTAAACGTAAATCCTCTAACCATCTGACATATACAATATTGCTTACGATTCCCATAAAGTCAATGTCGTATGTTCTTACAGGAATTTCTAATACTACTTCTAATGGTCTGTGCAAACTGTTATTTACTAGCATTATTTCTCTTGATATTTTGAAATCGATCGGTCTGTAGAATTAGAAAAAATTTTACTTTTTTCAACTATGGGTAATTATTAATTGCCTAATAACCCATTAAATACAATACAATAATTTCAAACTTCTATTTTGTAGTTTAAGGTTAACTCGTCGCCAGGCAAACCTCTGATACCCCAGTTCGATTTGGACGTTTCAAAAATTGTGATTTCAATATCGTATATAGGAATATTGAATTTTTCATTGATATTTTTAATCAGTAGGCGGATCAAATCTTTTTTTGTTTCCACTGAGCGCCCCTCAAACATACTAATTTCGATAACCAGATAATTGTTTGTTCTATCAGATGGATAGTAAAAATCTGATATATCCAGTGGGAAAAAACGGTGAAATCTTTTGTCAGGGGCAATCTGTAAAACCTCTATGAGGGAGGTATGGATTACATTTGATAGCTCCGTTTTAATAGGATTTAATTTGTATGCTAAAGAATATACCTTGATTTGTACCATACATTTAAAGGTGAGTTTCCAAATATTGATTCAGGTGATTAATTATCCTGTGCATGTGAATTGAATCTCCATAAAGCTTACTCATCATTATGGCCCCTTCCAGCGTTGCAATTATGACGGTGGCAATTTCATCAGCATTTACTTCAGAGCGAATTTCACCCTTGGCAATTCCCGTTTCAATAATTCGACGAATTAGATGCAGCCAAGAGTTCATCGCCTGTTGAGCGCGTTCCCGCAACGCCGGATGAGCATCATCGCTTTCCACAGCAGTATTCAGCAGTGGACACCCTCCTTTGATAGGTGGATTTTCTGCGAAGCTACTAAATATCCCAATGATTGCTTGCAGGCGTTCTACTGCATGGCGTTTGCTTCGCAATGCTAATCTAGTATGCTGTTTAATGCGAGCGATCGCAAAATCAAAAGCCTGTAATGCGAGATCGTCTTTGCTTTGAAAGTGGTTGTAAATTCCTCCTTTCTGCAATCCAGTAACACGCATGATGTCTGACATTGATGAACCTGCATACCCCTGTTGGTTAAACAGTTCGGCTGCTTGATGGAGAATTCTACTTTTTGTTTCTTCGCCTTTGGACATTACAGCGATTTATTAGAGTAGGGAGTCGTATAGTTTATTGAATTAAAAATTACAGACTAAATGGTCTGTTTATTCTCATCATTATACATACTTGTGAGTCAAGTATTTTTTTTCGTCCAGATAACGCAGACTTCACCCGGTTATAAACGCCGTTAGTTTTGATACTACCTCCACTCTAAGTAATGAGATGTTTTGGTATCAACATGCGATACTTATTCTTAAAACCCCACTTCCATCCCTCTCCCCGAAAGGTCGATAGGCTTTGATTATTGCTCCCCTTCCCTTGCAGGGAAGGGGTTGGGGGTTAGGTCTGAGAGAAAGTTTCACACGGCGTTATCAACAGAAGTTTCAGCAATAATATTGGCGATTTGAGCTTTGCCAAACAGGATTTTGACGGGGTTGTAAAAAACAAAATTTTCATGAGTCATTAGACTTGCGGTGTATTATCCAGAAAATATAGCGATATACAAAACGAATACGCTGGACGTTTGATCGTGTTTACAAGTAAAATACGGTAAGTACATAGTTTTACCGGCTTTTACATGTAAAACCGCAGAAAAACCAGTAAGAAGTTGATTTAGTAAAACAACTGACCCATAAGCAGTTATAAAAGTCTGTTTCAGCTAAATGTCAGTTGTCATACTTCCAAAAACTTTCAGACAGGTTTTAAGTTGTCCAGTAATTCTCTGCCCTAATTTTTAGCTAGATAAACCTTTCTTTGTGTCACTCATCCTTTGAGAAACACAATAATTTGCCATGACTAGCTCTATCACTGGGCTGTAGTTCGGCTGAGTTATTGCTCTCTAGTAGTGAAGTTCTAGCTGACTTTCTCAAACCCCCAAAGAGTATGCACTATTTATCACTACCATTCTTAAGCTTCTTTGTTGGCATCATAGTTGGTTTGACGGGAATTGGCGGAGCCTCTCTCATTACCCCAATGTTGATTTTTGTTTTTCAGGTTCCGCCTTCCATCGCAGTGAGTTCTGATGTTGTAGCTGCCACATTGATGAAGATTGTTGGTAGCGTCAAGCATTGGGAACAGAAAACTCTGGATACAGAAGTTGTCAAATGGCTGGCATTTGGAAGTGTTCCAGGCTCACTGTTTGGGGTGGGAATTTTGCACGTTCTTAAACGTACAGGTGGGTATAATCTGGATAACATCTTGCTCCGTTTGCTTGGTGTGATGATTTTGCTAGTCACAGCGTTAGCACTAGTGCAATTATTGTTATTGACTTTTTTACCCAAATTCAATTTACCCGAACTACCAAAGTTAGACTTAGAAACTAACTTTGGCCGCTTCCTAACAATCACTTTGGGGGCCATTTTAGGCTGTTTAGTTGGTCTAACTAGCGTCTCATCAGGTTCAATGTTTGCCCTAGTGCTGATTGGGTTTTTCCGCCTAGATGCACGGAAGCTAGTGGGTACTGATATTTCACACGCAGCAATTTTACTGCTGTTTACAGCCCTTGGTCATCTCAGCCTGGGAACAGTTGATTGGAATTTGGTAATACCTATCTGGCTAGGCTCTGTACCAGGAGTCCTGCTAGGTGCTAAAATCTGCCAAGTAGCTCCCCAGCGCCCACTACGGTTTATTATTTACGCCATTTTGATGATGGTGAGTTGGAAATTAGTTCATCAAGTGTAAGCAAATTGAGATTTTAGATCCCAAATCCAGCATTCAACATCCAACATCCAACATTGATTAACTTCTCACCCAAGGTAGTAGAGTGAATGTACCTCGCTCATACATAATGAACAGACCCAAGCCGATTAACACAAAAGGTACAGCAGCTTTACCGTAGCGACTTAAAATATAAGCAATGGTAGGTTGACGACTTAAAAAATAAGCGATCGCACACCAAACCCCTACCATGATAAAAAATATACCTAAAATTATTCCCAAACTGGCAAGGTCATGACCAGCGAACAAAGGGATATATATACTAATATTGTCACCACCATTAGCGATCGTTACTGCTGCCACTTTATAGGTTTGGGGGTGCAAAATACTCAAAATAAAAGACAATACCGGGTTAGTAGGCGTAGGTTGATTAAAATCACTACTGACTGTCTGAACTGTTATAGTTTCTTCTTTTCTATATATTAATTGTTGAATACCAATTGCTATTGGTAGCAGTCCTAGCAATCCTATCCATTCTCGCTGTACAACCAATCCCCCAAAAAATCCTGGTAAGCTAGCGATGATAATGGCTGAAAAACCCAGATATTGACCGAGTAAGATATGCCGCCGCCGAAAATTAACATCTATCTGTGAAAAAAATATTAACAAGATAATGATGTCATCTATGTTAGTGGCGATGAAGGCAATAATCCCTTCACTGAAGACTGTCCCTAACTTACTCATGCTGGATTTTTAGAACCTACGATTTCTCACCATACCAAATTAACCTTTCAAGTAATTGAACTACACTACTTTTTAATACCCATTCCCTATCTTATCAGTCTCAAGACCTGGAAACTGCTGTAAAATATGAACGAATTAGTTACTGCAATTACTACAGGGGCAATTGCGTTCATTGCCACTAATATTGATGATATTGTCATTTTATTATTGTTTTTTTCTCAAATAAATACTAGCCTTCGTCCTCGGCATATAGTTGCTGGTCAGTTTCTAGGTTTTACAGTTCTGCTAATCCTTAGCCTTCCTGGTTTATTTGGTGGGTTAGTATTATCCAAAAACTGGATTGGATTACTTGGTTTATTACCAATGTCCATAGGTATCAGTAGTTTGGTGAATCGGGAAGAAGATTCATCAAAAGAAGTTGTTGCTACGACAGAAGAGGCTGAAGCATCAACAATTACGAGTTTTTTTTCTCCTCAAGCTTATAGTGTGGCAGCCGTTACACTTGCCAATGGTAGCGATAATATTAGTGTCTATGTACCTTTATTTGCTAGCAGCAACTTAAAGAGTTTTGTGGTAATTATCGGATTATTTTTTCTATTATTAGGAATTTGGTGCTATGGGGCATACAAATTAACTCACTACAGAGTAATTGCTGATATACTGACTCGCTATATTAATAATTTTGTGCCTTTTATTCTTATAGGATTAGGCGCTTTTATTGTATTAAAAAGTGAAGCTTTGAGCTTAATCAAGCTAGCTGCTAGTAGTTTATGTTTGATGATTTTGGTGAAAAATAATCAAAGTGTAGATGAAATTGGCGAAAATTCTAAGTAAGTGGGCGTGAATAATAAAAGGTTTGTAGTGAGGGCTTTAGCCCTATTTTAAGGGCTGTTCGCGAAGCGTTTCCACAGGGTAGCCCTCACTACGAGCCAATTTAATTAATTTTCTATTAGTAAGATAGTTTGACTTATTCTTTCCTACTTCCTTAAAATTGTTATGCAGAATCAAACTTTACTCAACCACTCATTCTCCTCTGGATCTTTGAATAATGAGGTGCTGAGGTAGCGTTCGCCGAAGCTAGGCTGAATCATGACTATTAGACGACCTGCATTTTCTGGACGTTGTGCTACTTGAATAGCCGCATATAAAGCAGCGCCAGTAGAAATGCCCGATAACAATCCTTCTTCTTTTGCTAGGCGACGGCTGTAAGCGATCGCTTGCTCATCTGCTACCTGAATCACTTCATCCACTAATTCTGGACGGTAAATTGCTGGGACAAATCCCGCGCCGATACCCTGGATTTTGTGAGGCCCTGATTTCCCACCCGTTAATACCGGACTGCTGCTTGGTTCAACTGCGATCGCTTGAAAACTTGGCTTCCGTCCTTTAATAACTTCTGCAACTCCTGTAATCGTCCCACCAGTACCCACTCCCGCCACTAGAATATCCACCTCTCCATCGGTATCATTCCAAATTTCTTCTGCTGTGGTTTCGGCGTGAACTTTCGGGTTGGCGGGGTTGCGGAACTGCTGCAACATATAAGCATTGGGCGTTTGAGCTAAAATCTGCTCTGCACGACCGATCGCTCCTCGCATCCCTTCTACACCTGGCGTTAACTCTAATTGAGCGCCATAAGCTTTGAGCATCGATCGTCTTTCGTGGCTCATTGTGTCAGGCATCGTTAGAATGAGATGGTACCCCTTAGCGGCCGCCACCATCGCTAGCGCAATTCCTGTATTCCCAGAGGTCGGCTCTACTAAAATAGTTTTTCCGGGGTGAATCAAGCCTGCTTCTTCCGCCGTTTCCACCATACTCGCGCCAATCCGATCTTTCACAGAAGATGCTGGATTCATGCTTTCTAGCTTCACCACAATCCGAGCAACCGCTCCTGAAGCTTGGGGAATTTTGTTTAATTGAACTAGAGGAGTTCGTCCGATTAACTCTGTGATATCTTTCGCTATCCGCATGTGAATACTCCGTCGTGTCTAAATATAATACATCGGGCTTTGCTGGGCGCGAGTCTCTCTTTCCTCGCACAAGTCTTGGAGTGTATAGCGACCCAATACTTCAATTGAAGCAGCGTTAGCTTGCTCCCAAACTTCATAAACCAGAGTCTTTTCTAGAGTCGGAGAGTCAGATGTATCTTTCTCTTTCCGCTCACCTTCGACTAAAGTCACAATTTCCAGCAGTGTAATCTGCCAAGGTTCACGAGCTAAAACAAAACCTCCTTTAGAGCCGCGTTGACTCTGCACCACACCAGAACGCCGGAGGTTGGTCAAAATTTGTTCCAAATAGCGTTCAGGTATGGGTTGTTTGGTAGTGATCTCGCTCATGGTTAGAGGAAGTTTTTTTCCGTGGTGGCTTGCCAGTTCTAAGAGTGCTAGCAATGCATATTCCACTTTGGAAGACAGATCCAAGAGAGCGTAGTTTTGGCTATTCAAGACTGTACTCAACATACTACGGTGAATTGGGGGACTTGTCGCAGTTTATCCGAAATTAATTTTTTCAAAGTGTGGAATGTGATAGCATCCCACTTACTAACCACAAAAACACTATATTCTATCGACTTACCGTAGATTATTATCTAACATAATTCCCATAAATGACTCGATCTTTTTGTGGGAATTATCCTGAGTTTCTGTTTTCAGAGCCTCACTTACCAACGAAAATCTCAACAGAGTATGCTAATAACTGATTTGCGAACCATTTTTGAGCGTGACCCAGCAGCCCGTAACTGGCTAGAAGTATTGTTCTGTTATCCTGGACTCCAAGCCCTAATATTCCATCGATTGGCACACTGGCTCTATAAAATTGGAATTCCCTTCATACCTCGGTTTATCTCTCATATTAGTCGGTTTTTAACCGGGATTGAAATCCATCCTGGGGCATTAATTGGACAGGGAGTGTTTATTGACCACGGTATGGGAGTTGTGATTGGTGAAACTGCGATCGTAGGCGACTATGCCCTGATTTATCAAGGTGTGACTTTAGGCGGGACTGGGAAAGAGAGCGGCAAACGCCATCCAACTTTAGGCTCTCATGTGGTTGTGGGAGCCGGTGCAAAGGTCTTGGGAAATATTCTAATTGGCGATCGCGTCCGTATTGGAGCCGGTTCTGTGGTGCTGCGAGATGTACCCAGTAACACAACTGTAGTCGGGATTCCAGGGCGCGTGACTCGTCAGAACAACTTGTCTACCAATGTTCTGGATCATGATAAAGTGCGCGACGTAGAAGCTGAAGTTATCCGCGCTTTATTTGAACGTGTCAAGGCTCTAGAGAAACAGTTCGAGGAGTTGCAACAATCAAGTTTGCCCCCAAATGAGCTTGGCGACGAACAAACATACAATCCTAAGAACAATAAGTCTGATGGGATGATTGAAGATTTTCTTGATGGTGCGGGAATTTAGGGAATGGAGGGGAGAGGTGAGAGGTGACAGGTGATAGGGAATTATCTGTACCCTGTAACCTGTACCCTATTCCCTTCTTCACTCCCCACTCCCTTTTTTAAAATACCCATAGGTTCTTAGAACCTGATATAAATATAATACTACGGTTAATTTATCGGAGAATAGTGATATAGCTATGGTATCTTTATATGCAAATTTAACTAGCTTAAACAGTAATAATACTAAAGAAATTTTTGCCCGGAGGTCATTTTTACCAGAGCATCCAAACGGACTTTGGAAGATTGAAACGGGTTTTGTCAGGACTTTTACCTATTTGGAAGATGGCACAACCGTCGCTCTGGGATTGTGGGGCCCTGGAGATATTGTTGGTAAGTCTTTGTCAAAATTAGAACCTTATCAGATGGAATGCCTAACTAAAGTAGAGGCGACAATCTTACCTGTAGAGGAGTGGACTCAACTAACAGAAACTCTACTTGCCCATATCCAACAGGCTCAAGAATTGATGGTTATTCGTAGCCATAAAAAAGTTGATACTATGCTAATCAAGCTGTTGGCATGGTTATCTAAAAAGTTTGGTTCGGAAGTTGAGAAGGGACGTTTAATAGATATGCGTCTAACTCACGAAGACCTAGCGGAAATGCTAGGTTCAACTCGTGTGACTATCACTCGTGTTCTTGGACAGTTTGAGCATGAGGGCTTGATTGATCGTCTTTCTCTCCATCGAATTGTGGTGCGAGAAGAAGAGATTTGGTACTACGAAATTTAGATTATTTCAACAAAACCAGCTATCGCTATCTGCATTCGGCTTGCCCACAATTCTAAGATTCAGGGATTCCAGATAAGCCAAACCGTTAGAGATTTGTGGTACTGTTCCCCGTAGTTCAATATCAAAGCACCCTTCTTCGTCTGTATTTGGTTGTAGCATAGCCTTAGTAATATTAACTACCAAGCTGTAAGCAGAAATTAACTGTGAAATCACAGGCGCTTGCAGATAGCATTTGGGAATATATATCCGCAGGCGAATCTGAGTGACTTGGCTTTTGTTAGAGACTGAAGAAACCAGTGATAATCTGGTTTGGGAATTGGTTTGACGTTTATTTAATGCTGCCATTGGATAGTGACGATTTTATTACTTAGCCATCGCTATAAACGCTAGATAAATCCAGCCAAATCGGTAGCCCCAGTTTTTCTAAATAACTCAGGCTAGAGTAAAGTTGTTTGGTTCTCCCCCACAAATCCAAGTCAAACCAGCCGTCATCTTCTGTATCGGGTTGAAGTGTAGCACTAGTAATATTTACAGTTAATCCATAACGAGAAACTAGCTCAGAAATCACTGGCTCTTTGTAATAAGATTTTAAGACACACAGTTGCAAGCGCAATCGATTAGTTTGACCGAGAGAAATCCATTGCTGGAATTGTTCTTGCCATTGATTTTTCAGGAATGCAGAGTCTTTGGAACTCAGTTTGCTGGCTAGATTTGGGAAAGGTAAAGAGTGCTGGTTAGATTGAATGTGGTTAGCGATCGCTAATTCGAGTAAATTCACTCCTAATCCTTGCAAGTAAGATAGGCTATTTGTCAGTTTTTGGGGATTTCCCGAAAGTTCCAAATCAAACCAGCCATCGCTGTCACTATCGGATGTCAGTGATGCTGCTTTGATATTGACGGTTAAACCATAACGAGACACCAGCCGGGAAATTACAGGTTGCCTGTTATACCTCTGAGGTACGAGAATGCGGCTGTGGACTGAAGCAGGTTCTACAGATTTACTCTGAGACATCAGATTAATTCCCAATAGCGATGCCTAGGCAATTTTTTGGTTCGACAGAGAGTCTTGCTGATGCCGCGCCCCTAAAACTCAACTTTGCCTGTTCGGATGTCAGCCTTATAGAAATTTTCATCTTTTTGGCTGTTATTTAACTACTGTAAATTGATAGGGTTAGTGTATTTTACTGTTGTGTAAAGCAATTTATCACAAAGACCGCAAATAAACAATAAGTAAATTCACTTAGAGCAGGTTTAATTTATGTTCGTTCACTGATATCCTCATTATCTTGGAATCAGAACTAGAAGCAATACTCATTACCTAGTGATTACAGGGTTCCCGAAGTCAGGTTGGTTAGGTGGTGTTGTCAGAATTTTGTTAGGTTTTATCTCATAGTGGGCATACTGCAAATATCAAGTCTAACTTTTCACGGTATCTGGAAAACCTCTCTCTAAATCTCTCTCCTAAAAGGAGAGAGACTTTGAATTTTCCCCTTCCCACATCGGGAAGCGGGTTAGGGGGTTAGGTTTTTCGTGTGCTTAAATGACGTGAAAAGTCAGATATCAAGTAAATAGCATCAAGATAGGGAAAACAGTATGTTGACGACACAGCCGCTAGAAGAAATTACATCATTGAAGCAAAATTTAAGACGTGAAATCAGTAAACTTTCAGGTGTTCCAGAGAATAATATACCTAAGTATATTTGCATCAATAACCTGAATTCAAAGCTAGAGAGATTAGAAGAAATCGAGAAAATTCTTAGTATAGATAAATATAAAATTGTTTTTATAGGTACTATTGGTAAAGGAAAAACTACAGCCATCTGTCATCTTTTTAACTTAATAAGTGACTTCAAGGTTTCCAAGACAATTCATGGCAAAACTAAAAATGTAACCGAAACTAAAGAGTTACTCTCAACGGGAGCGGGCAGAACTACTATATGTGAAGTAATTATTAAGGCATCTGAAAAAACTTATATAGAGATAGAGCCTTATACAGTTGATGAGATGGAAAATATTGTTTTTGAATTCTGCGACTCTATTGCTAATAAAGATAATACCCAGTCAGAAGATAAAATAATCATTTCCACAGAAATTGAGAGAGCTATTAGAAATGTTACAGAACTTAAAATAACTTCTAAAACAGTCTATGATGGTGATAAAAAGAATATTATAATAACTGATCAAGCAAAGGAATTACTTGATGAGTCAGGAGTAGAATTACTTAAAAAGACTGCATTAAATAATGCAAATCTCGAAGCTAGAACTACTACTAATATTGAGTTTGACAACCATAATAATGAGCAAGAATGGATAAAAGATACCTTTGCTGCCATCAATAATGTTCAGTTAAAGGAGTTTGCGATTCCAAGGAAAATATATCTTTATCTGAGCGATGATATATTATCTGGTTCCAACTTGTCTCAGTTCGATTCAGTTGTTGATACCAAAGGACTTGATGAGAACCCAATTCGTAAAGACTTACAAAAATATATTGATAGTCAGGATACCATCTGTCTCTTTGTAACTCCCTTTAATGATGCTCCTGAAGCTAATACAGCACTTCCGGCGGCTATGAGGTACAGCCTCAAAGCTGAAAGCTATGATAGGAGAGAGGTAAGAAGAAAATTGTATTGCATAATAGCCGGAAGCGCTGTATTAGGAAATTAATAGGTTATCATCTTACATCTAAATCCAAAGACTTTCATCATAGATTTGTGACTTTGGTATTACCTCACAAAAATGAGCCTGAAAAAGTGCATGGATCTAATGAAGATAGAGATTTAGGAATTAAAATCAGACAAGAAGAAGTTCAAGCTACATTCAAAAATTTGAATTTAGATTTTTTCACAGACAATATTTTGTTCTTTGATTCCTTGAGATACTATCGTAATGACATAGTTAAGCTACATGAAGACTGTGATCAAGAAGATGTACAGGCAGATAAAAATGAATTTATCGAAGCTATAGCGGGTGTAGTAAAACGTAGGCGAAATATTTTATTAGATGAACTCAAGGATATCAAAGAAAGCTCTGCAAAAATCAGAAATGGTAATGCTTTAACGGAATCAGAAGTCAAGGCAATTGAAAATGCCATAAAGAAGATAAAGGATTTACAGGATTTAAGTAAAAGATTACCTAGTTTTGTTTATGAAGATTTTATTGATGAATATATTAATAAATATTATCGCACTGTTTAGAGGCTATTTATAAAGTAAATCTAAAAGCCAGGAGAAAGGAGTTATGATAACGATAAAATACTTCATGTGCAGTGTATTTACATAGATAGTCGGTATGGCGCGAAAGTCTTACCCCACAGATTTAACTGATATAGAGTGGGAAATCTTGGCTCCCTTGATTCCACCAGCTAAAGAAGGAGGGCATCCACGCACAACAGATATGCGTGAAATATGCAATGCCATCTATTATCATTTGAAAACTGGATGTCAATGGAATATGCTTCCGGGGGACTTCCCGCCAAGCTCAACGGTATACAGCTATTACCGTAAATGGCAACGCAAGGGAGTTTGGGAAAAATTAAACCATACACTGCGCGATCAAGTTCGCATAAAATTAGGTAGGTCAACACAACCAAGTGCGATCGCAGCAGATAGTCAGTCGGTAAAAACGACTGAAAAAAGGGGGATGTGTACGGCTTTGATGGTGGCAAGTTAGTCAAAGGAAGAAAACGCCAAACAATCGTTGATAGCCTTGGGCTATTGCTCAAAGTGATTGTGAGCGAAGGCAATGCTCCTGAAAGAGTGCTTGCAGCGTATGCCTTGATGGAACTGGTGGAAGAACGCCCAGAATTATTAGAAAAAGTTGAAGTCATGTGGGTTGACTCGGGGTATGACGGCGATAAGTTTGCGCTGGCTGTTTGGTTGATGATTCAAGCTCATGTTGAGGTCATGCGCCGTACTAATAAAGAATTTGAAGTTTTACCCAAGCGTTGGGTAGTAGAAAGAACATTCGGTTGGTTTAACCAGTACCATCGTTTGAGTAAAGATTACGAACGCCTGACTGAAATGAGTGAAGCTGCCATATATGCCGTTATGACTCGTATTATGTTACGTCGTCTAGCCGTCTAAAGATTTACTTTATAAATGGTCTCTTATCCGGCATGGAACACGAAACACGCTATCCATAGAAATTTTGGTTACTATGAGGCAAGAGATATAGATATATATTACGATGCGAGGGTTGTTGCTGAGGGAATAGATGAAAATAAAATGCTGAGAAAATTTACCAAAGAAGTAAAACAGGAATTAGAAGATATCCTGAATGAGCTTACATCTGCGAATGAATCTTTAAAAACATTTATCCCTGAATTAGTCAAAGAGTTTTACGGATTATATGACGAATTTATATATGAAGTAGGCACAGAAATTGAAGAAGAAGTCACGAGAAAACTATTACCCCGAAGCGAAAAATCTGAGTTTTGGAAAGCTCTAATTGCTGAAAAAGGTAAGCCCAACAAAAAAGGGGAAACTTTTACAGATAATGTATGTCAGATATTTAAGCGAGAACTTGAAAAAGAGACGAACTTAAATACATTCTTAAAAAGCAAAGCTGAATATCATTGGAAAGAATTAATTACCAAAATACTAGGCTTTTCTGGTCATAAATAGACAATTAATTTCTCAATTGAACATTTAATACATAGTTTAGGGCGCAATATAATTGTGTCTCTAAAGCTATTTTATCCATTATTAGTTGCTATCAAAATATATATGACTGATTTAAAACAAGAAATAACTACAAAACTCAGCAGATATCAAAAAGATTATCAAGAATATACAAAATGTTTAATTAGGGGAATACAAATTCCAATTAATGGAAGACCAGAGGAGTTAGTTAGACAAATATTTATTCATTTTCTTATTAAGGAAAGTGGGCTATTTCCAGATATTATTAATATCGCAGTTGAAGCTAATAATCATGGTATAGAAATATACAAAAAGCAAAAAAATGATTATTTTAAACCACATCATTATCCTTTAATAATTGTGGAAGTAAAACGAGATGATGTGAATTTAAAAAGCCATTACAATCAGATTGAAAGATATCTAAAAAATTCTTGTTGTAACATGGGAATTTTATATAATTATCATGAAATTATTGCCTTTGCTAGAAAAGATGATCGGTTTGAAGTTAATCATCTCAAAAGTCTTACAGACATACAGACATTAATTTCACAAAGCAATAATAATGATGATGATAGTTTATTAGAATTTGAAAAAGCTCAAAACGGAAATTTTGATAGTTTTGCTTATCTGATTAATAAATATGGTAAATATACAACTAATACGGTAATTTTTAAACTTAAACAACAAAAATCCGAAATAGCAGGATATTTATTCAATATGCAAGGGAAGAAAGTGTACTATGATGTATGTGCTAAAAACTCCGAAAAGCAACAAAGTTTTGATTCACAAGATTTTGAAAAACTAATTTCTATCGCCTATTAAAGAAAAACCTAACCCCCTAACTCCCTTCCCGACCCGGTAAGGGGGGAAATTCAGAGTCTCTCTCCTTTTAGGAGAGAGATTTAGAGAGAGGTTTATATTTAGGTATGAGGACGTGTATAACCCTTACCAATCGGTTGCTTTAGTATCATCCCAGACTTGTAACTCCAAGTCCTGAAGATAGGTTAGTCCGCTCTGAATTTGTGCATCTGTTCCTTGTAATTCAAGGTCAAACCAACCATCCCCGACAGCATTGGCTCCCAGAATGGCTGCTGTGATATTCACAGTCAGATTGTAGTCAGACACTAGGCGAGAAATCACAGGTTCCTGGTGATAGTCTTTAGGAATTCTGAGTCGAATCCGTTTATTGGTAGGTGTGTTATTAGACATAATTAGTTAATAGCCGTAGAGGGGAGTGGGGGCAAAGGGGTGGAGGGAAACAAGGATGAATAACCAATGCCCAATGCCCCATGCCCAAAACCTAACTATTCAACATCTTTGATGCTGGTTTTCCGTTCTAAAATCTCTTTCAGCACCAAAGTTACTACTGCTAGCAATGCTAACAATACAGCCGCAGAGAAGGCAGCTTCGGTTTCATACTGTTTGTAAGCATCTTCTACAAACAGTGGTAAGCTTTGTGTTTGATCAGCAATGTTGCCAGATACCACCGAAACTGCCCCGAATTCACCCATTGCCCTGGCATTGGTCAAAATTAAACCATAGAGCAAGCCCCAACGGATGCTAGGTAAGGTGACACGCCAAAATATTTGCCAATCTTTCGCACCGAGAGTTCTAGCAGCTTCTTCTTGATCCTTACCAAATTCCTCTAAAACGGGAATCACTTCCCGCGCCACAAAGGGCATACTCACGAAGGCTGTAGCCAGCACCATACCTGGAAAGGCAAAGATTATTTTGATATCATGTGCCTGGAGCCAAGGGCCAAACCACCCATTGCGTCCGTAAAGTAGCACAATCATCAATCCTGCGACTACGGGCGAGATGGAAAAGGGCAGGTCAATAATGCTCAAAACTATGGCTCGTCCGGGAAATTTATGACGAGCGATCGCCCAAGCTGCACATAGCCCAAATATTGTATTCAAGGGCAGAGAAATTACAGCTAGCAAAAGTGTCAGCCAAGCTGCATGGAGAAAAGCTGGTCGTGTCAGGTTGGATAGAAATGGCCCAACTCCCTTGCTGAAGGCTTGAACAAAAACGTTGATTGCAGGGATGTATTGAACTAAAGCTAAATAAGCGATCGCTATACCAATTAAAACTATTGGCACCCAACTCTTCTGTTCTTTCGGCTTGGCTGTATGTGTATCAGATACAGATGAAAAACTTGGCTTATCTAGTGTCATATCTCCTTGCCCATGCTTGTAAGAAATTAATTGCCAATAGCAATACCAACGAAATTGATAGTAAAACTATGCCAATTACTGTTGCACCAGAATAGTCATACTGCTCTAACCGTTGGAAAATCAGTACAGGTGCGATCAAATCTTGATAGGGCGTATTAGAAGAGATAATTACAGTTGACCCATATTCCCCAACTGCACGGGAGAAACCCAAGGCAACACCAGTTAAAATTGTCGGAAATAAAGGTGGCAAAATTACTTTCCAGAAGGTCTGCCATTGAGAAGCGCCCAGACACCAGGATGCTTCTTCAATTTCATGTTCCATTTCCTGAAGTACGGGTTGCACAGTTCTCACAATAAAGGGTAGTGAGATAAATATCATTGCCACCGCTACTCCTGTGCGAGTAAAAGCTACCTTAATTCCCAGTGGTGCTAGTAGCGAACCTATCCAGCCATTATCACTGTAAACAGTTGCCAGGGTTAGCCCTGCTACCGAAGTTGGTAGTGCAAAAGGTAAATCTACTGTGGCATCAATCAAGCGTTTGAAGGGAAAGTCGTAGCGCACCAGAACCCAAGCAATGAGAGTACCAAATACGCCATTGAGTAAGGCTGCAAATATTGCTGTGACAAAAGTTACATTATAGGTGGCTAATGCGATATCACTAGTTGCGATCGCCCAAAATCTCGCCGGAGGTTCCGTACTCGCTTTCAGGAACATGGCAATTATGGGGATAAACAACATCACTGTCAGGTATGCTATGGTGATTCGCCAAGTCCAGGGAACCCGCCGCAATTTCTTCCAGAATGGTGTTTTGCGCTCAACTTCCAAAGAAGAAGATACAGTCGTCATAGTCAAGAATTCAAAATTTAAATTTCACAAGAAGTTTTTTACCAGTATTCGTAATTGCTAATTCGTAATTCAAAGACATTCCAACAAATTTTAATTTTCGATAAAATAATGTTGTGAAGTCATAACTACGAATTACGAATTATTTAATTACCGTTTATTTTTGGGCTTGAATCTTATCAAACACGCCCCCATCGGCGAAAAACTTCTTATCGATTGCACTCCAACCGCCGAAGTCTGCAACTGTACCCAAAGTTTTCACCTTGGGAAATTTGTCTGTGACTTCTTTAGTTTGAGCTAAAGTCTCATCCACAGGACGGAATCCTAATTTGACAAACTCTTGCTGTGCTTCTGGAGTATAGAGGTATTTCACAAAACCTTCAGCAACTTCGCGGGTTCCGTGCTTATCGACGTTCTTATCTACTACTGCGATCGGATTGTCGATGGATATATTCACATCGGGAACGACATACTCAACCTTCTCGCCCTTTTGCTGTGCCAAAATCACTTCGTTTTCGTAGTTGATTAAGACATCTCCCTGCCCTTGCTTGGCAAATGTATCAGTAGCTTCCCGCGCATCTTTAGGCAAGATTGGCACATTTTTGTAAACTTTAGTCACAAATGCAGTAGCTTTAGCCTCATCGCCACCTGCTTTAATCACAGAATTCCATAGCGCTAAGAAATTCCACTTAGCACCGCCGGAAGTTTTGGGGTTAGCAGTAATCAATTTTACACCGTCTTTGGCTAAATCTTCCCAGTTCTTGATGCCTTTAGGATTGCCGGAACGAGTTACTAATGCTGCAACTGATTTGGAGACAATACCGTTGTTGGGAACTTCTTTCTCCCATCCTGGCTGAATCAATCCAGCCTTCTCAATCTTTGAAGTGTCTCCAGCTAGTGCCAAGTGGACGACATCTGCTTCCAAGCCATCGATAACAGCGCGAGTTTGAGAACCAGAGCCGCCATAGCTTTGCTTGAAGACGACAGTTTGGTTATGATCTTTCTTCCACTGTTCTACAAATTTAGGAATAATTGCTTCGTGAGCCGCTTTGGTGACAGCAAAGGAAACCAGAGTTAGTTCAACACTATCTTTGTTTGCAGCCACAGGAGTAGCACTAGCATTAGGGGTTTCAGAAGAAGAAGTATTCCCAGTTCCTCCACCAGAGCAGGCGGCAAGCGCCACACTCAATACAGTCCCTACTAAAAAGAGTGATACAAAACCTTTAAGCGAATTTAGTCTGAACCGATATGTTCCATGTTCAGCGCTCGCTTGTAATCTTTTCAGTAGGTGTTGCCACAAACTCATTCCATTTCCTCCGCTAAATCTACAGATAACTGATGGGAATACAGTTATATAGTGTTTATCATACCGGATGATTACATCTAACTAGTTGCAAACACCAATAAACCTCACATTCTTCATCAAGAATATGGTGATTCTACCAATTATGTAAGGAATTACAATACTTTTATTTTCAAGTATCAAATTGCTTGATACATTGGTTGGCTGATGTATCAAGCAATTTGCTAGGGAATTGAGAATTAGACATTAGTTATTTTTTCTCCCTCATTTGAAATAGTAGTCGGATATTTTACGTATCTTCACTACGAGTTTCCCCAGGAAAAATCAAAATTTTTAGTATAAAAAATAGTTGAATTTTGAGAATTAATCTGATAATCTCTTCCTAAAGATAAACAACGGTAATTTGACCGGATTACCGTTGTTTGGTCAAGCAACTACACAACATCCATCTTCTATGACACATCTGCAAGCCAAAAAGTTACAAGTTTTCCGCCCAGCCAGACAACTATTTCTGCAATTAAAGCCTGCCTCAACTAAAACCTCTGCATTCTTATTAGCAACTGGCTTGAGCTTAAGTGTCCTTATTCCTGCTTATGCTGCGGGGACTGCTAATAAAACTATTTCTATTAACCAGAAGCCTCAATTGATTAGTCAAGGTGGTAAGACAGTTGAAATAACTTTGGTTTCCTACGCAGTCACCAAAGCCGCTTACCAGAAAATCATTCCTGAATTTGTAGCGAAATGGAAACGCGAAAAAGGTCAAGATGTAGTGATTAGGGAAAGCTATGGCGGCTCTGGCTCTCAAACCCGTGCAGTAATTGACGGATTAGAAGCAGATGTTGTAGCCTTGGCACTGGCATTAGATACCAAAAAAATTGAAAAAGCCGGACTGATTCAACCAGGTTGGGAGAAGGAAGCATCAAATAACTCAATTGTTACCCACTCAGTAGTCGCTCTAGAAACTCGTGAAGGTAATCCTAAAAAGATCCAGAATTGGAGTGATTTAACTAAACCAGGGGTCAAAGTGATTACAGCAAACCCCAAAACTTCAGGAGGTGCGCGGTGGAACTTCCTAGCTTTGTGGGGTGCAATCACCAAAAATGGTGGAAGTGAAGCTCAAGCTCTTAACTATGTTACCCAAGTCTTTCGCAATGTCCCTGTGTTACCTAAAGATGCGCGAGAATCGAGCGATGTCTTTTACAAAAAAGGTCAAGGGGATGTTCTGCTTAACTACGAAAACGAGATTATCTTAGCAGCACAACAAGGAAAAACTTCACCTTCTTATGTGGTTCCGCAGGTGAACATTTCTATAGATGGCCCAGTAGCAGTTGTGGATAAGAATGTTGACAAGCACGGTACCCGCAAGGTTTCGGAAGGTTTCGTAAAGTTTCTTTTTACACCGGAAGCTCAACGTGAATTTGCCAAAGTTGGTTTTCGACCTGTTAACTCTACTGTAATCAAGGAAGTACAGAATAAATTTCCCAAGATTTCTAAGCTTTACAACGTTCAGAGTTTGGGAGGCTGGGATACTGTTCAGAAGAAGTTTTTCGATGACGGCGCAATCTTCGACAAAATACAAAGTGGACAACGCTAACATAACTTTTTTGATCTAGATTAGAAAGGCGTGATATTGTCCTTTAGCGGCAAAAACTTGAATTAAAAAAGCGATCGCTCTTTCCCAACAAAGACAAAAGTGCGATCGCTATATTTTATACTGTTTGTTGAATTACTAAATATCCTGTTGGCTCAACTCGCGTGTGATGTGATTAAACGGTTCATCCGCAAAGCTAGAATTAATCAGGCCTGCGGCTGTCACTTGTTCCTTTTAGAGCGATCGCCACTCAATGATTATTACTCAGCACGGGCTAAACGCCCTGCTACCGCTAACAGCACTTTCAAATCAGCTAGAGCTTGTTTAAAATTCTTAGCCTTTCTAAAGTCGATTCTTTCATCTGCGATCGCCATCTAAAGCGATCGCTAGGATCAAGTTTATTGCTTCTTTCTTCTTTGAGAATACACAATTAAAGATAATTAAGATACAGCAAAATCCGTGTATTGCCGTAGTTCAGCAGGATGAAAACCCAAAACAATATCTTCGCGCAAAATACCCGCTTCTAATAATGCCTCCGCCACTGGCTGAGAAGTACCATCATATTGAATCCACACTTTACCATTAATAATATCTATATGTACCACCGAAGCATGTACGCGGCGCACTCCATCCCAACCAACATGTAACACTTCGTAGTGGTCTCGCTCCGAGTCAATGACAGCTTCAGTCTCTATTTGACCATTAGCAGGTTTGTGACCAGCATAGTTAAATATCAACTGACGAATAATTTCACGATACCGAGCTAGCTTATCCATCTGAGAATCCTTTCTAGTTGCTCGTCAAAGACAATTAGGTTTATTCCTATACTATTAAGAATTAGCTGACCAAAGCGTTCGGAAAATATACCTTCGTAAACTCGCTTGGGAACTGCTAAATAAAGTTGGCGTTTTGGTTGTACTTCTTTAAGCACGCTGCGATAAACTTCATACTGTCCTACAGCTTCCTGGAGATCATTCACGGGAGAAGGACTCAGAAAACTTTTGATTTCAACAGCTATTTTTTGATTATCCCTCTCAGCAGCAATGGTAATTCTTTCTGCTCCAATATCTACGTAAAGTTCTCTACCCCCGTATGCAAGGTATAAGGGATCGTTGGTTATTGTCCAACCATCTGCTATAAGTGCTTTAATGACTGCGGCATGATAGATATCTTTAGCAGGCATTAGTCGAAGATAGCTCCAAAAACTGTTGAAAACACTCGCCATCTAGTTTTGGATATTCATAAAGAAAGTGGTCTCCAGTTAATGGTTCAATTGCACCATAAATCCAAAAGTTTTCCCTCGGCCATATCACCTTAACAGTGGGCTTGACTCCAAAAGCTGTAATCACTTTTCCTGTAAGAGTTTTGAGTCCAACCCTAGTTTCATCCTGGCACAGGTAGCGAACACACTTGCCGGGTGCTAAATGTTCTTCTAGACAATTGAGTATGATACCGAGTTTTTTTTAAACTCAGATACCAACTTTTCGTCCTGCTTATGGCTTTGAGGGCGAGGCACTTTTAGTTTTGCCCCCAATCGATATCGAACCCACGCATAAACCGTTGCATACTCTATATCTTGTCCATGTTCTTCTTTTAACCACTCAACTATTGCACCATAGCTACTAAAGCCTTTTCCTGTTTTTAACTCCTCCTCAAGTGCTGCGATCGCAGCATCATCGATTTTCCGTTTTGCTCCTGGTGCTTTTTTGATTTCTAATAAGCCTGATATCCCATCAGTTTTGTACTTCTGCAACCATCTCGTGACCGTTGAAGTATCTCTTGCCAAGCGTTTTCCAATATCTTGCTGCTCTTTAACCTGCCCGCTTTTTATCCACCACAGCATAATAAGCTTTTCTTTCTGGGTTCCTAAATTCGCTGTTTGTAAACGTTTTTTAAGTTCTTCTTCGCTCTCTGCGATTTCAATCTTAAAAGGGCGGCTCATGGTTCTTTTAATTTATCGAGTTTGTTTCCTCTATTATATGCAGCTTCATATTAAATTGGTATTAATTCATTTATTAATTCAGTAAATAGTGGTAAATTATCAACTGTTTTATTTAACTCGTTATAAGCTTGTTCTAACCATTTTATGGCTTGTTTATTTTTGGTTGCTGAACTCTTATCTCGAATTGCTTGATCTAAATTAATTACAAATTGACTAATAACTTTTTCTAAAACACTATGAATATCTTGTTTATAACAAATATGAGCAAGAAAAGAATATGTTGCATCTTCTTGACCAGAAGATAGCATTTTATAAGTTGAGCCTAGAAAGAAGCAACAAAGTGCAAGTCTTAATCCTTCAGGAATTATCCATTGATTACCTGGATTTTCACCTTTTTTTTTCTTGAGTTCGTCGATTTCTTCAGAATCTACAATACAGCAGTAGTTACTTTTTTCAGCGAAAAATAATTCTCCTCCCATATAAGTATCTCCTGGTTCTGGTAGTGCCGCACAAAATTGAGGTTTACAAGGATGAGAGAGTTTTTGTAATAATAAACTTTGGGGAGTTGCTGTAATTTGAATATAAATATGATTAGCAACTTCTTGACGAAGATTACCTATCTTTTCAAAAGTTGTACTATCAGAAATTTGTTCTTTTCCTTGTTTAGCTTGTTTAGCTTCATTCGTATTTAAACTAGCGTTATCTGCTTCATCATCAAAAATTAATGTGGGGACATCTTTAACCTTAGATGCTTTTAAAACTTTCAGTAACTTATCCAAGTGTTGAACATTTTTTGTAGAGACCAATACCACACCTGTATCTTTTATGTAGCGTGTAAATTTAGTTTTTGCAAAATCAACTGGGTCGTCTTTCCATGCTTTCCAATCAAAAACAACTGGACCTCCTTGGATTTGATTATTAAAACGGTTGGCAGTTTGTTCGCCTAACCATGTATTGTTAGATGTTAAGACAATAAAACAACGAAAGTTATTTTCATGAGCCAGTGCTAAAGTTGCAATAGTTGTATTGGTTTTACCGCTTTGAACTCGACCATAAATAAGTCCAGTTGTTCCATTAGGAATAGCGTCTGTTCCCTTATAAGGTTGACCCACTAAACCTGTACTATTTTTCCCTACATCACCAATACCAAAATTTTCTGAATAAACATTGACACAATTTTGGACAATTTCAATAGCAGTTTTTTTTAGTTGATTCGCTTCTTTTGCTCCGATTTGTTTCTCTAACCTCTTAATTAATCTATCAATACAGTCGCCATTAATTTCAATAGGAGTATGTGTCATAGGTTATTTGATGTTGATAAAATTACGTCAGGCCAATTGTTTTGAGGGACTGTATGTTCTAAGGGAACTCTCCCCGTACCTTTAACATAATAACTCCCTCTTACTTCTCTTTTTACAGAAACACGCTGCTTGGCTAAACCCTCACTAGGATCAATAATTGTCCATAGTTGTTTTTCTGATAGACAACAAACGCCATCCCGATGACAAATCAATGCTATAAAAAGTTTGACATCAGGATAATTTTCACGAAATGCTGTCAGCGCATTTTCTTCCTGTGAACTGAAGCTAAATGACCATGAAGAAGTCGGTTTTTTTGATATTTTAAATAGAATCGCTGATTCTTGATTTAAGCTTTTTATAGTATAAAGAGATGAATGAATATAAGATAAATAACTAATAGAGATATCAGATGTTCCTTTCAGTAGTCGAAGAAAAGCTGCACCGTGCAGAAATTCTAGATCATTAATACTCATATAACTGTTGCCAAAAATTATTTATATCAATAATAAATATCATACGAGCAGGTATAAAAAATTTCCAGTACTTACTTTCGTTGTAATGCAATTAATTTGTGAGACGACAAATAGTTTTTTGCTTTAAGAAAAGTAAACGCACCTTGCCAATCAAGCCAAAGTGCGATGTCTGTAAAGTATGCTTACACAAACTTTGTTTGTATAGTTCCGCGATTTTTAGTCACCAAGGCTAGATGCTAAATATCCTGTTCGCTCAACTCACGTGTGATGTGATCAAATGGTTCATCCACAAAAGCAGTATTAACCACACCTGCTGCTGCTACTTGCTCCTTAATCAGATCCTTAAGAATCTGGATACCACGAACCGTAGGCCCAATAGGCACGCCTAGAGAATTGTAAGTTTCCCGCAGTCCTTGCAGCACACGCTCATCTAATACATTTGTGTTCCCAGCAACTAGCGCATAGGTAGCGTAGCGCAAGTAGTAATCTAGATCACGCAGACAAGCTGCATAACGACGAGTGGTATAAGAATTTCCACCAGGGCGAATCAATTCTGGCAGTTCTTCATATAACTTTAAACCAGCCTGCTTGACAAGTGCAGCCGCATTAGAATTAATCGCTGCCGCCGCTTGGACTCGAACTGTACCACTGTCAAAGTAAGACTTTAGGCTATCGATCGCATTCCGGTCAAAATACCGACCAGCTAAGTCATAATTCTTAATTAAACTTGTTACCGCATCGCGCATTCTTTTTTCTCCCAATCCTTGCTATTTATGGTTTGATATTTATTTGGCTGCACTTACGCACCAGTAAATTTTTGTGCTATTTAAAATAGATTCGGCACAAAAACAATCTATCCACTATTTAAGGATTCTATGCCAAAGTTGACCCCTATATGATGAACTTTCCAGTTTTGTACAGATGAGCGCTGAAAGGTTAATATAACCTGATAATCCAGATATCTGTAACATAAACTACAAAATCAGCTAATGTCTACTATTTAAGATATTTCTGGTGTGTCACGGTCTGATTGAGATCAGCAGGGTTAGGATGCAATGTAAGGTTCTGGTTGACTTTAGGAAATTGGTAGAGAAGGAGTAACAATGACTACACCACAAGAACTCTTGAAGAGAATTCAAGATGAAAAAATTCAACTGATTGATCTCAAATTCATCGACACAGTAGGGACTTGGCAGCACCTCACACTGTACCAAAACCAAATCGATGAGACTGCGTTCACTGATGGCGTACCATTTGACGGTTCCAGCATCAGGGGTTGGAAAGCGATCAACGAATCGGACATGACGATGGTACTCGACCCCAACACTGCTTGGATCGACCCATTCATGGAAGTGCCAACACTAAGTATAATTTGTAGTATTAAAGACCCCCGCACGGGCGAACCATACAACCGTTGCCCACGGGTTATTGCCCAAAAAGCAATAGATTACCTGGTTGCCAGTGGCATTGGTGATACAGCCTTCTTTGGCCCTGAAGCTGAGTTCTTTATCTTTGATAGTGCTAGGTTTGCCCAAACTGCTAACGAAGGCTATTACTTCTTAGACTCCGAAGAAGGTGCTTGGAATTCCGGTAAAGCCGGTACAGATGAAAAACCCAACTTGGGTTACAAACCACGCTTCAAAGAAGGTTACTTCCCAGTCGCACCGACGGATTCTTTCCAAGATATCCGTACAGAGATGCTGTTGACAATGGCAGAATTAGGTGTGCCTATTGAAAAGCATCACCACGAAGTTGCTACTGGTGGTCAGTGCGAACTAGGTTTCAAGTTTGGGAAGTTGATCGAAGCGGCTGACTGGTTGATGATTTACAAATATGTCATCAAGAACGTTGCCAATAAATACGGTAAAACTGTCACCTTCATGCCAAAACCGATTTTTGGCGATAACGGTTCGGGAATGCACTGTCACCAGTCCATCTGGAGAGACGGCCAACCTCTGTTTGCAGGTGATAAGTATGCTGGTTTGAGTGATATGGCGTTGTACTACATTGGTGGTCTTCTCAAACACGCACCAGCACTGTTAGCAATTACCAACCCCAGCACCAACTCATACAAGCGCCTAGTACCTGGTTATGAAGCTCCTGTAAACTTGGCTTATTCCGAAGGGAACCGTTCTGCTTCTATCCGTATTCCTCTATCTGGTAAAAACCCCAAAGCCAAGCGTTTAGAATTCCGTTGTCCAGATGCTACATCTAACCCCTACTTGGCATTTGCTGCAATGCTTTGTGCTGGTATCGATGGCATCAAGAACAAAATACATCCTGGTGAACCCTTAGATAAGAATATCTATGAACTCTCTCCAGAAGAGCTTGCAAAGGTTCCCTCAACTCCAAGTTCTTTAGAACTGGCATTGCAAGCACTAGAAAACGATCACGCTTTCTTGACAGAATCAGGCGTATTCACGGAAGACTTTATCGAAAATTGGATTGACTACAAGCTTAACGAAGCCAAGCAGTTACAGCTACGTCCTCATCCCTATGAGTTTTACCTCTACTACGATGCTTAATTAATTAAATTAAGTATCGTATCTAACTAAAATTAATAAGTTTAGCCACCCTCTACTCTAGGGTGGCTTTTTTTTTCCAGAGTTGCCAGTTGAGATATTCACTCAAAAAATCTAGCTTCAAACTCTTGAAACTTAGCTCATGGAAGCGTGGCTGGGGCCATAAATCATCCGACTACTAGCATCTACCTTGCCTTGAATTGGGTTCCAGTAGTGAGATACTTCTTCAGGAAGACCAAGTTCTTGTGCAGCCCGCATCAGCATTGATTGTTGGCGATTCTTGACTTGCTGATGTTCACGCACCATCAACGCACGAGATTTATCTGCGATAGACATAACCATACTCCTGTTTATTTTGTGAATATATAATTTTTGTTTGCTCACAAGACTAATATAACAAAAAATCTGTAGCATAAGCTACTTTTTATATAAGTTTATGTTTTGCTTTGCTGACAATATTAGCCATTTGTCCCCAAAGCTCGAAAAATCTTCCTCAATCTATCTCTGATGGCTAAAATCATCTGGACTCAGGTTTGTCTTGCCTGGGAGGTTTTACTTTTCCAACAGTAAATAATTTTTTCGTTACAATTATTTACATAGAAGTAATCAAAACTTAAGCTATTTTTATGCCTGAGAGTTTAACGAAGCTGACTTATCAAACCTTTCAGCTGGGCAAAAATTACTTTGGTCTGGCTCATAAGATATTAAGTTCACAGTTGAGGAACCTGGTGTATCCGACACTTGAACAAAAGACCAAACCCATCCCAAATGAGCTTTTAATCAAGCTTCAACAGAGATTGAACCATCTGCTGGAAACAGACTGGCAAGATGCCCAAAAAGGTGTCTACCCGGAAAGTCTATTGTTTGATAACCCCTGGCAAGACTTTTTTTCCTACTATCCTCTGGTGTGGCTAGATTCTGCTCAAATCTGGGAGCGGGTTAAACAACAGAATTATCAAGATTTTTCGCCCGAAATTGACACAGATGGTTATCCCAGCTACTACGTGCAGAACTTTCATCACCAAAGCGATGGCTATTTAAGTGACTTGTCAGCCAATTTATATGACTTACAAGTAGAAATTCTTTTTGGTGGGGCAACTGATGCGATGCGGCGGCGAATTCTCGCTCCTCTCAAGCAAGGGCTGAAAGCTTTTGATTCCATTGCACCAAAGCAAGTCCGTATTTTGGATGTAGCTTGTGGAACTGGGCGGACTTTAAAGTTAATTCGGGCAGCCTTGCCTCAAGCATCTCTGTTTGGCACAGATTTGTCACCAGCTTATTTGCGGAAAGCAAATGAACTACTATCGCAAATCCCAGGAGAACTACCGCAACTTTTGCAAGGGAATGCCGAAGAGTTACCTTATATAGATGATTATTTTCATGCTGTAACTTCTGTTTTTCTCTTTCATGAGTTACCAGCATCTGTACGTCAGACAGTTATTGAGCAATGCTTTCGGGTAACAAAACCAGGCGGAGTCTTTATTATCTGTGACTCCATTCAGTTGAGTGATTCACCTGAGTTGGAACATATAATGGATTCTTTTCCCGAAACTTTCCATGAACCCTATTACAAGCATTACACCACTGATAACTTGGTAGAGCGTTTACAGAGAGTAGGCTTTGAGAATATTGAGATGCAAGCCCATTTTATGAGCAAGTATTTCATTGCTCATAAGCCAGCTTGAAACAATACCTTTTCATTGCCTTTTCTTTAAGGAAACTTTACCTAAAAAGGACAGATGCAAAATTTTGCATCTGTCATTGGGTGTAGAATAATTAAGATGAGTGAGATTATCTAGCAAATTCTTCTTAATATTTATTTCGTTGAACACCATCTACGAGGAGAACAAACTAGAGTGCAAGAGTAGCTCATAAATAGTAATATTTGTTGCCAAATGCAATAAATCTATACTACTTGTGCGAATTCATGTCCTAGATAAGCTCAAATGGAACGAAAGGGATTTTATGCTTAGGTAAAGGACGCTAAACACGCGTCGAAGTGAAGATCCATTAGTTGCTCATATAGAAACCAGCTACTCAATGTATGAGAAGAAAAGATATTGGGGAATAAAGTGAATGAAGTTGCCTTAAGACTATTTCCTTAGCAAGCAAAATGTTTGAATTAGACGTGCTTTAGATTAACTGATAGTCTAAATAACATCTATTTCTAGAGCCGTTAAGGATTGAGACGCAGAGCTTCCCACCGAATATAAGCAACAGTTATGTAGCTTTTGGGAGTTGTTAATGCTGCTGATCAAGACACTTAATTTTATTTGCGTTTTGATCGCCAGGATTAAAAGACCAACTAATGATATACAAAGCTTGCAGTTGAAATACTAAGCGATCGCTGAAGATTTTCGTGTGTCAACTGTATATATCTCTGTCACAAAAGCTGTGTCAAATATTTTGGCACAACATCGTGTTTTCTGGAACTTTAGTTTTGGTTCTTTTGGAAGAACAGGCATTATCCTACAGTGGTTAAACCACAACATAGGTATTTTTGAATTTTTGTGTCACTTCCCTACGCCCACTACCGCGATGACGTGGCGCATCATCTGGATTTTGTTCAGATGCTGCCGAGAGCCACTGTTCCGAAGTAGGCGTGGAAAGTAGCCCAGTTGATAAGTGATTGACCATTGCTTGGCAGTTAGAAGCTAAGGGGCCGAACACCAGACTCGATACTAAAAGTGAAATGGCAGCACGCATAGCAAATGTCTATTTTGGAACTCTCCACTTCACTGATACTTAGCTTTTTGATTAATATCCGGACAATTAATCAAAAAGTATTCTGTTTTACTGAAAATAAACTCTTCTTATCCTCCGTTTAAATGTTCGACTAATAACCAATTGCCAAAGTGGTTCTGACGGCCCCACAATGTAACTAATTGTTCGTGGGGGTAAGTGCGTAATTGCTCGTCGATATGCGATCGCAAAGTCACAAGCTGCCAATTTTGCCCTTGATACGCGGTTGGCGCTGTGACAGCAAATCTGTATTCCTGCTGTTCCAAGCGGGAGAAAATGCCTTTGAAACAGTTACTTTCCCGAATTAATGCCTTTTCAAAAGCAGAGTCAGGGTACTCATTCTCCGATGGGCAAGGGCAATAACCACTAACTGGATAGGCTTGTGGGTTATTTAAGTAATACAGTTGCCAGTCCAGCCAATCCGAACGATTGGGTGGAAGATTAAATAAAGGAATAATTGCTGTTTTTGAACGATTATCCTCTAATAAAGCTGTTTGCAGTGATCTAACAGGTAAATGCCTCGGCTGACAGTTTAACTCAACACACATCGCCGCCGCCATACCTGCTGCTTGACCAATCCCCATAACTACAGGTTGTAATCTGGTAGCGCCATTAGCAATGTGAGAGACAGAAATATTCTTTTCACAAACCAAGAAACCATCTGTTGTGGCTGGAATTAGGGAACTGTAGGGAATTGTAAAGGGTGTCCCAGTCCAACGCCCGCCCCAACGGATAGATTTTGGTTGCAGTGGGAATTGAACACCAGGATAATGATGGTCATTGGCGTAGTTACCAACTGCGATTGCATCATTAAATATAGATGCAACTCTTCCCCCGGCAATCGGCAAAATATCCTGTTCTCGGACAGTAGTTAGTCCTAATAAGCGGCGGCTTTCCCGGTAATAGGGATGCAGTGCAAAAGCTGTAGGGGCGTGAGGAAATACTTTTTCTGCTAAACCATAGCGACGATCAAGCTGACTTTGGATAAAATGGGCAAAATTTTGGCTATGCCAGCGAGACTCTTGGATGAATTCACCTCTGGACACATCTGACTCTATCAGCCGCCCTACTCCTTGGCCGTAGTCATTGCCACAGATTGGCCAATTAATCATGAATCGATTACCAGGCAAACGTCCATAATTCAAAAATGTCTCTGCTCCATAGCCATCCCAAGCATCTGTAAACTGGGATGGATTATAGTTAGGGGCAGATGGAATTTCTGGTGCAATTGCATCACCAAAGTCTTGCATAATCACTACATAAGTGGGCGCTTGCACAGGATATTTCTGGGTGAAAGAGTTAAAACCCACAGGGGCGCTTGGTTCTCCCCACTCAGATTGCAATTCCCAGCCCCAACGGTAAGGTATCTCAGCTAAAGCTAATAAATCTCCTAATTCTGTACCGTCGAGAATAATTTTGGCTGTGACAGCAAAATCAGCAAAGCGCACACCAGTAATAGAATCACCTTGGCGAAATACCTCTATTGGTACTTGTCCAGAAATCCAGTGCAGATTTGGTAATTCTTGCACCCAGTCTGCAAAAATCTCTGCCCCAATTTGAGGATCGTAGCTAAAAAAGCTTACCCAGCTGTTATCTAGTCCTCCGGGCTGTCGTTGCCGCAATTCCTGCAAAAACGCACCCCATAAACCCGTTTGAAAGGTTTCTAATTCGTTGCCATCGGGTACAGACACTCCAGCCGAAGTTAGCATTCCCCCCAACCAAGAAAATTCACTCACCAAAATCGTTTTAGCTCCCCGTCGCGCCGCTTGGATAGCAGCCGCAGTGCCTCCGGTTCCTCCACCGACAACTAAGACATCAACTGTGTATGTCTGATTAACCATTGCTTAACCTCACTGGAGTTTCGTTATATTCCCCCAGATAGCTTGGCATCAAATAGATAAATTATTTTATTTTTTAGATACTCAGCATTAAAGGTTCTCAGGCGAAACTGGTTCCAACTAACACAGAATAAATTCCTATTCCTGATTCGATTTATCAACTTTATATTTTTTTAACTGCGAATTGCGATTTTCGCAGCGTTAACGATGAAAGAGGGTCATTGCAAATTGTGAATTTTAGTTGACCAATCCCCCAAATCCTGGCTATGTTCCAGATACCTGCAATCACACATTTTGAATCCAAATTACTGTTTGGGTTGTGCAACTGGAATTGTAATAATAAGTTCTGCTCCCCCTTCAAGAGAAGAAACACACTCTAACGAACCACCATGCCGCTCGGTAATAATCTGATAGCTAATCGATAAACCTAAACCAGTACCTTTACCCACATCTTTGGTAGTAAAAAAAGGATCAAATAACTTTTGTCTAACTTGTTCGGGAATACCAGGGCCATTATCGATGATCCGAATAACTATTTTTTGAGCATTAAGTTGTTGAGTACAAATGCGAATTTGTGGCTGCTTATGCGAGAGTTCCCCTTGAATTAATGGCTCTTCTAAAGCATCGATTGCATTGGACAAAATATTCATAAATACTTGATTTAGCTGGCCAGCATAGCACTCAACTAAAGGTAAATTGTCATAATCTTTAAGAACCTGAATTTGGACATGATTGGCTCTAGTTTTCAAACGATGCTCCAAAATACTCAGTGTACTGTCAATACCCTGATGAATATCCACTGCTTTTAACTCGGCTTCATCTAGCCGCGAAAAGGTACGAAGAGAAAGCACAATTTGCTGTATGCGTTCAGCACCGACTTCCATTGAAGAGAGTAATTTTAGCAAATCTTCGACTAAAAAATCTAATTCCATCTCCTGAATTGTCGTTTGAATTTCAAGAGCAGGATTGGGATAGTTTATGCGGTAAAGATGAAGTAGATTCAGTAGTTGTTGGATATATTGGTTAGCGTAAGTTAAATTGCCAGAGATAAAATTTACTGGATTATTGATTTCATGGGCAACTCCAGCAACTAATTGACCCAGAGACGACATTTTCTCACTTTGAATAAGTTGAGCTTGAGTACTTTGTAATTCTTTGAGAGTTTGCTCTAGTTCTATTGCTTGCTGTTTGAGTTGAGCTTCTGCTTGTTTATCTTCTGTAATGTCGTCTCGAACCACTAGTAAATATTTGGGCTGACCTTGAGAATCAAGAATCGGAGCTTTTTTAATCTGTAAAATACGGGTTTCGCCGCTTTTTTTCCGAATTCTTTCTTCAGGAATCTCTAATAATGTTTTGCTATTAAGTGCTTCGTGATCTCGCTGGGTAAAAAAATCGGCCTCTTCTTTAGGAAATAGATCGTAGTCGTTCTTGCCTAAAATTTCATCAGCACTGACACCAGCTAACTTTTCTGCGGCTTGATTACATAAGACAATTCGCAGATCAGCCGCATCTTTGACAAAAACTGCTACAGGCATGGTTTGAATCACAGAATACAGAAACTGTTGAGCAGTTTGCAGTTCTTCTTCTATCCGTTGGCGCTCATCTAGTGCAGCTTGCTGTTCGCTCTTATGTTGCTGTAATTGAGTAGTATATTCTAGAACTGCCTGACTTAGTTCAGCATTATCTATTGTTAGTTGCTGAAGGCATTGACGTAATCTGGTTAACTCTTGATTTAACTCTTCAATAGACATATTGATTCACTATTTTTTAGTTTTAGACATTGAGAAAGCTATGCATATCTCAATACAATGAATTGATTTGTCTATTACCAGAGTAAAGTAACTTGAAAATGCGATAGCCATGCAGAGATTTTGTTTTGGTATAGTTGCTCATATCTATGAATTTACTGGTGAAGAAGTTATCATTAGGAAATTTGGCCAAATCTACTGTCATAGAAAGAGCCTGAGATCATTTTGCCCAATTCAATATCAAATATTAACTACTAGTTACATTTAAATCCCCTGGTTTTTCATAACAGCGAGAGATTTATATCACAATACGGTTCAGCTAAAGCTAAAACTCTGTTACCAAAGTCGTTTTTTTAATGAACCGCCTTCTCTACGGGAGGCTTCCGCCAACGCGCAGCGTCTCCAAGAGTTGGCGCAGAGAACGCAGAGAGAAGAAAGAGATGCTTAACTGAACTGTATTGCTTTATATCACGGGGGTTCTGCCATTCTAACTTCTCATACTAAGTCCTCAAGCTCCGGAAAAGCGTAACTTTCTCCATAGCTTGATTATCATTAACTCAGAGCTATTGATAATCAGCCTATGGAAAGATCAGGCTTGGGAAACCCTGAAAATGACCTTTTCCAGATACTGTGAAAAGTCAGATCCACAGTTCTGGGCTTTTACATAATTTTGTATTTCTGACTAGTTAGAAATACTCTTTTGATATACAAGTACCTATATATCTATTACCTCAATAGATAGAGAAATCCTATTTATTTATATTTAAATAGTTTGATTTTTCACACTGCACTACTTAAATAAGTTTCTCATGTCAGGAAAAGAAAACTTTTTTATCTATATGTATACCACTTTTGAAAAAGTGAGATAATTTAATTTTTTGTACTCAGCTAGTAGAAAGATTTTGGCAAATTTGTTCCTTGTAATTTATACATAAATTCGAGAATATAACATTAAATCCTTTAAGAGCAAGAATTACAAGGAATTTGGATATACGTAGAATTTAGTATTACATCTAATCAGGGATTGAATTTTTTAACCATACTCATAAGAACTTCTTTTAAATGGATAGAAATAAATACAACTTGTATATACAGCTAAAGATAGAGGTTACAGTTGTGGATTGGTATTTAAGATTAATATAAATAGATTTTATAGATTAATAGGATTAGTGAATTAGAAATATTATGTTTACTAATTGTCTAAAAAATAATGATAAATTAAGTGTAAATCAAGATAAAAATGCCTCAAACAATGTTGAAATAGCACTTTTTATAGATCAAATTAAAAGTAATATCTGGATATTTGGTATTCCATCTTGGCTTTTTGGAATAACCGATAGAAGTATAGCTGCATTTGCTGATGGCTATTTATCTTATATAGAAATATTCCAGCTATTTACAGCTTCTTTCTTCTTTGTGAGTTGGCTATATCTCAAACCTAACGAAAGCTTTAATAGTAACGATTTAGGCCCCAGCCAATATCAAGAATATCTTGCTCGTACTCAAGCTAATAAGCTTCAAGTAAAAAAGCTCCACATGATTAGCCAGGAGTATATTTTACCGTTTCCTTATCTTTGTCAAATTTATCATTTATTGAACTTAAAGCATTTAGAAACAGTTCATAATTTTAGCCTTAATAACCTGAAAATTTTTCAAATTAGCCACTTTCAGCCCACTAGTACTGGTGGAATAATCAAATTCCAAACAATATTAGACTCGCCAGCGAATCCTTTGAGAATTTGGCGACAACCGATTGTGGAGGTAGATTTAATATTACATACTCCATATACCGTTGAATTGAGTATTCCAGTTTACAATAACAAAAAGATAATTGTTTTATTTAATGCTTTTCCGTTAAATGACTCAGAACATCAGTTCTTTATAGATATATATAGTGACCTAGAGTGGCCAAAGCCATTATTACAAATAATATTGCATTTTGCTTCTTGTTTGACACTATTTGAAGATTTGCCCTATTTAAGAGCTTTAGCGGATAAAAATATAGGGCGTTTATTCCACTTAAACAGAGCTTCAAATCACGAGACTGCATTGCTATTTAAAAGATTCGTTGAACTATATGCTTCGAGTGGAGAAGCAACTAAATTACTTAAGGGTAGTGAAGAGAGTTAGGAGAGATGCGATTAATCGCGTCTGTACATTAGTTAGTAGTGGGGAGTTAGTAATTCATAACTCCTCACTTTGTTGAGTTAGGCGCGTGCTAGTAAAGGTGCAGCAGCTAGTAGTGTTTTGGTATAAGGGTGCTGAGGATTGGCAAAAATAGTTTTTGTCAGACCGAGTTCGACAATTTTGCCACCATTCATCACGGCAATCCGATCGCACAAAAATCTAGCTAACCAGAGATCGTGAGTGATGAATAGATAAGTTAACTCAAATTCTTCCTTTAATTGCAGCATCAAATCTAGGACTTGCGACTGCACGCTAGCATCTAACATACTCACAGGTTCATCGCAAATCAAAAGTTTAGGATGAGTAATCAAAGCACGAGCGATCGCAACTCTTTGCTGTTGCCCCCCAGATAAATCTGATGGATAGCGCTCATAGTATAATTCTGAGGGTGTTAACCCAACTTTCTCTAGCATCCACAAAACCTGTTCTTTTGCCTTAACAGGATTGGCTAAATTGTGGATAAATAAAGGATCGGCGATACTTTGTCCCACAGTCATCGCTGGATTGAGACAAGCATGGGGATCTTGAAAAACCATTTGGATTTGTCGCCGTGAGGAGCGAATTTCTTGAGGTGACAGTGTAGTTAAATCTTGTCCTAAAAATTGAACTTTGCCACTGGTGGGACGAATTAGTTGCAGGATTGTTCGTGATAGTGTGCTTTTACCGCAACCTGATTCACCGACTAAGCCGAGAATTTCTCCTGGATAAATATCCAGATTGATACCATCTACTGCTTTAATTGTCTGCGCTTGTGTGTTAAACAGTCGTTCGATAAAGTTAGGTTCTATGGTGTAGTATTGCTTGAGTTCTGTAATACTCAAAATTGGAGATTGCTTATTAATAATCGGTAATTGCTTTTCTGAGTCGTTGGCAATTATCAATTCTCCATCATCATTTACTGCTTGAATGTGTAAAGCTGCTTTTAAGAGCGATCGCGTGTATTCATGTTGAGGTTGTCTAAAGACGGTTTCTGTAGAACCCATTTCGACCATTTTGCCCTGGTACATCACGCCAATGCGATCGCAATACTCAGCCACCATTGCTAAATCGTGAGAAATCAGCAACAATCCCATGTTTTCTTCACCGCACAGGCGAGTTAATTCTTTCAATATCTGCGCGGAGACGGTGACATCTAAACTGGTGGTGGGTTCATCGGCAACAATTAACTTGGGGTTGAGAAGTAAAGCTAAAGCGATCGCAACCCGTTGGCGCATTCCACCGCTAAATTCGTGGGGATACTGATTCCAGCGACTAGCGGGAATATTCACCTTCGCCAAAGTAGCAAGTGCTTTTTCTTTGGCTTCCCGCGTTGATAATTCTGGTGAGTGCGCCTGAAGGGTTTCGATACAATGCTTACCAATCGTCATCAACGGATCGAGGCGTGTCATAGGATCTTGAAAAATTAATGCGATCGCCTCTCCTCGAAATTTCCGCAACTGGTTAGGCATCAAGTCAAGCACCGACTGTCCTTGAAATGTCACCTTTCCTTCAACACAACTAGAGGCTGGTAGTAAACGCATTACTGCCCGCCCGATAGTTGACTTACCACAACCTGACTCTCCCACCAATCCCATTCTTTCACCTGGTTGCAAGGTGAAAGATACATCATCAACCGCCCAGCTTGCCTCTTCTCCACTCCGTTGAGGATAGGCAACTCGCAGATTTTCGATACAGAATAAGGCTTCACTCATATTTAGTTATCAGCCCTGAGCTACCAGCTTTTATAATTTCAAATTTAAGATAGTCTATCAGATTATTATTAAAGATCCGTTGTGCGAATATCTTTATTCTCTTAGCTTACTTATTTATACCGCTTGTCTCAAGTTTTATCAGTTAATGTTAGGAGACAAGCAAGTATTTTTACTATTAAGCTAATTAATGTTCATGATCTTGATGATGATCGTTTGTACCTTGCTCAGTTTCTAGTAGCCGTGAAATCAGCACGTCTGGTTTTCTACTAATAACAGACCTAACTTTATCAATAGCAACTACTTCACTTATTTTTACAACCATTTCCCAGAGAGTATCCTCTTCTGTATCTTTGTTGTAAGTTCTATGTTTAAACCACAACAAATCATCCCAAACTCCAATAATTGTGGCGAAATACCACTTCTCTCGTACTAATATCCAAATTTCTTGTTCTAAGTAAGTCTGTAGAAGAGATTTCACAATGGCTAAGATAATTAAAAAGATTGTGCTACATATTAAGTAAGTATTAACAGGTAAGACAACAGTTAAAATACTGATATGTTTTAGTGTAAATTATATTTATATAATTTAACGATTAGCAAGCACAAAACCTAGAATAACTATGTTCCAGCCAATATCTCAGTTGATAATTGTCTAAATTTGACTAACAATACCTGTATAAAATACAATTTCATGATTTAGTATTAGCTGTTACAGAAAAGAAGTATATAATACAGTACTCTCACTGAGATATATTGAGACTATCCCCCAAGTAGTATTATTCCCAAGAGTGCGACCCAACCTAACAGAACTGTTTCCTATTTAGTACCTTGGATGATATAGAACTCATATTTGATTTTTGAAAAAACTCCGTACAACTCAAAAAGCCTTCTTTCCTATTGCCTCTTACCTAGCCACGCAAGTAAGTATAGCTACACCACGCTGCGCGAATAAAAATTAAAGTATATTCTTATATCAGCTAGTTCCAGATATTTAATAAGGTAGTTTAACTGATTAATTCACCCATTTGCGGGAGGTAATTAACAAGCCAATAAGTGTAGCTTGCTTATAGTAAGACCAACAGAAGATGGTTTGAAGTAGCAGTTACACAACAGATGTATCAATCATGTTAAACCTAATATTAACCAGATGTATAAAAAGCCAACTCTTGCTGATTTCAGCAGCTTTTTTGCTGGCTGTACAAACTTCTGCCAATGCTGAACAACCCCTTCCTAGTTTGACTCCTGCACAAGCTCAAAGTTTATCCCGTGACTTAGTTCCATATAATTCTCAAGACTTTTTTAGACAAGGAAAAGATTCGATTGAGAGAGAAATTCAAATTCTTAGGCAAAGGCAACTGCGCTCAATTAAACCTGTTCTAAAGATTGAGTCAGTACAGCAGATTAAAAGACCACCTACGCAGCAAAAACCCTAATATAGCATTCAGCTTTGATTTCTATTCGCACGGCGTGGGTAGGCAAGAGGCAATAGGCAACAGAAAAAAGGCTTCTTTGAGTTCTACCTAGCTTCGTAAAAATCAAATCTGAGTTCTGTATGTTATCTAAGTCGGAAGTATTGTGATTTTATGATACTGATACCTTAGATAGCTTTGAGCCATAGCACATAAATCGCACTTTCAGGCATCACAATAACTAGGCTATGCTTTCCATAAACAGAGTTTTTGTGTTTCAAATAAACTTTGTAACAAAAAGGTACAATTTTAATCGTCTAGCAAACTCATCAATGCTTGAACTTCAACGTCTTGCGGCTCTGATAATTGACACTGCAACTTTAATAACTGACTCTGTAGTGCTTCTACTACATGGTTCATATTAGATTCTTGGGCAATTCTTAACTGATTTTCTTTAATTTGGATTTGTTGAAGCAAGTCGTTTTCAACATGAATTGAGTTGTAATGTTGAGCAATCATAGGTTTACATTTTTTATCAATAGCTAGAGGGGGATTGAAGAAGAATTCAGAAGTCAAGGCGGAGACGTTTAGCCCATTCTGGCTCCTGACTTATGACTCTTATTTCGACTAAATTTATCACCAATGCATTATTCCACACTTTTATCATTTTTTAAATATCTGGTAAATTAATTTTCATTACTCATAGTGTTTATGGGTATGGCAGACTTAATACACCATGTCCATTTTTTTAGGGGCTTTTACAAAAATGTAAATCATGATATGAGATTGGTTGACTTAAGGTGAATTTTAGATGACACACATAAGATTTATGCATGAGTAACAGAAAAGCTAGGCACAGAGAACACTGAGAAATAAGAGTTTGAGATATTTTTTGCGGAGGTTATCACAGATAAACTTATCTGTTACTTCATTGAGTCTTGTAGAGAATTTTCAACGATTTTTTTGTGAATGGCATGAACTTAAAACTTATAAAAAGAAAAATTTTTGCAATGGTAAAAATTATATCTACAGTTCTTATATCCAGCGCAATTGGATTAGAATCATGGCATATTTATGCATTAATAACTAATAGTAATATTCCCAGCAGCCTTAATCCAATTTTTTGGATTGAGCGTTTTGCCATGACGTGCCATTTTATCGAAGCTATTATAGCAGCTTTTTATGCACCTTCAAGAAAAAAGATGCCAATACAATATGCCACTTATACTTTTTTTGTAGGCACCATTGGGTTGTTAGAACTGTTTGATCGAGATGATGCTTCTACATCTTCTACATCCTGAAGGTGTGAGGTTTTTGGATTAGGTAGGTTGGTAGGTGCGATTTCTACGACGGGCTACGCCTACGCACCAAATGTAAGATTATTAAATCCCTGCCACTGACTTTTGCTCAGTAGCAGGGTGCCAATACAGGTGGCTGGTGAACCTAACGGACAGAAGAAGGTATAGTTTGTATAGTGAGATTTTTGCTGCAATTTTAGTTTGATACTAAGGAATTAAAAAATGTCTGCTGATACTCAGATAGTTGCTTATCTTGAAGAAAGTGAATTTGATGTTGTTTTAAATGGAAGTGAAGAGAAAGTTGTTGTTGTTGATTTTACTGCTACTTGGTGTGGCCCCTGTCGGCTGGTCAGTCCTTTGATGGAGCAACTTGCTGAAGAATACAAAGGCCGCGCCAAAGTCGTTAAGGTAGACGTTGATAGGAATAAGCCGATTTTCAAAAAATTCGGTCTTCGCAGTATTCCAGCAGTTTTAATTTTCAAAGATGGCATTTTAGCAGAAACCATTGTGGGAGTTTCTCCTTACGAGCAGTTTAGCGAAGCTGTTCAGAAGCTTCTTGAGGTTGTTTAAACTTAATTCGTAATTAACAAGGCTTTTTACCGGATATTTAATAACGGTATTGACGCTTCAGGTGGTGTTTAAATTTCCCGAAGTTTTGAGTATCGGCCTTATCACCACTTGAAGCATAATTATGAATTATACATTTTTAAAGCTTCCCTTTTCGCCTATAATGTGATTGCAGTAAACCACTAGAATATTGTTTTGAGTTAATCAGTTCCAATTTTTCTTCAGGGGTTGGCGGTGGGAAAAGCTGTATACCGCTACCTAAGATAGTTGGAATAGTTGAAATAATATATTCATCAATCAAGCTGTGCTGAAGAAATGAATTGATTAATGCTCCGCCACCAACTAGCCAGATATTTTTAAAACCTTGAGCCTCTATATTTGCCAAGGCGTTCTTGACTGTATCAGAAACAAACACAACGTCCTCTCGGTCAGATTGGAGATGGCGTTTGGTGAAAACAAATGATTTCTTCCCCGGATAAGGCCATTCATCAAAACCCAGCCCTACTTCATAAGTATTGCTGCCTAAAACAATAGCATCAATGGATTCGTAGAAAGCAGCATAACCGTAGTCTTCTCCCTCTATATCAAGGATTGATAGCCAATCAATTCCGCCATCGCTGCGAGCAATATAACCATCCAAACTAGCTGCAATATAGAGTGTAACTTTCGTCATTTGGCTCTCCAAAATTTCACTGCTAATTAAAGTCTTAATCGCAAATTGGTAAATTTCTGATTGTATCACAAAAAACTTTTGCAATAGACTCCATGAGCTGCGCTCACAAGAAACAATGAAAATGTGATAGATTTTGCTCAAGTAGTTGGTACAAAGGTCGGAATGACAGTAGTGCTGCGAGCCTGAGCAAGAGACAGACCGAGATGTCCAGTGGCACAAGGAAATGTGATATCCCAAATCTGAGTGGGAAACACGTAAGGCAGAATCATTTTTGAAAGGACATCACGCCATCTGTGACAACATTAATGGAGGTGAAAGATGGAAGTCACCTACACTCACTGTGCGGGATTAGATGTCCACAAGAAAACAGTAGTTGCCTGCTGCATGACTCCTGGAATTAAGATCGACAGAGGACTAAACATTGCGCCATTGTCCTAACCACTACCAACCGTTTTATTTTCAAGGCAGGTCTACTAAAGTCCTCACTACAAGCTATCAGCTTTGCGAATATGAACTATTTACGCTTACAAAATATTACCAAACGCTTTGGGTCTTTTATTGCTAACGACAATATCAATCTCTCTGTTGCATCTGGAACTATTCATGCAATACTCGGCGAAAACGGTGCAGGCAAGAGTACTTTAATGAATATTATTAGTGGACTTTATCAACCTGATGCTGGTGAAATTTATCTCCAAGAACAACCAATAAAAATTACCTCACCAAATGAGGCAATTAAATTAGGCATTGGCATGATTTACCAACACTTCATGCTTGTACCGAAACTTACTGTCACAGAAAATATCATCTTAGGGATGGAGAAAAATTGGCGGTTAAATCTTCAAGATAAACAGCAAGAAATCGCCGCCTTATCCCAAACTTATGGATTAGAAATTGACCCAACTGCCAAAGTTGAAAATTTATCTGTTGGGGCACAACAACGGGTAGAAATTCTCAAAGTTCTCTACCGTCGAGCAAAGTTGTTGATTCTTGATGAACCTACAGCAGTTTTGACACCGCCAGAAGTAAAATCACTAATTGCTATCCTGCGCCAATTGGCAGCCGCAGGCAACACAATCATTTTTATCAGTCATAAATTAGAAGAGGTAATGAATCTCTGTGATTCAGTAACAGTTTTGCGCCAGGGAAAGGTAGTAGCAACAACATCAACTAAAGCGGTGACATCTCAGCAGTTGGCAACATTAATGGTAGGACGGGAAGTAGCTTTACAGTTAAATAAAAGTCCTACATTATCAGGAGAAATCATTCTATCGGTGCAAAATTTGCAAGTTGCTGATGAAAGAAATATTCTTGCTGTAAATAATGTATCTTTTGAACTGCGGGCGGGAGAAATTTTAGGAATTGCTGGTGTCGATGGCAATGGACAGCGAGAATTAGCTGATGCCATCGCTCTTGTGCGGACTATTAAGCAGGGTAAAATTGAGTTTACGCCCAAGCATTCCTCAGTGGCCTACATCCCAGAAGATAGGCAGACAATGGGATTGGTGTTGCAATTTAGCATCGCCCAAAACTTGATTTTAAAAGCTTTTAAATATCTGCCATTTTGTCGCCGTTTTTTGTTACAACCAGAAGCGATCGCTAATCGTGCCCAAGCTGCAATGCAAGAGTTTGACATTCGGGCGAATGGGATTGATATCAAGGTAAGTCAGCTTTCGGGAGGAAATCAACAAAAAGTGGTGTTAGCGCGAGAACTGGCGCAAACACCAGCTTTAATTATCGCTATGCAACCCACCAGGGGGTTAGATGTCGGGGCGACAGTAGCCGTCCAGTCTCGAATCTTAACAGAACGCGATCGCGGTGCGGCAATTTTGTATATTTCTACTGAGTTAGAAGAAGTGATGGCAATGAGCGATCGCATTGCCGTAATCTACAGAGGTGAGTTTGTGGCTATTTTGGATGCAGCTACGGCGAAGGTGGAAGATATTGGTTTGTTGATGGCTGGTGGGGTTAATGAATGATCGCAACTAATCGCATGAAATTCCTGTTACCAATCCTATCACCGCTAATTGCCATTGCCTCCGCCCTTATCGTCGGTGCTATCCTCATACTAATTGCTGGGGCAAATCCCATCACTGCATACAGCATTTTATTTCAAGAATCTCTCTCTACCTACTTTGGATTTGGTAACACCCTCACCAAAATGACACCGTTATTGTTCGCTAGTTTAGGCGTATTAGTAGCGTTGCGGGCTGGGCAATTTAATATCGGTGGGGAAGGACAAATTTATCTGGGTGCGTTGGGAAGTACTTTAATTGGGTTATACGTGCAAGGATTACCTGCGGTGATTCATATCCCTTTAGCACTTTTAGCAGGATTTGTTTTTGGTGCAGTTTGGGGTTGGATTCCTGGTTATCTCAAAGCTATACGCGGAGTGAATGAGGTAATTACTACATTGTTGCTCAACTATATCGCCGTGAATTTAGTTAGCTACCTCGTACAAAATCCATTAATGGCAGCAGGTGCGCCTAGCCCTTATTCGCCATTAATTGCCAAAACAGCCCGCTTGCCGATTATATTACCGCAAAGCCTTGCCCATGCTGGGATTTTATTCGGTTTAATTGCCGCAGGTATTTTATGGATATTGTTAGTGCGATCGCCTCTAGGTTATCAAATTACGGCAGTAGGATTTAACCCGATTGCCGCCCGTTATGCTCACATCTCTGTTGAACGTACCATTATGCTGGTGATGGCTGCTGCGGGTGGTTTAGCTGGGTTAGCTGGGAGTTGTGAGGTGATGGGGTTGAAATATCGGCTATTTGAACAAGTTTCCCCAGGTTATGGATTTGATGCCATTGCGATCGCTTTTTTAAGTCGTGGTAGTGTTGTCGGTGTAGTATTAACTTCTTTGTTTTTTGCAGCCCTTCGCAGTGGTGCAAATGTGATGCAGCGTAGTGCAGGCGTGCCGATAACTGTGGTTTACGCGATTCAGGGGTTTATGGTGTTATTTATTGCTATCAGTTTCGCAGTCGAAAGAGAAATAAGAGTAAAAACGCAAAGGGACGCAAAAGTTTAACTCAGAAAACTCTGCGATACTTTGCGCTTCCCTCTGCGAACCTCTGCGTTAAAAAATAACTCCATGAATAATCTCAACTTCTTCTCTGATTACTTAATAGCTACCTTACGTCTAGCCGTACCCCTAGCATTTGCAGCCCTTGGAGGATTGTACTCGGAACGGTCAGGCGTGTTAAATATCGCCTTAGAAGGAATGTTGCTTACTGGTGCTTTTACTAGTGCTGCGGCTACTTTCTACACAGGCAATCCCTGGCTAGGTATCCTTGCATCCTTAATTGCTGGGGGATTAGTCGGACTACTTCATGCTGTTTTGTGTGTAACTTTGCGTGTCGATCAATTGGTATCTGGGCTAGCAATTAATCTTGTCGCAGCTGGATTAACATCGTTTTTAGCCCGGTTAGTGTTTAGTGACAGTAGTACACAGCAGTTACCTGGAATTGGGACAATTATTATTCCTGGTTTAGCCAATATTCCCCTGATCGGGCCGCTACTATTTCAATCAGATTTTTTAGTATATCTATTATTTATCTTAGTTATTTTAACTACATACCTTTTATTTAAAACTAGCTTTGGATTGACATTGCGGGCAGTGGGTGAATCTCCGAAAGCTGCTGACACGGCTGGAATTTCGGTACGAAATATCCGTTATATCGCTGTGGTGATTAGTGGCTGTCTTGCAAGTTTAGGAGGTGCTTATTTAACTCTGGTACAAGTAAGATTTTTTGCCGAAGGGATGAGTGCTGGTAAGGGATTTATTGCGATCGCAGCATTAATTTTTGGCAGATGGCATCCTGTAGGTAGTGCTTTGGCTTGTTTGCTGTTTGGGGCTACAGAAGCTTTACAACTGCGAATTCAGGCATTAGGGGCGAATATCCCTTACCAATTTTTAGTAATGCTACCTTATGCGATCGCTTTATTGGCATTAGTGGGATTAGCGGGAAAATCTACACCTCCTAAAGCTTTAGGTACTCCCTACTTTGGAGAAAATCGCCACCCAGACTAATTTACAGAAATTTTCAGGTAAATAGACCATACGCTAGGGGCGCAAGGCCTTGCGCTACGATGGATGTGGTTCAAATACATCAAAACTGCTGTAAAGTGAAATTCTGGATCGCAAGGGTAATTAAGATACTTTCGTTTGCTTCCACAAGATGAGTTTCAACTCAGAACAATTACAAGCCCCATCACTAATTTCTCCTTCGCGATCAGCTAGCCAATCATAAATTTGTGCAGCTTTTGCTAACGCCACTTTTTCTGAACGATAAAGCCGAGGAGTAGGGCAGTAGGCGTGGCCATTGATGTGTATAGCTACAATCTGCCAATAATCGCTCTCTGGTACAATTTCTAAAAACCCGTTACAGTAAGACTCGATTATTCCTATATTCATCTACACCATCAAACTTTTTAACGTTGGCCACAACAAAGCCGATGCCAGCCAATTTTTGCAAGTCAAAGCTGGAATCACCAGGGAATGCAGTAACAACCCCTGTTAATGATTGTGGGTTCGTAGTCAATGAAAATCTGAATTATTGGTCACTTTTTAGCTAGTTGTCTTAGTGCTAATTTGAGCTTGATGATGAAAGTTTTCGCATCAAAAGCAATATCAAAACAGTAAACTAGCAAAAACTAAAAATAATATGTGGATAAGTGCCATAGTTGCGTACTTACATTATTTAAGCTTCATGTTGTGTTTTGGCGCTCTGGTATCAGAAGCATTGAATTTAAAAAAAGAATTGAGTTTAAATGAGGCTTGGAAGATTGTCATAGCTGATGCAGTATATGGCATATCAGCAACTGTCGTTCTTGTCACAGGCATTTTGCGTGTTATCTACTTTGGTAAAGGTACGGTTTACTATTTAAGCAACCCAGTTTTTTACGCCAAAGTTGTGGTTTTCATTGTGGTGGGTTTACTATCTCTCTATCCCACTATTTCTTTCATTGGTTGGGTGAAAAGTCTCCAACAGGGGCAAGCACCCAAGCTAGAATTACTAAAACTAAATCGTCTCATCTGGCTCATTAGAATTGAATTGGTTGGTTTTACCCTAATTCCTTTATTAGCAGCAATAATGGCAAGAGGAATAGGTATAAACTAGGCTAAATTACTCCTGGATCAGTAATACCGTTTTGGTAAACAAAAGAGTCGAAGTTACACGCAAGAAGCGATCGCTCTCCTGAAAATCAAAAGGCGATCGCACTTTTGCTGGTAAATTAACACAGTACCCTAGCTAGCCCTTCATTCAGTAGCTTCTCTCCGGGACTTCAGTTGAGATGCAATCAGAGGAACTTTGGGCGAGAGAAAAAATCCAATTAAACTGGCAAAAAGGATTGGTGTAAAAGGACTTAAGTTAGTCAGTTTTGACAGCAGCAGAGTTGTACTTATAGGTGTACGCGTTACGGCTGCATTGACTGCCGCCATTGTACAAATCATGGCAAGGGCGGGATTAAGCCCCGGAATTAACACTGCTACTGCTTTACCAATACAAGCACCGGTGAAAAACAGGGGGATGATGAATCCACCGCGCCACCCACCTGTTACCGTAATGCTAATGGCTGCCATTTTACCAAGAGCAAGAGTTAAGAGAAAAATAGCACCAAAGCTTGTAGTGAGGACTGGCTCTAATTCTTCATGTCCAAAATAACGGGTTAGGGGTAATAAAGCTGCTAAAGTGCCAAGCCCAAATCCTGCTAATGTTGTGCGTACATAAATGGGGCCTGGAATTCTAGCAAACAAGTAATCGCAGCCCCGAAAAATGCTCATAAAAATCCATCCCGCCACCGCCCCAATGATTCCGAATACGATCGCGATCGCAAAATCATCAATTTTTTCTAGGTGGTACTGGGGAAAATGCCAAGTGGGTGCAATTCCCAAATGTGTAATTGCTGCAAATACCAGATAACTCGCGCAACTTGAAACAATGGCTGGCATCAAAGCTTCGTAATATTCCACAATATGTTCATGGTGCAAAATCTCCAACGCGAACATTGCACCGCCAAGAGGTGCGCCAAACAAAGCTGTGAAGCCAGCCGCCATCGCCGCTAAACTCAAAGTTCTGAGGTCTTCACCCTGGAGTTTTAAGCGATCGGCAACCCAAGTACCAAAAGAACCTGTTACTTGTACTAGTGGCGCTTCTGGTCCAGCACTACCGCCTGCCGATATGCTGATTAAAGAAGCAAGAATCATTGAAGGATTTTTGCGAACATCTAAACGTCCGCCACGAAAATGAATATTATCAACAATCACGGCGATTTCACCGGGATTTCCCAGAAAATGAATCACCAGCCCGATAATTAAACCGGCGAATGGCATCACTATCAGGAGGCTAAAACCTTCAAATCGTTGCAGATGGTGAGTTAAAAATTCTAAAACATTCCAGTAAAATGCAGCGAATAGACCACCAGCTGTACCTACAGCTACCCAGAGGATCACCCACTGCGAAATCATCAGGGGATTACGTTTTACCAGTCCAAAAAGTTGAGCAAATGTCCAGCGTTGAGTTTGATTGCTAGCGGTGGTCTTTTTTGGTAACACTGTTTATTTCCTATTTGTGAAACGAAGAATATGGAATATTACGTTTTTTATCGTAAAGGCTATTTAGTTCACTGCATCATCTTTGCTCTATAAAGCCATACAGTTCACTTAAGCAATTTTTATTTTTTCCTTCTCTCTGCGTTCTCTATACGTCTGCGGCAAGACGCTTTACGTCACACAGCGCAACATTATATGTTTAGAATTTCATGGTTGATACTTCATTGGTCTATAAATCATTTTAGAAAAGCTTCCTTTTGAGATAATTATCTAGCTAAGTTGCTTATTTCTCTTGGTAGATTCAATCAAAATTAAAAAATACAAAAATAACAATATAGATATCTGAAAACTAAACTGTAAATTGTTAGTTTTATGGAAAAAGTTTATGGCAATGTTCAGGGAATCCGTTGTGTTGCTACTCAAGTTAAATCAGAACCACCTGCGATCGCTGCAACTAATTGACGAACCCGTGAAGGCGATTGCAGTCCCACAAAATTCATACTAACAGGAAGAAATTATATGACACCGACCATCATTGTCCACGGTGGAGCAAAAACCATCACAGACGACAAAGTTGCAGCTAACAATGCAGGCTGTACAGCAGCAGTAGAAGCTGGTTGGGCAGTGCTAATCAGTGGAGGTACTGCCGTAGAAGCTGTTGAAGCAGCTACCCGTGTTTTGGAAGCTGACCCGACATTTAACGCTGGTCTTGGCGCAACTCTCAACAGTGACGGAGAAGTGGAGTTAGACGCGGCGATTATGGAAGGCTCTTTAAGTTGGGGAGCGATCGCAGCAGTTCAGGGTGTACGTCATCCAATCTCGGTTGCCCGAAAAATTATGGATGAAAAACCCAGGCTGCTAGTAGCGCGGGGTGGAGAACGCTTCGCTAGAGATTGCGGTGCCGAAATGTGTAAAAAAGAAGACTTAATAGCTGAGGAGCAATGGCAGCAGTGGAAGGAAGATCAAGAAGTGATTGATCGCCCCAACACCATAGGTTGCGTAGCTTTGGATACTAGCGGTATCTTGGCTGCTGGTACTTCAACTGGCGGCACTACGAAGCAGCAACAAGGTCGCGTCGGTGACACTGCGATCGTTGGCTGTGGCCTGTACGCTGATAATAAATTCGGCGGTTGCTCAACAACAGGTGATGGCGAGTCGATTATCCCAGTGGTTTTGGCTAAAACTGCGATCAATTTTTTGACTGGAGACAGACACCCAGATGAAGCAGCACAGATGGCAATCGACGCTCTGGTTTCTAAGGTTAAAGGTGAAGCTGGGTGCATCCTCATAGACCGTCAAGGACGTGTTGGCTGGGCGTATAACTCATCACACATGGCTTGTGCTTATATGACGGCAGGACAAGACAAGGTGGCTGCATTTACCAAGAAATAACTCATACCAATTCGTAATAGTCTATGCCCCACTACGCTAAGTTTATGCGTACTTAATAAAACCAAATTCAATCTGAGTTTTCAAGTTTGAATATATAGGCTTATTTTTCCAAGTTAGTGTTACTTGGAAATGCAGGAGACTCATTTTTTATAAACAACTGCATCCCTTTATAAATGTGGTTTATCGGAGGAGTGGATGAACTCAAAACACGACTTTGAATACTTTCAAGGCAGTTCTCTTTCTGATTTGTTTACTCAAGATATCACAGATGGATCTTATGGATTTATCTTAAATTACCCTGCAACTGCGAGTTGGGCTGCTTATCCCAACCGGAAACAATATTTTATTCAAGATGGTAGTAGTGAAGCCAGCAAAACCTCCTTCGACAAGATTTGTCAGAAAGAACCTTGGAAAAATCTGGCTGTCTTAGGCGATCGCATTCCCGGAATTGTGATTATTCCGCCACCAAAGCCCCTGCTTGAATACTGGCAAGAACATTTGGGATTCAAGCACTCCAATATTGAGATGATGGATTGCTCGACTTATCTGGACGATCTCAGCCACAGTGATGGCTGCGCCAACGCCAAGGGCGAACGCTTTGATAAACTCATCACTCTATTTCCTTTTGATTGTCTAAAACCTGAAAAACACGCTGTTGCTTCAGACACCCATTACCGTTTACTGAGCAAAGTAACGCTAGAAGAACTAGGGGTGCAATGTCCAAAATATAAGAGCTACAATCTGCAACAAGTCAATATCGCAGACATTCAGTTACCACAATTTCCCTACTTAATTAAAACGTCCCACGGACTCTCAGGAGAAGGCACTTATATCATCAAAAGTCCCAGCGATCTAAACTACTGCCTTGAAGAAATTAAGAAATATCTTGATATTAAGTTGCTTGATACGATTATTGTCTCAGAGTTCGTCAAGAATGAAGTGCAGAATTACTGCGTACAGTTCTATATCAACAAAGCCGGGGAGATAACTCTCATTGGCACTACCGGACAACTCGTCACTCCAGAAGGCAACTATTTAGGAGGAATTATTGACTACGGCAAAACTGACATGAGCAAGTTCTTTGAAATGATTGCCAACGTTGGTGATTATGCCCACAAACAGGGGTATTTCGGTGTGATTGGCTTTGATGTGCTGGAAAATCAAGACGGACAATTTTACGCGATCGATGCCAATTTCCGAGTTAATGGTTCTACTCCGTTGTGCTTGCAGCGTCATACTCTATTGCGACTGGGAAAAGAAGTAGCTAAATACTCCAGTAGCTACCGAATGGAGGGGACATTAGAATCAATTCTCATAACCTTGAAACCAGAATTAGATCGCAAAGACTTGATTATTTTATCGGCTTTAGAGAAGGCTAAATACGGAAAAATCTACACTGAACTTTATGCGATCGTTACTGGAGAAACTATCGAACAAATGCAGTATATCGAGCAGCAATTACAGACTAAGGGATTACAATTACTCTCTTAAATAGCATGATATAGGACTCATACTTACTTGCGTAAAAAAAACCGTATTGGAGCAGCAAGGCTAAAATGTTGCAAAAAATTTGTAGGTTGGGTGGAGGCTTTGCGTAACCCAACATTCTGATATATGTTGGGTTGCGCTCCGCTTCACCCAACCTACTAGCGCGGCTTACTTGCGTGAAAAAACTGCGTACAACTCAAAAAGCTTTCTTTCCTATTGCCTATTGTCTTCCCAGGCAAGTAAGTATGGCTACGCCACGCTACGCGAACAAAAATCAAAACGAATTTCTATAGTAAATATTTTATCTTCACAATTAATCTGTTCTAAGCATCATTACGATTGTTACTTAGTAGTTATTAACTCAGTATTTTTATCATCCTGACAACACTGTATAAATCATTCCTAGGAGTGAAAGTTGGATGATTCTAACTATGGTATGAACCTAAAAGACAATGCAGTTAACAACGTATCCCAAGGTTTAGGCTCATGATATTCATGCCTCATAATTTTCTGCTTATATTGCTGTTTCAACTGCTATCCGTTGGGATACTTGGTGGGGGAATCTACATTCTCTATGAGTGGTGCGAACAAGAACTTATAGGAACTTCTTATTTAGTAGCTGGACTAGTAATGGTTCTGTGGACTTTTGGCGGCCGTTTTATCAGTTTGCCACTGCTGCGTCGTCCTGGAAATCAGGAACCCAAGTTTATGCGTAGTAAAACCGTGCAACGGTTGCCACGTCCTGATGGGAGCGTGTTACAAGTTGAGTTTTTTGGCCCTGAAGATGGTCAACCAATTATCTTGTCACATGGTTGGGGGCCAAATAGTACTATATGGTATTATGCCAAACGACAATTAAGCGATCGCTTCCGAGTAATTGTTTGGGATCTACCAGGGTTAGGAAAATCCTCAAAACCGAAAAATAACGACCACTCTATAGAAAAATATGCCCGTGACTTAGAAGCTGTTGTTGCTATAGCAGGGAATAAACCTGTTATCCTGCTAGGGCACAGTATGGGTGGGATGATTAACCTAACATTCCTTAGTGGTGCAGAAAAGTCCTGAAGGCTTGATATATGGGGAATTTTACTAAGACAAGGGTGACAGAGAGGGGGAAGACATGGGATGCTCAAGTTTCCACACAAAAACTACTCCATGTCAGTCCCCCATCTTTATCGTCAACTGCAAGTTCAACTAAGTCAATGGATTTGTCCCCAAGATCAACGACATCTGCAAGTCTTTTGTGAGAATGTCGCCGCCATTTTGCAAGCTCAAAGCGCCTGTCTGAGCCACTGGTTGCCCTATCTGAGTCATAGGGAGTGCAAAGCTCGCAGCCACATGGAGCGCTTAAACTACTTTGTCCATAATCCCAAAATCACTGCCGAAACCTTCTATTTTCCTATGTTGCAGCAGTTCTTGAACTCCTGGGAGGGCATGGCGATGACACTAACACTTGATACCAGTATGTTATGGGATCAATATTGCTTAATTGAGATCTGTTTAGTTTGGGGTGGACGCTCTATTCCACTTGGTCAAACGGTATTGGAGCATGGCAGTGCCACCGTGGGCTTTGAGGACTACTGCCCCGTGTTAGAAACGACGTTAAGGCTGCTGTTAAGAGAATGTCATGTGACGTTGTTAGCGGATCGAGGATTTGAACATGGTGCGTTGATCCGGTGGTTACGGGAGCATCAATGGTCGTGGTCTATTCGGGCGAAATCGGACTTGAACATTACCCTCTCCAATGGTCAAACGGCTGCGGTTGCAAACTTGCTTCCCCAAGAGGGCGAAGCTTATCTGTTTCGAAAAGTCAAAGTTTTGCAGGACATTGAGTGTCATCTCGCCACCGCTCATTTAGCTCTGGCAAGTGAGGCTTGGGCTGTCCTCTCCGATGTGCCGCCGTCCTTGCAGACTTTTGAGGTTTATGGTCAGCGATTTGGCGGCATTGAGCCACATTTTAAGGATTATAAGTCCGCCGCTTTTGAACTCATCCGCTCCCACTTGCGCGACCCTCAAGCGCTGAATTGTTTGTTGATGTTGCTAGCGCCTGCCACCTTAATTGCTATTGCTGTTGCGGTGGTGGTGGTCGGTGAAGGTCGGCGCAAAATGCTGGATTGGCACAGCCAGAGGGGATTGAGTTTCTTACAATTAGGATTACGCGAAATTGAACGGTTGTGTTATCAACGCCTCCCAATTCCTCTATTAGCTACCTTACCTCGGAAGAGTCCCCCATCTGCCACTGCTTCACTTAAAAAACGAACGCAGATAGAGCAACAAATTGAGTTCTCCCGTGTCACTGTGTTCTCAACTTGAGACTTCGGAAAGTTTTCTGCACCACTAAGAGTATTTACTTAAAAAAATATATACACACATCATAAACTTGAAATAATACGAACTCCTTTTTCACGCATAGTTTCTTTTAGATGCTGATAGATTGCATCATCATGAACTAGCAAACCCTGTTTAGTTTTCGTGTTTACAATTAAATATCTTGGTTCTTTTTCTGAAAGTGAAGTATTGAATTTTAAGAGTGCCCAATCAGAACCCAAGCCATTCTTCCATAGATATGAAAACTCTTCTAAGTTGGTGTTCATGTCAATACTTTTTTTAAACTAGATATTACTTAGCAAAGAAAAACTTTCTACGTTAATTATGGGTGATTTTTATTACTGTTTTTGGTTTGCATGGATATCTGTAGCGTAATTTTAGTAAATAAAAACTACTGTAAATCAATCAATTTAACGTAACGACTTAAAGCATAGCGTTTGGGATAAGCCACCATTTAGTAGCACAGCACATCGCCAGTTCCCACAGTCGGGAACTGGAACAGCTAGAAACCTAGAAGATATTTAACGTAGTTTTAAGGTTTCAGACAATCTTTTTGGTTCTAAAACCCAAAAAATTGGTCTAAGGGATCTGCGGGTTAATAGTATCCCAACTAGACGGGTTTCGACTGCGCTCAACCCTCAGCCATCGAGAGTTGAGCGCAGTCGAAACTCGGTTTACTGGTACTTTATTTTTACGCAAGTCCCTAATCTGAAAAACCTACCCATAAAAGGCTCCCCTGCTTATTCAGAAGCTAATTCTGGGAAACCTTAATTTGTGAGAGCGAAAGGCTTTTGCCAGAAGGAACTAGAATTAGGAAACACCTAGCTGGGTTCTTCTGAATTTTGAAATTAGGAGTGCATGTGTGCCAAAATCCCCTAAATATTTGCTGATTGGATCAACCGAGACTTACAGCGGTAAATCTGCAACTGTTCTGGGTTTGTCTCATCAGCTACAGCAAAAAGGACTGGATATTACCTACGGTAAACCGCTTGGTACGTGTCTAAATTCGTCTAGTGGAACCGTAATTGAGGAAGATGTCCAATTCATCGCTCTTAGCCTCAATTTGCCGGAAAACCGTGTTGCACCTACAATGCTGGCTTTGGATGAACTCAATGTGCAAAAGCGCTTACGAGGGGAAGACAAAACCGATTATCAGCAGTCCCTAATACAGCAATATTTACAAATGTCCCAAGGAGATTTGGTATTACTGGAGGGGCCTGGTGATTTTTCCGAAGGCAATTTGTTTGACTTGTCTTTGCTGCAAATGGCTGAAGTATTAGATGCTGGCCTGCTGTTAGTAAGCCGCTATAAATCGTTGCTTTCGGTTGAGGCGCTATTGGCTGCTAAAGGGCGTGTGGGCGATCGCTTGATGGGAGTTGTGATCAATGATATCCCTGTCACCCAACTAGAAGCGGTTAACACTCTCTTGCGTCCGTTTTTGGAACAGCAAGGGATTCCCGTGTTAGCTATGCTGCCGAGTAGCGATTTGCTCCGCAGTATTAGTGTTGGCGAACTGGTGAAGCAGTTAAAGGCTGATGTTCTTTGTCGCAACGATCGCATGGATTTGTTGGTTGAAAGTCTGGCAATTGGAGCAATGAATGTCAACTCTGCTGTCAAGTATTTCCGTAAACGCCGAAATATGGCAGTGGTGACAGGAGGCGATCGCGTAGAAATTCAGCAAGCCGCTTTGGAAACTTCTACCCAATGTTTAATTCTCACCGGGCAACTACCACCGCCGCCATTCATTCTCAGTCGTGCTGAAGAACTAGAAATCCCCATTTTATCTGTTGACTTAGACACTCTCACCACTGTAGAAATTGTTAACCGTACTTTTGGGCAAGTCCGTCTCCACGAGCCAATTAAGGTTCAGTGTGTTCGCCAGTTAATGTCTGAGCATTTTGACATTGACCGCTTGTTATCGAAACTGGGTTTAACTCCCGCAGCAGCATTGTCTTAGCGTCATCAACTCAAATAATTGAGATCATCAATGCTCAGTTATCAGTTAGGAGGCTGTAGTACTGGTAAAGGCATAACCGGCTCGTTGTCACCTCCCAGGCGACGACGGGCTGTTTTCCTCCGCCCCATAGCTGGGACGTGCTTAGTTGCAGCAGCTAATCCAAAAACAGGCATATTTCCGTAAATCGCTTCATATCTTCCCGGCTCGATTAAATAAGTTTCGTGCCAAATACCAACACTACCATCAGTACCAATGGCTCGATTAAACCTTTGCCAAGCTTTTAAATGTGCATAAGCTGGATTTCTGGCAAAACGCTCCAAATCCACAAGCGATTATTGAACCAAACAGTCGAAAAATTGTAGCAATGTCTAACTCAAGTTTTCCTCGCATCTACACGCTGTTTGGTAAAATATCTGGGTCGTTTAATCGGATTATGTCTATCTTTGAGCCAATCAACAGACCTTATTAACCTAGACACATTAGCGCAAGAACTGGCGACCATCCAGCAAACGGGTTCTAAAAGAATCGCCTTGTTGGGTTCTCGTCACGTTCCGATTACGCACCAGAATCTTATTGAAATGATGACTTATGCCCTAGTTTTATCGGGTAATCGCATCATTACTTCTGGTGCTACAGGTACAAACTCAGCGGCCATCAAGGGAGCAATGCGGGCTGATGCAAATTTGTTGACAGTGATTTTACCTCAAAGCCTGGAACGCCAGCCTTTGGAATCGCGCCAGCAACTAGAACAGGTAATGCATTTAGTGGAAAATCCCAGTAATGATAATCTGTCCCTTGCTGAAGCTAGTTACCTGTGTAACAAGGAGATTGTCTCCCGTTGCCAGCAACTAATCTGTTTTGCGTTTCACGACAGCCGCACCCTGTTGCAAACTTGTCAAGATGCAGAAGAACAAAGAAAAGTGGTAACGCTTTTCTACTTTGATTAGTCATTTGTCATTTGTCTTTTGTCATTTGTATTTGACTCATGACCAATGACTGATGACTGATGACTAATAACCAACAACAATTAAGTAATGATAATTTTTTTGTACTCGATTGCTGCTGCTGTCGTTCTGATTTACCTGCCATTTTTGGTAGTAGCTTATGCCCGTGTGCGTATTGGCAAGGAAATGCTTGCTACTCCTCGCGCCATGTTGGATAAATTGCCGCCTTATGCCCAACGAGCTACTTGGGCACATCAGAATACCTTTGAAGCCTTTATGGTATTTGCCGCAGCCGCATTGATGGCTTATGTAACTGGTGTAAATTCCTCTACAGCACAAGTGGCTGCGATCGCCTTTGTGGTGGCTCGTTTCCTATACTCGATTTTTTATATTTTGAATATACCCCTTTTGCGATCGCTCATGTTTGCCATTGGTATGCTTGGCTCTACCACTCTCATCTTCTTGAGTATTATCCAAGCTACTAATTAAGCGGGGAATGGGGAATGGGGAATGGGAAAAATTTTTCCAAAATCCAATCCAAAATCCAAAATCTAAAATCTAAAATGTTTTATGGCTTCTACATTTTCCTTTGACATTGTTAGCGACTTTGACCGACAAGAGTTGGTTAACGCCGTCGATCAAGTGATACGAGATATCAAAGGTCGTTACGACCTCAAAGACACTCAAACTACTGTCGAGTTGGTCGAAGAAAGCATTAACGTTAGTACTGACAGCGAGTTTACGTTAGATTCTGTACATACCATCCTGCGAGAAAAAGCCGCCAAGCGTAACCTCTCCCAGAAAATCTTTGATTTTGGCAAAGTTGAATCAGCTAGCGGTAATCGCGTGCGTCAAGAAATCAAACTCAAAAAAGGCATAAGTCAAGAAATCGCCAAACAAATTTCCAAATTGATTCGAGACGAATTCAAAAAAGTACAAGCCTCAATCCAAGGTGATGCTGTGCGGGTTTCTGCCAAATCTAAAGATGACTTACAAGTAGTAATGCAGCGCCTGAAACAAGAAGACTACCCAGTTGCTTTGCAATTTACAAATTATCGTTAAAAGATTCGTAATTCGTAATTTCATTCTTAATTACGAATTACGAATTATTCTAACCCTGTCCGCCAATACTTTTTTGAAATGCCGGACGCTCAGATAACTGCTTGATATAGTTCAACACCTCTGGGTAAGGGCTGAGGTCTAGCTTCAGCATGATGGGAATATAACTCAGAATAGAACCCACTCCCACATCAGCAACAGTGAACTCATTACCCAGCAAAAAAGGCTGCTTACTGAAAATTTCATTTAACGCATTCAACAAGCGAGGCATTTCTCGCTCCCGATTTGCTTCTACAAAAATCCCTGTAGCTAGGGTAGAATTGCCAAACAACACCCACTGGGAAAATACAGCACGTTCCTCTAATGAAAGTGGACTTTTACTGTACTTCTCGGCAAGATACAGCAAAATTGCCCCAGATTCCCAAAGCTGAAAATCCCCATCAACAATTGCTGGAACTTTACCAACTGGGTTAATTGCCAAATATTCAGGCTTGAGGTGTTCACCCGCCTGCATATCGAGTTTGACGAATTCGTAAGGAACTTGTATTTCCTCTAAATACCATTGAACAATTGAGGCTCGACTACGAGCGCCACCGTAAAGTTTGAGCATAATTACTTAAAGAACTTTGTGAGTGTGAGAATGCTGTTTAACGTTATCTTCTTTTGTTACAACCCTAGCGGCATTTAGCACCCGTTTGCGCTCAATTGAATACTTAAATTCACTGTAGTTTGTGCCTAATGGAATTAGGGATTTTGCAGATTCACGGCGCTTGTATGTACGAGCTGCTGCAAATACTCGCGGCACAAATTCCTCTCCAAACTGAGCCGACTCTGGGAAGCCATCCGGCAGGAATTGTGAATCGCCATCCAAGACAGATGCCAAAGTCGTTGCATGAGCCAGCTTATAGGAGGTAGGAATGCCTTTTAAAAGCGCTTCCAAAGCCGCAGAAGGAATCGGTTCTATGACTTCGATTTGATAAACTTCTCCATCTTCTTTGACGAAGCAGGTTGCCAAGCCGAGAACAATGTAGTCATCGGTTGCTAAATCAGGGGCATTGGGATAGGAAATTGCAGTTGTCATCAGAAAATTTCTCAAAACTTAAAAATTAAATCTAGATGCTGGGGCATTGGGCATGGGGCATGGGGCATGGGGCATTGGGCATTGGGCATTAGTTATTTATTCTTTCTCCCCCTGCTTCCCCTGCTTCCCCTGCTCCCTCATCTCCCTTGTCCCCCTCTCCCCTCTTTCTCATCTCTAAAAGAACGGCTTGTTGGCATTCTACCAATTTGTCGCTCTCACTACCTGACTAGTCTTTGAGATTGACATCTGCTATTTCTGGAATTGACCTCTGGGATCAAGTATCCATCATTAGGTTTGAGGAGCAATTGTTTATTTAGGACGTATCGTATATTTTTCTTGTGCGGCTAGGTAAAGTTCTCTCTTTAGATGGCTTTTTTGTAACCCTAAATACCTTACAAATAGACACAGTGGTAAAAGCACTACCGAGCAAAAACTAGAATTTAATTTTACAAAGCAGGGATTTCAGGCAGGGAAAGATGAATATTCACTCATTTTTAGCTGACGATGACCAGCAAAGAAAGCAATATAAATGTGTTTTAAATAATACAAGTAAAGTCCAAGAAGACAGGAAAAACGATCGCAGCGCATCTACTTTAGGGAATAACTACTTACGCTCTTTTGCTTTGAAGTCGGCTCAAGAAGGTGACTATGCTGAGGCGATCGCACTTTTAAGCCAACTAATTTACCGCCGTCCGCACAATGCCGTTGATTACAACAACCGGGGACTAATTTATTTCCAAAGTGGTGAAAGGCAAAAAGCGCTTTACGACTATAACACCGCCCTGAAACTTAATCCCCATTTGGCTAGTGCTTATAATAACCGGGCAAATTACTATGCAGCTTGTGGCGAATTAGCAACAGCACTTGCCGACTACGATCAAGCCATTGATTTGAATCCTGGCTATGTTCGGGCTTGGATTAACCGAGGCATTACCTGGCGTGAATTGGGGCGATACGAGGAGGCAATTGAGAATTTTGAGTTAGCACAGCTTTTCGGTCAACTAGAAGGTCATATCTGGGCTGAACGCGGCAGAACTTACCATCTTTGGGGTGACTGGAATTGTGCGATCGCTGATTATCGTCGTGCCCTCACCCAACTGCCTGCTCTCGAAACAACTAGGGACTTTACTGGTTCTCACTTGCGTTTACAAATCGAAAATTGGCTAAACGATTTGTTATCTCCTGAGCATCCTACTGCCTATTTGGTAGATTAATTCTTAAGTAAGTCGGCACAATAAAACCAAATTGCGTGAAGAAAAGTAAACAAGGCTCAAGCCCTTTTTTTACTGCTCCTTGTCCCCTACCTGATTTCAAGGATGATTATTTACGCCGACCGACTTACTGGGAATTCAAAATTCAAAATAATTGATTAAATTTTGAATAGGATTTTACTAATAGATGATAATTACATAGCTATTCAAACATCAGCTATTAACCATTATTTATTAGCAATAATATAAATTAGCACCCGGTTTTTACGTAGCCAAAATCACAAGAAACCTAAATAATGCCAAATTCGCCATTTAGCTTAAGGTGATGACTCTGTTTGTTCATCTTCTCTAAGATCCTTATTCATCAACACGACCCGACGCTGATTAGGAGCAAATCGGAATCCTTGTTGTTGCATAATTCTTCTAGTTTGCTGAGGATCGAAGTTACGGCTAAATTCCACCTGTAAACCATCGACATGTACTTCCATCAACTTGACTTCAGTATTAATTTCTCGCAACTTTTCTTGCTGTAACCAATGATGGGGCAAAAGTTGTGCTAAAGCAGATGCTGCTACGGCTGTAACTACAAGATTAACCGCTATCTTGGCTGTGCTTTCTAGTGCCATCACCTGGTAAGAACGTTGACGAAGATGCCGCTTTGGTCGAGGAATGACCCGGCGTTTTTGTATAGGTTGTAACGGTGGTCTGGAGGGTTGAATCGCGTTCATGATGCTAAAAGATAACCTCGCTTAGTGAAGGGAAGCACTGTAAAAGCCCTCTGGCGATAATTACTGCTTGATTTAGCTGTCATATTACTTCATTTTTTTGAAATAGCTACAAGTGTTGCACCAGTTAAAAAATAACCTGGCTTACGTAAGTGCTAGTTTCTTCGCTACTGATGGCATAACGCCAAAAGAAGAAAGGAAATTGCACCCCGTACTGCCAGGATTATTAGCTTTTCAACTGTGTCACATCGTAGCCTTATTTGTAAAGTTCTGTGGCTAATCGCCAAGCTAGAACTCCTGGAATCAGCGCTACAACTAGAGCGATGTAGACTTGAGTGTCTGAGATGGAAGATATCTGAGCGATGTACAGAGTATCTAAGATAGGCATGGCTGAAAACCTCCTAACCTGAATAGATTTTGAACAGTTCGTTTACTACTTTTCCTTGTTTTGCCAGAATTGTGGAATATCTTGTTACAAGATGCAACAAAAGCAGTTATTAGTCAGTAGTCCTTATTTATTCTCTATTAAAAAAATTTATAAAAATTATGAATTTGTATTTGGGTATCGACTTCGGTACATCTGGCGCACGCGGCGTGGTAATTGACGAGGAAGCCTATTGTATTCAGGCTGAGGTGAGATATCCCTTCCAAGACTCAACAGCCACCGTTACGCCAAGAATTTGGCAGGAGGCTTTGTTTGTACTGCTGGAACAAATACCTGACCAATTGCGGCGAAAAATTAAAGCGATCGCCATTAATGGTACTTCTTCGACCGTCTTGCTTGTTGATGCTGCTGGCAATCCAACAGACGCACCACTGATGTATAACGATGCGCGGGGATCATTGCTGCTAGAGCATTTGAGGAGTATAGTACCCCCCAATCATACCGTGTTGAGTGCCACCTCCAGCCTAGCCAAACTTTTGTGGATGAGGCAATTACCCTCTTTTAGTGAAGCTAGATATTTTCTGCATCAGGCAGATTGGCTGGGGTTTCTCCTACATGGACAGTTGGGAATTAGCGATTACCATAATGCTTTAAAGCTGGGTTATGACGTGGAAGAGTTGAAATACGCAGAATGGCTAGAAAAACTGCAAATACCGATTCAGCTACCCCACGTTTTAACTCCTGGTACTCCCATTGCCGAATTACGTCCTGAAATTGTGGATAAGTTTGGTTTTAGCCGTGATTGTCTGGTATGTGCTGGTACGACTGATAGTATCGCGGCTTTTCTCGCCAGTGGTGCAAAATTACCTGGTGAAGCCGTGACTTCCTTGGGTTCAACATTGGTACTAAAGTTATTAAGTCGTACCCGTATAGAAGATGCCAGATATGGAATTTACAGCCATCGGTTGGGTGATTTATGGCTGACTGGGGGTGCTTCTAATACTGGAGGTGCAGTACTTAAGCAATTTTTCACCAACGCTGAGTTAGAAAGCCTTAGCCGCGAGATTGATCCATCAATTGCCAGCGAGTTAGATTATTATCCGTTGTTGAAGGTAGGCGATCGCTTTCCAATTAATGATCCCAATTTAGCCCCACGTTTGTCACCACGCCCAGATAACCCAGTGGAATTTTTGCATGGGTTGTTAGAAAATATTACCCGCATAGAAGCACGAGGGTACGAATTATTACAGCAAATGGGAGCAGACAAGTTAAGCCGTGTTTATACTGCTGGCGGTGGTGCGGCTAATGATACTTGGACTACGATTAGAGCGCGTTATTTACAGATTCCTGTAGTACCGTCAGTGTATACAGAAGCTGCTTACGGAACGGCGCTGTTGGGTATGGAAGGCGTGAAAAAGATTAATGTGTAACTATCTTTTCGTAGATATCTTCTAAATCAGTATCTATCCCAGTGACAATCGACATATCTCAGACCATACTGGGATGATTAGATACCGGACTATAGATTCCAGGTTAATGATCTGGGCAGCTATTCGGGGATGGGTGCTTCGCCACAAGCGAATGTCATCTATCCCCTTTATTAATTATCGGTGTGAGTTCTGAGGGATTAAGAGAAAAAGTTTTTTTAAGAAGGTTTGACCTGTGCGATCGAGATTATCATCTAGGGAAAATGTGAGGCTGCGGACTCGAATTTGATCGCTTTTAATATTTAGTGGGTGTGTCAAGTCTTTGGGGTATATCAAAAAGGCTTGTTCGCATTTGATTGTGTTGGCGTAGCTTAAGGCTAAAATGATGCGACCAAATTTTAGTTTGATTTATAGATGATACGATCGCAGTAAAAGTACTTTAGAGAGCTATGACAATAAAAAAGCGCATTGAGCTTAATCAAGGATGCTTCCTTAATCCTGCAAATAAAAAGATAGTTATCAATTTAGCAAGTAAAGATATTTTAAATATAATCACACAAGAATTAACAACTCGTTATTCACCAGAAATTCAAAAGCAAGCACTTGAAGAGAGTTCCCAATTGTTGCCGAATTTCGTATTTCAAGAATTATTAAAACGCCAAGAGGAGCTAGTAAACGTTAACCCAGATACTTTAATAATAGTTAACTGTAAGATCACAGAAGCAGAAGTAGATGACTTAGAATTTAATTTAAGTGTCGAAGCATATTTTGTAATTGGAGATACAACAGGTCAAAATCATTTTCGGGCTAATAGGATAGTACTTTGGTCGAATATATGGAGTGATGATGAACAACTCCTTATCGATTTAGAAGATGAACTAGGCGAAAAATTCTGGACAAATTATCAAATTCAATTACTCTTTGATGAAGAGAATCAGCAAACAATTGAATTAGAAGTATCACAAACAGATGATTATGCAGCAAGATTGGAATTTTCTCCATCTCTTCAAAAGTTTTTACCATCCATAGTTCCCTTTACGGATAATGAATTCTAAAAATTCTTCTCCGCGCTGATTATCAGCCAATCAATCAGAATGGTAATCCCGGCTCTTCATGGCTGTAAATGAGTTATTTACGATTGGCTGGTGGTCTTGTAAATAATAAAATACTGTGTCAATTACCTGTTATCGAGCAATACAGTTCAGTTAAGGCTAAAACTATTTGCCAAAGTCAATTTTTTAACAAACCGCATACTCCTAGGTCGAAGCAAGGTAAGCGCAGCGTCTCGTTAGAGAAAGACGCAAAGAGAATAAAGAAATGCTTAACTGAAACGTATGGTGTTATCAAGAGATATTGTACAAGTAACTAGCATAACTAAATTACAGCGAGGATTAGCGGCACGCAACAGAAAAAAGCAATTTATTGTATAAATTACTGCTGTCTTCAAACAGTCAAGGTAATGCTATGATTTTGCTGAATTTAGAAATCTGGGAGAAATTGTTTCCAAAATACCACCTACGACTTTAGAGTGTTGAAATAACTCAAATAACTATTTATCTGAAGGCGAGGTATGACAACAAACTTTAGTCGGCGTGAATTTATCTTGTTTGGTTCAGCCGCGTTTGCTACCAGCTTAGTGGTACAAGCTTGCAGTAATAAGCCAACGACACCAACAGCGACAACAACAGGTGATACTGAAGGGTTTAAAATAGCGATCGCTCTCCCTGGGATGATTACTGACAAAGGCTGGAATCAATCTGGTTATGAAGGAATCAATCTAGCAAAACAAAAGCTAGGTGCAGAAACCGCCTATGTAGAAAAAGTAGCACAGGCAGATCAGACAGAAGTATTAACAGATTTTGCTCGTAAAGGCTACAATCTCATCTTCGCGCATGGCGGACAATTTGATGCCGCAATTGAACAAGTCGCCTCACAGTTCCCCAACACATTTTTTGTGGGAATAAATGGTAATCTCAAGGGTGAGAATATTGCTTCTTTACGAATAGATCATCTACAAGCTAGTTATTTGTGTGGCATTATCGCTGCTTATGTCACTAAATCTAATAAACTAGCTTATATTGCTGGAGAGAAGTTTCCTGCTACCGAGGGAGAACTGCGGGGATTTGAATTAGGAGCAAAGTCTGTTAAACCAAATATCCAAATTACCTCTACTTTTACAGGTGATTGGGATGATGTTTCTAAAGCGAAGGAAGCAACTCTGGCATTAATTTCTTCTGGGGCTGATGTCATCTATCAATGGTTAGATAATGCTTCAGCCGCAGTTTTACAAACAGCAGGTGAAAAAGGAGTATATGCTTTTGGTAACACCAAGGATCAATTAGACGTTGCACCAAAAGCTGTTTTAACCAGTGCTGTCAAACGCTTAGATTTAGCCATAGCTTATATAGCAGAATTAGCCAAGCAAAAACAAATCAAAGGACAAATATATACAATTGGTTTAGAAAGACCAGATATATTATTTTTAGGGAAATTTGGAGAAATCATACCGGAAGCAATTAAGCAAAAGGTATTGAATGCAAAGCAAGAAATTGTTAATAAAAAAATCGTTTTTGAAGACTGCAAAGAGGCTGGTAAGGATACACGCTGCTTGAAGAAAGCAACAACATAGGTTGAGTAGACTACTTTGATAAAGATGGATTGGAAGGAATGCAAGTCCTGCTTTCTTTGGTTTGCCTTATTTTTGGTCTACAGTTTGAATTGTCAGCATTTGAGGGGGTGTAGCATCTGGTGGGTAGAGAAAATCTACTTTTACCATTCGCAGCTGGCCTGGAGACATTTTTAATTGAGCAAGCGGTTCTCCCATCTGTCCCCGTTGTTGAACTAAATGCCAATATTGGGTTCTGGGTAAGCCATTATCGTCATTGTAGCGAATACGAACTGTGCCACGAAAAAAGACGGATGCTTGGGGTGGTGAAAAAAAGCGAAGTCCAGGTTTACTTAAGTCGTCTTCTTTAATAGGTGTTTGAAAAAGCACATTTACAGTTTGTGGTTTAGCGGTATTGTTGATTAATGGTAGCGAGATGTTATATTCAATGCCGTAATTGCCATGAGCTTCGTAAGCAGTACCAGGATAACGCACCGCGAGTTTGGCAGTTTGGTTTTGTCCAGTACCCATTTTGCCTGCTAAAAGGGTACTTAAACCGTATGAAAAAGCTTGTCCTGAAGCAGGAATTGTCAGGTATGAACTATTGGAGTCGGTAACTTGTGCTTGCCAACGAGAGCCGACAGCTACCGCTGCTACCCGACCGTAAATTTCTGCTGTCGCTGTAAGATTATTTGGAGGACTAGGGGCAGGTTCACGCGGCCCTGCAAAATCACCATTTTCCAACAAGTTTTCCCATTCTTTTAAAGTGGGCGCTCGTTCAGTAGCATCTGGATTGGGTTTGGCAAACATAGCTAGGTTTGCCATATAAACTGGACTATCACTGTACAAACGCAACAAAGTAGAACGTCCATTTAATGGCGGTTTTAAAGGACGCACAGGAATTGGATGATTCATTAACATCCGGCTTTGTTTTGGTGGAATTACCAACTGGGCTGGCCATCCTGACTGCCGTTTTCCTCGTAGCATATCATTCATGACGCGATCGCCAGGGCCAGCATAAATGTTTCCCGAATTATTTGACTGTATGGGGGGAAGTTTGAGAAAAGGTGCATCAGGTTGACTAACATAACTGGCTGCTTGCAATATGTTTATAGTTGCAGGGCGATCGCTTGGATTGTAAACAATCACCCCCAAATAAAGAGTCCGCAAATCATTTGGAGTCTCAATGGCTCGAGCAATATGATGAGAAAACAAATCAAAGCGTCCCTTCCATAAAAAGTTCAGGTGTGCGCTTGGCACTTTTTTGCCTTGAGGAGGAAATGTAGACAGCAGAATACCTTCACTCTGAACTACTTCTGGGTTATTACTGTTAAATACTGGTATTGCATCAAGATGGCCAGGTAAAGGTCTTGTTTGTTGCGGAATGAAGATTTCCTGGGGTTCAGATGCTGGAGAAGGTGCTGCTTGAGCCAAAAGCAAATAGGAAATAAAATTAAGCATTTATTAGAAAAGCAATTTATCGGTGAAGTTAAGAATACAGCATACTTGTACTAATTCTGTATGATGTTGCGCTTTATTCACCTATGCCACATAAGTAAAAATTTTTATGTTGACATTGACTTAAATCCAATACCCGTGAATGAAATTATCAAGTTGCCTTTGAGGAAAGAATCTCTCAATTTTTGTTCAATATTACCCGGAGGATAATTTGTCCGGGTATGGAGGCTCCCCAAAGCATTGCTTTTAACTTTCCTGTTGGGGATAACCGTTTTTCTCGCGTTTGAGGCTTTCTTCTAAGGCTTGAATTTGTTCGCGACGAGCTTCCAATTCTAAGGAACGCCTCGCTAAATCTTGGTTTTGCAACGTCAAGGATTGTCGCCAATGTTCTGCTCGCTCGGCTTCGTGCTGCAAAAACTCTGGGGTAATGCCAATAGTGAGGTAGTTTTGTACCAAATGGAGTACCCAGTTGGTAGCGTCTTCTATTCTTTCAATGTCGCCTGTTGAGGAAAGTTCTACTAAAACAAGCAAGTTTTCACTCATGTTCTTTCCCTTCCCTAGCAGAATGAAAGCCTCTTCTGGAATTATCGCCCACAAGTTATCAGCTTCTTGACGCGCCAACAAGCGTAACTGGTGCTGGTCTAAAAAATCGTTTTTACGCACCTGGGCTAGATATAGCATGAGGGTCGCTTCGCTCCAATTAAAAATTAAAAATTAAAAATTAAAAAAATTTAATAAAATAATAAGTCCCAGAATTGATATTTGGATCTTGTTAATTGGTAATGGGTAATTGGAATTATTAACACTCCCATTACCCATTACAGTTATCCTAGACCACGCAGGCTATGCCTACATTAACCCCTTAAGGCAACGCCTTCAGGCGTACGCGCAAAATTTCAGCTTGCTTTTGTGCTTCTGCTAAGGCTTCCCGCGCCCCTTGTACCACGTCAGGTCTAGCTCTATCTACGAAACTAGGATTGTTTAATCTGGTACTCAGGGATTGAACTTCGGCTTCAGCTTTACTCAAGCTTTTTTCTAGCTTGGCACGTACAACTTCAATATCTACCACACCGCTTAGAGGAATTAGCACTTGTATTGTACCAATTACACCTGCGATCGCATTTTCTGGTTCTTGTGGTTGTTCTAATTCTCTCTGCGGGAAAAAGCGTCCCCATAACCTAACTCTCGCTTGAGCAGTGAGTAAATTTTGGCTAACAAACCAAGCTGTGTAACCAAAACCAACCAATTCAAAGAAAGTTCCGACGATGGGAATGTCATCAATGGCATTTCCCGCAGCTAAACCCAATCTACCAAAGACAATGGCCACAAGAGTTAAGCCAATTATCTTCAAACCCCTCTGAGGTTTCTTCTTAGCAGCAACAGTTTGGCTTTTTTCCTTGTCGGTAATGGTTAAAGTCTCAACCTTCGCCAAATCTTTAATATAAGACTGTCCAGCAGTGAGAATTTCCCGCTCCTTCTCGCTTTCAGTTTGCAAATTCGCTGTCACTTTTACCCCTGGCTTAATATCCGCTTCTGCGCGCAGATTCCGAATTGTGCGGATAGTAGCAATCAGTAATTCAAATTGCTCTTCTAAAGCTGGATCAATCAAGTTTGCATCTACCTTGGGATAGATTTGCAATGGTAAAGTTTGCGGGGAATCTGCTGGTTGTTGGGTGAGAGTTTGCCAAATTTCTTCGGTAATATGAGGCATCAACGGATGAAGCAGTTTTAAAATTCCTTCTAATATGTAGCCGAGGGTTTGCTGTGCTACCCGCCGCGATATTGGATCGGCATCTGCTTGCAATCTGGATTTCACCAGTTCAATATACTGATCGCAGAAATCACCCCAAATAAACTCATAGAGTCCTTTTGCTGCTTCCCCTAACCCGTAATTATCGATGTAATTGCTGGTTTGTTTAACAACTTGATGATACCGCGAGATAATCCAGCGATCGCTCAATTCTGTGGCTACTGGGTTCCCCAATTGTTGCGGTGTCTGTCCATCCAAATTCATCATCACAAAGCGGGCAGCATTCCACAACTTATTTGCAAAGTTGCGCGATGCCTCAACCGATGCCGATTCATCCTTTTTGCGATCGTATTCTAAGCGGATATCTTGACCAGCACCAGCCACTTCTCTAATTAAGGTATAGCGCAGGGCATCAGTACCATATTTGTCAATTAATAACAATGGGTCAATACCATTACCTTTGGTCTTTGACATCTTCTGACCTTTTTCATCCAGCACCAAGCCGTGGATGTAAACCGTTTGGAAAGGCATTTGCTGCGTAAAATGCCCAGCCATCATGGTCATTCTGGCCACCCAGAAAAAGATGATGTCAAAGCCTGTCACCAAAGTAGTAGTCGGGTAGTAAGTCGCTAAATCTTGAGTTTGTTCTGGCCAGCCCAAAGTCGAAAACGGCCAGAGTCCAGAAGAAAACCAAGTATCTAATACATCTGGGTCTTGTTCTAACTTGACATTTTCGCCAAATTGTGATTTAGCTTTGTCCCAAGCTTCAGCTTCCGATTTTGCTACCACAAAGGGCGTATTATCAGTAATTTGCCCACCCGTTTCACTGATAGCGTACCAAGCCGGAATTTGGTGTCCCCACCATAATTGGCGAGAAATACACCAATCTTTGAGTTTTACTAGCCAATCACGATAGACCTTAGTCCAGCGTTGGGGGACAAACTCTGGAGAAGTTTGCTGGTCGAGGAATTCGAGAGTATTGTCAGCTAGGGGGCGAATTTTGACGAACCACTGAGTTGAGAGGAGGGGTTCAATAGGTACTTTACCGCGATCGCTGTAGGGAACGGTATGCTTATAATCTTCTATCTTCACCAAAAAGCCATCTGCTTCTAGGCGAGAAACCACATTTTTTCTAGCAACAAAGCGGTCTTGTCCTTGAAACTCCCCAGCATTGGCGTTGAGAGTGCCGTCTTTGTTCATAATATTGATTAACGGCAGATTGTGACGCTTACCCATGTCAAAATCGTTCGGGTCATGGGCGGGAGTTACCTTCACGCAACCCGTGCCGAAAGTCGGGTCAACAAATTCATCGCCAATGATGGGAATTTCTCGTTGTAGAATTGGCAGAGTTAGAGTTTTGCCAATGAGATGTTTGTAGCGATCGTCATTGGGATTAACTGCTACAGCCGTATCACCCAGCATCGTTTCTGGTCGAGTTGTCGCCACCTCTACAAAACCGGAACCATCGGTGAGGGGATAGCGGAAGTGCCAGAGATTTCCATTCACCTCTTGATTTTCTACTTCCACGTCAGACACTGCCGACTGAGAAGCGGGACACCAGTTAACTAAATATTCACCACGATAAATTAAGCCTTCTTCGTAGAGGCGAGTAAACGCCTCGACAACAGCTTTAGATAAACCCTCATCCAGGGTAAACCTTTCCCGTGACCAGTCCACCGAGACACCCAAGCGTCGTAGCTGATTCAGAATCGTTCCCTCAGACTCCGCCTTCCATTGCCAAGCGCGTTCTAGGAATTTTTCGCGCCCCAATTCGTAGCGAGTCTTACCCTCTTTTTTGAGTTGCTTTTCCAGCATACTATGCACAGCAATGCTGGCGTGGTCAGTTCCGGGTAGCCATAGGGTATTGCGTCCCTGCATCCGGTGGTAGCGCACGAGGGTATCAATTAAGGCACTTTCAAAGGCGTGACCCATGTGTAAGCTGCCGGTGACATTTGGGGGGGGAATGACGATGCAGTAGGGTTCGCCGCCTTGGTTGGGGTCAGCTTTGTAAACTTGGTTGTCTTCCCAGAATTTTTGCCACTTGGCTTCAGTGGAAAAGGGGTCGTAGAGACTGGGGAGATTGGGAATGGTTGCGGTCATGCGGGAAAACTAAGGAAGGACTCTAATAAATTTTGCCACAGGGTTGGAGAGGGATTGATGGAAACGAACCGCAGAGGCGCAGAGAACGCGGAGGGAAGAGAGTTAGGAGAGGAAATGAATCGGCTTACGGGCGAGGTGATTGGGGCGGCGATTGAGGTGCATAGGGTGTTGGGGCCAGGGTTTTTAGAGGAGGTGTATAAGGAAGCGTTGATTATAGAATTTTTCAGGTGCGGGATACCCCATCTGCTTGAGAAGTCGGTAACAGTAAATTACAAGGGACATGAAGTAGGCAAGGGTAGATTAGATTTTCTGGTTGCCAATTGTTTAATTGTGGAATTAAAAGCTGTTCAAAATTTAGCCCCAATCCACGAAGCTCAAGTCCTCTCATACCTTAAAATGACTAATTACCCCTTAGCCCTTCTCATCAACTTTAACGTCCCCCTCCTCAAAGACGGCATCAAACGCATTATCCTCTCTTAATCTCTCTGCGCCCTCTGCGCCTCTGCGGTTCGTTCTCCAAACCCATGAAACACCAAACAACCTCCCCTTGGACATTCATCCCCACCCTATATTTCACCTCCGGCATCCCTTACATTATCATCAACACTGTTTCCGTAATCTTTTACAAAAAACTCGGCATAGATAACACTCAAATTGCCCTTTGGACAAGCTTCCTCTATCTACCTTGGGTCATCAAAATGTTTTGGGGCCCAATTGTTGATACTTACTCTAGCAAACGTAAATGGATACTTTATACCCAATTTGCCATGTTCTGCTGCTTGGGTTTGATAGCCTTCTCCTTACAACTGCCAAATTTCTTTTTCATCTCCCTCGCAACATTAGCAATAGGAGCATTTATTTCTGCAACTTATGACATTGCCACAGATGGTTTCTACCTCCTCGCCTTATCTCCAGAACAACAAGCCTTCTTTGTCGGCATTCGCTCACTATCTTATAGAATGGCTGTTATCTTCGGTTCTGGAATATTAGTAGTCTTAGCGGGTCAGCTTGAAGTATCTCTCAACAACATTCCTTTAAGCTGGACTATTGCTATTGGGTTCTCAGCTTTAATTTTAGCAATCCTGTTTATTTCCCATCGGCTATTTTTACCATTACCCGAATCAGATAATCAACGGCAAATACAAGTTAAAGAAAATATACCATTTTGGTCAATTATTAGCTCATATTTTGCTCAAGATAAAATTATCAGTATTTTAGCCTTTATCTTGCTCTACAGATTTGGCGAAGCGATGCTTGTCAAGATAGCCTCTTTGTTTTTATTGGACAAACCAGAAGTAGGAGGCTTAGGGCTTTCAACGTCAGATGTCGGGCTAGTATACGGTACTTTTGGGGTAATATCCCTGATTTGTGGAGGAATTTTAGGAGGCTTGCTAATTTCAAAATATGGATTAAAAAAGTGTCTATTTCCTATGGCTTTGGCATTAAACTTGCCTGATATATTTTATGTATATATGGCTTATGCTAAACCTTCGTTAAAATTAATATATCCTTTGGTTTCATTAGAACAATTTGGCTATGGTTTTGGATTTACGGCTTTTAGTGTTTATCTAATGTATATTTCCCAAGGCGAATATAAAACTTCTCATTTTGCCATATCCACTGGCATTATGGCTTTAGGAATGATGCTACCTGGATTAGTTAGCGGTTATCTCCAAAAGTCTTTTGGCTATCCATTATTTTTTCTCTTGGTTTGTTTGTTTACTATTCCTGGGATGATTGCCATCTTTTTTATTCCTTTAAAGGAAGAATTGAAGCGTCAAAATAATTAACATTATTACAAATCTAAAATAGAATTTTAATCGAACCACAGAGGCGCAGAGAACACAGAGAGATAAGAAATGGGGATTTTACAAGATGATTTAGGACTGCTATATGACTTATGTTTTGGGGATAGATGGCGGTGGTAGCAAGACTGTTTGTGTCTTGATGGATGATTTGCGTCAAGTACTAGGCTGCGGTGAAGCAGGCCCATCTAATTATCAAAGTATAGGTATTGAAGCAACTTTAGAATCTATCAAATCAGCAATTAAGAATGCTGTCGAGGCAGCAAAAATTACAAATACCCTGAAGATTGACGCGATATGTCTGGGTTTAGCGGGTGTCGGTCGTGCAGCAGATATTGAAGTAGTAAAAGGTTTAGTTGAAGAGTTACAAAATCACAAATCTCTGCCTGTAATTTGGGCATTACAACCAGAGAATATTGTAATTTGTAATGATGCTTTAATTGCTTTAGTTGGTGGAATTGGCCAGCCTGTAGGAATTGTGGTTGCAGTAGGTACTGGTTCGATAGTTTTCGGACGAAATCATGAAGGACATACGAAACGGGTCGGTGGCTGGGGTTATATTTTAGGAGATGAAGGTAGCGCCTATAAAATTGCGATCGCAGGCATGAATGCAGCATTAAAATCTTATGATGGGCGAGAAATATCAACGAGTTTGATAGAGGGTTTCAAACAGCATCTTGATTTAGAAAGTATAGAAGATTTAATAGAAGTAGTATATCGCCGAGAATGGGGAGTCAAACAGATAGCTGCTTTAGCACCAGTTGTAGATTTTGCAGCAGCGTCAGGTGATATAGTAGCAAATATCATAATTGATGATGCTGTAAAAGAGTTAGTAAAAGCTACATCTACAGTAATTGATGCGATTTTTAGTGCTGACTCAGTTTTAGAAGTAGTCACAACGGGAAGCGTGTGGCGCGGTAGATGCAATATCCATGAAAGATTTGCAGCGTCTCTTCTTAAGAAGTTTCCTAATGTAAAGGTAATTTTTCCGAGGTACGAGCCTGCTTACGGTGCTGGTTTATTAGCTTTGCAGACAACTCAAAATTGACGCGAAGAAAGCAATAATAGAAGTTTTCAGTTTGCAAATATGCGCCCCAAGAAAGTTACTATTTCAGACCAAGCTGCGGTGGTAGCACTAGAATCATAACGATAACCGTCGTCGCGCATGAATGTATGTTCTGCTTCATATAAGAAAACTTGGTGAGGTATGTTAGCATTCTCAATTGCTTTGATTATGATTTGGCGATCGCTATCTGGTATATGAGGGTCAAGAGTACCGAACACCATTAGCATCTCGCCTTTGATTTCACTTACTCTCTGGATTGTATCGGCTACCTCTTTACCCAGCTTACCACTGGGAATACCAGTCGGGTAACAGCAGACACAAGCCCGAATTTCGCTTTGAAATGCTGCGCGGAATGCTAAATGTCCACCAATACAAAAGCCGAGAGTGCCTATTTGATTTGGAGAAACTGCACTCTCTCCTTTTAGAAATTCAATCACAGCAAGGCAATCGGCATCATAATCAGCTACGGAGGTTCGACGCGCATCGTCATTACCCCGCATCCTTCCCAGATCGTCTGGCTCTATTACTAAACCAACTGGCTCTATTCGGTGAAAAATTTCTGGTGCTGCTACTACATAGCCATATCCTGCTAAGTAGTTCGCTAGACGAATCATTGCATCGCCTAGCTGATAAATATCACTGTAGAAGACAATACCAGGGTATTTTCCTGCTGCTTTAGGAGCCGCAACATAAACACGCATTAAACTGCCATCGACTCTTAACTCAACGTTGCGCTTAGTAATTTGCACTTTTTTGTCTCCGTGTATATCAATATGGCATCTAGCGATCGCCTTATCGCAATAATCCCCTTAGAGATGCGTTAGCGTTGTAGGACGAAGTACAGCCCAATGCCATTTCGCGTCTTTAATATTGAACTGCTTGTAGTATTCTTCTACATTTTTCAAAATCTACAGAACGAAATTAGATTAATTTATTGATAGTAAAAAATATTCTATCTCCGGTATGCACATCTGTGTGTCAATATAAATGTGCTTTTTAAGACTTAAGTATTTCCTAGAAATAAATTATCCAAATAAACTTACCACAGAGGCAATCGCAGATGATGACTATTGGGAAATCATCAAAATCCAGAGGTTAGCTATTTCTGATCAATTTCCAACTTCAACTCTTGTAAAAATTCAGTGCTAATGGGTGAAGTTGCCAGAATTGGATGCTTAATACCTCCCCAAATACTTCCAGTGCGGATACGATGGGAAACTAACACTTCAGGAATTTCATTAGAGATTAAAACCTGTGGTGGTGCAAGTTGACCGATGGTTCTAGCTCTTTGGTAATGATATGATTCTGATAGAGCCAGATCCAGTTTTTCAGCAATAATTTCTGGGGTTTCTTTGGCTGAATCTAGTAGTAGAATATAGTGTGGAGGATCGGCAATAGGCATCAAGCTTTTAAAATTAGTTTCTTGCAAGTTCAACAGAGTCAGAGCATTGTTTACAAAGGTTTCTTGCAACTTTTCGCCCACCAAATCGCTAATAGCTTGATGTCGTCCGAGAAACTCTAAACAGGGAGTGTGGCGATAGTAATGAGTAACCCGGATGCGATCGCCAATTCGATAACGATACAATCCGCCTTTCTGGGATAAAATAATCGTGTATTCCTTGCCAATGTTGAGTTCATGTAAACCATGCAGTGAACCAGCATCATCCTCGAACTCGAAAAAAACTTCATCCAGAACTGGCACACATCCCCCAGCTACAATCAACGGAATCGTCATTGGGGCTTCCGTTGCTAGTAGTCCTTTACCTTGAATTAATACACCTGGAAATTTTAATCTTAATCCCTGAGCTTGATCTGCTGCATTGGCGCTATCCCAGCAAGAAATTAGCTTTAAATTTGGCCAGAGTTGCATCCAGGGAATATTACTTTCGCTGAGAAGTTGCAGGCGATGATGTGAAATTAGATTGTGTAATTCTTTTCGCAATAAATCTTGATTTTCTTGAATATATTTTAAATGTACTTGTAGAAAACTAGGACTCCAAATAGAAATAATTTCTAGTTTTTCAGCCTCTAATAATGCCAAAGCCAGTTGATGTTTAAACAAATTCGCGTCATGCAGCCGATTAAGTTTATTTGGCATCACCAACCAAGGACGTAAAAACCAACGCAACCAGCCATCTAAATAATCTAAATCATCCTGTAAAGCTTGGCTATCAGCTACATTTAATTGCGGCGAGATACAAGCATAAATTTTTCCTGTATTAAATTTCGGGCCATTTACAATCAAATCATGCGCCCATACACAGAACATTTTATTAAACGATCGCCGCAAAGATTGAGTATAAGGAATCCATTTTACTGCTCCACTGCTACCAGAGGTTTTTTCGTAGAACAAAATGGGTTCTGATGTGAGGGAAATTTGCAGCTGTTTTTGATTTAAGTAGGATTCGAGTGCATCATAATCTACAATTGGCACACGCTGCCAATCATCTACAGAATGAATCCCCAAAGTTTTACCATACTCACTTTTGATTAGGCGATCGCAAATTTCCTTCTGTACAGATGTCTGCATTAACTCTGGGTTATCCAAAGCTTGATGAAATCGCCTCGCAGTTGGTGCGAGGATTTGCCCAAAAAGCTTAATAATCGGACGCATTATTGCACCTTTTGATTAGGATAAAGGTTACTGACTGCTGGTACATAAGAACCATCAGCAATGACTACACCAGCAGCAAGATTAGATCCAGCACCGACAAAGACATTGCTGCCAATCTTGACTTTTTTGACATACAGCATTAAATTTTGCTTGCGGGGTTTAATGATGTGAGAATAAATACCGATACCATGCCCGATAACAACGCGATCGCCAATTTCTAACAAACTGCGATCGGCAATCTCCAATCTTGTTGTCCAGTATACATCTCGCCCCACTTTAGCACCCCACAATCGCAACCAACACGAAAATACCCCCGGAATCAGTCGCAGCACCGCTTCCAATACCGGAATTGCAATATAAATTACCTGGATTTGATGACTACCCCACCAGGGACTATATTCTTTACCTTGTAGATAACTAACACCCTCCCGCACAGGATAAACCCATTCATGCAAGCGGTAAACTAGCACTGGTAGCCCATAAATAGAGAGGAACACCGCCAGAATGCTGAAGATGTTGGGTGAATAGGCGAGGTAGATTATTGCTGCCCCAGTTAGCAATAATATAAAGGTGGGAAAAAACGAAAGAATTTTACTTAGAACTGTCATTAAAATGGGAAGAAAAGTTTTTGGAACAAGTTTAATGAGCTAGGAATTCCGATTATAGATGGCAAATTTTCGCTTTCATAATATGTTCCATGTAACTTATCCCAAATTTTCAGATTAGCCCCGTAGTTATAATTTTGGAATTCGCGGCAATGATGCCAAGCATGATCCTGTGGTAAGATTAACCAAGAAGATAAAAGTTGATGAAACCAGCTATTTTCAGTAATTATCAAACTGCTATGTCGCCATAAATCTAAGGCAGAAGTTAGACTTATTCCAAGTAAATAACCTGTAGGATCGGTTAACAGATACAAAAACAAAGTGTGTATCCATAAATAAATAATTAACAAACTTGTCCAAAGTGTGTTGCGAGAAGTTCCTAATACATCCATCTGAGTAACAGTATGATGGACTTGATGAACCTTCCACAACAATTTAGTATGTAATAAACGATGATTCCAATAATATAAATAATCAACTACAACAAAACTGATAAGAAAAGCCGCAACTACTGATACTTTTAAATATCCTTGTTGAGTGGGTAGTAAATATTGATAAAGCCAATAAACTAAAGTAGCTTGTAGTAAGGGAATCAAAATTCCTTGAATTGTTAACCCTGTACTATCTATTAGCCAATCTTCACGACTTTTCACTTTAAATTGAGTTCGTCCAACCTGATTGGTAATAGTCCAACCAACTAATCCGATAAAAGAGCCAAAAATTAGTAGTTGTGAAAAGTTTTGTATTTCCACTTTTGATTGCTCACGGTGATTTGGATTAATTACGAATTATTCTTAGAGGATGTTTAAAAAGTCCTTTTCTTAGTAGAAAAACGTTTTAGATCCCCCTAAATCCCCCTTAAAAAGGGGGACTTTAATTCCAGTTTCCCCCTTTTTTAAGGGGGGTTAGGGGGGATCAACAAATGCCTAAAATCACAGCTAAATACTTTTCAAACAACCTCTTAAACCCAAAATGTAACTTTTACTGATTGATTTGGCAATAAACGCGGATCTTCTCCACAAGATATAGCTGCCATAATTGACTCTACAAATATATGGATTGTGTCCGCAGGCGTATTATAAAATTGTGTCCCGTATTTAGCGATCGCTTCTCCCTGAATACACAAAATTTTCACGTCTTGGCGGATAATGTGTTGAGCAGTCCACCACACAAAAGGACGTGCTAATTTATTCCAAATACCATAGTTATAGGTGACATCGGTGTAAACCAGAGTTGAATTATCGGTTTCTGGAATAGATTGACTGGTAATGAACAAATGGCGATTATGTGCCATCTTATACTCTACAGAGGTAATGTTTGGCATATAAAAGCGATCGCTATGTTTAATCTCTGCACCCTGCAAATTCAGAAAACGGCTATACCATCCCAAATTATTGTTTTCGTTGCGATACTCCACCAAAACCGAACCATGACAACGTTCAACAGTCATCTCTAACTTTTGTTGGCGAGAAGTACGGAAAACACCAGGATGAACAAAAGCCGTATGGGGAATATCAATAAAGTTCTCCGCACAATTAGTAACATTATTAGCAAAACGGTTAATTACCCGCACCGTCTCCCATCCTGTCTGTCCGTAGTGAGGCATAGAAAAGGGTTCAAAATCAACCTTTGGGGTATCAGCTAACTGCACATAAACATAGCCATCTTGTTCTTTGGTAGCGTAACACTTGGCTCGACGCTGTGGGGAAGGTTTGAAGTCATCTCCTTCGGCTGGAACAGCAATCACATTACCAACCGCGTCATATACCCAACCATGATAGGGACATTGTAAAGCACCGTTACAGATTTTACCTGATGATAGACGGCTATTGCGGTGTAAACAGCGATCGCGCAAAGCTACGGGTTGTCCATCTTCACCACGAAATATCGCTAACCATTCTCCTAAAACGGTGCGTGGTAATACCTTGTTAGGTTGTAACTGTTGGCTGAGTGCGACAATATACCAGAAATCTGCAAATTGCATGGTGTGGTGGAAAGTATTGAGATTGAAAAAGGGATTGGAAAAGTACAAAAATACGATACGTATATGCGGTTCAAAATTTTGTAAAATCATACCCTCTAACTGCTGTATAGCAATTATTTTATGAAGAAGTGGAAATTATGGGATGTAATTTTAAGACCCCTCCACCCCAGGGCAAACGCATCTAAAGTATAAGAATCCTTTAATAGCAAGGGTTTTGGCGTTTTTTAATTTAGCCTATTTTTTCATCAAGATCCTTGCCCAGCAAGGGTTTCAGAAATCCCGTGCGTTCGCCCTGCCCTCCACCCTCAGAATATGCGGCCGCATTTGAGGGTAGGTCACTAGACACTTATCCCCCTTGAAGTGATGGAGGATAGGGGAATCGCGCTGTGTCGTTCAGGTTGACTCTGAACGCTAAACTTGACGAATCTAACAAATTATAGCAGAAGATATCTAGCTATGACATCTCTAATTGCTTGGATTGGTATAGGTACGAGTGGTTTTAATTCCTTCTATCTTGCTAGTGATAGCCGTATTTCTTGGGGTGGAAACTCAACTCCATTGGTATGGGATTGTGGACGCAAATTATTTGCCTCAAAAAACTATCCAGATATACTAGGCTATTGCGGTGATGTATTATTTCCCTCTCAGATTTTGATGCAAGTCATAGAACATATTGATTCGGGTCTTCTTTTTAACCCTGATGATACACCCCTAGCCAAATTCCAGAATATTTTATCTATCATCAAACAATCCTTTTTGGGGTATCCCATCCTGTCATCTGATACAGTCTCGATTATTTACTGTACCCGTCAAAACTTCTTTAAACAGCAAGTAGTTTATGTATGGAATCTGACTTGGAAAACAGGTAAATGGAATACGAATTTGTTAACACTTCCCATCCGATCTGGTCTTGTTCAAGCATTGGGATCAGGGCAGAAAACTATAAACACATTTTATGAAAAGTGGAATCGAAGTGAGATAGGGAATACAAGCCGCAATGTCTTCAGTGCTTTTTGCGACGCTCTAAAAAGTGGAGAAGATCGCAGAAGTTGTGGCTCTCCACAACTTGTTGGTTTTTACCGCGAAGGTTCAGCCAAATCTTTTGGTGTTATCTACAACAATGAGCGTTATCTTTTTGGATTACCTGTAAATCAAGATGCAAAATGGGAGGGAGTAGAATGGCGAAATAAGTTATTTGAGAGGTGTGACGGAAAATTTAAGGTCATTCTGGATGGAACACAACGCCATGCACGTCCAAACAGTATTTAATTGGTTGTTGTAAAAAGCAAGTAGGTTGAGTTGAGGCAAGTAAATCCACTATAACCAAGACTGCGTATCTAGCAAAAGTTTCACTTCTCACCGCCCTCAAAAGCTGTCAACATCTCATCTGGTAAAGGGGCGTTAAAGTCCTCTGGCACTACAAAACGCCCTTTATCCTGTCCTAAACTATCGCGGCGATTTGATGAGGTGCGAAACGGAACCAACTTGGCAACAGGAATACCTCTGTTAGAAATAATGATTTCTTCTCCATGCTCTACCCGCAACAAAAGCTGTGAGAGATTCGTTTCAGCTTGATGGATATTTACAGTTTCCATGATTTTATTTAACTAAGTCTTTAAACTAAGTTTAACCAAATTCACCTTCCAGCCTACGAATTTCAACATTACCTGTAACATCAAGCTGACAAGCTAACCGTGCATGAGGATAATTAGCTGCTAATGTTTCTAACATTTCCTGTTCATCAGCTTGAGGTGGAGGAATATCACCAATAACCTCAACCAAACAAGTGCCACAAATACCAGTCCGACAACCAAATAAAACAGGTGAATTCTGAATCGTGAGATGTTCAGACAAACTTTGATGACATTCCAGAGTTATAGCAACAAAATCACTTTCTGGAAACAATATCTTACAGAAGTCAGCCATAATACGCAATAATTTTACCTAAACAACACTCTTCCATTCCTCTCTGCACCTCTGTGTCTCTGCGTGAGATAAAAACAAATCCTCTTGATCTTCAAAACCTTGAAAAGCCCTTTTTTGAGTTGCCAAATATCGAGGAATTGAATTAGTAGCCATCAGTGACATATCCCGATTACGTTGCCAAAGATAATCGAGCTTTTCAACATACACTTGATAAGATTTCATTGCCTCCTGATGAGTTAAAAAACTGCGCTGCAATCCTTCCGACTCCTGCGTAAAGCAACGCCGCATCATTTCTTTAGCATCCATATCACTCATCTCAAAAATCGGCGATCGCAACACCCGATAAATATTGCTATATAGCGCCGGATCGTACCAGAATATCCCGTTAATCGCCGCAGAAAAATGAAAATGATCGCGCTGACATCCCAGCAATCCTAAATTAGCAACCAGTCGCTCAAAAGCAGTCGGTGGCTTAAGGCAGGTAATAACATCGTGAGATATAATTGTCGAACTATTGAAGTGAAAGCTTTCATCCATGAAGTGATAATAGGAGACTTTAGCAGGAATTGGAGCAGCTTCAGGATGGAGATGTTTTTGATAATAACTGCTGAGTTTGTGCTGTACTAACTTGCCGTTTAGTGTCCGCACTCCCCGGACTGTAAAATACTGACAAGCTAAAAAAGTATTATTCGCAGAAATTAGCCCAAAGTATTGAAGTTGAATTCTTTTCCACCAAGTTTTTAGAGCATTGGTGTCAGCATAAACCATTGTTTCTGTAAAGGGGCCGCGCATGGGGTAGGTAAAAATAAGTTCCCCAAACAACGCTTGTTCAACCTGTTTGGCAATCGTGCGGAAGGCGTTAATGTGCGATCGCTCTTGGGCGGATTCCAAGTCTAAGGTATCGCAGATTAAGCGAAAATCTTCTTGGGCATAAAGTCCGGCTGCACTGGTTTGATTGAAAAAGATAGTTGCAATTTCAGCAGAAACAATTTGTGAGTAGTAAGCTACCCAGTAAAGTTGGTTCAAAATTATACGCTGATGTTGGCTGGACTGTTCCCATAAAGGTGTGCCATATAGCAGGGAAAACTCCTCTGGGTTCCAATACTCGTTTTGACAATCTTCATAGCGAAACTTGCCGACAGCTTCATCCATTAAAGCAGTATGATCTTGCTGTTTGTTGCGGGTGTGGTTAATTTGTAATTTGCGATGAATAGTTTTTTCCATATCCGTTTTTATTTGACGCAGAGATAAGATTAATATTTATTACACACATTGATGGGCGGGGAGTGGTTCAAAGGCACCGCGTTCTTCTAAATTTTGCAGGATAGACTGGGCTGATTTTCCTCCCATGAGCGATCGCAATATTTGTAATCGCGTTCCGCTATGAGTCTCTGTATCTAGTTCTTCTAAGATTTGGATTTTTTGCGATCGCGTCAGATGTCCTTTGACTTGTTCAACTGCTGCTACTACGCTTTGTGGCCCCACCTGTACCATAAACAAAAACTGTGCCAATACATCGAGAATTGTTGTTTGACTGAATGCTGAAACAGTAATTTGATTAAATAAGGTGGTTCCTGTAGCGTGATGACGGGATTCAGATTGTAAAAAACTGGCAAAAAGTTCTGCTAAAACTGGATAGCCGCATTCCTTCGCTAAACGCCGATAATGGCTTAAACCCCATCCTTCTAAAACGACTTGCAGCACAAACAACAAAACTATTTTATCTGTACTTTCAACCACTTCTGATAGTAAGCGCAAAAACGGATCGTTCGTATTAGTTACTTCCATTTCTGGTAAAAAATGGCTAATTTTGTGAAGGTGGGTAGCTTCATCAGCCGTAAACAATCCATAAAGCATTCGTTCTTCAACTGTTTCGGCTAACAGTACCATTTTTGCCATGTAGCCAACCCCTGCTTTCTCAATGAAATATGATTCTTCTAACAGGCTGTGGTTGGCATGTTCCAGAATAGCAGATTGTTCAGTAATATTAGATTGTTGAAAAATTTTGACTTGATGTAATTTAAAAAATTCAGCATCCCAATAATTTAATTGTGGGCAATTAGCATAATTATTCTGATTAGGTAATGCTGCTGTTAATATCCGTAGTAAACGGTCATTACAATCTGTGTGTGGTAGGTCAAAACCGACAATGTTATATTTTGAATCCATGTTCAGGGCTAGGTGTTGATAGGGTTTGAATATTTGGATAATTAACAGTGTCCCAAGTTGCCCAAGTTAAAGCTTTCTGGTGATTAACGTGCTGAATAAATTCCAGAATAGATTGATCTGCTTTAGTAGGAGTCTTTAAATCAAACTGAATTGTCTGAAATACCTGTGTATCCCCTTTTGCAAAGTAATTACCAACTTGCTGGGTTAACCATAACAAACCACGATTTAAAACCCATCCCCAAAATCCCGGACGCTTGGGAGTCACAAGAATTGTTTGCCCTTCAGTTTTACCACCTTCTATCATTCGCAGTGTAAATATAATGTAGAAGTGCAGAAAATCCGGCCCTAGCGTCACACTGCCAGTACTGCCATACCAGTAACACATACTATAAGTAACTTCGTTGCGATATAGAGGACGAATCAGGCGAATTAACCAAGAATCATCCCCTCCCCGTGTAGTGTTGCTGAAGGTAATAGCGTTAGGGTTGAGGTTTTGAGAATCAAATATAATCTCTAAAGGTAAATTGTGTACTGTATTGAAATGGTGAGCATCAATCGCATTAATTAGTAAGACATTGGGATGGCAATTTTTGACAAAGTGAGTTCCCAATATATAATCACAATCTACCTGTTCTAATTCTGGTACAAAGAGCAGCGAACTTGGCTTTTCTTCTCCCACCCAAACCCAAATCATGCCGTATTTTTCTGCTGTATGCCAAGTTTTAATACACACAGGTAGCGGTTTTCCTAAAGAAGGAATATCTACACAAATTCCGCGACTGTCATACTTCCAATTATGAAAAAAGCAGCGAATTCCATCACCTTCTACCTTACCTTCTGCTAAATGAGCGCCCATGTGTGGACAATAAGCATCTACAGCTACTACCTGACCACTAACTCCCCGATAAATTGCCAGATTCCTACCTAGCAAGGTTATAGCTTTTACCTTGCCAATTTTTAATTTTTTTGATGGTAATGTCCAGTACCATCCCTCTATAAATTGTGTCGGATTGTTAAAGTTTGATTGTGGATTTGTAGATGCCATAAAAGTTAAATTAAAACACAATCTTGCACAAGTTGTAACGATGATTCTGATTTCCACATCCGTTTTCCAGCACGAGTGAGATTGCCATAGTTAATTTCAGTTAAACAAACCAATTCATCCCCTAATCGATAGCCGGGGTTTTTTTCTTCAAAAAACTGGATATGGGGGTTAGTCTGTCTTCCTGTGGGGATTTCAATTAACGCCTCACAGAGAATTTGGGGATGCGGAAAATTGACTATACCAGTTGATTCTTGGTATAAATTAGCATAGTATTCCCGTGCTAAACTCGCCATCAGATTTGTTACATCCGCAGGTGTTGTAACATCATAACGCGGGTAGAAATCTTGCCAAAAAGTAGGGAGAAAACGATAAGTGCGAAAACCAGAGCAAATTAGCAGCCAGTAAAGTTTATTTTCTGCATAGTGTTGACGCAGAAAATTGATAGCGGCAATCCAACTACGTGGTAGTGTTGTACTCGACCAAGCACTAGGATCAACGATAGTGTCGCCAGAATACACCACACTAATTTTTTCTCCCAAAAAAGTTGTTTGGCATAACATCAGAGTTGAAAATCCTTTGAGTGCGTTGGATGTCTCATCTCTCAACAACAAAGCCCAGTTTTTGCGCTCTAAATCAGCTAGAAACCCATCCCAGGTTATGCCTTGGAAGTGATTTTGCAGCAACGCATACATGGCGGTGCGATCGCTTTGTTGCAAATTTTCAACAGGAATCAGCAAACTCTTCATTGCGCGGAAATTACCTAAACTCGATTTGTATTATATTTAATTAAAACTTTATCGACCATTATGGTAAATTTACGGTGTAATGTGACAGATTCCAGAATGGTTATTTAGGCTACAATTCCGTATTCACATCTTGCACCTTCTCAATAAGGGTTGATGGAAATCGCCTATTCCACAAAATAATTAAGATGTATTTAGATTGAGAAACAAAACGCAACATTACCAAAGCTTTTGTTGGGTTACGCGATCGCTAATCCAATCTACTATTCTACACCCCTATTTTTTGACCATCGAGACGGTTTTAGCTGATTTACATACTCCATATATTCAGCTAATGGACGATCGATACTAAGCAGTAATTTTGGATTAAAGCGAATATTGTCGTAAATTTTGCCATCTTCATCCCTGAGCATATAGTAAGCCAAGCGAGTAGAGAATAGCAAAAACTGACTAAGCAGATACCCTAGAATACCTTTACGTTTTTCAGTTACATAAATCGGTTGAATTATCGTTCTTTCAGGCGCAATTGGAGTATAAGCATATATCATATACAGTGGCGGAAAAAGCCTAACATCCTTCATCATTGTTAACAAGCCAAGGCAACCATGAGCATAACGCATTGAATATTGATATGTAGAACCAAGAAATCTTTGACCTAACTTTTCTCGAAATGTAGTTTTGGGGAATTGTCCCCGCATTGTAAAGTCAATTTGCGTCCCTAATTCGCTGCGATGTAGCGACAAATCCATTTTGATATCTAAATGATGAATTGTTTTTAAATGTTGAGCATCAATCCCATTCATCATACAAATATGATGATGGCAACTTCTTGCAAATGCAATATCAGCTTGTGCAACAATTTCTTTTCCCTTCAATTCATCAAAATCAGCCACTCCCTCTGGTGCTTTAGCATCTGGATAAATCCAGATGAATCCATACTTTTCCTCTGTTGCATAAACTTGCAATTTAGCTTGACTAGGAATTTCTGATTGACAGGGAATATTTTGACAAAGCCCTGTTTCATCAAATGCCCAATGATGAAATGCACAACGAATCCAATTACCATCAACCTTCCCAATTCCTAAATCTGTCCCCAAATGAGGGCAGTAAGCATCCAAAGCCCGTACTTGACCATCTTCACCTCTAAAAAGGGCAATTTTATGACCGCATACTTCTACAGATTTTGCTGTTTTTTTAGGGATTTCATCACTAGGACAGGCAATATACCAACCCTGAGCAATTACATTCCAATTATTGAATATTTGCATAATTGTTTGATAGATAATTATTTAATATTTCTTGTCGTTGGCGAATATCATCTCGATATTTACCCGTCAAAATTCTAAATAACATTTTACCTAAACAATAAGAAGCCCGCCAAGAAAATACAGCATCTTGTAAATCAATATGGCTACGCTCAAATAAAAAATGTCCGGTTAATCCCAATAATTGAGTTAACGGTAAGCCCAATAGCAACCAAAAGTTTTGCAACTTCCAAGTATAAAAGAGTAAACTGTAAAAAAAGAATATTCCTAGAATGTGTAGAATAATATTAATTGGATGTTGATGTTTAAGAAGAAAAATATCCCAATAGTCTGTAAAAGGATGATCTGTAATTTGACTATTAATTCTATTTCTTAGTCTTTGTTTAGGATTAGAATTGATATTAATCATAATAGAGTGTATGATAAATCAATATAAGTTGTACTTTAATAGTCATTATCAGCCACACAAATACCTTTACATTTAATACCGTTTGTAGCAGTACGCTGGCAATGAGAACATAAAACTTTTTCGTTTTCTGTTTCTTGATTTATTTCTATACTAGTGCTTGCCTGTAGCTTGTCTTTTTCCGTCTGAAGTTTTTCACTCATAAGAATGGAGAGATTTTTTGCTGTTTAAATTTTACAATTTATTTAGGAATGATTATTGGTTAGACATTATCTAATATAGCAAAGTCATACCTGTCCTGAATAAAGCGATCGCTCCACCCGCCGTAGTGGCATAGCAAGGCTAAAATGTTGCAAAAAAATGTATTGTAGCGACTGTCTTAAAAGTCAAGCGAACGTTAACAAAAAACCGGGACTCTTAACATTGACGCAACTGGGGAACGCAGCGCTAGATTCTGCGGTGGCTGGTACGGGCAAAAAGACTTGTGGCTCTTGGTTAAGATGGTAGCAGCCCGCACCAGCCACTCCGCTTCGCCGCAGAATCTTCCCCAGTTGCTGGATTTCCCGTGGAGATAAAAAAGAGCATAAAAAGTTGACCCAAATGCCGCAATGGGATCATCGGGGGGACTATTCCAAAGTATAAAAACGTTGAGTTGTGATTAAGCGTTGGCAATGGGTTGTAAGTTGTCAGTTACACGCCAAGGCAAATTATCTCGAACCATTGCATTTAGAATGACTAACATTTTATGAACGCAAGCAGTGAGAGCTAATTTTTTCGATTTACCACGTTCGACGAGGCGCTCATAAAAGGCCTTTATAACCGGATTATGACGCATAGCAACAACAGCACCCATATAAAGAATGGCACGAACATGAGCGCGACCGCCATTAATCATGCGCTTACCTTTGTGTTGACCACTATCATGATTAATTGGTGCAACACCAACTAAGCGAGAAATTTGTTTGGCAGTGAGTTGACCCAGTTCTGGTAAATCCGAAACCAGAGTTGTCGAAATTACTTGACCAATACCAGGAGTACTTTTAAGTAAATTAACTTTATCAATCCATTGAAGATTGTTTTGCGTCAATTCGGCAATTTTTTGATTGAGTTGTTTGAGGTGTTCTTCCAGGTATTCAATATGAGCCTCAATATCTGCCAAGGCTTGACCACGAGTGCGTGAGCGGCGATTCTTTTCGGCTGTCTGCATCTCCACTAATTGTCGTCTGCGACTAATTAATTCCGATAATTGACGCGCCATTTCGGATTGAATGGCTAAAACTTGGGGTTTCATCGCTTCGCCAAAATGTGCCAATATTTGTGCATCAATGGCATCAGTTTTGGCCAAAGCTTACCCGTAGCTTTCGCAAAATCTCGTCCTTGACGGGGATTAATTAATGCTACTGGTAAAAGTGCAGCTTGCAATTGGATTACTAGTTCAGTTTCTAATCCTCCGGTTGCTTCTAGTACAATCAGATTTAAACTATAGGATAAGAGTAGCTCCACTAGATTTGATATTTCTGATTCTGTATTTGCCACAATCATAGCTTTACCCAGAGGACGGATATAAACATCTAATGTGGCTTTACTCACATCAATACCTACCCATTGAGCAATATTTTCCATATTTCACTCTCACGGATTGTGTTTGTTATAGTTGATTCTTATCCCCTTGATTACACTCATCCTTGCACGATACGGACTGTATAATCTAAACATCAGTATTTAAATTTTTGCCCCTGGCGACTGTTCGAGTTCTGTCAAAGAGATTATTGTAGTGACCCATGCTACAAAGCGGTCTTTCTTGACCAAGGTTGGGACGGTCTACTACTCTTTCTAAGATACAAGGTTGGGTGGAGGCTTTGCGTAACCCAACCTACTAGCGCTTTATATCGCGCAATGCGTGAAAATTACTGTTCACCAGCAGCAGTAATCTTTAGTTTTATCGAATACTTCGGTGGCGCAACTTCTAGTTCATTTATTTTATTTATAATGTCTGTTTTTGTACCAGAATAAACGAATTTGATAAACTCTTCACATGAGCAACCCACTCCCCTCATCATGAGATCAAAGACGAAGAAGTAAGACAGCGAACTCTTATAAACATTTATAGAATCAACGAGTGAGCCTAACGTGAACTCATGCAGAGTTTGCTCTGTCCTACTAGCTTTAGCTGCTTTTGTAGCAAGCCCATGTATATTCTCTATAGACGTAAAAAGACATCCCAAATTAAGGATTGAAGATTGCTCTCCCTCAATAAGCTCTCTATATCTTTGCAAACCAATAGTAAAGTCAAAGATTGACTTTGCATCTAACTTAATCTGTCGGTATAATATTTTTTGCTGTTCATGCTTTGGAATTGCTTCTAGGGAGGGGTTATACATTAAGTATTTTATGCACTCATCGCCACATCCTTTGTCTATATATAACTTATTCAAATCCTCAAGGCGATTATGCTGTACTCGATCGAAAGACTTATAAGCTGAAGTTAGATTATAGTCAGAGTTACTAGCTGGAAATAATTTCTTAGCTTGAAGCAAGATACCATTACTAAAACTATTATTAGGTTCAATATTGTCTCTATACTCGACAACAATACCAATATCTGACTGAGTTAGATCATGCTCCTGGCGCTTATTGTAATCAGTTGTTGATATAGAAACATCAGCATGTAAAAGACCCCCATTTTTCTTAAGATCATTATTCAAATCCAACAGACTATAAGGAAGTTGATGTAACTGTGAGCCACGTTCATCAAGTAATTCACATAAAATTGAAGTTATATGTTCTTCATTCGGTAGAAAACCAAATAAAAACCTCTTTGCTAGGAGTGAGTCTATACCCTTAAAGTATTTTGAAAAGCATTGTGCTTCATAAGGACCAAGAACTGGAATTTTAGGTGATTGTATTGAAGCTGAATTCATAGATACATTGCGGGCTAATTGACTGATTTAAAGCATTGGTATCAAGTAGAACTATATCTATTTAGTGAGAAGAGTGCGATCGCTGTAGACATCGCTCTACAGATAAAGTTCCCTTTCATGGGTATATTATATCAATATATCAGATATGATATAAATACAGTATGGGAGATCAAAGTAAACCTTTAGTTTGGTTACATGGTGAAGTTAAAACCCCACCTTTCACTCAAGAAGCACGCATAGAAGCAGGTGTTCTGCTCAGACAATTACAGGAAGGTGAATCCCTTGGGTTGCCACATTCACGCCCTATGCCAAGTATAGGAATTCACTGTCATGAATTACGTATTCGAGATGCAGATAAAAACTGGAGAATCATTTATCGAATTGATGACGATGCAATCTTGATTGTTGAAGTCTTTAATAAAACAACGAGGACAACATCCAAAAAGATAATTGAGGTTTGCAAAAAGCGTCTGAGCAAATATGATACCGATCAGCAGGAGTAATGTGATGGATCAAGCAAAGAGAGAACGTTTGGAATCTAAAGGCTGGAAAATTGGCACAGTTTCAGATTTTTTGGAGTTAACACCTGAAGAAACTATGTTTGTTGAAATTAAGCTAGCTCTCAGCCAAAACTTGAAGGAGCGTCGGCAAAAACTGATGACTCAAAGTGAACTCGCTGCTAAGATTAGTTCCAGCCAACCTCGGATTGCTAAAGCTGAAAATGGTGATGCTTCAGTATCAATTGAATTGTTGATTCGGGCAATGTTAGCAACAGGTGCAACTCCTCAAGATATTGGGCAGGTGATTGCTGATGTGGGGTAAAAGCAATTCTATGCTAAACTCTCAAACTTCTCTTTGCGTCTCTGCGTGAGATAATTCAAACAGAAAACAAAACACTTCCCAACTTTTCACGCCCCAAGCGATCGCTCACTTTCCCCCGACAAACAACCTGAACCCCATTAATATAAACAGCTTGCACAATCTCATCCGAACCACGCTTAACCATCCGAGGTTCACCATCTAAAACGGGATCTGATATCTGCATCTGCGGGCTAATTGGCTGATTTAAAGCATTGGGATCGAGTAAAACTATATCTGCTTTCGCACCAACTTTCAGAACTCCCGTATCCAGACGAAACCAACCAGCAGGTTCTCCGGTAACGCGGCAAATCGCAGCTTCAGGTGAAAGAAACTTCGTTGCAACTGCTTGTTTGAGCAAAGATAAAGCTCCATCATAGTAGCCCAGGTTACGCACGTGAGCGCCAGCATCGGTAAAACCAGGCAAAATATGAGGATGCTGCATCATCGCTAAACGGGGTTTTAGGCGATCGTTTGCTCCTGTTGCCACCCAGCGTAAATCTGTATCGTACTTTTGTAATGCGTGGATAAATAAATCCACTGGTTCTTGTTGCTTTTGACGAGCAATTTGGGCAAAACTTAACCCTTGCCAACTTGCTTCGGGACAGTGAATAACTTCCATCAAATCTAATCGACGATGGAATGATTTACGCCGTTTACTCAGCCATTCTTGGCGAAACTGACGACGAAATATTTCCGATGCCCATAGTTGTTGTCTTTCTTCTCGTGACTGACAGCCATTAAGTTGTGCGCCTGTGGAGAATTCTTCAAATAAGGGAGTCACAGATCCATCAGAGTAAATGGTGAAGGGTTCGGTTAAGGTTTGAAAGCGGACATTACCATTGAGAAGCCGATTCCAAATAAATAGTAGGGGGGAAAATATTCGCCATAGTTTGCGATCGTGTACGGCATCTAAGGCTGAGAGGACAGTTAGCCGCAGTGGTTTTTGTCCAATTCCTGAACCCATCCGCAGAATATCTACAAAGGAAGCGAGCCGTTGTAAATTGGGTGTGACTTGAAAAACGCGATCGCACCGACGACACAAATCTGACAACATTGCATATTCTTGAAATTTCGCGTGTTGAGAGGGAATTGTACAGCCTTGCCATTTTCCACTCATCCGATGCCAGGGAAACATATCAATAGAAATGCCAATAAAGCCAGCATCTATTGCATCTCTGGCTATGCGCTGCATAAGATTTAGTTCAAATTTAGTAGGCTGAACGGTTAAACTACGTTCTAATCCCATCACATGAGCGCGTAAGGCACTGTGTCCAAACATTGGGGCAACATTGGGGCCAAGGGGTAACTGTTGCAAATGCTGTAAATATTCTGCTGGTGTCTGCCAGGAAACCGACTTTTGTAGCCATTTTGCAATCAGCCGATGGGAAAGTGTCTCTACCCTCTGAAAAATATCAGCCAGGATTTGGGGTTCTGCGATCGCAACAGACAAGCTACAGTTACCAATAACCACGCTAGTAACACCATGACGAACTGATTCACTCAATCCTGGTGCAATTTCTAACTCTAAATCGTAATGAGTATGAATATCTATAAATCCAGGTGTTACCCATAACCCAGAAGCATCAACCACTTCACGCGCTGGGGTAGTTAATGAGGGTGCAAGGGTGACAATCTGTCCGTTTTGAATGCCAATATCTCCGCGAACAGGCAGAGAGCCTAAGCCATCAAAAATTAATCCGTTTTGAATCAGCAAATCCAACATGATTCTTTGTTGCCTTTTGGTTGTTATTGGATCTGTTTAGGGTAATTATAGGCTGGGAATTTATTGGAAATGGCGATCGCTTGTGATTGAGTCAACTTGCCGATAACTGCCCAAGTACATACAAACTAAATACTCCAGAGTTAACGGCTCAGTTAGCTCTCACGGCTGTAACCAGTCACGATCTGGTTTTGTGATTTGACGAGCATTGTTGTATGCCATATCAAGAGTAAGACAAGTTGAGACTCGGTAAAAGTTTGAATGTCTCTCGGCAACTAAAGCCAGAACTGCTCGCGGAGGGTTTCCAAAGGATAAAGGCAGAAGTAATTGAATCTGTCCTCTGTAGTATTGGGGAATAGCTGTCTTGTAATTCCTGCGAACTCTTTGTTTTGCGTTTTCTATTGCTCCGTTTAATAAATTTTGAAGATCGTAATCATTCATAGATTGGTACGGCTCTGGAAAACGTTCTTTATTTTCTGCAATAATATGTTCTACATTTACCCTTAAATCTCTTCGCGTGTCAAAGATAAGTGAGGCTGGATCGTCAAAATAATGGGCTATATCAGGAAGTTCAGGAAAGCTATTTGACTCCCAACGTCCCCGACGAAACCAACTCTTAAAAAACCAAGGTTGTACATCTGTTTTGCGATTAACTTCAAACGAAGCATAAATTGCTTCTTGGCTAGGTGTGACAAGACCTGTGTTAAAACAACTGTACTGACCATCTTCAGAAAGGGCAATCTTTCCCTCTTCAGCAACCTTTCGGTAAGTGTAACGAATGTAATTGTAAAGAACTGGAAGAGGGTGATCCGCAGATGTATTTTGATAATCCCAATCTTCTGCTTCAGCATCTCTTGCTAGATTTTGAAGACTAGCATACATATCTGGGACAAATGCAAATGTAAAAAAATCTTCAGGCCACATATTTTGTTTGAAGTTTGGAGATTAACCGATGCCAGAGTGAGAGCGAAGGACAAAAGTTAGCAATGGCTCATATATTGTTTCCCGACCTGGTAAATTACGTTTTCAAAGCTACTAAACTTGCAAAAAAAATTGAGTTTACCTTAGTTGTTTAGCAAATGCTATAAACTTGAGACAAAGCTCAAACTTGCTGTCTTCTCTAATAAAGTGTTAGCCAGCTATCGGAAGCTCTTCAAGCACTTCTTGCTCCTCCACCTCTTCTTCTGCTGTTGGACGACCAGCAGATGGGCGTTCCGCAATTAATGGAGTCACGTCGCTCCATTCTTCCATACGAAATACGTGAACTCTGCGAACATATTGGCAGAAAGTGGGCGCATTTGTTTTCAGCGCACCCTGAAGTTGCATTAGAGCAGATATTGGGTCTTTTTCTGTTTCGGTGTGATAGAGAGAACCTTGTGGATGGGCTGTGAATCCACATTTAGCTAGAGCTGCGGGAATTTCCACCTGATAAACATTTGTAATTTGAGATTTAGTAAACCCATCATTTTTCATCCCCGCAGTGTATAAATCAAATGCAATTGCGTACTGTGCCATCTTCTTCATATATAACTAAATTTTATCCAGCATACTCTAACAGTAGATTTCTGCCCACTGCGAACATCTACAATAGAGTTTTTGGCAATCAATATTTGATCTGATACTTAGAATTATTACTTGATTAGTCGTATCTGAACTACTAGCTTACCAGTAATTCAGTTAACTACCGTGATTCCAATGCTCAGTTTTAACCCAGTGCGATCGCTCCCTTTGTACACACATTTTTAAAGTCGTCACAATCATCACAGGAATCCAATGCACCATGTAGAATGAGCCTTGAATTGTTGCCCAAAGCAAAGACCATCCTCGTAAATTTTGAAATTGGTAAAGTCCAGCAATAAAGGCAATTGTCAAAATGATGCTGAGTAGTGTCTGGAGTGGAAACAGAACTGGATGATGGCTATAAAATATTGTCCAAAGTAAATCTGGTATTAGTCCAATTGGTAGAAGAAATTGCAATATAAAAAATAATAGTAAATCAATTTCTTTCGCCCAACCTAAAGTCAGAATTTGCGGAAAATAATCTAGGTAACGCTGATAGCCACCTTCAGCCCAACGACAGCGTTGATTCCAAAGTTTTTCCCAAGTAGTTACACCTTCTTCCTGAATTGATGGAACTGTAACAAACTCAATTTCTGCACCTGCTAAATAGAGTTTGAAGCAAAGATCCAAATCATCGGTGACAGTGTTCTCATTCCAACCTTGACACTTTTTTAACAATTCCCGACGAACTAACATCCCATTACCCCGCAGTTCAGACATACCACCAATAGCAATGCGATGGGTTTGTAGAAAGCTATCACAGTTCATTTCCATCTGCTGGCAACGGGTTAAGAAATTGGTATTAGCATTAGAAATCGCTTTTCGTACTTGCACTGCACCGATCGTTTGCTTCTCAAATAGAGGTACAGTTTGCCGGAGAAAATTGGCAGGTAACTGAGCATCTGCATCACAGACTAGGATAATCTCTCCTTGGGTAAAGGGAAACACCGCATTCAAAGCCCCTGATTTACCACCTTTTGATTCCCGTCGATGAACTTGTAAAGATGGAAATTGAGTTTGTAATTCCCTCAAACTCTGGGGGGTTTCATCGGTACTACCGTCATCAACAACCCAGATATCTAGCGAATCGCTGGGATAATTCAATTGGCATAAGCTGTAAACTAGATTAGCCAAGACTAAACTTTCATTTTTAGCTGGAACTAAAATCGAGACTGGCGGTAAATAAATCTCACTCTCCATCACCGCCGCTACTGGTTTTGCTAACAGCATCCGTAACGTTTGCACAGTCAGGATTGCCGTTAATCCCAGCATCAACCATTGTGTTTCTGGTAGCCAGTGCAGCAAACTCACGCCACCCCAGACTAACAAAACTATTATGGTTGCTTTGAGACGGCGATGAAAGCTAATATTTTTATTGGGTTGATAAATGCTTCTTCCCACTTTATTTGCTATATCCTTTCAGTTCGTGGCTTAGTCCTGCGACGTAATAATAGCATCGTCACTGCTCCTAGAAGGAAACCACCTACGCCGGCTGCAACTGCTAGAATACGCCCCAATTGTTGAGCAGCGTTCAACACTGGGTTATTCAGCAGATTTGAGGAAAAATGCAGCGATTGAATCGTCCATTTATCTTGGAGTTTTTGCAGCACTGCTGTCCATCGCAACGCCATATCAGCCGCTTTGCCATCTTTGAAATAAAAGGATGCGATCGCTTCTCCAGAGGCAACATCTATATCTGGAGTAAGAAATGTTCTAAGAGTATCTCCCTTCAATTGCATTTGGATATCTTTAATGGAACTGGAAAACTGCTGATTCCAGTACTTTTCAAACTCAGGAACTTTGTGAAAAATCTGGTTATCAACTGTTGTGATTGTGAAATTTGGGTGTAAATAAGGCTGTATTTTGGCAAAATCGCGCGTGTTTAGGGCTTGCAGGGCAATATCCCGTGTGCGAATAATTGCATTTATCTCCTGTGGGTTGACATCTGCTAGAGCGTATTGGGGTTGATTCCAAATTACTAACACTAACAAAACACTCCAAAGTAGCTGAGTGCATTTGTATATGCTTGCCTGTCTCTGTTTCATCATCTAAAAACCTGTAGATTGAGTGACACTTACCGAGAATTTTTTAATGTTACTACCCACATTCAGTACTTCTTTTTGTTGGACATAAAGAAATACAAAAAGAAGTGCTGATGAAGTCAATCATTTTTCTCTAACCCTGATTTTAGGTTAGGTATTTTCATTAATCTATAGTTGTTGAGAATCAGCCTGTGTAAAAGCCAGGTTGTTTGAGAACTTACCGTGAAAAATCAGATAGATTAACCAGTCAACTTTATTACACCTTGGGTCACAAGATAAGCTGTTGCGCCTTTAATTTGCACTAATATTTTTTCAATATGATTGTGGGGTGGGCATTTTGCCCGCCCTGATAATGCAAGTTGTATACGTAACAGCTTACTTGCAAGTAAGTGAGGCACAAATGCAGCACTCACGCATTAGATAGATGTTTCTATCTCCAGCCTTACCCTCAAGAATTTTCCCTTGTCAATTCGCTACGAACTTATGTAAAGTCGGGTTTAAGTATTTTTACTAGTAGTATATTTATCGATAAAATATTGAGTTTATACTTGTTTTTCTGGCTTTTCATCAAAAAAGCGCACCATACTTTATAAAGTAATGTGTAATTACGTATTTTTCAGTAAAAATACTGATCCATTAAGCAAGTAACTAGCTTTAATATGGTTAGTTGACAGCTAAAAGCGGTGACGACCCTCTTGAATTAACAGAATTGGTATTAACTAATAAGTACTAATGCACCAATTTGTTGGTTTTGGGATTTAACCAAAACTTACCTAACTGCACTTCAAAGCCTTTTCCAACAAGAGGTTATTCTTCATTCTGTCGAGTAACCGAATCTCCAAAGTCTGTGTTGGTGGGTCAAGTACCCATTTTTTGAGATATCTGGGGATAAAGAATTCTGCTGTCTTTGTTGTACCTTCAGACCACTGTTACAAGGATTTATGACTCAAGAACAATTGACAATGACGACGCGGAACAAACTCCTGAAAATCTTGGCGATCTTTGTTTTGGCAGTGGCAGTTACCTTTTATGGGGGTCGTTATGCGATCGCTGATGAACCGCCACCCAATGCCTCAATTATCTGTGCAGAAACTAGTACTTTAGAAAAGAACTTGCGAGGCAAACTGGGCAATAAACTGCTCACATACGAAGGTTGTCCGCAAGAAATGGGCGCTTGGTATATGCTACCGATGGCCAAAAACGAAAGCGATCGGATGCAAGCTGTTCACGCAGCGCTATTACCCAACAATAAAGTTCTTATTGTCAACGGCAGCAGCAACCGCAACCGTGTCACAACAGAAGGCAAGATCGAAGACGGTGTTAATACTAAAAATTATGATGTCGTCAATAATACCTCTATCTTCGATCCCTCCCTTTCCGATTTGTTAATCGAGAATGCAAAGCTAGATTTCAACATCTCTCCTTTCCAGCGCATTGACTCACCCCTAGCAGAGATAAACGGTGAAAGCAATGACCCTTTCTGTTCCGGTCATTTACAGCTGCCCAACGGAGATGTACTATTTATCGGTGGTAGTCGAGTATATTACCCAGGTGTACGCTTCGCCGGGTCAAAACAAGCCAATATTTATCACTGGCAAGAAAAAGATTGGCAAAAACAAGACCAAAATATAAAGAGGTGGGAAAACCTGGGTTTAACCAAGGATGGTCACTGGTATCCTACCCTCATTCCTCTAGCGGACGGAGCGATCGCTTCTTTCTCAGGATTCACAGCCGATCCCTCTCAGATTGTTAGCACTCTGGTAGAAATCTACGATCCTAACTTGAAGACTTGGCAATCTATCGATGTCAAGAATCTTCCCAACAATCCGTTTCTAACTCAAATGAATGACGAGAGCTTCGGCTCTGACATCATAGACCTCTATGCCCGCATACTACCCACCAAACAGAAAAACCGATTCATCATCACTGGTGATGGCGGTGGTAAAAATGAACCGAAGATTGCACACGCAAGTACCCACAGCTATTTTGTAACGTTCAATAAAGATCAGGATGGAAAGTATTCCATTAGCTTCGAGCCAGGCCCCGATAGACTAGCAATCAACAAAGTCTATGGCACTGCTGTTCTCGACCCTAGTTCTCCTAACGGGGATGTTTTGTTATTGGGTGGCATCATGGGTACCAATAACATTGGCATTGGCCCTGGAAAAGATGTTATCAAGGGAGCAAGCATCACTGCTAGCCTAGAGCGTTGGAAAGCACCACAAGACGCTAGTACTAAAGGTTCATGGGAGATCGATAATGACTTCTTGGCCAAAATCGATGAAGACATTCTGCTGAATACTGAGGATATTGTCGATGGCAAGGTGAAGAAATTCCCACTGAATTATAAGTATGTGAAACAGTCTTCAAAATTGGGTCGCTATGGCAAACGAGCTATGGAACAGGCGGTTATTCTACCCACCAAAGAAATTTTGGTGGTCAATGGAGGTAACTACGCCGAAACTCGTCCGGCTTACAACCCCACCCTGTTGATTCCCGATGCGACTAAAACCGGACACCAAGGCTTCCGTACCAAGCTGATGAACCCGGATGTTGAACCCAGACTTTATCACAATACCGCTTTGCTGTTGCCAGATGCACGGGTGTTAGTCATGGGTGGTAATAACTCTCGTGCTGCCAGATTTGATAAAGATGGAACAGTTCGTCTGGATACCAAGAACGATTTTGCCTTTGTTAATAAAGGCACTGATGGCAATAGCGGTGAAATATGGCAACATGCCATCTTTTACCCACCCTATCTCTTCGGAGAGAGCGATCGCCCAGAAATTGCGATCGCTCCTGAAAAACTCCAATACGGTGCGTCTCAAACTATCTCTGTGAGCAATGCCTCTACAGATCAACCAGGTTCTATAGTGCTTGTAAAATTGGGATCTGTCACCCACTCCTTTGACAATGGTCAACGATTGGTAGATATCCAGATCGACAAAAAACAGATTAAATACTTGAGCGCACAAGAGCAACAACTAGGTGGCTTGAAATACAACGCTAGCATTCCCTTCACCGCTCCCACCAACGACCACTTTACTCCACCTGGCTACTACATGCTGTTCTACATCAATAGTGCCGGAAAGCCTTCTCACGCCAAGATTGTGCAATTAGTAAATAGCTAATTTTCTCCTCATTAATTCTTCCAGAAGGGAGATATTTGTAGTAGTTTTTTAGACTGACTACTTATCAAATATCTCCCAGTCCGGCTCTCAACCAGACAAGTTTAGATAAATCTGAAGTCAGGAGTTATTTATGACAAGCGAAATCAAGGAAATTGACATCAGTAAAATCGTCGAAATTGCTACCCCTTTTGATGATTTTGAACATGAAGCATTATTGGATGAGATACAGGGCAACATCCTCAAGTCACACGGACGAAACCATGCTGTTTATTTGTTCTTAAAATTCGAGAACGATATTGAAGCCGCCAAGCAATGGATTGGCAGTTTTACTCACAGGTATGTCACCTCAGCGCTGGAGCAAGCCGAGCAGGGAAAGCTGTATCGCCAGAAGAAAGATGTACCAGGTAAACTATTTGCCAACTTCTTCTTGACAAGGGCTGGTTATATGCACTTAGGGTATGGCTACCAGAATCTGCCCAATGAAGACGCATTTCGGCAAGGGATGAAAGATCCTAATATGCAGAATGAACTCGGCGATGATTCCAATCAATGGGAGGATGGGTTTAAAAATAATGAAATTCATGCTCTCGTTTTGCTTGCAGCTGATAAGATAGTTGGCCCCAGAACCGAAGAAGCAAAGCTTGAGGAGCGGAGGGATCAGAGTAAGCTGTGTCAGCAACCTGCTCTCTTGAAATACAAAGTAGAGGCAATAAAAGGAGAGTTGGATGCGATCGCCTCTATTGTCCACGAGCAAATAGGTTATGTCCTCAGAGATGAAAATTCTGGAGAAGAGATCGAACACTTCGGATTTCGAGATGGAGTCAGTCAACCGTTGTTTCTGAAGCGCGATGTTGACAAAGAAAAAGAACATAGCGACTTTACCAAATGGGACCCCCGCGCACCCCTAAGCTTGGTTTTGTTCAAAGATCCCTTGGGTAAAAAACAGGAAAGTTACGGTAGCTTCTTGGTGTTCCGTAAACTGGAGCAGAACGTTAAAGCCTGGAATCAAGATGTTGTCAAAAACCTGGCCGAGAAGCTGAAAGGTTCAGGAGAAGTAAATGCACCTTTAGCAGGAGCATACACTATGGGACGCTTCCAGAATGGAACACCAGTAGCGATCGCTCAGGCACCAAGCGAGGATAAAAAGCCTGAAACTAACAACTTTAATTATCAAGATGATCCGCAAGGTTTCAAGTGTCCCTTCCATGCCCACACTCGCAAGGTCAATCCCCGTGGGGATACATTAGCCCTTGTATCAATCCCTCTAGAAGAGGAGAAGATGCATCGGATTGCCCGTCGTGCAATTAACTATGGCACTCTCCCCAGCAAAGAGCCAGAAAACGATGCTGGACTGCTGTTTATGAGCTTTCAAGCCAGTTTAATGAACCAGTTCAACTTCATGCAGAAGGCATGGGCTAAAGAAAGGAACTTTATCAAGCGAGATGTGGGAACAGATGTAGTTATTGGTGTAGAAAAGAAAGGAGACGACAACATAGCCGTCACGGAGACATACAGTTGGCCAACTAAATGGGGTGATGAAGAGCAGACTGAAGCCGACTTTAGCCATTGGGTAACTATGAAAGGCGGAGAATTTTTCTTTACCCCTTGTATGAGTTTCCTCAAGTCGCTTGCTCCCGAACCCAGTCGCCATATAGAATTTCGCGGAGTCCCTAAAAAAGAGATCGAAGTGGCTCAAGGCATAATCAATGAACTTCAGAATTACAAGCAGAAGAACTGGGCAATTGGTCTAAACGGAGATACCGTTGAGCCGGACGGATTTCTCACCTTCTTCAACCAGCGAAAGCTCTCATTTAAGTTTTATTTGCAAAATCGAGTTGGATTGGGTGAATACTCGGCTTACGATGAGAATATCAAAACCCTAAATCGCTACATCGCAGATGTAATCGATCAAGAGAGCGATGCTTGCGAATATAAGATCGCTGAACTAGAGGAATACAAAGACCGGAAGTGGGCAATTGGTCTCAATGGAGATACCAGTGAGCCAGACGGATTTGTTAATTTCTTTGGCGAACGAGAGCTACCATTCAAGTTCTTTGTGCAAAATCAACGTGTTTCATTGGGTGATTACTCTGCCTACGATAATAATATCAATACGCTGAATAACTACATTGGTTCCCTCAAATAGTTAGTAGGTTTTAACGGAGTTTACTTTATCAAATAGAATTCAGGAGTCAGGAGTCAGAATTCAGAATGAATTCTGTATGAGTGGCGGATAGCGCAGCGTTAGCGAGTCTGCGAGCGTCTGAATAATCGGGTTTAATACCCCCAACAAATCTACGATTTGGTGGTCAACAAGAAAGTCGTGGGACTGAATCCCCGACTGATAGCGGAGCGGTAGCGAGTATTCGAGCGTCGCGTCTTGATTCTGACTCCTGTTAGCGGTAGCGGGGCGTTTAGCCCATTCTGACTTCTGAATTCTTCTTCAATCAAATGACCGTTGTGAAGTGCGATCGCTTTCCTGATCGCACTTCACCCTATATCACTCAATTTTTTATTTTGTCATAGGCGCGATCGCTCATAAGATTTTTGTCTTATGAAGCAAGACGACGTAACACCATGAGAGAGCGGTCTGTAACTGGCACAGTTTGCTCACCCATAACCAACTTTCCTGGGCTAAGGAAGCGAGATTCATTGGTGTCAATAACTATTTCCCATTCCCTGTCTTTGAAAACATTGGGTAAAGCAAACTCAATCGTCTCGTAGTGAGCATTAAAAAATAGCAGAAAGCTTTCATCAATAATCCGTTCACCACGGCGGCCAGGAGTAACAATGCCCTCACCATTCAAGAAAATTTCCATAGCTTTGGCATAACTAACTAGCCACTGCTTTTCAGTCATTTCGCTGCCATCGTCATTAAACCAACCAATATCACTGATCCCAAAACCGTGAATAGGACGGCCTTGAAACCACTTACGCCGCCGAAATACTGGATGCTGATGACGAAAATAAATCAGTTCGCGGGCAAAATCTAGTAGTTCGGAATTAGACTTTTGTAAACTCCAATCGCGCCAGGCAATTTCATTATCTTGGCAGTATACATTGTTGTTACCCTTCTGAGTGCAACCAATTTCATCTCCTCCTAATAGCATGGGTATGCCTTGAGACAGCATTAGAGTTGCTAAAAAGTTGCGTCGCTGACGTTGCCGTAAGCGGATTACATCTGGGTCATTGGTTTCTCCTTCTACACCGCAATTCCAAGACCGATTATGGCTTTCCCCATCCCGACTATCTTCACCATTGGCCTGATTATGCTTTTCGTTGTAGCTGACCAAATCATTGAGCGTGAAGCCATCATGAGCAGTGACGAAATTAATACTGGCACTGGGATTACGCCCGTTTGCTTGGTAAAGGTCAGGGCTGCCAGTAAAACAATAAGCAAATTGTCCGAGGCTATCATCCTCACCACGCCAAAAATCCCGCACAGTATCACGATATCTGCCATTCCATTCAGACCAACGTAAAGGAAAATTGCCAACTTGATAACCGCCTTCTCCTAAATTCCAAGGTTCAGCAATCAGCTTTACATCTGCCAGAACTGGATCTTGATGAATAATATCAAAAAAAGCTGCGAGATTATCTACTTCATATAGTTCTCGCGCTAATGCTGAGGCTAAATCAAAGCGAAAGCCATCAATATGCATTTCTGTTACCCAATAGCGCAGACTATCCATGATTAACTTCAGAACTTGGGCATGACGCACATTTAGGGAGTTGCCGCAGCCTGTGAAGTCCATGTAGTAACGGGAATTATCTTTGACCAAGCGGTAGTACACAGCATTATCGATGCCTCGTAGCGATAATGTTGGCCCTAAATGATTGCCTTCGCCAGTGTGGTTATAAACTACATCTAAAATTACTTCAATGCCAGCAGAGTGTAAGTCCTTGACCATCTGCTTAAACTCGGTCACTTGTTGTCCGACTGAGCCACTAGCACTGTAACCGGAATAGGGGGTGAAATAATTAATGGAATCGTAACCCCAATAGTTTTTGAGTCCTTTATTTACCAGAAATCCTGGAGAAGATAAAAAGTGATGCACAGGCATCAATTCCACAGATGTGATTCCTAGTTGTTGGAGATATTGAATTGCAACTGGATGTGCCAGCCCTGCATAAGTACCACGTAATTCTTCTGGAATTTCTGGGTGTAGTTTAGTAAAACCTCTAACGTGAGTTTCATAAATAATAGTTTCGTGCCACGGTATAGAAAGTAGTTTGTCATCTCCCCAATCAAAAGACTGATCGACAACAATACACTTCGGCATAGTTTCGGCATTATCTAAATCGGAAAAAGCTAGGTCTTGTTCTGGCGCATCTAAAGAGTAGCCAAAAATGGCTGCGGTATCGCTAATTTCCCCATCAATTGCCTTGGCATAAGGATCAATTAATAGTTTATTAGGGTTAAAGCGATGACCAAGTTCTGGGGCCCAAGGGCCATGTACTCTAAATCCATAGCGTTGCCCAGGCCCTACTCCTGGTAGATAAGCGTGCCAAACAAAATTATTTTTTTCTGTTAAAGGCAAGCGATTTTCATGATTATCAGCATCAAATAAACAAAGTTCTACACCTGTTGCATTTTCCGAAAACAAAGCAAAATTCGTACCTTTTCCATCCCAACTAGCACCCAAGGGATATACATTCCCAGGCCATACAGCTACATACATAAGCGAATTACCAAGAACTAATTTTACTGTTAATAAAAACTTTGTAGATGTGTTTAATAGTAATTAATACAAGTTAATATTAAGGTTAAACTTAATAAGTTTAAATTAACCAAAAATTACTATCTTATTGCAATTACTATCCTTAAAAAGTCTTAAAATCTGATGATGGCAAGGATCTATTTACATTTGGAAATAGAATTTTTCATCGTTAATTGATAATATTGGCAACATCCTTGTTACTTTTGAAGTCATAAAATATGCTAACAAGTTTTTTTGCAAATATTTTCAGTTTTATAAATTTACAAAAAATAGCAAATACCGACATCTATCAAAATGAATAAATCTATTTATATCAGCGTGTAGATTTACTTAAAATATCTTTTATGAGACCATCATATAGATTTTTGCACTTTACTTATTGTTGTAATATTTTTATCTGATAGCAAGCATCATCTTGAGTGATAGAATTGCCCAATAAATATGGATTTCCTTTAGCTAATGCGTTGTTGTGGAAGAAATAAATTTACTATTTACTAAGTGTGCTTATGTATTTTTGGCGATAAAAGATACAGATAAAAGTTAAACTACGGGATAAAAGCAAGAATACGTTGAATTTTAAAGAGAAATATCACCTTACCATTTATGCCATTCGGTATATGTGCGTGAAGCGCAATAGCGATTAACTTAAATATTAGGAAAATGCGCGAATTGGCTGGGTTTAAGCTAAAGGGAATCAATAAAAGCCCTTTGGCTTACTTTTTGAGCAATGGTATTTACGTAAAGTCTCACTGCCTGCGTTTTTCAGCCTTGGGAGTTTTTAACAAGCTCACTAAGTTGTTATGCTGCCGTGTTCAGGCAAAATCTCTAGTAGAAATCAACCTGTATTAGGAAGTGGGCGATGCACATTGGATTTCTCAACCCTCAAGGCAATTTTGATTCAAACAATAGTCACATAAGCAAACACCCAGATTTTGGGGGTCAACTGATCTACGTTAAGCAAGTCGCTATAGCGATAGCCGAAAAGGGACACAAAGTAGATATTCTCACCCGTCAAATTATTGATCCGGAATGGCCAGAATTTGCCGAAGCGTTTGACACTTATCCAGGAATCGATAACATCCGCATTATCCGCTTACCAGCTGGGCCAAAAGAATTTCTTCCCAAAGAGTTGTTATGGACTCATCTGATTAGTGATTGGGTACCCAACATCTTGAAATTTTATCAACAGCAAGGTGGCTTACCCGATGCTATGACTGCTCACTACGCCGATGGAGGGCTGTGTGGCGTTTTAATTGAAGAGGATACAGGCATACCTTTTACCTTTACTGCTCATTCTCTCGGTGCCCAAAAGATGGACAAGCTGGAAGTCACTTCAGAGAACTTGTTAGAAATAGATGAGCAATTCCATTTTAAATATCGCATCCTAGCCGAACGCTTGAGCATGAATCGCTCGGTCGTTAATATCACCAGTACACGACAAGAACGCTTTCAACAATATTCTCATCAAGTCTATACGAGTGCAGTGGATGTAGACAACGACAACTGCTTTGCAGTGATTCCACCGGGAGCAGATTTCTCGATTTTCGGTGCAAAGGCACGTTCCGAAAATGAGAAAGCAACTGAAGAATTCATTCAGGAGCGATTGGCACGGGACATTGCAGAAGCCCGTCGAGATTTACCCGTTATCGTAGCATCCAGTCGATTAGAGCTTAAAAAAAACATATTAGGGCTAGTGCAAGCATTCGCAATCAGTCCAACACTTCAGGAACGAGCTAACTTGATGTTACTTACAGGGGGACTGGACGATCCCTTACGAGAAGAGGCTAGTGACAGCATAGCTGAAGAGGTATTAGCCCCCATTCGAGAGGTGGTCAAGGAAAACGACTTATGGGGCAAGATTAGTGCATTTGGCTTGTCAGATCAGTCTCAAGAGTCACTGGCAGCAGCCTATCGGTTTATGGTTAAACGCCGCTCGGTATTTGCGCTGACAGCACTTTACGAACCCTTTGGACTTGCTCCTTTAGAAGCAGCAGTTGCAGGTTTACCAGTGATAGCAACCAAGAACGGTGGCCCTAGCGAAAGCTTGCGACAGGGAAATAAGGAATATGGCATACTCGTAGACCCAGAAGATCCTGCTGATATTGCACGAGGCTTGGAGCGGGTGCTATGTGATGCTCAAGAGTGGGACTATTTTGCCCAAGCTGGTCAGCAACGGGTGCTGAAGACGTACAGTTGGGAATCTACTGCTGAAAACTACCTGACTTTGCTTGAGCAGATTCTGTCTTTACCGGAAACCCGCGATCGCGCTGAACTCCTGCCCATCCATCTCTACTTTCGTAATCCAGAATCGCAGACTGATGTTTCTTTGGAAGAATTAAGCGACCTCTACTTTGGGGTTAATTAATTTTGAGGTGTAGCCGCACAGGTTAATGCTGTTTGTACCTGATTTGGAGATTGATTTGTAATTAATTCAATTTTACCTTGGGCATTACGTCGCCAAGATGTAGCTTGAACAAGTATTTCTGGGGATTTATGTATTTGTACTTTGACTAGTTGTGTTGTGTGAAATGCAGAGATGTCGCGGATGTCTGACCAAGTGCGATCGCTGCTAATTTCCTGTGTCGGATTTTGCGGTATCCCACCTCTACCTGTGGCCACAAAAGTACTACCACTGTTATTTGCACATCCTGTAGCGATTTTTTGGGAAGGATCACTAACATTTACAGGTAATTCCACTAGACCAGAATTGGGGTCAAAACCAATAATATTAACGTTAACTGTACCATTCACTCCAAATTGTGAACTGGCGGTGATATCATTTTCTAATGTTAGTTGCGGACGATATTCTAAACCAAAAATCCCCTGAGTTGTAATTTCAATATTTCCGCCTTTACCTTGGAAAGCATTGGCAATGATATCGCTGTTTTCCCAGCCGAGAATGATAGGTGAATTAATAGTAATGTTACCACCATTGCCAGCAGCACCAGCTTCAGCATTAATGAAGCTACCATTACGTATGAGCAAATAATCGCGGAGTTGGAGATTTATATTGCCTCCTTGACCAGCTTTTGTAGATGCGGAAAGACTACCATTGTTGAGATATAAGGTATTGGCATTAACGTTTAAGGTACCTGCATCACCTTGAACTTCATTTTCGACAAAAACTCTTGCCCCATCACGAATGGTTAAGTTAGGAGTATTAATTGTGACACTGCCTGCATTTGCCTTGGAGGTACTATTGTTACTAATGTTTGTAGAAGTTCTCACTAGAAATAAACGGGCAATCGCCCCAATATAACTAGGATTGTCTGCGTCTTTCATGCCCCTAACATCAATTGACTCAGTGGCATTAATGGTAAGATTGCCAGCATTCCCACTACTCACACTCGAAACTGAGACTAAACCCCCATCTTGTATTGACAATTTCCGGGTATCTAAATGTAAGTCTCCTGCATCTCCTGGGCCAAAAGTATTCGCTGATAGCAAGCTGATAAAAAGCGATCCAGGAGGAGAATCCAGACTTGAGACATTCACACTATCAGCAGTAACTTTAACATTGCCACCCTGACCGCTAGAAAAGCTCCTAGTACCAACATTAGCACCGCCCAAAATTGAAAGGCTATCAGTAGAAATCGATAAATCTCCACCTTGCTTAGTTCCAAAAGCAGCAGCAACAAGCACACCAAAGATCGGAACAGTAGATGGATCTTTAGGATCGACCCCACCCACAGACACTGCATTGGCATTGATTGTGATGTTACCACCACGGGCCGAATTATAGCTACGATCCATAACAATTGCCCCGCGATCAATGGTCAATGTTGGAGTTGTAATCACAATATTTCCTGCGGTTCCTGATAGTAAAGCTTCATTGACTATGCCACTGGAACTGCGAAAATCTGAGGATCTACCAACTACTTGTAGCGATTCTGTAGCATTAACAGTAATATCACCTGCTTTACTGTTGCCTAAATTTTGTACTACCAGCAAAGAACCATCCCGAAGATCGATCTGTTTACCCTGAAGTTGAATCGAACCGGGGCTGGTTCCGCGTACAGATGCAACAGCACGTTGACTCATTTGGATATTACCAAAGCTAGAGCCAATACTTGGATAGCTAAACGTTAATGCTTGCGGCGTGAGATGGATATTTGCACTGCCTTGGGTAATGCTGCCAAGTTCGATTCGTCCTCCTGGTGCAGAAAGAAAGCTACTATCGAGAACGAGATCACCACCTATCAAAGCTAGTGTTTTTTCAGGTAAAACCTGCAAGCCATTTGTACTAGTTAATCCAGAAACAGAAGTTGTGGGGTTCAATCTACTATTATTTCCCACTCCTTGCACGGAAATAGTTCCCGGATTGCCCCCAAGTTGTAACCCTACAGGTACACTCATAGTTAACAATGGGGATTTAGTTATGTTGGTGCTAAACTCGTTGCCATCAGCAAATTGGATGCTATTAGCGGTTGTGCCGACAAAAGAACCACCAACGTTTAAGCTAGCATTTGCACCAAATATAATCCCCGCCGGGTTGAGTAAGAAAAGGTTAACACCGCTATTAGTGTTGATAGAACCATTAATATAAGAAATACTATTACCAGTGACGCGACTAAAAATATTTTGAATGTTGGAATTATGACTGAAAGTTGCAGAACCACCTGTAGGAATAGAGAATTGGCTAAAGCTGTGAAATAAATTATTGCTAACAACAGTACCGCCAGTAATGTTGTAACTATTACTGCCAGACACAGTGGTGTTGAGAGTACCATCAGGCGTGATCTGCGCTTGAACATTGCTGTTACCAATAGCAGATATGTAGATTGCACCAATTAAGCTTAAGTTAGCAAAAGTTATTTTCATCAGCCAAATTTGTAATTATTTATCTTGTGTCTAGTTTTCCCAAAATGAATTGAGCAATTTGGGTAGCTGTGTAATATTATGGTGAGTTTTTTTCAGTTTTGAGTAATAGCAGCACAAATTAATAATGGTGGTAAATAATTTCTTGGTTGAGGCAGGGGGAGAAAATAATGGCTGAACATATACTATTACTTGCTTACCCTGCCTCTACGCAGGTTAAGGTTTTTATGCTTAACTAAAGCGTCTTGGTTCATATCTCCAACAAGTTAACTTTGAGTTTGAGCCAAAATTGGTAAGCTAATGACAAATTCTGTTCCTTCACCTGGGGTAGAATTTACATTTAGAGTGCCACTGTGTTTTTCTACAACAATAGAATGAGCGATCGCTAATCCTAATCCCGTTCCTTTCCCAACACCTTTAGTCGTGAACAGATGGTCAAATATTTTTTCTTTGACTGACTCGCTCATCCCCACCCCATTATCAGCAATCTTTACTTCGACCTGTTGAGATTTTAAGGAGGTGGTAATTGTAATTCGATTCGGATTAGCTTTAATATCCTCAAATGACCGACCTGTATTTGATTCATCTAAAGCATCAATAGAATTCGCTAGGATATTCATAAATACTTGATTTAATTGTCCTGGAAAGCATTCAACTGGCGGCAAGTTACTGTAGTTAGTCACTACCTCAATTGCTGGACGGTTATCATTAGCTTTAAGACGATGTTTTAAAATTAGAATTGTACTATCAATCCCTTCATGAATGTTAAATGGAACTTTGTAATCTCTATCGGCACGAGAAAAAGTTCGGAGGCTCGTACTAATATTTTCTAGCCTCTCACAGGCCATAGTCATCGAATCAATTATTTTGGGTAAGTCTTCTAATGTATAATCCAAATCAATTTCTTCAGCATGGTTGATGATTTCTTCACCCGGCTCGGAAAACTTTTCTTGATACAGTTTTAAGTGTTCATAAATATCAATAAAGATGGGTTTTGCTTGTTTGAGACTGGCAGCAATAAAGCCTAAAGGATTATTCATTTCGTGAGCCACCCCAGCCACTAAGTTACCCAATGCAGACATTTTTTCGCTTTGGACAATTTGTAATTGAGCTTGTTGCAAATCTTGTAAAGCTTGGCCGGCTTGCTGATAAAGTTGGGCATTTTCTAAGGCAATTGCTGCTTGGGAAGATAGTAGGTTAATCACCTGTAGCCGATTAGTAGTAAATACCCCTTGATTCAGTTGATTTTCTAGGTAGAGAATCCCCACCAAATGACCTTGGTTAATAATAGGTGTACATAATACACTTTGAGGTTGATGTAGGAGCATATATTCCCCAATGACACCGGGAATATTTGTTTTGCAATTATCTATGATGACGGTTTCTTGAGTATTTTTAACGTAATTGATCAGTTTTATCGGAATCTCTTGACAAGCGTCTAGTAGTTGTGAATCAAGAATGGTTTTGACATCAATCTGAGAATTTGACTGTTGATCGATAAAGGTAATTGCCCGCACTTGCCAAATATCTTCTTGAGGAAGAATTAATACAGATGTTTTTGCACCTGAATTTTCTAGGATAATGCGGGTGAGGCTGCTGATTAGTACGTCTAATTCGATACAACTAGAGATAGTTTGAGCGGCTTTGAGAATGCAGGTCAAATCTAGAGTATCAGAAATATTAGTACTGCTGGTAGCGTAAGTAGATATACTGCCAATAGTGGCTATGCTTTCTAAGGGATTAAAGTTGAATTCTTGCTGTTGCAAAATGGGTTTGAGTAATTTGGGATAGCGTTTTTCCAAGTCATCAGTTTTGGCTTTTGCTCCCCAACGGGCATAGCAGTAATATGCCTGTTGCAGATATCCTTCTGCGGCTTTTTCTTTACCCCATTCTAGGTAAAATTTGGCAGCAAGCTCGTTAGCGATCGCTGTTTCCTGAACATAGTCATTGGCGATCGCTTCTTGGATAGCGATTTCATAATAATCTGCGGCTTGTACGCGATCGCCAGTTACACGAGCTTGTTCAGCCAAAACTAAATTGTACTTATGCTGATAATTGACTGGCGCATGATTTGCCCATTCTTGCATTTTTGCTTGGTTTTCAGCTACTTTCTGGAGATAAAGCTGTTGCTGTGCTTCATTTGCCTGAGAACAAAGAGCTAACAAACTCAAAGATTGATAGAAATTTCGCAAAGGAACAATTAATAAGCCTGCTGCTCCCTGCTCATATTGCTCAAATTTTTGGGAATATTCCCAAGCAGACTCATATTCTCCAAAAAGATAAGCTAGGAGAGTTTTTGCTAGATAGACATAACAAATACCATTAATATTGTTAGTTGCAATCAAAGTTGGTAACATCTCTTCTTCGTGAAAATGTTTACCAATTAAACAGCAGGAATTAACCGCTTCTCCTTGTAAATTTAAAACTGTCTGCCGCCAGATATTTCCCCAAACTAGAGATACTTCTTGTTTAAGTTGCTGCATTAGATCGCAATATTTATCTGCCTCCAGCACCGCATTTTCTAAATTTTCTCCACTCCAAAAGAGAAACTGACTATAGCAATTAGCACAATAACCAACATATTCTAAATTTCCAGTTTCTAACCCACTTTGCAAACCATCTAAAAATAAACCTAATGTAGATTTAATTGAATCTTTCCAGTGTTTAATAAATAGGCTGAATGTGAGGTAAACTCTACTTTTAAGTTCTTTAGTTTGAAAATTATCTAAAAGTTGTATTGCCAGTTTACCAAAGCTATATCCATCTTCAATTGCACCAATACTGCACAAAAATAATCCATAGAGACTGTAAGCTACAGCAGCCTGTGGTGAGTTGCCAGATTGAATACAAATTTTGATCATTGTAAAAATCTTGAGTGGCAGCAACATCGGTTTGGCTATATAAACCGGGGCAAATAAACCCGATAAAATGCGAAGTCCAACTAATTTTTTGGGATCGTTTATTTCTGGCATATCTGCCAATGCTGCAATTGATTGATGAACCAACATTTGTTGCAACTGGTCATATTCATCAAAAATCATTTGAGTATTACCGTCTTCAGGTAAGGTCAAATCTAGTAATTGGAGTGCTTCTCTACCTGTGGCTATTGCTTCAATGAATTTATTTTGCGCCGTATAAGACTGGATTTGAATCTCATAAGTACGAACTTTTTCTAATGGAGATTTGGCGTTTTTAAGGATAATCTCTACTAATGATTTTGATGACTCAAAGTTTGTATTCAGATATTCTGCTTCAGCCGCAGATTCGTAAACAGCAAGGGCCAAATCGTAGTTACTTTGCCAAGCATCTATCGGCAATAGAAGCATCGCAACTTTTAAATATTCGACTGCTGTTGCATAAGCAGTCGAGTTTTTGGCTTTACAACCAGCTATTAGATTTAACCGGGCCAGATGTTCTCGTTCGCCAGGTTCTTCCAACAACTCCAATCCGTAATTGAATTGGTTAACGATCGCAAAAATCCCTTCTTCTTGCTGATGCAAAGGTGTATTTTCCAACAACAATTGCCCAATTTGCAGGTGTGTTGACTGTTTTTGTGCTTCTGGAATAAGTGAATAAGCAGCTTGCTGGACGCGATCGTGTAAAAATTTATATACAACCATCTCAGAATGTTCTTGAGTAGCTGCTTGATTTTCTGAACCAACAAAAAACTTATAAACCTCACTTTGCGGCAAAATCAACCCTTCTTGCAAAGCCTTCCACAAACAATCTGCGGTTTCTACCTCCGATTGTTTGGAAACAATCGCTAATGTTTTTAAATCGAATTGATTCCCAATACAAGCAGCTAGCTTCAATTGTTGTTGAGTTTCTTCTGGTAGTCTTCGTAATTGGAAGACCATAAACTCAACAACATCATCTGCTAAAGTTTGCTGATTTATTTGGGAAATATCGCATTGCCAGCATCCCTCTAAAAAATTGAATTGAATTAGTCGGTCTTGATGCAATGATTTGAGAATCTGAGTTGCAAAAAATGGATTCCCTTGAGCTTTACGATCGACCAATTGCGAAAGAGATAATGCCACATTCTCTGCACAATTTAACGTATCTGCTACAAGTTGATTCAATTGTAATTGGTTTAGTGGTTTTAGGGTAAGGCTATTTACAGTTACACTTGTTTTGCGAATTTCATCCAACATCACTATCAACGGATGTGCTGGAAATACTTCATTGTATCGATACGCACCAATTAACAACAAATATCCCTGATTAGCTTCATTCGTTAATAATTGTATTAGTTTTAATGAAGCTGAATCTACCCACTGTAAGTCATCTAAAAATATTACTAAAGGATGGTCTTTAGTTGTAAATACTTGGAGAAATTTCTGAAATAATAAATTAAATCGGTTTTGGGCAGCATTACCTGATAACTCTGGTGCAGGGGGCTGTTTGCCAATAATTCTTTCTAATTCAGGAATTACTTCAATAATTACTTGACCATCTTCACCTAATGCTTGAACAATTTTATTTTTCCATTCTTGTATTTTAATACTGCTTTCTGCTAGTAACTGCTCCATAAAATTACGGAAAGCTTGAACAAATGCCGAGAAAGGAATATTCCGATTAAATTGGTCAAATTTGCCTTTTATAAAATAACCACGTTGACGAACAATAGGTTTATGGACTTCGTTAACAGCCGCAGTTTTACCAATTCCAGAAAAACCAGCTACCAATGTTATTTCTGTTGCACCCAGGCTGACATTTTCAAATGCTTTTAGTAGGGTTTTTATTTCTAATTCCCGTCCATAGAGTTTATCAGGGATAATAAATCTATCGCACACATCCCTTTGAGCAATTGTGAAACTTTCAATTTTACCTGTTTTATTGAGTTGAGCCAAACTCGTTTCTAAATCATACTTTAATCCTAATACGCTTTGATAGCGGTCTTCAGCATTTTTTGCCATCAACTTGCTAACTATCTCCGAGATGACAGCCGGAATTTGTAAGTCAATTTTATGTATTGAAGAGGCTATTTTAGCAATATGAGAATGCACCAATTCCATTGGGTCATTTGATTGAAAAGGTAACTCACCTGTGAGTAACTCGTAGAAAGTTACACCGAGTGAATAAAAATCCGTTCGGTAGTCAATGCCTCGATTCATTCTCCCTGTTTGTTCTGGAGAAATATAAGCTAGGGTTCCTTCTAATACATTGGGACTAATTAGGGTTAGTGTTTCCCTTGGTAATAGAGAGGCAATACTAAAGTCAATTAATTTAACTTCTTTGGAATGAGGATTAATTAAAATATTGCTCGGTTTGATGTCTTTATGAATGATGCGCTCAGTATAGAGTATCTCTAAGGTATTACACAGTGCGATCGCTATTTGTAAAAACTCTTGCAAAGACCCCAAGTTTCGCGTCTGGTTATGAGTAAAATAATCTTTTAGAGAAATGCCACCAAAATCTTCCATCACCAACACATAGCCATTTTGATATGCTTCCAGGCTGTAAGTTTGGACAATTAAGGATGAGTTGAGATTTTTGCCAATGGTGTACTGATTGCGAAACTGTACCAGTTCATTAAAGGTGGGATATGAATTTTTCAGCAGTTTGATCGCTACAGGTAATGAGTCACTTTCTCGATACCCACGATAAACAATGGTTCTCGAACCATTGTAGATTTCTCCAATGACTTGATATTTGGGAATACTAACCTGAGTGCTGAACATACTGCTAAATCATAGTGATTTCTCAGTTTATTGTTCCCAAATTAGTAACGTTACACTAAGGTTAATTGCTAAAGATTACAGTTTCATAGTCTGACTAGTGGTGTGTCCGATTAAATTTGAGAGAGAAGAGAACGAATCGCGTTAGCGCAGCGTAGCAAGAAGGGAAATTGAAGTATTTATCCAACCCAGCAAAATTAATGGAACAGACCACTATGATTGATCAGCAGGAGCGGGAATTTGTTACCCCGCCTGCTGTTATTGAAAAAAGTTATATCATCTGATATTTAAAGAGGGTTATGTTGGAACCAGCCCTCAATTCCCTTTTTCTGGAATTACCGCATAAGCATCAATTTCAAACAACATCCCATCAAGTGCAAGCCTGGGAACGGGAATAAGAGTATTTGCTGGTGGCTTATATCCCCACAAATTACTAATTTCACGTCCTAATGGGATCAATTTACTTTGGTTGTAATCTGCTATAAGAATAGTAGTTTTTGCTACATCTTTTGGTTGGGCACCAACCGCTTGTAAGGCAAAACGGAGGTTTTTAAAAGCCTGTACTAACTGCTTTTCAAAGTCATCGGAGACAAGATTTCCTTGTAAGTCGGAACCAAATTGACCAGAAATATAGACGGTTCTAGTCCTTGGTGGCGTAACAGCTATATGACTATAGCCATTTCGGGTTGCATCATATAATGTTGGTGGGTTCACCAATTTTAAATCTTTATTTTCTTGAGCCCCCACTTCCTTTTGGGTTCCCACCATAAAGGCGGTAGTTATCCCGCTACCTCCAAGCCACAAAAGTGCATTGCGTCGTGATAAGTTTGCTACTACTGAATTTACAGCACTGGTAATACGTCGAGTCATTAAAGCTCCCTAAATATGAGTTCTGTATTGTTGCTCATACTGAGTTCTATTATCTACCGAGTTGAAGTAAAAAGCACTAATTAAGATGACTGTTTCGGAGCGAACAGTCAGCGCTAAACGTACTGACTGCTTCAGCAAACTGCTGGTTTTGTTCCATCAATGCCATGTGTCCACCTGGTTTGAGGGTGACTCTTTCAGAGTAAGGTAATTCTGCTTTCATGCGATCGCTGGCCACAGGTTTAGTCGCTATATCTGAAGCCCCACACATGACCAATACAGGCACGTTAATAGTTGCGAGTGTTTGTGCTTCGTCAAACTTGAACATTGCCAGTGTGCCACGAGCCAGAACACCAGGCGAACCCAATGCTGATAGGAAAGCGGCAAAATTTAGTTGACCGCGTGTTTCAGTACCCGTAAATCCAGATAGTTCTACGCTGATGTACAGCGAACCATTGAAATACGAAAGCCAAGTCATCAACCAAAAAATCGGCCACAGCACGATAGTCAGGTATAACAAAGGTTCAAGTAGCGGTTTCTGCAATTTCCGTACCAGATTGCTAAAGATGCAAGTTTTAACCGGATTGGTGTAAGTAGTATCCACAAGAATTAAGCCAGCCACCCGACTCCCTAATTGCTCTGGAAACAGGCGACAGAATGTTAGGCTTAGTGGTGCAGAAAACTTTCCGAAGTCTCAAGTTGAGAACACAGTGACACGGGAGAACTCAATTTGTTGCTCTATCTGCGTTCGTTTTTTAAGTGAAGCAGTGGCAGATGGGGGACTCTTCCGAGGTAAGGTAGCTAATAGAGGAATTGGGAGGCGTTGATAACACAACCGTTCAATTTCGCGTAATCCTAATTGTAAGAAACTCAATCCCCTCTGGCTGTGCCAATCCAGCATTTTGCGCCGACCTTCACCGACCACCACCACCGCAACAGCAATAGCAATTAAGGTGGCAGGCGCTAGCAACATCAACAAACAATTCAGCGCTTGAGGGTCGCGCAAGTGGGAGCGGATGAGTTCAAAAGCGGCGGACTTATAATCCTTAAAATGTGGCTCAATGCCGCCAAATCGCTGACCATAAACCTCAAAAGTCTGCAAGGACGGCGGCACATCGGAGAGGACAGCCCAAGCCTCACTTGCCAGAGCTAAATGAGCGGTGGCGAGATGACACTCAATGTCCTGCAAAACTTTGACTTTTCGAAACAGATAAGCTTCGCCCTCTTGGGGAAGCAAGTTTGCAACCGCAGCCGTTTGACCATTGGAGAGGGTAATGTTCAAGTCCGATTTCGCCCGAATAGACCACGACCATTGATGCTCCCGTAACCACCGGATCAACGCACCATGTTCAAATCCTCGATCCGCTAACAACGTCACATGACATTCTGCCTAAGCAGCAGCCTTAACGTCGTTTCTAACACGGGGCAGTAGTCCTCAAAGCCCACGGTGGCACTGCCATGCTCCAATACCGTTTGACCAAGTGGAATAGAGCGTCCACCCCAAACTAAACAGATCTCAATTAAGCAATATTGATCCCATAACATACTGGTATCAAGTGTTAGTGTCATCGCCATGCCCTCCCAGGAGTTCAAGAACTGCTGCAACATAGGAAAATAGAAGGTTTCGGCAGTGATTTTGGGATTATGGACAAAGTAGTTTAAGCGCTCCATGTGGCTGCGAGCTTTGCACTCCCTATGACTCAGATAGGGCAACCAGTGGCTCAGACAGGCGCTTTGAGCTTGCAAAATGGCGGCGACATTCTCACAAAAGACTTGCAGATGTCGTTGATCTTGGGGACAAATCCATTGACTTAGTTGAACTTGCAGTTGACGATAAAGATGGGGGACTGACATGGAGTAGTTTTTGTGTGGAAACTTGAGCATCCCATGTCTTCCCCCTCTCTGTCACCCTTGTCTTAGTAAAATTCCCCATATATCAAGCCTTCAGGACTTTTCTGCACCACTAAGGTAAATACTTCTAAGTGTAGATGACTGGGGGAGAGAGAAAGGGATAATGCTGAAGGAGTTGATTTTCTCTCACCAATTACTGACTAGGAGATTATGTGATGAAAACTAGAAAACTAGGGAAACTTGGGTTAGAAGTTTCAACTATCGGACTTGGTTGTATGGGAATGTCTGAGTTTTATAGTGGTCGTGATGAAAATGAGGCGATCGCTACAATTCATCGAGCATTAGAACTTGGAGTTAATTTTCTTGATACTGCTGATATGTATGGGCCTTTCACTAATGAGCAATTAGTAAGCAAAGCAATTAAAGATCGCCGCGATCGAGTAGTATTAGCAACCAAATTTGGTAATGTCCGCACTGAAGATGGTGGTTTTAAAGGAGTTAATGGCAAACCCGAATATGTCCATCAAGCTTGTGATGCTTCACTCAAACGTCTAGGAGTAGAAGTGATTGACCTCTATTATCAACATCGGGTAGATACAACCGTACCCATTGAGGATACTGTAGGAGCAATGGCGGAGTTAGTAAAGCTGGGAAAAGTGCGTTATTTAGGGCTTTCAGAGGCTGCTCCGGCCACGATTCGGCGGGCTGTGACAGTTCACCCCATTGCGGCACTCCAAACAGAATACTCGCTTTGGAGTCGAGAGCCAGAGGATGAAATTTTACCTACCGTGCGGGAATTAGGAATTGGGTTTGTTGCCTATAGCCCATTAGGAAGAGGGTTTTTATCAGGTGCGATCGCTAAACTTGACGATCTAGCACCTGATGACTATCGCAGAAATGCTCCTCGCTTTCAAGGTGAGAATTTTGATAAGAACTTGAAATTAGTTGAGCAAGTGAAGGCAATTGCCACCGAAAAAGGAGTAACCGCTAGTCAACTTGCACTAGCATGGCTATTGGCTCAAGGAGAAGATATTGTGCCAATTCCTGGTACAAAACGCCGTACCTATTTAGAGGAGAATGTTGCAGCTACCGATATTACCCTGACTGAAGAAGAGTTGAATCGACTGGAAGCAGTTGCACCAAAAGGTGTAGCAGCAGGTGAGCGCTACCCTGACATGAGTACTGTTAACCGTTGATCCATTAACGAAATGTAACCAGATTTGTGCCGATTGTTCCCATTAGTGCGATGTCTACGATGGGCTACGCCTACGCAGGTGAAAAGCTAGGACTACACAAAATAATTATGTTGTGAATCAAGGTAAGTATGTCATTTCAGGTTTTTATTAATCATTCTTGGATGGTAAATAGACCTGCGCTGTAGGGGCAATTTATGTAGACGCAAAGCGGCTTACCGTTGGGTATTGCCCCTACGACATATATGGTTTTTCAGTATGGCAAAAGTTTTCGGAGAGTGACAGAAAAGGGTTATTTAGCAATTTGTTGCTTGCGTTTCATTTTCAATGCTAGTGCGATCGTTGCCAGCACACCAAGAACAGTATTAGGTTCTGGGACTGAAAGCTGATTATCCACAGTTCCTGTTTTGCCAATGTCTATCAATATACTTCCAGTATTGTCACTATAGAAAACATCGTTCACAGCTAGAAACAAAAAAGTCGCTGTGGTGGGAATTGTAAGTGTTGTCTCACCGAAAATACCAAAAACACTATCAAATAATGTTTGTTGACCGCACATTCTGTTAGGGTCACTCAGGGTTGTATCACTGCACATATAAGCATTTTTGCCAGGGTCAAAGGTAGAGCCTGGGGAGGCGGTAGAATCAAACAAAGTGTTAGAAGTCCACGTGTTCTGAGTGTAGTCATATTGATTGGCATCTTGCTGATTGAGGGCTACAGCATCAACCACACGTTGTTTAAAGGATGTATTAAGGAGCTGATCTGAGGTACTGAATACCCCTATCATGTCGCTCCTTTGACCTGGACTCCAAACACTCGTGTTAAATTTACCAGAAATATTCAGGCTGATGGAGTCGCCACCTTTCAAACCCAAATCTGCTAGGGATATGGCTTTAGTGTTACCAGCAACAGTACTCACACCTTGGTAATAAGTTGTGTCAGCGTAGGTTCTCAAAAAGGTGTCTGTAGGATCGATTGTCAGGGATGCGGCTTGAGCTTTGTTAACGGTAGAGAATGCTCCTAGTCCTAATAGACTAGAAACCATTAAAACACCCAGGAATTTTTTCATATTCTTGCATTGATTGCGTGTAAATCTATGTTATGCAATAGCCGATAAAGCTTATATAAGTTTATACAAACAAAGATTGAATATTAGATATATTTAACTGGAAAAACTTCGAAAATTTACAGTATTATTATTTATAATTACTAAACTATTTTTTACTTTCAATCACAGCACACGTAGCCAATATTTACACGTAAGGGCTATTACATGTAAATATTGCCAATTGAAAGTGCTTCTAACTCAGCCATAAGGCAGTGGCTGAGTTAGAAATTATATTGTTAGTGCCGCCCATGTGTGTTTGAGTATGTATCAACGATTCTTCATCTGAAAGAAGACGGTTTTCAAATCATCTATACTTGGTATTTCTTGTTAATACGTAAGCTTTAATATTGTTCATAATTTTACTCAAAATCCCAACACCTGCCTTGATTTTTCAAGTACTTCTTTGGGGCGAAATGGTTTAGTTAGATATAAATCTGCACCAACCTCAATCCCTTTTTGTTTATCAAATTCCTGTCCTTTAGCTGTCAATATGACAATGTAGATGTCAGTCATTTCCAAATCATGTTTAACAATGTGGCAGACTTGCAAACCGTTCATTTTAGGCATCATCACATCGAGAAAAACTAGATTTGGTTTTTCAGTTTTAATAGTTTCAAGAGCTTCTTCTCCATTTCTAGCAGTTAGAAGTTCTACGCCCTCATCTTCTAATGCTTCTAAGGCTTGTTCCATCAAAATCAAGATATTGGGTTCATCGTCAACAATCAGAATTTTATGAGTCATAGTAATTAGGGATTGGGAATTGGGCATTGGGCACTGGGAATTGGCATTGGGAAGAGACAGAGGAGCAGGGAGCAGAGGAGAAAGAGATAATTTTTTATTCTCCCCCTTGCCCCCTGCTCGTTTCTCCCTTGCCTCTTCCTCATTCCCCAGTAGGAGCGATTACTGCTCAGACAGCATAATAAAAAATACATTTTCTAACTCTTTCTCAAACCGTAGGGTTTTCACCAAATCACCTTCTTGAGAGAAGATAGAATCGATGATGATCATGTCAGGTTTGGCTGACAGAGCTTTATTGATGCATTCTTGCGGATTAGAGGCTTCAATCACGTTGTATCCCTGAGCTTGTAGTACATCGGATAAGGTTTTTAAAGCTGATGCATTTTTATCTACAACTAATACCTTTTTACTAGAAGTACCCTGGTAAAGCAGTGAGCCAATTTCGTTGAGGAGTTTCTCTGTATTAATGGGCTTGGTGAGATAGCGATCAATACCAATATGGTAGCCCCGTTCTTTGTTTTCAATAATTGACAAAATAATGATCGGAATGTCTGCGGTCTGAGGATCATTCTTGAGAACAGCTGCCACATCAAAACCGTTGATTTGGGGCATCATCACGTCCAAGAGAATCAGATCGGGACGGGCTATTTTAATTTGATGAATTGCATCCACGCCGTCCTTTCCTTCCTGAACGTTGTAGCCTTCATTTTCTAGTTGTTGACGAAGCAGTTCCCGAATGTTAGCGTCATCATCCACAACTAAAATGGTTTTACGGTTTTTGTTCACCACTGGGTTTGTGGTAATGACGTGTTCTTTAAGTTGTTTGACTAGCGTATCCAGATTCAGATTAGTAGTGGTTTTTTGATCGCTGGTGTAGGTGGGAATGATAAATGAGAATATACTGCCATTCCCTGGTTCACTTTCAACCCATATTCTACCGCCATGATGATCGATGATTTGTTTACAGATGGGTAGCCCTAACCCTGTGCCTTTGGGTTTGTCGGTGAGGGTGTCACCAACTTGGCGGAATTTCTCGAACACTTTTGGCTGATCTTCTGGTGCAATTCCAATGCCTGTGTCGATGACGCTGATGCAAACACCGTCGTCTCCTTGTTTGACGCGGCAGGTAACACAACCAGATTCGGTAAATTTAACGGCATTAGAAATCAGATTAATTAAAACTTGCAGCAAACGGTTGCGATCGCCTACTATCTGAGGCAGTCCAGGTTCAATCTCGCTGACCAACTGCAAGCCATTGGTTTCAAACAACCCGGCGGTAGAATTGGTTGCCCAATCCAGTAATTCGCTGGGATCGAGCGGCTGCATCTGCCATTCCACCTTACCTGCTTCCATCTTGGCGATGTCTAAGACATCGTTAATCAAAGACGTGAGCCGTTCTGCTTCCGACACAATAATGTTGAGATTATCCGCCACCCGCTTAATGGTTTTTTGAAGCTTGCGGTCTTCAGTAGAAATTATTGGAAACACATCAGTTTCTAGCTTTTCTTTAATAATCGATGCAAAACCGAGAACAGAGGTTAGTGGTGTTCGCAGTTCGTGGGAAACCGTTGAGATAAAGTCGGTCTTCATCTTGTCAATCTCTTTTTCTGCTGTTATATCCCGAATCAGCAGTGCAGAACCGAAGCAGGTAGGGGGTTCTTGCTCCACCGTCTTTTTGAAAATAGCGGTTGCCACTGCCTGACCAATGCGTTCTTTCGTCAGCGCAACTTCAGCAGAAAACACCTCTCCGGGATGAGATTGAGTTCGGGCAACCAGTTCTGCTAAACCAGATATCGGCAGTTCTCGGTAGTGACCCTTGACGACGGTATCTGTCAATTCATACATAGCTAAAAAGGCAGGATTGAAGTGGGTAATTTGTCCTGCTGTGTCTGCTACTAACAAACCATCTGCTAAATTATCTAAAATGGCATTTAATCCGTGTGCTTCTGCTAAGGTATTTTGCAGGGCAGCTGTCCGCTCTGCAACTCTGGCTTCCAGTTCTTGATTCAATTGCCGTAGAGCGATTTCTGCTTGTTTGCGTGCAGTGATATCGGTATTAATTTCTAGCACCGCGCAGGGCTGACCGTCGATGTCTCGTTGCAATGTCCATCGGCTCTGGACAATAATCAATTTGCCAAAATGGGTGAGGTGTTGGACTTCTCCTTCCCAATTACCTTGCTCTAATAACTCTGCGATGATTTCTTCTTTTGGTTTTGGAAAGATTTTTTTGAGAAATGCTTGAATACATTGGCCTTTTACTTCTTCACGCGTCCAACCGTAGAGTCTCTCGGCACCCTGATTCCAGTGAGAGATTTTGTCGCTCATGTCACGGACAATGATGGCATCACTGGAATGATTTAACATATCCATCAAACGTTGATTTTCGGCTTCTGCTTGTTTGCGATCGTGAATATCGGTGCAAGTACCAATCCATTCTCGAACGCTGCCATCTTTTTCTAAGACGGGGGCACCACAGACAAAAAAGTGCCGATAGTTGCCGTCTTTGGCACGAAATCGATATTCGGTTTGAAAGAGACTCTTATTTGCCACAGCAGCACTCCAGGCTAAGGCTGTGCGGTTACGGTCATCGGGGTGAATCGGATCGAGCCAGCCCAAACCCTCAACCTCATCTGCACTCTGACCTGTGTACGCTAACCAGGTAGGCATTTCATGGCTTACCGCCAGTCCTTCAGGCGTAGCCACCCAGACAATTTGTGAGCTAGCTGTCACCAAAGAGCGAAACCGTTGTTCGTTTTGTTGGAGAGTTTGTTCTCCTAGTTTGCGATCGTGAATATCTGTGCAGGTGCCAACCCACTCTCGAACGTCGCCGTCTGCTTCTAAGACTGGGGCACCACAGACAGAAAAGTGGCGATAGCTGCCGTCTTTGCCACGAATTCGGTATTCTGTTTCATAAATGCTGCACCTGGCCACGGCTGTATACCAGACTTGGGCTGTGCGATCGCGATCGTCAGGATGAACGGCATCAATCCAACCTCCATTTGCCGCTTCCGCTAGACTTTGACCTGTATAAGCTATCCAGCTTGCTAGTTCAATGCAAATTCCTTCTGGTGTGCTTACCCAAACAATTTGTGTCGTAGCGGTTACTAGAGAGCGATATCGAGCTTCACTCTGTTTCAAGATTTGTTCAGTATGTTGGCGTTCCTGCTGGGCGAGTCGAAGATCGCTGATATCCTCCACACTAGACCAAATCATTCGTTCGCCATCTTTCTCAATTATCAGCCCGGAGATTCTGACCGGGACTAGATGCCCATCTTTGTGAATTAGCTCCTTCTCGTAAGGCCCATAGCGACCAGTTTGTTCTAGGTTTTCTAGGGTAGCTCGGTCAGAGGCAGCATAGCTTTCAGGAGTAATTTGCCAATAGCTGAGATTCAGGGTTTCTGGAACAGTGCGCCCCAAAATAGCAGCATAGGCAAGGTTAGTATTAATTAGCGTCCCATCTGTTCGGCACAATGCTAGGCCAACAGGACATTTTTCAAATAGCTGACTATTGTAATCATCAAGTTGCTTAAACATGGTTAAGGTTTCTCTAGTGGCGTATTTTAAGTAGGGTTAGAACAACAGAACCAAGACAACAAAGTGGCGTAAAGCTTTAATGAAATTGGGTGGCGTTGGAACATCTGGTAAATTTCATCGGGTGATGCAGTTTCCACACCTGGATTTTGCTGTGAAAGTCGCTGGATCAAGTGAGTATGGCGGGTCAGTAAATCCGTCGGTTTGAGCATTGGAATTGTTGATGGAATGAAGCCGTCGGCATCGGGTATATGGGGTAATATCGTTGTGACAGTTGGCGAGGCAGAGGTGTAATTCTCTTCTTCAGTAGGGGCAACCACTGCACAATTTAAGGGAATCTGAATCCAGAATTCTGTGCCTTCACCTGGTTGAGAACGACACTTGAGCATTCCTCCATGTTTGTCTACAACAATTTGATAGCTGATTGCCATACCTAACCCGGTTCCCTTACCAATATCTTTTGTGGTGAAAAAGGGATCGTAAATGCGGTGGATAACGTCCTCCTTCATGCCTGGGCCATTGTCGGCAATCAGAATCACAGCCCACTGGCGATCGAGAACTTTGGTACGAATAGTGATTTGGGGAGTGGGGAGTGGAGAGTGAGGAGATGGCGGGACAAGGAGATGGGGTGAATGAGAATTTTTCCATTCCCCATTACTCATTGTCTCCTCCAAAGCATCAATGGCATTTGCCAGGATGTTCATAAACACCTGATTCAACTGTCCGGGATAGCATTCAATGAGGGGAAGTTTTGCATAGTCTTTGATGATTTCAATTGCCGGACGGTGAACATCTGCTTTCAGGCGATGGTGAAGAATCATTAGCGTTCCGTCGATACCATCATGGATATTGACGGCTTTCATTTCTGCTTCGTCGTGGCGGGAGAAGTTTTTCAGCGATTGGACAATTTCGACGATGCGACCGGTGCCCAGTTTCATCGAATCTAGCAGTTTGGGGAAATCCTGCATGATAAATTCCAGGTCTATATTGTCTAACTCTGATTCCAACTCTGGAGGGATAACAGGTAGGAATTTCTGATAGTTTTCCAATAGGTGTAATAAGTTTTGGGCGTATTCGGCAACATACTTTAAATTGCCGCAAATAAAGTTAAGCGGGTTGTTGATTTCGTGGGCAACTCCGGCAATAAGTTGTCCGAGACTGGACATTTTTTCGCTTTGGATTAACTGAGTTTGGGCCAATTGCAGCTCATGAAGAGCTTGCTGAAGCTTTTTTGTCTGAGCTTGTGCCTGAACTGCTGCTTGAGTGCTTTGCTCGTAAAGCAAAGCTTTGTCAATGGCGATCGCTGTTTGAGAGGCAAAGATACTCACAAGTTTCAGGTGTTCGGCTTTGTATGAATCGGTTTTGGATGCCCCAATCGCGATCGCTCCCAGTACCCGCTCTTTGGCTCGTAACGGTACACAAATCATGGCGCTAACGTTTTTTTTCAGCTGTAATCGAAGATCGGTTTGCACATCATTGATCAGTTCTGCCCGGTTGGATTGCACAATGTTGCCAATAATCCCCTTACCTGGTTCCGGGTGGCTATCGTCAAAAAAATCTCCAAATTCGGCAATGATTTCAAATGCAGTTGCATCTGGACTCAAAAGCAGAATCATCCCCGCAGACGATTCAATTAATCGACTTAATTCTTGAAGCACGAGTTGAGCAATCTGTCGCGTATCCAAACTTGTTGCGAGTTGAGTCGAGATATCGTCAAACAAATCAATTTCTTGGTATCGCTCTAGCAATTCTATGGCCAGTACTTTCTTCTCAGCTTCTTGCTTTGCCAACAATGAGAGCAAATTTGCAACTAGAGTTGCCTGTTCTCCTCCCACAACCCAACCGATGATTTCTCCTGACATCTCGATTGGATATCGGTTTTCGGTAGTTTGCTCCCCAATGCTAAGTAGTTTTGTGCCGTCTACGAGTTCAACATCAATCGCAATGTTGAGTTGGTAGACTAAATTATGAAGGAGAGATGGCAATTCTTTTTTGTTGAGAATCTTTCTGAGGCTAACTGGGGACATAAAACACCTCATAAGCAGCAAGTTGCAAATTAACCCCATTCAAGCAAATTGGGTGATTAATCTTATCAATGAAGACAGGAAATACAGGGCAAGAAGTGAGACAGGTCGGTCTTGGGGGTTTTCCCCATGAGCGACTGCGTTCGCGTAACGTCTCCGTTCGCAAAGCGTGCCCGAAGGGCTTAGGAGATACCCGAAGGGTAGAAGGAAAACAGCCCTCTCTAGAAAAGAGAGAAATTATCATAAAAATCTAGAGATATAATAATTTACTAATTAAGACTAGTTTTCCCAAAAATATTGGCGATATAACAGTGAAGTTGAACATTAGCAAATACCTTTATACTTCGTTACAAAGGTATACTTCTGTTTGTGTAACTCGCTTATTTTTAGGGCTTACACAAAGCCACATACAGTAGTGGCAATTCATGAATTGCCACTACCTGATAATATATTTTTCTGAAAAGATAAATAGCGTACCAAAAGAAGCTGCGATCGCAACTTCTTTTGGTACGTTTAAAAAGTATTGAGATAAGTAGTAGCTTCAGTTAGATCCGCGAGTAGCGAAAGCGAAGTCTGAGTAACCGAAGCCAGCGTAACCACATTTGTGCAGGTTGTTCAAAGAATGTAAAAATATCACCGAAACCTAAATTAGTTTTGTGATGATGTAACCAGTGTCTCTCAGGAGTAGTAACAAATAAAATTTGGCATAAAATATTTATAGGCTTTGGAGTTTGCCAACCAAGTACACTTATGTGTCTCCACCATACATGAAACTGACCAAGCAGTAATCCCGAAATAACGCCAATGGGAGAGAAAGACCACAAGACTACTGCTATGAGTACATAAGGCAAAGCTCCTAAGATACCATCTAAAAGAACTTGAGGATTAAAAGTCAGAATAGCGTAGTGGCGGAAATCTTTTTTCCAGGAGTGGTGCGTTTTTAAATGAAGGCTACCAAAAACATGCTCGGGTACGTGGTAAATAAATGTAGATAGAAAATCACCAAAAAACAGTAATAACCAAGCAACAGCGATAGCCTCAAGCATTTGTACTCCTCAAGAATAGTTAAGAAAACTCCACAGAAAATATGCAAATGTCATGCTGTCGGCGTAGACACCTGGTTTCCTCCGTGCAAACAGCATTTGTGCTTATCATGGGTCTACGCTCCAGTGAATTTGGTTCAGAGTATATGTAATTGGATCAGTTGCAGTTTCATGAATCTCCAATCCTTAAATGCAGTAAACAGCAACTCCTAAGAACCTCCACCTTGACTTCTAGCTCTGGGTTAATGGTAGCAATACATCTAAAACCCGATAGAAATACAGGATTTTACCAGAGTTACTACACAATCTTCTTACTAAGGCATACAGCGTAGGCAAAGATTGAGTTAAAGTTAGTACAAATTTAGGTTAAGGCTTTTTTCGAAATTGTTAATTCCAAATTGATTGCAATTAAGTCTCAATAATGAATTTAATCAGAACCACAGAAATAAGGATTCTGCCAAAACAACTTGGGTCATCAAGGTGAGTAAAGCGAGTTTACAATTAAATTGAGATATGGCAAAATTTTGAGTATATAGAACCAACATGATTTTTCAGAGACAAGTGATGTAAAATCTACATTTAGACCCCTAAAATTCAATTCAAATTTTCCCATAAAAAGTAGATAAATGCCTTGATTTGGCTACGAATAAGCTAAAATTAGTCCTGAAATTATGATCCTATAATAGAAAAAATAACCCTGTTTTTTATAAGCGGGTTCGGGTGAGATTCTGAGGCGGAATATCACTATTCTAAGCATATTGCCATATATCCTAATTATTTTATAATCTAACAACATAAAGAGTTTGATGAGTAATTTATCTATAAAAATTGCTGAAATGTCTAAAGATTTTCCTACAATTAAAGCAATTAGACAAGTAGTTTTTCAGGATGAACAAAATGTAGATCCTGCTTTAGAATTTGATGGCAAAGATGCAATATCTGAGCATTTGATTGCTTATTTAAATGAAAAAGCTGTTGGTACTGCCAGAATTAGATACTTGGAAGATAAAACTGCCAAGATAGAAAGGCTTGCAGTTTTATCTACAGCTAGAGGACAGGGTATTGGTACAAAAATTATGGAAAAGGCACTACAGATTATAGCTAACAAAAATATTACACAAGTTGTGATTCACGCTCAAGAATATGTGATAAATTTATACAAAAAACTGGATTTTATAGAAGAGGGAGAAATATTTGAAGAAGCAAGCATTCGCCATGTAACAATGAGAAAAAACATCTCATAGTCTAAATAATCTGCTTATTTTAATAACTGGTAATCACAGCAGTTGACAATGATTTTAAATACGAAATTTCCTAACCAATAAACAAGAAATTTCATAGTAAAATTAGCTCAAATATCGCATTAGTAATGACTCTAGCTGGACTGTGCGGATTGGCTTAACAAGATAGTCATTAGCACTACCTGGTAACTTGTTAATTTCTTTTTCTATCGGTTCGCTCAAAGTCATTATTACAATCGGTGTATCTTTCCAAGAAGGCTTTTGTCTAAGAAGATTTAGCAAATTTAAGATCCTAGTTTTTCTAGTTAGCTGTAAATCAAAAAAAACTAAATCTGCTTGGAGGCTTTGCACCTGGTTCAAAAAATCGTTTTCATTATCTATCCACTTGACTTTATAGCCAATTGAATGAAGATAGTCTTGCAAAACTGTTGCAGTTTTTTCCTCTTCTTCTATAAGTAAAATAGTTTTATTTTTGGAGATGTCTGGGGAGGAGGATAAAGTAAACTCTTCTCCCTCATCTCCCTGATCTTCCTCATGCTTTTCATTCTCGACTGCTTTCGAAATTACTGGATTTGGTAAAAACAAAGTGAACTGACTGCCTTCTCCTAAAGTCGATGTAACAGTTAAATCTCCACCATGCAAACGTGCTAGTTTGCGTGTTAAAGCTAAACCTAAACCAGTGCCTTCATACTGCCGATTTAATTGGCTATCAAGCTGTTTAAATGGTTCAAATAGAAATTGAAACTGATTTGGGTCTATACCAATTCCAGTATCTGAAACTGTAAAGGTTATTCCTTGAGGTACTTTTTTCACTACCAGCGATACATCACCGGCTGGGGTAAATTTAATGGCATTGGTGAGCAGATTGAGTAGCATTTGCTTGATGCGCCGCTCATCAGCAATACAAATATCCTCTTGTAGGTCAATTTTGTAGGTGAGTTTTAACCCCTTTTCTGAGGCGCGATCGCGCACTGTCCAGATGGCATAATTACATAAATCAGATACTGGTAAAGGTGACAGTAACAGTTCTTCTTTGCCTGCTTCTACCTTCGATAAATCAAGAATATCGTTAATCAGTGCCAGCAAATGCTCACCACTACTATATATACAACTTACATATTCGTTCTGCTTTTCATTGAGAGAGCCAACTACTTCTTGTTGCAGCAACTGCGATAAGCCCATAATCGCATTAAGAGGTGTTCGCAACTCGTGGCTCATGGTTGCTAAAAATTCACTTTTTGCCCGACTAGCAGCTTCTGCTGCTTCTTGAGAGGCACGTAGTTTCAATTCTGTTTCCTTGCGTTCAGTAATATCCTCAATCATCGCTAGAAAAAACTCAGGTTCACCATTGCTGTCTGGTATAACAGAAACAGAGATATGAGTCCAAACTAGGCTACCATCTTTATGTAAGCAGCGTCTTTCCACCTCAATGCGATGTTTATCGACAGCCTGTTCCTCAAGTTCGGAGACTTGGAAGCCGAACCTTGAAGTTTTCCCTGAGTTTTTGCCAATTTCTGACACCAGTTGTTTGTAAAGTTTTAAATCCCCCTTTTGCGTGGAAATGTAATCTGTAAAGCGCTTACCGTATAGTTCTTCTTGGCTGTATCCTAAAATCTCGCACAGTACCGGATTAGTATCGACTATCTGCGCTTTCATATCTATAAGTCCAATACCAATAGAAGAACGTTCAAAAATTGCCCGAAATTTCGCCTCACTCTGTCGCAGTGCTTCCTGTACCATGTTTCGCTCGCTTGCTTCTATAGCCAAAGTCACGAAATCTGCAATCGAGCCAGCAAAAGTTTCTTCTTCTAAAGTCCATTGGCGAAGTTCACCTATATGTTCGTGGCATACTACGCCTACCAAACGACCCTCTAGCCAAATGGGTGCATCCAATAGGGATGTGATGCCTAAAATACAAAGATAAGGCTCGGATAATTCTTGGGTTCTTATATCATTTCTGGCATCATTTGCGGCAATGGTACGTTCTTCTTCTAATGCCTGGAAATAAGCTGGATAATTTTCTTGTGAAAGTGAGTTACCAAAGCTATGCTCTTTAGTCTTTACATCATATAAATCGATGCATTCAATTTTTGAGCGTTCTTCATTATATAACCACACCCCAACTCGCTTGACTAAGAGCGTCTGAGCAGCAGTTTCTGTGATCTCTCTCAATACTGCATTAAGATTGCCTTGTTGAAATGTCTTGCTTCTTGCCAGTTGTACTAATGTCTGACTTTGTTTTCGACGACTATTTTCTCTGATTTGTAAAGCCTCTTGGGACTGATTTTGCTCTGTAATATCTCTAGCTGACACCACCTGCATTACTTGACCTCAAGAAGAAATAATTTTGCTTTCCAGTTCTACGCAAAAAGTAGAACCGTCTTTGTATAACTACAATTACTTGGTATGCTTTTTCATAACCGGAAAGTATATTTTTTATAATCAAATTTTTCTGATTCTGGATAACGAGTTCCAAACTATATTTTGCTAATCACTTTTATTACTTCATGCCAGTAATTTTTGCCAGGGGATAATTAGCATTTACAGGAATTCTACTATCAAGTAATTTCACTCAAATATTAAGTAGTATAGTGTTTTGATTTGGGAAGTAGGAAGTGGTGTAGTTTAATTACTTGAAAAGGGCTGTAAGCCAATTTGTTGGTTAGTGTTAATGTTAATTCATTTTTTTGGAACTGTACAAAATCAAGCTTGCTGAGGCAATGGGCATAAGCCCTAAGTTCTGGAGCAACTTCACAGATAATCGATATGATTACCAAAACACAGTTGATTCCCCTAGAGAAAGATACTTAATGACTAAAATTTTGAGAATATTAAGGTAATGCGAGCTTTTATGGAGGTGGAGCTATGACGGTTAGTAATGTGAGAATTGTTTCCCTAATTCCCGGTGGAACAGAGATTTTAGCGGCACTAGGATTGGTTAATGCTATTGTGGGGCGATCGCACGAATGCGATTACCCTCCAGAAATCCTCGATCGCCCCATTTGTACCCAAGCACGCTTAGACTCCAATGCCTCCAGCAGCCAAATTAACGATGAGGTGAACGATTTATTACAATCTGCTCTCAGTATTTATGAAATCAAAACTGATGTTTTAGAGCAGTTGCAGCCTACTCACATTCTCACTCAAAACCAGTGTGATGTTTGCGCTGTCAGCTTAAACGAAGTTGAAAAGGCAGTTGCCACACTCATTGACAGTAAACCGCAGATTATTTCTTTACAACCCAATATTCTCCAAGATATTTGGGCTGATATTGAGCGAGTCGGTAACGCCTTCGAGGTAGATTCGGTAAAAGTCTTAGAAAATTTAGAAGCTCGCGTCAAAATTTGTCAGCAAAGAATCCAAGGACTTTCTTTAAATGAACAGCCTACTGTTGCCTGTATTGAGTGGACTGATCCTTTAATGGTTGCCGCCAATTGGATTCCTGAATTAGTTAACTTGGCAGGAGGACAGTCTCTATTTTGTTATACAGGTCAGCCTTCTCCTATCTTGCCGTGGGAAACACTATTAACAACTAATCCAGATGTCATTGTTTTTATGCCTTGTGGCTTTGATTTAAATCGCACTCGCCAAGAAGCAAAATTGTTAACTAAACGTCCAGAGTGGGAAAAACTACACGCTACGCAAGCTGGTAGGGTTTACATCACTGATGGCAATTCTTACTTTAATCGCCCAGGGCCACGACTGGTAGATTCTCTCGAAATTTTGGCTGAAATTTTGCATCCCGAAATTTTCCAATACGGCTACAAAGGAACAGCTTGGGAACTTTTGTAAAGAAGAATTCAGAATTCAGGAGTCAGAATTCAGGAGTACGATGGTTACTGAGTTTGTCGTACCACTTGCCTACGGCACGCTCCGCGAACGTGCCGTAGGCAAGCTACGGTCAGCGTCTCGTAGAGAAGTACTGAGTGATATAGCTTAAAGCTTTGGCGGGTTCCAATAGCCCACAAAGAATAAATTCTGATTCCTGGATTCTGAATTCTGAATTCTTCTCTAAGGTGTTTCTTCAGAATCCGCCGATGGTTCGTTGTTAAAGAACAGCAGGCGTGCAGCAAGGATGGCAAATCCGATCGCAGCGATCGCTTTTAACAAACGTGTAGGTAATAATTCGGCTACTGCTCCCCCTGCTAATGCCCCCAACAGGCTAGTCAACAGCAATGCGCCTGCTGCACCAAAAAATACCGCGCGTGGAGAGTTAGAACGCCCTGAAAGTGCGATCGCAGCTAGCTGACTTTTGTCACCCAATTCTGATAAAAAAACTGTAATAAAGCTCAGTCCTAAAAGATGCCAATCCATATTATTAAGGGGAATGGGGAATGGGGAATGGGGAATGGGGAATGGGGAATTGGGGAGTTTTTCTAATGACTAATGACAAATGACTAATGACCAATAAATACATCCCAAAAAAGCATTAGGGAAATTACCAACAACATCACACCTGCTGATTTTTCTATAGTTTTCGGGCTGAGTCGGCTAGCCATGAAACTACCTAAAAGTACACCTAATAAGCTGGTGGTTATCAGCGCCGCTGCCGATCCGATAAATACCACCCAAGGCGAATGAGATTCTGCACTCATTAATAGGGTGGATAGCTGAGTCTTATCTCCAATTTCTGCTAGAAAAATGGTTACAAAAGTTGTGCCAAAAACTACTAACACTGATTGCTGCTTTGGAGGACTATCGGCAACTACAGGCTGAACTCGCTGGGCGATCGCAGGAGTTAAGTTAAAATCAGTGCTGTCTTTCAGTTCTAGCTCGATCTCAGTCTGAGCTATGCCAGAAATCTCCAAAGGTGCAGAGTCAAGTTTCACAAGCAGTAGTTTTGGTTGCTAGATTATTTTCATATTTCTATCATATTCTCAGATTGTTGTAATAAATTGCAACTACATAAATGGAGACAAAAAAATTATGGGGTGTTTTTGTGTCCTTAGATCCTCCTTACAGCCCAATAGCTTTATCGAAGCGTAGTATTTCTAAGCTGCGATCGCCGTATACTCCTTCTATTTGCTGGCGACAGCAGTCTATAGCAAAATCGTTGACTTCTTCAGGTTCGACCCCATACATATCTTGAAAAACTTCTGATTCCACGCGGCAGAAACGAGGACGATCCGAGTAGATGCGACATTCGCGCGTGGTATGGTCAAAATTAACGCACCAACCGCCTTCGCCTACCATGCTGAGGTAGAGTTCTAGTTCTGGTGGAGAGAGATACTCATCCAAATCGGGACGATCTGCTGGATCAAGATTACAGCAGGCTCCACATTGTTTTACACATTGCCAAGTTGCCATTTTGAATTAGGGAGTGGGGAATGGGGAATGGGGAATTGGGCATTGGAGACAAGGAAGAGGGGGGAGACAAGGGAGAAGCTTGAATAATTAATTATCCCCTTGTCCTCCCTGTCCCCCTACTCCCTTCCCCCTGCCCCTCTGCCTCTTCTGCCCAATCCACCTATTTTACGTTTTTATGTCTTTTCTTATAATTTTGTTAAGTAAATTAAATCCAACAGGCCATAGACAGATATGATCGATTGCGGGTTTTGTAATTAAGTTATTGAATTTTTTAAGACAATTGGGAGGAGAAAGGGAAAAATGTTTGACGCTGTATCTGACTTGTTTAACGCTTTTACCAGTATCAATTGGGAAGTTATTTTCCAATTGCTGTCCGTGGCGCTAATTGTGATTGCTGGCCCAGTAGTAATCTTTTTGTTGGCATTTCGCAACGGCAACCTATAAGATTTATGAGTGCTGATTAAGAGTTAGGGGTGAGGAGTTAGGAGTGAGAAATTAAATTTTATTCTCAACTCATAACTCATAACTCATAAATCAGCACTCACAGTATCACAGTCAGAAGCAATAAGTGAATAAAGAACTTCTAACTCTTAACTGACAACGCTTGAAGTGCAGCTTGAATAATACTGTCATACTGTGGCTGAGAAATATCAACTTCTTTAGCGTTTTGACGATTAGTACCAAGTAAACCGATTATATGTCCTGGCTGCATGGCCAAGACTTTGCCTTCAGAATTTTTAATTCTTAATTCTGCTTCAATACCGTTTTTATAGAAACCACAAGTATATTGTCGCTGGTTGAACTCAAAGGTGGTGCTTGACTGGATAGGTGAAGAAGCAAAAAATTGTTGAATCTGAATTGGCAGTCTGGCACCGACTAACTCTAGCTCGATAGTGGTGTTACCGTTAAAATAATTTTCTCGCAGTTTGTAAGCTACATCCACTCGCGGCGGTAAGCGGAAGTAGTCGCCCCAACGCCAAGCGATCGCTTTAATTCTATAATCCTGATTATCAATAGTTTGGGCAATTGTTAGTTTGATGTGACCCTTCCCAACGATTTTTTGCTCAACCACTTGAACATTAGCTGTCCAAAAAACTGGATCGGGGTTGTCCATACCGCAGGGATGTAGAGCATTAAGCTGTTGGTAAAGCTGCTGATTGATCTGATCGAGGTTAACCTCGGCATCAATTTTGAGCAGAGGCTTGAGATGCTGGGGTTCAAGACACTGGTTAGCAAACTCAATCAAACGCGATCGCAGCATCTGTAAATTTTCTGCTGGTAAAGAAAATCCCCCGGCGGCTTTGTGTCCGCCATATTTCCCTAGTAAATCATGAGAATATTCCAAAGCTTCAAACACATTAAATTCTGGAATTGAGCGTGCAGAACCGCGTATATGTTCCCCATCCTCATAAGTACCGATAAATACAGGAACACCGTAGCGTTCTACCAAGCGAGAGGCGACGATGCCAATAACGCCATGATGCCAATTAGGTTGAACAACAATTAATACACGGTCTTGTTGTAGAGATGTAACAAATTCTGCTTCTACATAAGCGATCGCTTCTTGTTCAATTTGCTGACACATTTCCTGGCGAGAAGCGTTGATTTGTTCGCACTGCATTGCTCTTTCCAGCGCCACCCCCATATCATCTGTAGTTAGCAATTCAATCACAGTCTGGGGATTACCAATCCGACCGATAGCATTAATTCGCGGCCCCAGGCGAAACCCGATATCTTCAGGCTTGAGCGATTTTGGATTTTGGACTTTGGATTTTGGATTAGAAATCTCCTCCCCTGCTCCCCTGCTCCCCTGCTCCCCTGCTCTCTCCTCTCCCCTCGCTTGCACGCCACCTACCTGAATCAACGCCTGTACCCCAGCTAAGTTGGATTTGGGTAAATGCTGTAAACCACGTTTCACCCAACGGCGATTTACGCCAGTTAAGGGAGCTAAATCTGCGATCGTTCCCAGTGTAAATAGTGCTAGCATCGGCTGGATCAATCCCTTCGCCTCTCCTAACTGTTGTGCTAAAGACACTGCCAAAATATAGGCAACACCAACACCAGCAACACCCCGATAAGGTGACGATTCGGCTATTAGTTTAGGGTTGAGGATAGCGTTAGCTGGCGGTAATTTTTGGGGTATATCATGGTGATCGGTGATAATTACTGCAACACCAAGTTCTCTAGCTCTAGCAACTGGTTCAAATGCAGAGATACCATTATCTACAGTCAAAATTAACCCTACACCTTCGCTGTGAAATTCTTCAACTATGCGTTTATTAATACCGTAGCCTTCGTGCATCCGGCTGGGAATAGCATAATCTACTTGTGCGCCTAAAGTGCGGAGACTACGCAAAAGTAGAGCCGTGCTGGTCATTCCATCAGCATCGTAGTCACCACAAATAGCAATTTTTGTTTGAGAAGCGATCGCATTTTGCAACAACTCCAAACTAATTGCCAAATCGGGGAAATCTTCTAACGGCGAAGGTAAGACTAAAGACTCTGGATTTAAAAATGCTTGTGCTTGTTCTGGTGTTTCCATACCCCGATTAATCAACAACTGGCTAATAATGGGTGAAACATTGATCAAAACCGCCAGTTTTTGGGCAAATTCTGGTTTTTGTGGATAAATTTGCCAGCGCTGATTCGGTAAGCGCCTGGTAGGTTTTGAGAATTCAGATACAGGTCGGTCTAGCACAATACAAGTTAGAATTTACTTAGTTATGAGTGTTGAATTGAAAGTTGTTTCTTAACTCATAACTAATAACATTAATTTGCTATCTAAAACACGTTTATTCTACCATCATCCATAATATACAAAGAGCGATCGCCCGGAGAGCGCCAAGTCGGACGGAGTTCGAGCCGCAATGTGCCAAAGTTAGGTTTCGAGACAATTGCTTGTAGTGATAAACCCTTTTCGCTCCAAAATATCAGAGATGTATTTGGCTCTGTACCTTCTATTTGTTCTAAACTTAGTTTCTGCCCTGGACTCAAGGTAATTGCATCAGTCCCAGAGGGTTTTTGGATTTTGATGATGTTAGGCGTGCTATTTATCACTTCAACTCGGATGTGTTGCCCAGGTGTAAACTGAATTGGATGCGACCCACACTTAGAAGCACAAGTTTTAGCTAAGGTAGCACTGGGATTATTGATTGATGCTACTAAAACGGTAGCTGCAACTAAAGCAAATGACAGAGGCTTAAACATAATACACAGTATAACTACTAAACTGAAATATTACTTCAGTTTAGTCCTGTCAAGCCTCAGTATATTTTGCAGAATTACTTTGCTAATTTCCAGTTATTAAATTAGTAATTACGAATTATTTATTATAAACATCTCCTCTTGCACCAATGGCGTAAATCTCGATGTCTTTGGAATCAATATCTACTGTAAAAATAATTCTGTTTTTACCTATACGTAGTCTTTAAAATCCCTCCCAATCACCTTTCATTTTTTTGATATCTAGTTCTGTAAACGGGATAATGCCTTGGTTTTCGACAGCAATAACAATTTGGTTTATTTGCTCCCGAATATTTTCGACATCTTCGGGATTTGCTTTTTCTAAAAATTTAATCGCTTTTTTGCGAAATTTTATTGCCATATCTTACCCAATCGGTCATATCAATTACTTCATCCTCAGTATCATCTGAAGGTACACCAAATTCGGCTTCAAGTTCGCGTTGCTCATTATCACTTATGTAAGGAATCAAAATTTGGCAAAGGCGAAGTCTTTCTTCTTGCAGAACTTCACGCATAGTTTCTTTAATCAATGCTTTTAATTCTTGAATTTCCACTGTATGCCTTTTATTCATAGTTATATATGTATATATATTACCTAGTCTCGGCTTGTAGTGGAGCGGGAATTTGTACGAAAATAGCGACTACAAAAGTTGGGAGATTGTTTTACCGATATAAATTTCAGTAGACAGAAGGATTTTTTAACAGGGCGTTGAGCTGACTAGATTTAGATGAAAGGGAAAGGGTTAAAGAGTAAAGGAATTATAGTCTCTCACAACTGAACTTGGCTTTTGCCTTTCCCCTTGCGTTGTCATGTCTTTTTAACCGAAGCGTCCACTGATATAGTCTTCAGCTTCTTTAGTTTGAGGAGAACTGAACATCTGGGCTGTTGGATTAAACTCAACTAATTTTCCGCGACGTTTGCCATACTCGTCAATTTCTGTATTGAAGAAAGCCGTGAAATCTGCCACTCTGGAAGCTTGCTGCATATTGTGTGTCACCATGATGATGGTGTATTGCTGCTTCAGTTCTAAGCAGAGTTCTTCTACTTGGCGGCTAGAAATCGGGTCGAGAGCAGAACATGGTTCATCCATCAATAATACATCTGGCTTCATAGCGATCGCACGGGCTATGCAAAGTCGTTGCTGTTGTCCGCCAGATAATGCAGTACCCTTCTCTTTGAGTTTATCTTTGACTTCATCCCAGATAGCAGCGCGTCTGAGAGAATCTTCCACTAATTCATCAATGTTACCTTTGTAACCGTTAGAACGCGGCCCAAAAGAAATATTTTCGTATATTGACTTGGGGAAAGGATTTGGTCTTTGAAAAACCATTCCGACTTGGCGGCGTAATTTGACAGAATTGATCTTAGGATCGTAAATATTGCGATCGCGATAATTCAGTCTACCCTCAACCCTAGCTCCAGGGATTAAATCATTCATCCGGTTGAAGCAACGCAGTAAAGTACTTTTACCACATCCTGAAGGCCCAATAAAAGCAATAATTTGTTTTTCAGGAATCTTGAGATAGACATCTAAAAGTGCCAGAAATCCCCCATAAAAAACCTTCACACCTTCAACATTGAAGACGCTCTTTTCATAGTCAAGGGTGGCACTATCTGATTGACTTCTACTATTATTGCTATAAGTCATTTTTCGATTCTCCTAATATTCGTGAATGTATCCAATTAGATATTTAATTACCTAACGTATTGAAAAGCGTTGTCTAATATAAATTGCCACACCATTTAAAACTAAAATCAAGAGTAACAACGCAATAATTGTTGCTGCTGCTGCATCAGCAAAACCCGGTTCAGGACGAGTGATGTAACTGTAAATTTGAATGGGTAATGCCATAAATCTCTGAAACAAACCGGGATCAAAAGTGAGAAAACCCACAGCACCGACAACAATTAGAGAGGCTGCATCACCAATAGCGCGGGATACAGAGATAATCACCCCTGTCAAAATACCGGGAATAGCATAAGGTAAAACATGACTGCTGATAGTGCGCCATTTTGTAACACCTAATCCATAAGAAGCATTTCTCAGGGAATCTGGGACAGCGCGAATTGCTTCTCTAGAGGTGACAATAATTACTGGTAAAGACAACAAAGATAAAGTCAATGCACCAGAAATCAAAGCGGGGCCAAACCCAAGCAAATAATTGAAAACTCCTAAACCCAGCAATCCATAGACAATAGAAGGCACTCCCGCCAGATTACTGATATTAATCTCAATAATTGCTGTCCACCAAGCTTTCGGTGCATACTCTTCTAGATATAAAGCTGCTCCTACACCAATTGGTACAGTCACCAAAATTACAACAGTTCCTAAAAGAACGCTGCTGATAATTGCAGGACGAATACCACCTTGGTCAGGAAAACGAGAAGGAGTTTCTGTGAGAAAACCGGGTGTTAAAAATCTGCCTAATCCGTCTTTAAAAATATCAAAAAGTAGCAATGCTAGGACAAATAAACCAATTAGCAATCCTAACAAAAAAAGTACTTCAAATACTTTACCTAATGTCTCCCTACTTTCAACATTATCGGTAAAGTCTGCCGTCGAATCTAGAGAATCATCTTGTTGGTAACTTGTAGCCATACTTAGTTAATCGTATTTTTCTTTAAAGCGATTTGCAACCCAGTAACTAACAATATTCAAAGCTAGGGTAATTATAAACAGAACAGCACCTACAGCATATAACGTCTTAAAATTGAGACTACCACGTGGGCTATCTCCACCAGAAATTTGTGCCATGTAAGCTGTCATTGTTTCTATTGATTCCGCAAAATTAACAGTCAGCTTTGGCTGTAGTCCAGCTGCGATTAGGACAGTCATTGTTTCACCCACAGCGCGAGAAATACCCAATATAATTGAAGCGATGATTCCAGAAAGCGCGGCTGGTAGAACTACTTTAAAAATGGTTTCTAGTTTAGTGATACCTAAAGCATAAGATCCTTCTCGCAAAGAGCGGGGAACTGCTTTAATAGCATCTAAGCTGATAGAACCAACAGTCGGGGTAATCATCACGCCCATCATTAACCCTGCACTCAAAGCATTGAATATTTCCAGAGGGATAATATTCCGCAACAATGGTGTGATAAACAACAGCGCAAAGTAACCATAGACTACTGTCGGTATTCCTGCTAAAAGTTCTACTGCTGGACGTAAAACTGCTGCTACTTTGGGTTGAGCATATTCACTTAAATAAATGGCCGAAGATAAACCCAAAGGAATAGCAACTGCCATTGCAATAGCTGTAGTCAAAAAAGTGCCATTAATCAAGGGCCAAACGCCAAAATGTCTATCTGCAAATAGAGGTGTCCATTTAGTATCAAGAAAAAATTCGGCAAAGGAAACTTCTTGGAAAAAACCAAATGTCTCTTGAAAGATAATTACGACAATACCAAAGGTAGTCAAAACAGAAACTAAAGCACAAGCAAATAAAATTACTGCAACAATCTTTTCAGAGATATCTTCAGATGGGTTTTTATCCAGTGACTGTCTAGATAGTAAATAAGGATCATCTTGAGAATTGGTATTCTGCATAAAAAGTTAATTTTTGACTACAATTAGACTACAAGAAACAAGACTTTATTTAGATAAAGTTTGTGATTGGTTCACCTGGTTTTGCTTTTTTAAACTTTGTCCCAGTTTCACCCGTAGCAAATTTTTGTTTAACTTTGACATAAGCTTCATCAGGTAGTGCCACATAACCAACACTATCTACCCACTTCCAAGAATTTTCTAGATAAAAGTCTACAAATTCTTTGACTGCTGGCTTGGTATCTAAAGACTTTTTGCTGACATAGATAAACAGGGGACGAGATAAAGGTGTGTAGATATTCTTGATGACATTATCTACTGGCACTGGTTTTTCGCACTTTCCAGTAGGACTTTCTACAGCAACCAGATTGAGTTTTTCTTGGTTTTGAATGTAGTAAGATATCCCGACATAACCCAATGATGATACATCCCCGGATACTCCTTGTACTAAAAGGTTTTGATTGTGGCTGGGAGTATAATCTGTACGGCCATTCTTGGCTTTGCCAGTAACAGCTTGAGTCATATAATCAAAGGTTCCAGTATCGGAAGCTGGAGCATATAACTTCAGCTTTTGGTTAGGAAATTTGGGATTAACTTGATTCCACGTTAAGATTTTACCGTCTGATTTAGCACCCCAAATCTTGCCTAGTTCTTTAATAGTTAGACATTTGGCGAAATTATTTTTACGGTTAGCAATCACAGCTATGCCATCTAAACCTATAGGCAACTCGACGAAATCAATATTCTTACTTTTGCATTTTTTGATTTCTTCATCTCGAATGGTACGAGAAGCACCGGCAATATCAATATCACCATTACAAAATTTACTGAAACCACCACCAGTTCCACTTGAAGCAACGCTAACTTTCGCTTCAGGTTTAACTTTGCCGTATTCTTCTGCAACCGCTAAAGAAACAGGGAAACCTACAGCCGCACCATCAATACTCACTTGACTTTTTAATTCCTGTCCGCTATTACAAGCAGTGATACTGCTGATAATCAGCATTAAAAAGGTGAGTGAAAAGCCATCTTTCAATCGGCTATGAAAACTCATAAATTATCAATTGAGGTAAAGTGATTGAGAATTATTTATATTTGGCTAGCTGCTAGAAAAATATAGATATTATGCTTTGCTGGCAGCTTGAACTTTGTCAAAAATTGCCCCATCGCCAAAAAACTTTTTCTGGATAATATCCCAACCGCCTAAATCCTGAGATGTAAATAAAGTTTCAATTGGCTGATATTGAGATGCTACTTCTTGCGTGACAGTGGGGTTAACAGGACGATATTGTAATTTAGCAAATTCTCGTTGAGCTTCTGTAGAGTAAAGAAAATCAACAAATGCTTGTGCAACTTCTCTTGTACCGTGTTTCTCAACGTTTTTATCAACTATGGCTACAGGATTATCAATGGAAATATTGACTTTGGGTACAATATAAGGCAACTTATTTCCATTTTTACCTGCTAAAATTACCTCATTCTCGTAGTTGATTAAGACATCACCCTGATTTTTTTGAAAAAATAAATCGCTAGCTTCACGGGCATCTTTCGTCAAAATGGGAGTATTTTTATAAACTTTAGTGACGAAATCTAATGCTGTGGCTTCGTCACCTCCGTTTAGAGTTACCGAACCCCAAAAAGCTAAGAATTCCCAGATAGCAATACCAGAAGTTTTTGGGTTAGCCGCAATCACTTTCACGCCATCTTTTGCTAAGTCTGCCCAAGTATTTATACCTTTGGGATTACCTTCACGGGTAACGATCGCAGCAACCGATCTGCTAACAATACCACTTCTGGGAGCTTTGGTTTCCCAACCTGATTTTATCAAACCTGCTTGCTGAATTTTGCTGACATCCAAAGGAAGTGCTAAATGTACTATATCTGCTTCTTGGGAACCAGCAATCACAGCCGCCGCTTGAGCTACAGAACCACCATAACTTTGCTCAAATGTAACGCTTTGGTTATGTTCTTGCTTCCATTTTTCGACAAATTTGGGGATTATCTGGTCATGAGCCGCTTTGGTGACAGAGAAAGAAACGAGTTTCAATTTGACATCATTTTTGCTAGCTGAACTGCTTCCAGAGCAGGAGGCAACTGTTATACTCAAAAAAGCACCTACTAGAAACAGACTCACAAAGCTTTGCACGGTGTGTCTATTTAACCAATTTCTAATTGTGTCCTTATATGAGAGTTGTATGGTCTGTAATGCTTTCATGACATAAGACTGCATTCTCTCAGTTAGCAATTTACTGAAATGTGTCGTTTGTTGCGACTCGCTCATCAGAATTCACCCCTAAATCTACGGTATTTCTAAGCAGATACCGTATTAGAGATTATAGGGTATATAGAATAATATTTATCATCTGGCTTCAATTTTTTTTTACAAGTAGGAACACTAGGGTCTAAACTTTGCTTGCCAAACTTCAAAAAGCTGATTTGTTTACAGCATACATACATTATTTTTGTATAGAATTTCCACAATAATTTATTGTGAAGAATTGGGGGAAAGCTAAAAAAGTTTCTCGCTTTTGTCCATAAAAGACCTCTCCCTGGTTTTACTACCCAAAACCTGTCCCTCTGCAAAGTAGAGCTACGGTGTACACACATCCTCTACAAAACCAAAATGTTGTAGATCCTCCCTAAATCATCCTTAAAAAGGAGGACTTTGAGAGATTATTGCCCTCCTTCTTTTTAAGGGGGTTGGAGGGATCTTAAACTAGAATGATTATCAAAATATATAGCTAAGAATCCCATTGCCTTTAAGCTAGGGAATGTTGAAATCCAAGAAAATTATTATATGAATGCTGAAGAATTTTTAAGCCAAGGACTGAACCACAGTTTGCAAGGCGATTATCAAGAAGCGATTGCAGCTTACACCCAAGCAATCAAGCTCAACCCTAACTTTGCCGAAGCTTATCATAATCGAGGGATTATTCTCACTGGTCAACTCAAAGATTATCGTGGTGCGATCGCAGATTTTAACCAGGCTATAGAAATCAATCCCAATTTTGCTACAGCCTACTATCACCGGGGTAATGCACGTTACTCTTTAGGCGATTATCAAGAAGCGATCGCAGATTATAACCAAGCATTAGAAATCGATCCAAATCTCGCCCAATCTTACCACAGCCGGGGTAATGCTTACTTTGCCTTAGAAAAATACGACAAAGCGATCGCTGACTATATCCAAACAATAGAAACTAGCACCCAGTTAGCTGATAATATCAATATTGATATTGCTAATGCTTATCATAATCGGGGTGTAGTTTGTTTTGAACAGGGCGATCATCAAGGAGCAATCGCAGATTTTCAACAAGCTTTACAGTGGTATCCCAATTTTGCCGCAGCATACAGCAATCGGGGTAATATTCACCATATCTTAGGAAATTTCAAGGAAGCGATCGCCGATCATGACCGAGCATTACAATTAGATCCAAAGTTAGCGGAGGCTTATCATAATCGAGGTAATGCCCACTACTCTTTAGAAAATTATCAAAGTGCGATCGCAGATTACAACCGCGCTTTAGAAATCAATCCCAGGTTTGCTGGAGCATATTACAACCGGGGTTTGGTTCTAGCTCATCTCAAAGAATATCACCGAGCAATTGAGGATTTTAATCAAGCGCTAAAGTTCAATCCTGATGATGTGCAAGCTTATTGTGAACGGGGTCTTGTCCGTAGTACCCTTGGGGATTATGAGGGTGCGATCGCAGATTATGACCAAGCCTTACAAGAAAATCCGACTCTAGCTTTAGTCTATGGCTTTCGGGCGAATGCTCTCCGTCGACTGGGAGACTATCAAGGTGCAATTGAAGATAGCAATCGCTTATTACAACTTAATCCTAGTTTAGCTGAAGGATATTGCGATCGCGCGGCGGCTCGTCGTTCTTTAGGAGATCATAAAGGAGCAATTAAAGATTACGATCGGGCATTACAGATTAATGATAAATTAGCCGCAGCTTATTATGGTCGGGGGATTGCCCGTGAAGCTCTGCAAGATTTACAGGGAGCAATTGATGATAATACCCAAGCGATAGAGTTGGTTCCTGAATTTTCGCACGCGTATTGTAATCGAGGAAATACTCGTCGTCTTTTGGGGGATGAACAAGGAGCGATCGCAGATTATAATCAAGCATTAAAAATTAATCCTGATTTAATTGAAGCATATTACAATCGCGGTTCGACGCATTACGCTTTAGAAGCTTATGAAAATGCGATCGCAGATTACACCCAAGCTTTACAAATAAATCCTCAATCTGCTGCATTTTACAGCGATCGCGCTAATGCCCGCTATGCTCTAGAAGATTATCAAGGAGCAATCGAAGATTACAGTCGGGCGATCGCGATCGACTCCAGCTTTGCTGAAGACTGGTACAATCGGGGTCGTAGCCGTTCTCTATTGGGAGATTTACAGGGAGCGCTCACAGACTTAAACCAAGCCTTACAGCTTCAGCCTCATTGGGCTTCAGCTTACATCCTGCGAGCAGATGTCTACCAAAATCTGGGTGATTCTCAAGGAGCAATTGCGGATTTCCAGAAATCCGCAGATTTGTATTACCAAGAGGGAAATGTTCAGTATTATCAACAAATTATAGAGCTAATTGAACAGCTTCAATAAAGGTATTGGGAATTGGGCATTGGGAATTGGGAATTGGGGAAAGAATTCTCCTAACTCCTAACTCCCTACTGCCTTATTTATTCAAAGTAAAAGCGTTCCATGAAGCGGCGGTCAATACAATCTTTGTAATGCCACAAGAGTTTATGAGGTGGTAAAGTAAAAATGCCTTTGGTTGCGATTGCTCTTCTATCTCCTGTACCAATTAGACTTAAATATTGTTTCTGCGGCTTATAGGGTTTGAGTGACTTACCTAATATAATTCGCTGCAAATTATTAAATAAAGGTTTACCTTGTCTAACAGCAAATACCCCAGCTTTTGGGCGCGGATAATTTACCATTGTGGCGATGTCACCAGATGCAAATACCTGCGGGTGCGTTTGAGATTGTAACGTGTCTTCTACCAGAATAAAACCTTGCTCATCAGTTCCTAATCCCGCAATTTTTAACCATTCGGGTGCTGAAGCTTGTGTTACCCAAAAAATTTTATTACACTCTACTCTCAAACCAGAGTCGCACTTAATCTCAAATGTTTCTCTAGTTCCCTCGGAGTTTTTAGGTGCGATATTACACACATTTTCTCCAAGATGTAGCTTAATACCTCGCTCGGTGAGAATTTGCTGAAGTTGATGCCGTACTGATTGATGATAATTGGGCATCAGTTGTATGTTACGCTGAAATAAATGAATTTCCAGATTTTGAATTGGTTGTTGATTTTGATGGAAAATCTGATGTAAATGAGATTGCATCGCCAACGCCAATTCTACACCGCCAGCACCTCCACCTGCGATCGCGATCCGAATTGGTTCTTGAGGATTTTTACCTACGGCGGCAATTAGTTCATACCAATGTTTCAATAGCTGAGATACTGGTTTAGCTGCGATCGTATATTCTGCTGCTCCTGATACAGACACTCTGGCCGGAGTGCTGCCAATATCAATAGACAGCACATCAAAATCTACCGCCAATCCGTTAGCACAGAGAACTTTGTTGTTTTCCAAGTCTAGGGCAACTACTCTGTCAATATACAAATTTGCTTGAGCAAAGTTAGCCAATGGTTTCAAATCAATATGACATTCATCATGGGTGTAAAATCCAGCAATGTGTCCTGGTAACATTCCAGAGTAGGCTGTCTTTTGATTTGCAGTAATCAACGTCAAATGCACTCCGGGTAACGGCTTTATTCCAAACATTTTCAGGGCAATTGCATGGCTGTGACCGCCACCAATTAGCACTAAGTTTTTAACCATAGTATGTTGACAGTAATCATTAATTATTTTCACGCCGTAAAAGATATTTCATCAATCAATAACAGTCAATTAGCAAAAATATATCTGGGGATACAGGTTTTCCAAGAAAAAATTAACCAAACTCAGCATAAGTCCCCAAAAGAGCATTTAAGAATCGCAATTGAACAACTAGAAAATAACACAAGAGAAAACAGTTTAGCTGTAATTAATGATTTAGAGCAAATTGCCAAAAATCATCCACAGTACCACTGGATAATTATGAACATTCTTACTACTTTTATCCGAAAAAATACTCTTTATCTACCTCAAGAAGAAGTAACAATTAATCTGTTAGAAAAAATTCGTCTAGATATTCAAGCAGCCCTTACCGTTATCGCTAAAAGAGATATAAATAAAGACCCAGAAAATGAGCAGCTTGATTTGAGTTATATCGATATGAGAGGAGCAAACCTGAATAAGGCGAATCTACAACAGACAAACCTTTATCAAGCTAATCTTGCTGGGGCAAACCTCACAGAGGCTAATCTTGCAGGAGCAATTCTCAGTGCGGCTAACCTCGAAGGTGCTAACTTATATTTAGCTAACTTAGAAGGGGCAATTCTTAGTGCAGCAAACCTAAAAGGAGCTAACTTAAAAGGGGCTAACCTGCATTGTGCAAGCTTATATCTAGCTGATTTACATGGAGCAATTCTCAATGATGCCATACTTGATGGGGCAAACCTTAGAGAAGCTAAATTTTCTGAGTAAAACACCAGTCCTGCAAGGTGAAAGTTAAAATTAAAAAGTTTATAGGGTAGGATTTTCACCAATTTTCAGTAATTGTTCTATTTTCACCCTAATCTACTAATATATTCGATATTATTACTTAGTTAAAGAGTCCTTCTGACACCTATTATAATTTTCTGCTAAATGCTATACTATTTTTTCCAAGCATCTAAGTAATAATTCTAGGTTGTAAGGAAAATCTTTACCATGTCTTCTAAAAAGACAGACACTCTGTTGAATTGGTTGATAACTATAACAGTTATATTTGGCTGCTCATTGATTGTAATTTTCTTTGCTTTGTCCAGTATTAAAGAATTGTCAATTCAGGAAAAAATTCAGTATAGAAACCAAGCTTTAACAACTACTGCAATAGTTTTTCTGGCATCGGCGGCAATGTTTAATACCTATTACGCAGCAAAGCGGGCCCAAGCGATGCAGAAAAATGCGATCGCAGCTGAGAAAAACCTAGAAATTGGCCTTCAAAATGCCAAACTCAATCAAGATAGATTGATTTCAGAACGGTTTATGGGGGCAATTGCCCAGCTTGGTCATGATAAAGTTGAAACCCGAACAGGTGCAATTTATGCCTTAGAAAGAGTTGCTCAGGATTTTCCTAAAGAACACTGGACAATCATGGAAATCCTCACTGCCTTTGTGCGAGAAAATGCACCTATCCAGCAGGTGAAGGTTGAGCAACAAAAGCCGGAATATTCACCAGATGCTTATTCAGGTAGGCGTAGAGGTGGGCCGCGTCCGACACAGCAGTTAGAGCAAAACCTCCATGAAGAATTTCCAACAATCCGCACTGATATTCAAGCAGCCCTAACTGTTATCGGCAGGCGTAATTCACTCGAAGACCCAAAAGATCAGAAACTTGATTTACGTCATATCGACATCAGACGAGCAGACCTGCTAGGAGTTAACCTGCAACAAGCAGATTTACGTGGTTCTGACCTGAGTGGGTCTGACCTGCGTGGAGCAGACTTGAGTGAGGCTGACTTAAACGGCGCTAAACTCATTAGGTCTATTCTCTATGAAACCAAATTACTAAAAGCCAGCCTCTGTGGAGCTAATCTATGTTGGGCTAATCTTAATCGTGCTAATCTCTCAGGGGCTAACCTGCGTTCAGCCAACCTTTCTGGAGCAAGTCTGCGTGTAGCGAATCTCCAAGGAGCAAACCTCTATAAAGCCAACTTGCAACAAGCAACTTTGAAAGTCGCCAATCTATCTGGAGCAAAGCTGTTTTTAGCTAACTTGCAAGGTGCAAAACTAGGTAAAGCCAACCTAAATCTAACGGGTTTGATTGGTGCTAACCTTTCAGGGGCTAACCTGAATGGAGCTAATCTTTCAGGGGCTAACTTGAATGCAGCCAAACTCCACCAAACAGAAGTCTATTTTGCCAATCTCTCAGAAGCCAGTTTAACGGAAGCTGACCTGCATCAGGCAAACCTGATTGGAGCCAATCTGCATAGAGCAACCTTTTATCAAGCTAACCTGACTCAGGCAAACCTGATGGGAGCTAACTTTTTAGAAGCTGACCTCAGTGATGTCAAACTGGAAGGGACAATTTTAACAGGGGCTAAAAACTTAGAGTTGCATCAGATTAGAAAGGCACTTGGCGATCGCACTACTCGCCTACCTGATTATATAGAAGCACCGACAGATTGGCGGCAATCAGGTTAAGTTAACGCAGCATCAATTAGTTATTTGGGCGCATTCTACCATTTTCACTTCAGCTTACTTTTCCAGACTCCAACCCAGTGCTTCAGCTACCTCAGCAGCTAATTCTAGCGGATTAAATGGTTTAGCGATCGCACCAATCATTCCCATCTGATTATAACGATGGCGATCGGAAGCCTGGATTTTGGCAGTTAACAAAATTACGGGAATCTTTTTAGTTACCGGATTAGCTTGTAACTTTTCAAAGGTGGCAATCCCATCCATCTCTGGCATCATTACATCTAGTAAAATCGCATCTGGTTGGTAAGTCTCAGCTTTCATTATCCCCTCTTCACCTGAACTCGCTATTTCAACTTTCCAGCCTGCAACCGTTTCCAAGCAAATCTTGGCAACTTCTTGAATATACTGCTCGTTATCAATCACTAGAATTTGCTTTTTTGTCATCATTGCTATCCTCTTGTTGCCCACCAAATTTTCAATTTGGTGAGGGTGCAAAAACGCCGATTATTCATCCGCCAGTCGTACAGAATTCATTCTGAATTCTGACTCCTGACTCTTGAATTCTGTTCGATAAATTACAGGGATATTGGAAGAGTTTTTTGACACTCCCCGCGATAAATCGACGGGGATTCTTGAATCTAAGACATAACTTGCTCTTGCAGGTTTTCACCAACAAGAGTAGAGGTTTCATCTCCGCAAGCGTTGCCTGCGTCTAGCGCAGAGGTTCCGATATGCCCTACCGTACCCAATCCTCGACTAAGGATATTTCTAGCTGCATTTTCATCACGATCCATCACACAACCACACCTACAAACGTGCGTTCTAGTAGATAGTGTTTTCTTGACAACTTCACCGCAGCTAGAGCATTCAAGGCTTGTATATTGCGGATTAACCGCAACCGTGACACGTTTAAATACCTTTCCAAAGTACTCAATCCAGACACGAAACTGATACCAAGATGCGTCATTAATAGACTTGGCTAAACAGTGATTTTTCACCATGTTTTTAATACTCAAATTTTCATAGGCTATCAAGTCGTTAGACTGAACTACGCACCGTGCTAACTTCACAGCATGGTCTTTACGTTGCCTACTTATTTTGAGGTGGCGTTTGCCTAAAATCTGTCTTGCCTTGCCTCTATTTTTTGAACCTTTTACTTTTCTGGAGACTCGACGTTGTGAACGCTTGAGAACTTTTTCACTCCTTAGCAGAAACTTTGGGTTTTCAACCATTGTTCCATCTGAATCGGTGTAGTATTCCTTAAGTCCAACGTCTAAACCAACTGTGTTACCAGTTGGTTCTATGTTTTCAGAACGTTCTACATCAATGCAAAATTGAGCATATACGCCATCTGCGCGTTTTACCAATCTCACCCGTTTAATCTGGTTAATTTGGTAGAAGTGCAAATCACGAGTACCTTTGAGTTTTAACTTTCCAATACCTTTTTTGTCAGTGAAAGTTATTGATTTTCGATTATCTGCAAGCTTCCATCCTGATGATTTGTACTCAACAGAGCGACAATCTTTTTGGAACTGGGGATACCCCTTTAAATCTGGAATACCTTTCTTGCAGTTTTCATAAAACCGAGAGATAGAAGACCATGCCCTTTCAGCACTAGCCTGTCTAGCCATTGAATTAAGTTCATTAGCAAAGGGAAAATTAGCTGCAAGTACAGCACAATATTTTTGCAAGTCGTTTTTAAGAGTGCCTTTAACGTCCATCCATAGCCGAATACAACTATTACGGATGAACTTTGCAGTCCGCATTGCATCATCTATTGCGACTAGTTGCGCTGACTTTCCATAAGCTTTGAACTCAAAAACTAGCATCTCTTTACCTCCTGTCTTATACTATCACGACTGGTATAAGATATTAGAGATGTTGAAAATCTTGTATCTTTTCTTGACGGCTGAATAAATTCAGCTATTCGCTTATATCCCCCGCATGAATGACGGGGGCTTTACGCTTCACGGGTCGTAAAGTCCCAAACAACGGCAGAGCTACGTAAAAAGTGCTACCTTCCCCCAATGTACTTTCAGCCCAGATGCGTCCGCCGTGCTGTTGCATAATGCTTTTACAAATTGCCAAACCTAAACCAGTACCATCATGATTACGTGAATCTGAAGAGTCAACTTGTTGAAAGCGCTCAAATATACTCTCAAGTTTGTCAGTTGGGATGCCGCGTCCGGTGTCTTTGACTGTCAACAAAACTTCATCGCCTTCTTGTTGCACCCCCAACCAAACCGTAGATCCAGCAGATGAAAATTTAATGGCGTTACTCAGTAGGTTAGTTAAGGTTTGGACAATGCGATCGCAATCTGCCAATACTTGAGCGGATAGAGCAGAAATGGATAGTGTCACTCCGGCTTTGTCAGCCAAAGGCTGGATAACATTTACCGTTTGAGTAATCAAATCAACGATATTGCAGATTTCTGATTCCATTTTCGCCTTACCCGACTCAATCCGCTCAATGTCTAGGATGTCGTTGATTAAACGTACTAGGCGTTCGGTGCTATCAGCAGCAATTTGCAACAGACGTTTTCCCTGCTCTGAGTCTGTCGGCAGCAAACCACTGGCTAGCATTCCGAGAGAGCCGTAAATCGAAGTTAAAGGTGTGCGGAGTTCATGACTCACAACAGAGACAAACTCATCCTTCATCCGTTCGATTTGCTTGCGCTCTGTGACATCTCGTAAGATGACCGTATAAAATATTTCATTACCCATATCTATTTTAGAGATAGAAGCTTCTGCTGGAAACTCACTTCCATCCTTTCGGCGACCATAAATTTCACGACGTTCTCCCATCCGCCGGGCAACATTGGGAGATTGTCCAAAGTCAGCTACGTGTTGACGATGTGCTTGGAAAAAGCGCTGCGGTAAGAGTAAATCAAGACCTTGGCCAATCACTTCCTGGGCAGAGTAACCAAAAATCTTCTCTGCTCCTTGATTAAACAAGGTGATACTGTGAAACCCGTTGATAGAAATAATTGCATCATCAGCAATATCTAAAATTCGGGCAAATCGGGCTTGAGAAAACCGTAATTCTTCCTGCGTTCGCTGACGTTCATCAAGTTGTGACTGCAACTGCTGATTCACACTTATTAACTCGGCGGTTCGTTCTGCTACCCTCAACTCTAATTCATTGATAGCTTGGTGAGAGGAAGATGGCAAAGATGAGGGTAAATTTACTCCCCCTGCTCCCCCTGCTCCCCCTGCTCCCCCTGCCCCCCTGCTCCCCTGCTCCCCTGCCCTTCTACCCCCCTGCGTCACACGCTGCCGTAATTTCATTCGTTCTAAGCGATTGACGATCCTAGTTACAAGTTCTGGCCCGACAATGGGCTTGCTTACAAAGTCATCAGCACCAACGCTAAACACCTGATTTACCATCTCGGCATCGCTATGAACAGTGAGGAATAAGATGGGTAACTCACTCCAGTGTGAATCGTTGCGTACCAATCGACAAAGCTCTATCCCATTGATATAAGGCAATTCCACATCTAAAATCAGCATATCTGGGGCAACTGCTTCTAAAGTTTCCCAAAACTGAAGCGGATTTTCAAGAGCGATCGCTCTGAGTCCCCAAGGGCTAAGTAAGGTTTGCAACAATGCCTGAATTTGCGGATCGTCGTCCACAACCAATATTTTAGTTTCTGCATCGGGATGATTTTGCAGTGGTTGCGTCACTGTTTCTAATTGCGGGATTGGTGATACAGATATTCCCCCTGCATCGTTTCCCTCTATTTCTCGACGCAATAAATTTACCCAACTTTGGAGGTTGCCAATCTCAGATTTATTCAAGGTTTGGCCAGAACTCAGCAGCAGTTCGATATTGCGGGCCAATTTTGAGCCAAGAGGCAAGCCAAAAGTCCCTAAAGACCCTGCCAAAGTATGGGCTTCTTTGACTGCAAGGGAGAGCAATTCGGGATTTAAACTACTATTTTGATTTAAAGTTGCGATCGCTTGCTCTAGCACCCTCACCTGCTGCTCCACCCGCCCTTGAAATCGTTGCCAAATTTCTGCAACTGCCATTAGCGCTTGCTGCTGTGATTTGAGATTGGGTACCGGCGATTTTACCCTATCTACTTCCCCTCTGCTCCCCTGCTCCTCTGCCCCCCTGCTCCCCTGCCCCTCTGCTCCCCTGCTCCCCTGCTCCTCTGCCCCTATATCCTTGTGCTTATCCTCTTCCAGTGGTTTCAGACGATAGCCAATACCATAAACTGTTTCAACCAAATCACCGGGCGCTCCTACAGCTTTAAGTTTGTGTCGTAACCCTTTGATATGAGTGCGAACAGCTTCTTCTTGGGGAGTATCTTCATAAGACCAAAGATGTTCTAAAATCATGCCACAGCTAAACACCCGACGACTATTTCGCAAGAATAGTTCTAACAGAGCAAACTCTTTTGGGGTAAGCGGGAGCAGATTTCCAGCATAAATCGCTTCACAGCTACTAGGGTCTAGCCGCAACTTCCCAGACACCAGAACAGGTTGCGAGGTTACGGCTGGGCGACGCAACAGCGCCCTCACACGAGCAACTAACTCTTCTATATCAAAAGGTTTAACTAAATAATCGTCTGCACCTGCATCTAAGCCGATCGCTTTCTCATGACTACTATCGCGCCCTGTCATCAACAAGATCGGCATTTGCAGACCATTAGACCGGATTTTACGACAAAGACTAATGCCATCCAGCTTGGGCAAAACTACATCCAGGAGAATTAAATCATAATCGTAAGTTTGAATAAAATCCCAAGCAGCATCGCCATCAGTGGCAACTTCAACCGCATAGTTTTGGTTGGTCAAAAGGTTGGTCAGTGTATGTGCATTTAACTCATCATCTTCTACAACTAATATTTTCATGTTAAAAGCTTTCCAAGTTAAAATGGATACAACAAATAACAACTAATCAACTTAAATTGGGAAAAAATTATCGAAGAAGAATTCAGAATTCAGGAGCCAGAATCCAGAATGTATTCTGTACGACTGGATGGAGAATCGAGGTTTAAAACCCCCGATTTTAAGACGATCGTTCGCGGAGCGTGCCATAGGCAAGACTCGCTTTCCGCGTCGCTATCGTGGAGAAGAAAAAATTCTTTCCTTGCTGAAACTCCTGACTTGACTGCTGGGATATTCTGAATTCTGAATTCTGTCTTCTGACTCCTTCTTATGGTGCTTTTTAAATAATTAAACCACATCATTCCCTACTACCTACATCGTCTAAATCTTTCGAGTCATAAAACTTCCAATACGCTACAACAGAAAAAACCCTCTGCTAAACCTGTGAAAAAACGAGTAACACTAACCTTCCCGAAACGCGCCGTGCAAATGCCAGTCACTTATGTACTGGCCAAAGAATTCAACGTCGCTGCTAATATTATCCGTGCCCAAGTTGCCCCAAATCAAATTGGCAAACTAGTAGTGGAACTAGCGGGGGATATCGATCAACTAGATGCTGCCATCGAGTGGATGCGATCGCGCCATGTTAACGTTTCTTATACTTTAGGCGAAATTGCGATCGATGAGGATGTCTGTGTCCATTGTGGCTTGTGTACTGGGGTTTGTCCTACCGAAGCCCTCACTCTCCACCCAGAGACATACAAACTGACATTCACGCGATCGCGTTGCATCGTCTGCGAACAATGTATCCCCACTTGTCCCGTACAAGCAATCTCCACTAACCTTTAACAATCCAAAAACCAAAATTCATCTTTATCGAACAGAATTCAGGAGTCATGAGTCAGAATGGGCTAAACCTTAGCTATCCGCTAACAGAATGAATTCTGTTCGATAAAGCGGATAGCGCAGCGTCTCGTAGAGAGGAACGAGCGTCTTGATTCTGACTCCTGAATTCTGACTTCTGACTTCTGAATTCATCTTTATTCCATCTTAAACACATCCGCTATTACACTACCATCACCCACTAGCCTACTTTTTGCTGGAGAGTCATAAACTACTAATAGCGAAGGTATACCAGCCACATCCTGAAACAGCGCCATTCCCTCAGCATGATCTTCCCGATTTCCATAAGGAATATCCTGGACAAAATCTGGATTGCTAAAGATATTTTCTCGCAGATTCACGCCATTTACCCAACGATAAATTTGCACAGGCCCATCTAAATCCATCGTTGGGCCAGCTAAAATCAACAAATCTTTGCCATCTACACACAAATCCCGAATTCCTAAACCATTCAACCAGACAAAATGCTTTTTATATAATTCCTTTGCTTCCCCAATTTGCCGCAGTTTCAGAATTCCAGCGCTAGAATCTTCTAACTCAATTTCTAGCACCATAGCCCAACCCCGCAATACAGGGCCACGCAAACCCAAAAAAATCCGGTTTTGATAAACGCCTATTCCTTCAATATCAAAGCCATTATCTTTTCCTGGAATTGATGCCTTGATAAACAAGCCTAAATGAGGGTCGTCTGCCAAACCTGTCATCAGCAAATTACCCTGTTCCGTTACCTCTAGTTTAGCAGCATTCAACTGCACATCTGGATTTTGGGGATGTGGACAAGATGAGAATAAACTACCGTTTATTAAAGGAATCTTTCCTAAGACGTAACGGTTAGGCTCTGATTCGATTTTTGCCAGCCGTTTCAAGTTTTGTGCATCAGTCTTATCAGGTTTAGGCTTTTTACGTTTGTAGCTATGAGAACCAACAAACCATAGATAATCATCAGTGTAAGCAAGTCCCTCGATATCTATTTCTTCATTTTCTGGTGCTGGTAGGTTGATAAATTCTGCTACCCGAAATTGTTGATGGTCTGTAAATTTATCAGTATCAACTAAAGACAGACGCTCAATAGTTGAAGTTTCATCTGATCCTAACCATAAATATTTCTGATGTGTTAGCAACAATGCTGATAAATCTTCTCTATGTTCTTTAAAATTATCTATAAAAGTCAAGATAACTTGATTCAGTAAATGGGAGTTTGACATTCTAAATCATCCCGATGATTGCAAAAAGATTAATCGTGTTATCATAATAAATTACCATATAAAATTTTTTAGAAGCTATCTTCATATTAAATCGCAAAAGTGAATCGGCTTTTTAGACCTTTGGTAGATAGCGTATATTACTATTAATATTATGCAACTATCAATAGTAATAAAAAGCGTAACAACTTCATTGAATAAAAAATATATTAAAACTAGATATAAATTTTTAACTAATGTTATTATGCAATAACCTCATGAGGTAGTAATTAAGCTCAATTATGAAATTAGCCACACAAACCACGGTAAAAACTCTAGGGGACTACGCCTACCAAGCGATTCAAAAACACTTTAAGAAAACCTTGAAGTGGGAAAAATCAGTAAAGAAAGATGAAGATCCAGAAGCGCTTCATCAAATGCGAGTAGGAATGCGTCGTTTACGCACGGCTGTAACTAGGTTTGGACTAGCAATAGATGTACCAAAACCAATCAGCGATAAAAATATTGGTAAAATAGCCCGTCGTCTTGGTAATCTGCGAGATTTAGACGTACTTAAAGAAAGTTTAGAAACCAATTACAAACCAAACTTACCCCACAAAGAACAAGAATCTTTACAAACAGCTTTCAACGCTTTAGCTAAACAACGTGAAGATGTACTATCAAGTGTACATAAAACGTTAAAAGATGAATCTTACAAGTCTTTAAAAGAGGCATTAGATAAGTGGTTAGATAAACCAAGTTATCAACCATTAGCATCTATTACTATCCAACAAGTACTACCAGATTTACTTCTGCCAGAAGTGAGTAACTTCTTACTACATGCAGGTTGGCTAATTGGCACTCAACTTGTAGAAGCAGAGATAAAAATTCAGAAGAACTGGGAACCAGAAAAGATAGAAAAACAATTAACAACACAAGGCGAAATTCTGCATAGTTTGCGAAAAGAAGCTAAACGTATACGCTACCAGATGGAGTTATTTACAGACTTATATGGTGAGTCTTACGGAGCTTATATGACAGAAGTGAAAAATATCCAAGAAATTTTGGGTACGATGCAAGATAGTGCGGTCTTAACAGACTGGCTTGGCAAGGTATTTAAATCAGAAATTAAAACTGAGTTGCCTACCCTTGCTAGTTTGTTAACTGAAAATCGTTATCAGTCGTGGCAGCAGTGGCAACCCTTACAAGAACGGTATTTGAAAGTTGAAACTAGGCATAGTTTTCATTTAACAATATTACACCCACTTTCAGGGGTAATAAATTAAAAGTTGCTTTTTTCGGACTTACGCAAAACTACACGCGGTAGGGGCAATACCCTGCGGGTTCGCTGAAAGCATTCTCGTAAGAGTAGCCGCTTTGTGTCTACATGAATTGCCCCTACAGTACTGCTGTATTTCTCATCAAAGAATGATTTCTTCTGGTTCGTTCACCTGATTTCAGCTTTACTATGGAAGTTAATTTTCTCTAAGATTTGGTAATTTGGTTCACCGGAATTTCAATCCAAAATTCTGTACCTAACCCCGGCTGAGAATCACATTTCAACACACCACCGTGTTTATCCACGACAATTTGATAACTTATTGATAACCCCAAACCAGTGCCTTTTCCCACTGGTTTAGTAGTGAAAAATGGGTCACAGATTCTTGCTTTCAAAGCTTCGGGTATTCCTGAGCCATTATCTGCAATGCGAATTATTACGCTTTTGATATTGCCTTCAAGCTCTCCGATAGCAGTACGAATAGTAATTTGACCGCTATGAAGTTTTGATGGAGATTCCCTGTAATCTTCAAGAGCATCGATCGCATTGCTTAAAACATTCATAAATACTTGATTCAGTGGCCCGGCATAGCATTCTACTAAGGGAAGCTCACTGTATTCTTTGACTAATGTAATAGCCGGGCTTTCTGGTTTTGCTTTCAAACGATGTTGCAAAATTAGCAAAGTGCTATCAATGCCCTCGTGAATATCAACCGGTTTCATTTCTGCCTCATCAAGGCGAGAGAAATTCCGTAAACCCAAGACAATCTGACGGATGCGATCAACCCCAATTTTCATGGAAGATAGAGTTTTCGGCAAATCCTCGATGAGAAATTCTAAGTCTATCTCGAAGGTGCGATCGCGAATCTCAGGGCTGGGGTTAGGGGTATTTTGTAAATAGAGGTCTAGTATACTCAGTAAATCTTGGGCGTAATCGTTGACATGATTGATGTTGCCATAAATGAAATTGACGGGGTTATTAATTTCGTGAGCAACACCAGCTACCAGTTGACCTAATGAGGACATTTTCTCAGTTTGGATCAGTTGGGTTTGAGTTTGCTTTAAATCATGCAGAGCTTGAGTCAGCTTTTCTGTCTGCTCTTTGGTTTGATTATGTAATTGGGCTTGTTTGAGTGCAACCCCAAGCTGATTGGCAATTTGAGTGATAAACTTAATTTCCGAGGGTTCCCAATGGCGGGGTGCAGAGTTCTGATAAGCTGCTAACAAGCCCCATAGCTGCTGCCCGATAAATATAGGTGCGATCGCATAAGCTCTTGCTTGAATTTGCTCTAGAACTGAAATATGGCATTGAGAATGTCCAACTTGATAAATATCATCCACTGCAAAGGTTTCATTGTGACGATATCGGCCACCTTGGGTTTCCTGCAAATAGCTATCTTGCCAAACTGTCTTAGTATCATAACCTACTAGTTTTACCCAGCGATCGCTCACAAACTCGGCAATATATTCACCACTCCAATCAGCTTGGAAGCGGTAAACTGCAACTCGATCCGCTTGTAGTGATTTACAGATTTCTTGGGTGGTTGTCTGAAAAATCGCATCTAGATCGAGAGATTCCCTAACTTTGGCGACAACTTCAAACAATACCCGTTGTTGTTCTGCTGCTTGTTGCAAATTTAACGTCTGTTGTCGTGTCTGAGTGAGTAATTCAGCTTGCTGGAGTGCTACACCCATTTGGGCAGCAATCTGAATGAGAAAGTTAACTTCAGAGGCTTTCCATTGTCGGGGGCCAGTGTGTTGATAAGTTGCCAGCAAACCCCAAAGTTTTTGCCCAACAAAGATCGGAGCAAGCACAAAAGCGTGAATTTGAAATTGTTCTAGGTTGTCAATATGACACTTAGCAAATCCCATCTTGTGGATGTCATCGACTGCAAATGTTTCATTGTTGCGGTAGCGTCCTCCCTGTGTATCTTGTAAGTAGGTGTCATTCCAAACCGTATTAATACCTAGTTCTGACTCATTCGACCAATATGGACTAGCAGCCTCGAAATCACCGACAAATTCACCACCCCAATTAGCATCGAAACGATAAACAGAAACGCGATCCGCTTTGATTAATTGACAAACTTCTTTAGTAGTGGTTTGAAAAATAGTATTTGTGTCCAGAGATTCTCGAATCTCGGCAATAACCTTAAACACAGCCTGTTCTTGTTCCGATGACCGTTTTAACTCAACTGTGCGTCTTTTAACTTGCTTTTCTAAATTTTCATTGAAGACTTGTACTTGTTGCTGTAATTCATATTGCTGAATTGCTGAAGCAAAGTGTTTACCTAGATTTCTAGCTAGTTCAATCTCTTCATTCGTCCATTTTTGAGCTTGTGCTTTTTTAGATTCGCGCCAAACTTCAAACGATCGCCGGGGGTACAGTTGCCTTTGATCGCTGTCATACTGTCCTGCCCATAAAGTCTCTGTATCTACTTCATTGCGGAAAATACTTAAGTAGCCCAGCAATTGCTGACGATACTGGAGTGGGATTGTTAATATGCCGCGAATTTTAGTTGGTTGAAAAGCAACTTGTAAACTTCGCAACTCAGGACTACTATATATATCTGAAATTGCCCAAACATCGTAGTTACCAGACTTATAGTGTTCTTGCCAGATACCATACTGCTCTATTAGTGGATATATAGTTTGTTCTGGCATCACAGGTTGCTGTCCACAGATAAAAAGCTTGATACAATTATTTCCTGGTATTAAGCATTCTGTTAAGCTAGTCATGTTGCCATTGTTGAAATCAAAAGCTTCATTTCTAATGCAAAGCCTGCCACCAACACCATTAAAGGCAGTAACAGCCGCTTCTAAAGCTGGTTGTAACACAATGGTCGGTAGTGAATGAAGCAGGGTAGCAATGCGGTTAATGATAGTTTCTTTTTCGGCTGTTTTGCGGACTTGAGTAAGCAGACTACTTTGAGCGATCGCTACAGAGAGTTGTTCTACCACCATCTGCACTGCTTCTAGTTCATATTCTGAAATCAAACGCGCTTCCGAATTATGAGAAACCAGTAGCCCCCAGAGTTGATCTTGATAGAGAATAGGCGCTACCACAGAGGATTTTACCCCCATTGCCGTCAAATATTCAATATGGCAGGAGTCTACAGAGCGGTAACGGATCTCCTCTGAGACAGTTTCTCCATTATCCAAGTCACGTAAGTGAATTTGACCAATTTCTTGAGTATCAACATTCACAACAGAACGCACCCGTAATTTGAGAAATAGCTCACGGGCGCTGAGGGGAATATCGTCTGCCGGGAAATTCAGCCCCAGTAATGACGGTAAACGATTATTGTAAATTGACTCAGCAATGACCTGACCGCTACCATCGGCATGAAATTTGTAAATCATCACTCGGTCAGTTTTTAATAGCGATCGCACCTCTGCCGTTGTCACTGTGATAATTTCTTCTAACTCCAAGCTTCGGCGGATACGGTTTGTAATCCGGCGTAGTAAACTTTCTTCCTGGCTATATAAAGGCAAATTTGGTTCAGGATGGGAGGTCATCGCTTATAGAAAAATCAATTAGTAGTTTGCAAACTGAAATTATTAAATCTAAAAACATTGTGAAATTTATTTCATCAATTTGTCTTCAGTAAAACTACGGTCTAATTAGTAGTGAAAATATTTATTTAGCTTTTGGAAAAATTCATCAAAAGATTATGAAAAAAGACGCTAAAAAATTGCGTCTGTACTAGCTATTAAGATAGAGTTCTTGCTTGTTAGTTACAACTTTTTGTTGACAGAGAAATATTCAACAAAATTAAACTCTTGTGTTGTCAGCAAAGCGGATTTTTAGATAGTCATCTTCCATCTTTGCCCCTCCTGGTTGTAGTGCTGCTAAGGCTTGTGGCAAAACTAAGTTACGACGATGGTTGCCAATAGTAATATTTAATTCGTCTCCAGTTTTACTTAGTTGAACTTGGTCTTTAGGAATACCAGGTAGATAAATTTCTAAGCTGTATTGGTTTTCCTCTTGGACGACTCTAAGAGTAGTTTCTTTGTAATAAACCTGAGTCGGATCTTCATCTTTATAAAGAGTTTCCTTGAGGCGTTCCAATGCAGCTAATCCACACATTTCTTCAGAAAATAAGGGAACTTCTTTCACTGGTAGAGGGTGGAAATTATCATGAATTTCCTGGCGATATTGTTCCTGACTTTCCTTCCAACGTTGGAAAAAGGGATCTTGGACAACGCTTGGAATAATCCGATTAGCCACTACTAAATCTGTTGCAACATTATACAAACTTAGATAAGCATGGGCACGCAGAGACTCTTTAATCACCATCTTCTCAGGATTTGTCACTAGACGCACTGAGGTTTGGGTATTGTCTGTTAATACTTTTTCTAGAGCTTCAATTTGTTCATAAAACTCATAGGGTGCATCCATCACCTCTTTATCGGGTAGCGAAAAACCAGCAATTGGTCTAAAAAAAGGTTCAACCAGAGGGCGAAGTGCTACCGAGATGTTTTGAAATGGTTTGTAAAAACGGCGCATATACCAACCACCAACTTCAGGTAGACTCAGCAAGCGCAGTGCAGTACCAGTGGGAGCTGAGTCGATAATTAATACATCAAACTCACCTTCATCGTAATGGCGTTTCATCCTTACCAAACCAAAAATCTCATCCATCCCTGGCAAAATCGCCAATTCTTCCGCCTGTACGCCGTCTAAACCCCTGGCTTGTAAAACTTGGGTAATGTAGCGTTTTACAGCACCCCAGTTTCCCTCTAGTTCTTGCAGCGCATCTAGTTCTGCACCCCACAGATTTGGGCGAATTTTTTGGGGTGCGTGTCCTAGTTCTATGTCAAAACTATCAGCTAGGGAATGAGCCGGATCTGTACTTAAAACCAATGTCTGATAGCCTAGTTCTGCACAACGGAGTCCAGTTGCAGCAGCGACGGAAGTTTTGCCCACGCCGCCTTTACCAGTCATTAAAATTACACGCATAGATGCTTCTATCCTGCCTGAGAATTTTTTACATTTATTTACATTATCGACTGTTTAAGGAAAATAAATGTTGTCTCCAGGCATTAACAGCGTCTAAATCTAGGGCGCGATCGCGGCAAAGCTAGGTGGAGAAATCATTCTATCAATGAAGGCAGGAGGCAGAGGATAGTTTTCCTCATACCTTCCGTCTCCTTAGAGATACGAAAAAAGAAGACGATTAAAAAACCAGGTTTCTTACTCAGCAAAGTAAAAAATCTGGTTTTTAAGTTGATGTTTTCTAGTTAATGGTTTAGGGTTGGTTGATTAGTATAAATTATAACCATAAACCAAAATCCGTTCTGAAACCTTACATTGCAAGCAATGTGAGGGTAAGATTTTGACCTGAAATTGAGAATATGGGTAAGGGGCTTTGGAAGTTGTCCAAGAGCGATCGCTTGGTTTACTTTTTATTCCAGAGACTTAAAAATGCTTGAGAGATAGCTGGGGTAATCTGACTTTGTAAGTGATTTAGTGCATCACGATGGTTTTGATTGTTGTCGTCATAATAAGTGAACAAATTTGTCAGCTTGACAATCTCAGGATTTTGGTCGTTTGTCCCTCTCCATTTGTTAGTAACTTTGTGTAAAACGTCCTTGGGTAGGTTTTGTTGTAAGTTATTTAACGCTGCAATGTAAGAAGTATTTTGAGGATTCTTTTTGAATTGGAAGCACAAATCTATCAGCTTGAGTTGTGATTGTGGCGGGGTTGGAGGCTTATCTGTTAGGTTAGGCTGCTGTAGAATTTGACGCTGTTCAAAAGTGGCAATGCCATTTTCAGTTAAACCTTGAGATTTCTGAAATTTCTTAACTGCTGTATAAGTGGCTGGCCCATAAAAAGGCTTGTCTGGAGGAATTTCGGCAGGGGTTGCAAAACCGTGAAACTTCAATCTATTTTGAAGCCCTTTGACTGTCTCTTCCATTACAGTTCGAGTCTCAGCATCAGCGTTACCATTTTCCACAAGTTTTTTTGAGTACTGCTTCTGAAACTTTTTAATTGCTTCTTCAGTAAGATCGTCTGTCAATGAATTGTTATTGCGCTTCCAGGGAGCGAATTTAGTGAGATCCGGCTTCGGATCAATCTCAGGTGCTAAATATCCCAGCCCGATCAAGATATGACGGATTACTTCAGGGCTACTAATGGCCATGCTCTTCGATTCCTTTGCTACTAAACTACCATTTAATGTATCTGGTTTTACAAAAATTAAGTAAGTAGAGATAAATAAATCTAACATATGTTATTTGCAAGGCGTTCCAAAAGTTAAGCGATGTGTCACACCAAGTTGCTTTTCTAGAAGAGGTTCGGCGTAAGTAACTAAACACCTGGAAAAAGAAAAGTGGTTTTAAGTCTTGGTGAGCGATCACTTATTCTCAACTATTGATGATGATACTACGTGGTAAGGGCGTACAGATATGCGCCCCTAAAAAACCTCAAACAGTGAAATGTGAAGCAAAAAATTGCTAAACATTTTTCCAGTATTGATCCTTTGAATTGGTACGCTTTTTGCACTTAAAGTTGCATAGCCCAGAAGCGATCGCTAATTATTATTGCTGCTGTGTTAATGTCCATCAGTTCAATTGCCACCGTTACTATCCCATCATTACAACGCTAGCTTTTTGACTATGGCTGCGATCGCAACTCTTGCCTTAATTTTCTTCTGCTTTTCATGCGCGAAACTAAATCTACAGCCTATCCGGTAAGCTCTAAATCGGGGCTTGCTACGTTTAGGGAATAGAGCAATGATAGTTTTGCGATATCTTGTGATTCTTATCACCTACATCGGGCTAGGATTAGGATACTTGCCCGGACTGCGGATGAATCGGGCGACGATCGCCATTGTTGGTGCTGCCTTCTTAATGGCATTGGGAGTGCTAGATTTGCCTGCGGCGTGGGGTGCGATCGACTACAAAACACTAATTTTTCTATTTGGCATGATGATAATCAGCGCCAATCTCGCCGCCTCTGGTTTTTTTCAGCTTGCCCTTGATTATACAATCCGCCGCATCCACAGCCCATTTGGGTTACTGGTGGTGTTAACTTTTGGCAGTGGCATCCTCTCAGCACTTTTTCTCAATGATACGATTGCTCTAATTTTGACACCTTTAGTAGTTGGTATTACCCAATTGCTCAAGCTTAAACCTATCCCCTATTTGCTGGCGCTAGCAGGTGCAACTAATCTCGGTTCTGTTGCCACCTTGAGCGGTAATCCTCAAAATATCTTGATCGGTTCCTTTTCTGGCATTAGTTATCTAGATTTTGCGAAAGCCTTAACACCACTTGCGTTGATTTGTTTGACAATTCAGGTAGGTTTATTGTGGTGGTTATATCCAGAGGTGCGATCGCTTCGTCCTTACTTAAAAGTAAAACCTCCGCGTTATCACATCTTCAAGCCACTGTTAATTAAAAGTCTATTGATTACCACCGGATTACTAGTAGCATTTTTAATCGGAATTCCTACTGCTGAAGTTACCTTAATTGCCGCCGCACTATTACTAGTAACGCGCCGCCTCAAGCCTGAGCGAATTTTACAAAAGGTAGACTGGGATTTGCTATTAATGTTTTGTGGACTGTTCATCCTTACTGAGGGTGTGCAAAAACTTGGTTCTTTAGAATGGCTTTCTCGTTTTGTTGACAATCCCTTGAGCATTTTAGGGATAACAGCGTTGCTATCAAATTTAGTGTCGAATGTACCGGCTGTACTGCTACTACATCACTTAATTCCCCACCCCGATAACCGCACTTGGCTACTACTCGCGGCGGCTTCAACACTGGCAGGAAATCTCACCCTGCTGGGTTCGGTGGCAAACTTGATTGTCGCGGAGGCTGTTGCCAAACAGGGATATCGACTCACTTTTGGGGAACATTTGCGATTTGGGCTACCGCTAACTGCTATCACTTTGATGCTTACCTATTTTTGGCTTGCTTAAAATTTTTGTAAAATCATCAATGAAAATCGTGATGTAACATACAAATATATAACTGTAGTATCAATCTATCAATTACAAGCAAATGAGTGATTCTCGCCTCGTCAAAATCAGCAAATATCTCAGCAAATATCTGCGACACACACCGGATGCGATTGGAATTAAACTTGCTCCTGGTGGTTGGATTGCTGTTGATGAATTAATTACCGCTTGTGCTAAAAATAAGTTTCCAATTACCCGTCAAGAATTAGAAGCAGTAGTAGAATCTAGCGAGAAACAACGTTTTTCTTTTGATTCGACAGGTACTTTGATTCGGGCTAACCAAGGACATAGTGTAGAAGTCGATTTACAATTAGAACCTGTTGTTCCTCCAGATGAGCTTTATCACGGCACGGGACACAAATCTGTAGATTCAATTATGGAAACAGGACTTTGCAAGATGTCACGGCATCACGTCCATTTATCCAAGGATATTGCAACAGCACAAACTGTTGGTGCAAGACATGGAAAACCAGTGGTTTTTGCTATATCTGCTGCCGCAATGCATCAGGCGGGTTACATCTTCTATTGTTCTGATAATGGTGTTTGGTTAGTGGATCGTGTACCACCTGAGTATCTCCAAAAAATTTGAATTTTTATCGGTTGTTAATAGTGATTTAGAAATAAACACTTGTAGAGACGGCGATTTATCGCGTCTCAAAACCCCAAAATTTTTGCCAGTAGCCCTTAAATGAACCGTATTGGGTTATAAACATAGCAATCAATAGATACAAAAAAGTCCGCTTTCGCGGACTTAAATAAGGGCTTCTGTCACTTTTTCGGCTACAATCATGTATGAATCATGATGCTTTTATTGTTAATGATCGACCAAAAAAAATCAAGATATTTCAGCTAAAACAATGGACATATTTACTGGAATTATATCTTTTTACAAGTACTCAAGATAATTAAATATCTAATTGTATAAAATGAATTTTTTCTTATTTTATTGTCCTAAAAAACAAATTTATAATAACACAAATTGACTTAATTATAAAAGTATATTTGGACAAAATACAGATATATATGTCTTTTGAAAGTGAAATATTTACAAGGTTTTTAGATTAAAAAGGTAAAGGTGGTCAGGTATAACAGCCCCAGGAGTGAATTCCCAGTCCTGGGGTTTTATTATGCGATCGCACAGAAAAATGGATTTAACCCTAACAAAGGAGAAGTTTGCTTTGTTTGTACAGCGCTTATCATGCTTATTATTCCGTATAGCGGCGCGGCGTATAAACCCAGAGATTACCATCGCTGCGTTTGATGGTTCGGGTTTTTGTGGAACCAACGAGAATAATTGTTCGCATATCAGCGCTTGCTGGTGTTAACTGGTCAAGTGCGATCACTTTCACCGTCTGTCCTGGTCTGCCGAGATTCCGCGCCAATACTACTGGGGTATCCGGTGTTCGATGTCGCAGCAAAATATTTCTCGCTTCTGCTAGTTGCCAAGTACGCTCTTTGGAAACAGGATTGTAGAAAGCGATTACGAAATCAGCCTCGGCAGCAGCAGCAATTCGTTGTTCGATGGCAGACCAAGGCTTCAAGATATCAGATAGGGAAATAGCACAGAAGTCATGTCCAAGGGGCGCACCAATGGCTGCTGCTGCTGCCTGCATAGCTGAAATACCTGGTGCTACATGAATGTCGATACTATCCCATTCGGATTTAGCATAGCGATCGCACACTTCAAAAACTGCTGTTGCCATTGCATAGATACCAGGGTCGCCAGATGAAACAACAGCGACATATCGCCCAGATGCTGCCAAATCAAGGGCCATTTTTGCCCGTGCTTCTTCTTCACGGTTGTCAGACTCATGCCGTTGCTTGCCGTCAGCCAGAGAACCGATTAAATCTAAATAAGTTTTATAACCCACGAGGTCAGTTGCCGACTTGAGTATCTCTTTCACTTCGGGAGACATCCATTGCGATCCACCAGGACCCGTGCCAATAATCGCTAACCGTCCGCGTGGTTGACCGATGGTATTGGGGTCAATTGGTTGGGGGGCAATGGCGATCGCAACATCAGAAAATGAAGAAGATAATGGAGATGTGCCTGTGGCTGCGATCGCAGCTGCTTGGGCAGGGCTATAACCTTGTGATAACAGACTTTCTAGCTGATTTGGGGTAAAAAAGCGGGCAGGTACTCCCAAGGCGCTAGCTACAGCGCGGATTGCGGGATCGGCTGCGGCAGCGATGGGTGCAAATATCCCGGCGACTGATGTTTTTTCTAGTTTGGCATCAGCTAGTAGCTGCTCTACTAAAGCTATTGCATCATCAATGGGGGCACTAATTGCGATCGCTATAGTTTTTGGGTGATACACAAGACAGTTGGCTGTAGGAGTTACCAAACGTTCCGTAACTTGGATGGTCAAATCTCCATTGGGATTTATGGGTAATTTACTATCGCTCAACCAAGGTGCTATGCCTTCTAGTCTGACTTCTGCCCCAGCTAGCACATCTGAGATAAATTTCTTAGCATCCTCTGGGTTTGCTAAATGGTATCCGGGGGGAGGAGATAACAGCGTTGTACCCAAACGTAAATCACCTGTAGTTGTAATTGCAGGTTTAACATCAAGCGCTTCGGCAATAAGGCGGGCCAAATCGTTTACCCCACCAAGTCCGCCCAAGAGGGGGACAACAGCACTACCATCTTCAGCCACAGCTAACACAGGTGGTTCCTGTTGTTTATCCGAGAGTATGGGAGCTAGCGTCCTAATTAAAATTCCGGCGGCACAAATGCCAATTAGCGGCGTTCCCTGAGCAAATAACTCGCGTAACGTGTCGCCAAAGTTAGTAAAGCTGACATCAACTCCTGATGTGCGACCCGCTAGACCGTATAGCGTCGCTCCTGGTAGAACGCTGATTATTTTGCGTGCTACTGTCACGCTATTTTGACCTAGTATTACAATGGCGGGTGCAACGTTCATGATCATAAGTAGATATCTTGCAAAATTCGATATCCTTCAAATGAAACCACAGATTGAGATATGTATGCTCAAATCTTTTGAGGGGAATATTAAAGAACTAAAATTCAATCAGTTCCTGACTTACTAAAACTATCGATATCTAAAAGCCAATTTTCATCAATAAATTCCAAGCTTTCATTGTAAACAAGAACTAACTCACCAATCTTTTGAGTATGATTACTTTGCGCTTGTGTAACATCAGCACCATCAGCTATAAGTGAAAACTTTAGTTGTAAAAAACGTTCAGTATGAGTAACACCAATAGAACTGCTAACTAATTCCGCTTCTAGGGGACGAGGCAACGTAATTGTTTCATAATATTCATCTTGTTCATCCCAGTAACCGCATACTTTATAATCACATTGGTTAAGATGTTCTTGAACAAGAATGTTGGCATCTAAATTTTCTAATATTTCAGTTAAATCTCGCCAAACTTGATGATTTTTTAACTTGAGTCTTGTCATAGTTATGTGGGTTTAATGTTCTGTTACCAAACCAGGGAAATGTAAGACACCATCAATGAATTTTGCATGAAATCGGCGGTCGCCACCTTTACCTAAGACTTTAGATTTCAAATCGTAGCCGGATTCCTGGGAAGCCACCAATCCAACATTACCGCGAGATTAAACTTGCCCTTTCTCAATGGCTTTTAAATGTTTGCCCTTATGATCATATTTTAATCCCAGCTTTATCTGTGACTCTGCAAATGAAACTAGCAGACCAGTGGGAGAAAAATATGCAATATCAGGTTGGATATCTGCCCAGTTATCGGGTAAAGCTTCCATTAGATTAATACTGCTCTAGTAGAAGCACAATTTATTTAAACATAATAGTCAACATAATTTAATAACAAGCTTAAATTGATTAAGCGTTCTGGTTATGGATTTAGAAGTTTTGATAATTTCCGAGTTAGATGCCTATTAAGTTAGCATTTTGTTTGTTAGTTTAGCATACTAAGTACTAAAGAACCACATTTTAAAAGTTATTGAAAATTTTCAAACAATAAAGAATGGAATTGCTAATTTCTATTGAAGTTGAGGTGGAGCTTGTTATTCAGCATTCTCGTCGTTTGCGGAACATTATAGTTAAGAAGCTTGAGTTACCGGGCTTGAGTTTTAAGGTAACTCCAGATTCCACAATTGGCGGTTGTCCAATCGAAGCATTCGATATCCCACCAAGGGCAAGTCATCCAGATGGTGAACCTCGCTATGATTTGTTGAACTTCCGGCTGAAAACTAAGTTAGACTGTTCTCATTTTCACCGTGGGCAGAAAGTTTTGGTTGAGAAGCTTCTGCTGCTTGAGTAGTTTGAGATGGTTGGAAGCGATCGCTATTTTTGGCTGGTTCTTTTCGTACAGATCCTAACCGTGTGATGTTGTCTTCCCCACATAACACGACATTCTGCATATCTACACACAATATGACACTCTTCTGAATCAATTTTTGCTTTGCTGCGTTCTGAAGGCGATCGCATTTCCTGAAATTAAAAAATGCGATCGCTTCTTGTTTCAATTCGCTTTCCGCTCTTTGAGGACTTGATCTAGCAAATTTCTTGCAGGTTGGGCTTTAGCCAACGCTATTTGATGGTCATTATAAGCCCGCACAAGGCGAGAAAGACTGCTCACACCTGCCTTGAGTTGCTCAAGTTCTTCACCAGCAACTAATTCGCCATCCAGCATCCGTCCAATTAACGGTTTGATGTCGCCCACTTCCTGCCGGACTTTTTGGAGCTTTTCTAGGCTACTCAGCAAGGTTTTGAGTGAGTTCAAGATGTCGTCAATATCCTGCACATCCTCTACTTGTTCCGGTAAATCTTCAACTGTCACTGTATCTTCATCTGAGATTGTAGGCAATTCCTGTGCAGACATTTCAGTTTGAACCCCGTTTGACCGTGCCATTGACGCTTCCTCAAGGAATTTTTCTTAGTGTATCGCTGATTTAGCTTATGTTAAGCAATTTCGCCATAGCTAACCGTTGCAGTTTCCCGGTAGCACCACGAGGTAGTTGTTCCAAAATGTGAATTTGCTTCGGAACTTTGAAGTCTGCCAACATTGTTGAACAGTGAGCTAAAAGTTCTTTTTCGCTAGCTTCTCCCTTGAGGACAACAGCAGCGTGGATATCTTCACCTAAAGATTTGTGGGGGACAGCAAAAGCTAAGGCTTCGGCGACGGCGGGATGGCGAAGCAAAACATCATCCACTTCTAAGGGAGAAATTTTTTCCCCACCCCGATTAATCAATTCTTTAATGCGTCCAGTTAAGTGGAGATAGCCGTCTGCATCCACAGTACCCTGATCTCCTGTACGGAACCAACCGTTGACAAAAGCTGTGGCGTTGGCTTCTGGGTTGTTTTCGTAACCATCAATGACATTAGGTGCTTTTACCACCACCTCACCCAAGCTTCCCTGAGATGATAGGTTGCCTTCAGAATCCATAATGCCGACATCCACACCAAAGCCATAACCTACACTACCTGGTTTCCGCACTTTTGGCGGTAAGGGATTGGTGGTCATTAAATGAGATGCTTCAGTCATGCTGTAAGATTCCACCACGGGAGCATTGAGAGTTGCCTCCAACTGTTCAATAATAATTGGGGGCAAGGAGGCGCTACTAGAGCGAATGAAACGAAAGGGGTTAGCCTTGACAATTTCTGTGTTACGGCTAGCGCGGGCCAAAATTGTCTGGTGCATAGTTGGCGCTGCGGAGTACCAAGTAGGTTTGTAGGTATCTACCAGTTTCCAAAACTCTAAGGCATTAAAACCATTAGGACAAATTAGTGTGCCGCCCGATGCTAAAGTTGACAGCAAACAACCCACCAATCCGTGAACGTGGAATAGGGGCATTAAGCAAAGTGTAGTATCATCTGCTGTGAGTGAGTAAGCACCAATGATGTTGTTGGCTGAGGCGATTAAGTTGCGATGACGAATCGGCACACGTTTCGGACGGCTGGTAGTGCCGCTAGTGTGGAGAATCATCGCCAGATCGTCGGCGTTGGGGGCTGCGGGATTCAATGATTCTCTTGGTTTTGAGCCTGTTTTGACTAATTCAAAGCTCAATGTGCCGTCAGTGTTTACCTTGGCATTAATCAGCATCATATTGGGTGTGACGGCGGCGATCGCTGCTTCTGGTTCCTCAGACAAGGTAATCAGTGCATTTGCTTGAGTATCTTCGTAGTAAAAGGCAAATTCGTCTTCTTTGTATTTGGGATTTAAGGGTGCAGCCGTGCCACACAGAGCAGCAGCCAAAAAGGTAATAGCCATTGGTGAACCGTTAGTCATGACAATGGCTATACGTTCTCCCCGTGTCAATCCAAAGCTGTTGAGTTGGGATACCAGTTCAACAACATTCTCGCGCAATTGCTGATAGGTTAGCGATCGCCCCCCAGGTGTAACGAGGGCTGAATGATTATCTTCCCCTGCTAAAAGCTCAAATAAGTTCATTAAAAACCTCCAGATTAGTAAAATTGGGCATTGGACATTGGTTATTAATGCTTCTACCTCATTCCCTTATTTTTATTAAAAAGTATTGTGCTTTTGTATAATATCAACCATTATTTGATTTCTTTTGGTAGTAAGTTAACGGCAAAAAACAAGAGCTAAAATTAAGTCAAGAGTGTATCTGTCGTTACTAGTAATCAGAAAAATATTTTTCAGCAACTAAACCCCATCAATAAAATATGGATCGTCGGAATTTTCTAAAGTATGTCACTTTAGCAGGATCTAGTTTTGCTTTAACGAGTTGTGTTCAAGGCAAAAATTCCAAATTACCGGGTGAGGTGTCTCCCTCAGCGTCACCTGTGGCGGTAAATGAACCTCTCAAGGTGGGATTTGTTTATGTGGGGCCTGTGGGTAATTTTGGTTGGACTTATGCCCATGATTTAGGTCGCAGAGATATGGAAGCCAATCTTAACGATAAAGTAAAAACTACCTTTGTTGAAAATGTCAATGAAGGTGCTGACGCTGAAAGGATAATTCGCCAACTAGCATTAGATGGTAATAAGTTAATTTTTACCACTTCCTTTGGGTACATGAACCCAACAATTAAAGTCGCTAAAGAATTTGGTGATGTTATCTTTGAACACTGTGCAGGATACAAACGTGCTGCCAATGTCGGCACTTATCTAGGACGTTTTGAAGAACCGCGTTACTTAACCGGCATGATTGCTGGCAAAATGACAAAATCAAATGTAGTTGGTTTTATTGGCGCATACCCAATTCCAGAAGTAATTCGGGGAATCAGTGCATTCACACAAGGAATGCGCTTAACAAATCCCCAAGCAAAAGTTAAGGTACTTTGGGTACAAAGTTGGTACGATCCAGCTAAAGAAAGAGAAGCAGCTATTGCTTTGGTCAATTCCGGTGCAGATGTACTGACCCAGCATACCGACTCTGGCGCTGTTGTCCAATTAGCTGAGGAAAAAGGCATTTATGCTTTTGGCTACAACAGTGATATGAGCAAGTTTGCTCAAAAAGCCCACCTGACATCAATTATTAACAAATGGGGCAAGTTCTATACAGATAAAGCCTTGGCTGTAATGAGTAATACTTGGAAATCTCAAAACGTTTGGGATGGCATTGGTCAAGGAATAGTGGATATTTCGCCGATGAATCAGGCGATTCCGGTAGAGGTACAACAACTAGTGAATGCGAAGCGCGATGAGTTTATTCAGGGTATTGCACATCCTTTTGATGGCCCGGTGAAAGACCAAAAAGGGGTAGTGCGAGTACCAAATGGTAAGGTGTTGGAAGATCGAGGACAATTGGCGATGGATTGGTATGTTGAGGGAGTTGAAGGGTCAATTCCCCAGAGGAAACTATAGTAAGCAATTTTACAGTTAGCGTTGACCTAGCGTCTTATAGAGAAACGGCAATCATAAGATAAGTTCAGATACTACCATACGAATTATCTATGATCAGTGCGATCGCAAACCGCTATAGAAAGTTAAGAGTAAAAAGTTAGGAGTTGGGAGTTATTCTTTTCATCTCACTCATCCCCCCACTCTGTCTACTATTACAAGAGGTAAAGATTAAGTAGCAACTTTGGCAACTGCGAAGACAATATAGAGTATCTTCTAGTAATTTAGCAAAGTTATAAGCATTGGAGCAAAGCAAATGAATGCTAAACTGATCGCTTTCTCTGGCTTTGTGACGGTATTTTTGGGCGCAGGAATTGGTTTTATTGCTGCTAATTTACTTCCTTGCCCCTACACAAGTCAAATGTATCAAGATTTGGAGCAAAAATACGTCCTTGTAGGTGCAGTTGCTGGTTTGCTAATTGGTTCTAGTCAGGAAATGATTAGAGAACTCAAGCAAGAGCGGGATGCGGAAGAAGACTTGCTCCAAGATTTGAATAAAGCTATTCACTCAAGTAAAAACCCAAAAAATTACTGAGATGTTAGTGGTTGTTTGAAAAGTGTTTTTCTGTGACTTTCGAATAAGCCAGAAAGCCCTCATGTAGAGACGCGATAAATCGCGTCTAAAAGAGTGATACGTTAGAGAAATGCGATAAATTGCCGTCTCTACAGAGAATCTACTCGTCAATTATTCCTTATTTACATAAGACATCTCCGAAAAAGAATGTAGAGACGTAGCAGTGCTACGTCTCTACAAGGGTTCTGGTTAACGCATATTTAATTTCTGGAGATGTCTATAGGGAGAATACCTTCTGGCTACTCCGTTGGAGAACTTGTAGAGTAGCCGCTTTGCGTCTAGATGAATTGCCCAATTGCCCCTATAATGGGATGTTTTTTTGTTGGAATGTCCCTAAATAAAAGTCTGAAACTCTCTAGTAGAGGCTGCGCGAACAGTTTTAAATTAGTTAAGTAAGTTGGTAGAAATAAACAAAATTATGTTATGAAACGTAAATAGTCTTAAAGTCCTTACTAATGACCAATGACAAAGGACAAATGACAGCCCTTGCTAGTTAGCTTTAGCGCCAACCTACTTAATAGTTTTATTAAATTAGCAGTAGCAGAGTTATGAATTAAAAGCTTTCTTCAAATTTTCTGGCTGCGTTACTGCCAAATATTGAGCCGACATTTCCGGTGTGAGTAGTTCTATCATGACTGTATTTTCCAACCAGAACTCAATAACATCAAAAAAAGAATCGCGGTTACAACGTAACACTCTCCAACCTTCACGTTTCGCAATCAACTCAATTTTTTCTTGACTAGAAGAAACTGAAATTGCTGCATGAGTAGCTGTGAACCCAGAAGAAGTAGGATTTTCTGCAAATGTACACTGCTTATCTCCTTCACCAGGCATTAGCTGAGTTTTTAACGGGTAAACTTCAATCCCTGTTCCATATTCGTCAAGTGGAAAAACCATATAGCTGCCTGGGTGAGGGAAAAAGGGAAAAGCTTGGCCATTCAAGACTTCAGCTAAAACCTCGGCAACGTGCTGGGGGTTTTTAACAGAAATAGATATGTGATGAATCATACTTAATTACCTCGTACCCCATAATCATAATGAGGCTGATAAATTTTTTGTTTTGTGGAGTGCTTATCTTCCACGAGCAGCTTAATTATCTTTCATCCCATTTTAATTAATTTATGCAGAGAATAAAACAAATTTCCTTTTGATTGAATTTGGAAAACCTCGCTTATATTCCTCTATCCTAGTAAGTGATGGCTTATACACGAGTCTTGTAGAGTTATCCCAGACGCTTTTATATCCTCCCAACTCCCGCTACGTTGGCATCTGTGACTATCATTTATGGCAATGCTTGATCAAGCTGTAAAAAAATCCTAACCTGGCAAAGATATACACGAAATGTAGGCACAATTCATGAATTGCCCCTACCTGAAAATCTTTCTTTTCGGCTATTGTTTACGTAAGCTCTGTATTTGATAATTACACTTCAATATGAGATACCAAGTAGGAGGTAGTCTCCGCAGTGACGATCCCACGTATGTTATCCGTGACGCAGACGAAAAACTTTATACTAGCCTGAAAGCTGGGGATTTTTGTTACGTTTTCAACTCTCGCCAGATGGGTAAGTCATCCTTACTACAGCGCACCAGTTATCGTCTTAGAGAAGAAGGCTATAGCTGTGTTTATTTGGATATGACCATCTTAGGTATTGAGGATACTACACCAGAACAATGGTACAAAGGCATCATTATCAGCTTGTTCTACAGCTTAAATTTAGCAGAACAGATCAACTTTAAACGTTGGTGGGAGACGCAAAAAGGTATTTCCTCAGTACAAAAACTACACTCTTTTGTTGAAGAAGTTTTACTACCAAACGCCAAAGCCGAACGCATTTTCATCTTTATTGATGAGATTGATAGCCTGCTTAGTTTAAGTTTCCCAATTAACGACTTTTTTGCTTGGATTCGTCAATGCTATAACCAGCGACCAGAGAATTCAAACTTTAATCGTTTGGGATTTGCACTATTTGGTGTAGCTAGTCCTTCCGACCTCATCGCTGATAAAGGCCGCACACCCTTTAATCTTGGTAAAGCTATTGAGTTACATGGCTTTCAACTGCATGAAGCTACTCCTCTGCTTCAAGGAGTAAAGGGAGTAGTCAGTCAACCACAAGCAATACTGCAAGAAATTATTTATTGGACAGAGGGACAACCGTTTCTCACACAAAAACTTTGTAACTTAGTTATTCAACTTGCTGCTGAAAATGCTACAGGAATGATTAGCCTCATTCCAGGTACAGAAGCATTTTGGATTGAGCAATTAGTGAAAACGCATATTATTCAAAATTGGCAATCACAAGACGAACCAGAACATCTACGTACTATAAGAGATCGCCTATTATTCAACGACCAACGAGCAGGGCGGTTATTAGGTATTTATCAGAAGGTGTTGCAAGCAGAGGAGCAGTCTAGTAGTGGAGGCTTTCCCGAGAAGGAAATGTCATCGAGTAGGGGAGAAGAGTTTTTCACTTTGCCTCATCTTCCTGTTCCGATTGATGATAGTCGAGAACAAACAGAACTTTTGTTATCTGGTTTGGTAGAGAAACACAACGGCTATCTCAAAATTAAAAATCCCATCTATCGGAGTGTTTTCAATGCCGAATGGGTGTTAAAACAATTAGACAATCTCCGCCCTTATTCGCAGACATTTAATGCTTGGGTAGCATCAGGGTATAAAGATGAATCGCGTTTATTGCGAGGACAGGCTCTCAAAGATACTCAAAATTGGATACAGGGCAAAAGTCTAAGCAATTGGGATTATCAATTTTTAGCTGCAAGTCAAGAATGCGAACAGCGCGAAGTGCAAACAGTATTGGAGGCAGCACGGGCAAAAGAGGTAGAAGCACGACTAGCACAAGAACAAAAAACTGCTAAATTTCAAAGGTTTTTGCTAGTTGCAGTGTGTATTGGTTTGCTCGTCTCTAGCATTTTGGGGGTGGGAAGTTTCATTATGTATCGTCAAACCAAAAAAAGCGAAAGTCAAGCTAAGAGCAGCGAAATTCGAGCGCTTGTATCTTCTTCTGTTGGACTGTTTGCCTCCCAACGGAGATTGGATGCGCTTGTAGAAGCAATCAAAGCCAAAGACAGACTGCATAAGCTAGGAACAGCTAACTCAAATCTTGCACCTCAAGTTGAAAATGCACTCAGGCAAGCAGTTTATGGAGCAGATGAATACAATCGTTTTTCCGACCATACAGCAAGTGTTATGGCGGTAGATGTTAGTCCTGATAGTTCTTTAATTGCCTCAGCCAGTATAGATAATACAGTTAAGCTTTGGCGACGTGATGGTACGGAAGTTGCAACTCTCAAAGGTCATAAGGGAGCAGTTAGGGCAGTAGATTTTAGTTCTGACGGTCAAATACTGGCCTCGGCAGGTGAAGATGGCACTATTAAACTCTGGAAGCTAGATGGTACTCTACTCAAAACTTTTAAAGGTCACACTGCTTCAGTCTGGGGAGTAGCATTTAGTCCTGATGGCCAGTTTCTCGCCTCTGCTAGTTGGGATGCAACAGTGAAACTCTGGAAGCGAGATGGTACTTTGCTCAAGACATTCCAAGGTTCTAAAGGTGCGTTTTGGGGAGTCGCTTTTAGCCCTGATGGCCAGACTATTGCTGCCACCAGTCTAGACAGGACAGTAAAACTCTGGAAACGAGATGATTCAGGCTGGCAAAACGCCAAGCCTGTACAAACTCTCCAAGGTCACACTGCTTGGGTTGTAGGAATAGCTTTCAGCCCTGACGGACAGATTATTGTTTCAGCAAGTGAAGACAGAACTGTTAAACTTTGGCGGCGAGACAGCATAAGTAAAAGCTACCGCCTTGATAAAACTCTGCAAGGGCATGATGCCGGAATTTCGGGAGTAGCATTTAGTCCCGATGGTCAGACTATTGCCAGTGCGAGTCTCGACAAAACAATTAAACTTTGGAATATTGATGGTACAGAACTGAGGACGCTTAGAGGGCACAGTGCATCAGTTTGGGGTGTAACTTTTAGTCCTGATGGTAGTTTTATTGCTTCAGCAGGTGCAGAAAACATGGTTAGGCTCTGGCAAAGCCAAAATCCATTTCAAAAGTCTATCATTGCTCATAAGGCGGGGATTTGGTCAATAGCGATCGCATCTGACAGTTCAACCATCGCTACAACCAGCCACGAAAATATGGTGAAATTTTGGAGTCGTCAAGGCAAATTGCTCAAAACTATCACTGAATCCAAGGGTGAAGTCTCCGAGGTTTCATTCAGTGGCGATGACAAGTTAATCGCGCTTTTCACTTCCGATGATAAGGTAAAAATCAAGAAGCGAGATGGCACTTTAATTGCTAGTTACAAAAATGTTCACAGCAAAGTGACATCAGGGGTGTTGAGTCCTGATGGGCAAACAATTGCAATGGCAGGTGTTGACAAAAATATTCAGATATCAAGACGCGATCGCCTCTGGCAGGGCGTAGCCCATCGCGCCGCGACTTTGCAGATCCTCAAAGGACATCAGGCGGAAGTTTGGCACGTCGTATTTAGTCCAGACAGTCGGCTCGTTGGTTCAGCTAGCGGTGACACTACTGCTAAGTTGTGGACGCTTGACGGCAATTTGTTTAGAACCCTTGTAGGACACTCGGCGGCAGTATGGAGAGTTGTTTTTAGCCAAGATAGTAAAATGCTAGCGACTGGAAGTGGCGACAACACCGTTAAGCTGTGGACGTTAGACGGCAAGTTATTGAATACACTCAAAGGTCATAAAGCTGGGATTTGGGGAATTGCCTTTACTCCTGATGGAAAAATTGTTGCTTCTGGCAGCGTCGATGCTAGCATCAAACTCTGGAAGCTAGATGGTACTGAAGTAACGACCCTCACTGGACATACCGCAGGGATTAGGGTGGTTGCGATCAGCCCTGATGGAACTTTGCTTGTTTCAGGGGGTGATGACAACACGCTCATTTTGTGGAATTTACAGCGAATTCTTAATCTAGATGTACTAAATTATGGTTGCACTCTGGTGCAGGATTATTTGAAAACTAACACCGCAGTGGAAGAGGGCGATCGCTCCCTTTGTAATATGCCAAAGTTTAAATAATTTCTCTCTTTGGGGCGGATTATTTTGGTGGGTTTTCTTGATGCGATCGCGTTTCTTCTACAAAATTCTTTTGTATTAGGGACTTCAAAGAAATAAATTACTCAAATAAACGAACCACAGAGGCACAGAGAACACGGAGGAATGAGGAGGAGAGAGTTTTTTCGCCAGTTTTTTATTTGGAAGTCCCTTATATAGAAAATTGGTATTATTTACTAATCATGTAATTTGTCAAGTAGCCATACCAAAGCACCTTCAACATTACTAACTTGCTCTCCTGGCGGTATGGCTGGACGATTTACCATCACTACTTTCACGCCCAGTTCTCGCGCTGCAATAATCTTGGGCTTTGTGGCATCGCCACCGCTATTTTTACTCACTATGGTATCAATCTTGTGATCAATCAGGATTTGCCTTTCATTATTGAGGGTAAAGGGCCCGCGATCGCACAATACCATCCCCGGTGGCACTAAGGCATCATCAACAGGAGGGTCAATCATCCGCATCAAGAACCAAATTTCCTCTAAGTGAGCAAAGGCGGCGAGTTCTTGTCTGCCAACCGTCAAAAATACCCGATGTGCTTGGTTTGCTAGAGATGCGGCGGCGGCTTCAACGCTATCAACTTCCATCCAGCGATCGCCACTTCCTTTTTCCCAAGGTGGGCGTATTAACATCAGACGGGGTACTCCGACTTCATTTGCAGCATTTGCCGCATTGAAAGAAATTTGACTAGCAAAAGGATGGGTTGCATCAATTAATAAGTCGATTTGCATTGCTCGGAGATAGCTAGCCAATCCAGCCACACCACCAAAGCCTCCAACCCGTAAATCGCCCAACGGAACTGATGGTTCACGGGTACGACCGGCTAAAGACGTGATTGCATCTACCCCTTGGATAGTCGCGACTCTAGCAGCTAGTTCTGCGGCATCTCCTGTACCACCCAGAATCAAAACGCGCATTAGTGAGATAAAGGTGGAATCTTTGCTAAAATGCCCTTCTTCAGGGCTTCTGGACGCTCTGACCAAGGCAGCAAACCATCTGCTTTGACATAGTATTGACTAGCACATTCTAGTATCGCAGATGCACTATTATCAATGGCTAAATCACCAAACAAATATGTTAATTTACCTTTGGCAGCAAAGGCAACCACACAGGAACGATTACAAGCACTCATGCATTCAACTTCTTGAATTGGGAATTCATCTCGTAACTCCCAATCTTGTGCAAGTTGCTGAAGTTGGTGTAGAAGTTTTTCACCACCACTTTCACCTAAGCGTTTTCCCTCTTGCCAAACGCTAGCACAAGTTTTGCAAACAAATAAAGTATGGTCAGCAACTCCCAAGGGATTCGCTGGGGAAATATTCACAGTAGTAGTCATCTGTACCTCGCAGATATGTGGAACTAGTAAATCTATTTCGGCGGGCATCCTGACTCACTCAATTTGAGATTTTAGATTACATCTCAAATTGGTTTACAGTTGCGGGACAGCGCCGGATTTGCACCGAACTTTCCCCGTTACCTCTGGTAGCTGCTCCCCACCAGAACCGAATAACCTTATCGATCATACACTAGGGTTATCTAAGAAAAGGATATAGGACTCATATTTGATTCTTGAAAAAATTCAGTATAGCTCAAAGACCCTTCTTTCCTCTTGCCTCTTGCCTTCCCAGGCAATTAAGCCACGCTGTGCGAACAAAAATCAAATCGGATTGCTACATAACCTATGCAACAAAATTACAAAAATCAGCTTCTAAATTTTTCAAACACTAAAAACTTTATCGAAACAGAATTCAGGAGTCAGAATACCCTTTCAGGGAAGCAAGCTACAGAATGAATTTTGTGCGACTGGTGGATACGACGGCAAGCGAGTCATCAAGCGTCTTCATTCTGACTTCTGACTTCTGACTTCTGAATTCTTCAATTTATAGGTTTGTATCGCAATGGATTTTTTGACAATTCTAGGATTAGCGGCTGCCACAATAACCACAATTTCTTTTTTGCCACAGATGTTTAAAACATGGCAAACAAAATCAGCAAAAGATGTTTCTTTTTTAACGCTGATTACATTCATAACTGGTATTTTTTTGTGGTTAATTTATGGAATATATCTACAATCTTTACCAATTATTCTTGCTAATAGCGTGACATTGCTTTTTAACTTGATAATTCTATGGCTTAAAATTAAATATAGATAAAGAACCCCTAGATAAGTAAGTTGGTAGAAATAAACCAAATTATGTTATGAAACGTAAATAGTCTTAAAGTCCTTACTAATGACCAATGACAAAGGACAAATGACAAAGGACAAATGACAGCCCTTGCCAGTTAGCCTTAATTGCGCCAACCTACTTACACAAACTCTCGTCAGCCTGTGCGGACTCAAATGAAACCCATAAAGCTGAGTTTTGCTTCTGTAGGCGTGAATTCTATGAGACTGCATTATTCAAACCCCCTAAAAAACGCCTGTGACATCATCTGTATTTGACTCTGAACGCCTCCTTTTCACCCCCACTACCCCAGACACCAACGCTATCCCCATAATCTTCGCCTTTCCCAATGAATATAGCGTAGGTATCACTAGCCTTGGCTATCAGGTAGTTTGGGCAACCTTGGCAATGCGTGATGATGTGCAGGTGAGTCGCCTGTTTACAGATAGTCACGAACAACTCCCCAGAACGCCAGAAATTGTGGGATTTTCGATTTCCTGGGAACTGGATTATGTGAATATTTTAAATTTGCTGGAATCTTTAGAAATTCCTATTCAAGCAAATTCTCGTGATGATTCTCATCCGATAATTTTTGGTGGTGGCCCCGTTCTCACAGCTAACCCAGAACCTTTTGCAGATTTTTTTGATGTAATTTTACTGGGAGATGGCGAAAATTTACTGGGAAATTTCATTGAGGCGTACAAAGAAGTAAGAAATGCTTCTAGACAAACTCAACTCAAAAGACTTGCACAAATCCCAGGAATTTATATTCCCAGTTTGTATGAAGTCGAATACCACACAAAAGATGGTGCAATAAAGTCAATTAAACCAATTTCTCCAGAAATTCCCGCAGTGGTGCAAAAGCAGACTTATCGAGGAAATACTCTATCGGCTTCGACTGTAGTCACCGAAAAAGCTGCATGGGAAAATATTTACATGGTGGAAGTGGTGAGAAGTTGTCCAGAAATGTGCCGCTTTTGTTTGGCGAGTTATCTCACACTGCCTTTTAGAACAGCCAGTCTGGAAGATTCCTTAATTCCTGCGATCGCAAAAGGCTTAGAAGTCACAAATCGGCTAGGATTATTGGGGGCTTCTGTAACTCAGCATCCAGAGTTTGAAGCTTTGCTAGATTATATAAGTCAGCCAAAGTATGATGATGTCCGTCTCAGTATTGCCTCAGTGCGAACTAATACTGTAACAGTCCAGTTAGCAGAAACTTTGGCAAAACGAGACACGCGATCGCTTACCATTGCAGTAGAAAGTGGTTCTGAGAAAATTCGGCAAATCGTCAACAAAAAGCTGCATAACGACGAAATTATCCAAGCGGCGATAAATGCCAAAGCTGGCGGATTAAAAAGCTTGAAACTCTACGGAATGGCAGGAATTCCTGGTGAAGAAGCAGAGGATTTAGACCAAACAGTGACGATGATGCGTAATATCAAAAAAGCTGCACCAGGATTACGCCTAACATTTGGATGCAGCACCTTTGTACCCAAAGCGCACACGCCATTTCAATGGTTTGGGGTAAATCGTCAAGCAGAAAAGCGGTTGCAGTTTTTGCAAAAACAGCTAAAACCGCAGGGAATAGAGTTTCGCCCAGAAAGCTATAATTGGTCGATTATACAAGCTTTGTTATCAAGAGGCGATCGCAGACTATCCCAACTTCTTCAGCTGACTCGTGACTTTGGCGACTCCTTGGGTAGCTACAAACGTGCTTTCAAACAACTTAAAGGACAAATCCCTGACTTAGATTTCTACGTCCACGCTGATTGGTCTACAGAACAAGTATTACCTTGGAACCACTTGCAAGGGCCTCTGCCACAGTCTACACTACTAAAGCATTTGGCTGATGCTCAGAGTTATATCAACCCATCTCCAAAAGAACTACAGCCACTACTGGGGACTAGAGACTAGGAATTGGGGACTGAGGACTAGGAATGGAAATTTATTATCCAATTCCCAATGCCCAATGCCCAATTCCCAATTCCCAATTCCCAATCCTAAAAACTTCATGCAAAACACAGCTGAGTATTACTGCGCCTATTGCGGCGAACCGAACTTAACTTTTATTGATTTGAGTGCTGGAGGACAGCAATCTTATGTAGAAGATTGTCAAGTTTGCTGTAACCCAAATATTTTGTATGTCCGGGTTGACGAAGATACCCTAGATATCGAGATTGATACAGAATCAGAAAGTTGAATTTTAGGTTTTTCTTTCCATGCTGCACTTTAAACATTCCTCAGTCATTGATGCGCCACCAGAAGTAGTTTGGAAATTTCACGAAAGGCCAGATATTTTGCAAATGCTGAATCCACCTTGGCAGCCAGTCCAAGTGGTTCGTCGTGAAGGGGGACTGAACGTGGGCGCTATCACAGAATTTCGCCTGTTTCTCGGCCCATTACCATTAACTTGGCTAGCGCGTCATACTGAATGCGAAAAATATCGCCTGTTTACCGACGAACAGATATCTGGCCCCTTCGAGTCTTGGGTACATCGACATGAATTTGAACCGGAAGCTGGCAAAACTAGGCTGACTGATGCTATTTCCTTCTCTATGCCTGGTGGAGAAACAGTTGAATTTGTTAGTGGTTGGTTAGTGCAAGTGCAACTAGAAGCAATGTTTCGCTATCGCCATTATGTAACCAAACGAGAATGTGAGTCACGATAGCAAAAATTAATTATCTTGATTCTTCAACCCTTGCCGCGAAACCCACTTTATCAACCCAGGAAACAAGCGATACAAAGCTTGTGAGAAATTCGCCGAACCAACCATCACTTCTGACTTCTTATTATTGACTGCATCCCAAATAGCATTTGCTACATCTTCAGGCTTCTCCACCACCGGATTTTTCAGCACATTCTCAAGCTGTCCACGACGAGTATGAGTATCTTGTTCATCCTTGCCTCGAAAAACTGCCCGTTCCATTAAAGTACTCTTAATTAAATTCGGATAAATCCCACAAACATGAATACCTTTTGGCTGTAGTTCTATTTGTAGCGATTCCGTCAACCCTGTCACGCCAAACTTACTAGTACAATAGGGAACCAAGTAAGCACTTGGTACCTTACCACCGATGGAACTTAAATTAACTATAGTTCCACTTCGACGCTGGAGGAAATGAGGCAGAAGGGCATTAATAGTGTGGATATATCCCCATAAATTAGTGTCTATAATTTGATGCCAATCATCGAGAGAGAATTGTTCTACTGGCCCCGATGCAAAGATGCCCGCATTGTTTATCAGCACGTCGATATAGCCATAATTTTCTAATGCCTTTTGCACTAATGCGTTTACCTGAGATGAGTCAGTAACATCGCAAGTAACCGTTAATGGTGCTGGACGACCAATGCTTTGCACCTCCTGCGCTAAGGCTTCCAAGCGGTCAGCATGACGAGCTGCAAGTACCAAATCATATCCTTGCCGCGCAAATAAAAGAGCCGTTGCTTTGCCAATGCCTTCAGAAGCACCTGTAATTAGTACCGTAGGAGCCATACTTTAAGTTTAAAAAACCTATTTACTATTTATTAGTCTGGATAATAACACTCCAGAAACCTTCTAACTTTCGTTGGATTTTTGATTGTATCCAAAATAGGTTTTTAGTGAGATTACAAGTTTTCAATAGCAGTTGTTTGGTAAAAATACCTCTGAACTATAGGCTCCTCAAAGCTATTATTGGTCTTTTGTTAAATAAATATTTTCTCAACCTCCTTAAAATCTCATTCTTTAGAGTTGCATTTACTTTGAAACTAGAGACAGATAGCGTCAAATGGGTAAGTTAAGTAATATGAAGAATGTAATTAGCTCCTTAAGGTAACTTAATAATTGCACTTTATCTTAGTGATAAAACTCAAACCTCATATCAATACCAAAAACCGCAATGCTGCTTAACTTGTGCTGACCCCTCACCCTGAAATTTGGAACGACCACCTAAGTATTATCCGTTTTCTAGCTTACCTACTTTGGGAACAGCTACAGCCGAGTGCAGTATGCATCGGTACTCATTTCCTCTACTCCCCATTAATCTGACTGTTTTTGTTACAGACTGATTGCAAAGGAACAAAGAGAAGACCCTGGTTATTGCAGATACCAGGTTGAACACTGTCGTCGCTCATATCACTCAAGCTTTCAAGCGAAAACAGTTTTTAGAATAGCAGTTGCTTGTGTAATAATAGTTAAAGTATCTTAATGTTTGTACATATTATTAGAGTATTCGCACTGTCCAATTCAAAACACTGACCACTAATAGAGTTTTCTTGATGGTAGTTAGTGCTTTTTATCGTGAATATATTTTAGGAATTTTCATCTGAATACTAGGCGGAGTAAAAGCGTGATTCAATTAGAGCAACCACCCAGTCATCAAACAAAATTGACCCCATTAGGGAAAAATAAATCTCAGTTCAAGGCAATTTTCATTGCTACGATCATTGTTGCTACATGGGTCATTAGCCTGAGTTTATTACTTTCCCTTGACATCTCCAAGTTAACATTTTGGATGCTATTGCCTAGTATACTTTGGCAAACATTCTTATATACAGGATTATTTATTACATCTCATGATGCTATGCATGGGGTAGTCTTTCCCCAGAACACCAAAATTAATCATTTCATTGGGACATTAACCTTATCTTTATATGGTCTTTTACCATATAAAAAATTATTAAAAAAACATTGGATACACCACCACCATCCAGCCAGCCAAATAGACCCAGATTTTCACAATGGTAAACACAAAAATTTCTTCGCGTGGTATTTTCATTTTATGAAGGGTTACTGGAGTTGGGGACAAATCATTGCCTTGACTATTATCTATCACTTTAATAATCACGTCCTCCATATACCTACTGCTAATTTAACTTACTTTTGGGTGATCCCTTCAGTTTTAAGTTCATTCCAATTATTTTATTTTGGTACTTTTCTACCCCATAGTGAACCCATAGGAGGTTATATTGAGCCTCATCATTCACAAACAATTAACCGTCCAATTTGGTGGTCATTTATCACGTGCTATCATTTCGGCTATCACGAAGAACATCATGAGTCTCCCCATGTTCCTTGGTGGCAGTTACCAGAAATTTATAAAACAAAATAGTTGTTGTTTATCTAAATATCTTGGCAACAAGAATAACACGGTAATCTCTAGCATTACCAAATTATTTTTTTAAATTTCTATTGATTCTTCTCTCTGTGTTCTCTGCACCTCTGTGGTTCATTAAAAAAGTAATTCTCACAACTCAGATAGAATTGCTACACATAGCTTGAACAAGGCATTCTTTGAGATTATCCTAATTATGCCAATTAATAATTCTCGTCTTGTCACCTATAGCCCTGCTTATACAATCGTTCCGACTTACGAATGCTTTAATCGGTGTAGTTACTGCAACTTTCGTAGTGAACCTGGCAAAAGTCCCTGGATGAATCTTTCAGATGCAGAAAATAGTTTAAAATCACTTCAAAGCGAAAAAGTGTGCGAAATTCTCATACTCAGTGGTGAAGTCCATCCACATTCGTTAAGGCGTAAGGCGTGGTTCGAGCGAATTTATGATTTGTGCAAATTAGCACTTTCAATGGAGTTTTTACCACACACCAATGTCGGGCCATTGAGTTTTGAGGAAATGCAAAAACTCAAGCGTGTTAATGTTTCGATGGGGCTGATGTTAGAACAGTTAACGCCAACATTATTAAATAGTGTACATCGACACGCACCGAGTAAATTACCAGAAGTTCGTTTACAACAATTGCAATGGGCGGGAGAGTTGCAAATTCCCTTTACAACTGGCTTACTCTTAGGAATTGGAGAAACCTCTGATGATTGGTGGGAAACTTTAGAAGCTATATCTAACTTGCACCAACGTTACCATCACATTCAAGAAGTTATCCTGCAACCTCATAGTCCAGGTAATCAGCAAACTTTTGATGCACCTCCTTTTAATCCTCATCAATTACCAGAAGTAATTGCTAAAGCACGTAAGATTTTATCGCCAGATATTACTATTCAAATTCCACCGAATTTAGTTAAGGATAACTCCTGGTTACTCGCTTGTATCGAAGCTGGTGCGCGAGATTTAGGCGGAATTGGGCCAAAAGATGAAGTGAATCCTGATTATCCCCATATTCAGGAACAGGCTTTGAGAAATATTTTACAGCCTGCTGGGTGGGAATTAGTGCCGCGATCGCCAGTTTATCCGCAATTTGATAGCTGGCTATCGGAAGAATTACAAACAGCAGTGAAGCGATCGCGGAGTGCTATGTTATTGGTTTAACATTGCTAGACCCATACCACCAAAATAGGTTCAAATCAAGACTATAGGCGACAAATTCCCAATGCATCCCTCAGAAGATATAGATAACAGCCTAAACCCTGTTGTAAAATAGACATAAGAAGGATTTGGGGGGCCATTTACTGGTCATAAACGCCTATAGAAACTATCTACGGAAATCTCCAAGGTTTAAAGTCCAGCCAGCTGAAGCAACTACAGCGGCTGTATCACCAGCGTATACCAGGCGATCGCATCACCACGCCTGAGTTTTCCCAGCGTCTGGCAGCAATTAGCACAGAAGTCAATCAGCCTGTGTGCGCCTACATCAACCGTCGCGGACAAGTGATTCGCGTCGGGGTAGGCACACCGCGTCAAACGCAAATACCACCGATGGAATTGCCCCGTTACGGTGCAGAACGACTCAGTGGTATTCGTTGTATTGCCACCCATCTGAAGCCAGAACCGCCAAATGAAGCGGCACTCACGGCTATGGCCCTGCAACGATTAGATGCCCTAGTTGTCCTAAACATTACCGGAACCGGATTTACACGGCGGGGAGGCGGTGCAACTGGGTATGTCAAAGAAGCTTATCTAGCTCATCTAATACCCCAAGAGTCTCGCACCCTGATTACTAGTCCTGCTGCTTTTAAAGTAGAGGATAACCAAATTCAAACCCCAAGTTGGAATATATCGCCACCTATGGGTTTGGATGATTTGGCAGACCAGGATTTAGTAGACTTGGTAGAAAATCTGGAAGCAGAATTCCAGCGAGAATTTATTGCCCAGGAAGTACATGCTGACCACGATCGCGTGCTAATTGTGGGGCTGATGACCAGTGAGACAACTCCCCTACAATTCCAAGATACTCTAGCAGAATTGGCGCGTTTAGTTGATACTGCTGGGGGAGATGTATTACAAACAATACAACAAAAGCGATCGCGCGTTCATCCCCAAACAGTAGTTGGCGAAGGTAAAGTGCAAGAAATTGCCCTAACTGCCCAAACACTAGGAGTTAATCTTGTCGTCTTTGACCGCGACCTTTCCCCCTCCCAAGTCCGCAACTTAGAATTGCAAATTGGTATCCGGGTAGTTGACCGCACCGAAGTAATTTTGGATATCTTTGCTCAACGCGCTCAGTCCCGTGCCGGTAAGTTGCAAGTAGAACTAGCACAGTTAGAATACATGCAACCGCGACTGGCTGGTAGAGGTCGCACCATGTCCAGATTGGGTGGTGGTATTGGGACTCGTGGCCCTGGTGAAACCAAACTGGAAACTGAACGCCGTGCCATTGGGCAGCGCATTTCCCGACTCCAAAAAGAAGTAACTCAGTTGCAAGCCCATCGTTCGCGGTTACGGCAACGAAGGCAGCATCGAGAAATTCCCTCAGTAGCTTTGGTTGGATATACTAACGCTGGTAAGTCTACACTGTTAAACGCTCTCACAAATGCAGAAGTTTATACAGCCGACCAACTATTTGCCACTCTCGATCCTACCACCCGCCGCCTGGTGATTCCTTATGGCGAAACCAATGAACATCAGGAAATTCTAATTACAGATACAGTAGGGTTCATACACGAACTACCTGCATCATTAATGGATGCCTTCCGCGCCACCTTAGAGGAAGTCACAGAAGCTGATGCCCTACTACATTTGGTGGATTTGTCTCACCCAGCTTGGTTGCGTCATATTCGCTCAGTCAGAGAAATCTTAGCGCAAATGCCCATAACTCCTGGCCCGGCGCTAGTTATTTTTAACAAGATCGATCAAGCAAATAGTGAGACACTAGCTTTAGCTAGAGAAGAATTTCCCCTAGCGGTATTTATTTCAGCGAGTCAGCGCTTGGGATTAGAAACCCTACGTCACCGCCTTGCTCAACTAATTGAATATGCCGTTGACAGTAGGTAAATGTTGAGTAACTAATTCAGTGTTAGCACTTTATATTAGTGTCGTGAATATTTAACTTTGGGGAAGGCGATAGATTGCCTTCCCTTATTTATTGCATTTTTATAAGGAGGAGTAGAAAAGTTGAATTATGCTTTTAAACTTTAATTTTCTAGATATTTTTAAAGCATCATTTTAGAATTGCCACACCAATACCAATACGGTTCAGTTAGCGCCAAAAAACTTAAACTGCGTAGGTTGGGTGGAGGAACGAAAACCAACATTTCCGGGCATTTGTTGGGTTGCTCTTTGCTTAACTCATATCTTGCACCTGGAAATAGTAATGTCAATTCCATGACTAAGTGCTAAGGGCCGAAGCCGTTCAATGTCTAGTAGCAATAAAGACAAGACTAAATGAGGTAAAAAAGTATATAGTGCAAGGAAAGCAGCTTGACCCCAGTCTAAAGAATCAGGTAAACAGGATGAAAGATACGTCCAATATGCTAATAAATAGGCAGTAATAGACAAGACTAACCAACGATAAATTCCTAAAAGAGTACCTTGTCCAAATCTATCTAAACCAAAGCGATGTTTAGCAGTTTTAAACCAACCTTCAATTTTCCAACGGCGTTTACCCCACCAGGAAATAGTACTGGCTTTAAGAGGTTGTGTAGAGATAACATATCTTTTAACAAACTTGCCATTATCGCGTTTGAAGTAATACCAAGAAAGAGTAACAGGAAAATCTAATCCAACAAGTCGGACTTGTTGCCCTCGACGATGTAGAAGTTTAACTGGATAACCATTAACTAACTTGCGATTACAACCAATACCAATAACAGCATGATATTTTAGTTTCCGAATATTGTTGATAAAATCCTTAGTACCAAAAGCAGTATCAGCGAGAATTTTTACCCGCAATCGTTTGGTTAAATCTTTGGGTAAATGACATACCATTCGTAATGCTATTTGAGACGGACTAGCCGTCCCTTTACCTCTCCAGACACGAAAATTCCAGGGTATACGCCATTGTCCAACTACCAAATATAAAACTACTATATGCAAGCCTCGTTTCCCGTTGTAAACGGTTATTAGATTTTTAAATGCTTTAAACTGACCACATTTCTCTAAAGTTGTCAGGTCAACTATTACTTGTAGAAATGCTTTTCTTCCCAATGGACAATGACTCTTAACTTGCTCAATTGCCTGTTGACGAATATGACGAATTAGCTTACGAGTAGGCCATTTATATGTATTTAAAAATCTACTTAAAGCACTTTCAGATTTGGATTTACTGTAATGTGGCAAAGGTTTTCCGTCTGCTGCTAGAAACAGCCCTAACATTGCTTCCAAATTGTCTCGTTGATAACGGCTAGGCATCAATGCCAGAATCGTATACATTAGGGTATGGGCGTGGGCAAGAATGGTTTCCATATTTCTTGCTGTTATTTATGTTATCTACGCCCTTTTCTCTCATTTTTTACGAACATATAAAAATATCTTTATGCAGATGACATTATTCCCATCTTTGTATATGTCATTTGTATATATCGTGATGCTAAATGTAAATTATTATATCAGTATATAAAGTAGAAGCTAAAATTTTAGATGTTACTTTTATTTTCTTTTTCTTGGTTAATACTGATAGTTTTTATCAGGTGCAAGATATGAGTTAACGCAAGCGTATTGACACCAGTACAATGGTTTTATGACTCCTGTCTGATTTTCGTTCGTACAGCGTGGCGTAGCCATACTAACTTGCGTGGTGCGCTTAGCGCAAGCGAGCTAGGCAGGGAGTGAGGAGTAGCAAGTAGGGAAAAAGCCTTTTTGAGTTTTAGTGAGTTTTTTCAAAAATTAAATCTGATTTTGAACAATATTTTCAATAAAACCCTGATAAAGCAGGCTTTTCATCCTCAGTATGTTTTCAAGCATCAAATAGGAGTCCTAGATTTAATTTAGCTCATATACTTAGTGAAAGATTAAAACATCTACTTGTGTAGATTGGCGTGAGATACCTAGTGTAGGCTGGTTTTCTATAGGTCAACGCTGCGCTCTATCCAACATACAAATCTTTCTCATAGAATAATCAATATCTCCTGAAAATCTGTTGATTAAGTAATAACATCGAGAAACCAAATATTGATTATTCAGCGTGAATATAGAAAATTATAATTTAAAAAAATATATCAAGTGTAAATACTGAAAATCTACATCAATTCATAAAAAATATATTGATAATTCCAAATTTAAATTTTTAGCTAACCTCGACAAATAACGTAGACAGTTGGTATTCGTTTGTGTAAATTTAGACTTTGGTAACTTCCATAAAAGAGTTATTTTGAGAGGTTTTAAATATCCTCAATAAAAAGAAAAGGAGTTTCAATCGAGTGTCTCAACCATATTCCAAGAAAATAGCGGGTTATGCAGTCTGTTGTATATCAGCATTAGCTGTGGTGACAGTTTCACAGATGTCCCAAGCAGATGCAGCCTCTATGACTTTCTCAGTCACAGGAACTAACTCAGCATCAAAGAATGCTCTGGCATCATCAGTTGTATTTGATGACTTACTCAATCCAGGTAAGTTGACAGTGACTCTGACGAACATGAAAAATGTTTCAGTCCCTTCTGATGTTCTTACATCAGTCTTTTGGGACTATGCTGGATCTCCCTTAAACTTATCGTTAATTTCAGCAACAGCTGCAACGGTCACTCAAAACAACCCCTCTACCACTACAAATAATGTAAATCTTCTCAATACTCCTACTAATGGCAAAGAATGGGCATTTGCATCTACTACCAATTCCGCAGGACTTACTAATGGAGTAACCCAAGACTATGGTTTAGGTACTGCCGGCTTAGGTATTTTTCAAGGTCTTGGTGGACAGCAGCAATTTAATTACGGCATTATTGACGGCTACAATGCTAATGCAAATCCAGCAATCAAAGGGGGAAGTTTTGTTGACAATTCGGCCACGTTCGTTTTGTCAGGACTACCCACTAACTTTGATATAAGCAAAATTGGCAGTGTTCGCTTCCAATATGGCACCGCTTTAAGTGAGCCTAGCATTATAAAAGCACAAGGGAGTTATTATAGTCCTCCGCCTCCTCCACCTAAAAAAGTACCTGAACCTGGGACAACAGCCGCCCTTAGTTTGTTTGCAGTGGGTGCATTGAAAGTGGTGAGGAAAAAATCTTTAGTAGTAGCCTAAGTGACAGTTTTCTAGCTGTCAGCACTGAGAAACACCAGATACTTCCATAAAAGGAAATACTGTTTTTTTAGAAAATCAAGTGTGCATACCCTATATTCTGTAAAAATTGATTAAGTACAACATGGTGTAAATAGGCTAATAATGATAAATCGTTGCAAAGCTTGCATTGTTTCTAGGCTTTTCAACGATTTTTCGTTTTGCATAGTTCTGCACAAAACGCTCACTAAATGTAGCAGATATCAAAGGAACTCAGCGAAACCAATAACTGAATTTAGTTAGACACTTCTGAAAGTAAAGTCAAAACGGCATAGAACACCTACAGCCAGTTGCAACGTTCTAAAATTAAAAAGTATTAAATCAAGTTGAGGACATTATGGCTGCAAAAGTAGAAATTTACACTTGGAGGACTTGCCCGTTTTGTATCCGTGCCAAAAGTTTGCTGAAGAGTAAGGGTGTTGAATTTACAGAATACAGCATTGACGGAGATGAGGCAGCCAGAAATAAAATGGCTCAAAGGGCAAATGGAAGGCGCTCTTTACCGCAAATTTTCATCAATGATGACCATATTGGTGGTTGTGATGACATCCACGCTTTAGACAGTCAAGGCAAGCTAGATGAGCTACTAACTTCCGTGTAAGTCTAGAAGATATTGCACTAGCGACAAGCCACTGCAAATTACACGGCAGTCACTACAACTCTGTTTACGAAATTTTTCTCGCAAAAGTATCTGTCCACAAGATTTTACCCTCCAGTTCCTACTCAGCAGTACAGATGTACATCAATTAGTAAGATCATCAAGAGATAATAATTGAACAACCATTTAATTTCTTGGTGATTGAGGTATAAAGGGTGAAACTGGCTTTTATCATTGATCCGATCCATCTGCTTGACCCGTGTCATGATACCAGCATTGCCCTGATCGAAGCAGCGCAAATCCTGGGACACGAAGTTTGGGTAACTCAAGCAAATCTGCTGAGTGTGGTGGAGGGCAAAGCTTGGGCTGTCCTACAGCGAGTTGAACTTGTACCAGTACAGTTGGTGGAGAGACGCTGGATAGCGGCGAATCCTTGGTATAAATTAAGTGATTCCTCCTTAACTTCTTTAGAGACAATGGATGCCGTATTTATGCGGACAGATCCACCTGTCAATGATTCTTACCTCTATGCCACGTACATTCTGGATTATGTTGACCAAAATAAAACTCTGCTGATTAACAGTCCTAGCGGCATTCGAGGGGCAAATGAAAAAATGTATGCCCTCCAGTTTACCAAAGCGATTCCAGAAACAATTGTCAGTGCTGATAAGCAGTTTATTCGGCAATTTGTCGAAGCAAAGGGGGCAACTGTTCTCAAACCACTAGGAAACAAAGCCGGGGAAGGAATTTTATTTTTGCAATCAAGCGATCGCAATTTTAACTCTATTGTCGAACTCAGTACCCTCCAAGGTCGAGTTCCAGTAATGGTACAAACCTATCTACCGGAGGCAAAAGAAGGAGATAAACGCATTATCCTGCTCAATGGCGAACCGATTGGTGCGCTCAATCGCCTCTCTAGCGGAAGTGACTTTCGCAATAATATGGCAACTGGTGGTACAGTCGCTCAAACTGAAATTACCCCAAGAGAACATGAAATTTGTACCCAAGTAGCCGAACGCTTACGCCAAGACGGTTTAATTTTTGTGGGTATAGATATTATTGGTGGCTACTTAACTGAAGTTAACGTCACCAGTCCTACGGGAATTCGTGAAATTGATCGTCTAGATGGTACTAACCTTGGTTATCAAGTTATTCAATGGATTGAACAGTCATTGAATTGAAGGAGGCAGGAAGAGTAAATCAGCAGGGGTCAAATCCCCTGCTGATTTGAAGCCACTGAACTAGAGTTAAGTCAAAGTCTTATCTACTACTAAAAAATAGAATTACTTCGGGTGCTTGCGTTGGCAACTCACCCACGCAGCTTTGTTTATAAAGAATATAAGTTTAATAATCACGGTGGTAGATGTAACAATGTCTACGCCTGGATTTCTCACTTGTGAGAAATCCAAGGGGTGTGGGAGGATGAGGAAGAAGTCTTACCCCCCACACTCCCCACACTCCCCACACTCCCTCTGCCTACACTATGCGTGAGAAATCCGGGTACGACGGGCTACATTTAAGCATTCCTAGTTGGCCAGGTCTTATGATTTATTGGTTCCAAAAGCAAAGCTAGACATGGGAGCCAGCAGAACCCTGCCAAGTTAATTTTATAAGTAGCGTTAACAAATTTCTTTACCAATTAGCAAAATTAGGGATGGCAACGGATTGCTTATCCCTGCTTTTGGTAAACCCTGAAACTAACAGATTTTATACAGCACTCAGCCTAACCTGAGACTGCTAATTTAATCTAAAATCTCAAATCCAAAATCTTTTAATTCCGTGGTCTTTGTCGGTTTCTCAAGAAGTCAGGTATATCCAATCCAGGTTTTTCTTTTGGTTCTGGAGTTGGAGTTGGAGTTGAACTTGGAGTTGAGGTTGGAGTTGAGGTTGGGGGATTAACTGCGGGTTGTTGTGTTGTTGGTCGCTTGGAGGTATTAGGTGCTACTCGAACGCTAGCTACGCTTTGTTGTACCGCAGCTTGCACTTCACCTGTAAACCCGGTGGCAATTACAGTAATTCTGACCTCACCTTGGAGTCTGTCATCAATTACAGCCCCAAAAATAATATTGGCGTTAGGATCAACTACTTCATAGATTGCTTCTGCGGCTGCATTCACTTCATGTAAAGTAAGATCAGTACCACCTGTAATATTAAAGACAACTCCTCTAGCACCTTCAATAGAACATTCTAGTAACGGTGAAGAAATAGCTGCGATCGCAGCTTCTCTGGCTCTAGATTTTCCAGAACTAACGCCAATACCCATCAATGCCGATCCCGCATCTGCCATCACAGCCCGGACATCAGCAAAGTCAACATTTACCAAACCGGGAATCGTTATGATATCAGAAATACCTTGTACCCCTTGACGCAGCACATCATCTGCATAGCGAAAAGCTTCTTGCACGGGTGTTTGTTCGGGGATCACTTCCAGCAATTTGTTGTTGGGAATAATGATCAGTGTATCTACTCTACTTTTTAGTCCTTCAATCCCTTGTTCCGCTTGGCTGGTGCGGCGGCGACCCTCAAAAACGAATGGACGTGTGACTACACCAACAGTGAGAGCGCCCATTTCTTTGGCTACTTCTGCCACGATTGGGGCTGCACCTGTTCCAGTACCACCGCCCATACCAGCGGTTATAAATACTAGGTCTGCACCCTCTAAAGCTGTAGCAATTTCGTCTCGTGATTCCTCAGCTGCCTTTTGACCAATTGCAGGATTACCACCTGCTCCTAAGCCCCGCGTTAGCTTTTGTCCAATTTGCAATCTACTGGGAGCGCCTGCCAGAGTTAAAGCTTGGGCATCAGTATTGATTGACCAAAACTCTACACCAGAGACATCAGATTCGATCATGCGGTTAACGGCATTGCCACCGCCGCCACCGACACCAATCACTTTGATGTTGGCAACCCGACCAGGAACAATTTCCCCAATGCGGCTATTTTCCGTAAAAATTTTCTTATTATCGTGATTTTGTCCGAAGTTCATCCCAGAGTTATTAAAGGGATTGGTCGAGTTAACTGCCAGAGAAAACCCAGGCTGTCCCGGTGATTGGGAATTTTTATAGGTGAGTCCTTGGTTATTATCAAGTGTCATTGGATTTGTGAGAGGGTAGATAAACGACTTTTCCAGGTGCTATTCACTTAAGAGTCAACTATAGTTTGACACTGCCACAATACTATGGCACTGTTCTTTATTGTTTTCACTACTGCCAAGCCTAACAGAATTGGCGGTATGAAAATTTGCTATGAGATCAGCTTTTAATGCAGCCGATCGCACAGCCAATTCTAGAGAAGTATACCTATATTTATCCAAAAGTGACCTGTATAACTTCAACCAGACATTAATCTCTTCATTCTTCTCATCGGAGAACATAACTTCTAAAGACACACTACAGCGCATCTTATCTGCCTCAATAATATTGTTAATAGGTTTCACCATTGGGGATAATTGCAACTTTAGACACAAAATTTACCTGATACTTACTTATTCTTAAGGTTGAAGTAAGCAAGAATTTACTTGTCAGACTATACCTGATTAATTTGTTGTTTGGGGAGTCTTAATGGACACTTTGTTGGAGCAATAGTCTATCTTACGAGAACCCTCACTAGTGTGGTCAACAAATCAAGATTTCCCTGGAGGTTTCGTAACCCAATTAAGAAATATGGTACAGAATAGTCCAAACTGATTGCCCAAAAGTAGCCTTTACGCAACCTTTGGTAGTACTTTAAGTTACAGATTTGAACTTCAGTAAACTGTCTTTGGAAGTATCCTCAACAGACCAAAGTTATATTGTCAGACATCTTGCACCCTAATGTTAGGGTAACAATTTGAGAGTGTTTTACTCACAAGAGAGATTTCATGATTGATCTTCTCATTTTAATTAGAAGTTAATGCCGATTTTCGCGCAGTTGCTGGAAAACTGAAAATAATAAATATATTTATCAGCATAAAGCTTCTTAATTTACTAAGAGCTATCAATACATTAAACACGCTAGATATTTTTAGGGTTTTTGGGAGTTAATTTTTGGTCTTTTTGGTTCATTTGTACTAAGGGAAAATCGGGATTTTTCAGATCAATATACTCTATTTGACCAGAATCGAGTTTCGCTGATAAATGACGCATTTGGGCGAGTACCTTAATTTGTTCAGACAACAGAGTACCTGGAACGCCAAGATGCACATTTCCTAGTTCTGTTTTCAAAATTAAATTCGCTGGATTTTGGCAATCAATTTCCACTACTTTCACAGTACTTTGGCTGATAGCTTGATGAATTTGAGCCCAGTTGAGACAGTATTGTTTGGGCGATCCAATTACTTTGAGATTGGGTAATTTCCTAGTGGGATTCAGTGATGTGTATTTTTCTAAAGGTATCCAGGCCCCACTTGCATCTAGTAAGCCGATTGTGACTTTTTTATTGCCAGTACCCTGATTTGCCCCACTTGCTGTTTGAGTCATTGCGACAGGGACTCGTTCTTGGATTTCGATGTTTAATCCGGGAGGAAACAGGCGACGTCTGACGATCGCTTGGGCAATAGTTGGTTGTTTTTTCAAAGAGTTTGCGATCGCTGCTGGTTCAATCCGCCACAAAGATTGGGGGTAAGATAGCACTAATAGGGATTGAGTTGTCTCATCTGAGAGTAATTGATTGCCTGATTTCATCACTACTTGTTTGGGAGTTTTTAACACCCATACTGGTTGAACTGCTACCCACAGCAATCCACCCGCCAAACCGGTAATGGCAAAGGTTCGCCAAATAGCTTGAATAATTCTCATCTGCCGTCGCCGACGTAATTTTTTACGACGCTGGGCAAGATCCGTGCGGGAAACTGATATTATGCCAGCCATTCAAACCCCTTTCTGGTTACAATCCAAATTCCTTGACGCGCTTGTATCATTATTAATTTCAGTAAACACTGTCGGCATCTGTTAGCCGCTCTCCTCAAGACTTTTTTTATTTTTAGTAACACTTTACAGTAAGTACACAACGAACGTAGTCTCTAGTCATGCTTCCTATTAAAGTTTCCGGTGTCCATTCTTAACTCACTGTTGTCTTTTTGACAAGGGACATAAAACATTTTTTCTTTAAAGATTACAAAATCTTAATTTAAATATTTCTGATTTTGTTTTATTGACAAATAGAATGTGAAGTGATAAATAAGTCTTCCTTTATCTCTGTATAGATTGCTATAATTCATACTAGTCATGTCTCATCAACTATACAAACAGGGAATAATATAATCGAGTAGCTTTTTTTACTGATTAACTCCGTCATCAAGGTTTGTGTCAGGTCAAAGAAAAGCTATGAGATTGTCAAAACCTCAATAGTAGGTGTAAAAAGGACAGATATGTTTAAGGTTATTAGGGTCAATTAAATCTCTATCATACTACTGACAGATACTGACAGTGATCCTGTAATAAGTGCTGTCTTTTGCAAGACACTACCAACTTGCAAATTAAGTGTGTGCCTACATCAAAGTTAGAGATTGTTTGTATAAAAAATACGAGTTAACTGCATCTACACACGCGTCTACATACACCTATACATACATGAAAACGACATTCAATTTGTCACGTTTTTATAAAGCATGTAACCCAAGCTACACGCTTAATATAAGCAACGTGTTAGATCGCCAGTATTACATAGATTTTGCTGATGTCCGTGGTTGTAAGATTGTCGAAGAATTGCAACGGACTATAGTTCGGATTTCTCCTGATGAGCCAACCTGTCAGTTATTTACGGGTCACATTGGCTGCGGTAAATCAACGGAATTGCAGCGCCTCAAAACAGAACTAGAACTGGCAGGATTTCATGTGGTTTATTTTGAGTCCAGTCAAGACTTAGACATGGCGGATATTGATATCAGCGATATTTTGCTGAGTGTAGCCCGTCAAGTCAGTGCCAGTTTAGAAGGCATTAACATCAAACTCAAAGGTGGTTACTTTACCAATTTGTTTAAAGAAGTAGGCGATTTTCTACAAAGCCCCATAGAGCTTTCTGGACAAGCAGAATTATCCTTGGGTATTGCCAAAATTACCGCCAAAACCAAAGATAGCACTCAGATGCGGAATCAACTGAGGCAATATTTGGAACCACGTACCAATAGTATTTTGCAAGCGATTAACGAAGAAATTTTAGAAAGGGCTATTGAACAGTTAAAGCTGCGGGGTCAAAAAGGACTGGTAGTGATCGTAGATAATTTGGATCGAGTCGATATGCGTCCCTTAGCATCGGGGCGATCGCAACCAGAATATCTCTTTATCGACCGAGGCGAACAGCTACGCCGACTCAAATGCCATCTAGTTTACACAATTCCCCTAACACTAATTTTCTCCAATGAGTATGAAACACTAAAAAATCGCCTGGGGGGAGGTATTGCACCAAAAGTACTGCCGATGGTATTAGTGCGGCAAAGAGATGGCAGTGATTACGAACCAGGGATGTCACTAGTACGCCAGTTAGTCTTAGCAAGAGCTTTTCCAGAAGTTTCTTTGAATGAAAGGCTTTTATTAATTACAGAATTATTCGATCATTCCCAAACCTTGGATCGGATATGTCGCGTTAGCGGTGGCCACATTCGTAACTTATTGGGTTTACTTTATAGCTGCCTGCAACGACAAGATCCACCTTTTTCTAGAGAATGCTTAGAAGCTGTGATTAAAGACTACCGAGACGATCTGCTATTAGCTATTGATGAATCCCAGTGGGAATTATTGTTTGAAGTAGTGCAACAACAGAGAGTTAAAGGTGAGTCTGACTATCAAAGCTTATTACGAAGTATGTATTTGTTCGAATATCGTGACCCTCTGGGGCGCTGGTTTGGCATCAGTCCAGCCCTAGCAGAAACAGAAAAAGTTTTAGCTTGGCAACAAAACAAGTAATAGTGCTGGGTAAGTTAATAGTCATTAGTCCTTTGTCCTTGGCCATTGGACTAATAACTAATGCCCAATGCCTAATGCCTAATGCCCAATGCCCCATGCCCCATGCCCAATGCCCAATAACAAATGACTACTGACAAGCAGCTACACGTCTCCACAAAAGAAAATCAGCATACATTGCAAAGACTGATTAGAGCAATCGCACTTTCTGAAGGTCAATTTGCCCTAATTTTAGTTCGGTGTAACTATGGGCAATTACGTGAGCAAATGTTAGAAAATATTCGCTCCATCACCAAAGATACTTATATCAGAGAAATCGTCCTCAATTTGTCAACAACTTCCTTACACAACACAATAGTCACAGAGCTATCCTTAGATAATCCTGCTGTCCTCACAGACTCTTTGCCAGCTGCTGTTATGGTTTTTGGTATTGAGTCAGCAATCGACCTAGAAAACTTACTTACAGGCATTAACCAAGCGCGAGATATATATGCCGCAACTTTTCCATTTCCAGTAGTGTTGTGGCTACAAGATGAAGTTGCATCATTGTTGTCCAGATTAGCACCTGATTTTAAAAGTTGGGCTGCAACTACGATTAAATTTGAAATGGCAAAAGCAGATTTAATTGCTTTGATTCATCAAGAAGCAGAATCTCTATTTGCCAAAGTTTTAGAAGCAGGTGCTGAAACATTTTTATCTAATGCCTCCCTAGATTTAGATCCTAAGTCTCAACACCGCCACGAAATAGAATCAGCCCGTAATGATTTGCTGCGTCTATATGGTGTTCAATTAACACCAGGATTAGAAGCTAGTTTAGAATTTGTGTTAGGACGAGATAAATATGCCAACGATCAAATTAATGGTGCTTTAGGCAATTATCAAAGAAGTCTAGCATTATGGCAGCAGGAAACGAAGAGAGTCGCTGAGTTGGAGAGTAATTCTTCTTTACCTCTCTCATGTCCTCACCCTACTCCTTCGTCTTTACTCAAGCAAGCAATAGTACTATTCCACTTAGGGCTGTGTTATCACCGCATGGCAGACCTACACAATAATAGTAATAGTAGGTATTGTGAACATGCTCTCTTGTGGTTTAAACAATGCCTGGACGTATTGGAGGAGGTACAAAGAGAAGACTTAGTTGCTAAATTTATTTTGCCTGCTTGTGAAATGCTGCAACGTTTACAAGCTTGGGACGACTTAAAAAAATTAGCTCAAAAGTCATTACTTCTAAATAAAACCTATGGAACTCCTGCACAAATTGCTCAAAATTATGGTTTTTTGGCAAATGTAGCAATTTCAGAGTCGAATTGGGTACTAGCTCATGAATTTGCGAATGCAGCACTTTCTATTTCCGAAGAAGCAACAGAAGTTTCTCTGCGAGATGCTTTGCGAACACGACGACAAGAAAGTTGGTATCTTCTGTTGCTTGCACGTACACAGCGACATCTAGGTGAATCAGAAGAAGCGATAAATAACCTAGAATGGGCGAGGGTAGTTTGTGAGCTACAACATCAGCCATCACTATATTTAGAGATTTTAGAGGAACTGCGATCGCTTTACTTTTTTGAGCGTCATAACTATACAGAAGCCTTTAAACTCAAGCAAGAAAAAATTCAGATAGAACATCAGTATGGGTTTCGCGCCTTCATTGGCGCAAGTCAGTTACAGCCGCAACGATCTAGAATTAACCCAGCATTGGAACCTCAAAAAATACCGTTTATTCCTGAAGGAGTTGCCCAAGAAATATCAGCTTCAGGACGACAGCAAGATGTCAATCGTTTGATTGAAAGAATTAGTCGTGCTGACTATAAACTTACAGTAATTTATGGGCCATCAGGCGTAGGTAAAAGTTCAATTCTCAAAGCTGGTTTAGTCCCAGCTCTGACAGGAAAAGTTATCGGAGAGCGCATTCCTATACCTATTGTTTTGTCTGTTTATACTGATTGGCTCACAGTCTTAATAAGCAGTCTCAACCAAGCACTGGCATACACAGGAATATCAGTTAATCCTGACTCTACATTCAATATACTGTTAGAAAAAATTCGTTTAGCAACCGAGCGCAACTATACAATAATTATCATATTAGACCAGTTTGAAGAATTGTTTTTTATTAGTAATCCTTCTACACAAAGAATTGAATTTTATCAATTCTTTAGTGAATGTTTAAATATTTCATTTGTAAAAATCATTCTTTCGTTAAGAGAAGATTACTTGCATCATTTATTAGAATTTGAACGATTGAGCCAAAAAAATAGTATTGGACTATATGATTTAGGTGTAATTAATAAAAATATTCTCGATAAGGACATTCGCTACTATCTAGGAAAATTCTCTAGTCAGGATGCTAACGCTATAATTCACAGTCTTACTCAACGTTCTCATTATGAACTGAGTGATGAATTAATTAACCGATTAGTTCAGGATTTGACAGGAGAACTAGATGAAGTACATCCAATTGAATTACAAATAGTTGGCGCTCAACTACAAATAGAAAATATTACTACCCTTGGACAATACAAGCTTTGCGGCGGCTCGGCAAAATTGGTTGAACGCTGGCTAGGGGAAGTGATCAAAGACTGCGGCCCAGAGAATGAAGAGTTAAGTTGGAAATTATTATTTGAGTTTACTGATGAAAAAGGGACGCGACCTTTAAAAACTAAAGCTGATTTAGCGGCTGCATTAATTAATAACCATGATATAGAAACAATATCAAGCTTTAACACAATTGGGGAACTGATTTTAGAAATATTGGTGGGTTCAGGTTTGGTGTTGCGAGTCAGAGAAGAATTAGGCGATCGCTACCAGCTAGTTCATGATTATTTAGTTGAACCAATTCGCCAAAAAAACAACTATGGTATGCTCGCCGAGTTTGAAAAAATCAAACTCGAAAAAATTAGAGCAGAAGTAGCCCAACAACTGAGTCAAAAGCAACTCAATTTGGTGTTGCAACGGCGACTGCGAGAAGCACGGTTTGTAGGTGTAGTGCTGGCAATCATGGGTGGAACAATAGCAACATTATGGTGGCAAGCCAACTTGCAAAAAACAGCAGCAATTCACCAGACTCTACGAGCTGAACGCAGTGAAACCAACTTGAGGATTAGTGGAATCACAGCTGCTAGCGAAGCTCTATTTGCGTCTAATAAAGAGTTTGATGCTTTATTAGAAAGTTTGCGGGCTTGGAGAGAACTGAAACAGGCAGATGGAGTGCAACCAGATACCCGAATGCGGGTGGTAACAGCCCTGCAACAGGCGGTTTATGGGGTGACAGAAGTCAACCGCTTAGAAGGGCACACTGATATTGTCTGGGGAGTAACTTTCAGCCCAGATGGTCAAACTTTAGCATCAGGTAGCCGAGATCAGACTGTGAAAATTTGGCATCCTGATGGTAGTTTACTCCAAACCCTCAAAGGTCACACTGATGCTGTTACCTGTGTAAGCTTCAGCCCAGATGGTCAAACTCTAGCGTCCGCCAGCCTCGACAAAACAGTACAAATCTGGAGTAAAAACCCGGTTACAGGTGAATTTGATCCCAAGCCATATAAAACCCTGAAAGGACATAAAGATTGGGTTTATAGCGTTAATTTCAGTCCTGATGGCGAGTTGTTAGCTACTGCCAGTAAGGATACAACCATAAAACTCTGGCGCAAAGACGGTACATTAGTAAAAACCCTGAGAGGACATCGAGGGTGGGTTAACTGGGTAAACTTTAGTCCCGATGGTCAATTAATCGCTTCGTCCAGCGATGACAAGACAGTGAAAATCTGGCGACGGGATGGTAGCCTGGTTACAACTTTGCAGGGACATCAGCAGGGTGTGACTGTAGCTGTTTTCAGCCCCGACGGTAAATTTTTAGCTTCAGCAGGTCGAGACAAGACAGTGAAACTTTGGCGGCGCGAAAATAACGACACTAAAAACAGTTTTGACTTTCGTCTTTACAAAAATTTACGGCAGCATAGCAGTACAGTATGGAGTTTGAGCTTTAGTTCCGATAGTAAAAAGTTAGCTTCCGCAGGTGAAGACAATACCGTAAACCTCTGGAGTATAACTGGTACTTTACTCAAAACCTTCAAAGGACACAGTGATGCTGTTGTTACTATCGCTTTCAGTCCGAATAACAAATTGCTGGCTTCAGGAAGTTTCGACAAAAGCGTGAAACTATGGAGTTTAAATGCCCCAACACCGTCTACTCTTCAAGGGCATCAAGATCGAGTTTTGAGCGTTACTTGGAGTCCCAACGGTCAGATGCTGGCTTCTGGTAGCAGCGATCGCACTGTAAAACTCTGGAAGAAATACACTAGTAATGGCGAGTTCAAAACTCGACTTTACAAAACTTTAATGGGGCACACAAGTAAAGTTCCTAGTGTCAGTTTTGACCCCAAGGGTAAAATGCTGGCTTCAGGAAGTTATGACAAAACCGTGAAACTTTGGCGGCTTGACGGTACTTTAATCATGACTCTTCACGGACATAGCGATAGTGTGATGAGCGTGAATTTCAGCCCCGATGGTCAGTTTTTGGCATCAGCTAGCAAAGATAAAACCGTGAAGCTTTGGAACCGTCAAGGTAAGTTACTCAAAACCTTAATGGGGCATCAGGGTTGGGTAAATAGCGTAAATTTCAGCCCTGATAGTCAGATTTTAGCCTCTGCCAGTGATGACCAAACTGTAAAACTGTGGAACCGTGAAGGCAAATTGCTCAAAACTTTTTCGCCCCATGACAGTTGGGTGTTAGGTGTCAGCTTTAGTCCCACTGATGAGTTGCTGGCTTCTGCCAGTTGGGATAACACAGTAAAACTTTGGCGACGGGATGGTACGTTGTTAAAAACCTTATTAAAGGGGTATAGCGATAGCGTCAACGCTGTAACTTTCAGTCCCAATGGTGAATTGCTTGCCGCCGCCAGTTGGGATAGTACAGTAAAACTTTGGAGTCATGAAGGCAAATTAATTAAAAGTTTGAATGGGCATCGTGCCCCAGTGTTAAGTGTCAGTTTTAGCCCAGATGGTCAAACACTAGCATCAGCTAGTGATGACAACACGATAATTCTGTGGAATTTAAACCTTGACGATCTGCTTGTTCGTGGTTGCGACTGGGTGGGTGATTACCTCAAGCACAACCGTAATCTTGAGGAGCGCGATCGCTTTCTTTGTAATGGCATACCCACTAAAAACTCTTTTTAATTATGAATTAAGTTGAAGCCTCAATGAGCAACCGCTCTTGGTTTAGCGGTTGATGAGGCGATCAGGGTTGTTAATTCAGAGCTAGAAAATAATTTTCGAGCTAATCAGCAAAGGAGCGATCGCTCTCTAAAACTTCACGGCTATTTTCTGGGGTAGCCTCTTGTGGCAAATTCGCTAGAAAAGCTTGTAGTCTCATACGCTCGATATAAGGCCAGCCTCCCTCAGACTCAATATCTTTTAGGAGTGAGTAAAGTTGCCGACGGTTAACAGGCAAACTCTCTTGAAAAACCCCATCTCGGATCTCTCTGTGTAACTGTTCCAATTGCCTAAGCATTGCCAAAAGAGCTACAGTCTCACCTTCACAACCCTGCACGGCATCATACACCACAGTTGTGATCGCTTGCAGTTTACAGGACAACTCCCCTGATTCCAGATTTTTGTTATGGTTCATGCCAACTTTTCCGTATAAATGAGGCCAACTCAAATTTACCGGAGATTTTTAATTTTCCCTAGTTTGCCAGTAGTTACTCTAGAGATTGAGCCCAGAAAATAAAGCTACTGTAGGCTTTTAGATGGTTTTTTGCTAGACTCACCGCCTTTGCTCTTCCCTGCACTTACCTAAGTAAGGGTTGAATATAACTAGATTTGTATCTTTATTAAAAGCAATTGCGATCGCTCCTAAAAGAGCGTAGTAACCTTTAGCATAGCCTCCACATCAGCTAGATGCGATCGGGACGAGACTTTGTTAATTAAGAGTACTTTGATTTTGAGTTAAAAAAAATCGTATGATCTGGCTAATTTACCCATCAAACAATGGGCTGTATGTAGTAGCGTCACATACATGATACAAAAAGACTTGGGCGACGCTGCTTTTGCAATTGGCAAAAGCAAAGTGCAAAGCAGACAACTCTCTTCGCACTCTTTGAGGCAAGCACTTATGCTGCTCTGTGTAGCGCTTACTCATCCCCCCGCCCAACTCTAACAAATGCCACCAACAGTAAAACTGCTGGTTTTTTGCCCCCTAGTTACACACATCCAAATAAGGATACAGTGTGCTACTTATTCTGGGGTTTACTCCCCAAGCTCAAGAGAACGACACGTTTAACTACGTTTAGCAGAGAAAAGTTTGACTGGCGACTTCCAGCCTATACGCCCTGACATTTGTTTCAATTCTGGTAATCAGAGCAACGCAGTGTCAGTTCGAAGATGGCTTTTCGTCAGAAATCAAAGCTTCGATGCAGTTTTACAACTTAGATATTAATTTTTGAGATTGAGGTTGACCATGAGGTATCGCGCTTTAATTGTTGCATTCTTGGCTTTGTGCCTGGGACTAATAACTGCTTGTAGTGATGCTCCTGCTACTAGTAGTAGAGATGTACTTACTTACGACCAAATTCGTGGCACTGGCTTGGCGAACAAATGCCCCCAACTAGCAGAAACAAGCCGTGGCTCCATTCCCATTGATTCTAGCCAGTCTTATGCCATCAAAGAACTTTGCTTAGAACCAACTAGCTTTTTCATCAAAGAAGAACCTGCTAATAAACGCCAAGAAGCAGAATTTGTTGCTGGCAAATTGTTGACTAGATACACTTCCACTATTGACCAGGTGCAAGGCAACCTAAAAATCAACTCAGATAATAGCTTGACCTTTGAGGAAACTGATGGTCTTGACTTCCAAGCCATCACCGTACAACTTCCTGGCGGTGAGCGAGTACCTTTCCTCTTCACCATCAAAAACTTGGTTGCTCAAACCCAACCCAGTTTGAGCAGTATTAACACCTCTACGGACTTTGAAGGCACTTTCAAAGTTCCTTCCTACCGTGGTGCTGCCTTCCTAGATCCCAAAGGTCGTGGTGTCGTCAGTGGCTACGATAATGCCGTGGCTCTCCCTGCCCAAGCGGATGATGAAGAACTTACCCGCACTAACGTCAAGCGTGCTGAAAATCTTAACGGTAAGATTTCTCTGCAAATCGCTAAAGTAGATAGTTCTAGTGGTGAAATTGCTGGTACTTTCGAGAGCGAACAGCCATCTGATACAGACTTAGGTGCTGGCGAACCAAAAGAAGTCAAGATTCGCGGTCTATTTTTTGCACGGGTTGAATCGACTCGTAGCTAAATTCTCTAGAGCTTAGATAACTGACCTGGCATTCAGAACTACAATTCTGAAAACATCAGGTTTGATCGCAAAAGTTAACTTCTTTGCCCACATTTTCAGGGCTGTTTCATTCCTATAAAAGCCTTACAGAGATGAAAAGAGACAAGAGAAGAATTATTCCTTCCCTTGTCCACAACTTTTCAAGAGGCTTTGAAAGAATGAAACAGCCCTGCCTTTTTTCAGGGTAGTACATAGGTTTCTGATAAAGAGGGAAAGTCTAAAGCCTAATATGCTTGGGTTAGTGATATTTTGCCCTGCAATATCTCCCCAGTACAACAAAGATCAATCTCGCACTTTGTTGTGTTTGCTTGCGTAAATATACATACTATTTTTCAAATATTATTAGTTATTTTTAATTGTTAGCTGAATTTAGGTTGAATGGACACGTAATTTTACTGTAAATCAAACTTTTACTATCTAACAAAATTCTGAATATTGTTGTTTTGTTTTTGGAAATTAGCTTCATCATTAATTAATTAAAGTTAAGTAAAATCTCGGTTTGATATTTAGTGATTAATTTTATATTTTATTTCTATGTAGTTCTAAAAATTAGCTACAGATTATCCCAAAGATAAATAACAAATTAAATACCAACTTCACCCATTTAAATTTTACGCGGTTGTCAAGCAATTCTATTGGGATTTTGCCTAAAACAAAAGTTGTTAATCCCATAGTAATTGCTATTACATATAGCGCGATATTCTGTTTAATATCGCACAATCGCAACTTAATTTAAAAGTGAGTAATTGATTGTTAATTTACTCAATAAGCACGGTGCTATGCCTACCACAGTCACCAATGAACTAAAACATGAAATTTGGCAGTTGTTGCGAGAATATCAGCAATCTCGGTCAGAAAATGTTCGCAATCAACTGGTAAAACTCAATTTTGGACTTGTGAGAAAAGAAGCTCACTACTGGACGAATCAATGTCATGAAACCTACGATGATTTGCTCCAGGTTGGATGTTTGGGTTTAATCAGAGCGATTGAAAAATTTGAGCTTTCCAAGGGACATGCCTTTAGCTCCTATGCTCTTCCTTATATTCGGGGTGAAATTCAACACTATCTCCGAGATAAAGGTGTCACCGTGCGAATTCCTCGGAAGTGGTTAGCACTCCAACAGCAAGCAATAGGAGTGTCACGTTCTTGGCGTGAAAAGCATAATCGCCAACCCACAGATACGGAATTAGCAACAGCGCTAGAAATTTCTCCAAACGAATGGCAAGAAATTAAGTTAGCGTGGATAAATCGCGCTCCCTTGAGTCTTGATGTGCCAATCCAAGATGGAGAAGAAGGTTCTACTTGTTTGGGAGAATTGGTTCCCGATCCTCACTATCGCAGCTTTCAATTGGCACAAGAAGACCAACTTCGCTTGCAACAAGCATTGGTTCAACTTGAACAACGCACCCGTGATGTGTTGGAATGCGTATTTTTACAAGATTTGACACAAAAACAAGTTGCAGAACATCTCGGGATAAGTGTCGTGACTGTTTCCCGTAGAGTCAAGAAAGGTCTGGATTTGATGAAACAGCTTATGGGTGTAGCAGACGATTAACTGCAAATAAACTAAATCCGCAGTTATGCTGGGCTGTTAGTGTTAAAAATAACCCTTGAAATGTAAAAAATTAGGTTATAAAGGTAACATACTTTGCCTTTGATACAAATTTTAGGCATGTATATTTCCATTTTTCAATTTTCCAATGGCTTTTGAGAACAGCTCATGGGCAGAAATTCAAAAATTACAATTGCAGCTATTTTAACCTTAGCGATCGCTGGATGTGCTTCTGAAGATACACAACAAGCCGTCAATCCTGCGCCGATTCCTAAAATAGTAGCAAAGTCCCCACTAACGGCTCAATCCTTTAAGAATCCAGTGATACCTGCCAAACAGGTTTCACAAGTTACTCCTGCATCTGTTAACTTGATTCAATCCACTAATCCTACAGAGCGGGCACCGTTAATTCTAGTATCAAAAGAGCGGACTGACCCGTTTGCCCAAATTTTTGGACAGACGGTTTCGGGAATGCCTAAAACATCCGGGACTGGAAAACCTGTTCCTATCTTGCCTAAGCTACCGACTGCATCGCTAGCAGGACGAAAACTTTCAACACCTCGCATAGCTTTAAATCAGAAGAAAAATATTGCTTCTGTACCAAAAAAAGTTAATTCTACTTTGACTTCAGTCTTACCTAAGGTTTTGCCTCAAGTTGTCCCCAACCCGACTTTAGTATCTGTATTGCCACCAGCAGCACAACCTGAGTTAGCAAGGGCAGTTATTGTGACTGGTGTAGTTCTAATTAGTAAGGAACCGCAGGCAATTATCAAAGTACCAGATGAGCCGACGAGTCGCTATGTGCAAGCGGGACAGCGATTAGCAAATGGCGTACTGATTAAACGGATTGAAATGAATGGAGGCTCTAACCCGATTGTAATTCTCGAACAATTTGGTATCGAAGTTGCCAAAATGGTAGGGGAAGGGCCTGTCAACTCAACACCATCAGCTACATCTGCTAATGGCAATCCTATTTCAGTGGCAACGCCCTCCTCAAATCCTCTTAATGTTGGAGCTTCATAGAGATGGAGACTAAGGAAAAAATTGAATTCGCTGGTTGTCCTTTAGCTGTCTATAGAGAGATAGCTGCTCATTTACGTCAAGTTGAAGGGGTAGAAGTGGATTTAATTCCCCAATCATCCCAACAGTTTGATTACAATCAAAGTCAAATTGGTGGTTTGTCCATTTCTTGGACAGCGAATTCTGGTTCACAAAATCGGCAACAAGTTAAGCAAATTTTGGCTTACTATCAAAATCGCTATAAAAATCCTATTTGATTTGTGAAAATTCAAGCCTCAGATTCCCGATTTCTTTAAGAAGTCGGGAATTTTGTTGTTCATAAATCAATACGGTTCAAAGCGCTACTTGTATAAAATCGTGGGTTTTTGAGACGCGATAAATAGCCGTCTCTACAAGTGTTTTGGTCTTATCTGAACTGTATTAGTTCATAAATGACCGAGTAGGACTATGGTGTATGACGACTGAATACCAATTATTTATTAAACTGCACAAAACCAAGCTTGGTGAAACTTGGGAATTTTGCCCCTTGTTTGGGAACAACCTCAGAGAAAATCTGTATTAGTACTGAGGTAATGGCTGAAGGATGTTGAGCTAGCAGAAAAATGTAAAAATCCTGTTTGGGGGTATGAAACGACAGTTGCAGATTGCGAGAGCCTTATTGCATCAACCGCAAATTCTGTTTTTGGATGAACCAACGATAGAACTAGACCCCCAAACCAGGCGAAGTCTCTAGGAAATTATTCAGTATTTAAATAAACAAGGAGACGATGCTACTGACGACCCGTTATATTGATGAGGTTGAATTTTTGTGCGATGCTTTTTGCTTTACCAAGCCAGGACGCATCGGTATTATGGATGGCGATAGGCTGATTTCTTTGGGAACTTTACAACAGCTCCGTTCTGTTAACGGAAAAGGTTTGTGATGAAGCAATTGGGTGTGTCTGAAGTGGAAAATGATAGCGTCCGTAGTTGAGAATATTTGTTTTTCCCATTTTTGGAAGCAGTAAATGTCTACTTAAACGAATAGCCCGATAAAATCGGAATGGTGGTGCGTCCCTATAATCTGGAAGATATTTTTGTGGAATTAACGGGACGCTAGTTAGATTAACCTCATCCTCCTAACTGCCGCAGCATAGCTTCTACTCTGTCCACTCCTTGTAAGTCATTGCGCCGCTTGTACAAGTCACGGGCTTTTTGAAGCAAGCTGTTGGCTTGTTTGGTTTGTCGTCGCTGTTTATACATCGAACCCATCAACTCATAGGTCTGGGCGTTGTTTTTATCCAAATCTATTGCTTGTTGGTATGCCCAAGTAGCAGCATTATAGTCTCCCATACGAGATTGGGTCACAGCTAATCCTAAATAGGCGTTAACGTTATTACGGTTTAGCTGTATGGCCCGACGGTAGCCTTCTTTTGCCCCAGCGGTGTCTCCCAAATTGGCTTTGATGTAACCCACAGCGTAATAAAAATCACTGTTGTTAGGGTTGATGGCGATCGCACGACGATAAGAAGTTAGTGCTGCCTGGTAATTTCCTTGTTGAGCGTATAGGTAGCCAATACCTGAATGGATTTTAGCATTTTTGGGATCTAGACTAGCTGCTTGCTGATAAACTGCGATCGCACCACCATAATCGCCACTATCTACTAACCTCCGTCCTTCTTCTAGTAGTTGCTTTAATTGTGGGTTTTTGGCTTGCGCCACTAATACCTGAGCTTGAGCTACTGAAGGTATGGTGAAGGCAAAACATCCTAGTAACACCACACTAAACACGAATGATGTTGGCTTGTACACAGTAAATTTCCTGAAATTTTAGAGGACTTTTTTCTTGTACATTAAAACAAAAATATGGATTTTTGAAAACTGTATTTATTCGTATGAATTTAGATGTTAATAGTTCATTCACTGTTCCTTTACATTCAGCACTCCATAAGAGAGTTTTGACTGAAGGATGAGTATAAGCTATCAAGGATCAAATAAAGTTATTCTATATAAAACAGTAGAACAGCAAAACGACACCTTTTTTATTCGGTATTTATACGCATTTATCGAAAAATATTAATAGGCACTTAACTTAATCCTATATCTTGATAGGTCAAGCTTACAGGGTTTGGTATTCATTGATGTTTATTATTTAATTTAATAATTTGCTGACTATATATAATTTTTAGTCTTTTATACTACCTTTTTAGAAGTCATCATCCCGGCATTAACATCTTTTTATGGTCATTACACGGTAAGATAAATTTAATCAGTCAAATGTTCCTTTAAGTCCTAGTTTTTGGTGAGGACAATACTAAAGCTGAAAGCGCAATCTCAAGTTGTGCGAAAGGATGTTTATTCAATCTATATTTTGTAATCAAAGTTACAACTTTCACGCATTTGGATAAACATTTGAATAATCAATATGTATATTATTTAGGAGGTTAATTTGTGATTATAACTACTACTGATGTAATTCAAGGAGCCGTGATTGAGTCATATTTAGGTATTGTGACAGCCGAAGTAGTCTACGGCAGTAATTTCTTACGGGATTTTTTGGCTGGTATTCGCGATATTATCGGTGGACGCACTGCTAGCTATGAGCGTCTATTTGAGCAGGGTCAACGCAAGGCATTAGAAGAATTAGAACAACGGGCACAACGTTTAGGAGCAAATGCTGTAATCGGGATTGAAATTGATACTGGCACAATTAATCTTGACCAATCAGGAGTTCTTTTGCTGATTACTGCCACAGGCACTGCTGTAAAAATGCGTTAGTTTTTATTGGCTATCTAAATTATTTTGTTAGAATTTTAACAAGTATTACAAGCTTTTTTACTAAGTTAAAGTCCAGTCAGATAGATTATTTTATTATGTCAGGAGATAAGTGTATTTTAATTTAAGTATTTTCCTGAAACATATTTAGAAAACTATTAAAAAATAAACACTTAATTATTGGATTAAATATTGTTAAATAAATTGGAATTTTATTACTAAAGATAGATTAAATAACTATTTCTATTGATAGATATAAAATTATATGATTTAGCTATTTAATTTTAAGCATAAAGATGAATATACCTCAGATAAAGTTTGCGGAAACAGTACTGGAGAACAGAAGCTATGTCATACGTAAATCGGACAGGTAATGAAGTTATTTCTACTGACCCTGTGGTAGCAGGGCGAGTAGCCGAGTATCATGACCTTGTTCGCTGGGGACCGATTATTTCGGGTTTACTTGTATCTTTAGCTACTCAACTAATTTTAAGCGCTATAATTGGTGCGGTTGCAGCAGGCACAGTTGAAGGTTCAGGTGCGCCCAGATCGATTGCTCCTAACGCTGCGGGTAATGCGGGACTTTGGTCAACTATCGCTTTGCTAATATCCTTATTTACTGGTGGTTGGGTTACAGCCCGTGCTTGTGGACCAATGAACCGTAATACCGCTCTTCTTAATGGTGCAATTCTTTGGGCAACGACTTTGGCAGTTAGCTCATGGTTGCTAGCAAGTGGAGTATCTGGGGCTTTTGGTGTTGCTGCTTCTAACGCTGGGGAAGTTATAAACCAGGTACAACAGCAAGGTGGTGTTAATGTACCACGAGCAAATATAAGTGCCCAACAAGCTCGTGATGCGGCTGCTAATTTGCGTTCGGGACTATGGTGGTTTGTGTTTGGTTCTTTGTTGGGTTTAATAGCCTCAATGATTGGAGCCGTAACTGGAGCTCGTAGTCCTAGGGCTAACAGTTACAATCCTTAAATAGTTGTTCGATAAACAAAATGTTATCAACTTTAAAAGCACTTTTTTAAGGTGCTTTTTGTTTATTATTTAAGACTGCCATTTGTAGCATTCAATTGATTCTGTTTTAACCAGATGTTTTTTCTCAAAAAGGAATTCATTATTTCACTATTTTTTACATACTAACTTTATAAGTAAATAGCAACTTTAGTTGTATATCCGAAGTTGAATACCAGTATAGGATGTTTCTTACTAAAGGAGCATGAATCTATAATATTTGAGTAGCTAAATTAAAAAAGTCAATGTATTAATACAAAACCTATATAGGGTTTTGTATTGCTAAAAAAGCAAGAGTTTTAGTTAATTACAAGGAGTAATATCATGGCAGACACAAGCAAACGTGGTTTTGCTTCAATGGATGATGACAAGCAACGGGAAATAGCAAGTAAGGGCGGACAAGCTGCCCATGAGAAGGGTACTGCCCATGAGTTTACATCTGAAGAAGCTCGTGAGGCTGGGCACAAAGGTGGTGAAGCTGTGAGTCAGGATAGAGAACACATGGCTGAAATTGGCCGTGAGGGTGGCAAGAAATCTCACAGTGGCAGTCGTAATCAAGATAGTGATGATGCTGATAGTGAAGAAAAAGGTACTCAAGGAGGCACACCAGAACAACATGCTGAGGCTGGGCGGCAAAGTCACAAAAATAAATAGACTCATCGCCTAGCATTTAAAAGATTCTCACTTTAGTATTGGGGTTTAGGACAATTTCCAACATATCCTATCTGTTAATATCCCGCTTCTAAGCAACAATAATGTTTTTTAGAAGCGGGATATTTTTTTCAAAGCCAATGAAATGCAAATACGACTACAGATCACCATTTAAGATATGAACTTTCAATGCCCTCTTCACGGCGGATTTTACCATCTTTTTCAAACCAGGCTATTATTTGCTGTGCTGTCAAATCTTCAATAACAACACCATATTCTTGGGCGATATGTTTCAACAGCTTAAGTGATGAAATTGTCAATCTTGTTAAAAACTTTTCTGGAGAAGATAACAACGCTGCGTCTACTTTGGCTGACTCTTCCAGAGTTAAAAATTGTGCTGATGGTTGCTGTGGTGGTACATCCATAAATGAAATGCTATCTCAAAGTTAGTTAGGTATTGGGCATAGGGCATTAGTTATTAAAAAAGGACAAATGACAAATAACTAATGATTAATGACGAACTTGTACTAAATAGCCACAACGATGTTCGCCATCAATAATCCAGTGGGTGCGCTCTACGGTACAATCTGGCAATACGGCTGCAAACATTTCTAGTTCGTGACCACAGATACTAGGAAAAGACTCGGCAACGTTAGAAATGGCGCAGTTATGCTCCATTAAGATGAAGCGATCGCACTCAAAGGAGTCATTTACATCAACAGCGTGATACTCAGCCATGAAGCCTTCCGCTTTTCTCAACTCTACTAAGTTGGCTACACGTTCTCGCAGTGAACCGCTACCGACGCGATCGCGGTATTCTTTAGCTTTACGCTGCCACTGTTTCTCTAAAATCGATTTAAATTGGTCGTGTCCTACCGTTTCGGCTAAGGTGTCTAGCAACGAAACCGCAAAATTTCCGCTTGCATCACCAAAGCGATCGCTCATTGTTCGATGCAAGCGATCGCGTCCTTGACGACTCAATTCATAAAGATGCTGCGGTCGCCCCATCCCCGCCGCCTGCACTGATGTTGAATACAAAACTAGCTCCTCCGTCTCCAAATCTTTGAGATGGCGACGAATCGCTTGAGGGGTAACGTCTAAAACTTCAGCTAGCTCCAAAGCCGTTGCTTTTTCGTGTTTGTGCAGATACTCAAGGATATCTTGCTTGGTTGAGGACTGGTGGGTAGTCGCCATCTTCATGTGGTGCGAGACGTTCAGCGAACATCACAAAAATTTTTTGGAAAATTTGACTTTGACAACATTGTTGTTGTTAATTTAGCGTAAAATGAAGATACGTTAAACAACAAAGCTGTTGTTTTAGTCTCCACCCATATTCTAGCAGCCGTGTAACCATTCCGTAACGGGAGATGGGAATCGGTTAGCCGCAATCCGCCTCCCATCCTAAAAGAGTTCCGAACACGAGAGATTATTACTGATGAGTGCCACTGTCAAAACCTTAGTCAACCAACCCTACAAGTACGGCTTTATTACAGATATTGAAGCCGACACAATTGAGCGTGGACTAGACGAGGACGTTATCCGCTTGATATCTTCTAAGAAGAACGAGCCACAGTTCATGCTGGACTTTCGCCTCAGAGCTTATCGCCAGTGGCAAAAAATGACGGAACCAACTTGGCCCAATGTCAAGTATCCGCCAATAAATTATCAGGATATCATTTACTATTCAGCGCCAAAACAGAAGAAAAAAAAGCTGAACAGCTTGGACGAAGTTGATCCAACCCTTTTAGAAACCTTTGAGAAATTAGGCATTTCCCTATCTGAACAGAAGCGACTGGCAAACGTTGCTGTCGATGCGATTTTCGATAGCGTCTCTGTCGCTACTACATTTAAAGAAAAGCTAGCGGAAGATGGTGTTATTTTCTGCTCGTTTTCGGAAGCGTTGCAAGAACACCCAGAACTGATAAAAAAATATCTGGGTAGTGTTGTTCCTATAGCTGACAATTATTTTGCCGCCTTGAACGCCGCCGTATTTAGCGATGGTTCTTTTGTATACATTCCTAAAGGCGTGAAATGCCCAATGGAACTGTCTACCTACTTCCGCATCAACTCTGGTGATACGGGACAATTTGAGCGGACTTTGATTGTCGCCGAAGAAGGTAGTTATGTTTCTTACCTCGAAGGTTGCACCGCACCGATGTATGACAGCAACCAATTGCACGCCGCAGTTGTGGAACTCGTTGCCCTCGACAACGCCGAAATCAAATACTCCACTGTGCAAAATTGGTACGCTGGCGATGCTAATGGTAAGGGCGGTATTTACAACTTTGTCACCAAGCGCGGTTTGTGTCAGGGCGTAAATTCTAAGATTTCCTGGACTCAAGTAGAAACAGGTTCGGCAATTACTTGGAAATATCCTAGCTGTGTGTTGGTGGGTGATAACTCTGTGGGTGAGTTTTACTCGGTGGCGCTGACAAATCATCAGCAGCAAGCTGATACGGGTAGTAAGATGATTCACGTTGGGAAGAACACCCGCAGTACAATTATTTCTAAAGGAATCTCCGCAGGTAATTCTAGTAATAGCTATCGGGGTTTGGTGAAAGTTAACCCGACGGCTAAAGGGGCGAGAAATTATTCTCAGTGTGACTCAATGCTGATTGGGGATAATGCCCATGCCAACACTTTCCCTTATATTCAGGTGCAAAATAACGGTGCGAAGGTGGAGCATGAAGCTTCTACTTCTAAGATTGGGGAAGATCAGTTATTTTACTTTGCTCAACGGGGTATTTCTTCAGAAGATGCTATTTCGATGATGATTAGCGGCTTCTGTAAGGATGTTTTCAATCAGCTACCGATGGAGTTTGCTGTGGAAGCTGATAAGTTGTTGAGTTTGAAGTTGGAAGGCAGTGTTGGATAAATGGAAACAAGGATAAACACAGGGACATCGGTGTTCTGTGTTTATCTTTTGGAAGAGTAACGAACCGCAGAGGCGCAGAGAGCGCAGAGAAGGGAGAGAAGATGATTATTGAAAATAGTGAAGTTGTGCTGTCGGTACGGAATCTGACGGCTAATGTTGATGGGACACCGATTTTGAAAGGTGTGAATCTGGAGGTGCGATCGGGTGAAATTCATGCGATCATGGGGCCGAATGGTTCTGGTAAGAGTACTTTTTCTAAGGTGTTGGCTGGACATCCGGCGTATGAGGTGACTGGTGGTGAGGTGATTTTTCAGGGGCAAAATCTGCTGGAATTGGAACCGGAGGAACGAGCCAGAAGTGGTGTATTTTTGGCGTTTCAGTATCCGTTAGAAATTCCGGGTGTGAGCAATTTGGATTTCTTGCGGGTGGCGTATAATTCTCGCCGTAAGGCGCAAGGTTTAGAAGAAATAGACGCTTTTGATTTTGACGATTTGATTGAGGAAAAGCTGGATGTGGTGAAGATGAATCCCAGTTTTCTCAGTCGGAGTTTGAATGAAGGGTTTTCTGGTGGCGAGAAGAAGCGGAATGAAATTCTGCAAATGGCTCTGCTAGAACCAAAGTTAGGAATTTTGGATGAAACTGATTCGGGTTTGGATATTGACGCGCTGAGAATTGTGGCGAATGGGGTAAATCAACTGGCAAGTCCAGAAAATTCTACAATTTTGATTACCCACTACCAACGGTTACTCGATTATATTGTGCCTGATTTTGTGCATGTGATGGCACAGGGGCGAATTATTACTAGTGGCGGTAAGGAACTGGCACTAGAATTAGAGTCTCGCGGTTATGACTGGGTGCTAGAAGAATTTGCAGCTGCTGAGGTGGGTGTGTAATGAGTATTCAAATATCTCCTAGTCCAATACCTAATTCAAATGCAGTTAGTTTGACATCGACTTTGTTAGATAGAGATGATTATCTAACTGGGTTGTTAAATCAATTAACGGCAACTAAAACAGAGGGGTGGTTACAGGAATTACGCCAAAGCGCTGCTAATTGGGTACGTCACTCGACTATTCCCACCACCCGCGAGGAAGAATGGCGATTTACTGATTTGTCGTCTCTACGAAAGGTGCAATTTAATATAGAGACGGTAAATTATGCGTCTCTAGAATTTGATATTTTGCCAGAGGCGGCTAATAGTCGTTTGGTATTTGTTAATGGCGTTTATGCGCCGGAGTTATCCGCAGTTTCAGATTTACCATCTGGAATTGTAGTGAGTAATTTGGCTGGTTTGTCTGCGGTTGAGCAGGAGGATGTACAGCAGTATTTGGCTCAAGCTGAGGGAGCGCAAGAGGTTTTTACCGCTCTCAATACGGCTGGGATAACTGATGCAGCTGTGGTGTGGGTGAAGAAGAATGTGGTAGTTGAAACGCCAATTCATCTTGTGTTTATTTCGGTTGTGGGTGAGACGGCGATGATTTCGCAGCCGCGTTGTTTGGTGGTGGCGGAAAGTGGTTCGCAGGTGACGTTGGTTGAGGAGTATACGAACCGCAGAGGCGCAGAGAGCGCGGAGAACGGAGTTTATTTAACTAATGCGGTTACGGAAATTTGGGTGGGTGACAATGCTGAGGTGAGTCACACTAGGGTTGAGTGGGAAGGTGCAGAGGCTTTTCATATTGGGAAAACTGCGATCGCACAGGCTCGTGATAGTCGATATACTTGTCATGCCATAACTTTAGGCGCGAAGTTGTCACGGCACAATTTGGAGATTTTGCAAACTGGTGAGCAAACACAAACTACTCTCAATGGTTTGACGATAATCTCTGGTAAGCAATTGTCTGATACTCACAGTGCGATCGCACTCAACTATCCCCACGGTACAAGTGACCAATTGCATAAATGTATTGTAGGCGATCGCGCTCATGCGGTGTTCAATGGTAAAGTTTTTGTACCCAAACTAGCGCAGTTAACAAATGCATCCCAGTTGAATCGCAATTTGCTGCTATCGTCTAAAGCCAGAGTTGATACCAAACCCCAATTGGAAATTACGGCGGATAATGTCAAATGCGCTCATGGTGCTACTGTTAGCCAATTAGAAGATGACGAAATATTCTATCTGCAAAGTCGGGGAATTGATGAAAACGATGCTCGGAAGTTGTTAATTAACGCCTTCGCTGCTGAAGTTATCAACAAAATATCAGTTCCTTCTCTGCGAGAAATCCTTTTAAACACAGTGAATAATCTCAAGTCCCTGACTAATGAGTAATAACTAATCTACCAATGACTTTCACCTCTACCAAAACCCTTGCTGATAAAGTTCGCGCTGACTTCCCGATATTGCATCAGGAAGTCAACGGGAAACCTTTGGTTTATCTCGATAATGCGGCAACATCGCAAAAGCCTTTATTCGTATTAAATACGCTGCGGGATTATTACGAACACTATAATGCTAACGTGCATCGAGGTGCCCATTCCCTGAGTGCTAAAGCTACTGATGCTTATGAAGGTGCTAGAGATAAAATTGCCAAATTCATCAATGCCGCATCGCGTCAGGAAATCGTCTACACCCGCAACGCAAGTGAGGCGATTAACCTAGTAGCTTACAGTTGGGGAATGAATAATTTGCAGCCTGGGGATGAAATTATTCTGTCGGTGATGGAACACCACAGTAATATTGTGCCTTGGCAATTAGTAGCACAAAAAACGGGTGCAGTACTGAAATTCGTGGAACTGACACCTGAAGAGACTTTTGATTTGTCACAGTATAAAAAGCTGATTTCCGACAAAACCAAGTTGGTGTCGGTGGTGCATATATCTAATACTTTGGGTTGCATTAACCCAGTGGAAGAAATTGGTGCGATCGCTCACAGTTACGGTGCTAAATTTTTAGTTGATGCTTGCCAAAGTGTTCCCCACTACCCTGTCGATGTGCAGCAGATAGATTGTGACTGGTTGGTAGCATCTGGTCATAAAATGTGCGCTCCAACTGGGATAGGATTTCTATATGGCAAGTTAGAATTGTTAGAATCAATGCCACCATTTTTTGGTGGTGGTGAGATGATTGCAGAGGTGTATTTAGACCATTCTACTTATGCAGAATTACCGCATAAATTTGAAGCTGGTACTCCTGCAATTGGAGAAGCGATCGCACTTGGTGCTGCGATCGATTATCTTAGCAGTATCGGCATGGATAAAATCCACGCCTACGAAGCAGAATTAACAGCTTATTTGTTCCAACAATTAGAGCAAATTCCCCAAATTAGAATTTACGGCCCCAAACCAAATGCAAAAGGTGAGGGTAGAGCCGCTCTTGCGTCGTTCACAGCCGGAGAAGTCCACGCTAACGACTTATCTACATTATTAGATCAAGAAGGCATTGCTATCCGTTCTGGACACCACTGCACACAACCATTACATCGTTACTTAGGTCTTGCTGCAACCGCACGAGCAAGTCTATCTTTCTACAACACCCGCGAGGAAATTGATATTTTCATCAAAGCACTGAAAGAAACTCTCGACTTTTTTGCAGGTTTCCTTGCTTAAAGTTACAAAATCTTCAGATACTAATTGTGCCAAATATCAGCAACATATCTTGCTAATAGTTGGCACAATTTAATTATCTGGATTATTTATAGGATAAACAAAAGTTTTTGAAACTTATTTTCTTGGTCAAATGGTTGAAATTGACTTGAGCGAATATTATATTAATGACACAGGTAAAATTATCGGGATTTTATCTAACATCCTGACAGAAAAAGTATTCTAATATGCTTGTCAAGTCAACACCTGCTGAACAAAGAACAGTGCTACAGAACATTAGCTGGGAAACCTTTGAAGCCTTGCTGAGAGATACAGGTGAGGACAGAGGCTCAAGATTTGCTTATGACTGTGGTGTTTTAGAAATCATGACTCCACTTTTTGAACACGAAAATCCTAAAATTCAGTTTGACCGATTGATATTCGCTTTAGCAGTGGAATTAAAAACTAAAATTAGAAGTGCTGGTTCTACAACATTAAAACGTAAAACAATAACAAAGGGAATAGAACCCGATACTTGCTATTATATTCAAAATGAGCCAGCAATTAGAGGTAAGCAAGAATTAGATTTAAAAACAGACCCAGCACCGGATTTAGCAGTTGAAATTGATATTACTAGCAGCTCTGTTAATAAGCTTAATATTTATGCGGCTTTAGGTGTAGCAGAATTATGGAGATATGATGGTGAAGTTTTAAAATTTTATCAACTAATAGAAAGTGAATATATTGAGATTAAGTTTAGCATAGCTTTTCCTTTAATTTCTGTTAGTGATATGAATAAATTTATCCAGCAAAGTAAAACTATGGATGAAATTGATCTGGTGCAATCCTTCAGTGCTTGGGTACAGGGAAAGATAGAGTAAAGTGTCCCTTATTGATAAATATAATTACTGGCTTACTTTTTATGTATACTTGTCAAGCCAACGGTTGGTGAACAAAGAACTCTGGTACGTGTACTAAAAATTAGGTTTTGTGGTGGTTTTATCAGAAAAACTCAATTTTTCGTCCATAAACTTGGGTTATCAAGCTTTGTTGGGAATTGTGACAGATATCCCATTGATGAATTTCTATGTGAATATAATATATAGATTTCATGAAAATGACTTTTATCAATTGAGAAATTTATTACACAATTTGAATATATACATTTGAATAATCAAACCCAAAAAACGATTGTCACTTTTTCGCAGATATTAATTTTTTAATAGTATTAGTCATGGAAAATAATAAAATAGTATAAATAATAGCATGGAAAAAAGTGTTATTAATGCCAGCCTTTCTACTCAGAACCTAACTTTTCGTCCAGGTGATACTCCTGTATCATTTGAGGTAACTGTCAATAATGACAGCGATCGCTTTGCCAATTTTCAGGTAGAAATTACCGCCGCCGGAGAAACCCGAAACACTGGATACCGATGGTATCGACTCGAACCAGAGGTGGCAGCAGCTAAACCACCAGGAAGCAGTACTATATTTCAAGTCTTCATATTCAATACACCCATTCCAGGATTTGTCGGTACTGTCAACCTGATGGTTAATATTTTTTCGCCGCAATTAGCACAACAGTGCAGACTTGTGCTGCGTCTGAAAATCGAACGAGATAACAGACCAACACACTTAAGTGTCGAATTGCCTGTACGCGAGTTTCAAGTTTATCCCCGCAATTCAGTAGATATACCAGTGCGGGTGCGGAACTTGGGGCAACAACCAACTGATGTGGGGCTACGTTTTACAGGCGTTGATCCATCTTGGCTAGCAGGTAGTGCAGAACGCCGATTATCTTTAGATCCAGGGGGATTAGCAGAAGCCACATTTCAATGTCAACCTCCTTCTGTAGTGCAAGCACCCAGCCAAAATTATCCTTTTACTATTGAAGCTGTTAGCAATAATGGTTATCCAACCAATGCTGAAGGCAACATTGAAGTCTTACCAGTGGGTTTTATAGACTTTACCACCACTCAAAAACACCTCAAAATTCCTAGTAAATCGGCATGGTTACCTGACTGGAAATCTGATACAGCTTCCTTTGAATTACTATTTAAAAACGCTAGCAACCTCAACCAGCAAATTAATGTCCAGGTACAGGGTAGAGACTGGCGAAAATGTACTTTCAAAAAGCTTCCTGAAAATGCCAATCTCCATTTAGGAGAAACAAGTAAGGTCATTCTTGATGTTAAAACAAAACGCCCTTGGGTAGGAATCGGTAAAACTCTTTTATTAGAGGCTAAATCTGAATTATCCGACCAACGTTTAGGCAGTACAGACCCCGCCACGCAGACATTAGAAGTGGAGGCTTTGCCAATTATACCTCTATGGCTACAGCTAGCTGCGATCGCACTCTTAGCTGCACTCCTAGCATTAATACTGCAACCAAGAGATATAATGCATACACGTTCTGTAAACTCAATACGCTTTAGTGGTATTGGTTTATCTGTGGTCAGTGGCTCAGATGATTGCACATTAAGACTTTGGAGAATTGCTGCTGATAGCTTAGGCCCCGATGACACAGTAACATACGCTGGGCAACCCGTAGCTTGCGACCAACGGCAACAGCCCAAAGGTTTAATGGCGATTACCGATGATGCTGTAGAAGTCTTACGCTTCATGCCATTACAAAATGATCGTGTTGCCGTTGGTCTCGATAATGGTGTAATTGAACTTAGAGATGTACCATCAGGTCTAAAGATTAGCGAACTTCAAGACCTTAAAGATCCTAAAGCAAAAGGCGATCGCGTCTTTGATTTAGCTTTCACTTCAAACTCACTTAACTTATTCAGTGGCTATGGCAGTGGTAAAGTTAGAGTATGGTCAAGATCAGCGCCTAACAGCGATTTTCTGCCAGAACCGCAAGTTATCGACGTACAAAGTACATTGAAACTATCAGGTTTCCAAGTCCGGGCATTAAATCTCAGCCCAGATGCCAAAACTGTAGTAATTGCGGGAAACTTTAAGCGTTTTATCTTGTGGCAGTGGAACCCAACTCAATCTGATAAAAAATTCCCAGGTTTATCAGTGCAAAATCTAGAAAAACTAGACCCATTAGTTGGGCGTGAAGACTATATCTGGGGATTGGCTTTTGTTCCTAACTCGACAGAAAAAATCCTAGCAACCTCCGATTCAGCGGGATTCATTACGATTTGGAATTTGAATCAGTGCCAAACTCTCAAAAATCCCAATCCGCAGGAAAAAGTTAATGAACTCAATTGTTCGCCAATAGATCGCTGGCCAGCATCAAAAACATCTGTGCGTAGTCTGGCATTTAGTGATGATGGTAGTTTGCTAGTAAGTGGTGGCGATGATGGACGAGTGGTGCTTTGGTACTTAACTCCCGAACATAAGCTTGACAAAATAAAGGCAGCAGAAGGTAAAACAATTTACCAAAGCTCTAAAAAAATCAATAGTATCGACTTGAAAACTAATCAAGGAACCATGATTGTTAGTGGTGGTGAAGATTTTCAAGTCAAACTACACCGCATCAAATAAGAGAGTCAATGATATGCAAGCTAAATTCAATCCACTGCAAGTTATTATCAACCCACCTGGAATTCAATTTGGAATGCCAGGAGATACTATTGAACTCTATGTTGTTGTGATCAATCAAGGAGGTCAAGATGCGGTTATTGACTTACATTTTGTTTTTGACGAAGTATTTCAAAATTTAACCGGTTGGTCTAGTTCTCCTAGAGAAAGTTTAGCATTAGCTTCCCAACAGAATAGCGATGAAGTAAGATTTGAGTTTCAAATTGCCGCAAATACTCTTCCTGGAACCTATGACTATACATTAGTCGTAGATTCACCTCTACATTATCCTCAAGATACACCTATAACCTTCCCAAACCAAATTAAGGTTCTGCTACAAGAACAGACTGCAATTCGGGTGAATGACCCGACATTTTCCATTAGACCTAACACCAACCCCAACAAGCCACTAATTTTCAATCCTAGTGAGCCTCTGCAAGTAGAGGTTATAGTTGATAATCGCTCTTATCTCGTCGATAGGTTCCGCTTGAGTTGTCCAGATTTAGACGAAGACTGGTTTACAATTAATTACCCTGCAAGCGGATATGAGAGTTCTGGATTAGTATCGGAAGCTACTGCACTAGAACTGAACCCTGGTACTAAAGGTCAAATATTGTTGAAATTTCACCCACCTGGAGATACACTCGCAGGAAGCTATTCTCCTACAATCCGCTTGTATTCGGAGAACTCTCCCGACTTAGTACTGCTAGACTTGGTGTACATTCAAATTCCGACAAATTATCGCTTAGATATAGAACTTCATACGATTTTGGGACAAGTTAGCCGTAGTCTGGGAAAGTATGAATTAGCACTAGCGAACCAGGGTAATATTGTCCGTGAACTGATATTAAGCTTAAAAAGTCGAGACGAAGAAGAACTATATACTTACAAATTTGATCCGACTGAAATAAGATTACTACCAAATAGAAGTGCTGTGGCCAACTTGACAGTCAAACCCAGACCTTGGTGGCGAAAACCGTGGTTTGGCGCAGGGTTAGTGGTTAACTTTCAACTCGACATCAAAGACCAAAAAAATTTACCCCTACCTAACACATTGCCTCAAGGGAGCTTGGTATGGAAACCCCGTCCTTTGTGGCAATTTATTCTGTTAATTTTGGCAATTTTGGGATTATTGGGAGGGATAGGATTTATCATTTGGCGAATTTTAAATCCCGATCCTTTGAAATTAGAAAATTTTAGTGCAAAAGACTCTCAAATTACTGAAGGTGATGAGGTTGCTTTGAACTGGGAAATTCACCACTATAAACAGTTGCAAAAATTGGTTCTGACCGCTAAAGGTTCCCAACCTATTGAGCCTATTATTTATGACTTTAGCAATGGCATTCCTGAAGCATTGGGTAAAGGAAGTACACCTCTTTGTCAGATACAAGAAAAACAAGACCTTATTTGTAGTAACGTGAAAACTGGAGTGAAAACAAAAGGAAATTACACTTTTCAGCTACAAGCTTCTTATCAAAATGGTATACAGTTATTTTCTCGAACTAATCAAATAGCAACCCAAACAACCCAAGTAGAAATAGCTGAGAAACCAATTGCTGAAGTTGTTAATTTTCAAGCCGATAAACCACAGTATATAAAAGGTCAAAATATTCTTTTAAGTTGGACTATTGCGCGTCCATTACTGCTGCAACAAATTCAAATTGGTGGGAGTGCAGATGATGAGACATCCTACGGCGAACCAATTGTTTATAAAATTAACCAAGGTAATCTTGCAGACCCTAAGCTCAAAAAGCTATGTACACAACAAAATCAAGAGCTACGATGTACAAATATCCCTATACCTGCATATAAAGCAGGAAAATTTGCCTTTCAAATCAAAGCTTTTTCTAATGGAAGTCAAAAAAATAGTTTTAAAAAGACTGAATCTAAAATAGAAATTTTACCAAAACCATTTAGGATTGTTTCTTTCACAATCAACGGTAGCGATCAACCAAATCTGGTTCTCAACGAAGGAACAACTGCTACCCTGAGTTGGAGAGTAGAAGGGGAAAAAGAAAATATTCAAGTTAAACTTTTGCCATACGGCGATGAAGTTGCATTAAGTGACTCAAAGCAGTTTCCAGTTAATCTAGCCTTCCCACCTCAAATCACGCTGCAAGTTAATGATATATCTAATAAGCAACCACCCCAGCAAAAAGGATTTGTAATCACAGTCCTCAAAAAAGTAGTACCTACTCCTATACCTAGCATTAACCCAATTCCACCGAACCCATTTCAAAGCCCCTTACCTCAGAGGTAAGTTTTATCAGGCTCTTAGGCACATTCTCAATAGGCTGTGAAAGGTTGCTTGCCCTATTTCCAACTAACTCAATTCTTATTTTTTTGGAAACCTCGATGTCTTCGCCCATTTTGAAACAGGGGTTTTCGTAACGGTACTACCTCAGCTTCATTACTCTCGCGTGCTACCCGAATCAGCAACCCAGCAGCTATTAAGCTAGCAATCATAGAATTACCACCATAACTAAACATGGGTAAAGGTAAGCCTGTAGTTGGTAGAGAACCTGTAGCTACACCAATATGGAGCAGTGATTGTCCTATCATCAAAATCATCACACCGATCGCTACCAATCGATGCACTATATTTTTAGCCTTCAGTGCCACAATTAATCCGAGGGTGGCGAATGTAGCTAAAAGTGCCAACAACACCATACTGCCAACAAAGCCAAACTCCTCAGCGAACACGGCAAAAATAAAATCGGTATCCTGAATCGGTAAATAAAACAGTTTTTGTTGAGAAAGCCCAAACCCGGCTCCCCAAGTCCTACCAGAACCCACAGCTAGTAGACTTTGCACCAACTGGTAGCCATCTCCTGTAGCATCCGCCCAAGGATTGAGGAATGACATCACCCGCTTACGCTGATACTCTTTTATGCTAATACTGAGTATCGCCAACATTACTCCGCCAATTGCTGTTCCTCCCAGGTACTTGTAAGGTAGGCCAGCCGCGAGAGCAATTAGCCAAATAGTCATACCGCAAAGTGCTGTTGTACTTAAGTTGGGCTGGGCAAGAATTCCTAAAAGTACCAAACCGAAAATACCCAACCAAGCAAAGCGAACCCGCCAACTAATACGTTCCCACTGACCAAAAAGCCGCGCACTTTGCAGCACCAAAAAGGGTTTAATTAATTCTGAAGGTTGAATAGGAATTGGTCCGATCGCAATCCAACGGGCTGCGTCAAAAGCCTTTTTTCCCAATCCTGGGATTAGTGTGACGAAAATTAATGCCAAAAACAGCAACAAAAACCAATGGGATACTCTCAAAATTTTCTGTAACGGCAAATTAACAATAATATTAAACCCGATTAAAGAAACTAAGACCCAAAGTAGTTGACGCTTAAAGTAGTACAGTCCATCACTCTGACGTGCGTCAGCGACGGGATAGGATGCTGAAAATAGCATTATCAAGCCGACAAACAGCCAAATCAAAGTTAACCAGCGCAACAAACGCGCTTCTAGTGCCCAGTTGGAGACTGAACTATCAAAAATTGGAATCAGGCGGCGTAGATTCACGAGCAGTACAGGTAAAAAGTTAGGAATTAGGAGTTAGAAATAAAACTCATAAATCATAACTTATAACTCATAAGTAAGCTTTGCAACCATAAATCTTAGAGTTGTTAACTTCAATACACCCTTAGTTAAATATTTTTGACAAATTTGATTGGCTAGGAATGCCATACCCTTAGACGAAACAAGCTATGATTACCATCCCCTAGAGATGGCATCACTACACGTAAACTGAGAAATTATTTTATACATTAAATACAGCAGTTTTAAAAATAATTGAGAATTCAGAGAGTTAAAAAATAAATGCTTAGTGCTTCTCTCCCACTACAAGCATTTCTTAATTCTCATAATTCATAAAACATAACTCAACGATTTGACGCAATCAACTGCTTGTGTGTCCATAGAGAGGGGAATTTCAATCCAGAACTCAGTACCCTGTCCGGGTTCTGATAAACATTTCAGTGTTCCCCTATGTTTTTCAACTACAATTTGATAGCTAATTGACAAACCTAATCCTGTACCCTTACCCACAGGCTTAGTTGTGAAAAATGGATCAAACAGTCGTTCCTTAACTGCTTCTGTCATTCCTGAACCATTATCAGCAATTCGAATAACACAGTTTGTTTCAATAATTTCTGTAGTAATTGTAATTTTATTCGGACTAGCATGAATTTCTGCGATCGCGCGTTTATCATTATGGCTTTCGAGTGCATCGATGGCATTACTGATAATATTCATGAACACTTGATTGAGTTGGCCGGCGTAGCAATCTACCAGAGGCAAGTTTCCATAGTTTTTAACTACTTTGATCCCAGGATGATCTACGCTATTCTTAAACCGATTCTGTAAAATCAGCAAGGTACTATCTAGTCCGTGGTGAATATCAACCTTTTTCATTCCTGCTTCATCAAGACGAGAGAAGTTCCGCAGAGACAAGACAATTTCAGAGATCCTTTCGGCTCCTACTTGCATCGAATCTAGAATTTTGGGCAAATCATCTAGTAAAAAATCTAATTCGATTTCATTAATGCATTCTTTAATTTCTGGCACAGGATTGGCATAAAATTGCTGGTAAAGAAGCACAAGCTTTAGCAAACACTGTGTATAATCTTTTGTATATTTTAAATTTCCGTAAATAAAGTTAACGGGGTTGTTAATTTCGTGAGCAACTCCTGCAACTAACTGCCCCAGGCTGGACATTTTCTCAGCCTGAACCAATTGGGCTTGAGTTTGCTGTAGCTCCCGGAGGGATTTTTCCAATCTTTTAGCCTGAGCCTCAGCAATTTCCGCTAGGTTCTCCTTAATTTGCAGCGCACTTCGCAGTTGTGCCCTTTGTTGTTTCAGTTCGCTTGTTAACTTTTTGGCATCACCCAAAGCGGTGTTTTGAGATTGTAGTAGAAACAGAAAATCAACAATTGGGTCGTGAATCGCAAAGTCTTTGAGTTTGATACCCAAAGGAGCCAAGCTAGTTGTATCTGTAATCCAGGGAGAACCTAAAAAAAATATTACCTCCTCCTCTGGTTGATACATCATCTGACCCTTGAGCTGCATTCCATTGTGGAGAAACTCTAAAATAAATAGGGCACGAGGCTGTTTACTAATAGCATCAAAATCAATCAGAATCTTTGGACGATTAATCTGGAAATGCTGCTCAATCAATTTACCAACTAATGGCTCAGGACTAATACGCCCCAAGACCTCACCAGTTTGTACAATTTCACGATTACGGCTAAATGCAAAGTGGAAGGGAAAAGCTTTCGCCAGTAACTCTGGTGAAAGCGTAAGGTGAGGAGGAGCCATGCTGCTACACTCAATTTGGTTTATAAATCACTAAAAATTCATCATGTTCAGCACCTTCATCCCGATTCTGGGTTTGGGTAATATGAACTTCTGTATCAAACCTTGTTCCCAATCCTTGGATTAGACCAATAACCATTGGAGTTAGCCCTTCTCGATCAGAACGATAGTGTAAACTTAGAGAATTTTCCTCCATATCAGTACACTCAAATGATGGGGGCTGGAGTTTAGGAAAGCTAACTCCTACACGAGCATGAAGATTGTCGAGGTTTTCTAAAAACTCAGGCAGTGTATCTCCACTCATGTCCAGCATTTCACCATAGCCTTCTTGGGCTGTGTACTGAACCCAAAATTCCCCAAAGGCTTGCATAATCTGTTTGGGAGATAAACTTAGAATGACACTAGCAGCTTTTACCAACTTGTGGGTGATGTCATCGGGATAGCCTTCCATACTGAGGAAAACATCTACGTCCACCTCTGCTTTGTGCTTAATTTGTTTCCAAGTCTCTTCGCCAAAACGACTGCATACCATGTCTTGAATCGCCTTGTTCACTAAACCGTACATGGAAGCCTCCTGATGACTGCACCTAATTTTGCTTTGTGAATTTACCCAAGACTCGACAACTAATTTCTTAAAAAGGTTATTTAAATGACAAAATTTTCTGTAGTTATACTTTGAAAATGTTTTATTACAGATTTAAAATCCCAAAAAAACAAGTAAAACTGTTTGTATTCTAATGCTACAAATCCTCATTGTTACAACCGTATTTTTACTTATTGCTTTGCCCAGCTAGTTTTGAGGATTTGTAGTAAGCACTAAAGTCCTTACTACAAACTTATTTACCCATCAATTTAAACTTGACACAATACTACAGCAATGCATCAAAATGCACCCATGAATCAGGATACAAGCTGTATTTAGAGATTTGACGCTGAATTCCATTAAAAAATTGGACACGCGCATCCATAGCTTCAACAATAGCCAGTTTTACCTTGATATCCTCTTCATTCATGGTAATTTGAGGTTCAATCACTGCTGCTAGCTTTGCTGCATGACTATCATCTACATCAATATGGACTTCAAAAAAGATCAGAGCTTCTTTGGGTAAGGGAGCAGCACCAATAATTCCTTTATATAGTTGCGTGTAGAGTGAGCTAACAATCCCTTCGGAAGCATAACAGACAGCACCTAGTGCAGCTAAGTAGCCATATTTATGTGGCATCTGCAAGTAAGTTTCAATCAGGGCACGAGTTTCAGGTACAGTGGGTAGTGCTGCCAAAGTTTCGTCGTCGATACCAAGGGCGCGGGTAAATTGACGAAACAACTCTGGGTGGGACTGAGTTATATCTCCCTGTCCCATTTCGTCAAATAGGTTTTCTAAGATGACTAACTGACTACTTTCATCTTCGCAACAAGATAAGATACTGGCCAAGATCCGATTAAATTGTTTGGAGAATTTGTACATCTGAACAGCTAGTATCTGTACGTCTGGTAAAAATAAATTTCCAGCCCGACAACGGATTAGGAACTCATTGTTCCATAAAGGATGATTAACTGTTATTTCACGGAAAGAATTTCTCGCTAAAGAAGATATCTGTGTCATCGTGATATTTGTAGGGCTAGATGGAGTGGTTGGTCAAGTAAGGGACTAAAAAATGATTGGTCTACTACAATATGTTCTGGAGTTACACGCAATTCCTGTAAAATTGGCATAGTATTAAAGCCAGCAATTCTAAGGGCATTAAAGTAATCTTCAAGAGTTTTGTGAATCAATTGGACATTTAACCAGGAGCCATCTCGTTTCCAAATACGACCAGGAAACTGCTGATCTCGCTTACTGAAGTAGCCTGCACCCTCAACTTGAAAATAAAACGGATATGCTGCCTCCCGCATATATGGAAAAGATGGATGGGGAACGCTAAATACAAATTGACCGCCGGGACGAAGAATGCGTGCAACTTCTGCCATACATTCTTGGGTTTGAGAGATTGTCAAATAGTTAAATAAAAATACTGCAACAACTAAGTCAATTTTGCCATCATCAAACTGCTTGAGATTGGTAGCACATCCTACTTCATAGCTAATACCTAAACCATCTTCGACTTCTTGCAACCTTGCAGCTTCAATCATGCCTTGGGAAAGGTCTATTCCATATACTTGTGCAGCACCACGCCTATGTAATTCTCGACTGCAATAACCTTCTCCACAACCTATATCAACTACTCGCAGTCCACTAACAGGCTCACAAAGCTCTAGTACAAAAGGACGTGCTGTAAAGTCTGAGAGCGAACTAGGTTCTCCTCTAATCCAGTCTGATGCTGTGCGATTGTATAAGTTTATAGTTGAGTCTTTGTGATTATTTGACATTTTTAACTATCTATTTATATTAGAGTTATGTTGGTTTTAATCAATCGGGGTTTATAAGAATTTAATACTATATATGTTGTAACATTTACCTAATTTAATGCTAATGTTGATTTTACTGATTTTTGCTTTATGGTTAATTTTGCGTAAAAAAATGATAGGTTTCAAGATAAAGCCTAACTGAAATATTCTTAACTTCTTAATTTCTTTAAATATAAAAATATTAATATAATCAGACTTCATAAAGTTTTCAAAATACTTAGTTAATGGCTACTTTACATATAAATATGTTGAGGCTTAAACTTTAACTTTACATATACTTTACTAATCTGGTTAAACTTAACTCTTTAAATCAAGATAAATAATAGAAAGTAAACAGTATATTTTACGAAGTATAAGGAGAATAATTTTGTTAAGTTGTAATAGTCAGATCGTTTTTAAAATGAAATGGCTTGGGATGTATGAGTGATTTAAATAATTTAGAATAACGTTGGAAGAGATCATGTTAGAAGAACTGTTAGCCAAGTCAGTAGTGGGCGATCGCGTAGAATATGACCATGCGATCACATTCTCTCAACTTGGCGATCGACTCTTTGATGAGCTTGCTGATAAAATTGCTACAAGGCGACAGTATCGATTACTGTTTGAACACACATTAAAGCCTGAGTTGTTCCAGCAGATCCGCATTGCTGCTGCGGGTTATATTTCAGCGTGTCTGAATAGTCACATAATTCTTTCAGAAGCTGAAATGCTTGAACGACTATTGGAAGCAAGAAATACATTACCGAACTACACTGGTACTGGTCTTTTGATGCCCAAGCGAGAACATACTCTAGCATTTAACCTCTTTCAAACAAGCGTAGCTGAGGCTTTCTACCAATTAGGAGCAAATGAACTGATTGATGCAGTAGATTTACCAGTCAATCTCCGCATAGTTTATGGTAAGACTGATGCAAAAAAATTGAGTTTGCCCTTCGCTAGCTCAAAATGCCATAGCGATGTCTGGGCAGGTGTTGCTGCTGATGCGACTGTAGTGGTTCTGCCACTATTTGGCGATATCGATAATATAACCATTGAAGCAGGTGAGATGCCCCGCGAAATGGAACTACAGGCGATGCGGGTAATGTCAGACTTTGCTGAAGGCCAGGATGTTCCAATGGTTGTCTCCTATACAGAAGCACAACTACAACACGGCACAATGTACTTTAATGATGCCCGTGGATTGCACCAAACGGTAAGAAGGAAAACTGAAGGTCTAAGAATTTCTGTAGATTTCCGGTTCCGCAGAAAATTCAATGAAGCTTATCGGGCAATGGTAGTACCTAGTATTGGTGGTGTTGAAGAAGATATGAGCGTGCCTTATGAAGACTGGCTGAAAGTTGGTAAGGAAACGCTAATTGTGTTTGATGAAAGTTGTGAACAAGCCAGGAAAAAAGAGAATTCTGGCGCTCCAGTTCCGCTATATACTCGTGGTTATCGCCTTGTAGAAATGTTCAACTCTTAACTTTCAGAAATATAAGTAACAAAAAAAGAGGTCTGGTATTAGACCTCTTTATCAATTTTTATCAACCCATATACCTAGATTCATAAATTTTCCGAAATAGAAAACAGATTTTTTGTAATATTAATTCTCAACAAAAAAGAGGTCTTTTTCAACCTCTTACCAATTCCCTAAAATAATATTCTATTTACAAAATTACGACAAGCCAGTATTAGCACCTTGCTTACCAGTTGCCAGTTCTACTTTGATAATTTTGCCGCCTGCTTTTTGAATACGTTGTTGTTCACGGAACCAGTTTTCATAGGGAACTAGCTTAGTGAAGTAGGTATTTTGCAGTTCGCGTTGGGTACGAATTCGGGTTTGGCTGGGAACTAGAGCAGTAATTTTAAACAAACGGGACATATTTTGAAAATCTCCTGTAAACTTTGTGAAAACTTTTTTTATCTCAAAATCTTGAGTGCAAATCTTTTAATCATTCCAAGGCTGGAAATCAAACATCAATACTAGACCACCAACACTCATCACTGATAATTTACCAAGATAAGCAATATAACGTTCTAGCACTCACGGTTGATTTCCAGACCTTAATAAAGCCGCACCTAAATTCTTAAGCGCAAACTAGCTCTTAGCTTAAGCCAGAAGAGATATAGTCTAAGTAAACGCCCATTTCCTTACCAGCGTCAGAACCAACCAAGCTAGCGGTTACTTCCTTGATTGCTTGGATAGCTTGCACGGTAGCGCCAACGGGAACTCCTAAAGAGTTGTAGGTTTCTTTCAAGCCATTTAATACACGCTCATCCAAAATGGAAGGATCGCCAGCTAACATAGCGTAGGTGGCATAGCGGAGGTAGTAGTCCAAATCACGGATACAAGCAGCATAGCGGCGGGTGGTGTACATGTTGCCGCCGGGACGGGTGATGTCAGAGTATAGCAAAGATTTTGCTACAGCTTCTTTGACGATCGCAGCAGCGTTAGCGCTGATGGTGCTAGCAGCACGTACCCGCAGTTCGCCAGTAGCGAAATAGCCTTTTAGTTTTTCTAAAGCAGAGTTGTCTAAGTATTTACCTTGAACGTCTGCGGAGTTAATGACAGCGGTAATTGCGTCTTGAGCCATGTTGTTAATTCCTTATTTCCAACCGTATTGCAATACTTCTGTTTCGGCAGGGAAACAGCATCACCCTATAGCAGGGCACCAACTAGGTAGTCGAAGTAGGTACCAGCTTCAGAAGCATCATCACCAGACAGCAATGTAGTAGCTACATTCTTCAGCCCACGGATACCTTCAGCAACACCATCAATAGGAGTTCCCAAGGACTTGTACAGTTCACGCGCACCGATAACACCAATTTCTTCAATCGGTGTAACATCACCAGCAACGATACCGTAGGTAACGAGGCGGAGGTAGTAATCTAGGTCACGCAGGCAAGTAGCAGTCAATTCTTGACCGTAAGCGTTACCACCAGGAGACACAACATCAGGACGCTTTTGGAACAATTGATCGCCAGCTTGCTTAACCAGCCGCTCACGATTTTCTGTCAAAATTTGAGCAATCCGCACGCGGCGTTCACCACTGGCAACAAAGGATTTGATCCGATCCAATTCACCAGGGCTGAGGTAGCGAGCTTCTGCATCAGCATTCACGATAGCTTTCGTGACGATACTCATTAATGGATTCCTCCAATACAAATGAAACCAGGATTTGATTAAACTGGTGAGACTCTAAATTTGGTTTACTGAGTTCGTTCTCTCGTTCTTTTAGACACAACAGTTTGATAACTGCTACGACTAATTAATTACGAGTTTTCTTGAGTCAACACAAGTACACAAGCTTCTAAACTCAGTTACCTTCCGCAAAACATTTTCCGGCATTCTGTTGAGCATTTATGACTGCTCTTAACACTTTGTAATATTACCTTTCAGAATTCCCTGTTTTAGCTGTAATCTGAGAGCAATATTACGAAAGGTTACGAAGGGGGAAGGTCACAGGGTACAGGGCACAGGAAATAATCTGTACCCTATTCCCTATTACCTATTCCCTATTCCCTATTCCCTATTGAGAAGCGGTTGTAAGGCACAACATCTTCACCGAAGTAGCGGCTATATTCTGGACTTTCGACTATTGCTTTTACAGCAGCCGATAAACCACTATCAGTTAGCAGCTGGTTGCACTGGCGAATTTCTTCCTGATCTGCGGGTGTACGCCCCAACAGGTGACGGAAGAGGAACTCAGTGACCTTGGCATGAGGATAAGGTGATAAGAAGCGCTGACGATAGATTTCGGAACTAGCTAGTTCACACACAAACTCCCGCACGGAAATTTCACCATTCTGGAGTTTGCTGTCTAGGTCAGTACGGCGGAAACTATCAGGCACTTCACCACTAAATACATCCAATACCTGACAGTAAATGGCGTTGATTGCCTGTTGTGTTTCGGCTTGGTTTGCACTTTCTGTTAGACGGTAAATGCGTGCATGTTTACGCACACCCAGTTCTACGGGTTGTCCGCTACCATCGTTGTAGGAACGACCCAGTTCAGCAAAAGCCGGCTTGCTTTTGTTGATACCGTTTGTTTGGGTTGCTATATCTGCGATCGCCTGCGTCAAAAGTGGTGTATCGTTACTAACTCCTACACGTGCTTGCACGGGTTTAAAGCTAGGCACAACTACGTCATCATTTTGCTTGGTCAACTGGTTGTACAGCTTCTCAGTATTCGGGAAGTTTGCCGCAGGTAGGGTTGGGAAGCGACGGTAAGGAACCGTATCTTCACCAAATATTTGGTTATATTCCACACTATCTACCAAAGCACCAATAAAGGCACGAATCCCTTGAGTAGCCAAAATTTGGTTATACTTGCGGATTTCTGCCTGGTCTAATGGCGCACGTCCTAAGAAGTGTTTGGTTCCCAACTCAATCACTTTGGTGTTGGGGTAGGGTGTGTAGAATTCTTTCAGGTAGAGGTTAGAGTAACCCAAACCTTGAATAAATTCCTTCACACTGATTTCGCCGTTCCCCAACTTGCTTTCCCACGCCGTAAATTCATTTTTAGCGATGTAGGGTGCAATATCGCGCTCAAAAATCTGACGATAGGCAGCGCTAATCAAGGTTTTTACTGCAACTTTGTCGCTGGTATTGGAAACCAGTTTGAAGATTTTGGTTTGTTCGCGTTGCTTGCTAACACCTTGGTTAATACGGAACTGAATATCTGGTTCTGACCGTTTTTCTGTGACTGTACCCAATGTTACAAAGCTTGGCGTTACTTCCTTCTGAACTTTGGCTGCAACATCTTCACGAATGCTACCAACGCGCAATTGCCGCCCTGATACACCACCGGGAGTCAGATACCGTTCGTAAGGAATTGTATCTTCACCAAATGCTTCGCTGTATTCTACGCTGTTAATGATCGCATCAACGACGGCGTAAAAGCCTTGTTTGGAAGCAATATCAAAGTACTTGTTGATTTCTTGACGGCCATAAGTCGGACGACCCAACAAGCGGCGGTGAATATACTCGATCGCTTTACAAACATAGAGCGATGACCAGTACAGATTGCGGAATACATCAGACTTAGCCAAAGCACGGATAAACTCCCGTACAGAGATGTCGCCGTTTTCCAGCTTGATTTCCAATACCTTCGGGCGCTGACCTTCGTAAAGATCGCGACCAAAAACTTGCAGATAAGCAGCTCTAATCACAGCTTGTGTTGAGCTTTCGGAGAATCTGACGCTAGAATTTTTGGCAGCCTTTTTACCTCTTGTACCAGGCAGTTGGTCTAATTTGAACACCTTGGGTCCAAGAGTACCAGGAGCTTCACCCCGTGCTTTGGGATTACTATTTTGGTTATTAATCCCTGCCCCTTGGTGAATCAGGATGCGTTTGGTATCTTTGCCAAAAGGAGCCGGACGGGTGCTGGGGTTACGAGTTTCTTTCGGGAAAATCGCGCCAAACTGAATTTCCAAGGGGTCATTACCAGAACCGTAAGGATGTTGGTCTGGTAGTGGCTGTTCGTAAGCCGCAAATGTGGTAATAAACTGAGGTATTTTGCGGAAAGGCGCACTGTAGTTAAACAGGTCTTGCTGCGGTCCCCAGTTGCGACATTCTTGTGCTTCTTGCCCTAGACCCCGGAGGTATGGTACTGTTTCTTCACCAAAATAGTCGCCGTATTCAGCAGAATCTACTAAGGCATCTACCAAGGCTGGTAGACCACCATTAGAAATAATCGAGAAGTATTTTTGTACTTCTTCCCGGCTACTTGGGCCCCGTCCTAAAATGTGGCGGAAAGCAAGTTCGACGACTCGGCTGTTAATAAAAGGCTGGTAAAACTGTTTTTGGTAAAGGGGAGATTTAGCTAGACGACGAACAAACTCCTTCACGGAGATGTCGCCATTTTTCACCTTGGATTCTAAGTCAGATATGGACAAGCTATAAGCACGGGTAATGTCGCGCTCGAAAATTTGCCGATATGCCGCTTTGATTACCTCATTTTTTTCGCTAGCTGACAACCCAGTTTTCATCACAAACTTGGGACGGCGTTCTGCTGCATTAAAGTAAATTTGCGGCAGTTGCAACCCTTGTTGGTCGCTAGAGGGACGTTGACGGACTTTATTTGAAGGTGTGGCTGCTTTGAATTCTGTTAACAAAACATCCATGTACTGAGACACAATTTCTGTAGCCTCAGCATCTTTGCGGAAAAAGGAAAGCGATCCGGCTTTGATTTCTTGCAAAGCTACCAGCGTTGCTTCACCAGAGCAGGCATTTTCAATTATTTCCCGCAAACCCCGTGTGTTCACCGCTATGATGTTGGGGTCGCCAGCAACGATCGCATAAGTAGCGTAGCGCAAGAACCAGGATAAATCCCTTAAGCTCTTGGCCATGTTGCTCGGGCCATAACGAGCAATGTTAATTGGTCTGAAACCTGCGGGTACTGGGCCGCTGGGGGATGAGTTAAAGATTGATCGTAAATTTTCTAGGAACCCGCCACGACTTTCAACATAGGTTACAGTTCCTAGTTGCATCCCTTGCTGAACATTAGCACCACCACCACCAGCAGTTACTAGTTCTGCTTCTCTGGGCTTTTCTAAAAAAGCCATTGGCGAACCACCAACAAAAATCCGGTTGGCAGCGCGAGACACAATAATCTCGGCATTATCTGTAAGCGTCTGGGAAATCTCTAAACGCTTTGCACCAGATGCAAAATAGCTTGCCAGTTCATTGAGTTCACCACTTCCCAAAAAGCGGTCTTGCTGCTCGGCTTGGGTAATTGTCGCTACAGCTAGGGTTTGATATAGTTGCGGACGCGCAACTGAGCTTCCACCACTCGCCTTAACACTCATCGGCTTTGTAAAACTCCCATCATAATCGTTATATATGTTAAATCTGGGTCGCTTTGAGGCTTGACACATCGGTGTCTCTATGCTTTATGAACTTGAGAGTATTGCCTGCAAAACTGCCAGTAAATTAACCCAGTTAGCTTTTAGATTAGAACGTTTTGCGTTCTCAAGGCTGGTTTATTAAGAAGTGTGTAGAACCTGTAGCTTAGATACATCCGGTCTCAAGAGTACATACTCTTGTTTTGCTGAGATCAAATCTAAGTTTTGTAACTCAGAAATAGGCTAGGCATGGTCTACTGATGCTGAAAACCTCTATTTTGATGTTTGTGGCAGTATCCATTCTACGATTATTGCAAATGTTACAAAATCTTAGTTGAAACTAAATTTCCTTCAGCAATGATCGGTGGACAGTAGTCATTAGTCGATGTTAAGTTGTTTTTGCTACTGATGACTGAATATTACGAAATAACGCCGCCCTGGAAATAATTCTCAAATTGCGGTGTTTTTTAGCTTTAGCTATCAGTATTCTTTAACGGGAAAATACTATGTACAAAAGTTCTAAATTTAACTATTTATTCAATGTTGCCCTGTCTGCGATCGCAGTTATTTTAGCCGTCACTCCTGCAAATGCGCTTCCAGAGCAAAACATCAACACCGTTGTTAAGTGGGCAAAAACGCGATCGCAATTACCAACTTTGAGATACAACAGCGAAGCCCACGGCTACGAGGGTACAAAGGGAAATTTATACTTTTATGCTGATGTCACTTCTCAAAATGGGAAAGTGACTAAAGAAGGTATAACCGTTAGTGGTGACTCAAGCATCAAATTCACCACAAAAAATGCCAAAGCGGTGAAACTGTTACAAAATATTTATAATTCTAATATTGCTAATGACTTTCAGAAGTCTCGGTATGTCACCAAGGTTGGACGTGACCAGTATTATCGCGGACAAAAGTTTGCTTACATCACTGCTGAGGTGCAAGGTGGGTCATCATTGCAGATAATTCCCTTGAATAAGTTGCAAGAGTTTATAGATAATGCCAAATATTGCCAAACCAATCAGTGCGACCTTTAATTAGGGATTTCTAAGAAATAAACTAACCACAGAGACGCAGAGAACACAGAGAGAGGATTTTTGTGTCAGTTTTGGGATATTTTTTATTTGGAAGTCTCTTAAGCCTGTAGCCTGGAATCTACATAAGCATTATTAGTAAATAAAGGCACGCAATCACTTACGTTATAGGCGGCGGACAGTTCAACATCTGACTCAAAACCTTTTTCAATCAACTCTTTACCCGAACTGCATTTTTTCAAGTATCCCAGTAAATCCTGCTGGAAAGCCTGAAATGTTGTTACAGCAACTTCGGCTTCTGGTGATAGACTGCCATCTAAATAACTGAGAATTGCCCCAGCACCAATTAAATCTTCAAATGCAGGACGTAGGCTACCATCTTCTTGCCGTCTCACTTTTTCAACAGATGCATCCAGTTGTGACACGGCGTATTAATGCAGTCAATTCTGAAGACATTGCCATAACGATAATTACAGTTGAAGAACAACTGCGTGGGAGGTTTAATGTAATCAGAAAGGCTTCCTTATCTGATGCATTGGTATTAGCTTACGCAAAGCTAGAGGCTACTTTAGAGTTTTTCAAAAATGTGCGATCGCTAGGATTTGATGAGTATGCTATTAATTGTTACGAAGACTTGATTCGTCAAAGAATCCGCATTGGTACACAAGATTTGCGAATTGCGGCAATACAGAATTACAGGGCAACGATTTTCTGGATTTTCAACGAATTCCGGCATTCCTACAGCCATTTAATGCTCCTAGCTAAGTAAATTTTTATACAAAATTATAATTAAATTTTATTAGCGAAGAGATACTTGAACAATAGTGTTATTAATAAAACAACTTATATACTTAAAATATATGGGCTGATGATGATCGCAATTATTTGTCTACCTGAAGTGTCCAGCATTCGCTAAACTCAGAAATGCTGCGTTATTCCTCATCATGTCCGATTCCCAAACTGTTAGTGCTGCTGTTGCCAAACTCTACAATACCTATCCCTTTCCGCCGGAAGCCCTGTTGGATGAACCACCTCCAGGCTATAACTGGCGCTGGAACTGGCTAGCTGCTCATAATTTTTGCACAGGTCAAAAACCCCAAAGGCAAGATATTCGGATTTTAGATGCAGGTTGCGGTACAGGGGTAAGTACAGAGTACCTGGTTCATCTCAATCCCCAGGCTTCTGTTGTAGGAATTGATCTCAGTACCGGGGCTTTGGATGTAGCAAAAGAACGTTGTCAGCGTTCTGGTGCTACCCGTGTTGAGTTTCATCACCTCAGCTTGTTTGATGTGGAACAGTTACCGGGTAAATTTGATTTAATTAACTGTGTTGGTGTTTTGCACCATACCTCCGATCCGATTCGCGGTATTCAAGCTTTGGCGCAGAAGTTAGCCCCAGGCGGCTTAATGCACATTTTTGTGTACGGAGAGTTGGGACGCTGGGAAATTCAACTCATGCAAAAAGCGATCGCACTTCTTCAAGGTGACAAAAAAGGCGACTACCGCGATGGTGTCCAAGTCGGGCGACAAATATTTGGTTCATTACCAGAAAACAACCGAATTGTCAAATATGATAAACAGCGTTGGTCATTAGAAAACCACAAGGATGAAAACTTTGCGGATATGTACGTTCATCCCCAAGAAATTGACTACAACATTGAGACGCTGTTTGAATTAATAGATGCTTCGGGATTAGAGTTTATTGGTTTCTCGAATCCGAGTTTCTGGGATTTAGAGAGACTTTTGGGCAAAACACCAGAGTTAGTTGAACGAGCAAAAGGATTGAGCGATCGCCAGCTTTATCGCCTGATAGAATTACTAGATCCAGAAGTAACTCATTACGAGTTTTTCCTTGTTCGTCCTCCCTTAGTTAAAACTGACTGGTCAGACGACAAAGCTTTATTAGCAGCGATTCCCGAACTTAATCCTTGTATTGAAGGATTTCCCAGTCAATGCTTCTTTAATTACAATTACCAAATTGTTAATTTATCTGAACCAGAGTTTGAATTTATGCAAAAGTGTGGTGCTAATTCTACAGTTTCAGATATTTTGACAGATGTGCAACTGGGATTAGATGAAGTCAGAAAACTTCTTCAGCAGCAACTGATATTATTAACACCTGCTTAATCGCACTCCAATTCGACACTGGCTTAATAAAAGCAATTTATACTTATCGTGAGGAGCGATCGCCCATCACCACTTTTGGTAAATTAATGTAGATTAGGAAAGTGCCCAACAAACGGGTATTCTAAATCCCAAAAGTTGGAGTTTTCTGAAATTCAGCAGTGGTGCGCTGCTTAATGACAAGCCGCTACTCTCCGATTTCTGATTTGCGGTACGCCCATACACTCCTCAAGCACCAGTTGATTTTATTGACACCCAATTACTTCAAACACCAAGATGCTATGTAACGACTTTGGAGGACAATACTTTACTCAAAAAAGCTGGAATTGGAAGAAATTTTGAATTTTTCGGCAGCGATAATTTGATTATTCACCCACACAGTCTTGTACATCATCAGCCGCTCTCTCGCTTCTGGAAGCGCGATTTTACTGACTGTGTAACGTTGCCAAGAAGTTAATTGTTTTTTCCTAAAGTATTGTTACCGGATCGTGATATGATTCAGCTGACTGAATGTGCAGTCATCATAATTTAACTGTACTGGTTTCAAGTCTCGTGAGCTTGTCAGACGAATCAATTGCGCCCACTCCGACAACGCAACAAGATGCTAAAACTGATTCTGGAGACACAGAATCAGGTAACTCTATGCAAGAGTTTTATCAACTCTTCCAGCGATTGTTGGTAATCACGCTTGTCTTGACGGGGGTTATTTTTATCTCTGTGTGGATTTTTTATTCCTTAAACATTGCCCTAAATTATTTAATTGGGGCGTGTACAGGTGTGGTTTACTTAAAAATGTTGGCTAGAGACGTTGAGCAACTTGGTAGTGAAAAAACCAATTTGAGCAAAACTCGTTTTGCTCTATTTATGGGAGTCATGATCGTGGCAACTCAATGGCGTGAGCTACAGATTTTGCCCATATTTTTGGGATTTCTAACTTACAAAGCCACGCTCCTCGTCTATATGGTGCAAATTGCGTTCATTCCTGATTCTTAAAAAGTCAGGCTCACAAAGATAGTAATCCCATCCTCGATCGTTGGGGAAAATTCTTGAAGAATGCAAATGCTTAGTGTCTTAAACGCCTTTAATTCTTTTCCCCTCGCCGAATTAGAAGTAGGTCATCATTTCTACTGGCAGTTGGGCAATCTTAAAATTCATGGGCAAGTTTTTCTCACCTCATGGTTTGTGATTAGCATTTTAGTAGTGGCTTCAATAGCTGCTACTCGCAACGCACAAAGAATTCCCAAGGGCATCCAGAATTTGATGGAATACGCCCTAGAATTTATTCGTGATTTGGCCAAAAACCAACTTGGTGAGAAAGAGTACCGCCCTTGGGTGCCATTTATTGGCACATTGTTCTTGTTTATTTTCGTATCGAACTGGTCAGGTGCGCTAATTCCCTGGAAGCTCATCAAGCTACCTTCGGGCGAATTGGCCGCTCCCACCAATGACATCAATACGACTGTTGCATTAGCACTGCTAACTTCCTTGGCGTATTTTTACGCAGGTTTTAGCAAGCGGGGTTTAGGCTACTTTAAGAAATATATAGAGCCAACACCCGTTTTGTTGCCGATCGCAATTCTAGAAGATTTCACCAAGCCTCTCTCCCTAAGCTTCCGTCTATTTGGTAATATTTTGGCGGATGAATTGGTAGTCGCGGTATTGGTGCTGCTAGTTCCTCTATTTGTACCTCTGCCTGTAATGGCCTTGGGTTTATTTACCAGTGCCATTCAAGCCCTGGTTTTCGCCACCCTAGCCGGAGCATACATTCATGAGGCAATGGAGGGACATGGTGGAGAAGAACATGAGGAGCATTAAACTTCTCAGCTGATAGCACAGTTCCCAGAGCATATTCGCTCAAAATATCGCAAAGCGCGATCAAAGAACTCATGTGCAGCGTGAAAACCACGTTTCTAATCGTTAACGTACTTTTGTTAGTTTTGTAATCAAAGCAAGGAAAATCAACATGGATCCATTAGTTCAGGCTGCTTCAGTTCTCGCTGCTGCTTTAGCGATTGGTTTAGCTGCAATTGGCCCTGGTATTGGTCAAGGTAACGCTGCTGGACAAGCAGTAGAAGGTATTGCTCGTCAACCTGAAGCAGAAGGAAAAATTCGCGGTACTCTGCTATTAACCTTGGCATTCATGGAATCCTTGACTATCTATGGTCTAGTAATTGCCCTGGTATTGCTGTTTGCTAACCCCTTCGCTTAATACCTGAAAATTTTTGCGAGTGTGGAGACGTGAATTATCACGCCTCTACAATCGAAACGTTTTAGGTATCTCAATAGTTATAATGTTCAGTTGACCCTTGTTGGCTATGGGTCTCTAAAATATGAAAGGTTGGATGACGTTGCTAGCCATGAAAACTGCTACTCCAGCCAAAGAGGAGACAAATGTTTGATTTCGATGCTACCTTGCCCTTCATGGCATTGCAATTCCTGCTATTAGCAGCTGTGTTGAATGCAATTTTCTATAAGCCACTGACCAAGGTACTAGACGATCGCGATAATTATATCCGAACGAATACCCTTGAGGCGCGGGAGAGCTTGGCTAAAGCCGAGCGCTTGGCTACCGAATATGAGCAGCAACTCGCAGACGCTCGCAGACAATCGCAAGCTACTGTAGAAGCAGCTCAACTTGAAGCTAAGAAAATTACTGCCGAGAAAATCGCTGAGGCCCAAAAGGAAGCTCAGTCTCAACGAGAACAAGCTTCTGTTGAAATAGAACAACAAAAGCAAGAAGCTTTTCGTACCTTAGAGCAACAAGTTGATGCTTTAAGCAGGCAGATTCTAGAAAAACTATTGGGGCCAACTCCAGTTAGATAAGCTAACGAGATTGGTTCTGTGTAAAGCATACGCGCAACTGGGCCCTAGTCCAGAGCGCAAAATTTAAGTGTCAAAAAAAGGCACTTTTTCCCTTCTTGGGAAAGATACTTAATTTCCTGACAGGGAAAAGATACTTAAATTTCCTTCCCTAGGGGAAAATACAACGTATTAGCAAGCGAGCAGCGCACTTGTAAATGGGTATCATGGGGACATTCTTATTACTTGCCGCAGAAGCGAACGCTGTTCACTCTGAATTGGCAGAAGGCGCAGCAGAAGGTGGTTTCGGTCTAAACCTAGACATTTTTGAAACCAATCTGATCAATCTAGCGATTCTGGTTGGCATACTATTCTACTTCGGACGTAAAGTTTTAAGCAATATCCTGAACGAGCGACAATCCAATATTGCCACCGCAATTCAGGAAGCAGAAGGGCGCTTAAAAGAGGCAAAGACTGCCCTTTCCCAAGCGCAAGAGCAGTTGAAGCAATCTCAAGCAGAAGCAGAACGTATCCGCCAATCGTCCGTAGAAAATGCTCAAAAAGCGAAAGAAGCCTTGTTAGCGAAAGCAGCGCAAGACGTAGAACGCTTGAAACAAACAGCAGCAGCAGATTTAAACAGCGAAACCGAGCGAGCGATCGCTCAACTACGGCAACGAGTTGCTACACTAGCATTGCAAAAAGTCGAATCGCAACTCAAAGGCGGGATTGCCGACGATGCTCAACAAAGTTTAATTGATCGTAGCATCGCACAATTGGGAGGCAATGTATGACAAGTCAGGTAGCGGCAGCCGAAGTAGCCCAACCTTACGCACAGGCACTTTTGTCAATAGCGCAATCGAAAAATTTGACAGAAGAGTTCGGGGAAGATGCGCGGACTTTCCTGGGACTGCTCAGAGCAGACAAACAGCTACACAACTTCTTCAGCAACCCGTTTATTCAGGCTGAGAACAAAAAAGCTCTCATCAAACAAATACTCGGTGAAGGCTCTAACCCCTACTTACGCAACTTTTTGTTGATACTAGTAGACAAACGTCGTATTGCATTCTTGGAATCGATTTTTCAACAATATCTGGCGCTGTTGCGGCAGCTGAATCAAACCGTATTAGCGGAAGTAATTTCAGCCGTTCCCCTCACAGAAGCTCAACAGCAGGCAATTATCCAAAAGGTCATTGCCATCAGCAATGCTCGCCAGGTAGAACTAGAAACCAAGGTAGACAGTGAGTTAATTGGTGGTGTGATTATTAAAGTAGGTTCGCAGGTAATTGATGCCAGTATCCGGGGTCAACTGCGCCGCCTTTCATTGCGCTTAACTAATAGCTAGAAGGTTAGGATTAGAAGTTGGGAGTTAGGAGTTAGGAGTTAGGAGTTGGGAGTTAAGTAAACAGTAATTTATTTTGACTTTTAACTTTTAACTTTTGCTTTTTTAACTCATCACTACTCACTCTTAACTCAGCACTCTTAACTCAGCACTCAGCACTGAATTCCGTCTCGAAAGCAAACAAGATAGACACATGAGCATATCAATTAGACCTGACGAAATTAGCAGCATTATCCAACAACAAATCGAGCAATACGATCAAGAGGTCAAAGTTGCTAACGTTGGTACCGTCCTACAAGTAGGTGACGGTATTGCCCGGATCTATGGTCTGGAAAAGGCTATGGCTGGGGAACTCTTAGAATTTGAAGATGGCACAATTGGCATCGCCCAAAACTTAGAAGAAGACAACGTGGGCGCGGTGTTGATGGGTGAAGGGCTGGAAATTCAAGAAGGTAGTTCTGTAACCGCTACTGGTAGAATTGCTCAAATTCCAGTAGGAGAAGCCTTAATTGGAAGAGTTGTAGACGCTTTAGGTCGTCCCATTGATGGTAAGGGAGACATCAAATCCTCAGAAAGCCGTTTGATTGAATCTCCAGCGCCTGGTATCATTGCTCGTCGATCTGTACACGAACCCATGCAAACGGGGATTACAGCTATTGACTCAATGATTCCCATCGGTCGCGGTCAACGGGAATTGATTATTGGCGATCGCCAAACCGGTAAAACTGCGATCGCGATCGACACCATCATCAACCAAAAAGAAGAAGATGTCGTTTGTGTGTACGTTGCGATCGGTCAAAAAGCTTCCACCGTCGCTAACGTGGTGCAGACATTGCAAGAAAAAGGCGCGATGGATTACACCATCGTCGTCGCCGCTAGCGCCAGTGAACCAGCAACACTGCAATACCTAGCTCCTTACACAGGCGCAACTATTGCCGAGTACTTTATGTACAAAGGCAAAGCTACCCTAGTAATTTACGACGATCTTTCCAAGCAAGCCCAAGCTTATCGCCAAATGTCCCTGCTGTTACGTCGCCCACCCGGACGCGAAGCTTACCCCGGAGATGTATTCTACATTCACTCTCGCTTGTTAGAAAGAGCCGCAAAGCTAAGTGACGAATTAGGTAAAGGCAGCATGACCGCCCTACCAATCATCGAAACCCAAGCTGGTGACGTTTCGGCATACATCCCCACAAACGTAATTTCCATTACCGATGGTCAGATATTCCTGTCTTCTGACTTATTTAACGCTGGTATCCGTCCAGCTGTGAACCCAGGTATTTCAGTATCCCGCGTGGGTTCTGCGGCGCAAACCAAGGCAATGAAAAAAGTTGCCGGTAAGATTAAATTGGAACTAGCCCAATTTGACGACCTGCAAGCCTTCGCTCAATTTGCTTCTGACTTAGATAAAGCCACTCAAGACCAGTTGGCACGGGGTCAACGGTTGCGCGAACTTCTCAAGCAACCACAAAATTCGCCACTCTCAGTATACGAGCAAGTAGCAATTCTTTACGCTGGTATCAATGGTTATTTGGATGACGTTCCTGTAGATAAAGTCACCACCTTTACCCAAGGTCTGCGGGAGTACTTAAAGACTGGTAAAACCCAGTATGCCGAAGGAGTAAGAGCCTCCAAAGCACTAGGTGATGCAGAAGAAACTGCCTTGAAAGAAGCACTTACCGAATACAAGAAGACCTTCAAAGCAGCAGCGTAATTACAGTGCTGAGTGCTGAGTGCCGAGTGCTGAGTAGCTACAAGTGTTGAGTTGAAGAAAGTTTTTCATTCAAAACTCAAAATTTCAAACTCAGAACTCAGGACTCAGAACTCAGAACTCAGAACTCAGGACTCAGAACTTAAAGTTATGGCCAATCTAAAAGCAATACGCGATCGCATTCAGTCGGTCAAAAACACCAAAAAAATCACAGAAGCCATGCGTCTCGTAGCTGCGGCTAGAGTGCGTCGGGCGCAAGAACAAGTACTAGCGACTCGCCCCTTTGCCGATCGCTTGGCACAAGTATTATATGGTTTGCAAAGCCGTTTGCGCTTTGAAGAAGCAAACCTGCCACTACTGAAAAAAAGAGAAGTTAAGTCAGTCGGGCTATTGGTAATTTCAGGCGATCGCGGTTTATGCGGCGGCTACAATAATAACGTTATCCGTCGTGCAGAAAACCGCGCCAAGGAAATCAAGGCAGAAGGTTTAAACTATCAATTTGTGATCGTCGGGCGCAAAGCTACACAGTACTTTCAACGCCGCGATCAGCCCATTGATGCCACTTACAGCGGCTTAGAGCAAATTCCCACCGCAGCCGAAGCTAATCAGATTGCCGATCAACTACTTTCCTTATTCCTTTCGGAAGAAGTAGACCGCATCGAATTAATCTATACCAGATTTCTTTCCTTGGTTAGCTCCCGTCCTGTAATCCAAACCTTACTGCCCCTCGATCCACAAGGACTAGAAGCGGGTGATGACGAAATCTTCCGCTTGACAACCCGTGGCGGTAAATTTGAAGTAGAACGGGAGAAAGTGGCTAGCCAAGTTCGCGCGTTGGCTCCTGACATGATTTTCGAGCAAGATCCAGTACAGATCCTCGATTCTTTGTTGCCCCTGTATCTGAGTAACCAGCTATTGCGGGCGCTGCAAGAATCTGCGGCTAGTGAACTAGCAGCGCGGATGACAGCTATGAGTAATGCTAGTGAAAATGCGGGTGAATTGATTAATACCCTCACACTGTCTTACAACAAAGCTCGACAAGCTGCCATTACCCAAGAACTCCTAGAGGTTGTAGGTGGTGCTGAAGCACTAACTTAGGAAAATATTTGTTGTGGATTATGGCAAATAGCCAATTGCTAATCGTTTTAAAATTAGCGATTGGCTATTTTGACTAAGTGGAGCCATATATTCTGACTTTGATAATTACGAATTACGAATTACGAATTACAAATTCAAGAATCGCGTATTATAATCGAAGTATGAAGCGCATGGGTCCGTCACGGTTTCGACAGGTTGGCGAACGCTGCTCTGTGATTCAGGTCGAGAGTGAGTCTCCTCTCGGAAATCAAAGGCTCAAACAAAAAGTAAATGCGAATAACATCGTTAACTTTGCTCGTAAGGATGCTCTAGTAGCTGCCTAAACACCTCTTATAGGTTCGAGCGTCTTCGGTTTGACTCCGTTAAGGACTGAAGACCAAACCCCAACGGATGCTCTAGTAAGCGTTCTCTGGTTGGCTTGCTAGCTAAGATTAAATCAGAGAATCCTACGTTCGGGATAATGAACGATTCCCGCCTTGAGGGTCAGAAAGGCTAAACCTGTGAATGAGCGGGGGGTCAATACCCAATTTGGACAGCAGTTCGACTCTGCTCGGATCCACTAAGAATAAATAACAAGTCCACCTGATAATTTAATATCAAGGTGGATTTTGTTTTGTGCTGTCTGAATATATTAAATCAGTAGACCGAATTGAGCCAAGAAAGGAATCAATTCAAAATCCAAAATTAGTGGACTTTCAGCATTTCCTGATGAAAGGATGTTCATTTTGTCCTACTTAAATTATTTAGCACTTCGGTGTACCTGAGTTACATCACCATCAACGTGCTAATTTTTACCAAAGTTTATTCAGGCTGTTAAAATCTTCTTGGTCTGCATCATCAAGGTTCAAAGCAAAAGTTCGACATTCTAAATCCTTGCTTTGCTAATTGCTGCAAAACCCTGGTCGGTGATTTAATCCGTATAATCCGTAACAGACCCCCAGCAGCCTTTGACTTTGGGAGAAACGCCAAAGCGATCGCCTCTTCAGTTTTACTATTACTATCTTTCTAGCAAAGATATGCGATCGCCTAGCAATCCTGTCCCAACTTTTGCATTGAAGAAGTTACTAAGAGCTATGAGAAGCTTTAATTATTCTGTTCCTGAGGTTGTTTGCGTGCTGTTCCAAACCTTCTTCCCCTTTGTTTAAGTACCCGTCGTAACCGATCTGCACTCAAGCTTACTTGGCGTTCAGATGCCAGCTTTTTTGCTAATTGTTTAGAGTTATAAGTCTGTGACTCTTGAGCTAAACAATTTTCTAGATAAACCAAATCTGATTCTGAATATCGAGGTTTTCCACCTCGGCCAGGAGCATCCCACAGACCTGCTAAACCCATCTTTTCCCAACGATGAAGGGTTTGACGTACTGTTGAAATTGCCCAGTTCAAACCTTTAGCAATTTGCTCATTTTTTAAACCACGATTATTTAGCAGTAAGACTTGAGCCCGATCCTTGGTGCGTTGAGGAACTTGTTTGGCTTTTCTTAACTCTTCTAAAGTCAGCTTTTCTTGCTCAGTTAGAAAGACTTTTAATCTGCATCCCATAATTAATAACCTTTTACACAGTTAATTGTTGCCATCTTTTCTTAAGAATTTGTTAGCGTTATTCTAATTAATGTCTAAAGTCGATAATAAAGGACTGTATCATTAAAATTCTTCAATTATTCTTATGATTACGGCGATTTATCGAAACTTTAAAAATAATTTTTACGCTATTTTCCATTGGAATGAGCAGAAAAACATATACATAGAAGCCTTCTTCCTTTTTATTCAACTCATCTCTGGAAATTTTTCTTACCTATCTCCAAAAAATATCTATTTTCTCGACTTCACATAAATTTTATATTTCACATAACAATATTATTGCTTGAAACAAAAATATATTCAATACCTATTGGAGATAGAAAAATTTGTGTTGCTTTTCCTGTCTTTAACACTTTTCCTACTTTTCCTACCTTTCCTACTTTTCCTACTTTTTTGTAAAATAGCGTCTTAAAAAACTAACTTTTAATCTATCCTATTAAGACAATTATTTTACGCCATAACTACAGAGTTTATTTGTAAAACCTAGTATATTTTTATCATTTATACGTCATTCTCAAAAGAATTAACTTTTATTTATCAACTTCCTTATGCAGCCATTTAAGAGGCAAAAACAATTAAAGAGTAGGCTTTTGAGTTGTATTTAGTTTTATATAATAGTACTAGATGTATGATATTAGTTTTGATATTTTCAGTTTTTATTGTCAAACAATATAAAGAAAATGATATTTTTAAATTAGAATAAAATTAGATAAATAGCAAAATAAAATACTAAGTATATTTTTCGAATTCAATTAATATTGAGTAGATTTTTTGAGTCATATTTCTTGCTAGAAAACAGCAACAATTGATACAAGTTAAATTATTCAAAAACTGATATTCATTACAACTTAAACAAAAAATAATAGAGAGAATGGGGGCAGAAGAAAAACCTGACAATTTGCGCTCGGAGACGAATAATGGTAGCGATGTCTACGACCGGCAAGGCCAACGCAGAGAACGCTCAACATCGGCTAACTATACAAACTGTAGAAATTGCCCCTAACACAACGGCGATTCGCTCTCTTGACTGGGATCGTGATCGCTTCGATATCGAATTTGGACTACAAAACGGTACAACCTACAATTCATATCTAATTAGGGGCGAACAAACAGTTTTGATTGATACTTCTCACCAGAAGTTTCGCGATCTGTATTTAGAGACTCTCAAAGGTCTTGTTAACCCCAAGACAATTGATTACATAATTGTTAGCCACACAGAGCCAGACCATAGCGGCTTAGTAGAAGATGTTCTCCAGTTAGCTCCTAGAGCCACCGTCTTAGCCTCAAAAGTTGCGCTTCAGTTCTTGGAAGGCTTAGTACACGATCCTTTTTCCAAGCGGGTTGTGAAAACTGGCGATCGCATCGATATCGGCAAAGGACACGAAATGGAATTCGTGAGTGCGCCTAATCTGCACTGGCCGGATACAATCTTTAGCTTTGACCGCAAAACCCAAATTCTCTACACCTGTGATGCTTTTGGGATGCACTTTTGTGACGATCGCACCTTTGACGAAGATTTAGAAGCGATCGAAGCTGACTTTAGATTTTACTACGACTGCTTGATGGGCCCTAACGCTCGTTCGCTGCTGAATGCGATGAAGCGGATGGGCGATCTAGGAAAGATTAATATTATCGCAAATGGTCACGGCCCGTTATTATACCACCATTTAGATGTTCTGACCGGGTGTTACGAAAATTGGAGCCAAAAACAAGCTAAAGCAGAAACAACAGTTGGCTTGTTTTTCGTCTCAGATTACGGTTATGGCGAGCGCCTTGGTCACGCAATTGCCGAAGGTATCTTGAAAACTGGGGTTGGAGTAGAAGTACTAGATTTAAGTACTGCTGAGAGCCAAGAAATTCAAGAACTAGCTGGAAGAGCTGCTGGCATCATTATTGGTATGCCTCCAAGTACCGCCGCCGCCGCCCAAGCTAGTATCAGTTCAGTGCTAGCTGTCGCCAAGAACAAGCAATTTCTTGGGCTTTTTGAATGTTACGGTGGGGATGATGAACCCATTGATACACTCCGCAGACAATTTCTTGACTCTGGCATCAAAGAAGCTTTCCCACCCATTCGGATTAAAGAGACTCCCAGTGCATCAACATTCCAGTTGTGTGAAGAAGCTGGTAAAGACATCGGACAATTGCTAGTGCGCGATCGCAACATCAAGCAAATCAAGTCTCTTGATGTCAACATGGAAAAGGCGTTGGGTCGCATTAGTAGTGGACTATATATAGTCACGACTAAAAAAGATAATGTCTCAAGCGCAATGCTGGCATCTTGGGTAACGCAAGCGAGTTTGCAACCATTAGGATTAACAATTGCCGTTGCGAAAGACCGCGCCATTGATTCCTTAATGCAAGTAGGCGATCGCTTCGTCCTCAACGTTTTGGAAGAAGGCAATTATCAAGAATTGAAAAAGCACTTTCTCAAGCGCTTACATCCCGGTGCTGACCGCTTTGCAGGAGTGAAAACTCAAACCGCGAAAAACGGTTCTCCCATTCTAACTGATGCTCTGGCATACATCGAATGTGAAATACAGAGCAGCATGGAATGCAGCGACCACTGGATTTTATACTGCACAGTCCAAGAAGGTCGTGTCTCTAAAAACGATGGACTCACAGCCGTTCGCCATCGCAAAGTAGGTAATTACTACTAAGAAATAGGGAAGAGGTAACAGGTGACAGGTGACAGGGGACAGGGGACAGGGGACAGAAAAGAAAACTATCCCCTGTTTCCTATGATCCATACTCTATAACCTATTCCCTGTTCCCTATCCCCTATTCCCTATCCCCTATTCCCTGTTCCCCATAACCTATTTCCAATTCCCCAACTTTAAATAGCTATGACCAATTCCAAGCCACGCGACGTACAAGTTCTACCAATTGCTACAAATACTAAGGCGATCAAAGCACGTAGTTGGTCACGTCTGCGGTTTGAAATTGAATACGCACTTGAAAGAGGTACTACCTCCAATTGCTATTTAATTGAAGCTGATAAAACCGCACTTATCGATCCACCGCCAGAAAGCTTTACCGAAATTTATTTAGAGGCATTGCGGCAGACTTTAGATTTACAAAGTTTGGATTATATAATCCTGGGTCATTTTAGTCCCAATCGAGTTGCAACCCTCAAAGCAATTTTAGAACTGGCACCACAGGTAACTTTTGTCTGTTCTCTTCCCGGTGCGAACAATTTGCGTGCTGCTTTCCTAGAGCAAGATTTGAAAGTCTTGGTGATGCGCGGGAAAGAAACTCTGGATTTAGGCAAAGGTCATGTTTTGAAATTCTTGCCCACTCCTAGCCCACGTTGGCCGGAAGGACTTTGTACCTACGATCAGCAAACTCAAATTCTCTACACAGATAAGTTATTTGCAACTCATCTCTGTGGTGATGAAGTGTTTGATGATAACTGGGAAGCGCTCAAAGAAGACCAGCGTTACTACTTTAACTGCCTGATGGCTCCCCAAACTCCTCATGTGCAAGCAGCTTTGGAGAAAATATCAGATTTGCAGGTGAGAATGTATGCTGTGGGTCACGGGCCTTTGGTACGCAGCAGCTTAATCGAACTCACCAAAGCTTATGGAGAGTGGAGCCGTTCTCACAACGATCGCGAGATTTCCGTTGCCCTACTTTACGCTTCAGCTTACGGGAATACGGCGACTTTAGCACAAGCGATCGCTCTGGGATTAACTAAAGGTGGAGTCGCAGTCAAATCGATTAACTGCGAATTTGCCACCCCTGATGAAATTCGCATCAACTTAGCACAGTCAGAAGGTTTTATCATTGGTTCTCCTACCATCGGTGGTCATGCGCCAACTCCCATTCATACTGCTTTAGGGATTGTGATCTCAAGCGGTGACAACAGCAAACTCGCTGGTGTCTTTGGTTCTTACGGCTGGAGTGGCGAAGCCTTTGACTTAATAGAAGGTAAACTCCGGGATTCTGGATACCGTTTTGGCTTTGACACATTGAAGGTCAAGTTTAAACCTGATGATGTCACACTCAAATTCTGTGAAGAACTAGGTACAGACTTTGCCCAAACACTGAAAAAGGCTAAAAAAGTACGTGTACCACAACAAGCCGCTACCCCATTGGAACAAGCTGTAGGTCGCATTGTTGGTTCCGTATGCGTGATCACAGCTAAACTTGGAGAAGTGTCTACCGCAATGTTAGGCGCTTGGGTTTCTCAAGCCACCTTCAACCCACCTGGAATAAGTGTTGCGATCGCTAAAGACCGAGCGATCGAATCTTTGATGTATCCAGGCGGTAAGTTTGCCTTAAATATTTTACCTGAAGGCAATCATCAAGACTACATGAAGCATTTCCGTAAATCTTTCGCGCCTGGAGAAGATCGATTTGCTAACTTTAGTACAGCAGTTGCAGATAATGGTTGTACTGTCCTCACCGACGCTTTAGCATATTTGGAATGCTCAGTCAATCAACGTCTGGAATGTGGCGATCACTGGGTTGTATATGCAACTGTGGACGAGGGTAAATTACTCAAACCTGATGCTGTTACTGCCATCAACCATCGCAAAACTGGCACTCATTACTAATTATAGGTAATCTCCTAAGTTGAAGATTACCCTGCAATGCAACTCTAGCAGGATTTTGCTACTTACTCTGTCTGCTACGGATACAATCAACCGCGCTAGATGTCTGCACATCTGAATAAATCCACCTACACATGAGAGTGATAGGTGGATTTATTTTTTTGCTAGGAACAATGCGTTTAGAAATAACAGCAACGGCAGAACTCAATACTTCTCGGGTTTTGGGGAAAAGTAAAGGGAAAGAAAAAACCCTTAACCCTTACCCTTTAACCTTTTCCCCAAACCCGATTCCGAGTTAAAAATGCAAAAACCGAGCAGTATTGCGGCAGAACTGACGTATCTACTTAATAAATGCATCTTTGCTTCAGCATAAATTTACACTTGTATAGTCAATAATTTAGCCTATGCAAAATGTGATTAAGTAAAGGTTATGAAACTCTTAAAATCTGATATTATCTGGTAATTGTAATGTTTCATGACTAAAAGCCTAAAAATTTATTACATTCAGGCAGCAAAAAGAAGGAGATCCTAATTGATTAGGAAAATAGACACACAAGGTTTTCAGCTTAAGCCGCTTGGGACGTACTTAGTTGAAGCTGAAATAATTAATCCAGATGAATTAGACATAGCACTCAAGACACAAGAGTTGAGTGGTGAGCAGTTGGGAAAAATTCTGGCAATGCATGGTTTTGTTAAGCAGCAAACCATTGAGTACTTCATGTCAAAAATTGTATTGCCAGAGCGACGCAAGATCCTCAAAAACCAGTCTTATTCAGACAATGCTAAGAGTGACAGGATATCTGTAGTTGAGTCAAGAAGTTCTATAAAACCAGAAGATGCGATCGCAGCGTTGCAATCATCGCATAAATTGAAGGTATATCTTTCTGCCAACAAAACGCTCAAATTCCTGCTAGGCGTAGTATTGTGCTTGGCTCTTGTCAGTCTTTTGGCTAATTACAATGTCTACTATCTACCTGACTTTCCTGGGAGAGATATCTTTAGCATTCTATTCGATCTCAACAGCGAGGATAATATTCCTGCAATTTACTCTGGAGGAGCTTTACTATTTTGTTCTATTCTGCTGGAGATCATCTTCCAAGCTCAGAGGTTAGCTAAGAATAAAGATGCCTGGGCATGGAGAGGATTGTCAATAGTTTTTGCTGGTTTATTCTTAGATGAATTGATCGGTCTTCATGAAAGACTAACTGCACCACTGCGAGATACATTTAATACTAGTGGTTTTCTTTACTACGCTTGGGTGATTGCGGGTGCTATCTTCGTACTCCTCTTTTTGCTAGTATTTGGGCGATTTGTGGCTACTCTTCCTGGCAAGACACGACGCTTATTTTTCATTGCTGGAACAATCTACGTAGCAGGTGCAATTGTGAGTGAATTGGTAGGTGGATACTATGAATATTACTATACCCCCCATAACATGATTTATGTCTTCATAACAACTATAGAAGAAGTGCTAGAGATGCTGGGCATAGTTATCTTTATTTATGCGCTGTTGTCTTATATAAGTTGCAATATTAAAGGTATAGATATAGGAATCCACATTATTGATTCTAGAAAGCAAGACGAGCTGACTTAGAGTTGTTTGAAAAGTATGATTGCTAACATCTAAGCTTCGGAAACTTAAGCCCCTAGTCCTATTCCCTACAAGGAAATGGGGGTTTTAAAACCTCTTTAACTTTTGAGAATAAGTTTGGACGCGGAATTTATAGTATATTTTGTAACTTTTAAAATATCCTCTAACTGCTCGAAATCTACTACTCTCTCAGAATAGTAACAATCTGGAAATCACTTTTGAAGGGATGGCTGATGAAAAAGTTATCCTGCAAAACTTTGCTATAGAAAAACTAGATAACCTATCAGCAGTGGGTAATATCCTGTTTAATAAGACAACTACAATTAGTGACAGCTTTGATATCCTCAAGGACAACTCCACCCAAAGCAACATCTTCAACAAAAACACAGTCACCTTTCTGAATGACCTGAAAAATAATAGACTTGTCGGGTAATAACAAAAAAATGGCTGTAAAAATTACCAGGTAAAGGTTACAGCTATTCCTGTACGAAATACTATAAACGCTTACTATATAAGGCTTTCAGAAATTTATCGTCCTAATTTCCCGACAACTCTAATATCAATGGTTTTGACAACTCAACTGATGTCATCAATGGTCAGGGGTGAGTGCAATTTCAGTATTAAAGCGGAAATAATATAAATTCACTTGCTGAAATTCCGCAATTGCCACCAAGACAATTGCAAAAACGCAGTGTAGCCTTTAACTAGAAAAACACTATCAGGCAATTGCTAGACAAAATGCCGACTATGGTCGCTAAACTTTTATAATATTTGTTGTTCTTATGACTCCAAAACACACCAAAATTCAATTTCCCCTTTGGCAGTATCTGAACCAGCCTTTATTTAGTCACGATACTAAATTAGTATTGAATCCCCAACGCTTTGCATTGATCTGGCGGCTTCGACTTCTAGAACGCTGTTGGGCTAAAGAATGTGATGCCAAAGGGCCCCAACAGCATTAGCTACCTGAAAAGCTTCAAACTAAGCCTCGTCTACAGAACGAGGCTTTTTGCCGTCAAGTAAAGCACTGACAGTCATATCTCCCATAACATTAATCGCGGTGCGGCAGCGATCTAAAAACCAATCTATGGTAACTAGCAAAGCAATGTACTGGGTAGGTAAGCCTACAGAAGTGAACACTAGTGTCATCGTTACCAGTCCAGCATTGGGAATATTCGCCGCACCTACAGATGCAAAAATCGAGGTCAGGATGACAATTAACTGCTGTCCTAGAGTCAGATGTTGCCCAATTAGTTGGGAAATATACAACGCAGACATTGCTTCATAAAGGGCAGTGCCATCATTATTGAAATTTGCCCCTACTAATGCCCCCAAAGCAGCAGAAGATTCTCTTAAACCAACTTTTGTTTGCAAAACCTCAAAAGTTACGGGCATTGCCGCCGCAGAGGAAGAAGTTGAAAAAGCTGTTAAAAAGGCATCAGAACCGCCAGCTAGGAATTTTAGCGGGGGTACCCAAGAACCAAATTTTACTCTAGTGAGGTAATAGCACGCCTGCAATGCCAGCGCTAACAGCACCGCCAGAATAAATGCACCCAAAGATTTAAACGGTGTAAATCCTTGCATAGCGACTGTTTTAGCAACAATCCCAAAGACGGCGAAAGGCACTAAGGCAATTACCCAGTTGAGGACACCGACTACCGCCTCAAACAAAATCCCGATGACATCCTCTATCGGCTGGTATCCTTTTTTTCCTTGGGCAATTTGTTCAGATTTTAAGCCCCGCAGGACGATGCCAAAACTTAAGGCAATAACAATTAGTTGAATGACATTATTATCAACTAATGGCTTCAGGACAGCTTCCGGTACAGCATCTTTGAGTATTCCCCAAGGGTCTAGACTCTGAGTAGGTATTTCTGTAGTTGTTGAGGTAGCTACATTGCCCCACGTTCCCGGACGCAGCACATTCGCTACCAAAAGTCCCACTAAAATAGCTACGGTAGTGTTAGTCAAAAGTAGCACTGCCAGCCGCCGTCCGGCTGTACCGGGGATATCGGTAGTCATTAAGGTATGCAGCACCGCTACCAGAATCAGGGGCGTAGCTAGAGCGCGGAGAGCCTTTAGCACCAACTCAGCCGGAATTGCTAAATTGTTGATTAAAGTGGCATTGCTGGGATTGGGATTCCCCGCACCAAGTGCAATTCCAACGCTGACTGCGGCTACTAGGGCGATGAGAATTTGCAATGTGAGAGGGATACGCTGCCACCAAGGGCTAGCTTTGGTTTCAGGCGAAGTAGTACTCTCTGTTTCACTCATTAGTTAGATGCTGATGAACTGCTGTAACTATTAAGACAACACTGATGATAATGACAATTTCGGAAAAAGAACAGCTTTAATTTTAGGTAAAAACTGCTAATGTAATATTCCGTTGCTTTGCAAAATCCGGCTTGAAAGGGTATACCACAAGGTAGACCCCTAAAGATATCTTGGCTTGTGGTTGGAGATGCTTATGTCCTTTGTGCCTTTACATATTCACAGTGACTACAGTCTATTAGATGGGGCAAGTCAGCTACCAGAGTTGGTAGATCAAGCGATCGCACTGGGGATGAAAGCGATCGCTCTTACCGATCATGGTGTCATGTATGGAGCCGTTGAACTGATCAAAATCTGCCGTAGTCAAAATATTAAGCCGATTATCGGCAATGAAATGTATGTAATTAATGGCGATATCGAAAAACAAGAACGTCGCCCAAAATATCATCAAGTCGTTTTAGCTAAAAATACCAAAGGTTACAAAAATTTAGTCAAATTAACCACAATTTCGCATCTTCAAGGTGTTCAAGGCAAAGGGATTTTTTCACGTCCTTGTATTAATAAAGATTTACTAAAACAATACCATGAGGGCTTGATTGTCACCAGTGCTTGCTTAGGTGGAGAAGTTCCCCAAGCGATTCTCAGTAATCGACCAGATGCAGCCCGGAAAGTTGCTCAGTGGTATAAAGATGTATTTGGTGATGATTATTATCTAGAAATTCAAGACCACGGCTCCCAAGAAGACCGAATTGTGAATGTTGAAATAGTTAAAATTGCTAGAGAACTAGGCATTAAAATTATTGCTACTAATGATTCACATTTTATTTCTTGTTTCGACGTTGAAGCCCACGATGCTTTGCTATGTATTCAAACTGGCAAGCTAATTATTGAAGATAAGCGGATGCGTTATAGCGGCACAGAGTATCTCAAATCTGGTGAGGAGATGCGGCAGCTATTTCGTGACCATTTAACGGATGATGTGATTGCAGAAGCTGTAGCTACTACTGAAGAAGTCGCTGATAAAGTCGAGCCTTACCATATTATGGGTGAGCCTCAGATTCCTACACCCCCCATTCCTTCAGGTCATACTGCTGACACTTACGCCGAAGATGTTGCATGGAACGGACTTTTAGAACGATTAAATCGCAAATCTCGCCAGGAAGTCGATTCCGTCTATAAAGAAAGATTGGAATACGAACTGAAAATGATTCAGCAGATGGGTTTTTCCAAATACTTTTTAGTTGTATGGGATTACATCAAATTTGCTAGAGATAATAATATTCCTGTGGGGCCTGGTCGGGGTTCTGCGGCTGGTTCGTTAGTTGCTTATGCAATGCGAATTACTAATATTGACCCTGTGCATCATGGGCTACTATTTGAGCGTTTTTTGAACCCCGAACGGAAATCCATGCCTGATATTGATACGGATTTCTGTATTGAACAACGGGATAAAGTTATTGAATATGTCACTGAAAAATACGGTGCAGATAGAGTTGCTCAAATCATCACTTTTAACCGTCTAACCTCTAAAGCAGTTTTGAAAGATGTCGCCAGAGTATTGAATATTCCCTATGGGGAAGCTGACAAAATGGCGAAATTAATTCCTGTAGTGCGAGGGAAACCAACAAAACTCAAGGTGATGGTTTCCGATAAAACTCCAGAACCAGAGTTTAAAGAGAAATATGATAAAGAACCACATGTTCGCCATTGGCTTGATATGGCGATGCGAATTGAAGGAACTAACAAAACCTTTGGTGTTCATGCAGCCGGGGTGGTAATTTCAGACGAACCACTTGATGAAATTGTCCCGCTACAGAAGAATAATGATGGTTCCGTGATTACCCAGTATTTCATGGAAGACCTGGAATCAATGGGTTTGTTGAAAATGGATTTCCTGGGTTTACGGAACCTGACCCTGATTCAAAAGACCGTTGATTTGATTCAAGAAACGAGAGGATATCGGGTCGATCCTGATGAAATTCCTCGCCAGGAAAGAAAAGCCCAGAAGATATTAGCTAAAGGTGAACATAGCAGCTTACCTAAAGATGTACAAAAAACTTATGAATTATTAGAAGCAGGAGAGTTAGAAGGAATATTTCAATTAGAATCTTCAGGAATGCGTCAGATCGTGCGAGATTTGAAGCCTTCTAATATAGAAGATATTTCTTCAATTTTGGCACTTTATCGACCGGGGCCATTAGATGCGGGGCTGATTCCTAAGTTTATTAACCGCAAACATGGTCGAGAAAATATTGATTATCAACACACTGTTTTAGAACCAATATTAGATGAAACCTATGGAATTATGGTCTATCAAGAGCAAATCATGAAAATTGCTCAGGATATGGCTGGATATTCTTTAGGACAAGCTGACTTGCTGCGTCGGGCGATGGGTAAAAAGAAAGTTTCTGAGATGCAAAAGCAGCGAGAAAAATTCGTAGATGGCGCAGCAAAAAATGGTGTTCCGAAAAAAGTTGCGGATGAATTATTTGAGCAAATGTTGAAGTTTGCTGAATATTGTTTAAGCTATGAAACGGAAATATTGACAGTAGAATATGGATTGTTGCCGATTGGGAAAATTGTAGAAAAACGTATTGAATGTACTGTGTATAGCGTTGATAATAATGGGAATATTTACACGCAACCTGTAGCACAGTGGCACGATCGCGGACAACAAGAGGTGTTTGAGTATTGTTTGGAAGATGGTTCCGTGATTCGGGCAACAAAAGACCATAAATTTATGACTGTTGATGGTCAAATGTTGCCAATTGATGAAATATTTGAACGCGAATTGGATTTGATGCGGGTAGATGGTTTGCCGAATTAGCCAGGATAAGATTTTATGGCAGGGTTCTAAACTGCTTTTTGGGCGCGATCGCTCCACTGATGGGTGTTCATGACGGCAATCTTTATAAAAAAAGGGTGATGTTATGCTTGCTATAAAAAGGGTCGAGGATACAGTACGATGAAAACTCGGAGCTTTGCAGTCCTTATTTATAAAGAGGACGATATGTATATAGCTGAGTGTCCCGAAGTTGGTACGGTTGATCAGGGAGAGACAATCGAACAGGCAATTTCTGGCTTGAAAGAGGCAACCCAGCTTTACTTAGAGGAATTTCCTCTACCTGAAACATCTCCAAGGTATATGACCAGCATTGAGATCACCTATGCCTAAGTTGCCACGAATCTCAAGTAGAGAGGCAATTCGGGCACTGGAGCATTTGGGTTTTGAACAAATTCGACAAACCGGTAGTCATGTTGTGATGAAGAAGCAAACGCCGGAAGGCACAACTGGCTGTGTTGTACCCGTGCATCAAGAATTGAAGCTAGGGACATTGAGTGGCATTCTTAAGCAAGCGCAAGTTACACCGGAAGAGTTCATAGAAAATCTGTGAGCGATCGCTTTGAAAAATAATTCAACAAATTTTAGCGCTGGAAAAACCCTTTGCTGCATATTATCCCTATAGACTAGAAGCATTAGGCTACACTTAGTGACATGATCAAAGGAGGTCATGTTTTTATGTTGTCCTATGAAGATATTGGTGCTGAATGCCGGATCGAGTACCCAAAAAAGTTGTCTGTATGAGATTACAGATGAGGCTTTCTCCACCCAAGCATCTCAACCCCTTTGGGAAGGGAAAATCAACTGGACTCAAGATCGCGGTGTAGCCGAAATTGAGGTGAAAACTGCTACAGGTGCAACACTGCAAGAAACCATCTCTGATGATTCCCCACAGGCACACCTTACCTATATGCTCAATACTCTGAGTGATGGTGCTACCAAAGTAATAGATCGGTTGTCAGAAATCGATGTGGTGGGGCATCGGATAGTACATGGTGGACAGGATTATCGAGATAGTGTAGTAATTACTGAGGATGTCAAAAAGGCGATCGCTAGCTTATCTAACCTCGCTCCAGCACATAATCCAGTTGCCTTGGAAGGTATAGAAGCAATTGAAGAAATCTTAAAAAATGTCACCCAAGTAGCAGTCTTTGATACTGGATTTCATGCCACTCTCCCTGATGCAGCAGCAATCTATCCCGGCCCTTATGAGTGGGTAGAGCAAGGTATTCGTCGTTATGGGTTTCATGGTATCAGTCACCAATACTGTTCTCAACGTGCTGCCCAAATCCTCGATCGCGATGTTCCACCTGAGCGGTTAATTACCTGTCATCTGGGCAATGGTTGCTCTTTAGCAGCAATTAAAAACGGCCGCAGTATTGATACCACAATGGGATTCACGCCCTTAGAAGGATTGATGATGGGTAGTCGTTCTGGTTCAGTTGATCCGGGAATTCTGATTTATCTGTTGCGGTACTGCGATTATTCCGTCGAAAAGTTGGATGACATATTAAATAAAGCTTCTGGGTTAAAGGGAATTTCGGGTGTATCTAGCGATATGCGCGAAGTGAGAGAAGCGATGTCTACGACGGGCTACGCCAACGCTCAAGGGAATTCCCGCGCTCAATTGGCGTGGGATATCTACGTGCATCGTCTGCGTTCTGGTATCGGTGCAATGCTTACCAGTTTGGGCGGATTAGATGCTTTGGTGTTTACAGCAGGCGTGGGTGAACACTCTGCGGAAATTCGCCAAGCCGCCTGTGAAGCCTTTGGTTTTTTGGGATTGAAACTTGATCTTCAGAAAAACCAACAGCAGCCTGTGGATGAGGATATTGCTACAACTGACTCAACAGTACGGGTATTAGTTATTCATACTCAAGAAGATTGGGCGATCGCCGGGCAATGTTGGCAACTTTTGCAAAAATAAAAATAGGATTTACCTAAAAAATTTATAAATACGAGTAACGACAGAAACTAATGTGAAAATAATTTTCCAAACTCGTGGTTTAATAAAATTTAAAATATACTCTGCAATTTTTGGGGCAATAAATGACAAAAATGGCAAGAATAAAGACTTAATATCACTCAAACTACTAATAGCAGCAACAACGATAGGGATGAGACAAATCAGCATCCATACAAACCAATTTATTAAATTAGAGTTGATGGAAGTACGTCTTTGCAGTTGATTGACAAGTATGTAGCGAGTAGTAGCAAATACTATAGTGAAGCCTATCAAAGCAAATATTGATAGTATCCCATTTACTGGATGTAAATTGTAGACTACAAAACCAGCAGGAAACAGGGAAGCTATTTCCCAAACTAGTAGATTTAGTTTAGTGCGAAAGCAACTTAGTATTTGTTCAGTTAGCCAATAATGAGCAGAGATAATTGTGGAACAGTTGGAATTTTGCATAAAATCCAACTTGATTTTGTGGAATATATCACCATGAAGAAGGACAGTGCTTTGCAAAATGATATCTTTCTCTTTATAAGCATCTGAAACTGATTCAGGCTGCTCATAGTAAGAATTAAAGGTGAGTCCAGACTGTAAACTTGCTTTCCCCGGTGCGGTTTTACTCAGAAAAGATTTTATAATATTGACTATAACAGTAACGTAAAAAAAATTACTAACTTCTTTTTCTGTAACTTCTTTTTTATTTCCAAACACAACATTATTGCCGAAACAGGCGTAATACCAAAGAGGAATTATCAGTTTTGGCGGAATGTATAGAGAAACACCAGTTTTTTGTGCTTGCTGAATCTGTTCTACAACTGTCTCATTTAGGTAAAAACTACACTGCGATCGCTCAACCTTAAGTTCAAAGCGATCACCTTGAGAAACTTGTAGAAATAGAGAGAGTACAACATCAGCTTGGTTGTCTGTTTTTGTTATGTTGGCGTTCATTATCGAGATAAATTTGCGATACCCTGTACCAAACTAATCAAAAAACTAAATGTTCCACGCCACTGCTTTTCTCCAGAAATAACTCCTTGATTATGTGTATTAATGATGAGATTTTTAGCGTCTTCAGATAGAGTAAACAGTTCTTTATGGTAACGAGTAATAATATCTCCATCTAACTGCATGACAGTTTGAGCAAAAATAATATCAGTTTTGGTACTTTTCACATTACCACCATCAAGTGCAGCTTTAAGTTCATACATTTTACGTAAGGTACGAACAAATTTATCATTATTTAAAAGTCTTTGAATCTCTTTAAAAGTTTCAATCCAATCTTCTTGACTGTTTCCATCTTTGTCATCAAGAACGGGAGTTGGAGCAGGTAGTATTGGTTGAGCTAGCTTCACATTTTCCTGATCGGCTTCGACTAGGTTTGGTTGATGCTTCTTCGCATATTCAAGCCTCTGGCGATATCGTTTTACCCGCTCATCCTGTGGATTATAAAAATCTGAACCTTCTTCAAGAAGAAGGTAAAAATATTCTCTTTCAATTTGGTTAAATAGACTTCTATAACGCTTATGTAGCTCTTGAGCTTGAGAACCTTCTTCTGGAATACCTTTTGCCTCAAAGTAGTCTGGATCGTGTATAGAATAAATTTCTTGATATGCCTCCCAAGCATTAAACTTTGAAGCATTAATTCTATCTACAACCATCGTATTTACTTCTAAGGCTGTGATGTCAGAAACTAATGTCTGTACAGAAGATACTAAATTGTTTAACAAGACCCTAGCTTGGTTTTGGATATCTTGAGGTTGAGCAACATTTCGGTCTTTAGTTTGAATATGATTAGACATAGTTTCACTCTCTCACAGTTCTGGGTGTAGCATTTTATTAATAGCTAGATACAAGTAAATAAACCTAACGATTTGGCTAGGTTTCGGTAGCTATTTTAGCTTAAATGGGTAATTAACAAAGAATACTTAAAGTTCTGATTTTTTATGATTTTTCACGATTTCCATAAAAAATCCATACAATTTTTCGACACTTTCTATATTCTTGTGAATGATCTCCCGACCATCTCTAATTTGAGTCAAATGAAATTCGCGAATTTCTTTATAGGGCCCACTATCAGTAAATTGACTACCAATCTCATTTTGGATATCACCACTAACAAGATTAATTCGGGTATATATTCGATTACCTGGTTTGGCTGCTTCTATCTCATTTTGTGGCTGATCGGATGACTCTGCTACCCAAGTAGTAATTTTTAAATCAATGGTTTCAACTATTACTGTTTTGATGGCATCAATAATTTCATTAACATCCAGTCCTTTTTTATCGGCATTAAGATTAGTAACTATTGTTTTAAAATCACTATTTTTTGCCTGAATGGATAGACCATTATTTTCCAAGTTGTTCGTAACTACAGTATCTAGCATAAGATTAAGCACACAACAGGTCTAATTGCGAACAAAATTTTATTCTAAATGATGTTCTAAATCTAACTACTGTTACTTAACAAAACTCAGTAATACCAAAGGAACTTAATAATTTAAGAATTTGTTGCTTAAGAGAAGTAAAGCTAGAATTTGTAGCAGCTAATTTCATCTCACAAAAGAAAATAATTTATTCAGATTTTGCAAATAAGAAAGCATAAATCATGCCCTACACATCCTTGCCTTATGTATAATATAATACTTTAAATTTGGCTTGCGGTTCTGCCTGTTTTCACTATCTCTTGAGGTAAAGATAGACTGTGATAGTAGCTGCTTAATGGATACTCTTGTGTGACTATATAGCTGAGTAATTTTATAAGAAGTATATTATATATAATGAGTTGCTTCTGCCTGATAAGACAAGAAAAATATGTTGTTGCAGCGTAAAGCCATAGCTACACCTTTTATAATTTGTGTGTCTATTTTAGGAATTGGCTTGATTCAATTCCCTCAATTGCAAACACTTATAGATAGTAAACAATCTGCCTCTTTAGAAACTCTGGAAAAAGAAATAAAATCAGAACATCTCCGTTTGAATTTTCTCAAAAAAATGCCTACTTTTAGTTATGACAATTTAATTGCAGATTTGGTATATCTCAATTTCTTACAGTACTTCGGAGATGATGAAGTTCGGGATAAAACAGGTTACAGTTTAAGTCCAGAATATTTTGAAGTAATTTTAGAACGTGACCCACGATTTTTAGCAGCATATCGGAGTCTTTCTATTAGTACTTCATTGTATGCTGCTATGCCAGAACGCACGATCGCACTATCAGAGAAAGGGTTAAAATCACTATCCCCCTTTGTTCCCGAAAAGTCTTATTACGTATGGCGTTATAAAGGAGTTGATGAATTATTATTTTTAGGCAACGCTAAAGCAGCCGAACAGTCTTTTGCAACGGCGGCAAACTGGGCTAGTAACTTTTCAGATCCAGAAAGTCAGATGATTGCTCATACTTCTCAAAAAACTGCTGAATTTCTGAATCGAAATCCTAACAGCAAATATGCTCAAATTGCTACCTGGGCAATAGTTTTAAATAATCAAATTGATGAGAGAACTCAAAAACGCGCAATTAGAGAGATTGAAGCTTTGGGAGGAAAGGTAATTACAACTCCTGAAGGTACTAAAAAAATTATGTTTCCCCCCAAAGATTAAGCAAATTGGGCATTGGGCATTGAGCATTGAATAAATGACAAATAATATTTTTTGGTATGACGGTAAATTAATTCACTCTCAAACCCTAGAACTAAACATTAACGATCCGGGTTTACTTTATGGAGCAACTATTTTTACCACATTGCGGGTTTATGAGAACTCCCTAGATAGTAATTTAACTAATTGGCAAGCACACTGCGATCGCTTACTTTTCTCAATCCAAACTTTTGGTTGGCAGCAACCAGACTGGAACCGTCTACTTCGAGGCGCTCAAATTCTCCTTGCACACTTCCCCGTTCTCAGAATTACCCTCTTTCCCGATGGACGAGAATGGATAACAGGTAGATTCTTACCACAAAATTTGACAGAAAAACAAAATAATGGTGTAGTGTGCGCCGTTGCCAGCTCGGAATTTTATCGTTCTCTCCCCTCTCATAAAACTGGAAATTATTTGAGTGCTTGGTTGGCAAAAACTAGCTCAGATGCTCAAGAAGCAATATTAGTCGATGCTCAAGGAAATTGGCTAGAAACCAGTACAGGCAACCTTTGGGGATGGTGCGATCGCAATTGGTACACGCCACCAATAAAAGCCGGAATTTTGCCGGGAATTGGGCGATCGCAACTTGTAAACTGGCTACAAAAGCACCAACAGCCAGTGCGAGAAGAAACTTGGAGTGCCGAGTTAGTCCAGAGATTTGAAGCGATCGCCTACACTAATAGTGTGGTAGAGATTATTCCCATTCATACCGTTAATCAGCCTTCAGGGTCGCTACAATGTAATCCCCACCATCATAGTTTTCAGCTAATAAGGGAGCTTTTTTTAGCATGACAACCACGCCAAATTTGTTATATCTTAAGATAAGTTAACATAATTCTTAATAATCACCTTTCCGAGCAGAGAAGCTAGGCGATTGCGCGAAAAATACCGGAGGATAGACCTTAGTGAATAAAAGATGGAGAAATGCAGGGCTGTACGCGCTGCTGTTTATTGTCGTAATTGCGCTGGGAACAGCATTTTTTGACAAACAACCCCAAAGTAGAGAGACATGGCGATATAGTCGCTTTATTCAAGAAGTTCAACAAGGCAGAGTAGAAAAAGTCAGTTTGAGTGCAGATCGCTCTACAGCACTGGTTACACCCAAATATGACCCGGCTAAACGGATTGTTACTTTAGTCAACGATCCAGACCTAATCAATACTCTGACTTCTAAAGGCGTTGATATTTCTGTATTGCCCCAAACCGACGAAGGATTTTGGTTTAAGGCACTGAGCAGCTTATTTTTCCCTGTATTGCTTTTGGTTGGCTTATTCTTCTTACTACGTCGCGCTCAAAGTGGCCCAGGCAGCCAAGCGATGAACTTTGGCAAATCCAAAGCCAGAGTGCAAATGGAACCACAAACTCAGGTGACATTTGGCGATGTTGCTGGTATTGACCAAGCTAAGTTGGAATTAAACGAAGTTGTAGACTTTCTGAAAAACGCCGATCGCTTTACCGCCGTTGGTGCAAAAATTCCTAAAGGTGTACTATTAGTTGGCCCTCCTGGTACAGGTAAAACCCTCCTAGCTCGTGCCGTAGCTGGTGAAGCAGGTGTACCTTTCTTCTCAATCTCCGGTTCAGAATTTGTAGAAATGTTCGTCGGTGTGGGTGCATCCCGCGTCCGCGATTTATTTGAACAAGCTAAGACCAATGCTCCTTGTATCGTCTTCATCGATGAAATTGACGCAGTAGGTCGTCAACGGGGTGCCGGTTTAGGTGGTGGTAACGATGAGCGGGAACAAACCCTCAACCAGTTGCTCACCGAAATGGATGGGTTTGAAGGTAATACTGGCATCATCATCATTGCCGCTACCAACCGTCCTGATGTTCTAGATGCAGCCCTGTTGCGTCCTGGTCGCTTTGACCGTCAAGTTGTGGTAGACCGTCCCGACTACGCCGGACGCAGCGAAATCCTCAAGGTACACGCCCGTGGCAAGACCTTGGCGAAAGATGTGGACTTGGATAAAATCGCCCGTCGTACCCCTGGATTTACTGGCGCAGATTTATCTAACCTGTTGAATGAAGCCGCAATTTTGGCAGCACGCCGGAATTTGACTGAGATTTCGATGGATGAAATCAACGATGCTATTGACCGCGTATTAGCTGGACCAGAGAAGAAAGACCGAGTAATGAGCGAAAAGCGCAAAACCTTGGTTGCTTATCACGAAGCTGGTCACGCTTTAGTTGGTGCTTTAATGCCCGACTATGACCCAGTACAGAAGATTAGCATCATCCCTCGCGGTCGCGCAGGTGGTTTAACTTGGTTTACCCCCAGCGAAGACCGGATGGACACAGGTTTATACAGCCGCGCTTATCTAGAAAATCAGATGGCTGTGGCTTTGGGTGGTCGAATTGCTGAAGAATTAATCTTTGGTGAAGAAGAAGTTACCACTGGTGCTTCTAATGACTTGCAGCAAGTAGCACGGGTTGCGCGTCAGATGATTACCCGATTTGGGATGAGCGATCGCTTAGGCCCAGTCGCCCTTGGTCGTCAACAAGGTAACATGTTCCTGGGACGAGATATCATGTCAGAGCGTGATTTCTCTGAAGAAACTGCCGCCGCCATTGATGAAGAAGTCCGCAAGCTTGTGGATGTAGCTTATACACGCGCTAAAGAAGTGTTAGTAGGCAACCGTCACATTTTAGATCAAATCGCCCAAATGTTGGTTGAGAAAGAAACGGTAGATGCTGAAGAGTTGCAAGAAATTCTATCGAATAACGATGTAACAACTGCTGCTTTTGCCTAATTTAATTAGTATTTGGGAGTTAAGAACAATTCCTAACTCCTAAGTGTTAATAAAAGCCCGGTCATGAAGACCGGGCTTTTAATATGGGGTTATATACCCCGAAGGTTTCGTTATAGAGTTTCAGTATAAATCGCTTGTCTGATAGAGACTACCACCTGAGCATAATCAATTCCGGAAAATTAGAAAATTTTTTTAGATACACCCAAATCAAAAAAGCTATAACTCTTACCTCAAAAGGAAAAAGATCCAATATAGCAACAATTTGAGAAGTCTGGATGGTGAAAAATTCCCGAACCCATCATAAGTACAATCCACGAGTTTGCTTGCCCAACTCTGACGATACCCTAACTTTCCGAATCTTGACAGTGCTAGCGCAACCAGCCGCCGATCTTAAACTCTGGATGCCGGTTTCAAAAATAGCCACGCCACAAAGAATGTAGCCGCAGTGAATAGTTGCGTCAAGTCTAAAGCTGATAGATAGCCATCTGCAAATGAAGCAATACTGCGATCGGTAATGCCAAATACCCAGGATGACAGTCCAAACAGCCAAATCCCGTTCTTGAGATTTCCGACGAATTGCTTAGAGTCTGATGGTTTCTGATCTTTCATGAGCTTCTATCCCGTTGTTGAGAAATTTGATGATTAATGCGAAATATCTGCCACTAAGAATTTTTTCTGACTCCTGCCGTTGAATTTACACTGCCTATTTATAATATTAATAAATATTTCACCTACTTGACTTCAATACCCAAAGGTACATCATCTAATGATGACATTCCTCCTTTGGTTCTGCTACCTCTGATAGACGGCTATGAATTGAGTAAGGGCGCACAGCTTGCTGTGCGCCCCTACAAATGGACAAATAATTTTGGATAATTTATTTTTTGGAAGCCCCTAAACTAAATTTCCGGGTCAACCAAGCGGGTCGTGGGACGACTCTGATACAAATCTTGAACGACTTGGACAGCAGAAACTACAGCTACAAGGGCAATGACTGCAACAGGTAACAAACCTTTGCCAAAGATAGCGATCGCTAGCAGCATAACTGCACCCCCAAGTCGGTACTGGGAACGAATTTTACAATAACGGATGACTCCAAATCGGTGAAGAATACTAACAGCCAGAGAGCATAATGCTACTGAACCACAGATTAGCCATCGCTGAGAATCGGGTAATGCTAAAGTTGCCTTACTCAACAAAATTTGTTCTACACCAACACCAGCAGCAGTAATCCCAATCACTAGCGGTAAATGGGTGTATAACCAGAGATTGACAACACCTACCTTTCCTTCTGTCCGCGCCGTCTCAATCGGTTTACCACCTAAATTATCAAAATAAACCCACCACCAGCTAAAGGCAATAATCAGACCAAACACGCTAGAAATCACAGTTAAAATATCCCATTTCTGCTCAGAAACACCATTGACCACTGCAATGATTGCTTCACCCAAGACAATAATGGTAAATAGCCCGAAACGTTCCGGTAAGTGGGAGGCGTGGGGAAGTAACCCCATTTGAAACTTGTATCCTGTTAAAGGTGTAGCAAAGTCAATAATAATTCCTAACGCCCAAAATCCGAACCGCCAAGGAATGGGTACAAATGCTGATATCAACCAAAGCAAGGCTGCGATCGCAAAACCAATAGCGTAGCGAGTAGTCAAAGGACGTGCGGAGGGGATATGTCTTCCAGCACGGACATACTCTATTACAAGCACAGCCCGGCCGAGAGCATAAGAAATGGCAAAACCAGGGGAACTCTCACCCAAACCGTGGTGGATATTAATAGCCATTGCTGCTGCTGTGAGCATTTGTATACCAATCAGCAGTCGATGTCCTACATCATCGCTATCAAAACGGTTAGCGTAGAATGTGGTACCAATCCATGACCACCAAACCGGTATAAATAGAACTACAAACCCAAATAATCCTGATAGAGAGATATCCTCGTTGAGATTGTGGGCGAGTTGAGAAACTGCAACTACAAAAACCAAATCATAAAAAAGTTCTAGCCAAGTGGCGCGTCGTTCTTCTTCAGTGTCTTCACCAATGCGTAATCTTGGCGGTTGGAGAAAATTTGCCATAGTGCTAATTGCTAATCGCTAATTGTTTTTTACCATTAGCCGTCATCTATTAGCGAGCGTCTAGACGTTTTTGCTCCCTGTATCTGACACAAACTCAAAAGCGACTATACCAACAGAAACAATCATATTGGTAGCTTAGATTTTAAATTTTAAAGCGGGCGATGGGACTCGAACCCACGACGTTCACCATGGGAAGATGACATTCTACCACTGAATTACGCCCGCGAATTGCTGCCATAAACTCAAGACTGAGGTAAATTATACCACTATTTACAGATGTTTTCAATTGGCTAAAACATATACTGTTTTGGCAACTGCTGATCTATAAGTCCTGTGGCTGTTCAGATTGAAAATTTTTTTAGCTAGCTAATGACGGCACTTACTACTATCTTTAGCTAAAGAACAATATCCTCACCTCGTTCAGTGAAGCGAACCTCTTTAATATTCCATTGACTATTGCTCGTTAAGGTTTTGCGGAGACTGCCAAATAGAGCAAACTGTTCACAGCTAGAAAGAGAAGCTATTTGCCGCTTTGACTCAGGAGATATTCGCAGATCAACTGTAGCAATGCCATTTTTGATGTTGACGCGATATCCAGACAAGCTAAAGTCGCTTGTATCTCGTTTTTCTAAAATCTTACTTACTACGTTTGTAACTGGTTCTTCGGCTGGTACTGAAACTTTTTCAGGAATGAATTCTTGACACTGGGTATCACTTGTGTATAGCGTGACATTAGTAGTTTTGCTAGTGACAGCTTTAGGAATTGATGAGGAAGGCGTATTTTCTTTAGGAGATTCTTGATTAGGAGATTTTTCTCTCAACTGAGCTACGCTAGGAATTTGGCTAGAAGTCTGAGAAGATACGCTATTCGTTGGTGTTGTTATAGGGTCTGGCTTTGGGCTGTCAATATTACGAGCGGTGGGGTTAGAACTACAACTGCTGAGGCTGACAACCATTGTCACAAAAATCAGGGGTAAAAAATATCTTTTAGTTGTGTTCATAATTTTGCTCATAAGTGATGTTGTTGCTATCAATTTCAGTGTTGCTGGTATTAATTCCGTATAAATTTATGAATTTTTAGCCAGTCTATAAAGTGTCAACCCCAAATCTGTTAAAGTCGAGGGTTACACTATACACCAAAATTACAACATCTGCTTTTCAATGACCGATGTTTGACGACAAGCCCTTTTGCGTCTACACCAATCAAAAAAAGCTTGACTAGAGAAGCAAGAATGCGGCAAAGAAAGATATATAGAATTTGGTCTATTTATCTGAAAATAGCTGTAGGTTTGAGCAGATTACGCACACTCTGTTGTATATCTTCTTGTTTAACTAGAGATTCGCCAAGTATAACGGCATGTGTACCAGCTTCAGCTACAAGGGATAAATCAGCAGATGTATACAAGCCAGACTCACTAACAACAATAATACCCAAGCTTTGTAGTTGCGATCGCCTAGCTGCCAGTAGTTGCTCAGTTGTGTCAATATTGACGCTAAAATCTTCTAGACTTTGGTTGTTAATTCCTATTAGGCGTACATCATCAAGCTTTAGCACCCGATCTAGTTCTGCTAAAGTATGGACTTCTATCAAAGCATTCATTCCCAAATAGTGAATCACTCGCAAAAAGTTTTGAAGTTCTTTATCTGAGAGAATTGCCGCAATCAATAGCACCGCATCTGCGCCTGCTGCCCGTGCTAAATAAATTTGGCAGGGATCTAAAATGAATTCTTTGCACAGTAGAGGCAATTTTACCCGGTAGCGAATGGTGCGTAAATTTTCAAAGCTGCCATAAAAGAACTTCTGATCGGTGAAGACAGAGATACAAGTTGCGCCACCACGTTCATAAGCTTTAGCGATCGCTACTGAGTCCAAGTCTGGTTTAATAATTCCATGAATTAGGGATGCTTTTTTCACCTCTGCAATGATACAAGGTCGGTAATGACTCTGTTGCAAAGCAGAGATAAAATCTCGCACAGTCGGCGCAGCAGCTAACTGGCGTTGCAAAGAAGCCAAAGACATCTCTTGCTGGATTTGTGCAACTTCATGCTTTTTCTGCCATATAATCTCTTTCAGAGTAGGTTGCAAATAACTATTAGGGGTAGTAACTGGGTAAGTCATAATTGCTAAGGATGGCGTGACCAAAAAAGTATGAATTATAAAATTTCAGGCTATCTAACAGATATTCTTCTTAATTGGCCTTTGTGGAAATGCCTTTAACAAATAGATATCTGTAAATAACCGGACATTTAAAGTTTTCAGTCTTCATCCTTGCCTCGTGGAACTTTGTGGTCAATTTCCTTGAAATAGCCTCAATTTCTGACATTCATTTATAGTAATCGTTCTATCTTGATTATTTTCTTTTTCAAAGATGAAGCCAGGTCGATTTTAGACTTAACGCTTCTACAGCCTTAGTATCAGTTATATTTTGTTTTGAACTTTCAACTAAGTAGTTATTTTTGAGTAGTCGAATGTAGGTGCGGTAAGGTATATAGTCTATGGGATTGTACCCAGCAAACCGCAGAATTAAAACACATGCCCAGGAATATTTCCCAGCAATAATCGCTTTGAGAATTTGCTCAATTTGTTCATTGTTGATTTTTTTAACCGTTTCTGTTTGATAATCAGTGAGATTTTGAGTCATAAAATACGCTCGTGTATATAAATAAAAACTGTTTTGTATTTGGCAACATTTATCTTCTTTTTCCTTTCTCCAATCCAGTAATCATCTAGCTTTGATGCCTGCACATCTATTACAATAAATACCAGCCGGACTTATTCTAAAAATAATTAACTATTATAAATGTTTAATATTTGACTCCACGAATCACATCATTTGCTACAATTTCTTCAAGAGCATTGTCCATATCTGAAATAACAAGATTACAAAATAATGCTTAAGTTAACTTAAATAAAGTTAATAACTATTACAACTTTATATTGAAAGTAGGGGCGGGATTAACCAGGATCATAAAATATCTTGTTAAACCCGCTCTTACAGATAAACCGTATTGCAGAAGCTGCTTCTTCGTTAAGCTTACTCAATCTTTAGCAAAGGAGTATATGAACGATTTTTTGATAGATATGTCTATTTTTTCGCTTTTGAAATCTTATTTATTTTCATTAGCGTCAAACCAACTTAGACTTTGGAAAGGGGATATAGAATTTATTAAGTTTTATATATGTAGTAAAGATATGTGATTTTATTGAACTTCTCTTGCAATGTCCTCTAATTAGACCTTTCAGAAGATATAAGTACCAAAAAAAATCATAAATTGTATTTATCAATACATCCTTGCTTAATATTTCCTATTTCTTTTGGAATATTTGTAAGCTATAAGTGCATGAGCGATAAAAATAATTTACTCCTTGTGACAGATGACAAGCTGTCCAATCATGTTATTAGATACCTAAGTGAGCAAATTTAGGGTCAGTTAAATTAATGAGCAATAATTTACTTATTAAAACTATAAATCTTAGAACAAATATATCTAAATTAGAATTGACAAAATTATTTTATTATGCACTAAAGTTTTTGACTTATGGTTCTTATCTTGATTGCATAACAGTTATAAATGATTAGCTAAAATCAAAATTATCATAGAGTTTTGCAGCATATTACTTATCGCATTTTTGGATATGACTTTGAAAGAGATGATCAAAATCTTTCTCAGAGATAAATTGCTAAAGATGGCTAAAAACTGCATTATTGTTATATTTAATGGGTTTAAGTCAGTTATGTATATCTATGTGAATCAGGTTAAAGCATAAACATCAGATATTGCCCTTAATTTTATTAATATAGTCAAAAGGATAAAAAAGGTAGTTTTTTGATATTGTAATTTTGACTATATCAAGTCTTATATATCTGGTTTTAATTTATAAAAAATAATTATCGGTCAGTAAGAATAAACACTATTTTACTCTTCTAATATTGAATGAATACTAAGATAGTGCTTACTTATGTATCTAGCAATAATATCTTTATATTACCAATATAAAAATCTTTCTTTTTATTGTTAAAATTATCTTTAAAAGCACTAAATAACTTCTGATTCTTTTGAATTCCATTTATTTATAAATAGCCAATAGCACCATGATGATTTTAGAAATTTATGATTAGCAACTCATCAATGGCTATAGCACTGACTTATTTAACCGAGTGACTAGGGATATTGATTCTGGCCTTTATTACGTTAGTTTAATCTAACTCTTCATTGGTGCTACAGCCAGAATTAGAGATTTGCTGGTTTCCTAATGATAGTGTTCTGAGTTGTTAATTAATAATCATTTTCAACTCAACACACATAACTTTTTTGACAAATGACTCGGCATAGAATTTGGTCATCATTCCCTGCCACAAAAATCCTAGTGATGGAAAAATGAGATACGAATCGTCGAAAAAAATTCTTGTAATTGAAGATGATGCTGTTACTCGCAATCTCTTCTTAGAAGTTCTTGAGGCTCAAGGTTTTGACACCATAGGTGCTGAAGATGGAGTAGCTGGTATCCAGAAAGCACAAGAGCATTTACCTGACTTAGTGATTTGCGATATTCAAATGCCAGATATGGATGGCTACACTGTTTTGGCTAGGTTGCGCCAAGATCCTTACACAGCAATTATTCCTTTCATTTTTTTGACTGGGAGTAATACTCAAACAGATGTTCGCAAAGGTATGGAGTTGGGAGCGGATGATTATCTGACTAAACCCTCTAGTATAGAAGATTTGCTCAGAGCGATCGCTGTCCGATTAGAAAAGCAAGCTTTTTTGAGGTATTGGTACGCTACTAACTCTCATCAAGCCGCTCAATCACCACCTTCATCGTTCAACTCTGAGTCCATTTTTCCATCTGTTCCCCAACTTAAAGCAGTTTTCGACTTTATTGAAGCTAATTATCGCCAAGGAATTACTTTGTCTGATGTGGCTCTTGCAGTTGGTTATTCGCCTGCTTACTTGACTAACCGAGTAGCCAAACAAACAGGAGAAACTGTAAACGCTTGGATTGTTAAGCGTCGAATGGCAGCAGCACGTCCTTTACTCAGAGATACTAATCAGACAATCGACCAGATTGCTATTGCACTTGGCTATCAAAATACATGTCATTTCTCTCGTCAGTTTCGTCAACACCACGGGCTTTCTCCCAAAACTTGGAGAAAACAGCAACAACTTTTTCAGTCTTCTAAAAACGCGAAGCTACAATTGATCAAAAATCATGGTGCATTAGAAAAACTTGTACCTTTAGGTTGCTGATTAAAAGCAAATTACTAGTTTTCACTACTTTTTTGCTTGCTCAACTGCTGCATTAATAATTGCACTCCCAAAGCCAACAAACCAATTGCTACTATACCAAATATTCCGCTTCCTAAAGCAACTACACCAACAACCAGAGTCCGAACAGCAGAGGAAATTTTAATTACTAATGGATTAATTGAATGGAGGGGTTTAGCAGCAAAATTTGTAGCGATCGCAATCATCAGCGAATACATTGCATATCCCATTCCCCCAGAAATTACTGCCCCAGTTAAACAGCGTAACGGACTTGCTGCTGCCGACATTTTAGTATCAGTTGGTGGCGTTAAATTTTGGTCACTCATAGGATTTTGGATTTCAGATTTTTAGTTGGGACATTATCCTTAATTAAGGAAAAAGAATTATTTAAACAGATGATGTCACTTTAATACCATGCGTAATTGTCCGAGTTACAAACAATTCTAAGTCCTCATCAATAATTGCTTCCCTTACTTGCTGCAAAACTAGTTCTGCCTGCTGTTGAGACTCAAAAAGAGCAAATACTGTTGGGCCAGAACCAGACATCATTGTTCCTAAAACGCCTTCCTGATTTGCAAACACTTCTCGCAACTGCAAAACTTGGGGATAGGCTGGCAATACCACACGCTCTAAATCATTGTGCAATTTTTGGGCAATTTCCCTCGTATCTTTATGCAAGATAGCTTTTACTATTGCTCCTGAATGAACTGCACTAGCACGCGCTGCCAAATTATCGGTATCTCTAATATAAGAATGACCAAACTGCTGGCGATAGGTTTTGTATGCCCAAGGTGTGGAAACTTCCAGACTGCGGTATTTCCCCAATAGTATATATATGTTATCTAAACTCGGCAGGGGAGAAAGTTGCTCACCCCTACCTGTTGCGATCGCAGTTCCACCCGCTACACAAAATGGGACATCAGAACCGAGTGTACCTCCTAACTCTTCTAATTCAGACTGAGTTAATCCCAACTTCCACAGTAAATCTATACCCACTAACACAGCTGCTGCATTCGTCGAGCCCCCAGCCAACCCAGCCGCTACAGGAATCTGCTTATTGACGGTAATCTCTACACCGCCATATTTAGCAAAGGCTTCGGGAAATTGCCTGACCATTAATTCTGCTGCCCGGTATGCCAGATTAGTTTTATCTGTCGGTACTTGTGGGTGGTTGCAGTGAACACGAATGCTGTCAGTGCTGATGGAACGCACATCAATTTGATCTGAAAGTCCGATACTTTGAAGTATCATGGCTAACTCATGATAACCATCGGGGCGATCGCCAATGATTTCCAGATATAAGTTGATTTTAGCAGGGGCAATTAAGCTGTAGGAACGCATTTTATAAGAATGGGGAATGGGCAATGGGCAATGCGGAATTGGGGAATGGGAAAAAATCTATTTTATCTTGTCATCTATATTCCTACTCCCTGCTCCCCACTCTCTACTGCCAGTTCATTTGCTAGGATTACCCATTGCTGAACGCTGATATCTTCGGCTCTGGCTTGGGGATTTATTTTTAATTGTTCCAGTAAGTGGCTCAGGCGATCGCGTTCCATAACAGATTGCAAATTATTTCGTAACATTTTGCGCTTGGCACCAAACCCCAACTTCAAGAAAGTCTCTAACTGTCGGGGATTAAGCGCTGGTATTTCTATTTTTCGGGGACGTAATCTTACCACTGCTGAATCAACTTTTGGCGCTGGATGGAATGCAGAGGATGGGACTGTGCAGATTAACTCACACTCAGCCAAATACTGTACCCGCACGGTCAACGCCCCAAAGGTTTTTGATCCTGGTTTAGCATACAACCTTTCTGCCACCTCTTTTTGTACCAGCAATACTATAGAGTCAAATGGTTCGGGGTTGGGATTTGCGATCGTACCCAGTAGTTTCTCAATGATTGGCCCTGTAATGTTGTAGGGAATATTGGCTACTACTTTGTTTGGCTTTTGGAAATTGGGAAAGGCTACCAAATAAGATGGTAAATCCAGGGTGAGAAAATCGCCTTGCAGCAATAAAAAATTTTCAGTCTTACCCAGTTGCTTTGATAACAGATGGCATAAGTCTCGATCTATCTCAACTGCAATCAGAGACTGCACTAAGGGTAATAAACGACGAGTTAGAATACCAGTTCCAGGCCCAATTTCCAGGATGCGATCGCCTTTGACGGAGCGATCGCTTTCTGTACACTCCGCTGCTTTTATAATTGCGTCGAGCGCCTTTTCACTTTTGAGCCAATGTTGAGCAAAGACCTTACGCGGTCGGATCATCTGTATTTATTGCCTAGTCTAGTTTTTAGCTTTTTCTCAAAAACTTATTATAAATTGTGAAATCCGTCTACAGCGCTAGACTCACTGTAACGAATCTTGTGGGGTAGGCATCTAGTCATAAGATGGGAGCCTTTAACCGGAGGCTCTGGAACAACTATGCTTTTATATTCTTATATATAGTTCAATACCATTGCCAAAATAAGAGTATGAAGAGGTAGGGCATTTCGTAGTAGATTTATTGTCTCTCACAACGATAAATCAAACACTACAAGCAGCCCATGCCTGATATCTTATCACTGCTACAATGCCTGCTACCGCAGATCAACGCGACAACAATGCGGCAATTTAACCAAATAATCCTGGCTATGTTAACGATGAGCGGGCGAGTCACGATGTTGGGAATCTCGCGTTGGGCAGGCACTGGTGGTAGTTATCGGACGATATTAAGATTCTTTCAGACAGTAATACCTTGGGCGACGTTGTTTTGGCTATTTTTCCGTAAGCATTTATTCCGTGCAAATGAGGTGTATTTGCTTGCAGGAGATGAAGTTGTAGTGAGTAAATCAGGTAAAAAAACTTATGGTTTGGATAGATTCTTTTCCAGCCTAGTAAGTAAACCGATATTAGGACTGTCTTTCTTTACATTATCATTAGTAAGTGTTGAACAAAGGCACTCATTTCCCATTCAAATAGAACAGGTGATTAAGAGCGATGTAGAAAAAGTAGTTCAACATTAGCCTCAGAAATAAAGCCTAAAGAAAAACGTAAGCGTGGACGACCAAAAGGAAGTAAGAATAAGAATAAAGCCGAGGTGATTTTAACATCTGAATTAGTGCGAATTCAAAAGATGATTAATTCGCTGTTCAAATTATTAGCTGGATTTGTGCCGCTTACTTACTTAGTGCTAGATGGGCATTTTGGTAACAATAATGCTTTGCAGATGGCACGTCTTGTTAACTTACACATAATTTCTAAGTTGCGCCACGATTCTGCATTGTATATCCCATATCAACATCCTGACTCCCATAAACGCTCTCGTCGTAAATACGGTGATAAGATTGACTACCATAACATACCTGATAAGTATTTGCGTAAAAGTAGCATAGAGGATGAAATTCAAACTGATGTTTATCAATGCACTCTCCTTCACAAGGAATTTGCCCAAGCACTAAATGTAGTTATTTTAGTTAAAATTAATCTTAAAACTCATGCTCGTAGTCATGTAATTCTATTTTCTAGTGACCTAAAGTTGTCCTACGAAAAAATAATAGATTACTACAAATTGCGCTTCCAAATCGAGTTTAATTTCCGTGATGCCAAGCAGTTTTGGGGACTGGAAGATTTCATGAACTTAAGCCAAACTGCTGTGACTAATGCTGTTAATTTAGCATTTTTCATGGTCAACTTGTCCCATCATCTTCTCTTGGATTTTCGTCTCCTTAATCCCGACTCTGGCATTATTGACCTGAAGACTCATTATCGTGGTTTTCGATATGTCCGTGAAATCTTAAAAATGCTTCCGGAAATGCCTGAGCCTATTTTATTAACCCAGATTTTTGCCAAGATTACTTCTTTGGGACGGATTCATAACGTTTCTACAGGCGTTGAACCCTCGTAAATTGGCAAAGGTATTGATAGTTAGTTCAGGCATTTGGATTTAGGATAAATCCCTCCAGCAAGACTGCCTCCTACCTTTTTCGATAATGATTACTATAATCACTTAGCTTGCATCAGAGCCAATTTAGAAAACTAACTAGCTATATAAAGTTCAGCTACTGCGTCTATGCCTTGCCTATATTGCTTAAGTCATTCACTTGAAAGTAATGCCAGCCAAGAGATTTGCCCTTTTATAAAAAAAAAATAAATTTACCCCTTGACAAACCAGGGGATGACTAGTTACTCTAGTTAAGTGGAAAGGCGAGAGAAGCCAACCACCACTGAACCTGAAAAACATAATACTTTGAAAGCTTAAAGAAAAACCAATCCTCGTCAAAGGATTTTACTTTTTGGAAACCCCAAAAAGATAATAACCAAAATTAGTAACTAGGATTCCGAAAAATATTTTTTCGGATACACAAACTCGAAACACAACAAAACGGAGAGTTTGATCCTGGCTCAGGATGAACGCTGGCGGTATGCTTAACACATGCAAGTCGAACGGTGTCTTCGGACACAGTGGCGGACGGGTGAGTAACGCGTGAGAATCTGGCTCTAGGTCTGGGACAACCACTGGAAACGGTGGCTAATACCGGATGTGCCGAGAGGTGAAAGGTTAACTGCCTAGAGATGAGCTCGCGTCTGATTAGCTAGTTGGAAGTGTAATGGACTCCCAAGGCGACGATCAGTAGCTGGTCTGAGAGGACGATCAGCCACACTGGGACTGAGACACGGCCCAGACTCCTACGGGAGGCAGCAGTGGGGAATTTTCCGCAATGGGCGAAAGCCTGACGGAGCAATACCGCGTGAGGGAGGAAGGCTCTTGGGTCGTAAACCTCTTTTCTCAGGGAAGAACACAATGACGGTACCTGAGGAATAAGCATCGGCTAACTCCGTGCCAGCAGCCGCGGTAATACGGAGGATGCAAGCGTTATCCGGAATGATTGGGCGTAAAGCGTCCGCAGGTGGCAATGTAAGTCTGCTGTTAAAGAGTCTAGCTCAACTAGATAAAAGCAGTGGAAACTACATAGCTAGAGTACGTTCGGGGCAGAGGGAATTCCTGGTGTAGCGGTGAAATGCGTAGAGATCAGGAAGAACACCGGTGGCGAAGGCGCTCTGCTAGGCCGTAACTGACACTGAGGGACGAAAGCTAGGGGAGCGAATGGGATTAGATACCCCAGTAGTCCTAGCCGTAAACGATGGATACTAGGCGTGGCTTGTATCGACCCGAGCCGTGCCGTAGCTAACGCGTTAAGTATCCCGCCTGGGGAGTACGCTTAAGCAACGGTGAAACTCAAAGGAATTGACGGGGGCCCCGCACAAGCGGTGGAGTATGTGGTTTAATTCGATGCAACGCGAAGAACCTTACCAAGGCTTGACATGTCGCGAATCTTCTTGAAAGGGAAGAGTGCCTTCGGGAGCGCGAACACAGGTGGTGCATGGCTGTCGTCAGCTCGTGTCGTGAGATGTTGGGTTAAGTCCCGCAACGAGCGCAACCCTCGTTTTTAGTTGCCAGCATTAAGTTGGGCACTCTAGAGAGACTGCCGGTGACAAACCGGAGGAAGGTGGGGATGACGTCAAGTCAGCATGCCCCTTACGCCTTGGGCTACACACGTACTACAATGCTCCGGACAGAGGGCAGCAAGCATGCGAATGCAAGCAAATCCCGTAAACCGGAGCTCAGTTCAGATCGCAGGCTGCAACTCGCCTGCGTGAAGGAGGAATCGCTAGTAATTGCAGGTCAGCATACTGCAGTGAATTCGTTCCCGGGCCTTGTACACACCGCCCGTCACACCATGGAAGCTGGTAGTGCCCGAAGTCATTACTCCAACCATTCGTGGAGGAGGATGCCTAAGGCAGGACTGGTGACTGGGGTGAAGTCGTAACAAGGTAGCCGTACCGGAAGGTGTGGCTGGATCACCTCCTTTTTAGGGAGACCTACACCCCTTACATATCGAAAAACACACAGTTAAATAGATAGTAAGTTGGTCTAACCTAGGTCGGTCGAGAATTGGTATTAGTATAAAGCTTTCAAAGTATTAATGGTTCAGAATATAAACAAAAAACTTTGTGAGAGTTCAGCAACATGACACACGTGTCAGACTGCTGAGTTGTATCTCAGCCAGAACCTTGAAAACTGCATAGAAACGCGAAAATAGCAGGCAGACACAGACATTCTTAGTACTGATTGCTGAGTTGTGAGTGCTGAGTAAAATCAGTGCGAAGTGACGAGGTAAGCAGAACTAACTATTTGTTTTTGTGAATGCAAATTGTGAAACACCAAATGAATTGAGTGGTCAAGCTAATAAGGGCTAACGGTGGATACCTAGGCACACAGAGGCGATGAAGGACGTGGTTACCGACGATATGCTCCGGGGAGTTGGAAGCAAACATTGAGCCGGAGATTTCCGAATGGGGCAACCCTATATACTACCTGCTGAATATATAGGCAGGAGAGAGCCAACCCAGCGAATTGAAACATCTTAGTAGCTGGAGGAAGAGAAATCAAAACAGAGATTCCCTAAGTAGTGGTGAGCGAAAGGGGAAGAGCCTAAACCAATTGGTTTACCGATTGGGGTAGTGGGACAGCAATATCGAATCTAGCGGTTAAACGAAGCAGCTAAATACTGCACCAAAGAAGGTGAAAGTCCTGTAGTTGAAAACTCAAGGATAGTAGCTGAATCCCGAGTAGCATGGGGCACGAGGAATCCCATGTGAATCAGCGAGGACCACCTCGTAAGGCTAAATACTACTGTGTGACCGATAGTGAACCAGTACCGCGAGGGAAAGGTGAAAAGAACCCCGGAAGGGGAGTGAAATAGAACATGAAACCGTTAGCTTACAAGCAGTGGGAGGACTATTTAAAAGTCTGACCGCGTGCCTGTTGAAGAATGAGCCGCCGGCGACTTATAGGCACTGGTAGGTTAAAGCGAGAATGCTGGAGCCAAAGGGAAACCGAGTCTGAAAAGGGCGATAATCAGTGTTTATAGACCCGAACCCTGGTGATCTAACCATGGCCAGGATGAAGCTTGGGTAACACCAAGTGGAGGTCCGCACCGACTGATGTTGAAAAATCAGCGGATGAGTTGTGGTTAGGGGTGAAATGCCAATCGAACCAGGAGCTAGCTGGTTCTCCCCGAAATGTGTTTAGGCGCAGCGGTAATGATTATATCTGGGGGGTAAAGCACTGTTTCGGTGCGGGCTGGGAGACCGGTACCAAATCGAGACAAACTCTGAATACCCAGAGCACACATTGCCAGTGAGACAGTGGGGGATAAGCTTCATTGTCAAGAGGGAAACAGCCCAGACCACCAGCTAAGGTCCCCAAATCATCGCTAAGTGATAAAGGAGGTGAGAGTGCACAGACAACTAGGAGGTTTGCCTAGAAGCAGCCACCCTTGAAAGAGTGCGTAATAGCTCACTAGTCAAGCGCTCTCGCGCCGAAAATGAACGGGGCTAAGCGATGTACCGAAGCTGTGGGATTAATAATAAACGATTAATCGGTAGGGGAGCGTTCCGTCGTAGGTAGAAGCAGTAGCGGCAAGCAGCTGTGGACGAAACGGAAGTGAGAATGTCGGCTTGAGTAGCGCAAACATTGGTGAGAATCCAATGCCCCGAAACCCTAAGGTTTCCTCCGCCAGGTTCGTCCCCGGAGGGTTAGTCAGGGCCTAAGGCGAGGCCGAACGGCGTAGTCGATGGACAACGGGTTAAAATTCCCGTACTGATTGTAGGTTGTGCAGAGGGACGGAGAAGATAATTGTCAGCCGGATGTTGAGCCACTCTAGTTCAAGCGTCAAGATGTTGAGAGACGGCGAAAACGTTTCGAGTTGAGGCGTGAGTACGACCCACTACGGTGGGGAAGTGGCATAGTCTAGCTTCCAAGAAAAGCTCTAAACACGTTAACTTACAGTTACCTGTACCCGAAACCGACACAGGTAGGGAGGTTGAGAATACCAAGGGGCGCGAGATAACTCTCTCTAAGGAACTCGGCAAAATGGCCCCGTAACTTCGGAAGAAGGGGTGCCCACCTAAGACGTGGGTCGCAGTGAAGAGATCCAGGCGACTGTTTACCAAAAACACAGGTCTCCGCAAAGTCATTAAGACGCAGTATGGGGGCTGACGCCTGCCCAGTGCCGGAAGGTTAAGGAAGTTGGTCAGGGGAAACCTTGAAGCTAGCGACCGAAGCCCCGGTGAACGGCGGCGTAACTATAACGGTCCTAAGGTAGCGAAATTCCTTGTCGGGTAAGTTCCGACCCGCACGAAAGGCGTAACGATCTGGATGGTGTCTCAGAGAGAGACTCGGCGAAATAGGAATGTCTGTGAAGATACGGACTGCCTGCACCTGGACAGAAAGACCCTATGAAGCTTTACTGTAGCCTGGAATTGTGTTCGGGCTTGGCTTGCGCAGGATAGGTGGGAGGCGATGAAGTATTCCTTGTGGGGAGTATGGAGCCAACGGTGAGATACCACTCTGGCGAAGCTAGAATTCTAACCCATGACCGTTATCCGGTCAGGGAACAGTTTCAGGTGGGCAGTTTGACTGGGGCGGTCGCCTCCTAAAAGGTAACGGAGGCGCGCAAAGGTTCCCTCAGCACGCTTGGAAACCGTGCGGCGAGTGTAAAGGCATAAAGGGAGCTTGACTGCAAGACTGACAAGTCGAGCAGGTACGAAAGTAGGCCTTAGTGATCCGACGGCGCAGAGTGGAATGGCCGTCGCTCAACGGATAAAAGTTACTCTAGGGATAACAGGCTGATCTCCCCCAAGAGTCCACATCGACGGGGAGGTTTGGCACCTCGATGTCGGCTCATCGCAACCTGGGGCGGAAGTACGTCCCAAGGGTTGGGCTGTTCGCCCATTAAAGCGGTACGTGAGCTGGGTTCAGAACGTCGTGAGACAGTTCGGTCCATATCCGGTGCAGGCGTAAGAGCATTGAGAGGAGTCCTCCTTAGTACGAGAGGACCGGGAGGAACGCACCGCTGGTGTACCAGTTATCGTGCCAACGGTAAACGCTGGGTAGCCAAGTGCGGAGCGGATAACCGCTGAAAGCATCTAAGTGGGAAGCCCACCTCAAGATGAGTGCTCTCACCACGTAAGTGGGTAAGGTCACGGGAAGAACACCCGTTCTTAGGCGGTAGGTGGAAGTGCAGTAATGTATGTAGCCGAGCCGTGCTAACAGACCGAGGGCTTGACCTCAAAAATCATTTGGTTTCGCGTTTCTGTGCAGTCTTCAGGGTCTTCTGACTCTACAATCTTTCCTGGTGTCTATTGCGCGGTGGAACCACACTGATCCCTTCCCGAACTCAGAGGTGAAACGCTGTTGCGGCAACGATAGTTTAGGGGTCGCCCTACGCAAAAATAGCTCGCTGCCAGGGATTATATTTAACCACAACAACTAAAGAAAAGCCTTCTCAATTCATCTTGAGAAGGCTTTTTTTTCAACAAGTTATAGCAATCGCCAAGGCAAGTAGAATGTTATGCGAAGAACATCTTCTATTACATCTCCAAGACATTCAAATTAAATTAGTTGTCTACGAATTCGAATCTTCAACCATGACCAACATCGCTCAATTTTGTGTTTTGGTCAGGTGAATAGGATAGCAAGTATTTTAAGTGACAGTCCGCCGCTTCAATTAATTCTTGAATACGTCCACCTTGATGAAATATAGCATCATCTGTAACTACTATTTGTCCAGGTTTAAGCATCGCGATAAAATAAGTTTCTAGTAGCCAAGTTTTAAACACGTTTCACTTACCAATCTCCATCAATAGTAAACGGAAGTAAACAGAGCGAATAACTTCACATTACAACAAGCGGCAATCATATTAACTAGCCCTTATCTCCTCCAGGGTTAGCGCATCTCAAAGCCTATTGACAAGCGAACTTGCCTGATCAGCAATAAGGTTTGAAACAAAGTGGCGCTATCAGAGCTAGGGTAAGATTTAATTCATCTAGCTGCAAGCTGAAAGTAATGTCAACAGGATTTGAGAAGAAGAAGAGTAAAACTGAAACATCTTTTACATCCAATGTAAATAGCTTTGACATTACCAGTAAGTTTCAAGAATACTTCACACAAGTAAAAGACCCCAGAGTGGAAAGAACGAGATGGCATTCACTCAGTCAACGAGTAGAGAAGGGACATCACCGCATCGAAACTCGTAAAGTTTACACTGTGCAACTGTCATACCTCCCTGCACTCCATGAACAAGATTTGTGGGCAGGATTGACAACAATAGTTATGGTGGTGCGTTCAATTCAGCATTGGAATAAGACTACTCATGAGGTGCAATTTTACATCACTAGTCTTGCCAGTGATGCGAACAAGATTGGTAGCGCAATTCGACAGCATTGGGGGATTGAAAATTCTGTTCATTGGACATTAGATGTCACCTTCGGTGAGGATGAATGTCGGATTCGTTCTCTGCACAGCCCACAGAATAATGCTAAAGCTACGTCGCATTGCCCTTAATGCCTTAGAAAGAGAAACATCTTTTCATCGTAGTATTCGCCAAAAATCACGGCGAGCCGCGATGAACGATATGTATATGATTTCTGTATTGGTATCTGCGCTTCCAAACTCAGTCCCTCTAACATAATCTTTCTGTCAATAAGGTTTGAGACGCGCTAACCCTGTTATCTCCTCGCACTTTTAACGCAAGTACTCAACAGACAGAGCCACTACGAGGCACTGTTTTGTCGTCAGAATTATGCAAGCCAAGTATGGTATGTTGAGAATCAATCCCATACTCAGATTCCTTAAGATTTATCGCCCTCTCCCTGTCCTCCTGTGCCCTTCTCCCCTTGTGGTGCAGACATGATTTGCTTTTGCTGTTCTTGTAGCCAGGTTTCAAAGAGTTCATTCAGTAGTCGGACTTTCATAAATTCATCTAGTTGTGCGGGGATAAATTTTTCCAGCCGCAAAATCACGAACCACTCGGCAATGCGGGTAGGGGGCAATATCTGGCCTGGTTGACTGCTAGATAGCATTTGCACCATTACCGGATGTAGTGCATTCAGTTCAATTGGACCTACTAAGCCGCCAGTTTGGGCTTCTGGCCCGAGCGAATATTCACGCGCCAAGTCAGCAAAAGAATTTTCTTTTGCCTGAATCCGGAAGTAAAGTTCTTGGGCAATTCCCACATCCTGGGTTCGCAGTAGGGAATAAATTACTTTGTCTAGTTTTGCTTTGGACTGAAAAAAGTAGGATTCCAGTTTATTACCCCAAGTGGCTTGCTTGAATTTTTCAATTTTAAGCTTACGAGTTGTAATAACTTCTAGCTGTTCGGTAGTCAGCCCTTGATGTGCCATCCAAGCCTGGATGTCTTCTTCATTTTTTAACTGTTTTTCAGCATAAAACTGCTGTTTGGCTTGCGCTATTTCCTCAGGTGTACACTCTATTGCTATCTTCTCGGAGCGTGAATTCTGCTCTATGGCCTCATCGATGATCAATTCTCTCTGCAACTGTGGCAGCATTTGGTAATTTCCTAGCAAGGAAATCAACTCACGCGCTGTGATTGTACGATTACCGATTTGGATCGCTTCAGTCATTAGCTTTCGGGCATCTCAATAATAAATATCTAGTTTGTTAAAGAAGCTAAACCGTAGCCCATTCACTGGGAGCTTTTGTCTTAATTTTACCGAGTTAGGTACACTTATCTTACTTTCTCAATAATTACACACTTGAAAATATACAGATCATATATGCTTGTATAAAAATTTTACGTAAAAACGATCATACGTGAAGACAAGATTAAAAGGGATAATCCCTCTTTCATGAGAGTGGGTTAAAACCTGATAGCGGTTCTCGACAATGGTGAGATACGTTATCTAAGCTACTAAAGCTTGGGAAAAAATATTTGGGTGTACCTCAGTACTGGAGTTTAGACTAAGCTATGCAAAACGACCCAGCAGGGCTGAGTTAATTAGAGACTTAGCGAAATTATAAATAATCTTTAGTATTAAACCGCAACTGATGGCTCTTTACGTGGTCGTGTTACGATTTTTTTAACAATCGGGCATCGGTTTTTACGGTGACGCTTTTTTCCGGCTTCCCAACCAGGGGACTTTCCGCGAGGTTTGGGTGGAAGGGCTGGAGTACCAATGGCGGCGAAAACTCCACCCATAGCTTGAGCAACTCTTCCAGGGGTCAAATTACCCTGAGATTTCTGCCAAGGTAGAGGATTGTCAGCAACGATATCACGGGCTAACCACAACTCCCAAGTCATAAAAGGCATTAAGTCGCTCCACCGCTCGGATTGTTTAGGAGTGCCTAGCTTGGGAACAGTCCAATGTAGACGTTGTTTTAAAAAGCGATACCAATGGTCAATTGTAAAACGACGCAAATAAAGTCGCCAAACTTCCTCCACAGGTGGCATTTCTTCTCCTACCCAAGCCAACCACAAAGGTCTTAACACTCTCAAGTTACCTTGTGCATTGAGACGTTCAACCCGCAGGAGTAGCATCGGACACGCTGCCGCTTTACGGAAATGTAAATTTTTCCAGAGGCTAACTCTTACCCGTTGTAGTTTCGGATCATCCAATTCTAAAACAGATTCTGCATCACTCCATGTCGCGGGTTCACTAAGTTTGAATTTAGACCCGTGTTTTTTGGGTCGTCCTTTACCCGAATAAGCTTCAGGTTCACCCCATAAACAAAGATTTGAGCGCAATCTTACCAGAATATCTGCGGGAATACTGGCAGTTTTCAACACAAAAGGCGCACACCCATATTCACTGTCCCAAACTGAAATTGGTCTAACGGCTAAATGTTTACACACCTGTTTAAGTTGCCAAACCGCTTTCTGAATTGGGCTTTCGCCACTTGTGATCCGTTCATGTCTCAAGGGTAGGGCCCAACTACCTGATTTTTCTGGTATCCAGGCAATTGTGCTATATCCTTGACCAATGCTAATCGGTTTATTTTCTGCTATGGATGTGCCACTATGCTCATAAGTCCTCTCTTGCAGCGTTACTGCATCAGGGCGAGGCCAGTTTGTGTGGTCGCCTGCTAACAAGGGTCGTCCCTCTACTGGTATCTGTTTGATGTATAACTGCATCAATTTCTGTCGCTGCGGTCTGCTATCTTGTAGCGCTTCATAAATACTTGACCACTTGCGTCTGAATACGGGTGATAAAGATAAGTCTGCTAATGAATAAACATTGCGAGTCAGTAATATGGCATCTGTTAATTCAAAGGTCGCGTCTTTGGCTCTACCTAAATATTTGTAGGCTACTTGACGAAACTCTTCAAGTCTGGCATTTTTCATGTTGGCAGGTGAGTAATGGTAGTTCTTTTCTCACTTTCTGCCAAAAGGGGGACTGTATTCAATCAGACACCCCTTTTTTTCTTAATCATTCCCCATCTAATCTCTATCTGATAATGATAATCGAATAGGGAGGGGGTGGGAGAGAAACGAGCGTCGCTCGTTTCTCTCCCACCATTTTCATGATTATCATTATTGTATTATTCTCTCTGCAAACATACTACACAATAATTGTTCAAGGTCGCGGATGTTTTGAGGCTGACAAGATAATATTTTTAACCTCTAATTCCATTTGGTTTGCGTTCTCTCATATCGCTTTTAGTCTAAACTCCAGTCAGTAGCTTAGATAACGCTATACTTCATTGACTGTAACGTCGAAAACTCGTTAATTTATCTGAGATTGACAAAATAGGGTTATTCCTCTTTCGCTCCCAGCCAGAAGATGGGTAAAATCTGCTAAGTGCAGGAAACCATAAATCTAGCTATTGCTAGATGCTGTAATTCTCTCAAACGCTATAATCTACATCTGTTGCACAGAGAGATTAACTTGTGGATGTCATATTAGAACGATCGCACGAATTAAAACAAGCCTTAGTTGATTTTGTCCTTGATGCTGAAGGCGAACTGGCACAAGCACTGGAAACTTATGCAGCAGAACAGTTGCGCCGTGGAAGTGGCGATAGTACACAGCAAGACTTAATCATTGATAGCTTTCTAACAGCAGGGAAAGTCGGTGATAAGTCTCCACTAGAGTTGTTTATCGAAAGCCATCCAGATTTAGAAGAGAGCGATCGCAATCTGATCAAAAGCTGGCATCATAGTTTTATTGGTTTATTTGCCATTACTAACATCTTACCTGATGGCTTTGAATTGACGAACTGCTTAACAGATAAATGCTACGTCGTCAAGCCTAACAATACCCAAACATTACAGGCAATATCTCGGTTGAAAATAGGAGAAATTTTACTAACTCGCATTTCTCCTGTTACCGATAGCTACTGGATGTTTTCTGGCCCTTACACAATAATGGGTAAATTAGGTAAACCAAAACTGGCTGTAGCAATTGGCAACTTCAAAGAAAACTATAAAAGTAATCTTTACAGCGATGCTCCAGACTTGCTAGAAGAAGCTTGGCAGTCAGTAGAACAATATCATCAGCAGTTTGTGGACTTTTTTGGCACTGATGAAATCACCCTACCTGGATACCAACTTAATAAAAAGATAGGGGAATTTCAAGAAGTAATTACTGAAAAAAACTTCGCAGCCGCAGGAATTGATACTTCCAAATCCTTGGCGGAAGTGGCAGAAGCCGCTGGTATTGGAGACGAGGAAATTAAAGCAGCAGCACAAGAGTTTGGCGCTGATTCTAACGTAGTCTCTCAGTTGTTAAACAGCAAAGGCGGCAATAGCAAAATGGTTATGCCAAAGGTTGATTTACCTGCCGAACTAAAGAAAGCAGAACAGGTAACGGCTCTTTCTCATCCCCGTTGGGGACAAATGTTTTTACCAACATATAGTAAGGTACAAGCAATCTTATCAGCAGAAGACTGGCAAAGTGTTCAAGGGGCGGAAAAACTAGTTCGCTACTATCTCGAAGATAAAAGTATTAATGCCTTCATTTGGAATCGATTAGCGCAACAATATCCAATTCAATTACAAAATGTGTTGCAAATAGTTCTGAAACGTCCAGAGTTTCACCTTGAAAGCGACTTGGATGTGCTTTTGCAAGAATTCCACAAACCGATTGAGCCAGAGCTACCAGATATTGCCAGTGTACCGATACATTTGCATAACTTATTTCAGGAAGCTTTAGGAGAAGTTAACAAATCTAAACCAAAGGGGAAAGGGCAAGCAAAGCCAGCAAAGGGTTTTCAACGAGGTTAGTAACTCACCGTTCGCGTAATGGCATTCATGCTCGAAACCAAATAACCCTTCGATTCGGTGTTAGCACAGGATTTCTGTAGCTTCTTGTAAAAATTTTTTGATGACATTTGGGAAAGTGTGTTTCTTTACATATCCCTCATTTCATCAAATTAATTCTCTATTAGGCGAACGGTACACAAAAAACCCCGACTTGATAGCCGAGGTAGATGGGAGAAGTCTAAATGTCGATGAGATATAGCGATACCGAAATCTGTTTTTATTAGTTAATACCAGTTAGGTAGTTAAGTTTAGTTATTGCTAAGTTATGTAAACGAATTTAACAGAAATATTACAAATAGTCAACTAGGCTTGACAAAAAATTCTGATAGCTACTACAAGAACTACTTATCAGTCAGAGTATAGGATTTTTTTAGATATGGGGTAAACGCAATAGGCAAAATAAAATGGGTTACTGGCTAAGAAAGTGGGATGAAAATGAGAACCGATCTGCTTTAGAGTTAGAAAACTGAGGGATTAGCTGCATCAATCAAGGTAGTCGGAATTAAGCCAGAGATTTGAGAAGCTAGCTACTAGATCACCAAAGTCTTTACAATTCCTTTGTTAGCTCAAAAAGTATTTCTCGACCTATGACAAATCAAGCTCCTATCCCGGTTATTGTCAACGGTGCTGCTGGTAAAATGGGCCGTGAGGTGATTAAGGCAGTGGCGCAAGCGCCTGACTTAAACCTAGTGGGTGCAATTGACCACAGTTTGGAACATCAAGATAAAGACGCGGGAGAATTAGCGGGTTTAAGCGAACCCCTGGAAGTGCCAATTACCAATCAATTGGAACCGATGTTAGGGTATGTAGCTGGCGACAGACAGTCTCCTCCAGGGGTAATTGTAGACTTTACTCATCCCGATTCAGTTTATGACAATATTCGTAGTGCGATCGCCTACGGTATTCGTCCTGTAGTTGGAACCACTGGGTTAAGTCCAGAACAAATTCAAGACTTGGCAGACTTTGCCGACAAAGCTAGCACTGGTTGTCTAATTATTCCTAATTTTTCCATTGGTATGGTGCTGTTACAACAAGCCGCGATCGCAGCCTCCAAATATTTTGACCATGTGGAAATTATCGAACTGCATCACAATCAAAAAGCTGATGCTCCCAGTGGTACTGCCATTCAAACGGCGCAGTTACTAGGAGAATTGGGTAAAACTTTTAACCCTGCTCTTGTAGAAGAGACGGAGAAATTACCAGGGGCAAGGGGCAGTATAGCAGATGAAGGGATTAGAATTCATAGCGTGCGCTTGCCAGGACTGATTGCTCATCAAGAAGTTATTTTTGGCGCAGCAGGACAGATTTATACTTTACGACATGACACGAGCGATCGCGCTTGCTATATGCCAGGAGTGCTACTAGCAATTCGCAAAGTCTTAGCGCTAAAGTCGTTAGTATATGGATTAGAAAAGATACTTTAGACTTTAAATACACTATTCAGCCTTCATCACTCAGCACTCATGTTAGTACCACTGACTCGCCAGAAATTTGAACAAGTTATCCCCCTAATTGCCACTGGTTTGCAGTACAAGTACTATTGGGGGAAGTTTTCAAATTTTTTGCAACGGCTGTTAATTTCTGTAGTTGCCATAGTTGTTCTATTGCTTGTGACAGTCATTTTTAAACTTGAGTTTGCTTCAATAGTATTTGTGCTGGGGGTAGTTAGCGCTTTTTTTTGGCTGTGGTATCCAGTGTTTCAAGCAAGTATGCGGAATTTGCAATGCCGCCGTTATAAGTATGGCGGCTTTTTCCGTGGTCGAGTCCTAGATTGGTGGATCACAGACCAGTTGATGGGGAAACAAGAAACAGTCAACAGCAAAGGCCAACTGGTAATTGTGGAAAACCGAGAAAAACAAATTAACTTAGAGGTGGGTGATGAAACAGGATTTACCATTGAGTTTGTAGCACCATTACGTCCTGCTCATAAAGTTATTACTCGCGGTCAAATTGCCGAAATGGTAGTGCTGTCAAATCGTGCAGATTTAAGCAGTATTGAACAATTCAGCGATATATACATTCCCAGTCGTGACCTGTGGATTAGTGATTATCCTTATCTGCGGCGGGATTTCTTTAACGAAGTCGGTCGTCGCTTGCGTGAAGACCAACAACAAAAACCGCGTCGTCGCCGTCGTAGAGACGAGGATTGAAAAAGAAAGTCAAACACAATCTTGGATTTTAAATTGACCCCATACCGTTGATGCTAAGGCTTGATTGAAGAAGAATTTAGAAGTCAGAATCAAGACGCTCGATAGCGCAGCGTTAGTAGCGATGCAGGAGCGTCTGACTCCCTATCAGTCGGGGATTAGCCCTGCGACTGATTGTTCACGTTTGCGTCTCGTAGAGAAGACCACCAAATTGAAAATTTCCAGTACCACTAACGTAGTATGTTTTCGGTGTCGTCTTAATGCTAATTAACTGCCGACTAGATAAGATGATTTCCTTGTTAGTAGATACTTGATGCACGTTTTCAACTAAAGATACTTTTATATTTTTTCCCTTAGCCAAAAGACTCAATACTAAGGGAATTGCAAAGTATGCACTTCAAAGTATGCACTTAAGTTGAAACCTCTAATTACCACAAAAAATGGCTCCTTGTTCAGGACTACTTAACAAAAATATCAGGATATTCAGTGATTTTGAATGCTCTTTTGAATAAAAAATACAATAGAGTCGACTTTCCTAGCTTCCCCGATTTCCATCTTGTCCATAAGCTTGCCAAGCCAAGTCTACCAATCCATCAACGATCGCAGCTGCTACAACTGCATTACCTTTGCGACTCTCAATTGTAATATGGGGCACTAAGGAGTCTTGTAAACGCGCTTTCGCTTCATCAACATTGACAAATCCTACTGGAGTCGCAATTATCAAAGCAGGTCTAATTTCCTCAGCCTCAATTAAATCAACTAGTGCTGTTAGTGCTGTTTGTGCTTGACCAATCACAAAAATGCCCTCTGGATAACGCTTTGCTAAGGTTTCGATTCCCCATGCTGCCCGAGTTTTTTCTTTTTGAGGGCGTGTCAGAGCTTCCATGCTGCAATACACCGGATTAGCAAAGGTGTTTTGAATCTCAGATGCAATACCTACTTGTACCATCGGGACATCTACTACAATGGTGGTACGCGCGGCTAGTGCTGCTGCTCCTGCTTGTAAGGCACGTTCAGAGAAACGAATCAAAGACTTATACTCAAAGTCAGCTGTAGAGTATATTACCCGACGCACAATCTCGTATTCTGCGGGTGAAAAGACATGATTTTCAATTTCATTATCAATGATTGCTAAACTTTGAGCATCAGTTACGTGCCATTCCATTTTTCTTGAGCTTCTTAAATATTAGCTTTCAGCTTATCAGCTTCAGGGATTTAGGAGTTAGGAGTTAGGAGTTAATTAAAAACTCATAACTCCTAACTCAGCACTTATAACTCATTACTAGAAGAAGGCCGGCTGAAAACAGGAGATAAGTAGGCAACCAAGACACCGATAATAAAGCCAGAGATATTGCGAACTAGAGGTAGCCAGTCGCTTGTACGTGTCACCACTGGCCCAATACCAAAGGCAATAAACAATATCCCCCATAAAGGTGAGAAAATTAAAGCCCATTGCCAAGCAAAAACTTGTCCTTTTTCGCGGGGTTGAGCTGCAAATCCACAAATTATCCCACCAATAACTGAGGTAATCAAGGTGAGAATCCATTGCTCTCGTGGTAGTCCGGGAACAACATTGCAACCACCTTTGAGCAAACAGCCTTTAACAGATTCTAAAGCTTGCAGAATGGCTTGGTCTTCGCCTTGTTCGCGGACAAAGTACAAATTACCGAAGCGGGTTTGCAGTTCTATCCAGAATGTCCTGGGTAAAAGTTCATAAACAGCATCGCCGACGCTAAAACTGAGGATGTTACCGCCACGAGAATCGGCAACTAGTAAAATACTTTTGTCATCCAAACCCCAATATTTTATAACTGCCCGGCCTGGGGTGCGGTCATACTGGGTCAATACTCGCAGTTTCCAGCCTGTATCGGCTTCAAACTGTTCTAAATCTTTGACAAGCTTTTCTTCTTGCAGCACAGGCAGAGATTTAGCTAAGTCTACAACTGGGGTAAAGGTGTCAGGGAGTAACTCAGGATTGTCATAAGCCAATGCTGGGGGAGAATGCATGACCCAAATTGACCCAGCCAGAAAAAAGACTGCGATAGATAGCAGAATTCGTCGCCAAAAACAAGATTGCATGGACGTTTTTATACAAATATCAACGGTAGAGGTGAACAAGTTGTTTTAAAAGAGTACGGGAAAAATGATAGTTCTTTACACTTGTTTACTTTACTCTAATCTAAGGGATCAAAGCAAAGCGTTTTTGGGAATAGGGCACTAGAGGCAGAGGGGCAGGGAGCAGAGCGGAAAGAGATAATTTATTATTCTCCCCCTTGTCCTCTGCTCCCCGGTTTCTTTTCTTAGCCCCTAGTCCCTAGTTCCCATTCCTTATTACCCATTCAATCTTCGTCATCAAAATTGCTTTCCCAGTTAGCAGCGTCGTCGTAACCTTCGTTAGCGCGGTATACTTCTGTTTTTATGCGGCGATTTTCTTGCCTTAGCACTTCTCGTTCTCGCAACGTTAGTGGTGGTTGTTCATTGCTTGGCAAGCGATCGCTATTTCGTCTCGTCGGTTTTGGGCGTGTGAAGTTTCTCCAAGCAGCTTTCGCGCCAACAAAGATGCTGCGTGTACCTACTTGCAGATTTTGAGCCTGAATTCTTGCACTATCGAGGGTTTGATCGACTTGTTTGGCTACTTGACTGGCACTTTTAACACCTTCACTAACATCATCAGTTAAGTCAGTTATTTCCAAACCAGTCACGCGAATAGCTTCTAGAGTGGGCGGTAACTCTCGTGAGAGTGTATCAAATAGCTTTTCTGCACTGCGAGCAGCGCGTGCTAACTCTTGCAAAGCGGGTATTGCCGCCACTAAAACCGCAGTCAAGCTTGTGGCGACTAGAAGTAAGGAGAGTCCCAACCAAAACAGGGGATCAATCACGGTAATGTCATTTATGAGCGTTCTAATGGCTGGGGAAGATAATCTGAGTCTTCAGGTGATGTTTGCCGCTGTAAGATTTGACTTTCCTTTTGAGTGGCATCTACACCTGCTGCGATCGCTTCCCGTAATCGATCTAAAGTCTCATCCCAGTTTCGTAGTGCGCTGGCAGAGAGACGATCTGCTTGGATTTGCACACTTGTTGATAAATCTTCTGCCAATTCTGGGATAGCATTGGCAGATTTCTTCAAGATTTTACGCGTTTCGCGCCCTGTACGTGGAGCCACGAGCAAACCGGTTAAAGCACCGATGGTAGCTCCCAGCATCAAACCGCCAATAAATACTCCAGAACGGTTATTAGACATATTGTTGTTTCTCTCCTTACACCTATTTTAGGTGTGTTTTCTCTCCTTGTAAGGCTCACCGATTTTATTCAGTTAATCTATCCTGACAAAATATCAGCCAAAAATGTTGCTTTTATTCATTAAACATTAAAACCATTAATTACTTATGATTCAAAACTCCCTGGGTTACTTTCCCTCTGTATCTTTGTACCCTTGTGTCAGCCCTAATTATAAATGTTCATGTGAACTTGACATAACTCATTTGGCAACAGTTCTTTTCCCGGATATTAACTCTAGCCTGCGAAAATAACGTTGCCAGATTTGCTGTCCTTGCAAAAGTAGACTGACAATTTGTCGCACTTGTTGGATTTGCATTTTTAGTGCTTGATTTTTCTGCCGTAAGTTATAAATATTTTCCTGGCTGAGATAAATATTTTCGGGTGCTTTATTTAATACTGTATGAGTACAACTTTCATAAACAGTTAACGTATCTGCTATATATGCTAGCTGCTGCTTGAGTTGCCACACTCGCCAAGCCACATAGAGTAGTATCAACGAAATGAGGGTATTAACGAGGATAACTAAAATTACCATTGTTTATCTTCACCAATATCAGCTTTGAGGAATTGTTCTATATACTTGACTACGAATTTTAGATTTTAGATTTTTTTTGGGGATGAACCAAAAAATCGCCAATTCACCAATTTTGTAACAACTATATGCCCACACCTCGCAAAACCACAGCTACAATTGCCTTAGATTCATGACTCGGTTTGCGAAATCAACCCGTATGCTTAAAAAGCCCCAGTTTTACTACGTTTCACTCCTTAACCTGATAATTCTAGTCAATTTGCGACCTTTGCAACATCTAAGCACAATGGCATAGCCCCTTCAACATCCTGTGAGAGAACTACACTACACTCCTTATTGGAGGCTCCTCAGCATCGCCTTTATTATTGTGCTATTACCTCTACCAGTTTTCCAGTTTGTCGCGTGAAGTTCACTAACATTTTGCTTGCAAAACCTCGCCAGTGCTTCAAATTGCTGGATGTGCGGTGGAGACAAGGAGAGTGGGAAAGGAAAGAGTCTATTAATTCCTCTTCTCTTATACAATTTTCCTAGCCGATGGCTTGTCCCTCTTCCCTTAACCTTCTTTTTGAAGGCTTATCCGTGGTATTTCACTAATTAGTTACTAATAATGATTACTTTTTCTCTATATCCAGTAGAAGGTAAGGATGTCAAAAAAATTACCATCAACTAATTCCTTCCGAGCCATTTTAGTTGCTTTGACAATTGGATTTGTTGGGTGTGGAAATCAAGCTGCAAGAACTGCATTCACTCAAACTACCACCCCGGTAAATGAGAACCTTCCTCAAGTTGTAGCAACAACAAGTGTACTATGTGATTTAACCAAGCAAGTTGCCGGGAATACAGTTAACCTCACCTGCTTAATTGAGCCTAGTGCCGATCCTCATACTTATAAACCAAAGCCGGAAGATCGTAGAGCCATTGAGCAAGCTAATCTTATTCTCTATAGTGGCTATAATTTAGAACCAAATCTGATCAAATTAATTAAAGCGACTAAAAACACTGTACCGAGAATAGCCGTTGGGCAACTTGCGGTATCTAAGCCACAAAAATTTCATAAAGACGGCAAGAATTTAATTAATCCTCATCTTTGGCACAATACCAAGAATGCGATCAGAATGGTGGAGGTAATTAATAGTAATCTGAGAAAATTAGAATCTAGTGATGCAGAAACTTATAACAGCAATACCAAAAAAATTACAAATGAACTTACTCAGCTAGATAGTTGGATTAAGTCAAGAATTACGAGTATTCCTGCCAAAGAACGTAAGTTAGTTACAACATCTAATGCACTGAGTTATTACGCTAAAGCATACGGTATTCCATTAGCAGGAGGCGGATTACAAGGTATTAATAGTGATCAAAACTTGACACCTACACAAGTGAGAAATTTAGTTACAAATATTAAACGGGCTAAAGTCTCAACAATTTTCCCTGAAACGGCAATTAACGAGAATTCACTTCAATCTATAGCAAAAGTTGCTGAAGTGAAAATTTCTGATAGAAAGTTATATGTTGAGGGACTTGGTGAACCGGGAAGCGAGGCGGACACTTATCAGAAAATGATGATTGCCAATACACGCACAATTATAGAAGGGTTAGGAGGAACGTATTTAATGTTTCAACCTAAAACTGCTAATTAGTTATAAATTTAATTAATAAATCTGATAAACCGAAATCTTTTAGATTAGCGAAAATTCGGTTTATCAGTCCTTTTTTGAAGACGAAAATACTAATGCTATTTGTCTTTTAATCTAATATCAATCACAGTTGCATTGAAGTTGTAATTAAAGCCTTCTAACTCAAATGGCATTCCAATTTTAACTTTACTGTTACCTAGAACGGGGCCATTGTCAGTAACCTGGGCTTTACCGTCTAGAGTCAAAAGTAAATCTGTACTAAAATTGTTGGTTTTTGGATCTGGTAATTCTTTTACACTGCCATCAGGTTGGAAAACATTGACTGTTCTAGGCAGTTGTTGAATGGATTTAATTTCAATCTGCCCATAAGGTTGATTGCGGATAATCACATTAGTCTTTCCACCTTTTTTTAAACCTTGGTTAAATAATTGCTCAGGGTCACGGACATTCAAGCCACGAACTACTAAGTCTACTTCTATAGGTATTGTTTTCGCACCAACTTGGGCAACAGAACCAGAAGTTCCAGGAAAGACAAAGATGCCAAATATCACTAGCAGAATTACCAGTGCAGCACCTAAATCTAAGAGGTTGATTTTGCCGAACAAGCGACCTTTTGAATCTAAAATAGCCATAAAAATTTTTCCTAGGTAATAGCGAAGTAATTGATTGTAGCAAGAAGGTTTTTGATGGAAACAGCAATTTTTCCTATTTGGTAATAACTCAAAGTGGCTAGGCATTGCGGTTATGCGACAGTTTATCACGAGTTTCGTAAGTTAGCAGGGGTGGCAGCTAACCCTGAAACTTTTGCCCGTTCAGACTGACGCACCCAGAAAGTAATATCTAGTGTTTAAGCCTATCTCTAGAGGGAATCTCTAGTCCACCACAATTCGGTAGATTTGCGTAAGCATTAGCTGTATCACAACTCATTTGCTATTGAGTTAAGAATGCAACTTAGAATCCTCTAAATGCGTCTCATAATTTGTCCGATTATTTTATGTCCTCCCAAAATAATATTCAGAGCTTATTATGTTCAATTGGAAAGTTTTTGTTGCAAATTACCGAGTCTGGCGGCGTAGCTGGTTTTATCCTTTAATTTCGGTGGTAGTTGCCCTGAGTCTGTGCCTGAGTACACCCGTGCCTGGAAGAGCTTTAGATTTCTTGCCTCTTCTACTCCAAGGAGTTCAGGCATTTCAGCTTTCTAATATATCCCCTAACCAAGAAGTTGATCTTGGTAAGCAGATTAATCAGGAATTAGTTGGCAGTCAAGTGCGACTTTACCGTAATCCCGAAGTTAATCGCTATGTAGAACAAGTTGGTCGGCGTTTAGCAGCCAATAGCGATCGCCCGAATCTTCCTTATACCTTTCAGGTTGTTGAGGATGACAGTATTAATGCTTTTGCTACCTTGGGTGGCTATGTCTATGTTCATACGGGTTTGCTGAAAATCGCAGACAATGAAGCGGAACTAGCAGGTGTACTTGCCCATGAGATTGGTCACATTGGTGGGAAACACGTGGTCAAACAGATGCAACAAAAAGCGCTCGAAAGTGGTCTATTAACAGCAGCAGGCTTAGATCGGAGTACGGCGGTGCAAATTGGTGTCCAGTTAGCGCGAGACTTGCCTCGCAGTCGTAACAATGAATTTGAAGCGGATCAAAGAGGACTACGAACTTTGACACGCACTGGTTACGCCCAGTCTGCAATGGTTTCGTTTATGAAAAAGCTGCTTGGAAAGGGTTCTGCACCAACATTTTTGAGTACACACCCCGGAACTAGCGATCGCATTGATGCTCTCAGACGTGCAATTAACTCCCAACCTAGTAATGGAAATTATGGGTTGGATAATGCTAGTTATAAAGCTAATATTCGACCATTAGTAAAGTCTTGAGGAAATGGGGAATGGGGAATGGGGAATTGCTTACTCCCCCTGTCTCCCTAATCTTCCACATCTTTCCCTCCACCTCATCTCGAATATTGTTTAATTTTTATTGCGGCGATCGACTTTGATTTTGCCTGGATTAACAGTAATTACAGCCTCTTCTAAAGGCAGGGCACGGATATATTTTTTAAAAATGTTAACTTGATAAACTAGGTTATTCGTGACATCTAGTGCGGTCAACCAGCCACTCCGGGGATGATAAGCGCCAGTATCTATGTCTAGCCATCCCTGTCCTTGTGCCAGTTTCCCAGGAGAAACACCAGGCAGAGTAAAAGTAATTGTGTGACCGATGATAATAAGCTTATCTGGAAAGTAAGGTTTTTCGATGCTGTGAAATTCCTCTCGTATCCAGCACAGTTGATCGGCAGTTTGTTCTGTCACCGACTTAGAAGGGTCAACACCAGCATGAGTTAACCAAATATCCCCCAAGTCGAGATATGTAGGCAAACTCTTGAACCAATCCAGATGGTCATCGGGGATTGAAGCCTCGTGGTAACTGGCTACGGTAGCTTGCCCTCCACTGTACAACCATGCTTGCATCGTCGGGGAGGAAGTTCTTTCATTAGTCAGAATGTTTAATAACATCTGCTCATGATTTCCCAGCAAACATGGGTAGTTATGTCGTTTGACAAAATTAACTACTTGTGAGCTATGAGGCCCGCGATCAATTAAGTCTCCCAAAAAATAGATTTGATCATCTGACGTGGGGGCGATCGCCTCCAACAAAGTCATTAAACCTTCATAGTGTCCATGTACATCCCCAATTACTATTCGTCTGGGGCTAGTTTCGCTCATTGTCTCTTAGCTTCAATAGTTTTGCTAATACTTCTGCTACAGTTTAAGCTGTCTGGTTTCCGTAATGAAAGGTAAAAACACTGAACTAAGTTTTATTTTAATTTAATTATTATTCCAGAAATAAATATTATTAATGATGATAAACATAGAGTAGTATGGAAAGTCTTTACTGCTAGTAAAGAAAATTAGCAAATTCCACTCGCGTTAGCTTAAAATCTAAGCTATTGCTGTATTTCTAACTTTTTACCTCAACAATGTCTAAAGATTTTTCTGCTGAGATTAGTTCGCGCATCTGCCAGCACATGAATGACGATCATGCTGATGCCATAGTTCTTTATGCTAAAACTTTTGGTGGTGTAACAGATGCGATCGCAGCAAAAATGTTGTCAATTGATGCACAAGGCATGGATTTGACAGCACAAGTCAATGGTGAAGCTGTACTAGTTCGCATTCAGTTTGATCATGTTTTAGTGGATGCAGAAGATGCTCATCAAACTCTGATTGCAATGGTGAAGCAGGCGCGGGTAAATGCAAAGTAGAAATTTGGAACTCCCTAAAGACCGCCATTGCGCTTCATGTTAGCTGTCACCCAGAGATAGCTACCTCTTCCTTGACTACTGCGGTATGAGGCTGGGTTTGAATAATTTCAAACTTCCAGTCCGAAGAATAATCAGGTAAATCATAGCCAACACTCTTAACATGAGCCAGCATCAACTCATCGCGTTGGTGCCAAACAGCAAATATGCTTTCCCTGCCATCATCAAGCGTTTCTAGGTCGATTTTATAAACCTCATTTACCCGTTTTAGTTTCAAGCCCAACAAATTTAAGAGTCGGCTGAGTATTTTTATTGCCGAAACCTGCTCTTTTTCTCCGACTAAATTAATACCAAGCGCCCTTTTAATATGCTTACTATGCTGAAAAACAATATTTTTAAGCATTATTAAATCTGGATTACTCTCGGTAAACTCTCGTTCTGGTTCGAGAAATTGAAGCATTCCTAACGCTCTCATTGCTTCAACTTTGAGCGTGTAAGTTTTTAAATCTGGTAGAAAAACTTTCCCTTCACCCCAAGACAATTGCTGATGCCATTCTTGTTGATCTCTGATGTGAAAATACTCACTTTCGTGAGTTAGATAATAATGAATTAACAATTGACGATAATATCCTTGTTCATCTTGCAATTTCAGCCAAGGAGTAACTTCTACACCATACCTTTGTCTGAGAACATATTTATTAATTTGGTTGCGTTCTCCATCAGTTAGAGAATGCTTCACTAATAGTTGCTCATATTCTACATAATCGATATCATTGGCATTAGCTACAGCCGTGGCTACTGATAGTTGATTTTGCTGCTTAATATCTTTAATTTTACGTTTAATTTCTTTAGCTTTTTGGCGGCTTTGCGCCCAATCTTTTTGAACTTTGACAATTTCTAAAACTAATCTTCTGCGGGTAGCTAAATCATCGGCATCAGTTGCCAAAAATGCCAGCCGTAAGTCTCGAATAATATTATTATGAACAGCATTACTACGCATTTGAATTTGATGTCCATCAGCAATTAAACCATCTTGCATTGATTGACGGTAGAGGCGGATAGAAGCATTTACCCGTGCAGATAACTTAGCCCAAGTTCGCAAATGAATCGGGTCATGAACTAAAGGTAAATCTACATCTATTTTGTGTAGTGGACTAAGCAACGCTAAGTTTTCTTTTTGATTTTCTTGATACCAGTCAGATAGCAAGCGATAATTTGTACTACCACTACCAATTAAGCCAATACCTCGTTTCGCACACCAGACAACACGCGGCACATCATCTCGCACTCTCGCTAATGCTTGTCTTGCTTCCGAGTCAGGAATTACCCCTTGAAAAATGCCATAAACTCGGTCGAAATGTTGGACATCAATACTAATTCCTGTACCCAGGCTAGGCGTAACAAAAACGCCGTCATATTCAGAGATTTTTTGATTGATAGCTGCGATAAAATCAACCGCTTCATGACCAGGTGTATTTGTAGTGTGGCTACTAACTACCAAAGTTTTAGGAAATTGCCTTCGTAATTTTTGTAACCGTTCTTTGAGATAACGTTCGATTGTTTCACAACTGTAACGCCCAGCACGACTATCAGTAGTAACATAACATTTACGTCCAGCAAGTAAATCTAATTCTAATTGGTGAATTAGCGGGGTTGGGTTCGGCGAATCGTAAAAAGTTACATCCCAACCTTGTTGAGGCTTCCATTGGTTGAGAACTACCCAAGGCGTTAATTTAATTCCTGCTAATCCCTGTAGATATTCAAGTGATACATCTGATAAATCAGCATCTTGGGCAATTACTAACCCCCCAGTTGTTAAAACTGTGGAAATTAGTTGCTGGAATAATCTTAATATTTTTACACGTTTATGTTTACAAGTATTACTGTTTAGTAGATGCCACAAAGATTGCTCTACTTCATCTAAAATTATTATTGCCCCGTGCCAATTTTCAGGATTAAGCTTCCAAATGGAATCAACACACAGTCCAAGAGATTGCTGTGGAGAGAGTGAACGGAGGATGGGAGGAGCGGGGGTAAGTGTTTTATTAAGCCTTTTATCCCCATCTTCTTTATGCGTTCCCCATTGAATACCAATTTTTTCGCACAAAAATCGTCCTAGTAAAATTCTGTGAGTAATTAATAAAACAGGTTGCTTTCTAATTTTTGCTTGCTGAACAACGGCTTGCAGTGCTGTAGTTTTACCTGTTCCTTTTGCAGACTTGACTCCTACTAATCCAGAAGTTGGAAAAGGGATTTCACCTATAAAAGGTCGATTCAAGGTGAGAGCAGCAGGAATAGTTAACTCAGTATGGGGTTTTGTTTGAGCAAGATAAATTTCTAAATCTACACTTTGGCGATAAATTTTCTCGAAACTAGTTGCACCTTTCGCAACGATAAACTCATCAACCCCTTTTTCTATTCCTGGAAGTTCGATAACTTTAACAGGGCAATTTTTTTGCTGGAATAAACAACCAAGTTGAGAAATAGCATTATTTACAGCAGCAATTGTTTTAGGTTGAGTTTCAAAATCAAAACAAATATAAAAGCTACGCTTTGTAATTGCAAACGCTGCTAAGTCAGGAATTAGCTGACGACGGGTAACTTTGCCAAATTCATCTTTAACAACCCGATAACCACTGGTAATTCCGGGAATAGCAATAGCTGCATAGCCTTGTGTCAACAGTGTTGCTGCTTTTTTCACACCCTCGCAGAGAATCAGGGGAATGTTATGTTGCATCACCCATTGCCAAAAGCCTCTAGCTTCACCATCAGCAGTAATGGTGATATTTTCAGGCATGACCAGATTGTAACGTCCAGCGACTTGCTGCCACACTTGCAGCGTTACCCGCAAACAAAATACCCGCGTTGGTGTGCTAGGGGGATGCTCGTATTTGATGGACTTAGCATTGTGATTCTGTCGGGGTTGGTTTGGTTTAAAGCATCCCCATTCCATCATTTGCCAATTATTCAAAGGGTCTAGCCCAGAACACCACCAACCCCCTTCAGTAATATGAGCATAACGCTGCAACCAGCCAGCTTTCACCATTCCGGTATTGGTGCGGGGGAGTAGCTCAGAAATCAATAGATACTCATAAGCAGTTACGCCTTGGAGCGACCTAAAATTGAGTTGCACTAAGTGTAAGTCTATACCACTACTCTTGACTAATTCCTCAAGGTGTTGGGGGTGTAAATAGTGCAGATGCATAGGGAAAGACCCGAAGAGAAGACGATGAGATTAAAACATTAGCACGCATCTGTTTTTTTTCTATAAGCGAGATTGCTAGGCTTTTATGATGCTTTTTTTACTTCGTCACGGGAGACACATCGGTTAAGCCTCTAGTAGGTTATTCTGCCTATTAGATCTCCAAAGTAATAATTTTGTATTGTGATATTTGTTCTATTTTAATTTTTATTTATCAGTAAATCTCTGCTTAAAGAATGCGATCGCTAGAGGGGTTGCAGTAGCGATCGTCATAGGGTAACATCTTGCAAGACAAGCTTTGTCAAGAATCGTAGACGCATACTGGCTTTTAGCTATGTGCTATTTCAATAGTGATATCGAGCTTGAAGAAAATCAATTCGGTCATCACTTACTAGATAAACAATCCGGTGTTCTTGAGTAAGTCGCCGCGACCAAGCATTTGAATCTAAATATTTCAATGGTTCAGGTTTGCCAATACCTGTAAAAGGATCTCGCATAATCGCTTCAACCAAGTTAAAAGCGCGAAGCGCTGTTTTGCGGTTTGTCTCTACCCAATAGGCGAGGTCTTCCCGAAATTCTGGATGAAATACAGCATCTCGAACTTTATTTTCTTGGAGTGGTTTCATCCTTCTTCTTCTTCTTCGTCAATTCCCAACTCCTGACGTAGTTCGTTAATATTTTGAGGTTTTAAAGTTCTAGCTTTTGCTCTTTCCAAAGCAGTTAACAGACGGACTGCATTTTTAGGTGAACGAAGTAAATGAGATGTTTCTAGCAAACTATCTAGTTCATCAACAGCAATTAAGGCGACGTTTTCGCCTTCTTGTCGAGTGATAATTACCACTTCTCTATCTGCAACTACTTGATTGCAGAGTTCGGCTAGGTTGTTACGAGCATCAGTCAAGTTTGTCTGCTTGGACATGGTGGGAAATTTCCTAATGCTGTAGGCTTTACAGTACATAATAGCTTGACTGCTTGGAGGCGTGAGCGTTCTTTTAACAATGTAATAAAAGTGACTACAATTATCTGTAAAGTCATACCTAATTCAAAGCTGATAAAAAAGTCTATTCTGAAAAATAGGAGCTATAAGTTACACTGTTGAGTAAAAATTGTGGCTTTATGATAAATCTATGGATTACGGTTATGTGGATGACCTCAGCAATCCAGAGGATTATCTTTACAATTATTGATATAGGTTAAATACTCATTTCTAATGTTCTTTTTATCATTCGTAACTGGTGAATAAAATGGCTAAAACATTAACAATACAGTTGTCAGATGAATTAGAAAGTAAATTAACTGCTCAGGCGCAAAAGCTTAATCTATCTTTGAAAGATTTAATTCTGCAATCATTATCTCAATCAGCTAAAGAGGAAAATATCTCCGAATTCGATCCAATTTTACCTTTACTAGGTACGTTGAAATTTGAGAATTTTGATGTAGGAGAAAAACACGATCAATATCTCCAGCAAACTTTGCAGCAGGAGTTAAAAATTGGCGAATAAAGTCTTTATAGATACATCGGGATGGGCTAATTGATTGCAACTGAGTCCTACCATGAACAAGTTGGCTTTATTCGTCTGCTGAAATCAGAATAAGTAATAATAAAAGGCATTCATTAAGATATGCCCTTTATTATTAAAAATTGCTAACCCGTTAACCTACGCCCCGACAGCTTCCTTCGCAGCATACAACACCTCAGCGTTGATTTCTTTGAAACCGCGATCGCGGGCAAATTTCTCGGTATTACGCTTCACTTTGCCGCGCACAAATCCCGGAATCTTATTCAATTCTGCTTGACCATCTTTTGTCCAATTCAAATCAGAATCAGCAGAAATTCCCCTAGTAATAACTTCTTTGGTATCGTGACCACCGAAGATTTCCAATAGGTGATCTTCCATTCCTAAAGTGAAGGAATTGTAGATCAAATCTGTAATCTGATTCGTGCCTTCGTAACCCATAAATGGTTTGTAACCAATGGGGAAGTTTTGGACGTGAATTGGTGCAGCAATTACGCCACAAGGGATATCCAAACGCTTACCAACGTGGCGTTCCATTTGGGTGCCGAAAATGGCAGAAGGTTCGACACGAGCGATCGCATCCCCAATTTCACCATGATCTTCGGAAATCAGCACTTCATCGCAATACTCGCTAACTTGTTCGCGGAACCAGTCTGCATCATATTTGCAATAGGTTCCAGCCCAAACAACATGAATCCCCATTTCTCGCGCCAGAATCTTGGTAATAGCGGCGGCGTGGGTGTTGTCACCAAAGACCACAGCTTTTTTGCCAGTCAAGTTTTGACAGTCAATGGAACGGGAGAACCAAGCAGCCTGAGATACGTGCAAGGTTTGCTCATTGATGAAGTTTTCGTAGTCAACTTCTGCACCTTGAGCGTTAATTACCTGCTGAATTTTGCGGATACAACGGGCAGTTTCCACTACACCCATTGGAGTAATGTCTATATAAGGTGTGCCAAATTGTTCTTCCAGGTAACGAGCGGTGGTTAAACCGAGTTCGCGGTAAGGCACTAGGTTAAACCAAGCTTGGGACATCTTTTTCAAGTCATTCACCGAAGCGCCTTCAGGAATCAAGGTATTTACCTCAATTCCCAAATCAGCCATCAGCCGTTTGAGTTCGGTGCAGTCGTGATTGTTGTGGAAACCGAGGGTAGTAGTACCGATAATGTTCACCGAGGGTTTTGCAGTTTTGCCCTCAGCCAATTCGCCCCGCTTCCGCGCTTTTTCAATGTAGTATTGGACAATTTGATCGAGAGTGCGATCGGCGGCTTGCAGTTCGTTGTAGCGGTAGTGGTTCACATCCGCCAGCATTACGTCTCCTTTCGCTTCCAACTGCGCCCGTTCGACAAAGTTGTGCAAATCCTCTTGCAAAATGCTGGAGGTGCAGGTGGGAGTTAACACAATCAAATCTGGGTGTTCCTCGGCATCCTTGCGGACGATATTATCTACTACCTTCTCTTGGGAACCGCGTGCCAAAACGTTGCGATCGACGACACTGGTTGTTACCGGAGTAAAATCCCTTTCCCGCGATAGCATGGAGCGCATGACGTTAAAGTAGTCGTCGCCAATGGGGGCGTGCATGATCGCATGGACATTTTTAAAAGAGCTAGCGATTCGCAGAGTGCCGATGTGGGCTGGGCCTGCATACATCCAGTAAGCCAATTTCATGTTTGTGTTCTCCCTTTTCAATAGAAATAACACGGAGTCCGATAAGAGTGGACTATAAGTGCTTGATTATTATTAAATCGTTTCTGATTGTCTCAAAAGTTGTATCCCTGATGAAGTGAAGAGTTGTAAGGGTTTTAGCTGCGGTGTGTAGGCGTAGGCATCGCTCAAACCTTGTTCCTCATTGGAATCTAGCTTCTGAATTTAACAATATTACTGTTGCTTTTTTAAAATAAATCTTAATTTTTCGGCAAATTTGTTTTCAATGTGGGGCGGTGTCTTATACCAATTCTGTATGAAGATGCGCTAAATCAGATTTAAGTAGAAGAAAGAAGAACGAACCGCAAAGGACACGAACAAAGGAAGAAAGTAAGTAGGATTAGCCCTTTCAAGGTGGTAAAATTTTTGGACAATATTCCTATTCTCTCTGTTTTCTCTGCGTCTGGAGTGGTTAGATAAATTACTTTTAAACCGCAGAGGCACAGAGAGCGCAGAGAGAAGAAAAGAGATTTAACGAGTCACTTTGAAAGGGCTAGCCCTAGAAAGATAGAACAAAATTAAAGCATAGGTGACTTTTGACTTCCGCCTTGCGGTACTAGAGAGGCGTTAACTACTGCCGAAAAATTTCTACTTTTTGTAACACCACTTCTTGATTCGGACGATCTCTAGTCGTGGGCACATTAGCAATCTTGCTGACTACATCTAGACCTTGGACAACTTCACCAAAAACGCTGTGTTTGTTGTCAAGGTGAGGCGTTGGTGCTTCTGTAATGAACCATTGCGAACCATTTGTACCTCGTCCAGCATTAGCCATTGACAGGATACCTGCACCAGTGTGTCTCAATTCAGGATGAAACTCATCCTCAAATTGATATCCTGGGCCACCAGTACCCCATCGGCTGGCTGTATCAATATAACGGCTCAGAGGATCGCCACACTGAATCATAAAATCAGGGATGACCCGGTGAAAGCGAACCCCATCGTAAGCTGGAGTTCCTTTGCCAGATTCACCAGTTTTAGGGTCTTTCCAGTCGATTGTTCCGGTTGCTAGACCAACAAAATTTTTGACGGTGTTGGGGGTTCGCTCTTCTTCCAAACGAACTACAATTTCACCCAAGGAAGTAATTAAACGAGCGTGCAGCTTGCCATTACCGGGAATATTAATTTCTGGAAAGTTCATTAGATATCCTATTTAACAAGTGCCAGTATTTGACCTATATAAGTTTATCAGCATTCAAGTTACCGCCTTTAGACATGACAAAAAACCTGAAGGAAGGAAACTTGAGCCAACAAATATTTTACTCAGGTAAATTTATCGCTGGATTCCGGCTAAAGAATCCTCTAGGGACTAGCTTAAAGCCAACTCGGTGAACAGGCATCACAGGCCAATCTTCCGATCGCGGAATATGAGTTACGCCCATTGTGTACCACAGCACGATATCTTCACCCATCAAGGGTTCATCGTCTGCAATATATTTTGGTAAACCTTGTCCTGGTTGAGTCTGGTTAGGATAATCGCCGCCAGCATAGAGTTCAGCCGGTTTATATTTTGTTACCCACACGTGATGAGTTGCAAATTCTGCCCGTTGTCGGATCTTTGAGCCTTCCACTGGAAAAAACATGGAATTTCCACCAGGCATCAGCATATATCCAGGTGCAGCCCCTAGCGGATTTTTCTTATCGGCACTCACAATCATCCATTCCCGACTGCTTTTTAGATCCAAATCGCGCACAGCAGCCGTTTCTTTTGTGAGTGGGGTTTCTGAAAGTGCGATCGCATTTCCTAATGGATTTTTCTCATCCATTGGCAAAGCTTTCACGTTCATTTCCATCACAGAATTAGCCTGGCCATCGACATCGAAATCTAGGCGGTAATTGAAAAAATGCTGGTGATTCACTCCAAAGATATTCTTAGCGATTAGGCGACCATAGGAATCATCCTCAGATTGCTTTTGGGCAGCCGTTCCCTGCGCCAGGACGATACCCGTTAACTCATTTTGGACTTCCAAAGTCCCATCCTGGTGAAAGATCCAATTAATGCTGTAATCATAGTTGTCAATGGCCGCAGTCATCGTCATGACTAATTCTCGACTACGACGAACATCATTACGCTGAGTGCCATACTCATAATGCTTCCAGAGCATACCGTTATTTCGCTCGTATATACCGATAACTCCTGGCATAACATAAGGTTCTCCATCGCCATTAGCAAATACAGCATCGACCAAAAGACCGTTTTCAGGAATTTCCTTACCTAATTCCATCGTGGTTGCTAGAGAACCAAAATTGTATTCCCCAACATCAAAGGCATTTCTAAATGACCAAGTGGGATTTGGATCGCCGTAAGGCACTACCGTCTCTGATAGGCTAGCGCGGTATAAAACTGGTCGGATATTTTCGCCGTCGTTGTGTGTCACTTGGTACAGTACCAATCCACTACGGGGATGCATTACATAGCGGAACTTCCAACCTTGCCAGCTAATTTCATTGTCATTGAGCCGGAAACTTGCACCATTTGGTTGCAGAATCTTTAATGCTTTAAGTGGTGAAAGTAATTTACCCAAGGACTTGACATCGTAGTTCCAGTTTTCCTTAGAAAAAGGAACTATCCCCCTATCCACGAAACTAGAAATTTTACCTGTGTTCAAATTGACGGTTCCCAATATTCCTTCAATTGGACTGCCGTAATAATTCCAGCGATCGCTTTCGCCCTTGTAGTAGAATAAACCCCGACAAAGACGGTTTCCTGCTGCTTCTTCCTGGTTACTCAAAATTCCTGGGGCCCAACAACTGATTTTGACTTGGTTGAAGTCTGTAATTCCCCGCTTTCGCATCGCTGTTTGCCATCGGAGGTCTGATTTAAAAGCTTGAGTTGCCAGTTCATATTCTGAAGCGACGATCGCAGGTTGAACTGATGGTATTTCTTTCCAAGATGTTAAGGTTTTACTTTTTAGGTCAACGATACCCTCATAAGTTTTGTTTTGCGATCGCTCATAGATTACCAAAAAAGCTTTTCGCCCAAAAGCTTTACCCGGTGTAAATTTCAGAACTTCTTCTTTATCTGGTTCTTGTAAAGCAATCAGTGGAAAAGCTGCCATTTCGCTCAAAGTTTTTTCTTTTTGAATGACCGAAACAGCTGTACTAATTTCTGCCTCTGTTAGCGAAGTGAGAGGATGGGAAATCGCAGGCTGTTGAGCCATCAATATTCCCATTAATCCAAGTGAGAGAGAAATAAAAACAATTATGGCAATAGCTAGCCACAAAAAATGCCTTAGCCGCTTAATCATCTTTCACATTCTTACAAAAGACGTATAGTTATCTATTTCTAAGCCGAAGCTTGAAACCCGATAAATTAGCAGGGCTTAGGCAACAAATAGCCAAAATCTTGATTTTCTGAGGCAATTCATATAGATGCAAAACGTCTACCCTACGAGTTCTCCAACGGAGTACCCGCAGGGTATTGTCCCTACTGCGTGCAGTTTTGTATGAGTCCTAATTTAGAAGTTCAAGCCAAATTAATTTTTTAACAGTTAGAGGTTGTTTGAAAAGTATTTTTCGTAACACCTAAGCCTTGGAAACCTAACCCCCCTAGCCCCCCTTCCCTACGAGGGAATTAGGGTTTCAAAGCCTCTCTCCGCTTCGGGGAGAGGTTTGGAGAGGGGTTTCTAGTATACTTTACGACTTTTCAAACATCCTCTTAGGGAACTGGGGACTAGTGAAGAGTTTTTCCCCATACCCCATTCCCCATAATTTTAATTACGCAGAAACCAAACGGCGTAAAGATTCAGCACGGCGTTTCGCAATCGAGTTATTTGGATCGAGCTTTAGTGCTTCTTCGTAGCTTTGTAACGCCTGAGTAGTTAATTTTTTCTTCTCATAAGCGTGTCCAATATTATTCAACCCTGTTACGTAGTCTGGTTTCGATTTCAGAGCTTCTTTATACTGACGAATTGCGAGGTCATATTGCTCTTGGATAAAATAAATATAGCCCAGCCCGTTGTAAATAGGGGCAATATTTTCTTCTTCCTCTTCTTCAGCAGCTTTCAGAGCTTTTTGAAACAGCGCGATCGCTTGGGAATATAGTTTTTTTTCTGAATAGATACTGGCTAACTCATAATATTCTTGAGTCGTACCCTTTTCTTTCTCTAACTTCTTTCGCAATTTTGCAAAGGAGCCTTCAATCTTGCGAGTTTTGAAAATCTGGCGAAAAACACTCACGGCTGCAATTGTGAGTATAACCACCAAAATTGAGAGATAAACAACGGCTAGACTGTTATCCATTGCTGCAAATACAAATATTATAAAGTTTGTTATTTGTGATTTGTCCTTTGTCCTTTGTCATTTGTTATTCACTAATGACCAATGACCAATGACCAATGACCAATTTATGGTAAACCCCAATATTGAGAGCGTTGCTGGAGCCAACCTTGTTCTAAGTAACGAGCGATCGCTTGATTCACATTTCGTCTTAATTCATCGTACTGCAATCCCTTGGGCATAACTACAGACAAGGGTTCAGTTGATAACTTAGTTGGCAGTAGCCGATATTGAGGATATTGTTGCACCCAACCGCTCAGAACGCTAGCATCGGCGGCAAAGGCTACGGCAGTATTACTTTCTATTTTCTCTCGCGCTTCGTGATATGAATTTACTCCTACCAACTCGGCGTTTGGCAGATAGAAGCGCACTTGAGCAATAGTGCTGGAGTTGTTAAGTACGGCAATTTTTTGTTTTGCCAAATCACTCAACTTATTCACAGAGACATCTTTTGTAACTAATACAGTGCCATCCAAATAGTAGGGAACACTGAAACTAACTATACGGCTGCGTGACTCGGTTGCTGTCACCCTAGCGATCGCAAAATCAACTTTCTTGTCTAAGACTACAGACAGGCGATCGCGATTCGCTACAGGTTGCAATTTGACAGCATCTCTTTTCCCAATCAAGTCAAGTGCTAATCGCTGTGCCAAGTCAATTTCTAAGCCTTGCAAATTACCATTGGCATCTCTAAATCCCAAGGGGCGCAAGTTGTCTTTAACAGCAACAGTTAGATAGCCGCGCTGCTGAATTTCTGGCATTTCGGCGGCAGATGCAGTGAATCCTGTCCCCACTATGGAAAAGCAAGATATCCAAAATATCGTGGCGGATAATACCAGATGTAACCGAGTAATTATTTGCCATCTGTTACATCTGTTATACATCCCTTGCCACCTTTATCCTTTAGCTTGAACTGCTAGTTCTGCAACTTTGCCAAAGCTAGCTGGATCGAGGACTGCTAATTGTGCCAACATCTTGCGATTTAGTTGGATATCAGCTTTTTTCAAGTTACCGATCAATTGGCTGTAGCTCAAGCCGTGTTGTCTTGAAGCAGCGTTGATGCGGGTGATCCAGAGGCGACGAAAATCGCGCTTTTTCTTTTTGCGATCGCGGTAGGCACTACGTAGTGCCTTCATTACTTGTTGGTTGGCAGTTCTAAACAGAGTTGAGTGAGAACCGCGAAAACCTTTAGCTAGTTTGAGAATTTTATTGCGGCGCTTCCGAGCTACATTACCGCGTTTTACCCGTGTCATAACTTATTTCCTGAAGGACTTACAAATATGGGAGCATTAAGCGCACGTTGAGTTCATCACGTTCATGTACAAGTGTGGTCTTGGACATGCTACGTTTTTTGTCGGAAGATTTGTGTTCTAAAAGGTGGCTTTTGCCAACTTTCCGACGCACGATTTTACCGGTGCCGGTGGCACGGAATCGCTTGGCTGCGGCTTTACGAGTCTTGAGTTTAGGCATGGTATAGCTTTAATTCGACACGATCCATTATTATACTAATAAAATTGCTGGAATGGAAATTAAGTTAGATAGTCCGTTATAAACCACGTCAAACACAATCAAAACCCACGAGGACGGGTTTAAAACTTTGAATTTTCCCTTAGTCCTCGGAAACGGACTTTGCCTGTTTAGCCCCATTCAAGCAGTGTGCCACCGACAATTCCATACGCCTTGGCTTTTTCGGAGCTTTTTGCAGCGATCGCAAACGTCATCCCCAACTAATTCAAAATCAGCAAGAAAGACAATTACGCGCGAGTGTTTCACCAAATAATTACGAATTACGAATTACTTAATTCGCCGCTGTTTGGGCTTCTTGATAAACTATTTCTTGAAACTGAATCATATCTTTTTGTGGATCGGCATGGCTAACTTTCACCACTATCTGTTCGCCCAAGTTAACAGAACGTTTGAAAACCATTGGTAACTGCAAACCTAAATCTTCGATCAAAATTAAGGCCAAGTTGCTGTCTTCTCGCAGCCACATCAATACAGTTACATCCCAAGTTTCCTCTGGATGACGGCGTAAATACTCTAGAGCATAATATCTATTCGTTTGCCGTTCTACCATCGTCACCTCTTGGGTGATGCTGGTGACATTCATCATCACTTCTTTAAGTTGATCTGCGGAAAATGGCAGAACTTCACCGCGCAAATGGGCTTTCAGCTGAAAGTGGGTAAGCAAATCACTGTAACGCCGGATGGGAGATGTTGCTTGAGTGTAAGTATCCAAACCTAAACCAGCATGGCGCAGAGGCGTAATGCTCATTTCACTTTTGGGCATACAACGACGCATGGCGCAAGCGCGAACGAATCCGGCTGGAAGTAGCAGTAATTCTTCTTCTGGGGGTAATTCCGGTTGGGGCTGACCGCGAAAGGGTAAAGGTATGTTATGAGCTTTACCATAACGAGCCGCAACTTCACCGGCAACAATCATCATTTCTGCGACTACTTGCCGTGATGGGGAATCGTCCAAAATATCAATATTGATCTCGTCACCTTTGACTTTGATCATCGCTTCGGGCATTGTGATGCTAATTGCCCCTTGAGCGTAACGCCAAGTTTTGCGCTTTTGTGCCCAAGTTGCGATCGCAGCAATTTCTGGTTCTGCCTGTACACGTAATTGCAGCATTTCATCTACATCTTCGTAGGTAAGGCGATAAGTCGGCTTAATGGAACTGGTATGAATGCTGTAATCTTCTACTCCCCCAGTTGTACCTAAAATAATTCCGAAGCTGAGGGCGCAACAAACCCGTCCCTGGATTAGACTCATTGGCCCAGTTGCCAATACCTCTGGGAACATAGGAATCATTCCCGTAGGTAAATAAACTGTGCTACCGCGCTTTCTGGCTTCCAAATCTAACTCATCTTCCGGCACTAACCATCTAGTGGGATCGGCGATATGCACCCACAGGCGCTCTCGTCCATCGGGCAGAATTTCCCAACTTAGACCATCGTCGATCTCTGTGGTAGTTTCATCATCAATGGTGTAAACCTTCAGGTGAGTCAGATCAAGGCGGTTTGTATCTGAGTCAATCGGCGGGAAATCCAAACGCTGTTGCGCCACTTCTAACACCTTATTAGGAAATTGAATCGGAATTGAAGAACGACGCAGGAACAAGTTTTCATAAGGACTCCAGCAACCCAAATCTACTAATAGTTGAAAAGCCCCTTGGGGCGTTGTGGGCCGTCCCAGCATGGTCATAGTTTCTAATACTGGAGCGCTTGGCGGGTAAGCGCGAGCTAATGAGTCATAATTAACACCCGTCCGCACTGTGTCAGCAAGCAACGCTGCGTATTTTTCTAGTCCTTCTAGACGCTGGCGATCGTGGCGCTGCCATTCTACTGCTTCACCTTTGAGCGCCTGCTCAACACGAGTTAAAAATTCCTGCTGTCCTTTAGCTTTTAATGCCTCTACTTCCATCTGGTGCTTACGTTCTGCCACCTGAGCAGCAGTTCGCGGCTCGTAAGCGTCTCCTTTTTGCTTGAAATAAAGTTTGTCGTCTGATAACAAGCAATAGGCGGCGTAACAATGAGGCGCGGCTGATTCGGAAAATAACAGATTCGCCATCAGCTCTGGGGTGATTGTTTCCCCATCTTCAACCAGTATTTCCCAAGCTACCTCTAAGCTAGATGGGTCTAAATAAGGGTTGACTTGCTCTAAAAAGCTCGCGATCTCAGAGGGCTTGTAAGTTTGTCCGGTAACTGTATAAGTTATTTGTCTAGGCGCGAGGCTGTGGGATTGACCACGTTCGTCTACCACAAACCAGCGGGTTTTACCGTCTGGACGTTCTACGATCCCCAGACGGCGATCGCCTTGAACCCTAAATTCAACTAGCGTGCCCTTCTCCACAACTCTCGCGCTCTAATAATTTTAGATTTTGATTCCACCTTTGGTGCGCTTACAGCGCAACTTGGATTTTGGTGAAGCAGCGCGGTCTTGGGGGTTTCCCCCATGAGCGACTGCTGAACCCGAAGGGATTTTATAACTGGTGTTTATTAAATCCTAAATCCAACAATTTTTCATGCAGCAATTCATTTTACACTCTCTGATTCAGATTTGAGATTTTGGACTCAGAAAGACAAAGCCAGATGTTTATTTAAATGCAGCTTCCCTTTAATAATCCAAAATCTAAAATTCCAAATCCAAAATTGATCTAACCTTCCGCATTGATAAATGGCAACAAGGCCACAATCCGCGAACGTTTAATTGCTAATGTCAACTCTCGCTGTTGCTGAGACGTAAGCCCAGTAATCCGCCGTGGCAGTATTTTACCCCGCTCGGTGACAAATTTACGCAATAAATCAACATCTTTATAATCGATTGGTTCTCCTGGCTTAATTGGAGAAAGACGACGACGGAAATAACTCATCTCTACTTAATTTCCTTGTGAACGGTATGTTTGTTGCAGTGGGTGCAGAACTTTTTCAGTTCTAGCCTGTTAGTGGTGTTGCGGCGATTCTTGGTACTGGTATAACGTGAAACACCAGCAGAACGCTTATCTGAATTTGTCCGACACTCAGTACACTCTAGTGTCACAATAATGCGGGCACCTTTACTCTTAGCCATAATCTTACAAACAGTGAAGCCTGAAGAGAATTAACACAAATGACTATCTTCTCACATTCCGCCGCATATTTTCAACTAATCTTTTAACTTTTATATCAAGTGAGTAGCCACGACGCGACGAAACAATGAAAGTTCCACAATAGCGATCGTGTAAAGCCTGCCGCATCTGGGTATCAGAGAAGGCAGTCGCACAATCAATTGCTAGGGGAAGTACTAGCAGTATAGCAGTGGGATTGGCTCTAATATTGCTCAGGGCAATTGACACTAGAAGCGCACCCAAGCCGATAATCGCCTCTCGCTTCACCAGTGAGAGCAAATCTGGAATTCTGCCCACTATTTCCCCATCTTCGACTTCCAACACCTTTAAATCGAACGCCCAACGCCCTAAACTTTGCCCTTGATTGTTGTATGGCACTAGTACCCGCAAAATCAGCCAGAATATCACAAAAACGAGGATTTGCAAAAATTGAATCCCGATATCGCCGCCTCCCAGTAGGGAACTGACTAACCAGACACCGAGGAAATCAAGCCCTAATGCCATAGCTCGCCGCCCTATTTCAGCCTTGGGATAGTGTTTTTGGGGAATTCGTTCAATAGTCATACAAAATAGGTATTTTTATTTAGGGGTTGGAGAATAATAATTGCTCTTGTTTTTTATATTAAAGTGATGACTTGGGTTTGGTATTTAAACCTTTACATACAGAGAAAAGTCTCATAGTTAGGGCATTCATGCTGCCCACTGCACAAGAGTCTGCTTTTGGTAAATATTGTATTGTTTTGTTGTAAAACCTATTTGGAAGTTGTATCTATGACAAATCTGTTTGCTAAAACAGCTATTGGGATGGTGACGACTACTGCTTTAGCATTAGCGATCGCTATAACCACTCACGATCTAGCTGATGCTGCTGAGTTTAACTTTAATTGGAAGGGAGACATCGGTTATTCAGCTAAAGGTTCATTTAACTACGACACAACAACTGCTCCAAGCGTTATTTCTGAAGCAGGTTTGGGAGCCACGAAGAACTTGCAGTCTCTCTCAATTTCCTTCTTCGATCCATTTAGTACTCTGATCAATAGTTTCACTCCAGTGGTTAATAGTGTGTCTAACTATAGCTTTTTGAGATTTAACTTTGATAACACTACCCAGGAAATCTTTGGCCCCTTTGATGTTGGTAAGGATGATGAACTTCCTGGCGACACATGGCTTAATAATAATCTCGCACTCATAGATGAAGGTTTTAGCGATGAGGTTCTAGCTAAAGAATTTGGTTTTAACAATAGAGATGCAGCAGGCACAAAGCAAATATTAGATTTAAGTAACAATTCCGTTCAGGTATCCCAAGTTCCCGAAGGAAGCATAATTATAGGTTTACTAGCAGTGTTTAGTTTGGGATTGACTGCTCATAAAAATCTCTACAAAGCTAACCAAGAGTAGACTCAGTGCTACTTTACAGAGATGAAGTAAAAAGTCGGAGGCGATCGCTATGGTATCAGTCAGCGATGCACAAGCAATTATTTTAAATTTAGTACAACCGTTGGATTGTCAACGGGATACAGAAGTTGTAGATTTATTGGCAGCCGACAGCCGGATTTTGGCAATGCCTGTCACCAGTCCGTTAGATTTTCCCCATTGGGATAATTCGGCAATGGATGGTTACGCAGTTCGGTACGAAGATGTGCAGCACTCTAGCGCCGAACAACCGGCCGTTTTAGAAATTGTTGAAGATATTCCGGCTGGGTATCAGCCTAAGTCTAGGATTCAATCAGGGGAAGCCGCGCGGATTTTCACAGGTGCGGTGATTCCAGCAGGTGCAGATACTATAGTTATCCAAGAGAAGACACGCCGTGAGGAAAACCGCGTATTTATCCTGGCTGCACCACAACCGCAAGAATTTGTCAGACACAAAGCATCTTTTTACCAAGCTGGAACACAACTGTTACCAGCCGGAATTAAGTTAAATGCCTCAGAAATAGCTGTATTGGCGGCAGCACAATGTCCGCAATTAAATGTTTACCGCCGTCCACGTGTGGCAATTTTTTCCACTGGTGATGAGTTGGTGACAGTTGATCAACCGCTACAACCAGGGCAAATTGTGGATTCTAATCAGTATGCGATGGCGGCTTTGGTAAAGGAGAGTGGCGCAGAACCAATACTGTTAGGCATTGTTAAGGATGATCCAGTTGCTCTGGAGAGAGTTATTGCCCATGCCGTTGCGATCGCTGATATAGTTCTCTCTTCTGGTGGTGTCTCAGTGGGAGATTATGACTATGTTGACAAAATTATAGAGTCTCTAAAAGCAGAAATCCACATTCGATCTGTGGAAATGAGACCAGGGAAACCCCTTACTGTCGCCACTTTCCCCAGTAGAGACGCGATTAATCGCGTCTCTCCCCACTCAGCCCTATACTTTGGTTTACCAGGAAACCCTGCGGCTGTGTTAGTGACTTTTTGGCGGTTTGTGCTACCAGCAATCAAGAAACTTTCGGGAATTACTGAAGGTTGCGAACCAGTATTTTTGAAAGTGCGATCGCATGATGAGTTGCGATCTGATGGCAAGCGGGAAACTTACCTTTGGGGTAAATTGCATTTAATTAATGGTGTTTATGAATTTCACAAAGCTGGTGGTAGTCACAGTTCTGGAAATTTAATTAATTTGGCTCAAACTAATGCTTTAGCTGTTCTCCCGGTGGGTAAAACATTAATTTCTCCACAAGAAGAGGTGCAAGTTTTGCAGCTTAGTAATGGGTAATTGGGAATGGGGAATGGTGAATGGGGAACAAGCAAGGGGGCAGGGGGACAAGAGGTGAGAACTTGAAACAAGTCTTTCCCCTTGTCCCCAATTCTCCTTGTCCCCAAGTCCTCTTGCCCATGCCCAATTCCCAATTCCCATTCTTAAAATAACTGCTCAAAAGCTTCAATCAAGCTGTTAACTTCCTCAAGGGTGTTGTAATGCACCATACTCACCCGGACTATTCCACCTTGGGATGCTAACCCTAAGTATTCAATGAGCCGTTTAGCATAAAAGTCCCCATAGCGAATCCCAATATAATGTTGGTCAACTTTTGCCGGAATGGTTGAGCTATTTATTCCATCTACTACAAAAGATATAGTTGGTACACGGCATTGACGGTCAGCCTTTGGTTGACCAATTACTCGGACATTAGGCTTGCTGTTGAGGTAGCTTAGGAGGCGATCGCTAAGTTCTTCTTCATGTATGCTAATTAAATCAAATGTTTGCACCATCTGACTTCTCAAATCAGGTGCAGTTTTATCGCCGTAGTGCAGTTGTGCTAATTCACTTAAATAATCACATAAGCCTAACATTCCATAACTTAATTCAAAATTGACATTCCCTAACTGAAATTTATAAGGTATATCTGTCTGTTGAATAAAATAATGATTAAGTCCGGGCAATCTTAATAAATGTTCTTCTTTGCCATAAAGTAAGGCATGATGTGGCCCGTAGACTTTATAACAACTCAAAGCATAAAAATCAACATCCAAATCTTGCACATCAACTAATCTGTGGGGTGCATAAGCTACACCATCCACACAAATCATCGCGTTGCGATCGTGTACAAATGTAGCAATTTCTTTGATTGGGTTAATAGTTCCCAGAACATTAGAAGCATGAGTCAAAGTTACTAATTTGGTGCGCTGATTCATCAATTGTTCTAAATCTGCTAGATGAAGTTCTAAGGTATCTGGGCGAATTTGCCACACTTTAACCTTAATTCCTTGTTTTTCCAAAGCCACCCAAGCACCAATATTGGCTTCATGGTCACAATTAGTAACAATAATCTCATCACCAGATGTAAAGGTTTGACCTAGACAAATTGAGAGAACTTTCAACATCATTGTCGTAGAAGGGCCCATCACTACTTCTTTAGAAGAATTGGCATTAATCAAAGTAGCCATTCCCCTAGTTGCTAAAGCTAATCTTTCTCCCGCAAGTTGAGAAACCGCATAAGAAGCTCCCAACTGGACATCGGAACTTAGGAGAAATTCGCTAATTCTATCTACTACTTTTTTTAGAGTTTGTGAACCGCCAGCATTATCAAAAAAAGTCCATTCACTAGCTAGTGCAGGAAAATATTGACGAACTTTATCAAGATTCAAAAGCATAGTATAAGTTTTGTAGAGAATGTTATTTACCCTAACCTACCTTTTGGTAAGTCGCCCAAAGAGTATCTACATCTGCTATTTACAGCTTCTTATATTAGCGTTATTGCTCTGCAAAAATCTCTCTTGGGGGGGTATACTGGGAAACTCAAAGAGTATCTTACTGAGATATCTAACTTCCAGCAAGAGTTAATGTCTTGATTCTTCACAATTCTCGCTAATTTATTTGATAAGTTTAAGGTAGAGTCAAAGAAACCATTGTTTTGATTCTTAATTCCTTGATTGAAAATAAAGGAACGACCTATGAACACTACGGTTAAATACGACATCGAAGTTATCAAGGAAGAAGCACTTCAACTTGTTAGAAAGAGACTTGTTAACCGTCAGCAGCCGATTTATACCCTGTGTAAATATATTCCTCATCGTGACTGGGTTAATTTTGAACTTGAGTTAGAAAAAAACGAATTTCTACTCAGAGATAGAATTATCGACCTACTCAATCATGAATCTTGGGAAGATGATACAGGCTGCATCTAGAAGCAGTGCCCCATAGCAGTATCCCGATAAAATCAAAATTAAAAATTCATTTTTCATGCATTTAAAACCCTCGAATTAAGTCGGGGGTTTTAAACAAGATAGGACTTACACAAAACTACATATTGTAGGAGCAATACCCTGCGGGAAGCCGCTTTGCGTCTACATGAATTGCCCCTACCAGAGAATCAGGGTTTTGACTATTGTTTGCGTAAGTCCTAGAAGAGATTATTGAAGTCAACAATAAATCTTAATGAGCGGGTTAGGTGCTGGAGAATAGCAGAGAACCAGTGCTAGCGTTATTACGAATTACGAATTGTTAATGGCTGACTAGAGGCAAGGCATCTATTAGCCATTCCTATGTAGAGGCGATAAATGAGATAACAATCGAAAATCAAGCTTTTTTAGACTTGATATTTCTAGCCGTGTCAGTTAATACCTCAAGGTTGAACTATAGCCTTACACTTTATGACAATTACTTGCCAAATTATTGAGAGCTAAATGATACTAAAAAAATCACATTAAGTTGAGATTAGGCAGATAAATCTTGTAGCCCTATCCATTCTTTGATAGGTTGCCATTGGCTTGCGTAAACAGTATTATTTCTACATTTTTCTTTTTGAGGCTTCCTAGGTATTTTCCCTATAACAGCTTCGGTGAATAAACTGGATTCGTTCAGGTTATAAACTGGCATTTCTTGCCAGCAGTGGCGACAAAACCAGTAACTATCTGCACCGCGTATATGTTCTAAAAGTAAGCTTGAACAGCAAGGACAGTAATTCATATTTTTCTCAAACCTGTTAATAAAAGTGTTATTGCAAATCAGAGTAGTCAGTTGACAAGCACGTAGATATTTAAAACAACTTGTTTATATTTTGACTATAGTTTAAAAAAATGAGTAACTTGTGAGGGAATTTAAGATACTTAATATTTTTGCAATATTTATACATACTTTTTAAGTAATAACTTTAGGCTATTAAGAAATTCTCTAATTATCTATAAATATGGGACTTAAGAGCAGCCTTACTGGTGGCGTACAATTCGCCATGATTGATTGACATCCTCACCGCCGTGTTCGCCCTTGGCGTTCCCGTTCGCGCAGCGTCTCCGTCAGGAGAAGGGTACGCACGGTGATTCTGGAGTAATGAGTAACAAGTAATAAGTAATAAGTAATAAGTAATGAGTAAATACCCATTTTTTATCCACTCATTACTCATTACTCCTTACTCATTACTTTAAAGCCGTGCTGGATGGTTACTGAGCCTAGCCGAAGTAAACACGGGGTTTTAAACCCATTTTTCTGATAAAAATGTCAAACCCTTTTCCTTTAAGGCTTCTGTCTCTTGAAAGTGTGGCTGGAGCCTTATCAATAAAAGCCAAAAGTACAAACCTTCGGGAGCAAGGTTTTAATCTTTACACTCTTCAATTAATTTCAAAGATTTCATACTCATAAGACTACCAAGACCATCAATTAGGGTAATCTCTTGAGATAGATGATCTGCTATCTCTAATTTGACAATAGAATGAGTTTAGCAATTCTAAAATTCTATCTACTTCCTGGTTTAGTTACTAACTTGTATCGTATCGCCTGTGTTAGGTCTTGTAAGGTTTACAGGGCAAATAGTTGATTTATTAGCAATTGCAGCAGAATAATTATTGATTTTCAACAATTTACTTACTTTAGCTTTTATTATTTCGTACTGATATCAAAAAGATCATTAGAATTGACGAATTAACTATGCGATTCAACGATCCTCTGATTAACATACCTAGCTTAAATAATGTTATTAATCGTTCTCCTTTAACGATTAGCATTGATAGTTTTGTAGTCGAAGCTATTGCCTTAATGAGTCAAGAAATAGCTAGCAATTATGCACCTATTAGTTTAAATTCATTAGATTTAGGCTTTAGAACTCAACCACTAACTAGTTGCATCTTCGTTTTAGAGGCAGGAAGATTATTAGGTATTTTTACAGGAAAGGATGTAATCAAACTTATAGCTTCTGGAGTAGACTTATCCACGCTAACAATGGCTGAAGTGATGACGCAGCCAGTAGTTACCCTTAGACAATCAGATTCTAATGATATTTTCATTGCCTTGTCATTATTGCGTCAGCATCAGACTGACTATTTGCCCGTTTTGGACGATCGCGGGCAATTACTAGGAATCATTACCCAGACTAGCTTACTACAAGCATTTGACTTGGTAAAAATGGTTGGGGTCGTTGAAGGCTTGCAAGAATATTTACAAAAACCCACAGATGAATTCAGGCGGGTTAATCAGCCAATTGAGATAGAGCAAGTCCGCAGCCAAACTCAAAATCACTTAAAAGCATGGGTTGAGTCCCAATCGGCTGAAATCATGCAAGTGAATCAGGAACTTCAGCTAGCTCTCGAAGAACTCCAAGTAGTGGAAGAGGAACTACGCGAACAAAACGAAGAGTTGTCTCTTGCCCGTGAGCTAGTAGAATTGGAGCGCCAACGTTACCAGGATTTGTTTGAATTTGCTCCAGATGGTTATTTGGTAACTGATGTCGCAGGGATTATCCAAGAGGCTAATCGAGCGGCAGCAACCATGCTGGCTGTCCGGCAAAAATATTTGCGAAACAAACCATTAATTTTATTTATTGCTCATCAAGACCATCAGGCTTTTAACGCCCGACTAAATAATTCGCAGCAGTTACAGGAGTGGGAAATTTCCCTAAAACCGCGCGGAGGCAAAGCTTTTCCGGCTAGCATTAGAGTTGCTGCCATGTACGATTCACAAGGGCATCTTGTTGGCTGGCGCTGGTTACTTTGCGATATTAGCGAACGTCAACAGACAAAGGAAGCACTGCGCCAAGCTTACGATGAATTAGAACAACGAGTAGCGGAACGGACAGCAGAACTTGCCATGTCCAACGTTTTGTTGCAACAAGAAATTAGCGATCGCCAACGCGCAGAACTTGCATTACGGCAAAGCGAAAACCTCTATCGCCAACTAGTGGAAAGTCAACTTGACGTAATTATCCGCATTGATTTGCAGGGGCAGATTACCTTCGCTAACATGGCTGCCTGTCAAACCTTTGGCTGGAAACAAGATGAGTATCATGGTCAGTCATTTTGGCAATTTTTTCACCCAGATGACTTGCCTCAAGTGATGGATAATATCACAGCTTTAGGATCTTCATCCCAACCCTTGACTAATTCTGAGCGACTTATATTTACAGTTAAAGGTATTCGTTGGTTTCAATGGAATGCGATCGCAATTCATAATGACAAAGGGGAAGTTGTTGAAATTCAAGGGGTAGGCAGAGATATTACCGAACAGCAAGCCGCGTTACAGCAACGCCAACTTGCCGAAGCTGCACTACACCAAAGTGAGGAAAAATTTCGCACTTTTGCCGAAAATACCCACGCAGTCATCTGGATTGCCAGCCCAGATTCATTCCGAACTTTGTACGTTAGTCCTGCCTATGAAAAAATTTGGGGTCGCTCTTGCCAAAGTCTATTGGAGCAACCTGAGTCCTGGATAGATAACGTTCATCCAGACGATCGCGATTGCTTAACTATTGCAGCAAAGCAACAGCTTATTAGTGAGTTGGTTTCAATAGAATATCGAATTTTGCGACCTGATGGATCGATGCGCTGGATCTGGGATCGGGGCTTTGCTATCTATGATGACCAAGGAAAAGTTCCATACTATGGTGGTATCGCCGAAGATATCACCGAGCGTAAATTGGCAGAAGAGTCATTGCGAGAAAGTGAAGCGCGATTGAGTTTAGCTACCGAAGCAGCCCACATGGGCATCTGGGATCGGAACCTGATCACCAATACTTGTATTTGGTCTGCCAATATGGGGCCACTTTATGGTCTACCGAGCAACACCTTGTGTCCAAGCCTTGAAGATTATTTCAATTTAATCCATCCAGAAGACCGGGAATCTGTGGCTGTGAATATAGCTCGGATGATTGCGGAAGGACAGGGATCTATAGAGTATCGGATTATCTGGCCCGACGGCAGCCTACACTGGTTAAACTGCAAAGGTCAGACTTACTATAACGAAATTGGTCAACCGATTCGGATGATCGGCACAAATAGGGATGTCACTGAGCGCAAGCTGGCGGAACAAAAAATTTCCGAACAAGCCGCTCTACTTGATATCGCCACCGATGCCATATTAGTTAGAGATTTCCAATCTCAAATATTAGTTTGGAATAAAGGTGCAGAGCGGATGTATGGTTGGCTCTCTACAGAGGTTATAGGAAAAGACCTCCGGAAAATTTTGTACCCAGCAGGAACCCAGCATCAACTGGAAGTACCGCTAAAAAGTGTAATTGAGAGTGGCTCGTGGCAAGGTGAGTTATCTAAAGTGACAAAATCCGGTAAAGAAATTGTTGTGCAAAGCCGATGGACATTGATGCGCGATCCTGAAGGAAAACCTAAATCTATCCTGAGTGTTGACACTGACATCACCGAAAAGAAACAACTTGAAGAACAGTTCTTTCGCGCTCAACGATTGGAGAGTATTGGTATCCTTGCAGGTGGTATTGCCCACGATTTAAACAATATATTGACACCAATTTTGGCAGCAGCCCAATTGATCCAAGGAAAATTTTTCCAAGACGAAGAGCGGTCTGAACAACTGCTAGCACTTGTAGAAAGCAACGCCCAACGTGGAGCAGCTTTAGTGAAGCAAGTCTTGTCATTTGCGCGAGGATTTAAAGGAGAGCGGATAATTATCCAAGTTAAGTATCTGATTTCAGAAATTATCCAAATCGTTAAAGAAACATTTCCCAAATCTATTGAATTGTCCACGATTATCCCAGAAGACACTTGGGCTATCACTGGGGACATCACACAGCTGCATCAAGTGTTGATGAATCTGGTAGTAAATGCCCGCGATGCTTTACCAGATGGTGGCAAGATCACAATTTCTGTAGAAAATAAGTTTATTGATGAAGCTTATACCAGAATGAATCTCGATGCCCAAGTTGGGCATTACATTATGATTACCGTTGCCGATAATGGAGTTGGGATACCACCAGAAATATTAGATAGAATTTTTGAGCCATTTTTCACTACAAAAGAAGTCAACACAGGTACAGGACTCGGACTTTCAACAGTGTTAGGCATCATTAAAAGCCATGCCGGTTTTATCAAAGTGTCTACCAATGTTGGTAAAGGCAGCAAATTTGACCTGTTTTTACCAGCAGTGGAAGCAACTGAAGCGTTCAAGATAGAAGACCTAGATGTCCTTCCAGGAGAGGGAGAATTGATTTTAGTTGTAGATGATGAAGCACAAATTAGAGAAATTGCTGCAATCATTTTAGAAAACTATAACTATAGGATACTAGCTGCCAGCAATGGCATAGAAGCGATCGCACTCTATGCCCAATACAAGCATCAAATCAATGCCGTGTTGATGGATATAATGATGCCGGAGATGGACGGAATCACCGCTATTCGCACCCTGCAAAAAATGAACAACCAGGTTAAAATTATTGCCTGTAGCGGACTGAACTCGATGGAAATATTTGCTCAAGCTTCTGATGCTAATGTGAAAGCAGTTTTATCAAAACCCTATACGGCCAGAGAATTATTGAAAAGTTTACACAACTTATTTAGAGGCAGTGCTGAGTTATGAGCTAGGAGTAGGTATTGTGTATTGGTAAGAATTAATCCCAATGCAATACTGCTCGGTTAAGAATTTTTAACTCGGAATTGGGTTTGGGGAAAAGGTTAAAGGTTTTTTCTTTCCCCTTTTCCCCTTAACCGACAAGTATTGATTCCCAATGCCCTATCCCTCACAAGTTCCTCAAATTGTTTTCTTAAATTTAGAGGGTGGCCAACATTGATAAAATGGGATAAATGTAGCTAATGAATATTGTTAGGAAGATTAACGATCAGTTAGCGATCGCTGGACAAATTACACTAGACCAGCTCAAACAAATAGCTGATGAGGGTTATAAGTCTGTACTGAACTTACGTTTACCCGATGAAATAGGCTTGTTAGCTGACGAACAGGAGAAGACTCAGTTTTTGGGATTATACTACGTTAACTTCCCAACCAAAACTGAAGACATTAATCATCAAAGTATGCTCCAGGTATATCAAACGATCGCGGAATTACCCAAACCGACTCTGATACATTGTGATAATTCAATTCGTTCCGCCGCAATAGTATTGTTGTATATCGCTATTAAACAGGGCATAACTTTTGAAAAAGCCCTGCAAAAAGTTATTACTTTAGGCTTGATATAATTATAAATTAAATTTATTTTTAATATAAAGAATTCAGGATTAATAATTAATAATTAATTCGGTGCAAAAACCCCCACATCGCTAGCGCTACACTATCAGTTATGGATCGGAATTCTCTATTCTCTTGATTCCTATAGCGGTTCTCGAATGGAAGCAATACAGTTTGACCTCTCTCCTAAAAGGAGAGAGGCTTTGAATTTTACTCCCCTTCCCTTATAGGGAAGGGGCTGGGGGTTAGGTCTGTATTGCACTCAACTGATAACCGCTATAATTCCTGAATTCGGAATTCTTCTTCAATAATTTAAATTTTTCAGCATATTTAAAACCTGAGAAGAAGCTTGACCACTAGAGCTAGTCACAGAAGATTTGATATTTGCTTGGCTCTGATTTTTTGTAGATGTAGACGAATTTGAAACCTGGCTATTATCTTTAATTAAACGGCTGTAAGTTCGTTGGGGAATGAAGTGGAGTGGATTGTAACCAACGAAACGCAAAATTAGTACACAAGCCCAGGAATATCGACCATCACTAATAGCTTCCATAACTTGCTCTAATTGTTCTGGACTAATGGCTTTGTGAAAATTTTTCCCAGAAGAAGAAATGTGGTAGTTCATAGCTAACCTGATGTAAGTTATCTAAATCGAGGTGTATCAGTTTATGCCACCATAAGCTGCTGCTTGAATTGGGCTGAGTAGTATGTCTGCAATACAACGACGACGGATGATAATTTTAGCAGTGACTGTTTTACCAGCCTTTAATCTGCTTACACATTTGGTTTGATTATGCTAAAACTTGCTGGATTTAACTTATTTATGGAGTAATTTCTACTAGCGATCGCTCAAATTTGGCTGTATTGCTTGACCGAGAATAGTGTTTTATGCCTGATTGAGAACTAACTACTATACATAGAATAATCTGTCTTTGCTGTTACTCTGGCCAAATTGGCAGTTTTTTGAATTGGGCATTGGGTATGGGATCAAACAAAAGCTCTTCTCTGCTCACAAATGACAAATGACTAACTCCGGATTTCTCACGCATAGTGTAGGCAGAGGAGTGTGGGGAGTGTGCGGGGTCAGATTTCTTCCCCATCCTCCCACACCTCCCACACCTCCCACGCTCCTGGATTTCTCACTTGTGAGAAATCCAGGTAACTCCCTCATCCCATAGATTTGAAGTCCTCGCAAGGTTTCATCCCATAGCTAGACGCGCGTGGTCTTCATAGTTACCTACTATTAGGTGGGAAATGTACCTCACGGAACCGGAGACTGGAAAAAAGAATGAGGTCGTGGACTAGCTAAAGTTTTGGAATTCGTCATCATGTATGAACTAGTTCAAGCTGTCTTCAACGGTGATGAAAAAACTGCTCTACATCAGTTAATTTATACGTTGAGTGCTTCAGGTAAGCGTTACTTACTAAGAAATGAGATTTTGCAAGCTTTTGCCGATTACTGTCATGAATCCCAAAAGCCAGCGTATTTTTACCACTCTTCTTCTATTGGCAAACTGATACAGTACACTCACGAAATAATTATCGAAGAGGAAAGTATCTGGTTCGTGATTCGACCCACGATTGCTAACCAGGAAGTTTGGCGATTGACAGCCAATTTGGATAGCTTCGAGCAGATGACGCAACAAGCGCTGTTAGATGTAAGAGATCGCCTAGTCAACCGCTACCAACCCGGTATCCTCGAAATTGACCTCCACCCCTTTTACGAAGATTCTCCAAGAATTGACGACCCCAGAAATATTGGTCAAGGTTTAGCCTACCTTAACCGTTACCTGTGCAATCAATTGTTGGCTGACCCCGAATATTGGGTAGAAATGTTGTTTAAAGCATTACAGGGGCTACAACATGATGGGATTCGGCTGCTGTTAAGCGATCGCATTCCCTCCGGTATTCATTTAGCCAAACAAATTAAGCTAGCGCTCAAATTGCTGAATGAGCGATCGCCTGATGAACCTTATGAAAAATTCCGCTTAGACCTCCAAGAACTCGGCTTTGAGCCAGGTTGGGGTAACACTGCGGCGCGAGTCTCCGAAACCCTAGAACTCCTCGACCGACTCATTTACTCTCCAGAACCGGGCATATTAGAAGCATTTGTCGCCCGCGTCCCCGCCGTTTTTCGTGTCGTCCTCATTTCCATCCACGGTTGGGTTGGACAGGAAGATGTTGTCGGAAGAGATGAAACACTCAGTCAAGTTATTTACGTCCTCGAACAAGCTCGCAGCTTAGAAAACGAACTGTGCGAACAAATCAAACTCGCCGGACTAGACCAGCTAGGTATCAAACCCCATGTAATTATTCTCACCCGACTAATTCCTAACTGTGAAGGGACATTTTGCTACCTGCCCCTAGAAAAAGTCGAAGATACTGAAAATGCTTGGATATTGCGCGTTCCTTTTAGTGAATTCAATCCAGAAATTACTAACAATTGGATTTCTAAATTTGACATTTGGCCTTATTTAGAACAATTTGCTTTAGATGCAGAAAAAGAATTACTAACTCAATTCAAAGGTAAACCTAATCTTCTTGTTGGCAATTACAGCGACGGTAACTTAGTGGCTTCTCTTTTATCTCGCCGGATGAAAGTTACCCAGTGCAATATTGCCCATTCTTTAGAAAAGCCTAAATATCTATTTAGTAATTTATATTGGCAAGATTTAGAAAATCAATACCACTTCTCAGCACAATTCACTGCTGATTTAATTAGCATGAATGCAGCCGACTTCATCATCACATCCTCCTATCAAGAAATTGTCGGCACACCAGACACTATAGGTCAATACGAATCGTATAAATGCTTTACTATGCCGCAGTTGTATCACGTAGTTGATGGGATTGATTTGTTTAGTCCCAAATTCAACTTAGTACCACCGGGAGTAAATGAAAGTATTTTCTTTCCCTATAGCCAGAAAGAAAACCGAGATTCTAACCTTTGTACAGAAATTCACGACTTACTCTTTACCCGCGAAGATCCTCAAATATTAGGTCATTTAGATAGCCCTAATAAGCGACCAATCTTTTCCGTTAGTTCCATCAGTTCAATCAAAAACCTTGCGGGATTAGCTGAGTGCTTTGGTCAAAGTCAGAGGTTGCAAGAGCATTGTAACTTGATCCTCTTGAGTAGTAAACTGCATCCTGATGAAGCTACAAACCCAGAAGAAGCAGAAGAAATCCAAAAACTCCACAATATTATTGATGAATATCATCTCGATAGTAAGATTCGCTGGCTGGGGATGCGTATTTCTAGCAGCAACCTTGGCGAAGCCTACCGAGTAGTTGCAGATTGTCAGGGAATTTCTGTCCACTTTGCCCGCTTTGAATCCTTTGGACGGAGCATTTTGGAAGCGATGATTTCTGGCTTGCCAACTTTTGCTACTCAATTTGGCGGTTCTTTAGAAATTATCGAAAACCAAGAGGAGGAATTTAATGTTAATCCTACAGACTTAGAAGAAACAGCAAAGAAAATTTTAGATTTTATTGAACAATGCAATACTCATCCTGAACATTGGTACGAAGTCTCAGAATGGATGAGTCAGCGAGTTCATAACCGATACAATTGGCATTTGCATAGTAATCAATTACTACTACTTGCAAAAATGTTTACTTTTTGGAACTTTGTTGCGCCAGAAAATAACGAAGCCAGAGATCGCTATATGGAAACATTATTCCATCTCATTTATAAACCTAGAGCCGAAAAGATTTTAGAAAAACACATGGGAGCTAATTCGTAATTCGTAATTGTGACTGGATGGGGATTTTGAGTCTATAAGGAGTGTTATACCAATTTTTTATGAAGCTGCATAGAATTCGATCCCCCCTAGCCCCCCTTAATAAGGGGGGAACCGGAAAACATCTATCAAAGTCCCCCTTATTAAGGGGGATTTAGGGGGATCAAGATATGTGCAACTTCACATTAAATTGGTATTAGAACTTGAAGCATTAAGCTCAAAGACTTATTCATCAACCTTTGAATCAAATTTCCCAATTTCCAATTTCCAATTCCCTACTCCCTACTCCCCACAGGGCAAACGCATCTAAAGTATAAGAATCCTTTAATAGCAAGGGTTTTGGCGTTTTTTAATTTAGCCTATTTTTTCATCAAGATCCTTGCCCAGCAAGGGTTTCAGAAATCCCGTGCGTTCGCCCTGCTACTCCCCACTCCCCACTTTATGCAAACAAAAGACCATTCTCGCCATTTTATTTACACAGACTGGATATTAATCGAAACCCAGTTTGATCCTGACCAATTGCAATCTAAAGAAACCGTCTTTACAATCGGCAATGGATACTTGGGAACAAGAGGTAGTTTTGAGGAAGGGTATCCTCATTCATTACCAGCTACTTTTATCAACGGTGTCTACGATGATGTACCGGTGGTGTACACGGAACTGGTAAATTGCCCTGACTGGCTACCCTTGATAGTAATTGTGAATGGCGATCGCTTCCGTCTCGATCAAGGTGAGATATTGAGCTACGATCGCCAACTCGATCTCCGTCAGGGATTAGTCATCCGGGCTTTGCGTTGGCGTTCTCCTAGTGGAAACACCATAGACATCAGCTTTGAACGCTTTGCCAGTCTTGCAGATCCGCACGTTTTGGCGCTACGCTGCCATTTAACGCCAATAGATTTTGATGGGTTAATCGAAATTCAAGCTAGTATCAACGGCTATCCTGAAAATCAGGGTTTCAATCACTGGGAAGGACTAGATCAGGGCAAAACTGACCAAGGAATCTGGTTGCAACGCCGCACCCGCCACTCCCGAATTGAACTCGGAATGGCTGCTAAGGTGACAATATTAGGTGCTGAAGCATCTTTGCAAGTCAATACTGCACCTGGTTATCCAACCTTAAGCAGTAACTTCTTGGCCAAGGCGCAACAGGTCGTAACAGTAGAAAAATTAGTGACTATTTTTACCTCACAGGAGATTGATACCCCAGTCTCAGCTGCTCAAGAAAAACTCGCGCACCTCCCAGACTACGCAACACTACAAAAAGCCAATCAGCAGGCATGGGATGAGGTTTGGCAGCAAAGTGACATCCTGATTGAGGGGGATAGCACAGCTACTTTTGCTGTTCGCTACAATCTGTTTCAGCTGCTGATTGCTGGCGCACGCAATGATGATCGGGTGAGCATTCCTGCTAAAACCCTTTCGGGGTTTGGCTATCGCGGTCATATATTTTGGGATACAGAAATTTTTATGCTGCCCCTATTTATATTTACCCAGCCAGCGATCGCCAGAAACTTACTTACTTACCGTTGGCATACCTTACCAGGAGCTAGACGCAAAGCAGCACATTACGGCTATAAAGGGGCAATGTTTGCCTGGGAAAGTGCTGATACTGGAGATGAAGTAACACCACGTTGGGCACTCGGAAATGATTTTTATGGTGAAGACGTGCGGATTTGGTGTCGCGATCGCGAAATTCATATCAATGCAGATATCCCCTACGCCGCTTGGAATTACTGGCAAACCACTGGTGATGATGAGTGGATGCAAAAGTGCGGCGCAGAGATCATCTTAGATACCGCTATCTTCTGGGCCAGTCGGGTAGAATTCAATCCTGAGCGTCAACAGTATGAAATTCGCGGCGTGATCGGAGTGGATGAATACCATGAACTCGTTCACAACAACGCTTTTACAAACCGGATGACGCAATGGCATTTAGAGAAAGCGATCGCAGTCTATGATTGGCTGGTTCAAAAATTCCCCGAACGAGCTAGGGAATTAGAAGAAAAACTACAACTCACCGTCCAAGAGCGATCGCACTGGCAAGATATTATCAACAAAATATTGTTTCTCTATGACCCATCAACAGAACTCATTGAGCAGTGCGAGGGGTTTTTCCAATTAGAAGATATAAATTTAGCAGACTACGAACCACGCGATCGCTCTATGCAACCAATCTTGGGTGTTGAGAAAATCAACAAATATCAAGTAATCAAACAACCAGATATATTGATGCTTCTTTATTTAATGCGAGAATCAGCAGATTTTCCCTACAGCGAAAAAGCATTGCAGGCAAACTGGGATTACTACGCACCCCGTACCGATATTACTTATGGTTCCTCCCTTGGCCCAGCAGTTCACGCCATCTTAGCTTCCGATTTGGGCAAATCAACCGAAGCTTACGAAGTGTTTATGCACGCATTAATGGTGGATCTTGAAGATAACCGAGGTAACACCAGCGATGGAATTCATGGTGCTAGTGCTGGTGGCATTTGGCAAGCTGTAATTTTTGGATTCGGTGGCATCCAAATCACTGAAAATGGCCCAGTAGCTAACCCCCATCTGCCTGATGGCTGGACGCGCCTAAAGTTTAAACTGCACTGGGGCAATAAATGGCACGATTTCGATCTCCGCAAGGGACAAATCCCCCAAGATATAACTCGTCAACTAGAATATCTCCAACTTTCCCTATCCCCAAATCCCGCAAATGAGGCAGGGGGCAGGGGGCAGAAGGCAGAAGGCAAGAGTGATTCTTCTTTATCTGTCTCATCTTCCCCAATCCCGAATTCCCAGTCTCCCAACATCCAAGGATTCATTTTCGATTTAGATGGTGTGCTGACAGATACAGCAGAACTTCATTATCTAGCTTGGAAGAAGTTAGCAGATGAAGAGGGGATACCGTTTAATCGGCAGGATAACGAAGCGCTGCGGGGTGTATCTCGTCGTGCTTCCCTGATGCTGATTCTTGGGGATAGACCATATTCGGAAGCACAAATCCAAGAGATGATGGAGCGGAAGAATCGCTACTATGTGGAATTGATTCAAAATATGACATCCAAGGATTTGTTACCAGGTGCTATCGCCTTTTTGGATGAACTGCGACAAGTGGGGATTAAAATCGGCATTGGTTCAGCCAGCAAAAATGCCCGCACAGTAATCGAGCGATTGGGCATTGCTGATAAAGTAGATGCGATCGCAGACGGTTATAGTGTACAGCAACCCAAACCAGCACCCGATCTATTTTTGTACTCAGCCAAACAGCTAGGACTTGAACCAGCACAATCTGTAGTTGTAGAAGATGCCGCAGCAGGCATTGAAGCGGCTCTAGCTGCTGGAATGTGGGCAGTAGGACTTGGCCCCGTTGAACGAGTTGGAGCCGCTCATGTTGTCTTACCCAGCCTAGAAGGTATCCAATGGGCAGATTTAAGAGCCAAATTGAGTGACATTGCCAGACAAAAACATTCAGGGACTTCCAAATAAAATTTATGAAGTGTGATGCGTATGCGTAAAACCCCTTGCGTTTAGACCAGGAGATATAAAGCTAAGATCGTCCAAGAAGGGAATCTAAAATAAAACTCAACTTTAGATATCCAAATTAGGAGTAAGAGCGTGAATTTGGACGATTTAGCCTTACAGATAGAGCTTATGCGTAAGCGCGTCGCCCTTTTGCAACGCCAGAGTGAACAGCAAAAAGCACAGGAAGATATTGAATTCATCACAGATGTATTCAAGGAACTCTACCTAGCTTTGGAAGAAATGCAAATAGCTAATGAAGACTTACAGCAACAGAATGAAGAATTATTTAACGCTCAACAGTCTTTGATAGCACAAGGTCAACGCTACCAAGAATTGTTTGAGGAAGTACCAGATGCCTATTTGGTAACTGATCCAAGAGGAGTAATTCAGGAAGCTAATTCTGCCGCCCAGAATATGTTGAACATCTCAAAGAATTTCCTGTTGGGCAAACCTTTAGGAATTTTTGTGCTTGAGAAAGAACTGATTGCTTTTCATTTGAAACTGACTCATCTGAGCGATCGCGCCGAAACTCCAGACTGGAAAATGCAAGAGTGGGAAGCAAATATGCGGCCACGTAACAAAACACCCATTGTTGCTGCGATGAAGGTGGCTGCTATCCGTAATCAACAAGGTAACTTAGTTGGTCTGCGTTGGCTATTGCGCGATATTAGCGAAAGCAAGCGCATTCAAGCCAAGCTGCAATGGGCAGAAGAGGCGATGCGACTAGCGCTTGCCAAAGAAAGAGAGTTTAGTGAACTTACATCCCGATTGCTCACCACCGCCTCTCATGAGTTTCGCAACCCTTTGGCTACCATCCACTCTTCGGCAGAACTACTAGAACATTATCGCCATCTATGGAGCGACGAGCGCCAACAGATTCACCTACGTCGCATTCAAACATCTGTTATGCATATAACCCAGTTGCTGGATGATGTACTGGTGCTGAATCAGGATGAAACAGGCAAGTTAGAGTTTAATCCAACACCCCTAAATTTGGTCGAATTTTGCCGCGATCTATTAGAAGAATTAGAACAGAGCGATCGCTCCCAACACGCGATCGTTTTTAGCAGTGAGTGCCAATGTACCTCAGCTAACCTAGACGCTAAACTACTGCGACAAATCTTGAGTAATTTATTCTCGAATTGTCTAAAATACTCTCCCATTGGTAGCACAGTTAAGTTTTCTGTAACCACTGCCAACGAGCGAGCTATATTCCAGACTCAAGACTCTGGTATTGGCATTCCTCCTGCTGACATTGAACACATATTTGAACCCTTCCATCGCGCCAGTAATACAGGCAATATCCCAGGAATGGGATTAGGGATGTCCATCGTCAAGCAGGCTGTAGATTTACATGGCGGCGAGATTATTGTCGAAAGTGCGATCGATGCAGGAACTACCTTTACAGTCATCCTGCCATTTTCGAGAAATTTGTATGTATAGTCGCTTGTACTAATGCTTCTTTTTATTTCTTATTAGTTGGCGATTGAATGTTCTTGCCTTCCAATGGATGCATAGACCCCCAATTTCAGGCTAACAAACTCTGACAACATTGGGTTTCAAGCTAGATATACGAAGCTTTTGAACCACTTTCAACCGAGGAAGACCGTACAATAATTAATCACTTTTATTTATTGAATTCAAAACAAAAAGTAATTGCTTCTATACTAAAAGGTATTTAAAGTAAAGTTAGCCGGTCAACAATTAGTTGATTGTAAAGTTTTTCTTAACAATAGCTTAGGGAAACAAACTCAAGGACTTTGTATATTTAAGTGTGAGTTTCAAATATTACGCCTGTGGTAATCTCTAACAAATCAGAATACGCACTTCTAGCCCTGTTAGAGTTAGCAACCTGCTACCCTAAGGGTGAAGCGCTGCAAATTCGAGAAATAGCGGTCTTACAAGATATACCAAACCGCTATTTGGAACAACTTCTGGCAACATTAAGACGTGGAGGTTTAATTAAAAGTATACGTGGAGCCAAAGGTGGCTATGTTTTGGCACGAGACCCTGGAAAGATTACAGTGTTAGATGCTTTTAGCTGCATGGAAGGGTCAGATATTGTTGTATCTGATTCTGAGCCGACTCCCAACACGGTAGAAGGTGAGCTAATTCAGGAAGTCTGGCAGGAAGCACGTCAAGCTGCTAACTCCGTTTTGGAAAAATATACACTCCAAGACCTTTGTGAACGAAGATCGCTCAGAAAGCAGAAGGAACTCATGTATTACATTTAGAAAGGGTGAAGTGGGAAAATTTTCATCCTTTATCTTGAATTCATAGTCATTTCCGCTTTGACCATATTTAGCCTTTTTTTAGCCTACGGTGTAGCTTGATGAGGCTTTGCTCGTTCCCATACACCGTATGGGAATGTATTCATTGAGGCTCTGGCTAAATGTATCACTAGGTCAGAGCCTCTAATCTGTTATTTCTATACAGACAAAGTATAGCTTTGGCAAAGTTGCCTTTCGTGGGTTTAGTAAGTAATCAGACGGGCATAATATAAAATATTTTTTACAAAAAATATAGTCGAAAGAAGAAAATTTTGAGTAACTAGTTCAGTTCAACTACACCTCAAGCAAGATAGTTTTGAAAAATTTGCTATCTCAATTGTCTAGTTAGACGTTTTTTGTGATGTAATCCTTATTAATATTAATAACCAGACAACCTGTGAGGCTGTTATATGCCTGAAGTTAATTCTCAACAGCCCATAAATACTGCCGCTACTCTTGTGGAGAGTTATGCAGCAGGAAAACGGGACTTTAGTAAAGCAGAACTGGGTGATGCCGATTTGCAAGGCATTAACTTGAAAGGATGTGACCTGAGTTATGCTGACTTGAGTGAAGCTAACCTAAGTGGCGCTAATCTCAGGGGAACCGACCTGAGTTTCGCCGATCTCGAACAAGCTAATCTGAGGGATGCCGATCTTAGGGGAGCATTGTTGATGTCAGCGAATCTCCGCCAAGCCGATCTCAAAGGAGTAAAGCTAGAAAAAGCAGACTACGATCGCAGCACCCATTTTCCCCAAGATTTCGACCCAGTGAAAGCTGGTATGCAAATAAAAGTTGAAGATTAATTTAACAATATAACCAGTTCAAAAGAGAAGAATATTGCCCTCCTACCTCCTTCAATGACCCTACTTGCCTCAAGATAGAAGATATTTTTGCTAAAAGAGTTGTATTTTGGTGAAAAAGCCTATCTATGAGGTTGACAATGGAGGCAAAAAGTGGAACCATCAACCGACGCGCACCATTAATTACTGCTGGGATTTTTCTTGGTGTGGGTCTTGGGGGGTTTATTGATGGAATTTTACTGCATCAGATCCTCCAGTGGCATCACATGCTTAGTAGCATTCGACCTCTGACAAACAGAGCGAATATCGATTTGAACATGGTGTGGGATGGGTTCTTTCATACCTTAGATTGGGTATTCACCGCCACTGGACTTGTGTTACTATGGCGTGCTGGCCGGCGTGATGATGTTCCTTGGTCATCACAGACCTTTATTGGATCAATACTGATTGGTAGTGGGTTGTTCGACTTGGTTGAAGGTTTAATTGACCACCAAATTCTCGGTGTTCATCATGTGAAACCAGGCCCAAATGAGTTAGCTTGGGATCTAGGATTTTTGGCATTCGGTGTGCTACTTGTTGTTATCGGCTGGATAATGATAAAAAAGGAGTCATTAGTCAAGAGTCATTAGTCATTAGTCATTAGTCATTGGGCATTGGGCATAGGTTAATAATCATAGTTCTTCTCCCCCTGCCTCCCACACCTCCCACACCTCCCACACCTCCCACACCTCCCCTGCTCCCCACTCCCCCCCTATGCCTACAGATACTTTTGAAAAAACTAGCTGGAGTTGGCAGCTTTCCCAATTTCAACAACAAGCGGGAGAATGGTGGGAATACCAGTTTTACCGCTTTGAGAAAACTCTACCAGAATTGCCTAATGGATGGTCGATTAGCCCTTGGTTAGGTGAGTTGCTGAAATTTCTGTTTTGGCTGGTAATTGGCTTATTTATAGTTTGGGTGGGTTGGCAATTATGGCGGGAATTCAGCCCTTATGTATATTCTTGGCTGAATAGAAGTGGACATCTGACTGATTTTCGTGCAAAAACTCGCTCTAGTGAGGCATCCATAGCACTTTTGTTGGAGCGATCGCAAGAATTTTATCGTCAAGGTAACTACCGTGAGGCTTGCCGTTGTGTCTATTTAGCAATGTTGCAGCAGTTGCATCAAAAAGCGATCGCACCTCACAAACTCAGCCGTACAGATGGAGAATATCTGCAATTGCTGCGATCGTCTGTGACTCCCATACAGCCTTACGAAACTTTAATTACCACTCACGAGCAATTATGTTTTGGGGATGCCGAGATTTTGCCAGACAATTATGAACAGTGTCGGCAAGCTTATCGGGAAATTTCCCCGGAATGAAAAAGGGGCTTACAGCCTGCTGTGCGCCCCTACTATCTATAATTTTTTTTCAGATTGTCTACTTTGTGAGAGTAGCGATCGCCTTTTCTACAGCTTCTAAGGCAGTGTTTACTTCCGCCTCTGTGACAATTAGTGGTGGCACAAACCGGACTACTTTTGGCCCGGCTGGTACTAGTAATACACCCTCTTTGATGGCAGCATTGACAATATCTGCTGCGGTTAATTGGATATCGGCTCGCAACTCCAAACCGTTGATTAAACCCCAACCCCGAACTTCGCCAATTTGCTGAGGATATTTCGCTGCGATCGCTCTCAACCCAGATCGCAACTGTTCACCCCTGTCTTGCACATTCTGCAAAATATTTTCCCGTTCCAATGTCTGGCAAACACTGAGTGCTACACCACACACAAAAGGATTGCCGCCAAAAGTGCTGGCGTGTTCCCCTGGCTGAAAAACATCGCAGAATTTCTTGCTCATCATTGCACCGATGGGGATACCGCCACCTAAGCCTTTGGCACTGGTGAAAATATCCGGCTCAACGCCAAGATGTTCGTAAGCCCATAATTTGCCACTGCGCCCCATACCAACTTGCACTTCGTCAAAAATCAATAAAATGCCAGTTTCATCGCAAATCTGCCGGAGCTTTTTGAAATAAGCAACATCTCCCGGACGCACACCGCCTTCTCCCTGCAATGGCTCAATCAGAATTGCCGCTACCCGGTAATCACCTTCATCCAACTCGCTAATCGCCACTTCTACAGCGTTAATATCGTTGTAATTTACGTAGTAGAACCCAGGAACCAAAGGATCAAAATACTTTTGATATTTCGGTTGTCCTGTAGCGGTAACGGTGGCCAAAGTCCGCCCGTGGAAACTGGCATTGGCGGTTAAAATAATTGGTTTTTCAATGTCTAATACTGTGTGGGCATATTTCCGCGCCAGTTTAATTGCAGCTTCGTTAGCTTCAGCTCCAGAGTTGCAGAAAAATACGCGATCGGCACAAGAATGTTCAACAAGCCATTTTGCCAATTCACCTTGTTCAGGAATATAGTACAAATTAGAGACATGGTGCAGCTTCTGAATTTGGCGTGTTACCGCTTCTACCATAACTGGGTGGGCGTGTCCCAAAGTGCAAGTGGCAATTCCCGCTACAAAGTCCAGATATTCTCGCCCCTGTGTATCCCAAACCCGGCATCCAGCACCCCGTTCTAGAGCTAAAGGAAACCGACCGTAGGTAGACATGACAGCTTCATTGAAGCTATCTACATCAAAGGGACTAGATGCTGACCCTGAATCTGGGGGGATGGTGGCTTGTTCAACGAGAGTTTGTAGGCTCACTACCGCTCCTCCTGAAAGTTTTTCATTATATAGTTATTTACTAGTTTCCTAGAAATCCCTAAAAAATACTTTTTATTTATCACAATTCGGACTTCTTCTTAGAGTAACGCTTATATAACCTTGGCGGTGGTGAAAAAACTTTGGACTTTAACACTTGTGCAAGAGTCTGAGCGATAGCCAATTTGCGTAGATGCAGCCCAAACTAGGCATCACAAGTCTTGGGTAAAGTCTAGAGATTTTTCTCACTGATGTTCAAGCCTGACTAGTCAAATATTTCTAAGATACAAGGTTGGGTGCAGCGATCGCGTAACCCAACATAAAATTTGGTGGTAATGTTGGGTTGCGTTTCACTCCACCCAAGCTACTAGCACGGCAAGCCTAAAATATTGGGTTCAAACAATCTAGAAAATCCAACAACAAAAAAATATTCTCTGATGACTCAACCCAACAAATTAAGCTTGCCGCGCTACTACGTCTAATGCACTATTTTAGTCTTGCCACGCTACTACGATGGTATATGTTTTTACCGGAGTCTCTAGTTATGGTGTCCGGTAAAAGTGTATTCCCGCCATACTATGCTAAATCTGAGTGCTAGACAAAAACATTACCACCAACGACTAGATTTGTCGCTGTGAAATTATCTAAAGTTGCGAAGGTGTAAAAAGAATAATAACCAAGGACTTGAACTAGTGTAGAAGTACCCGATTGTACAAATTGTAGATTGCCATCTAAGATGGGGTTGCTGGTACTGTAACCGCGACTCTTAAACAGGTCAGTGAAGATTAACTTATCCTGGCTCCGATCAAAGTCAGTGATTGTATCATCAGAATCACTCAAGGTTTGGTAGATGAACTGGTCATAACCGCTCCCGCCAGTCAAGGTATCGCTACCTGAACCACCAATAAGAATATCATTGCCAGCACCACCGATAAGGCTATCATTACCTAGACTACCAAGCAGGCTATCATTACCTAGACTACCAAGCAGGGTGTCGTTACCTTCACCACCCCGTAGTAGGTCGTTGCCACTCTTGCCATCAATGCGGTCATTTCCCCCTTGACCATTAATAACATCAGCTGAGTTGTCAAAGCCATTGACATTGTTGTTTAGGTCATTAAAAAAGGTGACTGTATTTTTGTTGAAGATGGTGCTTTGAGTGGAATTGGCATTAAAGACATCAAAACTGTCACGAATTTTGGTTTGCCCATCAAACAGGATATTGCCAATACTGGAGAGATTGTCTAGGTTTTCTAGGGGAAAGTTTTGCAGAATAACTTTGTCATCATCCACTCCTTCAAAGGTGATTTCCAGATTGTTACTATTCTGGGTAAGTAGCATATTTCGAGCAGTCAATCCAGCCCCTTGAAATTTCAGGGTATCCAATTGGCTAATGATTGCTGCTGAAGGATTTGAGCCTTTACCTAACCCACCGAAATCGGTAATGGTATCAACACCGTCACCTAAGTTGTAAACAAATTTATCCTTGCCACCGCCACCAGTTAAAATATCGTTGCCTTGATTACCTGCAATAATGTCGTTCCCAGCTTTAGCATAAATTATGTCAGCGTAGTTGTTGCCCACTAGATTATCAGCGCCACTAGTTCCAATCAAACCGTTGAACTCTAATGCACCAATATCAACTTTACTCTCAGATATCCTGTCAAATCCGATGCCGCGTTGGTCAGTTATAATACCTGCTGGAATCAGAGCGTTGTTACCAGTGTTAATGGCGGGACTATCTTCAAATAAGGCATGGGTAAGGGTTGTACCACCATTATCTTGCAATGGGCTAAGTTTCGGATCGATTGGGTTGGTGCTATTGCCAAGGATACTGCTACTGCTAGTAAAACCAGTGCTACCAGTATTATCTCCAATCAGGTTATTACCATTATCGATAAAGTCGCCGGAAACGTCGGGGTTGATATCACCGCCATAAAGATTCCTGTTGTTGAAGTTGCCTGCAATGATGGTGTTCCCAACGTTGATAGTCCCGCCACCAGAAACACCTCCACCAGTGCCGCCCCCCCAGTTGTAAAGGTCTTCTGCGGTGTTATTAGTAATCGTGGTGCTGTTCAGATTGAGGATGCCTGAGCTAGAGATGCCGCCGCCGTTCCCTCCACTTGCCTTATTGCCAGAGACAGTACTGCTGGTGATGTTCAAAATACCTGAGTTAGATATGCCACCTCCAGAGAGTGCTGAATTACCAGAGATAGTAGTATTACTCAAGCTGACACTGCCAGAGTTAAAGATGCCGCCACCGTAGGACGGGTAAGGGTCAGGCCCATAACGATTCAGACCACTGGCAAAAGCCCCATTACCAGAGATAGTGCTTCCTATTATGCTGAGAGTGCCTATGTTGAATATGCCACCACCGAAGGCTGAGGAGTAACTGATAGATGCACTATTATCAGAGACAATGCTGTTAGTAATGCTGAGGTTGCCTTTGTTAAATATGCCTCCACCGAAGGATGAGCCACTGTTATTAGAGACAGTGCTGTTAGTGAGGCTGAGAGTACCTTTGTTAAATATGCCGCCTACTGCTCCCTTATTGCCAGAGACGATGCTTGCCGTCAAGTTAAGGCTAGTATTGTTATTAACCAAAATACTGCCAAACGCATCGTTAGCATTAGCAATCTTCAAGCCATTAATGTTAGCATCTGTGCCTGTTCCTGATATCTCAAACACGCCAGAGGCATTATTTCCACTCACGGTAAGGTTTGCTGCCCCAGTCCCCAAAAGGGTAATATCATCGGTGATTGTGAGTTTATCGGTGGTGAGAGTGATAATATCTGGAGTTTTATCACCAAAAACTCCTGCAAAGGTAATAATATCTGCCCCAGCAGTAGCATTAGCATTGAGGATAGCTTGCCGCAACGACCCATCTCCAGAATCGTTGGTATTAGTCACGACTAAATCATTGGCTGCGATCGCAGCTGTGGCGGTATAATTCACATTATCGATTTGGTAAGCCGAATCTGCTGCCAAGTTGAGAGTCAGATTTTCCGCCGCTTCTGCCTGAATATCGTTGACAGGTGTCAAAGTGATATCTACATAGCTTTGCCCATTAGCAATCACGATACTGTTGCCGATGACAGGTTTGCCACCCACGCTTAGGTTGTAGTCTGCAATACTCGCATTGCCATTGGCAGAGAAGTTGACTGTTAATGCCCCATTGCTGTTGCTGCGGCTAACGCGGTAACTACCACTATTCCCACTGTTTTCATCAGCAGTGTTATCAGTGGCGATGATGCTGATGGTGGGGACAAGGGGATTGGGATTATTAGGTGGCGTAATTATACTAGGCTGGACTTCATAAGCACCAATATCAACTGCAAGACCAGATATCCTGTCGAATCCAGCGCTTCTTTGATCGGTAGTTACACCAGGAGGAACTAGAGAATTATTGCCAGCATTAAGAGCGGGGCTATCTGCAAGTAAGGCGTGAGTAAAGGTTGCACCACCGTTATTTTGCAGCGAACTGAGTTTTGGGTCAATGGGGTTGGTGGTTGTGCCAATGAGAGTGCTGGTGGTAAAGCCAATACTACCAGTGGCATCGCCAATCAAGTTATTACCAAAGTCAGTGACGCTACCGGACACGTCAGGTTGTATATTATCGGCAAGGGACTTGTCAAAGTTGTCTGCAATGATGGTGTTACTAACTTTCATGGGGCTACCATAGCTAGCAACACCCCCACCATTACCAACATCATTGCTATCTGAGTCGGCTGTGTTGTTAGTAATTGTGGTATTGATCAGAGTGAGATTGTCGTTATTTGTGTAGCTGCCGCTATTATATATACCACCGCCTTCGTCATTGGCTGTATTGCCTGAGATGGTGCTGTTAGTTAGAGTAGCTGAACCACCAAAATAAGTACCATCATCTGCGTTAACGACACCACCGCCGTTATAGTTTGCCTTATTGCCAGAGACAGTACTTGCCGTAAGGTTGAGAGTACCGCCTTTGTTGTAGATGCCGCCACCATAGTTTGCTGTATTGCCAGAGACAGTACTTGCCGTTAGGCTAAGATTACCAGTGTTTGCAGTGGAACCGTCATTATAGATGCCACCACCGAAGTCACCCGTATTGCCAAAGACACGACTTCCTCTAAGGCTGAGGATGCCACCGTTATAAATTCCGCCTTTGGTATTACCAAAGATACTGCTTCCTGTAAGGCTGAGGATGCCGTTATTAGAGATGCCGCTTTCCTGTGTATTGCCAGAAACACTGCTTCTTGTCAGGCTGAGAATGGAATTTGAATTTACTTGAATACCGCCGCTAGCGATCGCCAAACCGTCAATATTAACACCTGTCGCTGTTCCCGATATCTCGAATACTCTGGAGGCATTATTCCTACTCACAGTAAGTTTGGATGCGCCAGTTCCCAGGATAGTAACATCATCGGTAATGGTCAGTTTTCCAGAGGTGAGGGTTATTACATCTGGGGTAGCATCAGTAAAGATTTTCCCAAAGGCGATCGTATCATCCCCAGCAGTAGCATTAGCTAAGTTAATAGCTTCCCGTAAGGTAGTGACATGATTATTCGGATTCCCATCATCTGCATCCCCGGTACTATTTACTGTAAAGGTTGCCAAGACTCCTGTATAAGCTTTCTGCGCCGTTTCTGTAAACGCTAAAGTTACTTCCATATCACTGGTGCGAACTTCCAAATCCCAATTACCGCCTAATGCTGCATTGCCTGTAAGCTGACGGGAAGCGGCAATATTCGCTCCTGTAAGTTGGTGCAGTTTGGCAATAAATTCTGCCCCCGCATCACCATCAGCTACGTTACAACCATAGATGAGTAATTTAGCTGGAGATTCTGTAGCAGATTCAACCGATAACCCAACGGTTTTTGATGAGGCGGTAAATATTTTCTGCCACTGTTGTAGTTGCTGAGTATATTCATCAAGGGTATCAAGTCCCAAACGGGTGTTACCCAGTTGCAAGCTACCAGGAAGACCGTGGCAAACAATATGAATGCTGCTAAGATTCTGGTTGGCACGAGTTGCCAAAACCTCTGTAATTTGCTCAACACCGTTCTGTGTTGGATCGATTACGAACACATCAGCGTTGGAAATAACACCTTTGACTAAACTGTGATAGTCTTCCACCGCCATGTCGATAAAGACTAGGCTGCGTGTGTAATGTGTGGGAATTAAGGAATTTACTTGGAAGTATGGGGTATGTAGCGTTGCCATTTTTTTACTTCAAGCTAAGGTTTAAGGTTATGAGGTCAACTCAAACTGACTGAAGCCTTGTCATTACGAGTTTTCACACAATTAAGAACAGTAATAGGGAATTATTTTTACTATTAATTTCTTTCTTATCGTCACGCAAGTTGCTGCTTTTGTAAAGCGATGCAAGTATATAGTTTTACTAAATTGCTAAAGTCACTAAGGGACTTCCAAATAAAAAAATGTCTCAAAACTGACGAAAAAACCCTCTCTATTTCTCCTATCTCTGTGTCTCTGTGGTAGCCTGCGGCAAGCCGTTCGCGTAGCGTCTCGTAGAGAAGCGTCTACGTTTATTTGGATAATTTATTTCTTGGAATTCCCTAAGCTAGAAAACATCTAAACCAAACTAAACATAACTCTTGTCGGGTGGGCAACATCAGCGCCCTCATGATGGAAGTTCAAGTTCAATGTGGGACAGCTTACTATTTGTGCTGAGTCCCTTCAAAACATAGTATGTATAGCTGTCGTCGCTATCGGAGAAATCGAAAATAAGACTATAGGGACTGAAATAGCAGATTCAGTCTTGAGAATTTTGGAGTTTTACCCAGATTTATCGGGCCGTTACTGAATAAGTCTTTAAGCTAAGTAACTCGTTAGAAGCGTTCTTATTCAGTAGCAAGTGGTCAATTTTATGCACTACTAATTACTCTTGAGTCATCGCTGAAGACATCAATGATTATATTGATTTACTCCCAGTTACTTATCTTAATTTTATACATATCTCAAAGATTATGCGAATTATACATATTTTGAACCACGTTCAAGAAATAGGTAACGGTATTGTGAATGTGGCTGTGGATCTGGCTTGTTTACAGGCAAAATCTGGTTATGAGGTAGCGGTTATTTCTGCTGGTGGTGAATATGAGAAATTATTAAATAACTGTGGTGTCAAACACTACCAACTAGACCAAACTAGAAAACCGAACAGTATTATCAAAGCAGCTGTGCGTTACCGGGCGATCGCAGCAGAATTCCAGCCGGATATCGTTCATGCTCACATGATGACGGGGGTAATTTTAGCACGTATTTTTCAAGGAAATAAATATACTTTAGTTTCCACAGTCCACAACGAATTTCAGCGTTCCAGTCTGCTGATGGGTTTAGCTGATAGAGTAATTGCTGTCAGCAAGGCGGTGCGAGATTCTATGGCAAAACGCGGTATCCCAGAAAACAAGTTGCGGGTAGTATGCAATGGAACTTTGGGCAGCCCCCGCACCCGGCAAATCCAAGATTATCAACCTTTAGGGTTACAACGTCCAGCGATCGCAACTGTAGCGGGAATGTATCAACGCAAAGGTATCGCTGAGTTAATCGCTGCCTTTGAACAAATCGCCCCAGATTTTCCCCAAGCGCATCTTTATTTGGTAGGAAATGGCCCTGATAAACAGCTATTTGAGGCACAAGCACAAGCAACTTCTGTAAAAGAACGGATTCATTTTGAAGGCTTCCAGTCGGAACCTCAACGCTACCTGATATCTTGTGACATATTTGTGTTGGCTTCTCATCGAGATCCTTGCCCTCTAGTACTTTCGGAAGCTAGAGAAGCTGGAACTGCGATCGTTGGCACTCAAGTAGATGGGATTCCTGAAGCTTTAGATAATGGGCAAGCAGGTCTTTTAGTACCAGCAAAAGATAGTAATGCTTTAGCCGGGGTTTTAGTGCAATTACTAAGTAATGCCGATATGCTGCATGAGTGGAAGAATCGGGCAAATCAAAACCTACAGTGGTTGAGTGTTGCCCGCGTTCATCAGGAAACACTAGCAGTTTATCGTGAGTTAATTACAAAGTAAGGGGAATGGGGCATTGGGCATTGGGAATTGAGAATTAAGAATTGATTATTCCTCTTGTCGCCTCATGCCCAACTCCCAGTCATAGAGAATTATAGAAAGTGTTAATAGTGTAGCGATCGCTTTAATTTTAAAGCTACACCTAAAGCACCAAGGGCCACTACACCCAAAACGTTAGTTGATTCAGGAATGGCTGTGTAATAAGATGCGACTCTAATAGGCCCATCTTTATCTGTTTGATCTGCTGCTATTGCTGGAATGATTCCAGCACCGGGTGCTAGATTTGGTAGTGTAGCGAAGGGATTGTAAAAAATGCTTCCGTTTCGGATTACACCACCACTAAAAGTAATAGTGCTACCACTGATGGTAATGTCTGTAAAAATATCCTTTAGATCGGGGTTATTAGATAAACCAATCTTTCCATCTCCATTTACATCTCCCCACTCTACAGGCTCATTATCAAATGCTGGAGTCGAATCGGGATTAGTATAGAACGGCGTTTTTAATTCAAAAACCAAGCTTTCGATATCGTATCCGGTGTTATTTAGAAAGTTATTAGCTACATCTGGCACACCATATTCTATTACTTGTCCTGGTTGAAAATCTGTAAGGATTCTTGGCTTTTTCGTGTTGAATATATCTTCATTCACACTCGTTACAATGGGTTCTACCAAGATAACGGCTCTCGCTGGTGTCAAAGATAAAAAACTAATTCCTGCTGCTCCTAGAAGAGACAAGGCTATTTTGGTTACGCTTGTAGTCATATTTCTGTCCTCTTCATATTGATTGAGAGAATGCTATATTGCGTGAGTTAAATCAAACAGCAAAACCTCACTTTTTAACTGCTATCTATTTGCTAGATAAATAGCGGTTAATGTGTGTCTGCTCAGTGAGTTTACACATACTCGTATGTTGATTTATAAAGCAATTTTTGTAATGCTTTATCACAATAACTAGTAATTTCACGCAATCTTTATCAAAAATCTAAATTAGAACTTATTAATTGACAAATTAGACAATGTGTGGATTTTAAATACAAAAATCTTTGCAACACAATAAATAGTAATGGCGTACAGATGTACGCCACTACCGAAATACTTAGTTTTATGTAACTTATATGCTCATTAGCTTATAAGTTTTTTGGTAAATCCATGCAACCTGCTTAACACTGGCTTCGCCCAATTTCCACCCATCAAATCGTGTAACAGAGTATAAAAGCAGGGAATGATAAACAGTGTCAGCACTGTTGCCAAAGATAAACCCGAAAACACTACTACACCTAATGGTTGCAGAAATTCTGAACCTTCCCCGATTCCTAACGCTAGGGGAAACATACCTAAAACAGTGGTAATAGTTGTCATTAATATCGGTCTTAGGCGTTGAGGTGCAGCTTTCAAAATGGCAGTTTTCCGGTCAACTTTTTCCCGTTCTAGAATTTGATTGGCCAATTCCACCATAATGATGGCGTTATTGACCACAATACCCACCAGCAAAACTGCACCGACAATCACTGTTGCCCCAATTGCAGTTTTGGTAATGTAAAGCCCAAAAATTCCCCCAGCTAATGCCAAGGGAATTGTAAACATAATTACTAGCGGGTCAATCAGGGAATTGTATTGCACCGCCATCACTACAAAGACTAGAAAGGCAGCTAATCCACCTAAAAGTTGCAATGAACTTTGCAGCTGCTGATTAGATTCAGAGGCTGCACTGGGTAATATGGTAATTCCTTCAGGTAAATCGATACTATTTAGTACCGTACTCACCTGTTCTAGGGCACTACTGAGGCTAGCTCCCTCGGTTAAGTTGCCAGCAATTAATAAAACCTGACGCTGGTTAATTCGCTGAACTTCTCCAGGCGCTTGAGCTTCGGCAATTTTGGCAACATCGCTCAAGCGGACTTGGCGATTGTTATCCACAAATAAAGGCAACCTTTCTAATTGAGAAGGTACTTGGACTGATGCTTCATTCAACTTTACTCGGACATCAACTAAACGGTTGCCGCGTTGCAACTGAGTTGGAACACTGCCTTCGATCGCAGTTTGAATTGTCTGCCCTATTTGTGTAGCAGTTAGCCCTAAAGCTGAAACCCTTTCCCAGTCAGGAAGAATCTGTATTTCTGGTTGGCGATCGTCTGCATCGGGACGAAATCTCGCTAAGGTGGCTTGTTCTTCTAAAGCTGTTAGTACCTGACGGCCAGCTTCTTCTAAATTATTTACGTCATTTCCCTGAATTATTACGTCAACATCAGCACCACGGACAGGAGAATTGCTGAGAATCAAACCCCGCACTTGACCGGGGGTAAGGCGCAGACGAATTCCTGCTAAATTTAACTTGTTCAACTCTTGGGTAACTCGTTCTACATAAGCTTGCACGTTAGTACCCGTTTTCAGGGTAATATTGCTGGAAGCTCGTAGGGCATTAGCATTGGTAGTGTTGCCAAAGAGAGAGCCACCAATTGTAGAGAAAACATATTCCGTTTCTGGCTGTTTGCGGATAATCTCATCTACCGCAACCATTACTTTTTGGTTGGTTTCTAAAGGTGTACCGGGAGGAAACTGAGCATTTAAGTTAGCTTGTCCGGTGTTGATGCGAGGGAGAATTTCTTGGGGAATTTGGGGAGCCATCCACAAACTACCGCCGCCGAAAAGGATAATAAAGATCGCTACTGTAACCAACCGCCAGCGTAATATTCCAGTTAAAAAACTGCTATATACCCTCGTAGAAGCATCGAAACGGTTATTAAACTCCCGCAACAGCCAAAAATTGCTCAACCCGCTAGAAAACTTCCATGCCAACATCCGAGAGGCGAACATCGGTACAACAGTTACGGCAATTAAAATTGAAGCCGCTACGGAAAAGGTGATGGTAAGAATTAACTCATTGAATAGTAGTGCAATAAAACCACCAATGAGCAAAAATGGCAAAACTGCCACCAAGTTCGTACTAGTGGAAGCAACCAAAGCTGATTCTACTTCTTGGCTACTTTTTTCTGCTTGAGAAATTAGTTGCTGGGAATTCAAGCGGCTTTTATTATCCTTACCGGGAGTCATCCCAGCACCCTCGGCAATATTCTCCAACATGACGATGGAGTTATCGACCACAATACCTACACCTAGCGCTAGACCACCCAAACTAAAAACGTTGAGAGATAAACCAAATAGCCCCATTAAGATGATGGCAGCTAGACTTGCTAGGGGGATGGCGAGGACGATGATGAAAGTTTGCCGCAGAGAACCAAGAAATAGAAGAACTGCGATCGCTGCTAGTGCAGTACCAATCAATCCAGAACTAGTAACATTGGAGATGGAGTTGCGAATAAACCGCGACTCATCCAAGGTTGGTGTCAGAACCGTCCCTTCAGGAATTAGACCGGACTTCCGAAGTTCTTCTAAGCGTTTTTTCACACCCTCGACAACGTTGATGGTATTAGCATCTGGCTGCTTTTGGATGCTGACTTTTACAGCTTGTTGCCCGTTGAGTAAGACGTACACCCTTTGCTGTTCTGAGCCATCAATGACTTCGGCAAAGTCGCGCAAATAGACGCGGCGCTTGGGAGTAGTGGAAGCTGGGAGAGATGAGGTAGTGGAGGAGGTTGAGGAAGTGGGGGAAGAGACTTCAAAAGAAAGATTGCTGATTTCATTGGCATTTTGGAACCGTCCGACGGTACGGGTTAATGGTTCAGCATTCTGCCCTAAAAGCCGACCGCCAGAGATATCTAGGTTGCGATCTCTGAGTTCATCTAGGATATCGGTCAAACCTACACCCAAAGCTTGCAACCGATCTAAATCTATATTGACTCTAACTTCTTCTAGAACTCCGCCCGATATGTCTACCCCTGCAACTCCGGGTACAACACTCAGTTCGCGGGCTAATTCTTCTTCAGCAAAAACGCGTAAATCCACGCCTTCGAGGGAGGGTGAAGTTAATGCCAATTCGTAAACGGGTAACTGGGAAGGATCGACTTTAAATAAGCGTGGTTCTTCGATGCTTTCTGGTAATGTGCTTCTAGCTCTGTTAAAAGCAGCCGTAGCATCGTTTAAAGCTTGGTCAATATTGCCACCTGGCTGAAAATACAGATCCAAATTTATCTGTCCCTCACGAGTTTGGGAAAAAATTTGAATCACGCCCTCAGTAGCACTAAAGGCTTCTTCTAGTGGTCTTGTGACTTCATCAACTGCTACCTCTGGGGATATTCCAGGCGCTTGTATTCGCACACCAATCCGAGGATAGGTAATTGATGGTAGTAAATCTACTGGTAACTTGACGACAAAAAAGACACCCATCACTATTACTGCCAGCGTCAGCATCAGTGTCCCGATGTGTTGGCGGATTGATATGGCACTGATACTAAATCCGCCACCGTTTTTTACTTGCTGCATTACTGTTGCTTTGCTCCAATTAAAAAGGCAAAATGAAAAATTCTCAAAGAGATTTAGAATTTTTAATTTCCTTTAGGGGCTACCTCTGCTGTTTCAGAAATAATCGATAAACGTACAGCGTCTCCATCTTTTAAGGGTTGACCACTGCGAACAACATAGCGTTCTCCCGATCGCAAGCCAGATAAAATTTCCACTTTGCCATCGGCTCTTTTTCCTAATGTCACAGCACGTGCTGCCACTTTCGTGCCGTCTGTTTCTTTGACCACAAATAGCGTTCCAGCAGGGTTTTCTGCCCCGGCGGTATTAGCTGCGTTGGACTGGGGAGACTTACCTGTAGTCTTGGAGTTGTTGCTCCCTGCTTGTTTCTGAATAGCTGTTTGTGGTACGACTACACGCTGTTGAGTCTGGTTTTCAAAGTTGACTCGTGCCAGTAATCCACTGCCAATCTTGCCTTGAGCGTTGGGAATCACTACCTCTACAGGTATTAAGCGAGCCGTAGCATCGGCAGCTGGAGAAATCCGCGTAACTCTCCCAATTAATGTTTCCTTGGGAAAGGCATCTAAGCGCACTTGTACAGACTGTCCAACCTGAATTTGTGCCAGTTCTAATTCAGAAACTTGCACAACGACTTTGACACGGTTAAAATCGCCAATCTTTACGACTTCATTACCTGGTTGCAGAAGATTGCCTGGTTCTGTCACCTTTTCTGTAACTATGCCAGTGATGGGAGATGTCAGCCGAGCGTAAGACCTGCGTTCTTTGGTTTGGGCAACCAATGCCTGTTGGGCCAAAACTCTACCTTCGGCGGCAGCGACGGCTTGCTGTTCTGTACGGACTTGCTCTTGGGCTGCCCGCAGTGCCTGGGCTGCTGTTTTGGCCTGGGTACGTGCTTGTTGGGCAGTTTGTTCAGCGATCGCTCCGGCTTTAAACAACCTCTGTTGCCGTTCTGAATCTGCCTGAGCTTGTACCACTTCTAGCCGCGCCCGTTCAACGTCAGCACGGGCATTGCTTACCTGATTGTTTGCTCTAGCTACTTCTGATTTGAGGGCTGCTAATTCTGCTTCTGCTTGCTTTAATTCAGTCGAAAGTATGGCATCATCTAACTGCCCGACGTTTTGCCCAAGCTTAACTCTATCGCCCACATCAAGGTTCAAGGCTAACAAGCGACCTTCTACCTGCGATCGCAGTGATACGATGCGGAAGGGTGTTGTATTACCTGTATATTCTGGTTGTTTTTCGAGCAAGTCAGTTCTAGCGATCGCCACATCTACAGGCGTTACCCGACTACGTTCCCTATTACCAGGACTCTGAGATTGTGCATCTGCTGATTCTTTGGGCGACGAACCGCAACTTGCCGTCAGCAATCCTATAGCTACCAAACAGGAAATTAATAAACTTCTTACAGAAGTGGAGGAAAAAAAGGAATTTTCCCCTTTCGCTTTGCCACCTGTTGCACAAGTACTGTTTGCAAGAAGTCTACTTTTGAAATCTGCGGTCGCCACCTCAGTTTTCACAACTGAATCTAACTGGATAATTATTAGTTGGTTAGCGACTACGGGATCTTTCATTTTCACCTGTTTGTGCGGCTTATCTTTTTCCAAAATCATCTGTTTTTCTCTTATTGGGGAGCTTTTGGGGTTAAACAGCCGTGTTTTACCAAGTAATTTTGAGAGATATCATTAACAAAAAACGGCGAGAATGAAGCATAAGCTGTATGACAGTAATTTTTGATTCAAAAATTACTGTTTTCCCACAAAATTCCAAAACTTCTCACCGTTCTACTTCTTACGCAGAGGTAGATAATCTTCTTGCAGTTAACAAATTATAAACTTTAGTATAAATATTTGTCATTTTTCTGGAATCTACCCAGAGGAGAAAGCTGGTTTTTTCCAAAGATATGAAGCTTTTTTGCTGAATATCATAATTTGGGCAGTATTACAATAATTACCCTTGTTTTTACCTACTCAATTTATTCTACTATAACTAGCAGGTATTACGGGTATTTACTATTTTATTAAGAATGTTAAAGATTTATTGCTTAATTGTGTCTATAATGTAATAGAAAACACAATTTCTTCTTACCCCCCTTGCGTAATATGGCAAGAAATAGGGCGACAAGTACCATAGCAACCAATACGGTTCGGTTAAAGGGGAAAGGGAAAAGGGGAAAGGTTTTGAATACATCCTTTATCCTTTACCCTTTCCCCAGACCACAAGGAAAGTGAAAAATGCTTATCCGAACCGTATTGCTATAGCAACAACAGGTAAGAATGAACTTTTTTACCAGAAATATATTTGTATTAGGTGAGGAATGTAAGGCGTGACATCTCTGTTTAAAACTGCACAAACCACTGATGAATCCCAGATTTCCGAATTTTTCCAGGAATCAACAGGTAAATGGCGATCGCAACGACGCTACTACACCCTACCGAAGGGAGAAACTAAGGAGATCGAGAGTATAGTTACGATCAATTTTTTAGAGCAGGACTGTGATGAATTACAAAACCTAGCTCAGATGCACGATTTGTCTGATACAAAGAGTTTAATCTGTGGTGCAGCAGTTGTCTGGGAAAGTACGGATTTGCTGACGACAAAGAAAGAATCGCAAGGTTCAACAATATTTGGAGTGATGGGAAATACCTTGTATCGCGATCGCGGTTTTGCCATATCTAAACCAGTCACCGCCCAGTATTATTTCTCCAACCCGAAAACAATGTGTTTGCGAACTGAATACAACGGTTCAGTGTTTGAAGAAGAGTTAAAGCTAATTGGCAGTAAATACCGCACCAGACAGACTATTATCTCTCGTGCTGGTGAACAGTTGATGATTGGTCAATATTTAGAAAATAGAATAGAGAGTTAGTTTATCGGGTGCGGCTGGCTGTAGTCTCACCCGTTTTGAAACTACCTAGCACCTAGCTATCAACTTCCAATATAACTTTTTATAACAATTTTTCAAACTTTCCCCCAGAAAGTTAGTCGCTATGTAAAAATTGGAAGTGAAATGAGAATTAATTCGGCGACAGTGTTTGATTTTAGTATTGACAGGCTTTTCCCTTTTGGTATTACAGACTTCTCTCCGAAATCTAAATCTCTACAAACTTACGATTTTGGAGACATTTAATGTCAATTTACGTTGGTAACCTCTCCTATGAAGTTACACAAGATGCGCTGAGTACTGTTTTTGCAGAATATGGTTCTGTAAAGCGCGTTCAGCTACCTACTGACCGTGAAACAGGCCGTTTACGCGGTTTTGCTTTCGTGGAAATGAGTTCAGAAGACGAAGAAACCAAAGCCATTGAATCCCTTGATGGTGCTGAATGGATGGGTCGTGACCTTAAAGTGAATAAGGCCAAGCCCAGAGAAGACAGAGGTGGCGGTGGTTCTTTCGGTGGTAATCGTGGCGGTGGTGGCGGTGGCTACAACCGTGGCGGTGGCGGTGGTCGCTACTAAATTCAAGCGAAAACCATTTAGTTTAATCTAGAAAAGGCTCAGGCAGAAATGCTTGAGCCTTTTTTATTCCGGTTCAGTTAGTCATAAAAACCTTAACCCAACCCAATACTTCTCGGTTAAGGGGAAAAGGGGAAAGGGAAAAGGGAAAGAAAAAACCTTTAACCCTTACCCTTTAACCTTTTCCCCAAACCCGATTCCGAGTTAAAAATGCTTAACCGAGCAGTATTGTAACCCAACCTATTGCTGGAGTTGATTCTAACTTTGATAAGACGGCTTGCGATCACCCAATACAACCAGGTTATCAGGCTGTCTCGCCGTTTGCAGCTTGTGGCATCGACTCAATCAACGCCCTTAACACTTTATTGACAGATTCTGGTGTAGTGAAAACCTGAGCCACATCTTCATCTAAGACCACAACTGTTAATTGTTGCGTTCCACTACGGGCAGCGAAGCGATTAGGCTTTGCTTTTTGATAATCGAAGCGATACTCAGCCTGAAGCTCGTCGTCAGAATTTTGCGATTGTTCAAAAGGTGTTTCGTTCATAATCTTCACGTTCCTTTCGAGTAGCTATGCAGACGTGAATGTAAGTACAGCAAAGAATTTCGCGCCAAGCTTGGTTTACCACCAGAACCGTTGACATACTCCCCGGCGTGTTCGCCCTTGGCGTTCCCGTTCGCGCAGCGTCTCCGTCAGGAGAAGGGTACGCACGGGGAAGAAGGAGTAATGAGTAATAAGTAATAAGTAATGAGTAAATACCCATTTTTCATCTACTCATTACTCCTTACTCATTACTTTAAAGCATTGCGTGAAGCACGGGGTTTCAGACCCATATTTTTGATGAAGTAGAGGTGAGGGAGAAGAATTAATAACCAATGCCCCATGCCCCATTCCCAATTAATAATGAGTTGCCGACTTGCGATGATGCACGGCTGTGATCCCATCATTATCTAACAATTTGCCATTCTCGACCGTGGCATAAACTAGCCAATGATCGCCAGATTCCATCCGATTTTGTACAGAACATTCCAGATATGCCAAGGCATCTGCAAGTATGGGAGAACCGTTTTCAGCTTCTTGGGCGGCGACATCGGCAAATCGGTCTTGTCCTGGGCCAAAAGGTTTCAGGAAGTGCTTCATCAACCCCAAATGATTCCCTTCTTTAAGAATATTGAGGACAAATTTGTTTCCTGTATGGGTCAGTGTTTCTACTGCCCGTTCTTTAGCGACGGCTATGGTTAAACCAGGCGGATTAAAGCTAGCTTGAGCTACCCAAGAGGCTAACATGGCACTAGAGCGATCGCCTTCTTTGGCAGTTAGAACGCACAGAGAACCAACAATACGACCAACTGCTTGTTCTACAGTAGTAGCAGGTTGACTTGGCGATCGCACTTTTCTAGCTTTCTTCAGTGCTTGGGCAAAGTCGGTTCCGGCTTCTTCACACAATTGTAAGGTGGCATCGTCGGGTTTAAATTTCACGCGGATGGTGTCAAAACCAAACCGATAACCAGCATCTTTTAACTTACCTTCGATTAAATCAACTGCTTCCCCACTCCAGCCAAAGGAACCAAAAACACCAGCGAGTTTATTATTAGTCGCGGTGGATAGCACAATTCCTAAAGCTGTTTGTACGGGTGTGGGTGCATGACCGCCGAGAGTTGGAGAACCCATGATGAAACCACCAGCTTTTTCTACAGCCGCCCGAATTTCTTCTGGTTCAGTAAATTCGCAGTTAATTGATTCTACAGCGACACCGGCTTTGGTGATGCCACGAGCGATCGCTTGGGCTAATGTTGCCGTATTTCCATAAGCTGACGCATAGATTAACGCCACTGTCAAGTCAGCAGAAGTTTGCTGTTGACTCCATTCTCGATAAGATTTGGTCAGTTCGATTAAGCCATAACGTACCAAAGGCCCATGTCCATTGGCATACATTCTCACGGGGAAATCGGCTAGTTTTTCCAGCGCAGTTTCTACTTGACGGGCGTGGGGAGCCATGAGGCAATCAAAATAATAGCGCCGATCTTCGTTATATACTTCCCAGCCTTCATCAAATACCTGATCTCCACAAACGTGCGCCCCGAATAACTTATCTGTGTAGAGAATTTCTGTTTGCGGATCGTAGGTGCAGAGTTGATCTGCATAGCGGGGATTCGGGGTGGGAATAAATTGTAAATTATGCCCGTTACCCAAATCTAGAGTTTCTTCACCGCGCATAACCAGAATTTGCAAATCTGGATTTTCCAGCGCTGCACGTAAATTTATCGCTCCGGGATTAGAACAAACAAAGGTGATTTGTGGAGCAATTGCTAACAAAGCTTTTAAAGTTGCAGCCCGGTTAGGGTTGACGTGTCCCAAAATTACATAATCTAAATCTTCGAGATGGAAACGCTGCTGTAAGGCTTCTAAATAAATTTCTGTAAACGTTTCCCCCGGAGGGTCAATGATGGCATTTTTATCGCTTTCAATTAAATAAGAATTAGCAGTTGTACCCTTGGCAAGGGCATATTCAATTTCAAATCTCAGCCTTGACCAACTGCGCGATCGCAGTATTCTTGTATCTGTAGCTATTGGATAAACTTGAACATCACGAGGTTTATTTTTTGACATGGCTTTATTCGGGAATAGGGCATCGGGTATTGGGTATGGGGCATGGGGCATTGGTTATTAATTAGCACCGTGTGCAACTTTCCTTCAAACCTAACCCCCAGCCCCTTCCCTGCAAGGGAAGGGGAGCAAGAATCAAAGCCTCTTGACCTTTCGGAGAGAGGAATGGAAGTGGGGTTCTAAGAATCGCGTTAATTATTCTCCCTGCCCCTCTGCTCCCCTTGTTAATAGTGATTTCCGACTTTGCGGTGATGCACAGCAGTTAAAGCATCGGGTTTAGAAACTCGTCCGGCGTAGACGGTGCTGTATACTGCCCAATGGTCGCCGCAATCCATTCTACTGACGACTTCGCACTCCATGTAGGCGAGGGCATCGTTGAGGATGGGGGCACCATTTTCGGCTGGCTGGGTTCTTACTCCTTCAAAGCGATCGGCTCCAGGGGCGAACCGTTTCAAAAAGTGCTTCATGAGTGGTTGGAAATTGCCTTCTTCTAAAATGTTGAGAACAAAGCGATCGCCTACTTGCATGAGTGATTCAATCGCCCGATCTTTGGCGACTGCAATGGAAAATCCCAAGGGTTTGAAGCTGGCTTGAGCAACCCAGGAGGCTAACATCGCACTGGATACATCACCTTTTTTGGCAGTAATAATATACAGTCCGCCACTGAGTCTACCCAGTGCTTTATCTAAGTCAGCACCAAGGGATTTCATCGCTTTGATGCTACGATCGCGTGTTACCCATTGAGCTAAGTCTGTACCCGCTTCTTCACACAGCTTGTAAGTGTTTTCTGTGGGCGCTTGTTTAATCCGAATCGCTGGAAAAACTGTTGTCAAACCCAAATTACGGAATTTACTCACTAAAGGATCTATCGGCTCATCATCGCCACCGCCAGTTTCAAATACGCCGATAGCTTGCTTTTCTTTGGCAGATCCTAAAACTGTGCTGAGTGCAGATTGGATGCTAGCAGCACCAGAAGCCGGAGGTAGACCAACAATTAGCCCTGCACAACGGCTAACTAGTTCCCGCAGTTCTTGTAAATCAACTTCAGAACCCAAATCGACAATTTCCACGGCGACACCGGTTTTACCGATCCCATTGGCAATTGCTTGCGCGAGGCGATCGCTATAACCGTATTCGGAAACGTAAAATATTCCAATTACCGTTTCTGGCTTGGCTTGGGTTTGACTCCAAGTGCGGTAACGTCCAACTAGTTCCTCAACATTATGAGATAATAATGGGCCGTGTCCTGTGGCAATCATATCGATGGTTTTAAGTTCCCCCATCCGCTTCAGGGCAGACAAAACCGACCGCGCATTTGGCCCCATCAAGCAATCGTAGTAGTAATGAAAGTCTTCTTCGATCGCTGCCAAGTCTTCATCAAAGGTGCTATCTGAGCAATAGTGCAGCCCAAAAGCGTCGCAGGTGTAGAGAGTTTTGGTTTTGTGGTCGAAGCTGAAAATGGTATCTGGCCAATGTAAATTTGGGGCAATCACGAATTCAAATTCATGACCATTGCCCAAATCCAAGCGATCGCCATTTTTCACAATCCGCCGCTTAAATGGCTGATGTACGAAATCCTCAAGAAACTGAATCGCCACCTTAGAACCGACAACGGTAATTTCTGGAGCCATAAGCAACAAGTCTTTAACCAAACCGCTATGGTCTGGCTCAGTATGGCTGATAATCAAATAATCAATATCTGTTGGGTTGATTAGTCCGGTGAGCGTATCAAAATATAGTTGACGAAACTTTTCGTGGGAGGTATCAACTAAAGCAGTCTGCTCCCCACGGATGAGAAACGAGTTATAAGTAGTGCCGTTTTGCAAACCAAACTCAATATCGAAGCGATCGCGATCCCAGTCTAAAGAGCGAATTGCCGTCGTCTCTTGAGCGATTTCCACAGTCTGTATGGTGAGCCGTTTTTCAGTTTTTTCGGTGAGCGCTACCATAACTCCCTCCTTGACACAATGAGTATTTGTTCCTCTTCTTTTATTGTTACACGTGATGAATGTTAATTTTTATTAAAAAATCTATGGCTGACTTAAAAAAGTTAAAAGTGTGAAACCGCAGAAGTACAGAGAGGAAATTTGGCTAGCGTTGGAAATTGGGAACTCTCGGCTACATTGGGCGTTGTTTATTAGCGAGACGCTTTATTCAGCGTGGGATACTGACTATCTTCCTGAGTCTGTTATACAACAGTTGGCTGAATGTCAAACCCTGAATGATTTACTAGAGAAAATTTTTCCCGAATTTAAATCTCTAACAAACACTCACCTGGTCTGCCCTCTCTTAATCGCCTCCGTAGTTCCCAGTCAAACTGCTATTTGGCAAACTTACCCAAATACTCATGTTATTACATTAGACCAAGTACCGCTAAAAGGTGTTTATTCCACACTAGGAATTGACCGCGCTTTAGCTTTGTGGGGAGCGGGAAAAATTTGGGGTTTTCCAATGTTGGTGATTGATGCTGGGACAGCGCTAACTTTTACGGCTGCGGATGCTAATGAGTGTCTAGTTGGAGGTGCAATTTTGCCGGGGTTGGGCTTACAATTTGCAACTCTCGGTCAAAAAGCAGGACAATTACCATTAGTGGAAATGCAAAATTTTCCATCTCTACCACCACGTTTTGCCATCAATACTATAGAGGCTATTCAGAGTGGAGTAGTTTATACAATATTAGCTGGAATTAAAGAATTTATTGGGGCATGGTTGCAATTATTTCCTGATGGCAAAATTGCAATTAAAGGGGGCGATCGCAGTTTACTACTAAACTATCTACAAGCTTTATATCCTGAAATTACAGCACATTTGCTTGTAGAACCCAATTTGATTTTTTGGGGAATGCAGGAAATAGTAATGGGTGATTAAGGCAACTGAGCCAATTAAATATTTCGCAGCACCAAAAAATGAAAATTTCGATTTTAAGGGCTAGCTATTCTATTATATTGACCCTGGCGTTTATTTAATTAATATAAATAAACCTTCTTTTATGGATATCTGTAATTACTAATTTCCTTTAATAAATTCTTGAATCTCAAGTGCTACAACCCCAGCACAAGATTCCGGTAAATCATTTCCGGCATGGGAAATCATTTTCAACTCTACTTTCGGCATCAGTTGAGCATAAACCCGACTCTTGGCTAAAGCATCTGGTGTATCTTGGCCACCTTGTAAAATAAAAACCGGCACATCTATCATATAAAGCCGCTTTTGCACTAATTCCGCTTCAATTTCTATCTGTCGCCGTTTGAAAAGTAATTGGCAACCTCTGGGATAAGGCAATAGCGACTGACGCAACTGCAAGTCTTGGGCAATTTTCTCATGCCAACCCAGGATTTTAGTTAAGGGAGTTAGCGATCGCAACAATTTAACTACTAGTGGTGGATAATTCAATAATCGCCGCATCTTCCGGCAATACTCTTCCTGTCCTGCTATCTCTACGCCCTCTGGTGCAAGCAGTACCAAACCATCGATTTTCTCAGGATACTTTAAAGCATAACTAGCAGCAATCCAACCCCCAAGAGAATGTCCTACTAAATATACTTTTTCTAGCTTGACAGCTTGCAGAAATTCAGCTAAACACTCTACTTGCAAATCTATTGAATGGTGGATATTAGGATTCTCTGACTCACCAAACCCTAATAAATCAGGTGCAAAGCAATGGAAATCTTGTGCAAGGGACTCCATCACAGATAACCATTGACTGCTTTCATTCCAAGCACCATGTAAAAAAATTATAGGAGTTTTTTCACCGACTTCACGCCAGAATACAAGCCCTTGAGAGAGCTTTATCCGGGAGTTACGGAATAGTGTATTCATTTTAATTTAGTAGTTAACTTTTAGCACCATAATAAATAGTCATTAGTCATTAGTCATTTGTCACTAGTCATTTGTCATTACTTTTGGGCAAATTAAGTCTGAGCCGTTAGCGTAGCGTCTCGTAAAGAAGCTTCCTTAAATCAGAACTTTGGCGGCAAATGACAAAGGACCAATGACCAATGACCAATGACCAATGACCAATGACTAATAACAAAATATTGTTATGCCAGTGTTGTCAAGCCATTTAAGTAGTCTTGCAACTGCCTAGTATGGTCGTGAGACATCTGTCCTGAAGGTAGCAAATTCGGAGAAAAAGCTTGGATTTCCATGACTTCCAAAGTATCTTGAATCTCCATTGTCCCATGCACCTCGGCTTCAACCGCAATACAAATTGAATGGATTCTGGGATCGCGGTCTGGTGCAGAGTAAACTCCTACCAAACGGTTGATTTTCACCAATTCTAGCCCGGTTTCTTCGATCAATTCCCGGCGGACTGTGTTGGGAATATCTTCTCCCCAATCCACCATGCCTCCAGGTAATGCCCAAAGACCATCATCACGCCGTCGGATCAGTACTATCCGACCATCAGGTAAAATTGGGATGATACTAGTACCAGTAATGGGATGACGAAATATAATACCCAATACTGTTTGTCCAATACGCCATAAGCTACGTGTGGACTGGACAGCTGCCGGAAAAAAAGCAATAACGTTCAATCTTCAAAATTGATATGTTGTATTCTATATCTCTCTACCACTTACATAAACTCAACTCATAAAATTTCGTCGAGTTTTGTTTTATACAAAACTGTTTGTGGTTTGAGATTTTATTCTCACGATTTACGTAGAATATCATTAATCTTAACATTAACTTTCAATAGAAGCACTGTATTTACATATACATACCATTTGTTAAGTTAGAAAACTTTTCAGTTTATAAATAACATTAGCTTTGCTCAAACCAGCTATCATTAATATTTTTTCAATGCACTTTCAAAAAATTAATCTGAATAAGTATGTCTAAATTCTGAATTTTAAACAGGCAATTAAGCGGTATTGGAGATTGCCACCAAATTCTTGCTAATTCAGCTTAATATACGAAAATCCTTTACAAAAACCGCGATCGCCTTTGGTGTGCTAAAAGCGATCGCACAAACAACCCAATGAAAAATCTAGCTCTACTATCTGCCATAGCCCTCACCACCACATCTGGATTGGTTTTCGGTACAATGCAAACCGCCTCTGCTTTAACTTGGAATTGGAATTATTCTGGTACTGGTATAGAGGCGATTGGTACTTTTACCACTGATAACACCTCTGACGATTTGGGTTTTTATCAGATTTTAGGAATTACGGGTACACGAAATGGTGAAACGATTACTGGTCTGCAACCTGTAGGCACTCCAATACCAGGAAACGAACCTTTTAATGTTGACAATTTAATTAGTCTTAATACTCAGCAGTTAACAGGTGATGGTTTTGGTTATTCTACATCGGGGGGAAACTATTCTAGTCCATTTTTCGCTAGTTTTTTACCAACGCCAAGTTATTTAGAAGTTTTTTCTGTTCCACCACTGATACCAGGTTTTGAAAATTTGGGGACGGAAGATAGTGAGTTACCCATCAGTTTTTCTGCAAGCATAATCACCGTACCTGAACCCACCTCTATCCTTAGCTTATTTGCCCTCGCTACTGTTTGTGTCCCTTCAGCACTCAAACGTAATAAGCCATCTAAATTAACTGATAAGAAGCTTGAAAAAGTTTCCTAAAACCATCAATAAAAGGCTTTGTTGCACGAATAGGGAAAAACGGTCAATTTTGCTTGTACCTATTGCATTTGCTTTGAATGAAGTTGAAAACAATGTATTCAGTTGAAGTTTAGCGAATACTGAATTTTATTAGTAGGATAGCTTCCAATACTGCTTTGTTAATGGAAAAAAGGGAAAGAAAAAATCTTTAACCCAAGCCCAGTTATCTTTTACCTCAGCCAAATTCTTTGTGTAAAATGTCTGACTCCGAGCAGTATTGAGATAGCTTCTTCATTGGTTTGTTGCAAGAACAACTAGTTAGCTAATTTACGTATTTTTGATGTATTTGCATCTAATAAAATATATTTTTTGTCTAGCTGGTGGGGATAATTCTAAATTGTTATTGACAAAACAAGGTAAAACGCGGTAGACTAGTACACTGTTTAAAGCGTATTGATTGCTGCACTAGGCTACAAGTATATCAATAACATTGGTAGCTAATATTGCCTACGTGATGCCTAGTTGCTACTCTTTTGTTGTTTATTTAATGAGGTGAACATGGCCAAGCGCCGTAACCCGAAAAAAGAAAAGGCGCTACGGAACCAGGCGTATGCCAGAAAGTTTCGTAAACGAACTACGACAGGAAGAATGCAGAGAAGGTTCCAACAAAGACCACCCAAGAGTGAAGAAGAAGAAGGCGCAGCAACAGCAGCTGACACTGACTAAGCTGTCTGCTTAAATCCTTTTTATATAGATTATTTATTGTTTAGGGCGCACATTTGTACGCCCTTATTTATTATTGCGTATGGGGCATTGGGGATTGGGCATGGGGCATGGGCAAGAGGACTTGGGGACAAGGAGAATTGGGGGCAAGGGGAAAGACTTGTTTCAAGTTCTCACCTCTTGTCCCCTTGTCCCCTTGTCCCCTTGTTTCCCCTGCTCCCCCTGCTCTCTACTCCCCATTCCCTTATTGATCGATTTGGGCGCGAGCCGCTATGAGTGCTTTACTAACCTGTACAAAGCCAGTACCACCGTGACTGTTGCGGGCTGCCACAACTTGACGGGGGGATATTGCCTCATAAATATCTGCTGCAAATGCCGGATGTAGTTGTTGCCACTCTTCCAATTCCAAATCTTTCAGGAGTTTACCTGCGGCAATACTAGTTTTGACCACCTTACCTACGAGGTTGTAAGCTTCCCGGAAAGGAACGCCCCGTGCTGCCAGGTAATCTGCTACATCGGTAGCGTTGGAAAAATCTTCGGTTACGGCTTCTGCTAGACGCTGGGTACGAAATTCTAAGCCTTCTCTGAGCAAAATCGTCATTGCTTCTAGAGATGCTTTGACTGTGTTAACGCTGTCAAATAGACCTTCTTTATCTTCTTGCAGGTCTTTGTTATATGCCAGAGGTAGCCCTTTCATAATCACCAGCATTGCCTGGAGATGACCAAATACACGCCCTGTTTTCCCCCGCACGAGTTCTGGGACATCGGGGTTTTTCTTTTGAGGCATGATACTGGAACCTGTAGCACAGCTATCTTTGAGGGTGACAAAACGAAATTCTTCAGATGACCAAAGAATGACTTCTTCTGCAAGGCGGCTGAGGTGAACCATAATCAAGCTAGCAGCACACAAGAATTCGATCGCAAAATCGCGATCGCTCACTCCATCAAGGCTGTTAGCATAAATATCATCAAAATCTAATAGCTTGGCTGTGTAGTGGCGATCGATGGGGAAAGTAGTTCCCGCTAAAGCACCACACCCCAAAGGTGAGATATTGACGCGGCGAGAAACATCTCCCAAACGTTCCCAGTCGCGTTGCGCCATTTGAAAGTATGCCAAGAGGTGATGAGCTAAACTCACTGGTTGAGCGCGTTGCAGATGGGTATAGCCTGGGATCAAAGTTTCAACATGCTTTTCAGCTATATCTAGTAGAACACCTTGGAATTCTCGCAATTCGCTTCTGATTTGCTGGATTTGGTCGCGGAGGTAGAGTCTAGTATCAGTACCAACTTGGTCATTACGCGATCGCGCTGTATGCAGTTTTTTACCCACATCGCCGACAATTTCTGTCAGTCGCTTTTCAACTGCAAAATGTACATCTTCTGCATCAACACCAGGCTGAAATCTACCTTGGCGGTACTCTTGGCGAATTTCTTCTAAACCTGCAACCAGTTGCTCACCTTCTTCTGAGGAGATAATGCCCGTGTGAGCTAGCATTTTGGCATGGGCTTGAGAACCAGTCAGATCATATTCTATTAATTCAATATCAAAACTTATACTGGCATTAAAACGAGCGATCGCTGGATGCAACGCTGATTCAAACCTCTGGCTCCAAGTTTGTTCTTTGGTCATAAATATCAAGAGAGTTGGGGAGAGTTAAGAGTTAAGAGTGAGGAGTTATAAGTTTCTGACTCTTAACTTCTCACTCCTCACTTTCAACTCCTAACTTTTAAATTTAACCGTAGCTAGTTAAATTCCGGATCATATAGCCAATGACTAAACCAATCAACAATGCCCACACTTGACCTGTTTGTATAAAGTGACGCCAAGATTTTTCAACCTGACCCATCAAGTCTGGATCGGTAATTGTTTGTGCTAGTAGTGCTGTCAAATTTACAGGCAAATGCCAATATAACCGAGATGTCAAATCGCTGAGATGGCTCATATTTGGTGATTAAGAGGTTGAGGGTGGCAAATTTCAGATCAGTTTATTTTTCAGATAAATTACTGATAACGTACTGAAATATTGGGTGTAACTTTAAAGTCTTAACTCAAGATTCAGCCGATGCCAACCGCAATTTCTCGGCAGTTCGCAAAATTTGCCCCGCTAAAACTGCTGCACCAAAACCATTATCGATATTTACTACACCTACTCCCGCCGCACAAGAGTTAAGCATTGTCAATAAAGGTGCTAACCCGCCAAAACTTGCACCATAACCGATGCTGGTGGGTACGGCAATCACAGGACAACTCGCTAAACCAGCGACAACGCTGGGTAAAGCGCCTTCCATCCCTGCCACGACAATCAACACCGATGCTGACTCAATCAGGTGGCGGTTACTTAATAAACGGTGAATTCCGGCAACGCCAACATCCCAGAGGCGCTGTACCCGGAAACCAGAAAGTTCAGCAGTGACAGATGCTTCTTCAGCAACAGCTAAATCGGCAGTACCAGCAGAAAGAATGGCAATTTCACCTGCAAATAGTGGTTCGATCTTAGGAGGAGCGATCGCACAAATTCGCGCCGAATCGTAATATCGCAAACCGCTAACTTTTGATTGCAGTACGGTATAAACTGCTGGTTCAATGCGAGTCGCCATCACCACCGGGTTGCGGAGGCGCATCACCTCCATAATTTGAGCAATTTGGTCGGGAGTCTTACCAGGCCCCCAAATCACCTCTGGGAAACCAGTTCTTAGCTGGCGGTGATGGTCAATTTTGGCAAACTCACCCACAGATTCATAAGTTAAGTTTTTGAGTGAGTCTAATGCCGTATCTGGCGTAACTTTACCATTGGCAACCGCTTGGAGGAGCGATCGCAAGGTTTTTTCATCTGTCATTAGTCCTTTTTCCTTTATTCTTGCCACTAACCACTGACTAATAACTAATCCGTTACTTTTATTTCATGAATGTTCCAGAATGCACCACCCAGTGCAGAGTATTGAATACCTTCAAAGCGATTACGCACTGCTGACATTGACAAAGCGTTAACTAAGTAAATAAAGGGTAAATTCTCTTGAGTAATTCGCTGGGTTTCTGCATAAATTTCTTTTCGCTTGGTTGTGTCTAATTCCCTTGCCCCTTGAATGTATAACTTAGCAATTTTTGCTTCCCAAGGAGCCACTTCCCAACCTTGAATCGGTTTTTGTCCTGCTTGCGGTTTCTGATTAAACATGTGCAATCCACCTTCGGGCGACCAGACATTAGCCCCATCATTTGGTTCTAAACCACCAGTCAAACCCAGCATAGAAACTTCCCAATCTAATGAGTTTGACAGCTTATCTGTGTAAGTATTCCATGCCAGAGGTGTGAAATCAACTTGAATACCAATTTTATTCAGGTCTTGTTTAATCTGCGACCCAATTGCTTCACGGATTTTGTTACCAGCATTGGTGAGCAATGAGAAGCGGACACGGTTTCCTTGAGCATCTATTAATTGGTTGTTTTCGTTATATTTGAATCCTGCTTTTAGTAACAGTTCTTTCGCCTTTTCTGTATTGTAGTTATAAACTTTTAGTCCTTGTTCAGGCGACAGATAATAAGGGCTTTGCACGGAAATGGGTGAATTTTGGGGTTTACCCAAACCACGAAAAGTATTGTTAATCATTGTTTGTCGGTCAATCGCATAAGCTACTGCCTGTCGAAACTCTACAGTATTAAACCAACGCGATTTTATTGGATCAACCAGGGGTTTTCCATCCCTTTTACCTTTATTTAAATTAAAGAAAACAAACGTTGTACCTGTTGCTGGACCACCATTGAAAATTTTGAAATTCCCCTGTTCTTCTTGCACCTTTAGCAAAGAAAAATAATCTGGTGAGACTCCCACAGTATCTAACCCGCCAGAACGAAATTGCAGCAAGGAGGTATCGGTTGATTCCACAATTTCCCACACAATCCTTTCAATATAAGGTTGGGACTCTCCTTTAGGCCCTTTGCGCCAATAGTAGGGGTTGCGCCTAAATACTACACGCTGACTTGTATCGTAGCGCTCTAGCTTGTAAGGGCCATTAACAATAATTTGATCTGGAGGAGTATCAACGCCCCATTTTGACAAAAATATTGGCTTACCCTCTTGGTCTTTTGTCTTGACAAATGGTTCTAGAGTATGGGCAGGTAAAATTGGCACTCCTAAAGCTCCTAAAAACGGTGCAAATGGTTCTGGAGCTGTAAATTCAATTCGTTGAGCATCAATTTTTCGTACCTTTGGCAATGCCCGACTTTCACCAATCCGTAGCACATCTCTAGCATCTGCGGGAATCGCTTCGTTAAAATAAATTTGGTTGAAGGTAAATACTACATCATCTGCTGTTAAAGGCTGCCCATCAGACCATTTCAATCCCTGGCGTAGGGTAAAAACAAACCGTAATTTGTCCTCAGAAATTTCCCATGATTCCGCTAAAGAAGGCTCGATTTTGCCAGTTATAGGGTTTTCTGTAGTTAATCCTTCATAAATCAAAGGAAAAACATTCGGAGACTCCTGACTGAGAGGATAATTAAAAGTTTTAGGATCACTGAGAATGGCACTTACCAATTGCGGCACTTGAGCAGCTACACTTTTGAAGTTAGCGGGGTTGCAGGCGATAAGTGTAAGTGCTGTTGCTGAAGTCAGAATTATTGGCAACCAAAAACGTTTAATTACCAGAAATATTTTGCTAAAAAATTTCATACTTTTAATGCACAAATAGTTCATCAACCCAACCTACAGGTCTTATAAGTCTTTAAGCGAATTTGATATGATGAAGTTTAGTTTTGATAACACATGAAAATTAACTAGTTTTTTTAGCTTCTACTACTTTGAGTTCATAAATATTCCAATTGTAACTTCCTATCGCTGAGTATTTTACGTTCTCAATGGTATTACGCACGGCTACTAAAGCTAAGGAATTAAATAGATGAATAAAAGGCAGATACTCTTGTGAGAGTTGTTGGGTTTCTGCATAGATAGCTTTGCGTTTTGTTTCATCGAATTCTCTTGCCCCTTGGATGTAGAGGTCTTCAATTTTCTGCTCCCAATCGGTAGCTTTCCAACCTACTGTTGGGGATTGTCCGGCTTGAGCTTTCTGATTAAATACATGAAAGTTACCTTCTACAGACCAGACATTGAAACCATCTTGTGGCTCAATACCACCAGTGATAGCTCCATACCAACATTCCCAATCTAGGGTGTTAGAAATTTTTTCTCCAATAATACTAAAGTCAAGAAATTGTAAATCAACTTTAATGCCTATCTTGCCGAGATCCTGTTGGATTTTCGGTGTAATTGTTGGTCTATTACCAGCAACACCCATCATTGTGAAGCGGACTCGATTACCATCCGCGTCTAAAAGTTGACCTTTATCATCATATTTAAATCCTGCTCCCAATAAAATTTGTTTAGCTTTTTCTGGATTGTAATCATAAGTTTTTAAACCTTCTTTGGGAGAGAAATAATAGGGACTGGGAACAGAAATTGGAGAGTCTTGTGGTTCACCTAATCCCCGCAAAGTATTGTTGATCATCGTTTGGCGATCAATAGCGTAGGCGACAGCCTGTCTAAAAGCAACGTTGTTAAAAATTCGGGACTTAATAGGATCTACAACAGGTTTGCCATTGCGACTACCTTTGTTGAGATTGAAAGTTATAAAACTTGTCCCAGAGTCAGGCCCAGCATTTTTAATAGTAAAGTTACCCTGCTTTTCTTGACGCTTGAGCAATTGAAAATTTCCAGGCCCAATTTCTAGTAAATCTAACCCTCCAGAACGAAATTGCAGCAAAGCTGTATCAGGCGATTCCACAATTTGCCAAATTACACGCTCAATATATGGCAGTTGTTTTCCTTGTGCATCTTTTTTGCGCCAGTAGTAAGGATTGCGCCGAAATGTTAAGCGTTGATTGGTTGAATAACTCTCGATTGCGTAAGGGCCATTAACAATAATTTTTTTCGGATCTGTGTCGGTTCCCCAAGTGGACATAAACACTGGCTTACCGTCAGAGTTTTTCGCTTCCACTGCTGCACGCAGGGCGTGTTCTGGTAGTATTCCTACCCCTGCTGCAATCGATCGCAAAAAAGGAGCAAACGGTTCTGGCAGAATAAATTCTACTCGGCGTTCATCGACTTTGCGGACTTTGAGAAAAGTCTTACTGCTCCCAATTTTGAGAGCATCTTGGATATAAGTGGGAATGCGCTTGTTCATGTAGATGTCATTAAAAGAGAAAACGACATCATCGGCTGTTAATGACTTACCATCCGACCACTTCAATCCTTCTCGCAAGGTAAAGACAAACCGCAGTTTGTCTGGGGAAATTTCCCAAGATTCAGCCAAAGCTGGCTCAATTTCTTTAGTTATTCCGTTTTGAGTCGCTAATGCTTCATAAGTGAAACCAGAAATATTGGGAGATTCTTGGATGAGAGCGTAGTTAAAGGTTTTAGGGTCACTCGTAGTAGAAACAACTAACTGTGGAACTTGTGCAGCTGCGGTTTTAAAGTTAGATGGATTGCACGCGGTAACTGTAATTGCTGTTGCCGAAGCCAGAATTATTGGTAAGCAAAAACGCTTAATTATGTGAAAGATTGTCGAATATTTCATAATTTTTATTCTTTCAAAAGCAAGACAACAGCATAAGCAGATATACCTTCCTCACGTCCAACAGGGCCTAATTTTTCGTTAGTGGTAGCTTTGATGCCAATTTGATTTGGTTCTAATTCTAAAATCGCCGCTAGCTTGTCGCGCATAGTGTGAATATGCGGCTTTAATTTGGGACGTTCTGCTACTATCACCGAGTCAATATTTCCTATTTGCCAGCCTTGATCCCGAATCAGTTGATGTACTTGAGTTAATAGTACTAAACTATCTGCTCCCGCCCATTTGGGATCGCTAGGTGGAAAATAATGACCAATATCCCCCAAAGATAATGCCCCAAGCATGGCATCCATAATCGCGTGCGTTAATACATCAGCGTCACTGTGTCCTAATAAACCCAGTTCATGGGGAATTTTAATTCCACCCAAAATCAAAGCGCGATCGCTCACTAATCGATGGATATCGTAGCCGTTACCAATACGAATTTTTGTCATTTGTCATTTGTCATTTGTCATTTGTCATTCGTTAGGAGTTAGGAATTATTATTCTCCCCCTGCCTCCCCTGCTCCCCTGCCCCCCTGCTTCCCTGCTTCCATTCCTCTAGAAGATCAGGGCGGCGATCGCGGGTTTTCTGAATTTGTTGTTCGTAACGCCACTTGGCGATCGCTGCATGATTCCCACTGAGTAAGACATCAGGCACTTTCAAACCGCGAAAATTAGCAGGACGAGTATATTGGGGATAGTCCAATAACCCTTCCTCAAAACTTTCTGCTGTGAGGGACTCGGTTTTGGCCACGGTTCCTGGTATTAGTCGCACTACACCATTAATCAAAGCCATTGCTGGAATTTCTCCGCCAGTCAGAATAAAATCGCCTAGAGATACTTCCCGAGTTACCAAATGCAGCACTCGCTCATCGACTCCTTCGTAATGCCCACAAATAACTACTAGCTGGTCATAATTTGTCACCAATTCTTTCAAAAGAGGTTGATTAATTGTTTGACCCTGTGGACTCATCAAAATTATTTCTCTTCGGGGCAGAATCGGCAGCGACTCCACGGCGTTAAAAATCGGTTCTGGCTTCATTAGCATCCCAACGCCGCCGCCGTAGGGTTCATCATCCACCTTTCGGTGCTTATCAGTGGTAAAGTCCCGTGGATTAACCAGATGCACTTCGGCAATCTGTTTGGCTAAGGCTTTGCCCAGTAATCCAGAATTGAGAACAGAGTTAAAACAGTCAGGAAAAAGTGTAACTATATCAAAGCGCACAGTTATTCGTATTCAAGGACACTAATCTTAAATTTGGATGTCTAGCAAACACCGCCAAGCCAAGGTCGAGTCAAACTCCAGTTAAACTTTATCAATAGTATCTAAAACTACCAGACCTCTTGGATTTTAGATGGGATCAAAAGTTTTTCTAATTACTTAATTTATGTTTAAATGTTGTCACAAGTACATTTAAATTAATAATCATATCAAGTTAACAACTTCCAGGATGCATCGAGCCAGCCTCAGAAAAAAGCGTAGTCTTACCTGCTCGTCCCTAGCCCCAGAGGGGGAATCTAGCCCCCTAAAGACTATTTTGCCCTGCTGCAAGTGGACAGGTGAAAAACAAGGCCCTGGCTTTGAGGAATGGGAACAAACACGTTTAGACTGAGGCAACGCGAGCGTTAAGCGAGAATTCAGAGAGTGGCTGCCCAGTTTCAAAACTTCCACAAAGTGTCCTCTCGAAAGTTGCAAAGCGCAAAAATCATCAGCCTTCTGAACCTTGTTAAATTCACCTGAAGTTGTTGACAGGAGAAACAAAATGCCGCAATTACAAGCTAAATCGCTAGAAATGAGGACACCCCAAGCAACTAAAACCGCCGTTCTGGTTATCGGAGGCGCAGAAGACAAAGTTCATGGGCGCGAAATCCTACGAACTTTTTTTGGACGTGCCGGTGCTAGTAAGGCTTATATTACAATTATTCCATCTGCCTCTCGCGAACCCGCCATCATTGGTGGTCGGTACATTCGCATTTTTGAAGAAATGGGTGCCCAAAAGGTAGAGATTTTAGACATCCGCGAACGCGAACAGTGTGAAGCCTCTCAAATCAAAGCATCCTTAGAAGCCTGTAGTGGGGTATTTTTGACAGGAGGAGATCAGCTGCGTCTCTGTGGCGTATTGGCAGATACGCCAGCAATGGAAATTATTCGGCAGAGGGTTAGGGCAGGGCAACTGACGTTAGCAGGCACCAGTGCAGGAGCGGCAGTGATGGGGCATCACATGATTGCTGGCGGCGGGAGTGGAGAGTCGCCAAATCGTTCCCTAGTAGATATGGCAACGGGTTTGGGATTTATTCCTGAAGTCATTGTTGATCAACATTTTCACAACCGGAATCGGATGGGGCGGTTGATTAGTGCGATCGCTGCTCACCCCGATCGCTTAGGTATTGGCATTGACGAAGATACTTGTGCAGTGTTTGAACGTGATGGTTGGTTACAAGTTATGGGTAAAGGCAGTGTTACTATTGTCGATCCCACTGAAGCCACCCACACCAACGAACCCCATGTTGGTGCTAATGAACCATTAACCGTACATAATTTACGTCTCCATATCCTCAGCTACGGCGATCGCTTCCACCTGTACCAGCGCACTGTATTGCCTGCTGTACACCGGATCTCCAGCTGACGGGATAGAGTATCTGAGGTTACACTGAGTTGACCACAAATTTTAGATTTTGGATTTTGCGAAAAGTTGTAAGGAAGGTTTCCCGACCTAGTAAACTTTTCAAGACGGATTTTAGATTAAGAGAGCTTTTCGGCAGATGCCGCCAGAAAGTGGGTAAAACAAATCTAAAAACCCCTCGATGACTCGTTGACGCTACGCTATCGTAAATCTAAAATTACCAGAGCTAAGTACCCTAATTGTCTCTTTTAATCCAAAATCATAAATCTAAAATCCAAAATCGGTTGACCGCACATTTATTTCTTGTTGTAGAAAAATGATGAGAATACTATGTAAAAAGAAAAAACTGTTTGCAACGAACAGTTTAGCGGTCAATTACAGTAAGAAACTAGAATTTTGGTTCCGAATCTCCATCTACCTATTCCCATGAGAATCCTCAAGATCCAGACCTTACGCGGCCCAAACTATTGGAGCATTCGACGCCACAAGCTGATCGTCATGCGCCTCGATTTAGAAACCCTTGCCGAGACGCCCTCGAATGAAATCCCAGGCTTTTATGAAGGACTAGTTGAGGCGCTGCCGAGTCTGGAGGGTCATTATTGTTCGCCTGGCTGTCGTGGTGGTTTTTTGATGCGAGTCAAAGAAGGCACGATGATCGGCCATATCGTAGAACATGTAGCTTTAGAACTCCAGGAATTAGCTGGTATGCACGTCGGCTTTGGTCGCACCCGCGAAACTGCCACACCCGGAATTTATCAAGTAGTAATTGAATACCAGAATGAAGAAGCAGGACGCTACGCTGGACGAGCCGCAGTGCGCCTGTGCCAGAGTATCATCGATCGAGGCCGTTATCCCAAGGCAGAACTAGAGCAAGATATCCAAGACCTGAAAGACTTCACCCGTGATGCTTCCTTGGGCCCTTCCACTGAAGCAATCATCAAAGAAGCAGAAAAAAGAGGTATTCCCTGGATGTCTCTAGAAGCCCGCTTTTTGATTCAGCTAGGCTATGGCGTGAACCAGAAGCGGATGCAAGCCACAATGACAGACAACACCAGCATTCTGGGTGTAGAACTAGCTTGCGACAAAGAAGCCACTAAACGCATCCTCGCGGCAGCAGGTGCGCCAGTACCCAGAGGTACAGTGATCAACTTCTTAGACGATTTAGAACAAGCCATTGAATACGTTGGCGGCTATCCCATCGTTCTCAAGCCCTTGGATGGCAATCATGGACGTGGGATCACCATTGACATCAGAACTTGGGAAGAAGCCGAAGCCGGCTACGAAGCAGCTAGACAGGTTTCTCGATCAATTATTGTCGAAAGATATTACGTTGGGCGTGACCATAGAGTATTGGTGGTAAATGGCAAAGTAGTCGCAGTAGCCGAACGCGTACCGGCTCACGTTATTGGCAATGGCAGATCCACCATCTCCGAACTGATTGAGGAAACAAACCTCGATCCAAATCGCGGTGAAGGACATGATAACGTCCTGACCAAGATTGAACTAGATCGCACCAGCTACCAACTCTTAGAAAGGCAAGGCTATACCCTAAATAGCGTTCCACCCAAGGGTACTATTTGTTATCTCAGGGCAACAGCCAACTTAAGTACAGGTGGTAGCGCCGTAGATCGTACCGATGAAATTCACCCAGAAAATCTGTGGTTGGCACAACGGGTAGTCAAGATTATCGGTTTGGATATCGCCGGACTCGATATCGTCACCACGGATATTAGCCGTCCCCTGCGGGAAGTCGATGGCGTAATTGTTGAAGTTAACGCCGCTCCCGGCTTTAGGATGCACGTTGCCCCAAGCGTGGGTATTCCCCGCAACGTCGCTGGCGCAGTGATGGATATGCTGTTTCCCAACGAGCAATCTAGCCAAATTCCTATCCTCAGTATTACTGGTACTAATGGCAAAACCACTACTACCCGACTACTAGCACATATTTATAAACAGACTGGAAAAGTAGTCGGATATACTACAACCGATGGAACATATATCGGTGATTACTTAGTGGAAGCTGGCGACAACACAGGTCCCCAAAGTGCCCACGTCATCCTCCAAGATCCCACAGTAGAAGTAGCGGTACTGGAAACCGCTCGCGGTGGCATTCTCCGCTCTGGATTGGGCTTTGAAGCCGCGAATGTGGGAGTAGTATTAAATGTAGCCGCCGACCACTTAGGAATAGGCGATATAGAGACTATTGAGCAATTAGCTAACCTCAAGAGTGTAGTAGCGGAAGCCGTATTCCCTGATGGCTATGCGGTACTTAATGCCGACGATCATCGCGTCGCCGCTATGTCAGAAAAGACTAAGGCTAATATTGCTTACTTCACCATGAATCCCGACTCGGAATTGGTGCGAAAGCACATCCAAAAGGGTGGAGTAGCCGCAGTCTATGAAAGTGGCTATTTGTCAATTGTTAAAGGTGATTGGACACATCGGATAGAAAGAGCAGAAAATATACCTTTAACAATGGGCGGACGTGCGCCGTTTATGATTGCCAACGCTTTAGCTGCAAGTTTGGCAGCATTCGTGCAAAACGTCACAATTGAGCAGATTCGCTCTGGTTTGAAGACTTTCCGGGCTTCAGTTAGTCAAACGCCGGGACGAATGAATTTATTTAATTTAGGCAACTACCACGCTTTAGTAGACTATGCTCACAACGCAGCTAGTTATGAAGCTGTAGGTTCCTTTGTACGGAACTGGACTACAGGACAACGGATTGGCGTAATTGGTGGCCCGGGCGATCGCCGCGACGAAGATTTTGTTACTTTGGGCAAATTAGCAGCACAAATTTTTGACTACATCATTGTCAAAGAAGACGATGACACACGGGGACGTTTACGGGGTTCAGCCGCCCAATTGATTATTCAAGGCATTACCCAAGTGAAGCCTGATAGCCGCTATGAATCAATTTTGGATGAAACCCAAGCGATTAATAAAGGCTTAGACATGGCTCCTGATAACAGCCTGGTGGTGATTCTACCAGAAAGCGTGACTAGGGCTATCAAGTTAATTAAGCTGCGTGGTTTAGCCAAGGAAGAGACACATCAACAAAATACTGGCACAGCGATCGCGGATTCCCAAAATGGAATCGCACCTTCTTCTGTAGTCAATACACTACTGTAGTCAACAGTCAAGAGTCTCAAGTTCAGCATTTCAAAGTTTTTCAGCCTTGACTCTTGACTATTGACTATTGTTTTTCTTCTTCTGAATTAGTTTCATCACTGGGGGTTTTCATCTCCTCCTTAAAACCTCGTAGGGTTTTGCCTAGTGCAGTGCCTAACTCGGGAATTTTTTTAGGGCCAAAAATTAGAATAGCGACTATGGTAATTACAGCGATTTCTGGCCATCCTAGTCCAAACATATAAATTTCCTCTAAGGCATCTCTAATTAAATATAGACATTGATGGCTCAAATCTGATTATTTAGGGGCAAACAAGAGGTAAAGAAGTAGGGAAGATTATGCTAGGGATTGCGTTTCAGGACAGAGAAACCGCGTAAAGGTTCCTATTATTTTTGAACAAAGCGATCGCTAACTCAACTAACTTCCCATTGGCTTGGTAATTGGCAAACCCAAGCAATCACTTAATTCATGAGCTAACCATTCAAGTTCTACTTCGGATTTAATACCGATATCGTTTCCACCAAGCTGATATTTTTGTACTCCTGAGCAAATATATAATTCTGCTGGAACGGCAATTCTAGTGCCATCAGAATTTTTAGTAAAATGTTTGGGAATGTAAACTAACTTACTAATACTTTGCCTTGACGATGCACGGGGGCGATAAAATTTCCAACTAAACAACTCCCAACTTAGGGTAATTTGTTCTGCATTCAGGCGTAAGCAGATGCGTCCACATAAATGAAAGAGAAGTTTATACACCATGAGAAAGCCAGCACCCCAAAAAGGAAGTGAGAACAAAGCAAAGGGGATGTTGACAGGAAAAGGAATAGAGAGTGCGCCAATTGTCCAAAAGAGGATAAATGAATTCCAGACGATCGCAAATAAACCTGTAAATACTATTGATGGATCAAAACCAGATGGTGGAACGATAATTTCTAGAGAATCCCCATTTTTGGTTAGTTGAATCTTACTCCCATCTGGTTTACCTACAACCAAAGTAGGCAAGTTTGTCGTTTGTGGTTTGTCTAAAGCTGCGTAGGCGGAGCCCGTCGTAGACATTGCACCAGCAGCAGAATTAAAACGCCTTTCTAAACTGGGTTCAGTCATTTGCTGCAACCAGCGAGTCAATTCAGGACTTACATTAGCCACCTGTTCAAACTGAATACGAAAATCCTTTTGGGGTAAATCGGCTGGATGAGTACCCGTCACTAAATAAATTAAAGTTGCACCTAAGCTATAAAGATCAGAAGCCGGAACCGTGCGTCCGCCAAATTGCTCCTGTGGCATATACCCATAGCTTCCCACCACAGTCCTAGTTCCACCTTCTGTAGCAAGGACAGTTTGCACCGAGCCAAAATCTACTAGGTAAACTTGACCAACACTGTTACCAGAACGCTCTCCCAATAAAATATTGCTAGGCTTAATATCACGATGGATAACAGGCGGATATAACCCATGTAGATAAATGAGAATTTCTAAAAGTGCTTTGGCTATCTCTTTGACTTCTACTTCGGTAAAAGTCCGGCCAGATTGGACGTATTGCTCTAAAGTTTGTGCTGGGATATAACTTTGTACTAGGGCAAATCCTTTGATGGTGGGTGAATTTACCTCAAAATAGTCTAAATAGCGAGGTATTAAGGGATGTGACAAAGATTTTAGAGTTTCAGCTTCTCGCTCAAACAGCTTGAGTGAATCCCATTCAAAGTCACCATCAAAAGAGAGTAACTTAATAACAACTAATTCCTGAGTGTTCCAATCACGAGCTACAAGCGTCCGTCGCCCTGCTTTCTTGCCTAATAGCTGCTGAACTTGATAGCGTTCGCCTAATATTTCACCAATCATTATGGTTTCTTATAATGCTACGTTTGAAAAGTTTTTATAGCTTATGACTTTTCAATTTCGGCAAATCCATATCTTTAGTATAATTGCGTAATTCTATGCCCTCCCAACTTTGGCCTTATATTACCCCTGGTATTCCTGATGAACTGTTCGAGCATTTGCCAGGAATTCCACTGAGTCAGCGAGAAGTCCGGCTACTGTTAATTGCCCAACTGCGGCTAACATCAGATTCTGTATTGTGGGATATTGGCGCAGGGACAGGTACAATTCCCGTAGAAGTTGGGCTATTGTGTCCAAAGGGTCAAATTATTGCTATAGAAAGGGATGAAGAAGTAGCTAATCTGATCAAGCGGAACTGCGATCGCTTTGAAGTGAAAAACGTCGAAGTCATTGAAGGTAGCGCCCCAGAGTGTTTACATGACCTCAAAGTTGCTCCTCACCGCGTTTGTATTGAGGGAGGAAGACCTATCCAGGATATTCTGCAAGCAGCATGGCATTATTTGCCACCATCCGGTCGGGTTGTAGCTACAGCTGCTAATCTAGAAAGTCTGTATGCTATTTCTCAAACCTTTTCTCTGTTAAGGGCTAGAAATATCGAAGTTGTTCAGTCTGCGGTTAACCGCTTAGAAACGCGCGGCTTTTCTCAAACCTTTACTGCCGTTGATCCCATTTTTATCCTCAGTGGTGAGAAACTGGATTAGAGAATGGGGAATGGGGAAGGGGGAGTAGAGAGCAGGGGAGGCAGGGGGAGCAGGGGAAGAAGAACTATTGATTATTGACAATACCCCATGCCCAATGCCCCATACCCAATGCCCCATACCCAATGCCCCATACCCAATGCCCAATGCCCAATGCCCAATTCCCAATTCCCAATGCCCAATATTTAATACTTCTATGCCTTGGTCTCGGATTATTAGTGGAATTGTTGCGATCGCTCTTGCTCTTTCTGTTACCCTTTTGGGTGGCTGGTACTTTACCATCATGTTTGCGGTTGTCATCTTTTTGGGTCAACAGGAATATTTTAATTTGGTGCGAGCCAGAGGCATCGCTCCCGCCGCTAAAACCACTATGCTTGTCAGCCTAGTTTTGCTAGTAATTTGTACCATTGATGGCAGTTTAGCTGACGCTGTGATGCCCTTAGCTGGCACACTTATCTGTTTTTACCTGTTATTTCAGCCCAAATTTGCCACGATCGCTGATGTTTCTGCTTCTATAATGGGGCTATTTTACGTAGGTTATTTGCCGAGTTACTGGGTGCGATTACGAGCAATTGATAGTGCTGTTTTTAGCAATCTACCTTTAGGGGGTTACTGGCCTACAACCTGGGCAGACTTCTGGGAAAAAGCAAGTTCTGCTTCTTTACCACAAGGTTTTACAGCAACAATGCTGACTTTTTTGTGTATTTGGGCAGCCGATATTGGTGCTTACACCATTGGCAAATTCTTTGGGAAAACCCGTCTGTCTGAGATTAGCCCGAAGAAAACTGTAGAAGGTGCTGTATTTGGCATTACTTCAAGTGTTGCTGTAGCCATAGCAGGAGCCTATTATCTCCACTTGCCCAGATCCTTGTTGACTGGTTTAGCATTGGGTTTGTTGATTGGCATTGCTAGTCTTTTAGGGGATCTTACCGAGTCTATGCTCAAGCGTGATGCTGGAGTCAAAGATTCTGGACAATTAATTCCCGGTCACGGTGGTATTTTAGACCGTACTGATAGTTATATTTTCACAGCACCTTTGGTTTATTATTTTGTGACACTACTGTTGCCGCTACTATAAGCTTTTGAGTTGAGTTCAAAAGAGGCAGGGGGAAGGGAGCAGGGGGAGCAGGGGGAGAGATGGTGCAATTAGAACTTCCACAAGGGTTTCAAGCCACTAGATTTATGTATGGGATTTCACCTAGGTTTGAGTCCCCTGACCCTTTTGCTCTTGTTCTCCTCATCCCCTGAGAGGCGCTACGTCATTTAAAATAGGGTATTACTATTTTTTAATTTTTCACGATCTAAGGATTAACGTTAATCTGCCCTCGACACACCAGTTTACCTGGGATCAACGTTAGTTCTTGGATATCGACATCTGAGCCAAGATCCAGATTGTACTCATGATTGTCGTCTAATATATCTCCCTCGTGGGGTTTAATTTTTATTTGTGTCAGTTGCAACTCATGCCCACTAAGTAACTGTAAGCCGCCCAGACAAATCTCTAGAGGCATTGTTTCTGTATTGGTTACTCTGGTGCCTCGCAGTATAATTTGATTGTTACCAAGGATAATTTCTTGCCAGTTTATTGGTTGTGACTTGGGGAAATTTGTTGGTAAAACTTTAACCAGCAAATCGCTCAAAGCAGTTGATAATAAGTCAGATGAGAGAGAAGTATTCAAATCATTCTCGTCTACGATCAAATCGCCAAACACTGATACTGTTTCTAACAGTCGTAATGGCTTTCCCTTAAGTACGGAACCAATGTTTATCTGAATATTTTCTGCCGTTAATTGAATTTGTGTAATTAGGAGACCTTGATAAACTGCATGAGTAGCAAAAATAGATACCAAGGGGATACGCCCAGAGAGAAGTTGGCGATCGCTTGCTTTGATCTCCACTTCTAATTCTGATATTTGGCTTACTTGCGCTCTTAACCAGAGCTTTAGGGCTTTTGTGAGTACCTGCGTAATTATGCGGATTTTATTTGCATTTGTCGTTTGAGAATTTTGCTCTGGCATCTAAGCAATCTGTTTATGAGTATTTGCTCAACAGCTGGACAGAAATTAAACAAGTCTTAAATGTAACATTTATGCCTACTCGCTACAAAATGCAAATATCATTTAATTGTTAACAGTAAATAAGTAATTCCAGATGGAGGAACGGGTACAAAAAATTCTTGCTCAATGGGGCATCGCCTCACGTCGTGAAGCTGAAGAAATGATTAGGCACTCACGGGTGCAAATCAATGGGGTATTGGCACATTTGGGTCAAAAGGTTGATCCCCAAAAAGATGCGATCGCAATTGATGGTAAAACTGTATCCGAAAAGCAGCGTCCGGCTTTAATATATCTATTGCTACATAAACCTGCGGGAGTAGTTTCGACTTGCTACGACCCTCACAGAAGAACAACAGTCCTGGATTTACTACCGAAAAAATTACGGGAGGGTTCAGGTATTCACCCAGTTGGGCGTTTAGATGCAGACTCAACGGGAGCATTAATCCTCACAAATGACGGAAATCTGACATTTGGACTAACCCATCCCCGCCACAGTATTTCCAAGACATATCATGTTTTGGTCAAAGGACATCCCCCAGAAGCAGTACTGCAAATGTGGCGTGAGGGTGTGGTGTTAGAGGGTAGAAAAACCAGAGCTGCTAAGGTACACCTAATAGAACATCGTGCCGAACAAAGCTTTTTAGAAATAGTGTTGCAGGAGGGAAGAAATCGCCAAATCCGCCGGATAGCTCAACAGTTAGGATACCCAGTAATCAAGCTGCATCGAACTGCTATCGGCCCAATTCAATTACAAACTCCCAAAGAACCCTTATTGTCAGAGGGTAAATATCGTTCCCTCAACGATCATGAAATTCGCTTTTTGCAAGATCAGATAACGCAACCTATTAAAGATTCAGTGGAGTTAAGGAGTGTCAGTAGGCATGAAATGGCTAAGAAAGAAGAATAATCACCAGCCATCGCTTTCAATAGAGCAACAACGAACCGAAAAGTTGGCAGAATTGGGCGCTCAACTTTGGGCTTTGCGTCAAGAAAAGGGCTTATCTCTAGAGCAAGTGGTTGTATTAACCAGAATTCCTCAACGATTATTGCAGGCGATCGAAGAAGGTAATATAAACGATCTCCCAGAACCAGTCTATATTCAGGGTTTGATCAGGCAATTCGCCGATGCTCTAGGCTTGAATGGAGTAGAATTTTCTGGCACTTTTCCAATCAGTTCTGCACAATTAAATCCTCAAGGTATGGGGAATCCTTCACCCATTAATCAACTACGTCCGATTCATCTTTACTTTCTTTACATATTGCTAATCGTATGCTCTGTAAATGGCTTATCTCAGCTACTAAATAACGCGGTACTACAAGCAAGTAATAGCCAAAACCAAATATACCCAAAACAAAAATCCCTTGTTAACCCAGAGCCAATCCAACCAAAAGATTCCCTAAAAGTTCAACCTGTCAGTAATCCCCTTGACGGCGGACAAGAGGGACAGGTTGTACAAATTGGTGTCACTTTGAAAGCGTCATCTTGGATTCGCGTCATAGCCGATGGTAAAACCGAGTTTGAGGGTATTCTTCCAGAGGGAACTCACCGGATTTGGAAAGCTCAAGAGCAACTGACAGTGAAAACTGATAATGCTGGTGGTGTGTTGATGAGCGTCAATCAGGAGAAAGCTAAAGAAATGGGAGAGCCAGGGAAAGAGGAAGAAGTTAGGATTGCTGCCAAGCCTAATGTTTTGAGATAAGGGAGAAATAAATTTAAAATTTTACCCTTATAGGGAAGCGTCTCGCAGACAATAAAAAGACTAGGGGAGATGAGAGGCATGAGGAGGACAAGGAAGACAAGGAGGCATTTACACCTCCCTCTTCCTTGTCTCCCTTGTCTCCCTTATCTCTCTACTCCTTAATTTTCTTGGGGCGCGCGTCCATTAAGTCTGGTAAGAACTTTTAAGCGATCGCGTAATTCATCTCTCAACGCTTCTGCTTGATAGCGCCACCCCCAGTTACCCTCAGCAGTACTAGGAAAATTCATCCGCGCTTCGTTTCCTAATCCCAAAACATCTTGCAAGGGAATAATCGCTTGATTAGCTATAGAACTCAAAGCTAGGCGAATTAAATCCCACTGGATGCCCTCAGGACTAATAGAACCTAAATAAAGCCATAAGTTATGCTTTTCGTTATCATTAGCTGAATTGAACCAGCCTACAGTTGTGTCATTATCGTGAGTGCCGGTATAAACTACAGCATTTCGCGGGTAATTGAATGGTAAGAATGGATTACCGGGATCAGAACCAAAGGCAAACTGCAAAACCTTCATTCCAGGAAATTCATACTTGTCTCGGAGCGCTTCTACCTCTGGTGTAATTACTCCCAAATCTTCTGCCAAGACGGGTAGCTTGCCCAACTTCTCCCTAATCGCTGCAAAAAAAGCGTCTCCAGGCGCTTCCACCCATTCGCCATTCATGGCAGTTTCTTCGCCTTTGGGTACTGACCAATATGCCTCGAAGCCCCGGAAGTGGTCAATGCGAATTATATCGACATAATCTAGCATTGCTTCAAAGCGTTGCACCCACCATTTAAAGTCTTGTTTTTGCAATTCCTCCCAGTTATAAACTGGGTTGCCCCACAATTGACCGGTGGCGCTAAAGTAATCTGGTGGGACTCCCGCCATTTGAGCAGCTTCTCCAGTCTCTTCGTCTAAGCAAAAGATGTCGGGATGTGCCCACACGTCAGCACTATCGTGAGATACGTAAATAGGGATATCGCCGATAATGTCAATACCGCGCATATTGGCGTAGCTTTTCAGGTCTGACCACTGCCGGAAAAACTCAAATTGGACGAACTTGTAATAAAAAATATCTCCCTTGAGCCGATCCTCTGCTTGAGTTAATGCTTCGGGTTTCCGTTTGACAAATTCTGCTTCCCATGTATGCCAGCTTGCACCATTATGGGCATCTTTCAGTGCCATAAATAAGGCGTAATTCTCTAGCCAGTAGGCTTTACTGTCGCAAAAACCTTCAAACTCTTTCTGCTGGATAGGCGTAGCATTGGCTCTAAAGTTTTCACAGGCTTTTTTAAGTAGCCCAATCTTAATTGGCACAACCTGGTCGAAGTCTACCTTTTCTACCGGAAATCCTGGTAAATGAGCAAAGTCTTCTTCAGATAGCAGACCCTCATCTCGTAGTTTTTCTGGGCTAATCAGCAGGGGATTTCCTGCCATTGCCGAGTAGCACATATACGGGGAATTACCATATCCAGTGGGGCCTAGGGGTAAAACTTGCCAATATTGTTGATGGGTATCTTTGAGAAAATCAATAAAGCGATAGGCTTCTAAGCCTAAATCTCCAACGCCAAATCGACTAGGAAAGGATGTAGGATGCAGCAAAATACCACTGGATCTAGGAAAAGGCATAAGTAACCTGAATTATGAGAGAGAGCAATTGTTTGATGCACACGCTACGCGATTGCATCGAATTTATCACGGAACAGTATTTGCACGGTAAATCAAGTAAACTCATTTTGATTGTCATTTGTCTTTTGTCATTTGTCCTTTGTGAATAACCAATGACCAATGACTAATGACCAATGACTAATGACCAATGACTCATAAATATGACTTACCGAAATCCTGCACCGACAGTTGATATCATCATTGAACTAGTAGATCGACCTCATCGGCCAATAGTGTTAATTGAAAGACATAATCTACCTTTAGGTTGGGCTATTCCTGGTGGGTTTGTAGATTATGGGGAAGCCGTGGAAGTGGCGGCCCGGCGAGAAGCTGAGGAAGAAACGGGTTTGCAGGTGGAATTAGTTGAACAATTACTGGTGTATTCTGACCCCAATCGCGATCCGCGTCAGCATACGATTAGCATCGTGTTTTTGGCGACAGCTACGGGGGAACCAAAGGCTGGGGATGATGCCAAGGGTGTAGGAATTTTTGAGTATTGGTGTGTGCCGGGGAATTTATGTTTTGACCACGATCGCATTCTGCGCGATTATTGGCGGTATCGGCATTCTGGGATACGTCCGAGGTTGGGGTAAGAGGGACGAACCACAGAGGCGCAGAGAGCGCAGAGAGAAGAGGAGAGGAATACCTGTGACACAAAGTTTTTGTGATTATACTGTGTCAGTGGTATTCAAAGGTGCATTATGGACGCTGAGGAACTGTTGGAGAAATACGCCGCAGGGGAACGGAAATTTCATTCAGTAAATTTGAGTCAAGAAAATCTCAAAGGTGCAGACCTCAGTGAAATAGACCTAACTAGTGCAAATTTGACTGGAGTTGATTTAAGTGGAGCAAACTTAACCCAAGCAAAACTTAATAGTACAAATCTCACTAAAGCGTCTCTAATAGATACAAAATTAAATTCAGTAAGTGCTTCTTCAGCAATATTTTATTGGGCAGACCTCAATGGTGCTGACTTAAGTCGATCAACTTTGAACAGTGCAAATTTGAATCATGCAAACTTAGAACAGGCAAACCTGACAGGTGTAGACCTAAGTAGTGCAAAATTAATTTATGCAAACCTAGATACATCAGATTTAAGTGGAGCAAATCTTAGTAGTGCAGACCTGACTGCGGCTTCTTTAGCTGAAGCTAATCTCAGTAAAGCTAATCTAACTAAGGCAGATTTGGGTCAGGCGTACTTAATTGGATCAAATTTAACTCTCGCTAACTTAACTGAGGCAATATTGCAAGGTGCCAAACTCCAAAGAAGTATATTTCATAGAGCGAACCTGCACCAAGTTGATCTCTCAGGCATAAATTTGGCTGATATAGATTTTACAGCAGCATCTCTTCAAAGTACAAACCTTACAAAAGCATTTCTTCAAGGAGCAAATTTAGAAAAAGCCAATTTGCGATGGGCAAATTTAACCAAGGCAAATTTGGATGGAGCAAATTTGAGAAGGGCTGATTTAACTGGGGCAGATATCTATGGGGCAACCTTTAAAGATGCAGACCTAACTGGTGCGATAATGCCAGATGGAGAGATTTACAAACCGATCGCAGCTGAAGCGGAAATCGGTAAACAGGAAACATCGTTAGAGAAAGTAATATCTATGACCCGTAAAGTAATTAATACTGATAACGCACCCGCTCCAGTCGGCCCTTATAATCAAGCGATCGCAGCTTCTGGTCAATTTGTATTCATCGCTGGACAAATTGCCATCGATCCCCGCCTTGGTGATGTCGTCTACACTGATGATGTCAAAAAGCAAACTGAGCAGGTATTAGCTAACCTTGAAGCCATCCTCACGGCAGCCGGAGCAACTTTTGAAGATGTGGTGAAAACCACCGTATTTCTAGCTGATATGAATGATTTCGCGGCGGTGAATGCCATTTATGCTAAATATTTCCCGGAAAATACAGCCCCAGCGCGGGCTTGTGTGCAGGTATCGCGCTTACCTAAAGATGTGTTGGTAGAAATTGATGCGATCGCTGTAATTAGCGGTTAGTGCCAATCCACTCACACAAGAAGCCTACAACTCTCCAAATAAACTAGGCTTTCTTATTGACTTTTTTTCTTAAAAGCTATAAATCTTTTTTAGGGATTAATTAAAATTAATTAGCAAAAAAACTGAGAAAACTTCCTAATGGAGAGTTGCAAATGAGTGTGAGGAAAAAGAGCTTATTGGGTGCTGGTGCAGCATTTGCAGTACTTACAGGTTTAGTAGTCAGCACAGTCGGGGCTATGCAGGCAACGATCGCCAACCCCACCACTAATCAACAGACACCACGCTTACTTGCTCAAGGGCAGAAGACTTTAACAATAGTTTTTCCCAGTCGTGCTGATTCTACAGACTTGCAAAATAAGGCAAATGCGGTAGGAGCTTTTTTATCCAAAGAGTTAGGAATTCCAGTCGTCGCCCAAGTTGGTGATGATACAGCTGCTGTAGAAGCTTTGAGAGCAAATCGGGCTGATGTCGCTTTTTTAAGTAGCCGTCCAGCTTTGAAAGCAAAACAATTAGCAAATGCCAGCTTGTATCTAGCCGAAGTTCGTTCAACTTATTCTGGAAGATACACCTATAGCTCAACATTTGTTGTCCCTAAGAATAGTCCCCTAAAAACTCAAAATTCAGCTAAAGCTACTTTAGAACAACTACGGGGCAAAAAAATGGCTTTTACTTCCCCTACTTCTGGCTCTGGGTTTATTATCCCTGTCGCTGAGTTGGTCAAACAAAAATTTGTACCCAACCGCGATCGCTTAGATGATTTCTTTGGTCAAGTTTCTTATGGCGGCAATTACAGCAAAGCCTTACAAGCAGTTGTGCGCGGTCAAGCTGATGTGGCTGTTGTGTCAGAATATGCTCTGAATCCACCTTATATCACCGCCGAAGAAAAGAGTCAGTTACGGGTTCTGCACAAAATTACTGGTGTACCTGCCCACGGTATTGCCATTGATGATGATGTTCCAGCCCCAACACGGGAAAAAATCATCAACGCTTTACTGAAATTAAATCAGTCGCAAAATAATAAGTTGTTAAGCGACTTGTATAATTCCACAGAATTAGTGCGAATTAACCACGATCGTCACCTAGCAACTATACGTGACGCTCTGCAAATTGCTGGCATTGAACCATAATTTAGAATTCAGAATTCAGAATTCAGAATTCAGAACTTAACAATCTTGACATTCTCTACGAGACGCGGCGCTATCCGCAATTTCTGTCAAAATTCATTCTGTTAGCGTATAGCTAAGGTTTAGCCCATTCTGACTCTGACTTTTCAAGTTATGTGGAAAAGTCCACGAAAAATCTAACCCCCTAACCCTTCCCGATGCGGGAAGGGCAGGGTGGTTTCATACGAAAAAAGAAAAATACATAAGTTTTTATTTCTTGTTTTGTGGCATGGCTTTTTACCCCTCTCCAAACCTCTCCCCGAAAGGTCAAGAGGCTTTGAAACCCAGTTTTAGTTTTTCTCTGGTTGTATGAAACTACCCTGTTCCCAATGCGGGAAGGGGGAAATTCAAAGTCTCTCTCCTTTTAGGAAAAAGATTTAGAGAGAGGTTTTTCAGATGCCGTGAAAAGTCAGATTCTGATTCCTGACTCCTGACTCCTGAATTCTGTTCAATAAATTTCTATGAATGATTATGTTATTGAGTGTCATAACCTAGAAACAGCTTATGCTCCATCTCTAAATCGTCCTATTCTCAACGGGATTAATTGCCAGATTAAACGCGGTGAATTTGTCGTTTTGCTAGGCCTAAACGGTGCTGGTAAATCTACATTACTGCGATCGCTAGTTGGACTAGTGCCATCTGTGAGAGGAGAAATCATCGTCAATAATGTTGAGATGAATTCCCGAACACTGCCAAAGATTCGGCGCGATGTTGGGATGTTATTTCAAGGTGGCGGATTGATTCGGCAGTTATCAGCACTAGAAAATGTCTTGTGCGGATGCCTTGGTAAAAGAACAACTTGGCAAACACTGTTGGGATTTTCCAAACGCGATCGCTTATTGGCACTAAATTTATTAGAACAGTTAGGACTGGGAGAGTTAGCTTTTCAAAAAACCAGTCAATTAAGTGGGGGACAGCAACAACGAGTAGCGATCGCTCGGACTTTAATTCAATCACCGCAAATTCTCTTAGTTGATGAACCCATCACTGGCTTAGATGTTGTCGCATCGCAACAAGTCATGGAAACTCTATCTGAATTGCACACTCAGCAAGGTATGACTATTGTTGCAGTTTTGCACGATTTGGGAATCGCAGAAAAATATGCAGGGCAAGCGATCGTCTTAGATGCTGGACGCGTCGTTTACCAAGGACTTTGTGACAACTTACAAGCTCAATTTGCTAGAGTTTCCGCTTGAGTAGGATTTGATTTCCCAAAAAAGACGCGATGAATCGCCGTCTCTACAATAATCAATCTTTTGTAGAGACGGCTATTTATCGCGTCTTAACCGAACAGTATTGCATTCTGACTCCTGGATTCTGACTACTGAATTCTTCTTCAATACAATATGAGTTACTTTTTTAAGTCAAAACGCTTACGCTTCTACCCTTGGCTGAGTTCTCTACTCATCTTATTAATTGTTGTCGTAGTTTATGGTTGGGCTTTGCGAGGACTCAAACTCGATTTTGAACTGCTAAGTTCTAGCTGGCCATACATCACCGATTTTATTACCCGGTTATTTCCTCCCGATTGGAAAGTTTTAGATATTGCAGTTAAGGCACTAATTGAAACTGTACAGATGTCTTTATGGGGAACTACCATTGGGGCAATTCTTTCTGTACCGATTGCTATAGCTAGCGCCAGCAACGTTGCGCCTGGGTGGTTGCGATCGCTAGCTAATTTACTGCAAAATACTGTGCGTTCTGTCCCCTCAATTATTCTGGGGCTAATTTTTGTTGCCGCCACTGGCTTAGGCGCACCAGCAGGAACTTTAGCTTTGGGAATCTACACCATCGGCTACCTTGCCAAATTTTATCAACAGGCAATTGAAGCAGTTGATCCGCGTTCTCTTGAATCGTTGGAAGTTATCGGAGCCTCCAAGTTACAGATTGCTCAATACGGCATTCTCCCGCAAGTGCTACCTCTGGGATTGGGTTACACCTTTTGGATGTTTGAGTACAACATCCGTGCTGCTTCTGTCTTGGGTGTAGTTGGTGCAGGTGGTATTGGCTTTCAGTTAAAAAGTTACATCGACGGGTTCGAGTACACCAAAGCAACAACCATGATGCTAGTGCTTTTGGTAGTCGTCACTGTAATTGATGCTTTTAGTAGCCAATTACGTCATCGGCTCGATTCTATGTAGTATTTAATTGTTAATTTTAAATTTGAGGCAAAGCTATATAACTTTGGGAATACTGAAATCAAGTACCCTAAAGGAGTATTAAAAATGGCAGAAAATCGCATCAGTGCCAGCCTAGCCCCAGCAGATAAAGAAGCAGTCATGCAGGCGATCGCTACTATTAAAGAAAAGTTACCATTTTTGGTAGATTTGACCCCTGAAGATCGGCGAACGATGCTGAAGATGGGAGATAAAAGTCGGGCTTTTGTCAGCAAAGCCTTAGAAGTGGCAACACAAAATCCTAACTTTTTGCCTCGTTACTTTGATTTAGAAGAAATGCGGCGGGACTTGGAAATATATGAGGACTTGTATCCGGTGCTGTTGTCTCTAACGCAACTGCAAGAATTGGTGGATGATACCTGTATAACTGCTGCTAGTGAAGCGTATGCAGCAGCATTAGCAGTTTATAGCTATGCCAAAGCTAGCGGTGATGTCGCAGGTTTAGATGCAGTAATTGATGAGATGGGACGCAGGTTTAACCGCCGTTCTAAGAAAAAGCAATCCGAAGTCCCAGTTAGCTAAAGTTTGCAATAAGCAATTATACTAGTTGCAAATTTGCTAAAATATACATCATTTGTAGGGGCATAACTTTAGTAGCCGCGACTTCTAGTCGCCAGGGAATTTTTGAGCCTCAGAAGGTCAACATCGAGCCTCAAAAGGTCAACATCAAGCCTCAAAAGGTCAACGTCGAGCCTCAGAAGGTCAACGTCGAGCCTCAGAAGGTCAACGTCGAGCCTCAGAAGGTCAACGTCGAGCCTCAGAAGGTCAACGTCGAGCCTCAGAAGGTCAACATTGAGCCTCAGAAGGTCAACGTCGAGCCTCAGAAGGTCAACATTGAGCCTCAGAAGGTCAACGCATAAAAATTACCCAAAAAAAGTTTAGTAAATTCCGAAATACAGCATCTATATTTAGTAGTTCTTCTGTAAACACTAGCACCTCAAAATTGAATCTTGTAATGAACCCACAAAACAAGCCCAAGAGTCTACAAGATATTCTTAAGCAGCGCCAGCAATCAGGTTTTGTGGGTCGTGAAGACCAAGTAAACCAATTTCGTCAAAATCTAGCATTACCCCCAGAAGACGATCGCCGTCGTTTTCTGTATAACGTTTGGGGTCAAGGCGGAGTTGGTAAAAGTACCCTACTGCGACAGTTTCGTAAAATTGCTGACGAAGCAAAAATCATTTCGGCTTACATCGATGAAGCTGAAAAAACCATACCAGAAGTCATGGGTCGTTTAGCTGAGGAGTTAGAACGGCAAGGTCATAAACTAACGCACTTTACAGAACGCTACAAAGTTTACCGTCAAAAGCGCCAAGAATTAGAAACTGATCCAGAAGCTCCTCAAGGTTTTTCCGCTTTTGTAGGAAAAACTATGGTAAAAACTGGTGTGCGTCTAGCGCGTCGAGTTCCCGTTGGCGGTGCTGTATTTGACTTTGTAGATGAGAATGCTTTGGCTACCCAAGCTGGAGAATGGGCATCTTATGTTGCCAAGAAAATAACAAATAAAGACGAGGTGCGTTTAGTTCAAGAACCTGAAGAAGTTCTGACCCCGCTATTTTTGCAAGATATTTTTAAAATTGCTGAGAAAACTGCTGTTGTTCTGTTTATTGATACTTATGAACGCACGGGAGAATTTCTAGATAACTGGCTACGGGAAATTTTGGAGGGTCGCTACGGTGAAGTATCTCTCAATATATTGATAACCATCGCCGGTCGGCAGGAATTAGATAAAAATCATTGGGCTCCTTACGAGGGGCTAATAGTTCGTTTCCCTCTGGAACCGTTTACAGAAGAAGAAGCCCAACAATATCTAACTCGCAAAGGCATTACGGACAATCGCATTATTGAAGTGATTTTGCACCTATCTGGAAACTTACCTCTACTAGTAGGAATGCTAGCAGACGCTCATCCCAATGACCCCAACCAGGTAATTGAGCCTAGCAGCAGTGCTGTAGAACGTTTTTTAAAATGGATTGACGATCCCAAGCGGCGACAAGTTGCTCTCGATGCTGCCATTCCTCGGTGTTTGAATCGGGATGTTATAGCTAAGTTAAGAGGAGAACAAGAAGCAGATGAACTGTTTACTTGGCTCAAAGAAACATCCTTTGTCAACGAACGTACTGACGGGTGGGCTTATCATGATGTTGTGAAAACTCAAATGTTACGCTACAAGCGCCTTTCATCGCCGCAAGGCTGGGCTGAGATACATGGGAAGTTGGCAGAATATTATGACAGCCTGCGGAACGATCTGCAATTGGAGGAAGAGAACAAACAGCCAGATCCTAGCTGGCAAAGTTACACATTAAATGTGTTGTACCACAATTTATGTCAGTCACCGCAAAGAAATTTATCTGTAGCTCTCAATGGATTTCTTGCTGCACTCAAAAATCAAAGTATTTTTGCCCAACAATATGCAGAAACCATGCTTCAGGCTGGTAAAGATGTGGATTCTATTGAAGTTCAGGGTTGGAGTGAACAATTAGCGAATGGCTTAAAAGCTTTTGAAGAAAGCCTTTATCAAGTTACATTGGAAATGTTTACCGCAGTTTTACAGAATTCTAAAATTGAGGTTAAATGGCAACCAATTGCTTTAGTTTGGCGCGGTGAAACTTACCGCTTAATGGAGCGTTACCCAGAAGCCCTACAAGATTTTGACCGTGCTATTGAACTTGACCCCAAATATGACTGGGCGATCGCAAGTCGCGGTAAAACTTATCAATCAATGGAGCGTTACCCAGAAGCGCTAGAAGATTTTGACTGCGCCATTGAACTTAATCCCAAACTCGACTGGGCGATCGCACATCGTGGTGAAACTTACCGTTTAATGAAGCGTTACGCGGAAGCCCTACAAGATTTTGACCGCACCATTGAACTTAACCCCAAACTCGACTGGGCGATGGCATGTCGGGGTCTAATTTATTCCTTAATGGGACGTTACGCAGAAGCCTTACAAGATTTTGACCGCGCTACTGAACTTAATCCTCAACTCCACTGGGTGATCGCAAATCGTGGTGAAACTTACCAATTAATGAACCGTTATGAGGAAGCTCTACAAGATTTTGAGCGCGCGATTGAACTTAACCCCAAATTTGCTTGGGCGATCGCAAATCGCGGTGAGATTTATCTTAGGCTGAAGCGTTACAATGAAGCTCTTGCAGATTTTAGCCATGCTATCAACTTAAAATCTAACCGAGATTGGTATTTCTATAATCGCGCTTTAACTTACTTAATCTTTAACCAATCAGACAAAGCACGAACTGACCTAGCAGTTGCCATCAAGCTTGCTAAAGAGCATTACAAAAAAGATGCTCAAAACTATCGTAATGCCTTTAACTTAGCTCTTTACTATTTGGCTGCTCAATATTATCAACCAGCAGAGCAGTTATATCGGTATACCTTATCTCAAGGTGCTTCTACAGAGCGTATCTGTATAGCAATTCACGACTTAAATGACTTTTTAAATGTGTTTCCTAACCATGTGCAGGCTACATCTATGCGACAGTTATTACAGTCTTCTCTAACTGAGGTTGTGTAATTGTAAAACTAGCCGACAGTAATCCTGCAAGCCCCAAAAACTTATAAAGCGGTCACAACTACTACTTTGCCTTTATCATGACAAAGCGTACACGATCGCCTTGTTGTTAAGCTGTAGGTAATTGATCATAAAATTCCGGTTCAATATCTGGTACTTTCGCTAAAACTGCCTCGTATTTTTCTCGACTGCCTCGCTTTGCTAGCTCCCCTAGATAAATTTCAGTTGTGAGTGCAGCGATTTTTTCCGCAACTGCTGTCACCACAAACTGATCGATAGAAATGCCGTCTTGTTTGGCAAGTTCCTGCAAACTTTTGTACAAAGAGTCAGGAAGCTGGACGCTGAGGTTGCTCATGACAATGCTCCAATAGATTGCAAAAAATCCGCAGGTGTCAATAAAAATGATTACGAGAAATTTTATATTTTAGATGATCAGCCAGGTAAAAACGGCATTTGTCTAAATCCACTCAAATCCCTGTGTGGCTAAAAATTCTTTACCTGGTTCCAAAATATCTTTGCTTAAAATCAGTTTGACTTTTGGAGAACTAAGATACAAACGAAAACGCTCAATAAATAGTTGGTTAGCAGGTTCAATTTTCCTAATGGCACTCCAGGGAATCAACAACGGCGGAAGCCCCAAGGTAAATAAGGGGAAAATACTCAGATAAATCCCTTGAGGAGTTATCCCAACATTTAAAGTTCCTTTGTAGTGAACCAAACCCACAGAACCGCTTTGCATTCGGGAGAAGTTTTGTGGCGGCGCTTCTTTCGTGCAGTAGAGTTTAGCGAGGCGATTCCAGTCATGACGGAATAGAAAAATCATGACTATCATGGAAAATGTTAAACAAACGGTGTATATCCACTGAGGGGTATGTGGCATTTGTTTTTAAATCATTGATGATTGACGCTTCAACTGTAAGCGATGTCTAACAACAAGTCTCTTTGCGCCTACGCATTTATCAATCAACTACATACCCTTGAATTTTTCCAAACTATGGGAGCATCCCGGTAAAAAATTGCTTAATAAAAATCCCATTCATTCAAAAAACTGGCTTTAAATTAAGGCCAGTTTTTTGATTTTATTGCAAACTTCGATCGGACTTTACGGCCGAGTATTAACGGAACACACTTGAGAAGATATTATTAAACTTTCTCATTCAAATGTCAAGATTTCACTAAATAGGTGGGTGGGAAAATCCACAACTACGTAATTGCGAGTGAAACGTACTCCTACAAAGAAGCAAGCTACTTGCAGCATCTCTTATGAGAAGCAATCACAAAGATTTCAGCTATATTACATTTTGTTGCATAGTTAGGTTTATTCATGCTTACCTGCTTACGTCAGCAAAACTTGCCATTAGATATCGCCACTTCCCTTAAATTCTCAGGCTGTGCTTCTAAACTCTTGTCACCAAAATGCTTATCCATCAACCTGGGGACTTGTGCAGCCTGAATTCGGCTATGGCGTGTTTTATCTGGCATAACCAAGTTTGGCCCAGCTTTACAATTTTTCATACAACCAGTGCCCTTGATTGTAACTTGGTCTTCTAAACCGCGATCGCTTAAAGCTGCCTCCAATGCCTGACAAACTGCTTTACCACCGCGTTTCATACAATCAGACTTTTGACACACCAAAATTGTGGCTTTAGCCTTAGCTGGCTTTACTTTGACATTATCAATAGATGGGGGTTCTTGTACTGGTGTGATCGTTTCAACTCTCCCCATATCAGAACGCGCCGCCATTACCCGTTCAGCTTTCAGAGTGATAGTACCATCCTTCAAATCATGCTTTTTATAACCAACAACTTGCAGCCAAGTCCCTGATGGTAAGCGCAAGTCAAAAGCAGCCCGTAAATGTTTAGCTAGTTTAATGTAAGACTCACCTTCATGAGTCCCCAGCATTAAGCCTTTAAGCTTATAGCCATCTTTAATAACAAAATTTATAAATCTGCCCTCAAGACAAAATTCTGATACTTCCATAGTGTGAGATGCACCCATTTTTTTGATCTCCTTTTAACTAAGTACAAGCAATCAAGCAAGATATTCTCAGCAGTAGCTAAAAATTAGAACTGTTGTTAGCAATTTTCCAACAGTACTCAAGAGCCAAAATTTGCTCTTGACGAGAGGCTGTTAATCGCTGTATCACACTCCAAAGTTGAACAGCTATCACAGGAGAGCTAATTTCAACTTTCAATGGCTGGTTAGCTATACAAGTACAGGGAATATCTAACTCCTTTAGGCGTTGATAGACTTGCCAGCGATCTGCCCAATTCACCTCTACAAGGTGGTTGCTTTCTATTTCTGAACTAAACGATTTCAAGAGAATTGCCCTCAAAGTGCAACAAACTTGCAGTAATTACCGCGATTTAACTCTCTGCTTAGTGAAAGTTTTAGGAGTGTAACCTCTTAAAACCAGCATACCTTAAGTGCAAACAATTCTCATTAATTTTGAAAAAAAAGTCAAACTTTTACAGCCATTCCATATTGAGAGGGGGAAGAGGTAGGGAGCAGGGGACAGAGGAGAGAGATAATTTTAATTTTTATTCTCTCGCTTGTGCCCTGCCCCCTGCCTCTATTGGGAAATATGCACATTTAAGTCGTGATGTCAATATTAATGAGAGATTTATGCACATTGATAGGTGTGCCATCATCCAGCAAACAATAAAATTGAGATTATTAGTAAGCAAAAATACAAAATCTTGTGCTGGCAAATTGGCTTGCACTTATTATTAAAATGTTAATATGTTGAGAATAAGCAGTTAAAATCTATAACTGTTAAAAAGAGAGGAACACAATGTCTGAAACGCAAACTTTGTTACGAAATTTTGGTAATGTATATGACAATCCCGTGTTGCTGGATCACAGCGTCACTGCTCCAGTTACAGAAGGATTCAACGTCGTATTAGCTAGTTTCCAGGCACTGTATTTGCAGTACCAAAAGCATCATTTTGTAGTTGAAGGCTCAGAATTTTACTCTCTGCATGAGTTTTTTAACGAAAGCTACAACCAAGTACAAGACCACATCCATGAAATTGGAGAACGCTTGGATGGACTAGGTGGTGTTCCAGTAGCGACCTTTACCAAATTAGCAGAATTAACCTGTTTTGAGCAAGAGCCTGAAGGCGTATATTCCTCTCGCCAAATGGTAGAAAATGACTTAGCCGCAGAACAAGCTATTCTTGGCGTGATTCGCCGCCAAGCTGCTCAGGCAGAGAGTTTAGGCGATAGAGGTACACGCTATCTGTACGAAAAGATTTTGTTGAAAACCGAGGAACGTGCTTATCATTTGTCTCACTTCCTCGCTAAAGATAGCTTAACTTTAGGGTTTGTCCAAGCGGCTCAAAGCTAAAACTCTCATAATCTAGATTTATTTACCTAGACTGAAAGAAAAAGTTGGCAGCACGAACTCTTAAAATATTATAAAGAATGGCAGAGAATGATACTTTTATTCCTCTGCCATTTTTAATTTAAGTAAACATATCATCATAAGATTTAATGTTGAAAATATGTGGCAATTAGATAGGTAATAAATATTTTTATCTAATAAATTTATTTGGGCTGAATAAGCGGACAAATATATGCCATAATAAATTACCAATTCGTCGCAAAGTTTTATCAAACTAAATAACAGAAATTTGCAAAAGCTTTAAAAATTTACTCGTCACAATTAAATAGTATTAGAAATACAAAATAATCATTGGGCATTGGGTATTTGGGTTAGGAGAGAGGTAGACAGGTAACAGGTAACAGAGAATAACCTGTACCCTCTAACCTGTACCCTATTCCCTAACTCCCACTCCTTTCATGTCATCAAACCTAGAAAACTTAATAATAAAAAGCACGACAGGGTGTAAAGACCCTTAAAATAATCAGGATTTGTATTCTCATACTCCAAGGCAACGACTATGCCCCGCCGTGACGACCTCCGGAAGATTCTACTGTTAGGCTCTGGCCCAATTGTGATTGGACAAGCCTGTGAGTTTGACTACTCTGGCACTCAAGCCTGCAAAGCGCTGCGAGAAGAAGGCTATGAAGTAGTTTTGGTCAACTCAAACCCTGCAACGATTATGACCGACCCGGAAACGGCCGATCGCACTTACATTGAGCCGTTAACTCCAGAATTGGTCGAAAAAGTCATTGAGAAAGAACGCCCCGATGCTTTATTACCAACGATGGGAGGACAAACCGCCCTCAACCTCGCCGTTGCTTTAGCCAAAAATGGCGTGTTGGAAAAGTATGGTGTTGAGTTAATCGGCGCTAAACTCCCAGCCATTGAAAAAGCCGAAGATCGAAAACTGTTCGGTGAAGCAATGGCAAGAATTGGGGTAGCTGTGTGTCCTAGCGACACAGCCGAAACTTTGGAAGAAGCCAAAGCTGTTGCCCGTCAAATTGGTAGTTATCCTCTAATTATTCGTCCAGCTTTCACAATGGGCGGAAGTGGTGGCGGCATTGCCTACAACCAAGAAGAATTTGAAGAAATGGCACAGGTAGGTATAGATGCCAGTCCCGTTTCGCAAATTCTCATTGACCAGTCTTTACTGGGCTGGAAAGAATATGAACTCGAAGTGATGCGTGATTTGGCAGATAACGTGGTGATTATCTGTTCCATCGAAAACCTTGACCCTATGGGCATTCACACCGGGGACTCAATTACCGTCGCTCCCGCGCAAACCCTGACTGATAAAGAATATCAAAGGCTGCGGGATATGGCAATTAAAATCATCCGCGAGATAGGTGTGGAAACTGGCGGTTCTAATATTCAATTTGCCGTTAATCCGCTTAATGGGGATGTGGTTGTAATTGAGATGAACCCCCGCGTTTCCCGCAGTTCGGCTTTGTCTTCCAAAGCTACGGGTTTTCCCATCGCCAAAATTGCCGCAAAATTGGCTGTCGGCTATACCTTGGATGAAATTCAAAATGACATCACCAAGAAAACTCCCGCATCCTTTGAGCCGACAATTGACTATGTGGTGACAAAAATCCCCCGCTTCGCCTTTGAAAAATTCCCTGGTTCTGACCCAGTGCTGACAACCCAAATGAAATCAGTCGGGGAAGCAATGGCAATTGGACGGACTTTCAACGAATCCTTCCAAAAAGCGCTGCGATCGCTCGAAACCGGACGCGCTGGTTGGGGTTGCGACAAAGCCGAAAAATTACCCAGTGGTGAACAAATCCGTGCCCAACTGCGGACACCTAACCCCGATCGCATTTTCGCTGTGCGTCATGCCTTGCAGCAAGGGATGACTATTGAAGAAATCTATGAACTGACTGGTATTGACCGATGGTTCTTAGATAAATTGCAGCAACTCCTAGATGTCGAAAAATTCCTGAAGCGGACACCTTTGCAGCAATTGACAAAAGAGCAACTTTATGAAGTGAAGAGGGATGGATATAGCGATCGCCAAATTGCTTATGCCACCAAAACCACCGAAGATGAAGTTCGCGCTTACCGCAAGTCACTAGGAATCATCCCAGTTTACAAAACCGTAGATACCTGCGCGGCTGAGTTTGAAGCCCTTACCCCTTACTACTATTCTACCTACGAAGAAGAAACAGAGGTAATGCCCGCAACCAAGCCCAAAGTCTTAATTTTGGGTGGTGGCCCTAACCGTATTGGGCAGGGAATTGAGTTTGACTATTGTTGTTGTCACGCCGCCTACGCCTTGAAGGATGCGGGGTATGAAACAATTATGGTCAACTCCAACCCAGAGACAGTTTCGACAGACTACGATACCAGCGATCGCCTTTACTTTGAGCCTTTAACGAAAGAAGATGTTCTTAACATCATCGAAACTGAAAATCCGGTTGGGGTAATAATCCAGTTTGGCGGACAAACCCCGCTAAAGTTGGCTATTCCTTTACAAGAGTTTCTTAACAATGACACATCAGGACTGCTGACTAAAATTTGGGGTACATCCCCAGATTCCATCGACATGGCAGAAAACCGGGAGCGGTTTGAAAAGATTCTCCAAGAGTTAAATATTTCCCAACCGCCGAATGGGATTGCGCGGAGTTACGAAGATGCGCTGATTGTTGCCAAACGCATTGGCTATCCGGTAGTGGTGCGTCCTAGCTATGTGTTAGGCGGACGAGCAATGGAAATCGTTTATTCCGATGCTGAGTTGGAACGCTACATGAGCTTTGCAGTACTCATAGAACCAGAACATCCAATTTTGATTGATAAATTTCTGGAAAACGCAATTGAAGTCGATGTCGATGCGATCGCCGATCACACTGGACGGGTGGTGATTGGTGGTATCATGGAACACATTGAGCAGGCTGGGATTCACTCAGGAGATTCCGCTTGTTCTTTACCTTCTATTTCCCTATCACCAGCAGTTCTCAATCAAATTCGCACTTGGACGGTGCAGCTAGCACAATCGCTATCAGTCGTGGGGTTGATGAATATCCAATTTGCTGTTGTCGGTGCAAGCAGCTATTCTCCCCAAGTTTACATTTTGGAAGCCAACCCCCGCGCCTCGCGTACAGTACCATTTGTATCTAAAGCAACAGGCGTACAGTTAGCGAAATTAGCATCCTTAATTATGTCGGGTAAAACCTTAGAGGAGCTAGGCTTCACCGAGGAAGTCATTCCCACACATATTGCTGTAAAAGAAGCAGTATTACCCTTTAATAAATTCCCAGGAACTGATACAATATTGGGCCCAGAAATGAGATCTACTGGTGAGGTGATGGGGATTGACAGCGACTTTGGCCGGGCCTTTGCCAAAGCCGAATTGGGTGCTGGGGAGCGTTTACCACTGACTGGAACTGTATTTGTATCAATGAGCGATCGCGATAAAGCTGCCGCTGGTGCTGTGGTGAAGGAGTTTATCGATTTGGGCTTTACAGTGATGGCTACCCTTGGTACACGGCGAGTTCTTCTTGAACAGGGGTTAAATATTGAATTAGTGTTAAAACTCCATGAAGGCCGTCCCCACGTTTTGGATGCAATCAAAAATCAAAAAATCCAACTTATTATCAACACACCTTCCGGGGAAGAAGCCCACACTGATGCTAGGTTAATCCGTCGCACAGCCTTAGCTTACAAAATTCCCATCATTACTACCATCGCTGGCGCAAAAGCTACCGTCGCCGCCATCCGTTCTTTACAAAATACAACTTTGGACGTAAAAACCATTCAAGAGTACTGCCCGATTGCGAAGTAGTACGGAGTAGGGGAGTAGGGGGCAGAGGGAAAGAGGGCAGGGGAGGCAGGGGGAGCAGGGGAAGAAGAACTATTAATTAGTGTCTAATGCCCAATGCCCAATGCCCAATGCCCAATTCCCAATTCCCAATTCCCAAGAAAATTAAGTAATTGTTATAAGAGAATGACTATAGTTCTCATTAGAGATATCTTAGCAAATATGAGGAAGCTTATATTCACCAAATAATTTCTGAAATTGACTTATAGTCAGCCTTTAGAGAGAGGGCGATATTGCATGAACTGGAAAAACCAGGAAATTTAATGTCGCTATATAGCCAAAACTTCTCATAAATGTTACAATTATTAATAAGGCTCCAATAAAAAAATGTTTAAGAAGCTACCTTTTATCTAACTGTAGATACTTGTGAAAAGTAGGAAATAACTGTAACTTTTAGCAGTTAAGAAGCCTAAATTTGTTTATTATGAGCAGCCGAATTTATCGGGCGCGTAAGTTGCAAACCATACATGGGTTCCCAGTCTGACTGGGTAGCACCCTAACAAAGCATCTATCCCTTAATGACCCTACCGCCAAACCCATCATTACCAAAGAGTAGCGCCATGAAGACCGCTCAGACAGCCACAGACCTCGTGCGGACTTACCTGCGTGAGATTGGCCGTGTGCCACTCTTAACACACGAGGAAGAGATTTTTTATGGTAAACAGGTGCAACGTTCTTGTACGTTGCACGAATCAAGAGAATCTCTTGCCACCCAGTTAGGTCGCCAACCGACCTTAGAAGAGTGGGCCAAAGCGACAAAGTTAGAACCAGCAGAATTGAACGAAGCGATCGCTGATGGTGAAATTGCCAAGCGTAAAATGGTAGAAGCCAATTTGCGCCTGGTAGTCTCCGTTGCTAAAAAGTACATCAAGCGCAACGTCGATTTACTGGACTTGATCCAAGAAGGTAGTATTGGTATGCAACGTGGGGTAGAAAAATTTGACCCTACCAAAGGGTATAGATTTTCTACTTATGCCTATTGGTGGATTCGGCAAGCTATCACTCGTGCTATAGCCGAAAAAGCTCGTACCATTCGGCTGCCTATCCATATTACTGAAAAATTAAATAAGATTAAAAAGGCACAGCGCCAATTGTCTCAAAAGTTGGGACGCGCTCCTACAGCTGGTGAACTAGCTCAAGAATTAGAATTAACCCCCAAACAAGTACGAGAGTATCTAGAAAAGGCGCGTTTGCCCCTTTCCTTAGATTTGCGGTTGGGCGATAACTACGACACCGAACTAGGAGAAATGCTGGAAGATCCAGGAGCATCTCCAGAAGAGTTTGTCATGCAATCTTCCCTATCTTATGACTTAGATCGTCTCATGGGCGATCTTACGCCACAACAGAGGGAAGTAATCACACTGCGCTTTGGTTTAACTGATGGGCAAGCGCTGACTCTGGCTAAAATCGGTGAAATACTTAATATTAGCCGCGAACGAGTCCGGCAAATTGAGCGGGAAGCTTTAACCAAACTTCGCAAGTCTAAAGCCAACATGGGTGAATATTTGGCAAGTTAAAAGCAGAGGCGCGATTAATCGCGTCTGTACAGGAATTGGGAGTGAGGAGTTTTTAATGAACTTCTCACTCTTTGCTTTATTTGTTAGGGTGACGAAAATACGCTGACTTTAGTACGGTTACACCTACTTCCACCAGAAAGCGAGGCTGTTACATTAGTTGACAGGAAGACAAAACAGCTAGCTAAGTCAAATCCAAAACAAACACTTAGTATTAAAATCACAAGCACCGTAGCCAGTAGTGGTAGTTAAGGAGCTAAAAAATGAGTAACCCATCCAATCGTGTCTCAGAATTTTTCAATAGCGAATCAGAAACCAACGATTTACTATGGCAGTATGTTAAATCCTTGAGTCCAGAGACAGTTACCCAGCTATCTAAACCTACATCTGCCGAAGTTTTTCAGGTGATGGAACGGAATATTACAGGACTATTGGGTAATCTACCTTCAGAACATTTTGGCATCACCGTAAGCACCAGTCGGGAAAGTCTAGGTCGGCTTTTGGCTTCTGCTATGATTAGTGGTTATTTCTTGCGTAATGCTGAACAGAGAATGAATTTTGAACTTGCCCTACAAGGGACTGAAACCAACAACACCGAAGTTGAATAGAAATAGAAAAGTTAGCAAATTCTATATTGTTGTTGGGCTGATTGCTAGCCACAGTCACGGCTATAGGAATTAAAAATAAGGCTCTGCGAAATCTTTGGCCCTAATTCCCAATAATTATCAGCTAGATTTTTTTAAAATATCCAAAACAGTGACGCATTAAGGTTGAAATTTAAAAAATCAAAACTCGGCAGAGTTAAAATTAGTCTGCCGAGTTTTGTTGTTAATCATCTCCCCCTTTTGTCCATCAATTATGAGTGAAACCAGTTCTTTCCCGCCCCATAAAATCATTGGTGTTGCAGTAATTTGGAATGATCAAAAGCAAATTTTAATCGATCGCCGTCGTCCAGAAGGAGCAATGGGCGGTTTGTGGGAATTTCCTGGTGGTAAAATCGAGCCTGGTGAAACTATTCAAGAGTGTATTCAACGGGAAATTTCCGAAGAACTAGGAATAGTAATTGAAGTGGGAGAGCATCTGATTACTATTGACCACACCTATACAAATTTGCGCGTTAGCCTCACAGTGCATCACTGCTGCCATGTTACAGGTGTTCCCCAACCTTTGGAATCCGATGAAATTCGCTGGGTAACTTTGGAAGAATTGGATCAGTTTACTTTTCCGAAAGCAAATACTCAAATTATTGCTGCTTTAAAAGGGAATTGAGAATTGGGAATGGAGAATGGGGAATTGAGAATGGGGAAGAGTTTTTTAATACTTAATGCCCAATGCTTCTCTAAAAGAGGCTGCGCCAAAGATTTCTCTCCGAGACGCTAGGTGAACGCTCAGTACAATTCCCAATTCCCAATTCCCAATACCGTAACAATCTATTAATTGCATCAGGTTGAGTCCCGCAATTTTCTACAATAGGCGCAGAGACTTTGATAAAAGGTATCAACAAATAAATGCCTAAAACTGTTGCCGATGTGATGAGCCGCGATCCTATTGTCGTTCGTGCGGAAACTCCACTGAAGGAAGCTATCCAAATTCTCGCAGAACGCCACATCAGTGGACTACCTGTTGTGGATGATGTCGGGAAATTGGTGGGCATTATCTCAGAAACCGATTTGATGTGGCAAGAAACTGGTGTTACTCCACCTGCGTACATTATGTTTCTTGATAGCGTTATCTATTTAAAAAATCCTGCTACTTATGAACGTGACTTACATAAAGCACTAGGGCAAACCGTTGGGGAGGTGATGAGTAAAAACCCGATCGCAATTTCCCCTGATAAAACTTTAAAAGAAGCCGCTACAATCATGCACGATCGCAGCGTTCACCGCTTGCCAGTACTTGATGGTACAGATCAAGTAATTGGTATCCTCACTCGTGGTGATATTATTCGGGCAATGGCAGCAAGTCAAGAATAATCAATTAACAGTTAACAGCCTGATAACTGATAACTGTTAAGTATTTTTTACACTTTTGAAAATCAAGGATAACTAAATGAGTATTACTTCGGAGTCTGTTAAGCAATTGCTAAGTTCTGAGGATTTAGGCGATCGCTTACGTGCAGTAAATCAAATCCGCCAACTGGAACCTACGGTTGGCTTTGAATTGATTCAAACAGCCATTAGCGATCGCAATTCCCGTGTTCGTTACTCAGCAGTGAGTCAAATGGATACACTCGGAACACAAGATTTACAATTATCTTTGGATATCTTGCGCGATCGCTTGCTTCATGACTCTGAAGTAGATGTCCAAGCAGCAGCAGCAGACTGTATAGGCGCACTCCAACTACATGACGCTTTTGAAGACTTAAAGGAGGTTTACTACAAGACTGAGGAATGGCTAATACAATTTAGTATTATTGCTACATTAGGAGCATTGGGCGATCCACGAGCCTTTGAATTACTAAAAGAGGCACTCTCATCAGAAACCGAATTAGTGCAAACTGCTGCTATTAGTTCTTTCGGTGAATTGGGAAATCTAGAAGCAGTTCCCCTGTTAGCTCCTTATGCTACCAATCCAGACTGGCAAATGCGTTACAGAGTTGTACAAGCGCTGGCTCTTTTGGGTGGTGCAGAAGCCAAATCTATATTAGAAACACTGGCTAATGATGAAGTCGAAGCGATCGCAACTGAAGCCAAAAATTCTTTGCAATTAGTCTGATAGCAGAAAAAAATTCGATCTGGTTGGTAAAATTTTTCATTCCAGCCAGATCGAATAGATAATAAATAAGACTAAAAATCACTTGTTCATACTAAACAACACTTTTGCGGCGGCGAGACATCACCATTACAGTACCTACTGCACCCAAACCAAGTAATACAGCAGGTTCGGGAACGGAAGTGGTGAATGTAGAACCAGAAAAAGTCAAATTAGCCAATGAACCGCCAGTAGTATCGAGAATTGCATTTGCCTGAGCAACAGTAGTATCATTTCTTTGGAAAGATAAGCTTCCTGCTCCTTTAGTTATCTCACCAGTAGCGCTGGTAAAGTATCCAAACAAATCAACTGCTATAGTAATATTTGCACCAGTCTGAGTTATTTTGTAATCAGAAGATGTCAACGTAAAGATATTACTGCCATCCGCTAGAGAAGTTGTATTTTCCCCATTCAGAACTATACCAGGAAGGGTAAGATTACCAAGGTCTAGAAATGGGTTTTGCACAGTATCGCTTGCGAATGAGATGATATCACGTATACTTGCTGAATTGAAACCTAAGAAACTTCCTGTCTGAGCGGCAATAGCAACTGGGGTACTCTTTACGCCATTGGAATCTGCGATAATGCTATCTGGAGTAAAGGTTAGTGAATCTTTTTTCAATGTTACTAAACTGCTAGCAAATGGATTCTGAGTTAGACCACCGTTAAAACTGAACTCACCTGTAAGTGCAGCAGCTTGAGCAGAACCAGCAGAGGTAAATAACCCAGCAATAGCTAAAGGAAGTGCAGCAGTAGCAGCCAGAGTAGCGTTTAGTAATTTAGATTTTAAACTAATCATGATCGTTTGAGAATCCTAATAATAACTTTGACGAGAAAAATTGATTGTTTTACTTGTACTATCAGTAATTTATTTAAAATACTGTCAGTGAAAGCGGCACTTGTGTGACGTATTTCTTATTTCCATAAAATCACATAGATTCTGGGTATGCAAGATTTACTTAGTGGTCTTCATTACATCTTCAATTGCTGAGTAGTCTTCATAAAATTTTTATTTCTGGTATATCTATCCTTCGTATATTTGTCATTTAATAGGGTTGAAGCCGATCTATTTAACTTCCGTATACTGAATATAGTTAGTGCTTTTTATTCTTGCAATTTACTCAACTATTTTTTAGATAAATAGAGTAAGCAATATATTTTTATTCAGCCATTGGATATTTCCCAAATTTTTTTAAGGGTGTCAATTTACCTTTTACCCAGACTACAAGAGGGATTGAGAATATTTATCCGAGAAGTGTTGAAACAAAGAAGATTTATCCAAGGCGCAATACACTAAGTAGCGGTTTCTCCTGTCCATAGATGAAATGGGAGAAACCGCTCTCTTGGTGTAAGGTAGAAAATTTTAGTCAGCTAGTTGAATGTCTGTAATAAATAGCCTGACTACTAGCTATTACTGCTACTCTCAAATCTTGAAATGCTAAGAACCAAATACCTGTGGCCAAGTTGTCACAACGAAAACTACAACTGCTGCGATCGCTAACAACCCTTGAATCAAATTTCCCACCAAAGAGCCGACTACAATTCCTATACCTGCTTTAACCGCCAACCCAAATTCACGTCGGTAAATGTACTCACCAATAATTGCTCCCAAAAGCGGGCCTAGTAAAATTCCTAACAGTGGCCCCCCAAAAGGCAATGTTGGCAATAATCCCAAAAATCCGACAACTAAACCGACAATTGCGCCGATTTGCCCCCATTTGCTAGCTCCAGCTTGTCTTGCTCCCACATAGCTAGCTAAAAAATCTACTCCGACACTGAGCAGTAAAACTATAATTGTCACAATCAAAGGAATCTTGATAGCCGCGAAGGAACTACTAACGATTCCCCAGACGATAATTGCAATTAAAATTAAGCTGCTACCGGGTATGGCTGGAACTACAGCACCGATGATACCCACAACCATTACGGCAATTAATAGCCAATAAATAATTTGCATAGATAAATTTCTAAATTTCCGAGCGCCCCTACTTTATATTGTATCTGGGCAAAATGCTGATAAATGCTGAGATTTCACCGACAGCAAATATGATTTTCTAGTTCAATCTGCTAAAATCTCTCTGCGATCGCTCTTGGCTTGTCTTAATAATTGTGGGTTGTAGGAATATACCCCTAGCCACAGGCGCACTGAAAGCACAAGCCATTCGTACTGACTAACTGAACTTCCCAAACACTCCAAAATAAAGCTCAAAATTTATGACGAGAAAAATATTAACTGGACTGAGTTCAGAAGCCTACGAACATCCTTTTGATCGCAAAGCCTTGGCTTCTTTGCAAAATATGCCTGGTGTTTCCTTGCTACTCAAGAAAGTTAACGAATACGGCATCGATCGCTTACTCAGACTGCAAAGCCTAGGTAGTGAAATCAGAATTTCGCCCCGTAATTTTCCCCAATTACATCAAGCATTTGTAGAAACCTGTGAAATTCTTGATGTTGCTCCCCTTCCTGAACTATATCTGTTTCAAGGCACAGGACACATTGAAACCTATATTGTTGGGGTGGAAAAACCCCTTGTTGGTATCAATTTAGATGCAATGGAGTGGCTTGGCCCAGATGAGTTACTTTACGTTTTCGGACACGAAATTGCTCGCATCAAGAGTCAGCACATGGTTTATCACCAAATGGCAATTGTGATGCCAACTTTGAAAAATTTGTTAAGCAGTACAACGCTGGGTGTGGGTGGTTTGATAGCTGGTGGTATGGAATTGGGTTTGTATAATTGGCGGATGATGGCTAGGTTCACTGCTGATCGGGCAGCTTTGCTTGCTTGTCAGGATATTGATGTAGCAACTACTACACTGATGAAACTCGCAGGTTTGCCAGATGAGTACTTGACTACTGCTGTAATGGAAGATTTTCTTGTCCAAGCCCGTGAGTTTGCATCCAATAACTTTGATAGTGTGGATAAAGTCACTAAACTATTAAGCTATACAGAGTCTAGTCTTTCTTGGGTAGTTATGCGGGCTGGCGAATTATTAAGATGGGTTGATTCTGGAGCTTATGATAATTTAATTCAACAGACAAATTTAAATACACCGGAAGAATCAGAAGCAAAAGAAGAAAAGACACCAGAAGAAAAGGAAGGGTGGAATTTTTTGACTTCTTGGTGAACGAATTTTAGATTTTAGATTGCCTGATAGCGTAGCGTTAGCCAATGTACCCTTACGGGAAAGTAAGCTACGCGCAGCGTCTCGTAGAGAGCCTCTTTTAAATGAAATTTTTCTATCGAAAATGTACTTGTGGCGCTCAATAGTGTGGGTTCATATCATACATGCTTAAAGCATTTATCATTTAGGCTGACGCGAGGACGTGGAGACACGGGGAGATTTTAATGATAAGTGATTAACAGATTTGATATGAATCTAAAATCTAAAATCCAAAATTAACTGACTTCTAAACTAGGGAATAATCTAAGTACTAAGAGTAACGGCTAATTTATCAGCAATTCCGGCAATCCAATTTTCATCTTGTTTGGTATAACTGCGAGGAGCATTCGCTCCCAAAATTAACGCACCTTGGTTGCCAATAGGTTGACAAATTACACCTTGAGTATTCTCTGGTAAATAATCAAATTCAAGCTTACCTGGATATATTTTTAGAGCAACTAGATAAATCGGCTTTTGTTTTTCGAGTACCTGTTTTAAGATTACTCCTGGTACAACTTCAGATTTAGTACCCAAAATACCACGACGCAACAAAACTTTGCCTTGATAATAAACCACTAGCGATCGCGTTACTGTATTGGTCAACAATAAATGAGATGCCCAGGCTAGCTCTGTTTTCACGGCTTCGGGTAAATCTGCTGCCAGTACAAAGCCTTCTTCTCCAATTAGTTCTACAATATCAGGCGATCGCGGCTGAACTTGCTGCCAAATTAAACCCGTCAAAATTAACACCGCACTCAAAATCACGCCCACCACATCACCACGCGATTGAGACTGGGTTAATTCCTCTGTCAACAAACGGTTAATCAGCAAAAGTACAGCGCCTAGCCCACCCACGACAATGGGTAGACGCCGCAAAACTCGATTAGGATCAGGTTTATTCATTGGAATTGAGAATTGGGAATTGGGCATTGGGCATTGGACAATAATTAATAGTTCTTCTCCCCCTGCTCCCCTTCCCCCTGCTCCCCTGCATCATCTCCTCACTCCTCCCCTGGTTCAATAATCCGTTGGAAAAGATAACCAGTACCTCTGGCTGTGAGTATCAATTCTGGGTTACTAGGATCATCTTCTAACTTTGCCCGCAAACGTGATATATGCACATCTACTACGCGGGTATCCACATGACGTTCTGGTGTATAACCCCAAACTTCCTGCAAAATTTCCGAACGAGAAAAAGCTTCTCCAGAGCGACTGACTAACAACTCTAACAAGCTGAACTCCATACCCGTCAATCGAATGCGCTCATCGCCTTTGTAGACTTGTCGCTTATTCGTATCGATTTTAATATTAGCGACATGGATTACCCCAGAACTGGGAATTCCAGAAGCACCGTTTTTATCTACTCGCCGCAGCACCGAGCGAATCCGGGCTTCTAGCTCCTTGGGGGAAAATGGTTTAACTACATAGTCATCAGCACCCAATTCTAACCCGGTGATGCGATCGGCTACATCACCCAAGGCTGTTAGCATAATAATGGGGACATCTGATTCTTTTCGTAATTCTTGACATACACCATAGCCGTCTAGCTTTGGCATCATTACATCTAAAACTACCAAGTCAGGCTCAGTTTTGCGAAAAGTTTCCAAAGCTTCTTCCCCGTCACCAGCCGTCACTACATCGTAGCCAATCATGGAAAGGCGCGTTTCCAAAATCCGGCGAATGCTGGCTTCGTCGTCTACCACCAAGATTTTTTCTTTATGACTTTCCAAGTTTCTCTAGGCTCCTTGACTAAAAATTTACATGATTAATTTTTAATACCATAATATTAAGATATCATTCCATGAATTGATTTGGAAAAAGCTCTAAATACCACTATTATTAGTTTTTAGTTTTTTTCAAGAATTAAGTAAATATTAAGATTATTTAATAAGATTTAAGAATGGCAAAGCCAAAAACATTTTTCACTTGTAACGAATGTGGAGCAGAATCCCCCCAGTGGTTTGGTAAGTGTCCAGCTTGCGGTACTTACAACTCTCTAGAAGAACAAATTTCTATTCAATCCTCAGTAGATGTACCCAGTCGAGGGGGGGTAAGTAGTTGGCAATCCGCTCAAGGCAATGGCAAATCTCACAATAAACCAGCTAAAGCGCGAGCTTCCTTAACATTTGATCAAATTACTGATCGCCAAATCGCTCGCTGGGAGTCTGGTTATGGAGAATTAGATCGAGTGCTTGGAGGTGGGGTTGTACCTGGCTCTATGGTGCTGATTGGTGGCGATCCAGGTATTGGTAAATCGACTTTATTGTTGCAAGTATCTAATCAATTAGCACAGAAATACCGCATCCTTTACGTAACCGGTGAAGAATCGGGACAGCAAGTAAAATTACGAGCTTCTCGTTTGGGAGTATCAAAACCTCTAAGTGTGGTTAATGAGGAGAAGGTTGAAGTAGTGGTAGATCCGACACTACCCATAGACCCTGACAGTATAGGTGCAGATTTATATGTACTGCCAGAAACAGATTTAGAAGAAATTTTACGGGAAATAGATTCTCTCAAGCCAAACGTGGCGGTGATTGATAGTATCCAAACTGTGTTTTTTCCAGCGTTGACTTCTGCACCAGGTTCGGTGGCTCAGGTACGGGAATGTACAGCCGCACTGATGAAGGTAGCGAAGCACGAAGATGTCACCATGCTGATTGTGGGACACGTTACCAAAGAAGGAGCGATCGCAGGGCCAAAAGTTTTAGAACATTTAGTTGATACAGTGTTGTATTTTGAAGGCGATCGCTTTGCTTCCCATCGGTTATTACGCACGGTGAAAAACCGCTTCGGTGCAACTCACGAAATCGGCATATTTGAAATGGTGGCGGAGGGACTACGGGAAGTCTCCAATCCCTCAGAGCTATTTTTAGGCAACCGTGACGATCCAGCGCCAGGTACTGCCATTGTGGTTGCTTGCGAAGGCACTCGCCCGATAGTTGTAGAATTGCAAGCTTTGGTGAGTCCCACCAGCTACCCTTCACCTCGGCGGGCTGGAACTGGCGTAGACTACAACCGCCTAGTACAAATTCTCGCCGTCTTAGAAAAACGAGTGGGAATTCCCATGTCCAAGTTAGATTCTTACGTTGCTTCTGCGGGTGGGTTGAATGTGGAAGAACCGGCAGTAGATTTAGGAATAGCGATCGCAATTGTAGCTAGTTTCCGCGATCGCATCGTCGATCCCGGTACAGTATTAATCGGTGAAGTTGGCCTAGGTGGACAAGTGCGATCGGTTTCCCAAATGGAACTGCGGTTAAAAGAAGCTGCTAAGTTGGGATTTAAAAGAGCGATCGTGCCAAAAGGGACAAAATTCCCCGATTTAAATATTGAGATATTACCAGTATCCAAAGTCATAGATGCGATTATCGCCGCCATTCCGCATCAAGAATTGACAGCCGACGATTTAGAACCCGATGAAGATGAGTAACTACTGGGTACTGGGAAATTGTTCCAAAATTTGGGAAGGGTCAAAGTAAATTCCATATTTTTACAAGTGAAAATCCAGTACCCAATCCCTTTTACACACCAAAGGAAAACCCATCATGACAACCCTCACCCAAGACTACCAAATCACTTGGGAAAAACTACCCGATGATTACAAACTCCCGGATGATCCAGTGGACAACATCAATCAACCAGCATTAGCTGCTGCACTCACGGAAAGCCTACAATTAGACGGAAAAATTTCAGCTAACACCCTAACAACAACTAATTACGGCATTTGTGCCACTCTAAACAACAAAATAGTCATTAAAGCGCCTGATTGGGCTTTCATTGCCAAAATTAATGTTAGTAGAGAAGAAGTAACACGCAGTTACACACCTGAATTACAGGGTGACATTCCCGTAATTGTGATGGAATTTATTTCCGATACACAGGAAACAGAATATTCTATCAAAGCGACATATCCCCCAGGAAAATGGTTTTTCTACGAGCGCATCTTAAAAGTGCCAAACTACATCATCTTTGAGCCAGATAGCGGCAGTATCGAAATGTATCGCTTACAAAACACAGAACAGTACATTTTGCAAGAGCCTGATGGAAATCAACGCTACTGGATAGCAGAAATGAATCTTTTCCTTGGGGTATGGCAAGGTACTCGTGAAAACCGCACAGGAAAGTGGTTACGCTGGTGGGATGAACAAGGAAACCTTTTACCTTGGGGTTCCGAATTAGCCCAACAGGAACGCCAACGCGCTGAACAAGAACGCCAACGCGCCGAACAGGAACGGCAACGCGCTGAACGACTAGCAGCACAATTGCGAGCGGCGGGCATTGAGCCAGAAGTGTGATGAAAAGTTTTAGGAAAAATTGAAAGCCACTGATCCCCGGCTTGTCAAACAAGTCGGGGATCTTATTTCTCACAACTCATTAAGTAAGGCTGAATATCAGTTGTTAGAAAAGATGAGGGTTTAATAACTGCGATCGCCATAGGTTGATTACGATTGAATACCCTGCTTATTGTAGGCTGTATCAAAATTGCCTCAAATATCCTTTGCCAAAAACTGAGATTTATGATGTGCAAAAATAAAATATCAGTAAAACTACGGTTTTGACCAATGGCGTGGAATCCAGGGCAGGAGTTATTTGGCGATCGCTACATCATCGAGAGAAAATTAGGCGAAGGTGGAGTTGGTATTACCTATCTCGCTAAAAATCGACGCAGCGAGTTGCGAGTCATCAAAACCCTCAGAGAACAAATCCTGAATCACCCCGCCTGGATAAGCAAGCAAGATAAATTACGCCAAGACTTCCGGGATGAAGCTTTGCGACTGGCTTTGTGTCGCCATTCTCATATTGTGCAGGTAGAAAATGTCTTTGATGAAGATAACTTGCGATGCATGGCGATGGAGTACATTGAAGGTGAAGATTTGGGTAAGCAAATCACCGAAAAAGGAGTTTTGCTAGAAGCCGAAGCACTGCTATACATTAGACAAATTGGTGACGCATTAACTGTAGTTCATGAACGCGGCTTACTGCATCGGGATTTAAAGCCGAGTAATATTATGATGCGTGCAGGTAAACAAGAAGCAGTGCTAATTGACTTTGGTATTGCCAGACAATTTATCCCCGGTGCAGTTCAACAGCATACAGAGAATCTTACTCCCGGTTATGCGCCACCAGAGCAGTATGTCCCCGATGCTGAACGAGGGGAATATATTGATGTTTACGCCTTAGCCGCCACGCTGTATTCTTTGCTGACTGGACAGTTGCCAATGCCAGTAACCGTGAGACTGCAAAATTTTACCATGCGATCGCCAAAAGATTTGAATTTCAGTGTTAGCGATCGGGTGAATGAGGCAATTATGAAGGGGATGGCGCTAAATCACAAATTTCGCCCCCAGTCAGTGCAGGATTGGTTGGATTTGTTGGGTGCGGGGATAGTAGCACCAACACAACCTGTAACATCTCCTCCCTACACGCCCCCATCTTGGGAATGCGTCCACATCATCCCCGGTATTTCTCCATACATAGCTCTTAGCCTCAAGGGAGATATCTTAGCAAGTGTAGCTGTTAAAGTTATTCACTTATTTTCATCAACTACAGGTCAACTTCTCCGCACCCTAAGTGGTCATTCCCAATCGGTTAATTCCGTCGCCATCAGTAGTGATGGGCAAATGTTGGCTAGTGGTAGTTGGGACAACACTATCAAACTGTGGGAAGTCGCAACAGGCAGAGAAATTCGCACCCTCAGAGGTCATTCCAGTTGGGTTAATTCCGTCGCCATCAGTAGTGATGGGCAAATGATGGCTAGTGGTAGTTGGGACAACACTATCAAACTGTGGGAAGTCGCAACAGGCAGAGAAATTCGCACCCTCAGAGGTCATTCCAGTTGGGTTAACTCCGTCGCCATCAGTAGTGATGGGCAAATGATGGCTAGTGGTAGTTGGGACAACACTATCAAAATGTGGGAAGTCGCAACAGGCAGAGAAATTCGCACCCTAACTGGTCATTCCAACTTTGTTAATTCCGTCGCCATCAGTAGTGATGGGCAAATGTTGGCTAGTAGTAGTTATGACAACACTATCAAACTGTGGAATCTGGCAACAGGCAGAGAAATTCGCACCCTAACGGGTCATTCCGAATCGGTTTGTTCCATCGTCATCACTACTGATGGGCAAATGTTAGCTAGTGGTAGCAGTGACAAGACTATCAAACTATGGGAAGTCGCAACAGGCAGAGAAATTCGCACCCTAACTGGTCATTCCGAATCGGTTTGTTCCATCGTCATCACTACTGATGGGCAAATGTTAGCTAGTGGTAGCAGTGACAAGACTATCAAACTATGGGAAGTCGCAACAGGCAGAGAAATTCGCACCCTAACTGGTCATTCCCAATTGGTTGATTCCATCGCCATCAGTAGTGATGGGCAAATGTTAGCTAGTGGTAGTTATGACAAGACTATCAAACTATGGGAAGTCGCAACAGGTAAAGAAATTGACAGCCTGACTCATTTTGACGGAGTTAAATCCGTCGCCTTTACCCCCGATGGAAATTGGCTAACTGCGGGAGACTTTAGCGGAAATATCAAAATTTGGCGACGCATCTAGTTTGGCAATCACAGCGTCAAAATAGTAAATAAGACTGACAAATATTAAAAACATGAAAGCATACGAATTTCCAGAAATTCCCTACTATATTGTTTTTAGTCGCTACACAAATCAACTTCAGACATTTCAGTTAGTAGGCGGTCATTATGAACCGATGAATTTGACCAAATGGCGCTTACTAATGCCAGAGATAAATTTAAGCTTAGGCTTATGGCAAGGTTCGGTTCATTTCGAGATATTGAAAGGTTGTGGTTAAGGTGGTTCACCTTGGCAGGAGACTTAATTCTCCTGCCCGCAGAGGAAGCTGCTGCAACTCAACGAGCTATCATTGCAGAACACAAGCTATAGAAGTTAAACAAGAAGCTGCTCAAAGTAAACGAAAAGTGGAACAATTAGCAGAACGTTTGCGTCAACTAGGCCTGAATGCTGATGAACTAGATAAATTATTGTAGCTTCAAGAGTCTTTTTTGATACGGAGGATAATTTTCTGCTTTTGAGGAATCACCTATACTGGAAACTTTGATAGTCGATGCCGAAGTAGCTATCAAATAACAATACTGGCTCCCATAAAGATTAATTTTTGAGAGCGATCGCATATTCAGCACTTGAAATACATATAATATTTTATTTGGAGAAGTCTATAGCAACTTTAGTTTTTTCTCAAAAACCATGATGTCACGCTATATCCTTACTGTTCCAAAACTCAATCCTAATTGAGTTGCTAGGAATGAGATGTGGTTCAGCTACAACTCCAAAAGATGATAACCTGAATATTCGCAGATATTACCGCAGACACTGGTTATATCCCATCTGCTAAAATACGTAAGTATAAGTAGTATCATCTAGCTAACCCTGTAAAAATTGTCTATTTGGTTACACAAGACCGTTCAAAGATTGTAGAAAAGTGTATTTCCTTGTGTTGATAGTGGTGCTAACCTCAATTTTAAGGATGTTATCAGCCCTTATCTGCTAGAGTTTCTGACTTTCAGCAAACTAGATAATTTATCAACAATAAAATCGCGAGGAGTGCGATGAGATGTCACAGTCGCCTATGACAAGACCAGAAATAGCTGCTGGAACTCTAATTGATAACCGCTATATTATCCAAAAACTTCTGGGACAGGGAGGATTGGGGCGAACTTACTTGGCATTTGACACTCGGCGGTTTAATGAAGCTTGTGTCCTCAAGGAGTTTGCACCCATTGGCACAGGGGAAAGTGGGCTGGAACAATATCGCAACCTATTTAAAAGAGAAGCAAAAATCCTTCATCAATTGCAACATCCTCAAATCCCCAAGTTTTTAGCTTGTTTTGAAGGAGATGGTCGGTTATTCCTAGTACAAGAATATGTTGACGGCAAAACATATTCTAGGCTGTTGGGAGAACTTCAACGTCAAGGAAGAAATTTTTCTGAAGATGAAGTTATCCAGTGGCTAAAAAATCTATTGCCTGTTTTGGAATATGTCCATCAGCACAATATCATCCATCGAGATATTTCTCCTGATAACATCATGTTACCTGATGGCAAGGATCTGCCAGTGCTGATTGATTTCGGTGTTGGGAAGCAAATTGCTGACGTGAACGAGGGGAGAAGTTCTAACCACCAAGTAACATTTGTTGGCAAAATGTCCCTTGTAGGCAAAGTGGGGTATGCACCCCGCGAACAGATTAGTTTAGGTTTATGCTCGGCTTCTAGTGATCTATATGCCTTGGGTGTAACAGCTATTGTACTACTCACAGGTAGAGATCCATCTTTACTAATGGATCAGTATTCACTTGAATGGAACTGGCGTTATTATACTTACGTTAGTGATGAGTTCGCTCAAGTACTTGATTGTATGTTGGCAGATAGACCCAACAAGCGATACCAAACAGCCAGGGAAGTTATCAAAGATTTAGAGCGGATTGGAGAACGAGAACTAGCAATGTCTCCTCCAGTCATGCTTGATGATTTGCCTGCTACGGTATTTAATCCTGAATTTCAGGCTATGTCGGCAATATCGCAGTCATACAACCCACCTGGAGAAACAATTTTTAGTCCACCTAGTTTACCTGCTAATGTACAAAGTGGGCAAATTGAACAACAACAACCTTCACTCCAACCAGGATTTATTAAACATTGTCAACAAGAATTAGCCTACCACATCGGGCCAATGGCAAATCTGATTATAGAAGAAATATTAGATGAGAATCCTTACATTTCACCTGATCAATTTGTTGAACTTATAGCCAACCAAATTCCTAACTTTCAAGCAGCTTTTGAATTCAAAAAAAGCTTATTTTCATAGATATTTTAGACTAATCTGGCAATCCAATTTGATTTCTGTTCGTGCAGCATGGCATAGCCATAATTATTTGGGTAGCAAGGCAATAGTCAAAAAGCCTCTCTGAGCTATACTAGATTTTTTAAAAAATCAAATAAGAGTCCTATATCACTTTAGAAATAAGTTAAAATAGTTCAATTATTTATATAAAAATTAATTGCATTAGCGTAGCGCGTACTCTTACAGAGAAGCAAGGTACGCGCAGCATCTTGTAGAAAACGTCCATTTCATTACTAATTATTTTAATCCCCTGTTCCCCCCTGAGTGCGTTTGATTCTTTTCATTGCCATTTCTAAACTTAACTGCATCCGTTTAAAGGCTCTAGCTAAATTACCGATTTCATCATTAGACATCTGCTCAAATTCAACTTCCATGTGTCCTGTACTAACTTCTTCCGCTATGCGAGTCATGCGTTTGAGAGGAACAACAACCTGTCGATTCAAGAACAAGTTAACTAACAGGATAGTCGCTATAAATATAGTTGATACAATTAAGATAATTAGTAAAGAAGACTGATTTGCTTTGCTGATTACATTCTTTGCCGGTACTGATATAATTTGAGCGCCGACAATCTCATTCAGCTTCCACCCAAATCCATTAGCTGTGCCATAAAGAGTAATCATACTTTGAGGGGCAGCCTCTGGTACGCTATGACACTTCAGACAACTTTCTTCAGAAACTTTTAAGGGACGAGCAATATAAAAGATATCCCCACTAGGAATTGAGCGAAATCCACTCACTTCTTTAAGGTCTGATTTATTTCTGAACCTTTCTACAATTTCCGTCTCAAAACCGTCAGCCTTATCCCGCAGATTTGTGGGATTGAGAGTTGCTTCTTTATAAAAGAAATCACGATATTCTGTTGTTTTCCGTAAAATCTCAAATACCTCCCGTGCTGAGTATCCAGGTACGGTTTGCGGCAAAAACTCAGTAGCCAATTTATCAACTAGCTCTGGATTCACTTGAGTACTGGTGTATTTACGAACAGAACTCATTGTTTGAATGAGGATGAGACCAGTAGAGCTAATATCTTGTTTAGCATTCTCCCTAAGCAAAGAAGAAAGAGCAAATCCACTCAAGCTCAAACCAAATGTCAGAATTACCAGTAGCAGAATTGTAAATTTTTGTTTCAGATTCAGATTCTTTAGCATAATTACAGATTACCTACAAGTCAAATTATTATGAACAAATATAGCGAAAGTCATCGTTTACTCTAACATGAGCAATCAACTCTCATACTTTGATCTAAAGGCAAAGTTTCGCTAAAGCTATTAGGGTATACACAACTTTATACTATTAGTAATTATCGAGGTTAATGAAAATGTTCTCTAAGTAACTAACTTCCAAAAATCTACAACAGCGATTCAAATGGAATTCCCAAAAATTCGGGTTGGCTGTTTTGATACTGTGCCAAAATAAATACCAGCAATTGTCAAATATTACTAATGGTGTGGAATGCAGGAAAGTCTTTATTCGGGGGACGCTACATTATCGAAAGCCAACTAGGTGAAGGCGGAATTGGCATTACTTATCTTGCCAGAAATCAGCGGAATCAACTGCGAGTGATTAAAACCCTTAAAGAAGAAATCCTGAACCACCCCGCCTGGATACTCCACCGGAACAAGTTACGGCAAGACTTCCGTGATGAAGCAGTTAGGCTGGCTGTGTGTCACCATCCCCATATAGTAGAAATAGAAACCATCTTCGATGATGGGAATTTGCCCTGCATGGTGATGGAATACATCGAAGGCGAAGACTTAGGACAGTATTTAAAACGGGTTGGAGTGCTATCAGAAGCAGAAGCGCTGCTCTACATCAGACAAATTGGCGACGCTTTGACACTAATCCATTCTAAAGGATTGCTGCATCGGGATCTCAAACCACGCAACATTATGATCCGCATTGATAAATCTGAAGCAGTGCTGATAGACTTTGGCATCGCTAGAGAATTTATTCCTAATGTAATTCAAAGACATACAGTGTATCGCACTCCTGGTTTTGCCCCACCTGAGCAGTATGAATCAGAAGCGCCACGAGGAGAATACATTGATATCTATGCTTTAGCTGCTACTCTGTATAATTTGCTTACCGGAGTGATACCGACAAGTGCAGATGATAGACGGCACAATATTAATTTAGAACCACCACAATATTTTAATCCCAACATCAGCGATAGGGTAAATCAAGCTATTATGTGCGGCATGGATTTGGAGTCAACCTATCGTCCCCAATCTGTGCAGGAGTGGTTGGATTTATTGAGCCCTGAAAACGAGAAAAAGATAGCACCAGAAACATCCACCTTAGTGATAACGCCCAGAGTAAAATTACCTCCACCTGTTGTATTAGACCAGCAAAACTGGCAATGCGTACAGACCCTCAGAGGTCATTCTAGTATGGTTCATGCGATCGCTATTAGTCCAGATGGGCAATTGATTGCTAGTGGCAGTAATGACCATACTATTAAACTTTGGCAACTGAGTACTGGCAAGCTAGTGCGTCAAATGGGTCGTTGGTCTTCTGGTCATTCTAGTATGGTTAATTCCGTCGCCTTTAGCCCAATCTCTTCAAACTTTTCTTATCAAGGAGATTCTGGCAAATCTGGGGGAGTTACAGACCTGAACCGGGGAATCTTGGCTAGCGGTAGTTGGGATAATACAATCAAATTGTGGGATGTAAACACCGGAAAAGAAATTCGCACTCTCACTGGTCATACTAACTGGGTGAATTCTGTTGCCTTTAGTCCAGATGGCAAGTTTCTTGTTAGTGGCAGTGCTGACTGCACAATTAAACTATGGCAAGTAAACACTGGTATAGAAATTCAAACTCTCACAGGTCATTCCGACTCAGTTTCGTCAATTGCTTATTCTCCGAGAACAGCGACAACGACGAATAGCCAGGATAGACAGCTTGTGGCTAGTGGCAGCAATGACTACACGGTCAAACTGTGGCAACTATACACAGGCAGAAACATCTACACACTTACAGGTCATTCCTTCTTCATCAACTGTATCGCCTTCAGCCACGATGCAGAAATGATTGCTAGTGGCAGTGGTGACAACACAATTAAATTGTGGCATGTCAACACAGGCAGAGAAATTCGCACTCTCAGTGGTCATTCTGATTCAGTTTGGTCAGTTGCCTTTAGCCAGGATAGGCAATTTCTCGCTAGTGGCAGTTGGGACAATACTATCAAACTGTGGCATTTACACAGTGGTAGAGAAATTAGCACACTTACAGGACATTCCAGCTATGTTCGATGTGTCGCTTTCAGTCCTGATGGACAAACCCTAGTGAGCGGTAGTGATGACGATACTATCAAGATTTGGCGACGGGGGAGATGAAGAAGTAGGGAACGGAGAGCAAAATCTACCTTATTTCCCTCTACATCTTCTAGTCTTACGATAGAACTGCGATCGCCCAAAAATTGTCACAATAATGACGACAACCGTTATTTTTGAACAAGAATTAATATTTATGGGCTTTGGTATTGGTGATTTATTTTGGATTTTCCTGCTTCTAACTTCCTTACAACCCCTTTGGCAAAAACGTCAAATAGAATATCGCCGCTTGCGTGCTTTACAAGAATTTCAACAAGAACGCAAAAGTCGGGTGATTTTGTTGATTCACCGCCAAGAGTCTATTAGCTTTCTGGGAATTCCTATATCTCGCTACATTACTATCGAAGACTCAGAACAAATCTTACGAGCTATTCGCCTCACACCCCCAGATGTGCCAATTGACTTAATTTTGCACACTCCTGGCGGTTTGGTTTTGGCAACAGAACAAATCGCCAGAGCATTAATTCGCCACCAGGCAAAAGTCACAGTCTTTGTCCCGCACTACGCGATGAGTGGCGGTACAATGCTTGCCCTGGCCTCTGATGAAATTATTATGGATGCTAACGCTGTCTTGGGACCAGTTGATCCCCAATTGGGTAATTACCCCGCAGCAAGTATCCTAAAAGTAATTGAAGATAAACCCATCAGTGAGATTGACGATCAAACTTTAATTATGGCCGACCTCTCACGCAAAGCAATTGGGCAGGTACAGAGGTTTGTAAGAACTTTGCTTAAAGACAGTATACCCAAACAAAAAGTTCTACCAGAAAATATCGAATCGATTATCGAAGCCTTGACAACCGGGCGCGTCACCCACGATTATCCCATAACTATTGAAGAAGCAACAGAAATGGGGCTGCCCGTAACTGTCGGACTGCCCCATTCTATTTATGATCTTATGGACTTGTACCCACAGGCGCAAGGAGGGCGACCCAGCGTGCAGTACATTCCTATGCCTTACAATGACGGCCGTCCAATTCTACCTATACCCAAGGGTAGACCCTTAGAAGAACCAAATCAGATGACTTGAGGGTCTTTGGGTAGGGGTTTTTGTGGAGACTAGGGTGTAGATGTTGGCGTAGCTGTTGGTGTAGCTGTTGGTGTAGCCGTTGGCGTAGCTGTTGGTGTAGCCGTTGGTGTAGCTGTTGGCGTAGCTGTGGGTGTAGCCGTTGGCGTAGCTGTTGGTTTAGCCGTTGGCGTAGCTGTTGGTTTAGCCGTTGGTTTCGTTGTTGGTTTAGCTGTTGGCTGACTCAAGACTGTCTTTGCTTCTTCATTCAGCTTTTGGCGGAGTGCTAAATTAGCAATTCCAGTTTCTTGCAACTGATGTTTCTTTTGATACTCCTTCACCACTTCTTCCGTGCGGGAACCGTAAAAATGATCGCGCGGTAGGGGAGGATTAGGCTTGACTACTGCATTCAAATTTGTGTGCAGAATTTGAACAATGTTAGCAGCAAAATCTTGGGTTTTTGGCCCTGCTATCCCATCAACTGGTTTTAGCTTATAACCTGTCTGAAATTCACGAATTGCCTTTTTGGTTTCCTCATCTGTCAAAGGACCATTTGTTACCTTGACGTTATAGCCTAGACCTCGCAACACAGAACGGAATTGCTGGGGCGTATAGCTACGTTGAGGTGCTGCGAAACCTGTGTCTGCAATTACCACACTAGCGCTTATCAGGCAAGTAACAGCAAAAGTCGCGCTTGATTTTCCAAAACCACACCACATATTTAAAACTCCTTTGGATTAAATCAGCAGGATTATAAATGTTAACAGCTGCATTTTAAGTTTGTTTAATAACTTTTTTCGCGATTTTTTAATGATTTTTGAATAATTTATGAATAATTTTTGCCAAAGTTAACGAGGTGTATAAAAAGTAATTCATGTCATCCATCAAAAGACGTATCTTGTATTGGCAGAGATGCAGAGGTTATCATTTGAAGCGAATACACGCTTTGAACACTCAATTGCGATATTGATTCATTTATGTGGATTGGTGTCAACTTAAGCCCTTTGTCTCTAAGCATTTTTTAACCTTAAGTTGGCATAAATACATATATATACATTTATACTGAGGTCTACTCAACTGCAAATTGCTGTATTTGGTTGGAAAGAAACGAAAATTAATAAATGAAAGAGATGATATTTCAAATATCCCAAAAATGTATAATATGCAACACAAAAAGAAAGATATAAAATCTTCTAAACAGACGAATCTTTGGTTTGAAAGATTTATGGCAATTACTGCCACTGTAAATTTAGGTTTAGTTTTGTTTAATTTAAGTTACGTACCTTGGCGAGATTTTTACTTACGGAAACTTCCCCAAGTTATTCAGATTTATGACCCAATAAAAGGTATTGAATCCCACCGAGACACAAAAATTTATCTAGAAACAGTAGACGCATTAGAAGAACAAGTCAGCCAAACAGGATTAGAGTCTTCTGAGGTAAAAAGCAGACTAGAGCAAATAAAGCGTCTTAGCAACGAGATGATTGACAGTAACCCCTTTGCTGGAGTTAATAAAAGTGGGACTTTGGAAAAAATCAAAAAGCGGATGCGATCGCACATCGGTAACGAATCTGCAAAACAGTCCTTTGCCACTTTTTGGAGTCAGCCTTACCTCTCGCAAAATGGCTGGATTAAAGAAATTAATTTTTTTAACGAGAGCATCCGCCCTTTAATTGCCACTAACTACTACCGCCAAATCGGTGAAAGTGGTGAATTTGTGGATAATTTTTGGATTATTGACTTACCCTTCGTGATTTTATTTGGCGTAGAATTGCTGGGGCGTACCTTCTCAATCAAACGCCGACATCTTGGTTTAAGCTGGTTTGAAGCACTATTGTGGCGTTGGTACGACGTATTTTTACTCCTACCATTTTGGCGTTGGCTGCGAATCTTACCTGTATTAGTCCGCCTCGATCAAGCGCATTTATTGGATCTCCAGCCAGTGCGAAAGCAAATTCATCAGGGGGTTGTCGCCAATTTTGCTGAAGAACTCACAGAAGTAGTAGTAGTAAGGGTAATTAACCAGGTTCAGGGTTCAATTCAACGGGGTGAGTTAACGCATTGGCTCTCACAACAAGAAAATTTACGTCCCTACATAGATATTAATAATGTGAATGAAGTGGAAGCGATCGCAGGTCTTTTGGTAAAAACAATTGTTTACCAAGTGTTACCTGATATTCAACCTGCGATCGTTGCCATTTTGCGCCACAATATCGAAACCGTCTTCCATCAAGTCCCCGTCTACCGCAACCTCCAGAATCTCCCTGGCGTGGGAAAAGCTCAAACCCAGTTAAGCGAACAATTGGCAACGCAAATCACAACTAATCTTTACAAAACTTTGGTTAGCGCTGTTGAAGACCCTGTTGGCGCAAAACTCACCAGTCAACTCGTAGAAAGGTTTAGCGAAGCTTTGGGATCTGAAATGAAGGAAAAACACGTACTTTCCGAAATTCAGAGTTTACTTTTTGACTTCTTAGAGGAAATCAAAATCAACTACGTCCAGCGTTTATCCCAAGAAGACATAGACCAAATTATCGAGCAAACCAGGCAGCTACGCACACAAGCATCAGTTCCTACAGTCGTCGAGAAAAGCACCACTCTCCCAAAAATACGCGAAGGGTAGAGAAGCTAGCCTGGATTTCTCACTTGTGAGAAATCCAAGGGGTGTGGGAGGTGTGGGAGGTGTGGGAGGATGGGGAAGAAGTCTTACCCCCCCACACTCCCCACACTCCCCACACTCCTCTTCTCCCTCTGCCTACACTATGCGTGAGAAATCCGGGCTAGGGGGCAGGGGGGCAAGGAGAAAAAACCAATTCCTAATTCCCTATTCCCAATGCCCCATCCCCAATACTCGACTATCCATTAAATGCGCTAAACTCGAATGAGGGCGAATCATCATTGATTCGTCACAAGACTTCTTGGAAGATATACCTATCGCAGGAAGTGGGTCAGTGCCCACTTTTTTTATTGAATTCTCTCATGGCTCATCCTTTAGTTCCACAAATTATTGATTTGGCGACACCAGTAGCAGAAGAACTGGGATTGGAAGTGGTTGGCGTGGTCTTTCACACTCACCAAAGTCCACCAGTGTTGCGGGTAGACATTCGCAATCCTCAGCAAGACACCGGATTGAATGATTGTGAGAGGATGAGCCGTGCTTTAGAAGCCTCCTTAGATGCTGCGGAAATCGTTCCAGATACATACGTCTTGGAAGTGTCTAGTCCTGGTATTTCGCGGCAACTGGTAACAGACAGGGAGTTTATTTCCTTTAAAGGATTTCCTGTCATTATTTCCACAACGCTTCCCTACGACGGACAACAAGAGTGGATTGGTCAGTTGATTCGCCGGGATGAGACAACACTTTACTTAAACCAAAAGGGTCGTGTAGTCGAAATTCCCCGCTCCCTAATTACTAAGGTGCAGCTAGACGAGCGCCGATAAACAAAGGGCTAGGGCTTAGGAATTACAGGCTAGAGTGCCATTCGCTCAAGGCTAGAGTTTCGGGCCTAGAGTTTCGGGACTAAGGGCTAGAGATTAGGGGCTAGTGTAAAGCTATTCTCTAATCCCTGGTTCTATTTAATGCGTAGTTTTCAGCCCCCACTCCCTGCTTTTTAAAGGAGATTGCTTATGTCAATGGTTACTTTACCTGGATTAAAAGAATTAATTGAAAGTATAAGTCGTGAGCGGAATTTACCCCGTCTTGCAGTTCAATCAGCTATTAGAGAAGCACTACTCAAAGGCTACGAACGTTATCGTCGCGCCCAAAATTTAGAGCGAAAACAGTTTGACGAAGATTATTTTGAAAATTTTGAAGTAGAACTCGATATTGACGGAGAAGGATTTCGCGTTCTTTCCACCAAAACCATCGTTGAAGAAGTAAATAACACAGACCATCAGATTTCTTTAGACGAAGTTCAACAAGTAGCTCCCGAAGCACAGTTAGGGGACTCTGTTGTACTAGATGTGACTCCCGACCAAGGAGAATTTGGTCGGATGGCGGCAATGCAAACCAAGCAAGTATTGGCGCAAAAATTACGGGATCAACAGCGCCAGATGGTGCAAGAAGAGTTCCAAGATTTAGAAGGAACTGTTTTGCAAGCAAGAGTCCTACGGTTTGAGCGGCAATCTGTGGTTTTGGCAGTCAGCAGTGGATTTGGTCAGCCAGAAGTAGAAGCCGAGTTACCGAAGCGGGAACAGTTGCCTAACGATAATTATCGGGCAAATGCCACCTTCAAGGTATATCTGAAAAAAGTCTCTCAAGGTCAGCAACGAGGGCCACAGTTGCTGGTGTCTCGTGCTGATGCCGGTTTAGTGGTTTATCTGTTTGCCAACGAAGTCCCAGAAATCGAAGATGAAGTGGTACGGATTGTTGCCGTAGCAAGGGAGGCAAACCCCCCCTCCCGTTATGTCGGTCCCCGGACTAAAATAGCAGTAGATACCCTAGATCGCGATGTAGACCCAGTTGGTGCTTGTATCGGAGCCAGGGGATCGCGAATTCAAGTGGTAGTCAACGAATTACGCGGTGAAAAAATAGATGTAATTCGCTGGTCGCCAGACCCAGCAACATACATCGCTAATGCTTTAAGTCCAGCACGGGTGGATGAAGTACGCCTCATGGACCCAGAATCCCGGCAAACTCACGTACTTGTGGCTGAAGACCAACTAAGTTTAGCTATTGGGAAAGAAGGACAAAACGTCCGTTTGGCAGCCCGCCTGACTGGTTGGAAAATAGACATCAAAGACAAAGCTAAATACGACTATGCCGGAGAAGATGAGAAATTTACCGCTGTCAGAGCAAAATATCAGACAGAGGAAGATGACCTTGAATTCGACGAAGAATTAGAAGATGAAAATCAGGACGAATTAGAAGAGGAGGATAGTTTTGACAATAACGATGACGAATAATTGATTAATCTTGTAAAGTTTTGATAATGTTGATTGTAGTCCGAGTCGTAAGGATTATTTCCTGAAAGACACCTTGGTATAAGTAAAAAATAGTAATAAAAAACTCATTTTTACACCCAGAATGCTGGACTGAGATCGCAGAAAACTGATGAAACCAAATTATCGGCGCTGTATTAGTTGCCGGAAAGTAGGCTCAAAAGATGAGTTTTGGCGGATTGTCCGCGTCTTTCCATCGGGAAAGGTACAATTAGATCAGGGCATGGGGCGTTCTGCCTATATTTGTCCGCAAACGAGTTGCTTACAAGCGGCTCAAAAAAAAAATCGACTAGGGCGATCGCTACATGCATCAGTGCCAGAAACACTGTATCAAAGCTTGTCGCAACGTCTAGCCAGCAGCAATACCCAAAACCAAATTTAATTGGAACAACTTTGTGACATCATCACCAGAGAAATTGTGCCAAAGCCGAAGTCGTGCTTTCATCACACCCTCTGTTGATCGTTAAGGTTAGTGCCAAAATAGTAAATGGGTGTAAAAAGCATTCGACTCTCCAAATAATTTAAGAGAGGCGAGGAAACATTCCCAGAACAAGATGTAATCGATTGTGTTGTGGAAGATTCAGAATCAACAAAACAAGAAACTACAAAATGGCAACCTGGTAGCGCTCAGGCGCAGTTCGGCGTCAAGGATTCCTATAAAAATCTTTTTAAAAAATTTTTATGGGTATCCCTCAACCATCATTCCTGGTGGGGATGCCATTATTAAACCGAAACATCTCTCTTTCCTGATTGGAGGCACCGGCAAAAACTAAACGGCGGTCTAAAAACAGTAATCCAAGGATGGAGATGTCGAAAACCAGGCAACCATCCGCTAAAACTGTAAATTAAAGGGGAAGAGTGGATGACCAACGGCAAAGTTAGAATCTATGAATTATCAAAGGAATTGAATTTGGATAACAAAGAGCTACTAGCAATTTGCGACCAGCTCAGTATCGCGGTCAAAAGTCATAGCAGCACGATTTCAGAATCCGAGGCAGAAAACATCCGCACGGCTGCGGAAAAGCTCGCAGCTACCAATGTTTCAGCCAAAAAGGAACTAGGTACAACCAGCCATAAGCCAAATTCACCACCAAACGGCGGACGTAACCGACCTGCTGCACCCCACAAACAGCAAATTTTGGAAATACGCAAACCCAAAATATTGAGAAATACTACCTCCAACGCCCCAGAGGCGTCAGTTGCCAACAATACCCAAGCTGCCTTGTCTGAAGCTAATCCTCCCTCACCTCCACGGCCTTTTGCTACACCAGCCTCACCCATGAAGCCGGCAGCACCAACTCGACCTGTGCCCCGGACTCAATCTGAGACTCAAGAGCAACCTCCTGTCACCGACTTGGAACAAACACCTAATCCAAGTCAGGCACCGGAAAAAGTAGCATCCCAAAAACCGGAAAAAGTAGTTCCACCAAGACCGAAATCGGAAAAACCGATCAAACCGCAATTAGTTGCCCCTCCAGCAAGACCGGCGGCAGAAGTAGCCCAAGCAGAAGTAGCCCAAGTGTCAGATGAGCCGGTATCTCAAGCAGATAAACCGATTCTCAAACGTGACCAACGGCTACGTCCCGTTGAAGGCGATCGCGAGCAAATTAAACCCAGAGTTGCTAAACTGCCAACTGACCAGTTTCCACAATCTGCGCCACAAAGACAGGCCAGGCCTACCCCTGCACCCACCAGACCAGAGCAGAGAGGCAATCGACCATCTGCACCATCACAACTAGGAGAGGGGCAAAGACCCAGACCAGCGCGTCCTGGTGAATCAGTAGCAGCCGCAATGCCGATCGCTACTCCACCCAGACAAATGTCAGGAATAGCGGGTAAATCTCAAGGACTGGGTGATGAGCCAGTTACACCCGATCTCCTCGATTTGAAACGCCCAAGTCCGCCTCGCCCGACCAAAGGCGGCAAAAAGTGGGTAGAAGAGGAAATAATCGACGAAGTTAAAGAGAAGGCTAAAGCTGGCGTTAAAGGCAAGCGGATCAAGCCGATATTGGATGATGAATTTGAAGAAGATTTGTTGGATGATGACGATATCGACTCACCAGCAATCGTCCAAGTCAGCCTTTCCATCGCTCGTCCTCCCAAACCAAAAGCGACTCGACCTGTACAGATGCCGGGTGCAAGCCTTGCTAGCGCTCCAACTGCTAGAGGAAGTAGAAAACCTGGTTCTAAGTCTGGTTCTAGCCGTGACCATCACAATAACCGTCGCCACCAACAAGAAGCTGATACCAAGCGCGATCGTCCCGAAAAGGTAACGATCACAGGGCCGTTAACTGTACAAGAACTGTCCGACGTTTTAGCCGTTCCCGATACAGAGATTGTTAAAATCCTCTTCCTCAAAGGCATGGCGGTGAGTATCACCCAAAATCTGGATATTCCCACAATTACCCTGGTAGGAAAAGAACTAGAAATAGAAGTCGAAACCGTCGAGCGAGAAGCAGAAGCTCGGAAAATTACGGAAATGGTCGGCGCAGAAGACCAAGAATATCTTCATCGCCGTCCGCCTGTCGTGACAATTATGGGTCACGTAGACCACGGTAAAACAACCCTGCTCGACTCAATCCGCAAAACCAAAGTAGCTGCTGGCGAAGCTGGCGGTATCACTCAGCACATTGGTGCGTACCATGTGGATGTGGTACATGAGGGCAAACCACAGCAGATAGTCTTCCTGGATACCCCTGGTCACGAAGCCTTTACAGCTATGCGGGCTAGAGGAGCTAGGGTAACAGACATTGCCGTATTAGTAGTGGCTGCTGATGATGGTGTCCGTCCCCAAACCATTGAAGCCATTAGTCACGCTCAAGCTGCGGGAGTGCCAATTGTTGTTGCAATCAACAAAATTGATAAAGAAGGGGCACAGCCAGAGCGGGTGAAACAAGAACTAACCCAGTATGGTCTGACGGCAGAAGATTGGGGTGGTGAGACAATCATGGTTCCCGTGAGCGCCATCAGAGGTGAAAATCTGGATACGCTCTTAGAAATGATTCTCTTGGTAGCAGAAGTTGGAGAACTATCTGCCAACCCAGATCGTACTGCCAAAGGAACTGTCATTGAAGCACATCTGGATAAAGCCAAGGGAGCAGTTGCTACCCTGCTAATTCAGAATGGTACCCTGCATGTGGGAGATATCTTAGTAGCTGGCTCGGCCTTCGGTAAAGTCCGGGCGATGGTGGATGACAGAGGCAAGAGAGTGGATATTGCTTCTCCTTCCTTTGCTGTCGAGGTGTTGGGTTTAAGTGATGTGCCAGCAGCAGGCGACGAGTTCGAGGTCTTCCAGAACGAGAAAGAAGCCAGAGCCCTCGCTAGCGATCGCGCCGACAGACAACGCCTATCCCGCCTGTTACAGGGACGTGTTACCCTCACAACCTTATCGGCTCAAGCACAAGAAGGCGAGTTGAAAGAACTCAACTTGATCTTGAAAGGAGACGTACAAGGTTCCGTAGAAGCCATTGTGGGAGCGCTCAAGCAAATCCCGCAAAACGAAGTCCAAATTCGGATGCTCTTGGCTACTGCTGGGGAAATCACCGAGACAGACATCGACTTAGCAGCTGCCAGTAACGCTGTAATCATTGGTTTCAATACTACCTTCGCTAGTGGCGCTAGACAAGCCGCCGATGAAGCGGGTGTAGATGTCCGGGAATACAACGTCATCTACAAACTCCTAGAAGATATCCAAGATGCCTTGGAAGGTCTTTTGGAACCAGAGTTGGTGGAAGAACCCTTGGGTCAAACCGAAGTTCGTGCCGTCTTCCCAGTCGGTCGCGGTGCTGTTGCCGGTTGCTACGTTCAATCTGGCAAGCTAGTTCGTAACTGCAAAGTCAGGGTACGACGCGGCGGTAAGGTGATTTACGAAGGTGTCCTTGATTCCCTAAAACGGATGAAAGAAGATGCCCGTGAAGTCAACGCCGGTTATGAATGCGGTGTCGGTATGGATAAATTCAATGATTGGGTTGAAGGTGACATCATCGAATCCTATCAGATGGTTACGAAGCGCCGCACTCTCACCTTAACGAGATAGTGTTAAGGGTAAAATGGTTAGAAGTTAGGAGTAATAAATTAGGAGTTAGAAGTTAAAGACTGCTAATTCCAAGCTCCTAACTCTTAACTCATAACTTTTTACTATGCATTCATTTCGCTCTGAACCTATTTTGTGGATTCACGTCGCTGGATTGGCGACGTTGCCTGTTTTTTTAGTACTCTGCTTAATATTTTTGTCTGTAGGCGAGCCGTTTTTGCCAGTCTGGATGGAGCTATTTTTAGTTGCCGCCATTGGTATTCTCCCCCTGCTATGGATGCAGTTACGTCGCCCTTTTTATATATTCGCTCTTTTAGGAATAGCCCTAAAGCCAGAAAATCTGACTGAGCGGCAGCGAAAAATTCTCTGTTTAATTAATACAAAGTTAAATCGTATCCTGGCATTAGTGGCAGCAGTATTGTCGATTTGGGTGCTGTGGCATCTTTACCAATTTGCCCCATTAGTAGCAGATTCAGCCAAATTCCTTCCACAATGGCGCAGCCTTGCACTCGTGCTTGCGGGATTAGCCTTTTTAGGCAGCAATCTATTTTTACAAATACCTGTGAGTGTAATGCGAGTTTTGGTGATTAATGAGACAGAATTCGCTGGCATAGAACCATTATCTTTAGAAAAGATTAAGCAAGATTTCACAATTTTAGGGGTTCGGGTTAATCAAATCGTGCCCCGATTATTGCAATCCTTGTTTAGGATTAATACAGATTCATCACAGCCCTGAAAGTAATATTATTTACTTTAAAAGGCTAAAAATAAGCAGTAGGGAAGCAGAGGGGCAGAGAAGAATCGGGATACCGATGCCCAATGCCCCATACCCAATGCCCAATTACCTTGCAAGTAAAAATAAAGGAATGAGGAACTATGGCTCAAATTCCAGCTTCTAGCGATCGCCAATTTTCTGCTGATACTGAAATTTGGTATAGCCTCAAATGTGCGATCTCCACTAGTTCCGGTTTTCAACGCTGGCAACTAGAACGTGATGCTCAATTACACGGAATTCGCTTGGAACAGCAGGTACAAAGGTATTTAAGGGAAACTTTAGAAACTTTAGCTTACTAAAAATTGAGTAAATCTTGTAGGCTTGTTTGCAAGCGACGAAGTTGACGGTATGCACCCTCCAAGCGTTTGCCATCAACTTCCACTTCATTAGTGGGATAATTTTGAATAATTTCGATTAGCGACACCTGCCCATCTTGACTTGCAGAAAGTACCAAAGCAGATCGCAAAGCCTGCCGATCTGCTCTGCGAGACGGTGTATAAATAACTTGACTAATTTGATCCAAAATAATATTACCAATCTGGCTGTTCAGAACTCTATCTAAAAATACCAGGTTTACTTTCACAGGCTCCGTTAAATATTGACGAATGGCTTTAGGATCTTGTCGTGCTAAAGCAAAATCAACTCGTAATGAACGTGAAAGTTCACCTGTTTGGGCAAAGGTGGATAGTTCGCCTACTGAAAGTGATTCACGGAAAATACCATAGTTCAACACTACTCGTTCCGCAGCAAAGGCAGGAGTAGACAAAAGTACAAGACAGGTACTACCTAGTAAAACCAAGGTGCGACGCAACCCCAAAAATTTAAAACGCATTTCTCCCAATTTCCAATAGATTTGCTTTTCCTGTGATGATATTCCAGCAGAATTAGTTGCGGCATCTGGCTTTAGGAAATACCAAAAATTGAAGAAGAATTCAGAAGTCAGGAGCCAGAATTCAGAATGAAGACGCGACGCTCGTTCCTCTCTACGAGACGCTGCGCGTAGCTCGCTTCTCCGTAGGAGTACGCGAACGCTGCGCTATCAGTGGGGGATTCAGACTCGCCACTGATTAAAGACCACTAAATATGCAAATTTAGTGGGGGTCTTAAACCCCTGGATTCATCCACTCTTTCGTTCAAAATTCATTCTGAATTCTGGCTCCTGACTTCTGAATTCTGTTTCGATAAAATAATATAACTAATGTATAAGTTCTGTGATGTATCTAAGGAAATTAGCTGAATCAGTGCTAATCATCCAGTATAGTTTTGCATGGGTTTGACAGCAGCTATAAGACTGCTAGTTTCAACCTTGTTCGACATACCGTAATTCAGCACATCACAGACGGAAAAAATGAAATATCGGGGTTTTCACATTTCCATAGCGAAAAATTTTCGCCTTCTTTCTAGCAGTCATCTCAGATATACTTTACGCGGGGGAGCCGGACTAACGGCAATGCTTGCTGTTTACTGCGGTTCAATATTACTACCCGGTGCGGTTAATGCTGGTGCGACTCACCCAAAAGCGATCGCCCCAACTCTCACTGCACAAGTTCCGACAACCGCCGCAGCAATTTATGTTAATCCCGCAACTGGTGTAGACAGTGCTAGTGCTGGTACAACCTCAGCTGCACCTTACAAAAGCATCAGTTTCGCTCTCAGTCAAGCCCAAGCAGGTGCAGTTATTCAATTAGCACCTGGGAACTATAACCAGGAAAGTGGCGAAACCTTCCCATTGTTGCTTAAACCAGGAGTGACACTGCGGGGTGATGAAGCTAGTAAAGGTCAGGCAATATTAATTACAGGTGGAGGTTTCTACACTAGTCGTACCTTTGCTAGACAAGACATTACCATCCTTGCCGAACAAGATACCACTATTACTGGTGTCAGCGTTACCAACCCAAATAGCCGGGGTACGGCTGTGTGGGTGGAATCAACTAATCCCACTATCAAAAACAGTACTTTTACTAACAGTGTTAGAGAGGGTGTTTTTGTCACGGGTACAGGCAATCCTAAAATTGAAAGTAACATCTTTGTCCAAAACAAAGGCAATGGGATTTCAATTGCTAAAGCTGCTCAAGGAGAAATTCGGGGTAACTTATTTCAGGATACTGGTTTTGGTCTAGCGATCGGTGGTACTTCCACACCCCTAATTGTGGAAAACCAAATCGTCGAAAACCAAGATGGTCTTTTTATCTCCGAGTCAGCCAAGCCCGTATTGCGTAAGAATGTCATTCAGAACAATAAGCGGGATGGTGTAGTCGCAACTGTTAGTGCTTTACCTGACCTTGGCACGAACGAAAATCCTGGTGGTAATCTTATCCGCAATAACACTCGTTATGATGTGAACAACGCCACTAAAACCAGTAAAATTGTCGCTGTTGGCAACGATATCGATCAGAAAAAGATTTTTGGCTCAGTAGATTTTGTTGCCGCAGCTGTTGATGTACCGCCTGGTGGGCCTGTTGCCTTTAAGGATGTGCCAGCAAATTACTGGGCAAAAACCTACATCGAAGCTTTAGCTTCTCAAAATATTATTGCTGGCTTTCCTGATGGCAGCTTTAAACCCAATGAACCTGTAACCCGCGCTCAATTTGCCACTATTGTCACTAAAGCTTTAACACCACCAGCCAAACGCGCAGGTATTAAGTTTAAAGATGTAGCAACAAATTTCTGGGCATACGCTGCAATTCAATCTGCTTACCAGAGTCAATTTGTTTCTGGTTATCCTGATGGCACTTTTAAACCACAGCAGCAAATTCCCAGAGTGCAGGCGCTAGTCTCTTTAGCTAATGGTTTGGGCTTAACTACGAATAATCAGAACGTCCTTTCTTTTTATACTGATGCTGCCCAGATTCCTAATTATGCGATCGCTCCTGTTGCGGCTGCAACTGCACAGCAGCTAGTAATCAACTATCCCACAGCGAAGCAACTCAATCCTAATCGTCAAGCGACTAGAGCCGAGGTTGCTGCCTTTGTTTACCAGGCACTTGTCAGTGCTGGACGTGCCCAACCAATTCCTTCATCCTATTTGGTAACAGCCCAGTAAATGCCTAGTTAGCAAATTGAAAGCGCCAAGACTAACAAATTATTAGTCTGGCGCTTCCAATATTGCGAGTTTTTATTAATTTTGGGGTTTTTTAAACATAAAACTTGGGGTCTTTAAATATAACTGACCCCATTTGAATGTGATTTGTTTTATGGTCAGGGTCTTTATATATGGCTGACCCCGTTTCAACGATTTCTAGTTTCTCAGAAATTTTTACTTTTTGGGATTTCCTAATAATTTTTTTATTTTTTCTCTGTTTATATTTTAATCTTTATAAAAGCATTAATCAATATAAAGATATATATAAATAAAGCAGTAAAAAAGTCATCAGCTAAAATTTTTCTCTTCAAGAATTAGGACTTTTGCCTGATTGGGGACGTTGTTGCCGACGCTGTTCCCAACGCCAAAGGAAGATCATTAGGGCAACTATTCCTACTTGGAGAGCTAAACTAGGCAAAGCACTCTCAACATCCCGTCCGGCAAGCACTTGGAAAAAAAACACGAATGCGCCAATGGAGCCAGAAGCACCAAAAGCGATGTAGATAAATTGTCGTAAGCCGCGATAAGGAGCGGCTATTTCTGCTTTGAGGCTGGCATACTGTTCAGGGTTCAGGCGATTTTTGAGATTTTGATCTACCATGATTAAATCGTGTTATACTCTTAGATTGTGTACGCCGATGTGGCTCAGTGGTAGAGCAGCTGATTCGTAATCAGCAGGCCGTGGGTTCAAATCCCATCATCGGCTTTGGGTAAAATGTTCCTCAATATTAAAGTTTGACATAAATTAAGCTTCTAGCCAAAGGGGTGTAAAAACTATGCTTACGGCGGCAAACTACGCACTCTAATTTTACCGAGTAAATTAGTTTTAAACCTTTACTCGAACTCGGTTTCACAAAAAGATTTTAACAAATCGATACAGTTAGCGATCGCTCCTAAATGAGCAATTTCATAGCCATGTGTGTTTTGGGTAGGAAATGCTAAACACGCAGCACGCCCAACATGACCAAATTTCATGGCAATGGAAGCATCACTACCAAACCCGCTCAGAATTGTAAATTGCACAGGCATATCCAACTGTTTGGCACATTGGCGTAGTTGTCCATTTAGCCCTTCGTCATATATCCCATAAGCATCTTGAGATAAAAGTACAGGACTTTCCCCATCTTTAACAGGATATTCCTCAGATAATGGACAAATTTCTAAAGCAATTAACGCATCCAAACGCTGATTTTGGGTGAAAAATAGCGCTCCAATTGCTCCTACTTCTTCTTTGGCTGAAGCTACCAAATAAACATCAACAACTGGCTGTTTCAGGTTTTCAGCTAAAGCTAGCAAAATCGCAACAGAGGCTTTGTTATCCAAGGTGTAACTGGCAATATGATCCTTTAACCTAATTGGATGCTTGCGATGCTTGCCGATTACCATTTTAGTTCCAGGTCGAATGCCAGCTGCTTCTAATTCAACCGCAGTGCATTTCGTTTCAATCCAGGCATTTTCCCACTTAACAGTAGTATCTTCCTGCTGGACTTTTTGGGGAGATTCATGGGAAACGTGGCGGGAACCAAAGCTGAGAATACCGCTAATGGTTTCCTGATCTCCCAATAAATCAACAACCCCTTCGCCGTAAACCCACGGGAAAGAACCACCGAGTTTACGGACTTCCACACGACCTTCATCACCGAGACTCTTGACAATTGCGCCAATTTCGTCTTTATGTGCGGTGATTGCGATCGCTCGGTCTGGATTTTTCCCCGAAATCTTGGCAATAATATTATCGGCGCGATCGCACCACACTTCTACACCCAGCGCTGAAAATCGTTGCATCAACAATTGGTTAATCTCAGCTTCTGCACCACTAGGAGAGTGGTGCATAACTAATTCTTCAATAATTTCAAATAAGCGATCGTAATCCCACATCAATACAGTTAGTTTAGTTTTCAACTGTTGTATGAGACAATTGTGCATCAACAACCCGACCTGTTGATCCAAGCGCTAATCTTTTTTGTTGACGCTTCAGCACTCCTACTGCACCAAAAGCACCAAGGGCTAAAATTCCCAAATTTATCGCAGGTTCAGGAACAGACTTAGCCTCAATCGCCGCCAGTGCTGTATCTGCAACTAACTTATGAACCCCTGTTGTTGGATGCACGGAGTCAAAGAATAAATAATCGTTTGGTTGGGAGCATACACTGATGATCGTCTGGAAATTCCCAACTACGCAAGGGGTAGTCACATCTTGAAACCCAAATTTCACTGGATTTGCTTGTATTTGATTAAATAGGGAAAACACATCGACAGAGATTAGATTCAGATCAGAGTTATTGCTAAATTTGCCTAGTTCCTCTGCTAATTCCTGGTTATGCTCATTTGTCAAAGCAGTCAAGTTGCTAGATGAACCTGTCGCAAACGCCAATGGAATCTTACCCAAATCAGGCAAGTTAAAGACTAAAATATTTTTTGCGCCAGATGAGGTAAGTAACCCTACTGCATTTGATAAATTCTGAACTGTTTGAGTCGTATTAGTCGCTTGACCAAACACATAATCATTTGCGCCTCCCCACACAGCATAGAGGGCATTTGGATCAAGCTTCTGATTGGCTTGTTGCGTCAACAAGCCGACTTGCTCCAGTACTCCTGGTAACGGTGCATTAGGAACAACAGCATTACCTTGACCAGAACTAGCACCGCCCACAGCAAAGTTAATCCCTTGGTTAGGAATACTAGGATTTAAAGTAATGTATGGAGAGGGTGTTAATCCTAGCTGATCTCCAAGGTAGTCTACCCACACCTGATCATTAGAAAAACGTCCTTGAAAGTATGGTGGATCTTGGGGAATAGCTGTTGTCGGAGCGACTAAACCACCAGTAGCACCGAAGACATTGCCAGTATCAGAAAGGCTGTCGCCAAATACGTAAAATTTGCTAAAACTCGCTGCACTCGCCTTGAGCGGTAACATGAAAGATAGGAGAACAAATCCTGCGGCTACAGCTTGTTTTTTCATATTTGTTTTACCTGTGGTATTTTTTAGTTTGTTTTAAAGTAATGAAAAGGCGATCGCTGGCAATTTGTTTTTTGAGTTAATTCAAACTAAGTACGTATATTGAGTTAATTTAGGTTGTTTTACCTAACTATGCCTCAAAAATTCATCAAATACAGGTAAAAACGCTGAAAACACTTAGATTTACATTTTCTTGATAAAAAATCAGTGTATTACAAAGAAATCGCAAATTTTCCATGCTAAAGCTTGGGCATTGTCCACTTTTCTGCTACGGATATAACCGCAACAGAATGGCGTAACCCTTCATAGACATCGCTTTAACTTCGTTTTAACTTCAAAGCTTCAGTTGCCGACACACCTTCACTCTGACTGCCGAAATACCACAAAGTCATAGCAGCTTCAGCACGAGTTACTGGTTTTTTGGGCTGAAACAGAGTCGTATAGCCAAACACCCGCCGAATATTCGATTGCTCGCCATTTTGGTAATCAGCCAGCACTGCTCTTAAAGCCTTGGGGTCAATTCGCGCTCCGTCTTGGAAACCCCAGGTTTGTTTTACCGCATCTAAGTTAGCAGAGGGTAAAGCTTGACGAGTATCTAGGGGTAATTTCCACAAGAGTAATTGTTCCCGCGTTAGAGGTGCATCAGGACGAAACAAAACGGCTGTGGAATCTCCAGACAAAGGACTAGGAATTAGCCCAGCTTCGGCTAATCCCTGAATTGCTGGAAAATCAGGGTCTTTTGCGGTAACATCACTAAAAACTGGTTGAGTGCTTTCTGATGCCAAGCGAATTTGTTTAGCTGGATTGCTGGCATACATAGCATTGTTAGCAGCAATTAGCCAACGAGCATATTCCCGATGTGTAACAATTTTACCGGGTTCAAACTGGTTATTTGTGGTAGTAGAATTACTCTTAGTTGCCTTTGGTTCTAGGGATAAAACACCTAATGCGGCTAAGTCTTGGATGTGTTGCCGCCATTCTTGTGGTACTTTATTCAGATCGCTGAATTCTTGAGATTCAGTTGTGGCTGTAGGAGTTGTTTGGTTATTAGCCGTACTTTGTGGCTGTGCTGCCAAGTTTGCAGGTGGTACTGGGCCAATGAACTGTGGATTTCCTGGTTGAGGAGCGACGTTAGTAGTTTCGTTAGAATTTTTATTTGGGGTAGCTTGTGCCGTAGCAATACTATTCGGTACGTAATCAATCAGTAATTCAGTGGCGGTTTGGGGTTGATTGGGTGTAGCGTTAGTAACTGATTTAGGCTGAATGGAAATCTTCAACAGTAAATCGTTACGACGTACCTCAAAAGTACCTCCCGCATCATCTGTTGGTTGTTGCAAAATCTGCCAGTTATTTGTTTTAAACTGGTTGCCATAAAAACTAGCGATAAAGTTGCTAGGGTCAGAACTCAACCAACGAGTTGAGGTTTTATTTTCTGAACCACTAGCAGGTATAACTTCCTCTAGTTTGGCATTGGCATATAGGGGGATATCTTTGGGAAAATCAGCTGGTAACTGAACTGTTGAATCGTTTGGCTGTGCTTGTGGTTGCTTACTCTGAGATTCTCCAAAGACAACTGGATTGCTTTGCAGCTTCGGATCTGCCGCCAAAGATTCTTCAAGGTTTTTGGCGACTGGACTGTTAGCACAGGCTGTTAAGGAAGTCAGTAGAACAGCCCAAATTAGAAATACAGCTGGACGTTTACAGGGAAGCACAGGAAATCACAAATGAGTTTCAATTCCTACCCTAGCGCAGACTGTTCATTAATTGGGCATTGGGCAAAAGAGGCAGAGGGGAAAGTTATCCTGCTCCTATCCCTTGCCCCCTGCTCCCCGGCTTCTTCTGCTCCCTGCCTCTCAGTATCACCAAATGACACTACCGACTCAGCACGTTGTCTTAGTAAATGTCTTTATTAATATCTCTAAAAATGAGTAAACGGTAGCAAAAGCTACCGTATTGTCTTCGTTTTACAGCCATTAGGTTTTTATAATTCCCATGCTTATTTATAGAGTTCCCAAAAATTCTGACAAACTAACATTTTTTGGAAAAAAACAGAAATAAATCTGAAATACTTGCTATACAAGAGTTTTATAATTTTGAGACTCTAAGCTCACAGGGATTAGAACAGGTTAAGGGAGCTTGTAGCCAGCAGTTTAGTGCTGCTCAAAATTAATATGGCAAGACTACTAGATTGAGAATCCATTTTTTAGATATTTATCGAAATATTCAATTACCAGAGCAGATAACTGATTGGGAACTCGCTAAAGAACATTTTAGCTACCAAAAGCTTTAATCTGTTTCCAGATGCACGAACTTAATGCGATGCCTACGGCGGGCAAAGCCTACGCTAAACACCTAAAGATGATAAACTAGGAATAAAGCCCCCTTAGCCTCACCCAAAGAGGGAAATCAATTAAAGTTCGCTAACACTGGCTTACAATCGATTCTGGAAATTATTCATCTGACGATGGTAAGCTGAATAAGGCAATAGCCGGAAAATGCCAGTGTTCAGCAATTCCAGGGACTTAGCGTAAGTTCGTTATTCTTGGCAACTGGGGTCATAAACAAAACAGTCAAGTGTCGCAGCAGTTTCCCTAATTTCTATAAATAGATTTTCTGGGGAAAATGTTACTTGTGCTGTAGCCAAGAGTTTCTTGGCAGCCTCGAAAGCAGTAAGTACTGACTCTAAAAGTGCGTAGTTTATCGCCCTGATGTTATCCAAAAGGTTGTCTTAGGGCAACCCATCCCCTATTCTCCTGAGATAGGCAGGTCTTCTTTTAGGAAGGCTGGACACAGAGTACGCTTCGTAAGTTATAAGGCAGTACATAGTTGTTAGCTATAGCTGTTTTCCTAATCCTAATAATGATTGGGTTGAGGCAAACAAGACACTTCATTGGATGCACTGGCGTTGAAAAAACCCTCTCTCCACAAACTTGGTCTAAACAGTTAACAGCTTACTGATAGATTAGATACAATTAGCATCTGCGTTTAGTTGGGCGTAAGCTTTGCCCGCCGTAGGCATCGCTTGTTGAAAGCGAGTAGTCAATTTGACATACTGCTTTACTAGCCGATTTGACATAGTATTAAACCTTTCACCTGCTAACTCTAGCGACAATTTTTCATTCAGGGCAAACTAAGGCTTATATTCAAGGGGCTTGGGTGTTTCTTGGAGATGAAGTTAGTCAAAAATGGGCAAAAGGCTGAAAAAGATATATTTAGTGTCAAAAATGCAGAACTAAGAGCAGTATGAAAATCTAAAATAGATATTAAATTGAAGACCAAAACAACGACCATCGACAACCGTTAGTCCATTTTACTTTCTGTAAAGCGTCACCGGGTTGTTACCAGTGCTGAAACACGATTACATGCAAGTTTCCCAGGATCAGCCTATTTATTCTGAAGCTCCACTCCAACTGTTACTTTTTGTCGATGGACGACCTAAGTCCCGCCAACAAGTGCAGCGAATACGTGCTTACTTAAAAGAATTGCAGGCTGAGTATACTTTTGAAGTTCAAACTATCGATGTTGGACAACAACCTTACTTAGCAGAACACTTTAAGTTGGTAGCAACGCCAGCTTTAATCAAAATCCATCCTGAACCACGACAGGTTTTGGCTGGGAGTAATATCATAGCGCAATTGAAAAACTGGTGGCCTCGCTGGCAAGTCGCTGTAGACGCTTACTTAAAATTACAGGAAGACTTGCAAGAACACATGGACGACAATGGTCGGGGCACATTACCCAAATCCACTATCCATTCAGTTGCTGTTTCTGCTGAACTAATCCGACTCTCAGACGAAATTTTTCGCTTGAAACAGGAAAAAGATAACCTCCAAGAGCAGCTACAGTTTAAAGATCGGGTGATTGCGATGCTGGCGCACGATCTCCGTAATCCTCTAACTGCTGCCGCGATCGCAATGGAAACTCTCCAATCTAACTACAATCTAGAGACAGGGGAATTCCAGCGCCTCAAGCCATCAATGACAGCACATTTATTAAAACAAGCCCGCAATCAAACTAAGGTCATTGACCGAATGATTACTGACCTTTTGCAAGTAGGTCGTGGAAAAGATACAGAGTTTCCTCTACTACCACAAAAGGTACAACTAGGTAAAGTCTTTTTAGATGTACTCGAAGAATTGTGCGATCGCTACACCGCCAAATCCCAAGAGGTTGAAACAGATATTCCTAGTGACTTACCTTATGTATATGCTGACCCAGAACGCATCCGCCAAGTGCTAGTGAATCTGTTAGATAATGCCATTAAATATACCCCAGAAGGTGGCAAGATTAGCGTTTCGGGATTGCACCGCACTACCCAAAAAGTTCAGTTTAGTATTGGCGATACTGGGCCTGGTATTCCTGTAGAGAATCGCGATCGCATCTTTGAAAACCACTTCCGCCTACAACGGGATGAAGGTAAAGAAGGTTACGGCATTGGTCTTTGTTTATGCCAACGTATTATCCTGGCACACTATGGCCAAATTTGGGTAGACTCTGCCCCCAATAACGGAGCATGGTTCCACTTCACGCTGCCAGTTTATCCTTCTTAGGCAATGGATATTCACAAATGACAAATGACAAATGACAAATGACAATTAAAAACTTGAGATAAAGCGATCGCGCCCCCCTGCCTTTGCTTCGTAGAGTGCTTTATCTGCTCGCACAATCAAATCTGAAGGTGAGGATTCCCAAGTAGGGACAAGAGTTGCTACGCCCATACTTAGCGTGACATACTGACTCACCGCAGATCCGGCGTGAGCAATTTGCAAATCTTTGATTCCCGCTTGTATGGTTGCGGCCACGTGAATTGCACCAGATGCATGGGTGTATGGCATAATCACAGCAAATTCTTCGCCACCATAACGCGCTACTAAATCTTGATGTTTTTGCGCCTTCAGATTTAAGACCGCACCCACCTTTTGTAAACAGACATCTCCAGCAGGATGGCCATATTTATCGTTATAAAATTTAAAATAGTCGATATCACACAAAATCATTGACAAAGGAGATTCCTCTTGGGCAAGATTAATCCACTGAGTATTGAGATAATCGTCAAAGCGACGACGATTAGCCAAATCAGTTAAGCCATCTACATTGGCAAGGTGCTGCAAAGCTTGGTTTGCTGCCTCTAATTGTTTGTATACTTGTGCTTGCTGTAGCAGTCGGCGCAATCGTTGACGCAATACAGGCCAGTGAATTGGCTTAGTAACATAATCAGTGGCTCCTGCATCAAAAGCACGGTTTACAGATTCCTCATCGTCCAAGCATGTGATCATCAATATGGGAGTGCGCTCCCATATTTTGGAGATAACAGTATTGTTAAGAGCCGAATCAGTATCAAAGGTTGCAAGGGCTGAGATTAAATTATTCCTGGCAATTTGGAGCAATTGCTTACAGCAGGTAAAGCCATCCATCACAGGCATTACAGCATCTAGCAAAACTATATCCGGTTTGATAGTCTCGTAAGCATCTAAACATTGCTTACCATCATTGACCTCAACCACTCGATAACCTTCTTGTTCCATAGCTTTACGCAACAATACTCGGATAGTCTTGTCATCATCAGCCACTAGAATCAGTGGTGGTTGTTTAGAAACAGAAAATGAGCTTATGCCTGACATGAGTTGCCTTCCACTTGCAGGATTATTCTGAAAAAGGCTGTGCAACTCAATCGCATGGGAGCGATCGCTCTTTTCATCAATGCCAGAATTTGCGGCAAAGGTGTGTCTGGCTTCACAATCAACTGTTTTTTGACAATAGACTGCTCAATGTTCTTGAGCCAAGCAAGCGGTAGATAACTAAGTTGCATAGACAATCTATAATTGGAACGCGAAGGCAATTTTTACCTTTTTGTTCGGCTATGGTTATGGGAGGAAGTGTTGCTTTTATATTTCCCCATTGTTAAAGTTAAATTGCAATTCTTTTGAAAATTGCAAATACGCACCTTAATTAATTAGTTTATAAACTTAGCGAAATAGAGAAAAGCAGTTGTCAAAGTACGTTCAGAAAATATAGCAGCCCTAAATCATTCGTGAGAGATAAAATCCCTGAAAGGCTTTAAAATACGCATTTTTAATCTACGTATTTTCTTACGTTTAAATTTTGATTGCTATAGCTAATATTAAATACTAATATCACTTGACTTAAATGTCTTTAGTCTATTGGAAAGTGGGGATAAAAACTCAGTATAATTACATAAAATGAAGATTTAACTTAGTTCAAAATTTTATTGTCTAATCACTTTGAGTTAATAAATTAAGTAAAAATTCTTATTTCATTCGATTAACTATATTTAGTTAAGTTAAAAATCGATTTTTTATTCTAAAAAACAGTAATTTAGTAGTTAAGTTTATATATTAGATATACTAAACTAAGCTGGATATCTTAAAGAGCTAAATCCTATTAGTACTGCACAGAAAGCAGTTAAAATAGATAGAATACCCCTTCTTTGACTACAAAAATAACCCGACGTTATTACAAAAAACAAATCCATTTGTATTTACAAAATCTTTAAAATGCCAGATTCATTAATGTATCAGCAAGATCACTTTGTTCTTTTAGAAACAAATAAGCCAGAGCAATTTTTGACACAATCAGAGTTATTAGAAAAGCTTAAAACGACTCTCCAGCAACTTATAATTCAAGATTTACCACCTGACTTGCAAAACTTTGATACTGTGGAAGCTCAAGCACAATATTTACTCGACACCGGCTGTGAATTAGATATTGGCCCTGGGCAATATTTACAATGGTATGCAGTTCGTTTAGAAAAATAACTTTTTGGTTAGTAGTAAAAAAACGAGTCAATGCTGTATATAGCAATACAATTGACTTAATGATCATCCGTGGCAATTTTTAGGCGTGTAGAGACGCGAAACTTTGCGTCTCTACTTAGGTTGATGCTATCCCCGATGAAAGTGAAAACTTCAGTTAAATTAAGTACAGAGAGGGTTTCTTTGTCGATAACTTAAGTAAAATTTGGGTAACGACAAGCCATAAAGTTTTGGTAACAATAACTTTTGTCCCTGACTATTGACTACTGACAAGTGACTCTTTTGGAGTATTAATCAGCGCTAACTCAATTGTATTTTCAGATGGCTGTGTTATTTGAACCTCCAATCCCGGCCCAAAATAATTAGTCATTTTTTCCTGCTTTTTTTGCCATACATCAATTGGTATTAGCGGTGAATCAAATTCTAAAATTAGAGCATAGTTACCATTAACTTCTACTTCTCGTAACCCTGTGACTGTTGGCCGTTCCTGGTCTGTGGGACTCAAACCCAGAAAAGAAAGTGTTGTATCTAAATGAGCATCTTGACCGTAACAATATCGGGTGATATCTTTGCGAATTTTATTTTGAGTCTCAGTTGCTTGCTGTTCCCGCAGTTTCAATGCTGACGGTGATGTATTTTGGGTAAAGGGTACTGGCTTAAGTTCATTAGCTTTTAGTGCCAGTCCTCCCAACAATAGAGGAATACCGTAAAAAAATCCAACAAGATTGAGTGTGGCATTATTACCAGCATAGGCGACGAAGCCCATAATGGTTAATATGCCACCGATAGTTAAACCGAGTGTTCCCAAAGAGATTTGGCGTAGCATGAGCTTAAATTAGTATAAATTCTTAATACCTCAGTTTTATTATCATCGGCTATGAGTAACAAATTAGGGAAGAACATCATCCCCAGAGATTAGTAATTCAACCAACTCAAAATTGCCAGGTTAAGGCTCACACAAAGAGAAGTCAAGAGCTTCTGGCTTACTGAGTTTAAAACTTCTCTCATGTTAGATACGCTATACGTAGCCTGCTTTTGAGTAGGGGTATGGGAGACATGAGGAGTTTCTAGAGAAGACAGTTAGTGTAGTGGACTACTAAGAGTATAGTGCCCCAAAATGTTGGATTTTGAGTTAACTTAAAATTTAAAGCTAGTTAAAAATGGAAAAAAATAATGGATTTACAGACTATAAAAGAACGAATTGTTGCAGTTCAAAGTAAACGCGAGTACCTATTAGGACTGCTAGAGCAACCAAATCTGGGAACATTGAGAGTTGACGTAAATCAGGCTTTGGAAGAACTAGATGAATTAATTGATGAATTTAAACGCACCATTCCGGTAGAGTAGAAAATAGCATAAATGCGTCGGTTTAACTGTAAACTTCAGCTAATACCGACGCTCCGTAGTATTATGATATTCTCAAATCCCCAGAATTTAACTAAGCCTGAGCTTGCGAAGCAGCATAGTTGTATCATTTATCCTGCAACTGAATCATCTTTTGCACGCTGACCTAACCGCCTAACTAAAGCAATCAGTTCGCTTGTCGCTACATCTTTCTTGCAAACGTCATCAAAGCTAGACATTGCCTTAGTTCCTTGAAAACTTATGTCTTCTACTGAGGAGTAAGCAAGGATTTGGGTGTTCGGAGATATAGCTTTAATTTGGCTAGACGCGCTCCAGCCATCCATGACTGGCATTTGTAAATCTAGAACAATTACGTCAGGATGACAACGTTTAACCATTTCTATAGCTTCTTCACCATTACTAGCTAAACCTACTACTTGAATATTCTCCTGACAAGAAAAAACCAATTGTAAGGTTAGACGAGTCAGTTCATGGTCATCAACTACTAGAACACGCAAGGTAGAAAGCTCACAGGATAACATTAACATTGAGGGGAAAGACAAATTTATTCAGAATAACCTCTCTAGTCTATGGGAACATGTGCAAGCACTAACTCTATCCAATGGGTGATTGAAGAAGAATTCAGAATTTAGAAATCAGTAATCTTGATGCTCTTTACGAGACGCTTTTGCTAGGAAGATCGCCGCAGGGGTAAGCAGACTCGCTATCCCTATGCTATCTGCTTTTTGATCGGAATTCATTCTGAATTTGGAATCCTGATTCATGAATTTTGTGTGAACCTATGACAAATAACTTAGATAACTTTTAAAAATTATCTAAGTTTAGCTAGTTGTCAAAGTTAAAGTACTTATTTTTTAATCAATCAAGTTTGAGGTTACACCAGTTGAGCGTAATGCCATATTCATAAGAATTTTTTGTGAATTGGCTTCTGGAGAATCATCATAAGGACGGCGTTGAATGTAAGTGCCATCGGCTTGTAATTCCCAAGCTTGGCGATTATCTGCGAGCATAATTCCCATAATTTCTTGCAAATCTTTTGCAATATCTGGGTCTTTTATTGGGGTAATTACTTCGACTCGACGATCTAGGTTGCGGCGCATCCAGTCGGCACTGCCAATAAAGATTTCCTCCTGTGTATTGTTATGAAAATAATAAATGCGAGAGTGTTCTAAAAAGCGACCGACGATGCTGATAATGCGAATATTTTCACTAATATCTTTGAGTCCTGGACGCAAACAGCAAACGCCCCTGATAATTAAGTCGATTTGCACTCCGGCGCGGGAAGCTTCATATAATGTGGCGATAATTTCTGGATCGACTAGGGAATTCATTTTGGCAACAATGCGTCCAGAAAATCCATTTTGAACATTTTCAATTTCGCGGTGAATTAGTGCCAAAAAGCGATCGCGCATATTCACAGGTGCAACCAGCAATTCTCGATAAGACTTTTGCAGGGAGTATCCTGTCAAGAAATTAAATAAATCTGTGATATCAGCACCTAATTCTTCACGGCAACTAAACAATCCCAAATCTGTATACAAGCGTGCTGTTTTGGGATTATAGTTACCAGTGCCAATATGCACGTAGCGGCGTATTCGATCTTTTTCCCGCCGTACCACCATGACGGTTTTACTGTGGGTTTTCAGCCCCACTAAACCATAGACTACATGAACTCCAACTCTTTCTAGTCGTTTTGCCCAGTAAATATTATTTTCCTCATCAAATCGCGCCTTTAATTCCACGAGTACAGATACCTGCTTATCATTTTCGGCGGCGGCGATTAGGGCGTTAACTATGGGCGAGTCACCAGAAGTCCGGTAAAGGGTCATCTTGATGGCTAAAACATTCGGATCGTAGGCAGCATGGGTAATAAAGCGCACCACTGTAGCCGAAAAGGATTGATAGGGATGGTGTACTAGCAAATCCTTTTCCCGAATCACAGCAAAAAAGTCTTTTCCTTCGTCCGTCTCCAGCGTATCTGGATCTAAACTCGGTTCCCTCAGCCTTTGCAAGCGTAATGGTACAACAGATTGGCGTGGTGGATCTTTGAGTTCTGGCAATGGCAAGGACATAAAATACATCAAATCCCGCAGTCCCAAAAGACCGTCTACTTCGTAGAGATCGCTTTCTGTTAATTCCAAATCATGCAATAATCGCGATCGCACTATTTCAGGAGTCTGGGATTGAATTTCTAGCCGCACTGGACTTCCGCCTAGCCGCCGTTTTCGCAATTCCTGTTCAATCGCTAACAATAAATCATCTGCTTCATCTTCTTCTAAGACCAAATCCGCATCACGGGTAATGCGGAACGGATGATATTCTTGAATATTCATCCCTGGAAATAGAGATTCCAAGTTATGAGCGATCGCTTGTTCTAAAGGTACTCCAGTCCAGTGGGCAGGTTTGTCGTTATTTTGGTCTCCCAACTCCGGCGGTATCGGTAAAAATCGTGGGAGAACACTGGGAACTTTAACTCTGGCAAAGAATTCTTCTTCGGTGTCTGGATTTTTGACCACAACAGCCAGATTCAGACTGAGATTAGAAATAAATGGAAAAGGATGACTAGGATCAACAGCCAGAGGAGTCAAAACTGGAAATACTTGTTCCTCAAAATAATGGTTGAGATGAGTTCGCTGTTTTTGATTCAAATCTATGTAATCCAGAATATGGATGCCATGATTTGCTAATAGAGGACGAAGTACTTGTTCAAAATGTTGATGCTCTTTTTTTACATGAGGAATCAGGGTAGACCTAATATCGTCTAACTGTTGTTGTGGTGTCCGACCATCGGGAGTTAACAGGCTGACTTTTGCCTCTACTTGTTGCTTTAAACCAGCAACACGCACCATGAAAAACTCATCCAAATTAGAGTTGAAGATTGCTAAAAACTTTAGGCGTTCGAGAAGAGGCGTGCGATCGTCACAAGCTTCATGTAATACCCTGGCATTAAATTGTAGCCAGCTTAACTCTCGGTTAAGATAATATTGTGGATCGTTTAAATTGATGGGATTGGCGCTTTTTTTCGATTTTGCCATAACGATCTTAGGGTAGCCAGATGTAGCCCATACAGATGGAGAACAATACACATAGTAAATTAAATCGGGCATCCAAGTGAAGCGGTTTGTCCCTAATTGTCGCTTTTAGAAAAATCCTAAAAACTTATTTTTCTTGAGTTTCTTTTTTCTCCTGAGTTTCCTTAGCGGCTGCGGCAATCGGTAATTGCAGATTTTGGTCGTATATAAACTCTTTATTAATTGCTATTTCTAATTTTGGTAAAGTGTTGCTGCTGGCGATGCCATCTTGAACAGGAACACGCAATGTATAGTTACCAACGGGAACAGCATCTAAACGGTAAAGACCAAATTGATCAGTCACAGATGATACTACTCGTTTGCCTTGAGCATCAACTAGTTCTACTTCCACATTTGGTATTGGCTGACCTGCCACATCAGTAATTTTGCCTGCCATACCATATTCTAATCTAACGGGGAAATCTAATTGAGTCACAGCTGCACCTGCTACTTCTGCAACTATAGAAGTTTTCCGCACAGCAACTTCAATTGGTAATTCGTCTGGGTCTAGTGCAATTACATAGACACCTTCTCGCAAGTTACCAACAAAGAAATTACCTTGAGCATCTATTTTAGCTGTACCGACACTGCGACCACGGTTATCGTAAACATTTATAATACCGCCACCAAGGTCTGCACCATTTCTGTCACCTTGAACAACCATTCGTCCAGCGATCGCTCCTCTGTCTTTGCTAACTGTGCTATATTCAGCCGGTGACACTCTACCGCCAGCAAATGATAAATCTGATACTAAGGATATGGTCAGGCGATCGTCCCCAATGCCACCAAGAATGTTTCTATTTCTAGAGGGGATGCCTTGATAATCAATTGAAGCGAATAATCCTGGCACTATACGCATACTAGCACCTACAACTGGCCCAACTTCTCCATCTCTATATCCTAGTCCTAAGCGCCAACTCAGACCATAAAGGCTAGGAGAGCTATAATTCAGTCCCAAAGTGTAACGAGTCGCTAAATCACCACCCGATTCAGTCCCGAAGGATACTAAATAATCACGGCTTAGGTTATAGCCAAAATCTGTTGAATAGATATCACCAAAAGAGTTAAAAGATAATCTGCTATTTCTTGTTGGTTGGTAAAAGGCATTTAATGAATAGTTGCCAAAATAATCTGGTGTACCTCTCAAAGACAAGTTAGACAATGGACGGAATGAAAAAGTTGGCAGAATGTAATTACTTGAATCACTTTGGTTTTGGTAACTACGGGCAATAAAGCCTAAACTCAAATTATTACTGAATTTATATCTGACATCTAGAGCGTTGTTCTTGCGATCGCGTAAGCGATCGTTACTGCTGCTAAAATAGCCTGTTGGATATAATTCAGAAACTCCTAAAATTTGCAAACGCTCCAACTGAATATCCAAATTAGCCGTATAACCTAATTCACCGCTAGAACTACCGACATTCGCTGATAAAATTACAGGACTTGCCAAACGCCAAGCAAAACCTGCCTGTGCTTGTGTAGTATTAGGTAATAATTGTACAGAGCTTTCCAACGTTAAATTATCAGATATACCCTGGCGTATCTGATAAAATCCAGCGAGCTGACCTGATTGAGTCGAAGGAAAATCATCCAATAAATTATTTTGGATATAGTTCCCAGTTAATCCTATTCCGGCTAGCTGCACATTACCGCCAGATGGTAACAATAAATCTGAAGCATTGAGTCTTAAAGAACGAATTTCTGTAGGTACACTGAAATTATTGCGGTCAAATACAAACAGTTCAATATCATTACTTTGACCAGTAGGCAAATTGACATCTGCAAATTCGTATTCTCCACTTAGTCCTACCTGCCGTTGAGCAATCACAACGCCACTAACTCTTAACTGAACAAAACTGGCTGGGGGAACTACACCGCGAAATGTTTGTATCGGTTGTGAACGTCTTGGTAGAAGCTCATTAGCGCTATAACTTGGATTAAACCTGTCGGCAGGTAGATTAGTATAACCAATCTGCGCTCCTGTCAAATTGAGATTAGTAGCTAAAGGATTTAACCCAATTTGTTGGCGACCTATTTGATAAAGCATTCGCCCTGAACGTTTAAAGTAAAAATATTCACTTAGTTGGGGCGAGTTAACAAAATCATTCTCTAAACGTAACCGCCACGCACCACCTCCTAAACGCCCACCCAAAAGAGAAGAACTACGCCAGTTTGTATTACCAGAATTACTGTAATAATTTAACTCTTGCCGGAAATTAGATAAACCACTACTAGGAGGTCTAACTTCAGGCTTGAGGTCAATTGCCTGATTTCCAGATTCTCCACTGCCTCTGCGCCAAGGCAAATCAACATTCAAAGCTAAATCTGAAGTTTTTAGCTCTATCTCGGTAAGTAATTTTTCTTTTAAAAAGGTATCACGAATATAGGTGATACCATTAATTTTTTTTAAATCTGACTCTGTAACAGTTACCACACCTAAAGGTGTTTTAAGTTGGGTTTTACCGATATCAATATTTTCAACCGTAAATCCAGCAATTTGGGCAAAATCAGACAGTGGAATTAATAATTTTCCTTCCTCTGGAATAACTTCTAAACTTCCAACTTCCTGTCCATTAATGAATACTCCCAACAATAAACTTTTAGCTTCCGCCAAGATATTATTAATAGGAGGATTTGCCGGAGGATTATTCTTACCTGTTGAGCTTTTTAAAACCTCACTGCTAGGAGAGTTTGGAATAACTATATTATTGTTAATTTTTTGTTCCTTATCAGGAGACATCGGATTTTTTGCATCATGATTATGAGCAGTATTTCTGATATCTCTTAGAGTACTTTTGATGTCACGAATAGCTGAATGCTGAGACGCTGCTGAGGGTGTGATACTTTGAGCTACAACCTGTTGACTAAGTTGCTTGGTGTCAGAATCTAAAGCATCTTCAGTAGTTATGTTACTAGCTTTAATGTTTTCATTATCTACCTTGTAAGAATCCTGTGATTTATCCGTGGAAAACTCAGGTGGTAATGTTTCTGGTGGTGAAGGAGTTGCAATTGCTCCAGCAAATGCTTTATGTTCTTGACTAACGCTAGTATCTAACTGCGCTTTAAAAGAACCATTTTCTGACTGTATAATTGTAATTGGTGGGGGAGATGGTGAAGGTTGGTAGAGCATAAGCTGAAGTACACAAATTTGTATGGGTAGCCTAATAAACTTCCCGGCTACAAATCATTGCTGGGAAGATAAATAAACTTGGTTAGCGAAATTTAAGCTTTGGTAAACCCAAAAGCTAAAACACATTTATTTTGCACATTTAAATTCCATCCAACTCGTGGAATGAGCATCTTACACAGACCAATTAACGCAATTTAAATGTGGAATAGTTTATCTGCGATGCTGAGGGTTTTTGAGAGAATTCCTTAATTTTTGAGAAGCAGGCTGAGTTTGAGTATTGATATTGTTAGCTAGTGGAGCATTAAAGGGCACTGTAAAAGGTATGCCTTTTTTAATCGCTACACCATTGAGTTTCCCATTTATATCCAAGACATAATTACCAGGGGGTAAGTTTTTAGTAATTGGTAGCAAAACTCGACGACGGCTATCAGGTAAAATTGGTGTTGTAGGTAAAAATCCTACATCCACTAAAGGCCCAGTCTTTTTGTCCTCTGGTTTTTCTAAATTAGCTATGGGTTTTGTCCCCTCAGTACCTGGATATTTAGCAGCCGGCCAAATAGCATATTGACCTTCCATCTGCACAGATGCGTTACCTTGGCTAGAAATATCAAATACGGCATTGAGAGCATTTGGTTTGGTATTTACACTCACAGAATTTAATACACCAATTTTCTTGATATCTCCTACATAGGCATATATCGCAACTCCTACCTTGCCAATTAAAGTTACACCTTTGGTGCGTGTAGTAGTTCTGGGTATTTCTTCAACAAAAAGTACTGCTCGATGTTCACCTGATTGGGGCTTAACTCTAGGATGGATGGCGAAACGAACAGTTTGTGAGCCACCAGGTGGAATTGTAAATCTAGAAGGGGTAAAAATAATCCACTGCTCTAATGATTGTTCCTTAGGAGGAATCACTTGCAATTTATTTTCCTCATTCAGCATCCACGATTGCACATAAACCTTAAGTTCAACTGGTTGAGAATCAAGGTTTAAAATCCGAACAGCTTGAGAGCGTGTTTTATTGCTGTTCATATCTATGTGAAATCTGGGTGGACTCACACCAATATTAATTGCCATTGCAGGAGGTATGCTTAGAGCTAAGGCTCCAATTACACCCAAAGCAATATTTATTGATTTTGGCAAGATCGGGATTAAATTCTTCACTTTCAAGCACACCATAAAGCAATTATTTTCTAAATTCAAGTACAGAAATTAACGGCGATCTACTACTACCGCTAATTCCCCAGCATATTGACCTGCAACTTGGGTACCAGAAACGTCCATTTTTAATCTGAATCCGCCTTGTACCAAAGCTGTATTAGTATTGGAATCGCGAGAAATTTCAATGATCGGCAATGGCTCTACAACAACTTGAACCGCAGAATTAGAACGCTGTTCACTGCTAATTGCATTACTCCTGCCATTTTCAGCTTTCATCTCATAAGTGGCATAAAGTAAGTTCACTTGGTCTACAGGAACACGCATCTGCCAAATATTAGGAAATTCCCGAACAATCAAAGTATTAAATTGGGGAGGTGCTAATAAATCTCCTGGATTATTTACTGACTCACTTTTGGCAGTCAGAGAAATTTCTGACTGTGAGATAGGAGGAATTCTTAGCTTTTGGGGAGTCGCTAACTGGTAAATCTCTGTGGGTTCAACTGTAGGAATGAATTGGGCCACAGTCGGTGTTGGTGGACACGCTAACATAGCTATACTGACAGCTATGGAATTGAGTAGGTAACGTTTGCAACTCTTAGTTGGATGCCATGACATATTGCTAAATTGTTCACATTCAAATCATGTATACAAGTCAAATCTTTACTAAGCTTCGTTGCGAATGGATTTAATATGGGAAATATCCCCCCAGGTTCTGAGGAATTGGGGAGATATTCAAGAAGTTGACTAGTTTACTGAAACATCCAGCAGTGGGAGAACAATCTGTTTTTTACTGGCAAGGTTTAAGACAGATTTTTCTCTTACTACCCAAAAGAAGATTCAGCAGACTATGGTCTGTAAGCTTCAACTAGCAAAGTACCTGCGTAGCTTCCTGCTGCTGCAGTAGCACTTATTGGGACATCCAAATCAATGTTACTTGCAGTACCGTGAGTTAAGCCTAGAGCAGGTTTTATGCCTACTGAACTAGGGTTAACGGTGACTGCAAGAGTGTTACCACTTGTTACTTCTGTAAATGTCGTCGATGGTGTAATTGCGACTGTGTAATTTCCAGTAGGACTGTTAGACCAAACAATATAAGAATTGACAAGGGATTTGGTTACACTTGTTCCGGTCAATGCGAAGGGAGATGCAGTATTAAGAGGAGTACCAGCAGGGCCAGTAGTTTGGTCACCACCTATGTAAGCAGGGGGAGTAGTACTAGCAATTGGAGTTAATCCTCCTGCTCCTGTAACTAAATCAGATGCAAGAAGATCCACAGAAGCATTTTGGACAGTTCTTAAGAAAAGAATCTCAGGGACATTGACATTAACGTTAATTGTGCTGCTCGGGCCTGAACCTTGAGCAATTTGAGCGTTAGCAGGGGCAGAAAGAATTGCACCACCTACAATAGCAGTACCAAAAGCAGCAAGAGCTAAAAATTTGTTCTTCATATTGGAAAACATTTTCCTATTTTTTGTGTTGACTGTTAGCAAATCTCGTGAACTCGATAGTTTGTCTACAAATGGCTGAAATTTTAGTGAAACTGCAACCAATTAAATTTGGCTTATTCTTATATGGACTTTGTTTTGAACAATCACCTCCTGTTTAAAGCACGTACAATTCTGTACCGTTAGTCCCGTTGTTGGCGGTGAAGAACAGCTGTGTACCAACGACAGTCAGCCTGCCGGGGTTAGCATTTCCTGTAGCGTTAATGTTGCTAACCTTGAGAGTATTGGCAGTTGTGCCGTCACTGAACCACACCTCCCTGTTGCTGCCATTAGAAGCCGCAAAAGTCAGGGTACCATTGAAATTAACGAGACTAGTGGGAATACTGTTATTGGGCTGGTTATTTCCGTCTGTGCCAGCCCAAATATCTTTTACTAATACTGTGTTGGCATCTGTGCCATCAGTTCGCCACAATTCTAGACCAGTTACTGGGTCATTGCCAACAAAGTAAAGAATATTACCAACAGCAGTTAGATTAAAAGACCCTAAACCAACGTTAGGTGCTTGTCCGTTAGTTCTGATGATTACAGTTCCGCTAACTGTGCCGTCACTTTTCCACAGTTCTAAATTAAAGTCATTATTGCTATCTGTGACAAAGTACAAGGTGTTGCTAACGGCTGTTAGATTTGCTGGCGCGAACCCGTTGTTACCAGGTGTAATATCTTTCAGCAAGCTAGCGGTTGTACCACTTTGATACTTGCATACCTCAAAGCCGCTTGTACCATTGCTGGCAGTGAAGTAGAGTGTACTACCAACCACTCTAAAGTTTGCAGGATATGATTGAGTCATTCCTTCGACACTAATAACCTGCGTACCGCCAATAGTACCATCCGTTGACCAAAGCTCAGTGTTATTTCTGGCTGTGAAAAAGAGCTTGCTGTTAAAAGCAACGAAAGTGGGTGATTGAGAACTACTGAAAGTAGGGTTAATATCTACTAAACTGACGCTTGTACTGTTATAAACCCACAGTTTTTTGATATTGCTGCTATCAACTGCTACAAAGAAAAGTTTGTTACCAACAACGGTGAGATTACTGGGGTTAGAACTGCCAGAATTCAGATTAATATCACTAATCCTAGTTACAGAAGTGCCGTCGTACTGCCAAAGTTCTGTACCAAACGTGCTGTTAGTAGCAGTGAAGTATAACTTGTTATTGAAAACAATCAGATCGTCAGGATTGAAACCATTAGCATTAGTAATGCGGGTGTTTGTAGTTCCATCACTCTTCCATAGTTGAATACCGGTAGTAGCATCATTAGCAGTGAAGTACAAAGTGTTATTCCAAGTGGTCAAGTTATCAGGGTCAGCACTACCAGACCCAGGATTTATTTCCAGTTGTCGGACTTGTGGCTGCGCCGTTATGTCCAAATTGTAGAAAGTTTCGGCTGAACCAGAGGGGTAAATACGAATGGAGTACGTACCTGCACTCAGGGTGAGATTGCTGATAGTTTCATTGCTATTTCCGGTTTGATTAGATATCGCTATTTGTGTATTAACGCTGTTGAATAGTCGAACATCTGCGTTGTCGCTCAAGCCAGAAAGGGTAAGATTAAAAGAACTAGTGGTATTCAGACTGAATTTATAGTAATCATTAATATCTATGTTGCCCACAAAATCACTGCGGGAAATAGAACCGTTTAAAGTACCTAAATTCTGGGCTGAACCTGAATCACTACCAGCTTGGTCTGGGTTTATAGTTTGGGCAACTACACTCAGAGTATAGTTAGCTGCTGTAGTAGCACCACCACGATTTACCAAGATGTTGTAAGTACCAGGGTTTAAGCTGCGGCGAATTGCATCTAGGATTGTTCCTGATTGATTGCTTGAAACAATACCACTACCATTTTGGTCTTGGAGTGCTAAATTAGCGTCTGCTGAGAGTGATGTGAATCTGATGTCAACTAAAGCAGTTGAGGCGAGAGTAAACTTGTAATAGTCTTGAGTATCGCTAGCGCTGACTAAATCTGAGACAGTGGCAGGAAGACTGATACTAGTGGCATTTAGTACAGTGTTTCCTCCTTGGTCTGGGGCATCTGCGGTAAAATTAACCTGCAAATTATAATTAGTTGACCCTGCGTTTGTATAGACTTGAATATAGTAACTACCTGCGGTGAGAGAACGATTAATAGAATCTTGGCTTGTACCTGTTTGAGCACTACTGGCAGCAGGTTGAAGAGACTGTCCAGAGCTATTCAACAACTGTATGTCAGCATTACCACTTGAAGGATTGAGGTTAATACCAATAGTACCGTTGTTATTTAAGGTAAATTTATAGTAGTCACTAGCATCTGTAACCAAGCCGCTACTTGTACTTGCGACAAAATCAGTTCCACTGTAGCCGGCAGTATTGACCGCTGCACTAATATCTCTGTTAGTGTTTGCCAGTGCAGTTGTGTTATCGGAGATGCCACTATCTTGAATGGCTTCGGCTGAGAGACCGAGATTATAAGATGTGCTAACTGCCGAAGTGACTAAATCAATCCGGGCATAGTAAGAAGTGTTGGCAGGTTGGTTATTGAGGGTAAAACGTATCTTTTCTGATGCGTTACCAGACAAGCTAGAAACAGCAATAGTTTGACCATTACTGTTTGTCAAGTATAAATTTGCATCACTATTTGCCGCTAATCCATCAAGACTTAAGGTAACTATACTAGAACTGCTAAGAGTAAATCTGTAATAATCTCTCGTATCAAGACTGCTGAGAGAATCTTGAAATATATTGGATGTGCTAGTGAGAGAGCCACCAATATAAGATCCAGATGTAGTATCTAAAGCTGTAGCTGTTGTGTTTCCTGGATCGGTAAATCCTGAATAGGGGCTTGGCATAAGTTATTTATTATTTTGTATAAAATCAAATACTTGTATTGGCTGAAATTACCCATAGCTTTGCAACTAATGCAAGTTTATTGCTATTAATCAACCACAAATTTTTTGTTACTTCTGGCAAATTATTAAACTGTGTCGTGATTATGCACCCATTCAGAAGTATGGTTTTTCCTTTCGGAATTTAAGTGGTTGTATGTGAATTAGTTGATGTTAAATATTTCAAATTCTGATATTTGTTGTACCTAGGTTTCAAGTTTTAAACACACTGCTGAATCTTCATAGTCTTTCGTTAGCAGTCAATTTGCTTCATTTCAGCGAAAAATAAGTACTAGATGAGGAAAGTTATTGCCATTACGAAGTTGCTCAAACTTTTTGTAGCCAATTGTAATTTTGTTACAACTTTATAAATTCATCCACAAAAGAGTTATGTATTAGCTGTTGCTATGAAATTTTTAATGTTCTTTTGTATTTCTCCTTCAAACTTCACTGCAAATAAAATTTAACTCTTAGGTAAAAGATACTGCCTGCGTAGAAATACTTAATTTATTGATACTAATTGTTAAAAAACTAAATTATTTTCGAGAGATTTTTAGTATAAAATTTTTCCGGTTAGATCCTGATAGAGAGTATTTTAAAGGAGAATAATCGATAATACATATCTGTTTTTTCTTTGCTAACTCTCTTATCCAAAGCATTTTTCACAGCATTACAATATGTTTCAAGCTACTCGTCGCCGTCTTGCCCTTTGGTATACTTCCGTCACTGCTGTATTACTACTACTGTTTGCCAGTAGCGTTTATTTATACGTCCGCAGTACACTGATTGAGCGCATTGACGATACCCTTAACCATGTAGTGGAAATAGTGGAGCGTTGTCTCACAACAAGCCCCTGTGCATCTAAGCTCATATTTGAGCCAATTGATGCTGATGCAGATAAATTTCGCATTAATAATCTAGAAGCCAGTTTTCCTGAGAATGCCGACACCGTAGAAGATGACCACATCGACCTTGAATGGTTTAGTCCAACTGGTGAATTACTTTGGTCAACGCTATCCGAACCCCTAAATATTCCCCTTCGTGCTAACCGCACTGGTGAAACTGTTCGTGTAGTTAAGGGGGAGAGTGAAAATTCAAAGTTTAAGACGCAATTAATTGCGTCTCTATCCTCACCACTGTTATTGCGACAAGTGACACAACGAGTTGAAGTAGGGCGGCAAGTATTAGGATATCTGCGTGTTAGCCATCCCTGGTTTGAAGTCACGAAACCCAGCCGTGAGTTAATTTTTGATTTGGCGCTAGGTATTGGTTTAATGGTGGTTTCTGTAGGGGCAAGTGGCTGGTTTCTTTCGGGTAAAGCGATGGAACCTGTAGGTGAATCTTATCAACGCCTCAAACAATTCACTGCTGATGCTTCCCACGAACTTAGAAGTCCGATTACTTTAATTCAAACAAATGTGCAAGTTGCCCTTGCTGACTTGGATTTAGCAGAGACAGAAACGACTAATTCTTTGCAGTATCGGCAACAGTTAAAGGTGGTAGAACGCTTAACCCAGCGTTTGGGTAAATTAGTCAATGACTTACTGTTCTTAGCACGACAGGATAGTGGGATTAGCAAAGATATTTTTTCACCTTGTCCGCTAGATGCCTTGCTGATGGAAGTGGTTGAAGAACAACAATTGTTAGTCCCTGAAAAAAAAATCGCCCTTTCTCTAGACTTAGTTGATCCTCCTGCCTCTGAAACTAACCCTGAATTACTGGAAAATTGGTTTACCCTTGTGGGTAATTGGGATCAATTGGTACGGCTATTCACAAATTTAATTGCTAATGCCTTGCATTACACTCCATCTGGCGGACGGGTGAAAGTTGAATTAGCGCGGATAGAAGGAATAAATCGAGTTTCGGGACTACGTTATACCAGTGCCCAGTTGCAAGTTAAGGTGAGTGATACCGGAGTTGGAATTCCAGCAGAGGCACTACCGCGCTTGTTTGACCGCTTTTATCGGGTAGATCCGGCACGGACTCATACAACTGGGAATACAGCTACAGCTAGCGCTACTGGTTCAGGATTGGGATTAGCGATCGCTCAAGCTATTGTCGAACATCATCAGGGTCATATTCAAGTTGAAAGCACTCAAGGCATTGGCACAACGTTTACTGTGACTTTACCGATAACTCTTGAGTCTTAAATCGCAAATTCAACAATTGTTTCCTGTGACAGATGTAGATAAGTGAATTTATTTACTAATTTATATACCATCAATTGCATATTTAGCCATTAATTTGAAACTTTAGAATGAGATATTTATGTCTGCTAATCTATTATTTCTAAACCTCTAGCTAGAGAACAAAGCTTGACTATATTGTTAAAATCTACGTGTTTAGATAACAGATTAGCCAACTAATTAAATTTGCTGGTTGAAAAATTTTTAAAGAAAGAAAAATTTAGATCAGGAGCCAATCATGAATATGAAGCGTCAAAAGTTTCGTAAGTCTGCTGAGTTATTTGGTGCTATTTGTGGTGGATTAATGATTAGTCTGCCAGTAATTCCTCAAGCAATAGCACAACAATCAGTAGGACAAGAATCTACTCCGAAGATTAACCCCTGTCCGAGAATTTTCTACGAAGAACCACATAATAGTCGGGTTGTGGTACCGCAAGGATGTCCTCCGAATGCACTAACTCAAAGACTAGCTGCTCAAGGGCTTCTTCCCACCTCTGCTACTCCATCGCAAGAGCAAACAAGATTGGGTGTCGGCGGTGAATCTCCAGAAACAGGTGTCACACCACCACGCCCAGCCCCTGGAGATCAAACTCAACAGCCCTCACCAGGTGCGGTTTCGACCGATCGACCGCAACAACTACAACCACGACAAACTCCCAGCGCGACGATCGCACTGGCAAATGGTACAGTTAATATCAGATTGGTAAATGACACTGCGGCTAATGTAACTTTCCAAGTGATTGGCGATACGGCACCGCGATCGCTACAAGGTAAATCAAATGTAATATTGCAAGGTTTAAGGGCACCAGTAACGGTGACATTTGAACGAGAAGATGGTGGACAGTTGAGAGTGACTCCACAAGCTTCTTCAGAGCCAGGAAACTTAGAAGTTAGATTTAACGAAGCCACCAATGCAGCACAGGGCAGAAGTGCTATGAGAATTGAACGAAATGGTTCAGTATTCTTGAATTAATCAAATTAAGTACGAAAGTAGGGGCAATTTATGCCCCTACTTTCGCTGAAGCATTTTAGTTAGCTGATCTAGCAATTGCACTTCTTGCTTACTGTCTTCCAATGTCCGCGCCAGTATAATCGCCCTTTCGTAAAAATTACGAGCAGTTAGATAATTACCTTGTTGTTTGTATAACTGAGCGTAAGACTCAAAAGATTTTAATTCTTCTCGCAAATTTTGCAATTCTTTAGCGAGTGCTAAACGTTGCTCTAGTAAATCAAAGGCTCTCTCGTAGCGTCCAATAGCAGTGTGAGCTTTCACTAAACCGTCAATTGCCCGTAATTCATTGGTGCGATCGCGGTTAGTTTTCGCTGTCCGCATCGCTTCACCATAGGTAGCAATGGTATCTTGATAATTTCCCGATGCTCGGTAGGCATCACCTAAATTATTCAGGGTATTTGCTTCACCAATGGCATCGCCAGTCTGACGGCGGAAAATTAAGGCATTTTCATACAATTTAATCGCCTTGTTGTAATCTCCCAACCTAGCAGTTACCAAACCCAAATTGCTCAAAGACAGTCCTTCCCCTTCAATGTTTTTGACACCGTGAGCAATTGCGAGTGCATCTTCAACTGTTTTACCAGCAGCAGAAACTTCTCCTTGTTGCAGGAAAAATGTACCGATATTATTTAGCACAAAAATCTGAGCTTGGAAGTCTTTCGTATCACGAGCGATCGCTAATCCTCGTCGTAAAGCATCTTCCGCCTCTTTGGCACTATCAATCTGGATATAAGCCTTTGCAAGCAAATTGTAAGTCAGACCTTGTGCTTTTAGGTCGCCAATTGAGTGATATAGTTCTAGTGCCTGCAAGCAAGATGCAATTGTTTTATCGGCATATCCTGAAGCGTATTGTTGTTGACCGATACGTAGTAAGCTATCTGCTTCATCTCTTGATTGTCGCCCAACAGAACTATTTAAAGGACGATGGAGTTGTTGCGTAATATCAGCCGCACCAGCAGCTATAGGACTCAGCAAAAAAGTAAACAGTAAAAAGCTGTGTAAAAGCACCTGGGGACGATAAATCACACCTACACAAACTAATTGCCTTGGAAATACAAGCCGTTGTTTCATAAAAATTACCCGTAAAGTTGCGGGTTTAAGTAGAAGGTCTAAGAAGAGTTTTAAGTTTATAAATTGAAGACAAAGAATATACGCGTTTACACTTAAGTTAGGATTGAGCTAAATCCTCCCCAAAGTATATGGTGCGGATATCTGTGGGTAATTTGTCCTCTAGCATACGATAGCCTTCCTGAAGAAAATTGGCTACTTCGTTGGGAGCGATCGCTTCTCCTTCGGCTTGCAGATAAGCGGCGATTCTCGTTTCACTCCAGTGGAAAGTTTGAGCCATTAACACGATTAATCGTAAAACAGGGGGTAATTGGTCTAATGCCTGTTGTACATAGCACCATAGCGGTGGTGAAGTCGCTTGCAGAGAATAATGAATTGCTTCTGTCGGTGGTAGCTTAATTTCGTTAATACAGAAAGCTGTCATATTAATTAACCAATTTTGCATGGTTAAGGCTGGCTCACCTGATTCAGGGCTGGTTAAATTTAGTCCACCGAGTTCGTAATAGATATGTCGCCAGGTGAGAGCAAACAGATAATCTGCTTGCACAGGCGATCGCGCCGAATGCCGAATTAAGGTATAGACTATGGGGCTATAACGGCAAAAAATCACCGTAAAATACTTTCCAGCATCTGGATGGCGCTGAAACAAAGTCAGTAGTTCATGGTCACTGTGATGAAATAGCGACTTTACCAGAGGATGATTAGCTTCAGGAAAATGAGGAATTTGCACAAGTCTTTGAGTTGATAGTTGTTAAAATAATTTTGGGAATTGCACTCCCGTAGTTAATCGCATAATATCTTGGTGTTGCCCAGTTTGTAGCCGAGACTCAGACAACTTGAGTTATTGATAAACTAGAAACAAGGACTTAATTTTAGTCTTAATCGACAATTATAAAATCGACTCCCCTATAGAATCCTTATTTGTTCATGGTTATAGCAGTTAGTGCGATGTCGTTTCTCCTCAGTCCCCTTACTTTAGGCTCCTTTCTCCCTTCCTTGCCCTTGGATAGCCTGTTTTCTACCCAAGGCATTATGGTAATGCTTCTAGCAGCTTACGCTGGCGCGATGTGGATGTTCCTCACCAGCGCCCCAAAAGTACACACTGTCATGGTGTCAGATTTGGAGATTGCCCGACAGTTGTATGAAGGGCTGCTAGATTTGCCCGCAGCTGAGGTGCCCTTGCACTATTACTACAACTACGAACAAACTATAGGCGCAACTGGGATTGATCCGCTATACATGTCTACAGGGCCGAGTTTGTCAAGCAAAATGATGAATAATGCTACAGAAGGGCTGTGGTATCAATTGAAGAAAAACACCCAGCTACACGTTATTACTGGTGCGAGTTTAGGTAGCAAAAATCAGCAACGCCACGTTTGCTTTGACCACGACTGCTTGGAAATGATTTTAATGCGAGTCGAAACGCGCGGTTTGAAATTCAAGATTCGTAACCAGAAGCCCCTGAACTTTTTGGTCAAAGACTATGAAGGGCGAGTGATTGAGGTGGCTGAGGTAGCGAATTAGTCATTAGATTTTAGATTATTTTAGATTGTGTGGTGCGTAGCTTGCGATCGTAGGCATCGGCACCACACAATCTTTTTTTAAGTGGCTAGGCGTAAATAAATTAAAGTTTGTAGTAAGGACTTTAGTCCAGATAAACCTTGCTATGAAAGATGAATCGGTCACTTATAGGGTTTTGCTAGGTAGAAACTTATGACCCTTGAAAAGATGTACGCATCTCACCTTTATGAAACAGATTTCTATACTTGGACTCAAGAGCAGGTTAGCTTGCTCAAAACTCAACAGTGGGATCAATTAGATACGGTTAACCTGATTGAAGAAATTGAAACTTTGGGTAGAAGAGAACGACAAGAATTGAGAAATCGGCTAGGAGTATTGTTAGGACACCTGCTGAAATGGCAATTTCAAGCTGAAAAACGTAGTAATAGCTGGTTGAGTACAATTCGAGAGCAACGTGTCCAAATTAAGCTGCTTCTGCAAGATAGCCCTAGTTTGAAACCCTATCTAGATGAAGTTTTCCTCAGCGTTTATGAATTAGGGTTGGCTTTAGCAATTCGAGAAACTGAGTTAGGTGAGCAAGTTTTTCCAGAAATCTGTCCTTATACTTTAAGCGAAACTCTAAATCCTGAATTCTTACCAAATCTAAATCAGGTTGAAGAGCAGGGCGAGTAATTACCCAAATAATCTTTTCTCACCGTAAACCGTGGCAAATAAAAGCAGCCCAGTAACGAGAATCTGAAAAGGGAAGTTGCTGAGTAGAATTTTCTATTTCTTGAATTCGTCTGTTAAATTTAGCATACATATTATATTCACGCTTCCATTGTTCATGTTCGATAGAACCTGAAGGATATTTTTTTCTATTTCCTATCAGTTCTTTCTCCTTTGCTTCTACTTCCTGGAAGATTTTATTTAGGTCGGCTTTTGTAAATTTTTGTAGCTTAATTTGGGCTTGCTGTAAAGCTTTAGGACGGTTTCTACCTTCTTGTCGCTGCTGGTAGTAAAAAATGGAAAATAATGCTGTGGCTAAATCATTGACTGACCAGAGAGTACTAACTACACTTCTAGCACCAGCACACAGAAAGCCTGTGGAGAGAGTAAGAATATCATCAGTTAGAGAAGAAATACCCAAATTAGTTTCGCAGCAAGACAGAAACACTTCTACAAGTTGAGGTAAACGCCAACCAGGTGTCATCAATTGCCCCAAGGTGATGCTGTTACCGTGCGCTAATTTTAACTGTGATTCTAAAGGATTATCGAGGCGAGATTGGGCATGGTGGCAGGAATGAAGTACTTGAACTTGTTGTGCTAGCTGTCGATAGTTATTAGAGGTGGCTTGACTGCTACCAATTAATCTGTTTTCTGGTGGAATATTATACATTTGGGCAAGTTTTTCGCCTTCAAATCTGGCGCAGGGAAGGTTGTCTTCGGCATCTTCCACAGTTCCATATTGTAGAGATATTTCAGTAAATTTCCCTACATTGTCGCGTTGTTGACAAAATTCTAAAATTTGGCAACTTGGGGTATAACGAATAAGAAATTTATCTCCTAAATATTCCTGATATTCTCCTGTAGGCAAAGCAGCGAATGGAATCTGATGGAGTAACAGGTGAGGTACTAAAATTAATTCTTCTATTCCTTGAAGATGTTGGGATATGAGTTCAGATATTTGCAAGCGTTCAGCTAATTCGCGGAGAATGCTATTAATTTGAGTTTCCCATTTTTTGTAATCATTCATATAAGGCAATAACCAATTCTGCTTAATCCAGCCTTGCAATGTATCTAACCCTTGTCCTGTGCAGGTGTAGAGAGTAATTTTGTTTTGCTGGACGATAAAAATATGGGTGTCGCTGTTGGTAGTGTAGAAACTAAGGATAGCTGTATTAGGTTGATCAATTAGCTTTTGAATTTCTGACAAGCTGAGGGGGTTAACTTGAATTTCGCCAGCTAATACGGGATCTTCGCGTCTGAGATTTTCCCAAACTTGTTGTTTTTGGATTTCTAAAGATGCGATCGCTTCATTGTAAGCTTCCCAAGCTGCGCGTGTACCACTGCGATTATTTTCAGATTTATGGCTTTGGCGTTCTTGGTCAATTTGCTGTTGCAGTTCTTCATACTGCTTCAATAATTCTTGGACTTTTGGGGGGATTTCTTCGCCTTGAGAGAGGTTGTAGCTTGCCATTAAGTCTACCAAGCGTTTGGAACGCGATCGCTCTGAGTATTCAAAGGCTTTTTCTATTTGTCCAGCATTGATGCAGGCTTGCACTATTTTTTCATAAACATCAATAGCTTCTTCTAAAATTTCTTGACGACGTGATTCGGATTTCGCCCAAGAACGACTTATTTCGACTGCTTCGATGGCTAGGCTATATCCTTCGATAGCTTCTAACCAACGCTTTGCGTTTGTAGCAATCTCACCTAGTTGGTTAGAAGCTGTTAAGCACTGTGAAGGAAAAGCTGTAGCCGTGAAGACTTCTAGGGAAAACCGACAACAAGCAATCGCTTTATCTATCTTCCCTAAATGTGTGTAGGCAATAGCCAGATTATTTTGGTTTTTAGCCCAATATTCGGGAAAACTATTACGGGTAAAAACTTGGAAGGCTGCTTCATAATATTGAATTGCTCTATCCAAATTTTCTGCTTTGTTACCTATTATCCTTTCACTATAGACAAGACCCAAATTTTTTTGAGCCATTGCCCAATCCATAGGAAATGTCTCTTGACTATAGATTTGCAAAGCTGCTTCAAATGCTGCGATCGCTCTTTCTTGATTTTCCCCATAGTAGATGTATGGCGGCTTTAAATATGCTATCCCCAGATTGTTTTTAGCCATAGCCCATTCTCTAGGAAATGCCTCTTTTGTATAAACTTGCAAAGCATCTGTGTAAGTTTTAATAGTTATTTCCAAATTTATAATTTGATTTATTTGGATTTTTTCACGGTAGGCATTTGCCAGATTCATTGTTGTCTGCGCCCAATCATCAGGTAAAGCCTCACGGGTGCGGACTTGCAAAGCCGCTTGAAAGCAAGCGATCGCCATTTGTAAATTTTCTATGCGATCGCCATGAATTCTTTCAATAAACACAGAACCTAGAGTGTTTAGACTATTAGCCCATGATTGAGGAAAAGCTTTTTTTGTGTGAACTTGCAAAGCTGAACTAAGATACTCTAAAGCCATGTCTAAATTTTTTGCTTTATCACCCTTAACTCTTTGAAAATAGGCTTCTCCCAAATTGTGTTGTAGCTTTGCCCACTCTTTAGGAAATAGTTCGCGCGTATGAATTGATAAAGCAGCTTTGAAAATGCTAATTGCCTCTTCTAAATTATCAGCTTTATCTCCATAAATACGTTCACAGTAAGCCCGCGCTAAATTATTTTTGATTGTTGCCCACATTTCGGGCATATCTTCACGCTTGATTAGTTTTAAAGCTTCATGGCAAGATGATATCGCTTTTTCTATATTCTCGTGTTTATATCCGTGTATCCGGCTACTATAGACTACAGCAAGATTGCATTGTATTTCTGCCCATATATTTTTTGCTAAAGGCACTTTCTGATTAATTATAAAGTCAGCACTAATTTCGTAAATAATAACAGCTATTTCTAAATTTACTGCTTTATTACCAAGTGGAAACTTATAAACAATTCCGCTAAAAAAGCAAGCTGTTAATGCTATATTTGTTGCATTTTTTAAATTTAATTTAAACAAATTATGTGGCATCCATTCTTGAAGCCATTTAATAAATTCATAATTTAATTTATCTAAATTTGCTTCTAAAAGTGGGTATACCAAATCAGGTCTATGAGCATTATGAAAGCTTGCTTGAGATACCTCTTTTAGGAAAAAATAAAATTCAGTGCTGCGGTTTTGTCTAACTTCTTTTATTTTAGAATTCCTAAATCCCTTGTGCATATTTATTTAGATATTTTGGTCAAATATTTCTGATAATTTATCTAGCAATTCTTCAGCTAAATCCAACAACTCAATTTCATCAATTTCTTCACTAGTTCCGCGATTACTTTCTCCAACTGCCACATTAGCAGCCAAAACATTTTTGACAGCAAAAATCCTGTCTTCTTCCTCCGATAGACTCGAACATTTTTCCAACTCTACAGCAACTTCTTGGGTTGTCCTTGAACCCAAACGCTCTCTCACTTTCACCGCTACTGAATCTTCACTTTCCAGCAGTTTTACCAAAGCTGTTCTCAGTCCATCATTCTCGCGGGAAAACTTCTCAACGGCTACATGCACATATTCCCGCACGCTCATATTTGCCGCCAATGCCTTTTGTGCAACTACATCTGGTACATCTACCAGCAATACACCTTCGTTATCGCTAGCTTGATATAAGTCATCTCCTTGTTTGACGGCTATCAGCAAATCTGCACCCAAAGCGTGTAAATAGTGCAACACTGATTCTAATTCATGTTCCTTTAAAGCCGACTCTAACTTGGACACCGCAGCTTGCTTTACTCCCAGTTTTTGAGCTAGTTGTGCCTGAGTCAACCCTGATTTATTACGTATTTCCCGCATAGCATCGGTAAGATAAAGGCGCAAATACTCTAACTTCCCCGCCAAAATCACCTCTGGTTCGTCGCTTACCTCTTGCTGCAACCAAGCTTGAAAATTAGGCTTTTTCATGACTTTTCCCTTTGCTGCAATTCACGCAATCTTACTCTTGCAGGTTCTTTGTCTCTATCTTTGATAGCGCCGTCGTATTTCTTCATAAAGGCGTGCAGCACCACAAATCTCTGAGGAGTAGCAGCCGTTAAGATAAACCGTGGATTATGTTCGCTCTTAGTCATCCGTAACTCATACAAATCATCTTCCAGTTTCTCAAAGATGCCACTGGTAAGTGATGCGAGTCCTTTGTCGCACAGGTAGCTAAGATTAACTTGTAGACGCTTGGTTTCGGAAGCACTCAGTAATGGCTTTGGTGGATTTTCTGGTTGCTCTTCTTCGGGAATCATCCTGATGAAAAAAGCCAGCAAATCTTTGGGGATTTCCCCATTGACATCTAGATAAAGTTCCCAAGTCCAGGTCACTTTCTACCTCACAGTATAGTATTCCTTATAAGGAATGTCAAGGTTTTATTCCTTTAAAGGAATATCATATAGAATCAGCGAGTGCAACTTAGGTAATAAAAATGGTGCGTTAGGCAAAACCATAACGCACCCAACTAGTTTATATGCTGTAAGAGTATTTCCAAGAAATAAACGAACCGCAGAGACGCAGAGAACACAGAGAGAGGAGAAATGGAGAAGATTATTGCGTCAGTTTTGGATATTTTTCTATTTGGAAGTCCCTAAGTAGGTCAACTCAACTGTTCAAACTTGAATTTCCCTTTAATAAACTTGTTAAAGTGTTGACCTTTAGACGGTGCATTATCTAAGTCATCCTTGACACTGGGAGGTACTTTGAAATACTCGTAAACACTTCCACTATCAAATTCAATAGTCAGTGTTTGAGTTTTTGGCTCATAGGTAAATTGCTTAATAACGCTGCCTTCAGGCTTGAGTAGCGGGAAGGCGATCGCATCCCGAATACTGGCACAATCAGTTAATAACATTACCAACCGATCGATCCCAATCCCTAAACCACCTGTAGGCGGCATACCGTATTCAAGGGCTGTTAGAAAATCTTCATCCACACCTTGGGCTTCTAAGTCGCCAGCAGCTTTTCTTTCAGCTTGGGCTTCTAGGCGTTCTCTTTGATCGATGGGATCGGTAAGTTCTGAGAAGCTGTTTCCAGTTTCTCGCCCGACGATAAATAACTCAAATCTTTCCACCAAACCAGGTTGAGAACGGTGAGGTTTTGCTAAGGGCGAAATTTCTACAGGGTAATCAATGACAAAAGTAGGTTGAATTAAATTAGCTTCTACCTTTTCTTCAAAAGCTAAATTTAGTAACTTACCAATTGATTTCGCTTCATCTATACCAGGAATACCAGCATTTTTACTCGCTGTTTTTGCTTCTTCCAATGTTTGGAAAGAATTGAAATCTAAGCCTGCAAATTCTTTAACTAAATCGTGCATTGTCACTCGCCGCCAAGGTGGTGTCAAATCTATAGGTTCCCCTTGGTAGGTGATTTGCAATGTGCCGAGTACATCTTGGGCGACAGTGGTAATAATCCCCTCAGTCAGCGCCATCATATCGTTGTAATCGGCGTAGGCTTGGTAAAGTTCAATTGTCGTAAATTCGGGATTATGTCGAGTAGAAATTCCCTCATTGCGGAAAACCCGCCCCAATTCAAACACCTTTTCAAAACCACCTACAATCAACCGTTTGAGATGAAGTTCTGTGGCAATTCGCAGATACAACTCCATTTCTAATGTGTTGTGGTAAGTGATAAATGGACGCGCATCTGCACCCCCAGTCTCACTTTGCAAAACTGGCGTTTCAATTTCCAGAAAATCCCGTTCTTCTAAATAGCGGCGAATACCGGCAGTAATTTGGGCGCGACGGCGGAAAGTTTGTCGCACTTCTGGGTTAACAATCAAGTCAACGTAACGCTGACGGTAGCGCTTGGCAACATCCGTTAATCCATGCCACTTGTCGGGTAGCGGCAACAGGGATTTAGTCAGGATAGTATATTGTTTAACGTAGACAGATAACTCGCCCTTTTCAGTCCGTTTAATAGTACCTTTAACTCCCAGGATGTCGCCTGCATCTGTGAGTTGTTTTAAATGATTGAAGGCATCAGCATCAATATCTGCCATGCTTTCTTGGATGCGATTTTTATCCAAATAAAGCTGAATTGTGCCAGTTTCATCTTGCAAGGTGAAGAAAGCCAGTTTACCAAAAACGCGACGCGCCATAATGCGTCCAGCGATCGCAACTTCTAAATCAACTTCTTCACCACTGGCTAAATCGGCAAACTGTTCTTGCAACTGCGTTGCATGATGGGTAGATTCCCAACGATAGGCATAGGGATTAGTTCCTAGCTGCTTGAGTTGTTCTACTTTCTCCAGCCTTGCGGCTCGGATATCTTCTTCCGACATGGTAACGAACTAAATAGGGCAAGATTAATTATAGATGCTGCAAAAGTTGAGAGTAAGAGATATTTGCACTTTGCAGATGATAATATCGCCAAACCAAATACAATGACACAAACTAGAGTGCGCTTGTGGAATGTAGATGAATATCACCGGATGCTTGAGACGGGTATTATCACAGCCGATGAACGGGTAGAACTGATTGATGGGCAAGTTATCCCCATGAGTGCCAAAAATCCTCCACACGCAGCGACAACGCTGTGTGCATCTGACTATCTCAAGCGTTCGCTAGCAGAAGTTGCCTTAGTTAGGGTGCAAGATCCGATTCAATTAAGCCAATACTCGGAACCTGAACCAGATATTGCCGTTGTCCGCATTGATGCGCGAAAGTACATTGATCATCATCCTGCACCCAATGAAATCTTTTTACTCATTGAGGTAGCAGATACAACACTAGACACCGATCGCAAACAGAAAGCACCTTTATATGCTAATGCAGGAATTGCTGATTACTGGATTTTGGATGTGAATCAGCGTCAGGTTTATGTTTTCCGTGAACCGGGTTTGGAAGGCTACAATCTGAAATTTATTTTGCCGGAGGATGCAACTTTATCTTTGATGGCATTTCCAGAAATTGAAGTTCAGATTAGTCAACTGTTTCCATAACTTAAGTAAGTCGGTGTGAATAATTCAAACCATATTAAGTAATGTAAAATTATTGTAATCCAGTTCGTAGTAAGGACTTTAGTCCTAAAAGAAGGACTGAAGTCCTTACTACAAACCTTTAATTATTTCCGCCGTCCTACTTAGGTGATAGAAATTGAGTATCACAGTTTTTTAACTTTTAAATAAAAAGTGCGTAGGCGTAGCCCGTCGTAGACATCGCTTGATCGCATTTTATCCAAAAGACTCTCATAGAAAATATAATTGATATTTTCTATGACAACGATTTAATAATCTAATGCACAAGTCAAACCTTTATTTATAGTCTACTGTTAGCGAATGCCTAGATGAAATAGCTTTCATTTTCAAGTTAGTAAATTGTATGATCGCCTTTACAAAATCTTGCTGGTCTGGTTGCAAATGCAGTTTTTCTAGGGCTTGATTCATATTATTACCAGCCCGGAGATTGCGATTAAGTTGGGCACGTTGCGATGTGTTTAAGATTGCCTCAATTTCCCTGTTTCTTCTCTGACGCACAGCCTGGAGTTCTTGGCGTTGTAGGGGAGTCAGATTAATATCCGACAAGGTGGAGTAACTTGCAGTTTTGGTAATTTGGGCGAAAATGACTCCAGAAGTAGTATGGAGTTGAACCGGTGTAGCTAAGGCAATTCCCGGCATGGAAAGGACAAGAGCTAGAATAGTAGCGAACACAGAAAGCCGTTTTGTCAAGTGAATTGCCATATTGATAAATGCCTACATCTAAATTTAATGCTCAGATATAGTTAAGCAATATTCAAGTTTTTAATTTTGAATATTGAATTTATACTACCCCAAAGAGTGCGTTAACGTGGTATAATTAGCATCTTGCATCAATATTAAGTAGGCTAGGCACTATTTACTAATACCAGTGCCCGCCCTATGTGATTGCTCCTTAATTACGAATCAGTATCAGGTCTTCTCATTCTGTTGATTTCCCGTCGTAATTCCTCAATTTGACGGCGCAAATTATCTGTTTCATTTGGGGAAGATTCTGCTGCAACATTTACTGAGCCAGAAGCAGGCGATCGCTGATAATTTCCTTGGCGAATTTGCTGGTATTCTTCGGATACTGCCCACGCCCGTAAGTAATGCAGGCGTTCAACTGGGAAGGGATGACTCAACATCGTACCCTGAGCGCCGTTGTATATCAAAAATTTATATATCTGATTCAGTCCATCTTCATCCAGTGCCTGATAATTTTCTGACTGCTTGATAAACTCTTGTAAACTACATTCATTGGCATATTTGTGACTACCGCCAGAGAGTTTCATCATGGTTGACATTACAGGATTCAAGTCATCCATTACCAGTAGTGCGGCGCGATCTGACGATAACTCGGCTTTACGCCGCCACTCAAAAAAGGCGTAAATCAAGCCTTGTGTTACAAGATTACCGAGGCCAAAGGTCAATTCGCCCAAGGCAGAAGCAGCACTCATCGCCCACATCGCCATTTGAATTAAAATAGTATGACCACATTTAATATGCCCCAGTTCATGGGCTAGCACCGCCCGAATCTCAGCTTCGTCTAGTAAGTCTAGTATCCCTGTATTTATGACTATGTAAGGATTCTCTTGCCCCAGTGCATAGCTATTTGCTTGGGGATCTTGCGAGACAAACAGCGCGGGTTCTGGGTAAATGTCCAAATCTCGGACGCATTCCCGAAACATCTGGTAAATAGTGGAATACTGACGCGGCCCGACTTGGATGGTGTTACCCATTAGATAGACTAATTGAGGGCGTTCGTAGATAAATTCCACAAATTTACGAGCGATTAAATCAAATCCCGGTAAATTTCGTAAAGCTTGCTCGGCTTGGCGATCTAGTGGATGCCTGAAGGCTTCGCTGGAAATTCCTGTGTAAGTTGTCATAATTCAGGGTGTTGGGTGATTGATCATTTGTCATTGGTCATTGGTTTTGGATCAATGGCAAAAGACAAATGACAAAGGACAAGATAAGAGAAATGGGGCAATTGGAAGTAAAAATCACTTTGTATGGAATTAAAAGCGTGTGATTGAGGCAGAAGTTCATTTGTCACTACATAACTTTTTGCGATCGCAAGCGGGGTTCCCTTCCTGGCCCCATCATTTGACGATGGCACGGTTGGTAGCACGCGCCTTGCGCCTGGGGCGTAGTGCCCTAATTCAAGTAGGAGCGGTTTGTGGCTATCAAGGGCGGTATCGCACTAGTTTTGTAGCATCAGCCCTAATGTGGCACGGCCCTGTAATTATTGTTGCTCAAGAACCAGTGCAGCAACTTCTGCTGCGGATAGAAATTCCGCGTCTACAGCAGTGGCTACCAGCCAATAAATCAATTAGAACAGGTGACGCTTGGCCTGATGCTGAGTTCCAAGGGCTACTGTTAACCTCTCCAGAAGCTTGGTTAAGAGGACAATTTGCTGGTGGCGATCGCTTTCCCCAAGGTATCCCCACAATTATTGATGGGGTAGATGATCTCGAAGATTGGGTACGCGATCAACTTACCCAAGATATTCAACCCCATGATTGGGACGAACTCATGTTGGCTTGTCCAAATCAAGCTGAGGCAATTAGCGAAGCACGGATACAGCTGACACACGAGCTTTTTCAGCATCCTGTTAATCCATATCAGTGCTATCTCATTTCCCAGCCAGAAATAGATATTTTAAGCCGTCTCTATTTAGCTTTAGAATCAGTACAATCACTGCCAGAACCCTGGAAAAAATTCTGGCAACAATTTCAAACCCTTGATGAAAATCTTTCCTCCCCTGCCTCCCCTGCTCCCCCTCCCCTCTTCTGGGCGACTATAGCCCATAGACAAGGTTTATTTTCTTTGCACTATGCCCCAATGGAATTAAGAGAAATCCTCTTACCCTTATGGCAGCGACAACCAGTAGTTTTGATTGGTAGCGCCATAGAACCGGAAACTGAGGCTCCTCTTTTCCGACAGCGCCTTGGTTTGGAAGATTTAACTTGTTTGAAGTTCTCCTCGGAGAGTCAAGCGGAAGCAATTCAACTGTATGTACCCTATAAATTGCCCTTACCTAACACACCAGAATTTCAAGCGGCATTTATTCACAAAGTCCGCACACTGGTTTGTCTAAGTGCTACAGCACCAGGATTAACGGTTGTCTTGGTGGGAGATGTCCCACTAAAGGCTCAAGTGGCGACAATTTTGGCTTCCGAATTTGGTTCGCGGGTGCAGGTAGAAAAAACTTGTTTAGATGAAAATGGTATTTTAATTAGCGGTTGGGAATTTTGGCGAGAACATCAGCGAGTCTTACCAGCACCCCATTTGTTAATTATTGCTACTTTACCTTTACCATCTTTAGAAAATCCGCTAGTCGCTGGTAGGGTAGCTCTTTATAAGCGATCGCATCAAGATTGGTTTCGTTTATATTTATTGCCAGCAGCCTTGAATGAATTACAAAGAGCGATCGCGCCAGTCCGAGAAAGTCAAGGCATTGTTGCTTTACTTGATAGTCGTGTAGTTAATCGTAGCTACGGCGCTCAAATTCTCGCCGCCTTAAGTCCTCTGGCACGTATTAACTATCTCGACCCAAGTTTGTTTTCTAATACCGATGAGGAAAATTCTGCTTAAGGTCATTCTCATGCCCCATTCCCCAATTGTCTATAGCCATAATTCCTGGCAAGATAAATTTAGAACCTAAGTAAAATTTGAGTTGCTAATTATGGGTGAAGCAAAGCGTCGCAAAACCACACAAGGGGAAACATACGGTCAAGAGACTCGAATCTTGCCTTGGCTTCCCATCACAAAAATTCAAGGCGAACAATTTGTCAGTTGGACAACTCGTGGTGCTTGGATAGGGATTATCCTTATGGTTATAGGATGGGCAACTATCCGTTTTATTGGCCCAGCTTTCGGTTGGTGGCAAGTAGTCTACTAAATCCTGCTGTTAATTTTCTCGCTCCAAGAAACCTTGAATCTTACTCCCCTTCCCTTGTGGTCTATCCATTAGTCTTATGTTTAAGTGAGTTGTGGTTTTGTTGGTAAAGATCCGGGAAATGGATAGCCCGCAAGTAAGGAGGGCATTAAAAGGAGCCAGCGCGATCTTTTCCCAAATGGAGAGGCTAGCACTAAGGCGTTTGCCCAAGTGAGCAACTGGCGTGAGGAATACAATGACTTTGGCAATCATAACTATTACCCACCGGACATGATTGCTACGAATTACGAATTAGCCCGATCGCAATAAACTTCACCAAAGCTATGATCGGCATGAATTTCAACCACTAGATCAACTACTGTTGCATCTTTTACCAACGGCTTGATAAATAATTCCGGGTGAAGCGATCGCCAAAAATAATTGACAAATTCCTCTATCTCTGCATTGGTCATCCCCGACTTACCCGCAGCGATCATTTGCTGTTCTGCCTGTTTGCGCCATTCCAAAGAACAGCGATAATCGGTTGGATATAGCACAATTAAGCTGTCCAATCGATCCCACAAGGGTAAATAATCGTGGAGGCGAAGATTCATATCACGAGCAAATGCTCTATCTTTATTTGTGACAATTGGCGGTGGTGCAGTATCAAATACATCTGCATTAATTGGTCGTACACCCACAAACCAACCTTCAAATAGTACAATATCTACATCTGTAACCATTTCTGAAGTAGTGCGATCGCCAGCGCCTTTGTATGCAGATTTATCGAAGCGGGGAACCATAACTGAACTTTGCGACTGACGGATCTGATCTAGTACATCTAAGCCTAAATCTACATCGTGGGTTCCTGGTGGGCCGCGCCAAATCAAGCGGGGATCTTGCTGTGTTAAAACCAAGCGATCGCTGTAAGTTTTATATAAGTCATCCAAAGATAAACTCAGAGTCCGGTATCCCAACTGATTCAAAATCAAACTGAGAACCTTAGACATTGTAGTTTTACCAGTGCCTTGTCCTCCCAATATTCCCTGAATCAAAGGGCGTTCCAACTGTTGGCGCTGCGATGCTAGTTTGATCCCCAAAGGCAGCCACAAGTCCCACAGTACTTGTAACATTTTCTTGGGTTCGATTTGGAGGGTAGTTTGGCAGAATTGGCTAAAAGCTGGGAAGACAGATTTTAGTAAATGCACTCGAAAAGCGATCGCATCATCGACATTTGCCGGCGCGATCCCAAAAGCTTTTGCCCTTAACCTATCTGCTAGTGCTGCTTCTCTTGCTTGCTGCTGCCAAGTTTCACTTACAGTTTCTGAAATTAAAATTTCACCCAACCACAAACTCATAATTTCCCCTTATGCCCCTCTGTCTCCCTGTCCCGCTTGCTTCCCATTCTCACGATCCCAGCTTAAAGGCTTCGAGAAACAGGCTGTAGGTAAAACCAACTTTGAGGAGATTTAGTGAGTCTACAAAAAGCGATCGCCTAGTAAAAAAGCTCTGGCTGTAAAATATCCTACTGGTGACTTCCGTTAACACTACTAAAAAACCAGCTACCACAATATCTAACTCTGCCCGTTGACCAGCTGTAGTGGAAACTGCGTTTCCCAGAAAAAAACCAAACAAAAAACTAATTATCAGCAACGATAATCGCCGCCAAGGATTTAAAAACCATTGCCCTAAGCGTGTAGCAATGGCACCCAACAAGTTATTCAGACGAGTGTTTTGCATCAGATAGACTTCTGGGAAAAAGTCAACATATCTTGAAATATCTTTATATTATTAAAGAATATATTGGTTTTAGCCTAAGCTTATTTGTTAATATTATAAATATATGCTGGGTTTCCAGCGTTGATTGAAATTTCCACATCTTATCATCTTTAAGGAAGTACAGGCAGTTTCAAGGCTGCTTGTTCTAACCCAAGATGAAATATATTTATCATCTGGGATGGCAAAAGATACTTTGTTGTCTCTGCTAGTATTTTCACGATATTTTTATTTTTCTATACAAATACATTGGCTGGTTCGGTATCTAATTTTCTTGTTTTTATCCAAGCCTACGGTGAATACACAAAGCAATTAGTGTCTGTAACTGTTGTTTTTCAGTCATCAATGAAATAATTCCCTCTAAATATTTTCTAATCAAAATGATATTTATAATACATTGATGTGCTTAATCTGAATAAAATCTATCTTAAGCTACTTTTCATAATTGTCTTTCGTGATAATAGGCTACTATTTGGTCAAGCCTAGACAAAATATTTATTTCTAAAAACTATCAATATGAAATCTTTAGTGTATCGTAACGTCGGTGTTACAGCTTGTTGCTTGGGACTGCTTGTTGCTCTGGTGGGATGCTTTGGAGTGAGTGTATCCTTTGAGTCCACAAACCCAGATACATCTTCACAACTGCCAAGTGAAACTCAAGAGTGGGAGACAACTTTATCTAAACCTGTTTCATCTGAAAAAGGTATTTCCGTTAATCTATCTACTCCAACCAATAAAGTAGAACATAGTAGTAAAGAGAATACTTATCCTGTCTTAGCAGAGCGTGACAAATCAGCAAGCAAGGCTAAGAATCAAGGAACTTTGCGGATGAGCAATCAAACCAATCAACCTGTACGCCTAGCTCTACTGGCACGACAGTCGGTAGCAAAAGGCTCTAGTACTAAACAGGCTAACTACGATGTACCAGCACATTGGGATTTTGCCCCCCAAGAAGGTAGTGAGAAGGGATTGGTTCTATCCCTACCTCAGAATAATTTAAAGCTGGAAAAGGGAGATATTTTAGTTGCCTTCGCACAAGATGGCTCCCGTCGTTATTGGGGCCCCTATGTTGTCGGTGAAACTCAATTACCTAAATGGAATTCGCAAAGCAGAGAATGGCAACTAGTGCTGAGTCCATAATCTATAACAATCAGAATTGAATTTTCTGTTTGGAAATGTGCTTATTAAGAGTTATGAAAACCTAGAAGCTGTAGGGGCAATTTATGTATTGCCCCTACATTAATCAAGTACAGCTTCACATAGAATCGGTATAAGGATTGCTAAATAGTTACCATAGATAACTTCTGCATTTAGCCTTGTAGATTGACTTTTGTTTCATTTATTTTTACTATTAAACCTCATTATGGTATAGGGCTAGAGTAAATACGCTCATCTAATGTTGCTAATAAATAGAGCAATAGGGGCAATCTCGGAAAAACGACTTATTAAGCGTGCTCATTACATTGTTTGAAGTTATGTAGCCTTTTGATTACGGCCTATCAAACACTGCGGTAAACTATGCGTTGATTATGATTCTTTCGCAGAGAAGAACACTCGAAAGGAGCGGTTTTTTCAATGTCTCACACCGTAAAAATCTACGATACCTGCATTGGCTGCACCCAATGCGTCCGCGCTTGCCCTACTGATGTACTTGAGATGGTTCCTTGGGATGGCTGTAAAGCTGCTCAAATTGCCTCTTCACCCCGTACAGAAGACTGCGTGGGCTGTAAGCGCTGCGAAACCGCTTGTCCCACCGACTTTTTGAGCATCCGGGTTTACCTGGGCGCTGAAACAACTCGCAGTATGGGTCTGGCTTACTAAAAAGCTGGTGCCGAGTGCTGAGTGCTGAGACAAAAAGAAGTAAATCAAAAAAGCTAATTTCTTGATTCTTCACTCAGAACTCGGAACTCGGAACTTAAGACTTTGAAGTGTGTCAATATCAAGCACCTTTAGCATCGTAGAGTGGACACTACCTGCTTTACGAAATTTTAATTTTAGATTGGGGATAAAAATCTCTGGGTACTTAAATCCTAGAAGCGTATTTGTACTGTCAGGTCAAAAGCTGACTGTGAATCTGCTTTAAAAGCCCAAAATCCATAACAATACCTAGTGGTAGAGGGAGTAATATTACTCCCTTTTTTCTTTGCAAAACGTCGAGTTTGTGCTAAACACTATACTGGATTTAATCATCCTGAAAAAAAGCGGTGTGAACAATGTGCGGAATCGTTGGATATATAGGCACTCAAGCGGCGACAGACATTTTACTGGCTGGGCTGGAAAAACTAGAGTACAGGGGCTACGATTCTGCTGGAATCGCCACTGTTTGGGAAGGTGAGGTGAATTGTGTGCGGGCAAAGGGTAAACTGCATAACCTGCGCTCTAAACTAGAACAGATAGAAGCCCCCGCCCAGATTGGTATTGGTCACACTCGTTGGGCAACTCATGGTAAACCAGAAGAATACAACGCCCATCCCCATTTAGATACGGCAAAGCGAGTGGCGGTGGTACAAAATGGCATTATTGAAAATTACCGCGACTTACGCGAAGAACTCAAAGCAAAAGGACATCAGTTTGTTTCTGAAACTGATACTGAAGTAATTCCCCATCTCATAGCCGAATTTTTAAAGAATATTCCCCCCTCATCTTCCTCATCTCCCTTCTTGGAGGCAATTCGCCAAGCCGTTAACCACCTGCAAGGGGCATTTGCGATCGCAGTTATTTCTGCTGACTACCCCGATGAATTGATTGTTGTCCGCCAACAAGCCCCTTTGGTAATTGGTTTTGGGCAAGGGGAATTCTTTTGTGCATCTGATACGCCTGCGATCGTTGCCTACACCCGTGCGGTGCTACCTCTGGAAAATGGCGAAATTGCCCGCCTCACACCTTTGGGCGTTGAGATTTACAATTTTGCTGGCGACAGGTTGAAAAAACAACCCCGGTTGCTCAACTTCAATCCTGCATTGGTAGAAAAGCAGGGATTCAAACACTTCATGCTCAAAGAAATTCATGAGCAACCAGGGGTAGTAAGAGCTAGTTTAGACGCTTACTTTAATCCAGCTGAATCTACCGAATCGCCAATCAATCTTGGTTTACCTGCGGATTTATACAAAGATTTAGAACAAATTCAGATCCTCGCCTGTGGTACCAGTTGGCACGCAGCATTAATCGGAAAATATTTACTCGAACAATTAGCAGGAATTTCAACTCAGGTACATTACGCTTCTGAGTATCGCTATGCACCATCACCCGTGACGGCTAACACGTTGATTATCGGTGTTACCCAATCCGGCGAAACTGCCGATACCCTAGCAGCTTTGACGATGGAAAAAGAACGTCGCCAAGGGAGAGAACCTAAATATCAAGCGCGACTACTGGGTATTACCAATCGCCCCGAAAGCAGCCTTGGTCATTTAGTACCGCACGTTATCAGTACCTTAGCAGGAATTGAAATTGGGGTGGCGGCGACAAAAACTTTTACCGCCCAACTGATGGCCTTTTATGCTTTGGCATTGGATTTAGCCGCGCGTCGTCAGACTGTTTCAAAAGACACATTAGATAAAATTATTAACGGGTTGCGGCAGATTCCTAAAGAAATTGAGGCAACTTTGGAAAGTCAGGAACGTTTAACTGAACAGCTAGCCCACGAATTCGCCGAAACCCAAGATTTTATTTTTATAGGAAGAGGAATCAACTTCCCCATTGCTTTAGAAGGGGCGTTGAAATTAAAAGAAATCAGCTACATTCACGCCGAAGGGTATCCGGCTGGAGAAATGAAACATGGCCCGATCGCACTTTTAGATGCGAAAGTACCAGTAGTTGCGATCGCAATTCCTGGTAGTGTGTACGAAAAAGTTATTTCTAATGCCCAAGAAGCCAAAGCCAGAGATTCTCGGTTAATTGGCGTGACTCCCGTCAACGATGGCGAAGCTGCGGAAATCTTTAACGATCTTCTTCCCGTCTCTCATGTAGAAGAATTACTTTCTCCGATTCTGACAGTAGTTCCTTTGCAATTATTGGCTTATCATATCGCTGCCCGTCGCGGTTTGGATGTCGATCAGCCTCGTAACCTTGCTAAAAGCGTCACCGTAGAATAGTATAATTTTATACGTGAATTATTTATAATGGCTTCTGAAGAAGTTCTATGGCTTGCAGAAGCCATTTTTATGGCAATGGATTATAAGTATAATATATTTATTAATACTTAAGTAAGTATTCGCTGGATTTGCAGTAAAGGGTAAAATTATCCAAATGCGATCGTCTCATACTACACCTGGTTTACAAAGCCCTGCCAGAGAATTTTTTTAGCATATCATCTGATTTAAACCCAGTACAAATTGATGATATTCAATCTATGACCATTGAATTTAATCTAGCCTGCCAAACCAGGCAAACCCCGCATCTGACGCAGAGCATTTAAGCAGGGCGGGCAATCGCAGCCAAATAAAGCTATGGAAGTTTCACTCTCTTCATCAGTGAATTCTAACTCAGGAAGCTCTTGGATAGAGGCATAGGCTAACTCTACAGCACTACCCTGCTCTAGTTGGGCTTCGGGAGCGGTAAACTCTATAGCTCTATCCTCATTTTGTTGAGCTTGGGCTGGTTTCACTCTTGATGTAGATGCAGAAGCAATAGTATTGCTAACCCTTATGCAGACCATTTTCTTCGTTGCTGAGTGGGGGGATTGTATGCAAGAAAGATGGTTGCCTGCTGCATCCACTGTCTGATTTGCTTGAGATGGTTGAGTCATCATGACTATAGAGATCACAGACGCAAACAGTGCAGGGCTAGAAAATAAAGTGAGGAGAAATTTGTTCATTTATTTAAAAAAGTTTGTGACTGCTCACACCTTTAAATTATTACTGAGTAATTTCTATATAAATATAGTTGATATCTCAGTAAATAAAAATAATAATGGGCATCTTACCAGAGTTTGTTTATAACGTCTAGAGAACTTAGAGCTAGCGAGGCTTTACCAGGGGCGTGCGACTCACGCTCATGCACTGATGCTACTAATTTGTGTTTATAAACTTCCTCTGGCAATACCCACGAAAACTTTGCGGTCAACCAATCAATTTCTGCACGAGTCAAACCCGGTTGCAGACTTTGAGCAACTTCGGGTGCTTTATTAGTTTGACCATGTTTGGTTAATCAAAACAGGTTTCTGTTTAGGCATCAACTGTTTGCCAAACTTAGCGTAGAGAGCAGGAATAACCAATAAAGTCAAAGCTGTAGAAGTAAATAAACCGCCCAAAACTACAATTGCTAAGGGTTGCAGAATTTCATTTCCAGCTCCACTGGCGATCGCCAAAGGCAGCATCCCCAGTGCGGAAGTGAGTGCCGTCATCAGAATGGCGTTCACTCGTTCTAGAGAACCGTTGATAATTACATCTTTGAGGGGCATTCCTTCGGCAAACTTGTTGTTGTAGTTGTCTACCAGCAACAAGCCATTGCGAACAGCAACACCAAATAGGGTAATGAAACCGATTAGAGAAGCGATCGAAATCACACCGCCACTCAAGGCAATGGAGATAATACCACCTACCAAAGCCAAAGGCAGATTGAGCATGATGGTGATCGTGGCGGAAAGGGATTTAACGGAGAAGAACATCAACACCGTAATCACAATCGCCGCCAGGATGCTAAACACCAGTAGGTTATTAGTGGCACGCTGCTCTGACTCAAACTGTCCACCGTACTGGATGAAATAGCCATTAGGGAGTTTGATTTTCTGTTGAATTTGGGATTGAATATCGCCGACAACACTGCCCAAATCGCGATCAGCAACGTTTGCCGAAACGACAATCAGCCGTGACACATCTTCCCGATTTACAACATTCGCTCCCATACCGTAGTCTACTTTGGCTACAGCACCCAACTGGATAGTTTGACCAGTTGGGGTAATCAGAGGAATAGCGCGAATGGCATCTAAACTATTGCGGGCTTTCTCCGTCAAGGAGATAGAAATATCAATGAGCTGCTGATTTTCTGCCACTTGCGATACTACACGACCATTCAGGGCAGTTTCTACCACGTTCGATAACTGCTCCATACTCAATCCATAGGTAGCGGCTGCCGCACGATTGTATTGAATTTGTACCTGACGAATGGGTAGTTGGGGTTCAAGCTGCAAGTCTACAACCCCAGCGATGGGCTGAATCACATCTCGCACTTGTTCACCAATCTTTCGCAGTTCGATTAAATCCGGGCCAAAGATTTTTACAGCGATCGCACTTCTGACCCCCGACAGCACTTCATCCATGCGGTGGGAAATAAACCCGCCAATGTTGGGAGCAACACCGGGTAATTTAGTGAATGCCTCACGCAATTGTTTGATGCTGGCTTCGCGGTCTTGGAGGGCGCGATCGCTCAGTTCTACATCCACATGAGCCATACTGACTCCAGCCCCATCTGCATCTCCTGGAGCGCGTCCTACCCGCAATTGCACCCATTCATATAGAGGATTATCTTTGAGCGTATTAGATAACGCTATCCCAGCCCGATTGGTCATATCTAGCGAAACACCCGGAAATAAAACCATTGAATTGACCAATGATTTCTCCTGAAATTCGGGGAGAAACACCCGTCCCAAGGAGGGAACGATGGCAAAAGCAGCAACCAAGGCTGCAAGTGCTACACCCAAAATAATTTGAGGCCATCGCAGCGATAGATTTAGCAATGGACGATACAACCGTTCTGCCCAACGCGAAATGAATGTACCTTCTTGCGGTAGGGTTTGGTTTGCCAGCAGAATTGCACAGAGGGCAGGCGAAAGGGTCATGGCCACCAAAGTAGACGCACAGATTGAAAGCAAATACGCCCAACCCATTGGTGCAAAAATGTTGCCCTCAACACCTGTCAAACTAAAAATTGGTGCAAACACGACTACGATGATCACCGTAGAAAAAATCACGGCTAACCGCACTTCCACTGAAGTGTCATACACCACCTCGAAGGGATGCTTCGGGTTGCCCTGTGCCTGATTAGTTCGGAGTCCGCGATAGCAGTTCTCCATGTCCACGATTGAGTCATCCACAACTGAGCCAATGGCTACGACTAAACCGCCCAAGGTCATGGTGTTAATGCCCAAGCCAAAAGCTTTCATGAACATTAAGCCAATCAACAGTGACAGAGGAATTGCACTTAAAGTAATTACGGCAGTGCGCCAATTCATTAGAAATAACAGCATAATCACCGTCACGATGATGATGCCTTGGATCAGAGAACTACTAACATTACCAATAGCAGTATCAATAAAGTTAGACTGCCGGAACGTCCGCGCCACTTGCACATCAGGGGGAAAGCTTGGTTGCAAAGATTGCAGCATCGCTTCTACTGCTTTTGTCACCGTGGGAGTATCAACATCAGGCTGTTTGTTAATCATCATCACCACAGCCGGCTGCCCATTAAAACTAGCATCCCCCCGCTTTAGTGCTGCACCCGTTTTTACTTCCGCTACATCTTTGAGCAAAATCGGTTTACCATCTTGCACCTGTACCACAGATTGCTGCAAATCTGCAACTGATTTCACCTGCCCAATACCGCGTACTAACAGTTCTTGACCACCACCAATTAAGAATCCACCAGGAGCGTTGGAATTTGCGCCTCTGGCAGCATTGGTCACTTCGGTCAGGGAAACATTGAGCGATCGCAATTTTGCTGGATCAACTAGCACCTGTTCCTGTCGTTCATCACCGCCGTAGATCGTAACTTGGGTGACTCCCGGCACAGACAAAATTTGGTTGCTCAGGGTAGTATCCACCAGACGGCGCAAATCCATTAGCGAGGTTTTCCCCTGCCCATTGACCGTAAAGGCATACTGTAAAATCGTACCCAACGGCGATGCTAACGGTGAAATTTCCGGTGGATGCACCCCTTCAGGTAACTGATTTGTCACCTGCTGGAGTCGTTCTGTTACCGATTGCCGGGCTTTATAAATGTCGGCATCCTGGTCAAACACCACCTGAACCATTGACAGCCCAACTTTGGAAGAAGATCGCACCGTAGTCACCCCCGGCAAACCATTCACCGCGCTTTCAATTGGCACGGTAATTTGTGATTCCACTTCTTCTGGAGCTAGTCCTGAAACTTCGGTTTGAATATCTACTTGGGGGGGAGCAAATTCGGGAAAAACGTCCAGTGGCATCTGTGTCACACTGAAAACTCCCCACAGCGTCACTAAAATCGCACAAGTAACAATAAGCCAACGCTGGGCAATTGAGTTTTTGAGAATCTGATTCAGAATGGAGTTCAACATCTCAATTAAACTCCTCCCTTGTTCTTGCGATTGCCAGCAATAATAGCGATCGCTCCGCCCACAAGCACAACTCCACCACCAACTCCTGCTAAGATACCCATCGGCAATCCGCCCGATTGCTGAGTTGTTTCACCAGCCTGTGAGACGAGATTACCGCTAGTATCATGGCTATGAGGTATTCCTTTAGCATCTGCCTGAGCATGGGCTGTATCAGTTTTAGGAGTAGCGATCGCGGCTGGACTGGGTGCTGTATCGGCGGTTTGGGTTTTACGCGATTCGGCATAGAGCGACAAACTACCTTGGGTAATGAGCTTTTCCCCAACCGACAATCCTTTGGTAACAGTGATTAGTTCGCCTTTAGTCGCACCAGTTGTAATTTCTACTGGCTCATAAAAATCTTTATACTGCACAAATACTAGCTGCTTGCCATCGGCATCAACCAATGCCGTCACCGGAATCATCACGGCAGATCCAGATTTGGCAGAGGAGGCGATTGGCGTGACAACAATGCCTAACAGTTGGTCGGTTTGGGCATTGACTTTCACGCGATTGATGCCGCCCTTTGCCTGAAATTCATCACCATGTCCAATGTGAGCAAATACAACTGTGGGCGCACTGATAATTAAGCTGGCTGCCAAAATGGAACTTATTAGCATAAAAGGTTTCATAATCACTCCTCACAAGGGATACTGAATTAAACAAAAGTTCTCCATAGTTTGCCAAAGGGCAGATGAAATCCAGGTGAAATGGCAGATGTTTTTGTAAGATCAGAGCTTGATGATTGATTTCCCTGAAGTGATGCGAATTTTACTGGTGGAAGATGAAGCAGATTTGGGACTGGCAATCAAGCAAGTCTTAATTAGTGAAAGATATGTCGTGGATTGGGTAACAGATGGTACTCAAGCATGGCTGTGCCTGGAAAGCCAATGGACAGACTACACAGTTGCTATTGTTGATTGGCTGCTGCCCGAAATGTCGGGATTACAGTTATGTCAAAAGCTCAGACTACAGCAAAATTCCTTACCAGTGCTGATGCTGACTGCTTTGGGTCAGCCGGAAAATCGCGTGGCGGGGTTGGATGCGGGCGCGGATGATTATTTAGTCAAACCGTTTGTAATGGAAGAATTGCTGGCGCGGTTGCGGGCCCTTCAGAGGCGATCGCCTCAACTACAACCATCCACGCTGACTGTTGCAGGTTTTACTCTGGATACAGCAAACAATGTCCTACGAGTAAATTCAGATGGATCTACACCCCTAGTCATTCCCTTAACCACCAAAGAATTTCAGCTACTCATGTATTTGATGCAGAACCCCAATCGCATCATTCCCGGTAGTAAATTGCGTCAACAACTTTGGGACATGGATGAAGAACCGATTAGTAATGTAGTTGCGGCGCAAATGCGCTTACTACGTCGCAAGTTAGCAAATCATGGCTGTCCCTGCCCGATTGAAACTGTTCCAGGTGCTGGCTATCGCTTTAACTCCCAACTTCATTCTCAACCATGAATAGCTACTCACTTTTTCGGCGCAGTCGTCTGCGGTTAGCCCTCTGGTATGCCGGAGTTATGGGCGTGATTTTGAGTGTTTCTGGCTTGGGGATGTATCGAGCAATGGTTCAGACAAACTGGGCAGCAATGGAGCGCGAAATTGAATCAATTGCTGGAACTTTACACGATAGCGTCGAACCACTGTTACCGCCTTCCGAAGAACCGACTGCTGTGCTGCAACAAATTTTTCCTGATCTTTGTTTAAGTGGACAACCCTGCAAGGCTACGCCGACGCTGATTCAAAGGCACACCATCGGCATCAGCGATCGCACCACATATTATATTCGTCTATTCAATCATCAAGGGAAACTCCTAGCTTTTTCACCCAATCAACCGCTATCTCTGCCGCCAACTCTCAACCGCACTTCATGGCAAACCTTTCGCACGGCTAACGGTATTCGCTATCACCAATTCACCACGATTTTGCATAGTGCCAATACCCATACTTTAGCTAATGAAACCAATGCTGATTCATCCTGGGGCTATTTGCAAATTGGGCGCACCTTAGAACATTTTGATGCCGAAATCAGGCGAATTCAATGGATTATGGCGATTGGGTTGCCTATTGCCCTGAGCTTGGTCACTATTTCCAGTTGGTGGCTCTCAGGATTAGCCATGCAGCCGATTTACCAGTCCTATCAGCAACAGCAACAGTTTACTGCTAATGCTGCTCATGAACTGCGATCGCCCCTTGCTAGCCTCTTGGCAACTGTGGAAGCTATCCTCCGCATACAGCAATCAAATCAGCAAGATATCCAAATGATGCTCCATACTGTTGAGCGGCAGGGGCGAAGGTTGAGCCATTTGATCGCAGACTTACTCTTGTTGACCAGTCTTGAGCAAAATTCAGGTGCAAAACCTTTTCAGCCCTGTTGCTTAAATGATTTGGTGAGCGATTTGACCGAAGAATTTTTAGAGATGGCCACTGCTGCTGATATTAACTTAAGGAGCCAAATTCCCACTTGCGAGATTTATGCTCTAGGTAATGAATCGCAACTTTACCGTTTAGTGTCAAATTTGATTGCCAATGCCATCCAGTACACGCCCAGAGGGGGATATGTAACTGTTAGCTTAGTCAAGAGTGATTACACTGCTGTTCTTGCTGTGAAAGATACGGGAATTGGGATTGAGCTTGCTGAACAAAAGCGAATTTTTGATCGCTTTTACCGTGTTGATGGCGATGCCTACGGCGGGCTGCGCCTACGCTCTCGTAAAACCGGAGGTACAGGGTTGGGGTTAGCTATAGCTGTGGCGATCGCCCAAAAACATCAAGCAAATTTGAGAGTTGAAAGTCAAGCGGGAATAGGTAGCATTTTCACGCTAGAAGTAAAAATTGTATGAGTTTGAGGCTTGTTTATGGCTCAGAAGTGTTTAAGTCCCGCTAAGGTTTATGTATCCTTGAAATTAAATTGTTCAACCGTTATTTCTTATTTATCATGAAATAACAAGCATCTGAGGCGCTAAAATTGTTAGGCCGATACAAAACTAACATAGTCTACAGTTACGCTAGGCTACGTGTTTATTTTCAAATTACAATGTGAGCGATCGCACCCTCTGCGATGGCATTGGTACTAAAAGCAACTAGCTTTGCGATGCCTGCGGCGGGCGTAGCCATCGCACTTTCATGAAACTTCTGGGGGGGGGATCGCACTGATTAAAACAGGCGATCGCTATTTATCTTCTCTGTAGCAACTTCCGCGATCGTTGCAGCAACTTCAATCTTCACATTTCCGTGTTTCGCGTACCCTGTAGCAACTTCCGCGATCTTTGCAGCAACTTCAATCTTCACATTTCCGTGTTTTGCGTACCCTGTAGCAACTTCCGCGATCGTTGCAGCAACTTCCGTCTTCACGTTTCCGTGTTTCACGTAACCTGTAGTAACTTCTGCTTTGACTGAGGCTTTTTCTCAAAAATCAACAATTTTACGTATGACAACCTCTTACAAAATTGTCCACTATAGAGTTATCAGTAAATTGAAAAATGAGTATTAATATGGCTAGACTAAAACGCAACTCACGTACTCTTGGCAAAGCTGAAGTACGTTTAGCAAGCATTAAATCAATTAGTCCAACTCTTGATGTTGGAGAAGGATTAACAGTCAAAGATTATACCGAAAAAATCGCAAGCCTGAGAAAATCTCTAGAAGCATACAACACCACTCTCTCTACTATTGATGTCTTACGAACCCAAATCATTGAAAATGAACAAGATTTAGCAGACTATTCTGAAAAAATCTTAAGTGGGATTGCTTATAAATTTGGTAATAATAGCCATGAGTATCAGATGGCTGGAGGTACTCGTAAAAGCGATCGCAAGCGTGCTGTACGTCAAAGCGTGGTTTTGTCGAAGTAAGGTGATCTCCGACAAAGAAAATACCTGTGTTGGCGAGTTTCGACAACTCTTGGAGACGCTCCGCGTAGCTTGCTTCCCCACAGGGGTACGCCTAACTCTCGATCTATCAGTTGGTTGAGCGAAGTCGAAACCAACGGCATCGGTATATTTATTTTTGTAAATCACCTAAGTAGGCGCACTACTGCGATCGCATTCCTCGAAACTCAAGCTGTTGATTTAGCTTTGTACTTGGAATGCGTAGGCGCAGCTCGCCGTAGGCATCGCCACTAAATCTTGAAACAAATATTCTCAAATCCTTACAGGGAAGTCGTTTGCAAAATTGTGCAACTTTTTTATTTGTTTCTGGATGGTAGCATGATGAAATTGTAGAACTTTATTTTTTCAAAACTTCTCAGTAGCTAACGATACAATAGTGCTTCTAGACGCGTAAATTGTACAACTTTTTTAGTTGTTTACACCAACCACTTTTAAAACATCCTCTTAGTGGTTTAAAAACTATTTTTAATTAGGAACACACAAAGACACAAAGAAAAGAATACATAATTAAAGTTCATCTGTGGTTTTTTGCCTTAAGTCTCATGAATCGTCAGCTAGCTATTGAAGAACCGATATTTTCCCATCTACCAGTGTTACCGCAAGAAGTAATTGCAGGTCTAGCGGTATCTCCCGGAGGTCATTATCTTGATACGACGGTAGGCGGTGGAGGTCACAGCCGTTTGATTTTAGCAGCTGCACCAGATGTAAAATTAACGGCAATTGACCAAGATGAGGATGCTTTAGCAGCAGCGAGGAAAGAATTGGCAGAGTTTGGCGATCGCGTACAATTTATTTACAGCAATTTTGCTGACTATGAGTTTCCCCCCAATACTTTCGATGGTATCTTAGCCGATTTGGGGGTAAGTTCTTACCATTTAGACCAAGCAGAACGGGGTTTCAGCTTTCGCCAAGCTGCAAATTTAGATATGCGAATGGATAGAGGGCGATCGCTAACTGCTGCTGATGTGATTAATAATTGGGATGAAGCAGAATTAGCTGATATTTTCTTTAAGTACGGTGAAGAGAGATTATCGCGGCGCATTGCTCGTCGTATTGTAGAACGGCGGCCGTTGCACACGACTACAGAATTGGCTGATGCGATCGCTTCTTCAGTTCCCCCCAAATACCGTTATGGGAGAATCCACCCCGCTACTCGTGTTTTTCAAGCTCTGCGAATTGTCGTCAACGATGAGTTAAAATCCCTAGAAACCTTTTTGGATAAAGCACCAAATGCCCTTGTCCCTGGTGGCAGAATTGCGATTATCAGTTTCCACAGTTTGGAAGATCGCCCGGTGAAGCATGGTTTAAGAAATTCACCTTTATTAAAAGTCTTGACAAAAAAGCCGATTATTGCTCAGGAAGAGGAAATTGGGAAAAATCCGCGATCGCGATCGGCCAAACTCAGGGTAGCAGAAAAGCTGCTGTAAGCCTTAAACTGCTCCATCTCGTGGCTCAGAAGTGCTGCGAATACGCTCAATGAAGTTAGGATAATTTTCTAAATCTTGTTCTGACTGTAATGGTGGCATTTCAATCCAATTACCTTCGAGATGCAGCTTATCCACATAAGCGTAGAAGGCCTCTTGATCTTCTCGATGAGCAAGAACGTAATCATGTAGCTCTTTTTGACTCATTGCATGAAAATTAGGCTTGCTCATCCTATGTATCTCCATTTACCGTTAGGGTATATTTCTATAATATTTTCCTCACCTGCCAAGAAGAATAGATTTTTTGTCCGTTCATCCATACGAACGATATTAATAGGCAAGTAAAGCTTAGTAAACCAGCAGCACAATATGTAGCACTGTGTTTTTTGTTCTGGTGTAGGAATAATCTAAACTCCTTAACATTTGTTAAAGTTACTGCTATAAATAAATTCTCAATAACCTGCGATCGCAATCGATCAAACTGAGGATAGCCCAAAAGCTACTGTCACTACAATGCAGTGTTAAACTACTCCATCTCAACGATCTGCTAATCTAGCGTTGTTGAATAGTTAAAAAATAATAAATGGAAATTAGTAATCTGTTTACAGCAGGTGGCGTGGTCATGTGGCCTCTGCTAGCCTTCTCTTTGTTAGGAGTAGCGCTGATTATCGAGCGGATCATCTTTTGGGTAAGAATAAATAATCGGCAAAATAAGGTAGTGCGAGAGGTGCTACAGCTTTATCGCCTTGATAATGTAGTTAGTGCTTTAGATAAGTTGCAAAAAAATACTGATTTACCCATTGCCCGAATTTTTTTAGCAGCTTTAGAGTTAGAAGAGGCGACACCAGAAGAATTTCGTTTGGCATTAGAAAGCGAAGCACAAGCCGAAATTCCCTTACTTAAGCGATCACAAAATATTTTTGAGACAATTATTGGTCTTGCGCCGTTGTTGGGACTTCTAGGAACTGTCTTAGGATTAATTAACTCCTTTGCCTCTCTAAATATTGGAGATGTGGGAGGTACTAAAACAACAGGTGTCACATCTGGGATTAGTGAAGCTTTAGTATCCACAGCATCAGGATTAGTAGTAGCAATCTTTACACTATTATTTGCTAATACTTTCCGGGGACTCTATCAGCGCCAGATAGCTTGGATTCAAGAATATGGTGGACAGTTAGAATTACTCTACCGCCGTCGCTACGAAAGAGGCAATAACAATTTCAAATCCTAAATAGTTTGACTAAGATATTTGGCGATCGCTCAGTCGAGCCGCGATGCTAAAATCCAAAATCGGCAATCCAAAATCTAAAATTGATTGGCTCTAATAGTGTTCTAAAATAACAAATAGCTTTTTCGCTACACTTTTCGAGGGAATATTCCATGACTATTTGGGTAAATGAGCAAATTGATCCGTCTGGGATGATTCATGCCTGTATTGCTACTTGTAATGAATCTCAAGCTAAAGAGTGTCATGATTCCTTTCAGAATAATTTGACCGAGAAGCAAAAAGCAGAGGGTTGGATAGCGCAATTGCGGACAGTTGATTCTTGGGATGAAGTGCCAGTGAATTCTTTAAAACTCAATTAATTGGGTGAGATGGAGTTAATTTTTTGGGGTTTTAATCGAACATATTTCAGGAGCGTAGGCGTAGGCATCGCTTCTCTTAGAGACTCTACATCTTTGCTAATGCCTACAGCGATCGCAACAAATCCCATGACGACAGGTTAATAAAGGATAAAATTCGGATTAAAATTCTCAAATTATTATCTTATGCTTCTAAAAAAAGTAACATAAGAGAGGAAAATGATGATTTTTCTGAACTTTTAAGAGCTATCATCTATACCGTAGATTAAATTAAAAAATTTGCATAAGCCGAATCAATTTAGTGAACTATCCCAAAGTTTACACTTCGGAGCAAGCCTGTCCCATTAATTTAGTTGGCGAAACAGGACAAGCGGTTCAAATTTCAATTCATGCTCCCAGTCAATATATCTGTGCCAACTGCGAACGGATATTACCGGATTGGAAACGGCAACCGTTTTTACGAGTAGTGATTGTCTTGCAGCAATCGCGTTATCAATTAGTCAAAAAGACGGCAGAAGTAGAGTCAGAGAAAGAACGCTTACGAGAAAAGTTTATGCGATTTGGCTGTGATTTAGCATTTAATCTGCGCGATCGCGGCTATTTAACTGACCTGATCGACCCTCGTACAGGCTACCCTTTACTATCTCATCCTGGAGCAATTCCCCATGATGACACAGCAGTTGTCAAAGCTTTGCTCAACTATCCAGTGATTAAAAATCAATGCCGTGTACTAGTGCATCCCGAATGGGGCGCAGCAGTTTATCCTAGCATTTTGATATCAGAAGCTCCGCCAATTTTGATCGAATGGGTTACAAAAGGTATAGCATCCATGCATGGGTGGAAAGAAATTGGTCATTAGTCATTGGTCATTGGTCATTGGTTATTTCACTTACAGCCACAATCAGAAGATTTAACAGCCATTTGCAGATTTTTGGAATAGATACTGATTGGTAAATAAATCGCCAGTAATAAATCAAATTATGTGTTTTACAATCTCCAGAAATCTCTGTATCGTTGGGGATGTCTCGCTGCTGCGCCAAATCATTGCAATGGCAACTTTTGGGCTGACTGGCTCGATATTTTTATAAACTACCCCAGTTCGTTGCAAATTTTGTAAAGATGCCGGCACAATTGCAACACCTATTTCGGCTGCCACTAGGCTAACAATTGTTTGCATCTGAATGGCTTGTTGACTTACAGAGGGACTAAAGCCTGCTTGCTGACAGAGACTAATAATTAAGTCGTAGAGTCCAGGCGCTAATATTCTCGGAAATAAAATAAAGGGTTCATTAGCAAGCGATCGCAAACAAACATAAGATTGATTTGCTAGCAAATGTGATTCAGGTAATGCTATTATCAACGACTCTTGAAAAATTATTTCCCAGCTAAATGTATTTTCCTCCACAGGTGGACGGACAAACCCTACATCTATCCGACCTGTGCGTAACCACTCTAACTGTTGATCTGTAGTCAGTTCATGCAACTCTAGATTCACACCAGGGGCACAATTCCGAAAGGTTCGCAAAATAGTTGGCAAAATATTATACGCGGCAGAACTGACAAAGCCGATCGCTAATTCTCCGAGTTCACCGCGACTAGTTTGTTGCCCGACTTGGATTGCCTGCTGCAATTGCCTGAGAATTTGTTGGACTTCATCCAGAAAAACCACCCCCGCTTCTGTTAAATGCACACTTCGTTTTGTGCGATGAAACAGTTCAAAGCCCAATTCCTTCTCTAGCTGGCGAATTTGTTGACTTAAGGGAGGTTGGGCAATGTGCAATCTTTCTGCTGCCCGTCCAAAGTGCAGTTCTTCTGCCAAGGTGACAAAGTAGCGCAGGTGTCGTAGTTCCATCTGTTACCTGAACTTATATCTTTTAAATATTAGTTAAGGTCAAAATATATATTGGACATAATTAATAATATTTTTTATTGTGATGATTATGCAGTCACCAACCTACCGAACTTGGTTGACGACTAGCAAAACAATACTCTGCAATGTAATTTCATAGTTTATGAATAATCTTCCATTACTCGACAATAATTGGAACACAGACCTGTATGAGGATAAACACGCCTTTGTCTGGCAATATGGCGAGAACTTGCTGAAAGTACTCAACCCCAAGCCGGGAGAATCCATTTTGGATCTTGGCTGTGGGACTGGACAACTAACAGAAAAAATTGCTCAAGCCGGGGCTGAAGTGACTGGAATCGATCGCGCATCCTCGATGATTGAGACAGCAAGACAAAATTATCCTCATCTACGCTTTGATGTTGCTGATGCCAGAGATTTTCAAGTATTGAAACCATTGGATGCTGTATTTTCCAACGCTGTTTTACATTGGATTAAAGAAGCAGATGCGGCGATCGCTTCCATACATCAAGCGTTAAAACCTGGGGGGCGTTTTGTCGCAGAATTTGGTGGTAAGGGAAATGTTCAAGCGATCGTCACAGCTTTGTACAGTGCTTTAGAGGCGATCGCTATTTCCCCACAAGCACTGAATCCTTGGTATTTTCCTAGTATTGGTGAGTACGCTACCCTACTAGAACAACAAGGCTTTGATGTTACTTATGCCACCTTGTTTGCTCGTCCTACTCCCCTAACAGAAGGCGAAGCAGGGATGGCGAACTGGCTTGAAATGTTTGCTGATGCTTTTCTAGCAGGACTGTCTGCTGACCAAAAAATACAAATAATTCGCACCGTGGAAGAGCATCTTTTGCCGACACTGTATCAACAAGGCAATTGGACAGCCGACTATCGGAGAATTCGCATCGTTGCCATCAAACTTTAGATTGCTTGACAAATAACTCAAGGTTCGCGCGCGATCGCTACTTTAAAGCTCATCAAATTGGCAAATAGATTCTGGTTTTACAGGACATATTTTGGGTGCGATCGCGTTGTTCTTAATATTAATAAAAGTTAATTTTTTCAGAGATGATAAAGGCTTGATATTGCTGATTTTATTTGAGTTAAGGGAGAGTTCAGTCAAATTAGTCAGAGTAGACAAAGGCTTGACATCGCTAATTTCATTTGATTCAAGAGAGAGAATAGTCAAATTAGTCAGATTAGACAAAGGCTTGATATCGCTGATTTGATTTGAGTTGAGGTAGAGATAAGTCAAATTAGTCAGAGCGGATAAAGGCTTAATATTGCTGACTTCATTTGAGCGGAGAGAGAGAGAAGTTAAATTAGTCAGAGCGGATAAAGGCTTGATATCGCTGATTTGATTCTCTCGGAGCGAGAGAGCAGTCAAATTAGTCAGAGCGGACAAAGGCTTGATATCGCTGATTTCATTTATGTCGAGGTCGATAGAAGTCAATTTAGTCAGAACAGACAAAGGCTTGATATCGCTGATTTCATTTATGCCAAGGTCGATAGAAGTCAAATTAGTCAGAGCAGACAAAGGCTTGATATCACTGATTTCATTTGAGCCAAGGTCGAGAGAAGTCAAATTAGTTAGAGCAGACAAAGGCTTGATATCACTGATTTTATTTGAGTTGAGGGAGAGAGCAGTCAAATTAGTCAGCTTTTGGTTAGCCTGTTTGCAATTTTGAGTTTGAGCTTTTTCTAAGAGGCTATTTATAAAGTAAATCTAAAAGCCAGGAGAAAGGAGTTATGATAACGATAAAATACTTCATGTGCAGTGTATTTACATAGATAGTCGGTATGGCGCGAAAGTCTTACCCCACAGATTTAACTGATATAGAGTGGGAAATCTTGGCTCCCTTGATTCCACCAGCTAAAGAAGGAGGGCATCCACGCACAACAGATATGCGTGAAATATGCAATGCCATCTATTATCATTTGAAAACTGGATGTCAATGGAATATGCTTCCGGGGGACTTCCCGCCAAGCTCAACGGTATACAGCTATTACCGTAAATGGCAACGCAAGGGAGTTTGGGAAAAATTAAACCATACACTGCGCGATCAAGTTCGCATAAAATTAGGTAGGTCAACACAACCAAGTGCGATCGCAGCAGATAGTCAGTCGGTAAAAACGACTGAAAAAAGGGGGATGTGTACGGCTTTGATGGTGGCAAGTTAGTCAAAGGAAGAAAACGCCAAACAATCGTTGATAGCCTTGGGCTATTGCTCAAAGTGATTGTGAGCGAAGGCAATGCTCCTGAAAGAGTGCTTGCAGCGTATGCCTTGATGGAACTGGTGGAAGAACGCCCAGAATTATTAGAAAAAGTTGAAGTCATGTGGGTTGACTCGGGGTATGACGGCGATAAGTTTGCGCTGGCTGTTTGGTTGATGATTCAAGCTCATGTTGAGGTCATGCGCCGTACTAATAAAGAATTTGAAGTTTTACCCAAGCGTTGGGTAGTAGAAAGAACATTCGGTTGGTTTAACCAGTACCATCGTTTGAGTAAAGATTACGAACGCCTGACTGAAATGAGTGAAGCTGCCATATATGCCGTTATGACTCGTATTATGTTACGTCGTCTAGCCGTCTAAAGATTTACTTTATAAATGGTCTCTAAAAGAACCTCAACAGTATGTTTTGTCTGTGGAGGTAAAGTTGATTTCTGCTTACACCAATTTGTAAAACTTGTGGTATTTGCCAAAGGAGCAGCAATAGTCTGTGTGGCGTAAAATCCCAAAGTAAAAGTAAATATTGTGGCGATCGCTAAATTCCGTTTCATTGAATTATATTATACTTCTTAAGTATGCAATTACACTATATAATATTTACTTAAGGTTAGTATAAAAAAGTAATTAAATAAAAATAAATCAGCTATTTTTCGGTCGCCGTAGTTCCTTGGAATTAATCGGGCCGAGAATTTGGTTAAGGCTACGCAACTGTTCTGCTGTACCCATACCAATCAGCCGATCGCCTGACATTAAGACTGTATCGCCAGTGGGACCACCGATAAGAGTCCCATCAACGCGGCGAATTGCCAGAACTAATGCCCCAGATTGCGATCGCAATCTCGCCTTTTGCAAACTTTGACCGACAAAAGGACAGAAAGCCGGGTCGAGTAAAAATTCTTCCATATACAACTGACGGTCTGCACCTGTCAAAATCCCGTCTACAAAGTCCAAAACCTGGGGTCTGAGTGCCGCAGCAGCCATGCGCTTCCCACCAGTAATATAGGGGGATATCACTTCATCTGCACCACCGCGTCGTAACTTCTGCAAAGCTTCTTCTGTACTTGCGCGGGCAATCACCCGAATTCCCGAATTCAGTGTTTTAGCTGATAAAACTATGTATAAATTTTCGGCATCGGAAGGCAGGGCTGCAACAATACATATTGCCCGTTCAATACCAACTTTCAGAAGTGTGTCATCTAGGGTAGCGTCACCTTGATATGCCGTGTAACCTTCAGTCTGCGCCCTTTGTACAGATTCCATGTCAGCATCAATCACTACAAAAGGTGCGTCTTCTGCCCGAAATTCCTTGGCAATTTGACGACCAGTGCGGCTAAATCCACAAATGATGTAGTGTTCTGTTAGGGATTCCATTAACCGCCTCTGTTGCTGTAGCCGAATTCCTTCTTGAAAGTAGCCTTGAATGATCGCTTCTGTAAATCTGTTGACAATGTAACCAATATTGACTACACCCAACAAAATCAGGGCAATTGTAAACAATCTTCCTCGGCTACCCAGTGGGTGAGTCTCTCCGTATCCCACAGTAGCTAAAGTGATGACTGTCATGTAAGCTGCATCTTCCCATGACCAGCCCTCAACTAATGAGTACCACGAAGTGCCAATGAGGAAAACACCGCCAAGAGCGATCGCCCCGGCCATTAACTCCTTTTGGATACGTTGATATTTTTGCTCAAGTGTTGAGAATGACGTAACAATAGTACTTTTAGCCTACTTTTTCTAGTTTTCTACTAACTTTATAGCATTAGTCTTTTTTAGTACATTTAAACTACAATTTATCCAAACTCAAGACTCCTAATACTTAAAAATATTCATCTTTAACTTTACATGAAGCTCTAATCCCTAGAAGCCTATTTGGGCAGATATGCAGATAATCAGGTTTAACGTAGTATTGTAAAAGCTACTCTATCGTCGAGATTGGGATTGTTATCTCGGTGTATTTAGTGTTCTCGGTGCAGATAAGGATTACGAACGTTATATGCCGTTTATGCCGTTATGACTCGTATTATGTTACGCCGTTCAGCCGTCTAAAGATTTACTTTATAAATGGTCTCTTAGGACTATAAGGCAATACAGTTCAGATCAGACTAAAACACTTGTAGAGACGGCGATTTATCGCGTCTCGAAAACCCAAAATTTTTGCCAGTAGCTCTTAACCCAAGCGTATTGGGCTATAAGGCTCGTAAAAAAATACTAAAATTTTCTCTTCACTCCCCCTGCTCTTTTCACGATGATCTCACTTTTTCGCGTTCCTCCCCCCTTAACTGAAAAGTATTGGGGCGCAAGGCTTTGTACCCCTACAAATTTACAAATAATTTTGAATAATTTATTTTTTGTAGTCCCTTACGAATCAATCAATACAAGTTTACGAACTTCAGAATTGTTTCCCTGAGAGCGACGTGATGACGCAGCAGTGAGCAAAAACTTCCAAGACTTAGGAGAAAATATAGATGGATCTATAATTGAAAAAAAGCTCTTGAGGTTTTTTTGCTTCAGTGATACTAAAATCCAATGGAGTTTCAGGTAATTTTTTATATCTTGAAAGCCGGGAATTTTTGAGCGATGTTGCTCATTTACCAAGGCATAAATTTTTTCTTTCATCAAAATATTTGTTGCCAACCGCCGAGACAAAGAAAACTTTTGATTATATGCACCGGGCCAAATAGTTCGGTACGCAAGACACTGGTTAAAGAAAATAGCATCACCAAACTGAGCAATCTTAATCCACGAATCAATGTCATCACAGTTAGCATCAAGTGTGGAATCCCAACCACCAGTTTGCACAAAAGCATTACGTCGGCAAGCCACTTGTACAGGTGTGCCAAAGGGTACAAGCTCTAAGAGCATACCGTAATGAATATCGGCTTGGGGGATATAAAAAGCTAAACCAGGGCCAACTTGCGGGGTGCGACTGAGTTCAACTTCATTGCCATCTACCTGAGCCGCCACACAAGAACAGATTACAGCATCGGGATGAAGTGCGATCGCCTTAGCCATCTCTTCTATGCAGTTGGGAGCTAAATAATCGTCATCATCTAAAAACTTAATCCAGTCGCCGCTAGCTTTGGCAACTCCAGCATTTACCGTTGCTGCATGACCAAGGTTCACTTCATTCCGATGGTAAACAACTTTGTCCCCTAAGCTTTTGAGATATGTTTGGGTATCATCAGAAGAACAGTCATCGGCAACAACCACCTCACACTCAATGGTTTGGTTCCGAGCCGACTCAATTGCTCTTTGCAGCAAGTTCAAGCGATTATAGGTACTGATGACGACGCTAAATTTCATAGATTTACACCTGTGGTACAGCATTTTGCAATATAGCTTCGATCTACCGAGTCTTGTCTCAGTAAAATTATCAATCTCCAATAAGTAGAAGTAGACTGAAATAGGATTATCGATTTATGATTGATGATCGTGGGTTTTTTTTTAAGCAGACAGAAAGACTATGAGCGCTCAAGAGATTATCCGCTCCATTGAAGCGGAACAGCTAAAATCAAATTTGCCCGACATTTTTGTGGGCGACACCGTAAAAGTAGGAGTGAAAATTAAAGAAGGCGAAAAATACCGGGTACAACCCTACGAAGGAGTAGTGATTGCCAAACGCAATGGTGGCATCAACGAAACTATTACAGTCCGTAAGGTTTTTCAAGGTGTAGGCGTTGAGCGCGTATTTCTGTTGCATTCTCCCCGGATTGATAGCATCAAGGTATTACGTCGTGGTAAAGTCCGCCGTGCTAAACTGTATTATCTCCGCGATCGCGTAGGTAAGGCAACCCGGATTAAGCAACGGTTTGACCGCCCTTTGTGATTCGTGCTTCTTTCATTATGGGAGAAATCTCAAGCGGCATCTGCCGCTAACTTGTTTTCTCAACCAAATTGAAGTATGATAGAAATCGCGTGTTGCGTTAAACTAAAATTTAGTTCAGCGCAATAAGTGAATAAAAAACAGCTTGTGCGCTCTTAGTTCAGTTGGTAGAACGCAGGTCTCCAAAACCTGATGTCGGGGGTTCAAGTCCTCCAGGGCGCGCTCAAGAGCAAAAAATAAAGCCCGAAATAATTACGCAGCTGCTGTATTAGCAGTTAGCGATAATAATTTCGGGTAAACTTATTGTATTTGCAGTTGTTTTGCTTTCAATTAAGTAAAATAGAGTCGAAACTGTAAAACTGGAAGAACAAATTTTAGATTTTAAATTTTAGATTTTGGTGAAGCAGCCCGGTCTTCTCTACGAAACGCTTAGCTAAGGGGCTTTCCCCATGAGTGACTGCTGAACCCGAAGGAGTTGACAAAAAATTAAAATAAATGCACAACCCAGAATCTGAAGTTAAGTACCTTTGCCTTAAAGCGCATGGTAAATCTAAAATCCAAAATCCAAAATCCAAAATTGAGTAAGAAACGGGGGGATAAAGGGTCGTGGCCAAAAAAAGTGAAGCAGAATTGCCAGAAAACACAAATGGTTTTAGCTTAGGCAACTTCATACAGGGAACCAAAGAAGAACTTGACAAAGTAGTTTGGCCCAGTCGGAAGCAAATAGTGAGCGAATCCGCTGCTGTGTTGTTAATGGTGGCACTCTCCGCATCTTTGATATACTTGGTCGATGGATTGTTTGGTTGGGCAGCAAAACAGGTGTTCTGATGACTTTTGCAACAGACGAACCTCGCAACTCCACGTTGCAGTCGGAGGAAACAGGAGAAACAGCAGAAGCAGCGTCAAAAGAAGCACGCTGGTATGCTGTACAAGTAGCTTCAGGCTGTGAAAAGCGTGTAAAGACTAACTTGGAGCAACGCATTCAAACTTTTGATGTAGCTGACAAAATTATCCAGGTAGAAATTCCGCAAACGCCAGCGGTGAAAATCCGCAAAGATGGCAGTCGCCAGCATACAGAAGAAAAAGTTTTTCCTGGCTATGTGCTGGTGCGGATGATGATGGATGATGATACCTGGCAGGTGGTACGAAACACCTCTCATGTAATTAACTTTGTTGGTTCAGAACAAAAACGTGGTAGCAGCAAGGGTCGCGGTCATGTCCACCCCATACCACTGAGTTCTTCGGAAGTTGAACGCATATTCAAACAAACCAGTGAACAAGAAGCTGTTGTCAAAATTGACATGGCTACTGGTGATAAGATAATGGTGCTTTCTGGTCCATTTAAAGACTTTGAAGGCGAGGTAATTGAAGTGTCTCCAGAACGGAGTAAACTTAAAGCCTTGCTCTCAATTTTCGGCAGGGATACACCAGTAGAATTGGAATTTAATCAGGTAGAGAAACAGAGTTAAATACAAATGGCGAAGAAAGTAGTGGCGGTCATTAAACTGGCCCTGAATGCTGGAAAAGCCAACCCAGCACCACCAGTTGGGCCCGCCTTGGGTCAACATGGTGTTAACATCATGATGTTCTGCAAGGAGTACAACGCCAAAACAGCAGACCAAGCTGGAATGGTGATCCCTGTAGAAATTTCGGTTTTTGAAGACCGGAGTTTTACATTTGTACTCAAAACGCCACCAGCATCAGTGCTGATTCGGAAGGCGGCAAAAGTTGAAAAAGGCTCGAATGAACCCAACAAAAAGAAGGTTGGGTCAATTACTAAAGCCCAGTTGCAAGAAATAGCCCAAACGAAACTCCCCGACCTCAATGCCAACGATATCGACGCGGCAATGAAGATTGTGGCAGGAACGGCTAAGAATATGGGTATAACAGTCAAAGATTAGTCATTGGTCATTAGTCATTAGTAAAAAATCAACAAATGACATAGACGCGCCAGCGGCTTCCCGCAGGGTAAGACAAATGACAAAGGACTCATAAAAAAATTATCGGGGGAGAGGCGAGGCTTCGGAATTACCCCAGGAGAAAAAAATGGCAAAAATATCGCGTCGTTTGCAGACGCTGCAAGCAAAAGTAGAAGATAAGGATTATCATCCTTTAGAAGCTTTAGCCCTTCTCAAAGACACAGCAACAGCTAAATTTGTTGAAGCTGCGGAAGCGCATATCCGGTTGGGAATTGACCCCAAATATACAGACCAACAGTTGCGGACAACGGTAGCACTGCCTAAAGGCACAGGACAAATCGTTCGGGTGGCAGTGATAGCCAGAGGCGAAAAGGTAAACGAAGCCAGCAACGCTGGGGCTGATATAGTCGGGTCAGAAGAACTGATTGACGAAATCCAGAAAGGTAGAATGGATTTTGACAAGCTGATTGCCACACCAGATGTGATGCCACAGGTGGCAAAGCTGGGTAAGTTGCTAGGTCCCCGTGGTTTGATGCCATCGCCCAAAGGTGGAACCGTAACATTTGATATAGCAAGTGCGATCGCAGAATTCAAAGCTGGTAAATTAGAATTCCGAGCTGACAGAACTGGTATTGTTCATGTTATGTTTGGTAAGACAACCTTCTCGCCTGAAGATTTGTTAGTCAACCTGAAGGCATTGCAGGAGACGATTGACCGTAACCGTCCTTCAGGAGCTAAAGGTCGTTATTGGCGCACATTTTATGTGTCAGCCACAATGGGGCCATCGATTAAAATTGATGTCACCGCCCTACGAGATTTAAAACTGAGCGAAGTAGGTTAATTTTTAGTCATTAGTCATTTGTAAAGACAAAAACAAAGGACAAATGACTAATCATAAAATCGAATAGGCAAAGCCGGAGACAGCAGGTGCTAATAGCTTAAATACCCTGCCGAGGTTAAAACTCTAATTGTCAAAATTACCACCCCTAAAGGCGTGATAACTATGGCATCACGAGTCTTAATACTCAACCCCGGCTAGTATTAGCCGGGGTTTGTTGTTTGGGTTTTCAGGTTTAAAAGAAACATACAAGTAGGGCACTTCCCCGATTATTTTAAGGAGGTGAGATTGGAATGGGTAGAACACTAGAAAATAAAAAAGAAATAGTAGCTGACCTCAAAGAAACTTTGAGTGAGTCAACTCTGGCACTGGTAATTGACTATCAGGGGCTAACAGTTTCGGAAATCACAGACTTACGGCGGCGGCTACGTCCTAGTGGTACGGTTTGTAAGGTGACGAAGAATACCCTGATGGGCATTGCCATTGAAGGTGATGAGAAATGGCAGCCTTTGTCGGAATTGCTCAATGGTTCTTCCGCCTTTTTGCTAGTAAAAGATGATTTTTCATCGGCAATTAAGGCATACCAAGAATTCCAAAAAGTTACCAAGAAAACAGAACTTCGTGGTGGTGTCCTGGAAGGTCGCCTACTCAAAGAACCTGATGTCAAGGTACTGGGAGACTTGCCATCTAAGGAACAACTCATCGCGCAAATTGCTGGGGCTATCAACGCCTTGGCTACCAAGATTGCTGTGGGTATCAACGAAGTTCCTGGTTCACTGGCTCGTGCTTTGAAGGCTGTGGCCGACCAAGAACAAAGTGGTGGTAGCACCGAAACTGCTGCTGTACAAGATAGCAGCGCTGAAACCGCTACTGAATAAACTTTGTGGTTCATCAGTCAAGAGTCAAAAGTCTATAGTTAAAGACTAATGACCCCTGACAAATAAATAATCAAAATTACAGGAGTTATATCAATGTCTGCTGCAACCGATCAAATTTTAGAACAACTAAAAACCCTTTCTTTGCTGGAAGCTTCTGAGCTAGTCAAGCAAATTGAAGAAGCTTTTGGCGTAAGTGCTGCTGCACCTGTTGGCGGTATGATGATGATGGCTGGCCCTGGTGGTGCGGCTCCGGCTGAAGAAGCTGTTGAGCAAACCGAGTTTGAAGTGATTCTCGATTCAGTCCCAGCTGATAAGAAGATTGCTGTGCTGAAGATTGTCCGGGAATTGACCGGTTTGGGTCTGAAAGAAGCAAAAGACTTGGTAGAAGCTGCTCCCAAGGCAGTTAAGGAAGGCATTGCTAAGGATGCTGCTGAAGATGCTAAGAAGCGCATCGAAGAAGCTGGCGGTAAGGTGACTATCAAGTAGTCACAATTCTATTAGCAATTTTTACATTAAGGGAGTCTGAGTCAGGCTCCTTTTTTTTATCGAGACAGAATTCAGGAGTCAGAATTGTAAACGAAAAATTGTTAAAAATCTGCCATTCACATTCAAGGATGGTAATAAATTTCTATTCCAAGAAGGGTTAAGGATGTAAAACAACAATAATTTACACCCAAACTCCTAAGTCCTAAATTTTATACTTCTTCTGAATTTTCACTCTTACGTCCTGGGGATGCTTCGTAAAGTGCATCTAGATGTTGACGCGCATCTTCAACGTTAATCGAACGCATTACCAAAAGCGGCTCTTTAATTAAGTTACCCGCGCTATCTAATAACTCTGGATGGGGTACAAACTGTTTTTTTGATGAATAATAACCGTATTTACCTTGATTATTCATTGGTGAGGAATTCGTTGGGTAAGTTCGCTCGCGATCAAAACTGAACATGATCAGGTTACGAATTAAGTTGCCAACAGCCATAAATGCAAGGATTGTAAAAGCAAGAATGTAAAGCAGGTGTAACATTAGATTTTCCTCCAGAACAACAATTTTTAAAACTTTATTTTGTAACGCTTTGTTTCGCCGACACTGTGACTCACAGTTAAGATGACTATTTGACGCACTTTGGTGCTATTACATTTATATGAAGCTATTTGTCAACCGTTATTTCACTTACGGTAGCATAGGATACATTATCTTGTTAATCCAAATAATGTTAAGAAATTGTTAAGCTTTTTCTACTATCTCTTTGATGACTGGTTTAGCATCTTGTCGTTAGACATTAGCTAATATAGTCTGCGGAAATTTAACAGATGCTCCCATCTATTTAGACTTCACGCTCTTGACGAAAGCGCATTGCAACATTCCAGCATTCTGTTACTAATTGATGCCAAGGCATTAACGTTGCCATATCAATTCCGACTTGTTTATCGGTAGCAGCAAATAGCATTTTGGCCGTACTTAGTTCTTCTTGCGCTTGTTTAACACGTAAGAGCAAATCAGATTGTTCTTGGTCACTCATAAATGATAGCTGCTCAGTTTCGAGTAAATGGCGTGATCGCGTAAACCAATGCTGAAAATCTTCTAGCAGTGGTTCTAAAACTGTTTTCAGCAACTCAGTCCCTGGTAAATTTGAGTCTGACATAAATAAGAAGGATTTTTCCAACTTTCTTACTAATATTAACGTTATTTACGTTTCTTAATATTATTTTTATTTATTCTAATCTACTAATTTCGGTAAATGTAAAAGAATGTAACAAATAGTACAGATTTTATTATATAGTCTTGCTAATGGGTCTGTACAGTTCCTTTGGATAAGCTGTATGTATCGAATGGGAGGGGTAGCTGACACCGAGTTGCAATTCATAAGATAATTTAGCGATGTCTACGACGGGCTACGCCTGGAATCCTGAATTTAATACTCAGCTACCCGATCAAAAATTTATCTTTATCCCTGGCGAAAAATTATTTCGGTAGTTGGAAGATAAAGCTGAACTGGCAAAAACCAAAGTCGCTATAGTTGAGTAAGCCTACAGATTCAGATAAATCACCTTTTGTAATCACTTCGCCAACGGTTCAGCAGCCAATGTCGCCAAATTCATCAAATCAATCACAACAGTCAGAACAAGTTGAAAAAATCTATTTACCACGTACCAGCGAATCGGAGAACTTAAAAAAGATTCGTCACACTGCTTCCCATGTAATGGCAATGGCGGTACAAAAGCTGTTTCCCAAGGCGCAAGTTACAATCGGCCCTTGGATAGAAAACGGTTTTTACTATGACTTCGACAGTCCAGAACCATTTAGCGAAAATGATCTCAAAGCCATCAAAAAAGAGATGGCGAAGATTATCAATCGCAAATTGCCAGTAATTCGAGAAGAAGTCAGCCGCGAAGAAGCCGCACGCCGGATTCAGGAAATTAACGAACCTTACAAGCTAGAAATTCTGGGAGATATCAAACAGGAACCAATCACCATTTACCACCTGGGGAATGAATGGTGGGATTTGTGCGCGGGGCCTCATCTGGAAAATATCAGTGAATTAAACCCGAAAGCAATTGAATTAGAAAGTGTTGCGGGCGCTTATTGGCGTGGGGATGAAACTAAAGCCCAATTACAGCGCATCTACGCCACCGCTTGGGAAAGTCCAGAACAACTGGCTGAATATAAGCGGCGTAAAGAAGAAGCGCTACGGCGAGATCATCGGAAACTTGGCAAAGAACTGGGATTATTTATATTCTCTGATTTAGTAGGGCCGGGTTTACCTTTGTGGACACCAAAGGGTACTTTGTTACGGAGTACCTTAGAAGACTTCCTCAAGCAAGAACAATTAAAACGGGGTTACTTATCTGTAGTAACACCTCACATTGCCAGAGTAGATTTATTTAAAACCTCTGGACATTGGCAGAAATATAAAGAAGATATGTTCCCCTTAATGGCAGATGATCAGGAAGCTGCTGCACAGGAACAGGGCTTCGTTATGAAGCCAATGAACTGCCCCTTCCATATCCAAATATATAAGAGTGAGTTACGCTCTTATCGAGAACTACCAATGCGCCTGGCGGAATTTGGTACTGTTTACCGCTACGAACAATCAGGCGAATTGGGCGGTTTAACGCGGGTGCGTGGTTTTACTGTAGATGATTCTCACCTGTTCGTTACTCCAGAACAGCTAGATAGCGAATTCCTCAGTGTGGTGGATTTGATTTTGTCGGTGTTCAATAAGCTGCAACTGAAGAACTTTAAAGCTAGACTCAGTTTCCGCGATCCTGCTAGTGATAAGTACATCGGTTCTGATGAAGTTTGGGACAAAGCCGAAGGTGCGATTCGCCGTGCGGTTGAAACCTTGGGGATGGAACACTTTGAAGGGATTGGAGAAGCGGCATTTTATGGGCCTAAACTTGACTTTATCTTTAGTGATGCCCTAGATCGGGAGTGGCAATTAGGAACTGTGCAGGTAGATTACAATTTGCCTGAACGCTTTGAGTTGGAATACGTCGCTGAAGATGGGGTTCGCAAACGTCCAGTGATGATTCACCGTGCGCCTTTTGGTTCACTGGAAAGGTTGATTGGGATCTTAATTGAAGAATACGCGGGCGATTTTCCTTTGTGGTTAGCGCCAGTGCAAGCTAGATTACTCCCAGTGGGTGATACACAGCTAGACTTTGCTAAAGATGTGGTGGCGAAGATGAGAGCGTTGGGCATCCGTGCAGAAGTTGATACCAGTGGCGATCGCTTGGGTAAACAAATTCGCAATGCAGAGAAAGAAAAAATACCCGTGATGGCAGTGGTGGGAGCCAAGGAAGTTGAAACCAACACCTTGAGTATCCGTACCCGCGCCTCTGGGGAATTGGGAGTTATCGCTGTTGATGAGGTGGTGGATAAGATGAAGGATGCGATCGCTAAGTTCGAGAATTTCTAAATAAAATTTAACCGCAGACGCACACTAATTATAATTGGTGTGCGTTTTTTTTGTGGATTGGAGCATTAGCTAGCTGGTAGGTTTTGGTAAGGTGCGATCGCGTTCTACTTGTAGGCTGAAACCCTAATTTTCTCGTTGATGGAGATAAAAGGTGGATTCATCCAGTTCAAATACTCATTTTAATTTTAACTTTTCATGGGATTTGGAAGTTCAAAAAGTATTACAGACAACAAAAGTTTTCTCAATCACCGCACCCAAGAAAACTTTCTGATTTATTCAAGACTGATAGCATAGATTTAAAGACTTGTGGAATCTGCTCTTCCTAAACAGACTAGACTTGCATAAATTAATGTCAATAATTTTTGACTAACATTATGAACCGCTTTACCTCTATTTTGCTGGCTGGCTTGATAGCATCTGCATCAGCTTTGGCTATTTCTCCAAAAGCTGAGGCTAATACACCAGCGTCTTATGTTGCTGAGTCTGATAGCTACGGCTATCGAGACAACAATGATGGTAACTACGAACGTCATAGTCGTCACTACAGAAATGGTGATTATGACCGCCAGAACGACCTTCGCAACATTCGTGACAACGATCGCCGTTATGACCGCAACAACGATCGCCGCTATAACCGCCGATATGACCGCGATAATGATCGCCGCTTTGACCGCGATAATGATCGCCGTTTTAACCGTGATAACGATCGCCGCTTTAATCGCGATAACGATCGCCGCTTTAACCGCGATAACGATCGCCGATATGACCGCGACAATAACCTTCGTAACATTCGTGATAATAACTTTCGCTATGAGCGCGATCGCAACTGGGGTCGTTATTAATCCCTGTGCCTATCTATTAAGCTTACTTCCAAGTGAACTGAGCATTGATTCTACTTGGCGGTAGGACAGACACGATCTCTTTTTCCACTCATTGCCATATCTGACTTTTCACTCTTATCTAGAAAACCTCGCTTCCATTCCCTAGTAAGAAAGCTTGCTCAGGGTTTAGGTTTAGCGTTAGCTTTTCTATATGATGATGTGAAAAGTCAGATTTTTATTAAATCAAGAATTTACCCTCAACCAAGACTCATTAACGGAGTTGAGAGGTGGATTCATCCAGTTCAAAACTCATTAATGGAGTTCAAATACCTCGTTCACTTGTTAGCGATCGTCAATGTCCTTTGATAACCTCTGCAAACTCCTGTCCGAAAAACATCCTGCTACCTTTGCCAGTTGGGTATTAGGTACACCCCAAACTTCCGTCAAAGTCCTCAAAACCGAATTGAGCATTGAACCAATTCGCGCTGATTATGTCACATTTTTACAATTACAAGGACACATTCTCCATCTGGAATTTCAAACCAAACTAGAATCTACGCCACCCCTACCCTTGCGGATGCTAGATTATTGGGTGCGCTTGTATCGTTTGTATCGTCTACCAATAACGCAAGTTGTCGTATTATTGCTTCCCCCTTCACCAGAAACAGTAATTGAAACTGTCTTCTGTGTGGAAACTACCCGTCACGAATATCGCGTGATTCGCTTATGGGAAGAAAATCCCGAACTATTCCTCAACGATCCAGCTTTGTTACCATTAGCACCACTGGCCGCAACCACGCAACCCCAAGCTTTGTTGCAACAAGTTGTGGGAAAAGTTAGCCAACTTGAACCAAGACAACGACCAGAAATTTCTGCTTACACCCAAATCTTAGCGGGGTTAAAATATAATCAAGATTTGATTCGACAATTATTTCGGGAGGGTATGATGCGCGAGTCAGTGATTTATCAAGAAATTCTCGCTGAAGGTGAACAACGAGGCGAACAACGAGGACGAAAAGCAGAAGGGCAATTGCTCATTCTCCGTCAACTTACTCGACGGGTGGGAGAATTACCCCAAGATATGCTTGACCGGATTGAAACTCTCTCTTTAGAACAATTAGAAAATCTCGGTGAAGCATTGTTGGATTTTCAGGCGATCGCGGATTTAGAAGCCTGGTTTGCTACATTAGAGTTCAATTAACTTGAATCCCCAAGGTTTGAGAGCCGCTAAAGCTATTTCTTCACTTACACCTTCATAAGCTTCCCATTCCAATGGGTGTTCTTTAGGATGTCCGTCGCCGACATTACCTGCAACCTTAATTATTGGACAGTTGGCGATGCGATCGCGCTCTAGCCCCTTTGGAACTACTAGTTGGACTTTGTGACCGATAAACTTCGCTGTACTTTCTTCAGCAATCGATTCACGGATTAAACAAATATCACCAGCTGTCCCCCAAGTAGTTTGGTAGATGTGGAGGAATGATATATAAGGTGCTGGTTTGATGGATCTTTTTAGAACATGCATTATCTGTAATCCTTACACTATGAATCAAAAATCATAAATCATATAAGTATTTTCTATCACGTTCGTAGGGAAGAAGAATGTTTTTAACTCACTTTTTGCACCTAGTCTAAGTGATGTAGAGAATTCTTGGTGAAATATAGTCGTTTTCTAGTCAGAATACAGACCTAACCCCCAGCCCCTTCCCTTGTAGGGAAGGGGAGTAAGATCAGAGTGGAATGGCATACAAAGGAGACATCGCTAGAACACGATAATTGCCCACAAACTAGCTCCCAAAGCGATCGCTGCTAAATGTTGTCCAAGGAGGGATTTCACTGGTTGCTTGGCAATTTTTTGAGTTAATAACATAGTCATCAACACTGAGAAAATTATCGTTGCACCTTGCAAAAAGGCAATCACAGCCGGGTGAGCAACCAATATTGGCAATTGTTCTCCGCCCAAACCAAGAGTAGCAAAGGTAACAGGTAAAATCCGTCCGCCTTCGCCTAAGCCCAAACGCAAATAGTGAGCCAAGTTTCCGCCTAACACCAATGGTAAATAGCCATAAGCAAGTTCTACAAATGATTTTGGCTTTCGGTTAAAGTTCAACAATTTCAGCAAACGATAAACCCCAAAGGTAAAGATCGCTGGGATAATTAACACTAGCAGCGATAATCCGAAGTGCTGCCAAAACTGAGTTAAATCCAGTTGTAAACCAAACCAAGATTGTAATTCTGGCAAGCGATGCAGATATATCCCACCCAACAGCAAAAATAGTAATGCTACTTCATAAGTGCGGGGTACATGAGTTGTCCACAGTTCAATACCAGGGGGACGCAAGTTGAATTCAACGGAACGATGGGGACAGGCTTTCAGGCAAGTCATGCACAGTACGCAATCTCTGTTATCTTCTAACTGCGCGGGGTGGGAGTATAAAGGACATCCATTAGTTTCCATCCCTTCGCCCTTTTGTGGCCCACCTTTATAACACTGATAGGTAGTGCAACTGGCAGAACATATTCCTTGCTGGGCACGGAGTTCCGTCATTGAGAGTTTGGCAAATAAACCATTCATCCCACCAATGGGGCAGAGATATCGACACCAAAACCGCCGCTCAAAAATGGCAGAGAAAATCATCGCCCCGGCGGTAATTAACAGCAGCAAACAAGCGCTGAGGTAAGCGGTATTTTCTAAATGCCAGAGTTCTTCCCATAAGAAAATTAGGGTGAATAAACCAAACATGAACCATCCGCCCCACTTCTCAGCTTGCTGTCTCGGCCAGCGTTTGAGTTGTCGTGGCCACAGCCAGAGAGATAACTTTTGGGTAATTTCGCCGTAAATCATGAAGGGACAAACAGAACACCAGATGCGTCCCAAAAAGGGAAAGAGAAATAAGAAGAAAGGCCACCACCAAGCCCAAAATAGATTTAATACGAAATTGCGATCGCGGGTTTGTGGCCCAATAAATAATATTGCTACAGTAATTGCAAAAGCCGTTGCAGTAAAACCATAATTAATGCGATCGGGCCACCAAGGACTACGTAAAAACCGCCGTAAACTAGGATAGGCATTTAACAAATTTACTCGAAATCGTTTTTTCTTCGTTTCAGCTGGCCAGAAAATTTCTTCTGTTAATTCATCAGTACCCTCAGCTTGCACGATCGCTCTTTCAACCAGATTTTTTAATTCCTTGAGGTTCCCAGGAAAATCATAAGACTGGAGGCGACGCAAAGCTTCTGGGGTAATATGCGGTTTCGGAACGCCTCTAGAGCGAATGTAGAGACTTGTATAATATTCAACCTGCGCCTGAATATCAGCTTTTCGCACCCTTAGCGGTGGTACTTTAATAATGTGGCCAATACAGCGTTCAATTGTCGGCTGAGTTTTTTCGGAAACAATCAGAATTCTGGCTTTACTGGGACGAGGTTGGGCTAATGTTTCTCCAGAACGACTGACGGGGGTATACATGCCAGTTTTGAGCAACTGCGTCACGGGAGGTAATAATTCTTCGGGTAGTTCTTGGATGTTATTGAGAACTAAAGTACCTTCTCCCAACCATTCTAATAGTCCCGGTTTACCGCCAGCGCGACCAAATAAGTCTGCGCCGCTAGTTTGCAGAATACCGCAATTTACTTTAATGATTGGTTCTCGCCGTTTTGGAGAACCAAAGTGGATAAGTGCTGCTATATTGTCCTTTTCTAACCCTGGTTCACCGAAAATATCTACTGATTTGCGATCAGCAGCAGCTTCTCGAATTTGCTCCCGCAGGCGCACAGCATAGCGACTTGTACCGACAATTCCGCGTTGGGCTTTGGTAACTAAGTATGGACGCAAAGCTACAGAACGTTCTTGTTCATAGCCAAGTGCAGATGTTACCTGAGCTAATTCTTGAACCAATTGGCGGGAAAAAGCCTGAGCAATTTCGGGATATTGGGTGGCTAAAGCCCGAAATTTAGCAGCAGGTACAACCCACAAATGACATTCAGTTACGGTAGTAATTGTCAATGGAGTTAATTCTTCCAACAGCAATTCTTTGAGGTGAATCACTGCACCAGGGAGGAACCCACAAGCTAAGGCTGGATTAGTTTCATTGGTAGTATTGCTGTCGAGTTGACCTTCGACGAGAATATAAAGGGCTTCTGGAGGAGTGCCTTCGCTAACTAAGTCAGTTTCGGCACTTACAACTTGTTCTTCAATTACTTGTGCGATCGCATTTAACACTTCAGGCGAGAGAATTCCTAAAGTGGTGCGTTCCTGTAGCCATATAACCGTTTCTGGAGATGTCATCCTAAGTTCTCCGTGTAGGCTGCTGTATAACCAGAATTATCCCTTGAAGCTGAGTCAAGAATTTAAAATTCTGAATTCTGAATTCTGAATCAAGTTCAGATCGGACTACACTTTAGCTTTTCCTTTAACTTCTCCAGTAAGTTCCAAGACCTTGTTTCATTTTCAGAGATAAACAGAGGAAGCCAATAGATAGCTTTCTCCATTAACCTATTACTATCATTATTTAAATCTTCAATTAATTTTACTACTGACTTAAATCCCAGTTTAGGAATTGCAAAATCTAACCATAATTTAATAGTTTGAGCATTGGATTCTAAAACTCCATAGTTAAACATTTTTGTGACATAATCTCTTGTATGCAAGACCTTCTTTGCTATTACAATAGTAACCAGGCTTTTTTGTTCAACCATGCTCTTGATAATTTCATATACTGCAACTTCAGGTATTGATTTCAGATAATCTAAAATTACCTTCTCCTCCTGGGAAGTTAAGGATCTATAAGTACTAGTCTGTATTAATTCTTGAACACGATCATTCATAAGTTATTGTCAAAATCCATAAGGTATGAAAAGGTTTAATGGCAAACCAGCGTTACCTGCTGAATTAGCTGATGGTTTGTAGTGACCAGAAGCATTATTCCAATATTTAATTTGACCTTTATTGTTTTTATTATGACCAAAGCGAATTTGACCTGCAAAGGCAACGTTGTTACCTCTTGCAATATCAATATGACTTCCGAAACTAAATTTTTGCCTTGCTATATATATCTGGCCTCTCTGTACTACAAAGTTATACTCACCATTAGGTGTAAACACTTTTTTGTGAGGTGTTTTATATCTCCACTTCTTGCCATCAAAGAAAAGTTCATTACGTCGAATATAACTAGGAATATCTTCGGGATATAGATTCGCAAAATATTCTGCTCCTGAACTACCTCCTGATGGCAGTCCTGAATCAATAGTATGCCAAGGGCTAGGAAATAGTGCAGAATATTTTGGTACGTAAGAAAGTTTAAGTTGCACATCTGATAAATTAATTTTAACAATCGATTCAGGAAAATTATGGCACTATATCTAGACTCAGCGATCGCATCTGAAGCCGAAGTTGTTAAGCTTTGGGGATGGGTGAAAGGCATTACAACCAATCCCACGCTGTTGTCTCAAAGCGATACTCCACCAGAAACCACGCTCAAAAATTTGGTTGCCTTGACTTCTGGCCCTTTATACTATCAACTTGTGGCATCTGATAAAGCTGGGATGCTAGCTGAAGGAAGAAAAGCTTTCGAGATTATTGGTTCACAAACAATTTTAAAGATTCCCGCAACACCGTTAGGTTTTGAAGTGGTGGCGAGTCTATCACCAGAAATCACCTGTTCGGTGACAGCAATTTACAGTGCAGCACAAGCAGCAGTAGCACGAGAGGCGGGAGCGAAAATTGCCATAGCTTATGTAAATCGAGCTACGCGGTTGTTAGGTGACGGTATTGCTTTGGTACGGGATATGGCTAGCGTACTCAAAGGCAGTGATACGAAAATCTTAGCAGCTAGTATCAAATCTCCAGAAGAAGCAGCCGCATCGTTGCAAGCCGGGGCGTATCATTTGACTTTACCATTGGCAATGTTGCAAGCGATCGCTACTCACGAATTATCACAAAAAACTGTTGAAGAATTCGCTAAAGGAGGCATTGGTTTAAAATAATTCGTAATTCGTAATTCGTAATTAAATATGAGTTTGTCAGATATTCCTAATCTCTGGGTTCCTCTAGCGCTTTTAGGTTTAATTATTGCCGCTGCTGTATTTTTTAGTCGTAGCAATTGATTAGTAAAGTATTACAGTTGAAGTGGAGGTATTAGCTCTATGTTCGCTGTTGTCACACCCGATACAATCCATTTGCCCCAGGCGCAGTAGTACGCCTACCCGGAAGTTGGCAAGATTATCAAGCACTCAATAAACAACTAGGCGATCGCTCCTCTCCTCGTATTAAGTATCGAGATGGAGAAATTATCTTGATGGCACCGCTACCAGAACATGGGCGTAAAGTAAGTGTAATTGCAGATGTAGTCAAAGTTTTGCTCGACCATCTAGGACGAGAATACGAAGCATTTACCCCAATCACAATGGAACTGCCACAGGAAAGTGGTATAGAACCAGACTACTGTTTTTATATTGAAAACTGGGAGGCAATTGCAGGTAAAGATCGCCTCAATTGGGGCGTTGATCCATCTCCCGATTTGGTGGTAGAGATAGATATCACCAGCTACACCGATGTAAATGACTACCTGCCTTATCGAATACCAGAAGTTTGGTTGTTCAGGAAGAACCAGCTTGTAATTTACAGATTGCAAGGCGATGTCTACCGACAAGCCGCTTCGCGTCTACGCTACACAGTTGAAAGCAGTAGCCGTTATTTCCCTAACATCAATGTGTCAGAGGTAGTCACAGAGTGTTTAAAAATTGCCTACACCGTAATACTAGCGCCGCAATTCGGGAATTACGACGGAAATTGGCGAGTGAGAGTTAAAATTCCTACCTTGGGATGCTTGCTAGAGCTACATACGTTTTAAATCTTGTAACACTGCGGCGGCTGATTGATAGCGATCGCTAAAATGATAGCAAACCATTTTATCTAAAATACCTGCCAATTCTTCGCTGACTGGCACTGTATGCCGCCACATCACATTCCCCGTTTCTGGATCTGGGTGGAGTTCTTGCGGTGGTATTCCAGTTATGGCTTGAATACCAATCATTCCTAAAGCGTAAATGTCACTACATAGACGGGGATGGCCTGCAAATTGTTCTGGAGGTGCATAACCCCGCGTCCCAATGGCTACTGTAGCTAATTCTGTTTGCTCGCTAGTTGGGGGTTGCATCAATTTGACTGCACCAAAGTCAATCAATACCAGCCGATTATCTTGAGCGCATCTAATAATATTAGTTGGTTTGATATCACGATGAATCACTCGATGCTGGTGAACAAATTCTAGAACTTCTAAAACTTGTTTGAACATCTCTATGACAAATGATTCACTTTGCACATCCTGCACAGGTGGTAATTCTTCACTTAAAGTATGTCCTTCGATATATTGTTGAATTAAATAGAATTCTTGGTCATCTTCAAAATAAGCAAGTAGTTCAGGAATCTGATGATGTTTACCCAAAGATTCTAATATTTCAGCTTCACTATGAAACAACCTGCGAGCAACTTGCAAAAATCGTGTATCTTGACGGGCTGGCATTAACTTTTTAACTACACAAGTAGGATTACCCGGTCGTTGAGTATCCTGTGCTAAATAAGTGTGACCAAATCCACCTGAACCAAGAACTTGAGAAATTTTGTAGCGTCCACCCAAAAGCAAATTACCTGATTTTATTTCTGGTGAATCAACTGGGAGAGGAAAACCAAGAGACGAATCGGGAATTGCGGTTTTGTCTTCTAAGAGTACATTTAATTGTGCGATCGCTTCTTGTTGTTTTTCAACTTGCAGAATAATCACCTGAGTTTGTCGCTGATTTTGGTAGCTAGTATAAGCAATTACACAAATACTACTAACAACCAAAGTAAGAGCAGAGGGAATTAAAGGCACCCATCCAGCTTGCAAAAACAAACCAATGCAGATTCCTACTAACCCAAGTAGAGTTGTCCCTCCCACCACTAGCAACAGCAAGGGATTTTGCCATCGCCATACGATAATTCCACCTAAAAGCGACCAACCCCACATCCAAATAAATTCTGCCCAGTCTGGCCAATACCAAATTAGAGGTCGCCCATCCAACACTGTACTGATGAGTTGACTTGCTATCTGTGCATGAATAAACAGAGCAGGCATTTTAGCTGGCTGATCCGGCAAAGTGCTGTAGGGTGTATAGAAACCACCAGGAGGGAGATTAGCAGCCGTAGTGCCAATAATTACAAGGCGGTCTTTAACTAAATTGGGGTTGACTCGGCCACTAAGAACATCTCTTAGGGTTACTTGGTCGGCGAGGCTGTTGGGGTGACGGTAATTTAATAATATTTGATAGCCATCTGCGTCCAGATGTTGATAGCTACCGGAATTAGGTTGTAAACGCGGAAAGAGAGTTTTACCTAACTGTAATTCTCCTTTATTAGTAAACTTGTATTCAATACCTTGTTTTTCTAGATAATTAATTGCTATTAGCGCCCCAAATGCAAATGATGTTGTACATTTATTGTCTGTAGAGTAAGCAAATAATAAACTACGGCGGAGAACTTGGTCGTTTTCATTGTCAGAAACGACATCGCTAAACCCAACATTATCTATAGGAAAATTAGTCGGTGGTGGAATTTCATCTCTACCCAAACTGCTTAACAAGCAAGTGCTGACAATGTTATCTTGATTTGGGAAATTAGTTGCCAAATTGTTGTCTTCTGGTTGGAAAAGATATAAGCCAACAATTCGCGGTTGATAAGACTCGATTTTTTTTAATAGCTGATTGATTGTCCGATCTGATAAAGCCCATTTCTCTCGTTTAAGATCGTCGTCAGTGATTTTTACTAGCAAAATCCGCCGATCAGGTGCTTGTGCTGGACGCGATCGCAACATTTCATCATAAACTCTTAACTCCCAAGGCTGTAACCATTTGAGTTCCCGAATTCCCCAGATAAAGACGGTGACTCCCACACTGGTAAATAAAATAATCTGCAACCAGCTTTTGTTCTTGGAAGTTTCACGGGAATCCTGAACTTTGATAAAAGGGACACGGAGTTTTTTTAATAGTCCACTAATCACAGCGTTGCGGCAGTAGCCTGAATTGGGTAGATGTTGCAGGCGCAAAAGTTAATTTTCGGACTCTAGGTTAAAAGCTAATTAACCTGAGCTTCTCTATTAATGTAGCAATTTACTTGTTGGTGAGAAACCTTGGCGTATTTCTACTCTTAAAGCAAGCTGACGCGCAGCATCAACTATAGAAATAAGCGATGTCTACGACAGGTTATGACGACGCTAGTTCGCTCTTATCCTCTCCCATTGCCCGCGCAATGGCACTAATCATCTGTTTGAGATGTTGGAGTATCTTCAACAGCACTGGCAATAGAGAAAGCAACAGGATTAGTAGATGGTGTTAGTGAATCTAACCGGGGTTGTTCGAGCGATGCTTCGATACTTGGCTCATCAAAATAGGAGCCAATAATTTTATCATAGTTAGAAGCAACAGCTAAAAAAGCGCCACCCAAAATATAGATAGGTAGTGGCAAATTAAATTCTTGCAACCAGTCAAAGAATTCCGCCAAAGCAAACAGCACTAAAAAGCAAGCAAGCCAAACTCTCATATTTTCTATTTCCTAGATTGAAACAATTCTATTAATAGCTTAAATAGCTTGCATGATAGTTGATGTAGTACATAACCATCAAATTACAACCTTTATAACCATAGATAGGTGCATTCAGAGTTATAGCATCTGCTATATTGCAATATCTTGTAAAAAAATATATTTAGCCTATGCCTGCAATCAAACAGCCAAGCATTGCACTGTTGGTTCGTGAGACTCGGCAGTGCCTCAAACTATCACAGGTAAAACTGTCAACGATGTTAGGAGTTTCATTCCACACTGTAAATCGATGGGAAAATGGACGAACACGACCTTCGCCACTCGCTATGAAACAAATTGAACAGCTATTATACCAGATGGGAGAACCTGGTGAGGCACTTTTAACGAAATATTTTTAATAATGGCAAATGTAACACAGTAGCATCATAGATGAAGTACTACCCATTCGTGAAAAATTAATGCCAAGCAAGTACTTTCAGCCCGATTTCACAGGCATCTTGCCAAATTATTAGAGCAAGGTAAATTAGTAGAAGCGATCGCTAACTTAGGTAATTTCTGATGAAAAAAATACCTAAACCTCATCTATGTTGAAACCTAGAGTTTTTTAAAAGATATATTGATGTAGGTTGGGTGCAGCGATCGCGTAACCCAACATAAATAAGGTGGTAATGTTGGGTTGCGTTTCACTCCACCCAACCTACAAAACTACGGTTCTCAAGGTAGACGAGGTTTAGGTATCATAATCTGATTAGTTTCTATTTTTCGCTGATCAATGTTGGTGGAGTAATAGCCGCATATTCTTTGGATGTTAGCAGTGCTTCTTGAACATCAATCTTTTTGGGCAGAATTTTTTCGTTATAAAATAAATCGGCAACACTTTGTTGAGCTTTCATCAATTCTGGGGTAATTCCTTTTAATCGATAATTAGCGCGTCCAGAAATTATTTCTTGAATGGGTAAATCAATTTTAAGTACAGGTGCTATGAGTTTGGCTACTTCTTGACGATTTGTTTCTGCCCATTGACCATTTTTATCAATCTCTTCCAAGATAATCCGAAGTAATTCGGGATTTTCTTTAGCAAACTCCCGTGTTCCTACATAGTATCCGCCTGGAGTACCGATATTTGTCGCATCTCTCAGCACCCGCGCACCGTGGAGTTTTTCTACCAAAGCTAAATGAGGATCGCCAGTTACCCAAACTGGGATAGTACCCTGAATAAATGCACCACGGGCTTCCACATTGGGCATACTCAGAACTTGAATATCACTGTATTTCAAGCCCATTTCTTCTAAAGCTTTGATAATGAAATAGTGAGAAGCTGAACCTTTTTGAAAGACTACTTTTTGTCCTTTGATTTGCGCTAAACTCTTAATTGGAGAACCTTTAGGAACTACGATCGCACTTCCTTTCCCAGAAGTAGCAGTAATTCGTCTACCAGCAAGATAGACAATTCTTGCACCAGCAGCTTGGGCAAAAATGGGAGGAGTTTCTCCAACTGAACCAACATCAATTTTGCCGACATTCATCGCTTCCATGAGTTGCGGTCCTTGGGCAAATTGTGCCCATTCAACTTTCACACCCAAGGGTTCCAAGCGTTTTTCTAAAACTCCTCTCACTCTAACTAAATCACCAGAACTTTGATATCCCATTCTCAGAAGTTTTGTTTTAAAACTAATGGTTTTTGTTGCTGCTGGATCTGCTTTTGGTTCGGTTGCGCTATTTGTATTATCACTGGGTGATGTACAACTGGTTAGTGTGGTAGATAAAGCCAAAAAACCAGGCATTACAAACAATGCCAATCTTCTAATAATTGGTGATTTTTTTACTACAGTATTGCTCAACATTTCTACAACTCCAGGCTAAATTAATCTCTGCTCTTAAGAAAAGATAAGTTTTTAAATTATTAAATTCAAGCTTGATAACTTTAATAATTTCCTATTTTGATTTAATTGATTCTGGTATAAAAGCCGCATATTCTTTTGGAGTTAATACACCATCTCTAACATTAACCTTCTTTGGTAAGAGTCCTTGGCTGTACCACAAATCGGCAATTTTTTGTTGCTTATTGACAACCTGTTCAGTAATTGGTAGCAACCCATAAACTGATTTAGCTTGAATCTCTTTCAAGGTAGGAACATCAATACCAACATCAGGAGAAACAAGTTCTGCTAATTTATCGGGGTTATTTTTAGACCACTCGTTTGCTTTTGCAAGCTCCTCCAGGAAAATTTTGAGAACTTCAGGATGCTCTTTCACAAATTTACGTGAGGTAGTATAAAAGCTTCCAAGATCCTGGAGTCCTTGCCCATCTATTAATACACGACCAATATTTTTTTGTACGGCTCTTGTAATATATGGTTCCCAAGTTACCCAAACATCAAGTCCACCCTGACTAAAAGCAACATTTGCATCTGGAGGTGGTAAGAAAACAGATTTAACATCAGTGAGCTTTAGCTTATCTTTTTGTAGTGCTTTTAGCAAAACATAGTGAGCAATAGAAGCTTTTTGAAAAGAAACTTTTTTGCCTTTAAAGTCGGCAGGACTTTTAATTGGAGAGTTTTTCGGTACCAGAAAAGAGACTCCTTTACCATTAAATGCTGTAGTCACTACATAGACAAGTGGTGTACCTGCGGCTTGGGCAAATATTGGCGGTGATTCGGCTGTGGCTGCAATATCAAGAGAACCTGCATTTAATGCTTCTAAAGCTTGTGGCCCAGCAGCAAACTCTAACCACTTGACAGTAAAATTCTTTGCTGCCAAACTTTTTTCTAGAGTTCCCTGTTTTCTCATAACTGCAAGAGAACCAAGCTTAGAATAAACAATTCGAACTTCTTGTTTTTGGGGAGTATTAGAAACTGATTGACTTTGAGCTTCCGTACTAATTGCAGATGCTTCGTTCTGAGTTGTTTTATTTTCTTGGCTGCAACCAACTATACTGATTGGGATTGTCAGAGATAAAGCAGCTACAAGTAAAGATAGATAGTTATGTTCAATTTTATATTTAGCTGCTCTTATAGTAGCTAGACTTTTATTAGATATCAGATTTACTATCGGAACGAAAGGCTTTAAATTCTCAATTTCCGCTTTTGTCGATTTATTAATAGATATATGGAATTGCTGCAAATATTTAGAAAATGCCATAAAAATCTATTGTCTCCTTCAATCGAAAACTTTTTACTGTAATATTATTGTGTTTAACCAAATTGGTTATTAAATACAGTTGATATCTCAATAAGCTTCAGTTATGGTTAGCGCTCTTTGCCAAAGTCACTTTTTTAATTAACCGCAGAGGCGCAGAGTACACAGAGAGAAGAAAGAGAAGGCAAAAATTGTTTGACTGAACTGTATTGGTTTATATTTTATCGGATTTGGTCTTTGAATAAAGTGTTAATGAACACTACCTAGCAGAGATAAGAAGGTTTTTTGTAAATTTATTTTTGTGAGTGTGGTTTAAGCAATATTTATTTTAATAAGCAAGGTTAAATAGAGTTGATATTTGATTTATAAAAAATCTGCATAACTCAAAAAGAGGTGTTTGTAATTATTGTTGAAACTAGTAAATATCAAAATAAAGTAAGATTAATGTATAGAGTTATTATGATAAAGTAAATATTTTTTATTTTTTTATTTAGAAACGAGGGTGGATGACTACCACCCCATTTTTAAAAGCGTTATATCTATCTAGATAATAAAACCTAAAAAGGACGGCTACCTGCAAGACTAACTCGCTTCAAAACCCGTCGCTCATTTGGATCAAATGCTTGACGGTAATGCAAGGTAGCTTGATTATCCCAGTAGACAATATCACCTACAGACCATTTGTGTTGGTAGTAGAATTTGGGTTGATTTAGATGCTGACGCAACTGTTCAATCAATTTAGAACCTTCTTCTGGTTCTAAACCGACAATTTCAACTTCTGTCGCTGCATCTAAGTAAAGATGCTTTTTACCACTCTCTGGATGTGTCCTAACTAAAGGATGGGGAAAAACAGGGCTTATTAAAGGAATATTCTTATCTAAACGATATAAAGGACGCGGTGCATTCCGGTCTTGTAAGAATGGGTTGTAGGTAATTAGCTGTAAATCTGCAATCCGTTCTTTGGTCAGGGCAAACGCATCTTATTTACTAATAAAAACTAAGGGAGATTCCAAAATGACATAGATAATTGCAAAAATCGGTGAAATGATAAATAAAATAAATCAAATATTTTTCAAAATTTGAATTAGCTTATCTTCAACTGAATGACTAATCGTCAATACTAAAATAATTCAATTATGAGCTACATAAGAATATATTTACTTAGAGAATAAATAAAACTTTTATGTAAAACATTCAACTCAAGTTTTGATGTACTATTTTAAGCTAACGCTAAAATACTTAGTAAGTATTTGTTATCCATCGCCGCGAGAAACTGTTTATTTTTGATTCCACGTTTGACACGCTTCTCTTGACTTAAAAGATTGACTGCAAGATGTCTGAGAATTGCAAAATTATGTGGGGCATTATCTTTTCTAATTCGACAGTCATCTTCTCTTAAGGCAACATCCAATAGCCAATGCAATGAATTTTCAATTCCCCAATGACTGCGAATAGAATTACCAAACTGTTTAGCATCTGACTCAAGGCTACTGATAAAATACCGAGTTTCAACCGTTGTTTCACCATTGAATGAACGGACAGATTCTACCATGCCAACACTATTAAAATTTGACCAAATTGAATCTGGGTTAAGCCGAGATTCAATTTGAGAGAACATTACGTAATTGCGGATTTCATGACGACCATGCCCTGTTTCTTCTGTTTTATACGTGCTATGTGCAATCCCCTCAAATCCTGTAGCTATGCCTGAAGAGAATAGTTTTTCTACTTCATCATAAAGATTTCCTTGATTCTTCTTTAACCCAATTACATAATCTGCATTTTGCTGTGTGATTAGCTTCACAATCTCCTTCTGGCAGCCAATTGCATCAATGGTCACAATACATCCTGACAGTTCTAATACCTTTAATAATTCTGGAATTGCTGTAATTTCATTTGATTTTTGATCTCACTTTTACTTGTCCCAGCACTAATTTATTTGTAGTTGCCCAGGCACTTACCATTATAATTGCGCTTTGGTCACTACTTGTATCATAAGAACCACGTAAAGTTTTCCCATCAAGCGCGACAACTTCACCATCAGTTATCTTCTGTATTGATTTCATCCAGCTCAGAAAACATTCCTGGAACTGTTGAGGATTTATTTGTGCAAATACTCTTGCAAATGTATCGTGGGACGGAATCCCATTTGGTAATTCTAAAAATGTTTTTAACCATTCATACTTTGCACAACCATAAGTCTCTACGGCTACCCAACCATCCGCACCACAAATCACAGCACATACGGCAATGGTCATGATATCGATTAATTTATGTCGTTTGGTGCGATCTACTCGTGGATCTTGTATCACCGCAAAATGGTCAGCAATCGTAATTTTGGGTTTCAGCTTCATAGAGAGGAGAATAAGAACGTAATTCTTCTTTCTGATAAATGTGAGAATACCACGTTCAATGAAGGCCAGCCGTCCTCACTTTCACAGCATCTGTAAAAGTCACTTTGATCGGAAGGGCGATGGTGTAACCGTCCTTCCCGGCGGCGATCGCATAAATTGAGCTTTTCTTTGTGCTGATCTTCTCATAATTCCTAGTCATTAATCTAAAACTATTGAGAATCAGACTGTGAGAAAACCTACGCTAGAAGAGTGGAGAACTGACCGTGAAAGCTCAGGCAGCCGTCGGCTGCCTCTAACTCCCCCCTCGTAATGATTATCATTTTTATAACGAGTGAGATTTAATTTCCTCAAAGCCTTATGTAGTTTGAGTCTTGGTGTATTTCGCCCTGATTCAGGCTCGTCAATATTTAGATGCGTTTGCCCTGGCAGTAGCCCAAAGCAAATAGCAAAGAACGACGTGTTGTTCTTGGGCTTTTTCTAAATTCAAACTTTCCTTTTAAAGCTGGCATGGGTTGTTTTATTGATTCCCTTTAGGTGGTTAGAGCAATGATGATTAATTGCAATATCAAGAACGAAAATGTTTTTTAAAACTCCAATCAGTAAATGTTTTTATAACTTCAAAAACTTTACTGATGAAATTAGGGAAGAGAGTGGGTATTACCCACCCCGCAACGACTCGAGGAACTGAAACTTTAATAGTGAGGTGGCAAAAATTTAGGAAGTGGAGTGAGAAAGGCTCACTCCAGTGTCGTGCTAGTGGAAGATTAAAATTTTTGAGTGAAACTCTATCTTTTTTGCTAGTGCTTCCAAGCGACTAGGATTGTAGCCTTGAGTTCTTCTGTGAAATGTCCAGATGGCTCAACTGCTAGCAGCGCTTCTCTGAGATCCTTTTCAAATGCTGGAGCGTTATCGCCATAGAAAATTTTCAGAGAGAAGGCTGTAGTGTATAAATAGCCGAGATAGCTATCGATAGTCCAAGATTTTTCAAATGGCACTTCATAGTTTTCTTGACGAGCAAAAGCTGAATTGCCAATTACAACTTCATGGGGAGGATCAACTGGCTTACGAGTCCCTTGTCCTCGTTGTCCAGTCCGTCGTTCTTCACCTAACCATTTTTTTACTACTCCAACAGCAGCTTGTTTCCAAGGTAAATTGCTTTCCCAAGGGTTATCACCAGTCTGAAGCAGTGCTAATCCACCATCATCAGTTAGCAATTCATAAATGCGTTCAAGCACTAATTCGCGTTCCATCCAATGGAAGGCTCTACCAATAGTTGTTAACTTAAATTTCCCTAAACTAGAGTCGATTAACTCTGCTCCTTGTTCTAACCAAGTAATATTATTTGCTCCGACTGCTGCTGCTTGTCGTTTAGCTTCTGCAATCATTTCTGGATCGGGATCGATCGCAACAACTTCTTCAAATTGGGTTCGTAGGGCAATTGAAATTAATCCTGGGCCAGTACCCAAATCAAGGAGTCGTCCTTGACCATTGAGATTAAATATTTCGGCTAGTTTATCAAATACAATCGGTGGGTATTTGGTTCTATATTGAGCGTAGCCTTCAGCTGCTCCCTCAAATAAACTTGGGTCGTAGGTTGGAAGTGTTTTTAGTTGAGTCATATCAATTTTGGATTTTGGTAAGGGATTTCCAAGAAATAAATTTATCCAAATAAACGAACCACAGAGGCGCAGAGAACGCAGAGGGAGGAGAAATAGAGAGGATCTTTGCATCAGTTTGGGGATATTTTTTTAAACTCTCATTTCTCCGTGTCCTCTGCGCCTCTGCGGTTCGTTATTTAGGAGAAATGTAGAGTGGGCAAGGCCCACGCTACAAGTGAACAGAGGAAATGGAACATGGAACGTTGTGATTGTCCTTTGTCATTAGTCCTACCCTGCGGGAAGTCGCTGCTGCGTCTATGTCCTTTGCAAATGACTAATGACTAATGACAGTTATTTCTTAGCAGCCAGATATTCGTTGGCGGCTTTCTCAACACCTGTACCCTTGAAGAAGTCTTGATTGAGACTGGTGTACAACTCTAAGGGATGGATTGAGAGGAAGTAGCGGAGGTCTTCTTCGGTAATGATTTCGCGTTCTGCCATTGAGTAGGCGTTGGCAGTAACGGCGGTGATATCAGGCACATCCCAGTGACCGGAATCGGAACCTAAGAAAGCTTTAACTCTATCCCCAAATGGGTTAGCTGCACGATTAAAAGCTTGGCTGACACGGGTATCGTCTGATTCTGTACCGAAGTAAAAATGATTCAGGAAGCGATCGCGGATATCCTCTGGCTTAGTAACTCCTGCAACGGCGAATTCATCCAAATCACCTGGTTCTAGGGGAGATAATAACTCAGCGTGGAAACCTAAACCGCTACCTAGTTGATCCAAACGACCATGTACTAATTCGCCACCGTAACGGGTATATAGTTCTAGTAATTCTTCGCGATCGATATTGGCGGGATTGTTATTTTCCACCAAATGGTCTTTATTGCGAGTATCCCAATGCCAAATCAAATCGGTGTACAAACTAGCACCCCAAGCTGCACCTCCTTCCAAAAAGGCAAACTTGAGTGTAGGGAAGCGGTGAGTTACACCACCAAAGAACAGAGATTTACATAATGCTTCCCCAGCCGATGCAAAGTGACCAATATGGTTGTATTGGTAATTGCTAATGGAACGCCGATTGATCCAGCCCATACCGGAAGAGTGGGTGGTGGGTACAACTTTCAGTTCTACGCACTTTGCCCAGAAGGGATCGTAATCATATTTACTATCCAAGCCAAAGGTATCAATCCAGATGGCTTCGTTGGCTACTTCTTCGCCATATTTCTCAAAGGCAGGAATCGGGCGGCGGATATGTCCGGGGATTTGAATGGCTTTGAGTCCCAGAATATTTACCGCATATTCCAATTCTGCGATCGCCTCTTCGGGCGTATTCATTGGGATAGCAGCAATGGGTGTTAAGCGATCGCTATAAGGACGGAAAATATCAGCGTGATAAGTATTAGCCGCACGACAAACAGCCCGCCGCATTTCTTCATTGCCGATGTGTGGAGCCATCGTTGCCAAGTTGGGGTACACAACTGCAAAGTCTGTACCAGCTTCTTGTAAGCGTTCGTGTAACAACTTTGGCAAGCTAATGGTAGCTAAATTTAGGGGATCGTTAGTGGGACGAGTCCAGAAAGGAGGGCGGGCGGTGCGGTAAGTGCGGCGTTCATCCCAAGATTGTTTAAACCATTTAGAGCGAGATGCACCGGGTAAGTGTTCTTGAAAACGCTCTGCGATCGCAGTTCCAGCAACTTGCTCTAAATAGTCTAAGAATGCTGGGGGAAATTCTTGAGTATGTATATCTGTGTCAATGATCGGATAACCAAGTTTTTCGCGGATTTGAGCAGACTTGGTTTTATGTGGACGGTCTAGTGCAATAGTCATGGCCATTTTACCTAGATTTTCAAATGGATTGGTCAAGAAGGAAGCAGAAAGTTTACAGGGCTTACGCAAAATAAAGGAAAAACGAACCGCAAAGGCGCAAAGGACACGTTCGCCCTTGGCGTTCCCGAAGGGTAGGAATGAAAGTTTTAGAGAGTTATTGCGTGAGTCCTAAGTTTATAAGTCTGGGAGTTGAGCCTTTGAGCTTGGGAGTTGAGCTTTTGAGCTTGGGAGTTGAGCCTTTGAGCTTGGGAGTTGCACCTTTGAACCTGGAATTTGCACCTTTGAACCTGGGAGTTGCACCTTTGAACCTGGGAGTTGCACCTTTGAACTTGGAAGTTGCACCTTTGAACCTGGGAGTTGCACCTTTGAACCTGGGAGTTGCACCTTTGAACTTGGAAGTTGCACCTTTGAACTTGGAAGTTGCTCTTTTAAAAGACTTAATTACAGAAATTTGTTTTTCTTGCTCAGAAAAGTCACTGATTTCTATCTCCTCATCTTCGTCATCTCCCCCACTCCCCACTCCCCATTTCCTATTTTTCTTCAGCAACCCAGTCTGTTAATTTAAAGTCCGACTTTGCTAAACCCTGCGAGACTAAAAATTTCTTTGTTCCCTCTAAAAGTTTCACTCCCTCGGCTGGTAATGGTTCTTCTGATACCTGTCTGAGTGGGAACGATACTTTTATAATATCGATGGGATATTTAGTAGTTTGAGCATGATACTGATAATATTCTTCAGAATTAGCTTTTAAATCCTTAGCTGCTTCTGTGAGAATTGCATTAAATTTCTGTGGGAAATCAGGCTGTTTTGCCAGAAAACTTTCAGTTGCTACAACTAATGATGTCCCTGAAAGACCCTTATGATTCGCAGAAGAATCAATCACTGGAAACCCTTGTGATTTCAGAAAAGGCCCCAGATCGCTAGAGGTTGCATAAGCTGCTATATCACCACGTTCTAAAGCCGCTTTTGCCTCAGTAGTCATCAAGTGAACAACTTTTACATCCTTGGCAATTTTAGCTTCAGCTAACAGACCCAGCAGGTATCGGTGCATATAAGAGCCTTTTTGGGTAGCTATTTTTTCACCCTTAAGTTCAGCAAGCGATCGCGGCCCATTCTTTTTCGCTACTAACCAGGCGGTTGTATTAAATTGACTGATCCGCAACAGTCGGGTTTCCTGACCCCTAGCTTTCAAAACTATGGCTGGTGTATCCCCTAAAGAACCAACATCTAATTGTCCGGCGACAAGCGCCTCATTTAGATCCGGCCCGTTAGGAAACCTTGCAAAAGTAATGTTTTTAAATCCTGCTTTTTGCAACTCACGATTTAAAATTCCTTTTTTCTTTGCCCAACCAAGTGCCCCTGTAGGTTCTGAACTACCTACATAACCTATTCGTAGGGTAGAAATATTATTAGATGCAGCGACAGCTTTATTGACATTAACAGCCTCAATGGATTGAGCAGATTTAGTTTCACCTTGGCTACATGCTGTAGTTAGTAGCAGTAGGACACAAGCTACTGAGGTTGATAATCTCGTACTAGACATAAGGTATCTAGGGCGTGTTTCCAAACCTCTCGTTAAGCAATCTCGTCTTTGAAGATCCCCCCAACCCCCCTTAAAAAGGGGGGCTTTAAGAATTTCTTTTCCCTCTTTAAAAAGAAGGGCTTTAAGAATTTCTTTTCCCCCCTTTTTAAGGGGGGTTAGGGGGGATCTTCGAGTTTGAAAACAGTCACTAGACTCAAAATACCTAATTTTTATAGGACTACGTTCTGCTTCCTGCTTCTTGCTTCCTGCCTTTTTTAATGCCAGCATGACTTTTTTCTCCGCCGCACTACTTCATCTGCTTCAAAATTTGGAATGTTTGATCCGCTTTTGCTGTTGAAGTACGTTTATGCCCCCAGCCGATGTTTTCCCGGTAACTACCCAGTAGCCCAACTTCTGCCAATTCTGCTTCGTTGACTGAAGCCGTCACATCGCTTTCTGGTGCTACATAAAGAGCATCAACTGGACAATACAATTCGCACATATAACAGGTTTGGCAGTCACTCTGTCGAGCAATGGTTGGCGGCGCATCAGGTACACGGTCAAATACGTTGGTTGGACAAATATTCACGCAGATATTACATTTTATGCACCGCGATTCGCTGACCAACTCAATCACACTGCTGCTCCTATTTTAGATAAAGGCTTTTCTGTACTTAGCGGCTGACTCTTCACCCAAACCTGATCTAATCCGCCGCTAATCACGTGATGTTGCTGGTTAGCATCAAGTTCTGGATAGTCTTGATGTTTGTGCATCCCACGAGTTTCTTTACGTTCAATGGCACTGCTGTACATCCATCGCGCTGTGGCTACCATTGCCGTAGCTTCTCGCGCCCGGATTAGCTCTTTATCTGATGTTACCTGGCTACTGCGGAGTTCTTGCCAAAGATGATTTAGCTTACTCAAAGACTCGGTTAAGCCTTGTTCTGTACGGAAATAGTTCTTTTCGTAAGGGAATACTTCAGCTTGGACTGCTTGAATAATTTCATCAGTTGCTAAGGAGCGATGCCTTCGGCGGCAAGCTACGCTCCCACTCTGTAATCCTACCTCTCCAACACCCTTAACATGGCGTTGAGTTTTATGTTCTCCCAAGCTGCGGGTATACAGCACTTCCGTCTGTTATAAGGTACACTAGATTAAAATATAAATATTTTTAAATGAAGTCATACTCTGTCGATTTTCGAGAAAAAATAGTTGCGGCACATCTTCAGAAAAACATCTCAATCAGAAAAGTAGCTAATATATTTTCCGTCTCAAAGAGTTTAGTCCAAAAGCTTGTAAAACAACAAAAAGTTGAAGGAAATTTACAATGCAAGCCACGAGGAAAGCCACAATTTAGTCATCTAACAAATGCTGACATAGAGTTGAGAGAATTAGTTGAATCACATCCTGATGCAACATTGATAGAGTTGTGTGAATTATTCGCAGATAAGACTGGTAATTGGGTAGGTCGTAGTGCAATGTGTCGGGCGTTACAGAAATTAGGATTAAATCGGAAAAAAAAACAAAGCGGAGTACCCAAGCAGGCACGGAGAAAGTCCTGAATTTAAGATTAGATTTTTGGGAAAAGGTCAAACATATAGAGCCAGAAAATTTAGTATTTTTGGACGAAACTGGCGTTTTACTTGGTTTAACAAGGACTCATGCCCGTTCACAAATGGGAACAAGAGCTTACTCTCTTAACCCCTTCTATCGGGGATCAAAAGTTACAGTAATTGGAGCAATTAGTATTAAAAAAGTAGTTGCATTAATGACAATGAATAATTCAATGGATGGCGAAGCTTTTGAATTATTTATTGAGAAGTTTCTAGTGCCAGAGTTATGGTCAGGAGCAGTGGTAGTTATGGATAATTTATCCGCACATAAAATCGATTCAATTGTGCCAATGATTGAAGCTGTCGGCGCTTCAGTTATTTGTTTATCCCCATATTCTCCCGATTTTAATCCAATTGAATTATGGTGGTCACAACTTAAATCTTTTTTACGCAGTTTTGCTCCAACTACAACAGAAATGGTTGATAAACTAATATCAGTTGCACTCGACTTAATAAATCCTCAACATTTAAGAAACTGGTTTGCTAATTGCTGCTACTGTACCTCATAACAGCCGGAACTGCTGTATTCAGCAGCCGATTTCCCTGACCAATAGCCAGAAGATATTGCCCAAGCTGCGTTGTGACTACCACCGCCAGTAAATCCGCCACAAATCAGTTCGCGTGTAGCCGCATCTCCAGCCGCATAGAGTCCCCGCACAGAACTAGCACAACTCTCATCGACAATCCGAATTCCTCCCGTACCGCGCACAGTTCCCTCTAGGCGCAGAGTGACAGGAAAACGTTGGGTAAATGGATCGATACCTGCACGGTCAAAGGGTAAAAAGAAGTTGGGCTGTGCTAAACGCATAGATGGCCGCATCGATTCCGCCGCTTTGTCTATGATGGCGTAAACTGGCTGTTGCAGTAATGTCTGGGCAATTACCGATCGTCTATGAGAACTTGCACCCGGAATCACACTACCGTCTTCGTAGGTGAAAGTTGCCCAATTATAAAACAGGGTTTTGGTAACTGAAGAAAAAGCGGGGGAGATGCCATAAGCATTAGAAAATTCCATACCCGACATCTCAGCACCAGCTTCAGCAGCCATCAGATAACCATCCCCCGTCAGGACGTTGCATCCTAACGCTTTACTGAGAAATGCACAGCCACCTGTTGCGATAATTGTGGACTGCGATCGCACTATCCATTTCTCACCAGTTTGACGATTCACACCTGTTGCACCAGCAACAGCACCATCGTCATCTACCAGTAGTTCTAAGGCGGGGCTGTTGTCTAAAATCTTGACTCCAGCACGTTGAATTTGCCGCCGCATCAGCCGCATATACTCAGGCCCTTGCAGCGATCGCCGATAGGGTTTGCCTTCATCGTCGGTAGGAAAGGGATAACCCCACTCTGCTAACTGATTGACGTTTGCATAAGTCTGATCCAGTACTCGATCCATCCAATTGCGATCGGACAAAAATCCACCCAACGATTCTCGACTCGCCTTTGCAGTTTCTCGTGCTTCTGGGTCAGGTGGCACATACCACACACCATTTCCAGATGCAGCAGCGCATCCAGTCGTACCACAATATCCTTTGTCTACCAGGACAACTTTTGCTCCACTTGATGCAGCACTCCAAGCCGCCCAAGTTCCAGCCGGGCCACCTCCAATCACAAGCACATCTGCTTCTAAGTCAAGTTCAAAATCGGTTGTTAACGTCTTCAGCATTTACAATTTCCCCCCATCGATAAAGTCTTAAGCATCAAGTCTTCACCCCATCGATGCTGCAAAATATTCAGAAATCTGTTTGCCCATTTACTTGAGGACTTCTCAGTAGCCTCTATTTATGGCTCATTTAGCCAGAATAGAAAATCCTTTAACTTGATCGGCGAACCGTAGTTTATTTATATAACAAAGCTTTTCACAGTTTGAGATAAAAAGCAAGCATTTTAACAAATTCAAATGTAAATTTATCAAAACAGAATTCAGGTGTCAGGACGGGCTAAACCCTAGCTATCCGCTAACAAAATTAATAATGAATGCTGTACAACGGAGGGTAGCAAGGCCGCGATCGGTAGAAATATCTTAAGAATCCTCATTTCTTTTAAGGTGGGGAGCCTCAACTAGTTTGTCAGTATTATGATGTGTTGAATTGGGCGATTTAGAATAGAAGCCACCTACCTCTGCCAAAGTATAAAGGGGTCTAGCTTTAACTTCTTCATAGATGCGCCCTATATATTCGCCTAAAATGCCAACACTAACTAACTGCACAGATCCGAGAAAGAAAATTGCCATCAAAATAATCGTGAACCCAGTTAAAGGCGAATGGGGAAGAAAAAGCCGCCAATACAAGATTAATAAAGCCATGAAGATGGCCGCCGCCGCCGCTAATAAGCCTAAGTAGGTTGATAACCGCAGTGGAACTATTGAAAAGGATACTAAACCATTAATAGCAAGGGCCAAAGATTTGCTGAAAGTGTATTTAACTTCCCCAGCAAAGCGGGGATCGCGCTCGAACCGAATTGCTGTTTGCTGAAAGCCAACCCAAGAACGCAAACCACGAATGTAGCGGGTACGTTCTGGCATAGAATTGAGAATATCTACAATTTGCCGATCCATTAAACAAAAATCACCAGTATCAGTAGGAATATCTACATCTGCAAGCTTCTTGAGGAGACGATAAAAAAAGTAGGCAGTAAAACGCTTAAACCATCCTTCCTTGAGGCGTTGAGTGCGTTGAGCGTAGACGACCTGATAGCCCTGTCGCCATTTTTCAATCATGTCTGGGATTAGTTCTGGCGGATCTTGTAAGTCAGCATCAAGGATGATAATAACTTGACCTCGAACAAAATTAAGACCGGCAGTAACTGCAATTTGATGACCAAAGTTACGAGCAAAGCTCAAGTAGCAAATGCGTGGATCTTTTTGATGGAGTTCTCGTATTAATTGTAAGGAGCGATCGCGGCTACCATCATTGATTAAAATTAATTCGACAAGACCATCTAGCCGATTCATTACTGCACTTAGTCTGCGGTATAGTTCGGGTATAATTTCTTCTTCGTTATAAATTGGAACAATCAATGAATACTTTGGTAGCATCTAGGAATTCCGTTTAATTTTGAAACAGCCAAGCTGACAGACTGCTTCTCATGATAAATGGTTTAGTTCTCAGTATACTTAGCAAGATTCAAGTCAGATTGTTATAGTTTATTTATTCTCCGGGTTGATGTCATCTGAAGAGTCAGATTCTTTAAGGCTTTCTACAGCTTTTTTAGGAAAAGTCCGACGATGGCGATACCAAGTAGACCCTGCTACTAGTATTCCAGTTAAGCCCAAAGCTAGTACTAGCGGCAAAAAATCACCTGTTTTGACTGCTTTCAAACCAGAACTACCTAGTAGTACAAAAGGTAAGACACTAGGAACAGTACCAAGTGTTGTGCCCATAACATAATCTTTAAAGCTAATCGAAGTCAGTCCAGCAACAAAGTTTACTAAGCCATAAGGCATGATTGGTACTAGTCGGATGGCAAACATATAAAAAAGCCCTCCACGCCGTACCTCCGCATCCATAGCTTGCCAGCGTCCTGCTAGTCGTTTTGCAACTGTTTTCCGTCCAATAGTACGAGTAAAAACGAAAGCAATAATTGCCGCAATAATTGCTCCAAAACTAGTCCAGAAAGTACCCAGCCAAGGGCCAAAAATTGCACCTCCAGTCAAATTCAACACTGTTGAGGGCAGAACTAACATAGTTGCTACAACATACAAAGCAACATAAATAATCGGTGCCCAGATACCAGAAGCTTTCAGCAAAGCCTGAATTTGTGCTGGTTCAATACCGCCAATCAGATATACTCCTATACCAGTTGCAATTATGCAACTCAGCGTAAGTAGTAAAATGCCAGTTTTCAAGTTCCACACTAGAACTCTACTCCTACTTTTTTTGTAACATAACCCATGTTTCGCAAATATCCCTTTTAATTAACTCGCATAAACGAGTCAAAAACGAAATGTCCTCAAGATGTTTTTCACAGCCGGAAGAATCTTGAGAACAGTTAAGTTTTTGACAATCCATTATTAAGGATATGCCAGTGTAGCGATATTTGTTCAGTCTGGGGAGTGTCAACAAAGAGGAAAGGGGGCAGAGGAGAATGGCACTAAGATAAGCGCAAACCCATGATTTAACTGGCTTTTGAGTGTGGGGACTGTGGGGACTGTGGGGAGCCAGATTTCTTCCCCATCCTCCCACACCTCCCACACCTCCCACACCTCCCCTGCCTCCCTTGCCCCCTGCCTCTTCGGTCAAAGTTCTACATTAGAAAACCTAAGTTTTCCCGATTAAAACCTAAAGACAGTACGAACCCAAGCAAATAAACTATCAGGATTGCTGGCATCAGAGTCCGGTGCAGTAATCCAGATTAAACCCGGTGTCACCTCAATATTATCTCCGATTTTATATTGGTAAAATGCCTCAACGTGCAGGGAGGTATCTTTGTCTGCTTGTCCTGCACCTGCTCCCAAATTTACACCCTGACTGAGCCTGGTGAGTTTCGGCTCCATACCAACTAAAATCCCCCCTAAAGCACCCTCACTAAAAAGATCGGGGAATGCTAGTCCTACAGCCCAATCCATTGCACTACCATCACCGCGCCCTAAATAGCGGTGCGCTCCATAACTTATCCACCCATTAATTGCCAACTTGGAATTAACTTGATAGAACGCCTGTAGTCCATAAAGATTGGCTACAGTTCCCGCTCCAGCTACGGTGCTGTTTACCAGGTTACTACCGACTGCTGGGCCGAAGTTTGTTCCGCTTAGACCTTGGGTATTCGCTGGACTATAAGTATTGACGTAAGTTGCCGCCACCCGAAAATTTCGATTAGAGGAGTAGTAGATTATCTGTGCTAAAGCTAAATACCTGCCTGTAAATAAGCCATTATTAGTTGTGGGATTACCACCGTTTGGTGCGCTGTACGCTATCCCCACTTGAACCTGTTTGCCTAATTTTTGGAGTATGGCAATTCCGGGCCCGCTATCTCCATAGTTATAGACTAAAGACCGCCGTGAAAATCGTGAAATCCCATTAGCGCCGGTTGCAGAAGACGATTCAAAATATGGATTGATAGGGCCAGAAAGACCTATCTCACTAGCTCCATCAGACAGAGCATAAATGTTAACTTGAGTATCTGGATTAGGTAAAAAACGATACCGTACACCACCGAGAAGAATAGTATTACGTGCAAAGGTAATACTGGAGTTATCAGCAGTTCTCCCCTCAAAAGTTCCTAATAATCCAGCTCTTGTTTGTCCTAATGATTCAATATTTCCACCTGACAGCGATAAGCTTAGTGAATCTTTACCGTTAAAACTAGTGTTTAACCGTAAAGTCGTTGAACCTTGAAGTGTGGCATTGCGAGGTGCAGGTCTTTTGGTAACGACATTATTGCCAGCCAGAACCGAGCCAAGAACAATCTGCGCTCGACCTATAAGTTTAGTTGTGGTTGTAAACTGATTTGCCTCTAATTTCGCAGTCCGCGTTTCCAAGTTATCTAAGCGTCCCCGAAATTGAGCAAGTTCTGGAGAAAATTGTTCTTGTAGTTTTTTGATGGCATCCAAGTCTTCTCGTTTGACCAAATCTGCCGTTGAAGTCGCTATTAATTCATTGAGGCGATCTAAAGCAGCATTCAACCCAGCAGCAAATTCATACCGTGTTAGGGCACGATTCCCTTTAAATGTGTCATCTGTATATCCAGCAATTACACCGTAGCGCTCCACCAAAGACTGTAATGCTTGAAATGCCCAATCTGTGGGCAAAACATCTGACAATTGCGAGACGGATGTTACTTGTCCTGCTGCATTATTTGTAGCTTTTTTATTAGTCGGTGGTGCAATTTCCAACAATTGCGAGACAGGTGTGACTCGTTCTGGGCTGGTAGCCTTTTTACTAGTTAGCGGTGGAATTGAAAAAGAAGGTAGGACGCAGGATAGCGCACAGGAAGCAGGAGGGGATGCGACCTCTCCTGGCCCTTTGCCTTCTGTCTCTATCGTTGAAGTTTCTAGTGTTTGATTGACAATTGCTTCTGGAGCTTTGTTCACTTCTGCTTCAGCAGTAGATACATCAGATTTAGGGAGTTCAGCGTGACTTTTTACTGGATAAAAAACCAGAATGGCTAGAATATCTAGCAATAAGAACGTGAACATTATGTATCTATATTTAGAGCGAAAATTCGACATTACTCTTGAACTCCTCAACCTGAAAAACGAATAAATTAGCTCTAGCTTTGACAGAAAAACTAGCAGAAATTATTGATGAAATATTTGTGCTAAACCATTAGTTAATGAGTTAGCAAAGGTTCCCCTAGTAAGAAAAGTGCAAATCCCCGATAAATATCGTAAGCATTACTAGGCAATTCAGTGTAGACTCCAAAAATCATAGAAAATTCTCAAAACAAAATTCAAAATTCGGTTTGATATTGGAGTGCGACTGGTGAGATAAGGCAACAAAATTCATCCACGGCTACTGGCATCGACTAAATCTTGAATTTAATTCAAGGTATTGATTGACAATTAACATTAGCTGAATACACTAATTAGTAAGCAGCTAGATTTCACAATCTCAATTGTTAAGAAAAGCAGATAAAACGATAAGTCGATAGATTTACCGGATTTTGCGTAAAATTATCTTTGCATAGAGCTTGTTACAATGCAAGACCCAGTATTTATTCATGAAGAGAAAATATATCAAAATTATTGGTTAGGTCAACTCAACCCAAGCAACTGCGATCGCGTAGCGTGCCGTAGGCGATCGCCGCAGATAGTCACTCGGTAAAAATCCCCTATCCCTATATTTATGGGGATTCCTCCTGCCTATTCCCTATTCCCTCTTCCCTCTTCCCTATTCCCTCTTCCCTATTCCCTCCTTTTTGCCTTACTCGATTAAAAGTTGTATTTTCCAACACAGCAATTCTGACTACAAAAGTGTCAAAATTACCCACTAAGGAGTTCGTTATTTAGGCAGCCCTTTTTTACTAATGGTTAAATTAAGCTTGATTTTTAGATAATATCGGGTAAAATTTTGACTATAAAATACGGCAATTCGATCGGATAATCGTATATTAAGTTCTCATACCCTGATAGATATGGAAATTCTCTGGTTTATTCCTACTGGATCTCATGACGGACGCTATTTAGGCACAGATATTGGCTCTCGTGTTGCCACACCTGATTATTTGCAGCAAATTGCTCAAGCTGTGGATAATTTAGGCTACACGGGTGCATTGTTACCCACAGGGAGTTCTTGTGAAGATGCTTGGATAACTGCCGCCGCTTTTATATCTGTCACCAAGCAGATGAAATTTCTCGTGGCAATTCGTCCAGGAATTACTTCTCCTGGTGCTGCTGCACGGATGGCAGCAACATTTGATCGGATTTCTAAAGGAAGATTGTTAATTAATGTGGTGACAGGTGGAGATCCGGTGCAACTCGCTGGGGATGGCTTGCATCTTAATCATGACGATCGCTATGATTTAACCGATGAATTTCTTACCGTTTGGCGGGGTATCGTCAGTGGGGAAACAGTCGATTTTAAAGGAAACTACCTGGATATCAAAGGTGGTAAACTCCTATTCCCACCAGTCCAAAAACCCTATCCACCATTGTGGTTTGGTGGCTCATCTGCGGCTGCAAAGCGCGTTGCTGCTAAACATATAGATGTTTATCTAACTTGGGGCGAACCTCCACAGCAAGTTGCTCAAAAGATTGCTGAGGTTAAACGACTGGCGGCTGAACAAGGTAGAACAGTCCGCTTTGGGATTCGCTTGCATGTAATTGTGCGAGAAACCGAGTCTGCGGCTTGGGATGCTGCCAATGAGCTGATTAAGTATGTTGATGAGGATGCGATCGCAAAAGCTCAACAACACCTAGCTAGTTCTGATTCTGAAGGACAGCGACGGATGAGTCAACTACATAGTGGTAGTCGAGAAACCCTAGAGATTAGCCCCAACCTGTGGACAGGAATTGGATTAGTGCGGGGTGGTGCTGGTACAGCCCTAGTTGGAGATCCCGATACTGTTGCCGCTAGGATGCTGGAATATCAAGATTTGGGCATAGAAACCTTTGTGTTCTCTGGATATCCCCATTTAGAAGAGGCATATCGTACAGCTGAATTATTATTTCCACGTTTACCTTTGCAGAGGGAAACTGCACCGCTAACGCCACCAGTCTTGAGTACTGTTAGCGAAATAGTTAGCAGTGAAAAATTTGCTAAACAACTAACGAGCGCTTCATAAATAATTTGTAATTCGTAATTTGCTCTTTAATTACGAATTATGTTGACGAAGCTTCTAGATTCATCTTTGCGGAAATCTAAAATCCCATGACTATTACCCTTAAACACACCAAAAGAAACAATAATATATCCCTGAGCGAGGTGTTAGAAAACCCGCAAATCGATAAAATAGTTCCCTGGATTGTACCCGTTCTAGTGCTAGTACTTTGGGAATTTGCTTCCAGAACTGGTTTACTTTCAACCAGAATTTTACCAGCCCCAAGTGGCGTAATCGCTACAGCCATTAGACTAGCCTCCACCGGAGAACTTTTTCAACATATAGGAATTAGTGCTGGACGGGCGATATCTGGTTTTATAGTTGGTGGCAGTATTGGGTTCGGTTTGGGATTGCTCAATGGCTTTTCCCGTATAGCAGAAAAGTTATTGGATAGTTCTTTGCAAATGCTCCGTACTATACCTAATTTGGCATTAATTCCCCTGGTAATTCTCTGGTTTGGTATTGGCGATCAAGCTAGATTATTTTTAGTGTCTATGGGGGTATTTTTCCCGTTATATCTTAATACATTTCATGGCATTCGCAGTGTAGATCCTGGGTTGATTGAAATGGGGAAAGTCTATGGATTGAAAACACCACAACTTCTGTGGCAAATTATTTTTCCAGGAGCCTTATCTTCAATTCTCGTCGGTGTCCGTTTTTCTTTGGGGATTATGTGGCTGACATTAATTGTGGCAGAAACGATCGCAGCGGATTCTGGACTGGGTTATATGGCAATGAATGCCCGTGAATTTATGCAAACTGATGTTGTGGTTTTGAGTATTGTTATCTATGCACTGCTGGGTAAATTAGCAGATGCTGTTGCCAGAGGGTTAGAAACCAAATTCTTGGCTTGGAATCCTAACTATCAAAGGTCATAAATGGCAAAATCACCAAGGTCAAATCTTAAAAACTCTTGATTTTGGGTGTAGTTTTCAAATTCAATATTTCACCAAATAATTCAATCCCAATCGTTCTGAAAAAATGAGGTTTTGCAAGTGAGTTATAATGTACAAGGTACGCAACTAAGTATTTTGGATTTGACGAAATCTTTCGGTAATAAAACTGTTTTAAACTCGCTAAACTTAGAAGTTGAAGCAGGTGAATTTGTCGCTATCGTCGGACGTAGTGGTTGTGGTAAAAGTACCTTATTGCGTCTGGTGTCAGGATTAGATAAAGCAACTTCAGGCGGAATACTACTGGATGGAGAACCACTGCGTAGACTCAGCCGCTCTGTAACAGTGATGTTTCAAGACCCCCGCTTACTGCCGTGGAAGCGCGTTGTTCAGAATGTGGGGTTAGGCTTGGAAGGCAATTGGCGTGAAAAAGCTTTGTGGGCACTCGATAAAGTCGGACTCAAAGATCGGGCTGATGAGTGGCCTTATGTCTTATCTGGTGGACAACGGCAACGGGTGTCATTGGCAAGGGCATTAGTTAGCCAGCCCCGTTTGTTATTGTTAGATGAACCTTTAGGAGCATTAGATGCTCTAACTCGTCAAGAGATGCAGGGTTTGATAGAGAACTTATGGCAAGAGCGGAGATTTACTGCATTTTTGGTGACTCACGATGTAGAAGAAGCTGTGGCGTTGGCAGACCGAGTGATAGTGATTGATGAAGGACGTATTTCTCTCGATTTACCTGTAAAACTTTCACGTCCGCGAGATAGAAGTAGCGAAGTGTTTATCAATATCAGAGAAGCAGTTCTTCAGCGAGTAATGAGCAATGAAAGTACTCAGTCAAATAACCAATTGTTGCAGTTGAGTAGTTGAGATTTAGCTTTCGTTAGTTGATTAATGTAATGCTTGAGGTAGCTGTGGTAAAAATAGGCTACTTCGAGAATCAATGTTATTAATATAGTTATCTAATTTGCGAAAAATAATTTTTTATCGAAAAAGGAGTCAAGAGTTAGAATTCTATTAGGTATTCTGACCGAAAAAGCGCTTGATTCTGAATTCTCCTTCAAAGCAAACCGCAGAGACGCAGAGAACACAGAGAGAATAAAGAGATATTGCCACAAATCATTTAGTAAATAGTGCTTTTATTTATTAGTAAACCAGAAGCAATTTATAGAGATATTTCTGTAAATAGAAAAGAGGTGATCTACCATGAAACTGATCTTACCGCTCGATCTCGTTGCTGACATTGAGCCTCATCTACCGCCTGATACAGAGGTTGTCACAGTAGATGTTGAAGGAAATTTAGATGGGGATGCTACTGATGCTGAAGTTTATTTTAGTTGGTTTTTAACCAGAAGCCCGACGCTACATAAAATAATAGCAGCAGCACCTGCACTACGTTGGCATCATGCACCAAATGCAGGCGTGAATCACATCCTGACACCAACTTATTTGGAAAGAGATATTATCCTCACCAATGGGGCTGGGGTGCATGGAATTCCGATCGCAGAATTTGCGATCGCTTATATCCTAGCTCATGCCAAACACCTGCAAGAATTATATGCTCTACAAGCGGAACGTTACTGGAAAAGAGGCTTTGCCATCCAAGAATTGACAGATGCTACCTTACTAATTATCGGCGCTGGTGGTATTGGTCAAGAAATCGCCGCCCGTGCTAAACCCTTCGGCTTAAGAATTATTGGCAGTCGTCGTCATCCCCAAGAGCTACCAAATTTTGATAAAGTAGTGGGTGCTGATGAATGGCGATCGCTCCTGCCAGGAGTTGATTATGTAGTTATTGCAACACCTCTAACTCCAGAAACCAAAGAATTTATTGATGAATCTGTATTGCGATCGCTCCCAAAACATGCCTACCTAATTAATATTGCTCGTGGTGGCGTAATCGATGAATCGGCTTTAATAAAAGCACTCACAGAAGGTTGGATTGCAGGTGCAGCATTAGACACAGTTAATTCAGAACCGTTACCACCCGAAAGTCCTTTGTGGTCACTTCCTAATATCTTTATCACACCTCATACTTCAGGCCATTCACCAAAAAGCAAACAGCGTTCAATAGCACTATTTATCGACAATCTGAAGCGTTACCAAGCTGGTCAACCATTACGAAATGTAGTAGATAAAGAAGCAGGATACTAAAGAATTAAAAATTAAAAATTAAAAATTAAAAATGAAGAGGTGTTGCCGATTGGGTTACACAATCCAAAATCCAAAATGGAATTAGGGAGTAGCAAATGGTGAAATTGATTTTACCCGATCATCTCATTGCTGATATTGAGCCTTATCTACCGCCTGATATAGATGTTGTGGAGGTGGATAGTGAAGGTAATCTTGATGGTGATGTCAGTGATGCAGAAGTTTATGTCAACGGATTTTACTTGAAAACTTCTACCCTTGACAAAGTACTGACAGCAGCGCCTAGGCTGCGTTGGCAACAGTCACCGAGTGCTGGCGTGAATCACATCCTTACGCCAAATTTTTTGCAAAAGGATATTATGCTCACTAATGGCGCAGGGGTTCACGCGATTCCAATTTCGGAATTTGTACTGGCATTCATGCTCTATCACGCCAAGAATCTGCGAAAATTGCAAACTTTGCAGGATGAACACACCTGGGTGAGAGGAGTGTTTCTCGAAGAGTTAGCAGACGCGACTTTATTAATTCTCGGCACTGGGAATATAGGTCAAGCGATCGCATCTCGCGCTAAAGCCTTTGGTGTTAAAGTTTGGGGGAGCCGCCGCCATCCCGAACCCTTACCGAATTTTGACAAGATTGTTGGTGCTGATGAATGGCGATCGCTCCTACCCGCAGCCGACTATGTAGTAATTGCCACGCCACTAACCCCAGAAACGAAAGGCTTGATCGATGAAGCCGCCTTGCGCTCTATGCGTCAGTCTGCTTACTTAATTAATATTGCTCGTGGTGCGATCGTTGATGAAACAGCATTATTCACCGCACTAAGTGAGGGATGGATTGCAGGTGCTGGATTAGATACAGTGGCTACAGAACCTCTGCCACCGGAAAGTCCTTTGTGGTCGTTGCCGAACGCCTTTATCACCCCCCATTGTTCAGCCCTATCACCACGACTGAGAGAGCGCATAGCACAACTGTTTATCGACAATCTTAAACGCTATCAAACCGGTCAACCCTTGCGGAATGTCGTAGACAAGAAAGCGGGATATTGATTGGGAATTGGGAATTGGGCATTAGCCTGGATTTCTCACAAGTGAGAAATCCAAGGGGTGTGGGAGGTGTGGGAAGTGTGGGAGGATGGGGAAGAAGTCTTACCCCCCACACTCCCCACACTCCTCTTCGGTCACTCTCCGAACACAAGAATCAAAAGCAATGTTTAAACCTTAGACTAGGGTTGGGTTTGTGGCTTTATTTTCTAGTATGATAAATATCATCATCGCTTTATCACGAAACTCTTGTGTAGCAAGAACTTCATCTTTTTATCTGAGAAAAGTGATACAAGAGGGATATCTAGAGAAGCAGTCCAATAAAAGTAGTGAATACTAACTTTGGATACTTTTAGTATTTTTTCAATTGTTCTAAATAAACAGCAACCACTATCATAATGCTGTTACATCTTTGTTAAGAATAGTTACAAGTTCTTAACACAAGGAAATATCTCGTATGGAAGTCTCACTTGAAAAGAATGCACCACATCGGGTTGTCATTGTTGGTGGTGGCTTTGGTGGACTGTATGCAGCAAAGGGTCTGAATGCAGCGAATGTAAATGTTACTCTCATTGATAAACGAAACTTTCACCTATTTCAGCCGCTTTTATATCAAGTTGCCACAGGTACGCTATCACCTTCTGATATTTCCGCACCATTGCGATCTGTATTCAGCAAAAGCAAGAATACAAAGGTGTTGTTGGGAGAAGTACATGATATTGATCCAAAAGCGCAACAAGTTATTTTGGGTGATGAAGTAGTACCTTATGACACATTAATTGTTGCCACAGGTGCTAACCATTCCTATTTTGGTAAGGATCATTGGGAAGAAGTTGCTCCTGGCTTGAAAACTGTGGAAGATGCGATAGAAATGCGTCGCCGGATATTTGGCGCATTTGAAGCAGCAGAAAAAGAAACTGATCCCGAAAAACGTCGCGCTTGGTTGAGTTTTGTGATTGTGGGTGGTGGCCCGACTGGTGTAGAGTTAGCAGGTGCGATCGCAGAATTGGCATACAAAACTCTTAAAGAAGATTTCCGCAGCATCGACACTTCAGAAACGAAAATTTTACTATTACAAGGGGGCCCTCGCATCCTCCCACACATGGTGCCAGAGTTATCGGCATCAGCAGCAGTATCTTTGCAAAAGTTGGGTGTAGAACTGCACACTCACACCAGAGTGACAAATATTGAAGGTGATATTGTTACTTTCAAGCAAGACAATGAATTTACAGAAATTGCCTCAAAAACTATATTGTGGGCAGCAGGTGTTCAAGGTTCCCCAATGGGGAAAGTCTTAGCAGAAACTACAGGTGTAGAGCGCGATTACTCTGGGCGTGTAATTGTAGAACCTGACTTGTCTATCGAGGGTTATGACAACATTTTCGTAATTGGAGATTTAGCCAACTTCTCCCATCAAGATGCTAAACCTTTACCTGGTGTTGCACCTGTAGCTAAACAACAAGGAGAGTACGTAGGTAAACTAATTCAACGACGGCTTAAAGGTAAGACTTTGCCACAATTTCATTACAACGATGTGGGTAGTTTGGCGATGATTGGGCAAAATTTAGCTGTTGTAGATTTAAGCTTAATCAAACTCACAGGTTTCATTGCTTGGGCATTTTGGCTATTAGTTCACATCTACTTCTTAATCGAGTTTGACACTAAATTACTAGTAGTATTTCAGTGGGCGTGGAATTATATCACTCGTAATCGTCGCTCTAGATTGATTACAGGTCGAGAAGCTTTTGTAGAACCAAAAACTGTTAACAATATAGTGCAAGAGCCTTCTGGAACACCTCTGTAACTTCATCACAGCATTTGTCGACTGGTAGAATCGTTAAAGATGTAGTGCAGTGAATAATGGAGCGAACGAAAGTATCAAATGTCTACCAAACTGGTGAAGTCTGCCAAATTATAGCTAAGGAAAACCCCCAATTTAGGGGCAAGCGTGGGTGCTGGCATAGCCTCTTCAAAAACTATGCGTTTTGTCCGACTAGCACCCTGGCCTAAGTTCTGAGGTAGAAATATTTATCAACCAAATTAATGTTGTCGTTGATAGCCTGATATAGATAGCCCCCTTACCGCTTACGCGGTGAGGCAGGGTGGATTAATTGTCTAGAGAGAAAAATTAAAACCCTCATTCTTGCGTTCATAAATCCAGTTCCCCTGTTAGCAGGCTGACGAGGTTACGGGGATTACAAATTTTCTCTCCGCACAATTAATCCACCCTGTACCGCTTACGCGGTGAGGGGGTTGGGGTTCTTGTACCTCACAAAGGCTGAGAACTGCTATAAGAGGATGTTTGAAAAGTCCTCTTGACCCTGATTCTCAGATAGGGGCAATTTATGAATTGCCCCTACCGTGTGTAGTTTTGCATAAGTCCTATTAAAGTAACCCGTGAACAAAATCGAATTGAACATTGCCAAAAATTGTCTGCAATGCTACGCTGTGACTGAAATTGTACATACTATAAGTATGTATAAATTTCAGAGTTAATTTAATCATTAGCTTGGTTAATTTAAGTAAAAGAATGTTAACTTTCTTGTTAACCTGCATATAACACCGAGTTAGCTCCGATAACTGAATCGTATAACTAAATTGGTTGTCTAATCCAAATTAATCAGGCTTTAGTTTTGATTAAAGCCACACATAACTTATTCGTATAATCCCTCCCTAAACCTCTCCTCCACAGAGATAGAGGGGTTAATTCTTACTACCCTTACCTTTTAGTGAAGGGTTTAGGAATTAGGTTTGAGTGCAATTTGTACACGACAACAAATTATTATCGATACCATTTTTATTGAATTTTCTGGAAAAGCTTTGATTGCTTTTGAATTGCAATACTAGTAGTTAAAAATCCGACTGCATCATCAGAAATTCTCATTAGATTAGCTTTTGCCTCCATTTGTAATCTAGATGAGTATATATTTTCATGTCCATAATTTTTAAGGATGAATATAATGACTCGTTTATCCAGCCCGATTGAAAACTTAAAAAATTACTATACAGTTGTAGTTATTGGTTCTGGTTATGGTGGTAGTATTGCCGCATCGCGTTTAGCACGAGCCGGACAGCAAGTGTGTATTTTAGAGCGAGGGAAAGAATTCCAACCTGGTGAATATCCCAAGACTCAAAGCAAAGCATTGGCACAAATGCAGATAGATTTGCCACAACATCATCTAGGTTCGCACACAGCTTTGTATGACTTCCATGTGAATAAAGACATTAATGTATTTATTGGTTGTGGACTAGGTGGAACATCTTTAGTTAACGCCAATGTGTCATTACAAGCTGAACCGCGTGTATTTGCAGATTCACGCTGGCCAAAGGAATTGCGTGATGATGTTGGGACTTTATTAGCCGCAGGTTATTGTCGTGCAGAGGAAATGCTCAAACCTACTCCCTACCCCGAAAATTTTCCTCCTCTGCCAAAATTACAAGCTTTAGAAAAATCGTCTAAATATTTGAATGAAAAGTTCTATCGTCCCCCCATCAATGTGACATTTAAAGATGGGGTGAATCATGTCGGTGTAGAACAAAACAAATGTAATCTCTGCGGTGATTGTGTTTCTGGCTGTAATAATAAAGCCAAAAACACCGTGTTGATGAATTACCTCCCAGATGCAAAAAACCACGGTGCAGAAATCTATACACAAGTTTCCGTGCGACGAGTTGAACGTCAGGGGAATCGCTGGCTAGTCCATTACCAATTATTAAACACGGGGCAAGAAAACTTTAATGCTCCCACAATGTTCGTCAGTGCTGATATTGTAATTCTGGCGGCTGGGACATTGGGATCTACAGAAATTTTGCTGCGTTCTCAAGCTGCTGGTTTAGCTGTATCTGAGAAATTGGGACATAATTTTACAGGGAATGGTGATGTCCTAGCTTTTGGCTATAACACCGAGCAAGTAATTAACGGTATTGGTTTTGGCGATCGCCCGGAGAATACCCAAGAACCAGTAGGGCCATGTATTACCGGTATCATAGATATGCGAGAACAGCCCCAATTAGATAACGGACTAGTTATTGAAGAAGGCTCAATTCCTGGAGGTCTAGCTGCTATATTACCCCAAACCCTTGCGGCGGCTGCCAAAATTTTAGGTAAAGACACCGACTCTGGTTTCGGCGATCGCATCGAAGAAAAAATCCGCGAAGTTGAGAGTTTGACTCGTGGTGCTTACACTGGTGCAGTCCGCAACACCCAAACCTACTTAGTCATGACCCATGATGATGCAGCCGGACAAATGTACTTAGAAAATGACCGTCTCCGCATTAAATGGCAAGATGTAGGAAGCCAACCCATTTTTCAACGAGTCAATAATCGTCTCACAGAAGCCACCGAACCCCTAGGCGGTACACAAATTCCTAATCCCATTTGGTCTGATGCCTTTGGTCATGACTTAGTTACAGTCCATCCACTAGGAGGCTGTATCTTAGCGGAAGATGCTGAACACGGTGTTGTCAACCATAAGGGACAAGTATTTGCTAGCAACCAAGGAACAAACGTCTACGAAAACTTATATGTAGCCGATGGTTCAATAGTTCCTCGGACATTAGGTGTAAATCCACTACTGACAATCTCTGCTCTAGCAGAACGCTGCTGTACCCTCATTGCTAAAGACCGGGGTTGGACGATTAATTATGATTTGACTACCCCGTCCATAGTCAACGGTGACACTACCCGTTCTACCACAGTCGGCATTCAATTCACCGAGACCATGCGCGGCTACTTTTCTACCGCAGTCAAAGACGACAACTATCAGCCTGCATTCTGGCAAGGCAAACAAGACAACTCGCCTCTAGAGTTCACCGTTACAGTAATTGCCGATGACTTAGACAAACTACTCAACGACCCCGAACACCTAGGGAAAATAGTTGGTGTAGTTAAAGCCCCCGTTCTATCACCAGAAGCCCTAACCGTCACCAATAGCGATTTTAATTTGTTTGTTGTTCAACAAGGCCAACAAAACACCAGACAAATGCGTTATCGCTTACACATGATGACGCAATCAGGACAACGTTATTACTTGAAAGGCTTCAAGCAAATTCATGATGACCCAGGATTCGATGTTTGGTCTGACACCACCACACTATTCATCACCGTTTATAAGGGCGACAGTGAGAATGATCCCATTGTTGGTCAAGGCATTCTCAAAATTCAGCCGATGGACTTCATCAAACAAATGACCACTATGAAAGTTACCAATGCAGATACTATTGGGGAACGCCTACAAGCAATAGATAGATTCAGTCGTTTCTTTGCCGGCACTTTAGCGGAAGTCTACATTTAACTTTAGGAGACAGAAGGTATGACAATACGGTTCGGTTAAAGGGGAAAGGGTACAGGGGAAAGGGAAAAGGTTTTGAATACATCCTTTCCCCTTTACCCCTTACCCTTTACCCAGACCACAAGGAAAGTGAAAAATGCTTATCCGAACCGTATTTGGAGCTATGAGGCAGAGGGAAGGAGGTAATTCCCAATGCCCTAATCTATTAACAAATCTATCAAAATGAACACCACAACATATACTCAATCTTTACAAGAAAGAATAGTACCTTTTACTAGCAAAGATGGCTTTGAATGCAACTTAATTAACGTTAGAGGTGAAAAGCCTCCTACTAAATCGCCTGTATTACTAGCGCATGGTGCAGGAGTCAGAGCAAATATCTTTCGCGCTCCTGTGGATACTAATATAGTTGATTACTTAGTTGCTCATGGTTATGACGTATGGTTAGAAAACTGGCGTGCCAGTATTGACCTAAATCCTAATCATTGGACACTTGACCGAGCCGCAGTGAATGACCATCCACAAGCGGTGAAAACAATTGTCGAAGAGACGGGTTATGAAGAAATCAAAGCTATCATCCATTGTCAGGGATCTACTAGTTTCATGATGTCTGTGGTGGCTGGCTTAGTCCCACAAGTCAAAACTATTATCAGCAATGCCGTTTCACTGCATCCAATTGTACCTTCATGGTCATCTTTCAAAATCAATTTTGCAGTACCAGCAGTCAATTTTCTCACCGATCATTTAAACCCACAATGGCAAATAGATTCACCAAGTTTAGCTGCAAAAATCATCTCTCTGTTCGTGGGTCTTACGCATCACGAATGTAATAATTCAGTCTGTAAACAAGTTAGCTTTACTTATGGGACTGGCTTCCCGGCATTGTGGGAACACGCCAACCTCAACGAAGCCACCCACGAATGGCTGAAGCAGGAATTCGCCTATGTGCCGCTCAGTTTTTTCGCACAAATGTCTCAGTGCATCAATCATGGACATCTAATTTCTGTTGATAACTTCCCCGATTTACCAAAAGATTTTATTGCCCAACTACCAAAAACCGATGCCCGGATTGCATTTTTTGCTGGGCAACTTAATCGTTGCTTTCTGCCACAAAGTCAGATAGAAACTTTTAAATATTTTGACTCTTTGCGTCCTAATTACCATGCTTTACACGTTCTGGATAACTACAGTCATTTAGACATATTTATGGGTAAGAATGCAGCCCAAGATGTATTCCCTTTAATACTTACAGAATTAGAAAAGACTCTGTGAAAAGTGCAGATTGAATTCTCTAGACCTGTGTTACCTTCTCTCCACCAATAAATTTAATTATGTGTGAAAAAATATGATACCTCAACGTTTAAAACAACAAACAGGACTTTATTCCCTAGTTGATGGCATACCTTTTCAGTTACCCGTTAATTCTGAACATACACCAGCATTGATGGCGGTATTTACGATTAACGCTGATCGCGCTAAAGAATTGATCCTAGCAAAGGAAGTACATCCTCTGCGGCTATGGAATAATCAGGGGTTGTTAGTGATCACGGTGATTAATTATCAGATTACTGACATTGGTAAATACATCGAATTTAGTATTGCGATCGCCTGCACTCATGGCGCGAAACCAGCCCCGCCATTACTACCTGCTTTATTGATGCAACAGTACGGCACTGGGCAGTATGTACTTGATTTACCTGTTAGTACCGAAATTTCTGTCAAAGGGGGTAAAGGAATTTGGGGAATGCCCAAACATCAAGCTAACTTGGACTTTGTGATTGGCGATCGCACCGTCAGCAGTCAATATGATTTAGATGGGCAACTAGTGATGAAAATTGAAGTTGCCAAACCCGCCAAAGCTTGGTTTCCCCTGAAAATGGGTGCAGCAAACTACTGTGCATTTCGCGGGATGTTGATGAAATCCGTGATTTACTTTCAAGGGAAATTGGGATTTTCGCTGTTCAAACCGAGTTCAGCCAAACTTACCATAGGCGATCATCCGCGTATCCAATCACTAAAACACCTAGAAATTAGCCCCGAACCTATATTTACAGGCTTTTTCCCGGAAATCACAGGGATGCTAGATGACCATTTGGAGAGTTGGTTTCTTGGCTATGACACACCCCCTACACAACAACCAGAAGGTTTAGAAAGTGTAGTTAATTTAGGTTTGGGTCAAGAATGGCTACCAGCGCCAAAGGCATTGCCCAAGGATGATCAAGCCGAGATGTATGTAGTACCGAATGGCACTAAGAAAAGCTGAAACCTCGTCAGGGCATGGTGTGGGAGGTGTGGGAGGCGTGGGAGGATGGGGAAGAAGTCTTACCCCCCACACTCCCCACACTTCCCCCACTCCCCACACTCAAAAAGCAAGTTATATCAGGGCTTTGCGATTAACTTAGTGCCATTCGTATGTAGTACCAATTCAAAATCAATCAAAAATATGATCAATAACGGTAAAATACTCCACTTATCATTAATTGGCATTGCCATTTTCACCATTGTGAGTGGATTGTTGCAAATGGTTTTGCCTAGTTTGGTACTCTACATTGTCTCAGCAGAAGTAACCCCGACTAGCCAGCATTTTTTTGCCATCATCGGTATGTTTATGCTGCTATTTAGCGGCGCACTGTTACAAGCATTAATCAGCCCACAACCCCAACCTATTGTATTAATTTGGGCAGGATTACAAAAATTTGGTGCTTCAATAGCCGTTTGTTTGGCTGTTATCAAGCTAATTTTTTCCCCATTCGCACTGCTACTTACTGGTTTTGACCTGTTATCAGGAGTATTGATTTTCTGGTACTTGTTTCGCTTGCGTACTTTCACACCAGGATACACTTATGAGCAACCAACCGCATAAACCTTACGGCACTCCTGAATCAACATACTCAGGGAATAAACGTTCCTTGATTTTAGCTGGTGGTGGAATGCGTGTAGCTTACCAAGCTGGAGCTATCCGCGCCTTACTCGAATCAGGACTGTGTTTTAATCATGCGGATGGTACTTCCGGCGGTACGATGAATTTAGCAATGCTGCTATCTGGACTATCGCCGATTGAGATGTGCGATCGCTGGCGGACTTTGAATGTTAAAGATTTTGTCTCTTTTATCCCTCTAGAAAAATACCTCAAAGCCTGGGATTTGTTGTCTATGGGAGATGCAGACGGCATTATTGATCGCGTTTTCCCCCACTTGGGAATTGATATCAGCAAAATCAATGCCTCGGAGGGAATGCAAGGTACATTTAATGTTTGCAACTTTACCCACAAAACGAATGAAGTCATTCCCCACGATCGCCTAGATTTAGATTTATTGGTTGCGGGGATTTCTCTCCCCATCTTTATGCCACCTGTACAGAAAGGTGATTATCTCTACATGGATTCCGTGTGGATTAAAGATGTTAATCTCATGGAAGCGGTGCGCCGGGGTGCAGATGAACTTTGGGTATTGTGGTGCATTGGCAATAGTAGCGAATATCAAACGGGAATTTTTAATCAATATGTCCACATGATGGAACTGAGTGCGAACGGGGCATTTTTTGAAGAGTGCGATCGCATCAATGAAATCAACCAGAGAATTTTGCAAGGGGAGACAGTCTACGGACATACCCAACCGATCAAACTCCACCTCATCAAACCCGCTTATCCTTTACCTCTTGATCCTGATTACTACTTGGGAAACATTGATGGTGCAACTTTGGTTGATATGGGTTACGCCGATGCTAAACAATATTTGCAAACCATGTCACCCGCAGGATTGCCCTTCCAGCCAGACGTGACCCGAATGCACAACAATTTGCCAGGAATGACTTTCCGCGAAAGGATGGCGGGTGGATTTGTTTTAAATGAGACTGACCCAATCCAGGGTGCAGCAAAAGGCAAAGCGCACAATTCCCGACTCTCATTGCAACTGACAATTAACATTTGTGACTTAAAACGTTTTTTGAGTGATACCACTTACACTGCTAGTATTGCTGGTAATATTAGTTTTACAGATTTTGGCGAACACATTCCCCTCAAAAGTGGCGTGTTTAACCTGTTTGCTCATGACCAGAATCCCGGATATAAATACATTACTTATGAACTTGCTTTTGAACATGGTAATCAAGATTACTACTTAGTAGGCAAGAAAGAACTGCATAACGATCCGGGATTTGATTTGTGGCAAGACATGAGAACTATCTATACTTACCTACTTCAAGGTATAGATAAAAACAGTCTGGTTATCGGTGCAGGAATTTTAACTCTAGATGTGGGTGACGTAACCAAGTGCGTTTCCGGGTGGCGAATCACTAACGCCAAGTCACTGACAGAGAAAACTACATTATTGGCAGAGTTTGGTAGTTTTTTCTGGGGCAATATTTGGGAAACTTACCAACCGTAAATTCCAAATTAAACCTCTGCTGAGTGGAGTATAAAGGTTTAAGGGTGTAGGGGAATGGCACTAAGAAAAGCTGAAACCTGGTCAGGGCAGGGTGTGGGAGGTGTGGGAGGTGTGGGAGGACGGGGAAGAAGTCTTACCCCCACACTCCCCACACTCCCCACACTCCCCACACTCCCCACACTCCCCACACTCCCCCCTCTCCCCACACTCCCCAGTATTGTCTTGCCTTCTGCCTTCTTTCACAACTTTTCAGGAGAAATTAACATGAGTGATCGCCTTACGCCTTTACCCTCATCATTCTTATTCGGTGTTGCAACTGCTGACCATCAGTGTGAAGCTTACGATTCCCAGTTTGAAGATATTCGAGATGTATGGGAACGTCGTCGCGGGATTACGGTCAGGGGTCGAGCTACTGACTTTTGGCATCGCTACGCTGAAGATATCGCCTTAGCTCAGTCCCTTGGTTGCAAGTCTTTCCGGTTTTCGATCGCTTGGTCACGGGTAGAACCTGAACCCGGTAAGTTCAGTGAAGAAGCTTTTGAACATTATCGCCAAGTAATTGAAACTATCAGATCGCATGGTTTAGAACCAATTGTAACTCTGCATCACTTCACCCATCCCATCCATGTAGAAGCACGGGGGGGATTAACTGCGCCAGAATTTCCAGCTATTTTTGCTAACTACGCCACAGAAGTCGCCAAGCGTTTGGGTCATTTGGCACGTTATTGGATTAGCTTTAACGAACCTAGTCAATTAATTTACGGTTACATCAAACCTTGGTGGGAAAGAGCCTATTTTATGCCCCCAGGTTTAGAGCGCGGTGCGACTATTGCCGATCAAATGACCTCTGTACAGAAACTCATGCGGAATTTGTTTGTCTCCCATACACGCGCCAGAAATATCCTCAAACAGTACAACCCAGATGCTCAAGTGGGAGCAAACCCCATGTTATTGGGTTTGCCTCTATGGTTGCAGAAATTGGTGGATCGCAATGTCACTAATCTGCGTCGTCCCGAAGATATGATTTCTCAGGGTAAACGTTTTACTGAGCGCAGTTTGTTGGAAAAGGGAAAAGTTGATGTTGTCATTGCTAATTTGACTATTACCGCCGAGCGACAACAGCAAGTAGCGTTTTCGGAAACTTATTATCAGGCGGGGCAATTTCTCTTAGTCAAAGCTAGCAGTCCCATTCAGCAACCAAAAAATCTGGCTCAGAAAACAGTAGCAGTTGTCAAAAGTTCGACGGCGGAATCTACCATAGAATACCTGTTACCCACAGTTGAAGTCAAAGTAGTAGAAGATTACGCTGATGCCTTGCAAGCCTTGGATTATGAGCAAGTTAGTGCCATTCTTGCAGATGACACAATTCTCTTGGGTCTGATGACACAACAACCAGGGCAATATCGACTGGTGGGTAAAAATGGTGAAGGGCTGACAGTAGAGAACTATGGTGCAGCTGTAGTTAAAGGCGATCGCGCACTATTGAATATTGTAGATACAGTAGTGCGACAGTTTAAAGAATCTGGTGCTTGGCAAGCTAGCTATAGTCATTACTTCCCCAATCAACCCGTCCCACCTGTACCGAAAATCGGTAGACGTTCAACCCTAGCTGACATCACCACAGGCGGATCTTCTAGTCCAACTATCGGACAGCCTCAACCCGGTACACCACTGCGACGTATTCAAGACCGTGGTTATTTAGTTGTCGCAGTCAAAGAAAACGTGCCTGGTTTTAGCTACCGCGACCCCAAAACCGGAGAATTTAGCGGCTTAGAGATTGATTTAGCGCGTTTAATCGCCAAGCAAATCTTTGGCGATCCCAGCAAAGTGAAATTTGTCGCCGTTTCCACCCAACAACGCTTACCCGTACTGCGATCGCTCACCCGCATTTTTGACCCAATTTTCAAGATTTTCAGCGTACTTTCCACATCACTGACAAGTAACTGGTGGCACTTAGGTATGGCTGGGAAATTACCCACATTCCTCTGTCCTCAAGAATGTGTAGGTCAACAAGATTTTGTTGGTTTTGACTATTACTGGGGGATTAGCAATCTCCGCCTCAACCGCATTCAACAATTAATGGATGCTGCTTTTGGACGTTTTGGTAATGCGCCAGTTTGGTCTGGTGTTCTCTACGATATGCTCAAATTCCACGCCCAGTTATTCCCCGATAAAGAGATTATGATTATCGAGAATGGCTGTGTAGAAGTAGCCGATAAAGTCGTCAAGCGTGAAGACTACATTCGCCAGCATCTCCAACAAGTGCAACGCGCCCGTCAAGACGGGATAAACGTCATCGGTTATGTCTCCTGGTGCATCACCTCCAACCGCGAATGGGGTCTGAAATTTGGCCCAGATAGCGATTTTGGACTATATCACATTGACCTAGATACAGACCCAGAACTAAAACGCCAACTAACCCCAGCCGCTAACTTATACCGCGATATCATCAAACAAAACAGCGTCTAAGGGATTTCCAAGAAATAAATTATCCAAGAAGACGAACCACAGAGGCGCAGAGGGCACAGAGAGATGAAGAAGAGAGAGGATTGTTGTATGAGATTTTTGAATGTTTTTTAATTTGGAAGTCTCTAATACCAATCCAAAATTCAAAATCCATATTTTACAGGGTTTCTGAGAAATATCTGTTGGTGAATTTTGGAGGATTGCCACAAACCCTCCGCGTACCTACCCTGTGGATTCTGCTTGCAGTATGCGTAAACCCTCCGAGTTTAAAAAATCATGTATGTAGAGAGGCGAAGTTGTGCCTCTCTACATCCCACTCAACCCCTTAATATCCATGTCCAAAACAGTTTTCATCACCGGAACATCCAGTGGAATTGGGAAATTCACCGCCATATACTTCGCGCAACAAGGCTGGAACGTTGCAGCCACGATGCGAAACCCCAGCCAAGACCAGAATTTCCGTGAATTTCCTAACATCAAAGTATATTTTTTAGATGTTACAGATAATAACAGTATTCAAACTGCGATCGCTTCTGCCATCCAAGATTTTGGTCAAATTGATGTTTTAGTAAATAATGCTGGTTATGGTGTAGATGGTGTATTTGAAGCCATGACTGATGAAATAATCGCCAAACAATTCAATACCAACGTCTTTGGGTTGATGCGAATCACACAAGCGATTATTCCCCATCTGCGTCAACAAAGCGGTGGCACTATTATTCAAATTGCCAGTATGGGAGGAAGAATTACTTTCCCCTTGTATAGCATTTATCACAGTTCAAAATGGGCGGTAGAAGGGTTTAGTGAAGCTTTGCACTATGAATTAGAACCATTCAATATCAAAATTAAAATTGTTGAACCAGGTGTGATTAAAACTGAATTTTATGAAAATAATCGAGCGATCGTGCGTGATGATTTGCCCATGTATCAACCATTAGTAGATACTGCACAAAGGGTATCCCAAGAAGCGGGAAGAAAAGGAGAGCCGCCAGAATTAGTTGCTCAGGCAATATTTAAAGCAGCCATTGATCGTAGTTATAAAATGCGCTATCCCGTTGGTCAACCTGCGCCGATTTTGCTTATGCTACGTAAATTATTGCCCGATTCTTGGTTTTTTTCCATCATCAAACGTATTTATAAAGTATAAATATGCCTAGTTGAAAATTATCTGCTTACCTAAGATTTACCACAATATAATTGGTAAACCTGCAATGATAGAGGCAATACCTGTCCAAAGAGTGAACTGCTCAAGATTTCCTTCATCCAAAGCAAGACTCATTTGCTTAATTGCTGATAATAGTCCAGCTAATAGTAGTACAAAGAATGCAAAATATCTCAAAGCAATCATACTTTGCCCTACTTGAATATAAAAGTAAACATAATAGGTTTCTAACAGGCTCTACCATGTTTTTCTGTTTCAGATTTAGCACTTTAGAGGCTAAATTATTAAACCAATTCTCAATTTTCAACGCCACCGTGTAATAAATTTGTATATTTGTAGTAGGGATAGGATGTTTTTTTACTGGAAGTTCCTAAACACAGCGATAATGATTGATTTTGAACCTTGGGATAGGTTATTGCGTCAGTATGTTGATCAACAGGGTCGTGTAGACTATTTTGCTTGGAAAACAGAGCAACCTCAAGCGCTAGGAGATTGGTTGTCCAGTCAAACAAATCTGGATTTTCCATCTAATTGCAGCACTTTTGAGCAATTGGCATTGTGGATCAACCTTTACAATGCGTTCACTATTTCGGCAATTTTGGAGATGTACCCACTTGAGTCAATTCGTCCGCGAATCTTAGGCATTCCGAACTGGCTGGCTTTTTTGTGGTTTTTCCAACGTCGTAGTTATTAGACCTCTTGCAAAAATATTTTATGGTATGATGTAAAGTTTTGTCGCTTGAATCAATACTACTTATGCGATACGAGCAAACAAAAAAGTTATCGAATCGGCAGTTCAAACGTTTGGTCGGGGTACAACGACGTACTTTCGATGAGATGGTTAAGGTATTAGAACATACAACCAGTTTTAAGCAAACACGAGGTTATCCGAACAAGCTAGGCTTGGAAGACCAAGCTTTAGTTTGCCTACAGTATTGGAGAGAATATCGGACTTACTTCCACATTGCTAGTGACTGGCAAGTATCAGAATCAACGGTTTGCCGGATAGTACATTGGGTTGAAAGCACATTAATCAGTTCTGGAAAATTCCGTTTAGGAGGAAAAAAGTCCTTGTTGATCTCATCACAGAAACCGAAAACAGCTGTGATGGATGTAACAGAGAGTCAAATTGAACGTCCGAAACACGGGCAAAAACGCTTTTATAGTGGTAAACAAAAACGGCATACTCTCAAATCTCAATTGATAATTGACCTAACAACCCAAGAAATTCGTTGTATTGTAAACGGTTCTGGCCGCAAACATGACTACAAACTATTTGTAGAGAGTAAGGTTCGTTTTCACTCCGAAACCGAAAGCTTAGAAGACAGTGGCTACCAAGGAATTTCTAAATTACACACTAATAGTCACTTACCTCAGAAGAAACCTAAAGGAGGTAAGTTAACCAAGGAACAAAAGCAATCCAACCGCGCTTTAGCGAGTCGCCGAGTAGTGATTGAACATGTTAATCGGCGTTTAAAAGTTTTTCGGATTTTAAGTCAGCGCTACCGCAATCGTAGGAAACGTTTTGGATTGCGCTGTCATTTAATTGCTGGGATTTATAATTATGAAGTTCAAAAAGAAGCCTAAATTTCTCTTGGATTTAGTCAGCCCTCAATCATACCACAAAACTTTTTTGCAAGAGGTCTATTATATATTTGGCGAACGTTACAGTCTAGCCCAAATAGAGAACTCTATTCTGCGGGAGAAATTACAGGAGCCGCGAATTCATTTTGCAATTGTCTGCGCTTCGGTTGGTTGCCCATTACTGCGTGCTGGAGCTTATTTTCCTGACCAAGTTACTCAGCAGTTAGATGAAGACGCTCGTCGCTTCATTAATAATCCTGAAAAAGTCCATTATGACTCAGATAGTAAAACGCTCTACTGTAGCAAAATCTTTAAATGGTATCGTCAAGACTTTCTCAAAGTTACATCTTCCATTCCAGAATATATCCGCTCTTACCTAGAAACAGATTTGCCTTTGCAAGCCTCAACGCCGATTTCCTACCTCTACTATGACTGGAGCCTGAATCAGCGAATATCTTGATAAAATTGTTTGAGATAATTTGCATCAACGCCAATCCCCCACAAAAAACCGATATAAAGGTAAATTGCAGTTGCTTTAAAGCTACCCCATTTTGCGACGCGTCGATCTGAAGATTGCACAATCCGGTTTACCTGATAAATACGCCCTTTTTTAACCAATTTCAGGCATAAATCTCCATCCTCCATAATCGGCAATGCCTGATCAAATCCATCGCAATCCCAAAAGTCAGCACTACGACAAAACATTACCTGATCTCCAAACAAAAGACGTAATCCTCGAAAAAACAGGTACGGTTTAAATAACAGTGGTGCGTAATAGGTTTTTAGATAATTATGTAGAGAGACACCCCAGCGAGTGGTTTGAGATCCACTCATCAGAGAAATAAACCCACCACAAGCAATGGTTGGCTCTGCTAAGGTTTGCTCTATTACAGTGATTAGGTCATCCGGCACCCAAGTGTCTGCATGAAGAAAGCAAAGAATATCTCCAGTTGCAGCCGATGCACCGTAATTCATCTGAATAGAACGCCCACGCTGCTCAGATGAGATAACTTGTAGACATAGCGACTGATCGAATAACCCAAAGCATTGTTTTGCAACTGCCACTGTCTCATCTTCGCTGCCACCATCTACCACTATCACTTCCTTTGCAGGGGGATTAAGTAAAGTCAGTTGGCGCAATGTACGCCTTAAGCTAACTGCTTCGTTTAAAGTCGGAATGACAATCGAAACTTGAGACATGCAGCAAGAGTAGTTTTATTAGGAATTTGATGCTAGGACAAACAAATGTATTTACTTAAAATTTACCACTCCTGAGCATGGTTTGTAGCTTTTAGCAGTTTTCCCCATATTGCATTATAAGGATGTACAAGTTGTGTCTGATGCTCGTCTTTAAAAATAAGCCTTCCTTCATTTGCCCACTGAAAAATCCCACCGCTTAAGTTATAAACGCACTTCATCCCGGCTTGATCAAGCTGTTGCGCTAATTTGGCGCTCCGGTAGCCAACAGAACAGTAGATAACAATTAGTCTATCTTTTGAAACTGTTGAAAGTTCTGCTAAGTCAGGTGTTAGATGATCTATACACACTGCTGTTTCGATATGGCTTACCCCATATTCTGTTTGACTTCGTGCATCTAGCAGTAATGGCCGTGGCTTTGCAGAATTCAACAGTAATTGAGCTAATTGGTTGCAATTAATTTCCTTAACAGTAGGAAACTGAAATCTGATCAGAAGTTTAAGAAAGTTAAATGTGAGCGATCGCACTTGTAAAAATACCCTCCGCTAATGACTGCTCGTTCTTCCTCTGTTAATTCCTGTTTTCGACCAAGTTAACTTTAAGTCTAAGCCAGAATCGGTAAGGTAATCACAAATTCTGTTCCAACGCCTGGAGTAGAATTCACATTCAAAGTTCCGCCATGTTTTTCTATAACAATGGATTGAGCGATCGCTAATCCTAATCCTGTTCCTTTACCAACACCTTTTGTAGTAAACAAGTGGTCAAATACTTTTTGCTTGACTGATTCACTCATGCCTTGACCATTATCAGCAATCTTCACCTCAATCTGTTTGTCTTTCAATAAGGTGGTAATTATAATCCGATTCGGATTGGCTTTAATCTCCCTAAAACTTCGATCTGTATTTGATTCATCCAAGGCATCAATAGCATTCGCTATAATGTTCATAAATACCTGATTCAATTGACCAGGGAAACATTCTACTTGAGGTAAATTATCAAAGTTTGTGATAACTTCAATGGCGGGACGTTGTTCATTTGCCTTCAAACGATGTTTGAGAATAAGAATGGTACTATCAATGCCTTGGTGGATATGGAAAGGTACTTTGTAGTCTTGATCGGCACGAGAGAAAGTGCAGAGACTGGTACTGATATTTTTCAGCCTGTCACAGGCTATCATCATTGAATCAATCATCTTGGGTAAATCTTCTAAACTATATTCCAAGTCGATTTTTTCGGCATGTTCAATAATTTCCGCTTTTGGATTTGGCAAACTTTCTTGATATAATTTCAGATGTTTAAAAATATCTACAAATACAGGTTTACTTTGCTCAAGGCTAGCAGAAATAAAACCAAGAGGATTATTCATTTCATGAGCTACTCCCGCTACGAGATTTCCCAACGCAGACATTTTTTCATTTTGTACTAATTGAAGTTGAGTTTCTTTAAGATATTGGAGTGTTTCTTCTAATTGGGTTGCTTGTTGGCGAGTTTCCAGCAGGAGATCGGTTTGTTGGAGCGCAACTCCCATTTGTGCAGCAATTTGTTGGGCAAATTCAATCTCAGAAGGTTGCCACTGATGTGGGTATTCGCATTGATGAATACAGAGTAAGCCCCAAAGTTCATCATCTTGCATAATTGGTACAACCAATGATGCTCTAATATTAAACTGTTGCAAAATTGCCCGATGACAATCTAAAACTTCTGCGGTTTCAATATCCGACATTGCACAAAAGCGTCCCTGTTTGTACAGAGTTGCATAGTTGTCTCCAAAACAATGGTCTTGAATTTTTACAGCTAAACCAGAAGGAAATTGCGGTAGGACATCTTCGGCAATAAATTCGCCATATTCATAATTTACTCCAAGATGAAATTGATAAATTCCGACGCGCGAGACATTAAGAATTGAGCGAAGATTTTGAGTTACTGCACCAAAAATTGCATCTAAATCTAAAGACTCTCGGATTTGGTTTACAACATTAAATAAGGTTTTTTGCTGCTGGAGAGATTGTTGAATCTGTTGAGCTTTTTCTTGAGATTCTTGATAAAGACGAGCATTTTCTAGAGAAATGGCAGCTTGCACAGATAACATTTGGATAACTTTAATGCGATCGCTAGTAAATACCCCTGCCACTAGTTTATTTTCTAAATAGAGAATGCCTACTAAGTGTCCTTGATTAATAATCGGCGTACAAAATACACTCTGGGGTTGAAATTCGAGCAGATATTCTCCAAGTAACCCGGCTATCTCTGTTTGGCAATTATCTATGACAATGGTTTGTTGAGTATTTTTGACATAATTGATAATCTTTCTAGGGATATCTTCACAAGTATCTACTGCTTGTGACTTGAGAATAGTTTGTATTGGAGTTAAAAAACTGTTTTGGTGATTAATAAAAGTAATTGCCTTGACTTTTAAGTTTCCATTTTCAGAAAGAATTAAGGCAAATTTATGGGCACCAGAGTTTTCGAGAATAATTTTCGTCAGGCTAGCAATAATTTCATCCAATTCAATGCTACTAGAAATAGCTTGAGCCGCTTTCAGAATAGACATAAAGTCTAAGGCATCGGAAATATTTGTGCTACTAATAATGGAAGTTTGACCGGATAAAGATATCGAACTGGGGGCAATACTAGCAATTGTTTCTAGGGAATTAAAGCTAAGTTGGTGTTGATGTAGGATGGGTTGAAGTAATTCAGGATAGCGTTTTTCTAAATCATCGGTTTTAGCTTTTGCTCCCCATCGGGCGTAGCAGTAGTAAGCTTCTTGCATATATGCTTGAGCTACTTTTTCTTTGCCCCAATCAAGGTAAAATTTAGCTGCTAGTTCGTTAGCCAGAGCTTCTTGCTGAATGTACTCATTTTTTTTGGCTCCAGCGATCGCGCGATCGTATAAGTCAATTGCCTCAAATCGTTGACCTAAGACCCAATGACGCTCTGCCTCTACTAAATCAAATTTATGCTGAAAATTCATCGGTGCAATTATTGCTCGAACTTTTAGGTGTTTTTGATTTTCGTCAACCTTCAAGAGCAATTTTGCTTGTTCAGAAGATTTAGCTTTAGAATAGACAGATAGACGAGCCAATGAGTCGTAGTAATGGAAAACAGACACAGATAGCATTCCTGCACCACCTTTAAGGTAACGCTCTCCTTTGTCTCCATTGCTAACTGCCGCTAGAGGATCATCAAACAAGTAGCTAATAATTAACTTAATTAGATAAAATTCATGGAGTGTAAACTCATCATTTTCCTTAAGTAGAGCAGGTAAGATTTTTCCTTCATCCCAGTATTTATCAATTAATAAATCTGAATAATGGCTATATTCAGTTATAAATTCAATTGTCCTTTTAAGAATACTAAATCGCATCAAAAAAGATTCACCAGTTGCAAAGCTAGACTCGAAAATTTTGATTTGTTCTAGTAAAGTTTTTAAATCTTCTACACTCATTAAATAGGTATAAAAAAGTCGGAAAAAAGTTGAGACGATCATGTGTACAGAATCTCCAACTTCTAATCCTAAAGTATAAGATTCTTTTAATAAATTGATGGTATCTCGGACAGGTAGCTTGTTGAACTGATTAAATGCAGCTACTTTGAAACTAGTCATACTTTTCAGAGATTTTGCATCAAACTTCTCTACAATTTTTAAAGCTAACTGCCCAAACTTATAGCCTTTTTCTAGTTGATTTAATACCGCATTTAAAACAATGCCAAAATCAGCATATCCTGGTGCTGAAAGTGCTATATTGCCGTATTTAAGTGATAAGTTAACTTGTTCACAGGCAATAATTGGAAATAGGTGGGGAGCAGCCTGATGGACAGAGGGAGTGAGGCTGATCATAATTTTCAGGGCAACTAAAGCTTGAGGATCAGTCATCAAAGGTAGCTCAATTAAGCTTTCTATTTGGCGCTCTCCCAGTGTTGATAAAGTGTTTTCTATAGCTTGATGAATATCTGAAGTAGTAACAGATTCAAATAAGGGTATTCCAAGCTGTCGGAGAGTTTGACACCCAATATCAATCGCTTTAATCATCTGCCCTTGTACTTGATAATACTGGAGCTTAATTTCATAAACTTTTACTTTATCTAAAAAATTTTTCGCTCGTTGTATCACTACTTCAATTAGCGATTCCATCTGCTCAAATTCATTACTGATAAACGCAACTTCGGCAGCAGCGTGATATAAATCTCGCGTTAAATCATGAGCATTTTCCCAGCCATCACTAATTAATAACTGAATTCCTTGATTGAAATATTGTAGAGCTGCACCATAAGCAATCGCTTCTTTGGCTTTGTGACCTGCCTTGAGATTTAGTTTAGCTAATTCTTGACGTTTACTTGGCTGGTTAATGAGTGGAATTCCATAATTTAAATGACCGACAATCTCAAAAATATTCTCTGACTGCTGGGCTAATGATGTATTTTTTAAAATTAATTGCCCAATTTGGAGATGGGTCAACTCTTTCTGTTCTTTGGGAATCAAAAAAGAAGCAGCTTGTTGAATGCGATCGTGCAAGAATTTGTATGTGACTGTCTTTTCTTCTAAGCTATCTTCAACCGTTTGTGTGTCTATATTATTTGTTATATGACCGTTATTTTCTAAAAATAAATCTTGATGAAAACTATAATTAGCACTAGTAGGTAAAATTAATCCTTCTTGCAAAGCTTTCCATAAAATAGCTGCTGTTTCTGTTTTTGATTTTTCTGAAACTATTGCCAAAGTTACTAAATCAAACTGATTCCCAATACACGCAGCTAACTGTAAGAGTTGTTGAGTTGATTCAGGAAGCTTACGTAATTGACACACCATGAATTCTACAACATCATCTGTAACTGCTTGCTGATTTACTTGTGTAATTTCATATTTCCAACAACCCGAATCAAGGTCAAATTTAATGAATTCCTCTTGATGCAATACTTTGATAAACTGTGTTGTGAAAAACGGATTACCTTGAGTTTTTTGATAGATCGATTGTGAAAGAGGTGATGCTACATTTTCTGTACATTTCAGTGTATCAGCGACTAACTGATTCAATTGCCCTTGACTTAGTGGTGTTAAAGTAATTGTATGAATCGGTGCTTGCGTTTTTTGAATCTCGCTCAAAGTCAATATTAATGGATGTGCTGGATTGACCTCGTTATCACGATATGCACCAATTAACAATAGATGACCTGTATCAGCAATCAATAATTGCATTAAGTTCAGGGATGCTGAATCTGCCCATTGCAAATCATCTAAGAATATTACTAATGGATGTTCAACAATAGTAAAGACTTGCGTAAATTTTTGGAATAATAAATTAAATCTATTTCTGGCCGCAGTTCCTGATAATTCTGGTGCGGGTGGTTGTTCACCAATAATTTTTGATAATTCCGGGATGACTTCAATAATTACCTGTCCATTCTCCCCAACAGCTTCTAATATCTGGTTTTTCCATTGCTGGATTTGAGCGTTGTTTAGAGTTAATAATTGCCAGATTAAATCTCGAAATGCTTGCACAAAAGCACTCAAGGGAATATTCCGTTGAAATTGGTCAAATTTCCCTTTGATAAAATAACCGTGTTGGCGCACAATCGGTTTATGAATTTCGTTAATAACCGCAGTTTTTCCGATTCCTGAAAAACCAGTAACCAACATTATTTCAGTTGCACCTTTGCTTACTCTTTCAAATGCTTCGATTAAGGTGGCTATTTCAGTTTCTCGTCCATAGAGTTTATCGGGGATAATAAAGCGATCGCACACATCTCTTTGTGCAATTGGGAAACTCTTAACTTCACCAGTTTTTTGAAGTTGAATTAAACAATTTTCTAAATCAAATTTCAGACCCAATATACTTTGATAGCGAGATGACGCATTTTTTTCCATCAATTTGCTAACAATCTCTGAAAGAACAGACGGAATTTGTGGGTCAATTTCATCTACTAATGGTGCTGATTTAGCAATGTGACAATGTACCAATTCCATCAGATCATTTGATTGAAAAGGTAATTCACCTGTAATTAATTCATAGAAGGTTACACCCAAAGAATAAAAGTCGGTTCGGTAGTCAATCCCCTGATTCATTCTTCCTGTTTGTTCTGGGGAAATATAAGCCAGCGTCCCTTCTAATACATTCGGACTGATTAGCGTTTGGGTTTCTCGTGATAATAAAGAGGCAATACTAAAGTCAATGAGCTTTACTTGCTTAGTTTCAGGATTAATTAATATATTGGCTGGTTTTATATCTTTATGAATAATTCGATGGCGGGAAAGTATATCTAAGACATCACACAGAGATATTGCAATTTTTAAAAATTCCTTTAAGGATACAATATTATCGTTAACGAAATAATCCTTCAGGGAAATTCCCCCAAAGTCTTCCATCACTAATATATAACCATTCTGATATGCTTCCAAGCTGTAAGTTTGAATGATTCCGGGATAGTTGAGATTTTTGGTAATGGTGTACTGATTACGAAATTGTACGAGTTCGCTAAAGCTAGGATAAGGATTTTTCAGCAGTTTGATGATTACAGGTAAGGAGTCAGTTTCCTGGAAACCACGATAAATAAGAGTTCTGGCACTATCATAAAGTTGTTCGTTAACTTGATATCCAGGAATACTGAGTTTGGTGCTAATCATGCTGGACTTTATCTTTAAGACTTTTACATTTAGTATTCCCAGATGCCTAAATAAATTTACTTTAACGACTAGCTACTTATAAAACCAGATTCACCACGCTTGAAATGAAACTAAGCACAGGGGTTGACATTCAATACTTCTCGGTTAAGGGGAAAAGGGGAAGGTGAGGTCCCCTCTGGGGATAAGGGGCGGGGGGAAGGGGAAAGAAAAAACTTTTAACCCTTACCCTTTACCCAAAATCCGATTCCGAATTAAAAATGCACAAAGCGAGAAGTATTGGATTGACATTTGCTGTCACTATTTCCGCAGTGCTGTATTAGCATCATGATCGGGCAGTATAGTTTCTACGTTACGCAAAGTGCGGAAAGCATATCCACTTAAGCCAATAAGTAACATCCCTAGCGAAGAGATGAAGTACAAAACTGCCATACCTGAACCTTTTCCCGTGCCGAATATCCAGCCTAATATGGGTGCAAGGCTACCATCTGGCATCATTGCAGGTTCAAAAATATAGTCGGCTAGTGGCCCAGCTATCAAATAAGCAACCGTTGAAGCAATCAACGTTACAACCTTTAGAGTCGCAAAAACACGTCCTTGTATCTGAGGATTAACCTTGGTTAGCCAGATAGCATCACAGGAACTGCCAAGTATGGGAAAATTTAGAGATGAACAGAATTGAGCTGGAATCCAAATCAATGGTGTCTTAGCTAGACCAAAGATAATTTTGCCCAAACCAACACCGATTATACCAAGTAGCACCCCATCTATACGACGCTTGAAACCACCCCAGCTATTGATGAGCAATACCCCAACTATTCCACCAATTCCTGCTGCTGAGGCTAAAGTACCTAACACCTTAGCATCATTGCCAGTCAGCGCTAGAACCATCGGTGAATAGATTGAGAGTCCAAAGTCATAGGCAAATGTAAATACAAATGCTAACACTAGCATGGCAAGCAAACTTGGACGTACAGCAATGTAATGCCAACCAAAGTAAATCTCCTGCTTCCAATTAGTGAAACTTTGATTGTTTCTTGTTGTCATACTAGGTTGTGGGATATGTACTCCTAAAACTGTGGTGACAGCGAATACAAAACTCACAATATCGATAATTAATATCCCAACAAGCCCAATAACTGAGTAGAGAATGCCTGCTAGTGTTGGTGCGATAATACTAGAACCGTAATCAGCTAAAAATCTCAGACTGCTAACACGACTGTAGTGCTGCTTGGGCATCATTGTAGATATGGATGTTGAGTAAGCCAGTTCTTGAACTACCTCAAAAATACCTTGGATAGCGACAGCTAAGTATAAATGCCATAATTGCAGATGTGTAGTTGAATAAAGTAGTAAGACAGCGATCGCGACAACACCACTGACTGTATCCCCAACTATCATCAGATATTTACGGTTCCAACGATCTACAATAAACCCAGCGATAGGAGCCATCAATACTTGTGGCAATTGTGCAAACAACCCAAACAACGCTATTGCTGTAACCTGATGCGTTAGTTCCCATATCCAGATAGTGAATGCGAAGCCAGTCATCCCACTACCAATAATAGAAACGGTTTGACCAAGCCAAATAATGATGAATATACGCACTTGTATGAGTCTTAAATTATAGGTTTGTGGCGGTTGGCAAATTAACCTTCAATTAATCTTGATGGTTCTTTGATAGCTCTATTACCTGATTGTGGCGGACAGATTTTTCTCGGTAGCGATGTTGGTACATGACAAAGCCACTTATAAATAAAATTAAGGGTGATAATCCGACAAATACGTAGAGAATGCGCGTGGATAAACCACCAAAGGTACCATAGTGTAGGGGAATAAAAGAGTTGAGGATGCGATCGCCCAATGGCATTTTTAAAGCATTATCAACTCGCAAAACTTTACCCGTGTACTGGTCAAGATAAACATTACTCTGACCACGTTCTGCATTTTCCTGGGGTAGTTTAAAGCTAATTGTCAAGCTATCTTCAGGTTGACTAGGGAAGGAAATACTCTTGACCATAGCACCTGGCAAGGCAGCATCAGCAATTTTTAGTTGTTCTGTAAGTCGCAACGGTAATTGACCAGGTTTGGGCACAGAAACCGGTTCTGGTTGCTTTTTGGTAAATGTTACTGCATAGATGATGGGTTCGGTGAAGTCGTAGAAATTCCAGCAGAAGCCAGTAAAGGCAGTCAGCGTCAGGAACACCACTGTAATAATGCCTACTACTTTATGAATGTCGAAGTTCAGCCGCTTTGGATGAGCATTCCACTTGATCTTGAATCCTGCAATCAGCCTGCGCCATCCAGGCCAGAGAATGACACCCGTAATACTCAGAACGAGCAACAGGAATGCTATAACTCCCACGATGGTCATCCCAATGTCTCCAGCCATCAGATTATAATGGAGTTCATACAGCAGAAGAATCAATGTTCTGTCCGATCGCTCACCCATGATTGCACCAGTATAAGGATTGACAATAACATCTATCCCTTTGTCATCAGGAGCAACGAAGGCAAACATAATTGGTTCATTTGGCTCTGAAGGGATATAAACTTTATTGAGTTTTAAGTCCTTTCGGGATGAATCATATTCCGCTTTCACAGTATTTACGACTGACTCTAGAGGCAGTGGCGCTTCTTGGGGAGAGATATGTCCAAACTGTTGGGCTACTAAAAAGTGGTTAATTTCCTTCTGAAAGACTAATAAACTACCTGTCAAGCCAATTATAATCAGCACAAATCCCATAGCTAAACCGAGGTAGCGGTGTAGAGTAAATGCCCAGTTACGGAATGTTTTGGATTTCATTGCAGATACCCTTTACATACATTGATTACCCTTCTCATTCGAATGGCACTAAGTTAATCGCAAAGCCCTGATATAACTTGCTTTTTGAGTGTGGGGAGTGTGGGGGGTAAGACTTCTTCCACGTCCTCCCACACCTCCCACACCTCCCACACCCTGTCCTGACGAGGTTTCACCTTTTCTTAGTGCCATTCCCTTCTCATTCCTCCTGATAAAGGGGAAGAAAACTGATTCCTTCTCCCTCGCCTTACTAAAAGGAGGTTTAAAGAGAATTTAAAAACTGAATGAAATTGTGCCCTGAACTGTGAAAGGTGCTTGTGGGAATACATAAAAGCCGTTGGTTTCGTAGTATTTCACATCAAACAGATTTTTGAAATTGAGTGCGGCTCCCCAATCATTACGTTTGTAGAAGATAGTCGCATCGGTTCTAACATAGGAAGGAAGAGTAAACGGATCGCTTTGGTTAGTAATGCGATCGCCTATAAAAAATAACCCTGCACCAAAACCGAACCCTTGCAAATCACCACTCTGGATTTCATAAGTTGTCCATAGACTAGCGCCATGATAGGGTGCATTTACCAACCGCGAACCTTTCAAAGAAGGATCGTTATCTTCGCTGACATAGGCATCATTTAAAAAACCAGAAGCTATTATCTTCCAACCGGGTTTAATTTCTCCTGCGACATCCAGTTCTATTCCGCGACTTTTTACCTCTCCGACTGCGAAGAATACATCAGGATTATCAGGATCAACTGTTGGTATATTAGTCTTTGTAATATCATAAGCTGCTAACGTCAGCGATATCTGAGGGCTGAGATCGGCTTTAATCCCGACTTCATACTGAGTACCCCGCGAAGGCTCCAGCGCTTCTCCATTCGACCTAAAATTATTGGGTACAAAGGAACGGCTATAACTGACATACAGCGAGATTGGTTCTATTGGCTGATAAACTAATCCGACACGCGGTGAAAAGGCTGTATCATAAAAATTAGATTCTTCTGGCTCGCTACCATTAACTGTGTCAGGAATGAATTTATTATTGTAATCAACAAAATCATATCTGCCGCCGACTAGCAATTTCAAATTTGGTAGCAATGTTACTTGGTCTTGTAAATAAATTGCTGCTGTATTTGTGGTTGAATCGGACTTTACTGCATAGGTAAAACTTTCACGGGATGGAATTTCATATCCATAGACAGGAGCGAAGATATTTAGTGATGAAATACTTGCTTGATCGAGTGAATAATTACTAATGCTTCTACTGAATTCCACACCAAAAAGTAGCTGATGCTGAATTGATCCAGTTTTGAATTCACTAATCAAATCGGTTTGCAGCGATAAATCGTTACTTTCACCAGGAGAAAGACCTGTAGAGTAGTCTCGCGATAAGGTATCGCCAACTAACTCATTAGGATTAATGTGGGTATCATTTGTCTCAATAAATTGACCAGATAAATTACTCCGCAGACGCAAGTTTTCATTAAATCGATGGTCTAGGGTTAAAGCAAAGCGGTTATTTTCAATATTAATCGAGTCGCTTGGTTCGCCTAAATTCCGGCTGATAGGGAGGTCAAGAAAAACACTGTTAGGTAAAAAACCACGATCAAATACTCTATTGACCTTTGTGTATTCGTATTCTAGAGAGATGTTTGTGGCATCATCAATCTTGTAGCTGACAATGGGAGAGATAGAGAAAACATCCCCATTGACAAAATCACGAAAACTACCAGAGTTTTCATAGGCAATATTGAGACGATATAAAAGATTTTTCTCTGGAGTCAGGGGCCCAGAAATATCAATGGACGAACGATAAAAACTGTAACTTCCTACTGTAAATTCGCCTGCGTAGTAGGGTTCATTTAACGGTTGTTTTGTGACGTAATTAACAATACCACCTGGTTCAAATTGACCATACAGCACTGAAGCTGGGCCTTTTAGAACTTCAACCTGTTCGACATTTGCGCCATAGATAAAAGCATTTTGAGTTTTGAAGCCATTTCTCAGGATGTTTGAGTTGAGAAATCCCCGAATCGTTAAGTCATCTACAGCGCCACTATAGCCTGTTCCCACCGATACACCAGACACGTTACGGGCTGCATCTGAAATCCGAGTGATTCCCTGCTCCTCAATTACTTGTTTGGGTACAACTTGAATGGACTGAGGAATATCGCGCAGTGGGGTGTCGGTTCTGGTTGCAGTTGATGTTTCAGGTACACGATATCCATCAGGATCGCCCGTCACTACTAGTTCAATCGGTTCATCACTCGCCGCAGAAGGTTGACTTGGCGGAGTTTCTGTTTCTGACTGATTTGCTTCAGGCTTTTGTGGTGTTTGTGTTTGTTGTCCTTGGGATGTGGAAGACGTAGCACTAGCCACACTCAAAATCAAACCCTCGTCAGGACTGTCAAACAACTCTACAGTCGGTACACTCGCTTCACCAATCACCGTGACTCGGATAGTATTGGCATCAAAGTTTGCGACCGTTATCTCAGTAATACCTGCAATTGGCCGCTCCGAGCGAAATGTGAATGTATCACCTGAAGGTAAACGTAATTGTGCGTTGGGAATATCAGCGATAAAATTATTGCCCGAACTGCGATTCACCAGTTGTAATTTTTCACCAAGGGCAGTTTGTAAAATCACTTCCACTCCCTGAGTGGTGGGATTAGCCTTAACTGCACTCACTGGGACAATTTCCGTGGTACTCCCTTGGCTGAGTTGTGGTGGTTGTCGAAGTATCTCTGCACTCTTGCCAGGATGTACTAACTCACTTATTCGTTGAATCTCTCTGATTGGTTCCCCAGTAAATGGTTGATTGGAATTAGCATCTGTTGGAGTTGACTTGAGATGCTCTGATACACCTATCCCTACTTCTTCACTTCTAGCAGCAGTTGCGATCGATACAGTCAAAGAGCTTGTCAATAACAGGTAGGGAAGCAATTTTTTCAGTTTCATTCCAATCCAGATCCTCACGGTCTACTAGTAGCCTTAGAACTTAATAGAAAAGTTTTTCATTTCAAATCTGAAATTAAACTATTTTAGCCACAAAGTAAAGTGACAATATATCGCAAGATATTTGACAGTCTTTATCAAGATTTTCTAGCTTATAAAGCTAAAAGACAGCTAATAGCTGGAATAGATATAGTTAAAATAATACAAGTGCAAGATAAGTGTTACTAAAGAAAATGTTGTCCTAATCAATATTTGGAAGGCTTTAAAATATTTTTACCAAATAAAAACAGTATAAAATTATACTAATTTTGCAAACAAAGAATACACCGAATTTCATCTGAATGGAATGCAATAAATTGATTACCTATAGCTCAAATGCGTTTAAACGCACTTAAATTAAAGAAAATAAGATTGATCAGGGCTGATGGGTTAGACTCTCTATCAATTTCCCAACGACTAAAAGGATGTTTGAAAAGTCCTCTTCTTGGTAACAAAACGTTTAGATCCCCCTAAATCCACGCCACATGCTCCACTTGGGGAGACCCCAAGACCGCAGTGGCTCCCCTTAAAAAGGGGGACTTTGACTCCGGTTCCACCCTTTTTAAGGGGGGTTAGGGGGGATCAATGAGTGCCTAAAATTACAGCCAACTACTTTTCAAACAACCTCTAAAGCCAAATCAAGGTTTTTAAACCCACGGACGTTAGTAATGCCTCGTACAAAAGGGGTTTATAACCGCTTTTTTAATGTTAAATTGACACCTATCAGTAGTACCTTGTCCCTGTGATGGTCTGTATTCTGACTGATTAAGCATTGCTCTAACTTGCTGCGATCGCTGACAGAAAATCAGCTTAATCTACGGAAGATCAGGTTATAAAAATATAATCTATTTACACAAATCAATAAGAATTACCTATCAATAGCTAGTTGCATAAAGCGATACTCTCCTCTAAAGTAAGCAGAGTACTTGAAAATTGCTCTCAATAAAAACCTTAAAACTTTATTGAGTTGAAATTTGCAATAGCGTCTAGTATTTCGCTAAGGACTCCTTTGTTTAGGCTCTCCTAAAAGAGGTAAAAAGCCTTAGCTAGTAGAAAGTCGGAATTGTGGGATGAAAACTTACCTGTGGAATGCGATCGATATTTGCGTTCTCATTTTGGCAGGATAAAAGTTGAATGTATCGCAGCAGTATTTAAGCAAGAGTGCATCTAGTTGTGGAAAGTCAAATGGCTATACAAATCAAGGACTTTAAAGGAATTGACCCTAACTTCACAATTGTTGATCTTCTGCATCAAAGAAGCTTGACACAGCCAGATACAATTGCTTTCACCTTCCTTGAAGATGGAGAAACTCAAGAATCAACACTGACTTATCAACAACTGGTGAAGCGCTCTTGTGCGATCGCATCTCAACTCCAAGCTTTAAATTTAAATGGGGAACGAGCCTTATTACTTTATCCACCTGGACTAGATTACTTAACTGCTTTTTTTGGTTGTCTATACGCTGGAGTTGTTGCAGTTCCGGCTTATCCACCTCTCAACCAACGCAAAACACCCAGAATAAGCGCTATTACTAAAGATGCACAACCTAGCATTGCTCTAACTACAACAGCGATGCTCCCGACATTACAATCCATATTTGCACAAGCAGCAAACCTAGAAAGTCTCCAGTGGTTGACTACAGATGATATAGCGCCAGGTTTAGAAGATGCTTGGCAACAAACTCAAATCAATCCAGATACCCTAGCTTTTCTGCAATATACATCGGGTTCTACAGGGATACCAAAGGGAGTCATGCTTAGTCACGGCAATTTGCTCCACAATGCCGCCATGACTTACCAAATTATGGAACATTCTCCTAGTAGTAAATTTGTTTCTTGGCTGCCTGTTTACCATGATATGGGATTGATTGGTGGCATTTTGCAACCTCTGTATGGTGGATTTCCTTGCATCTTGATGTCCCCAACAGCTTTTTTACAACGACCTTATCGTTGGTTACAGGCAATTTCTTACTACAAAGGTACAACTAGCGGAGCCCCTAACTTTGCTTATGAATTGTGCATTCAAAAGATTACCCCTGAGCAAAAAGAAACCCTTGATTTAAGTAGTTGGAGTGTTGCATTTAATGGTGCTGAACCCATTCGGCAGGATACTTTAGAACGGTTTGCAGAGGCTTTTGCAGAGTGTGGCTTTCGCCGGGAAGCATTTTACCCATGTTACGGGATGGCGGAAGCAACCCTGATGATTTCTGGGGGGGTAAAGAAAGCTGTACCTCCTTGCATAACAGTTGTCAAATCGGCACTTTCCAGAAACCGGGTTGTTGAAGCAAATACTGATAGTGAAGATATTCAAAGTTTTGTCAGTTGTGGACAAACTTTACCACAACAACAAATTGCGATCGCCAATCCAGAGACTCTTACCCCTTGTCAACCTGACGAAGTTGGAGAAATTTGGGTATCAGGCCCTAGTGTTGGGCAAGGTTATTGGCATCGGCAACAAGAGACGGAGCAAATATTTCACGCCTACCTCCAAGGCACAGGAGTTAGCACAACATTAGGGCCATTTTTACGTACTGGTGACTTAGGCTTTTTGCACAATGGAGAACTCTTCATTACAGGTAGAGCCAAAGATTTAATTATCATCAGAGGTCGTAATCTTTATCCACAAGATATCGAACTAACTACAGAATGCAGCCATCCATCATTGCGTTTAGGTAGCTGTGCAGCTTTTGCAGTGGAAGTTGCTCATGAAGAACGGCTGGTAGTGGTGCAGGAATTGGAGTTTCGTGCCAAACCAAATTTTGAAGAAGTTACTGCCGCAATTCGTCAGGCTGTTGCAGAAGTACATGAGGTGCAAGTATATGCAGTAGTACTAATCAAAGCAGGTAGTATTCCCAAAACTTCTAGCGGCAAAATTCAACGCCGTGCCACAAAAGCCAATTTTTTGGCAAATAAACTGAAAGTTATCAGCCAGAGTATCCTGGATAGTGCAGATGACCTTGAGAACAAGACAAATCTGAGCCGTGAAGCAATTATGGCAACAGCGCCAGAAACCCGCCTACCATTGCTGATATCTTACTTACAAAAACAAATTGCTCAGATATTAAAAGTTGAAGTTTCCCAAGTGAAACCAGAACAACCACTAAATAGCTTGGGAATCGATTCCTTAATAGTTTTCGATCTAAAAAATCGAATTCAGGTAGATTTTGAGGTAGCAATATCCGTTGAAGATTTTTTCCAAGATGCTAGTGTCGTTCTGCTAGCAATGCAAATCCTTTCTCAATTAACAATTACAAAATCTTCAGAACCACTGCTACAACCGATTTCTCGCAATCAAGAACTACCCCTGTGTCTGTCCCAAGAGCGCTTGTGGTTTCTTAACCAGTTAGAACCTAATAACCCCTTCTACAACGTTCCCATTGCAATACGTTTAACTGGGAAACTTCATCAGGCGACATTAGAACAAAGTCTTAACGAAGTCGTACAGCGTCACGAAGCCTTGCGAACTAGCTTTGTATCTGTGAAAGGGCGACCAGTTCAGGTGATTACCCCAAGTGTGAAGTTGACACTACCAGTTTTGGAATTACCAGAAGCAACTGTGGCTGAGGTTTTGCGCTTCGCCACAGAGTTCGCTCAAAAACCCTTTGATTTATCACAGTCGCCACTGCTGCGAGTTCAACTTTTGTATTTGAAACCAGAGGAGCATATATTGCTCTTGACCATGCACCACATTATTGCAGATGGTTGGTCTATTGGTATTCTGATTCAAGAACTAGCAGAGATTTACCAAGCTATTTCTCATGACTTACCCTCTCTACTTCCTAAACTTCCCATCCAGTATGCAGATTTTGCTGATTGGCAGAGAAAATGGCTACAAGGAGAGATTCTTCATACCCAACTTGATTACTGGAAACAGCAGTTAAGCGGTAATCTATCAGTACTGCAACTGACTACAGATAGACCCCGACCAGCAATACAAACCTTCGCGGGTAAAAAGCAATTTCTAGCATTTCCCAAAGCTCTAAGTGAGGCAGTAAAAGAATTAAATCAGCGAGAGGGTGTCACTCAGTTTATGACACTCATAGCAGTATTTAAGACGTTGTTGTACTGTTATACAAACCAGCAAGAAATCTTAGTTGGTTCGCCGGTTGCAGGTCGCACTAGAGCAGAAACTCAGGGGATAATAGGGTTTTTTATTAATACCCTGGTGCTACGTACAAATCTATCAGGTAATCCGAGTTTTCGGACTTTATTAGGGCGGGTACGCGAAGTGGCTTTGGGTGCTTACGCTCATCAAGAATTGCCCTTTGAAAAGTTAGTGGAAGAATTACAACCAGAGCGGGATTTAAGCCACAACCCATTGTTTCAAGTGATGTTTATTCTGCAAAATGCTCCCATTCCATCTATAGAATTTCCAGAGCTAACTCTGCATCCCCTAGAGGTTGATAGTGGTACATCTAAATTTGATTTGAAATTCAGTATTTGGGAAAGTACAGAAGGATTTAACGGCTCATTAGAGTATAAAACAGACTTGTTTGATGACAAGACTATTGGGCGAATGATTATTCATTTTGAAATTCTGCTACGCAATGTTGTTGAACAGCCAGATATCAGACTGAATGAGTTAGCCGAAATTATCGTTACCTCTGACAGAGAACAACAGCAAATTAAAGAGAAAGAGCTAGAATTTACCTCATTAGAAAAGCTGAAGTTAACCAAGCGTAAAGTCATTAATTAATAGAAGATAAAAATACATTGGAGTAGCATCAATGAACTTAATCCAATCATTAAAAAGTTTTCCGCGTCAATTTAGGGCATTTTTACAGCCAAATGATTTAAGTAAAGTAGCGGCTCTTTATGCCCATGAAGAATGGCCTAGACTGCGGTTTGCTCATCGCTACCAAAGTCATTTTGCTCCCCTAAAATGGAAAAAACTCAAGATTTTGGCAATTGGTGTAGGGGGTTACGAAGATCACACAATTGGAGGTGAGGCTTTAAAAACTTTTAAAACTTATTTTCCAAATAGTATGATCTACGGTATTGATATTGTCGATAAAAGGTATTTAGAAGAAGACCGAATTAAAATATTTCACGGCGATCAAAATGATGAATCTTTTATGAAAGATGTTTTCAATGAAACAGGAGCATTAGATATCATCATTGAAGATGGCAGTTCGGCTAATGAACATCATATTAAAGCCTTCTACAAATTTTTCCCTGTACTCAACGAAGGTGGGATTTATGCTGCGGAAAATATTCATCATTCTTACTGGCCAAGTCTTGGACAAAAGTGGTCAGACTTTGCTCAAGAAAGTGTGATGATGCAAAATTGGGTAAACGTGGGTGGAAGTCTTGACTTGAACGACCCAAAAACTGTGATGAATATGTTCAAAAAATTAGTTGATGGATTGAATTATGAAGAATTTTTAAATCCCGGCTATACTCCATCTTATTTTGATAAAAATATTGTTTCTTTGCACTTTTACCATAATTTAGTAATTGTGTATAAAGGCGACAATAGTGAAGGTAGCAATTTTATTGAAAACAACACATTGCAACCATTCGTTTTGGAAACTCTGGGTGTCAATTCATTGGATGATCTGGGGCTAGAATTTCCAGAAATCGACCAGAAAGCAGATGAAATGAGTTTGACTTTTACCACTATTAAAAGCTGAAGGGAATTCGTGGAGCAAAATTATGAAAATTCCAGAGTCCCCAAAACTTAGTCTCAATGAGTTACGAATAACAAAACGGCAAGGTATCAATGTTTCGCCAGCCGAATTGATTAAAGCAGTACCTTTAGTGGCAGGAAATTCGCTTCCTTTGCTTATCCAACCCACTGTAGATGCAGTGAATTTAGTTGCTTGGGCGATGAGTAATCGGGAGTTGATTACAAATCATCTGTTTAAGCATGGCGGAATTCTGTTTCGGAATTTTCAGGTGAAGAACTATTTGGAGTTTGAGCAGTTTATCAAAAACGTGACTGGAGAGTTACTGGAATATCGCGATCGCTCTTCACCACGCAGCCCAATCCAAGGTAATATTTATACTTCAACTGACTATCCTGCTAACTCAAGTATTTTTCTGCACAGTGAACTTTCTTACGCCAAAACCTGGCCTCTAAAGATTTTCTTTTTTTGTATTCAGCCTGCACAACAAGGAGGAGAAACACCAATTGCCGACACTCGCAAATTGTTGCAACGGATTGATGGTAAGATTTGCGATCGCTTCAGTCAAAAAGGAGTTATGTATGTGCGTAACTTTGGCGACGGCTTTGGCTTACCTTGGCAAACAGTTTTTCAAACAACCAATCCATCTGAGGTAGAAGCATTTTGTCGCAGCAATGGCATTGAGTTCGAGTGGAAAGAGGGTAATCGTTTGAGAACCCGTCAAGTTCGTCAAGCGGTTGCTACACACCCGCACACAAATGAACTAGTGTGGTTTAATCACGCTGCCTTCTTTCATATCTCAACTTTGGAACCAAGTATACGCGAACCATTATTAGCAGAGTTCCCAGAATCAGATTTGCCCCACAATACTTATTACGGTGATGGTTCAGCAATTGAACCTGCTGTACTAGATGAAATTCGCTCTGCTTACCAACAAGAAATGGTTATTTTTCCCTGGCAAGCTGGAGATATTTTAATGCTCGATAATATGCTTACAGCGCATGGACGGATGCCATTTGTGGGTGCGCGAAAGATTGCAGTGGGAATGGCAGAACAATACAGTAATTAATATATTTAGTGGCAAGTACGGAGAATCATAATGCTAGAGGAAATGCAAGGTTTTCGACTCTCACCCCAGCAAAAACATCTGTGGCAATTGCAAGAAATTGATAACCTCCCTTATCGTTCTCAGTGTGCTGTTTTGATTGAGGGAGATTTAGATGTCAATATTTTAAAATTAGTCTTAGAAATAGTTGTCAATCGCCACGAAATTCTCCGTACAAACTTTCGCTCTCTACCTGGAATGACTATCCCATTGCAGGTAATTGGTAAGCAGAAGATAAATTGGGATAACACTTATGATTTGAGCAGTTTGACACCTCAAGAGCAAGAAAACTCGCTGACAGAATTATTTCATAAAATCAGTCAACAGCCTTTTGATATTGTACAAGCTTCTCCTTTGCAGCTATCTTTAGTGACTTTATCGGCATCCAAATATGTATTAATTGTAAGCTTACCAGGGCTTTGTGCAGATATTACTACACTAGAAATTTTGGTGCAAGAAATTAGTCAGTCTTATGCAGCTTGGTTAAAAGGTGAAGAAATAGAGAATGAAGCATTACAATATGCAGACCTAGCGGAATGGCAAAATGAATTGTTGGAAGGAGCAGAGACAGAAGCTGGTAGAGACTATTGGGAAAAACAAAATATCGCCTTGGATTTACAAGGGTTAAAACTTCCTTTTGAAAAACAATCTGCTGACGAATTAGTATTTAAACCACAAACGCAAAGTTTTGCGATCGCTCCTGAATTAATAAAACAAATCGATATTCTAAATCAATATAATAATACTTCAATATTTGAGTTTTTATTGGCTTGCTGGCAGATTTTAAATTGGCGCTTAACTAAACAAGAAAATCTGACAATAGGCATGGCTTTTGCCGGAAGAAAATATCAAGAGATAGAGACAGTTGTTGGACTATTTTCTAAATATTTACCGTTAACTATTAATATAGAAGCAACATCTAAAATTAAAGATATTGTATACAGCAATAAAAAATCAATTCAGCAGTTAGATAAAATCCAAGATTATTTTAACTGGGAACAAATAGCAGGATTAATACAAAATAACTTACGTTTCTTTCCACTTTGTTTTGAATTTGCAGAACAGCCAGATAAGTATCTAGCTGCTGATGTATCGTTTACAATTTATCAACAGTATACCTGTATTGAACGGTTCACATTAAAACTTTCTTGCCTGCGCCAAGATGACACATTAACAGCAGAATTGCACTACGACTCTAGCGTATTCCAGGCAGAAGACATTAAACGTTTGATAGAGCAATTTCAGACTTTATTGGCTAGTGCGATCGCTAATCCAGATGCGACAATCAGCGAGTTAGAGGTTCTCAGCCAAATTGAGAGACACCAACTGCTATACGAGGTGAATAATAATCAGCGCGATTATCCACAAACTAAATGTATTCACCAACTGTTTGAAGAACAAGCGCAAAAAACACCTGATAACATTGCCATTGTCTTTGAAGACCAACAACTGACTTATGCACAGTTGAACAGCAAAGTCAATCAACTAGCTCACTACTTGCAACAACAAGGAGTTAAGGCGGAAGTTGTGGTGGGACTTTGCACAGAGCGAACGCTAGAAATGATGATTGGATTATTAGGAATCCTCAAAGCTGGTGGCGCATACTTACCGCTAGATCCAACTTTGCCACAGGGAAGTCTGAACTTACGCTTGCAAGGCGTTCAAGTAGATATCATTTTGACACAACAGCGTTGGCTAGATATTTTGCCAACAGATGCAGCCAAGGTAATCTGTTTAGATACAGACTGGGAAGTTATTGCTCAAAACAAAGATGAGAATCCCAGCAGTGAAGTGACACCTGAGAATTTAGTCTATGTACTGTTCACCTCTGGTTCTACAGGTAAACCGAAGGGAGTTGCGATCGCACATCAACAACTTCTTAATTACGTCAATGCCATTATAGATAGGTTAAACCTGCCAGCCGGTATCAACTTCGCCACTGTTTCCACCTTGGCTGCCGACTTGGGTAACACCGTTATCTTTCCTGCTCTTTGTACAGGAGGATGTCTGCATTTGATATCATATCAGCGTGCTACAGATTCAGCTGCCTTAGCAGAATACTGTGGCAAACATCCAATCGATTGTCTTAAGATTGTCCCCTCTCACCTAGCCTCGCTTTTGGCATCTTCCTCGGCTAAGTCAATCTTGCCCCGTCAGCGATTGATCCTGGGTGGTGAAGTTGCTAATTGGCATTTAATCGAGCAGATTCAGCACTATACCCCAGATTGCCTAATCTTCAATCACTACGGGCCGACAGAAGCTTGTGTCGGTGTATGTACCCTAGAGATTGTGCCTGAGCAAGTCGAGCGTCATTTAGCAGCAACAGTCCCCCTTGGTCGCTCAATTGCTAACACCCAAGTATATATTTTAGAAGAAAACTACAAACTAGCTCCCCTAGGAGTCAAGGGCGAAATCTACATTGGTGGTGCGGGTCTTGCTCGATGCTATCTCAATCAGCCCGATCAAACAGCTTTGAAATTTATTCCCCATCCTTACAGCGACATACCGGGAGCGCGACTTTACAAAACTGGTGACTTAGGTCGTTATCTGCCAAACGGCACGATTGAATTTCTTGGCCGTATCGACAACCAAGTTAAAATTCGGGGTTTCCGTATCGAACTGGGTGAAATTGAAGCTGTATTAAATCAGTATCCTCATGTGCGAGAGGTTGTAGTTTTAGTAAGAGAATCAGAATCTGGGCAAAAATATCTGGCAGCTTTTGTTGTACCTTCCGAAGAATCCCCTTGCTCGACCAATGAACTGCGCGGCTATATTCGGGACAGGTTGCCTGAGTATATGCTACCTTCAACCTTTATTATCCTCAAAGCATTACCACTAACTCCCAACGGCAAGGTAGACCGTCAGGCGTTGCTAGAACTTAACCCCGTGCGCCCTGAATTAGAAACCAGTTTGGTAACTCCTCGCACGCCAGTTGAAGAAGTACTAGCGGGAATTTGGATTGGGCTGCTTGGTATTGAGCGTGTGGGCATCCACAATAACTTTTTTGAATTGGGAGGGCACTCGTTATTAGCTACACAAGTTGTTTCCCAAGTGCGCGAAGCCTTCCAAGTAGAGATGCGGTTACGTAGTTTGTTTGAGAAACCTACGATCGCCGGACTTGCGGAACTGATTGAAACGACAATGAGGAGCGGTGAGAAATTAGAAATTCCACCAATTGAGCGCGTTCCTCGGAATGAAGCATTGCCTTTATCTTTTGCCCAGCAAAGATTGTGGTTCCTTGACCAATTAGATCCGAGCAATCCTTTTTACAACATCTCCAGTGCGATTTTACTTAAAGGCTCACTCAATGTCCCAATTTTAGAGCAGAGTTTTCAAGAAATTGTGCAACGCCATGAAGCTTTGCGAACTAGTTTTGTCAACGTCAATGGCGAACCAGTGCAAGTTATTGCGCCAGCACTCAACATCACCTTACCAGTGGTGGATCTTCAGAAGTTATCTCTAGAGGAACGAGAGGCGGAGACACGACGGCTGACTAATTTGCACGCACGGCATTCTTTTGACTTAACTCAAAGTCCATTGCTACAAACCACCTTGTTGCAATTGGCAGAGGATGAGCATATTTTGCTGTTCACCATCCACCACATTGTTGCTGATGCTTGGTCAGCAGGGGTGCTGATTCGGGAAGTGGCTGCACTTTATGAATCATTCTCTACTAGCACGCTTTTACTATTGCCCAATCTGCCTATCCAATACGCAGACTTTACCTTATGGCAGCGACAGTGGTTGCAAACAGAGGTACGTTCCTCCCAGATGGCTTATTGGAAACAGCAGTTAGGTGGAAATTTACCAGTGCTGCAACTCCCAAGCGATCGCCAGCGCCCAGCTATTCAAACCTTTAGAGGCAAAAAGCAGTCGTGGTTTATTCCTCAAACTCTCTCCCAGGCGCTCAAGTCAATTTCGCAACGGGAAGCAGTCACTCTATTCATGACAATGCTTGCAGCATTCAAAACCTTGCTGTATCGTTATACAAGTCAAACTGATATCCTCGTCGGTTCTCCGATCGCTAATCGCAACCGCAGTGAGATAGAACGACTAATCGGCTTTTTTGTCAATACCCTGGTTTTGCGTACCGACTTATCAGGGAATCCGAGTTTTAGAGAATTGCTGCGGCGAATTCGAGAAGTAACACTGGATGCTTATACTCACCAAGATTTACCCTTTGAGCAGCTAGTTGCAGAGTTACAACCAGACCGCAACCTGGGACATACGCCGCTATTTCAAGTGATGTTCGTGTTGCAGAATGCTCCAATGGAAACACTGAAGCTTTCAGGATTGAGTCTGACTCCGGTGGAAGTAGACACTGAAATAGCCAAATTTGATTTAACTTTGTCGCTGACTGACACTGCACAAGGATTAATCGGGGTGTTCGAGTACAACACCGATTTATTTGACTCAGCTGCGATCGCTAGGATGCAAGGACATTTTCAAACCTTGCTAGAAGGAATTGTCGCCAATCCAGACCAGCAGCTATCAGATTTACCAATTTTGACCCAGGCAGAACAACAGCAACTACTAGTAGATTGGAATGACTTGCAAGCTGATTATCCGAAAGTTTGTATTCATCAGTTGTTTGAGGCGCAGGTAGAGCGAACACCGAATGCGATTGCAGTAGTTTTTGCAGATCAACAACTTACCTATCAAGAGCTAAATACCCGCGCAAATCAGCTAGCACACCATTTACAAACATTGGGTGTAGGAAAAGAAACCCTAGTGGGAATTTGTGTGGAGCGATCGCTAGAAATGATTATTGGACTATTGGGCATCCTAAAAGCGGGTGGTGCATATTTACCAATCGATCCAGCCTATCCTGCGGAACGCCTCGCATTCATGCTAGAAGATGCCCAAGTCTCAGTACTGCTAACTCAACAAAATTTACTAGCGGCGTTGCCACAACATCAAGCTCAGGTAGTATGTCTGGAGAAAATTCCCAAAGTTATTGCTGACAATCCCATTCACAACGCCACTGCTGACAACTTGGCTTATGTGATTTACACCTCCGGTTCTACTGGTCAACCAAAAGGAGTGCAGATTACCCACAGTGCTGTCGTTAACTTCTTAAGTACGATGCGCCTGAATCCTGGGCTGACTCAGCAAGATATCCTGCTCTCTGTCACCACATTATCCTTTGATATTGCCGCACTAGAACTATATCTGCCATTAATTACTGGCGCTCGTTTGGTAATAGTCAGCCGTCAAGTGGCAACTGATGCTACGCAGTTATCAGAACAGCTAGTTTCTTCTGGTGCTACAGTCATGCAAGCTACGCCAGCTACCTGGAGGCTGCTGCTAGCTGCTGGGTGGCAAGGTAGTAGTAGGCTAAAAATTCTTTGTGGCGGTGAAGCCCTCGATCGCAGTCTTGCCGATCAGTTGCTCAAAGGAGGTTGCCAAGTGTGGAACTTATACGGGCCAACAGAAACCACCATTTGGTCAGCGATTCACAAGGTAGACGAGCAAATGGAGCGACAAGATGGCATCGTCTCTATCGGTCGCCCCATTGCCAACACACAATTCTATATTTTAGATCCAGGGCAGAAACTAGTTCCTGTGGGAATTTCGGGTGAATTGCATATTGGTGGTGCTGGATTAGCTCGTGGTTATCTTCACAGACCAGAACTCACAGCTGAGAAGTTCATCTCGCACCCCTTTCAAAGCAGAGTGAAAGAAGACCAATTCTCAAAGAAGTATCGCCTTTACAAAACTGGGGACTTGGTTCGCTACCGAGCCGACGGAACCATAGAGTTTTTGGGACGGATCGATCATCAGGTGAAAGTTCGGGGCTTCCGTATCGAACTCGGAGAAATTGAAGCCTTACTGAACCAACATCCAGAGGTGCAGACAAGTGTAGTTGTGATTCAGGGCGATGAACCCAGCGATCGCCGTTTGGTAGCTTATGTAGTTCTTCAGTGCGATCGGGTAGTGGCAATTAGTGAACTAAGCCGCTTTTTAGAGAAGAAACTACCAAGTTATATGATACCAAGAGCCTTTGTGATTTTGGAAGCACTGCCCTTAACACCTAATGGCAAAATAGACCGCCGTGCCTTGCCTGCGTTTGATCCAGCCAGACCCCATCTCGAAGGAAGTGCGATCGCACCTCGCAATCCAGTTGAAGAGGTATTAGCCGGGATTTGGCAAGAAGTTCTGGGTGTGGAAATCCTTAGTATCTATGACAATTTCTTTGAGTTAGGCGGGCATTCACTATTAGCAACCAGAGTTATTTCTCGTGTGAAGAAAGCTTTTGAGGTCGATTTACCTCTACGTGGTTTATTTGAGTCACCAACGATAGCTCGATTAGCCGCAGAAATTCACAAGGCAATGAAAGCAGAAATAGTCAGAGAAATTCCGCCCATTCAGCGCGTTGCCAGAGATGGTCATTTACCCCTGTCGTTTGCCCAACAAAGATTATGGTTATTAGAGCAACTCCAACCAGACAGCTTTATGTACAACATACCTGTCGCTGTGCGGTTCATAGGTTCTTTGAATGTGCCTTTGCTAGAACAGAGTTTGAATGAAATTGTCCGTCGTCACGAAGTCCTAAATACTACTTTTTATATGGTAGATGGACAACCATTTCAGGCGATTCCCACCGAAAGCGGCGCTAACATCTCAACCCAAACTGTGACATTGCCAGTGTTAGACCTGCGCGACTTACCAGAGGTAGAACGGGAAGTTAAAATTCAACAACTCATTATCGAGTCAGCCCAACACACTTTTGATCTAGCCCAAGCTCCATTAATGCGATGCACTGTCCTATGCGTCGGTGAACAAGACCATATAGTATTGTTCACAATCCACCATATTGTTTCAGATGGCTGGTCAATGGGTATATTCATTCGGGAGTTAGCATTACTGTACGAAGCCTTTTCTTGTAACAAACCTTCTCTACTTCCAGAATTACCCATCCAATATGCAGACTTTGCTGTGTGGCAAAGACAGTGGTTACAAGGAGAAGTACTAGAAACTCAACTCGCCTACTGGAAGCAACAATTGGGGAATAACCTCCCTGTAATGCAATTATCAGATCGTCCCCGCACAGACATTAAAACCCGCCGGGGTGCTTCTCAAACTTTTGTAATTCCTCCTCAAAATTCCTTAGCACTGCAAACCCTCTCACGCCAGCAGGGTGTCACCTTATTTATGACCTTGCTAGCAGGATTTCAGGTGTTACTACAACGCTACACAAATCAAGATGACATTGTGATTGGCACTGATGTCGCTAACCGCAACTTAGCTGAAACTGAGTTGCTGATAGGTTTTTTTGTGAATCTGCTTGTCTTACGCACCGACTTGAGTGGTAATCCAAGTTTTCGAGAGTTGCTTGGGCGAGTGCGTCAAGTTGCATTAGGAGCTTATGCTCATCAAGACTTGCCTTTTGATGAATTAGTAAAAGCTCTACAACCAGAGCGAAATTTAAGCAACACTCCGCCATTATTTCAGGTATTATTTGTCCTCCAAAATGCACCCATGCCACCTTTGGAATTACCAGGACTAACCTTAAGTTTATTAGAAATTGAACACAAAGTCGCTAGATTTGATTTAGCACTATTTCTGACTGAAACAGAGCAAGGAATTTCAGGTAAGTGGCAATATAACTCTGACTTATTTGATGCCAGCACTATCACTCTTATGACCGATCGCTTCCAGACACTTCTTAACAGTATAATTTCACAACCCGATGCTCGGATTGGTAGCTTAGAAATGCTTACCGAAGCTGAAAGAAAACAACAAGCTATACAAAAAAAAGAACGTAAAGCCTTTAATCAGAAAAAGTTAATCGGCATTACTCCCCAAGCTGTTAGCTTGTTACCAGAAAGATTGGTAAAAACTAATTATCTCCAATCTGGGCAAACATTTCCTCTCGTAATTCAGCCAGCTACAGACGATATTGATTTGGTAGCTTGGGCTAAAACTAACCAGGAATTTATCCAGACAGAATTATTAAAGTATGGGGCAATTTTATTTCGAGGTTTTAATGTAGAATTAGTCTCAGAATTTGAAAGTTTTGCTCAGACAATTTCGCCAGACTTGTTTGGTGATTATGGTGATTTACCTCGGACTGGAGAAGGTGGTAAAGTTTATGGTTCTACCCCTTATCCACCTGATAAAGCAATCCTTTTTCATAATGAAAGCTCTCATTTACATCAGTGGCCGCTGAAAATTTGGTTTTTCTGCGTGCAACCAGCACAACAAGGTGGAGAAACACCGATTATAGACTGCCGCAAAGCTTACAAAATTCTCAATACCAAGCTGCGGGAAAGATTAGATCAAAAACAATTAATGTATGTTCGTCACTATACAAATGGTCTAGATGTAAGCTGGCAAAACTTCTTTCGTACAGATGACAAATCTATCGTAGAAAATTATTGTCGTCAGACTAAAATTGATTTTGAATGGTATGATGATAACAGTCTAATTACGCGCCAAGTTCGTCCAGCTTTAGCAGTACATCCAAAAACGAACGAACCTGTATTTTTTAATCAAATTCAGTTACACCATATAGCGTATCTAGATCCAGAAGTTCGGGAATCTTTATTGTCTACTTTTGGAGATAAAAAGCTACCGCGTAATGTTTATTACGGAGACGGTACTCCTATAGAAGACTCAGTTATTGCAGAAATAAATGAAGTTTATCAGCAGTCTCAGACTAGCTTTACTTGGCAAAAAACCGATATTTTGATGTTAGACAATATGCTGACTGCTCACGGCCGAAATCCATATATAGGTTCTCGCAAACTTGTTGTAGCAATGGCAGAAATGATTCAGTAATCGAAAAAATATAAATAAATTCCATTAAAAGGAGGATAAATACTTGATATCTTCAGAACAACGCAATACGAATCATGATGCTATCGCTTCCATCTACGACTTGAAAAGTCTACTAGAACGCCACGACATTGTGCTGGAGTATATAGACAAATTAATCCTTCAAAATATTCCAGAAGGAGCGCATATTTTTGACCTCGGTTGCGGTACAGGACAAATTGCCCAACGGCTATTAAAAAGAGGTTATCAAGTAACTGGGCTTGATAGCTCTGAAGGAATGCTTAATATTGCTCGTGAGAATGCACCAGAAGCTGAGTTTATTCTAGATGATGCCCGCTTTTTTAAATTACCGCCAACTTTTCATGCAGTTATTTCCACAGATGTAGTTCTGAATTATATCCTCAGCATTGAAGAATTACAGAATACATTGCAAAACGTGTATGATGCTTTGCTAGAAAATGGTATATTTGCCTTTGAATTATATCTAGAAGAATTATGTGAATCAAATTGGAAAAATAACGAATCTGGTGGGGGTGTTAAAGAAGATAATGTCTGGGTTGATATTTGGAGCTACGATCCAAATACCAAAATAGGTCGAAAAGACACCACCAGATTTGAATTTATAAATGGTAACTGGCAACGCTTAGACAGAAGCTTTTTCTTAAAAGCTTATTCAACAGCAGAAGTTAAAATAGCTCTGGAAAAAGTAGGATTTACAGAAGTTAGTATCTATGATATTAACCGCGAACTTGAACTAAATAAAACCTCTGAAGCTGCCTGCTTCGTTTGTCGTAAACAGCTAAGTAACTAGGCATAACTCAGCAATATTGTATTTTATTTATGAAGAATAATGCTAAATATAACCATCCTAAATAAGTCTTGAACATCTCCAATTCTTCTCTCTGCGTTCTCTGCGCGGCAGTCACTCATGGGGGAAACCCCCAAGATCGCGCTGCCTTGCCTCTGTGGTTAATTTATTTTTAAAATGATTTAGGATTCCTATATATGCCAACTCAAATAACTCAAGGTTTTCGCCTTTCCCCTCAACAGAAACATATTTGGTCATTACAGCAAAATAATTCCGCTTATTTTGCTCAATGTGCCCTTCTTCTAGAAGGCGATCTCAAACCAGAAGTATTAAAAGCTGCTTTAGAACAAGTCATTATTCGACATGGAATTTTACGTACAACTTTTCACTGTCTACCGGGAATGAAAATTCCTGTGATGGATGTAAAAAATAGTAGTAGTATTATATCGTGGGATAACATCGATCTGAGTCATTGTGAACCCAAAGAAATCTCAAGTAAAATTGCAGAGCTTTTCCAAACAGCAGCGTCCCTAACTTTGGACTTTGAGCAAGGAACACTGTTACATATATCTCTACTAACGCTATCAACAAAAAAGCATATTTTACTTATTAGTTTGCCTTCAGTTTGTGCCGATACTTGGACACTCAAAAATCTGGTGACAGAAATCAGTAATTCATACTCTGCTTGTTTACAAGGTGAGAGAATATCTGAAGAAGTTGTACAATATCTACAATTCTCAGAATGGCAGAATCAATTACTCACAGATGAAGATGCAGAAGCAGCCAAGCAATATTGGCATGAGCAACTTTCTCCACTTGCTTCGTTGAAATTACCTTTTGAAAGCCAGCCGTCACAGCCATCCAAGTTTGAGATCAACTGCTGTCGATTAGATATTCCCCTTGATGTGACAGCCAAGATTGCCAACTTAGCTCAAAAGTATGATACTTCTACTGCTGTCATCTTACTAGCTTGCTGGCAAACGCTGATTTGGCGACTTACAGGACAGCCAGATATCGTTGTTGGTATGGCTAGCGATCGCAGAGACTACGAAGAACTATACAGTTTATTAGGACTTGTTGCTACTTGGTTGCCAATTAAAAGCCATTTGACACCAGACTTACGCTTTCAAGAAGTTGTACAATTAACCACTCAGACTATAGAAGCTAGTGCAGAATGGCAAGATTATTTTGTGCCAGAACCGATAGAAAATCACGAACAACTAGCTTTTCCCATCGGCTTCGAGTTTGAGCAACTACCAGAAAAACTCGTTGCTGGCGACGTATCATTTTCTCTTGAGCAATATTACAGTTGTATTGAACAATTTAAAGTAAAACTCACTTGTACTCAACGCGAGCATTCTTTAACTACAGAGTTCTACTACGATGTAAATTACTTTACAGCCGATGCTATTGAACGTCTAGCCAGAGAATTTCAAACTTTATTAACGAGTGTAACTGCTAATCCCGAAGAGAAAATTAGCCAATTAGAAATTCTCAGCTTTAGCGATCGCCAACAATTACTAGTAGAATTCAACCAAACACATATTGAGAATCCCCAATATAAATGTATTCACCAACTATTTGAAGAACAAGTACAAAAAACACCAAAGAAAATTGCCGTTGTCTTTGAAGATCAGCAACTCACTTATGCACAGTTGAACCGCAAAGCTAATCAACTTGCCCACTATTTGCAACAGCGAGGAGTCAAGCCGGAAGTTTTAGTAGGACTTTGCACAGAGCGTTCGTCGGAGACGTTGCCGGAGGCATCGCTCTTGATGATTATTGGGCTTTTGGGCATCATAAAAGCTGGTGGAGCCTATCTACCACTAGATCTAACCTTACCCAAGGAAGGTTTTGCTAGCCGATTGCAGGGTATCGAAATACCATTGATATTGACACAACAGCGATTAGTCGATAACCTGCCAACAGATGTAGCACAGATAGTTTGCTTAGATACAGATTGGGATATCATTGCCGATCACAAAGATGAAAATCCCATCAGTGAAATCACAGTCCAGAATTTAGTTTATGTTTTGTTTACCTCTGGCTCTACTGGTAAACCGAAGGGAGTTGCCATCGAACACCAGCAACTGCTGAATTACCTTCACGGAATCACACAGAGGTTAGACTTATCAAGCACAACTAACTTTGCCACTGTTTCCACCTTAGCTGCTGACTTGGGTAACACTGGAATCTTTGCTGCCCTTTGTACTGGCGGATGTCTGCATATATTATCCATCGAGTGTGCTACTGACTCAGCAATCTTGGCAAAATACTGCCGCACCCATCCCATTGACTGCCTCAAAATTGTCCCCTCCCACCTTGCTACTCTTCTCGCCTCTGCCCCATCCGATTCCATCTTGCCCCGCCAGCAGCTAATTCTGGGTGGCGAAGCTGCAAGTTGGCAACTTATTGAGCAGATTCGGCAGCAAGCTCCATCCAGCTTAATCTTCAATCACTATGGCCCTACAGAAGCCACCGTAGGAGTTACTACCTTCGCAGTTCAAAATCAGCAAATTAGTACGCAAACAGTACCCCTTGGTCGTCCGCTTGCCAATACGCAGATTTATTTACTAGATAAGCAACTGCAACCAGTACCCATTGGTGTACCAGGTGAATTGTATATTGGTGGTGCGGGGTTAGCCAGAGGTTATCTCAATCGCTCTGATCTAACGGCAGAAAAGTTTATTCCTAATCCTTTTGCAGAGATGGGTTCGCGTCTATACAAAACTGGTGATATGGCTCGTTACTTAGCTGACGGCAATATTGAATTCATTGGGCGAGTTGATCAGCAGGTAAAAATTAGGGGCTTTCGTGTTGAACTTGGAGAAATTGAAAGCGTACTGTGTCAACATCCGCAAGTACAACAAGCTGTAGTTTCTGTTCGGGAAGACAATAGCAACAAATCCTTAATAGCCTACGTTGTTTCTAAGCAAACACAAACACTCAATGTTAGCGAACTGCAAAGATTTCTTAGAGAGAAACTACCAGAATACATGATGCCCTCAGCTTTTATCATGTTGAAGGCTCTGCCACTAACATCCAATGGTAAAATCAATCGTAATGCACTTCCAGAATCAAATGGCGATCGCCCAGAATTGGCAGCAAATTATGAACCACCACAAACTGAGGTAGAGCAAAGCATCGCTGATATCTGGCAACAGATCCTTCATGTTGAGAAAGTGGGCATTCATGATAATTTCTTTGATATCGGTGGTCACTCATTATTGCTTGTTCAAGCTCACGCTAAACTACGAGAAATTTTCCTCAGCAATATATCGGTGATTAATTTATTTGAATATCCAACTATCAACTCATTAGCTAAATATTTGACGCGAAAACAGACGGAAGTAGCTTCTTTTGAAGAAAGCACTCAACGCGCCCAAAGCCGCACTGATTCTAGGCAATCAAGGGCGCAATATAGGTAAAATAATGTGACCAAAAGTAGCACGACCAAAACCTTTACTAATAACAGCTTACCCATGACACCTGACGATCTTAAGGAGACTCAAATCAGCGATTTAGACATAGCTATTATTGGTATGTCGGGGCGTTTTCCTAAAGCTAGTAATTTGGATAACTTCTGGCAAAACCTCAAAGATGGTTTGGAAGCGATTTCATTTTTTTCAGACCAAGAGCTAGAATCAATGGGAGTAGATACAACTACCTTAAATAACCCAAATTATGTCAAAGCAAATGCTGTACTAGATGATATAGAATTATTTGATGCTGCATTCTTTGATTACTCTCCTAAAACAGCAGAAATAATAGATCCCCAGCACCGCCTCTTTTTGGAAACAGCTTGGGAGGCTTTGGAAAATGCTGGCTATGATTCTAAAACTTATCAAGGTCGAATTAGTGTTTACGGTAGCGCTAGTATTAGTAGTTACTTTTTATTCAATCTTTTTTCTAATCCTGAATTAATCAAATTAGTTGGTCTTGACCAAATTAGACATCATAATCGTACAGATAATCTGACTACACGAGTTGCTTATAAATTAGATTTAAAGGGTTCAGCTATCACCGTCCAAACTGGATGTTCTAGTTCATTAGTTGCTATTCATTTAGCCTGCCAAAGCTTAATAGATCGTGAATCCGATCTGGTTTTAGCAGGTGGAGTTTCTATAACTAACTTAAAAAAGACTGGCTATGCGTATCAAGAGGGGGGAATTTTGTCTCCCGATGGACATTGCCGCGCCTTTGATGCCAAAGCGCAAGGAACAGTTGGCGGTGATGGGGTAGGTATAGTAATTTTAAAACGATTAGCAGATGCGATCGCTAATGGAGATTATATTCATGCTGTGATTAAAGGTTCAGCGATTAATAATGATGGTTCTGCCAAAATTGGCTATACAGCTCCTAGTATCGATGGTCAAGCCAAAGTGATTGCTGAAGCTCTCGCCATCAGCAGAATTGAACCCGATATGGTCAGTTATGTAGAGGCTCATGGCACCGGCACAGTTTTAGGAGATCCGATTGAAATTGCAGCCTTAACTAAATCTTTTCGCGCCAGAACTCAGAAAAAGAATTTCTGTGCTATTGGTTCGGTAAAAACGAATATCGGCCACCTAGATACCGCATCTGGTATTGCAGGTTTAATCAAGACTGTCCTCGCACTCAAACACAAGCAAATACCACCCAGCTTACACTTTCAAGAACCATCACCCCAGATTGATTTTGCTAATAGTCCCTTCTACGTTAACGCCAAGCTTTCAGAATGGAAGTCAAACGGGAATCCTAGACGTGCAGGAGTCAGTTCCTTTGGTATTGGTGGCACTAATGCTCATGTAGTTCTAGAAGAAGCTCCGGTAGAGAAGCAGTGGAGGCAAGGGGAGCAGGGTAGGAAACATCATCTGTTAGTTGTTTCTGCGAAAACAGAATCAGCATTAGAGACAGCTACGGCAAATCTGGCTAATCATCTCAAACAGCATCCCGATTTAAACTTAGCTGATGTTGCTTACACTCTTAAAGTAGGTCGTCGAGCTTTTAACTATCGTCGGATGGTAGTTTGTCAAGATATTGATGATGCAATCAAAGTTTTAGAAACAAAAGACCCGGAACGAGTTCTCACGCACTATCAAGAACCAGGTGAGCCAGAAGTTGTATTTATGTTTCCCGGTCAGGGATCTCAATATGTAGGAATGGGTCTAGGATTATACCAAACTGAGCCAATTTTCCGAGAACAAGTTGATTATTGCTGTGAACAACTTAAACCTATTTTAGGGTTAGACTTATGCACTATTCTCTATCCCAGCCAAGAACAGAGCCAATGGGCGACACAGCAGTTAATACAAACTAACATTACCCAGCCGACGTTGTTCGTAATTGAATATGCTTTAGCACAATTGTGGATAGCTAGGGGAGTGCATCCTAGTGCAATGATTGGTCACAGTATAGGAGAATATGTCGCCGCTTGTTTAGCTGGGGTATTTTCTCTAGAAGATGCTCTGATGCTAGTTGCTACTCGTGGGCAACTGATGCAGCAACTACCTTCAGGCGCAATGCTGGCTGTAGCGTTACCGGAGAAAAAAGTTATGCAGATGCTAGGTGATAAACTCTCCTTAGCAGCCATTAACGCACCAGAGCGTTGTGTAGTTTCGGGCCCAAGCGCAGAGATTGAAGATTTGCAAAACCGCTTAACTGAGCAAGGGATTGACTACCGTTCTCTGCATACATCTCACGCCTTTCATTCTCAAATGATGGACTCGATTCTAGAGCCGTTTACCAAGCTATTAGCAAAAATCAATCTTAATCACCCAAAAATTCCTTTTTTATCTAACGTAACTGGTACTTGGATCACTCCAGAAGAGGCAACAAATAACAGTTATTGGGCTAAACATTTGCGGTCATCAGTACGCTTTGCTGATGGCATTACTGAATTGTGTAAACAGCCAAATCGGATTTTTTTAGAAGTTGGGGCTGGTCGCACTTTAAGTACTTTGACTAAGCAACAATTCCCGGGAAAATTTGTGTTTTGTTCTATAAGTCATCCTCAAGATCAACAATCTGATGCTGTATTTTTATTAAAGACTCTGGGATATTTATGGATGTATGGAATACAAGTAGATTGGTCAGGGTTTTATGCCAATCAAAAACGTCGTCGGCTTCCTTTACCGACTTATCCTTTTGAACGAAAAAAATACTGGATTGACTCTGCTAACGTTAATGAGTTAAATCGATTGAATAGCAAAGAAAATTATAATGATCAGAAGTTGCAGAATGAACAAATTAGTAGTCAACCAAATAATTTAGGAGACAAATCACAACATTTAAGTATTCAATCCCAGCAAAACAATATCCTTCAACTTAATAGTAAAAATCAAAACGGTGGAGATCGTATTAAAAAAATAATAAATAGTCAAATCTCTATCATGTTTAAGCAATTAGAACTATTAGAAAAAGATATATGATTTCAGCTAACAGTAATTCCCCTTTTTAGTGATTAGCAGTTTCAATAAATGTAAAACATTATGGATGAAGATTCTCAATATAAAAAAATAGTATCAACGCTCAAGTACATTGTTAGTGAATCATTGGGAGTTAAATCAACGGTAATAGATATTCATACTCCTTTTCTACAGATGGGCGTTGACTCTCTAATTTTATTGCAAATTAATCGTACTATTCAACAACAGCTAGATATCGATATTCCTTTTCGTTTATTGCTTGAAAATTTATCAACGATTCATAAATTAGGAAATTATATAGCTCAAGAAATACCTCCAAAAAATCTTATTTTAGAGCCTTCTTTTCAGGAATCAACAATTAGTCCAATATTACAATCACATACTGAACCGACACTTGTCATACAGACTTCAGATACACAAAATTTGGAGCCAGAAGATGAAAATTTTGTAACAGGTACACTACTCGAAGAGGTAATAGAACAGCAGCTTGAGTTGATGTCCAAACAGCTAGCAATTTTGCAAAAAGCAGGTTCATCTAAGAAGATATTATCTGTACAAAAAGCAATCATATCTACCCCTATTCAGGATGAGGTAGGACAAATTGCTAAATCTTTAATTAATAACTCTGATATTCCAGAAAGTTCATCATCGATTCAGGTTGAGTCTAAGCAACAACTCATAAACCAAACAATTGAGCCTCTTGATTTAGAATCAAAGACTCTGTTAACTCCCGGTCAACAAAAACATTTAGATGCTTTAATTGCACGTTTTGTTCAACTGACTCCAGAATCTAAACGACTTACTCAAGCTTATCGTTCCTACCATGCTAATAGCAGAGCAATAACAGGGTTCTTGCCCTCGATTAAAGAGATGTTGTATCCCATTCATGGACAGCGTGGGGAAGGAGCCAGACTTTGGGATGTTGATGGCAAAGAATATGTAGACATTTCGATGGGGTTTGGGGCGCTTTTATTTGGTCATTCACCTCCCTTTGTCATCGAAGCTATTCAAGAACAAATAAAGCAAGGTATATTGCACGGGCCACAATCACGTCTTGCCGGTCAGGTTGCGGAGTTAATTTGTGAGTTGACAGGTGCAGAACGGGCTGCTTTTTGTAACGATGGTACAGAAGCTGTAATGGGAGCAATCCGCCTAGCACGCGCTACTACAAGACGCTCTAAGATTGCTTTATTTGCTGGTTCTTATCACGGTACTTATGATGGGATTTTGGTAAGAGGAGTAACTACCAGCGAAGAAACGCGGCGTTCTATCCCTAGAGCTATAGGTATTCCATCATACATTGCTGATGATGTTATCGTACTCGACTATGGCAAACCTGAATCCCTAGAAATTCTGAAAACTCATGCTCACGAACTGGCAGCAGTTCTGGTGGAGCCGATACAAAGCAGTCGCCCAGATTTGCAACCTCAAGAGTTTCTGCTCGAACTCAGACAATTAACTCAAGCAACAGGAACCGTATTAATTTTCGACGAAGTGATTACCGGCTTTCGGATGCACCCAGGCGGGATTCAGGGATTGTGGAATATTCAAGCAGATTTGACCACTTATGGTAAAGCTATTGCGGCTGGGATACCAATTGGGGTTATAGCTGGTAAAGCAGCTTTGATGGATATATTTGACGGTGGGATGTGGAACTATGGAGATGAATCTTATCCTCAAGCAGAAACCACGGTGTTTGCGGGTACTTTTTTCAAACATCCTTTGGTAATGGCTGCGGCTTGGGCTACACTCAACCATATTAAAAATAGTGGCCCGAAATTACAGCAGGAGTTATCTGAAAAAACAACGAAATTAGCCCAGACTCTTAATAGTTACTTTGAACAAAGACAAGTTCCTATTCAAGTAGTCCATTTTGGTTCCCTGTTTCGTTTTATAGCCTCATCGCCCCTCAAGTTTGGTCAGTTGTTTTTCTACCATTTACTAGAAAAAGGTGTTTATGTCTGGGAAGGACGCACTTTTTATCTGTCTACGGCACATACCGATGCAGATATTGAACACGTAATTGGGGCAGTCAAGGAAAGCATAGTAGAAATGCAACAAGGGGAATTATTATCACCTGCCCCGATTTCAACAACGCTCAAAATTCCTCTGACGGCAGCACAAAAAGAACTGTGGTTTTTAGCACAGATGGGAGATGAAGTTTCCCGCGCCTACAACGAATCTAGAACTATCCATCTGCGAGGGACTGGCAATTTATTCGCAGTACGTAAGGCTGTTCAAGAAATTATCAATCGTCACGAAGCGCTGCGAACTACTTTTAGCCCAGAGGGGGATAATCAACTGATTCATTCCACTTTGACTATAGATATTCCTGTGAGCGATTTTTCAACTTTAGATAAAAGTCAACGAGAAACACAACTATCGGAGTTGTTAACACGAGAAGCTCAACAAATTTTCGATTTAGAAAAAGGGCCATTACTGAAGTGTCATATAGTCAAGTTACAAGAAGATCATCATCATCTTGTAATTCTGACAAATCATCACATTGTTGCTGATGGTTGGTCAATTAGTATTTTGTTACGAGAACTAGCAGCAATTTATTCAGCAGAGTGCCAAGGAATTGCTAGCCAACTTCCGCAACCCATGAAATGGAGTGAGTATGCTCTGTGGCAAGTACAAATGCAACAGAGTCCCGAAATGGCAAAAGCTGAAGCTTATTGGCTGAGTCAATTTGCCAGTTCAGTGCCCATTTTGGAATTACCAACTGACCGTCCTCGACCACCGATATTTTCGTACACTGGAGCGCGAGAAAATCTCATTCTCGATTCCAGCTTATATAATTCTTTGAAAAGCTTAAGTGTACAACGTGGTTATACTTTATTTACGATTCTTTTAACAGCATTTATCACCTTATTGCAACGATTGACGAATCAACAAGATATCGTTGTTGGTATTGCTTCGGCTGGACAATCTGCGATCGCAGATGAATATCTGGTTGGCCACTGTGTTAATCTGTTGCCCATACGCAGCCAAGTTATTGACAACCCAGGATTCACAGAATATTTGAGTTCAATCCAGCAGGTATTGTTAGATGCTTACGAGTATCAAATTTATCCTTTTATTAAACTAATTGAAAATTTAAAGTTACCACGAGATCCTAGCCGCACCCCTCTTTTTACCACAGGGTTTAATCTGGACAAAGCTCAATTTGAGTCTAGGTCTTTAAAACAAGAGTTTGAGGTAGCTAAAAATTCTACTGGTGTTACTAAGCTGGATATTAATTTAAATATTCTTCAGACAGACAGTGAATTACTGGTAGAACTGGAATATAACACTCATTTATTTAATACCCAAACAGTTCAACGTTGGCTCGGATATTACGTAACCTTACTAGAAAGTGTTGTCGCCAACCCAGAGCAATCCCTTGCAGAATTGCCTATATTGACACAAACCCAACAGCATCAGTTGTTGGTGGAATGGAACAATACTAAAGTTGACTATCCTGGTGAGTATTGTATCCATCAGTTATTTGAGGCTCAAGTAGAGCGATTACCTGATGCCATTGCCGTAAGTTTTGAAGATCAACACCTCACCTATCGAGAGCTAAACCATCGCGCAAATCAATTGGCGCATTATTTACAATCGCTGGGGGTCAAACCAGATGTCTTAGTAGGGATTTGTGTAGAGCGTTCGCTCGAAATGGTGATTGGAATTCTGGGCATCCTGAAAGCTGGTGGCGCTTATGTGCCGTTAGATCCATCCTACCCACAAGAACGACTAGCTTTGATATTAAACGATGTCAAACCTTTAGTGTTGCTTACCCAAAAGCATCTGGTTACGGAACTCCCTACATCTGCGGCTCAGGTTGTTTGCCTAGACGAATGGGATTTGTATGCCCAGGAAAGTCAGGAAAATCCTAGTACTGGTGTAACAGCCGAAAATCTGGCTTATGTGATTTACACTTCTGGGTCTACAGGAACACCTAAAGGCGTTCTGATTTCGCATCAAGCTTTAGTGAACCACAGTATTGCTGCTGCTAAAGCTTATGAACTGCAACCAGAAGATCGCGTTCTCCAATTCGCTTCTGTGAGTTTTGATGTAACAGCCGAAGAACTATTTCCATCATGGTTAAGTGGTTCAACTGTAGTCATCCGACCCAATCAGGTATTATTGTTTGCTCACTTTGGAAAATTCTTGGCACAGGAAAAACTAACTGTCCTCAATTTACCAACAGCCTATTGGCATGAGTGGGTGTCCGACTTGGTTCAAACAACAACACCATTACCGCAGACGCTGCGCTTGGTGATTGTCGGAACTGAGCAAGCTTTACCAGAAAAACTTGCACTTTGGCATAAACTGGTAGGCGATCGCTCCAAGAGTCCCCGTATCCGTTGGCTTAACGCTTATGGCCCAACTGAGGCAACTATTGGTGTCACACTTTTTGAACCAGTTGAACCAGTTACCTATTCAGAGAACCAACCCGTTTATTGTGTACCTGTTGGTCGTCCCATTGCCAACACCCAGGTGTACTTGCTAGACAAACATTTGCAGCTTACACCTGTAGGCGTACCAGGCGAGTTGTATATTGGTGGTATCGGAATTGCCAGGGGCTACCTCAATCATCCTGAACTGACTGCCGAAAAATTTATTCCTAACCCTTTTGGCGAAAAATCGGGGATGCGTCTGTATCGCACCGGTGATTTAGCCCGCTACTTACCCAACGGGGATATCGAACTCCTGGGACGTATTGACGATCAAGTAAAAATTCGGGGCTTCCGCATCGAACTGGGCGAGATATCAGCAAAATTGCAGCAATACAATAAAGTACGCGAAGCCGTGGTAATAGCTAGGGAAGACGAGCATGGTGATAAGCACTTAGTTGCTTATGTCAGCCCTCAACCAGAACAGACACTAACAATTACTGAGTTGCGTGGCTTTCTTCAGGAGAAGCTACCGCAATATATGATGCCCTCGACTTTTCTAATCCTGCCAACCTTGCCTTTGTTGCCCAACGGTAAACTTGATAAGCGATCGCTACCTGCACCAGAAATCCGCCCAGAGTTAGAAGCTGCTTATGTAATGCCGCAAACACAGATGGAACAAACCATTGCTGGAGTTTGGCAAAAGGCTCTCAATATTGACAACATAGGCGTTCACGATAACTTCTTTGAACTCGGCGGTCATTCATTACTTATGGTGAAAGTTCATAGCCAATTACACGAAATATTCCAAACTGATTTATCAATGCTCGATATGTTCAGATATCCGACTATTAACTCTCTTGCAGAGTTCTTTAGTCAAACTAAAAATCAAACATCATCTTTTAGCGAAACTAATATTTCAATAGAAAAAATTTCTCTTGGTAAATCTAAACAGAAAAAACGTCTACAGAAAATGAAATTGATGATGAATAATCAAGGAGCTAATGAAGAATGAGTATCCCCATAGAAGCTGTTCATCATAATGGTTCAGAAATAGCAATTATTGGTATAGCAGGTCGGTTTCCGGGTGCCAAAAACGTTGATGAATTTTGGCAAAATCTCCAAAATGGTACAGAGTCAATTTCAGTTTTTACTGATGAAGAACTGTTAGCTTATGGGTTAGATGCAGCTACACTCAATAACCCAAAGTTTGTTAAATCAAGAGCTGTATTAGAAGATGTAGAACTTTTTGATGCTGCATTTTTTGGCTTTAATCCCAGAGAAGCGGAAATTACCGATCCCCAACATCGTCTCTTTTTAGAATGTGCGTATACTGCCCTTGAAGATGCTGGCTATGACTCAGAAAATTATCAAGGTTCTATTGGAGTTTACGCCGGAGCTAGCTTCAGTAGGTACTTACTCAATGTATATTTAAACGAAGATATTATTGGATCTATAGATAATCACCAGCTTGCGATCGCAGGTGACAAAGACTATTTAACTACCCGCGTTTCTTACAAACTGAATCTAGAAGGGCCAAGCTTCACTGTTCAAACCGCCTGCTCTACTTCATTAGTCGCTGTTCATTTAGCCACTCAAAGCTTACTAAATGGGGAATGCGATCTAGCTTTGGCAGGTGGGGTTTCCATAAGTTCTTCCAGAAAAACGGGCTATGTTTACAAAGAAGGGGCAATCGGTTCTCCTGATGGACACTGCCGCACTTTTGATGCTCAAGCACAGGGAACTGTCGGTGGCGAAGGTGTAGGCATCGTAGTTTTGAAGCGATTAGAGGATGCTCTAGCAGATGGGGATACCATCCATGCTGTCATTAAAGGTTCCGCTATTAATAACGACGGCTCTTTCAAAGTTAGCTACACAGCACCACGGATAGATGGTCAAGCCAAGGTGATTAGAACCGCTCAAGTTGTTGCCGAGGTTGAACCCGAAACGATTACCTATATTGAAGCTCATGGCACAGGAACATCCCTTGGAGATCCAATTGAAATCGCAGCATTAACACAAGCTTTTCGAGCCAGTACTGATAAAAAAGGCTTCTGCGCCATTGGTTCAGTAAAAACCAACATTGGTCATTTAGACGCTGCTGCTGGGGTAACAGGTCTAATCAAAACTGTTCTGGCCCTGAAGCATCAACAAATACCGCCTAGCTTGCACTTTCAGGAACCTAATCCGCAAATTGATTTTGCCAACAGTCCTTTTTATGTCAACACCAAACTTACCCAATGGACAACAAATAACATTCCTCGCCGCGCTGGAGTTAGTTCTTTTGGGATTGGTGGGACTAATGCCCATGTAATTTTGGAAGAAGCGCCTGTAGGGAGACAGGGGGAGCCGGGGAGGAAATATCATCTGTTAGTTCTTTCTGCAAAAACGGAATCGGCGTTAGAAACAGCTACGGCAAATCTGGCTAATCATCTCCAGCAGTATCCTTTGAACCTTGCAGATGTGGCTCATACCCTTGGTGTAGGTCGTCGAGCTTTCGATCATCGTCGGATGGTGGTATGCCAAGACATGAATGATGCGGTGAAGGTGCTTTCTACTTCAGAATCACAACGAATATTCACCCACTACCAGCAGCCTTGCAATAGTCCTGTGGTGTTTATGTTTTCTGGGCAAGGAACGCAGTATGTGAATATGGCTAGAGAACTCTACGAGAGTGAGCCAACTTTTACACTTACAGTTGATCGTTGTTGTGAGTTGCTCAAACCACATTTAGGTTTTGACCTACGCCATGTATTGTATCCAGATGAGGCACAGACAGCCAAGGCAACGGAGCAGCTTAAACAGACAATTGTTGCTCAACCAGCATTATTTGTCATCGAGTACGCCCTAGCTCAATTGTGGATGGCATGGGGTGTACACCCAGAGGCGATGATTGGTCACAGTATTGGGGAGTATGTAGCCGCTACTTTAGCTGGAGTTTTTTCGCTAGAAGATGCTTTAGCGCTAGTCGCAATCCGAGGACGACTGATACAGGAACTTCCTAGTGGGGAAATGCTCTCTATCCAACTTTCCGAATCAGAGATACAACCCCTGCTAACGGAGGAATTATCTTTAGCTGCAAGTAATGGGCCTTCCTACTGCGTGGTTTCTGGTGTAGCTGAAGCGATCGCACAATTGCAACAACAGCTAGAAGCCAAAGGTATAGGCTGCCGCAGGTTACATACCTCTCATGCCTTTCATTCTCCCATGATGGAGCCAATTCTCCAGCCATTTACAGAGCATCTACAAAAACTCCAACTTCATCCTCCGAAGATTGAGTTTATCTCTAACGTTAGTGGCACTTGGATCGCTGTAGCAGAAGCAACAGACCCCAAATATTGGGTAAAGCATTTACGGCAAACAGTGCGCTTTAACCAAGGGATAACTGAGTTACTCAAAACACAAGAGCGGATCTTTTTAGAGCTTGGGCCAGGACGGACTTTAAGTACTTTTGTCAAGCAACATCATCAAGATAAACTGATAGTACTGACCTCAATCCGTCATCCACAAGAACAACAATCGGATGTAGCATTTTTACTCAACTCTTTGGGACGGCTCTGGCTTTGTGGTGTCAAAGTAGACTGGTCTAGTTTTTATGCTAACGAACAGCGCCATCATATTCCCTTACCAACCTATCCATTTGAGCGTCAACGTTACTGGATTGAAGCACAAAAACAGCCAAGACAAACGGCAGTTGATTTAGGTCAATCTTTGGTAGAGGCTTGTAGGGTAAAGGCTCGTGCTAGCATCGCCACATTAGACGAGCAAACTTATTTGCTGAATAAACAGTGTTTGGATCGTTTGTGTGCTTCCTATATAAACCTTTCTCTCCAGCGTTTAGGTGCTTTTAACAACTTCAATGAGCAATATTCTTTTGAGGAGTTGTGTGAGCAATGCCAGATTATTCCTCGCTATCGGCAATTGTTGTATCGCTTTTTAGATGTACTCGTAGAACAAAGTGATCTACAACAAGAAAAGGATTTATTTACAAACCTTGTTCCCTGTTCTACAGACTCGATTAACGCTCTGGTAGAAGAAGTTAAAATCAAATGCGTACATACACCTCATGTTCTACATATCGTCCAGGAATGTGGTGAGAATCTGCCGGATGTGCTGACTGGTGAAAAAGAACCATTAGAGTTGTATTTTGCGGTAAAAGAGAACAAACCAGAAATTGCAAATTCAGAATTACCTCTGGATACCCATTTAAAAGGGATCATGCAAGCAGGTATGGAACAGGTAGTAAAGTCATTACCACCAGATGTAAACCTGAGAATTCTGGAAATTGGTGGTGGAGGGGGTCTTGCTACGACAGAATTGCTACCTGTATTGCCATCTGAGCGCACCAACTACACTTTTACAGATGTAGGGGGTTTGTTTTTGAATCAAGCCAAACAGCAGTTTAGCGCTTATCCGTTTGTTGAATATCGGTTTCTAGATATTGAAAAACCGCCAACTGCACAAGGATTCAACAGCCACAGTTTTGATGTGGTGGTAGCTGTCAACGTGTTGCACGTAACCCGAAATATAACAAAAACCCTGGAGCATGTGCGATCGCTACTAGCTCCTGGAGGATTCCTGCTATTGTGGGAAATAACTCAACCACAATTAGACTTCGATCTCACCGATGGACTGCTAATGAATCCTTTAGAGGATGAAGAACGCAGCCGTGGTAATCCGTTTTTATCACAAAAGCAATGGCAGGAAGCACTACGTTCTCAAGGGTTTGTTGAGGTAGCGGCTGTCTCTGAAACTGAAGCTTTCGGCGAACAGATTTTGGTAGCTCAAGCTGCTGCATCGATAACTGACTCAGCACCTACAGCATTTACCGTCACCAAGCAAAAAGCTCCTAAAGAGCAAAACCAAGACTTATTGGCTAAAAAATCAGATATTGCTGACTGGTTTTACATTCCTTCTTGGAAACGTACTATGCCACCGCAGCCTTCTCAAGCTGGACTTGAGGGAAAAGCAGGATGCTGGTTAGTGTTTGTGGATGAGTGGGGCTTGGGTGAAAAGTTGATAAAACAACTAGTACTTGAGAATCAAGATGTTATTTCCGTCAGGGTGGGAGAGCAATTTCAGCAAAATAGCGAATATCCTCAACGCACATATACGATTAATTCAGAAAAAGAGGATGATTACAATACCTTACTCAAAGAACTTCGGAGCCTGGGTAAGATTCCCAAAAGGATTGTTCATCTGTGGAGTGTGACATCAAACAGTTACACCAACTCAACAATTGAAGCTTTAGGCTGGTCGAGTTTGTTGTTTTTGGCACAGGCTATTACAGAAAATAATCAAACAGATGCTTTAGAAATTAGTATTGTCTCCAACAATTTACAGGAAATAACTGGTTCAGAAATACTGTGTCCAGAAAAGGCCCTGGTTCTTGGAACTTGCAAAGTTATGCCGCTAGAGTATCCAAATATAACTTGTCGCAGTATTGATGTTGTAGTTCCTGGAGAAAGTGGACAAGAAGAACTCATCCAAACACTAATAGCGGAATTTACAACCCCTACATCTGACCAAATTATTGCTTACCGTGGGCGAAATCGCTGGGTACAAGATTTTGAACCTGTACAACTACATAAAACCGTTAATGAAAATCTCTGCCTGAGAAAACAGGGAGTATATCTCATCACTGGTGGATTAGGAGGTGTTGGCCTACTACTAGCAGAATATCTAGCGCAGACCGCGCAAGCAAAACTTATATTAGTAGGACGTTCAACTTTTCCCGACCAAGATGAATGGTCTGAATGGTTATTGACTCATGAGCCACAAGATCATATCAATCAGAAGATCCAAAAATTGCAGGCAATGAAAGCATTAGGTGCAGAGGTAATGGTAATCAGTGCCGATGTTACCAACCTTGAACAGATGTCCGCAGTGTTTAAAAAAGCTAATCAACGATTTGGTGAGATTCATGGAGTAATTCATGCAGCCGCAGTTTTCGGCGGAGGGATGATGCAACTCACAACAAAAGAAACTGTAGCCAAATCTTTAGCGCCAAAAGTGCAAGGAACACGAGTACTTGAAACTCTATTTAAAGAAAAGAACCTGGATTTCTTTGTACTCTGTTCATCACTAAGTTCATTTGTTGGTACATCTGGAATGGCAGATTATACAGCTGCAAATGCCTTCCTTGACTCCTTTGCTCACTACAGCGCTTCTAAATATGGAACATGGAAATTCATTAAGTCTATTAACTGGGATAGATGGAACAACGTAGGAATGGCAATTCCTGTTGAAGCACGCCATCAAGAAATCACAGGAGAGAATTTAACAGGAGGAATGGTTTCTTTTGAAGGCATAGAGGCTTTTAAACGGATTTTATGTAATAGCACAGTTTCTCAGATTGTTGTCTCAACACAAGATTTTCTCAGCCTGATTAAGCCAAAAAAATCTGCTAAATCTTTGGAAGAAAAATTAGCCCAGCTTAGTCAATCCAAACCAACTCACCCCCGTCCTAAATTAGCAAATGCTTATATTGCTCCTAGTAATGAAATTGAGCGAACCCTTGCTGACGTTTGGCAACAACTTCTAGGAATTGAAAAAGTGGGTATTCACGATAACTTCTTTGAGTTAGGAGGAGACTCTTTATTTGCTACTCAATTAGTTTCTGAACTATGCAAAACGTTCCAAACAGAACTTTCTTATAAAGGCTTTTTTAATGGCCCGACTATAGCTGAGTTAGCTGAAGTTATTGTCCAAAAACTGGCTAACCAGACAAATTTAGAGGAATTAGCTCAAGCTTTAGCAGATATTGAACAACTATCGCAGGATGAAGTGCAGGCATTAATTGCTTCACAACACTAAGTAACTAGACATGATATGACTATGCAATTACCACTTTCTTTCTACGAAATTAGTGAATTAATTTTCTTGACAATTACCTTAATTGTTTTTGCACGCTTAATTATTTATATTCTAAAAAGAACATGGCAAAAGCAAAAACTTAAGTTAGTATGGACACCCATTAATGTTGTTGAGCGTCGTAGCAACCTCTCATATAATGAGTTTATTCAAGAATATGTATCTATGGGTAAACCTGTAATTATTACTGATGTCATACAAAACTGGAAAGCCGTAACAAAATGGACTTTAGATTTTTTCAAATCGGAGTGTGGAACAATCGAGTGTGCTGTAAAAGAAGATAAAGATGAAGTAGATGGTTTGATGACTATTGCTGATTACATTGATTACATTACTATTGGTAATAGTGAAAGACGTTTATATTTAGCTAACTGGTTTATTTCTGATTATCCTCAGCTTTTAGAGGACTATAAAGAGCCAATTTATTTTCCAAATTGGTTACAAAGGCTGCCAAGAAAGCTGCTAAAAAAATATGAATTAGATAACCCTGAACTATTTATAGGTCATAAAGATACATCGATAGGTCTTCACAAAGATCCAAATAATGGTTCTGCATGGTTGGGAATGATTAGAGGGAGAAAACAAATAGTTTTGTTTACACCAGATCAAGAAAAATTTTTGTACTCTGGAAAAGTTGATGTTTTCAATCCTAATTTAGAAAACTTTCCACTATATGCTAAGACAAATTCAATAGAGATCATACTAGAAGCTGGAGAAATTTTATACATTCCACCAAATTGGTGGCATCATGTGAGAAATCTTGAAAACACCATTGCAGTCGGAAGTCTCTTACTAAACGAGTGGAACTCAGAATTGTTTTTTCAATCAATTTGTGAAAAAAATCCAGTTAAAGGTCATCTTTTACCATTAGTTTTAGAATTTCCGTGGCTAGGCAAGGCTTTATTTGCTATTGGGGTGATTTAAACTGCCCAAATTAAGGCTAAAAAACTACATCAATAATTAGTTATCGAGTATTTGGAACTGTATTATGATTGTAAAAAACTCTGCGAAATTCACATTATCTCTTTTGCTACTCAAGGTATTAAAATTCTGTAGCAAATTTTTAAAAATTTTATATCCAAAAAGAAATATTCATCGTATTGAAAATGCAATAAAGTCTTATATATCGTTATTGGAGAAATATCCCACAAATGATACTCAAAAAACAAGTGGGTTTTTATATCCTAGCATTACTCATAAACCCTGGTATGAAACACAGGATAATGATGTTTTAAAATTTGTAGAAGACAGGCTAAAAAAAGGATTTAATGATATACACGATGAGTGGTTGACTCATTTATCATCTAGAAATAAAGTAGTTTCAATATACAATGCAAGTGAAATATATTCGCATCTTAAGGATGAAGATTGGCAAGGATACCAACTAAGATATAAAGGTAAATTTACAAAAACAGGTGTTGCTATTTTTCCCAAAACAGTAAAGATTTTATCTGAGTTGGAACCTTTTCTTTATGGCAAAGGATTAGTGGAGTTTATTGTTATGAAACCAGGAGTTGTAATACCACCACACACAGATGATATTAATATTTCTTTAACATGTCACCTGGGAATTACGATTCCAGAAAATTGTGGTTTGAGAGTTGCTAGTAAAACACAAAATTTAACAAAAGGGAGCATTTTATTTTTTGATAATAGTTTTGAACATGAAGCTTGGAATAAAAGCCAGGAAGAACGAGTAATTTTATTATTAGAGTTATATCATCCAGAACTGACAATTTTTGAAAAGGTTTTATTAAACCTTATCTCCATCAGTTAATTTCATGATTCTCTTTTTAAATATGGTATGAATATGCATTAATACTTCTATAAGCAAAGTGTGTTAACTGCAAAATAGATGGCTATACCATAGTTGTGCAATGTTGATCAGTTTGCAATCACCAATAACGTGATGAAACACTATAAAGGTAATAACTAAACGGTGTTTAGATTTATTCATATCAGAGTGCGAGTTGTTGTAATTCTTTGTTAAATAAGATAAAAAAGTAAACATCAATAATTACCTTGGTTAGACTTGAGGAATATATTATGATTAAGCAATCTTTAGGGATAAGTTTTTTTATTTGGTTTATGAATTTATTAAAATTGTTTTTTCCGAAAGGAAATATTGATCGCGTTATAAAAGCGCTCAAGTCTTATATAACCTTATCAGAGGAATCAAGTTCTAACCCCGATCAAAAGATGAGTGCGTTTTTATATCCTGGTATTACTCATAAACCCTGGTATGAATCACACGAGCATAATATTTTAAATGTTGTCAGTAATAAACTTCAACAAGGATTCAATGATATAGAAAATGAATGGTTAGCTTATGTATCATCGGGGTGTAATATTGTTTCTAGGTTTAATGCTAGCAATCTCTTTACATCTCTCAAAGAGGATGACTGGAAAGCATATTTATTGTGGAAAGAAGGTAATTTTACACAGGTAGGTCTTTCTTGTTTTCCCAAAACAGTTGACATCTTATCTAAATTAGAACCTTTTTTATATTCTTTTGGATATGTAGAGTTTTATGTAATGAAACCTGGAGTTGTCTTACCACTACACACGGATAATATCAATACTTCCTTAACATGTCATTTAGGGATTATAGTTCCAGAGAATTGTGGTATTAATGTCGGTAACGAAGCACGAGGTTGGATTAAGGGAAAAACCTTATTTTTTGACGATAGTTTTGAACACGAGGCATGGAATAAAAGTCAAACGGAGCGAGTAGTTTTATCATTTGATTTATATCATCCTGAACTGACAAAGATTGAAAAGACTTTATTGCAGTTGGTACTAAAAAATTTAAATCATACATCTGAAGAATATGAATCAAATAAAATACAAGAGCCAAAGTCTCAACAAAAAGCGTTGGATAACTAAGTACTTCAAACGGTATGAAATAATAGGGCTAATTAACGCCAAAATTACATTCATTTTGTTGCATATCAGGTTTGGCGAATATGAGTGAACTTTCACAACGCATTGCTGGTCTTTCCCCAGAGAAACTTAAGCTTCTTGCACAACGCCTTCAGAAGAAAAAAGAAAACGTATTTTCACAACCGCAAATAGTTCCTCAAAGTCGAGAGTCAAACTTATTCCCCCTATCTTTTGCCCAGCAAAGGTTGTGGTTTATCGACCAATTACAACCTGGAAATAGTGCCTACAATATCTCTCAACCCATGCGTATTGTCGGAGCGCTAAATGTGGCGGCACTGGAGCAAAGCTTTAACGAAGTTGTAAGACGGCACGAAGTTTTAAGAACTACATTCACAGTAATTGATGGACAACCTCTGCAAGTTATTACTCCTAGTTTGAGCTTCAAACTACCAGTAGTAGATTTACAAGAACTTTCTCAAGAGCAGAGAGAGGCTGAAGTTTTGAGATTGGCGACTGAGGAAGCCCAAGAGCCTTTCGACTTAACCAAAGTACCTTTATTGCGAGTTACTTTACTGCAACTAGCGGCAGCAGAATATGCATTATTGTTGACTATGCATCACATTGTGGCTGATGGGTGGGCTATAGGTGTGCTGATTCAGGAAATCGCAACTTTGTACAAAGCTTTTTCTGTTGGCAAAGTATCACCACTTTCGGAACTATCCATCCAGTATGCAGATTTTGCTGTGTGGCAAAGACAGTGGTTACAGGGAGAGCGTTTAGAAACTCAACTTGCTTACTGGCAAAGGCAATTAGGCGGTAAACTACCTGTTGTGGAATTCCCTAGCGAGCGATCGCAATGCCTACGGCGAGCTTCTCTACGAGACGCTCCGCGATCGCCTATCCAGACTTTCTCAGGAGCTAGAGAAACTCTGGTTCTACCCAAAACTTTATCTGAGAAGCTGAAAGCTTTGAATCAGCGCCAAGGCATTACACTATTTATGATTCTGCTAGCGGCTTTCCAGACTTTGCTGCACTGCTACACCGATCAAGAAGATATTGTTGTTGGTACTGATATTGCCAACCGCAATCAAGCCGAGACTAAAGAATTGATCGGTTTTTTTGTGAATCAGTTAGTATTGCGTACAGATTTATCAGGAAATCCTACTTTTGTAGAGTTATTAGAACGAGTCCGCGAAATGACTTTAGAAGCTTATGCTCACCAAGATTTACCCTTCGATAAACTGGTAGATGCTCTAAATCCAAAACGGGAGTTGAACCGCACACCGCTATTTCAAGTCAAGCTTGTTTTAGAAAATACTCAGACCCCATCTTTAGAACTTCCAGGCTTAACTATCACATCTTTGAAGGTCGAAAATAAAACGGTGCAGTTTGACTTGCTGTTAGAGTTAAACGAAACAGAGCAGGGACTATTTGGTGTATGGGAATATGACACTGATTTATTTGATCGGGGCAGCATTGCTAGGTTATCGAATAATTTTGCAACCATTTTAAATAAGATTGCAACCCATCCAGAAAGTAAATTGAGTGAATTAAAAATAATTATTGATGAAGTAGATAATAAACAGCATCTCGCCAGAGAAGAAGCTTGTCAAAATACTATTCAACAAAAATTAATCAATGTTAAACGTAGAGTAAATAGCAAATAATAAAAATCATGACAAAAATTGAATCTCTAGGTTATGTTAAACGAAAAACTGTTAATATATCTCCAGAAGAGTTAATAAAAACTGAATTTCTCAAGCCAGATAGTAACTTTCCTTTGGTGATTAAGCCTAGTGTTAAGGGTGTAAATCTGCAAGATTGGGCTAAGAATAATCGGGAATATTTGAAACCTGAATTATTAAAATATGGAGCGATACTTTTTCGGGGTTTCAAACTTAATACCATAGAAGAATTTGAGCAAATTATCGCAGCGATTTGTGGGGAAGCGATGGAATATCGTTATCGGGCATCTCCACGAACTCAAGTAGGTGGGAGAATTTATACTTCAACTGATTACCCAGCTGACCAAAGTATTTTTCCTCACAATGAACACGCTTACTCGCCTACCTTCCCATTAAAAATCTTCTTTTGTTGTATGAGTCCAGCACAAGAGGGAGGAGAAACCCCGATTGGTAGCTGCCGCAAGGTTTTTGAGCGGATTGATCCAATTATCCGCGATCGCTTCATCGAAAAGCAAGTTATGTATATGCGTAACTTTGGTAATGGATTTGGTCTTCCTTGGCAAACTGTATTTCAAACAACAGACAAAATTAAAGTAGAAGAGTATTGCAAAAATAATGGAATTGAGGTTGAATGGAAAGCAGATAATCGTTTAAGAACTCGACAAGTTGGACCAGCCATTCTCAAACATCCTCAAACAGGTGAAATGGTCTGGTTCAATCACGCAACTTTTTTTCACGTTTCCACATTGGAACCAACGATACGCGAATCGTTATTGAAAAATTTGCCAGAAGAAGATTTACCAACTAACACATATTATGGAGATGGTTCTGCAATTGAACCATCAGTATTAGCTAGTTTGCGAACTGCCTATCAAGAAGAAATGGTCACTTTCTCTTGGCAGAAAGGAGATGTATTGATGCTGGATAATATGTTATCAATACATGCTCGCAATCCATTTATGCCTCCCAGAAAAATTTTAGTGGGAATGGCTGAACCTTATACCCCGGATTTCTCACGCATAGTGTAGGCAGAGGGAGAAGAGGAGTGTGGGGAGTGTGGGGGGTAAGACTTCTTCCCCATCCTCCCACACCCCTTGGATTTCTCACAAGTGAGAAATCCAGGATACGCCCTCAAGTATTTAACTAACATTAAGGTAGCAATATGCAAGTAGTAGAAAGTATCGAGGGGTTTAGACTTTCGCCTCAGCAAGAGCATTTATGGTTGTTACAACAAATTGATCAAAGTTGGGCTTATCGTAGCGATTGTGCAATTTTGATTGAAGGAAATATTGATCTTAATAATTTAGAATTGGCATTGCAAGATGTTGTCAATCGCTATGAGATCCTCCGCACCAATTTTATTTGTCTACCTGGAATGACTATTCCAGTACAGGTAATTACAGATAGCAAAGTTATTTTAGAGAAAAAATTTGATATTACTAATTTGACCCCTCAAGAACAAGAGGCGAAGATTGAGTTAATTTTTCAGGAAATCAAACAACAAACTTTTCAGTTTGAACAAGGTTCGATTTTACATACATCTTTAGTAAGTATTTCAACAGAACAGCATTTATTGCTTATTAGTTTACCTGCTCTCTGTGCAGACAGAGCAACCTTTAATTATCTAGTAAGAGAACTCGCTACTTCTTACTTAGGAAAATTCGATGAAAACTTATCTAAAGAACCACTCCAGTATGCAGATTTTTCAGAATGGCAAAATCAAATATTAGAAGCCGAAGAAACGAAAATAGGGAGAGAATATTGGCAACAGCAAGACTTCTCTACTATTGACACTTTCCAGCTTCCTTTTGAAAAGCATCTCTCTGAAAAACAAATATTTCAACCCAAATTAGTAAATTCAATCATTACCCCGGAACTGGTAGCTAATATCGAAACATTAGCTCAGAAGCATAATACTTCTGCTTCTACCTTTTATCTAACCATCTGGTTGATTTTACTCCAGCGACTAAGTGGACAATCCGAGATGATCGTCGCTAGGGAATTTAATGGCAGAAAATATGAGGAACTTCAAGAAGCATTAGGACTATTTGCTAAATATTTACCAGTTCATTGTCATTTAGAAGATAGTTTCAAATTTAGTCAAGTTTTGCAGCAAGTTCATGAGTCTGTAGAAGCTATCAACAAATGGCAGGAGTCTTTTACTTGGGAACAAATGCCAGATACTTTGCCTTTTTCTCCTGTAATTTTTGATTTTACAGAAGAAGATCCAAGGCATTATGCAGGTAATATATTATTTTCTATTTTCAAGCTTGATAGCTGTACTGAGCGTTTCAAAATTAAGCTTTCTTGTAGACGCGAAAAGGATTTTTTAAGTACAGAATTTCATTATGACTGTAATTTATTTTCTCCACAGGATATTGCAGGGTTAGCAGAGCAATTTCACAAGCTACTAGAAAGTGCAGTACATCATCCAGAAGCTGCAATTGGTGAATTAGAAATTTTAAGCGATCGCACACTCAATCAACTTCTCTTCGAGTTCAACCAAACTCAGGCGGATTACCCACAAAACAAGTGCATTCACGAGTTATTTACAGAGCAGGTAGAACGCACTCCCAACAATATTGCTGTGGTATTTAAGAATCAGGAACTAACTTATGCTGAACTTAATGCGCGTGCAAATCAATTAGCTCATTATCTAAAACATTTGGGGGTAAGTGGAGAAGTATTAGTGGGAATTTGTGTAGAGCGTTCCTTAGAAATGCTTGTAGGTATTTTAGGCATTCTTAAAGCTGGTGGTGCTTATGTTCCCCTCGATCCGCACTATCCCCAAGAGCGCTTAAGCTTCATGCTAGAAGATACTCAGGTATCTGTATTATTGACACAGCAGCATTTACTGCAAGGCTTACCTAAGCACGATACACAGAAAATTTGCTTAGATACAGAATGGGAAGCAATCGCACAACAGAGTCAGAAAAACCCCCTGATAACTATATCTACTGAAAACTTAGCTTATATAATTTATACTTCTGGCTCTACTGGAAAACCGAAAGGAGTTGCGATCGCACATCGTAACTTAGTTCATTCAACAACTGCACGTATTGCCTACTATCAACAAGCTGTGAGCAACTTTTTGCTACTCTCATCCTTTGCTTTTGATAGCTCTGTTGCAGGTATTTTCTGGACACTTTGTTGTGGCGGAACTCTACACTTACCAGAAGAAGGTGTACAACGAGAAGTATCTAAACTTATAGAATTAATTTCCCAAAATAGTGTTTCCCATTTATTAAGCCTTCCTTCTCTATATGCTTTAATTTTGCAACAAGCAAAACCAGAAAATTTAAATTCTCTTCGTGCTGTCATCGTTGCAGGTGAATCTTGTCTACCAGAATTGGTACAACATCATTCTCAGTTTCAGCCGGAAGTATCTTTATTTAACGAGTACGGCCCGACAGAAGCAACCGTTTGGAGTAGCGCATATTATTGTCATACCGCAGAAACAGGAAGGCAAATATCTATTGGTTCTCCCATACCCAATACACAAATATATATACTGAACTCTCATTTACATCCAGTTCCTATTGGTATTCATGGCGAAATTTATATTAGCGGTGAAGGTTTGGCTAGAGGTTATTTAAATCAATCTGCAATTACATCTGAGAAATTTATTCCCCATCCCTTTAGTAAAAAACCGGGAGTGCGTTTATATAAAACTGGCGATTTAGCAAAATATCTCCCTGATGGCAATATTGAGTTTTTGGGGCGGATTGATAACCAAGTAAAAATTCGTGGCTTCCGAATTGAGTTAGGTGAGATTGAGACAGCACTGAATAAGTATTCTGGAGTGCAAGAAACAGTAGTTATTGCTCGTGAAGATGTACCAGGAAAACGATTAGTTGCTTATGTAGTTCCTCAGCCAAAATCAGCCCTTAAAGTTAATGAACTACGCAGCTTTTTAAAAGATAAATTACCAGAATTCATGATACCATCGGCTGTAGTGCTGCTAAAAAAATTACCTCTAAATGCCAATGGTAAAGTTGATAGAAAGGCACTACCCGCACCAGAGGAAGTTAGATCAGATTTGATAGGAGATTTTGTTTCTCCTCGCACCTCTGTAGAAGAAATGCTAACTCAAATCTGGGCTGAAGTCTTAAAAATTGAGAAAGTTAGTATTTACGATAACTTCTTTGAATTGGGTGGACATTCTTTATTAACAACTCAATTACTTGCCAAAGTTAAAGAAGCTTTTAACTTGGATATATCTTTACGCAGTTTGTTAGAGAAACCGACCGTAGCGGGTTTAGCAGAAAATATTGATCGAGTTTGTCAAACAGAAATTGATTACCCACTTTTGGATCTCAAAGCTGAAGTCATTTTAGATCCAACAATTGTTCCTGAAAATGCCGTTAAGTTTATTCCTGAACCTAGTGCTATTTTATTGACTGGAGCAACGGGCTTTTTAGGATTATTCTTACTAGCTGAACTTCTCCAACAAACCCAAGCAGATATTTATTGCTTAGTTCGTTATAAAAATATTGAGGATGTCCATAAAAAACTGCAAACTGCTCTGAAATCTTATGGACTTTGGAACGAAATTTGGAGTTCCAGAATAATTCCTATTCTTGGGGATTTATCAAAGCCACTTTTGGGTTTAAAAACTGAAAATTTCCAACAATTGGCAAGTACTATTGATGTTATCTACCATAATGGTGCTTGGGTACATCATATTTATCCCTACTCTATTCTCAAACCTACAAACTTACTGGGCACACAAGAAATTTTGAGATTAGCTAGTCAAATAAAAACTAAACCAGTACATTTTATTTCTAGCTCTGGTGTTGTATCTTCCAAAACTGAATCTGGAGCAAAATTAGTCCGAGAACAAGATAGCCTAAATGAAAACGAATTTCCTAGTAATGGATATTGTCAAACTAAATGGGTAGCTGAAAAGTTAGTACAAACGGCGATTGAAAGGGGAATTCCTATCTCTATTTACAGACCATCACGTATATCTGGACATAGCAAAACTGGGGTCTTTAATAGTAATGATTTTCTGTACAAACTGATAATAGGTTGTGTGCAATTGGGAAGTGCGCCAGATATAGACATTCGAGAGAATATAGTTCCTGTAGATTATGTCAGCAAAGCAATAGTTAATTTATCAAAACAGAAAGAATCTTTAGGGAAAACTTTTCACTTAGTGCATCCTCAAACTCTCCACTCAAATACACTTATCGACCATATTCGCTCATTGGGTTATGCAATTGAACAAAATTCTTATGAGCAATGGCGAGAGAAATTACTCAATGTGACTCAAAATTCCTTTGAACATTCTTTATATTCATTAGTACCATTTTTTCCAGCAAGACAAACTGAAGAAGAAGATTTAAACTCAGAATTTTTACAGCTTGATAATCAAAATGTCATCAATGGATTGGTAGGTAGTTCGATTAGTTGTCCTCCAATAGACAATCAATTACTCAGCGTTTATTTTTCCTATCTGATTAAGCAGGGGTTTTTGGATAACAAAGTTTGTAACTGATGAATAATTAAGATTTTTGCAATAGTTTCAGGAGTGACATTTTATGATTTCAACAACTCGTTACGATGACTATGATGTTCTTGCTCGCATATATAACGAAGATTGGGCATCAGGAATTTTTCAGGAAACATTACCAGTTTTAGAAAAATTGTTACTACCCGATTTAACTAAGGGAGCGCATATTCTAGACCTTTGTTGTGGTACTGGACATTTAGCACAACAATTACTCAAACATGGTTATAAAATCACAGGAATTGATGGCTCTGAGCAGATGTTAGATTATGCTCGTGAGAATGCGCCAGAAGCGAAACTAATCCTTGGGGATGCTCGATTTTTCGACCTACCAGCTACCTTTGATGTAGTGGTTTCAACTACTGGTTCTCTAAACTATGTGATGAAACTTGAAGAATTGGAGGATGTATTTAATAATGTTTATAATGCACTAACTAATAACGGGATATTCTTGTGCCATTTCTTTTCAGAAGAAGAATATAGCTCGAATTGGAACGGCAAAGTTGCTGGTGATGTAAAAGATGATTATGCCTGGTCTACAAAAAATATTTATAATTCCGAATCAAAATTAGGTCAAATTTATCTAACTGTATTTTCATTAGTAGAACAAACTTGGCAGCGTTTAGATAAAGTTATTTCCGAAAGCTGTTATACCAAAGAAGAAATTATATCGGCTTTAGAAACTGCTGGATTTAGCGAAATTAGCATTTATGATGCTTGTTGTGATTTAGAAATACTTCAAACTCCTGGTAGTACTTATTTTCTTTGCCACAAGCGATTATAGATTTAATACTTAGTTCTGTAAACTTACTAAATTTGAAGAGAAAATTACATGAATATACAACCAGTTACATTACATCAAAAATCTGATATTTTAGCCGAATTATTAGCCAAAGCAGGGCTGACAAATCAGCAGCAAAAGTATTTACAACATTTTATCAATAGCTATAGCGATCGCACCAAAACATCTAAACATCTTTCCCAATCTTATCGCCCAGTTCTCTCTGACGATAAAAACTTAGGAGAGTTCAATTTACTATTCAAAGAAATGTATTATCCCATTGTTGCTAATCGCTCTATGGGTTCCAAAATCTGGGATGTAGATGGTAATGAATATGTAGATGTAATGATGGGGTTGGGCATAAATCTCTTTGGTCATAATCCCTCATTTATTAAAGAGGCTTTAATCGCACAACTTGATCAAGGAATTCAAATTGGCCCCCAATCAGAAATTGTTGGTGAGGTAGCTGAGTTAATTTCTCAACTTACAGGAATGGAGCGGGTTTGTTTTAGTAATACTGGTACAGAAGCAGTAATGACTGCTATCCGTATCGCCAGAGCGGTTACAGAACGCAAGAAAATCGTTATATTTTCAGGTTCTTATCATGGTCATTTTGATGGCACTTTAGTTAACGCAAATAAGGCAGAAGATAATCAATATGCTATACCCTTAGCGCCTGGAGTATTACAAAACTTTGTGAGTGATGTTTTGATTTTAGATTATGGCAATCCTCAATCATTAGAAGTTATTAAAGCATATAAGCAAGAATTAGCAGCAGTTTTGGTAGTTCCTGTGCAAACTTCTAGACCGGCTTTACAACCAAAAGAATTTCTCCAGAAATTAAGGAAATTAACACAAGAATCTGGAATTGCCTTAATTTTTGATGAAATGGTAACAGGGTTTCGGATTCATCCTGGTGGCGCACAAGCTTATTTTGATGTACAAGCAGACATAGCCACTTATGGAAAAATTGTTGGTGGTGGGATACCAATAGGGGTAATTGCCGGTAAAAATATTTATATGGATGCAATTGATGGGGGAATGTGGAGTTACGGCGATGCTTCTTACCCTCTGGTGAAAAAGACTTTTTTTGCAGGTACTTTTTGTAAGCATCCGTTAGCATTAGCTGCTGCAAAAGCTGTGTTAAATTATATGCAGAATTCTGGGTCTTCTCTACAACAAAATTTGAATGAACGGACAACACAATTTGTTAAGGCTTTGAATAATTATTTTGCAGCCGATGGAATTCCACTACAGATGGCAAATTTTGGCTCACTATTTGGTTCTGCATCTTTAGAGATTTCTGGAGGAAATTCTACTGCTTCAGTAGCAATGAGCTTATTGAAATATCATCTTCTCGACAGAGGAGTTCACTTATTAGGTGTAAGTGGTTATTTATCAACAGCCCATACAGATGAAGATATTAACTACATTATTCAAGTTGTTAAGGATAGCATCAGTAATTTGAGAGAAGGAGGCTTTATCTAATATTAGGCTGTGGCATTAAAAGACAAAAATAGCTAAGAACTAATTTTTTAATTGTTGAGCTTTAAATAGGTAAGTTAACTGTTTGGTGGTGTTTAACGTATGGCAACCATAGCATTTTGTATTTTTAATTATCAAGGGGAATTAAATAGTACTTTGAAACTAGCAAAAAAACTAAGTTTACTTGGACATGAAGTTTTATATTTAGGGTTGCCAGATTATGAGGAAAAAGTTTGTAGCTACGGATTTAAATTTTTGCCAATTCTAGAAAAATGGTTTCCCAAAGGATTTATTCAACAGCTAGAAATTAACAATTCCAATAAGCTTCAAGGATTACTAAATCAATTAAGATATAAAAAATCTTTAAACTCTTTAATTAATTCCTTAATAAAAGGAGAAAATCGAGAAATACACACTCTTTTAAAAACATTTAACCCTAAGTTGCTGGTAATAAGTACATACGAAGAACTATATTCTACTTTCATAGGGATGATAGCCTATGAATGCCAAGTCAAGAGTATTTATTTTACAGATATGTTTACCTCTTTACCATTATCAAATCTCCTTGAAAAGGATATAGTTACAAGTTTTGACAATAATTTTATTGCTAAATTGTTTAATTTAAAAAACAAATATATCTATCAAAAACTACTTAAAGCAACTAAAAAAATAATTGCTTTGTTGAGTAAAACAGATTTTTCTGAGGAAGATATGATCACAAAATTTGCAATTAACAGGAAAATCCCTCTTGATTTATTAGATTTATCTCAAGCAATACCTTTAAAGTTAACACATCTGGTTTTATGCCCAAAAGAATTAGATTTACCTAATATTTTAAGAGAAAAATGCTATTATGCTGAAGCTTCAATAGACTTACAAAGAGAAGAGCCCTCTTTTGTCTGGTCAAATTTGGATAAAAATAAATCTCTTATTTATTGTTCTTTAGGAACTACAGTGAACACTTTTTCTACTTTAGGTATAAATAGAATTAAACAATTATTTCAAAATGTGATTGATGCTGTATCGCTTAAAAATGAATACCAATTGGTCTTATCAATAAGCGATTATATTAGTGTTGAAGACTTCGAGTATATACCTGAAAATATAATAGTTGTTAACAAAGCACCACAATTAGGACTTCTTAAGAAAGCATCTATAGCAATTATAGCTGGAGGAATAAACACTATTAAAGAATGCATATTTTGCGGAGTACCAATGATTGTGTTTCCTGTATGGGCTGACCAACCAGACAATGCAGAAAGAATTGAATATCATGGTTTAGGTGTAGTTGCTGATGTCAATAATACATCTACTAATCTTATTGTCGATTTAATTGAGACGATAGAAAATGATTTGTTATTAAAACAGAGATTAAAAATATGGGGAGAAAAATTTCAGGATATAGAAAAATCTGGGATGGCGACGCAGTTTATCTTAGAAATGTTAGAAGATAAACATATTTAATAAATAAATTGAGTTAATACGGAATAAAAAAATGAGTTACTACTTAGAAGGAATCAACTCTTACGATGTAGATCAAAATAATTATAGTGAAGCGATCGCTTTTTATAAGCGAGGCATTGAAACTGATCCTAGCCTGATGTCTAATTATTGGCATATATGCTTGGCGCTACTACTTCAAGGAGAAGAATCAGAGGCTAAGGCTACTTGGTTATCGCTGATAGAGCAAGCAGATGATATAGGTAAAATTAACGCTTGGACATTAGAAATTGTTGAGTTACTAACGGCAGAAGCTACAAAACGCGAAGCTGTTTCTGACTTGGAATTTGCTCAAAAAATGCACGGTTATGCTGCCATCGCACGAGGTGAAGCATGGAAAAAAGTCAAAGGATATAAGTTTACAACTGATTGGTTTATTGAAAATCTTCCAACCTGGGAACAGTATTTAATACACTTAGCTAATCAGCCTGAAATTAATGTTCTAGAAATCGGTAGTTGGGAAGGTATGTCTGCTTGTTGGCTTTTAGATAACATTCTCACTCATGAATCATCAAGGATCACGTGCATAGATACCTTTGAGGGAAGCGTTGAACACAAATTTGAATATGACGACAGTTATATTCAATCTGTTGAGGAAAGATTTGATTTCAATATTTCTCAAACCAACGCTTTAGAGAAGGTAACGAAAATTATTGGTAACTCGCAAGATGTAATGCGATCGCTCCCTTTAAATAATTACGATATCCTTTATGTTGATGGTTCACATTTAGCGGCTGATGTCCTCACTGATGCTATTTTGGGTTGGGGACTTGTCAAGGTTGGAGGCATCATTATTTTTGATGACTATGATTTTCAATTCAATGATAGCGTCAATACCGAACAAGACACAAAAATTGGCATATATGCTTTTTTGAAAGTATTTTATAAAAAAGTCAATATAGTTCATCAAGCTCATCAAGTTATCGTTGAGAAAATATTGGATTAAAAGGTATATTTTTTAGACAAGAATGCTTTACTTTAAAAATATACATTTTCAAATTGTAAGAAAATCTAAATAATCAATTATCAGGTAATAAAGATGTATCAAAAGGAAACGGAAGACATCACAATTTACAAAGTTGTAGTAAATCATGAAGAACAATATTCAATCTGGTTTGCCAACCGAGAAAACCCCCTTGGCTGGAGAGATGTGGGCAAAACTGGTCTCAAGCAAGAATGCCTTGAATATATTAAGGAAGTATGGACAGATATGAGACCTCTAAGCCTCAAGAACAAAATGGAAGAATCTGCTAATTAGACTTAGGCATTATTTGGAGTAGCTAAAAGCTATTACCTCTTTTTGAGCCTATCTAGAAAAATCGACAGTCTCAATTATTAGGGATTATTCACCAGTCCCCATTCATTCACTCTAATGTTTATTAGCAAAATAAAGTTGCTTGGTTTTATAGGTTTAAAGCCGTATGGCAATAAACACTATATCTTGAGAGTTTTACCCTTTTTATTCGCGCTCATCTTTGTTTTAGTAGTAGGAAACCAAAGCCTTAGTTCTTCACCAAAAACAACTGAAATACTTTGGGATACTTATGGTGTACCGCATATTTATGGCAAGGATAACCAAAGTGCCTTTCAAGCTTTCGGTTGGGCGCAGATGCAGAGTCATGGCAACCTGCTTTTGCATCTCTACGGTCAAGCACGGGGAAGGGCTGCCGAATATTGGGGAGAAAAGTATCTAGAATCAGATCGTTGGGTACAAACTATGGGAGTACCAGAACGATCGCATTCTTGGTATTTGGCCCAAAGTCCTAAGTTTCGCCGTTATCTTGATGCTTTTGCCAGTGGAATTAACGCTTATGCTGAGAAACACAAGGATTTGATTGCTGATGAAGTTGAGGTTGTCTTGCCAGTTAAAGGCGAGGATGTGCTGGCTCACCAGATGCGGGTACTGAATTTCACTTTTATTGCCAATCCAGAAGAAGTTGCAGGTGTGAGTAAACAGCAGTCAAAACCAGGATCTAATGGTTGGGCGATCGCACCATCACATTCTGAAAATGGTCATGCTATGCTTCTGGCTAACCCACATCTACCTTGGTCAGATTTATTTCTGTGGTATGAAGCACATATTACTGCACCAGGAATTAATGCTTACGGGGCAACACTGGTAGGAATTCCCGTTTTAGCGATCGCCTTTAATGATAATTTGGGTTGGACTCATACAGTAAACACCTATGATGGCTGGGATAACTACGAACTAAAACTAGCCGATCGTGGTTATCGCTTCGATGGTCAAGTCCGAGCCTTTAAGACAAAAACCCTATCTTTAAAAGTGAAGCAAAAAGACGGTACTCTGCGCTCACAAAAACTTGTAGTGGAAAGTTCTATCCACGGGCCAGTCATATCACGAAAAGATGGTAAAGCTGTGGCACTGCGTGTTGTGGGTCTTGACCAACCAGGTGTACTACAGCAGTGGTGGGATATGGCACGTTCCCAAAACCTCACCCAGTTTCAAGCTGTCCTGCAACGATTACAACTACCGATGTTTACAGTGATGTATGCAGACAGAGAAGGGCATATTATGCACCTCTTTAACGGTCAAGTACCAATTCGTCAACAAGGTAATTTTGAATATTGGCAAGGTTTAATACCTGGTGATACATCTAAAACCTTATGGTCAAAAACTCATCCATATCAGGATCTACCGCGCGTAATTGATCCAAAAAGCGGCTGGTTACAAAATACAAATGACCCACCTTGGACAACAACCTTTCCCCAGGTTCTCAATCCAGATAATTATCCGGCTTATATGGCACCACGCGGGCCAATGGAGTTTAGATCGCAACGTACTGTGCAGATGTTAGCAGAGGATGACAAAATCTCTTTTGATGAGATGGTTTCCTATAAACATTCAACACGTATGGAACTAGCAGATCGCCTTTTGGATGACTTGATTCCAGCCGCCCGGAAGTACGGAAGCGAATTAGCTCGTCGATCTGCTGATGTACTATCAGCTTGGGATCGACAAACCAATGCAGATAGCCGAGGTGCAGTACTATTCGCTGCTTGGGTAGATGCGATAGACTTCGATAGTGTATTTAGCAAACCCTGGAGTGAAGACTCTCCACTGACTACACCTGATGGCTTGGCTAATCCTCAAAGTGCAGTCACAACACTCTTAACTGTTGCAGCTAAGGTGGAAAAAACCTATGGAAACCTAGATGTAGCATGGGGAGATGTTTTCCGGTTACAGTCTGGTGATGTCGATTTGCCTGCAAATGGTGGCGATGGCGGACTTGGTATTTTCCGCGTTCTCAATTTTGTTCCACTATCAGACGGGCGCTTCAAATCTGTTTCTGGTGATTCTTATGTTGCTGCGATTGAATTTTCTCAACCTGTAAAAGCGATGGCGCTTACCAGTTATGGTAATGCAACTCAACCAGGTTCAGCCTCTGCTGGCGATCAGTTGAAATTGTTCGCCCGCAAGCAGTTGCGGCAAGTTTGGTTCTCATACCAAGATGTTCTATCCCATTTGGCTGAACGCAAGGTATTTTAAAATTCAACTTAGTAGCCAATACTTTAGGACTAGCCCTTTCAAAGTAGGTAAAAATATTCCTCTTTAATCTTTTTACTCTGTGTTCTCTGTGCCTCTGTGGTTAGAAAAATTACTTTTAAACCGCAGAGGCACAAAGAGCGCAGAGAGAGAAAAAAAGAGATTTTACCAGTCACCTTGAAAGGGCTAGTCCTATACTTGTTGGGTTTGGGGGAATGGATAGGATCAGAAAATCGGGAACAGATAGCGATCGCTATCTGCTACAAAAAGGATTAAATATTCGCTGCAAGAATCAAGATTTGGGAGTAGTCAAAGCCAAAAAATCCCTTTACCTCAATCTCTGACTGATGGGGCGGATCTGGGAACACTAAATGCTAAGGTCTTAAAAATTCAAAAGAATTATGATTAGCAGTGTAGTTACCATTCCCAGCTATCAAGTCAGCGAAGAACTCTACAACGGTTCTAGAACCCTAGTTTATCGAGCAGTTCGAGAGAGTGACCAACAGCCTGTAGTCATCAAGCTGCTGAAAAATCCTTATCCCAGCTTCAGCGAACTAGTACAGTTTCGCAATCAATACACGATCGCTAAAAATCTCAACTCACCCTCGATCGTCCAAACTTACAGCCTGGAACCCTACCAGAATGGTTATGCGCTCGTAATGGAAGACTTTGGGGGAATTTCTCTGAAAACGGAGATGGGCGCAAAGCAACATTCACTTAGGGAATTTTTGCCCCTGGCTATATCTCTGTGTGAGACTTTAGATATTCTAATTCGCAATCGCATTATTCATAAAGATATTAAACCTGCCAATATTCTGATTAATCCAGAAACAAAACAAGTTAAATTAATCGATTTTAGTATTGCATCTTTACTGCCAAGAGAAACTCAAACTTTAATCAGTCCCAACGTATTAGAAGGAACACTTGCTTATATTTCCCCAGAACAAACTGGACGAATGAATCGGGGAATTGATTATCGCACAGATTTTTATTCTTTGGGTGTAACTTTTTACGAATTACTGACAGGGGAATTACCATTTCAATCAGAAGATGCGATGGAATTAGTACATTGTCATATTGCGAAAGTACCGCCTTTCTTGCATCAGATAAATCCAAAAATTCCATCTGTACTAGCAGAAATTATCAAAAAATTGATGGCGAAAAATGCAGAAGAACGCTATCAGAGTGCATTGGGACTGAAGTATGATTTAGAAAAGTGCTTGGTTCAATTGAAAGAAACAGGCAAAATTGAGACTTTTCCAATTGCCCAACGGGATGTGTGCGATCGCTTTATTATCCCCGATAAACTCTATGGCAGAGAAGCAGAAATAGAAACCCTACTCAACGCATTTGAGCGCGTCAGTAAAGGGACAACCGAAATGATGCTAGTAGCAGGCTTCTCTGGAATTGGGAAAACTGCGGTTGTCAACGAAGTTCATAAACCGATTGTTGGGAAACGTGGTTATTTTATCAAAGGCAAATATGACCAATTTAATCGCAATATTCCCTTAAGTGCCTTTGTGCAAGCCTTCCGGGATTTAATGGGGCAATTATTGAGTGAAACCGATACCCATTTACAACAGTGGCAGGATAAAATTATCACAGCTTTGGGTGAAAATGCTCAAGTTATTATTGAGGTCATCCCAGAACTAAAACGAATTATTGGTTATCAACCTTTAGCTACAGAACTATCTGGGATGGCGGCTCAAAACCGCTTCAATCTGCTGTTTGTGAAATTTATTCAAGTTTTTACCACTCAAGAACATCCCTTAGTGATGTTTTTAGATGACTTGCAATGGGCAGATTCAGCATCACTAAAGCTGATGCAGTTGCTGATGGATGAATCCCAGAAGGGCTACTTGTTACTGCTTGGGGCATACCGAGATAATGAGGTCTTCCCCGCACATCCCCTAATGTTGAGATTAGATGAGATAGGCAATGCTGGAGCTAAAATTAACAAAATCACACTCAGTCCACTGGGGCAAGTAAGTGTGAATCAATTGCTAGCAGATACCCTCAATTGTCAACCGGAAGTAGCACAACCATTGATGCAATTGGTGTATCAAAAAACTAAAGGAAATCCCTTTTTCACCACTCAGTTTCTGAAGGCACTGCATAAGGATAATTACATTCAATTTAATTCTCAAATTGGGCATTGGCAGTGTGATATTGCCCAAGTTAAGCAACTAGCGCTAACAGATGATGTGTTGGAGTTTATGACGCAACGATTGCAGAAACTAACACCAGCAACTCAGGAAGTTTTGAAACTGGCGGCTTGTATTGGTAATCAATTTGATTTGCACATATTGGCAATTGTTTATCAACAATCTCCAACCGAAACCGCCGCCGCATTATGGGAAGCATTAGAGTTCGGCTTGATTTTGCCAACTAGCGAAGTTTATAAGTTTTATGCAGGGCACGAAAATCAAGCAACTAATCAAGAAATCGCTCATTCTGTAACATATAAATTTCTGCACGATCGTGTCCAACAAGCCGCTTACTCACTGATTCCTGAAGATCATAAACAGACAACCCATGTTAAAATCGGTCGCCTGTTGTGGCAAAATACCCCGGAAGCTGAACTAGAAAATCAGATTTTTGCGATCGCTAATCAGCTAAATATTGGGCTTGAACATTTCCATCAACCTACAGAACGCCATGAACTCGCACAGTTAAATCTCATGGCTGGGAAAAAAGCAAAAGCCTCAACTGCATACAGTTCAGCAATTGCTTATCTGAAAATAGGTATCCAGTTACTACCATTTAACCCTTGGGAATCTGACTACAATCTGACCTTAAGCTTGTATAGCGAAGCCACCGAAACCAGTTTTCTCTGTGGCGAAATTGACGCAATGGAAGATTTCGCCCAGGAAATTTTACAACACGCAAAAGCGATCGCTGATACAGCTAAAGCTTATGAGGTAAAAATTGAAGCTTACATAGCACAGGGAAAATTTTTAGTAGCTATCGATACAGCTATGCAATTTTTGCAGTTGCTGGGCATTGAGTTCCCCCAAGAACCAACAGCATCAGATTTTGTTCTGGCTTTGCAAGAAACTGAAGCTAGCTTAAGTGGCAAAACAGTTGCTGAATTGGTTGATTTGCCAGAAATGCAGAATCCAGAATTACGTGCAGCCTTGCGTGTTTTAGTTAAAGTCACAACTCCTGCTTATATGGCAAAACCTGAACTTCATCGTTTGGTGGTGCTGAAGAAAGTTGCTCTTTCTGTAAAATACGGAAATACTTCCGCTTCTACCTTCGCTTACTCAGGGTATGGACTCATGCTTTGCGGTCAACCAGGCAGTATCTCAAGAGGTTATGAATTTGGGAAGTTAGCCTTGCAACTGCTGTCTAAGTTTCAAGATCGGGAACACGAAGCAAGAGTTCTCGTAGTCGTTCATCTTTGTGTCGCCCATTGGAAAGAGCCTGTAACAGCAATGCTCCAGCCATTACTACAAGCTTATACCAGTGGGTTAGATAGTGGAGATTTGGTTTATGCTAGTTACGCTGCCCACCTTTATTGCTTGCAAGCTTACATTGCTGGTCAAGAATTAACCAAATTAGCTGATGAATTAGCGATTTATGGGGCAGCAATAGAAAAAATTAACCAAAAACACACACTCAATTACAACAATATTTACTACCAAGTAGTCTTGAATTTAATCGAGTCAAAAACTACTCCTTGGGAATTAGTTGGCGCAGCCTACGATGAAAGGTCAATGGTGACTTTACATGAGCAAAGTAATGATGGCGCTGCTTTGTGGCATTTCTTTGTCAACAAATTGATGCTTTCTTATCTGTTTCAAGCATTGGATTTGGCAGTGGAATATGCTGCCAAAGCCAAACAATATTCCGGTTCAGGATATGCTACGGTGAATCTTCCAATATTGAACTTTTATGATTCGCTGCTGCAACTGGCTTTATTTCCGACATCGCCAGCCGAAGAACAACAGAGAATTTTACAGCAGGTAGCAGAAAATCAGGACACGATGCAACAGTGGGCAAATTATGCACCCATGAATCATCTGCATCGATTCCAGTTGGTGGAGGCAGAAAAGTATCGGATACTGGCACAAAAAACCGCAGCAATGGAATTTTACGACCTTGCCATTGCTGGAGCAAAAGAAAATGGCTACATCCAAGAAGCAGCACTTAGCAATGAACTGGCTGCCAAATTCTACCTTGACTGGGGCAAAGAAAAAGTTGCCCAAGCATACATCGAACAAGCTTACTACTCCTATGCCCGTTGGGGTGCAAAAGCCAAACTAGAAAATTTAGAACGACGTTACCCAGAACTTCTGCGAGTGATTGTGCAACAGAAAAACCTCAAATTCAACTCGCAAGAAACACTATGTAATACTGTCATATCCAGTACCTCTAATCATTCCTCAACCCTGATATCAAGTTCATCTAGCAGTGTCAATTCAGTGCTGGACTTTGGATCTGTTTTTAAAGCCTCCCAAGCAATCTCTACCGCAATTCACTTAGATCAATTAATCCAGACGCTAACTCAGATTATTCTCGAAAATGCTGGTGCCGATCGGTGTGCGTTAATTCTCTTTCAAGATGGGTCATGGCAAGTGCGGGCGATCGCTACCCTAGAAGGTACTATGTTGCAAACAGCACCTTTGGATAATCATTCTAGTGTTCCAGTCAAACTGATCCAGTATGTAAAAAACACTCTAGAAACAGTTGTAATTGACGATCTCAAAACCCATCTGCCTAGTGTGATTGGGGAATATATGCGCCAGCATCAACCCAAAAGTGCGCTGTGTATGCCAATTCGGAATCAGGGGCACTTACTGGGGATTTTGTATTTAGAAAATCAGCTAACAATGGGTGCATTTGTGGGCGATCGCCTAGATGTACTCCAATTATTAACCACTCAAGCGGCGATTTCCCTCGAAAATGCCCTACTCTACAATACTCTAGAGCAAAAAGTAGAGCAGCGTACCCAAGAAATCTACAGCAAAAATCAGCAATTGTCGCATACTCTCCAGGAATTACAACAAACCCAAGCCCAATTGATTCATGCTGAAAAAATGTCGAGTTTAGGGCAAATGGTTGCTGGCATTGCCCATGAAATTAATAACCCAGTCAACTTTATCTCCGGCAATATTAGCCATCTAAAAAATTATTTCCAGGACTTGCTAACTGGTATTAGGCTCTATCAACATCAATATCCACAACCTACTACTGAAATTCAAACTTATTTCCAGGAAAAGGATTTAGATTACACAATCAAAGACTTACCAAATCTAATAGATTCAATAGAACAGGGTAGTCAACGCATTCAAAATATTGTCTTATCTCTGCGGAATTTTGTCCGCCTTGATGAAGCAGATATCAAAGCCGTAAATATTCATGATGGAATTGAGAATACTTTGTTAATTCTGCAACATCGACTCACCAAAATTGCCATCATCAAAAACTATACCGATCTTCCAAAAGTGAGTTGTCACGCCAAACAAATCAATCAGGTAATCATGAATGTCTTGAATAACGCTATTGATGCCTTAAATGAAGCAAAAATCACAACTCCTACTATTACAATTCGTACCGAACTGAGCAATTCTCTAACCAAGAGTGTGAGCATTTGCATTGCCGATAATGGAACTGGAATTTCTGATGAAATGCAAAAACGAGTATTTGACCCCTTCTTTACAACAAAAACTGTCGGTAAAGGAACGGGATTAGGACTGACCGTAGCTTACTCTATTATGTCAACTCATGGCGGACAAATTAACGTCCTTTCTAAGTTAGGACAGGGAACAGAATTTGAGATTATTTTACCTGTCCAAGAATAAAGGTGGCAGGCAATACGGTTCGGATAAGGGAGTTCCAGTTAAAAAAATATCCAGGTCAAAACGCTTGCCAGATAAGGAGGTGACGGATAGCGCTGACACAGCCATTCTAAGAATTTCATATTGCCTCAGTGACTAATTTTCCCCTTTATACTCCATTGGGGATTCATGGCAAAGAATTCAAAAAGATAAAATTATAAAGAACTGTCAGAACGTAATCATGTCAGCCATCCAAACAACTGTAGTTATTGCCATGACGGTCGATGGAAAGATTAGCTCCGTAGATCCTCAAGCAGGCGGTAATCCTGATGCAGCCGATCAAGCACACGTAGAGTATGAAGTCTCACTTGCTGATCTAATCCTGGTAGGAGCAGGAACGATTCGGGCTGGAGACGTAATTTTTTCAATTCGCAATCCCGAATTATTAACAGCGCGCGAGGCTCGGGGTCAGTCTCGCCAGCCTATTGTTTGTGTTGTCTCAGGTTCCCTTGACTTATCGCTGGACTCCCCTTTTTTGAGCGAGGACATTGAGCGATGGATATTTACGACACGGGCTGGTTTGGAGCGCAGTTCCGATACAACAAGTTTGCAAAAACTGGCTGAATTAATTGATTTGGGAGATACAGACCTGGACTGGAATCGAGCCTACAGCTTGATGGCAGAGCGCGGTATTCACAAGGTCGTTGCTTTGGGAGGAGGCTATTTAACAGCATCTCTAGTAAAGGCTGGGCGAATTGACGATTGGTGGATGACAATCTGGCCCGTCATTTATGGAGGAAAGGACGCTCCCACCCCGGTGGAGGGAGAGGGTTTTATTTCCACTGCTGCTCCTCATCTGGAACTTGTCGAAACTCGTCAAGTTGGAAGTGAGTTGTTTTTACACTACCAGACGATCAAGTAAGAATGCGCTGTCATAATTAAGCTAACGCGCCTACATATTGCAATATTTTCCGTGTAGACCGTCATTTGTCATTTGTCATTTGTGTTTACCAAGGACAAAGGACAACCTCACCAGTTGATGTGCAATCTTATTTGCGTAACAGCTTACAACTAAAAAGCGCCCTCCCGAAGTGGGAGAGCGCTTTCTTATTTAGCTAATTGAGTTAATGCTTGAGAATTAACCGTTGATAGCAGGAGCAGTAAGAGCAACAGGAGCAGATTCAGCAGATGCCAAATCTAGAGGGAAGTTGTGAGCGTTACGCTCGTGCATTACTTCCATACCAAGGTTAGCGCGGTTGATTACATCAGCCCAAGTTGCAATCACACGACCTTCAGAGTCAATGATTGATTGGTTGAAGTTGAAACCGTTCAAGTTGAACGCCATTGTGCTTACACCCAAGGCGGTGAACCAGATTCCGATTACAGGCCATGCTGCGAGGAAGAAGTGCAGTGAACGGCTGTTGTTAAAAGAAGCGTATTGGAAGATTAGACGACCGAAGTAGCCGTGAGCTGCAACGATGTTGTAGGTTTCTTCTTCTTGACCGAATTTGTAACCGTAGTTTTGTGATTCAGTCTCAGTTGTTTCACGAACCAAGGAAGAAGTTACTAGTGAACCGTGCATCGCAGAGAACAAACTTCCGCCGAATACACCAGCTACACCTAGTTGGTGGAAGGGGTGCATCAAGATGTTGTGTTCTGCTTGGAACACGATCATGAAGTTGAATGTTCCTGAGATACCTAAAGGCATACCGTCAGAGAATGAACCTTGTCCGATGGGGTATACCAAGAAGACTGCGGTTGCTGCTGCAACAGGTGCAGAATAAGCGATCGCAATCCAAGGACGCATACCTAAGCGGTAGGATAGTTCCCATTCACGACCTAAGTAGCAGAATACGCCAATCAGGAAGTGGAAAATTACCAATTGGTAAGGGCCACCGTTGTACAACCACTCATCTAAGGATGCTGCTTCCCAAATTGGGTAGAAGTGCAAGCCGATGGCGTTGGAGGAAGGTACTACTGCACCAGAGATGATGTTGTTTCCGTAGATCAAGGAACCTGCTACTGGTTCACGGATACCATCAATGTCTACTGGAGGTGCGGCGATGAAAGCAATTACGAAGCAAGCGGTGGCAGCTAGCAAGGTGGGGATCATTACTACGCCGAACCAGCCAATGTAGATGCGGTTGTTGGTGCTGGTGATCCACTCACAGAATCGATCCCATACGTTGGCGCTTGAGCGCTGTTGTAAGGTTGTTGTCATTGTTTTATAAATGCGATTATTTGCGGATGAATTAGGTAGGTTTGACTACCTGTTACACATCTTAAAGAATTTATTGCGTTTTGTAAAGTACTTTCAGAAAAAACTTTCTCTTAGAATTAGGACTAACGCAAAATTCACGTAATTGCGTCATTACAAGCGATAGCGACGTATTCACCTAAAACTCTGGCATTGCTTCCCACAATACGTTTCGGTCGCAATGACAAAATTTGCTTGCGTAAGTCCTGAGAATTTACGCGCCCTGCGTGGAAAATCCCTAACTCATTGAAAAATAGCTTGCTTAAAATATTAAGTAAGTTGACGTAAATAATTGTCGTTGGGATAAGGCAATAGGTAGAAGGGTTTTAGGCTAGTTCATTTTTCTTTACATAGTTTGATTTTATTGTGCCAACTTACTTAATTACGAATTAAAAAGTGCTTTAATTTGCAGCTTGCTGCTGACTGGGTATTGCCTCTACGCCCACTTCTGGTAAAGGTGGACGCACACACAAATAAATCAATGGCCCGAATAGCGGTATCAATGCTATTAACCAGAATATCTGTGGATTGTTCCAACTGCGACGCGCCATATCATCCCCTAGTAATGCAGGAAATAAGAGACAAAGCAGGGAAAAATCTAAACTCATTACATTGATAAAGCGGTTGGTTTGCCACTCTTGCACAAAATTGCCCCAATCTCCTCCTTTTAAACCGTAGGCAACTAGAAGAACTGTGGCTACAGTCAACACAATCCCAGTCACACGAGAATCTAGCAGCTTTAGTAAGATATTCTTTTTACCAACAAACTGATTATTTGGTTCTCTAAGGGTTAAGTAGGGTAACAGGGCAAATATCCCGACTCCGAAAGAGGCAGCAGCAAATAGCCAAGCAGGTATTTTTTGCCCTCTACCATCAATAAATACTACTGCACTGTAGATGAGAGGCCAGATACCCATGAGGTTGAATAGTGCTATTACTAACGGGTTAACGCCTTGCCACTGTCCAGTCGAAAGGTTTTTAATTAAATCGAATGTACCGGGTTGCTCAGGAGGTGCGAGGAAAAAAGCATAAATAACGAATCCTAACCACAGGAAGCCAAAGGCAATTTTTCTAACCATGAAATATTTAAGTAGGATTAATTATTAATTTTGCCACTACAAATTGGGCTATCTACCTGCGATCGCACTATTCATTCGTCTAGACTCGTAGCAGCTTATCCCTAAACTTTACCTTAAGGATTGAAATAACTGAAGGCTTCTGAGAGGTAATCAGCAGCAGATGCTACAACTGCGATCGCACTTTCATAATCTAAGCGCGTTGGCCCCAAAACTCCCACACTTCCTACTGGTATTGAACCTCGGCGATAGGTGGAAGAAATCAAAGTGCAGGTGCGTATCGGTTCTAAGGGATTTTCTGCGCCAATGCGAACCGTTACTCTTGACTTACCAGCATCCTCCGGTTCTGGTTCCTCAAATATTAATCGCCATAGTTGGTCTTGTTCTTCTTCCAGCAGGTGGATAATCGTTTGTACCTGCTGTAACTGGGAAAATTCTGGCTGGCGCAAAACTTCTGACACACCCCGAACCATAATTTGTGTCGCAGTCGGCGCAAGAGTGCGACGAGTCAATTCGGCAACTGAATTTTTCAAGAATTCACCGTAGCGTTGGAATTCCTGATCTAGTTCACTCCAGTCGAGGTTGGCTAATTCCAACAGACTTCGCCCCCGCAAGTGGGTATTCAAAAAGTTAGAAACAATCTGCAACTCACGATCAACTACCTCTGAATCTCGTTGTGTCTCTTCTGGTATTGGCGACAAATCCATTAACTTGGAATGTGTCTCATAACCATCGGTAACAACTATTAACATGATCCGCCCAGCTTCAATTTGCACTAATTGCAGATGTCGCAATAGCGCTGTTGTAGTTTGCGGCATAGTTATCAAGCTAATGCAACCACTCAAGGTTGCTAAAATTTGCGCGGCTCCTTGCAGTAGGGTTTCTAAACTCCGATCTTCCCACTGGAGATGCTTTTGTAATGCCATCTCTATTTCTCGCCCTAAAGTTTCTGTCCGCGTAGCGTCTGTCTGCGACACGCTGCGGGAACGCAGAGAAGGTGTAATTAGCTGGTCAACATAAATGCGATAGCCTGAATCTGAAGGTACACGTCCAGCAGAAGCGTGTGGTTGGTAGAGTAATCCAGATTTTTCTAAAACGCCCATCACATTGCGAATTGTGGCTGAACTTACACCCAGGTCGTACTCTTCGCCCAAAGCCTTTGAACCAACAGGCTCTGCCGTAGCAATGTAGTGACGTACCGTTGCCCAAAGTATATGCTGTTGCCGATTTGTTAACTGGACTTCCATAGGATATGTTTTGCTAGAGGCAAATTTTAATCAAAGTCTGGAGAAATTTCTGGATTTGATTTAAACAAGGAATATTAATAATTTATTAAGATAACAAATTATACAATTATATTGTGATAATTAATTTTAAGGTTCGTGTACATTATTCTTGAAAAGTGCGCTCTCAATAGAATCTAGGCTTTGCATCAAAAGCTAAGAGTTTGAATTTACAAGATTCTTTTCTGCCTTATTTTTGCATAATTCTACACTTAGAAAAGTATTGTTGTATACGTATTTTTGCGGCTATTGCAGCTAAGATTAGGGTCGAAAAGTTGCGTAAGCTGTGTAGCCAGTGGAGAAAGTTACAAACATTTCTGGCTAGTCCCTGAACTAATTTAGTGCTATTTTCACAATAGCAAAAGCCAGATGGAATTAAGTTCCATCTGAGTAATGCACCTAAACACAAGCTAATACTGGGGAATTGAATGGTCTACTAAGATGGAGTAAGCATCAATACCACCCGAAATATTTTGCACATTTGTAAAACCTTGAGCAATTAACCACTGACACATCTGGGCAGAGCGAATACCGTGGTGGCATAGCACAAGGGTTTCAGCTTCAGGATTGAAGAGGGTAGGTATTTCATGTCCCCACTCAGCAAATTGACTCAAGGGTAGGTTGACAAAGCCCTCAATGTTAGCGATCGCCAATTCTTCTGGTTCTCGGACATCTACTAGCTGTATACTTCCATCACCAGAGGAAAGACGTTGTGCCAGTTCTTTTACACTAATCTGGTTCATGGGTTGACTAAAAGAATTCCCTATAAACAGTCCTAATCTTATTTATGGTGACAGAAAATCTCTGCCTTTGCATGAGTATCGATTCTCAAGAAGGCTGATAAATTCTGCTAGGCTTTCTGCTTAAATGGCTGTAAACCGTCTTTTTTAAAGGTTTAATGTGAATAGTCAACGTTCATTTATCGGTTTTATCGTAGCAGGTGCGATCGCATTGCTAATTGCGATCGCAGGCTTTTACTGGTTTTTCACCAAAAGTCCGGCTAACCTCATTGCTTCTACCTCTGAGCCTGGTGCAGCCATATTCGTATCGAAACTCTCGCCAGCAATGGTTTCATTGCTGACGAATCCTGATCGGTTGCAGGCGTTAGAACGTGAAGAGGAACTATCTAAACTCAAAACCAGTTTATTAGCCAAAAGTGGCATAGATTATAAACAAGACGTTCAACCCTGGTTAGGGAATGAAATTACATTAGCTATCACCACCTTAGATATTGATCGCGATCCAGAAAACGGACAGCAGCCAGGATATCTGTTAGCACTAGCAACCAAGCAACCGGAGAAAAGCCGTGAGTTTGTCGAGTTGTTATTTTCCAAACGAGCCTTATCTGGGGCAACCTTAGCTGTTGAAGAATATAAAGGCGTAAAGCTGATTTCTGACAATTCCCAACCAGAGAAGGATTTGCTTGCAGGTGCAGTTGTTGGTGAAGGCTTTGTATTGTTTGCCAACGATCCGAAAGTCTTGAAAGACGCGATTAATAACGTCCAAGCGCCCGATCTGAATTTGACTAGCTCCCCCGAATACCAAAAAGCTACTAAAGAACTGCCCAAAGGGGGTTTAGCTGTAGCGTTCTTAAATCTTCCCGTTGTAGCAAAATGGCAAGGCTTAGAACTTTCAGAACAACTTTATAACAGTGAAATTATTTCTCTGGCGTTGAATCCCAAAGGATTGCTAGCAGAAACTACATTTTTGACTTCATCAGAAATTCTCACTCCATCTGCACCACTATCTAAACCTGTAGGGGCATTGCAGTATGTTCCAGCGTCGGCAGGTTTGGCAATTTCTGGCTCAAATTTGAGTAATTTGGGCGAGAGCGATTTAGCCAAACTCTGGAAACAAGCAACAGCTACTATATATGGTTCTGGGGAAGATGTGGTTTCTCGGTTAGCCAAACCTTTAGTGGATGTTCAAAAACGCTGGGGTATAAACTTACCAGAAGATATTTTCAGTTGGGTACAGGGAGAATATGCGATCGCATTGTTACCTGAGAAAGAGCAAACAACCCCTCATTGGATTTTTGTGGTAGAAAAATCTGAGAGTGTAGAACAAGGTATTGCTCGTTTGGATGCGATCGCATCATCCAATGGACTCAGCATTAATCCCCTGACTATAGATAAGCAAAAAGTCTCCGCTTGGACAGAGTTAACTACGGCGGCTAAAAAAAGTGATCCTAAAGAAGGAGCATCTTTCAGTATTGAAACAAAAGTGCGGGGATTGCATACAACTTTAGGAAATTACGAAATTTTCACTTCTGACTTAGAAACGATAAATGAAATTCTCACAACCAAGGATAATTCCTTAATTGACAATCCCAATTTTCAAGATAGTATTGCTGCGATTCCCTTACAAAACCAAGGCTATATATATCTTGACTGGACAAAGAGCCAGAATTTGTTAGAGCGTCAAGTACCGATTCTCAAGCTAGCGGAAGTTTTAGGGAAACCGTTTTTTGATAATCTGCGATCGCTCACAGTTAGCAGTTATGGAACTGACACGCGATCGCTCAAAGGTGGCGTTTTCTTCCAACTCAAGAATTCATGAGATTTTCATAAAAGCTCAAGTGCAGAAGGTTAAAAATTATTTTATCTTCTGCCTTTTTCTGTTCCGTAAGATTTTCGTGAATTTACTGTATTATTTGCTATTTAAATCGTCCGTTAAGAGTTTTCTTTAGGAGGCAAGATCCTGCGTCCAACAGAGGTAATCACATCCAAATTAGAAGTTGAGGAATTGTAGCTGCTGTTTATATCAAGAGGCAGCCTAGCAATTAGCTGTTTGCTTTAAAAACCCTTTATTGTGGCACATTTTAATGTGGCACAACCAACTGAAATTTCACTGGAATTTTTTCATTAGAATATGTATATATCATTACTAATTTAACAGCCTGTTGGAGGGCTACTATGAAATTTTGTCGCCCCCGACTTGAGTTTAGCGGCGGCTGGTTGTTGGCTATACTTGCCACCATCACAGCTACACCTGTAATTGCAGAGACAGCAGCGAATTTTGGTACTTTTACTGTGTCAACAAACTCTAATCCAGCACAAGGAACAGTGCAGGGGTTTACAGGTGGTTCTTACTCATTGTCTGCCATAAGTAATCGCGATCGCGACCAAAAAGCCTGTATTGGTTTTGCCGATCCTAATCCAGATCACATTATGGTTTTGGAAAATGACTTTTCCCAGCTAACAATCAAAGTCGATAGCAACAATACCGACACAACTTTACTCATTCAAGGCCCAGATCAAAATACGATTCGCTGCGGCGATGATACTGGCAAAAGAAAAGATGCTAGCGTTAGCGATCGCAACTGGAAAAGAGGTACTTATCGGATTTGGGTAGGTACATTTAATTCTGGGGTCAAGCGTGATTATACTCTGGCAGTGGAGCAGCAGTAATCGGGAGTGGGAAGTTAGGAGTGAGGAATGATAACTAATTCCCCATTCCCCATTCCCAATTTTTATGTGTAACACCTGAGACGATAATATGGGAGAGTAGCTTGTTGTGCTTTCCGAGGGTGCTATCTCGTGCTATCTATACTGCGTGCTGACTTTCGTATCATATTTGAACGTGACCCAGCTGCTCGTAACTGGTTGGAAGTTTTATTTTGTTACCCTGGTTTGCAAGCCCTGCTATTCCATAGGCTGGCTCACTGGTTGTACGCTCTTGGTCTTCCCTTTTTTCCCCGCCTGATTTCTCACTTGGCTCGGTTTTTGACTGGAATTGAAATCCACCCTGGTGCAGTAATTGGAAAAAGTGTGTTTATTGACCACGGTATGGGCGTAGTCATTGGTGAAACTGCGATCGTGGGAGACTATGCCCTAATTTATCAAGGTGTCACCCTTGGGGGTACTGGTAAAGAATGTGGTAAGCGTCATCCAACTGTGGGTGAAAACGTCGTAGTCGGGGCTGGAGCAAAGGTACTGGGCAATATCCAAATTGGTAATAATGTTCGTATTGGCGCTGGATCTGTTGTTCTAAGAGATGTACCTTCAGACTGTACTGTGGTAGGGGTGCCTGGGCGCATCATGTATCGTTCTGGAGTTCGGGTTTCACCTCTTGAACACAATAACTTACCAGATTCAGAAGCTCAAGTAATTCGTGCTTTAGTAGACCGGATCGAGGCGTTGGAAGAACAAATACAAACTCTTCAGCGCACCAATTCTTCAGAAAAAACTCCTGTTTTAGTGGGTTGTTTAGCTACCAAAGAGGATGAGCCAACCCACGATACTCGCTGGTGCAACCTCAAAGATAAGACCATCCAGCAATTTCTAGATGGTGCTGGCATTTAGTTAAAAGTCAAGGGTTAAGGGTCGAATGGCACGCTTGTTAATCGCAAAGCCCTGATATAACTTGCTTTTTGAGTGTGGGGAGTGTGGGGAGTAAGACTTCTTCCCCGTCCTCCCACACCTCCCACACCCTGCCAGCAAGGAGGTTTCAGCTTTTCTTAGTGCCATTCGGTTAAGGGTCAATCTTTAGCCCTTTCAAGGTGACTCGTAAAATCTCTTATTTTTTCTCAGCGCTCTCTGTGCCTCTGTGGTTTAAAAGTATTTTTTCTAACCACAGAGGCGCAGAGGACACAGAGTATAGAGCTTAAAGAGGAATCTATTTAGCAAAATTTTTACGCACCTTGGAAGGGGTAGGGTGAATCTTTTGACTCTTTACAAAATCACGGATTAATTGCTTCGCTAGACCACTCTTGCTGGTGATTACGGTGGTAAAGCCATCGGTTTTGTGGTTCGCCGCGTAATTCTAAATGGTCTACTTGCACCGGATCGAGTAGCAGGAGACAAAAATTAGGGAGTGGCTCAATAGGATCGGGTGGTGATGGCTCAAAGGCTCCTGCTTCTTTGATTCTGGGTTTACCAGGATAGGGCCAACCAAACTGTAAACGCGCCGCATCACTTAATTCTTGCCACATTGCAATCCGGGCTGGCTGTAAATCTTGATGAGAATCATCACTGCTGATTAAGGTCAAATCGCCAGCCATGCGGAATTGTTCTCGTGTATTGGGGAAATACCAACAAATTTCTGCCCAAGGTTGTTGCTGTATTTGGTCGGCTTTGGCGCTACGAGTATCGGTGATAAATCTTAGCTGGTTTGTATCTTCTAGGAAGCCGCGAAAGACTAGGGTACGATTAGCGGGGCGGCCATTGGGTTGCACTGTTGCTAGTTGCAGGTAGCGGGCATAAACAAGGCTGCGGTTGCGATGGAGTGCATGAGCGATCGCACCTCGCCAAGGAGCAAGAGACATATCAATTAAAAATTAAAAATTAAAAGTTAAAAATGAAGAAAGTCAGATTTAATCTGGGTTTCCAGGTTTGGGTGTGTTGTCTTATTTTAGACAAATGGTACAACACTAAGTAAATAATTTGGCAATTGTCTCTGTGTCTTTGCGTGAATATTATCCTCAATTCAACGCAGAATATACAGTATGTTGTATAAATTTGCAGATGAGCTATGGCAGAAATTCAAGTTGGAATTGAAGGGGAAGGCGCACCAAAAGCAGCCGAGGCTTTGCTAGAAATTCCTGGAATATCGGGAAGCTATGAAGTTCCGACGCAAAAAGAGGGAACTCTCGCCGCCATTGCTACTATTGTCGGCATTGTCGGCGGTGCTGCGGCTTTAGCTGAACAAATTCGCAAATGGTATCAAGAATGGCATAAATCTCATCCTGGGAAGCAATTTGATGTAATAATTCTTGACCCTGATACTGGAAACAGGATTTTACTCGAAGAAGCTACCATAGAGGAAATCACGGAAATCCTCAAATCTATCAGCAAATAAGTGCAAACTATCCGCATTCAACTTCGGGAAAGTACGCAGGAAACTGTTGAACTCAGGTATTGGCTACCTCAAAAAAATCACTATGAATCACGTCGCCTGCAATTAGCAGAAATCGCTGATTTCCTCCAGCAGGGCGATCGCGATTACTATAAACTGCTGCCCAATTTACCAGGAATGGGGAAGCAGTTATTTTTTTGGTTGGATGGGGATGGACGTTGGTTGAGTCGGGGAATTGCTAACTGTCGCGGTGAAGGGTTGGTAATTGCTATTGATACCGGGAAACAATTGGCACATCTACCTTGGGAAGTGCTGCATGATGGTGAGGATTTTTTGGTGAAGCGGGTTAATCCAGTGGTGTTACCTCTGCGCTGGATTGAGAAAGAAACCGAAGGGTTTTCTGTGGAACCACGACAATTGCGAGTATTGTTTATGGCAACCGACCCGGAAGATGTGGAACCAAAGTTAGAGTTTGAACAGGAAGAAGCGAAGATTCTGGCTGATACGCGAGATTTTGCTGTAGATTTGCGGGTGGAAGAAAGCGGTTGCGTTAGCGAGTTGGGTAAGGTGTGGAGTCGCTATCTTAATGACTTTGATGTGTTTCACCTCACAGGACACGCCTCTATTAAAAATGAAGCACCTTACACGCCTTACTTTATCACTGAGACGGAAATCGGGGAACGCCACGAAACCACAGCCGCAGAACTGGCGGAAGTCTTCCGGTTTCGCTTTCCCAAATTGGTGTTTTTATCTGGGTGTCGGACTGGACAAGCACCAGATAAAGGCGCTGTCCCTTCAATGGCTGAGGCGCTAATTGCCCAAGGTGCTAGGGCGGTTTTAAGTTGGGGGCGACCTGTGGAAGATCGGACAGCCACAGCCGCCGCCGCGCACCTCTACGGCAAATTGGCGGCGGGATATCAATTAGCTGAAGCACTCGCTAGCACTTACCAGCAGTTGTTTAAACAGAATGTGCGTGACTGGCATTTGTTGCGGTTATATGTCCAGGGAGAATGTCCCGGTGCGTTGGTGGAAGTGTTGGGAGATGTGCCACCCTCAGCGCCGGAACCTGCATACCAACAGTTTTTAGATCCCGATACCCAACTGGTGCGGGTGGCGAAACCCTCTGAGTTTGTTGGGAGACGGCGGACTTTGCAACGTTGTCTCAAAGCAATTCGCACTTCATTAGGGGTACTAATTCACGGACTGGGGGGTGTGGGTAAGAGTACTGTGACGGCGCGACTTCTGGAAAGGATGGTTGGCTATCACAGGCTGGTGAACTTTCGGCAACTGGATGAGGACAAACTGCTCAAAACCCTTGCTGAACAATGTACCTCGGAACGGGGGCATGAAATTCTCAATGGCAAGTTACCCTTGATGCAGCGCCTCACCAAGTTTTTCACTGAAGGACTGAATACCAAAGAACAGCGCTTTGCCTTTGTGCTGGATGACTTTGAGGCTAATTTGGAACCAGCAAATGGGGTTTATGTCTTGCAACCACAAGTTGTGGATGTACTGCTGGCGTTGCTGGAGGCGATGCAAAATTCCCAACTTCCCCACAAGGTAATTATTACCTGTCGCTACAATTTCACATTGTCGGAACTGAATCATCGTCTGTACCGCGAACCTCTGGGGGCTTTGGGTGGGGCAGATTTAATTAAAAAGTATAATCGTCTGGATTCGTTTAATGGCAGTTGGCAATTTCAGCCAGATTTGCCGGAACGTGCCAAAAAAGCAGCAGATGGAAATCCTCGGCTGTTGGAATGGTTAGATAAGATTTTGCAAAATTCCCCGATGTCGCCGTCAGCGGAGAGGGGAGTTGAGATGATTCTGCAAAAGATGGCAGATAAGGAAAAGGAATTTCGTGAGGATATTTTGGCACAGGAATTGCTGAAGCAGCAAACTCCAGCTTTGCGTCAAATGCTGGGGAAGTTGTTGGTGTATGAGTTACCTGTTCCTCAAGCTGCGATTTCCCCGATTTGTGAGGATATCTCAAGTTGGGAAAGTCATATTCAACGCGCTGAAATTTTGGGTTTGTTGGAAGTTACCCTCACCAACAACACAGAGAGGTTGTATCGTGTTCCCCGGATTTTGTCACCGTTGCTAGAGTTTCCCGAAAACCCCAAGGGTGAAGAGTTGTATAAACAAGCTGCACAAATTTTGTATCGTCTGTGGCGGGAAGAGGCGGAAAGTTCTACGGAAGCACAAAAGTTAGAAATTCATCGGTTGGGGTTGTTGGGGAAGGATGAAGGAATTGCCGCGAAAATAGCGGAGACTGTCGTTTATAAGTGGTGGTATCAGAATAGATATCGAGAAGGAGTGCAGCTTTGTCAATCAACACTAGAAGTTACTGAAGACTTTCGTGTTCTCACAAGAATAGCTTATTGTGAAAGGCAACTTGGTGATGTGGATAAGGCACTAAAGCATTATCAACAAGCTTTAAACCTTTGTCCTTTAGAAGAGGAAGCCGACAAAGCATTGATTTATCTCCAATTAGGTATGCTTAAAGCCAACAAAGGGGAAGTGGATGAAGCGATCGCACTCTACAATCAGTCTTTGGAAATAGAAGAACGCATTGGAGATGTCCAAGGCAAAGCGGCGACGTTGCACCAACTGGGAATTATCTACGCCAACAAAGGGGAAGTGGATGAAGCTATCACACTTTTAAATCAGTCTTTGGAAATAGAAGAACGCATTGGTAATGTCCAAGGCAAAGCGGCGACGTTGCAGCAACTGGGAATTATCTACGCCGACAAAGGAGAAGTGAATGAAGCGATCGCACTCTACAATCAGTCTTTGGAAATATTTGAACGCATTGGTAATGTCCAAGGCAAAGCGGCGACGTTGAACAATCTGGGATATATTTACGCCAACAAAGGGGAAGTCGATCAAGCGATCGCACTTTTCAATCAGTCTTTGGAAATAACTGAACGCATTGGTAATGTCCAAGGCAAAGCGGCGACGTTGAACAATCTGGGACGTATCTATGCCAACAAAGGGGAAGTGGATGAAGCGATCGCACTTTTCAATCAGTCTTTGGAAATAACTGAACGCATTGGTAATGTCCAAGTCAAAGCGGCGACGTTGCACCAACTGGGAATTCTCTACGCCAACAAAGGGGAAGTGGATCAAGCGATCGCACTCTACAATCAGTCTTTGGAAATAAAAGAACGCATTGGTGATGTCCAAGGCAAAGCGGCGACGCTGCACTGTCTGGGAATGATCTACGCCAATAAAGGGGAAGTGGATCAAGCGATCGCACTCTACAATCAGGCTTTGGAAATAACACAACGCATTGGAAATGTCCAAGACAAAGCGCCAACATTGTACAAACTGGGAATTCTCTATGCTAGTAAAGGGGAAGTAGATAAAGCGATCGCACTTCTCAATCAAGTCCTTGAAATTGATGAACGCACTGGTAATGTCCAAGGCAAAGCGGCGACGTTACACCAATTGGGAATTCTCTATGCTAGTAAAGGGGAAGTGGATTAAGCGATCGCACTTTTCAATCAGTCTTTGGAAATATTTGAACGCATTGGTGATGTCCGAGGCAAAGCAATGACTCTGTGGTGGTTAGGACATTTGGCAGAACAGCAGGGTGAATACACTAAGGCGATATCCTATTTGCAACCAGCTTTAGAGATTTTGCAGCGATTGAAGTCACCACACGCTGAAGGTGTGCGTGCAAGTCTTGATAGGGTAATGAGTAATTCGTAATTCGTAATTACAGCACCAAAAGATTTTTTATCTCACGCAAAGGCGCAAAGACGCAAAGAAGAACGCGAGAGTGTTTTCTAAATAAATGAAAATTGCTGTAATGAGTCTTTGATACTCGTGAGCGAGTCTTTGATACTCGCGCGAGAGTCTTTGATACTCGCGAACGAGTCTTTGATACTCGTGGACGAGTCTTTGATACTCGTGGACGAGTCTTTGATACTCGTGGATGAGTCTTTGATACTCGTGGATGAGTCTTTGATACTGATTAACGTACTGTGCAACTTCTTTCTTTCAAACTTAACCCCCAATCTCTTACCTACAAGGGACGCTACCGTGTACACACATCTAGATGCTGTGGAGAATGTGGTTTGATCCCCCTAAATCCCCCTTAAAAAGGGGGACTTTAAGAACTTTTTCCCACCTTTTCAAGGAGTGTAAAGGGATAAACACTAGAAACTATGATGAACAACCTCAACAGTAGCAATTTCCATTTACCTTACAATCCAAAGCTTGTAGAAAGAGCAAAAGAACTTCGCAAAAATATGACCCCAGCAGAAAAAAAGCTGTGGTGTGAATATCTGAGTGATTTTCAATTTCGGGTTTTAAGACAAAGACCAATTAATCATTTTATAGTTGATTTCTACTGTCCTACTTTACAAGTAGTTATTGAAATTGATGGGGATAGCCATTTTACAGATGAAGGTCAAGATTATGACATAGAGAGAACACGTATTCTAGAAGGCTATGGTTTAAAGATTATTAGGTTTACAAATAGTCAAGTTTTAAATCAATTTGATAGTGTGTGTGAGCACATACAGGGATTAATCCCTCCTAAACCCCCCTTTTAAGCAGAAAAATTCTCAAAGTCCCCCTTTTTAAGGGGGATTTAGGGGGATCTAAAACGTTTTGCTACCGACCAGAGGACTTTTAAAACATCTTCTTAGATTAAATCAGGATCTATGCCGAGCGATCGCAACCGTTCGGCTAGTAATTAGACACGTTGTTTGTCTTGCTGGGGTTGTTGAGCGTATTTCATCTTTGCTTCTGGTGTTAAAAACCGACACCTGCTCGCTACCCTTTTGCCTACTGTCTCAGTTCTTTGATGTTTTTCATCACTTGTTGATATAAGTCGTTGTTACCCTGACTTTGAAAAATGCTCGCTGCTTTTTCTAAATCCTTGAGTGCCCCCTGTCTATCTCCAGTGGTGGCACGGGCATTTCCTCGGTTATTGTAGGCAGGGGCAAAGTTAGGGTTGAGGCGAATGGCTTGATTGTAATCTGCGATCGCACCCTTTGGATCTCCATTGGCAGCACGAGCATTTCCTCGGTTATTATAGGCGATCGCATATCTGGGATTAAGGCGAATCGCTTGACCGAGATCGTCTATTGCCCCTTTTCTGTCTCCATTGGCGGCGCGGGCATTTCCCCGGTTGTTGTAGGCTTCGGCGTAGTTGGGATTAAGACGAATCGCTTCACTGTAATCTTTAACTGCTTCTCTGTTACCTTCTAGTGAGGCGCGGGCATTGCCCAGGTTATTGTAAGCTTCAGCGTCGTTAGGGTTGATGCGGAGGGCTTGATTGTAATCTGCGATCGCTTTTTCTTTGTCTCCCAAATCAAAATAGGCTAATCCCCGGCCGTTGTAGGCAGCGCCATATTGGGAGTTTTGACTAATTGCCTTACTATAGGATGCGATCGCAGCTTGTAAATCGCCGTTTAAATGTTGATTCTTTCCTTGAAGATAGAATTCCCCACCTCTGGATGCTGTAGCTGAACGACGGCTAGGTGTACTAACTCCTATTTCTGTCACCAAAACACTCTCATTCTTGCTACAAGAAACACTGCTAATTGCTGTCAATGTAGTAAAAATAGCTATAGTAAATACTTGATTTACCCTTGTTCGCTTTTGTCTAAATAAACGCGGTCTCATAATTTAATATAAACTGCCATAACACCTGAACGCAATTAGTACCAAAATCTAGATTTTAATTCTTTAACTCAATGGTTATTCTAACTTTGGATAGACGTTTCAAGTCAATTAACAAATTTACCAGATATTCAATATATTTATTTAATAGTTATATTAAGGGAAAAACATCAATTATAAAGTATAAAAATTGTCAGTTCGGCTCTTTGTTATTGTCATATGTCTACTTCTTGGCAATGGATTTCTGAGCAGAAAGCTACTCTAGCTCATGTTTTTTAAGATACTTTTTGAAAAAAATATATTTGAAATCTTAAGATTTGCTATGAAGGATAAATTCTGACATTTGTAGCCTTATGGACAATTTACTCATCTTCTGTTTCAGTCTCTTGAGCTTTGGTAGTTAGCCGCCAAGAGGTAGTTTTTTCAATATCTACAGACAGTTGCTCTAGATTTGTCCCTAAATCTTTTTGGAGTTTCTGAGTTAGCGTGATGGGAAAATCTAAATCAATATCTTGGGTTTGTGCTAGCCTAGCCAATTCCGAAAAAGTAGCTTTGACTGTAGTGCGATCGTAACTAGTCAGCTTATGAGAAGAAGTTTCAGATATATTCTGAGCTTGCATCGCTTTTTTCATGCGTTCTTGCAAATGCTCAAATTCTGAATTCAACAACTTCCATTGTTGCTCAAGTTGTGAGTATCTAGTACTTAGTGAGATTAAATCTTCCGTTGCGGGTTCGGGGTTGGCTTTGGCTTGTAAACCTAATAAATTTGAGTGGATTTGAGCAAGATAAATACAATCTAGATAAGCATACTCTATCTGTTCTTCAGTCAGGGGGCGTTTTCCCCAATCGCTGGTTTGTTCTTGTTTATCGATATTGTTAAAGCTACAAAGTGCTGTAGCTATGGTTTTGAGTTGATAGTTAGGTAATGGCAAAATATGGTAGGGAATTTTTTTTGCCATTTCTAAAGTGCAGGTAATATTTTTAGCTTTCTTGTTACCGAGAAATTTTAGATCGTAACTGGCATTGTGAAAAACTTTTTCAATGGCAGAATTTATCATAATTTTTTGAATAAATTCAGCTATGATATTAGGTTGGTCTAGCACATCTAAAAGATAGACGCGATCGCCACTCATATCTTGAGGATTATCTAACACCTGAATCAGCGATAGTCTAGGATTACGACTTTTGTAGTCAGCTACTTCTGTATCTATCCATAGTGTTTTGACATTGGTGTATTCAGCGACAATATCACTAATTTCGCTGGCAGAAGTGAGGTAGGGCATTGGCTGATATTTCCTGAATATTTAGGGCATTGTAAGTAAGCCATAGTTTTCTAAAGTAACATTTTGTTGGTAATTTTGCTGGCACAGTATTGCAAAAACATGAAGTTTTGAGCTGTATAGGCCTAGACATCGCCAAACTGACTGAAATCTGATAACATCGATTCACTACTTTAAGGCTGCATAGTTTATCATTGGAAAAGCTCCTCAGCATCTACATTAAATTCATAGGAGCTACAGGCCGTATATAGAGTTATCTTGGTTAGCAACAGTCAATAAAATTGAATTGGTGCTTCTCAAAAATGGCTGCAAAATCTTAGCCTAAAGAAATCGTTCAAGTTTCAATTTCCAGTAGACTGAGTAATTGCTTGGACACTTTTGCTACTTCACATTTAATTGCTTTTTAACATCTGCTCCTCACCATGACACACAAATTAATTGCTTCCAGTAATCAATTCGGAGATAGATAATGAAAAAGCTAATTCTATTAATCGTTAGTAGCATTTTGGTAGTTGGTACTTTTGGCTGCCAAGAGGCTCCTAAAACTGGTTCGGAAACTCCTAGCACTACTAATGAAGCTGCTCAAGTACCAGCAAAACCTGCTTCTCAGATAAATGAAGCTGCCAAAGTTCCAGGAATACAAACAACTCCTTTAGCAACTAGCACAGATACTAAAGTTAAAACCGGTTCTGAAAAAACCGCAGCAACAAAAGTTAAGAGCGACTTAAAAACTGAAGTTAGCAACAAGTTGAACAAAGGCTTACCAGGCAATAAGTTACAGGTTGAAAACAAAGAGGGTGAAATTATCCTCAAAGGCACAGCGACTTCTGCTGAAGAACTCAAAAAAGCTGAAACTTTGGCTAAGGAAGTTCAAGGTGTGAAGACTGTGAAGGTGGAAGCAAAAGTTGAAACTGTGAAAAAGCCATAAAAGAATAACTGGAGTTCTCAGTTAATATCGGCATGAAAGCCAAACAGGGACTTACACAAATGTAAGTCCCTGTTTTTTATTTGCTCAAATTTAAGTCACACCACTCTATATAGTTTGTCAAAGAAGTTCGTAGTAAAGACTAGCCCTTTCAAGGTGACTCGTAAAATCTCTTATCTTTTCTCGGCGATCTCCGTGCCTCTGCGGTTTAAAAGTATTTTTTCTAACCACAGAGGCGCAGAGGACACAGAGTATAGAGCTTAAAGATAAATCTATTTACTAAAATTTTTACGCACCTTGAAAGGGCTAGTAGTAAAGACTAAACTCCTTGCAATATTGTGCTTTTCTTTGAAATAAGATTTTCCTTACCGCCTCTGTGCTAGCCTTGCAACAAGCTGTTACGCGTCTACGATAATCCTGAATTCTCTTCCCTACCCTCTTGCGAATTTTTAATTAGTTGATACACTTGTTCTTCATTAGCCCAGTTAACCAGCGCCTATGGTTCATATCAAGCGCGTGGAACTTACCAACTTCAAATCCTTCGGCGGTACTACTTCAGTCCCTTTGCTGCCGGGGTGTACTGTCATATCTGGGCCCAATGGTTCGGGTAAATCTAATATTCTCGATGCACTGCTGTTTTGCCTCGGACTCTCCAGTTCTAAGGGAATGCGAGCCGATCGCTTACCAGATTTGGTAAATAACACCCAAACGTCTAAAGGACGCGCTTCTATTGAAGCTAGCGTCACTGTGACGTTTGATTTGTCAGATGAAATCTCACACAAAGACACAAAAGCGCAAAGAGAGGAAGTAGAGGAGGCAGGGGAAGCGGAGGAAGAACCAAAATCCAAAATCGTTCGACTGAGCGAAGCCGAAGTCCAAAAGCCAAAATCGGCAGAATGGAGTGTTACTAGAAGGCTGCGAGTCACCCACCAAGGAAGTTACACGTCGAATTACTATATCAATGGTGAAGCTTGCACGTTGACAGAATTGCATCAGCAACTAAGTAACCTGCGGGTTTATCCTGAAGGCTACAACGTGGTGCTGCAAGGGGATGTCACCAGCATTATCTCGATGAATGCGCGGGAACGGCGGGAAATTATTGATGAATTGGCAGGGGTGGCGGCGTTCGATCGCAAAATCATTCAAGCCAAATCAACTTTAGATGAGGTGAAGGAAAAGGAAGATAGCTGTCGGATTATTGAGACAGAATTAACTGCACAGCGCGATCGCCTTTCTCAAGATCGTGCTAAAGCTGAGAAATATCAAAAACTCCGCACGGAATTTCTGGCTAAACAATCCTGGGAAGCTGTTTTATCATGGCGATCGCTACAAGCACAACAAGAAAAGTTGGTTCACGAAATTCAAACAGGCGATCGTAATTCTAGTGAACTCTCAACCCAACTCACAAATCTAAATTCCGAAATTGTCCAAAAAACTGCTGAACTTGAACAACTCAATGCCCATGTCAAAGCATTGGGAGAAGATGAACTTTTGGCGGTACAATCTACCCTCGCCACCCAAGAAGCAGAACGAAAACAACTCCAGCGTCAGCTAACGGAATTACAAACAGCTTCTCAAGAAACTGCTAAACGTCTCACTCAAACTCAGCAAGAAATTCAAAAACACCGACATTCCCTAGAAGAAATTGCCGAAACCCAAATTGTAGAGACGCGATTCATCGCGTCTTCCCAACACCAAAGGAATGAAGTCCACCAATCTCTAGAAACCTCCCGCGAAGCAGCCGCAGAAATCGCCTCAGCTTCGGAAGCATGGGTACAGCAACAAACGGCATTCAACCGTCAAATTGAAACTCTGTTGCAAACTCTAGAACCGCAACGCACAGAAAAAGCACAACTCACAGAACGGAATAATCAGTTACAGCAATTAATTTCCGAGCAAACCCAGTTAATTGAACGCGACGAACCGCTATTAGCTCAAAAACAAACTGACTGTAATCAAGTTGAAACGGAATTTAACGCCTCTAGCGAACCCATCCAGAATTTAGCCCAAAATCTCTCAGCCACAGAACAGGAATTGCAAATCCAGCAGGAAACCCAAAAGCGGTTACTTTTTGAACAACGGGAAAAACAACGCCAGTTGGATAAAATAGAGGCGCAAACGCAAGCACAGCAAGAAGTCCAAGGAACCCAAGCTAGTAAAGTTATTTTACAATCGGGAATGCCTGGACTTTGTGGCTTGGTTGTGCAGTTGGGAAAGGTGGAACCCCGCCATCAGCTAGCTTTGGAAATGGCTGCCGGTGGACGATTGGGACATATTGTGGTGGAAGATGATGGTGTAGCCGCAGCCGGGATTGAATTGCTCAAACAGAAACGTGCCGGGAGAGCGACTTTTTTACCACTAAATAAAATTCACGCACCTAAATTTACTCAAGATGCAACGCTGCGTTTTGCTAGCGGTTTCGTTAACTATGCTGTTAACTTAGTCGATTGCGATCGCCGTTACAAAGATGTATTCAGCTATGTTTTTGGTAACACAGTCGTATTTGCCAGCCTTGAGGCGGCGCGGAAAAATTTAGGTTTATATCGCATCGTCACCTTAGACGGGGAATTATTGGAAACTAGCGGTGCAATGACTGGTGGTAGTAACAGCAATCGTTCAGCGTTGCGGTTTGGTACAGGTGAAGCAGCGGAATCTGATGAAGCGATCGCTTTAAGAAGTCGTTTGGTGGATATTGAGCGAGTTTTAGAGCGTTGTACTGAAGCGATCGCTACTTTGTCAGCCAGAAGCAAAAAACTGACACAAGAATTAACAGAAGCGCGTCAGGCGCGGCGCGAACAGCAGTTGCAATTGGAACAGTTGCAAAAAGATATTAAGAATTTGACAGTGCAATTAGAGGGGACGCGATCGCAACTCGCCCAAAACAGCGAAAAGTTAGCCATTGCTCAATCCCGATTAGAAATTTTGGATCGGGAATTACCTGGACAAGAAACTCAACTGCAACAATTGCGACACGCCTTAGCAGAGTTAGAAGCGTCTCAAACTCCCAGTGAATGGCAACAAATCCAGGCAACCATTAAAATTCAAGAGCAACAATTGCAACAACGGGAGACAACATTACGCGAAGCTGAACAAAGATTAAAAAATTTGGAAAATCAGCAACAACGTTTGCAAGAAAAAATTCAAGAAGCAGAAACGCGAATCACCGAATACGAAACCCAACAAATCTCTTGTAAAGACGCGATTCATCACGTTTCCACACAAATCACAACGATAAACGACCAAATCACCCAAACCCGTTTATCGTTGAGTCAAATGGAGCAGAATTTGGGTGAAGAGAAACAAAAACGCGACGCTACAGAATTGGAAGTGCGATCGCACCTTTTGCGCCAACAACAATTGCAATGGGAAATCGAAAAACTCAAAGAAACCCAAGAGAAGCGGCGGGAAGAACTAATTGCACTGCAAAGCCAGTTGCGGGATATGGGAGCAGAATTACCAAATCCTTTGCCAGAAGTTCCAGATAAGGTAGATTTGGAAGAATTGCAGAAAGAATTGCGATCGCTTACCAAACGCTTACAGGCAATGGAACCTGTTAATATGCTGGCGTTGGAAGAATACGAACGCACCCAAAACCGCCTCCAAGAACTGACGCAAAAATTAGAGACACTAGAAGGGGAACGTACCGAACTACTTTTACGGATTGAAAACTTTACCACATTGCGGCAACTTGCCTTTAAAGAAGCGTTTGATGCTGTCAACGAAAACTTTCAATCAATTTTTGCCATTCTTTCAGACGGTGACGGCTTCTTGCAACTTGAAAATCCCGAAGATCCCTTTAGTAGTGGACTAAATTTAGTCGCGCACCCCAAAGGCAAACCCGTACAGCGCCTAGCTTCTATGTCTGGGGGAGAAAAATCACTTACAGCCTTGAGCTTTATCTTTGCTCTTCAACGCTACCGCCCATCGCCCTTTTACGCCTTTGACGAAGTGGATATGTTTTTAGATGGAGCAAACGTAGAACGATTAGCTAGAATGATTAAGCAACAGTCACAACAAGCGCAATTTATAGTTGTGAGTTTGCGTCGTCCGATGATAGAATCAGCCGAACGCACAATTGGCGTTACTCAAGCACGAGGAGCCTACACTCAAGTTTTGGGGATTAAATTACAATCATCCAATACATCTGCTTGAGTTTTTGTTAATAATAGTGTATAGACAAACCGGATTCGAGATCAGGACTCGGTATAGAATGACCTCCGAACAGATAATTAGACGTTCCGATATATTAAACACCCAGGTGATTACCCGCGACAACGGCAAGCGGCTAGGCATCATCAGTCAAGTATGGGTTGATATTGATCAACGAGAGGTTGTGGCTCTTGGTTTGCGAGACAGCCTGATCTCCATTTCGGGCATACCGCGCTACATGTACCTCAACAACATCAGCCAGATTGGTGATGTCATCTTAGTTGATAACGAAGATGTAATTGAAGATATAGAAGTTGAATCTCTCAGTAATCTAATTAGCTGGGAAGTAATTACAGAAACAGGTGAAGTACTAGGCAAAGTTCGGGGCTTTAAATTCAACGGTGAAACCGGGAAGCTTAACTCCATAGTCATCGCTTCTTTAGGAATCCCCCAAATTCCCGACCAATTTTTGAGTACTTATGAATTCTCAGTGGATGAAATTGTCAGTACTGGCCCCAATCGGTTGATTGTGTTTGAGGGAGCCGAAGAACGGGTGAATCAGTTGACAACTGGTTTACTAGAGCGTTTGGGTATTGGCAAAGCGCCGTGGGAGAGGGATGCAGAAGAAGAATACGGCTATACTCCACCACGCCAAGTTGCACCAGGTAATCAACTGCCTAGTGGTGTGCCATTGCAGCCACCCAGACAAAAAGTTCGCGCCCCTGAACCCGTAGCGCGGGAAGAGGAATGGAATGAAGACTATGTGGAAGAAGAAAGGCCACAGCGTCAGGTAATGAAGGCGCGGCAGTATGAGTCTATTCAGTATGAAGAAGACGAAGAAGAAGATAACTGGAGTGAAGCAACAGGTAACGACAGGTATCAACAACCGCAGCCGCTAAAGTATGAAGCCAAGCCTTACAGCAAGCCTTATGTTGATGAATACGATGATTATGACGACGTAGACGGCGATGCTTGGGAAGATGAGCCGAAGCCTGTGAATATTCCTAAGAAAGTCAAAGAAAGGCAGCCGGAATACGAAGAAGAAGGCGGATATTAAGTAATTCGTAGTTCGTAGTTCGTAGTTCGTAATTCAACAGGAAAATTACGAATTATTTCTCAGATAAGTTTAGCCCTCTCCTTGCAAGTAAGGAGGGGGCTAATTTTTTAGGATAAGTGAGGGTTGGAAGCAATACGTTGGTTCGGTTAAGGTTTTTTGATGAAAATTCTAGATCACAAAGACGCGATAAATCGCCGTCTCTACAATAATCAGTCCTTTGTAGAGACGGCGATTCATCGCGTCTCTTGTCTTAACCTATTGGCTTAGAGGTAGATATTCAATTCGATCCTGGTATTCATCCTCAAACGAAGCTTCCACAATGATGATTAATTCTTCAACAGTTTGTCCAATGCTTTGGTTTGCATCTATGGTTAAAATTCCAGGAATATGACGACCTGAAGCTAAATGGTCAGCCAAATGTCTGGGCATCGACTTACGGTTATTTGTCACCAAAATAAATCCATTGGTTTCGCACCAAATCAAAATCTCTGGATCTGGAGTACCCTTGGGTGGCACATCTAAATCTCCAATGATTCGCACAACCAATTCAGGGTTGCGTCGCACAAGTTGAGAACGATATGTAGGACTCAGATGTTCATCCAACAGATACCGGATTGCCATTAGCTTTCCTGCAACTGTTTTCCAGCGTTTTCTTCCTGAATCCGCCGAAACCTCATTCTGGCAGGAGATGGATTTCGCTGTTGTTCTTCGCGCATGGTTCGGGAAAATTCCAACCAATTTACCAGATAAGCATCAACCTTTGAACGATGATGCAAGTAATACAAAATCGTGGCGTAAACCTGTTCTAACGTCACCGTATGAAATTGTTCGGCAATTTCTTCTGGTGTTTTAGAGCGATAGATATACTCGTAAAGAATGCTCTCAATCCCAATACGGGTTCCTTTGAGTCGGATGTCATCTGGTGCAAGGGCGTTGAAATACTCTTCCAGGTTCATAAAGCAATACCCCTCAAATTAACATTCCACTTTAATCATAAAAGAACACCGGGAAACTCTATGATCAACCCTAAAACAGTTTGTAACTAATTAGTGAACTGTTTAGAAACTCCCCAAAAACTGCGTGCCCCTACGGGTGCAATTCACGCAAACGAGAAGCGCTATAAGATTAATTCAGCCTTTTCCTTACTTACAAGGAGAGGGCTAATTTTTTAGCGCGGTTCGAGAATGATGTTTGTATCTAATAAGTATAAATACTCATTTTGAAAACTCAATATCATCTAAGGGTAATAATCCTTCGTCCACGTCGGCAAAGTCTTCGTCCAGTGGTTCAAGGGTGGAAAGGGTTTCCAGGAGGGATTTTTTCTTGATGGGGGAAATGATGGCGAAGGGGATACCGTTTTGGGTAATAGTCAGAGGTTCGCCTGTTTTTTGGGCTTGGTTGAGTAGGGTTTGGATGGTTGCGGGGAGTTCGGAAAGGGTAATTTGTGTCATAGTGGGTTCTGGGGTTAGCGTATGGGGAATTAGCGCACATCTATTTTACCTGTGACGGCGTTGGTGATGAGGGCAGTGCGATATTCTTTTAACAGTTCAATTGCTTCTTGAACTTTGGCTTTTTGTTGGTCAATTTGGCTTTTTTTTGGTCAAAATATTTGGCGATCGCTTCATTAATGACTGACCATAGTCGCTAAAACAGTTTGTAACTAATTAGTGAACTGTTCAGAAACTCCCCAAAAGCTGCTAGCGTCAAACAAAGGAAAAATATCGTTGTGGACTTTCGAGCTTGAAAACGCGTTCTAATTACTGGCAACTACTGCCTTATATCCGACTCCAGTGGAAAACCATCACCAAGGGACTCATTGGTATCTTGGGATACGTGCTGGCGACATTAGTGTTGATAAATCTTGCCGGTAAATTGGCAATTCCCTTTGCACAGGGTAATGTAGTAGTGATCGCTCAAATAACTGGCAGCTGTGCCTTAGTCTTTCTTGTCAGAGGCTTGTTTCAGTCTATACAAGATATGTACATGGCCAAAGCTTCTTTGAGAGTTGCTTTTTATCTCCGTCAGCAAGTGTACGCCCATCTGCAAAAACTAAATCTCAGCTATTTTGAAACCGCAAAAGCAGGTGATTTATCTTACCGCCTCACCGAAGATGTTGACCGGGTTGGCGAAGTGGTAAATAAAGGATTTCACGACTTTATCCCCTGTATTTTGCAGTTGTTGGCAATTCCGATTTACATGATTTACCTGAATTGGCAACTGACATTAGCAACGGTGATAGTCGCGCCGTTGATGGGTATTTTGGTTGGCTGGTTTGGTGAACGTTTACGCAAGTATTCCTTAAAAAGTCAAAATCGCGTGTCGGGTTTATCAGCCATCCTCGCGGAAGTTTTCAATGGTATTCGTTTAGTACAGGCTTTTGCTGCTGAAAATTATGAAATCGCCCGCTTTGGCCATGAAGCAGAACGCAGTCTCAAAGCTAAATACTCAGCCGAACGCCTGAAAGCGATTCAGATTCCCATTGTGGGATTTCTAGAAGCTTTAAGTGCGTTATCGTTACTGATTGTGGGAGCGTGGCAAATTTCCCAGAATAACTTGACAGTGGCGAATTTTTTCAGCTATCTGGCGGCGGCGGCGCTGTTAATTGATCCCATTGGTCATACTACTAACAACTACAACGAATTTAAGCAGGGTGAAGCATCTGTTGACCGCGTTTTTGAATTGATGGCAATTCAGCCGACGGTAATCGAAAAGATCAATGCGATCGCTCTGGCTCCAGTCAAGGGCAAAATAGAATATCGTCATATTTCCTTTGCCTATAAGCCTGGTGAACCCGTATTGAAAGATATCAGTTTATTGGTATCACCAGGTGAAGCGATCGCACTTGTGGGTGCTTCTGGTGCTGGTAAAACCACATTTGTCAATCTCCTCCCCCGTTTTTACGACCCCGAAGTTGGTCAAATTTTCATTGACGATGTTGATATTCGGGATGTGAAATTGCATAGTCTGCGGCGACAAATTGGGATTGTTCCTCAAGAAACCATCATGTTTTCGGGGACAATTGCCCAAAATATCGCCTTTGGACAAGATGTTTTTGACATGGAAGCAGTTAAAGAGGCGGCGAAAATTGCTAATGCTCATCAGTTCATCAGCCAACTGCCAGAGGGTTATCAGACCTGGGTGGGTGAACGTGGGGTAAACTTATCAGGAGGACAAAGACAAAGAATTGCGATCGCTCGTGCAGTTCTCCTCAATCCCCAAATCTTGATTCTTGATGAGGCGACATCAGCATTAGACTCTGAATCAGAAGCACTGGTACAGGAAGCGCTAGAAAGACTGATGCAAAAACGCACAGTATTTATTATTGCTCACCGCTTATCAACCGTGAGACGGTGCGATCGTATTTTAGTTCTCGAACAGGGACAAATTGTCGAATCAGGAACCCATGAACAATTATTAGCCCTAGAGCATCGCTACGCGCGGTTTTATGCCCAGCAATTTAGTTAGCAGTGAAAATACACAGAGGGTTAGAGAAAAGTAGAACTTTTCAAAAGTTTGTGTTGGATTGACTTTTCTGGTTGATTACTTTGTCCTGGTGTCACATAATCGATTCCGAGATTGATGGTACTTTGTTTTTGCACCAACTCCTTTATCCAATCGCGATACAAGCTATGACACTCAATTTATATTTACTGCGACATGGAGAAACTACTTTTAGTCAAAGTGGTAATTTCTGCGGTGAAACTGATGCGGAGTTGACAACAGAGGGGATGCAGATGGCATCCGGTTTTGCCGATGTTTATCAAAAATTGAAGTGGGAAGCTGTTTATGTTAGCCCAATGAAGCGCGCAATTGCAACTGCCAAGCCATTTTGTGATGCTATCGGTATGGATATGCAGTTGCGTGACGGACTTAGAGAAGGTAGTTACGGCGAATGGGAAAGGAAGAGTAAATCGTTTGCTCAAGAGAATTACGCAGAAAACTATGTAAAATGGTTGACAGAACCCGCTTGGAATGCGCCACTAGGTGGAGAAACTGCGGTAGATATTGCTAACCGTTCTATGCCTGTAATTGCTGAAATTCAAGAAAAACATCACCAAGGTAATGTTTTAGTAGTTTCCCATAAAGCCACGATTCGGATTATGCTTTGCAGTTTACTGGGAATTGATTTGGGACGCTATCGCTATCGGGTGAATATTTTGGTCGCGTCGGTAAGTATGGTTAAATTTGACGTTCATGGCCCTTTGTTAGAAATATTAGGCGATCGCCATCATATACCCGATCATATTCGCTCTCGTCCGGGAACATAAACCTCGTCTACCTTGAGAACCGTAGTTTTGTAGTTTTGTAGGTTGGGTGCAGCGATCGCGTAACCCAACATAAATAAGGTGGTAATGTTGGGTTACGTTTCACTCCACCCAACCTACATCTACATAAATATATCTTTTAAAAAACTCTTGGTTTCAACATAGATGAGGTTTAATTGACAAAAAGTTTTGGTATGAGTGGGATGCAAGCCGGGTTTGACATGACTTGCCAAAAAGGGATAGCAGCCTTTCAAAATACCAAATTAGATGAGCTTACCCTGGGTATTTAGCATAGTTTTTGCAAAAATAATTTCGTTAACGATATCCATAACATCATTAACTACATCTTCTGCTGTTGAAGGGTCATTGATATATTGATTCAGTGACTTAAATTTTTCCGGTGAGATATTTCCCATTAATTTACTATCCCAATTTTCCAGCATTTCGTCGAATACTTTTTTGGCATCGCCATTAGTACATACAATAGGAATCACCGGAATTTTTTCTTGTTTAGCATATAGATAAGTTTCATAAGTTCCGCCAACGCCTCCCACAAGAATCACCAAATCTGAATGTCGCAAACAATCGAGCCACTCATTAATACCTGATTCAGTGTATTCGACTTTTCCACCCTTAAATACAGGTTGTTTGCCTCGCGGAACAACGTGAGTTAACTTATCGGTTAGGCGGATATCTTTTTGCGCGATTTTTTCGGCAAACTTATCAGCGACAACATAATCTACTCCCTCCCATCCACCTGTTATCAAGTTATAGTTATATTCTGCTATTTTTGCACCAAGTTGTTGAGCGCACCAATTGATTTCATTAGGAATATCAAAAAATCCTGTTCCTGCAACTAAAATACTTTTTTTGCTTCTGAGTTTAACAGCATCATTTTTAATAGCATCAGTAAGCTGATTGATAAATCCATTAAAGTTGTGAGACGGATCAATGCTTAATTTATCCGAGATAAAAAACATGAATTCATCAATTTTTTGGGAAATTTCCATAATTTTTTCAGCAACATTATACATTGCTGAATCTTCATGAGCAGATAGTTCTGAACTCATGAGTTGTTTTAGTATTTCACTCTGTTGCTTCCAATATTTTATATACTCAGTCTTACCTTCTTTGGTATAAACATTAGCATCCTGTAAAACTACAGGAAAAACTTTTTGTTCATAATCCTTGCGTTTCATGATTTCAACAGCTTCAAACATACAGTATTCCGAGCGCAAATATTTGTCGCTGACAACGACAATTACATAGTTTCCGCGCCCGATTTCCTGCATGAAGTCGTGTATACTCTTACCTAGCGTTAAATAGTTGCGATCGCGAATTAAGTTGTACCGTTCAGAAATAAGTGCAGTGCAAATTTTATCGACTAATTCTTCGCGTTGACTACCTAATTCACTCTTGTTATCTTTCCATGCGTATGATATGTATATCTGATTCATTTTTTTAAGGTTTTCTAAGATGCGATAGAGAAATTTGGAAGCAATAAGTGAATAAAATTTGCTTCTACATAAACTATCCTCCATCTACGTGGATTGAAAAAATAACCCACGCAGGCAAAAATAATTCTGAGGTAGGTTTTAGAGCATCAGAACTTTAGAGTTTAGTCTGTGTAGCTGTGATTTCTAATCACCAAGGCTGAATAAAATTTTACTTTTATATTTAGATAACCGACCTACGTATTTTCTCGCAATTCAATTTGGATTGCTATGTCTATACAATTTAGTTAAAAATTTTTGTAGAGACGTTGCATTGCAACGTCTCTTATTAGATTATTCGTCGTGTAAATTACACCAGATATAATCTCAATAAGCTGTCCAGATTAAAAAGAAAATAGGTGTGATTTTACTATTTTCTAGACTGAATCGCCTGGATTAACTCATAAAAAGGTTGCCAATTATCTTCTTGAGCAATTGCTTCCCAAGTCGACTCAATCACAGGTCTTAATAGTACCGTTTTAGGATTATGAACAGCTAGAGTTTGAGCAATTACATCGGTGCGATCGCTATCAAAATCATTCAAGATTTTATGGTATAGTATGCACCAATCATCAAAGATTCCCGACGCACCCGGTACTGGCACAATATCCGAATTATTCATCACAAAACCTGGCTCATCTCGCCATTTGGATGAAAAAGTCCGAGCCATCTCATAAAAAAACTGGTGATAAGCAACTTGGCTATCTTTCAAGAATTCAACCGTTAGATTCAACAGTTCCGCAGCTTGTGGGTGTGACAGTTCCACAAAACCTAACTTTTTCAACATCAAAGAACTGTATTCAGCTTGATAATATTCATCAAACCTTTCTAATGCCGCTTCCATTTCGTCTTTATCAAGAATCGCCTTTAAAGGTTCTTGGAGCATTTGTAAATTCAACTTACAAATACTTGGTTGATTACCGTAACAATAGCGTCCATAATAGTCAAAATATGCAGCTATAAAGGATGGGTTATAAGTTGGGATAAACGCGTAAGGGCCATAGTCAAAACTCTCTCCAGTGATTGACATATTGTCAGTATTTAGGACTGCATGACAAAAGCCAGCTGCCATCCACTGCGCTACTAGTTCTGCAACTCGTTTCACTAATTCGGCGTAAAACAAGACATATTTATCTTGTTCAGCGCTTAAGTGTCGATAATATTGCTCAATTACGTGGTCTAACAGCTTCTTAGTTAAATCTGGACGCTGAAAATAGTGCAGTCGCTCAAAAGTGCCAAACCGAATATGAGAACTGCTCATTCTAATCATCACAGATGAGCGGGTAGGTGAAGGTTCATCGCCCCGCCAGAGGGGTAAACCTGTTTCAATCATGCTCAAACAGCGCGAGGTACGTACACCCAAGTGGTGCAGTGCTTCCGCAGCCAGAACTTCCCTCACTCCACCTTTGAGCGTGAGCATCCCATCGCCTCCACGGGAGTAGGGCGTTCTCCCAGAGCCTTTTGTACCAAAATCATATAATTCGCCATCAGTGGCACGGACTTGTCCATAGAGAAAGCCTCTACCATCACCCAACTGTCCGTTATATTCACCAAATTGATAGCCGTGGTAACGTAGTGCTAACAAGGGTTTGCGCCCCTGAAACTGGCCAAAAGCTGTAATGAAATCTTCGTCTTTGACTACTTGAGGGTCTAAACCCAAACGAGGTAGTAGTGCATCGTTACGCCAACGCAAGAGGTGTTGGGGAAATTCAGCTGCTGCCACCTCATCATAGTAGTCATCACCTAGAGATTCTAAGGCGCTTTCGTAGTTGAGGGAGAGAAGAGGATTGCTAGAATTTTTGTAGTTTGGAGTTTCAGCCAGAGTCATTACGAGCAAAGCTTAATTCATTCTTCCCTTAATACTACCTCTGGCTGAAACATCAGCATAGACACAAAAAGCGACCATATCTAAAATATGGCAGCGCCACCATCAAAATCTAGAGCGCATAATGAATAAAGTTTTGCAATTAAAGAAAAAATTAACTCAATTAGCTATTTTAGACGCTACATTTGAGGTTTTTGGCTCAGAATCACACCAATATCAATTAAAACCTTGCTTGAGTAACAAAGATATTCAAGTTTTTGAATCTAGATACAAGATCAGTTTACCAAGTGAATATAAAAACTTTCTGTTAGAAATTGGCAATGGTGGTGCGGGGCCAGGATACGGCTTATCTGGACTATCAGGAATTGAATATGAAGATGTCATCGCAGAAAAACTATACCAAGAGAAGTACGAAATTCTCTCTAAACCATTTCTTTTAACAGAAGCGTGGAATGATTTAGATTTGATTATCAACAATATAAATGATGCTTATTTTGACAATAAGTTTATCCAGGGTACTCTCACTATTACAACTTATGGTTGTGGAATTGATGCAATATTAGTCATTACCGGGGAGCAATCAGGAAAAATCTGGATAGATGACCGTACTAATGATAATGGAATATATCCTGCTTCTTTGGATTTTTGTAGTTTTTTCCATGATACCGACCCTGATGATTCTCATCCAAATAGCGACCAGGGGCAGCCTTTAAGTTTTTATGATTGGTATGAAGACTGGCTTAACCGAAGTTTGCATCAAATCCGCCAGTCTTCAGAAACTTAACCTTAGTTAAATAAAACTGAGTTTTTTACTTTTTAATTGGTTGCGATACTGATTGAGTAGTTCCTACTGGGTTTGATGTTGGTGAAGTAATTCCTACTGAGTTTGATGTTGGTTGTGATGCCTGTGGAGATAGAATTTGTTTTACTTGCTGGTTATAAGTTTGCAAAATTGATTGAACCTGTTTTTGTTGATCTTGATTCAGATCCAAAGATTTTAACACTATTCTAATTCTCTGACGGGATTGTAGTGCTGCCTTAAATTTAGTGGCTTGAGAGGGGTTTAATAAAGCCTCAATATCCTTATCTCTTTGCTGGCGAGCAAGCTGGATTTGTAAGCGCTGTTGCTTTGTAATATTAAGTTTTTGGTGTGCTGTAGGACTATTCTGAGTTGTTAAACCTTTTATAGTGGAGGAAGTTGGAACTGGTGCTGCCAAAACAACTCCGTGCAATATGGTAGCAAAGGCGAAGATAGTAGAAAATACAGATAAGCGCTTTATAGAATTAATAGACATTTTGAAAAACTCCTCAATCATCTAAAAAAAATTCACCCCTTGTCTTATTAGTCAGATGGTGAACAAATATTACTCTTGCATTTGCTTGTGGAGTTGTTGTGTATTTATTATGGATTTACTATGAATTTATAGATATTGCAAGTTAATGTCTCAATGTTATTAATTAACTGTGTATAAATATAATACACATAGATACTGAACCAGGGCAAACGCATCTAAAGTATAAGAATCCTTTAATAGCAAGGGTTTTGGCGTTTTTTAATTTAGCCTATTTTTTCATCAAGATCCTTGCCCAGCAAGGGTTTCAGAAATCCCGTGCGTTCGCCCTGGATACTGAACTTATTTTAATAAGTTCGGTATCTCTATACTACTAGAAAATAGCTGTTTAAAATTTTGGTGCTTGCCAATTAGTATTTGTAAGACTTGTCATAATATGATCTTCCCATTGTCCATTAATTAACAAATAGTCTCTAGCGTATCCTTCAATAACAAATCCGAGTCTTTTTAAGACATTGCCACTGCGACGATTGTGAGGCATATAATTAGCCATAACTCGGTGAAAGTTCAACTCTTGGAATAGATATTGAGTTGCGGCTTTTAGCCCTTCTGTCATATATCCTTTACCTTGTTTACTTTCAGCAAGGCTATATCCCACGTAGCAAAAATGAGCGGCTCCTCTTACAAAATTGCTAAAATTTACGGTTCCAATAACTACAGTAGGATTTTTTTTTGTAAAAATAAATAGCTTTAATGATTGCCCATTAATAAATTCGAGAAAACTATTCTCTATCTGATATTGCCAATATTCTTCAGTGAAAAAACCATCAGCCCATAGAGGGTAGAATGGGGTGAGATAAGTTTTGTTATAAATGAAGTATTTAAGAATTTGGGGTATATCTTCATGAATCGCCGCTCGTAATAATAGGCGATCGCTAGTAATTAGTGGCAGTTCTGATATCATAATCGACGGGATCTCTTCCCAGCACATTCTCTAAATTTTATAAATTCTCTCATACCTACGGTTTAGCAGCAGCAGTTAGAACTGTTTTACCCAATGCCCTTTAAAACAGACAGAGTGAGTATTTTTGCTGGTAATCTGCCATTCCACCAAAATCTTGATAAGCTGATGTCTAATATCTAGAGCGCAAGGATTGAGAGCCAATGGGTGATAAAGCACAGTGCGGGGCATAACTTCGATAAAATCGCTTTGCCCAAACGCTGTACCGCAGGAAATTCAACCAAAAGACAGCTCAAGATTCAACCCAATCTACAAGAAGGATAGTGATGTGGTGGCAATACGCTACGATTGGCAGGAATTAGAAATTCGGGCGATATACAATATGCCATTGCTAGAGCTTATTTATCAAGCTGCTAGCGTGCATCGCCAATATCATGACCCAACAAAAATACAAGTTTGTAAGCTTATATCCATTAAAACGGGAGGTTGTCCAGAAGATTGTAGCTACTGTGCCCAATCTTCGCGCTATAAAACAGAGGTAAAGGCGGAAGCACTCCTAGAAAAGGAAACCGTTGTTAACATTGCCCAGAAAGCTAAAGAAACTGGTGTGAGTCGCATCTGCATGGGTGCTGCTTGGCGCGAAGTCCGGGATAACTCACAATTTGAGGAAGTCCTGGAAATGGTCAAGGATGTAACCGCAATGGGCTTAGAAGTGTGCTGCACTCTGGGTATGTTGACGGCGAATCAGGCTAGGAAATTAGAAGAAGCGGGACTTTACGCCTACAACCATAACTTAGATACCTCGCAGGAATATTACAACACAATTATTACCACGAGAACTTATAGCGATCGCTTGAACACAATCGAGAATGTCCGTCAGACAAATGTTACTGTTTGTTCCGGCGGTATCCTCGGTTTGGGCGAAACTGTCGATGACCGAGTTGGGATGTTACAAACTCTGGCAAACTTACATCCACATCCAGAATCCGTGCCAATTAATATTCTTTCACAAGTACCGGGCACACCCTTAGAAAATCAGCCTGATGTCCCCATTTGGGATATTGTGCGGATGATTGCCACAGCCAGAATTTTAATGCCAGCTTCCGATGTGCGTCTTAGTGCCGGGAGGGCTAGACTTTCTCAAGTTGAACAAGCTTTCTGCTTTATGGCAGGAGCCAATTCTATCTTTTCTAGCGACGACAACAAAATGCTGACGGTGACAACTCCCTGTCCAGATTACGATAGCGATCGAGAAATGCTCAATTTACTTGGTTTGGGTATGCGTCCACCTTCCCAAAGACAGGAGAAGGTAGCAAGTCCAGCAGTTGTAGGATAAATATCTTCTTGTGGGATGGGTGTCTCACCCGTCCCCGGATAAGCTGAGGGCAGGTAAGATGCCCGCCCCACAAAAGTCTTAGTTAAATTATCTTGGCAGTCCGCAGACCGAACAACAGACCGACAGATAAACCGAAGAACAAAGCTAAAAAGCCGATGTAAGCTGCAATTGCAAACATTTATTTTTCTCCACAATACTTCCTAAATATATTGAATCATTAGTTATTAGTCATTTGTCATTTGTCATTTGTCATTGGGGCATGGTTATTCTTGTCTGCCTCATCTCCCCCACTCCCAGATTGCGATAGAATACAGCCCACGGGCGCTTGTTTGGGGTTGAGCAATGACTTCTTTAATTAATGTAAATTTACCAGAGCAGTCTTATGAGATTGCGATAACTTCGTTGAGCTGCGCTAACGCACCTTCGAGTTTAGATCAACTGGGTCAACAGATGGCCAATCTGAAGCTAGGCAAGAAAGTACTGCTAGTTTCTAATCCAACGATTTTTAAGCATTATGGGGAAAGAGCAATTACATCCCTGACATCTGCGGGATTTGAAGTCGCTAGCTGCACCCTACCGCCTGGTGAACGCTACAAAACCCTTAATTCCATCCAAAAACTCTACGATATAGCCTTGGAAAACCGCCTAGAACGTTCTGCGACAATGGTGGCTTTGGGCGGAGGTGTGATTGGCGATATGACTGGCTTTGCAGCCGCAACCTGGTTGCGGGGTATTAATGTTGTCCAAGTGCCTACAACTCTCTTGGCGATGGTAGATTCGGCAATTGGTGGTAAAACTGGCGTGAATCATCCCCACGGTAAAAACTTGATTGGGGCATTCCATCAGCCGCGCTTGGTTTTGATTGACCCAGATGTGTTAAAAACCCTTCCGATGCGCGAGTTTCGGGCAGGGATGGCTGAAGTTATTAAGTACGGTGTAATTTGGGATGCTGAATTGTTTGCCCAGTTGGAAGCAAGTAAACGGCTTGACCAACTCCGCTATGTAAAACCTGAGCTAATAGACACCATATTAACGCGCTCTTGCCAAGCCAAAGCTGACGTTGTTGGCAAAGATGAGAAAGAAGGCGGATTACGCGCAATTCTCAACTATGGACATACCATCGGTCATGCAGTGGAAAGCTTAACTGGTTATCGTTTAGTGAATCACGGTGAAGCAGTGGCTATTGGTATGGTAGCAGCCGGTCAGATTGCCGTCGAATTGGGAATGTGGCAAAAGGAAGACACGGAACGTCAAAATGCTTTAATTCAAAAAACAGGTTTACCGACTCAGTTACCATCTGGGTTGGATATTGAAGGAATTATTGAAGCGTTGCAACTAGATAAAAAAGTTAAAGCAGGAAAAGTGCGGTTTGTTTTACCAACGCAAATTGGTGTAGTGACAGTTACCGACGAAGTGCCATCAGATATTATTCGGCAAGTCTTGCGGGGAATGTGAACAATTTGCAGAAGAATTCAGGAGTCAGAATGAGCTAATAGAAGTCAGAATTGAAATTAGTTTCTCTGTCCTTAAATTACGAATTACGAATTACTGAGCCATGATACTCCAAGCCAAAAATCAATTAACCTTGCAAGAGTTCTTAAATCTTTCACCAGGTGAAGGAGATATAACTTATGAACTTGTTGATGGTCAAGCAATTCCTAAAATGTCACCAAAATTTTTTCACGCAAAACTTACCCGTGTTCTTCTCAATTTGATTGAGCAATCGTATGAAGGTAAAGGAGAAGTTTGCCCGGAATGGTCTGTTGCATTAAATCGTCGGGGGCGAGATTGGGTACCAACACCAGATATTTTGTACATCTCTTATGAACGTTTACCCACTAACTGGGATGAAAACGAAGCTTGTCCTGTTCCTCCCGATTTGGTGATTGAAATTATTTCGCCTGGACAAACCTTTGGACAAATGGCAGCTAAAGCCAAAGACTATTTGGATGCTAAAGTGCTGCGGGTGTGGGTGGTAGATAGTAAAGCCAGAAGTATTACTGTTTTTTATCCAGATGCAGCACCACAAACTTATATGGGAGACGAATTACTCACAGATTCCCTATTTGAGGGACTGGAATTTACTGTTGAGCAGCTGTTTCAAAAGGCGAAAATACCATTAGATGCCGAATAGCACACTTTTTGCGTCTAGCACAATTTGACGCATATCATTTTTATTGCCTGCTTGATATTGAGAAATGAATTCATCAATATCTATAATGTTTCTTCCCATACTTTCATGTGTACATAAGCTTAGACAGTCGTAGCCATTGTTAGAGATTATTTCCTCAACAAATCCAGTCATGACCACAAGGTATGTAAGCTGCTCAGGTTGACTACCGTAAAAATCAGACTGGATAAATTTTACAAGTTTTAATTCTCCTAGAGTTACTTTTACCTCCTCCATAACTTCTCGTCTTGCAGTTTCCTCACAAGTCAATTCGCCTATCTGCACATGTCCTCCAGGAAGGTCAATACCACGGTCAAGGAGAGCGCATACAATTAAACCATCCTTGGTAAAAGGTACGACTAGAACACTCGTTATCTTTTCAAAGGCAGGCAAAAATGAACTGCCAATATCTACAAAATTGACTTTTTGACCTGTTTGGATGACAGTCTTTCTGCAATCCTTCTCACTCATTGGCTTAATTTCTGCTATTTAATATAGTTATAAGACTCCTATTTTATTTTTCAAACTGCGGTTCTTTCTGCGGTTGCTGCTGGCTATTTGTTGGTTGCAATTTATTAAATAAAGCTGGTGGCGTAGCTTTACGAAATGCACCGCAGTAGTGCATGGTCATAACTGCTTTAAAAGCCCAATGGTCTTTTGGCACATCACTAAAGGGATTCGGCAAAGTTTCTGCTTGATTTTGGATACAAGCATTCAAAACTTGATTCGATTTTGCTGGTGTGTCGGTAGTAAGTTCTTGAGATTTAACAGGAGTAACAAAGCTAGTAGTAGCTAGCATTACGACTGTTACCAAAAGTTTACAGTTCATAAATTTGAGCTTTCTAGGGATGAAAGTCTACCCTATTTTAGTTCCCAGGCTGTCGCCCAGGAACTAGAATAACCTAAGCGTTAGAAAACATGGTAAGCATTACTAATAGAACAACTAATCCACTGATCCAAAGAGCTAACGAACCCCAACTAACTGAATCTTTTTGTACTCTTTGCCAGAAATTGTTAACTAAGTTATTTCGAATTGCCATATAACCTCCAATTTTTATTAAACTTGCACTTACTCAAGGTATGAAGCCTGGATTGAGCAAAAAAAAGTTCATCTTTAGGAATATCAGCCTTTATTAGCTGATTCCCAAAGACTAATCAACAGAGATTTAAATTAATCCGTTTAGGGATGTTTACGATAAAGCGTGTGTCTTAACGCATTACCGATCTAATAAACAAAAATTTACAAAAAGATATTTGTTGATGCTTAACTTTATTTTCCCATACGTAACTGTTTACACTTAGAAATTTGGCAATTTTGAGAGAATTCTTAACGTTGCCTTAACCATGTGTAAAAACTAGTATTTTTTTAATCAAAAACTACTTAAATACTGATTATGTTTCACTTTCACTCGTGATTTATCTAGACTTTAAAATAGATACAACTAATAGTGAAATGGTAGGTAAATAATGGTGCAACAAATAAGACAGAATGAACCGCAATATATATGTATTATTCCAGTTGAGAGAATTACAGCTAACCAAGACGAAGAAATTATGACCTTTGGTATATCAGCCGACGATGCAAAAAAACAAGGTGAGGAATTATTAGCATCTACCTATGGTTGTAATAAATCACAAGTTTTGGAATTGATCCAGCAAGCACGAATTGAACCAATAGCTCAGTGGTGTGCCCCTAAAGAACGCTAAAAGTACTTATGACGGTCTTGGCAACAGCAACTATTAGCACCCAAAATGGTATGCAAATATTTGCCTTACCTGCATGAAGGAGGAATGAATCTATGACCGATGCCAAGCAAACTTCCCCGCGCCGCCGTCGCTCTTGGGCAGAGCCATATAAAATCAAGGTAGTTGAGCCATTAAAAATCACTACTCGCGCTGAACGCGAACAAGCGATCGCACAATCGGGTTACAATACTTTTCTACTGCGTTCTGAAGATGTCTATATTGATTTGCTCACTGATAGCGGCACTTCAGCCATGAGTGATTATCAGTGGGCAGGGATGATGCTAGGTGATGAAGCTTATGCCGGCAGCAAAAATTTTTACAATTTAGAAGCTAGTATCCAAAAGTATTACGGCTATCGCCATATTGTACCTACTCACCAAGGGCGTGGTGCAGAAAATATTCTTTCTCAAATACTGATCAAACCAGGAGACTACATACCTGGCAATATGTATTTCACCACAACCAGACTGCATCAGGAGTTAGCTGGCGGCACTTTTGTCGATGTGATTATTGATGAAGCCCACGATGCTCAATCACTGCATCCATTCAAGGGCAATGTAGACTTACAAAAGCTTACAGACCTAATTGAGCGAGTTGGGGCAGAACGTATTCCCTATATCAGCGTCGCCGGAACCGTGAATATGGCTGGCGGACAGCCGATTTCTATGGTTAACCTGCGGGCAGTACATCAGTTAGCCCAAACTTACGGTATCCGCGTTATTCTTGATGCCACCCGCGCTGTGGAAAACGCTTACTTTATCCAGCAGAGGGAAGAGGATTATTCCAGCCAAGCGATCGCTACCATCTTACGCGAATTTTGCTCCTATACGGACGGTTGCACCATGAGCGGCAAGAAGGATGCACTAGTTAACATTGGCGGTTGGCTGGCTCTCAATGACTATAATCTTTACGAAGAAGCACGTAACCTAATCGTAATTTATGAAGGTTTACATACTTACGGTGGTATGGCTGGCCGGGATATGGAAGCTATGGCACGGGGTATAGAAGAATCAGTTCAAGACGATCATATTCGTGCCCGTGTCGGTCAGGTTGAATACCTCGGACAAAAGCTTTTAGATTGGGGTATTCCAATTGTTGTGCCGATTGGTGGTCATGCCATTTATTTAGATGCCAAACGCTTTTTACCACAAATCCCCCAAGACCAATTTCCGGCACAACGTCTAGCAGCAGAACTATATCTAGAGGCAGGCATTCGGGCAATGGAACGGGGCATCGTTTCCGCAGGGCGCAATAAAGAAACAGGCGATAATTATTATCCAGAGTTAGAACTAGTCCGTTTAACTATTCCCCGCCGTGTTTACACCCAGGCTCACATGGATTTGACTGCTGAAGCCGTTGAAGAAGTTTTTTATAATCGCGATCGCTTACGCGGACTCAAAATGATTTATGAGCCGAAGTATCTCCGCTTCTTTCAAGCAAGGTTTGAATTGAATTAGGGGGATTGGGCATGGGGCATTGGGCATGGGGCATTGGGCATTGGGGATTGGGCATTGGGTATTGGGTATTGGGTATTGGGCATGGGGAGAGAATTAATAATTACCTCTCTCTTTCCCCTCTGCTCCCCTGCTCCCTGCCCCCTTGCTCCCTGCTCCCTGCTCCCTGCTAATTATGCGGCATAGAAAACCAACGTTCGCAACTCAATACTCTCACGTGGTGGGGCATCTGGCTGGCTTGTTGGGTCGTCGAATGCGGTGTGGGCGGCGAACCGCGCTAAACCTTCTTCCTCTGAATCAAAACACTTGATAAGTAGGGCTTCGTTCCGTTGCATTTGCGAAAAGTAGAACCACCGATGTTTTGGATTGTATGTGACTGCGTAGGTTTCGCCAATGCGATCGCGATATACAAGATCGGTAGCCACGAGGTCATTCGGTGCGATACTTTGGGCATCACACACCGCTAATGGAGACTCTTGAACTGGCCCTGCGATCGGTCGCCAGAGGTTGACTACACTAAATCTATGCCGCAGAAGCTCATCAGGATCTTCAGTACCGATTGCTTCCAACACGGCACGGGCGCGACTATAACCAGACTTGGCGGTGAAGTCGTTGTGTACGCCTCTTACTGGTGTCTTGATGCCTTGTTCGCCCTGCTTCGCTCGTTCGGCATTACGCAGGTTGTGATCGAACACTATCACCCTTTGGGCACCTGTCAAATCCTTGAGAAATTCCTCGGCTTCAGGGTAGTAAACGCGGCGCACCTCATCGCGATCATAAAAGTCTTTAACAGTGCTGTGCTGTTCGACCAAGGCGAATCCCTGCTGATCTAAGGACACATTTTCTGCGATCGCCCGAGCATCGTAGATTGGGAGTGTATGTACCTCATACTTCCCACTTCGCTGTGGAATACCTGGCGGTGGTTCGTAGGTGTAGTTAACAGGTTTTTCTGCTGTTGGGGTGAGGTAATGGAGTTCTCCCTCAACGTGCGGTATATCTTTGAATAATTGACTGTTTAAGCTCATGGGTTAATCTCCCAGTGAATTCAACAATGTTTTAGTGATGGCGGATAGAGGACTGTAACCTATTAACTATTTTTGAGCAGAAGCAACGGGAGTGGGCGCACCAAGAATCTTGGCAAATCTTTCTAAATAGAAGCTTGTAGGATTTTCCACCGCCCGAATTGACTCGCGATCGCGCAGGGTATTCCACCATTTCTGCAAGCGAGGGGTTTCTGTTGGTAAGGTGAAATTGCGGAAGTGTTCTAGAAGGGGCAAGCGTTCAAACCAAGGATAGAAGCTGATATCAACTAAACTCAGCTGCTCCCCTAACCAGTAAGGGCCATTACCAGAAAGCTTACCTAGTCCTTCTTGTTCAATGTACAATAACGCTTCCAAAAACTCTCTTTGTCCTTGTCCCTGTTCTTGAGCATCTTTACCACGGAGAAATTTGTTAAAGGCGGGTACAAAGAGAGTGTTGGCATAATCTATCCAGATCCGAGCGATCGCTTTAGCTCCTGGATCGCGGGGTAATAAAGGTGGTTCTGGAAAGACTTCATCAAGATATTCGTTGATGATGGCAGACTCATAAATTTCGATATCCCCATGTTTAATCGCAGGGACTTTGCCGTAGCGCGAAATCTGTGTATAGCCATCTGGTTTGTTTTGTAAGTCAATTTCGGTGCTGTTAAAGTCAATTCCTTTTTCTAGTAAAACCACACGGGTTCTTTGGGAAAAGGTGGAGGCTTTGGCAAAGTAAAGTTGTATGTTGCTCATAAAATACTTTCCTTGTAAATGCGTAGACGCGCAGTACTACTAAATACCAACTATTGGGGACGCAAAAGTGCAATCGTATACTGGATATTATACTACGGTTTATCGGTCGAATTAAAGTACAAAGTTTCGAGATTATTCCACAGTCTTTACAAAAATACAAGTTCTAACAATTGGAGACAACTTGGCAAAAGTGACCAAAGGCAAGTATCGATATTATTGATAACCACTGCTAAAGTTGATACAGCACACAACTATGATGTTATAAGTGCAAAATTTAAATCTGTAGAAACTGCAATCACAATTAGGTCAGTAAATCAGGATTTTCAAGTCAATATTATGGAGCCAATTCAGCCACAACAGCGCCGCGTCGCCGATCAAGTGTTTCAGCAATCCCTCGATCAGTTGGAGGATATCTTACAAGAAATTGAAACTGAGGAAGAAGAAATTCCACAACTTCCCCAACTGCATATTACTAATCTCAGTGAAGTGGAAGTCGATCAAGATTTGATCGCTATTGATTTAGCGGCCCTTGAGGACGCAGTTGCTGATATTGAACAATATCTTGAAGAAAAGACAAAAACCCAAGAAAAGTTATGAGTTTTACATTCCTGTACAGAACCGATTAATCGCGTCTCTGACTCATTTGCCGCCTAGCTTCGTACAACATTAAAGCGGCTGCGATCGCTACATTCAAAGATTCTACCCCAGGACTCAAAGGAATTCTGACTTGTTGATCTGCGATCGCTGCTAAGTCTGCCGACAATCCAGCACCTTCATTTCCCAGTAAAATCAGACTGGGTTTGCGCCAATCCACATCCCAATAAGTTAAACTCGCACTGGGTAAGGTTGCCACTACCTGCATTCCTGCTTGCTGACTTTGTTTAACTGTTGCTTTTAAATCTTCGGTTACGGCCGTTGCTAGGCGAAACCATTGTCCTGCGGAAGCCCGGAGAACTTTTGGGCTGTCTAAATCGACACTATCTCCACTTACCCACAAACCTGATGCTCCTACCGCCGCAGCAGTGCGAATCATCGTACCCAGGTTTCCCGGATCTTGTACTGTTTCTAAAGCTAAAACTAAACCAGTCAATGGTAGTTGAGTTTGGCTATCCCTTCGTTTTGCCGTTGCTACCACACCATCAGGTTGGACTGTAGTAGCGATCGCATTTAAGACTTCCTCGCTGACAATCTCGGCGCGATCGCTTTTACTACAAGCTTCTTCCCAGAGTGATGAGTGGGCTACTTGCCAATCTGGAGTACAACACACTGTTTCTAGTGGGTAATTTACCGCACAAGCCTCTTCCAACAGGTGCGTCCCTTCCAGTAAAAATAACTGCTGCTTGTGCCGCTCCTTGGTGGAGTGGAGTTTGCGAATTTGCTTAACTAAGGAATTTTGTAAACTGGTCAACATTTTTTAGTTGTGAGTGCTGAGTAGTGAGTGCTGAGTTTTTCCTTCTCAGCACTCACTACTCGGCACTCAGCACTGGTTATGCGGAACCCGGGACTTGAACCCGGAAGCCTTGCGGCACTAGAACCTGAATCTAGCGCGTCTGCCAATTCCGCCAGTTCCGCTGGCACTTGTCTTTATCGACAATTTCCTATTATTGCGTTATGTTTTACCTTTGTCAAGTGAAAACCTAATGCCTCCTTTAAGAGGCTCAGACTGGAAAGGAATTTTTCAGGGGATTAGGTCGAATCAAAATATTAACTGAACAGTACAGCATTGATTTTTAGAGAATACTTAAGTCATTTTACTGAGTATTTAATTTTGCTTAAAACTACTACTTATTCGTTCTTTTTTATTAAATTTTTTAAAAGCTCAAAATAATTGCTATTGCTTGCTTTGAGCCATTATTTTTCACTAAAAAACAATTTTTTTATGCAATATGCTGTTCTAAAATGTGGACAATTTGAATCTTTACTGTAGAATCAAAACCAACTTCAAACATATAAAATACGTATTACTTTTGGAGGTAGGCTTATCAATCCTTCTACCAGCTTACCAGATGCCAAAATTGCTCCAGAAGCAGACTCCTCAGTCTTGCAAATTTGGGGTGGGCATCCTTTGCGAGGTCATGTGAAAATTAGCGGGGCAAAAAATGCAGCACTGGTAATCATGGCTGGAGCCTTGCTGTGTCCGGGCGATTGTCGTATCCGCAATGTCCCCTTATTGGCGGACGTAGACCGGATGGGTCAGGTATTATCGGCTTTGGGTGTAAGCTTAACGCGCCAAGGCGATATTTTAGACATCAACGCCAGCGAAATTAAAACATCAAAAGCTCCCTACGAACTAGTTACCCAATTGAGGGCAAGTTTCTTCGCCATTGGTGCCATTCTTGCAAGATTGGGAGTAGCACAGATGCCCTTACCAGGCGGTTGTGCTATTGGGGCAAGACCAGTTGACTTGCATGTTCGAGGACTGCAAGCAATGGGGGCTGAGGTGCAGATTGAGCATGGCATTTGTAATGCCTACGTCCCTGGCAGCAGCCGGAGATTAAAAGGTGCGAAGATTTACTTAGATATCGCCAGCGTTGGAGCGACGGAAAACTTGATGATGGCTGCTACCCTGGCAGAGGGCGAAACCATCATCGAAAATGCTGCCAGAGAACCGGAAGTAGTTGATTTAGCTAACTTCTGTAACGCGATGGGAGCGAAGATTAAGGGGGCGGGTACTAGCAGGATTATTGTTGAAGGAGTCCCCAAGCTACATTCTGTTGATTACAGTATTATTCCCGATCGCATTGAGGCCGGGACATTTTTGCTGGCAGCAGCAATTACCCGTTCCGAACTTCTTCTTTCGCCAGTGGCTCCAGAACATCTTATACCAGTGATTGCCAAGCTGCGGGATATTGGGGTGACGATAATTGAGGACAAGCCTGAACACTTACGCATTCTGCCGGCGGAAACTCTCAAGGCAACGGATATTGAAACTCAATACCATCCGGGTTTCCCTACAGATATGCAAGCGCCGTTCATGTCTTTGCTGACATTGGCCGAAGGCGACAGCGTGATTAACGAATCTGTCTTTGAAAATCGCTTGCGTCATGCCTCAGAGTTGAATCGTTTGGGGGCAGACATTCGTGTTAAAGGCAACGCTGCTTTCGTTCGGGGAGTGCCAAAATTATCTGGCGCACCAGTATTAGGCACAGACTTACGAGCATCAGCAGCGCTAGTCATAGCAGGACTGGCAGCAGAAGGAAAAACGACCATTCAAGGATTACAGCACCTCGATCGCGGCTATGATCGGCTCGATATGAAGTTGCAGCAATTGGGAGCTAAAATCCTTCGTGTGGGCGAAACATCAGCAGATGCCGAAATCGCTCCCAGCATCAGTAGCCTCTCAAGTTGAAATTGATAGGTTGAATAAGAGGCAAGGGAGCAGGGGGACAAGGGAAACAAGGGGGAATTATTGAACAAATCCCTCTCTTGTCTCCCTTATCTCTACTTCCTGCCTCTTAGTTGAGACTTAGGCAAGAATGAGGGAGACAAGGTAAAATTTTCTCCCCGGCTCCCCTGTTCCCCCTGCCCACCCTGCTTAAATCGTTATACTAACTGTGGGTGGCTGGTTAAATAAACAGCCAGATTCCATAGTTGTGTTTTTTATAGCTTGCTGCACTATGTCTTTCTTCAAAACCCCTCTGATTGGTTTAAAAGCTGACTCATTTCGTCATCCATTAGACCTGGAAGCTACTAAAACGCTCAAGCAAATACCAGGCATAGATATGTTGGTGCGAAATTGGCTCGGGCCAATGGCAGAGCAGGTTTTCTATGTAGAAAATATTGCTTCCAGCATTCTGGTAGGTGAAAATCAACTGCCCGATTTATACAAGCTGTTGTTAGACGCTTGTGAAATTCTGGATATAGAGCCTCCCCAGTTATACGTCCGGCAACATCCGGCTCCCAACGCCTATACTTTTGCTGTGCGCGGTAAACAGCCCTTTGTGGTGATACACACATCCCTAATTGATATCCTCACCCCAGTGGAAATCCAGGCAGTAATTGCCCACGAGTTAGGACATCTCAAGTGTGACCATAGCGTTTACTTGACCCCTGTAAATTTACTAATATTAGCTGCGGCAATTGTGCCCAATGTCGGAACCTTCGTTGCTCAAGCGATACAGGCACAACTTTTAGAATGGGTACGCTGTGCTGAGTTTACCTGCGATCGCGCCGCATTACTAGCAACCCAAGATCCCAAAGTTGTCATGTCAGTGTTGATGAAGCTGGCGGGTGGTTCCCCAACTTTAGCACCACAACTGAATCTCGATGCCTTTGTTGCCCAAGCCCGCGCTTATGATGACATTAGCAAGACCGAATTAGGCGAAATGGTCAAAACCGCTCGCACAGCCCAATTAACCCATCCAGTGCCCGTGTTGCGGGCGCGAGAAATTGACCGTTGGGCAAGCAGCACAGAATATCAATCTTTAATCCAAACTCATGGATTGAAGTCAACAAGTAATGAAGTTGCACCCAAAGGCGGCTGGCGAAACTGGTAGAGTTACTAATGATGCGATCGCACTGTGATGTAAAATACTGGTACAGCCCAAAAATCAGCTAATGACCAGGTTCCCTTACGACCAATTCGCCAAAGACTATCTTAAAGAATTGTTACAGCCATTGGGAGAAGTGGAAACCAGTCGGAAAGTTCCAGCCCAAATCCGAGAGATTGATGTTTATTTTGTACCTCCACCCCAATCCACAAAAAATCCAATAGAATTAGGGCTGTTAGGGAAATTTGCGGCTGAACCTGCATTAGTTGAACCATTTAGAAATGCGGCGACGATTGCGGAAATCCGCAGTTGTATAAATAAGCTATTTGATATCTTTGCTGAAGTAAAACGTCAGGCTAAAGGTGATAAAAGTCGTCTTGCAGAATCAGAATTACCACGTTTGTGGATTTTGTCACCCACAGCTTCTGAATCTATACTAGATGGTTTTAGAACTAACCTAGATCAGGAAAATTGGGGAATAGGAGTACATTTTTTAGGCGATTACTTTAGAACGGCAATTGTAGTAATTCACCAATTACCGTGTACAGAAGAAACACTATGGTTGAGAATTTTAGGTAAGGGAAGAGTCCAGCAACAAGCAATAGACGAACTAGAAGCACTTCCCCAAAATAATCCCTTACGTTCCAAAGCAATTGATTTATTATTGAATTTAAAGACTACCTTAGAATTCAATCAAAATATAGACGAAGAGGATAGAGTTTTAATTATGCGTTTATCACCTATTTACGAGCAAAAATTAGCAGAAGTTAAACAAGAAGGAATTCAAGCAGAACGTCGTAATGTTATAGAAAATTTGTTGCGAGTTCGCTTTGGTTCTTTAGATGCAGAACTAAGAGGAGTTACTGAAGCTTTATTGGCATTATCTCCAGAAGAGTTTACTCCTTTATTACTGCAACTATCCAAAGAAGAATTATTAGATAGGTTCCTTTAAAAGAACTCAGTTAATAAATAAATCGTTCAATAAAAACTCGGATTAAAAAACATCCTATTGGTTAACCCACAGCCGCTACCATGACAGTTGTATCCAACGACCATCGCTTTCAACCCATAAATCTCTTTGAGTACGAAAAGCTAGCAAAAGAGCATCTGTCTCAAATGACCCTTGATTACTATAGCAGTGGTGCTTGGGACGAAATCACATTACGAGATAATTGTGCTGCCTTTGAGCGAGTCAAGTTAAGACCTCGGATATTAGTCGATGTTAGCGATCGCAATCTCACTACCTCTATTTTAGGACAACCCCTGCAACTACCTATATTAATTGCGCCAATGGCCTTTCAATGTCTAGCCCATCCAGACGGAGAAGTGGCCACAGCCCGAGCTGCCGCATCAGCTGGTGTGGGAATGGTATTAAGTACAATGGCCACAAAGAGCATTGAAGAAGTAGCGACTGCGTGTGATAAATTTCCAGATTCTCTGCGATGGTTCCAGCTTTACATCCATAAAGACAAGGGATTAACTCGTGCTTTAGTAGAAAAAGCTTATAAAGCAGGCTACAAAGCACTTTGTCTGACTGTAGATGCACCAGTTCTCGGACAACGCGAAAGAGATAGACGTAACGAGTTTGCCTTACCCACAGACTTACATCTGGCTAATCTCGCCACCATCTCAGGGCTAGATATTTCCCATGAAAAAGGCGAATCTGGATTATTTACCTATTTTGCCCAACAACTAAACCCAGCAGTAACTTGGGATGATTTGGAATGGTTGCAATCTTTATCTCCATTACCTTTAGTCATCAAAGGAGTTTTACGGGGAGATGATGCTGTGCGGGCTGTAGAATATGGGGCCCAAGCAATTGTTGTTTCCAATCATGGTGGCAGACAACTCGATGGTGCGATCGCTTCAATAGAAGCCCTAGTTGAAATCGTAGCAGCAGTGGATGGTAAAATAGAAGTACTGCTGGATGGAGGCATTCGCAGGGGCACAGACATTCTCAAAGCTCTGGCATTAGGAGCAAAAGCGGTACTGATTGGACGACCGATTTTGTGGGGACTAGCAGTAGCAGGGCAAGTTGGTGTATCTCATGTTATCTCACTGCTACAAGATGAGCTAAATGTGGGGATGGCACTTAGCGGCTGTGCAAACCTACAGGATATTAACCCTAGTTTATTGGTGTTACCACGCTTTTAAGCCTTATATAATAGTTAGATATTATTATTCCAGAAAAACTTTGATAATTAATTTTCAAACTTGTTACAAAATCGCTCATCTATAATATAATAGTTAAGTTGGATGTAAGGGCGGGTGGCGAAATTGGTAGACGCACCACACTCAAAATGTGGCGGCCTTGCGGTCATAGGAGTTCGATTCTCCTCCTGCCCACTATTAAACAAGTAAATATAAACAAGTAAATAGAATAGAGAGGTTAAAAGTTCATGCGCCTGAAAAGATGGGAATCTCCCCGTAAAGAAGGTAGGAATGACAAAGGTAGAGGTGGCTCTGCAAGAAAGCGGCAACTCAAAAAGCAACGCCAAATGTTACTTCAAAAACTCAAAGAAGCTAACAAGCCAGACAATAACAAAAATAATCGAACAGGGGAAGATAAGCTTATCTTCCCTTTATTTTTTGGGCTTTTATCTCTTAAGCACATAATTACGTATCAAATTCGGCAGACTGAGTGTCTGGTATTTCGTTTTTCTATGTAAACTAATTACGTAAAAAATACTACCTAGTAATAAAGTTTCTACTAGGAATTTATCATAATTGTAATGCTTGCATGAACCAATCAAAAATTAATTATGAAGAAAGTATGAATTTTGTCAAGCAGCATCTAAAACCCCTAGCTTAAAACAGTAAGCTAGGACACAACACCAAATACTTATAATATTACCAATTAAGCTAAAAGCATACTAAAAAAGCAATTGCACCTCCATGTGTTAACTTCCAACGATGACACAAGCCTATAAAAAGTCAGGAGTCATCCAATCCGAATTATTCAATATTCGGAATGGTCTAAGCAATCTATGGATTTTTTTTCTTGGACATAGGAGTTATTGATGGTGGCAAGAGTGCTTCTACCTACTAAAAAAGTGCTTGATTTCCCTATTACTGCTTTACGTTTTGACGAGCAGATACAAACAATACTGAAGTGGGCGGGTAAGCGTGAGAGTAAAACTGTATACGTAGCTAATGTACACATGCTCATTGAAGCTCATTGGCATCCACAGTTTGCGACAGTATTACGAAATGCAGATATAGTTACTCCTGACGGTATGCCTCTTGTATGGATGATGCGAAAAATGGGGGCTATTTACCAAGACCGTGTGGCAGGGATGGATATTTTTTTAGCATTGTGTCAGCGAACTCAAACACAAAATCTCAGTATTTTCTTTTTAGGTTCCCAAACAGAAATTCTTTCTAGGATGCGAAAAAGGTTAGAGCAGGAATTTCCCCAAATGAAGATTGCGGCGATGGAACCTCTACCCTTTCGTCCCCTGACTGAAACTGAAGACGAAGCCTTAGTTCGAAAGATTAATTCTAGTGGTGCTAGCGCTGTCCTAGTATCTCTAGGATGTCCTAAGCAAGAAAATTGGATAGCTCAACATAAAGGTAAGATACAAGCTGTAATGATTGGACTGGGTGGAGTTTTCCCAGTTTATGCAGGAATTCACAAGCGGGCACCCCGCATAGTTAGAGACTTAGGACTTGAATGGCTGTATCGATGGATTCAAGAACCACGCCGACTTTGCGGTCGCTATGCTAAGACCATTCCACTATTTATATGGCTGGCTACCAAGCAACTACTATCATCAAGTCGGATTGCAGCAGTTTTTCTTCACGAGACTGGGGATTAAGGAAAAGGAAATAAGGCAAGATTGACTGGCGTGGAAAGAAATAATCTAGATACCCCTAGCTTTTATATTCAACGCTAGGTGTCTCAATGGTAAGCAGGAACTAGATGATAAGCCGTTCATAATCAAGTGAAGCAGATTTTGGATGCAAAGAGAATCGCGATCGCAATTCCTTTACCCTTTAAGTGAGTTCGACGATACAGCCAAGCATCAATTCAAGGGTTCACCCCAAAGCCATGAAAGAGTCTAAGTGTAAGCATTCCGACCAATCAATGTCCCGCCGTAAAAATCCTTTATCTGAAATAAACTATTAAAGTACTTGACACAAACCCAGGATTAACTGCTATATTAACTAGAGTAAAGTCGTTGGGGCGTAGCCAAGTGGTAAGGCAGCGGGTTTTGGTCCCGCCATCCCTAGGTTCGAATCCTAGCGCCCCAGTACATCTAAAGACAGGTTGTTACGCCTGTCTTTTAGAGTTTTTATTCAATTAGCTAGAAATTCAACTTAATTTATCTGATTATGTAGAGCTTACTTATCAGGGGATTTGAGAGCTTGGTCTAGAGTTTGCCGAGCCTGTTCTGCTTTAGATCGTGCTTCTTGATAACGTACATTAGCTTGGGCAAAATTTTTGAGGACTTTAAAACCTTCCTTGAGTCGAGTAATTTCCTCTTCAGTCACCGAATCGTCAGTGAACAGAACATCAACCGCTTTGCGAATTTCTAACGCTTCAGCTCGTGACTCCTGAACTTTCAGCTTGAGTGTGGCCAGGTTACTTAAAACCTGGACAGCTTGTGTAATAGTATCCTCACCGCTAGCAGTGTCAATAGTTGACTCTTTAACCTCAATTAATTGTTGAGGGCCAAATCCTTCTTCCAGTTCCGTGGGTAGCTTACCTGCATCCATCAGTTCCATCAGCTGATCCATTGCTTTATCACGGGCTTTGGCTGAATCTTTTCCAGAAACAGTAAGGATAATTTCTGGACTTTGAGCGAGAGTATATTGAACCATATTTGAGCAGAAAATTTGCTGATTAACCAAGCTGAGGGAAACAATTATAACATGTTGTGTGTCAGGTCATTTGTTGGTTTGTTATTTCACTGCCGGGTTGCTAAATTGATGTAATTTCATACTTTATTGTTACCCCTGTTAAGTCGATCAAAATAAAACTTTATACTTAATAAAACGGGAATAAGTTTCAACAGGAGGGGAGAGCAATGGCTCCCAATCCCACCATCATGCAAGCTGTCGAAAAACTGGGCTACCGTGTCACCGTTGGTGATGTGGCAACCCAGGCAGGATTGAACGTCGCTGAAGCTAATCAAAGCTTGTTAGCCCTAGCATCTGATGCTGGAGGACATTTGCAGGTAGCGGATTCAGGTGATATAGTTTTCCTTTTTCCACAAAACTTTCGAGCAATTTTGCGTAATAAATACTTCCGGCTACGATTGCAGGAATGGTGGAAAAAAGTCTGGAGTGTTCTGTTTTACCTGATTCGGATTTCTTTTGGAATTTTCTTAACTGTTTCCATCGCCCTGATAACTGTTACCATCTTCATAATTATTACTGCTGCCAATTCCGATCGCGATGGCGACAATCGCGGCAGTAATTCCGGCGGTGGGGGTTTCTTTTATTTTCCAAATTTCTTCTGGTATCTTAGCCCAAATTATGACACCTACTACCAGGAACGGCGACGTGAAACCAGAGAAGAAAGCAATCTGAATTTCTTTGAAGCTGTCTTTTCGTTTTTGTTTGGTGATGGAAATCCTAACGCCAATTTAGACGAACGTCGCTGGCAAGAAATTGCTACGGTGATTCGGAGCAATCGTGGCGCAGTAGTAGCAGAACAAATTGCCCCATACTTGGATGATATAGGCGAGGGATATACAAGAGAGTACGAAGATTACATGCTGCCCGTTCTGACGCGATTTAATGGACAACCGGCGGTAAGTCCAGAAGGGCAAATTGTTTATTACTTCCCAGAGTTACAGGTGAGTGCAGTTAAAAAGCGCCGTCATTCAATATCATCTTACTTGGAAGAATTGCCTTGGCGTTTTAGTGCTGCAAGTTCAGGGCAAATTATGTTGAGTGCAGGGTTGGGGGCACTCAATTTAGTTGGTGCTTTAGTACTGGGAAGTTTGTTGAGAGATGGCACTGTTGCTGCCCAATTAGGTGGATTGGTAGCTTTTGTGCAAGGAATTTATTGGCTGCTATTGGCTTACGGAGCAGGTTTCTTAGGCATACCGTTATTGCGTTATTTCTGGATTCGGTGGCGTAATCGCAAAATAGGCGATCGCAATCGCGATCGCCTTTCCCGATCAAGGCTATTGGCAAGTCCTGATGCACCTTTGCAACAAAAAATCGACTATGCTCAACAATTTGCCCAAGAAAAAGTCATTAGCAAGGAAGATTTAGTGTATTCTAGCGAAACTGACTTACTTGACCAGGAAGTTGAGCGTTCTGCACAAATTGACGCTGAATGGCAACGGCGCTTGGAACGTGGGAGTGGGGAATAGGAAGCAGAGGGGCAGGGGAGCAGGGGGGCAGGGGAGGTAAGGGGGAATTATTGAACAAATCTCTCCCTTGTCTCTTATTCATACCTAATGCCCAATCCCTGATTACTTCGCCTGAATTGGTGTTAGGGCTACACCTTGATAATAATGTCCCAAAATTTGCAGGTGGTTTACTCCTTGCCGAGCCAGATTGTACGCCCCCCACTGACTCATACCTAAAGCATGACCGTAGCCAAGCCCTTGGAGTACAAAACTACCATCTGCTCCCTTAGTAACGGTAAAGCGAGTACTTTTGAGCTTGAGGGCTGTTCGCACTTCCTCGCCCTGTAGCACCTTCGTACCCTTGTTACCAACAATTTTCAAGACTTTAACACTGCGAAAAGGCGAGTATGTCTCTGGAATCATCGCCGTCGCACTGCCAACTTCAGGAAATTTAGCGCTAATCTCACTGGGCGAGAAGCTTTTCACCCAATTACACTCGCGGATATTTTGATCGTAGTCTGGAACAGCACGCAGGTAAGGCTCACTGCTTCCCCAAACATCTTCTACATTTTCGGTGTGTCCCCCAGAACAAGCATGGAAGACTGAGAGAATAATCCGGTTTTTGTAAGTTAATACCTGCCCTAGTGTGGAATCCACTGCGGCATAAGTAGCGGGAGCTTCACTGATGACACCTTTGTAAATTTGCCAACGATCTGGGGTATTGCCTAAATCGTAAACGGGATTATTCCGTTGTTTTTCACGTTCGTAGAGAGCGTAGGTGCGAGCTGCGATCGCTTGGGCTTTTAAAGCTTCTTGGGGCCAGCTAGCATCCATTTCGCCACCAAGAACGCTGTAGAGATATTCTTGGTCATCAACCCAATTAACAGCCGTTAAGCCTTTTTCTGTGGGGACAACCAGAGTTCTACCCCGATACCAGCGATCGCCAATATAAACAAATCCTTTACCCGTTGGCTCAATCCAAAATAAACCAGACTGCCACTTATCTAAAGCAACTCCGCCAGGAATGGCTTGGGCATAATATGCACTCATCGCTGGTAACTGTCCGAGAGTCCGTCCGGTACTATCCTTGACGATCCCAGTGGTAGAACTGCCCACTTTTACCTGATTAACGCCCCTCTCAATTGCCACGCGCAGAATTACAGACGCTTGGGCTGGGGCAACCAAAGCAATCCATAAGAGGACACTCACCCACCAATGACGTACTTTAATCTGGGAAAATAAAAAGCCTAAGTAAAGTTGGAATTTCATGCTGGTCATCTAATCACACTAGTATCTAATTGACGCTCTGGATTATCACGTCTACTACTTTAAGATGAGACACTTCTCCAACGCAGGAGGTTGCCACCTCCTACTCATTATGCATTTTGCTTTAGCTATCAGCTAGAAATCAGGAGAAGAAGCCAGAAGGCAGTGAGACAATTCCTCTTTTCTATCTATTTCCAATACCCAATTTCCAATTCACAATGCTTCTTCAGTCTAAGATGCCAATACCTTTTGAGAATTACTCACTTCATTAGCGATAATTCCAATTAAATTCAACTGACTCAAAATTTCTGTAGCTTGAGTCAGTTCAGTTCGGGTTACTTTGCCCATGCGCTCTACCATCACAATAGCATTGCAAAAAGATGCCACAATCCTGGCATCAACCGTACCTAAAATAGGTGGAGCATCTATCAGCACTAAGTCGTAACTTTGCTCAAATAACTCTATTAGTTCTTTCATTCGTTGAGAACTGAGCAACTTCACCGTGTCTTCTGGTTCCGGTCCAGTAGTCAAAATATCAATGGAAGGATGAATAGGCTGGATATAATCTTGAAAATCAGTAGTTGTCTCATCAACTAATAACAAAGATAGTCCCCAATCATTAGATAGTCCCAGGATTTTATGCAAGCTAGGATTGTGCAAATTAGCATCAATAACTAATACCCGTCGGTGCATCCGGGTAGCGCTAGCTACAAGCCCTAATACCAAGGTTGTCTTCCCTTCCCCTGGTAGTGCTGAAGTAAACATCAGCGACTTGAAAGGTAAGGGATATTTTAATATTTGAATATTTTGGTAGATCATATCCAGGTTCTCATGGACAGGCAATCTAGTAGTAGCTTCTATTACAGAGTCATTTGATCTGCGCCGCCCCTTCCAAGGCAGTCCCAGCCACCGTTTTTTGGCACTATGCGACGGCAATTTTGGCACTGATCCGAGTATACGTAGATTCGTCAGTTTCTTCAAATCTCCCGCACAATAAATAGCGTCATTAAACTTTTCTAAAATCAAGGCTGCTAAAATACCTAAAATCGGTCCAATCAGAGTTCCTCCAACCAAAAGGAATAATCTGTTATTCCCCATATAAGTCCCTAGAGCAGGTTCTGTTAAAACTTGCCAATTATATCCTTCCTGAGCAATTTTTAGCCCTAAAGACTGTTGCACTTGAAGGAGTTGTTCAAGGGTTTTATGACTAGTTTCTACCTTTGGCAGTAAACGATTGTACTCGGCTATTAAGCTTGGGTACTTGTTTAATTCAGAACGGAGCCGCTGTTCTGACTCAGCTAGGTTCTTTTCATTGGCAGTTAGTCCTAAAACAGTTGTCTGCACCAGAATAAACTCATCTATTAGCGTTGGATCAACCCCTACTATTTGCCCTTTTGAAAGCGGTTCTCCCTTAGTGCTATTAGTAATAGATTTTACCTCTTGTCGTAATAGCGACAATTGACTCTGGCGTTGTTGCCTTAGCTTTTGTACCGATGGATAATCATCTGTATAGCGCAGTCGCTCTTTAGCTAATGCTAGTTCGGTCTTTTGAATTTCACTCAATAATGTTTGATAGCGGCTTGACTGATTTAAACGAGAAGAAATTAGTTCATTCTGCTGGGATGAAGACGCTATTTGTTGCTCCAGGTTATCATAGCGAGCGTTTGCATCTTGAAGGTTGGCACGAGTAGTTTGTAGCTGATTTTGAATATCGGCTAGAGATTCTAGCAATATTTTACTTTGGACTTCGGGATTTAGTAATTTATGTTTTTTGCGAAATTGTTCCAAATTTTTATCAGCTTTACTTACCTCTTTTTTTATCTCCGGTAAGCGAGCATTTACAAAAGCTAGTCCATGATTCAGGCGTTCTTTTTGTTGTTCTTTATTGTAATTTTGATAAACTTTTTGTAGTGCTTGCAGTAATTTTTGTGCTTTGACTGGATCTTCATCATTGAAAGAAACTTTAAATACTTGACTAAAAATTTTATTAGCTCCTATACCTCCCTCTTCTGGAGTTACTTCTAGAGGTGATTTTTTGTTTTGTTTTGTTTGACCATTGATATCCGCTAAGGTAATATCAGGATAATCAGAATGAACTAAATCTACGGCTTTCTGGAGAAGCTTAGAACTCAGCATAAGTTTCATCTGAGTAGTGGAATCAACAACTTGATAATTATAATTAGTAACCTGAGTATCTGCCACGACTGGAATATTATTTGACTGTGCCCCTTGAGATAAATTGGAATTCACCAATATCTGCATATTGCTCTGGTAAGTAGGTTTGGCAATAACAGCTAAAAGGCTAGCAGCAGACATAACTACACAGGAAACCCCCAATATCAAAAAGCGTCGGCGAAGCAAAATAGTAGATAGTTGTCTGATGTCAACTGCGCCTTGTGCTGAAGTAGTAGTAACTTGTTGCTCTTGATTCAGACTAATCTTAGCCACTATTAAACTCCTTTAATATCGAAACAATATATTTATTTGGAAGATTTATGAGAAATCTAAAATGTTTTTTACACCTATGGCCGTAATAGCACACTTAATTATTCTTCCAACAATGACAAGCTCACTTGGCACAATATTATGCCAAGTGGTGCTTTCATGTTCATCAATTCATGCATATAAATTCTTAATCAGTGTTGGAAGAATAAATTTTAAATAAATATTTTATTGAAAGGATAAAAATCTTGACCAAAAATTAATTATTTTGTCTAAGTATTGAAGTAGAAAATCATCTAATTTACAACACTACTATATAAATTAAAGTTCTTTTGATAACTTGTAGTATAAAAAACATTGAGAAAAATATTTAACCCATACTCTTTGGAGATTTTTTCTCTACTTAGATAACCGTAAATTGTTGGTTAACTAGTTGACTTACTTGTAAAATCAAACTGCTGTTTATTTGCTGGGCGTTATGATTTGGAGTACTAAACTCCAAGATAGAGCCTGGTTAATTTTAGATTGTAGATTAGAAGGGTTCAATAGAAAATCTAAAATCTAAAATTAAACGCCTACCTTGGTTAACTCTACTTCTCGTCGTCTGGGTACTTCATGAATCATGAAATCATAAGCCATGTCAGTGCGGGGAAAAATAGCACGGGCTTCTTTGAGGAGATCCTTCAACTCCAAGGTATTGCCAGGAGCATAACGGGGGCTGAAATGACTCATAATCAGTCGATGTGCCCCAGCAGCTAAAGCTGTTTGCGCTGCCATTGTGGTTGTGGAATGCAAGCGCTGAAAAGCCATATCTGCATCTTGATGGGCAAAGGTTGCTTCGTGAATTAATACATCTGCATCATGAGCTAATTCCACTGCACCATCACAATAAATAGTGTCTGTACAATAGGCAATTTTCCGGCCAATTTCTGTAGGCCCGCATAAATGGGTGCCATCAATCACCCGACCGTCGTCTAGGGTAACAGTTTCACCGCGCTTGAGTTGACCGTAAATACGACCAGAAGGAATTTCCAAGGCTTTGGCTTTTTCCACATCAAAGCGTCCTGTCCGATCTTTTTCAGCTACGCGGTAGCCGAAAGCTGTAATCCTGTGATGCAAATTACCGCAGCTAACAGTGAAGTCATCGTCTTCATAAATTACCCCTGGACGGATGGCGTGAACTTTAATTGGGTAAGAAAAGTGTGTGTAGGAGTAACGTGAGGCGGATTGAATGTAATCATTTAATCCAGGTGGTCCATAGATATCAATTCTTTCCACATTGCCAGCCAAGCCGCAAGTAGCAAGAAGTCCCATCAAGCCAAAGATGTGGTCACCGTGCATGTGGGTGATAAAAATTCGGGAGAGTTGACTGATTTTCAGCTCACTCCGCATAATTTGATGCTGGGTGCCTTCACCACAGTCGAATAACCACAGTTCTGCCCTTTGGGGTAATCTCAGGGCGACACTGGAAACATTGCGCGATCGCGTGGGTACACCGGAACTCGTCCCTAAGAATGTTATCTGCACAGTGTTCTTTAGTCTTCCTATTGCTCAATATTGCAACTCTATTTTCTATAGTGACACGGTTATTGATTTATTTTTTGATAGCCCTAATCAGAAAAACCAAAAACCCGATAGCTATTAGATAAGCTAACGGGTTTTAGTTTTAAATATAATCCCTGGCAGCGAGCTATTTTTGCGTAGGGCGACCCCTAAACTATCGTTGCCGCAACAGCGTTTCACCTCTGAGTTCGGGAAGGGATCAGTGTGGTTCCACCGCGCAATAGACACCAGGAAAGATTGTAGAGTCAGAAGACCCTGAAGACTGCACAGAAACGCGAAACCAAATGATTTTTGAGGTCAAGCCCTCGGTCTGTTAGCACGGCTCGGCTACATACATTACTGCACTTCCACCTACCGCCTAAGAACGGGTGTTCTTCCCGTGACCTTACCCACTTACGTGGTGAGAGCACTCATCTTGAGGTGGGCTTCCCACTTAGATGCTTTCAGCGGTTATCCGCTCCGCACTTGGCTACCCAGCGTTTACCGTTGGCACGATAACTGGTACACCAGCGGTGCGTTCCTCCCGGTCCTCTCGTACTAAGGAGGACTCCTCTCAATGCTCTTACGCCTGCACCGGATATGGACCGAACTGTCTCACGACGTTCTGAACCCAGCTCACGTACCGCTTTAATGGGCGAACAGCCCAACCCTTGGGACGTACTTCCGCCCCAGGTTGCGATGAGCCGACATCGAGGTGCCAAACCTCCCCGTCGATGTGGACTCTTGGGGGAGATCAGCCTGTTATCCCTAGAGTAACTTTTATCCGTTGAGCGACGGCCATTCCACTCTGCGCCGTCGGATCACTAAGGCCTACTTTCGTACCTGCTCGACTTGTCAGTCTTGCAGTCAAGCTCCCTTTATGCCTTTACACTCGCCGCACGGTTTCCAAGCGTGCTGAGGAACCTTTGCGCGCCTCCGTTACCTTTTAGGAGGCGACCGCCCCAGTCAAACTGCCCACCTGAAACTGTTCCCTGACCGGATAACGGTCATGGGTTAGAATTCTAGCTTCGCCAGAGTGGTATCTCACCGTTGGCTCCATACTCCCCACAAGGAATACTTCATCGCCTCCCACCTATCCTGCGCAAGCCAAGCCCGAACACAATTCCAGGCTACAGTAAAGCTTCATAGGGTCTTTCTGTCCAGGTGCAGGCAGTCCGTATCTTCACAGACATTCCTATTTCGCCGAGTCTCTCTCTGAGACACCATCCAGATCGTTACGCCTTTCGTGCGGGTCGGAACTTACCCGACAAGGAATTTCGCTACCTTAGGACCGTTATAGTTACGGCCGCCGTTCACCGGGGCTTCGGTCGCTAGCTTCAAGGTTTCCCCCTGACCAACTTCCTTAACCTTCCGGCACTGGGCAGGCGTCAGCCCCCATACTGCGTCTTAATGACTTTGCGGAGACCTGTGTTTTTGGTAAACAGTCGCCTGGATCTCTTCACTGCGACCCACGTCTTAGGTGGGCACCCCTTCTTCCGAAGTTACGGGGCCATTTTGCCGAGTTCCTTAGAGAGAGTTATCTCGCGCCCCTTGGTATTCTCAACCTCCCTACCTGTGTCGGTTTCGGGTACAGGTAACTGTAAGTTAACGTGTTTAGAGCTTTTCTTGGAAGCTAGACTATGCCACTTCCCCACCGTAGTGGGTCGTACTCACGCCTCAACTCGAAACGTTTTCGCCGTCTCTCAACATCTTGACGCTTGAGGCCATGAACCAACATCCGGCTGACAATTATCTTCTCCGTCCCTCTGCACAACCTACAATCAGTACGGGAATTTTAACCCGTTGTCCATCGACTACGCCGTTCGGCCTCGCCTTAGGCCCTGACTAACCCTCCGGGGACGAACCTGGCGGAGGAAACCTTAGGGTTTCGGGGCATTGGATTCTCACCAATGTTTGCGCTACTCAAGCCGACATTCTCACTTCCGTTTCGTCCACGAAACGCTTGCCGCTACTGCTTCTACCTACGACGGAACGCTCCCCTACCGATTAATCGTTTATTATTAATCCCACAGCTTCGGTACATCGCTTAGCCCCGTTCATTTTCGGCGCGAGAGCGCTTGACTAGTGAGCTATTACGCACTCTTTCAAGGGTGGCTGCTTCTAGGCAAACCTCCTAGTTGTCTGTGCGCTCTCACCTCCTTTATCACTTAGCGATGATTTGGGGACCTTAGCTGGTGGTCTGGGCTGTTTCCCTCTTGACAATGAAGCTTATCCCCCACTGTCTCACTGGCAATGTGTCTTTCTGGGTATTCAGAGTTTGTCTCGATTTGATCCCAGGTCTCCCAGCCCGCACCGAAACAGTGCTTTACCCCCAGATATAATCATTACCGCTGCGCCTAAACACATTTCGGGGAGAACCAGCTAGCTCCTGGTTCGATTGGCATTTCACCCCTAACCACAACTCATCCGCTTGATTTTTCAACATCAGTCGGTGCGGACCTCCACTTGGTGTTACCCAAGCTTCATCCTGGCCCATGGTTAGATCACCAGGGTTCGGGTCTATAAACACTGATTATCGCCCTTTTCAGACTCGGTTTCCCTTTGGCTCCAGCATTCTCGCTTTAACCTACCAGTGCCTATAAGTCGCCGGCTCATTCTTCAACAGGCACGCGGTCAGACTTTTAAATAGTCCTCCCACTGCTTGTAAGCTAACGGTTTCATGTTCTATTTCACTCCCCTTCCGGGGTTCTTTTCACCTTTCCCTCGCGGTACTGGTTCACTATCGGTCACACAGTAGTATTTAGCCTTACGAGGTGGTCCTCGCTGATTCACATGGGATTCCTCGTGCCCCATGCTACTCGGGATTCAGCTACTATCCTTGAGTTTTCAACTACAGGACTTTCACCTTCTTTGGTGCAGTATTTAGCTGCTTCGTTTAACCGCTAGATTCGATATTGCTGTCCCACTACCCCAATCGGTAAACCAATTGGTTTAGGCTCTTCCCCTTTCGCTCACCACTACTTAGGGAATCTCTGTTTTGATTTCTCTTCCTCCAGCTACTAAGATGTTTCAATTCGCTGGGTTGGCTCTCTCCTGCCTATATATTCAGCAGGTAGTATATAGGGTTGCCCCATTCGGAAATCTCCGGCTCAATGTTTGCTTCCAACTCCCCGGAGCATATCGTCGGTAACCACGTCCTTCATCGCCTCTGTGTGCCTAGGTATCCACCGTTAGCCCTTATTAGCTTGACCACTCAATTCATTTGGTGTTTCACAATTTGCATTCACAAAAACAAATAGTTAGTTCTGCTTACCTCGTCACTTCGCACTGATTTTACTCAGCACTCACAACTCAGCAATCAGTACTAAGAATGTCTGTGTCTGCCTGCTATTTTCGCGTTTCTATGCAGTTTTCAAGGTTCTGGCTGAGATACAACTCAGCAGTCTGACACGTGTGTCATGTTGCTGAACTCTCACTCTTTTTTTTCAATGGCAATCGCCACAGGTGGAGGTTAGCGGACTCGAACCGCTGACATCCTGCTTGCAAAGCAGGCGCTCTACCAACTGAGCTAAACCCCCAGATACAATTAAAAATTGATAATTAAAAATTAAAAATTGAATCTTCTTCATTTTTAATTTTGCATTTTACATTTTTAATTGATTCAGGTGGGCCATCCTGGACTCGAACCAGGGACCTCACCCTTATCAGGGGTGCGCTCTAACCACCTGAGCTAATAGCCCATTTCGAACCAAATCATAGTTTGAAAGCTTTTTACATTCTGCTCATGTCTGCGACCGACCTAGGTTAGACCAACTTACTATCTATTTAACTGTGTGTTTTTCGATATGTAAGGGGTGTAGGTCTCCCTAAAAAGGAGGTGATCCAGCCACACCTTCCGGTACGGCTACCTTGTTACGACTTCACCCCAGTCACCAGTCCTGCCTTAGGCATCCTCCTCCACGAATGGTTGGAGTAATGACTTCGGGCACTACCAGCTTCCATGGTGTGACGGGCGGTGTGTACAAGGCCCGGGAACGAATTCACTGCAGTATGCTGACCTGCAATTACTAGCGATTCCTCCTTCACGCAGGCGAGTTGCAGCCTGCGATCTGAACTGAGCTCCGGTTTACGGGATTTGCTTGCATTCGCATGCTTGCTGCCCTCTGTCCGGAGCATTGTAGTACGTGTGTAGCCCAAGGCGTAAGGGGCATGCTGACTTGACGTCATCCCCACCTTCCTCCGGTTTGTCACCGGCAGTCTCTCTAGAGTGCCCAACTTAATGCTGGCAACTAAAAACGAGGGTTGCGCTCGTTGCGGGACTTAACCCAACATCTCACGACACGAGCTGACGACAGCCATGCACCACCTGTGTTCGCGCTCCCGAAGGCACTCTTCCCTTTCAAGAAGATTCGCGACATGTCAAGCCTTGGTAAGGTTCTTCGCGTTGCATCGAATTAAACCACATACTCCACCGCTTGTGCGGGCCCCCGTCAATTCCTTTGAGTTTCACCGTTGCCGGCGTACTCCCCAGGCGGGATACTTAACGCGTTAGCTACGGCACGGCTCGGGTCGATACAAGCCACGCCTAGTATCCATCGTTTACGGCTAGGACTACTGGGGTATCTAATCCCATTCGCTCCCCTAGCTTTCGTCCCTCAGTGTCAGTTACGGCCTAGCAGAGCGCCTTCGCCACCGGTGTTCTTCCTGATCTCTACGCATTTCACCGCTACACCAGGAATTCCCTCTGCCCCGAACGTACTCTAGCTATGTAGTTTCCACTGCTTTTATCTAGTTGAGCTAGACTCTTTAACAGCAGACTTACATTGCCACCTGCGGACGCTTTACGCCCAATCATTCCGGATAACGCTTGCATCCTCCGTATTACCGCGGCTGCTGGCACGGAGTTAGCCGATGCTTATTCCTCAGGTACCGTCATTGTGTTCTTCCCTGAGAAAAGAGGTTTACGACCCAAGAGCCTTCCTCCCTCACGCGGTATTGCTCCGTCAGGCTTTCGCCCATTGCGGAAAATTCCCCACTGCTGCCTCCCGTAGGAGTCTGGGCCGTGTCTCAGTCCCAGTGTGGCTGATCGTCCTCTCAGACCAGCTACTGATCGTCGCCTTGGGAGTCCATTACACTTCCAACTAGCTAATCAGACGCGAGCTCATCTCTAGGCAGTTAACCTTTCACCTCTCGGCACATCCGGTATTAGCCACCGTTTCCAGTGGTTGTCCCAGACCTAGAGCCAGATTCTCACGCGTTACTCACCCGTCCGCCACTGTGTCCGAAGACACCGTTCGACTTGCATGTGTTAAGCATACCGCCAGCGTTCATCCTGAGCCAGGATCAAACTCTCCGTTTTAATTGGAAAGCTCTATAGCTCTTTTAGCTGCTCTTTTTTAACTTCAGCTTAGTTATCTTTTTATTTTCTTGACGCAATACACTTGCTGTATAATTGCTTTCAAACTATAATATTTTCAAGGTTCGGTATTACCTTTTCGCGAGTCGCTTTAAGCTCTCCGCTTCAGGCACTTATTCAATATAGCGAACACACTCCCTTGTGTCAACTATTTTCTCCAAAATAATTTTGGACTGTTTTTCTATCGCCATCAAAGCCTTAGAGTGTAAGAGTTTTAAGCTATAGTATTCCTGGAAGTTACTAAGGAAGCAATATATTTGTGAGTAGTTCTGGTGTTTTACCGCCTTGGCTGGTTTTAGATCCTCTTTTGCGTGGCTGGTTGTTGGAGGATATTGGTCGGGGCGATCGCACAACAAATACGCTACTAGTAGAAGATGTGACGCTAGGCTCGGCTAAATGGATAGCGAAAGCTTCAGGCATAATTACTGGCTTATCGGTTGCAGCTAGGGTGTTTCAGATTTTGAATGAAAAAGTCAGCTTTGCGGCGGTTGCGGCTGAAGGTACATGGTGTGAGCCGGGACAGGTGGTAGCTGAAATTCATGGTTCGCTGGATGCGCTACTGATGGGGGAACGAGTTGCTCTCAATTTGGCTATGCGGTTGAGTGGGATTGCTACGCTCACTAATATATATATAGAGAAAATTGCTGATTTACCTGCTCAGTTGGTGGATACGCGTAAAACTACACCAGGTTTGAGACTGTTGGAAAAGTATGCGACTGCTGTGGGTGGAGCGATTAATCACCGTATGGGATTGGATGATGCAGTGATGATTAAGGATAATCACATTGCGGCGGCAGGTGGAATTGAAAAAGCAGTTACCCGTATTCGTTCTCAAATACCTTATCCCTTGACAATAGAGGTAGAGACTGAAAGTTTAGAGCAGGTGAAAGAAGCCTTGAAGCACAATGTTGACATTATTATGTTAGACAATATGCCTGTGAATATGATGCGTGAGGCGGTGCAGTTGATTCGTGAGCGGAATAGCAGGGTGAAAATAGAGGCTTCAGGGAATGTGACTTTAGAGACGATTCGCAGTGTGGCAGAGACTGGTGTTGACTATATTTCTAGCAGTGCACCGATTACTCAGTCAAAGTGGTTGGATTTGAGTATGAGGATTGCACTTTAGATAAGTAAGGTGAATTATTTTACTACAAAGTTTGTATAGTCTTAGTTTATTGAAGATAAAATTTCACTAAAAACAATCTATCTATATTACTATTTGATCTTCTAAATATCGGATATAAACATTAAGCTATATTCTGACTTAATTTCTTAAACTTAATATAATCAAATTTACTCATAATTCTTATGAGGCAATAAAGAACCGCTAATTTCTCTGGATTTCTAAAGTTTGCGAATCAGTGTTTTGAACCCGGAGACTGTTCGAGTTTTGTGTAGGAGATTGTTGTGTTGAACCCTGTAAAAGGGGTCTTTGTTGATCAATTTGTGACGGTCTACACTTTTTCTAAGATACAAGGTTAGGCTTTGTTCCTGATACTGTTGGCAAAATATAACTTTATAGTTTAAAGCAGCAAAAAACCTGATTTTTTCGTAGTCTGCTTTGGCTAAGGGAAAACCAATATTTTTAGAGACGACAGGTTTATCGTTGAATTACAATGTTAAGAAATAATTCACCAATAGCATCACGAATGAAATCCAAATTTTGTAGCTTATGAAGCAAGCCTTTTTTTAACTTCCTCAGCCAAATCTACCAGTAACACTTCTACTTGCTCACCTGTTTTCAAATCTTTCAGGGAAGACTTTTGTGTTGCTGCTTCCTCAGAGCCAATAATTACACAAAATTGAATTCCTTGTTTATCGGCTAGCTGAAATTGTTTACCCAAGGGACGCTTATCAAAGTTAGTGATAACATTAATTCCACACTGACGCAGATGTTGCGAAACTTTTAAATAAGTTGGCATTAAATCTTCTTGCATATTCACTACCATAACCTGGGCTGGTGTAGCAGCTAAGGTACTAAGAATACCAGCTTTTAACAATCGACTAATTAAGCGAGTTAAACCAATAGAAATGCCTACACCAGGCATTTTTTCACCTAAGAATATCCCAACTAATTCTTCATATCTCCCGCCAGAACAGATGCTACCTAAAGCTTCATGTCCTAATAAGGTTGTTTCGTAAACTGTACCAGTATAGTAATTAAGACCACGAGCAATGGATAAATCAATACAGAAACGATTTTCGGCCACTCCGAGATTACGCACGCCTGTAATTACCGTTTCTAATTCGCTAATCCCCAGGCTTAATTGCTCGGTTTCTGGCAGATTTTGGGTGAGATGCTTAAGTTTATTTAATACTTCATCAACAGAACCATTAATTTTAATAAAATCAATAATTTTTTGAGTCTGTTCTCCTGAAACTTCCTCTTTTTCTAATTCTTGTTTTACTTTATTTTCACCAATTTTTTCTAAATTATCAACAATACCAATACACGATTTAATTTTATCTTCAGTAATTCCTACTGACTTAAAAAAACCTGTAAGAACTTTACGATTATTGATGCGGATCAAAAAATCACCAATATTTATTGCTTCAAATATCTCAGTGATAATTGCAGGCATTTGAGCATCGTAGAGTAAACTGAGTTCACGACGAGCAACTACATCAATATCACACTGCCGGAACTGGCGAAAACGCCCATCTTTTGCACGTTCTCCTCGAAAAACCACATCCATTTGGTAGCGGGCAAAGGGAAAGGTTAACTCATTCAGGTGACGGGCAATATAAGCTGCTAAAGGAACTGTTTGATCAAACTTTAATGCTCTTGCTTCCGAACCAGTTTCGCCCGATTTATCTCTCTCGGCTTGTCGATTTGGTGGCAGAATGGGGTCAATACCATAAATGATATTATCGCCTTGATTTCCTTTAGCTTGAAGCACTTCTAAACGTTCTATAGCAGGTGTTTCTATGGGTGTAAATCCATAGCTTTCAAAAACTCTACGAATGATATCTAGCAAATATAACTCTAGACGCTTTTCATTAGGCAGAAATTCTGGGAAACCACTAGGAGTAGAAAAGTTTATTTTGTCACCTTTTGCCATGCGTGTACCTTACTAAGTTGAAATTTGAGAGAAAAGCCTAACCATTTGAAGCTGTCGCTACACAAGCAAAGTCCGCCTGCGCGGACTAGAGAATAATGATTGATGATCTCTGAAAACAGAAATTACTATCTTAGCCGTTCTTCTTGAATTAAGGTGCGTTGAAAGATTTTATTATTCTTAAACCAATGCCAAGTACGGGCACGATTATTGCTGTCGGGACTAATATAGATCATTTCGTATAAACTCATTTCTGGGTTAGTTTTATAACTAAACCACAAAATCACAACAGAATCATCAATTTCCCAGGCTTTTCCTTGGATGCGCTCGGTGTCAAACCAGAGTTTATTATCTTTATAGCTTCCTGGAAATTCATGCTTTTCTTCTTTCCCATCAGACCACTTATAGCGATTGATTTGATAGTAGGGATGAGGGCCATTTTCTGGAAATTGACAGCTTAAGTGAGACTCATAACTGTCGAGGATTTTTCCTGTTGTATCAATTAATGTATAAGTTCCTACCCAATCTCCCTCATGACGGGCAAGTACGGGCATTCCTTCTCGAAGATTAGACATTGCAATTCACCTCTCAAAAACTTTGGGTAAGGGATACAACACAAGCGAACTACCTTACACTTACCGCCGGGGTAAATAAGTGACGGACTCAAACCGCAAGTTCCCTTTGGTTGTAGCAGGACGCAAATCATTAGCCATTTATCGTACTAGTGTTTGAGTCAGACTAGGTTCCACGCCGCAAAGCTTATTATATAATGCTGTATGTAGTACTAACAATTCGATTTAGTACTCTGCTTTTCTAGCTTGTATGGACTAATTTTTGAATTCTACACACAACCAATTGTCCACTAATTATGCAAGTTAAATTTGGAATTGGTACAAAATGAAATGGTGCGTTACGGTTTTAAGCGTAACGCACCATACTTAATATTTGATATTTACCAATTTTCTCTTGCGTATTAGTAAATACCACTTTCTCGATTTAGTTGTTCATCATGCTTGGCAATGACCCAAATTGCATGAATACTGCCGGGTAGCCAGCCTAGAACTGTGAGCAAAATATTGATAAACAATGTAGGACCAATTCCAACTGTCAGGAAAACGCCTAAAGGAGGCACTAACAAACCTAGAAGATAACGAACTAATTTCATGATTTTGCTGTATTTTTGTGATTTTCTTTAGTTACATTCTTTGAAGATGCCGATTTAGTAAATCCACCTTCAGATATTTTTTATGGAGTAGAAAAGTGATGAAATTACTATTTCTACCCCTTTTAATATTTATCTAGAAGGTAATTCATTTTGGCTTTTTACATCACCACTGCTGGTTAAAAGGTTTCTTTCAACAAAGTAGTTATTAATGAAAGTGTTAGCAAAGGTTAGAATCACTGGCCCAAGAAGGAAACCAATAATCCCATTTACTGAGAAACCAGGAACTAGTACTGCTGCTAACCAAAAACATAAACCGTTGACGACGAGCGAAAATGCTCCAAATGATAGAAAGTTAAGTGGTAGGGAGAGAGCAGACAGAACTGGTTTAACTGAACCGTTAATTAGCCCAACTACTAAAGCAGCAATCATAGCTGCGGGGAAATTAGCAATATTAACGCCTGGAACAACTAAATCAACAATCAACAGGCTCAAAGCTGTAGCTAGGGCGGTTAATAATGGTGTCAACATTTTTTTGACCTAATCTTTTTTGTTTGTAACTTCTTATCTCATCTTTAACTATGTGACAGACTTTCACCTCTCTTGCAAGATAGAATTTCCTTCTACCATTAGGTCTATTATTGAGAAAACTATAGTGGTTATCATATTGATGCGCCCCTACTGTGATGCCATGTTTTCAAGGGTGCGTTAATTTTTTTGTTTAATGCACCCTACGAATTTAAGATTAATTTAATCAGATTTTCCAGACTCAGGCTTGTAGTAAAGAGCTGACTTATATAAGACTTGTTCTTGATGGGTTTCTAAAGTGCAATTAGACAAGGGGTAAGTTACACAAGTAACAACATAACCAGCCTGTATTTCACTTGGGCGCAGAAATTTTTGCTCGCTTTGATTAACTTCACCGCTAATGAGTTTGGCAATACAAGCAGAACATTCGCCTTGTTTACACCCAGATGGTAGACGGATACCAGCTTCTTCTGCTATATCCAGAATATATTGATCGTCTGGTATTTGAATGGTGCGATCTAACCCAAGTGTAGGATTGATGAATCGAACTTGATAAACTCCCATCTGCTGTTTCTAATTATTGTTTAACTGCTTTCATCGACAAACTAATCCGCTTCAGTTTTTCGTTGATTTCTAACACCTGCACTTTAACTACTTGTCCGACTTTGACAACTTTGTTGGGATCGTCTACAAATCTATCAGTAAGTTGGGATATATGCACTAAGCCATCTTGATGTACGCCGATATCAACGAAAGCCCCAAAGTTGGCGACATTTGTCACGATTCCCTCTAGTTCCATTCCCACCTTTAAATCCCTGATTTCCTTAATTCCTTCTTTGAAGGTGGCATACTTAAACTCTGCACGGGGATCTCTACCTGGTTTTTCTAGTTCGCTGAGGATGTCGCGCAGTGTAGGTTCGCCGACGCTATCGGTAACATATTTCTTCAGGTTGGTCTTTTTTAGTTTTTCGGCGATTTGTGTCACCTGATTTAATGGCACATTTAGATCAGATGCGATCGCTTCTACTACAGAATAACTTTCTGGATGCACTGCTGTATTATCTAATGGGTTGTCACCGCCGCGAATCCGTAGAAAACCCGCTGCTTGTTCAAAAGCCTTTGGCCCTAGCTTCGGAACTTTCAAAAGTTGGCGGCGATTTTTAAAGGCTCCATTCTGGTTGCGATAGGTGACAATGTTATTGGCAACTGTTGCTGTAATCCCAGAGATGGAAGTCAGAAGTTCTTTGGAGGCGGTGTTCAAGTCTACGCCGACATAGTTAACGCAGCTTTCTACAGTGTCATCCAATTTCTTTTTCAACAACTTCTGATCGACATCGTGCTGATATTGTCCCACACCAATGGATTTGGGATCGATTTTCACTAGTTCGGCTAAAGGGTCTTGCAAACGCCGGCCGATGCTAATAGCACCGCGCACGGTAATATCTAAATCGGGAAACTCTTCTAACGCTACAGTACTCGCAGAATATATAGATGCACCAGACTCATTCACCATTACCTTAACTGGTTTGCGTTCTATTGTTTGCAATACTTGCGTCACAAATTCTTCTGTCTCGCGGGAAGCTGTACCGTTACCGATGGCGATTAACTCAATTTTGTACTTTTCAATCAGATTCTTGACAGTTTGTGCTGCTTTAGCACGTTGTTCAGCCGCTTGATGAGGAAAAACCGCTTGATATTCCAAAAATTTTCCTGTTTGGTCGAGGACAGCAACTTTACACCCAGTTCTAAATCCAGGGTCTATGGCCAAGGTTGGTTTCATTCCGGCTGGTGCAGACAGCAACAACTCTCGCAGATTAGTTTCAAATGTCTTGATTGACTCTATGTCTGCGTAGATTTTTTTCTCAGAAATTACCTCTCCCATTAGAGAGACTTTCATCAAACGGTTGAACGCATCCTTCAACATCGCCTGATAAAAATCACGAATTGGCCGAACTTTGGTTTTAATTTCTTTCGACTCCAGATAGTAAAGTACCGTATCTTCATCGAAAGCGATTTCAAAGCTTAATATTTTTTCGGTTTCACCCCGACACAACGCCAGCATATTATGGGGTGCAATATTTTTTACCCTAATTTTATAGTTACGGTACATCTCAAATTTAGTTGTACCTTCGGGATAATCATCTTTGATGTGGGAGACAAATACTCCTTCTTCTAAAAGATAATCGCGGATATATGACCGTAATTCCGCTTTTTCAGCGACTTCTTCCGCTAAAATATCAGCAGCACCTTTAAGCGCCTCTTCTGCTGTTTTGACTCCCGTGGTTTCAGAAATATACCTAGCTGCTTCTTCCTCCAGTGAAGCCGTTGCAGCATTTTTGATATTTAAAGATTTGATGAATTCCGCCAGTGGTTCGAGTCCTTTTTCTCTAGCGATAGTGGCGCGGGTGCGGCGCTTTGGCCGATAGGGTAAGTATAAATCCTCAAGTTCGGTTTTTTGTAAGCAGGATGAGATTTTGGCTTTGAGTTCATCTGTGAGTTTACCTTGCTGTGCGATCGCACTTAAAATCACCGATTTTCTTTCTTCCAGTTCTGTTAAATAAGTATATCGATCAGCCAGTTCACGTAGTTGCACTTCATTCATTTCATCGGTGCGCTCTTTACGATAACGTGCAATAAAGGGAATTGTTGCACCCTCCGCCAAAAGTTCCAGCGCGTTTTGCACCTGATGAGGTTTGAGGTTTATTTCAGTCGCCAGTAGTTGAGGAATGTTCAGCATTAGGTGTGTAAAATGCAAAAAAATAAAAATGCTACTTCTAAAGGTAATATGCTAGATCCTTATCCTGGCGCAAGGCCAAAGTTTTAAGCTAATTTACCAGATGATTGCTCACAAGAGTAGAAGCCGAAGAGACAAAACCCACCTACGCAAGTAAGTTTTAAACCCTATTAATCCGCGTAGATGAAGGAGAGTTTGTATAGCATAGCGCAGCTATCCTGAGTCGGGAGAGGGTTAGAACAAGCATCGCCAAGACACTTGTATAAGCATACACTTAAACATTGCTACGCATAGTGTCTTAATATCCCTACTTTGAAAGCTTGTTACACGCAGTATCTACCACAAATGAAGGAGTTATTCGCCAAGCTTTTGGATGCTTCATCTATCGCAATAATTATTCAAATTGGTATAAGATATAATGTTGCCTAATCTTGATTTTCTCTAATATTTATTTCGTTCGACTGTTGTGCCTAAAAGCTTATTGGATGTAAAATTGACCACAATTACCAAAACAATTTGTTTTATAAGCACAATAAATAACTTTTCATTCAGAGGTTTGCTAAGATGCCTTTGTTTTTCTTGATACCACTGTGTACTGCTTTAGCCACGGGCTACATGTTTAAAAAGAGTACTGATGAAATTGCATATCTTGCAGGTGTATTCGCAGCTATTAGCTTGATTTTAAGTCTAGTATTGGCACCTTGGCAGATTCAGTTTGGATTATTAATTGCTGTCTTAATCATTACGAACAGACTTTTGCAGAAAAATGAGTTCAAACAAACTGAAGCTACAGGAAAACAACCTAGAGAAATTAAATAATCTCAACCACGACAAAATATTTTTTTCAACTTTAAACTGCTAAAAATCATAAGTCATCTAACCTAGTAATGTCTTTAAAAACAAAACTTGGTAACTTTTTGATGAAAAGCCCCTCGATATGTGTATAATTTTGACAACTTCTTGAAACTGTACTGTATTTATTATTTCCTAATAATGGTAAATTCCATTTTCTACTTCAGGTAATAAACTCTATAGTTAGGTTAAGTATTGTTGAACTTTTCCATTGGAAAGGCAATGCAAACTTTTAAAAATATATTCATAATCAATCATAGTATCAAATAAAATTTGATCGTAAAATTCAGAAATTGAGTTTTCCATCTTACTAGGTATCATAAGTGACCTACGGTTGTTTTGAGGTGTATAAAATTTAATATCTTCGTGGATAATATAAAAAACAATTCAGACTATCGGTTTTCATTTATGATGTGTGCTGTATTTAACTAATACTTTAATGTACTATAATATACACGCTATTGTCTGCACTGTTGTTCAAGGTTAATTCTGTTTTCTCAAACTCTTTGCTTTACACTTCTAGAGTCTGACATGAAATCGCTACTTCTGTAAGTTTATTAGCCAGAAAGTGCTTTATAAATGTACAAATAAAAATTCCTAATATATATAGGAAAATTTCGATTTTATGAAGTTTTTGTTTAAGTATATTTTCGGTAAATGAATTTTTGATGAAGTGTGCCGATAAATTTGCAACACCCTTTTCTCGTGGTATTCTAGTAAGTGATTATATGTAACAATAAATTTTGAGTAAACCTCTAGTTAAAATTACATATAATTAAGAACAATCTAAACAAGCCTAAGACTAAATGTAAAACATCTCAAATCTGCTTAAATTAACGTAAGCTGTGAGTTAATCGCCAAACGCTAGTTTACATTAGCCGTTAGTCTCGTGAAAAACTCCCTTTGGACATTAAGTAAAACCCCCACAGACCTGTAAAGCGCATTACTTGAGACTGATTCATCTCTCTACTTTCCGTAGCCAAGCAGACTTCTATCACTCATTGTGTTCTTGTGTCCAAAAAGACTAAGTATGCACACTTAAGCTGAGTACAAGTTTTTATTAGTCGGCTTAGTTACCAGCCGAGGTTACAGATATGTATGTAAGCTTGGAAACTGACAAAGCCCTAACTTGTCGCATATCTGCATCAACTATGACATAGATGTTGCGATCGCACTACAAAGTACTCTGGAAACATAGCTAGCTGATACGGAAGCCTTCTGCAATTCACAGTTGGGTAAAGCCAAACTGAAAATACAACTATAAGCACTTGACTCCGACAATACCGGATGCTGCAATAATATAGCAACCGTTTTACAAGCTGTATAGTATTTAGTTGCTAACTCTTGAGCACAGCTTTTGGTGGTCATTTTGATATCAGTCCCTTCAAAATAGCCTTCTTAATGTTGTTGTCTATTTTAGGAAGTGGAAGTCGAATTGCACAGAAAGTATCACCGAAATCAGAAACGCCCAAAACAATAGGCTGTTTCCTGGCCGGTTCATACCTACTATCTCGATTGAGGGAAATGTACGATGAAATCTATATTGGAAATTTCAAACGTTAAAATAATTCCCTATATTATCTTGTTTGTCAGTATTTTATTTAGTATTTCTGGGCAATTGCTCATGAAATATACCATGAGTCATACAGATGAGGGACTATTGGATTGGGTATTTCTTCAAAAATTAGCATTAGCTGTTAGTGTTTATTGCTTAGGAATAGTCAATTGGATACTGGCTTTGCGATCGGTAAAATTGAGTATTGCTTATCCACTGACTAGTTTAAATTATGTCGGTATACTTTTTGGCTCCTACTACTTTTTTAATGAGGTGATTACACTAACTAGAATTGCAGGAGTAATCACTATTTTTCTAGGTATTCTTTTAGTAGTTATTCCTTTGAAAAAGCCTATATAAATTTCTCTATAGTAAATCCTACAAAACCTATTAGAACATGAACATTATTACCTGGCTACTTTTAATAGTTGTAGTTTTATTCGGAACCACAGCTAACATATCACTAAAATATGGACTTCATATTTCTAGCCCTACTAAGGGAGCTAGCACATCTATTTTAAATCTTTTATTGTCTCGTTATTTTTGGATTTGGTTTATCTGCTATACATTTATGACTGTATTGTGGCTTTATGTATTGCGGACAATTCCTCTAAGTCAAGCATTTCCAGTTTTAGGACTAATGTATGCACTGATCCCAATTGCTTCTCACTATCTTTTAAAAGAGCGAGTTGTATTTAGCCAGTGGTTAGGAATATCTATTATCATAACTGGTGTAGTTCTTGTTGTAAACTGATAGCTAAAGAGCCGAATACTGAGGCTATTAATGTTATTAACAGCCTTTGAAGATAAATCTCAAAAACATAGCTACAAAAATATAAATTAAATTTATGAATATAGGTATTATTGGCGGAGGCATAACTGGTCTAGTATTAGCCCAACGTCTTGCACATCAAGGACATATAGTAACTGTCTTCGATAGCAACAAACAGCTTGGTGGACTGACCACTTATCATGATTATGGATTGTTTACTTGGGATCGCTTTTATCACGTTATCCTACCTTCTGATACTCATCTAATAAATTTTCTCAGAGATATTGGTCTGGGAGATAAACTGCGTTGGCATAGAAGTTTAACAGGATTTTATGACAATAAGAAATTCTATTCTATCAGTAACACTATAGAATTTCTTCGCTTTCCTCTATTTGGACTTATAGGTAAAATCAGATTAGCCTTTACTCTCCTATATGGTTCACGTCTGAATAACTGGCGGCGCTTAGAGAAGATTTTAGTGGAAGATTGGCTATTAAAACTCGGTGGTAAAAGCACATACGAAAAGCTTTGGAAACCTTTACTTCTATCCAAATTAGGAGAGAACTATAAGAGAATATCAGCAGTTTTTATTTGGGCTTATATCAAACGACTATTTTCAGCGCGTGATTCTTCATTAAATAAAGAACAACTTGGTTATGTCTCAGGCGGTTACAAAACTGTTTTTGACCATATAGAAAAGTTAATTTATGCGGCTGGAGGTCGTATTCACACAGGGGTTGCAGTAGAATATATCGCGTCTCATCCAGGCGGTGGAATGTGGGTAGAATTTCAGGGTAAAAAGGAACATTTTGATAAGGTAATTTTTACTGGCCCAGTTAATATTTTGCAACAAGTTGCTGCTGATGAACTGATAAAAGTTTCCGACACTGGTGAAACAGTAGAATACCTGGGTGTAATCTGCATGGTATTGATTACTCGCAAAGCTTTAGTTCCTTATTACGTCGTAAATATCGCCGATAGAACTATTCCTTTTACCGGAGTCATCGGTATGAGCAACTTAGTTTCTTTGCAAGAAACAGCAGGATATCACATGACATTTCTACCAAAATATATCCTTTCCACTGACCCGTTACTAAAACAGCCCGATGATGAATTGCGCCAAGTATTTTTTCAGGGTATACGTTTGATGTTCCCAGAACTCAAAGCAGATGACATTGTAGCAGCACATATAAATCGAGCTATTAAAGTGCAGCCACTACAAGTTTTAGATTATTCCAGCCTTGTTCCAAAAGTGAGTACCGAAAACGAAGATTTTTTCGTCGTCAATACCTCACAGTTGGTCAATGATAGCGTCAACAACAATGCAGTTGTGCGACAGGTTGATGAATTTCTCAAGAAATCAACATTGCTGAATTCTTGAAATTTGATTAATTGGATTTTATTTTAAAAATTACAGGAGTCTTTATGAGTCTTTTTGTTCTTTTACCCGCATACAACGAGCAAGAATCAATTCACCCCTTATTCAAAAGATTTCAGACATTGCAGCAAATCTCTAATATGGAGATAAAACTGATTCTTGTTGATGATGGTAGTAATGATGCAACTGCTCAGACTGCTTTAGAAGAATCTCAATCACTGGGGGTATTACTTAATTTAGTCCAACATCCAAAGAATGCTGGTTTAGGTGAAGCAATTAAAACAGGTTTTAGGACTTTCTTAGAAATTTCTCAAGAAGGCGATTTTTTAGCCGCGATGGATTGCGACAACACTCAACCGCCAGAACTCTTAATAAAGATGTATGACACTATGATAGCTGGTAGCTATGATATTGCGATCGCATCTAGATACCGAAAAGGCTCTAAAGTCATAGGTTTATCAAAGTTTAGAGAGATAATGAGTTATGGAGCTAGCTGGCTGTTTAGAATTGCAGCCCGTGTACCCGGTGTAAGAGACTATACTTGTGGTTATAGGCTATATAACCGTAATTTTGTTAGTAAATTAGATATGTATTATGGTGACAATCTATTTACTGAAAGTGGATTTGCTTGCATGATAGATTTACTATTGAAAGCCAAAGTACTCAGACCAAAAATAGCAGAAATTCCAATGGTTTTGAGATATGACCAAAAGCCAACTGCAAGCAAGATGAAAATTTTGAAAACTATTACTCGCACACTGAAGCTCTTATTTAAGAATCTATTATCTACAGGACAAAGTTCTAACTTAAGTCAGACTTTCAATGAGCGACAAACAGCAAGAATTCCACTGAAAATGGGAAATCGTAAATAAAGCTAAGAGTGATAGTCTGGATTAAATTAAGCCTTTGTAGGAAATAAGATTACATATTTAGTAGGAGTTATTCGTCAGGAAATTTCTTTATTTTTAGCAGAGTTAGAGCATCTCTAGCTCCTGAATCTCTTCATTGAGAAGAGTACTAAGTAAATACATAATATTAGGTGTATCTCATTTTCTGCCACTACCCTCAATGGTGGGAATTTTCAAAATCTCAGCCCGCCTTTGCGGGCTTTTTTATTGACAACCCTTTTGAAGGAGAGTTAGGGAAATCCACACTACTTTTCAAAGAATTGGTCAAGATGCTAGTTGAGTAAATTTGCTAGAGTGAACACACCAGGATTTTTCAGTCAAATCTCTGAATTACGCCAGCAGACGAGGCTACCCATGCTTACAAGTACGCTACTTCTCTCGAATCAACTTCCCACCTTACAATATTCCTCTACACCAGAGCGTTTCGATGAAACCTGGGAAGCCCCCCTGGCTACCCTCCTGGGATTAGGACGCGCCGCAGGCGCTGACTTCATCGAATTATTTTTAGAACGTCGCAACTATATTAGTTGTCTTGCAGAAGAGGATTCCATCACTAGTATTTCACCAAGTCTGTCTACAGGTGCGGGAGTCAGAGTATTTCGTGGCAAAGCCGATTGCTACGTCAGCACTAATGACCTTTCGTTTTCTGGTTTGAAAGCAGCTTTAGAAAAAGGTCTGTCTATCCTGGGATTGCAATTACCTGCTCCTAAAGCTTTCATCCCCGAAATTAACCTGGAACTACTGAGAGATTACGCCACCAAAAGAGGTAAAGATGCATGGCTACCAGTGTGTAGCTCTATCCGCGAAATGGGAGAAGTCCTCCTTGATGGAACTGCTCACCTGAAGCAAAAAGCTAGCCACGTTCAATCACGCCGTGCTACCTATTTTCGGGATTGGCAAGAAGTTTTAATCGCCGCCAGTGACGGAACTTTTGCACGTGATATTCGCCTCACCCAGTCGGTAGGATTCAACCTATTGTGTGCTGATGGTGCTAATCGTACCTCAATTGGCGATCGCGCGGGTAATACTAGCGATGCCAATTTCTTGAGAACTTGGGATTCTCAACAAGCCGCCGAAAAAATAGCAGAATCTGCCGGCAAAATGCTCTACGCCGATTACGTCGAATCTGGTACTTACCCGATTATTATGGCCAATCACTTTGGCGGCGTAATCTTCCACGAAGCCTGCGGACACTTACTCGAAACCACTCAAATTGAACGCAATACCACTCCCTTTGCTGACAAAAAAGGCGAAAAAATTGCCCACGAAAGTTTGACAGCCTGGGACGAAGGGCGCTCTGAAAATGCCTTCGGGACAATTGACATGGATGACGAAGGTATGCCTGCTCAAAGAACCTTATTAATTGAAAAAGGCGTTCTCAAAAACTTCTTAGCAGATAGAACAGGTTCTGCACGCACCGGACACCCCAGAACTGGAAGTGGCCGCCGCCAAAATTATACCTTTGCTGCTGCTAGCCGGATGCGTAATACTTATATTGATTCTGGCGAATATAGCACTGATGATTTATTTGCCTCGGTTGATAAAGGTATTTACTGTAAGAAGATGGGTGGTGGCAGTGTTGGTGCTACAGGTCAATTTAACTTTAGTGTTGATGAAGCTTATTTGATTGAAAATGGCAAAATCACTAAACCGCTAAAGGGAGCAATTTTAATTGGTGAAGCCAAGGAAATTATGAATAAAATTTCTATGTGTTCCCAAGATTTGGAAATTGCACCAGGTTTTTGTGGCTCTGTCAGTGGCAGCATTTACACCACAGTCGGACAACCCCACATCAAGGTTGATTCTATTACCGTCGGTGGACGATAAGAATTTTAGATTTTGGACTTCGACTTTGCTCAGTCGAACGATTTTGGATTTTGGATTGTAATATTCAAAATCCAAAATGCTCAAGCTCTCGGATAATTCCGTAGGTTCAATCTAAAATCTAAAAGAACAAACTGTTTGACTGTTACTTCAGTCAGAATTATTCGAGAGAAATATAAGCAATAACATCCAAAATCTAATCTTAAAAATAGCATCGCTGCCAATCCAAAATCTAAAATCTAAAATTCAAAATTGACTATGCCAAATATCAATGAGATTGCAAACTCTGCCAAGGACAATGCCGAAAAGCTTGGTATTAAAAAATTTGACATTTATGGGTCAACAGTAGATGATACCAGCGTGCAAGTAGACCAAGGTGAGCCAAAACAAGTTAAAGCTTCAAATCGCTCTGGTGTTACTGTTCGTGTCTGGAATGAAGAGAATACAATGGGTGTCACCAGCACCACAGATGTAGATTCCAAGGGACTGGAATTAGCTTTGAAAACTGCTTATGAAGCTAGTTTCTTTGGTGTTAAAGAAAATGTTCCTGATTTTAGCCCCGAAGCTACTGTTCCTATTCCAAATAAAGCCCAAGATAAGACACCCCAAGCACCCGTTGCTGCACTCATAGAAAGATTGTTGGTAGCTGAAAAAGAATTACTAGCAGCTCATCCAGCAATTAAAGGTGTGCCTTATAACGGTTTATCACAAAGAGATATTGACAGATTTTATCTAAATAGCGATGGCGCAGTCAGAACTGAATCTCATTCTTTAGCATCAGTTTATCTTTATAGCAAAACTGAAGAAGAAGGAAAAAAACCTCGCAGTGCAGGTGCTTTTAGAATCAACCAAAGTTTAGATAATCTAGACATCAATGGTTGCATACAAGAAACTGCCGATAAAACTATCAGCCACTTGAACTATGAAAAAATCAAGACTGGTAAATATCGAGTTGTTTTCTCAGCAGAAGCTTTCTTAAGTCTGTTGGGTGCTTTTTCTAACTTGTTCAACGCTCAAAGCATTTTGGATAATCAAAGCTTATCTACTCCTGATGATTTAGGTAAGCAAATTGCTTCTCCTCTACTTTCAGTTTTTGACGATGCATTGCACCCAGCTAACGTAGGAGCAGAAACTTTTGATGGTGAAGGAACTCCGACTCGGCAGATTTCGCTAATTGAAAATGGCGTTTTAACAAGCTTTCTCCACAGTGCAGGCACGGCTAAAAGGTTGAATACCCAGCCAACAGGTAATGCCAGTATTGGTGCAAAAGTCAGCGTTAGCCCCAATTTTTATCATGTTTTTACAACAGCAACTCCTGAAGAAGAGCTAAGTTTAGACACTGCTGAAAATGTTATTTTGATTGATGATTTACAAGCTCTCCATGCAGGAGTTAAATCTTTGCAAGGTTCCTTTTCTCTACCATTTGATGGTTGGCTAGTTAATAAGGGTGTTAGGACAAGTATTGAGTCAGCAACAGTTGCTGGCGATTTCTTGGAACTCTTAAAGTCAATTATTTATGTAGAAAAAGAGGCAGAGTTAACACCAGGGGGAGTTTGCCCGAAAATCTGGGTTAATGAACTGTCAATTACCGGTGAATAAAATTTAGTAAGTGCAGAGTTAGGAGTTGAATTTAACTCTTAACTCCTAACTTTGAAATCATGGCTGATCATTAGTATTCACCACCAACGCTGATGGCAGTATTGAATACGTCTGCACCGCTTAAATCAATATTAGCTAAAACAGCGCCATTTACGTCAGTATTATATAAACGGGAATTACTCAAATTAACGTTGGTGAGATTGGCATTATTTAAGATGGTATCGCTGACGAATGCTTCTGTGAGATTAGCAGACTTCAAATTGGCACCAGTTAAATCAGCACCTTCTAAATTAGCACCTTCGAGATTAGCTCCTTTTAAATTTGCATTTCTCAAGTCAACACCTATCAAATGAGCGCCTTTGAGGTTTGCTCCTGCTAAATTACATCCCAAACATTCTCTAGTTTCCAGCAAGCGCCGGACAGGGGCGGAGTTTTCTGCTTTGACGGGAATAGGCGCAGCTAAAGATAGCGTGCTGAGTAAGGCTGCTGCCGTCAAAAAAATTCTTTTCATATTTACCTCCGACACTTCTAGAAGTTATTAAATTTTTAACTTCTACGATACCAGTGTGCCAAGATTACAGAATTCTGTACTCATGCGATCGGAGGAATATGTAATTTCTATCAGATTAGATATTCTTCTGTAAATTAGTCCGATGGGATTAAAATTAAAAGTTTTTTAGTAGATATTACAAGTGCTTGGACACCGCAAGCAACGCCGAAAAATCATTGTTAAACCGCAGAGGCGCAGAGAGCGCAGAGAGAAAAAAGAGATTTTACCAGCCACCTTGAAAGGGCTAGTAGTCTGTCTCATTAATTCTGAAGGGTTATAAAAGTTCGTAGTAAGGACTTTAGTCCTTGATTTGAGCGATTTATCGCTCAAATCAAACCTAGCAAAATTAATGCGATAGACCACTAGTCCCATTATTGATTTGGGTATCAGCTTCCTAGGCTCGTAGTTGAAAACTTGTTTAACTAACTAACTGCGCGGCGGAATTGAAAAACTGACGACACAACCCCCTAGTAAGCAAAATCGTTGTTAACAAGTTAGCGAAAGCAACCATAAAGATAATTAAAATTTCGTAAGATACAGCATCGAGAGGTTTCACACCAGCTAGTAACTGTCCGGTGGTGATTCCTGGTATTGCGACCATCCCGATCAGAATCATTTGATTGAGAGTGGGGATCAATCCGGCTCTGATGGCATCTTTGCGATACTGGCTAACTGCTTGCTGGGGCGTTGCGCCTAAACTCAAGTGGGTTTCTATTTCGAGATGGCTGGAATTAATGGTGCTGACAAGACGATCGCCTGCGATCGCAGCTGCATTGGTAGCATTGCCTAAGACTATTCCTACTAAGGGAATTATATACTGTGGTTCATACCATCTGTCTGGTTGAATAATCAAGAAGTTAGTGTAAAACACTGTCAGGACGGTACTAATTAAAATTGCACCCCACACCAAAGGCAACAAATGAGGAATTTTTTGGCTGATGCGATTTCGTGCGACAATCGCCGTAATTGTCAGCATTATTGCTAATAGCGCCAAAACTGCCCAAGCATTGTCTAAAGCCAAGAAGAAATCTAAAATGTATCCCAATACAAGAAGTTGTAAGATGGTTCTCCCAGTAGCAAGGGCTAGGTTCAACTCTAATCCTAATTTTTCCCAGGCAGATAAACCAATGGCGATCGCCATCAATCCCACAGCAATAGCTAAATCCACGAAATCCAGCTTGATCATATCCTGCATGGGTTTTATATCTCCTAGTATTTTCTTCTCAAAGCAGCTTACACACCTGGAACTTTGATCCGATGTGTTGGATCTTGGTTGATATATATCACCTTCATCAATTCAAAATTAAAAAATGGTACAACCTTAACATGGCAAACTCCTAGTATGTCTACTATCTGTAAATTAAATGTGCGGTAGTCTACCGCGCCACAATTTAAGTAAAAACCCTAATAGATGCGTATCTTAGGCGATAGTCTCTTAGTTGCTCCTTTTTGATTAACAATTCAATCAGCAAAAATTGACTCTCGAAGTGCATCCTTTGTATCTCCCGATAAAATGAGAACTCATGATCCAAAGTGTAAATCCCATCCCTGCCTTTGATATCAAGCAGCAATACACCACCATCGAAGCAGAAGTAAGTGCAGCCGTTTTAGAGGTTCTGGCTTCTGGCCGCTATATTGGCGGCCCCCTAGTTGAAAGCTTTGAGCAACACTTTGCTGCTTATAATACTGTTACTCAATGTGTGGCTTGTAATTCTGGTACTGATGCGCTCTACTTAGCGTTACGAGTCTTGGAAATTGGTGCAGGCGATGAAGTGATTACAACGCCTTTCACCTTTATTGCTACATCTGAAGTAATTAGCGCCGTAGGTGCAAAACCTGTTTTCGTTGACATTGACGCTACTACCTTTAATTTGGATGTGGAGCAAGTAGCAGCAGCGATTACACCTAAAACTAAAGCGATTATCCCGGTTCACCTATTTGGACAACCTGTGGATATGACATCACTAATGGCGATCGCTCAATCTCACAATTTGTCAATAATTGAAGATTGCGCTCAGTCTACAGGCGCAATGTGGGCCAATGAAAAAGTAGGAAGTATTGGACATATTGGTTGCTTTAGTTTCTACCCTACCAAAAATCTTGGTGGTTGCGGCGATGGCGGGGCAATAACGACTAATGATCCTGCGATCGCTACTAAACTGCGAATACTCCGGGAGCATGGTAGTAAAGTTAGATATTTACACGAGGAAATCGGTGTAAATAGCCGCTTGGATGCTCTCCAAGCAGCCATATTGCAAATTAAACTGCGTTATTTAGATACTTGGAACGATCGCCGCCGAGATATCGCCAATTATTACTATCAGTTCCTTAGCCAAATTCCGGGAATCATCCCGCCTCAAGAATTACCTGGGGGTATTGGGGTATGGAATCAATACACTGTTCGCATCTCAGGTGAAGGGCGAAATGGTTCTAGTGCCAAATATCGAGATTGGGTGCGTAATCAATTGCAAGAACAGGGCGTAAGTTCAATGATTTATTACCCCTACCCTTTACATTTGCAGCCAGTTTATCAAAATCTGGGCTATCAAATTGGGGACTTACCAATAGCAGAGCAAGCTTGTCATGAAGTCATAGCTTTGCCCATGTTCCCTGAATTGACACAGCACCAGCAAGACCAAGTTATTTATGCGTTGAAGGATTGTTTGGGGTGAAGGGAGTGGAGGAGAGGGGGAAAGGGGGCAGGGGAGCAGGGGGCAAGGGGACAAGGGGGAATTATTGAACAAGTCTCTCCCTTGTCTTCCCCCTCTTCCTTGTCTCTTCTCTATGCCCAATTCCCAATGCCCAATGCCCCCTCCCTATTTCTTACTTCTGAGTTAGCACTCTTGCTGTCGCCAAAGCTTCTACTAAGCCACGTACAGCAGCAATCATTGCTATTTCGCTATTGAGTTGGTTTATGGCGGAACCAACACCAACACCAGCTGCACCAGCTGCGATCGCTAATGGTGCTGTAACGTTAGAAATACCTGAAGCACACAATACTGGCACTGACACCACACGGGAAATCTCAAAAGCTGCTGCCAAGGTGGGAGCAGCTTTTTCAATTAATCCTAAAGTTCCAGCGTGAACTGGGTTACTGCTAGTACCGCCTTCGGTTTGGATAATATCTGCTCCAGCTTTCACCAGTTCTTCTGCTAATTGCACCTGTTGATCTAGTTCCAAAATGTGAGGAACGGTGACAGATAAGGTGATTTCTGGGAGTAGAGCGCGGGTTTGCTTAGTCAGCGCTAGCACTTCTGGAGCCTCAAAGCGGCGACCTTGAGCATAGAAGGAATCGAAATTCCCGATTTCAATTAAATCAGCACCAGCCGCTACAGCTTGCACAAACTTTTCTGGATCTACTGCTGATACACAAATTGGTAATTTTGTCAAAGTTCTAGCTAACTGTACCAAAGCGCGATCGGCGGCAATATCAACAAAAGTAGCACCGCCAAATTCAGCTGCTTTGACAGTAGCAGCAACGCTAGCAGCGTCGAAGTTATTCAAGCCGCTAATCACTTTCAGAACGCGGCGGTTAGTAAATGCACGTTGGAGTGTAGGATGCATCGTCATGGTTAGGCTTTTGAAGCTATGAAGATTATAAATTAGGTATATTCTACCGTTACTCAGTTGATGAGGAACTAAATCACTATGGCAGTTGCCAAATTTTGATAGTTTTATCCTTTACCGCCACTAACCAAAATTTTGCTCTCCCAATTCACCTAGGTGTTAAATGCTGTACAACACTACCATGAAGCATAAAGTTCAGCAGATATCTATGTGAAAATAATTTAGTTCTGTTAAGTAATTCTTTTCAGGAGGAGGACATGACTGAAGAAAGCATGGCAAAATTTGACGAGCAAGAAATACTTGAACTTTGGGATCATAGAGCTAAAGACTGGGATATTCAAGTTGGGGATGATGGTGACAGCAATCGAATTTTGAACTCAGATCCAGTAATATGGAGTTTCGCTGGTAACGTTGCGGGATTGTCTGTTCTCGATGCTGGTTGTGGTACAGGATATCTAGCACGCCACCTTTGCCTTAAAGGGGCCAGTGTGACTGGTGTAGATTTTTCAGCTCAGATGATAGAAATTGCCAAATTCAGAGCTAGCCAAAATAATCTAGATATAGATTTTCATTTGGATTCATGCACTGAACTAAAGTCGCTTCCAGATGAGCAATTTGATATGATCGTCTCAAATTATGTTCTCATGGATTTGCTCGATCTCGAAGGAGCAATAAGAGCATTCAATCGTGTTCTTAAGCCTACTGGTATTGCAATCCTTGTGTTCTCACATCCTTGCTTTCCCCAAGGAAACTCAACAACTGTAAATGAGGATGGGATAGTTTCTTATAGTTGGGCCTCTTCATACTTTGAAAGGACACAACACAACGACGAACCTTGGAATCATTTTACAACACCATTTATCTGGTTTCACCGCCCTCTTTCCGATTACTGGAAAGTCTTCAAGGCAGCAGGTTTTTCTGTAGACGAATTTGAAGAACCAAGAATTACCCCAGAGCGATATCATCTTGCAGAAAATGACCGAAAGCTTTTCAATTCCAAAACACGTCCCTATTCGGTAGTTTTTAAACTTCTGAAGGTTAAAGGATTACATAGCAATCCATAACATTTAGTTCTATCCATCTACATCTGTAGGATCTTTTACCACTATCCTAGTCAAACTCTAAAGGCCACAAATCGGCAATTGGTACTTCCCATCCTGGTAGCAAATCGGGAACTGTTAAAATATCCCCATCACGAAGTATTATTGCTTCTTGTCCAGGGTTGTAAACTTCAACAATCCGCTCATCTGGATTGAGTAAAATTCCTACCTTAGTTCCCAAACTCAGAAATTCTTGAATTTTGGCTCTCAAATCCTCTAAATTATCACTAGGGGACTTCACCTCGACAGTCAAATCGGGAGCCAATTGAGCAAAAGACTTGGGACTGCGACGCAAGCGTTCGGCTAAAACAAATGAAGCATCCGGTGCGCGTAAATCTGAATTTGGCAATCTGAAACCAGCGCTAGAAGCTGCTGTTCGTCCCAGTTTTCGCGGTCTAACCCAGTTACGTAACTCGGCAATCATTGCAGCTGCGACTTCATCTGATTCGTATCCTGATGGACTTGAAACAATAATATTATCCTTAACTAGTTCCATACGATAGTCAGGATACTGTTGCTGCATTTTTTCCAAGTCTTCAAGCGTTAGGGACATAAAACCTCTACTGATTACACGCTCTGTATCTATTATGGAGACAACAGACCTCTCACTCAAAAGACTTCATATCTAAATGAGAAAACAGAAATAAGCAGTAAAGCTGAATATGATCGCTTACTTTTCAAAACACTCCATTGCTATTTGAACCTTCTCAACTTGCCTTGGTGCTTGCATTTCGTTAAAGAGTGCGTAGGCGTAGCCCGTCGCAGACATTGCTTGCACAAAACTTTCTCTATTTTGATCAATTTCACCCATTTTCTTATGAGTCAATGCCAACTGATAATAAGCCTCAGCTAAGTCTGATTTAGCACCAATTTTATCAAGAATTTCTATGGCTTCTGAATGATGAAAAATTGCTCTTGCAAATTCTCCCTGTTCTCGAAAAAGTTCCGCAAGACAACTTATAGCTTTAGCCTTAATCTGAGTAAAGTTGTTTTCTTCAGAATGAAATATAGCTCGTTGGCACAACTCAAAGGATTTTTTCAGATTACCTAAATTTTTATAAGTTAAGCAGAGAGTTACTAAACTATGCCCTATTCCCCACAAAGTTACTCTAGTTGATGTTGAGATGCTAGAAAAGGCAACTTCAGCAAGATTAAAGGCATCTTCTCTGCTACCAAAGCGTGATTTTATCATAGCTAGACAGCATTGAGCATAAGTCATGTAATCATCAAGATTGCTATTTTGTTCAGCAAGTATACAAACAGAATTGAAACAATCTTCGGCTGCTTCTATTTCCCATAATTCAAGTTTGCAAAGCCCTGTATTAAACAAAATAGAAATTTCTGTTTGTTTGGCATCTAATGTGCCTAAGACTTTTCCTGATTTCTCATAGCATTCTATCGCTTCTCTAATGCAACCGATTATTCGATATGTATAGCCAAGTATATTGTAAAGTCTAATTAATATTTCTGGCGATTTTATATCGTCTATTATTCGTTGAATTACAGAGAAATTTTTCTGAAGTAGTCCCAATTGGTAAAAAGAGGAACCTAAAGGTAAACCTGTACCCCATTTTTTACCTCTTCCTTGTAAGATTACATCACCAGCTTTCTCAAAATCACTAATTTCTACATAATGATAATAAGCTTCTAAAGCAGTTAAAGCATCATTTATATTTGTAATAGATACAACTCTCTGTGTCCAACATTCTGCGGCTTTTCGGTTTACTAATTCCCATTCTTCACTGATTAATCTTAATCTACTAATCGCTTCATCACGAATTACAGGATGTAACCAGTATTGTCCTTTTTTCGCTTCTATCAAAGACAAATCTTGTAGAGCTTTAATTACACCTCGACGTTTTTGGGCTGGTACATCCCAAAGCAAACATAAAACTCCCTCGATAGGTAGTGAAGGAATATCTTGATAACGATAGCATCCTAAACGACAAAGGAGACGATAAGCTTCTAAGTCAATTTGTTGGAGACGGGTAAATTGACTGGCGACTAAATCTTTTAATTCTCTTTCTATTAATAAATCTGTAGAGTTTTCCTGCCAATATGAATGGATATCACCAGAAAAATCCGTCAATATTGCTCCTCGGAGAATTTGCATTGCTTTGGCGTTACCTCCATAAGCACTGCACATTTCGCTGAGAATAGTACAATCACAATTGATGTGGCAACTGCTGAAAAATTCTCGCCATGCTTCATCATCTAAACCTTCAAGTGGGTAGAGATAAACCTCTAGACTAGACTCCCGTAAACGCTCACGACTTGTGACTAAAGTAACTGAATGCACATCTGAGTCTGCTAATACTCTCAATAGCTCAACATAAGGGCGACGATATTCTAGGAACTTACCATTTTTATCGAGAGCAGTTTCTAGATTATCGATAAATACCCCAATTTTAGAAGTTTGTTCTCGGAGTTTGCGCCGTAGTCGTTCTAGGCTGATACCAAAATCGCCTCCCGGTTCTTCGTTAAAGTATCGTCGTAGCCATTCTTCAACTACACTCTCTACAGGAGTCAGGTTTTGGATTTCTGTGGCCATCCACAGTTCTAGGACAAAATTAAATTTTTGACTTTTAAAATATTTGCGTGCTAATCTTGTTTTGCCAACACCACCTTCACCCTGGATGAGGATAACTTTTTCTCCCCGATTGAATAAGGTGTGGAGTTCGGCTATTTGGCGATATGCTGGTAAGTCCGCTTTTCATCCTCCCACAAATTACGCAAGATAATCCTTTGAGTTTTATCTAGATGTTCTCCCGTCTGGAGAAAAACCAAGTTATCTACAAACTCTAAGGCCTCTTCTACACCCATTTGCTAACTTGATGTATCATTTGTAATTCATTATAACGATATTTTTACTACTTCTTCCTACCCACCATACTACAAAATACTTTTTCCTACTCGGTAGGAAGCTTACTTTATCCGACTGAAAAGCATTATGGACTGTATTACTCTTGTAAGTAATACAGGCGAAGTTAAGTTAAGCGCCAATAATAAGGTGGTTGAGGATAGATTTTACCAGCGCTACTACTGCAACCTTAGTAAATCACAGATGTTATTTGTTACCGTCCTAGATCAATGACTCATGAAAGTGGGGTCTACTAAACAGCAGTGGGTATTAACTAACTAGATTCTGTAGAGCGTATTTACAACCAAGTATGTAAGTCTTTATCCTACAGGAGGTTCAATGATGTTAGACAGAGATTGTCATCATGATTGCAATCAAAATCAGTGCCCTTTTGCCCAAGATACACGTAATCCCAATAGATATGTTTGCCTCAAATGTGGTGTTGAGCGAGAAATAAATAACTATTCTTCTAGTTTCGGCTCGTTTTTGCTGCTGTTGTTGGGCTTGTTTATTTCGTTCCAACTATTAGTTAATTACGAAAAGCAAAGCAATCCACAAAGGCAACAACAGTCTTTGAATAATTTACCCTATCAGGGAAATATCCACGTGTAAAACTAATCTTCGTACTGGGTATGATTTCCCATTTCTGATTTTTTAAATGAGAAATTGGAAATCAAAGAAAATATTCACTGCTAAAAATCAGCTACTTTCGTGAGTAAAATTATGGACACCAATCAAGATACACTTCTCTTTCGCTTTGCTTCTAAGTCTTTGAAATATTTCTTGTTAGTGCTGTTTGGGATTGCGATCGCTTACGTCCTATCCAGTGGTTTAGGTATCTTACAAATCATACCTATACTGCTGTACCTGTTACAACAGTTTTTGCTTCCTGTGGGAATTATCCTTTTGTGTTTAATTACAATAGCGGTAATTATTGAATCCCTGCGTTAAGAATTGTGGAAGTGGAGAGTCTATCAATTTTGGATTTTAAATTTTAGATTTGTTCTTCAATTCAAAATTCAAAATCTCAAATGGATGGACTCCCAATACTTTTCGGATAAACCCAATAATCTCTCTTTTGGTCTGGGGAAAGGTTAAAAGGCAATGGGGAAAGGGAAATTCAAACCCTTTCCCTTTCCCCTTTTCCCCAAAACCCGAAAAGTATTGGATGGACTCCAAACTTCTTCATTTACCGTAGAAAACCCTGGCATTTCGGTATCCTATATTTCGCAGATACTTATTCCATTCCTCAGCTTGGAATCGATCGGCGAAAGGCCCTACTGCTACGTGTGGCCCTCGTGGTTGCGTCCTTTCGAGGACTGCGCCAGATCGTCCTAAATCTTGACTAAATCGGGCTAGATTCTGCCTAATTTGTTCTGCGATCGCAGATAACTGTTCTTGAGTAGTCGGAATAACGACATAATATCTAGAGGCTTGCTTGGGAGGATTTATATTGCTGCGTTCCCCTATGCCTCTATTACCTACATCTATTTCCTGTCCATTACCAAAGCTGATAATCCGAGCGCTATATATTCCCCGTGACTGTAACTCATTCACCCGTTGTTGGGCGTTAGATACTCTGTTAAAAACACCTGACTGAATAACATTCCTTCCTTGGTACTCGCGAATGTAAGCACTGGGTTCAATCTGGCGGATTGCTTGTAACGTCTGGAAATCACTACTATCTACGTAAACTAAGTAGCGCTCAAAGTTCTGGTTATATTGACTAAACTGTGTAGGTTGGGGGGGCTGAAAGTTCTGACCGGATTGATTATTTTGTAATGGTTGCGGGGGTTGAAAGTTCAGATCCGATTGATTATTTTGTAATGGTTGCGGGGGTTGAAAGTTTAGATCCGATTGATTATCCTCCACTAGTTCTGCTGGTTGTAACTGCGGTGATGGCTGTTGACCAAAGGGAATTGGCGGTGGTGGTAAAGCTTCACCTCCTTGTTGAGCCAGTAGCATACTGTTGTGGATTTCTGCTTGTGCTGGGGCATAGTCAGGAATCAGCACTAACCATCCTCCTACTAACAGGGGGAGAAATCGGATAGTGGGCTTCCAACCCTCAGAACTTCGGCGCAGCATCTGAAAAGGGGTAAATTTACTTGGTATTCCTCTCGACATAGTACTTAGAAAGTAGTCAAAGTATTTTTAAGCAATTTCCATGAGGAACTAATTAGTTCACCGTTGTAGCAACCACTATATAGCGTTAACGTAAAATTAGCTCATCTGCGTGGCAAAAAATACATCTGTAACCATTCTTAGATAGCCATCTGCATTCATTTTTGACCGCCCCAAAACTGGTTCATCTGCTCTGCTAATGAATGGCTAATTAGAGGCTCTTTAGATACATTTGTAGGGGCACACAGCTAGCTGTGCGCCCCTACGATGGGATGTTTTTTCGCTGGAAGTCCCTTATCCAATCAGAAATTGAGTTAAAAGCCCAAATGAATACACTCCTATACGACTAGGAATGAGGAAAATATTAGCGCTGTGCTACTTAACTACAATTATTGTGTCAGTAAGCTTTCAAACAGAAAGTCTGCCAATTTGGTGCCAGACACATAAGCTGCGTCTGCATCCCATTGAAAATGGACACCAAGATAAACACGACTGCGCCCATTCTCTAAAGCTGCGGAAGAGAAACTATTAAATGTCCGTGTGATTCTAATGCCATTATTGCCCCTCGCACTTGGATCTTCAGATGTTGCCGTAAAAGTAACATTGTCGGTGCCAAAGAAGTTCCGCAAAATACCAGCATGGACTGCTCCGAAAGTGGCATGACCAGAGATATAGGCTGGAAATGAAGGAGAAAATCTAGTGCCATCAGCACTGGGTGATAGAGGTCTCCAAGTGGGATCAGCAGTTGTTCCAGGGTTGTTGTCTTCAAATGCCCTTTGAATTGCCGTTTCTGGTCTCCACAAATCCAAATCGGTGTCGTACTTCGCATCCCATGCCAAGATTGCCGCATCGCCTAAACCTAAACCCACCAAAGCAAACAACCGTGCATTTTCGGAAAAGCTCAGACATCTCAATTTAGAGACAATCTGGGTTATGGTATAAAGTTGTCCAGGTGGCTTATATGTTCCATCAAGATCATTTGCCCAGAAAAGAGCAATATCGGTTTGTTCTTGAGTCCGTTCAGTAGAGTTAGCAGCACCAAGCCGTTTTACTTCATTTACTTGAGCAGCATATTCAACACTGGCCAGTAGATCCTGTTTACTGCTGAAGCCTGCCGGTTTAGTCGGACGAAACTTCTTAATTAAGGTTGGCGAAAAAGGTTTTACTTTGCCCCAATTGGGGGTAGTTGCAGGGCCAGAACCAGTTGGTCGCCAATCACCAGGCTGATGTCCTGATTTGTAATCGGTCTTGTCATCAAAGCCGTCCCCTTCTCGATTTTTGAGGATTGCTTTAGCTGCGGCGATTCCAAGTTCTTTACCATCATCAATGCTCTGTTGCGACACACCACTGCTTTTAATTTCATGGATGGCTTTCTCTCGTTCTGCATCAAAAAAGCTCTGGTTTTTATTTTTGGACTTGGGAAAATTGGCATTAGGATAAACGGTGTCGCTACTTAATACAGTAAATGCAGCATAAACTGCTGCTGCTTCTTTAGAAGCTCCTAATTTTACCGGAAGAATTTCTAAATACGGTTTGTAGTCTTGATCAATGGAATTGACAGCATCGTATATTGCAGCATGTAATATAGCACCAGTACGGGAGATTGGCCCAGGTGCGCCACCGTTCATACGAATTGTTTGTAAATATACATTGTTCCAATTAATAACTTGGTCTGTCATAAATATTCCTTTGCTTAATTTTGCCTTTACCCTGGTTGCGGATCTAATTTTCAAGTCAGAAGTAAACTAATACCCCTTCTCTATGAGACGCTACACGAACGCATAATTCTTAATTCGTAATTACTGTTGCGTAGGGGTTTTAGATATTTGATAAGAGTGGCTTATTTACGCCAGCCTCTACTAGGCAGGTGGCGGAAATAACTATCCAATTTAGTAAGGCTTAAAAGTTTACTTTACAAGCTTTCTTACCTTCTAATCTTCCCTAAACTCTGCCTAGCTTGATGCTTCCCCGTCGACATTCGGGCAATACTCAATGATTCGCCAACACCACCCAATCAAATAGCTTACTTTTTACTTTTTGCACTAGACTCTACCAGGGTTTGTATTCCGAATATAGAAGTATTTCTGAATGCTTAATAGTACCCTCTGGGGTACTATTTCCAATGCGTGCATAAACTGCTTTCACTTTTACTACGATCGCCTCGATTTCCTTCCTTTAAAACCGAAGTGCTTTGGTAGCAAGGCTTTGGAAGAGTGTGTGCTACAATTGGACAACCACGCAGCTATCGTGTCGTGCTTTGTATGAAAAAAGTCGTCGTTGGTCTTTCTGGTGGCGTTGACAGTTCCACCGCCGCAGCTATCCTGCACCATCAGGGCTATGAAGTGATTGGTTTGACTCTTTGGCTAATGAAAGGCAAAGGTCAATGTTGCTCTGAAGGTATGATCGACGCGGCTGATCTCTGTGAACAACTGGGCGTTCCCCATCAAATTGTAGATATTCGGGATCTCTTTCAAACCCATATTGTCGATTACCTGGTGACTGGCTACAGTGCTGGAATCACACCTTTGCCTTGCTCTCAATGCAATAAAACGGTGAAGTTTGGGCCAATGGTGCAGTATGCTCGTGAAGAATTGGGGTGCGATCGCATCGCCACCGGTCATTATGCCCGAATTAGCTATGACGAAGCAACTGGACGTTACCAGTTATTAAGGGCTATTGACCGCAACAAAGACCAGTCATACTTCCTCTATGATTTGTCTCAAGATTTACTTGCAGCAACTATCTTTCCTCTCGGCGAACTAGAAAAAACTGACACGCGGCGGATTGCAACTGAATACGGACTGAAAACTGCTGATAAGCCCGAAAGTCAAGACTTGTGCTTAGTGGAAAGTAACGGTTCCATGCGGGCATTTTTGGATAAATATTTAGCTCCTAAAACAGGCGATATTGTCGATACTACAGGCAAAATTTTGGGACAGCATGATGGTGTGCATCATTACACCATTGGCCAGCGCAAAGGCTTGGGGATTGCTGCTGCCGAACCATTGTATGTGATTGAATTAGATGCGGAAAATAATAAAGTAGTAGTAGGCGATCGCACTAAGGTAACTCAGCCAGAATGCACTGTAAATCGGGTAAATTGGGTTTCTATTGCTGAACCATCCACCCCAATTCATGCCGAAGTGCAAATTCGCTATCGTTCAACGCCTACAGCAGCGATGGTGATTCCGTTGGAAAACTCCCGTGTGCGTTTGGTATTTGATGAACCCCAAATCAGTATCACCCCCGGGCAAGCGGCGGTGTGGTACGACGGGGAAAAAGTCTTAGGTGGCGGAATAATTGAACAGTTTAGTTGAATCTTACCCAGGTTTCGGTAGAAGTCAAAACTGCCCCTCCTGTGACCTTCAGATAGGCAAAAGCTGCCCTGAGTTTTGGAGGGGTATTTTTGTGTTCAAATTGGATAATAATGCCAGAAAAAGAGCTACTCCTCAAAACTCTAATTCAGTAGCAGAGTCGGATAAAATTGAATTTTTTAACTAGATTAAGTTGCTGCTGCCACCGCTCTCTAACTTTAGTCTTATTTCCAATAACATTATATTGAAACCGTATTCAGTCAGATCGCGGGTATTTTCCCAAAATTTTTTCATGCTTGTACTTTCAAGAGTTTTTACTGAAGGTTGAAGCATTTATTTTTTCATTTACCCTACAACAAGCATTTATTGAATAAGTTAAATGAGTAAGAATTGACCAAGATAAATATTGTTCAATTGTTAGGACACTCCATAGAACATCTGCTTCATATATATTTACAAAACTGTTTCTTATCTGTCTTATGTGTCCTTGTCTTTTGTGCTTTGAAGAGTGAATATATCTTTAATCGTTTTATAAGTTGACGAGTATCGAAAGCTTAAATTAGCTAATAACGGTTGTGAAAAATCCTAAAGTCACACCCGTACTACGAGCTACAAAAGTTTTTTCCTCAATAAGGAAATGCTCGGTCTGCAAATTACATTCAACTTCAATGGAGAATTAAAATGGAAAATCAAAAAAGATATGTCAAGTTATCTGTGGGCCACGAGCTTTTAGGAGTTAAATACGAATACAAACACTTTTTGACATCGACCTGTACAGAATCGTACAGCAAGTATCCGTGCTTATCTACTGATGATGCCTATGTTGCCTATTTTACGATGGAGATTTTCGATACTGATCGATGTTCCTTCAAGTTTTATGATGGCCCCTATAAAGACCGATGGATACACTACGACGGTGGCTATCTCTACGTTACCAGGACTTACGCAACTGGCACAGTGCGATCGCATTTTTATAGTAGTTATGTACTAGAAGGTGGTGGTGTACTCAGAGAACATTGCTGAAATTAGTAACAGTAATCGGCTGTATTAAGTATTCATCAAATCATGAGAAGATTAGCTGAGGAGGCATAAAATAAATCCTGTAGCTTTATGAGATTTACTAAACTTAACTATTGCCAGTACTTGTTAAGTAGTCAGATTAATTATACGCTGACAAATTTGGCAGAGCATTTAGAGCAGATCAGTCATGATAAAATCAACCGTTATTTAAAGAACGAAAAATTAACACCTCGGATTCTTTGGGATAACGTGAAAGATTTAATAGAAATAAATGAGAACGCCTACTTGGTTTTTGATGACACAGTAATTGATAAACGATATGCTATTGAAATAGAGCCAAGTAAACGCCAATATAGTGGCAATGAGCATGGTGTAATTCAAGGGATTGGGCTAGTAAATTGTGTATATGTAAATCATGAACTCGGAAAGTTTTGGGTAGTTGACTATCGCATTTATGACCCAGAACGAGAAAAGAAAAACAAAGATAGACCATGTGATGGAGATGCTGCAAAACCTTGTGTATAATAAGGTTTTACCATTTCAAGCTGTCTTGATGGACACTTGGTATGCGACAAATAAATTGATGTTATATATTGATGGATTAGGAAAATATTATTATTGTCCTCTAAAACGTAATCGACTTGTTGATGATACAGCAGGTGAAGAAGATTATCAAAAAGTTGAATTGTTATCTTGGAATGAAGAGGAGTTGAAATCAGGTAAAATAGTTAAAATAAAAAAAGTTTCCTCAAGCGAAAAAAGTGAAACTGTTCCGGGTAATTGTCTCCACCGACAAAACGGATTTTATCGCTACAAACGATTTATCTCAAGATTCTACGGACGTTGTACAAAAAGTGTGTAAGGTACGATGGAAGGTTGAGGAGTTTCATAGAGAATTAAAACAATTGACTGGTATTGAATCATGCCAATGTCGTAAGGGTCGTATTCAAAGAAATCATATTGCCTGCGCTATTTTAGTTTGGCTTAGGCTCAAAAATTTAGCTTATAAAACTGGTCAAACAATCTATCAAATTAAGCATGGATTGTTATCAAATTATTTAGTTCAGCAACTAAAACGTCCGAATGTTCCCATGTTTATTGCCTAGTTGTTTGGCGCACGGCGCGGCTACACCGCGCCATTGCTTGTGACAGTTGCGTAAGTCCTGGTTACATCCAAGTACGATTATTTAGCTGGTGATTTCAGTGATAACGGATCTACCGTGAAATTATGGACTAATCAAAATGGAACTAAATATTGGTTCAAAAAAGGGAACAAGTACAAAAATGATGCTTGCGACAATTTTTTCTATATCGTGAAAACGACTAATGAGAGTGAAGCACTCACTTTTAATATCACAGACATTCCTTCTAGTCTCCTCGAACCCCGCGATCGCCCTATCCCAAATCCTTTCAAAAAAGCTTATTTTTTCAAAGGGAACCAGTATATCCAGTTTGATATTGCTAATGATCGAGCCGATGAGGGTTATCCAAAACCGATTAAAGGCAATTGGCCGGGATTAGATGCCTTCGCTGACGGGTTCGATGCTGCCGTCCATTGGGACAATGAGAAGATTTATGTGTTCAAAGGCTCTGAGTATATTAGCTACGATGCGCCTACCGCTCAAATTGATAGTGGTTATCCAAAACCGATTAAAGGCAATTGGGCTGGAATGGATGACTTCACTAACGAGATTGATGCTGCCGTCAATCTAGGCAAGGGCCAAGTTTATTTCTTCAAAGGCCATTATTATACTCGCTATGATATTGCTGCCGAGCGAGCCGACAGTACTAGCTATAACATTTCATCTTCAGATTATTTGCCTGGAGTTAGTTTTGGGTCTATTGATGCCGCCCTGAATCTAGGTAATGGTAAAGTTTATTTATTCAAAGGATCTGAGTTTATTCGCTACGATATTGCTGCCGACAAAGCCGATGAAGGTTATCCAAAACCGATTAAAGGCAATTGGACTGGACTAGATGCCTTCGCCGATGGAATCGATGGTGCGACTGCGTTTTAGCCAACGATTTTAGCCAGAAGCTCAAAATCTTCAAAAACATCGATTTTCGGCGTTCCTGAATCGGAATATGAATTTACATTTTTTGAGAAAACTAAACAACGATTCTTTACCCCCACCTTTATATTTAAAGCGGGGGTTATTTATAAATCAAAAATATTATGTCCCATCTAGAGCTATCAGCAAATTATTTTAAAAGAGCGAAATTCTGATAATTTTTACCGTTCTCTAATACTTTGAAAATCAAGGTAAACATTGGAAAAACAAGGGTTGGTTTTATATCATTAAGTAAATCTCGGATATGGTTATTGCTCGGAATTTGATATAACCCAAACGGGCTTTGAGCATTATTATGCCCTTTGCTGTGTGCCATTGAACGTTGATGGGTAAGAAAGGAAGGACTCTCTATCAAAAACTACTTTTATCTAATGTTCCTTCAAACTCTTTCAAAGCTTGTACGGTTCCTACTTGCCAAGCTCGTTCAATTGTAGCGGCAATAATTTGAGTGAGAGGGATATTTGGAAAGTTAGGACTGTGATCAGATTCGATGTAATGTCCATCCCTGAGTAAATAAATTCTCAACTTTTTACTATCGTAAATCCATAGTTCTGGAACTGCGATCGCAACGTATGCATCAAGAGTTGTTTTTGATGTTACATCTGTTTCAATTGCCAAATCAGGAGGCGGATCATTTGGTTCTAGTTTGCGACGACCAATCATTCTTTGGTAATTTTGGATGTAGAAGCAAGCATCTGGTTCTACCCCCGCTATATTTTCCCGTTTGAAGGTAGTTGAACAGAAGGGTTCATAACTTTTCCCGGCGATCTTCAGCAAGATTTTGACAATATCCGAAATTAAGTCCTTTGATTTTTCGTGTTCGGGTAGAGGAACCATAATTTCTAACGTAGACTTGCTGTAAGCAACTCGTCGCGATCGCTTTTCCCCCAGTTCTTGCAAGATAGACTCAAATTCCTTCCAGCTTACATTTTGAATAGACACTGTACTACCAGGTGCTAGCCGCATTTGGCTAACAGGTTTAACAACGGGAGATACAGCAGTCATAAGCATTTTCCTTATAAAGGAACTATCCTGAAACTTAAGGCTGGATTAGCTTTAGCGTAACTTAATCAGATCGCTTAGAGGCTAGTTGCAACAATTTTCCTCCATTCTTTAAACTCTTTTTTTTCTCAGTACCAGCATTTTGATAAGTTAGTACATAATCTGAAACAATAACAGTTAATACAAAGAGGGGATTACGTTGAGTCACAATCCAGATGCCATAGCCCCCCACGGTGGACAGTTGGTTAACCGTATAGCCACACCAGAACAAAGAGCAGAGTTTCTCTCAAAAGCTGACTTTTTGCCGCGAGTGCAACTAGACGATCGCGCCGTTTCGGATGTAGAAATGATTGCGATCGGTGCTTTTAGTCCACTCACGGGTTTTATGAACCAAGAAGACTACGATCGCACTGTTACAGAAATGCGACTAGCTAATGGTCTTGTGTGGTCAATCCCGATTACACTATCGGTCAGCGAAGAAGTAGCTTCCCCCTTGCAAGAAGGTGGCTTAATTCGTCTGGATAACTCCAGAGGTGAATTTATTGCAGTTTTGCAACTCACGCAAAAATATAACTACGACAAAACCCGCGAAGCCATTAATGTCTACCGCACTGATGATGTCAAACATCCAGGCGTGCAGGTACTCTATAACCAAGGTACTGTACATCTGGCGGGTGATATTTGGCTGTTGCAGCGCGAACCTCATCCCCAGTTTCCCACTTACCAAATCGATCCCGCTGCCTCACGGCAATTATTTAAAGATAAGGGTTGGAAAACAATCGTTGGTTTCCAAACTCGCAACCCTATCCACCGCGCCCATGAATATATTCAAAAGTGCGCTTTAGAAATTGTTGATGGTCTATTTTTGCACCCATTAGTCGGGGCGACAAAAGAAGATGATATTGCCGCCGATGTGCGGATGCGCTGCTATGAAATTTTGCTGGAACATTACTACCCCTTAGACCGGGTAACTTTGGCAATTAATCCAGCTGCAATGCGTTATGCCGGGCCTCGTGAAGCCATATTCCATGCTTTAGTCCGCAAAAACTACGGCTGTACTCACTTTATCGTCGGACGGGATCATGCTGGCGTTGGTGACTATTACGGTACTTACGATGCACAATATATCTTTGATGAATTTGCCCCAGGCGAATTGGGCATTGTGCCGATGAAATTTGAACACGCTTTCTACTGCACGCGCACTAAGCAGATGGCAACATCTAAAACCAGTCCCAGCAAGCCAGAAGAACGCATTCACCTATCAGGGACAAAAGTCCGAGAAATGCTGCGGCGTGGTGAATTACCTCCACCAGAATTTTCTCGTCCAGAGGTGGCGGCTGAGTTAGCGCGGGCAATGCGGATAGAAGTACCTGTTTAGGGAATTGGGAATTGGGCATTGGTAAATAATTAATAGTTATTCTTCCCCTGCTCCCTCATCTCCCCACTCCCCAAACTTTTGTAACTTTACAATACAGAGTTCAGCCCTGTAAGCTGCTAGCTAATGGGCTTAGGGCTGATAGCTAATTATGAAACGCCGCACGTTTTTACATAAAATTGGCTCAATACTCGCGGTATTGGGAGTAACGGAAGCTGAGTGGTTGACTTTAGGAAATCGCTATTATCAGGCTTTGGCACAACCCAACTCGCGCAAGTTGGCATTGTTAATAGGTATTAACCAATACTCCAAAATCTCAAACCTCAGTGGTTGTCTGACAGATGTAGAACTGCAAAGAGAACTTTTGATTAACCGCTTTGGTTTTCAAGGATCAGATATTCTAACCTTAACTGAGGAACAAGCCAGCAGGGAATTCATTGAGGCGGCTTTTTCGGATCATCTGGGCAAACAAGCTAAACCTGGTGATATAACTTTTTTCCACTTTAGCGGTTATGGCACTCGTGTCAAATTGGAAACATCGCCAGATACAATCCAAAATGCTCTGGTGACAGCTAATGTAGCTCTTGACTTACAAGATGACAAAATACTCAATCATATATTAGAAGAAACTCTACTGCTATTATTGCGATCGCTCTCCACAGACAAAGTAACAGCAGTATTGGATACTAGCTATGATGCTCCTAACACAGTAATAGGATTAAAAACTCGTGCCCTTCAGGAGTCGGTAGGACAGCTAGCAACTGAAGAACTCGACTTTCTCAAACAACTTAAAACTCAGAAGTTATCCAATACTCCGATTGTTTTAGCAGCTACCTCAGAACTAAAGCAGCCAGCAAGAGAAGGTCTTTTTTCTGGTTTTAGTGCTGGGTTATTCACCTACGCCTTGACGCAGTATTTATGGGAATTCACGCCAGCCACCAAAATTCAAGTCGCCCTTTACCACGTGGAAAACTCTCTATATAAATCAGGTAGTAAACAGCAACCAGCGTTATTGAGTAGTCAGAAAAATCCAGATATAACGTCTCTACAGCCAGACGGTATCATTGGTGCAGAAGGCGCGGTGAGTGAGATTGAAGAAGATGGTAAAACCGTACAACTGTGGTTAGCAGGATTACCCCCACAAGTGCTGCTATACTACGGAGTGAATTCTAGATTTACACTACAGACAAAACAGCAATTAGTATTGCGATCGCGCACTGGGTTAACAGCAAAAGCGCAAATTTCCAAAATTGAAGGTGCAAATCCCCTACAAATAGGGCAACTCGTCCAAGAAGCAGTCCGGGTATTACCCCGAAATATCAATTTAACAATAGCTTTTGATACTGGATTAGAAAGAATTGAGCGGGTAGACGCTACAAGTGCCTTTGCGGGATTTTCCCATATATCTACCGTAGTCCTAGGAGAAAAACCAGCTGATTATGTATTTGCCAAGCTACAGGAAACTCCCAGTCGTTATGGTCTATTTTCTCTTGGGGGCGAGCCAATTCCCAATACCACGGGGGAAGTAGGAGAAGCAATAAAATTAACAGTGCAAAGGTTAGCGCCAAAATTATCAACCTTACTAGCAGCCAAGTTATGGCGACTTACAGAAAATGGAGGTTCTTCTCGCTTGGCTCTCAAGGCAACCTTAGAAATAATTAATAATATATCGCCTCGTGTCGTCATGCAGCGCGAAACAGTCAGAACCTTCAAAAGTGAAACTTCGATTAAAAAATCAGTACAGACGCGATTAATCGCGTCTCTCCCCACTCCTATTGTGCCTATCGGTAGTCGAATGCAATATCGAGTGGAAAACCAGAGCGATCGCCCAGTATATTTAATCTTACTGGGATTAAACAATAATCATACAGCAGTTGCCTTCTACTCTTGGGAAACTCCCCAAGAACCAAATACTACCGACATCAAGCCTATCGTCCAAGAAGTCGTCATCGCCCCTGGTGAAAGCCTCACCCTACCCCAAACTAATGCTGCTTCCCAATGGGTGATTTCAGGGCCAGCTTCTGAGTGCGAACAACAACTTATTTTTAGTCCTGTCCCCTTTAGGGAAACTCTAGCCGCCTTGAGTACTGCTAAGTATTCCACAGTCGAACAACGAACGATTGGCCCATTGTTGAATCCCTTAGACGTTGCACAAGCCTTGCTGCAAGACTTGCATAACGCCAGCGCCCTCAAAACTGAGATGAACAGCACAACAACCGACTCATATATCTGGGATGTGAATAATTGGGCAAGTCTTAGCTTTAGTTTTCAAGTTGTGTGACTTGGAAAATTTTTTATCGAAACAGAATTGATTCTGAATTCTAACTGAAAAAGCGGATAATAGCACAGCGTAAAGCCTTCTCTACGATGTATAGCAACTCTTATGAGGGTCTTGATTCTGGTTCTTGTTAGCAAAGTGGGGCGTAGCCCATTCTGACTTCTGAATTCTTTTTCAAACCAGCATCGGCTAAAAGTTCTTATGACTTTAGTTATACTCCTATTGATTACGCTGAGTGTTAAAACTGAGTGTTTCACTCATAAAATATCTCAACTGAATTCAGTCGCCAGCAGGATGAGACTCAGCACAATATTTTTTACACTAAATGTTATAAACAACCTGGAAACAACATAGTATGCCTCTTCATAAACTTGAACATTTTGATCCAAACTATCGAGAAACTTTTGGTGGAGACGACGTTAAATCACTGATTCTTTATACTGAGGGAGGAGACAGAGTTGGCTCAGTAGCTGATGTTTTAGTTGATGATGATGGTCGTTTTCGATATTTAGTTATTGACACAAGCGGAGATTTTTCTGGTAAAAAAATCTTATTACCAATTGGTCTTTCCCGGATTGATTATCCTGCCAAACGTGTCTATGTTGATGGGTTAAGCAGACAACAAGTAGAAGGTTTAGTTGAGTACAAAGAAGATACAATCTTTGATCACGATTACGAAGAAAAAGTACGTAGTGGATTTCGTTCTCCAACTAGCGGTGTAACTTACGATCGCAATACATATAATTACCAGACAGAACCAGCTTTATACGGACTGAATGAGCAATCTCATCAAACTTTCAAACTCTATGAAGAACGGTTGATTGCAAATAAACAGCGCATCAAAACCGGGGAAGTAACGGTTGGTAAACACATTGAAACAGATACTGCAAGTGTTACAGTACCTATTCAAAAAGAACGAGTTGTAATTGAGCGAGTTGTGCCAACAGAAGCAGGAAACGTTGTAGATACCAATGAACTTAAGTTTCAAGAAGGTGAAGTTGCACGCATAGAAGTGTACGAAGAAACGCCTGATATACGTAAAGAAGCCTTTGTGCGTGAAGAAGTCCGAGTCAAGAAAGTCGTAGAAAGGGATATAGTGGAAGCACAAGACACCATTCGTCGAGAAGAGTTAGATGTTGATACTGCGGGTAATTTACATGTGAATGAACATGGCAGTACTACACATGAAGCGATTTAAGGGGATTGGATTTTTTAAAAGTTGTAGAGACGGGGGATGTTAGCGTAGCGAAGCATTTCCGATAACGTCTCGTAGAGAAGCCCAGGTCAATTTACCATCTCTACAGTATTTTAATTACAACCAAAATTCCTAATTTCTTAAATTTGTTTGGTGAAAATTCGTGGTGTTTATATCCCCGACTTCTTTAAAAAGTTGGGGATATAAATTTTAAATTATCATTCATTTAGGACTGCTTTTATCTGCCATCAAGAAAAATAACTATAACTTTTGGTTATTTAACTATTGAAATAATTCATTCGACAGAAGGATGTAAAGAAGTAAAGAAATTTTTATCATAATTGCTATGAATTGAAAAGAAAAATATTGAGGTTAAATAATAATGGTACTTTACAAATTAGAAGATTTTGAGCCTAACTATCGTGATGCATTTGAAGGCCACGATATTAGCGGACTTGGGGTTTATACACAAGGAACTGATGAAAAAATTGGCACTGTCAGCGATGTTTTAGTTGACGAAGAAGGTCATTTTCGCTATCTAGTTGTTGACTTAGGCTTCTGGATTTTTGGTAAAAAAGTATTACTACCAATTGGTCGTGCCCGTATCGACTATAACGTTGATCGTGTCTACACAATTGGCTTGACTAGAGAGCAAGCAGAAGATTTACCTGAGTTTAATGAACGTCAAGCGCTTGATTACGATTACGAAGAACGGGTGCGTGGCGTATATCGTCAACCAGCAAATTCCACCAATACTTTAGATGCATCAGCACCTGTAGAAGCATCAATACCTGTAGATACAACCTATCAACCAGCGACGACTACACCAATTTATAATCGTGATAGCTACAATTACGAACATGAGCCTTCTTTATTTGGGTTAAATGAGCAAGATCATCAAACTCTGAGATTGTATGAAGAACGGCTGATTGCCAGTAAACATCGCCAAAAAACTGGAGAAGTATCCATTGGCAAGCGTGTTGAAACTGATACAGCACGGGTTGCAGTGCCAGTAGAAAGAGAGCGAGTTGTGATTGAACGTGTAACTCCAGCAGATGCAGGTACTGCCGTTTCTGGACGCGAAGCAAATTTCCGTGAAGGCGAAGTTGCTCGTCTAGAAATTCACGAAGAAACTCCTGATGTTCGTAAAGAAGCATTTTTGCGTGAAGAAGTCAGAGTTAGAAAGGTGGTAGATCAAGACACAGTTGAAACGCAAGAAACTGTGCGTCGTGAAGAGCTAGATGTGAATTCTGGTAATCTTCCCATCGAAGAACACTAACCAAATATAGTCATTAGTTAATCGCTAATGGCTAATAATTAATTCGACACAGTACAGGTAAAGCTGTTAAATTAGCTTTACCTGTGCTTCCAATAGCTTAAAATGAGCAATACATTTAATTTAGCTAAGTAAAAAGCAGTTCATAAACTTTGCATATTATGAATAGCCAACCGATGACAAAAAACATTGGACAGGCAAATGGTAATTCTGGCACTAACACCTCAATAGCAGATTTGAAAAAGAGGGTGAAGAATTTTGCTGTGTTCGATAACCAAGGTCAGCTAGTAGGAGTAGTTCATGATTTAATTGTGGATACTAATAGGCGGCTAAACCTAGTTATATCAAACCAGGTCAATCAACAAACTCTAGAATATGGCGAGCAGTTAGTCGATAAACATCCTTCTTTTTTTCGATTGCAGAGCCAGAGAATAAAAAAAATTGACAAGCCGACTAAATCTGTTTTCATAGACTTCAACAAATCAGAAATCGAATATATGCCTGAATATTCAGAAGCAGAAAAAATCGGCGATGTCTACGAGGGGCTACGCCTAGACAACCCAACTGAGCAATTGGTTAACAATCAAACTCAAAATAGCGCAGTTGAGCCAGTGGATTTAGAGGAGGTCAGCGAAGAACAAATTATTCGTCTACTAGAAGAACGACTAGTTGTTGAAAGCAGTAAGCGAAAAGTTGGTGAGGTGATTGTTCGCAAAGTCATCGAAACCCAGATGATCCAAGTTCCTGTCCGGCGTGAAAAGCTGATTGTGGAACAAATTAGCCCAGAACACAAACAACTCGCAGAAATTGATTTAGGCCAAGAGGAAATTGCTAATGTTGGCTTGACCGGAGTAGAAAGACTCGAAGGTACATATTTTGAAAGCGGTTTAACAATAAGCGGTGAATTTAACTCGCCGAAAACTGCTAGTTTATTGTTGAATGCGATCGCACTAGAGCAAAATCACGGCTGTAATCGGGTGCGTGTTACCATTGCTGTTGAAGATGAGTCACACAAGAATAAATACCAGGAGTGGTTTGATCGCTGTTCGAAAGATCAATCACCCAAGCTGTAAAAATAAGTTTCTAGCAGATAAATTAGTAGGATGGGCATTGCTCATCCTATTTTTTTGCTGATTTAATCACTTCACCTCAGAGAATGTCAAAATACTAAGCAGTTGCCGTTCTATTGGCTACTTGCAATGAAATTTCGACTGAAGAGACTTTCACGGAAGAAACAACAGCGTCTGATTTTACCTATTCAGATTCAAGTTCGAGACGGAAAATTTGAGATTATGGGTATGGGTGTATGGCATTCTTACTGGCGCGATCCCTACCATTTGCTGTTAACGATTCCCTGGGCTGGCTTTCTACTGCTGATTTGTACTTTCTATATAACTATCAATGCTCTATTTGCCCTAGCTTACTTGATAGGAGGAGATTGTATTGCCAACGCCCGGCCAGGCTCTTTTTTAGATGTCTTTTTCTTCAGCGTGCAAACCCTAGCATCCATTGGCTATGGGGCGATGTATCCCAAAACAACTTACGCCAACATTATTGTCACCATTGAAGCAATGATCGGTTTGGTGGGAATTGCCGTGATGACGGGGCTAGCCTTTGCTCGATTTTCCCGACCTACAGCTAGGGTGCTTTTTAGTCGTGTTGCTGTAATTACACCTCATGATGCAATGCCAACTCTCATATTTCGCACCGCTAATCAGCGTCGCAATATGATTCTAGAGGCGCAGATGCGAGTCTACTTAATGCGCGACGAAATAACTCTAGAAGGGCAATTTATGCGTCGGTTCTACGATCTCAAACTCTTAAGGAACCAAACACCTAGCTTCACCTTAAGCTGGTCAGTGATGCATGTCATTGATGAGTTTAGTCCTCTATATGGGATGACAGCAGAATCCTTAATCCAGACAAATACTATCTTGATTGTCTCTTTGAGTGGCATTGATGAAACGGTTGCACAGGTAGTCCATGCCCGTCATACTTATGCTGCTAATGAAATTTTGTGGAATAATCAATTTGCCGATATCTTCTACCACGCACCTGATGGACATCGCTACATTGATTACAACCGCTTTCACGATGTTTCACCTTTAGATGAAATGCTTTAAATGCCTGAAACTTACTCGGAATTCTGATTGTCTGAGGATTGTAAGGCTTTAACGACGACCCGACCATTTTCAACTACAGTGCAATTTTTAACCATACTTTTGCTGTGGTTAACTTTTACATCCTTACACTGGTTCTGGTGGGAGATATTTTGCTCCTGTTGTTGGTTGAGGACGACAATACAACAGGCGGAGGGGGAAAAGGACATATAAAGTATTTTGATCTCTATATCTATTATCGCGCTACTGATGATGTTTGGCTGAAAAATTTGCTACCCATCTGTTGATTAAATCAATTAAATATAGTTCCAACAAAAAAGCGCCCCCCATTGATGGAGAGCGCTTTTTATTTAGCTAATCTTCAGAATTAACCGTTGATAGCAGGAGCAGTCATTGCTACAGGAGTAATTTCACCAGCAGCTAAGTCTAGGGGGAAGTTGTGAGCGTTACGCTCGTGCATTACTTCCATACCCAAGTTAGCGCGGTTGATTACGTCTGCCCAGGTGCTGATAACGCGACCTTGAGAGTCAATGATTGATTGGTTGAAGTTGAAACCGTTCAGGTTGAACGCCATCGTGCTGATACCCAAAGCGGTGAACCAGATACCGACGACGGGCCAAGCTGCTAAGAAGAAGTGCAGTGAACGGCTGTTGTTGAAGGAAGCGTATTGGAAGATCAAACGACCGAAGTAACCGTGGGCTGCAACGATGTTGTAGGTTTCTTCTTCTTGACCGAATTTGTAACCGTAGTTAAGAGACTCGGTTTCGGTGGTTTCACGCACCAAGGAAGAAGTTACTAGAGAACCGTGCATTGCAGAGAACAAGGAACCGCCGAATACACCAGCCACACCTAACATGTGGAAGGGGTGCATCAAGATGTTGTGTTCTGCTTGGAACACAATCATGAAGTTGAAGGTTCCAGAGATACCCAAAGGCATACCATCTGAGAAAGAACCTTGACCGATTGGGTAGATCAAGAATACTGCGGTAGCAGAAGCCAAAGGTGCGCTGTAAGCTACGCAGATCCAAGGACGCATACCTAAGCGGTAAGAAAGTTCCCACTGACGACCCAGGTAGCAAGCGCAACCGATCAAGAAGTGGAAAACTACCAATTGGTAAGGACCACCGTTGTACAACCACTCATCTAAGGAAGCAGCTTCCCAGATTGGGTAGAAGTGCAAGCCGATAGCGTTTGAAGAAGGAACAACTGCACCAGAGATGATGTTGTTTCCGTAGATCAAAGAACCTGCGACTGGTTCACGGATACCATCAATGTCTACTGGAGGTGCTGCGATGAAGGCAATTACAAAGCAAGCAGTAGCTGCTAGTAGGGTTGGGATCATCAGTACACCAAACCAACCAACATATATACGGTTGTCGGTGCTGGTAATCCACTCGCAAAAGCGATCCCAAACGTTAGCGCCAGAGCGCCGTTGTAAGGTTGTGGTCATTGTTTTATAAGTGCTATTTTTTGTTAAAAATGGAACAAGCAGATTTTGTTTTGCCTGTTGAATTACAGTCTACATGAAATTACTTGGACGCGATCTTTGGCTTAATATTCTGTAATAGAATTCTTTAACAAGATCGTCGAAATGTAAAGTTTTTCTACTATAAATAATAGTGATAAAAGTAAGCGATTAAAGCTTTCTAAGCTATTGCAAAATTAAACCGATCGCCTAGTTTATTCTCTTTACATTCCGTTACAAATAGCCAGGATAAATTGTAACGAAATAATAAGTTGTAAATTGTCTTATGTTGCAGTTCATTGTTTCTAGAAACTTAAAAATCAAAGTAGATATAGGGCAAACTGCCTTCAGGAGCTAATAACCAAACAGCGTAGAAACATAGAGGGACAAAGACAAGCTTAATGGGCCAGTTAAACTCTAACTTCAGCATTCGGTTAAAGGCATAGACTAAAGCCATCAGAGCAGCCAAAGTTAGCAGCACCCAAGTGAGTTGGTATTGGCTAATATTTAAAGCATCTACATAGACCTTTTGAGCAAACTGGGCATCAGCAGGATAACGCCAAAGGTGTCGAATTACTAAAGAAGAGTCTGCGATATTCGGTAGACGGAACCAAATCCAAGAGGTAAAAACCATCAGTTGGGTCAAAAACCAAGCGACGAAGATACCTAGAGGATTTTGCCAGAATTGCTCTAGATTTTCAAAGCGATCGCTCATAGCATCTGTAAGTCGATGAACCACCAAGGCTAACCCGTGGAATATGCCCCAAACTACATAACCCAAAGCAGCACCGTGCCAGATACCAGCGATTAGCATCACAGTAAATAAATTCCAGCAGGTGCGGACTAAACCCCGACGCGAGCCACCCAAAGGAAAGTAGACATAGTTACGTAGCCAATCTCCGAGAGTGATATGCCAGCGCCGCCAAAATTCTCCAATACTGGTGCTGAAGTAGGGAAAGTCAAAATTTTCAGGTAGAACCAAGCCGAAAAGTAAGGCACTCCCACGGGCAATATCTACGTAACCGTTGAAATCTAGATATAACTGCAAACCGTAGGCGAATGTTGCTAACCAGAGATCGGTACTACCGGCTCGTTGTAAGTTACCAAAACATAAATCGACAAAAATTCCCAGGTGATCTGCAAAAATACCTTTTTTGACTGCACCTCTAGCAATTAACCACAGCGCCTCTGCTACTCTATCGGCACTGGGAAAGTCTAGCGTATTGAATTGATTTGCTAAGTTGTGGTATCGCGTAATCGGGCCGGAAATCAGTTTGGCGAAGAATAATTTATAAGTAGCAAACTTAAGAAACTGATCGGTAGCAGGCGCACCACGATAGACATCTATTAAATAGGCAATACACTCAAAGGTGAAAAATGAAATTCCCAAAGGTGCAATCAATTTAAAAGAGCTATCTGGTGAGTTTGTTTGGATATTGAAAACAAACTTAAATAGAGGGGTTAGATACTTAAAAGCTAATAATAGTAAGACATTTAGAGCTATACCCAGCCACAAAACTTTTAGACGACGACGGTTCCAATCACCTTGGGCAAATTGCCACTCTTCATTAGAAATTTGCCAGTCAAGAGAATGTTTTCCTGGTGATGTATTTTTCCCAATCTCTAGCCCCAAACGAAAATTGATAAATGTCAATGCTAATAGCAATGGTATGTACTGGATATGCAAAGATGCGTAGAAAACCAAACTAGCAATTAGCAGCGTCCATAATCGTAATTTCTGTTGTGCTAAAGACCAGTAAATTCCTAAAACACTCAACAAGAAAAGACCATAGAAAATTGATATGAAGTTCATTTTTTAGTCATTTGCTATTTGTCATTTGTCATTAAATAGTTCTTCTTCCCCTGCCTCCCCTGCCCCTCATCCTCCACTCCCCATTCCCCTGCTCCCTACTTCACTGGCCAAGGAATCATCGGGTCATTAGCCAGCTTTTTGGAGACTTCGTATGCTCCAAAGCGGTTGAGGTGGCTGGGATCGGAGAAGTAGTCATGTGCTTTGGGCCACTTTTGGCTCAGATCCCGATAAATAAAGTTGGGATTAGTAGCTAGACGCAACATATATTGCTGAAATTGTTGCTCATATTGTCTACGCACTGGATCTAAATAATCTGCCGTGAGAGGCATATTGACAAACACTAAGGAAATTTTCTGAGACTGGGTAAACTGAAGCACTTCTTGAAGAGCAGCATCTTGCTGTCCTTCTACTTGGAAAGATTTATAGTCGTTGTCGTAATTTCCGGTAACTCTAGAATGTTTTTGATAGTATCTAGCAGGATTGAAGCGAATAGACAAAGGTAGAAAGCCATCAAAATCAACTGCTTGCTGGGAAATACTCTCATCTGAAGTTCCATCTGTTAGCTGTTTTTGTGATGCAACTGTCTGATTACTACCAAATATAAGCAATTGTTTTTGCAATAAGCCTTTAATTTGGTCGCGGTTTTGATAGCTAGCAGAAAGAGATGCTAGACCCTGATTTAACGAATCATTGACAGCTTGATATGTGCTAATCTCCTGTTTTTCTTCTTTTACCTTCTCTTCTGGCGAACTTTCCTGATTTTCGGGCGATTCGCTGCTATTTGCGATTTTTGGGTTCTTTTGTAATGCTTGCTTATAACCAGCTGATGCAGCGATGGATTTAAAGGTAATGTCTTCGCGTCCACCATTGAAAGCACGGGCCCCATCCGCCCAGAGAATTATTTTAGGCAGTTCTGATGGTTCCAGTACGTGACGAAGCACAAAGTCTACAACTTGTGCCGTAGCACCGTTGATCCCAAAGTTAAACACGTCAATATTGGGATAGCCCTGAGTCGCTAAAGCTTTAGAGAGTTCTGCTGGATCTACTCCTCTGAGGGCGCGGGAGGAGCCAATAATCAACACATCGGGCGGTGTACCAGTTCTCGCTAAACGCTGTTTATACAGTGCTAGCTGCTCATCTAACTGCCTGACATTGAAACTTGGCATTTGCGATCGCGCTGCTAAAAGAATAGCTGTTGCGGTTGCTTTTTCTTTCAGTGGTGCGGCTGCCAAATTCTTTGTCGAAGTATCATCACTTTGAGTAAACTCAGAAGCATTAAATACAGAACTCTGATTTGCAGGAGATTTTGTTTTAGAACTGCTGCTAAAAAATACCGTTTTTTCACTCTGAGTTTTTTCAGATGTTAAAGATGCCTTTTGTCCAGATGATGAAGGTAAAACACTGGCAACTTTTGGCAAACTCGGTTTAGTTTGTGCAGTAATTCGACCCAATACCCAATCAGTTTGGAGAGTGAGTAATAATCCCAATGTTCCCCAAACTAGAGCAATCTTAAGTCCTTGATCGTCAGGATTTTCTTCTGCTAACTGGTGGCTTTCGGTAAATAGCTGGCTTTTTAACAGGAACTTTTTCGCGGTTGCACTCGCCGTTGCTATCCAATCTCGCGCTACTTCTGTTACAAAACTTTGAACTTCTTCTGTTGTTAAGTCTGGGCGCAAAATTGGTTCACTAGTCTCAGAGGGTATCAAATCATCAACGTATTTAGAAGTGGCAGCAAATTCTGGTGTTGCTTCTGGTACTAAACGTTGGCGATGTTCAAGATCAACGCCATAGTGCCAAAAAGGTTCTTTATTCCCAGCCCGGCGACCGTATATACGTATCCCCATAATACCGGGAATTTTCAAATGGCGGATAAACTGCGTAATTTTACTTGCTACTTGTTGACGACCTGGACAAACAGGTGCATCACACATAATGTGCAGTAAATCATTTTTGTTCAGTAAGAGGACACGAATTCCACCTGTCAATAAACGCCAATCTAGGTCAGGATTGAGTAAACGCTCCAGTAAAAATGTGATGGCTGGTTCATCGCCAGTATTAGCCAAATCTAGCGGTGATGTGGCAAAGGCGGGATAGGTTGTGGCGGGTAAAGCTAGCCAATCAATCCAAGTGGGTTGCTTGTCGCCTGCTTTTTGCCCGTAGATGGTGGCGGCGAGAATGCCTTGAGGTGCGATCGCTTCTAACTGGGGTACAATCGCCTCTAAGCACACTGCTTTGTCTGGGATTGGCGCAGTTCCTAAAGGATCAAAAGCTGGCGTACAAAAGATGTGTAGAGTTGATTCTTTCAGAGAAGCTTGGACAGCAACTTTTAATCCTGACAATACCTCAGTTAATAGCCGAGCGATCGCTTGGATATCACCCCAACGCGCCCATTCTTTGAGCATTACCTCTGATGGTGTCAAATCGACACGCAGCAACCAATCAGGGGCAGTTTCGCCGCTCACCTGAGAAACAATTACGGCATCTTGGTAGCCAGAAAGCTTGAGATAACGCAACTTCTCTGCTATGGGTTCTGCAAGCAATGAGGCATCAGGGCTATAGCTTGACTGGCAAAATATCCACAGGCGGTTTTCTTCCGGCTGAGAGTTCTTTGGCTGATATGGCTTAATCTTTGCCTGTACCGATACACCTAACGTACTCAGAGTTTCGCTGAGATATCTAGCGATCGCCTCTGGGTTCCCTTGGCGTGCCAAACTTTCGTTAGAGACAATTAGCGCCCCACCCGACTGTTTTGATTTTTCCGCATCTGCTAGCAAGGCTTGCTCCACTTGCTCAAGATGCTTATCTATTTGATTTAAGTAAACCCGATGGCACCATTTGGGGCGCTGTTCCCCTTTTCTTCGGCCATAGACAAATACTTGATATATTGAGGTTTGTTCGCTGCTTGTGAGAATATCTAAGTTTGTTTGCTGTAATGCTTGCAGCAAATCAGACAAAGTACGCCAACGCTGCGGACATTCAGTACCTTCACAAAGAATATGAAGGTCATTTCCCCGTAACCGGACTTTCACCCCGAAAGTGTTAATCCCTGTGGCTTGGCTCACCCATTGCACTAAGGATTGCTGGCGATCTGGTAATACTGTTTTCATGGGAAGTTAACTTTACAGGAAGCGATGGTTGGGGGATAGTGCCTGCACTTGTAAACTAGAACCATAGGTCTATCACACTCTGACGTTTTTTTTTAACAATTTTGTTACCTTCGTAGCTTACAAAATCGGCCAAGATAGTCTTGTACAGGTTGTAAGTCTGACTAATATTGAGTTTTGCGTTTATTTTACTAATAGGGAGTCATAAATCAGAAGTTAGGAGAAACGCGATTAATCGCGTTTGTACAAGAGAGACACGATTTCGCGTCTGTACAGAAGCCAGGAGTCAGAATAATTCTATATGACTGGCTAATGACTTGTCCTTTAAAGCTAGACTTGCGTTTCATGGCGCTAACGCCCCTAATAGGTGAAATAACCAACAAGCTTATCTCATTTCAACTCCATCCCTCGATTGTTGGATTCATCCTAATTCCTAAGTAAGTTGGCGCAAAAAAACCAAGTATATTACGAAACGTAAATAGGTTTAAAGCCCTTACCAATGACCAATGACAAATGACTCCTAAATCAATTCCCATAACCAAAAATTAGCAATGCCTCCTGCCAACCAAGAACCCTCAACTAACCCGCCATCCCATCTCGATTTATTTACCATTCCCCAATCGTTCCTTTTACAAATAGGTACAGCGTCTATATTACTGCTGCTCATTACCGGAAAAACCACCGTAAGGGCACTAGAAAGCATAGGGGAAGCCAGTGAAGAATTGTTTCGAGGCGATCGCCTACCCATTCTTGACTTCCCAGAGGAGCGCGAAACTAATCAAACTTAGAAAATATACACCGAATAATTATTTGCTCAGGAATAACCCGATGAGCATTCAGTAGAAAACCTAGAAGCGTAAACAGTTATTAGCTTTACAAGATAGAGAATATGGGTTCCCTTTTATACTCTTCGTCTCAAACTGCGGATATATACCCGGTGTCGGAATTATTTTTGCGTCATCGTCTCCAGGTAGTGGAAGAATTGTGGGAGTCTGTTCTCCGGCAAGAATGCGGTCAAAACATGGTAGACTTGTTGCGGCAGTTGCGCGATTTGTGTTCGCCAGAAGGACAGGCAACAAATGACCAAGCATCCTCAGCCGTCAAATTAATTGAACAACTAAATATCAACGAAGCAATCCGCGCGGCTCGTGCTTTCGCTCTGTATTTTCAGCTGATTAACATCATAGAGCAGGAATACGAGCAAAGGCAGCAATTGAGCCGCTATGAGGCAGAAACAGAGCCTACAGACGCAGAAAGAGCATCTAATGTCAATTACTCGTCCAATCAAAGAGAAGATGATGCGCCTGTTAGCAAGGGAATAGCAGCAGAATTGCTGGCAAAGAATTATCTAGAAAAAGCGCAAGTCAAACCAAAAGGGACTTTCGCTGCTTTGTTTCCCTATTTATTCAAACAGAATGTACCACCCCAGCAGATTCAACGTCTCATTGCTCATCTGGATGTGCGCTTAGTTTTCACAGCACACCCGACGGAAATTGTTCGTCATACCATCCGAGATAAGCAGCGACAGGTGGTACAACTCTTACAAAAACTGGATACCTTAGAAAACCATGCTGGTGGTACAGGTGGCGGATATGCTTGGGAAGCAGCAGATGTCCGCGAACAATTGCTCGAGGAAATTCGCCTCTGGTGGCGCACGGACGAACTTCACCAGTTCAAACCCACTGTGCTAGATGAAGTAGATTATGCCCTACACTACTTCCAAGAAGTTTTATTTGATGGCATTCCTCAACTTTATAAACGTTTCAAACATACACTATCCAATACCTTTCCTTGGCTAGAACCACCAAGTAAAAACTTTTGTTCTTTTGGCTCTTGGGTCGGCTCAGATAGAGATGGGAACCCATCAGTTACACCAGAAATCACCTGGCAAACAGCTTGCTATCAGCGCAAAATGGTGCTGGGGAGATATATTCAGTCAGTGAAAAATCTGATTGAATTGTTGAGTGTGTCGATGCACTGGAGTGATGTCTTACCAGATTTGCTGGAATCTCTAGAGTTAGATCAGTCCCAGTTGAGTGAGGTATATGATGCACTGGCGCTGCGTTATCGGCAAGAACCCTATCGGCTGAAACTCGCTTATGTACTGAAACGGCTAGAAAATACTCGCGATCGCAATCTAGCTTTGTACAATCGGGAAACGCCAAAAAATCAAGATAGTCCCCTGTATCGTTCGGGAGACGATTTTTTAGCAGAACTGCGGATGATTCAGCGTAACTTGACAGAAACAGGTTTAAGCTGTCGAGATTTAGAAAATCTCATCTGTCAGGTAGAAATTTTTGGTTTTAACTTGACACAGCTAGATATCCGTCAAGAATCATCCCGCCATGCTGATGCGCTGGATGAGATTCTACAATACCTGCAAATATTACCTCAACCTTACAACGAACTATCTGAAGAGCAAAAAGTTGCTTGGCTCACAGGAGAACTGCAAACCCGCCGGCCATTAATTCCAGCAGAATTGCCATTTTCTGAAAAAACTAACGATGTAATTGAAACCTTTCGCGTCGTGCGATCGCTGCAACAAGAATTTGGTCTAAATATCTGCCAAACTTACATTATCAGCATGTGCCGCGACGTGAGCGACGTGCTAGAAGTATTACTGTTAGCCAAAGAAGCCAGACTTTTTGACCCCGCCATAGCCGTGGGAACCATTCAAGTTGTCCCCTTATTTGAAACAGTAGAAGACTTACAACGCTCCAGAAGCGTTATGCGGAAACTGTTTGAACTCCCGTTATATCGCGCTTTGCTAGCCGGCGGCTACGAACAGGCAAAAGCAGAAGAAACCGATGAAAATTCATCCTCCCTTGCCCCCCCTACCTCTCCCTCCTCCCACTCCCCCCTCACCCCTAACTTGCAAGAAGTGATGCTGGGGTATTCTGACAGCAACAAAGACTCTGGTTTTTTAAGCAGCAATTGGGAAATTCATAAAGCCCAAAAATCACTGCAACAAATAGCAGAAGGCTACGATATAAATTTGCGGATTTTCCACGGACGCGGCGGTTCTGTAGGGCGGGGAGGTGGCCCTGCTTACGAGGCGATTTTAGCTCAACCAGGTCATAGTATTAATGGGCGAATCAAGATTACCGAACAAGGAGAAGTTTTGGCTTCCAAATACTCCTTGTTGGACTTGGCTTTGTACCACATGGAAACCATCACCACTGCTGTGATTCAAGCTAGCCTACTGCGAACAGGGTTTGATGATATTGAACCCTGGAATGAGATTATGGAAGAATTAGCAGCGCGATCGCGGCAGCATTATCGGGCTTTAATTTACGAACAGCCTGATTTTGTTGACTTTTTCCACCAAGTAACCCCCATTGAAGAAATTAGCCAGCTACAAATTAGTTCTCGTCCAGCCCGTCGCCCATCTGGTAAGAAAGATTTAAGCAGTCTAAGAGCTATTCCTTGGGTATTTAGCTGGACGCAAACCCGCTTTTTGCTTCCTTCCTGGTACGGTGTTGGCACAGCGTTACAAGAGTTTTTGAACGCAGAACCAGAAGAACACTTGAAATTAATGCGCTACTTTTACGTTAAGTGGCCCTTTTTCAAGATGGTGATTTCTAAAGCCGAGATGACTTTGGCGAAAGTAGATATGCAAATGGCACATCACTACGTTCAGGAATTGTCAAAACCAGAAGATAAACTTCGTTTTGCCAAGGTTTTTGACCAAATTGCCAGCGAGTTCTATCTCACAAGAGATTTGGTGTTAAAAATCACTGATCACAATCAACTGTTAGATGGCGATCCTGTCTTGCAACGATCTGTGCAGTTACGCAATGGCACAATTGTCCCCTTGGGATTTATCCAAGTTTCCCTGCTCAAGCGCCTACGCCAGTCTATGAATACTAATGCCACTTCTGGAGTCATCCATTCTCGTTACAGCAAAGGCGAATTACTGCGAGGTGCATTGTTAACTATTAATGGGATTGCAGCCGGGATGAGAAATACGGGTTGATTGCGAATGGGGAATTGGGGATGAGGAGGCAGGGGAAGCAGGGGGACAAGGGGACAAGAGGTGAGAACTTGAAACAAGTCTTTCCCCTTGTCCCCAATTCTCCTTGTTCCCAAGTCCTCTTGCCCATGCCCAATGACAAATGACAAATGACAAATGACAAATGACAAATGACAAAAAATAGAATTTTCATTTGCACTTTTTTGGCGCTATCATCAGGTTTTTTTGGTGCTTACACTAGTGGGCAAATCACCATAATGCTGCATAGGCAAAAGTGTCAAAACCAATCTTGGGGTTTCCAGGTGATGTGCAACGCTTGGATGACACCAGGAGCAATATGGCAAGGTAGCACAACAGGATTATGGACAGGAACTATTTTAGGGGCGTTTGTTGGGGGTTTGGTGACGCGACAAGCTCGTGATTAATCTGTTAAACGTGAGTTAGACGAACCTCTCCCTGCCTTGAACTAAAGTTTAAGTCTTCCCTCTCCGAATCGGAGAGGGAAGGTTTTGCCTAGTAAAACCAGGGAGCAATACTTTTTGGATAAACTCAACAATCTCTCTTTTGATCTGGGGAAAGGTTACTGGGGTTGGGTAAAGGTAAATTCAAACCCTTTTCCCCTTAACCGAAAAGTATTGAACCAGGGAGAGGTTTTTTGATTCAGACAATTGCAATTAACCCTCAGCAGGAGAAAGGTGTCAGCAAGGCTGGTAAAATCTACCCATAGCAAAGAAGAGCAAATCAAATCACTATGCCTACCGAAACTAACCCAGGGAATCAAACTACCACGGGTGCTGATGCTATTGATGAAGCGATCGCACAGGGAATTGATTTTGATGGTTCTCCCATTCCGCCTGCCAAATTAGAACTTTATGGTAAAGTCATGGCGCTAGAAGGCAATAGACAGCGCAGTGGCGTATCTAATACTATGCGATCGCGTATTGTGCGAATTGGTGCAAAACATATTCCCCAAGCAGAACTTGAGCAATTACTTGTAGATGCTGGTTTCGCACCTCTAAAAGAAAAAGAAATTGCCTTTTTTTATAGCGGTAAATAAATATAGCAGCACAGCACAGTCAGGGACTATATAATTCACGGCTACACAAACAAGTAAAATAGCCGTGAAATTACTGTAAATAAACGAACTATTAACCCATCCATAACCTATCCGTCATCGACAATCCGGTAATCTAAATTTCTCACCGAAAGGGCGTGGGCAAGGAGCTAATTCTCCAAAATGCGCTCACGATCCCAAAGAATAATCAAGGATAGAGATGATGACAAAGGTTGGTTACTCAGTGTTTCAACGCGTCACCACTGCGCGTTTGCTGCGTAAAATATGCTTACTGGCGCTGACTGTGCCGTTCCTAGCAAGTTCCGCAATCGGTTTGGCAACTGCCAACGAGAAGGAGTACGAGTACGAAGGTGAGAACGAGACATACGCTATCGGACTTTGGGGCGATATGCCCTACTCGGATCTCCAGGCGACAACGGGAGTCCCGAACCTCATTGCTGATATGAACGCCCAAAACCTGGCCTTCACTGTCCATGATGGCGACCTGAAGGCAGGCAACTCTACGCCCGGCTCGGTCACGCCAACCACATGCAGTAATGAACTCTACACTCAGGCGCTCGGCTACTTCAACTCCCTGAAGGCACCAGCAGCCTTTACCCCAGGCGACAATGATTGGACTGATTGCGATCGCCCCTCAAACGGTGGATTTAACTCACGCGAACGCCTCGACTACCAGCGTCAGGTATTCTTCGGCAATAAATTTTCCCTTGGGCAGCGGCGGCTAGTTCAGGAGGTGCAGACAACACCACTGTGTCTTGGTGCAACCGGTGCAGTACCCTGTGTGGAGAACCGCCGATGGACGGTTGGTAGGGTTACTTATGCAACACTCAATATCCAGGGTTCGTGCAACAACCTGTGTGACACTGCGCCTGACCCGCAAGAGTACGAAGCGCGAAACACAGCTAATATTGCATGGATGAGAGAAACTTTTCAAGTGGCAAAGAGACGCAATTCGGCTGCGGTCATGTTTATCTCCCAAGGCAATCCAGGGTGGGATCTGACCGACGGAACCAGAGCGCCTTTGCGCGATCCGAAAACGCTCACCGAGACCGATGGACAGCCTGATGGCTTCAAGGACTTTTTATTAGCGTTCCGCGATGAAGCGATCGCTTTCCGTAAACCGATTGCCTACGTGGATGGTGACTCACACTACTACCGTATTGACAAGCCACTTCTAGATGCTCAAGGCAGACGCATCGAGAACTTTACTCGTGTCGAGACATTTGGCGACAATGCGGCGAACGGCACCAACGATGTGAATTGGGTGAAAGTAACCGTAAATCCCCGTAGCCGAGAAGTGTTTTCGTATCAGCCACAGATTGTTCCCGGTAATCGAGTAGCGGTTCCGTCTCCTTAACGCCAAGCAGTTTCTAATTGTTGGGAAATGCAAACTTGAAGAAGAATTCAGAAGTCAGAATTCAGGAGTCAGAATAAATCAGTCGGGGATTCAGACCCGCGACTGATTAAAGACCACCAAATCGTAGATTTAGTGGGGGTCTAAAACCCGGCTATTCAGACGCTCGTGGACTCGCTTTAAGCGAAGCCATGCCGTTGGCGCAGCCTCTCGTAGAGAAGGCTTTACGCTGCGCTATCCGCCACTCGCACAGAATTCATTCTGTTAGCGGTAGCGGGGCGTTTAGCCCATTCTGACTCCTGACTCCTGAATTCTGTTCGATAAAAGCCCAAAACTACAATTTTGAGTTTTCATGGCATAACCCAAACCTTGATTTTCCGGTATGGGCAATTTATGAATTGCCTATACTGCGTGTAGTTTTGCGTAAGCCCTATCCATACCTCACACATCCCAAATTGCCATCGATATTTTGGCTTCTTCAATATTTTCCTAATATGTCAAAAAGTGTATCTTCAGCAAGATATTGTCAATTTTCCCTTGCGTTTGAATTGGCACACAGTTATATGTACTTAAGTAACAGCTGAAACACTTGGAGAACACATGTCAGGAACTACGCCAAATTCAGAAATGTTATATCGAGTTCTCGGCAGTACAGGAGAGAAAGTTTCTGCGATTGGATTGGGTGGTTGGCACATCGGCTTGAAACACGTTGATGAGCAACTGGGTATCCGAATAGTGAGAACAGCGATCGATCGCGGCATCACCTTTATGGATAACAGTTGGGATTACAACGGTGGAGTCAGCGAGATTCGCATGGGAAAAGCGCTGCGCGATCGCTACCGCGATAAAGTTTTCCTGATGACGAAAATCGATGGTCGCTCTAAAAAAGAAGCAGCAAGACAGCTAGACGAATCACTTCAACGCCTGCAAGTGGATTGCATCGATCTCGTTCAGCACCACGAAATTATTCGGTACGAAGACCCGCATCGAGTTTTTGACGAAGAAGGGGCAAATGCTGCTTTGATTGAGGCAAAAAAAGCCGGCAAACTCCGATACATTGGTTTCACTGGACACAAAGATCCCCATGTTCATTTACATACGCTAGAAGTTGCAGCCACCTACGGGTTTAAATTTGATACAGTGCAAATGCCGCTCAATGTAATGGATGCCCACTACCGGAGCTTTGCGAAGCTGGTTGTGCCAGAACTGGTTAAACACAACATTGGCGTTCTGGGAATGAAAAGCATGGCAAACGGTATTCTTTTACGGTCAAATACTGTAACGCCAATTGAGTGTTTACACTATGCTTTGAATCTGCCCACATCGGTTGTGATTACCGGAATTGACAGTATGGAGATTCTAGAGCAAGCTTTTGAAGCAGTGCGGACTTTCCAGCCAATGAACGACGAGCAAGTGCAATCGCTCTTAGCAAAAACAGCAGAAGCAGGATCGCGTGGCGAGTTTGAGCCTTTCAAAACTTCATCAATTTTTGATAGCACTGCCCAAAATCCAGATTGGCTAGGAGAGGAACCACAGCGCCTCCAGCAATTGATGTCAGCGTGATGCTTGCTTTTTTAGAACTCCTTAGACTGTAATTGCGATCGCTAACTTTTACCCAAGTGCGTTAGCATAGCTCACCGTAGGTATCGCCCGTCCATATCTAAAATCTGTTTTTGATTTGCAGCAAAAAAATCTTTCCTAAAAATTCAATCTATCAAAATAGTGAATTCTTTTCATAACTAATGATGTAAGAACTTCTATCTAGGGATCGATATGGTGAATCAGCTAAATAAAGTAGATTTAGTATACTAAATCACATGAGATTGTATTGTATGAAATCGAATTATTTTACAAAACAGCTTTCCACCGTAAAACGCTGGATGGCTACCACACTGTTTTGTATGTTAGCGATCGCTTTCGTTTGGCAAGGTGCATTTTTCTCGAACACCTCAGCAATGGCTGAACCAACTGCAACCTTGATCGCATCAAAAGACGCAGGCGATAAAGTTCAAGAAAAAACCAGTAAAGATGCTGGACGAGCCAAAAATTTTATCGACGATACGGCAGATAAAGTTAAGGATGCTGCCAAGAGTAATGCCAGTAAAGTTGACCAAGCAACAGACGGTGGCAGTTTTGCTGAACGCAAAGCCAAGAGAGATGCGGCTACAATTCAGAAAAGAGCAAACGAAGATGCATCTCGGACTAAAGAAGCAGTAGACAACACAAAGAATGTTGTTGAGCGTACTGTTGATAATATCAAGGATGCTTTTGGTAAATAGCAATCTAATTTGATTTCGTTCAAATCAAAAGGCTTAGATCCCCGATTTCTTTGAGAAATCGGGGATCTTGTTGTTGAGTAAATACTGAATGTATTTAAAATAGTTAAGTATTTTTAAATACATATTTGTTGCACCTAGATGAACTAGCGATCGCAGATAAAACTAGCTGCTATAGAACTCATATTTGATTTTTGAAAAAACTCCGTACAACTTAAAAAGCCTTCTTTACCTATTGCCTGCCCACGCAAGTAAGTATGGCTACGCCACGCGGATTACTATATCACTGAACAAGAGAAAAAATAATTGTTAAATAATTGCTAGCAATTAGACTGATCGTATATCTGGAAACAAGATATTTAACTTTCTTCTTTAATCGCTTAAAAAGGCAAAAGCAAGCGAACAAGTTAAGGAATTTCCGCAAGATGCTTTTTAAATGTTGACTTTCTATACAAGCTACACAATCTATTTAAGTGGTATTACTTATTGACAAATGTGCTGTGACTTTATGTAATTACAACCTAATTTTGACAATTTGTTAATGGTTAACAAATTTTCTACCATTATTAATTACGAAGTTATACTTTCCACTACAACTTAGTAACAATGTAAGAGTGTGATTATGTGGACAACCCGACCGTGGGAAAATCAAAATACTGAAAAAGTGAAATTAGAGAGGAAAACACTATAATATGCACCTGAGCGAAATCACCCATCCTAATCAGTTGCACGGTTTATCTGTTCGCCAACTGCAACAGATTGCCCGTCAGATTCGAGATAAGCATCTCCAAACCGTAGCAGTTAATGGTGGACACTTGGGGCCAGGGTTGGGTGTTGTAGAATTAACACTAGGACTTTACCAGACACTGGATTTAGATCGGGATAAAGTGATTTGGGATGTAGGACACCAAGCTTATCCCCACAAACTTCTTACAGGACGTTACGATCGCTTCCACACCCTCAGACAAAAGGACGGAGTTGCAGGTTATCTCAAACTCTGTGAAAACAAATTTGATCACTTTGGGGCTGGACATGCTTCTACAAGTATTTCAGCAGCATTAGGTATGGCTTTAGCGCGAGACTTGAAAGGCGAAAAATTTAAAGCCGTCGCTGTTATTGGGGATGGGGCACTGACTGGAGGTATGGCATTAGAAGCCATTAACCATGCGGGACACATGCCGAAAACTAACCTGTTGGTTGTTCTCAACGACAACGACATGTCCATATCTCGCAATGTCGGCGCGATTCCCCGCTATCTGAACAAAATGCGCCTCAGCCAGCCGGTGCAATTTATCAAAGATAATCTTGAGGAACAATTTAAGCAAATTCCCTTCGTGGGTGAATCTCTGTCTCCCGAACTCGCACGCATCAAAGAAGGTATGAAACGTTTGGCTGTTCCCAAGGTAGGGGCAGTGTTTGAAGAACTCGGTTTTACCTACATTGGGCCAGTAGATGGGCATAATCTTGAAGAATTGATTGCCACCTTCCAACAGGCACATCAGATACAAGGCCCTGTTTTAGTACATGTGGCAACAGTTAAAGGCAAAGGCTATGAAATTGCTGAACTAGACCAAGTTGGCTACCACGCCCAAAGCCCCTTTAACGTTGCAACTGGCAAAGCTATTCCTTCTAATAAACCCAAACCCCCAGCTTATGCTAAAGTCTTTTCTCACACTCTAGTGAAACTTGCCGAACAAAACCCCAAAATCGTTGGGATTACTGCGGCTATGGCAACGGGAACAGGCTTAGATAAACTTCAAGCCAAACTGCCCAATCAATATGTTGATGTCGGCATTGCTGAACAACATGCAATCACTTTAGCAGCAGGGCTTGCAACTCAAGGAATGCGCCCCGTAGCCGCCATTTATTCTACTTTCCTGCAACGCGCTTATGACCAGATAATTCACGATGTCTGCATCCAAAACCTGCCAGTATTCTTCTGCTTAGATAGGGCAGGAATTGTTGGATCTGATGGCCCCACCCACCAAGGTATGTATGACATCGCTTATCTGCGTTGCATCCCCAATATCGTCATCATGGCACCCAAAGATGAAGCAGAACTGCAACGCATGGTAGTAACTGGTGTTGACCATACCAGTGGCCCCATCGCTATGCGCTACCCTCGTGGCAATGGCTACGGCGTTCCCCTGATGGAGGAAGGTTGGGAACCTTTGGAAATCGGCAAAGGCGAAATTCTCCGCACTGGCGATGACGTGTTAATCGTTGCTTATGGCACAATGGTTTATCCAGGGATGCAAGCTGCCGAAATTCTCAGCGAACATGGGATTGAGGCAACTGTGATCAATGCCCGTTTCGTTAAGCCTTTGGATACCGAGTTGATTTTGCCTTTAGCTAAGAAAATCGGCCGTGTCATCACCTTAGAAGAAGGGTGTGTGATGGGTGGCTTTGGTTCTGCGATCGCAGAAGCTTTAATGGATGCAGATATTCTAGTTCCCGTCAAGCGATTCGGTGTACCAGATGTGTTAGTAGATCATGCTGAACCCAATGAATCTAAAACAGAACTAGGTTTAACTAGTCATCAAATAGCAGAAAGAGTTTTGCAAGCTTTCTTTAAGCAGCAAGTATCTGCTGTTGTTTAGTTAATTCTTTGTAGAATGAATCGCCCACACTTGAGTCACAAGTGTGGGCGATCGCTAGATCAACTGTAGGAAATGACAAAAAATAAAGTATGTGAGCAAGGATTCTTATAGTTAATAATTCCTGTGAAAACTCAGACAGTTGGTTCCTGGTATTTAACCCCTCGTTTTTGATGACGGTCATTAGCAACAATAGGATAAACAATGCTGCGTAAGCGATTGATTGCACCGACAGGACGATGCACTGCTAGACCATTCCCAGGAGAAAAACTGAGATTTTCTCCAAAGTCATTTTCTTGGGGAGAATTAACCCTTTGATGCTTAATTGTTAGGCGACCAACTGTAAAAAAAGGTGATTCCTCTTCATTCCAAACAATGGTTGTATCATCAATAGACATTTCTGGGCTGGTTTGAAATTGAATTTGAAAGTCCCAGTAGTACTCAGCATCAGACTTTGCTAAAGCTTGAATAATATCTTCTCGGTAGTAGTTGTCCTCTGAACGTGATGCTTTAGCAAGCTTAAGCTCACTTTCTGACCTTGACTCAACAGGAAGTTGTTGATGAGGTATTTGACTCGAAACCGGAGTAAATCCATATTTAATCACAGCTGGATATTCTACAGGAACTCGACCTGGTTGAGATGGATCAAAACCAGATTTGAGTCCCACAGAAAATGCTGAAGCACTCCAATAGCGTTCTTTAAGTAAACTCTTGGGAAAACGTTTGAAACTAGTTTGTAAAAGAGTGGATTCGTAGGGATGCAACTTTAGCCAAAAAAGCACCAACAGCTTAAAAAGCGGAAACAGCCCTGCTCGATAAACCGTCAAAAAAAAGCTGTGGAAGTCTTTGATGGTTCTAACAAAAAAGAATTCGGTATTGTGGGTAATAATATCTTGAGTTTTTAACTCGTGACTTTGCGATAGTCGTTCTCCTTCTACGCCGATCACTTTTACGGCCATGGAGCGCGTATCTCCTTCATAGTCATTTTTTACTGAAAACGCACCATTGGCAAATCGTAACCAAACTGGATATTGTTTCGGTGTGGCAAATAAACCTTGTTTGAGAGAAATGGCAGAAAGTTCAGCTTCAGATAATGAGGTGCGTTTGCTCAATTCCTTCTTAATTGCGGCTTCATCAAAGTCAAAAATTTCTAGAGTTCCTTGAACAGCAGCATGGGTTTTAGAATGGGTATCTCTTTTTGCAGTTTTTTTCTTCTTACCTCCATAAAGATTTTCCATGTTCTTTTTGACTAACTCACTCATGAGATCGCAATATTTGAGTTCGTCTTTTTCTGGATATTCAGTAAAAAGTTTCATTTTTTTTACAGGTAGATTTAATAATTTGGCGATCGCTGGTTTATGAAAGCGATCGCACTCAAAGCTGATGTAGAATCTTACAATCTCTTAAAGGTCAAAAGTAACTTTGTACTTCTTACCTGATGGAGGAACATTACGATTCACTAAATCTGAGACTGTGTTGGTATTCTGAAGAATTTCCCAACCCACAGGAGAAAAAGTTTCTTTATTGAAGATATTAGGTGATAGTAAAGGATTGGTTAGCGCCTGAGAAAAGGCATCAATCCCAATTAAGCGTGCTACTAAAGCAGGGATAGTTGAATTCTCGCGCCCATCTTCGGCGTAAAGCCCCACAAAGAACTCAATATTATCAACATGACCATATAATTCTTTGAGTTTTTGTTGAGCAAATTCATTGCCAGTAACTTGCTCAAATCTTGTCACTCTGGGAAAACCGCATAATTCCCGATAATCATTATAGCTTGCCAATTGCAGCTGCCTTCCCAGTCTGATTGAAGGTAGCTCGGTTAACTCCACCAATATATCAGGGGTGTTAAATAAACCAATTTTTGTACCTGGTTGAGAGCAAGTTTCCTCCATCAATGCCCCTAAACCTTGGTCAATAAACATCTTATTGTTCCAGAGGGATGCAGCAATATGAGTTGGTTTACCGTTATAGTTAAATGTTTCTGGAATCGCACTATGCCAGCGATAAACAAAGTCAAACTCAATTGCCATATAGTTGGGACGATGCCAACTTTCCTTTGTAAAAGCTTCTGGGTCGGCAAACAATTTAAAGTGATAAGGAGTGATGTGGTTAATGTACTCTTCCATAATGATTTTTAAAATAATCGCCATGAGAATATTTCTCGATGTTTGGAAAAGGCGTTCATCATCCCAATCTGGATAATTGCGTGCTAATTCATCACAAAGACGATTATGTTCACGGAGACATAGAGTGTTGAGCATTACATAGCCAATTTGTACGTTTGCTCGTTCTACTCCCATTGCAAACATATATTGCTTTTTATCTACAGACTGTCTTTTTTCATCATTCAAAGGTTCATAAAGACCTTCAAATTCAGGTTTAATTTTATCCTGCGCTGGATCGGCATAATAAAACAAAGGATATTCTTCTTCTACACCATCTTGGCGTTTGAGTTTCTGAGTCTTTAATTTACCTCCCTGAAAACTTCTTAAAAGATGTGTTTGTTTTCTGGTTAAACCATAAACATTACACAAATCAATTTCGTGGTTGGAAGTATTTTTTAGTTTATTGTAGTGATTAAGGCGAAGAAAGCTATCTGTAAACCACTGCACCCAATAGGGAAACAGCATGGTTGATTTGCCAGAATAAATAGTTTTACCGTCTCTTTTACGGAATAAAATAGCTAGGTCTTCAACTTTGGGTAGATTACCCTCAGCGTTTAACTTGGGATCGGGTGGTAGATGCCTTCCTGTATAAGTGCGATCGTTGAGTGATTCCCAGGAAGTATAAGTATCAGTTTTCTTAGGAATGTTAGTATCAGGAATATGCTCATCTAAAGTCATCATACTATAAGGATTAGGACGAGTCGGAATTTTATAGATGAGACTGTTAAGCAGAGTTTTATTAACTTTACGTGCAATAGATTTGTTACTTTGGAGAAGTTTCCAAATAGGCTTAAAGTTTGTTAAAACTAATGTTTGAAGTTTGTTACCCAACCCGTCTTTGGATGTATCTCTTTTCCCAGCCATAATTATTTTTACCTTTTTTCACTTTTGGATTCAATGCACCAGAAATTTCTCTACTTCGATTACCTAAATTCATTCAACTTATTTCAGTTTGGAAATAATCTTTTGTAGATTTTTAGGTCGATAGTCTTTGCGACTTTTCAAACGGTTAATTGTGCTTTCATGAAGGTCTTCAATGACATCACTAACCTCACGAAACTTGATTCCTGCCAATTTAAAGAATCCAGCATCGTTCTTAAAATCGCATTCATAATTGGGGTTAATACCTGTAGGAATCACACTTGTATCGAAGTCAAGTCCCAATTGCATCTCACCGATGGAATCAATCATCCACTGTAAGGCGGCATCTGATAACCCACTATGTTCTTTAGTTCCACCACCAACGCAGCCATGTGCGCCAGGGAACCACTTTTGAATCACTCGCTGGTTTTCAGCATCAGGATGCTTTGTCATGGGAGTGACATCAAAGACTTCACGGATTTCGTCGATCGCCACCGCGTGCAAGGCATTCTGAACACATTTGTTTAAAGTAGTGTCATGGAATCTGTAACGCTTATTCAGCTGCTCGCTCAACTTGCTGAAGGCGGGTATCCCAGGAATACCAAGGGCCCCAACGGTATCAAAGCAACCCAGCAAGGTTATAGGGACGCGATCGCCGTAAGCTTGACGGTATTCCACAGCTTCCTGATCTTTTGGTTTAACACCTCGTTTACGGTAAAGCTCATAAGCTTCATGGGCTTTGGTGACATGGGGACGGTCTAAAAGACCGGAGCAATAGATCATCCCCGCTAAACTTCTAACTGTGTAAGCACCACGACTGAAACCGAACAGATAGATTTCGTCACCAGAAACATAATTGAGGCTCAGAAATCGGTAGCCATCTTCTATATTTCTATCGATTCCTAGTCCGGTAGCTCCCCCTAAAACCTTTTGACCCTCAGCTCCAACCCCCTCGTCATAAAATACGATTTGTGCAACCCCGTCACTAGCCATCGGTTTTACCGATTGAGCTAACTTAACCACATTGCTAGGGTAAGCACTTGTTAATTGTTGCCAGGTTCCATCACAGCATATAACAAGACGTTTCATATTTTTATTTCAAATCTTTTAAGGAATTAGATCAACTTTTTATTAAGATGTGATCTTTGCATAGAGTTAGGGCAAAAGCATTTTTGATATTAACTATATATTTAGTTTTTTAAATGCTTTAGCGAAATATGTTCTCACTTTTGTAATGAGAATGCAAGGACAGTTAAGACAGTTAAGGAAGAAATTAATTAAATAAATATTAAGTAATTATCTGTGCCGCAAAATCATCAAAAAACTAAAAAATATTTAATTGAATTTTAGTTTTTAAAATGAAATCATCAAGGTACATTAAAGTAAAAAATATTGCTTAAGTTAAGTCGGCGAGAAAATTCAATGTATATGAATAAATATAAATTGTCTGTAGGCGAGACAGTTGCGTGGGCAGGTTCTCCCGACTTGAGCAAACTAGCGTCGTGTTATGCCATCTTAAATTCTTGACGATGCGTTGCGCTGCGCGACAACACACCCTACAGTTAAATTTCTTAACATAGCTTGAAATATTAGCGCCGACTTACTTATCCACTAACTACGTTTTTCTATGACACTTTCTACAAACCACGTTTATCCCGTTATTTGGCACAATGAATCGGTGTCACTAATTGACCAAACGCGCTTACCCAACGAATATACATTTGTGGAAATCCACCGCAGTGAAGATATGGCGCGGGCGATTAAGACTATGATTGTCCGGGGTGCGCCTGCAATTGGTGTGGCTGCGGCTTATGGAATGTATCTTGGCGCAAGGGAAATTGAAACTAGCGATCGCCACGAATTTTTGCAAAACTTAGATAAAGTAGCCCAGTTGTTAGGTTCTACTCGTCCGACGGCGGTAAATTTATTTTGGGCAATTAGTCGGATGATGAAAGTTGCCAAGGAAACGTTGGGAACTGTTGAAGACATTAAGCAAACCCTTTTCCAAACAGCTCAAGCAATCAACGTTGAAGATTTGCAAACCTGTCAAGCGATCGGCGACAATGGTTTGGCAGTTTTGCCCACTACTCCAGAAAAGCTGACGTTACTTACTCACTGCAACGCTGGGGCGCTAGCTACGGCTGGTTATGGCACTGCTTTAGGTGTTGTGCGTTCCGCTTGGAGAGAAGGACGTTTAGAACGTTTATTTGCCGACGAAACCCGTCCCCGTTTACAAGGTGCAAAACTCACCGCTTGGGAATGTGTGCAAGAAGGTATTCCTGTGACATTAATTACTGATAATATGGCAGCCCATTGCATGAAACAGGGTTTGATTCATGCTGTAGTTGTGGGTGCTGACCGAATTGCTGCTAATGGCGACACTGCTAATAAAATTGGTACATATAGTGTTGCGATCGCAGCTAAGGCACATAATATCCCCTTCTTTGTGGCTGCGCCCCTTTCCACCGTTGATTTTGAATTAGCTGATGGCAGCCAAATTCCTATTGAAGAACGCGATCCAACAGAAATCTATCAGGTGGGAGATACTATTCTCACACCTGAAGGTGTCGATTTTTACAACCCAGCTTTTGATGTGACTCCGGCTGAGTTGATTACAGCCATCATTACAGAGAATGGAGCGATCGCACCTGATAAATTAGCGAAATCACAGCTAAAGCAAGTAGACATCTCCAGAAATTAATGATGCCAGGGCTAGCTCTTTTACCTCTGTGTTCTCTGCGCCTCTGTGGTTATAAAAATTGCTTTTAAACCGCAGAGGCACAGAGAACGCAGAGAGAAAAAAGAGATTTTTGGAGTTAAAGTTTAACTCTTTCCCTCTCCAACTCGGAGAGGGACAGGTTTTGCGTAGTAAAACCAGGGAGAGGTCTTTTTATTCGACTAATTAACCCTAGTAAACTTAACCAAAATGCTGAATAATTGCGTCGGCAAATTCAGAACATTTTAAGGGTTCAACAGGCGGTTCTAGCAAGCGGGCTAAATCGTAGGTGACTTTACTATTTGCGATCGCATCGCTTAAACCTTTCTTAATTAGGTCTGCCGCTTCTTGCCAACCCATAAATTCCAGCATCATCACACCAGACAAAATCACTGAACCCGGATTAATCCGATCCAAGCCGGCATGTTTGGGTGCAGTACCGTGAGTAGCTTCAAATATGGCACTAGAATCACCAATATTTGCCCCTGGTCCCATTCCCAAACCACCAACAATGGCAGCAGCCGCATCAGACAAATAATCGCCGTTCAAGTTCATTGTCGCCAAAATCGAATACTCATCCGGTCTGGTTTGGATTTGTTGAAAAATACTGTCAGCAATCCGGTCATTCACCAAAACTTTTTCTTTCCATTTGCCATCGCCGTGGGTTGCCCAAATTGTGTTAAGAACAGTTTCAACTTCCTTGACAACTTGCGCTTTCTTGTCTGGGGTAAGATTATCAAACCCAGGCTCAATCTGGCGGGCGTTTTCTTCCAAGGAAATATTCGGATTTTTTTCCTTGTTACTCAAAATCCAAGATTCTTGTTCAGTGACAGTTTCTTGGCGAAATTCGCTGGTTGCTAGTTCATAACCCCAATCGCGGAAAGCGCCTTCGGTGTATTTCATGATGTTGCCCTTATGCACCAAAGTCACCTGTTGCTTGTTTTTAGGCAATAGCAAAGCGTGTTTGATGGCACGTCTGACTAGGCGCTGAGAACCAGTTTTGCTGATGGGTTTGATGCCAATACCAGAATCAAGAGGAATGCGTTTTTTTCCATGTTCTGGGGTGGCGGGGATTAGTTCTTCGTTAAGAATCTTAATTAAGCGATCGCCGATTTCGCTACCTTGTCGCCACTCAATGCCTAAATAAATATCTTCTGTATTTTCCCGATAAACAATTACATCCAGCTTTTCGGGGTTTTTGTGGGGTGAGGGCGTACCCGCATAGTAACGGCAAGGACGTACACAGGCATATAAGTCAAAAATTTGCCTTAGTGCCACATTTAAAGAACGAATTCCTCCCCCAATGGGAGTAGTCAAAGGCCCTTTAATAGCTACACCATACTCTTCAATTGCCGTGAGAGTGTCTTGAGGTAAATACTGGTAAGTTCCGTATAAATCGCAAGCTTCGTCCCCAGCGTAAACCTTAAACCAACTAATTTGACGCTGACCCTTATATGCTTTGGCTACCGCAGCATCGAGGACTTTTTGGGTAGCAGGCCAGATGTCGATACCTGTGCCGTCGCCACGAATAAAGGGGATAATTGGATTGTCCGGTACGATTGGTTCACCATTTTTGAAGGTGATTTTTGCTCCGGCTACGGGGGGGGTAATCTTTTCGTACATCGTTCACACACTCCTAATCGATACGCTGCTATTCAAAAAATCTTATGTGGCAGGCTTGTATATTTTGCTATGTCTTTTGTTCACCAAGCCATAAGGCACAGATTTTCCCCCTATTCCCCTTGTACATTATTTGGGGATTAAGTGTGGGATTTCAGTGAAGCGATCGCAATTTTGTACGATTAAAAATAGTAAACTACTTTTCGCTATCAATACTTTTCCAAGGTGAAGCCCGATAGCTTACCGCTCTTTCACTGACCGTTAACACAAGAATGGCATGACAGACCCAATGATTTTATCAGGCCCTGCAAATGACATTGACTCTCTCCGACAACCATTAATCGCCGGGTCTGAAAAAGTCCAACAACAGATAATCCCACAGTTAGCTGAGTTGGGTAATGAGGGATTAGACGTGTTGATGGAATTTTTACTGAAACGACGTGAGAACCCAGCGACTTGGATTGATGGCAAAGCTTACCAAGTCCTTTACAGCTCTGATGCACCTCAAGCCAAAGAATTTTTGCGCTCCTGTTTTCCTGAAGGAATTGTACCTCTAAAATCAGAGTGCGGGATTAACTACAATTCTTTGCAACAGCTACTTGCTGCTCAAGACTTTCAAGCAGCCGATCGCGTCACCATCGAAAAAATGTGTGAATTATCAGGGCCAACGGCTGTACAACGAAAATGGTTGTATTTTACTGAGGTAGAAAATACCTCGGCTGTTGACTTGCAAACTATTAACAACCTCTGGTTAGTCCACTCCGAAGGTAAATTTGGCTTTTCAGTGCAGCGAGAGATCTGGTTGAGTTTGGGTAAAAATTGGGAGAATTTCTGGCCGAAAATTGGCTGGAAAGAAGGTAATAACTGGACGCGATACCCCAACAGCTTTACCTGGGATTTGAGTGCGCCTAGAGGTCACTTACCCCTCTCTAATCAGCTGCGGGGGGTAAGAGTCTTTGCTTCTTTACTCTCTCACCCTGCTTGGTCGAAGAATCCAGAAAAATGATTTTGAGTCTACGTACAAATAGATTATGATCAATCCCACCAACCGAGAATTCTACGTCATCATTGAACGGGATGAAGATGGCTACTATGTCGGAGAAGTACCTCAGCTACAAGCCTGTTACAGTCAAGGAGAAAAAATTGATGAGTTGATGGCTAATATGAAAGAAGTAATTGAACTTTGTTTAGAGGATGTGTGAAAAGTCAAAAATATCATGCTGTCGTCTGCGATCAGAGTATGACTTAAAGAGCCTAAAAATCAGAAAATTTGGTTCTGAACGAAAGAGCTTTAGTAAGACAACAATTCGTTTAGAACCTGATGTTGCAGAGGTTTTTCCTAATGCCGATGCTGTGAATGAGGCTCTAAGATTTCTGATTAGAGTTCTACATTTGTAAAGCAGCCTCACAATTCCTCGGAGGGTGCGGATCAAACCTCTTAGTACTTAGTTGGAAGTGCCGCATGATCCTAAACTGAAAATATCAAATCAGATAATGGCAAATGTTCGTCTAGAAGATATTAAGCGTAGATTCAATAATGTCACCGCGATCGAGGACATTACCTTTGAAATTCCTGATGGCGAGTTTTGGGTTTTAGTTGGGCCATCGGGTTGTGGTAAGTCTACAATTTTGCGAACGATCGCTGGTTTAGAAACCGCTACATCAGGCAAACTCTTTATTGGCGATCGCTTGGTGAATAATATCCCAGCCAGACAGCGAGATGTGGCGATGGTATTCCAAAACTACGCCCTCTATCCTCACATGAGCGTGGCCCAAAACATCGGCTTTGGCTTGGAAATGCGGAAGGTTGATCGAAAAATCATTCAAGAACGGGTGATGAATGTGGCGCGATCGCTTTCTCTGGATCACTTGCTGGATCGTAAACCCAAACAACTTTCTGGGGGACAGCAACAACGGGTAGCATTAGGAAGAGCGATCGCTCGTGAACCCCAAGTTTTTTTACTTGATGAACCTTTATCTAACTTAGATGCCCAATTACGCGACGATACAAGGGCAGAATTAAAACAGTTACATCAAGAATTAGGAATTACCACAATTTACGTCACCCACGATCAAGTTGAAGCAATGACTTTGGCTGATAAAATAGTCGTGCTAAATCGCGGGCGAATTCAACAAATCGGCGATCCCCAAACTATTTATGCAAGTCCTGCTAATCAGATGGTGGCAAGTTTTTTAGGCAGTCCGCCAATGAATATTTTGCCTGCAATCTATCACAATAACGGTTTTGATGTCAGTGGACAGTTATTAACGATTCCAGCAGTTGTAAAAGAAAAATTACAGTTGCGTCAGGAACACAGTTATGATTTGGGGATTCGTCCAGAGCATATTTTTATTAACGAACCGCCCTCCGGGTTCACAGTCGCCTACGGCGGGAAACCCGCCTACAGCGCTGATTCACCAAGTCGCCAAGAAGAAAATGAGAGTCACCTGATTGTAGAAGTTAAGGTGGTGGAACCTTTGGGAAGAGAAACTTTGATTCGTGCTGGTTTACCTGGTTCGGCGGTGGTGTTGAATATTCAGGTAGGCGCGGATGTGCGTCCCCGTCCAGGCGATCGCCTTTCTCTACAACTTGATTTAAATCACTTGTTTGTATTTGATCCCAAAACTGGCGACAGAATTTTATAAATAGTTTCTTAAACTGCCAGAAATAATCACAATTCCCAATTTTTTGTAGCCAAAATCTAAGAAAATAAAAACTGCAATAGAGACTTAATTGATTAGCTGCAAAAAGTTATATGGCTATTAATCGACGCAATTTCTTGTTTTTACTTACAGCCGGTACGGGTGCTTTTGCATTAGATGCTTGTGCATCAGCAGAGAAATCTCCAAATGGAAATACTGCAACTCCTGAAACAACACCAAATACTCCACTAAATAAAACATCCGATAAAACAGGTGCTATCCAACTACCGCCTTTAGCTTACGCCTACGAAGCACTTGAACCACACATCGATGCTAAAACGATGCAGTTTCACCATGATAAACACCATGCAACTTATGTAAAAAACTTGAATGCAGCGTTAGATAAACACCCAGAACTCAAAGGCAAAACTATTGAAGAACTGTTGCAGAAACTTGACACTGTACCACAAGATATTCGCAGAACAGTACGCAATAATGGCGGTGGTCATGTAAACCACTCAATGTTCTGGGAAATTATGAAGCCAAAAGGCGGGGGAGAACCAACAGGAAATATAGCCTCTGCAATTAATCAAAGTTTTGGTAGTTTTGCAGCTTTCAAAAAACAGTTTAATGAAGCTGGTGCTAGCCGTTTTGGTAGTGGTTGGGTTTGGCTAGTGCGTAATAAAGGTGGCAAGTTAGAAGTGACAACTACAGCTAACCAAGATAGTCCCTTAAGTACAGGTAAATATCCCATTTTAGGTAATGACGTATGGGAACACGCATATTATCTCAATTACCAGAATCGCCGCGCCGATTATTTAGATGCTTGGTGGAATGTGGTTAATTGGGATGAGATTAACAAGCGTTTTGCAGCAGCCAGTAAACTTGCTTAAACATTGGGATATTGATATTCCACTCCTATCAAATTAATTCATAATTTTAACCAGTGGAAACTTGCACTCTTTCTAATTACGAATTACGAATTAGTCAAAGAGGCTTTTGAGTAGGTACACCAATAGGACGGGGAAACTGAACTGGTGTGGTGGCTACCTTACGCAAATACACACAGTGCCGGATGCTGTGACTCAAGGGTGTTGTAAATTGTTCGATTGATTCAATAACGCCACCCAACAGCTTCACAGCATTCTGCAAAGCTGTTGTTTCATCCTTTGTCCAATTACCGCGATAAATTATGGCTAAACCTCCCTGTTTGAGCAGTGGTAGGGTATACTCTGCACAAACAGAAACCGCCCCTACAGCGCGTATCAGTGCAATATCATAAGCCATTCGATGCTTATAGTACTGACCGATTTCCTCAGCCCTACCAACAAGAGTTTTAGCATTAGTAAGGGCAAGTTCAGTTAATATATTGTCGAGAAAAGTAATTTTTTTCTGAGTGGAATCGAGAAGAGTAATTGTGCAATTAGGTACTGTCATTGCCACTGGAACACCTGGAAAACCTGCACCTGTACCAATATCGATGATAGTGGGAGAAGCTGAGGGTAAATTTCCTGATAATACGGGTAGAATTCCTCGTAGAGAATCCCAGAGATGTTTTTCCCAAAACTCTTGGGGGTCAGTAATGCGAGTTAAATTTAGTTGACGATTACCTTCTAGAATTAACTCATAAAGCCTTTGGAATTGCGCTTGCTGTTGGACAGTTGGTTGCCAATTCAGAGTTTGCTGCCAGATTTCTGCCATTTCAGGCAATAAGTTTGTCATTTGTCATTTGTCATTTGTCATTTGTCATTTTGGATAGGGCATTGGGTATTCTTTTTTCTCCAGTCCCCAGTCCCCAGTCGCCTTTCATACCGATGGTAGAGGTTCTTTGACTTTGGATTCTAGTGTCTTTGGGTCTACTGATTGTAGTTCGCCGTGGTTGAGTGTCCAGCAACGATCTGCGATCGCTAACAGATCCCCAGCATCGTGTGTTACTACCAATAGCGTCCAATCTTGTTTCAGCTTCGCTAATAAATTTACCAGTTGCCGACGCATTGACCAATCTAACCCAGCAGTGGGTTCATCCAATAAGAGTAAATTTGGCTGGCGAATCAATTGCACTGCTAAAGCTAAACGCCTCTGTTGACCACCACTCAAAGCATGGGGAGCAGCAGAAAGCGATAAATGCTCTAATCCCACCTCAGTCAGGGCCTGTCTAACTCGTTCTGACCCTAACTCAGGATGTCCTAAACGCAATTCTTCTAAAATCGAACCACCACAAAAGTGCCGTTCTGGAAACTGAAATACCAACCCAGCTAATTGTTGTAGCTGTTCGGCTACAAGTTCTTGTTCCCGCCAGAAGAGTGCGCCAGTAGTGGGTTCGGCTAATCCTGACAAAATTTCTAATAAAGTACTTTTTCCAGAACCACTGGGGCCGATAATCAGACCTAGCTGCTGGGGTGCTAATTCCAAGTTGATCGATTTAAGAATCGCTGTTGGACACGCTGTGGGGTGATAATTTACATTTCGGAGATAGAGCATTTGTTAAGATTACCAAAAAGTCAGCAAATTACTGATTAGCTACACTGAGAGTACCTGGAAAATTCTGGAAAAATTTATAATGCATTACCTGGATTAACAGCTTAATCTAGCAGCAAGAATCATCCAATTTTTCTCCATTGTGGCAGACTCACCCTGAAAACTTTGGTTATGACGAGCCTGGAAACATGGAAAAATTACCAAAGTCAATCTTTATATAAGAAAATTTTGGTTGAGGCAGAAGCAAGTTAACACTTCGACTCCTTTTGACTGAGCTACCTCGGCTCCCTTCTCTACGAGAGGCTGCGCCAACGACTGCGCTCAGGGCAAGCCGCTCGGCACAAGTCAAGGCAAGTCGCTCAGTGTAAAAATTAATCATTTTTTGCATTCTAAGTAACACATACAACTATTTCAACCGCAATTATTCTGAGGGTTAAAATGACTAAAAGGTTTTCTTCGCCTCGATTACTAGTGCCAACCAGACTTAATGCTTTTGCTCAGACTGCTTTTGGTGCTGCGTTCGCCTTTGGCGTTGTCCCTTGGGCAATCGCACTTAATCTGTGGGTAAATCCCTCTCTGGCTGGCGATCCGTTTCGCAATAACGAACCTCATCAAATTGGCGACCAAACAGAAGCAGCTTTTAAAGCGATTTTCCAGCAGGGTAACTATCCAGCAGCAGAGCGTTATTTAGAACAAGCAATATCTAAAGAACCAAATGAACCTCTAGCTTATGCGATGAAGGCATCTTTGGCATACGGAAATAAGGATTGGGCTAAACTTGCCACCTACAGTCAGAAAACTCTAGAAACCGGACAAAAACTGGTTCCCAACGATCCATTGCGTGGTAATTTATACACTGCTGTTGGTCATTTTTTAGAAGGAGCAATAATTATCACCCGTGAGGGTACAGTCAACGGTGTGCCGCAAGCTTTTAGTAGGCTGCGGCAAGTTTATGAATATTTAGATAAAGCCGAAGCAATTTCTGCCAACGATCCAGAACTGAATTTAATCAAGGGTTATATGGATTTGTTGTTGGCGGTTAATTTGCCTTTTGCTAGTCCCGATCAGTCAATTGGACGCTTAGAAAAAAATGCCGCTCCTGGGTATCTCGTTGATCGCGGTATTGCTCTTGCTTACCGGGATTTAAAAAGGTATCCGCAGGCACTAGAATATGTCAACCGCGCGATCAAAACCACATCCGATAATCCAGAAATTTATTATCTCAAAGCCCAAATCCTGAAAGAACTGGGGCAAAAAGAAAAAAGCCAGCAGATGATTCGGGAAGCGATCACTAATTTTGACAAAGCATTAACTAAAAAATCCCAACTCCCAAGCGATTTAGTCAAACAAATTGAGAGTGAACGCAAAAATGCTGCTAGCCTTAACAATCCTTAGCCCCAATTCCCAATTCCCCATTCCCCATACCCTACTTTGATATGCTTATTTGCAGAACAGTAATTGAGATATTAGACCAAAATGGAAATTCAGTTCCGCGAGATTAATCCTTTTGATATGTGGATTTGGCTGAAATTCAGTACAAATCCTTCTGCACGTGAAAAACAGTATGTAGAAGAAGTTTTCAATTCCTGGTTTTATCTAGGTAAATTGGGCGCATTTAACGCAGAGAATCTTCAGGTGCAGGACACTGGACTCGATATCAGCTACATGAATTATGATGAGCAAGGGTATGACAAAAGCTTGCTAGCACTGATGCACAACATTGGTGAGTTTGAATATGAGGGACAGTGGGGACGTTGTTGGTTTGACTTAGGAACCAGTGATGCGATCGCATTAGATATCTTAATCAACGCTCTCACCCAGCTAAGTCAGGAATACGTCACCATTGAAGAATTGTACATCGGTGGCGAAAATCCAGATTGGCCTATTGAGGATAGCGAAAGTCGTCCTCAGTCTATTTATGATAATTAGTTATAAAAATGAATAAAGCAGGTGAAATTAGGGTAATAGCCTTGGGGCTAATTCGGGATGGCGAACGCATATTTGTTTCTGAAGGCTATGATCCCGTAGAGCAAGAAACATTTTATCGGGCTTTAGGCGGTGGTGTTGATTTTGGCGAAGCCAGCCACGCCGCCTTAGAACGAGAGTTTCAAGAGGAAATTCAGGCAGACTTAACGAATATTAAATATCTAGGTTGTATAGAGAACCTGTTTACATTTAATGGTAGGCAAGGTCATGAAATCATTCAGCTTTATCAATGTGACTTTGTTGATTCAAAATTTTATCAACTGGAAAGTCTAGTTTTTTCAGAATCACAACATCATAAACATAAAGCGTTATGGATAGATATCTCTCGCTTTAAATCTGGTGAATTACGATTAGTACCTGAAGTATTTTTTGAATATTTATAAATCATTTGAAAATTTCAACTTCATGGTAAGCGCTCATCTTTTGATCCAAATGGAGTATGCGATCGCGCTGCGTCGCTACAACTGAGAGAGCAACTTGTCATACTCTGCGTGTGAACCAAGCCAAAACCAAATAACAGTCTCCATCTAACTGTCCAACCGCTCGATAATTTTTGCTAATCCGTGCTGAATAAATCGGTAATTCTGTTGAACTTTTTTGAAGCGCAAGCTTGGATGGCTCGGATCTTGTTTGAAAAGGCGATATGCTTCACGGGTTTGCTCTTGAACTTGCCCAGGTAGATCAGCAAACCCTTGACGAAACTGAGCAGTTATACGTGACTTCACAATTTATCTGGATCTAACTCTTGGGTTTTACCTACACGGTATTCAGCCATTGCCTCGGCTGCAAGTTTGGCAAGCATATCTGGAGAACGGGCAAAAGCTTCATCCCAACGGCGTTCATCTTCTAGTTCTGCCAAAATCATCGCTGCGATCACATCTTGTTCATTGGCAGGTAAATTTTTTAGTTTAGCGATCGCTTGTTCAAGTAGCTCAGTCATAGCTGTTAATCGTTACGAAAGTCATACTATAAATTATCTCTGCTCTTTAAATTTCAAGTATGTCCAGCAAATTATAGTCATTTATTCTCACTTTTTTTAAATCTAAATATTCTTGATACGTTTTGAGATTGTGTTGCTCAACATCTCTAACAAATCCTTTTTTCTCGCTGTTAATTTTTCTCATCAAAGTTATCGAACCAGCACTGAGTTAGAAATCAATTTCCCCAATTTGAGTAACTTTTTCAGACAGCCCACCTTTACGGTTTACCTGCTTTAATTTCCCGCTTTTAGAAAGATGGTTTAACTTCAGAGATAAAGTCTCTTCTTGTTCTCCAAAAAATATTCGCAATAATGATAAATTCTAAATCCATAATCTGCTAGATATACAGATGAATCTTCTAAATTATTATGTTGTTTGATCCTCTGAATGCATTCATCAAGTAAGTCTGCCATACGATCGCAAACAAACTGACATATATCTACATACTCTAGTCGATTTTTTGGAAAGTAGTCAATCTGAGAATAAAAAGAAACTGCTGAACCAGATATTCGATATCCCCACACAACAACTTCTACCTCATCCTCCCAAGAATCAGGACGTTTAATTTGATTTCCGTACATATCGGTACTATCAAAAATACCCTCAATACGAAGGTATATTGGGACAATGTGAAACTTTTCTTTTTCCATCGTTGGTTGTCTGCGCTATGGAAACTTAGATGCCTAATCTCTCACAGACAAAACTAACTCACCACCGAAATTACACAGATAACAGCGATGATAAATTCGCCGCCAATCAATTCCAAGCTGGTTCCTCCATCGGCGTTTCTAAAACGACGTGCTGCTTGTTTTCTGGTTTAATGCGGCTAAATCCAAGTTTTTTCGCTAACTGTTTGAGTTCTATGACTCGCAAAAGTTGATTTGCAGAGACTGGTAAACTACTATAGCGATCGCCTTGAAATCCTAAACTCCACCTTCTAACTCCTCTAGGTCATCTACAGTCAGTGGTGCTTGGCCACTGTGGCGCACATACAATACATTAACTGTAGTACCTCGAATCGTAAAAATTACTCGGGATACATTTTTGGCTTTTCCATAAAGAAGTTGACGTACTTCTTCTGGAAAAATTTCATGTTCGACTGCTAAAGCACAACGTTGGGGCTTCTCTTGTAGGCTAGCAATAGCATTCATCAATCCTCGAAACCAACGATCAGCAAATTCAGGATTCCGCTCTCGATACCAGCGATAAGCTTGCTCAATCTGAGTTTCTGCGATTGGGGTAATATCAACCTGAAATGCCATACTTTTGCTGCATTTCTTGGACGAAATCTCCAATGGGCCGAGTTTGACCAGCGTTAAGTTCCTCAAAACCTTGTCCAATTCCAGCAATTGTCTCCAATTGATCAATCAGTTGACGTAATTTGGTAGGGTCGATTTTGCCAGTATCTAGAAAGGTGACGAGGACTTGAGAGCGATCGCTAATATCTTGCGGTAGCTGGGTGAGGTGAATTTGTCCATCCTGATAAATGCCTTCGACAGTTTTTATCATGAGTTGAAGTTGGGTTGGTATTTCCTTTAATTCTACTAACTATACTCAAAGGGCCGGATCTAGAATTCCCGCCTGCTAAAAATGACATAGGTTTTCATTTGATTAATAATCTTTTTCTCCCAATCAAATAACAGCCGCCTCTGGAATCGCACCTTGCATTCTCCCGAAAGCATCAATCAAATTCTGCAATTGTTGATCTGCTTTAAAAACTCCTAACCCGCGCACCGTGACTTTACCTGGAGAATACACAAAGCGCGTCTTGAGATTGTCTGGTAAATTCGCCGCCAACAAATTCCAAGCGGGTTCCTCCATCGGCGTTTCTAAAACAACGTGCTGCTTTTGTTCTGGTTTAATGCGGCTAAATCCGAGTTTTTTCGCTAGCTGTTTGAGTTCCATGACTCGCAAAAGTTGATTTGCAGGCACTGGTAAAGTACCATAGCGATCGCTCCACTCGGCTGCAATCTGGTTTAATTCTGATTTCGATTTAGCTGTGGCCACCGCCCGATATGCACTCATCTTTTGATCCAAGTCGGTAATGTAATCTGCTGGGATAAATGCCGTCAGGTTGAGGTCAATCTGAGTATCCTCCACTTTCGGAATTTCTTGTCCTCGGATTTCCCGAATTGCTTCTTCTAGCATTTCCATGTATAAATCAAAGCCGATGGCATCCATTTGACCGGATTGTTCTGCACCTAACAAGTTACCTACACCTCTGATTTCCATGTCGCGCATCGCTAGCTGATATCCAGAACCTAGCTGAGTAAATTCTTGAATTGCTCGTAATCGTTGCCGTGCTGCATCAGATAATTGCCGTTGCTTGGGATAAAATAACCAAGCATGAGCTTGGATACCTGCACGTCCCACACGACCGCGTAATTGATACAGTTGTGCCAAACCAAAGCGGTGAGCATCTTCAATCAAAATGGTGTTGACTCGCGGAATATCTAAGCCAGATTCAATAATTGTTGTACAAACAAGGATGTCTGCATCACCATTACTGAAAGTGAGCATGGTTGATTCTAACTCGCTTTCATCCATTTGACCGTGAGCGATCGCAAATCTAGCTCCCGGTATCACTTCTCGTAAATTGGCTGTGGTTTCTTCAATCCCGTCCACTCGCGGAACTACATAAAAAACCTGTCCACCTCTATCTAATTCTTGACGAATTGCACTGCGGATACTTTCAGAATTTATCGGTGACAGATGGGTTTTAATCGCTCGTCTAGTTGGGGGTGGTGTAGTAATTAAACTCATTTCCCGAATTCCCGACAAGGACATATACAAAGTCCGGGGAATGGGTGTGGCGGAGAGCGTAAGCACGTCCACTTGAGTTTTCAGGCTTTTAATTTTTTCTTTCTGGTTTACCCCAAACCTCTGTTCTTCATCCACCACCAACAGTCCTAAATCCCGGAACATCACACCTTTACCCAAAAGTTGCTGTGTACCAACAACTACATCTAATTCACCAGTTGCCAATCGCTTTTGAATATCGCGGCGTTCTTCAGCCGAACGAAAACGGTTGAGCAAACCGACATTCACGGGGTAAGGTGCAAAACGTTCCTTGAGTGTATGGTAATGCTGCTGTGTTAAAATTGTCGTTGGCGCAAGGAGTGCCACTTGTTTACCGGCGGTGACTGCTTTGAAAATAGCACGAATCGCCACTTCCGTCTTTCCAAAACCGACATCGCCACAAACTAAGCGATCCATTGGGCGATCGCTTTCCATGTCGCGTTTCACATCTTGTACAGCTTTGAGTTGATCCGTTGTGGGTTGGTAGGGGAAAGAATCTTCCAACTCTTCCTGCCAAGGCATATCACCTGGAAAGCTAAAACCTTGTTGTTGCGATCGCGCTGCATACAGTTTTAACAAGTCCACCGCCAATTTTCTGATGGCTTTGCGGACTTTATTCTTGGTATTTTCCCAAGCTTTACCGGTCATCCTGTTGAGTTCCGGTGCTTTATCACCTCCGGCGCGAAACCGAGATAAAGCACCCACTTGATCGGCGGCAACTCTTAATAACCCATCAGCATACTGCACCGCCAAATAATCACGGGTTTCGTTATTAATCGTCAAACTTTCCAGCTTGACAAATTTGCCAACACCATGATTTCTGTGAACTACATAATCACCTGGACGCAGCTTATTGGGATCAACTTGCTTAGAAGTAGCTTTGTGGCGCTTGCGGATATAGCCGGGAGTCGCCAAGGAATGCTGCCCAAAAAATTCTCGATCTGTAACGATTACTATTCGGTATGTCGGCAGAATAAAACCTTCGAGTTCCGCAAGACCAGAATATTTTAGGGCTATGGGAATATGGTTAATTTGCAGCTTATCTATCGCTTGGTAGTCGCGGGGATTGGGGATAAACTGGGCTGGACAATCATGTTCTTGCAACAGCGATACAGAACGCGAAGGTTGAGCAGAAAGCAGCCAGATTGAGAAATTGCGATCGCGTTCTTGACGGATGGTTTCAGCTAGTTTAGCAAACTGGTGCGGTGTGACTGGAAGCGATCGGCTTGAAAGATTGATCCCACTATTTTCCTCTGACAGTTCCGATAAATATAGTGTTTTAAATTTGGCAATGTCAGCCAAACACTCATCAAACGATCGGTGAATTTTCGGCAATGTTAGGGGAGTGGGGGTAGATTCCTCCCCATTCCCTATTCCCAGTTCCCTATTCCCTACTCCCCATTGTTCCTCAGCATTTTCGACCCAGCGATCGCTATGAGCATGGCACTGTTCTGGCTCATCAATAGCAATCAATGTATTTTCTGATAGGTAATTTAGCAGAGATGCTGGTTGCTCAAAAGCCAACCCCAAAAAGCGACGACTACCCTCCAACAATGATGAGTTTTCAGTGCTAAGTTCAGAGTCAGAATTTAACTCAGCACTCACCACTCGGAACTCAGCACTCTTCAGTGCCGCCATGACGATAGGAGCAAAGCTAGTAGGGGTAAGAATTAACCGATCAACTTTATCGAGTGCCGAACGTTGAGTTGCAGGGTCAAATTCCCGCATTTGCTCGATTTCATCGCCAAACCATTCCAACCTGACTGGAAACTCAGATGAAACTGGGAAAACATCAACAATATCACCCCGTCGGCTCCATTGTCCTTCCATTTCCACCAGAGGTACTCGTTCATACCCCAGAATCGTGATTTTCTCACTGAAGGCATTTAAGTCTAATTCCATCCCCCGCTTCAAGGTAAGACAGAATTCCCCAAAAGCTTCTGGTGGTGGCAAATGTGGTTGCAGTGCCCCTTGAGTAGCCACAATTGCCATCTTGGGTAACTGAGAATTAGGAATTGGGATCTGGTTTTCTTCCCCACTCCCCATTCCCCATTCCCCATTCCCCATACTTAAATCTGCCAATACCTGCATTTGCCCCCAACTCATCTCAGTTTCCGGGTCAAAAGGTTCGTAGGGAGAAGCCTCGGAGGTGGGATAAAAATGTACTGTTTGCCATCCCATTGCCTCCAGTTGTGCATAAACTCGTCCAGCTTCTTCCAGTGTGGCGCAAACTACGAACAAATTCTTACCCTGAGACTGCGCCAATGCCGAAGCAACCAAACCCTTGGGCAATCGAGAAATGCCATTTAACCGCAATTCTTGTTGTCGGTTTAGCTTAGAAATAAATTCAGTGGTGAGCGGCGATCGCGCTAAGGCACGCACAATAGAAGAAAATGACATAAGTACAACTAGCGGTGGGAGTCTTTGTGAGTCAGAAAATTTTGAGGCAGTTTATGTCAACTATTTTAAAAGTGTTGACAGCCTTCTTATTCTTTCGGTGGAAGAATAATGCACAGCAACTAATAGACTTAAGAACTATAACTATTACTTTGTGTACAGTAAAAGCATTTATAGAAGCACCTTTAATACTAGATACTAGGTATTGAGCTACATTCGCTCTGATAAGCGGCAATTTTAAACATGTCTCCCATCACTTTTGAAATTTTAATCATTTTGGTGCTAATTATTGCCAATGGCGTGTTTTCTATGTCTGAGATGGCAATTGTCTCAGCGCGGAAAGTCAGGCTACAACAGCTTGCCAATCAAGGAGATGCCAAGGCTAGGGTAGCATTGACACTCGCTGAATCTCCAAATCATTTCCTGTCAACCGTTCAAGTAGGTATTTCCCTAATCGGTATCCTGACTGGTGCTTTTGGAGGAGCAACAATTGCCAACCGACTGGCAGTCTATGTAAAACTTGTGCCTTTGTTAGCACCTTATAGCGAACCGATATCTTTTGGAATAGTCGTTTTGATCATTACCTATTTGTCGCTGATTGTTGGCGAATTGGTACCAAAGCGTCTGGCATTAAATAATCCAGAAAGGATTGCCTCGATTGTAGCGATTCCGATGCAAGCCTTGGCAGCGATCGCTTCTCCAGTAGTCTTTCTATTAAGTGCTTCTACAGATTTAATCCTGCGAGTGCTGGGAATAACAGCTTCTACCGAGCCGCAAGTCACCGAAGAAGAAATAAAAATCTTAATTGAGCAAGGCACTGAGGCGGGAACTTTTGAGGAAGCCGAACAGGATATGGTAGAGCGAGTTTTTCGTTTAGGCGATCGCCCCGTCAGCTACTTAATGACACCCCGTCCCGATATCGTCTGGTTAGACTTAGAAGACACTGCCGAAGAAAATCGCCAAAAAATGGTTGAGAGTGCCTATTCTCGCTATCCAGTGTGTCAGGCGGGACTTGACAACGTGCTGGGTGTAATACCTGTCACCGACTTATTAGCCAGGAGTTTCCGAGGAGAAGCGCTAGACTTAACAGTGGGCTTGCGACAGCCCGTATTCGTGCCAGAAAGTACCCGTGGATTGAAAGTTTTGGAATTGTTCAAGCAAACCATTACTCACATGGCATTAGTAGTGGATGAATACGGCGTAATTCAAGGATTAGTTACTCTCAACGACATCATGAGCGAAATCGTCGGTGATGTTCCTTCAACAGATGGGCAGGATCAACCCCAAGCTGTGCAACGCGAAGATGGTTCCTGGCTTTTGGATGGGATGTTACCTGTAGAGGAGTTTTTAGAACTTTTTGGCATGGAAGAGTGGGAATCCGAGGAACGCGGCAGTTATCAAACCTTGGGCGGTTTTGTCATCACCCATTTAGGTCGTATTCCTGCCGCAGCCGATCATTTTGAATGGCAAAGTATGCGAATTGAAGTGATGGATATGGATGGGAACCGCGTTGACAAAGTGCTAGTGGTACCGAAAGCAACTAAATCACCAGATACAAAAAAATCTGACTAGCGATCGTTGTGGAGTTAGGAGACGCGATTAATCGCGTCTGTACAGGAGTTAGGAGTTATTTTATTTCTCGCCAATTCCCAATGCCCAAGGCCCAATTCATCAAGTCTTAGATAGACGTTTGACCGCTTTACCCGCCAACATCTGATGCGCTTGCTCCAGAAATTGGGGGATTTTATCGGCATGAGGATTGCGGGCAAGACATTGCTGCAAGTTTAATTCCTCTAACCGATCCGCTTTATTACCAGGAAACCAGTGACCGCCATCACCAAGTAGGTTGTAGCGCATTTTGCCATAATCTACCAGGTCGTAGGCGATCGCTAAATTCCGCAGCCACAAAATCACCCGAATGTTGACCTCACCAGGGGTTTGCTCGTAAGTTGGTAGATTTGTTTCCCAGGATTTTACCCAATCTTCTCCCAAAGTAGCGATCGCTTCTTCTTCCAACCTTGCTAAGATGGGCGGCAAAATTTCTGATGCCCGATCTACTAATTCTAAAGTCTTCAGGTGTTCATCAAAATCTTGTGGTTTTGCTGCTCCCACACTCAGAGTATGCACCTCTTGATGACTCAAACAAAACAAATCATTAAACACCATTGGACTCAAAGGAGCGCAAAGATTCACTAATTTTTGTGGAGGTTCATACAACAAACCTCCTTTATTAGATGGACTAATGATAAACACCCCCATATCGTGGCGTTTAGCTGCTTCAATTGCCGCCCAATTCCATTGATTAATGTAGTACCAGTGCAGGTTCACGTAATCAAATAGATTGGTATTAATTGTCTGCACAATTATATCTGTTGATCCGTGTGTGGAAAAACCAATAAATCTAACTTTTCCTTCTGCTTGCAACTGCTGTGCTACTTCCAAGCAACCACCGGGACGGATGCTATAGTCTAATGACTCAGTATGGTTGATACCGTGCAATCCCAGTAGATCGACATAATCTAGCTGAAGATTTTTCAAGGATTGTTCAAATGTCTCGCGGAATTCTTTCGCATCTTCCTTGGGACTGATTTTGGTTTGAACAATCAACTTTTCACGGGGAAGCTGGGGTAGAACTCTTCCCAATTGCATTTCGGAAGTGCCATAACCACGAGCAGTTTCAATATGATTAATCCCAACCTCCACCGCCCTTCTAATCGTCGCTTCCAGATTTGCCTGGTTATCAGCAGGAATTTCATTATCGTGGACATCCTGCCACTTAAACTGATATCTCATGCCACCGCAGGAAAACACTGGCATCTGTAATTCTGTGCGTCCAAACCGTCTATATAGCATCAGTAGATTGTGGATTGTTTACCAACATAAATAAAAAACGACAGTCATCCAAGCCTACAGTGCCACAATAAATACCTCTGTTCAATCAGTGGCACTAGCAAGATTCATCGCATATTAAATTGGTCAGGTCTTTTGGTTATTGGACTGCGACCAGTATTCCCGTTCCACAGAATAATTATCTCATCCTAGTTACCACTAACAAGCAATTTTTCCGTTATTCTCCCAATTTGTGTTTAGACTAAAAAACGACAAAATTACCCAGCATTACTGAGTTGAGACTCCCAAAATCTAGATATAGCGGTTCTCAATTGCCAAGAAGCAAGTGGTGTGAAGGTGAGCGATCGCAGCAGTGGAGTATTTTTGTATCTCACAAACGTGAAATTTGCTCTATAAGTCGAAGAGTTAAGCCGATTTTGGCACTTGTTTCTTTGATTTTATAATGCTTTATTTGACCCCAGTCCAAAATCCAAAATTACTTGACTTCTCTTGCAAAGGTAGTAGGTTGTCAAATTAATTATTTGGAGACTGCGCTTGGATTAAGCAATTTCTCAATGTTTCGGCTAACACCTGTACATGCGGTTCATTAAATAGATTATGGTGAGATCCAGAAATGTAATGGATATCTAATCCTCCAGCAACTAGGTCGCCCCAGCCGAATTGAGGATCGTATTGTGTCCCTATAGTATCGTCCCGACTCTGATCGTCTGTTCGCAAGAGAACAGCTCGACCAAGGTAAGGTGAAAAGATATATTCACTGATGGCTTGAGTGTTAGCATCCATAATCTTTAAGTGGTTGTCATTTGCAGGGAAATCAATTATCCCTTGCAAGTAACGCTGATATGTCTTTTCGAGACGCTGCGTACTCCAATAAATCCATTTCACAAGTCTTTGCCAAAAGTAGACAGGTCCTTGTTGAGCTATATTATTTAAATGCAAAAAAACTCGCTTCATAAATGGTGCCCGCCAACTATAACCTGGACGGCAACTATCAAGCATAACTAAAATACCAACTTGTTGACCTTGCTCCTGGAGTTGCCTAGCCATCTCAAAAGCAACTACACCCCCAAAAGAATAACCTCCCAGAAAATAAGGTCCATTGGGTTGAATGGTCTGGATTTCTTGAATGTAATGAGTTGCCATGTCTTCTATCCGCGTATACAAGGGCTGTTTTCCATCTAGTCCTTGTGGCTGTAGTCCATAGAATGGTTGGTCTAACCCCAAATGCAATACTAATTCACGGAAACACAAGACTTCTCCACCGAGTCCGTGAATACAGAAAAAAGGTGGCTTGGAACCATAGGGTTGAATTTCTACCAGGGATGACCAGCTAGATTTTGATTTGTCTAAGGTATTTACTGAAGCCAAGTTTATTGCTAAATCTTCTTCTTGACAGATTATTTTGGCTAGAGCCTCTACAGTCCCAGACTGAAAGAGAATAGCAAGAGGAAGATTTTTACTAAATATCTTCTCAATTTGCCAAAATAGTTTTACTGCCAAGATGGAGTTTCCTCCTATCTCAAAGAAGTTATCCTTTACGCCAATGGGTTGGACACCTAAAATCTGTTCCCAAATCTGTGTTATCTTGCGCTCCACTTCATTACGAGGAGCAACAAAGGTAACTTCCGATTCTTGTCTTGATAAATCGGGTGCAGGTAAAGCATGGCGGTCTATTTTACCATTAGGGTTTAATGGTAAGGTGTCCAAAAATACAAAGTAAGCAGGCACCATATATTCAGGTAGCTGACTTTGCAAGAAGCGACGTAATTCAACTCGACTAGGAATTTGCTCTGCATTGGCAACAACATAAGCCACAAGTTGTTTGTCACCATTAATATCCTCTCTAGCAATGACGAGAGTCTGTGTCAGTGCAGGATGTTGGTCTAATATGGCTTCAATTTCTCCCAATTCAATTCGGAAGCCACGAATCTTGACTTGGTAGTCAATGCGACCAATAAACTCGATATTCCCATCGCTTAAGTAACGTGCCAAGTCCCCAGTTTTGTAAAGACGTGCCCCAGGTTCAGAGCTAAAAGGATTGAAAATAAACTTATCTATGGTCAATTCTGGACGGTTAAGATAGCCTCGCGCCAAACCAATACCGCCAATGTGCAGTTCACCTGATTCACCAACAGGCACAGGCTGCAAATTTTCATCAAGGATGTGAATCTCTGCATTGGCCACGGGGCGACCTATGGGAGCAATGGTAGAATTAGTGCCGCGCTGACAAGTCCAGAAAGTGGTATCAATAGAGGCTTCTGTCGGGCCATAGCAATTATGGAGAACATTGTCCAAATCCAGTTTGGCAAAAAAGCGTTCTATGAGTTCGCCAGGCAAAGCTTCACCACCACAGGTAATATGCCTCAGAAATGAGCAATTCTCAATTTCCTTTTCTTCTAGTAAGACACGCAGTATAGAAGGTACTAAGGCCAAGACAGTGATTTGCTGCTCAGTAATGACCTTTACAAGGTATGCAGTGTCTTGATGTCCACCAGGGCGAGCCATGATCAATTGCCCTCCGAAGCACAATGGCCAGAATATCTGCCACACTGAGGGATCGAAGCTAAAAGAAATAGTCAGTAAAACCTTATCTGCCTGAGTTAATCTAAAGGTTGTTTGCCGCCAGTAGAGTTGGTTGCGGATACCACGGTGAGGGATCATAACACCCTTGGGCTGTCCTGTAGAACCAGATGTGTAAATTACGTAGATAAGATTATCATCTGTCGTTTTATTTACAGGATTTTCTTGACTGTTTTGAATATTTCCTTGCCAATTTGAATCGAGACAAACCACCTGTGCTTCATGCGGTGGCAAGTTCTTGAGCAATTTTTCTTGGGTTAACAATACTGGTGTCTGAGTGTCTTTCAATATGAAGGCTAAACGCTCTGAGGGATATGCCGGATCTAAAGGTACGTAAGCACCTCCAGCTTTGAGAATTCCCAGTAGTCCTACTATCATCTCCAAGGAGCGCTCTAGGCAAATGCCCACAAGTACTTCAGGACCAACGCCTAAAGCACGTAGGTGATGTGCTAGTTGATTAGCCTGCTGATTTAGCTGCCAATAAGTAAGTTGTGTATTTTCAAACATTACAGCAATGGACTGGGGCGATCGCTCAACTTGCATCTCAAACATTTGATGGATGCACAAATCCTGATGATGATCTACTTCAGTATCATTCCATTCCTGTATAACTTGAGTATCGAGGATATTAGTTAAGGTGTTTAAGGGAATATTTTGCTTATATTCTGAAATTTGGCTATTTATCTGCATTTTCTATGTACCAACTCCATAAGGAGATGCCATTGTTTTAATTTATTTATTCTTTATTGTATATGCGTTTATATCAAATCCTATACGAGGCTATACATTAAGTATTTCAGCATAGAAGTCCGAAATTGCATAAACACAACCTAGCTTCGCTTCGGAGGTGAGACGCTGGGCCAAAAGTTTCTAGGTTTTCGTACACAGGCAAATCATATAAATTTTCAAATATAATTTGTATTTAAATCTGTAGATAATCGATTTGTACTTAACATAACGATCGCCATTTTTAACAAATATTTAATTCAAAGCGGTAACTTTTAAATACCAATCAAAGTAAAAATATCATTATTCATTTTTTTAGGTATAGCAATAGATCGGCACTTTTTACACCTTTTATTTTAGTTAACAAATTAAACTTTTTTGCTTTACAAGATATAAACTTACGGAAATTAGTACTGACAAAAGTTTATCTTTTTTTTATAGGAATTTGTTAGAGTGAAAAATAATTATTACCGAATCTTCATTGTGTTTCTTTATATGTAAAAATAGTGTGAAGTCATGATTATGATTTGTTTAAATAATTAAGTAGGGGTCATTAGCTGCATATACTAAAAACACATCAGAGAGGAACTGGCGACTCAGGACTATAGCAATCCGAGTTGAAATGTAAGAAAATAAGGAGATTAAAAGTACATGTTTTAAGCTATTTTAGCGATTTCCTTCATACAAAGTGGCGTAATATTTTTTACTTGATGCTACCATCCTCAAATCAGGTCTCCATAAAAACATATCATTGGCATAAAGATAATGTAGGAAAAAAGGCTTAGAAGGTGAAACTATCTATAAATGCAGATATAACAAGACTCACAGATAGATTTTGTTCATTTATTAGAATTTATTGCCGTTAATCTGTTACAAAATTCTCTAAAGATAACCATGAGACTTGACACAAGTTCAAGCAAGAAATAATTTTTGTAAAGTTTTGTAACAATATTCAAACTTTTGATGCGTTTAGTTATATGTTATGTATGTAAGTATTGCTAATTAAGTAATTATGCGTAAAAAACAGAGAACTTCTAAGCAAAGCTAAATTCATTTAGCTAGATATGCTACAGTAGTTCCCGAAGGAACATAATTGTCTCATAGAAGTAAAACTCTGCAATGGAACTGTAATAACTCAGTTCAACTGTTACGCCCTTTCAAAAGCCTAATATTTTTGCCTGACCTATTTAATTATTAATGTCATGTCAGGAATTTTATTAAACTATAAGAAGTTAACTTACCAAAAAATCATTTTCTTACGCTCAAAGCTCAAAATATCCAGACTAAACTGAATCTTGACCTGCAACAAAAGCTAAATATCTGGGTAGTAAATTTCCTCAAACCGATCCTGGAATATGCTTTTGATAGAGAAATTCAAGTTACTCCGAACAAAATAGTTAGTAATATTTAGGCTACAAAGAACAGGTTTCTTTGAAATAAAAATGTGTGATATCTCATTTGTCTTAATATTAAGTTTTGAGCAAATTTCATCAAATTTTACATATACCAAGTGTTCCTCAGTATGAGTAATCAAAGCATTACAACAAATAAATTCAGTGAAGTACCTTTGGATTTACGTGCATCTGCATCTGTAAGGGTACGCAAAGGTTCATGGTGGTTGAGATTAATAACATTGTTTCTGGTAGACTATACTCTTTTATCCTTAGCTTGGATTTTTGCTGGATACAAATCTTTTTATGGTAATTTTTCTTGGGATATACCTAGTCATTACTTACCGATTTTAATAACTATTGGTATTCAAATAGGATCGCTAGCTATAGAAGGTATTTATAGGGAAGGTCAAAAACGCTATGACTATTTGAACATTATTAAATCGCTAAGTTTTGCTCATGGACTAATAATATTTGCTTGTTTTTTGTATCAACCGGTTGTTGATATTACACGCCCAAAATTAATATTGTTATCTTGGCTTCTAAGTATATTATTTATTTGTACTGGAAGATATGGTGTAAATATTACTTTGGAATATCTCCGTAAGCAGAAAAAAATAGTTCGTTCTTCTGTCTTCATTATTTGTGATCCTCAAGACCATGATCAGATTGCTAGCTTTATTAAAAAAGAAAAGCACTATATTGTATCCGGAACTGCTCATGCTAATTCATTAGACAGATATCAGCGTCAAAAAACATTGAATCAACTCAATGAATTAGGTGTAACAGAGGTTTTTATATCTTGGGATGCTCTAAAAAATAGAATGTTTTTATGCTGGTTATTTCAAGCATCTGGTATTCAAGTACATATTTTACCGATGGAATTAAAACCAATTTATAAAAACATAGAATTTAATAAAATAGGTGGAATGCCTTGTCTGAGTTTGGATTGTCCGATAATTACAGGTAAGGATTTTTGGATAAAACGTACTTGTGATTTCTGTTTTGCAACTTTATTTGTAATGTTATCATTTCCGATTTATATAGCTATAGCTATAGCTATAAAACTGGACTCTCCTGGAACAGTATTTTACAGGCAAACCCGTATAGGTCTACATGGGCAACAATTCAAAGTATGGAAATTCAGAACTATGAGGTCTGATGCAGAAAAATTACAGAAAGAATTAGAAGCTTTAAATGAAACGAAAGATGGGATTATCTTTAAAATAAAAGATGACCCTCGTATTACTCGCATTGGAAAATTTCTTCGGCGTTATAGTTTAGACGAATTACCTCAACTTTTTAACGTTATCTTTGGAGAAATGAGTATAGTAGGCCCCCGTCCGTTACCTACTAGAGATGTAGACAAGTTTTCTGAACATCATTTTATTAGACATGAAGTTTTACCTGGTATTACAGGTCTTTGGCAAGTCTCCGGTCGCTCAGACATTGTAGATTTTGAACAAGTGATAAATCTTGATCTGAACTATATTGAAAATTGGTCTCTTGGGTTGGACTTTGAAATTTTACTCAAAACAGTTATGGTGGTTTTGAAAAAAGAAGGTGCCTACTAAGCTTTAAATTTGATCGACTTTCTCAATTTTTCTTGAAGGCATCAATATTCATCGTAAAACCTTAGTGATCCGGCAGTTTTATTTTAATCAAATTCAATGATAAGCATTAACATGGAAAAAGTTTTTGCTACTAAGCTAGGTTTTTTGTCGGATCAAGAAAACCTGGTTACTAATTTTCGATAAGGTTGAGCTAAGGTCAAACAAAAAAACAAAATTAGAAAAGACAGTAAGAACTATAATGGTTACGTGTTGATATGTATGATTATTGCAACTTGCAGTGTAATTTCTTGCGGATTAAAGTGAGCTTTTTCTAGTTTTGTAACAGTCTGAAAGTACAAATTAAATATTTATGCATGGAATCAAGTATAAAAACTTCTGAAGATATATCCATACATATCCAAAAAGATCAGTTTATAAAATACATGGGTATTTAGTGATTTAAAACGAATTAAGCTGAATTAATAATTTTAAGAATGCTAGAAAAGTATAAACTTATAAGTAATTCCCTTTCAATGATAGTAAATCGGTTAGCACAAAGCATTACGGCCTTTGTATTGACCGCTGCTATCGCTCGCACTTTAGGAGCTGAGGCTTTAGGTCAGTATCTATTAGCGTATAGCTACTACTTTATATTTGTAGGCATAGCTTCACAGGGGCTAAAGATATTATTTACAAGAGAACTAGCCCGTGAGCCAGAAAAAACACCAGTTTATTTAATGAGTGGTACGTGGCTACAGTTAATATTTAGTTTCTTCAGTTATGGGGCACTAGTGGTTGTAGTCTTTTTACTTCCATATAGCTCAAAAACCTCCACAGTTTGCTATATCATGGGCTTGACGATAATTCCCTTTGCACTTTCCAATATCACGGAGGCAATTTTTCAAGCCATAGAAAAGATGCATTTGATTGCCATTGCTACAGTTCCAGTGTATGTCCTACGCCTACTAATAATGATCTGGGCAATACAATTGAAGTATGGAATTGAATATTTGGGAGCGATACTATTTTTTTCGGAAACACTAATTCTGGTAATTGAATGGATTATTATAACACGCTTTGTCAGAATCAAATGGCAGATTGATGGTGATTTTGTATGGAATACAATTAAAACTGCACGGACATTTTTTGCTATTGAAGCAATAGCTGTAATAAGTAGCAGAATTCAAATCTTAATTCTTTCATTGCTAGGAAATGAGTTTTTAGTAGGTCTTTTTGGTGGAATTGCACAACTGCTGCAACCATTTTTGATTATTGCCAATAGTATAATTGTAGCAATGTTTCCGAGACTATCCCAAGTAGTAGATAAAGGATGGAAAAAGCAGCAGCAGATAGCTGAAAGCTTTATCGAAATTCTACTAGCTATGGGATTACCGTTGTTCCTTGGATTGTTATTTTTTGGCAAAGATTTACTGGTTTTTGTTTATGATTCTAGCTTTGCTCAAGGAAGTCTAGCGCTGAGTATAACTGCCATATCACTACTTTTCTTGCCTTTCATACGGACGCTCTGCTATCTACTTGTAGCCAACCATTTTGAGATAGTTAACCTGCGTGAAGTGGTTATCACAACTATATTAGGAAGTTTGGCAGGTATAGCATTAGTTTCGCAATATCAGTTACTAGGTGCAGCTATAATGTCATTGCTAATGACTATTCTTGGATTTAGTCAGTATGTTTACTTCACCTATACCCTCTTATTCCCATTAAATTTATGGATAATTATTCGCCGTCCTCTTACGATCAGCAGTTTAATGATAGTTGTATTCTTAATTTTAAAAGGACTTAACTTAGAATTTTTATCAACTCTAATTATTGCGACTTGCTCTTATATTTTATTTATAATTTTTATAAGTTTTCATGCTTTAGGTGGAATTAATATTATAAAAGAAAAACTTTTAAGGAAGGGATAAAATCTAAATGGCGAGCAATGTTTATAAAAGAGGAAAATTTCCAAATTATAAATATAGCAATGAATATTGAATGTCTTCAAGCAACAAACAAAAAATTAACAATGATAAATGAAAGCAACCAAACGATAGTCAGCGTGGTGATTCCTACACGCAATAGACCAAAAATTGTTACTAGAGGTGTCATAACCGCATTAACTCAAACGCTGCAATCAATTGAAGTGATTGTGATAATAGACGGACCAGATCAGGAAACAGCCAATGTACTATCTGAGATAGCCGATGCAAGATTGAGAGTGATAGAACTACCGAAAAATGTTGGACCATCTGGTGCTAGAAATGCTGGTGTGAGAGAAGCTAAGGGCACTTGGATCGCTTTTTTAGATGATGATGATGAATGGCTTCCAGAAAAACTGGAGCGTCAACTTGAAGTAGCAAATAATTCCCAGTATGATTTTCCACTTGTTGCCAGTCGTTTCATTTCCCAGACTCAAAAAGGTGAGTTTATTTGTCCTAGAAGGCTACCTAACCTCTCTGAACCTTTAAGTGAATATCTTTTTGCGCGTAACTCCTTTTTTAAAGGAGAAGGCTCTATACAAACCTCAACTATTTTCGTGAAAAAAGAGTTAGTGCAAAAAATGCCTTTAGAAGAAAAATTTTATAGACATGAGGATTGGGAGTGGTTGCTTAGGGTTAGTGCTATGGAAGGTGTAGGAGTAGAGTTTGTACCTGAGGCTATGTCAATCTGGCATTCAGACTTGGGAATCGAGCGCTTAAGCAACATAAATGACTGGCAATATTCGTTGGATTGGATTCGTTCCACCCGCAATTTAGTAACCCCAAAGGCTTACTCAGGTTTTATTGTAACAATTACAACTCCTTCTGCCTCCTCCGTAGGCGATTGGAAAGCCTTCTTTCCTTTGTTGTGGGAAGCTATACGCTGGGGCAAGCTCCGACCAATTGATATATTCCTGTACTTAACTATGTGGTTTTTCCCTCAACAATTAAGACAGAAAGTTCGCTCTGTTTTTACCAAGAATTTCAAAACATAAGAGGCTCTTCAAAATAGAAAGGCAGAAGGTAGAAGATAACAAGAATTACAAAAAAAAACTTGAAGCGTGAATTTCAAAACCACTAAAAAAGGAAATTGTGGCTATAACTATAGCGCGAGACGCAAAACATATTTTCTAAAATTATAGGTTTTTAAGCCTAACTTGTTTCCCAAAAATATAGCCACTTCATCAAAGGTGACTAAAATAGAAACAGATAGTAAAGTATTTTTCAAAATTAACTGATACTGCTAATCAAAACTTTGATAATTTGTTTAATATATACAATAATACTGGTATTTTATAAGCAATGAGGAAATTTTTTATTTTTGCTGAACAATTAATTACAGCTACTTGTTTAATGATCTATTCAGGCAGCCCAATAGATGCGCTTCTAACGGAAGGCTTTACCGTCAAACAAGATGATAGAATCATATTTAGGTTGCTTTTCACTTTTACTTATATAGTTACCCTTTGCTTAATTACTCTGCGTTGGAAGAAGGTTACTTACGTCTTTAGTAGAGATAAATTTATTTGGATATTACTCTTAGTTTGTGTACTTTCTAGTTTTTGGTCTATAGACTCAGATACTACTATACGTCGTGTTTTTGGACTTACAGGAACAATGCTGTTTGGGCTTTATTTAGCTTCACGCTACACCTTAAAACAACAGCTCAAGTTATGTGCATATATGCTTGGCATCTCAGCAGTACTGTGTTTCTTATTTGTTTTCTTCATACCACAATTTGGGATCGATCCTGCATTTAATAGTTGGCGAGGAATATACCCGCAGAAAAATGTTCTCGGTAAGACATTTGTACTTAGTGGCGCAGTATTTTTCTTTCTTGCCATGACTAATCGAGAAAATCACTGGGTTTTATGGCTTGGCTATGTTACTTCTGGATTACTTGTATTTTTATCAAAATCAACAACATCTATAGGTAATTTTATAATTATTACATTTGCTTTTTTTATATATTATCGAATTTTAACTTTAAAGTATAAATTAATGATACCTATTTTAACATTACTATCTACCATTGGCATAACTTTTTATATCTGGTTTATCTCACAAGCTGATACAGTTCTAGGTTCAGTAGGTAAAGATACAACACTCACTGGGCGTTCAGAATTATGGACTGCTGTCTTGGAGATGATTGCCAAAAAACCGTGGCTGGGATATGGGTATGGCGCATTCTGGATTGAGCAGAATGGTTATTCTGCTAGTGTTATAGAAACGATACAATGGAATGCTCCTAATGCTCACAATGGTTTTCTCGATCTCTGGGTAGCGTTGGGTCTACTAGGAATCTTGGTTTTTGCAATTGGGTTTGTTGTTAATTTATTAAGAGCCATATATTTAATTCGGCGGGAGCAAACATCTGAAAATTTATGGCTGTTAGTTTATCTTACCTTTATTATCCTTTCAAATATAACTGAAACCTCCTTATTAGAGCAAAATAGTCTTGAATGGATACTTTATGTATCAGCAATATTATCAAGCAAAGTTCCTACACGAACAAATCTCTAAAAATAGAATCAATATAATTCCTCGGTTTAATGAGATAATTATGCAGCCCCTGGAATTTCGTAAAACTAAATCAAACGATAATTTTAATTCTTTCATTGATATATTAGCTAGAATATAGACCAATTATTTACAAGTTACAGGTTATGTATCAAACTAATACTTTCAAGGTTATTATGCTAGGCCCTTGCTTACTCCAGCAAGGTGGTATTTCCGGTTATGAGAAACTTTTTTTGGAGTATGCTCCTTCTGAAGTCCAAGTCTCTCATATCATTACTCACGAGGAAGGAGCTATCGCACTCAAAATCACAGTGTTTTTGAAAGCTATATGTGAATTTATATGGATGTTAATAAGGGAAGAAGTTGATATTGTTCAAATTCAAATTTCACAGCGCGGCAGTGTTTTACGGCAAGCAACTATGGCACTTTTAGCTTGGGTATTTCACAAGCCAATAATTTTACATGCTCATGGTAGTCAATTTCATCTTTTCTATGCTGGACTTCCAAAATGGGCACAGAAATTGCTAAGTTGGGTTATTTGCAAGTGTCGACGCTTAATTGTATTATCTGAAAGTTGGAAAAGCTTCTATATAGAAAATCTTGGTCTTAAACCTGAACAAGTTGTAGTTTTGTACAATCCAGTAAAATTTCCTTATGAAGTTCCATACCGTTCAGCTTCTGTAAAAGTGAACTTACTTTTTTTAGGACGAATTGGTCAACGGAAAGGAGCATTTGATTTGATCAAAGCTTTTTCTTTTTTGCCTACTGAATATAAAAATAGATCAAGTCTGATTATGGCAGGAGATGGAGACATAGAAGAGGCACGCAATTTAATTACGACTTTAAACTTACAAAACTATATACAATTGCCTGGCTGGATAGGGTCAAATGAACGTGATATTCTTTTAAGTAAGGCAGATGTTTTTGTGTTGCCCTCTTATAACGAAGGTCTCCCACTAGCAATGCTGGAAGCAATGGCTTGGGAGTTACCAGTCATAGTTACACCAGTAGGAGGCATACCTGAGATAGTTACTCAATCTGAAAATGGATTAATTGTTAATCCAGGAAGTGTTGAGCAGCTATCAGATGCTATTAGGTCTTTGATTGAAAATGAGGATTTGAGGCTCTCTCTAGGATCTAAAGCGAGAAAAAGTGTTTTTCATCTTGATATCAAAAATCACTGGATTTCTTTTCTTGATTTATATCGTTCAGTGTTAAGTTGAAAAAATAAATCTAGCAACTGCAAAACGGAAAGCTATAAAAATGCAGACCTCCACTTGATTCAGCCCAGTTTCACAAGGAATGACTAAAATTTACCCAAAAAAGGCAGATTTTAGAATTGACAAGTCAGTGTTTTACTAAACTGATTAAGAGTTGAGATTATGATGGCATTACCTAAAAAAGTACTAATTATCGTTGAAAATCTGCCAGTTCCCTTTGATCGGCGGGTATGGATGGAAGCAACTACTTTGCAAAAAGCTGGGTATGAAGTTAGCGTAATTTCACCAACAGGTAATGGGTTTGAGAAATCTTACGAGATTATTGAGAAAATTCACATTTACCGTCATCCTCTACCACCAGAAGAAAGTTCTGTTCTTGGTTATCTTCGAGAGTATAGTTGGGCGATTAATTGGCAATTCCGTCTAGCTCAACGGGTATGGCGAGAGCGGGGTTTTGATGTTATCCATATTTGTAATCCGCCGGATTTACTTTTTTTAGTAGCGGTATGGTTTAAATTATTTCGTCGCATCTGGGTTATCTTTGATCATCATGACCTCAGTCCGGAGATGTATGAAGCTAAGTATCAACGGCGGGATATTTTTTATCATGGATTATGCTGGGCTGAACGTTTGACCTATGCCACAGCAGACATAGTAATTTCAACGAACGAGTCGCACCGAGAGGTAGCTCTTACCCGTGGGCACAAGAAACCGGAGAAGGTCTTTGTAGTTCGTAGTGCGCCCGATCTTTCCCGTTTTCACCGAATGCCCCCAAATCCGAATTATCGTAGAGGTAAGAAGCACTTGATAGGATATATGGGTGTCATGGGTGAACCAGAGGGAATTGATTATCTTCTGAGAATAGTATATTATATTACCCATAAAAAAAATCGCCAAGATATTCACTTTATGTTGATTGGTAGTGGTCCAGCAGCCGAAAAACTTAAAGTTTTATCCAAAGAGTTAGAAGTGAGTGAGTTTGTAGAATTTACCGGATTTAAGCAAGGGGAGGAACTTTTAGAAAGGCTTTCCAGTTGTGACGTTTGTGTAGAACCCTCCCCAACATCTGCTTATAACGAAAACTGCACCATGAATAAAATCCTCGAATACATGGCGATGGGAAAAGCAATTGTCCAGTTTGATTTGCGAGAGGGAAGACGTTCTGCACAGGAAGCATCTCTTTATGCCAAGCCTAATGATGAGGTTGAATTTGCTGAGAAAATTCTAGAGCTTCTAGATTCTCCTGAACTAAGAGAAAAGATAGGAGCCGAGGGACGACTGAGAATGGAGAAGATTCTTGAATGGCAATATCAAGCTCCAAAATTGTTAGAAGCTTATGATAAGATTTGGCAAAGCTAGTTGGCATTGTTGTGCGACAATGCCAACTAAATTTATAACTTAGATAGTCTATACTATTGTCATATTGTCAAATCGCATCATTCTTGTCAATTGCAGTGGTTTGTGCATTCTCTAAGTCTTTTTTAGTTTCTTACTTAATATCTGTATTTGGGAAGATTTATGTCAGAAAAATCTACGGAATCTAGAGAATCTATTGATTTAGACCTCAGTCGTTACCTATTCATATTGAAACGATGGTGGCTACCTGCTACTGCGATATTTACAGCTACAGTTATCCTCAGTGCTATAGCTACACAATTTATGAAGCCATCCTATGAAGCCGAAGGGAAACTATTATTTAGAATTCCTTCTTTTAAAGTAGTAGGATCTAGTCTTTTGCCTAGTAATACAGAAGGAGGAGATGCAGGGGATTTAAAATCGCTGCTAGCAACTCAAAATCCTATAAACACTCAGATAGAAGTTATTTCTTCCCCTGCTTTATTGCAAAAGACAATAGATAAGCTACAACTAAAAGACCAAGAAGGAAAACCTTTAGAAGTAGAAAAGCTCCGAAAATCTTTGACCCTGAAAATTGTTAGTGCAACAGATGTATTGCGAATTAGCTATACCAGCCCTGACCCCGAGCAATCAGCAGCAGTGGTCAACACAATTATGAGTCTTTATTTGGATAATGATATTCTGACAAATCGCTCTGAGGCGGCAGCAACTCGTCAATTTATTGCCAGGCAGCTTCCTAAAACTCAAGAGGTTGTTAATAATACAGAAGTAGCACTACGTATATTTAAACAGAAGTATCAGATAGCAGACCTGTCAGAGGAGACAAAGTCAGCTGTTTCAACTATTGGAAATCTAGACAATGAGATGAATAATGTTAAGGCTCAGCTGGATGAGATAAACGCCCAAACCAATGAACTGCGCCAGAAAGTAGAGCTAAATTCTCAGGAAGCGATCGCTGTGAGTGCCCTTAGTCAGTCACCGGCAGTGCAGGGAGTTCTTGCACAACTTCAAGAAACTGACCGACAGCTAGCAATTGAGCGTAGCCGTTTCCTAGATGACAATCCTGTTATTATTAACTTAGAAGCAAAAAAATCTAGCTTAAAATCCCTTTTACAACAGCAAATTGGTCAGACTGTTGGCAATAAAACAGAAGTTTCACAGAACCTATTACAGATTGGAGAACTAAGACAAAACCTGATCCAAAATTTTCTGCAGTCAGAAATACAGCGCATTGGTTTAGCAAAAAGACTCTCCTCTTTATATAACTCCCGTTCTATATACGAAAAGCGCGTTAAACTCATACCCCAACTAGCACAAAATCAGAGGGAGTTAGAACGAAAAGTTGAAGTTGCAGAATCAACATATCAAACTCTGTTAAAAAAGGTTCAAGAATTACAGTTAGTTGAGAATACAAATACAGCCAGCTCGCGGATTATTGCTCAGGCTATAGTGCCAGATAAGCCGGTAGAAAGCAAAAAAATTATTGTTTTAGTGCTAGGAGTAATGTTCGGTTTATTCTTGGCTACTACAACAGTTCTTGTTCTAGGTATGAGAGATAGATCTCTGAAAACCCTTCAAGAAATCAGAGATATATTTAGATATACTTTGTTAGGCGTTGTGCCTTTGTCTGTTAAAAAGATTCGCTCCCGTTATTCAAACGCAGAATCAATAAATCAAACAATTGCTGTCAGAGATACGCCTTACTCTTTAACTAGCGAAATGTACAGAATGATTCAAGCGAATCTGAAATTCCTGAGTTCAGATAAAGTGCTGAAAACTATTGTGGTAACTAGCGCAGTTCCTAAAGAAGGCAAGTCTACAGTTTCAGCTAATTTGGCAACAGCGATCGCTCAATTAGGACGTCGAGTTTTACTAATAGATGCAGATATGCGAGTTCCTTCTCAGCATCATCTGTGGGAAGTAAGTAATGCAGATGGCTTGAGTGAAGTTCTTATAGGTCAGACTGAATTTGATGTTGCTTTATCTAAAGTAATGGATAATCTTGATGTCTTAACTGCTGGCTCTAGACCTCCCAATCCACTTGCTTTGCTTGACTCAAAGCGAATGGCATCGCTAATTGAAAGTTTTTCATCTCAATATAAATATGATTTTGTAATTATTGATGCTCCTCCCTTGCTTTTGGCAGCCGATGCTTTGACTATAAACCAAATGACTGATGGGATTTTGTTAGTCGCTCGACCTGGGGTAATTGATTCTAACAGTGCATCTGCCGCTCAAGAAATGCTAGAGAGATCCAGTCACAACGTATTAGGTTTAGTTGTGAATGGTATCATTGATAAAAATGAATCTAGTAGTTATTTCAACCATGTTAAACAATACTTTAATCATCAAGATTTGGCAAAAGAGACAAAGCTAAAAAAACGTATTCCAGACAAAACTTCTGTATAAATTAAGTTAAATAAATTAGGATTTTGTCTTACCAGTTATTTAATACCATAACTGGTAAATAATAGTAGAGGATTAATTACACATAACTTGGCTGAAATTCTTGCCTAGTAAAACATCAATAATTAATTCTGTTGGGATACTTGTATCATATCTGTTTAATTATTTAGCCAAAAAACAATAAGCCTACTTTCACAGGTAGGCTTATTGTTTTGTATAACTCTAGACTTCAGCCTGACAGAACTATGTGTTGTAGATTGTTGGGTGTAGATTTCAGGACACAATATTACGGTTACTGATATTCGTGTGCCCCAATATCATATCCAGCACCAACAGGACGAGGTTTACCAAAATAATCATTTTTCAAATTATTCCACTTAAAACCATTATTGATGGCCCGACTAGTCCCCTTTATTCTAAAGTCACCACCTGAGGCATTTACAAATTGTGGATCTGCCATAATATCGTTAGGTCCCACAGAAACTGCACGAGAACCATTGTTGTTGTAGAGGTTGTAGTTAAAAGTAGTGTTGGTACTTTTATTATTCGTACTTATTGTTTTGTTAGGCGCAGCATAAATGATGTTATTGATAACCTTGACATCACCTGAATAATTACTCATGATTTGCCCGTGAGTAATTTCCTTAGTCTGGTTATTCAGATAAACTGTGTTGTGGACAATATCCACATGGTCGCTTGAAAAAGTATGAATGCCCGTACCACCATTTTTATATGAGATATTGTTGGCAATCAAAGTACGTCCTTGATACCCATTATCTCGTGACTTATCAACAATAATACCATTACCGTCTTGGAACTTTCCATTGTAATACCAGGGAACAAACATTTGATTGTTGTAGACTTTGTTTCTGGTAACATACATCCTATAGTTCTGGTTATTATCATAATTCCAATTGTTGAGCAGTGAAATGCCACTAGCCCCGTATGGTGAGTACCAGGCATTATTATATACCTCGTTGTTGTCCACTGTTACATAGTCCGATTCAATAACTGAAATACCGGCACCGCCACAATCATGTACCTTGTTGTTGAGAATACGTATGTGGTGGGAACGACCATTTTTTCGTCCATCTGTGTTTATGCAGTTTCCACTCGTCAGTGGGTTAGATGTATTATACTTCTGACTCAACGCATAACTCAGGGTTATATTGGTATTGTTCCCTGCAACCTCCAGACCATTTATCTCAATATATGAGGTTCCATTCTCAATGGAAATTCCATTCCATCCATTGTGCTGGATTTTTGGCTTATCTCCAGGATATGCCTTATAGGTAATCCATGAATTTGCCGTTCCAGAGCGTTTAATTACTAGTACTGAGCCATTGGGGTTACTATTCTTGTATACTCCGTCCATGATCAGTACTGTAGTGCCAGGACTAGTTAGGTCTGCTGCTCTTTGAATTGTCCTAAAGGCAGATGACGGAGTGAGTCCGCTATTTTTGTCACTTCCGTTACCACTAACATAGTATGTTGTAGTTGTAACCTGGCTGATCAGCTTGCGACTTGGTAGTGGTGTGCTTTGATCGGTGGATAACTGACGAACGTCTTTAACTAAAGACTCTGTTATTCTCTGTCCTTGAACCAGACCTGTTAACGCCCAGGGGAGTACAAGAGATGCACTTAAACTGAGAAAGCCTAAACCATGAATCATCATAGGGAAAAATAGGGTATATTGCAAAAACTGAATCGTCAACGGTCAGTAACTCTAGCCTTGGTCAGTAAGTCAGTATTGGATACGGTCGTGTAACTGCCATTTGTAAGTTTATAAACGGTTTATCAGGTTTACACCTGAGCATTTCCACGCAAAAATTGCTGAAATGTCTTTCTAAGTAGTGTTAAAAAAAAGGCAGCCATCTGGTAAAATTACTGAAAACTTTTCAGTATGCAGAGTCATCCCATTAATGGACACTAACCAACCGTACAAATGACATCATTTCCAATTGGACATCATTCTACTGTGTATACGCGGTATCTGTAGTTAAGATAGTATATCTGTCATTAAACAGTTATTTTACTTAAATAATTCTTATGATAATGATAATTAGATCGAGGAACCAAGTCTTGCAGGGAGTAGATTATACAATCTTTACCTTCTAAAGTATTCTCATTATCATAAAAAATCAGAGTAACTAAAACAAAGTTTTAAAGGGTATATCAATGACAAATTCAGAAACTTCAGTGATAGCTTTCGGTTTACGGAATTTGAAGCTCAGTAATAAGGCTTAGACTTTTATAAAATTTAGTATAAAATATAAAGAATTTATTATGTACTCTAGTATTGTCTTATCCTATGGTCAAATAAGAGTATATGGAAAGCGTTGGGGAGAAGTGTATTTCATTTACTGGCAACTGCTGTAATTTAACTAATACTTACGCGTAAGAGAGACTCGCTTTTTTTTAAGAGGGATCGAGCTTTCTGGTTTTGAGTGCGTAAGTTCAGTTAATAAAAGAGGTGGTTATTGTGAAGGACAGTTCAAGAGAGATGAATATTGATCTCTCGCAAGGGAATACACCAAGAGCAATCTTTTTGACTATATATATATTGTAATTTTGGGGACGGAGAAGTTTAACCAACGCCCCCAATTTGCATCTGTGTCTAAAACTAGAGTCCGAACAAGTTCAGAAGATTAAAGATAACACCGAGAGGACCAGTTATAGTGTTTATGGTATCGCCAGTCTTAGCGGAACCCGATCGGTTAACTACCACAACATCATTATTGCGGAGTATGGGATTAGTTTGCTCATTAATGCCAGCAGAAAAATCCACTTTTACTATGCGTTTAGTGACAGAACCGTTAGGGTTGAGGCGAATCAAATCAACTGCACTGCTGCTAGCTCTGGCATCATTAAATCCGCCAGCTGCCAGTATAGCTTGATTTAAAGAGCTATTCGGCTGAACATCTGTTAACCCTGGTTTTTTAACTTCACCTACCACGCCAACTTGAATGCGTGTAGGAGACAAAGTAGTGGTAGCTAATTGAGTAGCTTCTGCGGGGTTAATCTCAGTTGCCGTCGGAATAACAATCGTATCTCCGTCTTGCACGATGATGTCTTGACTAGCATCGCCACTCTGCAATAGTTGCCAAAGGTTAATATCTATAGCTTGTTCTGAGCCAGTTCTTGTAAGTCGACGTAGCCTGAGATTACGAACATCAGCCTGTGCTGTAATTCCTCCAGCTAGTTGAATAACCCGTGTCACATTTGGTAGACCATTGGGATTAGCAGTGCCACTGTTAGTTGCTGCGCCCCCCTGAGCATCTGTGCTGGCTGGGGTGACAAGATACGAACCGGGACGGTTAACTTCACCGATAATTGTTACCGTGCGAGGCGTGGTTTGGCTGGCAGCAAAGTTAGATGCAAATATATTACGAGATTCTGCCACGTTGAAGTTGGTTGCTGTTGGTACAACTATGGTGTCTCCATCACGCAAGGTAATATCCTGTGATAACCTACCTGTTTGGATAAGTTCCTTCAAATTGACGCTAACGGCTTGCTCTGAAGAACGTCCTATTTTACGCCTTAATTGAATTTGACTCACATCCGCAGCCAAGGTTACGCCCTGTGCTGTTGTCAATGCGGCTAATACAGTGGGGTACTGTACGCCTGGATTGTCTCCCGCGCCTCCGCTCAAGCTAAGAGTGTAAGCTCCTGGACGTGTCACTTCTCCAGCAACAAAAACATTGATAGGACGAGGCGATAACAGATTGACTGAGATTAAGGGACGTTTGAGGAAGCGAGCATATCTTCTAGCAATTTCGTCAGCAGCCTGTTCAGTTGTTAGACCGAGGACTGACACACTGCCAATTAAAGGTAGGTTGATTGCTCCACCTGGGGGAACTTGGTATTCTCCTGTATATTCAGGTACTTCAAATACATTTACCCGGATGCGATCGCCGCCTCCTAATGAATAATTAGTATCTAATTGTGTTTGTGTGCTTGGTGTTTGTGTAGTTGGTGGTAATGGTTGTCCCTGAGCTAGACTCGCAAATGGCACAGCGACATTGACAGCACTTAACAAAGCCACACCCACAACTGGCTGAGTTAGGAATTTAAACAAACTTGTGTTAAGCATATTTACCTGAGATTCTGAAACTACGATTAATAAAGTACTGTCTAAACATTTTTATTTTGACTATACCTAAGTATTCAAGTTCCCCAACACTCTTATTTTCCCCGAAAAGTGTAATTTTCCGGAGGAAATTTGTTTATTGAATTTGAATTTTTAGTGAAGTTAATTTAAAGTTGAGCAAACTTGAATATGGGGATTCTCAAAAAATATGTGACTTACGCAGATAAACGCAGTTTATATAAAAAATTGTCTGTTATGTAAAGAGGTACTTACGAATAATGCATTTCTACCAAAGTCAATTAAATTACACTTAAACTGTGATTCTAAATATTCTATTAGTAGTAATTTTTGCAAAAATTATGAACTCCATTATCGATTAACTACAAATAACCTTGAAAAAAGTTTGGAATTTAGTTTTTTGTGAGTTAGATTGAGCAAAAAAACTCAAAAAGGCGGGAATTTAATGTTCTTCTGTAAAAAGATACTACGTGTATACGTTGTTCAAACAAATCTAGAATTGAGTATTTGGCAACGAAATTAATTAACTGAGTTATTTTTTCTTTGAATTTGTTGAATAAAAAACTCTTCTAGGGAGTAACGCGACAAGTTCATGGCAATAATTTTACCTTCCATCAGACGAACACTAGCGAGGAAATCATAGTAATCGTTTTGTAGTGTACCTTGCCAGGAACCATCAGGTTCAAATCTGAGAGTGGGTATCCATTTTTTGAGAATTTCCCAGTCACCACCTTGACCTTTTACATGATATGTGTTGTCTACGCCTAACAGTTCATTAAGGGAACCAGAGCAAATTAGTTCACCTTGAGCAAGGATGGCAATGCGATCGCAAATCTGTTCTACTTCACTGAGAACGTGGCTATTGAAAAAAATCGTCTTCCCAGCAGCTTTTAGCGCCAAGATAATTTCCCGCATTTGGTAACGTCCCACCGGGTCGAGACCAGACATCGGTTCATCCAGAAAAACTAAATCTGGCTCGTTAATTAGCGCCTGTGCCATACCAACACGCTGTAGCATTCCTTTTGAATAGCGGCGTAAAAGCTTTTTACGAGCATCAGCTTGGGATAAACCCACTAATTCCAGCAGTTGGGGAATGCGTTGGCGTTGGACACTTTGGGGAATTTGGAATAGTCCAGCAGCTAGCTGCAAAAATTCCCAGCCAGTGAGATAGTCATACAAATAGGGATTTTCTGGCAAATAGCCGATATGTTGCTTAACATTGCGATCGCCTATAGGCTTATCCAATAACAATCCCTGTCCAGAAGTGGGATGAATAATTCCCAGCAACAATTTTAAAAGGGTGGTTTTACCAGCACCGTTTGGCCCCAGCAACCCAAAGGTTTCGCCTTTGTAAACCGTTAGAGAACAGTTTTTGAGAGATACGACTTTTTGATTTAGCCAAAAACCAGTGCGATAGACTTTTCGCAACTCAGAAGTTAGGACTACTGGCGGAGTGTCTGCCGTATTAAGTTGAGAATCAGGGTCATCTGCAACAGACTTCATCTTGGTTCAACTGCTAATTACCAGCTTGGTATTAATTACAAGTTACCTAGTAGGCTGATAATAACCATCACCAAGCCGTGTGTCAATTATTGGGGATTGGAAACTAGAGGGGAAATAATTAATGCCCCATTTGACTACTTTCAGAGAACGCCTTTAGAACTGGGAATTAGACCAGCACGACGAGAGTCAATCTCCACTGCTAGGCGTGTTGCTCTTGCAAAGGCTTTAAATGTCGCCTCTATGATGTGATGGGAATTAATGCCATCCAGTTGCCGAATGTGGAGTGTCATTTGGCTATGGTTCACCAATGCTACAAAGAATTCGCGCACGAGTTGGGTGTCATAGGTTCCTACGCGCTGGGTAGGAATTTGCAAGCCGTAGCTGAGGTGAGGCCGTCCCGAAAAGTCTAGCGCTACCTGAACTAAAGCTTCATCCAATGGCGCAAGAAAATTACCAAAACGGACAATACCTTTTCTGTCGCCTAGTGCTTGGTTGAAAGCTTGGCCTAAAGTAATGCCTACATCTTCGTTGGTGTGATGGTCATCAATTTCCCAGTCTCCTTTGGCTTGGACATCTATATCAATCAGCCCGTGGGAGGCAATTTGATGCAACATGTGATCTAAAAACGGAATGCCTGTTGCTGCCGTACAAGTTCCTCTACCATCGAGATTGATGGTAACTTGTACATCAGTTTCACCAGTAGTACGGTGAACAGTGGCAATCCGAGGGGTTTTAGTTGACTGGTCGTAGTTTGAATTAACTTTGCTAATTTGCATTGGGAATGGGGAATGGGGAATGGGGAGGGAATGACTAATGGGCAAGAATTTTACTAATACTCAATGCCCAATGCCTAATGCCCTATGCCCAAATTATCTTACATTCCCATAATTTCATATCCTGCATCTACATATAGAACTTGTCCGGTAATACCACTGGACAAATCACTACATAAGAAAGCGGCAGTATTACCCACTTCTAGCTGAGTGACAGTACGACGCAGGGGAGCTACTTCTTCGACATGATGGATCATATCCAAAATTCCACCAACTGCTGAAGATGCTAAGGTGCGGATGGGGCCTGCGGAGATGGCATTGACGCGGATATTTTGCGGCCCTAGTTCAGCAGCTAGGTAACGCACGCTCATTTCTAATCCTGCTTTCGCAACTCCCATAACGTTGTAGTTAGGAATTGCTCTAACACCGCCTAAATATGTCAGCGTGACGATACTACCTCCCTCAGTCATCAAAGGTTTCGCTGCACCACTTAACTGCACCAGCGAGTAGGTACTGATTTCTAAGGCAGTGTTGAAGCCAGAACGAGAGGTTTGGCTAAAGTCTCCACTTAAATCGTCTTTACTGGCAAAGGCCAGACAATGGATGAGAATGTCTAGCTTCCCCCATTGCTCACGAATTGTCTCAAAGGTAGATTGAATCTGTTCTTCATCTTGGACATTACAAGGAAGAAATAAGCTTGGGTTGAGGGGTTCTACCAACTCCGCAACTTTTTTCTCCATTTTGCCGCGTTCATCCGGCAGGTAGGTAATACCCAGGTTTGCTCCGGCTTTATGCAGCTGTTGGGCGATGCCCCAGGCGATCGAGCGGTTATTGGCAATACCTGTAACAAGAGCATTTTTTCCAGTCAGATTCAGCATAGAAATTGTTAATGCGATCGATCATTAGGAGCATACTAGAATCTGAGGCACGTTTGTCTTTGTTTTATACAGGATTTGCAAAAATGAATATTGAGAAGGGTGTTTGCTATGACAAAAATCTTGATTTTTCCTAAAGATTTTCTCAAGATATCTTTATTTGTTCTTTAAAAAACCCTTTTTAATACAGTTATTGGAACTACTTATCAACAATTAGTAGCTGAAAGGATCAACAATTATGTATCATTATAAACAAACAGTTATGAAGCGATTAGTTTGAGTATAGGAAAGTACAGAAAGGTTGACGGTGCTTTATTCATTTTTCGGGTGTATTCTTAGGTAATCAGTTTTTGTTTTTCCGGCATTGGGTAGGGGAAGGGAGATGATCGTGACACAAGATAAAGCCCTAGCAAATGTATTTCGTCAGATGGCGACCGGGGCGTTTCCGCCAGTTGTGGAAACGTTTGAACGCAATAAAACGATCTTTTTTCCTGGCGATCCTGCCGAACGAGTTTATTTTCTTTTGAAAGGTGCTGTTAAACTTTCTAGGGTGTACGAGGCAGGAGAGGAAATAACAGTAGCATTGCTTCGGGAAAATAGTGTTTTTGGTGTTTTGTCATTGCTGACAGGAAATAAGTCGGATAGGTTTTACCATGCGGTTGCATTTACCCCTGTGGAATTACTGTCAGCCCCAATTGAACAAGTAGAGCAAGCACTCAAGGAAAATCCAGAATTATCAATGTTAATGCTGCGGGGTCTTTCTTCGCGCATTTTACAGACAGAGATGATGATTGAAACTCTCGCTCACCGAGATATGGGTTCTAGGTTGGTGAGTTTTTTGTTAATTCTTTGTCGGGATTTTGGCGTTCCTTGTGCTGATGGGATCACTATTGATCTGAAGTTATCTCATCAGGCGATCGCAGAAGCAATTGGTTCAACTCGTGTTACCGTTACTAGGCTACTAGGGGATTTGCGTGAGAAAAAGATGATTTCTATCCACAAAAAGAAGATTACTGTGCATAAACCTGTTACCTTAAGTAGGCAATTCACATAAAATCAATCGGAGAAAGGGGAATCGGCGCGTGTTCTATTTTGAAAGATGACACTAATAGCTAGAGGTAAATCTAAAATTGAATAATTTCAGCTATTGCCAACTTCCACTTCTCCGCAGACAATGCTTAAAAGTAGTAGGCTGTATCTGGAAGGATTTCGGTAGCTAAAGATGACCACCGGATACATCCTCATCGCAGCAATTTTAATTCTGGGAGGCGTAATTGCCACCGTGGGCGATCGCATCGGCACACGAGTTGGCAAAGCCCGCCTCTCACTTTTTAAGCTTCGTCCGAAAAATACTGCTGTAGTGGTAACTATTTTTACGGGCGGTTTGATTTCAGCATCAACATTAGGAATTTTATTCGCTGCCGATGAAGGTTTGCGAAAGGGAGTTTTTGAATTAGAAGATATTCAAACAGACCTCAGACAGAAGCGGGAACAGCTAAAAACCGCAGAAACTCAGAAAAGTCAGGTAGAAAGTGAGCTAAATCAAGCAAGAATTGCCCAAGCAAAAGCACAACAAGACTTACAGGCAATTAATCAGTCTTTACAGGCAGCAAATGCCAAACAACTCCAAACACAAGCTCAGTTGAACCGCACCATTAGTCAACAAGCTCAAACTCAAACTCAACTCCAACGCACTCAAGGTCAGCTAGGACAAGTTGTAACTCAGTACCAAAAGGCCATAGCTGAGTTGCAAAGCGTTTCTAATCAGAGGAAAGAGCTACAGGCGGCAGTTGAACTACTGAAGACAGAACGACAACGACTGTACGCTGAAGCGAAAAAAGCCATCGACGAAGCCAAAACAGCTATTGAAAAACGCGATCGCGAACTCGCTAACCGTCAAGAAGCCATAGAACAACGCGATCAAAAAATCGGCCAACTCGATCAATTGATTCAAAAGCGTAATGTAGAAGTTGCAGCACGAGAGGAAGTGATTGCCAAACGGGAATCGCGCCTCAAAGAACTGGAAGCACAACAAGAGCAACTAGAACTAGAAGTTGCCAGGCTGGAAAAATATTATCAGTCTTACCGTGACCTGCGTCTAGGTAAGTTGGCCTTAGTTCGCGGTCAAGTTTTGTCTGCTGCTGTAATTCGTGTTACCCAACCTGCTGCGGCTCGTCGGGCAGTGGTACAACTTTTACAAGAAGCCAATCGCAACGCCAACCTCGAATTAAGTGAGCCTGGGGCAAATCCTGCCAATGTAGAGCTACTGCGCGTGACTCAGGATAGAATTGACCAATTGAGCAAGCAGATTAGCGATGGTCAAGAATATGTGGTGCGAATTTTCTCGGCTGGTAATTACGTCAGGGGAGAAAAGCAGATAGAGTTTTTCGCCGATACAGCGCGAAATCAATTGGTTTTTTCGGGAGGCGCAGTCCTAGCTACAACTAGTGCCGATTCCAAAACCATGACATCCTATCAGTTACAGCAGCGCTTGGAAATACTAATTTCTGCTTCCCAATTTCGCGCTCGTAATGCCGGAATTGTCGAGGATGTGCAAGTAGAGGGGACTTTCTTGCGCTTTGTTGCCCAATTAAGACAGTATAATCAACCCTTAGAAATCAAAGCGATCGCAGCAGAGGACACTTATACAGCCGGGCCATTGAGAGTAAAATTAGTAGCAATAGTCAACGGAAAAATTATTTTTAGTACTTAAAACATTATTTGCACACTGTTATTAGTAAGATTTAAACATATTCAACAGCAGTCAAAATAGTTGCTGTGATTGCATTTATTGATTTCTAATTCTTAATTTTTATTTTTAATTTCTTATGACTTTACGCGAATTTTCGCCAACGCAACCAGTCATATTGGGGTTTGATCCAGGTCGAGATAAGTGTGGTTTAGCGGTGATGGGACTGGATCGGCAATTGTATTATCATCAGGTTGTGCTAGCAAAAGAGGCGATCGCTACCATTGAAACACTGCGTCAAAAGTTTCCGATCTCCTTGATGGTCATGGGCGACCAAACTACAGCCAAGCAGTGGAGACAAAAATTATATCAGGAATTGACAGAACCTCTGAGTATTATTTTAGTGGATGAGCGATATACAACCTTAGAAGCACGCGATCGCTATTGGCAAATGTTCCCACCCAAAGGGCTAACAAAGCTATTGCCACCAGGTCTGCGACAGCCTCCAAGACCGATAGATGACATTGTTGCCATTCTCTTAATCGAAAGATACTTAAACCGCCTCACAGAATCAACACTTAGCAGTCAAGAGTGAGGAATGACATCCTTAACTCCTGTACAGACGCGATTAATGGGCCAGCGCGTTGTGGGTTTCCCCCCGTTGTAGCGGCTCGTCGCGTCTCTCCTAACTCCTAACTTTTAAAGTTCCGCCCGAATAGTAAAAGCATAATCTCCTCCAGGCTCTAGCTGATAATCTTGTTGCTCCAAAAATCGACCAAGGGGTTCTTTGATTAAAGCGCGGCCTTGGGAAGGCTTGACGGCAAGTTCTCCCCGGCGAAAATGCCACTGGAAATGCCACTCAAACTCACCTGCACTCACTTCACCCTCAAGGAAGCCGTGTTGCCAAGATTGGCGGGTGATTCTGACATGGGCAATAGTTTCTGGCAGTCGTCTTTTAGCACTCACAATGCTTTATGTCAAGTGTAGAATAACAGCCAATCATGTAGGCTTCTTATTTTATGTACCAAACATAGTCTAAATAGACAAACTGACAAAGTGAGTATTTTTAGTTGAGTCAGAATGGTACTAATGGAGAATGCTGGATGTGAAATTTCAGTTGAAAGTGACTCAAACTTCCTTAATCTAAGCCTTTCGTGTCTATATAGCAAATCCTAAATCATTTTTGATAGACAATATCCCCAGCTTCCTAGTTAAGTCAGCAATCTCTGACTTCAGTTTATGGCCACAGTGGTAAGTAGTGGGGATAGTTTTTGTTAAATTTTTAGAAATGAGAGTATCCTAGAAACTGTATATCTAACGCTTCTTTCATCAGTGTATTGTGGATTGATTGGGATTTCTTTGAAAGATTTCAGCACAATTACAGACCGATAAAGCTTAGAGTATTTATATTGCTTTTCTTGGATGTCAAAACGCAGAATATTTTCTAGTGGATGTTCAATAACTTGATTGCCACGAAGACTTTTGCGTTCGATAAAGACCTTATCGATACTCTTATAGAAGGTGCAGGTAGTTACAGGTGATGTTGCAAAAAAAGCAGCGACCGCCATGATAATTAATATAGATAAACTTAAGAAAAATAGATAATTTCGCTGATTTTGCTGTACTAATAGAGAAGTTTTACTAGAGTTGATAAAATCATTGGTTTTCAAGGTAAATTCTTGATTTTGTTCATAGCTAAGATGGGATAAAAGAGGAAAATCTTTAAATGGAGTCACAATTATAACCTGATAGCTTTTCGACCCTTTGCTGCCAGTCTTTGTGAGAATGTATGCTTCACTGGGATCAAACATTCTGAGTTTCTCCATCCTTCCCAGCAAATTAAACCGTCTCAATTCACAATTAATTTTGCTTGGCGAGAGGCGATCGCAATTGAGACTCACTGAAGCAGACTCAAAAAATAAGCAGTAAATCAAGAAGCTTAAACAAACAGTAAAAATGCACCACCCGATGAACCAATATCTGAGTGGTTGATGCTTTAGCTGCAATCTGGTACGGGTTTCCTCGATAATTTTCATCGGTGCTTGTGTATAGAATACTTAACCACTGAGTAGAGTATTCCCTTAGTAGCCCATTCACTTATCACTAAATCTAAGTACTAGGGAGGATTTATGATAAATCGCTCAAAAAGCTTTGACTAGCTGGGATAATTGGGTCAGAAAGCTATAGCTAGAAGCATGGAAACCAAACAGCTAGGAAAAACTGGTGTATTTGTGAGTGCGATCGGTTTGGGTGGTATGCCCATGTCAATCTCTAATCGCCCTCCTGAATCGCAATCAATCGAAGTTATTCATCGGGCTTTGGATTTGGGTATTACATTTATTGACACTGCCGACTCTTACTGCAAAGATGAGTCAGAAAAACACCACAACGAGCGACTAATTAATAAGGCGCTTACTAGTTACAAAGGCGATGTTAGCCAAGTAATTGTGGCAACTAAGGGCGGTTTGATGCGTCCCGATGGCAACTGGACAAGCAACGGCAACCCAGAACATTTGCGCGAAACAATTCGAGTCAGTTTTGAGGCGTTAGGTGGTGCTAAACCCATCGATGTTTGGCAATACCATTCTCCCGATAGTAAGTACACCATTGAAGAATCCCTTGCGCCAGTGAAAGAAGCAGTGGAGGCAGGTTTGATTAGGTTTGTGGGAGTTTCTAACTTTTCGGTTGAACAAATTAAGCGGGCGCAAGATGTAGTAGATATTGTCTCTGTGCAGAATCAATACAGCCCTTGGCAACGACAGCCAGAAAAGGACGGCGTGTTGAAGTATTGCGAACAACAAGAATTGACATTTTTGCCTTGGAGTCCCTTTGGTGGTAAACGTCGCCATCAGGATTTACAAGATATTCCGGCGATCGCTAAGTTAGCGAAAGAAAAAGGCGTGTCGGTATATAGTATCGTTCTAGCGTGGTTACGCTCCAAATCGCCCGCTATTTTGCCAATTCCTGGTGCTAGCAAGGTTTCTAGCATTGAAGACTCAGCACAAGCTATCAATGTGAAACTATCTGAAGAAGAAGTGCAAAAAATTGATCGCGCAACTTAATCATTTCACTAGCTAACTTAAGTAAGTGAGCGTAAATAATTGTCGTTGAGATAAGGCAATAGACAACAGGCAATAGGCAATAGGTATAAGGATTTTAGCCTAGTTCATTTCTCTTTACATAGTTTGGTTTTATTGTGCCAACTTACTTAGATTTAGTAAAAGTTGTCAAAGATTTACGCTCACTTTTAGTTAGCTTAAGACAGCGCAATAACTTACTATTCGGGTATTTGATGAAATCAGGGATATGTAAAGAAACAGTCTTTCCAAAAACAGACGATCGCTTAAGCAACCCCGAAACGCATCATCCGAAGCGTCCCGCTTGGTGGGAGAATAAAAACGATAAATGATGCAAGCCTGGTGTTCTCCCCAGCCCAAAGGAACTCGTATAAATGTGGAAAAGAATTGTATTAATTTTGCTATTGGTGTTGAGTTTCAGCCTGAGTAATTCTGATATAGCGGCTGCGGCTGGACTTAAAAGCTTTGTAGACACTAGTGATGGCTATCAGTTTTCATATCCTAACGGCTGGCTGCAAGTTAAAGTTGCCAACGGGCCAGATGTGGTTTTCCACGATTTGATTGAGGTGTCTGAAAACGTTTCGGTTGTGATTAGCCCAGTTCCAGAAGGCAAAACTTTATCAGAATTGGGAACCCCAACAGAAGTAGGATATAAGTTGGGAAAAGCTGCTCTTGCGCCTCCTGACTCTGGTCGTTCGGCTGAATTAGTCAATGCCGCAGAGCGAGAAGTAGACGGTAAAACGTACTACCTTTTAGAGTATGAGGTTAAACTTCCCAATAAACAGCAACGGCATAACATCGCCAGCGTAGCTGTTAGCCGTGGCAAACTTTTTACCCTCAACGCCTCAATTCCTGAAAAACGCTGGCAGAGAGTTAAAGGAATGATTGATGAGGTTGTAAATTCATTTACTGTCTATTAATTGGGAAATAGGGAATAGGGAATAGGGAATGGGGGATAGAGAAGAAATTTAATCACCAATCCCCCATGCCCCATACCCAATTAACAAGTTTTTTATAAATCTCATGAAAATTCCACCCTTTGTACTTGCCTCAGCTTCCCCGGCTCGTCGCCGCTTGCTGCAAACTGTTGGTATTGAACCAATAGTTCGAGCTAGTGACTTTGACGAGTCGCAAATCCAATTAAGTGAACCAGCAGAATTGGTCAAAACTCTTGCCCAATATAAGGCGGAAACTGTAGCCCCGCAGTTTGAATCAGCTTTGATTATGGGTTGTGATTCAGTTTTGTCCATGAATGGTGAAATTTACGGCAAACCAGCAGACACTTCTGAAGCGATCGCTCGTTGGCAGATAATGCAAGGTAGCTTTGGCGACTTGTATACAGGTCACGCTTTAATTGACCTTGAGCAAAACCGCATTATAGTCAAGTCTCAAGTTACAAGAGTTTACTTTGCTCAAATGAGCGATCGCGCAATTCTTGCTTATGTTGCCACAGGTGAACCACTCAAGTGTGCTGGAGCCTTTGCCATTGAAGGTTTTGGTAGTTTCTTTGTTGAAAAAATTGAAGGCTGTCACAGCAATGTAATAGGACTCAGTTTACCCCTGCTCCGGCAGATATTAGCGGAACTAGGATACGATGTCACTGATTTCTGGCAATAGTTATTGCGCCGATTGTTAATTTTCAATGGTCAGTTGTTTGGCCACTTTCCAGCACCTCTAACAAACTTTTCAACATTAAATAAGCAGAAGTCCCTCCTGGATCTTGATGTCCGATACTTCTTTCCCCCAGATAGCTAGCCCGTCCCTTTTTGGCCTGCATAGGTATAGTTTCTTGTAACCCCTTTTGGGCTGTTGCTACAGCCTGTTGCATCGCTTCCAGCGTTCCCTTACTTTCTCCTACAGCTTGCCCAAAAGCGACTACAGCCGGAGATAGCACATCCACCATTGTTTTGTCTCCTAGTTGCGCTTTGCCACGTTGCAGCACGCCGTCTAAACCTGCCTGTAATAGCCCTAACACATCTTGTTCTGTTAATTCTTGCTTATCTACTACTGCTGTACTAGCTCGTAAAAACCAGGTTCCATAAAGAGGGCCACTAGCACCGCCAATGGAAGAAATCAAGGTCATACTTACAGCTTTGAGAATGTTGCTGATGTCCTTGTCTCTAAGAGTTAGTAACTGAGTACTTACCTTTTTAAAACCGCGATCCATATTGATACCGTGGTCAGCATCTCCGATCGCAGCATCTAATTCTGTCAAATATGCTTTATTCTGCTCTATCTCGGTTGCATAAGCCTGCAACCATTGTAATATCTGCGCCTGACTCAACATAATTCGTAATGGGCTACGCCCCGCTTCGCTAACGTAATTCGTAATTATGAAATTCCCCAGTGCCAACTTGGTGTTTTGACTGGTGCATCCCATAATCGGATCATCTCGTCATCTAATTTCAGCAAGGTAATGGAGCAACCTTGCATCTCTAGAGATGTGATGTAAGGGCCGATTAAGTTTCGCACAATTTGCAATCCTTGCTGTTCGCAGATTTGGGCGAGTTTGCGGTAAACAATATATAGTTCGGAAACCGGAGTTCCACCCATACTATTGACGAAAGCTAATAACCGATCGCCTTTGGCAAATGGTAGACTTGTTAGCTCTACATCTACCCATTCTCCTTTGTCTTCATCCCACTCGCGCAGTTTGCGGCTGTATGGTGCATCCTCAAGGAGCGATCGCGTTAGAACTTCGGTAATCTCATCTGCTGCTTTGATAACTGTACGTTCTATTCCTGGCTCACCGTGGATACCGATACCTAATTCGATTTCGCGATCGCTCAATTCAAATGTCGGCGTTCCATTGGCGGGGACTGTACAAGATGTTAGAGCAATACCCATACTCCGCCCATTCAAATTTACTCGGCGACATAAATTTGCTATTTGTGGCAAATCATACCCAGCCTCAGCCGCCGCGCCACAAATTTTTTCCGCCAATATTGTTGTTCCCACACCCCGCCGTCCTTGGGTATAGAGGCTATCTTTCACTGCTACATCATCATCAATCAAAATATTTAGCGATCGAATGCCTTCACTACGGGCTAACTCTGTTGCCATTTCAAAGTTCATCACATCGCCACTGTAGTTTTTGACGATGTAAAGGATACCAGAGCCTCCATCTAAAAGCTTTGCGGCTTCTAGCATTTGGTCAGGAGTAGGTGAAGTGAAAACTTCGCCAGGACAAGCTGCATCAAGCATTCCTTTGCCCACAAAGCCAGCGTGCATTGGTTCATGTCCACTGCCACCACCAGAAATAATTGCTACTTTACCCTGTATCGGCGCATCGGCTCGATAAACAATAGTGGGATCATAGTTTACTTTAATTAAATCGGAATGAGCCGCCGCCATACCTTCTAGACTTTCCCGCACAAAGTCTTCCGGCTTGTTGATCAGCTTTTTCATAATCCGTGTTTGCTTAAAAGGGTTCTAAAACCCAGGTTATAGCGCTTCTGGTTTGTATGCAATAGAGTCTGACCTCTGTCTAAATCTCTCTTCTAGAAAGCTTTGGTGTTGCATTGGCATTAGAGGTCGATGCATTGGCATTGCAGGTTGATACATTAGCATTGCAGGTTGATGCATTAGCATTGCAGGTCGATGCATTGGCATTAGAGGTCGATACATTGGCATTGCAGGTTGATGCATTAGCATTGCAGGTCAAGATGTAGGGCAGCTTTAGAAGACTTTTGTGTATACCGTATCAACAGGGGCGCAAGGCCTTGCGCCCCTACCGCGTGGTCTGTCTACCTGCAAAATAGCTGTAATGTCAATCCAAAGATTCCATGAACTCAATACACTTGTGCATCTGCTGGCGCATGGTTTCCCTATCAGCATGAAACCTTCGTCCATGACCTGGTAGTACCCATTCAAAAGAGTAATTAGCCAAGTTACGCATTGATTTAGTCTGTTCTGACCAAGAATACCAGCAGAAATCGTGGAATGCAGCCAGTTGATGGAAGTTTTCTGACCAAGCGAGATGGTCGCCAGTGAATAGGAACTTATTTTTGTAGAGTAGGACTGTTTGTCCTTTGGTGTGACCGGGAACTGGGATAATTAATAAATCTGGTGTCAAGGTAGATGGTTCAGAACCAGTTAGCTGTATTTCCACATTGCGAGTATCCGCAGTAATATCATCAACGTGGAGGATGCGATCGCACTGAAAATGCTCCGCAAACTTTTGATGATCTGCCACATCATCCTTATGAGTTAGGTACATATAACGAATCGGCCCCAGTTCTTCTAAACGCTTGACTAAAGGCGGCGTAAAACGGGGAGAATCCACCAAAATGTTACCTTCTGGAAGTTGAATTAAATAGCTAGCAGCACCATAAGATTTTTCAGAATGATAGCCGCAGTGGTAAACATTTTCCGCCACTAATATTGGAAATTTTTGTTGAGCATCTTTGATATCTTTTGGTTTCTCAACAGTCCCAATAGAACTAGTAGGACAAGCTAAAAGTGCTTCCAGGGCTGCTAATCTTTCTGCTTCATTCGTTGGTTGATGATAAACCGCCGACTGTTCATCAACACGAGAAAACACTTCAGGAGTCATCCAGCGACAGGTATCACAATCAATACAGGTAGTATCTACATAAAAATCGCCGTTGACATTTTGGGGACGACGCTGATTTAAATGAGCCATATTAATCCTTTTGCTTCCAGGCGCTTACTGGGGAGCGATAAACTCTATATCAATAAGCTAGCAAAAGTAACTTGAGACTGTAGCCGCCACGAGAAGTAAATCTGCTCAAAAATATAAAGACTCGTGAAACCTAGTAAACAGAAAATGGGAAAACTTAATAGACACCATCTGCTTATTCCCAAATATGCTTTACTGTTCTAATTCCAGTTGTTCAAATCCCTTTAACTCTAATAACAAATTGTTTATCTCCTGGGAACTAGATTAATGATTCGATTGTTTTCTGAGTAGTTCTCAATTTAAATGCAAGATTTTTATGTTTTTAACAAGAACAGCGGTAAAGGTGCAACAATTATGGTCTTTACTTATGTGAAAATGAACTTAGTCAAAAATCATACTCTGGGTTGATCATCTAAATGAGCAGTAATGGTCAAATCAAAATTCTGTTTCTGGCAGCAGATCCCAGTAATGCTACACGATTACGCTTGGGGCAAGAGTTGCGTGATATTCATGAAAAACTGCAACTAGCAAAAGAGCGAGACAGATTTATTCTAGACTCGCGTGAATCTGTACGTCCGGGAGATATTAGCCAAGCAATATTCGATGTTGAGCCGCAGATTGTGCATTTTTCTGGACATGGAACCAGTACAGGTGAGCTTTGTTTTGAAGATTTACTGGGAAAGTACCAACCTGTACAACCCGATGCTCTAGCGGCGTTATTTGAACTAGTAGCCGATCAAATAAATTGTGTGGTGTTGAATGCGTGCTATTCCGAAGCTCAAGCAAAAGCGATCGCACAACATATTTCTTTTGTCATTGGCATGAATAAAGAAATTGGAGATCAAGCCGCGATCGCTTTTGCTGTTGGTTTTTACAAAGCATTGGCAGCAAGGCGGACGATAGATCAAGCTTACAAGTTCGGTTGTGTCGAAATTAGATTGCAAGGCATTGCAGAACATTTGACTCCAGTTCTGTACACCAAACAAAACTCAGTGTCTCCGCTCTTAGAGGTACAGCAGATAGACTCGAACAAATCAGGTGGAGTACCAAATGCACAGTCAACTAGTTTAAATCTGGGGCAAAGGCAGCGAATTTTACAGGAAATCGAAAGCCTCCAGCAACAGTATGATTTATTAAGTCAGAAATTGAGCCGCCTACGGTTGGATTTAGTGATAGAATCCGGCACTGTCGTCAAGTTTCAGTTAGAAAAGCAGATTGAAAATGCTGAAGCTGAAAGAACACAACTTACTCAACGGATTGAGCAGCTAGAAAATAGCCTGCAATAAAAATAGTAATATCTCAATAGTTGGGTATTAAAACTCACTGATGTCCTTAATTAGGCACTTACAGCAAAGACGGGAAGAACTTCAACAACAATACGATCTCCTCAGCGAAAAGATAAGTCGCTTGCGGATTGATTCCGCTATCCAAGCAGGGACTTTAGTAGCTTTTCAGCTTGACAAGGAAATTGAGCGGGTTGAGAAAGAACGCGATCGCCTCCTGAAGCAGATTCAGATTATTGAGAGGTCTTGCAAGAGTGAGCCAATACACAGTGAACTGTTTCGCCTCAACTACATTGCACAGGTACAGTTATTCAGAGAATTTATTACAGAAAAACGTATAGGAGCTTTCTTAGTTCATGGTTCACCAGAATATGGTCAAATCTGGTTACTAAAGCGTTTGTTACAGAAAATTCCTGAAAGTACGGTGACTCCCCCAATCACATTTTATCTCTCACGCCGGGCACTTAGGACTGATATTGCAGCCCTATGGAGAGAGTTGGGTCGTCGGATTGGAGTACAAGATTTTTCATCCCATGAGGAGATTGCCAGGAATGTAGTAGCTCAATTGAAAACTCAACACATCATCCTAGTTTTTCACGATCTCGATTGCATCGATGAAACCTATCTGTACGCATTAATCCGTGATTTTTGGTTGCCCCTGGTAAATTCAACCCCACAGACAATTTGCTCAAGCAACGAATTTTTTCTACTGATGTTTTTGCTTGACCAAGATGGTTGTGTCAACACTTGGAATCTTGAGTTTGCAGATCAGCTCGATCTGGTATGGAAACCCCATATTCCCATTAGGCTACCGATGATTGATCCCTTATCTGAGGAAGTCTTGGTTAACTGGATGGAAAATGCAATTGATGTTCTACCAATCCAGATGACTAAAAAAATTGACTATACAGTTCAGGTGATTCTAGAGAAGAGTGAAGGCATTCCAGAGCGTGTGTTTGCTGAAATTTTTGGTTTGTGTGGCTGTAACTGGCAGGAGGAAGAAACCCGGTGGTTAGAACTTTAGACGGCAAGCGGCTGAAATACATAGGTGAGGTTCAACCCCAGCCAGGAGAACAAGACCCTGAGACGGGGCAAATCTTGTATCCCTACCTGCCTAGTGAGAAATTGGTAGAGGCTGTGAATTTAGCGATCGCTCTCGAACGCCCCTTACTATTGAAGGGAGAACCAGGATGCGGCAAAACAAAATTGGCTCGTGCTGTGGCTTATGAGTTGGGTTTACCTTATGAAGCTTGGTACATCAAATCTACTAGTCGAGCGCGGGATGGTCTTTATACTTATGATGCCGTTGGCAGATTGCGGGATGCTCAACTTGCTGCCTCCAAAATAGATGAAGAAGCCGCAGTCAAAGCAAAAAATGCTGATGCCTACGTAGAGTGGGGCCCGTTAGGACGTGCCTTTCGCAACGAGCAGCCAACTGTAGTTTTGATTGATGAAATAGATAAAGCTGACATTGACTTTCCTAACGATCTGCTGTTAGAGCTTGATGAGCAAAGGTTTGAAGTCACGGAAGTAAAACAAAACAGTCTGCTCAAGAAAATCCAGGCAAAGGCAACACCAATTGTTTTTATAACTAGTAATGATGAGAAAGACTTGCCTGATGCCTTCTTACGTCGTTGTCTATTTCACTATGTCAAATTCCCTGAACGTCAGCAGTTAATCGAGATTGTTAAAACTCGGTTTTCGGTTTCACCGTTGGAATTAGTGGACGCAATTATTGACCGCTTTTTAGAACTGCGCGAAGAGATGCGGCGGGACAAGGGCGAAGCAGGCAAAAAGGTCAGTACCAGCGAACTGATGGATTGGGTGCGGATTCTTAGTCATCATCAAGATGATCAAATTCTCAACAAGTTAAAAACAGAACTTCTGTATCCTGGGGTGTTACTAAAGAGTTGGGATGATTATCGCCGTTATGGTGAACAGATGCGATCGCAACCAGAAGCATGAAGATAAAAGCTCACCACGAAGAACTACCACTGCTTGAGCTTTTTACACAACTGCGCGAGGCAGGTTTGCCCTTGGGTATCGATGAATACCGTCTTGTTTTGACAGCTTTACAGAAAGGCTTTGGCACGACTGATCAAGAAGCGTTAGCAGAAATGTGCCGTACCTTGTGGGTAAAATCCCAGGATGAAGAACACCTGTTCAACTATCATTTTCAACAGGTAATAACAGAACCTTATCCTGTAAAACCTTTTGTCAGGAAGGAAGAAGAGAAAACGTCTTCCAGAATGCAAGAAGCGGTAGAAAGTGACGATAATTATTCGCCTGAGTCACCCAATACAACACCTGCCACTGTACCCGTTTCATCGGAATTGATGGAAGTACAGGATGAGATGCAAGTGGCTGAAGCAGTACAGATTACTACTCAAAAAAATGAGGAAATTACTGTTAATCGCTTTACCGAAACCGATGAGTATTTTCCAGTGACGCGGCGGCAGATGAAACAAAGCTGGCGGCATTTACGCCGAATGGTACGCCAAGGCTTGCACACAGAGTTAGACATAGAGGCAACTATTGAGCAAGTGGTACGGCAGGGGGTTTTGCTAGAGCCTGTACTGATGCCCAGTCGGGTGAATAGAACTGAACTGCTGTTGCTGATTGATCATAAGGGATCGATGGTTCCCTTTCACGCACTATCCCAGCGATTAGCCCAGACAGCATTACGAGGCGGACGCTTAGGAAAAGCTAGTATTTACTACTTTCACAATTGCCCAACTAAGTATCTTTACCATGACCAGACGCGCCAAAAAGCCGAAGCTGTCACAGATTTTCTAGCTCAGTTGCGCCCAGAGCGTTCTGCTGTATTAATTTTTAGTGATGGGGGAGCAGCACGGGGCGGTTTTAGTCTGGAACGGCTAGAGTTAACCCAAAAATTTTTAGACCAGTTGAAACAGCGATCGCGTTATATTGCATGGCTGAATCCAATGGCAACAGAGCGCTGGTTTGGCACAACATCGGGAGAAATAGCCTGTTTAGTGCCGATGTTTGAAGTTAGCCGACAGGGTTTTGATGGTGCGATCGATGTTTTGCGTGGTCGGGGAATCAATACACAATTAAGGTACGGGCTGTAATAAATCTAACTGGGAGTATTTTAAGGGTAGAAAGCATGAAAGCAGAAGTCACTAGTCGTCGAATTGAGTCTTTTGGTCAACGCTTCGGGGAAGCGCACCTCTATCTGGCTTACCATGCTGCTTTTCCGTTAGCCCTCACCCCAGATTTACTCTACCGCCTGTGGGCGAATTTTCAACGAGATATTAATCGTGAAGTACTAAGTATCCCTTGGATGGCTGTGGCTGATTTACTACTTTCTAGCCTTTGCAATGAGGTGGGACATGAACTCTATGAGATGGATACAGCAGTGCGAAATGACCTGTTGAGAAAGTTGAGAGAGAATCCTCGTTTTGGTGAAAAGCGGATTAATGAATTATCTGATTTTTTACTTACCTATGTGCGGCAGCAACTTGAGAGCTACGACCCGGATATTCGTGATTTTGCTCAGGCTCAGAAGTGGACAGCGTTAGCCTATACGCGACCAAGTGAGGCAGCGAGAGATTTAGCATCAGTTCTTGCAAGGTTGAAGTTAGAGGAAAAGGCAGAGTGGATTCGTATGGCATCGCTGGTGGAAACTTTTGCAGAGCCATTAGTAGAATTCCAGCCGCTACTAATTTATGCTCGCGGGATGGCAAAATTTGTCCGTGGGAACCAAGAACGTGCAATAGCCGAGATGACAAGTTTACTAGCAAATCAAGAGCCTCAAATACGTGTTGCTGGAGTAAACCTGCCGATTCCTAGTCCAATCTTGGCGCAAACAAGAGAAACAAATAAACAATCCCCTTCTGAAAAAAGCGATCGCACATTCGACCCTAATTTACTCGTAAAACTCTATAGTGCTTTTAACCCCTTTGAACCCTTACCCGCAGGCGATCCAAAATATGTAGATTGTCAGGATGTGCGCGGAGATGCGGATATTGAACAAGAGTTGGGAAATCGGATGCGATTGGCAAATACAAATACTTGTCAATTGTATTCTGGTCATCGGGGTGCGGGGAAGTCTACAGAATTACTTAGGTTAAAGAAATATTTAGAAAATCGGGAATTTTATGTTGTGTATTTTGCGGCTGATGAAGAGGATATCGTTTTTGAAGATGCCCAATATACAGATATACTCCTCGCCTGTACCCGCCATTTGCTCAAAGATTTAAAAGAAATTGCCAGCCCTCGCCCTATACTTGAGTGGTTGAAAGGTCGTTGGGAAGATTTGAAAGATTTGGCGCAGACTCCTATAGAATTTGAGAGTCTGGGAGTAGAAACCCAGCTAACTCAATTCGCCAAATTGACCGCAAATTTAAGGGCTGTTCCTGAATTACGCCAGAATATTCGCCAAAAAGTTGATATTTACACTGTCACTTTAATTCAGGTGTTAAATGAATTCCTGGTGGATGCAAAACAGAACTTACCTAATGGCTACAATAAACTGGCAGTAATTGTCGATAACTTAGACCGGATGGTGTTAGTCAAAGACGGAGAACGCACCAACTATGAGGAAGTTTTTTTAGACCGCAGCGAACAACTCCAAGCTTTAGATTGCCATTTGATTTACACTGTCCCCATTTCAATGGTTTATTCTACCAGGGCAACAGACCTCAGAGATATCTACGGCGACCCCCAAATTTTGCCGATGATTATGGTAAACACTCTCAAGGGCGAAGTTTATCAGCCAGGACTCAAGAAAGTTAAAGAAGTAATTAACAAGCGAGTGCGGCAAATTGCCCCCGAACTATCACTAGAGAAGGAAATTTTTGATAGTTCCCAAACCTTAGACAGACTTTGTTTGATGAGTGGAGGTCATGTGAGGAATTTGCTATTGTTAACTCAAGATGCCATTGGGCGCACTGAAGAGTTACCTATTTCAGAAAAGGCGGTGCGACGAGCAATTACTCAAGCCAGAGATACTTATCGCCGCGCTGTGGAAAATCATCAATGGAGTTTGTTAGCGGAAGTATCACTTTCAAAGCGCATTATTAATGATGACTTGTATTGGAGTTTGTTGTATAACCGATGTCTTTTAGAATACCGCTATTTGGATGATGATGGAGAGATGCAACGTTGGTTTGATATTCATCCATTGATTCAAGAAATTCCAGAATTTAAGGAAGCTGTAGCAAAACTTTTATGAACCCAAATTTAAGTGATTGGGATGATGATTTACAACCTGAACCCGAAGAAGCTTATCAAAACTTACGCGGAAATCAGGATTGCTTATTATTGCGGAATATGTATCTTCATGTGCGCCAAAGAGTTCGTTTACGTAACTAATTTTCATAAGAAGGTCTTAAATCTTCTGAAATGCGATCGCGCCCCTTTACCAAACGCGATCGCTAAATTTTCCATCCCCTATCCAATAAAATGCAGATGATTAATCACCGCACTAATTAGATTATGGGTAACGGGAAGACTATCAACTACCATCCCCAGACACAACAGCATCATGTAGGAGATGGAAAAGAGAAACAACTCTTTAGCTACAGCGCGATCCTCTGGATTTTGCAACAACCGCCAAGACTTGTGGATAAATAATCCTCCCAGACTTACAGCGATCGCGGCATAAAGAATTCCACTTGCGCCCAAGGGATAAACTAATAACACGGTTGCAACTACGGTAAGCAGGGTGTAATACCAGATTTGCCGCACTGTTGCCGTATCACCTTCAATCACAGGTAGCATTGGTATCCCCACCTTTGCGTAATCGTCCCGAATCATCAGAGCTAAAGCCCAGAAATGGGGTGGTGTCCACAGAAAGACGATGCCAAAAATTAACCATGCTGACCAGCTTAATGTGCCCGTGACAGCAGCCCAACCCACTAACGCCGGAATTGCCCCAGCCGCGCCACCAACAACAATATTTTGGGTGGTGTGGCGTTTTAGCCAGTGGGTATAGACCAAAATATAAAAGACGATGCCAGAGAAGGCTAGCAAGGCGGCTAACAGGTTGGCAAATACTGCCAAAAGTGTAAAGGAAATCGTCGCCAGTGCGATCGCAAAAATTAGAGCATCGCGCGGTTGCACCTTACCGGAAGGCATCGGACGATGGCGCGTCCGCTCCATATCATAATCAATATCGCGATCGTAGATACAGTTAATCGTCTGGGCGCTTGCAGCAGCCAAAGTGCCACCAGTGAGAGTTACTAGCAACAGCAATGGGTCTACTTCTCCCTTAGCAGCAATCCACATACTCCCAGCCGTCGTAATCAAAAGCAACGGAATAATCCGAGGCTTTGTTAGCTGGTAATAACTTTGAACTACCTGGAAAAATGTTTCGTGGTGGCGAGAGACATTAGTCTCAATCATTTTGGCTCTGGTTCCTTATTTTTCAACAACTTATATGCAGCCCACGCTCAAGCTGGCTCTTTCAGGCAAATAAAAACACAGATTTCCTGTCCCTAGTTGGGTCGCAATACTCGCCGTTGCGTCCTTCATCGTTGAGTGGGGAGTGGGGAGCAGGGAGCAGGGGAGATTAGGGAGAAGAACCAATGCCCAATGCCCAATGCCCCATTCCCAATGCCCTATTCCCTACTCAACACTCAGGACACGTGAATCAGCACTAACTGAGTCACGCTGTGCGAGAACTGTGAAAGCCACCAAAGTACCTAACAAAGCTGCTCCTATAGCTTGGTGAGAGACGGTGAGAGGCTCGACTTGGAGATGTAATTTGAAAGTGGCGAATCCCAACAAAATTTGTAAGGTCAACAAACCACCAGCTATATTTGCCAGTCGCCGCAAGGCTGGATGTAGTGCTGGTGTACGCCAACAGATAAATACCATTGCCAAGGTTGTCACTGTTGGCGGCACCAAACCAGCAATATGGCTGTACATTACAGTACAAAGTTGAGAACCACCGAAGCATTGGTGTAGCGCCCAGCGAGAGCCTACCAAAGCACCTAGCAGACTTTGCAGGTAAACCAGAATAGCAGCAGTTAAACCTACCCAAGGCAATTTCCCAACGGTTCCAGTCCCCTGATAGGGAGTGAGTGCCGTGCCGATAATCAAAAGGGTGCAAAAAAATAACAGCGCCGTTCCTAAATGAGCAGTAACAATATCAAACCGCAACAGTTCGGTAACGGTGAGTCCTCCCAAGATGCCTTGGAAGACGATTAAAAATAGGGCGAATGTGGATGCCCAAGGCAGCCATCTGGGTAATAAACGACGATGCCACCAGGACAAACCAAAAAGTGCGATCGCGCTTAAACCAATTAAAGCTGCATCCAATCTGTGAAACCACTCTAGGAACACCTGGAGATTCATTTGCTTGGCTGGCACAAGTTCGCCATAGCATAAGGGCCAGTCTGGGCAAGCAAGTCCAGCATTCATCACGCGGGTGGCACTGCCTATTGCCATCAAAATTAAGGTGGCTATGCACATTTTCCACACCAAGCGCCGAATCATTTCCTTGGGCTTTTGCTGCTCAACTGCCGCTTCATTTTGTTGTTGTAGGACAAATTCGCTCATGAATGATACCTTCTGCCCGCTCTTGGTGGCTCTCTTAAAATTTTCAATTTTCTTTTAGTGTCCCATCTTCACCCTAGCGTATAGGCTAAGGGTTTATAGATTAGCACTCACTTATACTTTGAATCACTCTAGGAAGGTTCTGTCTGAAGCTTTAGGTATTTTTCAAGATGTGAAAAATTGATTAATCACAATTAATTTAAACATTCTAAATTTTTCCTTAAATTTTCCCACTGATTTTAGGAGAAGGCAGAAGTTAGGGGGTAGGAGGCAGAAGGAAATAATTATGAATGAAAACTTCAGTTTTGAGTATAAAACCCAGTGGTTCAATACCCATGCTTTTAAATGCATCTGGGTTACTCCTCCCCTCTACCTCCTGCCCCCTGCCGACGCTCGCGGACTCGCTAACGCTTCGCTATCCTGCCTTCTGCCTCCTGATAGTCACCTTGTACCCAACATTAGTAAAATAGTTAAAAAAATTAATAAAAATTTCAGACCTTTGGACTCTATGCCTTCCAGCCTAGACTACCTTAGTAAGTGGGCAGCTTTAAGATAACGTAGTAAATTCAATTAAGTAAGCCGTGAAGATTCCAAGTTCAATCTGGACATTACTCATTGGCATCGTGCTAACGCTAGCCAGCCTTTGGTACGGTCAAAATCACGGTCTGTTGCCAGCAGCAGCCACGGATGAAGCCGTCTTGGTGGATGGTCTGTTCAACGCGATGATGATCGTTTCTACAGGTATATTCCTGTTAGTTGAAGGTATTTTGATTTACTCCGCATTTAAATACCGTCGGCGTGCAGGTGACAATGAAGACGGCCCACCAGTTGAGGGCAATATACCTCTAGAAATTCTCTGGACGGCGATCCCAGCAATTATCGTTATCGGTATTTCTGTTTACAGCTTTGATGTCTACAACGAAATCGGTGGCTTTGATCCCCATGCCATCCATCAAGCGCCGATGAATCAGGAGTCTATGGCAATGCCTGGAAGTGCGATGGCCGCAACTTTAAGCGATACTCCTCCCAGCACCGAACCTAACCTCAATCAAGAAAAATCTGATGAGGCAATGCAAGACCCAGCTACCGCAGAAGTCCGCAATGCTGACCAAATTCCCCAACTGCGGAATGCCCCAGGTGTCGGTAGTGTTGCTCCAACAATTGGGGGAAGTCCTGATAAAGCAGGCAAACCAGCACAATTACAGGTCAACGTCACAGGTCTACAATATGCCTGGATTTTCACCTATCCTGAAACTGGTATAACTACAGGTGAAATGCACGTTCCCATCGGGCGAGAAGTGGAAATCAATATGACAGCCAACGATGTCATCCATGCTTTCTGGGTGCCAGAGTTCCGCCTGAAACAAGATGCGATCCCTGGTAGACAAAGCGAGATTCGCTTCACCCCCAAAACAGCAGGAGATTATGTCCTAATCTGTGCCGAACTTTGTGGCCCCTACCACGGTGCAATGAGAGCGCCAGTAGTTGTTGAGTCAGAAGAAGCATTTGCCAAATGGATGCAAGAACAGCTAGTTGCCAGCAAAGAAACACTAAATCAAGCCGTTGCTGTTAACCCAGCGAATTTATCCCCAAATGATTTTCTTGCTCCTTACACCAAGGAAATGGGAATTAAGCCAGAAATCCTTCATCAAGTTCACCATTAGTCAATATGTTATTTAGTCAAAATCCAGTGACTAATGACCAATGACTAATGACTAATGACTAATGACTATGACACAAGCTCAGTTGCAAGAAACTGCCAATATCCCTGCCCTTCTTGAGGAACCAGGGATCAGAAAATGGCAAGACTTCTTTGGCTTTCAAACCGACCATAAGGTGATTGGGATTCAATACCTAGTCACTTCGTTTATTTTCTACTGCATTGGCGGCGTAATGGCTGACTTGGTTCGTACTGAACTACGAACCCCAGAGGTAGATTTTGTTACCCCAGAAGTCTACAACAGTCTGTTTACGCTGCACGCCACGATCATGATTTTCTTGTGGATCGTGCCAACCGGGGCAGGGTTTGCTAACTATCTAATTCCCCTGATGATTGGGGCAAAAGATATGGCATTTCCTCGGCTGAATGCTGTTGCCTTTTGGATGATCCCCCCTGCGGGTATATTGCTGATCGCCAGTTTAGCGGTAGGCGATGCACCGGATGCGGGTTGGACTTCCTACCCTCCCCTGAGTTTGGTAACAGGACAAGTGGGGCAAGGCATTTGGATTATGAGTGTCCTGCTGCTGGGTACGTCCTCAATTTTGGGGTCGATAAATTTCCTGGTGACATTGCTAAAAATGCGTATCCCCAGCATGGACATACACAAAATGCCCTTGTTCTGCTGGGCAATGTTTGCAACTTCGGCGCTAGTTTTAGTATCCACCCCAGTTCTTGCAGCCGGTCTGATTCTGCTTTCTTTTGACTTAATTGCCGGGACAACATTTTTTAACCCAACTGGCGGTGGCGACCCGGTTGTATACCAGCACATGTTCTGGTTTTACTCCCACCCAGCCGTTTACATCATGATTTTGCCCTTCTTTGGAGCAATTTCAGAAATTATCCCCGTGCATTCCCGCAAGCCGATTTTTGGCTATAAAGCGATCGCTTATTCATCTCTAGCAATCAGCTTTTTGGGGCTAATCGTCTGGGCGCACCACATGTTTACCAGTGGTATCCCCGGTTGGTTACGGATGTTCTTTATGATCACCACCATGATCATCGCTGTACCCACGGGGATTAAAATATTTAGCTGGTTAGCAACCATGTGGGGTGGAAAAATCCAGCTTAACAGTGCGATGTTGTTCGCTATCGGCTTTGTCGGCACTTTTGTAATCGGTGGGATCAGTGGCGTGATGTTGGCATCAGTGCCCTTTGACATTCACGTTCACGACACCTATTTTGTGGTAGCCCACTTGCACTATGTGCTATTTGGTGGTAGCGTGCTAGGGATTTTTGCCGCCATTTACCACTGGTTCCCAAAAATGACGGGACGGATGATCAACGAATTTTGGGGTAAGGTTCATTTTGCCTTGACTATTGTCGGTCTAAACATGACCTTCTTACCTATGCACAAACTGGGTTTAATGGGCATGAATCGCCGCATTGCCCAATACGATCCCAAATTCACCACATTGAACGAAATTTGTACGTATGGTTCTTACATACTGGCAATTTCGACATTCCCCTTCATCATCAATGCGGTTTGGAGTTGGTTGTACGGTGAGAAAGCTGCTAATAATCCTTGGAGGGCACTTACCTTAGAATGGATGACAACTTCACCACCTGCGATCGAAAATTTTGATCAAACCCCAGTGCTGGCTACAGGCCCCTACGACTACGGTTTGGAAAGGGCTAATGAAGATGTACCCTTATACGATCCCAATCCAATCTTGTCTGGTGGGCCAAACTCAGTATTAAGAGCAGAACCCGATCCAGCCGTTGCTGCCAATCCCGAAGACCGCAAATAAACTTGCGACTGTGGACTGGGGACTAGGAATTTCTTCTCCTCTGCTCCCCATTCCCCATTCCCCATTCCCCACTCCCCACTCATCAAAATTCATGCAAAGTCAAATCATTGACCCAGCTAAAACCGAACTTAATCATCACCACGCGGTGGAAGCGTCCGTTGGCCATCACGAAGAACATCCAGACCATCGTCTGTTTGGGCTATATGTCTTCCTGATTGCTGAAGGGATGATTTTTATGGGTCTGTTCGGAGCCTACTTAGCTTTCCGTGCTACCTTACCTGTGTGGCCGCCAGCAGGTACTCCAGAATTAGAATTATTGTTACCTGGAGTCAACACCATCAATCTAATTTCTAGTAGTTTTGTCATGCACAATGCTGACACTGCTATCAAAAAGAACGATACGCGAGGTGCGCGAATCTGGTTAGCAATTACCGCCGTGATGGGCGCTACTTTCTTAGTGGGTCAAGTATATGAATATACCCATTTAGAATTTGGTTTAACTACCAATTTATTTGCTAGTGCATTTTATGTTTTGACTGGTTTCCACGGATTGCACGTTACCATTGGCGTTTTGGCTATTGTTGCTGTGTTGTGGCGATCGCGCCTTCCGGGTCACTATAGTGACGAAAAGCACTTTGGTATTGAAGCAGCCGAAATCTACTGGCACTTCGTTGACGTGATTTGGATTATTTTGTTCGGATTACTCTATCTCCTGTGAGTATTAATTATTTAGTTGTTTACTCCACGCAAACAACTTAATAGGCCCCCAATAGGGGGCTTTTTTAATTAATATTTTATTTTTCACTTAGCAAAGTTTATAGAAAATATACTAAAACAAGCTTAAACTACTCACACTATTACTTTTTTAAATGTAACTGACTTATTGCAAGTGATATATAGTACTCATATTTTATTTTTGAAGAGAACTTCGTACAACTCAAAAAGCCTTCTTTCCTATTGCCTACTCATCCAAGTAAGTAGGGCTACGCCACGCTGCGCGAACAAAAATCATAGCGGATTACTATAGACGAAACTAAAAGGTGGGAAAAGTCGGAAAAGTCGGATGTTTTTTAAATAAATCTTCTAACTACTGAATGTTGTCTTCTGTCTACAGTTATAAATACTGGAGGCTAGTATTAAATTTACTTAAGTGATAAAATTATTGAATTATTCCAAAAATAAATTTTATATTTATATTAAGATATCTGTAAAGGTATCAAATTAACCAAGTTAAGGAGCTAACCATGAAAATGCTCCAAAGTATGGTTTGCCTGAAAAGCTAACTTCCTCAAATAGTAACAAATCTAGCGGCAGGTATTCATACCTCACCCAAGCTCTGAATGGTCAGTAAATTGACAAGTAGTATACGCCACATGAGCCAGAACCCTCTAGTTAGAAAAAAACTTCGGAGTCGCTTTGAGACTGTCAAACTGCTGGAAAGCGGAGGTTCTGGTAATACTTACTTGTTAGCAGGTGCTAGAGGTAACAGGGATCAATATTCTCTCCCCAGAAAAACACTTCGTAATCGGTTTGAAATTATCAAACACTTAGGAAGCGGAGGCTCTGGTGATACATACTTAGCCGTAGACCTAGATTTACCAGGACAACCCCATTGTGTGGTAAAACATTTCCAACCAAAAGATTCTAATCCTGCTGTTCTACCCATCGCTAAAAAGTTATTTGATCGAGAAGCGGAAGTTTTATACCAGCTAGGCAACGACCACGATCAAATTCCTAGACTGTTTGCCCATTTTGATGAAGATGGAGATTTCTATTTAGTCCAAGAATTTATTGATGGTCATGCGTTAACCCAAGAAATTGTATCAGGTCAGCGTCTGAGCGAGAGTGCAGTCTTAAGTTTATTAAAAGACATCCTGGAAGTATTGGCATTCGTTCACCAAAATAACATTATTCATCGCGATATTAAGCCCCAAAATTTAATGCGGCGGCACTCCGATCAAAAAATTGTGCTAATTGACTTTGGGAGTATTAAGAAAATTGGTGCTTTGGGAGCAGGTTTAACAATTGCTGTTGGAACTCCTGGTTATATGCCAAGCGAACAGGCTAAAGGAAAGCCAAAACTTTGCAGCGATATCTACGCAGTCGGGATGATAGGCATTCAAGCTTTGACAGGTTTAATTCCTGAGCAAATAAAAGAAGATCCTAATACTGGAGAAGTTCTCTGGCGCGATCAGGTACAGGTAAGTGATGCTCTTGCAAATATTTTAGATACAATGGTTCGCGATCGCTACAACCAACGTTATCAGTCTGCCGCAGAAGCTTTACAAGCACTTAATTCTGCTCTAATGTTGCCACAGTCATCAGAATCTGCTGGCATCAACCAAAATGCTGATGATACTTATTTGCTAAATTATAGAAACTTTCTTTTGCTTCTAGGAATAGGACTTGGCGCTACCACTAGTTTTATAGTATTAATTTTAATCTATACATTTATTAATACAGGTGCATCGTCTCCAAACCAACCTACTCAATTAAATAATTTTATAGAAAAATTTGTTGAGCAACGATTTACTAATGCCAATGTGAATAGCCTAATAGCCAAATCAGCAGCTAAAAAAGGAGTCTGTAAAAACAATTGCAGCGTTGCAAAAACTACTAAAAATCAAATTGAATCTCATGATAGCATTCCACTTTAATTTCTGTTCGTGCAGCGTGGTGTAGCCAGATTTATTTGTGTGGTGCGCGCAGAGCAAGCGCGATAGGTCTAGCTTCACAAAATTCAAATATGAGTCCATACATTAGAAAAAGTTAATAATCTAGCAGCAATCATAAAAATACCTATTAACTAGCTATTACGTATTTAATTTAAATCTAAATATTCTAAAAATTATTCTAGGATAATTACTTAGAGATTCCTGTAAGATCAATATAATAAACAAAATTTAAAAATATGGACAATACAAATCAAAAAAAAGCTTTAATTAACAGCGAAATCTCCCTCTTTCTTAGAGGTTTGATTATTGGTAAAGTGCTGACACTTATGGTTATTGGTGGGCTGCTTTGGTGGTTACTAAAGCCGAATTTATTGTCCCGTAACAGCGTTAACTCTTCTTCTAATCAAAATTTTAAGACCGTCTCTAATACCGCATCCAGTTTTCAGACAGTTGCAGATGTTCCCACTGCCTCATTTAACTACGGAGGAAGTACAGCTTGGGCATCTATTCGGCAATTGGTAGATTCTCAGATCCAGAGCGATCGCCCGGAACTACAATTACGTTATGTAGACCCTGTTAATGCTAGCCCTGGTTCTAGCTCAGGCATTCGGATGTTACTTGATGGAAAACTAGATTTTGCTCAGTCTTCTCGTCCCCTTACAGATGAAGAACAAGCTATGGCAAAAGCGCGAGGCTTCACCCTTGAGCAACGTCAGATAGGTATGGATGGAATAGCAGTGGTAGTCAACCCATCCCTGAAAGTGTCAGGTTTAACTGTTGACCAATTGCAGCAGATTTATTTGGGGAAAATTACTAACTGGAATCAAGTAGGTGGGCCAAACCTACCCATCACACCTTTATCTCAACGACCAGAGGACGCAGATACAGTAATATTTCCTAGCAATAGCGACTTGAAAGGGCAAATACTTGGCTCCAATGTGCAATATGTCTACTCTACTACAGAAGCAGTGCGCCAACTCAGTAAAATCCCTGGTGGTGTGTATTACGGTTCTGCCCGTTCGGTAGTGCCTCAATGTAGTGTGAAGGCTTTGCCATTGGGTCAGACTGCTGGTCAATTAATTCCCCCCTATCGGGAACCGATGGTGTCGCCTGAGCAATGTCCGCGTCAGCGCAATCAGCTAAATACTGAAGCTATCAAAAATGGTAGCTATCCCATAATTGCTAATTTGTTTGTGATTATTAAACAGAATAAAGGTCGGGAACAACAAATTGGGGATGCATACACCAAACTTTTATTAACTGACCAGGGACAAAGAGCAATTGAGCAAGCTGGTTTCGTCAGTGTTGACTAGTAGATTTGGATGACAATTAAGCCCCCTTTCCCAAGAAACCCGACTTATTAAAGAAGTCGGGTTTCTTATAGAAGCTCTGAGTTGAAAATATTCACATTCACTCGACAGCATAAGAAGTAAATTGGCGTTTAAAAGGAGAATGAAACCCAATCACAATATCAGAACGGGGTACACCTAACTCAACCAATCGTTCAGCAACAGACTCTTCTGTACCATTATACTGAATCCATATTTTCTCATTTTGAATATCAAAATGCATGACCGGGCCAAACACCCGCTTATCTCCTTGCCAGCCAACATAAGCTAGTTGATAATGGTCATTTTCATTGTCTAAAATTAATTGTGAATTTACTGTATCGGTATTAGATGCTATTTGTTGATGTTCGCTTAATACTTGTTTGATAAGTTGTCGATAGCGTTCTATTTTATCCATAGTCGAATTTCCTCACATCTTGGGTCGTAAACTATCAACTTAACTTGGTAACGATGAAGAGCGCGTTGGACAAAAGAAAGTTGAAAAAAGTCTTGATATGTTTCAATAGGAACTGCTAGGTAAAGCGCTCTGTCTACTTCTTGTTCTTCAATAGCTTGGCAGTAATTTAGATATTGTCCTAGTGCAGTATGAAATTCACTGATATCTGAATCTGCAATAAAGCTCTATGCAATGGGTTCCCCAAAGGGGTTGTCGTTCGCGCAGCGTGTCGTAGACAAGACATCACACTCTCCATTATTCTCCATTGCTGTAGCAAGTTTTTCTAGATTTTGACGAATAGAGACACTACGGTGATGATTTACACCCCAAACTCGCTCACAAATATCTAAAGCTTGCAAATAAAGCGGTTCTGCCTCAGCATAACGTCCAGTTGCACGATAAATTTCTGCCAAATTATTGAGACTTTCGGCAACATTGGGATGATTTTCTCCCAATAGGTGCTTATCAAGTTCTAAGGCTTTTATACATAAAGATTCCGCTTCATTGTAGCGTCCTTGCTCCCTGTACATATAACCAAGAGCATAGATAGTATCTGCTAACAGTGGATGCGCCTTTTGCAATAGACGCTGCTTCAGTTCCAAGGATTCTAAAAACAAAGATTCCGCTTGATCGTAGCGTCCTTGAGCGCGGTATATCAATCCTAAATTGTGCAAATCTGTTGCAACATCAGGATTCTCTTCTCCCAAAAATCGCTTATCTAATTCTATTGCTTGTTGTGACAACGGTTCAGCTTCACTGTAACGTCCTTGATGATAATAAAGTAGGGCTAAATTATTCAGTATAAGAGCGAAAGAAAGATGATTTTCACCAACCAAACGTTTTTCAAGTTCTAATGATTGCAGATACAAAGGTTCTGCTTCGTCATAACGTCCTTGCTCATCATATAGTAATGCCAAATTGTTCAGACTGACGGCGACATCCGCATGGTTTTCTCCCCACAGACGTTTCCTCAGTTCCAAAGCTTGTTGATATAGGAGTTCCGCTTTAGCATATTGTCCAGTAGATTTGTAAAGTCCCGCCAAATTATTCAGGCTAGTAGCAAAAGAAGGATGATTGTCTCCTAGCAGGCGTTTTCTCAGTTCTAAAGCTTGTTTATATAAGGGTTCGGCTTCGCTGTACTGTCCTGTTGCACGATATATTCCTGCTAAATTGTTGAGGCTATTAGCTAAATCTATCTGCAAACCTAATTCATTTTGTAACTCACTCGCCTGTCGCCAATATTTAATTGCTAATTCCTGTTCTCCTTGATAATTTTGAGATTCACCCCGATCTAATCTGCTGTAGTAAATATCGCCCAATCTTGAGTATAAAGTAGCCAAGGTGGGGTCTTTAGTTCCCCGTTCTTGTTCTATTTTCTCGATTAACCTTTGTAAATCTTGAATTGGTAAGAAAAAGCGATTAGTTTCATTAGTATCTGTACTAGCTAATTCTGTGTCTCTAAAAACAAAGCGGATATTTTCTAATTCTTTACCAGGAATAGCATTTGTCTTTTGAGATTCAAACCGAAATACACCATTACGCCAACTCCAAAAATCAGGCGCTTTTTTAATTAGGTTAACTAAAATTTGGTTAGTTACCCAAAGCACGATCGCAAATGGAAATTCGCGCAATCCTTCCCTAGTCCACTGTAAGTAACCAAAAAATTTCTCCTGTTCCGATTGCTCATTTCCCAACCTGAGAAAATACAATTGTTCAGCACCCGTGACAGTAATCACTGCCAGGTTTTGCTGACGAAGATATTCTTCTTGTTGTACCAGTTGGTTAAGAGCAGCTTTGAGGCTTGGTTCCTGACGTGCTAAAGTTACTCGATATGGACGGAAGGCGGGTTGTAGTTCGGCTTCATATTGAGCAATAATCTCATCACGAAAGCTAGCATCATCGCAAACTGCAATCAGTAAATTTAATCCCCGTTTTTGAGCTTCAATAGAAACAATTAAATCATCATACGCATCTTGATTTTCTCCTTCATCATCTAATAATTCTTCATTCAACATTAATAGCTCCCTGTCTTTTCAAGCTTTCGATAATAATTGGATGAACATCGTACCAAGTTTCATCAGTACGATATTCTAGAACATACAGCCCATGTAGTAAATCCAAAAACTCTGCTTGTTTGGGATCATTGGGCATAAATTGTTCATAAACACTCTGCAAAATATCGATATCAGTTTTTCCTAAGCGAATAGAAAAATCATTGCGAATTTTATTGATTGCTTGAAGAAGAATTTTATCATCAATAATAACTTTGGCTGAGGGATTTCGCCGGATCATCCGCAAACAAATGCGGCAACATTCCTTAGAAATCCGAATTAACTCTCGCAATACACCACCACTGTAAATTACGATTTTTTCAGCCGTTTCTGCCGCAATTAATTCACTAGGAATCCGCTTTTGTAAAACTTCACCGAGAATCTTTGTTGCTTCCGGGCGAGGTAGAGCATTAGGGAAGCGATTTTTACCTTTATCAAATATTTTTAAGACAGGCATTGCCACAACTTGATCGTTGGTTTCAGTGGCAATTATTGTGCTGATAAATGTTTCTCTAAGGACTGCAATGGGGATGGTGTAAATAATTTGAAAGTTAGGTTGACACAGAGCTTTAATGTTATCTCGATAAATTTCGTTAACTCTGCCTAAGTCAAGCTTATCTAAATCATCAATAATTACCAAAACATTTTGTTTAGTTGCAGCTTGAATTAAAGCAGCTATTTCATTAATTCTGGCGACCAAATCTGATAACTTGCGTTCAAATTCTTGCTTAATTTCATCCCGAACGCTAGCATCAGCTTTTAATTTAGAGCTAATCAATTTTAGGAGGTCAAAACCTATACTAACTTCTGCTTGCAAATTTGATTCTTCAGTGCGAGTGCGGGTAGCAAACCACTTATAAAGAGCTTCTTTAGTAGATTGCGGAATATCAACTTTGCGGGCTTCTGCCTCTGTCATTAAATTAACTGCGATCGCAAACAGTATATTAATATGATTAACAGCCGACATTTCAATTTTGTCAGCAATAGAAAAGAGAACTACAAAATATTTATCTTGAATTTGTCTGCTAAATTCAGCTAACAAAGTAGACTTACCACATCCTCGATGTCCTGTAAAGACAATTTTGCCATCTCCATTAGGACTATCTTCCACTAATTGGTTCAGGTCTGCAATCAAATCATCACCATATTCGACTCTAAATCTTTCCATTTCGTTCCGTTCCATCAACGGAAACAGTTCGAGATTGCTGTATGCTTCTTGAAAGGAGTTTAATAAGTCTTCAGACATTGGATAGTGCCGTAAACGTGCTAACTATTCATATAATGGCTCATGATTTTTGAAGCACAAGTTCAGGCAATGTCTAGGATAGAGTATGCCTACATAATTTCTCTAATTCCGTTAATAAATAACTACTAGGTGAGTAGTATGTTATGTCTTAAAAAGAGATACCCTAATTCCCAAATTTCAACCTATCAATGAGTAACAGAGGTCAATAATCAATAAGACTGAATGATAGATGATACATTCGATAATTTAAACTGAATGATAGATTATACAAATAACATCCTGAAAGGTACTTAACATATAAATAAAATAAAATTTTCAGTTATAAAAATAAATTTTTAGTGTACTTCGTCTCATGCCCCTTTAGCTGATGCGATGAGTATCTGTTGTTACTATTGGTTTACTAGGCGGGTATCTCTCTTTTGCAAATATACCTAGTACAGCTAGGCGGAAATCAAAAGTCAAAAAGCTTAAAAGATAAGCTTTTAAATGATTTGAAATAGTTGCTTAATTTACGCTTACGCTGTGCGGTTTTACCTCACCCTAACCCTCCCCTTGTAAAGGGGAGGGAACTGGATTTCTTGTTTCCCCCCTTTACAAGGGGGGATTAAGGGGGGTAATTAGCTAATTAAGCGCTTAGTGGTGCAGAAAACTTTCCGAAGTCTCAAGTTGAGAACACAGTGACACGGGAGAACTCAATTTGTTGCTCTATCTGCGTTCGTTTTTTAAGTGAAGCAGTGGCAGATGGGGGACTATTCAGCGCTTGAGGGTCGCGCAAGTGGGAGCGGATGAGTTCAAAAGCGGCGGACTTATAATCCTTAAAATGTGGCTCAATGCCGCCAAATCGCTGACCATAAACCTCAAAAGTCTGCAAGGACGGCGGCACATCGGAGAGGACAGCCCAAGCCTCACTTGCCAGAGCTAAATGAGCGGTGGCGAGATGACACTCAATGTCCTGCAAAACTTTGACTTTTCGAAACAGATAAGCTTCGCCCTCTTGGGGAAGCAAGTTTGCAACCGCAGCCGTTTGACCATTGGAGAGGGTAATGTTCAAGTCCGATTTCGCCCGAATAGACCACGACCATTGATGCTCCCGTAACCACCGGATCAACGCACCATGTTCAAATCCTCGATCCGCTAACAACGTCACATGACATTCTGCCTAAGCAGCAGCCTTAACGTCGTTTCTAACACGGGGCAGTAGTCCTCAAAGCCCACGGTGGCACTGCCATGCTCCAATACCGTTTGACCAAGTGGAATAGAGCGTCCACCCCAAACTAAACAGATCTCAATTAAGCAATATTGATCCCATAACATACTGGTATCAAGTGTTAGTGTCATCGCCATGCCCTCCCAGGAGTTCAAGAACTGCTGCAACATAGGAAAATAGAAGGTTTCGGCAGTGATTTTGGGATTATGGACAAAGTAGTTTAAGCGCTCCATGTGGCTGCGAGCTTTGCACTCCCTATGACTCAGATAGGGCAACCAGTGGCTCAGACAGGCGCTTTGAGCTTGCAAAATGGCGGCGACATTCTCACAAAAGACTTGCAGATGTCGTTGATCTTGGGGACAAATCCATTGACTTAGTTGAACTTGCAGTTGACGATAAAGATGGGGGACTGACATGGAGTAGTTTTTGTGTGGAAACTTGAGCATCCCATGTCTTCCCCCTCTCTGTCACCCTTGTCTTAGTAAAATTCCCCATATATCAAGCCTTCAGGACTTTTCTGCACCACTAAGAATTAAGCGTTATGGAATTATTTGAATAACTTTCATCAAACCAGCTTTTGTAACTTCAAAACCAGCTTTTGTGACATTAAAACCAGCTTTTGTGACATCAAAACTAGCTTTTGTGACATTAAAACCAGCTTTTGCGACATCAAAACCAGCTTTTGTGACATCAAAACTAGCTTTTGCGACATCAAAACCTGCATTTGCGACATCAAAACCAGCTTTTCTCAACAAATTTCAGCAAATATACCCGCATCTATCTAATTGGCTAATGCCATCCAATGCTTTTATAATTCTGTAACTTCACTGTAGCTGGTGCATCTGCTTGTTGCGTATCTTAATGATATATAAATAACTCAGTGTATAAAGTTAGGGTTATTTATAAATAAATCCAAATAGGAAAACTATATGCAACGGAAACGAAACTCCATCTCACTGACTAAAGCTGAACGACGGATTGAAGGAATGCAGACAATTGAGCCTCAGTTAGACTTTAGTAATGGGTTTTCAATTGCTACTTACAACACTAAAGTAATTGAATTACGAGAAAAGCTAGCCGCTTATAATCAAGCACAAATAATAGTAGATAAGACACACAATGCATTAATAGAAGCAGAACGAGAGTTGAATACTTATTCTGAGCAAATGCTGTTGAATGTTGCATCTCGCTATGGTAAAAATAGTGATGAATATGGGATGGCTGGTGGAACGCGCAGGTCAGACCGCAAGAAACCACGCCCAGTAGTAAAACAAACAGTCTTAAATCAGTCGTGAACAATAAGATCCCCGACTTCTTTGAAAAGTCGGGGATCTGAGTCTCTTGATTTTCACAACTCATTTAGGATTGCTATAGATGATTTGATATTTTCCCCTTACCTACTATTCTGCTTCCAAGCTATGCGGTTATGAGGTATACAAATCTTGCCAACTGCTGAACAAGGCATCAGGTGTGTCATACTATGTCAATCTTTGACCAATACATTCACTCCTATTTACATTATCCGCCTCGATGAACAAACAGGTAATGTGTTTATTTTGGCAGGAGATAACATAGAGATAGAAATCTATCGCAATGGTTTTTGGAGGTTCTTGTGATTGAGCCAGAATTTAGCAGCATGAGCAAAACCGAGTTAAGAGCCTTCGTCATTGCTCACCCCGACAACAAAGCAGCGTTTCGTGCTTTTGTTGACCGCTTTACATCCGAAGCATCTCCAGAGACTTTTGACATCCCAAAATCGAATGCTGAGATTGAAGAAGTGGAAATTTTGATTAGACAAAAATTAGAACAATTAAAAATGAGCTAAATTTTAGAAGTTTCTTTTAAAAGTCGCAAAATTAGTTGAGTCGAACAACTGTTCGGTTTTGCAACCTACCAAGCTTATTCGGAGGTTGTCGCCTTCCTCGCTGGTTCAGGCCTGGACTCCCTGATGTACGCTCGATAAATTCCCACTTATCAACTCTGACTTTGGGAAGTACTCACGCCACAGCCACCGCCACCACGCGAAAACCAACAACGTCGTCACGATCCGCGCGCGCGCCCCAACTGCGATCGGCAGAACGGCAATGCCAAGCATCGGTGAACCAACTACCGCCACGCAGAGGCTTTATGTCATTATGTTTACCAGTTAACCACGCAGTACCATCTTTTGGGGCATCCTGGTAATCAGTATTATATATATCTAAACACCATTCCCATACATTACCAGGCATATCGTATAAACCGAAAGAGTTAGGCGGAAAATTTCCTACATCTATTGTTTGTCTACGATATTCGCCATTTGGTGCAGAGCCGTAAGGATTGTTACCATCATAGTTAACTAACTCAGTGGTAATCGTTTCACCAAAATAAAACGGTGTAGTTGTTCCCGCACGACAAGCATATTCCCATTCTGCTTCACTAGGTAATCGATAGGTCTTTCCTGTCTTCTGGCTCAACTTTTTACAAAACTCTACCGCTTCATCCCAAGTAACTTGTTCTACAGGTTTTTTCTCACCTTCGAAATTAGAAGGATTTATCCCCATAATTGTTTGATACTGTGCCTGGGTAACTGCATATTTCCCCATGAAGAACCCAGGCACTTTTACCTGATGCTGTGGATTTTCACTTTCAAGTCTCTCTGCTTCCCCTTCCGACGAACCCATCATAAAGGTTCCCTCTGGTATCTGCACCATTTCCAAGGTGACACCATTGCCTAAATTTTCTTCAAAATATTTCGCTTCCTCATTACGGCGGTTGGTGATATTTCCTTTTGCATTTACCGTAACCACTTGAAATTGAAAAGTTTTTAAAGGATTTTTTTCAACTATAGATATTCCCTTAATGGAATTTTCAATAATAGGACGAGGTTGTGGTGAAGATGGTTCTTGACGTTCCCACCGCAACCTTTCAATTCTTTGAATTGCTTTGATTGCAACCATATCTTGCCCTGAAGCCGCAGCTAATACCCGAATCCATAATTGCTCTGCTAAATCTAAATTCCTGTCGGCTTCCGCTTGGTAAGCATCATTTTTCAACGTGGCGATATCTTTTTGAGTTGCATATCGTGGCACAAGTATTAGGTGGGATTTATCCAAAGGTTCAGCAATCACATAAGGCGTTTGCTTTGTATTCTTATGCTGGCGAACCAATTCAGGCACACGAAACTTGAGATACTGATCCAATCGTTCAACAGTAGCGCATTTACCTTGAATTCCTAACCCTTCTAGTAATGCAGTAGTAAAAGCACCTTGTTGTAAAGCCTCAATTTCATAAGAATACTCCTCTGGACTACAGGAAAATATGCTGATAACTCCTTGTTGACGTGCTTCTTCTGCGGTTTGTCGCCCAATGCCTTCGCCAGCACGAGTACCTAGACTACGACAAGCATCCAGAATGAGGACAACATTATCAGCACCACAGCGACGTAGGCGTTCAGTCACAACGTTAATTGCAATTGCCGTACTTTCAACATCCTCTGGATCGCCATCACAGGGCATGAGATAATCACGGTCAGCGTATCTTATCCCATGCCCACTGAAGAAAAACCAGAAATTATCCCCTGCTCCCATAAAAGGATTGTCAAATAACTGCCGCAAGACTCGCAGCAAGTTAGTGCGAGTTGGGCGAGTAGATTTTCCGTCAACAGGAGGAGAGTCATCAGAGAAGAAGAATATCCGCTCAAATCCGGCTTCATTGCCCAGAAACTCTTGCATTAAGAGTGCATCCCGCTTGGCATAGTTTAGCGGTTGCAGATAATCATACTGGTTAATTCCGATCGCGATCGCCCAATTTTTTGCCATCTCACCCTGGTTCTTGGCGCTTAAACTTCAGCTTAATCGCTCCTTTACTCCCAGCTTTGACACCACTGCCAATTAATTTAACTTCCCCATCTGCACTAATTTCTACCGATAGCTCGATTTCATCTAGCTGCATCTTGGAGTTAACTTTTGCTTGCTGTTCAGCTTGACTAAACAAACTTCCCACGAGTTTGAGAAAGTGAGTCATATTTTGCTCTAATGTTTGAGCGCTAACCTTAACGGCATCTCCGACCCCTTTGCTACCAGTGCTTTCCCTGATAGTTTCGTCTCCCCAACTGCGTGTATTAGTACTCCCGCCTTTAGCACCATCAGGAATCGATATTTGCGGCATTTCATCCGTTACAATCCAAATGCCGTCGTTTTGGGGTGTTTCTGACATATTACTTTAAATATTTACATTAAATCTTCCCATAAATATAGATACAACGGTGGAGATAGCGATTCCTATTACTAAGAAATTTTACTGAGCATCTCTTGCGAACCTCCGCGTTTCCCTAGACAAGAGACGCGATTCATCGCGTCTTGGTGATGAATTATCGCATCTTTAGCAATCTAGAATTTTCATCAAAAAACCTTAACCGAACCGTATTGCCTCCAATTACAGCTAATTTGTCAACTAACTTGACATGAAACACCAAAAACATAACCCCTCTCCGCCACCGGAAAGGGGTTAATCACTGCCGAAACTATATTGTACAGACGCGATTCATCCCGTCTCTATTCAGCAATCTCTAATAAGCGTCTTGCAACTCGTAGAAATCAGGCGAGATGTAATCTTTCCGCAAAGGCCAACCTACCCAATCTTCCGGCATCAAAATCCGCTTGAGATTTGGGTGTCCTTCGTAGATAATGCCGTACATATCGTAAGACTCGCGCTCTTGCCAATCTGCGGTTTTCCAAATCCAGTACACAGAAGGCACTACAGGGTTTTCCCGTGGTAAGAATACCTTAACTCGAACTTCTTCGGGGCGATCGCTATTATCACCGACTTTAATCAAGTGATACATACTCACCAATTCTTGTCCTGGGCCAAGGTCAATACCACCTTGACACTGGAGATAATTAAACCCATAAGCATAAAGGGCTGTAGCGGTGGGAAGCAAGAAATCTGCCGGCACCTTAATTATCTCTACACCATTCTTATCTGGTGCTAAAAACTCATGGTCAAAGCCATTTTCCGTCAACCACTGGGAAACCTTACCCGCTTGTACCAATGACTCTTCTTTCTCTGCTGGTACTGGTTTAGATTCTTCTTCAGCCACGGGTTTGTTCCTCCTTTTGTGCCTTTGCTGTCAGTAGTGCAGGTGGTATTGGCATACCAATCGCTTCTGTCAATTCCTTCGGTGGTGCATAGCGAGTTTCTGACTGCAAATACTTACCAGTTAAGATTTCCTCTACTGGCTTCAGGTTATGAGTCGTGCTGTAGTAGCGGTGAGTTTGCTTAATTTTATCCCGCTCTTGCATCGATTCATTGGAGATTTTCTTCCGCAGCTTAATGATTGCGTCGATAATTGCTTCTGGACGGGGAGGACAACCAGGCAAGTACACATCCACAGGAATCAGTTTATCGACTCCGCGCACTGCTGTGGGGGAATCAACGCTGAACATCCCGCCGGTAATTGTGCAAGCTCCCATCGCAATTACATACTTCGGCTCTGGCATTTGTTCATAAAGACGTACCAGTTGAGGAGCCATTTTCATCGTGATAGTCCCTGCCGTAATAATTAAATCGGCTTGGCGGGGGCTAGAACGGGGAATTAGTCCAAAACGGTCAAAGTCAAATCGGGAACCAATTAAAGCTGCAAACTCAATAAAGCAGCAAGCAGTACCAAACAGCAACGGCCACAGACTAGAAAGCCGCGCCCAGTCGTAGAGGTCATCAACCGTCGTCAAAATGACGTTTTCTGAAAGGTCTTGAGTGATTGTAGTCCGCTCAATGGGGTTGATGATTCGCTGTTTGTCCTGAGTTGTTAAATTAGAATTCAAGACCATTCCAAAGCTCCTTTACGCCACGCGTAAACTAAAGCGACTACAAGAATTGCAATAAAGACTAGCGCTTCAATAAAAGCCAATAGCCCCAAACGGTGGAAAGCTACCGCCCAAGGATACAAGAAAACAGTCTCCACATCAAAGACGACAAAGACTAGAGCAAACATGTAGTAGCGGATGTTGAACTGAATCCAGGCTCCCCCGATGGGTTCCATACCAGATTCATAAGTAGTGCGACGTTCTGGGCTGTAACTACTGGGTCGTAGGAGCTTGGAAGCTGAGAGCGCTAAGGCAGGTACTAGGCTACAGATTATGAAGAAGCCTAGAAGGTACTCGTAACCGCTGAGGACAAACACAATGAGTATCTACCGCTTATGGAGTATTTTAAGTGAGGAGTGGGGAGTAGAGGAATGAGGGAACAGGGGAAGCATAGGAGAGAAGAATTAATAACTAATGCTCCATACCCAATGCCCAATGCCCAATGCCCAATCCCTTAACTGCGTAACTTTCTTTTACATTATATCTGTTTGGTTTTTCTGAAATCTGGGAAATAGATACACTTCAAGTATTTAATTAGCTTTTGATAGTGATAGAAAAGCCTGACAATTATGTCATAATTTTTAACGTATATTTAAGAATTCTCCTCTGCGAGGCCCTAGCCATGAGCGAACCAGCTGTTGAGACTCCGGTGTTAGACCGCTACGAGTGTCGCGCCTGCGGTTATGTTTACGAACCTGAAAAGGGAGACGACAAGCATGATATTCCTTCAGGGATACTCTTTGCAGAACTGCCTATAAATTGGCGCTGTCCAGTTTGTAGTGCCAAGAAAACTGCTTTTGCCAACATTGGCCCTGCGGGTACTGCATCCGGTTTCAAAGAAAATCTCGGTTACGGTTTGGGTGTGAATAACCTAACACCAACCCAAAAGAACATCTTAATTTTTGGCGCTTTGGCCCTTGGCTTTTTGTTTTTTATCAGTCTCTACGGCTTACAATGACGGCCGTTATTTGGGAAACAGGGAGTTATTGTGTAATTAAAATTACATAAGTCTGTCGTCTTACCAGTTCCGTAGAGCGGCGATGACCCTCAATACCATATTGGGATAAGATTTTTTGGGATTTTTGGAAAGTTTTTTAATTCCAAATCTAAAATCCAAAATCCGAAACTGGTATAAGGTAAACCTTTTAGAGAACACCTACAGAAATTTAGAAACAACTTAAGAAATACTAATGCATTCAATTGTGAAAGGTTGGCAACGAATAGCTGCCTTGTTAATAGTAGTCATCATGTGCATCGGTTGTAGCAAAGTTCCTTCTGTTAGCTACAACCCTTGGAAAGTCATTTCTGTGCCAACAGACTCGAATCTACTGGATATTGCTTTTACTAATAACCCTGAGCATGGCTACTTAGTAGGTAGCAATGCCACCCTATTGGAAACCAATGACGGTGGTAATACCTGGAAACCAATAACACTGCAACTGGATGAGCAAAAGTATCGTTTTGACTCAGTAAGTTTTGCAGGTAAAGAAGGCTGGATTGCTGGAGAGCCTGGACTGTTGCTGCATACTACGGATGAAGGTGCTTCTTGGTCGCGTATTCCCCTGAGCGAAAAGCTACCAGGTAGCCCGATCGCAGTTAAGGCATTAGCAGACAATACAGCTGAAATGGCTACTGATGTTGGAGCCATATATAAAACTACAGACGGCGGCAAAAACTGGAAAGCCCAGGTAGAATCAGCCGTCGGTGTAGTGCGTAACTTGGAACGTTCTGCTGATGGTAAATATATTGCAGTTTCCGCTAAGGGTAGTTTCTACTCGACTTGGGAACCAGGGCAAGATGCTTGGGTACCTCATAACCGCAATAATTCTCGGCGGTTAGAAAACATGGGTTTTACTGAAAATGGGCAATTGTGGTTGCTAGCTAGAGGAGGTCAAGTTCAGTTTAGTGACCCAACTAAACCTGAAGAATGGGAAGAGGCAAAATATCCAGAGTTATCCACCAGTTGGGGTTTACTGGATTTGGCATATCGTACACCCGATGAAATTTGGGTAGGTGGCGGTAGCGGTAATTTGCTACGCAGTGGCGACGGTGGCAAAACCTGGGAAAAAGACCGTGAGGTCGAAGAAGTTGCCGCTAATTTGTATAAGATTGTGTTCTTAGAGCCAGAACGGGGATTTATAATTGGCGATCGCGGCGTTTTGCTCAAATATTTACCAAACCCTGAAACAACTTCTCAAGAAGCAGCTTAGTGAGTGGGGAGTGAAGAAGGGAATAGGTTACAGGTTAGAGGTTACAGATTATTCCCTCTCCCCTGTCACCTATAACCTCTCCCCTAATCCCATTACCTAATTTCTGAGAAGAACTTTGCAACTTGTAACTCTTTCTTAACTTTGTAGGATAATAAACTCAATAACACTCTATGTATAAGGTAGGGATCTAAATGTCAGGTACCACTGGAGAACGTCCGTTTTCGGACATCATTACTAGCGTTCGTTACTGGGTAATTCACAGCATCACCATCCCAGCATTGTTTATTGCTGGTTGGCTATTTGTCAGCACAGGGCTGGCCTATGATGCTTTTGGCACACCTCGCCCCAATGAGTATTTCACACCAGCACGGCAAGAAGTGCCAATTGTGAAGAACCGTTTTGAAGCTAAAAAACAAGTTGAACAATTTATTGGAAAGTAGTTTGAGATCATGACTAGCGGCAATAACATCAATCAACCAGTTACCTATCCAATTTTTACCGTTAGATGGCTGGCAGTACACACTTTAGGTGTACCCACTGTATTCTTTTTAGGCGCGATCGCCGCAATGCAATTTATTCACCGTTAGGAGCAATTATGGTAGAAAGATCGCCCAATCCCAATAATCAGCCGGTTGAACTAAACCGGACTTCGCTATACCTGGGACTACTACTAGTTTTCGTTCTGGGGATTCTGTTTTCTAGTTACTTCTTTAACTAACTGGAACTACTCTTTTTAATTTTTGTTTGTTGAGCGTGTGTTGATTTGTTGTTAAGGGAGGAGAGAAGCTGTGTCTGGAAGTGGGAGAATTCCCCTGTGGGTCGTCGCTACGATCGCAGGTTTAGGTATAATTACAGTCTTGGGCATTTTCTTTTATGGTGCCTACGCCGGACTCGGTTCTTCGATTTAACATTAGTTAGTTTGAACCGAACACTATAAGTTAGGATTTTCTAGCATTTGTTGAGAAATCAACCTTAAAAAAACCGCCTGTCTCTATGAGATAGGCGGTATTAATTTTGGTCAATAGTCATTTGTCCTTTATCCTTTGTCATTTGTTTTTCGCAAATGATTAATGACTAATGACTCATGACTAAATCAGCTGATATCGTCGCTTTCAATGTATAAAAACAGAAATGCGAAGGTTATAGCTGGCAAAACCCAACCAATGATGGGAACGAAGATAGAAGGCAAAAAGGAAGCTGCCATAGTAAAGTTCCTGCTAAATAACACTACAATTCAAAATGAGCTTACTGCAAATTCTGCCAGATTTTTAAAATTCTAAAGATTTTTAACACAGCCCATCTTGGGAGACAAGGGAGCAGAGGGAGAATTCGTAACTCCTAACTCTTTACGCAGCACTCAGCACTCGGAACTGTTTTGCCCAATCCCCAATTCCCCTTCATCCCTGAGTTACATACCCAGTAGTTCATCTAGCTGCAAGTTTGGCAAGTCTGGAGGAATTACAGTCCGTACTGTTGTGACTTTATGGCTCTCTTGTTGGGTTGTCAAATCAAGTGCGATCGCTTCTATGCGAATTTCTAAACAGCCAAAAGGAATCTTTAATTGTGTCATTACTTCCAAGCCTCCCAATACACTAGGCAGTAAATTTGTCAATAAATGGGGCCCATCTAGTAACCAGCGAGTTTGATAATCTTCAACCCATAACTTCACAACCACTTGGGGAGGTACTTCAGGCAGTACTACGCGCACTATGATCAGCTTGTCGGCAATTAGTTCGCCTTCTGGTACATGCAGTTGCGGAATTGGCAAAGGATCAATGGCTCCCGCAGTTATGGATAGAGAAGGGGATAAAGCTAACAATGGTTGCTTATCTTCTTCTAACAAGTAATTATTCGTTGCATCGGCTTCTAGTTCACTATCTGTATCATCTACAACGATTTCTTGCGCCAACCAAGCTGACGCTATATTTACTTTTATGGGAGGAGGGGGAGGCGGTAGTTGTCTTACCAAAGCCATTGAAAGTGTTGGTTCAGATACTTTTTCTACCACCGGATCTTCCACTGTCTCTAGATCAGCTTTATTTGCTGTGTCTGCATCTTCCCCAAAGTTATCAAGATCAAAAACCGACTCTTGGCTTTCTTCCCACGTCTCTATGGCATCATCCAGGCTTAATGGCAAGTCGACATCAACATCGGGAGTTCCAGCACTCAGAAAAAGCTGGGTCTGCTGGGCTGGAACATTGCGATCGTAGTTTTGAGATTCCAGTTCATTGATGGATTCAGGCAAAGAGTATCCTTGGCTCTGCATCCACTTCCTCAGTAAGGGAGATGAGTAGAGATTGCCTGTTGTAATGAATTGTGCATTTGGCTGGGTTTTTACCTCAGCAACGGATTCTTCCTGAAATCGTTCATTTGACTGGGTTTCTAGCTCAGCAACAGATTCTTCCTGAAATTGTGCATTTGGCTGGGTTTCTACCTCAGCAACAGATTCTTCCTGAAAATGTGCATCATCTAACACTAATTCCGGTATATTTTCATCCTCAGCTACAATTGCGTTTAATTGTGGGAAGTCTTCAGCCGCTTCAACTTCCAATGTATCTGGAGGGACATTATTTACTTCTTCTTCTGCATCACCTGGTAAAGCTTGTACCCGTCTCAAGTATGGAAAAGTCGTATCGAGTATTGACATTCGACGTTGCTTGATAACTAACTGCTCCAAGTTGATAGCAGCTATAGTAGTATCCTTTTCTAGAACTTCCTCTTGTGTAGGAGATTCTGCAATAACATCTGTGTGAGGGTTGGCATCGATTTGAAGAGGTGGCAATTTCGGCAATTGAGGCGAATTGCCTGAATTTTTAGATTTCCGCAGAGTGGTTTCTCGCAGAACTTGCAGGTTAATTTGCGGCGGTAGGGCTGTATTTGGAGATGGATTGAGTATTTGGGACTGATCTGTTTTTGAAATCTTGACCAGATTGAATAGTTTTAAATCGATCCTCACGGCGGTCTCTGGCTCTGTGGAAGCATCAGGCGAGTCCGATGGGGCTATAGGGTCATTTAAAGATGTACTAGGTTTTGCTGCGGCTGTTATTGCCAGTAATTCTGTTACATCTGCTGTAATGGTGAAGGACTGGCTAGCTAACCTGATGATTTCATCAACATCGGTGAATCGACCATACAAACTGATATCTGCCAAAATTAACTTCGATTCAAAGTCAGCAGGAATATCAATTGAGGTATTGATGGTGAAGGGCAACTCCTGGTCTGGTAAGTGCCGTATCTGAGTCAAGATTTCCGACTCTAGGGGCGATCGCAGTTCAATCCCTAGTTCAAGCGCCTGCAAGCTTTGTGGAGATAATGTTTCAGTCTGCTCTAGATTTATCTTCTCTCTAAGTTCTATGCGCCCATTGATTGTAAGAGCTTGTCCCCAACGAGCAATATAACTATCTTGATCTAAAGTTAACAATAAGGGTGGTTCTGCTGCTGGCGAATCTGTAACCTCTTCATCATTCAGAAGCAGTTCAGAATCGGGTAAAGCTAAATCTATTAAATTTTGTAAAATTTGCTCTGCCGTCTCACCTTTGAGCCATACAGGACTCACAGGATCATCGATAACTATATCTTTTCCCGTTTCATCTGGAACAACTGTGGTAGCCAGTTCTGCCGCAACTGCGATCGCTTCATCTAGAGTAATTGCAGGTTCTTCTGGGTCAGTATCCAAATTCTCTTCATCTGGAACAACTGTGGTAGGCAATTCTGCCGAAACTGCGATCGCTTCATCTAAAGTAATTACAGGTTCTTCTGGGGCAGTATCCAAATTCTCTTCATTGGGAACAACTGTGGTAGTCAATTCTGCCGAAACTGCGATCGCTTCATCTAAAGTAATTGCAGGTTCTTCTGGGGCAGTATCCAAATTCTCTTCATTGGGAACAACTGTGGTAGTCAATTCTGCCGAAACTGCGATCGCTTCATCTAAAGTAATTGCAGGTTCTTCTGGGTCAGTATCCAAATTCTCTTCATCTGGAACAACTGTGGTAGGCAATTCTGCCGAAACTGCGATCGCTTCATCTAGAGTAATTGCACGTTCTTCGGGGGCAGTATCCAAGTTTTCAGAAACAGTATCAGCCTGATTAAGTAAATTTGACTCTAGATTTTTCCTTTGCTCTGCCTCTTCTTCCTCGGACAATACTTTAATTTGGACACTGTATTGCCAAGATTTACCGAGTAAATCCGACATCAAATCGCCGTTACAGCGCAACTCCCAAACTCCCGCATCAAAGTAAGTAAAGGGAATTACCGCCATTAAGCCTTCTGAATTAGTGCGACGCGATCGCTTGAAAATTCGCCGCGTTGGTTGAATTTCCTGAGTTGAAGAGTGAGTTACCCGCACTTCCACGTCTGTATTCGAAAAGCTAGAACGAGCCAAAACTCTATACTGCCCTTCCAAAATTTCCAAATTTGGCGATTCTAGGATATGCCACGAGCGAGCGCCTTGTTTCTGTATCAGAAATTGCCAGTGTTCCATTGTGAGTGATGCCCAGACCGACGAGCCTCTGAGTAATATTGTGTATTAACTTGCTTGCAAGTTTACCCCAGTATTTTGTAAATGTACCCCTTAAATAGCTATCAAGTTAACTCCGTTTTACCGGAAAATTCAATGGATCGCCGTGTTGCTTGTGTGTAAAGCTTTTGTTGTTTCCTGAATATTAACTTTGGCACTCTTCACGGCTAAATTAACAGGAATACAATGAACACCGTTGGCTGTCTACGATCAAAATTAATAGGAATATTTTTGTATCATTTTTTACTAGAAATGTCAAATTTGCAATAAACACAACATACAATAAAAATTAAGATTCACTTGACAATTGTTCTTGAATTGTGGTTATCCACTTTTTTGCTACAAAAAGGAAAGTAGGATGTGGCTCTTAAGTGTGATTTGCGATCGCCTCCGGCAGATGCAAAGCGTCATCGCAAATCCACAGTTAATCGCGTAGCACGCACCTAACTTACCTGAACCCGGATTTCTCACGCATAGTGTAGGCAGAGGGAGAAGAGGAGTGTGGGGAGTGTGGGGAGTGTGGGGGGTAAGACTTCTTCCCAATCCTCCCACACCTCCCACACCTCCCACACCTCCCACACCCCTTGGATTTCTCACAAGTGAGAAATCCAGGCTGAAGCGGTTCAAAGAAGTATCCTCACCTGAGTGAAATGTAGGTGACAATAAGGATTTACAGGAGGGATTCGATGCTAGTCATTTTAATGGACGAGCAAATCCTTGCCCCTGAGCAAGTTTGCCAGTCTTGTTTACTCGCTGACAGGAGCGGTCAACCCCGTTGGCGTGGAGGTGAACTACGCTGTGGTCAAGCCATTCGCAAACTTACTCAACAGCAGCCAGACCAGTATGAGTGCATGATGGGCTTTCGCGTTGCCCATATAGAATAGTTTAATTTACCAGCAAGACCAAGTAACTGCGTTATCCTAAGCTCAAGTAACTATATAAATTTAACCACAGGAGAACGCATAATGTCTTGGCGCGGGTCTACAACGGTTTCAGATAGAATTTTTGCTTGTTTGCCTTATTTGCTTCCTCTAATTGAGGTTTTTGTATTTGGTAGATATTTACTATCAGATTTTCCACCGCTACAACTACTGTTTCTGCCGCTTCTGCCATTGTTGAGAATATACTACGGCGTGCGTTATGCAGGAATGATTATTTTCTTTGCTTTATTTTTGCTAGTAGTCAGAAACGAAAAAATTAGTCACTTTATTCGTTTCAACACCATGCAAGCAATCCTTTTGGATATCATTATCTTTTTGTTTAACATCCTCACTGATGTTGTGGGACTAGTTCCCGTTGGTGGTTTTGCAATCCAAACTCTATCCACAACCATTTTTATTGGCATAGTGGGAGCAGTTGCATATTCAGTAATCCAGTCTGTAAGCGGGCGTTATGCAGAAATCCCAGCGATTTCGGATGCAGTGTACATGCAAGTACGCTAATCGTTAACGAGCCACTACGGTGTTTTCCAGGCGACCAATACCTTCAATTTCGACGCGGACGCGATCGCCTGGATGTAATTGACTTACACCCTCTGGTGTACCTGTAAGTATCAAATCACCGGGTAGTAGCGTCATCACCTGGCTAATGTAAGAAACTAAAACATCAGGGGAAAATACCATCTGATCGATACAGGCAGATTGAACTGGGTTAATATCGTCATTCACAAAAGTCTGCAATCTCGCTCCTGGATTTAACTCTCGTACAATCCAAGGGCCCAAAGGACAGAAAGTATCAAAACCTTTGGCTCGCGTCCATTGAGCATCCAGTTTTTGTAAATCCCGCGCTGTTACGTCATTGGCAATGGTGTAGCCCCAAATTTTTGTTTGGGCTACCTCTGGTGTACATTCAAAAGCGTAATCGCCAATCACTAATGCTAACTCTCCTTCGTAGTCAACTCTTTGTGACTGGGGAGGATACTTAATTTCCCTCTCAGATGGAATGATAGTCGTGGGTGGCTTGAGAAAAATTAGTGGTTCAGAAGGTACTGGAGTTCCCATTTCGGCAGCATGTTCTGCATAATTCTTACCCACCGCCACAATTTTTGAGGGAGCGCAAGGAGCCAGAATTTGATAATTTTCTGGTGTCAAAATTAAATCAGTTGGTTGTCCTTGTAACCAGGGCGGAGCATCTAGCACCTGTACATTGAGGGATAGTTGTAGTATCCCATAGTAAATCTGTCCTTCTTGATTTTGAATCCGCACGTAGCGCTGTGCCATAACCTTGATGAATATCCTTTTTTCTGCGATTAGAAACTTCGAGCGGGTAGCAATTCTGAGTTAGCTTTTTAGCAAACCGATTTAGCGTTGAGCCTGAAAGCTGCTATAGAAGATGTCCTTACAGAAAGATATTGTCGTCTCCTCACTCCCCTTGCGGGTCAGTAAGAGGCTCTGTAGGTAGCCTTACGACCTAGTTTTCATTAGGGACATCCAAAATATACAAACTTCGGCGATTTGGCTAATGATTCAAATTGAAAACTGGTAAGATTATAGTTCCTTGTTGCTTCCGATGTTGATTAATACTAGTATTTTAAATTTAAATCAAGTATAAATTAATGTCAGCAACCTTTTTGTCCATAAGGAAACTGGAAAATATGACTACAAATTACGAAACAATGTACATCCTCCGTCCCGACCTAGGAGACGAACAGGCAGAGCAAGCAATTACTAAATATCAGAATTTGCTTCGCGATCAAGGCGCTGAGGATATCCAAATTCAAAATCGTGGTAAGCGTCGTCTAGCTTATGAAATCAAAAAACACCGCGATGGGATCTATATCCAGTTAAACTACAGTGCGCCTGCAACTGCGATCGCTCCTTTTGAACGCGCTATGCGCTTGAGTGAAGAAGTGATTCGCTATTTGACAATTAAGCAGGATATCGCCGAGGAAAAACCCCCTAAAGAGGAAAAGGAAAAGCCCACTAAAGTAGCTGCACCTGTCTAAAGATTAGGGAGCAGGTAGCAGGGAGCAGGGGACAAGAAGTGAGAACTTGAAACAAGTCTTTCCCCTTGTCCTTTTCTCAATTCCCAATTTCCATTCAGTAAAATTTTGTCTTCTTCTTTTTTCGTAACTTAATTGGGAATGCTAAATTAACAAATACTTGCCAAAGGTAGTACTCCCGCAGTTATACCTAAGAGTGGACAAGATTCTGAATGGGAGCTGTAAGCTACTGTGAGCCAATCTGATACACCAAATATTCAAGTTCTCTCTACGGAAGTTTCGCAGCTACGCCAAGAGTTGCAACTCCGCGATCAATTAGTGCAACAACTATCTCAAGAACTCTTCCGGCTAGTAAAGGGTAATACTAGTTTTATGCCCCAGCAGCCGGATCTTGAGCGCGATCTGAGCCAGTTACAGGCATTGCAAGAACAACTCCAAGCTGTTGAGCAGCAGGTGGCGTTCTACCAAGAGCAAATTACAACTCGTGACTCCGAAATTTATCAATTGCGACAGTCAGTCCAAGAACTTACAGATCGCACTCGGATGTTAGAGCAAGTAGTACAAGAGTTGCCTCAAATTTACCGTCGAAAGTTTGAGGAGCGGATGACACCAGTGAGAGAAAAGGTAGCAATGCTACAACGGGAAAATCGCAAACTGCAAGCAGAACTGCAAAGTGTGAGTTACCGTTTAGCACTGAAAACTCGCAATGCTAGTCACAGTGGAATTGATTTGCCAAATTTTCCCCGCCCAGCGTCGGAACAAACTAATCTTTCAACTCCCCAGAATGCCTAAAGTTACCATTATGGTGGAATCTAAGAGGTAAGAAATTGTCATAGCAAAGCATCTTGGAGACATCCAGGTAATACATTAAGGTAAAAATCACTATAGAGTTAGAAATAACGCAAAGGCTAATATTCTAACCTTTCTTACCTCTTGCTTCCTTGCGTTAGTTGCGTCGGATTTAGAGCAATTAGCTTCGAGTAATTTAATGGTGCTAGGGAAGAATGCAAAGAATTGCATTTTCTTTGACTGATTTTAGTAATTTTCCGCTTTTAGATGTCGTTAAGACTACCTAGATTAAAGGCATGAGTTTTCCTTAACATTTCATTATCTAGATAATATAAAAAATCAGCCTGCTAGCACCAGACTGTTATCTTTGACGATGTGAGAATATTTGGGGAAATGTGAAAAAATGCAAATATTGATTGACTCTACCATCCATCTATAGGTAGATTTATTATCTAAGCCTGCTAGCACCAGACTAAATATCTTCGCCAGTAAAAATGTCTTCGTAAGTGGGAAAAATTTCAAATACTGTATCTAGCTGGGTAAGTTCCAAAATTAGCCGTACAGGAGTTTGCACGTTGCATAGAACTAAACGGCAACCGCTCTGACGTGCAGCTTTCAACCCTTTGACTAAAGGGACTAACCCAGAACTGTCCATGAAATTAACCTTTGCTAAGTCAATAACCCAGAGTTGATGAGCTTGAGGCACTACTCCAGCCATCTGTTCACTCAAAGCCTTTCCGCCTTCTAAATCTATGCTTCCTTGGGGCTTAAACAAAATAACTTGAAGTTCTTGTGTGAGAATCATAAATTAAACAGGGTAATTGAACACTTGACTAAAAATCGAAAAATGACATAAATACCTCTTCTCTTTCAACGGCAAAATGACTGTTTTCCCTAGATATTTAGGGGATTGCAGCCTTGCAATTGAAAGTAATTATTTCAGTATTCATGTCGTATAATTTGTGATAACTTTCATAAATATAGGCATAATGACTTTATAATTTCGGTATCAACCGTATCTTTTACGAAATTTTTATAATTTAACTAGATATATATAAAGTTTTTGTAATTTCTTTTTATTTATTTTTAAATAAAATTAACTTGTGGTAGGAAATGCTAAGATTTATACAGCTAATACTCAAAAATTAATAGTTTTCATAGAACTATGAACTATGGATTACTCAGAATTAAACTAATGACCAAATAAGTCAATGTAGCGGTTTGATTGACACCCCGCCCAAAAACAAGCAAAGATATAGTAAAAGTAAAAATTTGTAAAGACGGCGGTGCGGAATGTCTTTAGAGCTGATTTCACTAGAAAATATCCAGGAATTGGCCCATAATTACGGGTATTGGGCAATTTTTTTGGGAATTTTGCTAGAAAATTTAGGCATTCCCCTTCCTGGTGAAACCGTGACCCTTGTGGGCGGGTTTTTAGCTGGCAGCGATGAACTAAATTACTGGCTGGTTCTCGGTGACGCAATTATGGGTGCGGTAATTGGCGGCACTTGTGGCTATTGGATTGGTAGAGTTAGCGGTTGGCCTTTTCTGGTAAAAGTTGGTAGCATATTTCGGATTTCTGAAGTGCGGTTGCTGACTATTAAAGATCAATTTAGTCAAAATTCTGCTAAAGCTGTATTTTTCGGACGTTTTTTAGCATTATTGCGAGTTTTTGCGGCACCACTAGCTGGTATAGCCGAAATGCCTTTTGGAAAATTCTTTTTATACAATTTTTTAGGAGCAGTTGCTTGGGCTAGTTTGATGGTGACATTAGCTTTTTTTGCTGGCAAAATTGTCTCTTTAGAACAATTGGTTGCTTGGGTAGGTCAATTTGCGATCGCAGCTTTACTAATCATCACTGCCTTAATTGTTGTACCCCTGTGGCTAGAGTCTCGCCAAGTTAAAGAAGCGAGTAGTGAAGAGTAAAGCTGAGGAGTTAGGAGTAAAGTAAAAAGTTATTTTTGGAATTTTTACTTTTGTATTTTGCATTTTAACTCCTAACTCTGCCGATTTTAGATTTCTCCTTCAATCCAAAATCTAAAATTGAATGGAATCCTAACTTTTTATTTGCCGCGACCAAATGCGAGTTGGTAGTCCCCAAACATAGATAAAACCTTCAGCAGCTTTATGATCAAATTGGTCATCGGCTCCGTAGGTTGCCAAATCAGGAGTATAGAGGGAATTATCGCTCGAACGCCCAACTATTGTGGAGTTACCCTTGAATAACTTCACTCGCACAGTTCCAGAGACTCGCTCTTGTGTCTTTTGAATAAAGGCATCTAGTGCAACTTTGAGTGGACTATACCACAAACCGTTGTAAACGATTTGGCTATAAGTTTCTTCAATGCCACGCTTGTAATGGGTGACATCTGCCGTTAAAGTCAAGCTTTCTAAATCTCTATGTGCCTGGATTAGCACTAACATCGCGGGTGATTCGTAGATTTCCCGCGATTTGATGCCAACCAGACGGTTTTCAATCATATCTATCCGTCCAACGCCGTGATTTCCTACAAGGTGATTGAGTTCTTCAATTAGTTCAACTGGCTTTTTAGCTATGCCGTTGATGGTTGTGGGAATACCACCATGGAAACCAATTTCGATGTACTCTGGCTCGTTGGGAGTGTCAGAGATAGCTTTGGTCATCTCATAAATTTCTTCTGGTGGCTCAAATGACGGATCTTCGAGTAAACCAGCTTCAATGCTACGACCGAGCAAATTTTTGTCAATGCTGTAGGGAGAAGACTTTTTGACAGGTGAGGGGATACCAAACTTCTCACCATAAGCGATGGTTTCCTCACGGCTCATACCCCATTCTCTGGCTGGTGCGAGGATTTTTAGGTTGGGGTTCAGCGCGGTTACAGAGACATCAAAACGAACCTGATCGTTACCTTTGCCGGTGCAACCGTGAGCGATCGCATCAGCACCATATTTTTCAGCCGTTTCTACTAATATTTTAGCGATCAGTGGGCGGGCAAGAGCAGTTCCTAGAGGATAACGATTTTCATAAAGTGCGTTGGCTTGAATCGCTCCAAAAGCGTAATCTTTAACGAAGCTGTCTTTGACATCCGCCACGAGTGATTCACTTGCACCCGATTTCAGGGCTTTTTCTCGAATTGGCTCTAATTCATCTCCCTGACCTAAATCTGCTGCTAGGGTAATCACCTCTTCCACACCCCACTCCTGTTTGAGGTAAGGGATGCAAACGGAAGTATCCACTCCACCAGAATATGCCAGGACAACCTTTTTGGCGCGACCCATTAATTTCTCCACTTAGGACAACAAAGAATGAGTCATTATTATATCTGAACTAACCCAGGTATATTTTATTCATGCAACAACCTATAGAAGGATTTAGAAGTTTGGAGTCAGAATTACGGTTCACTCTCGTGGAAGTTTACTTATAAAGCGATCGCTTGTATATAAATATTTTTAAGCCAGTTTTGAACGTCTGAATATTCTTAATGAGATTAGTCGAAAATATTTTTTGTTTTCAAGAAATGTTGATAATCAGCTTCAAATATAAACATAGCTTGCTGTAAATATGGAATAAGTTTACACAAATTTTATATATAGCTGACAAACTTGAAGATTTAACCACGATCATCTTTTGTTTATTATTTCTTAACCTATATACATAGGTTGAAAGTTTATTTAAGTGAAATTACAGAATTATTCATTTTTTAGCTTCGGAGCATTGTCTGATGAAATTAGCTAAAGATATTAGCATTGCTGCTTTTGCTGTTGCTATCTCGGTTGCTACTATTGCTAAACCGACGCAAGCTGCCTTGGTGAATTATGGTTTCACCGTGAATGCAATATCGGGCGATAATCCCGGTCAATATTTCGGCTCTTTTCAATATAATGATTCGACCTTAACCGGCATAGGTGAGGAAACCCTAGGCATTAGCAATGGATTATCTATTGCGTTTAACTACTTGGGTACTCAATATACAGAGGCAAATGATTTTGATTACCCATCATCTCCTGTAGTCAGCTTTACAGATGGCAACCTGTCAGGACTGAGCTATTTGGTTGAAGATCAGTTTTTCATTGGGAATGATCCAGGTAAGCCAAATACAGGAGGAACAAAATTTTATAGCATTCTGAGTGCTGACTTATTCTCTACAACAGAGGTGGGTACAGTAAGCTACTCTAAGAGTACACCAGTACCAGAACCGATGACTATTATTGGTATAGCGATCGCAGGTGCTATGGCGTTGGGGATGAAACGCAAGAAAAAACTATCTGGAGTGAATTAGTAGCGCTACCTTGCAAATCAATGTAGAGACATTATAAATAACGTCTCTACATTCGTAATCCTAAGTAAAATTACCAGTAGGATTCTTACGTTTGATGCCAATTACAGATGGTTTAGGAAAGCTTCTAGGTTGACCTTTACCACCGTCAGCAGTTGGGATGTTACTTGGCCAACTACTACCACGAGCCACAGTCCGAGCCTGATTGAATGTAACACCACTCAAATCCAGTAATTCAATATCACGACTCAGAATTGTGCCATCGTTAATTGGGCTATCTTCGCCGGGATGCTGTACCGAAATAATCAGCGTATCTCCTACAAAAGTTGGCCCTGTCATCTCACAACGCACCGGCCCATGAGCAAATGGTATTACCTCTCCCGCATTAGCACCAGTAGTAGGAATGTAGAATAACCAGTTATTACCGAAAACTCCTGTGAAGTTAGAAACATTACCACTGGCAGCGTGGTCGATGGTAGTTACAGTACCGGCAGCACCAACATTAAAACCATTGTGAGTGGTGGTAGACATATCTGTCACACCCCAAACATTTGCTTTATTGTCGAACACTAAGTTATCTACATTGGCAAAACCAGCACCAGAAACTGATCCGGCTTCTCCACCTTGAGCAAATCTCTTCCAACGGAAGGTTAGACCTGTACCATCGGCACTATCTTCAATAATCTTGTACAGTCCCCCTGATTGCTGCGTTGCGTTAACATCTGTACTCAACTTGGCAACCTGGAAAATGCGCGAATCTGGATAACCGTCACTTCCCGGCGCACCATCAGTATAGGCAATGAAGACTTCTTTGGTAGTCGGATGCACTTCTATATCTTCTGGACGTGCTGTGGGAGTTCCGCCAGCCAAATTTGCTGCTAAGAAAGCATCAACGAGAATAGCACCTTGGGAAGTGTAGAAGTCAGATAGCTTCTTACCTTGATAACCAGGTAGTCTATCAGCTTCATTGGTGCGATCGACTGCGAGGGCACCACCATCTGTAGTTTGACCTGCAATACCATTACGTTTTGGTAGAGGTAAAAGACCATTTCTTTGAGCCGAACCCAAAGCAGCAAACTCCACAGAAGAAATTACCGATGGCGAAATGGGATTGGTGGGAGTAGTTAAACGTAACGGTATCCATTGACCCGTACCATTTGGATTGTAGCGGGCGACATACAATGTACCACTATCCCACAAATTGCTGTTGGCTTTGCTGGTTGGTGAAGAAATAACACCTGCACTGACAAATTTCCAGGTGTGTCCGCCACGTCTGTCATCACCCATGTAGGCGATTAATGGTTTCTTAGCTTCAGCACGGATAGCAACGTTTTCATGGCGGAAACGACCCAACGAAGTATGTTTGCGAGGGCGGAAATTTGGATTAACGGGATCAATTTCGACAATCCAACCGTATTTTTCACCAACTAAACCGAAGGTCTTACCAGTGGTGCCATCGATGTAACCTGTTTGAGTACCATTAGGGTTAACTGATTCTGTGACACCAACAAAAGATCCTACACTTCCTTGAAAGTTTTCTTCAGCACTTAAAATAGTTCCCCAAGGAGTTGTACCGCCAGAACAGTTATAGCCAGTGCCAATAATTTTGTTACCTAGTCCATCGGAGGAGAGGTTAAATACTTGGGTTGCAGCTGGGCCAGTTGCGATGAGATAGTTTTGATCGCCTTTTTGGTAGCTACGACTTCCCCAAGAAGTGACATTTTTATATTCATCACTCCTTTGGCTATTAATTACCAATCCAGAAAGACCATGAAGGCGGCGATTTCTCGCATCAGCTTTAACCACAGCATAACGGTTACTGGAATTACGTCGGGAGATGCGGACGATTGATCCACCTAAGTTATATAGTGCTTCGCCGTCAAATTCAATATTTCTAGTGGAAGGTAAAGCCCAACCAATCACTGATTCAAAGGTGGTAGGCAATCCTTTAACATCAGCAGGAGCTTCTGGTGCTAGATCGGAAAATGGAAAACTCACATATTCGTGATTGACCCACAAATAGCCGATATCGTTGGTTCTGCCCAGAGGAATAAAACCCGTATAATCGTTGTTGTAACCGAAATATTCATCTTTGTTAGGAAAAACGCGATCGCCCCAGCTGATAATTACATAACGTTCATACTCTGGTGGCACTACAACATCATCAACTACGTTGTAGCTGTTTAACTTCGCATTTGCAGATGGATTGATTACCTGTCCCTGACCAATTGCAGTTGGCAAGAAACTTTTTTGCTGTTTATAAACGGGCAAAGGATGGGGTAAGCGCACTGGTGTAAAGCTTAGTGTCCTGTTATTTGCTCCTGCAATACTAGAAACACCATCTAGAATTGTGTCTCCCAATACAGCAGCACCAGCACTGCCAGCAAAAAATACTAAAATTTGTCTGCGACTTAATTGAGACATTAAATTCTCCTCTGTTGTGACATAAAAAATTTAGTAGAGGCAAATCTTGATTGATGGCAGAAAAAGCCATCAATTATTTACGTGAAATGCCACAGATTTTGAACAGTAAGTAACCTGTTATTAACAAAATGTTGTTTGCTATTTAGGTTAAATAACTAGACAAAAAATTTTAAGTTTGTCATATAATCTAATGACCAAAAATTAACATCAGGTTATATCTTGATTAATGGAGATTTATCAAACAGAATTCAGCAGTCAGGAGTCAGAATTCATTCTGAATTCTGCCTTGTTAAATAAACTTAATTTGAGAATTTTTCGGACGGATACCAATTACAGATGGTCGGGGAATACCTATAAAAATTATTTCCTTTGACATTTTCTTAACCAGAATCAGCTAAGGAACAGTGTCAGCGCTCCATCTGTCCTATCCTGGAGATGGATAAATAATGTTGTGGGTGAGACCGTGTTTTTCAGCGTTGTGATACCGACTTATAATCGCCAACCGATCTTAGAAAAGTGCCTCCGTGCCTTGGAGGTGCAAGAGTTAAGCCAGCCAAGTTCGGTTACTGATTACGAGATTGTCTTGGTGGATGATGGTTCTACTGATGGCACATTGGAGTGGTTGGCAGAACACAAAGAAGAGTTTCGCCATGTGCGATGGTTTCAACAAGATCATGCTGGTCCAGCTGCGGCTCGGAATTTGGGGGTAGAACAGGCGCAGGGAGACACAATTATCTTTATTGATAGCGATCTAGTAGTGCTGAAGAATTTCCTGCAAGCTCATGCTGACGCGTTAGTGCAGGGGAAAGAGAAATTGGGGAGCGATCGCTTTTTCACTTACGGCGCAGTTATCAATACTTGTAATTTCAACAATCCAACGGCTGAACCCTACAAAGTCACAGATTTTTCAGCAGCTTTTTTTGCTACCGGAAATGTAGCAATTCCAAAACATTGGTTAGACAAAGCCGGACTTTTTGACACGAGCTTTCAACTCTATGGCTGGGAAGATTTAGAATTAGGAGTGCGGCTGAAAAAACTAGGTTTGACACTAATTAAATGTCCAGAAGCCGTAGGATATCACTGGCATCCAGCATTTAACTTAGAGCAAATTCCCCGATTAATTGACCAAGAAATTCAACGCGGACGTATGGGAGTTTTGTTTTATCAAAAGCATCCCACATGGGAAGTGCGAATGATGATTCAAATGACTTGGCTGCATCGCTTACTTTGGGGAATTTTGTCACTTAACGGGGCGCTAAATGAACGGACAATGGCTCCGTTATTGCAATGGCTAATTAATTTAGGTAAACCGCAATTAGCTTTAGAAATTGCTCGAATCTTTCTCAACTGGTATAACGTGAATGGTGTTTATGAAGCCTATGCCGAAATGCAGCAAGCATTGTGATTAAATAGCTATGAGATTGGTATTTTATCCGGTCACATTACGTCAAAATCGCTCCACCCATTAACCGTTCATATCGATACTTCAACTCTTCTTTCATCAAATACCAGCGCTCTAGAGTAACATCCATCTCTATTATTTTTTCTGCTGCTTGCCGCGCTAAAAGTAAAACTTCTTCATCTTCAACCAAACTTGCTAAGGTAAAATCTGGCACTCCCGATTGACGAGTTCCCAGTACTTGCCCTGGGCCCCGAAAACGCATATCCATCTCAGAAATGAAAAAACCATCCTGAGATTGTTCTAACACCTTCAACCGTTGTTGAGCATCAGGACTTCTGGAACTGCTCATCAACAGACAGTAAGATTGAGCCGCACCACGACCGACACGCCCCCGCAATTGGTGGAGTTGCGATAAACCAAATCGCTCTGCATTTTCAATGAGCATGACTGTAGCATTAGGTACGTCTACACCAACCTCGACAACGGTAGTAGAAACCAAAACCTGCGTTTGGTTATCACGGAATTTGGTAATAGATTCGTCCTTTTCGGCTGAACTCATACGACCGTGCAGTAATCCCACCTGAAAATCGGGAAAAATACTTTCTTGTAACTTTTGATGCTCATCAACAGCCGATCGTAAATCCAGTTTTTCTGATTCTTCCACTAATGGCAAAACCACATAAACTTGTCTACCTTGGGCTATTTCTCGACGGATCAGGTCGTAAGCATGGTTGCGTTGCTGACCTGATAATACTGTTGTCTGAATCTTTTGTCGTCCTGGTGGTAGCTCATCAATTTGGCTGACATCCAAATCCCCATGTATCGTCAGTGCCAACGTTCGAGGAATCGGGGTAGCTGTCATAGTTAACACATGGGGTTGCTCGCCTTTTTGCTGCAAACGCGCCCGTTGTTCTACTCCAAAGCGATGCTGTTCATCTATCACCACTAACCCTAGTTGCTGGAAGTTTACAGAGTCTTGAATTAAGGCATGAGTTCCCACTAACAGAGGTAATTCACCAGTTCCTAACTGAGAATGTATTTGTCTTCGTTTAGCAGTTTTAGTAGAACCTGTCAGTAATTCCACTGGTAAATGCAAGAGATTAAACCAGCTAACTAACTTGCGATAATGTTGTTCTGCCAAAACTTCTGTGGGAGCCATTAACGCGGCTTGGTAGCCAGATTGAATTGCTGCAAGGATAGCTAGCACAGCGACGACCGTTTTACCCGAACCGACATCGCCTTGCACCAAACGATTCATTGGCACAGGTTTTTGTAAGTCGTTGAGAATGTCGTTAAGGACTCGTTGCTGTGCGCCAGTGAGTTTAAAAGGCAGTATTTCGTGGAATTTTTCTACAAGTTGACCTCGCGGGACAAGGATGGCGCTAGTTTGAATTGCTCTTGCTTGCTGCTGACGTTGCAGTAACCCAAGTTGTAGGTAGAAAAATTCATCAAAAACTAGGCGGCGACGGGCAACTTGTAGGGCGGCGCTATCGCTGGGAAAATGGATATTAGCGATCGCATCTTTCAATTCCATCAAACCATATTTCTGCCGCAAACCACTTGGTAAAGGGTCTTTCAGGTTAGCCGCAGCAGGTAAAGCAGTAATTACCGCCTGTCGGACTGTATTCGCCACCACGCCTTCAGTCAATCCATAAATTGGCACTACTCGCCCAATATTTAGCGACTCAATCGAATCTCCTGGATTTGCCAAAACCTCTAGTTCTGGATTATCAAGCGTCAAGCCGTATTTACTTTCTTTCACCAACCCACACGCGGCTAAAATACTACCCACTGGATAACGACGTTTTAAACTTTCTTGCCAAGCGCGACTACTAAAGCGCGTACCTGCGTAAAAACGACCAATTTTGATTTGACCGCTATTATCTTTTACGACCAGTTCTAAAATTGATAATTTCTGATTTTTAGGGCTACTAAAGCAGTTACAACGCTTCACTGTAGCCACTATTGTCACCGTCTCACCTGCCTGTAACTCGCGGATATTCACCTGACGCGCATAATCAATGTGGTCACGAGGATAATAGAAAAGCAAGTCGCGGACGGTGTGTAAACCAAGCCGTGCCAAATTATCAGCTTTTTTGAAACCTATTTCTGGTAAATCACTGAGTTTTTGGTCAATTTTCGGTGCAAGCCTCCGACTCACCTCACTAACAATGGGAGATTTTGGGTCGCGCCTTTGGTGCGCTGGAAGCGCAACTTGAATTTTTAATTGATTAATTCTCCCCTGCTCCCCTGCTCCCCTGCTCCCCTGCTTCCCTTCCTCCCCCTGCTCATTTTGCTGGAGTTGTGATAGATACCTACGAGTTTCTGCTATTAAATGTTGTCTTTCTTCCAGTGCTAGATGTGGATAACTAGCAAATTGCACTGCTAATCCTTGCCAACGGCGGCGTTCAGTTTGGGGTAAGCCTGTTGGGAATTTGCCCAAAGTCAAGCTTAAAAATTCACTGAAGCGATATTCTCTGCCCATCAAGTCTGTAAAGCCCCGTTCGGCTTCTATTGCCAAGGCTTTGTGCAATCGTATCCAATCTGGTTTTTCATTAGTCATTGGTCATTAGTCATTAGTCATTAGTCATTGGTCATTAGTCATTGGTCATTAGTCATTGGTCATTTGACTCTGGACAAAGGACAAAGGACAAAGGACAAATGACTAATCCTCAAACCAACTAGCACGCCATGCAGCTTCAGCTTCAGCGATCGCTCTTTCACGATGTTTCTTTTGATACTCTCGTCCTAGCTTGTTTAGCTGGACTAAAATACTGCGGATTTGCCTGCGCTCAGATGAGAGTGTCACATCAGCAAATTCAATTTCTCCTAGCCGCAAGTTAATAGCCATGATTTGCGTCAGCCCAGAATCTTCTGACTGCTGCTCATTTTCAATTTCAATTACTAAGTTTAATAAGTTGGGTGGCCCTGGCATGACCTCAGCCGATGCTTCTGATGCAGCCGCGGCCGCAGCTGCTAAAATCGGTTCTGGTAATTTTTTAGGTAATACTCCAGATTTTTGTATTAAAACATTAGCATCATGCGATACTTTTTTCAGTATATCTTGCGTTACTTCTTCTAAGTTCTGTTGCCATTTTACTAGTTCTATAGGATTAGAGGTGTCGGCGGTGAAAGACTGAGAATTCGAGGTGTCCAGAAGTTCAGAAGATGTTACTTCCTGATTCTCCTCATCTTCATCTCCTTTATCTAACCCAACTTCCTCACTCTTAATAGAAGTGAGCAATTGTTCGGCTGCCACTTGCCCCAACTTGCGGATGGCTTGTTGCAATTGCTGGCGCTGATTCAATGACAAATGCAGAAAGTTTTCGGGATACCCCTGTGTACAAAGGTGATAACTCGCCAGAATCAACTGTTTTCGTACAGCTAGCCCCAAGGTGTTTAGATAACTAGCATAAGCGGTTTGTAGTTCTACTGCGATCGCCCGAATCGCTTCTTTTAATGCTGCAATATCCCGTTCAATTCGCTCGATTGCTCTTGCCATATCTTTTCGTTCTTGTCCATGTGAACTATTACATAGTACAAATGTACGAATTTATTTTATAATAACTTCCCAAAGAAGTTTAGATTTTAAATTAAGTGCGATATTTCGCGTCTCTATTAAAAAAACACAGGTCAGGCTATTTGCTTGACCTGTTTGGTAAAGAGTCATTTGTCCTTTGTCATTTGTGAATGACCAATGACCAATGACCAATAATATTACTTACCGCCCATTTGTGCAGCGACTTCATCAGCAAAGCTAATTTCTTGCTTCTCAATGCCTTCGCCCAATATATAGCGGACAAAGCGAGTCACTTGAATATCTTCGCCTAATTGCGCCTTCGATTGCTTAAAGAGGTCTTCCACGGAAATACTCTGATCGCGGATGTAAGGCTGATCGATCAAAGTCAATTCTTTCAGGCGTTTTTCAATCCGTCCCTGAACAATCTTTTCTTTGATATTCTCTGGCTTATTTGCCAAATCATCCTTGCCCATTTCAATATTTTTTTCTTTTTGGGCGACTTCGGCGGGGATTTGGTCTACGCTCACATACTCGACATTTGGACAAGCCGCAACTTGCATTGCAGTGTTTCGTGCCAAGTTTTGAAACTCTGAATTAGCAGCTACTGACTCAGTTTGGGAACCCAGTTCTACTAATACACCAACTCGACCGCCAGTGTGAATGTAGCTGTCTACTACGCCTTGTGTGCCTTCTGCTATTGCAAAATTAACAAAGCGGCGCACTTGAATGTTTTCACCGAGCGTAGCAATCGTTTGCTTGATGAATTCTTCTACAGTTCCGCTTGTACTATCAGCATACTGTTGAGCCAATAAAGACTCAACACTATCAGCAGTCGCTGCTTGCTTTGCCAGATTCTTAACTAAAGCTTTAAAAGCCTCGTTACGAGCAACAAAGTCGGTTTGGCAGTTGACTTCAATGAGTACACCCACTCGACCACCTGGCTGAATGTAAGTGTCTACTAGACCTTCTGCCGCAATGCGATCGCTTTTTGCCCCCGCTTTAGAGATGCCCTTTTTGCGTAGCCAGTCTGCGGCTTCTTCTACGTTGCCTTCAGTCTCTATCAGCGCCTTTTTGCAGTCCATCATGCCGGCACCAGTTTTTTGGCGTAGCTCTTGGACGAGTTTTGCAGATATTTCCGCCATTTTGCCTCAATTCCTAACTTGACCTCGAGTTGTAATCACTCACCTAATTTAGTGCTGAGTGCTGAGTTTTGAGTGTTCAGTCATCAATTTTATTCTTCATTGACAAATCACAACTTAACAACTTCAAAAATCAAGACTCAGCACTATTAAATTTGCTGAGTCTTTCTATCTTACTCAGCACGGGCTAAACCTTAGCTATCCGCTAACAGCACTCTTAACGGGCTAAACCTTAGTGTTCCCCTAACAGCACTATTCTTCTGGTTCCTCTTCGGGAATTACGGCATCAGTATATTCGGTTTCTTCGTAGTCATCGTCATACTCACTACCGTCGTAATCTTCGTAATCATCTTCAGCATCTAGCTGACCGTGACGACCTTCATAAATGGCATCTGCCAATTTTCCGACTATCAGTTTAATTGATCTGATAGCATCGTCGTTTGCTGGGATGGGGATATCTACTACATCTGGATCGCAGTTTGTATCCAACATGGAGACAATGGGAATATTCAGCTTTTGGCATTCTTGAACTGCGTTATATTCCCGTCGTTGGTCTACGATTACCACGATATCGGGCACTTTCCGCATTGTTTTAATGCCGCCTAAATATTTCTGAAGCTTCGTCATTTCCCGACGTAGCATTGAGGCTTCTTTTTTCGGTAATAAATCTAGTGCGCCAGTTTCTTCACGGCGTTCTAAATCTTTCAAACGGTCAACCCGTGTTTTGATGGTTGCCCAGTTGGTCAACATTCCGCCCAACCAGCGTTGGTTAATGTAGTGGGAACCACAACGACTAGCTTCTTGGGCAATAATTCCAGCTGCTTGGCGCTTGGTGCCGACAAAAAGAAATTTCTTCCCTTGTTCTGCGTGCGATCGCATGTAATTGTAAGCATTATCCATCAACTGGGCAGTTTGCACCAAGTCGATAATATGCACACCATTGCGGGAAGTATAAATGTAAGGAGACATTTTTGGGTTCCAACGCCGGGTCTGATGCCCAAAGTGAACCCCTGACTCCATCATTTGAGCCAATGAAACTACTGGCATATATTTTTCAACTCCGATTCGGGTTAAACCTCCATCCAAGTGTATTTCCCAACCTGGGAAACACCCGAATTCTCAGATGTGCGAGATTAGTTAACCATACTAGGTTAGCACATTCGCTAGAGTGTTTGGTAAGGGCGATAAAAAGCGCTGCCCACTCAACAATAGGAAGCGCTATGCTTTTATTTAACTCAGAAATTACCAATTAGTTAAACTAGCCCAAAAAACCTATCTACTAGCGTTCTTCCTCATCCTTGGGCTTGGGTTTTTGTCGTCTTTGTTCTACCTGCTCGTCGATAGTTTCTCTCATTTTGCGATCGGCAGCGTCCATCGCAGAATACTTAAAACGGTTGATTATGCCACTGAAGAAGTTGCTAAAGAATCTTTCAATTTCCTGCATAATTTAATACCTCGGTATTTAAAGGTAAATTCTTGACTTTACATTGGTCTTGGAATTTCTATTGGAAGTTGTAAATAAAACGCTAACCTCTGAAAATCACTGTATAAAACAGTTTCCTCAATCAAATTAGTACTGTTGAGATTTCTGAGATTGAAACGTGGTATACCCCATATATTGTATTCTGTCTAAGGTAATAAATATAGCAAAGACATAGGTAACAAATTGTTTACTTGGGATTGGGCTGAGATAGAAACAAAACTTGGTAGATGATCTCGAACGGCTTAATTTTCTGTTGTAAATTAACGGGTGAAAAATTCAGATATAGCAAATTACCAAACCCAGACAGGGTAAAGTTTTTCAAACCGTATTGCAGTAAATTACACGTATCTTAGTTTCATAACCACTTGAAAAGAGATCGCTAAATATTCACGTCTTTATCATTAGATTTCCTGATGTCTAGTGATTTATGTCTCAAAGACGATGAGGTTTGAGGGTACTACCATGAAACTATTATTACCCAGTAAAATGGATGCAATATCTACGACGGATATAGCTACAGCAACTTCTGGACTTACAGCCTGTATGTTACTGAATAGTATCAGGGTCTACATTAAGCGATCGCAACCTCGCCTTTAACTGTTCTATCTGCAATTCTGCTTGTTCTGCTCGTTGACGTTCCTGTTCTGCTCGTTGACGTTCTTGTTCTACTAGTTCTTCTGCCTGCTGTCTTGCTAAAACTTCTTGTCGTAAAGCTTCTAACAGTTCATTTGGAATCAGTAATTTTTCCCCTGTATCCTCTCGATAAAATCCAATTAGCCTTCCCTCAACCACCAAGCGTAGTTGTAACGGTTCACTGCGCCCATCTTGTATAGGTTCGTAAATTTCTCCCCGCAGGCGATAGCCACGTAGCTGTTGTTCCACCCACTCGCCTTTAGGGTCAAATAGCCAGTATTCCTTGACACCTAACTGCTCATAGAGAGTCTTTTTAAAGATTTCGTCTTGTCCCTTAGTCCCAAAGGATGTCATTTCAAAAATAACTGTGGGTACTTGACCCTCTTCCCAGATTTTATAGTTGTCCCGACCACCGGGTGCAACATCAAAAATCACCATCACATCTGGGGCTACCCGCAACTTAGGAAAGCCTTGTGCATAGTAAAGAAATTGATTTCCCAATACTGTTGCCTGACTATTTGCCAAATACTGTTGCAGGACTTCTAAGGTAGTTAGCAAGGCATAAAGGTGGTCGTAAGTTTCTGCCACTGGTTGACCATCAGCACTGGGGTAGAAGATTTCTGATTCGACACTAACAGGTAGAGTAGCCGTCATAGTTGTAAAATCAGTGCTACGAGATTATTGTAGAACAACTTTACTTCTCCCTAACTTGAGATGTGCAAGCTTTTCAAAATATAACTAGATAACTCGCAAAATCCTTCACCTTCGGCAGCATTGGTAATATAAGCAGGGTGATATTTCAACTGATTCACATATTCCAAAACGTTTGCCACGCCTACAGAAACAGGAAAATAACGCCGATCAAATAAACTTTCATCATTGGGACTATCGCCAACAGTGACAATTTGTTCTGGCGAGTAATGGGGCAAATATTCGCGCAATACCTGCAACAATCCCACAGCTTTATCTTGCCCTTGGGGTTTAATGTGACACTGCACGTTGCTATAGGTAAATCCCCAACCCATTTGTTGACAAAGACTGTCTAGGGTTTGTAGTTCATCTTGACTCAAACCAGCTACATCAAAAGTCCAGTCAGTGACACGAAAGCGATTATCAGCAGATTCTTGGATTTGAGGAAATTTAGTTTGTAAATTTTCAAAAGTCGTAGCCAAGTGCTGGCGATGTTTGGCTAAATCGGAAATAGGTGTTAATACTACTGGTTTGTGATTCCCAGATGGAAAGTACAAACCACCATTTTCTGCGATCGCACCTGCAACCGGCATCAGGCTACTCAATCCACTCACCCACCCAGCAGAACGCCCTGTAACAATCATCACCTTAATGTCAACTGCCGCTAAATCCTCTAAAGCTTGTAGCAGTGGGGTAGTAAATTTTCCTCGTCTAGTTAGCGTGCCATCCATGTCTGTGGCTATCAGACGAATATTGCTAAAGCTTGTAGATGAAACGTCAGACAGGGCAGGGACATTCTGGTGTCTGGACATACGCGGTTTTGTAAAAACTGTTAAAAATATTAATGATACAGCAAGATGGCATTGAAGATTTGGGCATCCTAAACATCAGGAGTCAAGTTTTTCAGTTTCCAACCATGCCCACTTCGATGTATCTTGCCCAATCCTCAGGATCAAAGCCTAAAAAGGCATCCCAGGAAGTGCCAGCAAGTAATCCTCAAATACCAACGTTATTGTTGGTAACTTCTGGAGGACTGGCTTTAGTGGTGATTGCTTTGATTGTATATAGTAAACTCCAGATGGATAAGCTGGAGAAAAAAATTAAGTTTGAACAATTCCGGGCGCGAGAATTAGAGAAAAAGTTTAAGCTGGCGCTGGAAACGATTCGCAAAATGGAAACTAATCCCGATTTGGTCAACTCACGGGATTTTAACCTAGATTATCTGCGAATGCGGATGTCAGAGGAGGTGTTTCATTTTGCAATCCTTAATCAAGTGAAGATTCAGATCAAAGAAAAAGTTACTCAAGCCCTGCGGCCAAATCAAGCGCAACAAGGATCTGTCGGAATTGCTAATAGCGCTGGACGGCAAGTAGATGAAATTTTTGATGTAGAGTATGAAACTGGTAGTCCAGGAAATTCTGCTAAACGAGTGCTGTTCCGTATTCAAGTCCGGTTAATGAAGTTACCAACGCAAGCAACTTCTGCAACTATTAGTCAAATTATTGACTGTATAGAAACTTACCTAAGTCCCATAGAAGATGAAGATAGTTGGCAACCAACAATTCAAGGTCGGATTGCTACTATGCATTGGGATCAAAAGGCTAAACCCACGCCTCTGCTGGTTCTGGAGCAATCGAATGAAGGTGTGAATGTGACTTTCCGTACTAGTCGCCAACCAAATGCCCCAACTCCGCCAAACCAACCTGGAATGAAAAAATCAGGCTCGGCTAGACAATAAATTCTGGCTGTCATTGGTCATTTAGAAAGGGCAAATGGCTAAATGGGTGCATTTGAGGAATTACGGGTTAAAAGACCATCTTCCATTTCTACAATGCGATCGGCTATGTCTAAAATGCGGTTGTCGTGTGTCACTAATAAGATAGTAGTTCCCTGATTTTTGGCCAGACTCTGCATTATTTCCACAACATCGCGTCCTGATTGTTTGTCTAATGCTGCTGTTGGTTCGTCTGCTAGCACCAGTGGGGGACGATTCACTAAGGCGCGAGCGATCGCAATTCTTTGTTTCTGTCCACCAGAAAGATTATCTGGGTAGTAATCAACTCGTTCTTCTAAACCAACAGACCCCAGCATGGCTTTTGATTTAGCCATTGCTTCTGTTTGAGAAATATTATCATTCAACTCTACCGCCATCTGCACATTTTGCTTCGCAGTCAAGAACCCTAGTAAATTGTGAGCTTGAAAAATATAACCGATGTTGCGTCGCATTTGTACCAGTTTGTTTTGACTAACACCAACTAGTTCTTCACCTAAAAATTTTAAACTTCCCTCTTGTACAGACCGCAAGCCACCAATTAAGCTCAGTAATGTGGTTTTACCGGAACCTGATGGACCGGTCATAATTACAATTTCACCAGGATAAATTTCTAGGTTGATATCAAATAATATCTGTTTTCTTAATGCGCCTTTGCCATAGTAATGATTGAGATTCTTAATGGCAATTACAGGTTCTTTTTCGATCATGTTTTTATTAGCTGTAAGTTGGGGTTTTCAAAAATTAAGTTTTCTTAATTCTCAATTTTATAAGCTCTATCTATTAATTATTAATTTAAACTAATATTAAATTAATTAAAAGATATCTGCTGGATCTGCGGAACGTAATTTTCGGACTGCGATCGCACCGGAAATAATGCACATCAGCATAGTCAAAATTAATACCATTACGGCACGATCAAAACTCATAAAAACTGGTAAAAGTGTTGCATCTCTAGCACTCTGATACATAAATAAAGAAAAAACTATTCCAGGGAAGTATCCTAAAACGGCTAATAGCAAAGCCTCTTGAAGAATTACGGTTAATAAATAGTTTTGTGTATAGCCTATTGCTTTGAGAGTAGCGTATTCAGCTAAGTGATCTGCAACTTCGGTATAAAGAATCTGATAAACAATCACAGTTCCTACAATGAAACCCATGACAGTCCCTAATGTAAAAATAAATCCAATAGCTGTACTGTTTGCCCAATAATTCCGCTCAAAATCAATAAATTCCTGCTTGGTTAAAACATTTACCTCTTTAGGTAAATATTGTCGTAGTTCTTGAGCAACAACTTGAGCATCTGCTCCCGGTTTTAATCTAATCAACCCAATATCAATTAATCCTTTTTGACGATTACTAAATATTCGTAGAAAATTAATATCACTCGTAATTAAATTACCATCTGCACCGAATGATGCACCTAATGTAAATAGTCCCTCTACTTTAATTCGCCGCCTTCGTACCTCTGCTGTTACAGTCTTTCCTTGGCTAAAATTAGCAGCAATAGGCCCATACTCTATCCGAGAAGAACGGTCAAATAAAACTACATCCGGGAGTTTAAGTTTCTCTAAGTTCTCCTGAACCCCAGGTAAGTTAACTATATTAGTTTCTGGGTTCATTCCAAAAATTAGAATACTACGAGGACGACCTGTTATAGGATTTTTCCAGATTGTAAAGTCCAAATATATAGGATGTACTGATTGTACTGCGGGTAACTCTAAAGCTTTATATAAACGTCTTTGAGAAAAGCTCCTCATCGCCAAAACAGCGCTAGATTGACTATTAATTAAGACAATATCGCCTTGCAAGCTGTTATGAAATCGAACGTTACTATAATATAAGGCATCTCGGAAGCCGAGTTGCATAAACATTAAAATATCAGCAAAAGAAATTCCTGCTAAAGCCACAGCTAGGCGAGTTTTTTCCCTTGTCAGTTGTAGCCACGACAGAGGTATTTTTTGATTCATTTTATAGGTATCCAAGCACAGCTATTATTTACAGCAGAATTCAGAATTTAGTAGTCAGAAACCAGATGTAGCAAGTTTTAATACCTGGCTTTGAAGTTTAGGTTATTTACCTGACTTAATTACAAACTGCTGTAATTTATCAGGCATTGTTTATAGAATGTTTAAAGTTGATAAAACAGCCTAGCTAAGAACATCTCCAATTCAAAGTATCAAATCAGAAATTGGGATTACTGCTCATCCATAACTTAACTAGTTATTAATTTCAACAACCACTTTAGCGTAAGTTAAACCAGAAACTTTTTGACTATCTTCTGGAGGCAAAGCAATTTTAACTTCTACAACTCTGGCATCCACATCTGCTGCTGGATCTGTATTTAGCACGTCCTTTTTACCAATTTTTCTGCCAATTTCAGTGACAGTTCCCTTCAATTCACCGCTAAATGCTCCATTATCGCTGCTGATAGTGGCATTTTGACCAATTTGCACTTTACCAATGCTGTCTTCGGCTACTTCAGCAATCACATACATTTGGCTAGTTTGGCCAATTTCAGCAATACCATTTGCACCAATGGCTTCGCCTGATTTGGTATAAACTTTTAAAATCTCTCCAGCAATTGGTGCTTGAACGTAGCTTAACCTTAGTTGTGCTTCGGCTTTTCTGACATTTGCGATCGCATTACTAACTTGAGCTTGCGCTACTTGCACATCGGTAGGACTAACATCTAAAATTCTGCTTAGTTTGGCCTTTTCTTCCTCAATTTGTCTTTGCAAAGTTGCTAAAGTTTTGTCACGATTAACTTTCGCTTCGATTAGCTGCTGTTGCAATGTTGCTAAATTTTGTATTTGGTTAGCTCTAGCCTCGGCAAGTTGCTGTCGTATGGTTGCTAACGTCTGCTTTAGGGTAGCTTGGCTTTCGGCCACCTGTTGATTAGAAGTTACTGCACTCAAGCGTCTGCGATCGCGCTCTTGCTGAGAAATCGCACCTTCTCGGTATAAAAAATCATAGCGTCCGGCATCGACTTGGGCATTGCGCTGTTCGGCTCGGATACGTGTAAGCGTTGCTCTGAGAGCTTCTCTTTGCCCACTGAGTTCAGCTTCTAAACGATTCACAGTTGCTTGCTGAACAAGTTTATCCCCACTTAACTGAGCTGCAATCCGGGCGATCGTTGCTTGTTGAGCATCCCTTTCCCCAACAAACTGCGCTTGTAGGCGAGCAACAACTGCTCTTTGAGCTTGAATATCTCTTGGAGATCCAGCCCTAACTTGCGCTAAATTCGCACGGGCTTCTTGCACTTTGGCTTTAGCCTCTTCTAGTCCGGCTATTTGGGTATCGCGGTTGTCCAAAATTGCCAAAATTTGGCCTTGCTTTACTTGTTCACCCTCTCTCACAAGAAGTTGCTGAATTCGTGACGATGGCGATAATCCTGATGATGGGGCGGACAATTTAACAACCTCGCCTCGCGGTTCCAAACGCCCTACAGCACTAATGCTATTGGTAGATGGCATTACGGGTACAGATGTAGTGAGTTTTCTCAGCTGCTCGATTTTAGCTGTACCTAGTATCCCAGCCGCGATTACTATTGGCACAGCTACAGCGATACCCCACCAAATCTTAGGTTGTTCTTGATTAAGTGCCTGCTCACTTGGCTTTGGCTTTTCAGTCACCCTTGACATAGTATGTTGCCCGTTTACCTGAATTGTGCTGATGGAAGTAAAAATAAAAGGGTTTTTAATCAACAGCCAGCTGCTTAGGACAAACAACAGTGCTTTAAAGCTGGGTATGGCTTAAAATCCATTGCGTGATGAACGCTCAACACTATGGTTTTGCAAAATGGTGTTTTCTAATAGCGATGTCTGACGACAAGACGCTGACGCTCCTTCTCTGCGAGACGCTACGCGAACGTCGCTACCGCTTCGCTAATGCGTCTACGCTTGTACCCTACGGGTAGCAATACTTGTCGGGCTTTGGGGGAAAGGGACTTTATATATCGAGCCTTCCACTCCTTTTCCCCTTAACGAAGCAGTATTGCTAGGGGTAGCCGCTATGCGTCTATGTATGCAATACATTGACCTCACTTCCATTCTTCTTGCCTTTTAGGAGAGAAGAATGGAAGCTTGCTTACTTGGGGTTAGGTCTGTATTGAAACCGAGAAGCGCTATAGTAGCTGGCTATTCAATAACTCTGAGTATTATTGAGACATGAGTGTAATGGAAATTAGCAGAATCAAATCTAGATATAGAGACGCGATATATCATGTCTCTACACAAAATCCCAAAATGGTATGATGCGATACTGTACTGCTACATCAACTACGGCTACATTTGTCCCAAAATTGACAAAAATAGACTGTTGCCTTGTTTGGATACAATCTTGCTACAAAAGTTAGTCTTCCTTAAGTGAATGAATGATTAACTAACTAAAAAATATCTATCAACTTGAGCATTCCTAACATCAGAGTTTCCTTAACTTTCTGGTCAATGAGTTAGCTGTCTCTAGTTGCTTGCACCTGCCAAGACAACCAACCATTTTGTGATATTTGCTTCAAAGACCTGACTACTCTCCCTGTTGGCGTTTTGGGACTCCATTAAACTCTCGTTGAATGAATTCTACATTTATCTGTGACGTGAAAACGTAACAGAGCCTACAGATGAGGAGATGAGGGAATGATTAAGTTGGAAGGTCGAATAAAACTGTGGTCATATAATTTTCTGCCCAAACTGGACCAAAGGCTTTTTCTAGTACACGGCGGGTTTTATCGTTTTGCTGCTGTTTGGTGCAGTAGTTGTGTTGTCCGGCAAGGTTTTGTGTGACTTGTTCGACTGAAACAGGATGTGAGGCGATCGCTTGCATACAATGAATGTCTAAAAATTCTCGCACACGCGACAGAAACATTGCTTCTTCTTCTGGGGAACCGGGGCGCACAAAGATGCAAAAATCCGAAAAAATATTTCCCCATTCTGGTAATTCACGGGGTTGGGAAAAGTTAAGCACTGGTAGCTGTGCCAGTGCAATAGTATAAGATTCGGGTAAGGTGCGCTCTAATTGGATAGGGGAAAGGTCTGCGATCGCTGCACTAATTTGACCTCTACCCCCAACTAAATCGCAACCAAACATCGGCAGGTTGTATTCTGGACGGGGAAACATGACGCAGTGCAAAATATCCAGCATATTTCCGATTTTTGCCAGTTCCAAGTGCATTTTGCGAAACTGGGGCGTTTGATAGCAGCGATTTTCAATCGTCAGTTTTTCGCCTTCTAGTCTACCTTCCACATACCCCAACTCATCAGGCAAATGGTAGGGCGATAGATCCAGGTGCTGATGCCAAGCTGCCTCAATACAATCAGCTAGCTGACGAATTAGGGGATGTTGTTGCTCACGCAGCGAGGGCATAGAAGTAAATGACATAAGCTAGTTGGGAATGCGAATCTAATGCCCAGTCTACAACCTGTCGTGCCACACCTGTGTGGTCTGCAATATAAGCAAACAGTTCCCCACAGCCAACGTAAAGTTATACGACAGATGCTTTTCACAAAGATTATTTATTTTGTAGTCTAGGTTACAGAAATAATTTTAGATTAGCCCATTTGTGAAGGCTAATAGAAAGCTATGAAACTAGATTCTCATAGACCAGATTTTGCTGTGCAACCAAGAAGGCAGAATCTGGAGGATTTAAATTGGGTAAAACTTTTGCAACTTCCTAACCCCTTTAGTTTTGACGAAGCACTTTTATTATGTCCGGTTTCAGCAGATGAGTGGCTAGCCTGGATTCCAGATCATGGGGAGGCGATACTGAATATCAGACATTTTTGCTACTAAGTATTTTATACAGGTTTATTACTTTGATGTTTGAAAATATACTGGAGCGGCAAGGCTAAAATGTTGCAAAAAAATTGTAGGTTGGGGAGCCACTGCGTTGCGCGGGTTTCCCGCGTTGTAGCAAGTGGCGTTGGAGGCTTTGCGTAACCCAACATTCTGATATATGTTGGGTTGCGCTCCATTTCACCCAACCTACTGGTCTGTCTCATTAATTCTGAAGGGTTATAAAAGTTCGTAGTAAGGACTTTAGTCCTTGATTTGAGCGATAAATCGCTCACTACAAACCTAGCAAAATTAATGCGATAGCCCACTACTAGCGTGACATGCTTAAAATGTTGGGTTTAAAAAACTCACAAAAATCAAAATCTAATCATTAACAGAATTACTCAACCCAATAAATTAAGCTTGCCGCGCTACTACGTCTAATACACTATTTTAGTCTTGCCACGCCACTACAATACCTCATTTTTTTCATGAATCAAATCGGATTCCTATTAGGATTATCTCAGTGATAACTATGTGAAAAACCTTTCCTAATTAAATCGAATGATACAGCTTGGTACAGATAATTGCCGAAAAATTCCAACTTATCTGGTGAATTGATTTACAACAGATGTACTCTGAATACGCCATTTACCTCGTTCTCTAATCAAGTCATACCGAACTCTCAATTTATCGTTAGAAGAGTTTTTAAACTGACCATTTTCATATAACTGCGTCACTTCATTGACCGTAGCTTCTACTGCGGCCCGATCTGCAAATAAACCAATTTTCTCAACCGATTCTATCTTCAAACTATGGTCGAACTTGCGGTAGCGATTGTCTAACCTATTCTGTTGAGCAATCAACCGCCATTGAGATAAAGCTGAACCAGTTAAAATTTGCTCTAAATTATTAATCTCATGATTTGGACCTAAAGCTGTGGCTTTGGTAGATAACCAAGTGTTAATAACTTGTTCTGCCTCTGCATTTGTTAAAAGGCCTTCTGCTAATTCTGGTTGTCTATTTGGATCGGGAATAGTTACCGGTGGTTGGTTTATTTGTACAAACAACTGTAGATCACGCTGAGGAGGTTGAGGAAAAAACAGATTTTTTAACCATCCAAAAGTTGTTGTGGCTAATACCCAAAAAACTAATATGCTCACCAAAGAAATAAACACTCTCCATACCAGCCGTGTTTTCCCTTCTATGGTGTTCGCAAAAGTTCGCCGCCGTCGGGGACGACGAGAATGAGGACGATTATCTGGTACACGCTCTCGGATAGCAGATGGAGTGGGTTTTCTCCGCCTACGCTTTTGGTTATGACCAGATACAGCACTCTTACCTGAACCGTTCAAATGCTGATTAGTGCCTCTACTCATCCGTTCAGCAGCAGGAACGTCTGATTTTACACTTCCCGATGAACTCCACATAGGTGGTGAGAAGTTTGGATATTCGGGTGTTTCTTTTGTTGGTGTTTCTGGTAAATCGGGGTTAGGTATTTTGCTGTGATTAAATTGTGCTGAAGTCTTAGTTGAATTGTTATGAAAATGAGTATTCTTTGCCTTGGCTTGGGGAAAATACTGGGGGTTAATTACAGCCCATTCATTAGTTGTTTCGGCATCAGTTGGCAGTGCTTCTAAATAAGCTTGTACCTGTTGGTTAGCAAAATAATCTTTTAAAAAAGCTTGCTGGTTTGCTAAATCTCGAAAATGGGGAAAGACTTCGTGTTGTAGCCACTGTTCTGCATATAGACAAAGCCCTGGTAACAAATCTGGAGAGTCCTGAGATTTTTCCCGAATAAAAGCTAAAGCTTCGTACTCCTGACTAAGTTCTAAAACCCGAGTTGCTTCTTCAGTTTGTCCCAATAGTAAGGCACATAGCGACTGTTCTAAATGTACATCTTGGCGCTTGCCCAGACGCACAAGCATTTGTCTTGCTTGACGAATTAAAGCAGGTTGCCGTTGGGCAAATCCTCGCGCTATCAAGGCATAAACAGCTAAGTAAGTGGCAACAGCAGAATTGCGTTTGCTTTGGGCTTCAAATAACTTGTGCTGTTCTGCGACTGTTAAGTGGTTGCGTAACTGCTGAATAAATCGTAGAAAGTCATCTATGTTTAAACCAGAGTCATCATTATTCGTGCCATCAATGCCGCCACGATCTTCTAAGAGATTTTGCAATAATTCCAAGCCTTGGCTGCGTTCGGCAGTTTTTTCTTGAGGTAATGCGAGCAACTCCAAAATTCGATATGGCCGCAATTTGTAAAGATCAGCCTGAATTTCTGCCTGAATACTAGAGAACAAACCTTCCCGTACTAGCAGTTCTTGACCAGTTTCTAGGGATATAGCGGCATTTTCGTAGTGACCTTGCTGCCACTGTTCCCGACCTAATTCTAGGCAGGCAAGAGCAACAGTGAGAACAACATCTGGGTGTTCAGCACTTTCATAAATTTCTTCGTCTGCTAAGTTATTGCTCTTTCTTGCACTTGTAGCACTATTTTTATTTACCAGGTACGGACGACCTAGTTTCAGTACAAGTTCGTATTCCCCCAACTCTTGCAAAATTAATAAAGCGCCAACTAATTCGTCTTGGGTAATTTCGATACCAAGACTCTGGGTATCACTACCCCTTTTGGTGCTTTCTGTACGATTTTCCTGTGCTACTGCGGCAGCAGCAAGGTTATCAGGATCATAGGCGTGGGCAAGATAAAGCTGATCGTAGGTACTGCGTTGTTTTGGATCTGATAAAACCACGTAAGCTTCTTCTATGAGTTGTTTACGAGAAGAAATTGCTGCCTGAGAATACTCACGTCGTGGCAATTGTACAATGCGATCGCTGTATGCCTGTCGCAATTGTTCTTCACTTGCCGCTAACGGTAGTCCTAAAATTCGGTAGTAATCTAGCGGAATTCGCACAGCCTACTTCCCCTGCACCGTGATCAACATAATTCACCTAGAGCTTTCCAGGCCTGTAAAACCGTGCCATAAAAATGCCGTATAGAATTTACTCTACAAGTGTATATTGCAACAACTCATTTTGTAACTTCCCGAAATTTTGAGTCACATTCTAGTACTAATTTTTTGCTTTCGCCTAGAAAGCCTCAATTGTTTGTCTTAATTCTTAGTATTTTTGTTTAACACGACTATTATCAGCCTTCGATACCACAAACCACAACTACCGCTTTTAATCACGGCATAAATGTTGTGGTTGCAAGAATCTATTGATAATTGATTTTTTGGGACTTTCCCAGTATGGAAGTAACAAAAATACTACTATTGGGGATTGACCCTGATAACAGGAGAACAAAGATAATATCATAATTAACTTTTAATTACAATTACCTATTTGGGTATATGGACTTTTGCTTCATTTTTTCTAAATTGTTAATGGATATGCAGAAAGCGGTCTATCTTGATTGCTAGTCTATGAAGGGGAATAGTGAGAGAGAAAAACCCAAAGCGATATATATTGTCGTTAGAGTTAAATCCTCACGGGGTATAGGCTGAAAAGTTAAAAATCAAAAATTAAAAATTCAGCTATTCCCTAAGACCCTTTTTTGGTGCATAAATAAAGTTTGATTGTTGAGTCTGACAAACGCTAGCCTGTTAAAAGCCGAGGTGTTATCAGACCAACTTATTTAAGACCGTAACTTTAAGTTGTACAACAGGGATACTCAAAAATAATGGTTCAAGAGCGTACTTTACCCACATTTAATCCTGCTACTACGCAAATTACTAAAGAAGAAGGGTTATGGTTGTATGAGGATATGGTTTTAGGGCGCTTGTTTGAAGACAAGTGCGCTGAAATGTATTACAGGGGCAAAATGTTTGGTTTTGTCCATTTGTACAACGGTCAAGAAGCTGTTTGTACAGGTGTTGTACAGTCAATGCGACCGGGTGAAGATTACGTTTGTAGTACTTACCGCGACCACGTTCATGCTCTGAGTGCGGGAGTACCAGCAAGAGAGGTAATGGCAGAATTATTTGGCAAAGCCACAGGTTGCAGCAAAGGGCGCGGTGGTTCAATGCACATGTTTTCTGCCGAACATCGTTTGCTGGGTGGCTATGCTTTTGTGGCTGAGGGAATTCCTGTAGCAGCTGGAGCGGCTTTTCAAAGCAAATACCGCCGCGAAGTACTAGGAGATAAAAATGCTGACCAAGTGACAGCTTGCTTTTTTGGCGACGGTGCAGCTAACAATGGTCAGTTTTTCGAGACGCTAAATATGGCAGCCCTATGGAAACTGCCAATTCTTTTTGTAGTCGAAAATAATAAGTGGGCCATTGGGATGTCTCACGAACGAGCCACTTCTCAGCCAGAGATTTATAAAAAAGCTAGTGCATTTAACATGGTGGGCGTGGAAGTAGATGGCATGGATGTTCTAGCAGTCCGAGCCGTCGCTCAAGAAGCCGTCGCCCGTGCCCGTGCAGGTGAAGGCCCAACATTAATTGAGGCGCTTACCTACCGCTTCCGTGGTCACTCCTTGGCTGACCCAGATGAAATGAGGAGCAAAGCTGAGAAAGAATTTTGGTTTGCCCGTGACCCAATTAAGAAGCTGGCTGCTTATTTGTTGGAGCAAAATCTAGCGAATGAGGCAGAAATCAAAGCTATTGATCGTAAAATTCAGGATGTAATCGACGAGGCAGTTAAATTCGCCGAAAACAGCCCCGAACCAGACCCCAGCGAGTTATATCGTTTCGTGTTTGCAGAAGACGAATAAACAGTGCTGAGTTATGAGTGCTGAGTGCTGAGTACTTTTTATTTTGCTCAGGACTCAGCACTATGTACTCAGTACTACACCTTACTCAGGACTAAAATTTGTGTTTAGCATTGCAGTTCAACAGCAACAGTACAAGACGTACATTCTTTCTGATGAAGCCGCTGGTTCTCAATTGGAAGTCGTACCTGAACGCGGTGGTATCATCACTCGTTGGCGCATTCAAGGACAAGAAATTTTCTACTTAGACACTGAACGCTTTACTCATCCTGATTTGAGTGTCAGAGGTGGGAACCCAATTTTGTTTCCTATTTGTGGCAATCTCCCAGATAATACTTACATCCACAACTGGCAAAAATATACTCTCAAACAACACGGTTTTGCCCGTGAATTGCCGTGGAAAGTAACAGAACAGGAAACTGGAGATAAAGCTAGTCTCACTGTTGTTCTTGATAGCAATGAGCAAACTAAGGCAGTTTATCCTTTTGATTTTCAACTGGCTTTCACCTACGAACTTCAAGGTAATACCCTAGAAGTCCGCCAGCAGTATAAAAACTTATCATCCACACCAATGCCCTTTTCGGCTGGTTTCCATCCCTACTTTTTATGTGGTGATAAAACTCAGCTAGAGGTTGAAATTCCTTCAAAGCAGTATCAAGACAATCAAACTAAGGAATTTCACTCTTTTGATGGCAATTTTGACTTTAGCCGTGACGAAATTGATTTTGCCTTTGGACAGCTAACAAGTAAATCAGCCACTGCGATAGATCGTAGCCGGAAGTTAAAACTCACCTTGGATTATGATGATTTCTCTACCTGGCTGGTATTTTGGACAGTCAAGGGCAAAGAATTCTACTGTCTAGAACCGTGGAGTGCCACCCGTAACTCTCTCAATACTGGTGATAACCTGACTGTGTTAGCACCAGGAGCTAGCCACACAGCATCTGTAAGGTTGACGGCTAATTTTTTCTAAACCCCTTTACAAATCTACAGATGTATATGCTATGATTGCAAAGTTGCGAAATGCAGCGAAAGGGTCGCTAACTCAACGGTAGAGTACTCGGCTTTTAACCGATTAGTTCCGGGTTCGAATCCCGGGCGACCCATATAAGGGTTTAAGTAACACTCGCCTTTGCTTTTGATATAAAAAGCAGAGGCGAGTTTTATTATTAGGAAATTTGTTAGGACTAACGCAAATAATAGCCGAAACCCTAATTTTAAGTTATGGCAATACCCTGCGGGAAGCCGCTTTGTGTCTACATGAATTGCCCCTACAACGTTTGGTTTTGCATAAGTCCTATTTGCGAATCCGATCGCTCTAGAGAACAAAAATTTTCGGTTAAGCGATCGCTATCTTACCGAAGGAAGTGCGATCGCCCATTATAAAATCTGTTAGTTAGCAGATGTGTGAATTTGGTCATTTGCCCGCGCTTTGGGGCTTTTTATTAAATTCAAATTTCACATCGGTGAGTTTTTCTGATACTTCCCATAGTTTTTTAGCGATCGCTTGGTCTTTGGATAACTCGTTTGATTCGACTTTTATTGGATAGCCGCGTATCTCCATAAACCCATTGGGGCCGAAATATTCCGCGCCTTTTAAGCCTGCTTCGATTGCTGCCCGCAGAGTTGGTAATGCGCCCATCGTGATGTCTTGAGCAAGGATGCCGTTGAGATATTTCACAACGCCACCCGCAGTTCTCTGCAATTCGGTTGCTGTCCAGCCCGGATGCGAGGCGGTTACAAGTGTGTCGATACCGTTATCTTTTAGTTTTCGGTCGAGTTCGTAGGTAAAAAAGATGTTGGCAAGTTTGCTGTCGCCGTAAGCTTTCCATTTGGCATAACTTCTCTTTTCCCAATTCAAATCATCGAAATCTATTTTGCCTATACTATGTGCGCCGCTCGAAACATTGACAATTCGTGAGCCTTCGGTGTCGATCAAACGTTCCAAAAGCTGTCCTGTCAAAGCAAAATGTCCAAGATGATTAGTGCCGAACTGCAATTCAAAACCGTCCGTAGTTTTTGAATATGGCGGAATCATCACACCCGCATTATTAATCAGCAAATCCAGACGCACATAATTTTTCTGAAAGTTTTCAGCAAAATTTTTAACTGATGCTAAATTCGCCAAATCAAGTTCCATCACCTTGACATCGGCATCTTGATTCTGTTGAAGAATTTTTGCCAATGCCTTGTTTCCTTTGTCCAAATTGCGAACCGCAATGATTACAGACGCTTGTTTATTAGCTAAAACCCGCGCCGTCTCATAACCGATGCCGCTGCTCGAACCCGTTACAATCGCTACTCTTCCTTTTTGACTCAGAATATTTTCCGCGTTCCATTTTTCATTTTTCATTTTATTTACTCCGGCTTAATTAATCGAACGTTCGTTTAATTAACTCTCAAAAAAAGAATTAATTCGTTACTGCATCCCACGCAATTTTATAGGCGGTTTCTAACATTTTTTCATCCAAAATCAAAACACCACTAAAATGCTCTTTTATCAATCCAGTCAGAGGCGCAAAGGTAAAAGCGGTAAAAATTTCCAGAGAAATATCCTTAAAAACTTTCTCCTCTTTACCGCGATTGAACAAATCTAACATTGGCTGGAAATAACTCGAACTTTCATCTTTGCAAATGCGTTCAACCATCGGGGAATTAGCAAATTGCTCCGTAAAAGCAAATCTGACCGGATTTTTAATTGCATATTGATAATAATTATTCCAGACAATTTTAAAGGCTTTCTCCACCGATAGGTGCTGGTTGACACCTTTCAAAATTTCTGCACTCATTTCCTGCTTCACGAATAAATATATTTTATTGAGAAGATTTTCCTTGTTTTCAAAATAGACATATATTGTCGCGGGCGAAACATTCGCGGTTTTTGCAATTTTCGACATCGAAGTATCAGCAAAACCATTTGCAGTAATCAGTTCGATTGCCGCATCACAGATTGCTTGATTTTTTTTGTCGTCTTTGTGCCTCATAAATTCTATAATAAACGAACATTCGGTTATCGTCTAGTGAATAATTTTGATGATAGCGATACCTGCGGTGGAAACAGACTTGTACTGAGCATCTCGACTTCGCTCGATGGAACCGTAGTCGAAGTACAGCTTCTCTACGGGACGCTACGCGAACGCGGAAGCAAGCTACGCTATATTGAATGTGAGTGTCCCTTGGAGACTCATGTTAATTTATGTAAACTACGCATAGTTTGATCCCAAATGCAATAGTCAGGGAAAAACACCCTGATAGCATTTGTCAGAAGTTAGTGTGTTTAAGTTGAAGCGATCGCTTCGAGATGACCATTTGGGATACTAGGCTACCAGAGCTACTAGCTGTAGGGTAACTAAATCTACAGCGATACAGAGCAACGATGGTTCATAGTACAGGAGTATAGAACATAGTTATAGTAACGATGGCATAAACTTTTTCAACATAGATACACGACACTAGTTATAATTTCCTATAAGTTGAAAAAACTCTTAAGATTTAGCGTAATAAATACGCTTCTCTCAGACCGACTAGCTGACAACCACATTAGGAGGACTATCTATGGCGCTTGTACCACTGCGGCTGCTGTTGGATCACGCAGCTGAAAACGGTTACGGCATCCCAGCTTTCAACGTTAACAATTTGGAGCAGATTCAGGCAATCCTGAAGGCTGCTGTAGAGACAGATAGCCCCGTAATTTTACAAGCTTCACGCGGCGCTCGTAATTATGCTGGCGAAAACTTCCTCCGCCACCTGATTTTGGCAGCGGTAGAAACCTATCCTCACATTCCCATTGTCATGCACCAAGATCATGGGAATGCTCCTGCTACCTGCTACTCAGCAATTAAGAACAACTTCACCAGCGTGATGATGGATGGTTCTTTAGAAGCTGATGCTAAAACTCCTGCTAGCTTCGAGTACAACGTCAATGTTACCCGCGAAGTTGTAAATGTAGCTCATGCTTTGGGTGTCAGCGTTGAAGGTGAACTCGGTTGTTTGGGTTCTCTAGAAACTGGTGCTGGTGAAGCTGAAGATGGTCACGGGTTTGAAGGTACACTCGACCACTCACAACTGCTAACCGACCCCGATGAAGCTGTTGACTTCGTTGAAGCAACCCAAGTAGATGCATTGGCTGTTGCCATTGGCACAAGCCACGGTGCTTACAAGTTTACCCGCAAGCCGACTGGTGAAATTTTGGCCATCAGCCGCATTGAAGAAATTCACCGCCGTCTGCCTAACACCCACTTGGTAATGCACGGTTCATCCTCTGTACCTGAAGATTTACTTGCACTGATTAACCAGTATGGTGGTGCAATTCCTGAAACCTACGGTGTACCTGTAGAAGAAATCCAAAAAGGTATTAAGAGTGGTGTACGTAAAGTAAACATCGACACCGACAACCGTTTGGCAATCACTGCTGCTGTACGTGAAGCTTTGGCTAAAAAGCCAGAGGAGTTTGACCCCCGTCACTTCCTCAAGCCTTCTATTACATACATGCAAAAAGTTTGTGCTGAACGCTATCAACAATTTGGCACAGCTGGCAATGCAAGTAAGATTAAGCAAATTTCTTTGGAAGATTTTGCTGCTAAGTATGCTAAAGGTGAACTCAATGTTGTTACCAAAGCTGCTGCTAAAGTTTAATTCTGACAACCAATAAATAGGTGCATAGTAGTGCTATGCTCCTAAAAAATTGAAGATTTTAATTATTGACATAAACCGGGTATTTACCCGGTTTTTTATTTTGTAGCAGTTCTCTATTGCATGGAATACAGCTTAGTGGTGCAGAAAAGTCCTGAAGGCTTGATATATGGGGAATTTTACTAAGACAAGGGTGACAGAGAGGGGGAAGACATGGGATGCTCAAGTTTCCACACAAAAACTACTCCATGTCAGTCCCCCATCTTTATCGTCAACTGCAAGTTCAACTAAGTCAATGGATTTGTCCCCAAGATCAACGACATCTGCAAGTCTTTTGTGAGAATGTCGCCGCCATTTTGCAAGCTCAAAGCGCCTGTCTGAGCCACTGGTTGCCCTATCTGAGTCATAGGGAGTGCAAAGCTCGCAGCCACATGGAGCGCTTAAACTACTTTGTCCATAATCCCAAAATCACTGCCGAAACCTTCTATTTTCCTATGTTGCAGCAGTTCTTGAACTCCTGGGAGGGCATGGCGATGACACTAACACTTGATACCAGTATGTTATGGGATCAATATTGCTTAATTGAGATCTGTTTAGTTTGGGGTGGACGCTCTATTCCACTTGGTCAAACGGTATTGGAGCATGGCAGTGCCACCGTGGGCTTTGAGGACTACTGCCCCGTGTTAGAAACGACGTTAAGGCTGCTGCCTACAGAATGTCATGTGACGTTGTTAGCGGATCGAGGATTTGAACATGGTGCGTTGATCCGGTGGTTACGGGAGCATCAATGGTCGTGGTCTATTCGGGCGAAATCGGACTTGAACATTACCCTCTCCAATGGTCAAACGGCTGCGGTTGCAAACTTGCTTCCCCAAGAGGGCGAAGCTTATCTGTTTCGAAAAGTCAAAGTTTTGCAGGACATTGAGTGTCATCTCGCCACCGCTCATTTAGCTCTGGCAAGTGAGGCTTGGGCTGTCCTCTCCGATGTGCCGCCGTCCTTGCAGACTTTTGAGGTTTATGGTCAGCGATTTGGCGGCATTGAGCCACATTTTAAGGATTATAAGTCCGCCGCTTTTGAACTCATCCGCTCCCACTTGCGCGACCCTCAAGCGCTGAATTGTTTGTTGATGTTGCTAGCGCCTGCCACCTTAATTGCTATTGCTGTTGCGGTGGTGGTGGTCGGTGAAGGTCGGCGCAAAATGCTGGATTGGCACAGCCAGAGGGGATTGAGTTTCTTACAATTAGGATTACGCGAAATTGAACGGTTGTGTTATCAACGCCTCCCAATTCCTCTATTAGCTACCTTACCTCGGAAGAGTCCCCCATCTGCCACTGCTTCACTTAAAAAACGAACGCAGATAGAGCAACAAATTGAGTTCTCCCGTGTCACTGTGTTCTCAACTTGAGACTTCGGAAAGTTTTCTGCACCACTAAGGGAATACAGACCTAACCCCCAGCCCCTTCCCTTGCAGGGAAGGGGAGCAAAATTCAAAGCCTCTCTCCTTTTAGGAGAGAGGTCAAAGTATATTGCTTCCATTCGAGAAGCCCTATATTCATTCATAAGGGCGGTATTGCTCTCCGTGTCCCCAGTCCCTAAAACACCCGATGTTGCAAAGAAGGCATTTGACGACGGACTTGTTCTAACCTAGTTGGCTTGATTTCTGCGATCGCAATTCCCGGTTTTTCCCCAGCATCGGCTAAAATTACACCCCAAGGGTCGATAATAACGGCGTGGCCGTGGGTTAGACGGCGACCGTAGTTATTCCCCGTTTGGGCAGGAGCAATGACGTAGGCGGTATTTTCGATGGCTCTGGCTTGTAGTAGTACTTGCCAGTGATCTTTGCCAGTAAAGGCAGTAAAGGCGGCGGGAATAAAGATAACATCGGCTCCCTTCTCTGCCAAATGACGATACAGTTCAGGGAACCGGACATCATAACAAATAGAAAGTCCTAGATTACCGAGTTTTTCTGAAAAATGGACGGGGGGTAATTGCGTACCAGCCACAACAGTGCTGGATTCCCGATAGGTGTTGCCGTCGGGAACATCAACATCGAATAGGTGTACTTTGTAGTAGCGGGAAAGTTCTTGACCGCTTGGGTCGATAAGTAGAGTGGTGTTATAAACTTTGCCTGTATTGTCTACAGGAAGTGGAAAGCTGCCGCCCAAGATCGTAATTTGAAAGCGTTGAGCCATTTTTTTGAGAAATTTTTCACTTTCAAGAGCGATCGCATCGCCTTGCGCGAGTTTATCTTTTTCTTCGCCCATATAGGAAAAGTTTTCTGGCAAGCCAACCAATTCAGCGCCTTGACGCACGGCAAGCTCTATTAATTCTTCTGCCTGAGCCAAATTTTTGTGTAGATCGGGCACACTTGTCAATTGAATAGCGGCGGCTAAATAAGACTTCATAGATTCAACAACGAACAGTTGATTTATGGAAGATAGATTATCAAAATATATCGCTACTTCAACATATATGGAACTTAATTAGAAATACTTCAGCCAAGATTTTCTTTAACAGACTTATTTTATTGCTGATTTTAATCTTCCTCTAGGTTCTGGCAAACTGAGTAAGATTGGCATTAATTTATGATCGAACCCTGATATAAAGTTACCTGCTGTGGATATTTCTATTCTCGTTCAAACATTTATCGCTGTGTTTGTCCTAGCAGATGCTGTGGGCAACATACCAATTGTTTTAGTTTTGACCAAGGGCATGATGCCAGACCAAAGAAACAAAGTTATAGATAAAGCAATTATCGTTGCGATCGCAGTTCTTTTGCTATTTGCTTTTGCTGGGCAAGTAATTTTAAATTATTTGGAAATTAGTATCGGCTCTTTGCGAGTAGCAGGAGGTATATTGTTGCTGTTAATTGCTTTGCAAATGCTGCGGGGAGAATTAGATCAGCCAATTATTGAAGAAGGACGCGATGTCGCAATTACTCCACTAGCTTTACCACTGTTAGCGGGGCCGGGAACTTTGACAACGGTGATGTTACTGATGTCGAAATCACAAAGTCCACATATTGCTGTGGCGGTGGGTATCTTAGGGGCGATGTTTATCACTTGGTTGATTTTGCGTTTAGCAAATCTGATTGACCAGTGGATTGGTGCAGAAGGTGGAGTTATTGTAACTCAGGGCGAACGCACGGGATTTCTGAAACCCTTGCTGGGCAAGGATCTTGATGAAAAAATAGGCTAAATTAAAAAACGCCAAAACCCTTGCTATTAAAGGATTCTTATACTTTAGATGCGTTTGCCCTGTATTGTAACTCAGCTTTTGGGCTTTCTGTTGGCGGCGCTAGCAGTGGAAATTGGTAGTACAGGAATTAGAGAATTATTTTTGAGCTAGAAAACTCTTAAAAATATTCTTAGATTGTATACAAATGTAAACAAGTTTGAAAAACGAGAAATTCGCGCCTCTCAAACTTGTTTGTAAAAATTAACCTAAAGCTACAAAAACATTGATAACTCAAAGGGACTTTGTTACCAATTGAGTTTCAAAGATACTTTTCTAGAGTGGAAGCTAATGTACTTTTAGGTACAGCACCTACCACCATATCTACTTTTTGTCCATCTTTAAAAATCATTAATGTAGGAATACTGCGGATGCCGTACTGACTAGCAACTTGAGGATTTTCATCCGTGTTGACTTTGACGACCTTGATTTGACCTTTGTACTGTTCGGAGATTTCATCGACAACAGGAGCTACCATACGGCATGGTCCGCACCAGGGTGCCCAAAAGTCAACTAAAACGGGTACATCGCTGTCGAGTACTTCTTGCTTGAAACTAGAATCGGTAACTTGTGCGGCTGTTGACATGCCTAAAACCTTCGCCAATAATATCTGAACTTGGTGAAAATTCTACCATAGCAAAAACATCAGCTTGGGAGTCTAAGGATGTACATTTGCAAAGAAGCTCTCGAATTTATTTACAAACATAAGGAACCGCCCGAACAGTAGTCCGGGCGGAGTGTGGTGTGAGGAGTGAACGGAAACATTTGTCTCCGCTATCTCTATTGTAGGCGACATATCGAATTTTTCCAGCAATTGTTTAGGGGGCTGGAAAAATTTATTGAAGAATTGGGATTAGGTGACAGGTGACAGGTGACAGAGAATAATCTGTACCCTATATGTACCCTGTACCCTATAACCTGTACCCTTCACTTACCCATACCTAATTGTTGAGCTTTTTGGTAAACTTTACCCTCGGTTAATAGAGAAGGCGCAATCACAACTTCCACTTGCTGCATTTCTTTAATATTTTTGGCTCCTAAAGTGCCCATGCTCGTCTTTAAGGCTCCTAAAAGGTTGTGAGTGCCATCATCTAGTCCGGCTGGGCCAATGAGTATTTGCTCTAGGCTACCAGTGGTGGCAACGCGAATGCGGGTGCCACGAGGCAAAACTGGGCTGGGAGTTGCCATACCCCAATGATAACCCCGTCCTGGGGCTTCTGCGGCTCTGGCAAAGGGTGAACCAATCATCACACCATCAGCACCGCAGGCGATGCATTTACAAATGTCGCCACCGGTGATTAAACCGCCATCAGCGATAATGGGAATATAGTTGCCAGTTTCCTTGTAGTAATCATCTCGTGCTGCTGCACAATCTGCGATCGCAGTTGCCTGTGGCACACCCACACCCAATACCCCACGGGATGTACAAGCAGCACCAGGACCAATTCCCACTAGTACGGCAGCCGCCCCAGCTTTCAATAAATTCAACGTCACATCGTAAGTCACGCAATTCCCTAACACCACAGGGATGGGCATAGAACGGCAAAATTCTGCTAAATCAAGTGGTATTATAGACTCTGGTGACAGATGTGCAGTAGAGACTACTGTAGCTTGAACAAAAAATAAATCGGCCCCAGCTTTTGCTACCGCCTCACCGTATTTACTTGCACCGGCTGGAGTTGCGCTTACCGCCGCAATGCCACCTTGTTCTTTAATTTCCTGAATACGTTTTTCAATTAATTCCGGCTTTATTGGTTCGGCATAGAGTTCTTGCATCAGGGCAACAAATTCATCTTTCCCTACAGAGGCAATCCGATCTAATATTGGCTCTGGGTCAACATAGCGAGTGTGAATCCCCTCTAAATTGAGGACACCTAATGCTCCCAACTGTGACAAACGTACAGCCATGCGAACATCTACTACACCATCCATAGCACTGGCAATTATCGGAATTTCTCGCTCAATATTGCCAATACGCCACTTAGTATCTGCCAAACTGGGATCTAGTGTTCTGTTACCAGGAACTAGAGCAATTTCATCTATTCCGTAAGCTCTGCGAGCTGTTTTTCCCCGCCCAAGTTGAATTTCCACGCTTTAACTTTTATTCAAATCTGTTTAAGCTAGGGTATCAAATTGTGAGATAAGTTGGGGCGTTTTTTTCCCTGAGCTACACAGATAAATTCCATTTACGCAAGTTACCACTCAAAACTTTGATGGACGCAAAGTATTAACTAAGCAACCAAATGAGCAAAAACAGTTAATTGGTTTTTCTATTGTGTTGTTTGAGGGTTAATGTTGCGCTAGTTTTGCGATCGCTGTGGTTTCATGTGTCTATTATTACTTAGTTATTATCACGATTATTGGTATTAATGCTCTTAATTTACCTATCTTGAGTTACATCAAGATGATGCAAATTATCACTGATGATTTACCGTTTATTTTTAGCTGCATCCACACCAGTGTAACCAGTTGCTATCCAAAGTATGGCTCTGGCTCCATCGCGGATAGATTTTTCGATAGATTCAGGGGGTTTTTCTGAAGGGACTGGCACTGGTTTTAAATAAATACCTCGACTACCCAAAATAATTTCGCCGATGACACAAGCCCGGCGCATGTGGAAGTCTGAAGTAATCAAATAAACGCTCTTGATACCACGAGCTTGCAAATCATCTACCAACGTAGTAAAATTAGTAACTGTATCTACGGCTTCATAATCCAGGTGTAAACGCTTGGGATCAACACCAGCTTTGGTAAAGACTCGTTGGGTGAATCTAGGTGGACTACCTCCAGTAATCCAAATTGGTATATTTGGATGCTGGCGAACAAATTCGGCCGTAAACTTCTCTCGCTCTAAACGTCTCGTTGAACCACCCAACACTACAACTGCTTGCGGCTGTACAAATTGGTTTTGTACTTCTTTGTATCCCCACCAGATAATTAGTGGTAAGACAAAAGCCATAAAACGAAAAGATTTACCTGTAAAGAGTAGCTTATTCAAGGCTCGATAACTTTTTTTACTAAGTCAAAAATTTCCTCTAGCTAGAAGAAAAACAATAGTTGATAGTAGAGTAGCAAACTCCTCAATAATCTGCCCAAAAATATAAATTTGGGTGACTTTCGTGTTACAGCGCGATTAAGCGGGTTTGAAGTTTTTCCTTTAATTGATGGATTATCCTAACCTGTATGGGAAAATTCATCAAAGGGTTCTAGCACCTTGTAGAAGAACCCCATTTAGGTTATCTGGAAAATCTCTTTCCTTTAAGGAGATACTTTGAAATTTCCCCCTTCCCGTGTCGGAAAGGGAGTTAGTTTTTTCGTGGGTTTTCCAGATGACCCTAAATTTCCCGTCTCTACAAACTGTATTTAATATAGTTGGCATCTATCCTACTCGCTAGTTGCTGCTTCTAGCCAGATTTCCACATCATCCGCTAGCAACTTCTGTGCAGCATCTAGCATTGATGTTGCTATGTCTTTGAGGTCTTCGCGGTTGTTCAAGTAAGTTTTCAAGGCTTCCATTGGGTCGATGCTGCTACTTGCGCTCAATTCAGGAATGCGGGGTCTGGCTAGTTGACTTACTAATTCTGCTTGAATGGTGTAGGTATGAGCCGGACTTAAAGCAGTATGTAGAGAGGAACTGTCAATTAAATCCATCTGTTCGGAGCGGAGTTTGTAAATTAGCCGTACTACAGCATCTTGAATATCATACTTAGCGATCGCTTTCATTAACACTGCTTGCGGCTCATCTGCTTTCGAGATATCCACCTCAATGGTGCGGAAAGTCCGAACTGTTAAGGGGCAAAATTCCCATTCAGCGCTCCCCCGCTCAAGTTCCAGCATTACATAGCCTTTGTCTTCTTTTTCTTCACTAAAATCAACCCGCTCAATACTTCCCGGATAAATCACCGGCGGGTTGTTGGATTTATTGAGGTTCTGGTGGCGGTGGACGTGTCCCAACGCTACATAATCAAAACAAGGTCGCGTTAGCAAAGATAAGGGTAGAGTAAAGCCTTTACCTACTGCCAAAAAGCGTTCTGCCCCCAAGCTAGCATTGTCAGCCATCAAATGAGCTAAAAGCACTGTTGGCACATCGGGGTCAAGACGGCGAATTTCCCCTTCCATAACAACTCGCAGACGTTCCGTTAACAGTTCGTTGACTTCCGCCAAAGACGAACCTTCAGTCTCTTGGCGAGTCATCAGGGTAGAACGAGTCAACCAAGGGAGAGTAATTACTTGCACTTTGCCATTGCGGGTTTCGATGCAGTGAGTAGTTAATGTATCACCAACAACAAACCCTGGCACTCCCAAAGTGCGGTAAATATTTAAACTCGCTCCTCCCTGTCCTTGGGAATGTTGGTCGTGGTTGCCTACCAACAATACTGTTGGAATATTGGCATCCATAAGACGGCGAAATTGGCTGGCAAAAGCTTGTTGTACATAAGGCGGGGGTGTAGCATCCGGGAAAGCATCGCCACCAAATATCACCATATCAACAGCATCTGTCAGCGCTCGGTCAATACATATAGATAAGGTATTGACAAAATCCTCCAATCGTGTGTTTAATCCAGTCGCAGGATTAATTCGTCCGTGGGAGAAGCCGCTTCCCATGTGGATGTCGGAAAGATGGAGGATTTTAATCATATTTGTCTTTCGTCCTTAGTCATTTATCCTTTGTCTAATACTAATGACAAATGACAAATGACCAATGACTAATAACTAAATATGAATTCCACATTCTGTTTTATCACTTCCCCGCCAACGGCCGGCACGTTCGTCTTCACCTTCGCCTACTTTGGTAGTGATAGGTTGGTCGCCGATGCTGGGATAACCTTTGTCATGGAGTGGGTTGTAGATGACTCCGTGTTCAGCCACGTAAACCCAGCTATCTTGGCGTGTCCAGGTAGCAATGGGATTTACTTTCAGCCGACCTTTACCATCAAATTCAAATATGGGCATATTCGCACGGGTTACTGCTTGGTCACGACGGCGACCGGTAATCCAAGCGACGCTGTTGAGTTCGTCTAGACCCCGTAATAGTGGTTCAATTTTTGTAATGTGGTGGAATTTAGCAATATCCGTATCCCAAAGTTTGTCGCCGTATTTGGCTTCAAAGGCTTCACGGGTTTCTACATCTGGAGTTTTGAAAGTTTGCAAGTCCAGGTTGTAAATTTCTTTAGCTTTGGCAACTAATTCTAGGCTTTCAGGAAAGTGGTGCAAGGTGTCGAGAAAGATTACAGGAACGGGATGCTTCAGTTCACTGTAAAGAATATGGGTAATTATCATGTCATCCACGTTAAAGGCGCTGGTTTGCACCAATCCCGTTGGGATATTTTCTATAGACCATGCCAGTATCTCTTTAGGAGTGGCAGTTTCAAATTGCTGATTTAATTTTTCTAAGTCGAAAGCGATCGCTTGGTTTCTAGATGCAGTAGAGACTGTCATGATAATCTTCTATTCAAATATTTTTACCTTGATTAAGATTTATTTTACCCCACAAAGGCGCATATTCCGCTCGGAGTTCAGGTATTTATTCTGTTCGGAAATTACTACATTTTTGAACTGGAGAATAAGAAGTGGGGGAGACTAGAAGACTAACCCCTCATAAGTAAAAACCGATACTTAAATTTGTAAATGATTTTTTTGTTAAGAAAGTTTACGGCAATTTAAGTTTTACAGCGCTTTTATAGATATTTATACTGATTTTGATATGGTTAAGGAACTATTAAAAAAGGATTTTTACTTAAATGAACGATTCAAAATTCAGCAATCCATTAGGCCAATCAATAATCATGGGCGCTTTAATGATGTTAACCAGTGTTGGCGTTATTACAATAATGAACTTTTTCTAAGATTGAAATTTCTAATTTTAGCAATAAGACTTCACATAGTCCTGCTCAAAACTGAGTGGGATTTTTATTTTTTATCTAAATTTATCAGTGTATATTAATTTTTTTTCTGTGATTTTCGGCTCAGAAGGATTTTTAAGCCGTGTTTTTACATAGTTTTACATGAGAGAGCTTAAAATTGGTATCCGTCTAATGACTGATTGGTGCTTTCGCTCCGGCACCGCCTTTACCCAAGAATAGTAATAGGGGTAATGAGCAAAGGAACCCGATCCCTACCACTCGAAAGCAATCTGCGTAAGATAAAACAGCAGCTTGAGTATTTACTGTTTGACTTAATAAAGCTAGTGCTTGTTGTTGTGCTGTTGCCGCATCCATGCCTTGGCTTTGAAGTGCCCCATTGAGCAAATCTAGACGTTGATTGGTTTCTGGGTCATAAGGGCTAAGTTTTGCTAACAAGATAGCTCGATGAAAAGTTTGTCTTCGGTCAAGCAGAGTGGTAAGTAGGGCAATGCCGATACTGCCACCTAGTTGTCGAGTCAGGTTATAGAAACCAGACCCAGCAGAAACATCTTGTTTGGGTAGCGGGCCTAAAACTGCCAAACTCAAAGGCAGAAACATCAACACAGTAAAAGCCCCACGCCATACCAATGGCCAAAATAAATCATCTGTGCCAGTTTGTGGGGTAATTGCTGCTAGTTGAAACATAACTCCAGATGATCCGACAGCGCCCATTGCAATTAAAAATCGGGCATCAATTTTACTGGACAGCTTGCCTAATAGAACCATAACGATCGCAGAGGCTAAAGCACCAGGCGCTAACAATAGTCCTGTCTGCGTTGCCGTAAAGTGCAGTACACTCTGAGCAAATATCGGCACAGCAAAGAGTGTGCCATAAAGCCCCATACCCACCACTGCTGAGAGAACGCTTCCCGCAGCTAAAGAACGGTGACGCAAAACTCTCAAATCAACGGCAGGATGCGCTATTTTCAACTCGTACCAAATAAATAGCCCTAATCCGATAATACTGGCGATCGCTAAGGTGGTGATAAAACCGGAGGAAAACCAGTCTTCTTTCTCTCCTTCTTCTAACAAAGTTTGCAGACAGCCGATCGCAATAATCAAAAACCCAATGCCGAACCAATCGACGGATTGGCTTTGTGTCTCGCTTTTGTCTTTGTCTTTGGGCAAAAACATGAAGGACATCGCCACTGCAACGATCCCGAAGGGAATATTAACAAAGAAAATCCACCGCCAGCCCAAACCATCTACCAAGAATCCTCCTAAAGTCGGGCCGATAGCTGGGCCAGCAATTACACCTACTCCAAAAACTGCCTGTGCTAAACCCTGTTCGGCAGGTGGAAAAGTCTCAAACAAAATTGCTTGGGCTTTAGCTAGTAACCCGCCACCACATAAACCTTGAAGAATTCGGGAAAGAACCAGCATCGGTAAATTGAATGCCAACCCGCATAAAACCGAGGCAATGGTAAAGCCAATCAACGAAAAGATAAAATAGGTTTTGCGTCCAAAGTAATCTCCCAGCCATGCAGATAAGGGAATTAAGACGACATTTGCGATCGCATATCCAGTTACTACCCAACCTACCTCACTGACAGTTGCACCCAAACTAGCTTGCATATCCGTCAGAGCAACGTTAACAATACTAGTATCAATTACTTCTAAAATTGCACCAAGAGAAGCTGTTAAAGCGATCGCCCACTTCAATGGCCCGTGGACATAACCAAATTGATCAAAACTAGAACGTTTAATGTTGGTAGCCATTGTCAGAGCGATTCCCAAAGCAAAAATTAAATATCTTATATATACGCTACGGTAACGTATCATATAAAAATGGTCAAGGGAGACTTCAACGAAAAGCGGCAGAAATACTTATGCTAAAGATGGATAGTCACTTTTGCTGTTCTCGTGCATGAAAACTGGGTAAGCTAACGCGCCTACATATTGCAATATTTTCCGTGTAGACCGTCATTAGTCAAAAGTGTTTACCAAGGACAAAGGACAATTGACAAAGGACAACCTCACCAGTTGATGTGCAATCTTATTTGCGTAACAGGGTAGTAGGGCTTCTTCGTTTCCCAGATGGTACGTTCTATGCCCAAAGGTAGAAGCAAATTGCCAAGAAGATATTTCTTGGGGATGATATTTTTATGAGTAACCAAATCAACAGTCCTTCAGGACGACCACGTAGCATCCACGCTGACCAAGCGATTCTACAAGCGACCTTAGATTTGCTTGCAGAGGTAGGATATCAGAGCATGAGTATAGAAGCGATCGCTTCTCGTGCTGGAGTTGGCAAAACGACCATCTATCGGCGTTACACTTCCAAAGAAGAACTAGTTGCAGACGCGATAGAAAGTTTGAGAGATGATTTAGCGATCCCCGATACTAGCAGCTTTTGGGGAGATATGGATATTTTGATCAAGAATGCCGCCAAAAAGATAGATAGTCCCCTTGGTCGTCAGACACTCGCTTTGATAATTAGTACAGCGTCTAGCAATCCTCAGTTTGCAGAGGTTTACTGGACAAAATATACAAAACTTCGACGTGAAGCATTCTCTAAAGTACTTGAGCGTGCCCAGTCTAGAGGTGAAATACACAAGGATGCAGACGTAGATTTAATTATCGACCTAGTGAGCGGATCATTATATTATGCACTGATCTTTAAACCCACAACCGAGCCAGTAGAAGCATATATGCGCCGCACTATGAATCTTCTTATAAAGGGAGTAGGGGGCAGGGGGCAAGGGGGATAAGGGGGACAAGGGGAAAGAATAACGTATGCCCAATTCCCAATTCCCAATTCCCCACCTTTAACTTGTTAGCAAAATAACTTTTCACGAACGGTCGTAAATGAGATGATGGGTTAATTAGAGAAAAAGGTAAACAATTGTTATTTTTCTCCTTCCGCTTCTGGTTGCAGAATAGCATTACAGTACTGAATGAGGGTTGTCAAGCGATCGCTAATCGCCTGAAGTCTCGTCTGTGCAGTCGATGCCTGCCGCGCTCCTTGCAAAAACATCACATCTATTGCCAACAAACGCAATTGCTTGCTCATTTCCGTTTGATAAGACTGCACTCGCCAGTTTTCATCAGCCAAAGGCACAATCTGCTGTCCGAAAAATTGCTGCAACGAGGCTACACGCACTCGCAGTTCAGGCGCAGCAATTTGGGTCGTTGTGGCATCGGAGCGTAATTGCTCTAGCAAGGTTACGAGTGCCAAATATTTCTCAGGGTTTAAAGACATCCAGTGCTAGTTAAGATAGTATTAGTGTCAAGTAATTTTTCTTTTACAATAAACTTTCTTAAAGGCCTATCAGCACTAAAAGCCTCAAATCAGGATTTGAGGCTTTGTTTGCCATCAATGGATTTTCAAGGTTAATAGGCGACAGCATTTTCTTAAGGTGATGCTGCCACTTTTATTTATCATTCACTTATCTACCGATCCTATCCAAACCCACTTGTATGAGCAGTCTAGCTATAAATTCATCAGTTGATCTAGCCATTCCGGAATGGTTAAAAAAATGTTTGAAGGAGTCATCGACAAGTAACGGCGAAGTAGAAGATGACCGAAGGCATAGTGATGCAGTTTTAATTGGTCGCGCATTTGAATTTGCTTACCAACTGCATCAAGGTCAATACCGCAAATCTGGAGAACCATACATTGCTCATCCCATTGCTGTAGCCGACTTGCTGCATGACTTGGGAGGTAGTGCTGCTATGATAGCAGCTGGATTTCTCCATGATGTTGTTGAAGATACAGAAGTTACAAGTCAAGAAATTGAAGAACGCTTTGGCGCAGAAGTGCGGCAATTGGTTGAAGGTGTAACAAAGCTTTCTAAAATCAATTTCACCAGCAAAACCGAAAGCCAAGCCGAAAACTTCCGGCGGATGTTTTTGGCAATGGCGCAAGATATTCGGGTCATTGTGGTGAAATTGGCAGATCGTTTGCATAATATGCGAACTTTACAATATATGTCAGAGGCCAGCCGCCGCCGCAGTGCCCAAGAAACGCGAGATATATTCGCGCCTTTAGCCAATCGCTTAGGGATTTGGCGAATTAAATGGGAACTGGAAGATTTGGCTTTTAAGTATTTGGAACCAGAAGCTTTTCGCCAAATGCAAGAGCTTGTTTCTGAAAAACGGACGGCGCGAGAAGAGAAACTGGCTAGAGCTACGAATATGTTGCAAGAGCGTTTGCAGCAAGCCGGAATCCGTTTTCAGGATATTAGCGGTCGTCCCAAGCACCTTTATAGCATTTACCAAAAAATGCACCGCCAGCAAAAGGAATTTCATGAAATTTACGATTTGGCAGCGCTGCGGATTATTGTTCAAAGCAATGAGGAATGCTATCGGGCGTTGGCGGTGGTTCATGATGCTTTTCGCCCAATTCCTGGGAGATTTAAAGATTACATTGGGCTGCCAAAGCCTAACCGTTACCAGTCGTTGCATACTGGGGTGATTGGACTAACTGGCCGTCCTTTAGAGGTGCAAATTCGGACAATCGAAATGCATCATATCGCCGAGTATGGGATTGCCGCCCATTGGAAATACAAAGAAACTGGAGGTTCTAGTATTAGCCATTTGACAGGGACAGATGACAAGTTTACTTGGTTGCGGCAGCTGCTAGAATGGCAAACTGATCTCAAGGACGCACAAGAATATCTTGATAGTATCAAGGATAATCTATTTGAAGATGATGTCTATGTCTTCACCCCTAAGGGGGATGTTGTTCCTTTAAGCCCCGGTTCTACCACTGTAGATTTTGCTTATCGCATTCATACGGAAGTTGGAAACCACTGTTCAGGGGCGCGGGTGAATGGGCGAATGGTGTCTCTGTCAACCCGACTGCAAAATGGCGATATTGTAGAGGTTCTTACCCAAAAGAACTGCCATCCGAGTTTGGATTGGTTGAACTTTGTCAGAAGTTCGGCGGCGAAATATCGGATCAAACAATGGTACAAGCGATCGCGCCGCGAAGAAAATGTTGCCCGTGGACGGGAATTGTTAGAAAAGGAACTAGGTAAAACTGGTTTTGATAGTTTGCTAAAGTCTGATGCAATGCAGATTGTTGCCGAAAAATGTAACTACCACAGTGTGGACGATTTACTTGCCGGTTTGGGTTATGGTGAAGTTACGTTGAACTTGGTGCTAAATCGTTGGCGAGAAGTGGCGAAGGGACAACAACCAGTTTCCACAGTGCCGCCATTTATCCCCAAAGAACCACCTACTACATCAAAAGCTTTGCGAGATGCGCCTCCAACTACTTCCCGCGCCAGTGATTCGCCTATTGTTGGGGTAGAGGGGTTGGTATATTATTTAGCTGGGTGTTGTACCCCGATTCCTGGCGAACCGATTATTGGTGTAGTGACGCGAGGTAGGGGGATTTCAATTCATCGCCAAGGCTGTCATAATCTAGAGACTGTGGAATATGAGCGCTTAGTACCAGTTAGGTGGAACCCAAGCGCCGAAAATAGTGGTCGTCCGCACACGTATCCAGTAGATGTTCAAATTGAAGCCCTTGACCGTGTAGGGGTGCTAAAAGATATTTTGTCACGGTTGAGTGACCAAGGAATCAATGTCCGCCATGCTCAGGTGAAAACCTCTGTTGGTCAACCTGCATTGATGGATTTAGGAATAGATATACGCGATCGCTCTCAATTAGAGCAAGTGTTCGTCCAAATTAAGAAAATGAGCGACATTTTGAATATCCGCCGCGTTGGTCAAATTGACGAATAGATGATTGGTGGGGTGCGTTAACGGGGTTTGACGCACCAGATGGCGATCGTTTTTAGGAATCGAACCGCAGAGGCGCTGAGGACGCAGAGAAAAGAGAGGAGGAAATAAATGTGCCGTGTGATTATCTAAGTGATTGCATTAATTAATACTGGTAATAGATTGCAACATTTTTTCTCGTTTCTTGCGGGCAATTTCTTGCAAATCAACAGTTCTATCAGTCTCATCTACAATTTCACCAGTTATCACCTCAAGCACATCTTCCAAAGTGACGACACCAGCGATGCTTCCATATTCGTCTACCACTACTGCAAGATGTTCACGAGCTTCTATAAAGTTTTTTAACAGTTTATCTGCCCGAATTATCTCAGGAACAAAGTTGACTTTTCGAGCCAGACTAGCGATTTTTTGATTGTTACTTCCTTCAACCATCGCTGTCAGTAAATTCTGTTTGAGAGCATATCCAATAATTTCATCCAGAGATTCATTTATTACAATAATCCGAGTATGTTGAGACGCAATAATATTTGCTTTCGCCTCAGCAAGAGTCATATTTCCATAAATATATGTCAGCATGATTCGGGGTGTCATTAAGTCAGATGCTGTCACATCATTTAATCTAAACACTCGCTGAATCATTTCTGCTTCATCGCTTTCGATAATTCCCTCTTGATGCCCAATCTTCGCTAACAGCTTGATTTCAGCCTCATTCGTGGTTGGTCTTTTTTTCCCTTTGGCAAAGGGTGCAGTCACATTTTCTAGAATCCAAACTAAGGGTGTGAAAGCAATAGCAAGTCCAGCTACAGGTAAAGCCGCAAGTATGGCGAGTTGCTCAGAATAACGCTCTCCAATTGTCTTTGGGATGATTTCACCAAAGATGATTATCAAGAATGTCAATATTCCTGAAAATACACCAAGCCATTTGTCTCCTAAAACCTGAACAGCAATACTACCTGTAAGAATACTACCAATGATATTGAAAGTATTATTGAGGATTACAAGAGCCGCAATCGGTCGATTCATATTTTCACGAATCGCTAAAAGTCTTACTGCGGATGGACTATTGGATTGCGCTAATTGTCTGACTCTCAGGGTTGAAACAGAAAACAGGGCTGTTTCTACACTAGAACAAATTGCTGAACCTAAAAGGATAACAAACACAATGATGAGAAGCTGTAGCATATAGTTTCCCAAATATGGGAAGCGAAAGTTGAGCTTAACTGATAGCGAAATGGGTTACTATCTTGTTATCTTCTAAGTTTACCGTTTTCTTATTTTAAGCTCATCGCACAGGAAGGCTTAATTGCTTTATTCCTATAGCACTAGATTTTAAGTTTGTAAGTATTTATACCATCTATTTGTAAGGCTGCACCAAATTTCCTTGGCTTCTGTTTTCTTCTTGGTTTCTTTCTTTGGGTCATGAGAACGAGGAGCGAGGATGCCTTATCAAGCTTATAATTTTCCGTTATTTTGTGTTTATTGGATTCCCAACTCAGTATTGAATAAGTATTCAAACTTACTCTTCAATAATTAATTTATCAAGGCAAATCGGTTTATTTTTATCATCGACTTCGATTAAACTAACTATTAACTGAAGCTTTGGTTAATTACTCTCGTGAGTCGTTTAAATTTCCTTGCCTAAAGACAAAATTTCTGGAAAGCTACTCTAAAAAATATCATAATTTACCTTATATATACTAATATTATATATTTGAATGCAAGAGTGATAACATTTAAGTTTCTGCTATAATATAAGTTTAAATTATCTCACGATTTAATAGGCTAGAGAAATTTTTAGAAAAAGCATTGTGTTACAACTTTATTAATCATTAAACTCCAGCTATAATAGTAGATAAAAAGATGAATTATGCTAGTACTTAATATCCTTCATTTAGTTGGGTCTGCACACAATAATTTTTACTGTGATTTATCACGTCTTTACGCCCAAGACTGTTTAGCTGCAACAGCAGATCCATCGCTTTATAACTTTCAAATTGCATATATCACACCTGATCGGCAATGGCGATTTCCTGACTCTCTCAGTCGAGAAGATATTTCTCTCACCAAACCGATTCCTCTGTTTGATGCCATACAATTTCTAACAGGTCAAAACATTGACATGATGTTACCACAAATGTTTTGTATTCCTGGAATGACTCAGTATCGTGCCCTATTCGATCTGCTGAAGATCCCTTATGTAGGGAATACCCCAGATATTATGGCGATCGCGGCCCACAAAGCCAGAGCCAAAGCAATTGTCGAAGCAGCAGGGGTAAAAGTGCCTCGTGGAGAATTGCTTCGCCAAGGAGATGTTCCGACAATTACACCTCCAGCAGTCGTCAAACCCGTAAGTTCTGACAACTCTTTAGGAGTAGTTTTAGTTAAAGATGTGACTGAATATGATGCTGCCTTAAAGAAGGCATTTGAATATGCAGATGAGGTCATTGTAGAAGCATTCATCGAACTTGGTCGAGAAGTCAGATGCGGCATCATTGTAAAAGACGGTGAACTAATAGGTTTACCCCTTGAAGAATATCTGGTAGATCCCCACGATAAACCCATCCGCAACTATGCTGATAAACTTCAACAAACTGACGATGGCGACTTGCATTTGACTGCTAAAGATAATATCAAGGCTTGGATTTTAGAACCTAACGATCCAATCACCCAAAAGGTTCAGCAAGTGGCTAAAAGGTGTCATCAGGCTTTGGGTTGTCGCCACTACAGTTTATTTGACTTCCGGATAGATCCAAAGGGACAACCTTGGTTCTTAGAAGCCGGATTATATTGTTCTTTTTCCCCCAAAAGTGTGATTTCTTCTATGGCGAAAGCAGCCGGAATCCCTCTAAATGATTTATTAATAACCGCTATAAATGAAACGTTGGGCAAGTAATACAACAGAATTCGAAATTCATTAGTCAAAATGAGCTTGTTCGTAATAAGGACTTTAGTCCTGTCTTTGGGGACTGAAGTCCCCACTACAAACTATTTATTATGGTTGATTCGGCAGACATCATAATTACGAATTACCAATTACGAATCACTTAGTCGCCCCCTAATTCCACGAGTTTACCGATATTAAAATCGATTTTTACCCAACCTTTGAGTTGTTGCAGATTTTGTAGCAAAAGTAAAGTAATCTGCCAATGGTGCAAAGTTAAAAATGGTATCGGATCATCCAGGCGATAAATAGCATCTGTACCTCTGACTAATCTCCCAAACCAAGTTTGCAATTGTTGCCCAGAGCGAATCCCAGTCAATCGCCAGATTTCGTGATATATCCAGTAAGTGGGCTTGCTATCTGCAAGAGGTTCCAAGGGTGCAGCTAGAGGAGTTTTACCAAGATAGGCTTCTGCAACACCTGGGTGATTGTAGAACATTGTGATCGCCGAATGGGTGCGAGGATTACATTCAATGGCATAAGCTGTACCATCTTCAGCTTGGATAAAGTCAAGAGATATTTGTCCAGTCAGCCGTAAACTTTTGACGAAATGTTGTACCCATTCTTGAATTTGGGGATTTTCGACATTTTCATAGTTAATCTGAAACGCTGAAGAATTTGAACAGCAATGCAACCTTAATTCGCCGTCTCGGACTGTGCTATGGGTGCATAATTCTTTCCCAGGAATAAATTCTTGCATAATCCAAGGTTTTTCTGGGCTGATGGGTAAACTCTTGACAAACGCTGCTGTCTCTTCTGGAGTATCACAAGGAAGTTTGGTTAAATTTAAGCGGCGAACTGAGTCGTAAGAAATACTCTTAAGAATATATTTGCGCGTTTCTTTACTAAAATCGAAGTTGATAACTTGTTCAGGATCGGTGATTTTAAATGATTTAGGGACTGATAAACCAAGCGATCGCGCCTGATCGGTAAAGGCAAATTTATCATCCAGCATCTTGGTTATATCAGCATCGAAGTGGAAAACCTCACAATATTCTGAGAGTGCAGACTTTGCCAAAGAGTCGTAATAACTAGCTACAGGGCTGCATACGGGTACATAAACGTCAATCTTCTCTCGTTTGACAATTGCCAATAGCGCCTGAGTATAGCCTTCTGGGTCGTCTTGTGGTGCAGGAACTGTATAAAAACGACTCACAGCATTTGAGAATCTATGCCCTGATAACCAGTATTTATGACCTTCAATCAGAATAACTCTGTGTCCGGCTGCATGGAAGGAGCGGGCAAGTTGTAATGCTTTGGTCATTTTGCCGCCACTGACCAAGATATTCTGGGGATGGGCGGCTACAGCAGGTTTTTTTGTAAACGGCCCCCACATCAGAGATATCAATACTATCAAAGCATTAAGCGGCAAGGCTATCAGCAGCAGTGTTAGAGTCCCGATAGTCTTGAATAGAGCTGCTATTTTTATCCTCACACCCTTTGATGGCGTTGTGGATTGAGGAAGAGATAAAGAGATTGATTGTGCCATAAATTTTTCCTTGACGTGGAATGCGGTTCTTTTATAGGGACGCACAGATGTGCGTCCCTACCGGATATTGCATCCAAATGAGAACTGCTATAACATCAGATGCCTTGAATTGAGAAGCGCATGCTATACCAAGCGTCTAATCAGGGTTATACCATCTCGTATGGGTAACAGAACTTGCTCTACACGAGGATCTGCGGCGACAATGCGGTTGAATTGAGCGATCGCTTCACCATTGGCTGTACGCTGTTCTGATGGCAGGTAGACTTGTCCTTGCAACAAAGTATTATCTACACAGATTAATCCGTCGGGAGCTAGTAAATGGCTATCCAAGATAATTTGGAAGTATTCTACATACTCCTTTTTATCCGCATCAATGAAGATCAGATCAAAGGATTCTTTTTTAGCCGCCAGCTTGTGCAGCGTCTCTAGTGCAGGTGCTACTTCTACAACAATCTTGTGGCCGTGGGGAGACTCTTGAAAGCAAGTTTGAGCAAACTCGGCCACGTATGAGTCTACTTCACAAGCAATCAGTCGCCCATCATCTGGTAACGCCTCTGCCATTGCCAAAGCTGAATATCCTGTGAACATTCCCACTTCTAGGATGCTTTTAGCCTTAGTGATATGCACAAACATCTTTAGTGTTTGTCCTTCAAGATGTCCTGAGAGCATTTCTTGCTCTAATTGACGCACTGTTTCACCATCACTGAAGCGTTTACTCCAGTCTTCAATGCTTGTCTTCTGCGCTAGTGCTGTCAATGCGGTCGATTCAGGGGTAGTGCAATCATCCAGATAAGGATCTAAACCTGCTGCTAATTGCAACCCTTGGCGCAGAGAAGTCAGTATCTCTGAAGGAATCTTACTTTCCTCTGCCATTCTGAGGGTTTTTTGTAGCTGTGCTACCAGAATGCTATGTGGCGTTATTGGTCTTGCGGTATCTCGTCCTAAAATACTGGTCATGTTTTCACACTCCCAATAGTTTGGATTCTTCTTGAGCTTCTATATAAGCGTCAATGCCATCTCCGCTACGAGGGTATGTAGCACACAGACGTTTATGTTCAGCTAAAGCTGCATCTAGTTCTTCACGGGTGAAATCGTTGACAAAGAAGCACTCACCAATGGGTTTAGGCATAGCTGCACGTTGTTTCCCGTCTCGCGTCAAACTAATAGATTGGGTAGCATACCAGAGCAAATCGCCATCTAGTAGAGGATGATCGATTGATAAACCTATACGACTCATCAAGCTCAAAATGCGATCGCGTTCTCCTGATGTAATGTAGCCACGTCTTGCCGCAATAGTTGCAGACAAAGCCATATCTATATTGACGGCATGACCGTGAAACAACGGTATCATCGGAGCTAATTCTAAGGTCGGACTCCAAGTATGACCATAGGCAATGACGCGATCGAGGTCTAACTCATGCAAGTTTGGAGTTTCCAACTCCAGCATAGTTTTTATTGCCTCGTAATTGAGTTTATGTGCGATCGCTTTCAGTTCCTTTGTGCCATTCACATATCCAAAGTGAGTGGAAAGCAACTCTTCGCCATACTCATACAACAATTCAAAGACTTCAGAGTTCGCCACAACAGCAATTTTGACCAACTCTGCCATCCCATTACGAACTTGAGCCGTTGGTAATGTTTGCAAGAAGGAGAAATCGAGGATAACTTTCAAAGGAGCATGATATGCACCCAAGCGATTTTTTAACTTGCGATGGTTGACTGCAACCTTAATTGCCACACCTGCATCAATCAAACCAATCAGCGTTGTCGGAACCCGAATGTAGTTACTCTTGCGGCGGTAAGCAGCGCACGCAAACCCAGCTACATCAGTGGTTAAACCACCACCCACTACTAATACTGGTTCCTTGCGGATTAAACCAAAGTCAGAAAAAGCATCAACAATTTTCTCAAAGGTTGCAAGGGTTTTAGTAGGCTCAGTAATCACAATGGGAACTACGGTCAGATCAATACCATAGTGTCTAAAATATGACTTGATTTGCTTGCCATATAATCTGTTGACATTGGCATCAATTACAGTCAGACAACGGCCAAACTTCTCATAGCTGTCTGCAATTTCTCTGTTACTGATATCAAATGCACCATTGACATAGACAAGACTAAACTCAATTTTTTCGTAACCTTCCACGCGAAATTCAGCTTCCGTTGCTTCAAACGATGCTTGAACATTACTCATTATTATTCACCTTGATAGAACTGAAAAATTTGTGAAAATTCAGGCAATATTTGAGATTTACCCTGATGTATGGCAATAACAAATTATGCTCATGAATGCCAAAACTTTTAGGCATTCTAAAGCCAGCTTTTACTAGAAAAGCTTATTATTATTACCGAGCGATGCCACTAAATAGCACCGTTATTGATCTAAATTCTGTAAGCTAACCTCTAATTTAAGGTTGCCCCAAGACTAATCAACTAGTCCCATTAAGAATTTATCGTCATAACGCTTGCGCTCTTTTGGGATTGTTGACCTGAATTCGGCAAGTTAACCTTAAATTTAGATTAACTTTACTATTAACTCTGCTATATCTATCTATAGATATAGAGGTTTGACAACTGTTTTAATTCGCAAAATTTCTAAGAGAGAAAACTGGATAAATAGTTTATCTCCAGGCTTCCATTTAAGATTACAGCCCTGATTAACCTTCAGTTCGCTGTTTTTTAGCATTAGTCTCGAACCTTTTATCGCTAAACTTGCTACACTCTGTTTTACTCAGAGTGCCAGTGGACTTCTAGTTTATTTTAGTTAACTTTCTGTTCAGTATTTAATATACCAACGTCAGTAACTTTTGAAAACCCAAAATTTTAATTAATCAGAGTTACTAATTACACATATCAGTTTAACTCAAGACATGAGTCATTTTATATTTACAAATCTTAAAAAAGAGTTAAATTGGCTTTTTCGTTCAAAATTATAGGATTTCAGCTTAAATTAAGAGATGATTTTCTGGTTAATAACATAAAAAGTGATATGTGTATTCTGCCAAAAGTATATGAAGTGAATATTTTTTTATACTAAAAGTTGATTCTACCGATGTAGTATATACCTCAGTAATGATGGATGATTAATATTAATGAGTGTGTATATTCGTTCTAATCCCTATGCAACAGTTATTTCCCGGAGAGGTATTCGCCAGCACTGCTGATTTTGACATTGGTATTCGCCAACTGATACCCAGATACGATGAGATGTTGGAGGTAATTAGCCGTTGTCTACCTTCCACAAGTCTGCGGATATTAGAATTAGGTTGTGGTACAGGCGAACTTAGTCTCAAAATACTCAAACGTTTTCCAAATGCCCAAGTAATTGCTTTAGATTACTCACCTCGAATGTTACAATTTGCCCAAGATAAAATCACAGCATCTGGATATCAAAAACGTTGGGTTAGTACACAAGCAGACTTTGGTGATTGGGCAAATAATCCAGAAAAATTAGATATTGGTAGCAAATTTGATGCTTGTGTCTCATCCTTAGCAATCCATCATCTCCAGGATGAGATGAAATTAAAGTTATTTAGCCGAATTGCTGCTAGCCTCACTCAAGATGGCTGTTTTTGGAATGGAGACCCAATTTTACCAGAATCATCAACCTTAGCAGAAGTTTATCAGGCTGCACGAGAAGAATGGTCAGTTGAACAGGGAACCAATTTAACAGAGATTCGTGCAAAGCTTGGTGCGAGCAGCACTCAAGGTTACTCTAGTCAAGACCAGCTAGCTAGCTTAGATGCTCATTTACAGATGTTGAGCAAAGCTGGATTTAAAACAGTTGCAGTACCTTGGAAATATTATGGTCTGGCGGTGTTAGGTGGCTGGCTATGAAAATTTTGGTTTTTGGATACTGGATTGGGAATTTACCTGTCCCTAATCGATATTTATCGGATTAGCAGACTTATGGTAACAAAACAGTAATAAATAACATTATTTCTCTTGATTAGAACTAATATATAGACGCTTTAGGTCTGTAAAGGAGGTCTTGCTAACTCACGCAAAGATTTTGGCTGAGACTTACGGTATCTAAGCCGTCCTTGTGTTTTGATGCAATATTCCCACATCAGAAGTACCCATGAGGGTACTATCAATCCTCTACAGACCTAACCGAAAATACAGAGTAGAAAATTTTCTTTAGATAAAGAAACCAGGGACACGCAATTTGGATTCGTTTTTCTGCGCCTATCTCCAGTGGGGTTAAAGCCACTGTTTGCCATCACTTAGTTTTAAAAGGAGAATATCTTGGATGGCTCGAAATAAAAAGAAATCAGCCGGGTTTAAGTATGAGCATCCACTTGTGTCTAGATGCCCGATTTGTTGTATTATCCCGCCCCATATACTGGAACATGTCGTTGTAAATGGCAATCCTCAACAGCGTAATTGGGCTTTTCGTACATTAAATGTTTCGGCACAGTTTCGCGGACGGAGAGATGTCATAGGTACTGTCTCATTTGCACCTTCTCCGGGTGAAAAGCGCCGTACCATCTACGATGCAAAATATGGTCAGCAACTTCCTGGTACATTAGTGCGCGGTGAAGGCGATCCTCCGAGCAGTGATGTAGCAGTGAATGAAGCCTATGATGGTGCTGGTGCTACTTATGATTTGTTTTATGAGATATTCGATCGCAATTCCATTGACGATAAAGGGCTACGTTTAGACTCCACCGTGCATTATGGCGTTAAATATGACAATGCCTTTTGGAACGGCGACCAGATGGTTTATGGCGATGGCGACGGAGAACTGTTTCAACGCTTCACCAAGTCAATTGATGTAATTGGGCATGAGCTAACTCATGGTATAACCCAGTATGAAGCGGGTTTACAGTACTATGGCGAACCAGGGGCACTAAATGAATCGTTTTCTGATGTCTTCGGTTCCCTGGTGAAACAGAAGATCAATAATCAGACCGTACAAGAGGCAGATTGGCTCATTGGCGAAGGTCTGTTAGTAGCAACTGTCAAAGGTGTTGCCCTGCGATCGATGAAAGCACCGGGAACAGCTTATGATGATCCAGTATTGGGTAAAGATCCTCAACCAGCCCATGTAAAAGATAAATACACTGGTACTGATGATAACGGTGGCGTGCATATCAACTCAGGAATTCCTAACCATGCGTTTTATTTAGCGGCTGTTAGCATTGGTGGCTATGCTTGGGAAAAAACAGGCAAAATCTGGTACATAGCTTTACGCGATCGCTTGAAAGCCAAAGCAGATTTTAAAAAAGCTGCCAACGTCACCATTCAAATTGCTGGCGAACTCTACGGTAATGGTAGTGATGAGCAAAAAGCTGTACAGGATGCTTGGCAAAAGGTAGGAGTTATCTAGAAGTTATGAGTGAGGAGTGAGGAGTCAGGAATAAATAGTCAATACCTTCCACTCCCTCACTCAACACTCAGGACTGATAAATCTGTTGTGTATTGTTGCTAAAGTGGGATGTGAGAACTATGGTCTCCCATTTTAAGTATTTATCCCAACTAAATAACACAACGGAGAGCAAAAAATGCGGATATCCTTTGAACGCACAGGTGGCTTTGCTGGAATCAGCAAGAAGACAACCGTTGATACAGACACTCTCCCGCCAGATGAAGCTGCGACACTTCCCCGCCTGGTGGAAGTTGCAGATTTATTTAGGCTACCTGAACTAATTACCTCGCCAAATCCCCAGAGCGATCGCTTTCAGTATAAGTTAACAGTCGAAGATAACGGTAAGCAGCATACAGTGACTGTCAGTGAAGCAGCATTGCCAGGAACCTTAAGACCCCTGATTGAATGGCTGCAAAGCGTATCACAAAAAAGGTAATTTGCTGAAAAACTTAAATTAAGACTGACTTAACAATTCAAAAGTCAAAAATAAATTCTAAATGGATTGTGGTGTGATGAATGAATAAACCAATCAAGCGAGCTTTTTTAGACACCGAAGATGGACAAATTCTTTACCGTATTGGTGGCGAAGGAGAACCTTTATTATTATTGCATCAAAATCCCAGAAGCAGTGATGAATTTCGTGAGCTAATGTCTATCTTTGCTCAGACAAGACGTGTCATTGCTATGGACTTTTTAGGACTAGGTGATTCTGATAAACCTCCAAGACTTTACTCCACCGAAGACTACGCAAAAACTGTTATTGCCCTTTTGGAAGAATTAGGTATTTCCAGTATAAGCATCCTGGGAAACCATACGGGTGCTTTTGTGGCAGGAGAAGTGGCGGCAGCATATCCTGAAAAAGTAGATAAACTTATATTATGTAATGCTTTTGGCTTCGATGAAGAAGGAAAAACAGCTTTATTAAAAAGATTTAATGACGGTTTCAAAATAAAAGCAGATGGCTCCCACCTCATGGAAAGATGGTCAGCCCGCGCCCAATATGTAGGCTCTCCCGAATTAAATCAACGTTGGGTTTTAGACGATTTAAAAAGCTTTGGCTATCCTTTATATGCGATTTGGGCTGTACAAGATTACTGTTTGAACGCGCCAACAAGATTTAAATTAATCAAGTCTCCTACCTTGATTTTATGGGGAACTGAGGATATGAAAACCTTTGACAAGCTAGGTTTAGCCAAAGTAGAAAATAGATATTTTGTTTCTAAAGCAATTCCTCATAGCAAGGTGGTTGAGATTGAAGGCGGAACTATCTGTATGATGAATCAAATGCCTGAAGAAATATCGCAGATAGTCATAGATTTTCTAGAAAATTCAAGTATTTAAAATTTTAGATAGGTGTTTGACAAAAAGATTATGGCAAGAGATCATATTGAGTTTATTCAATCAGCAAATGTCATCCAAAAAACTTGGCTTGTAGATGGTTTGCTGGAAGGTGGACTGACACGTATCTTGAGTTTTGATACTGAAACTGGTGCGTCTACAGAATTAATTGAGTGGACACAAAATTGGGAGAGTAATTCAGGTTATTTCAATTGCGATGTGGAAATCTTTGTCCTCAGTGGAGAAATACGAATTGGGCAACTTCGCCTCGGACGCTACACTTATGCCTTTATTCCTGAAGGTGTCTGTATTGAAGCATGGAATATTAGCGAAAATACTAAAGCTTTGTGGATGCCTGAGCGCCATCCTAGCTTTACGAAATCACTGAATGATGTACCAAAAGCAAAAAGAGAATTATATATACCCTCGTATAGTTCAGAACTGATTCCTTGGTCTGCTACTATCACCCCTGGCTTTCCCCCAGGAGCAATGAGAAAAACTTTACGCAAGGGGGTAGAGGGTGGAAGAAGCACTTGGCTTTTAGGCTGTTTACCACAGTTCGTCGAACCTTTTGCAGAGTATCATCCCATTCCCGAAGAGGAATTTGTCCTCCAAGGTAGCCTCACAACACAGGCTGGTCACATGACTCCAGGTTGTTACTTTTGGCGACCGCCATTGATTTCACACGCCCCAGCATACACAGAAACCGGATACTTTGCTTTAGTGCGAGGAGGCAACCCCCATCTTTCTTACCATGCCTGGGAACCGCCATTACATACATACTATCCTTGGGATTGGAATAAATAGATGCCAAATTATAGAGTAATCTTGTCTCTACTTTAAACCTGCAAATACTTTCATGTAGAGGAAATTATTCAAGACTGGGAGCGTTTCAAATACCGCCCGGTGGGTGAACCTAAAACTTGCCCATTGTTGTAAATCAGATTTCCACGTAAAAAAGTACTTTTTATCCTTCCAGTTAACTCTACACCTTCAAATGGTGTATAACCTTGTTGTGACTCAGACTCAGCCGCACGTACCACAAAGGTTTCATTTGGGTCTACTAGCACCAAATCAGCATCATAGCCAACAGCAATATCGCCTTTTTCTAACAACCCAAACCGCCGCGATGGGTTCCAAGATAGCGACTCAGCCATCTGGTTGTAAGACATCCCCCGCTTGCTACCTTCACTAAATACACCAGAAAGTAAATATTCTGTACCGCCAAAACCAGACTTTGCTAACCAAATATTATTTGGGTCTTTAGCACTTCTTTTTTGTTCAGCAGAACAGCAAGCATGGTCGCTAACTATCCAATCTACTTGATTGTTTAGTACTGCTTGCCACAAGTATTCCACATCAGCGCGAGGACGGATAGGAGGGTTGACTTTTGCCCAAATACCATTAGGAGTATCGACATCTAATAGCAAATGTCCAACAGTAACTTCTCGCCGAAAATTGATATGGGGAAAAGCAGTTTGCATAGTCAAAGCTGCTTCCATTGCTTTACGCGAACTCAGGTGCAACAAATTGATATTTGCACAGTTAGTTTCATTGGCCAAATAAGAAGCAATGAAAATTGCTAAACCTTCTGAATGAGGAGGACGCGCTGCACTGTAAGCGTGTAATCCGCTCAGACTAGAATCATTTTCAACTATTTTGGTATAGGCGTTGAGAATTTCTGCAACTTCGCAATGCAAACTCAAGCTGATGCTATCTCGCGCTTCTGGATGTTTTTCCATCAAGCGAGTTAGACCTCGCATAATAAATTCAAAATGGGCGAAATCGTACCGTTCCTCTTTATTAATCATCAAAAAGAGGTTTTGCTGGTCTGATAAACCATGCAACCCATAGCCGCCATAAAACATAAAGATTTTAAACGAAGATATACCGTATTCCTCAAACAATAAAGGTATTTCGTCGATATGCTGGCTAGCTATAGGTGCAATGTGATAGGCGTAATCTACAAAAAAATTACCTGCGGATAATGCCAAAACCTCTGGAAAAAAATCGCGGTAGGAGCCGCCTTTGTTAAGATAATACTGCCCTGTACGGATGTAATTTAAGCTGGTAGTTACGCCTCCCATTGCGGCTGCTTTGCTTTCAGTCAGAGCATCTTTATCAAGGGGTTGATAAATACCTACGTGCATGTGGGCATCTACGACTCCAGGAAAGCCTAGCAGGTTTTTGCCATCAAATACCTGTTTGCCTGTGTCTGGGCTAATATTAGAGGCAATCTGAGCAAATTTTCCATCCTTAATGCCTAAATCAAGTAGTTCGATTGCATCCTGATGGGGACGAACTACCCGCACATTTTTGATAATTTGATCTAATAGGGGAGTTTCAGACACAGTAGACCTCACACTAAAATGAGTTTAGTCAGGAATTCCAACATCGAATCGGGACAAAGACCAAATCCTATCATTATATATAACGGTTTTTTATGAAATCATCTTCAGGAGAAAAAACAATGGAAAGCTTTAATGAATATAATATAGACCCAAATCAATTTACTTTTCTCAAAATATTTGAAGATAACTGGCAAGTGATTAGAGAGGAATTTAAACGCTTTATTAACCAGGCATCTGATGAAGAGCTAAAGTTAACTTACGATATTCTGGGGCCTAAAAGTAAAACAATTAAAACCAAGGGTGATGCAAAATACAGCGCTTTTGGTATTTTATTTCAAGGTCTTTTTATTGAACAATATATTCAAACTTATCAAATACAATATCCTGATTATAGGCCAGATGAGGCATCAAAAAAAGCACTTTTATTAAGAGAGAAGTATTTTCCAAATTTAGCTAATTTGATAAAAAATGTGAACTTTATTGATGATGATATCATCAGAAATGTCTATTATGGTACATTCCATCCAGGCTTGGATATTAAGCTGCATGTAAACTATAACCCTCATACAAATCGTGGGTATTTGGGATTAATAATTCCAGAGGGAGATGTGGCTATGAAAATATGTCATGATCAACTTTATTGGCATGAAGGAAAATTCCTGGTTTTAGATCATAGCTATCCCCATTGTCCACATAATTACACCAATTATGATAGAACTGTTTTGGTTGTAGACTTTTTTAAACCGGATAAGCCTAGAGATGAAGTGATCCGATTTGAGAAAGAGCAAGTCACACAACGAATGCAAGATAATCCTTACAGCTTAGGTGTTTTTGGTAAAAGCGATAAAGCTAAAGAAGAAGATTTTATCAAGTATGGTTTAGCTCATCAGTTAGAGTGGGATAAAGCTTTATAAGCATAGTGTAATGCACCTTAGATTGTTGATAGTGCGTTAGCTCAATAACGAACCCTAAGTTTAAATTTCTCAACATAGCTTTTAATATTTGCACCGAATTAGTTGTATCAATGAATATACAAATCTACAAAAAGTTAATAGCAAATAAACTGAATCAAGATTTTAAATCTGCAATTAAAATTGTTGAAATTCCTATCTCTCAACCTGCTGCTAGCGAACTTTTAATTCAAAATAAATTTGCTGGCGTTAACGGTGGCTTTGACACCTTACTTTGCCGTGGTGATGTTCCATATATTAACTTAATTCCTCCCTTTGATTTGGGTGTGGAAGCTGTGGGGAAAGTTATCGCTATGGGTGAAAATGTCAAAGATTTTCAAATTGGTGATGCTGTCATAACTACGGCACGTGGCGGCGGTTATCGAGAATATCAGGTTATCGATGCAAACTTAGCAGTGAAGGTGCGGGAAGCAACGCCAGAGTTGCTAACACTAATGCCTACAGGTGTATCAGCTTTGGTTGCATTGGAACAAGTAGGGGAGATGAAAAGTAATGAAGTGGTTTTAGTGACAGCCGCCGCCGGGGGAACAGGTCATATTGCAGTGCAATTGGCAAAGTTAGCCGGGAATCATGTCATTGGTACTTGTAGTTCTGAGGCGAAGGCAAAGTTACTGAGAGAATTAGGGTGCGATCGCATTATCAACTATCGCACAGAAAATCTCAATCACATCCTCAAGCAAGAATACCCCAATGGGATTAATTTAATTTTTGACTGTGTAGGTAAAACCGTATTTGATACCTGCGTTGAAAACTTGGCAGTGCGGGGACGCTTAATTGTAGTTGGTTTCATCTCCGAATACGCAAAAGATGTAGAACAAATTACACAGGCACGCATCTATCATCAGCTATTTTGGAAAGCTGCTTCTGTGAGAGGCTTTCTCATGCCTCATTATAAAGAATATATGGCTGAGGCACGCGATCGCCTATTAAACCTGTTCTACACAGACAAACTCAAAGTTTCCGTTGACTCAACACGGTTTCAAGGCATAGAATCAATATCCGAAGCTGTAGAATATCTCTTCAGTGGTCAGAATTGTGGCAAAGTAGTTGTGAGGTTTTAAGTCACACAACATTAGTCTATATCTAGTTAGCGCGGGGGAGAATGACACAAGACTCAGAAAATACTTTAAAAGTTGCTCGACAAGCATTTGAGCATCTTACGTATGGTATGGCAACTGGAGAGTGGGAAGCATTGTTAGATATGCTCACAGAAGATTTTACCCTTTGGTTTCCAATGGGTAAATTCCACGGCTTGAATGTCGGTAAACAGAGAGCTAGAGAATTTTTCGAGTACGTTTTTGAAGCCTTCAGTCCTGGTTTGAACCTGACTGGTTTAGACCGTGTTACTAGCAATGAAACAACGGCTGTTTTTGAGTTTCGAGATGAGGGACTTTTGTTTGGACAGCTTTACAAAAATCGGGTAGCGGTTTCTTTTGATGTACGTGGAGACAAAATTTGTGGCTATAGGGAATACTTTGGCAGCGATGGTAAATCCTATTAAATAATTCGTAATTACGAATTACGTTAGCGCAGCGTTAGCGAGTCCGCGAGCGTCATTACGAATCATTTAGTTTCTCTCTGGGTTGAGTTGGTTAATTTCTTTGCACTTAGCTTCTGCGGCTTGATATGCTGCCAAATAGTCTTGACCACCCAACATCACATCACCATAATATTCATAGGGTGGCTCACCATAGATTGGTAATGGTTCATCTTCTGGATAATCTTCTTTCGATTCTTCAATGATGGCTTTCAATTTTTTAACCGTTAGCCTTTGTGCTGCAAAATACCAGAGTTCTTGGGGATTTTTGTTCAGGTGCGGTAATGTGGGATCGATAATGCGTACCTCAGAGGCATCGCCTAGTTCAATCCAACTGTGTTCAATCGGCCTGTATGGCTTTCCCACAAAAGTTAAAAATCCTTGGACATATCTTGCTCCCTCAGTAGACAATGCTGCTTTGTAAGCATTATCAAACGGAGTGCTAGCTCTGCTGTTTATGCGTTCAGCAGTTGTGATTGACAGCGTTTCATCCAGTAGTTTGTTCATCAATAGCAAGGATTAGAGCAGCCATGAGAATATATTACCACTCATGGGCACTGGGAAATGAGGTAGAAATAATCAATGACAAATGACAAATGACAAAATCTACTTTGTATTAATCACCATCTGTAAATTTCTTAACAAGTCGCTTGAGGTGTAGGGCTTGGACAAAAGGGTTTTGACACTATTACCAAGGATTTTAATCATTTCATGATTGGAAGCTAATCCACTAACACCAATAATTTTGATCTCTGGATTAATTTTTTTCAACACATTGATGGTTGTTGGCCCATCCATGTTTGGCATCATCATATCAATCAAGACTACACTAATTTCTTGTTGATATTCTGTATATAGTGCGATCGCATCAATACCATCACTAGCTACTATAACTTTATAGGCATTTTTTTCTAACCAGGTTTGAGTAACCTCTCGAATTGAATCTTCATCATCAACCACGAGAATCAATTCTCCATGCCCCGGTGGTAATTCATCTCCAGCTAATTTACTATCTGTCTCCATTGTTTGCGTGACGGGTAAGCAAACTTGAAACTCTGTGCCTTTGCCCACTTCAGTCACTACATTCACAAAACCGAAGTGGCTTTTTATAATCCCAAGCACTGTTGAAAGACCAAGCCCTGTGCCTTTTCCGACTTCTTTTGTTGTGAAAAATGGCTCAAAAATTCTATCTACTATTTCTCTCTTAATTCCTATGCCTGTATCAGAGATGCTAATCATTACATAAGAACCTACCTTAGCATCAATATTCATTTTGGCGTAGTGACTATCAACCCAAAAATTCTTCGCAGAAATCTTTAGGATACCGCCATTAGGCATGGCATCATGAGCATTGATACATAGATTCATTAGCACTTGGTGTAACTGAGTAGCATCGCCAAAGATATTCCATAAGTTTTGCTCAGAAACATCAATACGGATTTCAATAGCTCTGGAAAATGTTTGCTTAATAATATTTTCAATTTCTGAAATCAAATACCGTACCTGTAAGGTTTGAAAGTTACCTACAGAGCCGCGTGAAAACCATAACACTTGTTTAACTAAATCTGCGGTGCGTTTAACATTTGTTTCCATAATTGTTAGCCATTGCTGACTTTTTTCATCTGGAAGCTGTGCCTCTAAAAGTTGCACTGTCATCAACATAGGTGTTAGTGCATTGTTAAGATCGTGGGCGATACCACTTGCTAGAGTGCCAAGGCTCTCCATTCGCTGGGCGCGGAGAAACTGCGCTTCAAGTTGTTTTTTCTCTGTAATGTCGGAGTTGACAATTAGGACGGATTTAGCTTGTCCCTCATTATCATTTACCAGTGTCCATCGGCTAGCAACGATAATCTCTTGGCCTTGTTTGGTAACTTGATATAACTCACCTTGCCACGAACCATGTTCAACTAAAGTTTTCTGGATGTTTTTTAGTTGGCCAAAACTTTGCTTTTGATACAAAAACTGATTGGCATTCTTGCTCAATGCTTCTTCTGCCATCCAACCGTACAGATGTTCAGCCCCTTTATTCCAAAATTGAATTTTGTTAACCAAATCTTGAACGATAATTGCGTCTGTGGTGATATCGAGCCAAGCTGCTTGCTCACGAATTTTTTGTTCTGCATTTTTGCGTTCACGTACCGCAGCTTGCTGTTCGGTAATATCAATTACAAAGCCCGCCATCCGAGCAACTTTGCCTGTAGAGTCTAAAAAGATATAACCATTATTTTCAACTGTGATGTAAGTGCCATCTTTGCGAACGACGCGAAACTCAAGGTGGAATCGCTCTTTTGCGGATAAAATGCGGTTAATCTCTTCATTGAATAATTTTCTATCATCAGGATGAACTAACTCTAACCAACGCTTCAAACCTCCTAACATCTCAGGCATAGAGTAACCTAATATTTGCTCTACATTGCCACCATATTTAATATCGTTGGTATCCAAGTACCAGTCGTAGAGAATTTGACCACTCGCTTGAATTAGTGCTTGGTAGCGATTGTTCCACTCATCTAATGCAGCTGAATGACATCGCAGTTCTTCTTCTACTCGCTGGCGCTCAAAGATTTCTATTTCTAAACGTTTATTTTGCTCTGTGAGTTTTTTTGTGAGGTTTCGTAAACGTAAATGGATATTTACCCTAGCTAAAACCTCTTTATTTTCTAGAGGTTTAGTTATGTAATCTACTGCCCCAAGGTTCAAACCTTTGATTTGATCTATCTTATCGGTTATAGCAGTTAGAAATATTACTGGAATATCTTGAGTAGCTGGATTTTTTTTCAAAAGTCTACAAGTTTCAAAGCCGTCAATTCCTGGCATTAATACATCCAATAAGATTAAGTCAGGTAAGGCATTCTCTGCAATTTCAATGGCATTCATTCCATCTTCAGATACTAAAACCTTCAAGCCGTAATATTCTAAAAGCTTAAATAATATCTCTAAATTAATAGGGGCATCATCAACTATTAAAATGACATTTCTTTCATCTTTGTTAAAATTCATACTTGCCTCCTATTAAATTTGTTTTAAATTTATCGAATTTGTTGATATTTCAAATCTTTGGCAAGTTGACAAACATGGTTGGCAAAGGGCACTTCATCACCTAATTCTTCGGGAGCATTCCAATGCAAGCAAATTGACCAAGATGATATATTGTAATTACGATTGATTGTCTACAAGATGCTAAGTGAACGCTCCCCCAGCCCCTCTCCATGTCGGAGAGGGGAGTAAAAAGCTGAATTTTTCGTTGCTCCTCCCTTTCCGTTTCGGAGAGGGAGGCTGGGAGGGAGAGGTTCGTCGAACTCACGCTTTATTAGGTACCCTGCGAGAACGCCAAAGGCGATCGCAATAACAGCTTATACTTTTACACATTTGGGTGACTCTCACTTGTGGGAATGAGAAAAAATTTTGCTAATTAGGCTATCACTTGGCTGATTTGGTGCATCACATCTTCTGCCAGATTTTTTAGATATGCACGAATTTTGGACTAGAAAGCAAAAAGATTTAATTAAAAGCAAACTATCTCCAGGAAATGCCTATATAAAGCAGAGCTTATAGGTCAATACAGTTCAGTTAAGTATTTCTTCTTTCTCTTGGCATCTTTGGTCTCCTTCTCTGCGAGACACTGCACGATGGCGGTAGCCTACGGTAAGCCCTACGGATGACGCTCGTTCCTCTCTACGAGACGCTGCACAAACGCTAACGCTGCGCTATCGCTACCGCTACGCTAACGCCAGAGCTTTACCCTTAACTGAACCTTATTGGTCTATATTCTATGCAATTGAGAACCGCTATAAATAAAATATGTAGAAAATTTAAGGTAGGCCAGCTAGCTGGCCTACCTTAATATGTTTATCTATAAAATCATGGGGTTGTAGGGGTATCAAGTTTTATGCGACTGGTCTTAGGACGACAGGGGCTTCCCCAACAAATCTGTCCAGAAGGCATATTCGTCAAAACAGTACTACGAGCGCCAATCACAGCATTAGCGCCGATTTGCACTCCCGGCCCAACGAAACAATCTGCTGCTACCCATGCACCATTGTTAATAGTAATACTCGCTGTTTTTAACCCAAAAGCAGGATCTTGGAGATCGTGACTACCAGTACAGAGGTAACTTTTTTGGGAAACTACGCAGTGTTCACCGATGTGGATCTGATCGAGGCTGTAAAAAACTACGTTATCTCCAATCCAACTGTAGTTGCCAATGGTAACTTTCCAAGGATAGGTGAAGCGGGCGGTGGGCCGAATTAATACACCTTTGCCGATACGAGCGCCAAATAGTCGTAGCAAAGCACAACGCAGAATATTTAACGGTTGAGGAGTAAGGGGAAATGCGATCGCTTGTACAAGCCACCACAACAATACATACCAACTTGGCCGTCCCCGATCAAACCAAGATTGGTCATATTTGCGTAAATCTACAAAAGGTTGGTCATTTGTCATTGGTCATTGGTCATTTGTCATTAGTTATTAGTTATTAGTTATGAGTCAATAGTCAATAGCTTTACCTCTGCTCCTCTGCTCTCCTGCTCCCCTGCTTCTGCCTTTGGGGTAGTTGCAGTATTTAAGTGGCCACCACAATTACGTAATTCGTAAAGTTTAACGCCAATTTGATATTCATATTGACTCAGCAAGCGTGCATAAATATATCCAGCTTTGCCATCCAAAAAACCGCGTTGAATTATATAAAATAAAACAAACCGTAAAATGGGTTTAAATGGCAGGTGTACCCACACTTTTTTCAAAAAGCGCTTACGTTGCACTGCATCACCAAATAGATTCGCGCCGATAGTGCCGCTATCATCTTTACCTGTGAGAATATTAAAATAAACGCTGGCTTCCCAATTGGAATAACGATTGTGCCGTTCTAGCCAGTGATAAAGGTCGCGGAAGTCCTCGTGGAGCATATCATTTTTGAGATACCCAACTTTGCCCTGCAAAATCACATGTTCGTGAACTTCGTTGTCACCAGTATTAGGAATATCTTCTGTATTTAGGTTTTCGTAGCGACCTTTTTTATGCTGAAATAAACGAAGATTCCAATCGGGATATTTCCCACCGTAACGAATCCATTTTCCTAAGAAAAAGACGCGGCGGTTGAGGTAATAACCTGTATATTCTTGATTTTGAATTGCTTGGTCAATTTCTTCCCACAGTTCGGTGGTGATGCGCTCATCGCAATCTACAATTAGCACCCATTCGTTACGGAAAGGTAAATTATCTAAAGACCAATTTTTCTTTTTGGGCCAGCCTCCATTGAAGTTGAATTGCACAACATTAACACCGTGGCTTTTCGCAATTTCAATGCTGTTATCTGTACTTTGAGAATCTACTACAAATATTTCATCTGCCCTGCTGAGGCTCGCAAGGCAGGCTGGCAAGTTTGCTTGTTCGTTTTTTGCCGGAATTAATACAGAAACTGGTATTTTAGATGACATATCAGTATAAATTATGTTATCGGTTATTTCTTATTTGATGTAAATAAAAGACCTTGAATAGCAGCATTTAAGTAACCAATCTGACCGTAAGCATATACAAGTTTGTCAAACCGTTCTGCTGGATCAGAAAAATATTGCAATGCTTTATACAAGCCCCGCACAAACCGTTCGCTACCTCGCTGCAATTGAGCGATTCCAGCTTTACCAGCAAGTTGTTCTCGATAGCATTCACTGATACCCTGCCACCAGCCTCGATTTAAAAACCAAGTGCGTTGTAGGCGTTCTGGGGCAACATTGTGAGCAACCAGTGCTTCAGGAAGATAAGCAACTTGCCAACCACGCTGTAGGGCAAATTCGGTCATTTGCAGTTCTTCATTTGATAATAGATTTTTCCCCACTCGGCCGAGATGAGGATCAAAACCGCCAATTTCTTCTAGGAAACTGCGGCGGATAGAGTAATTTAAGCCTCTGGGTGTTAAGCCAGGTTGCTCGATGTAGATGTTACTGTCACCCAAGTCGTATGCACCCAGATTTGCCGCCAACCCTGGAGATAGCCATCGTGGTTGTTCGATTCCTGGGGGCCATAAGAGAGTGACTTTTCCACCTGCGATCGCTAATTTAGAATTATTGTAATAGGCAGAATATAAAACTTGTAGCCACCCAGGGCTAGCAACAGCATCATCATCCAGATAAGCCAGAATGTCGCCACTAGCTACTTTTGCGCCTGTGTTGCGGGCGACAGATAAACCGATAGTGGGTTCAAATACATACTTCAGGCGCGGATTGTGGGCCCTTTGTTCTACAACCTCACGGGTGCGATCGCTAGATCCATTATCAACTACCACAATTTCAAAGTCAGCAGCAAAATTCTGCGCTAAAAGACTATCAATTGCAGCCCCTAAATAGGTATCTCGATTGTGGGTACAGATAATGGCAGAGATTTGGGTGTCTGGCATAGATTTTATTTTGGATTTGAGATTTGGGATTTTAGATAAAAATCTTAAATCCAACGCATACCTGCTGAGAGTTAATCTAAACCAAAAATTACCGACCCACCAACCGAGTTTCTTCGGAAATAATCTTTAAAACTTCACGTTTGTTGAATATGACTGTGTAAAACTACAAGTGTTTGGGCCAGTTGACTCAGGCGGGTTTCTAAAGATTGCTTGCGCCCCAAAAGTTGACGTAACTTTTGGTAACGTGCGATCGCCATACTAACATTAGCAACCTGATCTGCTGGACATGGGCGTGACCAGACTTTACCAGCATCGTCTACACCACAGAGGCGGTAGCCAGTAATGGATGATTTATAAGATACTTTCCCACCAGTGGCGCAAATTTCTTCTACATAGTTCATCAGGCGGTCAACTTCTGCATGGCGCAGTGTTGCGGTTCCTCCAGGTTCTGGTTCGCTGGGGTTGGATTCTAACCAGCCATTGACAATTGGCCCTTCTAAGTAAATATCCTGAATTTGGTTCAAAATATTTTGCAGTTCTATTTGCCAACCAGCAACAGTTTCCTGAATTTCTTGTAATAGATTCATCGCCAATGCTGGATTTGCTCCGTGGCGATGGTTACTAAAACTTGGAGTTTTCAACTTGGGTAAGCTGGGTGTTTTGCCCCCATTCTCTTGTGTTTGAAAGGTCTGCACAGAGTCATGGTGAGGAAAGAAATTCTGTTCATGGGGATAATCACTCTCAGTATCTACACCCAATTCAACTGTTTGTTCTTCCTGAGATGATGGAGTTTGTGTACTATCTGTGGATTCGTTGGCTCCGACACTGATTCTAAAAGAAAAAGGCCGTTTTGTCGTCGAATCAGTTGCTTCGGCGGCAGAGGCAGTACCGCGATTCCCTAAATCGTGTAGAGTTGCTTCTATGCGTTTTAAGCCTGCGTTCATAAAGAAAGACATCCTAAATTTTGCTGTCCCCAATGGTGTTGAAGAAGAGGCAGGGGGGCAGGGAGCAGGGGGGATAATTCACATGGGGATTCGACCCAATAGAACTAGAACCACACTTGGTTGTTGTGGGGGAATCAGACCCATGTTCTGCTTCGCTCCACAGCAGAGAGCAGGGATCATTTCCCCTTGCTCCTTTTCCCCCTGCCCCCTGCCTCTTGTTGAATCATTAAGAATGGGGTTGTTGGGATTTTCGGCTTTTGCCAGTTGTGACATCAATGATGTTGGTGCTAATTTTATCCCTTAAAAGTTATTTGAAACCAAAAATCTCGCCGATGAAGTAAAAAATGTGGTGATAAATTGCAACCGTAAGCATATTCTTGTTGAAGAAGGCAAAATACAGAATTCAGAATTCAGAACAAGAAAGTTGGGGATTCAGCCCCATAACACAGAATTCAATCCTGTTTGCGGAGCTTACTGGAGGTATTATTCTGGCTCCTGATTTCTGAATTCTCGTTTTGTTACAATACTCAGAAAACAACTTTGGGCAAAATCATCTTGGTAACAGGGCCAGCACGATCTGGTAAAAGTGAATGGGCGGAAACCCTGGCTATGGAGTCAGGGAAAGCAGTTGTTTACGTAGCAACAGCGACCGATAACACAGATGACCAAGAATGGCATCAACGCATTTTAGAACACCAACAACGCCGTCCCCAAGACTGGGTAACTCTATCCGTACCTATAGAACTATCTGCTACCCTCGCCGATGCCAAACCCTATACCTGCCTTTTAGTGGATTCTTTAGGAACTTGGGTTGCTAATCTCTTAGAGGAGGACGAATCTAGCTGGGAAAATATCGTTGTAGAGTTATTAGAGACAGTGGAGCTAGTTGCTGCTGATGTGCTGTTTGTAGCAGAAGAGGTGGGTTGGGGTGTAGTACCAGCTTATCCCCTTGGGAGGATGTTCCGCGATCGCTTGGGTTCTTTAGTACGCCAATTAGCTGCCCTTAGTGAAACTGTTTATTTAGTAACTGGTGGTCATGTTCTCAATCTCAGTGTCCTTGGTTCGCCATTGCCAACCAGAGAGGATGCTGGAGTATTCAGAAGTCGAAATTCTTAACTATTGATTCAAATTAATCCAAAATCTAAAATCTAAAATTGTCTTATGGCAACCAAACAAGAAGTTAGAGGATACCTTGCCTACTGGTTTCAGTTGGGTAAGAAAGTGATTACGGGCAACGGGAAGGCAAGCATTTTGCCCAAATCGGTGCTAAATGGCGATCGCTATAGTGAAGAATTTGAAGAGTGCTGGCAGAAAATTATTGCGCCTGAATCAGGTGATTGTCATTTAGAGGGTACGCAAGAAACCATTGCTGAATTGTTGACACCAGCATGGGATATGGTTCCTTGTGGTCGTTGCAGTATGCCAGTAGCCGCGCGAAACGTCGGGATGCCGGCATTGTTATGTCCCTGTAATAGTTTGCCTAACTGGCCTAATACAGAACTGCCAGCACCACGAGAGCCAATTAAGACTCAAGACCAACTTAAAACAATTCGCGATCGGCTTGTAGATAATATTGCTTAAAAAAGAAGCAAGGGGCAATACTTTTCGGTTAAACCCAATAATCTCTCTTTTGGTCTGGGGAAAGGTTAAAGGGCAATGGGGAAAGGGAAATTTAAACCCTTTCCCTTTCCCCTTTCCCCGAAAAGTATTGGGACAAGGGGGACAAGTCTTCTCCATCTTCCCTGTCCTTCTTTATGCTCAATTCCCAATGTCTCATTCTCCCTGCCTCTTCGTTGAAGAAGAATCCAGAATCCAGCAATCTTTGAGTGGGAGATTCAAACCCGCAACTAATTGTAGACTGCGAAATCTTAGATATTGAGGAATTGGATAATTTATTTATTGGAAATCCCTTAGTTTACTTTGGTGGTAGAGAATTTGGCGTTGGACAAGTTTTATTAGCAAAATCACACTGATAAATATAAGGTTCTTGCCAACTTAAGGGAATTTCTAATAAATCTCGCGTTCCTGTCATACCTTGTCCAATAAATAGCAACAAAGCAATGCAGTTTAAAATCGTATGGACGATTCGCCAGCGATTGGATTTGTCTTGATAAATATCTTGAACAATAGCTAATGAAAAAATCATTAGCAGTGCTGCGGTAATACCAATATAATAATGTGACCAATACCACTCATTGGTACGGCGAAATACTCCATCTTGACAGCCAAGTATGACTAAACCTGCACCAGTTAAAGTAGCAAAAACCGCCCTCCACACTCGCTGCTTTGCTCGATAAAGAAATACTAAAGAGGCGATAGTAGCAGCTAATATTAATAGGATAAAAACAACTTGAAAAGGTGCTTTATTCCATAATTGATTTTTAATAATATTTTTACCAATAGGGTAGCTTAATCCGATTAAAGTTAATCCGACAACCGCACTTGTTACTCTTTCGCCTAATTGCTTATGTTCTACACCCACTACTGGAGGAATTTTACTCTTACTGCCGGCTAAAATTTGCAATCTGCGTTGGCGTGTTTGCCAAGCAAAATTAATCACTGTCCCAATGAGTGGAAACACGAATATGATTGCGATCGCTGGATGTAAAAGACCAAGAAAATCTGCTATTTCCATACAACACCTTTAAATTAATCATCAAATTAATCTCAAATGACAATTTAAAGCATCGTAGTACCACTTAAATTAATTTAAGATAAGAATCTGTTGAATATTTATTTTTGTTATTTTTAGCTAATTTTAAGTAAGTAAAAATTTAAATGCCTTTCGAACAATAATTATCTAAAAACTAAAATTGTCTAATAACCTGATAGTCAACGATTGAATAATTTCGTCTTGGGGAGAATATCACGTTGCCGTACACTGCGAGGTTTAGCTAATTTCCAAACCGAATAATATTTGTCACTATAAACAATGTCTGTCTTCAAATTATATTTTTTTTCTATCGTTTCGCGCCAACTGTCTGAAGGATTGAATAAAAAAACATCAGCAAACCTATCAGGAATTTTAGGGATTTTTTGATTTTGAACCAACAAAAATTGTACCTTTGGCTCCAAAAGATAGCTTAGAGAAAAGACATTTCCATAATTATTACCCAAAGCATCACTAATCAAAAGTGGGCGAGTGGTCAGATTGATGATTTGGGCAACTTGGGGATTGCCATAGCTTATACCCTTATTCCACCAAGTTTCTGCTTGAAAATTAACCTTACAAGAAATTAAACCACAAATAATTACCAATCCGACGATCGCATACCAAATATTCTGGCGTGACACGCTCTCATTATATATTTTTGTACCTAGTAAGTAAGCAACAGCTACTTGAATCCCTAAATAAGATGGCATGAAATATAGTTCAGATGATTGTATACCCTCAAGCATTAAATCTGGCAGTATTAGAGGCAGTGCTGGCACGACAATTAATATAATGAGAAATAACCAAACTTTATAATTAGTTGTTTGGCAAAGGAAATAAATTGAATATCCTACAAAGATGAAACAAATTAATGTAATTAAATAGTTAAATTGATTATCTGCACTCAGGTCTATATCAAAAAATATTCGGCTTAATTGCATCAACAAAAATTCAAATTTAGGCATCAAAGATGACTGTGGTGTTGCCTTATCTGCTGAAATCAGAAATTGGAAAAAATCACCTATCACAACCACGAACCAAGGCATGAAGGCTAAAAAACCTATTAATGATGATAGAAGATAAGTTCTGACAGTTGAAGAGAACTGGAATCTGGCAGTAGTAATAACATAAATTCCGTGAGCAACTGCGACAAATGCACTCCAAAGAAATGTATAAAGACTGATTGCCAAAGTTACTGCATAAATACTCCAGATAGTAAATATTTCTGGCTGTTGTCGTTGTTTTGCTAGCTGATCTTGATCTTGTGATTCCAGGCGTATTGCTCGCAGCAAAGAAGCGCTAGATAGTAATATGGTGACTAACCAGAGAATATATTCTTGTGCTTCTTGAGCGTATACTAGTTGAATTGGAGAAATTGCCATAAGTGCGATGGCTACGCCCGCCGCAGGCATCGCTACACCAGGAACTAATAGCGGCACATTAAATAATTCTCGACATAGCCAATAAACACCAGGGAAAACCAGCAAACTGATCAAAGCAGATAAACTTCTGATCGCCGTCACCGAATTACCAAAAACTTCCAACCACAATCTGGCTATTATGTAATAAAGCGGTGGATGCAAAGAATCTTCTTTAGCCAAAGTCATGATTGTGTCATTTAAGCTTTTTTGATTTACCCCTTGAAACTGAGCAAAACTTTCTTTGCCAATGACACTACCATTAAACAGTTTATTTTGTGCTTCAGTTCTTGTATAACCAGAAATTCGCAATGAGGTATAGGTTTCATCATGGGAGTAAACCTTGGTATCAAGGTTAAAAAAGCGAAACAATATACCCATCGTCAATAAGAAAATAATTAAAAATCGCAACCAACTCGGAACAAATTTGAGGTGGCGCATAAGTAGTTTTCCCAATATTTTTTCTAAAATAATTTAGTCAGGCGTACTACTAGATGAAGTGTCGCAGCTACGCCCATCATCATAATTCGTAATTCGTAATCCGTAATTATTAATTACGATTTATATCTAAGTCTGTTCATTACACATCCCAAGGGACGTTAGGACTAAAGATAATTTTTACAATATTTGATAACGCCATCTAGCAAAGTCTTTGGTATTAGAGATGGTTAAAAAATCAATAGTTTTAAAGTGCCTATCGATAGCGGGAATACTGCATATTTTAGCTCCAATATTCAAGTATGCCTGCAAAATTTTAGGAATTTCCACATTATACGAGTCTGGACAATTTTGAGGCAGTTCTAGACAAGATTGTGAATTTGGATAAACCAAAATACTTGGATGCATCAAGCCATTGTTCTGAAAATAATTATAAGTGCAAATAGCTTGCGAGGGAGATTGCGTTAGTAATGATGCACAGCCAAAGAAGTATTGATTTTTACTCCAGATCAGATAATTTGCTAGCCCTTTCCATAATAGTAAAAGTGCCTGACTGTTGCGGTATTCTTTAGCTATACATGCACGCCCAACTTCAACTGATGCCTGAAGCACAGAATTAGGAATTGCATTAAGATTAAATATATCGGCAGCATCAAAGCCTAGTCTTTGAGAAGCCATTGTATAGGTTTGCATCCGATAAGTTCCAATGGTTTTACCGGTTTGTTTGGAAATCATGATTAAATGATGGCAAACTGCATCAAACTTATCTATATCCATCTGCGTAAAGTTAGAAGCAGAAAATCCCAAGCCTAGTTCTAGATTAAAAACTTCAAAGCGTAACCGAAAGATTGATTCTAATTCTTCTTTGGTTGAAGCCAGTCGTAGGGTATATTTTTCAGTTTGAAGTATGGGAAAATCTTCAAAAGAGGGAAGAGGATTCACTGAGTAATTGATGTTGCATCCAGAAACTTCCATCTATCTTCCTACCTAGATTTGCGAAAATATCCTACTATGATTTAGGCACTATACAAATAGCTCACATTATGCGTTAATGTGTCGAAGCGTGATTGAGACAGTTTTCGATAAAATAACCTCTAGAGAGCTTTCTTACTCTTGTGGATTAGAGGTATAGTGCTTTTATTATGGACATTAATTACTAAAAAATCTGGCAATAAGATACAAAATTTTCCTTTGATATAGGCTATAAATACAAGTCAAATAAAAGGACAAAGAGATAGGCTTTTACCATAAGTCTCAGCAGAATGGGGAAAGCCCCTAGATGAATCTAGGGGCTTGGATGGTTTTGGTTGCGATCGCTATAAAGTGGGCGGGTCTGCGATCGCAATCTGCGGTAGATGCACTCTAAAATACTTAATTAATTACGGTGATTATTGTTGTAGTGAACCCTTGTACCAGCCCAAAGCAACTTCTCCCGTAGCGTCTGATAGTAGGAATTGTTCTCGCGCAAAATAATAAATTTAGCCCGACATTCTGCCATCCGCACATCAACGCGGTGTCCAGGCCAAATAGAAGTCCCTAACACCCCATCTGTCCAGAGTTTGGTACTCAAATCGTAATCCCCCAAAGGCCAAATACTCACCACAGAACCAGGGGGTAAAACGAGGGGGCGACTAGAAAGGCTCATTGCACAAATGGGAGTGATGGTAAGCGCCTCCATACCATCGTGCATAATCGGCCCATTAGCAGAAACGGTGTAACCAGTAGAACCTGTGGGAGTCGAAATAATCAACCCATCCCCGACATACTGATCGACTACCTCACCATCGATTTCCATTTCTAGAATTGAGGTTATCATTCGGTCAGCAGAGGCGGGTTTGACACAAAATTCATTCAAAGCCAGGTAACGCTCACTCACTGGTTCTAAATTAGACCCGTGACCCTCATACACCGCAGCTTGTAACATCATCCGTCGTTGGATAGCATAGCGATCCTCAAACAGCCGATCCCAAACTTTCTCTGTATCCTGAAACTCTTCCACTGACTCAGTTAAAAACCCCAGATGACCTCCCACATTCACTCCCAGAATAGGGATACCAGCTGGGGCTAAATGTCTGGCACCAGTTAAAACAGTACCATCGCCACCAAGTACCAAGGCGAGATCGATTGGTTGAGCCGCCGAAGCCAAAAAGACTGGATAAGGGTTGTCTTTTGGCCCGCTCGGCCCCATCAACACCTGGCACTCGCGGCTTTCTAGTTGTTTAGCACAGATTTCTGCCCATTGTTTACTCCGGGCATCCCGCGCTTTATAAGCAATGATTACCTGCTTGAGTTGCACGCACAGTTACCACTTCAGGAGATTGAACTGCTCCATATCGACGGTATCGCGGTTGCGATAAATGGCAAGCACGATCGCTAAACCCACCGCCGCCTCGGCCGCGGCCACGGTAATCACAAATACTGTGAAAACCTGACCCTTAATTAATGTTGAGTCGAGGAAGTTGGAAAATGCCATTAAATTCAGATTAACAGCATTGAGCAGTAATTCAATTGACATCAGCACCCGCACAGCGTTGCGGCTAGTAATTAAACCGTAGATGCCGATGCAGAATAAAGCTGCTGCTAGTAATAAAAAGTACTGGAGTTGCATGAATCTGGGTATCCCTCCTGAAAAAACTGGCTGTTTATCTGCGATTCAGGTCGCAAATATTACTCTTTTGTTTCGCTGGTTGTTGATACTAGTTCTCTGGGGCGTTCTTGTAAAGTCAAAACAGTTTGCCCCACATTGGATCGTGTCAATTGGTCTGGCAAATACTCACGACGTGCCAAAATAATTGCTCCTACCATCGCTATTAGCAGCAAAATGGAAGCCAGTTCAAAAGGTAGTAAAAAGTCAGTGAAAAAATGCTCTCCAATTACAACTATTGAGCTTTCACCACCTACTACAGGAGTAGTTGAGTAAGCCCAAGGAGTAGCCAGCACCATTGTACTTAAAAGACCAAACAATCCTACGCTGACTAGACCAGTAAGTAATTTACGCACCCAAGAGTTGGGAAATGCGACAAAATCTTGACGCTTGTTCACCAACATAATGGCAAACAAAATCAGCACGTTAACCGCCCCAACATAAATTAGGATTTGTGCAGCTGCAACAAAATCACCATTTAGCAATAGGTAGATTCCCGCCATACTGATAAACACACCCCCCAGCATAAAGGCGGAATAGACAATGTTAGAGAACAGCACCACACCAATGGCTGCCCCAATCATCATCACGCCCAGTATGCCAAGTGATACTAACTGTACTCCTTCTGCTAGATTCACTGTTTTTTGTCCTTAGTCAATTGTCATTGGTCATTAGTCATTGGTCATTGGTCATTAGTCATTGGTCATTGGTCATTAGTCATTGGTTAAATAACAAAGGACGATTGACAAATGACAATGGACAAATTGCAAATGACATTTATTTTTCTGCTTGTTCTACCAGGTCTTCTGGACGCGCACCTGCACGTGGCGCATCTGCGGGCAGTCCGTGGGGTTCGAGAACACCCTTGGGTAGGTAAACTAGTTCGCGCAGTGGTGTAACCATTGGGTCATCTGTTACTTTATAAGGCAGACGACCTAGGGCTACGTTGTCATAATTCAATTCATGGCGATCATAAGTGGCAAGCTCATACTCTTCTGTCATGGATAGACAGTTAGTAGGGCAAAATTCCACACAGTTACCGCAAAAGATACAAACTCCAAAGTCGATGCTGTAGTGGTTGAGTTTTTTCTTTTTGCTGGCTTTGTCGTATTCCCAATCGACTACAGGTAGGTTAATTGGACAAACGCGAACGCAAACTTCGCAGGCGATGCACTTATCAAATTCAAAGTGAATCCTACCGCGAAACCGTTCGCCAGGAATTAGTTTCTCGTAAGGATACTGTACGGTAATCGGTCGCCGCCGCATGTGGTCGAATGTGACAGAAAGCCCCTGACCAATGTAACGTGCAGCTTGTACCGTTTCTTTGGCGTAATCACCAACTTGTTTTAGGAACTTGAGCATTTTTGGTTCACTCTCTCTTTTTAAGCTATCAGCGTTATTTATCCCTTGTCTTTTGCCCTTGGTCATTAGTCATTTGTAGAAATGACTAATAACTAATGACTAAATGACTAACCACCAAAAGCGAAGGGAAAGGCTAGTTTCAGAGCGGCGGTTAATAGAAGATTAACCAAACCAACTGGTAACAAAAACTTCCATCCTAAATCTAACAGTTGGTCAATCCGTACCCGTGGCACTGTCCAGCGCAACAGGATGGCGACAAACACTAGTAAATAGGCTTTGAAGACGGTCATCGTGATTCCCAAAGAAGCAGTTACTATTTGGAACACGGGATTTAATTCACTGACTCCCAGCCAACCAGCGATGAGGTTGAGGGGAATAGGAAAGTCCCAACCGCCCAGGTAGAGAATTGCTACTAGTAAGGAAGAAAGGATCAAGTTAACGTAGGAACCCAGGTAGAACAAACCGAATTTCATGCCTGAGTATTCAGTCTGATAACCTGCGACGATTTCTTCTTCCGCTTCAGGTAAGTCAAAGGGTAATCGTTCGCATTCAGCTAGAGCGGCTATCCAAAAGATCAGAAAACCGATTGGTTGTCGCCAAATGTTCCAGCCCAGAATACCGTAGCCAGATTGTTGATTGACAATATCAACGGTACTGAGGCTGTTAGACATCATAGCGATCGCTAACACCGCCAGCGCCAAAGGAATTTCATAGCTAATAGATTGCGCTGCTGCCCGCAAGCCCCCTAAGAGGGAGTATTTGTTATTAGATGCGTAGCCAGCCATCAGCAAGCCAATGGGTTGAATGCTTGACAAGGCAATCCACAAGAATACGCCCATGCCCACATTGCTAATAACGATATTCTGCCCAAAGGGAACGATCAGGAACGACAGAAAAACCGGAATTACAACAATAATGGGGCCGAGGGTAAACAGCCAGGGGTCAGACTTGGCTGGTACTATATCTTCTTTAAATACCAGCTTCAAACCATCAGCTACAGGTACCAGCAAACCAAAAGGCCCCTGGTATTCTGGCCCAATTCGCTGCTGTGCGGAGGCGGAAATTTTCCGTTCTAGCCAAGTAGCAACTAATACCCCCACTGTTGCCCCAATCAGCATCAGTATCATTGGCAGGGGCATCCAAATCGCTTTGGCTGTTCCTGCTGGTATACCTAAATCCCGGAGGGATTCAATAAAAGTTCCTTGGAGGTCAATTCCTGAGTTCATGTTTCCGCTCTTTAAGACATCGAGTCATGGTGAGTTACAACTATTAGTTAAATTAATACCTGTAAATTCACCCATTTTTAATTTTTGCCCAGATGATGCTTGATTGAAGATTTGTCGCTAATTCCCATGCCTAGTATATCCTTGGATGGTTTTAGCCCTCTGAAGCGATATGAGAACTTCTACTTATGGTTGGCATTGGGATTGGCTATTCAAGGGACAAAAGGGGCAGAGGGAATGGGAGCAGGGGGCAGGGGAGACAAGGGGACAAGGGGACAAGAGGTGAGAATTTGAAACAAGTCTTTCCCCTTGTCCCCAATTCTCCTTGTCCCCTTGTCCTCTTGCCCATGCCCAACGCCCAATGCCCCATGCCCAATCCCCAAGTTACCGTTTGTCAATGGGAGTATAAGTAACTTCGTGCAAACCGTTGTAAACCTGGGTAGGACGGAAAATCCGGTTTTCTGCTAGTTGTTCTTTCCAGTGGGCTAGCCAACCGGCAACGCGAGCGATCGCAAATATTGGTGTAAACAAGTCTGTAGGAATCCCCATCTTCCTATACACCAAACCTGAGTAAAAGTCAATATTGGGATAAATCCCTTTGCTACCGAGTTTTTCCTCTACCACTCGTTCCATTTCTTGAGCAATGTCATAGAATTTGTCATAGCCAAACTTCTCAAACAGTTGCTCTGCTAGACCTTGTAAAATTATGGCTCGTGGGTCTTTTACTTTATACACACGATGTCCAAAGCCCATAATCTTAGATTTAGTTTCTAGACAATGATCTATGTAAGGACGGACATTTTCTACAGAGCCAATTTTTTCCAACATCTGAATTACTTCTTCATTGGCTCCACCATGCAGGGGTCCACCCAATGTTCCCACAGCACTAGCAACCACAGCGTAAGGATCAGTTAAGGTAGAAGCTGTAACCCTGGCACTGAAGGTAGAAGCATTCATTGTATGCTCGACTTGAAGTATCAAGCAGATATCAAAAATCCGCGCCATTAAAGGATCGGGTTCTTTCTCATCGAGCATGTATAGAAAGTTGGACGAATAGTCTAAGTCATCACGGGGACGTACCGGGTCATTGCCTTTTCGCATCAGTTGGAACGCCGCCACCATCGTCGGAATGGTTGCTATCAGGCGCACCACGGAATCTCGAATGTAGGCAGGATTATGTAAATCCCGGAGTGAATAAAACAAACCTAAAGCAGCAGCAGAGGCTTGTAGGGCATCCATTGGGTGGCCGCTTTCTGGAAAGCATTTCATCATGTCCCGAATGCGGTATTTTATCCGCCGGTGGTAACGAACTTCATGCTCAAATCCTTCCAGTTCTTCCTTGCTTGGCAGTTCACCCCAGATTAAGAGATAAGCAGTTTCTAGGAATGTACTTTTTTCTGCTAGTTCTTCAATCCGGATGCCACGATATTCTAGTATTCCTTTTTGCCCATCAACATAGCTGATACTTGATTGAGCGGCGGGAATGCCTTCTAAACCAGGCTTGTATTCGCACACCATCATGGCACCACCATTTGCTTTTTGAAATATCTGATCAAGCTAACTTACCAGAAATTTATTGTCGCCATAACAGTAGCCGTTCTAACAACAATCGAAAATGTTGGAAAACTGTTATAGCAGGTACTTGGGTGGTGTCAACCAAAACATCTGACTCCGACCCACAGGAGAACCTGTTTCTGGTAGTTTTATCCCAATCATACCTGCTTTTTTCAAGACTAAGCTTTCTTTGACTTCTCCCCACAGGAGAATTTCTGCCCAATTGGTCAAATCAGGTTCGTGCCCAACCAGCGCCAGTTGGGTATTTTGGGAATAATTTCTCGGTTCTAACCAGTCTTTGAGCCAATTAGAAATTTGACCATCGTGGGCGAGGTGGCTAGATTCCTCTAACTGAGAGCTTAGTTTTTCTGCTATCAGGATTTCAGCTGTTTGGCGGGCCCGCACTAAGGGGCTGGTGAGAATCAAATCAAAGCTTAAACCCAATTTAACAAGTTTCTGGGCTACTTTCTCAGTTTTTTGCCTTCCTTCTTTGGTAAGGCTGCGTTCCTCATCCTTGATGCCTAATCCCTTGTCTTCGGCGATGCCATGACGAATTAAGTATAGTTCCATACTTTGTATTATGAGTGATCGGTTAGGCTGCTCTTAGGCAATCTTAAAACGCTATTTACCACTTAGCAATTTGTCATACTCTGGATGTGACCCAATCCAAAACCATACAAAATTTTCATCTTCTTTTACAGCAAGCGCCCGATAATATACACCAATACGCACTGACCAAAACTGACCAACTTTTTTGAAATGCAATGATGGATATTTGGGATCTTCCCGAAGAAACTCATAACATCGATCAGCAAGCTCTTGGATATCAATTGGTAACTGGCGATAGTAATACCAAAAATCTGGGGTTGCTTGATGTTTCACAGGTCAGTACAACGACCTTCTCGGAGATGTTTGAGTGCTTTCTCTGCCAATTCATCTAACCGACCAGCAGCCACATCTTTTTCAATCTGTTTATCCCAGGCTGCTGCATCGAATTCCGCAAACCAAGCACGAAAAGCAGCTAAATCCTCTGGTGAAAGTTGACTAACAGCGAGTTCTACTTCATTTAGGGTACTCATAATCTAGGTAAGCAAAGCTTGTCATTCTTTAAATTAAATATACAATGAGCGTTTTGCACAATGCGATTTTTCAGTGATCGCTCACAAGACAAGATCACGGTTATTCGTCAGCGTTAGGATAAAAGTCTAAATCTAAAATCTCATCAACAGAAAACGGACAAGCGATCGCAAAGTTATCTTCTGATAAACTTGTTTCCACTATTGCCTCTCGCCGCGCTCTTTGATAGGTAGTATTTATCCACTCGGCATCATTTAAAAAACGCCGCAAGCTGGGACTTTCTTCCAGCAATTCATCTATATTCAGTCGCTCACGGGTAATGGTCACTTTCCAACTGCGACTACGATGTTCTGGTTGATACTTCCATTTCAACAAATGCGATAAGACTAACCGCAACGCACTTTGCAACGCTCGCTGTTGACTCTTACCCAAGTCCACCACTTCCTCAATTAAGTGTTCTAAATCCAGCGTGTCCCATTGATGCGATCGCAAAAGCTCTGCTGTCTGCTCTACCCAAGCATAAAAATCTTGCTCATACAGAGTTTGTAAGATTTGGAGTTTTATAGACTTCATGGCGCTCCTTCTTCACAAATAAATAAGTAGGTGCAAGTTAACTTTGATTTAGTTCAGCCTTCGTCATAAAACCCAAATTCCCGACTTTTATCAAAAATCGGGAAGGGATGCTATATGAACAAACACTTTGACTGCTGCATTAGTTAGGAGTTCTCCACGTCTCCTTGAGTTCCCTCTACTCCGACTGAATCGGGTTATCTCTAGGATTAACCAACCTCAGCAGTTTTTGCTTAATTTGAGCATCAAATACTTCCCATTTCATTTTCGCATAAGCGGAATTTTCGTTGCTGCCAGATAAGAAGCCCATTGGAATTTCAAAGCCGCCTGCGCTTGTCCTTCCACCGCCAAAAAACCGCCCGGCGCTATCTTGTCCAAAGGCTTCTTTGATGAATTCATCAGGGTCAAGGGTAAGTTTGCTAGTTCTCAGGGAACCGATGACTATTTCCAGTTCATCGTCTTCATCGTGAACAATGCCGTAAACTACAGCAGTGTGAACGTTTTCTTCGGTGACGAGAAAATCAGCCGCTTGGGGGATGGCATCGCGGTCATCGTAGCGTAAGTAACCAACACCAGCAATGGAAAAGTTATTTTGAACAATGCGATTTTTTAGCGATCGCTCGATCACATCCATTACCCGCTTGGAACGGTTCGCCTGTAAAATGGCGTTTAGCAATTGGGCATCATAAAATCGGCTTAAATACGCAGCTGCCATAAAGTCTTCTTCTTGCGCTTGCATTAACCGATTTGTATCCGATCGCAAGCCGTGCATCAAGGCAGTGGCACATTTAACGTGTTGATTTATGCTGCTATCTAATGCTAGTAATCCCGTTTGGAGATACTGCGTAAAAATTGTTGCTGTCGCTCTTACATAAGGGCGGATATCCTCAAACTCTGATTGCAGATCGCCTTGGATACTATGATGGTCAACGAGTACCACTAAGGGAATCTTAGCCTGCTGCACTGCTGATAGTAGCTGTGAAGTAGTTCCCTGGTTATCAATTAATACAAAACCTTGATAAGATGACAAATCTTTAGTTTTCAAGGTTTGCGGTGTCCAGCGTTGGATAGGTAAGTTAGTCAGCCTTACCAAGGCAATATTTTCTTGATGGCTCAATGCGCCAGCATAAATGATTTCGCATTTGATATCATATTGCTGGGCAATTAACTGATAAGCCCATGCACAAGAAAGGGCATCAGGGTCAGGAAAATCTTGCAAAATTACCAGTTGGCGATCGTGTCGATGTGCCAAGAGGGTTTTTTGCAGTTCTTCGGACTTTTGTTGTGCCAGAGAATTACCACGGTGACTAAGAAATATAGCTCCGTCACCTACCGATGGCGGTAATGATGGACTTTTAAATGCAACTTCCACTGGCGCTTTCTCGATTTCAGGTTCCTCTGGGTTTGGCTCTGCTGTGGTCAATGACAAACTCTCAAACTGAGTAACGGGAGAATTCAAGTACATAGGGAACTTTTTTAAAGTGTGAGGCTCCTTTAATTCAGAAATACTAAGATCAGCAATTCACTGAATTTAGCCACATTATTTTGATCTTCGCAAAAATATCAAGACATTGCACTATACATCTAAGTATATTTTTTGTCAGTAACAGCGCTTGATATCAATTAAATTCCACTAGAGGGTATATGAGTGCTGAAAACAAGCAAGTTTTGTATATTCGGCTGTATCTGGCAGCATAAATCTGTTTGAGGAGCTTTTTTCTCTTCCTTAAATTGAATCAGCAGGATTTTTATCTGAATTTTTTATCTGACTTAGGGTATACTTTCTATCTTATACTTTAGGGTTAGTCCTTGATATTTCAAATATTCTTATGCTCAATAATCTCATTATTATGACTATTGAGCAATTAACAATTACTTTTAATTAACAACGCCTGTTTGTATCCCCTTTGAAAAGTCTCAGAAATCAGAGAGGATGCCTAGCAAAAGTTGAACCACATACATAAGTGTATAGGCTTGAGCATTGACCATTGCGCCAATCTACGAGACGCGATCACCTTTGTGACGAGCCATATAGCCGCCAATTTTTCAACACTCCATTACTAAAGCTGTTGGGTTGCTCCCAAAGCAATAAGGTATTTCTTTTTTATCCTCTGCTCCTCTGCGTTTTTGCTCAAAGACCTATAACATACTTTTGCCACTCTGTATGCAGTCCACTCTTAAGATGTTTGCTGACTTCGAAATAGAGGCTGCTATAAGGTTGGCGAGGAGGATGGCGTAAAGGCATGTGAGCTTCATGGGGAGTCCGACTGCCTTTTTTTACATTGCAACGGACACAAGCTGTCACAATGTTCTCCCAGGTATCGCCCCCGCCGCGCGATCGCGGTATTACATGGTCTAGAGTCAACTCATCTCCTGTGTAACCACAGTATTGACAGGCATGACCATCACGGTGCAATATATTTCGGCGAGTTAGAGGAATTTCTTTATAAGGAACACGCACGTAATGACGTAACCGGATTACGGTCGGCAACGGAAAATCCGAGTACAAAAACTTACCGTTGTGTTCTACGCGTTCTGCTTTGCCCTTGATTAACAGAACCACAGCACGCCGCCAACTCGTTATATTGAGAGGTTCGTAAGATGCGTTTAAGACTAAAACCTTCCCCATTTATCTGCGCTCAGGGTATTAGCTTTACATAAATGTTAACACAAATACACCCTGCTAGGGAGATGAGAATAAATTATACTTTCGGCAGAATTCGGCAATTAATTTATGACTTAAGAGTTATGAGTGAAGAGTTAGGAGTTTGGAAGTAAAACTTCTAACGTCACACCAAGGATTTTACGTAGGTTAATGCAAATAACACAGCAAAAAACCGAGCCATAAGATTTACCTTTAACTCCCTACTCATAAATCTTAACTTTTAGTTTACTACTGCAACATCTTGTATCACTTCCAATATGAAGGTTAAACTTCCTATTTAATCTGATCTCGCTTTTAGGAGCGTGTATAGATAGATAACTTGAAAGTTTAGCCGTGGTGGGATAGGAGTCAGTACAAATGTTAAGTCGCAAACAAATCCCTGGTGTAGTTCCTAATCAGCAGTGCGACACCTACGCGTGGTTTTCGCAACGAGCTTGGGTAGAAATTGATTTGGGGGCGTTGTCGTACAACGTACAGCAATTGGTGCAGTTTTTATCACCGCGTACCCAGTTGATGGCAGTAGTAAAAGCTGATGCTTATGGACATGGTGCGGTGACAGTTGCCCAAACTGTAATTCAATCGGGAGCTAGTTGGCTGGGAGTCGCTACAGTTCCAGAAGCTATTCAATTGCGAGAAGGCGGGATTGAAGCGCCCATTTTGATTTTAGGAGCAACTCATACACCAGAGCAGATTCATGCGATCGCACAATGGAAACTTCAGCCCACACTCTGTAGCCCTAAACAAGCTTTGGTATTTTCCAATATCCTGGAATCCATGAATCATGGTTCGCCAGTGCCCGTACACATCAAATTAGACACGGGTATGTCTAGATTAGGAACTAATTGGCAGCAAGCTGGTGAATTTGTGCAATTAGTGCAGCGCTTACCACATCTATCGATTGCCAGTATTTATTCTCATTTGGCAACAGCAGACGATCCTGATACAACGGCAATGGAAGAACAGCATAGACGATTTGAGGAAGCGATCGCTCAAATCAAAGCTATGGGAATTGAAGTGCCTTGCTTGCACTTGGCAAACTCAGCAGCTGCACTCACAAATCCGGCATTGCACTACGATATTGTGCGAGTAGGTTTAGCCGTTTATGGACTTTACCCAGCACCGCATTTACAAAATGCGATCGACCTCAAGCCCGTTTTGCAACTTAAGGCACGAGTCACCCAAGTTAAAACAATTGCCGCAGGAACTGCTGTTAGCTACGGGCATAAATTTATTGCCCCGCGTGAACTTCGCCTCGCTGTTGTGGGAATTGGCTATGCTGACGGCGTTCCTCGTAGTCTTTCTAACAAAATGCAGGTGTTAATTCGTGGTCAGAGAGTGTCGCAAATCGGCACAATTACAATGGATCAGTTGATGCTGGATGTAAGTGCTATACCCAATATCCAAGAAGGAGAAGTAGTTACTTTGCTAGGGGAACAGGGAAAAGAACAAATTTCCGCAGACGATTGGGCAGAACAACTAAATACTATTTCATGGGAAATTCTCTGCGGGTTCAAGCATCGTTTGCCTCGTGTTGCGGTTATGTAATTGGGTATGGGGTATGGGGCATTGGGAATTGGGCATGGGAAAGAGGACTTGGGGACAAGGAGAATTGGGGACAAGGGGAAAGACTTGTTGTAAGTTCTAAACTTTTGTCCCCTTGTCACCTTGTCCCCCTAATTCCCTATTCCCAAAAATAATTTCTTATGGTATGATAGTAAACTGATGCGGATATGGCGAAATTGGCAGACGCGCTAGATTTAGGTTCTAGTTCCGAAAGGAGTGAAGGTTCAAGTCCTTTTATCCGCATTTTTAATTTTCCAAAACTGCATGAGCTAATAGGCTAGGCAGCAAATAAATTAATTGCTCCTCAACTGCAAGCATGAGAGTCAGTAGAGCTGAACTTTGCTGTTGTAACGAAATTATTGTCTGCATTTTTTAACTTTGCGATCGCACCTTCTACCTTTTGTAGAGAAAATTTCCGGCTGTGGCTGTGCTTTGTCGTCTTATGTAGCACTGCACTATGAGCGCTGGTTTGCTTTCAAGCAGGTAGGCGCTCGCATTTGCCACAAGGCTAAACACTAACTTCAAGGGAGAAAAATGTCCTGTACAGGGAGTCTCTTGAGATTTTCAGTTATATAAGGTTTTGAATAATCCTCTCTAAATATAGCAATCCGGCTTGAGTCTTGCTAGGCATACTAGTGGTTCATGTCATTAATTTTGACGAGTAGATAAATTCTTCAATTTCTCTTCTTTCCTTCTTCCTTCTCTGCGCGAACGCGGTTCGTTCTCTTAAGTAAATTGGCGCGAAAAAACTCAAGTATATTACGAAACGTAAATAGGCTTAAAATCTTTACTAATGACCGAATGGCACGCTTGTTAATCGCAAAGCCCTGATATAACTTGCTTTTTGAGTGTGGGGAGTGTGGGGAGTGGGGGAAGTGTGGGGATAAAGAGGAGAAATTGAATAACTGCATATCAACAAATACTGCATTGCCTCCCCATCCTTCCACACCTCCCATACCATGCACTGAGGAGGTTTCAGCTTTTCTTAGTGCCATTCACTAATGACAAATGACAGCCTTAGCCAGTTAGCCTTAATTGCGCCGGCCTACTTATCCTAGATTTCTCACTTGTGAGAAATCTAGGAGTGTGGGAGGTGTGGGAGGATGGGGAAGAAGTCTTACCCCCACACTCCCCACACTCCCCACACTCCCCACACTCCCCTCCCTACAGTATCGTGAGAAATCCGGGTTATCTCTCAAATTTAATGGGACAGACCACTAGGGCATAACCCATTTCAGGTAAGGTTTTGAACGTTATAAATTTTAAAAAATCAAATATGCATCCTAATATTAGTTACTTTTGTAACTATTTCAACATGACTTTGTATACAGGCGTATAACTGATTATTCCGATTACATTGAGGATGTACAAATCAAGTAACGCAAGGCAGATTAAAGGATATATGAACCGCTTTAAATCTATTCTTCTTGGGGGCTTATTAGCAGCGGCTTCAATTGCTGCTATTTCTCAAAATGCTAATGCTGCTGAATTTAAATCCGATCGCGATCGTTTTAATGGTAATACTGTAGCTTTTAATAACAGTAAATTCCAACACGAACGTCAAGTCCGTGAACAACGCGCTCGTGAATTACGTGAGCGCCAAGCTCGTGAATTGCGTGAACGTCAAGCTCGTGAACAACGCGCTCGTGAATTGCGTGAGCGCCAAGCTCGTGAACAACACGCTCGCGAACTGCGTGAACGTCAAGCGAGACTTCATCACTAAGAAAATAAATTTTAACTCACTCATATTACGTTAGGAGAGTAGCAACACTCTCCTTTTTTTGCATAAACCTACTCAAATTAATGGCCAAATTCAGCTAAATTTGAGGTGATGAGTTTTTCAATTAATTTTATAACACCATCTCCCCGGCTACCATTAGTCACAAAATCCACACGCTCTTTGAGCGCTGGCCAAGCATTAGCAACTGCTACTGAACAACCACAAAAATTGAGGAAATCATGGTCATTTTCTGCATCACCAATGCCGATTACATTTTCAGGTGATAACTGCATCTCAGCCAAAGCTGCGGCTAAACCTGTGGCTTTGTTAATTCCTGAGGGTAGCACCATCACTGCACCTTTATTCAATATGACTTGTAATTCTAATCCCATATCGCGAATAGTTTCTAAAACTATGCTTTCTTGGGGATGCCAAGTGGCAACAATTACACAACCAACTGACAGAGACTTAACTTGGCGTGAGCGCAATGCGTTAATAAATTCTGCTGATGGTTGCGAACCTAATAATTTCTCCTGACGGGTAGCTGGTGAGTACAGCAAAGCGCCGTTTTCTGCCACTACATAATCAAATAAATCTACTTGTACAAAAACTTGCAGCAATTCATCTAGCTGTCTGCCTGTCACCAAGATAAGTTTGTAACCAGAACTCCGCAGACGTGAAAGTGCTGCCAAAGTCTTTTCATTTACATGATTGTCAGTTGCTAGTGTACCGTCGTAGTCAGTGGCTAATACAGAATAACGCATAATGTTACTCAATTTTTTTGACTGTTAAACGAAACTTTTCCCATTGTGAGGAATGCCTGCACTAGCTGCCAATGGTTCTACAATTGGAGCAATTAATACAATTTCCTTTAGTGTAAATATAAACATTTAATAGTTTTTTACCAGTAAATAAATACACAAAGCATTCAGAAATTATACATCTAATGCCTAATCTAGAGATGTGGCGATGTCTACGATGGTCACTGAGCTTGTCGTACCCCTCCGGGAAAGCAAGCTACGCGCAGTGTCTCGTAGAGAAGTGCTACGCCTATGCGCTTAACATCCACAGTACGAATAAACTAGCGATCGCGCAAATCTTTTTGGACAAACAGAAAAATTCATCTGGAGACTTGATTAATTTCATATCTTTTTCTGGTCTAGTCATTAAATGTTGTAAATTATGTTTTATTTTTGTCAAATAAAATCAGTATTATCCCTGTAGGCATAACAGAGCTATTTAATTGAAAGTGACTTTATTTAGTACTTATATGCTTATAAACTCGATTTTGCTTAAGTGTAAATACAGAAGTTCAAATATATTATTTTCATAAAATCAGTATTATTCCTGTGGTCAGATTGGGGTTACTCAATGGAAAGTGGCTTCATCTAGTCTTGACATTTTTATGCCTTATTCTCCAAAAATGTCTGTAAATCTCAGTAAGAGGAAGTAAATTAATAATAATTTACGAATTTGCTGAGATTTGATCGTTTGAAAATAACGCTGTTTTCGTTGAGTTTCACCACAAGCACTAAATATAAACTGATGTACTTTAAAATACAAAAGTTTGATGCTTTTTACTTGATTTAAATTGTGAAATAACTCTATACGAATTTAGCTTACACGTATCGAATTTAGCTGAAGTAAAAGCAAAATGAGCACAACTCCTATAGGTAGCTACAGGTTGTTCCAGAAACTACATCCGCTATCTCTGTTGGCACAATTAACCAGTCGGCGTGCTACAGGGTGCTTAAGCATATTTACTGGAATAGTTTCTTGGTCAATTTATCTAGAGGACGGTAAACTTACTTATGCCTCCTATTCAGATAAACTGTTTGAGCGGCTTGACAGTCACTTACGACGCTTAAGCCAGCAGATTCCTACTCTCAACAGTGCCACTCGCGTGCAAATGCGGCTGATGTTTGAGACGAAGAATGAACATCAATCAATACCCAATGCGGATTACCAAGCTATTTGTTGGTTAGTCAATCAGGATTATATTACTGCTGTGCAAGCAGCAAGCCTGATAGACGAATTGGCAAAAGAAGTACTGGAATCATTTCTGTGTTTAAAAGAAGGTAGCTATGAATTCAGCCCGGAAAGCTCTTTGGATGAACTACCAAAGTTCTGTCGCCTGGATTTGCGGTTACTTGTTGAACACTGTCAAAGACAGTTAAGAAATCGGCAAAATATCCAGTCATCAATTCCGTCTGGTGCAGGTTCCCAAGTTTTATCTAAAATACAACCATCTCAAATTCAGCCACCGCTACAAATAAAACTGGGGCAAAAGTTGCCAATATCAATCAACTTTGATATTCCTGAAAATAATAAAACTAATCAACTACCTGCTGCCAAAAAACTATATACAATTGCCTGCATTGATGATAGCCAAACAGTTTTAAATTCTATTAAACACTTTTTAGATGAAAATACATTTTCTGTTGTGATGATAAACGATCCGGTGAAGGCTTTAATGCAAATTCTGCGGAGTAAGCCCGATCTAATTTTATTAGATGTTGAAATGCCGAGCTTAGATGGTTATGAGTTATGTTCCTTATTACGAAAACATTCAGCTTTTAAACATACACCTATCATTATGGTGACTGGTAGAACAGGATTTATCGACAGGGCAAAAGCAAAAATGGTTAGGTCTTCAGGATATTTGACTAAGCCTTTTACACAATCAGAATTGCTAAAAATGGTTTTTAAACATCTTGGTTAATTTTAGTAGTCAGAATTTAGGAGTTAGAATTCAGGAGTTAGAAGAAATGAGACAGCCAGCGAAGACATTTCAAGATTTGATAGTTTGGCAGAAAGCACATCAATTTATTTTATTAGTGTACCCATTTACTGCTCACTTTCCTAAATCAGAAATATATGGGCTTACCTCTCAATTTAGACGAGCAGCAATTTCTATACCAGCAAATATAGCGGAGGGATTTAAGAAAAAAGGATTAGCAGATAAAGGACGTTTTTTAAATATTGCACAAGGTTCTTTAGAAGAATGCCGTTATTATCTAATTCTTTCAAATGATTTGGAATATGGTGAGACTTCGGAATTAAAACTTAAGCTTGAGGAAGTTAGTAAGCTACTAACAAGCTATGCTAATTCAATTCTGAATTCTGAATTCTGACTCCTGAATTCTAATAAAAAATGCTAATATATTTAATTTATTTTTTAGGAGATTTATATAGTGAGTCTGACTTTACTTGGCACAATTCTGATTGTAGAAGATTCTCCCAGCGAATTGGAATTAATGAGTCATTATCTCAAAGAAAGTGGTTACAACGTAATTAAAGCAAGTGGTGCAAAAGAGGGTTTAGAAAAAGCTGTGTTAGAAAAACCAGATGCGATCGTTACTGATGTGGTAATGCCAGAGATGAGCGGATTTGAATTGTGTCGTTCTCTGAGAAGAAATCCGATTACTGCAAAAGTGCCGATTGTGATTTGTAGTTCTAAAAATCAAGAAATTGACCGTTTATGGGCAATGAGACAAGGTGCAGATGCCTACATAACTAAACCTTACACCCGCGAACATCTCCTACGTACTATTAAATCAGTGGTAATTTGAATCAATGACTAGTACAAACATTACACTTCCTTTAAAACCAAATCAAAATAATTTAGCAGACAGTTATCTAAAGTTTCAGCTAAATCAACAGACTGCTGCTGTTTTATCAATGAAGCATACGCAAGAAGCAATTCTTGTACCTATTGAATCTGTAACTTCAATGCCTAATATGCCCACCTGCATATTAGGATTAATGAATTGGCGGAGTCGGATAATTTGGGTAGTTGATTTACCAAGAATGCTCAATTTAGAATCTCTCGATTATCGACTGCGGCAATACAGTACGATCGTTATCCAAGTTGAATCATTAGTGCTAGGTTTAGTTGTGCAAGAAATCAAAGGTACAACTAAGTTCATTGCTGATGAGATTCATTCTCCTATAGGACAAGTGGCATCCAGTTTAGTTCCTTATTTATGTGGCTGCGTTGTCCAACAAGAAGAAATCTTGCTGGTATTAGATGCACAGGCAATTGGGCAGTCTTCTATTCTCCGCAGTGATTAAAATGTACTACTAAAAAGGATTTTTAGTGTTGTTATTCACATAGTTAGGAGAACTATTTTTATGTTTAATAAAACCAACACAAATCAAGGTAACAGCGCTCAAAATAGAGCATCGCTAATTTCATCTCAAAAAATAACTAGTGGTGTCATAAAACTACCAACTAAGAATACTAGCGGAACTGCTAATAATTCTTCGCTAAATCAGGCTTTTGCCTTTTTTACAAAACTCGGATTGGCTAAGAAGGCGACTATTTTAGCGATAGCAATCGGTACAATACCAGTCTTGGGCATTGGTGCGATCGCTTTTACTTTTGCCAACAAGTCCATTACTAAGCAAATTACCCAGTCTCAACAAGCTGAAGCAACTGGTTTAAGTGATAAAATTAACCGCTTCATGCTGGGACGATACGGAGATATTCAGGTAATCTCAAGTTTACCTTTTTTGACAAGTTCCCAAGGTAGTACCAGCAATTCACAAAAACAAGCAGTTTTAGATCGAATTGTCGAAGCCTACAAAGCTTATGACAGTGTGGCTGTTTTTGATCGTCAAGGTAACTTGATTGTCCAATCCACAGGCGAACCTCTAGATAATCAAAAAGACTTTACCTACTTTCAAGACGCTTTACAAAAAGATACTCCTATCATCAGTAAACCGGAAGCAGCAAGAAATACTGGTGTAGTGAGTATTTATATAGCTGCACCTGTGAAAGAGAAAAGGACGGGCCAAACCATTGGCGTGGTAAGAGCGCGGCTGCCTGTAACATCCTTAGAAGAAGTCATCAAAAACTACGTCGCCAATGGACAACAATACCAGTTGCTTGATGCTTCAGGAACAGTTTTCTTGAGTCCCCAAAAGGGATTATTGGGGAAAGAAGCAAAGGGAGAGTATGCTAATTTATCTAAACTGTTGGTAGCAAACAAGGTAGATAGTTTTATAGATGTTCCCAAAACTGACAAAAAACAAAAATTAGTCAGCTACGTACCAGCCACCAAGCTAGATGGCTTACCTGATTTAAACTGGCAAGTACTTTTGTCCACCGACACTGCAACTGTATTTGAGCCGCAAAGACAATTGTTGTGGACTATAGCTGTGGGTACAGCACTGACAGCATTGATTGTAGGTGCGATCGCATCTTGGTTAGCTAAACTTACTACACTGCCAATTCTCACTGCAACTGCGGCATTAACAAAGCTTGGTCAAGGTAAATTCAATACCCGTGTGGAAATCGAGAGAGAAGACGAATTAGGGGTATTGAGTGCAAATATCAACCTGATGGCTGAACAATTGCAGGTTTTAGTTAAAGAACAGGAAGTAGACGTTGAAGGGGCAAAATTATTAGCAGAAATTACCTTACGAATTCGGAGAAGTCTGAAAACTGAAGATATTTATCACGCAGCAGTGAAAGAAGTTCAGCAAGTGCTAAAAACAGACCGAGTAATAATTTATAGCCTGAATCCAGATAATCGGGATGGCGTTGTTGTTGCGGAATCGGTAACTGGTAATTGGCCGGAAATGCTCGGAGTGAAAATCGACGATCCTTATTTTCGGGAACGTTATATAGAAATCGAGCGTGATGGACAGGTACAAGCAGTTGCAAATATTAATCAAGACCAAAGCTTGAAAAATGCCAATAGTTACATTCAACTATTAGAAAAATTTGCCGTCAAAGGTAATTTGGTCGTACCAATTCTTGCTCAAGAAAAACTTTTAGGCTTATTAATTGCTCATCATTGCGAAACTGTTCATATTTGGCAACAGCCGGAAATTGACTTATTTCAACAGATAGCAACTCAAGTCGGCTATGCCTTAGAACAAGCCAAGTTATTAGAGGAGATAGAACAAGTTAGGAATATTGGAATCACCGATTCTGACGATGAACGGCATCAAAAAGAAACACTGCAACAACAACTTTTAGAACTACTAAACGACGTAGAAGGTGCAGCCAGAGGGGACTTGACAGTACGTGCAGACGTGACGACTGGAGAAATCGGCACTGTTGCCGACTTTTTCAACTCAATTGTCGAAAGTCTCCGCGATATTGTTACCCAAGTTCAAAAAGCTGCCACCCATGTTAATACTGCCATTGGCTCTAACGAAGGAGCGATGCGCCACCTAGCAGAAGAAGCACTTACGCAAGCTGCCGAAATCAACCGCACCCTAGATGCTGTTGACCAAATGACCCAATCCATGAAAGCCGTAGCCGAAAGCGCCGAAAAAGCTGCTTTCGTTGCCAATCATGCGGCTAACACTGCTACCAAGAGTGGACACGCAATGGATTTAACAGTACAAAATATCCTGTCTTTAAGGGAAACCGTGGGTGAAACTGCTAAGAAAGTGAAACGTTTGGGAGAATCTTCGCAACAAATTTCCCGTGTAGTTTCCTTGATTAACCAAATCGCCATCCAAACTAACTTACTAGCCATTAACGCCGGCATTGAAGCAGCGCGTGCAGGTGAAGAAGGTCAAGGTTTTGCCGTAGTTGCTGAAGAAGTCGGCGAATTAGCAGTCAGGAGTGCCGCAGCAACTCAAGAAATTGAACAAATTGTTGAAAATATTCAACGAGAAACCAGTGAAGTGGTTCAGGCGATGGAAATAGGCACTACCCAAGTGGTAGAAGGAACTCTAATTGTGGAGGAGGCTAAACAAAGCCTGAGTGAAATTTTGGATGTATCGCGTCAAATTGACTCCTTAGTACAGTCGATTTCCACTGCAACGGCATCTCAAGTTGAAACATCACAAAGTGTTAGCCAATTGATGAAAGATATTGCTGCTATATCACAACGTACCAGTGATTCTTCTCGTCAAGTTTCCGAATCTCTACAACAAACGGTGGAGATTTCTCAACAGTTACAAGAGACTGTCGAGGCTTTCAAAGTTAGTTAAGTTTGTCATTTGTCCGTTGTCCGTTGTCCGTTGTCATTTGTCCGTTGTCATTTGTCCGTTGTCATTTTAGTAATGACCAATGACCAATGACCAATGACCAATGACCAATGACCAATGACTAATGACCAATGACCAATGACCAATAACTAAGGACAAAAACCATGTTACAAGATAAAGAATTAGAAATCCAGATGCAGTTTCTGGAAGAAGCAACTGATTACTTAAATACCTTAGAAGGGGTATTGCTGGAAATTGATACTACTAACCGCATTGATTTAGAGAAAATCAATGCGGCACTCCGGGCCGCTCATTCTATTAAAGGTGGCGCGGGGATGATGGGATTTAAATCGCTAAGTCATTTATCCCATCGTTTGGAAGATTCCTTTAAAGTTTTAAAAACGAAAAAAAATTCTTTAGAAATTGACACCCAGTTACAAAGTTTATTGCTATCTGGAGTTGATTGGCTGCGTCAGATTGTCGAATTGTTGGCAGAAGGAAATGTTGTTGAAGATGCGTGGTTAGCAACCTTTTGTTACCCGGTTTTTGATGAATTGCACGATCGCTTGGGCGACCCTACCCCGGAGGATGCCTCATCCATGCTATCCCCAGAGGATGGACAAGACGTTATCCCCTTGCTATTTGCCACAGAAGTAGAAGAGTGTTTGCAGCGTTTGGAATCTATATTGGCAGATAGCGAACAGCCCGGATTGCATGAAGAAATTGTGATCATGGCAGCTGAATTGGGCGGTTTGGGTGAAATGCTTCAGTTGGCAGCTTTTAGCAAGCTTTGTGAGTCAGTAACGCAGCAATTAGAAACCGTTATCAGTTCACGCATTCCCGAAATTGCCCAATTAGCATTGCAAGCATGGCGGCGATCGCAAGCTTTGGTGCTGACAAATCAACTAGATAACTTACCTACAGAACTTGATTTTGCTAGTTCTACGCAATCACCGCTACTATTACCAGCAGCAGAAGTAATACCACAGCTTCCCATCGCACACATAAATATTGTTGAGCCAGAAGCAGTGCCAACACCTGTTTGGCAGCCAGAAAATACTAGAGAAAATTGGACTAATGATGAAGCGTTGGCGCAGCCTAGCGCAGGTATCGCTGCTAATTTTACATTTGTAGATGCAGAATTTGCAGATGATGTTAATTCTATCAATGTTACAGAACAAAATCCTATATTTGCTAGAGAAAATAATCCTGCCGATGCTAAATCTAGCGAAGGAAAAGGAGAGTCAAATGGCGTTGTTAAAGATCGGGAAATTCATGAAAATAGCGTCCGAGTCCCCAGTAAACAACTAGAGCAAATTAATGATTTATTTGGTGAACTGATTGTTCAGCGAAATGGCTTAAACTCGCAATTAGAAAGATTACGCAAACTCGTCCGAAACCTGAACCAGCGAGTACAAGTTCTCGACCGAGAAAACCAGGATTTGCGTATAGCTTATGACAAAATTTCTACTCAAGCTGCTGGACTACGGGTACAAGCTGAAAATGGACAGCAAACACAAGGTACAGACAGAGAATTTGATGCCTTAGAAATGGATCGCTATAACGATTTAAACCTGCGATCGCAGGAAGTTATGGAAACCATTGTTCAGGTACAGGAAGTTACAACTGATGTGCAACTCAGTGTAGATGATACAGATCAAATCGCTCGTAAAATCAACAAAACATCCAAACAGTTACAGACAAAGTTAAATCACATCAGAATGCGGCCACTGTCCGATTTGACCGAACGTTTTCCTAGAGCCTTGCGTGATTTAAATGTAGAGTATGGGAAAAATGTTCAGTTAAAAATTGAAGGTGGCAACACTTTAATTGAACGTAGCATTTTAGAAACATTAAACGAACCTTTAATGCATCTCTTAAGGAATGCTTTCGATCATGGTATTGAAGACTCTGGCACTCGTCGCCTTTTAGGTAAACCAGAACAAGGATTGATTGAAATTACAGCTAGTCACCGCAGTAATCGCACCCTGATTACCATCCGAGATGATGGTTGGGGTATTTCTTTGGAGAAAATTCGCACCCGCGCTTTAGCGATGGGATTGGATGCTTCTCTACTCGCTAATGCTAGTGATGAAGAACTATTATCACTAATTTTTGAACCAGGTTTTACCACCTCCGAGCAAGTTACAGCATTATCTGGTCGAGGTGTCGGCATGGATGTAGTTCGTAACAATCTCAAACTAATTCGAGGAGATGTGAAAGTTGATACGGAACCAGGAGTTGGTACTACCTTCACCCTATCAGTACCATTTACACTTTCCGTTGCACGAGTTCTGCTGGTAGAAATCAACAAAATGCTGTTGGCATTTCCCACAGATGTCATTTCAGAAATATTCTTACTCCAACACGAGCGAGTTTTCCAAATGGCAGGTAGTGAAGTTCTAAATTGGCAAGGAACCATGCTGCCACTGATTCGCCTGACTCCTTATTTAGAGTTTAATTGTCTGCGCTACGATACTTCAGAATTAGAGACTCCGGCAGCAATTAATGCTAACAGTGTATTAGTAGTAAAAGGGAATAATCAGCCAGTAGCAATCCAAATAGACCGTTGTTGGGGTGAACAAGAAGTTGCTATTCGCCAAGTTGAGGGAAATATACCTTTACCGGAAGGCTTCAGCAACTGCACAATTCTCGGTGATGGTCGAGTAGTGCCACTAGTTAATGTGAATGAATTGCTGTATTGGATTGCTACAAATCGCCGGACTCCTAAAGGTATTCAATTACCATCAGCAAGGTTAAAGACACCGTTCTTAATATTTGATGAAAACAAAATATCAGCAGCATCCGTTAAGCAGAAAGGCACAATTTTAATTGTAGATGACTCGATTAATGTTCGCCGATTTTTAGCCTTGACCCTTGAAAAGGGAGGGTATCAAGTAGAGCAAGCTAAAGATGGTCAAGATGCCTTAGAAAAACTCCATAGTGGATTGAGAGTTGAAGCAGTAATTTGTGATATTGAAATGCCTCGTCTTGATGGTTATGGCTTTTTAGGTAAGGTAAATTCAGACGTTGACACAAAAAATATTCCAGTTGCGATGCTGACTTCTCGTAGCAGCAGTAAACATCGGCAACTGGCTATGCAATTGGGGGCGCGAGCTTACTTTTCTAAACCTTATAACGAGCAAGAATTACTTCAAACGCTGGAAGAAATCATCCGTAATATGGGAGAAAAGGCAGCGTCTAATTGATAATTCATAACTTGAAACAAGAATGCGACAAAAAGACAATTTGTAGAGACGCGATTCATCGCGTCTTTACCCAAGGATGTGTTGCACAATAAAGGCTACTGGCAAAAATTTGGGTTTTTGAGACGCGATAAATCGCCGTCTCTACAATTGTTTTGGTTTTATCTGAACTGTATTTATTGATATCACTAATAATCGCCTAGCTTTTTCGTGATACTATTTGTGTCAATTGAAATAATCTCTACATCAACTCAGTTTGTAGTGAATTTATGGTAACTGTAACACTGACGGCTGTTGCTACTGCGATCGCAACTACACTTTGGACTAAAGCACAAGAGAAAATCGGCGAAAACATTGGTGATGCTACATGGACGCTAGGTGGAAAGTTAATCGGATTACTTCGCCAGAAGGATCAAGCACCATCTCTCACTAGTGCTGTAGAAGCAAATGAACCGCAACGATTAGATTATGGTCAAGCAGTGCTGGAACTTCAAGCAGCAGCACAAGACCCAGAAATTGCTCAAGCTGTTATGGATGTGGAAGTAGCAGTCAACAATGACCAGTCTGAGATTGCTAAAGAAATTAAAAAGAAAGCAGCAGAAATCCAGTCTCAGTCGTCAATTGTCAACAACTTTGCGAAGTTAGCAGATAACCTTACTGTAAAGGAAGGTGGAATAGCTGGTCAATCAATCAATATTGGGACATATAACAACTGACCACAGTCGTCTCAAGGGGAGGATGGGACAAAGTTAACCCCCGATGACTGGCGTAAAATCTGCCGTGAATTGTTGGCAGAACGGCGAAAGCTGACTACAAATCCTCTGACATCGACTGAAGGGGTAGCGCTGCAAGTTGATGATGTTTACGTACCATTGGGATTAATTGAGCGTAAAAAACAATCTAAGCGTCAAGGTGATATTTCTCCAGAACAGGGTTCAGAACTGTACAAGGAGACAGAAATCACCAAAACGTTTGAGTATTGTGCTTTTCTTAAACAAGTTCTCAAACAGAAGAACACGCCTAAAAGTCAAGGTAAGCGAATTGCAATTATTGGCGAACCAGGAGCAGGAAAGACAACACTGTTACAGCAGATTGCTGATTGGGTATCTCGTAAGATTCACCAGTCGATTGTAATTTGGGTATCTTTAGCAGATTTGCGAGATAAGGAACTAAAATCTTATCTGTTTGAAACTTGGTTGACTCAGGTAGCTGAGAAAACAGGTAAAGCTGAAGCCACTAAGCAACTCAAGGATGATTTTGTTGCTCTGTTTAATCAAAATAATGTCTGGCTATTGCTAGATGGATTAGATGAAATGTCGGGTTCTAATCCTCTAACAGAAATTGCCCGACAGTTGCGTGAAGCAAGATTAATTTCTCAAGCGCGAATTGTGCTAACTTGTCGAGTTAATCTGTGGGATGCCGGTATTAATGCACTTGATGATTTTGATACCTATCGCACTTTAAATTTTTCTTATCCACAACAGGTAGAGAGATTTATTTATAAATGGTTTGTTGCTATTCCCGAAACTGGAAAGCACTTATGTACTGTGTTGAAAGAATCAGGTAAAGAACGGATTCGAGATTTAGTGAAAAATCCTCTGCGGTTGACGCTGCTGTGCTTGAATTGGCAATCAGGAGATGGCAAGTTACCGGATACTCAAGCGGGACTCTATCAGCAATTTGTTGATGACTTCTACAAGTGGAAAAAAGAGGAATTTACTACAAACCCTGACCAGCGTCAGCAACTTAATGTCAAATTGGGAGAATTAGCTAAAGCAGCAATAGACAAAGAAGCAACCCGTTTTCGCTTGCGGCAGGATTTTGTTAATCAATTTTTAGGATATATTGATGATGAAAATTCTCTGCTGAAATTGGCACTAAATCGCGGCTGGCTGAACTGTGTAGGGATAGATACAAATAGAAAACCTGTTTACGCTTTTTTTCATGCCTCATTTCAAGAGTACTTTGCTGCTATAGCAATTGATGACTGGCATTTCTTTCTCAACCATGTTCCCAAAAATCCCAGTCAAGGAATTTATCGGATCTTTGAACCCCAATGGAAGCAAACAATATTACTTTGGTTAGGGCGACCAGAAGAAAACCTCAAACAGCAAAAGCAACAGTTTATCTATTCTCTGGTGAATTTTGAAGATGGATGTGGCAAATATAAAGTATTTACAGGCAAAGGTTTTTATGAATATCAAGCTTACTTTTTAGCTGCCATAGGAATTGCTGAGTTTAGCGACTGTTTCAGAGCGGATAAAATAGTAGAGCAAATTGTCAATTGGACAATTGGTGGTCTAAGTTCAATTCAAGAAGAAGCTAAGTCAGCACTGAAACAGACAGACCGTACAAAAGCGATCGCCCTCTTGCTGCAACTGTTGCAATCAACAGATGCCTTAGAAGTCAATCGTATTCAGGCGGCAGAAAAGTTAGGGCAAATCGACCCTGGTAATAAAAATGCGATCACCACTTTGCTACAACAGCTTCATTCAACTGATGAGTATTATGAGATTATCCGTTGGCTGGCAGCAAAAAGCTTAGGGAAAATCGGTATTGGCGACGAAAAGGCCATTGCTGCTTTGGTGCAACTGCTGCAATCAAGTGATTTGCATCAGGAAATATATATACAAGCTGCAACAAGCTTAGTTCAAATCGATCCTGGCAATAAAAATGCGATCGCTGCCTTAGTGCAACTTCTGCAATCAACAAATCTGGATGCGGACACCCGTCGGCGCGCAGGCTATAGCTTATGGGAAATTGGCACTAGTGATAAAAATATAATCATCACCTTGACACAACTGCTCCAATCAACAAATCTGGATGAAGACAGTCGTAGGCTAGTATCATATATCTTACAGGAAATCGTCACTGGCAATCAAAATGTAATAGTCGCCTTGACACAACTGCTCCAATCAACAGATGTGGATCAAGAAATTCATGGGTTGGCTGCACATTGGTTATGGGAAATCAACACTAGCAATAAAAATAAAATCGCCGCCTTGTCGCAACTGCTGCAATCAACAGATATAAATGAGGAAACCCGTAAACTAGTAGCATATAACTTAGGGCAAATCGATCCTGGTAATTCACAAGCAATTACTACATTGTCGCAACTGCTGCAATCAACAGATATAAATGAGGAAACCCGTAGACTAGTAGCATATAACTTAGGGCAAATCGATCCTGGTAATTCACAAGCAATTACTACATTGTCGCAACTGCTGCAATCAACAGATATAAATGAGGAAACCCGTAGACTAGTAGCGTATGACTTAGGGCAAATCGATAGTGGTAATCTACAAGCAATCACTACATTGGTTCAATTGCTGCAATCAACAGATGTCGATGAGGGCAAGCGTATAATTACGGCAGAAAGCTTGGGGCGAATCTTACGAGACAATAACTCTCGATTTGCAGTAGTCAAAACTTTAAGCAGTTCTTTGCTATTGGGTGATGTAGAATACGATGTTGTCTGGAATTGCGCCCAGAATATGCCTTACCCCGATTTCTATCAAGCTTGGCATCAGCATAATTTTGTTACTCGTGCCATGCAAAGCTTAAAGAAAATCCTCTTCACAAGAATAATTTAAGTACTTTTGCAGCAGCGACGTTGCAATATGTCGTGCAGTAAGTAACTACAGCTTGTCCATGCGTTACAAAAATAGAAGCCGTTGTTACAAATGCTTGAACGTTAGTAACAATTGTTTATTCATTTCTAGCAAATGTTTATACCTTTGTTGCAAATGCTTAAACAAAACTTATCAATATAGAAACATTTCTAGCAAATGATTATACCTTTGTTGCAAATGCTTAAACAAAGCTTATCAATATAGAAGCATTTCTAGCAAATGATTATATGTTTGTTGCAAATACTTAAACAAAGCTTATCAATATAGAAGCATTTCTAGCAAATGATTATATGTTTGTTGCTTATGCTTAAGCAAAGCTTATCAATACAGAAGTTATCGTCACAAATGGCTCTGCTTGTTTTGTTTAGGTCACGCCTTTTGCGTGTTAGCTCTAATTATAAAGTTATATGAGTGGCAGTAAACCGTACACCAAGCGATCGCCATGATTCAGTAAGTGTAGGTTCATGAGTTCAACAAACCTCTCCCTGCCTTGAACCAAGTCCTATACTATTAACAGCACAACTTAGATTCACGACAATGAAAGCAATTGAAGTCAAGGGAACCGTGAACGCATTGGGTCAAATTTCTTTAGACAAGCCGTTGACTATAGCAAAACACAGTCGTGTCCGAGTCATTGTTTTAATCACGGAAGAGAATGAAGAGGATGATGAGCTTGTCGAGTCTGCCGGTGAAAGTTTCCGTCAAGGTTGGTACGATGCGATGACTGGAAATACTATACCTGTATCTCAACTGTGGGAAGGTATTGATGCAGAGTGAACCACCTTTGATTCAAGTCGAAGCCACTGCTAAATTTAAACGTAATCTGCGTATCTTAGCCAAAAAGTACCGGAATATTAGTAATGATATTCAACCAATAATAGAACAACTGCAATCAGGAGAATTACCAGGAGACAAAATACCCGGAGTTGGATATACAATTTTTAAGCTACGGGTCAAAAATAGTGATGTTCAAAAAGGTAAAAGTGGTGGGTATCGAGTAATTTATTATTTAAAAACAGATACAAATATTATTTTAGTAACCATATACTCAAAATCTGAACAAGAAGACATCTCAGCAGAAGAAATTCAACAAATATTAACTGACTTTAAGCAGCAACATCAAGAAGAATAGGCGATCGCTATTTGCTGTCTTTTAGGATAGCAAATAGCGATGTCTACGATGGACACTGAGCTTGCCGTACCGCTTCGTGGAAACAAGCTACGCGGAGCATCTGGTAGAGAAGTGCGGGCTACGCCTACGTGCAATTTTGCTGCATATTGAACCATTTATACCAATAAAGGCAAGATTTCACAGCCTTCTGAAAATTATTCAATTAGATTTTGAATCTCTGCGTTATCAAAACCCGCTTGGCAAATTAATTTTAAACATTATGACTGGAGTTTAGACTAAAAGCGATATGAGAGAACGCAAACCAAATGGAATTAGAGGTTAAAAATATTATCTTGTCAGCCTCAAAACATCCGCGACCTTGAACAATTATTGTGTAGTATGTTTGCAGAGAGAATAATACAATAATGATAATCATGAAAATGGTGGGAGAGAAACGAGCGACGCTCGTTTCTCTCCCACCCCCTCCCTATTCGATTATCATTATCAGATAGAGATTAGATGGGGAATGATTAAGAAAAAAAGGGGTGTCTGATTGAATACAGTCCCCCTTTTGGCAGAAAGTGAGAAAAGAACTACCATTACTCACCTGCCAACATGAAAAATGCCAGACTTGAAGAGTTTCGTCAAGTAGCCTACAAATATTTAGGTAGAGCCAAAGACGCGACCTTTGAATTAACAGATGCCATATTACTGACTCGCAATGTTTATTCATTAGCAGACTTATCTTTATCACCCGTATTCAGACGCAAGTGGTCAAGTATTTATGAAGCGCTACAAGATAGCAGACCGCAGCGACAGAAATTGATGCAGTTATACATCAAACAGATACCAGTAGAGGGACGACCCTTGTTAGCAGGCGACCACACAAACTGGCTCGCCCTGATGCAGTAACGCTGCAAGAGAGGACTTATGAGCATAGTGGCACATCCATAGCAGAAAATAAACCGATTAGCATTGGTCAAGGATATAGCACAATTGCCTGGATACCAGAAAAATCAGGTAGTTGGAAACTACCCTTGAGACATGAACGGATCACAAGTGGCGAAAGCCCAATTCAGAAAGCGGTTTGGCAACTTAAACAGGTGTGTAAACATTTAGCCGTTAGACCAATTTCAGTTTGGGACAGTGAATATGGGTGTGCGCCTTTTGTGTTGAAAACTGCCAGTATTCCCGCAGATATTCTGGTAAGATTGCGCTCAAATCTTTGTTTATGGGGTGAACCTGAAGCTTATTCGGGTAAAGGACGACCCAAAAAACACGGGTCTAAATTCAAACTTAGTGAACCCGCGACATGGAGTGATGCAGAATCTGTTTTAGAATTGGATGATCCGAAACTACAACGGGTAAGAGTTAGCCTCTGGAAAAATTTACATTTCCGTAAAGCGGCAGCGTGTCCGATGCTACTCCTGCGGGTTGAACGTCTCAATGCACAAGGTAACTTGAGAGTGTTAAGACCTTTGTGGTTGGCTTGGGTAGGAGAAGAAATGCCACCTGTGGAGGAAGTTTGGCGACTTTATTTGCGTCGTTTTACAATTGACCATTGGTATCGCTTTTTAAAACAACGTCTACATTGGACTGTTCCCAAGCTAGGCACTCCTAAACAATCCGAGCGGTGGAGCGACTTAATGCCTTTTATGACTTGGGAGTTGTGGTTAGCCCGTGATATCGTTGCTGACAATCCTCTACCTTGGCAGAAATCTCAGGGTAATTTGACCCCTGGAAGAGTTGCTCAAGCTATGGGTGGAGTTTTCGCCGCCATTGGTACTCCAGCCCTTCCACCCAAACCTCGCGGAAAGTCCCCTGGTTGGGAAGCCGGAAAAAAGCGTCACCGTAAAAACCGATGCCCGATTGTTAAAAAAATCGTAACACGACCACGTAAAGAGCCATCAGTTGCGGTTTAATACTAAAGATTATTTATAATTTCGCTAAGTCTCTAATTAACTCAGCCCTGCTGGGTCGTTTTGCATAGCTTAGTCTAAACTCCAGTTATGATGTATCTATGTAATTGTACAAGTAATTTTTTTATTCCTTTAAAAATTAATACCAGGAGTTTTAGGTGACAAAAAACAAGAGAAAAAAGGCTGTTGTTCAAGCTATTTTCACAGCCTTCGCCTTGGGTTGGGTGATAATGCAAGTGGAATCAGCCCAAGCTGCGACTTTGACGGTTAACAATCTTGATGACAGTGGCGTTGGCTCGTTGCGAGATGCTATCAACATTGCAAGTAGCAATGACGTGGTAGAGTTCTTATTGGGTAGTAATCCTAGTACAATTACCCTGACGAGTGGGGCACTTGCGATCGCAAAGAATCTTACTATCAATGGCCCAGGTGCTAATTTACTTACCATTAGTGGTAATAATCAATTCCCCGTGTTTAACATTAGCGCCGCCGATGTTACACTTTCTGGGTTAGCGATCGCTGGTGATATCAATGGTTACAATTCTAGTAACGTAACATTTTTCAATACTACTGTTAACGACAACGTGAAAATAGATAACAGTACTGGTAACGTAACTTTTATCAATAGCACTATCAACGTCAATAGTGTGCAGATTAATGCTAATACACTGACGCTGATTAATGATAGTAATATAACAACAGTTCCAAGTAACCCAATCGGCGGCGGCAATTCTGGGCAAAGCAGTAGCGGTGGCAATATTTCAATAGGAGCAGGCACGATCACTATTACAAGCCCTAACCTTACTCTGATACAAGTACCCGAACCAAGTGCGATCGCTGGTGTTATACTTGCTAGTGGTTTAGCTTGGTTAGTGAAGAGAAAGCAAGTATTTATTAGCAAAGGCTCTGAATGAGATTTACCCTAAATGACTATCAGGGTATACTTCTTAGTCTGTAATTGAAAAACTGCGATCGCTTCAGTAAGTAGCAGCAGTTAATTATAAATCAGCAAATAGTTTAAGAATGTGGAGATTAACTTGTGTCAACCTCCACAAAATCTTGTTTGATGATTGCTGTAAATACTAAATCAATTTTCTGAAACTAAAATACTCCCAGCAACCTTTATTAAGCCTCTACTTTTACACCCTTCCAGAAGGCTATATAACCCTCAATATTCTTAGCCTTCTCCTTGGTGCTGGGATAGTACCAAGCAGCATCTTTATTGGTTTGTCCATCAACCTCAATACTGTAGTAGCTAGCGACACCTTTCCAAGGGCAAGTACTGTGGGTATTACTGTCTGTGAAGTACTCCTTGTTAATGGAGTCAGCAGGGAAGTAATGGTTGTTTTCCACAACTACGGTATTATCGCTTTCGGCTAAAACTGAGCCATTCCAAATTGCTTTCGGCATAAGTGAGTTTGTAAATAAACTATACACTTAACATTTTGACACGATCGGCTTATTTTATCCTCCCGAACGTCTACCTTACACCAGAGTCCATCCAACCTCAAATCAATAATCAATAAGGTTTAGAGAAAATTTTGCAATGCCAGTATTAATTACCATCACTTTTGTTTATCAAATTAAAAATTAAAAGTATTTGCTTCTATCGGAAAGATTTCCTAGCATATTGATATGGAAACTTAAGTAGCTAAAAAAAGTTGGATTTCAGTTTATAGCCAAAAGTAAAAAATCTCTAGAAGGGAAAATTGTTATTACATATATATGAGCGATCGCACCTTTGAGAATGGCTAGCAAACAAGATATTTAAGTTGGCGCACTTTTGCATTTTCTAAGTTTTTACTTACTAAATTTTTTACAATTTTTCAACTCCTAGGAGTGGGGTTAATTTTACTCAGCTATTTGGTGTAATTAACAAATCAAGCTATCAAATAAACTGAGTAAAAAATGTTGAGATTTATAAAAAAGCAGACTTGCAACTCAATAATACTGACTGGTGTACTTCGTTTTAATTAAGGATAACTGTATGAAAATTCCAAACTTGATAAATTCTGCACATCTTGTTGCTTGGATTAATTCTATGCCTAAAATCACTAATGTTCATACAGCCAACAATAAACAAAGTGGCGCATCAATGAACACAGCCGTTAACTCTGACGTTTTATCTAGCTATTCCAAGAATGTAAATTCTCTCAAATCATTTGATACTGCTTTTCTTGCATATCAAATGATGGGACTGAGTAATTTTGATGAAAGAAGATAGAGAATAAATTTCAAACATCTATGATTGCTAAAAAGCAGGATTTTGTTAATAAATGAAACTAATGAATCTAGCACAATTTAGGGAAAAATTATGAAACTGACGAATTTGATAAATTCTGCAATTGTCGTTGCATGTATTGCTTTTGTACCTGGAATTGTTGACGCTCAAACAGTTAATAATAGTGGCAGACAAATCAACAGAGATTCGCAAAATGCCAGCTATCTTCAACCTTTCAATGTTGCTTTTCTAGCTTATCAAGGTGCTTTCAGAGAACAGGGTATTCCCAGTGCGGGTACTTTGCTATCTGAATTCCAAATAGGAAACCTGACAGCGAAAGATATAGTGCAAGCTGCTATCAAGGCTAATAAATTACCAACGCAAGTTTTGAACGATCGAGGTTATGTTAATGCGGTCGAATCGCAGGTGACATCAATGATCAATGGTAATGACATAGGTAGCTAAAGATGAGCAGGGGGCAGAGAGTAGGGAGACAAGGGAGAATTATTGAACAAGTTCTTTCTCCTGTGTCTCTTTTTAATGCGCCCCGCCTCTTGTGAAATCAAACTTACCTGTCCCTACTTGCTCATCCGATTGGGCATGAATCACTGCGCTGGCAATTTTGGATGTGTAGTTGAGTACTTTCCTACGATTTCAGAAATCTCAGGGTTGTAAAGTCTCAAATAATTCCAGTAGTTGCCAAATACTTGACGCACATAATTTTTGGTTTCATCAAAGGGAATTTGTTCAACAAACTCATCTGGGTCTTGTGTAGTTAGAGTTTGCAGCCATTTGGAGACATTACCAGGCCCGGCATTGTAACTGGCGATCGCTAACAACGAGTTATTGTTATATTGCTGATGGGTATGATCCAAATACCATGTACCCAGCATAATATTATCGTTGGGATTTTCTAGGCTTATTGTTTTGAAATCCACCTTAATTTGTGGGGCGATCCATTTAGCTGTACTCGGCAACACTTGCATCAAGCCAGTAGCATCAGCGACGGATTTGATTTTTGGCTCAAACCTTGACTCTTGACGCATCAAAGCAGTTACTAGCAGGGGATTGAGTTTACGCTCAAGAGACCATTTTTCAGTCTCTCGGAGATAGGGAAATGGATAACGCGCTTGCCAGTAAGCGATCTGTTTGCTTAGAGTTTGATATTGGGCAAGTTCTGCTGGTGTTTCCCGGTCTTCCAACTTAGAGATTTTGTCAATTCCAATGAGATTTTCTCCCCTGGCCTGCCGCATCAACCCTTCAGTAAATTGCTCTGCTACCGTTGGCTGAATTTTATTCTGAAATTCCGTTTCCCATTGTAACCAGGCATCGCGGTCTTGACCCAGCAAATACAATTCTTTGAAAGTCTCAGAACCAGCCGGTGGTAATGAACGCTGGGGTGCAATTACTTCGGGGTTCATGACGCGCACGTTGTCGAAGTTGCCGACATTAAGCCCCCGCATATTCGCTGCTCGCCAAGCATAGTAAGAGTAGGGAAACTGACTAATTACATAGTCATAAGCAGTTTGAGATTCCTGCTGTTTTCCTAGCGAAGCTGCCCATTTACCTACCCAAAAGCCTGCTCTTGGAGCCAAAATACTGTTGGGATTGTTAGTAACAATTGGCTCTGCCCATTGCCAAGCACCGACATAATCTTTGGCTTTGGCTTTATCTTGGGCGATTTTCCAGCGATACTCTGCGGCTTCATCAGAATTGCCGTATTTGGCTATCAGTAATTGCCACGCCGCGCTAGCTGACTTTTGATCCTTGAGGGTTTCGAGAGTTTTGGCTTTTTGTACTAGTGCAGTACCAGCTTGTTTAGGAAATTTACTAATTACCTGGTCAAGATAAGGTAAGCCGTCTTTACCTGTTTTTGCTGTTTCTGCTAACCGTAGTAGTGCAGTCCCAGCTTCCTCGGTAGTGGGAAATTGCTGTACCAATTGTTTATAAGTGGCGATCGCTATTTCTTTGTCTTTGCCTCCAATCTGTAACCCTCGTGCAGTCCGGTAGAGGTTGCGCGATGTTTTGGGTGCTTTGGCATAAGTATTCGCCGCTTTCAAAAATTGACTATTTTCCCAATAGCTTGTGCCAATTAGTTCCCAATCTTCGGGTTTGAGGGTGGTCTGTTTGACTAACTGATCTAAAACGCCCACTATGCCTGGTTGATCGTAAGCATAAGTAGCCAAAATCAATTGTAATTTTGGCTGGTTGGGGTTTTCTTGCAAGCGTTTACGAATAATTTCCCAAGTTAGAGGATTGGAAGGAAATTGAGCGATCGCTATTTCTTGTTGCTTCGGTTGGGCAATCAGATATAGTGCTTTCACCGAAGCCGCTTCTTTGGGATACTGTTTCAGCACACTTTGCCTAAGATCCGAGGCTTTGCCATCTTCGCCCAGCATATCCTCTGCCTGGGCTTGTTTCAGCAAAATATAGGGTGCGAGGATAGGATAGTCTTTGTCTAATCCTTGGAGTAAAGCCAGGGCTTTTTGGGCTTGGGTTCTTTCAATGTAATCACTCGCCAAAAGATAACGAGCGCGATTTCGGTCTGGCGATCGCGACTGCCCTGCAATCTCTGCTAGTTTTGCCGCCCGTTCTGGCAGAGATTGTGATATCAGTGGGAAGACGGCTGATTGGGCAATACTAGCATCAGATGTTTGCTCTGCCTGATTCTTACCCAGTTTGAGCCATTGCCCAACGGTTTTACCAATCTCAGGTGCTGATACCATTGCCCCAGCTAAAAAGGCAAACAGTGCCGCACCCGCAATTATGGAAATTTGCTTTTTCTGTAGTTTCTTCAGCATGAATACCCGCTGAAAAGTTCCGATGAATTTCCTGAAACTTTAACACTCCTAACCATTAGTATTACCAATTTTTAATTTTAGATTTTTAATTTTATGTACAAAAATACTAATTTTCAATCCTACGGTTGATAGTACTGAGTAATTAGCACATATTAAATACTATTACATCTATCTTTAGTACAATTTTTTCGGCAGTAATCTTTAACTCCAGAATCTATTTCCGCCATTAACAATAGCGTACTCACCATCTGTAACACTCCCCTCACGCCCCAAACGCCACTAAACATGGGGCAAATTGAATTTGTCCCGCAACGTCAAGAAGGTTTTTTGCGACGCAATCGAACGAATTCTTGCAGAGCAAGATTCATTAGTTCTTTTTGGGTTGTGAGCTTGGTTAGTTGGAAGGCTTCGTTGGGAAGGGCTTCATCAAGGTTAAGGGTAATTTGCATAGGATTGAATATGGATTGAAGCAGGGACAATTATTCTCTTTGTCTTATTAACCCAATAGACAACCGACCCAGTTCAGGGCAAATGTTTGTTAGCTGCGTCTGTGCTGAAGCCTTAAGCTACTTATCTTTGGCACAATGCCTTTTCAATAGCTCTGCCAAAACAACAGTGGATCGCACTGGTTACTCAATTCTAGTAGTCTGTCAAATTCATTTTGACGATTAAAGACGCGATGAATCGCCGTCTCTAGAGAGAATTTATCCATCAATTCTTTATTGACAGACTACTAGTGCGATCGCTGCAATAGTAGAAGCAAATAACTTAAATGTATTTATTTATACGTATTTACTCAGGCGTGGTGTAAAAGCTGTCGGCAGTCCAATAGATTAGAGATAATATTTCTATGATTCAGTAATTCTCTATCATCTATGACTCAAGCCATACCCAAGCTAGTAACCTTTGAGGAATTTGTCGATTGGCTACCCGAAAATCGACGAGTCCGCTATGAACTGCATAACAGAGAAATTGTTGAGATGGCACAACCAGTAGGAGAACATGAAGAAGTTAAAGGATTTCTAGGTATCAAAATTTCTGTTGAAATCCAACGTCTAGGACTGCCCTACTTCATACCTAACCAAGTTATAGTTAGACCTCCTGAAAAAGATTCTGGTTACATCCCTGATGTGTTGGTGCTAAATCGTGCAAATCTGGAAAACGAAAAATCATGGAAAAAAGAATCTATCGTTAGTTTGGGTGCATCAATACCTTTGGCAATTGAGGTTGTATCAACCAACTGGCGGGACGATTACTACTTAAAATACGCTGATTATGAAGAGATGGGTATCCCAGAATACTGGATTGTCGATTATGCTGCTTTGGGTGGACGCAATTTTATCGGCAATCCTAAATAACCGACAATCATCGTTTGTAACTTGGTTGATGAGGAATATCAAATAAGTAAGTTTCGAGATAACGATGCCTGCGGCAACCCCTTCGGGGAACGCATTATCTCCCAAACCTTTCCCGAATTGAATCTCACCCCAAACCAGATTTTTCAAGCTGCTGTGGTATAGCGTTTATGTTTTGCCAATTCTGGAGTTCGTCCTTTCAAGCCAATCATCAACTTCAGCATAAACACCTTTAATACAGGAACTCGTTGCAAAAACCATAAACCCAAGCGACGAACCACCACTACAGGTAAGAAGTTATTAGAAAACATCCGATCTAACAAATCGGTGAAACCTAAAATAGTCAGGTTTTCCAACTTACGCCAGCGTTCATAACCTTTCAGAATTTGAATGTCGCCAATATCTTTACCCGCTTGGTGCGCTGCTTGGATTACTTGTGCCAAAGCTGCTGCATCCCGAATTCCCAGATTTAAACCTTGTCCACCCACAGGATGGCAATTGTGCGCCGCATCACCAATTAATGCCAGTCGGGGGAGAACATAGCGATCGCTTTGCATGAGTTGTACCTGGAATACAAAGCGCTCGCCTAGTAATTCCAAGTTCCCCATCTGATCGCCATAGCGACGGGTGAGTTCTGCTAAAAATTGCTCATCATCTAAGGCACACAAAGCCTTTGCTTCTTCGTGAGGGGCTGTCCACACAATGCGGCAACGGTTCCCTGGTAAAGGTAAAATCGCAAAGGGCCCGCTAGACCAAAATCTTTCGTAAGCGGTGTTATTGTGCGGTTTTTCTGGTTTGACAAATGCCACGATGCAAGACTGCCAATATTTCCAGCCAGAGGTTTTAATACCAGCAGCTTGACGAATTGGCGATCGCGCCCCATCTGCTGCTATCAGTAATTTGCTGCGAACTGAGTATAACTGATCGGCAATTTTAATATCTATCGCTACTATATCTTGCTGGTAATTAGTATTTACCACTTCAGCCGGACACAGATATGTCACATTTGCACAATCTTGGACAAACTCCTGCAAAGGCTGCAACAGCGCTTGATGTTCTGCCACATAACCCAACTCTGCTGTATGTATATCATCTGTGGTAAATTCCACCACATTGGGATAATCGGCATCAGAAAGACGAACTCGGCAATATTTGGCAATTTGAGGCAATATTTTGTCCCAAACTCCAATTCCTTGGTAAATTAGCGCTGAAAGCTGATGAACTGCATAAGCTTGTCCTTTCGCTACGGCCGCTGATGCGACTTTCGCCTCAATCAGCAAGATACTCAAGCCAGAATCTTTTAAAGCAGAGGCTAGAGTTAACCCAATAATCCCACCGCCGACAATTACCAAATCATATTCATATCCCCGCAAGTCTGGCGGTGTTGGTTGAGGGGAGAGAGGTTGCTCAAGCTGCGTTAGGGCCATTGTTAAGTTAGGTTACAGCGTCTTTTACTCTTATTTTGACGCGATCGCGCCTCCTTGAGCAAGTTAATGAAAAAACCCGTTGATTGGTAGGGATTTCAACGGGGTTAAATAATGCAGTTATTTTTTCAGAGAAACCAATACTAAACTTTATTACAGAGCTACTAGAAACTGCTGCACATAATAGTAACTATTAATGAGTTTTAGGAGCTATATTTTTAGCATGATGTTTGTGATGTTTGTGGTGTTTCACGTGTTTAATTTTACTAGATTTTGTAGTAGCAACATGGTGGATAGATTCAGCTTGAGCTTGAGATGCAAAAGCGGTTACAGGCGCAGCAAAGATTAAAGCCAAAAGTAAAGCTTTAGCGAACTTATTCACTTGAAATTCCTCATCAACTAATCAACAATCTAACTATCCAATAGGTATATGTCATGAGTTTGTAATTGATATGAATCTTTCATGTCTATTTTTACAACCGTAAAATATCGGAAAAATATCGGAATTATAGAGAATACTTGGCTAATCAGAGTTGCTGGTATTTCCAAGTTAGATGTAACATTTTGCTCTGTGCAAATTTTGATTACGAAATGCTGAGATCCATCAATTCTTCTGTTATGTCGAAGTTAGCTGTGACATTTTGCACGTCATCCAAGCCTTCTAGAGTATCAATTAACTTGAAAAGCGATCGCGCCTGATCTGGATCGGTAACTTCTACACTATTACTAGGAATCCAGCGAAATTCGGCATCAGTTACCTTAAAGCCTTGATTTTTGAGCGTCTGACTAAGGGTTTCTAAATTGCCAATATCAGTAAAAACCTCAGCCATCTCATCTTCAGTCATCTCATAAGATTCAGCACCGCCTTCGAGGGATGCTTCTAAAAGCTGTTCTTCGTCAATCACACCCTGCACGACACAAACGCCTTTTTGATCGAACATCCAGCTAACGCAACCTGTTTCACCAAGATTGCCACCATTTTTACTAAAAGCTACACGTAAGTCAGCAGCAGTGCGATTGCGATTATCTGTGAAGGCTTCGATTAAAATCGCTACACCACCAGGGCCATAGCCTTCGTAGCGAATTGCCTCAAAGATAGCGTTATCACCGCCAAAAGTGCCTGCTCCTTTAGCGATCGCTCGTTCAATATTATCATTGGGGATACTCGCTGCCTTTGCCTTGTCAATTGCCGTGCGAAGTTGAAAATTCAGCGCCGGATCTGGTACGCCGCTTCTAGCCGCCACAATAATCGCCCGCGATAACTGAGTGAAGGTTTTCCCCTTTTTTGCATCTACTACCGCTTTTTGGCGCTTAATATTTGCCCATTTACTGTGTCCTGCCATAACCTGAAATTATCAAAACTCTATTCAAGATTAGGATATAAACGCTTGCAAAAACCATGACTTAAGATAATTGTGCAACTCTAATCAAAGTGGCAAAGTTATGTTGAAGCAGCTACGAGAATCGATCAATCATTTTAATCAACATTATGCACAATTTTTTTTCGCCTCCTCGCTATGCCAAGCGAAAAAGAAAGAAAGTGTCAAATTATCTTAGGAGATTACTGCTTGTATTATTCGTAGGCATAATAGCTTTAGTTGGATGTCAAAGTATTCTACCTGTTATTAAGGAAGATAAAGTAATTCATTTAACCCTGTGGCAAGGTGTAAATCCGCCGCCAAATCGGGATGTACTGCAAAAGCTGGTAGACAAATTCAATCAATCCCACCCAGATATTCAGGTAGAGTCGCTTTATGTTGGGCAACAGGATCAGCAAACGCCCAAGATTTTAGCAGCAGTAGTAGGAAATGCACCCCCAGATTTATTGTGGTACAATCCGACGATCGCAGGTCAATTGGTAGAACTCGACGCGCTTTTACCTTTGGATGAAATGCTCGAAAAATCTCCAATCAAAGCCGAAATTGACCCCGCTTTGTATGGATCAATGAAATACAACGGTCAAATTTGGTCTGTGCCCTTTGCTACAAATAATGTTGGTATTTTTTACCGTCCAAGTTTGTTTAAGGCGGCAGGGATTACTGAATTACCCCGGACTTGGCAGGAGTTTGCACAAGTTGCCAAGAAATTAACTCGTGATACCAATGGTGATGGGCGAACCGATCAATATGGGATGTTTCTACCTCTAGGAAAGGGAGAATTTACAGTGTTCACCTGGTTGCCGTTTATGTGGAGTGGTGGTGGTGAGTTGGTGAGTGGTGATTCACAGAATGCAGCAGCAGTAAATTTGCAAAATAATCAAGGCGCGATCGCAGCTTTGCAATTCTGGCGTGATTTAATTACGGATGGTTCCGCTATTTTATCTGGCCCAGAACGGGGTTATGAGACAGATGACTTACTCAGTGGTAAAGTTGCAATGCAATTAAATGGCCCTTGGACTCTGGGGCAATTCCAAGAGACTGGTGTCGATTTTGATGTTTTTCCAATTCCTGTTGAGCAAAAACCTGCTACTGTTATTGGTGGTGAGAATCTCTTCTTTTTCAAAACTACACCGAAACGTGAAAGAGCAGCTTTTAAGTTTGTCGAATATGCTTTGAGTGAAGAATTTCAGACAGAATTAGCATTGGGAACTGGTTATTTGCCAGTGAATTTGAAGTCTCGTGAAAGTCCAAAATATCAGGATTTTATCAAAAAAATACCACAGGTGAAGGTATTTTTAGACCAAGCAAAATATGGGCGATCGCGTCCGATATTTCCTGGTTACAATCGGATTTCTGACAGTGTAGGTCGGGCGATTGAATCTGTATTGTTAGGTAAAAGTTCGCCAGCAGACTCACTCAAAGCAACACAGCAACGCCTAGATTTGATTTTCAAGTGATTAAGGCGCGTAGTTTACCGCCATAGGCATCGCATCCCGTTTAAATAAATACGCTTGGGTTAATATAATTGCTTTGTGAGGCTGCGCCAAATTTTCTTTCTTTGTGTCCTTCTCTGACGAGACGCTGCGCGAATGCGCCCTTTGCGGTTCGTTCCTCATATATTCATACAGAATTGGTATTAACTCTTTGTCAAAGTCAATTTTTTTAACGAACCGCAAAGGACGCAAAGAACGCAAAGGAAGAGAAGGAAGAGAAGGAAGAGAAGGAAGAGAAGGAAGAAATGCTTAACTGAACTGTATTGCCGTTTAAATTACAAATGGTTCAAGTTCGCGGTTGTACCACTCATCTTCAATCCGTTCAGTAACCAACGGTCTGATGATAAACTTGGGTGGGCTACCATCCAAAACATCAATCCGCACACATGAGTAAGGTAGGCGGTTCTGTAAATTGTCATCATGACGACCCACAAAAAGCGTTGAATCGGCAACTTTCCGAGTGGGTTTACCTGCAATTTCCGTAAAAGTCTCCATCAATTCAGTCCCCTTTCGCCTTTGATAGCGGGGACGATGACCACTACCACCAGAGATAATGCAGTTAATGTGAGAGTCAGCAAATCCGGTATCAGTTGTGCGAAGATGCTCCAAACAGTGGGCGTGACCATTTAAAATCAAATCGACTATGGGACGTTCTTTAATTAGAGAACCAAGATTTTCTGCCACTTGTTCAAACACCCAGCGCAAACGGTGACGAACCGCCAAGGTTTGTGCTTGATTCCACTTAGTAGCTTCTGTAACGAACGGCGGATGGTGGAAAAAGATTACACGTCCGCGCACTTCGGAGGTGTTCCAAGATTCGATTAGTCTGCTTCGTAACCATTCAAGTTGTTCAAAGTCAATCGCAGGCATTTTATGAGATGCCAACTGTTTTTCAATATCGATTTTGATCTCGTTTATTTGGTCTAATTTGGCGGTAAGTTCATCAAGTTGTTCAGCCTCGGCAGGTTTATCTGGGTTGAGGCGATCGCATATTCCCAAAATCTGCAATTCTTCTCGATCTATTTCCTGGCGACGCTTTTGCAATTCCCGGCGGTAAATTTCCCCCTCTTCAGTTGCAGGTAAAGGTGATGGTGTATTAAAGGTATTAGAATCCAGCGCGAAAAAGTCAATCCCGCCATAACGAAAGGTGTAATAACGATTGGGTAAGCGGGTAAACTGTCCGGGTTCGTAACGCAAACACCGTCCTGTATCGGTCTTAGCAGTATAATGTCGATCTAAATGACGTTCTAATTCTTGCGGGGAAGCGATCGCTTGGGTATAGTCCATAAATGCCCGTGCATAAGCATTCCCTTGATACGATCCATGCCAGCCAATCTCGATATCTTTGTAGCGGAACAGGCGACGTAATGAAGATGTTGTGCCAGTAATTAAACGGTACATCAACGGCACATCGTAATAATCATGATTACCTGGTACTGGCAAGAATGGTATATTAAACACCATGCGGTCATAAGGAATGCTTTTCGGCTTGTCACCACCTACAATAAATTCCCGGTAAGGCTCAATAAAGTTTGTTGAATAATACTCTTGGGAACCAACCACATAGATTACATCACCTGTGTGCAACACAAAACTGCAATCATCCCGGTGAGTCAGCATCAATTCGGCAACTTTTCGTTGGGGGTGATGGCAAGAATGGGATTTGGTACCGGAATCACCAATAACCATAAAGGAAAATTCTGGACTATCTTCCCTGCGATCGTCAATAACCATGCTGGTTTGGTCAATTCCCCGTTGCACAAAACTTGGATGCATCCACCGCACCCGTTCCTTCATTTTTTGAATTTTTACAGGAATCGGTGGATCGGAAATCAATTTCATGGCTGATAACTCTTGAATGCTTAACGCACAAGCTGATTGTAACGAAATAAGCTAGCCACAGCAAAGCTTTGATAATTTTCGGAGATGTCTTATTTTATCTCCCCATCAGACTAGTCACACATACGTTTGCCCTAGTTGAACTCTCGTTAATAGGCCATCTTCCATTTCTATGATGCGATCAGCTATGTCTAAAATGCGGTTGTCATGTGTGACTAACAAGATAGTAGTTCCCTGATTTTTAGCTAGGCTCTGCATTATTTTTACGATATCGCGTCCTGATTGTTTATCTAATGCAGCCGTTGGTTCGTCTGCTAGCACTAAGGGAGGACAATTTACTAAGGCGCGGGCGATCGCAATTCTTTGTTTTTGACCGCCAGAAAGATTGTCTGGATAATAATTAATTCTTTCTTCTAAACCAACAGCTTGCAGCATCATTTCTGATTTAGCTACTGCTTCTGTTTGAGAAATGCAATCGTTTAATTCTAATGCCATTTGTACGTTTTGCTTGGCAGTCAAAAACCTCAACAAATTGTGAGATTGAAAAATATAACCGATGTTACGTCGCATCTGCACCAGTTTGTTCTGACTAACACCAGACAGTTCTTCACCTAAAAATTTCAAACTTCCTTCTTGTACAGACCGTAAACCACCAATCAAGCTCAGTAACGTTGTTTTTCCTGAACCTGATGGCCCAGTCATAATTACAATTTCACCAGAATAAACTTTTAGGTTGATATCAAATAAAATTTGTTTTCTCAGCGCATTTTTCCCATAGTAATGATTCAGATTTTGAATTATAATTACAGCTTCTTGTCTCATTATAAATCTGACAATATTTAGTATAAATGATGTATCGATAGAACATATTGGTTAATGTTCTAGCGATACATCTGAATGATTCTTTGGAGGTTACGTTAACACCAACAGATAATACAGTACCTGATTAGTGTAAAAAGATAGATCAACTATGCAATAAAATCTGTTGCTGTCAGACTACTAGCTTGAATACGATCAACAACTGCTAAAGGTGGTTCACTGCTACCAGCGATCGCAATTAAAACGTTACCACCAGTTTGGATCAAAGACAGTTGTCCGAAGCTAATTTGATCGGGTAACTTAATGTGATCTACTCCTTTCTGGAAGTCAAAGATTTGGTCAAATCTAGCACCTCTACCTAAGACAAAAGTATCGTGTCCAGATCCTCCACTAAGCAGGTTGAAACCTAAACCACCATCGAGTAAATCATTACCTTCATCGCCGTTGAGAACATCGTTATCTGCACCTGCAAACAGTTGGTCATTGCCAAGACCACCATTGAGAAGGTCATCACCGGCATCTCCAACAATAGTATCGTTACCCCAACCACCATTGAGGAAATCACCCCCAACACCACCATTTACATAATCGTTACCGAGATCGCCATTAATAAAGTCACCGCCTTCGTCACCAAATAAGCGATCGCTACCTGTTCCACCGTTGATCACATCATTGCTCAGTCCGCCTTGGATAATATCGTTACCAAAACCTCCGTTGAGAAAATCGCTACCATCTGTACCAACGGTTTGCGGGTTTGCAACGCCAACGCTAGGAATATCTTGTGAAAGTGGTGATTCGTGTTGAGAGTACAGTTCGGCATTGCTAACTTGTACAAAATTAGCTGATGTGAACTGATCGGGACTAACAAAAGCTACAAGTGCCAATAACTCACCTGTTGCAGCCACAGAAATCAAGGAGCTAGGGCCAACCGCCTCTATCTTGATCTGATTGAATGATAAACCACCAGCTAAGGCAATGAAGTCATCGGTGGGGTTAAAGTCAACAAAAGAGTCTACCCCCTCACCTGCTTTAGCTACAAAGCGATCGCGTCCTTCTGCACCAAAAAGTACGTCGTTACCAGCACCACCATAGAGCAGATCGTCGTCAGCTGCACCAAATAGACCATCATTACCCGATCCACCCAACAGGGTGTCGTTACCCCCACCCCCACCTACAAGGTCATTACCACTACCCCCAGATACGAAATCGTCTTCATCGTTAGGTAAACGTAAAAAGAAATCATTACCGGCTCCGCCAAAGAGAACATCTTTACCTAAAGAACCAACAATAAAATCATTACCCAGTCCACCGACTATTAGATCATTGCCATTACTACCATTGAGTAGGTCATTACTCGCCGTACCTACAAGTACTGAACTTGGGATGTGCAATCCTGTGACTTGATAATAAATATTGAGCAGACTATCTTGACCACCAAGGATGTTGGAATCAAAAAGATGAGGCAATGGTCTTGACATATTTTTGGTTAGGTATTTCTGAGAGTTTTATAAACTATGAAAAAGCAGCAATAGTCCTTATAGCTAAAACTCAACAAGTTATGAAAAACTCAGTTGGTAAGCTTTAGCTGGGCTGTATATGGAAAATATCTGGTCAAATTTTGCAACTGATATAGTTACACGAATCTCAGAAAAGTTTTTGCATGAAGTGCAACGTTTTTAAGATTCTTCTCAGAATCATATAGATAAATGTATTTATAAAAAATTAAAACTTGTTTATCAACAGGTTAATCTTCATTAAATAATTGTTGATTTATTTGCATAGATGAAATCTTGATAAAAAAGGATTAAATTTTGTTTATGTAATCATTAATTTTGAATACTATTAAAATATAGAGCTTAGAATTAAAACATGATTAAATTTTCTTATATATAGATAAAATTATAAAAAATATAAAATTCCTCTATCATTATGTGTGTATAATTTTTACGAATGGTGTAACTTGCTTGGATAAAGTGGATAAGTTCCACAGCTAACCATAAAAATTGCATCAAGAATCGACTTGATGTAGTCAGCAACAGCAATTCATTCTCAGTCTAAAAATACCTGCAAGATGTAGGTAAACTAAGTTAGCTTATCTATCAAGGGAATTCATGAAAACCGCTTGGGAAAAGTCATTCAAAACTAAAATGTGCTTTAAGCAAAGGTATTGAACTCAATATATTTAGGATAAGCTATAGGGTTAGACTCCTTTAATTAACCGAGCATAAGGTCTGTATTTCAGTAACCTTCAAAATTGAAATTTTTGATTAGCCAAATCATATCGCTTGTGAACTTTGTTCACACGTATGTTTCTGTGCATAGTCTGAGTAATAGCGCCGAAAACTGCAAGGAACTTCAACCATTATGTTCTATTGCAGAAATGCTTTTGGATTTAGGTTTTAGCTAATTTAGTTAGCCATTAAATTAGTTAAAATACCTAGAACTATTGTTGGATTTAGGCAAGGTCAGTTACGCATAGTTGCTTTTAGGTGTATAAAGACTTATGCAATTAAGAGACAAGATTTTTGGCTGTGCAGTTTATACCAGAAGCGATATCCTCGACAAATTGTTTAGACCGAAAAATATTCCTGATTTGTCAGATGGAGACAGCGAAGAAAGAAAAGAACGTCTCTCAGTTCGGCGAACAATCTTTCTACATCTGGATGGGATTGCCATAGGCCCAACTACAAATGCTCTACAGGAAAGAGGAGTCTTCTTCTTGTTTGAAGAAGGAAAAGTCGTACCCCTGAATCTAGTTCTGAAATATTTTCCGGGAAATATAGGCTATTTGAATGTTGCTTTGCGGCTAATGGTGTCGCAAGGATGGATGAAGCATCAAGAAATTGAGGGAGAAATCTTTTACACCTTGACTCGCAGAGGCAGCATAGCGTTAGGACTGTCATCAATTTATAAAGAGTTTGTTGCTTTTTTACCTACCCTGATTAATATCAATGACTATCTTTTTGGAGATTTAACTTTGTCGTTACAGTCTAAATTAGCTGACGGCATGAATTTCTCCTCTCTGCTAGCAAGAGCTAAAAGACAGTGGGACTTGGTAGAAAGTACAGATGAAGATTATCAGTATGTGTGTTGTCAGATATTGCACCATCTCAATGGCTTATTGGTAGGTCCAACGATGGTATCTTTAGCAATGGCTAATGTGTTTGAGCAAATCGATCCCAAAACACACACACTTGATATTGAGCAGTTAACAGGTAATCAAAAACATTTACTTGAAGCTTTTGAAATCCTGGCTTTACAGGGCTGGGTTGTAATTCAAGGTCGTCAAGTTCAGTTCATCGGTACAGGCTTATATGCGATTTCTAGAGCCTACGCTTACGGAGTCACGGTTTCTTATTTACCAACATTTGAGAAGGTTCCGGAACTGTTATTTGGCAATCCCGCTATTTTATCGGGACGAGATACTGATGGACATGAAACCCATGTGAATCGTCGAGTAAATATTTGGGGTAGCGGACTAGCTCATCAAACCTACTTCCAGAAAGTTGACGCGATTATCAGAGATATCTTTAACCGTCCGATTGACGAACAACCCAAAGGAATTGTAGATATGGGTTGTGGGGATGGTACATTCATGGAGCATATCTATCACGTCATTCAAAATCAGACCGTCAGAGGGAAATTTCTCAATGAGAATCCCTTGATTATGGTCTGTGCTGACTATAATCAAGCCTCTCGTGAAGCTACTTATAAAAGACTCAAGGATTTGCAGTCGCCGATAAGCGTCATCTTTGGTGATATTAACGACCCAGACGACTTGGCAAAAGCAATACTCGCCAAATATGGAATACCATCTGACGAGTTTCTCCATGTCAGATCGTTTTTAGATCACAACCGTCCTTTTATCACTCCCAGACTGGGAAATATGGGCTGTGAATTGAGTTCTACAGGAGCTTTTGTTTGTAGGGGTCGAATGATTACAGCAAATGAACTCTTACAAAATTTATTAGAGCATTTACAGCGTTGGAAACCGCATATCGGGCGATTTGGTTTGTTAGTCCTAGACTTACATACAATTCCGCCAGCCCTAGCAGCAGCGAATATTGGGTATACCTTAGCCACAGCTTATGATGCGACTCATGGTTATACAGATCAATATCCGATTGAAATGAATCAATTCATCGCTGCGGCAAAATTAGCTGGATTAACTCCCGATCTCCGCTACCAAGCCAAGTTTCCACCCAATGATTTGGCTACAGTTAGTCTCAATTTATTTGTCCCTATGGAAGTGGAGAGTGGTGAGTTACGTTCTGACTAGATTGTTGGAAATACGAACTCCAAAGGATACGAATAGTTCATCAGGTCATACTGCAAAATCAAGTAGGTGGATTAGAGTTGTCTAATAACTTTAACGAAAAAGCGATCGCCATTATCGGGATGTCGGGACGTTTCCCCAAAGCAAACAACCTGGATGAATACTGGCAAAATCTCAAAAATGGGGTTGAATGTATCTCATTTCTGAGCGATGAGGAACTAGCGGCGGAAGGTGTAGATGCTTCTACCCTCAACGATCCCAAGTATGTCAAAGCCAGTCCGATGATTGACAATGTGGAATACTTCGATGCCGGATTCTTTGGCTATTCACCCAGAGAAGCCAAACTCATTGATCCTCAACATCGTGTATTTCTAGAGTGTGCTTGGGAAGCTTTAGAAGATGCTGGGTGCGACCCTGAAAACTATGAACATCCCATCGGTTTTTATGCAGGCGCGAGTATCAATACTTACATACTGGATTGTATTTTAGGCGATCGCTTGCGTCCTAAACTTGATTTTGAAAGCTTCCTGGAAACCTTCGTTGGTAGTGACAAAGACTTTCTCACCAGTCGCGTATCTTACAGATTAAATTTGAGAGGGCCTAGCGTCACAGTCCAAACGGCTTGTTCCACTTCCTTAGTTGCAGTACATTTAGCTTGTCAAGGCTTGTTGAATGGCGACTGCGATATGGCTTTGGCTGGGGCAATTTCCGTCAGAGTCCCTCATCGTGCTGGTTATTACTATCGCGGTGGTGGTATTGTTTCTCCTGATGGACATTGCCGCGCCTTTGATGCCGAGGCTGGGGGGACTGTTTTTGGTAGCGGTGGTGGGATTGTCGTTTTGAAGAAGTTAGCAAATGCTTTAGCAGATGGCGATCGCATTCACGCTATCATTCGGGCGACAGTAATTAACAATGATGGTGCCCTCAAAACTAGTTACACTGCACCAGGGGTAATCGGACAGAAAAACGCCATCATTGATGCTTTATCCAAAGCTGGGATTAGTCCTGAAACCATCTCATACATCGAAGCTCACGGCACTGGGACTCCCATTGGCGACCCCATCGAAATCGATGCCTTAACCCAGGCATTTCACACACAAACTCAAAAACAGGGATTTTGTGCGATTGGTTCAGTCAAGCCAAATATCGGTCATTTGGATGTAGCATCGGGTATAGCTGGACTAATCAAACTGATTCTGGCTTTGAAACACCAGCAGATACCACCAAGTATTAACTTTAACCAACCAAATCCCCGCATTGATTTTGCCAGTAGTCCCTTTTACGTCAATACAAAACTCTCGCCTTGGCAAACCAATCAAATCCCCCGCCGCGCTGGAGTTACAGCCCTTGGACTAGGGGGGACTAATGCCCATGCGATTCTTGAGGAAGCGCCAACGGGGGATAGGGTGGGAGATGGGGGAAATGGGTATTATTTACTACCTATTTCAGCCAGGAGTTCAGAAGCTTTAAAGTGTTTAGCAAAGTCCTATCAAGACTTTCTTAGCACTCAAGGAGAAACTCTACGAGACATTTGCTACACCGCCAGCGTCCGCCGTAGTCATCATAGTCACCGCCTGAGCTTGTTAGCTCGTTCCCCCAATGAACTATCGCAGTTACTAGAAACATATCTCCAGGGAGAACTACATTCCCAGATTACAACGGGTATCCAAACTCCAGATCGTCAGCATCTACCGATTTTTATCTTCCCTGGACAAGGTTCTCAGTGGTTAGGTATGGGGCGCAAGTTATTACAGCAAGAACCTGTATTTAAGGCTGCTATAGTTCAGTGTGACGAAGCTATCAGTCAGTATACAAATTGGTCATTACTTGAACAATTGATACTTGATGAAGCTGATTCACGTTTGACAGAAATTGATGTTATCCAACCAACCTTATTTGCCGTTGAGATAGGCTTGGCAACGCTTTGGCAATCATGGGGGATTAAACCTGCGGCTGTCGTCGGTCACAGCATGGGTGAAGTAGCAGCAGCTTATATTGCAGGTATCTTAAACTTAGACGATGCCGCCAAGATTATCTGTAAGCGCAGCCAAATAATTAAACGGGTTAGCGGTCAGGGTGCAATGGCTGTGGTTGGTTTGTCTTTGGAACAAGCCCAAAAGGTGATAGTTGGCTATGAAGACTGCGTATCTGTAGCCGTGAGCAATGGCCCGACATCCACTGTTTTATCAGGCGATCCCAAGGCGATAGAAACTATTCTGGCGAATTTACAAGCCAAAAATATTTTTTGCCGCTTAGTGAAAGTAGATGTCGCTTCCCACAGTCCGCAAATGGAACCTTTACAAGAGGAACTGCGGCAACTTTTACAAGGAATTCAACCCCAAGCAGCAACTATCCCCATCTATTCCACAGTCACAGGTAAATTAATTGATGGTTTGGATTTAGATACAACCTATTGGGTAAAGAATTTGCGGGAGCCTGTATTGTTCTCGACGGCTATTCAAAGCTTGATAGGTGAAGGACATGAAGTTTTTCTCGAAATTAGCCCCCATCCAATTTTAACCACAGCCATTGAGCAAGGACTACAGTATAGCGATCGCCAAGGTGTTGTACTTCCTTCCCTCAAACGCAACGAAGATGAATTAGCTGTGATGCTCAATTCCCTTGGTGCGGTGTATACTGCGGGATATCCTGTAAATTGGCGCAAACTCTATCCCAACGGTGGCAACCACATTCAACTACCCACTTATCCCTGGCAACGTCAGCGATACTGGTTAGATAGAAAAATTGCCCGCAAAACGCCACTTCCAGAAGAAACGAATAAATCTGCAATATCAGAAGAATGCACCGATTTGTTCTATGATCTAACTTGGCGGTTAAAACCACAACAAAATTTCACTAGTAAAAATAGCCAAGATAGTTTGTGGTTAATCTTTGGCGATCGTCAAGGCTTAGGAACTGCCTTAGCATCCCAATTACAGGCGCAAGGTGCAACTTGTTACTTTGTAATTCCTGGAAATAGTTATAGCCAATCTTCACCAGGATATTTCACAATCAATCCTAGCGATCGCGAAGATTTGCAGCAACTAATCAAAGATGTAAAGGCGAACAGTCAGCTACCTCTGCGGGGAATCGTGCATTTGTGGAGCCTGGATATTGCTTCAGCACAAGTCACCGAAACATCCTTGCAAGATGCCGAAAAATTACTCTGCGGTAGCGTGCTGCACTTGGTTCAAGCCTTGGTGAAAAATCCCCCGTCAGACTGGCCGCATTTATGGTTAGTCACGCAAAATACCCAACCAGTGAAATCTTCCGTCAATTCTCAGGCGCTACCCCAATCACTTTTATGGGGACTGGGAAGGGTGATAGCACTGGAACACCCAGAACTGTGGGGTGGTTTAATTGACCTTGATAAAACCACCCCAGACCAAGCAGCCATGCTGTTGGCAGAAATCCAAACAGCCGACGGAGAGGATCAAATTGCTTGGCGTAATGGTCAAAGATATGTTGCACGTCTCGTCACCAGTACCGTGCCAAAGGCATTGAAGCCGTTAACAGAATTTAATGCCGATGGTACTTACTTAATCACAGGTGGTTTAGGAGGACTAGGTTTAAAGCTGGCAGCTTGGTTAGTCGCCAAAGGTGCAAGACACCTAGTTCTCACAGGTAGACAAGGACTCCCAGAGCGTTCTTTATGGAATACCTTACCACCAGATGACAAGCACAAAAAGGCAATTACAGCCATTCAAACATTAGAAGCTCAAGGTGCAACAGTCAACGTTGTGCAAGCGGATGTCAGCAACTTTAGCCAGATGCAAGCTGTATTTGCCAGCAATACTCACTGGCGCGGCATCATCCATGCGGCTGGGATTTCCATCCCTCAAAACTTGGCAGAGATGAGTTTAAGCACATATCAAAATGTATTAGCAGCCAAAGTTAGCGGTACTTGGATATTGCATCAGTTGACTCAAAATCTCCAACTAGACTTTTTGATTTTGTTTTCCTCAGCCGCCGCCATCTGGGGTTCTAGCGGACTTGCGCCTTATGCGTCAGCAAACCACTTCTTGGATATTTTGGCTCATTATCGCCAAGGAAACAACTTACCAGCATTGAGTGTTAACTGGGGTAGTTGGGATGAGATAAACGTTGTTGCAGCTGAAGTCCAAAGCCTGTGGTCGCGTGTCGGGTTAAAACCGATGGCTATCACACAAACTCTAGAAGCGTTGAAGTTATGTTTGCAATCAGGTGTAGTACAAAAAATAGTCGCAGATGTTGACTGGAGTATCTTTAAACCCACTTATGAAGTCAGACGACATAGACCGCTACTAGAAGAGTTGGGACAACCGCAGGAAAAACAAGAAAATAGCGCTGTAATCAAGTCAGAGCTATTGTTGCAGCTAGAGAAGAGTTTAGCAGGCGATCGCCACAACTTACTCATCACTCATCTGCAAATGATAGTGAGTGAGATTTTGGATCTCGACCCAGAAAATCCTCCCGAAAACCAGCAAGGATTTTTCCAAATGGGTATGGATTCTCTCATGTCTATCCAACTAAAAAATCGGCTAGAAGCAAGTTTAAACCATCCCCTACCTTCAACCCTAGCTTTTGATTATCCCAACATCGAAATGCTAACTAACTATCTAACACAAGAAGTGCTAGCTCCAATTTTCCATCAACATCTTAAAACAACCCAAGATATATCTACACAGCCAACATCACAAAATCAAAGCAATAGCTTAGATGAGCTTTTCTTGCAAATAGAATCGCTTTCCGAAGACGCAGTAACACAGTTATTTTTGAAATAGTTTTTCAGGAGAAAAAGCAATGTCCATCATCTACACCGTTTTAGATAACATTTCTCAAATGTCAGGAATCAAAAAAATACTAGCGATTCTCAGCACATTTTTTATTGTGTCAATTTTGATTACAGGTTTATATTTGCTCTTTAGAACGTATAATGAAGTAGGCTTAATTTCCATCATGTCAATTTATTTTATTTTGATGCCTCGCGATTCTTTTCTTGAGCGAAAAGAAATGAGAAAAATGGAAAAGCGAATGAATGCAGTCAAAGTCTAAATAGAAAAAGCTCATAAATCTTTCTGCATCAAACAATTTTGAATTTTAAATTGAGATGATACCTGTTTGTGCAGCGTTTCCGCAGGATATGTTGGTGCTTGCTTCAGAATTTTGAGATTTTAATTTTGGAATTTTAAATCCAAAATATAAAATTATCTAAAAATTAAATACTCGCCCAAAAATTATCTTTCCAACTCCAGCTAAGTAAAAATAAGAAAAGCGATGACTGCTACCAAAGAACTTAACACCTGGATTTTTTCACCAAAACTAAATACAAAAGCTAAACTTCGCTTCTTTTGCTTTCCTTATGCTGGGGGTGGTACTTCATTATTTCGAGATTGGGTTAATGGCTTACCTTCAGATGTAGAAGTATGCCAAGTTCTGCTTCCAGGACACGATACTCGCATCAAAGAAAAGCCATTTTCCCATCTCATTACCTTAATAGAAACAATGGTTCCAAGTTTATTACCCTACCTGGATATGCCATTTGTTTTTTATGGTCATAGCATGGGAGCATTGCTGTGTTTTGAAGCAGCTCGTCGCCTTAGAAAACAACATAATTTAGAACCCAAACATTTATTTGTTTCTGGTAGCCGCGCTCCACAAACTCCATGTTTTCTAAAACCCACACATCATTTACCAGATAACTTATTTATCGATGAAATCAACAAGCGCTACAAAGCCATCCCCAAGGAGATTTTAAATAACCAAGAAATCATGCAGTTATTTTTGCCAGTTCTGAAAGCAGACTTTTCAATTATTGAAACTTATGAATATACTCCTGACTTACCATTAAATTGTTCCATTTCCGCCTTTGGTGGACTGCAAGATGAAATGGTAAATATAGAAGATATTGCTGCATGGCAAGACCAAACATCTGGAAAATTTACCTTGCAGATGATTGAGGGAGAGCATTTTTTCATCAATCATAAGAAACCAGAAATACTGAAAGCTATATCTGAACAACTAGTACAAACATTAACAATTTAATTCCCGGAGGTAGCTTTGGAAACTTTAACAGAAATTTTCTCAGATGTATTAAACATCTCCCCTTTAGAAATCACAGATCAACTCAGCCCCAATACTCTCAAAAATTGGAACAGTATGGCGCACATGAAGCTAGTAATGGCTATAGAAGAAGCCTACGATATAGTCTTCACAGTTGACGATGTGAAATCTGTAAAATCCTTCGCAGACGCTCGCCAAATTCTACTTCAAAAAGGAGTCGAATCTTAACCTCTAAAATTACCTTCTGCGTGAGCTTTTTCTACACCCCAGCATCCGCCATGAAACTTGATACCCTCCCCCCAATCCAAGAAACTCAAAAACTGACTCCAATTTCAGATGATGACTTAGCAATCATACTGATGATTCGTCACTTTGAATTATCACTTTTAGAGCTATTTTCTAGTGGCAAATTAAACGGTACAACCCATACTTGCCTCGGTCAAGAATACATCCCTGTAGCACTAAAAACAGTTTTAACTGATAGTGACTTCATCCTCAGCAATCATCGCGGACACGGCCATTACCTCGCAAGATTTGAAGATCCTGAAGGCTTGTTAGCAGAAATTATGGGCAAAGAAGGTGCAGTTTGTCATGGTGTAGGTGGAAGTCAGCACATCTACAGAAAAAATTATTTATCGACAGGAATTCAAGGCGAAAGTTTGCCTGTAGCTGCTGGGATAGCCTTGCATTTACGTCGCCAAGGTAACTTCGGGATGGCTGTAGTTCACATTGGCGATGGTACTTGGGGTGAAGGAGGAGTTTACGAAGCCTTAAACATTGCCCAATTATGGAGTTTACCTGTTTTAGTAATTGTAGAAAATAACAAAATAGCTCAGTCTACTCCTACTCAACTGCAAATGGCAGGCACAATTGCAGGTCGTGTTCAAGGTTTTGGAATTAATTATTTAAAAGTAGACTCAATAGATATTAACGAGATTAGGACACTGATTAGCCCTCACATTCAAGCCGCTAGAACTAAATCTTTGCCCTTAGTAATTGAATTTGATACTAATCGAGTCGGTCCCCATAGTAAAGGTGACGATACACGAGACATTCAAGAACTAGAAAGAATTCAAAAATGGGATTGGTATTCAGTTTATCAGCAGCAATATCCAGAGCAATTTGAGCGGATAGAACTAAAAGTTAAAACTGAAATAAGTAGTTTGGTTAGAGATGTTGAATCTAGAGAATTAGTACAATGGAAACTACTCTAAAGAGAACTGAGCGAGTTGTTGAGAATTTAAATCGTGCCCTACATCATATATTTGCTGTAGATCCTCAAGTTTTTTTAATTGGTGAAGATATCCTCGACCCTTATGGAGGAGCATTCAAAGTTGCAAAGGGATTATCTTCTAATTACCCAGATAGAGTTTTAACTACACCAATTAGCGAAGAAGCAATTGTGGGGATAGGTGGTGGTTTGGCTTTGTGTGGTAATAAACCAATTGTCGAAATCATGTTTGGTGATTTCATTGCTTTGGCATTCGATCAGATTTTAAATTTTGCTTCCAAATCTGTATCAATGTATGGCACAAAATTAGACTTAAATATGATTGTTCGCTGTGCAGTGGGTGGTAACAGAGGATATGGCCCGACTCATAGCCAAAGTTTGCAAAAGCATTTTGTTGGTATTCCCAATTTATATTTATTTGAATTATCGCCATTGCATGATAATATTGCAGTGTTTGAAAAGTTGGTTAATTTAACTTATCCCTGCATCTTTTTTGAAGATAAGGTACTCTATACTCAAAGAATTTATGCTGATGGATTGATTGACGATCTGTTTAGTTATGAATTTTTAGATTCTACCAAGAATTTCGCTAGAATTTATGCCGATAGTTTTGAAGAAAATAACTGCTTGCTAATTTCACCAGGGGGATTAGTACCAAGATGTTTAGCTGCGGCGCGGGAATTATTTATTGATTGGGAAATTGAAACTCAGATTATTGTTCCTAGTCAACTATATCCTTTTGAATTAGAAACCATCATAGATTTATTAGCAGATAGCACTCATATCTTTATTGTGGAAGATAGTGTAGCTGGCGGTACGTGGGGGAGTGAAGTTGCTCATCAAATCTACAGTAGGCTTTGGGGTAAATTAAAAAACCCTGTCAAATTGGTTCACTCGAAAAATAGTATTATTCCTTCTTCTGCTCATTTAGAGAAGCAGGTGATTGTGCAGAAGGAAGATATTTGCAATTCTGTCAAGGAAGCCGTATTATATGTATGAGATAATTCTGCCAAAATTTAATAATAATGATGAGAGTTATACATTGTTATACTGGTTGTCTGATATAGGTAAGCCAGTAAATAAAGAAGAAGCGATCGCAGTATTTGAAACGTCCAAAGCAGCTTTTGATTTAGAGAGTGAAGCAGAGGGTATTTTGCATACCTTACCTGAAGCTGGTGATGAATGCAAACCTGGAGATGTCATTGGATATTTATTTGAAACTGAAGTAGAAAGACAAGATTTTCTCAAAAACTCAGGAAAGAAAGCAAAGACAACGGATGATAAATCTTTAACTATTACCAAGGTTGCTCAAGAATTAATTGATAAACATGGTATTTCTGAAGAAAATATCAGAAAATTAGGTAAGAATATTATTAAAAGGCCAGATATTGAAAAGTTAATTAACGAACAGAGTCGAGATAAAGTTAAAGGTTTAGAAATATCTCGCCAACAAATGGCGATCGCCCGCGTAGTCACCCAATCGCATACACAAATTCCCAAAGCATTTTTGTTGATGAAAATCTACAGCGATGCTGCAACTCAAATGTTAAGTTACTATGGGAAAAAACATGATATTATTATCGGCTTACCAGAACTATTAATTAAAATCACAGCTACTTTACTATCAGAATTTCCGTTTTTCTTTGGTAGCTTAATTGATGACAATAGATTCATGCCTGGAGAAGTGGCTAATATCGGAGTTACCCTTGACTTAGGCAAAGGTTTATTTATTCCTGTAATTAAAAATGTCGGTGAAATATCTCTAGCAGATATTGCCAATAAATTGATGGACTTCAGATTGAAAGCGATGCGCGGTCAGTTTAATGAAGAAGAATTGAATCAGGGAAATATTTCTCTTTCTATTAATATGGATAAAGATTCTCTGGTAACAATTCCGATCATTTTGCCTTCTCAAAGTTGTATGTTATCTCTTGGAGGAATCCAAGAAGAAGTTTATTTAGATTCTGAACAAAATGTCAATAATCGTAGCTATATAAATTTAGGACTTGCTTATGACCACAGAGTTATTAATGGTCGAGAAGCTGCTCAGTTTTTAACTAAAATTAAGACTAAAATTGAACAACCAAGTATATAAGTATCATCATCTGCGTCCATAGGTCGTTAATTTAATTCTTCATCCCAGCATCAGGGTAAAAACTAGGGGAAATAATTATGGGTAAACTTCCAGAGCGCATCACGAATCTTTCAGCTACTAAACTAGCGCTCTTGGTACAACAAATGCGTGCCAAAACTGATGGAATCGAACTGTTAAACGCCGAACCGATTGCGATTATTGGTATGGGTTGCCGATTTCCTGGTGGAAGTGATAACCCCGAAGCATTTTGGCAGAATCTTCGTAACGGAGTTGACGCTATTAGCGAAATTCCGCCAGACCGTTGGGACACAGACGCATATTATGACCCTAATCCTGATGCACCAGGCAAAATGTATTCTCGATATGGTGGTTTTATTGGTCAAATCGACAAATTCGAGCCAGAATTTTTCGGTATCTCGCCACGGGAAGCGCAGAGTCTCGATCCCCAGCAGAGGTTAATGTTAGAAGTCAGCTGGGAAGCGCTGGAAAATGCTGGGATTCCTCTGAATCAATTGCACAGAAGTAAAACAGGCGTTTTTGTTGGTATTACCACCACAGATTATCTGCAATTGCAAACTGGTCTTGCAGATGATGAACTGATAAATGCTTATACAAATTCTGGTGGAGCAATTAATTTTGCAGCTGGTAGATTATCTTATTTTTTAGGATTACAGGGGCCGAGTTTAGCTGTAGAAACCGCCTGTTCGTCATCTTTAGTAGCAGTTCATTTAGCTTGTCAAAGTCTGCGTAATCAAGAAAGTGATTTGGCGATCGCAGCTGGTGTTAACCTAATTGTCATACCAGAGATGAACGTCAGGCTGTGTAAAGCCAAGATGATTGCCACTGACGGACGTTGTAAAACCTTTGATAGCAGTGCGGATGGTTTTGGACGTTCCGAAGGTTGTGGTGTTTTGGTACTGAAACGCCTTTCCCAAGCATTAGCCGACGGTAACAACATCGTAGCTTTGATTCGCGGTTCGGCAGTCAATCAAGATGGTTCTAGCAGTGGTCTGACCGTACCCAACGGATTAGCACAACAAGCAGTAGTACGGCAAGCATTAGCCAACGCCGGACTGGAACCCCATCAAGTTAGCTACATCGAAACCCACGGTACTGGCACATCTTTGGGAGATCCCATTGAGGTAAATGCCTTGGGTGCAGTGTTTGGTAAAGAAAAAACAGCTAATCAACCCCTAATGTTAGGGTCTGTCAAAACCAATATTGGTCATACAGAAGCAGCAGCAGGTGTAGCTGGCATCATTAAAGTAGCTTTAGCGCTACAGCATCAAGAAATTCCACCACATCTGCATTTTAAAACACCCAACCCTCACATTGCTTGGCAGGATTTACCAGTTGCAGTTCCGACTGAGCTTACACCTTGGCTACCACACGAACAACGCCGCATTGCTGGGGTAAGTTCCTTTGGCGCAAGCGGGACAAATGCTCATGTAGTATTGGAAGAAGCACCTGTGAAGAAAGTAGGGGGAGCAGGGGAGGTAGGGGAGCAGGGGAGCAGGGGAGCAGGGGAGCAGGGGAGCAGGGGAGCAGGGGAGCAGGGGAGTAGAGGAGAAGAAATTACAGAGCGTCCTTTACATCTATTAACACTGTCAGCCAAACATCCCCAAGCTCTGAGTGAACTAGCACAACGCTACATCAAATACTTTTCATCTCACCCAGATATAGTTCTTGGCAACATCACCCACACCTCACAAGTTGGCAGAACTCATTTCTCACATCGCCTTGCAATCATCGCCGCAGACAACGCACAAATGCAACAACAGTTGCAAGCCTACCTCGACACCACCGAAGTCATCGGTATCCATCACGGACAGACTAGCCAGCAAACTAAAAAAATTGCTTTTCTCTTTACTGGACAAGGGTCACAGTATTGCCACATGGGTCGGCAACTTTACCAAACTCAGCCCAGTTTCCGCCAAACACTCGACCAATGCGATACCTTACTGCAACCTTTGTTAGGCGAATCAATTTTACAGGTGATATTCTCTGACAATTTAGAAGATACTCGCCTCGATCAAACCGCCTACACCCAAGTTGCATTATTCGTTATAGAATACGCTCTTGCTCAACTTTGGTTATCTTGGGGTATCCGTCCCACAGCAGTTTTAGGTCACAGTGTCGGTGAGTATGTCGCTGCTTGCATTGCTGGCATCTTTTCCCTAGAAGACGCACTGAAATTAATTGTGCAACGTGCTGCTTTAATGCAAGCACTACCTCAAGGTGGAGGGATGGCAGCAGTATTCACCACATTAGAGCAAGTTACACCGTTAATTATTGACTATCCACAACAGTTGAGTATTGCCGCCATCAATGGCGAACACAGTATTGTTTTATCTGGGGAATTAGAGATACTCACAACAGTGCTGCAAAAATTAGAAAGCCAGGGTATTGAAACCAGAAGATTGCAAGTATCCCATGCTTTCCACTCGCCCTTAATGCAGCCAATGCTGATAGACTTTGCCAAAGTAGCAGCATCAGTAAAATATCAACAGCCGCAATTAGATATTATCTCCAATGTCACAGGTAAGATTGTCAGACATGAGGAAATGTCAAATGCAACTTATTGGTTAGAGCATATCCTCGCAAGTGTGCAATTTGCTGCCAGTATGCAGACGTTGTATCAGGCACGATATGAGGTATTTATAGAAGTCGGTTCCCATCCGACATTATTGGGAATGGCACGGCGCGAGTGTCCCGAACACTTGGATATGGAAGGATTATGGCTGGCTTCGCTGCGTAAAGGTAGAGAAGATTGGCAGCAGTTGTTAGATTCTGTAGCACAGCTCTATGTTGCAGGGGTAGAGGTTGATTGGCGAGGGTTTGAAACTGATTATCCGCGCTCTCAGGTGATTTTGCCGAATTATCCTTGGCAAAGAGAGCGTTATTGGGTGAGTGATGGCAAGAAAAAGCGATCGCCCCTGCAAAAACTATTACATCCCTTACTCGGTCAACGATTGCGATCGCCCTTAGCTGACACAATTATCTTTGAGAGACAACTCAGCATAGCCGATGTACCCTTTATTGACGATCACCGTATCTACGGTATGGTAGTAGTGCCCACAGTTGCCTACTTAGAAATGGCTTGGGCAGCAGCTACAGAAGTCCTTGGTAAGGGTGTTTGTGTTTTAGAACAAGTTGCTATCCGCGAGGCATTCGTACTGGCAGAGGGTGAAACCCGCACTACACAATTACTTCTCACACCAGATGAGAGAGGATATACTTTCCAAATCTTCAGCTTGGCATCCCCGGAAAAAGAAGACGGAACAGCTTGGAATCTCCACGCATCTGGTAAGCTGCGAGTTGAGCCTATACCAGAACACCAAATCATTGCAGATTTCTCACCCACAGCACTACAAGAACGCAGTCTGCAAGAAATATCCGGTGGAGTGTTCTATCCTTGCTTACACAAACGCGGACTAGAATTTGGCTCTAGCTTTTTGGGTATAGAAACACTCTGGAAACTCCAGGACGAAGTATTAGCAAAAATTCAAATGCCAGTATCCATCATGGCAGAGGCGGGTGATTATAATATGCACCCAGCCCAATTTGATGCTTGCTTGCAGTTGTTTTTGGCTGACTTACCCAGTGAAGATAATGTGTTCATCCCCATTGGTTTAGATAAGTTGTGCTTTTACGGGCAACCCACGACTGAGTTGTGGTCATATATGCGTCTGCACATTGGTAATACACCCAACCCAGAAACCTTTGATGTGGATGCCTGTATTGTAAATCCGGCTGGTGAGGTGGTAGCCCAAGTTGAGAAAATGCACCTCAAACGTGCGCCCAGAAAAGCTTTACAGCGCATTGCCCAGAAGAGTTTACATGATTGGCTGTATGAAATTAAATGGCAACCAAAAGTCCTACAGTCGTCTATCCAAGCTAATGCGACAGGGCATTGGCTGATCCTAGCTGACCACAGTGCGATCGCAGTAGAATTAGCCGAGTTCATAGAACAATCTGGGCAAACTTGCAAGTTAGTCTTTGCCAGTCAGGAATACCATCGTCAAGACTTTGAACAACTGTTCGAAAATTGTGCAGAAGACCGAGAATGGCGTGGTGTAATTTATCTGTGGGGAATAGATTCGACTTTAACAGATAAAACTTCTGCCAGTTTCCCCGCTCTGCTTCAAGCTTTAGTCGCCGCAGAATTATCTCAGCAACCCAAGTTATGGTTAGTAACACGGGGTTGTGTACCCGTGGAGTTAAAACCAGGAGAATTGAGTATTGCCCAAACTCCTCTTTGGGGATTGGGAAGAACCCTAGCTGTAGAACACCCGGATTTGTGGGGAGGATTAATCGATTTAGATCCAGGAACTAGCTTAGTCGAGCAAGCATCTAGTTTGTGGACTGAAATTAACCATCCAACTGAAGAACAAGTCGCTTTTCGGGCTGGACAACGCTATGTACCTCGGTTGTTGCGCTATCAACCATCATTCTCAGTAGAACCTATAAAAATTAAATCTAATGCTACGTATTTAATTACGGGTTGTTTTGATGATATTCACGTGAATCTTGCCAGTTGGCTAATTGAAAAAGGCGCTGAACACCTCGTGTTAATGGGTGAAGGAGAACCTGCACCAGAAATTTGCGATCGCCTCAAGCAAATGCACGCAATTAATCCAACTGTAGTATTATTTAACTTCAGTAGCTCCAAGTCAGAACAAGTCGCAAATGTACTGCAATACATTGAAGACAAACTGCCAAATTTATCTGGTATCATCCATGCCGAAGGTATTCATCAAGACAGCCTTCTCTTGCACCAAACACGAGAGAGCTTTGCCAGAGTCCTCGCACCCAAGGTAACGGGAGCCTGGAATCTTCATACGATTACTAAGGAAATACCCTTGGATTTCTTTGTAATGTTTTCCTCAGCATTATGCTTACTAGGTTCGCCTGGACAAGGTAATTACGCTGCGGCTAACGCTTTTGTTGATGCTTTAGCCCACTATCGTCAATCTCTGGGTTTACCTGCTCTGAGTGTTAACTGGGCACCTTGGGCGCATCAAGATAATCCTATTGTCCGACGCTGGGCAACTTGGGGCGTAGATACAATTGATTGGCAACAAAGTTTAAAAATTTTAGAACAACTACTAACTGATAATGTCGCGCAAGTTGCCGTCATACCAGTGCAGTGGAGCAAGTTTACTCAAGCCTTTCCTAGAGGGAAAAAAGAGGCAGAGGGGCAGAGGGGATGGGGAGCAGAGGGGAAAGAAAATGGACTTCCGCCCACAAGGGGAGGGGCTGGTAACGAAAATATTTTTTCTGCTCTGCTCCTCTACCCAGAATCTCTGCTTTCTTCTCAACCGAAATCTTCGCCAGCATCCCAGTTATACGAACGTTTAGAAAACGCTCCCCCCAGCAGACGCAAAGACTTAATATTTGAAGCCGTACAAGGGGAGGTTGCCAAAGTCTTGCGGATGAAATCAGCCCAGGTAGATGGGAAAAAGCCTTTTAACACAATGGGTATGGATTCTCTGACAGCAGTGGAACTGCGAAACGCCCTCATGGAATTGTTGAAAGTAACATTACCTGCAACCCTCGTCTTTGAGTATCCCAGCCTAGAAAGCTTGTCTGAGTATTTAGCTGAGTTAGTGATTCCCAAAACCCCATCGTCCGCAACTAAGGAACTACCCACTGCTCTTAGCAAGATTAACTTGGCTGTAGAGCAAATGGAACAGTTTTCCGAAGATGAGCTAGAAGCCTTACTAGCTCAAGAACTGGCAACTCTTAATGAGTCATGAAGATGAACACCCCAGAACGTACTGACCAGCTACGGCGGGCATTAGTCGCCCTAAAGGAACTCCGCACCAAGCTTGATGCCATTGAACAGGATCGGCAAGAAGTTATCGCCATTGTCGGTATGGGATGCCGATTTCCCGGAGGAGTTAACAACCTCGAAACCTATTGGCAATTATTGAGCCAAGGTATTGATGCTAGCCGGGAAATTCCTAGCGATCGCTGGTCGGTCGATAGTTACTATACGCCTCATCCTGACACTCCTGGTAAAATGTACACCCGTCGGGGTAGCTTTATCGACCAAGTTGATGGCTTTGATGCCGATTTCTTTGGGATTGCGCCGCGAGAAGCAGTCAGTATAGACCCGCAACAGCGATTGTTGCTGGAAGTTGCCTGGGAAGCCTTAGAAAATGCCGGACAAAGCACAGAGAAATTAGAAGGTAGTGCCACTGGCGTATTTATTGGCATTTCCACCAACGACTACGCCCGCTTCCACATCAATAGCGGCGACCCCAATCGCATTGATGCTTACTCATTTATTGGTTGCACTCCCAGCGTAGTTTCTGGTCGTTTGTCTTACGTTTTTGGGTTACAGGGGCCAAGTATCACCATAGATACAGCTTGTTCATCTTCCCTCACAGCCATTCACCTAGCTTGTGAAAGCTTACGCAAACGCGAGTCTAATTTGGCTTTGGCTGGTGGTGTTAACTTGATGCTGGCTCCAGAAACCACGATTTATTTTTGTCAGGTGAAAGCCTTAGCAGCAGACGGTCGTTGCAAAACCTTTGATGCTGCTGCCGATGGCTACGGACGAGGAGAAGGCTGTGGTGTTGTCGTACTCAAGCGTTTGCGGGATGCTTTAACAGATGGCGATCGCATCCTTGGTTTGATTCGTGGTTCCGCCGTTAATCAAGACGGACGCAGCAACGGTATGACTGCCCCCAATGGCTCGGCTCAACAAGCAGTGATTCGCCAAGCACTAGCGGCGGCGGCAGTACAACCCCAGGAAATTGGTTATGTGGAAGCCCACGGTACGGGAACCGTCTTAGGCGACCCCATAGAGATTCGCGCCTTAGCATCGGTACTTTGTGCTGGCAGGAGTCAAGATAATTCATTAATTGTTGGTTCTGTCAAGACCAACATCGGGCATTTAGAAGCTGCTGCCGGAATTGCCGGAATTATGAAAGTAGTTCTGGCTTTACAGCATCGACAAATTCCACCACATTTACATTTCAAACAAGCAAATCCGCATATCGATTGGCAGGAATTACCGTTAGTTATTCCGACTCAGCTTACTCCCTGGACTTCAGACCGACTGCTGGCTGGGGTTAGCTCCTTTGGGATGAGTGGGACTAATGCTCATGTGGTTTTGGAAGCAGCACCGGTTGAAGAGGACAAGGGGACAAAGGGACAAGGGGACGGGGGGAATGATGAAAGCGATCGCGTTTATTTTCTACCCTTGTCTGCTAGAAGCCCAGAGGCTCTCAAAGAAATAGCTAAAGCATACCGAGAATTGTTATCAGGAAATTCACTACATATTGAGGATATTTGTTATACAGCTAGTTTGCGGCGCGTTCATTACGAATATCGTTTGGGGTTGGTGGGAAATTCGGCGGAAGAATTAGCTAATCAACTTCATGATTTTCTAGAAGATATTCCCAATTCTGATGTTAATTGCGGATATCAAGGTTCTAGCCGTCGCCAGCAAATTGCCTTTGTGTTTTCTGGACAGGGTTCCCAATGGCTGGGTATGGGGCAAGAACTATTGACACAGGAGCCTATATTCCGGGAGGCTTTGGAGGAGTGCGATCGCATCATTCAATCTCATACATCTTGGTCGCTAATTGCCGAACTGTCGGCACTGCCAGAGAAATCCCGTTTGGATGAAACGGAAATTGCTCAACCTGCAATTTTATCTCTGCAAGTGGCACTAGTGGCGCTGTGGCGGGCTTGGGGTGTGGAACCGAGTGCAGTTGTAGGTCATAGCGTTGGGGAAATTACAGCTGCTCACGTGGCGGGTGTGTTGACTTTGAAAGATGCTTTGTGGATTGTGGTACAACGTGCCAAACTGATGCAGCAAGCAACAGGCCACGGCAAAATGGCAATGCTGCATTTACCACACAAAGCAGTGGCAGAACTGATTGAACCTTATCAAGACAAAATAGCGATCGCTGCCATCAACAGTCCTTCCTCAACAGTCATCTCCGGTGCAACCGAGGCAATTGAAATTATCCTAGAAAAAGTCGAACAGCAAGGAGTATTCTACCGCCGCTTACCAGTGAATTACGCTTTTCACTGCCCGCAGATGGACGACTACAGTCGAGAATTAGAGAAAATTCTCCAAGATATCCAGCCAAAATCGCCATATTTACAGATTTTCTCCACCGTTAGCTGTCAACCAGAAGATTCCCCTCCCCCCCTCCGCTCCTCTGCCCCCCTGCCTCTTTTTAACGCTGCCTATTGGGGGCGGAATATGCGGCAATCTGTACGGTTTGCCGAGGCAATGGATAGTCTAATCCAAGCTGGATACGACCTGTTTGTAGAGGTTGCCCCTCATTCTGTCCTCGCCAAAGATATGCTGGAGTGCCTCAGTCAGACTCAGCAGCAGGGAACAGTTTTACCAACGATGCAGCGAGGAGATTCTACAGTCAGCTTCAGGTCATTAGCCAAACTCTACACTTTAGGACATAAAGTTAACTGGGATAACTTGTATCCCAACAGTGGCAAATTTGTACAGTTACCGACTTATCCTTGGCAACGTAAACGCTATTGGATTGAGCCAATACAGCCCAATGTTATTTCCACCACCGCTTCAGAATTATCAGATTGGCTGTACGAAATCCAATGGCAACCGCAACCATTATTAACCAAACAACAGACCATTGCTCCTACCCATTGGTTAATTTTTAGCGATCGCTCCGGCATCGGTGAAACCCTAGAACGCATACTACAAGCCCAAGGACACACCACCACCCTACTTTACTGTACAGATGCGTCTTGTACAGACGCGATTCATCGCGTCTCTAAAGTCTCCAACTTACAGATTGTCCATCTGTGGAGTTTGGATAACACTGAACAGTTAGTTAATTGTGGTAGCGTACTAGACTTACTACAAACCTTGGCACAAGTAGAATTACCAGCAGTCAAACTATGGCTAGTAACCCAAGGCGCGCAGCCTGTAGGGGAAATTAGCAAAGAATTGGCGATCGCCGCAGCACCGCTTTGGGGTATGAGTCGAGTCATAGCAATGGAGTCTGCTGAAATCTGGGGAGGCATTATAGATATAGACCCAGCAAGCACTCCAGAGGAAGCGGCTAACCTATTGGCCGCCGAACTATCTCAATCAAAGAGCCAAGAAAATCAACTAGCTTTTCGCCAACAGCAACGTTACGTGGCTCGACTGACGCGGACAGTTGCAAGTGTATCCACCTCACCTTTGAGCCTCCAAACCGATGGCATTTACTTAATCACAGGTGGATTGGGTGCTTTGGGATTACAGGTAGCCCGTTGGCTGCTAGAAAAGGGGGCGCGTCATCTGTTGTTACTCAGCCGTCGTTCTCCTGGAGAACAAGCGCAAGCAGCTATTCAGGAGATGGAACAGGACGGCGCACATATTCAGGTTGCCTTAGCAGATGTCACCAATCAAGCTGAACTTAGCACCATCCTACTAAACCTGAATTATCCTTTACGCGGCATTATCCATGCAGCAGGAGTATTAGACGATGGCATACTACTGCGACAAACTTGGGAACGGTTCGCCAAAGTCTTAGCTCCCAAAATCGATGGGGCTTGGAATTTGCATCTTCTCAGCCGTGACTGTCCCCTAGATTTCTTCGTCATGTTTTCTTCCGTGGCTTCTTTAGTAGGCTCCCCAGGTCAAGGGAACTACGCTGCCGCCAATATGTATTTAGATACACTGGCTCACTATCGACGATATCAAGGCTTACCTGCTTTGAGTATCAATTGGGGCCCTTGGTCAGATGCAGGTATGGCAGCCCAATTAAATAATCGCAACCTGTGGAGTACTGAGAACGGAGTTAGTTACATTACTCCAGAACAGGGATTGCGAGCCTTAGAAGAACTGCTCAAACAAGGGAAAACTCAAGCTGGAGTCGTGCCGATCGCCTGGGATAAATTCTCTACAGCTATACAATTACCATTGTTGCAGCAATTTACTACCAAGGTGAGTCAATCACCATCTCAGCCCTTCTTGCTACGGCAATTGGAATCTACACCAGTGAGCGATCGCCGGGAATTGTTGATGTCAGCCGTACAAGCCCAAGTGGTGAGAGTGCTGAGGTTAGATAATAGCCGCCCCATCGACTCGGAACGCCCCTTGCAAGAAATGGGTATGGATTCCCTGATGGCGGTAGAATTGCGAAATGCTCTCGGAAAGTTGGTAGGAAAAACTTTACCGGCAGCTTTGATTTTTGACTATCCCAGCATCTCAAATTTGACAGAGTATTTAGGTAAAGAACTGGGGATATTTGCGACAACTGCATTACCGCCGACTGTGGAGAGTCGGGAATTATCATCTACAGAAGCGATCGCTGTTGTGGGGATGAGTTGTAGATTCCCTGGGGCAGATGATTTAGAAAGTTTCTGGCAACTCTTGTGTAATAGCACAGATGCAATTCGAGAAGTACCGGGCGATCGCTGGGATGTAGATGAATTTTACGATCCAGACTTGTCTTTCCCTGGTACGATGAATACTCGCTGGGGCGGCTTCATCAATCATGTAGACCATTTTGACCCCCAATTTTTTGGTATTTCTGCCAGCGAAGCCCGCAGCATGGACCCCCAGCAACGCCTACTCTTAGAAGTTTCCTGGGAAGCTTTGGAACACGCAGGCTATAGTTCTGACCATCTGGCGGGTAGTCAAACAGGAGTATTCACAGGTATCAGCACTTGGGATTACTTCACACTACAACTAGAGCCACCTCCAAGGGGCGGTACGGGGATGGCTTTGAGTATTGCAGCAAACCGTCTTTCGTATCTTTTAGATTTGCGCGGGCCCAGCATGGCAGTTGATACCGCTTGTTCTTCTTCCTTGGTAGCGGTTGATTTAGCCTGCCAAAGTTTGCGAAACGGTAAATGTGATATGGCATTAGCAGGGGGTGTAAATATCATCCTCTCACCACTGACTACCGTTGCCTGCTCCCAAGCTGGGATGATGGCTGCTGATGGACACTGCAAAACATTTGACCACCGAGCTGATGGTTATGTCCGAGGAGAAGGCTGTGGCGTAGTTGTACTCAAACGTTTATCCGATGCTCTCAAAGATGGCGACCATATTCTGGCTCTGGTGCGTGGTTCTGCTGTCAATCAAGATGGACGCAGCAATGGTTTAACAGCCCCCAATGGTTTAGCCCAACAAGCTGTAATTCGCCAAGCCTTACAAAATGCTGCCGTCACTCCCGACCGCATTGGTTATGTTGAAGCCCACGGTACAGGCACAGCTTTGGGTGATGCCATTGAAGTAGAATCCCTGTGGACAGTACTCAAGGAAGGTCGTACTGACAATCAGCCTTGCCGGATTAGTTCTGTGAAAACTAATATCGGTCACTTAGAAGCAGCCGCAGGGATAGCTGGTTTCATTAAACTAGTGCTGTTGTTGCATCGAGAACAGATTCCTCCTCACCTCAACTTGCAAACTATCAATCCCGTGTTGAATTTGGAGCAAACCCAGCTACAAATTCCCACCTCCTTACAACTGTGGAAACGAGGAGAGCAGCCGCGATTGGCAGGGATTAGTTCTTTTGGTTTTGGTGGGACTAATGTTCATGCAATTGTGGAAGAAGCACCCTTGGAGAAAGGAGGGGGGGCAGGGGAGCAGAGGAGCAGAGGAGCAGGGGAGAAGAGGAGCAGGGGAGCAGAGGAGCAGGGGAGCAGGGGAGAAGAAATTACAGAGCGTCCTTTGCATATACTCACGCTGTCAGCAAAAAGTGAATCAGCTTTGCAAAACTTGATTGAGCGTTACCACCAATATTTACAGGAAAATACAGGCGATCGCTTGGCTGATATCTGCTATACCGCTAATGTGGGACGCAGCCATTTTGCTCATCGTCTGGCATTTGTGGTCAATTCCCAGGCGCAGTTACGAGATACGCTTGCTGCTTTCAATACAGGAGAAAAAATTGTTGATGTACTGTACGGTAAGCTTGATACTCAACGTCAGCCAAAAGTCGCCTTTATTTTTGCTGGTGAAGGTTCGCAGTATGTTGGTATGGGTAAGCAGCTTTATGAAACCCAGCCGCAGTTTCGCCAAATTATAGAAGATTGCGATCGCCTCCTACAACCTCATCTTCAACAATCCCTACTTGCAATCCTCGAAGATGAATCACTGTTAACACAACCCCGTTACGCTCGTCCTGCTGTATTCGCCTTGGGATACGCCTTAGCCCAACTTTGGCGCAGTTGGGGCGTACAGCCTAGTGTAGTCATGGGTAGCGGAGTTGGCGAGTATACCGCCGCTTGTGTGGCTGGCGTGTTCAGTCTGGAAGATGGTTTGCGGTTAATTACTCAGCAGGAATCGTGGGCAGAATTCGAGCCGATTGCCAAGCTGGTGAGATTTCAAGTGCCTCAAATTCCAATGGTGTCAACCTTCTATGGGCAACTGTTAGCTGCTGACTATATCCCAGACATTGACCACTGGAGACGATGCTGGCAAGCACCAGCGTTATTTAAAGGAGCAATGTTAGCCCTTACACAAAAAGGGTGCAATTTATTCTTAGAAATTGGCTCTGATCCCCAATTATCGGAGATCCAGCAGCAAGGCACTTGGTTACAATCAATTGATGACTGGTCAGTATTGTTACATAGCGTGATTGCACTTTATATCAATGGTGTAGCAATCGATTGGCAAGGATTTGAACAAGAATATCAGCACCGTCGTGTGGTCTTGCCGACTTATCCCTTTGAACGGAAGCGGTACTGGCTCGATCCGGCAGTTATCAGATCCTTTAGCAAAAAGGAGGAAAATTTATGCAACGAATAGGAATCGAGAAAATTAATTTATACGCTGGGCGTTTCTGTGCTGATGCCCTGGAATTAGCTAATTTACAAGGTAAAGATTTGGATTACGTGTCTAAACAAGTAAAAGTAAAGACACGTTCTGTAATTCCTGCCTACGAGGATACAGTTACCTTATCGGTGAATGCAGCCAAACGGCTCCTTTCCCCAGAAGATGCGCGGGATATCGAATTGTTGATTGTGGCGACAGAATCGGCTGTGGATTTTGGCAAACCTGTATCTACTTGGGTGCATCGGTATTGTAATTTACCTGCCCATTGCCGCAGCTTTGAACTCAAACACGCCTGCTACGGGTTGACAGCAGCCGTCAAAACCGCAGCAATGTGGCTGCAAGGAGGACTCACCCCTGGTAAAAAGGCATTAGTTATCGGCTGTGACTATAGCCGTCCCCACCTTGATGACCGTGATAATTTTATTGGCGGTGGTGCGGCTATTGCCATGCTAATTAGTACCGACCCCAAGGTATTTGAAATTGACTTGCATCCCGCAGGCTTTTGGACTGATGAAATTTCTGATACCTTCCGTCCGACTGCGAGAGTTGAAATTGGCGACAATCAAACCAGTCTTTATTCTTACCTAGACGCTTTGGAAGCCTCTTACACCCACTACGAAAAACTTGTGGGGGGAGTAGATTATGACAAAGATTTCCAAAAACATATTTATCACACACCTTTTCCGGGAATGCCCTTGCAAGCGCATCGGACTTTGCTGAGTTTATTTGACGTTAACGACTCGAAAATCTATGAGGAGAATTATCAAAAAAAGGTACAGGAAGGTATTTACTTCGCCCAGCAGGTAGGTAGTACTTATGGTTCATCTACTTTCTTGTGTTTGCTGAGTTTGTTACATCATGCCCAGGATTTACACGCAGGCGATCGCATTTCGATTTTTGCCTATGGTTCTGGTTGTCAAGGTGAATTTTATCGCGGCACTGTTAGTCCGGGAGCAATTGAATACATCCGTTCTTTGGATATTGACCGTCATTTGCAAGAACGTTTGCCATTATCTTTGATGGAATACGAACTTTTAGAATATGCACGAGAAAAATATATTGATGCGCCTGATTATCAGCCCAAAAGAGACAGTTTCCAAAACGCTTATGACAAACTCTACGCCGGACAGGAACTACTGGTATTAAAACAGGTAAAAAATTACTACAGGCAATACGAATGGAGCTAAAGTTAAAAGCAATTGAGTATCAAATAGATTCAGGAGTCGCTCACATCACATTATCAGCGCCAGAAGCTGGTAATGCCTTAAACGGCGAGATGTTGGCACAGTTTTATCAAGCTTTGCAAAATGCGATCGCTGATGCAACTTGTCGAGTTATTGTAATTTCTAGTATAGGTGCTGACTTTTGTACAGGCATGGACTTTAACGCCATCTTTGCCAATGGTTCCCGTCCTAATTTAGGGCCACTGCAAGCCTTTCGTGATTGCCTGTTACTAATTTATAGTTCTCCTAAACCAGTCATCACCTGTGTGACAGGTAATGTTACAGGTGGTGGTGTGGGTATAGTCGCCGCCTCCGACATCGTACTCGCCGAGGAAAATGTCCTATTCATGCTGTCAGAAGTCTTGGTGGGGATGATTCCTGCTGTAATTACGCCCTTTTTATTGTGTCGTCTTTCCTCCTCCCAGGTGAAATATCTCACCCTTAGTTCTAGAGGTATTGATGGAAACGAAGCCAAAAATTGGGGACTGGTGGACGAAATAGCTAGTGATGGGATGAACGATACACTCAACCGCCAGATTCAACGTTTATTTTATTCTTCACCGGAAGCGATCGCTGAAAGCAAACAATATTTTGACACATTTATCGGTCAAGATTTGCGACACCAAACCGAATTCGCCATGCAACGCCTACAGAAATGGTTAGAACAACCCAAAATTACCACAGCCATCCATCAGTTTAGTGAAGGCTATTCACCACCCTGGTTTCAAAAATATAGGAGGAATACCACTAATTATCCAAAATAAGCCTACAAATATAAAGCTAGATTCTGACTCAATACAGTTCATTTAAGCATTTTTTCCATCTCTTTCTCTCTTTTCTCTGTGTCCTCTGCGCCTCTGTGGTTCGTTAAAAAAATGACTTCAACAAAGAGTACTAGCCTTAACCCAAGCGTATTGGATTCTGACTCTCTTAATTACGAACTACGAATTAGTATTATGTCTGAAATTGTAACTCTTTCATGTTTAGAAGATGGAATTTGTCAAATCAACTTAAACGACCCAAAAAACGATAATCGACTCACAGATGAGTTAGTTGATAATTTATTAAAAACATTAGTAGAATGCTCCAAAACTCCTCATTTAAAGGTACTATTACTAACAGGTCTTCCTAATGTTTTTTGTGGTGGTGCTAGCTTAGATGTACTGCAAAAATTACTGAGTGGTGACACAGAAGTTAAAGACCTCTTACTACCAGCACAACTATTACGCTTTCCCGTTCCCATAATTGCAGCAATGGAAGGACACGCGGTAGGAGGCGGATTATTAATTGCCTTATGTTGCGATGTAATTGTAGCAGCAGAAGAAAGTCGCTATGGTGTGAATTTTGCTGGATTAGGATTTACCCCTGGAATGGGAACAACATCTTTACTTTCATTATTAGTTGGGCCATTATTTGCCCATGAAATGATCCTCACTGCCAAACTTTACAAAGGTAGAGAACTACACGGGAGAAGACTATTTAATGATGTCGTTCCCAAACAAAGAGTAATGGAAGCAGCGATGGATATTGCCCGCAACATTGCCGAAAAACCCAAGCACGTATTAGAAATGCTCAAGGATACTTTAGCACTTCCCCGCCAACGTGCTTTACAAGAGGCTATGTCCCGCGAACATCTAATGCATACTGTATGTTTTAATCATCCAGATACCCAATCTATTGTCAAAGATATGTATATTTCCTAACAATAACAGTAGATTTTATCGGCGTTTAATTATTCTTTTTGGAGATTAGGAGAAAAATCATGGTGCAACAAACAATTGAGCAACAAGTCCTGAATGTAGTTACCAAACACATGCGCTTGAACATCGAAGGTTTGGAAAACGCAAACATCGACCCAACAAAATCAATGCGCGATTTGGGTGCTACCAGTTTAGATGCAGTAGAGATTGCCTCAGCTTCGATGAGAGAGTTAAAAGTGAAAGTTCCTAGAACCAAACTCGGCAGTGTTAAGAACATTCAAGAACTTGTAGACTTACTTGCTGAAATCAAGATACAGCAAGGGTGAAAAGTGCTAAGACGCGATTAATCGCGTCTGTACAAGAGTTAAGGGACTTCCAGAAAATAAATTATCCCAAATTATTTGTACATTTTTTGGTTAGGGACTTCCAAATAAAAAAATATGCCAAAACTGACGCAAAAACCCTCTGTATTTCCCCTCTCTCTGTGTTCTCTGTGCCTCTGTGGTTCGATAATTTATTTCTTGGAAATCCCTAAGAGTGCTGAGTCAAAATACTAGTCCCCAGTCCCCAATTCCCAGTTCCCCCTGTTATGAACAACATTAAACAACAAAAAAAGGAAGCGTTGGCTTTGCCCGCCGTAGGCATCGCTGTTATTGGTATGGGATGCCGATTTCCTGGGGCGAAAAATCCTGCTGCATTCTGGCAAATGCTGCGGGATGGGATGAATGCTATTACACAAGTTCCCGCCAATCGTTGGTCAGTGGATGACCTCTACGACCCCGATTTGGCGACCCCTGGAACGATGAATAGCCGTTGGGGAGGGTTTCTGGAAAATGTAGACCAGTTTGATGCTAAATTCTTCGGCATTTCTCCCGGTGAAGCCGCAAGTACAGACCCGCAGCAGCGTTTGTTACTAGAGGTAGCTTGGGAGACTTTAGAAAATGCTGGTTTAAATCCGCAACAAGTTTCAGGAAGTCAAACAGGAGTATACATAGGCATTGGTAGCAACGATTATGCCAATGTTTGCTTTGAGGATTTGACTCAACTAAATGCTTATTATGTGACAGGCAATGCCCTCTGTACAACAGTAAATCGCCTGTCTTACTTCTTTGGTTGGCAAGGGCCGAGTCTAGCATTAGACACTGGCTGTTCTTCATCCTTGGTTGCCATCCATCTTGCCTGTCAAAGTCTGCAAACAAGAGAAATTGACCAAGCTTTGGTAGGGGCTGTCAACCTGATTTTGTCACCCAAAGCTAACATCGCATTATCCCAAGCTTGGATGATGACATCAGATAATTGTTGCAAAAGTTTTGATGCGGCTGCTGATGGTTACGTGCGGGGTGAAGGTTGCGGTTTAGTTTTGCTCAAGCGTTTAGAAGATGCAATTAGGGACAAAGACCAGATTTTAGGAATTATCCGGGGTTCAGCCGTTAATCAAAATGGCTTTGGGAAAAACTTGACCGCACCCAATCAACTAGCACAGCAGTCAGTCATCAGTCAGGCGTTGGCAAATGCTGGAGTTGAACCACAACAAATTAGCTATATTGAAGCCCACGGAGTCGGCACACCCTTGGCTGATGTGACAGAAGCCAGCGCCCTCAAAGCAGTTTTGCGGCCAGAGGGGGATACTCTACCGTGTTTTCTCAGTTCCGTCAAAACCAACATTGGACATTTAGAACCGGCTGCGGGAATTGCTGCTTTAATTAAAGTTTTATTGTGTTTCCAACACCAAGAAATTCCACCACACCTGCATTTTCAAACCCTAAATCCAGATATTGGGGATGATTTTCCCTTTATCATTCCCACCACAGCAAGTCCTTGGGAATTGAACGATACACCTCGTTTGGCTGGAATCAATTCCTTTGGTTTGGGGGGAACTAATGCCCATCTTGTTTTAGAAGAACCACCATTGGAGAGAGCAGGGGGCAGGGGAGCAGGGGAGCAGGGGGGCAGGGGGGCAGGGGAGCAGGGGAGCAGGGGGGCAGGGGAGCAGGGGAGCAGGGGGGCAGGGGAGCAGGGGAGCAGGGGGCAGGGGAGCAGGGGGGCAGGGGGGCAGAGGAGGAGAAAATACAATTGAGCGTCCGTTACATTTGTTGACGCTATCAGCTAACTGTGAAAAGGCATTACGAGAATTAGCTAGTCTTTACGATACACATATTGCTAAATCTGTCAATATTTCTCTGCCGGATATTTGCTATTCAGCGAATGTAGGTAGAGCAGCTTTGAAACACCGCTTGGCTATTCCGGCGGATACATTGGAAGGCTTGCAACAAGAATTATCAGCCTTCGCCAGTGGACAAGAAGCGGGAGAATGGTTTTATGGTCAACAGAACTCTACTAAAGTTGGATTCTTGTTTACAGGACAGGGAACGCAATACGTTGATATGGGTCGTCAACTCTACGATACACAACCTGTATTTCGTGAGGTGCTAGAACGTTGCGATCGCCTACTCACCCCTCATTTAAATAAGTCTTTATTATCAATACTCTATCCTGAATCTGGTAGCAAACTATTACTACACGAAACCGCTTACACCCAACCTGCTTTGTTTGCTCTAGAGTTCGCCTTAGCAGAAATGTGGCGTTCCTGGGGAATCAAGCCGCATTGTGTCATGGGCTACAGCTTAGGTGAATATGTCGCTGCTTGTGTTGCGGGTGTTCTCAGCTTGGAAGATGCCTTAATTTTCGTGGCAAAGCGGGGACAATTGATGCAGCAGTTACCGCAAACTGGGGCTATGGCTTGGGTATATACCTCATTAAATAAGGTAACAGAAGTACTCTTAGCCTATCAGCATCAGGTTAGTATCGCTGCCATCCACGGCCAAGAAGAAATCTTGATTGCTGGTGAAAGTCAGGCTGTGCAGCAAATTTTACAACAGTTGAAAAGTGAGGGCATAGCTTTTCTCAAGCTGAAGATAAATCAAGCTTTTCACTCTCCAGTCGTGGAGCCAATATTGGATGCAATGGAGGAACTGGCCGCCACATTCACCTACAACCCACCGCAGATAAATTGGGTTTCTAGTGTGACTGGAAAATTAGTCGAGGCGATCGCACCCCAACATTGGCGCAATCATCTACGAGATACATTACAATTTTCAACGGCAGTTGATACCTTAATTGCTCAAGGTTGTAACCTGCTTCTGGAATTAGGGCCGAGTTCGACCTTAGCGGAAGCAGGTAAGCGATATCAACCCCAAAGCGAGGAGATTTGGTTATCTTCCCTGAAAGAAGGATTTGAGGATTGGCAGCAGGTATTATCAACACTGAGTGCATTGTATGTACAGGGGGCAGATGTTAACTGGGCAGGATTTGACCGCTATTACCAACACCAGCGCCTAGAACTACCAACTTACCCTTTCCAAAGAAAGCGCCATTGGATAGACGCGGGAACGCAAACACCGGAGATAAATTTTGTAGAGACGCAAAATTCAGCATCTCCACTGTGGGAAAACTTGAATTTAGAGGAGATGTCAGCTAGTCAGCGTTGGGAAAAACTGCAAGCCTACGTGCAAACGGAGGTAGCAACTGTTCTGGGACTGGAACCAACAGAGAAACTCAACCCAAACGAGGGATTTGCTACCTTGGGGATGAAATCTCTGATGGCAATTGAGTTAAAAAACCGCATTCAAACGCAACTAGGACATTCTTATTCCCTAGCCGCTACCTTGGCATTTGATTATCCCACAATTGCCACGCTCACAGAATATTTGGGTAGGGAAGTCTTGGGTTTAGATTCTCCCTCCACCAACCATGAAAACCTCCCGCACTCTTGTAAAGACGCGATTAATCGCGTCTCTACTGAAGATATCGCCATTATTGGTATGGGTTGTCGCTTTCCTGGAGGTGCAAATAATCCCGAACAGTTCTGGCAAATCCTCCAAAAAAGTATCGATGCTATTACAGAAATTCCCTCGCAACGCTGGAACTTAGATAATTACTTTGACTCAGAACCAGAAACACCAGGTAAAATGTACACCCGTCACGGGGGATTTATTACAGACATTGACCAATTTGACGCGCAGTTTTTCGGTATCAGTCCCCGTGAAGCCATCAGCCTCGACCCACAACAACGCATATTGTTAGAAGTAAGTTGGGAAGCTTTAGAAAATGCGGCTGTTGCACCACAGAATCTTGTAGGAACTCAGACAGGTGTGTTCATTGGGCTGATTTCCAACGAGTATATGCAACTGCAAATTCAGCACAAAGACCCAGAAACAATTGATGCTTATTACGGTACAGGCGGTATTGGTAGTGCGGCGGCTGGAAGGATATCTCATAGCTTAGGGCTGCGCGGGCCTAGCTTGGTAGTGGATACTGCTTGTTCGTCCTCGCTGGTTAGCATTCATTTAGCAGTTCAAAGCCTGCGGCGTGGAGAGTGCAATTTAGCATTGGCGGGTGGCGTAAACTTGATACTTCTACCGGAGACGAATATTTTCTTATCAAAATCCAAGGCTGTAGCTGCCGATGGACGCTGTAAAACCTTTGATGCTTCAGCTAATGGCTTTGTTCGAGGAGAGGGATGTGGTGTAGTTGTCCTGAAACGACTCTCTGAAGCTTTAGCTGATAATGACCCAATCTTGGCAGTAATTCGGGGTTCAGCAGTGAATCATGATGGACGTAGCAGTGGTTTTACCGTCCCCAGTACAACAGCGCAACAAGAATTGTTACATCAAGCATTAGCTAACGCCAATGTAGAAGCCCAGCAGGTGAGTTATATCGAAGCTCATGGGACTGGCACATCCTTGGGAGATCCGATTGAGGTTGGTGCATTAGCATCTGTACTCTGTGCAGGACGTTCTTTTGAACAGCCACTAGTAATTAGTTCTGTTAAAACTAACATTGGTCATTTAGAAGCGGCTGCTGGAGTAGCAGGTTTGATGAAGGTTGTTTTGGCTCTACAGCATCAAGAAATTCCGCCACACCTGCACTTGCAACAACCTAATCCGATGATTGCTTGGGAGCAATTGCCATTGAGTATCCCTACATCTGGGCAATCTTGGGTAGTTAAGGACTCGGCGCGGATTGGTGGGGTGAGTTCTTTCGGGATGAGTGGTACTAATGCTCATGTGATTGTACAAGAAGCACCTTTGGAGAAAGCAGGGGGAGCAGGGGAGCGGGGGAGCAGGGGAGCAGGGGAGCAGGGGAGCGGGGGAGCAGGGGAGCAGGGGAGCAGGGGAGCGGGGGAGCGGGGGAGCAGGGGAGAAGAAATTACAATTGAGCGTCCTTTACACTTACTCTGCCTTTCTGCTAAACATCCCAATTCTCTGCGGCAATTAGCTGAACAATATATCGAGTATTTGGGTAAGCATGGCGATATTTCTTTGGCTAATATTACCCACACTGCCCTAATTGGACGTTCTCATTTTTCTCATCGTTTGGCTGTTGTTGCCTCATCTCATGCCGAGATGCAAGCAAAGCTGGAGGAAGCAGATTATGACTATCAATTAGATAGTGGTAATTTCACTAGATGCGCCTTTTTATTTACTGGGCAAGGGTCGCAGTATGTAGGGATGGGAAGACAACTGTATGAAACCCAACCTGGTTTTCGTTGGATGTTGGATGAATGCGATCGCATTCTCCAACCTTTCCTAAACAAATCCATCCTATCAGTCATCTTTGCTGACATCACAGAAAATCCACTCCTCGACCAAACCGCCTACACTCAACCAGCCTTATTTGCCCTAGAATACGCCTTGGCGCAACTGTGGATTTCTTGGGGTATCCGTCCCTCTGCGGTGCTTGGTCATAGTGTCGGGGAATATGTGGCTGCTTGTGTGGCTGGTATTTTCTCCCTTGAGGACGGATTAAAATTGATTGCCCACCGCGCCCGTTTGATGCAAGCATTACCGCAAACAGGAGGGATGGCTGCGGTTTTCGCTGGCGTAGAAGTTGTAGAACCCTTGATTGCCCTCTATCCTCAACAACTGAGCATTGCTGCCTATAACGGACAGCAAAATTTAGTTATCTCAGGCGAGATACAGGCATTAACAGCAGTTTTGCAAAAACTAGAAAGTCAAGGCATCGAAACGCGAATTTTGCAAGTATCTCATGCCTTCCACTCGCCGTTAATGGCATCAATGTTGGCAGAGTTTGAGCAAGTTGCCCAGCAAATCACCTATCATTCCCCCAAACTGGAAATCGTTTCTAATGTTAGTGGAAACTTGATAACTAATGCAGAGATGTCTAGTGCCAGCTATTGGGTTGAGCATATCCAAGCCAGTGTCTATTTTGCTCAAGGGATGTCAGCACTTTATACCGCAGGATACAAAGTATTTTTAGAAGTCGGTTCTCATCCCACTTTAATCGGCATGGCACGCCGGGATTGTCCAGAAGAGTTGGATAATGAGTGTTTATGGCTAGCTTCGCTACGCAAAGGCAAGGAAGATTGGCAACAAATTTTAGAAAGTTTGAGCCAGTTATATCTCCAGGGAGTAGAAATTGATTGGCTCCGATTCGAGAACGGCTATACACGAAATAAAGTAATATTACCCAACTATCCTTGGCAGCACCAACGCTACTGGTTTGAAACCACTCCCAAAAAACTAGCAGTACACTCACAATTGCATCCCCTGTTAGGTCAACGCTTACATTCTCCACTCTTCAAGAGTCTAGTATTTGAGAGCGAATTCCACACAGATAACTTATCCTTTCTAGCCGACCACCGTATCTACGGCTCGATAGTTGCACCAGGAGCATCTTATATTGCTATGTTGACCCTAGCAGGTAAGCAGATTTTCGGAACTAATGCAGTGTCTCTTCAACAGATTACGTTTCGAGAACCGCTAATCATAGCTGAAGATAGCAGCGTCAAAGTGCAATTGATTTTGCAGCTGGGCAAAAATCAGGATTATAGTTTTGAACTATTCAGCTTAGAGGGTAATGAGCAGTGGTGTCTCCATGCAACTGGTGAGTTATCTACCTTGTCTGCTACTAGAGAAACTTGGTCTTGGGGAGAAATAAAGGCGCGTTGTCCTGAAAAATCCACTGGTTCGCAGGTATTTTATCAGGATGTCGGAGATGCTGGGCTAGATTTGGGTGTAAGTTTTCAGTGGATTGGTGATTTCTGGCGACGAGATGGGGAAGCCATCTGTCAGATGCAATTACCACCGGGTTGTGAAACAGAGACTAAGTTATATCCATTACATCCGGGGCTGATAGATTCTTGTTTGCGACTGTTGGGAGGTACTTTACCAGCAGAGATTCGAGATGCTGATGTTTATGTACCGATTAGTTTAAGTGGCTTTCATCTCTGGCAAAATCTGGACTTGAGTCAGCCCTTATGGTGTCACGCCCGCCTGCAAACCAATAATCCAGAGGTGATAGTAGGAGATGTACAGTTATTAGATGAATCTGGACAAGCGATCGCTCAATTCTCCGAACTCTGTTTAAAGCGATCGCCACAGCAAGCATTACTCAAGCAGCCAAATCTCCAAGACTGGCTTTATCAAATCACTTGGCAACTCCAAGAACGAACAATTACGCAGTCATCTTTAGTAGCACAACAGCAATATTGGATACTTCTAATTGATGAAGATGGTGTAGGCGCAGAATTAGTGAAATTGTTGCAGGCAGAAGGTAAATCCTGTGTGGCAGTCATCCCTGGTTCTACTTACCAATCTTTGAAAGAAGGTAAAATTTACATTAATCCAGCCGAACCCCAGCATTTCGACCAACTGCTTCAAGAAGTCTCAATTAAACCAGGAATAGCTCTCCACATTGTACATTTGTGGAGTTTAGCTACTGGAGATTTGCTAGATTCTACACAAATTCGTGTCTGTGGTAGTGTTTTACATTTAACTCAAGCCTTAGCTCGGATAAATTCCCCACTAGCTAGTAGTTCGCCAAGTGAACTTGGCGGGGTAAAGGGTAAAGGGGAAGGGGGAAAGGTTTCAAATCCCTTACCCCTTACCCCTTCCCCTTTCCCCAGCCATCACGCAGCATTTTTGGGTTGGCAGACTGCTAGGCTGTGGTTGATTTCTAGGGGTAGCCAGTCAATTAATCTACAATCTGAAATCGCCCTATCTCAAACACCTCTCTGGGGATTGGGGCGAGTTATAGCAACAGAATATAGCGAAGTTTTTGCAGGGCTAATTGATTTAGATCCCCAAAGTTCAACTGTAGAAGCTGCAACTCAGTTGTGGGCAGAACTTTCTCATCCAGAATTGGGCGAACAAGTCGCCTTACGGGGAAATCAGCGCTATGTTTCCCGTTTGCAACGCGTTCCCAACACCATAGATTTCTCTGCTTCCTTTAACCCTTCCTTTGGGACTTACCTGATTACAGGCGGACTAGGAGGACTGGGGTTAACAGTAGCGAATTGGTTGGTTGAGCGAGGTGTGCAACATTTAGTATTAGTGGGTAGGCGATCGCCATCTGATAAAGCTAAAAGTGCGATCGCTTCTTGGGAAAATGCTGGCGTACAAGTTACAGTAGCCCAAACAGATATTACACAACTTGAACAAGTACAAACCCTACTCGACAGCATTGAACCTCAGTTTCCCTTACGAGGTGTTATCCATGCAGCCGGAATTCTAGACGATGGCATTTTACTCCAACAAAACTGGGAGCGATTTACTAGAGTGATGGCTCCGAAAGTACAGGGTGCTTGGAATCTACATATCCTGACTCAAGATAAACCTTTGGAATTATTTGTGTTGTTCTCCTCCGTTGCTTCAGTGTTGGGAACTAGAGGACAAGCAAACTACGCAGCAGCAAACGCCTTTCTTGATGGGTTAGCCGATTATCGTCGCTCCCAAGGGCTGGCGGGATTGAGTATCAACTGGGGGGCGTGGGCGGAAGTGGGAATGGCTGCAACCTCTACAGGTTCTCCAGTGGGAGTAGAGCAAATTTTACCCCAACAAGGATTACAAATCTTGGCAGCATTGACGCATCAAGCCAATACTGGACAAGTTGCGGTTTTACCAGTGCGCTGGTCAAAATTTATCACCCACTACTACACCCAGAAAGTACCGCCTTTGCTGAGTGAGTTTGTTGATTCAAGGCAAAACCAAGAGACTGCACAGCCAGTTTTAGCAGCGAAACCAGATATTTTACGACAACTCCAGGAGGCTCACCCCGCAGATATTCAGCAAATTTTATTTAATTACATCCGTGACGAAGTAGCGAAAATCTTACGGCTCAATTCATCTGAGGAACTGCAACCGCGTCAGCGTTTATTTGAAGTGGGCTTAGATTCACTCATGGCAATCGAGTTGAGAAATCGCCTGCAATCCAGTCTGGAGTCTTCTCTGCCAACCACTTTGTTATTTGATTATCCCACCTTAGAAACCTTAACTAAATATCTCACTAACGATGTCTTGGATGTGAAAACTGCATCTCCACCGCGAAAAAGCGATCGCTCCGACACCGAAATCAGCGATATTCAACAGCTTTCGCAAACAGAACTAGAGCGATCGCTAGCGGCAGAATTAGCCAGCATTGATGAATTAATGAAAAAAATCTAATCCCAACCAACAGGATGTTTAGCGACAGGGTTCATAGCATGACTAAAATCGACACAGAGCAAAACAACATCAATCAACTACAACGCGCATTGCTGGCATTAAAAGAAATGCGTGGTAAGTTGGAGGCGATCGAGCGTGCTAAAACAGAACCCATCGCTGTGATTGGGATGGCGTGTCGCTTTCCTGGGGGAGCCGATAACCCGGATGCTTTTTGGCAAATTCTTCAGCATGGTGTAGATACCATTCAGGAAATTCCCCAAGAACGTTGGGATACGGAAGCTTATTACAGCCCAAATCCCGATGCTGAAGGAAAATCATACATTCGCTATGGTGGTTTTTTAAAAGATATCGATTTATTTGATGCCAACTTCTTTGAAATCTCTCCCAGAGAAGCCGTTAGTACAGACCCACAACAACGCTTACTACTAGAAGTAAGTTGGGAAGCTCTAGAAAATGCCGGACAGTGTATTGAAAGGCTGTCGCAAACTCAAACAGGTGTATTTATTGGGGTGATGAACAACGATTACTCACGCCTATATTCTGGTAACTCTAATAGTATTGACACTTACTTTGGTACAGGCAACAGTTTTAGTTTTATTTCCGGTCGCCTTTCCTATATTCTGGGTTTACAAGGGCCGAGCTTAGTTGTAGATACCGCTTGTTCATCATCTCTAGTATCGTTACATTTAGCCTGCCAAAGTCTGCGTTCTGGGGAATGCGACCAAGCTCTAGCAGGTGGAGTTAACCTGATATTGTCACCAGACACGAATATTTTTCTCTCCAAAATGCGTGCAGTTGCACCCGATGGACGCTGCAAATCCTTTGATGCCTCAGCTGATGGCTATACCAGAGGCGAAGGTTGTGGAGTATTGGTACTTAAACGTTTGTCGGATGCTGTGGCGGCTGGTGACTCTATACTCGCATTGATTAAAGGTTCAGCAGTCAATCACGACGGCCCTAGTGGTGGACTAACAGTACCTAGCGGCCCTGCACAACAAAAACTACTGCGTCAGGCTCTAGCTAACAGTAGGGTTGCACCACAGCAAGTAAGTTACATCGAAGCGCATGGTACGGGGACTCCCTTGGGCGATCCCATTGAAATTAACGCTTTAGCTTCTGTTTTGTGCGAACAACGCTCTTTTGAGCAGCCTTTGGTTGTTGGTTCTGTAAAAACCAACATTGGTCACTTAGAAGCAGCTGCGGGAGTTGCAGGTGTAATCAAGGTAATATTATCGCTACAACACCAAAAAATTCCACCTCATCTCCACCTCAAGCAACCTAACCCCCATATTCCTTGGCAAGAACTACCACTGGCTATTCCTACCACAGCTAAACCGTGGCATTCTGAAAACAATACTCGAATTGCTGGAGTGAGTTCTTTTGGCTTGAGTGGTACAAATGCCCATGTGGTGATAGAAGCAGCACCTTTGGGGGAAGCAGGGGGAGCAGGGGAGCAGGGGAGCAGGGGAGCAAGGGAGCAGGGGAGCAGGGGAGAAGAAATTACAGAGCGTCCTTTACATCTATTAACTCTGTCAGCGAAACATCCTCAAGCCTTACAGCAACTCGCTCAAAATTACATCAAGTACCTCTCATCCCATCCAGATATAGCCCTTGGTAACATCACCTTTACATCTCAAGTTGGCAGAACTCATTTCTCACATCGCCTCGCCATTATCGCCGCCGACCACCAACAAATGCAACAACAGTTGCAAGCCTATTTGAGTGATACCGATGATTTCGGTATCCATCACGGACACAACAGCCAGCAAACCAAAAAAATTGCTTTCCTGTTCACTGGACAAGGTTCACAGTATCGCTGCATGGGTCGGCAACTGTATGAAACTCAACCAAGTTTCCGCCTAACTCTTGACAAGTGTGACACCTTACTGCGACCTCTACTAGGCGAGTCAATTTTATCGGTAATCTTCTGTGACAACTCAGAAGGCGATCGCCTCAACCAAACCGTATACACCCAAGTTGCGTTATTCGTCATAGAATACGGACTTGCTCAACTGTGGCTATCCTGGGGTATCCATCCCACAGCAGTTGTAGGTCACAGTGTCGGGGAATATGTCGCTGCTTGTATCGCTGGTATTTTCTCTTTAGAAGATGCACTGAAATTAATTGTCCAACGTGCTTCTTTGATGCAAGCTTTACCCCAAGGTGGAGGGATGGCAGCAGTATTCACCACTGTAGAACGAGTTACACCGTTAATTGCTGACTATTGCGAACAATTGAGTATTGCAGCGATTAATGGCGAAGAAAGTATTGTCTTATCTGGTGAATTGCAGGTATTAAATTTAGTACTGCAAAAATTGGAGAGCCAAGGTATTGAAACTAGAAAATTGCAAGTATCTCATGCCTTTCACTCACCCTTGATGCAGCCGATGTTAGCGAAGTTTGAGCAAGTGGCAGCAACAGTAAAATATCAACAGCCGAAATTAGATATTGTCTCCAATGTCACAGGTAAGATTGTCAGACATGAGGAAATGTCAAATGCGGCTTACTGGGTAGAACATATCCGAGCGAGTGTGCAATTTGCTGCCAGTATGCAGGTATTGTATCAAGCAGGATATGAGGTGTTTGTGGAAATTGGCCCTCATCCGACATTGTTGGGGATGGCACGGCGTGAGTGTCCAGAAGTATTGGATGAGCAGGGGTTATGGCTGGCTTCACTGCGAAAAGGAAAAGAAGATTGGCAGCAGTTGTTAGATTCGGTGGCGCAGTTGTATGTAACTGGGGTGGAGATTGATTGGCAGGAATTTGAGAGTGATTATGCTCGTAATAAGGTAATTTTGCCCAATTATCCTTGGCAGCGTCAACGTTATTGGCTACCTACTGCGACGACAACTTCTCTTCCAGCAGAACTACAAGATTGGCTCTATGAGGTGCAATGGCAACCACAAACCTTATCAGATAAAAATACTGCGATCGCACCTGCTCACTGGTTGATTTTAAGCGATCGCACAGGCGTTGCTGATAAATTGGCGCAACTGTTAGCAAAACAGGGTCATACTTATACTTTAGTTTTCTCAGGCGATTGCACTCACTTTGAGCAACTGCTAGACGGTATCCCAACTCAGTCACCATTGCAGATTTTACATCTGTGGAGTTTGGATGATACTAAAGAGGCAGATTTAATATTGACAAATATTCAAAACTATGCATCGGCTGTGTTGCATCTCATCCAAGCACTAGCCAGTCGCCAGCAGTCGATATCGGCGCGTTTGTGGTTGGTAACACAAGGGACACAGGTAATTGGAGAACATTCTGGGGAAATTGCGATCGCTGCTGCACCATTATGGGGATTGGGTGGAGTGATTGCAATGGAATACCCCGAAATCTGGGGAGGTTTGGTGGATCTCGACCCCAGCAGTTCACCAGCTGATGCTGCGGCTTTATTACTGGCAAAACTGCCAACAATGATTTTAGGCGATCGCATTGCTTGGCGACATCAACAGTGGCATACTGCGCGTTTGGTGCGTAGTCAAATTTCACCAGTAGCCGCCAAATCCCTCAAATTCACTCCAGAGGGAACATACTTAATTGCTGGCGGACTTGGTGCTTTGGGTCTGCAAATTGCCCGTTGGTGTGTAGAACAGGGTGCAAGACATTTAGTATTACTCGGTCGAAGTTCTCCAAGTGAAAGTGCCCAAGCAACAATTCGAGAGTTAGAACAAACAGGTACGCAAATAACAGTAGTACAGGCTGATATTGCCCAAGCCGAACAGTTGCAGCCAGCACTGACGGCACTGCAAACACCACCATTGCGGGGTATTATCCATGCAGCAGGTGTTCTAGATGATGGGATGCTGCTACAACAAAACTGGGAACGGTTCGCTAGGGTGATGGCTCCTAAAATCCAAGGTGCGTGGAATCTGCACACCCTGACACTGGATCAACCCCTAGATTTCTTTGTACTATTTTCATCAACAGCTTGCATACTCGGTGCGCCCGGTCAAAGCAACTATGCTGCTGCCAATGCCTTTTTAGATGCTTTAGCACATTACCGCCAAAAACAAGGATTAGTCGCTACCAGTATCAACTGGGGGCCGTGGGCAGAGGTCGGGATGGCAGCATCATTCGGTCAAAGGTTAGCGGCAGAGGGCATTGATTTGATTCCACCAAACCAAGCCTTACAGTTACTCAGACATTTCCTGCAACAGAGAGTTTGTCAGGTAACTGTACTCCCCATCAACTGGACGAAGTTTTTACAACGCTTTCCTACAGGGCAACAACAACCTGCTTACTTTCAGGAATTGTTTTCGGATGGACAACAGCAAGAAAACCAGCCATCCGAACTACAACAACGCCTACAAGCAACACCTGTTAACGAATGGAAATCTCTGTTAGTTGCTCACATTAGCGATGAACTTACCAGCATCTTAGGCTTGATCCCATCCCAAACCCTCGACCCCCTACAAGGATTTGCGACGATGGGCATGGATTCACTCACGTCAGTGGAATTTCGGAATCGCCTACAAAAAAGTTTAGGTAAATCGTTGCCTTCAACACTGACATTCAATTATCCCAACATCGATGCATTAGCAAGTTATTTTGTCAATACCCTAGATAACCAAAATATGCCACCTGAAACCAAACCGACATTAGTTAATCCCAGCCAATCTATGACGGTGACACAAATCAAACAACTCTCAGAGGAACAGGTCGAATCCATGATTGATGAAGAATTAGCTTCCCTCATGGAATTTAGTCATTAGTCATTGGTCATTGGTCATTAGTCATTAGTCATTGGTGATTTGTCCTTAGTTCTTCTCTCCTCTCTTCTGTTCTGTAAACCAAAATGAGCCAAATGGAAAGTATCGACCAGCTATCACCATCCCAACGCGCCCTTTTGGCGTTGAAAGAACTACGTGCCAAGATTGATGCAATGGAACGGGCGAAAACTGAACCGATCGCAATTGTTGGTATGGCATGTCGGTTTCCGGGTGGCGCTGATGATCCAGAAACATTTTGGCAGATATTACGGGACGGTACTGATGCCATTGTAGAAGTGCCAAGCGATCGCTGGGATATCGATGCTTATTATGACCCCAACCCAGATAGCCCTGGTAAAATGTCTAGTCGCTACGGTGGCTTTTTAAAGCAAGTAGATCGATTCGATGCCGAGTTTTTTGGGATTTCGCCACGGGAAGCAATTAGCATCGACCCTCAACAGCGTTTGTTATTAGAAGTCAGTTGGGAAGCTTTAGAAAATGCTTGTCAACCTCCTTCTGAACTTATGGGTAGTTCTACGGGGGTGTTTGTCGGTGTTACTACCAATGATTACACCCGCTTTTATGCTCAGGCGGGGGAACAGGGAATTGATGCCTATCAGGGAACAGGTAGCGCTTTTAGTGCGATGGTTGGTCGTCTTTCCTTTGTTTTGGGTTTGCAAGGGCCTTGTGTAGCACTGGATACTGCTTGTTCTTCTTCTTTGGTTTCCGTTCATCTGGCTTGTCAAAGCCTCCGCAACGGCGAGTGCGAGTTAGCTTTAGCCGGGGGAGTCAACCTGATTCTCACACCAGAAGCCAACATTATGTTCTCCAAGGCGAGAATGATGGCAGCAGATGGACGTTGTAAAACCTTTGATGCCGCAGCTAACGGTTACGTGCGAGGAGAAGGTTGTGGCATGGTCGTACTCAAACGCCTTTCTCAAGCACAAGCCCAAGGAGATAAAATCCTAGCGGTAATTCGCGGTTCAGCGGTCAATCAAGATGGTCGCAGCAGTGGGTTAACTGTACCAAACGGCATCGCCCAAGAAAACTTGATTCGGCAAGCGATCGCTAATGCTAAAGTACAACCACAGCAAGTAAGCTACGTTGAAGCCCACGGTACAGGGACATCATTAGGAGATCCGATAGAAGTAGAAGCGATCGCTGCTACTTTAGCAAAAGAGCATACTACAGATCGACCTTTGGCGATCGGTTCTGTCAAAACCAACATCGGTCATTTGGAATCGGCTGCTGGCGTTGCAGGTTTGATGAAGGTGGTGTTGGCACTACAACATCAACAAATTCCACCTCATCTACATCTAAACAAACCTAACCCGCTGATTCCTTGGTCAGAACTGCCTTTAACAATTCCCAAAACTCTGACACCTTGGCAAACCAACGGTGAAACGCGAATTGCTGCGGTAAGTTCCTTTGGATTTAGCGGTACAAATGCCCATGCCATATTAGAAGAAGCACCTTTGGAGAAGGCAGGGGGAGCAGGGGAGCAGGGGAGCAGGGGAGCAGGGGGGCAGGGGGGCAGGGGAGCAGAGGAGCAGGGGGGCAGGGGAGCAGAGGAGCAGGGGGGCAGGGGAGCAGAGGAGCAGGGGGGCAGGGGAGCAGAGGAGCAGGGGGGCAGGGGAGCAGAGGAGCAGGGGGGCAGGGGAGCAGAGGAGCAGGGGAGCAGGGGAGAAGAAATTACAGAGCGTCCTTTACATCTATTAACTCTGTCAGCCAAACATCCTCAAGCCTTACAGCAACTCGCTCAAAATTACATCAAGTACCTCTCATCCCACGCAGAAATTCCCCTTGGTGATATCACTCACACTTCACAAATTGGTAGAACACACTTTAGTCATCGCCTCGCAGTCATCGCCCCTGAGCATCAGCAAATGCAACAACAGTTGCAAGCCTATCTAGACAACAGTGAAATCATCGGTATTCATCACGGACATAGCAGCCAGCAAACCAAAAAAATCGCCTTCCTTTTCACCGGACAAGGGTCACAATATCGCAATATGGGTCGGCAACTGTATCAAACTCAGCCCAGTTTCCGCCAAACTCTAGACAACTGCGACACCCTACTGCAACCACTGTTGGGTGAATCAATTCTTGAAGTTATATTCTCGGAAAACCCAGAAGATACTCGCCTTGACCAAACCGCCTACACCCAAGTTGGATTATTTGTTCTAGAATATGCCCTAGCTCAACTATGGCTATCTTGGGGTATTCGTCCCACAGCAGTTTTAGGTCACAGTGTCGGGGAATATGTCGCCGCTTGTATCGCTGGTATTTTCTCTTTAGAAGATGCACTGAAATTAATTATGCAACGTGCTTCTTTGATGCAAGCCTTACCCCAAAGTGGAGGGATGGCAGCAGTATTCACCACGGTAGAACGAGTTACACCGTTAATTGCTGACTATTCCGAACAATTGAGTATTGCAGCGATTAATGGCGAACAAAGTATTGTCTTATCTGGGGAATTAGAGATACTCAATTCAGTACTGCAAAAACTAGAAAGCCAAGGTATTGAAACTAGAAAATTGCAAGTATCTCATGCTTTCCACTCGCCCTTAATGCAGCCAATGTTGGCTAAGTTTGAGCAAGTGGCAGCAACTGTGAAATATCAACAGCCCCAACTAGATATTGTCTCCAATGTCACAGGCAAGATTGTCAGACATGAGGAAATGTCAAATGCGGCTTACTGGGTAGAACATATCCGAGCAAGTGTGCAATTTGCCGCTAGTATGCAGGCATTGTATCAAGCAGGATATGAGGTGTTTGTCGAGGTTGGGTCACATCCGACATTGTTGGGGATGGCACGGCGCGAGTGTCCAGAAGTGTTGGACGAGCAGGGGTTATGGCTGGCTTCGCTGCGAAAAGGAAAAGAAGATTGGCAGCAGTTATTAGATTCAGTGGCGCAGTTGTATGTGGCTGGGGTAGAAATTGATTGGCAAAGTTTTGAGGCTGATTACCCGCGTCATAAGGTGGTTTTACCGAATTATCCTTGGCAGCGTCAACGCTATTGGTTGCCTACTGCTACCAGCAAGCCAGTAGTTAGACAAATCAGCGAAAACCTGCTGCATCCTTTATTGGGTTATCAATTGCGATCGCCATCTCTCAAGGATATTGTTTTTGAAACTCATTTGAACACAGCTAGTTTACCTTTCCTCGATGACCATCGAATTTATGACACGGTGGTAGTACCGGGAGCTTCGCATATTTCTATGTTGTTGCTTGCAGGTCAAGAAATTCTGGGGACAGGGGCAATTTCGCTGAGTAACATTACATTTAGGGAAGCGCTGACGGTTGGCGATCGCGAGACTATCAATGTACAACTTATTTTGCAACCTGAAGCCGCAGGTAAATATAAATTTGAACTATTTAGTTTTAATAAACAAATAGATAACTGGTTGGTACACGCTACAGGACGACTCAGCCAAGATGCAGGCGATATTGAAAAACCTTTATCTTGGGCTGAGTTACAGACACGTTGCTCCCAAATGCTGGCTGGTTCAGATTTCTACGCCCAAGTTAGAGAACAAGGATTGCAACTTGGTCAGCGTTTTCAATGGGTGGAATCTATGTGGCGGTGTGATGGTGAAGCATTGTGCCAAATGCAATTTCCTAAAGAATTTGCAGATGAAATTAACACCTACCTTCTATATCCGGGATTAATCGATTCTTGTTTTCAGTTTTTAGGCTTTGCTTTACCCCAAGAACGACGAGATAACCAAGTTTACGTACCCTTTAGCATAAATCACTTTTATTTTTGCCAGTCGCCAGATTGTAACAGCCGTTTGTGGTGTTACGGAAAGCTAAATTCTCAAACAAGTTCAACAGCAGGAATGTTCACAGGTGATATCTGGCTGTTGAATGAAGCGGGAGAACTAGTAGCCTACATTGAGGGACTTTGCTTAAAGCAAGCACCGCGTCAAGCTTTGCTCAGAGCCAACCAAGCACCGACTCAGGAATGGCTGTATCAAATTCAGTGGCAACCAAAATCGAGATTACCAGAACAATTACCTGCTATTCCCGGTCGGTGGCTAATTTTCACCGATGCTAATGGTATTGGTAGAGCATTGGCACAAAAATTAGAACATCAAGGCAAAGTTTGCATCCTTGTTTCTGTTGGTGAAATCTATCAACAAATTGGTGAAAGTCAGTTTCAAATCGACCCCAGTCAACCGCAACATTTCCATCAACTCTTGCAAGATGTGGGGTCAGAGAATGCACCATTGCACGGTATTATTCATCTCTGGAGTCTACTGGAAACAGAACAAACAAACTATCTAACGAGTTGCGGTAGTACTATCTACCTGTTGCAAGCCTTATCCAAATTATCAAACTGCCAAGCACGATTGTGGTTGTTTACCCAAGATAGTCAACCTGTTGGTGATGAATTGACAATAAATAGTCTGACTCAAGCGCCTCTGTGGGGACTTGGGCGAGTAATTGCCATTGAGTATCCAGCAATTTGGGGCGGCTTGGTAGATATTGATACTAATAATTCTCTAGAACAGACAGCAGAGTTGGTACTAAGGGATATCTTACAACCAGAGTCAGAAGATCATCTGGCTTATCGCAACCATGAACGTTATGTGGCTCGTTTAGTTCGGGCAAAGCCTCAAGTATCAACACAACCTGTAACATTTTCTGCCGATGCTACTTACCTAATTACTGGGGGATTAGGCGCACTGGGGCTAGAAGTTGCTCGTTGGATGATACAGCAGGGGGTACAAAATTTAGTTTTAGTCGGTCGTCGTCCGCCTTCTGTAACTGCGCTAGATGCTATTCAAGAGATGGAACAGGCAGGGGTTCAGGTGCAGGTAATACAGGCAGATATTACCGATTTCAACCAAGTTAAACAACTACTGGAACCCTGTAAATCTCAACTACGCGGCATTATCCATGCAGCTGGAGTGTTGAGCGATCGCATTATCTTACAGCAAACCTGGGAAAGTTTTACTCAAGTAATGGCTCCCAAAATTCAGGGAGCCTGGAATTTACACCATTTAACTGAGGATGTATCGCTGGATTTCTTTGTGATGTTTTCCTCAGCGGCCTCTTTGTTGGGTGCAGCCGCACAGGGGAACTATGCAGCTGCAAATGCCTTTTTAGATGCCTTTGCCCACTACCGCCATTCTCAAGGATTACCTGCACTCAGTATCAACTGGGGAGCTTGGGCAGAAGTAGGGATGGCAGCAACCTTAGACCGCAGTCAGTCTGTAGGAGTGGAACGTATTGGACTTCAACAGGGATTACAGGTATTAGAGTCGTTGCTGAGTCGAGCCGATATGGCACAAGTGGGTGTGATTCCTGTGAATTGGCAAACCTTCCTCAAACAGTATCGCCTTGGTGAAGTACCACCACTGCTCCAAGATTTTGTTGAGTATACCCAACCCGAAGAGAAATCAGAAACTACCCAAAGCACAATTCTGGAAAAACTGCAACAAGTTTCTGACGACAAACGACAGTCTTTGCTGCTAACCCACGTCCGCAAACTGGCTGCGAAAGTGTTGCGACTCAACTCTTGGCAAAACCTCGATGCCGACAAACCCTTAATTGAAATGGGTCTTGACTCACTCATGGCGCTGGAGTTACGAAACGTTCTCGAAAATAGTTTGGCTTGTTCGTTACCAGCCACATTGTTATTTGATTATCCGAGTCTGCAAACTTTAGTGAATCATTTAATCCAAGATGTGCTGTCGTTATCCAAGTTAGAGGACTCATCACCTGCACCATTGTCATTCGAGAGTGAACCATTAATCTCCCTGGAGGATTTAACCAGGATGTCGGAAGCAGAAACAGAATTGCTACTCCTGAAAAAACTAGAACTGATAGATGGTAACTGAGATGAGCAAAAGCAACGAGCGAATTGAGGAATTATCCCCTTTAAAACGAGCTTTACTGGCATTAGAAACAATACAAGGCAAGCTGAACCGCCTGGAATCGAAAAAGACAGAACCAATTGCGATCATTGGGATGGGATGCCGTTTTCCTGGCGGTGTTAATAATCCCCAGACTTTTTGGCAGTGCTTGCGCGATGGTGTGGATGCAATGCAAGAAATTCCTGGCGATCGCTGGGATTTGGAAACATACTACAATGCCGATGCTGATGCTGCTGGCAAGATGTACACTCGTCACGGTGCTTTTGTTGATGACGTTGATAAATTTGATGCTGGCTTTTTCAATATTTCTCCCAGGGAAGCCGCATTTATTGACCCGCAGCAGCGCTTGTTTTTAGAGGTATGTTGGGAAGCCCTAGAGCAGTCAGGAGAACGACCAGACCAACTATCAGGTAGTCGTACAGGTGTATTTGTCGGTGTGATGTACGCCGATTACTCGCGGTTACAGGGTACTGTAATTGATGCCTACAGTAGTACTGGCAATAGTATGAGTGTGGTATCAGGACGGGTTTCTTACCTGCTGGGTTTGCAAGGGCCGAGTGTCACTTTGGATACAGCTTGTTCTTCTTCATTAGTAGCTGTACATCTAGCTTGTCAAAGTTTGCACTCCGGTGAATGTAACTTGGCTTTGGCGGGTGGAGTGAGTTTGATGTTGATTCCCGACAACAACATTACCCTATGTCGCACCCGCGCTTTATCGCCTACGGGGCGTTGTAAAACCTTTGATGCTGATGCTGACGGCTTCGCGCGTGGTGAAGGATGCGGTACGATCGCTCTCAAACGTTTATCAGATGCGATCGCAGATGGCAACCCCATTTTGGCAGTGATTCGCGGTTCTGCCGTTAATCAAGATGGACGCAGCAACGGTTTGACTGCTCCCAATGGCCCGGCTCAACAGGCAGTTTTACGAGAAGCTTTAGCCAACGCCGGGGTGAAGCCGCATCAAGTCAGTTATGTGGAAGCTCATGGTACAGGTACGCCTTTGGGAGACCCGATTGAGGTGAGTTCCCTAGCGGCTGTTTTGGGTGAAGGGCGATCGCCAAATCATCCTTTAGTTTTGGGTTCAGTGAAAACCAATATTGGGCATTTAGAATCAGCAGCTGGTGTGGCAGGTTTAATCAAAGTTGTCCTGGCAATGCAGCATCAGCAGATTCCGCCCCACCTCCACTTCCAAAAATTGAATCCTTACATTTCTTGGGGAAATCTGCCGATTTCAATTCCCACAGAACTTACCCCCTGGAATAGTGGCACAGAACGACGCATTGCTGGGGTGAGTTCCTTTGGCTTTAGCGGTACAAATGCTCATGTGATACTCGAAGAAGCACCGCTTTTGCCCACAGAGCCAGCTTTGGTATCAGTAAAAGATTATCTTTTACCTCTATCTGCTAAAAATCCCGCCGCACTCTTGGATATGGCGCAAGCTTACCGAGCTTTTCTTTCAGGTAAAACTAACTTGCTGGATATTGCCTATACTACTAGTCTGCGCCGTCCTCATCATAAGCATCGCATCGCTTTGGTAGGGCAGTCTATCGAGCAACTGACAGCAGCACTTGACGCTTTTGTAGAAGGTGAATCTCACCCCAACTTAGTACCCAGTGACCCACATTCAGATGATTTATCTGGCTTGGTTTTCGTGTTTTCTGGACAGGGGGCGCAATGGATTGGGATGGGACGGCAACTTTTGGCACAGGAGCCTGTGTTTCGAGAGACTATGCAAGAGTGCGATCGCATCTTAAAATCTCTCACTCATTGGTCGCTACTCCAAGAACTAGCAGCACCAGAGGGTATTTCTCGCCTGCAAGATACTGAAGTTGCCCAACCTGCCATTTTAGCGATCCAAGTTGCCCTAACTGCCTTATGGCGTTCTTGGGGCATTGAGCCTGCGGCAGTTGTGGGTCATAGTCTCGGTGAAATCACTGCTGCTTATGTAGCAGGTGTCTTTACTTTAGAAACAGCTTTGCGGATTGTTGTGCAACGAGCATCCTTGATGCAGCAAGCTACAGGCAAAGGCAAAATGGCGGCGATAGGGATGCCTTGGCAAGAACTCAAACCGTGGCTAGAGGAATTTCCTGGTTTAGCGATCGCAGCTATCAACAGCCCCACTTCTACCGTCATTGCTGGTGATGCGACTGCCTTAGAAAGTTTGTGTCAAATACTACAAGCCCAGGAAATATTCTGTCGATTGTTGCGGGTCAATTATGCCTTTCACTGTCCACAGATGCAGCCTTACAGCGAGGAACTGGTTAACCTTTTGGCAGGACTGCAACCGCAAGTTGCCCAATTACCCCTCTTCTCCACAGTTACCGGAACCAGCAGCCAAGGACGAGATTGGGATGCTGCTTATTGGGGGCGGAATATGCGATCGCCTGTCCAATTCAGTCAGGCAATTGAAAACTCGGTATATGAAGGATATACCTGTTTTCTTGAGGTCAGCCCTCACCCCGTCTTATCCCAGAATATTCAAGAATGTTTGCAGCACAAAGGCAAAGCTGGAATTGTCCTCGCCTCTATGCACAGAGAGCGACAAGAGCGTTATTTTTTACTCAGTGAACTAGGTCGGCTCTACACCTTGGGCTATCAACCACGATGGCAGGCTTTCTATCCAGAAAATAGAAGGTGCGTTTTACTACCGACTTATCCCTGGCAACATCAACGCTACTGGTTAGAAGGTAGCAATTCTTTACCACCAAGAAGAACATCACAACAGCCGTTATTGGGGGAAGCTTTGCCCAGTCTGGCGCACCTGCCAGAAATGCGGATTTGGCAAACACAATTGGATTTGCGATCGCTTCCTTACCTCAATGACCATCGGGTACAAGGTGTGATGGTGTTACCGGGGTCAGGTTATGTAGAAATGGTATTAGCTGCTGTGACTGAGATATTTGGCGCAGGTAAACATACCCTAGAAGTTTTGCACTTTCAACAAGGTCTATTCATTCCTGAAGCAGAAACTCAGACTCTACAAATTTGCTTACAACCAGGAAAGACACCAGATACTTTCAACTTTGATTGTTACAGCCGCCCTGGTATAAACCCAGAGACGAGATGGCGGCATCATGCCAGTGGTACAGTGCGCCGAGGCGATGAGGAAATTACACCCACCATTCCCGCAACGGTGGCAGAAATTCAAGCCCGTTGTCAGGAAGTTATTTCTGGCACACAGCACTATCAACAAATGGCGGAACAAGGTTTGCTTTATGGAGCCAGCTTTCAAGGCGTAGAGCAAATCTGGCGACGGGAAGGGGAAGCCCTCGGACGCATCCATTTACCAGCATCTTTACACGCAGAAATCGCCAACTACCAAATTCATCCCGTTCTTTTGGATGCCTGTTTCCAAGTCATAGCTTTGGCGACTCCCTTAGCTAACCCCGATGCTGAGGCAGAAGGAGCTTATTTGCCAGTACGCCTAGACAAACTCAAACTTTATCAGCAACCAGATGCTACAGGTTTATGGGCACATTTGCAGTTAAAACCTGTAGTAGAAACAGATGCCTTTGCTGCTGAGTTAGTTCTGTTCAACGACCAAGGACAAAGAATATTAGATGCTGAATGCTTGCGTATTCAGAAATTTGATAGTCAAGGTCAAAATAATTCTAGCGATTGGTTCTATGAGATTAGCTGGGAACGGCTTTTAGAACCCAAGGACACAGCGCCAAGACGCAGCGAACAAAACCAAGGCTATTGGCTGATATTGGCAGACAGGCAGGGAATTGGGGAAAATCTCAGCCAACAATTGCAGCAGCAAGGCGAAAATTGCATCTTGGCTTTTGCAGGTGAAACTTATCAAAAACAGGATTCACAGCATTATCAAATTCAGCCAAATTGTTTAGATGACTTCAAGCAACTTCTACAAACTGTTTCTAGTGAATGCTTGGGAGTAGTGCATCTGTGGAGTTTAGATATCACTCCAGCAGAATTGACTACCCTAGCTTCACTAGCTGGTGACAATATGGGAGATCGTCCACTTAGCGATCGCAATTTGGGATGTATTAGCACTCTCCATTTAGTCCAAGCACTGGCGGAAACAGGTTGGCAAAATACACCCCGTCTCTGGCTAGTTACCCGTGGCGTACAGCCTGTAGATTCGAGTCCTAGTATTGCCCAATCGCCTCTGTGGGGACTGGGACGCGTCATTGCTCAAGAACATCCAGACTGGCGTTGCTCAATGGTGGATTTAGCACCAGTGCCTAAACCATCAGAAATTGCATCACTTTTGCAGCTACTACAAGCAGACGATGTAGAAAATCAAATCGCTTTGCGTGGGGATGTGTCCTACGTTGCTAGACTGAAGCGATATTTACCCAGTTATTCAGAACTACCAAACTTCGACCCCCAAGCAACTTATCTCATTGCTGGAGGTCTGCGGGGTCTGGGTTTACAAGTAGCTACTTGGATGGTGGAGAGGGGAGCTAGATATTTGGCACTGATGGCGAGAAGTCAGCCAACACCCGCAGCCTTAGAAGTTTTACAAACTCTGGAAACTGCTGGAGCAAAAATTAAGGTGCTTCAGGCGGATATCAGTCAGGCTGAGGAAGTAGCTAGAGCGATCGCTCAATTAGACCAAGATATGCCACCATTACGGGGTGTAATTCACAGCGCTGCTGTTTTGGATGACGGCATTCTCTTACAATTAACACCGGAACGGTTGCACAAAGTCATGCAACCCAAGATAGAAGGGGCATGGAATCTCCATACACACACCCTCAATAAATCCCTAGATTTCTTTGTGCTGTTTTCTTCAGCTGCTTCACTACTGGGTTCTGCCGGACAAGGAAACTATGCGGCGGCCAATGCCTTTTTAGATGGGTTAGCTCATTATCGGCAAAGTCAAAATCTGCCTGCACTCAGTATCAACTGGGGTGCGTGGGCAGAAGTAGGTTTAGCAGCAGCCCAGGCAAATCGGGGCGATCGCATGGCATCTCTAGGTTTTAGTAGCATTCCTCCACAGCAAGGTTTAGAGATTTTAGGACACCTGCTAACGGATAAAACTGCACAATTAGGTGTGATTCCCATCAATTGGGCAAAAGTCTTACGTGCTAATCCAGCCGTTATCAAGATGCCTTTGTTTCAATTGCTGACGGAGGTCTTTGCTAACTCTGGAGAAATCGAGACTGACAAAAGCACAAATTTCCTTTCCCGTCAAGCACTTTTAGCAACTCCATCAGATGAGCGTCAGCTACTTTTAGAAACCTACTTCCACGAACAAGTGGCTAGGGTGCTGCGAATGCCAGCCTCGAAACTCGATCGCCATCAGCCCCTCAACAGCCAAGGACTAGATTCATTAGTGGCGGTGGAGTTAAAGAACAAACTCAAAAACGACTTGGGCGTTGATTTACCGATGATTCGCTTTATTCAAGGCCCTAGTATCGCCCAGTTATCGGCACAAGTACTCACTGAAATTACACAAAAAATGTCGTCAGTGTCATCTGTCCTTGTATCTCCTCCTCATCTGAGGAGTAATTCTGCTAGACCTGTTGAATTAGCCACCAGTAATCAAGAATGGGAGGATGGCGAACTATGAGCGCGAGTCAACTTTTGGATGATTTGACGCAAAATGGAGTGTATTTGTGGGTTGAAGGCGACAAATTGCGTTTTCGGGCCCCTAAAGGTGTGTTAACGGAAGAACTGCGCGATCGCTTGACTGCTCACAAGCTAGAATTGCTGGCAATTTTGCAAACGTCCATTTCAAGGGCAGAATTTACCCTAGTTCATGCTCCAGAGGAACGTTATCAGCCATTCCCGCTCACTGACTTACAACAAGCTTATGCTTTGGGTGGTAGCAATTTTTTCGATTTGGGTAATGTATCTGCTCATTTCTACGTAGAGTTTGCCGTCACTAATCTAGATATTGAGCGATTGAATTTAGCTTGGCAACGTTTAATTGAGCGTCATGAGATGCTGCGGGCGGTGATTTTACCTGATGCCCAACAGCAGATTCTCGAAACTGTGCCTCCCTTTGCTGTGGAAGTCATCGACTTACGCGGTCAAAAAGAGGTGGAGGAGCAAATAGCAGCGATGCGCCAGCAAATGAAGGATAATGGCCCGTCACTCGATAAATATCCTTTATTTGAGGTGCGGGTACAGTTATTGGATGAGGAGCGAGCGCAACTCCACATCAGCATTAGTTTATTAATCTGCGATGCTTTAAGTGGTGGGTTTGTCTTCCAAGATTTGTATCAGTTTTACCTCAACCCCCAAGCACAGTTACCAGTCCTGAATCTCTCTTTCCGAGATTACATCCTGACGCTGAATCAACGCCGTCAAACAGCAGCCTACCAAAAAGCCCGTGATTACTGGTGGCCAAGGTTATCTGAAATTCCCCCAGCCCCGGAATTGCCCCTAGCCAAAAGTCCGAGTGCTATTGAGAAACCCACTTTTACCCGTTGGCAAGGACAACTAGCACCAGCAGTTTGGCAGCAATTCAAAACACGAGTCAGTCAGCTGGGACTAACACCGGCGGCTGCGATTTGTGCTGCTTATGCCACCATCCTCACCACTTGGAGCAAAAACCAAAAACTCACAGTTAACATCCTCTACTTTAACCGCGAACCACTGCATCCACAGGTGTATCAGGTTTTAGGTAACTGTAGCTCCACCCTATTATTGACAGTTGACCACACCCAAAGCGAAAGCTTCGCCGCCCAAGCCAAACGCTTACAAGAGCAGTTGTGGAGTGATTTGGAACATACGGCGGTGACTGGTGTGGAAGTATTGGGCGAACTCAATCGGATGCAAGGGGGAACTGCTAGAGCCGCAATGCCTTGTACCTTTGCCAGTGCTTTGGGTTTGGGAAACCGCGACACTCAAACTAATGCTGCGGGTGAGCAGGATTGGAAGGTAATTTGTAATGGCTTGTTGCAAACGCCTTTCGTCCTCCTCGACCACCAAATTGTTGAAGAAAACGGCGCTTTGCTCCTGAATTGGGATGCTGTAGAAGAAGCCTTTCCCTCTGGTTTAATGGCCCAAATGTTTGATGCTTACCAACTGCTACTGCATCGTTTGGCTGAGTCAGACAATACTTGGCAAACTACCACAGAATGGTTGATACCCAAAGCACAGCTACAACAACGAGCAGCCGTCAATGCTACCAACACTACTATTCCCACCCAGTTGTTGCATGAGTTGTTTGTTGAACAGGCGACTCAACACCCACAAAAATTAGCGATCGCTGCTTCTCAATTGACTTTGACTTACGCCGAACTCGATCGCCTATCTAACTACATCGGTAGACAACTGCGAGACTTAGGCGCACGTCCCAATCAGTTGGTAGCCGTGGTGATGGAAAAAGGTTGGGAACAGTTAGTAGCTATTTTAGGAATTCTCAAATCAGGTGCAGCTTACCTACCAATCGACCCCAGCCTACCCCAAGAACGTCTTAGCTGGCTGCTGGATAACGCTGAAGTCGCGATCGCCTTTACCCAACCTCAGCTAGAAGCAAATCTCAGCTTCGCGACTCAAGTCAAATGGCTAACAATTGATGACTCAACCCTGGTACAAGCCTCTACCAAGCTACCTTTACCATCTATCCAAACCCCAGAAGATTTAGCCTACGTCATCTACACCTCCGGCTCAACCGGCACACCCAAAGGTGTCACTATTGACCATCGAGGTGCAGCTAACACCATCCTCGATATTAATCAACGGTTTGGCGTGACAGCAGAGGATCGGGTATTTGCTATTTCCTCCTTAAGTTTTGACTTGTCAGTATATGACATCTTCGGAACGCTCGCAGCTGGTGGTACAATTATCATGCCCGATGCTCAAGGCAGCCGCGATCCGGCGCATTGGCTGGATGTTCTCCAACGGGAGCAGGTGACAGTCTGGAACTCTGCACCAGCGTTAATGAAATTGTTAGTCGAATATGCAGGCGATCGCTGCGATCGCTTACCATCTTCCCTCCGGTTGGTGATGATGAGTGGCGATTGGATTCCGGTAACTCTACCGGAGCAAATTCACTCCTTGGGTAACGATGTCCAAGTAATCAGTTTGGGAGGAGCCACGGAAGCTTCCATCTGGTCAATTTTCTATCCTATCGAAACTATTGACCCTAGCTGGACTAGCATCCCCTACGGTAAACCCTTGAGTAACCAAAGCTTCCACATCCTTGATGAAGCCTTGCAACCCCGTCCTGATTGGGTTCCGGGACAAATTTACATCGGTGGTATCGGTTTAGCTCAGGGATATTGGCGAGATGCAGCCAAAACCCAAGCCAGCTTTATTCAGCATCCCCGCACGGGAGAGCGTCTTTACCGCACGGGAGACTTGGGGCGCTATCTGCCGGATGGTAACATCGAGTTTTTAGGAAGAATTGATTTTCAGGTTAAAATTCGCGGTTATCGGATAGAAATAGGCGAAATTGAAACTGTCTTGCAGCAAAACCCAGCCATTCGTTCTGTTGCTGTTTCAGCCGTTGGCAAACAACGGGATGAGAAGCAACTGGTAGCTTATATCGTTTTTGAGCAGGAACAATCAATTACTTCATTAGAATTGCGTAGCTACCTCCAGCAGAAGTTACCAGAATACATGATTCCCTCAATGTTCATGTTTATGGACAGCTTGCCCTTATCATCCAACGGTAAAGTAGATCGCCGTGCTTTACCTGACCCAGAACAAAATCAAGCAGATTTAGGGGCAATTGTCGCACCCAGAGACAGCTTAGAGTTACAACTTGTACAAATTTGGCAAGAAATCTTGAAATTGCCGGAGGTAGGTATTACTAATAATTTCTTTGAACTGGGTGGAACTTCTATTCAAGCTGTGCGCTTGATGACGCAAATTCACAAACTCTTTGCTCAGAATTTGCCCTTGTCTACGTTGTTCCAAGGCGGGACTGTTGAGCATTTAGCGCTGACTCTGCGGGAATCGTCAGATAGTTCAGTGCCTTGGTCGTCTTTAGTCAGTATCCAGCCCTCTGGTTCTCAGCCGCCTTTCTTCTGCGTTCATCCGGCTGGCGGTAATGTGCTTTGCTATATGGATCTCTCCCGTCGCTTGGGTGCAGATCAGCCGTTCTACGGTCTCCAGGCTGTGGGGATGGATGGAGAACAACCACCATTTACCACTATCGAAGATATGGCGGCTTATTATATTGCAGCCATCCGCACCGTTCAACCACAAGGTCCATACTCTATCGGTGGCTGGTCTTTTGGGGGAATTGCAGCCTTAGAAATTGCCCAGCAATTGCGCCAGCAAGGTGAAGAAGTCAATATGCTGGTACTTATCGACTGTCCCGCACCCTTATCTAGCGAAGATTTGGACGAAGCCACCTTAGCAGCTTGGTTTATCCAAGATTTAGAAGGTCGATTTGATGTTGATGCTACTAGATTGCAGCAGTTGCAGCAGCTAGATACCGCACAACAATTGAACTACATCCTAGAACAAGCCAGACTACTGCACTTAGTTCCCCCAGATGCCGGAGTTGAACAAGTCAACTACTTGTTCGAGGTGTTCAAATGCAATATGCGAGCGATCGAATCCTACACACCGCGTTCCTACGAGGGGCTAGCAACACTGCTACGGGCAGAAAACCAACCACCAGAAAATCCCACTGACCCAGCTTTAGATTGGCACAAATTACTCACCAATTTGGAAGTGCGTTGGATTCCAGGCAACCACTACACGATGGTCAGAGAACCAGATGTGCAAACATTGGCAACCCAATTGAGGGCTTGTCTGGCAGTTATGAACAACTGGCAGCCAGGAAGATACAACTAACCCTATCAATTTCTCTGTGTCCTCTGCGTCTCTGTGGTTGAAAAACTCTTTTTTTAACCACAGAGGCACGGAGAACCCAGAGACTAGAAAGTTATTTGACAGAACTCACGTTACTTTAGGAGTTAACTTGTGGAACTAATGACACAATTTCAGTTTGCAGTGGCTTTCCCAGAACAACTACCACAAGTAGATGTCAAAGCCATTCTTTGCTTGGTTCATTCACTGTATTGGCTATTGATTGTCAATGCATCCATCATTAGACGGCGCAAACTCAATAACCCAGAGTCATTTGTTGACAACTCCACAAAAGAACCAGTTGCTAGTGAGTCATCCATCACTCCTCAAGGTCCGCCAGCACTATTTCTCACCAGTGCTACCTACGGTATTTTTTACATTTTGCTAGCAATTTGGTGGGCAAATCCCGATGCGCTAGGATTTTTTGTATTTCAACCGACTTTTCCGATTCAAGCTCTAGGAATTGCTATTCTTGGTTTGGCATTGATTGTGAAAGTATGGTCTTTTTGGGTTTTTCGCAGTTGGCGGTTATTTCCCCACATCGATCCCGGTCATCAACTTGTGACCAAAGGGCCTTATAGTTTTGTCAGACATCCACTTTACTTCGCTTTTCAACTTCTGTTTTTTGGCTCGTTTCTAATTGTTCCAAAACTAGGATTTTTACTGCAAGTAATTGCTAATTTTTTAGCTCATGATTTTCGCTGCCGGGTTGAAGAAAAAATCTTGCTGCAAGCTTTTAATAATACATACGAGGCATATAAAAAACGCACTCGTCGTTTATTGCCTTGGGTGTATTAATCGAACGTAAAAATATAGAGATATACTTGTAAAAGCTATTTTTTACAAATATATCTCTTACCTAAATTGCCACTTTTGTAAAAGTAAATTTTAGAGATTTAACTTAAATTATGAAATATCAGTTTTTTGCCAAACCTGTAGGCTGGAGATTTGTTGTAATTTTAGGCGCTGCGGCTTTAGCTACTTGTGCTACTTCGTTTTATTTAGTTTTAAATAATCAACTAGAAAATCAAAAGCGATCGCAACAGGCTATTGCAGCTAATAATAAAATTCAAGCAAATCCCAGTGCGGTTGCTGCTAGAGGATATCTAGAGCCTAAAGGAGAAGTAATTAAGCTATCTGCTCCTACTTCTATACAAGGTGAAGGTGTACGAGTTGCAAAGCTACTTGTCAAACAAGGAGACAAGGTAAAAACAGGTCAAGTAGTGGCAATTCTGGATAACCAAGAACGTCTGCAAGCAGCTTTTGAACAGGCAAAAACTGAAGTTAATGTTGCTCAAGCCAAACTAGAGCAAACTAAAGCAGGTGCGAAAACAGGAGATATTAATGCTCAAACGGCAAAATATCAACAAACAAGAGCAGAATTAGAAGGTCAACTCACAATTCAAAGAGCAACTATTGCTAATTTAGCAGCTCAGTTACAAGGAGAAAAGAATTCTCAAGCCGCAAGCATTAAGAGGATTCAAGCTGAATTGCGATATGCTCAAACTGAATGCGATCGCTATAATTCTTTGTATCAAAAAGGAGTAGTTTCAGCTTCTCAAAGAGATAGCACTTGTCTACAAAACAATACTACTCAAGAACAACTTGCAGAAGCCGAATCTAATTTACAGAAAATTATTAGTACTAGAACAGAACAAGTCAAAGAAGCACAAGCTAATTTCAATCGCACATTAGCAACCTTAAAAAACGAAGTTGAAGAAGCCAAAGCAACTCTAAATGCCACAGCAGAAGTCCGCCCTGTAGATGTCAGTGTGGCAGAATCAGAGCTAGGAAATGCCCAGGCTGCTGTGAAAAAATCTCAAGCAGATTTAAATTTGGCTTATGTGCGATCGCCCAAAAATGGACAAGTTTTAAAAATTCACACATGGGCTGGTGAAGTTATTGGCAAAGATGGAATTATCGAGTTAGGACAGACAGAACAAATGTACGCGATCGCAGAAGTTTATGAAACCGATATTAGTAAAGTTCGTCTTGGTCAACAAGCAACTGTTACCAGTGGTGGATTAATCGAAGAACTGAAAGGCAATGTCGATGAAGTTGGTTTAAAAGTTGGCGTTTTAAATGCTTTAGGAACCGATCCTGTTGCGGATGCAGATACTAGAGTTGTCGAAGTTAAAATTCGTCTGTCTCCACAAGATAGCCAAAAAGTTGCTAACCTCACTAATTTAGAAGTCAACGTCATGATTAATACTGAATCACCATAAAATTGACAAAACTTTTATCTCTCAATATCCAACTAATAAAAATCTCATTATTAGCTATTTTTTACCCTGTTCTAAATTGGAAATATAAATATGATACTTCGCAAAAAAATACCAGTAGCTTGGTTGCAACTTAGATATCAGAAAGCCAGATTAATTATTGCTTTATTAGGAGTGGTTTTTGCTGTAGTAATTGTCTTCGTCCAACTAGGCATCCGAGATGCTTTATTTGACAGTGCTGTTCGTTTGCACCAAGGCTTGCAAGGGGATTGTTTTTTGATTAGTCCTCGTTCTACAGCTTTAATTGCTATGGAAAGTTTTCCAGAACGACGTTTATCTCAGTCTCTAGCATTTCCAGAAGTTAATTATGTTGCACCGATATATTTAGGCTTTGGTCAATGGAAAAATCCCGAAACTAAAGACTATTGGCGAAATATTTTTGTGATTGGTTTTGATATTCGCTATCAGGTCGTAGATTTTGCTGGAGTTGAGGAAAATATCAACAAACTAAAAATTCCAAATGTGGTTTTATTTGACCGCAGTTCTCGCGCTGAATTCGGGCCTGTGGTTGCAGATTTTGAGCAAAAAGGTAATGTAGAAACAGAAATTGGTAACCGTTCTTCAAATCGCCGGGTTAAAGTAGCTGGCCTATTTAATCTAGGTACATCTTTTGGTTCTGATGGAAATTTAGTCACCAGTCATCTTAACTTCTTAAGGATTTTTAGCTCTCGTTATAAAGGATTAATTGATATTGGTTTAATCAAATTAAAGCCAGGATATGATGCCCAAGAGTTTACAAAAAAGTTAAAAACCTTTTTACCTAAAGATGTAAAAGTATTATCAAAAGAACAATTGATTGCTTTTGAAAAAAATTACTGGCAAACTAGTACAGCTATTGGATTTATTTTTAACTTAGGGGTAGGATTGGGAATTGTTGTCGGTATTGTAGTCGTATATCAAATTCTCTATACCAATGTTTCTGAACATTTACCCCAGTATGCCACTTTAAAAGCAATTGGTTATCAACAAAGATACCTTTTATCTATAGTTTTACAGCAAGCATTATTAATTGCAATTTTAGGCTACATACCGGGGTTTTTAATTTCTATAATTCAGTATGAATTTGCTAAAAAGGCAACACTTCTACCTATTGTAATGACAATAGATAGAGCTGGTTTTGTGCTGATAGCAACTGTTATTATGTGTTTTGTTTCGGGTGCAACAGCTGTGAGAAAACTCAAACAAGCAGATCCGGCTGATATTTTTTAGTTAGTAGAGATGTTGCAATGCAACATCTCTACAGGATTTATACGCATTGTGATTAATGTGAAATAGATTAGTCTGCTGTTTTTTCTAAGTAACCTTGTCCAATACTTTTAGCTTCAGCTATTTCCCTGATATTCTCCATCACTCTCGGTAAAACTTTTTTAAACTTTTTGCCGAGAAGCCAACCAAATAAAAATGCCAAAGCTCCTTTAAATGACACTTCATGAGTAAATGATGTACTATCTGCATAGATACTCAAGTAGCGATGTACATTTAACTTGCAAAATGGTAACTGAATTGTGAATGTATAACTCTTACCTGGGCTAAACTGCGAAATTGTAAATTTAGAAGTTGTACCCGTTTTCGGTGTTAATTTACCTATCGCACCAAGCTTAAAAGGACTCTCAAGATATGAATCACACAGTTCGGTATCCCATACTGACCAATTATCTACATCAGTCCAAATCGCCCAAATTTTTTCAGGTGTGGCAAACGTTGTGACAGTATTGCTAAACTTCATATGACTCTCTCATCTGGTTAGATACAATGCAGTATGCAAGTTTTTGAGATTATTTAAGCTGACTGATAGGGCCTCGTGTAACGATCGTAGGATCTTCAAGAATATTGAACTTTTTGACTACGATATTACTAATTGCTGAGTTATTTCTCATTCCAACATTGAAAATATTTTCGACATAGTTGTTCAGAGATTTTTCATCTTCAAACAGATAAAACCCACTAGCTTCTTTGTTACCTTCATCAATTGACCAAATTTTCCAGCGTAGTCCTGGTGCTTTGGCGATACGAGGCGCAACATCCTTCATCTGCTTTCTAAAGTCAGACGTGGAGTTGTTGTATTTGAAATTAATCTGAAGGATACGACTAGAAGTTGATGGATTTGTCTGATTTTCAGCCAATAAATTTTGCGAAGTGACACTCGTCGCACCAGCAAAAGATCCTGCTAGCCCAACTGTACCAACCACAAACATCAAGCGAAGCAATCTCCCTAGCATATTTTTTGCCTTTTGATCGAGATTTGGCAACATTTGAGACACGAAGGACAAAACTGTCGTGAAAAAGTACTATATTGACATTGCCAATATGACATTAAATATTGTCACTGTCAATATGACCTATGAAACCAAAAGATAAATATCATCACGGTAATTTACGTAACAAATTAATTGCAATTGCAACAGAACTTCTGTCAGAAGAAGGCGCTCATAGTTTGAGTTTGCGGAAGATTTCTCAAAGAGCAGGAGTCAGCCATAACGCTCCGTATATGCACTTTGCAGATAAAGAGGCGGTTTTAGCAGCGATCGCAGAAGAAGGTTTTCGGTTGCTGTCAGCGCAAGTAGAAACAGCAATAAAGGAAGTTAATAAAGATACCAAGCAACAGTTGATTGCTGCTAGCAGTGCATACGTCAACTTCGCCTTAGAGCATTCAAATCATTTACAAGTAATGTTCTGTTACTACAATCCAGAGAAATATCCGAGTTTGATCGAGGTTTCACAGACATCCCTAGATCAATTATTTAAAATTGTCCAAGCAGGACAGAAAGACGGAACGCTGATTGCGGGCAATCCTCACGAAATAACCAAAACAATTTGGGCATTGGTACATGGCGTAGCAGCGATTTCTATTGCTTATGAATCAAAGATTATACTTCCAGAAAAAAAATCAGCACAAGAGGTAGTATCCACATTTGTGACGCTGTTGCTGAATGGATTAGCCAGATGAAGTAACCAACCGCTCTTCTCATGAAGAGTCTATTGCCAATAAGAACAGTTATGTTACGCAATTGTGACTTTGATCATAAATTGAGGTGAGACTCGTTCCAATACTGCTCGGTTAAGAGAAAATAGGGGGTGAGGTAAAGAAGAAACTGTTCGCGTATTTATTACGAGAAAAAATGAGAGAAAAAGCTAGTTTCAGAGATGGTGCAAGTATCTCTAAAATTTGGAATTAAACAATTGAGGGTGAGTAAATCGGCGAAAAAAGATATCAATTTACGGGTTCAAAATGAGTTAGCTCAAATGCCTTGCGAGTTAATCTCCTGTTTGACAAGTTATGATTTCATCCATGAAGCTTTATTCTATGCATCTTCATAGAGAATTGGTATTACGCACTCAAAATCTAAAACCCCCTTAAAAAAGCTTGGGTCTTTATCTTGTGCGATCGTAAAAGTATATGCTACTATCAATACTCGTGTGGTTAAGGACGTATAGCTCAGTTGGTTAGAGCGCTACGTTGACATCGTAGAGGTCACTGGTTCGAATCCAGTTACGTCCATTTTTGTTATACATTCACGAATTGTTGAATGTACAACAAAACCAAATTGGTTCATGGTGTATTGCAATCCCAGCAAGTGGAAACATTTGTAGCTAGCCAGCACCTATATTTTACCACAGATGCGTAGGCGTACCACTTCGTGGAAGTAAGCTACGCGTAGCGTCTTGTAGAGAAGCCCGTCGCAGGCATCGCTCCCAATTCTTGGTAACTAGAGAGAGGGTTAAAATAAGTCCTATATAAGTTTGCAGGAACATCAATTTTTTGTGGGATGAGAGTAAAGTGAGCTTTAAAGGAGTATTTATGTCACAGTTGGAGCAAGCACTGCCAGACACCTTTGTAACCAAAAGCTTAGAAATCCCCAATATTTTCGACCAGGTTGAGGCTCTAGCTAAAGACTTTGCCACCCGTGCAGGCGCACACGATAAAGAGGGTTCCTTTCCCTTCGAGAATTTTACAGCTTTGTCTGAGGCAAAATTACTCAGCCTCACCATTCCCCGTGAATTAGGTGGTGAGGGTTTAGGGCTATCAACTATCTGCCGAGTCATTGAAGGGATAGCACGTGGCGATGCTTCAACTGCGCTAGTACTGACGATGCACTATCTCCAACATGCCAATGCAGCCCGTAGCCGTCGCTGGCATCCAGAAGTATATAAAAAGTTGTGTCGTGAATCCATTGAAGGCATTGCCCTGATCAATGCCGCCCGTGTTGAACCAGAGTTAGGAACCCCAGCTAGAGGCGGATTACCTGCCACAATTGCCGAACGGACAACAGAGGGTTGGCGTTTAACAGGCCACAAGCAATACACTACGGGTAGTCCCATCCTCAGTTACTTTGTAGTTTGGGCGCGGACAACTGAAGATGAACCACAAGTTGGCAATTTTTTGGTTCCGCGCGATTTGCCCGGTTTGCAAATTGTCGAAACCTGGGATCACTTGGGGATGAGAGCTACAGGCAGCCACGATCTGATTTTGGAGAATGTATTAATTCCCTTAGAGTACGCCCTGAATATCAGTCCCATATCTGCTGCGCCATCACTTGATCCACTGATTTCCACTTGGGGCAGTTTGACAGTGAGCGCTTTATATCTCGGTGTGGTTACCAGTGCGCGAGACTGGCTGGTTAAATATCTTTGGGAGCGATCGCCTTCTAATCTCAAAGAACCGCTAGCAACTCTACCACGCTTCCAAACTGCCGTAGGTGAAATAGAAGCACTGCTATTTGCTAACAATAGATTAATTTATAGTTTGGCTCAAGATATTGATCGGGGCGATTACGATCCTAACGTCGGATTACAGGCACAAGCTGTTAAATACCTTACTACAACTAACTCAATTCGTGCTGTGGAGATTGCCTTGGAACTAACTGGTAATCCTGGTATGTTAAAAAGAAATCCTTTAGAGCGACACTACCGTGACGTTCTGTGCAGCCGCATCCATACACCACAAAACGATGTTATTTGTCAGTCATTAGGGAAGTCGGCACTGAAAGTCAAGTAGTGGAGGAGTGGGGCAACAATTCTCATAATGAGAATTGCTGTAGAGTTTGAGATATACCAGATCATACTCTCCAGAAAAGCTCTATGGTTGCTCTACCTGGTATTGCCATCCAAGACAAAATCTACAAAAGTTCTAATTCTTTAGTATATGGGGGCATCAGAAACGATGGAGTAGCGATCGCCATAAAATTACCCGGCGTTGCAGGCATTGTACACAAGTGTTCGGGTATCGCCCTTGAACATTTCCTATGTATTTTCTAGTACATTACTAGCCAGTTGTGGTGAAGCGATGACCGAGCGCTGTGGGTTGGCTGCTGAGTTCTTCTACAGCGTTGGGTCAACAACTGGCGATTTGTCTGTTCTGTTGATATCTCATTTAAACGGCAATTCAGAGAAAAGTTATGCCAAATTGCCAGAACTTTTGAACGTGGCATCTTCACTTCAACTTTTTCTTCAAGAAGAAGTGGAAAGAATTGATGGGTGAACCTGTCGGTTAAATTAAGCCTTGGTGTAATTGAAAATATTGTAGAGTATAGAATTGCCCTAAGTATTTTCCTACCCAACTCACCCTATGACTACCGCACCCTTAAGCTGGGAAGAACTAGAAGCCCTTACGGACTATCAAATAGATACCGTTAATGGTCTCACCAATGCTAAAGCCCGGTTGCGCTTGTTTGGGAAGCCAGAATCTGATGTGCGGGTAACGCTGTACCGTGATAACCATGCCTGGTGTCCTTACTGTCAAAAAGTTTGGTTATGGTTAGAGGAAAAACAGATCCCCTACCGCATCGAAAAAGTGACAATGTTCTGCTACGGGGAGAAAGAAAGTTGGTACAAACGTAAGGTACCGTCAGGAATGCTCCCTGTGATCGAGCTAGATGGACGGATTATTAAGGAAAGCGATGACATTTTGATCGCTTTGGAAAAGGTTTTTGCTCCATTGAACCAAGGGATGGAAGACCGCATGGTGCTTCCTCTACGTCAATTAGAACGACTATTATTTAGAGCCTGGTGCGCTTGGCTATGCTCTAAAGCCGGTTCCTCTCAACAAGAACAACGCAACCGAGAACAATTTATCGCAGTGGTGGCTATGGTCGAGGAGGCTCTGGGCCGCACCCCAAGCCCTTACTTTCTAGATAGCTTTGGCATCGTCGATGTCATTTTTACGCCATATCTCGAACGGATGAATGCGAGCCTTTACTACTACAAGGGCTACTCCCTGCGATCGCAAAACTCCCACTTGAGCGCATGGTTTGCGGCAATGGAAACCCGACCGACCTACTGCGGTACCCAGAGTGACTTTCACACCCACGCACATGATTTGCCGCCCCAAATGGGGGGCTGTTGGGAAAACGGCGAAACCCAGATGCTTCTCAATAAAGCACAGGTGGATAATGGCCCCTGGTTTGGGCTACCAGATGTTGCTTATCCAGAACCCGAAAACTCCCGCATGGAAGCTCTTAAGCGAACCATCGAGCATCGCATCAATATTATCCGAGTCAACCCCTTAGATGATAAATTGTTTGATCAAGCGCTACGTTGTGCTTTAACACACATGATGACAGGTGAAGACTGTGTACCTCCATCGGGAGCTGATGTCGCTCTCCGATATTTGCGCGATCGCATTAATGTACCGCGAGATATGTCCATCTACGCAGCCAAGCGATTGAGGGAATCCCTGGAAAAAACCGCAGCCCTTGCAGGTGATGGGCAGCCAGACCCCATTCCCACTAAGCATCGACGAGATCAAGACCCGTCTAACTTTGTCATCAAGTAAGATTCAGCACTCATCCTGCCAGATCGCGCTCCTTTCTCTTAAAAACTACGGTGTACACACAAGTCTTTAAGTGTTGCGCCACAGGCTTTTGATCCCCCCACCCCCCTTTTTAAGGCAGAGCAAAAAGCTCTCAAAGTCCCCCTTTTTAAGGGGGATTTAGGGGGATCTACGACGATTTTAGTTTTCTAGAAAGATGTGTGTACACCGTAGCTCTCAAAAATGAGCCAATCTTGAGTAACTTGTTAAGATTTTGATCGCGCCAACTTTTTCACCTCTGAGTATTGGGTGATGTTTTTCAAGAAGGCTGCAACGCTTTTAGCTGTGCCCGTAACTGGGCAATTTCTTGAGCCATATCCATGACCATTGCTGCGCCTACGAGATTTAGCCCCAAATCTTGACGCAAGCGTTGGATTTGAGCAATTCGCGCAATTTCTCGTGAGTGTAGCATTGAGCCTTTCGGTTCGATCAATCCGAGTTGCACAAATTGCTCAATTACAATCGTTGAAGTTTGGGTAACAGAGGCTGCATACTCAAACGTATAAAGGCGATCGCCTTCATGGGAAACAACTGTACTGGAGAGGCTAAACTCGCTCATAACGTTACTCCTTGTAATGCAGTACGTGGATTAAAGCTGCTATTAGCCTGAATCTTTTCATAGCAATCCCGCTCAATTTTGCTTAACTCTTTCGGAGACACGATCTGAAGTTTCACAATTAGGTCAGTTCGCCCGCCTTTTGGTTGCGTCCAGCCTTTTCCTCGCAACCGCAGCGATTGACCGGAACGCACGCCTTTCGGAACGCTCAATGTGACGCTACCCTCTGGTGTTGGTACTTGAATTTGAGCGCCTAAGACCGCTTCATCTGGACGAATAGGAACTTCGCAGGTTAAGTTGTCACCCGAAAACTGAAAAAACGGATGGGGAAGCACCTCGATTGTGAGATACAAATCACCTCGCTGTTGAGAAAAAGGGCTAGAGCGACCTTTACCTTTAATGCGAATTCGACTACCCGGTTTAGCACCTGCGGGAATCCGAACGTTAATGGTTTCATCATCCAACTGCAACCGCTTTTGAACGCCATGAAACGCTTCCGAGAAGGAAAGTGCGATCGCAGCTTCGGTATCGGGTGCTGGTGCTTGGCTGCGAAATGAGCCAAAGTCATCAGGCTGCCTAGTCGAGGTGCGGTAATAAGTTTGTTTTGTTCTTGTCCTATCCCCTAAACCACCCAGCAAATCATTGATAAAGTCATCAAAGTTGCTATATTGGCCAAAATTATCTGCATAGGTGCTAGTTCCTCTAGGAGAAGTACCGCTAACCTCCGCTTGCTTCCAGTACTGCCCAAAAGAGTCATATTTTTCGCGCTTTTCTGGGTTTGATAAAACTTCGTTGGCTTCATTGATGTCTTTGAATTTTTCCTCGGCTTCTGGATTGCCGGGATTCACATCAGGATGATATTTGCGGGCAAGTTTGCGGTAAGCTCGCTTAATTTCGTCAGAAGTTGCAGTTTTGCTAACTCCCAAAATGTTGTAATAATCTTTGAAATCACTTGCAGTTGGCATGATTCGATACTTATAATCCGACTATTCTGCACTCGGAACGTCTTTTGTCAGTGTCATTGTTGAGTTGTTGAAAGTCGGTAGTCTCCAGTGGTTGTAATGCAGGCTTTAGCTAACAAAATCGGCATCAATCACATCGTCATTGTTTTGTCCTGTTGGCTGATTTCTTGGATTAGGATTGCTAGTTGCTGCGTTAGCTTGGGCGTAAACGGCGCTACCGATTTGCATGAGTGCTTGTTGAAGATTGGTAGTGAGCGATCGCATTTGCTCGTAGTCTTCTCGCTCAATTGCCGATCGCAACTCGTCAATCAATTGTTGCGCCCGACTTTTATCTGCTTGAGAAACTCGACCATTCAAGTCTTGCAGTTGTTTTTCTGCCTGATAAACCAGCGAGTCCGCATTATTTTTGGTGTCGATTTGCTCGCGGCGTTGGCGATCTTCTTGGGCATGAGTTTCTGCATCTCGTACCATGCGTTCCACATCGCGTTTATCCAGCGTTGAAGCGCCTGATATTGTAATCGATTGTTCTTTACCAGTGGCACGATCTTTAGCAGTTACCGATAGTAACCCATTTGCATCGAGGTCGAATGTCACTTCAATTTGAGGTACTCCACGCGGAGCTGGAGGAATGCCATCGAGCCGAAACGTACCTAAACTCTTATTGTCTGCCACAAGTTCCCGTTCTCCTTGCAGAACATGAATTTCGACATTCGACTGGCCATCGGCGGCGGTTGAAAACGTCTCGGATTTCTTCACCGGAATCGTCGTGTTACGGGGAATAATTTTTGTCATCACCCCGCCCATCGTTTCCACCCCTAAAGAAAGCGGTGTTACATCTAGCAGCAGCACATCCTTCACTTCTCCCGCCAGTACTCCACCCTGAATTGCTGCACCCACAGCAACTACTTCATCCGGGTTCACTCCCTGATTTGGATCTTTGCCTGTGATGCGTCTAACGAGTTGTTGCACAGCGGGAATTCGGGTGGAACCGCCTACTAGGACAACTTCATCAAGATTGGCATTGTTCAGATTGGCATCGTTGAGAGCTTGCTCAACTGGAATGCGGCAGCGATCGAGCAAGTCAGCGCAGAGTTTCTCAAACTCCGCCCTAGTTAAGGTTATATCCAAATGCTTTGGCCCCTCTTGAGTTGCCGTGATGAAGGGGAGATTAATCGTTGTTTGGGTAGCGCTGGAGAGTTCAATTTTGGCTTTTTCTGCGGCTTCAGTTAACCGTTGCAGGGCTTGCTTATCTTTGCGTAAATCAATACCTTCGTGGCGCTGAAAATCATTTGCAACATAATCAACAATCTTTTTATCAAAGTCGTCACCGCCTAAATGGGTATCCCCACTCGTGGCTTTGACTTCAAACACACCTTCTCCAACTTCTAGAATCGAAACGTCGAACGTGCCGCCCCCTAAGTCAAAGACTAAGATTGTTTCATTGCCCTTTTTGTCTAAACCATAAGCAAGTGCCGCCGCCGTAGGTTCGTTAATGATGCGGAGTACTTCTAGCCCGGCAATTTTGCCTGCATCTTTGGTTGCTTGTCGTTGCGAATCATTGAAGTAAGCAGGCACAGTAATGACTGCTTGCGTAATGGGTTCTCCTAGATATTTGCTGGCATCATCTGTAAGTTTTCGCAAAACTTGAGCGGAAATTTCTTCAGGTGCAAATTGTTTTTTGAGCGCCGGACAATCGAGTTTGACGTTGCCATTGCTATCACGAACGACTTTGTAAGAAACCTCACTCGCTTCGTGGGTGATTTCATCGTGTTTGCGTCCGATAAACCGTTTGACCGAGTAGAACGTGTTCTCTGGATTCATTACCGCCTGTCGTCGAGCAATTTGACCAACCAAACGTTCGCCTGTTTTTGTATATGCAACTACAGAGGGAGTGATGCGTTGTCCTTCTGCATTCGCAATCACGAGTGGTTGTCCGCCTTCGATGACTGCAATACAAGAGTTAGTTGTCCCTAAATCAATTCCAACAACTTTTGCCATAACTTTCGATTCCTCTCATCAGATTTTGAGCTGCTGATTGTAGTTATAAGAAACTTCAGTAGTATTAAAAGCTCAACTTGTAACTAATAGTTCTCCGACAGATTGTCTTGTTCTTCTTTAAGGAAACTATTCAGAAATTTTCTGTGCATCAACCGATAGAAAGACAAAAAAGTATCCAGTATATATATTTTTGGCATTAACGTTGTGAGTTATACATTCGGATCGGACAAGTGAGCGTTGCTGCGTAAAGATGCGATCAAATCAGTTTGGCTAACATGGGCTTTTTTCAGGTTATTTAATTGAATTTCGCCATCTTGAATTAGAATTAGCGAGTTACCAGTGATGATTTGACGGAAACTGTGGGAGCGATCGCTAATCAAACCAAAATACCCACCAGCACAAAACTTACACCTATGGTTCCCAAAAATCGTGTCGAGCCATTAATTGCACGGCTCAACAGAGAGCTGGAGGTAGTACTAATAGCCAGTTGATATTGTCCCCCAACTGTTGATTCATCTGATATTTATTCAATCTCTATTTCCCAAGGTTCTCCTTTATTATCTGGTGTAAAAAGCTGAATTTTGGACTTGTTAGAAAATTGCTTCAACTGTTTGATGAACTGTGGAATAGCATCAACAATATGCAGATAGCTTTCTATGTCATAGCAGATAATGATTAACATCAGAGGACTAGTATTTATTTTGAAATACCAGTGACAATTTGATAGTAAAACTCGCATAAGTGGGGAACAGGCTTGATAAAATCGCCTACAAGTAGCTTCTTCTAGTTGCCTGTAAAATAACTCGTTAAGTATAGTTGCTCCAGTTGGAGGCAGATCATCTGCGGGAAGAAGGGATTTATTCATAACACGAAATTAGGCATTGTGAATTAGTTTTTCTATTAATCACTGATAACTCAGGATTTACCAGCCTTACTTAGCACGAAGATTTTTTGGAGTATTGTGTAGTAAAAAAAGGTTGGCGAAGCAATTTTTTACTAATGCTACCTCCATTTTTTAAACACTTAGGACTTACGCAAAAACCCTTTAAAACTCTCATTCCTCAGTGACCTCTGCGGTAGCCTGCGGCAAGCCACTTTGTGTCTACGTTTTTCGTTACTCGTGCGTAAGTCTTAACACTATCAAGTGCAATACTTGCTCTAGGAAACGGCGTTTGTCAAAAATTCCCTGAATCAGCACCTCTAGTTCAGTTGCGCCCTTGGAAGCAAAATCCTCACGATTGATTGTGTGCTAGGGTAAAAACTCTTGCCATTCCAAGGTTAATATATGGACTTATGCCTGATTTTGGTAAGCAATAATTAGGGCTGTAGTGTAAAAAAGCTTCAGTCTCTGTTGAGAGTAATACTGGATTCGCCGATAACCTTTGCTTGGATGAATCGAGACAATAACTGCTAATCTGTTTAGTGCTTAATCTTTGCTTCAGCCTCTAAAAACAGATTGCCAATATCAAACAAAAACTGCATAGTACCTCGATAGCCAACTTTGGTAAATTGACTGTGATCTAAGCGGTCACAAATAGGAATCCCTTGACGGTAGAGAGGAATTTTTAAGCGTTGAGCGATCGCTACTCCATGAGAGTTGGTAATCAGCAAATCAGATCCAACCGCCAGTTGTTCAAAGTCTTCCAAATCGCCAATAGTGACGCTAGGAATCGGCAGTTTTTCTAACAGAGGAAAGCGTGTTGTTGTTACTGCTGCGTGAATCTGAACTCCTAGCGATCGCAAAAAAGAAACTGTTGACCAAAGTAAATCCGGTTCCAGCGCCAAAGCAACTCGCTTGCAGCCAAAGTAAAAGTGATTCTCCAACATCACATGTTTTAGCTGACGGCGTTGACGGCGGTATTTCTCCGGTACGCTGACACCACTGATATCTGCCAATGCTTGCAAGAATTTATCTACTGCTAGTAGTCCCGTCAGTTCACTAAATACTTCATAGGGTATATTGAATCTCCGATCCAAAATTTGCGCTGCACCTCGCATACTCTCACCTAGTGCCAAAGTGAATACAGAAGTGCCAATTGAGCGCAATTGTGCCAATGTAGTGCCATTACAGCTAATGGCACTAGAAGAATCTTCTATATGACTATCTAGTACACCAGAAAGGTCAGGTACAACAATAGGTTCAAGTCCAAAAGAGGTGACAATCTCTTTGATTTCCTGTACATCCCCTGGTGTGAAAGCAGAACTCGCTAAAATGGTGATTTGTGTAGGACAAGCATCTTGCTTGGAGCTTTTTTGGGGAATTTCCCTGACTATACTTTCGACTGCGCCAGCAAAGCCATCCTGTAATGTACCTTTGAAATCAGGTGTAGAGACAAGCACAATTGGTAAATAATCCAGTTCTGGGTGACGGTGGCGAATCTCTTTAACAAAGCGCCCCATATCATCGCCTCTGGTTTCCACGAGTCCAGTACTACAAAGACCGATAATTTCTGGCTTGGATCTCTGCACCAAAGTCAAGATTGCTTGTTCAACCCTTTCCTCGCCACCCAAAATGGTTGCAACTTCTGTCATTGCCGTACTGGAAAGGGGAATCGTCTGACGGAAATGCTGTACTAATACTGCCTTCGTCAAAGCAGTACAGCCTTGTGAACCGTGTAACAAAGGCATTATTCCCTTTAACCCCAAAAAGGCTAAAACTGCACCTACAGTCTGGCTTTGCTTGAGGGGATTAACTGCAACAGATGTACTCGTAACGCTAATAATCGCCATTAGATGTTCTCCTCTGGAGAATTTCCTGTTTCCCACGGGGCTGGTTGAGATACTTGCTCCCACACAGGGGTGTAAAAAGCAGCATAGAGTTCTCGTGCTACCTCTAAAATTCCCATATAGCCTGCATAGGCATGGTTGCGTTCTTGATTAACGTCTAGGAATGGAATCCTAGCAGTAAGAGAGGTGTCTTGATGGTGTTTATCAGCAATTAACATATCAGCTTGATTTGCGTTAATTATCTGTAAAATTTCTTGAGGACTATTTTGCTCTAGAATTATGCCATCTTGATCCAGCAAAGTTTTGACTCTAATTCTATCCTCCTCAGTATTATTATTAGTACTAATAGCAATAACTTCCATTCCCAATTTCCTAGCAGCAAAGATAATCAACCAGCTCTTGAAACTTCCAACAGAAAGGAGAACCCGCTTACCTTGTAATTGGGTGATATAAAGAGCGAGTTTTTCATCTATTGCAGAAGAGACTGCTGCAATTAGCTTTTCTGTACGTTCTTGTAAACTATAATTACCCAACTTGTCAGCAATATTTCTTAGACATTGATTGATTTGCTCTATCCCGTAAATAGACTCTTCAATATAAGGAATGCCATATTGTTTTTCCATCCTTTTAGCCATATTGATTAGTGCTTTGGAGGAGAGTAGCACGTTAAGTTTGGCGCGATGGGCATAGCAAACTTCTTTGTAGATAGCATCGCCTGTAATTTTTGCCAAAACTCTAATACCTAATTTCTCCAACAACGGTAGAACATTCCATATTGCACCTGCAATATTGTATTCACCAATTAGGTTGATATCATAAGGTGTAGTTGTATCTGGTTCATCTGTTCCAATAACGTGTAAAAGCATTGCTTCACCAGCAACACGGTTGCCCAAATTTTGGTTCCCAATGAATCCAGGGCAATGTACAGGGATAGTGGGTATTCCTGTTTTCTCGGTGGCATCTTTGCAAACTCCCTCGATGTCATCCCCAATCAAAGCGGTGATGCAAGTGGAATAAACAAATACCGCCGCAGGTTTGTAGCGTCTTTGTAATTCTAAAATGCCTTTGTACAGCTTTTTGGCTCCACCGAAGATGATATCGTTCTCATCGATGTCACTGCTAAAGCGTATCTTGTACAGCATCGAACCAGATGAGAGACTGCTGTAACTTCCCCAAATACTGGCAGCACAGCCACTTGGCCCGTGGACTACATGAGCAGCATCAGTGATTGGTACAAGAGTAATCATTGCACTATCAAAAGCGCAACTCCCTTGAGTAGTTCCAGGTTGGGGTAATTGTGTGGAAGACTTTTTTTTCTTTTGTATCTGCTGCTGACGAGCATCTTCAGAATTAGAGTCACTGAGTGAATCGTTGGTTTTTCCTGGCGTGGGATTCATTTGTTTGGTGACAATAGGTAGAAATTTTTAGATATTAGCTGAATTCCCAAAGGCTGAGGAGGATTTTCATTTATTCACCGTGGTATCTAAAGATGGATAAAAGGGAAAGAGAAAGAGAATTTACCATCCCCTAAAACATAAACATCATCTAGGTTAGAGAAGGAGAAAACAAAAACATGAACTAGACTATTAAATTATTAATGTTGTCCTGTACACGTTAGTTGATTAGTGTTAACACGGTGAAAAAGAAACGCGCAGAGTTAAGATTAGCTATTCGACTACCTCCATTTTAAATGATTGGTGAGAAGGTGGGCGAGAATAGCCCACCTAATATTTACTTTGTATTTAGCACCTGATTCTGAAGAATAAGCTTACTTCTTCTCGCTACCGGAAACTATTTCTACGTTTCCTTTTTTGAGTGCTTCTAGTGCTTCACCTTCAACATCTTCTTGTTTTTTAGCTGCGTCTACTTGGCTAATTAGTTTCGCAGCATTTTCTTCACTTTCAAGGATACCGAATTCAATCAACAAATCTTCTAGCTCATCCATCTCGATGGGTGTGGGAACGGCGAGATTTGTATTGTTGATAATCTTGTCTGCTAATGTACGGTATTCATGAGCTTGCTTGCTGTCGGGTGCATACTCGTTCACTGTCATCCGCCGCAATTCGGCGTGTTGCACGATATTGTCACGGGGGACAAAGTGAATCATCTGGGTACTTAATCTGGCTGCAAGGGTGCTAATCAGTTCATCTTCCCGGTCAGTTTTGCGGCTGTTACAAATTAGCCCACCCAAACGTACCCCACCAGTGTGAGCATATTTGAGAACGCCACGAGCAATGTTGTTAGCTGCAAACATCGCCATCATTTCACCGGAGGTAACGATGTAGATTTCTTGGGCTTTACCTTCACGAATTGGCATAGCGAAACCACCACACACAACGTCGCCCAACACGTCGTAGGATACGAAATCTACATCTGAGTAAGCGCCGTTTTCTTCAAGGAAGTTGATAGCAGTGATGATACCCCGACCGGCGCAACCAACACCAGGTTCTGGCCCACCTGATTCTACACATCTGATATTTCGGAAGCCAGTTATTACCACTTCTTCGAGTTCAATATCTTCCACAGCGCCCCGTTCAGCAGCTAAGTGCAATACTGTGGTTTGGGCTTTACAGTGCAAAATCAATCGGGTAGAGTCAGCTTTGGGGTCACATCCGACAATCAAGATGCGTTTACCCACTTCTGCCATCGCAGCTAGGGTATTTTGGGAAGTGGTAGATTTACCAATACCACCTTTACCGTAAAAAGCAATCTGTCTAATTTTTTCGTCGGACATGATAATTTATCCTGCAATTGTTTGTTTAGTGGGTCTGTCGATTCATGAAGCGATGCCTACGGCGGTAAACTACGCACTTTGTGCCGGAGGTACTCGCATTGTAAAATTACAGCACTGGCTTTATGTAGAACGTTGTTGGAGGCGCTCGTTCTACAGCAAAAAGAGCCCGAATCCCAGGGCAAACGCATCTAAAGTATAAGAATCCTTTAATAGCAAGGGTTTTGGCGTTTTTTAATTTAGCCTATTTTTTCATCAAGATCCTTGCCCAGCAAGGGTTTCAGAAATCCCGTGCGTTCGCCCTGGCCCGAATCCAGAACATATTCAAGTTTTGGTAAGTTTTCGTTGGCCATTAGTCATTGTTTTTTCTGACTAATGGCTAGAGCAATAAGACATCACTCGAGGAATATTGCAAGTATTACCATCCGCTCACTCAAATGATTTCTTTAGCGGTAGTAGTACCAATTGGAAAAAAGAAAGCTACATATTCCAAGCTGGAAAAATTACGAATTCAGCATTATCAGTTGTTGTAATTCTCTGAAGGTTGCTCATACCTAAAGAGTGGTTGCAGCAGGAATTTCAATTTACGCCAAGTATTCCTTTAAGCACACAACCAACCATTGCAATCCACTCTAAACAGTCGCTACAACTTCCCCGATTTTGCTGATATCGTAACCGCCGAGAATTTCAAATTGTGAGTGAACCATCCGATGTCCCAAAGTACTGAGCAATTGCTGTACAGGTGCTTCTTCTAAATATTCCTTGAGAATCACCAAATCATATCGTGACTGATGTAAAGGGATAAATCCCAGCCCAAAAGCGGTAGCTACAGATGCCGTACTCATACCAGCATCAGCAATTCCTAATCCTACAACTTGGGCAACGTCCTGGTGACTTTTGAATACATTGTCAAAGCCCTGAACAGCATCGAATGGTATCTGTTCTTTGTGGAGTGTTTGTTCCAAAAGCATCCGACTACCAGAACCGATTTCACGGTTAACAATAGTCGCTCCCCCAGCAACTAAGTCAGTCACTGTTCTAATTCCCATAGGGTTTCCAGGCTTCAACAAAAGTCCCTCTTCCCAAACACCAAGGGTAATCAGAACTGCTTCCCTCCCAGCCAGAACATCTCGAACAAAGGGAGTATTATACTCACCAGTTTCAGGATCGTACAAATGCATCCCAGCGATGTGCGCCTCACCTCTGCATAGACTGTGCAATGCAGCCATGCTATTGGCGAAGTTATATTGGACTCGCAGTTGGGGATGCCAGCGTTCGGTGGCTCTTGCCCATAGTGAAATCACAGGGGCACAACCAGCAATCACAACGGTGTTGTGAAGTGTGTCGAGATTATCGTCTAGTAGCCTGACTCGAACTTTACTTGTACCTATTTGGCTAGTACCTTCTCCATCAGCCGGAATCATATCTTGACGAAAAGCATCCTTACCAATCAAGGGATAAGCTATCCATTGTCCTCCTACACGAGCCACGCTAACTCGTAGTTGCTGACCGTTAGGAGCAGGTTTGGCAAGGACGGCTTCGATTTCAGGTAAATCACGCTCTAACCAGAATAGATCCTCAACTTGACAGCCAAGCGCTTTGGCCAAGCGAAGTGTTATGGCAACTGAGGGAGCATATAATCCCGACTCTACACCACTAATAGTCTGACGAGTCACACTAGCGATGTTAGCCAAATCTTGTTGGCTCATACCTAAGCGAGTTCTAATCGACTTCAAGTTATTACGGAGATCACTATCCTGCTTCATTGGCTTTGTCTCTTAGTTTCAAAAAGCCGTAGCGGATTTAAACATTGCATCTGCCAAGGCGAAAGTCTGGTCTTTGAGTTTATATCATTTCTCTCTGACGACTTTTTGTGCTTTCGCTATCTTGATTCCCTATACAAAAAGACTATCACAGAAATTGCAAGTTTGCTTGCGAAGCGCAAATTATTTTTGCAATTGGTTGTTTTTTAGCTGCTATTATCGCTCAAAAGCCCCAAATTCCTATAAACACAGCATTTGTCTAGTAAGAGAAATTTACCAATTTTATTGGTAGAAGTAGCGTTTGATACAGTTTTAGAGATTATTTTCAGCTTTGATGCTTGATAGACGAGTAATAAAAGCCGTAGAAAACATACCAATCAATTTCGTACTTGGGGATGAATTTTACCCTGACTAAAAATTACCAATTTGACTAGAGTGAATATGCACATAGCATCAGCAAAGAATTGCTGTTTTAATTGGTTGCACAATTAGGTATTTACCAAAGTATGCAACAGATGATAGATGACATGAGATTACTATTCTTAGGAAGAAAGCAATGATTACTGAAGAAGACTTAACCCAGCAATTTAACGTAATTATTGAACACACTCACCCACAGGTATGGAAACTGTTAAGCCAATGTTATGTGAAGGTGATAAATCCTCATCCTCACTTAACAAGAGTGAATATAAAAACGTGTATCCGTCATGCAAAATACATTGGAATTTACTGCCCTGATAGACTAATTAGTGCTGTCGTAGAACAAAAAAATCTCATTAGAGAAGTAGCAGAATATTTGGGTCTAGTTGAGGTTGTTTGCTTGAATGCCAATAACTTGATGCGCGATCCACTCTCAAATCTCAAGCAAGCTTATCCCCAGTTGTGGTTAGACTTGTTGTGGATTGTCACTCAAGAACAAGAACTCTAGCTATTATCGACAGATTTTTGTGCAATCTTCTATCTGGAAAAACCGTAATTACCAATCTTCACCGCAGCTTTGTTACATCAAAGCAATCTAATGGAGGCGATCGCCTTTTTCACTGATTAATTCACCACAGACACTTCTGACAATTTGTAGAAACTCTCGTAAAACAGGTGTCATATCCTCTTGTCGCCACACTACAGCCGTTTCTACTAATGGTGTTTTTTCTTCTAAAGTGCGATAAACTACACCAGCCCTTTGAAGATTTTGCAAAGAAGACGGTACGATCGCAATCCCCATTCCTGCTGACACTAGCCCGATAATTGTCTGCATTTGAATTGCTTCTTGAGTCACTTTTGGGCTAAAATTTCCTTGCTGGCAAAGACTCAGGATTTGATCGTAAAGTCCGGGGCCCAAATGGCGGGGGAACATAATAAAATTTTCGTCTTTTAGCGATCGCACTGAAATATTTTCTTGTCTGGCTAAGAAATGAGTTTCTAGCAAAGCTAAAATTAGTCCTTCTTGCTGAATACATTCTTGATTAAAAGTGTTGTCTTCTAAAGGTGGATGGGCAAAACCTACATGGATGCGGCGATTGAATAGCGCTTGTTCTTGCTGAGTTGTCGTTAATTCCTGTAATACTAACTCCACCTCTAGAAAATGTTCTCGAAACCGCCGCAAAATCACAGGCAGCAAATCGTAAGTTACCAAGCTCGTGAAACCTACTCGTAGTAGTCCTTTCTCACCCCTACCTGTCCGTTGAGTCAGATCAATTGCCTTGGATAGTTGAGCGAACAACTGATAAGCTTCTTGCAAAAATACTTGTCCGGCTTCCGTTAGCTGCACCTGTCGTTTGGTTTTGCGTTGAAAAAGTTCCACCCCTAATTCTGCTTCTAGCTGCTGAATTTGCTGGCTTAAGGGCGGTTGAGCAATGTGAAGTCGCTCTGCGGCTCTACTAAAGTGCAGTTCTTCAGCTACAGCAATGAAGTAGCGCAGGTGTCGCAGTTCCATAGTTTTGATATTTTATAAGTCTCAAATATTCATAAATATATATTGGACATCTCAAAAGTTGCTATCTATGATACTCATACATGCAAGTTAGAGGATGATGTAACTATGTCGGAGAATTTGAGAAGCCAAGTTGTAACGCAAGGAGTGCAGCGATCGCCAAATCGAGCCATGCTGCGTGCAGTTGGTTTTAAAGATGAAGATTTCAACAAAGCCATTGTCGGTATAGCCAACGGTTACAGCACCATCACTCCCTGCAATATGGGGATAAATCAACTGGCGCAAAGGGCAGAGGTGGGGATTAAAACCGCCGGAGCGATGCCACAAATGTTTGGCACAATTACCATCAGCGATGGGATTTCGATGGGAACAGAAGGGATGAAATATTCCCTCGTGTCGCGGGAAGTCATCGCCGATTCCATTGAAACCGCCTGTACTGGACAAAGTATGGATGGTGTACTAGCCATTGGGGGTTGTGATAAGAATATGCCAGGGGCAATGCTAGCGATCGCCCGGATGAATATCCCTGCAATATTCGTTTACGGTGGCACAATTAAACCCGGTCACTACAACGGACGCGATTTAACCGTTGTCAGTTCTTTTGAAGCTGTTGGTCAATACAGCGCTGGAAAAATTGACGACAAAGAATTATTAGAAGTCGAAAGTCGCGCTTGTCCTGGCGCTGGTTCCTGTGGGGGAATGTTCACAGCTAACACCATGTCTTCAGCATTTGAAGCAATGGGAATGAGTTTGCCCTATTCTTCCACAATGGCAGCCGAAGATGCCGAAAAAGCCGACAGCACCGAAAAATCAGCCTTTGTGTTAGTCGAAGCCATCAAAAAACAAATCTTACCTCGCCAAATTATCACCCGCAAATCTATAGAGAATGCCATTTCTGTGATTATGGCGGTGGGTGGTTCGACCAATGCCGTATTGCATTTTTTAGCGATCGCTCGCGCCGCTAATGTAGAGTTAACCCTGGATGACTTTGAAACAATCCGCGCCCGTGTTCCTGTTTTGTGTGATTTAAAACCAAGTGGTAAATATGTCGCTACAGACTTGCACAAAGCTGGTGGCATTCCCCAAGTCATGAAGATGCTACTCGTGCATGGCTTATTGCATGGTGATAGCCTGACCATTAGCGGGCAAACCATTGCAGAGATATTAGCAGACATCCCCGAAGAACCATCCGCCAATCAAGATGTGATTCGGACTTGGAGTAACCCAATGTATGCTCAAGGACACTTAGCCATCCTCAGAGGTAATCTGGCAACGGAAGGGGCTGTTGCCAAAATTACTGGCGTGAAAAAACCAGTAATTACTGGGCCTGCACGGGTGTTTGAGTCGGAAGAAGCTTCTTTAGATGCAATTTTGGCGGGTAAAATTCAAGCTGGTGATATTTTGGTTATCCGCTACGAAGGGCCTAAGGGTGGCCCTGGAATGCGAGAAATGTTGGCTCCCACCTCCGCAATTATCGGGGCTGGTTTGGGTGATGCGGTGGGATTAATTACCGATGGGCGCTTTTCTGGCGGTACTTACGGGATGGTGGTTGGTCATGTTGCTCCAGAAGCCGCAGTGGGTGGTGCGATCGCTCTTGTAGAAGAAGGCGATAGTATTACGATTGATGCACCTGCTCGTTCATTGCAGTTGAATATCTCCGAAGAAGAATTGGCCCGTCGTCGTGCTAATTGGCAACCCCCCGCTCCACGTTACACCAAAGGCGTGTTGGCGAAATATGCCAAACTGGTATCTTCTAGCAGTCTTGGGGCTGTAACAGATTTGGATTTGTTCAAATGATATATAGATCGGGTAATTGATACAGAGTTTTAAGATTGCAGAAAATGTAGTTAGCCTAAACTACAATACATTTGTACTAGCTTATCTCTGCAACAATTATGGCAGTTAAACCTATTCCATCCGGTTATCATACTGTTACACCGTATCTTTTTGTCGAAGGAGCAGCAACCCTAATCGAGTTTCTCAAACAGGGATTTGCAGCCAAGGAAATTCGTCGTACCCTACATCCAGAAGGTAGCATCATGAATGCTGAAGTCAAAATTGGCGACTCAGTAATAATGGTGAGTGAAGCAAGGTGTGAATTTAAGCCGATGCCAAGTTCTATTTACCTATATGTTGAGAATACGGACACAACTTATGACAATGCTCTCAAAGCAGGTGCTATCTCAATGATGCAGCCAAATGATGAATTTTGGGGCGATCGCCATGCGGCTGTGAAAGACCTAAACGGAAATTATTGGTGGATTGCGACTCATCAAGAGGATGTTTCATCCGAAGAGATCGAACAACGAATTAAAGTCTTGTTTGACAGCAAAGAAGAAGTCTAACTTGGCATCCCAACTAGGTAAGTATGACTTGAACAAGAAAGTGGACAACCTCTCTCTTTCTTGTTCAAATCACAACAGAATTAAGAGACTCCTTAGTTCAATCAAGCCTTAATCGTCAACACATTGGCTTTGATACAGTGAGTAAAAAACGTTTTTAATTTTTAATTTTTAATTCCGCCTTACGGTGACTAGGAGGTTGCTGATGAAACCTAAAGTTGTAATTACCCACTGGGTTCATCCAGAAATTATTACAAACTTAAGTGAATATTGTGAGGTAGTTGCAAATCCAACTAGAGAGACTTTACCGCGTGAAGAAATTCTCAAGTTGGCGCAGGACGCTGAAGCTTTGATGGTTTTTATGCCAGATCAAATCGATGAGGCGTTTCTGAAAGCTTGTCCAAAATTGAAGATTATCGCCGGAGCATTGAAAGGTTACGATAACTTTGATGTTGATGCCTGCACTCGTCAAAGTGTTTGGTTCACCATCGTGCCTAGCTTATTGGCTGTGCCAACAGCTGAGTTGACCATTGGACTGATCATCGGGTTAGCCCGTCAGATGTTGCCAGGCGATCGCTTAATTCGTCAAGGCAAGTTTGCAGGTTGGCGGCCCCATCTATACGGCGTGGGATTAGCAAACCGAACACTGGGAATTGTTGGTATGGGGAGTCTGGGGCAAGCTCTTGCTCAACGGCTTTCCAGTTTTGAAATGAACTTAATTTACAGCGATGCGATGCCTTTACCCAAGGAAAAAGCAGCAGCTTGGTGTTTGTCACAAGTTTCTCTAGATACGCTATTGGCAACCAGTGATTTTGTTGTGCTGATGGTTCCTCTGCAACCAGAAACGTTTCATTTGATAAATGAGACATCTTTAGCACGGATGAAACCAGGGAGTTTCTTAATCAATCCGTGTCGCGGCTCAGTAGTTGATGAACAAGCGGTGAGCGATGCTTTAGGCTCTGGATATTTAGCGGGTTATGCAGCTGATGTGTTTGAACTAGAAGATTGGGCGCGTAGCGATCGCCCGTCGAAAATTCCTCCATCTCTGTTAGAGAAACAAGACCAAACTTTTTTTACTCCCCATTTAGGATCTGCGGTGGATGATTTACGATATGACATTGCTATAGAAGCATCTCAAAATATTTTACAAGCTTTACAAGGTCATTGTCCTCAAGGAGCAATCAATTGTCCAAGCTGAGAGCTTTTCGCCGCCATCCAAGAGGCCCAAAGATTGCTCAACCAAAACGAACTTATATTAAGAACAAACCCCATGTCTCAACTGCTAAGATTTTAGGCCAGAAAACACAGAACATTAACACACCTTGAAAGGGCTAATCCTATAGTATTAGATTTTACTAATTAATCGGCGAGATTCAAGCCAGTGTAATTATCGAGAAAGAGAGAAGGGAAATGTTGAAGAAAAAACTTTTACCCACAATGCCAAGAAGTCAAGAAGTCTATTTTTTACTAACCCAAGCAAGATCGGAAATTCTCGAAAAAATTGCGTTAGATATTGCTCTAATTAAGGCTGACCAAGGAAGTCCTGTTTGCCAAGTTCGACACCGCAGTGTCTGAGAATGTTATATGCTGTTGTGACATGGAAATAAAGATTTGGTAAAACAAAATAGAACAGATATGGCATTCCTTCAAAAGAGAGAGTATTGTCACGCATTTGTAGGGTAATTTCTCTTTCTTCTGAACCGTCAATTTGTTCAGGTTTAAACGTATTTAAATGAGAGATAGTTTTTTGAATGCGGTCAATAAGTTGAGGAAATGTAGTTTCATTGTCCTCGAATTTAGGTGGTTCTATAAGAGCTAGCCGTGCGGCACCTCTATTTACTATGTCAGAGGCAATTTGCACTTGTTTTGATAATGGAAACATATCTGGGGATAGACGACTATTAATCAACACAGAAGGATCTATTTTTTTAGTTTCAGCATAAGCAGCACCTTTTTCAAGAATGTTTGTAAGGTTATTCAGTGTGCGAATAGACACGGGTATTAAAGCTTGGTACATTGAAATGGTCATTGAAATTTCTCCAGAAAAAGTTCAAACGACTTTGAGCCGCCCATCTAATATTAGGGGGTATTGACTGTGATGTTGTGTCAAAGAATATGGAACCAAATTTAGTCACAGATCCAAAGATACTGAATGTTTTGAACGAACTCATACAACTCTGGACGATCTTTCATCGCCCCTTTCTCACGCCATCCATCCATTCATTCCACTGTGGCGCATCTGTAACCAGTTGAGCAAATTTGTCATATTCACATTCTCAAACTTCAGCATCACGCTGCGACACTCACCACTCTTGCCCAAAGTATTGCCCATCTTCTCCAACAGCGATGGCGCAAGCGCCCGCCGTAGGCGATCGCCAGCCGCAAGCAGAGGCTAAAAATACTTTTAAAACCTCAAAGTGAGAAAATTTAGAACTTAGGTTTTACTTGGGTTGCCACAATGGAGTGATATAAAGGTTTTCAGCAGCAGATACGGCATTTCTAGCCTACGCCGGTACGGTTTACACCCCTTTGATTTTTGTAAAGCCATCGTAATATTTATTTATATAAAGCAATATTTGCTTACATAAGCAAACTCAAATAAAAGAGTAGGTAATAAAAGCGATGAATCAACCCATTGAATTATCTTTAGAACAAGAATTTAGCCTTAGAACTTTCTCTGATCAAGTGCAGCAGATGTCCCGTGAACAAGCTCAAGAGTTTTTGCTGATGCTGTATCAGCAGATGATGATAAGGGAAAAGACTTACCAAGAATTGCTCAAACATCAGTGGGAAGTTGGTTCAGGTTCAATCTTGGGCTAAAACAAACCTTGCTCCCGTTACTTTAAGCGACGGACAAGATAACGAACACAAAATTGTCTTTTTCAAGGGCAAGGCAATAGAGATTATTTGCTTCCAAAAGAGGAAACTGTACAATAACCGACTCACAGTAACAGTTTTGATGGAACAGTGAACTACTTTGACCTACACAGCAAAGAGCCAATCGCACACCACAGACGTACACCTGCTCCCAAAGTTAACCCAAAGGAGCCACTACCCCAGGTATGCGTTCCAGTAAGGCTCACCATCAGCAATGCCAACAGCCGAGCCTATTGTGGAGACTAGCTGTTGGTAGAACTGACCAGCGCTGTGCAAACCTTGCTGCAATTTCAGCTTCAGGATTTTTGGGTATTGGGTGTTAGGAATTAGGTTGCTAGGTTAAATTATGTGCTTTCTCAACTGCTTCCTTTAACTCTTCAAAGGTAATACTACCGTCTTCGTCTGAATCATAATTTACTAGTAATTCCTGGGGACTAGTGGTATTTGTTTCGGATGAGACGATTGCACTTAAGCCAGGACTTAAAAAAAGATCATTAATGGATACTTTACCGTCTTGATCGCTATCTAAGGTATTAAAAAGAGATTGAAGCTCTTGCTCGGTTGTCATAAGTTTCTATCTGAATTAGTTTTTCAACTTAATATCTCATTAATCTCTGATCAATCTCTCAAAATTAAATAAACTTGTATCTTTAGACGTAGAAACGGCTATCGCTGGGGCTTAGATCAGGTGTACGCTGTGGGTTACAGGGGTTACACCGTATTGACCGTTGAGTAACAAAAGATTTAATGTCTGCCAAACACGGCAATCAACAGATGATTTACGCCATCCACTCCACCCTTGAATTCGCAGACTGCGATGGCGCAAGCGCCCGCCGTAGGCGATCGCCAGAAAGCAAAGAAACCAACTCCAATTGCCTGCGGGTCAGCAGTATACATTCCATAGGATTGCTGACGAACAACTTGCAGGCAAAAAGATCAATCGATTGTGCAGTCAACCACTGATCTAATGTTTGGGCAGGATCGGCAACGACTCAGCACTTGGGCAAAGAAGCGCAGTCTTCAATTCTACATTAGCTCCCAGAACAGAGATCCGTTCTCGAACAATCTATGCCGACAACGGCAGCATTATTCTACCTGTGGAGTGGTAAGGGGAGATTGCTTTCACTCCTATACCAGCCGTGTTCTTAGCTGCTCGTTGTGTAGCGTGGATCTCTTTTATGACGGCTGGTATCTTTTTTCTTAGCTTGTGCCTAAGCAATTAACTTTTGCATAATTATGAATCTGAAAATCTTGTCGTTAGTGCAATTACAATGCCTACGATTGATGCTGCTGTTAACTTTGATATTCGGGCTGATACTAATTGTTGATGATGGTTCATCTATAGCTGCACAGAAGGTTGGGCAACCAGGATTTATAAACCCTGTAACTGCTGATATCACCTCCAGTCAGCCTCAAGTGGTACAACCTTCAGTCACCCGACTTGTGTCTACATTGTCGGATGAAGTCGAGGAATTACCAGCCCAGTTAATTCGCTGGTCGACTTACTGGCAACTTTGCTGGGAAGCATATCCTGAAGCTGAAGCATACGAACTGCAAACGGTACTGATGGAAGGCAAGTCTCCCAAATTAAAACGACAAAGCGATCGCTGCTTTCGTATACAAGCTGCATCTAATGAAAACGAAAAATCACAAGGATTACTCAACCGTGATTTGATCTTGCTAATGCATAAAATTCAGCTTGGTTATCGAGTGCGAGCCGTCTTAGATAACAACCGCGTCAGTGAATGGTCTCAAGTAATGGCAGTCGGTGCAACTACTACTTCTGAATTGAATGGCACTAAGAAAAGCTGAAACCTCCTTGCTGGCAGGGTGTGGGAGGGGTGGGAGGGGTGGGAGGACAGGGAAGGGTGGGAGGTGTGGGGGGTGTGGGAGGCAATGCAGCGTTCATTGATGTGCAGTTATTCAATTTCTCCTCTTTCTCCCCACCCTCCCCACACCTCCGATACTCCCCACCCTTCCCACACTCTCCACACTCAAAAAGCAAGTTATATCAGGGCTTTGCGATTAACTTAGTGCCATTCACCTCTGAATTGAATAGTACCCAGAACGCCTGTGATAGCGGTTGTGGTACAAACGATCGCACCGGAAGTGAGTTTTTCTAATCGTTAAACTCATCATGAAAAACGAGAAGATTGATAAGAGTCCCTTAAATTAGTTCGTCACATATACTGGTGTCGTTAGTACATACACCATGAATGCCTAACTCAATATACAAATCTGAGACAGTAATAGTCATGCTTCCCCTTGAACCATTGTTTTGTCCTTGTTGTACTCCAGCCATATTACATTTGCTGACTCAATCCGACCTGACTCAGCGCCTACTCCAATTAAAAACGGGGTCAGTTTCTGCGCCTATCAGAAAGAATCAAAAACAGTAGCAGCGATCTCTCTATCCGTAGTAGGGCAAACGTATCTAATGTTTACTCCAGGGTCGCTTGAATATTTAGCTGAAACCGCAATTCATATCACACTCCCCTCCGGGTGAGATGTGATATGAATTGCGGGTGAAATACAACAACAGCCCTCTGACCAATTTCCTCCATAGGGAGAACAGGACATGGAGGAAACGAACTCTCATTAATCTTCTGGTTGTTGCTGATCTTCTTATCTTCTTCTGGGTCTTCTATCTAATAAATTAACCGCAGCACCAGCAGCAGCACCATTGACACCATTTTTCCAGGTAGTTCTACAACCACCAGAAATTGCACCTGCCAATACACCAGCACCAGCACCTACACCGATATCTTGAACAGGTAAACGTCCGTTTCTTCTTCTGGCTCTGTTGCTTCTTGCACCATTGGCAGCATTAACAGCAGCACCAGCAGCAGCACCTTTAAAAGCATTGTCTAATACGGAACCACAATTTGTTACAACTCCACTTAATACACCTGCCCCGGCTCCAATGGCTGCATTATTAATAACTCGGTCATCAGCAGAAGCAGGTTGAATCGGGATTAAGCTAGTACCAGCTAAAGTAGCAGCCATCAAGCCAGGTAGGAATGCGCGTTTTAGCAGATATTGCATGGTAGTACCCTCTAAAAATCTTACGATTGGTGAACAATCAAATTTCAGTGCGATCGCTAATCCTCATATCTCTAATTTTTAGACAACAGCAATGTTATCTAAAATAAGGATATTTGGATAATTACACACACTAAAACGTAATTTTAGCCCAAAGCCTGTTGTATTTACTGAGTGGACAATAATTAAACTGACACATTAACTAAAAAACAGTAAACCAAAAAGTTTTTCCTCAAAGAGCGATCGCTTCGTTTAGGTGGAGCGTAGTCTTCTGAAATCCTCTTGCCTATTGCCTACCTACGCAAATGATTTCAGTAATCAAACCGGATTCCTATATCTACCGGAGTGTTATTTTTAAGATTTTTAAGAATTTGCAAGGATTTTTAATTTAAAATCCCAAATTGGTATGATTTATTTTTCGGAAATCCCTGAGTATAATTCTGATCAGTGTCGCGCTTTCTGATACCAATTGCAAAAGAATCCACAAGCAAGAATTCAGAAGTCACAACTTTAAAAAGCTAATTCTTAGAGAGGTTAGTCATGGAAACTCCTGATTCAGACGCACTGGTATTTTTTGGGGCAACAGGTGACTTGGCCTACAAGAAAATCTTCCCCAGCCTTCAGGCAATGGTACGGCGGGGCAATCTTAATGTCCCAGTAATTGGGGTTGCCGGACGACCTTGGACAACGGATCAACTTAGGGAAAGGGCACGTGATAGCCTAGAACATAATGGTGGTATAGATCAAGCCGCATTTGAGAAACTTTCTGGTCAACTCCAGTACGTTGCTGGTGACTACAACAAACCAGAAACTTACGAAAAATTACGTCAAGCCCTTGGTGATGCCACTCATCCCCTCTACTATTTGGCAATTCCACCGAGCCTGTTTGCACAAGTAGTATCAGGATTGGGTAAATCAGGCTGTGCTAAAAATGCGCGGGTGGTAATTGAAAAACCATTTGGACGGGATTTGAAATCGGCACGTGAGTTAAATCAAATTCTGGCATCGGTTTTTCCCGAATCATCCATCTATCGCATCGATCATTACCTGGGCAAAGAACCACTGCTGAATTTACTCTATTTTCGGTTTGGCAACTCTTTTCTTGAACCTATCTGGAATCGCAACTATGTTGAAAGCATCCAGATTGTGATGGCAGAGGACTTTGGCATTCAAGGAAGGGGACGCTTCTATGAAGAGACTGGTGCAATTCGGGATGTGGTGGAAAACCACATGCTGCAAGTATTGGCTTCAGTGTGCATGGATGCTCCCGCTAGTACGGCGGCCGATTCCATTCGAGATGAAAAAGAACGTATTCTCAAAGCTATACCTTCACTGCAACCCGATGATATTATTCGCGGTCAATTTTCTGATTACCGCAACGAAGAAGGTGTTTCTGCTGACTCTCAAGTAGAAACGTTTGTTGCCGTGCGGTTATTTATTAATACGTGGCGGTGGTCAGGAGTTCCCATCTACATCCGGGCTGGGAAAAAATTACCTGTTAAAACTACTGAGGTGATGGTCAAGCTCAAGTGTCCACCTTTGAATGTGTTCCAGGAGGAAAGAAAAGAAAACGCTAATTATGTTCGTTTTTTACTAGATCCAGAGGTAATTGTGGGATTGGGCGCTCGCACTAAAATCCCTGGAGAAGATATGAGCGGTTCTGCGGTTGAACTCCTGGCCTTTTACGGAGGTGGCGACGAGATGGAACCCTATGAGCGTCTATTGGGTGATGCCATGCGGGGCGATCCTACCTTGTTTGTACGGGAAGATACGGTTGAAGAGGAATGGCGGATTGTTCAGCCAATTCTCGATAACGTCACACCCATTTACGAGTATGAGCCAAATACATGGGGTCCACCTGAGTCAGATAAACTGCTCTCGCCAATGGATGATTGGTACAATCCCTTATCTAGAGAGTAGGATATATTGCTCATAGACTTGGCAAAATATTGGGGCTTCACCAATTAATGGCAATGGTAAGCAAGTTCGTAGTAAGAACTTTAGTCCTTACTACAAACCTCAAAATTAGCGGGAGCAAAGTACTAGGTAATTACAGTTGGCTGTTCCCGTCCTGTCAGTTCGCGGATCTGGGCGATATCTTGGATAATAGTGATTAAAGAAGCAAGTGCTTGCTGTGGATCGAGGTCATGTTTGGCGGGATCTGGCTCGTAGCTTTCTAGATAAACTCTTAGGGTTGCACCTTGAGTCCCCGTACCAGAAAGTCGCACTACAATACGGGAGCCATCGGTAAAGCCAATGCGAACACCTTGTTGCTCGCTAATGCTGCCATCAACAGGGTCGGTATAACTAAAGTCATCACTGTATTCAACTTGATAGTTACCGAATTGCTTGCCTTTAAGATTTGGCAATAAAGAACGCAGTCTTTCTATTAAAGTGTTGCCTTGCTCTGTCTGTATCTCTTCATAGTCATGGCGGGAGTAATAATTGCGTCCATAAGTCTGCCAGTGTTCCCGTACAATCTGCTCAACAGATTGTTGCCGGACTGCGAGGATATTCAGCCAAAACAGCACAGCCCATAGCCCATCTTTTTCGCGGATATGGTTAGAACCGGTACCAAAACTTTCTTCACCGCAGAGAGTTGCTTTACCCGCGTCTAAGAGATTGCCGAAAAACTTCCAACCAGTGGGTGTTTCGTAAGATTTAATCCCAATCTGAGCAGCAACTCGATCTACTGCTTGGCTAGTAGGCATCGATCGCGCTACCCCGGCTAAACCCTCACTATAACCAGGGACTAGCTTGGCGTTTGCGGCTAACACTGCAAGACTATCGCTAGGGGTGACAAAGAACTTACGCCCTAAGATCATATTGCGATCGCCATCTCCATCAAAAGCTGCTCCAAAATCTGGCGCATTCTCTCCGTACAAAATATCTACCAAATCATGAGCATAAACAAGATTTGGGTCAGGATGTCCGCCCCCAAAGTCTTCCAGGGGTGTACCATTTTGCACAGTTCCCACTGGTGCGCCCAAACGTTGCTCAAAAATGGCATGGGCATAAGGGCCAGCTACGGCGTGTAAGGCATCAATGCTGAACCGAAAATTTCCTCTTGTCAATAGTTGCTGAATCCGCTCAAAATCAAACAGAGACTCCATTAACTCTTGATAATCCTGTACGGAGTCAATCACCTCAACTACCGTCTCTCCCAAATGTGACTCACCTAAAGTTTCTAAATCTACATCTGGTGCTTCCAGAATTTGGTAGCTATCAATGACTTTACTGCGATCGTAAATCGCCTCTGTCACCTTTTCCGGTGCTGGGCCACCATTGCTAATATTATATTTCACCCCAAAGTCACCATTTGGCCCGCCCGGATTATGGCTAGCAGACAAGATGATGCCACCAATAGCCTGATACTTGCGAATAATCGCGGAAGTCGCAGGAGTAGACAAAATTCCCCATTGACCAACTTTAATCCGCCCGATACCATTGGCCGCAGCCATTTTCAAAATGATTTGAATAGCTTGGCGATTGTAATAACGACCATCACCACCCAAGACTAAAGTTTGAGAGTGCAAGTCCCCCACAGAATCGAAGATGGATTGGATAAAATTTTCCAGGTAGTGGGGCTGCTGAAAAACCTTAACTGATTTCCGCAGCCCAGAAGTACCGGGCTTTTGGTCGCTTAAGGGAGTAGTAGAGACTTTACGTATGTTCATAGATACTGTTTATTTAACAAGGCATTTTCTTTTTACAGCTTTACATAAGTTTGTTACAAAAAATTGCCACGTATCATGTACCAAATGGCAGGCGTAAATCCCTAATATCACTTTTTAGGGGTGGGGTTACAATACTTGTCAGGTTTTGGGGGAAAGGGACTCATGTTAAAGAGGAAAAAACTTTATATATCAAGCCTTCCACTCCTTTTCCCTTTAACCTACAAGTATTGTAATCACAGCATAATCAAACCCAGTCGCACACCCACAGCAACAGCCTCAGTACGGCTGGAGACACTGAGCTTTTGAAAAATAGATGAGAGATGAAATTTGACGGTATGCTCAGAAATCTGCAACCGTTTAGCGATTGCTTTATTCCCCAACCCTGAACCAAGCATACCTAAAACTTCTATCTCGCGTGGTGTCAATGTTTGTACAGGATTTGCCACCACTTTTTCTCGAATAGACAGTAATTCTATAGCATCCGGGTGCAGCACCACTAAACCAAAAGCGATCGCCTCTACAGCAGCGACAATTTCTAACTCTGTGCTAGTGCTGGGTAATATCCCCCGGATACCAGAACGTAACGCCGTCTCTAAGTCGATGCTGTCGAGTTCCTCAATAATGGCGATCGTTCCTAATGGGTATTGCTGTTCTTGAATAAGCAGTAATTTTTCCCACACCGATTGTTGAAGGTTACTACTCAAATCTACCAGCACCACATCTGGTTGTAATTGCCCAACTTCCCTTGCCAATTCATCCAAATCGGATGCACTCCCCACAACCGTCAGCCGAGGATTGGTAGTCACCACAGCTGATAACCCTGCCCGCACAACAGGGGAAGTGGCAACTACCATTACCCGAATCACGTCGCCTCCACAGCAGTTTTTCCAGACTGCACTGCAACATAAATCACTAATTGCTGCCCACCGCGTAGGAGTTGTAGGGGCACAGATCCTTTACTGTCATGGAGATATTTAGTTAAATCATTCACGCTAGTGAATAATCGTCCCGAAACTCCAATTAAAATATCGCCGATTTGTACACCAGCAATTTCTGCTGCACTACTAGGTAAAATTGACAACACCAATAAACCCAAGCTACGCCTAGCTAAAAGCACAGGTTGCAGCGTGACTCCCAGTTGCAGACGACTATTTCCCTGTAAAAAACGCTCAACGGTGTTGCTGGGAACTGCCACAGCCAAACCATTAACAATCATGGTGTTAATTCCCACGACTTGACCGAGACAGTTAGCAAGTGGCCCCCCAGAGTTTCCAGGATATAGTTGCAAATCAGCCATAACAGCCCGCGAATTATTTGCATAGATAATTCCAGTTGTCACAGCACCACTGTCAGCAAAGGGATTACCCACCGCCAAGACTAATTCACCTACTCGTAGCGCCTCAGAATTGCCTATGCTTGCAGCAGTTAAATCAGTGGCGACAATTTTCAGCGCTGCTAAATCCTGCTGTGGATCAAACTGTGTACGCACCGCATCAAATACTCTTCCATCTGCCAATTCCACAGTTGCACGGTTGCTGGTTGCCACATGAGCATTAGTGATAATTAGCCCGTCAGATTGCCAAATTACACCGGAACCGATTCCTAGAGAACCACTTTTCACTTTGACAGTGCGTAGGCGTAGTTTAGTAGCTACCTCTGTCAATTCAGCAGCAATATTAGTTAATGTTGTGTTTGCCATGTTATACAATTTTTCCCCATGTCAAAGTAGAATCTGTTGGCTGACAATAGTTTTTAGTCGAGTTGGGATAATTGAGAATGCTGCAAGATATCAGTCAACCCAACTTTGGAAAGCAAATTTTGACAGTTCCGAGTTTAGAAGCTCAACGTTCGAGCAAAAAGGTCGAAGTTCCGAGTTCAGAGGCTCAACGTTCGAGTAAAAAGGTTGAAGTTCCGAGTTCAGAGGCTCAACATTCGAGTAAAAAGGTCAAAGTTCCGAGTTCAGAGGCTCAACGTTCGAGCAAAAAGGTTGAAGTTCCGAGTTCAAAGGCTCAACGTCCGAGCAAAAAGGTTGAAGTTCCGAGTTCAGAAGCTCAACGTTCGAGTAAAAAGGTCGAAGTTCCGAGTTTAGAGGCTTGAATGAATAGAAAATCTAGATAAATCTTCTTGACAGAGCTAGTTAAGGGATTTCCAGAAATTAAATGATCCAATTTTTAGATGACGATCGGATTCTTCCCCCCTGCTCCCCTGCTCCCCTGCTCCCCTGCCTCCCCTGCTCCATCAGTGAGAGGTTAGAGTGATTGCACTTTTGTCAAGAGGGTGCGGGAAAAGGCGATAAATCCAGCTTGGAGACTGGTTTTCGCAGGGCTTTAACTACTCCTAAATCTTGATTTTCTTTGGCAGCGAAGTACTGAATTGGGTCATCCGCCTTACCTTTGTCATAGGCGACGCTAAAATGATATAAACCACGAAAAATCATCTCTAAAGAAATGCGGTCAAATGGCAGAGATAATTCGTCTGCAACCGCATCTCCCAAGTCAACCAATACTGCATAAAAGAGCCAAGTTGCCCACACTTGTAACTTCACACCATTAATAGAACCAGTCCATAAATACGAAAGTCCCAATAAACGTTTGACCACATAGAAAGCTTCTTCAATCCTCCATCTTTTCCGATATAAGTCAGCAACAACGTAGGGAGGTAATATTTGCGGGTCTAGGACAGAAGTAATGTAAGAATAGCTAGTTTTACCGACTTTTATTTCAATTAGACGTAAAGTCAGTACTGGTGCGCCACGACGAATAGTACCAAGTTGAATTAATCGGTCTTTAAGCGAATGGTCATAGCTAAAAATCTTTAAGTATTTAATAGATGCTTTAACTTTTAAACGTGTAACAAAATGAACTTCTTGGTTAATAAGTTGTTGCAAAAATTGAAAATGATAAAAACCTCTGTCAAGTAAAATCAGAGTTTTAGCAGGCAGTAAATTTAGTAATGCCGCTTCAAAATTAGTGTCTGATGCTGCGGGATTAGTGTGAAACCAAACTTCGACAGGTAAGCGAGTTACCAAATCAATAATTGTACAAATCTTACCTGCTAGTTGCCCTGCTTTCAAGTCTTCCAGGCTTTTTAACTTCCGAAATAAAGCTTCTAGAGTTGACCCATCAGCAATCCAAATTCGTTCAAAATTACGCAGTGTAAACTTAACACTATCTGGTAGTGGCGCCTGAGCCGTTGCTGCCAATTAAATTGCAATTGAGGGAGCAGATCTTTAAATACTCGCTCAAATAATTCAGATGGAAATACTAAAAATCTTTCAGAAAGAGATTGTTGGGCAACTTTAGTAACAGGACACCATAATAAACCTTCTCGTGCTAACAGACGATTCAACTCTTGAATGCCAGGAACTTGTCGCCACAACAGTGTTAATACTGCTGCCACCATTAAGGATAAATTCAGAATTCTATCTCGTAATCCTAATTGCTTGTAATATTTTTGTTGAGCAAAAACTGCTGGTGTTAATAAAGCTTCTAAGTGTTGAGAAATCGCCTCATTATCTATAGTAGGAGTATTATGTTTGTGCGCGTGGTCAGAGTTTTGTTTTTGTCGCTTGGGCATAATGGTAGACCAAACTTTTCATTCCCTCATTTGATAATTGAATTTACCTAACAATGCTGCCCACTTTTTACGTCGTTACAATACTTTTTCATCTCCTATAAAAGCAGTTAAACATTTTAAAGATAATGATAATCAAATATAGGTGGGGAGGAGGTGAGCGTCGCTCACCTCCTCCCCTACCCTCAACACGATTATCATTCTTGTTTAAGATTTTTTGAGTATTTTAACTGATTGACAAAAAACACTTTGTTCTAACCTCTCACGGATGCCCCTGCTCACACTTATTCCTCCTTATTAGGTCGTTCGCCAACTGCGATCGCTAACTCAATTAACACTCCACCCCGGACAACTTGCAGGTTGACGGTTTTACCAATGCGATCGCTACTATTGAGCAACGCCAAAACATCACCTGTATCGCCCACAGTTACGCCATCGAACGTTACTAAAACATCGCCAAGCAACATACCTGCATTATCAGCAGGCCCAGAAGACTCAACATTAACGACAATTACCCCAGTTGCAGAAGTTAAATTGAGAGCAGTTTTCAGGTTATTTGGTAAACGTACAGGTTGCATTCCTACACCCAAGTAGCCTTTTGAAATGCGTCCTTTTGCTACCAATTGGTCAACCACGCGATCAACTGTAGCACTGGGAATAGTCAGAGCAGTACCACGCCGCCCCGATGTATTCATACCTACCACAAAACCAGCAGCATCTACGAGCGGCCCACCTGCAAAACCAGAAAAAAGGGTGATGTCTGGGCGGATAAATTGGTCAATATTTCCGCCATTCATACTGCGCCATGCACCGCTAACTACACTCACCGCACCCATCGCCGCCCTTAAGTCACCTTCGCTACCTCTTGCCAGTCCTAACACCAGATGACCAACTTTGAGCGTTTTGGCATCGCCAACTTTTGCCACAGGAATTTCTAGATTTTCTAGCTTAAAAACAGCTATATCGGTGCTAGAGTCATGCCCAACAAGTGTTACTGGTACAGTACTACCATTTGATAGAGTGATGATGATGTCGTCATAGCGCTGGAGAGACTCATCAGAGGTAACAATGATGCCATTACGCCAGTGAATGCCACTTGGGGAAACACGAGTACCCCCATTCACAGCAACTACAGCAATTCCAGCTTGTTCTACCGTGTCAGCTAAACTGTTGGACAAAGCCATTAATGAAGACATAAGATTTTTCCAAAAACATTCTTAGATATTCATATCGTGTCCTTTTCTCAACACAGATGACATCGGAAAAATGGGGAGAACTCATCCTAGAAAAATGGCTAGGATCGGTAAACCAAAAAGTTTTTTCCCAAAGAGCAATGCCTGCGGCGGGTTACTTCCCTACGGGACACTACGCGAACGTGGAAGCAAGCTACGCGCAGCGTCTCGTAGAGAAGTGCGGGCTACACACATACGTCAATCCTAGTTACGTAGGTTAAAGCGCTATAGACCAATACGCTTGGGTTAAGCGCTATTTGTACAAAATCGTGGGTTTTGAGACGCGATAAATCGCCGTCTCTACAAGTACTGTATTGCACTATAGGCTGCTTATTCTCTAATAATGCTTGGGGAATAAAAAAATATTCAATTATTGATTGGAGTTCCCTTAGAGGATGTTTGAAAAGTGGTTGGCTGTGATGTTAGGTACTTATTGATCCCCCCTACTAAGCCCCCTTAAAAAGGGGGGAATCGGAATCAAAGTTCCCCTTTTTAACGTGAGTTCAATGAACCTCTCCCTCCCAGCCTCCCTCTCCGAAACGGAAAGGGTGGAGCAAGAAAAATTCCGCTTTTTGCTCCCCTCTCCGCGTCGGAGAGGGGCTGGGGGAGAGGTCAAATAAGACTTGTCGAACACACGTCTTTTTAAGGGGGATTTAGGGGGATCTAGAACTTTTCACTACCGAGAAGAGGACTTTTAAAACATCCTCTTATACTCTTTTTGAGTTATACGGAGTTTTTTCAAAAATCAAATATGAGTCCTATATAATTACTTATTTATTAGCAGAAATCCACGCAGCTTGAAAAAATTCATGCTCACAAAACATCGCATAACGGTAGGTTGAATTCACTACAGCATTGTTAGTAGCATAATTCTCAACTAAAGTTTCTAATTGTTTTATTAGTGATTGAAAGTCTATGCTACTGTAAGTACGAATCCAGTCTGCATATTGATGATTAGGAATACCATGAAGAGCCAACTGTTTTCCCAAGAAACCATACAAACGCATACAAGGAGACATCGCCGCAGCAGTCAAACCCACATCTCCACCCCAAGCAGTTGCTAACAAAAAATCAGTATAGCGGCGGGTAGCATAGCCAGCTTCCACAGAATGTAAATTCACTCCCCACTGGGAAGCATAGCTACTATGCAGCCGTAGTTCTTCTAAAACTGAACTCGCTAAGTTATGAAATGTGGTAAAACCTAACCAGTCTGGTGCTTTAGCTGCGGCGATACTGTACGTCCGCGCAAAAGCTTCTAAGAAAAAAACATCTTGCCCCACGTAGTAGGCAAATTTTACCTGCTCAAGAATACCATTGCCAATGCCTTGAACGAAAGGATGCTCTAGGCAAGCTTGGGCTAAGTCTTGATTTGCTGCCCATAATTCGTTAGATAAAGCCATTTGTTAAAAGTCATTTGTCAACTGTTATTTAATGGTATAAGAGTCCGGTTTGATTTCTGTTCGCGCAGCTTGGCGTAGCTATATTTGCTTGGCGGTGGCTCTGTCCTGTTTTGATCTTCTGAAAGTTGTTCCCTACCTAAAGGCTTATAGCACTCGGCATACCTTCGCTACTTGCGCGATCGCATTTGGGGCATCGCCGGAAAAGGTAGCCTACTGGATCGGCGATAACGTCCAAACAGTTTTGCGGTACTACTGTCACCCAGATGTCACCAAGGCTGAATGTCCAGATTTTTAACTGCTACTCAAAAATGGGCTAAAAATCGTTGTAATCTAGTTGGGTGGCAATTCTAAACTCATTTCACCTAATAACCCCTTACGAAAATCTGTTAAAAGTTGCCTTGCAGCACGCTCTACATCACCTTTGTAACGATGCTCTGCTAAAGCATGTAGATAAGTATCCCCGGTGTCTGAGGTCGAATCGAGTTGGTAGCGGGACTGTAATGGTTTTCTCGGTAACAAATCTGTAGTTACAGCTTCCAAGTAGTTGAATAAATCCACTAAGGCTGCTGCTACTAGCTGATTATCGTAAGATGCTTCGCCGATATCATCACAAATGGCTAATTTCAATGCTGCGTCTTGGTCTTCTAACCTTAGAGGGATGACACCAGGAGCATCTAACAATTCCAAATGTTCAGAAATTCGCACCCAGCGCAATTGGCGAGTTACCCCAGGACGGGCTGCACTTTCCACTACTCGCCGTCCTAAAAGGCGGTTAATTAAAGCTGATTTACCAACATTGGGAAAACCAATTACCACAGCCCGGACTGGACGAGGTAACATTCCGCGATCGCTTCTTCTTTGATTGAGTTCTACTCCGGCCGCTTGCGCTGCCCGCGCCACTTCTGCTATACCTTTACCATGTTGAGCGTTGGTAAAATAAGGGACTTCCCCTTGACGTTTAAACCAATCTATCCACAGCGATCGCATTTGCGGCGTAATCATATCTACTCGGTTAAGTATCAATACCCGTGTCTTACCCTCTACCCACTCACCTATTTGGGGATGATGAGTCGCTAAGGGAATTCGGGCATCTCGTACCTCAAATACCACATCTACGCGCTTAAGCTGTTCTTTGAGCTTCTTTTCCGCTTTCGCAATGTGACCTGGATACCATTGAATTACGTTTAATCTATAGTTTTGAGTTATAGCCATTTTTTTATTTGTCCTTTGTTATTTGTCCTTTGTCATTAGTCATTTGTCATTTGTCCAAAACCAATGACTAATAACTAATGACTCTCTGTTGTAGCAGCTTGATGCAAAATCAGACGATTGCCATCAGGGTCATAGGCATAAATTTCTCTGCCGTGGGAAGCAGTGGAAACATTTCCTGGTGGAGGATAGCCTAAAGCTGTTAGGTGAGCGATCGCATCTTCTAAGTTACTCACTTCTAAACACAAACTTATCTTATTTTTGGCGTAGACACAAAGTGAGCTGTCGTTAGACATCGCTTCAAATTCCGATTCGTTTGTCTTCTTGGGTTTAAAAATACCTAATCGCATACCAACCAAATTAAACTCAGCATAGACATTCGGAATCAAACTAACTGCTTTTTGCTCCAGAAAATTAGTATAAAAATCTACTAATTTATCAAAATTAACCGATCCTATAGTGACAAATGCGTTAGTGTACTCGAAAACCATATTTGCCTATCACCTATCACCTATCACCTATCACCTATCACCTATTACCTTATCCCAACATCTTATTTTGGCTAAGGTATGGTAGCTAAACTGAGAACTTTTAGTAAATATTGTGTCAATGTAAACGCATCTACACCCAATTCAGTCCGCTCTTGGGCTGCTAAAATCCCAGCTTGTGAATGCCACCAAGCGGCAGTTGCCACAATATCTTCTACAGAAATCTGTTTAGTTGCGGCTTGTGCCAACAATCCACCTAGTAGCCCAGTTAATACGTCACCACTACCTCCACGTGCCAGAGCGGGTGTGCTTTCAGTAATCATCCAAATGCCACCTTGAGGGTTTGCGATCGCAGTTCTCGCCCCTTTCAACAACACCACCGCCCCACTTTGTAAGGCTGCTTCCTGTGCTGCTTTCACTGTGTCATGTTTAGCATCGGCGACATCAGGAAACAATCGCTGGAATTCGCCAGTATGGGGTGTGAGTACGGTTATAGCAAGACGTTTTTTTAAAGTGGCGATCGCTCCCATTTGTGCCAAAATATTTAAACCATCGGCATCGAGAATCAAAGGGCGTTCGCTTTCTATCACCTCTTGCACAATGGGAGCAGCATCTCGTGTTAAACCGGGGCCACAAGCGATCGCATTAAAGGAAGTCAGATCGGTTTTTTCGGGTAATTGCAATTGAGCGATCGCTCCACTTTCCGTCTCTGGACAACCGACGATTAGCGCTTCTGGCAAGTGCGACACCAAAAGAGATTTTAGCGATTCGGGTACAGCAATAGAAAGCATCCCCACACCACTAGCCCTAGCACCCAAACCAGTTAAAATTGCTCCACCGGCATAGCGCCGCGAACCGCAAATCAGGAGTAAATGTCCTTCTTTATATTTGTGGGTAACTGGTGGGCGAGGTAAGGGTAAAGTAGCGAGTGCTGTTGTTGGTGTAATCCGTTTAATGCTGGGTGCATCTTTGATAACAGCTTCTACATCAGCTAAAGGAATATCAAAATCGATTAACTCAGCTTTGCCAAGATATTCCAGCGCCCGATATTGGAAGAAAGCTAGTTTCCATAAACCCAAGCAAAAAGTGTGAGTGGCGCGAATGGCAGTTCCTAATACAACGCCAGTATCGGTATGTAAACCTGAAGGTAAATCAATACTATAAATCGGCACAGACAATTTATTTAGCTGATTAATTGCAGAGGCAATAGGATCAGTCAGGTTTCTTTCTAAACCATACCCAAACAAGCCATCAATCAACAAATCAGAATCTGGCAGTTGCTCAATTGTTTGATAAATTGGAATGCCCAGACTCTGAGCATACCGCAAGTGGTGCGAAGTTAATTCCTTAAACTTAGAAAAAGGAGCATAAATCCAAACCTCATACCCGCGAAAGTGTAATTCACGGGCTACTACTAAAGCATCCCCACCATTATGACCAGGGCCGACAAGAATTCCAACACGAGATCCCACCGCTTGGGGCAACCCCTTTTTACGAGGAATTGGGGGGATCTCTTGAATCCGACGGGCAACTAATCCCGCCACCTTTTCCATTAAAGCTACTACAGGCATTCCTGCTGCAAAGATCCGATCTTCAATATCGCGCATCTGCCCAGCAGTCACTATTACTTGTGAAATTTTTTCTTGCCTTTGCATCAGCCCTAAGTCCTGTTAGCGATCGCTGGGTATTTAGCCCGTGCTAAGTTATGAGTTTTAGGTTAATTGAAAATTAAGCAGATTTCACACAATTATCTCTAAAGGACTTCCCAATCAAAAAATATCTCAAAACTAACGCCAAAATCTTCTCTATTTCTCCTCACTCTGTGTTCTCTGCGCCTCTGCGGTTAATTCATTTCTTGGACAATCCCTAACCGTGACTAATCCATGTATCCCTAGCGCTGTGATTACTCCTCCCAGTAATCCCCAAGTCCCATCAGCAAATACATTGATGCGATGAATGTAGGTGCGATGGTAAGCATACTTTAACTGCCTATCATTAACTTTTCCCACTTCTACTAGGTTAGTCACATAGTTTTCAGCTTTGATCAGTGCTGCATAATCCAGGTTAAACCAATAAAGCGATACTCCCACCACTGCCAACCCAGGAAAAACCAAAGTAATTAAGAGAATTGCTTTGCGTGTGTTCATCCACTTTACTCCCCCATATACCTGTTCAATGCTGACATAGCAAGAATCTTTGTGTTACAACTTGGCAGATCAATTTGATACATGGAGTGGGTGAATCAAATTTTGGGAATAATCCTCATAGTGTTTGAAGGCATCGTTTTAGTTAGGCTCACGCTATGAGAGCGCGATTTCTACGTAAAAATCTGATTTTTGGCTATTTATGTCTTGTATTTTGCTGTATTTTGTGGATTTGTTCGCCATTAATTCCAGTACACGCAACTTCCGCAGGGTCTATTGATACTCTGCGACAACAGCAGCAACAAATGAATCGGCAGCGTCAGAGTGTGGTTAGCGATCGCAATCGCTTAACAAATCTCCAACAAGAGGCCCAAAAACACCTCACTGGTTTAAAGCAAAATCTGCAAACTACAGATAGCTATATTCAAGAGAGCGAATCTCGATTACAACTCGCCACCCAACGCCTCCAGCAGTTGGAAACTGATTTAGCTGTAGCACAACGCTCCTACGAGGAGCGACAAATAGCAACAGTAGCACGATTACGTTATCTCCAGCGATCGCCTGCATCTGTTGGCTGGGCAGTTTTGCTCCAAAGTGAAAATATCAGCGATTTTATCAGTCGTCGTCATCAGTTGAAGTTAGTGTATCAGGCAGATGAGCAAATTTTGGTAAAACTCAACGCCCAAGCAAACCTGATAAATCAACAAAAAACGGGCATAGAACAACAAAAAAACGAAATTGCCTTGATTCGTGAGCAATTACTGGCACAAAAAGTCGGTTATCAAACTCAGGCGGAATCACAATCAGAATTGATTCAACGCCTCAATAGCGATCGCCTAGCCTTGGAAGCAGCGCAAAACCAGCTAGAGAGGGAATCCAAAAATCTGGAAGCCTTGATTCAACGAAAGGTAGGAGAAGCCAGAGCAACAGAAGAGGCACAAACAAAAACCAACAGCCGGACTGCGATCGTTCGAGGAACCGGTGTAATGGCATATCCTAGCGACGCTTCTACTAGTAGTCCCTTCGGCTGGCGGATACACCCAATCCTTGGCTATCGTCGCTTTCATGCCGGGTTAGATTTTGCCGCTAGCTATGGTAGTAAAATTCGGGCAGCCGATTCAGGCAGAGTGATTTTTGCTGGGTGGTATGGTGGTTATGGCAGAGCGGTAATTATTGACCACGGCAATGGTCTTACTACACTCTATGGACATACCAGCGAGTTGTATGTTTCTGAAGGACAAGCCGTTGAACGCGGACAAGCGATCGGTGCTGTGGGTTCCACAGGTTTCTCAACTGGGCCCCACCTCCACTTTGAAGTCCGTCGGAATGGTACACCAGTAGACCCAGCTAATTATCTGTAAACTTAGGGACTTCCAAATAAAGAAATACTCAAAAAACTCTCTCCTCCTTATTCCTCTGTGTTCTCTGTGTCTCTGTGGTTCGTTTATTTGGATAATTTATTTCTTGGAAGTCCCTTAATAAACCAAGTTTTTCTAGGCTGAGAACTTTATCATAGACGTGCTATAATGGGTGAGATTAAGGGCGCGTAGCTCAGTGGATAGAGCAACAGATTCCGGTTCTGTGGGTCGGGGGTTCAAATCCCTCCGCGCTCGTTTTTTATTTTTCGATTGACAATTATTGTCTCGGCTATATCTACTCAAGCAGATAGGCTGATTCTGCCACAGCTACACTTTCTTTGGTTAAGACTGGACGTGTTGATAGAAAATCCTTTTAACGTTTTCTGCACAGATGATATAAAGTCCAACAATTGCTGCCAGCACCAAAAGGAATTCAATGGGTAAAGGTTGGAACCCTAATAAACCTGCAACTGGAGTATAAGGAATCAGGAGGGTGACAATAGCGATCGCGATCGTTGCCGTCAATAAGTACTTTCCTGGCTTGCTCGTGAGAATAGATTGCCTTGTCCGAATTACCAGCACAATCATAGATGCAGAAATCACTGATTCCATAAACCAACCGGTTCTAAATTGCGCTGAGTTGGCGTGCAGCAGCAATAGGAGTGCCGCAAAGGTGAGGTAATCAAAGACTGAACTCAGCAGCCCAAACACCACCATAAAGTTACGGATAAATGTGATGTTCATCCGCCGGGGTTTGTTGACCATTTCCCGGTCTACGCGATCGGTTGCGATCGTCATTTCTGGGAAATCGGTCAACAGGTTTGTGAGCAAAATTTGGCTGGGTAGCAAGGGTAAGAAGGGTAGAACCAGAGAAATACCTGCCATGCTAAACATATTGCCGAAATTAGCACTTGTTGCCATAAACACGTATTTGAGCGTATTGGCAAACGTTACCCGTCCTTCTTTCACGCCTTCGACCAAAACATTTAGGTCTTTTTGCATCAACACGATGTCTGCGGCTTCTTTGGCTACGTCAACCGCACTCTCAACAGAAATACCCACATCGGCAGCATGAAGCGCTGAGGCATCGTTAATGCCATCGCCAAGATAACCAACTACATTTCCGGTTTTTTTCAGCGCAATGATGATCCGCTCTTTTTGATTTGGCTCAACCTCAGCAAAGACATTTATTTTGCCAACACGATGCATTAGGGCTTCATCAGAAAGCTCTTGCAATTCGCCACCAGTTAAAACCTTTGGTTTTGGTAATCCCACTTGTTCAATGATACTGATGGCAACCGCTCGACTATCGCCCGTGATCATTTTTGTGGTAACTCCAAGTAGTCCCAAATCTTTGAGCGTATCAGCAATATCTGCTTTTGGTGGATCGAAAAGAGCAAGATAACCCAAAAACGTCATGTTTGTTTCATCGTCTTTGGTGAAGGAATTGCGATCGTAGTTGCGGTAAGCCACCCCTAAGACCCGAAACCCTTCACTACCAAGTTCCTCTGCCCGTTGTTGAATCTTGTCCTGCTGTATAGCAATATCAATTGTCTTTCCGTCACCAGTTTCGACGGTTGAGCAAACATCAAGAATTGCCTTTAGCGCACCTTTGCTGACAATCAGATTCTTATTATCTTTCTTCAACAGAATGCTGAGGCGTTTACGGTTGAAATCATAAGGTACTTCATCTAGTTTCTGATAAGCAGAAATGTCAAATTGCTTGTGCTGACGAATTGCGGCATCGATAGGATTTACATAACCTGATTCAGATGCAGCATTCAAATAGGCGTAAAGCAAAACGCGATCGCTCTCTTTCCCCTCCACATCAACCGCAGCGTGAATTTTCACTTCCCCTTCCGTCAGCGTGCCCGTTTTATCTGTACAAAACACGTTCATGCTGCCAAAATTTTCAATTGCGGACAGTCGTTTCACGATTACCTGCTTTTTCGCCATTTGTTTAGCACCGCGAGCCAAGTTAACGCTAACGATCGCGGGCAACAATTGAGGAGTCAGACCGACTGCAAGCGCTAGGGAGAATAGAAAAGATTGTAGAACAGGGCGTTGCAAGTAGACGTTGGCGACAAAAATTAGAACAACCAAAATCAACGTCACTTCCATGAGAAAATAGCCAAACTTGCCCAGTCCCCTTTCAAATTCGGTTTCCGGCGGCCTGAGTTTCAGGCGTTCTGATACCTTGCCAAATTCAGTCTGCTTTCCAGTCTGCACCACAACCGCTTTCGCTGTACCACTGATTGCGTTAGTGCCCATATAAAGGGTGTTTGTTCGCTGGCTGAGTCCGACTTCATTCGGCAATACGCCACTTAGTTTGTCAGCAGGATAGGTTTCTCCCGTCAGTGCTGCTTCATTCACTGACAGATCCTTCGACTCTAAAATCAGGCAGTCACCAGGGATACTATCACCAGCAGCAAGCAACACAATGTCACCTGGAACCACCTCCTCATTAGAGATTTCTTGAGATTGACCATCTCTCAAAACTGTGGCTTTTACTTGCACTAAAGCCAGTAGCTTCGTTACGGCATCTCTAGCTCCTCGCTCTTGCCAAAATCCTAATAGCCCACTAATTAGTACGATCGTCAGAATAATAATAGTATCAATGACATCTCCAAGAAAACTGGAGAGAATAGCAGCTGCCATTAAAATCAAAATAATCGGACTCTTAAACTGGTTCAGCAACAGGAGTAGTGTGGATGACTGTCGCTTTTGCTTCAGACTGTTTGCACCATATTGAGTGAGCCGTTGCTGCGCCTCTTGGCGACTCAAACCCTGGGGACTACTCTTAAGTTGATCTAATACCTGTTCGGCAGGCAGACTCCAAAATGAGGGGATGACTTGAGGCATAGATGTCAGTATCCAATTTTTTTAAATCCTAAATAGATAACCTTGCTTCTCTAATAAGTAAGTTGGTAGAAATAAACCAAATTATGTTACGAAACGTAAATAGTCCTAAAGTCCTTATTAATGACCAATGACAGCCCTTGCAAGTTAGCTTTAATTGCGCCAACCTGCTTACTACCGTTTGATTTACTGCGTGAATTAATTGATTACGATATAAATTGTAATCAAAAGCCCGAAAATGCAACAAAAGTCTTTACGAAAGTTTTAACCTCAAAAAATTGGCTATTCCTCTCACTAATTTGGTCAACGTAATTTTCCTAAGCAATTATCCCATAAAATCTCATTATTTTGATATAATACGCTCTTTAAAATTCATTGCTCTACAAAAAAAAGTACTTCATTTCTGAAATTTTTCTTAATTTTTATATTGTAATCAAACAAATAACCCGATAAATCAAACAACACTATGTCATGGTGTAGAAAATAAACCTCTTAACAAAGTATTGTTTGCCCTATTGTAGAAAAAGATTAATGCTTCATCTACACAACTGAGTAATTTTTTACCTTCATAAAATCTGGAATATTGACTATGCCATAAAAAGCTGTTTTAGAAAAAAAGCTTAAGCTCAATCGAGACACGTACTCAATCTCTAAAAGAGAAGCAATTGAGGATGATAAATTGTCCAAGCTGCTCTTTTTTGGTTCAAGCTGTCAATAATTTAACCGTTTCATATAGACCTAATTTAATTTCAGGAGTTTGTTAATGAGTATTATCACGAAGATGATTGTGAATGCAGATGCCGAGGTTCGCTATCTCAGTCCTGGAGAACTGGATCAGATCAAGAACTTTATTAGCAGTGGTGAGCGCCGTCTACGCCTTGTGCAAGCTTTAACTCTAAGCCGCGATCGCATTATTAAAGAAGCTGGAAACGAACTGTTCCAGAAGCGTCCAAGCCTTGTTTCTCCAGGTGGCAATGCTTACGGCAAAGAGATGACTGCTACTTGTCTGCGGGATATGGATTACTACCTGCGCTTGATCACTTACAGTGTTGCTGCTGGAGATACAACGCCAATTGAGGAGATCGGAGTCGTTGGTGTTCGCCAAATGTACAAATCCCTCGGTACTCCAATTGATGGCGTTGCTGAAAGTGTCCGTGCTATGAAGAACATCACTACCTCAATGTTGTCTGGGGAAGATGCAACTGTTGTTAACACTTACTTTGACTACCTAATTAGTGCCCTCCAGTAGAACGCAGAAATCACTTAGAGAGCGATCGCTATCACCAAAGCTGAATTGCCTGTTTTGCGTGCAACAGTCATCATCTGCGATTGCGATCGCTCAACGGATTTTGGGTCAAGTCCCGAATGGCACGCTTGAAAAGCTGAAACCTCGTCAGGGCAGGGTGTGGGAGGTGTGGGAGGACAGGGAAGGGTGGGGGGTGTGGGAGGCAATGCAGCGTTCATTGATGTGCAGTTATTCAATTTCTCCTCTTTCTCCCCACACCTCCCACACTTCCCACCCTTCCCCCTCTCCCCACACTCCCCACACTCAAAAAGCAAGTTATATCAGGGCTTTGCGATTAACTTAGTGCCATTCGGTCAAGTCCCTAGAAATAAAGAACTAAGTCGTGAAAAGCAGTTATTTGCGGCATGTTTTAGTATTGCCATTTTAAAAAACTATCAAATAACTCATTTAATTGGGTTATGTAGATTTTAAAAATGAATATTTTTTGATGATTACATTCCCCTGAATGCTAACGAGAAAACTAAGCAGAAAAATGTTAATAAGACATTTGTAACTCGATTAATCAATTAAATATTTATTCTGGAGAATGACCATGTTAGATATAGATGAAATGGGCAAACAAGAGATACATGAACTCTTGCATAAAGTAGGATATGGGCACTTAGGTTGTGCTATTGAAGGACATCCTTATGTTGTACCTATGCGCTATTATTTTGAAGAGCCAAATATCTACATCTTTACTACGGTTGGGATGAAGACCAAGTATATGGATGCGAATCCTGAAGTCTGTTTGCAAGTTGAAGATGTCCACAATCTCAAGCATTGGCGCAGCGTTACTGTGACAGGTATTGCCGAACACATCACTCTTGGGCAAGACATTGATCGCGTGATGCAATTTGTCAAAACCAACAATCCAACGCTTTCGCCCGCGATTAATCGAACCTGGATTGATGCGTGGGGTCGTGCAGAGGTGATGGCGCTCTACTGTATCCATCCTACTGAGATGACCGGGCGAACCACAGATGGAGTTAGCAGTCGGTAACTTTTGCACCGTGTATGTTACTTCACGACTTCCTCAAATTTGGCATTTAACATCAAGTGGATTGATCTGTTTTTTATATCTCATAGGAAAAAGCAGAATTATGGTTTCGACCGTCGATCTGAATACCGTGGCTGGCTTATCTGAGCTTGAAGCGATCGCTCTGCTCAAACAGGATGGCTACAATGAACTTTCCTCGGCTCGCTCTCGCAGTATTTTATCCTTCGCTTGGGAAACCGTTCAAGATCCGATCTTTCTCTTGCTGGTCGGCGGTGGGATCATTTATTGGATTTTAGGCGACCTACAAGAAGCCCTGATTTTGCTGGGTTTCGTCTTTTTCATCACAGGAATCAGCCTTTACCAGGAAGGAAAAACCGAACACGCCCTAGAAGCCTTGCGTGATCTCTCCAGTCCTCGCGCCTTGGTAATTCGGGATGGACAGCAAAAAAGGATTGCGGGGCGAGAAGTCGTTCGGGGAGATATCTTAGTGCTAGCAGAAGGCGATCGCGTGCCTGCTGATGCAATCATACTCTCCTGTACAAATCTCTCAACTGATGAATCGTTATTAACCGGGGAATCACTACCTGTTCGCAAAGTTGCCGCCGCCGGTACTGTGGAGATGGCGCGTCCGGGGGGAGATGAGTTGCCCTTTGTATATTCTGGAACCTTGGTAGTTCAGGGACAGGGAATTGCTCAAGTCCAAGCAGTGGGCGCTCAAACAGAGATGGGTAAGATTGGCAACGCTTTGCAAAAAGTGAAGCCGGAACCGACTCCGCTACAACAAGAAATGACTCGGTTGGTAAGCCGTTTATTTGGCATCGCTTTATTGTTGTGTGTGGCGATTGTTGTCATTTATGGACTGACGCGAGGAGATTGGCTCAAAGGATTTCTCGCAGGTATTACCCTAGCGATGGCAATTTTGCCAAACGAATTTCCGGTTGTCGTGACGATTTTCTTAGCATTGGGAGCATGGCGAATTTCTCAGAAACACGTCTTAGCTCGTCGCGCCTCCGCCGTTGAAACCTTGGGTTCCGCAACCGTTCTGTGTGTGGATAAAACCGGAACACTGACCCTGAATCAGATGGCAGTACAACAGCTATTTGCATACAACCATGCAGAAAACTCTCACCCATATAATTTAGAATTACATTCACGAGAGTCGCTCCCCGAAACAGTTCATAAATTAGTCGAGTTTTGCATTCTGGCGAGCCAAAGAGATCCTTTTGATCCAATGGAGAAAGCGTTTAAGGAATTGGGCGATCGCTATCTCGCACATACGGAACATCTGCATGACGATTGGATACTGTTACGAGAATATCCCCTCTCACCCCATCTATTGGCAATGTCTCACGTTTGGCAGTCCGCCGATGGTAAGCAGTATGAAATTGCAGCGAAAGGAGCGCCGGAAGCGATCGCGGATCTCTGTCATTTCACGCCCCAACAGCAGAAAATTCTGGCAGCCCAAATCAGTGAAATGGCCAATCAAGGCTTGCGTGTGTTAGGCGTTGCCAAAGCGTCTCTTTTTGATGCGCCACCGCCATTTTTGCCACCTCATCCGTCCCTCAATCCCGATCATTTACCCGATGAGCAACATGACTTTCCTTTTCAATTTCTCGGATTGGTAGGACTGTCTGATCCAGTGCGTCCAAATGTTGCGGCGGCAATTCAAGAATGTTATACCGCAGGTATTCGAGTAGTCATGATTACAGGTGATTATCCCGGAACGGCTCAAACTATTGCCCGTCAGATTGGATTGATGCAAATGGGAGCCATTCTGACGGGAGCGGAATTGGATCTGATGAGTGAAGTTGAACTCGAACAACGTATTCAAAGTACGAATATCTTTGCACGAGCCGTTCCCGAACAAAAATTGCGGTTAGTTAATGCTTTGAAAGCCAAGGGTGAAGTCGTCGCCATGACTGGGGACGGCGTGAATGATGCTCCGGCTCTCAAATCTGCCCAAATCGGGATTGCGATGGGACAGCGAGGCACAGATGTTGCCCGTGAGTCGGCGGCGTTAGTGTTATTGGATGATGATTTTTCGTCCATTGTGCAAGCGGTGAAACTGGGACGGCGAATTTTTGATAATCTCCGCAAAGCAATGGCATATTTGCTAGCGATTCACATTCCGATCGCTGGCATGTCTTTGATTCCGGTGTTGTTTAAGTTGCCATTAGTCTTGCTTCCCGTTCACGTTGCCTTTCTCCATTTGATTATTGATCCAGCTTGCTCCATCGTTTTAGAAGCCGAACCCGCAGAAGCAACGGTGATGCAGCGTCCTCCCCGCAACCCCAAAGAACCCTTATTTGGCAGGAAAACTTTGGGTTTGGCAGTGCTACAAGGGGTGGGAATTTTGGTAATTGTTCTCGCCATCTTTGTGGTGGCGTTATATCGCAAACAAGGCGAACTTGATGCCCGTGCTTTAACGTTTACAGCGTTGATTTTGGCAAATTTATTCCTAATTTTGAGCGAAAGTTCTTCATCACGCCTCAGTCTAAAAATCCTGAAATCTCCCAATAAGGCTCTGTGGTGGGTGGTTGGTGGGGGACTGGTCTTTCTGGCGTTCGTGCTGTATGTTCCGTTCTTGCGTCAATTGTTTAGCTTTTCTTTTTTACATCCCATCGATCTAGCAATTTGTTTAGGGGGTGGAGCGATCGCTCTGCTTTGGTTTGAACAGTTAAAGTTTCTCAATCGACCCCAACGAGTTGTTCAATCTAAATCAAGAAAACCTATGCAAGAAAATCTTTGAAGAAGAATTCAGAAGTCAGAATGGGCTACACCCCGATGCGCTAACAGGATTCAGAATTAATACTTTGGTGTTGATTATTCAGTGCGAGCTACTCAGATAGCGGTCTACAAATTCCTAAGTATCGATCGCCAGATCCCACCTATCTCGCCTCATGATAAGTCACTACAAGTTGAGTTTAAGGCTTTAGTCAAAGCGTTTAAGTGAGTTGCAACTTTCCGTTTAGCGCTGATTGACATTTTCATTGAAACCAATTTCTTATTCGATGGGGTTTGGATGCTCACTCTGCATTCAGGACAACGACGTGCTTTAAATTTTAGACATCTGGTGAAAATGCTTAATTGAACTGGGCTTCAACCTACATATCAAGTGAATTATTTTATGACAACCTCCAAAAATCATAGCCACTATTTTCAAGATATTAATCATCTTCACAGCACACTTGCACCAATTATGTTGTTACCTCTATTGCTGACAACCATTACAGGAACGGTTTATCAGATCGTTGATTTGGCAGGTAAAAAAGATCAGTTTCACTGGTTATTACATTGGCACAAGGGAGATTTTGGCGCACTTAATCTAGAAGTCATTTATCCCTTCCTGAATGCTCTCGGCTTGTTCATCTTACTTTTTACGGGAATTTCTATGTGGCTTCAGCTGCGGCATACTTCTCACAAGCAATTTACTGAGGCTCAAAGCAATGATTAGTCATGAACTTCAAGCAACACAGCCCGTCAAAACCCAAAATAGTGATTCGGCAGAGCCGACGCTGCGCGATCGCGTAGCAGTTTTGCTTGCAGGGTATGGTGAAGTGCAATCTTACCGCGCTCTGAGTGTTTACAATCAAGCTGCAACTAAGTACATTGCATCTCAGTTTGTGCCGATTCCAGAATGGCTATATCCTCTTGCTGGTTGGTTTCTTGCACTTCAAGATTTGTACAATTTTGGAGTCAAGCACGATCATTTCATATCACCCGAAAATGAAATTTTTGAAAAACAACATCTTGGTATCGAAAAACAGTTACAACACCAATGGGGAAATCGGGTGCAAGTCTTCAAAGGATTTTATTTCTGTAAGCCCTTTGTGCAAGAAGTTGTAGCAGATATCATTGAGCAAGGGTTTCAAAATTTGCTAATTTATCCAATGCTTGTGGTCGATTCTGCATTCACGGGCAAAATAGCTGTCGAGCAAGTCAATGAAGTTATTGCCGCAACTGCATCTGTAAATGAGCCTCAAAATTCGCCATTCAAAGCAATTCGATATATTCCAGCCTTTGCAACTGAACCTGCCTACATTAATTTGATGGCGCGTCGAATTAAGGAAACTCTGAATCAGCTATGCGCTGGTCGCTTTTTTGAGTCTCAGATTGGCATTGTATTAACGGTTCACGGTGGCCCAGAAAAAGCGCAAGGACTGTTAACTGGGGTGATTGATGGACAAGCCCTTTATGATGGCGTGGAAGCACAGTTGCAACATCAATATCCTCTAGTCTCCATCGGTTGGGTGAATCATGACACACCTTTCATCAATTGGTCACAACCCAATTTGAAACAAGCGGCCAAAAGCTTGATTACAGCAGGGGCACAAACCATTCTATTTAAACCCCTCGGCTGGGTGACAGATAATTATGAAACTATTCTTGATGTCGAAGATGCGATTCAATCTTTGCAGCGTCAGTATCCAACGGTGAGTTACACACGGCTTGATTGTGTCAATGACGATCCTGATTTTCTGAAAATAGCCACAGAATGGGCAAATCCTCACATTGAAGTAATGCTGTCAGTGCCACAACACCATGAGCATATTGAAACTAGAAGACTTGATTTCGACTGAACTTTATAATTTAATACGGTTCAGTTAGCGCCAAAAACTTTCTATGCAAATCTAATGAGTGCGATCGCACTCATTAGATTTGCAATAGCAGACATGGCATTGTTTATGGCGATCGCTTGGCTAGAAAAGAGCCGGACGATCGCACCGATCAACTAATTTCCTTACTTTAGCAAAGTCTTCGCGCCATTACCATTTGTCGTCTCTTTCTCTGTATTCGGTGTCATCACTGCTGCGATCGTCGTTGTTGGCGCAGTCTTTAGTGCAGTATTCCCCACGGATCGCTTACTACTCTTGCGTGGTTTACCCTCAGGTTCTCAGCAATCCACTGAGTCTGATTTCAAAGATGCTGAGTTTCATAGCGATGCTGACGAGGCTCTGAGTTAGACATGAATCTATCAACATGAAATATATACTTGATACACATGCCATAGTCAGGTTTTTAGAAAAGATATTATTTCTAAATAACCTCATTAAAACTAATACCATAATCATCTGAATCATCTTCACTACCTACAAAATATGCACGGATTGCAAGATGATCATTTTCGACAATATGTAAATGGTTTAGATAGTTCTTTGATCTAGGAAACACACGCCAACTAACTGGTCGATGTGATATAGAATCAACTCCACTTTCTGTCAAAGAGAATAAATTATCTCCAATTTCGATTACTGCACCAAACAAAGCAGATCTAACTGCTAAAACACGAGAGGAAATTTGTAACTGAAGAATCGTAGTTTTCTGAGTTTTTATATCTTGTAATACATTAATATTTTTTTCTATTACTTCACCATTTTTTAAAAGTGAGAATAGTTTTCTCCCTGCCATCCAAGAATAAATAATGGAAGCTTGGCTATAATTATCAATTTTTATAGTTTCAGGCGTTTGTCTTTTTAGTCTATTTAGATTGATATAGAAGCTCTTAGGTATATTATTAGGTTCTAGAGGTTTTTCTGGAAGTTCGGCAAAAACTAACACGTAAGATCCGTCTTTAGAGTTAGTAATCAGATTATTCCCAATCCATTCACAGTCATATGAATTAATTTCAATAGTCTTAATATCTTCACTTTCATTAATAGTTCTATCGCGTCGTGTAAAGGCAGTAATTATACCATTTTATCCTGCGGCAATAGCAATTCTGAAATTATCATTTGGAGATATTTTATACGCATATTTACCCCACAATTGAAATCGTGTATCTTGAGCAAGCCTCTTAGAATCAAAGTCAAGATTCACTCTATCAACACCATTTTCATCAGCAATGTAAAGGCAGTTACTGTATACATTAATGTCAGTTGACCAAGCCTTCAGTGGTAGAGTTTCTCCCAACTTATGCTCTGTAAGCTGTTCTTTTTGAATGTATATTTCCTGATACTCATCCCCGACTAAATTTAAACCGTTGCGGCAATCTTTCAAGAAATTATATAAAGGCCGCTTGTCTGAAATATTAGACAGTAAACCCTCCCAGTTATAGATTGATATTTGTGAATTTGCACTAACTAAAAATAGTATTCCAGAGTAGATAAATGAATCAATGAAGTCGCCTTCGATTTTTATAGAAATATATTTACGGCTCATACAGAAAACTTCCCTCCTTGAATTCTACGCTTATCTGTTTTATCAATTAATTTCTCTTCACGCCACAGATCAAGCACTACATCAGGGGGAATATCATCATCTTTAGGATGTACAGGATATCCATGCCACTCAGAATTAGGATCACACCGATACTTAGCTATATAAAGATCATTTTCTAAATCTTCCCCGATCTTTGATATTTTTGAGTCTTTTCTCATTACAGCCCAGAATATTCCATCCTTATACCAATTTTTAGTACTGGCTATACCGAATAACTGAACCTCATTCCATTCTGGAACTTTCCAAACACTGGTTTTTTCCGAAGGCTTAGATGCTCTATGTCTAGGATTTACTTTGTATGACGAGAATCTTGCAAGCATTTTTTCAAGTTAAAAATGAATTAGTTGAACATCTATAGTATTAGTATAATATCTAAAATATCCTTTAAATCGCTGTACTGGCAATATTTAAGGTAATGATATTGTGCGCCTTACTACCCCCCGCCATCGCAAAAATTTGACCACCCAAATACTCATGGCGGAGTTCGCTTTTACTTTCTGCTTCTAAATATTCGGCAACCGAGAAAACGGGAATCGGCGATCGCATAACTTTAAATCTGGTTCCTCGCTATCTCTGTTATTATACCTGCGATCAATTTTTGGCATTCTTTACAAAATCGACCGTTACGTTTTATATCGTATTCAATCAATTCATTCAGGAAATAGAACAACCATCCATCACACTAAAACCAATATGGAAAATGAAACAAAATTGACGCTAATTAAAGTCATTCATACGTTGATATGGGTATTCTTCAACTTTGTGATTTTCTATATGTTTTATGCCGCAATCGCAAATAAACTCGATCTCTGGCTCTGGATTGGTTATGGATTGGTATTTCTAGAAGGTATAACCCTGCTAACTTTTCAAAACGTCTGCCCATTAACTCTGATCGCCCGTAAATATTCAAATTCTACAAAAGACAATTTTTCTATTTATCTTCCCAATTGGCTAGCCAAATATACTAAATCGATCTATACAGCTATTTTCGCAATTATTCTTATCATCACAATCTATCAAATTCTGAATTAAAAATAATTGAGGCAATGATGACTAAACAGATTTCTCTCAATACACTATGGAATTCTGCGACATCTAAGGATCGTGTATTTGATTCAGACGAATTTGCTCACTTGCCAGAAGCAGCAAGACGATATCTCGAACACGCGATCGCTCCTGGAACCAAAATTGCATCTGCGGTTCGATTGCAGATGCACGGCGAAATCAAATTAAAAAGTTGGATTCCATTCAAAGCAGAGCAGGTGATTTGCTGGGAGCATGGACTGATTTGGAGTGCTACGGCATGGATGAACGGTTTGCCAATTGTGGGATCGGATCGGATTATAGACGGTGTAGGTGCAATGCAATGGAAACTTCTAGGATTGTTCCCTGTCATGACCGCGAATGGTTCCGATATTACGCGGTCTGCGGTTGGTCGTCTTCAGTCTGAGTCAGTGTGCTTGCCATCTGCGCTGTGTGGTGATGATGTTTCATGGACAACAACCGATTCATCGCATCTTCATTCTAGTTTTTTAGTACAAGGTGAGAGAGCCGAACTAGATTTCACCATCGATCAAACGGGTCGGCTGAAAACCTTCAAGCTACCGCGCTGGAATAACCTTGATGGTTCTGAGTTTCATTATATTGACTTCGGTGGAATTATGGAGGAAGAACGCACATTCTCTGGCTACACTATTCCGACTCGTCTGCGAATTGGATGGTACTTTGGCACTGAGCGGTTTGAGTCAGAGGGCGAATTTTTCCGAGCCACAATCGATGATGCAATCTATCGGTAGAACGATCAAGCATCAAAGAGTATTTTTTACCAATTCTGTATGAAGATGCGATAAACCATATTAACGATCGCACCTCATCTAGGGGTGATGCTGACATCGGGGAGAGTTGTGGCTCACATTACCGAAGGATTTGTCACCAACGCAGAGTTTAAAAGTCAAAATATGCCGCGAACACAGAGATTTTGGTTACTTACGGCGTTTCTTATCCCTGTTTGGCTGGGCGCGACGCTGGGCTATTGGGGGTTGCGCGGACAAACTGATCTACCCAAGTTAATTGTACTTGCATTTACAACAGGCACTTTGATGGTGGCGATCGTTGAAGAAATTCTACCGGAAGCCCATCAAACTCAAGATACAAACTTATCTACGTTGACGTTTATCGGGAGTTTTGCACTTTCAATGTTGTTCTCATCTTATCTTGAATAGCCAAGTAACTCTGTATAGAATCCACCTGATGAAAAAAGCATCTTTCTTAACACAACCCTTGTTTTTATTAGGAATATCTTTATTTATTTATATAATGGCACTTAGCTTGCCAGCACTAACTTTTCAGATAGTCGAACACAAGACAATACACACAGGTTCGATTTATATCATGAAGAGCGTTGAAGTTACGATTGGGGGAATACTTGGATTGTTATTTCTTCAAGCGCCGGCTATTGGCTGGTTGGCTAATCCACTTTATTGGTATTCCTGTAAATTTTTTGTCCAGAAGAAATACAAGTTCTCAATAGCTTCTGCTTTGACTTCAATTATTGTAGGCTTTACAGGGACAATATCAACATATTGGTTTGCGTTACCTAATGGTAGTAATCCTGATAGTCAGCTTCTATTAATCAAGTTACTTTCTGGTTTCTGGTTATGGCTTGCGGCTCCTGCCTTTGTGATGATTATTGCTAGTGGCTTTGCTTATTGGAAACATAGTCATCGCCTTGAAAGAAAAAGTGTGAAGCCTCGCTAGACTTCGTGAGAGCAATTATTAGCATGATCGAATTGGAACTTATCTCTAACTGAAAATACACCCACCGCAAAACCCGGATTTCTCACGAAGCTGGAGAAAAGAGGAGTTAAAAACTGCCAAAATATCTATTGCACATGAATTTCAGCAGTTTTAAGCATGACCCCTCAGAAAACAGATTGTATACCGGAACAGTTCAAATTTGAACAAGTAAAGTCATGTCCAGTCGTAGTTAATTTCAAGGCTGAGACTGTAACATCAGATGCAGGGTTAACTTTAATTGCGGAGCTAGACCGGAAAAGAGGAATTACATCGCGATTAGCAAGATGTTTCAAAGATTACCGAAATATGAATAGAGTTGATCATTCAGTAAAAAGTCTAATCGGGCAGAGAATATATGGTTTGATAATGGGTTATGAAGACTTAAATGACCACGAGGAACTACGTCACGACCCAATGTTTGCTCTGGCACTAGGAAAAATAGTTGGAAAGAAGAAAGAACTACCAGTTCTTGCAGGAAAAAGTACTTTGAATCGGATCGAACACTGTCCAGAAAATGTATCTTCAAGAGCTGATAGTCGATATCATCGAATTGAACATAATGCAGAGGCTATAGAAACACTATTGGTGGAAATATTTTTAGAATCATATTCTTCACCACCACGACAAATAACTATAGATTTAGATGTAACTGATGATCTGGTGCATGGTCATCAAGAAGAAGTATTATTTAACCCTTATTATCATGGGTACTGTTATGCTCCTCTGTGTTTTTACTTCAGTATTTTTCGTTTTATTTGTCTTTTATTTATCTTTAAAGACTCGGATAATACGTGATTATCTTCGGTTTCTGAATTGAATCCACTGATGTATAAAATATATTTTCCTAAATTTTACTCATCTCAATGATTTTTTCGTACTTGTGAGAAATCCGGGAAAAAACCTGCAATTCTCCTAAATTGCCGCTACGCGAACAAGAGGTAACTGATGCCAACTACAACAGATTTTAAAGACTACTATGCCATTTTGGGAGTAAGCAAAACTGCAACCCCAGAAAAAATCAAACGGGTTTACCGCAAGCTTGCCCGCAAATATCATCCTGACCTGAATCCTGGAGACAAAGACGCAGAAACAAAGTTCAAAGAACTGAATGAAGCGAATGAAGTACTTTCCGATCCAGAGAAGCGGCAGAAGTACGATCGCTTTGGTCAGCACTGGAATCACCCTGGTTACACTGAAGCGCCGCCACCCAGTTCCACTAATATTGGTACGACCGACTTCGATCAGTACGGCGATTTTGATTCGTTTATCAACGATCTGCTGGGTCGAACAAGACGTAAAACCTCCTCTGGTGGCTTTGATGATTTTAATGGTGGATTTCGTTCTCAAGCTCCTGCATCGGACACTGAAGCTGCGTAGGCGTAGCCCGCCGCAGGCATCGCCCTTACATTTTCCGAAGCATTTCACGGTGTCCAGAAGCGTTTGCAACTCGACGAGGAAACGATCAACGTCCGTATTCCCGCAGGTGCAAAACCAGGCAGTCGAATTCGGCTCAAGGGTAAAGGTCGTCCTAGTCCGTTCTCTCAACAGCGCGGCGATTTGTATTTAACTATTGAAGTGTTAACCCATCCCTTCTATCGATTTGAGGGCGATAACCTCCTTTGTGACATTCCCATTCGCCCTGATGAAGCGGTTTTAGGGGCAGAAATCAGCGTACCAACCCCCGATGGTAGCGTGACAATGAAAGTTCCCAAAGGGGTGCGATCGGGGCAATCGCTGAGACTGCGCGGCAAAGGCTGGACATTGCCAAAAGGGGGACGAGGTGACTTATTTGCCAAACTTCAGATTGTCACGCCGCAAGACCTGAGTGCAATCGAGCAAGAATACTACGAAAAAATCCAGGCAAACACTAGCTTTAACCCACGTATCCAGTTAGAGGAGATAAAATTATGACCTTCAGCCTTTCTAAAACCGTGGTTTCCCTCGAAGGTGAGCAACTCTACAGCTTTGAATATGCTGCATTAATCACTAAGACTTCGATTACGCTGGTGAAGTTTTACGTTGAGTTAGGCGTAATCGAACCCATCGGTGATTTACTGCATTCCCGCGAGATTGCGCGAATTGCTCAGATTCAACGCTTGCGTAGAGATTTGGGGCTAAACTTAGTCGGAGCGGCAATGGTGCTAGATATGACGACTGAAATTGCCCAATTACGGGCACAGTTAAAAGTGTATCAGTCTCATTCATCGAACTTGTTATGAGCTATCTGGGGTAAGGCCATTCACCTGATAAAGGTACTTATGAATCACTTCAGATAACTAATAAAAAGTAGAAAATAATGAATCCACAGTCCACATTTTGGAGCTTGTCTACGGATCAGGTGCTTCAGCAGATGCACTCCACAACCGCAGGGTTAAGCCGTCAAGACGCCAAACAACGCCTAAGAGCATGTTTGAAAAGTTTTCTTCTCGGTAGTGAAAAGTTCTAGATCCCTCTAAATCCCCCTTAAAAAGACGTGTGTTCGACAAGTCTTATTTGACCTCTCCCCCAGCCCCTCTCCGACGCGTACAGGGGAGCAAAAAGCGGAATTTTTCTTGCTCCTCCCTTTCCGTTTCGGAGAGGGAGGCTGGGAGGGAGAGGTTCATCGAACTCACGTTAAAAAGGGGAACTTTGATTCCGATTCCCCCCTTTTTAAGGGGGGTTAGGCAGGGTGGATTAATTGTGCGGAGAGAAAATTTGTAATCCCCGTAACCTCGTCAGCCTGCTAACAGGGGAACTGGATTTATGAACGCAAGAATGAGGGTTTTAATTTTTCTCTCTAGACAATTAATCCACCCTGCTTTTTAAGGGGGGTTAGGGGGGATCAATAAGTACCTAAAATCACAGCCAGCCACTTTTCAAACAACCTCTAAGCGAGTTCGGCGCAAACAGCCTCAAACAAAAACACAAATCGAGCGCATGGATGCTGTTGCTCAATCAGTTCAAGAGTCCGATTATCTTGATTCTGATTTTGGCGGCGGTGCTATCGATTTTTCTCAAAGATGCGGCAGATGCCATAATCATTTTGACGATCATCTTCATCAGTGGGCTATTAGGATTTTGGCAAGAGCAAGGAGCCTCGAATGCTGTCGAAAAATTATTCGCATTAGTGCAAGTTAAAGCAACTGTTTTAAGAGATGGTCAATCTCAAGAAATTCCCAATGAGGAAGTGGTCAGGGGTGACATTGTGTTGCTGAGTGCAGGTAAAAATATTCCGGGCGACTGTCTAGTTTTAGAGTCAAAAGACCTATCGGTGAATGAAGCAGCACTGACAGGAAAAACCTATCCAGTTGACAAGCTCAGTGGCGTATTGTGCCAGCTGAAACTGGACTGAGCCAACGTACCAATTCCCTCTATCTGGGAACTAATGTAATTAGTGGAACGGCGATCGCAGTAGTCGTTCATACTGGAAAACGTGAAGTTCAACGAGCGATGTCTACGACGGGCTATGCCTAGGCACCAATCATAAAATAGGGAGTAGATCGTTTACCACTCCCTACTCGCTCTATGCTTCAATAACTACCCGCAAATTGCCCCGTTTTTTCGCAACACGGCAAGCAGTCGTAGTACCAGAACGCTCGAATTCTAAATCGAGAATGGTGGGGCCGACTCGCAAATTGTGAAATGACAGGCGATTAATCGATTCTGGCAAAGCAGGGTCGATTATTCGCAAGCAGTTATTCTGAGCATCAGGCACCAAGTTGACCATCATTTGCAGCAGTTGGAAGATACTACCAGTCGCCCAAGCTTGGGGAGTGCAAGCAACTGGATACTGCACAGGGGCATTATCACCATTCCGTTCGTAGCCGCAGAAGAGTTCTGGAGGACGTTCATAAGGCTGCTGACTGGTCATATCGAATAAACCTTGGAAAAGTTCTAAGGCTTGATCGATTAGACCCAGCGATCGTAATCCCATTGCGATCAGAGCGTTATCATGGGGCCAAACCGAACCAATGTGATAACCCATTGGATTGTAAGCGGGTGATAAACTACTCAGGGTACGAATGCCCCAACCATTAAACATATCTGGTGCCCGCAACCGTTCTGCTACACTGTAGGCTCTTTCGTGGGTGAAAAGACCCAAATGCAGACAATGACCAGGGTTTGAGGTAATACTGTCTACAGGTTTACCATCTCCATCTAAAGCCAAGGCGCAGAAATCCTGGTCTTCTACCCAAAAATCTCGATTAAAACGAAGCTTGAGACTTCTAGCCTCTTCTAGCCAACGATCTGCCAAATCAAGGCGCTTTTTCATCTTCGCTATTTCTGCTAGGCGCATTTTTGCAGCATAGACATAAGCTTGCACCTCACAAAGGGCAATTGGGCCGTTAGCTAATTCTCCCTTATGGTTGACAATGCAGTCGCCAGAGTCTTTCCAACCTTGGTTAGCAAGACCGCGTTTAGATTTACGGAAGTAGCTGAGGTAACTGGTTTGTTTGGTATTGCGATCGATCCAGTCCATTGCTGCTAAAGCATTTGGCCAAAGTAACTCTAGGAGTTCTTGGTCGTGAGTCCAAGCATAATGTTCGGCATACAGCATTAGCCACAGGGGAGTCGCATCAACTGTACCGTAGTATGGCGTGTGAGGAATTTCTTGACAACGAGCCATTTCTCCCAAACGTAACTCGTGCAAAATCTTACCCGGTTCTTCTTCGCGCCATTCGTCGTCGATTTTGCCTTGGTATTTCGCCAGTAATATTAGGGTTTCTTTGGCAATTTGTGAGTTTAACATCAGGGTTTGGGAAGCTGTAATCAGCGAATCCCGCCCAAATAGTGTAGAAAACCACGGTACTCCAGCCGAAACTGTCTTATGCTTTCCAAAAGACTGGCGCAACAAATACATATCTTGCTCGGCCCGCTCAATCACTCGATTGAAAGTGCTTTTATCTGAGCTAATGCGAGTAATTTGCTGTACCCAGTGTTGCTCCTCCATCAACTCAGCAGCTTTCGCCTGTCCTAAAGTAATGGCGGCGCTTACGGTTGAACTAGATTGGTTGTTTTTCAACATATTCACCCGATAACCCAGCTTTTGGGTTTCGTGAGAAGCCAACTCTAGCTGCCAAACCGCAGTGTAGCCTTTGAAAGAGTCTGGTTGACGATGCTGGAATAAAATCCGAGATTCCATCACCGAACCATCCAAACCTTGATAGGCGAGTGTTAAGGATTCTTCCCTAAAAGTTGATGGGTCTTTAGTTACTGGTGAAACGCCATCGACGATTCCTTCTCCAGTCGTGGGTTCTAGTAGACGTAAAAGCCTACCGCGTTTTTCTCTGTCATAACCCCGGACTTCAAATAAATCAGCAAAATCTGCATCGAAGCTGATACTTAGTTCAAAATTGACAGTTGTTGTGCTGTAGTTAGATACTTCTATTTCTTCAAATAGAGCGCCATTGAGTACTATTTCTCGCCGAATCCCGATAGTTTCGGCTCTTAGGCGTTCGTCAATTCTGGGGTTAGTACACAAAACCGAGAGTGAAAACCCTTTTCCGGCAGTACTACTGAGAAGTACAGGCGATCGCCCTTCAATTTGCAACTCTAAGCGATTGAGAAATCTCGTATCACAGCAAAACAGCCCCATGCTGGGATTACCCTCACTGAGGGAACAGCCAGAAATATTCCCGATAGTATCTGTCACGAAAAATAAATCATCATCTTTAACCGTCAGTGTCGGTTGTGGTCTTTCACTCACAACACAAGGCCACTCCGGGATAGGTAATTGTTCAGCAGGAATAAAAGTTTTTCCATCCAGGAAAATTTTTTCCGGGGTCATTAGCGTATCCGGTGTCATTAGCCAAAGTTCCGTGTACAGGTCGTAGATTGTTTGTGGTATTCAGAGTAGAGGTCTTTACCCCTCACAACTTGTAGAAAAAAGACTCTTTGTAAAACTTGTTTGAGCTATTCTAGCCAAAATTATTTTTACGTACCGTTGACAAAGTAGCAGTGTCCAAATCTATATAAGTATTGTATGAGTCTAAACTCAAGACTGAAAACTCAGAATTTTTAGATAAGTGCTTAGTTGTCAAACTTTCTCAAGATACAAGATATATAGTATACTCAGCAAAAATGCGAAGTTCCCAGTTCTACTGGGTAAAGCTAGCATTTATTGACTAAACTATTATACGATTTTGTTTTAAATATCTTTGGCGTTAGATTAGACAAATTTCCGATATTCAATTGATTGATTAATTTTAATCAATCATTGACTGAGTAAATTATGTGGTATGTAGCAGTAATGGTTTTTGGGTAAGAAAATTCTATTTAGTGAGTGTAAATATTATGACGGGCTACGCCAAGGCGTGGACTATCAATCAATGCTGAGTAAAGATTAGTGAATTTAACGGTTAAAACAATACAAAAATTATGTGGCTGGTACTTAGTAATGAAAGATTTTAGCTGTGCAAGCATATTTCAAAGTTAGTCAAGAATGTATATTGGGCGTAGTAGGTTGTCAATCAATAAATACAATTTGGTAACAAAATGTTGCGCCTGCTTTGGCGAAAAGTGCATTTTAGCGTTCTTTACATATTGCAACTCTCTATTTAACTTGAGAGTGCCTTGGAATTTGTACAATGCAGCTGTGACGTGGATCTTGTCGAGGTTGAGCGTTTAACAATAATTCATGAGCATTTCGACTTCTGTGCTGAGTGATCTGCTAAAGTCCCTACCATACTTGCGGCCCCAGCTATATTTTAAGGCTTCACTAACAGCGCTCTCCCATGCGATGGAAGATCAAGTTTTGGCTGCGACTTTAGCACAACCCCTTGTAATTGCTAGTTTCCAGCGAGAGCGATTCTACCGCCAAGAAGCTCATCGCTACCTGCGACTTGCCTTGCGGAGTAACCAAATATACGTATTAGCTGCTCCAGAAACGGATTTCGCCAATAGTTCGGAACACTACGAAAAGATTGCTTTTGAGCCAACGGATGGCTTAAGTCAAGAGTGGCATTTGGTAGTGATTGCTGACAATTATGCTACTTGTCTGGTTTGCCGGGAAAGTCTTGGTTCTATTGCCAAAAATAAGCAACTACCAGAACTAAGCCCTAATCTGGATATAGACACAGCGCGAAGATTTGAAGGAGTTTGGACATCGGAAAGGGGAGTTAGCCTCAAAGCAGCTGAATTGCTGTTAGACAGGATTTTGGTTTACAGACCAGAACTGGCAAGTAAAATAAACGAGGCACGTCAGAGGTTTAGCATAGGAGAGCCGCGAAGCCACTCTGGAGCAGAACAGATCAACGAATATGCTTGTGACATCGATACAGATCCCTTTGTGCAACGCTTAGTAACTTACTTGCAAGCTAGTCAGTACAAATTGCACAAAGCCTACCGTTCCATTGCTGCCCAAGCACGAAAAGAACGATTAGTCAACTCAATTAGCACAGCTATTCGGCGATCGCTCGACCCTCATGAAGTTCTCCAGGTGGCAGCACAAGAATTAGGGCAACACCTAGAAGCTTGTCGCTGTCTAATTTACCGCGCTCAAGCTACAGATAACCAAGCCATAATTGAACACGAGTTTTTGAATCCCGGTATTTTATCGGTTCGTGGGCAAACTTGGGAATTAGAGAAAAATTCCCTATTTCAGGACATCGTGCAACAAGGCGAAGGTGTTTGTATTAGCGATACGCTGAATGACCCTCGTGTTAACAATTCGCCAGGGCTTTCCTTAATTGCCAAAAAGTTTGCCATTCGTTCTTGGCTGATGGAACCAGTATTTTATCAGGGGCGGTTGTTGGGCATCGTAGAGTTGCATTACTGTGGAATGCCACCGCACGAGTGCCAACCTGGGGAGTTGGATTTGGTAGAAGCGATCGCCACCCAAGTCGGAGCAGCCCTAATTCAAGCGGAAGCCTATGCCAACCTAGAAGAACTTAACCAGCAGCTAGAAGCCCTAGACCGCACCCGCAGCAACCTTATAGCCATCACTGGACACGAACTGCGTACTCCCCTATCCACCATTCAAGTGTGTCTAGAAAGTCTTGCTAGTGAGCCGGATATGCCCTTGGAGTTGCAGCAAATTATGCTCAACACGGCTCTTTCCGACTCAGAACGGATGCGAAAATTGGTACAAGATTTCCTCACACTTTCCAACTTGGAAAGCGGGCGAGTGCAATGGCATCCAGAATCCCTGACTTTACAAGAGTGTGTGGATTTAGCACTCAGCCGCAATCGCACGCGTTCTTCAACGGAAAAGCCGCCCCAAGTCAAAACTCAAATTGCCGAAAATCTACCTCTAGTAAGGGCTGATGGTGATTGGCTAGTAGAGGTACTGGCAAAACTCATGGACAACGCTTGTAAATTTACGCCACCCCAAGGAGAAATCACCATTAAAGCGATTTCCAACAGCCATCAAATGGTCGAGGTGACTGTGGCTGACACTGGACGCGGCATTGAACCAAATCGCTTAGAAGTAGTTTTTGACCGCTTCTATCAAGAAGAGGGAGCGCTACGCCGCACCACTGGCGGAACAGGACTTGGTTTAGCAATTTGCCGTCAAATTGTGAATGGCTGGGGCGGAGAAATTTGGGCAGAGTCAACTGGCAAAGACCAGGGTAGCCAGTTTCACTTCACAATCCCCATTGTTCAGACTAGCCACGAGGAAAAGCGGGCAAAAGTCAAGAGTAAATAGGTATTAGTCCTTTGTCATTAGTCATTAGTCATTGGGCACTTGTACTGAGCGTATCGCTAAAGCGAAAGCTTCGCTAACGCGTAGCGTCTCGTAGAGAAGCCGTAAAGCCTGCGGCATAGCTACGCTTAGGGCGGAGCCTCTCGTAGACTATTTCTCACAAGTGAGAAATCCAAGGGGTGTGGGAGGTGTGGGAAGTGTGGGAAGTGTGGGAGGTGTGGGAAGTGTGGGAGGTGTGGGAAGTGTGGGAAGTGTGGGAGGTGTGGGAAGTGTGGGAGGTGTGGGAAGTGTGGGGAGTGTGGGGGAAGAAGTCTTACCCCCCACACTCCCCACACTCCCCACACTCCTCTTTATCCCTCTGCCTACACTATGCGTGAGAAATCCGGGGTAGAGAAGTATGGGGCATTGGTTTTTAACAAATGACAAAGAACAAAGGACAAATGACTAAAAACTGTTACAGTCTATAACGCGATCGCAATATGATCCTTGTTGCGGTGTTAGGATTCCCTAAAAACGTTGAGAGAATCATCTTTATGGCAGAAACACTCTCTGGACAAACCCCACTATTTGCTGGCAGCACTGGTGGCTTGCTAAAGAAAGCAGAAGTGGAAGAAAAGTACGCTATCACTTGGACTAGCCCGAAGGAGCAAGTATTTGAACTGCCTACAGGTGGTGCTGCTACTATGCGGAAAGGCGAAAACCTGCTGTATATAGCTCGGAAAGAATATGGCATCGCTTTGGGCGGTCAGCAACTTCGTAAACTCAAAATCACAGACTACAAAGTTTACCGGATTTTACCCAACGGAGAAACTACTTTACTGCACCCAGCTGATGGTGTCTTCCCCGAAAAAGTGAATGAAGGTCGTGAAAAAGTGCGTTATGTCCCACGCAGCATTGGGCAAAACCCCAATCCATCACAACTCAAATTCAGTGGTAAAGCTACCTACGACGCATAGGGACTAGGGACTGGGGAAGATGCATGAAGCAGGGAGCAGGGAGCAACGGAGAAGAGTTTTTTCCTTTACCCCCTGCACCCTGCCCCTCTGCGTCTTTTCAATGCCCCATGCCCAATGCCCAATGCCCCCCATGCCCAACCTCTTAGCTATTTATGGTATTCCCCGATTTCTCTGAATTTTCTCAGCTAGCTTTACAAGGCAACTTTGTTCCGGTATATCAAGAATGGGTAGCGGACTTAGATACGCCCGTATCTGCTTGGTATAAAGTCTGTGCAGGTCAGCCCTATAGCTTTTTGTTGGAATCGATAGAAGGTGGGGAAAAACTAGGACGCTATAGTTTAGTGGGTTGTGATCCGCTTTGGGTTTTGGAAGCAAGGGGCGATCGCACCACCCAATTAAACCGCGATGGTTCGCAGGTCGTTTTTGCAGGCGACCCTTTTGCAACTTTAGCCGAATGTTTAGCACCTTATCACCCAGTCAAGTTACCACAGCTACCGCCAGGGATTGGCGGTTTATTTGGGTTTTGGGGCTATGAATTGATTAACTGGATTGAGCCGCGCGTGCCAATCTATCCGCCAGATGAGCGAAATATTCCTGATGGCTTGTGGATGCAGGTAGACCAGCTGTTGATTTTTGACCAGGTGAAGCGAAAAATTTGGGCGATCGCTTATGCTGATTTACGTGACCCCAATGTAGATTTACACGCAGCCTATCAACAAGCGTGCGATCGCGTCACCCAAATGCTCGAAAAGCTATCTTTCCCCCTATCCCCAGAAAAAACTCGGTTGGAATGGAAACCACCAGGAAGTAGGAAAGCAGAAGAGCAGAGCGGCGAAACAGATGAATACAACAGTAATTTCACCCGTCCTGATTTTTGCGCTAGCGTCCAAAAAGCCAAAGACTACATCAAAGCAGGCGATATCTTTCAAGTAGTAATTTCTCAGCGACTATCAACACCATACACAGGCGACCCCTTTGCCCTTTACCGCTCCCTACGTCAGATAAATCCTTCGCCTTACATGGCTTACTTTAACTTCCAAGATTGGCAAATCATCGGTTCCAGTCCTGAAGTGATGGTGAAAGCCGAAACTGCTCCAGATGGGGGAGTTATAGCAACGGTACGCCCCATTGCGGGGACACGTCCACGCGGTAAAACTACCCAACAAGATGCAGCATTCGCTCAAGATTTACTCGAAGATCCCAAGGAAGTTGCCGAACACGTGATGCTTGTAGATTTAGGGCGGAATGATTTGGGGCGTGTTTGTCAAAATGGTAGCGTCAAAGTTGATGAATTAATGGTAGTTGAGCGCTACTCCCATGTAATGCACATTGTCAGCAATGTTGTGGGTAAATTAGCACTCGATAAAACAGCATGGGATTTATTGAAAGCTTGCTTCCCAGCAGGTACGGTAAGTGGCGCACCCAAGATTCGGGCAATGGAAATTATCCACGAGTTAGAGTCTAGTCGTAGGGGTGTTTATTCCGGTGTATATGGATATTACGATTTTGAAGGACAATTAAATACTGCGATCGCAATTCGCACAATGGTAGTACATGACAAGACGGTTAGCGTACAAGCTGGCGCAGGTTTAGTGGCTGATTCTGAGCCAGAAAAAGAATACGAAGAGACGTTGAATAAAGCTAGAGGTTTATTAGAAGCAATTCGTTGTTTGCGTTGAACTGGGGGCTAGTAGTAACGGAAGTTTACCTAGCTTTAACAGGTAATTAAAGTTCTGAGGCTCATAATTAAAGTCCGCTCAAGTGTTCAAGATACAGCGTACTTCATTTACCTAAAATACGCTGTAACTAAAATTCTTATTTAGTCATCTGAAAGAAATGCAATAGAATTCGTAGTGTAGCACGAATATGCTACACTACGAATTCAAATAAAAATTATATCGTTATGTAATGGCTTTATAGTTACTATCGCCTACAATTAATAGCCAACTGGTTTTTATTGGTTAGTTGTAAAACCGGACTTGATACAAGTACAGTAACAGTTCGATTTGCTGTATGAGAATCTAGACCAGACTTTAACAGTTGATTGATCAATATTCTTCTATTTTGAATTACATAGGTTTTGCTTTGAACTGCAAGATGTTTGGAAACAATTTCTGCTACTTCTAAGCCCATGTATCCACAATACCGTGACAAATTAGGAAGCTTTATAAATCCAATCAACATCGAAATTTTCCCAAAGCTAAAGAGACTTTTTTAGACTTATTGAAAATCAAAAATAAGTCTTGGTATCCAAATCCAAGACCTCCATTGAAGTTACTAAAAAAATGAACAAACTTGCTCATCCTAATTGAGTGAAATAAATCGCCCAAAGCATTCCAGTTACTCCAATAGCGATTAAGAGATTAGTGAAAAATCTGCCGAATTCAATTTCTTGTCCCAGTCCCTTGTCATCTTGACCGCCAGTAAAAAACAATGACCACGCTTGATTTGCATTGATGGTCTCAAAATTGTTGAAATCAGGTCTAAAAACGACTGTTCCAATCAAATCTTTTCTAGGGTAATCAAAATCAGTTTTCATAAGTTTGCCTCTAAATTGTTTTATTTGTCAACTGGAGAAAATTCGTAAATCTGGAGTGTCTTTTCTAAAAACTAGTTAGCCATCCAATCAAACCGTGTCCGGTGAAAACTTCCAACGCGATGAGTGAGATAAAACCAATCATTGCCAAACGACCATTGAGTTTTTCGGCATATTCGGTGAAGCCTGTCCGTGGGGTTTCATCAATATAAATTTTGGGTTCAATCGCAAATCTGTTGAGTTGACCGCGTTCGTTAATAGTAAAGCCTTTATTTGTCATCTTTTACTTTTTATTGTTGTGTTCTGTAAATGAATGTAACTTATTGTAAATATTTTTTGCAAGTACTTGACACAATAAAAAAGGTAGTAAGAACCGTACTAACCAGATAGGGTATTTTGGCTTCATGCGAGAAGGTAAGGGATGTGTAGACACAATAGTTGAGCAAAGGATTGGTTGTAAAAATTCGATACAAGAGAGATATGCGATCTCTACGATGTGATACGCCTACGCTCTTAAAAGTGAATACACACAAAGGCATTAATTACCTTTAGTCTGACTTCAGTAAAACTTATCATTTACATAAAGAGAAATTATCAAAGTATGGCTGAGGAAGTATTGCTTATTTGTAACGAACTTGTTATGTTTCTTTACATATAGAAACATAAACAACATAAATGCGTTAAAGCACTGTTGGTCAAGGTTTTCTAAATAACTATGCAGTTAAGCCTACGATGTGCTTTGCCGAGTATCACAACTCAATGGCAACACTATCATTATGCCTTTGGTAAATAATGTCTAAGGTGGCCTATGGTCAGACTGCTTAGTTCCTTTAGTAACACCTAAACGCATTTACCCTCCGTTTTTTCACATTCGATAGAACCGTAATTTTTTTAGGGAACATCTGCTATGTCTTTTACCATCAAGTCGGCTCAAAGTATTTTTCCCGGCACGCTAGTTGCTGACGTTGTTCCAACTGTTGTCGAATCATTCTCTCAACTCAATGCTGAAGATCAACTAGCATTACTCTGGTTTGCTTATACCGAGATGGGTAGAAGTATTACGGTTGCCGCTCCCGGAGCAGCCAATATGGTACTCGCACAAGGCTTACTTGAACAAATTAAGCAGATGCCTTTCGAGGCTCAAACACGAGTCATGTATGATTTAGCTAACCGTGCTGACACTCCCCTCTGCCGTTCTTATGCATCCTTCACTGTAAACATCAAGTTGGGCTTTTGGTATCAGTTAGGAGAATGGATGGCTCAGGGAATCGTTGCTCCTATTCCAGAAGGCTACAAGCTTTCTCCCAAGGCTGCTGATGTGTTAGAAGCAATCAGAAATGCTGATTCAGGTCAACAAATCACAATTCTCCGCAATACCGTAGTGAGCATGGGATTTGACCCGAACGCTCCCGGTAGTTACAAAAAAGTCACAGAACCTGTGGCTCCACCCACAGCACCAGCATTTCGAACTAAAGTCACCATTGAGGGTATCAACAACCCTACAGTGCTTGGCTATATCAACAACATGAATGCCAATGACTTTGATGCTGCTGTTGCTCTGTTTACCTCTGAAGGTGGTTTGCAACCTCCCTTTGAAAGACCGATTATTGGTCAAGATGCAATCCGCGCTTATATGCGTGAAGAATGCCAGGGATTAAAAATGATACCAGAGCGTGGTATATCCGAGCCAGTAGAAGATGGCTATACCCAAGTTAAAGTCACCGGCAAAGTCCAAACCCCTTGGTTCGGTGCAAGTGTGGGTATGAATATTGCATGGCGGTTTTTGCTCGATCCTCAAGGCAAAATTTTCTTCGTAGCGATTGACTTGCTTGCTTCTCCTAAAGAACTGCTGAACCTAGTACGTAAGTAAAAGCTAGATTAGTCTCTGCTTAAGCGTGGATGAGCGAAAGAGCAAGCCACCTCACCACGCTTAAGTATTGGAAAGCAACCAGTCTCATCGGCAATATTGTAAAAGATTGTTAAATAATTTTAATCTTGGTACGAAGTTTTAAAAGCCTCTTAATAAGAAGTATTTTCAGCAATTATTGATTAGATACTGTAATTTTCAGGTGAAAAATGGACATTTGGAAGGCAGGCTGTATGGATACTAATGAACTTCTCAAACGCTATTGTGCAGGAGAGAGAAATTTCACTCAAGTAAGCCTGCACTTAGTTAACCTCAGCGAGGTGTGTTTAGCTGGAATCAACTTGAATCGATCTAACTTGGCTAACGCGACTTTATCACAGACTAACCTGCGCGGAGCAAACTTAATTGAAACAAATTTGACTGCGGCGACCTTATGGAGAACCGATTTAAGTGGCTCAAATCTGATTTTAGCAAACCTCAAGACTGCTAATCTGATTCGGGCAACTCTTAGGAAGGTGGACTTGCATAAGGCTTCCCTTATAAAAGCAGACCTGCGTTTAGCAGACTTGCATGATGCTGACCTCAGTAATGCAAACTTGGCTGGAGCAGACTTGCGCTATGCTAACCTCAGTGGTGTCAACTTGGCTGGAGCAAATCTCAGTGGTGCAAACCTGACTGGCACAAAGTTGAGCAACACAGACCTGAGTCATGCCAGTCTCACCAAAGCTATTTTGTGTAAAACGGATTTAATTGACATTGATTTAACTGAAGTAGACCTGACTGGGGTCAATCTACACCACTGCTTATTTAACGGAGTCACGCTACCTGAACGAAGCTTAATTGAAGCGGGTTAAGTGTTGCTGTCGTCTAATTAAAAATTTAAAATTCTGCTCTTGCGAAAATCCTTGTTTCTGTCTTATTTTCTCCTACAAGAGTAATTATTGCTGAATTTATGGGAACAATACAACTGTCGTCCCAGGAAAAATTCATTAGTAATGACAACCCCTGCAACAGAACGAGCATTGCTAGAAAGTTTGATTGTTGAGAATGAAGACTTAGAAAAGCTGGAATCAAAACTCGCTCAGTTTAATATTTTTGAAGCTGAATCCTGAAGATAAAGTTTAGCGATCGCTCCTGAATAGCCTGAATTAGTAAAAATTTATACTAGCAATTTTTGCATATATACTAAGCCGATTTATGTTGATGCGATCGCACCCCACACAACCCCACACAGCACTAAACTAGAAAGTAAGATGCTCAGGATAGCTTATGAATGCTCTTACAACCACTTTACCTTCTACAGTCAAGTTGAAAATCGACTTAACTGACGATCAATTTTTCGAGATGTGTCAGAGAAACCGCGATTATCGATTTGAGCGTACAGCATCAGGGGAATTATTAATTATGCCACCTACAGGTAGTGATACTGGCAACCGTAATTTTGATATGGTTGTTGAATTAGGAATCTGGAATAAACAGACTAAATTAGGCAAAGGTTTTGACTCTTCAACTGGTTTCACCTTACCTAATGGTTCAGAACGTTCTCCTGATCTTTCTTGGGTAAAAATTGAGCGGTGGAATGCTTTAGCCCCAGAACAACAAGAAAAATTTGCCCCAATTTGTCCTGATTTTGTAGTAGAGTTGCGTTCTCGTACTGATTCGTTGAAAGACTTACAGGAGAAAATGCAAGAATATATAGAAAATGGCGCTCAATTAGGCTGGTTAATTGACCGGAAAAACAAGCGAGTAGAAATTTATCGTCCAGGTAAAGATGTAGAGATATTAGATAATCCTGCTAGTTTATCAGGAGAAAATATCCTACCCGGATTTGTGTTAAATTTACAGCAAATTATGTAGTCTTATCGATTAGGATACACATAACGCATTTCAAAGCGACTTTGTTCCCAAAGTGGTAGCAAAGCCTGTTTAGCAGCATTTAATTGAGCTTGCGAAAAAGATATTCTCCCATTTTCTATAATCCAAATAAATATCCGAGTTATTAAATCTGCCTTTAAACTATTCTCGTATTCACAATTATTTATTCTTGCTACTTGCTTATCTAAGCAATCAATAGCATATTTAAAAGTCAAGTTTTTCCAGTCTGTGCGATCGTTATAAATTCCTTCTTGCGTATTTTTCCACTCGATCCTACACAAATTTCCTATAATATAGTCTATGCCTGTTATAGAAGAATCAGTGTTACGTACCAAATTTGTATAAGCTTGGTAATATGGTTTCAACAGAGAGGCAGCAATATTTTCTACATATATATTTAGCCAAGATTGGATGTCGTGAAGATGAGGTGCTAAATCTCTGATATTATCAATTTCTTGAATCAGCACACGACCATTTGTATAATTTGTTATTTTTGCTAGAAATTCAGCTTCAGATATTTGAGACTTTTGTGAGTAATAGTTAATAACTTTTGGAATATATTTCTCTAATAACCACTGTTTAGTATATTTAGCTGTCCAGGTTCCCCAAGACCCAATATCTTGCTACCATTGGTATAAATTTGCTATACCTTATTTTGTTTATATAATTAGCAATTTATCAATTCAGGTGGAATAGGATCGTGATTTTGAATACTATAATGAACCCTTCATGTTGATGTAAAAGACTGAGCGAATAGAATAAGACTGTTGGCGAATTAATGTAATTAATTTCAGTGCGTTTCAACACACTTTAGCTATTAGCCCGCAATGTATTGCAAAATGGGAAAGCAACACTCTCACCAAGGTTTTAGGGCTGGTATTTTAACCCATCGTGAATTGACCAACAGCCTTATAGAATAGAGCCTCTGACACGCTGACGCAAAGGCTACTACACAAACGAAATCTGCATACGACAGGGCTAGGACTAATGAAAAACCACTAATTAAGCAAAGGCAAAAATTGGCGAATTAACCCAATTGTGACTGCTGGCAATTCCAACTGTGGTGTTAACCCCACATCTTCCAATTCTTGAAAAAATCGGATTGCTTGGGGATTAATTTCGGCAAGGCGGCGACCAATTGAAGGCCCTGTAAATTCTGACTTTTGCCCCCAAATAATGGCGGTGGGAGTTGTTAATTCTTGAATGTAAAGGGATAAATCAAAGCATAAATCGCCACGGACAAAGGATAGTGCTGCATATTCAGCATTAGGCTGCTGGGCTGATTGCAAATAAGCATCTACAATTTCTTGGTACACTCGATTAGACTTAGCAAATTGCCGTTGCTCTAAGAAACTGCGAATACCCCCACTGGTGGCTACCCCTGTGCTGTAAATTAAACGGTCAACAACAGGAACACTGATTAACTGAGCAAAAAAACTACGTGAGTAGTCTTCGCCAAAGTCGGAAAGTCCTGCGGGGGTGGTGAGAATTAAAGCCTTGAATAAATCAGGATTAGCTGCTGCAACTCGGATTGTAAATGCTGCGGTCAAAGAAGAAGCGATCGCAGTTACAGGACCAGTACAAGTCTGCTGTATAAACTCCCGAATCGTGGTCAAATAATCCTCAATATTATAATTCCGTGCCGGATGCTCAGACCGACCCCAACCGATCAAATCGGGTGCAATGACCCGATATTCGGCGGCAAAAGCCGGATAAACCTTCGACCACTCATAAGCAGAAGATCCACCACCAAAGCCATGCAAGAACACTAAAGTTTCCCGATCATCTCTAGCAGTTACATTATTCTGCCAAGGCGCTCCATCAGCAGAATAATACACCATTCTACCTAGTGAGGTATTTATAGAGCGTTGGTCAAATCCTTGTGGTTGAAACATAAGTATTTTTTGTTGACTGTAGTCATTCGTTGGCAGAAGTGAAAGTAGTGATGCGGGTACACGCAGAGAGGATTTTGATCCTGCCTTTGCGTACTCATGTCCTTTAGTTACACTGGATGCTTACGTGTTTAGTTCAAACTTCCACTCATTGTTATTATCAGCGAATCAATTGCTCTAAGACTTCTCACCACCGTCAGATTAAGCAGATGTAAAATTACTGGATTACTTGTAAAGATTTGGTGATTTTTTTCCACAACAAAAAGGAAATTAACCTTGAAATTACTGTCTTACAAGGTTTTTTATGGTAGCGAGTATCACTAAAGTCTGAATCCAGCATAAGTTTTTATGGTAATCTATCAAAAAACTAATAAATAATTTTGAGCGTTAAAAACAGTTGAAACGCTTATTTTAATAGGCTATTTATTCTACTTCTATATGTAAGATAAATTGCTTTTGATGTATAACTAATCTGATTATTATCTAAGTAATGGTAAGGCGGGATGTCATGGTAAAGCAGGCTACTCTTCAATCAAATAAACTACCAACGATTGAAGACGCTGAATTTGCGCTTGACAAGTTTAATATACAAAATGAAATTAAAGCTTCAGCTTGCAGGGATCAGGTTGAGTCAGCCATTGATGCTGCCAGAATTAGTGTACCTACTTGTATATTTTTAGACTTAGAAGACTTGAAGTGTTTTGAACCAGTAGAGCGCCAGTATGAACGCTGGGGAGTAATTTTTCACAATTCTCTAGCAATACAACCATCAAATCCAGCATTTCCAACCTATTCAGGGCTAACAGTTTTAATGGGAGCGCCCAAAAGTGGATTTGTAGAAGCTACTTTCTTGCGTCCGGTTAACTCGGTTAGTGCCTTTGTCACTAGTTCTCAACGGCTAGTACTTTCTGCTTACGATCGCGATCGCCAACTGCTCGGTCAAACTGCACTACCAGGCTCTAATCTTGCCAATTCAGACTCAGCAATTTTCCCCAATACCTTATTATCTATAAATGTGAATAACATCTATAGCGTTACCTTCTGTGCTTTTGATGGTCAATTCACCATTGACAATTTTCATTTTTGCCTTTAAAAAGCCTTTATGCCCTTGCTCTGAGCCATCTAAAATGGTATCTTTATTTCCGCCGTGCTGTACTAGTCTACTATCCGTCGATGCAAAGCAGGCATCTTGTGGTTTGGGTCTTCACCTTTTCTTCATTCCCTAGTAAAACTTATACAATAGGTAATTTCGTAATCAAGTAGGTAAACACTGTGGCACAGGCTTCGTCTTCTTGGCAGCAATTGATCAACCAGATCCCCAACTGGAACTGGTCGCATCCATTGTTCAAGACAAAAGGAGCTACAAAGCAGCAAACATTTAAGCGTTTCTCTGGGCCTGGAGGCTTTCTTGGGTTCCTGACAATCGTTGTTGCTATGTTGTTGTGGAACTGGATGCTGCTATTGGCTCTCTTAATGGGCATTGGGGTAATGGTATTGGTTTACTCAATGCAGAAGTGGGACTGGCAATTGCACTGGTCTAAGATACGTAAATTCTTAAACAGTTCAAATCGTCGATTAGTCTTAGCGGTCATTAGTGGTGGTCTTGCTACTGTCAGCACTTATATGGCCGCTGCAATTTGGGTTGACTCTCACAGTTCCTGGATTGCAGCCGGTGCTATTATCCAAGGCGTGGGAACCCTGTTAACTTTGATTTTATTAGTCTGGCAAATTGTCAACTTCTATGAAAATCGAGAAGAAGACTACCTTGATCGGTTGTTGGTCAACTTAACAGACAAAGATCCATTGAAACGGTTGATTGCCTTACGTCAACTAACTAAATTCATCAGCCGTCAGCGAGTTGATTCTTCAGTACAGCAAGAAATTGCTGAATGCTTGCAACTCTTACTCAGTCGAGAGGAAGAAGTTGCAATCCGAGAGGCAGCTTTTAAGAGTTTACAAGCTTGCGATCGCCTCCAGCCGGTCGGAGGCCATCGCCTACAAGTGCTACCCCCTAAAACAGCAGCACCTTTTGTACCCATATCAGCAAAAGTCAAGCATCACGTTTATTAGTTATTTGTCATTTGTCCTTTGTCCTTTGCAAATGACTAATGACAAATAACTATTTTCGAGACAACTGTCCATTAATAACTTGCACTACCGGATGATTGCACCGCCGTACCAATTGTTCATCATGGGTGGTAACAATTACCGTAGCTCCAAAGGAATTTAACTTCTGGAGAATCTGGATTACTTGCCAGGAATTATCAGGATCGAGATTCCCAGTAGGCTCGTCTGCTAACAGTAGTGGTGGTGTACCAACGATCGCACGAGCAATACTCACCCGTTGTTGCTCTCCCCCAGATAGTTGATCTGGGAAGCAATCAGCTTTACTCAGCAAACCTACCAGCTTTAAAGTTGGTTCTAAACGTCGTTGAATTTCTTTACGGGTATACCCTTGAGCTTGCAGCACAAAAGTCACATTTTCTGCTACTGTTCGTTGGCTAATCAGTTTGTAGTCTTGAAACACAATGCCAATCCGTCGCCGAAATAATGACAAGCGATCGCCCCGTAAACCCGCTATATTACACTCATCAACAATTACTTCTCCCTGTGTAGGCAACTCCTGGCCATACAACAGTTTCAAGAGCGTTGATTTACCAGAACCACTTGGCCCAGTGATAAACAGAAATTCTCCCTTTTTTACCTCAAGGTTCGCATTCAATAAGGCGTGAGTGCCGTTAGCATAAGTCTTGCTTACAGATTGCAATGTCACCTTTGCAGTAGTATTACTACCATGCTGTTGAGTTGCAGAGTCCTCTCTCTGAACGGATTTATCTGTTTTAACTTGAGTTGTTAATACTGGCATTGTTAAATTTTCCTCATAACCACAACTAAACAATTTGCCGACTTAGATGTGACATTGCCTATCAAAATAAGGATTCCCAGGTTTTGCTTGGGAATTTAAAATTCAACAAAGAAAATTTAAAATTTTTTGAAGACTTCAGTATTAACTAAGTAACAACACGGACTAAACGCCCCGCTACTGCTAGCAAAACTCTTAACCAAGTAAGTTTGTAGAAAGAAACAAAGTTATGTTAAGCAAAGTTCTTACTAATGACCAATGACCAATGACAAAGGACAAATGACAGTCCTTGCCACTTAGCTTTAATTGCGCCAACCGACTTAACTAATTGCATCTTTCGCTGTCAAACGATAAATAAAAGCCTTTACAGCAAAAGCTGGCAAAGCCAACATTCGCCGCCAACGCCAAGGTTCTTGATACAGCCGATACAACCATTCCAAATTATTATTTGCTAACCAGGCGGGAGCGCGGGTTTTAGTTCCCGACCAAATATCAAAACTACCACCAACGCCAATCCAAATTGCTTGAGGACACAAATGGCGGTTTTCGGCAATCCATAACTCTTGACGTGGCACTCCCAAACCGACAAAAATCACTTGTGGCTGCAATTGAGCAAGAGTTTGTTGCAATTGCGCTTCTTCTTCTGGGGAATGGTAGCCTGAGTGAGTGCCTACTATATTCAAGTCTGGAATTTGCTGCTGCCAAAAATCTGCCGCAGTTGAGGCCACCCCAGGCGCTGCTCCATAAAAAAACACCTTTGCCCCTGTCTTCTGTTGTCCAAGTTCTTGCAAAAGTTTTTCTGCTAATTCAATTCCCGGAAAACGCTGAACTTTTTGCCATAATAATAACCGTAAATACAGAACAACCCCGGCTCCATCTGGAATAACTAGTTCAGCATTTTTAATTATCTGAGCGAGTAATTCATTCTGCTCTGCCTGCATAGTCATTTCTGCATTGAGCGTTACTACATGAATCCCTCTGCCTTGTTCTAGGCTTTCTAACAACCAGCCTGGATAGTTAGCCATCACATGAACTGGTATTCCCAATACTGAAAATGCTTGATTGCCTTTAGACATAGCCTATTCTTGAGTAACCCTCACGCCAGATTTACTTGAATGTTAAGTTTATCAAATTTTTTTATATTAGAACTTAGGCATAGAAAGCTTGACATACTGCCCATTTTAAAAATTGGCTCTACAAGCCTGCGATTTTGAAAGTGGGGATTTCTCAGAGCGCTTGTACTTGGGCTGGATCAGTGCAAACTTTATTGTGAAAGTGTAATATTAACCCAGTATAAAAAAGCTCAACTCGCAACTCTGGTTCCGGGAACAGAAGCTCCTACTATACTGCTTACAGTTAGTGTGGGAGTATGTCACGAAACTCGACTTTATGGTTAAGGTAGTGTAACGGGCTGAAGTTGGCTATGAGTAAAATTCGTATTGCTTTAATTGAAGATCATGACCTCACTCGCGTGGGTATTCGGACAGCGCTCATCCAAAAGGATGAAATTGAAGTTGTAGGTGAAGCTGCCAATGCTGCCGAGGGGTTAAAAATGTTAAAAATGGTACAACCTGATATTGCGATCGTAGATATTGGTTTACCAGATAAAGATGGTATTGAACTAACACGGGAGGTAAAATCTACTGCAAATGGGCAGCAGCTAGCCACAAAAGTGTTAATTTTGACGCTGCGGGATAACAAAGAAGCTGTGTTGGCGGCTTTTGCTGCTGGTGCAGACTCTTACTGTATGAAAGATATCAAATTTGATAATTTGCTGGAAGCAGTGAGAGTAACTTACAATGGCAACGCCTGGATCGATCCAGCGATCGCTCGAATTGTATTACAACAAGCACAACAAAATCCTCAAAAGTTGGAATCGGCTTTTGTAGATGCTAAGACTATTGCCTCTAACCCTGATTATGTCGAGAATCTGGAAGGAATTCAACCTTACACCCTGACAGAAAGGGAATTAGAAGTGCTACAGTTGATTGTCGAAGGTTGTAGTAATGCACTAATTGCGGAAAGACTTTACATCACTGTTGGGACTGTTAAAACTCACGTTCGCAATATTTTGAATAAGCTATGTGCCGATGACCGTACCCAAGCAGCAGTCCGCGCCCTGCGTTCTGGTTTAGTTGGGTAAAGGTAATTTTGATGTGGAGCAATTGAAAACGATCAAGGGAAACTCATAACTTTGAGAAAGTGATATTTTCAAAGTGAATGGCTTCTCTGATTTTCTGTGATTTATTATGTGGGATAAACATCACACTATATCGCCATTCAAACATCTCAAAAGTAAAGTCAAATATGGCTGAGACAGGGGTCGAAAAACTTAAGCTCATGGTGGTAGATGATGAGCCAGACAACCTAGATTTACTCTACCGCACTTTTAGACGAGATTTTCAAGTATATAAAGCCAATCATGCCTTTGGCGCTCTGGAAATCTTGGATCAATTTGGCGAAATGGCGGTGATTATTTCTGACCAAAGAATGCCAGAAATGAATGGAACCGAATTTTTTAGTCGGACAGTAGAGCGCTTTCCTGACACGATCCGGATTTTGTTAACTGGTTTTACTGATGTCGAAGATTTAGTGGATGCCATTAACTCCGGTCAGGTATTCAAGTATATTACCAAACCGTGGAATCCAGATAAACTCAGGGCATTAGTTGAGCAAGCGACTGATACATATCGTGTAGTCAAGAAGCGCACCCAAGAGTTGCGTCGGGCCCTACGGCGAGAATCTTTGTTTAATGCCGTAACAACCGCAATTCGTGAGTCTTTAGACTACGACAGTATGCTGCAAAAAATTGTCGCAACCATTGGACAAACATTTGACGCTAGCAGTTGCTTGCTCAGACCAGTAGAAGGCGATCGCCTGATACAAGATGAGTTTTCATACTACGATCCTAAATCCAATGCATTAGATTGCTTCTTCGACCCCAGTATTTTAATTGAAAAAGTGCTGGAAACTCGTCATTATCAACTTACTCAAGAAATATACGAGGGCAACCCCTGTCACCATTTGGTTGTACCACTTAGCTACCAGCAGCATTTGTTGGCTGTGCTGGCCCTCCACCAATGGGGACGCGATCGCCCTTGGCAAGACGAAGACATCCAACTAATTGCAGGTGTTGCCGAACAAGCAGCCTTAGCTCTCTCTCAAGCAAAACTTTACCAGCGTCTCCAAGAAAAGCAACAGCAGATTCATAATGAGTTGGAGGTGGCTCGGCAAATTCAATACAATTTGCTACGCCAAAGTTTACCTGATATCAAGGGTGTAAAAGTGCAAGCCTGCTGCTACCCGGCGCGGGAAGTAGGAGGCGATTTCTTTGAAGTGTTTGTTCATCCCAAAGGGGACTTGTGGTTAGCAGTAGGTGATGTCTCTGGTAAGGGTGTCCCAGCTGCTTTATTTATGGCTAGTATTATTTCAGTTTTACGCCGGGAATTATCTCAAGAAACACCAGCCGAGCCGAATGTGGTTATGCAAAACCTCAATCATGCTCTGAGTGAAGATTTAATTAGCAACAATTATTTCATTACTCTTGTGTTAGCCTGTTATACCACTAGTACTAAGGAACTCGTCTACACGAATGCCGGTCATATTTATCCACTGTTATGGTCACGCCAAGACGCTTTAGGCGACAATCCTAATTACCTGAAAGTCCGCAGTGTTCCTTTGGGAATCTTACCCAAGTGGCAGGCACAGTCTGGTCGTTTGGTTCTCGCTACTGGAGACACATTGTTACTCGCCAGTGATGGTATTACAGAAGCAACGATCTCAAATGATTCTGATTTAACAGTAAAAAACGGGTCTAGTGCTGAGGCAGTGAACCGTTCTATGCTGAACCAAGATGGTCTTTGGCAACTGTTACAACAAGAAGAACAACCACTTTCTCTCAACCATTTACTAGCTCGCATCCAGGCAGATAACCACATTCAAGAAGACGATCAAACTATACTTTCACTGGAGATTTTATAAGTGATGAAAAGTGAGCTTCATGTACCAAGTGACTTGAATTTTCTGAATATTGTCGAAAACTGGTTGCTGGGATGTTTGAAAATTCAGCTAGGAGAATCCGTGGATTGGTCACGGCAATCAAGTCGTTTGAGACTGGCTTTGGTGGAAGCCTACTCAAATGCAGTCCGTCATGCCCACAAGGACAAACCAAATTTACCAATTTTACTGCGTTTGGAAGTGAAAGACCGGGATCTGGCCTTAGAAGTTTGGGACTACGGCGAAGGCTTTGATATGTCTAACTACTACGCTCCCAACCCTTTGGAAAAACAAGAAGGTGGTTATGGTTGGCTGATTATGAATCGTCTGATGGATAAAGTAGACTATGAGTTGCAGATTGATGGTGCAAACTGTCTCAAGTTACAAGCTACTTTACCCGAATTAGTCAAATAGACAAAAGTTATTTATAGGAATTTTTGATGCCTAGATTTTGTTTTGGGTAATATCAAACATTTCCTCAACAATTATACTTATTTACTACTTTTCACGACGTAAAGAAAGTAACTCTTGGGGAGAAGCTAAAAGTTTGATTCTAGTATAGAAAATTTGCCGTTGTTGGTTGAGGATAAATAGCCACAAGACATTCACACTACACCAGGAAGTTTGGGCTTTGCCTGCTACCTGAATTTGAATCTCACCGGTTTCTAAAGTCTCGGCGATTGCCGTGTTTGGGTAAGCTTTAACGTTTTGGCCTTCTTGTTTTAAGTAGGCTGCGATCGCATCTGTCCCCACAATATCAGATTCAAAGGGTGGACGCATCACACCATCTGCCACAAATAAGGCAGCAGTTGCCTCAAATTCTCCGGCATTTAAGGTTTGAAAATAACGCAGTACGCTTGTTTCTGTAATTCCCTCAATCTGGAATTCTTCTTTCAACTGCGCTGGGGATATAAATTCAGCAGAAGTCATAAAATTCTCTGTATTATGCTAACTGAATATTCATTTCAATACAAAAACCGCTCAAAAGAAAGCTGCTTTTGAGATAGATTGCTACATATTGCTAAATCTTCCTCACGATGGAAGTTGAGATGTTGCAATGGAATGTCTCTACATTGGTGTTGCAAAAATTGCAGGAGGCAGAAGGCAGGAGGAATACTACCCTCTTGCCTTCTTCCTTTCTCGATAAAATTGATACGTAGGAAAAGTAACAAATATTCATTAAAGGTATTGACTAGGTAATGTATAATTTATTTGCCTTTATTTAGGCAAAATCCAAATAAAAAAATGAGTCAGTATTCTGTAACAAGCAGTAGTGTGGTGAAAGAAAAAGCCAGCGAGTTGGGCTTTCACAAAGTTGGAATTGCTGCTGTAGATAGCATAGATGCCACAGAAGCGCAGAGGTTACAAGCATGGATTGAACTGGGTTATCACGCCGATATGGAATGGATGGCTAACCCAAAACGTCAAAATATCCGCTTAGTGATGCCAGAAGCGCGATCGCTAGTGTGTGTGGCGCTAAATTACTACACACCACATCAACGTCCCGTTCGCGGAGCGTCTCCGTCAGGAGAAGGCGAGGAATATGCCAAAATTTCCCGTTATGGTTGGGGAAGGGATTATCACAAGGTAATGCATAAAAAACTCAAGCAGCTATCTACATGGCTGGAATCACTAGATGAAAGTGTAAGAGTTCGTTATTATGCAGACACTGGCCCAGTACAAGATAAAGTATTGGCTCAACTTGCCGGAATTGGTTGGATTGCCAAGAATGGTAATGTGATTACACGAGAATATGGCTCTTGGGTATTTTTGGGAGAAGTGTTGACCAATTTGGAGCTAGAGAGCGATCGCCCGCATACAGAACACTGCGGTAGCTGTACTCGTTGTCTTCAAGCTTGTCCTACAGGTGCAATTACTCAGCCTTTTGTTGTGGATGCTAATCGCTGCATCGCTTATCATACGATTGAAAATCGGGACGAAAAACTGCCAGAGGCGATCGCACCTCATTTACAAGGCTGGGTTGCTGGTTGCGATATTTGCCAAGACGTTTGTCCTTGGAATCAACGTTTTGCCCAAGCAACTGATATTGCAGAGTTTCAGCCTTATCCTGGGAATATTGCTCCCAAACTGCTAGAATTAGCCCAAATCTCAGACCAGGAGTGGGATAAACGATTTCCAGCATCTGCCTTGCGGCGGATTAAGCCAGAAATGTTACGACGCAACGCCCTAGCTAATCTTGACGCATCCAGGCAAATAATGACCCCGAAAGTAATTATTTTTGATTTTGATGGCACAATTGCTGATACAGTAGATGCCCTTGTAAGTATTGCCAATCGTCTAGCTGTAGACTTTGGTTATAGACACATCAGCCCAGAGCAATTAGCCCTCCTTAAAAACTTAACATCTAGGGAAATTATTAAGTACTCAGGAGTTTCTCTATTTAAAATACCTTTTTTAGTTAAAAAAGTTAAAGGGGAATTAAAAGACAAAATTCCCGAATTAAAACCAATTCCGGGAATTAAAGAAGCATTAATAGAACTGCAAAATCAAGGATATAAACTGGGTATTATCACTTCTAATTCTAAAGATAACGTTACCCAATTTCTCACAATCAATGATTTAAATCATCTGTTTGATTTCATCTACTCAGGAATTACAATTTTTGGCAAAACAACCATAATCAATAATGTATTGAGGCAAAAGCAACTCAAACCCCAAGAAGTTATTTATGTCGGTGATGAAACCAGAGATATAGAAGCATCAAAGAAAGCAAATATCCAAGTAATCGCAGTAGCTTGGGGCTTTAATTCATCGGAAGTATTAGCTAAACAAAATCCAGATTATTTGATTCACCAACCTAGCGAACTGCTAGAAGTGATGAATGGTTATTAATTATATACACATCTCCATAAATTAAATATGCGTTATCCATAACCATTGTAGAGACATAGCTATGCTACGTCTCTACATTTTTTCACCAGATGTCTAAATATTGGATTAGCAAAAATTACTTTTTCGGTTGACCCTTTTCCAAAGCTTTTTGTACTAGTTCATCACTGACATTAGTCACACCTTCAGTTCTAGAATTCCCAACTTCCTTTGCTAACTCTGCATAATCGTCAGGATTACCAGTTGACTGCGCTTCAATTTTTGTCTCTTCTGGCTTAGAGGTTTGATATTTAGGTGCTGTGGCTGCTTCGGCTGCTGCTGCACCTTCACCAGTACGATCAACTTCACTCACGCTAAATTGTTGTGCAGCTGCATAGTCAGCATCAAAATCAACTTTTGGCGCTTTTTCTTCACCACTAGCGATGTTTTCGGCAGCTAATTGAGCATCATGGGTGGGAGCTTCATTAACATTGGGCTTTACTTCATCAGGCATAATTAAAATCCTTAAGTTAAATTTTTTATTGCTTACTTGAAAAAGCATAACAAGGTAATTAGCTATTTTCATGCTCCCTGGGGAGAGACTTTACGTCTATTAAAAGATAGATTAAAGCTGAAATTTGCAATTAACATAAATCTTTCTCTCGATAGTAGAAGCTGATGCTCAAACTTTGGTAAGCCTTAGTTTAGCGTGTAAAATTTCTTTGGAAATAAAATTATGACTGCAAGTTACGATAAAACTATTTCTCAAGCTCAGAGCAATGAAACTCAAAAATTGGTGGATGCGTTTAACAATTTAGATACCGATGCAAAATTAGCTTGGTTCTATTTGGTTTATAAAAAAATGGGTGATTCTATTACGCCAGCTGTTCCTGCTGCTGCTGAACCAGAATTATCACCACTTCTGCTAGGAGACTTTTTTGAATTATCAGATGAGCAACAACTAGATATTATGCGGGATATTGTTAACCGCAAAGATACAGAATATTCCCGTGCTTATGGGGCGATAAAAGAAAACAACCAGCTGTTAGTTTGGTATGCTTGGGCGGTAGCTATGGGGAATCAAGTAGTTGACTTACCAGGTAGCTACGAGCCAAGTAAGGCAATTAACGATCTGGTTTCCCAGATTGAAAAACTAGATTTTGACGAGCAAATTTCGGTGTTTCGGACAATAGCTGGTGAAGTGGGTTACACCGATGTTAAGCCGATCGCAACGCAAGCAGAAACTGGAAAAACGTCGAGTTTGTAATCGGGACTGGCAGCTAGAAGTCTCGGCTACACTAACAAAGTCCGCTTCCTCCTACGCTGTGCCAAGCTACGAGTAGCGTTTCGTTGGACAACCTCTCTTAGAGAAGGAAAGCGGACTTTAATAACTTATGAGACAGCCAACTGACTCAAGTCGCTTGGGGTGAGGTTAGAGTGTACCACTTGACCATCGCGGAACCAAACGATACGCTGGGTTTGACGGGCAACTTCTGGCTCATGTGTCACCATGACAACGGTGATTCCACTGGCATTGAGTTCGCTAAAGATATCCAAGACTTCTTGGGTTGTGCGCGAATCAAGTGCGCCTGTGGGTTCATCGGCTAGGAGTACTACAGGACGATTGACAATGGCTCGTGCGATCGCTACTCTTTGTTGTTGCCCCCCAGATAGTTGAGTTGGTTTGTTGTTGAGGCGATTTGCTAAACCGACTCGCGTCAATGCAATTGTGGCGCGATCGCTTCTTTCTTTTGGATTCACACCAGCATACAGCATTGGCAGTATCACATTTTCTAATGCTGTTAGTTGGGGCAATAGGTGGAATTGTTGAAACACAAACCCCAGTTTTTTATTACGGATGTGCGCCAATGAGCGATCATCCATTTGGGCTACATCAAGATTATCTAAGTAATAATGTCCGGTTGTCGGACGGTCTAAACAACCGATAATATTCATGGCTGTGGATTTACCAGAACCTGAAGGGCCCATGATTGCACAATATTCGCCCTGTTCCACAATTAGGTTGACATCATTCAGCGCTCGTACCTCTGTTTCGCCACTACCATAAATCTTGAAAATGTTTTCTAGTCGAATGATTGCTGGTTTCGGTAGAGGATTAGGAACCAGGGAATCGTTAATTGAAATAGTGTTTGTCATAAAGATTATAGGTAATCTTGGGCTGGTAAGTTACTTTTTTCCCAGTTGTAACTATAGTAACCATCCTCACAAGGTAAATTGTCGGGAAGGAATTAGCGATCGCTACAATAGTAAATATCCTTTCAAAACAATTTAGTTTACCCCAATTAAACTTTGAGGAATTTAACCCCAAATATTCATCTAATTTCTTCCAAATCCCTTAGAAACTGAGCGCTTTTTTAAACTCTCAGAATTTTTACCAGCAAACATCCATTGCAAATGCTGTGGTAACAGTTTGGCTAAATCATAACGCTTTAAAATTGTCTCTCGCGCATTGGCACGAATTTTTTTCATCTCTTGAGGATGATTCAGCGCCTCTTCAACCCGATTAGCAATATCCTGGGGAGAAAAGAAATCTACCAACAATCCATTCACCCCATCGTGGATGACCTCCAATACTGGCGGAGTCTTAGAAGCGATTAGTAAACATCCTGCTGCCATTACTTCTAACATTGACCAGGATAAAACAAAAGGACGGGTTAAATAAATATGAGCAGAAGAAGCTTGTAAAACCTGAAGATACTCATTGTAAGGTAGTCTATCTGTAAAGTGCAGCCTCGATAAATCTAAAGATGATTTTAATTTTTCTAGCATTAACTGTTTATAAGTTTGACCATCGGGGAGATTCTTCCCATAAGCCACCCTATCTTCTCCCACAACTACTACATGACAGTTAGGTCTTCGCTGTTGAATTAGTGCCACCGTTTCCATAAACTGTGGAAATCCTCTATAAGGTTCCATTCCCCGTCCCACATAAGTTACCAACTCTTCGACATGGGAAAGGTCAAGATTTATTCTTGGTAAAATTAACTTTACGTCTGGCTTGGGGACAAAATAATTGGTATCAATACCATCATGAAGTACAGTGATTTTGCTATGATATTCTTTGGGAAACTGGTGACGCTGCCAATTAGTGGGAGAAAGACCGCGATCGCAGCTATATAAATCAGTCAAAATCGGTGCATTTTTCACGCGGATACGGCATTCATCATCAGCATTCAATGGTTCATTGCGATCAAAATCTGCATCCGAACCGTGAGCGTGATAAAACCACTCGAAATAACACAATAATTCTGCTTTGGGAAAAACATCTTTCATAAATAAAGTCGGGCCCCAACCAGAATGACCATAAACTATATCTGGAAAGAAACCCTCAGCTTTTAATTTTTCGGACACGCGATAGACAGCCTGCGCGGTGAGAACAGCATTTTCTAGGTTGCGAACGTAATGGTGAGTTTGGGAAGCAGCTTCCCGAGAAGGAGTGTAAATAGCTTTAAAAACGCCAGGTATTTCCCCTTCACGACGATTTGTTCCAAAGACGACTTTGCAATTAGGATCTTTACCTAAAACTGTCGCTAGGTTGCGAAATTGTGAGGGAAAATTGGGATGTAAAAATAATATTTTCATTGGAATAATCTTGATTAATTTATTGCCAGATAAAATAAATTAAGACAAGCTATTTCAGATTATAAGATTATTTCTCACAATTTTTAGCAAGTAAATTTAGGTAAATGGTAGCCTGAAAATGCGAAAATAATCGCAAATTCATGTTATGACAATGAAATTTATTGGCATTGATTTAGGCTGGCGATCGCAACCAAGTGGACTATGCTGTTTAGAATGGATAGATGAACAACTGCAATTACTCGATTTAGACCGCAAAGAAGCCATTGCAGACATCTTCACCTGGATCGATCGCAGCGTCCAACCAGACGAACCAGCCATCATCGCCGTAGATGCACCTACCCTCATACCCAACGCCACCGGAAGCCGCCTCCCCGACAAACTCAGCCACAAGTACTTTGGCAAATATCATGCAGGCTGCTACCCAGCTAATCAAAACCTACCCTTCGCCGATCGCACCATCAACTTTGGTTTAGAATTAGAATCACGTGGTTTTGCCCACGCACCTACCATTGAACCGCAAAAACTTAGCAGATATCAAATAGAAGTCTTCCCTCACCCAGCAATCGTTAACCTATTCAACTTAGAACGCATCCTCAAATACAAAAAAGGAAGACTCGCTGAGCGCCGCTTAGAACTAATCAAACTCCAAAATTATCTTCTCGATATCCTCCCCTCCCTTTCTCCACCTCTGCGCTCTCTGCGCCTCTGCGGTTCGTTTCCTCTAGAAATTCCCACCACAGGCGCAACCCTCAAAGCAACCGAAGATAAACTAGATAGCTTAATTTGCGCCTATGTTGCCGCATACTGGTGGTATTGGGGAGAACAACGCAACTTAGTATTAGGCGATCGCACCACTGGCTACATTATCATCCCTCAAAGAATATTAGTTTAAAATTAGCTTTGTTTCTTAGGATGGGCAACAAGGAAAAATCTCGTCTCATTCTTCCATGACCATGTTATAAGGAAAGGAACAGGTTTTAGCATTGAGACTGCTACAGTTGACGAGTCATTTAGCTAAAATCAGGTTTCATATCTTTGCAATCTAGTAAGATTTAACTCAAGGAGTTTTTATGCAAGGAGTTAGTTCTAATTCGAGTTTGAAACAACTTTATGAAATTGACGAGCATCTCTGGTTAGAGGAAACAATCAAACTCTTGAAAGCTAACCATTTAGAAGAATTAGATTTAGAAAATTTAATTGAGGAGCTAGAAAATTTGGGTCGTAGAGACAAAGCCAAGGTTGCTATAGCGGTTATTAGTCTAGTTCAGTACACTAGAAGAGAGCAATTCTACTGATAATTGGTGGCGATGAAAGCTTACTCTCTCGACTTGCGCCAGAAAATTGTTGATGTTTATGCCTGCGGTGACATTTCCCAACGAAAACTGGCTAAAAACTTTGGAGTCACCTTAAGTTTTGTGCAAAATTTACTCAAACGCCATCGAGAATTGGGCACGATAGTCCCCAAGGTGCGGATTGAGCAGACACCAACAAAGTTGAATGCCGAACAGCTCGAAATTCTGCGCCAGCTCGTCACAGCACAGCCCGATGCGACGTTAAGCGAATTGCGGGAACGACTTTACGAGAAAACAGAGGTCTTAATTGGGGTAGCCACGGTGAATCGGATGGTTCGTTGGAAACTTCACCTAAACCTCAAAAAAAAGTCTCCACCCCACCAAAAAAGGCAGTGATGAAGTCCAACTAGCCCGATTTGAGTACTGGAAACTCTTGAGGGGCATACCCGTCGAAAATCTGATTTTCTTAGATGAATCGGGAGTCAATCTGTCTTTCATCCGCAAATGTGCCCGCGCCTTACCAGGGAAACGAGCTTATGCTCAAAAGCCCAACCGCAAAGGAAAAAATGTCTCGGTAATTGGTGCCATTAGCTTGAAAGGATTGCTCACCCAATGGAGTGGTTTAGGTTCTATCGATGCCTTGACCTTTGATGCCTTCATCGCTCAAAAACTCATACCTCAGCTTTGGCCTGGCGCAGTCGTGCTCATGGATAATTGCTCGATCCATAAAAGTGATGAACTTGAAGCTTTGATCATCGCTGCTGGTGCTCACCTGATTTATCTCCCCCCCTACTCTCCCGATTTTTCACCGATTGAGAATTGTTGGTCTAAGATTAAGAACATTCTCCGTCGCATCGGTGCAAGGACATACCCTGATTTACTCCAGGCATTAGATGCGGCATTTGCAGAAGTGACGATAGAGAATTTACTCGGCTGGTTTACTCACTGCTGCTACTGTACTTCAGAAGACTGATAACCGCTATAGTTTATTAGAACAAATTATTAGACATCTTTTGCTACTGCAATACTGGACAGAGGAATCTCAATATAATTCTGGACATTGGAAAGCAGAAATTAGAGATTTTAGGAATCAATTAAAACGTCAGTTAACAACGAATTTATATCAATTTTTAGAAAAAGAATTAGCATCAATTTATAATGATGCTTTAGGATATGTAATTGATAAAACTGAAGGCAAACTCGATAACTTACCTCAATATTCTACCTATACCTTAGAACAGCTACTAGATATTAATTACTTACCTGAAAGCTTGTAATATAAAAGACGTTGCTAACTTAAATTAGCAACGCCTATTCTTGAGTATTTAATAACTACTCAGCACTCTTACTCTGCCCAAGCAATCAACCTTGGTTCATAAGCATTAGCCAGATTTGGATTTTTTGGCAATACACGCAAAGACAAGCCCTGTAAACCAGAAGCGGTATAAGTAATATTACCCGTGTAAATGCTCAATTGCTGTGAATCCTCACCTTGGTAATCCATAACCACTGTTACAGCGTTGACAATCTCACCATTGGCATCGATCGCACCTTGATATAACTCCACCTGCACATCATCATTGGTCAAGGTTGCTAAGTCAACTTTGGCTTTGACAGCAACAGTTTGGTTAACTTCAATGTCTGAAGCTGCCGATACATCAACATCTTTGATTCTGATGTTGAACCAGTGTTCGCCCAGTTTTTCTTTCCAAGCAGCTAGTTCTTTCGCTGGGGCATAGTTATCAACAGTCAGGGTATGATAGCGATCGCTAGCCGGGAAATAAGCTCTTTGTGCATACTCTCCTACCATCCGCGCTGTGTTAAAGAAAGGACAATTCAACCGAATTGCATCCTTCATTTTGGCAACCCACGGACGGGGCAAGCCATCAGTATCTCGGTGATCGTAAAATAACGGTACAACATCCTTCTCTAACAACTCATAGAGAGCATTTGCTTCTACTTCATCTTGATAGTTAGGATCGTCGTAGTTCTCTCCATGTCCAATCGCCCAACCTGTGCGGACGTAATCAGCTTCATCCCACCAGCCATCTAGTACACTTAAATTCGGCAATCCATTCATTGCCGCTTTCATCCCGCTAGTACCAGAGGCTTCCCGTGGACGACGCGGTGTATTTAACCAGATATCGCAACCCGCAACCATCAACCGGGAGATGTGAATGTCGTAATTGGGAACAAATACTACCTGTTTTTCTAAATGTTGTTCGCGGATAAAGTGATTGATCTCGCGGATGAGTTCTTTACCGGGAATATCCTTGGGATGTGCCTTACCAGCAATCACAAATTGCACTTTCCGGTCTTTGTTAGCTAGCAGAAGCCGCTTAATCCGATCCAGATCGCGCATCCAGAGGGTAGCCCGTTTGTAGGTGGCAAAGCGACGGGCAAAGCCAATGGTGAAAGCGTAAGGATCTAAAACTTCTTGGGCTTGGGTAATTTCGGAAGCAGAAGCGCCGCGATCGGTTAAATGCTTGACCAAATGCTCCCGTACATACAAAATCATATCCAAGCGGCAGCGTTCGTGATTGCGCCACAATTCTTCATCGGGTATAGCGTCCATCCGCTCCCACAATGGGCTATCTGGTGGTGCTGATGACCAGTTTGGCCCGAGGTAGCGATCGTACAATTCTTGAGTCGATTTCGCCACACAACTCCGAGCATGGACACCATTAGTAATTGCTGCGATCGGCACTTCTTCCACTGGTACTTTCTGCCACAAGCCCTGGAACATTTGCCGCGACACTACCCCGTGCAGTTGTGCGACACCGTTAGAAAATGTTGCCATTTTCAAAGCCAGCACCGCCATACTGAAAGGCCCAGATAAATCACCTGTATTCTCGCGCCCCAGTCCTAAAAATTGCTCTTTGGGCAACCCAAATATCTCTGCATAGTACCCCAAGTAGTGCAGCATTTTGTCGGGAGCGAATAAGTCAATCCCTGCTGGTACTGGCGTGTGGGTAGTAAAGATATTACTGGAAGCCACCACCTGTTTAGCTTGGGCATAACTCAGCCCTTCTTCCTGAATCAGCAAGCGGATGCGTTCTAGGGCAGAGAAGGCGGCGTGGCCTTCATTCATGTGGTAAGCGGTGACTTTCAGCCCCAAAGCTTTGAGCATTTGCACACCACCGATCCCCAGCATGATTTCCTGGTGGATACGCATATCGATGTCGCCACCATACAGCTGATCTGTAATGTCGTGGTCGTAAGTGTTGTTGGGTTCAATATTGGTGTCTAGCAGATACAAGGGAACTGTTCCCACCTGTACGCGCCAAACTCTAGCGTATACCTTGCGTCCAGGATAATCTACCGCAATCCGTAGTTCTGAACCATCGGCATTGCGCTCTAGATGCAAGGGCATATTATAAAAATCATTGAGCAAGTAGCGTTCTTGCTGCCAGCCATCAGCATTCAGATACTGGGCAAAGTAGCCTTGCTGATACAGCAAACCTACACCGACAAGCGGTAGCCCCAAGTCACTAGCAGATTTGAGGTGATCCCCCGCCAGAACTCCCAAGCCCCCAGAATAGACGGGTAAACAATCGACAAGTCCAAATTCCGCCGAAAAATAGGCGTAGCATTCTTTTGGTTTTTGCTCCCGTTGTTTTTGATACCAAGTGCGTTCTTGCAAATAATCGTCTAACTGACGGTCAGCTCGATCCATTTGCGCGAGAAAGCCTTCATCTTCGACAACTTCCAAAAGCCGCGATTGAGAGATAGTACCGAGCATCAACACTGGGTTATGATGGCTAGACTCCCACAAGTCAGAGTCTAAGCGACGAAATAAATCTTTGCTCTCAACGTTCCAATCCCAGTGCAAGTTATATGCTAGCCGCCGCAGTGGTTCGAGTCGCGGTGGTAGTGAAGGGGATACGTTAAATGTGCGAATTGGCTGCATAGGTTGGCAAAACTCCAAGTTTAGTTATGGTTATTGTTTACTGTCTTTACCAATGTTGCCAATTCTTTATACTGTAGTTTGTGAAGAAGCGATGACTTTGTTAAGCATTGAGAATTCTTTTTAACATCGTTGCTAAAGTTTACACCAAGGTGTTTCTAATTCTATGCGTTACTCTCAGCCATATACTTGGTATATTAAGATTTAATCATTGAGTGGTATGTATCACTTAAAAAAATCTAGTTTTGAACAAATAATTTATATTTATTTTAGTATTCCTTCCGGGGATCAGTTCTACTGTCTTGGCCGAGGGTGAAATTTCCTCGTAGCTATTTCCACAAAGGTTAAATTTTTAATTATTTTTTAATAAAATTGTGCTGGGAAATAAGCAGCTATGATTCTTAGGTTAAGGATTAGTTTGAGAAGATGTGATACAAAATAACCCATGTAGACATCACTTAAAAAAGGAATGCGTAAAAATAATACCAAGGAGTTAACTAGGGAAAGCGCCGCAAACTACTTGGTATAAATTTTGGATACTAAATCAGGAAAATAACTTCTTAGCGTGTTATCTTATGAACCTAGTGAAGGCTGGTCTTTGGTATTTTTTGTCATTGACAAAGCTACAGCAGCTGCATAAGCAATCTCCGCTGCCATTTGATAAGCAAGTTTGATACTTGATGAAGCGTCCTTGGCTTTAGGAGAAAGAGAAGCTTTTTTTCGGCGCGACTCTTGTTTAACATCACCCGCTACAATAGCTCGCTGTAAAATGATCCAGGCATCTAGGTCTTCTGAGTCATAATTACTTTGAAGTTGCGATCGCAATTGTTCTTCGGCTACAACACTCAGATAGCCGCTATTTAGAGCTTCTTGGACAATTTCTTTAATTAAAGCCATAATTTGAACCAAGTGTGTGAGTTAAAACCGATACCTCAATGTGGTCAATTTGATGTTGTTTTGTGGACTTCTCCTGGAAACTCAGCTAAGTTTTAGCTTTCTTTACAATAAAATTTATAATGAGTAACACCAAGCACGCATCACCCGCTTGGCTCACCCGAATGGGTGATTTACAAATTTTTAGATATAAGTAATAAGGAAGAAGAAAATTTTGAGCTTTTGAACGAAGAGGGTGTCATCAGTATAGTAGATATCATTCTGAGTTTAACGCCCAATTATAAAATTACTTGGACAAGCAAAGGTAGAAATATAGACTAAAAGACAATTAACATCCGTGATCATTTTTAAAATTACCGTCCTTGATGAATTTTATCTAAGTGTATAAAATTATTTAAGAGTAGCGATAGCTTCATAAAAAAAGTTAGCTAATTTACAATATTCTCATCACCAATCAACTTATTTATTAAGAGTGTTCCACTAAAAATAAAATGTGTTATTGTTAAAAGCAACTGTTATTAAAAACGATTCATGTAATTACAAACATGAATTTGCTAGTCTGTAAATCATCTGTGTGCAACATGATTGGAGCAGCATACTCTAGAAATTCGTTGCAAGAAAGCCGTCATAGCAGTCGGGGAAGCGCTTACTTGTTTGCACCGATGGTCAACTTCAATGTGATGGCTGATGTAGGGGATAATCCACCCTAATTGGGTTTTTTGGGGCAATAATACCCAATTAGACCCAACAATAATTACATTGTTATGCTAGGCAGAAATTTTATCTAAATTTTTGAATATAGTCTAGTTAAATGTATTTTTTGTTGCAACATAGCTTGTGGAACTGAGTTGTTTTAAAAGACTAAAACCGCCTGATTAGGAAGTAGCCTCAAGGCAAACAACTCAATCCCTAGTTGCGTAACAAGCTTTGCAAATTTGCCAGATAACCAAAACAGTATCCTATCTAAACCAACCATTTTACCCATCAGATAGTTTCATAGTCTGGGTTTTGACCCTGCAATGCACTAAGATTTTTTGTTAATTGCTCTGGCGAAAAAGAAGCAAAGTTTTTACATGCCTTGACTGGTACAAAAGCTTCTGTGAGATCCAAGGTAGTTGTGCATATTAAGTGGGTAATTCTAACACACATAATTTCAAGAATTGCTCACCTAGTTAAAGCCAGACTGGAGGTTTTCCAAAATTTGGAAAATCATCTAAAAATATGGGTAAATTTCGGTAATACTGCCAACTAAGTTTAATGTATTAAGAAATACAAAGCTTTTTGGTATGGAGGAAGATTAGGATACAGGCAAAAAACTTTCAATACTGTCAACAACAATTAATTGAAGAGATATGTAGCCATGCCTAACGAGCAAGATTTTTCCAAATTGCAGCGTGTGCAAGAACTTGTAGTAACTACTGTGTTAGGGGATCTTCCTACACTTATTTTGGGGCCAAAGTTGCGTAGTTTAGGATATCGGAGTATTTTTGCCCAAATAGGCAGCCCAGTTTATATTCAAAATGGTGTTGAATTTAACGGTGCTTCTTGTATTGAGATAGGCAGTGGAGTCTATATTTTCAAGGGTGTACGCATGGATGCTAGAGGACACAAAAATAATAAAATTCATCTAGGCAATAGAGTAGCTATTGAGCGTAACGTTGATATAGGGTGTTTAGAAGATACGTGTATACATATTGATGAAGACACCTTCATTGCTCCCAACGTGTGTATTGAGGGGCCAGGAGACATTAAAATTGGTAAACACTGCATGATTGCTGCCCACTCCGGGATATATGCCAATAATCATAATTTTGCCGATCCGATGGAGCTAATTAAATACCAAGGTGTTACTCGCAAGGGAATTGTGATTGAAGATGACTGTTGGCTAGGTCATGGAGTAACGGTATTAGATGGCGTTACCATTGGCAAAGGTAGTGTTATTGGTGCGGGAGCAGTTGTCAATAAAGATATTCCTCCTTTCTCCGTTGCTGTAGGTATACCTGCACGAGTAGTCAAAAACCGAATTGGTAAAGACCTAGTAAAAGTTCAAACTGAGAAATAGGGCATGGGGAATTGGGAACGGGGCATGGGGCATGGTAACTATTTCCTATAACCCAATACGGTTTGGTTAAAGGGGAAAGGGTAAAGGGGAAAGGTTTTGAATACATCCCTTACCCAATACCTGCAACCCTATTCCTCAGACCACAAGGAAAGTGAAAAATGCTTATCCGAACCGTATTGTCCCATAACCTTTAATATGTTGCCTTTGGGAAGAAACTTTTGCTGTCAGTTAACGTCACAAACTGGAGTAAGCAGTTTCTGAGTTATTTTTAAGGGCATCTAAAAGTCAGACAACTGACATTTTGCACCATTCTCAATAACTGTAGAGTAGGTACTGCTAGTCCCTAGTCTCTAAGTGCCCAGTCCCATGTCCCCACAGTCCTCTAAAAAAGGGACGAGATTTGGGTAATATAAAGTAGCTATCTTTTCTGCATGGCAGATCCTCAAAGAAAAGCTTTCTTTGTTTTACCCGTTGGAGATATTTCTATGCTGACTTTAAAAATCGCTGTTTATATTGTTGTTGCCTTCTTCGTAACTATCTTCATCTTCGGATTTTTGTCGAACGATCCTGCTCGTAACCCCGGCCGTCGGGACTTAGAGTAAAAGGGCGATAAATCATCCGCGACTTTGGAAGGCGGAAAATACTAAACGCCACAGAAACTTACTAAGCGAAATTTAGTAAGTTTCTTCCTCCAGGTAGCTTGCTGTAGGTAGCAGAAGGCGACAGTCGGAAGGCAGAATGTATGTTTATCCTTCCGTCCGTCATTTGGCTGTTTGTTAGCCCGATTTTGCTCAAATATGCTTCATCCAGTTCTGCCACCCAATCCGCCTCCTATCCTCGAATCTTTACAACCTGTAAATCCCACCTCATCTGCTAGTCATACAAAGTTTCTTTCAGTTGTAGAAACTGGAATGAAGGAAAAGACAGACAAATCCAAGCAGTCTAAGGATTTGCCTGAGTTGTCGATTGCGGGTGACACCAAAAGTAATTCGCCATTGCCAACTCCCATCAACTCAACTCAGGATGACTCAGTAGTTGCCGAAACTTCCTCTGTACCTCATCCACCAGAAACTTTTCCACCAGAGATTTCCCCCATTACCGACTCAGGAAGTGCTGCGCTGGGGCGATCGCTGTTGGTTGGTTATCCAACGCAAGATATTAAAACCTCTAATGGCCATCCGAGCGTCGAAGGCCGCCGCTCAGAGCTTCTCCTAAGAGCGGCGTTACGCAAACGGGAGATGCAAACAGAAGCCACTGCATTGCCAAAAAAAGTTGGAGCGGAACCTTCCCTAAATGCAAAACTTGAACCTTCTCAAAAACTCGGTGAGCAAGGTCTAACGACAAGCCGCTTTGCGTCTACGCTAAATCCCAATTCTATTGGTAGAGAAAAACAAACCTTTTTGGACTCTCTACGATTTAACTATAGGGTTTCTCCAAGTCCCCTTGTCGCCCAATCTCCGCCTTCTATTCCAGTTGTCCCTAGGGTTACAACCAGCAATAAGTTAGTCGAATCCAAGGCGGAAATTTTAGCTAAGAAGTTAGGCCAGCAAAAACAGCTAAGTGACATTACTGCGCCACAGTCTTCACAAAAAGACAATATCTCTCTATCTGCTGCCGATCTTGCACCAAGTTCTCAATCAGTACAAAATTTTATAAAATTCCAGTCTCGTAATCCGACAAAGCAACTCCCAACGCCCATCACTGTAGAATTCAGTTCCCAAGTCCAACAACAAACTCAAGCGCCAACATCTACACCACCAGTAAATACCACCAATCAGCCACAAGCACCAGCTAGCAAACCGCCAGCCAAACCGAGAATTGTAGAAGTCACTTCAGATCGGCAAGAGTATGACGAGCAACGGCGAATTATTACAGCTGTTGGAAATGTAGTTGTGCGATTTGATGGGGCGGTGGTGGATGCCGATCGCTTGCAAGTTAATTTAGACAACTTAATTGCTGCGGGGGAAGGCAACGTAACTTTAACCAGGGGCGATCAGATACTGCGTGGACAACGCTTTACCTATAACTTTGTTCAAGATAATGGAGAACTCTTAAATGGTAGAGGAGAAATTTATGTGCCCTCAGCACAAACAGATTTTGCTTTCTCACCCATAGATGCAACTGCTGGTGGAGTAACAAAACGTCCGCCTAGCGATCGCATTAGAGCTAATCAGCCCCTTTCTGGTGTAAGCAGCCCTGGAGGAATTGATTTTACAGTCGGGGGTCAAACTGATGCTAGCAACCTCTCACGCCCGAAAACAGGAGGTGTAGTCAATCGGCTCAGATTTGAAGCTGAACACATTGACTTCTATCCGCAAGGCTGGCAAGCAAGGGATGTCCGTATCACCAATGATCCTTTTTCGCCTCCAGAACTAGAGTTACGTGCAGATACAGTAACTCTGACACGAGAAACACCCTTGGTAGACCGCATTAGAACACAGCGACAGCGTTTGGTATTGGATCAAAGAATCTCCTTACCAATTCCGGTGAATCAGCAGACGATTGACCGCCGGGAGCGGGACGTTACACCTGCAATAGTTTCTCCCGGCTATGATGGAGATAAGCGGGGTGGTTTGTATATTGAGCGTGGCTTTCCAGTGATCGATACAGAGAAGACAAGCTGGACAATCACGCCTCAGTTACTAGTACAGAGAGGTGTGCAAGAAGGTATAGGTAACTTAGGCTCATTGTTTGCTGTCAAGACAAAGGTAAATTCTGTTTTGAGTCCACGAGCAGTAATTGAAGGAACTGGGGAGTTAACCAGTTTTGACTTTGACAAGGTGGAAGATAATTTGCGGATAAATTTGGGATTGCGTCAGGTAATAGGCACTTCCCTTCCCCATCTCTTGAATGTGCAATATAATTACCGCGATCGCCTCTACAACGGTACTCTCGGCTTTCAAACTGTCCAGAGCAGTTTTGGGGGCATTATTACCTCTCCTGTGATTCCTTTAGGAAAAAGTGGCATCAACCTCACCTATCAGGGAAGCGCTCAGTATATCGATGCCAATACCGATCGCCAAGATTTACTAGAACCCATACGGGAAAACGATCGCATTTCACTAGGTCGTTTCCAAGCTAGTGCTGACCTCAGTACTGGGGTGTTACTGTGGCAGGGAAAACCATTACCGCCCACTGCCACTGAGGGATTACGATACACGGCTAACCCTGTAGTTCCTTACTTGCAAGCGATCGGTGGGCTTACTGGCACTACGAGTTATTACAGCAATGGTGATAACCAAAGCACCCTAACTGCGAGAATTGGTTTACAAGGACAAGTTGGTCATTTTTCTCGCCCTTTTTTCGACTATACCGCCTTTAATATTAGTTTCTCTCAAGGCTTAAATAACGGATTATCACCCTTTTTGTTCGATCGCTCCGTTGATAACAAAGTTTTGACTGCTGGGATATCACAGCAAATCTACGGCCCTTTTCGCTTAGGCTTTCAAACATCTGTTAACTTGGATACTGGTAGAGAAACCAGTACTGATTATATTTTAGAATATAGCCGTCGCACCTATGGCATCACCTTGCGTTACAATCCAGTCTTGGAATTAGGCGGCTTTAGCATCCGAATTAGTGATTTTAACTGGGGTGGCGGCACTGATCCATTTTCTGAAGTTAAGCCAGTAGTAAATGGTGTGCAACAGAGTTATTAATAAGAAGGATTCAGAATTCTGAATTCAGAATTCTGAATAACCATCATCAAGTTGTTAAAATTTATGTTTGTGGAAGAATAAATCCGTATCGGGTTGAAAGTGCAGCCTCACATAGAATCGGTATGAGGAATCGCACAGGTTGATGCACCACCAGGTATTCTCAGGTTGGCATAGTCGCCACTTAATTGAACACGTGAAGGTGGTTGGTGTAGGACTGCACAGCATCTTTGAACTGCGGCTTGATATTCTCGCCATTGTTTACGGATGGCAATACTGGCGGCATCGTTACCTAAGTCTGAAAATCTTAGCCCAGCGCGAATTAGCCAAGATTCTACATCAGTTGTTTCACCCAGTATTTCTGGAATGGCATTAATGTTTTCCATGAGTAATATCTTTTATGCATATTTAAAATTGGCCATTTAACTTTAAGAAAAACTATTGATAATAGCCAATATAATTGGTTATCAAAATCATAAATAAAAATGATTAAAAATATGTCATATCTGAGTATGGATGCTCAGATATGACAGAATAAATTCTATTACGGCTGGTAAACATCATTCCTTTAGCTTGTGAATAGGCTGTCTCCTAGCTCGTAATCACTAGAAGCGATAGCCTAATCCAGCTTGGAAGCTGACAGCATCAGCATCACTGTTTCTGTAGGCATCAATGCCCCATTTAGTATCGCCATAAGCAATGACATTATTGCTAACTTCTGATTCAATACCAAGGGTGACTACAGGTGCATTCTGATTGCCCAATGGGGTTTTTTGACCTTCGTCAGTTACAAAAGAATAACCACCACCGAAGTAAACGTTAGTGTTTCTGGCGATCGCCGCATCGTAAGTCACGATGGGCATAATTGCAGCAGCATCACCGCCATACAGCACAGAACCCCGCAGTGAAACAGGTGCATTGGGAACGGCGTAACGTCCTTGAATATTACCGCCAATTTGTGCTTCATCGTTTCCTTGTCCGCCACTGGTTGCGCCAACTGCAACACCAGCACCAATATAATTACCGTTTGTACCGGCTGTTTGAGCAGAAGCAATTCCTGCGGAGAGGACAATGGAAGCAACAGCAAGGAAAGAGGCAGCTAATTTTGTAAGTTTCATAGAATTCTTCTCACTAGAGTTAGGTAAAATCAATGTTCTCTAGTACTAGAATCTCTTTTTTTACAAAATGTAACCTCGCACACCTGGTTCACCCTAATGGCTGAATTATTTCTCACCCACTTGGGTGTACTAACTGAAATATTTAATTGAAGAATTCAGGAGTCAGAATTCAGAATTCAGAATTTAGGAGTCATAATTTAGGAGTCAGAACAAGAAAGTGGAAGATTCAGATCCACCACCCTCTTGTCTTTACGTTGCGCTATCCGCTTTCTCTGACTCCAAGTTCATGCTGTTAGCGGATAGCTAAGGTTTAGCCTATTCTGACTCCTGACTCCTGAATTCTATTTAAATAACAGTTATTTTTTCAAAAAGCGTTGACGTAGGCGAGATATAAAACTATTCACCTCTGGTATTCTCATCCAGGAAGCGATCGCAGTAAACACCGCAATCCCCACAAAGCCAGATACACACAATTGCAATACCAGAATCAGTAAACCCGTTTTACCTAGTAATTGCTGAGAAGCAACCAATGTCCCATAGCTTGCTACCCCAGCTACCACGCTACCAGCAGCCAAACCCAAAATCGGCAAACCCCACTCACGCCAAGGTAAACCATTGAGTTTGCGATCGAGCAACCACAACAGCATTAACATTGAGCTACAATTTACACCCACTGTTGCTAACACCAAACCGGGAGCGCCAAAAGGTTTAACGAAAAACCAATCTAATAAGATATTGAGCAAGATGTTAAAAATACTAATGCGAAATGGTGTCTGTCCATCGCCTAAAGCGTAGAACACCCGCACCAAAACATCACGTCCCAAATAGACAAACATCCCAATTCCATAAGCAACTAGCAAGGATGAAACTAGCTTTGTGGCTTCTGGTTTGAAAGCACCGCGTTCATATACCACCTGCACAATAGGTACAGATAATGCCACCATCAGCGCCCCTAGCGGTAGCATGGTGAAGGCAGTAAGTAACAGTCCTTGGCGAATGCGTAATTTTAAATCTGGCCAATTTTCGGGGCCGGCAAGTTTAGCAAATATCGGTAACAGGGGCAGTAAAATGATATTAGAAATAATCCCTAACGGAGTTTGAACTAATAGATTCGCATAGTTAAATCCTGCCGCCGCACCAGGGATAGGACTAGCAAAATAAAGGTCAGTGGCAACATTAATTGGCATCATTCCAGAGGAAACTGTTGCCGGAGTCATGATTCTAATGACTTCTTGAACGCCTGGGGATTTAAAATCAAACCGCAGGCGTAATGTACCTAACCCTAACCGCCACTGGACAATTAGCTGCACTAACCACTGGAGAATGGCTCCTGCCAAAGTTCCCCAAGCTAAAACCATTCCACCAATTAAAGCGTACTCCGGCTTAATAATATCCTTGCCCAGTTGCATCGCCAGGATACCAAGACCGGCAACAACGGTAATACTTGATAATAAGGGACTAATTGAGAGCAACCAATATTGATTGGCTGCATTCAGAGTACCGAAGCCGATGCCAATTAAACCAGCAAATAAAGCCATTGGTGCCATAATGCGGAGTTGTTGAATGGCGATCGCTCTGGTTGTCTCTTCCAAACCATGACCGACTAGATCAACGATCGCATCCGCAAATAAAACTTGAGCCACTGTCACCAGCAACAGTACTCCAGCCACCAGTGTTGTCACGGTTTCCACTAAAGGAGCCGCTTCTTCTCGCCGTCGTTTGGCTAAAACGCTGACAACTGCACTGTGTAATGGCCCATTTACGCCACCAAGTAAGATCAATAGAAAGCCAGGAATAATATAGGCGTAGCTATAGGCGGTAGCAGCAGCACCAACACCAAAAGCCGCAGCGATCGCTTGCTGCCGCACTAAACCGAAGACTTTACTAATTAATGTGGCTGCGGCAACAATGCCAGCAATTCCAGCGAAAGAACGAGAGGGTTTTTGGTCTTGTTGTGTCACGAATAATACCCGACAACTCTTACAGAGTGCATAGTTTAAAACATTTAACCTGAAATTCCGCAGTCTGTCAGGTAAATTTTGGCAAATCAGTCATTAGTTTATAGTCATTTTAAGTGCGATGCCTGCGGGGGGCAGAGCGAAATTAATCGAATTAGTTCTTAGTAAGGGCTAGAGCCACTGACTACAAACCTTGAATTATTCATGTCTTTTGTTGTATACAAGCCAAAATTATTTTTTAACCCATTACGAGGATAGATCGAGAAAGGGGAACTATAACAATAGCCAGCTTCTGGGAAATAGTTGAAAACTGTAAAAATTTGCAGTTTGTCATATTTTGGACTCATGAAGTTTGGTATTAGGAACCCTTGTATAAACAAAATCCAGAGCAATGGAACCCAATTCAAATTTCACAGAAAATCAACTTCTATTGTCAAGCGCTCAACTTCAAGAGCAACTAGATCAACAAAAGGCTCTGGCGAGTGTAATTGTGCGAATTCGGGAGTCTCTTGACTTAGAAACGATTTTTCAAACTACCGCTACAGAAGTGCGTCTACTGCTAAATGCTGACCGTGTAGCAGTCTTCCAGTTTGACCTAGAAAAAGACTGGGAAGGAGAATTTGTTTCTGAAGATGTTGCGCCTGGTTGGAATTCGGCGTTAGAAGTAAAAGTTTACGACCATTGCTTTGGAGAACAATTTGCTTCCAGTTATCAACAAGGTCGAGTCCAAGCAGTAGCCGATATTTACAATGCCGGACTGAGTGATTGTCATGCCGCAATTTTGAGTAAATTTCAGGTCAAGGCCAATCTTGTTGTCCCTTTATCGCGCCAGAAAGAACTGTGGGGATTACTTTGCATTCATCAGTGCAGTGAGGCTCGTAACTGGAAAGAATCGGAAATTGAATTTATTTGTCAAATTGCTGACCATCTGACGGTTGCGATTCAACAAGCAAAGCATCTTCACGAAGTGCAATTACAAGCTGCAAAATTGGCTCAAGCGGCTCAACGCGACCAAGTAATTGCTCAGATTGTCGATAAAATTCGCTCACCCCTTGATATTGAAACCATCTTTAAAACCACGACTCAAGAAATACGCAAGCTGTTGCAAGCTGACCGAGTTGCCATCTTTAGCTTTAATGCCGATTGGAGTGGTAACTTTGTTGCTGAATCATTTGCTGAAGGATGGACTCCCTTAGTTGGCGTTCAGCCAACAATTTTTGATACTTATTTACAACAGACACAAGGCGGACGTTATGTTGACAACGAGACATTTACAGTCAATGACATTTACCAAGCTGGATTAACAGACTGTCATGTAACCCTGTTGGAGCAATTTCAGGCAAAAGCTTTTGCAACTGCCCCTATTCTCCAAGGAGACAAACTTTGGGGAGTCATTGCTGCTTACCAAAATGTCTCACCTAGACAGTGGCAATCTTATGAAGTCGAATCACTGACCAAAATCGGCACACAAATTGGTGTGGCACTGCGACACTATAAGTTGCTGGAACACGCTCAGTACCAAGCAGAGCAACAAAAGACATTAACTAGTGTGATTACTCGAATTCGAGAGTCCCTAGATTTAGATACAATCTTCCAAACAACTGTCACCGAGGCACGGAAAATGCTGCAAGCAGACCGAGTGGCAGTCTTTCGGTTTGACCCACAAAAAGATTGGGAAGGAGAATTTATTTCTGAGGATGTTGTACCTGAGTGTAACTCGGTAATAGCAGAAAAAGTTTATGATTATTGCTTCGGCGAAAATTTTGTACCCCTTTATACACAGGGTCGAGTAAATGCGATCGCTGATATTTATCAAGCAAAGTTTCCAGGTTGCTACGTCCAAATCCTAGAAAAATTTCAGGTGCGGGCAAATATGGTTGCACCTCTATTGAAAAAAGGTGAACTTTGGGGATTGCTGTGTATTCATCAATGCACCGCTTCTCGTTACTGGCAATCCTCTGAAATTGAATTTGCCAGTCAAATAGCCGAGCAATTGGGAGTCGCATTAAAACAGGATTCTTATTTAAAGCAAGTTCAAATGCAGGTTGTCCAGTTAGCAGAAGCCACTGAACGCGAGAAAGCAATGGAAAGACAAGAATTGCTGGCTGCAACCATTGATAAAATCCGCCAGTCACTTGATATTAAAACTATTTTTAGAACCACTACTCAAGCAGTGCGAGAATTGCTCGAAGTCGAGCGAGTTGCAATCTACCGCTTCAACGCAGATTGGAGCGGTAAATTTGTGGCAGATTCCTTTAAAGATGGTTGGAAACCTGTTGCACAAGCCCAACCAATGATTCTAAAAACCTTTGAGGGTACAGACGATGATAATGAACTGCCGCGCAACGAAACTTTTGTTCCCATTCGACAAGGCGAAAAATTATGGGGATTATTGGTTGCTTATCAAAATTCGCAACCGCGCTATTGGAAAGAGGAAGAAATAAATTTACTAGCTCAAGTAGCTGTGCAATTTGGAATTGCAATTCAGCAAGCGGAATTACTCGAACAAACCAAACGTCAAACCTCAGAACTGACTCAAGCCCTGCAAGAATTAAAACAAACTCAGACTAGGTTAATTCAGGGTGAAAAAATGGCAGGTTTAGGACAACTACTTGCGGGAGTCGCTCATGAAATCAACAATCCTGTGAGTTTTATTTTTGGAAATCTTATACATTTAAATGAATATATTCAAGAACTACTGAATACAGTGAAAATTTATCGTCAAAACTCCTCTCTACCGCCAACTGTTCAAGAAAAAATTGACAAGAATGATTTGGATTTTATCATCGAAGATTTACCCAAAACTCTTGATTCAATGAAAATCGGAACAGAGCGAATTCATGATATTGTACTATCACTGCGAAACTTCTCTCGTACAGATGAAGCTGAATTGAAGGCAGTAGATATTCATGAGGGATTAGATAGTACTTTGCTGATTTTAGGGCATCGGCTCAAAAACAATAATGAACGCCCAGCTATTGAGATTGTTAAAGAATATGCTACTTTACCTTTGCTCGAATGCTATCCCTCACAATTAAATCAAGTGTTTATGAATCTGTTGAGTAACAGTATTGATGCATTAGAGGAAAAGTTTAAAGCTATACAGCAAAGGTATTTGAAGCTATCTCAAAAGTGTCCGATAATACCTTTGACTATCTGGATTAGTACGCAAACCATTAATAACCAGATTGTAATTAGAATAGCTGATAATGGTCTGGGAATTCCAGAAGAAGTGCGATCGCATATATTTGATCCCTTCTTCACTACTAAAGCACCAGGTAAAGGTACTGGGTTAGGATTGTCTATCAGCTATCAAATAGTAGTTGAAAAACATCATGGTCAAATTAAATGTTCTTCTAAGCCGGGAGAAGGAACAGAGTTTTTGATTGAAATTCCTAGCAGTAATTAGAGGCGACTGGTTTTTGACAATTCTTCAGTCAATCGGTAAAATATCTTTTTTTTATGCTCAACGCTGAGATTCTTTACTTACAACCCAAACTATCTCGCGTTGACATACCCGTAACCGGATTTACCCCATCAGCTCTTTCACACATTAGCGACACTTGATAACGGTCAATCAAAGCGTCGGTAAAATCAGCACCTGTAATTTCGGCATCGAAAAAACGGCTGCGGGTCAAAGTTGCTTCTGTAAAAATGGCATTTTTTAGGTTAGCACCATCCATAGTGACGCGATCGACTAAAGCGCCGCTCAAGTTCGCGCCTTCCAAATTTGCTTTTAACAAAACTCCTTTAGTGAGAATTGCGTTGGTTAAATTCGCTCCTTGGAAATTTGTCCCCCGCATTTCTGCTGCTACAAAAGTCACACCTGCCAAATCAGCATTAGAAAAGTCACGATTTTCTAAATTTATATTGTTGTAGTTAATTGTGTTGAGTTGAGCAAAAGCCGGTTTGGGATTAAGTATTATCCAGCAAAATGCTAGTATCAAAATTACAATCCAACCCAAAAAGCGTAGTAAAATCTTTTTCATAACTTTATTATTTGTCCTTTGTCCTTTGTCATTAGTCCTTTGTCATTTAACTAATGACTAATGACTAATGACTAATGACCAATGACTATTTCCAATCTTTACCAATCCGAATTGTGAGGTCAGATTCTAAATCACCAATCGCTGACACCTCAATTTGACCCAAGCCTAAGACTTTTTGCAAATCAACACCAACTCGCCGATTGCCTTTTTGGACAATAATCTGAGTTTGACGTTGGGTATCTGGCCAATCAGGTACTTTGTAAATATTAGTAAAGCCTTTCTGTTTCAGATAAGCAATAACTTTTTCAGTTAGCTGAGGTTGATTGGAGGCATTTTGAATAGCAATTTTGAGGTTAGGAACCTGACGCATATCTGGCTTTAGACCAGGTACATTTACCCCAACATAATCATTCAACAGGCTCTGTTGTCCAGTCATATTTAGCCAATAGCTATCAGGATCTTTGCTAAAGCGGCTAAATGTACCAGGCAGCACCGTCATTTGGAAATTATCTCGATCTAGATTGAGGCCAAAGTTGACCAACGCCATCATTTCTTCCATCTTCAGGTTGGTATCAAAGTATTTTCGCATTAAGCGAGTTAATTGAGGCAACCTCGGTAAGATGGTAGGACTATTTAAGCGTTGCAGCAATGCTGCTGTTAGTGCTTGCTGACGTTGCACTCTTGGCAAATCTCCCAAACCTGGTTCGCGGAACCGCACAAACTGTTCTGCTTGTTCGCCGTTGAGGGTTTGCCAGCCACTGACTAAATTAATCGACAGGCGACTGCTGGAGTCTTTATATGTCATTGATTCGGGAACAAAGACCTCTACCCCACCTAACTGATCGACTAACTGCCGTAAGCCACTAGTAGAAATACGGATGTAGCGATCGATTGGGGCGTTGTTTAAGGTACGGCTAACTACCCGTGCTGCCAAGACTGGGCCGCCTTTAGCATTGGCATCAGATACCTTGGTTAATCCCTTTTCTCCCTTTTCGGGGATGGCAATCATTGTATCTTTGGGAATGGAAAGCACCCTTACAGATTTTTCACCAGGGTTAAGCCGTACTAACAGCATGGAGTCGCTTTTGCCAGCAAAGCTTTCTGGTGAACCATCAACAGTACCGTTAACTGGTTCAATCCCCATAATTAAGATATTCATGGGTCGTGAAAGCTGATACTGGGAAAGTTTGCTCCACAACTCCCCTGGTAGCGGTATTTTTAACTCGTCTTTAATATTGGTTCCTAAATCTTCATCTGTTCGATCGAGATTGCTCCACAAAGGAGTCCACAGCGCTAACGTCGAGACTAGCAGCCCAGATAAGATGATGCCGATGACAACCGTCATGATCCACAACAACCAACGAGGCATGGTTAAGCCCAGTCTCTCGTAAAGCTGATTGGGAATCGCGCCCACAGATTCGACGACGCTACGATTCGGATTGGCTGGCTGGTTTAGTTCGACATCCTCCTCCTCTGAGTCGGCTACTGGTGCAGTCGTTACCTGATTTTCCGTGCGTTGAATTTGCTGCGATCGCACCTCAGTTTCAAATTCTATTACTTGCTGAGATGTAACCGGATTTTCCGACCATTCGACTTGTTTTATCACAATTATCTCCCCACTCAACCACTCCCTAAAAGTATGTTAATCCAAGCTACAGATATTGCCAGTGGAAAGGCTCACTGTAAACTTATAATGTTCTTCGGTAGGCGTGTATGACAACATGAATACTTTATTGTTCCCCGTAATCCTTGCTGGTGGTAAAGGTGAACGTTTTTGGCCCCTGAGTCGCCAAGACCGACCCAAGCAATTTTTAAGTCTTGATGGTAGCTCTAGAAGTTTATTACAAGCAACCGCCGATCGATTGATAAAACTAGGTGGCGGGTGGGATTCCTTGTGGGTCGTAACTTCTAGTCAGATAGCTGAAGGGGTACGACAACAATTACCTGATCTACCAGTTGAAAACTTACTGATTGAGTCGGAAGGCAGAGACACAGCCGCAGCCGTTGCTTGGACAAGTTTAGAAATCAAACAGCGCTATGGAGAAGACGCTGTTATTGGCTTTTTCCCTGCTGACCACTGGATTGCTAACGAAGAAGCGTTTGCACACACATTAAGCGCGGCTACGCAACTGGCAGCAAGCACAGCAGCGATCGTTACACTGGGGATCAAGCCTACTTTTCCATCAACCGGTTACGGCTACATCGAACAAGGTGAAAAGATAGGTAGCTTTAATGAGTTGCCAGCTTATCACGTCAACCGCTTTACTGAAAAGCCCAACCGCGAAACGGCAGAGACTTTTTTATCTACAGGACGTTTTAGCTGGAATAGTGGAATGTTCGTTTTTCGGGCAGGGGTTGTTCTCAAGGAACTACATACCCATGCTCCAGAAATTATCGAACCTTTAGAACAACAGGGTCCTGATATCTATCCCCAGTTGCCTAAGAAGAGTATAGACTATGCCCTAATGGAAAAGACAACTTTAGCATACGTTTTGCCAGTTGATTTTGGTTGGGATGATTTAGGAGATTGGAATGCGATCGAGCGGTTACTCAAAACAGAAGAGAATCCCAATGTAGAACTCGCTACCCACGTAGGGCTAGATACGCAGGGGGCGATTATTTATGCCTCAAATCCAGAGGATGTAGTTGTTACAATTGGTTTAGAGGACGTGGTGATTGTGCGCGATCGCAATGTCACCCTCGTTGTTAAAAAAGAACGTACCCAGGAAATTAAGCAGATCCTTAAAATTCTCCAAAGCGATTCTCGATTTACTGACCTGCTGTAAAAGAAAGTTAGAACCCTTGGCAGAGGCTAAAAAGTCTGTTTTCCTATTATAACTTGACTGTCTGTTATTTTATCTGACAGTTATGAACATTATTAGCTTTGAGCCTCTCGCCAAGACAATGGCAATCGAGTCTATTACAGCCTATCAAAAATATATTTCTCCTTCCAAAGGATTTAGTTGTTCCCATCGCTTATTACACGGTGGGGATTCCTGCTCTAATTACGTCAAACGAATGCTGAGTGAACAGAAATTTCACGAAGCCGTACAATCATCCATAAAAAGATTCCAAGACTGTGGCGCAGCTAGCAAAACTTTAAAAGCTAAAGCCAACTTCCGTTGTATTGTCATCCCCTGTTGTTTACCTCTTTAACTCCCTGCGTCTTTGCAGTTATTTACAAAAATGTTCCTCACCCAAACTGTTCCCCGTCAACGAGAAATTCTTGAAGTATTCCTTCGCAATGGTTGGGACTATATGCGAAGGTTACTCACTGGTGGCAAAGCTGATGAACCACAGTTACCTACACCTGCGGTTTTAAAAAATATCCTGGTAGACTTGGGGCCAGTTTACGTTAAACTTGGACAGCTACTTTCTACCCGTCCAGATTTACTCAGCGCCTCCTACATTGAGGAACTATCAACCTTACAAGACGAAGTACCACCAGTTCCTTGGTCAGAAATAGAAATAATCCTTCGCAAAGAATTAAAACGTCCACTAGCAGAAACCTTCAAGATAGTTAACCCGATCCCCGTAGCGGCGGGATCAATTGCCCAGACACATCGCGCTACATTAGCAGATGGTCGAGAAGTTGCTTTGAAAGTACAACGTCCGGGAATTGATCTGACTATTGCCCAAGATATTGCTTTAATTCAAGGTATTGCCGATTTAGTGGCGCGGACTGAATTTGGGCAAACCTACGAAATCAAATCCATCGCTGAAGAATTCACCAAAGCCCTAGAAGCCGAGTTAGATTTTACACGGGAAGCGGGTTTTACAGACCAACTGCGGCGCAACTTATCTAAAAGTCGCTGGTTTGATCCCACGCAAATAGTGGTTGCAGAGATTAACTGGGAATTGACTACAGAAAAATTACTGGTGATGGAATGGTTAGATGGAGTACCATTCTTGTCGGCAGATTTAAACAATAACAATAATGGTAAAGACCCTGCCGTAGAGCGTAAAGAAATAACTACTTTGTTATTTCGGGTATTTTTTCAGCAACTATATATTGATGGCTTTTTTCACGCCGATCCCCATCCAGGAAACTTGTTTTATCTCACAGATGGGCGGGTTGCTCTCTTAGACTGTGGCATGGTGGGAAGGCTTGATCCCCGCACACAGCAAATATTAACAGAGATGTTATTAGCGATCGTTGATTTAGATGCTCAAAGGTGCGCTCAGTTAACTTTGCAGCTATCAGATTCTGCTCAACCAGTTATTTTGTCGCGGTTAGAAAATGATTACGATCGCATGTTGCGAAAGTATCACAATGTCAGTTTAACGCAAATCAACTTCAGTCAGATAATTTATGAAGTTTTACAAGTTGCGCGTAACAATAAAATTAGATTACCTAGCAATATGGGTTTGTATGCCAAAACCCTAGCAAATTTAGAGGGTGTAGCGCGGACATTCAACCCAGAGCTTAATTTTTTCGATGAAGTTAAACCATTAATTACAGACTTGTTTCGTCGGCAATTATTGGGCGATAATCCAGTGCGATCGCTATTACGGACAGCCTTAGATATTAAAAGTCTCTCTCTCCAATCTCCTCGCCAAATAGAACTGCTATTAGACCGAGTTACCTCAGAAACCTTACAGTGGAATCTCTCGCTGCGGGGTTTAGATGGCGTGCGGCGCACTATGGACGATGCTGCTAACCGACTATCTTTTAGCATACTAGTGGGTTCGCTGATTATGGGTGCAGCAATTATTTCCACCAGAGCGCAGACAAGCCAGCTATCTTTTTTAAGCACCACCCTGTTTGCCGTTGCTAGCTTATTGGGTTTGTGGTTAATTATCAGTACATTGCGATCGGGACGTTTGCGGTAAAGTCTATGTGTTGTGCATAATGCCCACCAAGAAGGGGAAAAGGGGAAGGGGAAAGGGGGAAAGGGCAATACACTAATAAAAGGTATGAAGCCCCTATTTTTAAATATGGAGAATAAAAAAACAAGATTTTTAAGGCACGTAGTGCGATAACTTAGCAGTGTCTATATTTGAAACCCCTGCTTTTAAGTATGGGGTTCCCTTTCCCCTTTCCCCTTTTCCCCTTTCCCTTTCTTCATCACAGTCAATCATGATATGTCACTGCCGAAAATCCCTACTTTCCTATTTGGAACCACAGTAGAAGAATCCAGAAGTCAGAATCAAAAAAACTCTCACTCGCTATCCACTTTATTGGTCAAAATTCAATTCTGTTAGCGGATAGCTAGGGTTTAGTCCATTCTGACTCCTGACTCTTGAATTCTGTTTAGTTAAACACCGATGATTTACGTGTGTCTGTATACATCCGTGGTTCTAATATAAAAAATATGTCAATCATCGTTGCTAAAAATCTGAGTAAATCTTATCCAGTCGCAGTTAAAAGCCCAGGTATTAAAGGAACAATCACCCATCTTTTCCGCCGCACCTACCGCTCAATAAAAGCAGTGCAGGATGTTTCCTTTGAAATCGCCCCTGGTGAGGTAGTGGGTTTTTTGGGGCCAAATGGTGCTGGAAAAACCACCACACTAAAAATGCTCACGGGGCTGATTCATCCCTCTAGCGGTAAAGTCACAGTAGCTGGACAAATTCCGTTTCAGCGTAAAGAAGCATTTTTGCAAAAAATTACCTTGGTGATGGGGCAAAAGCAGCAGCTAATTTGGGACTTACCAGCGCTGGATTCTTTGAGAATTAATGCTGCTGTATACAACATCTCTGATAAAGAGTTTCAAAGGCGGGTAGGAGAATTAACAGAGATGCTTTCCCTAGAAGGCAAACTGACCCAACCGGTACGGAAGCTATCTTTGGGTGAGCGGATGAAGGCAGAATTGCTAGCAGCACTTTTGCATCGTCCCCATGTATTGTTCCTAGATGAACCGACTTTGGGACTAGATGTAAATGCTCAGGTGGCGGTACGCGATTTTTTGCACGACTACAATCAGCGTTATCAGGCTACAGTGCTGTTGACGAGTCACTACATGGCTGATATTACAGCTTTGTGTCAACGAGTGCTGTTGATTCACCAAGGAAGCCTGATGTATGACGGTAGTTTAGATGGACTACTAGAACGTTTTGCTCCTTACCGAGAAGTCCATATAGAATTAGCCCAACCTCTACCAATGGAAAAACTTATGACATACGGGGATGTGCAACTCTTAGAAGGGCGATCGGTGCATTTTATGGTATCTAGAGAGGCGCTTACCCGCACGGTATCTAAGATTTTGACGGATTTGGAGGTAATTGATTTAACTGTTACTGAACCGCCTGTAGAAGAAGTAATTGGACGAGTTTTTCAGGCAGGTGTTGTGTAGCGATCGCTGCCAGAATATAGAGTTGCCGAGGGGAGAATGCACTGTCAATGAAAAAGATGATTAGAAAAGCCCTAACTTTGCTGTCAGTATACTACGCCTATATGGTTGAGTATCGAGCAGAACTAGTTTTATGGGTTTTGGCTGGGTCTTTGCCGATTATCCTCATGGGTATCTGGATACAGGCAGCACAAGGCGGGCAGTTTGGGCTATCACCTGTAGATTTTGCCCGTTACTTTATCACGGTTTTCATCGTTAGACAATTAACAGTTGTTTGGGTAATTTGGGACTTTGAAAAAGAGGTCGTGGAAGGCAAGCTTTCGCCCAAGTTACTACAACCACTCGACCCAGTATGGCATCATGTTGCAGGGCATATTTCTGAAAGATTTGCTAGGCTATCGTTTGCTTTTTTATTAGTGGCATTATTTTTTATTCTTTATCCCCAAGCTTTTTGGGTACCAAGTTTGAGTAGATTTTTGCTGTTTACATTGGCGGTGGTGCTAGCTTTTACTTTGCGGTTTACAATTCAGTACACCTTTGCCATGTTCGCTTTTTGGACAGAACGGGCTAGTGCTTTAGAAAATTTTTGGTTGTTATTTTATCTATTTTTATCTGGTTTGATAGCACCTTTAGAGGTTTTTCCAGAGCCTGTGCGGACAATCGTAATGTTTACGCCTTTTCCGTATTTGATTGATTTTCCTGCGAGTCTTTTGGTAGGGCTACCTGTGGATATAGGGCGAGGATTTTGGTCAATGTTTGGTTGGATATTAGTGTTTTTGGGACTGAATCGCTTCCTTTGGCGTGCGGGTTTGAAGAGGTATTCTGGGATGGGAGCATAAACGATTCATAATTACTAAAGTGGCGATATATTATGATTGACCAAACCTATACACTGATATACTTTGCTATATTTTATAAATTACTTGGTATCGTCCTAAACTTTTCTGCCGTCCCCAAGGAATAATCTTCTAATTTAAAATCAGCAAAAGGTTTATTTTCTAACCTATCCCGTAGTGCTTCATCGAGAATTACACCTGCGGATTTATTTTTCACACCAATAATTATAATACTTCTCTGATATGTAGTTAAATCCTGATTTGCCTGACAATTACTCCGTTGAAATTGTCCTAAATTTAATATTCTATAACCTTTGACACTTAGTGTATTAATAAATAATTTTTTGACTAAAAATTGAATTTGTTTAGAACGTTCTAGAGCCATTCGCTGTTGAACTGCTATATTACCCTTACAAGCAACTGTACCTACAGAGATAATTTCCCTGGGTTCATCCATTATCTTTTGTATCCCTTCTTGTTCTAAGTTCAACTTTAAAAGGTCTATACTAATAATTTCATCATTATATTTAATTTGAAAATTGCTACCTAAAAGCCATTTATATTCTAGTGATAAAACAGCTATATTAAAATCGGCTCTCCTCCCCTGGCTATCTCTACCTTCTTGATAAGAAAAATAATCAATATTACCTCTCTTTTCGGGAGATTGCCCAGAATTTGAATTCACAAGAAATTTTGAGTTTCGCATTGCTAAAGCCACTATACTAAGTAATCCTAATATCACTAGCAAACTTGCAAAAAATTTCAGTAGTGGTACTTCTTCTGGCTCTTTCTGTGGGGATGATAAAGTTTTAGGAATTGGCGGGGACAACTCTTCTGTGTTCAAATCAATTACTAAATTAATATTTTCAGGAGTAGTTTCTGTTAGCTGCGTTTCAACAACAGAGGCAGGAGGAATACTATTTTCTGGTTCCTGCTCCGACAACAGCGAGATTGGCTCTGAATCCTCCACTTCTGCAAGCGGCTCCTCTACTCTGGGGGAACCTGGCGCAACAGGTGGGGGTGAATCCTCATCTGAGCAGAACTTTTTGCTTTCTTCAATGTGTTCTAGGCGCTGCAAAATTTCTTGGGCATTAGCAGGACGCTTTTTTATATCTGCTGCTGTGAGCCAATCAATTAAATTTAATAGTAAGGGTGAGATATCGATGGCGTGATTTTGCCAGTGCAATACATTTTGCTGGACATCATACATATCTAGGGGATGGTGTCCCGTTAGCAAAAATATAAAAGTGCGCCCCAAAGCAAAGAAATCTGATTGCGGTACTGCTTGACCATTCATTTGTTCTGGAGCGCTGTAGCCAGATGACATAAGTGCTGTCATCCCGTCACCATTGCTAAGTTGGTCTGGGTCGGTTCTGTCAATTTCAGTGGCTGTGCCAAAATCAATCAGTACCAAGTCCCCCCAATCCTTCTCAAGGGGGGATCTAATCATGATATTAGATGGCTTAATATCTCGATGCAGGTATTGTTTACGATGCACTAAATCCAAAATTTCCACTAATTGTTTTAGCCAAGCTACAGCTTGGTCTTCGGAAATGGGGCGATTCTGCTGCTGCTCTAGCCACTGTACTAAGTTGTACCCGTCGATTTTTTCCATTGCAATGCAATGCAACACTAAACCATGTCGGGTTTGATACTGGAAGTAACTATCTTCTTTAGGAATGCCGGGATGGTTGAGTTGTTCCAGCACAGTTACTTCTTGCTGAAATAGTTCTACTGCTCTGGCGTTACCTGATAAATCCTCTTTGAGTATTTTGAGGATTTTAGGAGTATCTTGTTCGTATGCTTCATAAACTTTACTAAACCCTGTTTTGTCACTCAACAGGCACGTCACCCGATAACGTCCTAGCAATTCCAAATGGGAACCACAACTTTGACAAAAGCGGTTTTGTTCATTATTTGGATGATTTGGTGTAGGGCAAACGGGATTGATACAAAGGCTCATGAGTGGCTTATCCGTACTTTAACAGTTATCAGCAGGACTTACGCAAACAATAGCCAAAACCCTTATTTTCAGCTAGGGGCAATTCATGTAGACGCAAAGCGGCTAATCTACGAGTTTTCCAACGGATTACCCGCAGGATATTACCCCTACAGCATTGTAGTTTGGTGTAAGTCCTAATTAGTTATCAATAATCACTAAACGCTGATGACTGATAACTAATAACTGATTTAAGGGGAGCGCAGATGCGTAGCCGCTTATCGCTAAACATCCTTCCTATTCATTCTTCTGTTGCCGGATGATAATCCCGTCTAATAATAATGATATTTTCTATCTGTGTTCTGCCAAAAAAGCTGCAACAGTTTGGTTAAATGCCTCTGGTTGTGTCAAAAACGGCCAGTGATTGCCAGGAACTTGGCAGATGCGTAGTTTTTTGAGATAGGTTTTGTAGGGCTGGATTTGCCAATCTTGGCGATTAAGTCCTTGTTCTGGTTGGACAAAGAGCGCTTGGATATCAAGGGGGATTGTAAAACCAGGCACTTGCATAACTGCTTCAAAAATCCCGTCGCGGGCGGCGATAGTAAATTTGCTACCCCAATTACCATCGGGTTTTTCTTCTATTCCTGCTTGGAAAACTTGCTGCTGCAAGGAACTCCATCCTTGATATTGCTTTAACTGCCGTGCTTGTTGTTCGGCTTCTTCATGACTGGCAAAGGGGCCCATGCTTTTGAGAAAAGGTAAGAAGCGATACAACATCGGAAAAGTTAGCCTGAGAAGGCTGGGCATTTTCCAGATGAAAATGGGATCGACGAGAATTATACTCCGCAAACGCTTTGGGTTTTGCCTTGCCCAGATAGCGGCTAATTTACCTGTCCACGAATGACTTACAATCTGGGCAGATGTCCATCCTAGATGATCCATAAGTGCTTCGAGGTCTGCGATCGCACTTTCAAAAGTATAATCTCTCTCAGGCTTAGTACTTTCGCCATGTCCGCGCATATCTGGTGCGACTATGTGGTAGTCTGCTGCTAAGTCATCTCCTAAGCTAGACCACACTAAAGCATGGTCGCCTAAACCATGTAACAGCAGCAAGGGTTCTTGACCTTGGTTCCACTCTAAGTAAGAAAGTTGGATATCAGGCTTTGATAAAGTTTGACGTACAGGCATCATTGCACATCCACCAATGAAGAGATAGTTTCGCGTTTATATAGTACTGCGAAACATGATGGAGGGTAGGGAGAGATGAGACTTGACAGCTATAACCAAGGCTTGTAAGTTATTCCCAATCTCAACTTTTTTCATAAGTCAATTTTCCTGGATGCGATCGCGTATTTGGAGTCAGAGTAGTTAAATCGTCTATATTGCGTTTCATTGTGGCACAAATCGCATCTAGAGGTAAGTCGTTAGGATCATAACCAAAGGGGTTTTCTATCTCCAAGCCGATTGCTTCAATCCCAAATACTGTAAAACCAACTAAAGCCGCAATTAAACCTGTCCACCAACCCAGACTTTCCACTATTTGAAATGGTAGCAGGAAACAATATAGTAACAATAATTGCTTAAGATGAATGGCGTAAGCTAATGGCATAGGTGTTTTTAAAATCCGTTCACAAGCACCTAAATTATCTACAAGATTATTCAATAATTCTTGCATAGATGTTAACTGGTAGCTATTAAGGCAATTGCGGTGATACTGCTCTTGTAAATAATCTCCTATCCAAAATGCAACTTCTATGGGGGGATTATTCATAATCTTCAATTTTCTATACTTAGTAGATGGCATTAAATCTTCTAACTCGCTATTGACTGCTTCTCCTCGCAAATGTAATTTAGTTGTCACAGCAAAAGCTACCAATAAATTTAATGCTGTAATTTTATTGTCTTTATCTTCTGGAGCTATTTCGTCAATAGATACCCAAATTTGCCGGGCCAGATTTCGGATGTTATTTACTAAAGAACCCCAGCATTTTCTCCCTTCCCAAAATCGCTCATAAGCAGTATTGGTGCGAAATACCAGTAATAAACCTAAAACAATACTAGGAATAACACTTCCTAAAATCGGTTGGGATACAGGCAGTTCAAAATGGTAAAGAAGAGAAATCAAAAATCCGAAAGCTCCGCAGAATAAAATATGTTTGTAGATTGCTTTCATGACCGAACCTTTAAATTGCAATGTTGTACGTAGCCATGTAATTTTTTCGGCTGTCATGCAGTCACCCTAAGATAATATTTAGCAAATCGATAGATTAAATATCGATACTTTAAAAATAATAACTATATAAATAGCAAAATTGGCAAATAGGATACTTTAAAAAGTTATCTTGATAAAGAACATGATCTGCTGGCGATACAGCACTTCTAGCAGCTATGAGGTACATCCTAAAAGCTGAAAGCAATGATAGGAGATGGGCAAGGAGAAAACTATATTGCATAATAGCCGGAAGCGCTGTAATGATTGTATTCTAGCTTCTGTTATACAATATCGAGTCCGGTTAAATATTTATCATTAGGACTAATGTAAAGAGTTTTTGTCAGCGATTAAGCGACCATTATTTGACACTCCCCGCTTCTATTGAGACGGGGATTCTTGGTTCCCTGACTCGCCGTTAGAGGGCAGGCTTGCGCCAACCGCCCAAGAGGGCAAATCTCCCCAAGCGTAGCTTCCGGTGGGGCACACCGTAGTTAATCCACGTTTCAGAATATTGATACTGGTATTCACGTCTCTATCTTCTACATAGTAGCAATGAGGTCGCTGTCTGACTCGTTCAATTGTTGAGACACTAATAATTTAAAACCGAAGCGATCGCCTGATCTATCCAACCCCCTTCTTCATGGTTAGTATCTGCCAGCAGTAATACACGCGCATGATTTATTTTATACGCAAAATTCTTACCTGTTGTGACCAATCTTTCTAAGTATGCTTTCTCTTCAGATGTTAGAGATACTATGTATTTTTTCTTCGGCATCACATCTAAATTGAAAAAGGGTATCTATAGATTACCCTGTCCGTGTATCACTCAATTATTTATTGACAGACTACTACTGTGATTCAATAATTCGTGGGAAAAAATAACCACTACCTCTTGCTGTGATAATCAACTCTGGTAAGTTGGGGTCATCTTCTACCTTTGTCCGCAATCGGGAGATATGCACATCTACTACACGGGTGTCTAAATGAAGTCCTGGTACGCAACCCCACAATAGCTGCAACATTTCTAATCGGGAAAAAACTTTTCCAGAATTGTTTACCAATAACTCTAGCAAGCTAAATTCCACACCTGTCAGGCGAATGCGTTGCTCATTTTTATAGACTTGCCGCTTATTTGTATCAATTTTGAGATTGCCCACACGAATTATCGTGGAATTAGGAGTGGTATTGACACTAGTTTTGTGGAAGCATCGCCTTAGTATGCAGGCAATCCGAGCTTCTAACTCCTTGGGAGAGAAAGGCTTTGTCATGTAGTCATCAGCACCTAATTCTAGCCCAGTAATCCTATCGGCTACGTTTCCCAAGGCTGTAAGCATAATAATTGGTACATCTGATTCTTTCCGTAATTCTTGGCATACACCGTAGCCATCGAGCTTTGGCATCATCACATCCAAAACTATTAAGTCAGGAGTGGATACACGAAAAGTTGACAAAGCTTCTTCACCATCGCTAGCTGTGACGACATCATAGCCAATCATGGAAAGACGCGTCTCTAAAATCCGACGTATGCTCGCTTCGTCGTCTACTACCAGGATTTTTCCTTTATGACCTGACAAGTTTCTCAATGCTCCTTTACAGCGAGAACTCTTAACCCTCTATTATCAGGCTTGATTGAGTCTAAAACACAAAACGGCCTTGGACTTACTCTAAAGCAGTAGTGTAAATTCCTCAAAGCATTTGTGCAAAATTATGCTAAGGCATCTGTACCCAAATAGAGATTTGTACTCGATTAAGAAATTCCTCAGCAGGGGACTCGTATTTTCCATAGATTTAGTGTATCTTGTTTATTCCGTGCAATTATTAACACTCATTTCACCCACGACTTTTTACAACTCTGTTGTCATCTGACTTTTCAGCTAATGGCTTTGATATTCAGTGAATGAAAACTTTTAATTAATAAATATGAAGATCATCAAAAAATCTGAAACGCTGACCCTGAAGAAAATGATGGAAATCCAAGACGCTGAAGACCAAAATCTTCAAGCTGATACCGTCAATTTTTCACCCCCTGTGGTTGATGAGCAACCAGTAGCGATTCCAGAGCCGAGAGAACCTGACTACATTCCATTGCGCGATAATCCCATAGTCCAATCTGTTGGCAATTCTGGCTGGCAAATTTCTGATATTTGGCGGGATATCCGCGTAGATGATTTTTGTAATTTTGGATAACTGTCAACTGTGCTTGTTGAAACTGCTATAAAGCTTTTAATGTATCGGTAATTTGTCAACCTCAAGACTTTAAGGTAATTCCGAATTTATCTTTGATTTTGACTTGGATTGATTGGATCTATAGGTGGTTTATTGTTTTACAATTTTCAACCATCTTTTAGTCAAGTTAACTGTATTTCTGGTGGGATCGCCCGACTCAAAACTAGCAATTATTTACAATATCCATTCAATACTGTTTTGAGACAGATTATGGCTTGGGCATCTTGCCCGTTAAAAGACGGGCGAGATACCTATACTTGTTCTATTCCAAATAAAGGATTGCATACGTCTCCCGACTTTCAATACTATTGGATGTGACAGCTCACTCTAGCGTTACAACTTCCTTCTAACCGCTTATACACGCGTAATCGATGAATGCTTCTGTGGGGGCTAGATTCGTAGGATAGCCATAGTTATGTGGGTAAAAGATGCTTACTTTTAGTTTAGGCGATCGCAAATATTAGAGACTAAGCCTACTTATTCCTTATTTCCAGCATTTTCGACAGTGCTGACTCTGAGGAATGTAACCATATAAATTACACGAGTCAATATTATTCCTCATGGTCTTGAAGTGAACCAAGGCTTATGCAAAACTTGAGATCCTTCGCTTCTAGCCTACTTTTAAGGAATTGATCAATGGCGCGTCTAGCCCTGCTGAGTGTATCTAACAAAACTGGTATAATTGACCTAGCCCGTAGCTTGGTTGAAGAATTTGACTTTGATTTAATCAGCAGTGGGGGAACAGCCCAAGCACTCAAAGATGCAGGACTCCCTGTCACCAAAGTTGCAGATTACACAGGTTCTCCAGAAATTTTAGGTGGTCGAGTCAAAACGCTACATCCCCGGATTCATGGCGGAATTTTGGCACGGCGAGATGTTCCCCAAGATATTACAGATTTAGAAAATAACCAAATTCGCCCGATTGATTTAGTGGTGGTGAATCTATATCCCTTTGAGGAAACGATCGCTAAACCAGGGGTAACATTATTAGAAGCTGTTGAACAAATTGATATCGGTGGCCCTGCTATGCTGCGGGCATCATCGAAAAACTTCGCCCATCTCGCTGTATTATGCGACCCGGCACAGTATGACGAGTATTTAGAGGAATTGCGCCAAAATAACGGCGTAGCATCCCTAGAGTTTCGGCAAAAGGCAGCATTAAAAGGATTTTCGCATACTGCTAGTTACGATCAAGCGATCGCATCTTATCTCGCAGATGCACAACAATACACCCTTAGCGGCACACAATTGCAATCTCTGCGTTACGGTGAGAATCCCCATCAACCCGCCACCTGGTATCAAACTGGGACTACCCCAACGGGATGGACATCTGCGACAAAACTCCAAGGCAAAGAACTTAGTTACAATAACTTAGTTGATTTAGAAGCCGCACGCCGAATTATTGCTGAATTCACAGATACTCCAGCCGCAACGATTATCAAACATACAAATCCCTGTGGTACGGCATTGGGAAGTACTATTTTCGAAGCGTATCAAAAAGCTTTTAATGCTGATTCTACTTCTGCTTTTGGTGGGATTGTCGCACTTAACCGTTCAATTGATGCGGCTACGGCTAGCGAGTTAACTAAAACATTTCTAGAATGTGTGGTTGCACCAAGTTGTGATGCGGAAGCCCAAGAAATCTTGGCAAAGAAATCTAACGTGCGGGTTTTGACTCTAGCTGATTTGAGCAGAGGCCCTAAGGATACAGTGAAAGCGATCGCAGGTGGTTTCCTCGTTCAAGCTAGCGATGATGTAATTGCTGATACTAGCCAATGGCAAGTAGTCACTGAACGTCAAGCCACTGACAGCGAATTAGCCGAATTACTGTTTGCTTGGAAAGTTTGCAAACACGTGAAATCTAATGCCATTGTTATAACTAGCGATCACACTACAATAGGAGTAGGTGGTGGTCAAATGAACCGCGTCGGATCAGTTAAAATTGCCCTAGAACAAGCTGGAGAAAAAGCCAAAGGTGCAATACTCGCCAGCGATGGATTCTTCCCCTTCGATGATTCTGTGAGAACAGCCGCAGCCGCAGGAATTACAGCCATTGTTCAACCAGGGGGAAGTCTGCGCGATAAAGATTCAATCAAAGCTGCTAACGAACTGGGTTTGCTGATGGTTTTAACTGGTGTACGTCACTTTTTACACTAAATTATTGCTTACCAGGTGTGCAGTTGAGAAAGTGTCATACAATATACTTTCTTTATAATTGAATTCGTGATATCTTTTACTTGTGTGTGAGGAGCAAGTTAAAAATAAAAAGCGTTTGGGGTGGAAACACGGCAACACTCCCAAGCGCTTTTTAATTGGTCAGAAATTGGATTGCTTGTGCAGTTTTAAAAATGTCACTCAATATACTTGCCATTAAATAGAAGTAGTGATATGGTTTATTTGTGTGTGAGGAGCAAGTTGAGAATAAAAAATGCCTGGGGTGGAAACACGGCAACACTCCCGGGCATTTTTTAATTTGTATATAAAAATTGGATTGTTGGTACAGTTTTAAAAGTGTCACTGACTTTAATCGCCTTTTCATTGAACCAGTGATAGTATTTAGCTGTGTGAGGAGCAAGTTAAAAATAAAGAGCGCCTGGGGTGGAAACACGGCAACACTCCCAGGCGTTTTTTAATTGGTATGTAAAAACCAGCACTTGCAGATCCTCTGGAATTATAATCAGCTACAGTCTAAAATCCAGTAAACCTCACACCCAATCAGAAATTCAGGTGCAAATCAATCGGCTGACTGAACAAATTCAATTCATCATCGAAATTGATCGATTGAAGCAGGTAATGCGGCAAACCCTACTTATGGATGGGTCACGCCGAGAAAATAGTGCAGAACACTCTTGGCATTTAGCTGTAATGGCGATCGCCTTAGTAGATTATGCCCCAGACGGTGTTGATATATTCCATGCCATCAAAATGCTGCTAATCCACGATTTGGTAGAAATTGATGCAGGTGACACCTTTTGTTACGATGTGCAGGGTAACGACAGCAAAGCAGTAAGAGAAGCACAAGCAGCATTGCGTTTATTCGGACTTTTGCCAGCAGACCAAGATAGTGAGTTGCGTTTACTCTGGGATGAGTTTGAAGCAGGAGAAACACCCACCGCCAAATTTGCCGCAGCCTTAGACCGTATACAGCCTTTGCTGCATAATCAGCAAACTCAGGGCGGGACTTGGCGTATTCATGGCATTAGCCGCAATCAGGTGATGAAACGGGTTGCACTAGTAGAAACAGGTACGCCAAAACTGTGGCCCTTTGTCCTTCAATTGATTGATGATTGTGTGACAGCAGGATATCTTAAAGATGATGCTGCCCTAGGGAAAACGCACCTTATTTACTAATAAAAACTAAGAGGAATTTCAAAATGATATAGATAATTGTAAAATGATAAATAAAGCAAATGATGCATTTCAGAAAATCATGAATTAGCTTATCTGAAGCTGAATTGCTATTTATTATTACTAAAATAGCTCAAAATTCGAGTCTATAAAACTATGTTTATCAGCAAAGAAGAGACACTTCTCCTAAAAATTCAAATTCCACTTTTGATATATGAGTTTAAGCTAATGCTAAAACTCTTGCTAAATAATTGTTATCCATCGCAGCGAGAAACTGTTTATTTTTAATTCCACGTTTAATACGCTTCTCTTGATTTAAAAGATTGACTGCAATATGTCTGAGAATTGCAAAATTCTGTGGAGCATTATCTTTCCTAATCCGACAGTCATCTTCCCTCAAGGCGACATCTAATACCCAATGTAATGAATTCTCAATTCCCCAATGACTGCGAATAGAATTACCGAACTGTCTAGCATTTGACTCGAGGCTACTGATAAAATAATGAATTTCAACCGTTGTTTCACCATTTAATGAACGGACGGATTCTACCATCCCAACACTGCTAAATTTTGACCAGACTAAATCTGGATCAAGTTGTGACCTAATTCCAGTTAACATTACGTAATTGCGAATTTCATGACGACCATGCCCTGTTTCTTCTGTTTTATATGTGCTATGCTCAATTCCTTCAAAACTCGTGCTTATCCCTGTTTTAAATAGTTTTTCAACTGAGTCATAAAGATTACCTTGGTTCTTTTTTAATGTGATTACATAATCTGCGTACAGCCATACAGTTCAATCGCCACCCAACTGTCCGCCCCACATATCACCGCACAAATGGCAATAGTCAAAATATCAATTAACTTGTGTCGCTTCGTGCGATCTATTCGTGGATCTGACATCTGTGCAAAGTGGTCAGCAATTGTAATTTTGGGCTTGAGTTTCACGCAAACTGGGTCAATATTGTTACTTTTACAATGACTTTATCATCAATGCCCCATTGCTTATTCTTCATACCACATGCGTAGGCGAAGCCCGCCGTAGGCATCGCTGCCTTTATCCTTTTTAGTATCTATGTACTATATTTAGATGCGTTTGCCCTGGATGCTGCCCTAATTACTCAAGATTTTCGCGCTGAGAATTGTTAGCTTTTTCCTAAGCCTAAGTGTATGGGTTCTAAAATCGTTTCTTCAACCATTTCATCTATAGATTTTGGGTTACGGAGGTGAACTCACAACCGAGATTTCTCACAAACTCTAAAAAAAACGGGGCTAAAAACCGTTAGGATATATATATAGCAAGCATTTCAACAGTTTTAAATATGAATCGACCACCAAGGTGATCGATATCAAAACAGTTCAGATTTGAACAGCCAAAGTCAAGTCCCAGCCGTAGTTAATTTGAATGGGGGACAGGTAACATCTGATGCACCAATTTTGCTTAATTGCTGAAATAGATAGAAAACTGCAAATTAAATCACGGTTAGCAGCATCCGTGAGAGGTTAGAACAAAGTGTTTTTTGTCAATCAGTTAAAATACTCAAAAAATCTTAAACAAGAATGATAATCGTGTTGAGGGTAGGGGAGGAGGTGAGCGTCGCTCACCTCCTCCCCCACCTATATTTGTATTGATTTGGTAACTCGCTTACCTGTCGAAGTTTGGTTTCACACTAATCCCGCAGCATCAGACACTAATTTTGAAGCGGCATTACTAAATTTACTGCCTGCTAAAACTCTGATTTTACTTGACAGAGGTTTTTATCATTTTCAATTTTTGCAACAACTTATTAACCAAGAAGTTCATTTTGTTACACGTTTAAAAGTTAAAGCATCTATTAAATACTTAAAGATTTTTAGCTATGACCATTCGCTTAAAGACCGATTAATTCAACTTGGTACTATTCGTCGTGGCGCACCAGTACTGACTTTACGTCTAATTGAAATAAAAGTCGGTAAAACTAGCTATTCTTACATTACTTCTGTCCTAGACCCGCAAATATTACCTCCCTACGTTGTTGCTGACTTATATCGGAAAAGATGGAGGATTGAAGAAGCTTTCTATGTGGTCAAACGTTTATTGGGACTTTCGTATTTATGGACTGGTTCTATTAATGGTGTGAAGTTACAAGTGTGGGCAACTTGGCTCTTTTATGCAGTATTGGTTGACTTGGGAGATGCGGTTGCAGACGAATTATCTCTGCCATTTGACCGCATTTCTTTAGAGATGATTTTTCGTGGTTTATATCATTTTAGCGTCGCCTATGACAAAGGTAAGGCGGATGACCCAATTCAGTACTTCGCTGCCAAAGAAAATCAAGATTTAGGAGTAGTTAAAGCCCTGCGAAAACCAGTCTCCAAGCTGGATTTATCGCCTTTTCCCGCACCCTCTTGACAAAAGTGCAATCACTCTAACCTCTCACTGATGAGGCTAGTTAAAGGTTTGCCCCGCCAGTTGGTCGTAATGTGACAGAACATCCGATGTTCAATTTTGTTCCACTTGCTGGTACCAGGAGGAAAATGACTTACGTGAATGGTTAAACCAGTTTCATCAGCCAAATCTTGCAATCGCAATTTCCACAGTTTAGTACGATAGCCATTAGAGCCACCACAGTCGGCGGTGAGAAGTAGATGTTTACTATCTGGGTACAAAGGTTGACCCATCTTAAACCACCAGTGACGGATAGATTCAACGGCAAATTCAGATGTATCGTGGTCAATGCCAACACTCACCCAACCTTTATTCAACGTGAGGTCGTAAATCCCATAAGGAATCGCTTTTCCTAATTTTGGGTCAACGAAATCATGTATTCGTACTTCCACTGGTTGTTCAGATGGTTGCCATTCTTGTCCAGGATTTTTAAACTCACCAATGAGTTCCTTCTTTTTTGTATCCACTGAAATCGCCGGTTGACCCCCGGATTTCTCACAAGTACGAAAAAATCATTGAGATGAGTAAAATTTAGGAAAATATATTTTATACATCAGTGGATTCAATTCAGAAACCGAAGATAATCACGTATTATCCGAGTCTTTAAAGATAAATAAAAGACAAATAAAACGAAAAATACTGAAGTAAAAACACAGAGGAGCATAACAGTACCCATGATAATAAGGGTTAAATAATACTTCTTCTTGATGACCATGCACCAGATCATCAGTTACATCTAAATCTATAGTTATTTGTCGTGGTGGTGAAGAATATGATTCTAAAAATATTTCCACCAATAGTGTTTCTATAGCCTCTGCATTATGTTCAATTCGATGATATCGACTATCAGCTCTTGAAGATACATTTTCTGGACAGTGTTCGATCCGATTCAAAGTACTTTTTCCTGCAAGAACTGGTAGTTCTTTCTTCTTTCCAACTATTTTTCCTAGTGCCAGAGCAAACATTGGGTCGTGACGTAGTTCCTCGTGGTCATTTAAGTCTTCATAACCCATTATCAAACCATATATTCTCTGCCCGATTAGACTTTTTACTGAATGATCAACTCTATTCATATTTCGGTAATCTTTGAAACATCTTGCTAATCGCGATGTAATTCCTCTTTTCCGGTCTAGCTCCGCAATTAAAGTTAACCCTGCATCTGATGTTACAGTCTCAGCCTTGAAATTAACTACGACTGGACATGACTTTACTTGTTCAAATTTGAACTGTTCCGGTATACAATCTGTTTTCTGAGGGGTCATGCTTAAAACTGCTGAAATTCATGTGCAATAGATATTTTGGCAGTTTTTAACTCCTCTTTTCTCCAGCTTCGTGAGAAATCCGGGTATTGTCAACCTATTATGCTGGCAACATTATCTACGTTTGAGATGTAAAGAAACATGGACTATTTTTTTTAGGCTATCGGGAACACCAGGATAATGACCTTCGGCAATTTCTTCAAAAATCTTTAATAAAGAGCCTGGATAAATCATCATTATTGATAAGTCGTATTTAATAAGACAGGTAAAAACCGCTAATTCTTCGAGTAAATACCTAGATGACAATTCTACATAAAAATCAAAATTTTCAGTATTTTGTTTAAAATGACGAAGTACAAACTCCTTCACAGAAGATTTAACTGAATTGGCAAATTTCTCATCTTGTCTAATGAGATTCTGTAATTGTTCATAATACTTAAGATAATCTTCTGATTGTTGTATTTCTGAGCAAAAGATTACATTAAAAATACAGGTGGCGATGTAATTATCAAAAACATAACTTGCATTGTCTACGTACTGTCTTCCTTGAATAAGTGCCTTGTTAAGTGCTTGTTTTTCTTTTAAATCTTGATTGATTTGTAGAGTAATTCTATGTATGCTATCACCAATCAAAACAGTGCATTTTTTAAAATGTTTACTAATCCAATCCGTCATTCCTACTAATTTTGCTATTGAAAAATTTTCACTTTCTAAACTTATCCCTAAAAAACAATGTTCATATCTGCCAAGTTCATGTCTAGCAACTTGTGGGATAACTGCTGCAATCTCTACCTGATATTTTGGTCTAGTCAAAAATATTATTCCCTTTTGAGGATTGACTATTTTTTCAAAATCAGCGTACTTCATTCTGACCAAATGAGCATAAGAATAAGCGTAAAATGCAACCTCTTGGTTTTTAGCTAAATCTTGCCACCAAAAAACCTCCATATTGTAAAGTTCTCCGAAGGGAGGAAGTGTACCAAATTTGCAATAGGGAAATAAATTCTCAAATTCTTCCTGCTTAATTAATCTAACTTTGTTTGTATCTAAAGCTGCTTGGAGAGAGCCGACATTGACTTGTAAACTCTCTGGTAAAAGAATCACAGCTATTTTTTTTCTCGTCAATTTCTACTAATAGAGCCTCAATTAAATCCATCCCTAACTTATGTTGATATATCGTAAGTTCTTGCGATGTATGAGCAGGTGAATAATGAATTGTTTTGTATTTAATTTGGTGAAAGTCGAGGCATTCTTGAAGTTGCTGAATAGACATAAATAAAATAGGGTGATTGATTAAGAAAATAAATTTTGAAATATCAACTTATATAACAAAAACAAAATTTAACCTAGGAAGAACTATCTGTGTTGTCACACACCTTTAAATCTTTTCGATTATGAGAATAATTGGCAAAATAGCCCTTGAGCCAGTTACACCCCAGGGCGAACGCACGGGATTTCTGAAACCCTTGCTGGGCAAGGATCTTGATGAAAAAATAGGCTAAATTAAAAAACGCCAAAACCCTTGCTATTAAAGGATTCTTATACTTTAGATGCGTTTGCCCTGAGTTACACCCTCTTGCCAAAAGACGCTCAAAACTTTCAATTGACCATAGCCGAACAGTTCCATTTACAGAAGTTGTGGCTAGCATTTGCCCATCGGGGCTAAAACTGACACTATAAACCGCTCCCTCATGCAATACCTTTGCCAATTTACGAGGGTTCAACGCCTGTAGAAACGTTATGAATCCGTCCCAAAGAAGTAATCTTGGCAAAAATCTGGGTTAATAAAATAGGCTCAGGCATTTCCGGAAGCATTTTTAAGATTTCACGGACATATCGAAAACCACGATAATGAGTCTTCAGGTCAATAATGCCAGAGTCGGGATTAAGGAGACGAAAATCCAAGAGAAGATGATGGGACAAGTTGACCATGAAAAATGCTAAATTAACAGCATTAGTCACAGCAGTTTGGCTTAAGTTCATGAAATCTTCCAGTCCCCAAAACTGCTTGGCATCACGGAAATTAAACTCGATTTGGAAGCGCAATTTGTAGTAATCTATTATTTTTTCGTAGGACAACTTTAGGTCACTAGAAAATAGAATTACATGACTACGAGCATGAGTTTTAAGATTAATTTTAACTAAAATAACTACATTTAGTGCTTGGGCAAATTCCTTGTGAAGGAGAGTGCATTGATAAACATCAGTTTGAATTTCATCCTCTATGCTACTTTTACGCAAATACTTATCAGGTATGTTATGGTAGTCAATCTTATCACCGTATTTACGACGAGAGCGTTTATGGGAGTCAGGATGTTGATATGGGATATACAATGCAGAATCGTGGCGCAACTTAGAAATTATGTGTAAGTTAACAAGACGTGCCATCTGCAAAGCATTATTGTTACCAAAATGCCCATCTAGCACTAAGTAAGTAAGCGGCACAAATCCAGCTAATAATTTGAACAGCGAATTAATCATCTTTTGAATTCGCACTAATTCAGATGTTAAAATCACCTCGGCTTTATTCTTATTCTTACTTCCTTTTGGTCGTCCACGCTTACGTTTTTCTTTAGGCTTTATTTCTGAGGCTAATGTTGAACTACTTTTTTCTACATCGCTCTTAATCACCTGTTCTATTTGAATGGGAAATGAGTGCCTTTGTTCAACACTTACTAATGATAATGTAAAGAAAGACAGTCCTAATATCGGTTTACTTACTAGGCTGGAAAAGAATCTATCCAAACCATAAGTTTTTTTACCTGATTTACTCACTACAACTTCATCTCCTGCAAGCAAATACACCTCATTTGCACGGAATAAATGCTTACGGAAAAATAGCCAAAACAACGTCGCCCAAGGTATTACTGTCTGAAAGAATCTTAATATCGTCCGATAACTACCACCAGTGCCTGCCCAACGCGAGATTCCCAACATCGTGACTCGCCCGCTCATCGTTAACATAGCCAGGATTATTTGGTTAAATTGCCGCATTGTTGTCGCGTTGATCTGCGGTAGCAGGCATTGTAGCAGTGATAAGATATCAGGCATGGGCTGCTTGTAGTGTTTGATTTATCGTTGTGAGAGACAATAAATCTACTACGAAATGCCCTACCTCTTCATACTCTTATTTTGGCAATGGTATTGATAACTGATATTAATATCAAATACTGCATATATTAGATATGGATATCGCAAAGTCAATGCGTTTAGGTGGCAAAATTATTCATGCAAATGAATGCAATTTTTCTTCCTACGACGATCTTAAGTTGCGTTGTTATGTATGCGGAGAGCCTGTTCGTCCAGGGCAAACGCATCTAAAGTATAAGAATCCTTTAATAGCAAGGGTTTTGGCGTTTTTTAATTTAGCCTATTTTTTCATCAAGATCCTTGCCCAGCAAGGGTTTCAGAAATCCCGTGCGTTCGCCCTGCCTGTTCGTCTCAAAAAGGGTGAGTATAGAAAACCTCATTTTGCTCATTTTCGAGGTACAGACCCAAAACAAGTGGAACAATGTGAATTGAGAGCTTCATCTTATGGTAACAAAACAGAAATTAGTAGTTTCATTCAGGATAGAGGACAAAGGCTAGAGATATTTCAACAGCACTTCATAAGTATGATTTCTGTTGGGGAAGAAAAGATTGTTGAGGATGTAGAATTCCACAACTGGATTGATTCAATCAAACGTGACAATAATCAAGCAATTAATAAGGTTAGCAAAGACTGTATAGAATATTTTCTAACTCATCAGACAGAAATGGAGATATCCTGTGTTTATCTCACAGAGGATCAACCTTTACTTCAACAACAAATAGCTTTGGAAGCGATTGACTACTTGTGTGTCAAGTCTAGCTTGCAGTTGCTACAGTATTTGGTGCATTATAGTATGTACAAACTGTACGAGCATAAACAATACAAGTTATTTAAACAAAAAATTACGACAAAACATATAGCTAATATTTGTCAATATACAGCTAAATTAATTATGCTAACCCCTTGGATAGAGGTTATAAATAATACTAAAAACACACAATTGTTAACTATTAATACTTCGCAGTTACTTGAATCAAAACTAGTATCAGTTATCAAGCGTAACTGGTATGCGCTATTTGTAGGCTACGGGAAAGAACAATCAGTTGTTAAAACCATAGTAGAACAATTGAAAATCAATGCTGTGCCTGATTTCAAGCACAACGTTGATAGCGGGTTGATCCCATCTACGTTTTTGCTTTCCAATGCCATCTTAGATATAGCATATCCCCATGAGTTCGACATGGGAGATAATGTGATAGTAGAAAATAATAAGTCGTATCTGTTCATCGAAATAGATGACTTAGGTAAAAATCTTTTCTATAACATCATTGAACCATTCTTCAAAAGTATAAATGACGTTATTGGGTTTGTAGGGTTACAACTGCGATCGCCAGTACGCCTCAAGCAGCAATACAGTAAGCAGGGTCGCTCTATATTGCGATTCTACAATGATAAAATCACCGTACCTGTCAATATGACATCCGGTGATTACGAACGCCTACATCGGTCAAACAGCAGTGTATCTGTGTTTGAGAAATCAGATTATGCAGCAGGGGAACCTGTTTGGTTAGTGACTAGCGCCAAACACAAAGCAAAATATTGGGTGGTCAAAGCATTAGACCACGATATGTATCAGATCCGCACCAAAAAGGGATTTAAATTCCCTGCATCTGCTACCATGTTACGCAAATTTGACGGATAGGTGATCGTTAATTAACTAATGGTTGAGGGTGGCAGAACTACCGTTATCAATGAGTTAATCACTCAGACACCTACAAAACTTTTGGAGACTAAATATATAATGGCTAGCACATACTTTGTAGCTCCATCCTCAGAGCAAGCGATCGCTGTAGCCCAAAATGTAGGAAGGCTCAATCAGGAGATAGCGATCCTCATTCGTGAGACTGCAACTAAAAACAATACAAAACAAGAGATATTTTACTTTATCGCTAGTAAGTCAGGCGATCTCATTCACTTCAAGAATGAGAAAAAACTACTTAAGGAATTAACGATCGATCTAGAGTACGGAATAAAGTTTGACCCCAAAGACAAGAATGGTAAATTGCAATTCAACCTAGTGTTGCTGCTAGGTGAAATAAGCAGATATGCTCACATGATTAACACTTCACTGGGCTTGACTTGGCTGCACGTAGCTTTTGAGGTTTACAGCAAAGTATACGCTAGGGGAATATCTGCCACTGAATACGAAGTAGTTAAGGCTAGTCTACAAGATTGGATGGATGCTATCAACAGCAATTACCTGTTGCCAGAACAAAAGTTAGAGATTGGTAGTTGGTTACTGAATACTAGTAGAATAGGTAATCGACTGAATATAAGCCATCGTAAAACGTTAGAAAACTTTGTCAAGTCATTAGAACCCGTTGTTACACCACAAGTAAAAACCACAGTAGCACACACAGTAGAAACTAATGAATTAACTGAAGTTACACCATAGTTACCCGATCCGGTAGCTGCTATTGTGTCATTATGAATATGCAGCAAGTAGAGGGTCAACTGGAATTCCGTCTGACCTCGAATGGGGGAATTTGTCAAACAGAGCAAAGACAAAATTAGCCAAAGAGAACAATTACTGGGGTTGTATCCGCATCAAAACTGATGGACAAAATGAGTTTCGTGGCACATACATTCACAGAACGATAGCAGTTGCATTCGCTCAATGGTGTAGTGCCAGATTTGCTTTGTGGGCATCTGATCAAATCCGCCAATTGACTCTGTATGGTAAATTTATTGTCAGCAAAAAAGAGTTTGATAAGTTTACAGCATACAAGAATAAAGGTCGCACCACCCTTTTTCTACCAACTACACCAGTTGACGAAACAGACCTGCAATATCGGATCAACAATTGGGTTAATCTGTGTGTAGACAATAACCGCTTCAACATGGAGATACCGCTTCTTGGTAATGAAGACGAGGTGCGACGGATTGATTTTATTCAAAGTAATCCGCGTAATGTTGTCGCGTATGAGTTGAAGAAAAATAAGGTTACGGTATCAGATATCAGTAAAACGATCGCTTACAAACAATACTTCCACATTCTTCAGAAGCATTACAATCGTCCTGTTAAACTAATTTTTCTATCTCCACAAGTAGTAAAAATTGATTTTGTCTACAGCGCTCACGATCTAACAATTGTCATCATTTGTGAGTTCGATGGTAAAGTTTTGTCAACAAAAGTATTCTGTTGACTTGTTATTTTTATATCTGTTTATTTTCTATGTGGTGTTGGGTGAATTTTGCGTAGTTGGATAACAGGTTGCTCTGATTGCGCCCCAGGGCGAACGCACGGGATTTCTGAAACCCTTGCTGGGCAAGGATCTTGATGAAAAAATAGGCTAAATTAAAAAACGCCAAAACCCTTGCTATTAAAGGATTCTTATACTTTAGATGCGTTTGCCCTGGATTGCGCCCTACTTATTTTTTCTACCTTCAATTGTGATTAGTTGAATATATTGTAACCATGCAAGTTTACCTAGAGTATCAACATTGTAATACTAGAGCTATGAATTGATATATAAATGTATAGTCTGGAAGGTGTAGTATTGTTGTAAATGTATAGTAAATACTTTCATTCATCTTGTCACCACTTACTCTATCTAACATTAAATTTTATAAATCGTACACACTCTACATAACAGAGCTAATAGAAGGCTTACAACACTAGAATCAAACTTACACAGTGTAGTGTTTGATTTTACATAAAGTCATGGAAGTGGGATTCACAATTAAAAGTATTATAAGTAGCTTTACTCAGGCATTTTATAAGTAATAGTAGCTAGTCTGATAATAATGAGTACTAGCGTCAATTAAATATGGAATTTGACATTGATATTAATCAAATTAACACCACAGAGCGACATTCTTTAGAAACCAAGTTAGACTTACAAATCACATTTCCTGCCATTGAGTACGGAACAATTGATAAAAAAAGTGGACAGGCTAGACAAAAGCGAGTGTTTGTTAGCTGTAAGTACTTTACTGAGGTTAACCCGGATGAGAAAACAGCGATCCGGTTCTCATTTATGACTACTCAACCGTGCAAGATTGAAAGTAGAACCAAGAATACAGACGGTAAATACATCAAAATTGCTAGTGAAACTTATGTTCCCGCTATTGTTTACTCATTAGGGTATGACTTCAGTTTGACAGTAGAAACATATAGTAATCTATTGTTTCCTAAAGGTGGACATCTAGTTGAGTACACTACAGTACAACGTCGTTATCAGCTAGCTAGATTAATGGAAGTCATGGTAGATAACGGACAGATAAACTTTCTAGAAACTTACCTAGATAGTAAGGGTAAAACAAGAGTCTTGCAAGCGTATGATGATCGCATACTCTTGTTACTTGCACTGAAGCGTCGTTCTCACCTTGCTATTAACGACGGCAACGATCTAAAGACATTGAAACAACGGTATCAACCGATCTCTAATGTGATTGTGTTAGAAGCTTTTATAGAAGCATATCAGACAGCTAACGAGCGATCATTAGTGATGCCTAACACAACTTTGGATGTCTACAATCGTTATGCTATCGGCAAACTAGCAGAAATACAGAATGCAATCGTTAACGATAGTAAAGCAGATGATACGGCGATCGCTAACGACAGCAATGATTAGTGGTTGAGTCAACTGTATAACGATGGTTACACTAAAACACTCGTTAACAAGCTAGCTAAGGTCAAGAAAGTTATCATTAACGAGCTAGCTAACGCATACGGTCATAAGTGTGACATTGAAAACGATTTAATCAACCTCAAGTAACACTCAAGTCAACATAAGTTAGTTTATGAGGTAAATATCAATAGTTACCTTTTTTGTCAACTTATCACACTACTAGATAAAAGATAATTATGGTAGATTTGTCAGATTTTGGGGCGATCGCTGGCAAGGCAGTTACCAATACTGCCACTGTAGCTAAACCACAGGTATCAACCAAAGTTAAACCGAAGTTAACTATTGATACTAAAATCAGCAAAGCTATACTACCTGCCTCTGTAAGCCTTTGTAAAGTGTGACATGAAGCGATTGTGGCATCATTACATGAAACTCAAAACAGAGGTATTACAGCCTGATACAGCTACGTTCTCTAATCTGTTAGGCGTTTATAAGGTTATCAGATAGTTTATTAACTAATTAATAAGATAAGCTTATGTTTGCAGTCATCAATGATAAGTTTATCTCAACCCAAGTAGTCACCCCTATTTGGTTGTTTTAGGGGTACATTGGATTGAAGTGAGAGAAAACTGAGAGAAAAAACAAATACTTAAAAAGTGGGTGACGAGGGATTTGAACCCGCAACCAATAGATTAAGAGTCTACTGCTCTACCGTTGAGCTAGTCACCCACACGAACAACTATCATAGCACAACTTCTGAGAATTTAGCTAGTGATACGCCCAAAAAACGAATTAAAGGGGGAATTTGATGGTGAAGGTAGTTTGACCGGCTCCACTCTCTACATAAATTGAGCCGCCTAAATGTCTGACCATTTTCTGCACTAATGCTAATTCCAGTGGGGTAAGCTGTTACGCAGCTTGATTGTATAATAAAGCTAAGTAATTAACCTAGCATTAGCCACCTATGCCAGCAAAAAACCATCTTTCTAAAGAGCAAAAGGAACGGTTACTAAAAACTCTAAAAGAGCATGAAAATCCATACGTAAGAGAAAAAATATTGATTTTATTATTAATGAATGATGGAAAAACTTATCAGGAAATTAGTAAGTTTTTAGACATTGCATATCCAACGGTAGCATATTGGGCAGTTCACGGCGATCCAGATAACCTAGAAAGTTTTTTAGATGGAAGAAGAGAAGGTAACTTCCGCAAAGTTACTAAAGAATATGAGGATTTATTATTAGAAACAATTGAAAAAGAACCACTAGATTATGGGTATGATTTTGGTCGTTGGACGGCAGCAAGACTAGCCACGTACCTCGAAAAGATAACAGGAATTAAGTTAAGTGGTTCGCAAGTTGGGAGAATATTAGAGCGAAAAAAATACGTTTACCTTTGGGCAAAATACAGCCTAGAGGACAAACAGAATCCTGAAATACGTAAGGCATTTAAAGAAAAATTGTCAGAATACTTAAGAATAAAAAATGTTGCCCCAGAGCGTTTACAGGTATGGTTTTGGGATGAGAGTGGATTTAGTTTGAGAGTGATAAGAAGAAAAAATTGGGGTAAGAAAGCAGGGCAAACGCATCTAAAGTATAAGAATCCTTTAATAGCAAGGGTTTTGGCGTTTTTTAATTTAGCCTATTTTTTCATCAAGATCCTTGCCCAGCAAGGGTTTCAGAAATCCCGTGCGTTCGCCCTGGGTAAGAAAGGTACAAGAAAACAAATCACAGGTCAAAGAAGAAGAGGAAGAGTAAATATTATGGGAGGGTTACGCTATCACGACAAGAAGAGAATGAATTTTGTGATTAAAAAAGGAAATGCAGATGTATTTTATGAGCAGCTTAAATCTTTGAATAATTTTCTTTTGCAAGAATGGATAGAGCAAGGAAATCCAATTGAGACTTTCAATAAATGTTCGGCGAAAATAGTGATTATCTTAGATAATGCCAGCTTCCATAAAAGAAAAGATATTTTAGTTCGTATCAAGGCAGAAATGCCAAATATTATCCTGGAATTTCTACCACCTTATAGTCCAGATTATAATTTAATTGAATTGGTTTGGCATTCAGCAAAAGAATATATAGCTCATAGATTGTTCGAGTCAGTATCAGAGCTAGAAGAGTTGTTAAATAAATTGTTAAATGAAGGAGGTCTTATTATTAAATGGGAACGCAAAATTAAAAATAAAGGTAATGCTATTTATTAAATTTAGCTGCGTAACAGCTTATCTCTCAAATATCTCTCAGATTAGTATACACCCATCCGTGAGAGGTTAGAACAAAGTGTTTTTTGTCAATCAGTTAAAATACTCAAAAAATCTTAAACAAGAATGATAATCGTGTTGAGGGTAGGGGAGGAGGTGAGCGACGCTCACCTCCTCCCCCCTATATTTGATTATCATTATCTTTAAAATGTTTAACTGCTTTTATAGGAGATGAAAAAGTATTGTAACGACGTAAAAAGTGGGCAGCATTGTTAGGTAAATTCAATTATCAAATGAGGGAATGAAAAGTTTGGTCTACCATTATGCCCAAGCGACAAAAACAAAACTCTGACCACGCGCACAAACATAATACTCCTACTATAGATAATGAGGCGATTTCTCAACACTTAGAAGCTTTATTAACACCAGCAGTTTTTGCTCAACAAAAATATTACAAGCAATTAGGATTACGAGATAGAATTCTGAATTTATCCTTAATGGTGGCAGCAGTATTAACACTGTTGTGGCGACAAGTTCCTGGCATTCAAGAGTTGAATCGTCTGTTAGCACGAGAAGGTTTATTATGGTGTCCTGTTACTAAAGTTGCCCAACAATCTCTTTCTGAAAGATTTTTAGTATTTCCATCTGAATTATTTGAGCGAGTATTTAAAGATCTGCTCCCTCAATTGCAATTTAATTGGCAGCAACGGCTCAGGCGCCACTACCAGATAGTGTTAAGTTTACACTGCGTAATTTTGAACGAATTTGGATTGCTGATGGGTCAACTCTAGAAGCTTTATTTCGGAAGTTAAAAAGCCTGGAAGACTTGAAAGCAGGGCAACTAGCAGGTAAGATTTGTACAATTATTGATTTGGTAACTCGCTTACCTGTCGAAGTTTGGTTTCACACTAATCCCGCAGCATCAGACACTAATTTTGAAGCGGCATTACTAAATTTACTGCCTGCTAAAACTCTGATTTTACTTGACAGAGGTTTTTATCATTTTCAATTTTTGCAACAACTTATTAACCAAGAAGTTCATTTTGTTACACGTTTAAAAGTTAAAGCATCTATTAAATACTTAAAGATTTTTAGCTATGACCATTCGCTTAAAGACCGATTAATTCAACTTGGTACTATTCGTCGTGGCGCACCAGTACTGACTTTACGTCTAATTGAAATAAAAGTCGGTAAAACTAGCTATTCTTACATTACTTCTGTCCTAGACCCGCAAATATTACCTCCCTACGTTGTTGCTGACTTATATCGGAAAAGATGGAGGATTGAAGAAGCTTTCTATGTCAGGGCGAACGCACGGGATTTCTGAAACCCTTGCTGGGCAAGGATCTTGATGAAAAAATAGGCTAAATTAAAAAACGCCAAAACCCTTGCTATTAAAGGATTCTTATACTTTAGATGCGTTTGCCCTGCTTTCTATGTGGTCAAACGTTTATTGGGACTTTCGTATTTATGGACTGGTTCTATTAATGGTGTGAAGTTACAAGTGTGGGCAACTTGGCTCTTTTATGCAGTATTGGTTGACTTGGGAGATGCGGTTGCAGACGAATTATCTCTGCCATTTGACCGCATTTCTTTAGAGATGATTTTTCGTGGTTTATATCATTTTAGCGTCGCCTATGACAAAGGTAAGGCGGATGACCCAATTCAGTACTTCGCTGCCAAAGAAAATCAAGATTTAGGAGTAGTTAAAGCCCTGCGAAAACCAGTCTCCAAGCTGGATTTATCGCCTTTTCCCGCACCCTCTTGACAAAAGTGCAATCACTCTAACCTCTCACTGATGGTATACACCTTAAGCGGCAGCCTCAGCATAGGGATAAGTTAACCTACCTCTAGCTGCTCATCCCCATAGGAGCCATCTTCAGCCATAAGAAAAAAGTTTAGTATTATAACCTGTAGCTAACTTACTAAGATGTCAGGGTTAGAGATATTAACCAGTGAAATTTGACATTCTAGACAATACCATTGCCAAAATAAGAGTATGAAGAGGTAGGGCATTTCGTAGTAGATTTATTGTCTCTCACAACGATAAATCAAACACTACAAGCAGCCCATGCCTGATATCTTATCACTGCTACAATGCCTGCTACCGCAGATCAACGCGACAACAATGCGGCAATTTAACCAAATAATCCTGGCTATGTTAACGATGAGCGGGCGAGTCACGATGTTGGGAATCTCGCGTTGGGCAGGCACTGGTGGTAGTTATCGGACGATATTAAGATTCTTTCAGACAGTAATACCTTGGGCGACGTTGTTTTGGCTATTTTTCCGTAAGCATTTATTCCGTGCAAATGAGGTGTATTTGCTTGCAGGAGATGAAGTTGTAGTGAGTAAATCAGGTAAAAAAACTTATGGTTTGGATAGATTCTTTTCCAGCCTAGTAAGTAAACCGATATTAGGACTGTCTTTCTTTACATTATCATTAGTAAGTGTTGAACAAAGGCACTCATTTCCCATTCAAATAGAACAGGTGATTAAGAGCGATGTAGAAAAAAGTAGTTCAACATTAGCCTCAGAAATAAAGCCTAAAGAAAAACGTAAGCGTGGACGACCAAAAGGAAGTAAGAATAAGAATAAAGCCGAGGTGATTTTAACATCTGAATTAGTGCGAATTCAAAAGATGATTAATTCGCTGTTCAAATTATTAGCTGGATTTGTGCCGCTTACTTACTTAGTGCTAGATGGGCATTTTGGTAACAATAATGCTTTGCAGATGGCACGTCTTGTTAACTTACACATAATTTCTAAGTTGCGCCACGATTCTGCATTGTATATCCCATATCAACATCCTGACTCCCATAAACGCTCTCGTCGTAAATACGGTGATAAGATTGACTACCATAACATACCTGATAAGTATTTGCGTAAAAGTAGCATAGAGGATGAAATTCAAACTGATGTTTATCAATGCACTCTCCTTCACAAGGAATTTGCCCAAGCACTAAATGTAGTTATTTTAGTTAAAATTAATCTTAAAACTCATGCTCGTAGTCATGTAATTCTATTTTCTAGTGACCTAAAGTTGTCCTACGAAAAAATAATAGATTACTACAAATTGCGCTTCCAAATCGAGTTTAATTTCCGTGATGCCAAGCAGTTTTGGGGACTGGAAGATTTCATGAACTTAAGCCAAACTGCTGTGACTAATGCTGTTAATTTAGCATTTTTCATGGTCAACTTGTCCCATCATCTTCTCTTGGATTTTCGTCTCCTTAATCCCGACTCTGGCATTATTGACCTGAAGACTCATTATCGTGGTTTTCGATATGTCCGTGAAATCTTAAAAATGCTTCCGGAAATGCCTGAGCCTATTTTATTAACCCAGATTTTTGCCAAGATTACTTCTTTGGGACGGATTCATAACGTTTCTACAGGCGTTGAACCCTCGTAAATTGGCAAAGGTATTGCTTTGGAGAGCGATTTTTTGTCGTAGGAACGAACATATCCGCCATCCATTCCCAGCACCAAGGGTAAATCAGGTCGGGGCAATTCTTCCCAATCTCTTGGACAGCCTTCAATGTATCCTCCTTTTTCTTCACCCAACTCGTCTTCTAAGCGTTGACCAATTGTGTGTAAGTTATTCCGTATCGCTGTAGTGTTTATTTCACCTTCTATTGGTAGTACTTCCAGTTATCACCGAAATCATATTCGTATAAAAAACGCTCTCTACCTCGCCAGCCAAAATCTGATAGTTTGACAACTTTAGGATCGTCAGAAAACCACATTCCCTCAATTTGGGCAATCCCGTAATGCTTACCGTGGATTATGAAACGATGTAAGTGGGAATCAGTCCATCCCATTACTATCTGGATGATGTAGTGCAAATCGGCGATCGTGCTGTCGCTGCGGATTTTTATCCTACGCCAAATCATGGGGCTGATGCCCAGGATAAAAATATGAAGCTGGTAGATGACAAGTTGCTCAGAATCTGACATTGCGTCATCTTACCGTATTGCCAGTCCCATCTCCCCCGAAAAAAATCGCTCTCAATGAAGACAGAACTTAAAGAGTTTACAATCTTGTTAAGTTGCGATCGCTTATACCATTTCACAAAATTATTCATACAAATCACTATTCTTGCTCCCCCTGCTCCCCCTGCAAGAATCTGTATCAATCTTAAAGTGAAACGGTATTACTATGAGACATACACTTATTCCTTCCCATCTGCTCTGTCATGGGTTGTTTGTAAAAAAGGTGACAGTTCTTTATTTAACTTACCTGCGCGGACAAACTCAGCGTAGGTATCAGCTTCAATTGCCAGCAGTTCCCCTCGCAGTTCTTCGGTTGTAAATTCTTGTAAATTTGGGTATTCATCAAGTAACTTATCAATTTCCAGGACTTACGCAACTGGCACAGTGCGATCGCATTTTTATAGTAGTTATGTACTAGAAGGTGGTGGTGTACTCAGAGAACATTGCTGAAATTAGTAACAGTAATCGGCTGTATTAAGTATTCATCAAATCATGAGAAGATTAGCTGAGGAGGCATAAAATAAATCCTGTAGCTTTATGAGATTTACTAAACTTAACTATTGCCAGTACTTGTTAAGTAGTCAGATTAATTATACGCTGACAAATTTGGCAGAGCATTTAGAGCAGATCAGTCATGATAAAATCAACCGTTATTTAAAGAACGAAAAATTAACACCTCGGATTCTTTGGGATAACGTGAAAGATTTAATAGAAATAAATGAGAACGCCTACTTGGTTTTTGATGACACAGTAATTGATAAACGATATGCTATTGAAATAGAGCCAAGTAAACGCCAATATAGTGGCAATGAGCATGGTGTAATTCAAGGGATTGGGCTAGTAAATTGTGTATATGTAAATCATGAACTCGGAAAGTTTTGGGTAGTTGACTATCGCATTTATGACCCAGAACGAGAAAAAGAAAAACAAAGATAGACCATGTGATGGAGATGCTGCAAAACCTTGTGTATAATAAGGTTTTACCATTTCAAGCTGTCTTGATGGACACTTGGTATGCGACAAATAAATTGATGTTATATATTGATGGATTAGGAAAATATTATTATTGTCCTCTAAAACGTAATCGACTTGTTGATGATACAGCAGGTGAAGAAGATTATCAAAAAGTTGAATTGTTATCTTGGAATGAAGAGGAGTTGAAATCAGGTAAAATAGTTAAAATAAAAAAGTTTCCTCAAGCGAAAAAAAGTGAAACTGTTCCGGGTAATTGTCTCCACCGACAAAACGGATTTTATCGCTACAAACGATTTATCTCAAGATTCTACGGACGTTGTACAAAAAGTGTGTAAGGTACGATGGAAGGTTGAGGAGTTTCATAGAGAATTAAAACAATTGACTGGTATTGAATCATGCCAATGTCGTAAGGGTCGTATTCAAAGAAATCATATTGCCTGCGCTATTTTAGTTTGGCTTAGGCTCAAAAATTTAGCTTATAAAACTGGTCAAACAATCTATCAAATTAAGCATGGATTGTTATCAAATTATTTAGTTCAGCAACTAAAACGTCCGAATGTTCCCATGTTTATTGCCTAGTTGTTTGGCGCACGGCGCGGCTACACCGCGCCATTGCTTGTGACAGTTGCGTAAGTCCTGTGTAGGAATCATTTGTGAGTTTTAAAATTATTTTTTAATCAAACCACAGAGTCGCAGAGAACACGGAGAGAAGAATCAAGAGAAATTTTTCAGAAATAACTTAGGACTGATATATACCTTTTTCATAGTTTTTATACTAAAGTTAACATTGCTGATTAATCCCAATTTTTAATAGCACTGTTACAGTCTAAAGATTTAATAACAGCATAATACCGTTCTTGTACATCTTTGCGGTCTTGTTCTTGTGATAGCCCCTCATTACTGTCCTGCAAAATCATGTCAGCATGATATCGTAAGGCTTTACAGTATTGACTATTGTTTGTGTAATTGGCAATGGTAGCTATAGTTTCTAATAACCGAATAGTTACTCCTGCATCTGACTTTCCATATTGCCGAATTTGATTAAAAGCACGGTCAAGCAATCTTTGAAAATCTGCTCCTTCGGCAATTATGCGTAATTTTTTATTGCGATCGCAACGGTAGGGCGAAGGGAAATCCCTTTGCACTAAGTGACACAATCCGGCGCTAATTCGATCGATACAGCGAATTGCAGTAAATGGATCGTTGATTCCGGGGGAAATGGCACGCAGAGCAATTTCTACTAATTGATCGATGGGAAACTCTACATCTTGTTGTTCTGTACGTTCTATGCCCAGAATAAAAGCATCATTAATTTCATTAACTAGTTTTGTATTTAACACTTCTCCAGGAAAAACTATAACTAAATCACTACCTTTGACTATAAATTTTCCCGGTCGAGTCTGAAGCCAGGGCGAACGCACGGGATTTCTGAAACCCTTGCTGGGCAAGGATCTTGATGAAAAAATAGGCTAAATTAAAAAACGCCAAAACCCTTGCTATTAAAGGATTCTTATACTTTAGATGCGTTTGCCCTGAGTCTGAAGCCGTATTAGTAGATTGTATTTACAAGCAATATTTATGAGTTCTTGGTCATCAATTGCTTGTAAATAACCCGTGGCGATCGCTCGAATGGGACAAGCTTCTTCTTCAAAGTTAACTGGGATGGACGGTGTTACCTGCTGCTGTGCTTTACTATATCCAATTTTTTCGGGAAACAGGCGATCAATAGTTTTGTGTAAATCACTACTAACATTTCCAATTACGTGCGATGCCTGAATGATGGTTGAAGCATGATGGATAAAATAAATCAAAACACCAATACTAACAATGGCGAGTAAAGTACCAACTGTGACTGCAAGTTGTGGTACAAACTGTTCATATCCATCTCCTTGTCCATGAATTGTCCGAAGTACTAGTAAGCAGTAGATAAAAGTGCCAATGAATGTGCCAAGTACAACCTGATTCCCAGTGTCTTGCATAAAATTACGCAAAAGCCGCGGCCCAAAATTGGAAGCAGCCAGCTGAAGCGCCACGATTGTAATTGAAAAAGCTGTCGCAGCAACGCTAATCATTGAACCTGCAACCGATCCGAGAAGCGATCGCGCTCCATCTGCGCCACCAGTGTACATCCACCAATAATCAATTCCCACTTTGCCTGTGCGGTCAAGAGTAAGCATTGTGAAAGCTAAAGCAGTAGCTACTACCGCCATTACTGCTGGAATAAACCAGTAGCTTGAGTGCAACTGATCCCAAAGTTTGCTTAATTTAACGTTTCTCATTGTTCGTTGATTTGAGCATCTACCTTACCGTTGTCATCTCGTGAGGAGCGCTCTTGAGCAAGTAACCTGAGTGAATCACCAATGTTGCGGGGTTTTGGTACTTTGCCTTTACCAGATGGCCAACCTTCTCGCTGACGGGAGCGATCGCCATCTATCTCTTCTGTCTGGTCATGGAATAAAATTTGCTGTGTGGGAAAGGGTAAATCAATGCCGTTTTCAACTAACGTTTTCTTAATTGTAGAAAGCACCTTGTCCCTTGAGGCGAGGTCATCTGCACGTCGTGGCGGGTTAATCCACCAACGAACGCGGATATTAACGGTACTTTCGGCAAGTTCCATGAGCAGCACATCAGGTGCAGGGTCTTTCAGTATTTCCGGCACACTATGCAATGCTTCAAGCATTAACTCCTTGGCTCGGTCTATATCATCGCCGTAACCAATACCGACATCATACTGTAGTCGGCGACTGTCAAAGGCAGTGTTTACAGTTACCGAATTAGTGAACAATTCTGAGTTAGGAATCACAATACGGCGACCATCGTAAGTTCTAATTGTTGTCGCTCGTGTCTCAATATTTTCTACAGTCCCTTCAAAATCTTTAAAAACTATTTGGTCATTGATTTGGAACGGCTCTGTCAAGAGAATCAGAATCCCAGCCAAGAAGTTTTGTAGGATGTCACGAAAGGCAAAGCCGATAGCTACGCCGCTAATGCCCAGTAGTTGTATCAAATCTCCGGCTCGGAATGTCGGTATTACAATCGACAAAGCAACAAATAGCCCGATTAACAGTATTGTACCTTGCGCCAAGCGTCCCAGTACTAGTCCTAGATTCCGAGCTTGGTGGCGATCGCGAGTCAATCGTTTAACTACTCTCTTAATCGCTCTAGCCACCGCGAAGAAGATTGCAAAGACAATCAATGCCAGCACGATATTCGGCAGTAAGACAATGAATCCGTTAATCATTCCCTGAACTCTGTCCCAGAGTGCGGATATATCTGCATTCATGATCTTACTTGCTTAATTAGTCAACCTTAATTAACATATAAAAATATCCTGATACTTAACTCCACCTTTAGTTAGTTTTTCCTATCTATAAATAGGATGAAAAATTTATTTTATGGCAAGATAATAGGATTTTAGATATTAGACATCTGGTAAAAATGAATGTACAGAGGTAGCACTTCTACGTCTGTAGAAGAGTTTAGAATAACGGATATTTAAACTCGGTCGATATCTATTTTATTTGTGAGGAGAATCTGATTTTTCTCCTCTGACTTCTTTCACCTGACTAACTTCAAAAATCAGGTAAAAACGTTGCCCAGTTTCTTTTTCAAGAAACGCTTCTAACAGACTTACTTGCTTTGATGTTACAGCTTCTTGTGCGCTAACACTCAAGCGAACTTGGGGCGGATTACTCAGCCAATTAGTATCAGTTTTCAGTAGTTCCAAACGTTGAAAAGTTACAGTTCGGTTCAGCAGTGCCTTTCTCAAATGGGTTTCGAGTTCTGCTTGTCTAACTAATCGGGTAAAGCTCACAGTTAAAGGTATCAGTAAAACACCTGTTAACGCCAATGCCCATAGCAGCGCTTTTTGGGCGCGATCGACAGGAGAATAGCCGGTGAATAAAAATGTCAGCATACAAGCAAGGCTAATACCCAAAAGGTTCGTTAGGTAGAGCAAAGTCGCTCCTAAGCTGAGTGACAAGTTAAATTTTGCTAGACCTAAACCGATGACGCAAATTGGGGGCATAAGGGCAACAGCTATTGCTGTCCCTGCCACACTAGCAGAGATTTTTGAATTAACCTTAGCGTAGCCACTGATATAACCTGCTGCGACTGCAATACCCAAATCAAGTAGGTTAGGTTTGGAGCGAGATAGCACTTCACTGCCGAAACTAGGTAGATTAACGATCCAACCGATACTGCAAGAAATTAAAAGTGCTAGTAATGTGCCTAAAAATACTGCTATTACGCCTTTACGAAATAGGTTAATATTTCCAATTAATGCACCAAAGGCTAAACCTCGAATTGGCAACATTAGAGGTGCAATAATCATTGCGCCGATAATTACAGCATTGCTATTGGCAAGTAGACCAAATGTAGCGATCTCCTTCGGAGGAGCTTCGCTAACGCACATGAGCCAATAATCAAAATCAAATATGTTGCGTCGAGACTAGACTCTTCCAACAATTCATGTACTAACTGTTTTAGTTGTGATGGTTCAACTCTTTTGCGCTTAAAACCCCGAAAGCGATCGCGAATATTATTTATCAAAACTCCTCCAAATCAAATGATTTTAGATTCTGGATTTTAAACAAAAGCTTTAAGTAAGTCGGTGTAATTAAAGCTAACTGGCGGTGATTTTCATTAGTCCTTTGTCATTGTTCATTGGTAAGGGTTTTAAGCATATTTATGTTTCGTAATATAATTTGGTTTATTCCCACCAACTTACTTAGCATAGAATATCGTTATCAAGATAAATAATGCATTAGATAGCAACATTTATTTCCAGAAGTCAGGATGAAAGTGGAAGTCGAACTGTAAATGTACTACCTAGGCCAGGTTGACTTTGAACGTGAATATTGCCTTTATGCGCTCTGGCGATCGCGATTGCGATGGCTAATCCCAATCCTGAACCGCCAGAGGTGCGAGAGCGGTTGCGATCTACTCGGTAGAAGCGATCAAAAATTCGCTGTTGATGTTCAACAGCAATACCAATTCCTGTATCTTCAACTTTAATCATGGCGTAAAGCTCACTCTTTTCTAAAAAAACCGTGACTTTTCCACCGCTAGATGTAGCTTGAATTGCATTGGCAATTAAGTTGGAAATTAAGCGATAAAGCTGTTCTTCATATCCCATCACATACAGTTTTTCTGAGACTTGCACCTGTTTAGAGAGATTTACCTTAGTTTCTACTGCCAAAAATGCTAATTCCTCAGTTAAATCGCTAATTAAATCATTCAAACAGCAAGATTGATATTCTCCTGTTAGTTCTTTTTGGTCTATCCTAGTTAATAGCAATAAATCTCCAACTAATTGTGATAAGCGCCGATTTTGGCGTTTGAGTACATCTAAAATTCCCCCATTGGATTTTGGTTCTTGCTGTAACTTGATAGCAGCTTCAATAGTAGAGTACATTGCTGCTAAAGGTGTGCGAAACTCATGGGCAGCATCAGCAGTAAATTGTTGCATTTGTTGGTAGGAAAGATATACAGGTTGCATTGCCCTTCCTGCCAACCACCAACTAGACAACCCAACGAAAATCATGGAAATTGGCAATCCCAACACCAAAGCTAATCTTAAATAAGCAATATGTTGGTCTAAATCAGTGATACTACGCGCCACTTGTAGATAACCCGAAACCTGGTTTTGAGTATACAAAGGTAAAGTGATTTCGCGGTATCGAGTGCCAGAGTCATCTGTTAATATTTGCCAATGCTCTAATGCTGAGGTAATCGGAAAATTGTCAAGTTCCATGCCTCCACTAGCAAAAAGTTTTCCTGAGCGATCCAATAAGCGGATATAGTAATTAACTGGATTCGCCACCTCTGTGATTGATTTTTTAATAGATGTTCTTTTAGGCAAACAATTTGTCTGACCCACACATAATTCTAAAGAAAATTCTTTATTCAGGCGTTGTAATTGTCCGGGTTGTTGCCAAGCCGGTTCAATACTTTTATGGAGTGCGTTTGCGACTGATTGCAATCCCTGGTCTATGGTTTCATAGTAGGCATGGGCAACCACACTATAAACCCCCAAACTAGATAGCCCTAAAATACCGCCCATGACGAGGGTATACCAAGCTGCCAGGCGCAACCTAGTCTGGTGGAAAATCGGGTTGCGTTCCATATTTCTATAACCTTGGTGAAAGTGTCACTGTCCAGTTAGCAGAAATCATCTGCCTATTTCCGCAGCCGGAATATTGAGACGATAGCCCACACCATAAACAGTTTCAATTAAAGCTTCGTTCTCTTCTTCTCCTAATTTGCGTCTCAATAAGCGAATTTGTGCTGCTACGACATTGCTAACTGGTTCTGCACCAATTTCCCAAAGCTGATTAATAATTTGGTCGCGGCTGACAATTTGGTTAGGATGTCTCATGAAATATTCCAACAATTGAAATTCCTTGATAGTTAAAAAGAATACTTGATTTTCTCCGTGACCAGACTGACGAGTAAGTTGATGAGTGCTGTAATTGAGTGTCAGACAACCTACTTGTAAACGGCGGGGTTGGACTTGAGGTGTTAGCGTTGCTCCTACGTAAGAGGATCGCCGTTGTAATGCCCGCAATCTTGCCAGCAGTTCTGCCATATCAAAGGGTTTAACTAAATAATCATCTGCACCGCTATCTAAACCAATAATCTTTTCTTCCATCCGGTCTTTAGCCGTTAGCATTAATACAGGTAGAATTAATTGGCGCGATCGCAACCATTTACACAACTCTATCCCCGAAACTCCAGGCAGCATCCAATCAAAAATCGCAAGTGTGTACTCAGTCCAGCCAGTTTCTAAATATTGACATGCCTGAGTACCATCTAGAAACCAGTCAACTATATACGCCTCATGGCTCAGGACTTGTTTGATTGCTGAACCTAAATCTGCTTCATCCTCAACTAATATTAGCCGCATAGTCAACCCAATGCTAAAAGCCTTCTTTAATTACGCTTTCACAAAAAAGTAAAATAATTATGAAATTTTTATTATACTCAAGAAATAAATATTGATGCCTCCATAGTTTTTGATTCATACAAAAATAAAGTTTTTCTGCTTTTTGACTTATCAATAATTATTATCTCAATAGTAGGAAGCAAACTTTATATAGCAATCATAAATGAGTTTTGAAAAATATTTTTTTAATCGAACCACAGAGATGTAGAGAACACAGAGAGGTAATAAGTAGGGCTTTTCACGAATAATTTAGGACTGGTATAGCTATTTTATAAACGATGTTACAACTATCAATAACATAGTTGTAACAAAAACATTTTCTTAGTAAGAATATGACTCCATTGTGACTGTGGGTTGCCTTTATTGACATGATTATCGAACAGAATTCAGGAGTCAGAATGGGTTAAACCGCCTCGCTACCCCTAACAGAATGAATTTTGTACGAAAAAGTGGATAGCGCAGCGTAAAGCCTTCTCTTTCAGAGACGCTAACGCGAACGGCATAAGCTTCTCTACGAGAGGCTGCGCCAACGCTTAGAGCGAGTTAGACGCTCAAGGATTCGCTTTGCGCGTCGCTATCGAGCGTCTTGATTCTGACCGGAGGCGGAGCGTCTCCGCCTCCGCTCCTGAATTGTGACTTCTGAATTCTTCTTCAATTTGGATTAATTCGTAATTCGTAATTAATTTTTTGTTTATATAGCTTGCATTTTTTCACCTTGGGGTTTTGATAGTGCTTGTAGTTCTTCCCAACTATAGTGACTAGGTAATTCAATTGGTTTGTGATTTGCTCCTAATCCCAATCCAACTGTTGGTTCGAGTTCTTCAGTAAATTCCTCTACATATTCTGCCAACTTATTGGCTGCAAGCCCACCAGTAATTGCCCCTGCAAGCCCACCAATTGCAGCACCCATCTTACCACCAATTGAGCGACCCAGCGCGGCTCCTGCAAAGCCACCTCCCACAGCACCTAGACCTGTCACTAAGGGATCAGAATTTATCTGTTCTGACTCGTCCTGTTGAGATTGAATCTGTGGTTGCTCAATTGGTGTAATTTGTCGTTCATCTTTGGTCATAATCTTTCTCCTTTTTACTATTTACTCTTGACCGATAACCTAGTTCATTTCAATAGTTAAGCTATGCCTTAGTGTACCCTTCCCTACGGGATGCCAAGGGTGAACGGGATTTTGCTACACGGAGCGTGCTACAAGTAGATCGCCAACACGCAACGCATTCGCCATAATCGTGAGTGTAGGGTTAGCACCGGAATTTGACGGAAAGAAGCTACTATCTACCACATAGAGATTATCGACATCATGAGTACGGCAATTGATGTCAAGAACTGAGGTTTTGGGATCTGTGCCAAATCGACAACTGCCGCATTGATGAGCAACTGCTTGTTCAGGTAGATGAGTGCGGGGATAAATGCTAAATGGCAAGACGTGTTTAGCAGAGTGAGGGATTGACTTGAGTACAGATGTCCAGCGATGAATTAAGCGATCGCTTGCTTCGTTATTGTTCAGTGTATAGTCAACATGAATCTTATCGCCCACCATCCGAATCCGATTATTTGGATCTGGTAAATCTTCTGTCTGTAACCACCAGCCAACCGATCGCTTGGCCAGCAAATGGCGCTCAAAATGAGGAATCAGCTTGACAAATGGAGCCATCAGTGGCGGTGCTTCTCCGGGAATCATATCGGCAAGTACATTACCTGTATTCTGCACCATGCCCATTGGATAGGGGAAATCCGGCTCTCCCCAGTAAAAATCGTTGACAGCGATGGTTTTTTGAAAGTTGGCGTGATTCACTTCTAGATGTATGGAAACTATGGCCGTTTCCAGTTGCTTCATGAAATTCCGCCCCACTTGATCGGAACTATTTGCTAATCCGTTGGGATGTTTGTCATTAGCAGAGCGTAACAGCAAAGCAGCTGAGTTGACAGAACCACAGGCAACAACCACAATATCGCTTGTGAACCAATGTTGCTCTCCTCCAATTTCAGTTTCTACCTTTGTCACTTCTCGCCCCGACTCACTGGTATGCAGCCGCAAGACTTTGGCATTAGTTAAAAGAGTAACATTGGCATACTTTTCACGAGCCGGACGAATGGCGTTGACATCAGCATCGGCTTTTGCTTGTACTAAACAGGGGTATCCGTCAAAAGTATCGCAGCGAATACAGGGACTCTTGGTGCGATCGCTTTCATTCAGCTTTAATCCTAATGGCAGGTGAAATGGATAATAACCCAGTTCCCGAATGCCATCAGCGAGAGACTGCATATCTGGCTCATGGCTGACTGGCGGATAAGGATATGGTTCGCTGCGAGGTGGTTCTGTGGGGTCTTCTCCTTCCTGTCCATGCACGTCATATAGCTTTTCTGCTTGGGTGTAGTATGGCTCAAAGTCTTGATACTTCAAAGACCATTCTGGAGAAATTCCTCCTTTATGAATTACCCTTTCAAAATCTCGCTCCCGGAATCTAATTAGGGCTGCACCGTAGAGTTTGGTATTGCCACCAACCCAGTAACCTGTCTGAGGTTGAAAGGCTTTACCTTCCTTGTTATACCATTGCTCATCAGTATGGTAACGATGTTTTTGATAGACTTCCTCTGGGTTCCAGTTAGCTTTCTCTCTCGGTAAAAAGTCGCCTCTTTCCAGTACGAGAAATTTTTTACCTGTAGGTGCAAGGCGGTGGGCTAATGTACCTCCACCGGCTCCTGTACCGATAATAATAATGTCGTAATGTTCTGTGATGCTAGTCATAATTGATAATTAGTAATTTCATATTAATTACGGTTTAATTTCTTTCATGCTGTCAAGTAATTTGGCAATGTTTTAAGTTCATTTATAAGTTTTATCAAAATTTAAATAGCTCTAAAGACAGATTCTTATGCTTAGACTAAAGCTTTAATTACAATATTGCTTCTCTCTAATGGATTAATATTTATTTATGCCTAAAGACAGGTTAGTATTTCATTTTAATTTCATTTTTTATTTCTATTGTATGAATTAGCTATGTAATCTCTTTACAAAAATAGGAAATAAATTTTGGTTGGCATTTTTGATGAAGCTATTAATTCGATGTGTTAAAAAATATTTAATTTTAAAAATGAATAACTTTGTTTTGAATAAAAATAGTCTTTTGGTGCAATCTATATCTATGGTTCAATGTTAATAGAAATCAATAAAGTAAGAATTAGCTTTATAACAATTAACTTTAATATTGTATTTAGTAACTGATGAAAACAGCTAGAAGCTTTACACTCAGTACCGCAAGCCGGAAGTCAAAAGTATTATAGAATCAATTTTTTAGGGGTTTTAAATGGTTGCTCTATTTCCGCCTTGGCGTACTCAGTTGGTTACACGATATTAAATATACATTTATAGTATTTTAGTATTAATTTAAACCTGCTATTTATCGTCAGTAGCCAAGTTAAATAACAGGAGATTTCTATGCCTGAAGCCATTGAGATTTATGACGATCGCCTCCTTGCTATTGTACGCCCCGGTGCTTTACTCCAGGAGCTAGCCAATGGTGCAGTCCATAGCGAGGGGCCTGTTTACTTCCATGAAGATGACAGTGTTGTGTGGAGTGACGCTCACGGCAACCGCCTGTTACGGTGGAGTCCCACTGACAATGTGACTGTCCTACGAGATCCATCTGATTACCAAAGCGGTAATTACCGTGACTTAGAGGGTCGTCTGGTTGCCTGTTCCTCTGGTCTGCGTGCTATTATCCGATGCGAAGACAATGGTGAATGGAAGGTTTTAGTCGATCGCTACCAAGGCAAACGCCTCAACAGTCCAAATGATTTGGTAGTAAAAAGCGACGGCACGATTTGGTTCACCGATCCGCCTTATGGGATTACCGAGCCAAACCAAGGTTACGGCGGCGAACAGGAACAACCCGGAAGTTACGTCTATCGCTTTGACCCGACAACAGGTGAGATTTATCCTGTAGTAACAGACATGGTGCGCCCGAATGGGTTGGCTTTCAGTCCAGACGAAAGCATGCTGTATGTTTCAGATACAGCTGCGTTTAATATTCCTGGAGGGCCTCATCATATTCGTGTCTATGAGGTTGTGGACAATCGCTATGTAAAGAATGGGCGTGTATTTGCAGTCATTGAACCAGGACAACCGGATGGACTGCGGGTTGACGAACATGGCAATGTTTTTACTAGTTCTCAAGACAGCGTGCAGATATACGCCCCCGACGGAACTCGCTTAGGAAAAATTTTTGTACCGGAGACATCAGCTAACCTGACTTTTGGTGGTAAAGAAGGCGATTCCCTTTCAGGGACACTTCGTGAACGCTTATTTATCACAGCCGGTCATTCGTTATATGTTATCGACCTTAATACCCGTGGTGTACAACTATGATTTATCAATTTGGGTTGGGTGTAGCGTTAAGCGGAGCTATTCCGAAGGAACTCGCTTTTTTCGTAGCTGAATTTAATTTCCCACAGCTAAGTCCACACTTGTTAAGTTCACTTTCTCCTGTGTATCCTGACGGATTTCCCGGATTAGCACTTTTACTTCTCAGAGTTAGCCTTGGCTGGTTGTTTATACTACACGGCTATCCCAAGATAACGCATCTTCGACGGTGGGCTGAGTCTCTAAAAACGCCTGTCTTTCTTTGCTTTTTATCAGCTGCATCGATGTTAGGTGGCGGAATTTTTCTGATTCTTGGATTCGTCACACTCTTAGCAACTTTGCCCATTCTCTGCTCAATGATTTTTGCGATATATTTGCACATCTCTGGAAGTAAGCCTTTTGTAGCTCAAGATCCATACTTAATTCCTAAAGAACAGTATCAGGGTGCTTTAGGACAAGGTGAACCGCCAAGTTGGGAAAAGGCTTTTATGTATTGCGTTATGTTAATTGCGATCGCAGTTTTAGGCCCTGGTGCTTATTCGCTTGATGCTTTGATTTTTGGAAGTTGAGTTATTTTCTCGTTAACACTGCATTGTACCAGACAGGCGATTTTGTAAGAGATAATTGAAAGTACTCTTCTACGGGAGTAGGGTAGTGATGACCGAGTTACTTGAAAAAGCGATCGCCAAGCTCAAAACTTTGCCTGAGTTCACTAAATATGACAATGCGTAATTCTTTTATCCCATACGAAGTTGGACTTAGACTTCACACCGAGAGTATAGAAACTATCATTAATGCTCTCCTTGAAAAACAAGAGACGCTTTACTCACAGGCTCTAAATGCTACCGATGATTTCGAGAAAGAAAGGTGCTTCGACGACTTAGCTGACTGGAATTATGAACTTATAAAACTTGCCGAGTTGCTCTTAGTGGACATATCTCATTGGGTAGAGCGTGAAATGAAACGACTTGTAGCTGCTCTACCAGAGAACTTCTCTACTAAGAAAATATCCTATATGGAAAGTCGCAATCTCTTTTCTGATAAGACAGGTGTTGATCTTAAAAAGATCCCAGGCGACTTTGAGCTAAATGTTCTGCGGTTATTTGCCAACTGCTGGAAGCACAATGCTAACCCGAAACCATCTGAAAAACTTTGCAAGGATCTCAATATTAATACTGATCCTGCATTGATAGTGGGGCTTCTCACTTCAAAGGAAGTCAGCAAAAGTTTAGGAAGCTTGCTCAACCTCACGGAAGGAAATAGTAAGCACTATGAAATTAATATTGTGCGTGCTTATGCGATGTGTGCTTACGACTATCTCACTACCCTTGAACAAAAGCTTAATTGATGCAGTTTTAACGTATATTTATTGCAATATTTTAGTCCTTGTATTTTCATTATTTTAGTCCTTGTATTTTCATTTAGATAATTTTGTGACAAGCAAAATTGGGTGTCCGTCAGGATCTTTAACTAGACAACCTTGCCGATAAGGAAAAGAGCGATCGCTAAACTGCACAATCCGCGACGATACAAACTCAACCCCGTTACGCCGTAGCTTATCCACTAACTGCTCAAGATTATTTACAACTAGCTCAATTTGGATATGTGCAATATCGCAACTTTTCCAGTCACTCGGTATTGAGCGACCTTTTCCAGGCACAATATAGTCTAACAGTTCAATTCCCACACCATCTTCAACAGGTCGCAGTGCTGTAATTTTGACTTCGGCTCCTGGTAAATTATCCAAGCGAGATTGGGTTGCACGCCAGTTGAGGCTGCGGCTATCAATTTGCATTCCCAGGATGTTGCAGTAAAAGTGTAGACTCTGCTCGGTATTGGAAATAGCGATCGCACTATGATCGATTCCCAAAAACAAGCTATGGCTATTTTGATGCCATTGATCTTGTCCTTTATCAGGCGGAAACCAAATTAACTCTAAATCATGACCATCAGGGTCTTTAAACTTAAAAGCGCGGACACCACCAGACGCTTGATTACCAGGTGGTATTGTCTGCGGTGCAACGGAAATTGGTTCAATGGAAAATGAACGCAAGTGAGCATAAGCACGATCCATATCACTCACTACAATTGCCAGATGTTGAAACCACAGGTCATTACTTTGTGAATAGCTGGGGATGGGTTTACCCTGAATATTAAGATACTCCATCAACTCGATAAGTTCATCACCTAATCGTAAAGTGATAATGCGAATTTTTGCCCCAGTCACACCTTCTAAGTCGCTATAATCCTGTCCTTCAACAGTAATGTCAGAAACGAGTTCAAAAGCAAGTGCTTGTGTATAGAATTCCAAAGAGCGCTCGCCGTTTGTCACTGTTAAGCCAATAGCTCTAATTCTTTGTACTTGTACATCGGTTTGATTAGACATATTCAACAGACTTTGTACTTATTCTGTACTAGCTTCGCAAAAATTCAATATCAGTCTTGTATAAATCAATCAATATAAAAAATATTATAAAATTTATCTCTAGCTTAAGAAAGACATGCAACTGACTTTATCCTTTAAAGATTTCATCCAATAATGAAATCGTGATGAAATTTTTATAGTTCTTTCGGTAGAGATATTTATTATTCCAATGGCTAGAAGCGTTCATTCTCGCAAACCTCTAAAGTAATGCCAGAATCACCAAAATAACTAGTCAAAATTTAAACACATAAGCAAAATGTGTAATTGGTATAAAAATTTCAACGTAGGACAGCTTGTTTCAATTTGGATTCAATCATAAGTTTTCAATATCAGCTATCTTCAAACTTTGCAAATGAAAATACATAGCAAAAATTCTGAAAACGTATTATGAGTTATTCTCCTTATCTGCTTAAAGGTCAAAAAGCACTTGTGACAGGTGCTAGTTCTGGAATTGGTGAAGCGATCGCTCGTTATTTGGCTGCATCAGGTGCAGCAGTAGTTATTAACTATCATTCGGAAGCTGAATCAGCCCAAAAAATTGTTGATGATATCAAAGCTGCTAATGGTGAAGCTTTTGCCATACAAGCTGATGTCAGTAAAGAAGACCAAGTAAAGGCAATGTTCAGCCAAACCCTTAAACAATTTGGCACTATTGATATTTTAGTAAGTAATGCGGGCATTCAAAAAGACTCAGCATTTATAGATATGACTCTGGATCAATGGAATGCAGTGATTGGGATAAATCTAACGGGACAATTCTTGTGTGCTAGAGAAGCCGCAAAGGAATTCTTGCGTCGAGGTGTGAAGCCTGATATTTCTTGTGCGGCAGGTAAAATTATTTGCATGAGTTCCGTACATCAGGTAATTCCCTGGGCAGGTCATGTCAATTATGCTGCTAGCAAGGGTGGTATTAATATGATGATGCAAAGTATTGCCCAAGAACTTGCCCCTCACAAAATTCGTGTTAATAGTATTGCTCCTGGTGCAATCAAAACCCCAATTAATAAATCAGCTTGGGATACTCCACAAGCAGAGGCGAAGTTACTACAATTGATTCCAGCAAAACGTGTGGGTGATGTAGAAGATATCGCCAAAGCAGCAGTTTGGTTGGCTTCTGATGACTCTGATTATGTCAATGGTACAACACTGTTTGTAGATGGTGGGATGACTTTGTATCCGGGTTTTACAGAGAATGGTTAAGATAATTCGTAATACTTCTCTACGAGAGGCTGCGCCCGAAGCGTAGCTATGCCGCAGGCTTTACAGCTACGCTCAGTACAAGTTCGTAATTCGTACTTAAGTTTTGTAACTGGGATTTAAAAAGAGCCAGAAAACTTGCCGCTTGTTGTCAGCGGGGGAATTAAAGCCACAGAATTGGTTAATTGAAAATGCCTACAAAAGTTACTGTCAATTCGGGTTTGATAACCATTAACGATGGTTCATCTTTTTTAGTAACGGCTAGTGATGGTTCTATCGACGAGAATTTACCTCAAGGTTTTTTTGTTTGGGACACACGGCTAATTTCTTACTACGAAATTTCTCTTAATCGCTATCGACTTTCGTTGCTAGCCTCTAGCAATATCACCCATCATAATGCGCTTTACCAATTTACTAATCCGCAACTTCCTACTATCAACGACTCTTTACCTCCTGGTAGTTTGCTTGTAACTGTTCGGCGCGATATTGTGGAAGGGATGCATGAAGATATTGATATAACTAACTATCACAATGAAGTTGTTGAGTTTCAATTAATGCTAGCTGTGCGTTCTGATTTTGCGGATATTTTTGATGTCAAATCACAGCAAATTTTGACGCGAGGTGAAACACAAACCAGATGGGAAAATGGTGTACTCACTACTGAATATCGTAACGGCTCTTTCTTGCGAGGCATTGTGATTGAGCCAGTTTGTGGTAATTCTGAGCCACGCTATGCCAATGGTCGTTTAATGTTTGATGTGGTCATCGCTCCTGGGAAAACATGGCACACTTGTGTCAATTTTACGGCTTTAGCTGATGGAAATGTTTTCAAACCTCAAAACACCTGTGCTGTGCCTCACAGTACGAAAGCCGGAAAGGTTAGGGATGAATTTCTGACTAATGCCACAAAGTTGCGATCGTCTAATGCTGAAATTGCCGAATACTATCAGCAAGCGATCGCAGATATGGGAGCGTTGCGGATTGAGGTGGATGATAATGGACATCAATTTTGGATGCCTGCTGCTGGTATTCCCTGGTTTGTTGCTGTTTTTGGACGTGACTCAATAATTGCTAGCTTACAAGCGATCGCAGTTTATCATGAATTTGCTCGTGGCACGTTACTGAAACTGGCTCAACTCCAAGCTACTGAGTTGGATGATTGGCACGATGCCCAACCGGGCAAAATGCTGCACGAAAAGCGCCGCGATGAGTTAACTACATTAAACCTACTTCCATATCATCCTTATTACGGAACAGTAGATACTACCATCCTTTGGATTGTTACTTTAGCTGAAGCCTTTAACTGGAATGCCGATGTCAGTATGCTTGATGAATGTCGAGCGCCACTGGAAAAGGCACTAAGTTGGATTGACAAATACGGCGACTTTGACGGCGATGGCTTTGTTGAGTATTTAACTCATTCGCCAAAAGGATTACGCAATCAAGGTTGGAAAGATTCGGGTGATGCAATAGTTTACCCCAATGGGCAGTTAGTTGAGCCGCCAATCGCTTTGTGTGAAGTGCAAGGTTACGTTTATGATGCGTGGCTGAGGGCAGCTTTAATTTATGAAGTCTGGGGCGAAAAAGAGCAAGCCAAAAAGCTACGTCAAAAAGCCGAAGAACTTTATCAACGATTTAACGATCGCTTTTGGATGGAATCAGTTGGTTTTTACTGTTTAGGATTAGACGATAAAAAGCAGCAAATTCAATCAATTACCTCAAATCCTGGTCATCTGCTTTGGTCTGGTATTGTCCCACAGGAACGAGCAAAAAAACTTGTTAACCGACTTTTTCAACCAGATATGTGGTGTGGTTGGGGTGTACGGACTCTTTCATCTGAAAATCCGGCATATAACCCAATTAGTTATCAACGGGGTAGTGTTTGGCCTCATGATAACTCCATAATTGCTGCCGGATTAAAACGATATGGCTATCACGAAGAAGCTAATCGCATTGCTGAGGGGATTTTTGCTGCTGCTAGTTATTTTCAAGCTGGGCGAATGCCAGAATTATTTGCAGGAATTGAACGCCAAGATAATAACTTTCCCGTACCTTATCCAGATGCCAATATTCCCCAAGCTTGGGCTGCTGGTTCAATTTTCTTACTCATTCGTACTATTTTAGGACTCAAAGCTGATGCTTCAAAACAACAGTTAAAAGTACAGCCGAATCTACCAGATTTCTTACCCGATTTAGAACTCATCAATTTGTCTGTGGGAGACGCTACGGTGGGATTGCGATTTTGGCGCAATGGCGAACAAACCCAATGGGAAGTTATCCATCTCGATGGTGAATTGGAAATTTCTACTAATTAAAAATTGCGATAAAACTATTCTGAATAATTGATAAAAATGAACACTATAAACCCTTTCAGCGACCCCATAAATGGAATTTTCCTAGCACTCAGTATGACATTTTCTATGTTTTGGGAAATTCTTTGGGCGCTCATTCTTGGTTTTACCCTATCAGGTATTGTTCAAGCGGTAATTTCTAAAGGGGAAATGAGCCGACTACTACCAGATGCGTCACCAAAATCGATCGCAGTAGCCTGTGGTTTAGGTGCAGCTTCATCGTCATGTTCTTATGCTTCTGTCGCCCTTGCCCGTTCCATCTTTCGCAAAGGTGGTAACTTTACAGCAGCGATCGCATTTCAATTTGCCTCAACTAATTTAGTCATTGAACTAGGCATCATCTTGGCAGTATTAATGGGGTGGCAATTTACCCTGGCTGAGTATGCCGGTGGGCTGTTGATGATTGTAATATTAGTATTTCTGTTTAAAGTATTCCTAAAACCCCAGATGGTGAAAGCAGCTAAACAGCAAGCTAACCGGGGACTTTCCGGTAAAATGGAAGGACACGCCAACATGGACATGTCAGTAACAGAAGGTTCCATTTGGCAAAGGATTTTTTCTGATAAAGGATTTACATCTATTAGCCACTACTTTGTTATGGACTGGGTTTCTGTGTGGTTAGATATTGCGCTGGGATTAGTAATTGCAGGTGCTTTGGCTGCTTGGGTATCCAATGACTTTTGGCAAGCATTCTTTCTCACAGATCACCCGATATGGTCGAAGTTATGGGGGCCAATTGTCGGGCCAATTGTAGCGATATTTTCCTTTGTTTGTTCTGTGGGTAATGTTCCTCTAGCGGCTGTGCTGTGGAATGGAGGTATTAGCTTTGGAGGTGTAGTAGCATTTATTTTTGCCGACCTGATTATATTACCAATTTTGAATATTTACCGGAGATATTACAGTTTAAAAGTTAGCATATTTCTAGCGATCGCTTTCTACGCAGCAATGGTAAGTGCGGCGCTAATTATTGAAGTTCTGTTCCAAATTTTGGGTTTAATACCACAAGAACACAACGCCAAAGTAGTTGAGGCATCTATCCAATTTAACTACACTACAGTATTAAATATTTTGTTTTTGTCCCTAGCAGCTTTACTAGTTGCGCGGTTCTTTAAAACTGGCGGGCCGAATATGCTGAAAATGATGAATAATCGCAGCAAAAAAGAACATAGCGAACACCATAATATGATGCATTATATTGTGAGGAAGAGGAGAAAGAAATGTGTGAGAAACTTACCTATTTAGAAGCTAATATTTACAATCATGGCAACTGATTCATCTAATAAAACAATCTTTGCAGCGATGGGGGCTAACTTAGCGATCGCTATTACTAAATTTATCGCCGCCTCTATTACTGGCAGTTCCGCTATGATATCTGAAGGTATTCATTCAGTTGTAGATACTGGCGACCAACTATTACTTTTACTAGGAATTAGCAGGAGCCAAAAACCAGCAGATGATATAGCGGTTATTAGTCTAGTTCAGTACACTAGAAGAGAGCAATTCTACTGATAATTGGTGGCGATGAAAGCTTACTCTCTCGACTTGCGCCAGAAAATTGTTGATGTTTATGCCTGCGGTGACATTTCCCAACGAAAACTGGCTAAAAACTTTGGAGTCACCTTAAGTTTTGTGCAAAATTTACTCAAACGCCATCGAGAATTGGGCACGATAGTCCCCAAGGTGCGGATTGAGCAGACACCAACAAAGTTGAATGCCGAACAGCTCGAAATTCTGCGCCAGCTCGTCACAGCACAGCCCGATGCGACGTTAAGCGAATTGCGGGAACGACTTTACGAGAAAACAGAGGTCTTAATTGGGGTAGCCACGGTGAATCGGATGGTTCGTTGGAAACTTCACCTAAACCTCAAAAAAAAGTCTCCACCCCACCAAAAAAGGCAGTGATGAAGTCCAACTAGCCCGATTTGAGTACTGGAAACTCTTGAGGGGCATACCCGTCGAAAATCTGATTTTCTTAGATGAATCGGGAGTCAATCTGTCTTTCATCCGCAAATGTGCCCGCGCCTTACCAGGGAAACGAGCTTATGCTCAAAAGCCCAACCGCAAAGGAAAAAATGTCTCGGTAATTGGTGCCATTAGCTTGAAAGGATTGCTCACCCAATGGAGTGGTTTAGGTTCTATCGATGCCTTGACCTTTGATGCCTTCATCGCTCAAAAACTCATACCTCAGCTTTGGCCTGGCGCAGTCGTGCTCATGGATAATTGCTCGATCCATAAAAGTGATGAACTTGAAGCTTTGATCATCGCTGCTGGTGCTCACCTGATTTATCTCCCCCCCTACTCTCCCGATTTTTCACCGATTGAGAATTGTTGGTCTAAGATTAAGAACATTCTCCGTCGCATCGGTGCAAGGACATACCCTGATTTACTCCAGGCATTAGATGCGGCATTTGCAGAAGTGACGATAGAGAATTTACTCGGCTGGTTTACTCACTGCTGCTACTGTACTTCAGAAGACTGATAACCGCTATAGTCATCCCTTTGGTTATGGCCAAGAACTTTATTTCTGGACTTTTATCGTTGCTATCCTCATCTTTGCTATCGGTGGCGGGATGTCAATTTATGAGGGAATTACTCATTTAATTAACCCCAGTCCTTTAGAAGACCCAATGTGGAATTATATTGTGTTAGGTATAGCAATACTATTGGAGGGTTATTCTTGGACTGTAGCTTTAAAAGAGTTTTTGCCGACAAAGGGCAAACAAAATTTTTGGCAAGCTATCAAAAATAGTAAAGATCCTACAGTAATTACAATATTATTTGAGGATACTGCTGCCATTTCAGGTTTACTCGTTGCCTTAATCGGAATATTTTTAGGTCATCTATTTAATAATGTTTATTTTGATGGTATCGCCTCAATTATCATTGGCATTATCTTAGCTATAGTAGCAGTGGTACTAGCGAGAGAAAGTAAAGGATTATTAGTTGGTGAAAGTGCCGATACTCAAACTATAGCTAATATCCGTTCTTTGTCAAAAACAGAACCAGGAGTGAAAGAAGTTATCCGGGTGCTAACAATGCAACTTGCTCCCAAAGAAGTATTGCTCAACTTAGAACTTCAATTTTCTCACAATCTTACAGGTGAAGAAATAGCTTTAACTGTAGAAAATTTAGAAGCAAACATTCGCCAAAAGCATCCTGAGATCAAACAAATTTTTATTGAAGCTAAATCCTTAACTGCATCTCGCAAATATTCTCAAAATTCTCAATAATTTTTGAATCAAAGAAAAATCAACTACAGCACTGAACTGGACAGAAATTTATGGTAAAAATTCTCGGTCAAACACAGGCTTTTGGCTCACCGGGTATCGATCCTCGATGGACTCATGCTAATAAAGATGGAGTCGGAACAGCTTACTCTACCTCTAGTAACATTTGGTTTACTATCTGGAACGGTGTTGTGACTGAAATCTACCATCCCACAGTAGATAAACCACAAGTTCGGGATTTACAGTATCTAATTTCTGATGGAAAAAGCTTTTTTCACGAAGAGAAACGCCATCTCGAATCAAAAGTTGAACCGATGTGGACTCATGGTTTAGGATATCGTATCATTAATTCCGATCCACAGGGGCGTTATGCTGTCATCAAAGAAGTGATTGCTGACCCGCATTTATCCTGTATTTTACAACATACAAAGTTAACAGGAAATAGCGAGTTTATTTCCCAACTCCAGTTATACGCTTTATGTGCGCCGCATCTGGAAGTTGGAGGTAGAGGTAATAATGGTTACGCTGTACAAGTTGCTGGACATCGAATTCTCACAGCCGAGAAAGGAGGAACATGGTTAGCGATGGGTGCAACAATTCCTTTTACCCGTCTTTCTTGTGGCTATGTCGGTGAAAGTGATGGTTGGACAGATTTAGCTGATAACTTTCAGATGGATTGGGAGTTTGATAGTGCTGTAGATGGCAACATAGCATTAACTGGAGAACTAAATTTAGACAGCAGTAAAGAGTTTACTCTAGGACTGGCATTTGGGACAAATCTACATAATGCCATTTCTACACTGTTTCAGTCACTCAATATTCCTTTTGAAAAGCAGAAGCAGCTATATAACGAACAGTGGAAGCGATCGCGCGACAGCATCCATTCATTAGAAAATAGTTCTTATGATCAGGGTAAGTTGTATCACAACAGCATTAGTCTGTTGTTGGCACACGAAGATAAAACCTATCCAGGTGCATTAATTGCATCTCTGGCTATCCCTTGGGGTGAAGCCAAAGACGATCAAGATCAAGGAGGATATCACCTTGTCTGGACGCGGGATATGGTTAGCAGTGTATCAGGTTTAGTGGCTGCTGGGGAAACAGATACAGCAGTGCGATCGCTAATTTATCTTGCCACCAGCCAGCAGGAAGACGGCGTTTTTGCTCAAAATTTCTGGGTTGATGGTGAACCCTATTGGACAGGTATTCAACTAGATGAAGTAGCATTTCCCATTCTGCTGGCACGGTTATTACGCCAGGAAAATGTACCACTAAACTTTGATATTTATCCGATGATTTTGCGGGCGGCGGGTTATTTAATTCGTCATGGCCCGGCTACTCAACAAGAACGCTGGGAAGAAAATAGCGGTTATTCACCTTCTACACTGGCTTCTAATATTGCTGCCTTAATCTGTGCTGCTCAATTTGTTCGTGAACATGGCGATGAAGCAACAGCACAATTCATTGAAGAGTACGCTGATTTTTTAGAATGTCACATTGAAGACTGGACAGTAACTACCGAAGGCACTCTAGTTCCTGGTATCAAACGGCACTATATCCGCATTACTCCTACAGATATCAATAATCCTCAACCTCACGAAAATCCCAACCAAGGAACTCTTTTCATCAGCAGTCAGCCACCTGGTGAAGTAGGAGAATTTCCAGCGAAGGAAATTGTTGATGGCGGATTTCTGCAATTGGTGCGCTATGGAATTCGTAAACCAGACGATCCGATTATCGTTGATTCTGTCAAAGTAATTGATGCAATCTTAAAAGTAAATACACCCGTTGGCCCTTGTTGGCATCGTTACAATCATGACGGCTACGGACAGCAAGAAGACGGTAGTGCTTATGTCGGCTGGGGTAAGGGACGTGCTTGGCCTCTTTTGGCAGGAGAACGGGGACATTATGAATTAGCTGTTGGCGGCGATGTCAAAACATATATCAAGGTGATGGAAGGATTTGCTTCAGACACTTGTTTGCTACCAGAACAAGTTTGGGATGAAGCAGATAAACCTGATGTCCATCTGTACTTAGGAAAACCAACAGGTTCAGCAATGCCTTTAATGTGGGCGCACGCCGAGTATATCAAACTGCTGCGGTCAACTCATGATGGTCAGGTGTTTGATTTTATTCCAGAGATAGCGAATCGATATTTAGGCGAAAGAAAGCAATGTAAATTATTAGAAATTTGGAAGTTTAATCGTCAAGTAAGCAAATTTAAAAAAAGTCATACATTGCGAATTCAAGCTTTAGCATCTTTTCAGTTGCACTGGTCAGATGATAATTGGCAAACCGTTAAAGATACGCCTTCTACTTCCACTAAGTTAGGAGTGAATTTTGTAGATATATCTGTTTCTGATAATCAGCAAAAGTCAATTAATTTTACCTTTTTCTGGATTGAAAGTAGTAAATGGGAACAACACAATTACACGGTTGCAGTTTCATAATTCGTTGTTAAGAATTCCTGCTCGAAAATACATCAATTAGCAATGCCGTAACATAACCACACAATCTAAGAGAGCCATTATTATGCAGAATAACTCATCAAACAAGCCAACAATTGACTACTGGCACGTCTGGACTGACCAAGACGGTATAAGCCACCAGTCTCGTTGTCAAATTGAGGACTTCATCGAGAAAGGCATAGCGCCGGATACCTCACCTCAATGGCTTTCTAAGTTAAAGCAGTCCGGTGCCACAATCACCTTTACTGTGCTACCCGTGGGATGGGTTGGCAACTGGCATGAGAACCCGAAACCCCAATGGGTTATCCCACTGTCGGGACGCTGGTTTGTAGAGACTATGGATGGCCAGCGAGTCGAGATGGGTGTTGGCGAAATTTCCTTTGGAGAAGATCAGGGTACGAAAACAGACGCGCAAGGTCATAAGGGTCACTTATCTGGAACAGTAGGCGATGTACCAGCTGTTCTAATAATGGTGCAATTTGAAGAGACTCCGACTATAGAGCAATCCTGTAGATTTAGGTAAGTGAGTTAGTAGCCAATACAGTTCAGAATGAGCAACAAAATATTTGTAGAGACGGCGATTTATCGCGTCTCGAAAACCCAAAATTGTTGCCAGTAGCCCTTAACCCAAGCGTATTGAGTTAGTAGCGATCGCTAGCAGTGCGTTAGTATACTCCTTTAGTGAAGTAAACTATGCATACCCTGTCGCGCCAGCATCAGCCTGTTAAAAAGCTAGTACATCATAGCGTAAATAGCTATCATTTTTTTCCTGAAATATAAACCTCATAATTTAGGAGTATTCGGTTATAGGAGGTTGTACAACACAACTTAATTTTTCTATGGAAGAATCCTTGCCCATTACTATTCTGATCAGTGCAACAGTTGTGGCTGGTATTGCTGCTCAAGTTCTAGCTGGTTATTTTCACATTCCTAGTATAGTCTTGCTACTTCTGTTTGGGATTCTTCTGGGGCGAGATGGTTTTGATTTTTTAGATCCTTCTTTACTGGGCATTGGTTTAGAAGTTGTGGTTTCCCTATCAGTGGCGCTGATTTTATTGGAGGGTGGTTTAAATCTACAGTTAGGAGAGTTAAAAGAGGTTTCTAGTAGTCTTCGCAATCTTGTCACTTTGGGAGTACTGATTACCTTAACTGGTGCTGGAATGGCTGCACACTGGCTGAGTGAATTTCCTTGGTCAATTGCTTTTCTTTATGCCTCCTTAGTAGTTGTGACAGGCCCAACAGTAATTAATCCACTCCTCAAACAAATTGGTGTAGAAAAAAAAGTCTCAACACTTTTAGAAGGAGAGGGTGTTTTTATCGATCCAATTGGTGCAATTTTGGCTGTGATTGTGCTTCACTTTGTTTTGAGTGGAAATGTGGAGCCGCTCATTTTAATTAAGGGTCTAGTTTTGCGTTTGGGTATAGGCGTAGTTATTGGTATTGCTGGAGGCTGGTTACTATCCCAAATTATCAAACAGGATCAATTCTTATCCCAAGAGTTAAAAAATCTAGTTGTTTTAGCTAGTGTCTGGGGTTTATTTAGTTTGGCACAGGTGTTACGTGGTGAGTCTGGTTTGGTGGTTGCTGTAGTTATGGGGATAGTTTTAAGAGCTAGTAACCTACCTTCAGAATCTTTATTGCGTAAGTTTAATGAACAGTTGAGCATTTTAGCTAATTCGGTTTTGTTCATTCTGTTAGCAGCAGACTTATCAATTGCCAGTGTTTTCGCTTTAGGTTGGGGTAGTGTTCTGACAGTTCTAGCGCTGATGCTAATAGTGCGTCCTATTAATATTTTAATATCTACCTGTAATCAAGGTTTTAACTGGCAAGAGCAGTTATTTTTATCTTGGGTTGCTCCTCGTGGAATTGTAGCTGCTTCTTTAGCTTCTTTGTTTGCGGTTTCACTTACAAAAGAGGGTATAAATGGCGGTGATTCAATTAAAGCCTTAGTATTTTTGACAATAATGATGACAGTTTTTTTCCAAGGATTAACGGCTGGTTGGGTCGCCAGTCTGCTTGATTTACGTTTAGTAGATAAAATAGATCGAGATTGTTTGCAAGCAACTAATGATGATGTCAATAGCCAAAAAGATGTAGATAAAAACAGCTTGACTTCTGAGTTAATTGAGTCATAGCTAAAAATTTTTACTAACTTATCGAAATTATCACTCTTGTTCTCATAAATTAGTTTATTTATGTCATCTAAAATTCGTAGTCATCCTGATTTTTTAACTCCCGAATTATCTAACTCTAATTATCCACTCTTTGTATTTCTACCTGGAATGGATGAGACTGGCAAGGAATTGATGTATATTCAAACAGCAGGTTTAGAAGCAGCTTTTAATGTACGTTGTTTTGTCATTCCCCCTGATGTTCTAACAAGTTGGGATGAAATGACAGAAAAAGTAGTAACTTTAATTAAGATAGAACTAGAAAAATTACCGCAATCGCACGTTTATCTTTGTGGAGAATCATTCGGTGGTTGCTTGGCGCTGAAAGTATTAGAAAAATGTCCTCAGCTATTTACAAAGATTATTTTAATTAATTCTGCTTCTTCATTTCATCGAGTACCTTGGTTAAACTTAGGTTCACTTTTATTTCCTTACACACCTCAACTATTTTATAAAATATCCTCATTTTTATCTTTACCCTTTCTAGCTAATTTAAGTCGAATTTCACCTACTGCAAGACTTGCTCTTTCAAAATCAACTAGTTCCGCACCACAAGAAACTGCTAATCAGCGATTATCCCTGATGAGAGAATTTGATGTTGATGAGAATAAATTATCTCAAATTACTCAACCTGTCTTACTAATTGGTAGTAGAAATGACCGACTTTTACCTTCAGAAGCAGAAGCACAATATTTAAGTAATATTTTCCCTAATCATCAGATAATAACTTTACCTCATAGCGGTCATGCTTGCTTAATTGAAAGTGATGTTAATCTCTATCAACTTTTATTATCCGCTAATTTTACTGTTGCATAATCAATACCTTTGCCAATTTACGAGGGTTCAACGCCTGTAGAAACGTTATGAATCCGTCCCAAAGAAGTAATCTTGGCAAAAATCTGGGTTAATAAAATAGGCTCAGGCATTTCCGGAAGCATTTTTAAGATTTCACGGACATATCGAAAACCACGATAATGAGTCTTCAGGTCAATAATGCCAGAGTCGGGATTAAGGAGACGAAAATCCAAGAGAAGATGATGGGACAAGTTGACCATGAAAAATGCTAAATTAACAGCATTAGTCACAGCAGTTTGGCTTAAGTTCATGAAATCTTCCAGTCCCCAAAACTGCTTGGCATCACGGAAATTAAACTCGATTTGGAAGCGCAATTTGTAGTAATCTATTATTTTTTCGTAGGACAACTTTAGGTCACTAGAAAATAGAATTACATGACTACGAGCATGAGTTTTAAGATTAATTTTAACTAAAATAACTACATTTAGTGCTTGGGCAAATTCCTTGTGAAGGAGAGTGCATTGATAAACATCAGTTTGAATTTCATCCTCTATGCTACTTTTACGCAAATACTTATCAGGTATGTTATGGTAGTCAATCTTATCACCGTATTTACGACGAGAGCGTTTATGGGAGTCAGGATGTTGATATGGGATATACAATGCAGAATCGTGGCGCAACTTAGAAATTATGTGTAAGTTAACAAGACGTGCCATCTGCAAAGCATTATTGTTACCAAAATGCCCATCTAGCACTAAGTAAGTAAGCGGCACAAATCCAGCTAATAATTTGAACAGCGAATTAATCATCTTTTGAATTCGCACTAATTCAGATGTTAAAATCACCTCGGCTTTATTCTTATTCTTACTTCCTTTTGGTCGTCCACGCTTACGTTTTTCTTTAGGCTTTATTTCTGAGGCTAATGTTGAACTACTTTTTTCTACATCGCTCTTAATCACCTGTTCTATTTGAATGGGAAATGAGTGCCTTTGTTCAACACTTACTAATGATAATGTAAAGAAAGACAGTCCTAATATCGGTTTACTTACTAGGCTGGAAAAGAATCTATCCAAACCATAAGTTTTTTTACCTGATTTACTCACTACAACTTCATCTCCTGCAAGCAAATACACCTCATTTGCACGGAATAAATGCTTACGGAAAAATAGCCAAAACAACGTCGCCCAAGGTATTACTGTCTGAAAGAATCTTAATATCGTCCGATAACTACCACCAGTGCCTGCCCAACGCGAGATTCCCAACATCGTGACTCGCCCGCTCATCGTTAACATAGCCAGGATTATTTGGTTAAATTGCCGCATTGTTGTCGCGTTGATCTGCGGTAGCAGGCATTGTAGCAGTGATAAGATATCAGGCATGGGCTGCTTGTAGTGTTTGATTTATCGTTGTGAGAGACAATAAATCTACTACGAAATGCCCTACCTCTTCATACTCTTATTTTGGCAATGGTATTGATAATGTATTATTTTAACTGATATACCATGACTCATTTGATAAATAAAAAAACTGTTTGCAACCGTACCTGTTCCTACACAAGTAATCGGTTCAAGTCCGGCTTTGGCACGTCGTTATGTTAAAGCTTTGAGTGTTCCCTTTTTTGAAACCTATGTTACCCAACAGTCGAGTTATCTTCCTTATTTGAGTACAGATTATGTTAATACAATTAGTCAGCAACCACTACCGTTAAGTTTAATAAAATCTCTGACATCCGAACAATTACAACAAGCGTTAAAATAAAGATTTTGAAGCTCTGATATTGATAATTGCCCAAGTATAATGAACAAGCACTATAGTGGTATAGTTTTTGGGGGTGATGTTTGAGTTTATTTCGTAGGAATTACAGGCAAACTAGACCTAAGAGTAAGCGATCGCATCTAAAAAACCGTCTCTATTTTACTGGGATGTTTGTGTTTGTCGTACTATCTCTCTCCAGTGGACTAGGCTACCGTTTTTATAACCAACCAAAACTGGATGTAGGTAAGATAGCTCCCCAAACGCTTACCGCACCAAGTTCAGCCAATGTTGAAGATGTAAAAACAACAGAAGAAAGACGCAGGGAGGCTCGTAGCGGTGCTTCAGCAGTCTGGGTTGACGACCCAGTAATTAATGAGCAAATTCACCAAAATCTCCAGCAATTATTCACAAAAGGCAATCAAATCCGCGAAAATTTGGGCAATTTTCCCTTTGTTAAGACTTCAGTGTTGTCCACTGCTACACAAACTTACCTGCGACAAGCACCAGAACCTCAATGGCAGCAAGTATTACGAGGTTTGGATAAAAATAGCAATCTGACTGGTTTAAATTCTGCCCAGCAGCTAGCAGTGAAAAAACTGCGAACTTACCGAGAGTCTAACTCCTCCCAGGCTTTTGCTCAACTATTAAAAGCGATCGCCCAAGCTCGTCAGCGCTATAATATCAGCCTAAAAGCCCTGAATGCGGTATCTAAAGACAACACGCAAAGCGTCTATGCCCAACCCGAAACCCTTTACGATGCCACTTTCTTAAACCTGTCTGATATAGATTGGCAAAAAACTCAAATCCAAGTGCGTCAAACTTTAGACCGAATGTTAGCACAGGGCATTTATCCAGGGTTATCCAAGACAAACCTGAACTCTGCAATCGGGATGCAGGTGAGTGTTTCTGTGCCAGAAACAGCACAACCTTTAGCAAGGCGATTGCTATCAGAGGCGATCGCACCTAATCTAATTAAAGATATTGAGCAAACCAAGCTGATTGCAGAACAAGCAGCCGAAGCAGTAGAACCGGCGATCGTCAGCATTCAAAAAGGTGAAGTTATCGTTAAAGCTGGCGCAAAAATTACCCAGGCTGATTTTGTCCTATTAGACCACTTTCGCTTGAGTCAACGCGGAATCGATTGGCTGCATCTGATTCGTTTTAGTGGGATAGTGGGATTTGCTGTGGCTGTTTTCAAACTGGTAGAACGAAGGATTTACGCCAAATTACGACGGAGCGATTATCTCTTGATACTGCTCCTTACTCTCAGTGCGCCGTTGCTAATCTTCTTGACCAAATCATTTACAGGCTTACCTGCTATTGGTTTGCTTGTTGGTAGCTTCTACGGTACTGCGATCGGAGGTACTGTTATGGGGTTACTAACGATATTGCTCTCAATGGGAACGGAACTTAGCTGGCATTATTTAGTACCTAGTGCAGCTGGCGGAATTCTTGGCGGATTGATGGCGGGACAATGGCGATTCCCTGGTAGAGAAGCACTGCGAACGCGAGAGGAATTAGCTACCTTGGGAATTTTAATTGGGTTGACGCAGGGAGTAGTTTATTTGTTGGTCAACACTGCGATCGCACCCCTTTGGTATGCTGTGCTGGGTGCAGCAGTCCTCAACGCTTTAGCAGGGTTAGTTTGGAGCATCTTAGCACTAGGTTTAAGCCCCTACCTAGAAGCTTTATTTGATCTAGTCACACCTATTCGTCTGGCTGAATTGTCCAATCCCAACCGACCTTTATTAAAACGCCTAGCTAATGAAGCTCCTGGAACCTTCCAGCACACACTGTTTGTCGCTACTCTAGCGGAAGCTGCGGCACGAGCATTAAATTGTAATGTGGAACTCGTTAGGGCTGGGGTTCTCTATCATGACATTGGTAAAATGCATGACCCTCTAGGATTTATTGAAAATCAAATGGGAGGTATTAATAAACACGATGTGATTAATGATCCCTGGAAAAGTGCCGAAATTATCAAAAAGCATGTGAGCGAAGGGTTGGTAATGGCTCGTCAACACAAGCTACCGAGCGCTATTCAGGCATTTATTCCCGAACATCAAGGAACCATTTTAATTGCATATTTCTACCAACAAGCACAGCAACAGCAACAAAATCCTGAAAAAGTTTTACACGAATCAGATTTCCGCTATGACGGCCCCATTCCCCAATCCAAAGAAACGGGGATTGCTATATTGGCTGATGCTTGTGAGGCGGCATTACGCTCCCTCAAAGACGCAACCCCAGAAGCAGCACTGGCAATGGTAAATAAAATCCTGAAAGCACGTTGGCAGGATAATCAGTTGGTAGATTCAGGGTTAACACGGGCAGAGATGTCTCAAATTGCTCATATTTTTGTCCAGGTTTGGCAGCAATTTCATCACCAACGGATTGCCTATCCTAAACTTTAGATATTAGCTAAGGCTACTCCTGGATTTCCAAAGTGGGATAGAGTTAATTATAAATGGGTTGCGATATCATCTATGGTGGGGCGTAGCCCATCGCCCTCCAACTATTAGGGAATGGCAAAATATTAAAATAAATCAATCCTTCAAGAATACCCGCAGCACCAGGGTAGTGAGCTAAAAAGTGCCAAGGGTAATGTGTCTTGTAATACCACCACAGAAGTTCCGTTTGGGCATTAGCAACGATAATCCCAGCTGATGGCTGTTGAAATAAACTGATGTCATTTCCAGAACCTCCACAGATAACGGTTGTATCTAATTGCGCTTGTAGCAATTCTTGCAGATATGCAGTTGCTTCACCTTTGTTACTGTTCTTGGGTATGATATCAACATCCCGCCCATTGCTGAAAATCACCTCAGCCTGCAATCCAGTAAAAGTTAACAAATCCTGCAAATCATGGATAACCTCAAGTGGCGCATCCATATCTAGGCAAAAGCTTAATTTATAGGGGGTTTGTTCGCTGTCGGGTTGGGGTATCAGTGCCGGAAAGTAACTAGCAATTGTCCAAACTGCATCCCAATCCCAATCTTTTGAGATTTGATTTGCCCAATCTTTTTCTAAAAGCACACCCTGTTGATAAATTTCAGTACCTACACTAGCGATTAAATAATCGGGTTTCAAAAGTTGTGCTTTTGTTATTATCTGACGACTAGAAGCATAAGAGCGACCAGTAACATAGACTAAGTAAATCTGATTACGTATAGCTTCTAGCCTTTGGTTTAAAGCAGCAATAGCTCGATTGTTACCAACCAAGGTATTATCTAATTCAATCACCAAAAGCAGTTTCATATTTGCTTCCACTAAAACAGTACAGTATTGATAAACCTCTTTCTCCTTGCTCCCAGCAAGAACTGCGGTATTAATGATAAGTCTTTAATCGGAAACGTATTACAGCAGTTCCGGCTGTTATGAGGTACAGTAGCAGCAATTAGCAAACCAGTTTCTTAAATGTTGAGGATTTATTAAGTCGAGTGCAACTGATATTAGTTTATCAACCATTTCTGTTGTAGTTGGAGCAAAACTGCGTAAAAAAGATTTAAGTTGTGACCACCATAATTCAATTGGATTAAAATCGGGAGAATATGGGGATAAACAAATAACTGAAGCGCCGACAGCTTCAATCATTGGCACAATTGAATCGATTTTATGTGCGGATAAATTATCCATAACTACCACTGCTCCTGACCATAACTCTGGCACTAGAAACTTCTCAATAAATAATTCAAAAGCTTCGCCATCCATTGAATTATTCATTGTCATTAATGCAACTACTTTTTTAATACTAATTGCTCCAATTACTGTAACTTTTGATCCCCGATAGAAGGGGTTAAGAGAGTAAGCTCTTGTTCCCATTTGTGAACGGGCATGAGTCCTTGTTAAACCAAGTAAAACGCCAGTTTCGTCCAAAAATACTAAATTTTCTGGCTCTATATGTTTGACCTTTTCCCAAAAATCTAATCTTAAATTCAGGACTTTCTCCGTGCCTGCTTGGGTACTCCGCTTTGTTTTTTTTTCCGATTTAATCCTAATTTCTGTAACGCCCGACACATTGCACTACGACCTACCCAATTACCAGTCTTATCTGCGAATAATTCACACAACTCTATCAATGTTGCATCAGGATGTGATTCAACTAATTCTCTCAACTCTATGTCAGCATTTGTTAGATGACTAAATTGTGGCTTTCCTCGTGGCTTGCATTGTAAATTTCCTTCAACTTTTTGTTGTTTTACAAGCTTTTGGACTAAACTCTTTGAGACGGAAAATATATTAGCTACTTTTCTGATTGAGATGTTTTTCTGAAGATGTGCCGCAACTATTTTTTCTCGAAAATCGACAGAGTATGACTTCATTTAAAAATATTTATATTTTAATCTAGTGTACCTTATAACAGACGGAAGTGCTGTATTTAACTGGTTGCCCACTGCACAATGCCATTAGAAAAAGAGTCAATTAATTTTTCTAGAGCTTTAATTTCATTGGATTTCAAAACTTTTGACTTCAACAAACTTTGGATTTGTCTTTCCAAATCTGGAGTTAACTTTCTAGTTTGAATAATTTCTTGAACAAATGTATCAAGTGTTAAAGATTGGTAGAGTTCGTGAACTTGGGCGGCAACTCCCTGAGTGCTAAAACGAGACTGAACCCAATTTTGTGCAGCATTACCATAGCTTTCTTTGAGAGTTGGGTTTTGTAATAGACTATGAATAGCGATCGCCAATGCCTTAAAATCACGAGGAGGAACTAAAAATCCAGTTTCACCATGCACCACCGTATGCTGCAATCCTCCCACATTGCTAGCAATTACAGGTGTTCCGGCTGCCATTGCTTCAATCGCCACTAAACCAAAAGGCTCGTAGTAACTCGGTACAACGCAGATATCCCCTGCGGCGTAGTAAGTAGGTAACAGCGCTTGAGAAATTCGTCCAGTGAAAACTGTAACTGCTTCCAATCCCAGGTCGTTCACCAAAGTTTGAATGCGTTGTTGTTCTTGGAAGTCTGCTCCATCTTCACGGCAACCACCAACTAGATAGAGTTGAAATGCTGAAGGTAAATTGGCGCAAGCTCTGACTAGGGTTTCAACTCCCTTACGGGGATCAAAACGTCCTACATACAAGATTATCTGAGAATCTGCATCAATTCCCAACTGTTGGCGAGCAACTTCTTTACTGACAGAACCAAAGTGTTCAGTATTAATCCCGCAGGGAATGACTTTAATACGTCCATACTGCGAAATTAACTGACGTAAATCTTCCGCTTCTTGAGGGCTAGTGGATATTACATAATCTGCTTGTTCTAAAATTGCCCTCTCCACACAATTACGAATTGCAGCAATCTGCGGCGGATTCTCCACATTACTATATTTAACTGCCCCTATAGAGTGATAGGTATGAACTTGAGGTAATCCCAATCGAGATTTAAGTTCTAATCCTACCCAAGCAGAAAGCCAATAGTTAGTGTGAATCAAGGCATAGCTGCGCCCTGTTCGTTGTTGAAAATTCAGCCAGGCATCTACAAATTCTGGTAAATATTCAAATAAATCGTTTCGAGTAATGAATTTTGCTGGCCCAGCATTTAAACGAATAGTGCGACACCCTGGTGCTAATTCCACAATTTCTTCTTGGTCGGGGTATTCGCGTCGGGTAAACATATCAACCTGACAGCCGCGTTTTGCTAATGCTAATCCCAATTCTCGCACGTAGACATTTTGACCACCTGCCCCTTCTTTACCAATTTCAGCTGTCGGGTCGCCATGAACTGAAATTAGGGCATAAATAGGTTGAGAGTTTGGCATTTCTGTAGCAGAATTTTCTAGAGATTTAACTAAATTTAAAGAAGTAAGAGTATTCATAATCAAAATTCAGTATGGTATGTGGTACAAAAATTCACAGCTAGGTAACTTGGAGAAAAAATTATTTATTAAGTTACCTATCATCAAAAGAAACGTGTAAAAACCTTCTAGGAAACATAACCGAATGGCTTCTACTCAATTCTTTATTATTTTGAGAGCATTATGGAAGAGAATCAATTAATAACCGTATTGCTTGATGAATTGATATTTGATTATCCCCTGCATAACCTCTAAGCTTGCGATGCTCTTTATTTGTAATAACAATATTGGAAATATTTATTGAAAAATGGGGCATAAAAATTTCCTTAAAACTGAAAGAAACTTACCAAAATGCTTTCGTTCCAAGATGTTACATTTTAGAAGTTGAAATATCGGTGATATATCGGTGAGAAATCGGTTACTAATAAAAAAATGCGATCTAAATCAATATCTATCTCATTTGAAAATATCAAATATCTAATAGTTAAATTTTAACTGTTCGCGTAGCGTTACCTATAGCAAATATAACTTTGTCAAACCGAAGATTCAACATCAGCTTGACTCAGCTTGACACTGTAGTAAAACTTATTCTCAGTCATCCAAAGATATCAAAATAGAAATATCTAAAAATAGGTTAATTATGTATTTTTTATTTTAGTTATATAAAAATTAAAATTCCCCAAACCAATAATTAAATTGATTTGGAGAATAATAGTGTTCTAGTGTAAAAGAAGAGGTTAATTTCAGTAATGTAATTGAAGTATAACAATCAGTTGTAAAGATAAGAGGTAAATATCGGGTAGAAATCGGGTATTTTCCTAAAGCTGCTTTAAGCGATAGCCTAGTCCATGAACTGTCTCAATAAAATCATCGGCAGCACCTACGTCTTTAAGTTTATACCGTAAACTCTTAATATGAGACTTAACAGTTTCTTCGCTCGGAGGGTCATCAAGTGACCAAATGCGCTCAATAATACCGGCTCGACTTAGCACCCGCCGACCGCTAGAAACCATTAGTTCTAAAAGAGCAAATTCTTTAGGTGTTAGATGTAAAGGCTGGTCAGCATAAGTGACTTCATAAGTGCTGGAATTTAAACGCAAACTACCCCAACCAAAATCTGAAGAAGATGTTGCGGCACTATTGCGGCGCAACAGGGCGCGAACACGAGCCATTAACTCTGGCATTTCAAAAGGTTTAACCATATAATCATCTGCCCCAGCATCCAACCCGGTAATTTTGTCACCAAGGGTATCTCGTGCTGTTAACATGAGTACAGGTATTGCAATGTTGCGCGATAAGGTATGCCTTGATGTAGGCGATGGGCTACGCCCCACCATAGGCGATCGCAAGCGTTGACAAAAACTTACACCATCTAACTTGGGTAAAGTAATATCTAGTACAACCAAATCATATTCCAACACTTTGATGCAATCCCACGCTTCCTCTCCATCTTGGGCTATATCTACCACATATTGACGGTCAGTCAGGGCTTCCATCAGCATCTCTGCTAACTGGACATCATCTTCAACTACCAAAATCCGCATTGTCAGAATATTTGTAAATTAAAAAACTAGAATAAATTCCAATACTTAACTTTAATACTTTCAATTTGATTTCGGACGAGGAAAATTAGAAGGTGGCTGGAAGTTTTCTACTGGTACACCCTTAAGTGCCTTCTGCATAAAATCACGCCAAATAGGAGCAACCATACCTCCGCCTGTTGCGTGGTTAGATAATTGTCGGTTGTTGTCCCTCCCTACCCAGATGGCAGTCGTTAACTGCGGTACAGTACCAATAAACCAAATATCTTTCTCTGAGGAGGTTGTACCCGTCTTTCCCGCAACTGGACGACCGATAGCTGCACCTCTACCAGTTCCTTCTTGTACTACCGTTTGCATCACGTCTAAAGTTGCTGCTGATGCCCAAGGGTCAAGCACTAGCTGAGGTTTAGGAGTATTATCTATTAACACATTGCCATTACCATCAGTGACACGGGCAATAATCGTCGCTGGCGATCGCCAGCCGTAATTAGCAAAAGTCGCATAAGCGCTAGCCATTTCTAGCGGTGTCACACCGATTGCACCTAGTGGCAAAGAACTCACAGGTAACATTGGACTCATAATTCCCAAAGTACGGCAAGTTTCAATAACTTTATTCATACCCACAGCTTTGCCAATCTTGATTGCGGGGATATTACGAGACAGGGCGAGGGCAGTGCGAACTGGTATTGCTCCCATAAAACTATTATCGTAGTTTCGGGGAGAATACCAACCATTACCATCACGATAACTAACTGGAGTATCTAGAATTGTTGTACGTGGTGTAAATTTACCACTAGCAAAAGCAGTATAGTAAACAAACGGTTTAAAAGAAGATCCTGGCTGACGGTGGGCTTGAGTTGCTCGATTAAATTCGCTAGTTTTTGAATCTACACCACCCACTAGTGCTTTAATAAAATGTGTGCGAGGATCAATTGCCACTAAAGCCATTTGATTATTATTTAATCCCTGACGTTCAAGGCTTTGATGCCACTTCTTAATAGTTTCTTCTGCCATCATTTGGAAGCTAGTATCTACTGTAGTTTGTACCTGCATTCCTCCTTTGAGCAATGTTTCACGCCCAAACTTTTTAATTAATTCCTGAGCTACAGTATTTGTAACGTAAGGCAAAGCGCTACCTTGAAATGACCTAATTTCACCAAGTTTAATTTTTTGTTTGAGTGCATCATTATACTCTTGTTGGCTAATCCAATTGAGTTCCAACATTCGCCCCAATACTTCTTTTTGTTTCTGTTTTGCCAGCTTCATGCTCACAAACGGGCTAAATTCTTCTGGAGCTTGAATTAAACCCGCCATCATTGCTGATTCGCCCAAAGTCAAATTTTGTGCTGATTTTTTAAAGTAAGTGCGTGCTGCTGTCTGAACACCATAGTTATTATGACCCCAATAAACTTGATTGAGGTACATCTCTAATATTTCGTCTTTACTGATAACTTGCTCTAAGCGAATTGCTAATACTGCTTCTACTATTTTTCGGGTAAAAGCGCGTTTTTGAGATAAGAAAATATTTTTTACTAACTGCATGGTGATTGTAGAACCACCCTCTCGCACTTCCCCAGATGCAAAATTGACTAATGCAGCACGTCCAATACCACCGGGATTAATACCATGATGCTCGTAAAAGCGACTATCTTCACTAGCTAATACGGCTCGTATTAAATTGGGGGAAATTTGATCTAAAGGCACTACTTGGCGATTAGCTTCCCCATGTATACGTGTTAAAAGCTTGCCTTTAATATCATAGATATAAGTTGTTTCTGAGGGTATAAAGTTTCGTAGTTGTCTAACATCTGGTAAATCGCGGAAACTAATAGCTAAACCTACTAGTCCTCCAGCCAGCACAGAACTTGATAGCATAGTAATTGATAAGAGTGTGCCACCAGTTACTTGACCGACTCTTTTGAAAAACTCAAAATTAGGTAAAGTCTGAATTTTTGATTGTTTCTCTTCAAAAGTTTTAAATGAAGACACGGCAATTGGATTTCCTAATTTATAAATTTAACTACAAATTGTTTAGTGGGACTTAGACAAAAAACACCCACAAAAAAGCCTCAAATCTATATACAGAGAGACTTTGACATCGTTTTACTCGGTTGATTGATATATCTGGGTTTAAGCCGTTTTTGAGCATTTGGTGTATTTCCCTTACCCTGCATGGGTTTGAGGCTTGTTTATCCATCAAAAATGTTTAAGTCCCGTTAGTTATCGTAAGTTCTGATATCTTTTATAACTCTCATAATTGACTCAAAAAAGATATAAGTATGTATAAAGTATTGACTTTTTATACAGTTATTTTCTTCCTATTCTATATAGTATTTAACCCTTAATTCATTACCTGACTTGGTGGAATCTCCTCAAGAGGAATAAGTGCTTCCATCACAGATTTAACAATTGGTGCGGCGACAGTACCACCATAAACATTTTCTCCTTTTGGCTCATCTACCACTGCCAAAACTACATAACGGGGAGACTCCACTGGTAATATACCCAAAAAGCTAGTGATGTAAGCGCCTCTTTTATAACCGCCAGTGGAACTTGCTTTTTGTGCTGTACCAGTTTTACCAGCTATTTGATAACCGGAGATTTGTGATGCTTTTCCAGTTCCTTCTTCAACCACAGTTTCCATCATTTTAATCACCTTTTTGGTTGTAGTGGGTGAGAAAATTTGGCGTGGTGTGGGGAAAGTGGGTGAGTAATGTATCTGTCCTTTGCTATCAATCAGTCCCCGGACTACATGAGGTGTAACTAACTTCCCACCGTTAGCTAAAGCTGCGTGTAATTAGACTATTTGTAACGGTGTGAGGGAAAATCCTTGGCCAAAGGAGGTAGTCGCTGGTTCTATAGGTGAAGCAACAAATTTTTCTTGACTTTTTAACTGTCCGCTAACTGCAAATGGCAAATCTGTATCAACAGTTTGTCCTACTCCTAAGCGTTGAAGCCAGTTGTAATAGACTGAAGGACGCAATCGCTGCATAATTTCCACCATGCCAACATTGCTAGAGTATTGTAGTATTTGAGTAACACTAATTTTTCGATAATTGTTTTCCTCAGCATTTTTAATAGTGTAGTTGGCTACTTTAATAAAACCAGGATCTTTAAACACATCATCTGATTTTATAACGCCATTTTCTAAAGCGATCGCTACATTCAAAGGCTTAAATGTTGATCCTGGTTCATAAGTATCTGCTACTGTCCAATTTTTAAACAATGAAATATCAGCTTTGGAGTATTCGTTGGAGTTATATGTTGGCACAGATACTAAAGCCAGCAAAGAACCATCCAAAGCATCCATTACAATTACTGCCCCTCGTTTCGCCCTAAATTTCTCCATTTGTTGCTTCAGAGCTATACGGGCACTTCGTTGTAGGCGATTATCAATAGTTAGCTGTAGTTGCAAATCATCAAAATCCAGCAATCCCACAGGAGCATAATCTGGCATAAATGCGCCGTTACCTGTTCGACTAAGCCGTACATTTTGCACAGAACGTTTCAGCAAATCTTCTTGGCTGTATTCCACACCTGCTTGACCGTTACGGTCTGTATTGACATAACCTACTACATCTGCAACTAAATCTTTCTGTGGGTAGAACCGGAGGTATTTTTGAGTTAACTCCAAACCATTGAAGTGCAATGCAGTTACATGAGTAACAGTTTCTTCTGGTAGCGCAGAAGCAAGTAAAATGCCACTTTTTTGACTTTGAAAAATTTTCACTAATTCATTAGCATTTTTGTTAAGTATTGGGGCAAGTTTTTGTGCTACTTGTTCATCAGATTGTTTAAACAGTTTTGGATGGGCGTACAGAGTATATACAAGACGGTCACAAGCCAAGATATTATGATTACGATCCACCACCATTCGGCGAGGTATAAAAGGCTGTAAAGTTACCATCTGCTGATTTCGTGCTTTCTCTGTTAGCTTTGCTCCCTGTACAATTTGTAATTTATACAAGTTGATAACCAGTCCTAATACTGCTGCCATTAAAATACACCATACTAAAAAAAGTCTGTGTCTAGTGTTTAGTATTTGGTTTGGTGTATGGGTAGTAATTTTTTTCTTTTTATTTTGTCTAAAAACACTCTCTCGCCTTGTAACTGCGAGATTCTGTGAACTCTGTAATTTCACTCTACTTACTCATTATGATGAACGATATTTATTGACAATATTCACTGAACAGTGAGGCATTAAAATTTGCCAAAACCGGAAATGATATTTCAATACCTCATTTTGTATTTTTTTAACGCTACACCTTAAAAGTCTAAAAGTTGGGTAGAATTCGGGTAAAAATCGGGTAGTAAAAGCAAGAATATTGATGAATTCTAAATTTTCAATATAATTCGTATGAATTAGAGATGAGATAAGCTAATCGGCATTAAAGTTGCATAATCAGGGCGGGCAAGATGCCCACCCCACAAGATATTCAGAAAAGTTTAATATGCAAATTAGATATGCTTTAGCTTAATAGAGCAATCACAGTTTATTTAATGACAATATAGGAATATCTTTTGATTTAGAGAATTTATTGGGTTTAGTGGGTATTTACATAGCCAATACAAAAGAAAGCTTTTTGAGTGGCAATGAGTTTTTCAAAAATCAAATATGAGTCCTGATATATAAAACTAAAATTCTCCAAACAAACAATTAAATTTATTTGTTTGGAGATATTTTAGTGCAAAGGAGCTTGAATTTAAGTAGAAGTTTAATACCTCTTTGTGGAGATTTAAGGCAAAAATCGGGTAGAAATCGGTTAGTAATAAAATTTTTGAACTAAGCTTAATATTTGGAAAAATCTTTACTTTGATGTAAGGTCTTGGATAAGATATGGACTCTGAACCATTAATTGATTTTTTCTATGAAATGGTCACTGGAAAGGAAATGGATTGCCTCTGGCTTCGGCTTGAGCTTATTATTAATGGGTACAGCTAGTCTTATTTCTTACCAAAATGCTACTCAGTTAATTGAAAGTAGCAATCAAGTCAAGGACACACATGAGGTAATGAAAAATGTTATTGACATCTTTGCTACACTAACCGATGCAGAAGCCGGACGCAGGGGTTATATTCTTTATAGAGAGCAATCAGAACTCAAACGTTACTATCAGGCAATGCAAAGCCTGGATGCCAAAGTCAAAAAGTTGCAGCAACAACTTGCTGATGACTCTTATCAACAGCAGCAAATAACGAAGCTAAAATTCCTCATTGCTCAAAGAGTTCAATTATCTAAACAGTCGATTAACCTCAAAGAAGTAGGTAAATCAAGCTTTGCTATTCAAGCACCTCTACTTACTCAAAGTAACCAAAATCGTAATCAAATCCGCGAAACGCTTACTCAAATGCAAGCTAGGGAAGAACAGTTACTACAAATCTCGGTCAGACATTCCCAAGAGAATATCCGCAACCGGATGTTAATTGAATTCCTCGGTACTTTCTTGAGTTTTGCTATTTTATTAGGCGTTTATGCGTTGCTTTATCAGCAATTAGTAAAGCGCCAAGAAGCAGAAGCTATTCAACAGACTTTAGCTCAAGAAAAAGAACTTAGCGAATTGAAGTTACGATTTTTTTCAATGGTATCCCATGAATTTCGCACACCACTGAGTATTATATTGGGGTCGGCTCAACTATTGGCTCAAAGTAATCAGCAGTGGACGGAAGAGAAGAAACTTAAAAATCTGTATCGCATTCAATCTTCAGCTAGGTCAATGAACCAGTTACTAACCGATATTTTAACTTTGACTAGGGCAGAAGCTGGGAAATTAGAATTTCATCCAGAACTGATAGATTTGGAAGCCTTTTGCATTAATTTGATAGAAGACCTCCAATTTTCTAATCAACAACAGCATACTATTAAATTTATCAGCCAAGGGAACTGTACTCACGCTAAATTAGACGAAAATATACTTTATTCGGTTCTGAGTAACTTACTCTCAAATGCAATTAAATATTCACCTCCAGAGGGAAGTATTTTCTTAATTCTTAGTTGTGAATCATCCGCAATATTTTTCCAAGTTAAAGATAATGGGATAGGGATTCCTGGCGAATTTCAAGAGCATTTATTTGAGCCTTTTCATCGTGCTAATAATGTAGGCAAGATTGTTGGCAGTGGACTAGGACTTGCTGTGGTTAAAAAGTGTTTAGAAATACATCATGGAGAAATTTATGTAGATAGCGAAGTAGGAGGTGGAACAAGTTTTACGATCAAATTTCCCCAACCAGGAACAGTAATAGTCAAGAGTAAATTAAGCAGTCATGACTAAACTTAAACCTTCTTGGTGATAAGGTTTTCATCCTTACTATTTAACAAATTAATTTCGAGAGGAAGATGTCACAAATATATCTGTTAATACAAAATATTATTATAAATAACTCACGCTAATTTAGAATAAACAATGCCACATGTATTACTTGTAGATGATGAAGCAGCTCTTTGCGACAGTCTCACCTATACACTACAAAAAGAAGGTTACACGGTGACTACAGCCGCCGATGGACATAGTGCAATCAAACAGTTTCACAAGCAAGTACCAGATGTAATTTTGCTTGATTTGATGTTACCGGAAGTTGACGGTATGGAAGTTTGCTGGCGGATTCGAGCATTTTCCAATGTACCTATTGTGATGCTCACTGCTAAAGATGAGGATATTGATAAAATTTGGGGGTTAGAAGCAGGTGCAGATGATTATATTACTAAACCTTTTAACACCCGTGAACTACTAGCACGCATCAAAGCAGTACTGCGTCGTCGTTCTGGGGAGCAGCCTTCATGAGAGGCTGGATACCTGGGATTAAATTAAATACAATTTATGCCAAGCTTTTAGGCACATACCTGATGTTAACAGCTTTTGGAACGTCACTGATGGCAGGTTATATCCTTTGGTCGTTCCATGATTATTTTATGCGATCGCGACAAGTAGATTTGGATAACTGGACGAGTGCGTTAAGCGAAAGTGTAGCAGATGCACTAGAAGAAAAAGATATTAAACAGGTAAATTTACTGGTGCAACGGTATGGCGCACCACAAACTGTAACCCTACGTGTTTTTAATCAACAAGGCAGTCTATTAGCCACTTCTGACCCCAAGTTAGACAGCCAGGTTAAAGATTGGTATCAAGTTCCGGGAATACGGGAAGCTTTACAAAACCGTGTAAAGCAAGGTGTTGCCAAAGGCGTTTTATCAAATAGCGATCGCCTCTACATTACCAGACCTATTGAGCGTAACGGTCAATTGTTGGGCGTAATCCGAATGTCTATGACTTTGGAGCAGCTTCAGCGACAGTTTGCTAGGGTAATTTGGAGTATTTTGGGAACCCTAGCTGTAACGATTCTACTGTGTACATTAATTAGCAGTCGCTTTGCTCGCAGCCTCTCAAAACCAATTGAGATTATGCGGAACTTTGCCATTCGCTTGGGTGGCGGTCATTTTGGCGATAAGCTGACGATCCATGAGAACAATGAGTTGGATCAATTGGCAGCAGAACTCAACCGGATGAGTGAGCGGTTAGCTTCCTTAGACAAAGAGCGACGGGTGTTTTTAGCCAATGTCTCCCACGAACTGCGTACCCCTATAAGTAACGTTCAGGTGACAGTAGACGCACTCAAAGCAGGAGCATCTGAAGAACCAGAATTACGCGATCGCTTTTTCCAAACTATCGAAAACGAAACCAAGCGTTTATCACGATTGATTCATGACTTGCTGGATTTAGGACGTTTGGAAGCAGGAGTTTTTGAATTAGAAAAGCAACCCATCTCGCTGCATGGATTAATTAACCGTGCTGTCAATGCACTAGAACCGCGAATGCTATCTTTGGGAATTTCTACACAGGTTAACGCCGGAAACCTAATGATTCAGGGCGATCCAGAGCGGTTATTACAAGCGATTCTCAATTTGTTGGATAATGCGATTAAGCACTCACCAGCCAATTCTCAAGTATTTATTTCTGCATACAGCCAAGGCAAACAAGCTATTATTCAAATTCAAGACCAGGGAAAAGGGATAAAAGAGGGTGATTTACCCCGAATCTTTGAGCAATTTTATACAACAGACCCTGCACGCAAAGGTAGCGGTAATGGTCTAGGGTTAGCAATTTCTAAGCGGATTATTGAAGCCCATCAAGGTAGTATTATCGCCAGCAGCACATCAAATCAAGGGGCAACTTTTACTATATACTTGCCGATGATTCGTAATTCGTAATTTGTCATTTGTCATTTGTAATACTCTATGGGTAGGGTTGCGCCTATGTAATTAAGTTTTGACCATGATAACTGTACAATTACTCTTGCGAGAAATATTCTCGGCAATATTTCCTTGAATCGCTTGTTGTAGTAAACTTTCACGGCTAGCTCCCAGAACAATCACATCACTGTTATCTTGTTCTGCACACTTGAGGACAGCATCAGAAACAGAATTGGCACGAACTGGAGTAGCCATCACTTTACCGCTAACTCGGCGTTGCAGAAAGTGAACAGATTTATCTAATAATGTTGTGTCAGGAATCGAGTTAGTAGGCTGGAAAACCTGACATAGCTTGATTTGGGGCGATGTACTTAGAGAAGCCAGAGCAGGTAATAACTTAATTGCTTGGCTGGAGTTAGGGCCACCTGCCATTGGCAACAACCAACGGTCAAAGGATCTTTTATCATCTAATTTAGCCAAGATAACATCACAACCTGCCTGTCGAATTATGGTATCCACCACTCGGCTGAAAACTCTACCAGGAGTTGATGTACTGCCTTTCCATCCCATTAGCACCAAGTCAATGTGTCGTTCTTTGACAGTCTCCAAAATTGCTCCAGCAACATTATGGGCAACTCGGATCTGGGTATGAACGGGAATCCGCGAATTCTCTCCTAAAAGTATTGCCCGTTGCAAAAGTTGAAGACTTTTGCTGATTTGTACTGGTGTTTCCGATGGGATGCGGCTAGACGGAACGATAATCACTTGTAGGCATTCTATTTCGTAATTGCGATCTTTGGCGATCGCAACTGCCATTTCTAATAAAGTTTCGGCTGTCTGAGGATGTGAAAGTGGTACTAACAATCTTCCTTTACCTGTAGCCGGAGCGCGAGTTTGGTAAACTACATAAGAAGGTGCTGATTTACGTTCTATTTGTTCGCTATTACCACTGAGTTGCTCTGCTTCTACACGGATAATATCACTACGAGTAATAATTCCTATGAGCTTGCGATTTTCTGTAACGGGTAAGCAGCTGAGATGATAACGATTGAGTATATGCAGTACATGAGCCAGTGTAGCTGTGGGAGTTACTGTCACAGGCTCTGGTGTCATAATCTCGCTAATAGTGGTATCTCCACTTAACTGTTGGGAAGCAATATTAACTAAATCTTTCTGAGTGACAATCCCAACAACTCTACCATTCTCTAAAACCGGGAAGTTGCGATGGTGAGAGTGAGAAAATGCCTGTACTGCTTCATCAGTACTCATTTGGCTAGAGAGGGTTTCTACACGCCGTTGCATCACATCTACGGCACTCAGTTGCGCTAGAAGTCCCTCTGTACTAGGCTCCTTGGTAATGTGAATCCCTTTCCACTCTAGTAGAAGGTCGTAGAGCGATCGATGGTCAATTTTTTCTGCTACTAAATAGGCAACCACAGACGCAATCATTAGCGGTAGCACCAGATTGAAATCTGTTGTCATCTCAAATACAATAACGACTGCTGTAATTGGTACTTTGGAGACAGCGCTAAAAAAGGCAGCCATGCCGACATGAGCATAGACTGTTGCAGCACTCATTCCCAGTAAACTGTGTTCGACAGCACCAACTAAGTAACCAAGGGCAGCCCCTAATGCCAAAGTGGGAACTAGTAAACCCCCTGGCGCTCCAGAGCCGTAGGTAAAAATAATTAGGATAAACTGAACTAAAAGAGCGATCGCTGCAAATGACCAATTAGTATTACCCGCAAGCAAAATTTCTCTCAGCCCAGCATGATCGCGAAAGGTAGCAGGTAAAAAGGCGATCGCCAAACCACTCACTAACCCAGCAATTCCAATTCGCCAGGGTAAACTCAACCTTACCAGGCGGCGGTTAATTGCTAGACTTTCAAGAATACCTTTATTAAATAGAATGCCTAGAAGTCCCGCCAGCACTCCCAAAATTAAGTAGAAAGGGATTTCCTGAGCGAAGAAAGTTGTATCGGGAAGACCTAAATTTAGATGATTCAGATCCAGGTTGTGACTACCATAGAGCCGGGAGATGACTGAAGCGATGAAAGAAGCCAAAATTGCAGTGCCAAGAGTGATACCTGATACATCTTGGAGTAATTCTTCCACTACAAATAGTACACCTGCGATCGGTGCATTAAAAGCCGCAGCTAATCCAGCTCCGGCTCCGGCGGCGATTAGTTGGCGACGATGCTCTGGTGAAGTCGGTGCCCAATTACTCAGTTGATTTGCCAAGGCTGCCCCAATTTGGACAGTTGGCCCTTCCCGTCCCAAAGGCATTCCCGAACCCAACACTAATGTCGCACTGATCAACTTGACCAAAGCAATCCGCAGATTTAACGGCATCGGTACGCGAGCCAATACCGCTTTGACTTCAGACATCCCACTACCTGATGCTTCCGGTGCGAAGCGCTCTACTAGCCAACCAGCTAACAGTCCCCCTATTAGTCCAATAGCTGGTAGTACTAAGTAGGCAGGCCAATGGTAAGAAACACGTACTCGCAATGCACCAGCCCAATCCACTGCCTGTCCTAACAGAACTGCCGCTAACCCAGAAACTAGACCAATCAGGCAAGCTTCCACGAAAGCCAAGCGCCTGGGTTGAACCAACTGACGGGAGAGCCTCAACCAGAGAATTTTACCCCTGGCTAACATATTTTTAGCAATCACTTGTCATCAATGAAGGTATATAAATGTCTGAAATGTCTTACCGTTCACCCTATTCATAGAGTTTCATAAGAAAATGAAATTAGAATGAAATTTTTCTATGCCTAAAGATAGGTATGTACAGTAGCAATACCTGACTGTAGTGTTTTATACTTAAAACTCCTGCTTTAATACAGCCAACTCTGATAATCTGTATTTGTCTCTTTCATATCTTCATAAAGCCAAACCATGCGATCCAGATACCATAGTTTGCCAAAAGCTGTTGATTGTTAAAAACGCAACTTCAGTAGACTGAAAATTTTTGTGATCGCCTACGTGGGCGCTCCGCACCATCGCTTTTAACTACTGTGCCTAAATCTGGCTCATCTGCAACAATAAGTCGCATAGTAGCGGAATTTTTTGTAAAAAGTAACTTCAGTTATATAATTACAAAAAGACCTTGCAACAACTTTTTATCTTTGAACCGTGAGCCACTGTAGCCTAAGAAAAATTCACTACCTGACCTGATTAAAGAATAATTTACTTTTTCCTTGCTCCTCACAATTTTTCAGCTAAAATGTCATAATCTGAATTTGATAAAGAAGCTATTAATTTCTTAAAAAATTTGACTGCCATCTCTAAAGTGCAAAGCTGAGTACTCAAAATCACAACAATAGCAGTATTTATAGTTAATGAAGTTGAGCAATGGTGTTTTGGGGAGATGACACTGGACAACCAATGCCTTACAGGGGTTGGAATGCGGTTGTAGCTAGCGAACAAAATGGTACAAAAACTAGGCTGACTGCAACATTTCATAGGCTACTTGAGTAGTTGCGAGATTATATGTCTGTAAGTAGGTGGGTGGGAAAAAACCCAACTATATTAAGATAAATAAATACGGAAAATGTACTTACAGAGGTAACAAATGTTATGGGCGCTCGCTTAAGGGTATTCCTCACGCGTGAGCAAGACCAAACCCTGTTAAACCTGAGAACTGTGGATGTACCACAGAAAGTTAAAGATCGAGCAGAGGCAATCAGATTAAACGCGCATGGTTGGTACGTAGAAAAAATAGCTGCTCACTTTGACTGGAGTGTTCAAACAGTAAGAGAAGTCTTACATAAATGGCAGAAGTTAGGTATAGAAGGGCTTTGGGAATTACCAGGTCGAGGAGGAAAACCGAAGTGGAAGGAGGAGGACATAGTATTGTTGGAAAAATGCCTCAGAGAAGAACCACGTACATACAATAGTTTTCAACTCTCCCGGAAATTAGAAAGCGAGCGCCACATAAAATTGAGTCCCGACAGATTAAGACGGGTACTCAAAAAAGGGGGTCTATTGGAAGCGAGCCAAGAAGAGCCACAAGAGAAAACAAGACCCCGTAGTCAGAGCGAAGAAACAAGCAGACCTAGATATGTTGGAATTATCCGCAGCTACCGGAGAAATAGACCTAAAGTATCTAGATGAATCAGGATTCTGTGTGTGGAGTGAACCAGGTTACACCTATTACTTTAGAGGTGAGCAAAAACGCTTAGAGCAAACCAAGCGTCGTGGTCGGAGATTAAGTATTATCGGGTTTCTTCAACCTTTAATCAGCTTTATTTACGGTCTAGTTATTGGTGGTGTTAGTCGTAAATCTTACATTCAAATGATGGAAATTGAAGCGACGGAAGCTCAAAAAACCGGGCGCACTAGGGTAATTGTGCAGGATAACGGACCGATACACCGATGTCTTGAAGTGCAAAAACTATGGTTAAAGTGGGAACAGATGGGTTTGTACATCTTCTTTTTGCCTGCATACTGCTCCGAGATGAATCCAATTGAATTGGAGTGGCAGCACCTGAAAAAAGATGAATTATGTGGGCAAATATTTGATGATGAGTTAGACCTTGCTTACGCGGTGATTGATGGCGTTAAAGCTAGGGGAGAAAAAGGCAACCACAGTACAAAACGTATTAAATTTGGCTCTAATGGCTCTGGTTAAACTTTCGTTACATAGTTGTAAATTTTCCCACCTACCTACTTAGATACTGTTACACTTCTACTTCCAGATGTGGAGGGGGTCGCTCTTTGCTGATTTTGCTTAACCCGCTTAAAGACAGTATTTCATTGACAAAAACGACTATATTCTTAAAACTGCAAGATATTGAGAAAAATAGGCAGTTTTGCCAATTTTGGCACTTAATCTGATAAATGGTATTGCATTCTAGATGTTCTCTAACTTGCATTCCCACAGCATATGCAAGCAATGGGGGTACCGAATTTCCGATTTCTCTTTGGGCGTGGAGTATTGCCTCGCTGAAATTAAACCAATCGGGGTAGCTGTGCAAACGAGCAGCTTCTCTAACTGAGATAACCCGTGGTTGTTCTGGATGGAGGGGACGTAATGCGGTGCGGTTGCCACTCCCCGCTCTTAACGTCACGCAGAATCCATCCCATTGCAGCTTTTTTGATTTGGATTTAGCTTCTCTCGCGCCTGGAGGAGTGTTGATGAATTGCTGAATTACTTCTGGTGTATGTGTTGTCGCTGCGAATCCCGTCTCAATGTTAGTTACTATACCAAGATTTGGGAATATTTTTTCAAGATACTTAGCATATTCTCCCTTCACCCAATCTGGATGCCATTCTTGAGTGTTTTGCTTGGGGAGTAGGGGGACTGGCAACAAGTCCGCGATCGCATCTCTAACTGTATGTTGAAGTTGATGCTTTGGCGGTATAATTTCTCCAAACTTAGATGCAACAAAAAACACCCTTTTTCTAGCCTGGGGAACCCCGTAATCTGAAGCGTTCAGGTTCCACTTTGAGAGAAAATAATGTTCTTCTAGCACTGCTTGGAGGGAATCGGTGATGGTGCCAAACTTCTGATTCTCAATCCCTGGCACATTCTCCATGATTGCCGCAAGGGGATTGAGTTCCAACACCAGCCGTACAAACTCCCCTACCAACGAGTTTCTCTCATCTTCAACATTTTGCAGTCCGGCAACGCTAAATCCTTGGCATGGTGGCCCACCAAAAACGGCATGAATTTCCCCGTCCCAATTTATGTACTTCGCCTGAATATGGGCGCGTATTTCTTCCCCTGTCACTTCCCGAATGTTTTTGCACAAGACTGTGGCGTGCGGGAAATTATGTTGGTATGTTGCTAAGGCGATGGGATTGTTATCAATAGCGATCGCAATTTCAAATCCTGCTGCTTTAAATCCCAAATCAAATCCACCCACCCCGGAGAATAGGCTAACAGCTATTTTTTTGTTTGCTGCTGTTGAATTCATTGAGATTCTAATTAATGTTAACTTCTTGCACTTGGCTTTAAACACACATCAATTACAATCGGAGTTCTGCCTGAGTTTCAAGTCTGCCAACCATCTGTCTAACCGACTATTACTAATTGTTTCTTCTATTAGTGGGTAATCTGTAGTAAAGACTTTATATACCCCTCCCGACTCAATCTCATAAAAATTGACAATCAACCCTTCACGTTTGGCATTACTAAGCTTTTTGATTGCCTCTGGAAGCATCTGCCATACAGATTTCCTTTCCGAATCCGAGAGGAGGTTCCAAGCTTCTTCTTTAGCTTGTTGATATTGCCATAGTCAAAACTGCCAAGTGTTCCGGGCAACTGATAAATGCTTGAAAATTCTCGGCAATTCGGAGCGATCGCCTTTCCTCAGCACTGCCCTTATCCCAACCGTACTCTTCTAACAGTGCGCGATACTCTTTTTTGGTGTAAGTCTGCTTGTACTCGTAGAGTAGGAAAGCCGTATGGAGGTACTCTAGGGTACTTTGCTCTATGTGAGTGGTAGGATTGGAGTCTACCTGATGCTGCTCGATGTATGAATTATTTGCAAAAGTTGCTGTAGTCATGATGTTGTTCATGCACTAATATGCGCGGTCTTAATCTCTAAGACTAAGTTTCCTAATTCGACTAGTTGAATAAGTTAAGCTGCTTTCTGCAAGTTTTTTGATGATGATTTAGAAATAGCAGCCAAGGCATAGCCCAAGGTGTGCTTATGAATTTTGGGCATTTTGTGAAACGACATATCCTGACCCCAATCTTGAACTGACTTGGTGCCAATATGTAATACTTGCGTGAGAGTTTTGACACAAGTTGCGCGAAAATTGGCGTGAGAGACAGTTTGCAATACTTGTTGTTCGCTTAATCCTTCGAGGAGTATTTTTTCTAGAAACGTTTGAGCATCTACGAACGGTGCGTTGTATTCTCCTCTCAAGATGCTCTTTAGCTGCTTTGGCACGATTTCGGCGGCATGAATGTAAGCAAGTGAAACTTTGGAGTAGTTGGGTATCCCATCAAAATTGAGATCACTTCCCCACTTGCGAACTGTTGGTCTTTGTACACCTAAGACTGCACATAGTACAGTGATACATTTTTTGCGGTATTGTGAGTCGGTTTCTTCTTCAAGCAGTTCTCTGGGAGTGAGTTCAGCGATATCAAAACAGTGGCGTAGAAATTGCCTTGGTTCTAGTCCTTGTTTTGGTAGTACTTCTAGTATTTTGTAGTTCTTTTGCATCTTTATTAACTCTTGCACGATTTTTACCGAGTTAGCTCGATTTATCTCAAGCCCTTCTTTTGTGCTTTTTAGGTAAAGTTTACCGATTTGCCGAGTTAGTGATGCATTAACTTAATATTATTTAATATTTAGTGATGCACTAATCAAAATTAGTGCATCACTAAAATGACAAGGTTTATTGATGGTGAGGTGTTTATTTGTTCTAGCGATATAGGTTTTGATATAAAACTTAAGGTTTGTAACTAAAACCCCTGTTGTTTCTATAAACTGAAGAGAAATCTCGATAAACCAAGTTCAAAAAACGTGTGTCAAATCAGCGCGAACGCTTTTCTGGAGGGGATACTGACCGAGTATCTTTTACCCTTGCGCCCGGTGTGCGGCAAAAGGTAGATGATTTACTGCCGATATTGGGTGGCACTTTGGCGAAAGCTTTAAGGCGTTTAGTTGATTTGGGTTTAGATTTAGTTGACCTAGCTCAAAAAAGTGGTAAGCCGGTTCCTCAACCGGGTAGTTTGGAGCAGATGTTTTCTGGTTATACCTCTTTGGGTATAGAACTGATATTTGCGTGCGAATCCTTGGGTTTATCAGTACCAGAAGTGGGCCAGGTAGGAGTTTGGTTTGTAGATAATCTCTCCCTTGGCTTGGGTGATATTGAGGGTATCAAGAAAGACAATGATTTTCAGGCATCACGTATATTTCGCTTAAGTCGAGAAATTCAAAAGTTTTTTCAGCAGCAGCTTAATGTCTTATCGGAAGACGAGTATGCTGCATTTCTGAAAAATTTGCATAGGGAAGCTGTTATTGGACAAGAGTTTGTAGCTGCTTGTCAGACGCTGGGTTGGCAACTGCCAGAGACAGGAAAACTACAGGAATGGTTGCAGGATTTGGTGGTGCGTTCGCACAGCATCTCCGCAGTAGAATCACAATTATCAAACGAGTTATTAGAAGAATGCGATCGACTGGGGATAGAGCCGCCAAAACCTGGTGAGGTTGTAGCGTGGCTACAAAATACCCGCCCTGCGGTATTTGAGCAGTCAATGCACGAACATAGGTTACCTTTTACGGATGATGGTTTGCCTTTAGGGGGGTCGCAACCTTTTTTGGAGCATTTACTTACACTAAATGCACCGCCAACTGAAGATGAGGAGTATGACATTGCTCATAGGTTTGGTGTAGATCCAGCCCATCTTAAGGATTTGATATCCCGCATGAGGTTTGACAAGAACGGACAGACCAATAATTGTCATTAATTTGCTGAGGGGATAAATGCATGGATGCCATTGAAGATTCCTCAACGTTGTGGACTTTACTATGCAAGCCTGGATGGGAAATTAAACCCAACCCAGTAAAGCATCTACTCAAAATTAAAGCTCCTGACTACCAGGAAGCATTAATGCTTTATACCAACTATCGGAAATTTTTAGCAATGTGGGCGGCATCCCTCGATTGTACCTGTGCTTTGATTGGAATTCAGGGGATGCGTGGGTCTGCATTTAAAATTATTGCAGCAGCGCCAGCATCGCAGCAGAAGTTATATGAAGACTTGATTTTTGCGAGCTTACGAAAGTCGGTTAGTTGTGACTGCGAAAGACTAGTTGATCGGGAATTTGAGAACGATATCAGTAAGTATTCAGGGTTTTACATTGCCGAAACTTGTTTACACCCTGAGCTTAGACCAATTGTTGATGAAATATTCTCAAACCCAGACAAGAAACTTGCCTTAACGCGAATGTCTGACAATTTGCAATTAATCGTGTCCGCATCAGCAGCACGGGCGATGAGTTCTGACTCACAAGATGTGGTGCGTCGTCGAACGACTGATTTTTGGCACGCTAGAGACTACGAATGTTTTTTGCGGATGTTCAAGCAAGATGGGGGAGCGGGGTTTGAAATTACTTACCAAGCAACAACCAATCTCCCAAAAATTAATCCTTTGGCACCGTGGGCGCGGTTTACTACAAGCTATCGGTTTTTTGAAATTGATGTTGGCGATCGCACAGAAGTGTACCGTTTGGGCGAAGGTAAAGATATCACCCTAATCAGTCGTCCCAAGGTTATTTCATAATATAGCGAGGTTTTATGGCAGTAAGATTCCTAGAAAACAAGGGCAGTGGCAATATTCTAGAGATTAGTCGAGCTAGACTTTTGGAACTTACCCCCAATGTTTATCCCCTCACTTGGGAAGCGATTCTTTCAGGTAATGGTGATAGTGCAGCTATCTTGGGTGCAGGTTTTGCCGAACGTGAAGTTTTTTTTGGTTTTGAGGGAGTTGACTTGACGCGCTACCAACTTCCGACAATCGACTGTTACGACATTGCTATTAATCCGCCAGAAAAGTTTTTAGCTTTACGCAGCCAATACCCAAACCTACAGTTAAATTATTTTTGCGATCGCAATCTAGCAGAACTAGAACTGACAAAACTTTACGCTCCTAATAGCCTGCGGCTAGTTTCGGTTCATGGAGTATTAGATTACTTGCAACTAAATGCGGTTACAAAAACATTACTTGATATCGTGAAGGTGCAGCCAGAGGCAATATCGATACGGTTATTTTTAATGGGCAACCCGTGGTCGCGGAATTTTGCAAGTATAAAGCAACTGGCGATGGAATTAAATTCAATAGAAATTACTACAAGTGGCTTATTTGAGCCGATTGATTTTGATATATTTTGTCGTACAGGTGTTGTGCAATTAAATATTTTAGACCAGGATAAAATTGAACATAATTTGTTACCAAGTTACGGCGCATCTCATGTAATGCCTGATAAACTAGTTGGTTATTTCAATACTCAAGGATATCAGCTTGTTGCAACTGATGTGTACTCACTTTCAAGTCAAGATTTGCAAGGGGATGAATCGCAAAATCATAATAGTAATAAAGATGTATTTTTAGATAATCCACATGGGATGTTGTTATTTTTTAAACGATAAAATACTCATTTGAATCGAGCTAATCAACGAAAATGAATCCGTCCACAATGAGAATTTATGAAATTTCGTGAGTTAAATTCTCAAAGCATAAGGCGCTCGCTACTCCAAGGAAGCTATCTCAAAGTCGTACTACAAAATATTGCTTACTCTAAAAAACTAAGTGTTATTACCTAGCGTGGCAAAACTTACTAGAGAAGACGACTCTCTAAATTAGCCAAGTAACCCTTGGGGTCTCTGCGAAATCGATATTGTTCAATTCTGGCAATGCGTAGTGTTTTTGCAATTGAGAGCGTAATTCGAGCCAAGTAACGATATCAACTTGTGCTAAATCAGATGCGGTAAAAGAATGAAGTTTAGTAGCGATGGCACAGGCAAGTTTGACAGAACCACGAATAACGAGGGATGAGGGGGCAACCTTACGACCAGTACAACGACGTTGATGATGACGTAGCATACCAAAAGCATGTTCTAAGTCATTATTAGTTCGGGGAAAATCTTCAATTTCGTAACAATGAAAAAGTCCAGACCAGTAGTTATGGGTAGTTTTTATAAAGTTATCGATTGCGGTATTGAGTGTACCAGCTTTCTGTTTTTGTTGGGACATTTCTGTTAATAGTTCCTGATAACTTTGTTTAACTCCAGCAGCATCAAGACCTATTTTATTATTAAGAATATTACTAGCCTTATCAACCCATTGATATGCAACTATAACAGGTGAAAATAAAGATGCAGTTGCAGATAACCCTTTAGATATCAGGTGTTTTAGAGCTAGTATTATTTCTCCTGATAAGCAATCTCGAATTACCCATAATACCTCATGTCCAATTTCTGGCTGCATCCCATCGATCGCTAATATCACCCGTCCTTGATTTTTAAATATTGCTTTTAACCTTTTATGGTCTTTTAGCCACAAAGAATTTTCTCGTCATATCTGTCAATTAGGTGCGTGACCGAACGCTTACCTTATACATATACCCAATAATATCGAGGTGAGTGTGTATTTGGGGAACACTTCTATGTTCCTGGTAGCGTAATGCTCCTATATAAGCAATCACATCCAAACCAAATTCGCTCTGTGGTAGAGCGAGTGACCCTTCTTGCTCTGGTCGATATGCTTTTTTATACCGCAGACATGACTTGTTTCGACATCGACGAATTTTTAGCTGTAGTTCTACTACCCCGTTTAACGTTCTTATATGTCGAGGATTATTGTATTCATTCCACATTGCTTGACCGCACGAGGGGCATTTTTTTTGAACACAATCGAGTACTTCAAACGATGTTGCCTCTGGTTTTAAACTTTTTCTTGCCAAGTTTTTGCACCATTATTTCGCTACAAGGTCAAGATTACAGGATTTCCGCTCTTCTCTAGTAAGTTTTGCCACGCTAGGTTTTATTGATTAAGAGGAATTTAGCGACTCTAGACCGTCAGGTATATGAGCAAGGTTTACGACAGAAATTTTTGTCTTTTTATGGAAGTGAATTTCTTGAGGCTCTTGGTATAAATGTCAGTAATAATAACATAAATTTATTTAAAATTTTTCGATTGCATTTGGAGTTTTTTGACCCGGTAATGCATCTGCTAATGATTAGATTTTTGAGGAATTCGCCTTCAACATTTTTTGCTCGTAAATCTAAATATAAACCTTTTGGTAAGGGGCCTTGGCTTTGTCTAAATCCTGCTTGCGAACACTATCTCCATTCTGTGGTTACGAAGTTAGTGATGCTTTTAAGCAATGATCTAAATTCGACCTATTCTTATATAAAAAATCCTATAGGCACCTTTGAGTGTGATTGCGGTTTTCAATATAGTAAGATTGGCGTGAATTTGACTAAAGTTGATAAGTTTCGATTTTGGCAAGTATCATCCTTTGACGCGATGCCATAAAACCCTCAAAGTCATCTTGTCGAAGTGTTATTGCGTCGATTTGATGAGTTGCCAGAATTGCATTCATACCTGCATCGTCTAGCTGAACACTGTCATGCTTTTGAAGTTGAACCAGATATTTACTTGGAGCTTTACCGCCAATCATGCGATTTGCTTTAAACGATATTGGAGTTTTGTTGAGGATAGAGTTATAGCGAGATGCGGGAATACCCTGCTTGTCACACCAACTTTTGGGGAAAATGTGATGAATATCTAGTCTGCGTTCTTCCCAATCACTTTCATCCAAATCCCGAATAGTGGACTTCCAAAAGAAATCTTTAGAACCTTCACGTTGAATCAAGGTATTGATACCCTTATATGCAGCACTAGTTCGGGAACGCAAAGTCCCTAAACGTGCAGGATGCATTCAAAACTTTTATTGCAGTTGTCAACCGTAGACCGAGTTATTGGTTCTCTGTGGGTACTGATTGCCAAGCAAGGCGATCTTTCCAGTGCGATGTGAAATTAAGTTGAACTGCTTGCTTAAAATCCTCTAAAGCTGCTAAAAAAGCTTTCTCTTTTAGCTTGGCTGCTCCTTGGTTGTGCAACTGTTTGGGGAATTGTGGATTCCATACATATTTTTGACAAGTTTGGTAGGCAATTTCTACATCACTGCCATTTTCAGGATTTTGAAAGACGGGATGATAATTTAATCTGTTGCAGCAAACTTGCAACCATTCTTGCCACCCACAGTACCACAAGCGGACTGTTCCATCAAGACTACCACTGACAATCAGTTTACCATCAGGGCTAAAAGCTGCGGAATTTACCCAATACTCATGCCCGCGCCAAGGTCTACCAATGGAGTTGCCATGAATATCCCACAAGCACACTGTCGAATCATTGCTGGCACTGACAATCCACTTACCATCAGGGCTAAAGGCGACAGAATTAACTTCTTTTTCATGCCCACGCCAAGGTTGACCAATGGGGTTGCCGTAAATATCCCACAAGCACACTGTCGAATCATTGCTGGCACTGACAATCCACTTACCATCAGGGCTAAAGGCGACAGAATTAACTTCTTTTTCATGCCCACGCCAAGGTTGACCAATGGGGTTGCCGTGAATATCCCACAAGCGGATTGTCGAATCATTGCTGGCACTGATAATCCACTGACCATCAGGGCTAAAGGTGACAGAATTGACTTCTTTTTCATGTCCGCGCCAAGGTTGACCAATGGGGTTGCCGTGAATATCCCACAAGCGGACTGTCGAATCATTGCTGGCACTGATAATCCACTGACCATCAGGGCTAAAGGTGACAGAATTGACTTCTTTTTCATGTCCGCGCCAAGGTTGACCAATGGGGTTGCCGTGAATATCCCACAAGCGGACTGTCGAATCATTGCTGGCACTGATAATCCACTGACCATTAGGGCTAAAGGTGACAGAATTGACTTCTTTTTCATGTCCGCGCCAAGGTTGACCAATGGGGTTGCCGTGAATATCCCACAAGCGGACTGTCGAATCATTGCTGGCACTGATAATCCACTGACCATCAGGGCTAAAGGTGACAGAATTGACCCAATTCTCATATTTGCGCTGCGATCGCCCGATGACCCGCTCTTGTAATATTTGATGTAGCTCCCACAAACGCACAGTTCGATCGCCACCACTGATAATCAGCTTGCCATCGGGGCTAAAGGCTAGGGAATTAACCTGTCCTTCATGTCCCCGCCAAGGTTGAGTGATGGGGTTGCCATTGATATTCCATAAGCGTATTGTGCGATCGCAGCTACCACTAATAATAAACTTGCCATCAGGGCTAAACGCTACAGAATTTATATGTCCTTCATGCCCGTGCCAAGGTTGACCGATGGGATTACCTTGGATGTCCCACAACCGCACTGTAGAATCACTACTACCACTGACAATAAACTTGCTATCAGAGCTAAAGGCGACGCAAATAATTTTCGCCTCATGTTTGTGCCAGGGTTGGGTAATGCTGTTACCTTGTAAATCCCACAAACACACCGTTCCGTCAAAACCAACACTGATAATGCAATCGCCATTTGGGCTAAAGGCGACGGAAATAACTCCTTCCTTGTGTCCGCGCCAAGGTTGAGTAATGGCGTTACCTTGTAAATCCCACAAACAAACTGTTCCGTCAAAACCAACACTGACAATGCGTACCCCTCCGGGGTTGGCGCAGCCATCGCTATTTGGGCTAAAGGCGACGGAAATAACTCCTTCCTCATGTCCCTGCCACGGTTGAGTAATGAGATTACCTTGTAGATCCCATAAACACAAAATTCCGTCAATACTGCCACTAACAATAAACTTGCCATCAGGACTAAAAGCTAGACAATTAACCTCTTGCTCGTGCCCCAATAAAAATTGAGCGGTAGGATTGCCAATGATATTCCACAAGCAAACCGTAGAATCGCTACTGCCACTAGCAATAAACTTGCCATCAGGACTAAAGGCTAGACAATTAACCTCTTGCTCGTGTCCGCGCAAGCTATTTGCCTCTGTGGGTGTGTTCATTGCTTCCTTTAAGCTTCCCAAAACAGGAGCTAGAAGCTGGTTTGGATATTTCTCTAAATTCTCACCCATTGTTTGAATTGCCAGCACCAAACCCTCTAGCGGTTGGACAGGAAATAAATTCAAAACTCTGGCGGATTGTTCGCGTAGTTTTAATTCAGTCAGTGCAAGGTTTAACTTTTGAATCTCTTGTTCTTTTTCTCTCAAATGGCGATCGCGCCATCCAAGACTAGGATTAATAAATTGATTAGCTTGTTCGCTTAAATAACCAAACGTTTGCTCTTTTAGTTCTTGATAAGTCTTTATCTTCAGAACCCGGTTTGCAATATTTTCTCTTTCCCACAGTACATCTAAGGTGTATGCCAGAAGTGGTAAATAATCATTTTGTTGGTGAAAATCATGAATAATTTGCTCAACTAATCCTTGTTCAAAGATAACGCCATTTCTCGCAGCAGGTTCAGCGATCGCTAACTTTAATTCTCCATCGCTCATTCTAGTGAGTATACGACTATAGCGATCGTGGATCTTTGCAAGTTGGGGATACTCACTAAATTTATCCAAAAAATCAGACCGCATTGTTAAAACAATTTTGACAGAGCTATCCTGCTGCTGGAACAGTTGAAAGAGACTAGCAAAAAATTTATCGCGTTCCGGTTTTTGAGTTTTTGTAAACAGTTCTTCAAATTGGTCAATAAAAATCAGAATACACTGATAATCTTGTTTGAGGAATGTGACAATTTTAATTAGGGTATTTTCTCTTATTTCTTTAGAAATATCCGCTAGTGACGATTTTTTACCATAAGTAGAAGCAAGACACTGATAAAGAGATTTAAAAGGATTTTCATCTGGGTGAAAACTTATATTAATTAATGATTTTTTATTAGATCCTAAATAAGGAATTAAACCTGCCCGAATCAATGATGATTTGCCCGTGTCTGATGCTCCTAAAAGCAAGAGTACATTATCTTTTTTTAAGCGATCGCCCAGATTAGCAATCCACTTCTCCCGACCAAAAAATTTGTCTTTATCTTTAATTTCAAAAGTTTTTAGTCCTAAGTAGGGAGAGTCTGTTTTCAGTGGACGACAATGAATGTCCTCAAAATTACTGTCAGAAAAAAAGTCGTATTCAGAAATACATTGGACATTAAACCCAATATTTATATCGCCTTCAGAACTGTTAACCATCTTATCTCCTTACCTTTGGACATCTCTGGCTAAATCTTTACCTCAGTTATAGTTCCTCGGCTAATCTTTGTAAGTACCTCAACAAAATTAATTACACATTCTCTGGTGAAGCTTTCCCTGTCGCCGCCCTATAGGATCACAAGTCAATTACCCCCCTTAATCCCCCCTTGTAAAGGGGGAAAAAAAGAAATCTAGTTCCCTCCCCTTTACAACTACGGTGTACACACATCCATACCCAGAGCAAGTTTCCAGCCCAAAAAGAAGGATTCAAACTGACGTAGCCCCTTTACAAGGGGAGGGTTAGGGTGGGGTAAAACCCGGATTTGTCAATTATTTCCAACTTGTGTGTACACGGTAGTCTATAGGATAGAAGTTTTGTAAATCCTAGAAAGATTAAGGTTTTAAATAGGTTTATTCAGCAAAATTACTTAAGTAACTTTCAAAAATATGTAGTAACTTTATCCTAAAACGCCAGAAATGACAAACGGGATGGAACTTTTTGATAACCTACACCTTGCTATGTTTAGCGGCAAAGGTGGAGTCGGAAAAACGACAATCTCCTGCACCTTTGCATGTCGTTGGGCGCAGAAATTTGCCAATGAGAAAATTCTTTTAATCTCAACCGATCCGGCTCACTCTCTTGGAGATGTTTTACAAGTTAGCGTTGATGACATTCCTCGTCCCATAGCGGAACTACCCAATCTACTAGTAAGGGCGTTGGATGCAAAGCGTCTGCTACAAGACTTTAAAGAACGTTATGGTCAGGTGTTAGAACTGTTAGTGGAGCGCGGTAGTTTTGTTGAAGGAGAAGACTTGTCTCCAGTTTGGGATTTAAATTGGCCTGGACTGGACGAGTTGATGGGCTTGTTAGAGATCCAACGTCTTTTCAACGATCAGCAGGTAGATCGAGTAGTAGTAGATATGGCTCCTAGCGGTCATACTCTCAACTTGTTTGGATTGATGGATTTTTTAGACACTTTCCTCCACTCTCTTGAACTGTTTCAAGAAAAGCATCGGATTATTAGTAAGACCTTTGCTGGAAGTTACACACCCGATCGCGCTGACGAGTTTTTGCAAACCCTGAAAGCTGAACTGTCGCAAGGCCGTCGTCTGCTTCAAGATCCCACGCATACAGCTTGTTTGTTAGTTGCGATCGCCGAACCAATGAGTTGGTTGGAGTCAAAACGATTCCTAGAAGCCTTACAAACCATGCAGATTCCTTGCGGAGGGTTGTTTGTTAACCAAGTCCTTGCCAGTGCGACTGACCCAGATCGTTACCAAGAACAACAACCGATGATCGGTCAGTATACGGCTATTGCTAACGGAAAGCCGATGTTTATTGTCCCGCAGCAAGATAAGGAGCCTTTGGGAATTGTAGCCCTCAGCCATCTGATCGACCAAATCCATGTTCCTCAGCTTGAACCGCCATCTCCTGTTCATCTACTCCCAATTCAATGGCCTGAAAAAATTTCTCCTAGCTTTGGAGATTTTCTCACCGAAGGTCGTCGCCTATTACTAATTGGCGGTAAGGGTGGAGTAGGCAAGACCACAGTAGCAGCTGGGATTGGTTGGGCTATGGCTCAACAACATCCCGATCGTAAAATTCGCATGGTTTCTATCGATCCAGCCCATTCCTTGGGTGATGCCTTTGGTTTGAGTTTAGGACACGAACCATATCAAATAACTGCCAATCTTCGAGGTCAGGAAGTGGATGGCGATCGCATTGTCGATCAATTCAGAGCCGATTACCTATGGGAACTGGCCGAAATGATGAGTGGCGAAACCCAAACAAGCGAAGCTATTGAAATGGCCTATGCTCCTGCTGCCTGGCGCAAAATTGTCGATCAAGCTTTACCAGGGATTGATGAAATACTTTCCCTGTTAACAGTAATGGAATTGCTAGAGCAACAAGAAGAAGACTTGATTATTTTAGACACTGCTCCTACAGGTCATCTTCTGCGTTTTCTAGAAATGCCAACTGCATTAGCAGACTGGCTAGCTTGGATTTTCAAACTCTGGATCAAGTATCAGAATGTCCTTGGTCGTACAGAGTTTATGGGGCGTTTACGAACTTTGCGACAGCGCGTAGTCAAAGCCCAAAAAGTGCTAAAAGACCCACAACAAGCAGAGTTCATTGGGGTTACACTTAACCAGACTAGCGTACTTGCCGAACAACAACGCTTGTTCAAATCTATGCAAGAAATAGGTGTAAGTCAGAATTACCTTGTTCTCAACCGTTTTACTTCTACAGCAACCATTAATTGCGATGACTGCGAGACAAATTTTCCAGGTTTGACAATAGTTCGCTTACCAATGCTTCCTCGCTCAGTTCAGCCTTTAGAACGCATCCAAGCAGCCGCAGCCTGTTTATTTTAACGGCTAATTAGACTAAATACTTTCATACCCAAAGAGAAATTTATTATGCATCGCACTCCAAACCGCAGACAAATTCAAGCCAAATTTAGCACCATGCCTCCTCAACGTTCTCAAGCAACAGCTTACTTAAATGCTTACAAAATGATGTTAGAGAAGGAGCGTTTAGAGGAGGAACTAAAGAAACTCGAAGCACGCCGACATCAGATTCAGCAGCGTCTTGCTATTTTAAATAGTCAAACACTTGCTGAAGAAGACACGACCCATCAGCAAGCAAAGATTGACTTGGAGAAAAAGACACCAAAATTCAAAACCTTAACATTGGAATACTAAGTACTAAGATTTCAGCTTGTCTATTCTTCGCAAGGAAGTTGCGAAGCAAAGGCTTAATACCTACTCTATAAAGCATTGCTGAAAGCACTAAGAGCGAAGCGGGGGCGGCAGAAAAACATCAGCCAAAATTAGCGTTTGTCCTGGTTGCACATCTAAGCCTGTTAATAACCAACATAATTAATGCTGAATAAATTAGTTGAAAAATACCTCATACCCACTCAGCATCTTGAAGGATAGTTTCTTCAACGTTCGCTCCGTCAAAACTGCTAATTCCAATCTCAGCATCGTTCAACAAAGCGCAAAACAAGCAGGCATCCTCGAAGCAAACTCCGTTACCGTAAGCCCGGCTAAAATCAGCGAAGCTTAGATCAGAACGAGAGAAATTAACGTAGCTCACATTGGCATCTCGAAAAATAGCATTTCTTAAAATGGCATATCTAATTTTGGTATATGCAGGATGGCGATCTCTACCATAACCCCCACTGAGATCGGCACCAGTAAAGTTAACTCCACTAAGATCCGCTCGATCTAAATTAATTTCTCTCAACACAGCCCCACTCAAATCGACTCCGTTCAAGTCAACTCCAGCAAAATCACGCTCACCAACAGCGTAACGCTCCAACAACTCAACAGCCGTCATATTCCAACTCATAAATTAGGCACGAAAATTCGTTGCTTAGTTATTTCTTATTTCTACTCAATTGCCTAAAATTAGCCAGATAGCTTCATAAGGAATGAAGAATCGACATCTAAAAGCCAATTCTCATCAATAAATTCTAGATTTTCATCATAAACAAGAACCAATTCACCAAGTTTTTGAGCATTGCTACTTGCAGTTTTTGTATTATCAACAGCATCAGCTATGAGCAAAAACTTTAGTTGTAAAAAACGTTCTTTGTGAGTAACGCCTATTGAACTGCTAACTAATTCGGCTTCTAGGGTACGAGGTAACGTAATTTTCTCATAATATTCATCTTGTTCATCCCAATAGCCACACACTTTATAATCACACTGGTCAAGATGTTCTTGAACAAGAAGATTAGCATCTAAACTTTGTAATATTTCAGTTAAATCTTGCCAAACTTGATGATTTTTTAATTCGAGCCTTGTCATAGTTATGTGGGTTTAATGTTCTGTTACCAAACCAGGGAAGTGCAATATACCATCAATGAATTTTGCATGAAATCGGCGTAGGCGCAGCCCGCCGCAGGCATCGCCACCTTTACCTAAGACTTTAGATTTCAAATCGTAGCCAGATTCTTGGGAAGCCACCAAGCCAACATTACCGCGAGGAGGTACAAGCCCTTTCTCAATGGCTTTTAAATGTTTCCCCTTCCGATCGTATTTTAATCCCAACTTTATTTGTTCACTGCCAAATAAAACTAGCAGACCACTGATTGAAAGATATACAGTATCAGGTTGAATATCTGCCCAATTATCGGGTAAAGCTTCCATTAAATTTACGACTTACGCAAGTGTCACAAAAAATTAAAACTTTTAGTTTGTAGTAAGGGCTTCAGCCCTGATTTTGAGGACTAAAGTCCTCTCTGCGAGACGCTACGCGTAGCTTGCTTCCCCGAAGGGGTACACTACAAACTAAAAATAATATGCCAGTTGCGTAAGTCCTAAAATTAATACTTGTACAGTAGAAGCATAATTTATTTAAGTATAATAGCTAACAAAATTTTTAAAATTAACGTGAGTCTCCAACGGAGGCGCACGTTAGTTAAAGCAATAAATCACACAAGCTAGGAAAGAATTTCAATCCTCTTGTGTCTGATCGCGTTCCTCCTGTTCTGCTTCCAGAATCGCTAATAAAAGAGCTTCTTCCTGAATTTCAAACTCTTCTTCAGGAATTTCCCCCATATCAAAAGCAAGTTGGAGTGCAAGAAGTTGCTTGCTGAGATTTTCTTTATCATCAATTTCAGTACTGGCATGTTCTAAAATTTTTTCCCCAAGCCACGTTACCCCCATTAATGGGCCAGTAATCGGTAATAGTAAGAAGCGCAGAACCATATTGCTTTACACCTGTGTGGACTTCTTAAAGGTATCCTCTCAACACCGTAATCATGCTGATGACATAAATATTAAACATTACTAGTCTTGTGTTGATGCCAAAATCCGTTGGATTTGAGTCCAGTTAAGGCTGATTGACATCTGTATTTTATATTTGCAATGTAACAAAAAAGACTTTCGTATAACACATTACTATTGAGGAGGTACTTAAAGTTTGACAACAGTATTAAATGCATCTCCCCAGCGATTTGTCAATACACCTGCGGTTCAACGCGTCGCTCAACGTGCTTTGCGCTATCTACAGTCAGGTTTTTCCATACACTTACGTGGTGCAGCCGGAGTCGGAAAAACTACTCTGGCAATGCATCTAGCTGATTTGCTCAACCAGCCGATCATCCTCTTATTTGGAGATGATGAGTTTAAAACCTCAGACTTGATTGGTAATCAATTAGGTTATACCCGTAAAAAGGTTGTTGATAACTATATCCACAGCGTTGTTAAAGTTGAGGATGAACTCCGACAACACTGGGTTGATGCACGATTAACCCTAGCTTGTAAAGAAGGATTCACGCTGGTTTACGACGAATTCAATCGATCGCACCCGGAGGTAAATAACGTTTTACTCTCCGTACTTGAGGAGAGGTTGTTAGTATTACCAACAAACCAACATCGAGCCGAGTATATCCGGGTTCATCCTCAGTTTCGGGCAATCTTAACATCAAATCCTCAAGAGTATTGTGGAGTTCATGCAACTCAGGATGCTTTGATGGATCGTGTTATTACCATCGATATGCCTACACCTGATGAACTGAGTCAGCAGGAAATTGTAGTTCATAAAACAGGCATAGATTCTGAGAAAGCAGAAGTAATTGTCCGCTTAGTACGGACGTTTTGGAGTCGATCTGGCTCTGGACAAGGCGGTGGATTGCGTTCCTGTCTGATGATTGCCAAAATCTGCCACGAACACGAAATTTCTGTAAACCCTGGAGATCCTAACTTCCAAGATATTTGTGCCGATATCCTGCTTTCTCGCACGAATCAACCTCTCATGGAAGCAACTCGGCTACTGGAAGAGGTTTTAAGTGAATTGCATCATAGTATAAATACTCAAACTCAGCCGTCAGAGATAATACCAAACAACCAAAATCAGGTTGTATTGGAACAACGAGTACCTTACGAGCATGAAGTCTACAACTACCTGTGTAATTCTCCAGGAAGGCGTTTCTCTGAATTGGCAGTAGAACTAGGGATCGATCGCAGTCAAATTGTGGCTGCACTCAAATCTCTCAGAGAACAGGGAGTATTAGTACAAATGCAGGGCAATGCCGAGTCGCCGAGCATATCACAGACAGTTGCTTTTGATTCTGGCCATTTAATAAACAAATGAGTACTAATACTAATCGGGGAGCTATCACCACATCAACTCAAGGTTCTACCTTGGCAGATATTCTAGAACGGGTTCTGGATAAAGGCATTGTTATCGCAGGAGATATTTCTATTTCCGTAGGCTCCACAGAACTGCTCAACATTCGGATTCGTTTGTTGATTTCTTCTGTTGATAAAGCCAAAGAGATTGGAATTAATTGGTGGGAGAGCGACCCCTATCTTAATAGCCAAACTCGCACCTTATTAGCAACTAATCAACAACTTCAAGAGCGTCTTGCCAGTCTAGAAACAGAACTGCAATCGCTTAAAACACTCAATCCTATTAATCATCAGAATGCAGGGGATTAGCAAATCAAAAGGTTCTGATTCGGGTTTAGCACCGTTATTACTGACGGTTGTTGAACTGATACGCCAACTCATGGAAGCTCAGGTGATTCGGCGAATGGATGCTGGCACTCTCAACGACCATGAGCTAGATCGGGCTGCCGAAAGCCTTCAACAGCTTGAACAACAGGTTGTTAAGCTTTGCGAGATATTTGATGTTGACCCAGCCGATCTAAATATTAACTTGGGTGAAATGGGAAATTTACTTCCCCAATCTGGAGGATACTACCCCGGTGAAACCTCTAGTCAACCCTCTATCTTAGAACTTCTCGATCGCCTATTAAATACGGGTGTTGTGGTTGAAGGTGACTTGGACTTAGGACTGGCTCAATTAAGCTTAGTTCATGCCAAGTTAAGATTAGTACTCACTTCTAAACCCCTGTAACTTTTTTATCACTGATTTAACTGATTTAAGGATTTCACGGAATGAAGGATATGGCAGTAAATACTCATGGTTTAATACCCCAACAAGACTCTTAGCAAGTAATGCGATTGGGTTAAATCCCCATTACAAAACTTAATTACGAATTACGAATTATTTAACTACATTCTTCTTGGTAAGACATTTATATGAGTTTTTACATTTATGGAATTTTGACCTTGCCTGCTCCACAAAATTTAAATTTAGAGGGCTTAGATCGGCAACCCGTACAAATTAAAATTTTGGATGATTTTGCAGTAATCTACTCAGAAGCACAGCAAGAGCGTTATTTGGCCAGCCGTCGTAACCTGCTAAGTCATGAAAAAGTCCTTGAGGAGATCATGCAAGGAGGCGATCGCTATTTACTGCCCGTGCAATTTGGACTTTTGGTTTCCAGTTGGGAAACGGTTTCACAGCAATTAATTCGTCCTCATCAAGAAGAATTGACGCAAATGCTTGCGAAGTTATCGGGTTGCCGAGAAGTTAGTGTCAAAGTTTTTTGGGATACCGATGCAGAAATTCAAGGACTATTGGCAGAACACCCAAATCTCAAAACCGAAAGGGATAAGCTAGTCGGTCAACCCCTGAGTATGGAGCGGGTAATCCAAATAGGGCAAACCATCGAACAGGGAATGAGCGATCGCAAGCAAGGCATCATAGATGTATTTAAAAGCACGCTCAATTCCATTGCGATCGAGGTGGTAGAAAATGCTCCCCAAATGGACACAATGATCTACAATTCAGCCTACCTAATTCCTTGGGAAGCAGAATCACAATTTAGCGAACACGTTGAAGCGCTCGATCATCAATTTGAAAACCGTTTACGAATTCGCTACAACAATTTCACTGCCCCGTATAACTTTGCTCGTCTTCGATTAACCACTTCCAACTGATTAATTCCTCTCTCTGTTGAACAGCAATAAAAATTGAGAATCAAAAATTATTGAAACTTTTAATTTTTTTGTAAATAAAATTTTTCTCTGCCTTTTATTTAAGAGGATGTTTGAAAAGTCCTCTTGTCGGTAGCAAAACGTTCTAGATCCCCCTAAATCCCCCTTAAAAAGGGGGACTTTAATTCTGGTTCCCCCCTTTTTAAGGCTAGGGGGGATCTAAAAGTGCCCAAAATCACAGTGAAACACTTTTCAAACAACCTCTAACTAAAATCAATGGACGACATATTTAAAGGATTTGAACACCTATTAGAAATTGCAAAAGCTTTAGAAGAAAAAGTAGAGAAAGGGGAGTTAAAAACTTCTATTCAAATTCGGTCTCATAATCTCAGTAGTATTCCCCGGCAAGGCAATATTCCGAGAACAAGTAATTCCAGCCGAGTCAGATCCAATTCCACCGATGCAGCTACACCAACGGATGATACTGATGTCACCCCCCCATCAGCTCGGACGAACTCAAAAGCTTCTTGGCAAGGTATCGGCGGCTTGGCTGATGTTCTCCAAGAAATCAGAGAGTTAGTTGAAATTCCACTTAAACGTCCAGATTTATTGGTGAAATTAGGGTTAGAGCCTCCGCGTGGGGTTTTGCTCGTTGGCCCGCCCGGTACGGGAAAAACTTTAACAGCCCGTGTTTTGGCAGAAGAGTTAGAGTTAAACTACATTGCCATCAATGGCCCAGAGGTGATGAGCAAGTATTACGGGGAAGCAGAAGCTCGTTTGCGAAGTATTTTTGAGAAAGCAACTCGTTCTGCTCCCTGCCTGATATTTATTGACGAAATTGACAGCCTGGCCCCAGATCGCAGCCAAGTGGAAGGTGAAGTTGAAAAAAGATTAGTGGCGCAGTTGCTTGGGTTAATGGATGGGTTTGCCAAAACCGAGGGCGTACTTGTATTAGCGGCAACAAATCGTCCCGATTATCTCGATCCGGCGCTGCGTCGTCCGGGACGCTTCGATCGCGAAGTTCAGTTTCGGGTTCCCGATCGCAATGGACGATTGGAAATTCTGACGATTTTGACAAGTGCCATGCCCTTGGAGACTTCAATTAATTTAGGAGCGATCGCCGATTTGGCTGTCGGTTTTGTTGGTGCCGATATCAAAGCTCTTTGTCAAAAAGCAGCCTACATTGCCCTGCGTCGTCAAGTCCCCTCGCTCAACAGTCCCGTTCCTGAGAACATGACTATCATCCAGCAGGATTTTCTGGAAGCAATTAAAGAGATAAAACCCTCAGTTCTCAGGGATGTAGCAATTGAAGTACCTAGTGTCAGTTGGGATGACATTGGTGGTTTGGACGATGTTAAACAAAAACTTCAAGAATCTGTGGAAGGCGCACTCCTTTATCCTGAACTATACGAGCAAACCAAAGCCAAGCCTCCTCGTGGAATTCTGTTGTGGGGGCCGCCGGGAACGGGAAAAACATTACTTGCAAAAGCGATCGCTTCCCAGGCTAGAGCCAACTTTATTGCTGTGAATGGCCCGGAATTACTCAGTCGATGGGTAGGTGCCGCAGAACAGGCAGTCAGAGAACTCTTTCGCAAAGCTCGGCAAGCAGCTCCTTGCGTTGTGTTTATAGATGAAATTGATACCCTGGCACCAGCACGGGGACGATTCACTGGTGATTCTGGAGTTAGCGATCGCGTTGTCGGTCAACTACTCACCGAACTGGATGGGTTGCATGAATGCCCGAAAGTACTGTTAGTAGGAGCAACCAATCGTCCAGAAGCGATCGATCCTGCCTTGCTTAGAGCCGGAAGATTGGACTTACAAATAAAAATCGATCTACCAGATCGAGCCAGCCGATTAGCGATTTTACAAGTTCACAATCTAGATCGTCCCCTGGTTGATGTCGATTTAGAAACCTGGGCGACAGTTACCGAGGGTTGGAACGGCGCAGACTTGGCTTTGTTGAGCAATCAAGCTGCTTTAAGCGCAATTCGTCGATACCGCGCCCAAGGATTGACTGACTCCAGCTTGATTCAGATTACAAATGATGATTTCCAAGTTACATACCAAATGCTTGCTAATCAGCATCAATCTCAATAGTGTTCTGTCCCATTAATTCTGATGGCTGAACTCCTTCTTAACTTTTCTTCCTTTGCGCTCTTTGCGTCCTTTGCGGTTCGTTCTCTGATCCCTCAAAATTAATGGGAGAGACTAATAGTCTCTTCCTTGAAAAAATACAGAAGTTCAGAGCGGAAGCTACTTAGAGACTTCCAAATAAAAAATATCCAATTAACTCTTGTGGGGTGGGCATCTTGCCCGCCCGCCCTATAGACTGGGCGGGCAAGATGCCCACCCCACAATATTGGATAATTTATTTCTTGGAGTTTCCTTATCCTCTGGAAACACCTTTGATGTCAAAAGAAGCGTCCCGGAGGACTTCCTAACTTTGGTAGAACAAAAGGGAATTATTAGTTAGTTAACTTTATTTGTCCAGACTTAATTACTTATGTCAATATACGTTTATGCTCTTCTAGTCCCGACCGAATCACCGCTTGTTCTACCTTTAGGGATGGAAAGGAATATTGAACTCGTTTACTCTTCTGGTTTAGGTGCGATCGTAGAGCCGGAAATCTCCCTGGAGGCAATACAAGCAACGGATGAGCATTTACTTCAAGCTGTATTAAACCACGATCGCGTGATTCGAGAACTTTTTCAACAAACTCCTCTTCTTCCCCTACGCTTTGGGAGGGGTTTTACCTCGCAAGAAAAACTGCTGAATCATTTAGAACAGCACCAAGAACAATATCTAGAAACCCTAACTCAGCTAGCAGACAAAGTTGAGTACACTTTAAAATTGACACCCTGTGATTTACTTGACGATTCTGACACTATTGATGCCAGGGGAAAAGCCTATTTATTAGCTAAAAAACAACGCTACCAAACACAGCAAGCATTTCAAGCACAACAATGCGAACAGTTGGAACTCTTGAACCAGTTAATTCTCAAAACATATACAAATGTTATCTGTGAAACTCGACAGTCAGATGTGCAGCAAATCCACTTTTTGGCACAGTGCAACGATTCAACGGTCAGTACCCAGCAGTTTTCCCTTTGGCAAGTACAATGCTCGCACTGGCAATTAGCACTCAGCGAACCTCTCCCACCGTATCATTTTCTCAAAAATACTCTCATATAAATTCATAAAAAATAATATTTATAACTTTCCCAGAAAAAATCAAGATGAGATGATTTTTTCTTAAATTTTTGTCTAAAAAAAATATTGTTAACTTTTTAATATTTTTTTATTTTCTTATATTTATCTTATATTTTTGGGAACACTAAACTCAGGAAGAATAAAACACATTGTGTAAGTTTTACCTACTGCTCAATCAGAGCAAGATGAAATAAATAATTAGAGTTGTGAGAGGAAAAGAAAATGGCTGTTGAAAAAGTTAACTCATCTTCAAGTCTGGCTGAAGTTATTGACCGCATTTTGGACAAAGGAATTGTAATTGATGCTTGGGTACGTGTTTCTTTAGTTGGTATTGAACTGCTATCAATAGAAGCTCGGATTGTAATTGCTTCAGTTGAAACTTACTTAAGATATGCCGAGGCAGTTGGTTTAACATCTCAGGCTGCTGTTCCATCTGCTGCTTAACCCCACATTAGAAAAGGGAGTCTTTATGGCTCCTAAGCTGATGCGCGTCTAAAGTATATAAACACTCTTGATGGTCGTTGACAGATGACTATTGACGGTTAACAGTCATCTGTCATCAGTCATCAGGTAAATGTACAAATTAAATGCGTAACAGCTTATTTAATATTTCTAGTTAACAAAATAGGAGATATCATCTGATGGCTCTCAAGAATTTATGGGAACAAGAGCGATCGCAGCGATTGCAAATAACTGCTGAACGCCGTCAAAAAGTTAAGCAGTGGAAACAGCTAACTCAACAAGAATTGCATCTGCAAGCAGATATGCTCCATCAAGAATTGAGCAGTTTTGTTACCAGCCTTCACAACGACAGGAACTTACAACAGCAGCAATTTCAGCAAGAGATTGTAGAGCGGCAATTGGAAATATTGCAAATAAAAACAGATGTCTGCCAACGCCAGCAAGAATACCGCCAACAGCGGGCAGCAAAGGCTCAGGCATTATTCCAAAACTTGCAAAATTTCCGGGCAATCTTACATAACAGTGTTTGGGACGATTATAGTCCCGAACAACCAGTTTCCCCGACTCCTGTTAAAGAAGAGAAATCAGTTGTAACAGTTCCAAAATGGTCAATCTCCCGTTCTGCAATTAAAGCTAATGGTTTTCGTCCTTCCGCCAATACGATGACTAAGAAAGTGCCTGCCTTGAATGCGGATACTGCTAAATCTAAAGTGCAGCAATACATTCAGCAAGCTGAAGGAGCTACTCTGATAGAAATTGAAGAAGTGATAGGCTTAAGCCGGGTGCAAACGATAGATGTCCTGCGCTCCTTGATTAAGCAAGGCGTACTAGAACAACGCGATCGCCAATACTTTATTCGGCAACAAGCAATTTCTGGACAAACTTAATTCAAGCTCACTTTTTGTATTTGCAGACTAGCGGTTGGACGATTGTTTATGTCTATCGCCTTAAGCAGCAGAGTACAAAATCGATAAGCATTAAAGCTGGTCTATGCTTTGTAGTATTCAACATTCCCATCTTTTTCAGGTCTGTATTGCAACCACATCTATAAAAGCAATTTGCTCAATAGATGTAACATGGCAACAAGTTAACCTATTAATAATTAGTTAACCTATTAATAATTAGAAAAAGAGCTTAAATCTTTGTTCAAGTTTCCGGCTTTTAACTTTAAAAATATCCAGATTTGAAAGGGATATAACAACCTGGGATAGCTCAATCAAGGTTTTGAACTGTGCTATTGGCAATCTCACAATGAAGTTAGTAAGCTGGATTGTTTTAGCAATTCTAATGTAAATGCAAAACTCTAGATATATTAGGAGGTGCGATCCATTGTGAATCAATTGATCGAGCAACTTCAAAATAAATTATTCACAGGTAGGCTAAATCTTGAAGCAAGGGATGGGCCGACTTGGACGCTATATTTTCGTTTAGGACGATTAATTTGGCAGGCTGGCGGTTCTAATGCCGATGAGCGATGGCGACGACACTTGTTGCGGTACTGTTCTAATGTGGATGTGACACAGTTGCAGCAGCTTGTTTCTCCCCAGGAAAATTATCGCGAGTATTCCATTCTTGCTAAGTTGCGAGAACAAAAATTAATCGAACAACAACAACTTGTTAGCCTGATTGCAAGCTCAATAGCTGAAGTCCTGTTTGATATAATGCAGTACATTGAAGCCAAAAGAAATGGCGACAATCCAGCAGGGCAGTTTTCACATACTACCTTTGTTGGTGAAGTTCCTGGGGTTCTCCTAGCTGTAATACCAACAGAGGAAGTCTTGAAACGGGCTACACAAGCCTGGCAAGAATGGCGAGATGCAGGACTGGCTAATTACTCGCCCAATTTATTTCCGATAATTCAACAAATTGAGCTACTCCAAGGACAAGCATCCTCTAAACAGATTATTGCTCTAGTTGATGGCACAAAAACTTTACGAGGTCTAGGGCAAAAAAGCGGTCGGGATGTCTTAGCTTTGACTCGGTTATTGATGACATTGGTAAAAACAGGGGCGATCGCTTTTTCACCTACCCCAAAGCTCAGGCAGGTTGGGATTAGTAAAGAAACTGGCAACCCGTCCAGTGCAGTTAATAATTCCAATTCTTCACTAAAGACAGAAGAAGACACTGTTATACAAGTTGCACCCAATTTCAACAAAGTTGCTCCCCCAGCGACTAGTAAAGAAATTGTCAGTCCGTCCAGTGCAGTTAATAATTTCAATTCTTCACTGAAGAAAGAAGAGAACACTGTTATACAAGTTGCCCCCCCATCGGCTAGTAAAGCAATTATTGATGTCTCAAGACCTTTAGTAGCCTGTGTCGATGATAGTCCGATGATCTGTCGCAGTTTGGAGGAAATTCTCACCCATCAAGGTTATCGCTTTGTTGGCATTCAAGATTCTTTGACGGCAGTTTTAAACCTAATTAAAAGTAAGCCAGACTTCATTTTTTTGGATCTATTGATGCCAAAAGTAAATGGCTATGAAATTTGTTCTCAAATCCGTAAAACTCCAAGTCTCAAAAATGTGCCGGTTGTCATCTTAACGGGGAAAGATGGAATAGTAGATCGGATGCGAGCAAAATTAGTAGGGGCAACTGACTTTTTGGGTAAACCTGTAGAAGCAGAGAAAGTACTCAATGTGCTTCACAAGTATTTAAGTGTTTAGGTTGAAGTGGTAGTTATGCCAGTGGCTCCCCTACATCCATTTTCAAAACACATTTGTCGCAATAATTTGTCAAATTCTAAATTAAATAGTTAGGAAAAAAATGAAAAAAGTTCTTTTAGTTGAAGATAGCCTCACAGAATCCGAAAAGATGACACGTTACCTAGAGCAAGGAGGATATTCAGTTTATGAAGTTCGTAGTGGTGAAGAGGCTCAACTCAGGTTGAAACAACAAAAACCTGACTTGATTTTACTGGATTTGATTTTGCCAGGCCAAAGTGGATTTGAGTTCTGCCGCAAGTTGAAAGCCGATCCGACAACAAAAGGAATCCCGGTAGTGATTTGCTCAACTAAAAACACAGATGTTGATAGAACTTGGGGCAATATGAGTGGTGCTGATGGCTATTTAGTCAAACCTGTAGATGAAAATACCTTGCTCCAGACTGTTAATAAATTTATTCGCTAAAGGAAACTAGGGCAATGTTACAGGGCAATGATAGCTTTTCTTCGCTACCCATGAATAGCCAATTTCGACTTGAAAACTCTTCTCAAGGAAACAACCAGAGGTTTTTAAGATTTCCATTGAATGGAAAGGTAAATGGGTTACTCCCATTAGCTGATTTGCGGGGAGTAATTCAGGTTGCGCTGACCGAGATTTTGCCAGTACCGCAGGTAGCAGAATTCTTGTTAGGCATAATGAATTGGCGGGGAGAAGCGATCTGGATTCTTGATTTAGCAGCTTTATTGGGAGCAACACACTGGTGTCGGCGAGAAGGTATGCGTAACTCTGGCATGGCGATGCTTGTTCAAGTCCAGAATCAAACCGTCGGGCTGTTGGTGGAGCAAGTCAATACTATTGAAGTTCACGATCCCCAAGAGCGGTTAGCGATTTCGACATCGATGTTACCTGCCAGATTAGGCTCATTCTTACAGGGTTACTTTGTGGATTCTCAAGGTAGCCCTTTGATGTTACTTGACACCCAGGTTGTGATTCAAGCCCTTCAGCCTCTGTGAACTACTCAGACTTGCCTACGGCTGAAGCCGTTCTAGAAAAGTAAAAAGATAATCCCCATAAATAAATTTAGGCGGCTCTTGACCATTTTTCTTTTTCTTTCTTTTGCCTTTTAACTTTTTACTTTTGCCTTTCTTAGTAATTAGTCTCCGCTCTGCATTCTACTCCTTAACTCCGACAACATTCATAGCAAGAAAGATCATGGTAGCGCAACACAATCTTAGACCGAGCCAACCTCAGTCAAATCCCAGCAACGGTTATAAGGAAACTGATAACGGGCATACCGTTGATGTACCAGCAAAACAGCAAATCACCTCCGCTCTAGAAGAATTGCGAAATGAACTGGATCAAGCTGATTGGGTGGAAACAGAGCCATTGCGAGAGAGAATCCGCAAGTTAAAAGAACTGCTAAGTGTGTTGCCATATCAAGACGGAGGAGATGGATTAGAGGTAGAGCAAGTACAGGCGATCGCTAGCAAAATCCGCCAATTTTCCGATCTAGATACCTTGCTTGCTAATGCTGTCATAGAGGTACAAAGCGCACTGCAAGCCGATCGCGTGGTGCTATATGAGTTTACGAATCCGACGCTGGGAATAGTTGTTGCGGAGGCAATGAGGGATGGCTTTACGCCAATGCTGAAGGAAAAACTGCCCGCCGTCACTTTTGGGTTAGGTTCTGCCAAGCTTTATCAACAAGAAAAATTAGTGGCGATCGCAGATACTCATACTGCAAGCTTGTCCCCTTACCAAAAGCAGCTCGTGGATCGGTTTCAGGTAAGAGCTTGTGTGAGTTTGCCGATCTTAGCAAAAGATGGGGTTTGGGGTTTGTTGGTAGTGCAGCAATGCGCTGCTGTTCGCCAGTGGCAGAATGCTGAAATTCAGTTACTAAAATTAATCGAGCAGGAATTAGAAGCGCAACTGCAAGTTGCCGCGATCCAAGCTGCGTTGCAACAAGAAGTGGAAAAAGACCAAATCCTGGTCGGTGTAGCGAATAAAATTCTCCAGTCCAAAGATTTGGATACCATCTTTCGCGTTGCCACCCAAGAAGTGCGACAGTCATTAAAATGCGATCGCGTCGCAATTTATCGTTTCCAGCCAGATTGGAGTGGGGAATTTATTGCTGAATCTGCTGGAACTGAGTGGGTTTCTCTATTAGAAGAACAGCGAAACAACCCAGCAATTGTCAATAACGTTAACTATTGCAGTGTTAGGAACCTTGCAGACGAAGGCGGATTGGCTGGGACAACAGGGCGATCGCACAGTGCAGATAGCTACATTCAGCACACCCAAGGCAAAAATTTCCATCGCGGACAGATTTATCGAGTTACTAATGATATTTACAGCGCTGGTTTTTCTGACTGCTATATCAAAATTTTAGAAACCTATCAAGCCAAAGCATACATTATTGTTGCCATCTTCCAGGGAGAAAAGTTGTGGGGTTTGCTGGCTGCTTATCAAAATTCTCAGCCTCGTCAGTGGAAAGATAGTGAAGTTCGCCTAATGGTGCAGGTTGCAACTCTGTCTAGTATTACTATTCAACAGGTGCAATATCAGCAACAACTTTATAACCGCTCTGAGGAGTCAGCCAAACTTGTTGAACGAGAACGTACTGTTTTCGGCATCATTGAAAAGATTGGGCAAGCAACGGATCTTCGCACCCTTTTCCGCATTACAACCCAAGAGTTGCGGCGATTTTTAAAATGCGATCGCGTTGTCGTTTATCAATTTCATCCAGACTGGAGTGGAGAAGTTATCGCTGAATCTGTAGGTGCTGGTTGGTCGTCACTGATGGAGATGCAGGAACAAGACAGCATTTTAAAAACAGGTCTGATATCTTCAGAACGTTGTAATATTAAGGATTATGGCTCCCCTGTTAAAGCTGATGCCGATACCTATCTCAAGGAAACGCAGGGTGGAATGTACGCCAAAGGAACGCGCTTCCGTAAAGTCAACGATATTTCTGCTGCTGGTTTTTCACCTTGTTATTTAGAAACATTAGAGAAGTTCCAAGCCAAAGCATACATCATTGTTCCCATCTTCCGCGCTGGTAATCTTTGGGGTTTGTTAGCAGCCTATCAGAATTCTGATGCTCGGAAATGGACTGAGGAAGAGACTGGTGCTTTGTTGCAGATCGGCGAACCGTTGAGCATTGCCCTCCAGCAAGCTGAATATATCGAACAGCTACGGTTAAAAAATCTAGAAATGACCCAAGTAGCTGAAGTAGAAAACGCGATCGCTCGAATGGCGGATAGAATGCGTCAGTCCCAACAGCTAGAAACGATTTACCGCACTACCTTGGCAGAATTGCGGCAATTGTTCAAATGCGATCGCCTCGCAATATATCGCTTCAACTCTGACTGGAGTGGTGAATTTATTGCTGAATCTGTAGCAAGTGACTGGGTGCCTCTGGTTGGCCCCGATATCAAGACCGTATGGGAAGACGAACATCTACAGCAAACCCAGGGCGGACGCTATCGCAACAATGAAACCTTAGCCATCAATGACATCTATACTGTTGGTTATGCCCAGTGCCACATCGACCTGTTAGAGCAGTTCCAAGTTAAAGCTTACACCATCGCTCCCATTTTTGCTGGCAACAAACTTTGGGGTTTGTTAGGGGCTTACCAAAATAGCGGCCCGCGTCAGTGGAATTCCGAAGAGGTGCGATTGCTGGCCAAATTGGGCATTCAGTTGGGGTTAAGCGTGCAGCAAGTTGAGTACATCGAACAGCTGAAGATGAAGAATGCAGAGTTGGCGCGGACAGCAGAAGAGGAACAAGTGCTGACAGGGATGGTGGAAAAAATCCGTCAAGCCCAGGATATAGACACAATTTTCCAGACTTTGCTGCCAAGTTTACGCAAACAACTACACTGCGATCGCCTAGCAGTATTTCGCTTTCATCCCGACTGGAGTGTAGAGTTTGTTGCCGAATCCGTAAAAGATCAATGGCTGTCTTTAGCTGGTTCCGACATCAAAACGATTTGGATGGACGAACACTTACAAGAAACTCAGGGCGGACGCTATCGCAATCATGAAACATTTGTTGTCGATGATATTTACACTGTCGGTCACGTTCAGTGCTACCTAGAGATATTAGAAAAAATCCAGGCTAAGGCTTACACCATCGCTCCGATCTTTATTGGAAACAAACTCTGGGGCTTTATAGGAGCATACCAAAATACTGGCCCTCGCGAGTGGAAATCCAAGGATGTGCAACTATTGCGAAAAGTAGCTGTGCAAATGGGTATAGGCTTGCAACAGGTTAAGTATATCGAACAGCTCAAGAATAAAAATGCAGAGTTAGCTAGAACCGCAGAAGGGGAACGAGCATTAACACGGCTGTCAGAAAAAATTCGCCAAGTTCAAGAGCTAGATACGATTTTCCGCAATGCCTTACCAGAATTGCGATCGCATTTGGAGTGCGATCGTCTAGCAGTGTATCGCTTCAATCCAGATTGGGGTGGGGAGTTTATTGCCGAATCAGTAAGTCGTGAATGGGTGGCTTTGGTTGGCCCCGATATCAGGACTATATGGGAAGACGAACACCTACAACAAACCCAAGGTGGACGCTATCGCAACAACGAGACCTTTGTTATTAATGACGTTTATACTGCTGGCCATGCCCAGTGCCACTTGAAAATTCTAGAGCAATTCCAGATTAGAGCCTATATCATTACCCCGATTATTGCCGGAAACAAGCTCTGGGGTTTGTTAGGAGCTTACCAAAATAGTGGGCCGCGGCAATGGCAAGAGAATGAAGTCAACTTGGTAGCAAAAATCGGCACGCAGTTTGGGGTTGCCGTCCAGCAATCGCAATACTTACAACAAACCTTAACCAAGAATGAGGAACTGATCAAACTGGCAGAACGGGAAGTAGCAAACGCCCGATTTTCTTATCGCCTGCCAAGTCGGTTAACAGAGATGGCCCAAAGTCGTGGTAATGTTCTGGAATTTATCCAGTTTGCCACCCACGAACTTCGTCAACTGCTGAAAGTAGATCGAGTTGGAGTTTACCGTTTTGAGCCTGATTGGTCTGGAGAATTTGTAGTTGAGTCTGTGACTGGGGATTGGCCTAAGTTGGTGGGAACTAGCCTTGCCAAAGTTAGAGATACCTATCTCCAGTACAACCAAGGAGGGCGTTATGTCCGCAAAGAAAGTTTGCGGGTTGACAATATATATACTGTCGGTCATGACGAATGTCACGTCCAATTGTTAGAAATGTGGGGAACTAAAGCCTACATGATTTCTCCGATTTTTCAAGAAAATCGGCTTTGGGGGCTGATGGGAGTTTATCAAAATAGCGCATCGCGCCAGTGGGAGCAATCCGAGGAGGATGTTCTCAACCAAGCCAGTGTCCAGATTGGTATTGCCCTCAATCTTGCAGATTACCTAACACAGGTGCGTATTCAAGAGCAGCAACTAGCAGAAGCAGCAGAGCGCGAACGCACCGCCCGCGAAAAACTCCAACAAGGAGCAATACGTGTTCTCATGGCTTTGGAACCATCCTTCAGAGGCGATCTTACCGTTCGAGCGCCCCTCTCTGAAGATGAAATTGGGACGATCGCCGATGGTTACAACACTACGATCCAAAGTTTGCGAGATTTAGTGCGACAAGTGCAGATTGCTGCTGGCAAGGTGAGTGAAAATTCCAGCAATAACACTACCTCAGTAGTAAAACTATCTGACCAAGCTCAACAGCAGGCAGAACGGCTCGAACACGCTCTGGAACAATTACAAATGATGGTAACTTCCACCCAGATAGTCGCTGCTGATGCTCAAAAAGTCGGACAGGCGGTTCAAAGAGCTAATAACACCGTCCAAGCTGGCGATTCGCTGATGGAAAGAACCGTAGATGGCATTTTGGAGATTCGGGAAACCGTCTCTGAAACAGCCAAGAAAATTAAACGCCTCGGTGAAGCTTCTCAGAAAATCTCGAAAGTAGTGAGTCTAATTGAAAACTTTGCCACTCAAACCAATTTGCTGGCACTCAATGCGGCGATCGAGGCTACCCGTGCCGGAGAGTATGGCAAAGGCTTTGCGGTGGTTGCAGATGAAGTTCGTTCTCTAGCTTATCAGTCCGCTAGTGCCACCACAGAAATTGAGCGACTCGTGCAAGAAATTCAAGCTGGCACCAACGAAGTTACCGAAGCAATGGAAATCGGGATTAGCCAAGTTGTCCAAGGCTCGAACTTGATCGATGAGACTCGTCATTCCCTAAGTGCGATCGTGGTAGCTACCAACGAAATTGGTGGACTAGTACAAGGAATTACCGAAGCAGTTTCCCATCAAAGTCAGCAATCTCACATATTGACAGAGGCGATGATGGATGTTTCGGCGATCGCCCGCAAGACTTCAGAAAGTGCCATCCACATTTCCGAGTCTTTTGAGGAACTACGGATGACTTCACAACAACTGGAAACCAGCGTTAGCCAGTTCAAAGTTGACTAAGTAAGTCGTGGTGAATATTTGTTCTCAGGATAAGGCAGAGGGGCAGAGGGGCAGAGGGGCGGAGGGGCAGGGGAGAAACTAACTCTCCTCGGCTCCCCTGCCTCCCCTGCTCCCCCTGCCTGCCTTAACAGATAAATCTCCTTGACACCAAGCATATTATGAACCCCGATCCCAGTAATCAAGAGCAGGCTTTTCTTGCTGAAGCGGCAGAGTTGTTGCAAACCATTGAGCAGAATCTGATCGGTCTACTTGATGAAAAAACAATAGAAAAAGTTCATGCCTTGATGCGAAGCGCCCATACTATCAAAGGGAGTGCTGCCAGTGTTGGGCAAGAAACTATTCAGACAATTGCCCATCATTTGGAAGATGTATTCCAAGCGTTATACGCTCCAGAACTGGAAATCGATCCAGAATTGGGTGCTTTGCTTCTAGATGCTTATGAGTGCCTGCGAACTCCATTGAGTGCAGCCTTGATGGGCTTATCCTGCAATGAGGCAGAAATACTCGATCGCACGGCCTCAATCTTTGCCCAACTCCAACATAAACTAGGCGACTTTTTTGGTCGTGAGGCTCCGCTTCCCAGTTCGGAAGAACTTGGCTTTGATGTGGTAGAGTCAATCTTTTCCGGAAGTGTACTCCAGGATTTGCAACAGCTGGAAACTGACATCCAAAGCCAAGATCCGCAACAAATTCAAACAACACTCAACTCCCAAGCCGAATTTTTTGTCGAACTAGCAGCATCTTATGGCTTATCTGGATTAGAAGAAATTGCCCAGGCGACCCTAAACGCGCTCAAAGCACATCCAGACAAAGTATTGCAAATCGCTCAGGCGGCTTTAGAAAATTTTAAAGCAGCTCAAATAGCAGTACTTGCAGGCGATCGCACTCAAGGGGGAGAGATATCTCCACAATTGCGAGAATGGGCAGGACTAACTATTGCTGTCCCAGAACCGCAAGAGCAGCCAGTTGCGATCGCTGCCCAACCCACAGAAACGACTACAACTGAAAATAAGCCATCCCCCCTCCTCAGTGCCAGCGAAGCGGAATCAATTTGGTCGTTTTTCCCGAAGCGGACTGATAACTCCCTACCGAAAACACCGGAGGTACTGGCACCTATTTCTCAGGATTCGGTAGTAGCCCCCTCTGCCATAGATCGGATTTTACAGTCAATCTGGATCGGAGATCCACAGACATCCTGCCGATACTCAGACTCAGATCGGCCAGCTTCTCCACCACCAGCGCCAAGCCTCCAGGCTCAATCATCGGCATCACTTCCCAGTATCCGAGTAGCGATAGAACAACTCGATCGCCTCAGCCATACAATTGGGGAATTGCTAATCAGCGAAAACCAACAAAACCTGCAATCTAACCACATCCACAAAGCAGCTCAAGACACTCTACTACAGTTTTTGTACTGTCAACAACAACTTAGTAAAGTTTTTACTTGGTCGGATCGACATCTGCTGCTTCCCGAACGCAAGCAGCGACATATACATGGATCTCCACGAGTTATCTCTGCTACCGAGGCACAATCCAATTTTGATGCCTTAGAAATGGATAACTATAGCGAGTTGCACATTCTCCTGCAAAATCTTACAGAAGATATGGTGCAATTAGGAGAACGGATTGAGGCTGTTAATGGCTTAGTTCAGCAATCTCGCTTCAGTCTCGGAAAGCGCAAGCAACTGCTTTCAGGAGCGCAGGAAGATTTGCTGCAAGCCAGAATGGTTCCATTGGGAACAGTGTTGAATCGATTACCCCGGCTGCTGCAACAGATGGTAGCAACTTATCATAAACCTGTTGAACTCAAGCTTGGCGGTACGAAGGTACTGGTGGATAAAGCCATTTCTGAGCAGCTGTACGATCCCTTGCTGCACATGATTCGCAATGCCTTCGATCACGGCATTGAACCGGTAGAAACCCGCCGCGAGCAGGGTAAACCAGAAACCGGAACAATTACAATTAAAGCCTATCATCAAGGCAACCGCACTACTATTGAGGTACGGGATGATGGTCGAGGCTTTAACTGGGAATCCATTCGTCAGCGAGCTATAGAAAAACACCTGCTGACTCCCGAACAAGCCGCCTATGCCTCAGAAGACCAACTGGCAGAGTTATTATTTGAACCGGGCTTTTCTACCGCCAAGCAGATTGGTGAGTTATCTGGCCGTGGTATCGGCTTAGATGTCGTTCGCACTCAATTGCAAGCTTTACAAGGTTCGATTGTGGTGCGATCGCTTTCAGGGCAGGGAACCACCTTCATGCTGCAATTGCCCCTGAGCTTGACAACGGCACGCTTGCTTGTTTGTCAATCTCAAGGTATTACTTATGGCTTGCTGTCTGAAGGAGTTAGCCAGGTTTTATTACCGCAGCCAGAGCAGATTCAAGTCCAGCAATCTTTACACGGGCAAGGCAGCCAAAAATTCTGGCAGTGGGGAGAAGGGCAAAGTCAGCAACTAGTTCCCATCCGCTCGCTTGCGAATTTGCTGGATTACAAATATCCTTTATTCACCCAAGACCACAATTTAAACCTAAGTCCTTTTCCAGTCAAACAACGGAACACCATCGAACCTCTGCTGCTGTTAGAAACAGAGCATCAATACCTGTGTTTGCAAGTCGATCAGATTTTAGTCGAGCAGGAATTAGTAATTAAATCCCTCGGCAGAGTCCTGACTTTACCTAGTTACATCCAAGGCTACAGCGTGTTGGGCAATGGTAGTCTGACCCTAATCGTTGACCCGTTAGAGTTAGTTCGGCAAACTTGGGAGACAGATATGATGCCGACTTCCCCAGCATCAAGTCTTGCAATATTGCCCGCGCCTGAGCCTGTTCTTACTCTAGAGGCACAGCAATCCGCAACTATAACGCAACCGCAGCAACAGCCAATGGAAGTCAATACAGCCGTTGCTCAACCTAACCGACTGACAGTGTTAGTCGTGGAAGATTCGGTTGTCCAAAGGCAAAGTTTGGTGCAGACGCTCCAAAAAGCCGATTATCAAGTGTTGCAAGCAGGCGATGGTCGAGAGGCGATCGCTCAATTGGTCCAACACAGTGATGTTGATTTAGTGATTTGTGACATTGAAATGCCACGTATGAATGGATTTGAGTTTTTAGAACACCATCGCCAAGACGAGCGTTTGTCCGGGATTCCTGTGGTGATGCTGACTACTCGTAGCGGACAGAAGCACCGCCAATTAGCTTTAGCTCTAGGGGCGAAAGCTTACATGACCAAACCCTATTCAGAACAGAGCTTTCTAGCCGCGATCGCTGAACTGGTTAATACCTGAGATAAGGCAGGGAGCAGAGGGGCAGAGGGGCAGAGGAGCAGAGGGGCAGAGGAGCAGAGGGGCAGAGGAGCAGGGGAGCAGAGGAGTAGAGGAGTAGAGGAGTAGATGGAGATGGAAAAAGAACCAATTAAAAATCATCAAGACTTGAAAGTTTATCAAATGGCATTTGATGCAGCCATGAAAATCTTTGAACTCTCTAAAAAGTTTCCTGTCGAGGAGCGGTATTCATTAACTGATCAGATTCGTAGATCGTCACGTTCTGTTTGTGCAAATCTAGCTGAAGCTTGGAGAAAGCGTAGATATGAAGCAGCTTTTGTGGCTAAACTCAATGACTGTGAAGCAGAGGCAGCAGAAACACAAACATGGATTGAATTTGCTGTTAAGTGCAATTATTTGGATGTTGAATTAGGCAGAGAATTATATGGAATCTACAATCGGATCTTAGGTGGTTTGGTAAATATGATTACTGACCCCTCACCTTGGCTAATGAAGCGTTAATATTCTTTCTCCCCTGCCCCCCTGCCCCCCTGCCCCCTAACCACAGTTTTCAACACCGACCCACTTATGCTTAACACTCCCTTTCCGTTTAAGCGATTATCTGGCGCTGTGAGCGAGCGCGACTCATTACGAGTCGTTGTTTTTGCGATCGCAGACTATTTATTTGCCCTGCCAGTTGGTGCAGTTCTCAAGGTGATGGCTTGTCCCCCGATTCGCAGTACGGTTGAAAGTGGTATCGGGATGGTCGATCTGGGATCGCAAACGATCACAATTGTGGACTTGCGCCAGAAGTTCATTCAGCAAGTACAAGGCCAACAGGCGCATCAAGTTCCCTCTGCGGTTGACACTTCAGGACGCTTCTTACTTCTGACTCAAACGCGGACTGGGGAAATTTGTGGCATTCCTGTGGACAAGCCCCCTGCCTTAATCGATATTCCTTTAGAAGCTGTGCGTCCGGTGCCGTGGTCTTATCGGCAAGTAGCGGAGTTAAGCTGTGTGAGCCACATGGCTGTTTTACCTGTAGCACCAAACGAGGAACCACTCAAAGTACTTCTTTTTGGTATGAGCCAGATATTGGCTGATAAGTTGGGGTTGCCCGGAACAACCCCAACCTTACCTCCTGGGCTAACATCAGGCGAACAACGGCAAAGATTTCTGCGTTTTTCCTTGGGGAATCAAGGAAGTGGATTGCTACCATTTGACTCAATACAGGACATTATTCATCTCGCTAGCCAAGAAATTTCTCCAGCCCCGGCCTTACCAAGTTGGATTTTAGGTTTCTATAATTGGCAAGGACAAATGCTGCGGCTGGTTGACTTGGAACATTTGCTTGGTTATGCGCCGCTTTTGAAGCGGCAGTCACGACCAGAAAAGCCAATGGTTCTGGTTATCGAACTGCAAAATCAGGTAATCGGGTTTTTGGTGGCTCATGTCTACGATGTAGAGTGGCAGGATTTACAGCAAGCACAATCAGCACCAACCGACCTTTCCCCAAACAAACTGCTAAATTTTGTTCGAGGTATTCTGCCAGGCGATCGCTGGATTTTAGACACCAGAGCGATCGCCCAAACATTGCAATGGCAAACCCACTGATAAGAGGCAGAGGGGCAGAGGGGCGGAGGGGAAATAACTTGGTATTTGAACTTTCCTTTGCTCCCCTGCTCCCCTGCTCCCCTGCTCCCCTGCTTTTTTACTTGACTTGATGCTGCCAAGGAGTTTTCTGTGACGATCGCAACCTTAGACCCTAATTCTGAAACCCAGCCTGTTGAAAATGAAATCCAGATAGAAGAAATTTTGGCTAATGTGGCTGTAATCAAAGCAGTCTTTCAATCTGCTAAGGGGCCAAAGGTCGCTCAATTGCAGCAGAAGGTAAGTCAAATCGAAGCTTTTATCCAAGCTTTGGCTAAGGATTCGCCCAGTGGCAATGATGAAAATGTTCGAGGGGCTTTTCAACTCCAGCGAGAACAACTTGCGGCTATCGATCGGCAAATGCAGCAGACAAAAGATCAAACTGCACTTTTGGAGGTTACAGTCACCGCCCTGCGAGATATTCTCAACGCCGATCGCGTCTTGATTTATCGTTTTGAGGAAGATAATCGCAGTCGAGCGATCGCTGAAGCTATACAACCGGGTTGGACATCCTTGCTCAACCAATCCCTACCGATAAATTTGTTTGTTACTAACGGTGTTGGCGACGGACAAAACTCGCAGGGCAACCTCACTGAAGTATTAGAACTAACTCCCCGCCAACAGCAATTTTGGCAACGCTTTCAGGTACAAGCTAGCTTGTGCTTGCCCTTGATTGTCAAACAACAGCCTTGGGGTTTTTTAGTTATTCATCATTGCCTTCAACCCCGACAATGGCAGGAAGCAGAGCGCAGTTTGCTACAACAAGTAGGAATGATGTTGACAATTAACTTGCGCTGGGCTGAAATAGTAGCTCCACCTGCTCAACAGCTTGAATCCTGCGATCGCTCACAGTTACTAGTGCCATTGCAGCAGGTGAGCCAGACTGTACAAGAAGGAGCCAGAATCGCCGAGCTTGCCAACGAGCATTTAATGTCTATTCAAGATACTGTTGCTATTACTAATAAACAGCTGCAATACCTTGGTGAATTTTGTCAGCAAGCTTCTGGCTTTGTTCATCTTGTGGAAGGCTTGAGTACCAAAATTCAGGTTTTATCCTTGAATACAGCCATCGAAGCCACAAAAGCTAACGACCAGGAACAAGGTTTGTTAGCTGCTGCCGAACAAGTGGAAATTCTCGCCCGTCAAGCCCGCGACAGCACGCTAAATATAGAGGAATGGTTCCAAGAACTCCAGGTGGCAGCAGCAGACGTTACTTCTGCTATCGAACCGTGCGATCGCCAAATCAGTGCGGGGCTGGAGTCAATCGCGCAAATCCACGAGCAATTTAAAGCGATCGCCGACATCGCTGCTTGTACCCTCAAATCAATGTCGAAGCCATAGAATTGTCACAAACCCATAGAAACTGAGAGTTGTTTTCATGAGTACCGATTTTGTCCCCCAACCGCAGAACGACGATCGCTTTCTAGAAGAAGCGATCGATCTGTTACTGTTCTTGGAGCAGGAGTTGCCTAACTATACGAAAGACAGTAACCCTGGTACAGCTTTGGCTCTCATGGAAGCTGCTCGCTCTCTGCATTCGATTGCCATAGCAGCCGAGCTAGATGCCATTGCCATAGTTGCGGCTGCACTAGAAGAGATTTTTCAGCTTCTGCATCAGTATCGGGCAACTGTCAACGCCCCCATCGCCTCCCTGTTGTCAGAAGGATTAGATTGCCTACAGATGCTGTTGATGGCATTTTTAACAGCCTCGCAAATTGACGAAGTAGAAATTCTGGAGCGGATGTCTGCCATTGTTGCTCGTCTACAAGCAGAGTTTGGCAATTCTCAGGAAACAAACCTTGAGACATCGGTAGAGCAACCGCACGAACATCAACCAGTTATTCAGTTTGGCGATCGCTTGGCCGAGGTAGAATCTTCTGCGGCTCTACCAGAGCAATTTATGGTTAAAGACAAAGAAATTCTTGACAGAGAACTAACTAGCCCCCAGTCTGGCAGCCTTGTTCGCGTAGATACCGAGCAGTTTCCCATCAAGGTAGGGGAACTAGCAAACCCGGAGGAGTATGGGGAAGAAGATTTTCATGCTTGGTTGGGGGATTTTTCCCTGCCTAATGAAATATCTGAAGCATCCCTAGTTAAATCTTTGAGCGATCGCCATCCACTCTCTTTGCAAGAATCCATTTCTACCATTCTTGCAACAAGTATTCCAGCCGCTACACCCATCAATCTTAAGCATCTCGAACAACTAAACGCGCTAATTGCAACATTATTAATTAACTATAATCAGCAAGCTTGTCAGGAAGAACAACAGCAACACACCATCGGGCAGTTGCTCCGACAAGTTAAACGATTACAACATCTGCTCGATAACCTACAGGAATGGTCAGGGCGTTTAGCAGCAATTTCAGATACCCTTTCTCCTCTAGCGGCTTCTCGCTCTCAGCAATTATACGGTACTCTTCAATCTGTTTTGGCTGAAGCGTCTCAAGTGGCATCAACTGTTTATTCCCTTAATAAAAATCATCATCAACTCCAACAAGAACTCATACAGCAGGAAAAGTTACTTAACCAGTCTTCCAATTTAGTCAAAAAAGTTACAACTATTCCTTTAAAAGTAGCGTTAGAACCTTTACATCGGCTTTGGTCTCAGTTACAAGCTCTACAATATAAGTCTGCTAGACTACATTTACAAATTAGCGATATCCAAGTCGATCGGGCATTTAGCGATCGCCTCCATGCTCTCCTGTTACATATAAGTTGCTATTTACTAGATCAAAGTATTGAGTCTTCCCAAACACGCCAACACCTTGGTAAAAATAGCAACGGTATCATCGAAATTCAAGTTTACCAGCAAGGAAATCAACTGATTATTGATGGCTGTGATGATGGCGCAGGGCTTAACTTATCTCAAATCTATCAACAAGCTTTAGCCCAAGGACTCGCTCTGACAAAACCAGGGGATATCTTACAAGAACTGGTAATTGAACCAGAGGTTTCATCTGTTTTATGCGATCGTGCTGCCTTAGAGTTAGGAGTAGAATTAACTGAAGTTTGCAAGCAATTAACAGCTATTCAGGGAAGAATAGTATTGAAGTCTAAAGCTGGACATGGTACAGCCTTCTCGCTCCAAATTCCCCTCGATCAAAAAATTGCTCAACTTATCGTCTGTCAAGCTAACTCCAGAGTCTATGCATTTATTGCCGATTCTGTAGAGCAGATTTGTTTATCCCAGTCCGAACAAATTATCCAAACTCAAGCGGGACGGATGTTATTATTACAGTCTTCTGGCAGATCCAGTGGCTTCCTTGGTTGTGCTGATGAGCATCTAACAACAGACATGCTCGTCCCTATCCACTTATTGACTGATGTGCTGATTTGTCCTAACCAGCTTCCTACCTCAGTTACTACTTACAGCACAGACACACTAAATGCTTTCAAGCAGGATAAGCCTTTATTAGTATTTCGTTACTTAGACAAACGATGTGCTTTAGAAGTAGATTACCTAATCGGCAAGCAATCCGCTGCGATCCATCCTCTGGGGGAAGCAATCCCAGTTCCTGCTTATATCCAAGGAACTAGCATTCTTGCCAATGGGCAACTTAGCCTGGTTTTGGATGGTCATCTTCTCACAAAATCTCTAGCTTGAACTCAATACCTACCGAAATGCTTGTTACACATGAATTACAGCAGTTTTAGTTACTCCGGGGCTACTCAAAGCCTTTATGTTCCGCAAAAACGTGTATCTAATCCCTCCGGCTTATGAATTTACTAACTTAGGAAAAATTTCTGTTAGGGCGTTAGAATTCAGTTTATTCAACGAAGTGCAAGAACCTCTGTTGCTCAAAAAGCTACTAAAACTAAAGTTGCATAGGCGTAAAATGAATGAGTACCGGATTTTGCTTGACTTCGATATATGTACTCTAATTCCTCTGATGTTTGCTTACCATAATAACAAATTAAATTTAAATCAATCGCTATTTTTAAACAACCTTTTTTTAACTGATTCGGCGGAATTCGAGAGCGATTTTTTTCGGGGGAGATGGGACTGGCAATACGGTTAAGATGACGCAATGTCAGATTCTGAGCAACTTTTCATCTACCAGCTTCATATTTTTATCCTGGGCATTAGTCCGAATGGCACTAAGAAAAGCCGAAACACTTGTAGTTTAAGCAGTTTGCAATTGTTTGCGTAACTCATACCGGGGTTTGGTCATCAAGGGGTAAATTTTGGGGCGACGTTTACGAACTCGTGGTTCACTTCTGCCAGGGCGATCCCTTCCATAAAACTGCATGAAAGACGATTGCCTGAGCCATCCCAACACTTTTAAATAGCTTTTAAAGTTGTAGTCCTTGTTCCACATAGCTTAGAGCTTTTCTCTAGCGTGGAAAAACTTACTAGAGAAGACGACTCTCTAGATTAGCTAAGTAAGCCTTGGGGTTTCTGCGAAATCGATACTGTTCAATTCTGGCAATGCGTAGTGTTTTTGCAATTGAGAGCGTAATTCGAGCCAAGTATGAATATCATAGAACGGTAAAACTAACTTGAAAGTCTAGATTAAAGCCTTAATTGTGTTCGTTAAAAAGACAATCTCAAACGAGTTTTCTACGATTCCAAGATACCTCTAGCAAGTTTTACCACACTAGTAAATATCAACTTGTGCTAAATCAACGTGAGTTCGATGAACCTCTCCCTCCCCAGGGCAAACGCATCTAAATATTGACGAGCCTGAATCAGGGCGAAATACACCAAGACTCAAACTACATAAGGCTTTGAGGAAATTAAATCTCACTCGTTATAAAAATGATAATCATTACGAGGGGGGAGTTAGAGGCAGCCGACGGCTGCCTGAGCTTTCACGGTCAGTTCTCCACTCTTCTAGCGTAGGTTTTCTCACAGTCTGATTCTCAATAGTTTTAGATTAATGACTAGGAATTATGAGAAGATCAGCACAAAGAAAAGCTCAATTTATGCGATCGCCGCCGGGAAGGACGGTTACACCATCGCCCTTCCGATCAAAGTGACTTTTACAGATGCTGTGAAAGTGAGGACGGCTGGCCTTCATTGAACGTGGTATTCTCACATTTATCAGAAAGAAGAATTACGTTCTTATTCTCCTCTCTATGAAGCTGAAACCCAAAATTACGATTGCTGACCATTTTGCGGTGATACAAGATCCACGAGTAGATCGCACCAAACGACATAAATTAATCGATATCATGACCATTGCCGTATGTGCTGTGATTTGTGGTGCGGATGGTTGGGTAGCCGTAGAGACTTATGGTTGTGCAAAGTATGAATGGTTAAAAACATTTTTAGAATTACCAAATGGGATTCCGTCCCACGATACATTTGCAAGAGTATTTGCACAAATAAATCCTCAACAGTTCCAGGAATGTTTTCTGAGCTGGATGAAATCAATACAGAAGATAACTGATGGTGAAGTTGTCGCGCTTGATGGGAAAACTTTACGTGGTTCTTATGATACAAGTAGTGACCAAAGCGCAATTATAATGGTAAGTGCCTGGGCAACTACAAATAAATTAGTGCTGGGACAAGTAAAAGTAGATCAAAAATCAAATGAAATTACAGCAATTCCAGAATTATTAAAGGTATTAGAACTGTCAGGATGTATTGTGACCATTGATGCAATTGGCTGCCAGAAGGAGATTGTGAAGCTAATCACACAGCAAAATGCAGATTATGTAATTGGGTTAAAGAAGAATCAAGGAAATCTTTATGATGAAGTAGAAAAACTATTCTCTTCAGGCATAGCTACAGGATTTGAGGGGATTGCACATAGCACGTATAAAACAGAAGAAACAGGGCATGGTCGTCATGAAATCCGCAATTACGTAATGTTCTCTCAAATTGAATCTCGGCTTAACCCAGATTCAATTTGGTCAAATTTTAATAGTGTTGGCATGGTAGAATCTGTCCGTTCATTCAATGGTGAAACAACGGTTGAAACTCGGTATTTTATCAGTAGCCTTGAGTCAGATGCTAAACAGTTTGGTAATTCTATTCGCAGTCATTGGGGAATTGAAAATTCATTGCATTGGCTATTGGATGTTGCCTTAAGAGAAGATGACTGTCGAATTAGAAAAGATAATGCCCCACATAATTTTGCAATTCTCAGACATCTTGCAGTCAATCTTTTAAGTCAAGAGAAGCGTGTCAAACGTGGAATCAAAAATAAACAGTTTCTCGCGGCGATGGATAACAAATACTTACTAAGTATTTTAGCGTTAGCTTAAAATAGTACATCAAAACTTGAGTTGAATGTTTTACATAAAAGTTTTATTTATTCTCTAAGTAAATATATTCTTATGTAGCTCATAATTGAATTATTTTAGTATTGACGATTAGTCATTCAGTTGAAGATAAGCTAATTCAAATTTTGAAAAATATTTGATTTATTTTATTTATCATTTCACCGATTTTTGCAATTATCTATGTCATTTTGGAATCTCCCTTAGTTTTTATTAGTAAATAAGATGCGTTTGCCCTGGTACTAAGTCACCAAAGCGGATAGTGCCTTGCATGGTTTGATAAATAATGAAACCATAGGCAGCAAAAACTAAAGTTGTCGCCGTTGCTTGGGCACCAAGATTAGCCACAGACTGTCTTTTGGTCATGGCTATGTTTTCCTGATATAGTTGCCGCCGCAAGCGCAGATACCACTGACTAAAGAAAGAACCCAAATCAAACAAGCGAATTTCTTTAGCGTGTTGCTCTGTAGTCAATATCCGACTCAAGTACCCTGCTTGCCTTTCCTGGGCTGTCTTCTGACGCTGCCAATGATACATGATACCGGAATATTTCACCCGCACTACCAGGGCCGGAATCGCGGCAACAAATAAGATAACTCCTATTCCCCAATGCAATGACAGTAGCAACCCCAGCATCGCTACCAAAGAAATACTACTCAAACATAGCCATGCCAAACGATGTAGGATTTGCCCTGGTCGAGAAGGAGCTTTTTTTTGCGCTCGCTGCAAGGCATCATAATATTCAGCATTTTCGTAATACTCCAGGTCTACCTCAACTGATTTAGCATGGAGGACGTTTTGCATATAGTCAGTGAGTTGCTGAGATTGGGCGGCATACACCAGTTCAGTCAGGGAAGAACACAGGGTAGTTACCAGGGTGATAGCAACAAAGAAGCCAAGCAAAAGTAATACTCTACTAAAGGCGGCTCCTTTGTCGGCAACATTAACACTGGCAGCTATTGTATCTACGATGAGTTTGGTGAGGTAAAGAGATAGTAGAGGCAATAAACCTTGAATAACCAAAAGTGCAACCAAAGCAATAGTCAAACGAGGACTGCTATTCCAAACTAGGCGCAACGCAGGCAGAATGCGTAAGCTTTGCTGAATTTTATATCTTAAAGTTTTGCCCGCTTTCATATTTTTAAAGATGCTCTTTTGCAAAAGATGCCAGTTGGCTAAAATTAGGAAGGTCTGCAACATCCCCAATTACAACCTGTCCCTGATTTTCTAACCACGCATGAGCCTTTAACTCTCCTTCTTGACCTTTAGCAACACCAATGCAGAGATTAGATGTATAACCGTGGCGACTCATGAAAACCTGGCAAGTCAAGGCACGCGCCAGACACTTTACACCAAGCATATAATGACTGCTCACTTCAACAGCCCAGATAATTGTTTCAATAGAGATGTGGTGTTTTTCTTGATATTTAAGTTTGGCGTTACTTAGCCTTAATAGAAGTTGATGCAAGGTTTTAAATGACAGCAGCCACAAACCTAATCTAACTAATGTCAATACAATAAAAGTGTTAATTAAAAGTTGTTTTTTTTGAGAATTTAATTTGATAAACTTAGATAAATACTTCATTTTTACTTAAATATTTATTTAATAATTTTTTATTTACAATGCAGTTTTCATTTTCTAAATCTTGAGCAGATAGAGTCAACCGTTGTTTTGAATAATTCTCCTTGTTGCTCAAAGATGATGCAATTAAAAAAACAATAGCCGATTCTGCTGACCACTGAGGCTGGAAGTCTAGACATGAAGATATCCTGGAAATATCAGCTTGTGAATGTTGAATATCTCCTGCACGAGGAGACGCGAAATTAATCTCTGGTTTCCATCGCGGAAAATGATTTTTGAGGATATTAATCAACTGCACTAAAGAAGTAGATGTTCCAGTTCCTAAGTTACAAATTAAGGATGAACCAGAGGTAATATTTACCTTTAATGCTTGAGAAAAAGCCCTCACTACGTCTTTAACATAAATAAAGTCTCTGGTTTGAGTTCCATCGCCATAAATAGTAATTGGCAAGCCACGTTGTATAATATCAATAAAGCGCGAAATTACACCAGAGTAGCTTGAATTAGGAACTTGTCTAGGGCCAAATACGTTAAAAATTCGTAAGCCAACAAATGAAAAACCTAGTTGTTTAGCAAACATACTAGCGTATTGTTCACTCACCAATTTTTGTAAGCCGTAGGGTGACATAGGAGAAGTTTTTTGCTCTTCTGAAATTGGTAATTGAGTGAGATTGCCGTATACAGATGCGGAACTGGCAAATACTAACTTAGGAATAGTTAAGGCTTGGCAAAGTTGAATCACAGCCAGGGTTGCCGAAAGATTATTGTGATGAGCCTCTAAGGGACGACACAAAGATTCTGTCACCGATGAAATAGCTGCTAAATGGGCGATTCCATCAACTTTCTCTGTAAAATCTTCTGGTTGACATATTAAAATATCTTTTTGGAGAAACCTAAGATGACAATGTTTGGGTAAGTTCTCTAAACGTCCAGTGGTCAGATTATCAACTACAGTGACACGATGACCTTCTGATAACAATTGTTCTGTGAGATGAGAGCCAATAAATCCGGCTCCGCCAGTGACAATAAAATGCATGATCTTAAATTTGCTCAGTATATAAAGATAATCGCAACTCCTCATACCTAGCAGTTTCACCCCGCATTTCTCGATAGCGATGCAAAACTCTACGCGCTTGCTCTATTTGATAATTTTGAATATGTAAATTGGCAAGTCTGAGGTAGATATTGTAAAAGCAAGGATCGAGAAAATTCATAGGAAATTTTAGTAATTCCGGATTGCGATTGATGACTTTTTCCTTAACGTACAGGTGGCTAGTGAACATCTGCTCTTCATCTTGAGAAAGATTATTTGGCGATTGCCGATAATGTGCTAAGGGTTGATTTAAAAAATAAATCGGAAATTTTTCAATCAGGCGCAGCCATAAATCGTAATCTTCACAACATCTCAGAGTTTCATCAAATAAACCCACTTTATCTAAACAGTCTCGACGCACAACAACCGTTGGGACTGGAATGTAGTTGTATCTAAAAAGAGTCCATAATACCTGAAGATTCGGGGTAGGATATGCTGTATTGTATGAACCTGGAAACAAACCCTGTTGATCAGAAAAAAAGAGTGAATCTGAATAGATCAAACCAATGCGTGGATTGGCTTCCAACACGGAAATCTGTTTTTCTAACTTCTGAGGTTCCCAGAGGTCATCATCATCTAAAAAGGCGATATACTTCCCTCTAGCAGAGCGAATTCCAGCATTGCGAGCCGCAGATAATCCTTGATTGGCTTGATGAATAGCGGTAATACGGCGATCGCTAAATTCAGCCAGGACTTGCGGAGTATTATCCTGAGAACCATCGTTGATGACAATAATTTCGTAGTCTTTGTAGGTTTGTGCCAAAACGCTGTTAATTGCCTGACTGACAATATGTCCACGCTGGTAAGTAGGAATAATAACACTGACGGTTGGCTCAAAAACTTGCATATTTAATAAAAATTTGCTTAGTAAATATAGGCAGATATTCAAATTACTGGTGTTGCTAAACCAAAGTATGAATCAAGCGTAAGTTTTCTAAAATAACATCATAAATTTGCTTCAAACTCCCTAAATTATCAGGAAGTAATAACTCACGCACAGGAACAGTCTTTGCCAATTGACCTAATTCTTGAAACTCTTGTCTACACTGTTGAGAAGTGAGGAAAGCACGCCCATAAGAATTGAACATAAGATACTTCATTGCTTCAGGCAGAGAAAGAGAGTTAATTATAGGTGCTGTGAGGTTTGAGTCACGTTCTCCTAATATGTACACAGCAATTAATGGCAAAGCTTGGGATTGAAACTGCCACTGTTCTCTATCTTTTATTTGCAAATCTATAAAGCGTTTATCTAGATTTGTTGATACCAGTGATAAATCTTCTATTGAGCCGTGAATGGCATTTACAGAATTAGGCCACAGGCGTAGACGAGGATAAGCAGATTGTACCCAAAAACTTTTTTTATCAGGAATAAGTGCGGCAATATCATCTGCCAATACGGAGAATCCACGGCTAGCTAACGCTGCTGCTGTGGTTGATTTACCTGCGCCTGATTGTCCCTGGCGATCGCGCTACCATCAACCGCAACCACGCTGGCATGAAGACAAGTCACTCCCCGCAGCCGTAACAGATGACCAAGTACACAACCCAGCAGCAAAGATACTGCATCTGTAAATAGTGCATCTTTAGACCAAAAACCCCAAACTTGACTACCATCAGGATTCAAAATGAATTCTAAGCAATCAACCCCATCAAAAGACCTTATCCTCCAGTAAGTGCCGTCATCCCGGTGCGTTGTCCACAAATGGAAGCCTGTTTGTTCATACCACTCAAGCGGCACATTCCAAAAAGCTTGGTCGAGTAATGGCGGTTGACTCTGCTGTTCACCAACTAGGTGAATAGCAACATCTATCAGTGCAGAACTGTTAACAGTAACTAACCCTGGGAGCAGTCGATTAATAGACAGGTTGAGCCCATAAAATTGATAGCAATAATTATCGTTTTTAATCGACATTTGCATTTATATTTATTTTTATCTGCAAACTTATGAGTTTCAGAAACCCGACTTGTTGAAAAAGTCGGGGTTCTTTTGGAAAGGACAAAATTACACACTTTATTTTCACAAAATGTTAAAGAAAAAGGTAGGTAAAAAATCCCTTCTAGTCTAGATTTATAGGCACTTTTTTCTACCTAATAAACTAGCCTTACCTTCCCATTATTTATATGACAGGAATTCAAATTTACTGTCATTATGTTTTTATACTGCTTGCTTAAGGAAGACCAGTAATGGGGGGGGAAGTTATAAAAACAATAGTAGTAGTACCAAAACCACCACTACCACCCACTTGTTGTGTCAAACCAGATATTTTACCGTGAGCTTTCAATTCTGGTTCAGAATAGTTTTTTTTCGTGTTTTCAGATTGAGACATTTGATCAATCCTTGTTTTTGTGTTTTACTTGTTTGGAATTATTCAGACTATAAAATATTACAATAATTCAGATTACTTGGTTTATGAATTTTATGTAAAGTTATTACTATTTTCTGCGCTCAAAAATTGCAACTAAAAATCCCCAAAGTCTATATTTACAGATTGGTAAAAAAAAGATTTTAATGAACAAAATTTAATATATTGATGTGATTTACACAAAAACTCTCCTAAACTATTATTCTTGCCTCTATCCTTTACAGTTAGATATTTCGTGACTTATTAGTAAGTCCTAATGGAATTGAGTGATGGAAAATTTAGGCCGAGACTACCTTAGTAGTAGATGCCAAATCTTCATATATTTGGAATATCCGCTTTTGTAAAATTGCTTCATCATATTCCTCGACAATAACTTGCCGTGCTTGTGCAAGATGTGCTTCTCGCTCTTGGGGAGGTTGATTGACAACTTTAATCATTGCCTCTGCTAGAGCATCTGGGTTTTCCGGTTCTACCAAAGTACAAAATTCTTCAATAAAAGTGCCTCGATAAGCTAACAAATCACAGGTAATAACTGGGCGTTCACAGGCAACTGCTTCACTTAGTGTCGAAGGAAAGGCATCACTGACGGGATAATTGATAATCACATCTGCTAAGTTGTAGCCTGTAGGCATGAGATTATAAGGTAGGCCAGGCATCCAGCGCAGATTTTCTAATAAGCCAAGTTCTTCTGCTTTTTTGCGGATGCTTTCGTAAATAACTACTGCTTCTTCCCCGCCGGCACGCCCTAGCTTTGAAAAGACGAGTACCGTCGGTTTTATGAATTGGGGATAAGCCTGTGCATAGGCTGTAAATATCTGCTCATGGTTGTACACTTTAGACCAACCACGGGGCGAAAGCAGAATTGTGGCTTCTTCATCAATCTTCAATATTTCCCGTCGCCATTTTGGTAAATCTTTTGTGACTCCAGAGCGAAAATGTTGGGGGTTTGTCCCTAAAGGAATTAATTCTACCCGTTGATTAGAATTCAGCAGTGCTTTAGATTTTTCTATCAAACTAGGTGTCTCTACAATCAGCACACCAGTGTTATTAAACACTTGGCTAACCCTATCGTTATGCTTGCTTTGTTCCCTTTCTGGTTGTAGCAAATGATTTAAAAAGCCCCAAGCAGAGACCACAAGAGGGTTTAGATTTGCCAGGACACAACACTGGGCGTGCCAACCAATAGCGTGGACATGGATAATATCAGGCTGGAATTCATCTGCAAGTTTACGTAATGGCTCCGCCATTTCCTCGGCCATCTGCTCTTCATAAGGGTAGGTGTTGGTAAACTCCTCTAGATACTTTCGCCAAACAGTGGGGAAATAGCGATAATTTTTGGGAGTTTCCGTTTCATAGGGGTCTACATCTCCTAGTAGCCAAACTTCATAACCTGCTTTAACTACCCAATCTAAGGGTCTTGTCAAGGCAACGCCCCCAGCACCAATCATCAGTACACGCATAATTTGATTTTTTGCTTCAAGTTAAGAATCAGTAATTTCCACTAGTCCAGCCTTAACCAATTTATCAATAAACTTGAGCAAGTCTTGTTTTAACTTCTCTGGCTCGACATCATACTCTTTTATCAAGGTGTCGTAAGCTGTCTGGATAGAATCTGACTCAGTTAGCACAAAGAATATTTTTGTACCTACCTCGTTTTGACTAAAATATTCTTCGCTTTGCAGATTCAGTAAAACTGATTCCCCTGCTAAGTCTTGAGTCAGAACATTTGCAGATAAGGATACTTTTTGATTTAAGGCTATTTGTAGTGTCATTTTTTACAACAGGATATATTGAGTCTGGTTAATTAGTGTTCATTAAGCTGTTACTTCGGACTACCAATTGCCTTACAATTACGTCAAGCTTATGTGAGGCTGAATCATCACAAGTTGAAAGGTTGGTATTCACAACTACTAAATACACACTTTAGGCAGTGTATAACAATACCTTCGCTAAAAATAGATGTGGCCTAAATTGGGCATTAAGCAAAACCTGTAATTCTTGATGAGAATTGCAATTTTTTAGTCATTCGTGAACCTATCCCACTAATAATATTTTGTTAATCCGGATGTGAATGGTAGCGAGGTCAATGAATGCGTCAAAATAAACCTTTTGACGTTCCCATATAACAACGAGACGACGGTATTTGCGTTGATACCAAGCAAAACACCGCTCCTGCTGAAATCTTGGAACGGAGATTTTAATAGGTCTTCCTTTACTGATTTCTCTGACGGTCAAGATTTAATCGGACTATATAGTGGTTTGAGCTTTGGGCAATTAAGTTTTTCTGGTAGCAATATCCTAGTGTGGCAAAACTTACTAGAGAAGAGCGGAAATCCTGTAATCTTGACCTTGTAGCGAAATAATGGTGCAAAAACTTGGCAAGAAAAAGTTTAAAACCAGAGGCAACATCGTTTGAAGTACTCGATTGTGTTCAAAAAAAATGCCCCTCGTGCGGTCAAGCAATGTGGAATGAATACAATAATCCTCGACATATAAGAACGTTAAACGGGGTAGTAGAACTACAGCTAAAAATTCGTCGATGTCGAAACAAGTCATGTCTGCGGTATAAAAAAGCATATCGACCAGAGCAAGAAGGGTCACTCGCTCTACCACAGAGCGAATTTGGTTTGGATGTGATTGCTTATATAGGAGCATTACGCTACCAGGAACATAGAAGTGTTCCCCAAATACACACTCACCTCGATATTATTGGGTATATGTATAAGGTAAGCGTTCGGTCACGCACCTAATTGACAGATATGACGAGAAAATTCTTTGTGGCTAAAAGACCATAAAAGGTTAAAAGCAATATTTAAAAATCAAGGACGGGTGATATTAGCGATCGATGGGATGCAGCCAGAAATTGGACATGAGGTATTATGGGTAATTCGAGATTGCTTATCAGGAGAAATAATACTAGCTCTAAAACACCTGATATCTAAAGGGTTATCTGCAACTGCATCTTTATTTTCACCTGTTATAGTTGCATATCAATGGGTTGATAAGGCTAGTAATATTCTTAATAATAAAATAGGTCTTGATGCTGCTGGAGTTAAACAAAGTTATCAGGAACTATTAACAGAAATGTCCCAACAAAAACAGAAAGCTGGTACACTCAATACCGCAATCGATAACTTTATAAAAACTACCCATAACTACTGGTCTGGACTTTTTCATTGTTACGAAATTGAAGATTTTCCCCGAACTAATAATGACTTAGAACATGCTTTTGGTATGCTACGTCATCATCAACGTCGTTGTACTGGTCGTAAGGTTGCCCCCTCATCCCTCGTTATTCGTGGTTCTGTCAAACTTGCCTGTGCCATCGCTACTAAACTTCATTCTTTTACCGCATCTGATTTAGCACAAGTTGATATCGTTACTTGGCTCGAATTACGCTCTCAATTGCAAAAACACTACGCATTGCCAGAATTGAACAATATCGATTTCGCAGAGACCCCAAGGGTTACTTGGCTAATTTAGAGAGTCGTCTTCTCTAGTAAGTTTTGCCACGCTAGGGTATAACTATCCCATCCTTAGTAGTAAAAGGCTGGTCAATATTTTTAACAGCAAATACTTCAGAAATTCTCAATCCGTAGACTACCTGCATTGAGAAAACAAATAACCAAGACTTACGTGACTCAATCCTATACCGTTTATCATTTGCAGGGACATCTAATATTTGCTCCCTCATTTGCAAGAAATCATCAAGGGATAAACTTTGCAAATCCTGTTTAAACTTAACTTGAGTTGCATTAATTTTCTCAAGCTCTTTATAGGCACTCTCTTGACTATTAAGCTGGGCTAATTTCTTCATTGCTCTCACACACATTTTGAAGTTCTTAGTCCCCTTCTCCTTTGAGTTAATAACTTGGAGTATGTCTGTAGTGTTAAATACTTTATCTAAGGGAAGACTTTTATAGAACCTCCCGTAAGCATCATTCCAGCAGGATTGATGGGAAGGATTTCTCTTATCCCTTACCCCATTTTTCCTCATACTATTCCAAAAATGTTCCTCTGCTATCTCAATAGCCTGCCTAAAGGTAATTAGGTTATTTTGGATTGTATTTTTAGCGAGAATGGTTTGGTCATACCAACTCCAGAACTCTGTTTCAGTGGAAAAGTTATTTAGAGCCTCAGCCACCTTTTTAGCTTTTTGGAGAGCTTCAACTATTCCCAGTTGAGTAAAGGTACACCCACAAGCTTTAGCTACCCGCTTACTTCCTAGTTTAAACTGAATTAGTATGTAAGTACCATAAGGCTTAGTTTCTCTTTTCAGTCCAACTCCTGAAGGGGTCTGCTTTTGAACATCCTTAAATAAAGCTAGTAAACGTTCAAAGCCAATTAAATTGTCTGAAGGCTCGTCTCTCATTTATCTCTCAATGCTGGGTGTAGTTATTGAGAGATAGTAGGGAGAACCCTTATTTTAGGGATTCTTGGTGTAATGAGGGCTACCGTTGAGCTAGTCACCCACACGAATAACCATCATAGCACAACTTCTGAGAATTTAGCTAGTGATACGCCCAAAAAACGAATTAAAGGGGGAATTTGATGGTGAAGGTAGTTTGACCGGCTCCACTCTCTACATAAATTGAGCCGCCTAAATGTCTGACCATTTTCTGCACTAATGCTAATTCCAGTCCAGTGCCGCTGTGTTTCCAAGGATCGTGTTTGGAAAGGTGATAAAAAGGCTCAAAAATCCGTGACAGTTCATTGCTGGTAAGCTCTAGTCCAGAATTGCTAATATTAAGCTCTACTGCATCCCCTCTTAAGTGGGTAGAGACTGTGACTGATTCACCTGCTGGGGTATATTTGCAGACATGGTTGAGTAGTTCGGTGATAATCCTCTCCATATCTGTGATATCTGTCTCTAAAGGCGGGAGTGCGCTATCTAGACTCAGTTTTAACTGCTGTCGCTGACAGTTGGTGAGGTCTCGAAAAGACTCGACAATGGGCTGAAGCCAGCTTTGTAAGTCAATGGCAATCAATGTTGGGGGTTCGGGTTCTGCTTCGAGATATGTGAGTTTGAGTAGATCGTTAATTAACTTGCTTTCTCGCGCACACTCATTATGCAGAATCTGCAAGAGTTGTGGAACTATTTCTATCTCTAATATTTCTGCTGGTGTTAAGACACTTTCGAGGGTTTGGACTGCAAGGCTGATGCTAGTTATTGGGGTTCGCAGTTCTTGAGAGAGATTTCGGAGAAATTGGTTTTTGAGCCGATCACAATTTTCTAATTCTTTTACCTGCGCCTGGGTTTGTTGGTAAAGTTGAGCTTGGCGAATTGCGATCGCACATTCATTGGCAACCTGCTGCACTAACTCAATTTCAAATTCATCAAATGCCTCTTGTGATGGTCTTGTCAACCAAAGATTTCCCAAAATCCCTTGAGTATCGAAAATTGGACAAGCCATCTGGGACATAACCAATAGGTTTGGTTGCCATCCAGGGACAATTTCTAAAAATTGCAGAGGTTGTTTTTGCAATAAGGGTTGATAAACTTCCAGACGGTCTGCAATCTGTCTGGTCAATTCTCGACACTGCGGTAGGTTGATGCTGTACTCGTAGACAATAGTTACCAGGGTTTGACAGGGGCTATAGAGTTCAATTTGGCAACGTTCAAGGTTCAGTAACTCTGTTAATTCCTGAGTGGCAGTCTGCAACACCTGAGCTTCATCCAGACGATCGCGGATTTGTTCTGTCATCCGGCGCACCAAGGCTTCAAAGTTTCGTACCTGCTGCAACTGATTTTTGTGCTTCTGTTTTTGCAACTCTATTTCGGCTTTGAGATCCTTGAACTGCTGACGAAGTTCTGCTTGTTGCACAGCAATGCCGATTTGAGTTGCCAGTTGTTTGAGTAAGTTAGTTTCTGCTTGCTGCCATTGACGCGATTCCTGGCAATGATGGGCAATCAATAGCCCCCACATATCTTGCTCTTGGAAAATTGGCACGACTACATTGGCTCTAATCTGCAAAGATGCCAGGAAATCTATATGGTAAGGATGCAAGCCTGCTGCATAAATATCCTCAACAACTTGAATGCAACCTTGCCCGTAGTGTTCTGGATTGCCACTAAAGCATGGATCGATGATGTTTTTTCCCAATAGTGAATCGCTTGCAGCGACGCTTGCGGCAACAATTACCCCACTGCCATCAGGCTGAAAGCGATAAACTAGAATGCGATCGCAATTCAAAAATTGCCGCAGTTCAATTGTTGTCTGATGCAGAATTGTCTCTAATTCTACAGATTGGTGAATTCGTCCGGCGATCGCTTCTAGCAATTGCTCCCGTTCAACCTGGAGTCCGACTGCTTCTTGGGCTTGCTTCACAGGGGTGATATTGCTACTAGTACCAATCAGTCGATAAATCCGGGAGTTAGCATCCCTTAGTGGCGTGAGAGTGGTACTCCACCAAGTAGTAACCCCCTGGAATTGCAAACATTGTTCGTAAGAAATAGTTTTACCAAATAGCACACAGTCAGCATAGTGCTGACGCACCCTCGCAGCATCGATGGGGGAGAGAATATCCTCTGGTTTTTTGCCTCGGAGATCATCTGAGCGAATGCCTATCCACCGCTCATGAGTGGGATTAAGTGCCACATACTGAAAATCTCCATCCTCTAGAACATCTACTACAAATATTGATGCCTGCACAGAATCGTACATGCTCAGTAGAAATTGCTCACTACTATTTTTCTCCTCTACTTCCGTGCCAAAGATAATTTGAGGGGGCGATAATTTTGTCAACTCCATAGTTGATTCTGCTGGATTTTTATTCATGCGAGAGTCCCTTTCTGGTATTACTGACTCTTCTAGGCGCTCTCTTATCGTTATGCTTGTAGTAGATGCACTTTAGCGCCTATAGCAAAGTATTGTCAGCTGTTGCTCATCGAAATTTAAATCTTTCTCTACTTCTGGTCAGAAATCTAGGAAAGCTAATAGAAGTCAGCTTAACAAATCCTGCTTTTTGAAGGCGAAAATACATTTGCAGTTTAGGGCAAATCTAATGATTTTTTGAACAGTTTTCCAAGATTTTTGCATATACTTAAGTACAATTATCATATTATATCAATTAATTTTACAATTCTTAATAAAATTACTGGACGAGGCTGGGTAATGGGAACTCACAACCGCAATTTATGAGCATTCATTCCGGTGAGGATACCAACTAGCAGCCAAGTGATAGCTAACCCTATAACTTCGCCTAAGAATAGTTGCGTTAAGTCGTGCAAAATCATCCCCACAGCAGAACCCACAGGGACAGCAACAGCCCAACTTACCGAAGAGACAAATATCCATCGCCACGCCATAGGCTGGGGAATTGCTAACCATTGTGTCAATCCAATTCCCAAGCCACCAAGTGCGCCATAAATCGCTCCCGACAGGATTCTCAAAGGAAGAATCTGAATGCTGGGTACAATCCAACCTACTGCACCAATACCGATCGCAGTGATGATACTCCAACCCAAAAGACTTGACAAAATCCACCTGATGCAAAATACAGGTTCTTTGAGAAGACAACCTTGAGGAAGTGCGATCGCAAATCCGCCGATAGCTGCTTCTACCACCCCAACATCTGGCTGATCGCCAACTTCAATAAAAAGTAAACTCAATAAAAAACCGCCACAAGTAGCGATAGTCCACAGCAATGTAAAGCTAAATCTAGTATTTTCCGGCGCGAATGACATTAAGGGGAATTGGGAATTGGGAACTTGTACTGAGCGAAGCCGAAGTATGGGGAATGGGAGCAGAGTAGAAAATGACGAATGACAAATGACAAATGACAATATCAAAGTTTTTTTGGTTTGAATTGTCTGACAGTTCTAGCATCAGGGCAAACGCATCTAAAGTATAAGAATCCTTTAATAGCAAGGGTTTTGGCGTTTTTTAATTTAGCCTATTTTTTCATCAAGATCCTTGCCCAGCAAGGGTTTCAGAAATCCCGTGCGTTCGCCCTGGTTCTAGCATTAAACATCTCAAAAAAAGCTTTGCGTCGTTGTTGGGGCGATTCCGGTACAATGTAACCCCAGAGACTCTCCCAGTAAAAAAAGGATATACCATTAAAATTGCGATCGCGTACTGCTTGAACCTGTTCTCTAACTTGTCCCATTTTTACAGGATTACGCACCGTTCCCGTTGATATACCAATTTGTACAGGAATTAGACTTTGAGCCAATTTCACGGATGGTTGTTCTAATTGAGCGATAAAAGAGCTTTTATCATTTCGATAAACTTGCAAAATTAACTCATTGACTAAACCTTTTTTTATCCAATTCTCCCAGTCTTGCAAATAATATTTGTAGGCAAAAGCTTGATAGTTTGGAGATAGGGATATTTTGACTTTGGGTTTCACCGCCTTCACAGCTTGATAGAGTTCTGCCATAAAATCAGTAATTTTGTCTGCTCGCCAACGCATCCATTCTGAGTTAAAAGGGTCAATGGGGGGACTTTTGCCTTTGTGTTCTTGCTGGTAAAGTTCAATCGTGAAGCGATCGTAGCCAAACTGTACAGGCATCCCAAAATGGTCATCAATCTGAATACCATCCACATCATAATCCCTGACTACTTCCAAAATTAGCCCTCGGATAAACTCTTGCACTTGCGGATGTAAGGGATTCAACCAAGCCAGCTTACTTACTAAACTATTATCAATTTCTTCTGGTGGTGCATCTTGGATAGACTTTATACCTTCTTGCCCAATTGTTAACCAGTCGGGATAACGCCTTGCTAATTGTGAATAATGCGGTGTCATAAACCCATATTCAAACCAGGGAATGACTCTCAAATTTTTCTTTTTGGCAAGTGTCACTATCTTTGTTAAAACATCCTGTCCACCGTGCATGAAATTGAGAAAAGGTTGAGTATCTGAGCCTGTAGTCATTTCAGCTACAGCACTTTTATAAAAAGTATGTCCTCGGTTCCAAACTACAGGATAAATTGTATTAAAGTTGAGGGACGATAATTGGTTTATAGCCCGGTTAATGCCCCAAGGGACAAATAGTACACCACTAGCAACATTAGTGAGCCAAACGCCGCGAATTTCTGTAGGTAAAGGAATTATTTTTTGGGAATAAACTGGGAGTGAAGAAACTGAAGAGAATGAAAAAACTGTTAAAGTGGCTACTAATCCCAAACACATTAAGTAAGAAACACAACGGCGAGCAACCCGATTCATTTGTAATCGTGACCTAGTGCGATCGGAATATATATAACTACAAAATAAAGTTGTAATCCTCCGGATTATGTAAAGAAATGATGATTAATAACTCAGAATTCAGAATTCAGAATTCAGAATTCAGAATACTTGAAAGCATACGGAGCCAGTTTTGGTTATGAATATACTTAACGATACCAAAACCTAATAAATTAGAATTCCAAACTCTAATTATTACTCCTAATACCAATTCTTTATGAAACTGCATATAATTCGATCCCCCCTAGCCCCCCTTAATAAGGCAGGGCCGTTTCATTCCCTAAAAGGCTCTGATTTACAAGCGTTTCAGGAAAAAAAGTCAGGTGACTAAAAAATCTGATTGGGCAAGAAAATCGCGATCACACTGAAATTTAGTCGTTGAGGTGGTAGCTTTTCGATTAGCAAATCAAGCAAATTTCTGACTCCTACTCTTGACAAAATCTCTAAGAGATCGAATGAAACAGCCCTGCCTTAATAAGGGGGGAAACAGAAAAACATCTATCAAAGTCCCCCTTTCTAAGGGGGATTTAGCAGGGTGGATTAATTGTCTAGAGAGAAAAATTAAAACCCTCATTCTTGCGTTCATAAATCCAGTTCCCCTGTTAGCAGGCTGACGAGGTTACGGGGATTACAAATTTTCTCTCCGCACAATTAATCCACCCTGCTTTCTAAGGGGGATTTAGGGGGATCAAGATATATGCAACTTCACATTAAATTGGTATAACTTCTAATTCCTAACTCCTGACTCCTGACTCCTGAATTCTGAATTCTTAAAATCTTTCCACACCTTCAAATTGCTTGACAGCAGACGCATTTGCTGCTTCACCACAAGTTCGTGGTGTGGGGAATATCTTTTCAGGATTTGCTAACCCTTTAGGATTAAAAACTTGTCGCACCCATTGCATAGTTTCTAAATCAACTTGGCTAAACATCTGGGGCATATAGCACCTTTTCTCCGCACCGATGCCATGTTCACCAGAAATACTTCCACCAACTTGGACACAAAGCTTGAGAATTTTTCCACCCATTTCTTCTACTTGTTCCAATGCTCCAGGCACAGAATTATCATAAAGAATTAATGGATGAAGATTGCCATCACCAGCATGAAATACATTAGCAACACGATAACCATATTGTTCACTTAATGCCTCAATTTCATGCAGAACATAAGGCAACTGAGTCCGGGGAATTACACCATCTTGTACATAATAATCTGGACTTAAATGCCCAGCCGCAGCAAAAGCAGCTTTACGTCCTTTCCATAATTTCAATCTGGTTTCTGGGTCACTAGCAGAAGTGACATTTCGCGCCCCATTCTTTTTACAAATTTCAGTCACTCGCTGCTTATTTCCTGCAACTTCTACTTCTAAACCGTCAATTTCGATTAGCAAAATAGCAGTAGCATCACGGGGATAACAATTTGTGGCGACAACATCTTCAACTGCATTGATGCTGAAGTTATCCATCATTTCCATACCGCCAGGAATAATTCCAGCGCTGATGATATCAGAAACAGTTGCTCCGGCAGCTTCAATACTGGTAAAATCTGCCAATAGTACGCAAATTGATTCTGCACTTTTGAGAATTCGTAAAGTAATTTCTGTGGCTATACCTAAAGTGCCTTCAGAACCAACAAACACACCCGTTAAATCATAACCAGGCATTTCGGGGATTTGTCCACCTAAATCGACAATTTCTCCTTCTGGCGTGACAATTTTTAATCCTAAAACGTGGTTAGTGGTGACACCATATTTAAGACAATGTACGCCACCAGAGTTTTCAGCAATGTTGCCCCCAATAGAGCAGATAATTTGGCTAGATGGGTCAGGAGCGTAGTAAAAACCAGCACCACTAACGGCTTGTGTTACCCAACTATTAATCACGCCTGGTTGAACAATTGTGCGTTGATTTTCCAAATCAATGCTGATGATTTGCCGCATTAAGGAAGTGACAATCAAAACAGAGTCTTCCACTGGTAAAGCACCGCCAGATAGACCAGTGCCAGAACCGCGTGCGATGAAGGGGATAGAATATTGATTGCATATCTTTACCACTTGGGCAACTTGTTCTGTTGTTCTAGGTAATACCACTACAGCCGGGCGTTGGCGATAGCCAGTTAAACCATCACATTCATAAGTAATAAGTTCTTCGCGGCGTTGCACTACGCCATTTTTGCCAAGGACAACCTCGAATGCTTTGATAATAGGTTTCCAGTTGTGTTGTTTTTTATCTTGGGTCAGCATAGTTTTTAAAGTTAACTATAGTAACTTAGAGTTTAAAACAATACCCAAGTTTTTGAGGGATTTGCCAATAGTTTTGAGCGGTTAACGACGGTTTGGCCATTGCGGCGTTCTTTCTTGCTTTACCGCTCTAGAACTTACTGAGCTTATTTTCCACTTGAAAAGCCTGATATTATGCATTCGTTACGACAGGTTGTCTATTTGTCACAACTGCTTATGTATTAGTTCCAAAGACTTAAGTAAAACTTATTAATGATTTCCCACTCATGATGTCAAAGTAGTGGTTTTAGATATGCCAAGTTTATAAATATATGTTCAAATACTTGAAATCAGTTTGAAAATAGCAAATATTGACCATTCTTGCTCTATGGCATTGCTATATCTAAAAAAAATTAAAGATTTTATATCTACCTTAAGAAACAAAAATACAATTTGGTTTTATGTCTTCAGGTTTATGAAATCATGACAAACAATGCCTATAGTTGGGTCTTAGGTAGTCACATACCTAATTTCGTAAGTGAGGCTAACAATCATGTCATATCAAATCAACACATCTGAGTTGTTTGTCGAGTTATTTAATGAACAACAAGAGCTACTCGCTGGCGGTGTAGACTCTCAGAGAAATCAGAGCAATTTCGCTAGAAGACTTACAAGGTTAGACGGAACGAGTAGGTCTGGTCCTCAAGGCAGCGAAGCTAACAGTAAAGGTTCAAATGATGGTGTTCAAACATCAGCAGTACAGAACTTACAATTAGGTGGTCTAGTAGCTGCTATACCCGGAATACCTGTCTTGCCCGCTATACCAAATCCGTTCACCAGTTAATTTGCAAAAATTAGCTATTACATAATCAGAGTATTTGATAAATTTAGGCAGAGAAAGAAAAGAAAGCAAAAAATAAAACGTCAAAAATATTTATTGTAAATTTTTGCTTTTTCTGACTTCTCTTAGCTTAAATCCATCTCTAACTTTGAACCGAGTAGCTGATTATTACAAAGACTACCTGTCTACTTTCACTACACAGCACCACCAATTTTATCATTGTGGTGGTGCTGGATAATCTAGAAAATTTGAGTTTTCCCTACTTAGCCGATAGATATTGTACATCTTCATCATCTATCAAAATCCTCGGCGAAAAGAGTATCAACGAGAACATTGTGAGTTAAGGTTTTCAAGCATCTAAGAGTGAATCTATTTTTTGCAAAACTTGTTTTTTTACTATCTTTATTACCTGACCAGAAATCCAATAAGTCATTTCAATACTTGCGTGTTATTTGACTCTGCACAGAAACCCAACATCCAGATTCAGGGTGGAGATTTGTAGTTAATATCAATTTTTTATGAAGCTGCATAGAATTCGATCCCCCCTAGCCCACGCCAGTCGCTCCACTTGGGGAGACCCCATCGCTTTTAGCGTCTCCCCTTGGGAGAAGACCGCGCTGGCTCCCCTTACAGCGCTTCCGGCTATTATGCAATACAATTTTCTTCTTACCTCTCTCCTATCATAGCTTTCAGCTTTGAGGCTGTACCTCATAGCCGCCGGAAGTGCTGTAATAAGGGGGGAACAGGAAAAACATCCATCAAAATCCCCTTTTTAATGGGGATTTAGGGGGATAAAGATATGTGCAACTTCACATTAAAGTGGTATAAGATTGCTTTGTTTATAAATAAAAAAGGGGACAGAGGAGTTTATTGTAACTCGCTCAACGTAAGTGAGGACTTTGAGGGAGTTTGAGCGTTCTCCTCTGTATTCTTTACCGCGTTGCCCGCGTTTGAATCTTGAGAAAGATAAATTCGCTTATCTTGTCGCGCATATCTTTCTCTTCCCCTTTTACTAATTATAGACAATCGTAAAACATTATGCTGGGAATTTTTAGCAGTATATGTTACTTTTTAATTTTTGAATTTGGCAAACACTCCTGATGATAGTCCATTTCACATTGTGATTAACTTACAAGCCGAATCTGTGATTAGCTATCTGATTAATCTTGGCAAGATTAACATAGACTTTAATTCTTGATTATGCCCTGTGGCATATTACCAAAGATATATTTTTTGTAGCATCTGATTTGCAATCAAGTTATGCAATTTGAAGAAGAATTCAGAATTCAGAATTCAGGAGTCAGAATCAAGACGAGACGCTGCGCGAACGCTAACGCTGTGCTATCCACTAGTCGCACAGAATTCATTCTGAATTCTGGCTCCTGACTCGTGAATTCTGTTTCGATAAACCTCGTTTATGTTGAGAACCGTAGTTTTGTAGGTTGGGTGCAGCGATCGCGTAACCCAACATAAATCAGGTGGTAATGTTGGGTTGCGTTTCACTCCACCCAACCTACATCAATAAATATATCTTTTAAAAAACTCTTAGTTTCAACATAGATGAGGTTTAACCAGCTTTGCAGCAAAAAAATTGGGGTTGATATTAGATAAATCTGAGCTTTTGATGTATACATTTCAAAAAATTATGTAATATGGCGAACTTCTTAGCCCGCGAGGAAAACTATTTTGGAAATAGGTTTAATGAACCCAATCCAGAACAACTCCATGTAGTTGATGTTAACGAGTTTCTCCCCCATCTCAGCAAATGGACTAACATTGGCGCAGGAGTTTTGCTCACTACCTTTGTGGCTGCGATCGCTCTTACATCTATTCTCAGTTACAATGTCACGGTCAAAGTTCCTGCAAGTATTCGACCTGTAGGAGAACTACGGGTGGTTCAGTCTGCTATGGCTGGAACCGTTCAAAACATTGATATTCAAGAAAATCAGGTGGTGACTCAGGGACAAGCGATCGCTCAAATTGATAATTCCCGCCTTCAGACTCAAAAGAGTCAACTAGAAAGTAGTATTCAGCAAGGTAAGTTACAACAAAGTCAAATTGATGCTCAACTGGGTGAAATCGATGCTCAGATTGTAGCTCAGACAAACTTAACCAACCGCACGATTATTGCTGCACAAGCTGAATTAGATGGGACGCAACGCAACTATCAAGATCAGCAAGTTAAGGCTGCGGCTGATATTACACAAGCACAAGCAGCTTTAATCTTAGCTAAGGTACAACGCGATCGCTTACTACGGGAAAAAGTTTTAACGGCAACTGTACAAGAAGCAGAAGCAGCTTTGAAAGTAGCCAAGGTGCAACGTGACCGATTGCAGCCGATAGTCGCATCGGGATCGGTTTCTCGCAATCTGTTTGAGGAAAAAGAACAAGCGGTTATATCTGCTCAGGCGAAGTTAGAAGAAGCTAAAGTTAGTGTTAAAAATCTTTTGGAGGACAAAGAACAAGCCCTAAATATCGCACAGACGAATTTAGAAAAAGCTAAAACCGCGATTAATGCCAGTAATGCGGCTGTAATAGTGGCATCTGAACGGATTAAGCAAGAACAGGCTAGAGGTGAGGCTACTTTAGCCGCTTTGAAAAAAGAACGAGAAACTTTACTCCAGCAACGCCTTGAACTCCAAAAGCAACTTGCTAGTAGCAGCAAAGATTTACAACAGGTTCAAACCGACTTGAATTTGAGTGTGATTCGATCGCCAATCGCCGGAACATTGCTGCAATTGAATCTTCGCAACCCAGGACAAGTAGTGCAACCAAGTGAAGCGATCGCTCAGATTGCTCCTCTCAACGCTTCTTTAGTAGTTAAAGCTCGTGTGCCGGCTCAAGATATTGACAAGGTAAAAGCAGGCCAAAAAGTTCAAATGCAGGTTTCTGCTTGTCCCTATCCAGACTACGGCACTCTCAAAGGAACTGTCAAAACAGTTGCACCAGATGCTTTACCTGTAAAAAGCAATGTCAATTCAGGTGTAGCCCAAGCCCAGGTAGTTGCTTATGAAGTAACTATTGAGCCAAAAACTTCATATTTGAGTAGAAGCGATCGCCAGTGTCATCTGAAAGCGGGTATGGAAGGTAGGGCTGATATAATTTCCCGCCGAGAAACGGTGCTTCAGTTCATTCTCCGCAAAGCCAGATTCATCACAAATTTTTAATCACTAATTTAATAGGTCTGTAACCATGTTCGATCTATTCAAACTCCATAAAAATTACCAGTGTGTTTTGCAGTTGAGTGAAGAAGACTGTGGAGCCGCCAGCCTTGCTTCAATTTGCAAACATCACGGACGTTTTTTAAGCATAAATCGCAGTCGAGATGCCGTTGGGACTGGACAGCTAGGAACAACTTTGCTGGGTTTAAAGCGTGGATCTGAGACTCTCGGTTTTAATGCCAGGGCAGTGAAAGCTTCACCTGCGATCATAGATAGAATCACAGAAATCAATCTACCAGCAATTATTCATTGGCGGGGTTATCATTGGGTTGTTTTATACACCAAGCGCGGCAATAAGTACGTCATTGCCGATCCAGCTGTGGGTATCCGTTATATTAACCGAGAAGAGTTAACAGAAGCTTGGAATGGGGTGATGCTCTTACTAGAGCCAGATCCAGTCCGCTTTTTTGAGCAGCCCACAGAAGAAGCAAAAGGTGGCTTAAGTCGCTTTTTAGTACGCATCTTGCCTTATCGTGGACTGCTAACTCAGGTTTTAACAATCAACATTGTCTTAGGTCTGTTGGCTCTAGGTACTCCCGTCTTGATCCAACTGCTTACAGACGATGTACTTGTGCGCGGAGATACCCAGTTACTCACTGTTGTGATCTCAGCCGTTGTAGTTATGAGCTTATTCGGCAGTACTTTGCAACTATTGCAAGCGATTATGATTGCTCATTTTGGGCAGCGATTGCAATTAGGATTAGTCTTGGAATTTGGGCGAAAAATTCTCCAATTGCCTTTAAATTACTACGAAGCCCGTCGTAGTGGTGAAATCACTAGCCGTCTGCGAGATATCAACGACATCAACCAGTTGGTATCGCAAATTGTAGTTCTTTTACCTAGCCAGTTTTTTGTTGCTGTGGTTTCTTTTTGCTTGATGCTGTTTTACAGCTGGAAACTGACAATGGCAGTCATCGTTTTTGCTGGGTTAATTACCCTCTCTACCTTACCTTTTTTACCCATCCTCCAACAAAAAACCCGCAGTCTCTTAGTTTTAGGGACGGAAAATCAAGGTGTTTTGGTGGAAACATTTAAGGGCGCACAGGTAATCAAAACTACAAATGCCGCTCCGCAATTTTGGGATGAATTTCAAAGCCGCTTTGGCCGCCTTGCTAACTTGACTTTTAGCACCATCCAAATCGGTATTATCAACGGTACTATTAGCAAACTTATAGCTACCCTTGGTGGCGTGATTTTGCTTGGTCTAGGAAGTATCTTGGTGATTAATGGGGAATTAAGCATTGGTCAAATGCTGGCTTTTAACGCCTTACAGTTCAATGTTCTGGCTTTAATTAACTCAGTGGTTGGCTTAGTAGATGAATATTTTCGCTCTCAAACAGCAATTTCTCGCCTTCTGGAAGTTATCGATGCAACACCGGAAGTAGTCGGAGGTAGCCAAAAGCCGGTTGTTCAAATTTCTAGTGATGCAGACATTCGCTGTTCCCATGTACAATTTCACCATGCTGGCAGAGTTGACTTATTAGAAGATTTTTCTCTCAAACTTCCTGGAGGGAAAGCGATCGCTTTGATTGGCAAGTCAGGTTGTGGTAAAAGTACTTTAGCGAAAGTGATTGCAGGCTTATATCAGCCTAACTCTGGCAATATCCGCATTGGTTTCTATAACATCAACGACCTTTCCCTGGATTGTTTGCGACAACAAGTAGTCTATGTACCCCAAGAACCCCATTTTTGGAGTCGCTCAATTTTAGAAAACTTCCGCTTAGGAACGCCTTACATTGCCTTTGAAGAAATTGTCAAAGCTTGCCAGATAGCTGATGCAGACGAGTTTATCAGTCAACTTCCGAATCAGTATCAAACAGTTTTAGGGGAATTTGGGGCGAATCTCTCTGGTGGACAAAGACAACGATTAGCGATCGCTAGAGGCATCCTTACCAATCCACCTGTACTGATTTTAGACGAAGCAACAGCTGGACTCGATCCAGTCAGCGAATCTCACGTACTAGACAGGCTTTTGGAATACCGAGAAGGCAAAACTACTATTTTGATTACCCATCGTCCCAGCGTAATTAATCGAGCCGATTGGATTGTACTACTAGATAAAGGTCAGGTACAAATACAAGGTGATATTGAGACTTTCCTCTCTCAGCAAGGAGAGCATTTAAAGTTTTTATCAATGTAAAAAATAGTCTTTGTATGAGCAAATAAAACTATGTCTGAAAATACCAAATTCCCCAATTCTGAATGGTTCAGGGATTTGTCTGAAGAAGAACAGGAAACCCTAGCTGCTGGGCAAATCACAAATATACCTAGTGGAAGTAATTTTTTTATCCAGCAAACTAATATCCAAACTGCGGCAGACAATACATTAAATCTTGTAAGTGGTGATGTTTCTTCACAAAAAACTAGATATAGTTTGTCACAATTTACTATTGGGTCTTCCATAACGTTTGGTTTACCAAACTTTAGTTTAGGAGAGGATAAATGGAAAAATTTAATTGCCAATCTTTTAAATAGTATCTTCTCATAAAATTTAGCTTTTGGAAAAGAAATCTCCTACACGTAGAGGCACAATTACTCGTGCCTCTACATTTTTTAATAAAACCTAGACGGTTCAACTTTAACTTTTTAAATCAGGATAAAACTTGGGGAAATTATCAATATTTAGTGCAGTTTTGCCAATATAAAATATAAAACTATTTTTTAGTTTCTATTTAAATTTTCATGAGTCAAAAGGAATAATTTGGCTATTATTATTTCTAACCTGAGAATAATTTAAAATGTCAGAAAATAATTACTATTAAAAATATAGGTGAATAACACCTATGTTAGTAAGTGAGGTAAAAAATTATGTCAAATCAAAGTACCATGTCTGATTTGCTTGTGGACTTATCTACAGAGCAACAACAGCTTCTAGCTGGAGGAAAAGTGACCGACGGCGATACTGGTGGCGATACTGGCGATAATGGCGATACTGGCGATAATGGCGATACTGGCTCCACCTCCGTCCCCAAATTCTTCATTCGTGGCATTGTTACCCTCAGACCAATTAGAGGAGTATCATAAGGTTAAGTTTTTTAAACTTTGCAATTAGTGGGAGGAGGAAAAGACTAATATGACTCGCTCAATTAAAATAAATCTGATTTTGAGAGAGTTTAAACAGTCTTCCATAGTTCTCTTAAAATATTAAGAGACAAGGAAGGTAGCTGTTGGGTAGGGGTAGCACTAACCTTTACGTTCTCCTCTAACTTCAAAAGCAAATAGTTGTGACTATTTAACCAGAAGATTTTTTGCGGGATAACTCAAGAAAATAGCCTTAATTCTGCACCCATAAAGGTATTTTACCAGCATGGGTGCTTACCTATTTTTAAGTAAAAATTAACGAATTATATAACCGATATCTAGTGTTTCTTATTGGATTAATATACTGCTAGTAAAAATGTTATGGTAAGTAAATACTGGCAGTACAAATTAAAAAAATATTGGAATTATTCCCATAACATACATATTGTTTTTTGAAAAACATTGTTTTGTTTGTAACTGGATTAAAATGGCAAGTTTATTACTTTTGGCTAAATTGATTTACCACTTTTGGTTAATTTGATTTTCATAAAAAAATAGCTAGGATAGAATTAATAGAAATTCCACATTTCTTTAACATAATAAATGTGGAATTTCTATAAAAGTAAGTGAGGTAATTAGTTATGTCAAACCAATTCATCAAATCTGATTTACTTGTGGAGTTATCCACGAAGGAACAAGAGCTTCTCTCTGGAGGAGCAAGGATCATTGTCTTTTTGCCACGTGGTGGTCGCCGTGAAGGCACACTAACTGTGCGTGGTTTAATCTCTTAGCAAAGAAGAGGAGAAAACTAATATCATAAAACTTGCTCAAGACAAATCATATTTTGAGTAAGATTGGTTAGTCTCCTAATATTCTGCTAAGGTCTTAAATCAGCCTTTTTGAAAGAAGAAAGGTAGTAGTATGTCAAGTTTGATTGGATGGTTTGTAATTTGCACTTTAACGAAGACAGCAAAAACTACAAACAATCCCTAATCATCAATTATTTCTTGACAAAGTAGTAAGAGCTACCCCTACTACTTACCTTTCTTACCCCCTGCTCAAAATTAAATAGTCAAAGTTCTTTGTGTAGCAGGTTGTTAATGTATAAATCAAGGCACTAGCCATTCTTTTGCACTGTACAAAAGTGAGGCAAACAATTATGTCATTTCAATCCATCCAATCCGATTTGCTTGTCGAGCTATCCATAGAGCAACAGGAGCTTTTAGCTGGAGGTAACGTCCGCAGGTGGGGCGGCGGTTCGAGTCCTGGTTGGGTCGGCGGCTGGCGGCCCAGCGGGGGTTGGGGTTTCCGCCCTTGGCGCGGCCGCCGATCCTGGTGGTAAACTATCGCCTATTGAACTTGCACTTTTTGCCGTCTGGAATGCTTGCAACAAGGCTTTCCAATCCTAATGCTAAAAAACCAACAGATGACAAGAAATATGCCGGAGTTTGCAAGTCAGGGCAGAACAAGTGCGTACCTCTGTATTCCGCGCTTTAGACTAAGCTTGAAAGACGAAAAAGCCCGTTTTAACGGGCTTTTATCATATACTAATTCTCTGTAAACTTGCACTTAATAATTACTCTTTTACCGCTACCAGATGTATTCTCTACATAGTTTGTGTCTGTGGCAAGCAATAAAAGCTTTCAACTGAATCTCACACTGCCGATCGCTCCCAAATCCAATCAAGTAAAATCGGATTGACTAACTCTGGTGCTTCATCTTGGGGACAATGCCCAACTCCTTCTAAAGGAATAAACTTTTGTACCTGTGGGAAATTAGCTAATTCTCTACCTAACTTAATTGGTTCCCACGGATCGGCCGTTCCCCACAAGATAATTGCAGGACAAGGTAGCAGCGGTAAAAGGTCTTCTGGTAGAGGCCCTGTAGAATAAGAAGTGAAGGCAAGGAAAACAGCTACAGCCCCCGGATCACTTGCTGGTGAAGTGAGAATATCGACCAATTCATCTGTCACCATCTCAGGATTCGCATAAGCTTTTAGTAAAATCTTCCGCACTGTTTTCGGTTTGGCAAGTTGATTGAAAAAGAAATCGCCAACTGGTTTGATAGAAAGCAAGCGTTGCAGTAAAGGGGCTCCGACACGACGAGTCCAAGGTAAAGTTACCCGTTTGCGATCATGCAAAAGCCGTAAAGAACAGTTGAGCAATGCAACTCCCAAGGCAATATCTGGGTTGCTAACAGCTGCTTGCATGGCTACAATACAGCCAATAGAATTTCCGACTAAAAAAGCAGGTTCGCCGACAACTTCACGGCAAAAATCTGCTACTTGTTGTCCCCATGTTTCTAGAGTGTAGGTAATTTTTTCACCAGGTTGAGGTTTTGCGGAACCACCAAAACCAATCAAATCAATAGCATAAACACGGCAATTTTGTGCTAGCACGGGAATATTTTTCCGCCAATGCCACCAAGAAGCGCCAAATCCATGCACGAGGACAACAGCCGGCCCCGTGCTTCCTTGGGTTTGATAGCAGATAGGGAAATCTTGCCAAATCCAGGTTTTTGTAGAGGTAAATGCTGTTTTTGAACTTGAGGTTGTCATAAGAAATTTGATGAGTACAAGGGTCAAAGCTCGTCAGCAGCAAGGCGTAAGTAAAATTCTTTTGAATTTGAATAAAATTTATCAGATTTTCAAATAAAATCCTTTGGTCTAGTGATAACTTAGACATACACTAGAAAAGCTTCTAGGCTGATAGTTTTATCCAGGTAGAGAGTTTTTATCTTGTTGATAGAGGTAATTTCCTCACAACTTAGATTATGTCAGCATTAGGAATCATCACTTCTATAAATGTGAGTAATATTTTTGCCATTTTTTTAGATGTGAGTGAATTAGCATCAGTGCTAGATTCAGTAGATTCACAATTTACGATCGCTATTTTGGTCTATAACATTGTCAGAATATGAGGCATCGGCTAAGGGGTGGTTTGCAACTGGAAACTGACGCTGAATTTAACAACATTTTTCTTGTTCCTAGTTCTGCGAGCCAGACAATATGAATATACTAGAAACAATCGATACTCCCATCGGGAGCTATGCACCCGATTTTGAACTGCCAGGAATTGACGGTCAAGTACACCATCTTAGGCGTTATCTTGAGAAGTTCCGAGCAGTGGGCGTTATTTCCTTATGTAACCACTGTCCTTATGTAGAGTCCTATATAGGCAGGTTAAAAAATATTCAAGCCAAATTTGCCCCCAAAGGCTTCACACTAATTGGGATGAATGGTAGTGATGGTAATCATGAAACTAGGCCAAGCTTTGAAAATATGAAAGCTTTTGCCCAACATCACAATTTGAACTTTCCTTACCTATGGGACTCGACGCAAGATGTAACCCAAAGTTTTGGTGCTACGAAAACACCAATGGCCTTTTTAATAGATGCCAATGGTATAGTCCGCTACAAAGGCAAAATTGACAATCATCCCCAAGATGCATCAGCAGTGGGAGAAGAATATTTAAGAACTGCGATCGCCTCTCTCTTTCTTGGTCAACCAATAGATGTACCACAAACAGAACCAGTAGGTACTACATTGATTTGGCGTAACTAGACATAGATAGTCCCTGTAACTGCTATCTTAAATTGGAGGCAATTGCAACTTTTTTGATAAAGCGTAACTTCATGGGAACGAATTACCGACGGGTTTTACTCAAACTGAGCGGTGAAGCCTTAATGGGCAACATGGGCTATGGCATTGATCCAGAAGTGGTCAAAGGAATAGCGCAAGAGGTAGCAGAGGTGATAGCCACTGGCGTTCAAATGGCCATCGTTGTTGGCGGCGGCAATATTTTTCGTGGCGTGAAAGCAGCGTCGGCGGGGATGGACAGGGCAACCGCTGACTATATTGGGATGATTGCCACGGTAATGAACGCCATGACGTTGCAAGATTCGCTAGAACACATAGGGGTACAGACGCGGGTGCAAACTGCGATCGCTATGCAAGAATTAGCAGAACCATATATCCGTCGTCGTGCCATCCGTCATCTTGAAAAAGGGCGGGTGGTAATTTTTGGGGCTGGTTCTGGAAATCCCTTCTTTACTACTGATACTACTGCGGCACTCAGAGCAGCAGAAATTGATGCGGAAGTGATTTTTAAAGCCACCAAAGTAGACGGGGTATATGATGCTGACCCTGAGATTTATCCTAACGCCAAGCGTTACAATAGCCTTACCTACGCGCACGTTTTAGCCAAAGATTTGCGGGTGATGGATAGTACTGCGATCGCCTTGTGTAAAGAAAATAATATCCCAATTCTGGTATTTGACCTAACGGTGCGAGGTAACATCCACCGAGCAGTCTTGGGAGAATCCATCGGTACCCTTGTGGGAGGTTCTTGTGATATTAGCTGACGCGAAAAGCAAAATGCAAAGTTCTGTTGAGTCAACTCAACGAGCTTTTAACACGATCCGCACTGGTCGTGCCAATGCGAGTCTATTAGATAAGGTATTAGTGGACTATTACGGTTCGCCTACACCCTTAAAATCACTGGCAAATATTAGCACGCCAGATGCTTCGACAATTCTAATTCAACCCTACGAGCGCAACACCCTAAACATTATTGAGAAGGCGATTTCTCTTTCTGATGTGGGTTTAACTCCCAGCAATGATGGTTCTGTAATTCGGCTGAATATTCCGCCTTTGACAAGCGATCGCCGAAAAGAATTCGTCAAAATGGCTACTAAGTACGCTGAAGAGGGTCGTGTTGCTATTCGCAACATCCGCCGCGATGCCATAGACTCGATTCGCAAGCAGGAGAAAGCTTCTGAAATCTCCAAAGATGAATCAAAAGACCAACAAGACAACTTGCAAAAACTCACAAATGAGTATACAGCCAAAATAGACGCATTATTGGCAGAAAAAGAAAAAGACATTACGACTGTTTAAAGTCTAAAGTCTGAAGCATAAAGGCTGAAGGATGATGGTAAAATTCTTCAGCCTTTATCATTTTTTAGGTATCTCACAAAAATTAAACAAGTAAGTAGACTTGAAGAAGAATTCAGAAGTCAGAATTCAGGAGTCAGAATAAATCAGTCGGGGATTCAGACCCGCGACTGATTAAAGACCACCAAATCGTAGATTTAGTGGGGGTCTTAAACCCGGCTATTCAGACGCTCGTGGACTCGCTTTAAGCGAAGCCATGCCGTTGGCGCAGCCTCTCGTAGAGAAGGCTTTACGCTGCGCTATCCGCCACTCGCACAGAATTCATTCTGAATTCTGACTCCTGACTCCTGACTCCTGACTCCTGAATTCTGTTCGATAAATAATTAAAGTAGGGGCAATTGAATGAATTGTGCCCCTACTCAAGAGAAAATCAACTAATTCAGGAGCCAAAATTCAGCCTTATGTACGACTGCATCATCGTCGGCGCTGGGCCAGCTGGTGGAACAGCTGCATATCATTTAGCCAAGCAGGGTCGCTCAGTATTAGTCTTAGAAAAAGAATCCCTACCAAGATATAAACCTTGTGGTGGTGGTGTATCTCCAGCGATCGCTCAATGGTTTGACTTTGATTTTAGCCCAGCAATTTCTGTCAAAGCTGACTCCTTTCGCTTTACCTGGAAATTAGGCGACCCAGTGGAAGCAAAAATAGCCACGAAAGAACCAGTCTGGATGGTGCGACGAGATATTTTTGACCATTTCCTAGTGCAGCAAGCACAGAAGCAAGGGGCTGAACTACGAGATAATACTGAAGTAAAGGGTATTGAATTTAAAGGTGACTATTGGCAAGTTAACACAGCTAATGAGCCAATTATAGGTCGCTACTTAATCGCGGCTGATGGTGCTAAAGGGCTAATGGCAAAATGGTTAGGCTTCAAAGAACGTAAACGCCGTTTAGCAGCAGCTTTGGAAGCAGAAGTTTCCACCACTGTGAAAGACAAATCCACAATTCATATTGAGTTGGGGTTGGTGAAAAATGGCTACATTTGGAACTTCCCGAAAGCGGATGGTTATTCCATTGGTATTGGTACGTTTGGCGGTGGCGAACCCCAAGATTTTAAGAAGATTTTAGATGAATATGCGCGATCGTTTAATTTAGATATCAAAACCAGCAAGAAGTATGGTTATCCCCTTTGCTTGTGGGATGGAAAGCAAAAGTTGCATACCCAAAATGCTGTTTTGGCTGGCGAAGCTGCTTGTGTAGTTTATCCTATGACAGCAGAAGGCATTCGTCCTTCAATTTTTAGCGGCTTGATTGCAGCAGGAGCCATTAATGAGGCCCTTTCTGGTGACATCAACGCTTTAGAAAAATATAGTGAAGCTATTAATGAAGAATGGGGTACTGAGATGGCTTGGGCACAAAAACTAGCTGGAGCATTCTATCGCTTTCCTGGTATTGGCTACAAAGTTGGTGTTAAGCATCCCTCTGCTGCCAAAATCATGGGTCAGATTATGTGTGGAGAACTGCGCTATAGCGATGTTACCGATCGTGCCCTCAAGCGTTTAATTCCTGGCTTTGGAGGTTAGTCAATAGTTGTAGGTGGGTTCCTTGATGCTCTCACCTTTTTGACCGAACCTCTTTGCTGTCTTGAACTTTTAGTTTTATCCCAATACGCTTGGGATAAGCTAGAAAGCCCTCATGTAGAGCAATACAGTTCAGTTAAGCCTCGAAATCCTTTGTAGAGACGTTGCATTGCAACGTCTCTACAGACCTAAAATCAGTACCAAAAATCCTTAACTGAACCGTATTGTCATATACAATACCTTTGCCAATTTACGAGGGTTCAACGCCTGTAGAAACGTTATGAATCCGTCCCAAAGAAGTAATCTTGGCAAAAATCTGGGTTAATAAAATAGGCTCAGGCATTTCCGGAAGCATTTTTAAGATTTCACGGACATATCGAAAACCACGATAATGAGTCTTCAGGTCAATAATGCCAGAGTCGGGATTAAGGAGACGAAAATCCAAGAGAAGATGATGGGACAAGTTGACCATGAAAAATGCTAAATTAACAGCATTAGTCACAGCAGTTTGGCTTAAGTTCATGAAATCTTCCAGTCCCCAAAACTGCTTGGCATCACGGAAATTAAACTCGATTTGGAAGCGCAATTTGTAGTAATCTATTATTTTTTCGTAGGACAACTTTAGGTCACTAGAAAATAGAATTACATGACTACGAGCATGAGTTTTAAGATTAATTTTAACTAAAATAACTACATTTAGTGCTTGGGCAAATTCCTTGTGAAGGAGAGTGCATTGATAAACATCAGTTTGAATTTCATCCTCTATGCTACTTTTACGCAAATACTTATCAGGTATGTTATGGTAGTCAATCTTATCACCGTATTTACGACGAGAGCGTTTATGGGAGTCAGGATGTTGATATGGGATATACAATGCAGAATCGTGGCGCAACTTAGAAATTATGTGTAAGTTAACAAGACGTGCCATCTGCAAAGCATTATTGTTACCAAAATGCCCATCTAGCACTAAGTAAGTAAGCGGCACAAATCCAGCTAATAATTTGAACAGCGAATTAATCATCTTTTGAATTCGCACTAATTCAGATGTTAAAATCACCTCGGCTTTATTCTTATTCTTACTTCCTTTTGGTCGTCCACGCTTACGTTTTTCTTTAGGCTTTATTTCTGAGGCTAATGTTGAACTACTTTTTTCTACATCGCTCTTAATCACCTGTTCTATTTGAATGGGAAATGAGTGCCTTTGTTCAACACTTACTAATGATAATGTAAAGAAAGACAGTCCTAATATCGGTTTACTTACTAGGCTGGAAAAGAATCTATCCAAACCATAAGTTTTTTTACCTGATTTACTCACTACAACTTCATCTCCTGCAAGCAAATACACCTCATTTGCACGGAATAAATGCTTACGGAAAAATAGCCAAAACAACGTCGCCCAAGGTATTACTGTCTGAAAGAATCTTAATATCGTCCGATAACTACCACCAGTGCCTGCCCAACGCGAGATTCCCAACATCGTGACTCGCCCGCTCATCGTTAACATAGCCAGGATTATTTGGTTAAATTGCCGCATTGTTGTCGCGTTGATCTGCGGTAGCAGGCATTGTAGCAGTGATAAGATATCAGGCATGGGCTGCTTGTAGTGTTTGATTTATCGTTGTGAGAGACAATAAATCTACTACGAAATGCCCTACCTCTTCATACTCTTATTTTGGCAATGGTATTGCATATAGAGACGCGATTTATCACGTCTAAAAGACTGATACGTTAGAGAGATGTAGATAAATCGTCGTCCTAAGAGAGAATGTACTCGTCAATTATTCCTTGACAGACTAAATTGTGCATGACTTAACCAAGCCCCATAAGACATTTAACACCAAATTAAAAATACCTAGAGAAAAGCCAAATACTTATTCCAGTTCCCAGTACACAAATAATTCCCGCCAAACCCGCTAGGGGTTTTTTATTCTTACCTGTTAACCAGTCAGAGGCTTTACCTGTGTAAGTAATTAATTCTGCTGTATCTAGAGTTGCGATCGCCCATACCCATCCCGCATGTAGTCCCCAAGCTAAACCCAAATTGTTGCGATCGGCAAAACGTGCCAACACCAACACCATTCCCATCAGCCACAATCCAGGGAGTTGTGGTGCAGTTTCACGTTGCTCCCAAACTAGATGTAGCAAGGCAAAAATCAAGCTAGAAATTGCTGCTGCTACCCAAACTGGATAATCCTGTACTAATTCAGTGAACAGAAAACCCCGAAAAACTAACTCTTCTATCCCACCGACTAATAATGCTATCAAGAAAATCGGTAGCAAGATGGGTAATAGTAACTTGAAATTCTTTTTTTCAAAAGAACACCAACCTAATCCGAATTGCCCACTAAATACAATCCCTAGGCTTACCACTCCCAAACCGAAACCTAATGCTAAAGAACCAAAATTTGAAAGATTCCCAACAAAGCCGTAATCCGAAAAAGATTTATTGGTAAGCCAACTAACTCCCCACAGAATCAGGGGAGCTAATAGGTAAAGTGACAGCAATAATGGCATCTTTTGCTGTGGCTGCAAAGGTTTAGGGGGTTGCCAATTGAGCAATATTGCTGATACTGCTGCGACTGGCAACCAACAAACTATCCAGCAAGCAAAAAATGCCATTACTATAACTAGTGCTGGTGCATTTTGCATAAATGCTAGTAAGGCGTTGACCGAAGGCTCAAAAAAAGTTATCAAAAAAAACACGATAGACTTCTTGCACTATAGATTTCTTGCTGATTTATCAAGAATCTACTAAATTTGGCAAATTCTGCAAGGGGTCTAATCGTATTTTTTATCTGGAACAAAATTTTTCAATAGAGTTACCAGTTTGCTATTGAGGTAAGGACAAGTTATCATACCTGATACTTATCCTTACCATCAGCAAATTTACTCTTCGTCTTCCAAATCTTCGTCCGATTCGTCGGAGTCTATATCTGGTGAGGTCAGTTTTTTATCACTTTCACCAAGTTGAATCAAGTGAATATGCTTGTATCCCAACCTAATTTCAAACTCATCTCCAGACTTTAAGCCCATTGCTTTGGTATATGTGGCACCAATCACAATCTGACCATTTTGATGGACACTAACCCGATATGTCGGTTCACGACCACGACCATCTTTAGGTGCTTCTGGACTTAGAGGAATTCCTCTAGCCGATAGCAAAGCGTCATAAAAATCGGTGAGATTAACACGAACCTGGTTATTCTTAGTAACAGTGTAATAGCCGCACTGTTTAGCTCTTTCTCGGCGTGGCAAAGTGGAAAGTTCTTTTACTTTCGCAAGTAGTGCTTTTCCAGTTAATGGCGCGGTTGCAGTTTCAGTCATTATGCTCAAATTTTCCTTACTCTCTCCAAGCTGATAAATGATGTAGTCTCATGCCAGCATTTGGCTTTTTAGCATGTGCATAGAGCTACTTAGGACTCTAGTGTTACGGGTGAATCACTGCCGATAGGAGACAAAAGCACTTCATATTATGGTTGTCTACAACCAATTAGAGGTCATAGTTGCCATAGAAATTAATTTTGCTGATTTCACGGCACTTTTAACCATTATTCGCCATCAGAAATGAAATTATTTTCTCTTTTGGCGCTACTGTAGCGGTGTAACTTTCAGCCACCTTTACAAATGGGGTTGGCTCTACTCCAAATAAGTCGTAGACCCAATAAATCGCAGGTTTTTCACTTTCAGTGCTTGCCCTTCTCGCTAATGAGTAGGTAGAGTTTTCTCTACTCATCCTCTCAAGCTTAGGACAGCATAGTATTTCAATAGAGTCCTACGGGCTTATGCCCTTTGTCCTGCCAGTAGAGACGCGAATTTTCTTGTCTCTACATTACGAATCAACAAAGCAGTAGTAGCCGCGCTGATACGGCTATTGATTCTGGTTTTGTGAGTTCGTAATTTTATATTAAATACTAGCATGGACTAATAATAGCAAAATAGTTGTTTAATTTTGAATTAAAGTTGCTGGTAAATTTTTATTTAAATTTCTGGACTTAAAGGTTGGAAAAAGCCGTGACGATTTTCCTAACCCTTTATTGCATTATAAAAATTTATCTAATTTAGATGAGCAGTTTTGACCAATTAGTTAAATTCAAGATTTTCTTGATTGAGAGGCTGCAAAAATCTCAAAGTCTCGCCTATCCGGGATTCTTCGATGCGCGAGACTTTTATTTGAAAGTGGTAAGGATTTTTCCTCGGTTTATTACCGTAAGCTCAAAAGCGGTCAGAGGATTTTCTACGTCTGTCTATGGGAAGAATAAATCTCTTAACATACGCCTAGCACTTAATTGCCACTACTATATATTGAAGATGTGCTTTTACACTTCTATATAATCAAAAAATTCTGTCAAGCGTTAGCGAAGGCGGAATTTTCCAGCTAGGATTGCTTGACTCAAGTTGATATGAAGACCTGTTGCTAACGGTAACTGCATTTACCTTGGATACGATCGCTAGACCAAAGATAAACCTGAGTCCCTTTCTAAGTAAACCTCTTTCCTTTACATTCTCAAACGACTAAATTCAATGTCAAGCGACCATTACATTTTTGGCGTTTTATCTCAGAATTTGACACAAATTTTGCCTACAGCGCTGCTAAAAGTAAAATTTTAATGGTTATCCTTAAACTAGAATCAGTTTCCCTTTAATCGTCAGCTTATTAACACCAGGCTTTGAATTGAGGGCAAAAAAAGTATAGCTCACTTTTCGTAACTACCAGCCTTGACTCATGATTGTTAAGGCTGGTGAAGCAATTTTAAAATTTTGGTTAGTAGTCATGGAAGTTATTTTTAAGGTCATTCGACAGCAACAAAATTCCTCCCCTATTGTGCAAACCTATCTTGTAGAGGCAGAACCAGGTAATACAATCCTGGATTGCCTCAATCATATTAAGTGGGAGCAAGATGGAACGTTGGCATTTCGCAAAAATTGCCGTAATACCATTTGTGGTAGCTGTGCTATGCGAATTAATGGGCGTTCGGCTTTAGCTTGTAAGGAAAATGTTGGCAGTGAACTTGCTAGATTACAACAAATACCATCATCCCAAAATAAAGTAAATGTCATTCCTGAAATCACGATCGCACCTCTTGGCAATATGCCCGTGATTAAAGATTTGGTTGTAGATATGAGCAGTTTCTGGAATAATTTGGAGGCAGTTGCTCCTTATGTGAGTACAGCAGCACGACAAGTACCAGAAAGAGAGTTTTTGCAAACACCACAAGAGCGATCGCGTCTCGATCAAACTGGTAACTGTATTATGTGCGGTGCTTGTTACTCAGAATGCAACGCCCGTGAAGTTAATCCAGACTTTGTTGGCCCTCATGCTCTTGCCAAGGCTTACCGGATGGTAGCGGATTCTCGCGATAGCGATACCGAAAATCGTTTAGAAATGTACAACGAAGGTACTAAAGGCGTATGGGGTTGTACCCGTTGTTTATACTGCGATTCAGTTTGTCCAATGGAAGTTGCACCATTAGAACAAATCACCAAAGTTAAACAAGAAATTCTTACGCACAAAGAAGCCAGCGATAGTCGCTCAATTCGTCACCGGAAAGTTTTGATAGATTTAGTTAAAGAAGGTGGTTGGATTGATGAACGTCAATTTGGTTTACAAGTAGTCGGTAATTACTTTAAAGATTTAAGAGGATTACTCAGTCTTGCACCCCTCGGTTTTCGGATGCTCCTCCGAGGTAAGTTTCCCCTATCCTTTGAACCTTCTGAAGGGACGCAACAAGTGCGATCGCTCATTGAATCTGTGCAACAAGTTGAAGGGAATAGGGAATAGGGAATTGGGAAGAGGACTTGGGGACAAGGGGAAAGACTTGTTTCAAGTTCTCACCCCTTGTCACCTTGTCTCCCCTGCTCCCTGCTCCCCTGCCCTCTTCCCAGCCCCCACTCCCAATTCTTCAACGCGGTTCTTGAGGTATATTCAACGGTCGCCCATAACGGTCATATACTAAAACATCCCACTGCCCGTTGTTACTGGACTCAAAAGCAATCCTGCTACCATCAGCGCTAATTGTAGGGTTGCGGACTTCAGCTTGTAGGTTACTAGTTAAATTTCGTGATTGGCGTGTTTCTCGCTCGTAGAGAAAAATAGCCGATCGCCCCTGGCGGCTAGCCGCAAACACAATATAACGACCATCTTGTGAAACGCTAGGATGATTTGCGATCGCATCAAAGGAATTTAAACCTGACAAATCAACCAAATCACGAGTCACCGTATCAAACATATAAACATCTTGGCTACCGCGTCGGTCAGTAATAAAAACAATGTATCTCCCAGAAATTTGGGGGTTTAATTCTGAGGCTAAACTATTGAGACTCCGACCCCCCGGATCAAAGGGATAACTCAAAAGGCGAGGGTAGCCAAAACACCCAGTTAATAAACTTAAGCAGAAAAATACAGGTATAAAAAAAATACGTTTCATATATTGGGCATGGGGCATTGGGCATTGTACAGGCATTAATTATTCTCCCTCATCTCCCTGCTCCCTGCTCCCCTGCTCCCTCTCTTCTACGGAGGTGAACCTACGGTTGCACCGTTGGGAATATCTAACTCAATATTTGGCCCTCGGTCTAAGACTTCAATATCCCACTGACCACGGCTAGCGGTTTCAAAGACAACATAACGTCCATCTGGGCTAATATTCGGTTTTCTGATCCAGCCGCGATATGTTGGTGTAACGATTTGCGACTGTTGCGTAGCGCGATCGTAAAGCGCCACTACGGGTCTACCTTGGTCACTAGTAAGATAAGCAATATAACGCCCGGTGTAGCTCAAGCTAGGACTTTCAGCGATTGTCTCTGCTCGGTTTATACCCGGTGTGCCAATAAACTGTTGCCTCTCCAAATCGAAAACTAATAGCTGTTGATTACCATTCCGATTAGATACAAACGCTAAAAAGCGCCCATTTCCACTCAAAGCAGGCTGCTCCTCGGTGTAGCGACTGTTGAGGGAAGTAGGCCCTATGGGAATATTGTTAGAACCACAAGATGCAAGCAAACTTGTTAAACCAAAAACCAGGCTCCAATGAATTGGTCTTTGGAGCCAAAATGTAGGCGTAAATTTTTCCACCTCAACTGTTTTCCGTTGCCTTTAAACCTATTTCCACGCCAACTGTTTTAAACATCGTCATCAAAATCAGTCGAATTATCTGGCCCCTGATTTGGCTTTTCAATCGGGTTGTACGGTACATAATCAGTTGGGATCGCCTCATCATCTTCGCGCGGTCTTCGAGAAGCTGAGTCTGTGGATGGACGACGCCTTCTTGGTCTAGGAGCAACATCATCTTCCCGGCTTTCTGGGCGTTGAGAACCGTTATTATTACGGCGAGAAGGTTTTTTGACTTCCCCTCCCGAACTTTCCCAATCATCAATTTGCCTAGATGAACCCCAATTTTCATCTTCAGAGGTTTCAGAAGGGCGATTCACAGGACGGCCAGAAGTCCGTCGCCGCGTTCTATCAGTTGGAGCCTGTCTTTCACTACTGCTGCTGTTGCGGCGTTCAGAACGACGGGGGGGTTGCTCCTCGTAATAGTTATCACGAGTGGAAATTTCATCCCTGCTACCCTGAATCCGGCGACGCGGGGGGCGTTCTTCCTCGTCTTCATAAGGCAATGGATCTAAGTCTGCATCCATTTCAGCTTGATACTTTCTGCGATCGTTGTACGAATAGCGATCGCTAACCGGTCGGTCTTCATCCACAATCGGAGTGTTACGCTTTGCTTGCTGGGTAGCTATACTCCGCAGACGAATACTTTCAACTGCAAAAAATACAGTTGTGCCAACTAAAAGCAGTTGACCAAATTGCAGAATCGGGTCTAGCCGCCATCCTTGAAACACGAGAATAAAGCCGCAGAGTAGCCCGACTGCCGCAAAAAAGATATCTTGATCCCGTGACAATTCTGGACGCACAGTGCGGAGAAAATACAGTGCTGCCCCAGCCACAGCCAGGAAAATTCCTAGAATACTGGCTGAATTTGCCCCAAAATTTACCTGAGCCAGAAAACTGGCTGAGTTCAGCCCAAAATTTATCATTGCTGTTTTCCCAATATCAAATCTATGTTAGCGAGTCACAATTAAAATCACTACTGTAATTAGGCACGATAAATATTGAAGCTTCAAAGCCTCTGGCAAAGAAGCTCTGAAGCTGTTCACCGAAAAATTAAAAAACCCTGTGTCTGTTAGCTACAACTGCTTCTAGCGGCAAATACTGCTGCTTGTAATGCAATTATAAATAGCTGACAGACAATTGGTTGTGAGAGTTAAATTAACTCTCATAAGCATTATGAACGCTGAATTTTATCTTTTTGGCTAATGAAAATTAGACCAACTGTAACGGGAATCACAACAATTGCAGTACCCCATAGCAGGCTCCAAAGAAAATTTGCTAAAGAAGGCGTCATACTTCTAAACCTTTTTTTACACACTTCATCCTAATTTTAATAGTGTATTACTTTCTTGAGAAGCCTCTAACTCGGAACTGCTAAACTTGGTAACTGCTGTAAGCGAGTTTACTTTTTTATTCCAGAAGAAAGTCACAGCATTTGGTTAAAATGATGATGAGAGTGCTTTACAAAGCTTAAAGTTTTTGTGGCGATGTCTACGACGGGCTACGCCTACGCGAAGCGCGGCTTGCCGTTCGCCGGAGTTTTCTTTCTTTACAGATAGATAGTACCTTAAACCGATGACTGGTGTTGACCTGACTGCTTGGATTCTTGGCCCTGTGTTAGGGGTGATGACATTTTTATTTATATTTCGGATCATTCTCACTTGGTATCCGCAAGTGAATCTGAATCGTTTGCCCTTTAACTTAATAGCTTGGCCTACCGAACCATTTTTAGTGCCATTGCGAAAACTGGTACAACCTATAGGCGGAGTGGACATTACACCTATTATTTGGGTTGGTATCTTCAGCCTGCTACGAGAAATATTACTAGGTCAGCAAGGATTGCTGACTATGATATCTCGTGCGAATTAGGGAATTGGGAATTGGGAATTGGGAATTGGGAATTGGGAATTGGGGACAAGGAGAATTGGGGACAAGGGGAAAGACTTGTTTCAAGTTCTCACCCCTTGTCACCTTGTCCCCTTGTCCCCCTGCTCCCCTGCCCTCTTCCCAATCCCCAGTCCCTTACCCGTTCATCTCCTGGACAAAATTTGTATAGACATTACCCTGCAAAAATTGTGGAGTTTCCATGATTTTTTGATGAAACCCAATAGTGGTAGGCAGTCCAGTAATGGCACATTCCCGGAGTGCGCGTTTCATACGGTTAATAGCAGTGGGTCGGTCTGGGGCCCAAACAATTAACTTGCCGATTAAAGAATCGTAGTAAGGCGGGATTTGGTAATCGGTGTAAACGTGAGAATCAATCCTAACACCAGGGCCTCCAGGGGGGAGATAGCCGCTAATCCGTCCAGGAGAAGGACGAAAGTCATGATCTGGGTCTTCAGCGTTGATTCGGCACTCAATGGAATGACCCCGCAAAACTACTTGCTCTTGGGAAAGCTTGAGTCTTTCTCCTTGGGCAATTCGAATTTGTTCGGCAACCAAGTCTATTCCAGTAACCATCTCTGTTACAGGATGTTCTACTTGAATCCGGGTGTTCATTTCCATAAAGTAGAATTTACCGGATCTATCCAAGAGAAACTCAATAGTACCTGCCCCACTGTAATTAATAAATTGGGCAGCTTTGACAGCAGCTTGTCCCATTTTCTCACGCAGGTCTTGGTCGAGAGCCGGACTTGGGGCCTCTTCTAGTAACTTTTGGTTCCGGCGCTGAATTGAGCAATCCCGTTCACCCAAGTGGATGACATTACCGTAGTTATCCGCCAAAATTTGAAATTCGATGTGGCGGGGACGTTCAATAAATTTTTCGATGTAAACGCCAGAATTCCCAAAAGCTGCTCCTGCTTCCCCTTGCGCTGCCAAGAAAAGTTTGACAAATTCATCTTCAGAACGAACTAGGCGCATACCTCGCCCACCACCACCAGCTGTGGCTTTAATCATCACTGGATAGCCGATTTCCTTGGCGAATTTTAATCCTTCTTCCTCGGATTCTACTAACCCCTCACTACCTGGTACTGTGGGGACTCCAGCTTTTTGCATGGTTTCTTTGGCAGTGGATTTATCGCCCATCAGCTTGATAGCTTCTGGAGTTGGGCCGATAAAAGCAATATGATGATCGGCACAGATTTCCGCAAACCGGGCATTTTCTGCCAAAAAGCCATAACCTGGGTGAATAGCAGTCGCATTGCGCGTCAATGCGGCAGCAATAATATTGGGAATATTCAAATAACTTTTACTGCTAGCTGGTTCGCCAATGCAAACCGCTTCATCAGCAAGTTGGACGTGAAGAGCATTCCGGTCAACGGTGGAGTGAACCGCAACTGTCGCAATTCCCATTTCTTCACAGGCGCGGAGAATGCGAAGGGCGATTTCTCCCCGATTGGCAATTAATATTTTGTCAAACTTCATTTTTTAGTTTCGATATCATTACCAGTAGATTCACATTTTCTCTGATCCAACTTGAAACGACGCTTCCGCATTATTTCAAATTATCACAGGAGATTCGCCACCCTGACTCTAAGCAAACTCGCATATTGCAGGCTTGCTGCCTCTACGGGTTTTACTACACTAACAACATTGCTGCTGTAAGTCTTGGCTAGCTTACCAAACTGGGTTTTTGCGATACGCCATCGCACCGTTTCTCCCACAGTCGCTCTACCCTTTTTAATATCACTTGTGCAGATGCCAAATTTCTGTCAGTCTGATACCGCCTTGAAGAAATTTATATTTTTGAGAAATATAACTTTAGATATCACCTTACTATAATTATTTTCTTATGCTATAGTCTATCTTTAGACAAGCCGTGCGGATGTGGCGGAATTGGTATACGCGCACGCTTGAGGTGCGTGTGGGCTATGCCCTTGCGAGTTCGAGTCTCACCATCCGCATATTTTGTTGATTAGTCAAGGGTCAGTAGTCAATGGTCAATAGACCTGAGACTGTTGACCCTTAAATCTTGGTATAGCTCTGGTTTTTTATGCTTTTATAGAGATACGTGAAGTTTTGTAAAAAGCATTGAGTATTACTTTTACGCCTACAAACAACTTAACACAGCCAGCAGCTTGGCATCGCCTCACTCCGATTTGGCAAGGAGGGGAGGAAGTAATTCAAAAAAGTTTACCTCACACTCAGCTAGCACCTGCTTGGCAGCTCATGCTTTTAGGTGACGGCTCTCCAACACGTCACCTAGAATTGCTTACAGGCGAGCCTGTAGAAGTAGATGTCATTGATATGTCATTTATTGGCATGGATTTGGATGCTGCACCTGATTTAATCCAAGCTGTTCCAGGGCCTCGACTACGGCGACAAGTGTGGCTGCGGACTGCTTCTGGTCAACGATTAGCTTATGCTACCTCGTGGTGGGAAGCCAGCCATGTAGATGAGTATTTGCAAAATCGTTCATTACCAATTTGGGCAAGTTTAGCTCGTCTCCGCACAGAGTTATATCGGGATGTTCGAGGGATTTACTATGGTGACTCATCGGCGCTAGAGTCTGGTTTTGACGTAACTGGGCCTTTTTGGGGTCGCCACTACTTGTTTTGGCATCATGGACAGCCACTAACTTTAATTTATGAAGTTTTTTCGCCTTATTTAACTAAATATTTGGGAGCGATGCAATTGAATTCCCAAAATCGGTAAAAAGCCTGCGATCGCTATTGAGCAATACAATGAGGTTATCAAAGGAAGGTTGAATATTGTAGCGATCGCATCTGGTAGTAAATTCCCCAAGATCAACCATGATTCAACTTAAAACCCAACTCACCCTCGAAGAATTTCTTGCACTTCCCGAAGGAGATATCACCTACGAATTCATTGATGGAAAAGCTGTTCCTAAATTCCAAAATGATGAAATGGCACCAAAATTTTTTCATAGTTCTATAACAGGTGCATTATTTATACTATTGTCTGCATGGGCGCAAGGAAAAGGGCGGGTTGTAATTGAATGGGCAATTAAGCTAAAACGAAATCAACAAGACTGGGTTCCTGTAGCAGATTTGACTTATCTTTCTTATAACCGTCTTTCTGCTGATTGGTTGCAAGATGAGGCTTGTCCTGTTGCACCCGAATTAGTCATTGAAATTATCTCCCCTGGTCAAACTTTCGGAGAAATGACCGAAAAAGCCACTGATTATCTAAAAGCTAAAGTTCAACGAGTTTGGATTATTGATTCTAGAGCAAAAACTATTACTATTTTTTATCCTGATATTCTCCCTCAAACCAAACGTGGTACTGAGAGTTTAGAAGATTCCTTATTTGAAGGGTTACAAATTACACCTCAAGAGATTTTCCAACAAGCAAGAATTTCCTACTGATGTTAGCAACAAAGACACGAGGAAAGATTTAATGAATACTGTTGTGCTAAATCTAGAACCGATTGCTCATTTAAGCGATGAGCAATTTTATCAATTGTGTGTTGCCAATCGTGATTTAAGCCTAGAGATGAATGCAGCCGGAGAATTAATAATTATGCCACCAGTCGGAGGAGAAAGCGGAAATCAAGAAGCAGATTTAATTACAGACTTAAATAATTGGAATCGTCAAGCTAAATTAGGGAAAGTTTTTAGTTCTTCAACTATCTTTATACTTCCAAATGGTGCAAAACGTTCTCCTGATGCTGCTTGGGTAAAATTGGAGCGCTGGGAAGCTTTAACACCAGAACAACGAAAAAAATTTCCGCCACTTGTACCCGACTTTGTGATTGAACTGCGATCGGAGACAGACCGACTGTCACAGATTCAAGAGAAAATGCAGGAATATATCAAAAATGGTCTGCGTTTGGGTTGGCTGATTAATCCTCAAGATCGTCAAGTTGAAATTTACCGACTTTTGAAAGCTGTAGAAGTTGTGCAAATGCCGGCGATTGTTTCTGGAGAGGATATATTACCTGGATTTGAGTTGCAATTATAGGTTGTCCCAAAAAATATTGCAGTCATTATGTAGTGCGATGGCGTATCCACCCATCGTAGGCGATCGCTACCGAGCAAAGCCAAATAGCTTAAATTAACTTGCAGCTTTGTCCAGTTAGTTATATTCTTTAATTGCTTGGAATCACAGATTTACTTGCGGAAATCTTCCGAATGAGGCATTAATCTTAGCGAAACATCCTACGAAATTCAACAAAGCGTGTTAAAAATGGTAACTGAATCAAAAACACGGCTTTTGAAAGACTAGGGAAGATTGATTACCGAAGTATCATCAACATTTAGGGTGGAAAATTTAATCTAATTGGCTGTCCTAAAGAATGGTTAAACCAGTTGGTGTACTTAACTAATCAAGCAAGTAATAAGTTTGCAAGTATAAGGTATAGGTTTCGATGGCACCGCCTCTTGTGTCTGTTCCAATGAAGAAAAATAAGAAACCCTCTCTGGTGCTGACGCTCTCAGCTGCTGGGCTATTAATTGGTGCAGGGAGTGTCGCATACTGGTTGTTAAGCCAGAGACAAATATCTTCCAGTGATTTGCTCGTAGGTGCAAATATTATTCCTGGTGATGCACTGTTTGCGGTTTCTCTGACAACAGATCCCCAGCAATGGCAGAAATTGCGGGAGTTTGGGACAAGAGAAACCCAAGCAGAACTGGACAGAAATTTAGTAGAATTGCGCGATCGCTTTCTGACTAATAATGGTTACGACTTCCAGAAAGATATCGCCCCTTGGGTAGGCAATGACGTTACAATCGCAATTCTTGCCCCAGCAACAGCAAGCAAAGCTGTACCCAAACCAGTTACCACTAATGAAGATGCTGCCAGCGATCAGCAGTCGATGGTAATGGTATTACCAGTAAAAAATCCAGAAATCGCCAAAAACATTTTGGCACAACCCAAAACCCTTAAACAAGGCAAATGGATTGACCGTATTTATCAAGGGATCGCCATCAAACAAAGTGAGGGACAGACAGGGGAAAACTTATCAGCAGCATTAATAGATGGGCGTTTTTTAGTCATAACTGATAGTCCTAAAGCCACAGAACGAGCGATCGATGCCTACAAAAATCAAACATCCCTAGCAACAATAGGGGGCTTTGCGGAGAATTTTCCTAAAATTGCCAATTACCAACGCTTTGGCCAGTTTTACGTCAATGTGCCAACAGCAGCTAAAATAGCCGCAGCTTCTCCAAACCGCCCTTTACCCGCTCAAGTTTTAGCTCAACTGCAAAATAACCAAGGTTTAGCAGGGACAATGACTTTAGAGGCAGAAGGAATCCGCTTCAAGGGCGTTTCTTGGTTAAATCCTAATAGTCAACGTGTGCTGGCAGTGGAAAATAAAGCTGGGAAAATGCAAAGTCGCGTACCAGCAGAAACCTTAATGATGCTTTCGGGAGGAAACTTACAAAGGTTATGGGGAGATTACATTTTAACATCTCAAGGAAATCCCCTCTCACCGATCGCACCAGAACAACTCAAAGGTGGGATAAAATCTCTTACCACTCTAGATTTAGATAAGGATTTGCTCAGTTGGATGAAAGGCGAGTTTTCCTTATCAGTGATTCCTAATACTCCCAAAGAAGGTTCACCAAACGATTTTCGTGCGGGTTTGGTGTTCATGGTACAGGCCAGCAATGCCGGCGGGCAAAGCCTACGCAATTCAGCCGAAGCATCCATAAAACAATTGGATGATGTGATGAGAAATCAATACCAGTTCCAAGTGCAACCTGCAAAAGTTGCAGGGCAACCTGTTGTCAACTGGGTTTCACCTTATGGTACTTTAACTGCCACCCACGGTTGGTTAGATGGAGATGTCGCCTTTTTAGTAGTGGGCGCTCCCATCACTGATAAAATTGTTCCCAAGCCCAACAACACACTAGCTAGCACGATCCCATTCCAACAAACAGTTCCTACAGAACCAAATCCAACAAATGGTCAATTTTTTCTGGATGTGGAACGAACTGTGAACAATTTCCCTTTGCCAACTCTAATTCCCAATCAACAAACTTTGCTAGCTGCAACACGCTCAATTGGGATGACATCTGCTGTCAGCGACAGTCGTAGTAACCTCTACGACATTTTTATAGCACTCAAAAAAGTTAGTAATACGACTCCCTTGCCTAGCCCAGAAAGCAATAATAGCAACTCTTCTAGATAAGAGAGCAGGGGGCAGGAGGCAGGGGGACAAGGGGACAAGGGGACAAGGGGTGAGAACTTGAAACAAGTCTTTCCCCAATGCCCAATTCCCAATTTCCAATTCCCCTATCCCATAACCCTGTAAACATATAGGATCAGAACAGTCAGAATCCATATTTTAAATCATCCACGGAGAGAACACTTTATGAATCTGGTTGTACTCCAGAACTGGCTGGACAATGCCTCCTTTGCCATATTATTCCTAACAATGCTGGTGTATTGGGGAGGAGCGGCTTTTCCGAATCTGCCTTATCTAGCCGCTTTGGGGACAGCTGGGATGGCGATCGCTAATTTGTGCATGGCGACTCTACTAGGGGCAAGATGGATAGAAGCTGGTTACTTTCCCCTAAGTAATCTCTATGAATCCCTGTTTTTCTTAACTTGGGGAATTACCACTGTCCATCTAATTGCTGAAAGTAGTAGCCGTAGCCGCTTAGTAGGAGTTGTTACAGCTCCGGTGGCGATGTTGATTGCTGCTTTTGCGACGATGACATTACCATCCCAGATGCAAGCGTCAGAACCCCTAGTACCTGCCTTGAAGTCAAATTGGCTGATGATGCATGTCAGCGTCATGATGTTGAGTTATTCTGCTTTGATGGTGGGTGCGTTGTTAGCGATCGCTTTTCTGATTGTCACTCGCGGTCAAAACATCCAACTACAAGGTAGTTCTGTCGGTACTGGTGGCTATCGCAGCAACGGCTACCGCTTGCACAAAGCAGCTGAACTAATTTCTCAACCACCAGCCCCTTCTGCTGAAAATAACGGCTTTGCTCGTTTTGAAAGTAGTAGCAACGGCAACGGTAACGCTAACACAGCCGTTTTGAATTTAGTAACTACTTCTGAACCTCAAACCGTAGCATCAGCCGAACCTCTTTCACCTCAGCGCCTTAGCCTTGCCGAAACCCTCGATAACATCAGCTATCGCATCATCGGACTCGGATTTCCCTTATTGACAATTGGCATTATTGCCGGTGGCGTTTGGGCTAATGAAGCTTGGGGTTCTTACTGGAGTTGGGACCCTAAAGAAACTTGGGCATTAATCACCTGGTTGGTGTTCGCCGCCTATCTCCACGCCCGAATCACTCGCGGTTGGCAAGGCCGCCGTCCCGCAATTTTAGCTGCCACTGGCTTTGTTGTTGTTTGGATTTGCTATCTCGGTGTGAATCTTTTGGGTAAAGGTTTGCATTCTTACGGCTGGTTTTTTTAATAACCTCACCCCTAACCCTCTCCAGCAACGGAGAGGGAGAAAGGAGGAGATTTAAATTTACTATTATCTCTTGGGAATTATTTCGGATGAACTGTTATATCACTGGAAAATATAGATTTAGTGATAGGACATTTTTATGGAAGATGGATTTGAGAGACTTAATCACGATGAAGTTGTGTCTATAGAACCAGACACCTTTAATAAATTAAATATTGCTAAAACTTTTAAAGTCCGTGATTTGATTACCGCAATTAAGGAATATATTGGAGCGGAAGAAACAGACGAAGTAAATTTGTATACCCAAGGATTAAATTGTGAAGTTTTGCAATTTAGTACTCAGGGATGGAAAAAAGGAAAAGTTAGACTTGCTTTAGAATTTTGTCCTGATGAATCTGAGTCCCCGCTTGATGAGATTTTTCAAAAGCTCAAACAAGTAGAAAAATAAAATTATTTGTTGTAATTGATAATTTAATTATCAATTACAAATAGTTATAAGTCCTTTTTTAGAAGATGAACAATATGGTTCAGACTCCAGTTAAAAAACTAACTATTGCTTGAAAACCGATACTAAGTCCAAAAATTTACGCGCAATGACCGAATTATCTCTACGAATTTCCCCGAACTAGAACTAGCTCTTAAAGAAGTTGTAGCTGCAAGCCAAATCCCAAAACTATGAGGATTTATAATTAATTTGTCTCTCTTGGGAACTATAGATTTAGTTACAGGAGCAAGATTTATGAATGATGAATGGGAACCTCTAAATCCTGAAAAAGATGTTGTGCATTTTCACCAAGAAGCGTTTGAAAATTTACCCCGCACTCAAATAGTCTTTCAGCTTTTAAAGGAAGTAAAAAAAATTTGGGAAAAGCACTGTACCTCATCAGGTTCAAGAGTCTTTGACGAAGGATTTGAATGTTATGTTTTAATACCTGGTCAACAATGGCGGAGAGGTAAAATTAGAGTCCGCCTAGAATTTTGCCCTGATGAAACTGAAATTGAAGAAAAACAAGAAAATAATCGCTTAGATATCAATCCAGAAAGTTCTCCGCTCGATGACCTTCGTCAGCAACTCAAGGAAGGTGAAAATTAATACCCAAATCGTAATTGTCGATGCACGTGATATAAGAGACAATTATCTGTGTCCGTCGGCGCTAAAAAATCCAAAATGGTATGGACTCCTCTACACGCAAAAATACATCGCACCATCCGATCGCGCCACTTGTTTGAGCGCAACCAGCGACTATTAATCGCTGTCTCCGGCGGACAAGATTCTTTGTGTTTAATAAAATTACTTTTAGATTTACAATCCAAATGGGGATGGTATTTAGGTATTGCTCACTGCGACCATCGTTGGCGTTCTGACTCTCAAGCTAATGCTCATCACGTTGAAAACCTAGCTGAAACTTGGGGTATATCTTTTTATTTAGAAACGGCGAACGAACCTATAAATAGTGAGGCTGCTGCACGCGATTGGCGCTATCAAGCTTTAAGTGCGATCGCTCAGTCGAACAATTATCAGTATATAGTTACAGGACACACCGCCAGCGATCGCGCCGAAACTCTCCTCTACAACTTAATTCGGGGTACTGGTGCTGATGGTTTACAAGCCCTGACTTGGCAACGCCCTCTGACTACAGGCATTATGCTAGTACGCCCACTTTTAGAAGTCACTCGAATACAAACAGAGCAATTTTGTCAAGAGTTTAAATTGCCAATTTGGGAAGATTCCACTAATCAAGATTTGCAATATGCTCGCAACCGCATTCGCCAAGAGTTGATACCATATTTACGGGAAAATTTCAATCCCCAAGTAGAATCAGCCTTAGCTCAAACAGCAGAACTTCTCCAAGCAGAAGTAGAATATCTCGAAAAAGTTGCCCAGCAATTGCGGGAAAAGGCTTTGGGTATAGGGGATGAAGAAGATTCCCTTATTCCTCTTCTTCCCTTACGGTTAAATCGTCGGGTATTACAGAAAGCACCATTGGCACTGCAACGTCGTGTGATGCGTCAGGTGTTGCAGCAAATACTTACTGATGCAGCGAGTTTTGAACACATTGAGAAATTAACGGCTTTAATTACAGCGCCAAACCGTTCGCAAACCGATCCATTTCCTGGTGGTGCGATCGCTCAAGTAGAAGGAGACTGGATTTATTTAAAATAGTTAGGAGTTAAAAATAGACATCTCCAGAAATTAAATATGCATTACCCAGAAACCTTGTAGAGACGTAGCATTGCTACGTCTCTACTTTTTCGGAGATGTCTAATCTTTAATTCATCACTCCTAACTTATTAAGACGCTAATAATTCTGGCTGAGGCATTAAACCTTGGAGAGTGTGGCGCAACTGGGCGATCGCTTGGACTTGATGATCGCCAGTTTCCTGGAATTTATCCAAAGATTCTGCAATTCCTTGCAGCTTTTGCCGTAAGCCATCAAGAGAATCCTGAATTGGTTGTAGTGCTTCTTGATAAAGATTCACTCGACCACAACATTCAGCAGTTGTTCTTCGCAGGGAAAGCAAATTTTCTTCGATCGCTTTTAGTTCTTGGCGCTTTTCATCCAAATCGTGGGTTTGATTGTCAATCATTCCCTGATTTAGCTCAACACCAGAACGGATTTGATCGATTTCACGTTCTAGCTTTTGGATTTCTTGGGAATACTGTTGTCGCTGGGTTTCAATTTGTAACAGAACTGGTTCTAAATTGACTTTATTACCATCATGTTCCTCAACAACAGTATGTCCTTGTCGCCGTAGTAATACAGCTTGGTGTTGCTTGAGAAACTTCTGATGCTGTAACATATTGCGACGTTGTCCCACCAAACTGGAGTTTAGCATCTGATAGAGGTCTTTTTCATCTGTTAATTCCAGTTCCAAATTGATGTGATCCTGGTCAGATGCTTGGCTTAATTTATTTTGCAGTTCTTCTATAGCTTCTTGTTTATATTCCAGTTCTTGTTCCTGATCGTGAACAAAGGTAGCATCTATTTCCAGTTTATGCTGCAAGTCTTGGACTATCTTTTGTAGTTCTTCTAAAGGCATTTTATCCAAAGCTTCCACATTCGCTTGCTGGCCGAGAACTACATCACTAGATGTTGCAGCTATAGAGTGAATTTGTTGATATAACTCTTCAGCGTTTCGTAACTGCTCTTTGATTATCCGGGCATACTCTTGCTTGCTAGTCAGGTCAGCTGTATTGATTTGCAACTGGGCTGTTTGCTGAACTAGAGTATTTTGTGCTTCTTGCAATGCATTTTGGCGATCGCTAAATGTTTGTGACAACCGCTCCACTTCTTCTTGCTGTTGTGCGATCGCAGTTTTTTGTTCTTCTAGTTTTTGCCAGTGCGGGTTTAGAGTCGCTTGCTGCTTTTCCACGAATTCAAAAGCCAGATGCAGGTGTTCCCTGACTGTTTCTGTGGGAGCTACGCGACTAGATAAGCGATCGAGTAACTCACTCATTACCCGACTTTGCTCTTCATCCAAAACCGTCCCTTGTTTAAAATCTGCTTGATGTTCCTCTAGACGGCGCTGCTCACCCCGCAAATGTTCCCAAGCGCCTTCCAATTCTAGGCGGTTGCGTTCAACTTCTGTTTGTAACCGTTCAATTTCCTGACGGGATGTGTCAACTTCTTGTTTTTGCTGCTCTAGTTGTTGCAACTCCTCTTCCATGTTTTGCAACTGTTCAGAGCGGACTTCCATGTCCATTTCACGGCGATTCAACTCTTGCGCCTGAAACGTTAACGACTGTTTCCACTGATCGATTTCATCTTCCTTGAGCTTAAATTTCTCCAATTGGCGGGAAAAATTCTGCAAAATATTGACTAGTGGCCGCCCTGCTTCTTGAATTCGCTGCACTTGACGATTCGGATTCAGTTCAACCAGTACCAAAGCGCCATCATTTAATTTGCTTGCGTCCTCAGCAGCAATCACTTCTTCCGACACAGTACTCCAATTCTGGTCAGTTCGCTGACAAGCTAGCAGTTTCAATTCAGTTTTGCCGCTGCCACTGAGTAAACCACCTTTCTGTTTTTGTACTTCTGCTAAATACAGCACACCGTTAGTCCTTTATTGATGCACTTAAAGTTCATGTTTTGAGATATACCTTAAATAATTCTGTTAACTTGTCTCCCTGAACCCATGTTTAGGAAAACAAGACAGACAAAACTATAGACGCAATATATTACGCCTTGATATTTATAAAAGCGATTTGGTCACGCCTTTATATTTTGTACTGATGACAGTGATGATGACTTCCGTGTTAACACTAGCTTTGTCAAAGTGTATTACAAAAGATTAAGGTTTATAGTTGAATCTATTCCCTAATGCCAACAAGGAGAAGGGTAAAAATCTTGCCAATACTCCATAATCAATACTTAAACTACCTGCTCTAAAAATGGAAAAATTGCAGGACACAATTCAAAAATAATATTTAACGGCATTACAAGGAGTACTTTTTAGGTAAATGCAGGGAAATTTAAGTGAAATTGATATTTGCAGTATCCTGCAATTGATTGCGTTGGGACAGCGAACTGGGCAACTATGGGTAGAAGCTCATAGCTCTCACCATAACAACAAGCTGAGTGGAGAGGGAGCAAACATTTATCGCCCCAAACAACAGTCTTGGTTCGTCTTTTTCCTCAATGGTCAAATTATCTATTGCCGAGAAGGTGAGAGTAATTTATCCAGAATTAACGATTATTTACGTCATTATCGAGTCGAGATGCGACTCACCGACAAACAGATTGCCTCTCTACCATCAACCGACTCACCAGAGTATGCCTATCTGTGGGCACTTTTGGAGCGGAATATTATCAACCCCAAGATAGCTGGTAGTATCATTCACGGCTTGGTGCATGAAACTCTCTTTGATCTGCTGAGTTTACACCAAGGGAACTTCATTTTCCATCAGGGTGCGGCACTTGCCCCACAATTAAACACTTTCGAGATTGCTCCATTTGTTACAAAAATTACGAAGCAGGTGCAAGAGTGGAAGGAACTCTATCCGCACATTCAGTCTCCCGAACAATTGCCAGTGCTATCTGACAAAGTTCAGCTACAATCATCGCTACCAGAAGCAACTGTAGAGAAATTACAACATTGGGCTGATGGTAAAACATCCTTGCGTCAACTGGCTCGCTATCTCAACCGAGATATTTTGACAGTTGCCAAGGCAATATATCCTTATGTGCAACAGAGTTGGCTCCAACTAGTATATTCAGCCACAACTAAACCAGATACCCACAATGACAACTGGGAATTGAAGGGAAAATACAGGGGGCGGATAGTATGTATTGACGATGCGATCGCCATCGGTGAGACTATAAATTCGATCTTACAACCACAAGGCTATGAAGCGATCGCTCTCACCAATCCCTTAGAAGCACTGAGTCTGGTTTTTCAACTCAAACCCGATTTAATTTTGTGCGATATAGCCATGTTGGAATTGGAAGGGTACGAGGTTTGCGCCATGTTGCGACATTCCACAGCATTTCGGCTCACACCGATTATCATGCTTACTGGTAAAGATGGATTTATTGATCGAGTCAAAGCTAGTATGGTCGGGGCAACAGATTATTTAACAAAACCATTTACAGACACTGAATTACTCATGATTGTAGAGAAATATCTCAAAATAGAATTCTATGAAAATGGGGACTAGGGAATAGGGAGTAAGGGCTGGGGGAAAACATAACTTGTTGATCTACTAAAAGATCAGTTAAAAGATGTTATCACAGAGTCAGCTAACTCAGTGAAACCTCAATATCCAGGAAAATAGTGAGAACATACAATTAATTTATACAGTTAATAATTGCGGAGGAATCAGGGAATGTTCCAAATAGGAACGTCTACATCAGGAGGTAAATAGACATTTATGAGTACAGTTCTGATTGTGGAAGACAGTATCGCGCAAAGGGAGATGATTACAGACCTCCTAAAAGCAACTGGCCTAACAGTTACCCATGCCAGCGATGGATTAGAAGCATTGGAGGCAATCCAAATAGCACCTCCCGATTTAGTGGTGTTAGATATTGTCATGCCCCGGATGAACGGCTACGAAGTTTGTCGGCGGTTAAAATCCGATCCCAAAACCCAAAATGTCCCGGTGGTGATGTGTTCTTCCAAAGGCGAAGAATTTGATCGCTACTGGGGTATGAAGCAGGGTGCAGATGCCTACATAGCCAAACCGTTTCAACCAACCGAGTTGGTAGGAACAGTCAAACAACTGCTGCGAGGATAAGGATAAAAGCAATATGGTCAGCAAACCGGACTTTTTAAGTGGTAGCGGTCAAGACCACTTCCGACCAGAATTACAAGTGGAAAGTCCTGAAGGTGAGTTACATTTGAGATTTTACATTCCCTCGCATCAGGAGTTTGCATTACAAGCAACTGGTATCCGGGAGGTAATTGAACTAAGTCCTGATAGAATCACCCCGATTCCTAATGCTTCTCCTTTACTTTTGGGTACTCTAAATTTACGAGGTCGAGTTATTTGGGTGGCTGATTTGGGTCAATTTCTGGGGGAAGCAAGTGCATTAAACACGGATAGAGCGGAAATTTCGGTGATTGCCATCGAGGAGCAAGACACAATAGTGGGTTTAGCAGTAGAGGAAATCGGTGGTATGGACTGGTTGGATGTCCAGAATCTTATGCCACCAACTGGTGTTCCAGACACTATGGTTCCCTTTCTACGTGGAGAGTGGTTACTAAGTGCTAAAAATAATCAGTGTCTACGACTGCTCGATCAAATGGCAATTGTACGGAGTGCTAGGTGGGCAGGATGAAATTGGAGGAGGAAATGGCAGCAAGTATTGATAATTACGAACCAACATATCAACAGGCGATGACCGCCTATGTTCAAAGGAATTATGAGGTTGCCGCCACTTTAGTTGATCAAGTGGTGCAAAATCTACCAAATGATCCCAACACTCATTTGTTAAGGGGTCACATCTACTATGTTTTGCAACAGTACGATGTCGCAAAAGAAGAATATCAACAGGTATTAAGCTTGACTAACGAACAAGAAATTATTGGTTTTGCCAATAATGGAATTGAAAATATCAATCAATATTTACAGTCATTCGGTGGACAGATTGATACATCAGGAAGTCAAGAGCAGATAAATTCCTCAGAGATGTCCGATCCACTGGCATATAGCGAACCAGAATTAGAAGATTTGGGCGCTAGTGAGGAGTTTGACAGTAATAACCTTGATTTGAACTTTTTTGGAGAGCATCAAGAAACTGTGGATGGGGTTACAGAACTATCTTCAAATAGTCCATTTGACATCCCCACAGAAGATAGTATTGGAATGGGAAAAATATCAGATTCTTCTATAGCTTTTGGTGACGACCCTTTTGCTTTGGATGAAGAATCAGAGGAACAAAATTTAAATAGCAGTAGTTATGAGGAAAAAACAGAATTAGATTTGCCTGCTTTTTGGCAGGAAGATATTTCAGAAGAGAGCTATGAGGAATCATTAGTAAATAGTCAGTTTTCAGAGAACGAGATAAATCGCGATCATGGAAATTCAGCTATTGACAATAATAACTCTTCATCTTTTAATTCACAAACTAGTAGTAGCGAAAATAATTTCTCTGATTTGTTGAGTGAGCCAAAGTCTTCAGAGTCTAGGATTGGGAATTTAGAATATAATAAATCTAATTTTGGAGACGAGACTTTACTTATTGTTGTTGAAGAAGAACCTATAAATAGTTCAACAACTACAAATAACAATAGTAGATATGATTTGCCTGAAACCGAAGCACATGATTGGTTGAAGTCACAAGATTTAGAAGCAGAGCAAGAGTTTCAACCAGAATCATCTGATAATTATTCATCTTTTAAGAGCGATATTCCTCTGAAAGAAAAGCAGATGAAATCAAGTGAAATCATCAGCAAAAATAGCTTTGATGATGAAAATTTTGATATGGAAGCATTTGAGTCTGCCTTTGGCTCAGATGGTTTAAGTTCTTATGAAGACTCAAACAATATACTTAATGGAGAAAATTCTAAGAGCAATATTGACTTTTTAGATGACTTTGAGGAATTTGACGATTTAGGAAACATTCCAGGGTTTGACCTGATCGAAGAAGATTCTAACTTCGGTGATGCAGCAATGTATTCTGCTCCAGCAGAAACTAGTGGCAGTGTACGTCAAAGCACGGATACTTCGGGAAGCAATGCAGCTGATCGCGAAGAGGAACTATTTTCGATGACTGGTTCCCATGAAGGAGTTCCAGTCTTTAGCCAAACAGATGTCTCGAAACTAGAACCCAACGTTAGTGTCGAGCAAGGCTGGTTAGCACCATTAGAAAATGCTTCCATAGAACGGAAACAATGGTTGATTGCTGGAAGTGTGGGCATTGTCTCAGCGCTAGTTGTAGCCACAGTTAGCTTTGTCGCCACCACATTTTCGCCAGCCCAACAACGTGAATCAGTACGAAACACAGGTTGGGCAATGTCCCTAGCAGCAGGAATTGCCGGTTTTACCACCGCAGGCTTTATGGGAAATCTTGCACTCAAACAAATTCGGCGCACAACCAATGATCTGCAAGCTCAGTTTGAAGCTGTACGCCAAGGAAATTTGAATGCTCAAGCCACAGTGTTTTCTGAAGATGAATTGGGGCATTTATCCACTGGCTTTAATGAAATGGCGCGGGTAATTTTCACAACGACAAGTGAAGCCCAACGGAAAGCTGATGAACAAGAGGAAGCCAAGGAAAACCTGCAACGTCAGGTGATTCGCCTTTTGGATGATGTGGAAGGAGCTGCTAGAGGCGATTTAACAGTCCAAGCTGAAGTGACAGCCGACGTACTAGGAGCCGTAGCCGATGCTTTTAACCTGACAATTCAAAACCTGCGAGATATTGTGCAACAGGTAAAAGTGGCAGCGAAGGATGTAACAAAAGGTGCAACCAACTCTGAAACCTTTGCTAGAGCCTTATCTAGTGATGCTTTGCGTCAAGCAGAAGAGTTAGCAGTAACGCTGAATTCTGTACAGGTAATGACCGACTCGATTCAGCGAGTCGCAGAGGCGGCGCGGGAAGCTGAAACCGTTGCTCGTGATGCTAGTACGATCGCTCTCCAAGGTGGTGAAGCGGTAGAAAATACCGTCGCAGGTATTTTGGAAATTCGAGAAACCGTTGCCGAAACCACTCGCAAAGTGAAGCGGTTGGCGGAATCTTCTCAAGAAATTTCTAAAATTGTGGCGTTGATTTCGCAGATTGCTTCCAGAACCAACTTGTTAGCACTCAATGCTAGTATTGAGGCGGCAAGAGCGGGAGAAGCTGGACGCGGGTTTGCGATCGTAGCAGACGAAGTGCGCCAGTTAGCAGATAAATCTGCCAAATCCCTCAAGGAAATTGAACAAATTGTGATGCAAATCCAAAGCGAAACAGGTTCTGTAATGACCGCGATGGAAGAAGGCACACAACAAGTAATTAAAGGGACAAAATTGGCAGAAGAAGCCAAGCGATCACTCGAAAATATTATTCAAGTGGCGAATCGTATTGATATTCTTGTGCGCTCTATTACCAGCGACACTGTGGAACAGACTGAAACCTCCCGCGCTGTCGCTCACGTAATGCAATCAGTAGAACTAACTGCACAAGAAACTTCCCAGGAAGCACAGCGAGTTTCAGGTGCCCTACAACACTTAGTAGGTGTATCCCGTGACTTGATCGCCTCCGTTGAACGTTTCCGAGTGGAAACGATGGAAACCAGATAAAAAGTTAGGAGTTAGGAGTGAGGAGTTAGAACTAAAAATCACAACTCACTACTTGAAATAAAGTTAGGAGTTAGGAGTAAAAAGTTAGCAATAAAAATTACAACTCATAACTCATAATTCATAACTCACAACTCATAACTCATAACTCACAACTAACAACTAACAACTCATAACTCATAACTTTTGCTATGCTGCCGGAACAACAACAGCGGATTTTGGGTTACTTTATCGAAGAAGCCAGGGATCACCTGAATACCATTGAGCAGGGGTTACTGAATCTAGAAGGTACCCTGAACGACCCGGAAATGATTAGTGAAGTCTTCCGGGCGGCTCACTCCATCAAAGGAGGAGCGGCGATGCTTGGATTGACTAGCATCCAGCATACCTCCCACCGTCTGGAAGATTGTTTTAAAGTTCTTAAAGATAATCCGGTTCAGATTGACCAAAAGTTAGAGTCTTTATTTCTTGGTGTATCTGATACCCTAAAATCGCTGTTAGAGCATTTGAGCGGGCCTTACGGTCTTTCTGAAGATGCAGCGAATACTTTGATGTCAGAAACAGAGCCAGTCTTTCAATGGTTGTATGAACATCTAGAACTACTTGTACAACAAGGAAAAAGTGGAGTATCTAGCAATCCTGACGCAACAGAATTACACACAACCTCTGTAGAGAATGTCTCCACACTTACAGAACTTTTCCTGCGGCGAGATATTCCTAGCTTGGCAGAAGACACCCATCAGGAATCTCCAGAAATATCTGTCTCAGTAGCACCTCAGCAGGTGCGAGACGCTAACGCTGCGCTATCGCCAGTCACCGCTAAAGAACATAATAATTGGGGCGAGTTTCAAGCCCAAGTGCTGCAAACACTGCGAGAAATGTTGCAACTGTTTAAGCAAACCACAACACCTTCAACTCGGCAAAACCTTCAACAATGCTGTTACCAGTTAGTCAAACTTGGTGAGACTTGGAATTTGTCCAAGTGGTGTGGTTTGTGTCAAGCAGCAGCTAGTGCGATCGGCAATCCTGAAAATAGTTATCTGACTTTAGCTAAAATTGTCATTACCGAAATCAAGCAAGCTCAAGAATTAGTCCTGCAAGGTAGAGATGCCGAAATTGCAATTAGTCAGCAACTAGAAGCACTTTTGAGCTTGGCAGAAATTGATCTGTTAGAAGTTACTCCTGATTTGTTTGATGAACAGTCTGCGGTTTTGACAGAATCATCAACTACGTCAGAGGCAATTTTTGAGGGTAACACCGAGCAGTTAGACCTAGCCCAAACAACCGAAGAATTTAATCTAGATAAGGATACTAGCGATAGCGCAGCATTAGTGAGTCCGCGAGCGTCTGGTTACGCCAACGTCAAAGGCGATCGCCCCTATGTTCAACAAGGGACACCGCTCAACGCTGCAACTCACACTAGTTTTTCTTTCACCACACATGACGAAGCACATCCAATCAGTAACAATCTTGACCCCAATGGGCCAGAGGTAGGAATAGCTGAGTTAAATACCCTTGCCGATTTATTTGCAGGTGAGACTCCCGAATTAGATGAAAGTTGGCATCAAGAAGAAACTTTAGATATTGTTGCCAGCGATGATTTTGGAATTGATTTCAGCAACACTGACGCTGAGGATGCTCATAGCGATTTATCTGACTTACTCTCCTTGGATCAAGTAGCAACTACAGCCACGACGGAAGATTTATCCCTGTTATTTGGCGACAATTTCTTAGAAAAAGAGAATTCAGAACCGCAACATCAACAAACATCTGCTACGATTCCAGAGTTAAGTTCTATTAACGTACTTGATATAAATTTAGACTCTTCTTCCGAAGATTTACAAGAATTTATTGATATTCCAAGTGAGACAAACCAGCTTGCTAGTGTTAACAAAAACGATGTAGTTGAAGATTTATTGACTCTGGGGCTAGATGATGATATAGAACTGTTGCCTACAGATGAAGTAACTCAACCAGAAACTGAGGCATTCGCCAATGTGGAACTATCGACCAATCAACCAAATAGTTTTGATAACTTATTCTCAGAAACTAGAAATGCAAATTGGGTAGAAGAAATTACCCCTAGTGACTATATAGAATTACCCCAGGAAACAGGGTTCTCTTCAGACAATCTGTTCGCTGAAATGGAAGAAGAGACACTACTGCCTACAAGTGAATCAGAAATCGTTGATTTATTTGATATATCTACAGTAACAACACCTGAATTCTCTCAATCAGAAAATGATCTGAGTAGCTTCTGGAATCAGGAAATTACAGAGGAACAGGACGATTTCAATTCCTTAATTGAGCAGAATGTAGAAAGGGCGTTAGAGGAGAGTTTGTTTGCTACAACTGATGATATTTTTGCTGACAGTCAGCAACCTATACCTTCTGATAGAGCTAGTTTCGGCTTGGAAGAATTGGATATCAATTTCCAGCACGAAGAGCAGCTAGATTTGATATTCTCATCAGATTCTGGAGATGATTTATTTGATGAATTAGCACAGAGTGACTCAGCTATTTCCTCGGTAATCAGCAATACCTCCACGCCGGAAATGCCTTTTTTCACGCAGCATCTAGGGGAAGAAACTCTCAGAGCGCAACAACCAGAAGCTTTAGATTTTGCTCCAGAATTTACTCATCAGCCCTCAGAAATATCTGCTGTTGATCTGGAACTTGATTCATTCGGCTCTTTCGATGAAAATCCGCAACTGCTGTTTGAAGATGCAGTTACAGACTCAACCTATATTCAGATGGAAACCACAGAGAATACTGTGGATGAACTATCTCCTACAGGAACTTTAGATTCAGTCCAAGCACAACCAGATGATTTGTTCGGCTCTTTCGATGAAAATTCACAACTGCTATTTGAAGATGTAGCTACGGACTCAACCTATATTCAGATGGAACCCACAGAGAATACTGTGGATGAATTATCTCTTACAGAAACTTTAGATTCAGTCCAAGCACAACCAGATGATTTGTTCGGCTCTTTCGATGAAAATCCGCAACTGCTATTTGAAGATGTAGCTACATCAACTTATATTCAGATGGAAACCACAGAGAATACTGTGGATGAACTATCTCCTACAGAAACTTTAGATTCAGTCCAAGCACAACCAAATGATTTGTTTGGCTCTTTCGATGAAAATTCACAACTGCTGTTTGAAGATGTCGCTACTGACTCAACTTATATTCAGATGGAAACCACAGAGAATACTGTGGATGAACTATCTCCTACAGAAACTTTAGATTCAGTCCAAGCACAACCAGATGATTTGTTTGGCTCTTTCGATGAAAATTCACAACTGCTGTTTGAAGATGTCGCTACTGACTCAACTTATATTCAGATGGAAACCACAGAGAATACTGTGGATGAACTATCTCCTACAGAAACTTTAGATTCAGTCCAAGCACAACCAGATGATTTGTTTGGCTCTTTCGATGAAAATTCACAACTGCTGTTTGAAGATGTAGCTACTGACTCAACCTATATTCAGATGGAACCCACAGAGAATACTGTGGATGAATTATCTCTTACAGAAACTTTAGATTCAGTCCAAGCACAACCAGATGATTTATTCGGCTCTTTCGATGAAAATTCACAACTGCTGTTTGAAGATGTAGCTACTGACTCAACAACATATATTCAGATGGAAACCACAGAGAATACTGTGGATGAACTATCTCTTACAGAAACTTCTTTAGATATTAGTTTTGGTGACACTTCAAATTCAGCCCAAACAAACTTAGAAAATTTTGAAACGGAAGAGAACAATAACTTAGAAACTGCTTTTGAATTACCAATAAACCCGGATTTGGACGACACATATCTGGGTTTTGCAAATGCTTTATTATTTACAGAAACTGCTCTATTAGAAGCAACAAACCAGCAACAATTAGAAGAAAACGCGGCAACAATTGATTCGCAAGATGTCAATGATTTCACACAAACGATTATTCAGGAAGATGTAGAAACCGATTTATATGATTTAGGAGAGATATCTGAATCTGTAACAGTGTCAGAGGACGAAAATGCTATTCTTGCCTCAGATGAAGAATTGGTAACTACAGAAACCGTTGAAGTAGTTGCTCCAGAAGATGATTTTGCAGACTTGGAAGCATTACTAGGAGAGGAAGTAGCACTTAACCCCAAAGCTACCTCAATACCAGAAGTAGATTTTGCAGCCCTGGAAGAATTGCTCGGTACAGATAACGACAGCAATGTCCACGACGGGCTACGCCAACGCCAACCCTTCAATACTCAACCAGTCTTGGCGAAAAATGACGTTCCACCACCAGCTATAGATGAATTTGGTGACTTGGAGAAGTTGTTGGCAGAAGCGGATCAAACAATATCCCATTCACCAGCAGCAAAATCGAACACCAACAAACCTCCCCGTCCCTCTACTCGTCGGGCTGCAAGATTTGAAGAAACGATGAAGGTTCCAGTTAAGCAACTGGACGATATGAGTAATTTAGTCGGGGAGTTGGTGGTAAATCGCAATACCTTAGAGCAAGATCATGAACGGCTACGGCAGTCATTAGATAACTTGCTGATTCAGGTACAACAACTCTCGGATGTGGGCGCAAGGATGCAAGAGTTGTACGAGCGATCGCTCTTAGAAGCCTCTTTATTAGCTGGACGCAAAAAGAAAGACTCTGGCTTGCAAGCACCTGATTTCAATGCTGATAGGGGTTTTAGCGAGTTAGAAATGGATCGTTTTACTCCCTTCCATACACTCTCACAGCAGATGATCGAACGCATTGTGCGAGTCCGTGAGTCGGCAAGTGATATTGATTTTGTCACCGAAGAAACCGAGCGAGTCGCAAGGCAGTTCCGCCAAGTAACCACCCAGCTACAAGAGGGATTAACAAGAGCGCGAATGGTTCCTTTTGCCCAAACTATCGATCGCTGGCGGCGAGGAGTGCGCGACAACGCCATCAAATGTGGCAAACAAGTGGAGTTGGTAATCGAAGGTGGTGATACCTTAATTGACAAGATGATTTTGGATCATCTGACCGATCCATTAACTCACATGCTGAATAATGCGATCGCTCACGGTATTGAAACGCCAGAAGAACGACAAGCTGCTGGTAAACCACCTGTGGGAATTATTACTATCCGTGCCTTCTACCAAGGCAACCAAACGATCATTTCTGTAGGCGATGATGGCGCAGGTATCGATTCCGCCAAGGTTAAGGCTAAGGCGGTGAAGATTGGCATGATTACAGAAGCGCAAGCAAAAGCCATGTCTCGCCTGGAAGTCTACGATCTGCTATTCCAGTCTGGTTTTACAATCAAAGACCAAGCAGATGAAATTTCCGGTCGTGGTGTGGGTATGGACGTAGTGCGTTCTGAGATTAGCGAAATTCGGGGGACAGTGAACACCGATTCTGCGATCGGTAAGGGAACCACCTTCACGATTCGTCTACCACTGACTTTGAGTATTTGTAAAGCTCTCTGCTGCGTCTCCGATCGCTCCAGGATCGCCTTCCCGATGGATGGTGTAGAAGATACGCTAGATATTCCAGTGAAAAATATTCAGCACGATGCCAATGGACAATCATTTATTTCCTGGCGCGATACGGTACTACCATTCCGACCTCTGAAGGAGCTTTTAACCTTCAATCGCCAAATCAGTCGCGGTAATGTCTATGGCGGTACGCGAGATGATGATATGGTTTCTGTGGTTGTGGTGCGATCGGCAAATACATTGATTGCTCTACAGATTGACCTGGTGTTAAGCGAACAAGAAATTGTAATTAAGCAATTTGAAGGCCCAGCGCCTAAACCCATTGGTGTAGCGGGTGCTACAGTCTTGGGTGATGGTCGGATTATGCCTATTGCTGATGTGCTGGAAATAATTGACATCTTCCAGGGACGAATTTCTACACAAATGGGTGGTAATTCTTGGCAGCAGAAAGGGGCTCCCATAGACACCTCTCCTGCGAAGATTGACCCGACAGTGCTGATCGTCGATGATTCGATTACAGTCCGAGAATTGCTATCCCTGACATTTAACAAAGCCGGTTATCGTGTAGAACAGGCGCGTGACGGACAGGAAGCTTGGGATAAACTCCGCTCCGGTCTGCCTTGCGATATCGTATTTTGCGACATCGAAATGCCCCGTTGCGATGGTCTGGAATTACTCTCTCGCATTCAGAAAGACTCTAACCTCAACCACCTACCGATCGCTATGCTCACCTCGCGGGGTGCAGACAAGCACAGACAAATTGCAGCTCAACTCGGTGCTAGTGGCTACTTTACCAAGCCCTATCTCGAAGAAGCTCTCCTCGAAGCTGCGGCGCGGATGTTAAAAGGGGAAAAACTTGTTAGCACTACGAGCAATGTTTAGTTAGTAATGAAAAACTCCATCCGCAAGGGGATTGAGTTTTGGGGCATGGGGAAGATTTACCAATTCCCCCGCCGACTTCCAATAAAAAATAATTACTCAGTTTGAGTAAATAATCGAAATACACTATACATAGATTTTTTGTGGCAAAACCAAACTAAAATAATTATCTTTCCAAATTTATCTGTTTTGGTTCGTACCACTTTTTGAGGATAATCCCAAAATAGCTGAAAATATTGCCTAAATGGCAACATTGCTCTGCTGAGTTTAGATACTGTCAGTGTTAAGGTGATCCATTCTGGATTCTACACTCAGACTTAATCTATCGGCTACGTGAAGGTTGTATAAATTACTATACTTAATCTTCTTTTAGTACTGAATCTAAAATTTACACTGTCATCTGCTCAACTTTATATATACGGGAGGAAGAAATTTGGTATACCTAATTATTGGTCTATACCAAAATCTACGTTAGAAAGAGAACAGATTAAACATCTAAGCAAGAGACACTATAACGATGCAAAACTACGTTATAGCCTTAAATAACACTGAAATTGGCTGCACGTCATCAGTAAAAATTAAATATGAAGCTTTTCTGTACTTGACTAGTGCTAGATTTAAGTTACTCTTAAAGCGGAATGCTTCATGTAAGAATCTACCCTGACAGAAGTGTATAAAGATATAGTTAAATTTAGCAATTCTGTCCGAGATTTTTAATTTGCAAACTGAATAGTTTGATACGGCGCTCAAAACCCTGATCTACTACCCTAAACAAGGTAGTCAATTAACGACTCAATATTATCTGTCTGGTAATTGTATTGAATAGTTTACAATACCAGTGGATGAGAAAATCTAAAGAAAATATAAAAGAAACTCAAATGACTGTGGTGTCTGGAGGACAAAAGTGTTTCTGAGACTAGCACATCAACATCGACAATTCGTCCAAGACTTGGTAATGAACCTGCAAGCCTTGGCAGTCGTATTAGAGCGGCGCGGGTATCCTGCTTCTTGTTATACCTGTGGCGACCAAATGAATAGTGCATCGTTTATGGTTAGCTTGGGTGATAACCACCTGATTCGGTTTTTGGTGTCCGATTACGGGATTACTTGGACGGAAATGCGGGATGACCGCGAATTAATGAAGCTAGAAGGCGCAGAGGCAATTAGCCAACTGGACGAACTGGCTGATCTTGTCAAGCAATCTATGCAAACCGATACAGACTCTAAAATTCTTGCCAAGAAATATTAAGGTTCCCAAGGTCGATCGCAAATTAGAAATCGATTATCGGTAATTGGTAATGATGGCTTAGTTAGCGATCGCTCTTAGTCTGTTCTCCATTACCATCAAGTGATTGGCTTGTAGCCCATCGCCTATTTTTTTCTATCTGCTAAAACCTCACGAGCCTGATTTTGAGCTTTTAGCTGAAAGTTAAAATGCACTGTTAATCAGAATTAGCATAATAATTAGTAATTACTAATTCATAATTCCTAACTAAAAAATAGGTTAAGAAAAATCACAACTATCAAGCAACCAACATAATTATGCTTGAGTTAAAACCTGTTTACATAAAGAAATTATGAATTATAAGTCATGAATTATGAATTTTTAATGAATTTTTTTTGGTGGGAATCAGCCACAAAGTTGAATAAGGCATCCTTTGACAGAGATGGGAAACGGTCAACACCTAAAGTCCATTGCCAATTAAAATAAAGGATGCCCAGTAGTACGGGTGACTAAAATTACTAACTGCTGCCACGGGTACATTGTGGCTTCTTATTTTCCAGTCTCCAGTAATTAATGAGACTTGAGCTTGTCGTAAGGTTTCAGCTTTAGTTAACTTATCGGTGGTAAGGATACCATAAAAAGCACTCATAAGCGCTTGTGTCCCACCATCATCTACAGACCACAGCGAAGCGATCGCGGCTCTTGCGCCGGTTTGTTGCATCTGATAGCCAAAGCCCAAAATTTCCTCACCGTTACCTAACTTACCTCCCAAGCCGGTTTCACAGGCACTTAACACTACCAAATCTACATGGGGGAGTGACCAAGTAGCGACATTTCTCAAGTTAACGCGATCGCCATTTCCGAATAAAATAAACGAATCTTCTGGTTTACCGACCACAAAGGCTGCATGAGTCGCTAAATGGACAATTGTATAATCATCCATTTGGGGTACAGCGACTTTGGGGCTAAAAGCATCATCTAAAAGCTTCGTAGTTTCAGGAACCGTAGCGGCTAAGTTTTCCACTTCTTGCGTTGCAAAGGGCAAACCAGCAAAAGCAACCTGTCGATTCCCAACTTTAATTTGATAATTACCTTTAGTAAAAGCACCAGCTAAAACCCGCAAAGTAGATTCTTGTGGGGTATTTAAGTTAGTCAGACTGACAGATGTAATGTGATTTACACCCAAACGCTGCACTAGCCATTGTTTGCCATCATATAAAGCAGTTAAAGGAATATAGCGTAATTGCTCATCTGGAGCGTAAATCAGAGTTTGTGTACCTGATTGCTTCAGGTCTTTTTCTATAGGTTTAATTAGCCAGTCATACAATTGGCGTGCAGGTGCTTTGATATTTCGGCTGGGGTTGATTAAAGCTTGGCGGAAAGTACCAATTGTTTGATGGAGATTTTCGCGTTTTACAGCAACAGTGCGATGAATCGGTGGGGATTCAGGAGTGACTAATACCAATTCCAAGCTATCTTTTAAAATCAGTGGATAGAGGATTGCAGATTTTTGAGGCAATCTCGCCAAATTATCCCGAAGTTCGTTGAGATTCTCCAAATCCAAATTTTGCCGCCTAGCTGTACGGCTAATTTGCTCTATCTGTGCTTTCACTGAAGGACTATTAATAAAGTCGTTAAATTTATCCAAAAGTTGCTGTTGATTTAAGACTAATTGCTCAATGCGTTGTTTCTGTTCGAGCGATCGCTCCTTGGGAGAAATTTTCCGTAGTGTTGTCAGTTCTTTACCCAACACAACAGCACTATCCAAGGTTTGATCCAGCTTTTGTTTAATTGGTTTTTCTGTTGCTGCTATATTAATAGCTTTGACAGTACGTTGATTACCTGGCACAGTCTGGAGATATTCTTCTAGTTCTTCAACTTTGAGTAAATCCATTGTCCTTTGTGCTTCAGCAACACGTTCTTGTTTGAGCAATCGTTCACCCAAAATCCGATATGTCTGGCTAACAGTTATGCTGTAAGCGTCTGGTTGTGGCGCACTCAGTGCTGATGGATTCAAGCGAGCTTTCTCACGATTAATTAAGCAATGCTTGTAGAAAAAAATTGCTAACTCTGGTTGATTTTGAATATCAAATAAGTAACCTATGTTACTGTAGGTTTTGCCAAGTCGAACAAGATCCCCAAGTTCTCTATTAATTAATAGGGCTTGCTGATAGGATTGAAGTGCTTCAGGATACTTTCTTTGACTTTGGTAGATTCTGCCGATGTTATTGAATGTTACCGCTTCCCAAGAGCGCTCTCCACGTTCTCTAGTAATGGCTAGTGCTTGCTGTAATCTCTGCAACACTTCTTCCGATTGACCTTGCCGAGATTCTTTGATAGCTTCTTCATTGAGCCTTTCAATTTCTAAAAGCTGATTATTCTGGGGTAAAGCTTGAGCTTTTTCTCCAGAGTTATATTTCAACCTTGTATTTGTACTTACCTGGTTATTGTCTGGGTATGCCATCCCAAAACCGAGTAAACTAAGTAGAGTTAAAGTAATAAGACTAACATACCGGAGATTAGGCTGCATAACAAAACACTCCCTATACTCGGAAGTGTAAATATTAAATCAATTAAGTTATGGAACGCAATGAATTTTTATGCTATTCCATATTTGGAAAATTTATAGGTGCTTAGAAAAGTGAAAATGTCACAAGAAAAACCCAGCCAACCAAAATTACCACCCACCACTGCCCTTGACAATCCATCAAGTCATGAATTTGGGAATTGGTTTGAATATCCTCTAAGAGTGCAACCCCACCACACTGACTATTCTGGTGTTGTCTGGCACGGTTCTTATCTAGCTTGGATGGAAGAAGCACGGATTGAATGCTTGCGATCTATAGGGATTGAATTTGCTGATTTAGTTGCGATAGGTTGTGATTTACCAGTTGTAGAACTGTCGTTGCGTTATCATCGTTCAATTCAATTGGGTATGGCAGTGGTAGTAAAAACGCGCATGGCTGAGGTAACAGGTGTCCGAATTAATTGGGATTATGCAATTGTCTCAACTGATGGACAAGAATTATACGTTACTGCCAAGGTGACTTTAGTAGCTTTAGATCGCGAAAGAGGCAAGATTATGCGTCAGTTACCGCCAAGTTTTAAGGATGCATTAGCCAAGATTTCAGCATTAAATAATGATTGAGCAGTACGCTGTGTCAGAGTTTAACTATCCTTAATAAGTTGCTAAAGTAGGGGCAATTCATGAATTTCCCCTACTTGTCTAGTTATTTTGTGCTGAATTTAATTAATCTTACTTTTTACTTGCCGCTTTGGATATTTGATAAACTTTGAGTAAACTGCATGATGTGATGCCAAATATCTTGTGGGGTAATGCCAAAACTAATGTTTAATAAAATCAGAATTGCGGCAATGGTTAATGCATTCTTCAGAGTGGCTTTCAACAACTTCCACAATATTACGAAGACAATCCAAGCTACAATCAACGTAGCAATCATAATATATAAATTCCTTAACAATAGCCCTTACCTGAGAGGATATTTATTCAGAAAGGGTAATTTTATCTGAACTAAAATTCACTAGTGCTAAAGCTATTAGACCTAATTTGGAATAGCTACTAAAGCCAAAATTTTTTGTCTAACTGTACCAATGTCATATTATCTGAAAATGAGACTATAATTCAGATGAGAGGCAACTTATTTGGCAATTTGGCAGAATTACTGGAAAGAATTTTTTAAATCTTATGTATCAATAATCACAAGATACAAGAGTTAGATTAGGACTCCGATTTGATTTTTGAAAACATCCTGAGACTGAAAAGGCTGTTTTATTGATCGTGAGAAATTCGGGTTAGATAGCTCACTAATACGAGGTTGCGACCATTTAAAAGAATACCTCGCTTCCCGTCCCGATTTGCGAAAAGAAATTTGCCCTAATAATAAATAGCCACGCTACGTATTTGTGATGTTGAGGAAAGTGCGATGTCTGACGACAAGCCTTACGGCTACGCATTTTAGTATTTTGGGAGGGAGTGCGATCGCTAAATTTTAGTCTTATTGGAGTTGTAAGATAGCTTAAATCTTACTATCAGCCTATTTTCTCTAATAGTGCTTCATTGATAACCGTTTGATAGCCTACCCCTCGTTTTTCTGCTTCTTCTTTCGCCCAGGCTATGATTTTAGGATGAAATCTGATAGAAATCGGCTCATACTTTTCTTCTTCACCCTTAGCAGGTCGTCCACGCTTTCTGAGTGTAACCCCAAACTGATCTGCGATCGCATCTCTGAATTTTTGGTTTTCTTCTGGTGTAACTCGTCTTGCTCTATCAAAAGGAAACTCAGATTCCTGACTCATATTGTTGACACTCCTTTGAGGTAGCTTTTCTTGCACTAATTATCCTAAGTCGCTCACCTCGCATGGTAAAAACAACCACAACAATTGAGCCATCTTCCGCTTCACCAATTGCCCATTCCCTTTCTTCTCCCTGAGAATGACTAGAATCCTCCGTAAACAGAAGATAGGGGTCGGCAAAAACTGTTACAGCTTCCTCGAATTCAATGCCATGTTTCAAAAAATTTGACTCGGCTTTATTCTCGTCCCACTCAAAGCGCATTTATAGTATATACCAAAAATATTTGCCTTTGGTATCCTACACCGACTTGGGCTTTGGGATGGAGTGCGATGCCTTACGGCTACGCATTTTTGATATTAGGAAAGTATGATATTTGGTCGTTAGCCTTCAGCTTAATACTGAAGGCTAAACAATAATTGGTCAAGAGCCAGCAAATCTGCCTTTTGGGTATCTGAGTGAAGGTTTTTATCGCAAAGAAATTATCCGTGGGTGAGTTTCTAATTTTTCAGTCGCTGTTAAAACTTCTTGTCTTGCCCATTTATCTGCTGCCAAAATGTCATCTAAAGAGGGATTTGCACGGTTATCATTTTGATGGCGATCGCACACCCATTCGATACACCGGGGAATATCTAAAAAGCGAATTTTTTCATCTAAAAATAAAGCTACAGCTTGCTCATTTGCAGCGTTTAACACAGCTGGCATCGAACCACCAGCTTTACCCACAGCATAAGCCAACTGCATACAAGGATACTTTTGGTGATCTGGTTCCCGGAAGGTTAAATTTCCAGCTTTGACTAAATCTAGTCGTTCCCAGTTGGTATAGATGCGATCGGGCCAAGATAGAGCATACAGTAAGGGTAAGCGCATATCCGGCCAACCGAGTTGGGCTAAAACGGAAGTATCTTGCAGTTCAATCAGCGAGTGAATAATGCTCTGGGGATGAATGACAATTTCGATATTGTCATAATTCAACCCAAACAGGAAGTGAGCCTCAATTACTTCCAGTCCTTTATTCATCAAAGTAGCAGAGTCTACTGTGATTTTCCGCCCCATCGACCAATTAGGATGCTTGAGAGCGTCAGCAACGGTTACATCTGCTAACCTTTCTACATCCCAGTCTCGGAAAGCCCCACCAGATGCAGTGAGCAAAATTTTCCGCAAGCCTGACTTTGGCACACCTTGGAGACATTGAAAAATTGCCGAATGTTCGGAATCGGCTGGGAGTAATTTTACACCGTGTTTTTCGACTAGGGGTAGAACCACAGGGGCCCCAGCAATCAGGGTTTCTTTGTTCGCTAAGGCAATATCTTTACCAGCTTCAATAGCTGCGATCGTGGGTAGCAAACCAGCACAACCAACGATCCCAGTGACAACAGTTTGAGCATCGCCATAGCGAGCTACTTCTATCACTCCAGCCTCGCCTGCTAGTAGAATCGGTTGGGGATCGAGGTCAATGATAGCTTCTTTGAGCGCTGGTAATTTATCTTCTGAGCAAATTGCTGCTATTTTCGGTCGAAACTGCCGAATTTGAGCAGCCAACATCTCTACATTATTCCCAGCTGCCAATCCCACAATCCGAAACTGATCTGGGTACTGAGTGACAATATCTAAAGTCTGAGTACCGATAGAACCAGTGGAACCAACAAGAGTAATCGCTTTCACAATTGCTTAAGGATTTACAGACAACTCCCACTATAAATTGCTGGGGACTCTTTAATAACAGCAATGACTATAATCGATACACTGACGCAGACGAGGAGAGACGCGGGGAGGGCAAGATCGGGGATACAAAGGGAAATTTATCCATACTTTTTTCGCTGCGCCAACCCCAATCTGTTGATTTTAACTCGATCGACTGCTAGCCATAAAGCTCAACTTTCATATAACTAGACAAAAAATGTACTTATAAATACTATATTTTTAAAGATAAACTTCTAGAGAATTGGCAAAAGTAACTAAATAGGAAATAATTTCAATTAATTGCTAATTTGTCCAGTTTGTTAATTATGTTGGTGGAGGATTTAATATGCAAAATGTTACTCATAAATTGCTGTGTTACAGCCATAGGTAAAAGGATGCAGAAAGAAGTTTGTTGAAGCACTCAACCCTATGGTCAAAGTTCAAATAGTTATAAAAAAAGTTTTATGGAAAAATGATTTCCTATTTCCAGCAGCAATATGGCTTGCCAGTCGAATATTCATCTGGACTGCTATGTTGCTGGTTGCGCCAAAACTACCGTTACCACCAGAAGAATTTTTGCCTCATTTTGGCTGGGGCGTTTTTGATGCCTGGGATAGTATGCATTATCGAGCGATCGCAACTTCTGGATATGAATTTGTGAATGACGGTAAGCAACATAATCTTGCCTTCTTTCCCCTGTTTCCCTTAAGCATCTGGGTTTTGATGAAGCTGGGCTTGCCGTTTGAATTAGCAGGTACGTTAGTCAACAACCTGGCATTTTTCGCAGCGCTTTACTGTTTGTATTTTTGGGTTAAGGAGAATTATGGCATCAATGCAGCGCACTGGACTACTGCTGTAGTTTCTTTATATCCATCATCCATGTTTACGGGGGTGGTTTACACAGAGGGGCTGTATTTATTTTTGAGTACATCGGCTTTGCGGGCGTTTGATCAAAAGCAGTACGGCTGGACTGGGCTTTGGGGGGCGATGGCGACAGCAACACGTCCTACAGGTATGGCATTAATTCCAGCATTAGCGATCGCAGCGTGGAAAGAACGCCGACCACCCATAGCCTATATTGCTGGTTTTGTTACTGCCACTGGCATACTTCTATTCAGTTTTTATTGTGCGATTTATTTTGGCAACCCTTTAGCTTTTATCGAAGCACAACGAGGATGGCGACCAACTCTAGGGTTTGATTGGCAGGGTTGGTTAAATATGCTGATGCAAATTATAGTTGGCACAAAAAACTGGCAATATGGTTGGATTCAAAAACCATCTGGTGGGATTGCAGACCCCTGGTATCTATTGTTATTAGGCGTGATTGTTGCCAGTGGCTATCTTTTATGGCGCTTCCGTCAACATTTAAATTTTGTGAAATTATTCTATAGCTTTTATGCTTTAGTCTTATCTCTGTTGCTCCTAGCAAGCGAAGAGTGGATCAATAACTTGCTCAACTTGTTCATGGTTTTGGGTGGTGGCTATGTGTTATGGCGCTTACGCACGCAACTGACCGCAGTTACCGTTATTTATGGCTTTTGCGGTATTGGTTTGCTGCTAGCTTCGGGGGGTACTATCTCCTTGAGCCGTCTCGCTTATGGTATTGTGCCTTTGAATATAGCCATTGGTGTGCTGCTATCTCGCCATCCTCGTCAGGGATATTTAATCTTGGGCGCTTTTATGACACTACTAGCCAAAATAGCTGTAGGATTTGCCCAAGAACGTTGGGTTGGTTAGAGGTTTGATTCTTTATTGGTGAGAAGTTGAATTTAAATTCCCTAATGAATGTATCCAATCAAAGGAAGATAGCCCTAGCTGCATTATTTGTCGGTGTAGGTGCCATATCTTTTGGCTCTATTTTCGTGAAATTGAGCGAAACTCAACTCAGCCCCAATGCCACTGTATTTAATCGCTTGTGGCTTGCTAGTGTGTTCTTCTTGCTCTGGAACGGATACAAGGCTATACGTCAGCGACTTTCCTTAGACAAACCTGAAGAACAGCAATTTTACACTAGCCAGGATCTCTTGCTATTGGGAAGTGCTGGGATATTTTGGGCTGGCACTTTAGTCTCTTTGGCTTGGTCACTAACTGAAACTAGCGTTGCGATTTCTAGTGTTTTACATAATCTCGCCCCAATATTTACTAGCTTAGGGGTGTGGCTGTTATATCGTAAGAGTTTTGAGAGCCAATTCCTGATTGGGATGGTCATCGCCCTTGGGGGAGCGATCGCTATAGAATTTGAGGAGTTGCAAATCGCCACAGACGAAGTTCAAGGGGGCTTTGCTGCGATCGTTTCTGCAATTTTCTTGAGTGTATATCTGCTAATCGTAGAAAAATTACGAACTAAATTTTCTCCGGCCACAATCCAGTTGTGGATCAGTGCGATTAGTGCCCTAATTATCTTACCCATACTTTTGTTTACTCAAGATCAGCTTTTTCCTTCTACAGTCAGTGGGTGGCTGTGGGTCATTTCCTTAGCGCTGATCTGCCAAGTTTTAGGTCATGGGCTTTTGACCTATTGCCTTGCCAAGTTTTCCTCTGTGGTTGTCTCATTGGTGCATCTGTTAGAGCCAGTATTTAGCGGTATTTTCGCTCTGATAATATTTTCGGAAAAATTGACTTTCTCAAATTGGGTAGGTTTCGCTGTAGTTTTAATGGGTTTATACTTAGCCGTATCTAGCCAAGGTGTTGTTAATTTCCCGATCCAGAAATCAGTCACAAATGTAGTTAACACTTTCGTTAAAAGTATGACGAGCAAACTGTCATTACTAAAGCAACAATTCTCCGAAACGCCAGCTTTATTAGGAACTGCATCATTATTATTTGCCCTAATTCCCATATCTTTAGCACCATCTCTGACTAAATTATGTCAACAAGAAATTGGTGCAAATGCTGTAGTATTTCATCGCAGTTGGATCGCCACAATTGTCTTTGCCCTGTGGAATTTACTTGAAGCTTTCCGCAGCCAACAATCTGATAATGAACCTATAGAAAATGAGCCTTTTACGAGCCAAGAAGTGTGGCTATTGTTGGCAATGGGAACCTCTGCTGGAACCTACCTTCTTTTATGGGCTTGGTCGCTGAGTCAAACTAGTGTTGCTAATGTTGCTTTACTCTCTAATTTGAACTCCTTATTTGTTGCTTTGGCTGGGTATGTGTTATTCGGTCGGCGCTTCGATAACAGATTCGTGATTGGACTGGTCATAGCCTTGGCAGGAGCGATCGCATTTGAACTCAATAAAGTGCAATTTGCAACTGACCAAATACTGGGTGATACCTTAGCATTGCTAACCGCGATTTTCATGGCTACGTGTATGCTGCTGATAGAACGACTCCGAACCCGTTTTAGCACCGCAACTATTATGCTGTGGCGCTGTGGAGTAACCACGATGTTTCTACTACCCGTACTCCCATTTCTCGAAGATCGACTGTTACCCTATTCCTGGACGGGTTGGTTTTTCATCATTTTCCAAGCCCTCTTCTGCCAAGTATTGGGTCAGGGACTTTTAGCTTATAGCCTCAGCAGAATCTCCTCAAGCGTCGTCGCCGTCACACTTCTTCTCGAACCAGTCCTGGCTTCCATTTTTGCTTGGTTCATTTTTTCAGAACAGGTCGGTTTGTTTGACTGGGCAACTTTCGCCGTAGTTTTAGTGGGTATCTATCTAGCGCAATCTAGCCAATCCACTGTTCAAATAACAAACGAAGGATCGTAGTATGGGGCGAACATAATAGAGCCTCCGGCACGCTGACGCGAATGCTAATACACAAAAAGTATGAAAAGTCAAAATTTTTAACCCCAGGAGATCGAGAAAATTTTGTGTAGCCGCGATTTCTAATCGCTTCCTCTTGATTTAATATTTCGACACCGCCAACTTGACTGATACAATTTATAACGAAAACTTCCGGCAATACATTATTAAAATTGGTGAAACATCAGTTCAATAGGCTGTTAAACTCTTTCCCATCCCAGGTTAATAGATACTTCACTATTGGCATTATCTTAGCAGTGGTAATTCGATTAGTTTTTGTTCCGAGTAAATCGCTTGATTATAAATATTTTTTAGAGCCTTGGTATGATTTCATTGCATCTCATGGCGGCTTCAGCGCTCTAAAATATAGTTTTGCCGATTACACACCCCCTTACCTCTACTGGATTTTAATCTCCGCCACCCTGCTGTCTGGATTGCCAAAAATCTTCGCAATCAAGCTTTTTGCTATAACTGTTGATTTTCTTTGTGCCTTTTTTACTTACAAAATTGTCAAACTAAAATACCCAGAAGGGAAAATACCAATCTTTGCTTTTTTGGCAGTTATATTAAGTCCAAGTGTTATTTGTAATAGTGCCATTTGGGGGCAATGTGATGTTATCTATACAACAGGATTGATTGCCTGTATTTATTTTTTATCTCTTCAAAAACAAGTTTTAGCATTAATTAGCTTTGGCATAGCACTTTCTTTTAAGTTCCAAGCTATGTTTTTAGCACCTTTATTATTAATAATGTTACTTAAAAAAAGAATTTATTGGTATTATTTACCATTGATTCCATTAGTATATGTAGTTTTAATATTGCCAGCTTGGTTTGTAGGCAGACCAATGTCAGAATTGCTGCTAATATACTTTAACCAAGCTAATAAATATAAAGAACTCACTAAAAATGCACCTAATATTTATCAATGGATTCCCAGTAATTTTTATAATATTGTTGTTCCTATAGGTTTAGGCTTAACTATATCTGCAATATTTTTATTTGCATACATTGTTTATAAAAGTAGACTAGAAATTACTCAAGACAGGCTGATACACTTAGCGACAATATCAGTTTTCTTTATGCCATATATCCTACCCAAGATGCACGACAGATATTTCTATCCTACCGATATATTTTCTCTGATCTTTGCCTTTTACTTTCCTCAATATCGTTGGGTAGCTATCGTAGTGCAAATGTCCTCATTTTTTGGCTATTTGGGAACTCCTATATATATCCAGTTGTTTTCTATACCTTTAGGTTTTACACTCTGGTTTGTTGTACGAAACTGTGACATGATTTATCCAAAATTCAAAGCTGAATTTTTCTAACGCATCAATCAAAAGTTAATGTATCTATTTAAAAGAAATGAATATAGAGAAAAAAATTTTGCCGGATGGCTTATTTTTTATCATAGTAATGTGGCTATCTAGTAGGCTTCTAATAGCTATCGCAATGTTACTAATTGCTCCATTATTTCCAGCCCCATCTAATAGCGTTGCTGCTACGTTTGGTTGGGATGTTTTCTATGCTTGGGATAGTGTTTGGTATGAGAAAATTATGACTTATGGTTATGATTTCTCTAGTGACGTAAAGGAAATACACACAGTTGCATTTTTTCCTTTATTTCCTTTATTAAGTCGTATAGTTATGTTTATTGGCTTTTCTCCTAAAGTAGCAGCTATATTAGTTAATAATTCGGCTTTTTTAGCTACCTTAATAATACTTTATCGTTGGGTACATGAGCATTACGGCACAAGCACAGCACGATGGGTAACAGCTACTTTAGTATGGTGTCCCTATTCTCTTTATGGAACCGTAATTTACACTGAAGGTCTATTTTTGTTATGTACCACATCTGCATTACGAGCATTTGATAAAAAGCAATATATTTGGGCAGGATTTTGGGGAGCATTATCTACAGCCACACGATTACCTGGAGTTGCTCTCATCCCGGCTTTTCTATTTGTTTCTTGGAAAGAACGTAGAGGTATAAAAGCCTATATTGCCAGTTTAAGTGTTGGTTTGGGTATATCCCTGTACAGTCTTTATTGTCAAATTAAATTTGGCGATGCTTTGGCTTTCATCCATGCACAAAAAGCGTGGCGTGGTGATGCAGCAGGATTTGCTTGGCAGGGTTGGTGGCAGATGCTGATGCAAATTACGATAGGTTTCACTAATTTTAAAGCTGGCTATATTAAAGACCCTTTACATCCGTTATTATTATTAATAATTATTGGTAGCGCCTGTTTCTTATGGCGCTTTCGTTTACATCTGGGAATGGTTAAATTCCGCAATGGAGTATGTTTTTTATGGCTATTGTTGTGGTTATTGGCAGGAGATGAATTACTAAAAATCCCACTAGTTTTTGGTGGGATATATTTACTATGGTTATCACGTGCTAAAATTCCCCTTGTTACTGTTGTCTATGGGTTCTCTTCCTTGGCTTTAATTTTAAACACTGGAATTACAGCCTCGGCTGAACGCTACGCTTACGGTATTGTATCGCTGTCAATGGCATTCGGGTTATTACTTGCCCGTTATCCTCGTTGGGGATACCCAATCATGTACTTTTTTGGAATACTAATGTTGACATTTTCTATTCGATTTGCCCGCGATCTTTGGGTAGCTTAGGTTGATTAATATTATTTATTAGTGTTTTATCGATAAATAAGATACCTGACTGATTTGAAAAGTCGGGTATCTGTAGCTTTTGGGATAATTAATTTTTAGTAATTAGTGTAAATTCGTTAGTTGCTCCTAGAATTTTACTACCAGTTAAATTTATTTGCTGTAAAGCCCTATTATCTAACAGCAAATAAGATTTATTTGATAACATTTTTTGCAGAAGTGGCACAGTTGTAGCAGTTACCTTGCAATCGCTATAAAAATCTAAACTGGGACGGCCATAAGCAAAAGAGGTGTAAATTTGTGTTCCTGGTGAAACATTTGCCCGAATTAATGCTGCTACTGGCTTGACTGGAAAAGCTTCCTTTAATTCCCAAATCCAAGATTGCGAACTTACCAACAGGGTTAAAACTAAATACATCCCTGTAAATAATACAGGAATAAAGTTGCGATCGCGCTGTTTAACTAGCCATGCTGCGATACCCATACTTATTACCAAAACAATGCTCATGACTATCAAAATAGGCTCTTTTTTCATAAAAAAGTAAACACAACCTCCTAAACCAGCAATAGAAATAATAGCTAGAAATATTGTCCAGCTTCGCACTCGAAAATGACGATTCTGCCAAACTTCGCTCAAATTAGCACCAATTGCCAAGGCTAAAAATGGATATACAGGCATGACATACCACGGAAGCTTAGTTCTCATAAAAGAAATAGTTCCTAAGTAAATAATTATGGACAAAAGAACTAGAGAACCCCAAGTTTCATAACGTTTTTTCCAAGCTAGATAAAGTCCTCCAGGTAAAAATAACAGCCAGGGAAAACCATATTTGAGTAATTCTAATAAATAGTACCAAACAGGCCCGCTATTACCTTCAACAGTTTGTGTAAGGCGGTCAAAAGCTTGTGCTTGAAAATGCACTTCTAAAAAAGTATTACCATAATGTTGCCATTGAGCAATATACCAAGCGATCGCAGGAGCATTTCCTAATAAAATTCCCACCCAGAGATAGGGACTTTTCAACAAAGCTAATTGGCGATCTGCAAGCAAGAATAAACAGGCGATCGCCCCCAATAGTAAAACTATCGTTCCCTTAGTCAGAATAATTAACCCCAGACAAAATCCCACGCCTAGAGCATATTTTCGGTTCTGACGTGCCTTTAAAAGACAAAATAACAACAATAAGAAAAAAGAAATAGTCATCCCATCTAACATTGCCAGTCGTCCATGACGCACCACAGGCAACATTGTCAAGTAAACTAAAGCAGCAAATAGAGCAGGTAAATTTTGTTTAAAAGCCAAACGCCCCACTAAATAAAGCAAAGGCACACCCAAGGCAGTTAAAATCGCACCAGGTAAGCGTGTGGTTAACTCTTGTACTCCTCCTAGTTGGTAGCACAAAGCAATTAACCATTGCATCAAAGGCGGTTTTAATAAAAATGGTTCTCCCTGAAGGGTGGGATAAAGCCAGTTACCAGTCCGGTAAATTTCTCTGGCGACTAGAGCGTAAGTCCCTTCATCCCAGTCTCGTAAAGGGGAATTTCCCAAAAATATCAACCAGAGAACTAGAGATATTATTAGTAAGCTAAATAACCATTTTTTTGGTGCGAAAATTATAGTTCTTTTTGTGAATAGCTTTACAATATTTGGACGATACATTTAAGGCTGATTAGGTTAGTGAATAATATTGCTAATTATGTATCTAAAATACTCACGATGAATACTTTTTTGATGGCATGAGAAAAAAACTGAATCAGCTGGGTTCTCTTGGTTGGATAATTGGCGTGAGTGCCTTAATTTTGTTTGGGTGCAGCAGCTTACGACACGAGTTGTTTCAATCAACCGCTTTTGATTTGGGAATTTTTGACCAAGCAGTTTATTTAATTAGTCAAGGGCAACTGCCTATTAGTTCTTTCATGGGTTTTCATATTTTGGGCGATCATGCTGCTTGGATATTCTATCCCTTGGCTTTACTGTATAAAATCTAGCCCAGTGTTTACTGGTTATTTGCTGTGCAGGCAGCTGCCTTGGCATTAGGCGCTTTACCTACTTGGTATCTAGCTCGCCAAGCTGGATTGAAGGAAAACCAAGCAATAGCGGTCGCATTTGTATATCTCCTGTATCCGTTGGTGTTTAACGCCAATTTATTTGATTTTCACCCAGAAGTGATAGCTGTACCACTACTATTGGCGGCGGTTTTAGCAGCACGGTTAGATCGGCTAGGGTGGTTTTGTTTAAGTATTTTCCCAGTCTTAGGATGCAAGGCGGTATTGTCCCTCACCGTTGCAGCAATGGGAGTTTGGTTAATTTTGTTTGAAAAGCGGCGTTTATATGGCGCGATTGCTATTTGTGCTGGTGTGTCCTGGTTTTTGATTGCTACTCAGTTGATTATTCCTTTTTTTAGCGGTGCAGAAGCTGGAGCAGTGGGACGTTACAGCTATTTAGGTAATTCAGTTTTAGGGATTGCAAAAAATATAGTGTTTCAGCCAGGACTGATCTTGGGAAAGGTTTTTTCACTGGATAACCTGGGATATTTGGTTTTGCTGCTAGTACCTTTGATTTGGGGGCTTTCCCCACAAGGAATAAAACCTTTGGTAGGAGCTATTCCTTGTTTGGCACTTAATATTTTAGCTGATTACCAACCTCAAAAAGACTTGGTACATCAGTACTCTATTCCAGCGATGCCATTCCTGTTATTGGCTGTAATTTCTACTCTCGCCGCAGGTAGGGGATGGCTACAAAATAGACGAGGGATTGTCCTGTGGTCATTGGTGGCGTTTTTAAGTCTGGCAAAATTTACCCATTTTGGAGGTAAGTATTTAGTGTCTATAGATACTTATCAAGCTACACAAGAAGCGATCGCTCAGATTCAAACTAAAGAAAGTGTTTACACCACAGCACAAATTTCTCCGCATTTAAGCAACCGAAAATTGATTACCTATACAAATGCCGATTCCCCACCTGCTGATTTAAATGCTTTTAATTATGTATTACTGAATATTCGTCATCCCGGCTGGTCAAGTAGTCAGGAGTTTGCTGCAAGCTTGGTCAATCAACTAAAAAACAATCAAAAATTTAATTTGAAATATCAGCGTGATGATGTGTATTTGTTTGTCAAAGTGTCTTGATAAGTTTTAGTTAAGCAGCCAATAAGTTTGCTGGATAGTCACCAGCTTCACCACTACTATAAGCATAGGATTTCCCTTCCTGCGACATTTCGACAATTTCCCCCTGAAGTAGTTCAACTTTGCGATCGCTCAAAATGCCAGCGTCAATCAGCAGTGATATTCGTCAATCGTCCATTTAGCAACTATCACACTCATGACGATTGATTCCCCCCAATGATTCTTTATATTCTCCCATTTTAAAGGCACTTTAGGTCTGATTCAGAAGACACGTCGGCAAGCATGTGATAAAACTGATACACACGGTAAAGTCATAGTCGAGTATGTAATTATGTTAAGAGTAATTTTGCTGGCGTTGGCGCAGCCCACCGTAGGTATCGCTACTTTTGTTATTCCCTTGATTAGCTACACTCATAATCAAGTAACTGCTACCACTACTAACTATCAAATTTCTCAGAATACTAATAATCAATCAACAGGAATAACTATTGAACGTCTAGGAATAGGTGGAGTGAAACTTTCTATGTCCGAGGCACAAGTCAGAAAAATTTTAGGTAAACCTGTAAAAGTAGAAAATGGTTTTATACCTGCTATTGGTAAAGTTCGTACTCTTAAATATACAGGCATCACACTTGATTTAGATGAAGGTGCTAAACCAGGTAACTTTACTGTTTATCAAATTAAAGCAACTAGTTCTAAATATTCGACCATAGATGGACTAAAAGTAGGTGATAGACAATCAAAAGTGATTAGAACTTATGGAAAAACTGAAATATCTCAATATGGTAAAGTTACCAATTTAAATTACATAGTTGAAGAACCCAGCCCTGGAGGTTTAAATTTTACTGTTCAAAAAGGTAAAATAACAGAAATTTTCTGTTTTTATCTGATGAATTAAGCAATTTTTACAATTAAGCACCAATGCAATTTTAATCGCCTCACTTCTTCCACAGAAATCTCCCAATTCAATTTCATAACTTCTAAATAACTATCAAAACTGGATCAGGAAAGCTAAAACTCTTCAATTGTTACCAATCCACCCTCGATAATAGTGAACAATATACTACCGCAGACCAAATGCTACTAGATCCAAATTTGAAGTAGTTAATGAATATTTAGTGAATAAAAAACGGTAGAGTATTTATTGCTCTACCGTTTTCTAATTTTTTATTTGAGACTTAAATCCCAAACCCTAAATCTTACTCAACACCTTGGGGTAACAATTCCCGACGTTGTTGAGAACTAACTTGGACAATGCCATTTTCATCCACATCAACAAGGGCTGTATCGCCATCTTTGATACGACCAGACAGAATTTCTTCTGCTAGGCTATCTTCTAACAGGCGCATAATTGCCCGACGTAATGGCCTTGCGCCGTAGCTGGGACTGTAACCTTCTTGGATCAAACGATCCTTGAAGCGGTCTGTGACTTCTAAGGTGATACCCTTTTCCGTCAGACGACCAAATACTTCCTTGAGCATAATTTCGGCGATTTGGGTCACTTCCGGCTTGTTCAACTGACGGAAGACGATAATTTCATCGAGTCGGTTGAGGAACTCTGGACGGAAGTACTGCTTGAGTTCTTCGTTGACTAAAGAGCGAATCCGGTTGTAAGTTGACTCGCTGGCATCTTCGGAGAATTCAAAGCCGATACCGCTACCGCCTTTTTCAATTACCTTAGAACCAATATTGGAAGTTAAAATCAGCAAGGTGTTCTTGAAGTCTACCGTGCGACCTTTGGCATCAGTTAACCGACCGTCTTCCAAAATTTGCAACAGCATGTTGAAGACATCGGGGTGCGCTTTTTCGATTTCGTCGAACAACACCACGGTGTAAGGTCGCCGCCGCACGGCTTCAGTCAGCTGACCACCTTCGTTATAGCCAACATAACCTGGAGGGGAACCAATCAGCTTGCTGACGGTGTGACGCTCCATGTATTCGGACATATCTAAGCGGATCATCGCTTCTTCGGAACCGAAGAAGTAAGCAGCTAAGGATTTCGCCAACTCGGTTTTACCCACACCAGTAGGCCCAGAGAAGACAAAGCTAGCTATGGGTCGATTGGGATTCTTCAAACCGACACGAGCGCGACGGATTGCGCGTGAAACTGCTTTCACAGCTTCATCTTGACCAATTAAACGCTGATGCAAGGTATCTTCCATGTGCAGCAGCTTTTCAGATTCAGATTCGGTGAGTTTGTTCACCGGTACTCCAGTCCAAGAAGCGACAATATGGGCAATGTCTTCTTCTGTAACTACAGGTTCTTCACCTTCTGTGCCAGTTGCATTGGTCTTGCTTTGAGCGATCGCCCGGATTTCGGCTTTGATTTCCATTTCGCGATCGCGCAGTTCTCCAGCTTTGTCAAAGTCTTGAGAGCGCACCGCGTCATCTTTCTCTTTTAATATCTGACGCAGTTCTTTGTCTAACTCTTTGGCTGCGGGTGGCAGTTGGGAGTTAATCAAGCGCACTCTAGAACCAGCTTCATCAACTAAGTCGATGGCTTTATCTGGGAGGAAGCGATCGCTAATGTAACGGTCTGATAACTTCGCCGCCGCCACTAATGCTTCGTCGGAGATTTTCAGTTTATGGTGTTGCTCGTAGCGTTCGCGCAGACCATATAAAATTTCAATTGTTTCATCAACTGTAGGTTCACCAACCATCACTGGTTGGAAACGCCGCTCTAGCGCTGCATCTCGCTCGATGTGCTTCCGGTATTCATCTAAGGTTGTAGCTCCGATGCACTGCAACTCACCTCTGGCCAAAGCTGGTTTGAGGATATTCGCTGCGTCAATAGCACCTTCGGCTGCACCTGCACCAATTAAGGTGTGTACCTCATCAATCACGAGAATGACATTACCCGCAGAGCGGATTTCATCCATGATTTTTTTCAAGCGTTCTTCAAATTCACCCCGGTACTTGGTTCCTGCTACGAGCAAACCAATATCCAACGTGACGACGCGTTTATCTTCTAGGATGTCAGGGACATCTTTGGTGGCAATGCGTGAAGCTAAACCTTCAGCGATCGCAGTTTTACCAACCCCTGGTTCCCCAATCAGCACTGGGTTATTTTTGGTTCGGCGACCCAATATCTGGATCACCCGCTCAATTTCCTTGGCGCGTCCCACCACTGGATCGAGCTTATTGTCTATCGCCATCTGGGTCAGGTTTGAGCCAAATTCATCCAGAGTTGGGGTTTTTGTGCGCCCGGATGAGCCGCCTGGTGAAACTTCGGCAGTTTCTCCCAACATGCGGATGACTTGGGTTCTTACCTTAGATAGATCCACACCGAGGTTTTCTAGCACCCTGGCTGCGACACCTTCCCCTTCGCGGATTAGGCCCAACAGCAGATGCTCGGTGCCAATGTAGTTATGCCCCAGTTGGCGTGCTTCTTCCAAGGAGAGTTCTAGAACTCGCTTTGCCCGTGGCGTAAACGGAATTTCCACGGCAACAAAGCCTGATCCCCGTCCTATAATTTTTTCAACTTCAATTCGGGCATCTTTAAGATTGACGCCCATTGATTTCAGCACCTTGGCAGCCACTCCAGTGCCTTCGCCAATCAGACCCAGGAGGATCTGCTCGGTTCCGACAAAGTTGTGACCTAAACGGCGGGCCTCTTCTTGGGCCAGCATGATTACCTTAATGGCTTTTTCTGTGAAGCGTTCAAACATGGCATTTTTCCCATCACCTGCGGTCGTGCCGGTATGCTGATTTTAGCACAGGCAAAGCTTTTGGATGCCTGTATAACAGATTATAGACATCCTGAAGCTATGACTTTAGTTGATGGGCTAATTGTTAACTATTGACTGCTTTTATTCGGCTAGTGTACTGAGGAGCTTTAGTTCACCAGCGTTTTTGGGACTTTTTGAGATTTATTACAAATAACTGACTGCTTATATTGAGAGTTTTTCACTTAATCCCAAACACCTACATATACCATATACACTTAGAAATATCAAGCAGAATAAGTTAACATAAGTTATTCTTATAATATATTTATTATATATAGAATATTTAAATCTAATTAAGCGCAGCAAAGTTGCTTTTTTTGCTGAAGGCGATCGCAAGCCTTTAATTCCAACTACTTAAAAAGTAAATGCCAAGAGGATTTGCTAAGGCGATCGCTGATTGTGGCATACCACTGGTCTAAAGTTGTTTGAAATTTGGAGTGTTGTAAATCGGGGAGCCAAAGGATTAGCGCATCCTCACCGTTATCTTGGTAGTAACCCCGCCGCCGTCCGGCTGTTTTGAAGCCAAATTTTTGATATAAAGATATTGCCGCCAAGTTGGAAGCTCGGACTTCGAGGGTAGCTCGCTCCATTCCGCGATCGCAAGCTGTCTTAAGGAGTGAATATAGTAAAGCCGCACCCAAACCTTGACGGTGATATTGGGGATGAACCGCCAAAATTGTAATGTGGGCTTCCTCTAAAATTGACCAAAAGCAACCCATTCCTAACAAACTAACGTTGGAGAATGGGGAAAATAAACCGAGTAAATCGCTGTTGGGGCTATCCAATTCTCGTTTGTAGCCTTCCATTGTCCAAAGTCCGCCAAAACAGGCTTGATCTAGTTCCAGAATTGCACTGAGATTATCTGGTGTCAGTAATTTAATTTCTAAGTCTAATGAGATCACATTTATTGAATAAGATTACAAACCCTTTGTAAACTGGGAATCGGGAGACGAACTCAAAGCCCGTAATTTGAACAAGGACAACTTTTATATTTATGGTATCGACTCACCCCACTGGGGTTCAACATTCTGGAAGTCAATATTTACCTCAAAGGCGCGACACTAACCCAAATCTCTCGCCTAATCAGGAACTTTTACCCCTAACTGCTAGAGTTCATAATCATGACTCCCTAGAAATTGGTGGATGTGATGTCACAACCCTAATTAAGCAATTTGGTTCACCTTTATATATTTTAGATGAAGAAACCCTGCGTTCAGCTTGTCAGCAATACCGAGATGCTTTCAAGCAGTACTACAAGGGCGAATCTCAAGTATTGTACGCCTCAAAAGCTTGGAATTGTTTAGCAGTTTGTGCGATCGCCGCATCAGAAGGTTTAGGAATCGATGTAGTTTCTGGTGGCGAACTTTACACCGCCTTGCAAGCAGGTGTTAGTCCTGAGAAAATCTACCTTCATGGAAATAATAAATCTCGTGAAGAATTAATTTTAGCGATCGAGTCTGGTGTCACCATTGTGGCGGATAACTGGTATGAGTTGCGTACTCTTGTGGAAATAGCAGGGGAGCAGGGGAGCAGGGGAGCAGGGGGAGAAAATGTTACCTCATCCCCTCTCCCTATACGTATCATGCTACGGCTAACTCCCGGTATTGAATGCCACACTCACGAATATATCCGCACGGGACACTTAGATAGCAAATTTGGCTTTGATCCCAACGATTTAGATGAAGTATTTACCTTTGTCAGTCAACAACCCACCCTTGACTGCGTAGGGGTACACGCTCATATTGGTTCCCAAATTTTTGAGCGCCAACCGCATCAAGATTTAGCTGCTGTGATGGTGCAATGGCTACGAGATGCCGGAAAGTATGGTTTAAATATTACAGAGTTAAATGTTGGTGGTGGTTTAGGGATTAAGTATACAGAATCAGATGATCCTCCCAGCATTGAAGAGTGGGTGAAGGCAATTTGTGAAGTTGTCCAAGAAGCCTGTGCGGTCGAAAATCTGCCTTTGCCGAAATTACTGAGTGAACCAGGGCGATCGCTAATTGCCACAGCTTGCATCACTGCTTATACTATTGGTTCATCCAAAGTTATTCCAGAAATTCGTACCTACGTAGCGATCGATGGGGGAATGTCCGATAATCCTCGCCCGATTACTTACCAATCAGTTTATCGGGCAGTAGTTGCCAATAAAATGTCTTCTCCTTTAACTCAAACAGTCACAATTGCTGGTAAACATTGTGAATCAGGAGATATTCTGATTAAAAATGCACTACTCCCAAAGACTGAACCAGGAGATATTCTCGTAGTTATGGGAACTGGTGCGTACAATTACAGTATGGCATCTAACTACAACCGCTTGCCCCGACCGGCAGCAGTTGTGGTGGCGAATGGCGAAGCGAATTTAATTTTGCAACGTGAAACTTATCAAGACTTAATTCGACAAGATAGCCTACCAGAAAGGCTGAAAATTTAGTCATTTGTCCTTGGTCATTGGTGAGCCAGCACGGTCTTCTCCCAAAGGGAGAGGCTAGCGCCAAGGGGGTTTCCCCCATCAGTGACTGGCGTTAGCGCAGCGCTAGCGTTCGCGCAGCGTCTCGTAGAGAGGCACGAACGTCACCCGTAAGGGTCATTAGCTAGGAGCTAAACCCCGTCTATTTTGAAACCTAGAGTTTTTGAAGAGAGTATATTATTCTGTCGTGGCTTGAGTTTTGAGCTTTAGCCTCATTACAAAAAACTACGGTTTTCACAGTAGACGCGGTTTAATAACAGATGACAAATGACTAACTGTAATTAGAGGCAAAAGTGTAATCCAGATGTCATGAGAGATTGGTGGAAGCAATGGCTGATAAACCTGGGGTGGTCACAGTCCTTGCTGCTTGGGACTCTGGATATTGTGTTAGTGCTGGCGCTGACTTACATGATACTAGTTATTATTAGTGAGCGCCGAACACTGTGGATGGTGCGAGGATTCATTATCTTAATGCTAGCCTCGGCACTAAGTGGCAGATTAGGACTACCTCTTTTAAGTTTTGTACTAGAAAAGTTGGTGATTGGTTGTGCTGTAGCGATGGCAGTTGCTTTACAGTCAGAGTTTAGGCGATTTTTGGAGCAATTGGGGCGTGGCGAATTCCGCCAGTTGTTTCAACCCGATCGGCTGGCAATCCCCAAATCTGATAGTGTAATTGATGAAATTGTTGAGGCTGTTAAAGAATTGTCAAAAAACCGGATTGGAGCTTTACTAATTGTGGAAACCACAGGTCCAATTGATGAGCGAGATTTTTCTGTGCCAGGAGTAAAGCTAAATGCGGAGGTTTCTAAAGAACTAATCCAGACAATTTTTCAGCCGAAAACTTTGTTACACGATGGAGCGACATTAATCCGTGGCTCACGGATCGTATCATCGGGTATAATTTTACCACTTTCGGGACGCACAGCCTCGCGCCAGTTGGGAACACGCCACCGGGCGGCAATGGGAATTACTGAGCGGGTCGAAAATTGCATTTGTGTCGTTGTATCTGAAGAAACGGGTTCCATTTCCTTAGCGGAACGGGGAACTCTAAATAGACCACTGACGATTAAGAAACTAAAAGAGTCATTAGAGGCTCTTTTGTCACCAACCGTGGATAGGGAAGCTGTTGCTCCTGGTCTGTTGAGTTTTGTTCGTCGCATAGGTGGGAAGACACTAGCACTGGTTTCACGTTTACTCGGATTACCATCGACCGCTTCTCGAGATAAAAAATGACAGCACAACAAACTAAACTGCAAGATTTGCCTACTGACTTAAAACGAGAACTATTGCCGCAGCACGTTGCGGTGATTATGGATGGCAATGGTCGATGGGCTAAACGTCAGGGTCTACCTCGAATTATGGGTCATAAGCGAGGAGTAGATGCTCTTAAGGATTTACTCCGTTGTTGTCAGGATTGGGGGATTCAGGCGCTGACAGCTTATGCTTTTTCAACGGAGAATTGGAAAAGACCGCAGGAAGAAGTGGATTTTTTGATGACTCTGTTTCAAAGAGTTTTGCGCCAAGAACTGCGGGAAATGGTCGAAGAGAATGTTCAAATTAAGTTTGTCGGAAATTTGCAGGCTCTGCCACGATCGCTCCAGCAAGAAATATCCCGTTCAATGGAAGAAACCAAGGATAATCGCGGTATCCGGTTTTCAGTGGCAACTAATTATGGCGGACGGCAGGAAATTTTACAAGCTTGTCAGGCGATCGCAAAACAAGTCCAGCAAGGTCTGCTACAACCCGATGAAATTAATGAACAGGTGTTTGAGAGCCACTTGTATACAGCCGGAATTACTGACCCAGATTTGTTAATTCGTACCAGTGGAGAAATGCGCCTCTCAAATTTCCTGCTCTGGCAAATGGCTTATGGAGAAATTTACATCACTGATGCTCTCTGGCCCGATTTTGACCGGGCGGAGTTTCACCGCGCCTTATGTGCCTACCAGCAACGGGAGCGGCGGTTTGGTAAAGTTTAAAATATTACGTTTATTAAGTCGCTAAGATGCGTTAGCGAAGCTACAAGATTGGCGATCGCACTACAATTTAATAAACTCAATGATGGCTATTGATATGGTATCGATTCCTATCACCCTGGAACAACTCATTACGGCTGTGCAACAGTTGCAACCAGAGGAACGGGCAGAGGTTTGCCAGAGCGTTGGTTTTAGTGGATTTACGTTCAGATTTGAGGGCTTTAATTCAAGAACTTTATGCTCAACCCCCGGTTGATGATATTACAGATGAAAATATCATGGCTGAAATTAAGGCTGTGCGCCAGCAATCTCACCAAACATGAAGTTTCGAGTGGTCATCGACACTAACATTTGGATTCGTATTTTGCTCAAAGGCCGAGTTACATTGCCCATATTGGAAGCAGGACAAATTCCAGTTGGTGATGAGTCAACCCCTAATGGAAGAACTGCATCTAGTTTGGAATCGCCCCCGGTTAAGAGAACGGATTAATCCAAGTATTGCTATTCAACTTGAACAGCAGTTGCAGTACTGAGCAATATGGATTGAGTTGGAAACGGTTCCACCTAATTGTCGAGATCCCAAAGATTTAGCTATACTTGCTACGGCTATTGATGGTCAAGCAGAGATTATTGTGTCTGGGGATGATGATTTACGTGCTGATGATGAGTTAAGGGCAGTAATGGCAACTTATGGCATCCGATTGCTGGGTGTTCATTCTTTTTTGAACGTGATTGCGGCTTAATTTCCCTACCTTTTTACCGTGAACTGAACTCAGCACTTCACTTATGGCCCAGAAAACACAGCTTGTTCTACATCATCCCGACTGAGAGAATATTTGAACGAGCGTTGGATATCTTGTCCATTTTCCCCAGATTGGACATATCGCACTACGATTTGCTCAACGTCGAGCCATAGTTCAGCTTGCCAACTAGGCCGTTGCACATGCCAGCAATGCCTCTGGGTTTCGTCTTGTTTACAGCCTTGGTCTTTTAGCCACTGTTCAATTTGTGGCAAGGGATGATTATATAGGGGCGTATCTGAGGGAAGAAGAGGCATAGGAATTTGGGATTTTGGATTAGGAAATTTTTTAATTTTTAATTACCATAAGGGTAATTAGTTGCGATATATGGTTAATTTGCTGTTGTACAGATGGAGTTGACTGTAGCAAACGGGTTTGAAAAGCAGCATCACCACGAGTTAAACCAATGGCAACTGCTAATAACAAACAACCTACAAATGTTAACACCAGCATAAATAAAGCAAAAATTTCGCCAGATGATAAGGGGCGATCGCTAGGATCGAGGTAAGCTGATTTTGACCAGTCATGAGAACGCGAGACGGGATGATTCAAGTCAGGGGGTGGTTGAATCACTCCAAATCGGGAATAGCCAATTTTTAAATCGTAGCTTAACCGCCGTTCTGGATGGCTAAGGGTGGCGTAGGCTTCATTGATTTGCTGAAATTTGGAAGTGGCGATCGCAGTAGGCAAGTCTGTAGTATCAGGATGATAGCGTTTGCTCAGTTCTCGATAAGCGCGACGAATATCAATTACTGATGCCGAGGGATGCAGTCCTAGCAGGGAGTAATAAGTTGATTTACTGCTTTGTGGCATTGCCCCGTTATGATTCACGGCTGTTTGAGTCACTTTGCTCAAAGATATTTTTTATATTTTAAATCCTTTGTGAATTGCAGAAGACACAGCAGGTCTCAATACTGCTCGGTTAACCATTCTTAACTCGGCATTGGGTTTGGGGAAAAGGTTAATTAAGCAACTCGATAGTGGACAGTATACTGAATATAACGACGAGTCACTTCCAGCTTTTTTTGCAAATATTAAAGCACTAGGACAGCAAAATTTGGCTAACAGCGATTCTGTATGAGTCGATTTCGTATTTCTACTCAAGCAGCGCAAGATATTGAGGATATATGGAAATATCTTGCCCTAAATAACTTAAAGTAAATCAGCACGGGGTTTAAAAGTTTCAATTTGCCGTAACTTTTCGTACAATTCCTGTTCTTCTTGATTGATATTTTTCGGTGTAACTATTTGAATTTCTACTAATTGATCGCCACGTTTACCGTCATCGCCGGGGTAGCCTTTATTCCCTAGTCGGAATTTTTGACCAGACCTAACTCCTGGAGGAATGGTCATTTTCACTGGGCCATCCAAAGTTGGTGCTTCTACCTGTCCTCCTAAAACTGCTTCGCTGGGAGTAACTGGTACTTGGCAAAGAATATTTAAACCTTCTAGCTTAAATAATGGATGAGGCTCAACGGTAATTTTTAAGTATAGATCGCCACCACCAACACCTTGGTTTCGCAAACGGATGGTTTGACCTGTTACCATCCCTAGTGGCATATTAACTTCTAGCGATCGCCCATCTTCTAAACGAATACGTTCATTACCACCTTGATAAGCTTTTTCCAGTGGTAGCGTTAATCTGGCTTCTATATCTCGACGCGTTGTCCGAGGTGGAGTGTTAACTGTATAGGCAACTTTTGTTCTGGGGGAACGAAACGGATCGCTAGTATTGCCATTACTACTAGACTTACTGGTCCCACTCTTATTTTTGACACCGATAACTTGATTAATAAAGCTTTCAAAGTCGGAGAATTGGCTTGGATCTACTTCCTGATTACCGTTGCGATCGCTAGCGCCACTTTGCCAAGTTTTAGCCTTTGGCGTTTGTTTGTTGCCTGCAAAGCCTTTTTGCTTCCAGTAGCGGCTAAACTGGTCGTATTGCGATCGCTTGGCTGAGTCTGAAAGGACTTCATAAGCCTCGCCGATATCCTTAAATTTCTCCTCAGATTCTTTGTTACCCGGATTAAGATCGGGGTGGTATTGTCTTGCTAACCGCCGATAAACCTTTTTAATTTCCTCACCAGAAGCGTCTTTAGATACTCCTAAAATCTCATAGTAATCGCGGAAATTCGGCAAATTTTGCATAGTTCAGTTATTTAAATTTTAAATTACTTAGTAGTTATGAATTATGAATTATGAGTTAGGAGTTGAAAGATTTAATTTTAAACTTCTCACTCCTAACTCCTAACTTTTATTAAAAGTACTACAACCAATCATTGTCATCTTCATCATCCCAGTTATCTTGGTAGCTGGGACGAGATTTGCGTGGAGGACGGCTTTCATAAGAGGAAGAACGGCTGTCTCGGCTATTATTATCTCGGCCATAGTCTCGGCCATAGTCTTTACCGTAATCTCTGCCATAGTCCTTACCAAATGAATCGCGTTCCCGATATGTATCTCTAGGAAATTCGCGTTCTTTATCCTTATCACCGCCAGTAAAAATGTCACGGATAGTACCTAACAAATCGTCATCTTCATCTTCAGCATAAGTCTGACGGACTTCCCGATTTAGCTCATAGAGAGCATCTTGCAAATCGGCGTAGGCTTGATCGATACCGCGATCGCTATTTTCCTTCAGACTCTCTTTTAAGTCTCGGCAAATATTATCAATTCTTTGGCGACGGCTACGGGCAAACTGCATACCAAATTCAAGTGCAACTTCTCTAAGTTGCCGTTCTGCTTGGAAAATCAGCGCCTCAGAACGAGTCCGCTTTTCTACCCTTTCTTTACGTTCGCGATCGACATCGGCGTATTTCTGTGCATCTTGAATCATCCGATTCACTTCTGACTCGTTCAAAGTGGAAGCGCCTTGAACGGTGATACTCTGCTCTCGCCCAGTGGTTCTATCTAAGGCTGTTACCTGTAAAATACCATTAGCATCGATATCAAATGACACCTGAACTTGGGGAATTCCTCGTGGCGCTGGCGGGATACCATACAGCTTGAAACGTCCTAAAGACTTATTGTTTCCTGCCATTTCTCGTTCGCCCTGAACTACGTGAATTTCCACAGTATTTTGGTTATTTTCAGACGTGGAAAAAATGTCAGAACGGCGGACTGGAATGGTAGTGTTGCGGGGAATGAGTTTTTTCATCACGCCGCCGATGGTTTCCAATCCCAAAGAAAGGGGTGTGACATCCAAAAGCAGCACATCTTTGAGTTCGCCTGCAAGAATTCCGGCTTGAATTGCTGCACCCACTCCCACTACTTCATCGGGATTAACGTTTTCGTTAGGTTCTGTACCAATCAAGTCCCGCACTAGCTGTTTCACCATTGGCATCCGTGTAGAACCACCAACTAAGACAACTTCTTCAATGTCTCTAGGTGAAAGTCCGGCATCTTTGAGGGCGCGTTTCACTGGTGTCCGCAATCGCCCTACCAAATCACCACACAAACCTTCAAACTGGGAACGAGTTAAACGAGTTTCTAGATGTTTGGGGCCATCTTCCGTAGCGGTGATGAAGGGTAAGTTAATATCAGTAACGCTGACAGCAGAAAGCTCAATTTTGGCTTTTTCCGCAGCTTCCATCAGACGTTGCAAAGCTTGGCGATCGCGTCTTAAGTCTATTTCTTCAGTTTCCAGAAATTGCTCTGCTAACCAATCTACGATTACTTTGTCAAAGTCATTACCACCAAGTTGCGTATCTCCACTGGTAGCTTTGACTTCAAATATCCCATCGCCCACTTCTAAAATCGACACGTCAAAAGTACCGCCACCCAAGTCGAAGACTAAGATAGTTTCCGTGTCACCCCGATCTAATCCATAAGCTAAAGATGCAGCAGTTGGTTCATTGAGAATCCGCAACACCTCTAAACCGGCAATTCTGCCAGCATCGCGGGTTGCTTGCCGTTGAGAATCGTTAAAATAAGCGGGGACTGTAATCACTGCCCCTGTGACTGGTTCACCCAAATAGCGACTAGCATCGTCTGCCAATTTCTTCAGCACCATTGCCGAAATCTCTTCTGGGGCGAAATCTTTATTGAGACGGGGACAAGCAATTTTAATATTACCTACTTCATCTTTGCGGATGGTGTAGGGTACACGCTTAGAATCTGGACTAAGTTCGGCATATTTACGCCCAATGAAGCGTTTCACTGCAAAAAAGGTATTTTGGGGATTGAGGACGGTTTGGCGGCGTGCCATTTGCCCAACTACCCTTTCGCCTTCTTTGCTAAAGCCAACTACGGAGGGGGTTGTTCGCATTCCTTCTGCATTGGCAATCACCACCGGCTTGCCACCCTCCATAACGGCGACTACTGAGTTGGTTGTACCCAAGTCGATGCCGACTACCTTGCCCATGCGTTACTCTTCTCCTAAAGTGTCTTATGTATTTATTATGATTGGGCGGAACTACCTCTAGCTTTGTGCTATGGGATGAAAACACCTCAATGGTATAATAGTCATCATTAAGGCAGTGAGCTAAGAAGTACAGCTAGAGGAGATAGTTGCAAGACTAGGATAGCATTGACGATGATTGCTGTGTCCAAGCAGCCTCAATTCTTGTTATCCGGTTACTTCTATGCACTGAATCTGTAAGTTGCTAAATGCACCTTAATAAGAAATTTCTGCTTCTTTGAGTGCCTGAAAACCTTAATATTACCGCTATTTTAAACATTTGAATTTAACAAAGCGATTACAAACTTCCCTGAGTGCGATCGCGCGAGAACGCGATCCTTACATGGCAACAGCTGGACATTTTTTCGTCCAAGAATACATCCGCCAGGAATTTTCCCAATGGGGGAGTGTGGAAATCCACACCTTTGAAGTCAGGGGTAAAGCTTGTAAGAACTTGATATTAAATTTACCCTCCCAAGCTAGAGGGCAAAAAAAAGATTTGCCACCGATTTTAATTGGCGCTCATTATGATGGCGTTCCGGGAACACCTGCGGCTGATGATAATGCCACAGGTGTGGCAGTTTTGCTGGAATTGGCGAGAAAGTTTGCTACCCAAGCTATAAGATATCCTTTAAGGCTGGTTGCTTTCGATATGGAAGAATACGGCTTACTAGGTAGCGCTGATTATGCAGCCTTGTTGCACCAACAAAAGCAACAGCTACGCTTAATGATCTCCCTAGAAATGCTGGGCTATAAGGATTCTACGCCTGGTTCTCAAAGTTATCCCCCTCCTCTGGAACGCTTCTATCCTGATACAGGTGATTTTATTGCTTTAATTGGCAATTTGCGGACATTGCCTGACTTAATTGGTATGAGCCGTAATATTCGCAAAGCTGGCGTAGCTAGTCAATGGCTACCTGTGCCGAATCGAGGTTTAATAGTTCCCCAAACCAGACTTAGCGATCATGCACCTTTTTGGGATTTGGGTTATCCGGCAATGATGGTGACAGATACGGCATTTTTGCGAAATCCCCATTATCACAAACCTAGTGATGCGATCGCTACTTTAGATTTAGATTTTCTTAGTGGTGTCTGTGAAGGGTTAGAAATTGCGATTCGGCGGTTATGAAAAATATTAGACATATCCAGAAATTAAATATGCGTTATCCAGAACCCTTGTAGAGACGTAGCAGTGCTACGTCTCTACATTATTTTTGCCCAGATTCCCAATTCCCAATTCCCCATTCCCAATGCAGTTGTTACCAATTACCACTTTGTGACTATGAGGATTGTACGAATTGACACGAAACAATGAGGCTAATGAATGCCAAGATCAAAAAAAGAATGCCCCAAGGATATTAAAAGTACTATGCCAGAATTACACCAATCAATTGCCCAGCATTATCACGAACGGACTAAATACAACCCTGAGACTCTTGCCTCCAAAAGTCAGCAGTTAGACTGGACTAAACAGCCAGTGCCTTTCAAAGAGTACAAAATTGGCTCTAATATTGATCTCAAACCCTATATCCAAGAAAAATCAGAGGGATTTGCCAACAACCCAGATGCTCAATGGTGGCAAAGACTTTCACGGTTGCTGTTTCGCAGCTATGGATTGACAGCGAGAATGCCTTCTATGGGTAGTGCGGTATATTTACGCGCTGCTCCCAGTGCCGGCGGATTGTACCCTGCCGAGGTGTATGTGGTTTCCCGTGGCACGTCGTTATTGCCACCTGGTTTGTATAACTACCAGTGTCGGACTCATTCACTAATGCATTATTGGGAAAGTGATGTTTGGCAAACTCTTCAAGCAGCTTGTTTCTGGCATCCTTCTTTAGAAAACACCCAATTAGCAATTATTGTCACTGCGGTATTTTATCGTTCTGCCTGGCGCTATGAAGATCGGGCTTATCGCCGGATTTTTCTAGATACGGGACATCTATTGGGTAATATCGAATTGGCTGGCGCGATTACTGACTTTCGTCCTCATTTAATCGGCGGCTTTGTGGATGAATCGGTAAACGATCTGCTTTATATAGATCCGCAACAAGAAGGTGCGATCGCTGTCTTACCTCTGGCAGACTTGTTAGATGTCAATCAAAATTTGCCATTGGGATGTACTGCTTTACCTTCCGCCACCGAAACCAATTATCCTCAAATCCCCGATGGTGAATTGCTGACATATTTCCATCGACACACCCAAATTCAATCAGGTATAACTGGCAATCTCAATCTACCAGTCATCAAACAAGAAAAATCTTTAGAGGATAAATATAACTTTCCTTTCTGTTTGAAAATTCCCACCACCACTACACCTATAGACTGGGGACAAAAGCTGTCAGAACTGGAAAATACAATGTATAAGCGGCGCTCTACCCGCGCTTACAATGGTGATGATTTAACTTTCGATCAATTAAAAAGTCTCCTCGACTTCACTTACCAACCGCAAAATTACATCGACCAAAGTTTAGATATTTCTCCAGACTACTTTGATTTGAATTTAATAGAAACATTTATTGCTGTTTGCGGAGTTAAAGGACTGGAGGCAGGTTGTTACTATTACGCGCCAAAAGCCCAAGAATTACGCCAAATTCGGTTTAAAAATTTCCGGCGAGAGTTACATTTTCTCTGCTTGGGGCAAGAATTAGGGCGGGATGCAGCAGCAGTATTATTCCATACAGCCGATCTGAAAGCTGCGATCGCTCAATATGGCGATCGCGTTTACCGTTATTTACATCTGGATGCCGGTCATTTGGGACAGCGCCTGAATTTAGCCGCAATGCACCTAAATGTAGGCGTTAGCGGTATCGGTGGATTCTTTGATGACCAAGTAAATGAAGTTTTGGGTATTCCTGCTGATGAAGCTGCTCTATATATCACTACATTGGGACACCCAAGATAAAACGTAGATGTGCATAAGCTTACCGCCGGCTACCGCAAATTACCTGAAACACATCTAAATTAGATATAACAAGGGTCTTAAGCCCAAGTATTACCAAAACTGACTCATTTTGTGCTGTTTCACAAAAAATTGGTATAAACTCATCTATCAATTATGTTGCAAAAAGTGTCCATAATTTGATAAAAATACTGATGGGGAATATGAGCTTTTTTGAAACTCATACTAATTCTAGGTGAGGCTACGCTTTATTTACATAGGGGTAATTCATAAATTGCCCCTACAGGCTGTAGTTTTGCATCACTTTTATAGACACATTTTCATATCACCTTTAAGCAACCTCAAGTGCTTATTCAGATGGAATAAATTATTCCAATAAAACATAAATATTTTAACAGTGTTGTGGAGTAAAAACTTTGGTTAAGGGATTTTCAATAAGTAAGTACATTATCCAATTTTGTGGATTGTGTAACATGAACGCCTGTAATCGATGGCGTTCATGTTACACAATCCAGAAGAAATAGTTATTTTTTTTGGTTTAGAACTTTTTAATCAAATTATTTTTTAATTTGAACATGGATTTAGCTAATTTAATATCCCATTACTAACATTAGGAAAACCACGATTTTAATTTACAAGTTTTAGAAACATTTAATTAATATTTAGAAGATGTGTTAAAACTCATCTTGTTTCTATCAAAAAAAAAGGGAACTACTGCGGTCTTCTCCCATAGGGAGATACTAAAAGCATTAGAGAGCCTGTGAGCGTCTGGGGTCTCCTCAAGTAGAGCAAGTGGCATAGCTCAAGAGATATCTGGATTTCAGATTTTTAATACGTAAGTTCTGTTAATTTTATTTTGAGATTGAAGCCAATTAAATCTAGTATTTTACAAAATTTTTTCACACAACCACTAATGCTATTTCCTGAAAATGAAAGCCAACAGCTAGAAGTACTTCTTTTCTCTCAAAATCCTAACCCAATGTGGATATATAACCAGAATAATCTGCAATTTTTGGATGTCAATGAAGCTGCTGTTATCCACTACGGCTACTCACGAGAAGAATTTTTGCAAATGCGAATAACTGACATTTGCCCTCCAGATAATATACCTATCTTCAGAGAATATTTAGGAAAAAAGCACACTAACTTGCACTTTTCTGGACAATGGCTACATCGACGAAAAGACGGACAAATTCTTGATGTTGAGGTTGTCACGCATACAATAAACTATGCCAATTATAATGCTCGGTTAGTTAATATCCGAGACATTACAGAACACAAACGAATAGAAAGAAAACTTCAAGAGCAAAATGAATTTTTGCGGAGAATTTTTGAGAGTATACCATTGATGATTGCACTTATTGATGCCAATGGTAAACTTCAGTGGGTAAATCAAGAATGGGAAAGTGTTTTAGGCTGGAAATTTAAAGACTTCCAAGCAGGTGATGTTTTGGAAGCATTATATCCTAATGCTGAGTATCGACAGGGTGTGATTAATTTTATGCAGTCTGCACAACACAATTGGGCTGACTTCAGAACTCAGGTTCGGGATGGTGATTTACTAGATACATCTTGGACAAATGTTAAACTTTCAAATGGTCAAATTATCACTATTGGTCAAGATATCACGGAGCGCAAGCGAACTGAACTGGCTCTAAAAGGTCAAGCCGAACGCGAGCAATTGATGCGAACTGTTGCTCAACGAATTCGTCAATCTTTGAATCTCCAAGATATTTTGAATGCAACAGTTCAAGAAGTGCGAGATTTACTTGGGGTTGATCGAGTAGTAGTTTATCAGTTTGACTCAGAAATGATCGGTACAATCATGGCGGAGTCAGTAGAACCTGGATGGAGAGTTTCTTTGGGGGTAGAGATTTATGATACGTGTTTTCAAACAGACAAAGGAGCGGAATATTACCAAGTAAACAAACGAGCGATCGCTAATATTTATGAAGCTGGACTAACTGACTGTCATATTCGCTTATTAGAACAATTTGAAGTCAAAGCAAATTTAGTTGTACCCATTTTACTAGAAGTAAGTTCTCAAAACCCTGGCTCTCACCTTTGGGGTTTACTGATTGCTCACCAATGTTCTGGTTTTCGTGAGTGGGAAAAAAATCAATTAGATTTGCTCGATCAAGTGACAGTCCAATTAGCGATCGCAATTCAACAATCCAGCATCTTTGAGCAAGCTCAAACTGAACTTGTTCAAAGACAAAAAGCTCAAGTCAAATTAAAAAATGCCTTAGCTGAAAAAGAAGTTCTGTTAAAGGAAGTTCATCATCGAGTTAAAAATAATTTGCAAATTGTCTCTAGTTTATTACAACTTCAGTCTCAAACACTCAAAGATCCTGAAGCTATCAAAGTTCTTCGAGAAAGTCAAAACCGAATTGAGTCAATATCTTTAATTCATAAAAATTTGTACACTTCTGCTAATATTGGGCAGATTGATGTTGCCGATTATATAAGTAATTTAGCAGCAAGCCTGCTAATTTCCTATCAAATATGGCCTGATAGAATTACTCTAGAAACTGATATAGATTCAGTGAATTTGAATGTCGATCAAGCTATTGCCTGTGGATTGGTTATTAACGAATTAATCTCCAATGCTCTCAAGCACGCTTTTCCGAATCAACAAGTAGGTACAATCAGTATTGCTCTACGCAATATCAATAATAGTATCGAGATGACTATCCAAGATAATGGAATTGGTTTACCAGATAATTTAGATTGGACAAATACTGATTCTTTGGGTCTGTCCTTAGTATATGACTTGGTTACAGAACAGCTAGAAGGCAACATCACCCTAGAACGTAATCATGGAACAGGATTCAAAATCAAATTTAAGTAGTTAACCTTGCATCAGTAAATATCAAATGGGTCAAGCTAGGATTTTAGTTGTTGAAGATGAAGTGATTGTTGCTAGGGCTATTTCTAGCCAACTCAGTCAGCTAGGTTATGTTGTTACGGGAACAGCTTCATCTGGAAAAGTTGCCATAGCTAAGGCATTGGAAACTCAACCAGAGTTAGTATTAATGGATATTATTCTTAAAGGTGAAATGGATGGTATTGCTACTGCCAGCCATATTCGCGAGCAGTTAGATGTTCCTGTAATATTTTTAACTGCTTATGGTGATAATAATACTTTAGAAAGAGCCAAAATTACCCAACCTTTTGGATACATTGTTAAACCATTTACTACAAAAGATTTAAAGATAGCAATTGAAATCGGTCTTCTAAAACACCAGTTAGAGCGTGAACTACGGCAGAATCGAGATCAGTTGGCAACCCTTTTAAACTCAATAAGCGATGCTGTAATCGCTACAAATGAGCAGGGAAATGTGACATTTATGAATCCCGCAGCTGAGGCACTAACTGGCTGGCAGCAAAAAGATGCTTTAGGAAATGAGGCAGCAAATATTTTTCATATTGTCGATGAAGCCACAGATACTATATTAGAAAACCCAGTGACAAAAGTGCTGCGAGAGCAGCAAGTTGTTTATTTAGAGGAATTCACATCTCTGATTAGAAGAGACGGAAAAAGAGTTCCAATTGGTGATAGTGCTTCGCCACTGAAGGGAGGGCCAGATAAAATAAATGGTGTAGTAGTTGTTTTCTGGGATCTTAGCGATCGCCGCCAAACAAAAGTGCTAGAGAAAGCATTAGAAAAGGAGCAAGAACTTAACCGTCTTAAGTCCTTATTTATCTCTACCGTATCTCATGAGTTCCGTAATCCCCTGACTGTTATTCAAACGGCAGTAGAGCTTATAGAGATGAAAGGAGCAAATTTGACAGATGTAAAAAGAGGAATTTATTTAAAGCGAATTCAAGGTGCTGTGCAGTCTATGGAAAAACTCATGGAAGAAGTGCTGTTTGTGGGTCGAGCGGAGGCAAAAAAACTTGTATATAACCCTGCTCCACTTAACTTAGAGCAATTCTGTTTGGAGTTAATCAAAGATTTTTCTATTGTTGAAAGTAGCGTGTGTGAAATTGTTTTTACCTGTCATAGCGATCGCACTGACGCTGTAATGGATGAAGGACTATTAAATTATATGTTCGGGAATCTCCTCTCAAACGCGATTAAATATTCTCCACAAGGTGGCAAAATTGAGTTTAATTTAATATGCGATCCTATTAAGAAGGTAGCAATTTTTTATATTCAAGATCAAGGTATGGGCATTCCAGAAGCAGATCAAGCTAGACTTTTTGAATCATTTTACCGAGGCTCAAATGTCCAATCAATTAAGGGTACTGGGTTAGGTTTAGTAATCGTTAAAAGGTGCGTTGATGCTCACAGGGGTAAAATTAGTGTTACAAGTCAAATTGGAGTCGGTACTACATTTACAGTAATTTTACCTTTAAATTCCGATAGCTCAAGTGAAAGTTAGAGGTAGTTTTATTTTGAGAATCAAATTGATTATGAAATAACTTTTTTCAAGCACTACAAATTACACTTTTGCTTAAAAAGTTGTGTTAGCGATGAAATGGCGATCGCTTATTTTTCGCTAAAATTTCTCTGCAAAAATAGGAATATCAGTGTTTTTGCGAAGAATATTTCCAGATGCTAGTATTGTTAATCGGGTTTATGTACGGGTATTCAGTATGCTTCCCATAGAGACTGTTCTCAAAGATTCAGAGCAAGTCACTCGGTTGTTTTCTCATCTTGAATTTGATGGAAAAAAGCTTAATCATCAACCGGGTAGTGTATTGGGGAGTACTGCATTGATTGCGGGAACCACTGTTGGGGCTGGAATTCTCGCCTTACCAGCCGTTACTCTGCCTTCTGGTATTATACCATCCACATCTGGACTGATTGCTGTTTGGCTCTACGCTTTAGTTTCAGGGTTATTGGTTGCAGAAGTTACCTTAAACACGATGCGAACAGAAGGGCGTGTAAGCATAGGTTTTTTGGGAGTTGTTGAGAAAATCCTTGGTAAGCTGGGAGCGAAAATGGCTGGCGGTGCATATTTATTTATGCATTATGCTCTCTTGGTGGCATACATTACCCAAGGTGGAGAGATTTTAGGATATGCGGCAGCAAAAATCTGGAGTGTGCAGATATTACCAACGTGGATGGGCACAACGACTTTCACGCTGTTATTTGGTGGCATTATGTATCTTGGGCGAGAAAAGTTTATTGAGAAATTAAATAGTGCCTTTGTCGGAATTGTCATCGTGTCTTTTTTGGGATTATTGTTTTTCGCAGGAAGGCACATTCAGAGTGCCCAACTCTTATTTCAGAACTGGAGTGCCCTTGGTAGTGCTATTTCAGTGATGTCTGTGGCGCTATTTTTTCAAAACGTTGTGCCGTTAGTTGTGACGCAACTCGAAGGGGATGCCGGCAAAATTCGTCAGTCTATCTTAATTGGTTCTGTGATTCCTCTAATTATGTTCTTGGCGTGGAATGCCGTAATTTTAGGAAGCGTCAGTCCTGATATGCAATATGACACATCTGATGGTAGAACTGTTTTTGACCCACTGCAAATTCTCCGAGCAGGCGGTGCGGGAGAATGGTTAGGAGTTTTAGTATCTATTTTTTCAGAGTTTGCGATCGTCACATCATTCATTGGATTTGTGTACGGATTGCTGGATTTGTTCGAAGATATTTTTCTTGGACAGGGAAAGCTTTCTAGCCGTTTCCCCCTGTATTCACTGGTTCTTTTCCCGCCGATGACTCTCGGAACGCTCAATCCCAGCATCTTTTTTACTGCTCTAGATTACACTGGAACGTTCAGTATCTCAGTTCTGGGTGGAATTATTCCGGTGTTAATGAGTTGGAAGCAACGTCAAGAACAAGAAAACTCAGATAACACAAATCAACCACTCGTTCCTGGTGGAAAGTTGACACTTATTGTGATGATTGGAGTGGCATTAGGCATGATGGGAAGACAAATTTTAGTAATTTACACAGAGTAAAACCATAGTAGAATCCAAGGTACTATTGACCATCTACAACGTAAAAAGCGATCGCAACTTAGAAAAGTTTATCAGTAGCACAGCGATCGCACTAGCAACCAACCAAATCGCATCTTCAGTTTTAACTGCTCGTCCTTTGGGGTTCGATATCCTAAACCATGTCCACTCAACCCACAATCCAAAGTATATACACCGATGGCGCTTGCACCGGGAACCCTGGCCCTGGTGGTTGGGGAGTTGTCGTCTACTTTAGCGATGGCTCAATCCACGAAATGGGCGATGCATCGGCTCATACCACCAATAATAAAATGGAAATGCAAGCTGCGATCGCAGCCCTCCAATTCCTGCAAACATCTCAACAAGCCCAACCAATCACCCTCCATACCGATAGCGAATACCTGATTAACTGCGTTACCAAGTGGGTGAAAGGCTGGAAAAAGAAAGGCTGGAAAAAATCAGATGGTAAACCCGTCCAAAACCAAGAGCTTTTAGAAACTCTTGATGAACTCAATACCCAACAGGTAAAATGGCAACACGTCAGGGGACATTCTGGTAACATAGGTAACGAACGTTGTGATGCGATCGCTCGCACTTATGCTAGTGGCAAAATCCCTTCGCTACAACAATTTACTTCTACAAATTTTTATAAATCTTTACCTTCCACAAATGAACTAAATGTAGCAAAAGTAGCTGATTATGAAAAAAAGTCTCGAATAATTAACCAAAGTCACCAAGAAATCAGTACTTCTGCACTAGAAATAACCGTTATGGAACCATCAACTGGGCCTACTGCGGCCACTATCGATGAAAAACCGGCAGAAATGAGGGTTTCGCAACTCCGCAGCTTGGTCGAAACTCTGCGTATCGCTGACGAAATTTCAGAAAAAGGCTACTTAATCACCAGTTCTGAGTTAGCAGACTTGATGGATGTCCACGCCAGCGCTGTTACCAGTCGGGGAGATCAATGGCGCTGGCGAAACTGGATAGTGTCACGGGTACGCCGTGAAGGAAATCAAATTCTTTGGGAACTGGAACGCGGGGATCAAGTAGGAGGTGAAGAGGAGTAGGAATGGGCAAGGGGGCAGGGGAGGCAAGGGGGACAAGGGGACAAGGGGAAAAGAGGTGAGAACTTGAAACAAGTCTTTCCCCTTGTCCCCAATTCTCCTTGTCCCCAAGTCCTCTTCCCAATTCCCAATTCCCCATTCCCAATTCCCCACTATATATATTTGCGTCCTCGCCACTCGCGTGGCTTGTGGAACGCAGATAAGAAGATTCGCAGCACAGCTAGGGGATCAGCTAAAGGGGAAAGCCAGAATAACCAGCCACCTTTAGCACTTTTGCGATCGTAGGAAGGTGCGATCGCAATTAGCATCGCAAAGCGAATCACTACCAAGAATAAATTCAGTCCCAGTAGAAGAAGTAGGGGAGTAGGTAGAGACGCGATTAATTGCATCTCTAACGAGTACGAGAGTGAGGGAGAAATCAATAAAAAACTGAGGACAATTAAAAGGGGTAGACCTTGAACAGATGTGAGTAGCCATAAATCTCCCCACAACTGAGAACGAGAAGTTGCATCTTTAAGGTCTAGACTCCGCCCCCATTCTTTCCACGTCTCTATCGCCCCCTCATACATTCGTACTTTCAGCACCTTTGCGCCATCTAAAAAGCCCACTTTATACCCAAGAGTTGCAATATTTCGTGCCAAGGTGACATCATCACAAAAAGAACTACTGGCGCTGCTGTAACCACCCACAGCAGCTAAAACGGAGCGACGACACAAAAAACACTGCCCATTTGCCATCACCCGTTCAGGCTGCTCTGTATTAATGCCAGCAGGGTCAAATCGGTAAAGTAGAGTCATCAACAAAGCTGGTTGTAGCCAGCATTCCCCTGGATATTTGAGGATAAACTGGGGCGAAAGGGAAACTAAGTCATAGCCTTGTGCTTCGGCCGTCTTCACTAAACCCGCAACTAAACCAGGATGTGGTTGAATATCAGCATCCAGCCCCAAAAACCACTCACTACCCTCAGAGCTATATAGAAAACCGTTATGCAACGCCCAGGGCCGCCCCACCCAACCAGAGGGTAAAGGATCATCTGTCATCACGCGAAAGCGCGGATCTTTTTGCTGTGTGGCTTTTACTAAGTTGGGTGTACCATCACTGGAGTTGCTATCTACAACAAGGATTTCCCGAACTTCGTAGCTTTGCTGACTTAAACCAGCTAACAGAGGGCTAATGCGAAGGGCTTCGTTCAGTGTGGGAACTACGACACTAACCTTACCTAAAAGCTCTGGCGTTGGCTGTTGCGGTTTGATTGGTGGCAGCCTTCTTGGCCCCTTTAACAAGCGCGAAAACAGAATCGCCGTTGCTGGTACTTGAATAAGTAGCAATAAAAAGGATATGGCACTTTCTACTATTAAAGAGTTGTCTACTGTTGTCAAAATACTTATCAATTAAAAGTGCGACTATACAAAATAAATGGGCATTGGGAATAGGGAATTGGGAATTGCTAATCCCTGTTACTCTATTCCCCATTCTCCATTCCCCACTCCGCAATTTCTAGGCTATTTTAAAGCAACTTCAACCTTTGCTACTGATACTTCTTTGCTTACTGGTTCAACAGCAACTTGAGTAGCTGTGGTTGAACTTCTTAACCACAGAGCCACGGCGGGAACCACACCAAGCAATAAACCGAGCAATACAGGAATGGAGAACCCAGCAGCCAAACTTAACCCGGCGGCGAAGGCAAAATTAGTCAAATAAACGACTAAGGGGAGATTAAGTTGCGATCGCTCTAATTTAATCGATGTGTTTCTCCACAACAAGCCTGCCACACTCATAAACAGGGCGCTAGTGCCAAACCAACCTGCATAGTTCTGGTAAGGTGTGCCAAAGAAGGCTCCTGGTTGTTCCCAATACCAAAAAGGCAGAGAAGTTTGACTCATAGCTGGCTCAAGGGCAAAATCCCAGCAAGTGAAGAGTAAAGCACCAACAGCTATAGCCGCAATATGGCGACCCCAACTGGGCTTTTGAGCCACTTTCAAACCAGTTCTCGCAATTAAATAAGACGACAGTCCAACATAGAACCAAGACAAAGGGATTGTGAAAGGAACTAGCCCTGCAATCTTATAACCCAAGCCACTCAAGTAGCTATAATCTCCAAATGGAAAACCTGTGCTGGTTCCCAGTAGTTCACTTCCCAAAGAGATAAGCATAGCCGGCAGCATAAATGCTAGCCAAGTTCCCAATCCCAGCGTCCGGTAGGCATAAATAGAGACAGCTATTGTCCCCAAAATGATATCAACTACACCGCCGCCTGCCATACTTAACTGTACGGCAGTTTCTCCAACCTGCGATAAGTTGAAAATTATGTCGGCATTAGGTATGACCAGTAGCATCCCTACCAGTCCGAAGGCTTTTGACACGATATGACCAATCAGGCATACGCGCTCAACGATAACAAGTTGTCTCATGATAATTCCTTAACAAGATGTGACACGCGGCTACTCGGCTGCTAACAGTTTACAAATGTTTAACAACATATTTAAATACTTTGTGCCGCAATTCTCTACAAACTTGTTTGGCTTTCTTGGGAAGAGCATAACAGCCGATTGATTGAAGCTATAAGAAATATGATGATAAACCTACTAGTTTAAGCTATATATTCAAAATCTACATAATTCCATCTGCAAAAAATTCTGGTTTCTTGTCCTACTGATACCCGTATGATAAAAAATTCCTTCCATGCAGGGATCTCATTGAGTGAAGAAAACTATTATAAATTAACTAAGCTCTAAAGTGAAGAATGATACATTGATGCCAGAAAATTAGGCCAGGGAATACAAAGTATACCGTAATCTAGAAGTTGTCGATGAATAACTTCTAACTTAATGGCTAACAGACGGCGATTTTTAAAAGGGGTAGCAGCACTTTCTAGCTTATCTTTAGCTGGTTGTGGCTGGAGATTGGCTGAAGTCCGTGCTAATTCTAATACGAATGGTCAACGTGACCAACTTTATGTCTTTACCTGGACACAATATACTGACAACCAATTACTGAGAACTTTTAGCACCCAAACTGGTATGAAAGTGCTAGCGGATGTGTATGATTCCAATGATGTCATGCTGGCCAAGTTGCAAGCTGGAGGTGGTGGCATTTACAGCATCATCAACCCATCTGATTACATGGTGCAGAAGATGGTAAACAAAGGTTTGTTAACAGAGATAAATCACGATCGCTTAATCGGTTTAGAGAATTTATTCCCCCGATTTCAGAATCCTAGCTATGACCCCAATAACCGATATAGCATCCCTTTTAACTGGGGGACAACAGGTTTGCTTTACAATTCCGAAAAAATCAAAGATGCACCACAAGACTGGGATTACCTTTGGCAGAACCAAGAAGAACTTAATCAACGGATGACCTTGCTTAATGATGTTCGAGAAGTTATGGGTGCGACCTTACGGATGCTAGGTTATTCTTACAACTCCAAAAACGAACAAGAAATCAAACAAGCTTATGAAAAGTTGAAGGTGCTAAAACCTGCGATCGCACGTTTTGACACTGACGCTTGGCAAAATCAAATTCTGGCAGGAGATTTGCTATTAGCAATGTGCTATTCAGCAGATGCAGTAAAAATTGCTCAAGAAAACCCTAAACTCAAATATGTGATTCCTCGCAGTGGTTCTTCATTATGGACAGACACTATTGTTATTCCGAAAACAGCCCCTAATTTAGCTGGAGCTTATGCTTGGATCAACATGATTTTGCAACCAGAATTAGCAGCCCAAATCAGTCAACGCTTGAGTATTTCTACGCCTAATAGGGCTGGATTTGAGCAATTGCCAAAAACAATCCAAGACAATGCTAATTTATTTCCCGCAGAATCACTTTTAGCAAACTGTGAACGTGTTACTCCTGTAGGAGACTTTGAAGAGGTTTACGATCGCTATTGGACTCAATTAACTAGCAGTTAAAATAGTTAGGAGTTAGATTTATAAGTAATGAATATTGAAAAAAATGGAATTTCCCAAATAGAAAAATTGCCTCGCCTGCGAGGAAATTGGCTGCAACCTTTGATATTACTTGCACCATCGGGGATTTGGTTATTACTTTTGTTGGTGCTGCCAGCTTTGATAATTTTCGAGTTAAGTTTAGTTGCAGACATTCGACCGGGAGATTTGGTTAATCCCAACGGATTCCAAAACTACATCCGAATATTTGACCCCCTTTACTTACAAGTAATTGTGCGATCGCTATTTTTTGCGTTGGGCACTACAATAATTTGTTTAATTTTAGGCTTCCCTGTCGCCTATTGGATTGCTCAAATAGCGCCGCAGCGTTGGCGTAATTTGCTGCTATTAGGCTTTGTTTTGCCTTTGTGGACTTCCTCATTACTTCGCTCTTATGCTTGGATTACAATTCTTCGTCCTACTGGTTTGTTGAACAGTTTACTCAGCACTTTAGGCTTGCCTACTTTGCAATTACTTAACCAGAGTCAAGCTGTATTTATTGGTATGAGTTACAGCTTGTTACCCTATATGGTTTTGATTTTATATGCTTCTCTCGAAAAGCTAGACAAGCGGTTGTTAGAAGCGGCGGCTGATTTAGGTGCAAATCCGATGGAAACTTTTTTCCAGGTAACGGTACCGCAAATTCTGCCTGGAATTACGGCTGCTTCAATGCTTGTATTCATTACAGGCTTGGGAGATTTTGTCGATCCAGAATTACTTGGTGGTGCTTCTAGTATGACGGCAGCAAGGTTAGTTTATAACCAGTTTCTGGGAGCAACCCAAAATTGGGGATTTGGTTCCGCTTTAAGTATGACGTTAATTTTGCTTGTTAGTATTGCGATCGCACTTTTAATTAAGTTTGGCGAACCTGCACCCAAACGCTAAACTTTTGGTCGCTCATTTATAATAAGGGCATCAAACGCCAGCGAGACAACGGTTATGCTCTCACCTGATCTCAAAAATGCGTTACCAACGACTGATGAACTTCCCTGTTCAGACGATACGCCAGTGGATAACGAGGATCAAAATTTTTTGCCAAATATTTTACTCTTCTTACTCAACTCCATTTGGGCAAATCGCCTGGATTGGTACTTCGGAGTAGACATGGGATTGTATCACACCACAGGCGTAAATCCTAGAGTACCTGTAGTGCCGGATGCTTTTTTAAGTGTGGGAGTAGAACGGAAAAAGGGTGGTAAATCACGCAAAAGTTACGCTGTTTGGGAAGAAAATGGGGTAGTTCCGATATTCACATTAGAAATGGTATCCCATACCCCAGGAGGTGAATATGACGAGAAGCTAGATATATATAAAAAACTTGGTGTATTGTACTACGGAATTTATAACCCTGAATTTTGGCGACGCGACCAACATCAACCTTTTGAAGTGTATAAATTGATAGATGGAAGCTACCAGCTACAAATAGGTGAGCCTTTTTTTATGCCAGAAGTGGGGTTAGGTATTGGGCGACACCAGGCTGTAATTGCCGGCATACAACAGCAGTTTTTATGTTGGTATGATGAGCAGGGAAACCGCTATTTGACAGATGCAGAACAGGCAAAACAGGAGCGATCGCGGGCTGAACAAGAGCGGCAAAGGGCTGAACAATTAGCGCAGTATTTACGTTCTTTAGGTGTAGATCCAAATAATTTACCTGGTAATCCGTAATTACGAATTACTAATTTTTAATGATTTACCACCATGAGCAAATCATTTAGATCATCTGCATTACTGTTAATTAGCCTCTTAATTGTAGAAAGAAATTCATTTTCTAAATAAGGCTTAGTTAAGTAAGCTTTTGCACCCAATTCTTGAGCAAGTTGGCGATGCTTTTTAGAGCTGCGAGAAGTGAGAATCACCACAGGGATTTTTGCTAATTTGGGGTATTGACGGAAATTGCCCAACAACTCAAAACCATTCATTCGTGGCATCTCTAAATCGGAGACGACAACTTGAATTTCTGGATGTAACTGCAACTTTTCTAGAGCTTCTACACCATTTTGAGCTTGTATTACTTGATAGCCCGATTTTTGTAGAGTGAGAGAGATAGTTTGGCGCAAACTAATTGCGTCATCTACTACTAAAACAACTTTTGGTGATTTATGATCTGGCTTTTGAGAATAACTGGGTTGAGTTTCTATCGTTTTTATGGAAGTAGATGCAGTAAGTAATGGTGTAGATGCAAAAGTGTCTCCCGATATCGCCAAGGCTTTTTTATTTGAGGGAGAAGCTACTGGTAACGCCATGATATCAAGTGTTGTTTGTTGGATCTCGCTAGATTTGACCAGCAATGAAGCATCAATCACTAAGATGAGATTACCATTGGGTAAACTACTACAACCATAAACGTATTTTGGCGGTGCGATCGCATTTCCTAAAGGTCTGATGACCAGTTCTTGTTCACCAATTATATGGTCAACTTCCAAAGCAAACATTCCCTGATTTCGTCGGAGCAAAAGCACTGGATTTTTCGCTATGCTTGGGTCGTCAGTATTTGATGTGTTGTATGTAACAGCAGTATTCAAGAATGAATCATTATAATTAATCAATTTTGAAAGGTGACGGAGGCTGACCATAGTCTCATCATTGTCTGTGTTCCAATGCAAGACTTTTTGACCTTCAATTTCTTTAATTTGCTGCTCGGAGGGAATCAATATTTTTTCGATACTGTCCGAAAGAAGGGCATAAATAACACCTTTGGCTTGAACTAGCATTAACTTTTCTGTAGTCATAGAAAAAGGAATTTTGAGTATGAATATTGTTCCTTGGTTGGGTAAGGATTGAACTGAAATTGAGCCATTAAGTGCGTTCATCTGAGTCCGCACAATATCTAACCCCATACCGCGCCCAGAGATTTCAGTCACTTTACCGGCAGTAGAAAATCCAGGTGAAAATATCATGTCTAAAAGTTCAGGTTCTGCCAGATTAGAAGCATAGCTTCTAATTTTTTCTTCAGTTTGTATGGGATATAATTCAGCAGCTTTTGTGCGAATTCTGTCTAAATTCAATCCCTGACCATCATCCCGAACTTCGATAATAGTGTGGCTACCCTGGTGATAAGCGCGGATTTCGATTAATCCTTTTTCTGGTTTCCCAAGCTCTCGGCGAAGTTGTGAAGCTTCAATCCCGTGGTCAAAAGCATTACGTACTAAATGTAATAACGGATCGTAGAGTTTTTCTGCGATCGCTTTATCTACTAGTACCTCAGTACCAGTAAGTTTCAATTCTACAAGTTTGGCATAAACATTCCCCAACTTATTTACCATCTGGGGGAAACGATTTAGAATATTGCCCAAAGGCAACATTCGTGCTTCTACTAAGCTCTCTATAATATTAAGAGTTAAATTCTCTTGTTTGTCACTAATTTGAGCAGCTTGCGTCACGAGCAATTCAAGAGATTCTGTGGTTTCTTGTAGTTGCAGTATTTCTTCTATTGCTTCATGCAATGTTGTATGAAATTCTGTATATACATCCATTTCTAAAGAGTCAAATTTCACCGCAAAATTTTGCGTTTGTTGTGAGGTACTATTTGGTATTTGTAATGGGAGATCGCGTAATTCATTTAAAGTTTTTTGGTGTCTAGTAATTTGCCGTATTAATTGATCAATTATTTCTTTAACTTGTTCATCTTGCAAAGTACGTCTTTTTTGATGAATCAGTAATTCTCCAGCTAAATAATTGAGGTGTTGCAGTCTTTCTGTATCTACTCGAATAAATGAAGGTTGACGAAAGTTTTTAGTTTGAACATACTGTGATTTATCTTCTATTTCTTTGTTGAGCTGTGTAGCTAAATCAGGCATAACTTCAATGGCTGTTTCAGTAACTCCTATAGCTACCTGCTCATTTAGACTTAATGAATCAACTTTTTCTGAATAATCATCATTTAGAGTTGTCACCACTGGCTCTGTCAGGTTTTGGCTAACTTCTCCCCCCCATATTGTCTCTAGAAAATTATCAGTAGTTTGAGAAGATACAGATTTAGATATTTCTTTAAAAACTAACAGCGTTTGCAGTTTGGAAATATCAAGCCAATTTTTTTCTTCGGTAGTAACAGGAGGATAGTTTTTATACTCTTCTGCTAATCTATGAATTCGATTTTGTAATATTTTAATGACTGAGATATAGCCGTCAGATTTATTAACAAAATTCTGAAACTTTGTGACGGCAAATAGGATGATTAAAATTATCCCATGTCTATAAATACAAAGACTTTGGCTATCTTGTTCATCTTGAACAAAATCAAGAAACTTTCTCAGCCAATTTTCAATATAATCAAGTAGATTTTCTCTTCCTAACCTGGGAACAAGTAAATCTAAATTAAGCTCTGCTTCTGGTACTTCTATCTCGTGATTAAACCAACCCAAAATGTAGCGAATTACTTTTAGATAAAACTTGGCAGTTGTTGGATTTACAGATTCATTTTTATTATTGTCAGATGTAGTAAGAAACTGGTAAAATTGCTCTTCATTGATAACAAAGATTTCAGCAGATGAATTATTTCGTAATTTTTCAGATAACTCATTATTTACGACTAGCGTGAGTTTTCGCAAAGCTAGAGAAGTTTCTCCACCAGATGTACGATCACCTTCTAATACCAACTTTTGTGCTTGTTGTAAATCTGCAAGGGCAATTTCAGCGATTTGCTGTACCTGAGTGGGATTTGCTTGCAGTGCTGATAAAATTGTTTGAGAAATTTCTCCCAATCCAGGCAAATTTAGAGATTCTGCTAAACCGAAAAATACCTCAGCTTGGGACCGTAATAATTCAATAAATTCGTTATTATTTGGTGGATTGTTAACAGCTTCAGCAATACTGTTTAGACGTTGCTCTACTCCCACCTCAAAAACTGACTGGACAATATCAAATCCCAATTCCTCAGAAGTGGGAATATGAGCCTCATCACCAAACGCATCACCTAGCTTTTCTTGTAACTGTGAAAACACTGAAGTTGCTCGATTTATTAGTTCTTCATCATTCACAGTGCTGCCTATTAGCTCAGTATTTAATGCTATACTAAGACACTCATAGGCTTGTAATAAAAGTGTTTGTAGTTCAGCATCAATTACTACATTTGGGTTATATAAAGCCTTAAACACATCTTCCAAAAAATGGGCTATCATCTTAATAACTTCTAGCCCAACATTAGCAGCGCCACCTTTAAGTGTATGAGTAGCCCGCATTAAATTATGGACTTTAGCAGTGCTATAACCTTCCGATAAGCTAAATAGTTCTTGTTCAATAATCTGTACTAATTCTGGAGCTTCAGCTAGAAAGTAGATGTATCCTTGTTCGCGAATTTCGTTATCTGTAATCATATTTTTGATTTTAAATTTTAGATTTGTTACGTAAAATTTTGATTGATGCAATTTGATGTCAGAATTTCAGTGTTTACTGACATCAAATTGCTCACTTTTTCTAGCGGTAATAAACCAACCTCAACAATAAGTTCCATCCAATAAAGACTTTCATCGGTTTCTTCCTCTACCAAGCTGAGTTTAGCAATGACATCTGCGGTTGACTTCCCACGACAAGCTGACCGCTCGTTAGCTCCCATAGATGTTTCTGAACGGATTATCTGCTCTGCCGTTCAGCTCTGTCGAAGGGCTTCTACTAAGCGGATTACTCGCAATGCTAGCTGTTTTATTCCCCGCTTAAAATCTTCCTCATTTATAATCCAAAATCTAAAATCTAAAATCTATTTGACTTTAAACTTGCTAGCAGTTGTTAATAGCTCTTGCGCCATCCCTGATAAATCTTGAAACACAGTCGCAATTTCTTGAGATTCAGCAAAAGTTTTATTAGCAATTTCTGCTACATCTTGCATTGATTTTGTGACTGTTACAGATTGGGTCATTTGTTTTTGAGTCGCTGCGGTAATCCGCTCGATTAGCTGACTAATTTCGGCAGTTGCAGAAACGATCGCATTCAAGTTTTGGCGAGTGTCACTGACAAGATTTGTGCCTTCTACTACCTGCTGAATACCAATTTCCATTGCTACTGCAACTTCCCCGGTTTCTGCTTGAATATCCTGGACTAATTTTTCTATTTCGATGGTTGCTGCTGCTGACTGGCGAGATAAAGAACGGACTTCATCGGCTACAACTGCGAAGCCTTTGCCATATTCACCGGCACGGGTAGCTTCAATAGCCGCATTCAGAGCCAGTACGTTTGTCTGTGTGGCAAAATTACCAATCAAATTCACCACTTTGGAGATTTTTTGCGAAGATTCACTGAGGCGTTTAATCTTTTTGCTGGTTTGAGCAACGGTTTCACGAATTCCTTGGATTGCTTGTACAGTCAGATTCATCGCTGTATCGCCAGACTCTACAGTTTCATTGGCTTGTTGCACCGCAACTTGCACTAATTCGGCATTCGCCACCACAGCTTGAGTAGAGTCCACCATCTGTTGAATTTCGCCTAATGCTGTGGTAATTTCCTCAGATTGTTGTTGTGCCAGATTAGTCAGTCCCGCCAGTGAAGCTTCGCTTTTGGTAGAAGTTTGAGCAACTTGTTGAGCAGCCCCTTGTACTTGAAGAACTATTTGCCGCAGCGCTTGCAGGGTATTATTGTAAGCATCAGCGATCGTGCCTAGTTCGTCTTCTGTAATGGGTGCGCGTACTGTTAAGTCACCGTTAAGGGCGGGTCTAAGGGCTGTTAAGAGTTGAATAGATCGTTGTTGTAGTAACTCCTTGGCTGCCTTTTCTCGTGCGGCTGCTTCTGCTAATTTTGCTGACTGTGCTTGTACCTGCTGCAAATATTCGGTATGTTGTAATGCCAGTCCTAATTGGTTCCCAATGCGTGCTAACAACGTGACTTCTGATTCTTCCCAATCACGAGTTCCAGAATTTTGATAAGCTGCCAGCAAACCCCACAATTGCTCCCCAGCAAATACAGGAACAATTACATAAGCTTTGACTTCAAATTGCTCTAAAATTTCAATGTGGCAAGGAGAATGACCTACCTGATAGATGTCATTTACAACAAAGCTTTCATCTTGGCTATATCGACCTCCCTGAGTTTCTTGCAAGTGGGTATCTTCCCAGACAGTTTTGATATCGGGAGCTACCAGTTTTACCCAATTATGGCCTACTGATTCCGCTACAAATTCGCCAGTCCAGTTAGGGTTGAAACGATAGACTGCGACGCGATCGCATCGCAGTAATTGCCTTACTTCTTGAGTGGTTGTTTTAAAGATTTCTTCTACATCTGAAGATTGCCGGATACGGTTACTGATCTTGGTAACAGCTTTCTCTTGTTCCGCTATCTGAGCTAACTTTTCAGATTTCAACCGAACTAATTCTAAATAATCTATCTGTGATTTAGCTAGGCTAAATTGCAAGCTAGTCTGAACCAAAAAATTCACTTCCCAGGTTTGCCATTCACGGGGGCTAGAATTTTGATAAGCTGCCAGCAAACCCCACAATTTATCCCCAAAGAATATAGGAACAATTATGTAAGCTCTGGCTTCAAACTGCTCTAAAATCTCAATATGGCAGGGAGCAAGCCCTACTTCATAGATATCGTTAACGATAAAGTTTTCACCTTTGACATACCTCCCTCCCTTAGTATCTTGCAAGTAAGTATCGTCTAAAACGGTTTTAATATCAGGGCCTACTAGTTTTGTCCAACCAGTACCCACAGACTCAGCCACAAATTCACCGCCCCACTCAGGGTTAAAGCGATAGACGGCGACGCGATCGCATCGTAATGATTGACGCACTTCTTGAGTAGTTGTTTTGAAGATGCTATCTACATCTAAAGATTGCCGGATGCGTCCTACTATCTTAGTAAAAGCTTTTTCTTGTTCAACTATTTGAGCTAGTTGTTCAGATTTCTTATGCATTTGTTCGAGATATTCGCCTTGCGAGATAGCCACACCAAATTGCAGTCCAATTTGGGTTACAAAGCTTTCTTCCCAAGGTTGCCAATCACGAGGCCCAGAATTTTGATAAGCTGCCAGCAAGCCCCATAATTTCTCTCCAGAAAATATGGGTGCAATGATGTAAGCCTTCATTTCATACTGCTCTAAAATCTCAATGTGGCATTGAGCATGACCCATTTTATAGATGTCTTTGACGACAAAGCTTTCACCCTTGGCATAACGTCCTCCCTGGGTGTCTTGCAAGTGGCTATCTTCCCAGACCATATAAAAATCAGGGCTGACCATCTTTATCCAGCCATTACCAACTGACTCAGCGACAAACTCGCCACTCCAGTCAGGTTTAAAGCGATAGACACCGACGCGATCGCATTTTAGTAATTGACGTACTTCTTGAGTGGTTGTTTGAAAAATCTTATCGACATTTGATGCCCGCAGAATTTTGTCGATGACTTTAGCTACAGATTTTTTTGCTAGTATTCGCTGTTGTTCTTCTCTTTTGAATTCAAAACTCTGTAATTTGTAGAGCAGTTCTGTTGTAACTTGAGATAGCAGACTAATTTCTATTTCTTGCCACTGCCGCGTTGAATAGCAATTATTTACTGCCAGCAATCCCCATACTTTACCTTCTACTACTATCGGTAAACTCAAACTAGCTTTGATTTGAAATTTATCTAGTAGTTGCTTTTGATAAGGGGTAAGTTGAATCTGATTGATATCATCAATAACTACAGGTTCGATATAGTCTTGGTTAGTATATAAACCAAAAATAATTCCAGGAATATTTTCGCCTAGAGTCGGTGTCCAACCTAATGTTCGAGATTCTGCTAAAACATTACCTGAATCAAGGGAAGTGAACTGATAGATTAAGGCTCGATCGCAGCCAATTTTTTCTCTAATTTGGGCTACAGTAATTTTGAGTAGTGTATCAATGTCTGGAGCTTGGCGCAGATGAGTTGCGATGTCTTGCAACTGTCGCCGCCAAGTTTTAAATTCCTGAGCGATGGCATTTAATAAAGATATTTCATTACTAGCAATATTTGCTATATTAGCGTTCCCATTCAAATTTTCTACTTCAGATATAAGATGCTCATTTTCATGGCTGTTGCTATACAAAAATGTCATTTGATTAACCTCAAAGTTTGTTATGGATAATAAGTGGATAGTTGGCAGGTAAGAATGGACTATTATTTGCTTATTAAAAATTAGAAATTGTCCAAAACTTATCCCCGATCATCTATTTGAAATTTTTAATTGTGAATCTTCCAGATGGGAGATTGGATGATCGTGATCGCATCCAAATTAAAAATCATATCCTCGGAATCATTAATAAAGTATCCCTGTAAAAAAGGTGATATTTTAGGATAGAATAGTTCGGGACTTGGGGGTTTCATTTGTTGAATATCCAGCCATTCAATATCTATAAGCTGTTTCACCAATAGTCCTAAATACTTACCATTGTTTTCCAGAACAATCGCCATCATTATTGAAATTAAATTTGCTCCTTGTGAAATTGGAGGATAACCTAACATTGCCTCTAAATCTACTAACCAAAGCATCTCACCACGCCAGTTATAAATACCCAAAATGCTACTGGACATCTGTGGAACACCACATATTTCAGGTAATGATACTTGCAAAACTTCTGTGATGTGTTGTAAAGAAATGACAGCTGTATCTTTCACTCCCAAATTAAAACTTAAAAATTTTTCCTTGGTTTCCAAAGTTATTTATCCTTTGTTCTTGATTGTTTATATCTAGCCACTATTTGCCTTTGTTATTCGATCTTGTAGAGCTTATATATTAGAAATAGTGACCTTTAATGTTCGTTGATTTATTGCCTTTTTACTAATTAATGAATTAATCGCTTTAAAATTACCACTAGTTCTTCTCTATCAATCGGTTTTGATAGATAACCATCAGCGCCCAACATATTACCCCAAATTTTATCTACATCACTATTTTTGGTAGAGCAAAAAACCACAGGTATTTTGCTAGTGTCGGGGTTATTTTTCAGTTCTCGGCAAATTTCAAAGCCACTTTTTCCTGGTAAAATTACATCGAGAAATATGAGGTCTGGCTTGTTTTTATCTATTTTGTCTTGAGCTTCTTCGCTGCTGGTGGCGCTAATTACAGAATAACCTGCTTGTTGCAAGTAACGGCTGATTATTTCCATATCTGTTAAGCCATCTTCAACAACTAAAACAGTATTCATGATAATTACCCTTTAAAAAATTTTAAGAATGTAGACAAATTAGATATACAAATCCTAAATGATTCATGAACAAAGACATGCAGGAATTACGCACAAAAGATTCCCCAATTCCCTTAAAAAAGGGAGCTAGTGGGAGTGCGCCAACGAGGTTTTAGGTTTTAAATGTGTAATTCCTGACATAGAAAGGACTAGAGACTAGCCCTAAGCTCTTTGTCATAATCAATATTTCACAACTCAAATAGGACTGCTATAAATACAAAAAGTTGTATTTGTCTAATTTTGATTCAATCTTTATCTATTAACCTCAGAAAAAGTACGTAGCGGATAGAATTTAATATATATATTTGTGAATATTAAAGAATTTTATCAAGAAAGAATAAAAGCATTATTCGTCATAATTAAGGCGTAATTTTATAGGAATATAATTAAACAAATATTTAAATATTTACAAAAAAATAATTAAGTAGCTTTCATATTGCTACCTAATTATTCCTTCTGAATTCTGGCTTCTTTTTATGTTTATGGACGCGAGAAAGTCTATAGGTTGTAAAAATTTTGTTCTGGGTATTACTGAGTTATAGTCCAATACTGAGAAATGAAATTTTTAAGCCAATCAGACTAACTGATGATTAATTATCAATAAAAATTATTCATTCTCCCTAATTACAAACCTATCTAGAACTTATATTCTATTTTTGAAAAACTTAGTGCAACCCAAAAAGGCTCTTTTCGCATTGCTTATTGCCTATTACTAGTTAAAGCAAGTAACTATGGCTACGCCAGGCTGCGCGAACAGAAATCAAAGCGGATTCCTATACATTGGCTTTACTCTTCTCAATGGGAACACTCAATGTAGGTAAATACTTACGTATTATACTCATTACCTTGTCAGGCGCTACGGGTTTAGTAATAAAATCTGTAGAACCGACTACTTTGGCACGAACTCTATCTAAAAGACCATCACTGCCTGTTAATATAATCACTGGTGTATTGGCAAAGGCTGATATTCGCCGCAACTGAGTGCAGATTTCATAACCACTGGCAACTGGCATAATCAAATCCAAGAAAATTAGGTCTGGTTTATCTTGAATTAGGGTTGGGAGTGCTTGTACAGCATCTTGAATTTTAATAAACCTTAGTCCATTGGAAGTAATAATATCCTCTAGCATTTTACAGACTTGAGGGCTATCATCTACGCAGGCCACTAATGGAGCATTCGGTTTCTTTGGTTGTGTAGTGTGAGGCTTATTGTTGGTCTCAGTCACTACTAACGGCATATCAGGTACTTCTACCAATTCGATGATTCCTTTAAGGATATAAGGAAGCAACGAACGGGTGAGTGGTAGTACACTCTGCTTCATTTTCACAGCTAAATCTAAGAGAGTGAATTTGCCATTGATTAAATTCAAAAAGTTTTTGTAGACAGATAGACTTACCATCTGCTGGAGTTGTTCTGGTCGCCGCAAAACCGGTGCCAAATTAGGAGAAAAATTTGCTAAACCTGCGGCTGACCAAGTTTTCCATGAATCTTGCATGTGCTTTACAGACATTTCTGCACTCGTAAAGCTCATCGGTGTTTCGAGGATAACTTCTTGGCTACGATTGCAAGTTATAGAAGCGAAATTTCCTTGCAATGCTAAGTCAAATAGTAATTCTGCTATGGTGCTTTCGGCAATAGACTGAATCTGTTCCCTCTGAATTCTCTGTTTTTTATAAAAGATTTCTAAAAGGCGGTAATCCCAGTAATCTATTGATATGTCTTGTGAACGCAACAGCAATTTATCAACATCAATCTGAGGACAGTTTTGAGCCATGTGTCTACGCCAGCGCCGGAAGGGATGAGTACCCCCTGTTGCCCAAACGATACGTCCCAGGCGATAATAAAAAGTCCATTGGCCACCCTTTGAACTTTTAATATTTAATTTGCCATTATATTGCAGTTGAGTACAAGTTTTAAATTCATTAACTAAATTATTTGAAAGAATAAGTTCCGAGTGGGTCATATTTTATTCCTTGTATTAAAAAGCCAGTTATTGAAAAACCCACACTAGTTGTATAGTGGTCAGAAGACACATCAAAATTGATATATAGCAGTCAAAATCAAGTTTATTAAAATCAAGACAATGATGAGAAAATAGCAAAAATCCTGTTAATATATAAATCCGATTTCATACAGTTTGTTATCGGTAGACTTTACGAATCAAGTAGCTTGCTATAGTCCAGATCATTAGGATGCATTCAGTATTAACTGATTATTTTAATAATTTTCATACGGAATTCTATCCGTATAAGTTCTGAATTTTTGTTTAAAATGATTAGTAATATTGAGGAATTTTTAAATTTATTTATTATAATTGGCTGTGAATGTTAAAAATATTTATTTAATTTTACATTTATTAATACAAGTTAATTGAAGCGAGCTTTTTTAGGGAATATTATCTTTAAAAAAAGGTGTGCTGCTCAGATAAGTAGCAGCCACCTGTAGAGTATTTATTTAGGAAAATGTCTTTAAGATTGGTTGTGGTTTTGATAGCTCATAACAGCTGCCCTAAGATTACTTTGGTGTTCTGAAAGAAGCCGATCGCCATCCTCTTTTTCCAAACCAGTCCAGTGCATTAATAATGCTAGTTTAACCCACTTGCCACTACGTTCTAATAAAAAACCAGCAGCTTCCCGACTTAAGCCTGTGAGGTCTTGCAATATTCGTAAAGCGCGATCGCGTAACTTTTGATTTGTTACTGCTACATCCACCATACGATTGCCATAAACCTTACCTAGTTTAACCATTACTCCTGTGGAAAGGATATTTAAAGCTAACTTCGTGACTGTACCAGCTTTCAGGCGAGTTGAACCAGCGATGATTTCTGGCCCTGTCAATAGGCGAATGTCAATATCAGCATCAATGCTAACTTGTTCAGCCGGAACACAGGCGATAAAAATAGTACTGGCTCCCCGTTGACGAGCCGCATGAATGGCACCGTGGACATAAGGTGTTGTCCCACCAGCAGTAATACCGACAACTACATCTAGCTGAGTAATGTGTCGCCCAGCGATCGCAGCTTCACCATCTTCGATGCTATCTTCTAAATCTTCCGAACTGCGTACCAGCGCACCCGCACCACCAGCAATAATCCCCTGTACCAACTCTGGGGGCGTACAAAAAGTAGGTGGACACTCAGCAGCATCTAGCACGCCTAACCTGCCACTTGTACCCGCGCCAATGTAAAATAAGCGTCCTCCGTGACGCAAACGCTCTGCGGTGCTATCAATCGCTTCAGCCAACTGAACTTTCGCCGCTGCAACCGCTGCAATTGCTTTTTGATCTTCACTATTAAACAGTTCTACCAATTCCAGAGAACTGAGCTGGTCTAAGTTAAGACTGTTAGGATTTACCAGCTCGGTTAAAAGATGCCCACGTTCTTGCAAGTTTGTCATTTATCCTTATGTCCTTTGTCCGTTGTCCGTTGTCATTAGTCAGTTAGCGACCAATGACCAATGACCAATGACCCTTCGGGTTCACCAGTTGCTCATGGGGGAAACCCCCAAGACCGCACTGGCTCACCAATGACTAATGACTAATGACTAATTAAAGCAATCCTTCCAATTTGCGACGCATCTTCTCTAGTTCAGAATCAGATAATTCTGGTTCTTCTAGTGGCTGTTGATTGAGAGGGAAGGTGTCTTCAACAGTATCCTCCTTCTGGGCGTTTGCTTGCCAGTCAGTTTGTTCTACGTTCAGTTCTGGGGGAGTGACAACTAAATTGCTGTTTTCTGGGATGATTTCCCATTCATACCCAGCACTTTCGCAAAATTCCTTGATTTCCTCAGCATCGATTGGCTCTGGTGTCGGTGCGGGGAAATCCTGAGCTTCCAGCATTAGGGCAAAACGTGTGGCATCGTCTTCTGACTCGAACATCAGAATTTTATTGCGATCGCCTTCCCGAATCGTGTGAATCCCCTCATTTTCCGTTCGAGCGTTAAAAATTAACACAAAAACACGCATTGGTGTAATCATCTGTCTTTTTTAAAGTCTATTCATATTAAAGTTCTAGGTTGTACCTGTGCGAAAGTCAAAGGAACAATTTTCAGTTTATTAAGATCAGATTTTCCTGAAAACGCCAATATTATTAAGCATAAGTATTGGATCAAGCAAATACCGTAACTTAACTAATGAGGTCTTTGCTTTACTTGGCGTATCCTGGAAATGGCATACTGAATCAATGTGTCAGTTAATGCTTGTGTGTGCCAGCGACATCCGGCAATTAATACAGTGAAAGCAAATGACTAAATCTCCCCATCAAGATATTCACTCCCCCTCCCCTATCCGCAAGCGTCTGTGGTTGCTGGTATTGAGTCGGGGTAGCATTGCCTTGAGTGGACTTTTACTGTTAGGAGTTATCATCGGTATTTGGCGGTTGTGGACTTTTGTCCAAACAGAGTTAACGCCGTTGGCACAACAAAGTCTGACTACTACACTCAACCGTCCGGTAAAACTGGGAAAAGTCACACAATTTTCGTTAACGGGAGTGCAGTTTGGCGCTTCAGCTATCCCCGCCACACCCACAGATCCAGATCGGGCGACAGTCGAATCTGTAGAGGTGGGTTTTAACCCGTTACAACTAATCTTTAACCGCCACCTCAAGCTAGATGTCACCTTAGTCAACCCAGATATTTACATTCAGCAGGATGAGCAAGGGCGCTGGGTTTCCACTAGCATAGCGTCGTCAGGTGGAGGCGGTGCAATTAAAACTGATTTGGACTACTTGCGGTTTCGTAATGCCAAGCTGGCCTTGCTGCCGCAGCAGAGAGGAAGGGAGGCAGGGGAGGCAGGGGGAGCAGGGGAGGGAATATCTTCTGCGTCTCCCACCTCTCCCGTAACATTTTCTCAACTGAACGGTTCTGCCCAACTTTTAGCAAACAACCAGTTAATCCGGTTTGAAGTAGGAGGGCAAGCAGACAGTGGTGGCAATATTTCCATTCAGGGAGAGACACGTTCTAAGGTGCTAGCGGGCAACTTTCAAGTGAAAGCACAAGATTTGCTGGCTGCGGATATTACTCGGTTGATTAAGTTACCAGTGAACTTACAGGCGGGTCGAGCCAATGGCGACTTGTTAATTCGGTTGACACCAGGGCAACAGACTTTATTGTATGGCAATGCGGCTGTGCAAGGGGTAACACTTCAAATACCCAAAGTCCCGCAGCTGTTGAGTAATAGCCAAGGAAATCTCCGTTTTCAGGGAACGGAGTTGCAGTTAAGCAATGTTACTACCAACTACGGCAAAATTCCTGTAGTGGCTACGGGAATCATCGACACTCAAGCAGGTTTTAAGTTGGCAGGGCGTGTAAATGCGGTGAGTTTGGCTAATGCCCAGGATACCCTCAAGGTAAAACTACCTGTGCCAATCGCTGGGCAAGTACAAGCAGATTTGCAGATTACCGGATCAACTAAAGAGCCAATTATCTCAGGCACAGTTGCGACGATTCAAACTGCCCGCATTGATAAACTTGATTTCAATAGCATCAGTAGTAAATTTGAGCTTGTTACTAGTTCTAGTTCCTCTTTAATTACCCTGAAAGATATTCAAGGTAAAGCTAAAGTTGGTGGTGAAATCACGGGTGCTGGCACAATTCAACTTGGTAAAACGCCGCAACTGGATTTAAATTTCGCTGCCAAGAATGTTCCAGGGGATGCGATCGCAAAAGTTTATGAAACAACACCTGCATTCCAAATCGGCAATGTCTCAGCTACAGCCCAATTAACTGGCGCTCCTACCAATGTCCAAACTTTGGTACAGTTTCAAGCCCCTAACGGAACTTACCCTGGAACTGGCGAAGTTGCGATTGGGAGCGATCGCAATGTCTCTTTCCGTAATGTGGCTCTTAATGTAAGCGGTGGTACAGTTCGGGCAACGGGTAGTTATCTTAACGAGCGTTGGCAAGCTGTGGCTGTTGCCTCTAGGGTAAAATTAGAACCATTTGTAGACAAAAGTCAACTGCAAAATGTCTCTTTGGCGGACGCACAGTTTAATGGTCGTCTCATCCTCTCAGGGAACACAGCACCATTTAAAATTGCCACGATTCGCACTGATGGCGCAGGAGTTCAAATTGGTGGCGGCACAGTTGCAGTTTCTAATGTCCAATTGCAAGACCAAAGCTTCTCTGCTCAACTTGTAGCTAATGGTGTGCGGTTAGGGCAAATATTGAAACAGTCTCCCCCAGCTTTAAATAATCCTTTGGCGGGTACGTTCCAAATCGCAGGTAACAGAGATAATTTCAGCCTGAAAACCCTGCGTGGCAATGGTGAAGGTAGCCTTGCTATTGGCGATGGTACGGTTACAGCTAAAAATATCCAAGTGGCTAATGGTGTCTATCAGGCGCAAGTTCAGGCTAAAAATGTTCCTGTGCAGCAATTGGCAAAAGTACCAAAGCAGTTTCAAGGGGCATTAAGTGGTCAGTTCGATGTAGCAGGTTCTGTTGATTCTTTTAAACCACAGACTATTCAAGCCAGTGGTCAGGCGCGGGTAAATGTTGCGGGTGGAACTATTACGGCCTCTAATATCCAACTTGCTAATGGTGGCTATCAGGCGCAAGTTCAGGCTAAGAATGTTCCTGTGCAGCAATTGGCAAAAGTACCACCGCAATTTAAAGGGACGTTAACTGGTCAAGTAAACGTAGCGGGTTCTGTTGAATCTTTCCAACCTAAAGCTATCCAAGCTATGGGTCAGGCGCGGGTAAATGTTGCGGGTGGGACGATTACAGCCTCTAATATCCAAGTGGCTAATGGTGTATACCAGGCACAAGTTCAGGCAAATAATGTACCTTTGCAGCAGTTGGCAGCAGTACCACCACAGCTACGAGGGACGTTAACTGGTCAAGCAAACGTGGCGGGTTCTGTTGAATCCTTCCAACCGCAAACTATCCAAGCTAGTGGTCAAGGACGGCTGGATGTTGCAGGTGGAACGATCGCAGCTTCTAATATCCAATTGGCTAATGGTCGCTATCAAGCTGTAGTTAATGCTGACGGTGTGGAGTTAAATCGGTTCAATCAGCAATTGCGGGGGCAATTTGGCGGTCAGTTGCAATTAGCTGGCAATGTAGGCTCGTCCAAATTAGCTGATGTACGTGCTGCTGGACAGGTGCAATTATCCCAAGGGCTTCCTGGTCTTGAGCAACCCCTCACGGCTGCGATCGCTTGGAGTGGTGAAAGGCTGACCATTGAGCGAGCAACTGCTCCCGGTTTAAGTGTGAGTGGTAACATATTAGCCAATGCTAAAAAAGCAGGTATACCGGAAATTACTGCTTTAAATCTCAACGTCCAAGCGCAGAATTACAACTTAAAACAGTTACCGATCAATCTTCCTAATCAGGTTGCTGTGGCAGGTAGAATCGATTTTAATGGACAAGTCACTGGTAAGCTGCCCTTGCCAAATGTGGTAGGACAAATTAATTTACGAGACTTAGTTGTTCAAGATATTGCTTTTGAGCCGTTGTTAACTGGAAACATTGATTCAGCCCAGGGACGCGGTTTAAATTTAAATTTGGCAGGAAATAGCGATCACTTGGCCTTTAATTTAGATGCCAATAATCGCCCGAAATCCTTTTTAGTAAAATGGCAGGAAGCATCAGCTACAGGTAATGTTCAAGGGAATGATTGGGCGCTAAAAGTTGCAAATTTCCCCTTACAAATATTGAATTTGACTCCGCCACCAATTACTCGATTGGGCGCTGGTAAGATAGCTGGGTTGTTAACTGGGGATTTGCTGTTTAATCAGCAGACATTGGCAGCAACTGGGAATTTAGCGATCGCTAATCCGCAAATTGGCCGGCTTCGCGGCGATCAAATAGCTGCTCAATTCCGCTACAGTGATGGCAAAGGCACACTTACCAACAGCGAATTTGTCAAAGGTAAAAGTAGCTACGCCCTTGTCGGTACGTTTGCCCAAAGCTCTAAAGGGCCTCAACTACAAGGTAAACTGAAGGTCAGCCAAGGAGAGATCCAAGATGTTTTGGCTTTAACACAGATATTTGATTTACAAAATTTGCCAGGTGGTTCAGCAGCAATCTACGGCACAGCAGAGGATCTAGCCACTACCCCCCAAGGAGTACCAAATCAACCTTTATTAACCCAAATCCAACGGTTTTCTGAAATTGAAACTTTGGTAGCAGAACAGCAAGAACAGCGACTTAACTCCACTCCAATACCAGATTTGGCAGACTTAAAGGGGACTTTCAACGGGGAAGTGGCTGTAAATACAGCTACAGCCAATGGATTATCAGTGGATTTTAATTTGAATGGACAAAACTTCGCTTGGGGTAAAAAGGAAGAACGAAATCGTTATTATACTGCTGACAAAGTGATTGCCGAAGGCAACTTTGAAAACGGTGTTTTGAGTTTGCGACCTTTACGAATCGAATCTCAAAACAGGTTGGTTGCTTTTACGGGTAACGTTGGCGGTGATGAACAATCTGGCCAGTTGCGGGTGAATAATTTTCCAGTGCAACTACTGAATAATTTTGTAAAACTGCCAGTTGGAATTACAGGGAATCTTAATGGTACAGCAGCTTTAGCAGGTAGTATTGCTAATCCCCAAGCTAGAGGGGAATTGCAAATCACAGAAGGATTATTGAATCAAAAAGCAATAGAATCAGCAAGGGCAAGTTTCAGCTATGCCAACGGACGCTTAAACTTTGGTAGTACTGTAGCAGTTGCCGGGCCAAAACCTGTTGATATTACTGGCAGTATCCCTTATAAATTGCCTTTTGCAACCGTTGCACCAGACAGTGAGCAGATCAGTTTGGATGTGAAGTTAGAAAACGAAGGATTAGGACTGTTAAATGCATTGACGAATCAAGTGGTTTTTGAAAAAGGTGAAGGAGAAGTAGACCTTAAGGTACGCGGAACATTGCAAAAACCCCAAGTTGAGGGAATTGCTACTGTTAATAATGCTACTTTTTCAGCTCAGGCATTACCAGGTAAGCTGAGACGTGTCACAGGTAAAGTACTGTTTAATTTTGACAGCATCTTAGTAGAAAACCTTCAGGGTAGATTTAGCCGTGGGAAGGTGGAGGTTGCTGGAGAAATTCCCATTTTCAACAATCAGAACGTGAGTATCACCAATCCCCTAACTGTTAATCTCGATCAGTTAGCCTTAAATCTCAAGGGACTTTACCAAGGAGGCGCTAGCGGCAATTTGCAGATTACTGGTTCTGCCCTTAACCCAGCGATTGGCGGTAAAGTAAGTTTATTTGACGGTCAGGTATTGCTGGCAGAATCTACCGATGCGACTTCATCTGCAAATAGTAGTCTCGGTGTATCACCCACAAAAGATAACAAGCAGAGTAAAGATGAAATTGGGAATGGCAAGGGAAATGCGTTGGCTCAAGGCTTGCCATCAGGTATCGCTAGATTTAATAATCTAGATTTAGAACTCGGTAAAAATGTCCAAATTACCCGTCCCCCTATTCTCAACTTCCGCGCCACTGGTAATCTCATCGTTAACGGCTCGATCAATCAGCCCGTACCCAATGGTACTATCCAGTTAGAACAAGGAGGGGTGAATTTATTTACTACCCAATTTAACCTTGCTCGTGGTTATAAACACACCGCAACTTTTAGTCCCTCTGAACCCCGCGACCCCAACTTAGATATTCGCCTATTTGCCAAAGTACTCGACGTAACTCAAAGTAATGACTTCGGTAAAGTAAATTCCACAGGTTTATCAGCCTTAGAGAGTGTTCGAGTCGAAGCCACTATCAACGGTCTAGCCAGCAAACTCAATGAAAATTTAGAATTAACAAGTAGTCCGTCACGTAGTCAAACCGAAATTGTTGCTCTTTTAGGAGGTGGATTTGTAGACACCCAAGGACGTGGTGACAGTACTTTGGGACTGATTAACATTGCAGGTTCGGCTGTGTTCAATAATTTTCAGTCTGCTTTTAACCAGATTGGGAGTACCTTTGGTTTAAGTGAACTGCGGATATTCCCTACCGTTATTTCTGAGAATCCCGAAGCTGGAAGAAGTAGTTCAACTTTGGAATTAGCAGCCGAGGCTGGGGTCGATATTTCTACCAAAATATCTGTTTCCAGTATTAAGATTTTGACAACAAATGATCCCTTCCAATGGGGTGTTAATTACCGGATAAACGATGAATTTCGTGTGCGTGCTTCCACTAATTTAACTGATGATAGTCGTGCAGTAGTGGAGTATCAAACGCGGTTTTAAATTATGTATTTTATCGTGCAGACTTACTTGTCATTACAATTCATTTCGGAAACTAATTAATCCTTATCTGGCTTTTTTATAACTTTTTCAGCAAGCCCTAATTGGATAATACAATCATCATCAATTACTAAAATTTCTGCTTGGGAATTAGATATTTGAGCCATATTTTATAGAGATTAATGGTCTGCTAACCTAACTTGATTTCCCGTAGGGGCAATTCATGTAGATGTAAAACGTCTTCTACTCTACGAATTCTCCAACGGAGTACTCGCAGGGTATTGTCCCTATATTTCGTACTTGCTGCGTAAGTCCTACTTTAAGAAGAATAAAGGCTTTGAAGAGCCGTAATGACATTTTTATATTCACTCTCTAGATGATTAATCAGCCCAGAGATTTGATCTAATGATTGAGTTATCGCAGCATTTTCTAAGGTTTCACAGATATTGCCCAGCTTAACAGCACCAATACTAACACTGGGCGATCGCAAAGCATGAGCTGCTTTTTGCAACTTTGATCGGTCTTCAGCAGCAATGGCCTCTTTAATTGTCTGTATTCTAATAGGAGTATCTTCTAAGTAAATTTGGATCAGTTCAGCGACTAGCTGCTCACCATCACTGCCTCCCATGTTTTGTAGTTCTTGCAGAAAACGTCGGTCAATTGCCTCTTGTAGATCGGAATTTGAGGATTTAGAGAGTAATGCAGATTCAGATAAATCAATCAGATCGGGAGACTCTGAATCTTGACATTGCTGAATATCAAACTTTTTCAGAACCGCTTCGAGCGCCTCAATGCGAATCGGCTTACTAATATAATCATCCATCCCTACCCTTAAGCACTCCTGACGATCTTCCAGGCGAGCATGAGCAGTCATTGCAGTTATCCAGGGTTGAACATTAGGAGAGAATTCTTGACGAATCCGAATAGTTGTTTCCCAGCCATCCATTTCCGGCATTTGGATGTCCATAAACACAATATCGTAGCGTTGCCGTTGCAAGGCTTCTAGAGCTTCACACCCATTATTAGCCACATCCGCTCGAAAACCCAACCGTTGCAGCATCTTGAGAGCAATTTTCTGGTTTACCAACACATCCTCAACTAAGAGAATCTTGAGTGGCAAAGTTTGGGCAAGCTGGACATCAATTGTTGGGAGATTTGGTGTAGGCAAACGGGAGTAAGAAGCAATGCTAATTTTAGAATCAACTCGTTGGGTAGACCAACTACCACGCACAATTTGTAAGAGTGTATTGTGTAACTGGTACTGTCGCACAGGTTTATGCAAAAAGGCAGTAAATTCAGAGGCTACCTGCCTTACCTCTAAAGTTTGCTTGCCTTTAAAACTCAACATCACCAAAGGTAAACCTTGCCGTCTTGGTATAGCCCGGATTTGAGCCGTCAGATCGAGGATATTCAGATGCGGGCTATCGATATCCAATATAATTACGTCAAAGGGATGTTGTTGTATTAAGCACGGGACGACAGCACTTAATTCTACAGGTTGGACATTTACTCCCCATCTCTGAAGTTTCCAGGTTAAGCATTTCCTCAAATTGATGTTATCTACTGCCAAGAGTAATTTCTTGCCGACAAGCTCTGTATAAATACTCAAAGAATTATCAATGGCAGAAGGGTCAACTTGCAGCATTAGTGTGAAATAGAAGGTAGAACCTTTAACAGTTCCACTTTCGACCCACATTCTGCCCCCCATAATTTCGCTCAGGCGCTTGCTGATCGCTAATCCTAAGCCAGTACCGCCATAACGTCGAGTCATGGAGGCATCGACCTGACTAAAGGGCTTAAACAGTCTATCTAGGCGATCGCTAGGTATACCAATACCTGTATCGCTGACCGCAAATAGAAATTCGTAATATACGTGATCGGCAGTTGTGGCTTCCTGCTTGAGAACTTGCTGCTGTACAGTGATCGTGACAACGACTTCTCCAGCATTCGTGAACTTGACAGCATTGCTCACTAAATTCCAGAGAATCTGACGCAAACGGGTAATATCACCAATGATCAGAGTTGGTATGTGCGGTTGCAATTCATACATCAGTTCGATGCCTTTCAAAGCTGCTTGCGGAGCGAGCAAATCCAGGGCTTCTTCCACACAAACTTGCAAGTCAAAGGGTTGTTCTTCCAACTCTAAATTGCCAGACTCAATCTTAGAAAAGTCGAGAATATCATTGATAATAGTCAACAAGGCATCGCCACTGTTACGGATAGTCTCTACATAATCCAGTTGCTCAGGTTTAAGAGAAGTATCCAAAAGTAATCCAGTCATGCCGATGACCGCATTCATCGGAGTACGAATTTCATGGCTCATCGTGGCGAGGAAATTACTCTTGGCCATATTGGCAGCCTCGGCTGCTTGCTTGGCAAAGTTAAGCTCTTCATTTTGCTGTGCTAGCAAATCGGCTTGACGGGTTTCCTTAGCCAACAATTGTGCTTGGGTGAGGGCAATACCCATTTGATCTGCTAGATGTTTGAGGAGATCCATTTCTAATTCAGTCCATTGCCTGGGGCGATTGTGCTGATGGAGAATTAATAATCCCCACAAATCTTTCCGCACCAAAATTGGTACGATCAGATTAGCTTTCACCTGACACTGCTCAATTTGGCAGGGTTTAAATCCTGTTAGCCCTAAATCTGAAATGGCTGTAATCTGTCCGTCACGATACAAATCTAAGTATCGATCCTGAAGACAAACATCACAGATATCCTTGTTTAAAATCACTGACCATTCTGGGACTACTGCTTCCTGAACAACTTCACCAGAACCATCAGATTTAATTTGGAAAATTAGAACGCGATCGGCTTGCAAAATACGCTGAACTTCCGTTACTGTTGTCTGGAGAATTTTTTCCAATTGCAAGGACTGACGAATTTCTTCAGTAATTTGCTTGAGAAGAAGAGCGCGTTGATACTGCTCCTGTAAAGCTTCTTCTGCCTTTTTGCGTTCGGTAATATCTAAATGAGTTCCGACTATTCTCAAGAATTTTCCTTGGGAGTCACGGTTTACCAACTTACCGCGATCCAAAATCCACTTCCATTTTCCTGATTTTGTGAGAAAGCGTGCTTGCACCTCATAGAAAGGTGTCTTACCCCTGAGGTGAGCTATCAGCCGTTGTTGCACCAACCGTCGGTCTTCTGGATGGATCAACCTATTAATAATTTTAATATTGTCTTCCAGTTCCTCTGGGTCATAACCCAGCATTGTGTACCAGCGTGGGCTACGATAAACTTCTCCAGTTGCTAAATTCCAGTCCCAAAGCCCTTCGTCTACTGCATCCAGCGCCAATTTTAACTGCTCTTCACTCGATCTCAGGGCATTTTCTGATTGTTTCCTGAGGGTAATATCACGATATTTCCACAAATGACCATAAAATTTCTGATCAACCACAATCGGTACATAGTCTTGTTCAAAGATTCGTCCATCTTGAAGTTGCCATTCCTGATTGAGAACTATTTGTCCTTGGCTCAATATCTTATCTAAGCGCTGGATAAATTGTTCTGGCTCAACAAAAAGTTGTTTACTCATTTGGGATGCTTCCTGACAATCCAGTCCATGTAAAGCTTCTGGAGCAAGGTGAATACCAAATAGATTGCAGAACTCTTGATTTGCCAGAACAAGGTGTCGGTTCTCGTCTTCTAGCAAAATACCAACCTGTAAACTTTCAATCAGCTTTGTCAATCGAGAGGCTGTGGTTCTTAATTCTACCCGTTGTTCTGTGAGTTTCGCAGTTAGTTTTTTGGCATCTGCTAAAGCTGAATTCTTAGCTTGTAAGAGAAACAGATAATCTGAAACTGAATCATATAAAGGAAAATCATCAATGCTTAGTTCTAGCTTTTTTAGAGCGGTAATATCAGTAATCCAGGGAGAGCCAAGAAATACCAAATGATTGTCGTCCTCTACATACACTATCTGTCCCTTTAGCTGCATATCTTTGTGGTGGGATTGCAGGAGAAAGAGCGATCGCGTCTGCTGGCAAATGGCTTCAAAACTAACTGGACAGTTGGGGCGATTGATGCGGAAATGTTCTTCTAAGGAACTATTGAGGATGGTAATAGGTTCTAAAATGCGCTGAAGCACTTCACCCGCCTGGACAATCTTCATCTCTCGATCTATAACCAGATGGAAGGGAAACAATGCTGCAAATTGGTCAGCACTAAGACTGAATTGCTTTGACCCGATAGCATTATTATTTGTCATCAGACTGAGAATCTTTATATTTAATAGAGAATATATCGTGAGGATCTCCCTGTTCACGAAAACTAATTTGGGTAACATCCACCTTGGTGTCAAAGCGTTTTGCCAAGCCGTGGAGTAGACCAATCACCATTGGAGATAATCCTTGCCGAGTCGATTGGTAGTGGAGATCCATAGATTTATCACTGTTGTGTTCACACTCAAAAGATGGGGGACGAAGTTCCGAAAAACTCAAACCCACCCGAGCATGAAGGTTGTCAAGATTGTCTATAAACTGGGGTAAGGAATTTCCAGCGCTGGCTAAAAGCTCTCCATAGCCTTCTTCGGCAGTATAAGTAAGCCAGTATTCTCCAAAGGCTTTCAGAATTTCGTGTGCAGGTATACTCAATACTTCACAAGCGGCTTCAACTAAGCAATAGGTAACATCGTCAGGATAACCATCCATACCAATAAAAAAGTCAATATCCTCAAGTGCAGCCTTTTGTTTAATGGTTTCCCAAGTATCCTCACCGTGGTATTTGCAAATCATATCTTGAATTGCTTTGTTAACTAGACCGTACATTCTCTTAGCTCCTATGTACCCACAAAGTGTAACTTACTTAGGCAACCTGTTGATATTAAAAGTATTTTTAATCAGACAAAAATTGAATATAGCCTATAATTAGTAATTTCTTAAAATTTATAACCTTCGTTCTTATATTTGGTCTTCTAGTATAAATTAATTTTTTTAAAGAGTTGTCAAGTTTCCTTCTGTCGGTTCGCTGACTAATTGAAATGTTTGTGTAACCCTTACTTTTTCGTAGTAAATTGCGATCGCCTATGGTGGGGTGTAGCCCATCGCGCTCTAAACAAGTATTTTACTCAAGTCAAATCCAGTATGGATTTCGCACCTTTTATCCTAAATTTGGTAGAAAATCTCAATTAGTCTTGATGCGCGTCGTTATGTGCGTTTAATAGACTGTTCAGATGGCAATTCAACAAGTATATTATGTCACTTTATTTTCCGCCACTATAATATTTATGCTGGAATTACTAAGATTCCGCACATACCTACAAAGGTAATTCAAGTCTGCCAACGTTTCGTAATTGAGCGCTGCACAATGCTTGTAGTCAATTCGTTGTCCTCAAGCACTGATAATAAAGAATGTAAATTTTTGTATCATGTTTCAATATTTCTGAAATTAAGTAAATATTCAGATTGTGATATTATCTCCACCTTCTTGATTGATAACTAATCGCAAAATTGATAACCCTAAAATTATCAAAAATAGCACTAAACCAATTGTGCAAGCATAGCTGATTTCTAAGTTACTAAAAGCTTGCTCATATAGGTAATAAACAATCGTTTTTGAGCTACTGAGTGGGCCCCCTTGGGTCATAATGTATACTTCTTCAAAAACTTTGGTTGCAGAAATAGCTGAAATCACCGCTACTAATGCTAAATATGGCTTCATCAAAGGTATAGTAATATCCCAATGTTTGCTGATACCATCGGAACCATCGATCGCAGCAGCTTCGTATACATCAGCAGGAATTGATTGCAACCCCGCTAAATAAATCACCATATAGTAGCCTAGTCCCTTCCACACGGTGACAGCCATAACGCTGGCAAGAGAAATTGGTATAATGCCAAAAATTTTCGCTGGGCTAGTTAGCCAAGGAATACCTTCTGGAAAAAGCCCCAAAGCTTTTAAGAACTGATTCAGTAATCCATTTTCTGCATACAGCCATTTCCAAGCTATTCCTGCAACCACCATTGAAATTACTACTGGGGTGTAATAGGCTGCTCTAAACCAATTCATCCCCCGCAGTTTCTGATTTACCAAAATTGCCAGCAATAAGGGAGCAATTACCAAAATTGGGACTACACCCACAAGATATAAAAAGGTATTTTCTAAGGTTTTCCAAAAAACTGCATCCTTCCAAAGTTTAAGAAAGTTGGCTAAACCTATCCATTGTGGCGGCTGGGCGATATCTTCATAGCTAGTAAAGCTGAGGTAAAACGCTTGCAGCGCAGGCAAAAAGACTGTTAACCCCAAAAGAACCAAGGCGGGTAGTAAAAATAAATAGGGGGTAAGTCGCTGTTTGATGAATATCCAATTTTTAGGTGTCAATTGATTCATATAAGGTCTAATAGTTGTTTTTGCTTTGTCAGCAAGAATTTGGGGATGTGAGTAGATTTAAGCTTCAATATTCTAAAGGCATATATTTGCTTGCGTCGCTAATTCATAATTCAGAGATCAACTACGATGGAAACCCAGCACAACCCGCCAATTGAACATCAAAATGTCCCCATAAACCACCGTGGGTTACATGAATTTTTGTATAGTTCCGATGACGAACACACTGCCATTGAGGTGAGTATAACCCCTGAACTAGCAAACAATGGTACTGAAATCATTGACCTTGAGACTTGGAGTGCATCTGCTCAGAACGCTAAAATTGCTGGTGTTTACTCAGTATTAGATGCAGAACGCCGCGTGCAGTACATTGGCTATTCTCGGAATGTGTTGCTTTCCCTAAATAGTCATGTCACCCAAAATGGTCAGGAAAAGTGTGCTTTTGTGCGCGTGCAAGCATTCAAGTTCCCCAAGCGTCAAGATATGGAAGATTTGCGAGATGCGTGGATAGCAGAACTCGAAACCACACCACCTGGTAATGCGTCCGAAAGCGAAATGTGGGCTAGTACAGTAGGCGAAGCTACAAAGGCAGTAATGTCGCAGGCGGAACGTCAAGCCTACGAAGAGAAAAAGCTAAAGCTGCGGAAAGCAATGGCTGACACAACCCTCTCTAAAGAGTCAGAAACAATAGATGCGAGCATAGCTGAACGTCAGCGTCAGCTTGAAGCTGCTGTGACAAATGATGACTGGAGTGTAATTATCGACGCACAGACCCAAGAAACCAAATCTTAGGATGAGTGTTCAGTTTGCTCGTTATTTCCCTACTAGATAGCTCATTCCTTTACAGAATGGGCTATCTAAGTGTTTAGATGAATATTTTTGCTGACGCAGCTTTAGGGATCTATCTGAAGATGGTTTTTTGCTTACCATCACTTTTTTCTATCATTTTGAAAAAAAACAATATTTGCTCCTATCGTTTAACCAGCGTAGATTAAAAGTCATCAGGATAAACACAGACAGAAATAACGCCAAGAGGTGCAACATGAATCCATTCAAAAAAGTATCGTCTAACAATGTTGATGCCAAAGTAGTTCAAAAACCTCAAGTTGTGGAGATACAACCAGCAGTTCAAAACACTTCCACTCAAGAACTGACTCGCGGACAACGCCTTGCTGATAAATTTGCAGCGCAAGTGGGTTCTTGGGGATTTCTCATTGGGCAAAGCACTGTTTTGGTCGGATGGGTTGGTATCAACTTAATGCCTGGGGTTCCCCACTGGGATGAATCACCGTTCATGATGCTTAATTTAGTGTTTTCATTTGCCTCAGCCTACACAGCACCCATCGTCTTGATGAGTCAAAATCGCCAGTCTGATACTGATCGGAAAAACTCCGAAATTGACCATCAGGTGAATTTAAGGGCTGGACAAAATATTGAACTTCTCCATGAAAAATTGGATGACTTACATACTCAGCAACTAAACGAACTAACCCAAATTGTCAAAGAACAGCAGCGAGTTCTTCATGAGCTTAAAGTAAGTCTGGTAAATGAATCTAAAGAGGTTAAAGAGGTTAAAGAGTTTAAAGTGAGTGTATTGCCAGGAATATATGTCCAAAATGGCGCTCAATTACCCAAGCAAGTTATTGTTAATAAAGCTTTCAATTTTGATCAACCAATTGGTGACAATAACAAAGTTATTGATAAGTTAATCCGTCGATAAATATTTCAGATAAAGAAGGCATTTCCCAAGGGTACATTTGGCTGACTTGCATCAGAAAAGTAATTGGCTCATAACGATACAGCAGAAATTGCACAAACTTGTAAACCCACAGGTGTGTGAATAATCACAGATTCCACACCAAATACTTGAGCGATCGCACTTGGTGTCAGAACTTCTTCAGGTTTGCCAACTTCCCAAAGATGACCTTGTTTTAATAAAGCAATGCGAGAACTATATCGTGCCGCTAGATTCAGTTCGTGTAGAACGGTAACAATAGTTAATTCTTGCTGTTGATTCAGATTTTTTAGTAGTTCTAATAGTTGTAATTGATAGTTTATATCTAAGAAAGTTGTCGGTTCGTCTAATAATAAAACTTTTGGTTCTTGCGCCAGTGCTAAAGCTAAAAAAGCGCGTTGTCTTTCACCACCCGAAAGTTCTTCAACTAAGCGATCGCTCAATTTTTCTAGTTGCGTCTTTTTAATTGCAGCTTCTACTTTAACCCAATCTTGGGCGTTTAATTCCCATTGCCACCAAGATTGATGTGGTGTGCGTCCTAAACTTACTAATTGTCGCACTGTTAAGCCTACGGGAATAGTTTGTTGTTGCGGTAATAATGCGAGTTTCTGTGCAACTAGATTTGGGGGTTGGGAATGAATTGCTTTGCCATCAAGTAGAACTGTTCCTTGCTGTGGGGAGAGAATACGACTCAGCAATTTTAATAAAGTAGATTTACCTGAGCCATTAGCACCAACTAAACTCAACCATTCTCCTGTTTGCAGAGTGAGGTTAATGTCTTGAACAATTGGGACTGTGGTGTAACCGCCTGTTAGGTTTTGCAGTTCGAGTGGCATTTCAGCAATTTAACAATAAGAAACTTAATTTTAGAAGGTTTCCCCGATATCTGCATTAGAATTTACAAGTTTTGCGATCGCTCCAAATCTTGTATTTAAGTATAATAATGTATCACTAGGAACATCTACTTTAATGCTCCTAGATTACATCTTTTTGCTGAAGTGGAATTCTACTTATTGCCGCACAATAAGCCAAACCGAATTAACCCACGCTCATAACCGCGACGCATTAATCCCAATGATAATGCCCCTTGGATGGTAGTCCAACCAGCATTTAGTAAACCCCAAAGCGCTTGGGGAGTGAATGCCGAATCAATTACCACATTCCAGAAAGGGGCGACAGCACTTGACCAATCAGCAGTGCGAATATTATGTAATGGTAGCTGGTGTGCGATCGCTTCATACTCTGGTAAAGAAATCACATAAGGCAAACAATACACCCGATAAATATCCTGCAAGTGCTTTTCCTCATCTGCCGTTAATGGAGACTCATCAGTTGGTCGATGACACCAAGTCACCATAATTAACTTGCCGCCAGGCTTCAATACTCGATAACACTCCTTGAGAAACTTGGTTTTATCTGGCATGTGTTCGCCACTTTCCAGCGACCAAACCAAGTCAAAAGAATTGTCAGCAAAGGGCATTGCTTGAGCATTTACGACTTGGAATTGTGTTCTCAGACTCAGATTAGCTTCTGAGGCGCGTTCCGTTGCTCTCGCTGCTTGTACAGGACTCAATGTAATCCCTGTAGCCTTAGCATTAAACTTTTGTGCTAGGTATAAAGAACTACCGCCAATTCCACAACCCACATCTAGGATATTTTCTGCTGATTGTATCCCTGCCCAATTAAGCAATTCTTCGATTAAATCAATTTGAGCCTGACGACGGTCTTTTTTCTGGGTACCATCAGCGCCGTAATAGCCGTGGTGCATGTGTTCGCCCCATATCTGTTCCCACAGACCAGATGAAGCATCGTAAAATTGCTGAATTTGCTCGTAAAGTGTTGCACTCATGAAAAAGTAGTATTGAGACGAAGTAGAATTCAAAAAAACATACTGGTAGACTACCATGTATAGTTTTTAATTAAATAAGGGTATTTTTGTTCTAAGAAAGCTAAACCGGAATTAATCCTCTTTAGAAAAATTTCTCAGTTTTACCTGAACAAACTGTTCTTGCTCAAAATTATACCAGCTATCCAAAAAAGATACATATCCAAAAAGCGTAAACCCAGGTTAAATCTAACGTTCTTAACTACGAATTACGTTAGCGTAGCGGGGCATTCGCTTTTCGCGTCTCGCAAAGAAGCCCATTACGAATTACGAATTAATTATGACTGTTGCTCGGACAATTTGTTTGGGATTTTTGGCTGTCATTGCTGTCGGTACTATCCTGTTGATGATGCCTTTTTCAACTAGCAATGGTACATGGAATAACCTGATTGTGGCACTATTCACCTCGACATCCGCAGTTTGTGTCACAGGTTTATCAGTAGTTGATCCTGGTACTTATTTTTCCTTTTGGGGTCAATTGTTTATTGCACTATTAGCTCAGATTGGCGGGTTGGGCTATATGACAACTACCACATTTTTGATTTTGCTTATTGGCCGTAGGTTTGATATGCGGCAAAAAATAGCAATTCAACAAGCTTTAGATCGACCAGGGATGAGTGGTAGCGCCCAAGTTATCCGTTCAATTATTGCTACAACATTAATTTTTGAGATTACAGGCATATTCTTACTTCTACCAGCTTTTGTTCCTGAGTATGGATGGAGTAAAGGACTTTGGTTAGCAATTTTTCATAGTATTAACGCTTGGAATAATGCTGGATTTAGTTTATTTAAAGATAACTTAATTGGGTATCAGTCATCTTTCTTAGTAGTCTTTACCATCACGATGTTAATTATCTTTGGGGGAATTGGCTACCAGGTAATTTTGGAAATGTACCTTTGGTTGCGCGATTGCCTTTTCAAAAAAAATCATAAACAAATATTTTCTCTAGATTTTAAAGTTGCAACTAGTACAACTATTATATTGTTAGTAATAGGAGTAATTGCATTCTTTTGTATAGAGATCAGAAATCAAGAAACATTTGGTTCTCTAAATTTTCGTGACCAGATATTACTAGCTTGGTTTCAATCAGTTACTCCTAGAACTGCTGGCTTTAACACTATCGATATTGGCAAAATGACCAATGCCGGTCTATTTATTACGATTGCACTCATGTTTATTGGTGCAAGTCCAGGTGGTACGGGAGGAGGTATGAAAACAACAACTCTTAGAGTCTTGACCAGTTGCACCAAAACGATTCTTCAGGGTAAAGAAGAAGTTTTATTATACGATCGCAAGATAGCAATATCTTTAATTTTGAAAGCCGTGGGTGTGTTGGTAGCTTCAGTAGCAACCGTGATTTTAGCTACTGTCTTAATAAGCCTTACAGATCCAACGTTGGATTTTATTCAAATTTTGTTTGAAGTGGTATCAGCCTTCGCCACCGTGGGGCTTTCAACAGGTATTACAGGAAGTATTTCTATAACAGCAAAGCTCATCCTAATTATCACCATGTACATTGGACGGGTAGGTGTTTTACTACTGATGTCCGCAGTACTAGGAGATCCACGCCCTAGTAGAATTCACTATCCTGAAGAAAATCTACTTGTGGGATAGTTAGCGAGTGCGGGGATAATAATTCTTGAAAACTCACTAATGACTAATGACTAAACTGATAAAATATACATTGGAAGGCAAAAAATAAAATTTTTAATTCAAGTATCATAACCGTTTTTTGCCCTAAATACAGGGAGCCATTATAAGGATAAAAAGGGTGAATCTTTCATCATTAAGTTTTTTTCGCAGTTTACGTAAAGATAACCACCAATTTGCTGTAGTTGGGTTAGGTCGTTTTGGTAGATCGGTCTGTTCTACATTGCATAACTTCGGTTATCAAGTGCTGGCAACAGATATTGATGAAAAACGAGTTTCCGAAGCATTAACTGAGGGAATAGTTGGTCATGCTTTGCAATTAGATTCTACAGAACCAGCCGCACTAAAAGAAGCTGGAATTTTTGAATTTGATACTGTAATTGTAGCGATTGGCAACTACGTTCAAGAAAGCATCATAACCACCCTAAATGTGAAAGAGGCTGGCGTACCTCATGTAGTTGCCAAAGCTTCTAGCGAAGTTCACCGTAAACTATTACGGCGAGTAGGAGCAGATCATGTTGTTTTTCCTGAGTATGAAGCAGGTTGCGCCCTAGCGCGTACACTTACTAAACCAGCAATCTTAGATCGATTTGATCTAGACCCAGATAACAGTATTGTAGAGTTGATTGTGCCTGATGAATTTCACGGCAGAACAATCACCGAGCTTCAACTTCGTAACCGCTACGGTTTAAATTTGCTAGCGGTGAGTCAGGATGGTAAATTTCAAATTAATCCTGACCCTACCAAACGTTTAGAACGTGGTTCAGCAATGGTAGTTATTGGCTGCAATAAAGATATCAATCGTTTGCCGATTTAAAAAATTTAAAAGTCATTCAATTTTAGATTTTAGATTTTTCCTTCAATCCAAGTTGCACTGTAAGCACATCAAAATTGCTACTTAAAATCGAAAATTGGCAGAGTTAGAAGTTATTAACTTATTTCTAACTCTGATTTTTTTATTGTCCGGAACTCGTTGAAGTAGATTGTTGTTCAACTGAGACAGGGTTTTCTAGTTGATTTGGCGTTTGTGGCTCAGGTGTTTGTATTACATTACTTGTGTTGTCTGGAGTTTGAGAAGGAGTAGCTGTTTGACTGGCTTGAGGCTGTTGTGGCTGAATTTTCTGGGCAATTTGTTGCATTAGTTGTTCTATTTTCTGAGCTTGCTCAATGTTACCTTGCTCACGATACTCAGTATGGGCACGTTTCAAGACTCCATTAGCTTTCTTGATGTCGCCTTGATTATATAAAGTGACTCCCAAATTATAGTAAGCTGAGGCGTTTTTAGGATTTAGGCGAATAGCTTGCCGATAAACAGAAATAGCTTCAGAAGCTTGGCCTTGGATTGCTAGCAAACTTGCCATGTTGTTATAAGCTGTGGCATTTTGAGGATCTAGCTGCAAGGCTTGACGATAAGTTGCGATCGCTTGCTCTGTTTGACCTTGTTGTTGCAAGGCGATCGCTAAGTTAAAATAAGCGTTGGTATTGCTGCTATCTAAATTAATCGCTTGCTGGTATGTTGCGATCGCTTCCGGTAGCTGTCCTTGTTCATACAGCACCAATCCCAGATTATACAGCGCTGCTACCTTTGTGGGATCTATCACAAGGCTTTGACGATAAGCCGTAATCGCAGCATCTTTTTGTCCCTGACGATGCAGCACTAGCCCTAAGTTGTAATAAGCTTCACTAAAATTAGGATTAATCCTAATCGCCTCTGTATATTCTTGTAAAGCTACATCTAGGCGATTTTGCTCCATGAATATATTACCCAGATAATTTAGCGCAGCCCCAAGGTTAGGATCTCGCTGCAACGCCTGACGAAAGGCATATTCTGCACCCTGTAAGTCTTTGCGGTTATAGCGCGTGACTCCCTGTTGGAAAAAGCTAGCTGCTTCAAGATCCTGAGAAATTGCGGTTTCTGCTAGCAGCTTGCTTCCTGGAAAATTAGTAATTGTTGGTGCAGCTAAGACCAAAAACGCAGAGAAAGCAAACAGAAGTCTGAACAGGGGCTTTTTCTGAACAGAGTTTTGGTGAAATAAGAAGTGTAACCAGGGCTGAGTTTGACTTTTTCTAGACAGGAGTGACATAGATGTACTTATGCTCATATCTTTATAAGTCAGAGTACCCACCACAGCATGAAAAATTGCAAATCAAAAAATTAAGAATTTCTCACTTTGGGAGCATCCGACTTTTGTAAAAACACCCTTCTCCTTGTTCAGTTGCTCTGCATACCGTAATTAGTGCGATATTCTATAGGTTTTATAATCTGTTAATAAACAAATTTAAATCAACTGCTCTTTTACTTTCACGCCATCTCTCTTGATTATATAAGCTGGAACACCGACAACAACACAATTACTGGGAACATCTTTGACTACAACTGCATTTGCTCCTACTATCACATTATCATTTATAGTGACGTTGCCAATCACTTTTGCACCTGAACTTATGATTACATTGTTGCCAATTGTCGGAAAATTATTTTTACTGCTGTATCCTATTGTCACCTGTTGATTAATCCAGCAATTATCACCAATGCTTCTTGCATTTACTATAGTACTAAAGCCATGTTGAATAAATAGTCCAGAACCAATATTATCGCAATATAAAAATAGACTTGGACATTCTTTATAAAAGAATTTTATAATATGCATCAGTACCAATCCTAGAAAGTTACCTTTTTTAATTCTGTAATAGTAAAGACTTCTGAATTCGGGATATTTATAAAGCAAATATAGCAAGTTAACCCAGTCAGAAGTATCAACTAGCTCAACTATCTTTGACCATCGTCTTACATCCACAAGAATCACTTCTTTCTTTGTAGTGACGATAAACAATATGAGCATCGGAGCATTCATTATCTGGATGATAGTTTTGACCAATTTTATTATGAAGTCACGCATAAAATTACTCCTATAGGAATCCGATTTGATTACTTAACGTATTTGCGTAGGTAGGTAGGGAATCTGACTTTTCACGGCATCTGGAAAACCTCTCTCTAAATCTCTCTCCTATTAGGAGAGAGACTTTGAATTTCTCCCTTCCCGCATCGGGAAGGGGGTTAGGGGATTAGGTTTTTCGTGGACTTTTCCACATAACGTGCAAAGTCAGGTAGGGAATAGGTAACAGGGAACAGGGAACATTGCCCTCATGCTTGACTCAGAACTCTTATGGCTTCCGGCAAAATTAGCATAGCATCACCAAAGGAATAGAAACGATACTCAAAAGCGATCGCTTCGTTGTATATATTCAATAGCCGTTGTCTGCCAATTAGCGCACTTACCAACATCAGCAAACTGGAACGTGGTAGGTGAAAATTGGTAATCAAACCATCCACCACCCGCCATTGGTAGCCGGGATAAATAAACAAGTCTGTTTTACCGCAAAATGGTTGTAAATTCCCAGATTTAGCCGCCCCTTCCAAAGCCCTTACTGCCGTTGTTCCCACAGCAATAATTCGACCGCCAGCTGCTTTAGTGACGCGAATTTGCTCTACTGTGGCGGCGGGAACTTCAATCCATTCTTCATGCATCTGGTGGGTAGTTACGTCTTCCACTTCCACAGGGCGAAAAGTGCCGACACCAACGTGTAGCGTCACAAAAGCTTGATTGATGTTGCGATCGCGCAGCTTTTGTAATAATTCTGGAGTAAAGTGTAATCCTGCCGTCGGTGCTGCGATCGCTCCTGGCTGTTCGGCATAAACTGTCTGATACTGCTCATCAGCAGCTGAGGAGGCAGTAATGTACGGTGGTAGCGGTACTTCACCAAATACCTCTAACAGTTGCACCAAAGGCTTTCCCTCTGGCACATCAAATTGCAACAAACGCCCCCCAGTTGCTGCATCTGTTTCTAAAACCGTAGCCGTCAGTTTTTGACTGCTTACTGGGGACTGGGGATTAGGGACTAGGGAAGAATCTTCCCAATCCCCAGTCCCCTGCTTTGCTTCAAAAATAATCTTCGTTCCCTGTTTGAAGCTTTTTCCTGGCTTAACTAAAGCTAACCAACAGTTATACTGCCGTTCTTCCAACAGCAACACCTGGATTTTAGCACCAGTGGTTTTATGACCATAAAGCCGAGCTGGAATAACCCTTGTATTGTTCATGACCAACAAATCACCAGAGCGTAGCAGTGCAGGCAAATCATGGAAAATATGGTGAGATGCTTCTGTTTCAGCGCCTGTAGTGGGAGAATTAACTACCAGTAACCGGGAACTATCTCTAGGAACTGCTGGGTTTTGGGCAATGAGTTCTGGAGGTAGTGTGTAGTCATAGCCTGCTACTGAGCAATCTAATTCAAAATTTTTTTCTTTGGGGCTAGATGTATCTTTCAACTTGGCTTGTACTAGTTTTTGCTTTATTTAGTATTTATACTCTCTGACAAAAAGCTGTTTTTAGCTTTCCCTTCTAAAGGAACTTTAAGGCATCTTTGCCCAATTTTGTCGCGAGGCTATAAGATTGTTACTATTAAGTAACACGGAAAAATTAACATAAAAATTGGGTAAACCTCCCCATCTAAAAACGGGGGCTTTTACCCTACCGGGAACAGGCACTGATTGACGAATATAGATATGTAGGATTGGCTTTGATCCCAAGCACCAACAAACATGGAATACTTGTATTATCTGGCAAATGCCAGTCTAACCCTGAGGGTCGTTCAACACCTGCACGCTAGACCCCAGACACCAGTTTCGTTCGTCACCGTAATTCATCAAATTGATGGCTGGGTGGTTAGGATCAAACTCAGAGGTCAAGTCTCGCCCCAAGAAGATGGGGACTTTCGCGCTTTTCTAAATGAATTAGGAATTAGCTATGAACCACCAATGAGGGTGCAAATGGCACTTTGGAGTTTAGAAGCGGGACAATGCCCTGTGGACGTGATGCGTCGCTATCAGGTAGCGATCGTTTCTCATGGTAGTCCAGAGAGAGACGAAATCGAAGCTTTCCGGCAACAGTTTGTCAGGGGCTTAGGCTACTGTCCAGAAACTTTGGCGTAATACCGTTTGGTTGTAACGCCAGTAGATAATTATTGGTAATTAAGATATTTTATCCATTACCAATTAACCATTATCAATTGAAGAGTCGAAAGCTGCCAGAATGTATTCTTGCAGCTTAAACTTATATTCATCTGTTGATGAAGTAGCAAGAGCTTCCTGAGTTGCTATAACCGCAGTCTGATTTTTTGATATCCTTTGACAGTAGACAATAGCAACATCAAATCGGCAAGAATAATCCGCCTTTTCAGGGTACTGGGCTAAAAATATTCTAGCTGTCCGTGAGATTTTTGCTTGCTTTTGTGGGGTGATGGCGCTTCTTCCCCCTGCATCCCAACTCCCGGAACTGCGGGTTTTAACTTCAACAAATGCCAATAATGAGTGCTGAGTAAGGAGTTTTTCCCCAGTTTGTCCATTATATTGAGCAATAATATCGATTTCTCCATAACGGCTAGAAAAGCGACGATGCAGAATTATCCAACCTGTAGATTGCAACCATTGGGCAACTAGGTCTTCTCCTAAATGACCAATATCTGGATAATGAGATGGAGGAAGGTTAGCCATTGACGAAAAATATGATAAATTCTATGAATTCTAGGTTAAGCGATTGCACAGCAGGTTCTAAACTCGACTCATCCCGAACACAATTCGGGTTGAAGCGTCAGACTGACTATCACTTTTGGACAAATATACTCAGCTTATTCTTGTGGGGAATGATTAGCATCACCGCAACGCTCGGTTTTGCTCCAACAGCTTTGGCACTTGAATATAATAAAGAAATTTTGGTCGAGGCTGATTTTTCAGGACGTGATTTAACAGATTCCAGCTTTACCAAAGCTAATCTTCGCCAGAGCAACTTCAGCCATGCTAATTTAAACGGTGTCAGTTTCTTTGCAGCAAATTTGGAGTCTGCAAATTTAGAGGCAGCTGACTTGAGAAATTCCACTTTAGACTCGGCTCGTTTAGTTAGGGCAAATTTGACAAATGCACTGTTAGAGGGTGCTTTTGCTGCTAACGCCAGATTTGATGGCGCAATCATTGATGGGGCAGATTTTACCGATACGCTGCTGCGTTCGGATGAGCAAAAAAAATTGTGCAAACTTGCCAAAGGGACTAATCCAACCACAGGACGAGATACGCGTGACACGTTGTTTTGTCCTTAGTATTTTCTACTGGAATTGGGAATTGGGAATCCCTTCGGCTTCTCTTCGAGACGCTACGCGAACGCTCAGGGCAAGTGGGAATGGGGCATTCCCTACTTAACTTACCAACCAAGGGCCCCAATCTTTTGACAAACAATTTTCATTCCTTTGCCTGGTGAAGAATTGGCGACAAAAGGTATTTCTCCTTTCTCCTTATCCTCTTGAAGTAGCTGTCCCTCTGAACTGTAAATGGCAATGTGATTCCGAAAAAGCCGTGATTCGGAACATGATGCATCGAATGTAGTCTCGAAGATGCCATCTCCGTACATACCGTAAAGTTTGTACGTTGTACCCTTAATAGTTTTTGTATCTAAAGCTACGCTGTTTCCTAATTTATCATGCCCCACAGTAATATATCTTTGTGCATCTTGGGCGATCGCTGCGCCAACACCTCCGGTGAACGCACTACCATTGCTCAATAAGATAGCGATCGCTCCCACCATACCGCCGATTTTAAAATACATACGGTTTCAAAATATAAGATTTGATATATTTTTAGCCGCAATCAAAGTTGTTTTGGCATGGTAGAAGCACTGAAAAGTTAAATCGCTGACAACTTTCACGAAGTTGGCGATCTGAATACCGCAAATTTTCACAAATCCAGGACTTATGCAAATAATAGCCAAAACCCTATAGGAGCAATTCATGAATTGTCCCTATAGTCTTTAGTTTGGCGCAAGAAATAGGATTGCTATAGCTCGTAAGTTTAACTCCCGATCTATCGAACGCTTTTAAACCACTCAGTAATCCCCTGAGCGATCGCATCAGCCATTTTCTTCTGTTCTTTTGGGTTCACTACCTGCTCAAATTCATCGGGATTGCTCATAAAACCCAATTCCAGTAACACCGATGGCGCAGCTGCTGGGCGTGTCAGCGCTAGGTTGTCCCAAAACACACCATAAGAAGGTTTGCCGAGTTTTTTAACAACATAGGTCTGTAAAAATATTGCCAGGCTGTGGGCTTGGGGTTGATACCAAAAAGCGGCGAATCCCTTGGTTTTTTCAGCATCGCCATCATCGGGTAAGGAGTTGTGATGTATGGAAATAGCGATCGCAGGTTCTTCTTTACTAATAATTGCCTGACGTGCTGCTAGAGAAACCTCCTTATCGTCCTCCCGCGTCATCACTACCGTTGCTCCTCGCTTCACCAAATCGTCCCGCAGCAACTTAGATACCACCAAATTCACATCTTTTTCTAAATATCCAGTTGGGCCACTGGCACCAGATTCTTTACCGCCATGCCCTGGATCGAGTACAATCTTGAGATTAGCTAAAGGCTTGCGTCTTGTGTTCCCAATATTAGGCGGATGACGCAAAGCCAAAACCAGGGTTGTACCGTCGTATCTCAGCTTATATCCCCACTGTTGAGCTTTTTTGAGGTTAAAGGTGTATTTTACTTGTTCTGGAGCCTCCTGTTGCCAATCTAGCCGAGAAATTAGAGGGTCATCATCCAGGCGAATAATGTCCGTTTGGGCAGTAGTATTGTAGAGAGTGAGAGCGAGAGCTTTCTCACTTTGTTGCACGCTCACAGGTACGGGAACTTGTAAGGGGAAAAATATCTCTGTCGCACCAGGGAGTTGACGGTATCCGACACTGCGAATTATTGTTTGTGGCGGAATTGCACCAGGTAGAATGCGAGTTTCCTGACTATTAATCCAAGCGCCATAGTCTAGGCGCAACCATTCACCTTCCTTACCTGTTACTGTTGCGCGTGTGCCTTTAGGCAGTGGTGTGAGTCGAGAATAATCGGTGCTTGGGCCAGTGCGAGCAACGCCTGACTCTACTGTAACCTCAGAAACCGGCAACTCTGCTCTTGAGAGGATTTGAATTTTACCAGTCCCTGGTTGAGTTATCGTCTTGCCATTGAGTGTTAGTTGAAACTGAGGTTTTCCCAGATCGGCGGCTGTAGCCACTGTGGTGCAACCTTTATAATTGCCTACGCTAGACTGGGCATAAGGCTGATTTTGCCCTGTCAGAGCTGCCAAATTACTTGGTAGTTGTGCCTGTTGAGGTTGAGGTAAAAGGGTAATCGTTTGATTAGCCAGGGTTACAGAGACGTTGGCGTTAGGGGGTGCGATCCCTTCGGGAAGCTTCGCTAACGCGCTAAAACAAATTAGTTCTCCTGGTAGTCTGGCAATATCAGCGGCGGGAGTCAAGGAATCTTTAGCAAAGGCTACCCCCTGTGGTAGTTCAGGGCTAGTGCTAACCCTTATCACCTTAATCTTAAGTTCTTGATTCTGGCGACGCACAGTAAAAAGATTCTCTCCCAACTGCAAGGGGAAACTAGGGGAAAAATGACCAGCTTTGCTGCGGTTAGTTGGCTTACTATTGATCAAAACCTCACCATCCGGTGGTGCAGTCCCCAGAAAAAAGATTTTTTGGGAACTCGTCTGGTAGTTTGTCTCAGGAAAAACGACTATAAGAGATGGTTCTGCCAATGCTACGGAGGATGTGAGAATACAGCCTAATATTACTAATCCTAAAAGGTTTTTCACAGCAAATCATAGAAGATTACACCACAACAACTGTGGCACAATGACGGGATGTATTTTTAGAAGTTGTTAGAAATTCAAACTACTATGACTAAGTTTATCTTCGTAACTGGAGGCGTAGTTTCCAGTATTGGTAAGGGCATTGTAGCAGCAAGTCTAGGGCGTTTGCTCAAGTCGCGCGGATATTCGGTGTCGATTCTCAAACTCGACCCTTATATCAATATCGATCCTGGCACAATGAGCCCTTTTCAGCATGGGGAAGTATTCGTTACCCAGGATGGTGCGGAGACAGATTTAGATTTGGGGCATTACGAACGCTTCACCGATACCTCAATGTCGCGCTTGAACTGTGTGACTACTGGCTCGATTTACCAGGCAGTCATTAATAAAGAGCGACGCGGAGACTACAATGGCGGCACTGTACAGGTTATTCCTCATATTACCAATGAAATCAAAGAGCGGATTCTGCGAGTTGCTAAAAGTACAAATCCGTCCGTAGTAATTACAGAAATTGGCGGGACGGTGGGAGATATTGAATCACTGCCGTTTTTGGAAGCGATTCGCCAGTTCCGCAAAGAGGTTGGGCGGCAACATGTACTGTATATGCATGTAACGTTGGTACCGTGGATTGCTTCTGCGGGTGAGATGAAAACTAAGCCAACACAGCATTCAGTTAAAGAACTCAGATCCATTGGTATTCAACCAGATATTTTAGTTTGTCGGAGCGATCGCCCCTTACCCAAGGGATTAAAGCAAAAATTATCGGGATTTTGCGATGTGCCCGAAGAATGCGTCATTACTTCTCAAGATGCCAAAAGTATCTATGAAGTACCCCTAAATCTGGAAAGGGAAGGAATGGCAGAACAAGTACTGAGCTTGCTGCAAATGGAGCAACGCCAACCAGATTTGACGCAGTGGCAAACCTTGGTACAACGGTTACATACTCCCAAGCACGAGCTAGAAATTGCCATTGTCGGCAAATATGTGCAGTTAAGTGATGCCTATTTATCTGTAGTGGAAGCACTAAACCATGCTGCAATTTCCACTTATGGCAAACTGCGCCTACGCTGGGTGAACTCAGAAGATTTGGAAAATGAATCAGTTGAAACTCATCTTGGGGGTGTTGATGGGGTAGTTGTGCCAGGAGGTTTCGGGGTTCGGGGAGTGGATGGCAAAATTGCCGCCATTAAATACGCCCGCGATCGCCAAATTCCCTTTTTGGGTTTATGCCTGGGAATGCAATGCTCTGTAATTGAATGGGCTAGGCACATAGGGGGATTAACAGATGCTAATAGTGCTGAATTTGACGCTCATACAACGAATCCGGTAATTAATTTATTGCCAGGACAGCAGGAAGTTGTGGATTTAGGGGGTACAATGCGCTTGGGGCTATATCCTTGTCGTGTTCTTCCTGATACATTGGCTTTCAAGCTTTATCAAGAAGATGTAATTTATGAACGACATAGACATCGCTATGAGTTCAACAATGCTTACCGCGATCTCTTATTAAAGTCCGGCTATGTGATCAGTGGGACTTCTCCTGATGGACAGTTAGTTGAAATTGTGGAATTACCTAAGCACCCATTCTTTCTGGCTTGCCAATTTCATCCAGAATTTCAATCGCGTCCTAGTAGCCCTCATCCTTTATTTAAAGGGTTTATTCAAGCTGCGATCGCTCTTTCTCTGTCAACTTCAGGTACACCAACACCATTGGAGGTTTCTTAGCAATTCATAATTCAAACAAATTAATTTGATTTTGAATTGGTACACAGCAACATAAACTTAAGGCTTCAGTAGACTTGGACATACAGGGTGCATCATTCGTAAATTTCGGACTTGAGGAGATGTTGTGGCGTACTGGGTGAAAATCCTTTACGAGAGGAGAGAATATGTAGTGAATTTTGAACGTGTCCATGCTTTTTGTTATGAAGTGAATGGCAGGGTTACTTTTTGGCTACCCGATAGTGCCATTCCAATAGTCATTAATCCACAAAGTAACCTAGAAGATTATCAAAAGATTCTCGATTATTTAGAATGTGTGACAAGTTTAGAATTAGATCATGCCCACTGGGTGAAAATCCTTTACGAAAAAAATGAATATGTAATTAATCTCAACTGCATCAGTTCCTTTTGTCATGAACCGAATGGCAGGATAACCTTCTGGTTGCCAGATGGCACTATCCCCATCATCATTAATCCTGTGAGTAATCCCGAATCATATCAAAAAGTTGTGCAATACGTTCACAAGGCAACGGGCTATTCTTTATCTTAAAATTCTTAGATAGTAGAGCAAGGTTATTCAAAAAATTTTAGATTGACTCCAGCAATCAAGTCAGGGGCTTATTATTTAATTTTAAATTTTCGGCTTTCCTGTGGAATGTTACGCGAAAAGTGTGAAGGTAGCTCGACTGAGCGATCGCAGAACGTCTCAGTCGAACGATTTTAGGAATTCAACAATTCCTGTTCCAATTACGAATTACGAATTACGAATTACGAATTCTGTTTGGACAAATCCATCAAATTTGCCAGCTTGTAAACTACCCGCGCTCCAACATTACCATCCCATTCGGCATCACCGACTTCGCAAATATCAAAGCCAATAATTTTTCTACCACTCTTGACTAATTCCCGGAACAGAAAAAATGTTTGCTCTAATTCCAATCCACCCGGAACAGGAGTACCTGTACTTGGGCAAAGTTTTGGATCTAGACCATCGACATCAAAGCTAATGTAAACAAACTCAGGTAAATGACTGATAATTTCTCGGCATAAATCAAGCCAAGTTGTTCCAGAGTAAAGCTTTTGTTTAATGGCTGGGTCGTAATATGCAATAATGCGACGATCAGATTGGTCTATCATCTGCACTTCATCATGACTAATATCACGCAAACCCACTTGCACTAGCTTGGAAATTTGCGGTATTTTCATCGCATTAAACATAATCGACGCATGGGAAAACTCAAATCCCTCATAAGCATCGCGTAAATCTGCGTGGGCATCAATGTGCAAAATGCCATAGTTAGCGTAGTTAGCTGCTAATGCTTGGAAATAACCTAACGGCGAACTGTGATCTCCACCAATAACTGCGACTCCCTTACCCTTGTTAATTGCTTCTTGGCAATTTTCAAACAGCCATTGATTTACCTGTTGCCCAGCTTGATTAATTTCTGTGAGTACAGATGTTAAATCTGGTGTATCTGAGAGTTCTTTCCCTTGGGCTAATCGCTCAATAATTTTTGCTGCCAAGGCTCGGTAATATGTATTTTTCTCTAAAATATCTTGGGGAATTTCTACCATGAAAATTCCCTGCTTCCAACCATTAGGGTTATCGAAATCGAACAAATCTAATTGAGTTGAAGCATCAAGAATGCGCTGGGGGCCATTAGCTGTGCCTGCGCCATAAGAAACAGTGACTTCCCACGGCACACCAAAGACAATCAGGTTTGCAGACTCATAATCGCAAGGCAAACCTAAGAGGTTGCCATTTATTTCACCTACGCCGCTAGGATTGTAGTCTTGTAGTTGATTACTCATCGATTATCTTCTGGATTTACGTGGATAGACAGCACGCCGCCTAGTGCGTTAAGGTGCATAGTCATTGGAGATCCCCCTTAATCCCCCTTAAAAAGGGGGAAAATAAGACATTCTTAGTCTCCCCCTTTTTAAGGCTACCGTGTACACACAAATCGGAGTTACTTTGAGATCCGGGTTTTACCCCCCTTAATCCCCTCTTGTAAAGGGGGGAAATATCCGGTTCTCCCCCTTTACAAGGGGGAGTTAGAGGGGGTGAGAAGGACTTGTGTGTATACCGTAGCCCTTAAAAAGGTTGGGGGGATCGACTCAAAACCTATGCAGTATTGCCGCCTAGTGGACATCTGCATTGTAATCAAAATTTTTCACAGGCGGTAAACTACAACGCCTCTATTACTTGGTCGAAATTGCGGCAATACATCTGTTGGCTGTAGTCCTCCCACTCTTTATCTGATGAATGGGGCGATCGCTTTAATGTTGCTTCTTGGACGTATGCCATCAATGGGCGACGAAGACACTCGTATTTCTCGAAGGCTTTGGCTATAGCTTGCAGATCGTTCCAGTTATTCTCCTCAGCAATTTTAGCTATGAGTGTTGTAACTATTAGTGCATCTTCCAATCCTTGATTAGCCCCTTGAGCCATGAAGGGAGGCATTCCATGTGCGGCATCGCCAACTAAGACAATTCGCCCTACACTCCAGGCTGGTGGAATTTTGGTAGGATTAGCTTCAGGATTGAGGTCAGTTGGGTTAGAAACTTGTGGAGAATTCAAAATGCTAGCGTGGTGAACGTAGTATGGACGCTGCTGCATTTTGGCAGGAGGAGATAGACGCACTAATTGCTTGAGCGTATCAGGAAACCCTGCTTTTTCCAACTCCTGCAAAGCTAAGTCAATTAAAGAACTTTCTGATTTTCCTTGCAATGAGTCTAAAGGCAAAGCAAGATGTATTATGTACCCAAGTTCACCAGTTGGTCTGCGAAATAATATTATCCTGATGTTATTTATACAAACAGAATTTCCAGTTATTTCATCATTAGTGATTGTTACAAGTGGTGACTCTTGAAAGAAATCTTCTTCTAGTTTTGCCCACAATTCCTTTGGTACTTCAGCTATTTTCATACAAAATATAGCTGCAAACCCAGAGTATTCAGGTTGGGCAAAATCATGATGTTGAGTATCTGTGTAAAGCAGCCTACGAACTGTAGAATTAATCCCGTCTGCTGCAACAATTAGTTTAGCTCTAATGGATTTTGTTGCTAATTCTTGGGGGAGAATATCTGAGTTTTGGGGTTGCGGATCGTTATCTTTCTGCCCATCTATCCAATAGGCATAAGGGTTGGTTTCTATTGCTGTATCACCTACACAATCTATGCGGATACAACCTTTTTCCGGCTCATTTACAACATTAATGCAACGGTGATTAGCTTTAACTTGGTCTGGTGGAAGTAGCTGTCTAAGGGTTGTCTGCAAATTGTACCAAGAAATTGATACGCGACCCTCGCCATAATCTTTAAACCAGTCATCAAAACTAAGCGATGTTGACCGAATTATCTCTCCCTGCAAATTTTTGTAAACCCATTGGGGTGAAGCCTTTGGAGGTTGTTGCTTTTGAGTAGGTTCGACAGTTTCTTGATCATTAGACTGCTTGGAGTTTAATAAACCCAGTCCAGTATTTTTAACTTCTTCGTAAGCGTTATGATCTAAAAGTTTGAGAGCTTTTAATCCATTGGGGAGAAGATCCAATGTTTGTCCAACTTGACGAAAGGCGCGAGTTTGATCAATGACAAGGACATTTTCAATTCCACGTTTACGTAAGCCAATGGCAGTTGCTAACCCAATAGGCCCAGCGCCAACCACTACAACATCGTAGATTTCTTGAGAGGTAGAAGAGGCGATAACAGATGCAGGTAAGGTATCTGCTTTGGTTGATGTGTTTGTATGTAGATGAGGACTTGATTGAGTTTCTGGCATATTTATATATTGGATAGAGGCTGGGCAATATGGAAAGCTATAGCCATCAAGTTACATAGGGTCACACAACAATATTAAAGTCAAATACAAAAAGCAAATATACAAGGCGATTAGAAATCGCGGCTATACAAACAAAGTCCACCTCCGTGGACTAATACAAAATCAAGGGTTCCTTAACCGACGTTCGCGCAGCGTTCCGTTCGCGCAGCGTCCCGTAGGGAAGGAAAGGTGGGTTTTGCCTGTGTAGACGCGGTTGCTAACTACCCTTTTAACTTGCGATGTCTACGACGAGCTACGCTAATGCACATTGCGCTGATGCAATCCTTGATACAGGGTACATTATTAATTAGCTTAATTTCTCTGCTGCGCGTCCAAGCAGCAACTCGTCGTCAGGCATCGCCTCTGTAAAACCCGAAATGACTAACGAAGAACTGCTGCAAATTATTGAAAAAGCTGTCAGAGGCAAGGTGACAGAATTAGACCTTTCTCTTAAAGGCTTAACAAGCCTACCACCGGAAATAGGCCAACTCGCCAACCTGCAAACCCTCTACCTCTACAATAATCAACTGAGCAGTCTGCCACCGGAAATAGGCCAACTCACCAACCTGCAAACCCTCTACCTCTACAGTAATCAACTGAGCAGTCTGCCACCGGAAATAGTCCAACTCACCAACCTGCAAACCCTCTACCTCGGCAGTAATCAACTGAGCAGTCTGCCACCGGAAATAGGCCAACTCACCAACCTGCAAATCCTCTACCTCTACAATAATCAACTGAGCAGTCTGCCACCGGAAATAGGCCAACTCACCAACCTGCAAACCCTCTACCTCTACAATAATCAATTGAGCAGTCTGCCACCGGAAATAGGCCAACTCACCAACCTGCAAACCCTCTACCTCTACAATAATCAATTGAGCAGTCTGCCACCGGAAATAGGCCAACTCACCAACCTGCAAACCCTCTACCTCAGCAGTAATCAACTGAGCAGTCTGCCACCGGAAATAGTCCAACTCACCAACCTGCAATCCCTCAACCTCAGCAGTAATCAACTGAGCAGTCTGCCACCGGAAATAGGCCAACTCACCAACCTGCAAACCCTCTACCTCAGCAGTAATCAACTGAGCAGTCTGCCACCGGAAATAGTCCAACTCACCAACCTGCAAACCCTCTACCTCTACAATAATCAATTGAGCAGTCTGCCACCGGAAATAGTCCAACTCACCAACCTGCAATCCCTCTACCTCTACAATAATCAACTGAGCAGTCTGTCACCGGAAATAGGCCAACTCACCAACCTACAAACGCTCTACCTCAGCAGTAATCAACTGAGCAATCTGCCACCGGAAATAGGCCAACTCACCAACCTGCAAACCCTCTACCTCAGCAGTAATCAACTGAGCAATCTGCCACCGGAAATAGGCCAACTCACCAACCTGCAAACCCTCCACCTCGAAAATAATCCTTTAGAATCACCTCCACCAGAAATTATCACGAAAGGGTTTAAAGCAATTCTTGACTTTTGCAGACAACAACTAGAACAAGAAACCGATCGCCTCTACGAAGCCAAATTACTCATTATAGGAGAAGGTGGTGCAGGTAAAACTACGCTAGCCAAAAAAATTCAAGACAATAAATATACGTTACAACAAGATGAAAATACCACCGTAGGCATTGATGTTATTCAATGGAAATTTTTGCTTGACAATAACAGAGAATTTCAGGTCAACATTTGGGACTTTGGTGGTCAAGAAATTTACCATGCTACCCATCAATTTTTCCTCACAAAACGCTCTCTTTATGCCTTAGTTGCTGATACTCGCAAAGAAGACACAGATTTTTATTACTGGTTAAATGTGGTTGAATTACTGAGCGGTAATAGTCCTCTGTTAATTGTCAAAAATGAAAAGCAGGAGCGTAAGCGAGAAATAAACGAGCGGGAGTTACGGCGCGAGTTCACTAATTTTAAGGAAACACTTACTACAAACTTAGCCACTGATCGCGGTCTGTCAGAAATTTTAAATAAAATTAAGCATTATATTACTAACTTACCTCATGTAGGAATAGAACTCCCCAAAACCTGGGTTAAAGTGCGGGAAGCTTTAGAAGGTGACTCCCGCGAATATATTAGCTTGGAAGAATATATGAATATCTGTCAGAAACATGGTTTTACTAAACAGGAGGATAAACTTCAACTCAGTGGCTATCTGCATGATTTAGGTGTATGCCTTCACTTCCAAGATGATGACTTTTTAATAAAAACCGTTATTCTCAAACCTACTTGGGGTACAGATGCCGCTTACAAAGTGTTAGATAATCCCCAAGTGATTGAAAAGCTGGGTCAATTTGAGCGCAATGATTTAGCAAACATTTGGCATGAAGACAAATATGCCGATATGCGACCAGAACTGCTGCGGCTAATGATGAAATTTAAACTGTCCTATGAAATTCCTAGTCGTCCCGGCACTTATATTGCGCCTCAATTACTCTCTGTTAACCAACCTGATTTCAATTGGGATGAATCCAATAACCTAATCCTGCGCTATAAATATGACTTTATGCCGAAAGGTATTCTCACCCGCTTTATAGTCGAAATGCACTCTGATATTGAACAACAAACCTTAGTTTGGAAAACAGGCGTTGTTCTTGCTAAATACGAAAGCCGTGCTGAAGTAATTGAATACTACAATCAACGAGAAATTCAAGTCCGCGTCGCAGGCAAGCGTAAGAAAGAACTACTAGTAGTTATTAACAATGAATTAGAAAAAATCCATAAGTCTTACGAACGTCTGCAATATCAAACACTTGTTCCTTGTAACTGTAAAAGCTGTAATGATAGTCAAAGTCCTCATTTTTATAACCGAGATGTGTTGTACAAATTCAGGGACAATAATCGCTACCAAATCCAGTGCCAGGATAGCGGTGATATGGTAGATGTCCGCAGATTGATTGACGATGTTTTACCGACTCAACCAAACTTGGAAATACCTATGTCTGAACCCGTAATCAGAAATCAAGTTTTCATTAGCTATAGTCATCAAGATCAGGAGTGGCTGACTAAACTCCAGAAGCACCTTAAACCAATGATTCGCAACCAAAAGCTGCTTGTGTGGGACGATACTAAAATTCAACCTGGTGCTAAGTGGCGCGAAGAAATTGAAAATGCTTTAACAGCAGCAAAAGTGGCAGTATTGTTGGTTAGCCCAGATTTTTTAGCATCAGACTTTATTGCTGATAATGAGTTACCCCCATTGTTGGATGCGGCGGAAGCTAAAGGACTCACGATTATTTGGATACCTTTGAGTTCTAGCGGCTATGACGAGACAGAAATTGAAAAGTATCAGTCAGCGCACCCTCCCAATCAACCTTTAGACAGCCTGAACTCAGCGCAAGAGAATAAAGCTTGGGTGGATATCTGTAAGAAGATTAAAGCAGCAGTTCTTGGGTAGAAAAGAGACTCAGATTTTCTTGTTGTGCTAATGCAATACCTTTGGGTTAAGGCTTGATAAATTTATATTACTAGCCCTGGCGACTAGAAGTCGCGGCTATACAGACTTGTGTTGAGCGAAGTCGAAATACAAAACCCACCGTTCTGGGTTAAGAGTATTTTTTTAATTGGAAGTCCCTAAAGTTTTGTTCTTTTGCCAAAAGTGGTATATTGGCACTTGATCCGACCGAGTACAAACTATGTATAAGCCCGCAGACCAAAGAAGTCGAGGTGTTGTACTCACTACTATAGGACAGGAAGGGAGAGTGGGCTTATGAACAAAAATATTGGTCACAATGGTGTTTTTCCCCTATTTAAAGGTGTACCTCTACGTCGCATTCTCGTAGCGTTGTTTCTGCTGCAAATCTTGCTAGCTGTGGGATTGACTGCATACTTATCAATCCGCAATGGGCAAATGGCAGTCAATGAGGTAGCTAGCGAATTGCGTTATGAAGTCGCTAATCGAGTAGAGCAAAATTTACAGGCTTATCTCTCAACCCCGCGTCAAGTACTGCGCGGTAATCAAAATGTTATTGATATCGGGTTGCTGAAGATGGAAAATCTGGCAACTTGGGAGTCATACTTAATCAAGCAGTTAGAGATTTTTCCTGATGCCGTTGCTTTAACGGCAAGCAATGAACAGCAAGAACACTTAGCGGTGGAAAAGCTCAACGATCGCCAATATTTACTCAGAAAAGCTGATAAGTCAACTGGTTACGACCTCTACACCTACAAAATTGACTCTTTTGGTCAACGTACTCAGCTACCAGAGATAATCAAAAACTATGATGCGCGATCGCGTCCTAATTATCAAGCAGCAGTTACCGCTAAAAAATTCAGCTTTAGTCAGATTTTTACATCCATCACCGAACCAACGCTGCTAATTAGTGCATCTCAACCTATATATAACCCTCAAGGTGAGTTACTCGGTGTCAACAGCACCCTAACTCATGTATCACAAATTGGGGATTTGCTACAAAATATTAAAGTTGGCAAGTCTGGGCAAGTTTTTATTATCGAGCGATCAGGGCTATTAGTGGCAAGTTCCACAGCCGAAGAACCATTCCGCTTACAAAATGGTAAACCGATTCGGTTAGCAGCTTCCCAAAGCGGGAATGCTTTTACTCAAGCAAGCGCTAAATATTTAGAAACTAAATTTAGTAAATTTGACCAAATTAAGAGTTTACAGCAACTAGATTTCTCTTTTGACGGCAAACGACAATTTTTAGAAATTAGACCGTTACAAGGCGAACCAAATGTCAACTGGTTAATTGTAGTAGCTGTCCCAGAAGCAGACTTTATGGGGCAAATCGATCGCAATACTCAAACTACAATTTTTCTCTGTCTGGGAGTATTGGGATTAGCTATTTTACTAGGAATTGTTACTGCCAGTTGGATAACTCAGCCAATTTTGTACTTCAGCACGGCGGCAAAAGATTTAGCCGATTTCACCAAAGGGGAAGACTCAGTGGTGATTGTGCAAGGCATTAAAGAAGTAGAAATACTGGGTGAATCTTTCAATGAGATGATGCAGCATTTACGTAAAACCTTTACTGCACAGATTACCAAAAATGAAGAGTTAGAATTGCAAGTTAAACAGCGAACTGAAGAATTACAGCAAGAGATTCAAAAAAGTATTAATAGTGAGCAAAAGCTAGAACAGCATAATCGGGCGTTGGCAGAACTGGCAAATCATAAGGCAATTTCAGAAGGAAATCTGGAAACAGCATTCAAAGTTATTACCGAGAAAGCCGCGAATGCTTTAGAGGTAGAACGAGTAAGTGTGTGGTTATTCAATAGCGATGACGACGACAGGCTGCGTCAACGCACTAAACTACAATGTATAAGTCTCTACGAACGTAGCAATCAGAAACATTCGGCAGGTTTAGAACGCGATCGCGCAGATTATTCCATCTACTTTAAATCCCTAACATCTGCGCGAATCATAGCTGTCACCGATACTCGCACCGATTTACGGATACAAGAATTATGGGATGAATTTCTAGAAACAAAAAATATTGTATCCCTAATTAATACCTCCATTTGGGTTGGGGGCGAAGTAGTGGGAACAGTATTGTATGAACAGATTGATATTCCTCGGATATGGGAAGTGAGCGAGCAAAATTTCGTTAGCTCAATCGCTGAATTTGTTGCCCTGACATTAGAAGTGTGCGATCGCGAAAGTGCAGAATCAGCTCTGCGTGAGGCGAAAGAAGCTGCTGAAGTTGCAAATCGTGCCAAAAAAACCTTTTTGGTAAATATGAGCCATGAATTGAGGACTCCCTTAAGCTCCATTCTTGAAATTGCAGAAGCACTCCAAAATGAAGTTTACGGTACTGTAACCGCAGAACAGCGCCAGTTTCTAAATACCCTCGAATCGAGCGGTAAGAACTTACTAGAATTAATTAACCAAATCCTTGAGCTTACAGATATTGAATCCAGCAAGATAGAACTGCAACTAGCGGCTACTTCCATTCCAGAATTATGTGACTCTAGTCTCAGTTTCGTCAAAAATTTAGCGTTACAGAAAAATATCCAACTGAGTGTACAAATGCCTGAAGAACTCGAACCCATCCAAGTTGATGAGCGCCGCATCCGCCAGGTATTTATCAACCTGTTGAGCAACGCTATCAAGTTTACTCACGACGGAGGCAAAGTTTGGATTGAAGTTCAGCCAAATTCCACAAACGAGTATATCTTTTTTAGCGTGGTAGATACGGGTATTGGTATGCTTTCCGATGACCTTTTCCGATTATTTCAACCTTTTATCCAAGTTGAAAATGCCTCTACCCGTCGTTCCGCAGGTACGGGTTTAGGATTGGTGATGGTGCAAAAAATCGTCGAGTTGCATGGTGGTACTGTCCACGCTGAAAGTCAGTTAGGCAAAGGTAGTCGATTTACAGTCAAACTACCGTGGAAAAAGGTTGGAGTGTGGGGGGTGGAGAGTTAAAATTAACCATTTACTCGCTTCCATACTTTGTACGAGAATGAATTTATTCTGCGATCGCTCCATTCAGTCCATTAAGATATGCAGTTTTAGGATTTTCACTGGCTAATTCTTTTGGAGTCGCCCTTAAGCGTGTTGCTCTGCTTTTACGGATGCGATCGCTTTTACGAACAGCACCAGCCATTTCATATTCACGGCTATCTTTGCCGTATTTAAAAGCAACTCCAATCAGCATTTTCTCAGTTATGTCACTTAAGGCTTTGTCTAATTCTTCCATCTCAGTTCTAGAAGAGTTAATCACGGCTAGAGCAGTATTATAAGCATCTATTTTGCTACGGTACTGCTCAATTAATTGTGTCATGTTTTGCAAGTTGCGAGCATCCCCAAAATCCATGCTGGGATCAATTGCTTTAAGTCCAGCCACTCTTAATTCAGCTTTTTCTAAAACGCGGTATGTACGTTTTTGAGCAGGCATAAATGTATCCTTTTTATTGCTTTAGAGCTAGTTTGCCTTACTAAAGCGGTGTTCTAGTTCAGTAAAATCCTCACAAGTTGGTGTCTAATATGATATAAATATCAGTATTTATCACAAAAATTATGGTTTTGTTGATGAAACGCATGGGTTTGTTGATGAACAGAACGATTTTGTTAATGAAACGCATGGGTTTGTTGATGAACAGAACAATTTTGTTGATGAAACGCATGGGTTTGTTGATGAACAGAATGATTTTGTTGATGAAACACATGAGTTTGTTGATGAACAGAATGATTTTGTTGATGAAACGCATGAGTTTATATTTAAAGTTGTATAGCGGTTATTGACCCAGTGAGGTACGATTTTTACCTCTTTTCTAAAAGGCTCGGTGTACACACAAATCGAATTACCCCCCTTAATCCCCCCTTGTAAAGGGGGGAAACAAGAAAATCTCGTTCCCTCCCCTTTACAAGGGGAGGGTTAGGGTGGGGTAATTTGAGGACTGGTAGTAATTCGATAACTTGTGTATCCCTCTTCTGTCACTCTCCGGGAGGGCGATCGCTAGAAGCCTGATGAGGCAATCAATACAAGCTATACTATTAGAAAAAAATGAGTCTTGTATTTGTTATTAGAAAAGAATCGCGCGATCGCTTGCTATACAAAAGCTCTAGAATCCAGAAATGGCAAATGTTTTCGGAGAGTGACAGAAGAGGGGTATACAGCGTAGCTCTTAAAAGGAGAGAGGCTTTGAATTTTTCCTCCTTCGGAAAGGGGTTAGGGGGTTAGGTTTATTTGCATACTTGTACTTTACCGGATTAAAAATAGCTACAAGCGCTCTAATGTGAAGCAGACACAAGAGAAAATAAAGGCAGTTTAAGCGTAAGCTAAAAATAAAATACTTGGGTGCTATGTCGATTCCAGGAATTTCTGAAGCAATAATCCGCCATAACTCCAACACTTCATCCTACAGTCGTGGTGAAGAATATTACCGCAGGGGTGCGATCGCTGAACTAAAAAAACGAGGTAATCTGATTCAGGCAGAGATAGAGGGTAGCGAAATTACACCATATCAAGTCAGTATTCGTTTTGATGCAGGTGGAATTACCTCAGCAAGTTGTACCTGTCCTTATGATTATGATGGTTGGTGCAAACATATTGTTGCCACCTTATTAAGCTGTTCGCGTCAATCAGAAATCATTGAAGAACGTCCAACGCTAGAACAGTTATTAAATCGCCTCGATCTTCTTCAAACTCAGCGATTATTACAAGAACTGGTGGAAAATAGACCAGAAATAATTGATGATATTGATGAGTTTGTCAGTTTGATAGACTTGCCAAAACCGCAAACAAAACAGCCTTTTACCCGCCAAAGCAAAATTGACACATCACCTTTCCGCTCTCATGTCAAGCGGATTTTGCGGGATGGATTGAAAGAATTAGAGTATGGTTCAGAAGAAGACCCATTTACAGATGATTTGCTGGCTGTAATTGAGAAAGCGCGGGAGTTGGCAGAAAATGGAGATGGCAATAATGCGATCGCAATTCTCGAAACTATTACCGAAACTTATGCCGAAGAATGGGACGAGTTACTAGATTACGGTGGAGACAGTTATTCCATCGCAGAACCTCTTGATAGCGCGTGGACAGAAGCAATTTTGTGTGCAGAAATGTCTACAGGAGAAATAGTAGATTTGCAGTTGATGTTGGAATCATGGCAAGACGAAATCAGTGCAGACTTTAGTATGAGTTTAGAAGCATTGCGTCAAGGTTGGGATTACGAACCACTGCAACAGATCATGCAAGGAGATGATACCGCAGAACTTTGGGAAAATGAACGACCAAGCTTTGCTGATGATTTAGCATTGATTCGCTTGCAAATTCTTGAGCGTCAAAATCGTTATACAGAGTATTTAAATCTAGCTTTAGCAGAAGAAATGACTCTGCAATACCTAACCCAATTAGCAGCTTTAGGAAGAGTAGAAGAAGCCATGTCTGCGGCTAAAATCCTGATGGAAAAAGCAGAAGAGGGTTTTGCCCTAGCAAAAATATTGCGGGAAGATGGGTATTTAGTTGAAACGTTAGAAATATGTCAAGCTGGTATCAATTTAACAGGTAACTGTTTATATGAATTTGCTACTTGGACAAGTGATTTAGCCCAAGGATTAGAAGATAATGCCACTGCCTTAACTGCCAGCATCATTGCTTTTAAAATCAGACCATCGTTTCGAGACTATGGTAAAATTCAAGACTATGCAGGAGAAACTTGGTTGACGCTCAAACAAGATTTACTGCAAACACTACGAGATCGGCCAGATTGGGGAATACGAGAAGCTCAAGTTGATATTTTCCTCCATGAAGGATTAATTGATGATGCAATTAAAACAGTAGAAAGAGATACTTACTATGATTCAGAACTGGTTCATCGAGTCATGGATGCAGCAGTTTCCCATCGTCCAGATTGGGTAATTGATAACGCTCGCAGACGGGCAGAACCAATTATAGAACAAGGAAAAGCTGACCGTTATGATGCTGCGGTTAATTGGCTCAAAAAAGCAAAAGCTGCGTATCTCCAACTTGGGCAAAAAACTGAATGGTCTGCTTATCGCTTACAACTAGAAGCCGCTCATGGACGTAAACGGAAATTAATGGAATTATTTAAAGAACTGAATAAATAGTAGTCTGTCAAGCTAACTTTGACGGGTGAGACACTTCTTAAACATCTCTTTTTTCTCTAACTCTGTGCCCTCTGCGCCTCTGTGGTTCGTTCCTTTACCCTTCAAACTTCACTTAACAGACCAATAGTATGATTAATTTAGCAACTGATACCACAAAATTACAAATACAACTTGCGGATAAATACTTCAAATTACATCCTTCCTTACAAAAAGTTATTCAGTTATTTTCGGTAATTTATGCACCGATAGACAAAAATTCATTCGTAAGTTGTCTTAGTAAAATTGACGCTTTAGATGAAAACAATAAACCTTGGGGTACTAAAACCCTTAGTCCCCAAATTGATAAATTGTTAAAAGCAGGCTTGTTAATACAGGAAAACAGGCAAGGTGCTGAATGTCATCCGTTACTCACAGAAATTGCTACTCGTCATGCTGTACAAACCGGACAGTTTGAAATCCTCGTCACAGCAGTAGAGGAGAAGCTACCAATACGTACTCACTGGAACAGGGATTCTCGGATCTTCTACAACTTACGCCAGTGTATCAGAGAAATCCGCATTGGTATTTATCGTCAAGACCTTAGTTTTATTAATCAGCAAATTGAAGCTTATCAGAAGTACAGTGATAGCGAAGAAAAAATAGTAATAGAGAATATCTTTGAGCAGATATACAATAATCCATTTGATGCAGATTGGTTTAACACCCTACCACAAGGATTATATGAAAGTGGTATATCAAGTATCCTCTTCAATTCAGCCTTAAAATTATCTGCTTCGGAAGATGCGTTGATGCTGCTAGAAGAAGAATGCTCTACACCTGGAAAACATTGCTCAGATTATCTACATCTGATTTTGACAGAACAACTGTTGTTACAGGGTTGTACCCAAGAAGCACAAGAAAGTCTGGGGCGGATATCAAATGAATATCAAAATAACGCTGCGATCTTTTGGGGTTGGTTAAGTTTTTTGCGGGGTGATAATGAACAAGCCATCAAATATTATAAAGATGCCCTGAAAGCTATCAAAAAGGCTACAGGCAAACGCCAAATATATTTCAATACAATTGGGGGCTTATTTTTTATCCTCGCACTTTTAAAAGATGGTTCAGCGCAAAGCCTCAAAGAAGCAGAAGAATATAGCAGTTTGATGTCCCGTCAATCAGATCATTGGCTCAGGTTCACTTATGGCAGACTGAAAATGGTACTGCAAGTCCACCAAGGTGATATTACTCAAAAACAATTTGTAGTCAGTGGTCATATTTCTTCCGTAGAAGAAGAAAATAGCTTACAAACCTTGTTTTGCTCGCTATGCCTTTACTGGATGGATGCTGAGAGTGCTAAAAAACGCTTACCTAATTTACTAGAACCATTGTATCGGCGATCGCTTGCCTCCGGTTATCACTGGTTGGCAATGGAAACCGCAGAACTCCTATCCCGACTCAAACCTAGTAGTAACTATAAACAACTTGCAGAAGCACTGCGAGAAGATAGCAATATTCAAACCATCGTAGATTTAATTCGACCCCAAGAAGCTTGGGAAATGTGCCTCAATGCCCTGGCAAATCTCCAAAAAGAACCACAAACACCAGGAAAACCAGAATCGGAACTGCGTTTAGCATGGTTCATAACCTTCTATCCCAGCAGATGTGTCTTACAACCAAAGGAACAAAAAGTTAATGCCAAAGGGGAATGGAGTAAAGGCCGCCCCATAGCCCTTAAGCGTCTAAGCAGTGCATTATCTGAGTTTGATTACATCACCCCCCAAGATATGCGGGTATGTAGTTGTATTGAGTCATATAGTGATGGCTATTACGGCAAAGTTGATTATACCTTCGGTGAAAAAGCCATCTCTGCTTTAATTGGACACCCGTTGGTTTTTTGGGAAGATACACCTACTATCCGTGTAGAAATTGTTAAAGGAGAACCGGAACTACTGGTTAAAAAAGAAAAACTTGGCCGTCTCACCTTGGAATTTTCTCCCAAATTACCAGAATCACAGAATATTCTGCATATCAAAGAAACCCCAACCCGCATCAAGGTCATTGAAATTACTACCGAACACAGACGCATTGCAGAGATTATTGGTATAGATAATAAATTAAATGTACCTGCGATCGCAGAAAAGCAAGTTTTAGCAGCCATAAATGCCGTTTCTGGCATCGTTACCGTACATTCTGACATTGGTGGCGGTTCAGAAGGTGCAGAAGAAGTACCCGCCCAGACTCTACCCCATATTCATCTTTTACCTGCCAATGCCGGCTTGAAAATCAGCCTTTTGTCGCGCCCCTTTGCCCAAGGTGGCCCCTACTACCGTCCTGGTACAGGTGGTGAAACTGTAATTGCCGAGATTGAGGGTAAACGTCTCCAAACCAGACGAAATCTGTCTGAAGAAAAGCAACTTGCCAAAGATGCTATAGCCGCCTGCGCCACCTTGACTCGAACTGAAGAACAAGATGGTGAATGGATTATAGACGATCCCGAAGACTGTTTAGAACTGCTGCTAGAACTGCAAGCGCTGGGAAATAACGTAGTCATAGAATGGCCACAAGGAGAAAAACTGCGTGTTAGCCATAATGCCGACTTGAAAGACTTTAATTTATCAATTCAACGTCAGCAAGACTGGTTTGCAGCCACAGGGGAGTTGAAATTAAATAACGACCTAGTGCTGGATATGCAGCAACTACTAGAACTATTAGAGAAAACCCCCAGCCGATTTATCCCCCTTGGTGATGGTCAATTTTTGGCTTTAACTCAAGCTTTTCGGAAACGCCTCGACGAATTACGGATGTTTTCGGAAAAACATAGTAAAGGTATTCGTTTTCACCCATTGGCAACATTAGGGTTAGAAGATTTTGTCGATGAGGTAGGTAAGGTAAAAGCAGATAAACACTGGAAAACACATATCCAGCGTCTTAAGGAGGTGCAAAACCTCCAGCCGGAACTGCCATCTACCCTTCAAGCAGAACTACGTGACTACCAGATGGAAGGCTTCTGTTGGCTGGCGCGGCTAGCACATTGGGGCGTGGGTGCTTGTTTAGCAGACCAAATGGGACTCGGTAAAACCTTGCAAGCATTGGCGGTCATTCTCAGAAATGCCCATGAAGGGCCAACCCTAATTATTGCCCCCACTTCTGTATGTATGAATTGGGTGAGTGAAGCGCAGAAGTTTGCCCCAACTCTCAATATTATTCAATTTTCTGGTGCTAACCGCCAAAAATTATTGGATGGTTTACAACCATTAGATATGTTGGTATGCAGTTATGGTTTATTACAGCAAGAAGAAGTAGCGCAAATGCTTGCTCAGATACAGTGGCAAACTATTGTCTTAGATGAAGCCCAAGCGATTAAAAATATGACTACTAAGCGTTCTCAGGCAGCGATGAACCTAAAATCTAATTTTAAGTTGCTGACTACTGGGACTCCCATTGAGAATCACCTGGGTGAGTTATGGAATTTGTTCCGCTTTATTAATCCTGGGTTATTGGGTTCTTTTGAAAGCTTCAATCAACGCTTTGCTACCCCCATTGAAAAATATCAAGATAAACTTGCACGTAATAAACTCAAAAAACTGATTCAACCATTTCTATTGCGGCGGACAAAAAATCAAGTATTAGAAGAGTTACCATCTCGTACCGAAATTCTCCTTCATGTAGAGTTAAGTCGAGAAGAAAAGGCATTCTATGAAGCATTGCGCCGTCAAGCAATATCTAAACTTACCGAAAGTGATGCAGAAGCAGGCAAGAAACATTTGCAGGTTTTAGCTGAGATTATGAAACTGCGTCGTGCTTGCTGTAATCCTAGTTTAGTGATGCCTGGTACTGAATTACCCAGTTCTAAGTTGCAACTTTTTGGTGAGGTGCTGGGTGAACTGCTGGAAAATCGTCATAAAGCGTTAGTGTTTAGTCAGTTTGTTGACCATTTGCACATCATCCGCGATTATCTCGAACAGCAAGGTATTAATTATCAATATCTAGATGGCAGTACTTCAGTGGCAGAGCGCAAAAAACGGGTCGATGCGTTCCAAGCTGGTTCAGGGGATGTCTTTCTGATTAGTCTCAAAGCAGGGGGAACAGGACTTAATCTAACTGCGGCTGATTATGTGATTCATACAGATCCTTGGTGGAATCCCGCAGTGGAAGACCAAGCCTCAGACCGCGCCCATCGCATTGGGCAACAACGCCCGGTGACAATTTATCGCCTGGTAGCAAAGGATACTATCGAAGAGAAAATTGTGGAATTGCATCACCACAAGCGAGATTTGGCAGATAGCCTGCTGGAAGGTACTGAGATGAGTGGCAAGATATCAACGGAAGCCTTGCTACAGTTAATTAGTGAAAGTTAGCTATTAAGTAAGTTGGTACAATAAAATCAAACTAAACCTCATCTATGTTGAAACCTAGAGTTTTTTAAAAGATATAAAGATATATTGATGTAGCGACTGTCTTAAAAGTCAAGCGATCGTTAACAAAAAAACGTGGGTTGGAGCATTGACGCAACAGAGGAACGCTGCGCTAGATTCGGCGGTGTCTGGTACAGCCTAGAAGACTTATGGCTTGTAGTCTAGATAGTCAAAGCCCGCACCAGACACTCCGCTTCGCCGCCGAATCTTCCTCAGTTGCTGGATTTCTCGTGTAGGCAAAAACAGCATGAAAAATTTACCCCAGTCATAGGGGAGCATCAATGCGGATGCCGTACATTGCTGGCTCTGGGCATCAAGCAAAGTATAAAAAGGTTGACTTGTGATTAAACATTGACAATTGGTTTAAAGTTGTCAGTTAGACACCAAGGCAAATTATCCCGAACCATTGCATTTAAAATACTCACATCAATGCCTACCCATTGAGAAATATTTTCCATATTTCACTCTCAACTAATTTCTGTACCCTGTTTTGAATTCATCCCCTTGATTTAACTCATCCTTGCCCGATACGGACTGTATACTTTAAATATCAGTGTTTAAAGCTTTGACCCCGGCGACTGTTCGAGTTCTGTCAAAGAGATTGTTGTAGTGACCCATGCTACGAAGCGGTCTATTATGACCAAGGTTGGGACGGTCTATTACTATTTCTAAGATACAACGATCGCTTGACTTTTAAGACAGTCGCTACAAAACTACGGTTCTCAAGGTAGACGAGGTTTAGAATGTGGATTATAACTCCAAAATAGAAATATTTTTGCAGAATATTTAATTACAGCACTTCCGGCGGCTATGAGGTACAGCCTCAAAGCTGAAAGCTATGATAGGAGAGAGGTAAGAAGAAAATTGTATTGCATAATAGCCGGAAGCGCTGTAAGGCTGCTGTCATTGCTAACAAATTCAACCGCTAATTTTGAACCTCAAAATTACCTACGTTTTGTCAGGTAACAGTTGATTTCATGATGTAGAGATTTTTCTAACTAAGTACAGCTTTGAAAATAAGACGATTGGATGTAATACTAACTTACCTATCTCTTAACTTTTCGCCTAATAATTGCCAAACCCCATTCCGTACTAGATTAAGGGATTTTGATTTAGGTGTGTTTTATTTGGGTATTACTAGCGATCGCATTTGACATAAATTATATCCAATGGAGGTTAGCGGACTCGAACCGCTGACATCCTGCTTGCAAAGCAGGCGCTCTACCAACTGAGCTAAACCCCCATAAAATTAAAATAGCAGGCAACTTCGTTTGAGGTTGCTATTGTAACTTATATTATTTTGTTACTAAAGGGATGAATTCAGAAAACACTCAAATTATTGCAGCATTGTATAAATTTGTCAAGCTGCCAGATTTTGCCCAGAAACGAGATCCTCTGTTGTCTTACTGCCAAGCGCAAGGTGTCAAAGGGACAATTTTGTTGGCACAAGAAGGCATTAACGGTACAATTGCGGGTTCGCGTCAGGCGATTGATTCTGTTCTCTGGTTTCTGCGTAGTGACCCCCGTTTAGCAGACCTAGAATACAAAGAGTCCTATACTGAAACTCCACCTTTTGAGCGGATGAAGGTACGATTGAAGTCAGAAATTGTCACTTTGGGGTTGCCTGAAATTGACCCAACTGAGAAAGTTGGCACTTATGTCAGTCCCCAAGAATGGAATGATTTGATTTGCGATCCAGAAGTAACTGTGATTGACACTCGCAATGATTATGAGGTGAATATCGGTACTTTTCAAGGAGCAGAAAATCCCCAAACGGGATCATTCCGAGAATTTCCCGATTATGTGGTACACAACCTCGATCCAACTAAACACAAAAAGGTTGCCTTGTTTTGTACAGGTGGCATTCGCTGTGAAAAGGCTTCATCTTTCATGCTTGCCCAAGGTTTTGCAGAAGTTTATCATCTCAAAGGCGGCATTCTCAAGTATCTAGAAGAAGTTCCGGCACAAGAAAGTTTATGGCAAGGTGAATGTTTTGTCTTTGACGAGCGGGTAGCTGTCAGTCATGGGTTGCAGGAAGGGAGTTATGAGTTGTGTTTCTGTTGTGGGTATCCAATTTCTGAAGAAGATAAGATGTCTCAAAAATATGAGCAGGGTATCTCCTGTGCCTATTGTTTTGATAGCCTCACCGAGGAGAAAAGAGCGCGTCAACAGGAAAAATGGCGGCACTACCAAACCCAAGTTGCTAATTCCAAAAATCGGGATGTAAGCTAAATGAATTTCAAGTTTGTTTAGAAGGGATCTAATGCCATTTCTGTTTCAAGATGCGCTTATAAGAGTTATCCAAAACTACAGGCTGTAGGGGCAATACCCTGCGGAAAGCCGCTCTGCGTCTACATGAATTGCCCCTACGTGAATCAAGCGCAGCCTCACATAGAATCTCTCTAGTCTTAACTTAATTTGTAGAACTGCTAAAAGATAGTGCAGATGCTTCTAGTAAATGCGAAGGGTGGCGTTTCCAAAAACTCAAAATCTCTTCGCCAACCTGTTGAGGATAGAAGTAGTGAAAAAAATGATACCCTTGTGGGCATTCCCAGAGTTTATCTTCTGGCTTCAACCAATTCAACCAGTCATGTAATACAGTTGGGTTGACTACCGGATCGCTCTTGCTACCACATACCATCATTGGCATAGAAACTCCATCCTTGGGTAAATAAACCAACTTAAACAAAGAGTGTTGTGAAGGAGATTGTTCTAAATCTTTATCTAAGGCAGCTACTAACTTCTTAGTGGTATGAGGTGGTTGATTTCCAAAAAGACTGCGAACGGTACTTGCTAAAACTAGCTCACGGCTGATGCTAAAAAGTTGTCGTTGAAAGTAATAGTGAGCTTGCCAATTGTTTGCAGGTTGAGCTGCTACAGCCAGGAGAGTTAGCGATCGCACTTTTTGGGGAAATCGGCGAGCAAAGGTTAAGGCGATCGCACCACTCATCCCATGTCCCGCTAAATGCACGGGGCGATCGCGCCATTCTAAAAAATCATACAGCAACTCCACAGCTTGATCTATAGAACTCGCTTCATCTTTGGTTTGTTGGTATTCCCACTGGGCAATTCTCATATACCCAGATAAGTAATCAAGTAACGGTTTATCAAAACGCTTCAAAATAGGACTTGCATTTAACCACAGAACATCAAATGAATCAGACATAAATTACCTATAATTTCTAAACTATCAATAGTAGGGGCTTACAGCTAGCTGTAAGCCCCTAATTTCTACAAACCAAATTCTGTTTTCAACTGAGCAACCCAAGTTTTAATTCGCTCGTCTGTGAGATCAGATTGACTACCTTCATCAAGTGCCAAACCAACAAACTTGCCATTTTTCAAGGCTCTAGAATTCTCAAATTCATAACCCTCCGTTGACCAATAGCCAACAGTTTTACCGCCGCGCCGGGAAATTTTTTCTTCTAAAATTCCCATTGCATCCTGAAAGTTATCGGCATAGCCATATTGATCTCCATCACCAAAATAGGCAACTAACTTACCGCTAAAATCTATTTCATCCAGATCGGAATAAAAGCCTTCCCAATCGCTCTGAAGTTGACCAATATCCCAAGTTGGAGAACCAATAATCAGTAATTCATACTCATCAAACGTGGTAGTATCCGCCTCGTAAATGGGATGTAATGTTACAACATCACCACCAAACTCATCCCGAATTTTTTCAGCATCAGATTCAGTGTTGCCAGTTTGAGTACCGTAGAACAGACCGATTTTTTTCGACATATTGCCACCTGTATATGAATTTGGAACGCAATAATTTACGCAAGGATACTTATTTACCTTGCTTGTTGAAATATATTTTTAGCTTAATGAATATCTATCTCAATAAGCTTGGAGATATCCTACCAGATTTATTGATAGTTTTTATCATTTAGAATAAATTAAGTTTTGTAAAGGATTTCAGGGAATAAACCGGAAAAGCGGGCTGCGGTTCATTCCAACTCAATCAGGAGCGGGGCAATACGGTTCAAATGGCTACTGGCAAAAATTTTGGGTTTTCGAGACGCGATAAATCGCCGTCTCTACAAGTGTTTTGGTCTTACCTAAACGAATGTTCTCAATGATTTAGAACCCCCTCAACATAATTCGTAATTCGTAATTAAAGAATTAAATTACGAATTACGAATTACGAATTACACTTCTGCTGGTTGATATTCTTGTTGTCTTTCCACAAAACTCTGAACACGGGTACGGTAATTTCTGACAGTCTCATCTACCCATTCGCGATCGTTGCTATTTGCATACAGATGCACCAGTGGTTCGCTGGCATCTGGTAAAACTAACAACCAACTATCATCATAAGGTTGACAAATTTTCACTCCATCAATGAGTTCTAAGTTTTGGGCTGGGTGAGTTTCCACTAAGTAACGCATCAAAGCACCCTTAGCTGTCCACGGACAACGGACTGTATAAGTTTTGTGAATTACACGGGGCAATTCTGACCGTGCAGCAGCCAGCGATCGCTCCTGTATAGTTAACATCTCAATGATCTTGGCAATACAGAACATAGAATCAAATCCCGGATGCAGTTGCGGGAAAATAAAACCAGTTTCTCCACTACCTCCCAAAACCACATTCGGATTTTTTTGACAAGCTTCCATTAAAGCTGTAGGGTTGGCTTTGGTGCGAATCACTCTGCCATCATGACGGCGGGCGACTTGTTCAATAGCACTAGAAGCATGAACCGGCACTACTACTGTTCCTCTGGGGTTAGCCGTCAGAATCATGTCTACCATCAGTGCTGTTAAAGTTTCCCCACGAATTGGATAGCCTGATTCATCAACTAAAATCAGTTGTTCTCCATTAGCTGAGACTTGCACACCAAAGTTAGCTTTCAATGCTTCTACTACATGACCTAACTGAGTTAGTAGTCCTTCGCGATCGGTGATTGACATCGCCGATTTATTGACACTGGCATTCAGTACTACTGCATCAGCACCAAATTTATCCAACATTTGGGGTAGAACTGCCCCTGATACCGCATAAACATAGTCAATCACCACTTTTGCCCGACTGTTGCGGAGTGTATGAACATGCAAAAGTTTCTCAAAAGCAGTGCAGTAGCGCTCCATGACTTGGCTGGGGTAAGATACATCGCCAATTTCATGAATTAGCGCCCGCCGCATATCTTCCTTAAAGTAAGCCCCTTCGATTTTCTTTTCTAGGGCTTTGGAAATATTAATCCCCTTAGCATCCATGAATTCAATCAGAATGTAGTCAGGGCGATCGGGGTGGACTCGCACATGGATACCACCAGCTACCGACATTGTGGGTATAACCGTGCGGGCAATGGGGATAGCAGTAGCATCAAGGTTTTGAATATCAATACCTACTGACATTAAACCAGCAATGAGCGATCGCGTCACCATCCGAGAGACATTACGCTGGTCACGAGAAACCGTTACCTTAGAACCAGGTTTTAAGGTAGAACCGTAAGCAGATCCCAATTTCACGGCGAATTCTGGGGTGATGTCAATATTCGCTAATCCTTGCACACCACGTTGCCCAAATAAATTTCGTTGAGCGGTGTTGCCCCAAATCAAGTTGATGTTTAAAACTGCCCCTGACTCAATCTTTTTACTTGGCCAAACGCGCACACCAGGGCTAATTTGGGCTTCTTCTCCCACCGTGGAAAGCGAACCCACAACAGCAGCTTCTAATACATGGGCGCGGCGGTCTACACGAGCGCCACGGGAAATCACACAGGCAGAAAGATGTGCTTCATCGCCAATAAAAGCCCCATTCCACACTATAGGACGTTTAAGATTGGCATCAGCGCCAATAGTAACGTTATCGCCAATTACGGTTCCGGCTTCAATTTGCACTCTTGCACCGATGCGGCAATTGTCACCAATCACTGCTGGGGTTTCAATCACAGCCGTCTGGTCGATGTAAGTATTTTGACCTACCCATAACTCATGAGAAACTTCTTTGTAGGCGCAATCGAGATTTACCTTCCGATCTAATGCGTCATACTGAGCTTCCCGATAGGCATCTAAGTGACCAACATCGCACCAATAACCTTGAGCGATGTAACCATACATTGGCTCATCTTTTGCTAGCAGTAAGGGGAATAAGTCTTTGGAAAAGTCACATTCAACGTTTGCTGGTAGATATTCTAAAATTTCTGGTTCGAGAATGTAAGTACCAGTGTTGACGGTATCGGAAAAAATTTCACTACTAGAGGGTTTTTCTAAAAATCGGCTAATTCGTCCTTCTTGATCAGTAATCACCACTCCAAATTCAATTGGGTTGGGAACTCTGGTCAAAATCAAAGTAGCTTTTGACTTATTTTGTTTGTGAAATGCGATCGCAGCCGTGAGGTCAAAATCTGTTATGCTATCGCCGCTAATGACTAAAAAAGTTTCATCCAAAAGTTCGGCAATGTTTTTCACACAGCCTGCTGTACCCAAAGGCTGGTCTTCTTCGACGGCATAAGTCATCTGAACACCAAAATCGCTGCCATCTTGAAAATAGTCTCGCAAGACATCAGGTAAATAATGCAATGTCGCAATAACTTCTGTAATTTGATGTCTCTTCAGAAGATTGATAATATGTTCGGCAATTGGTCGATTTAGGATTGGCACCATCGGTTTGGGCAGATCGCAAGTTAACGGGCGAAGCCGCGTTCCTGAACCCCCTGCCATCAGTACTGCACGCATAAATCCTCCTTAAAGTAGTTACAGCCTTCAGTGCTTGAAAACGCATCACATATATTTATTTTGTTCTTCTTTCTCTAGTCTCCTATGGATATCGATATTTGAGGAACTTCCATAAGATGCATCTGAATTGGGGCATTAGGGATTGGTCATGGGGTATTGGGCATCTTGACCGAAACATACTCATGATACAAAGTAGGGGCGGCACATCTGTCCGCCCCTACAAGGGGATGTTTTTTAACTGGAAATCCCTTATGACCTTTAGAAAGTAAAAGTAGTTCTCAATGCACCAATGACAGCATCATTGTTATTGCTGTTGTTATCCGGCGAAGTCAACCAAATAACTCCGGGAGTAATGGTAATATTGTCGCTCACCTTATACTGGTAAAACGCTTCTAGATGATAGGAATTGTTCTTGTCTTTGCCAATTTGGGCAACACTGGAACTTGTCACATAAGGTTCCATACCAACCACAATACCAGCTAGATTCCCTTTTTTACCAAGGTCGGGGAATCCTAAAGTAACCGCCCAGTTCCAGATATCAAGACTTCCCCGATTAATTCCGCTTCCATTGCTTGCTAAGATCCGAGTGTTAGTGTAACCAGCCCAGCCACCCAAAATAAATTTATCACTCAGTTGTAATGATGCTTCTGCACCATAAGCATTACTGGATACTGGCAAATCGGCACCAGAAAATGCAGCTAAATCATCTGGTAAATTGGGATTATTCAGTAAAGCCGAACGCAGGTTAGCACGGTTGCTGCCTGTACTACCATTGGCAGTGAAATCATTGTTGTAAGAATTAACGTAAGTCAAACCAAGGGTGAATTTATCAGTCGGTTTGACCGTTAACTGGGCTATGGCTCCATAAGCACCGTTGAATAAACCACTTCCATTTTGAGCATTAGCAGGATCGTTAGCTAAATACCCCAAACTTAGTTCTAGATTCTTGCTAAACTGATGCTGAATTCCTAAACCAGCACCATTAACTAGATAGTAAATAGGGTTGCGAGTCCCAAAATGAGAAAGAGCACCGCTACCACCATCTCCATCTAAGTAAGGGTTTACTGTATTAGTAAAATCATCAGCTGCACCTGCGTTTGCTTCAACAACGACATTTGTTTTCTGAGTGAGAGGGAACTGATACAACAGCGCATCTATCCCAACAGCATTGTTGTTACCATTATCAAAAGTACCACCAGCAAACCGGAAGTCACCTTCTGGTGTAAATGTAGAATTTGCAGAGAAGGCATTCAGATTTGTGGCTTGCAGTCGGGTTCTGAGTAAATCTTTGCCTGTAAAGCTGGAATCAAAGTTGAGACGGACGCGATCGCCTAAAATAGGATTGCGATTAATTTTTCCTCCTCTAGCATTATCTCCTGACACAACCCCTGCTACTGCAAAAATCGCTTCACCATTGAGTTTGGTAGTGGTAGAAAACTGATGCTGTTCCAGTTCGGCGCTGCGTGTTTCCAGCGCATCAACTCGACCGCGTAAGGTTGCTAGTTCGGCGGTAAATTCCTCTTGCAATTTTTGTAATGTGGCTAAATCTTGTTTCTTAACCAAATCATTAGTTGACGTAGCAATCAGTTCATTGACGCGTTGTAGACAAGCATTCAAACCCGCCGCAAATTCATATCGCGTCATCGCTCGATTACCGCGATATGTACTATTGGGATATCCAGCAATACAACCGTAACGTTCTACTAATGATTGCAGCGCTTGAAATGCCCAATCAGTTGGCTGCACATCTGATAATTGAGATACAGAAGTAACTTGCGCGACAGCATTAGCAGTTGCCGGAGACTCTAGAGATTGCTCGGTTTGGTTATTTTCAGGTTTTGATGTAGTATTATTTGCAGGAGATGCTATTGCCAGCCCACCATAACTAACAGCTGAGGCAACAAGCACAACGAATGGAGCCTGCTGAAGAAAACTCCATAGAACTTTTGCTTTTAACATTTTTATTTCTCACACAAAAAATTAATCAGGACTAGTACAATGTCTAAATTAATTTTGATAGTTTGTAGTAAGCACTAAAGTGCTTAAAATAATCATGACTAAAGTCCTTACTACAAACTTGCTTATCCATCAATTTCAACTTGACGTACTACTAGCAAACTAGCCAACAAATACTCAGTCTATGTATTTAGCTCTTAAGGCTTGGCAACACTAGTGACATCCTTGTTAAGAACCTCTAAGGCTGTTAACAATTTTGGTTTATTTGGTGCAGAGGCTTTCAGCCCTGCCTTAATCTCATCGGATTTATCTTCAATTTCTTTGTAGGTAGTGGGAGATTTAGTTTTAACTCCATCCTCAACCTTTGACCAGAAATCTTCAAATTTATCAAATTCCCCTTTAGCTTTAGTAAAATCTCCCGCCTGAACTGCGGCCTTAGTATTGGTAACAACACCTTGTAGACCTTGAAATTCAGTTGTTTTAGTGGGAGTGGCTGCTGCACCAGGGGAGGTTGTCGCAGCGGGAGTGGGAACATCAGGGGTGGTTGTAGCAGAGGGAGTGGCTGTTGTATCGGAGATAGAACTCCCGGTAGGTGGTGTCTGTGCAGTAGGTTCGTCACCCTTATTGCATCCAAGCAAAGTCATCATGCTGATTGCAGCAACTATCAGTACTGGATTAAAACGATTCATTCTCAACTCCTCATCAAAACTCGTTTGTGTAGACTAGTACCGCAAGGCGGAAATCAAAAGTCACCCATGCTTTAATTTTGGGTCTCGACCTGTACTAGTGTTTATAAATTATGCTGACTAGGAACAAAAATATTAGGTAATATTTTTGTTATTCAAATATTAAAGCTATCAAGGTAAAAAACTCGGAAAGAACCAATATTTTCTCTTTCCGAGTTTTTTACTTGTCATGCTTTACCTTAAGAACAGAGTCTATCAAGACTCCTCACACCAATTGCTGACTTCGAGTCTTGTCTGACAAGACTCGATTTCTCTCATCTCATTTGCATTTCTGGTGATATTGAGCCTACATTGTATTGGGAAAAAGTTTCTACTACCGGAAAAATACCATGAAACGTTTATTTCGTAAGTATCATCGTATCCTTGGCATCATCTTATCTGTGCCACTGATGTTAACCGTGCTGACTGGGATATTAACAACCTTTGTCCGCGAGTGGTCTATTGGTATAGGAGTTCCAGCTAGCTTCCTCTTAAGTATCCATACAGGTGAAATCTTTCATCTGCAAGGAATCTACCCAATTTTGAATGGATTAGGACTTTTGGGATTGTTGGTGACAGGATTAAATATGTCTGGTTTATTTGGTAAAAAAACTCGGCAAAACCCTAAGAATTAAACTAAGAAGCTAATGGCAAACGTACCTGAAAGCAGCTACCAATACCGATTTCACTGGTGACGGTAATATCTCCTCCATGAGTTCTAGCGATCGCTAATGCAATAGCTAATCCTAAACCTAAGCCTCCCTCTCGCTGATTTCTAGCTTGATCTGCCCTCCAAAAGCGATTAAAAATTAACGGAATGTGTTCTGGAGCAACACCAATACCAGTATCTTGAACATTTATGGCTACAAACCGCTCAAGTTTAACTAGAGAAACTATGACAGTCCCTCCTTTAGGTGTATAGTGCAAGGCATTTTGCAACAAATTAGAAAATAATCGCTTTAGTTGAATAGCTTCACCTTTGATAAAAACTTCGGTTGATATTTCTGACTTGAGAGTAATTTCCTTAGATACCGCTTGCGGTTCCAAAAACTCTACCAAATCCTCTAATAATTCATCTAAAGGAATACTGATCCATGCAATCATTTTAGGACTCGTTACTGCATCAGTTCGAGCTAATAAAAGTAAATCTTCTACTAATCGAGTCATTTGATTACTTGCAGATGATATTGCTTCCAATTTATTTAAATTAGCTGGATGAATTCTCTCTGGATAACTCATAATCACTTCAACCGAAGTTTTAATAATTGTTAAAGGACTACGCAACTCGTGAGAAGCATCGGCAGTAAACTGTTTTAATTGCTGGATACTTTGCTCAATTGGCTGTAAAGATTGTCTTGTTAGCCACCAACCACCTAAGCCGCTAAGAATTATTACAATCAATCCTCCTAACTCAAATCCCCATAAAACTCTATTTAGTTCTTCTTCTAATTCTTCTGTAGATTCACTTACCCGCACATAGCCTTGAAGCTTTTTTTTTCTTCCAGTTAAACTATGTAGATAAACAGGAATAGTAATACTGCGAATTTTATGGTGTTGGCTGATGTCAAAGTTAGCAGTAAAAGACATTCGAGAAATAGTGGTTCCCGCTTTAGCCAATAGCCGACCATTAGCATCAAACCATTCTACTCCTTGATGATTTTCACGTAAATCTTGCCAAGGAATATCTAAATCTCCATCATCATCATTATCTAAAATTCGAGGTATTTTAGTATTGATTGCTTTTTTGTCTACTGGCGCTGCTATTAAGTTGTGAGCAGCTGCATTTGCTAAAGTGATAATTTCACTATCTAATTTTTGATAAAGATTATAAGATAAAAAATGGTAAACAATTGTAGTAGAAGTCCCCCAAATTGTTACCATTACACCTAAATATGAAAATAAAAGCCGCCTGCCTAAAGCCTGAAGCATCAATTTAAAAAGTTTGTTTGAGTCGATAACCTAAACCGTAGATTGTCTCAATAAAATCAACATTAGCTCCAGCAAATTTCAATTTTTGTCTTAAACTCCGAATATGAACCTTGATTGTTTCTTCTCCTGGTGGCTCTTCAAAAGACCAAAGATGTTTCAGAATCTCGTTGCGATTAAACACTTGATGACTGTGACGTAAAAACAATTCTAAAATTCTATATTCTTTGGGAGTCAGATGTACTGGTTGTTCATTGTATGTCACTTCATAATTACTTGGATCTAAACGCAATTTTTCCCACTCAAACACAGGGGGTAAAATAGTAATTCCCCGCCTTAATAAAGCACGAATCCGAGCCATTAGTTCTTGTAAATCAAAGGGTTTGACAACAAAATCATCTGCTCCCGCGTCTAACCCGATTACTTTGTCTGTGCTACTGTCTTTTGCAGTTAGTAACAAAATAGGTGTAGAATAGCCTTCTTGTCGTAGTTGTTTACACAAAGTTATACCATCCAACTTTGGTAACATCAAATCTAATACTATTAAGTCATAAGGAAAGGCTTTAGCAAACTCCCATCCTGCTTGACCATCACTAGCAATATCAACAAGATAATTTTGGTCAATTAGTACTTCTGCAAGTGCTTTTGCAATCCGATATTCATCTTCAACTAAAAGAATTTTCATAACAGTTTTGTCCTGTTAGCAACAAGATTATTGTTTTTCAAAACTGATAAAAGAGGGATAGTGTCGCGTACTTTCTTAACGTGCTTTCTCAATACTACTTTCTGCCTGTAAGCTAATCGGCATTCAAGTTGCATAATCAGGGCGGGCAAGATGCCCACCCCACAAGATATTGAGAAAATTTTAAGATGAGTTCGCCGAAATAACAAATGCGTAGGCATCGCCATAATTGCAACAATTTAGCTTTGTCATGCCAGCGTAACGCACTGCAAATCTTTGGTGGATGAAGTTTTTCCGACTTGTGTGTACACAGCAGCCTTCTAGGAGAGAGACTTTCAATTTGAATTGTTCAGGCTCAACACTCTCCAGTTTATTAACTCTGCTAACAATGATAAAGTTCGTATTCGTAGCCGTCTACGCTTGGCAAAGATTTAGTATCAGCGACGCAGGTTTTGACGGCTTCTGCTACTGGCGCATGAAAGTTTACCGACCACAAGTCAAAAGGTCGTGGTAGCGTCTTTAAAGTATTTTCTAAAGCAATGGTGGAAGTATTCGGATCATGATATTGATGGGCAAGGAGAAACAAAGAATTTTGGGGCGAATTGGCAAGTTTCAACTCCCTAGCTACTCCCATCATTTCCCCAGTGTGTATATAACTTTTGTGAGTAGTGGCAATCAGTACTGGTACTGGGGATCTTTGTTGGATGAGTTGCACAAACAGGTCAGGGCGATAATATTTTTGATAGCCGAGATTGCAGATTACTGTGACTGCACTAAAAAATCCCATCAGCCAAATTAACATCACGGCTTTTTTACCGTTTATTCCCCATTTACCTATGCTTTGTATGCCATTTTTCCCTTGTTCTCTTTCCATCAATTCTTGGGGAGGATGCCAACAAACTGCAAGACTTGCACCTAGCAAGACAACGATCGCAGGATAGTAAACAAAGTTATATCTAGCGCCTCTGGTCAGGTCAATACCCAAAAAGTACGTAAAGATCAAAAATAAAGCGATCGCACTAACCGCAATTCCAATAAACACCTGAATCATAATCCGGTTTTCTGGATGCTGTAGTTGAATTTTGATCCCACGCAGCAAAATTGGTACTGCCCAAATAAAGAAAGCCAGCATCACTATTCCAGAAGGAATCACCACCAAAGCTTGAGAAGATTCAACCGGTAACAGGGAAATCATTGCAATCAATGTTCCTAAAGCTTGAAAAATTGGGCTTAACCAATCTAGTCCAACGCGCGAACCTCGAATCCACTCGGTCAAAATTCCACGATTTTTGTTCTCTAACAAGATTGGTATCCAAATTAAACCCGCCACCAAAGTACCTACCGCAACGGCATAAATTCGCCGCCAGAGAGAAGAGAAGAGGAGAGAAAATTTGGTGCTAGTTTGCAATTGAAGCCAAGCCAGAGAAATCAAAACTACGGCTTCTGTGTAGAGGGTGAAGGTGAAAAAATAATGAGTAGCAATACCTAAAGCATTAACTGCTACCCAGGAAAGTACTACCCATATAGGTAAAGGTGTGCGGTTTTGAATATGACGTGTGGCAATTACTAAGCAGGTGAGAGAACCAATTACCCATAAAATTGCCAAAGTATAATGACGTGCTTCTTGTGCTAAAAATACGGCGTAGGGTGATACTGCGATCGTGGCAGCAGCCAATTGTCCCACTATTCTCGAACGAAATGCTACTTTACCTAATACGTAAACACACGGTATTGAGGCAGCACCGAATATAGCAGGTAGCGATCGCGCTGCAAATAGCGATACTAATCCTCCTTCACTAGGAAATAGTTTCATCCACAGGTGAGCCAGCACAAAATACAGAGGTGGATGACTATCTTGTGTAGCTAAGTTATGGATGACATCACCAATACTAGCTGCTGGGTTTGGTTGTAGTGGTTGTAATAAGATATCAGGTGCGATCGCCTGATCTAGGGGTACTGATAAAAAATTGTTACCCAAGCTAAACACCAAGGTGGAAAACTCATCAGTCCAAGGAGACTTTGTTGTCAAGTTGGTTAGGCGTAAGCTAATGCCGATGAGCAACCACATCAAAATCAGCAAAGGGTGAAGCCAGGAAGGTGGGAGGCGAGCTTGCCAATAATTATACCAGTGCTTATTTTGTGAGGCAGAACTAGTATCTACAATCTGTACACAAGGGTCAGTAGATGTAGGTAGCAACGAGATAATTTTTTTGTAAAAATAAAATGCACCTTTGAAAATAATTCTCATTGCCAGACCTTATACCAATGGATTTGTAGATTTGACGTTTGAGATTTAAGTTCGTTCTAAAATCTAAGAACAAAAATCAAAATCTCAAATCCCTCGTTGTGATTATTTAACATTAGTGATGCGCTAGCTAAGTTTCATCCTATTTAGGAGGGGATTCAAACCCCTTCTAAATTAAGCCTTCTGCCTTCTTCAACTGAATTTTAAGTTTAACCACTATTTTGTGTTACGTATCAACGCTTACACAATTTTTTATCCCAAAAATTAATCAATACTGTACCATTAAGGCAGCGAAGTCAGCAAATATACAGTTGGTCGAGACTATGTAAAGACTTTTTTAGATTAGTATATTAGTTATACTAATCTAAAATCATTAGTTGGTTAATAACTATAAGTAAAAAAAATACTAGTTTACCAAATTTTAAAATTGGTGGTCAACAAAAAAGTAATGAGTACAGATTAAGAAGTAATCGAATTCTGAATCCTGAGTTATTATTGAATACAGCTAAATTACCTTGATATTTAGCTATATAGTTAAATATTTTTAGGTCATAGTAACGCTGTGTTGCCATAAAAAGTGTAGTTAAAATCAATGAAACCCGCCTTAAATGGCGATTATTATCTTATCAACCATAAGAGCTAGAAAGCAATTCAAAATCCAAAATGTTTGTGTAGTAGCCTCATAGATAAAAAGCACGATACTAGCAAGCTTTTTGGCATTCAGAATGTCCCAATCAGATACATATTAGCTTCTTAAAGTCAAGAGATTTGGACTTTTCCAAGAATTTCTCGACATATATAAAAATAAAATTAACAAAAATTAATATTCGTGTAAATTAAGTATACTATTTAGCAGCCATTGGATTGTAAATCTCTCAAAAGTAACAGCATAAAATCCCCCAAGAGGGCATTGCAAAAAAGGTGAAAATTTTGTTTGTTATTAATTTAATGCCTTTGTTTATTGCTGGTATTGAGTAAATAAACATCTAAAAAATACAGGGTAGATCATGCACATTCCTGATGGATTTGTTTCTGTTCCGGTGGCAGGGGCTACTGGTTTAGCCAGTGTAGCAGCACTTTTTATTGCCTTCGAGCGATCGCAAGAAGCTTTTGGTATTCGTCGTGCGCCCATACTGGGATTAACCACTGCCTTCATTTTTGCCGCCCAGATGATCAATTTTCCGGTAGCAGGAGGTACTAGTGGTCACTTATTAGGAGGAACCTTAGCTGCGATCGTTTTGGGTAGTCCGTGGGCAGGGACATTGTGTATTGCCACAGTTTTAATTATTCAAGCTGTGCTATTTGCTGATGGTGGCATTACAGCCTTGGGAGCAAACATTTTCAATATGGCAGTAGTTGGTGTTTGGGTAGGTTGGATTTTAACCCAAACCTTGCAACGGCTGTTGGGGGGATTTAAAGGGCGTTTACCCCTAGCTGCTGGTATAGCTGCTGGTGTAAGTGTAGTGGTAGCTGCTATAGCTTGTGCTATTGAGTTAGCCCTCTCTGGTACTGCACCTGTAGCCATAGTTTTACCAGCTATGACTGGCGTACATATTTTGATTGGCATTGGCGAAGGGATAATTACTGGGGGTGTGCTGACTTATTTAGCTACAGCCCGACCAGATTTGTTACCAGGGGAACAGCAGGAATTTCGCGGCTGGTCAGTGCCTATTGTCACCATTTTCTTGATTGCAGGAGTGCTGTCACTCTTTGCCTCAGCCTGGCCTGATGGTTTAGAAAAAGTCGCTGAAAATACAGGTTTCATTGATTTAGCTGCGAAAGTCCGGGTAATTGTGCCGACTCCCTTAGCTGACTATACTATTAAGGGTTTGGGGCCGATTGGTACTAGTATCGCTGGACTTATGGGAGCTACAGTTTGCTTTGCTGTAGCCTTTGGGATTGCCAAGGTGGTGAAACCGAAGAATGCTTAAACTTTCTTTACCGTTACGTTTGCAGCTGTCTCTAGTGATTGTGGTGGGAGCAGCGTTACTAAAATATCATGCTTGGTATTGCTTAGGTGTATATGCCGCGATCGCACTTTTGTGGGCTTGGCTGTTGCGCGTATCAATTCGCCACTTGGGAGGATTACTCGGTACAGAATTGATTTTTTTGTCGTTGCTAGCCTTGCCTTTGGGATGGGAAAGAGCCAGCTTTTTACTGCTTCGTTCGCTGGTTTGTCTAGTTACTATGAATAGTTTTTTGTTAACCTTACCGCCCCACAGCTTTGGTATTGCCCTGAAAGGCTTACCCGTACCAGCACCTTTAAAGGAAAACTTGTTGTTAGCTGGGCAATATATGGAAATTTTGCTCTCAGAAGTAACGCGGATGCAGCGCAGCGCTCAATTACGTGGTCTGAATGGAACTACGGGATGGTTGCGCTACGCTAGTGCTGCCATGATTGGAGCCTTGTATCTCCGCAGTCTAGATAGGGCAGAACGAGTGTATGGGGCAATGGTAATTCGCGGTTACAACGGGCAATTGCCCATCGATTCTCCTCTCAGACCGAAAGAGCGTTTTGCCGTATTACTAGCTTGTGCGATCGCTGCTACTGTAACCCTAACTTCTTACAAAATTTAACCCAATCCTCACTCCGCAATATTGAGTTTGTGAATCTTGAAATCATTGACATCTAATCCCCAACCACCAACCCACAACCCCCACGTAACTGTCGTTGAAGTTGAGAACTTGGCCTATGCCTATTCTCGCCAGGAGCCAGTATTACAAGAAATTTCTTTTACTTTGAATAAAGGCGATCGCGTCGCCTTGATGGGAGCAACTGGTTCTGGAAAAAGCACCTTGCTAGAGAACCTAATCGGCTTAAAACAACCCCAAACGGGGAAAATTACCATTAATGGCATCCCGCTAGAAACCAAAACTCTACCCCAAATACGTCGTCAAATTGGCTTTAGCTTTCAAGATGCCAACGACCAACTATTTATGCCCACCATCTTGGAAGATATTACCTTTGGCCCACGCAACTACGGAATCTCACCAGCAGAGGCTAGCGATCGCGCCCGGCAGTTATTAGCTGATTTCGGACTAGAAGCCTACGCTAATCGTTCCGCTCACGAACTTTCTGGTGGACAAAAACGCCTTGCTGCCCTAGCCTCAATTTTAGCCCTAGACCCGACAATTCTAATTTTGGATGAGCCGACTAACGGTCTCGATCCAGCATGGCGAAGACATTTAGCGCAAGTGTTGTTAAAGTTACCAGTGCAGGTGATGTTAATTGCCTCCCACGATCTACATTGGTTAGGTAGAGTTACGCAACGCGCTTTAGTGCTGTCTGGTGGTCGAATTCAAATAGACGGCAATATTCAGCCACTTTTGCAAGATGGTGCTACTTTAGACCAGTTAGGTTTGCCCATAGATTGGTAATTTGAGATTGGGGCATGGGCCAATGGTACTAGGAAAACGTGAAACCTTTGTCTGAGGGAGGTGTGGGAGGTGTGGGAGGATGGGGAAGAAATCTGACTCCCCTCTCTCCCCACACTCCCCACACTCAAAAGCCGGTTAATAAGGGGTTTGCGCTTATCTTAGTGTCATTCGGGCATGGGCACAGAAGTGGAGTTTAAAGAATCATCCACTATTCTCTCTGCCCATTGCCCGTAATATTAGATACTATATTTTGGGTTTTATTGCTGTTGGGGTGTTAATGTCTGTTTTACATAAATATACTGTTATTGCTCCTGTTAGCCTGAGCATCGCTTTGTTCGTTACCAGTTGCAGCGAAAATAAAGTTTCTCAGTGCCAGCGACTGATTCGAGTTGTAAATGCCGGAACTTCTCTGATTGATAACAATAAAGGAAGGCAAGTCATCACCAGCATACAACTGTCTAAAGATTTAGAATTTGTGACTAAATCGATTAAGGAACTGAATTTAAAAGATCCCAAGCTGAAAGAATATCAAAGCGGTTTTGTCAATATTTTTCAGAATCTTAGTCAAGCGATCGCCAAAGCCGGTAGAGCGCTTGGTGCAACCAAGACAGCAGAAGCTTCAGAATCGGGTAGAGAAAAAATCCAAAAGGCTAGAACCGAAATTGACTCAGCACTGACAACAGCTACAACTCTTGGCAAGAAGTCAGATACGTTAGTCAATCAGATGAATAAGTATTGTAGCGAGCCAGAATAATTTATCTGGGAATTGGGAATTGGGAATTGGGCATTGGGTATGGCTGAAGAATCAATAAATAGTTCTTCTCCCTCTGCTTCCCCTGCTCCCCCCGCCCCCTTCTCCCCAACCACAGCCATAGTAATTTTTATCACTCTTTTTTCATGAAATTTCCTGATATACACCAACTTTGTCTGTCAAAAGAAATATTGGTGTAAGTCAAATGAAATACCATGAGTGATATTAGTCTACTGATGGCGGGTGTGCTAGCAACAGGGCCAATCTCTGCCCTTAATTTACCAGAACAGCCTGTAATCACGCCAGATAATCTGGTGCAGCAGTCAACACAAGAAAATTTATCTCAAGTTCTATCGCCTGCTGAAATTACACCACCTGAATTTGTGCAGCCAGATATAACTACTTCATCAGCTACAAAGCATAAGTACGAAAATATACTTAAAAAAAGCAGAGAAAAAATTCAATTTATAAATTCCCCTAATTTACCTGAGTTAAAAAATACTCAAGCTGTAATAGAAGTTGTCCAGAACCAGGAAAACACAGAAGAATTCTCTCTATCTCCTCAGCCTCCAGACTCAGACAACCAAATGTCTCAAGTCACATCGGTGTCACAACTTAAAGACGTGCAACCTTCCGACTGGGCTTTTGATGCTTTGCAATCTCTAGTAGAACGCTATGGCTGCATTGCGGGATACCACGATAGGAATTATCTGGGAAACCGCACCATCAGTCGTTATGAATTTGCGGCTGGTTTAAACGCTTGTTTAGAGAAGATTAACGAAGCGATGCCTGCGGCGGGCTACGCCTACGCTAATAATAAAATTAATACTGTTAATAGTGAAGATTTAATCCTGCTGCAAAGGTTGCAAAGCGAATTTCAAGCAGAATTGCAGCAATTACAGCAGCGTGTTGAGGCTGTAGAAAACCGGACTACTGAATTACAAGCCAATCAGTTTTCCACAACTACCAGATTATTTGGTCAAGCCGTTTTTAGCGTTCAGGGAACCAATAACCCCGATGTGGATTTGTTTCCTAGAGATGGAGTTCCTGAACGTCAGGGAAAAACCAATCTGACTTTTACAAGTAGTGCCCAACTAACCTTAGCAACTTCATTTACAGGGCGAGATTTGCTGTTAACAGGGCTATCTGCGGGTAATTTGGGTTCTAATGCAGCGTTGCTATCTACCAATATGGGGCGGTTGGGTTTCGAGTCAAATACAGACAACAATCTAGTTGTTAGTGACTTATCTTATCGATTTGTCGTCTCGGATAACTTCGGAATTGTCGTAGGTACGGCGGGAGTCAACCCCATCAACACTTTTCGGGGTATTAGTCCTTTAGAAGGTTCTAGCGACGGTGCAATTTCTCTATTTGGTCAGCGTAACCCGATTTTAAGTATTGGCAACGGCACTGGTGGTATAGGCTTTGATTGGCAAATTAGCGATCGCATCAGTTTGCAAGGCGTTTATAGTGCAGAAATTCCTAGTTTTTCTGGCAACATCAATCAGGGCGGACTATTCGGCGGTAGATTTACTGCTGGCACTCAGTTAAGTTTAGCGCCCACCGATAACATCGATATCGGCGTACATTATCTTTATTCCCACTCCCCAGATGGCTTATTAGGAAGTGGTATCGGCGATTCTCAACTGATTTCGCCTTTTGCAGATGCAACAGCTTTTGATACCCAAGCCATTGGCGCTACCGTTGCTTGGCGAATCAACCCTAACTTGCAATTGGGCGGTTGGGGTGGCTTTACTTCTTCCAAACCATTCAACCTTCCTGGAAGTGTAGAAACTACAAACTGGATGGTGTTCGCGGCCTTTCCCAATTTGCTGCGTCCTGGAAATTTAGGGGGCGTTCTCGTCGGACAACCGCCCAAAATTACTTCGAGTACTTTACCCGATGGCTTCAATTTTCCCAAGTTTTCTGATGGGGGAACAGCAGGTGGACGTAGTGACACATCAATTCACGTAGAACTTTTTTACCGCGCCCAACTGAGTGATAATATCGCCCTGACTCCAGGCTTATTCGTCATTTTCAATCCCGATCACAATGCTGCTAACGATACTTTAGTCGTTGGAGCATTAAGAGCAACTTTCCGGTTTTAACTTTATACCGATGAAAATGTAATAAAAAGCGCTATTTTTGTACTGACTAATTCAGTATGAAATGCTTGCATCGCCCAATAGAAGGAACGAGAAGCTGCGCGTATTTTTTTATATGTGATTAAAGGAGCAAATTTTTCATGAAATTAGATTCATTAACTAAATTGGGTTGTGCAGTTGTTAGTAGCAGCAGTTTAGCCGCAGCCATCATCGCCTCATCTGGAACAAGTGCTTTTGCTCAAATCACCATTCAAAGCACTGGTACATTATCAGGTACTATCCAACTTCCCAGCATTAATCCTAATTTCAATGGCAGTACGACTCGTGTTGATACAGATGACGCAGGGACTTACTCACGGAATTTAGGTACAAAGAACAATCCTAATTACGTTCCTGTATACAAGTCAGACTATGTGAAGGTACAAACACGCTCTGATGGTAGCCTGCATTACTTTGTTGACTTTAAAGGCATTCCGATTGTCTCCTTTAATGGCGTTCTGAATTCGCCGATTCTCTCTGGTGGTGAGTTAACACCCTATAAATACCAGGGAAGATTAGCAGGAACCACATTTCAAGGAGTAGTTCAGGATGAATTTAATCTCACAAAAGCCTTATACACTGGTACTGTGACCGATCCAAAAACCGGAAATCAATATCAAGGAACCTTTGAAGTGAGTGGATATGGAGTCCGATATAGCGATCGCAATGGTGGTGCAACCCCCACTGTCTTTGATTTCAAGTCCGATATCCCAGGTTCGCCAAAGGTGACTTCTTTGGAAATGACTAACTCCCCCCTAGCGAGGATAACCATCAAAGTACCTGCAAATGCAACTCTTATAACTCCCACACCAGTTGGTGGTGGTAGTACGCCAACTCCTACACCCGTAGTTAGTGGTGATAGTACACCTACTCCCCCGCCAGTAATTAGCGGTGGTAGTACATCTACTCTGCCAACAATAGTTGATGGTGGAAGTGAATTCACTGTTACACCAATAGTTGATAGTGGAAGTGAATTCACTGTTACACCAATAGTTGATGGTGGAAATGAATTCACTGTTACACCAGTAGTTGATAATGGAAGTGCGATCGCTTCCCCGACAGCTACAAGGAGTAATTCTCCATCCCTTTCTACTACACCTAATATGGAATTCAGTAACGGTAATTCCTTAGAGGGTAATCAAGTAATGGTTAACCCTGCAACCCTTGTTCAAGCTGCTTGTTTACAGGATTCTACCAATAGCTGCACAATACCCGCTTCACCCAAACAAGCGATCGGCCCCCATAGTCGAGTACTAGTACGTTAGTGATTTGAGAGCTTCTTTTGCCCCCCTTTTTTAGCTACGGTGTACACATCTCTCTACAAAACCAAAATGTTGTAGCTCCTCCTAAATCCTCCGATAAATTGGAGGACTTTGAGAGGTTTTTGCCCTCTTTTTTAAGGGGGGTTGGGGGGATCAAAAGCTTGTGGGGCAACTTTTAAAGACTTGTGTGTACACCGTAGCCTTTTTTTAGGGTGGTTTTATACAAGTAGAGGAAAACTAAAACGGTGTTTCAAAGCCTCTCCCCGAAGCGGAGAGAGGTTTGGAGAGGGGGAAAAGCCGTGCCACAAAATGAAAAATCTAGACTTATGTATTTTTCTTTCTTCGTATGAAACCACCTCTTTTTTTAAGCGGATCAAAAGCCTGTGAAACGACTCTAGAAGACTTGTATGTACAGCATAGCCCTGTAAACTGAGAGAGTTTGGGGTGTGGTCTTGGCAAAAGTTTTAAGGTGCTTCTGGAACTCTAGCAGGACAAAATGGAATCAATATGTATGATACCCAGGACAGAGGCAACATTGCAATTAAAAAAGTCCACTAGAAGTTATTAGTGGCGTTTTATTTGCTCAGGCTTCGTCTCAGTGGTAGATTTTACCCTGATGATTTTCTGGCTATACTAGTGATTTAAGCTGATTGATTGATAAATTTCATCCCCCAGTATGAAACACATAAAAACTAGAAATTTCAGACATAATATTAAGTGTGCATTTCCTTTTAAGCGACACAAAAGCCTTGTCTGGTCTTAGAGTAAATAAATTTCCTTGGGGGTAAAAAATTTCATCAGTCAATCACTGAGGTTATTAACACTAACATTACAGAGTCAATCTAAAACAATCAAACATCTTCTGAGTTAGCACCTATGAAAGAAGAATTGATAGCCAGAATTATACAAGTATTGCAAATTAATATGAGTTGGATGACTTGGAATTTATTTCTGGCTTTTATACCTTTGGCTTTGAGTGTGTGGCTATTTCGCATGAGGCGCGGTGGCACTTGGCTTTGGTGGCTAGGATTCTTAGTTTTCTATGCTTTCTTACCAAATGCACCGTATTTGTTGACCGATGTAATCCACTTGATAGATGATATCCGCACAATTCAATCTGTGTGGATGATTACTTTAATACTCATACCTCTGTATTTGCTAGTAATTCTCGGTGGATTTGAAGCTTACGTAATATCGTTAATTAATTGGGGTTACTACTTACATCGCATCGGTAAGAGTCAATGGATTTGGCGCGTTGAGTTAATTACACATTTTCTCTGCGCTGTTGGTGTTTATTGGGGACGATTTTTACGTTTCAACAGTTGGGATTTTATTACTCAACCCGATGCCGTACTTACCAAAGGAGTAGAAGAAATTCTGGGAAAACAACCCTTGGTAATTATTGCTATCACCTTTGTGGTACTTGCAGGTTTGTACTGGATTATGAAACGAGTAACTTTAGGTCTTAGCAAGCCAGGTAGTAGAATCGGTATCAAGTCAGAAAGCACTAACTCTAACACGCCAAACATTTGATGTTCCTAGCAATTTCAGATTTTAAATTTGGGGTTTTCATTAGTAATTCCATTGATGAATATTGCCTATCAAAAGAAAGATGCAACTAAACCCTCCTTAAGGTGAAATAAATTCAGAAGCAAACGGTTAGACTTTAACTGCCACCATCTGAGAATAATGTCTTATCAGATCGTTGAATATCGATGATCTGATCTGATGTTTTTGATCCGTTTATAGGAGGGGTATCTTATGGAATTAATTTCTAGAGAAGAAATAAAGACATTAATAGAACAGCCAAAAGGGAATTGTGTTTCAATTTATATGCCAATGCACCCAGCCGGGCCAGAAGTGCGACAAAATCCAATTCGCTTTAAAAATTTGGTCAAGGAAGCGGAGACTCGTTTAATTGATGCGGGTTTGGAGGAAAAAGATGCGATCGCATTATTGGAAAAATCCCATGAAATTGATACCCAAGAGTTTTGGGAGCAAAAGGGAGAGCCAGGGTTAGCGATTTTTATTTCTGAAAATATTTTTCGCTATTATACGCTGCCAATTGATTTTCAAGAGTTGGTTGTGGTTACAGACCGATTTCACATCAAACCACTGCTGCCAATTTTAAATGGCAATGGTCGCTTTTATATGCTGGCGTTGAGCCAAAAAGATGTCAGATTCTTTGAAGGAACACGCTACAGCGTCAAAGAGGTGGAAGTAGAAAATCTCCCTAAAAGTCGAGATGAAGCTCTGCAAATAGACGAGACTGCCCAAGAAGGTGAGTTCCACCTCGCACCATCAAAAGGAGGAACCACTAATCCTTTTTCACAGTCAGGCACATTTCACGGTCAGGGAAGTCCTGACAGAGATAAACAACAAGAATACATACTACAATTCTTTCAGATTATCGATCGCGCATTACACGAAAAACTGAAATTGCAAAAAGCGCCTTTGGTACTGGCTGGGGTAGAGTATCTCTTGCCTTTATATAGACAGGCAAATACTTACCAGCATTTGATGGATGAAGCTATTACTGGTAATCCAGAAATTCTCAGTGCCCAAGAGTTGCATAATGAAGCTTGGCCGATTGTCGAGGCTGATTTCCAGAAGTCTCAAGAAGAGTTTTTAGAGCAATTTCACGAATTGTTTGGTGGTGATACTGGTAAAGCATCTAACAACCTGAAAGAAATTGTCTCAGCAGCTTATTACCAACGAGTGGATTCATTATTAGTTGCAGTTGGTCAACAACAGTGGGGTTTATTCGATCCAACCTCAGAAACGGTTTATTTGCACCCAGAAAAAGAAGCTGGTGATGAAGATTTGTTGGATTTTGTTGCTGCTCATACCTTATTAAATGGTGGCACGGTTTACGCTGCTCCCTTTGAACAGATTCCATATAGCACACCTGTTGTAGCAATTTATCGATATTGAACAAACATTTTGACGGTGTTGTATAAAGGTGAATGTGCTATATATAACACCAACGATCATGACAATTCGCTCCTCGATCACGCAATCTCTAATCGGTTTAGCTCTTTTCAGTACAAAGGCTGTATTTACCCAGACTGCAACAGCAGAAACAATAATTGGGCAATCGGGCAATGTGCGGGCAGAAATATCTTACGAGAAGCCAGGTGATGATGGTAAGGGCTTTTTAGCAGCTTATTTGGCGGATAAATATTTGCTGAATCAAGGACAGGATGGTTGGCAACGGGTACAACAAGCTTATAAAAAAAGCGACCGTACTAAATTCTTCGCCGATTTACGTAAGTTTTTGCGCGAAACAGGTTACATCAAATAAATTAGCAGTGAGCAATTAATTTATAACTTCTAACTACTGAAGCTTTCGTCGTGCTGCTGCTAAAATTAGGCGTTGTTCAGCACGAGCGATCGCCTGATATGTTCGCTCCACTGCTTCCGGTTCAACGGAAATAGAAGTTATGCCCCATTCCACTAATTTATCGATGATTTCTGGATAAAGGGCTGGTGCTTGACCGCAGATTGAACAAGGTATACCGGCACTTTTAGCCATTTGGATCAGTTGAGCGATCGCACCCATAACTGCGGGATGACGTTCATTAAATACTTTTGCTAGTTGTCCTTGTTCTCGATCCACTCCGAGCAATAATTGGGTTAGGTCGTTTGTACCAATGGAAATTCCGGCTGCGCCTGCTTTCACATATTCCGGCAGCAAAAATAGTACGCTTGGCACTTCCGCCATCATCCACAATTGAAACTGCGACACCTCGGTTAAAAGAGCTTGCTCAACTTTGCGACGGCAAAAGACAAATTCTTCTACAGTCCGCACAAAAGGTAATAGTAGGTTGACATTGCTGTAACCAGCCTGCTGTACCCTTGCCAAAGCTTGCAGTTCTAACTCAAACACTACGGGATTTCGTAAATAGCTGAAAGTGCCGCGTTCACCCAACATCGACTGGGGTGAAGATTCTAAATTATCACTCAATGATGGTAAATCCTGCGATCGCCAATCTAAGGAACGATAAAAAACTGGTCTTGGTGCAAAAGCACGAGCAAATTGCATAATCTGCTCAGACCATAACTCTAATAATTCTGCCTGACGACCGCCTAAAATCCAACTATTGGGATGTTGTCCGTCCAATATATTTAATACCATCAATTCTGAGCGCAATAATCCCACGCCATCCACAGGGAAGCTTTGCACTTGTTCTATTAAACTGGACTGACTCAAGTTAACCAGTAGTTGGGTAGCAATCATGGGTAGATGAGAAGTGAAAGTAGGATAGGGCGCTTTTGGGTTGGGGTGATGTGGGGAAAGAAGTTTTTCTTCTCTCTCTTTCTCTATCTCCTCCTTTGAGTCTCCTTTGATGCGATAAACTTCTCCTCTGTCGCCATCAAGCAGTAGTCGTTCGCCCGTTTGGATTAAGGTTGTGGCAGATGTTGCGTTTACTACTGCTGTGATCCTTAATTCTCTAGCAAGAATTGCGGCATGGCTGGTTAATCCACCTTGTTCTGTGATAATACCAGCAACTTGGTGTAGTAATGGTAGCCAATCAGGAGTAATTGTTGGTACTACTAAAATCACACCCTTGGGTAGTTGTTCGGGTTTCTGTTGTGAATGAAGAATTACTAAGGCATTGGCCACAACACGTCCCCCTGCTGCTCCTAGTCCCCTAATGAATTGTCCGTGGGGAATTACAGATTGGGGAGAACTAGCTTGTGTGATGTAGAGCTTGTTAGATGTGGTTTGTTGAGCAATAGTCCATTTAATGGTAAAAGTTTTACCTAGTTCACTTACTAGTTGAGTTCCTAAAGCAATTATTTGTTGTAAATATTCTTCTTGTAAAGCGTACTGTTCTTGTTGGGCTTCTGGAAGTACGTAGGTACTTAGAGAAAGATGATCTGGTGTTAGTACTGAGTTAGGTGTGGGTTGCGAAAAAGCTTCAGGCGCTGCATCATTCACGCCATAAGCCAGCATTTTATTGCCCAAATGTTGCTCAAGCACAACTCCAGTTGCCTGTTGAATGTAGTAGATATCTGGCTGGACTTCACCAAGAGCGATCGCAACTCCTAATCCCCAAGTAGCCTCAATTTCCCAGCCAGAGGAGTTGGCTTTGAGCAAACCACTGGCGATCGCATTCTCAACAGGTTGCACCAAAACTGCTAGATTTATTTGTTGCAGATTAATTCCTGCTCGTTGCCAATATAGGAGACTTCTGGCACGAAATATCTGACTCCAAGTGCGCTTTAATGCCCAAGCGATCGCTTCAGGTTCGCACTGGCAAAACACCGACTCCAGCAAACCAGATATATTCTTTATACCTGGAGTAGCATTTGATATTGATAAGGTAGGTCGAAGAATCAGACAGCTAGTTTGCCATTCCTTAGCTGCTTGGAAAATTGTACTCACCCACTGCTGCGGCACAGTCGCAGTGAGAATTTCTTGGCGCAAGCGACCAGCTACCTGCTGAAGTTGCCGCCAATTAGCAACATCTAGATGTAACGAAGAATGGGGTAAGTCAGCTACTAATGACTCTGAACTATTGAGATTTTCAAGAAATTGCCGCAAAATTTCTGCCGAAACGACAAAACCAGGCACCACCGGATAGCCACGCTGCATGATTCTGCTCAAGTAAAATGCTTTGTCACCTACTTTGGCGCGGTCTTGTAATTTAATTTGGTCTAGCCAGTAGAGTTTGTCCACTCAATTTGTTAGTTGTCTATTTGTAGCCAGAGTTGTAGATGTCAGTATCACATTTAATTATTTAGTGTATGGGTTAAATCTAGCAATTTAAGGTAAACTTTTATAGTTCATTCATTTAAAATAGTTGAGATAACTATTTAATCAAGCTAAAATTCATGTCGTTTACCCAGATTGCGATCGCTGTCATAATTTAATAACGGAAACTTTGTTTGGTTTTGATAACAAAATATCTTAATTGGAAAATAATCTTAAGAATGGAAGATGTTAATTTACATCTAAAAAAGTATCACTGAATTGAAATAATCTAAACTTAGTACTTGTATTTGATTTTTTAAAAAACCCTTATTGCCTATTAGAGGATGTTTGAAAAGTGGTTGGCTGTGATTTTAGGTACCTATTGATCCCCCCTAACCCCCCTTAAAAAGGGGGGAACCGGAATCAAAGTCCCCCTTTCTAAGGGGGATTTAGGGGGATCTAGAACTTTTCACTACCGAGAAGAGGACTTTTCAAACATCCTCTTAAGCCAAGATTAAGTTCAAAAAACAAAGCAGATGACTAGATGATATAAACTTTCAATTACACCCGTTGAATTAGACTCCACCAATATAAAGAGTAAAATATTTTTGCACTATTTGGTAAAAATATTAATAATTAACCTAGTACAACACGGCGGAAATTTGCCAACCTTTAACAAAGGTATTTTTTCCCAAGTCTTGTTAATTGAGATGGTAACTGGATTTCCCCTTGCTGTACTATGTAAATAAGTTGGCGCAATAGAATCAAACTATGTAAAGAAAAATGAACTAGGCTAAAACCCTTATACCTATTGACTGTAGCAAGATTGCCTATTGCCTGATCCCAACGACAATTATTTACGCCCACTTAGCTTATATAAAATTATTTACACCAGACTAAACATTGCCAAACACTTACTACATTGCAACTAATGATTGGCTAAATATCAGCTTCAGATTATGCTTTGCATTATTTATAGGAGCGATTATCGGCTTAGAACGCCAAATTAGCCGCAAACCAGCCGGTTTAAGAACTCACACGCTGGTGAGTCTAGGTTCAGCTGTGTTTACCTTGATAATTATGCAAACAGAAGGGCTGCAAAATAGTCCTGATGCACTTAGCCGCGTCATTCAAGGAATTGCAGCCGGTGTAGGATTTCTCGGTGCTGGAGAAATTGTGCGCCAATCTTCTCAAGAATCACAGCGACTTGAAATTCACGGACTCACATCAGCAGCAGCTATTTGGGTTTCGTCTGCATTGGGAATTGCAGCCGGTTGTGGTTTGTGGCAGTTAGGATTGATTGGTACTCTGCTGACTTTTCTGATTCTCAACGTTTTTAAAAGGTTAGAAAAACATCAATAAATGAGTAGTGAGTGAATGAAAAATGGGTATTTACTCATTACTTATTACTTATTACTCCTTACTCCAGAATCACCGTGCGTTCACGGCGGTGAGGATGTCAAAAATTTGGGATTATTTCTCCTGCTTTCACAAAAAGAATTTGGGATGACTTTAACCACTGGGAATCAAAAGAACCCAAGTGAGTGGTAGTAATTAAGGTTTGAAAGCGGTCTTGAATAGCATCAAGCAATTGATTTTGACGGGATAAATCTAGTTCGGCAAGAACATCATCAAGTAATAGCAATGGTGGCTCTTTGACGACTTCCTCAATTAATTGTAATTCGGCTAATTTTAAAGCTAGAACCAGCGTTCGTTGTTGACCTTGAGAACCGTATTGACGAGCGGGTGTCTGGTTAATAGTTAATTCTATTTCGTCTCGATGGGGGCCGACAAGAGTAGTACCTTGGTGCATTTCAGCAACGGCTCGCTGCTGGATTTTTGCTAAAAAAGCTTGCTGTACTTCTTCTGGATGGTTATCCTCTGAAGGAATATTAGGCACGTAATTGATTTGCAGAATTTCTGTACTGCCGCTAATACTGGTATGCCTTGCACTAGCAATAGGAGCCAATCTTTGGATGGCGCGATCGCGTCTTCTAATTACCCTGGTTCCTGTGGTAGCTAACTGTGCATCCCACACAGCTAGTTCTGAGTGCAGAGACGTTGCATCCAAAGTCTCTACATGGCGTTTTAAAAAGGCATTGCGCTGGCGTAATACATGATTATACTGCTGCAAAATGTGAGCATAAACTGGTTCGAGTTGAATTAAGAGTGTATCCAACCAGTTGCGGCGAACCTCCGGGCCGCCGCGTACTAGGTCTAAATCCAGGCTGGAAAACTGCACTGCGTTGAGAACGCCAAGAAAATCCATTTGACGGCGGATAGACTCACCATTGAGAGCAACGCTCCGACGACCATTGCGCCGGAGGGTTAAAGTCAGGTCACTAACGCCTGTTTGTCGCTCAAGAGTGGCATTAATTTGGGCTATAGCTTCCCCTTCTTGAACCAAATCGCGATCGCGGGTCATGCGGTGCGATCGCAATGTCGCCAGCAACTCCACCGCCTCCAACAAATTCGATTTTCCCTGAGCGTTATTACCTACCAAAATTGTTTTGGCAGCATTAAATTCAACCTTTTGGTCTTGATAATTGCGAAATTGTCGGAGGTTTAGAGTTTTCAGGTACATAGCAGGGATTGGGAATTGGGAATTGGGAATTGGGAATTGAGCATTAGGAAGGATGGAGAAAAATAAGAAGTAAAAGATTAGAGGGGTAGAAGAGAATAACCAATGCCCCATTCCCCATTTCCCATTCCCAATTCCCCATGCCCAATTTACACAGCCTTCTTGCCCATAATCCGCAGAAATATTTTCTCCGCTTCAATCCAGACAAACATTAAGGCACTGAAGCCAATACAAACGCCCAATTCCTGCATATTGAGGTAGTGAGTACCAAAGAAATCTCGCAGGGGTGGGACGTAAATTAGCATCAACTGCAAAATCGTGGTGACGACAACAGCCGCTAGTACAAAAATATTGGAGAAGGGATTCATCTCGATAGTCAGTCGGTTATTGGAGCGAATAGCGATCGCATGACCCATTTGGGCAATACACAAGGTCGTAAATACCATTGTTTTCCAAGTTTCGGGATCGCCTTGATACCCAGCAGCATGGGTATGTTGATAAGCCCACCACATCAAGGCAATGGTGATAATGGCAAAAATAATCCCAATGCGAATCATGTAAGAACCCAATCCCCTAGCGAAAATACTTTCGCGGGGACTAAAAGGCGGACGTTGCATCACATCCGGTTCTGGAGGTTCCACAGCTAATGCCAAGGCTGGTAAACCGTCTGTCACCAAGTTCATCCAGAGAATTTGTAAGGGGGTAAGGGGAACGCCTCCCAAACCAATTAAGGGTGCGGCTGCAATGGTCAGAACTTCGCCAATGTTACTGCCCAAGATGTATTTAATAAAGCGGCGAATATTGGTGTAAACAACTCTACCTTCCTTGGTGGCGCTAACAATGGTGGCGAAGTTGTCATCAAGTAACACCATATCGCTGGCTTCCTTACTGACATCAGTGCCAGTAATGCCCATTGCAATACCAATATCGGCTTGTTTGAGGGCTGGGGCATCGTTAACACCATCGCCCGTCATCGCTACAAACCGTCCCCGACGTTGCAACGCTTGGACAATTCGCAGTTTGTGTTCTGGGGAAACCCTAGCATAAATGCTTACTAGGTCAACGTTTTGCTCTAATTCCTCATCACTCATCCGTTGCAATTCTTGACCGGTGAGAACGCGATCGCCTTCTTGGGCAATTCCTAAATCGGTAGCGATCGCTCGTGCTGTTAATTGGTGGTCGCCAGTAATCATCACTGGGCGAATACCTGCATCTCGACATTCTTGGACTGCTGCCCTCACCTCTGGGCGTGGCGCATCCAGCATTCCTACCAATCCCAGCCACACTAATTCTTGCTCAGATGCCTCGCTTGAACCGTCCGGTGGAATTTCCGCGAGAGATTTGTAGGCAAAACCTAGTACCCGCAAACCTTTACTTGCCATCAGGTCATTTTCTGCCAAAATTTTCTGGCGTTGTTCTTCGGTTAAGGGGGCTGAGTGATTGCCCAAATGAATCTGAGTGGAACGTGCCAAGGTTAACTCTGGAGAACCTTTGGTAAACATTAAGTAAGGTTCAGATTGGAGAAAACCGGCGATCGCTGGGTCAACGCCTCTCGAAGACGCTTCACCTGTGGCGACTCCCTCCACTTGAGAAATCACGCTCATCCGCTTCCGTTCTGAGGAAAAGGGGAACTCAGCGACGCGAGGTAACTTACTGTTCCACTGGTCTTTTTCGATTCCGGCTTTTCCCGCCAGGGTAACTAATGCTCCCTCTGTCGGATCTCCCAAAATTGCCCATTCACCTTGTTCTTTTTGCAACACTGAATCATTGCAAACAGCACAGGCGACTGATAACGCGGAAATTTCTGGAGACTCCTCTAAGGAAACTTTTTGACCATCTAACTGAAAGTCCCCTGTAGGAGCATAACCTTCGCCGGTGACACGAAAAGTTTTGTCATTGGTATAAACCGATTGCACCACCATTTTATTTTGAGTCAGGGTGCCGGTTTTATCAGAACAGATGGTGGTTACAGAACCTAATGTTTCTACTGCTGGCAGTTTGCGAATCAAGGCATTTTGGCGCACCATTCGCTGGGTTCCCAGTGCCAATGTAACGGTAATTACAGCTGGTAAACCTTCTGGTACTACAGCAACCGCCATACTCAAGGAAACTTCCAAAAGTTCTTGGATGTTTTTAAAACCTCCGTCCTTGATGACACCACCAACGACGACGATCGCCACGAGAATTAAAGAACCCGTAACCAGGACATTACCCAGTTGAGTCATGCGTTGCTGTAAGGGTGTAGGTTCACTTTCCACCGCCTGCAACATCGCAGCAATTTTGCCTAATTCTGTAGTCATGCCGGTGTTAGTCACCAGAACCTTACCGCGTCCTTGGACTACCTCGGTTCCTTGATACACGACATTAAGGCGATCGCCTAATGATGTTTCCTCTGGCAATTTTAGTGATGCCTGTTTATTCACCGCTTCGGCTTCACCAGTCAATGCCGACTCACGCACTTGTAAATTAGACTGTTCTATTAAACGTCCATCCGCAGCTATCTGCATTCCAGCTTCCAGCAGCATTACATCCCCTGGAACTAGTTCCTTGGCTGCTATCTCCACCAGTCTGGTGTCGCGGATGACCCGTACTAAGGGAGAAGTCATTTTTTTCAGGGCTGCCAAGGCTTTTTCGGCACGGCTTTCTTGGACATAGCCGAGTATGCCATTGAGAATCACAATTGCTAAAATAGCGATCGTATCTTTAAATGGCACTTCACCGGGCTTCAAATCGCCCGCCCGCAAAGCCATCAGGTCTAAAAACCCAGAAATCAGAGCTACGCCAATCAGCATCAACAACATAATGTTCTTGAACTGATCTAGCAGAATTTCCCAAGCACTACGGCCAGCAGTTTCTTCAAGTTCGTTGGGGCCGTATTTTTGCAACCTCTGTTGAATTTCTTGAGGTGTTAAGCCACTGTCTGCATTACTATCGAGCAGTTCTAGCGCTTTATCAACTTCTAAACTATGCCAAACGGCGGCACCTTCAGGCAGAGAATTAGCAGACATCGTGTAGGTCACAGCAAATGGTTACAAAATTCGATCATAATTTAGTGATGGCAGGAATTCCATCTTCTAAAGTTACATTAAGGCGATCGCCTAGATATGTGAAGGAGACGGAAGGAACTTTTCAGTTGGGGATTTGACCCCGGATGAATTTAAGTCATTGAAGTCATTGAACTATCGTTAATGGGGTTTTAAACCCAAGCTTGCTCTGGTGACAGCAGTTCAAGAGTGAGGATATTTTTCCTCCTGTCTTGCTTGATAAATGTATATGTAATTCTTAACATTTGTAAATCCCCCCATTTTGACATAGTATTATTTCTCACGAAAGAGTTGATCGGAACACATTTTACCGATAATTATGAGTAATAGAGCTTTGAAGCTTTGTTACAGAGGATATGTCACAATTAATTTTAGGCTGCCATTCCTTTCATTTCATCCCGTAGTCAATAGCCAGGATGTATGGCACGATTGCATTTCTTCATTTTTAATTTTGCGGAAAGTTGAGCCAGTCCCTTGCGTATTTCGCCGCTCAAGTAAACTGGAGTGCCATTAGGGTTTCCCAATCTAGCAAACTTTTCCAGCTGAATTTTGAATTTTGAATTACCCAGGCGTGCTAAACCATTCAATAAATATGCTTAATATGAGTTTTGCACTCCCCACTTTGACCGTTAGCCAGATGTTTGGGCAAAAAACAATTCGACCGCTTACTGCTGCTACCCTGTGTGGCATTACTTTCATTAAAGATAGACTCATTGCCATTGACAGTATTAAAGGGCATCTACTGGAGATTGATCCCACCTCTGACAACAGCAAAATTCTCAATCCCCATCAAGTTAAAGAATTTACCGATGTCACTGGTATAGCGGTGTGGGAAGATTCCCTGTGGGTGAGCCGCGAAAATAGTGTTTACTTGTGCAAGCTCAATGCTTTGGGTCTGGAACATTTCGTGACATTGCCTTATCCGGCTGATGGCGTTGCTGTTTGGGAAACAACAGTTTATGTCAGCTGCCAACGGCTGGGCTACATTTTGGTTTATGACCGCGAAACACGAAAAGAGATTACGAGATTTTATGCCCCTGGAGTTGGAATAGAGAATTTAGCCGTTAACCAAGAAATGCTATGGATTTGCGATCGCACCGAACAATCAGTGTACGCAATGGACAGGGCAACAGGAGAACTGCAATTTAGTGTCCTGACACCGTTTGAATGTCCTACAGGCATAGCGATACATAAAAATGGCGAAACAGGTAAAGAAAGTATTTACGTTGCCTACGCCTCAGAGGAGCCTTATATCCGGGATAACCCCAATGCCGATCCCAGTCATGAATTAACATTCCGCGATCGAACTTTTATTCATCCCCTGCATTATCATTACCAGCCAGATAAGCGCTACGCCCTCTCTAATGGCTATCTCATTGAAATGTCTTATGCTGAGGAAATTGCACCCTTAGACGAGGTGTATTTACCTGATGTCGAATGGCGCATTGCCCTACCATCGGAAACTGAGCGTCAAAAGGTGAAACACGTTGAAGCAATTGGTATACCCTTTACAGAAGAAGTAATAGAAGGGCAACGTGTAGCAGTCTTTAAATTTGATTCTCTTGCCCCAGGTGAACGGCATATATTTGGCTGGAAAGCACTTGTGGAAGTTCGAGGAATTAAGTATCGCATCACGCCTAGAGATGTTGAAGATATACCTGAACTATCTCCAGAATTACAAACACGCTACCTAGTAGATGACGACGATTTAGCAATGGATACTACCATTGTTCGCCGTGCCGCCAGAGAAGCAATTGGTTCTGAAACAAATGTACTGCGAAAAATGCACAGCATCCGCAACTACGTATACGACCAGTTATCTTACGGTATTAAACCTTACATCGACACGCCAGATATAGTTTTAGAACGGGGCGTTGGTTCCTGTGGGGAATATGTCGGCGTATTGCTTGCCCTAGCCCGTTTAAATGGCATCCCCTGCCGCACCGTAGGTAGGTACAAATGTCCTCCCCATAGTGACTTACTAGGAGTACCACTACAACCAGACTTTAATCATGTTTGGCTGGAGTTCTACGTCCCGAATTTTGGTTGGTTGCCAATGGAATCAAATCCTGACGATATAGGTGAAGGTGGGCCTTATCCGACGCGCTTTTTTATGGGCTTATGCTGGTATCACATTGAAATTGGCAAAGGTATCACTTTTGAAACCGTGACAAGTCAAGGTGCGCGGCTAACCAAAGAAGATATCCCCATCGGTGATTTAGCGATTAATCATATTCGGTTCACAATTCTTAAAGAATTACCACCCTTTTGAATTTCTTCGATTTATTTACCCGAATTATGCTTTTTAATTAGCTCCTGTTTTTCAGGATTATTGAGCCAGTCTTTTAGAGCCTCAGCGATATGATCGCTGAGGTTTTTATCTGCTTTTTAGGCTATGTTGATTTAGTGGTTTTTCCTATTCATCAACCATGAAAACAACATTTTAGATTCAGACTAAGGGCATGAATGATTGGAAATCTCTGAATGACTTCTCTGACAAACAATATACGCAGCAGCAAAACTTCTCGCTGGCTTTTCTGCTGCGGATGATCAATGGTATATCTGACCCCATTTTTCTTAAAAACGACCAACATCAGTGGATACTACTTAACGATGCCTTTTGTAATTTCATCGGGTATAGCCGAGAAGAATTAATTGGTAAGTCTGACTATGATGTTTTTTCCAAAGCGGAAGCTAATGTGTTTTGGGAAAAAGATGAACTGGTTTTCACTACAGGGATAACTCATGAAAACGAGGAATTATTTACAGATTCCAATGGCGCAACACACTGTATCCTGACCAAAAAATATTTGTTTAAGGATGATTTAGGTAATCGTTTCTTAGTTGGGATTATTCGTGATTTAACAGAGCAAAAGCAGGTAGAAGCCGCCCTGCGCCATAGTAATGCTGTGCTTAAACAAGCGGAAGCAGACCTACGACAGCAAACACAAGAACTAGAAACAGCATTATCCAAACTACAAAATACCCAAACTCAGTTAATCCAAAGCGAAAAAATGTCCAGTTTGGGTCAACTAGTTGCAGGTGTGGCACATGAAATCAACAACCCAGTTAGCTTTATTTACGGCAATATTAGCCCAGCTGATGAATACACCAAAAATTTATTTTCACTGTTAGACCTCTACCAAAGACATTATCCCCAATCAGTCAAGGCAATTCAGGAGTTTGCAGATTTAATTGAACTAGACTTCTTAAGGTCAGACTTACCCAAATTATTCCAATCGATGATGATGGGAGCAGAGCGGATTCGAGAGATTGTGCTTTCCCTGCGGACTTTCTCGCGCTTAGATGAAGCTGAAATGAAACGGGTTGATATCCATGAGGGAATTGATAGTACGATGATGATTATCCAAAGCCGCCTCAAGGCTACTGACCAGCGCCCGAAAATTGAGGTGATCAAAGAATATGGCAATCTCCCCTTGGTTGAATGTTATGCTGGGCAGTTAAACCAAGTATTTATGAATATTTTAGTGAATGCGATCGATGCTTTAGAAGATTCATTGGTTATATCTCGGTGGACAACAAAAAAACGACTAAAAACGGATAATCCTCGAATTTATATTCGCACCAAATTACTAACACCAAATCAAGTCACAATTGGCATTGCCGACAACGGACTCGGAATACCAGAAGATGCTAAAAAGCAACTATTTAATCCCTTTTTTACGACCAAGCCCGTTGGACAAGGTACGGGTATGGGGCTGGCTATTAGTCACCAAATTATCACAGAAAGACATGGCGGCTCTTTAGAATGCATTTCGCAACCAGGAGTTGGTACTGAGTTTATCATTCGCATTCCCCTCATTCAACAACGTCAAATTTCTAACCTCTGATATTAACTCTTAAACTGGGCAGTGGATACGACTGATGTTGCTTAAAATCGGCAAATTCGCAGATTGAGTTAAATGGACAAAAGCGGCAGTGAGAACCAGGATTAGGAGGAAAAATTTTACTAAAATTAGTAGTTTTTTCCTGATATTTTTGCAAATCGTGCTGGTGCTTATGGGCAATATTAGCTAACTCAAATTTTAAAGATTCTAATTCACTATTATTGATGCTAATTAACTCAGACTTTTTACATATTTCTAAATTATAAAATGATGCGACAGCTTCGTGTTCAGGGTAAAGATAACGAGCAGCGAGCAAATAAACTAATGCCTGTCGTTTGTCAAAAGCTGACTTACCTGTTTTGAAATCTAAAATATGTAAAGTCCTATCAGATTCAATGAAAACGCAGTCCATAGCCGCATATAACCGAAAGCAATAATCCTCTTGCTCAACTACTATTGGCTTAGGAAAGCCTTCATCACCCGGAGTTAATTGGATAATATCTTTATCCAAAAGCAACGGCGCATCATGATATTTTTGCAAAATTTGCAGGACGCGTTGCTGGACTTGAACGCTTGAATTGCCTAACTTAAGTAGCTGTGCAACTCTTTCTACACCATCTGATTGCTTCAGCAAATGCCTATGATGATGAAACTCATAAACACCTTTTTGGGCGAGTATGCCAATGCGCTGGGGTGCAGTGGCTTGCGCTAGCAGTGCTTTGACTTGTGGTTCGTGTTGCCGTGCTTTGATAAACCCCCGTCTCATCTGGCAATGCCAGCGTTCTTGCCCGGTCGCTGGGGCAACTAGAGACCAAAGGTGATAACTGGCAAAAGGTCGATCGGGGGTTGACATTGCTCAGAAACAGTGAGAGAAAATACGGTGGGGCGAAGTTTAAACTAAGGCTTACTTAGAAAAGAACTTCGGAGGATAGTTGCTGCTACACAAGCTTTGCGGGAAGCTTTTATAGTACTGATAATGTACGGGAGCAAGCGGCAAAAATGTCCAGCAATATAAAATTTGGCACCGATGGATGGCGAGGGATTATTGCCGATGACTTTACTTTCCCCAACGTGCGAAAAGTAACAAGGGCGATCGCCACTTACTTGGAAACAGCCTACACAAAAAATAGACCTGTACTTATTGCCTACGATACTCGCTTTTTAGCTGACCAGTTTGCCAAAACTGCGGCCCAAGTACTGGCAGACTTGGGTTGGACTGTGAAAATTACCGTTCGGGATTGCCCCACACCAGTAATTGCCTACAACGCCCGTCATCTAAATTCCGCAGGGGCGTTAATGTTTACTGCTAGTCATAATCCAGCACCTTACTGTGGAATTAAATATATACCCGATTATGCTGGGCCTGCCACTCCAGAGATTACTGATACTATTGTGGCAAATATAGAAAGTGCATCGGATGAGTTACCTGGAAGTAACCCATCAGGTTCAATTTCAATTTTCGATCCGAAACCTGATTACCTGCAATTTATCTACACTCTACTTGATATAGAAAAGATCAAAAGGGCTAATTTAAAGGTAAAGTACGATGCTTTGTATTCTACCTCCCGTGGCTATTTAGATGAAGTTTTGCAGCATAGTGGTGTTCAGTTAGAAAGTTTCCACGATTGGAGGGATGTTTTATTTGGCGGTGGAATGCCAGAACCCAAAGGAGAACAATTAGTTGAGTTAGTGGAAGCTGTAGTCCGCGATCAAGCTGATTTGGGCTTGGCGACGGATGGAGATAGCGATCGCTTTGGTATTGTTGATGAACAAGGAACTGTCCTCACTCCGAATACTGTGTTGTTAGTTCTAGCACGTCATTTAATTAAAAACAAAGGTAAAACTGGCGCGATAGTCCGCACTGTGGCTACAACCCACCTGCTGGATAATTTCGCTGCTAAAAATGGGCTGAAAATTTACGAAACAGCAGTTGGTTTTAAATACATCGGCGAAAAAATGCGGGAAACTGCCGTATTAATTGGTGGAGAAGAATCAGGCGGTTTGAGTATTATTGGGCATATTCCCGAAAAAGACGGGGTATTAGCCGATATGCTGGTGGCAGAAGCGATCGCTTATGAAGGTAAACCTTTAAGTCAGATGGTTAAGGAAGCGATCGCTGAAGCCGATGGGCCACTTTACAATAACCGCCTAGACTTGCACCTCACAGAGGCGCACAAAATCGCCGTCATCAACTCCTTTACTAAAAATCCACCTCCAGAGGTAGCAGGAATTAAAGTCAAGGAAGTCGGGCGTAAAGACGGTATTAAGCTGTATTTAGAAGAAGGTAGCTGGGTTTTACTGCGTCCTTCCGGTACAGAACCACTGGTGCGCGTCTACCTAGAAACCAACACTCCCGAAAAACTCACCCAAATTGCCCAAGAGTTAGAGAGTGTTATTGCTAAATTAGAGGGATAAGAATTAGCAGTGAAAAATTAAGATTTGTAAATTAATAATTCTTAACTCCTATTAACAGTTATCTCACTCCTAACTTTGCTCAAAGTATGAAAATCGCTCCTTTTTTGACATCTCTAGTTGTAGCGGTTTGGGTAATCGCGATCGCAGTTATTTCAGTTCAAAATGCCACACCCGTATCGTTAAAATTCTTAACATTCCAATCGATTCAGATACCACTGGGTTTAGTGTTAGCTTTTAGTGCTTGTTTAGGGTTAATTGGCATGGCACTGCTGCAACCTCTGTGGGGACTTGCTGGTATTGGGCAGCGTAATTCTCGATTAGAAGACGATGCGGAATTTTTTGTTGACGATGAAGATTTTTGAGGTTTGAAAAAAACACATAGAATTACACCAGTTAAGTAATCTTCATCTGGTAATATGCACAAATGTGCATACAATAGATTTAGATGGCGTATCAGTGGGATAGGGATAAGGCAGCAGCCAATCTTCGCAAACATGGCGTTGACTTTGCTGATGCAGTAACCGTGTTTTCTGACGATTTAGCAATTACCATCACAGATGAACGTTTTGATGAAGAGAGATTTATCACTATTGGGATAGATGCTTTCAATCGAGTTCTAGTAGTTGTTTATACATGGCGCAATGATGAGATTCGATTGATTTATGCCCGCCAAGCTACGCGCTATGAACAAAAGCAGTATGAGGAGGGATAAGTGATGGAAGCTGAGTATGATTTTAGCCAGGGCAAGCGGGGAGCGATTGAATCAACACCAACAGGCAAAACTAGAATTACAATTCGCCTAGATGACGAAGTACTAGCATGGTTTCGTGACCAAGTTCACGCAGCAGGTGGGGGAAATTACCAAACTTTGATTAACGATGCCTTGCGTGAGTACATTCAGCAGCGCCGTGAACCGTTAGAAGAGACATTACGGCGAGTATTGCGAGAGGAACTTGAGCGTATTGGAAAATGAGGATATATTGGCTTGCCTAAGATCGATAATGGTTATGAACGTAACTTATAAAACAGATTTTAATTTGTGGATTGAGCAGACAGCCAAACTATTGCGATCGCATCGCTGGCATGAAGTTGATGTAGAACATCTGATTGAAGAGGTTGAAGGCTTGGGCAAAAGTGAAAGGCGGGCTATTGCCAGTCAACTAACTCGCTTACTCTTGCATCTGCTGAAGTGGCAATATCAACCCCAGCGTCGCTCAGATAGTTGGCTGGATTCTATCACTGATTCTCGCACCCAAATTGAGTTAGCGATAGAAGATAGTCCTAGTCTTAAGAACTATCCTACAGAGCAACTTGAGGAAAGTTATCAAAGGGCACGTCGCCAAGCAACCAAGCAAACAGGGATACTTTTATCCGTTTTTCCAGAAGAGTGCCCATATTCTTTAGAGTTAGTGTTGGATGAAGACTGGCTACCGGAAGCAAGCGATATTTGATAAGTGTAATTGTTACTGTGTGGTATGAAGCGCTTTACGCAGCCACTTAATATACATTGGTGAGTCTTGCAAAAGTCGCTTTTACTTCTTCATCATCGGCAAAGTCTCCAGTATTCGCTTCAGCAATCGACTTTTGAATTTCCTCGGTTTGCCACTGATACATCTCTATATAGGCGGCTACCGCCTCATTAAGTATGTAGCTGTGATCGCGATTCATTCCAGCTGCGATCGCATCAAGTGCAGCTTTGCGATCGCTATCTACCCAAAACATAATATTTTCTTGGCTCATTATCTTATGAAAGTTGTATTGCAATACATTATTCTATTGCAATATTTTTCATTGTAAACAAAGACATGATAGTTAAAATTTTTCACAGAATCAGTGAAATTCCCCATCCGCCTATGCATTGAGGTAGTTCATTATGGTGATACCAGTCAAATAGTTTACATATTTAAATTATGTCTTTGAAGTTTGAAGATGAATATGCTTATACATTGGATAATTTAGCGTCAGCATTGAAACGTTCATACGAGCAAATAAAACAGATCAGTACATTCTCTAGTGAGTTTGATTATTCACAGGCAATCGCAAAGCGTTTGCGTGCTTTTTATTGTTCTCAATTAGAAATTAAGGAGTTTCTTAAGAAGGAGGTAGCTCAAGCCGGTTCAGACTTTTTTGTAGAAACAGTACTCTTCTTTCTCAAGTTGTTTAATGATTTAGAAAATCTTGGCTTGGAAATCGCTTCAGAACGTCCACTCCAAAGAAAACGTAACACTATACGTCCTGATATTAGTGTCTGGCGTGGCGATGAATTACTTGCCATTATTGAATGCAAAACACAACTTGGTTGGCATCGACAAAATTGGGATGAGCATTTTCAATATCGGGAACAGAAATTAAAAGAAGTCTCCGAAGAGGCAAAGATATTTCTTGTAGTTATGACTAGTTGTAATTGGGGTGGTTTTGGTAATGATTCAAGAGTTGGGGAACAGCTATTTTGTTTACTGAATGAAAAATGGCCAACAGACGATTTTCTGACGTTAGATAGTCCTATTGAACAACTCTTTGATAAAGTAAGGGCAATTGCTTGCGTGTAGATTAGTAAATTGATTTGAAGCAATAAAACCCAGCAATTTATGTATCTTTAGCAACTACACTTTGTGCGATCACACCCTGTGGGAGGCTAACATCTCAATGTAATGGACAAGCGATCGCACTCGGCTTGACGCTAGAATATTAGTCGCAATCTTGTGGAGATGATTGGTAATGAAAATTAAAGCAGTTATCTGGCAAGAAGACGGTGTGTGGTGTGCTTCTGTACCTGCCCTACCCGGATGCCACACTTGGGGAGACAGCTATGAACATTTGTTAGAGATGTTGCAAGATGCAATTCAAGGTTGGTTGGAAGTTGCTAGCGAAAGAGAAGAACTTGACCCGGAGAAACAGTTGGTTGAAATATCGCTATGAAAGCGGTTTCAGGTAAAGGACTTTGTAAAATTTTGGAACGGCAGGGTTGGGAATTGAAACGGATTACTGGCAGTCATCATATTTACGTAAAAGAAGGTGTTGATGTTATCCTCTCCGTTCCGGTTCATAGTAATCGAGATTTACCGATTGGAACTTTGAAAAGCATTATGAAAGATGCTGAACTTACCGAAGAAGATTTGGACTAAAAGCGATCGCAATTATCCAAAGCTCACATAACAGCAGCTAAGTTGAACAGTTTTGGGTTAGTTGTAGTTTCAGATAATCAATGAAATCCAGAATTTCTGTATCAGTGAGTTGTAGACGCGATCGCTTGCCATATCTCTGCTGCAAATACTCCCTTCCCTGCTCTGGAGTCCAATTTAATTGGGCTAAATATGTGTCACTTTGAGCTATCAAAACTGTATGAATTTCTGATGCCGTTGTATTAGCGGATATTTGGATTTCATTTTGATATAAATTTTGAATACAATTAATTTTTAAACTTACTTTTTGTCCTAAAGCTTGCCAGTCAATTTCCCTGTGCCCATTCCAACTAACACCTATAGAACCAGGGCAAACGCATCTAAAGTATAAGAATCCTTTAATAGCAAGGGTTTTGGCGTTTTTTAATTTAGCCTATTTTTTCATCAAGATCCTTGCCCAGCAAGGGTTTCAGAAATCCCGTGCGTTCGCCCTGCCTATAGAACGATAAGTAACTGGATTATAAATTGCACAAAATACAATTGTTCTTTCTCCAGGACTGACTGCAATCGTCAATGGATGATGCAATTGTTCAGAAGTCAAGGCATCAAGTGAAAGCAACAAACTTTTAGAAAAGTAAGATTCACTTCCTGAGCGGATAACATAAGGTTTATCTGCCAGAATATGCAAATCAGTTTTTTCTGCTTCTCCATGTGAAGTTTCCACTTTTTTATTAACTTCTATCCCTGTTATTACCCCAGTCAAGGCTCTCTCATAAATTGGGATTTGTCTTGTATCGTCGGATAGCATATACCAGCAGTGATCCGGCTCTTTACTGACAAAGACATATTGAGGTTTTGGGACTGCTCCAAATCCTAATTTAACTTCCATATTTTGACGAAGGTTTTGATAAATATATTTATTTAGCAACAAGTCATTACGATTTGTACCGTTAAGCTATTAGTTGCTTATAGATATAATTCCCTACCCAGGAAGCTAATTAACATTAAAGCAGCGAAAACTACGAAATTTGGTGAATCTATAACAAAGTTTCTGGATCAACACCAAGCGCATTCAACCTTTCAATTAACATTTTCACTTTTTGTTCTGCTTCCACACGTCGCTCTTCTTCAAAAGCTGCGCGTTCTTCCGCTTCTCTAATGCGTTCTTCGGGTGTGAGCAATTTTTGCCCTTCTTCGTCATACCAGTACAGCCATTCCCGGACTATACCTTGATAAATTCCCCGTTCTCGTCCAATTCCTAAACCAATTTCTGGTAGCCAAACGGGATTTCCTGACATTAAGATATATTCCCCATCAACTAGGTGATACACCTCCAAAGGTGTCTTTTTCCGGCGAAGGGGACTATACACAACATAGTACAAAATTCCTAATTCTTTGGCATAGAGTTCTTTCTTGCTGCTATGTTCTTCCCGATATATTTGAGAAACAACTTCTAGTGCTAGAATTGGCAGCTTTTTTTCTTCCCATAGCACATAACTTAGGCGTAAGTCCTCATCAATTACACGTTTAACTCCTAAGCTAAGAAACCCATCAGGAACAATGGCTGGTTTGTCTGGGTGATAATAAATACCCATATCAACGCCAAAAAACCAATCCCAACGATCGCACCAAACTAAAGCCAGTGTCGTTTTCAGCAAGCCGGGAATTAAATTTTGGACTTCATTATCCACAGCGGTATCATTTGAGTCGGGTAGCTCTTCGGAAGATGGCAAACAATGTAGAGGATTGTAGTTTAACATGAGCGGTTTTGCCAAATCTGATTCTAGATAGATTGTACGTAATCTATTGATGTGCGATCGCAGCGACAGAATAAAGAACCATTTTTAGCGATGCCGAATAGCCTGTCGTAGCCATAGCTTCTCTTTATTTTCAGTATTGAAAAGCAATTGCAAGTGTAATTTTCTAATTAGGTAATTTTTCGGTACTGACTATGAGAGTGTCTAACCCACAATAGCAAAAAAGGGTGGAATATTGTTCAACTAGAACATTCCAGAAGTCGCAGAGTATTCAATTTCATGGTGAATTTGGTAGCTGGGCTGATTAGCTATACCTACCAAGAGAAAAAGGCTTTTCTCAACCTTGACTCCGAAAATATGGCGTAGCTGGAACTTAGCTGATTTTTAGCCCGATTTTTTTCTGAATCGTACTTAAGTATCAGATATGTCACCACAGATCCATTCACGAATTTTAATCAAACACTTTTTAGCCGTTTTTTTACCATTATCGGCTTTCGTTGGAAGTGTTGTAGGGACTATTTATTACCAACAGGTACAGACTGAGAAAATTGTATTAAAAACTAATGAACTTGACAAGGTAGATTTACAAACAAAAGTAATTAGCGCAGACTTTCACTCCGTTGTTTCAGATTTGATTGTCATTTCTAAACAAAACGAGCTACAGAAAATTTTAGAAGGAGTAGATCAAGATAAACAGGCACTATCCAGAGAATTCTTATCATTTTCTCAATATAAAAAACTTTACGACCAAATTCGCTTTTTGGATCAATCAGGTAAAGAAGTTGTCAGAGTCAACTTCAAACAGGGTGAACCAGAGATTGTCCCCGAAGAAAAACTGCAAGTGCAAGCCAAGCGCTACTGGTTTAATGACACTTTGCGACTGAACCAAGGAGAAGTATTTGTCTCTCCCCTTGACCTCAACATTGAACGAGGTCAGGTTGAACAACCCTTGAAGCCAATGATCCGCTTTGGCACTCCCGTTTTTGATCGTCGTGGACAAAAACGAGGCATTGTAGTGTTAAATTATTTCGGTGCTAAACTGCTGGATAATTTTAATCAAGCTTTCGCTAACGTACCTAGTCAGGGAATGCTGCTGAATGCTGATGGTTATTGGTTAAAAGGGGCTAAATCTGAGGACGAATGGGGATTTATGTTTCCCGAGCGCAAAAACCACACTTTTGGCAAAACTTTTCCCCAAGCATGGCAGCAAATTTCTCAAAAAGAATCGGGACAATTCCAAACTGCTGAGGGAATGTTCACTTTTACTACAGTTTATCCACTTCTTGAAGGACAAAAATCTAGTACAGGAGCAGGACAGGCTTTTGCACCGAGCCAAAATCAAATTGATACCAAATCCTATTATTGGAAGATTGTCTCATGGGTATCGCCAGAGATGTTGATGGCCAAATCAAACCGATTTTTGAGCCAATTGCTACTTCTATATGCTGGGTTAGTAGGACTCATTGGTATTGGTTCTTGGCTACTAGCAAAAGCTAGTGTCAATCGTCAGATGGCCCAGCTAGAGTTAAAGCAGTCGGAAGCTCAGTTACGAAAGCTAGTTGAACGGGAAAAAATTCTTAAAACTCGTTTATCTAGTCAGATTCGCAACTCGCTGGATCTAAATACGATTTTGAGTACAGTAGTTGTTGAAGTTCGGGAACTGCTACAGATTGATCGATGCCAGTTTTTTTGGTGTCATCAAGAAGATGAATCTACTAGTTTTGAACTCAGTCAACAAGCTTGGGCTTCCGACTTGCCAGAACCTTTAGGCTGTTCTCCTATCCAGAATGTGGAAGCACTGAGTGAGGCTATTCTGCAAGGGAATTTGCTTTGCTTTGATGACATTGCGACAGATCCCTGGCTTGATTTCAAAAATCGGAATTTACTGGTGACATTGGGTTTTAAGTCTCTCCTAACAGTTTCGGTTCAAACTCAGTCGGGTCGCTTGGGTGTGATTGTCTGCGAACATAGTAGGGCGCTGCGTTCTTGGAGTGATGAAGAGGTGGAACTAATTCGAGGCGTAGCTGACCAGTTAGCGATCGCCATTGACCAAGCCCAATTGTATAATCAAAGCCGCGCTGCGACTGCTGCTGCAACTACTCAAGCAGAACAACTCAACCACGTACTGCACAATCTCAAACAGACCCAAGCTCAACTAATTCAAACTGAAAAAATGTCGAGTTTAGGTCAATTAGTAGCTGGGGTAGCTCACGAAATCAATAACCCAGTTAACTTTATCTACGGTAATCTGACCCATGTAAATGAATATACGCTGGGCTTATTGGAACTGGTAGAACTCTATCAAAAGTCCTATGCTAATCCAACAGATGAAGTACAAGCTTATATAGAAGCGATCGACCTTGACTTTATAGCTGAGGATCTACCTAAAATCCTAACTTCAATGAAAATGGGAGCTAATCGCATTCGTGAAATAGTTCTATCCTTGCGGAATTTTTCTCGACTTGATGAAGCGGATATGAAGCCTGTCAACATTCACGAAGGTATTGATAGCACCCTACTGATTTTACAAAATCGCCTCAAACAAACGTCTGGAAATACCGGAATTGAAATAGTAAAAGAATATGGTGATATCCCTTTAGTAGATTGCTATGCTGGACAACTCAATCAGGTATTTATGAATCTCATCAGTAATGCCATTGATGCCCTAGATAGTTATAACAGTCAGCGAACTCTTGAAGACATAGAAGCGAACCCCAGCCAAATTGTAATTCGTACTCAGTTACGCAACCCAGATCGTATAACTATACAAATTGCAGATAATGGTGCTGGCATAACCCCACCAGTTAAGCAACGATTATTTGACCCTTTCTTTACCACAAAACCCGCAGGTAAAGGCACAGGATTAGGATTGGCAATTAGCGCTCAGATTGTCGCAGAAAAACACAATGGAGCTATCTGGTGTATTTCGGAACCAGGACAGGGAGCAGAATTTTGGGTTGAGATTCCGATTTCTCAAAGTATTACACTAGCTACTACAAGTACTGCTACTCTATCCAGAATTTGATGCCACTCTAGGCAAATGACATGACTAATGTTAACGACCGCGCTGATTTTGATAGCCCTTGGAAAGAAATTATAGAAGCTTATTTTCCCCAAGCAATGCATTTCTTTTTTCCAGAAACTTCTGCATTAATTGATTGGGAACGTCCCTACGAATTTCTAGATAAAGAATTCCAACAAATAGCTCGTGAAGCCGAACAAGGTAAAAGATATGCCGATCAATTAGTCAAAGTTTGGCAAATCCAAGGGGAAGAACTTTGGTTATTAGTCCATATTGAAATTCAAGCACAAAAAGAAGATAACTTTAGTAAGCGGATGTTTACCTACAACTTTCGTATATTTGACCGCTTTGATCGCCCAGCAATAAGCCTTGCAATTCTCTGCGATCCAAACCGCGAATGGCGACCAAGTAATTACAGTTACAATTACCCCAATACTCGCTTAAACTTTGAGTTTGGCAGTATTAAACTTTTGGATTACGAAAATCGCTTTCACGAGTTAGAAAATAGCGATAATCCATTTGCAACCGTTGTCATGGCGCATTTGAAAACACAACAGACACGCTCATCACCAGAACAACGCAAAATATGGAAATTTAGCTTGATTCGTAGGCTCTATGATTTAGGTTTAGAAGAGCAGGATATTCGCAACCTGTATAGATTTATCGATTGGGTTATGATATTACCAAAGGCATTAGAAAATCAGTTTTGGGAAGAGTTTAAACAATTTGAGCAGGAGCGAACTATGAGATATGTAACTACAGGTGAGCGCATTGGCTACGAGCGTGGGGAACAAGAAGGTGAACAACGACTTATTTTAAGGTTACTACAAAGACGAGTGGGAGAATTATCACCAGAATTGCAAGAACGCATCCAATCTCTTTCTTTAAATCAATTAGAAACCCTTGGCGAAGCTTTGTTAGATTTTACTGGTATGGAAGATTTGCTTAAGTGGTTGCAAACAAATCAATCAGCTTAAAATCTATTTTTATAAAAATTCACTTAACCCTATACAGCAATACGGTTCAGTTAAGGATTTTTGGTACTGATTTTAGGTCTGTAGAGACGTTGCAATGCAACGTCTCTACAAATGATTTCGAGGCTTAACTGAACTGTATTGCCCTATACAGGATTTTTTAAATCAGTTCAATGATTTAGTTTTTACCTTGCCCATAAAAAGTTACGAATGAGTAACAAAAAGGGCAAGTATAAAACCTGCCCTCAAAGCAATCAATATTAAAACTAAACTAGCGATCGCAACTTAATTACCAATTTCCGGCGCACTCAAAGAAACTTTTAGCGTTTCTTCTTTTTGCTGTGCTAATGTCGGCACGGAATCACGCAATCTTGCTGTCAATTGTACAGTTGTCGCGTCATACATTTGAGTCAGCAATTTTGGATAGAAACCAATACCAATAATTGGAATTAACAAACAGGCAATGATAAATACTTCACGGGGTTCGGCATCTATCAAAGCTTGGTGAGAAACTAATTCCTTGTTCTCTTCTCCATAGAAAATTTCTCGCAACATCGACAACAGATAAATCGGAGTTAAAATCACTCCAACTGCCATCAAGAACACCACAATGACTTTGAAGGTAGAGCTATAAGCATCGCTAGTAGCAAAGCCAACAAATACCATCAATTCTGCTACGAAACCGCTCATCCCTGGCAATGCCAAAGAAGCCATCGAACAGGTGGTGAACATAGCGAAAATCTTCGGCATTCTCTTCGCTACACCGCCCATTTCATCCAACATTAGAGTGTGGGTGCGATCGTAAGTTGCGCCAACCAGGAAGAACAAACTCGCCCCAATTAACCCGTGGGAAACCATTTGCAATACTGCGCCACTCAATCCCAAATCGGTGAAGGAGGCAATACCAATCATCACAAAGCCCATGTGAGAAATTGAGGAGTAGGCAATTTTTCGCTTTAGGTTGCGCTGGGCAAAGGATGTCAAGGCAGCGTAGATGATATTAACTACCCCCAAAACCACCAACACTGGTGCAAAATAAGCGTGGGCATCGGGGAGCATTTGAGCATTCATCCGAACTAAGGCGTAACCGCCCATTTTCAGGAGAATACCTGCTAATAACATGTGTACAGGGGCTGTTGCTTCACCGTGGGCATCAGGTAGCCACGTGTGCAAAGGAATAATCGGCAACTTGACGGCGTAGGCAATTAGGAAGCCAGCATAGAGGGCTAGTTGGAAATTCAGGGCGAAATCTTTTAAGGCGATCGCTCTCATGTCGAACGTCACCGTATCGCCGTAAAATCCCATTGTCAGGGCAGACAGCAAAATAAACAGCGAACCGCCAGCAGTGTATAAAATGAATTTGGTCGCTGCATATTGCCGCCTTTTACCTCCCCAAATCGATAGCAGGAAGTATATCGGTACTAGTTCCAGTTCCCACACCAGGAAAAATAACAGCATATCCTGGACGGCGAACACGGCAATCTGACCGCCATACATCGCCAAAATCAAGAAGTAAAATAGCTTGGGCTTGAAGGTGACAGGCCAAGCTGCTAAAATCGCCAGCGTGGTAATGAATCCAGTCAAAATAATTAGGGGCATAGATAAACCATCTGCCCCTACTGACCAATTCAAACCCATTTGTGGTACCCAGGGGTAACTTTCCACCAACTGCAAATCTGGATTGGAGAAATCATACCCAGTATAAAAAGCATAAACAATTAGTGCAAAATCTATCAGCCCCACGATAAGGGAGTACCAGCGCACTGTTTTGCCTTCTTTATCAGGAATGACGGGAAGAAGTAGCGACGCGGCTATCGGAAACAGAATAATCGTCGTCAGCCACGGAAAATTAGCTATATTCATCACAATTCGTCTGCTATCAAAATCATGTTTGGCAAAAAGTCACTAGTTATTAAGTAACAGCTTTTTGGGGATTTCGTCTTCCTCGTTAGGTTGATTTAATTAAATTGGCAATCCCCCGTTTCTTCTGTTGGGAGTCTCTTTTGACCTTTGGGCGTGCGGAATGTAGGTTGTGATACTCCCAGTCAAGTCAAAAATTTACCCTAAAAAAGTTGGTAAACTAGAATTTAAGCGGTGTGATGTCTACGACAAGCCGCTTTGCGTCTACGCGTAGCCTACCACATCTCTAAAAATACAAGATGCTGTTTAGTGTTGATTCGGTACAAAAAAGCATCACAGGAGAAATAACACTATGATAATCGCACAAATTGAAAGTCAGATTCGTTATGTGACCAACGTAAATGGAGAAACAACAGATGTACTCGTCCCTGTAGAACTTTGGCAACAGCTTATAAGTTCCATAAATTCTGATAACGTCAGTGGTTTAGCTTGGATTGATGAACAAGAGCCAAAAGCACAAATATTAGCCGATTTGCAAGAGTCTGTGCGACAAGCAGCAGTAGGACAAACTTTGCCAGTTTCAGAGCTTTGGGACGATATCGAAGCCTAGATTTATGCCAGAAGTTCGCTTTACACCTCCCTTTAAGCGCCGTCTCAAAACTCTGACTAAACGTTATCGCCAAATTCAAATTGACATTCAACCCATTATCGATCAGCTAGAGGCTGGGAATTTTATCGGCGATCAAATCTCTGGGATAGACTTGACTGTTTTTAAAGTTAGAGCAAAAAACAGTGATATCCCGACGGGCAAAAGTGGTGGATATAGGGTGATTTATCAGGTTATCTCACCTGAATGCGTCTTACTTCTACTCATCTATGCAAAATCTGATCAGGCGGATGTGAGCTTAGAAGAGATTGAAGATGCAATTAAAAAGACATAGCCATACATAGATAAAGCGCGATCGCATATCATTTATCTACTGTGTAGTCTGTCTCCCATAGCAATAACTTCATGCCTTTCTCCAATTTCACTAATCTTTACCAACTGACTGTAGTTATTACCCAATCTCACACCATCGCCCGTTTTGCTAACCGCCAAGATGCAGACGACCATTTAAGATTTTTGCGTCAAACTATTCCCAACGGAGGTTTTGATCTTTTTTTTGAACCACCAGATGATATCAAAAGAAAACTTTAATATTTAATTGCTGATTATCAGCCAAAGTTTGATTTTCAAGTCAGGATGGAAGAGGATTTTACTTGTTTCTTCCATTCATAGGAGTTACGCACCGCCCGTCGGACGCTTTCAAAGATCGGCTCTAACTTAGTGTTAGCAAGCTTCATCACTAAGCATCTTAATAATATGTTTTGCAGGTTACTCTTTGATTTCTCTATGTCTGGGAACAGCTTGAGAAATTTTTGTGATTGGATTTTGATACCAATAATGTTTGCCACCATGACGAACGAAGATACAACCCATTTCTTCAAGCTTACTGATTAAATCTCTTCGTTTCATGAAACTTCAAGTTCTGCAACTCTACGAATATTTTGGATATTTCCATTTGTTAATTCACTGTAAATATCGAGTAGATTTTCTTTTAGCTTCTCTTCGGTTTCACCTTGAGTCCAATAGTCAGGATATTCTTCCAGATAACCTAACCACATATCATCATCTTGCCAATAAATGTATTTCTTCTTTGTCATGTGCCTATTCGCTGCCTTTTTCTAAACTATCGAATTACTGAACTATCCGCCAAAAAAAGAGTCTAATTTAGACTCTTAAAAAACTTAGGGGCGGACAGTCGCCCACCCCTATGAAAATCAGGTGACACCAAAGACAATCACTAAGCCCAAAACTGCCCCAAATACAATCAAGGCATAGAATTGAGCGCGACCGTTTTCTAGGTACTTCAGACCTTCACCGCTAACAAGGGTGAAAAAGCCTGTGAGGTTAACAGCACCATCGACAACGCGGAAGTCAACTTCCATAACTTGTCTAGCTAGGCGACGCAAGCCGAGGACAAAAACCCGATGGTAAATGTCATCAAAGTACCACTTGTTGAGGGATAACTCATAAAGTGGTTTGATTTGAGCAGCGATCGCAGCCGGGTCAATTTTACGGCGCAAATACATCAGCGAAGCCAGGGTAATCGCAATCAAAGAAATTCCGACTGAGGCACCTGCCATGATGTAGAATTCCGTCGGATTGAACTCGGAAGCCTTTTCTATAACTTCGGAGAGGGTTTCGCTAGGAGGAAAGATAAACTCTTCAAAATAATTGGCGTAGGGAGTTCCCACCAAACCAATCAAAATAGAAGGCACAGCCAACAGTGCCAACGGCAGGGTCATCGTCCACGGCGATTCGTGGGGGGAGTTGCTGTGATGCCCGTGGGAGTCATGGGAATCATGCTGCTGACTGGTTGCCGCCAATTCTCCTTTCTTCATCGCCCCAGGCCCAAAATTCGGGGCTAGTTCTTCTGACTCTAATTCCAGGACAATTGTGGCCGCAGCTTTCTTGAGTTTTTCCTTGATTTTCTCGTCAGTACCCCGGAATTTGCCTTCAAATGTCATGAAATACATTCTAAACATATAGAAAGCAGTAATTCCGGCAGTTAGCCAGCCAATCAACCAGAGGAATGGATTAGCCTCAAAAGCTTTCCCTAGAATTTCATCTTTTGACCAGAAACCAGCAAAAGGCGGAATACCAGAAATTGCCAAGCAACCAATCAAAAAGGTAATTGAGGTGATGGGCATATATTTCCGCAGTCCACCCATCAGCCGCATATCTTGCGCTAAGGCCGGGTCGTGACCGACAACACCTTCCATACCGTGAATTACTGAACCTGAACCCAAGAACAGCATCGCCTTGAAATAGGCGTGGGTCATTAGGTGGAATAATCCAGCACTGTAGGAACCTATTCCCATTGCCATCACCATGTAACCAAGTTGGGAAATGGTGGAATAAGCCAAGCCCTTTTTGATGTCGTTTTGGGTAATGGCAATGGTTGCCCCCAAAAACGCCGTAAACGCCCCAGTATAGGCAATGACGTTCATTGCGGCTGGAACGTGTTCAAATACTGGGTACATCCGGGCAATGAGGAAAACACCAGCCGCCACCATTGTTGCCGCGTGAATCAAGGCAGAAATGGGGGTGGGACCTTCCATTGCATCTGGCAACCAGACATGGAGGGGGAATTGGGCTGATTTCGCTACTGGTCCTAAGAAAACTAAAATCGCCAACAGGACAGCGAGGAAGTTGCTGATCGAACCTGATTCTACGAGTTGAGCGAGGCGATCGCCCATGATATTAAAATCAAAGCTTCCTGTTGCCCAGAACAGCCCCAGAATGCCGAGTAAGAGACCGAAGTCGCCGACACGGTTGGTAACAAACGCTTTTTGAGCGGCATCTGCTGCTGACTTGCGATCGTACCAAAAGCCGACCAGCAAGTAGGAACACATCCCCACAAGTTCCCAGAATATATAAATCTGTACTAGGTTGGGGCTGATCACCAGACCTAACATTGAGGAGCCAAACAAACTGAGATAGGCGTAAAACCTCACGTAGCCGGGATCGTGAGCCATGTAGCCATCGGTGTAAACCATGACTAAACAGGCTACTGTTGTGACAATCACCAGCATTAGGGCTGTCAGGTGGTCAATAGTGTAGCCCATGCTCAGGTGAAAATTACCTGCTGCCGCCCACTCAAAGGTGCGGAGATAAGGCGCATGTCCTTGAATTTGACTCCATAACAAGGCAAACGACAGCCCCATAGCTGCTGCCATCATGGAGATAATCACCACAGCGTTAAGCTGCCGTAGGCGGTTTGTCACCTGATTCAACGAGATTAACCCTAGACCGACCAGCATTGCCCCAAAAAGAGGGAACACCGGAATCAGCCAGGCATACTGATAGATTACTTCCATCACTGACGCCTACTTTTAGAATTCTTGATTTAGCGTGTCGAAACTGTTAATAATTGTGACACACACCCTTTAGGATAAAATAACCCACCCAAGACTGATTGGGTGGGGTGTTAAGCATGGTTTTAGATTTGGTCATTAGTCATTAGTCATTAGTCATTGGTCATTAGTCATTTGTCCAATGCCCCATGCCCTATGCCCCATGCCCTATTCCCAATATTCATCAAGCTGACCGACACTCTAAGTCCACTGTTTTTGGACTCTTGTAGATTTTCGCGTAATTGCTGTAGCTGGCTTTAATGTCTTCTAAAGCTAGACGTAAATCTTCTCTGCCGCGAAAGCCTTCCAAGCGATGGCGAACAGTGCCATTTTGAATCAGTAGTAAAGTTGGCAGTGACTTTAGCTTATAAGTAGTAGACAATTTAAAATTTTGATCGGCGTTAACCCCAACTAATTTAATTTCGTCCCCACATTGGGCTTGAAATTGCAACAACAGTGGGTGTATAATCCGACACAAGCCACACCAAGGTGCTTCAAAGTTAACTAAAACAGGAATAGGTGATTCTAAAACTTCTTGAGTAAATGTCCGTTCACTAACCGACAACACCATGACGCCTCTTGGATTATAAGGTTTTTATATCAAACTACCTATCAATACTGAAGTGAAGGATTGGTAAGTCAGTAACTGCCGATAGATGCTTTCAGGAACCAAATCTCAGGACACAGAATAATTGGGCAAAAATTCAGTGTGTTGATGTGTCTCTGACGTAAAAAGCCACTGCGACTCTCACTGTGGCTTTTTCGGATGTTAGACTCCTGATTGCTTTGTCCGCCTGGGATTTGACTGAATCTGCTACTGACTCCCAAGGAAAGACAACGGGTCTTCAACTACCAATATAAAATCTTAAGCTGACTAAACGCACCCCCACTGATAGATGTTTGAATTTATCCTACATTGATTCGGGGTAATTGATAAGCGGAAATTCTAATCTATTTGGGATTTTCTGCTGACACTGGGGATCGCTTAAATTTCCCATTTTATTCTACCAGTTGCTTCCATCAACAGAGGGTGCGACCACCAAAGCAAAGCGATAAAAATAGCAACTCCCAAATAGGAAGGGCGGAGAAATTCCTGCCATAAGATAGATTGACGGCCGTCAATAATTGCCTTAAAGGGAATAATTGAAGTCCGTTGTTTGGCAATTTCAAAGGCTTCCCCATAGCGATCGCTCAAACGGCGATCCCCGTGCCAAACCCCAAACAAGTGATGCAACACCAATCCAATGGAAGTTACCAGGGTAAAGGTAGTACCCAGCCAGAGAGTATGGGCAACACACCAGATTATTTGTCCCACCATCTGGGGATGACGGGTAATTCGAATAATTCCTGTTTCGTAGAGATGAACTTGGGGCTTTTGAATGGCAGCAATTTCTAGTAGATTGAAGGTAGCAGGATATAAAAACAAAAACGAGATTGCTGACAGCAGCCAAACAAATTCTCGTACTCCTGGCACTCCTTGTACCTGCCAAAGTTGCAAACCATCATAGCGGTGCCCAAAAAAGTAAATAATTAATATCACAGCCAACGGGAGGCTGACTAATGCAAACAAAATGCGATAAAGCCTTGGGCCAATATACTTTTCTGCCCAAGGACGCAAAGCAGCGCCTCCACTGTGAGCGATCGCAAAAACTATTTGTAACCCCAGTATGACAAAATGACTGGGTGTCAACCAAGAAATCAGCAGCATATAGACGGGTGAAGTAATTTAAAGAAAATTGAATTCAGTACAACCAATACCACAAAGTATTCCAAAGGAGACTTTAGTCAAGATGTTGTGCTACTGTCCTTTTCGAGTCAAGTCTTCAAGTTTAATATGCAACAAATCATACGCGGCTGATTGCTGCCAAAGTTTATTTGTTGTGTGCATCCGCTCCTTTCAATGTTTGTGGGTTGAGCCTTATGTCTGACCTTCCTTTCACTTTAGATCAGTTACGGATTTTAAAAGCGATCGCACAAGAAGGAAGCTTCAAGCGTGCCGCCGATAGTCTTTATGTCTCCCAGCCTGCCGTCAGCTTACAAGTCCAAAATCTTGAACGGCAGCTAGATGTCCCTTTATTCGACCGTGGAGGACGACGTGCCCAATTAACTGAAGCAGGACATCTACTCCTAAATTACGGTGAAAAAATCCTCAGTCTGTGTCAAGAAACCTGCCGCGCCATTGAGGATTTACAAAATCTCCAAGGCGGTACGTTAATTGTCGGTGCTTCTCAAACCACCGGCACTTATCTTTTGCCTAGAATGATCGGAATGTTCCGACAAAAATATCCAGATGTGGCAGTGCAATTACACGTCCACTCTACCCGGCGGACTGCTTGGAGTGTCGCTAATGGACAAGTTGATCTGGCAATCATCGGCGGTGAAATTCCTGGTGAACTATCAGAATCTTTGGAAGTTCTTTCTTACGCAGAAGATGAACTAGCGCTGATTTTACCTGTCTTTCACCCCTTTGCTAAACTTGAAACAATCCAAAAAGAAGACCTATATAAATTACAATTCATTGCCCTAGATTCTCAATCGACCATCCGCAAAGTGATTGACCAAGTGCTAGGACGCTGTGAAATTGATACCAGACGTTTTAAGGTTGAAATGGAACTAAATTCCATTGAAGCAATTAAGAATGCCGTGCAATCTGGTTTAGGGGCTGCTTTTGTTTCAACAAGTGCGATCGCTAAAGAGTTACAAATGGGTGTTCTGCACCGTACCCCTATTGAAGGGGTAGTCGTCAAACGGACGCTATGGTTGATTTTTAATCCTAATCGCTATAGATCCAAGGCCGCAGAAGCCTTTAGTCAAGAAATTTTGCCCCAGTTTGCTAACCCTGGATGGAGTCAAGATGTGTTAAAATTTACACAAAAAAACATCGTGGTAACTACATTGGATATAGCAATACCCGCCTCCTCTGGCGAAGACTAAAATCTGGTAACACAATTTTGGATTTTAAATTTAAGATTTTGGATTGATCCCATAGTAAAAGTGGAGCTTGAGATCATGAAATTATTTGATTCATCTCCACGAATTAATTCAAGGGTATAAAGCCAATATTTTAGATTTTGGATGGGAAATTTTTCCTTAACTCCAAAATCTAAAATCTAAAATCTAAAATTAGTTAAGGTTATTAGTCCTTTGTTTTTTGTAAATGACCAATGACTAATGACTAATCACGAAAATGGAAGTTTACTGTACTCGTCCACGTTGTCCACGCCCACAAAACTATTTTGCTGATTTAGATGATATTACAACCCTAAAAACAACGCAGCAAAAATACTGTACTACGTGTGGTATGCCACTGCTGTTAGATGGTCGATATGTACCCACGAAGTTGCTGGGAAGGGGTGGATTTGGAGCAGCATTTTTGGCACGCGATCGCCGCATCCCAGGAATGCGTCAATGCGTGGTTAAGCAGTTTCAACCAGTGGGTAATTTAACCTCAACTCAACTGCAACAAGCACAGATAATGTTTGAGAGAGAGGCAGACGTTCTAGCACAACTTGGTAACGATCACGAACAAATTCCTGACCTGTTTGCCTTCTTCCCAGTGATAGTTAATAGTTCGCAATCAGGACAGGAAGATCAATTTTTTTACTTAGTACAAGAATATATTGATGGGCAAAATTTAGAAGAAGAATTAGTTCAACAGGGCAAATTTTCTGAACACCAAGTCTTAGAGGTGCTGCAAGAAATTCTGAAGGTGCTAAAGTTTGTCCACGAGCGAGGCATTATCCACAGAGATATTAAACCTTCTAACATCATGCGCCGTTGTGATGGGAAACTTTTCCTCTTAGATTTTGGCGCAGTTAAGCAAGTAACAAATGTTGCACTAGGAGCTGCTTCTTCCACAGGAATTTATTCTATGGGATTTGCACCACCTGAACAGATGTCTGGGGGGCAAGTATTCCCATGTACAGACTTATACGCTTTAGCTGTAACTATTATTACCTTATTAACAAATCAAGAAGCAATTCAACTATTTGATGCCTATAGCAACCAGTGGAAATGGCGGGAGCAAGTAAATGTCAATCCTCGCCTTGCTGACATTTTAGATAAGATGCTGTTACCTGCTGCTAATCAGCGCTTTCAATCGGCGCAGGAAGTTCTAAATACACTTTACTCGCAGCCTCTAGCCGCTACACAGCTTAATTCACCTTCTGTAACACTTCCACCACAATCACCTAAAAGTTCTAATCCCGTCGTCTCCCAGGCTTTACCAACTCAACCAGCGTTTTCTACAGTGGAATTGTTGGGTGGAGCGGCATTTAGTGGATTTGAGGGGGCATTGATAGCGATCGCCCTCTTCAGTCTAGTACAATCACCAATAGTTACTTTAAGCGTTGCATGTGTAATTTTGGGGATACTGGTATTTGCCCAAACCAGACGCTGGATTGAAAAGTTCGATTTATTAATTATTCCGACAATTACTTTTGCGATTATTTTTTTTATTCCCTTTTTACAAGGGGGTATTGGCATTCAGGCAGTGGTCATTTTATCAGTTGCAGCAGCATTGGTAGCCATTTCACTGACAGCCATATTTCGGCTTATTTACAAATTATTATCTCTCATCCTTTAAAAAGCTTTTGGTGCTAATAGTCACATAATGTCTCAGAAAAACGAAACACTTAGTCTTTTCTTAGCTGCTGTTATCACCATTGGCTTAATCTTTAGTGGCTTATGGTTTTTTATGGAACGGTGGGCACAGCTAAATGGAACTGCTGCTAAATCTTCGGGGACTAACAACACAGATAATCCGATAAACCAGTTTATCAGTAGTAAATGTAACGTGCCCAACCTCTTAGAAGGGACATTCAACTATGGTGGTAGCACAACTTGGGCACCCATTCGTAAAGACGTAGACTCCGTACTAGAAAGCCAGTGCCCTCGGTTTATTTTACGTTACACTCAACCTCCATCAGGTAATGCAGGATCTGGAACTGGTATTCGGATGTTGATAGACAATCAACTAGCTTTTTCTCAATCTTCTCGTTCAGTAAAGGCTGAAGAAAATGCCGAAGCTCAACAAAAAGGATTTAGTTTGAAAGAAATTCCAGTGGCGATTGATGGAATTGCGATCGCTGTCAACCACGATCTCAACATCCCTGGTTTAACTGTGGCTCAACTCAAAGACATCTACACGGGCAAAATTACTAATTGGCAACAGGTAGGTGGGCCAAATTTACCCATTAAAGTTTACTCTCGTAATGAAGAAACTGGGGGTACAGTAGAATTCTTTGTCGAAAATGTTCTAAATAAAGAAAAGTTTGGTGCCAATGTTAATTACGTTGACACGACCACTGAGGCAGTACGAAAAGTAGCTGCAAATCCTGGGGGAATTTACTATGCTTCTGCCCCAGAGGTTGTACCTCAGTGTATTATTAAATCCATACCACTGGGACGCACAAGCAGTCAATTAGTGCCTCCTTACCAACAACCGTTTGTACCTCCATCTCAATGTCCCAGTAAACGTAATCAATTGAATAGTCAGGCATTTCGTAGCGGAGACTATGCAATTACTCGCAATTTATTTGTAATTATTAAACAGAATGGCCAAGCAGATCAGCAAGCTGGCGAAGCTTATGCAAACTGGCTGTTGACACCTCAGAGTCAAGACCTGATCGAAAAGGCTGGATTTGTCAGAATTAAATGATCAAATGAGTTAGATTTAGCCAAATAATAAACATTTTTATTTTATTAAAATTTGTTCATGTCACAAAAGAATGAAACCGCAGTTTTAGCCTTGGCTCTGTTGCTGACAGTTGGAATAGTTGGCGGAGGTGTGTGGTGGTTTACTAATGGCTCTGGAGCCAAAATAAGTAATACCATCATTCCAGGTTCAGAAGCAGGCAAAAATCCATCCCTACAAGATCGGATTAGTTTTGGAGACAAAACTTTGACTCCAGGTGCGGTTTCTGCTGCAAAAAAAGAAGGAATCCAGGCGATCGCTGCTAAAAGTTATGATAAAGCGATCGCTAATTTCACAGATTCCCTAAAACTCAACCGTAACGATCCAGAAGCACTGATCTTTCTTAATAACGCCCGCATTGGCTCTTCCAAGAGTTACACCATTGTGGCTTCCGTAGCAATAGGCACTGACCCCAATGCGTCTTTAGAAATTTTACGTGGCATCGCTCAAGCCCAAAATGAAATTAATACCTCTGGGGGAGCTAAAGGAGTACTGTTGAGGGTAGGTATAGCTAACGACGACGACAATCCAGAAATAGCAAAGCAAATCGCTTCTAGCCTAGTCAGCAATTCAGAAGTATTAGGTGTAGTTGGGCCCATCACTAGCGATTCTACTTTAGCCGCAGGTACTATTTATACTTCTGGACAACTTGTAGCTATTTCCCCTACCAGTACATCTGTCAAAATTTCTAACTTTAGCCGCTACGTTTTTCGCACAGTTCCCAGTGATTTTATGGCTGCGAGAAGTTTAGCCAACTATATGGTGAGAACTTTGCAGAAAAAAAATGCAGTGGTTTTCTTTAATTCTCAGAGTAACTATAGCCAGTCTTTAAAGTCTGAATTTGTTTCATCTGTTTCTTTAGAAGGTGGACAAGTATCCAGCGAATTTGACTTATCCAAGGCAGATTTTAGTGCGGCTAAAAGTATAGAAGAAGCAACTAAACAAGGTGCAGAAGTGCTGATGTTAGCTGCTAATACAGCAACTCTCGATAAAGCGCTGCAAGTAATTCAGATTAATCAGAAACGGTTAACTCTGCTGGCAGGAGATGATGTTTATACCGCCAAAACTTTAGAGATTGGTAGAGAACAAGCTGTGGGGATGGTAGTAGCAGTTCCCTGGCATATTGATGGCGATCGCAAGTCAGATTTCCCCCAGAAATCTCGGCAGCTATGGGGTGGTGATGTGAGTTGGCGAAGCGCTCTCAGCTATGATGCTACTGTGGCTTTGATTACGGCATTAAAACGCAATCCCACACGTTCTGGAGTCCAACAAGCACTCTTTTCCTCTGACTTCTCTGCCACCGGCGCTTCTGGTACAATTCGGTTTTTAGCATCAGGCGATCGCAATGCGCCAGTCCAACTTGTAAAAATCGTTCCTGGTTCCCGCTCTCGCACTGGTTATGACTTTGAGCCAGTGCGTTAATCAGCAATAAAAAATTAAAAATTAACCAATAGTTAACCTAAAAAAGCTCTCAAGATGAGAAATTGAGCTTTATAGGGAAAAATATTAGTGCTAACTAACAATTTATACCTTGTGCAAAAGTAACAAATAATTCAAAGGAAATTTACTATATCTAAAATCGTAAGTAATTCGGAAGTTAGGATTTGTCAGAATTCACTAACAAAATACCCGTCCTCCAAATACAATCTCAAGTAGCAAGCACCTATTAAGTTAAGCACTTATATTGAATGGACGTGCGGGTAATTTACTATGTCTCAAAAAAATGAAACAACTATTCTTGTTTTATCCATCCTAATCACAGCCGGGTTAATAGCTGGCGGTTTTTGGTGGTTTAGTAGAAAGTCTGGTGTTGACCTAAATGCAATTAATTCTGGTAGCACCAAAACACCACAAGCTGTATCAGAACAACCTAGTGGCAAGACTTTTGCCTCAATACAAGATGTTCCTACAGGATTATTCAATTATGGAGGCAGTACATCTTGGGCACCGATTCGCTTGGTAGTTGATTCACCAATTCAAGCGGCGCGACCAGAATTTCGGCTGCGTTATGTAGAACCCAGTAATGCATCTCCTGGTACTGGTACTGGCATCCAGTCACTGATAGACGGTCAACTAGCCTTTGCCCAGTCTTCCCGACCAGTTCTCGATCAGGAATTAAGCCGCGCCCAGCAGCGTGGATTCAGTTTGAAACAAATTCCTGTAGCTATCGATGGTTTAGCAGTCGCAGTTAATCCCAACCTCAAAATCTCAGGACTGACTGTAGATCAATTAAAGTCAATTTACACAGGCAAAATCAATAATTGGAGCCAGGTGGGTGGCCCCAATATTCCGATTAAGCCCTATTCTCGCCGCATTGCTGATGGCGGTACTGTAGAACTTTTTGTCCAAGACATCTTGGGTGGTCAAGCTTTTAGCCCCAATGTGGAATTTATCTCCACAACCACCCAAGCCTTGCAAAAATTGGCTGGTAGTTCTGGTGGTATCTACTACGCTTCTGCCCCAGAGGTGATTCCTCAATGTTCAATCAAACCCTTACCGTTGGGGCGAACACAAGGGCAATATATTGCTCCTTACCAAGAAACATTTGTCCTCCCGTCTGAATGTCCTGGTAAACGGAACAAATTGAATATTGAGGCTTTCCAATCAGGAAAATACCCGATTACCCGCAATCTGTTTGTGGTGGTCAAACAGAATGGTCAGACTGAGCAGCAAGCAGGTGTCGCTTACGCCAACTTACTGCTGACTGAGCAGGGACAGGAACTGATTACCCAAGCTGGATTTGTCAAAATTCGCTGACACCTGGGATTACACTCAGGCAGAGTGGCGGAAATCGCCGCTCTGAACTCTGCTTAACCAGCTCTATTAATCGATTCTGCTGGCAAACAAATTAAATTATCCCCTTGGGTGAGGATTAAGCCGCGTTGACGCAGCTTACCCATCAAGCGGGTGACGGTGACACGGGTCGAACCAATCGCGCTACCAATTTGGGCATGGGTGAGGGGGAAAGGCAGACAATAGCCGCGAATCACATCAGGATCGGTGTCGCTCATTGCTGGCTCTCCATATTCCTCAATTAACAATGTGAGAAATCCTAAGAGTCGATCAATTGTACGGCGTTGTCCCAAGGCACTCAGCCACAGCAGCTTACGCTGGTGCTGATACCTAAAGGCATCCATAACTTCACGACGGAAGTGAGGCCAGTTGTCTAGGTCATGCCAGTACATCCACAGCACCGCAGTTTGGTCAACATGGGCGTAAGCCTGGAGTGTAAATGGCGACTGAGCAACAATTTCAAATGGCTGTCCCGCTCCCACAAAACCCAAGAACGCTTCTTCTGGGGTTCTGTTGATTCGTCGAGACGTTAGCTGACTAGCTGTTGCACTAACTTGGGCAGTTCCTACCATGCGGATCGCACCCCTTTGCACCAAATATAGCAATCCAGGCCGGGCTGGAATGCGCTCATCTTTGCTAAAGGTACGGCATCGATAGTGTTCTTGAGCCCAGTCAAGAATTCGTTGCCAAGTTAAAAAAGGCCGTGATGCCTCAGAAAAGGAGGATGGAGATTGCATAGGTAACAAAGAGCGTTCGGCTGAAGACAAAGACGTGATCAAAAGGTGCAAGGAGTGTCTTTGTGTTGACGAGGCAGGCTTAACGCCTAACAGCGCCAGCCAATCCAAAGAATAGAAAGCAAATTACTCTCTACTCTTTTGTTATACTTCCTACTGTACAATGATGGTAGTAAAGTTTACTTACTATTCATCGATTATTCATCAAATTTTATCCTCTTCTCATTTTTCTTCATCTAAATTAAATTTATACCGCAAGATAGATGACAGAAAAGTAACAAATATATCTTACATGGCTGTTTAAATAATATTACGTGCATTATAAATTACCAGTTAGCAAATATAAGTCAATCAAGCGGTTATTGTACAGTTATTTAATAAAATCCCTAAGCATTGATACTTATAACGTAGAAAATGGATGCATAAAAGATAAAAAAATTCCTCTACATAAAGATAGAGATGTAAATAGAGTTTTATATACCTCAAGTGTGTCTCTGCAACTGTCAAAATCTCAGAATCGAAAAGCTATGGAGCTTGCTAGTGCGATCGCATCTAATTTATCAAGGACTTGTGGTGACGTTTTTACCATCCAAATTGTTCCCCCTGGCTGGATACATTTTGAATTGACTCACTCGACCTTAGCGACTTGGTTACAAAGTCTTGCAGTCGGGAGTTCGGGGGAAGAGGGGGAGATGGAAGTGGGAAGAGGGCAGGGGAGCAGGGAGCAGGGAGCAGGGGGGAAAGAGGTAATTTTTAATTCTCCCCCTTGCCCCCTGCCCCTTGCCTCTCTGCCTTTTGTGCCCAATGCCCAATGCCCAATCCCCAATTTGTTTGCTGTTCAGCACACCCATGCACGTTGCTGTTCGCTGGTATTGCTGGCTCACCGAGAGGGATTGATTAAACTTAAACAACCTGTTACAAATACTAGTCAAGGTTTTTGGGATGTTATTTCTCCTAACCCTCTACCTTGGCTCAACTGTGATGAAACATTACGACTAAATCATCCACGTGAGCGTCGTTTAATTGCCGAGTTAATACAAGTAGTAGACAACATAGAGTCCCCTGATATTAAGGGTTCTGTGAAATGGGAAAAATTAGCGCTGAATTTGAGTCAAGCTTTTGAACACTTCTGGTCTAATTGCCGGATTTGGGGTGAGGTGAAAGTTACATTACCAGAGTTAGCACAAGCCAGACTCGGATTACTTATGGCTACTCAGTCAGTATTAAGATATGTACTAGAGGAAAAGTTGGGTGTTTTTGCGCCCTTGGAGTTATAAATCGGTAATGTCGCTTAGGCACAAATAAAAACTTTTATAATAGCTATTGACTCAATGCATCACCTCGGCTACATTAGCAGGTGTGTGAGGAGCGAACCAGCTAGGGCACCGAGACGAAACACGGCCAGTCGTCGGTGTCCTTTCTGATTTATAGGGTTTAGGCTTGAAAAAGTGTCCTCATTACAGCAAAAACTTTTCAATTGCTACTGCTGCTCCGTCTTCCTCTACACTAGGAGCTACCCACTGCGCGATCGCTTGAACTCCTTCGGGTGCATTGCCCATAGCTACACCAAGTCCAACAGACTCTAGCATTTCTACATCATTGAAGTTATCACCAATCGCCATAACGTTGGCTATCTCTAATCCAAGTAATTCTTCGGCTAGGTAACGCACAGCAGTTCCCTTATTCACAGAGGCGTTAGTTGCTTCAAAAAAGGTAGCAACAGATGTTGTGAGATAAAGTTCAGTCGGTGTATATTGGCGGCGCAAATTCCCCAATAACCGATCGATTAAATCTATGTCATCAGACAAAGCGAGAATTTTTGTCGGTTCATTTGTTAAAGTTTGGCGCAAATCACCAACGGGAATCGGAGTAATACCAGAACGTTCTGCATAAATTTGGGTTTCTCTGGTTATTTCACGGACATATAGCTGATCGTTGATGTAAAAGTGGACAGATAGGAGCGATCGCAACTCAGGCTGTTCAAAATAGTCGAGTAGCTGGTGGGCCATTTCCCTGGAAACAGCCCAATGGCGATGAATTTGTTGGGTGTTCGGGTCTTGAATCCAGGCTCCCTGATAAGCCATTAATGGTAAGGTAGAGCCGATATCTTGATGAAAGCGCAAGGCTGAACGATACATTCTACCTGTAGCGATCGCTACTTGAATTCCTTTTGCTTGCGCTGCAACAATAGCTTGCTTTACACCTGTGCTGATGGTGTTAGAGTGTCCTGCGATCGTGCCATCTATATCCAAAACTAGTAGTTTAATGTCTTTTGCAGCAGCCTGATGATCGGTAGATGCCAAATGGATGGCAGATGCTTTCTGCATAATTTCCTAGATTTTAAGTTCCAGTAAGAGGTTAACAGGAGTGGGGAACATTAGCAAAAATTGGGTTCTCTAGTCAACCTAATTTTTATAACATGAGGATGCTGAATCACACGATTTTAGATTGCTATAGTATTTTTTAAATATTGCTAAAAATTTCTCAAAACTCTGGATAATAATCCTAACAAAAAACCCCAACTTTTCAAGAATTGGGGTTTTTAATTTAAATTAAAGAGCCTGACGGATAGATAAGATGGAAAAAACCACTTATTCAAGAAAATCTATGAATTTTACCCTTTGATCCAGCTTTTTTTGCGTTGTGACAACAGACAAAGCCCAGCAATTAAACCAACTCCAAGTGTGGCAGAAGGTTCAGGTATCGATTTAACATCATCGTAGTCATAAGTTACTTTGATATTTGCTTTGGCAAGCGTTTGAACATAAGATGCTATGTTGCCCGAACCTGAAACTACTGAATTGGCTGTAGCTGAGAACAAAAAGTCTATGTTGCTATTACCAATGAAAGACTGCAAGAATTGGGTATTAGTGAAAGACTGAGTACCAGATTGTGTGGCAGTTAGTCCAGAAACAGTCTTTCCAGATGTACCACCAAAATCAATGCTGTTGTCAAATTGACCAACTTCGTAACTGAAGCTATTTTGTGGATTGAGCGCAAACAGAGACTGATTATTTAGTTTTAAGGTGAGTTGACTGGCAAGATTTACTGTTATATTAGCCGAGCTTTTACCCGTATTTTCAAAACCTGCATTTCCCAGGATATCGCCAGTAAATCCTATTGTCACACCTGTGAGTGTGCCTAGAGATGAGTCAAATTGTTGGACGCTCAGAGGTGCATCAGTGATATCTGTCAAATCATAATATATGGAACTAATGTACGAGAGAGAAGCTGCATTAGCTGCGCTAGATGTTGCAACAATTCCTGCCAAAGTTGTCGCAGTGGCAAGAGTGTTCAATAATTTTTTTTTCATGATGAAAGATTTTTCTAAAACGAATCATTACGGGATTACTAATTTATTTCTAACTCTGAAACTTTACTTGTAGGCTTGATAAATACACGTAACTTTATGTAAAGCTTTTATATTCTAGTCCCTGTGGAAAATATACTTCTTGATTGGTACATATAAAGTTTTCTTAAGGAAGAGAGGCTTTGTATAGTGGTAGTCTGAAGGCGAAATACTAAGCTAGTGTTTGTTGGTTCCTGAGAAGTAAGCTAGGTCTATCGAATTAAACATAAAGCGCTCAGGAGTATAGATCCCTGATTTCTGCTGAGAAGTTGGGGATTTGGTTACTATCTGGTTAGTATGTTGATACCCACGTACCTAATTAGGGTAGTATACCTGACAAAAGTTGGTTGTACTGGGCTTCGGTACTAAAACTGCAAATGCGTAGACATTGACATGTCTAAAATAATACATAAATTATTTCGCACTCACAAAGTGCGCTATTGTCGCCAAAACCAAGTTGAACAAGCATCTTAAATTGCTAACTATGTGACAAAGCTTCTGGCTAAAATAGGGCTATGTCTGAAACTTTCACTTCTGTAACTGCAACACGCCCCACGTTCATCCTTGTAGATGGACACTCGCTGGCCTATCGTTCATACTTTGCTTTCGCCAAAGGGCGAGATGGAGGACTGCGTACTAAAGCAGGGATTCCTACAAGTATATGTTTTGGTTTTGTGAAGTGCCTGCTAGAGGTAATGGCAACACAACAGCCTCAAGCAATGGCGATCGCTTTTGATTTAGGTGAGGCCACTTTTCGTCATGAAGCTGACGAGACTTATAAAGCCGATCGCAAAGAAACGCCAGAAGACTTCATTCCCGACTTAGAAAACCTGCATGAGTTACTGAATGGCTTCAATCTACCAATTTTTACTGCCCCTGGTTTCGAGGCAGATGATGTTTTGGGAACCTTAGCACAGCGAGTAACTGCTGCTGGGTATAGGGTGAAGATTCTAACTGGCGATCGCGATTTATTTCAACTGATCGACTCTGACAAAGAAATCACTGTTCTGAATTTTAGTCCAGATGCCATAAAACGCTCTACAAATAGCATTACGGAATTTGAAGCAGAACAAGTCAAAGAAAAGATGGGCGTTTTACCCTCACAAATTATCGATTTCAAAGCTCTTTGTGGAGATAAATCAGATAATATTCCTGGAGTTAAAGGAATTGGAGAAAAGACAGCAGTACAGCTGCTAAGTACCTATGGTTCCCTTGACAATATTTATGCTGCATTAGATGAAATTAAAGGCGCAACTCAGAAAAAACTGGCAAGTGGTAGAGAAGATGCCGATAAGTCTCGTTATTTGGCAACCATAGTTTTAGATGTTCCTATAGAAATTAATTTAGAAGATTGCAAATTAAAAGGATTTGATACAAGCGTCTTATCCCCCATTTTAGAAAAGTTAGAATTCAAGTCTTTTTTAGGAAAAATCAACGACCTTCAACAACGTTTTGGTGGCAAACTTGAAGAAAAGCAAGAAGCCAAAACAGACATAACTGATGCTAACTCAGAATTGAGAGATGATGAAGATAATGATTTGTGGTTTTTCAGTGCTAGCGATACAGCAGCAGTTCCACAAAAATCTACTTCTCCTATTACACCACGCATCATCAACACTGAAGCCAAACTAACTGAGTTAGTGAAACTTTTACAAACATTTACCACCCCAGATATTCCCGTTGCTTGGGATACTGAAACTACCGCTTTAGAACCAAGAGATGCTGAGTTAGTAGGAATTGGTTGCTGTTGGGGAATGCAACCAGATGAGGTAGCTTATATTCCTGTGGGGCATAAAACTGGAGAAAATTTGCATAAAGATTTGGTGCTAGAAGCATTACGCCCAATTCTTGAAAGCGCTGATTATCCGAAAGCTTTACAGAATGCTAAATTTGATCGCCTAGTTTTAAAGTGTCAAGGGATTAATTTGGCGGGAGTAGTGTTTGATCCCATGTTGGCAAGTTACATTCTAAATCCAGACTCAAGTCATAATTTGATGGATTTAGGGCAGCGATATTTGGGATTGATAGCAAAAAGTTACTTAGATTTAGTTCCTAAAGGCAAAACCATCGCTGATATAGATATTCCCGCCGTTGCAGATTACTGCGGTATGGATGCTTATTCTACCTTTGGCTTAGTACCGAAATTGCGTGAGGAACTGGAGCAAATTCCAACTTTGTCTAAGCTATTAGTGGAAGTTGAACAGCCACTAGAAGCAGTTTTAGCCCAAATGGAATATACGGGTGTCCGTATTAATTCAGCTTATTTAAAAGAACTTTCGCAGCATTTAGAAACGGAGTTAGCCAGGTTAAAAGAAGAAGCAACTGAAATAGCTGGGGAAAATTTTAACTTGGGTTCTCCTAAGCAGTTGAGCCAAATATTGTTTGAAAAGTTGGGATTAAGTACCAAACATTCTCGTAAAATTCAAACGGGTTTCTCTACAGATGCAGCCACACTAGAAAAACTCCAAGAAGATGATAAAAGTGGTTTTGTTGAGGCGATTATTGAGTATCGCACCCTATCTAAATTAAAGTCTACTTATGTTGATGCCCTACCTGCATTGGTTCGTCCAGATACCCAGAGAGTGCATACTGATTTTAATCAAGCAGCAACATCAACTGGTAGGTTATCTTCTTCTAATCCGAATTTGCAAAATATCCCGATTCGTACAGCTTTTAGTCGCCAAATTCGGAAGGCCTTTTTACCTGAAGCTGGTTGGTTAATGGTGGCTGCTGATTACTCACAAATTGAATTGCGGATTTTGGCTCATTTGAGTCAAGAGCCAATATTAGTGCAAGCATATCAGCAAAATGAAGATGTTCACACTGTTACCGCGCGGTTAGTATTTGAAAAAGAAAATATAACCTCAGAAGAACGAGGAATAGCAAAAACTATCAATTTTGGTGTGATTTATGGAATGGGTTCTTTAAGATTTTCGCGCTCAACAGGGATAGATAAGAACATTGCCAACGAGTTCATTAAGCGGTTTAATGAACGATATCCTAAAGTTTTTGCATATTTGGAGCAAGTAAAAAAAGAAGCGATCGCTCTTGGTTATGTAGAAACTATTCTTGGTCGCCGTCGTTACTTTGATTTTACTAATAACAGTTTACGCAAATTAAAAGGCAGCAATCCAGAAGATATTGATCTGAGTAAATTGAAGAATTTGGGCCCTTATGATGCGGGTTTATTGCGCTCGGCGGCTAATGCACCAATTCAAGGTTCTAACGCTGATATTATCAAAATTGCAATGGTAAGACTGCATGAGGTTTTGAAGAACTATCAGGCGCGTTTGTTGTTGCAAGTACACGATGAATTAGTGTTTGAAATTCCCCCTGATGAGTGGGAAGAATTACAACCGCAAATTAAGTCGGTGATGGAAAACGCAGTTCAGTTGAGCGTGCCGTTGCTGGTAGAAGCACGTGTCGGTGAAAATTGGATGGATACAAAGTAAGTTGAATTTTGGACTGCGGATTTAGACAATTTTTAGTGAAAAATTCAAAAGGTAATCAAGAGTCAAAAGTTTTGACTCTTGATTCTTGATGATTGAATAGATAATAAGCTGTTTCACATTTAAATTGCATAAGTTGGGCGGCTTTGTCGGCCTATCCCACAAGAATTATATTTAATTTGGTTATGCAAATTAGATGTTTTTTCGCTTAGTCTAAAAGTTAACCACCACGCTTTAACGCTGCCTCAACCTGCTGTAATTCCTTCTCTAAACGATTTTTGAGTTTTTCGGGTACGGGACGATTTGGGTAAGAACTGTAGTGTCCAGCCAGGGAATTAAGGGCTGTCCGCATGGTTGTAAAGGAACCAAGACCAGAAACAGAGTTAACTCGCTGATAGCGAGCCGAAAAGTCATTAATTTTCTGACGCGCTTCTGCTTGAACTGCTGTTTTGTCTGATGAATCTTGTGATAGATTCAGAGCCTGTCTCATCACATTGACGACAGCTAAGGTATCTTGGCGATAATCCCCAGTCAAACTATCTGGACTGCCAGAACAGCCCATTAAGCCGATAGACACAACCAAAACCAGCGCAAGCAAACGCGACCAATAGCGCTTCATATGCATTAATTAAAAGAATACGTAAATCAACGTCCATCCTATCTTGGATTGGTAACTTGGGGATCAATTGAATGGGGAGTAGGAAGTTGGTAAGGGCTATTTCATTATCTAAAAGGCGTTCATTTACAAGCATCTGGGGCAAAAAATTAGATGATTAAAAAATCTGATTGGACAATTGTCATAGTTATGGTTTCTCTACCAGACGCTACGCGCATAGTTTGCTTCGCCGTATGAGTACAGTAATACACTTAAATTTACTTTTTGAGGCGGTAGTTTTTCGATTACCAACTGGGTGCAGATTTCTCGCTTAGGGACTTCCAAGAAATCAATTATCCAAATAAACGAACCACAGAGAACACAGAGGGAGAAGAGATAGAGAGAATTATTTGCGTTAGTTTTGGGATATTGTTTTATTTGGAAGTCCCTTATACTCTTGACAAAATTCCTGCGGCAGTTGGTGAGTAGGGATTTCAATCGCCGATTCGACAAAATCCTCAGAAGGGATAATGCTCTCGTTATGGGTTTACTACCTAGAGTGAGAGCAACAGTTTTCAGTCTATGGAAAATAGTAGCTTGTGAGTTAGATTTATAGAATGAGAGGTTGGGACGGTTTACTACTCTTTATAAGATACAAGGTTGGGTGCAGCGATCGCGTAACCAACATCAATAAGGTGGTAATGTTGGGTTGCGTTTCACTCCACCCAACATACATACATAAATATATCTTTTAAAAAACTCTTGGTTTCAACATCGATGAGGTTTATTTAATCAACTGACTTTCCTTGCCTCAATCTCTGCAATTTCAGCATCGTAATACATATCATTAGCCACAAAAAGCCGACTCCATAACCTGCAATTATGTCTGTGGGCCAATGAACTCCTAAATATAAACGGCTAATACCAATAGCAGCAATTAAAATAACTATCAAACTGTAAATAAACTTGGCAAAACGAGGATAATGAGTTGCCAATTCGTGAGCAATAAAACCATAAAGCACCATAGAGCCAAGTGCATGACCGCTAGGAAAACTAAAAGATTTTTCAGAAATTAATTGATGCCAGAGTTCCGGGCGAGGTTTAGAAAAAAATAACTTTAGCCCTGTATTTAAAATGAATCCTCCCAGGCAAGCAAGTAGAAAAAATCTTGCTTCTTCTCGATAACGTCGCCACCAAAGTAATAATAGATTAACGCCGACAACGATAACTACTGTAGTAGGATTACCAAGATTTGTAATCAACAGCATTAAATTATCTAAATTTGGATTGGCAAACTGATGTAGCCATAACAGAAAAGTAGTATCAAATCTAAAAGCATCTCGCTCTAAAACCTCTTCAGCCAGTTGTGCTAAAACAAAAAGGATGAGAAGACAACTAGTAAGTCCAACAATACCAATTGTCGCAATTAAGGGAGCTAAACGAGGGTGTATATGACGTAACCAGAAATTAGAAATTTGTCGGATCATACTTTAATTTTATTCATTATGCTTAAACGCATCACTCAATTGGGTGACGCACTTTTTTCTCCTTTCGCACGGAAAAGAATAGCACAACTGCCAGCAGGATAAAGGCGATCGCCGAAGCATATCCCCTTGACAGTGATAGACCGCCATTTTTTACTGGTTTTGTCAGAAAATCACCGAAGGTAGCTCCGAAGGGACGTGTGAAGATGAACGCAAGCCAGAATAAGAGGATATCGCTCAACTTTGTTACGTAGTGAAGGGCGATGACAACACCAATGACGCTGGCTGTCACAAATGCTCCCTGGATATAACTTAGTCCCAAGTTGCTTGTCAGAAAGTCACCAAAGGCTGTTCCTAAACTGTTGGAGAATACGACAGCCAGCCAGTAGGTGGTCTCTGCATCTTTCTTCACGATCGGATAAACACTCAGATCCTGATCGCGGTAATACCAGATGCTAAGAACGCTCAGAAGACAGGCCACCAGGATAAGCGATCCCAGTGCATAGCCAAGCCCAAGAGATCGATCCATCAGGTCTGAAACTTCGGTTCCGGCTGTGGTTGTGGCGATGATGGCCGTCCAATAAAAGACTGGACGATATCTATCGGATTGAATTTGAAAAAACAGGAGAATAGCCAGAATGGCGAACGTTATGGCAAAGGCTACGTAATAGCCCAGTCCAAGAGACATTGATATAAAGTCACCTGCCGTTTCGCCGAGGGTCGTGGCGATGATCTTCATGATCCAAAAGAAAATTGTGACTTTTGCAACTTTGTTCATTTCTTTTTCACAATAAAAAATAGTAAGTCATCTTGGAGAAATACTGACTGTTGCTGCGATCGCAAATTACTACCAAATTGCTAGGTCACAAACAGAAAGACACCCAAGTTCAGAAGCCGATCAATTGCCTTCTCAATCTTGTCGGTCAATCGGCAGTAAAACTGGTTTCTTCTGCTTAAGGCTTAAGTAAATAACCAGGCTTATGATTATAGAAAGAAAAAGCATACTGGTTCCGACAGTACCAAAACCAAAGCCACCATTTGTAGCAGATTGGGATAGTAAATCACCTATAGATGCTCCAAGTGGGCGAGTTAAGATATAAGCTAACCAGAATGCCAAAACTGCATTCATCCACAAGTAATAATAAGTGATCGCTATGATTGCAATTGAAGCACCAAATATCAGTGCTGATTGTGCATAACCTAGTCCCAAAGACTCTGCTAAAAGGTCTCCTGTTGCAGTACCCAAGGCAAACGTAAACAAAACAGCTACCCAATAAAAAAGCTCTCTTTTAGCTGTATTGATGGAGTGCATAGCTAATGTCTTCTCGTTTGAATACCAGAGTGCAAACACTACTACCAAGGAAACACTAAAAATTACAGTAGTTGTCATCAAGCTAACTCCAAGCTCGTCTACTAATCTATCAGTGATCAGTGTGCCAACGATACTTATCAAAACGACTACAAACCAAAAGCTTGCTGGAACATAACGTTTAAGCTTAAATTGATTCAACAGCACAATTAATAACACACCGCTCATAATATAAGATGTAATGCTTAAACTAAGGTTCAGGGTTGCTGACAGAAAATCTGCTGCGGTTTCACCTACTGTGGTTGCCATAACCTTAATAATCCAGAAGTAAATTGTCACCTCTGGAACCCTATTTAAAATCTTATTCATAATATTTCTCTTTCTTGATTTTTCTGTAGAAGTGAGATTACATCACATCTTAAAGTTAGCTGTGTTGTCATAAATTACTGAGTGATTGTACTTTACACAGCAAAAGTCAAGAAATAGTCAAGATTTGATTGAAAACGGGATTTTATCCTAATATAGGCACTATAAATAGCTGAAATATCTCATTAAAAATTATTTTCACCATTTAATATTGAATTTATTGAACTCAAACCAATCTTGACTACTTCTTGACTTTTATTACCTACTGTGAAAATACAAACCCAGAATTAAAGGAATTTTACAAGTATGAAGACTTCCACAAAAATCATTTTGGCAGTAGCTTTTGTTGGTACTTTAGGACTTGCTGGATTGTCGAGAGTTGTGTCTGCAAAACAACCACAATCTTTTGTAGCAATTGTGCATCAGCATCATAGTGCTATCCAAGTTGCTGAAGCTAGTGATGGTGACGGTGAAACCAACGACGATGCACAAGAAGCGGCAAAACTGCAACCACTAGCTAAAATTACAGCACAACAAGCACAGCAAGCAGCTGAAGCATCTGTGGGAGGTAAAGCGAAAAGTGTCAAACTCGAAAATGAAGATGGCAACTTAATTTATTCTGTAGAAATTGGTCAGCAAGAAGTTACAGTAGATGCTGGTAATGGCAAAGTTCTCTACGCTGAGAATGCCAATCAACAAGATGAGAAGAATGAAGTCACTCGTCCCAAGAGTAGTATTCAAGTTAAAGAAACTAGTGATGGCGATCGCGAAACCAATGATGATGGCAAATAAGCAGGAAAGTCACACTGTCAAGAAGTTGGTAAACGGACAGTAAAACAACTACCAATTCCTAATTGACTCTTAACACTAATTAATCCACCGTGATTTTGAGCAATAGTTTGAGCGATCGCTAGCCCTAAACCAGAACCACCTGACCAATAAGAACGAGATTGATCTGCTCGCCAAAAACGCTCAAAAACCTTGTCCATATACTCTGGTGCAATTCCGACACCTGTATCTTGTAGGTTGACATAAAGCTGGGAACCAACACGACTAGTTTTAATTTCAACTACGCCTCCTGATGGTGTGTAGTAGAGTGCATTTTCAATTAAATTAGTAAACAGTCGCATTAATTGAACGGAATCACCTATTAGCTGAAGATTAGCAATTAATTGAATTTTCAAATTAAGTTGTTTGGCTTCAGCTTGAGGTTTATACAGTTGGATTAGGTTCTCTAATATTGAAGTTAAATCGAGAGTATCTCTATCCTGATTGGAAACTCTATCAGTGCGTGCTAACATCAATAAGTCTTCTGTAAGGCGAGTCATCTGGTTAGTAGCGTTGGCGATCACCCGAAACTTTTCTGCATCTTTTGGGCCTATTTCTTCTGGATATTCTAGCGGTAACTCAGCATTAATTTTGATAGCCATTAACGGACTACGCAGTTCATGGGAAGCATCAGCAGTAAATTGTTTAAGCCTTGCAAAACTCTCTTCAATGGGTTGCATTGCTTGACGAGTTAGTAAAATTCCGCCAATACCACTCAGAACCAAAGTTATAATAATCCCACCACCTAATCCCCAGTCCAGCTTTTGCAGGGTTTCATCAAATTCATCTAAAGATTGACTAACTCTCACATACCCAACAAGCTCACCATTATCGCTAGCAATAATTGGTACATTTACTGCTTGAATAGGAATTTTACCAGTCTGAACTTGTACTATTTTGTTTGGTAAAAAAGGTAAAGTTAAAACAGTTTTTCCTTGTTGCGTAATCAAGTTTCCTTGACTATCAAACCACTGTAATGCTTGATGAGAAGCAATTAAGTCTTCTGGACGAAAGTCACTTTCAATAGTTAAGCGACCTTTTTCAAACTCTACATTTGCAGATGCACCTTTCCCTATGGCTGTGAGTTTATCTGTGATTTGTTCAGTCAGACTACGTGTGAAAGCAAATCGGACTGCGATCGCAAATATTCCCAGCAGTGATGCGAACACAACTAAGTAAGACAACAACAAACGATATCTAATTCTTTGAAACACATTATTTTTGCTATAAAATTGTTAATTTTTATTTAATAAATGACGATTTTATCTTAAATCATTTTACTTGCTTCCTAGACGATAACCAATGCCATAGATATTTTCAATCAAGTCTTCCGAACTTCCAGATGCTCTCAGTTTATTCCGCAAATTTGTAATATGAGTTTTAATACTTCCTTCTCCAGAAGATTTATCAAAATCCCATAGTTTGTCAAGAATTGCAGAACGAGTGATAACTTGATTTGGGTTTCTCAAAAAGTATTCTAATATCATATATTCTTTAGGAGTTAATAATATGATGTTTCCTGCATAAGTAACCTGTTGAGTTGCTGGGTCTAGTTGCAAATCACCGTGGATTAAAATCTGGGGACGAATTTCTGGAGTTCTTCGAGCTAAAGCTCTGATGCGTGCTGCTAACTCTTTTAATTCAAATGGCTTAACCAAGTAATCATCAGCACCAGCATCGAGTCCTATAATTTTATCGCCTGTTGTATCTCGTGCCGTCAGCATTAAAATAAGAACATTAGATGAAGCAGCGCGTAAACGCTTACATAGAGTGATTCCATCTAATTTAGGAAGCATTAAATCTAATAAAATTAGCTCATATAATGCTGATTGTGAGCATTGCCAAGCTGCCAACCCATCGGTTGTTATATCTACAATATGGTGTTGCCGTCTTAAAAACTCGGCTAATGGCTTGGTAATGCGCTCGTCATCTTCAACTATCAAAATCCTCATAATACTCAACCTCTAAATTATTAGAGCTTGTTAACACTAGTAAAGGTTCTCTTACCTACAAGGTTAATCTTAAATTTTGAATCATATATTATTAATTTGAACTTAATCTGATTTGATTACAGCGCTTCCGGCTATTATGCAATACAATTTTCTTCTTACCTCTCTCCTATCATAGCTTTCAGCTTTGAGGCTGTACCTCATAGCCGCCGGAAGTGCTGTAATATGAAATTTGACGCTCCTGCATTTCTAAGGCTGTGTTAATAAGCTAATCGTCATTTAAATTGCATCATTTTTATGGTAATAAAAGCTGCAAACCCTCTCCCTTGCTCCCTGCCCCCTGCCCTCCTGCGATCTCAATGTGCAAATTAAATGCTTAACAGCTTATCTCACTGGAAGCCGATGATCCGATTTTTTCCTGTACCTCTGCGGTTAAAAAGTAATTTATTGAACCACAGAGGCGCAGAAAACTCAGAGTAAAAAGATGGAAGAGGAATTTTTTATCAATCTTGAAAGGGCTACTCCTAACTCTTAAATCCTAACTTTTTGATAAAGAGTCTCACGTTGTTGGTAAGGTCGTCCTAAAGAAGCGATCGCAGTTTGCAAGTTTTCTACTTCCATACACGTACCACCCAAAGCACCTGCCATTGTGGTGATATGCTCCTCCATCAAGGTTCCACCGATATCGTTGCAACCCCAAAGTAAGGCTTCGGTTGCACCTGCAAGCCCAAGTTTTACCCAACTCTGCTGATGATTGGGAATCCAATTACCCAAGTAAATCCGCGCCACAGCGCCTAGCAGCAGCGCATCGCTTAAAACTGGTTGATCGCGTCCAACACGGCGACGTAACGGTTTGGGCGCTTCTTGACCAACAAATGGTAATAAAATAAACTCTGTGATCTTTGCGGGATATCCCTGATTGATGGCGGTTTGTTGGAGCGATCGCAATTTTTCTAAATGCCCAATTTGCTGCTCGTGGGTTTCAATATGCCCAGATAACATGGTGCTAGTGGTATATAAGCCTAATTTATGAGCGGTGCTGACAATTTCTAGCCAAGTGGCTGTATTAATCTTCTCTGGACACAATATCCGCCTTACTTCATCGTCTAATACTTCTGCTGCTGTTCCCGGCATTGAGCCAACACCAGCATCGCGCAAAGCAATAATTACATCGGCATATTCCAGTCCATCAAGTCTGGCGATAAATTCCACTTCTTGCGGGGAAAAAGCGTGGAGATGAATCTGTGGAAATTCATGTTTGATGGTTTCCACTACCTTGAGGTAGTAGGGCAAAGATTTACCATTTATCAGCGCTTGTGGATTTAACCCACCCTGCATACAGATTTCTGTAGCACCCCGTCGCACTGCATCTGTTGCCTTTTCCAAAATTTGCGCCGAATCTAACCAGTATGCGCCGACATCACCATCATCTCGACGGAATGCACAAAAACTACAGTGCTGCTCACAAATATTAGTAAAGTTGATATTACGGTTAATTATGTATGTAACCGTATCGCCTGCTTGGATGTGGCGGAGTGTGTCGGATGTAGCACGAATTGCTGCGATCGCTTCTGGTTCTGTTTGTTGTAACAATATCACTCCCTCCTGGGGAGATAAGTCGTACCCCATCAAAGCACGCTCAAGAATTTTTTCCACAGAAATTTTCGTTAGCATTATTTTCTCAGTAAATCTTAAATTTAAGATCCAGTAATAAATAAAATTCTACTTAATAAATATACCAAGGTCTGGAGAGTCCCATGCTCGAAGATAAGTTTTACCTTTAAAATTAATCTCTTGATATTTATTGTTTTTACTTTTTTTAGTTTCCATCGAAATAATCCCACAAGGTTCAAAATCTTGATAAGAATCTTCTTTTTCTAAAACTGCCGAAATATTGGTTACATTAATATGTTGAATTTTAACCATTTCTTGATTCTTTTGCTGCCAAAGTACCCAAAAAGGATATTCCCAAGGGTCATTTCCCATTGATAGCCCAATAGTAGAGCATTTCTTTGAATTTAAAAACTCCACTGCTCCTATATAAGTATTTTTTAGGTAAGGTCGATTACTGAAATACTGCTCAATTCTCTGAGTTTGGAATATATTGTTGCTATCAAAAATAGGTTTATACCTATTACAAAATATCCAAGGTAATGATGATATTAGTAAAAACGTTACTATAATAATTGCTATTTTTTGCTTTTTAAGCTTAGATAAAATAACACCTAAGAATGGAGACATTAAGATAAAAAAAGGCAAATGAAGACGACTATTCCAGGCTTGCCATTTTACAAAGTAGCAAAATAGAAAAAATGTAGCCACGGTAGTAATTAAATAAACTAAAACATTACTTTCTTTTCGAATATATTTTCTAGTTATGAAAATTGTAATACCTATTATTATCAATGCAAGATGTACTAAGTTTCCGGCACTATTCTCGTTACCAGATATCCCAATTGTTGACCAACCTCCTGGGACAAAAAATGATTTTGAGAAAGTTATCCGAGGATCGTTAACATCGACACCGAGAAATATATGGATAAGTTGAATTAATCTATTTGTTATTCCATTCCATAAACCTATCGGTGTACCTATATGCAAAGCAATATTCCTCAAAATATTAGAAATTAGTATATTAATACCGAGTATCTCATTACGATAGCCACCTGGTTCTCCTAATGGCGAACCAAATAAATTATAATTACGTAAATAGTGACTAATATTCAGTAATAAAGATATACTTCCTACTATTAACGCCGGCTTCCATGTTTTCCAGCGTAAACTTTTAATCTGGTAAAATCCAAACCAAATCAAGAAGGGAAATACATAAAAATAAGCAGTTCCTTTACTCAAAATAGCTAGTCCTATGCTACTACCAATATTAAATGAGTTCGTCCAAATATCTCTTCTTCCTGCTTCGATAGCTGATAGTAAGTAGTAGGCAAGACAAACTACCCAAAATGCAAGTACATAATCATTTTGAGTGCTTGAAGCTTGCAAAATTCCCATAGGAATTGTTGCAGTTATAACAGCAGAAAAAACCTGACCTCGTAAATCTGCTTCAAGTTTTTTAGCAATTAATGAGACTGCAATAATACAGCCAATCATGCTAAACCATTGAACTAAGTTAGCGAAGTAGTCACCATCACTCAGAATTTGAAAGTGCAAAATTACGAACTCTGACCAAGGATTTTGATATAGCTGTGGAGTATAATTTGTTGGATAATGAGCAATGCTATGATTTTGTATCCAATGAGCAACACGACTCATGTGATAATCCATAGAATCCCAGTTATTTGGTGGTGCGATGATGGCAATTAATCCTACTATTGCTACAACGAAACCTACACCGCATAACAATAAATTTACGAAGGATGGGATTTGAATATTTTTATTTGCTTGGGAATAATTATTTGTCTCTAAAATCTTAGGGTTTTGGGAATTTAACCGAAAGCATATATAAATTAAGATGATACATATTAATACCCAAGTTGCTAATATCCAGCCAAAAGTAATTAATTTAAAAATACTCAAAAATTCTGTGATTACAGCGATCAAAATTCCCCAGTAAGTAGATGTTAATATCAGCGATTCACGCCAATCGGTACGATTTTTATTAATTAACCAAAAAATAGCAATCCAAGAAAGTAGAGGTAAAAATATAAACATAATAAAAACTAGACTAATATTAGTATTCGTAATTAATCAATGCTTGAGAAATATATGTAATAGCTTAGGTTTTCTTAGTACACTATCTTTTTATGGTTTGCATAACCCATTAACAAAAAAAATAGTGTGGTTTTACCACAACTATTTTAATTTTTAATACACATCGTTCTCTTAGAGGATGTTTGAAAAGTTTTCTTCTCGTTAACAAAAGTTCTAGATCCCCCTAAATCCCCCTTAAAAAGGGGGACTTTGATTCCGGTTCCCCCCTTTTTAAGGCAGGGCTGTTTCATTCGATCTCTTAGAGATTTTGTCAAGAGTAGGAGTCAGAAATTTGCTTGATTTGCTAATCGAAAAGCTACCACCTCAACGACTAAATTTCAGTGTGATCGCGATTTTCTTGCCCAATCAGATTTTTTAGTCACCTGACTTTTTTTCCTGAAACGCTTGTAAATCAGAGCCTTTTAGGGAATGAAACGGCCCTGCTTTTTAAGGGGGGCTAGGGGGGATCAGTTAGTACCTAAAATCACAGCCAAACACTTTTCAAACAACCTGTTAGGGACTTGCAAAAAATAAATTATCCCAAATTATTTATAGATTTGTAGGGGCGCAAGGTCTTGCGCCCCTACGACTTAAGCATTAGTATTACTAATTTCTCGTGGTGTTCGTCGGTGCTGTATTAGCAATCCAATCGCCATACCAATGCCGACGAAGGCTGTAAAGTAGAATAAACCAATTAACCGGATATAAATTGGTGGTGCGATCGCTTCAACTTCAACTTCTTGCGCTACTTTCACTGGTGCAAATTGACGGTTAGATCCTGGTAGAGGAGTTGCTTCCACCTCGATTTTGTGGGGTGAACCATCAAAAAACTGTTCTTGCCATGTTAACTTACCTTGCTCGTCGGGAATACCTTTGTAGTCAAAAACTGTTAAATTATGTTCTGTAGCGATCGCTTTTACCTGCAACGCTACATCAGTGATCGGTTGTCCGGTTGCTGTATCTTTCAGTTGTAGTGCTAAATTCGCAAGTTTTCCGACAGTTGCGTTTTTATCTCCGTCAAGGCTAATTTCCAATCCTTGAGATTTCTGAGATGATGGTGCGATTACTTCGGTACTACTTGGATGGTGTTCGCTGCCATGAGCTTCTGCAACTTCTGCACTAATATTGATAACTAATAGGGTTACTATAGCCACCACTGTCAATGCACTTAATAAAAGGCGTACTGACTGTGGCGCAATTTCTCCTTGTTGTAGTTCTCCTTGTCCGCCGATAACCCAACCACCTAACAATCCAAGTGATAGTAAAATAGCTGCGATAACCACAAAATATTTATATTTGATTGGATTTTCGTGGACATTCAGATTTAAGATTTGCTGATATGGAGCAAAAGCATTTGCTACTAAAGGTGACACATTTACCATTAGTTGGTAGTTACCACGAATGGGTAACATCTGCTGAATTTCTAACTTACCATCAGGTGCAGTAGCATTCATTTGCAGCAATTTTGTTCCCTCAACAATAGGGAAATCTGTTGTTAACCAAGGATTACGCGGTGGTGTTAGAATTTGTAAGCTAATTTTAGTATTTTCTAAATGTTTACCCGCAGCATCAACAGCTTGTAACGTCAGGGTAACAGGAGATTGTGGTTTTTCTGCCTCTGCTTCAAAGGGAAGAATACGTTCTAAAGTTGGGTTGGTAGAGAGTAGCACTCTGGATGTAGGGGTTTGCGAATTCCCTACAAAAGAATAAAGAATTGACAAGGTGATGCAAACAGCACTGATAACCCCAAAAAGTCGATATTTTTTCATAAAAACTTACGGTAAATGTGAAACTTTTGTACTTTTTACAACTTACAGCATATATGAACCACATCCGTCGTAGTAGGGATGCAAGGTCTTGCGCCCCTACTTATGGTCTATTTACCTGAAAATCGCTGTAAATCTTAATAGCAGTGGATGAAAATTACTCCAGATTTTTATTAGTAAGTAAAAGAATTATTGATAAATTCAGACATCATCAGAAATACGGCGTTGCTGAATTCAGGTATGAAAATGATTTTGCGTGATTTCAAAACCCTTGTAGAGACGTTGCAATGCAACGTCTCTACACTAAGATTCATATATCTAATCAGCAACGCCAAAAATACAGTTAATGTAAGGTGGAGATGAAAAAAGCATCTCTACATTACCTAAAAGTTATTTCCAAGCAAAAACACTGGTGCGAAACCTGCGATATTTTAGCGTTGTAACTTTGTTATGTTAACTAGCAAAGTTTTTCATTCACCTAAAAAATCTTGGGATTATGATAATTTAGTGACATGCAACGCCTAATGTATGGTGACGCGCTGAGTGTGCTGTGTTATGAACCGCAGGATAGGTGGAGAACAAAACAGTCCAGATAACTAAAGAAGATAGCACCATATAAAGTGTTACCTGCACAGGCTTGGATAAGGTAATACCTGCGGTTTTCTGCAATACTGACATTTGAGAAAAAGTAGTCATTTTTGACCTCCTAGTAATTAATTTGGGTAATTTATCAATCAAAAGGCATGATGCCACTTGATTGGAAAAAGATATACGATCAACTTTGTATTTGACAAGTGTGTATCAAATGTATTGTGTAACTCGACTTTAGTGAATACTATACTATCCTTTGAACATCGGCTCATCAGGATGTAGAAATCTCCACATAAAATCCATACAAATAACAAAAGAATGACACATAGATTTGAATGACGGCATTTTCAAAGCTGATAACACGAAGGTAACAGATTAAAATTAAAAATCAAAAATGCTCATGTTACCAAGCATCCAAAATTCCTTGAAATGTAATTGATGTTATCTCTAAGCCAATTAAATACACTACTAATTACCGATATTTGCTTGCTTGTGTCTATATCCAAGATGCTATTATACTCATTGTTTGCACTATAGGTATTGCTGAAGCAATAAGCATATCAGGAATAGGTATAAAACAGTTAGTTTTTGCCAAACATAATTTATACATGATTTGAACGTAATAATACCGTTAAAATAAAGCAAGTTTGGCTAGAATTTTTAAAGACTGATTCTAGCTTGATCTAGATTTAGCAATCTAAATAACAGTTTTTAAGCACTATAAAATTATTGACAATAATTATTAATTCCTCTAAGCTTTAAAAGCAATTGCAAATCTTTTGCAATTCTTTTTTGGTGCTAACTGTAACTAAATGTCATGCCCAACAACTTCGCTCTAGGTAACGGAAAGCCTTGGAGCCGCCGTCAATTATTGAAGCTGGGACTAGCAGGTGCTGGAGTGACTGGTGCAGCTGGACTTTGGCAGATGCTAAATCTACAAAGTAAGTCAGTCGTTAAAGTGCCACCATTCAACATGGAAGCACCAGACGATGTTACTAACCCGATGAAGATGTTAAGGGATTTTGATTATGGAACGGTAAAGCAAGAAAATGGGCGGACTATCCGTGAATTTCAGCTAACTGCTGGTACTTCCATCATAAAGCTCAATAGTGCTGTCTCTTACAACATCTGGGACTTAAATGGTCGCATACCAGGCCCAACGCTACGGGCTAAACAGGGCGATCGCATTCGGATACTATTTCTCAATAACGCGGGACATTCTCATTCTTTGCATTTTCATGGGGTTCATCCGGCGGAAATGGATGGTGTTCGCCCAATCAGCAATGGTAGCGCCACAATTTATGAATTTGATGCTGAACCTTATGGTGTACACCTGTACCACTGCCATATTGAACCAGTCACCCGTCACATTGCTAAGGGACTGTACGGGATGTTTATCATCGATCCACCTACTCCCCGTCCCCCGGCTGATGAGATTGTACTAGTGATGGGTGGGTATGACGTGAATGATGATAGCCATAACGATTATTATGCCTTCAATGGTCTGCCGCACTATTACATGCATAATCCCATTCCTATTTACAAAGATCAGTTGATTAGGCTGTATGTCCTCAACATCATTGAATACGATCCAGCAGTGACTTTTCATCTCCATGCCAACTTCTTTGATGTCTATCGCTATGGCATGAGTATGACTCCTAGCGAGAAAACTGATGTGATTACGATGGGTGTAGCAGAAAGGCACATCTTGGAATTTGCTTTTCGCTATCCAGGTAAGTATATGTTCCATCCCCATCAGGATGCGATCGCAGAAAACGGTTGCATGGGTCAATTTGAAGTACTTACTGAGAGTAACTCTCAAAATACTGTTAAAAAGTCTTAAATAAATAATTTGTCATTAATTTATTAAAATTTTAGTTCAACTAGTTGATAAAAACTGTCATTATATGTCAAAGTAAAGTCTACTACAACGTGTCAAACAAACTAGCTTCTACTAATAGTTTGAGATGTTTCAATTAATACCTTTTTATTTGTGTGAGGAGCAAAAATGATAAAACTTCGTTATATCTGCTTAACTGTTGCAACAGCGGCAATAATTACCTTGAGTTCCTGTAGCAGTACACCAACCGCAGAAAATCCATCAGCACCAGTTGTTAGTACTCCAGCTACAGAGGCAGTCAGTAATAACAGTCATAGTGGTCATGGTAGCAAAGAAAAAATTAACATTAACACTGCTATCTTGTCAGAATTAGATAAGTTTGAAGCCAAACTAGGTGTTCCAGCTTTATCTAACAAAATCCAGGCAGGTCGTCCTTATGGCAGCCCAGAAGATTTAGTTACTAAAAAAGTAATTACTCAAGAACAATTTGACCAAATTAAAGACCAGGTTGGTGTTCAAGAAGTAGCACTCACTGGTGAGGCAAAAGATGTTGACTACATGAGTAAATTGGGCTTAATGAAAGGGCATCTTTTGGTAGCACGAGAACTGCTAGATCAGAATCAGCCAAAACAAGCAGAACCTCATATTGGACATCCTGTTGAGGAAATTTATGTTGATGTAGAAGACCAATTAAATGAGCGCAAAGTCAAAGAATTTAAAACAACATTAGTGAGTTTGCAAGATTTAGTAAAATCTAGTCCGAAGGATAGCAAAGTTAAAACTAATTTTACTTCTTCAGTGCAAGCAGTTGACGGAGCGATCGCAGCTTTGCCAGAAGCTCAACGCTCAAAACCAGGATTTGTGCTACAGGTAATTAACGAACTGCTAGATTCAGCTAACTCCGAATATGGCGCTGCGATCGCAAATGGCAAAATAACCGCGCCAATTGAGTATCAAGACTCCCGTGGTTTTGTCTTTTATGCCAATGATTTATACAAAGGAATTTCTAGTCAAGTAGCTCAAGCAGATCCCGAAGCGCACAAAGCGATCGATTCTAGTTTCGCTGAACTAATAAAAGTTTGGCCCGCCGCCATCCCACCAGCAAAAGCAGTTAAAACACCTAGTGATGTCACCAAGCTGGTGAAAACCATTGAGGAAAACTCTCAAAAAGTAGTCGACAAATCCAATACCCAAGCACAGCGATAACACTTTGTTTTAATGGAAAGCTGATGCGAAGGAGTTTAAAATGATGAAATCGTTAAGAGTTAGGGGTTATGAATTAAGAATCCTGAGTTAAGAATCCCGATTTGCTAACTCTTGACTTCCAACTCCTCACTCCTCACTCCTAACTTCTACCTAATTACACTCCATTCGTTACTTGAACTAAGAACTGATGCAAGAACTTGACTATAAAAAGACTATCGACTTGCTAAACGCCATCATGGAATTTGAACTAGCAGGAGTAGTGCGTTATACACATTATTCTTTGATGGTGACTGGCCCTAACCGTATTCCAATTGTGGCTTTTTTCAAAGCACAGGCAAGCGAGTCTTTACTTCATGCTGAACAAGTAGGAGAAATTCTCACCGGTTTAGATGGGCATCCCTCCCTGAAAATTGCCCCAATGGAAGAAACTTACCAGCATAAAGTCAAGGATATCTTGGAAGAAAGCTTATCTCACGAAAAAAAGGCATTGGATCTGTATAAAAATCTGCTCGAAACTGTCACCAATGCTAGTATTTATCTTGAAGAATTCGCTCGCGGTATGATTGGACAAGAAGAGATGCATAATCTCGAACTGAAAAAGATGCTACGCGATTTTAGCTAATAGTCATTAGTCATTAGTCATTAGTCATTAGTCATTGGTCACTAGTCAAAAACAAATTCAAATGACATAGACGCGCCAGCGGCTACTCTTCGAGAACGCCAAGGGCGAACCCGCAGGGTAGGACAACTGACTAATGACAAAAGACAAAAGACAAAGGAAAAAAGATGGATTTTAGTACTGCTCTACCTACTTTTATAATCACACTCCGAGAAGGAGTAGAAGCTGCCCTAGTTGTTGGTATTGTGCTAGCTTTGCTAAAAAAAGCTAAACAATCCCGACTCAACTCTTGGGTATATGCTGGTATCGGCGTTGGCATTGTTGTCAGTGCTTTTATAGGTGTGCTATTCAGTTGGGTAATTCAAATATTGGGAGCAGCGAATCCTCAATACACCTCGGTAGTTGAGCCAGCCTTGGAAGGTGTATTTAGCGTATTAGCGATCGCAATGCTCAGTTGGATGCTAATCTGGATGACTAAACAAGCCAGATTCATGAAAGCTACAGTTGAGGGAGCAGTAACAGAAGCGCTGACACAAAACTCAAATGCTGGCTGGGGTGTTTTTACTTTAATTTTAATTGCCGTTGTCCGTGAAGGCTTTGAAACTGTTCTGTTCGTTGCTGCTAATTTTCAACAGGGATTAATGCCAGCATTGGGTGCTATTGGTGGTTTGGTAGCGGCAACTGCTATTGGAGTGCTGCTATTTAAATGGGGTGTCAAAATTAACATCCGCCAGTTTTTCCAGGTAATGGGCGTTTTCTTAGTGTTGATTGTGGCTGGGTTGGTAGTTTCAAGCTTGAAACACTTTGACGAAGCTGTGGCTAACCTTGCCCTTAGCAGTCGTTCCACAGAAAGCTTTTGTTTCTATTACGAACGTTTTACAAAAGTCCACTCCTGTATTTTGGGGCCAATGGTTTCAAATACTTCCACAATCTTGCCTGACGAACAGTTTCCGGGCATTATTCTCAAATCTTTATTTGGTTACAGAGACAATCTCTATCTTGTACAAGCAGTGGGATATGTGACGTTCTTACTCACCATTGGAGGACTGTATTTCCGCAGCCTTGGAGGTGCTTCTCCCGAAAGTAAAAAAAATATCCCCTTTGGTCAAAAACCGATTAGTTCTGCAAAAGATTAAAAGCACAAACAACTAGAACCCCGATTTATTAAACGCGATGTGCAACTTATCTTTAGAACCCCACTTCCATTCCTCTCCCCCACAGGGAGAGAGGCTTTGATTCTTGCTCCCCTTCCCTTGTAGGGAAGGGGTTGGGGGTTAGGTCTGAGAGAAAGTTGCACAGGGTGTTATTAAATAAGTCGGGGTTCTGAAGCCTTACAATTTTCATAAATTAAATTAAGATTACTAATTATATTTAATTCAACTAAGTGCCCTGTGGTGCGAACAACACTTGCTTAAGCTGCTGACAAGCCTTTTCAATTGCATCTATACTACCCGGATTGACCAAACCAAAATAATCAAACACATAAACTCGGTTATTTTTAGTTGCTTGTAGTTGCTGCCAAAAAGCTTCCTTTTTCAGTGAATCTAAAAGTGCTGCTTCCGAATTCCCTTGTGGGGGATTAACCAAAATTATCACCTCTGGATTTGCTTCTAAAACTTTCTCAGCAGAAAGCGTCACATAACCACCAATTGGACTCTTTCCTTGTAAATCTGCTGCTATATTTATCGCCTGAAATTTTGCCAGCAAATCCCCGGCCCAACTATTTTTATTCGGTGCTAAAATTGGCTGACGACTAACCAGCGCTAGAGTAGAAAAACCCTGAGTTGGCTTTTCTGGCAAGAAAGTTTTATAACGATTTAACAAAGGCAGAGGATCGGCATCAATTTTTTTAGCAAGGGTTTTAGTAAGTTCTTCTAGAGATTCCCAGTTATTCACCTTAGTAAGAAAGGTATTAATTCCTAGCTGCTGAAGTTTTTGAATTGGGATGTTAGAAAAACCTTCTGCACCAATAACTAAATCTGGTTTTAGTGCTACTATTTTCTCTAAATTGGGCGGGCTTTGTCCTTCACTAACACGGGGAATATCTTTGAATTTTGAGTCATTCTTAAATAATTTACTACCAGTGATTCCGACAATTTTGCTTGAATTAAGTCGAGAGATAATATCCGCAGAAAGAGAAGAAAGAGCAACAACTCTTTTTACCGATCCTGTTGGTAGTTGTTGAGAATTTGCGTTTATTGTCTCAGTAGGGTTTGTGACTTTTATTTGTGACTGCTGAGTGGTTGCGGTTGTGTAAGCAGCTAAAACTATACTCATCAAAAGTGCTAAAGCAGATAAGAGCCAACGACGATGCATATTAAAATTCCTTCTAGGGTAAGAATTGTATAAGAAGCATACTCAGCAACACATTCAAAAATCGTTAATGTAGCTTTTAGCAATATAGCTATAAAGTAGCAAACTGGATCAACGAAGCCAGAGATTGAAAAGATGTGGCTAATGACAAGAGCTAAAAGTCAACCTATTCTTGTTTCAAAAAAACTACTGGCTTTGGCAGAATTTCACTAACTAAGGTAGAGGCGCAATCTACCCAATAGTAGACTAAACTTGCTTTGTATTCAGATGTTTTATACTTCCTTATATGCGTTTATGTCTTTATAAAAAAATGCGGCAACACAAATAGGGCTTAGGCAGTCTTGAAAAAATAGGTTTTAAACCCTTGCTGCTTACTTATATAATTCGATACACGTTACCTACAATTATCTAAATTGGGGTCGATGATTATTGTGTCCATCTACTGGTAGATATGTCTAACCATTCTTTAAGCGTTGCAAGATCAACATTATTTTGGCGGCGTATATTTGCTGTTCTTTTCACTACTAGTTCGTTGCTACCCAATTTTGGAACCGAACCAGCAAGCGCACAAGTAACCCAATATTGTCAGTTATCATCGCCGGCGGCGAAAGAAAAAGAAAACTTACGTTTATCAGCTCTTAAAGGCAATCAAGATGCCCAAACCCGCTACCAAAACTTACTAAAAAAACAGGCACAGGAATTACAGCAGTGCCGCACTCGCACTTGGCCACAAATCCAAGCTGTCTGGTTACGCTTGTATCCCTGTGACATTCAGCCAGGAATAATCGACCAGATTATGGATCGGATTGTCAACCGTGGCTATAACCAGGTTTATTTGGAAGTATTTTACGACGGACAGGTATTATTGCCAGCAAAAGCTAACCCGACGGCTTGGCCTTCTATAATTCGCACTCCAGGGACAGAAAACATCGATATACTCGCCACAGCAATTCAAAAAGGTCGGCAACGTGGTTTGAAAGTCTACGCCTGGATGTTTACTAACAATTTCGGCTATACTTACGCCCAGCGCCGAGATAGAGAAAGTGCGATCGCTCGTAATGGCAAAGGTCAAACAAGCCTATATGTTGTAGATAATGGCTCTCAAGTATTTATCGACCCCTACAACTCGCAAGCAAAAAGCGATTACAACCAATTAGTAAAAGAAGTTTTACGTCGTCGTCCAGATGGCTTGCTATTAGACTACGTGCGCTATCCCCGACAAGCAGGAAGTGATTCCATCGCCACCAAAGTTTCAGATTTATGGCTATTTAGTCCTGCAATTCAAGAAGCTTTATTTAAACGGGCACTGAATTACAAAGGACTGGACTTAATTCGACGCTATTTGAGCAAGGGATATGTCACCGCCGGAGATATCGCGGAAATTGATAAACTTTATCCCCAGGAAGGGGAACCTCTCTGGCAAGGACGCATTCCCCCAGCAGCGCAAAAATCAATTCTGTCTGCAACCGACAGACAACCACTTTTGCAATGGGAATTGTGGCAGCTAGCAGTTGCTCACGCCATGCAAGGAATTCTAGATTTTGTCAATATAGCCAGTTACCCAGCAAAGCAGCAAGGTGTTTCTACAGGAGTAGTGTTTTTCCCTGATGGCAACCAAACTGTAGGACAAGGGTATGATTCTCGCTTACAACCTTGGGATCGCTTCCCCACTACATTAGAATGGCATCCCATGTCTTATGGAAATTGCGGTAATGTCAGTTGTATTGTGTCGCAAGTGCAACGGGTTTTGAGTATGGCAAAACCTGGTACTAAAGTGATTCCAGCTTTAGCCGGCAAATGGGGAGAATCGGTTAGTAATCGTCCATCCTTAGAAGTGCAAATGGAGGCACTTCGCAAATTTTCCCCTCAACTGAAGGGAGTTAGCCATTTTGCCTATTCTTGGCAATATCCTGAAAATGATAACGATCGCAAATTTTGTCGCATTCGTTAAATAGCAGAATTCAGGAGTCAGAATTCAGAATTCAGCAGGAAAATTCCCATCATCTCCCCAATCACTAATCACATATAGCTGAATCTCTCACTAATTGATTCTGAATTCTGTATTCTTCTTTAATTAACTTAAAGCCAAGTCCTCTGGTGTATTACAGTTAAACAGCATTTCTGGTTCTGATAAAGGCAAAACTTCCACAGGATATTGCCGCAGCCATTGCTGAAACGATCGCCCCCCTTGATTGATAAACTCTAAAAGTTGTGGCAAACAACGACGGCGATAAAAACCACACAGAGGTTCCCAACCTTTAGGATGATGAGCTAAAGCTGCGATCGCATTATCCCCCACGCTATCAAGTCTAGTTACCCATTCTTGTAACACCTCAACCCGCAATCTCGGCAAATCGCAAGCCAGCAACAGCACCCATTCTGTCTTTACTTCGGCTAGTCCTTGAGCAAAACCCACTAAAGGCCCGTGGGCGAGGGATTCTCCAGACAAAGGTACTTCTCGGATAAACTGACAACCAGGCAAAAGCAAATCTTGATAGCGTTCTGGCCAGGGAGTGACTACATAAACAGCTTCAGTACAGCTTTTAGCAATCTCACAAACTCGCTGTAACAACGGCACTCCTTGAATGGGAATCAAGGCTTTATCTTGACCCATGCGAGAACTTTTACCGCCTGCTAATACAATGGTGGTTAATTCGCTTCTGGTCGTCATCCTCTATTCTGACTTTTCTCTACTTGCTGTAATAAATGCTCGACATTTTCTGCTGGTGCAAGACACTTCAAACCTTGGCAAACTAAGCCAACGCTTCCCTCTGGTAAATCAGATGTTAGGGCAAACACAGATGCTGGTAGAAACTTGGGGATCAGCGAGTTTATTTGCTCAGTGGTGCTGCGAATCAAGGTAGAATTACGATACCAATCCAAAGCTGTAAATAAGCTGGGACAAGCTTGGGGAGAGCGATGCATTACACTCTTAAAAGCTTTCAAACCAAGTTCGGCTAAATCTAAATAATCTAGATTATCGGTGAGAAGGGCGAGACGGACAAGATTAGCGATCGCAATTCCATTTGCTGATGGTGTCGCATTATCCACGTAACTACGTTCTCTGACAATTAAATCTTGACTAGAATCGCTTGATGTGTTATTGTAACCACCTAATTCCACGCTCCAGAGAAATTCATTGAATTCATCTTGAATAGCGATCGCATTTTCTAACCATCGCTGATTCTCAGGGTTGCAAGCTTGTAAATCTAGCAGAGCTTTAATAAACAAAGCGTAGTCTTCAGACTGCGCTAACACAGTCGGTTCTCCTTGATAGTTGAGTCGCTGAAAACGCCCATTTACGAATTGATTTTCCAAGATAAAATTCGCTGCTTGTGCTGCTAATTCCAAATATGATGGTTGTTGGAAAACGCCAGCAGCCTTAGCTAGCCCAGAAATCATCAAACTATTCCAGGCGACAATCATTTTCGTATCTGTCACCGAGGGAATGCGACCTGGCCAGTTAGTGGTTTTTGCTTCCTGGTTGTTACAAGCCGGGGGAAAAGTTTCTAGCGACTCAGAACTAACGCCATAGCGAACAATAAACAGCTTACTCAGTGCGGTTTCTAGCGTTGCACTCAGTTTCCCAGAATTCCTTCTTTGTAAAACATTACGTCCTTCAAAGTTGCCGTTAGGGGTAAAAGTAAATTGTTGTTGTAATTCCGTTAATTCTTCAGGCGTTAACAGTTCTTGAACTTCGCTGTAACTCCAAACATAAAAAGCTCCTTCTTCTGGTTCTACTGCCGTAGGTTCAGTGAAGCTGTCGGCATCTTGAGAAGCATAGAAGTAACCTTCCGGTGCGGTCATTTCTCGCTTTAGCCATTGTACAGTACCAGCAACTGCTCTCTCAAACGCTGGTTCCTGTACTCCTGCACTCCATAAATTCCCTAGATACTCCACAATCTGTCCATTGTCGTAGAGCATCTTTTCAAAGTGCGGTACTGTCCAAGTCGGGTCAACAGTATAGCGATGAAAACCACCACCTACATGGTCATAAATGCCTCCCAGCGCTAAGTCTAGTCCTCGCTGGGTACAAACTTGCTTGCCATTATAACGAGATTCAAAATTAAATCGAGTTCCCCGCAATGCTAATTCTGTATAGGGAATCATCGGAAAGCTATTACCAGATTGACCAGAAGTAATTACACCTGTGCTGGTTTCCCAACCTTGGCGGAGTAATTCGCGGTCTTCAAGCTCAGTTGTTGTACCGTCCTGCAATACCGCAGACGTGAGCAGAGACTCAATAATTAAGGCTTTGCGTTGCTGTAATTCTGCTTTTTCGGTATCGTAATAACGGCGAAGGGCTTGCAACACCTGCAAAAATCCCGGACGACCATAGCGCGGGTCTACAGGAAAATAAGTCCCGGCGTAAAACGGCACTAAATCTTCTGGGGAAAGAAAAATATTTAAAGGCCAGCCCCCTTGACCGCTCATCATCTGCAAAGCCTGCATATAGATGCTATCGAGGTCAGGTCTTTCTTCCCTGTCTACTTTGATGGGAAGATAATTGGCATTCATGTAGTCAGCGATCGCAATATCAGAAAAAGCTTCGCCTTCCATGACAGTACACCAATGGCAACTAGAGTAGCCAATGGAAAGAAAAATCGGTTTATTTTGCGCCCTTGCAGTTGCAAGCGCTTCGTCACACCAAGGCCACCAATCAATGGGGTTTTCGGCGTGTTTGCGGAGATAGAGGCTCTTAGCTTCAGCAAGGCGATTAGTCATGATCAAATGCAAATAGTTGCCTTCTTTGCTCAGTCTACCTTGTTCCCAAGAGTGTTAACCTAGACAGCTATGTATATGCAAGATAATCCTACAAGCGACTTACCCCTTGGGTAGGAGGTAGTAGTGCATGTCTTTGAAATCGCCGACACCTGTGTAAGTTGTGAAATATTTTTATTGGAAAGATCGCAATAGCAAGCTGACAATATTTGGTGGCGTTTCTTGCACAGGTGATGCTGTCTTTGACTGAATTAAAGTATTTGGGCTAAGTCCTGCTATCAGATGGAGCAAGAAGGTGATGATGGCGGCTTGTATAAGTTTTTCCAGCATGGCACGTCTCTCTCTGAGTGGATAGCATTTCAATTAGGACTGGTTATTCTGAATACACCTCGTACTATCGATTTACCGAATCTAACAAAAATAACTTGATAATTGCTGAGGGAAATCCTAAAAAAATGTTTAAAATGTTACAGAAATTTAACACAAGTCCCTAAGCAAGTTGGATTTCGGTTATCGGTTTAATGACTACATCGCCAAAGTTATCTAACAAAGGTCGAGATGATGAAATTGGCGATAATTAGAGTTTTTTGATTTGTTCTTCCCTACATGGGATATTCTCTTAGACAGCTTTTGCGGCTAAAAAGTGCCCTTAAAGGTTGAAAAAGAGGCAAGGAAGCAGGGAGCAGGGGGCAGAGGGCAGGGAGCAAGGGAAAATGTTGAAGTTATTTGCGTGAGAACAGTAGAGATAAACCCCAGTTTCGTGCTGTCACCGATAAAATGTATTTAAAGTAGCCACAAACACGCTTCCATGATTCCTATCGTTATTGAACAATCGGGTCGAGGTGAACGCGCCTTTGACATCTACTCACGGCTGTTACGTGAGCGCATCATCTTTTTGGGACAACAAGTTGACAACAACATTGCTAACTTGATTGTTGCCCAACTGCTGTATTTGGATGCTGAAGACCCGGAGAAGGACATTTATATGTACATCAATTCTCCCGGTGGTTCGGTGACGGCTGGTATGGGCATTTTTGACACTATGAAACATATTCGCCCTGATGTCTGTACAATTTGTACCGGATTGGCGGCGAGTATGGGCGCTTTCCTCCTCAGCGCAGGTGCTAAGGGTAAGCGGATGAGTTTACCCCATTCTCGGATTATGATTCATCAACCTCTTGGTGGCGCTCAAGGACAGGCGACTGATATTGAAATTCAGGCGCGGGAAATTTTGTACCACAAGAAGCGGCTAAACGACTATTTAGCTGAACATACAGGTCAACCAATTGAGCGCATTGCTGAAGATACTGAACGTGACTTTTTCATGTCACCAGAGGAAGCTAGGGACTACGGTTTGATTGACCAAGTGATTGACCGTCACGCTGCTGGTAGCCGTCCAGCTGTTGCTGCTGTGAATTAATAGTCACGATTGGTAAATGGTGATTTACCACTTTTAATTCCCTTAAACCTCAAAAAGAACCCCTCTTCAGTTATGAAGAGGGGTTCTTTGAGTTCAAAACTTGATTTAGAAGTTGCAAATCAAAATCCTGCGCTTGGGTCTGGCTGAGATTGCATGTATTTGAGAAATCCGTGTAATTCTTCTGACTAATGACAAATGACTAATCACCAATGACAAATCAAAATCCCGCTATTGGGTCAGGCTGCGATTGGAGGTATTTAAGGAATCCATGTAATTCTTCTTCAGTTAGCAAAGTACGCCCGCGTTTACCGTAGGTTTTAATCAGATGCTCCCGTCCCTGTTCTGGTGTCCAGTTTAAACGCTGAAGTTCGACATCTGTTTTAGCAATTACATCAGATAAATCCACGGGTTCAGCTTTCTTCTTTCTCTTTCCTGCCACTGACGGGGTAGGGACATCCTCTTGAGGGCTGTAACTCCGAGGTGTAAATGGTGTGACATTATTAGCAGAAATTGCTGGAAAGGTTTGATTTTCTGGCTCGTTACTAAACGTTATTTCCAAGTTTTCAACTGGAGGATCGAATTCTAGCTCCCGGTTGCTAGTCACAGGAAAGTTTTGACTTAAATCTTGGCTATAGTTATCGCTTGGTAAAGGCGCAGCACTACTGTATTCGTACTGTTCGTTACTGGTTGTTACTACTTCTGGTTTGATGTTGCGGACTTTGGAAGGCGGTATAGATATTTCTTTATCGCTAACCTCTGGCCATTGACTACTTACAAAATCCCCAGCTTTCGTAGAAGAATAAGTAGATTCACTCAATCCACCTTTGGTATTCAAGGAGGGATTTAGCTGCGCTGGAGAAATTGAATTTGAGCTAAATTCCACTGATTGTGGTGGCGCATTTGTAATACCCAAAACTATCAACGCCCTAGTTCTGGCCTGGTCTTCTGCTGCTTCTACTGTTTCTGCTGCTGCCATACCCGTCGCACGGGTTACGCCTTCAACTTGCACACTTGCCCGGACAATATATTTTCCTTGAAAAATTTGCACTAATTCAGAAATCAGACTGCCCTTGGGATACAAGCTCTGGAATTGAGCCAACATAATACTACTACCAATCTAAATCTTTTGGGGACTTGGGATTGGAGACTGGGATAGGGGAAAGAATTATTTTAATCCTCATCCCTAATACCCAATCCCCAGTCCCTTTTAATGCTTTGTCTAGTGTCCCAATTGTAGCAGTAGCTGTTTTTTGACGAAATTTTTGGCTAGTGCTAACTTATCTGGGTAGTCTTGCCTGCAATGCTATACTGATTACCCAACTAGATATCTAGAACTATTTTCTGGAAGTGCGCTCTAAATCTACAATAATGGAGATAAGGTTCGCCCTCACTGCTTATTAAGCTGCTCACCTAATTGTTACCGATTCTACATGTGGGAAAATTGGGTTCACCGGCAGTTCCTCCTAGTTAAAAATCAGATTCTAATGGCGTAAAATTACCTTCACTCTAGACAATCAAACACCTGTAGTTTCCACGCCACTTGCTCCACTTGGGGTTCGGCAGTTCCCCAGATGCTCGTACCTCGCTAAGGCTGGCTGCGCTAAGACGGGGGCTGCCTCACCGCAGTGGCTCCCCTGCATAGCGCTTTTGAGCAGTATGGATTCTATAAACCCAACTTCTCAAAAACCCGTCGCGTAATTCACTAGCGGGGCTAAATTGTAAAATCAGGCGTGCAATCTTAAGTTTGGTTAGGTGAAGTGACTTGAACGCAGGCGAATTCTGAGAGCATCGTGCAGTGAGAAGTTCGTAGATGCCCAGAGTTGTCCGTGGGTAGGCTTCCTTTGCTCGGAACTGCCGGAGTAGTTTCCCACTCTTACTGGGTTGGGTTTCCTTTCCTTAGAACTTAGGAAGCCTTGCCTCTGGGCAATTCGTTTCCAGCTTGTTTCTGTAAGCCGTGAGGGTATACAGGAATGAACCAGATTAAACAAAAAATGATGTTTTGACCAAAGGTCGGTTCACTGCATGGAATTTTCAATCGCTACACTCCTTGCCAATTTCACCGATGATAAATTGGTAGCTCGGAAGGTTTTAGAAAAGAAACTTGGCTGTGAAGATGAAAAAAGTTTACAAAAACTTCACATTGCTTTAGATGTTCTTGAAAAAATCGGTATTTTGGTCAAAGAACGGGGCAAATACCGTCGTGTTTCAGAAGAAGGAATAATCGAGGCAAAACTCCGTTGTTCTAGTAAGGGCTTTTGCTTTGCTATTCAAGATGTGGAAGGAGCCGAAGATATTTACATCCGCGAAAGTCATTTGAGTAATGCTTGGAATGGCGATCGCGTTTTGGTTAGAGTTCTCAAAGAAGGCAGCCGCCGTCGCTCTCCTGAAGGGGAAGTGAAGCTGATTCTAGAACGTTCCAACCACACGTTACTGGCACGAATTAAGCAGGTGGAAACTGGTTTCCGGGCTGTGCCTTTAGATGATCGATTGCTGTTTGAACTCAAGATCCAACCTAACGAGGTAAAGTTGGAAGAAGCGATCGACCACCTTGTTCATGTGGAAGTTTTGCGTTACCCGTTGGCACAATATCCTCCCCTTGGTCGAGTGGTGCAAATCCTCGGTAGCGATGCCGAAGCTGCTGCTGATATAGATTTAGTTACGTGCAAACACGACCTTTCCCGGACTTTTCCCGATCATGTTCTCGAAGCAGCCGCCAAGTTACCCAAAAAGCTACTCAAAGCAGACCTAAAAAATCGCTTGGATTTGCGTAATTTGTTTACTCTCACCATTGAAGGGGTAAACGGTGGCACCAAAGTTATAGAAAACGCTTTTAGTTTAGAAAAAAACTTAGCCGGAAATTGGCTTTTGGGCGTTCATATTACTGATGTTTCTCACTATGTCCAACCTGATGAAGCCCTAGATAGAGAAGCACTCAAACGGGGTAAATCAGTGTATCTGGGAGAATTAGTACTGCCAATTTTGCCCCCGGTTGTGGCAGAACGCTGTTCTTTAATACCTGGGAGCGATCGCTTAACTATCTCTTTTTTAATTACCATTGATCCCCAATCTGGAGAAGTGTTGGAGTGGGAAATTCAACCCAGTGTAATTAACGTAGAGACTGCACTGACTACAGAACAAGCTCAAGCAATTCTTACAGGTGAATCTCAAGTTCAATCTCCACAGGTCGTCCAAATACTGCAAGACCTCCAAGCCTTACAAACAGGCGTGAAACAGGTACGGTTGAATCGTGGTAGCCTCCAGTTGAATCTACCGCCCAGCCAAAATGCCTACTATGACGAGGGGATTCTCGGCGCTGTGGTGGTGAATGATTTACCAGTGCGATCGCTACTCACGGAGTTGGTACTGTTAGTTAATCAACTGTTCGCAACTCACTTAAATGCTCTTGGTGTTCCGGCTATCTGGCGAGTCCAAGGTACTCCTGATGTTGAAGATGTCCAGGAAATGCTGAAATTGGCAGTCAATTTAGGCGTTGACCTCACACTAGATCCAGAAGTCGATATCCAACCCCTAGATTATCAACATTTAACGACAGCTTTTGCCGAATCTCCCTCTGAGCAAGTTCTTACTTACTTATTGCAAGATACACTTAAGCCTTCTGCATACAGCACCACCAAAGGATCTCACTTTGGTCTGGCACTACCGCAATATGTCCACTTTAGCGCTCCCTTGCGGCGTTTCCCAGATTTGCTGATGCAAAGAGTGTATTACGCGCTACTTGAAAACGGACGCGATCGCCGCAATACCCGTGTCAGAGAACGCGTTAACCTGCGCCACTCCTCCAGCCACGAGGAAATTAACTGGAACGTTTTACCCCCAGAATTGCAACAAGAACTCCAAAGCGATTTAACTAGGGTAATTGTCCAAATCAACGACCGAGAAAAAGAAGTCCAAGAAGCTGAAGCTGATTTAGCCGGACTGCAAAAAGCCCAACTGATGAAGCAACGCATCGGCCAGGTATTTCAAGGCGTGATTACCGGCGTTCAATCCTACGGTTTCTTTGTGGAAATTGAAGTACCAGCAGCCGAGGTAGAATCCAGCAGTAATCCTGGTGTGCCTTTGAGGGTAGAGGGATTGGTACACGTCAGTTCTCTCAAAGACGATTGGTATGAATATCGCGCTAGACAACAGGCACTGTTTGGTCGCAAAAATCGCGCTTCTTATCGATTAGGCGATCGCGTCGCCGTCCAAGTTAAGAGTGTCGATTACTACCGTCAACAAATTGATTTGGTAACTGTTGGCAGCGATGGCCTAGCTAAAGGGCTAACTGGTAATGGTTCCAATGAGGAGCTTTCAGACCTGTATTTACCAAATGATATAGAGCCTGATGACCTAGATCCTTACTCTGAAGACGAGTAAAATCCACCAAACTTCACGTGTCAAATAACACCAAACCTATCATTTTAGGCGTATCGGGCGCATCTGGTCTGATTTACGCTGTTCGCGCGATCAAATTTTTGCTAGAAGCGGATTATAGTATTGAATTGGTTGCCTCTAAATCTACTTACATGGTTTGGCAGTCAGAACAGGAAATTCGGATGCCACCAGAACCAATTCAACAAGAACAATTTTGGCGAGAGCAAGCTGGAGTTGCCCTTTCGGGTAAACTCCGTTGCCATCCTTGGGGTGATGTTGGAGCCGGGATTGCCAGTGGTTCCTTTGCCACTTTGGGGATGATAATTATTCCATGCAGCATGAGTACAGTAGCAAAGCTAGCGGTTGGCTTGAGTTCTGATTTACTAGAACGGGCAGCAGATGTCCAACTCAAAGAAGGACGAAAACTGGTCATTGTCCCTCGTGAAACGCCTTTTAGCCTCATCCACCTGCGTAACTTAACCTCTTTAGCTGAAGTTGGAGTTAGAATTGTCCCCGCTATTCCGGCCTGGTACCATAATCCCCAAACCATCGAGGATTTAGTTGATTTTGTAGTTGCCCGTGCTTTAGATCAACTAGATATTGACTGCATCCCAATTCAAAGGTGGGAAGGTCGTCGCTAACGCCCCTAGTGGACTCATCGGAAATTTCACAATAGTCCTAAAAGGGTAATGATAGAGATGGCTGATAGTGTCAGTAGTCAGTGAACAGTAATTAGTGAAGAGTAATCAGACTGATAACTGACCACTGACCACTGACAACTAACCACTGACAATTGACAATTGACAAAATTGCTATGGCTGTAATTCGCTTAATTCTATTGGTGGCGGTACTGGGAGGACTAACGCTGTTGTTAGTTCAAAATTGGTCGCCTGTCCTATCGCTAGTATTTTTGGGCGTGCGAACTCAACCATTACCACTAGCGATATGGATTTTGTTCAGTACTACCACAGGTGCTTTCACATCTTTATTGATTGCTACCTTGTTTAACTTATCCAATTATTTTGGGGCAGGACAACGCCAAACTCCTGACCGCCGAAGCACAACTTCGCCTCGTGCAAAGGCAACCCCAAGAGAAGAATCTACATCTCGTGCCACTCCTCCACCACCAGCTAGTAAAAAAGAAGAGCCTACTAGTGATGAATTTGATGATTGGGAGACAAATGGCAGTAGAGATGATGATTGGAACTTTGATGAAAAGTCCGAGGAAGCGCCTACACCTAATCCTCAAGCTCAACCTGCTAGAGACTCGAAAATCTACGAACGTCAATCAGAAGCCAAAAGCAGTTCTCAGTCTGGTTCAGTTTACTCCTACAGCTACCGTGAGCCTAAAAATACGGCTGTGGGAAAAACTGAATCCGTTTATGATGCCGATTACCGAGTAATCATCCCTCCTTATCAGCCACCCACAACTAATCAAGCGGATGACGATGATTGGGAATTTTTTGATGATGATGAGGATTTTGAGGATGATGATAAACGCCCCCGTCGGTAAGACATAGTAGGGCTAAGTCTCTACTTGATGCCACACCTCTCTCTAGACTCCTGCTTGACCTTACCAGTCATGGCAGCTTCCTGCAAAGCCATGAAAGCATTTAAATCTTCCAAGTCATACGGAGTAGTCAACAGTTGTCGTAGTTGATTTTCAGCTTCCACTGTCAAATAGCCAGTTGCTAAAGCTTTTTGTACAACGTCACGAATTCGATTCATAGTTGACGCCTCATTCATCCTATATTTATTCATTCAGGCTTATTGGGGTGAAATATGCAGTAGTTTTTGTGTCGAAACTTCTTTCTTTACAAAGCTTTTTTGGGCGATCGCAGAATACTAGTCATTATTTACACCTTTTTCAGAAACATTTAATTGGGCAGGACTTGTTATAACTAGATTTTTAGACTAACCATACCGTGCTATTAGAAACACAGTATTCTGTATACTTAAAATTATGCACCAGAGTGAAAATTCGGATTATTTAGATAGACAGAAATTGTTTGGATAAAGTTTCAAACAAGCTATGTTAATTTTTTCATTAAGGAAAGCGATCTATATACGGCAATTACCAGGTTACATCAGGAAAATTACTACATTTTTGAGAAATTTATCGTTGATTCTTGATGGTAAATTCACTGAAAAATTGTTAATCTATTGCGAAGTTACTTTCAATACATTAATTAAGTAGACTTTAGAGTAAAGAGAAGTGGTTATAAAAGAACATTTAAAGAATTAAGGATTAAAAACTAACATAGTAGAATCCCTTTAGGGATTAAAACGGGTTTTCAAATCATTAAAGTTAAAGTAAAAAGTGTTACTAATTGCAATGTATCAAAATGCCTGTTAGGGATGGAAACAAAACCCTACTACTTTCAGGAAGCGGTAGGGAAAAGATTGCAATTGATCAAAATTCCTATTAGGGAGCCTCTCTTTCCTATACTCTGCTAATGAATGGCTGATTAGAGGCTGCTCCCAATACGGTTCGGTTAAAGGGGAAAGGGAAAAGGTTTTGAATAAATCCTTACCCTTTACCCTTTACCCAGACCACAAGGAAAGTGAAAAATGCTTATCCGAACCGTATTGGGTCTGCTCCAGTCGGGTATTGATACTATTTCTTTGTGAGACTGCGCCAAAATTTCTTTATTTATATCCTTTGGCAGTTGCTCATGGGAAAGACGCTCCGCCTTGGCAAAGCCTCTCTCTTTTGGAGAAGACCGTGCAGGATTTTATAGATGGGGTAAAAAGTGAGAATCTATGATTCAAGAGCAATGGACTGTGGTTGATAGTTACTTCACCGATCTGTTTGTGCCGCCCGATCCTGCGCTGGATGCGGCTCTCCAGACCAGCACTGCGGCTGGACTGCCACCACACAACGTTTCGCCCAATCAGGGCAAGCTGCTGCTACTGTTAGCACAAATTCAACGGGCGCAGACCATCCTGGAGATTGGCACGCTGGGTGGCTACAGTACTATCTGGCTGGCACGGGCACTACCCAGGGACGGCCGCCTGATTACGCTGGAGGCTAACCCAAAGCACGCCGAAGTCGCCCGCGCTAACATTGCCTATGCTGGTCTGTCCGATATCGTTGATCTACGCCTTGGGCAAGCACTCTCTACACTCCCCCAGATTGCTGCGGAGGGTAACAGTCCATTTGACCTGATCTTCATTGATGCCGACAAGCCAAACAATCCCGATTACTTCAAATGGGCACTCAAGCTTTCCCGTCCCGGTAGCCTGATCGTTGCCGATAATGTCGTGCGTAACGGAGCAGTAATTGATGCCACCAGCAGCGATTTTAGCGTTCAGGGTGTGCGTCGCTTCAACGAATTGCTTGCCTCTGAGCCACGCGTCAACGCTACGGCAATCCAGACCGTGGGCAGCAAAGGATACGACGGCTTTGCGATCGCAATAGTAAACTAGAAAATAGCCAGAAATCGTTATGTGGTCAGTCTTGGGAACGATTTTGAGGGAACAGGTAGGCGATCGCAGCGTAACCCGAAACACTTAGTAAACTAACCAAAAAAGCAGCCAAAAAAAAAGTAGACATATAGAATTCTACCCAAATGCCAAATTAACGTTATATTCCACCCAATTCCAAAATCTCGACACCCATCAAAAAAACAAGATTTTGGTTAGATTCTTTCAAATTAGCAATTGGGTATGACACAGCCGTGACTACCTTGTGTCAATGCCTTGTATGTCAAGGGTTTTGGCTCAACTTAAGCCAAAGGCAGAAAAAACCGAAACGTACTGCCAACTCCCAACTCGCTTTCTACCTGAATCTGACCGCCTTGTAATTCAATCAAACGATGGGAAATAGTTAAACCAATACCAGTACCTCCCGAATGGCGATCGCGCGATTGGTCGGCTCGCCAGAAACGCTCAAACACATGAGGCAAATTTTCTGGAGCTATACCAATACCTGTATCTATAACCGCAATCCAGAGAAGAGAAGCTTCAGTCCCAACACGAATGATAATTGAACCTTCGTTAGTGTAACGCACCGCATTACCAAGTAAATTAACCAACACCTGTTCTGTGCGGTCAATATCCGCCAATACAAGAGGTAGCACAGATGGACATTGTAAGAGCAGAACTGGCCCATCTTCCAACAATTGATCGGTGAATTTCTCCACTAACGACTCTAATAACGGACGCAGATTTACCCGTTGTATATTAATTGGCAAATAACCAGCTTCTGCCTTAGACAGTTCTTGCAAATCGTTCACCAGCCGCTCTAAGCGCCTAGTTTCTTTAGCTAAACGCCGATAAATTTCAGGAGACGCTTCAATTTCGCCATCAGCCAGTTCTTCTAAGTAACCACGCACAACTGTTAACGGTGTTCTTAGTTCATGGGTCATGTCTCCAATCACCTCACGCCGCCGCGCTTCTACCCCCTCTAAACTGGCTGCCATTCGGTTGAAACTAGCACCCAGTCCATTCAGTTCTGGAATATCAGACATAGGTAGTCTTGCATCCATCTGACCGGCAGCAAATTTCTGGGTGATTTGTTCCATCTCCGTCAAGCGCTGCATAATTCGTCTGGACACCCAGTAACTCAATCCTCCGGCTGCCGTAGTACCGACTAAAACTGACCAAATAGTGCTGCGCCGCCAAGCAAGTTCAAATCCTGTAACCAATTCAGTCCGAACATCAATTAAGTCAAACCCCTGATTTTCTAATCGTTCCAAATGTAGTACAAATAAGCGGGGGGAAGAGATTTTGCTAATGCTCACCAGACTAGCTACCCCCACGATCATTACTACTAAGTGCGAGAAAAATAGGCGCGTTCTCAGCCCCATTTTCATAATATTTACGCTACCGGAGGATCTTCAAATTTATAGCCCACCCCAACAACAGTTTTAATAAAAGTAGGACTTGCCGAATCAGGCTCAATCTTTTTTCGCAACCTGGCTACATGAGTATCAACCACTCGTTCATCGCCGAAAAAGTTATCTCCCCAAAGTTTATCAATTAGTTGAGTGCGATTCCAAACTCGACCAGGATTACTAACAAAAGTGGTTAGTAAGTTAAATTCTAGGGTAGTTAAGTCCAAAATTTCCGGTTGCTGAGAATTCATCTGGCGACTGGCAGTGCGCTGGTCTACGTCAACGATAAAGTGTTGGGTACGATTGACTTGATTTTTTCCCCCTTGGCGAAGGCTACGCCGCAATAATGCCCGCACCCTAGCTACCAACTCTCTAGGGCTAAAGGGTTTAACCATGTAATCATCAGCGCCAGTAGATAGACCAATCACACGATCGATTTCCTCACCCTTAGCTGTGAGCATCAAAATGTAAGGATCTTTTGTACCCGGTTTTTGGCGAATTCTGGCGCAAACTTCCAACCCATCCAAACCAGGAATCATTAAATCTAGAATAATTAAATCAGGTGGTTGCTCCTGAAACATTCGTAAAGCATTTATCCCATCGCGGCTAATGCGACAAAAAAATCCTTCTTTTTCTAAAGATAATTGGATTAAATGAGCAATTTCTGGCTCATCTTCAACTATTAAAATATCCATTTCAATTAATCACAAAACTTAGAGCAGACAAGGGGTAAAATCCCCTTGTTACAAAGTGGAGAAACTTCTACCAGGGTGGATTAAAGGTTTGAATTTGACGGTGTGCGATAGCTATAGCCAAGATTAGAATCTTTTTGAATGTGTGCTTTAATACTATCGAGGTCAATGAAGCAGTCAGCAACATCAATCAAGCTTTCACTAGTAGTAGTTTGTAGACTCACCACTTCCACCCGAACTCCCATTCTGCTGACAGCGTTCACCGCATAAGCTAAGTCTCCATCGCCACTGACTAAGACCGCAGTATCATAATAAGGAGCTAAAGTTATCATATCTACAGCAATTTCTACGTTCAGATTTGATTTTTTGAAATTCTCTGCTGGTTGCATAATATCTTTAGCTACTACACGATAGCCATTACGACGCATCCACAATAAAAAACCCTGTTGCTTTTCATTGCTGGTATCAACCCCAGTATAAAAGAAAGCCCGCAACAGTCTTGAACCATTGGTTAAATGACAAAGCAATTTAACGTAGTCAATTTCGATGCCGAGTTGTAAAGCTGTATGAAATAGGTTTAAGCCATCAATAAAAATAGCAACTCGACCACGATTCAAGCTATTGATAACTGAACTATCAGATGTAGTATCTTGTATTTTAGGCTCTTTACTTTTGACCGTAGTATCGCTCAAATTTTGCCCTTGCCAATGTGGTTTAGTTTTGAGTACTTTAGGTTCCTTAAATTCATTTCTTTGTTTGCTAAAATTAGTTATAATCATTGATACCTCTGATTTTAAAGATGGTAAAAGTTTTGTGTAAATTGTCTATAGTATAGTCTGTGCTAATTTATAACCCTAGCAGGTAATGGTCTTGAATCACTACATGCAGATAAAGTTAAATGGTGCTAAAGCAGATTCAAAGTAGACATCCAAAGGTTTTTCAGTGTTGTTAGGGTTGGTTTGATAATATATTGCTTCTGTCCACAGATATGTTAATCTTTACCCACCAAGACAGCAAGAGTTTGGAGAAAATAAATCTTACTACCAGGTTAGGCGCAAGAATCCGCAAACGTCATCTATCTATTTTTATTTTAACTCTGAGTTTTAATAACCTTACAGCAAGAAGTTGAAAGTTATCGCAATCTCAGGACGCTCAAATACTGTCAGACTAATAATGTAATATGCAATTGCACCTCAAAAGGTAGGTTTTTTAAGGTATTTGGATAATCTTTAAAAGACAATTTTTATCTAAATGAGGGGATGTTCAAGCTTAAATAGTCAGAAAAGGCTGATGGAAATACAAGATTCCCGACTTCTTTAAAGAAGTCGGGAATTTGAGTTTTAGTCCTTAGCCAACTTATTATTAGATGTGTAGTAAACCTGACTACCAGTATCAGGTACAAAATGACAGCTGATACATGAATTCCATAATGACTTCCAAATTGGTTCTTCCGATTTGTGGAAATACTCACCCATCACTGGTTTGATTGCCTCAGTTGCCTTCAACAAATTGTAGTGAGGGATGTTAAGGAATATATGATGAGCAACATGAGTACCGATATCGTGATGAATATGATTAACCAAACCATAATCACGGTCAATACTAGAAATTGCACCTTTCAGGAAAGTCCAATCTTCTCCACGATACCAAGGAAGCTCTGGCTCAGTGTGGTGCAAAAATGTCACCAAATCTAGCCAAACTATAAACACAAGGTAGGGGACAGCGTAATATTTCAGCAACCACATCCAACCCCATTGGGAGGTGAGGAAACCCAGTAAACCTATCATCCCAATCAAAAGGACAGTGCTAGTAATAACATCCCATTTTTCCGAGGGCTTGAAGAGTGAACTACCGGGCAAAAAGTGGGAGCCTTCTTTATTAGGAGAACGCTTAAACAAATACACAGGATAGGCCAATAGAAAAACATAATATCTGCCTATCTTTTGTGCTAAAGGCATCTCCTTATATTGTGATTCGCTTACTGGATACCAGCTTTCATCGTTATCGATATTACCAGTATTTTTGTGATGGGTTCTGTGGCTAATCCGCCAACCATGATAAGGAACAAGTATTGGTGTGTGAGAAAGATGTCCAATCAAATCATTGAGCCATTTATGCTTAGAAAAAGATTGGTGTCCGCAGTCATGACCGACTACAAACAAAGCCCAAAACATCGTTCCTTGCATTAGCCAGAAAATCGGAAAGAAAAGCCAAGAATCCAGGTAAGAAGCAACTGCATAAAGCAGACCGATAATCAAGATGTCACGAAAGAAGTAAAAAAGTGATTTTGTCACATTGGGCTGAAAGCATTCAGCAGGAATTGCAGCTTTTAAATCCCCAAGTGTGAAAGGTAATTTAGTCGTATCCTCAGACTTTTCAGAGCCAAGAGGACTGTTGAACGTGATGATGTTTGATGGCACTGGATTCTTTTGATTGGATATAAATTAGAACTTTGATTAGAATGCCCACGATACTAGCGATCGCTAACACACAAGAGGGATAATTTCTGGCAATTTATCTAAAATTTTATTCAGTAAACAATTGCCAGATTTTATTAAAACACAGCATGATAAACGCTCTCGTTGGTTCAAGAGCGTGAGTGTAATCACAGGGCTATTTATTGCTCTGTATAATGTTCGTTGAAAGTCTTATAACCAACGTCAGTTGTGTACAGTTGACACTCGTCTGTAATCTGCTTCATTAAAGGCCAAGAAAACTGACACTCATCATGGAGATAAGGCCCCCAATTTTCTTTGATGCTGCTGTAAGCTAGCCGCAAATTATAAGAAGGAATAGCGGTGGAAATATGATGAGGGACATGAACATTGATATCGTGGCACAGGATTTCTACCCAACGCGGATAATCGCAATGAATAGTGCCAGATAACTGTGCTAGAGCCTCATTCCACTTATTCGCTGTCGCAAAAGGAACATCTGCGGCAGTATGGTGAACAATAGTAAAAGTACTCATCCAAAAATGGTAAACCATCCAGGGTACTAGCCAGAACTTGACAAATCCCCAGATACCAGTTGTAGCGATCAGAAGCGGAAAAGCGATCGCAGCAAACACAACTACTACAGCCACAGAAAGCTTGATGCTGGATTGGTCTTTAGTTTTGAAGTTCCGCCAATCAAAATGCACAACAGCCCAATGTCCAATGGAACCTACCCACCAGAGGCGTTTACGCATAAACAGCTTAAAAGCAGACTGCTTAGTTGTATCCCAATTTTCAAACACTTCTGGTCTGATTGGATGCCAAGCATTGTCCTCATCCAGCTTGTTGGTATGGGCATGGTGATAATTATGCTTAACGCGCCAACTGTGAAAAGGGTAAATTAACGGCATCATGAAGAAGTGCCCCACCAAATCATTTACCCAACGACGTTTGGCAAAAGACCTGTGACCACAGTCATGGCCAATTACAAAAAAACCTGTTAAAGCTGTGCCCGTAAAAATCCAGGCTAGGGGCAAAAGAAACCAAGGAGTGATGATCAGGCTGTAATAACCCAAGGCAACTGCTAAGACACTGAGTATGACTTGTGTCCAAGCTTTGCGACGGTTCTGCTGAAAACATTCGCGTGGCAGGGTTTTGATAATATCTTTGAGCCGGAAGTCGGAATTGCCTGGCTCGTCACTTAATTTTTGGCTGTTAATTATTGATGTAGTCATGAACACCTGAAAAACAACAAGATCCTACACCAAGTCACAAAAAAGTAACTTGCCGCAAAAATTCTTCACATTAGCGCTTCGGATTATAGCAACCTAACAGACACAAGCGCACCCGTAAATAGACTTTTGAAAAGTTAGTAGTTAGGAGTGATGAGTTAGGAGTTTAGATTCTCAACTCACACCGAATGTGAATTAGAAATGCTTCTTGTGGCATCAGGATTTCTGTGTCTACCCAAAATCGGGGTTTGAGAAATCGACGGCAAAATAAAAATTCTCAAGCCTGATTCACATTGAACGTAATTCCTAACTCCTGTAGAGACGCGATTAATCGCGTCTCTACTCCTAACTACTTTTTGCTGGGGCCAACTTTACATTAGTAGCCAGACCAACCGCCTGTAGCAATTGAACAGTCATCCAGGTTAAATCGATTTCCCACCATTCCAGCCCATGACGAGCTGAGTATTGAAAAGCATGATGGTTATTATGCCAGCCTTCACCGAAAACTAGTACGGCTACCCACCAGCAATTAGTCGATTTATCACCAGAATCATAGCTCTGATAGCCAAACTTATGAGTAGCGCTGTTCACCAACCAAGTGCAGTGATAAACCCAGACAATGCGAACAAAAATTCCCCAGATAACGAAAGGCCAGCCACCTAGGAGCAAAAGTAATACACCTAGAGCAACCTGAATCAAAATGAAATATTTTTCTAAAAACTGATAAACTGGGTCTTCTGCAATATCTTTGGTGAAGCGAGGAACATCAGCGTGAGCTGGACAATAATGAGTCAGCCAACCCATGTGGCTCCACCAGAAGCCTTTATTAGAATCATGGGGATCGGTGTCAGTATCAGAGTTTAAATGATGAATTCGATGTGTCCCGATCCACTCAATTGGGCCTCCTTGACAGGAGAGTGTCCCGAAAAAAACCAGGAGATACTCTAGCCACTTGGGAGTTTGAAAACTGCGGTGGGTCACAAGGCGGTGAAATCCTAGAGTAACGCCTAAACCACCAGTCACCCAGTACAGCAAGAAACCCACACCAACTGCTGTCCAGCTAAAGTTACCAGGAACAAAAGCAAATAAAGCGCCGATGTGCAGTCCAATGAAAAACAGGGTATTAACCCAGTTAATTTTAGGTTTGGTTGAGGTAGCAATTGTCATGCGATAACCTGAATTTGAATTTTCCCGCCTAGTATGTGCGATCTTAAAATCCGCATATCTATAATTTAATTTTTTTTGAACGAGGAACTGATGAACAGCTTAGAACAGCTGCGGCAAGCAGAACAGGCACTATTAGAAATTTTTTCTGGAATTGACACTCAGGTCAAGCATAATCTAAAACGAGTGCTGGATGCTTTTCGTAATCACCGTGTGGGCGCACACCACTTTGCTGGTGTAAGTGGTTATGGTCACGATGATTTAGGACGAGAAACTTTAGATAAAGTTTTTGCCGAAGTTATGGGTGCTGAAGCTGCGGCCGTGCGGGTGCAGTTCGTTTCGGGAACTCATGCGATCGCCTGTGCTTTGTTTGGTGTTCTCCGTCCTGGAGATGAAATGTTAGCAGTGGTCGGTTCTCCCTACGATACGCTTGAAGAAGTCATTGGTTTACGAGGTCAAGGTCAAGGCTCTCTTATCGAGTTTGGCATAAATTACCGCCAATTGGAGCTAACCCCCGAAGGAACTATAGATTGGCAAGCTTTAAGTACTAATGTGACTGAAAACACTCGTTTAGTGTTAATTCAGCGCTCATGTGGCTATTCTTGGCGGCCCAGTTTATCAATTGCTGATATTGAAAAAATTGTCCACTTAGTCAAACAACAGAATCCGAACACTGTTTGCTTTGTGGATAACTGCTACGGCGAATTTATTGAAACAAAGGAACCTACAGCCGTAGGTGCTGATTTAATGGCGGGGTCACTGATTAAAAATCCTGGTGGCACAATTGTCAGCGCTGGCGGTTATGTCGCCGGTCGCGCTGATTTAGTGGAAGCATCCGCCTGTCGCCTCACTGCTCCCGGTATCGGTAGTTATGGCGGTGCTACTTTTGACCAAAATCGCTTGTTATTCCAAGGCTTATTTCTAGCGCCGCAAATGGTCGGAGAGGCGATGAAAGGGACTTATCTGACTGGTTATGTATTTGACAAACTAGGTTATCCAGTAAATCCCGCCCCCCTCGCTCCTCGTGGTGATGTGATTCAGGCGATTAAACTTGGTTCTGCCGAAAAGCTAATTGCTTTCTGTAAAGCTATACAACAGCATTCTCCCATCGGTTCTTACTTAGATCCTATTCCAGATGAAATGCCGGGGTATGAAAGCAAGGTAGTGATGGCTGGGGGTACATTTATTGAAGGGAGTACTTTGGAATTATCGGCTGATGGGCCTTTGCGTGAACCTTATGTGGTTTATTGCCAGGGGGGAACTCATTGGACTCATGTAGCGATCGCACTAGAAGCTGCGATTAATGCAATAGGAAATGCTGGTGATTGATTACAGCATATATTCCGCAGGGCATCAGGTTTATTGAGAAATTAGTCAAATGCGATCGCATTTGCTACTTTTGCGAACACATTTGCTACTTTTGCGATCGCATTTGTTACTTTTGCGAACACATTTGCTACTTTTGCGATCGCATTTGTTACTTTTGCGATCGCATTTGTTACTTTTGCGAACCCATTTGTTAATTCGGCGATCGCATTTGTTGATTTTGCGAACCCATTTGTTACTTTGGCGATGTCTACGGCTGGCTACGCCTACGCATTTGCTATACTACTGTTCTACTGATCCCATGATAATATCGATACTACCCAAGACTACAACCAGATCGGCAACCTTCACGCCGCGTAAGATTTTGGGTAATACTTGCAAGTTATTGAAATTTTTTATTTATAGTTTTGTCTAGGAATGGATTTCAGAAAGCCCTGGCTTGTTTCGAGAAAGGTACAAGTAAAAGGCAGTAGTTGACTGTATCGCTGTACTAGGCTACATAGCGAGTCAAAGTAAAAAGGGGAACAAAAGTGTTGTTCCCCTACGAAGGCTTTATATTCTAGGCGTTGCTGAATTAAAGTATGAATAACGAACCGCCTTCTCTACGAGAGGCTTCCGCCAACGCGCAGCGTCTCGTAGAGAAGGCGCAGAGAACGCAGAGAGAAGAAAGAGATGCTTAACTGAACTGTATTGCGCCATATTCTATGCAATCGAAAGCAGCTATAAGTTTTTAGCGATACCTTCTCTACGAGACGCTACGCGAACGGTGAGCTTCGCTAACGCAAAACCTCAGATAACTGCAAATCAGTTTTCGTCTCGCCCGTGAACTTGAGCGGGTGGACTGGTTGCCTCAACAGCAGTAAATGCTTCTAGGATTTTGTAAGTATGGCTGGCTCCTTTGGGTACAACCCAAGAACTTCCAGGCTCTAGTAAAATTGTTTGCCCTTCAATATGCAATTCTGCACGGCCAGTGATTACATAACCAACAGTTTCATATTCCCGTGCTGTTGGCTCTTTAGGTTCGTTCGGTTGCTCATTCTCCCACAGGCGCATAGAAATGCTTTTGCCAGATGCAAGATATTTCTGACCAAGTTGACCTTTAGGCGAATGACTAGAGTCTACTTTGATAACGGTTGTATCAGACATAATTTTTTGCCTCTTTATATTTTTAACTTTGGGCATTGGGAAGAGGACTTGGGGACAAGGAGAATTGGGGACAAGGGGAAAGACTTGTTTCAAGTTCTCACCTCTTGCCCTCTTGTCCCCTTGTCCCCTTGTCCCCCTGTCCCCCTGCTCCCAATTCCCCATTCCCAATTCCCCACTAAGGTTTGAGTACAACTTTGATGCAGTTATCTTTCTTGTCTTTAAAAATTTCGTAGCCGTGGGGCGCTTGTTCTAGAGGTAATCGGTGGGTAATGACAAAGGTTGGATCGATTTCACCATTTTGAACGTGTTCTAGCAAGGGTCGTAAATACTTATGGACATGAGTTTGTCCCATTTTTAAAGTTAGACCCTTATTCATGGCAGCGCCCAACGGTACTTTATCTACAAAGCCACCATAAACCCCTGGAATTGATACATGACCACCCTTACGACAAGACACAATTACTTGCCGTAATGCCGTTGGACGGTCTGTTTCTAGACGTACTGCTTGCTTTACTTGGTCGTATAACGCCATGAAATCTGTACCGTGTGCTTCCATTCCCACTGCATCAATGCAAGCATCAGGGCCACGACCCCCAGTCATTTCATTGAGTGCTTCGCCAACATCCACTTCTTCGTAGTTAAGGATTTCAGCTTTACCGTATTCTTTAGCCATTTGTAGGCGTTCGGGAACGCGGTCAATGGCAATCACACGTTCTGCACCAAGAAGATATGCGCTTTGAATAGCAAATTGTCCGACTGGGCCACAACCCCAAACAGCGACAATATCACCGGGTTGAATGTTGCAGTTTTCAGCAGCCATATACCCAGTAGGGAATATATCTGTTAAAAATAGCACTTGCTCATCCGTCAAACCATCAGGAATTTTAAACAAACCCACGTCTGCAAATGGCACCCGTGCATACTCTGCTTGACCACCTGCATAACCGCCGAATAAATGAGAGTAGCCAAATAGACCTGATGGTGAATGCCCCATTTGCTTTTCTACCATCCAAGCGTTGGGGTTAGAGTTGTCGCATAGTGACGATAAATCTCGATTGCAAAAAAAGCAGTTACCGCAGGAGATAGTGAAAGGAACAACCACGCGATCGCCTATGTTCACATTTTTAACTGCACTTCCAAGTTCTACAACTTCCCCCATGAATTCATGACCAAGGATATCGCCCTTTTCCATTGTGGGGATGTAGCCGTTGTAAAGATGCAAATCAGAACCACAAATTGCCGTAGATGTAATTTTAATAATGGCATCGCGTGGGTTAATAATTTTAGGGTCGGGAACTGTTTCCACCCGCACATCGTTTACTCCATGCCAGCAAACTGCCTTCATAATTATTTAGTCCTTAGTGATGATTTCTGTCTCGTTAATATCAAGATAAAATACTCGAATTAACCTATTGGGAGACGCGATAATCATCGCGTCTCGGTAATAGATCAAAGCTTATTCGACAATATATGAGTCAAACAATTAGACTCAAAATTTGTTACTAATCTAGCTTCTATCTCTTAGTTGTTTGCTAGCAGGATTTTGGTAATAACCTTCTTTATCTCCGGCTTGGTTTTTTGCAGGATCAAAAAACTCTTTTGTGGCTCTAGGAGTTTCTTCATCCAAGTTTAACTTTTCCCGGATATTATCAGCAGCGCTTTTTAACGGATTTTGAGCGTTTCTTATTTGGGTATCGTTTCTTGATTGGGTATCATTTCTAATTTCACCTTCATCGGGTGTTCCTTTGTAATAAATACCCTCTGGAGTTTTAACAGTATCAGCTTGTGCTACATTAACGTAGCTAAAAGCCTGACCAAATAAAAACATAAATCCTACCAAAAAAACTACAAAAATTTGGGAAATACGAATATTTCTTAGCGCTGAAATTACTCGACTCATAAAAAACCTCAATTGCATTATGTTAGGTGGATAATTCAAAATACTGAATAACTATTCAGCATTCAGCTTTAAGAATAACTTTGATGTAGTTATCCTTTTTTTGTTGAAAAACATGATGAACGTAGGGTGTTTATTCTAAGATCACGACCACCAGTCATCTCTTTCAACGCTTTGCCAGTATTAACTTTTTAGTTGGCAAACTTTTTCGCCATCATTTTCAGGCGTTAGGGAAAGCGATCACTCTTTCGCCTCCCATTATGTAGGTACTAATCACGTCTCTAGCCCCACATCATTAACCACCATTCCAGCAGACTTTTCATAGTCCTTAATCATTAGTGATTCGCTTAGGCAAAATCAATGACAAATGACAACTAACTACTTGCGTCCAGAAGGTTGACCTTCGGTGGTGGCGATTTCGCCTGTTTCCATTAGCATCTTGAAGCGGCGCAATTCATCACCAATTTGTTGTTCTGGTTCTTCACCAAAAAGTTTAGCTACGGTAGCTCCCAATGCTCCACCGGGTGGATTATATTCCAAAACAACCTTAACTTCTGTGCCGCGATCGCCTGGTGCTTTTTTGAAGCGAACAAAACCAGAATTATCAACGTCTGCACCTTCTACAGAAGCCCAAGAAATAAACTCATTTTCCCGGTCTTCGAGAATATCTGCATCCCATTCCACGCTGTTACCCAAAGGTGCATTGGCTATCCAGTGAGAACGTTTTTCGTTGTACACATTGACAGATTTGAGATGCTTCATAAATGTGGGCAGATTCTCAAAGTTGTGCCAAAAGCGATACAATTCTTCTGCCGATTTGTTAATTGTTACCGTCTTTTCAACTTTGATGGGTTGGTTGATACCAATTGCTTCTTGTGCTTGCTGGATTGTGCTTTGTTTAGTTGCACCTTGATAAATCAAACCACCACCTGCTAAAGCCGTCAGCGCTCCCCGCAATGAACCTTGTCTTAAACCCATCAGCACCATCGCACCACCACCAATCAGAGATGCCCAACGCTCCACTTCACTAGCTTCAGCCTGGCTGGTACTTAATTTATCACCTGATGTTGAAGTCACTTTTTTATATCTCCATCACAGTAATTATCCATAGAGGCGCAAATATCCTCTTGTTCCTATCTCTGTGTTATTTGCGCCTCTGCGATAGCCGTCTAAGTTCAAAAAACTTACATTGACACTGCCGCGCCTGTAGTCGGCTTAGGAGCCTGAATCTGACTACCTATCCGCGCCCGATACAGTTCTACTAATCGCTGTTCGTATTTCAATAAATCGTGATAAATTTCTTTGAAAATAGCAGTTGCTACTGGGTCAGTGAACATCGCAGACAAATTACCAATATCGCCAATACCAGTTTGCACATCACCTAAAGCAGAACGTAACTGATATATGTCATCACTTCCTGTAAAGGCAGTTTTTACCTTGGCATACTGATTAGCAATATTTGCTCCCAAAGAGCGTTTTTCGCCCAAGTGATGAATATAGGTTTCTAACTTTTGAATATGGCGCTGTTTATTTGCAATTATTTCTTGAAAGACTGAGTTGACTTCCCTATCTGATTCTTTTTCCAAATATTTCTCAAATGCTTCTAGCGAATAACGCTCACCAGCAAGGGCATTATTTAAACCTCTGGTAATATCACCTTTAGTTGAGCCACCCCAAGCATCAGCTAGCTTCCACCATTCAGCACTTGTATCTTTCTCATTTGGTAATGCCGCATCTTTGCCACCATAACCCAAACGGCTCAAAATAGCTGTGGTGAAAATTGGCAAGTCTCCAGGTTCACGAGATGTAATCAAATTCCCGTCAACTACCACCGACTCATCTAGATATTTTGCGCCAGCGTTAATCATATCCTTGGCAATAGCAATAAAACCAGTGGCTTGTTTACCTTTGAGGAAATCGCCTTCAATTAAAACTTGTGGCCCGTGGCAAACCGCAGCGACTAGTTTTCCTTGTTGTATAGCTTCTTGGACAAAGCGTACTGTGTTGAGGTTGCGCCGCATTCTGTCGGGAGCCATCCCACCAGGAATTATCACCGCATCGAATTGGGCTGCGATCGCTTCTGTTGTAGTACCATCAGCTTGAATACTAAGTTTGCCGCGTTTACCCTTATATTTTTCATTCATTCTGGAACCAAGGACTACTACCTCTATTCCAGCTTGTTTTAGTCCATTATAAGGAACTGTAAATTCTGCATCCTCTACTGCCTGTTCAATCAGGATAGCAACTTTTTTCTTCCCGGAATGATTGTTATGGTCAGTCATAGATTATATTACCTGTTTGTTTCTAGTATTTAACTAGTAAGAATATTCATCAATTAGGAAAGTTAAAAATCCTGAATTGTGAGCTTGATTTTTTTTGATTGCCTATTATGCAGTTACTTCACCTGTTGATGAAATAGCAAATAGTTCTTCATAATCGTGAGAGAAATAGGCGTGAAGTGCAGCAAATTTTTCTGGGCTAATAGCATTTTGCAATACAGCAAATACAGCCCGAACATGAATTGCAGCAGTTGTTGGTTCGATGTTTTCTTTTTGGCTTGCACGAGCGATAAATTCCTGCAAGTTAAAGGATTGAACACTATCTCCTTCTCTGCCTCGCAAATAATTGCCTAGTTGTGGAGGCAAATTTTTAGCTATTTCTTCCGCATCATCACCTGCTATCCGTTCTTTTAGAGTTTCTAGTGTGGCACGGGTAGCACGTTCTGCTTCTTCACGAGAATCTGATTGGGCAAGGCTTTGTACATGTGTAATGAACTCGTTGTATTCCACTGTCTACCTCCGCTTCCCAAAATTATTGAATGTTTTGTTATTTAGCATTCAGGTAGTTAAAAGCATTAGTCTAAAATTAAAATGGAGCAACTTCTTATTCTTCCTATTAATAAAAAAATAGTTATGAGTGAAAACTGGGCTACTGAATTATTTCGGTTTGACAAATTCTCACTCATAGCTAAAAACTTCAACTACAAGTTGCTTGACCATGATTTCATAACTCCAATGGTATGGTGCGATCGCTAGTTTAGCTTCGTACTAAGGGGATAGATTCTTTTATTTCTAAAGCTATACATCTCTAGTAAGATAACTTCGTGACAGGAAAACGTTATTGTGAGAATGCAGAAAAAAGGCTAGTATCATGGCAAAAAAAAATCATAATGACGAAATTCAAACCAATGATTTGCCACAGGAAATTACCGAATCCTATGGTACTGGTGTGAAAGAGTTGCCAGGATACAATATTGGTGGACGTTCAATCAAAGCAGAAAGAGACGAGTACACAGAAACTAGTCCTGAACTGACTGGTGGGGATGTTGATGCTTATTGGCAAGATGCAGATGCAGTTGGGGATGAAGCTGTTGGTGGTAGTACTGCAACTCCCGATAAAAATGTAACTGAGGAGCTAGAAGCGGCAGTAGGCCTAGAAATGGCTGATTCTGAGTTTCTGCATACCAATGATATTTTAGAGGATCGTGATGGCGATCGCTGGGAGTTAGATCCAAAGTCTTCTGAAGATTATCAAGAGCGGGGAGAATAAGCTTAATAAAAGCAGAAGCCGTATTTCTACAGTGAATTCACAAATTTGATGTGGCTAAATTGGGCAGTGCTTAGAAAAGCACTGTCACAACAAAACTAATCATCTATCTATCGAAATATATCTCGAAAATCTCTCAATTTGGCAGCATTGAAATTGCCAAGTTTTTACTTTGCTTTTCCCAAGCATTATTGTAGCTTTTGATATAGCAATCCGCTTTGATTTATGTTCGTGCAACGTGGCGTAGACATAATTATTTGCTTATGAGGAAATAGGCAAGAAGTTTATTTGAGTTGGATTGAATGTTTTCATAAATCAAATATGAGTTTTATCGAAGAAGAATTCAGAATTCAGGAGCCAGAATCCAGAATCGATTCTGTGCGACCGGATGAAGAATCGAGGTTTAAAACCCCCGATTTTAAGACGCTCGTTTGTGGAGTGTGCCGTAGGCAAGACTCGCTTTCCGCGTCGCTATCGTGGAGAAGAAAAAATTCTTTCCTTGCTGAAACCCCTGACTTGACTGCTGGGGTATTCTTAATTCTGTTAGCGTAGCGGGGCGAAGCCCATTCTGTCTTCTGACTCCTTCTTATATTGCATTTGCATCTAAGTTTAATTCTTCTTTCTAAAGTGAGACTATACTTTCCCCGATTTATGTTTTGTTTATAATTATTCTTCTTTCTGATTTTAATACCTATGTCTTCAGTAGGGTAAAACGTTAAATGTACATTTGATACCTTTACTAATAGCACTGATAAATTGCAATTGGAGTTCATAATGACATACACACAAACTAGCGATCCAACTATTCGCGAACATGTTCAGGCTTGGCAAAAATTGGATGTGGATCAACAACTGGCATTGTTTTGGTTCATTTACAAAGAAATGGGTGGTTCAATTACGCCAGCTGCTCCTGGGGCCAGTACTGTTTCTCCAGAAATCGCGGAAGGTTTGTTTAATCAAGTTAAGGAATTATCTCACGAACAACAATTACAAGTTCAGCGTGACTTGATTAATAAAGTAGATACCCAAATTTCTCGTGAATATGGTTCTTTGGGTGATACCACTAAGTTACTTTTTTGGTATCGATTGTCTCAAGGTATGGACAATGGTACTATCATTCCTGTACCGTCTGATTATCAACTACCCTCAGAATCTAAAGCGTTATTTGGTAGAATTCAAGGATTAAGCTTTGAGCAACAGATCACTCTTTTCCGTGATTATGTGTCGCCAATGGGTGCTGAAGCAAAAGCAGGTGCTGAAATTTAGTAGTTTTTAATTTTTTAGGCTGCTTGAGGTTATCTATTTAGCCTCTAAATGAGGATAAGATGGTTGTTATAGCAAGTTTATTTACTTGCAAAGTTCTGTATAAGCATCTATCTATACCTCTTTTTTGAAAGTTTTTTATATCCGCCAGTCGCTTAATATAAATTTAAATTTTGATGACTGGCGGGTTCATTTTTTTCTTGATAAATAAACACAGAGTAAAAATAAAACTTTTACCCTGTGAGCATTTATTTCATGAGGTCAGTTGCACCCTACAGTCCTAACGCCCTTTGTTTTGTACTCAATATATTAAAAGTAATTATATTTGAATTAATCTGTCTTTTGGTTGGTTTAAATATGCTTTTTTTATATTAGGCTCTATCTTTTTATAGTTTTTTATCTAAAATTAAATGCTTAAAACTGATTGAGATATCAAGATGGACAATTCAATTTTTTACATCGGAGATTTAATGAGTTTTTTCATATCTTATACCAAATTATATCTATGATAAACACAAAAATGTAACTAATTTACCATTAGCTATTATGGCTCATAAAGATATTAATTCATGAGAGCCATACGTCTCAGCTTTTAAAGGTTTAAATAGAGTCGATTGCTAAACAGTCTTCAAAGCTATTTAATACTTAACCTATGATACAACACCGACTAATAGAAGAGATATATTGCTAACAAAACTCCAACAATTTTAAGTAATAAGAATAGCGAAGCATACGTAAATTTGTAGCTATTTGCTTGACGAAAATTGTTAGCGACAGAAGAGACTTACCAAAATTAAATAATCTTCCCTAGTTCTGTTGATTAGTAAAGCCATAGTCTAACTGGTTCCAAGCAAAATTATAATTTTCACTTAAAAATTTTGAGTTAATTACCTTGAGGTTGCTTATGACTTCTACAAACGTCAACTTTTTAGAACAAAGCGTATCAAAATTTCAGCGTTTGGATGCAGACGATCGATTGACTGTCTTAGCCTTACTTTATACTGAAATTTGTGATGAAATTCCATCGCTCTGTCTCAATAATGTACCAAATGAAAACACTGCAAATTTAGTTGCACAAATTCAAAACCTGCCACAGGCGGAACAGTTGTTTGCTTTGCGTCAGTTGCTAAACAAAGATGAAGTAGGAGAAACAGCAATTCTTACTGAAGAGTACGCTTCAATGAATGCTGATGATAAATTGGGTTTTTGGTATCAATTAGCCCAAAACTTGGGAACTTCAATCATCGGTGTCCCAGATGACTATATACCTTCTGAAAAAGCTACAGAAGTAGTAGATTTACTTCACACACCAAACATTGAAGATTTAGTGACTTTCTTCAAGCGAATACTGTAACAGTTTTGAGTTAAGAATCAAAGGTGGGGCATAGGCTCACCTTGAGGTTTAAAAGTTGGGAAAACTTCTGTTTTTACAGCAGTTTTTATGTATTTAAAGCACATTTGAGGTAAGGAGGGGCACAGCAATGCTATGCCCCTACTACGTGGTTTATTTACTAGAACTTATGCCAAACTACACGTGGTAGGTGCAATTCATGAATTGCTCTGAAAATAGCTGTAAGTTAATTCTTATGGTGTCTTTTTCTTCGATGTCTGGGTGACTGGAGTTTAGACTAAAAGCGATATGAGAGAACGCAAACCAAATGGAATTAGAGGTTAAAAATATTATCTTGTCAGCCTCAAAACATCCGCGACCTTGAACAATTATTGTGTAGTATGTTTGCAGAGAGAATAATACAATAATGATAATCATGAAAATGGTGGGAGAGAAACGAGCGACGCTCGTTTCTCTCCCACCCCCTCCCTATTCGATTATCATTATCAGATAGAGATTAGATGGGGAATGATTAAGAAAAAAAGGGGTGTCTGATTGAATACAGTCCCCCTTTTGGCAGAAAGTGAGAAAAGAACTACCATTACTCACCTGCCAACATGAAAAATGCCAGACTTGAAGAGTTTCGTCAAGTAGCCTACAAATATTTAGGTAGAGCCAAAGACGCGACCTTTGAATTAACAGATGCCATATTACTGACTCGCAATGTTTATTCATTAGCAGACTTATCTTTATCACCCGTATTCAGACGCAAGTGGTCAAGTATTTATGAAGCGCTACAAGATAGCAGACCGCAGCGACAGAAATTGATGCAGTTATACATCAAACAGATACCAGTAGAGGGACGACCCTTGTTAGCAGGCGACCACACAAACTGGCCTCGCCCTGATGCAGTAACGCTGCAAGAGAGGACTTATGAGCATAGTGGCACATCCATAGCAGAAAATAAACCGATTAGCATTGGTCAAGGATATAGCACAATTGCCTGGATACCAGAAAAATCAGGTAGTTGGGCCCTACCCTTGAGACATGAACGGATCACAAGTGGCGAAAGCCCAATTCAGAAAGCGGTTTGGCAACTTAAACAGGTGTGTAAACATTTAGCCGTTAGACCAATTTCAGTTTGGGACAGTGAATATGGGTGTGCGCCTTTTGTGTTGAAAACTGCCAGTATTCCCGCAGATATTCTGGTAAGATTGCGCTCAAATCTTTGTTTATGGGGGTGAACCTGAAGCTTATTCGGGTAAAGGACGACCCAAAAAACACGGGTCTAAATTCAAACTTAGTGAACCCGCGACATGGAGTGATGCAGAATCTGTTTTAGAATTGGATGATCCGAAACTACAACGGGTAAGAGTTAGCCTCTGGAAAAATTTACATTTCCGTAAAGCGGCAGCGTGTCCGATGCTACTCCTGCGGGTTGAACGTCTCAATGCACAAGGTAACTTGAGAGTGTTAAGACCTTTGTGGTTGGCTTGGGTAGGAGAAGAAATGCCACCTGTGGAGGAAGTTTGGCGACTTTATTTGCGTCGTTTTACAATTGACCATTGGTATCGCTTTTTAAAACAACGTCTACATTGGACTGTTCCCAAGCTAGGCACTCCTAAACAATCCGAGCGGTGGAGCGACTTAATGCCTTTTATGACTTGGGAGTTGTGGTTAGCCCGTGATATCGTTGCTGACAATCCTCTACCTTGGCAGAAATCTCAGGGTAATTTGACCCCTGGAAGAGTTGCTCAAGCTATGGGTGGAGTTTTCGCCGCCATTGGTACTCCAGCCCTTCCACCCAAACCTCGCGGAAAGTCCCCTGGTTGGGAAGCCGGAAAAAAGCGTCACCGTAAAAACCGATGCCCGATTGTTAAAAAAATCGTAACACGACCACGTAAAGAGCCATCAGTTGCGGTTTAATACTAAAGATTATTTATAATTTCGCTAAGTCTCTAATTAACTCAGCCCTGCTGGGTCGTTTTGCATAGCTTAGTCTAAACTCCAGTGGGTGAGGATATGTGATGTTTCCGCTCTGGTTACAAGCGGGTTTTTGGGGTTTAGTTGGCGGTTCAGCGCTGCTGTTAGGTTCCGCAGTGGGTTACTATGCCAAAATTCCTCAACGAGCGATGTCTAGCGACAAGCCGCTGACGCGTCTACGCCGCAGTGATGGCTTTTGGTGCAGGTGTGCTAATTTCAGCACTATCGTTTGAACTCATGGATGAAGCTTACAAGCGTGGTGGTTTTGACTCAACAGCTATTGGTTTTGTGAGTGGTGCAGCCATCTACACCGTAGCAAATTGGTTTTTAGCTTATCAGGGTGCTAAACACCGCAAGCGTTCAGGTGAACAGCAACCATCTGAAGAAGATCAAGGTGGAAGTGGACTAGCGATTGCAATAGGCGCATTACTCGATGGTATTCCAGAATCGATTGTAATTGGTGTCAGCATGATTGAGGGAGGAGTTGTCAATTGGGTAACAGTAGCGGCTGTTTTTCTCTCTAATGTTCCAGAAGGACTTTCCAGCGCTGCTGGTATGAAAAAAGCAGGACGTTCAACTACTTACATTTTCGGTGTGTGGGGAGGAATTGCCATCATCTCTGGTATAGCAGCACTTCTAGGTTATGCTTTGTTCAGTCACTTCTCAGCAGAAATTATCGCCGCAACTACTGCTGTAGCCGCAGGTGCTATTTTAGCAATGCTTACAGACACCATGATTCCAGAAGCCTTCGAGCAAGCGCATGATTTTGCTGGAATGATAACTGTACTTGGATTTCTTGCTGCTTTTGTCCTTAGCAAACTCTAAAAGAGACTATTACTGCAAGGCGGAATTCAAAATTAAAAATAGAATATCAGCGTGGGATTTTCAGAGATTTAGAATGGGTGGTTTATTTCCGTCAACCTGCTATGTCATTGCATCGACTGGCAATGTCATTGCATCAACTCGCAATGCCAATACATAAACTTCCAATGTCATTGCATCAACTCGCAATACCATTGCATCAACTCACAATGTCAATACATCGATCTGCAATGCTATTGCATCAACTCGCAATGCCAATACATCAACTTGTAAAAATTAGCATATTAGGGACTTCCAAATAAAAAAATATCCCAAAGTCGATAGCAAAATTCTCTCTATTTCTCTTCACTCTGTGTTCTCTGCGTCTCTGTGGTTTATTTCGTAGAAATCCCTTATGCAGCAACTTTAAAAAACTTGTGTGTACACCGTAGCCGAAGCAGAGAGAGGCTTTGAGTATTACTCGCCTCCCCTACGTCCTTCCTCTATCGCAAAACCGCTTGATAGCGACCTAACGCGATTAAAGGAAAGTATTGTTGATACAAGTGATATTTGAGATAAAAATGGCAAGGGAATCCAGTCCCTGTAAAGTCCGCCTCAAACCAAGTACCATCAGATTTTTGAGTTGCAACTAAATAGCCAATTCCTTGCTCAATAGCCTCAAGAGCGAATTTACCAGTTGCTTCACCTGCTGCCAAGAGGCCAATTAAAGCCCAAGCAGTTTGAGATGCAGTACTATTTCCTTTTCCTTTGAGACTGGGGTCATCATAGCTGCGGCAAGTCTCACCCCAACCACCATCTAGGTTTTGACACCCCACTAACCAAGCTGCTCCTCGTTCTATACTGAGTTTATGCCTTTGAGGATCAATTAACGCCAAGGCTGACAAAACGCCACTGGTTCCGTAAATATAATTTACACCCCAACGACCAAACCAACAGCCTTCGCTTTCTTGTTCGCGTAGAAGATAAGTTAGCGATCGCTCCAAATTATCACTATCAATTGACAAATCACAAGCACCAAGCATTTCTACGACTCTAGCCGTAACATCTGCGGTATTTGGATCGATCATGGCTTTCAAGTCGCCATAAGGGATGGAGTTAAGCCAATCTTGATCGTTGTCCAAATCAAAAGCAGCCCACCCGCCTGGTTTACATTGCATAGATGCAATCCAGTTTACCGCCCGTGCGATCGCAGCCTGCTTAATTTTTTCATTGGGGAGTTTCGCCAAATGTAAAGCCATCACCACCACTGCCGAGTCGTCTACATCGGGATAAAACCGATTATCAAACTCAAAAGCCCAAGCCCCTGGTTTTCCTTGGCGATTTTTTACAGCCCAATCTCCATAATCTAAAATTTGTTTTTGCAACAACCATTCGCCAGCCTTTACCACGGCGGGATGATCTGGTGCAAAGCCAGATTCTACTAAGGCACGCATCGCCCAAGCTGTATCCCAAACCGGTGAAACACAGGGCTGGACTCTATAACTATTTTCTGTTTCAATGGCAAAGTTATCAATTGCTTGCAAACCTCGTTCTACAATCGGATCACTGCGGTCATAGTCCAGACACCGCAAAGCTAGCATTGAATTCAACATCGCCGGAATAATGCCGCCCCAGTCGCCTGTAGCTTCTTGCCGTTCTAAAATCCATTTTTCGGCTGCTTTGATGCCTTCTTCACGGAAGGGGACTAAATTCAGGCTTTCTGCCCACTTGAATCCTTGATCGAGGGTGAGGAATAAATCTGTCCAATCGCCACTTTGGGGCAATTCCCACCGGACTTGATCAACACCTTCAGCGTATAGCTCATCTAGGTTGATAGTTGGGTCAGTGATAAAAACAGGTTTGCGATCGCATACAATCAGCAACGGCACAGTACTGGAACGTGCCCAGCTAGACATTTCGTAGATATTAACGGGGAAAGCTTTGGGCAACAACATTATCCAAGGCGGTAGCGAGGGAATACCGCGCCAGTTGTAGCAGCCAATCAAGGCTAAGTGCAACTTGGTAAAAATCCGAGTTTTGCTGATACCACCCCGTTGGAGAATAAAAGCTTTCGCCCGAATCATTGCCGGATCGCTTGCTGGTACACCTAGCAGTCTTAGCGCCATGTAAGCTTCCACTGAAGTGCTAAGTTCTCCGCCATCACCGTAATAAAGTTCCCAACCGCCATGCTGTCGTTGCTCTTGACGCAGATATGCTTCAACTTTGTGCAAAGGCCTAGTTTCGTCTGTTCCCCAAATCTTATGCAAAAGGACGGTTTCAGCAGTAATGGTGACATTAGATTCTAACTCTGCCCACCAGTAGCCTGCTGGATTTTGAATCGAAAGTAAATATTGTTGACTGGCTGCGATCGCTTCTGCAATTTGATTGACTTTTACCCTGTCTTGTGTTTGCATCAAATCCTATCTAACCTCACACTCAACACTAGCTATGAATACGGCAATACTATGAAAAATCTTTTTCTTTATTGGTAGACATAGTATTGTGTCTGAGTCACTGAGAATTTGCAATAGGTCATGGGTGTAATTGTATTAGGATTGACGCTGTTATCATTGACAATTTGGTTAGGATTACTGTGTTTTTGGGGACAATTTTGGCGGACAGACCAGCAATTAGAGATGGGAGAAACTCAACTACAATCGTTACCTGCGGTTTGTGCTGTGGTTCCAGCGCGTAACGAAGCTGAGTTCATCCCAGCTAGCTTGCGATCGCTCTTACTCCAAGATTATCCTGGTTCTTTCAACGTGTTTTTGGTAGATGATCGCAGTACAGATCGGACAGCAAATTTTGCCGAAGGGGTTGCACACGCTGTAGGTAAACCCCAGCAATTGCATATTATCTCAGGCGAATCACTGCCTTCTGGCTGGTCGGGTAAACTTTGGGCAGTTGAGCAAGGTATAAAGAGTGCTAGTAAATTCGCACCTGACTATTTTTTACTTACCGACGCAGATATCGAACACGATCCTGGTAATCTTCGCCGACTCGTTGCGAAGGCTGTTCAAGAAGATTTAGACTTGGTTTCGGTAATGGTGCGACTTAGATGTGAGAGCTTTTGGGAAAAACTTTTGATTCCGGCTTTCGTCTTTTTCTTCCAAAAACTCTATCCTTTTCGCTGGGTTAATAATCCAAACAATCCCACAGCCGCCGCAGCTGGAGGTTCTATTCTGATCGCCCGTGAAGCTTTAGAGCGAATTGGAGGCATTCAAGTGATTCGCCAAGCTTTAATTGACGATTGCGCCCTAGCTCAAGCTGTTAAGAAGAGTGGGGAACAAGGGGACAAGGAGACAAGGGGAATAAACAAAATTCCTAGTCAAGGGCGTATTTGGTTAGGATTGAGTCGCTTGACTCGCAGCCTACGTCCTTATGACTCGCTAGCGACAATTTGGGATATGGTTGTTCGTACTGCCTATACTCAACTAAATTATTCGCCATTACTACTCTTGGGCACTTTGGTGGGAATGCCTTTGATTTATCTAGTTTCACCTGTGTGTCTAATTCTAGGTGCAGTTTGGGGCAATTGGGCGATCGCACTTACGGGTTTATTAGGATGGCTGTTGATGACTTTCGCTTACTACCCGACAATCCGCTTTTATAAATGTTCTCCTTGGTTCGCTTTGAGCTTGCCTGCGATCGCGTTTCTCTATACGCTGATGACTCTAGACTCTGCACTACGTCACTGGCAAGGGCGTGGCGGCGCTTGGAAAGGAAGAGTTTATCCCAGCCCTTAAAATTTCTTAAGTTTACTAAATTCCCTATTGCTTTGGGAGCATAATTGGACTTGATCTTATATCTACGGGTATTGTCCTTGACTTATCAACACTTGTCGAGAAAGCACTCGATTCGGAAGATTAAATTGAAGTAACCTTGCAGTCCCTTGACCAATCTGAGTTTTTCCTTCTATCCTGGCATTTTCAAGATAAAAATGTTCATCCCAAACCAGGCGGCGGGGATTAAACAATGGGACAATTTCTTCAGTAAGCTGGTCTATAGTAGCGAAATCAGAGCCTTTATGACGGTTACAAGATAAACATGAAAGTGCCAAATTATCAGCAGTAGTTTCACCCCCATGTTTGACGGCAATAATATGGTCTACTTCATGGGTATAAATAGAAAAGTTTTGATGGATTCGGCAATATTCACAGCGTGCTGAAGCCCTCTGGATAACTAACCTACGGAGTTCCACAGAAATCGAATTAGAAGTCATGTTAGCTGATTGCAGAATAAGCTCGTGCTTTTAATAAAATCATCATTTGCTCTAGCTGCTCGTAAACATCTAATTCTGCTAATTCAATTTGACTGAGTGTTGCAGAGCGATTTTTTTCTAGTAATTCTTGTAAGCGTGTTTGAGATTGAAATGAAACTTTAAAATTAATAATTTCTTCTGGTTTTGGCCCTTTAATTAAAAAATCAATAACTTCTTGATAAACTGCTGGAATATTTGTAGTTTCAGGATTACCTGTTGCCTGAATATTTGTTGGTAGATTAACAACGTCTAGTAATCGCCAAAGCAATTCGGGTAAGCGATTTTGCAGAGGTTCTAAACGTTGAGCTAGTTCATCGGGAATTTGAATGGTGAATTCTGCCATTGGTGCTTTTGTTGCTATTTTGCACTCTTAAGAATATGTGACTATATCATAATTGTAGCTATCAAACCTCTGCATCCAATGCTATTGCGCTGGAGTAAGGATTAGCGATCGCCCTATTCCCAATTTCCCATTCCCCATTTCTAAATCCTTGAAGCTGTTTGTTTATCACTCGCAGGACTAACAGGCAATGGTTGAGCCGCTTTCAATACTGCATCCAGCAACCCTGGAAACAGCATCTCTAAATCTTCACGCCGCAGTATGTTGATGTGATGTGTCCCTTCTTTACGTGTAAAGACTATCCCAGACTCACGCAAAATCTTAAAATGATTGGACATAGTAGACTTTGCGATCGCAAAATCAAACTTGGCACAGCATTGTTCCCCCTCTGTCGCCAACAGCCGCACAATCTCTAGCCGCACTGGATCGCCCAATGCATACAGTACTCCCGGTAAAGAAATATTTTTTCTATCTGGATGATAAAGAAATCTCATAGTTGCATTATCTCATCAAGTGGCATATATTTTTATTATTCGATATTATCGAATTATAGAATTAACTAGGAAGGCAATTTATGTCATCCATTACAAATGTCACAGAAGCCACATTCAAGCAAGAAGTCTTGGAAAGTGAGATTCCGGTCTTAGTAGACTTTTGGGCCCCGTGGTGCGGCCCTTGCCGGATGGTAGGACCAGTAGTCGATGAAGTTGCTGCGGAATACGAAGGACAGGTGAAATTTGTGAAGCTGAACACAGATCAGAATCCTACTGTCGCCAGCCATTATGGAATTCGCAGCATTCCGACGCTGATGGTTTTTAAGGGAGGTCGGCAGGTCGATACTGTCGTAGGGGCAGTTCCAAAAACCACCTTGAATAAGACCTTAGCACAGCATCTTTAAATCTAGGTACTGTTATGAGACGCATTTAGTTTGCAGTCTTCTCTAATCAAGGGAGACAGGAGTCAGAATACACTGACTCCTGTACAGACGCGATTAATCGCGTCTCTCCCCACTCTTGACTTCTGACTCCTGAATTCTGTCTCAACTAATGGGGAAAGAGCAAAATGGACTTGAAATTGCATGGTAAATCCGCGCTAGTTAGTGGCTCAACCGCAGGTATTGGTTTGGCGACAGCCCAAGCGCTAGCTCAAGAAGGTGCATCAGTGATTGTCAACGGTCGATCTGAGGAAAGAGTAACCCAAGCGATCGCTAAAATTCAACAAAGTACACCAGACGCGAAAGTTTCTGGTGTTGTTGCTGATACGAGTACTGCATCAGGGGTAGAGGAACTCTTTCAAAAAGTTCCTCACGTTGATATCCTCATTAACAATGTGGGTATTTATGAGCCAAAAACCTTCTTTGATATTACAGATGAAGACTGGTTAAACATATTTCAGGTTAACGTTCTCAGTGGAGTCCGTTTGAGTCGGCAATATCTGCAAAAGCAGCTAGAGCAAAACTGGGGGCGGATAATCTTTATCTCCAGCGAATCTGCGATTCAGATCCCAGTGGAAATGATTCACTATGGCACAACTAAGACAGCGCAGCTTGCTATTGCCAGAGGTCTAGCAGAAATGACTGTCGGGACTGGAGTTACTGTAAACTCTGTCCTCCCCGGACCAACCCGCTCAGAAGGAGTTGAAGAGTTTATTATCAACCTGGCGCAGGAACGTGGTATTAGTCCAGCAGAAGTTGAGGCTGAATTTTTTCAAAATGTGCGTCCAAGTTCCCTAATCAAACGCTTTGCAACTAATGAAGAAGTAGCAGCGATCGTAGTTTACCTTTCTAGTCCCGTAGCTTCAGCAACTAATGGTGCAGCTTTGCGGGTAGATGGTGGTGTTATTCGGTCGATTGTTTAGTGAATGAACTGTATACAAAATTGGGTATTGGGAAGACTTTTTTCTTGTTTTCCTTTTTAGAAATCAACCGCCCATAACTAAAGTTTTTGAGTACCTTAAAATCGACAATAACCTTTTCTTAGTGGTCTTTAGAGACTTTCGCTATTAGACTGAGAATTTATTGTGAGGCGGGCCAAATGAGAATAGCATAGCCCCGTCCTTATCTCCGAGCTATGGAGTTCTGAATTTTGAACTTTGAATTTTGAATTGGAGCAAAATAACATGACTAGTGATATCAACTTATTCTCTTCTTACCAATTAGGTAATTTGGAACTCCCTAATCGGATTGTGATGGCACCCTTAACCCGAAACCGAGCCAGTGAGGGAAATGTACCATACGAACTGAATGCTACTTACTACGCTCAACGTGCTTCCGCCGGACTGATTATTTCTGAAGCAACACAGGTAACTCCTGAAGGACAAGGCTATCCTGCTACACCAGGAATTCATTCGTCAGAACAGATAGAAGGATGGAAATTAGTAACTGATGCCGTACATCAGGAGGGAGGAAAAATTTTCCTGCAACTATGGCACGTAGGCAGAATTTCCCATCCTGACTTACAACCGAATGGAGCTTTACCTGTGGCACCTTCTGCCATTGCTCCTAAAGGTGAGGCATCAACTTATGAAGGGCCAAAACCTTATGTTATTCCTCGTGCTTTAGAAACTTCAGAAATACCGCAAATAGTAGAACAGTACCGTCAGGGAGCGGCAAATGCTCTAGCGGCTGGGTTTGATGGGGTAGAAATTCACTCAGCTAATGGTTATTTAATAGATCAATTTCTCCGCGATCGCACCAATCAACGTACAGATAAATATGGGGGTTCCATTGAGAACCGCACCCGATTCCTGTTGGAAGTGACAGAGGCGGTAACTAGTGTGTGGGATTCTAACCGAGTTGGGGTACGTTTCTCTCCCAGTGGGACTTTTAACGATATCGGTGACTCCAATCCCCTAGAGACATTCGGTTATGCAACTCAAGCGTTGAACCAGTTTAACTTGGCATATCTGCATCTTTATGAGGCAACAGAAGCAGACATCAGACATGGCGGGATAATTGTACCCACCAGTCATATCCGCGATCGCTTTACAGGTACACTCATCGTCAATGGTGGTTATACCCGTGAAAAAGGAAATGCAGTGCTGGCAAACAAAGCAGCAGATTTAGTTGCCTTTGGCACATTATTTATATCAAACCCAGATTTACCCCGACGCTTGGCTTTAAATGCACCATTAAATGAAGCAAATCAAGCAACCTTTTACGGTGGCGGTGAAGAAGGATATACAGACTATCCATTTTGGTCGGCTGCTAATGAGGCAGTAGCTAAGGCGTAATTCGTAATTCGTAATTCGTTATGAGTTACGCAAGTGTCACAATAAAATCGGATTTGTAGTTTGTAGTAAGGGCTTTAGCCCTTATTTTGTTCGCGTAGCGTCTCGTTGGCGTAGCCTCTCGAAGAGAAGAGAGGACTAAAGTCCTCACTACGAACTGAAAATAATGTGCCAGTTGCGTAAGTCATATTCGTAATTCTGACTTTTGTTCGGAAACAAGGAATAATTTTTATTTTTGTTTCATGAATAAATAAATTCGCTTGTATTGTAATTACGACTTACGAATTATTCGGTTAAAACTCAACTATCAGGAGAATCTCATGAGTTCCATCACCCAAACCATACCTTTAGATGTACCCAGTGCGATCGCTCAACGTCGTTCAATCAAAACTTTTAAAGCAGACCCCATTGCCCCAGAACTACTTAAGCAACTGGTAGAATTGACCGTGGCAGCGCCCAGCAGCTTTAATATCCAGTCCTGGCAAATTATTCTTGTGCAAGATGAGGCGCAAAAGGCAGCATTATCAGCAGCATCGTGGAATCAACAGCAAATCGTCCAAGCACCTGTAACCTTCGTCTTTGCTGCCGATCCTAACGTAGGCGAAAGAGACTTAACCCCAATTTTTGAGCGGGCAATTGAAACTGGGGCATGGAATGAAGGCACGGTAAACTACTTTAAAAGCGCCATCCCACAATTTCAAGCTGGACTAGGCGACAAGCGACGCGAATATGCGATCAAAGATGCCATTATTGCCGCTACTCACTTGGTGTTAGCAGCAGAAAGTTTGGGATTATCAACTTGTTTTATGAACGGTTGGGTTGAGGATCAGGTAAAGGAAGTGATTGGTGCTGGGGATAATCCAGATTTAGCGATCGCTGTTGTTGTTCCTGTCGGCTATGCAGCCGAACCACGCTTAAATCCAGGTCGTTTACCATTCTCCTCTAACGTCTCTGTGGATAGAATCGGGAATCCTTATGCAGGGTAGCCTTCTCTAAATTGGGAATTGGGAATTGGGGATTGGGAATTGGGGATTGGGAATGAGTCTTTGATACTCGCCGACGAGTCTTTTATACTTGTGAATAAGTCTTTGATACTCGTGAATGAGTCTTTGATACTCGCCGACGAGCCTTTTATACTCGCGAATAAGTCTTTGATACTCGCCGACGAGCCTTTGATACTCGTGAATGAGTCTTTGATACTCGCCGACGAGCCTTTTATACTCGTGAATGAGTCTTTGATACTCGCCGACGAGTCTTTTATACTCGTGAATAAGTTTTTGAACCTGCTCCCCACTCCCCACCCACTACTCATGTCCCTAGCCTCCTTCCTCGCGCGTCGTTCGTTCCACTATGGCTGGATCGTTGCAGGTTTAACATTCCTCGCCTTACTCGTTGCAGCCGGAATTCGTTCTGCTCCCGGAGTTTTTATAGTGCCTCTCGAACAGGAGTTTGGCTGGAGTAGAGCAACTATATCTTTGGCAATTTCAATTAACTTAGTACTTTACGGGTTGATTGGCCCTTTTGCCGCCACAGTTATGGAGCGAATCGGCATTCGCCGGATGATGGTGTTCTCACTTGCTGTCATTGCTCTTGGTGTCGGTTTAACTACTTTGATGTCAGCATCTTGGCAGCTAGTTTTGCTGTGGGGTGTAGTTGTCGGTTCTGGTAGCGGAGTTATCGCCCTGGTTTTGGGAGCTATTGTTGTCAATCGCTGGTTTTCTGAGAAGCGGGGTTTAGTTCTCGGCATCTTAACCGCCAGTACAGCCACAGGACAACTGGTGTTTTTGCCCATGCTGGCCTCAGTAGCCGATCGCTTTGGATGGCGAACTGCGGCTTTAGCTCTGACTGGTGCAGCACTTTTAATTATTCCAGCGATCGCAGCCTTTATGCGCGATCGTCCGGCAGATGTCGGGTTGCGACCCTTTGGCGACAACAGCGAAACTGTAGAAACATCGCAGCCTAGAGCAAATTCCATCGCCTCTACCCTCAACGCCCTCTGGCTGGGAATGCGTAAACGCGATTTCTGGCTGTTATTTGGGAGCTTTTTTATCTGTGGTGCTAGCACAAATGGGTTAATTGGAACTCATCTAATTCCTGCTTGTATTGACCACGGTATCCCTGAAGTCAAGGCTGCGGGTCTTTTGGCAATCATGGGGCTATTTGATTTTTTTGGAACTACTATGTCCGGTTGGCTATCCGACAGATGGAACAATCGCTACTTATTGTGCTGGTACTACGGACTGCGGGGTTTGTCTTTGATTTTCTTACCCTTCAGTTTCAACTTTTCCTTCTATGGACTTTCCATTTTCGCCGTCTTCTATGGACTTGATTGGATTGCTACCGTACCACCGACAGTCCGTCTTGTTGCCAATACTTTTGGTAAAGAAAATGTCGGCGTGATGTTCGGTTGGATTGTCGCAGGACATCAGCTTGGTGCAGCCACAGCAGCATTCGGAGCCGGAGTGTTAAGAACTTCGACGGGTAGCTATTTACAAGCATTTATCTTATCAGGTATTCTCTGTCTGATTGCCGCAGTTGGTGTACTGCAAATTGGTCAAACTCCCACTAAAGGCGATTCACAACTATCTTCAGTCACGCTCAATTCTTAATCTATAAATGTTTTAATCGAATGGCATTAAGAAAAGCTCTAAGCTAGGCAGAATAAGCACTACAGGTTTAAAATATGGCAACAACAGCTTTAATTGTCGGCGCAGGTAGTAGACTGAGTGCATCTTTAGCCCACCTATTTGCCAAAGAAGGATTCACCGTAGCTTTAGCGGCTCGTCAAATTGAAAAACTCACTCAATTAAGTAGTGAAATTGACGCGGTTAGTTTTGCTGCTGATGTCTCAAAGCCAAATGAAGTAGAACAATTATTTATTGATATTGATAATAAAATTGGTTCCCCGAATGTTGTTATTTACAATCCCAGTTTTCGGGTGCGGGGGCCTCTTATTGATTTAGACCCTGTTGAGGTGGCAAAAACCTTAGATGTAACTGCTTATGGTGGCTTTCTTGTGGCCCAAGCTGCTACCAAAAGGTTTTTGCAGCTTGGCGGCGGTGCTATATTTTTTACTGGAGCCTCAGCGAGTGTTAAGGGTTATGCTCAGTCTGCTCCCTTTGCAATGGGTAAATTTGCACTGCGCGGTTTGGCTCAGAGTATTGCTAGAGAATTAGCACCAAAGAATATTCATGTGGCGCATTTCGTGATTGATGGGGCAATTCGTTCAGCAGTTCGCCAAGATCCAGTAGATAATCCTGATAGTACTCTTGACCCAGATGCGATCGCTCAAACTTATCTCAGTATTCTACGCCAGCCCCGCAGTGCTTGGACTTATGAAGTAGAACTACGTCCTTGGGTAGAGAACTTCTAACCTAGACAATTGTTACAAAAATGGTTTTGCAGGTATGAAAATTGATTTTGGTGCAACTGCTGTTGATTACGCAAAACACCGCGCTGGCTTTCCCAGTTCATTATTCAACAAACTGTCTGAATATGGTATAGGTTTACCAGGACAGAATATTGTTGACCTTGGTACAGGAACAGGAACACTAGCGCGGGGTTTTGCTGATAGAGGTGCTTATGTAATTGGCATAGATCCATCAGCATCACTTTTAGAACAAGCGAGACAGTTAAGCGAATCAACCCAAATCAAAGTAGATTATCGAGTCGCAACTGCCGAAAATACCGAGTTACCAGATGCAAGTGCTGATGTAATCACTGCTGGACAATGTTGGCATTGGTTTGATCGTCCCCGTGCTGTCCAGGAAGTTACTCGGATATTGAGAAAAAATGGCTCAATTGCGATCGCTCATTTTGATTGGATACCTTTAAAAGGCAATGTCGTCGAAGCCACAGAACAACTGATCAAAGCTCATAATCCCGCGTGGAATCTGGCCGGTGGTAATGGCTTGCATCCCCTGTGGTTACAGGATATTGGCGAAGTTGGATTCCGAGAAATCCGCACATTTTCTTACGATGTATTTGTGTCTTATACACAGGTCGCTTGGCGGGGAAGAATTCGGGCGAGTGCTGGCGTGGGAGCCAGCTTGACACCAGAAAAAGTCGAAATATTTGACCAAGAATTGGCAACATTACTCGAAGCAAAATTTCCTACACCAATCCTTCAGGTTCACCATAGAGTTTGGGCAGCGATCGCTAAATCACCGCTATGAAAAAATATAATTGAAGCTCTATGTTTCATTCAGAGAAAGCCATGACTAGCGACAGATAGCCAGTCGCCAGTCATGGCTTATAATACAAAACTAGTTGCCCTTGATAGGTTTGATTCTAGCGATCGCTTGTAGTAACATTTTTGGCAGCCAGAAAAGATAACAATATAGTTGTTTTGCCTGACTATAAAGCGAGAATAACTTTGCTTCACTCAATAAAGTAAATGGCCGAACTGCTCTGAGAATTTCTGCAAATTTATCTTCAGTCGCAGTTTTAACTGAACCACTGACAAAATAACCTTGTAAATGTGGAGGTAAGGGCCAGTTAATATTAGGATCTGGCTGATGTATTACAGGCTCAACATTTCCCCGCCATGCAACTCCCATAATTTGCATGGTTTGATACACCATTGTGTTCCATCCTTTGTCTCTGAAGTAATCCAAGCCTTGTCCTACATCAGGAGAAGCTAAATCATGAAATAAAATTAAAGCATCTGCTTCTGCAAATTGTTCGCAAATAATTGCATCATTGAGCGGAGCCGGAGCTTCGTGATTACCATCTATAAATATCAATGACCATTTACGTTGAAATTTATTTGCTATCTCTTCTACTTTTTCAGGGCTGCATCCTGGTATTAGATTCACAGATTCCTTAACGCCTGCTGACTTTAGTGACTCTGTAACGCTTTCATTAAATAATTGTTCGGATAGCATCGGATCAATTACATCTAATTCCACCCCTCCTAGAGCCAAGTGACAGGCTGACCAACCCATCCAGCAACCTATTTCTAAAGCTTTTTCTCCCCGAAATTTCAAGGCCGTATTGTATAAAATATGAGCTTCATCTCTGCTCACAAATCCTACCTTTTGCCGTCGTTTATCCACATACCAGTTATGAGTAATATCCCGCCGTAAATAAAGCCAAAAAGAATCATATTTATTTCCTAAAATTATATTGGGAAAATATAAATCTGGCTGGATAGTGGAAAATCCTGACGAAACATAATCTCCTTTTGGCAATAAGTTTCCTTCAATCACTTTGACTGTCTTTTCACTCATAAGTTACTCTCTAAGTATTTGAAATTCTAGGTTGTGGGGTTACAATTCAACTGGTCACGCCGATAGCGTACCCCTGCGGGGGATCTTGCTACACGCAGCGTCTCGTAGAGAGGAACACCGCTCTGATAATCGGGACTGGGACTGTGAATATATTCCAAAATTTGGGAAGGGTTAAAGCCCCGAACATAATTTTTCACTTCTTACTCAATCCCCAATCCCTTTTACTTCTCACCGTTTTTGTCCTCTTTTTTTCAGATTTTATGTTGAAGAAGAATTCAGAAGTCAGAATGGGCTAAACCTTAGCTATCCGCTAACAGGAGTCAGAATGAAGACGCTCTCTACGAGACGCTGTGCGAACGCGGACTCGCTAACGCTGCGCTATCCACTCTTTCGTTCAAAATTAATTCTGAATTCTGGCTCCTGACTCCTGAATTCTGTTTCGACAAATCAAAAAAAAGAGATGTCTGCACCATTCACTTAAAAAGAATCGCACAATTTTAGGACAAATAACCATGATCGATCTTTATTATTGGACAACCCCAAACGGTCATAAAATTACGATTTTCCTGGAAGAAGTCGGCTTGCAATATACCATAAATCCTGTGAATATTGGAGCTGGAGATCAATTTAAGCCCGAATTTTTGAAGATTTCTCCTAACAATCGTATCCCCGCGATCGTTGACCACGAACCAGTAGATGGAGGTGCGCCGATTTCGGTATTTGAGTCTGGGGCAATCTTGCTATATTTAGCAGAAAAAACCGGGAAATTAATCCCGCAAGATTTACGCCAACGCACTCAAGTTTTAGAATGGTTGTTCTGGCAAATGAGCGGGCTAGGGCCAATGGCAGGACAAAATCATCACTTTAGCGCCTATGCTCCCGAAAAGATTGAATATGCCATTAACCGCTACGTGAATGAGACGGGACGCTTATATGGAGTGCTGAATAAGCAACTAGCAGATAGAGAATTTGTGGCTGGGGATTATTCCATCGCCGATATTGCTGCTTATCCCTGGATTGTGCCCTATGAACGCCAAAGTCAGAATCTAGATGATTTTCCTCACCTCAAGCGCTGGTTTGAGACAATTAAAGCTCGTCCGGCAACAATTCGCGCCTACGAGAAAGCAGAAGCATTGAAAACTCAACCACTTGATCCAGATAAGTCACGAGATTTGTTATTTAACCAGTCGGCGAAGACTATTCAACCTTGAGCGTTTTGGGCTTGAATAAGAATTCAGAAGTCAGAATGAAGACGCGACTCGAAAATACTCGCTACCGATCCGCTATCCGCCAGTCATACAGAATTCATTCTGTTAGCGGATAGCTAAGGTTTAGCCCATTCTGACTCCTGAATTCTGTTTAATAAGGGACTTCCAAGAAATAAATTATCTATTTTGTGGGGTGGGCATCTTGCCCGCCCTAAATCTGGGACGGGTGGGGACACCCATCCCACAAGAAAATTTGAGATGTTTTTTTATTTGGAAATCCCTAAAACAATTAGGAAGATTGCGTGGGCAGGTTAGCGCCGGAAGCAGCAGGTAGAGCCATTTCGCTTTTTATAGCTTTTTTGTTAGACAGGGAATCGCGCAGCAGTATTTGGTAGGATTGTGGATAACTTCGGCTACATCTATTGTTTTATTCTGGTTGGTATAGCGATCGCTCTGTTCTGTGTTTGGCTAGTCAAGCAAAAGCAATACAGCACTTGAAAGTCAGATTAATTTAGTTTTAATTCAAGACTTGCCGCGTCTCCCGAAGTTCCGATCTTGTTAAAATGTATCGATGTCAAAAAAGCAACATCTCTTAAAGAAAAAACCCGGTTGGTCTTTGGATGAGCGAGATCCAAAGTTCATAGAATCTCTGATGCCTTTATTAGGCTTTTTCTATAAGTACTATTTTCAAGTGCAAACTAGTGGCTGGGAAAATATTCCATCCCAAGAAAAAGTCTTATTTGTCGGTTCGCATAATGGAGGACTCGCGGCTCCCGATATGGGAATGGTGATGTATGATTGGTTCAAACGATTTGGTGCCCAGAAACCCGTTTATGGTTTAATGCATCCCAAAGCTTGGCAGGTTAGCCAACCACTAGCGCAAATAGCTGCCAAGGCTGGAGCAATCATAGCTCATCCAAAAATGGCCTACACTGCGTTGCACTCTGGGGCTAGTGTGCTGGTTTATCCAGGTGGAGCCGAAGATGTGTTTCGACCGCATTATTTACGTAACAAAATCTACTTTGCAGGGCGACAAGGATTTATCAAGTTAGCATTGCGGGAAAATGTGCCGATTGTACCTGTAATTTCCTGGGGCGCTCACGATACGCTGATTGTACTGGCTGACTTCTACAAAGTTGTGCAGCAACTCCACGAATGGGGAATGCCTTGGCTGCTTGGAATTGATCCAGAAGTTTTTCCGATCTATCTCGGATTGCCTTGGGGATTAGCAATTGGCCCATTGCCCAACATTCCATTACCTGTGCCCATGTACACACGGGTTTGTCCACCGATTGTATTTGAACGCTACGGTCGAGAAGCAGCTAGCGATCGCCACTATGTCAATGAATGTTATGAATTAGTTGTTAGTCAGATGCAAGAAGAGTTAGATAACTTAGTCAAGGTAACTGCTGAGTCGAATAGTAGGTAAGGGGGCAAGGGGCAGGAGATAAGAACTTACTTTATATATGTGATTTTGAGTCCTGCATTTTGCACCTCACTTACTTTCAATCTGCTGTAATACCTAACTCCTAACTATTCTCCTAGCCGCCGCTAACTGGTGGAATCAATACGACTTCATCACCATCTTGTAATAGGGTATCTGGTTCAACAAATATTAAATTAATCCCGAAGCGGGTGATGTCTCGCCATTGGGAAAGTTCAGGGTGTTCGGCTATGAGGCGATCGCATACTGCTTTAACTGGCATACTATTGGGAAATTCCAGTACCAGTTCCGAAACCTTAAAGGCTTCTTGATAAGCAGCGAACAATTTGACGGTAACGGTGATTGCAGATTTAGACATACAATATGCTTTGGCAGTACCAGCAAGTAATTTAATGCTTGACAAGCACCCTGAACTCTTGGGCTTAATTATATATTAATAACTAGCAAAGTTGTATTATTGGTAGATAATTTATGTTTCCTAATCCAACATTTCTAGGTCAATTCCTAAAGCGTTGAGTTGTTCAGCAGAGAGAGTACGCAATTTCTCTACAATTCTCTCCCGCTTTTGTCGCTCAATCACAGCCCGTTCTTCACCTGTTAGCAGTAAATTTCCTTGTGCATCCCACCAGCGCAACCAAGGTAACTCTGCATTCTGATAAAATCCTTGCCAGATTCCTAACTCTACACCCATAGGAACAATTGGGTAATGTCCTTGTTCATTGGGTTGCATTAGTTCATAAGTATTATCGATTAGGTGGTAAACTTCCACTTGAGCTTTTGCTACTTCATAAATTCCATAATAAGGCACTCGAATTGCCTGTTCATAAACCCAAAACTTACCAACATTTCCATCTTCCCCTTGAGATGGCGGTGTGTTATTTCGTTCTTCTGAACCATCTCCAGAGACAAATTCAATCACAATTAGGGGTGCAACATACTCCTTCCACAGCACATAAGAACGGCGCATTTTACCGTTAAGTGTCGGTGGTACATTGGGTACATAAAACCAGTCTGGTGCTTCAGCCCCTTTTTCAGGAGGATCTGTCAATCGCCAGTAGATACCAGAATCTTGTCCGATACAATATTGACCGTCAGGATGAAGTTGCTCTAAAACAGGTTTAATTGAATCTGTAATTAAAATGCTTTGCGGATGCTCCTGAAGATTGTTCACAAATGTACCATCTGAGTCTGGTAACTGAGTGTGATCAGGTAAAGTTAATGCCGATAGGGAAGTCATAGGCTTTAACCAATGGGTTGTCTGACTTTTATTGTAGATTGCTATTTTTTATTTTTGAATAGACGTGCTACTAAGTTAAATGCAATTTATATAACAAAAGTCAATCTTTCTATATGAAAAAAACTATTACGATTATTGCGGATATTCTCTATATCCTCACAATCATTCGCATTCGGCTTAACTATAGATAATAGAAAACGAGAACCTATTGCTCGTAAATCAGATGGTATTACATAAGTTGGTATATCAAAAATCCATCCTATGCCTGCCCATGCAGTATTTTCCGAACGTTCCCAGATTACCCTTGTGTATTCTCCGTCTATGTGAAAAATCACTCTTACAGTTTCTCTAGCTAACAGAAATATTTCATCCATTACAATACAATTATTCTGTTTTAATACTTTTTAGAGGGCGGGCTATCCCACCCCAAAATAATTACAAACCAGATGCCAAATTCAGCAGCAATAGACGCATAATACCCGATCGCACTCCTGGCAAAACATCCTTAAAACCGATCGCAGCAACTCTTCTTAACTTTTATCTACTGAATAATATGATTTTCAGGAAACACTAGGATCTTCAGCATTTTTGATCTCTTTTAAAATTCGTTCTACTTGGTTAACTTTTTCACCTCTATTCTGCGATTTGAAAATATTTAAGGCTTTTTCTAAAGAAGATAGCGCCTCGTCTTTTTTATTTGTTTGCCACAATGCTAGTGCAAAATTAGTCAGCCCTTCGCCATAATTAGGATTAATTTCCAGAGCTTTTTTATATTCAGTAATGGCTTCTTCCCAGCGACTTTGGCTAGCGTAAACCATACCGATCGCATTATAAGCTAGAGCGTATTTTGACTGAAGACGAATGGCTTCTTGATAGGCGCTAATTGCTTCTTCTGGTTTCTTTTGCCGAAAAAGCACATTTCCTAGTTGAAAGTGTCCAAAGGCATCGTCTGGAAATTTTTTAATTAACTTGCGGAAATTTTCCTCTGCACCTGTTAAGTCTCCCTGATTAAATAAAGCATTGGCTTGTTGCAGCATTTGCGATCGCTCTGATGGCCCTGTGTCTGAAAACTGGGCTAGTTTTTGTGGTTGTCTCTGTGCATTCTGTTCTGGCGAATGCAAAGAAACTTTTCCAGAAACCGCTAACGCTAATGGTGATAAACTAATTACAGTTAGAATACTCAGCATCATGCAGCTAAAAGGTTGAACAAATGCTGATTTGGGTTTGCTCTTCAGCTTCATCGCCCTCAATGCCTCAATAATGTTCTTATGTCCATCATAAAATGTGGGTGCGTTAGGTGAAATAGACCACAAGTAGGAACGCACATCTGTGCATCCCTACAAGGTCAATTGAATGATTTACGTACCTTCCCGCAATTTATCCAACACGCTTCTATCTTCTAATGTCGAAGTATCACCAGATACCTCTTGCCCAGCAGCTAGATTCCGCAATAAGCGCCGCATAATTTTACCCGATCGCGTTTTGGGCAAAGCGTCAGTAAAGCGAATTTCTCCCGGACGTGCGATCGCACCAATTTCTTTCACAACGTGCTGCTTGAGTTCTTTACTCAGTTCTTCACTTCCCTGATAAGTACCTTCTAAAGTCACAAAAGCAACTACTTCTTCACCTTTGAGTTCATCTGGCTTACCCACTACCGCCGCTTCTGCAACGGCTGGATGAGAAACTAAGGCTGATTCTACTTCCATTGTACCAAGGCGATGTCCTGATACATTCAGTACGTCATCCACACGACCCATGACCCAGAAGTAACCGTCTTCATCTTGTCTTGCGCCATCACCAGCAAAGTAAGTATATTTACCATCTTGGGGTGGAATATGTTCCCAATAAGTGCGGCGGAAGCGTTCTGGATCGCCGTAGACTGTCCGCATCATTCCTGGCCACGGATGACGCACCGCTAGATAACCGCCTTCATTATTGGGTACGGTGTTTCCTTCTAAATCTACGACATCTGCAATAATTCCTGGGAAGGGAAGAGTTGCTGAACCTGGTTTGGTGGGAATTGCCCCTGGTAATGGTGTAATCATGATACCGCCGGTTTCCGTTTGCCACCAGGTATCAACAATTGGACAGCGATCGCCACCAATTACTTTCTGATACCACATCCAAGCTTCTGGGTTAATGGGTTCACCAACGCTTCCTAGCAAACGCAACGAAGACAAGTTTCGCGCGTTGGGATGGTGTTCACCCATTTTAATAAATGCCCGAATTGCCGTAGGTGCGGTATAAAAGATATTAACGCCGTATTTTTCAATTACATCCCAGAAACAGCCAGGATTAGAAGCACGAGGCGCACCTTCATACATCACCGTCGTTGCACCGTTGGAAAGTGGACCGTAGACAATGTAACTATGTCCCGTAATCCAGCCGACATCGGCGGTACACCAATATACATCTGTGTCTTGGAGATCGAATATCCACTTGGTGGTGATATGGGTATACAAATTATAACCAGCAGTTGTATGCACTACGCCCTTCGGTTTGCCGGTGCTACCAGAAGTGTAGAGGACAAACAGCATATCTTCACTATCCATCGGTTCGGCGGGACAATCTGCTGATACACCCTTTTGTAAATCATGCCACCAATGATCGCGTCCGCCCTGCATATATGTTTCTTGCCCAGTGCGCTTGACAACTAGGACATTTTCGACGCTAAGAACAGCACCATCAGCTAAGGCTTTATCTACCTGTTCTTTGAGAGGAACGATCGCATCTTTGCGCCAACCACCATCAGCCGTGATTACTAATTTAGCTTGAGCATCAATTAAGCGATCGCGCAAAGCTTCGGCACTAAAACCACCAAATACTACGCCGTGGGGTGCGCCAATTCGGGCACAGGCTAACATTGCGATCGCAGCTTCGGGAATCATTGGCATATAAATTCCAACGCGATCGCCTTTTTGTACACCCAGTTGCTTCAATACATTGGCGAATTGGCAAACTTCCCGGTGTAGTTGGGCGTAAGTTAGGGTACGGGAATCACCTGGTTCTCCTTCCCAAATCAATGCTGCTTTATTTTTGCGCCAAGTAGTGAGATGTCTGTCAAGGCAGTTGTAAGAAATATTCATCTTACCGCCAACAAACCACTTTGCAAAAGGCGGTTGCCAATCTAGCACCGTGTCCCATTTTTGGAACCATTCTAATTCTGTTCCAGCCAAATCTGCCCAAAATTGCTGTGGATCGGCTTTGGCTTTTTCATAGAGACGCTTGTAGTCATCCAAGCTTTTAATATGGGCGTTCTGCGAGAATTCACTAGGAGGATGGAAGAGGCGGTTCTCTTGGAGGATTGATTCGATATTTGGTTCAGACATGGTTATTTATGAGTGCGATCGCTATTATTACTAAAAACTATTCTTAGCCCAGTTGTGCTAGACGGTGTTTAGATTTTCGTTAAGCTAGGTAAAAATTGCCGAGTTATTTAGTTTACATTCATTTTCATCTACCAAAACCGAGCGATCAAGAAATGTAAAGACGTTACATTGCAGTCTATCTACCACGAATGTTGCAAAATATAAGTAGTCTTGACAAACAACGCCTGAAATTATGACGCTCACCGTCGAAGCTAGCAGCTTATCTCTCAATGATGTTCATCGTCTTCTCAAGCTAGAAGAACTTTCAGTTGGTTCATTTGCAGATTTTTTAAATTTAGAACCATTGACAGAGTTTGAACAGGAGGATTTATTGCGAATTAGAAACGACTTCCGTCGTTATCTCAGGCTTGGTAAAATTTCTGAGGGATTAGTTAAATTTTTAACAATTGCGCCACTAATGCGGTTAGCAGGGTTTTACGATGTGCCGATTCGGTTGACAATGGAAGATAGCATTGCGATCGCTGTCGAAGATGAAGACAGAAGAATTACCGGACGGATGGATATTTTAGCAATCAACAGTTTTCAAAGTAATATTGCACCGCCATTTTGGGTTGTAGTGATTGAAACGAAAAACAGTGCGATTGAAGTGGGAGAAGGTTTACCTCAATTACTGACTTATGCTTTTAAGAGTTTAGAGCAACAACCATCTGTTTGGGGACTGGTAACTAACGGACTGCGTTATCAATTTGTTTATCTAAGACATGATGAGCAGTCAAATTATCAGTTAATGCCATTATTAAGCTTAAACGAATCTCCAGATGCAATAGAGTTATTGCAAGTTTTCAAAGCCATCTGCAAGTCAGCGAATTTTCAGTAAATAAATTGCGGAGCGATCACTGATGTCTGAACCTGCTACTTTAGAATTCATCTCTAATGGTATTTCAGAAGACGAAGTTATTTTTCCTCCTGGTGATATACTGAGTGACAAGCCACGCTCGGAAAGTGACTTACATCGTGACCAAATCGATTTACTGATTCGCATACTTAAATTATGGTGGCGAAAAAGGCAAGATTTCTATGCTTCTGGCAATTTGACGATTTACTACAGTCCTAACCAGAAAACATCAGAATATTTTCGTGGCCCAGACTTTTTTGTAGTTTTGGGAACCCAGAAAAAAGACCGTAAGAGTTGGGTAGTTTGGCAAGAAGACGGCAAATATCCAAACGTGATTGTGGAAATTTTGTCAAGTTCAACGACAGCAGTTGATAAAGGATTAAAAAAAAGTTTATCAAGATACCTTCCGTACACCAGATTATTTCTGGTTTGACCCTGTAACAATGGAACTTCAGGGATTTCATTTAGTTTATGGCAAGTATCAAGAAATCCAAGTAACTACTGATGGACGTTTGTGGAGTCAGCAGTTAGAACTTTATTTGGGAGTTTATGAAGGTAAATTAAGATTCTTCACTACTGAAAATCAATTAATATTATCATCAGAAGAGTTAGCTGAACAAGAACGTTTACGTGCCCACCAAGCAGAAGAACGTGCCCAAGAGTCAGAAGAACGCGCCCAACAAGCAGAGCAAGAACTCGCTCGATTGCGGGAGGTATTACGCACAAAGGGCATTGACTTAGAGAATATTTGATGACATCAGGAAATTAATTAAGTACACTTTCAAGTTAAGATTTAGTTATTAGTGTGTAAAAAAGCGTTATCTTCTGAAAGTAGGGCCTCGTTTGCAAGCAACAGAGATTAAGGATAAGCTAAAGTCACTTACCCTGCAAGCTTCCTCGGTAGATCATAATTTGGCGAGAAGATTAGATGAAATCAATCGTTGGGTAAAGAATATCAAGCCAGGTTCCCTGACTGCGAAACCGTTTGTCATTGCATTTCTCTTAGAGGTAATTACGGATTCTACCATTTGGCTGATAATTAAATCCTTACCTTCGGAAGAAGAACAGAAAGCAAAGTTTGAGTTAATGACACCGATTGAGAGATATTGGTATGGTTATTTATTTCCTAGATGGATTAATGCAAGTGACTCCAAGTTTTATATTTGGAAACAAAAATTGATGGCAGGCGAATTTAATCAGGTAGATGATGATATCATTAAGTCAATAGCTCAAGATGTTGTAAGTCGAGAAGGTAGTTTTTGGCAGCGTTATATCGCCGACCTCTCTATGGCAACAGACCTAATTGTTAGTAGTCGTAACAATCAACCGCTTTGCATTCAAGTTACTAGTGTCTCTGAAGAACTTAATTACCAAAAGTACCAAGCTTGGCAAAATACACTGCGATCGTGGGAAATAGAGAGAGGATTGTTCTTAAGTTACAATCCCAAGGATACCAATTTTGTCAACCAGTTAGTCAACGTGGCCCTGTATAACAGTGATTACCTTTCTGGTGGCAAATATTTAAAATTTTCGTGAACTTTAAGGAATTTGATATTTCCGGTTTGTGTTCAGCCTACATACTTACTTGCTAATTACAGCTTTTATGGCTAACAAAAGAGAAACTCACTGCAACAATCAAGTGGATACATTTGCTGAAGCTTTAGCAACAGCGCGACAAATGCAGCAGAACTGGCTAACTTACGGAGTTAATTTTGTAAATTTTTACGTTGAAGATGTAGATGGAGACTGGCTAGAAACCTGGGGACATGACGAAATTTTAGGTAATTCTCAATTAGATACTATCAAAGAATTTTTGGTAAGTAATGATAGTGTGGCTCTGAAGGTAAGACAGTATTTAGGAGAGCGATCGCTGTTTGATTTTGCCGTAAACTTAGAAGAATCTTGGAGAATTTCTGAAACCAATAACAGGTTATCTGCTGTAAGACACTTGTTTGCTGGTGAAGAAAATAGTATTGATACAGATGACATCAGGGTATTGGATTTAGCAGATAGTCTGGTGGTAAAGTTGGCAGAGATTTTGTGAAATTTGGAATTATGTTGTAGTAAATTGCTTTCAGAGGCTATTTACATTTGTGATTCATATTAAAGCATTCATAAGAATGTTGGAGCAATTGTTGCAAACATACTCATTGGGCGATTGAAACCTTTAATCGAGCCATAAAACAAGTATGTGGAATTTGCCGATTCATGGTTAGAGATACCTATGTAATAAAGATTCACATATTTTTTCACTTCAATTTACGGTGTTTTTCAAAAAAATATGAGTCCTATATAAAAGTAAGAACTGGTAAAAAACACATAGATTTTCTACCAGTTCTTATTCAAAAACTTTTATTACTGTTAACTATTTATGATGCCAGCATTCATGTTTTTTCTCATGTTCATGATTATGTTTAGAATGGGAATGACCATGACCTCCTGAAATAGTATTCAAATGTACTGGATTTAAGTTATCTAGAAATGACTTTTTATCAAGAGATTTTAGCTCAGAAATTACTATTTTAGACATAGCTTTCGTTTCCTGTATTTCCAACTACTTTAACTTTTACATTTTATAGTTTATCTAAAAACTATATCTGACTAATTTTTAGGTAAAAAGGCAATTTAGCACATATATTTAAGGACATATTTAAGTTAATTTTGTCTCCAAAACTGCATCCGCAAATTTAGATAAACTAGCATATACATTTTAAATATTGCTAGGGTTATGTGACCCTGTGCTTCTAAGTAGAAAATTAGCAAATCCCAATACTATCTAACTAGACAAGCACTATAAACTAGACAAAGAAGACTCATATTAATAGTAGTAATGATGGATGAGTTTCCTAAGAGGTTGTTTATGCTGATTAGTATGGTGCGTTGTCGCGCAGTGCAACGCACCATATTTAAGCTTTTTCTAATGAGGTGTACTTCCCGCTTGCAACCTGACTTTGAATGAACTGCTCAAGCTCGGTCGTTAAAGAAATATTTATAACCTATAACCATATTTTTCATCAGCTAATTCTAGATGCGAACTGACAGCAGTCCATTGCGATCGCACCAAGTCAGATGTTAAAACTTCAGATGTATTGACTTATACGCAAATTACCCCACTCGCTCTGCCCTCGCACACATTCAACCCCCTTCAAAATGCACCAGAACCACGTTAAGCTGAATTAGAGTGACAATTTATTGCGCTTTTTAATATATAAATCTCTGAATCTTGTCAAATTTTAATTTTTTCTGCTTGAGAAACCCGGAATGCTAGACCGAATTTTTGATTACCTCGACTTTCATTTCAGCCTTGAAGCTCTTATAGTTCTGCTGATCCTGGTGCTTTTAGAGGCGCTGTTATCTGCCGACAATGCGATCGCTCTGGCTGCGATCGCAAAAGGGTTGGAAGACAAGGAACTTGAGCGTAAAGCCCTCAACTTTGGTTTAGTCGTTGCTTATGTACTGCGAATCAGCCTGATTCTGACTGCCACTTGGGTGCAAAAATTCTGGCAATTTGAATTATTGGGCGCTGCTTATCTGCTGTGGTTGGTATTTCAACACTTTACCTCGGAAGAATCTAAGGACGATCACCATCACGGGCCGCGTTTTAATTCATTGTTGCAAGCGATACCTGTGATTGCATTTACAGATTTGGCATTTTCTTTGGATAGTGTGACAACTGCGATCGCAGTTTCTCAAGAAAAATGGCTAGTGCTGACGGGTGCAACAATTGGTATTATTACGCTGCGATTTATGGCGGGATTGTTTATCCGTTGGCTAGACGAATACGAAAACCTAGAAGATGCAGGCTATGTAACTGTAGCGTTCGTAGGCTTGCGCCTGTTGTTGAAAGTGGTAAACGATAATTTAGTTCCACCAGAATGGATCATGATTACTGCCATCTTCCTGATTTTAGGCTGGGGATTTTCCAAGCGTGTTAACACTGAAGTGCCCCAATTAGAACCGGAGAAGAGTGAAGTCTCTAAGTAAGAAGAGGGGAGAGGGAATCAGGGCGAACGCACGGGATTTCTGAAACCCTTGCTGGGCAAGGATCTTGATGAAAAAATAGGCTAAATTAAAAAACGCCAAAACCCTTGCTATTAAAGGATTCTTATACTTTAGATGCGTTTGCCCTGGAGAGGGAATAGGGTACAGGGTACAGGGTACAGGTACAGATTATTCCCCATACCCTGTAACCTGTAACCTGTCACCTGTAACCTCTCCCCTAATGTCTTACTCGTGCAACCAAGGGGTTATGTGTGGTTGCCAATTGACTAATTCTTCATCTTTAAACCATAGGGCTATTTCCTGTTGTGCGGTTTCTGGAGCATCAGAACCGTGAATCAAGTTTCGACCAATATTGATGCCAAAATCACCGCGAATTGTTCCCGGTTCAGATGTTAAGGGGTTCGTGGCACCAATAATCTTTCTGGCAGATGCAACGACACCATCACCTTCCCATACCATCGCTACCACTGGGCTAGAAGTGATAAATTCGACTAGACTACCAAAAAAGGGACGTTCCCGGTGAACACCATAGTGTTGTTCAGCCAGTTCTTTACTGACTTTCAGGAACTTTAAACCAACTAGGGTAAAACCTTTAGTTTCAAAGCGACGGATAATTTCCCCCACTAATCCCCGTTGTACTCCGTCAGGCTTAATTGCTAAGAATGTGCGCTCCATTGCGATCTCCCAAAGCTTAATAAAGTTTTTATCTTGTCATTTGTCCTTTGTCATTTGTCTAAGGGTTTTGCACTCTTGACTCTTGACTAATGACCAATGACTCTTGACCAATCAGAGTTTATCTTAGAAATTATCTTTGGGTACATATACGTTCCCAAATGAATGCGTTAAATTGTTAAGTCGTGGGCGAAAAACAGAGGTTAGGAAGAAATGGGTGTTGAGTCAACTGCTACATCTGACGAGGTGGTACCAGTACCGTCCAATGGACAAAAATCTGAAGTGAAAAATCATAAGCAAAAGAAACTTTTACCACCTAGTACTACCACAGGAAGTTTACCTCGCTCCTGGAAAATTGAGGATAGCGAAGAATTATACCGTATTGAAGGTTGGGGACAACCCTATTTTTCCATTAGCGCTGCTGGTCACGTCACCGTTTCACCCAAGGGCGATCGCGGTGGTTCCCTAGACTTGTTTGAATTGGTTAACTCCATGAAACAGCGCAACTTGGGACTTCCGATGTTGATTCGCTTTTCCGATATTTTGGAAGACCGGATTGAACGGTTGAATGCTTGTTTTGCCAAAGCGATCGCCCGCTACAACTACCCTGGCGTATACCGGGGTGTGTTTCCTGTTAAATGCAACCAAGAGCGGCATTTGATTGAAGATTTAGTCAAGTTTGGCAAACCCCATCAATTTGGCTTAGAAGCTGGTTCCAAACCAGAACTAATGATTGCCCTGGCTGTCTTAGATACACCAGGAGCATTGTTAGTTTGCAACGGCTACAAAGACCGAGAATACATCGAAACGGCAATGTTAGCCCAGAGATTAGGGCAAACACCAATCATCGTCTTAGAACAGATTGAAGAGGTTGATTTGGTGATTGATGCCAATCGCCAGTTAGGTATTAAACCGATTTTGGGAGTTCGTGCTAAACTCAGTACCCAAGGTATGGGACGTTGGGGAGCCTCTAGTGGCGATCGCGCTAAATTTGGTTTGACAATGCCTGAAGTCATTGAGGCTGTTGACAAGTTACGGGAAGCAAACCTGCTCGATTCTTTGCAATTGATGCACTTCCACATCGGCTCACAAATCTCTGCCATCAATGTGATTAAAGATGCCATCCAAGAAGCCAGCCGCATTTATGTGGAATTGGCGATGCTGGGGGCAGATATGAAATACCTTGATGTCGGTGGCGGCTTGGGCGTAGATTATGATGGCTCCCAAACCAACTTCTATGCGTCGAAAAATTACAACATGCAGAACTATGCCAACGACATCGTGGCAGAGTTAAAAGATACCTGTGCAGAGCGCCAAATTACCGTACCAACACTGATTAGCGAAAGTGGACGTGCGATCGCTTCCCATCAGTCGGTGCTGATTTTCGACGTTCTCAGTACTAGTGATGTCCCTCTCGATTCACCAGAACCTCCACAAGAGGGAGAATCCCCAATCATTAATTATCTTTGGGAAAGTTACCAATCTATCAACCAAGAGAATTACCAAGAGTTGTATCACGACGCGGCACAATTCAAAGAAGAGGCCATCAGCCGCTTCAACTTAGGAATTTTACGCCTCAGAGAACGAGCCAAAGCCGAACGGCTATACTGGGCTTGTTGTCAGAAAATTCTCAACATCACTAGACAGCAAGAATACGTACCCGATGAACTAGAAGACCTTGAGAAAATCATGGCTTCCATCTACTACGTTAATATGTCAGTGTTTCAATCAGCACCAGATTGCTGGGCGATCGACCAGCTATTCCCCATCATGCCAATCCACCGTTTGGATGAAGAACCAATCCGGCGAGGAATTTTAGCAGACCTAACCTGCGATAGTGATGGTAAAATAGACCGCTTTATTGACCTGCGCGATGTCAAATCGGTTTTAGAACTACATACCTACAAGCCCGGAGAACCCTATTATTTAGGGATGTTCTTGAATGGAGCTTACCAAGAAATCATGGGCAATTTGCACAACCTATTTGGCGATACTAATGCTGTTCACATCCAATTAACGCCCAAAGGCTACCAGATTGAACACGTTGTCAAAGGTGACACCATGAGCGAAGTAGTAAGCTACGTTCAGTATGACTCCGAAGATATGGTGGAAAACATTCGCCAGCGTTGTGAGAAAGCATTAGAAGAAAAGCGTATCACCCTAGCAGAATCTCAGCGATTACTGCAAACCTACGAGCAGAGTCTCAGAAGATACACGTATCTGAATAGTTAGTTAGGAATGGGAATTGGGCATTGGGCATTGGGCATTGGGCATTGGGAAGAGGACAAGGAGAATTGGGGACAAGGGGAAAGACTTGTTTCAAGTTCTCACCCCTTGTCCCCTTGTCCCCCTGCCCCCTGCCCCCTTGCCTCTTCCCCATTCCCTAATTCGCGTTTGTCCCCAACAATTCCTCTATCGCTTGTCGCTCAACAGGGGTATGAGATGGTGGTATCTGACGAGCATCGGTAATTAGCCAGTCTAAAGCAGCCGCTTGGACATCTATAGCGGCCCCAGTTTTATCTACACAATAACGCCCAAACACTAGCTTATCGACTAACCGAACTCCTGGCCCCAGGCGCGACCACTCAAAAATCACGCTATTTTCTACTGTTGCGCCACTACATATCCAACAATTGGGGCCAATCATGGCTGGTCCGACAATTTTTGCTCCGTCTTCTATTCTTGTCATCCCGCCGATGTAAACTGGGCCTGTGATATCCACTTTGTCCCAATTCACGGCGACATTTAAGCCAGTATAAATACCAGGGGCGACTTCATGACCGGGGATTTGCACATTTTTGATTTCACCCAGCAGTACACCGCGAATCGCCCGCCAATAGTCTGGGACTTTACCAATATCTACCCATTCAAAGTCCATAGGGATGGCGTAGAAGGGGGCTTTGATTTCTACTAATTTGGGGAACAATTGGCTACCAATGTCATATTCCACATCAGAGGGAATATAGTTAAAAACCTCTGGTTCAAAAATGTAAATACCTGTGTTGATGTTGGTGCTGAGGGCTTCTTCAGTTGAAGGTTTTTCTTGGAAAGCTTTAACACGCCCCTCTTCATCTGTGACTACCACACCGTAGCTCGAAACTTCTTCTTGGGGAACAGATTTTGTAATAATAGTAGCGATCGCCCCTTTAGCTCTATGCCATTTAACCGCCTCAGTTAAATCTAGGTCAATCAAAGCATCACCGCACAACACCACAAAGGTATCATCAAAAAACGGTGAGAAGTCTTGAATGCGGCGCATCCCTCCAGCAGAACCGATTGCTTCCCCTACCAGTTTACCGTCATCATCAATTTTGCCTTCAAAGGAATAGGCAATCTGCACCCCAAACCGTTGACCATCACGGAAATAGTTTTCTATTTCTTCAGCCAAATGACTGACATTGACCATAATTTGGTCAAATCCATGTTGGCGTAACAGTTCCAGCAAGAATTCCATCACTGGCTTTTGCAGGATGGGAATCATTGGTTTAGGAATTGTATAGGTAATCGGACGCACGCGAGTACCCTTGCCAGCCGCGAGAATCATCGCTTTCATAAAAATTTATTCCTCAACCACAAGCCAGTTTACTTTCATCGAGTGATACTTAATCATCAGTTTTTATTTCTGCTCTAAGTCATCCCCAAAACAGGGATAACAGGAATTTAGTGGTTATTACAACCATCTATATACTTAGATGACAAGCGATCGCTTATCTTTTCAATTTACTCGGATTTTGAGACTGAATCAAAAATCTGTAAATTATCTGTAGGGCTACTTTTCGCTTTTTTAGTTCATCGACTGCTCAAAAGGTTTACTGGTCTTAGCTGAATCTGTAATTAGCCGAATTTTAATCTCATTGTAAAACTCCTCTTGAAATAGCTCTACTTTCGATTGAGCCGAAAGTAGTAGTAGCGCCCAGAAAACGCTAACTAAATGACTGTGTTTAGTCTCATGTCCAGACCCATTTTGGTTGAAAAGCTTTGTCTGAGTCCACAATTCTACAAGTTGTTCTAAATTCAACCAATTTTGTTCTGAATTTAGCTCTCTGGCCGATAAATTCAAGACTTGTTCGAGTTCTCCAGCTACTTCGGTCAGATTTTCTTGGTGAGCTAACTCCAGCGCCTCCCGCATACTTTGGACGCTAGGTAAACGTCTGGGACGAATAGGTTTGCTAACTTTTTCTACTAGTTTTAGCTGGTTTGCCATAATCTGCAATTGCTTGATTAACTCTTGCAGAGTTACCCGGCGCTTTGGTGGTGGCATTGCCGATGGACGACGACGCAATTGCCGTTCTAATGGTAGACGATGACCATGATGTGATATCCCGTCTTCATCTTCCAACATCGCATCATCTAATACACCATCTTGGATATCGCCTACTGTTGACAATTGCATCAATGTATTAGCTTTGAATAATACCAGCATTGATGCTGATAAAAATGCCTGTCCAGATTGAGACAAATCCGCTTCATAGCCTCTTCCTATCGACTCCGGTGCCATCAGTTCTAAGTAACGGTCAATCACCTCAATTACTTGGACATCCCAAGGGTCAATTTCTCCCTGTTCAGCTTGGTAAATCAGGAGTGTGATTGTTTCTAATAGCTCGGAAGCTTCCATCAACGGGTTCTAAGTTAATTAATTAAGAATCGAAACACTGTAAATTCAACAGTAAATTCATTGACTCTTGGCAAAGCGTGTACTTAATACATTCGCTTGTGCTTCTTTTAATCAGGAATTGCCTGCTGCCAGTATCCTCTGAAATTTGTAATCAATCACCATTGTGAATTGTGAGATCGGAATGTGCAACTTTTGATATTGGGAATTGAGAAGAGGACTTGGGGACAAGGAGAATTGGGGACAAGGGGAAAGACTTGTTTCAAGTTCTCACCTCTTGTCCCCAAGTCCCCCTTGCCCTCTGCCCTCTGCCCCCTGCCCCTCCCCTCTCAATCTGGAGGTGGGTCACGAGCAATGGTGACAGTTGAGACGAAATTACTCGGTTTGCCGCTCTTGATCGCATCGAAAGTGCCTTTAATAGTACCAGCAATGGGAACAGCAACAAGCGTTCCTAACAGCCCAGCAATCTCAAATCCCATCAAAATAGCTACAAAAATCCAAATGGGATTCAGCCCGATAAAGTTGCCGAGTAACCTGGGAGCTAACAAGTTATCTTTAAGCTGTTGCATAAGAATTGCCGCGATCGCAACTTGAACTGCTAACCACCAATTTTGCAGCAGTACTAAAATCGTCACTAGACCAATGCCAAGAGATGCCCCGATAAAGGGAATGAGTTCTGAAATCCCAATTAATATGGCAAACAACAGGGCAAAGGGAACCTTCATGACTAAGAAAATTGGTGTCAGGGTTAGCATCATGAATAGCCCTAGCAACAACTGACTAAGGAAGAAGTTCTGGAAATTTAGGCGTAAGGATGCGGTAAGAGGCTCTCCAATATTAGAGGGCAAAAGATTGACTAGACCATACCAGACGCGATCGCCATATAAAAGCATATAAAATGCCAGCACAATGACTAACACTACGTCAAATAAGCCTGATAATAGTGTCCCAGCAAATCCCACTGCCCCAGAAGCTAGCTGTTGCACCAGATTCTGAATGTTGGCATTGATTTGACTGCTTACAACCCTGAGATCAATCGGCAAACGTCTTTGTTTTGCCAGCATCTCAAATTGTTCTAAGTTTGCCTGACTAGCGCCTAACCAATCGGGGATCTTATTTAACAGTTGGATTGTTTGGTCAATGATCAACGGCACTAGGGTGACACCTAGAATCCCAAACAGGGTTAATGTTGCTAGTAATACTATGATTACTGCCTGAGTGCGCGTAATTCGGGCACGTTCAAAGAACTTAACCGGGTAATTTAGTAAAAAAGCTAAAATTGCCCCAATGCTCAAGACGGTAATAGGATGCTGAAAGTATCGAAAAAGCACGGACAGTAGCCAGACATTAAGAGCGATAATTGGACCGCTCAGACCATAAATTAACAGGCGTTGAAGGGAGGCCGAACGGCGCATTTTATGCAACCTATCTTAAGATATTCCTGAAAGAATTTGTAAAATTCTTGATGACACTGATTGTCATCATAGATATTTTTAACAAAGATATGTATAAGTGTATCTGATAGCAAGGAAGTGAATCAAAATGGACAAAACCGTAGCTGACCTCCGCAAAGACTACACCTTGGAAGGTTTAAGCGAAATCGAGGTAGACCTCAATCCTTTTATCCAATTTAAAAAATGGTTTGATCAGGCTTTAGCAGGTCAACTCCCCGAACCCAATGCGATGACTCTTGCTACCGTCACACCCGACGGTAAGCCCTCAGCCAGAATGGTGCTACTGAAGGATTTCGATGAACGGGGCTTTGCTTTCTTCACCAACTACAACAGCCGCAAAGGACAAGAACTAGCAGAAAATCCTCTGGCGGCTTTAGTCTTTTGGTGGGCAGAACTGGAACGTCAAGTTCGGATTTGTGGGTATGTAGAGAAAGTTTCTGAAACTGAATCCGATCAGTATTTTGATACTCGCCCTCCTAACAGTCGCCTGGGTGCGTGGGTATCTAATCAAAGTGAGGTGATAGAAAGTCGAGAAGTTTTAGAGCGACGTATGCAGGAGTTTTATAGCAAATACGAAAATCAAGAGATCCCCCGACCGCCTCATTGGGGAGGTTTACGAGTGATCCCTACAGAAATTGAGTTTTGGCAAGGACGCTCTAGTCGCTTACACGATCGCTTGCTCTATAGCCGTTTAGATAATGGCACTTGGAAAATTGAGCGGTTATCACCGTGAAGAAGAGGCAGGGGAGGCAGGGGAAGAACAATTTTTAACCAATTCCCAATTCCCAATTCCATACATTACCACTGAGCGATCGCGTCTTGAATTGCTGCCCGTGCTTCTGCTAAAGATTGGGTACGGGCATCACCCTCGTTGAGGCTGTTAGCATTAATAAATTGAATATCTGTAAGCCCAATAAAAGCGAAAATTGCCCGCAGGTATGGTTCTTGAAAGTCGTAGGCAGCAAAAGGAGATGTAGCGCTAAAGTCACCACCGCGAGCTGTGATGATAACTGCTTTTTTGCCCTCAACTAACCCTTTAAAACCTTGAGCATCTATTGCAAAAGTCCGGTTAGCACGAACGATTTGGTCAATGTAAGCCTTAAAAGTGGAAGGGATATTCAGGTTATACATTGGTACTCCAAAGACATAGCGATCTGCTGCCAAAAACTCATCAATCAGCTCGTCAGAAATTCTGATTGCCTCAGTTAACTCTGGGGTATGGGTTTCTGGTGGTGAAAATGCCGCCGCAATCCAAGCTTCATCAACGTGAGGAACTGGGTGACGACCTAAATCTCGATAAGCGATCGCATCTTCAGGATGTGCTGCCCTCCAAGCACTGACGAATTCTTTAGATAGTTCTCGTGAGTGCGATCGTTCAGCACGGGGGCTGGAATCAATATGTAGAATGTTTACCACCAAATATCTCCTGATTAGCTAGGATTTACTGCTTTGACTTTTTTTGAGTCTAAATTTCAAAGCATTACACTCAGATACTAAAAGTAACTAGTTACTAAAGTAAAGTAGTTACCATAAAGTAACTATTGGAAAATTTTGGCGAATTTATCGATGTCTGTCTCTAAAAATTCTGATGCTTGCCCAATCAGCATTCTGATGTCTTTACTATCAGGCCCTTGGACAATGTATATACTATGGGTGTTGTGTAATAGTGGGCCGACTCGCTTTGTTGCATTGAAGCACTTAGTTGAGGGTATCTCTACTAAGGTTTTAACAGAAAGACTGAGGATGCTTGAGGCAGCAGAGATTATTTATCGCCAATATGAACCAACTGTTCCACCCCAAGTAACTTACGGTCTAACAGAACGGGGTAAGGAACTCATTGAAATCCTTCATCAACTCAATGTACTTGCTGAACGCTGGTATGGCAGCGAACAACGGGAAGAGGGAATGGGGAATGGGGAAGAAGCAAGGGAGCAGGGGGGCAGGGAGGCAGAGGAGCAGAGAGCAGGGGACAAGAGGTGAGAACGAGAACTTGAAACAAGTCTTTCCCCTTGTCCCCAAGTCCTCTTCCCAATTCCCAATGCCCAATTCCCAATTCCCAATTCCCTCAAAATGATGAATAGTCTACTGTTCCTGGGTAGCTGCTGCTTTGGGAAGCAACTGAATTCTGGGATCTGGCATGAAATTGTATCTCAAGTACAATCCTCCCCAGACAAATAGGATAATTAACAACGCACCAATACCAAGGGGACTAGGAAGCCAGAAAACCGCTTCTATGTGGTTGAGTTGACCAGGCTGGAGTTTCCACACTAGTTGATTGCCATTTTTTTCTGGCTCAATGGCAGTTTCAGTTAATTGAATGTTTTTGGCTCCCCAAGGAGTTTTCAAGCTAAATTCCAAGTCGAGAATTGAACCAGCATTAGCCAGAACATTACCTTTGCTGGCAATTAGAGCAAGCGATCGCAAATCCAAATCATAAATCAACCGATTTCGGACTAAAAGTAAAAAATAATTCTGCTCCAAGAGGACGTTTGATTCAATTTTTGGCAATTCTGAGTCAGATTTGCTCTGCACAGCCTCAGAGGATTGATTTGTACGGGAATTAAAAAATTCGTTGAACTTCTCTTGCAATTCGCTACCACTACTAAAAGGAATTGTAACGATGATTTCTTCTTGGGAAACTCGCTGCGTTTTACCTTCTAGTTGACGGGCGCGGCGTTCTATGCTGTTCAACCATTCGTATACAGAATCGCCACTAAAGCTGGTTAGCCGCTCTCCCAATTTAATATGTTGTACGAATTCACCACTATTTGAATTATCAAAGTTAAGCCCTACATCGTACTTAACACAGCCAGTCAGTAACAGGGATGTTAACAGCACTAGCCATAAAACAGGATTTCGCATCGGAAAGACGCGGTTCATTCGATTTCGACCATTCAGTGTCAATACAAAACTAAATGGTCTGATTAACCACAACAAAATCTTTCCGAAAATTGAAGAAGTTGAAACCATAAATCTCCCCAAAAGTCAACATAGTATCAGCCAGGGGTTCCTGAAAAATTCAACCAAACCAAGTACGAGATGGTTAAACCAATGGCAATTAGCGCCACCCAGATAAAGCGATTATCTCTGGTATTGACCTGGCTGAGGTCAACAAATTCTGGCTCTGTAGGTTTTGGCTTCTGCGGCACAGAAGATTTAGTGGCTTTAGCAGCTATAGAAATTTTGAGTTCATTCTCCTGTAGTGTGTCCAAATCGGGGATTTGGGTCATCCATTCACTAGGTCTTTTCAGCTTTGGTGCTTTTAAGATGTAAACCATCTGTCGCGCTTGTTTGCTGATTTCAATATAGGGATGGCGTTTGAGTCTTTCGCAAAGAGCGATCGCCTCATCCGTGCGTCCAGCCGCTTCATAAGCTGTCACCAGACAAATTTCTACTTCACCCCCAAAGCGAGAATTACGAGCTAACAGGGCGCTGGCCTTTTCTAAATTTTCTACAGCTTCGCGGTATCGCCCATTTTCAAAGGCAATTTTCCCAGTCTGGTAGAAGGTTTTAGCAATTTCTAAACTTTCTGCACTCACGTCTTATACAAAAATTAGCACTGTTTTAATTTTGCCAATACCAGCAATCTTTTTGGAATCTTTTCAAAGGCTGATAATTTGAAGTGGATAAACTTCTAAACTTTTAACTAAGTAGCTGCGACTATTGTCTGATTAAAAACTCTGGTATCAAATGTAGGTGAGCAAAATATAGAGAGGCAGGGGGCAGGGGGCAGCGAGTAGGGAGTAAGGGAGAAGAATTTTCCCCTCTACACCCTGCACCCCACCCCTCTGCTTCTTTCCCATGCCTCATAACCATCAAGAGGTAAATTGCGAACCCAAAATCATCGTCCCAATCCCAACATCAGTAAAGATTTCTAGTAAAAGGGCGTGGGGAATGCGACCATCGATGATGTGCGCGGCACGGACACCTTGAGCAAGCGATCGCACACAACAATTAACTTTGGGAATCATCCCACCGGTAACTATCCCATTGACAATTAACTCGCGGGCTTCGCGGATATCTACTTTCGGAATCAAGGTAGATTGGTCTTTGTAATCTTTTAAAATTCCACTGGTGTCGGTCAGTAAAATTAACTTTTCTGCCCCTAGTGCCGCAGCGATTTCTCCAGCTACAGTATCGGCGTTAATATTATAAGCTTGCCCTGTCTCGTCTGCGGCGACGCTAGACACTACCGGAATATAGCCATTGCTAGCGAGGGTGTCCAAAATCTTGATATTAACATTGCTGACTTCCCCCACAAAACCGATGTCTTCTTGACCTTGAGGACGGGCTGTAAATAGATTACCGTCTTTACCGCAAAGTCCCACAGCCAATCCACCAGCTTGGTTAATTAGCGCGACAATTTCTTTATTAACTCGACCAACTAAAACCATTTCCACCACATCCATTGTGGCAGCATCGGTGACTCGTAGACCATTCTTAAATTGTGGTTCGATTCCCAGCTTATCTAACCAACTGTTAATTTCTGGGCCACCGCCGTGTACTACAATTGGACGCAAGCCCACGCAAGATAAAAATACAATGTCGCGGATAACTTTGTCTTTGAGTGCGCTATCTTTCATCGCTGCACCACCATATTTGACAACAACAGTGCGACCGGCGAATTGTTGAATATAAGGTAGTGCTTCGCTGAGTACACGTACACGAGTGGCTTCAGTTTGTCTGATGTATTCAGAATCGTTGTCCGTCATGAGGAGCCTAACAGAGAGAGTTAAAACATATTTCAGTCAGTGTAGAAGACTTTGTAACCTGTAACAATGTCTCACTCTACAAATTAACTATTCCCACATTGCCTGACACAATAATCAAGCGATCGCTCCTTCAAACCTCTAGAATTGAAATCATTCGGCTGAAGCTAGGGAATGAAAATGACCACGCTGCTAATTCAAACTGAAAGCACACCCCTAACGGTAAATTTCCCCTCACTTGTGCAGATGACAAATGAGCAGTTCTATGAATTTTGTCAAGCTAATGGAGATTTACGAATTGAGCGTACTGCCAATGGGGAAGTTATCATCATGCCACCAGCTTTTTCAGATACGGGCAACCGTAACTTTAACATTGCTGCACAGCTTGGGTATTGGACAGAACAAGATGGCACTGGCATAGGCTTTGACTCCAGTGCAGGTTTTACGCTACCTAATGGAGCGATGCGTTCCCCTGATGCTTCTTGGATTGAACTCGATCGCTGGAATGCCTTAACAGATGCACAAAAAGCTTCATTTGCACCAATTTGCCCCAGTTTTGTGATTGAGTTACGCTCATCCAGCGACCGCTTGATAAAATTACAACAGAAAATGCAGGAGTACATCGATAACGGTGCATCACTAGGCTGGTTAATCGATCGGCAGAATCGAAAAGTCTACATTTACCGTCCGAATCGAGAAGTTGAAATTTTGGATAATCCCGAAGCAGTTACGGGTAATCCAGAATTACCAGGGTTTATCCTACGAATGACCAAAATTTGGTAAATTGAGTCTTCTTAATGAGAAACTTGTGTTTTGAGAAGGTTAGTAATTGTTCAAGTATTCGCTGAGAGTAAAGTGATGTTCGTTGTTAGAGGAGCGATCGCATTACGCTACGCCATAATCTGTATACTGACGCTTATATGGAGCTTGCAAACCCAAGACAATATCCTCTCGTGGTACTCCCATCATCACTAATTCCTCGGCTGGATTGCGATCGGTTAAATTCTGTTGCAGCCAGATTTTGCCGTCTTTAATATCAAAATGGATTACGCATCGATAAATACGATTCAATCCTTGCCAACCGACATTCATCCATTGATAATGATTGTGTTCTGTGTCTAAAATCAGTTGGACTTCGACATTGTTATCCGAGACATCATCACTGGCATAGTTCGTCAACAATGTTTTAACATATTCTTGATATTTTGCTAGTTTCTCCACTCTACAATCACCTCATCTACTGGATTGTAAACAATTAATAGCACCTGATATGTTCAATTGCTATTTTTTCATTTCCTTTTTCTGCGGCAATTATTCTCTCTAAGCCTAAATCAATTTGGAAATTGACTTCGCCAAATTTAAATTTTAATGGATCGCTCGTAATCCTCCATTGTTCTTTTTGCAAAGCTTTTTTAACTGATTCATGAAAAATATCTTTGCAGACACAGTTAGATTAATATTCCCTATTCATGAGAAACAGTTTTTTTTAGTACACCAGGAATTGCCTCAAGTATTCGCTTGGCAATATCTTCAGGCGTATCTCCCTCTTGCACGCTGATGTGCAAATCGGCTTGAGAGTAAAGTGGTGTTCGTTGTTCAAGGAGCGATCGCAATTTACCCTTAAGGTCAGCATCTTGCAAGAGTGGTCTGGTGGTATCCTCAGCTAAACGGCTGTAAATGAGTTCAACTGGCACATCTAGCCACACTATCAAACCGTGGTGCAAGTAACCCCAATTTTCTCGCCGTAATACAATGCCTCCACCGGTGGCTATAGTCAATTTTGTAAAAGCACAAACTTGTGAAAGTACATCACTTTCTATCTGGCGAAACCCTGCTTCGCCTTCTTCTGCAAATAACTGATTGATAGATTTATCTGTTGCTTTGGCAATGACACCATCAAGATCCAAAAACCCATAACCTAGATGCTTTGCTAGTAAGGGCCCTACTGTCGTCTTACCAACGCCCATCATGCCAATTAAGTACAGGTTAACTCCTTGTAATAAACTGCCCACCGGTCGCTTCGCTCCAATTATGAGTTGTCACCGTTCGCCTTTGGCATCTCCCCTTGGAAGGAGATTTTAGCCAGGTATTCCTTAGATCAAACTTCTCGCTGAGTCACAGTTTCCAATTATAAACCCATTGACTCATACATTTTTGCTTCCCTCCCCAGTATTACCAGCAATTTTTGGGTTTCAATATAGAACGTAAGGTATTGCAAAAAGTAGAAACAGCTAGTTTTAATCCCTAATAGGGATTTTGATGAATTGCAATTATAGGGGATATGGTAGAAGTGTTAGTGTAGACTGTTTCAATCCCTAATAGGGATTTTGATGAATTGCAATCCAATTGAAATTTCTCGTGAAATCGTAATTGTTGGGTTTCAATCCCTAATAGGGATTTTGATGAATTGCAATGAAAGGGCAAAACTATTAGAATGTCCTTCTAAATTGTTTCAATCCCTAATAGGGATTTTGATGAATTGCAATTTTTAGGTAAAGTTTTGTTGCAAACACCCTCAAAGGGTTTCAATCCCTAATAGGGATTTTGATGAATTGCAATAAAGAAATAGCCGACATGATGATTCTCTCTCTGAGGTTTCAATCCCTAATAGGGATTTTGATGAATTGCAATGTTTCAATCGCTCCCATCAATCGTTGCTCCACAAGTTTCAATCCCTAATAGGGATTTTGATGAATTGCAATGAATAATGTAAGTCTTATCCTGTGTGCAATATTTGGCGTTTCAATCCCTAATAGGGATTTTGATGAATTGCAATAAGACAGCGTAATTTGGTCATAGTTATCTGAATAAGTTTCAATCCCTAATAGGGATTTTGATGAATTGCAATGGCGGGAGCCTGAAGCCCAAGCTATATTTAGTTTTCAAGGTGCGGTTGCGCGGTTCAAGAGCAATCATAGCATTAGAGAATTCGTTTGGAAAGAGTGCCGAGACAGATTGAAAGCTAAAACCCATTTATAGCAAACATTTCAGAGATTGCGCGGATGAGCATAAGGTGATTAGTGAGGTGAAATGCTTGCTGGTGTTGAGATAGAAGCACTTTTTGGTGACTGTAGAATTTGTACACCTACCCTTCCGCGCATTTGACTAGAGGAATCTAACGAAAAGGTGACTCAGCAAAGAATAAATGGTTTTAAACTCTATAATACTGTTCGCCGCAATTCTGGAAAAACCTTAGACACCTTATTTAACACGTAATCACCATAAGTTCCGCGAAAATCATGAATGTTAGCGTTATCCCAGCGATCGCTTATATTGTCATTCGCTACTATATTATCTAATTCGATGGGCTTCACTTCTACATCGAAATTTGGATCGAAAAAGAAGGGGAATGAAAGGCGGTGATTTGGGGACTGGTTTTGTACACGATGAGGTGTAGAACGATAGAAACCTCCCGTCATCTTGTCTAGCATATCGCCGATGTTACAGACAAAGGAACCGGGAACGGGAGGCGCAGCAACCCAACTTGACTTGGATTTAACTTGTAATCCGCCTGAGTCGTCCTGTTTGAGAATAGTTAAAACACCATAATCAGTATGTTCGCCAACGCCCCATATCGGAGCGCTATCTGACGGTGATAAATTAGGAGGATAGTTAAAGATGCGAAACAACACTAAAGGATCTGAAGTATAACGGTCAGCAAAGTAGGATTCTTCTAATCCCAAACTTAGGGCTATACCAGTCATAAGAATGTGTCCCAAGTTTGTCATCGCTTCCATATATTCAAGCACTGTTTCGGCAAATTGGGGAATGTTGGCGGGGAAGAGGTTTGAACCATGCATAGGAGTACCAGCTTGCACTAGTGGGTGTTCGTCTGGGAGTTCAGCACCAAAGTAAATACCTTCTTTCAAGTCGGGTTTACCGGATGTCAGTTCGCCACCAACGGGGAAATAACCTCGCCATGCAATACCTGCCAAAGCCATACGAATTTTAAGTTTAGTTTCCAAATCCTGGGCGAAAAAGTGGCGGCTGAGTTCTTCGAGTCGCTGCTGCAAATTTTCGTCTACACCATGTCCGATAATATAGAAAAAACCCGATTCTCGACACGCTTGCTGAATCTGAGATGCGACGGAATAGAGATTTCCTGTTCCAGAAACTAAGGCGCTAATATCAATAATCGGGAGAGATGAAAACTCTTTCTCCACAACTTGCAAGTTTTTCATGTTCAGCTTGGCAATATATATTCTTGGTTCCAGACTATTTGCCTATTCACATCAGTAATCTGATTATTGTAGAGACGGCGATTCATCGCGTCTTTATGATGATTTATCGCACCATCAAAAAACCTTAACCGAGCCGTATTGAGAGCAGTGATATAGTTTAATTATTTAAAATCGCTGACCTGTAGTAACTTCAAATCTAACTTCTCCTTGGTCGCTAATTCCTAAGTCGCCTCGAATTAACCCAAAAGGTGAGTTCAAGCGCAATCCTAAGCCGTAACCAAAGCCACTTCCAGGTTTGTCTCGTAAGACTCCTGGTTCTCCTAACACGGTTTCGCTAGACCCGAAATCTGAGGCGAAGTCAGTAAAGACAACTCCCCCTACTGACTGGAAAATTGGGAAACGATATTCTACGGAAGCTAAACCATAACTCCGACCACTGGCAACTTTACCATAACCGTAACCTCTGACAGAATCTATTCCACCAATATTAAAAGCATCGGCTGGTGGGAAGTCTCCAATAGTTGTACCAATTTGTAAATTAATCGCCAACATTTCTGGATTATCGGTTGGTTTACCATTACCTATCCAACTAACTGGAAAATACTGAATATAGTCTCCCCGTAAGCGGTTGCTGGAAATATTCCCCAGTCCAATGGGAATCGCTTGTTCTGTGCTAAAGGTGAGGATTGAGCCTTGAGTCGGATTGTCTCGGCGATCGCGTTGATCTCTGGATACAGCAAATGATACTGTAAATAAGTCATCAATTCCAGTACCGCTCACAGATAGAGGACTCCCTAATCTATCGACCTGGACAACGTTATATTCTCCATCGCGTAGGCTAATTCTGGTATAGTTGAGCGCCACAGATGTATCCCACTCATCAAAAGCTCGTAAAAGTGCCACCGAACCACCAAACCTTCCTTCTCGCACTTTGTCACCGTTAGCCAATCTGATATCTTCGTTGAAGGTTCCCGATGTATTTCGATTACGAAAACCTCTAACGCTATAACCTAAGCGGTTTGGTTCTTCTGAACGATAACGACTAGTAAATTGACCATCAAATTGGACATCTTTAGTGCTAAACTGCAAAACTGTATCTAATTTATCGTTCAGACCACTAACATTTTCATCTTTATAACCCACCCGACCGTATAGCCCAACGTCATCGTTATTACCGCCTCCTAAGATAAGAGAAGGGAAGCTACGCTCTTTGATTGCATAAAGGATATTAACACTGGAACCATCTTCTTTAGAGTAGACATTGACTTGATTAAATGACTCTAATCTCCTCAATCGTTGTAAGTCTGCTTGAAGTAAATCTTCACGGAATAGCTGACCTGGTTTGAGTCTCAGCAAACCAATGATAAAATCTTTTTGAGTTCGCCCTTTGATTGGCAGACCTTTGTCATTAATAAAACGAATCTGGATATTTTTGACAATTTTTTGGGAAATTTCCAGCGTCTGGCTATCTCCTAAACTAACTCCTATATAATCACCATATTTGGCATACTCTCCCTCTATCTGGATCGTAGCTTCTGGTGTCACAATCCCACTAGCCCCATCTTGAGTAGATGGTTGCAAGTCTGCAAGGGCCTCTGGATTTTTACCACCCACTAACATTACTGCGATCGCAACTACAGTTATTTGAACTCGCATATTGAAAATCCGTTAGTGTTATTAAGTTTACAGCATAGAGCGGATCTCTTGTGCGTAAGTTCTATATTAACCTTGTTATTGGGTATCCCAAAATCCGGTTGCTTGTTTCCTCAGTACTCAGTATAAACTGTCAGATTGTTTTAAAATTGCGATTTTTAAGCTCGTGTTTGGCTTTTTTGTAGATAATTAAAGTGGGTAATTATCTGGTAAATCCACCTAAACATAAAAAGCCATGAGACAAAAACCTAAACAACAAATGCGTATATGGGCGGTGTTGTGTCATTTCTCGGCTTTGTTGGGATGGATATTATTGTTTTTTTTAGTATTTATTGGCATTCCTTTATATTTACCTTTAAATCTTTTAGCTCCCCTGATAATTTGGCACTTTAAAAAATCACAATATCCTTGGATTGATTTTCAAGGTAAAGAATCATTAAATTTTCAATTTTCCTTAACATTATATACATTGATTGTCATAGCAATATCCTTAGTTTTTTTGTTAACTAGCTTTGGTCTGATGATGATTAATAATGGTTCATCCAATGAAATAAAAAATATTTTAGACGGCTTGTTAATTGTACTAATATCCTTAATTTTATTCAAACTCATATTACAATCGTTTGTAGTGACTTTTGCATCTGTAAAAGCTTACAAGGGTGAGTATTATCGTTACCCTTTTACAATTAGAGTTTTGCGATAATTGTAAAATTTATTACAAACAATAAAAATTACATACAATATAGGTAAAAATTATATGATTGGAATTGCGATCGCAGGCACTGGATTTGGTCAAAAAGTTCACATCCCTGGATTCCAAGCACATCCTCAAACTGAGGTAGTTGCTGTCTATCATCGAGATATAAATAAAGCTAAAGCCATAGCAGAATCCCATAATATTCCTCACGCCTCTGATTCTCTGGCTGATATTGTGGCATTACCAGAAGTGCAAGCAGTCAGTATCTCTACGCCGCCATTTTTGCACTATGAAATGGCAAAAACTGTACTGCAAGCTGGGAAACATTTATTACTAGAAAAGCCGACAACCTTAAATGCAGTCGAAGCTAAAGAACTTTATCAGTTAGCGAAAGCAAAAGGTGTAATTGCAACTGTAGATTTTGAATTTCGCTTTGTACCAGCATGGCAGTTATTTGCTGAATTACTATCAGAAAATTATGTGGGTGAGTTGCGCCTAATTAAAATTGATTGGTTAGGTTCTTCTCGTGCTGATACTTCACGCCCTTGGAATTGGTATTCTGACAAAGACAAAGGAGGTGGTGCATTAGGATCTTTAGGTTCCCACGCCTTCGATTACATTCACTGGTTATTCGGGCCAGTCCGTAGATTAAACGCCCATTTGAGTACTGCGATTCCTACACGAGTTGACCCTGTTAGTGGGGAATCTAAGCCAGTGAATACAGATGACAACTGTATATTAACCCTGGAATTAGCAAATGGTACACCTTGCCAACTTTCTATCAGCGCGGTTGTTCATGCAGCAAGAACCCATTGGATAGAAGTATATGGCGATCGCGGTACATTAATTGTAGGCAGTGAAAATCAAAAAGATTATATCCACAGCTTTCGTGTTTGGGGTTCCCAACCAGGTAAACCGCTAACGGAAATAGAAATACCAAATCGGTTAATTTTTCCCAAAAATTATGCTGATGGGCGGATTTCGGCATTTATCCGCGTAGTAGATCAATGGGTACAGGGAATTGAACGCAATCAGGAAATTACACCATCACTACGGGAAGGAATTTATTCTCAGCTGTTGATGGATTTATCCCATGAATCTCATACAAAAGCAAGTTGGGTAGATGTACCTAGCTTGGAAGAATTTCTTAGCAACTAGAGAGAATATGAGCAAAACTCCCCGTATTCGTATCCCGCCGGAAGTCAAGAAATATGTTTTTGAACGTGACAAATATCAATGCCAAAGCTGCGGTAAAACTACTACAGAAACTCACCTCACCATTGACCATATTATTCCCCTAGCCCGTGGTGGTCAAAATGATATCAGCAATTTACAAACTCTCTGTCTTACCTGCAATCAGAAGAAAACAGATAATATTGACCCCCGCTTCCGGCGATATTTTCAGCATTAGGCTAGAATTGTGTGGGCTATTCGTTTCTTATTTCTATGCCTCAAAATCACAATAGCAATTCCCGAAGATTCCCCAATATTAAAACTACAATTCTTTACCTCTTCACCTTCATGACTGTTTTAGTAATAGCCTTTCCCTGGCTATATGAGGTTAAAACTAAAGCTGGGATCAACATATCACGTAGCCGCCATGCAGGAACCTTTTTTGAGAAACATACATTTGGACTCTTCAGGTGTGAGTGGCTTTATCCCTACCATTGCGATCGCTCCCAGGCTAAGTAAAGAAAATTAAAAAGAGAAGGGGAAAATTTTCCCCTTCTCTCTGTGTGAGATTTTTACCGTGCGTCCCTACATTTATCCCAACTGATTGGAGATCGCACTAACATCAACGGCTAACTTCTTGCCTAACTTGAGCAACTGAAGACACTGATTATCTCCTTCATTCCCAACGCTAGTAATACACACCGGCGCTATTTGACTGTGCAGACAACTAAAGTATAGTTCCTGCGATCGCTGTAGGGAAACATCAATATTTAGTTGATCCCCGACATCAATCAACCGCTCCAATAGTTGGATATCTGCATTAAAACTACCATTGGCATCGTGCAATAATTGCCAAAGCGATCGCGCAATTAACTGTTCTAACATCTGCTTACCGTCAGGAATATTCAGCCGACAACGCAGATGTTTTGCTTCAGTTGCGATCGCTTCCAATTCTAAGATGTGACTCCAACTTTTTTGGGGATCAGCGATATCTTGCTCAAGCGATCGCAATGTCATCAGACAGCGATGCCCTAAAGCAATATCTGCCGCCACTTGCAATTCTTGCGGTACTGCGATTTCATCTCGATGAAACGCCATCAGCACCCCATAATTATCACGGTAGGCTTGGGTATACAACTGTCCTAAGCGTGTCAGTGTTTCCTGACTAAGCAGCCGCATAATCCGGTGGCGTTCTTCAGCAAATAGATTTTGTAAGCTGAAAGCTTCTTCGCCAAATAGCTGTGTCATCGCCAAAATAGTATGAGCTGCACTAGCTTGTTTTAGTGCCCCAAACAGCTTTTCTTTTAATTGGCTGTAGTCACGCCGCCCGGTAAATTGTTGAATGCAGCAGTGGAAATCCCAGCCTCCCAAATGCAGAACCGCAAATACCAAATGCTCACTTTCCCAAGTAATCTCTGATACCAGCTTTAAATTTCCTACAGCCAGAGTTAGCGATCCCATCCGTTGCAGTTGGTAATCTAGCTCATTGGCAGCATAGCAATAAACTTTTTTGTGGTAACGCTGAGATTGTTTGTCAGCAACATCTTTTCTAGGCAAAGAATTGTGCGTCTGTGCTGGTTTCTGATTGGTAAATAGGGAAGTAATGGCGTAATGGGATGCTACTTGCTTAAAGCCAAGTTGGGCAGTTAACACGAGTTGCCGATAAATTTCCGCACCGTGTTTGAATTCATCGACATTACTGGGGGCTAAACCAAGACGTTTGACAAAGCCTTTTTCTAACTGTACACCAGCCACTTCCCCTGCCAATTCCAAAGCACGGGCGGCGTAGCGCAGAATTTGTGTCCCCTCTGGACGGGAAATTTCTTCAAAAAACCAACCGCAACTAGTGAACATCAACAAAGCATGACGCTGCATTTCTAACAGACGCAAAGCATCTACTTGTTCGGCTGCTGTTAGTTTGTGGGTTTGATGACGGGCTAAGAAACGGTTGACATTGCCAGCAGAGCGATCGCGCATTACTTGGATATATTCATCCCGTGTTTGCCAGGGATCGCGAAATAACTGCCTACCATGTTCCTCATAAACCTCAGTTAGTTGATCCCGCAGCCAATTGAGGGCATCCCGTAGGGGGCGACGCCATTTCTGATGCCAAACACCACCTTCACCACCGCAACCACAGTCATCTTCCCATCTGCCGACACCGTGGGCGCAACTCCAGGCTGTGACTGACTTTAATTCCACTTCCCAACCGGGAGAATTTAAGCTCAGGTAATGGGCGAAGTTCGTTACTGTCCAACCTTGTTGAGGAAACTCTTTAGTAAAGGCATAGGCTAAAGTTTTCTCTGTTCCCTTCTTGTGATGTCCAAAGGTTTCCCCATCTGTCGCCACCGAAATCAGCTGTGCTGGACGATGATCCCCACGCACCGCCGAACCGATACGTCCGGCAAAGTGACTGGAGTTATAAACCACATCACTAAAACCCATGTCCCGCGATATCGGGCCATCGTAGAAGAAGATATCAATGTAGGGTAATTCTTCTCTACTACTCTCTTTAGGGCTAGTGGCGATCGCACTCAGAGGTGAAGATGAAGTGTCAAGTGTGGGCTGTAAATAACAACGATAGGGACGGGTAGAATCAATCTGACTACCGCCGACTTCGATCCATTCCGGATGGGGATGCTCTGGAGTAGGGAGGGGACGGCAACGCAGGGCTTGAGACGGTGCAAGGATAATGAAGCGAATACCCTCAGCAACAAGAGCTTCTAAGGTTGCGTAGTCTACAGCAGTTTCTGCTAGCCACATCCCTTCGGGATCACGTCCAAAGCGAGAGCGGAAGTCTTCTTTACCCCAGCGAATTTGAGTATATTTGTCGCGTTCATTCGCCAGAGGCATGATGATGTGATTGTATACTTGCGCGATCGCATTGCCATGACCATGCAAGCGTTGGCTACTCTTGGCATCCGCCTCTAAAATTCGCTGATAAACTTCCACATCGTAGCGTTCTAGCCACGACATCAGCGTCGGCCCGATATTAAAACTAAAATACTCATAATTATTGACGATCCCCACCACTTCACCTTGGTCATTTAAGACTCTGGCAAAGGCGTTTGGACGATAGCATTCCCAATGAATCCGCTCATTCCAGTCATGGAAAGGTGCAGCGCTCGGTTGGCGTTCAATTGCGTCCAGATAAGGGTTTTCCCTCGGTGGCTGGTAAAAATGACCATGCACCGTCACATAAACACCATTAGCCTTTCTCAGGGGATCGGTTTCTTTGGTGTTATTGGGATCTGAATGTAATGTTAACGTTGAGCCAGAGCTAGCTGGCATTTCAGCAGCAGAAGTCATGTATATTTATCCAAAACAAAAAACTTGCAGTTGCACCGAAAACATTGTGCATAAACCTTTCTCCAATGGTTTAAACACAAAATCCGGTATAAACAACAACTATGGAATCCAACCAAATTTTTGACAAATCTTTCTCATTGTAGTGGGAAATCTGCGTTATCGCACAGCCCTTTCCCTGAAGGCTCAAATGTAATTAGCCATTGAACAAAAACTCAGTTAGGGGTTTCCTCGTTAGCAGCGCCAATTAAAATTTTAATTGTCTTTTAATATATTAAACCCCATTGTTGATGTAATATGTTGGCTCCAATTCATACTTTTGCAACGAAAGATTACAAAAACTCCTTAAATCGCAATCTTATTTTACATACGCTGTAGTGAACTGAAAACAGTACAATTTCTGAATTGGTCTACAGGTGGTTGAGAGTACCATATCGGAGTGATGAGTGAAAGTAATTTTTAATTCAACACTCCAAATTTAAAATTTAGGATTGCTAGCTGTGAATGATACCCTCAACCCAAAACAACAAATGTCAACCAAAAACATTATCCTTTTCGTTTTATTACTGTTTATCCCAGTTTCTGTAGCAGCCCACTTTCTGGAGTGGGGAGAATTGATAGTTTTCATTACGGCTGGATTAGCGATTTTGCCCTTAGCAGCTTGGATGGGTACAGCCACAGAAGAAATTGCTGTCGTAGTGGGACCGTCATTGGGGGGCTTGTTAAACGCCACCTTTGGTAATGCAACAGAACTAATCATCGCCCTAGTAGCGCTGAACGCCGGGTTAATAGATGTAGTTAAAGCCAGTATCACGGGATCGATTATCAGCAACTTACTACTGGTAATGGGTTTTTCTATGCTTTTGGGAGGACTGCGCTACAAAGAACAGACGTTTCAGCCAATTGTGGCGCGGGTGAATGCTGCTTCGATGAATTTGGCAGTGATTGCCATTTTGATGCCAACGGCGATGAATTATACCTCTCAAGGAATTAATGAAGAAACACTGCAAAATCTTTCTATTGCTGTTGCTGTAGTATTAATCCTGGTTTATGCGCTAACGCTGCTATTTTCAATGAAAACCCACTCCTATTTATATGACGTGGGTGTAGCGGAGACAGAAGCAGAGGAAACCCCTCATGTTAAACCAAATATGATGTTGTGGGTTGGCGTGCTGCTAGTATGTACCTTGCTAGTGGCACTTGAGTCAGAAATGCTAGTAGATTCTCTGGAAGTGGCCACATCTCAGCTAGGTTTGACGGCACTGTTTACAGGGGTAATTTTGGTTCCCATCGTCGGTAACGCGGCTGAACACGCCACAGCAGTCACCGTGGCGATGAAAGATAAGATGGATCTTTCCCTTTCGGTAGCTGTGGGATCGAGTATGCAGATTGCCCTATTTGTCGCGCCCGTGTTGGTAATAGCTGGGCGGATATTGGGTAAACCAATGGATTTAGATTTTAAACCCTTTGAATTAGTAGCTGTGGTTGTTTCAGTGTTGATTGCAAACAGTATAAGTTCTGATGGTAAATCCAATTGGCTCGAAGGCACTTTGTTATTAGCTGCTTATACAGTATTGGGATTCGCCTTCTACTTCCATCCAGTTATGGAAGGTATGGGGTAGTTTAGCGATGGGTAGGCGTAGCCGTCGTAGCCATTGCTCTTGATGATTTTAGATTCTTTTGGTTCATCATTCCTCCACCCGGTTTTCCCTCTTCTGCATGACACAAATCCAAAATCTGTTAATTACACCCTTTTGCCTGGGACAGGGGAAAATAAGAACATATAAGAGCGATCGCCTGTATGAGCTACTGCCTTAATCCCCATTGTCCCAAGCCTGAAAATCCTCATGATGTCAAGTTTTGCCGGACTTGCGGTTCTAAGTTACTCCTTAAAGAACGTTACCGTGCTATCAAACCAATCGGACAAGGTGGTTTTGGCAGAACCTTCTTAGCTGTGGATGAAGATAAACCATCAAAACCACGCTGTGTAATTAAGCAATTTTATCCCCAATCCCAAGGCACTAACACTCTTGCAAAAGCTGTAGAGTTATTTAACCAAGAAGCGGTGCAGTTAGATGAACTGGGTAAACATCCCCAAATTCCCGAACTCCTGGCATATTTTACCCAAGAAGACCGCCAGTATCTTGTACAAGAATTTATTGACGGGCGCAACTTAGCCCAGGAATTGGCACATAGGGGTGCTTTCAATGAAACGCAAATCCGGCAACTATTAAATGATTTATTGTCAGTTTTACAATTTTGTCATGCTAGACACGTAATTCACCGTGATATTAAGCCAGAAAATATTATTTTACGTGGCGGCGATCGCAAACTAGTATTAGTAGATTTTGGGGCGGCTAAATCTGCCACTGGCGCTGCCTTAAATCAAACTGGTACAAGTATTGGTAGTCCAGAATATGTTGCCCCTGAGCAAATGAGAGGTAGGGCTGTTTTTGCCAGCGATATTTACAGCTTGGGTGCTACCTGTATTAATTTATTAACCCAGCGATCGCCATTCGATTCTTATGATACTAACAACGATACTTGGGTTTGGCAGAAATACTTAAAAACTCCTGTTAGTAATCATTTGAGTCACATTCTCAACAAAATGCTAGAAAGCATTCCCGTTCGGCGTTATCAAACAGTAGATGAAGTTCTTAAGGACTTAAATCAACATTCGCAAATAGCAGCCACACCAGCGATAAAGCCAAAGCCTATCCCTCAATCACCACCCGCTTTTGTATCGCCCTCTCCTAGTCAAATCGATCTAGAATTAGAGGAAATGAAAACTCAATTTTTGGGTGGCAACAAACCTCAACCAAATAAAATACAACCACCAATTTCCACATCTCAGCCGACGAGTAAAAACGAAATAGATCAAGAATTAGAAGAATTAAAAGCCAAATATCTTGGCAATAATAATCCTTAAAAATCAATAAATAGTGGAGAATTGCTATTATCTTTATCTCTTCCTCTGCGTTCTTTGCGCCTCTGCGGTTCCTTAAAAAAAGTGGCTCTGAAACTCAGAGCCACTACTAAATCTGTATTTTGAAACTGACTAACCTTTCACAATATTCTGATACAGATGTGCAAAAGCTTACTTACCAGCTTCAGCAATAGGAACCCATTCAGTATGGAAACTTCCGGGCTTATCAAGACGCAGGTAGGTATGTGCGCCAAAGTAGTCGCGTTGTGCTTGAGTTAGATTTTGAGGCAAGCGATCGCGGCGATAGCTGTCAAAATAATCCAAGGAGGCGCTAAATGCGGGTACTGGAATTCCTACTGTTGCGGCTGTCGCAATCACTTCCCGCCAAGCAGTCTGTCTGTCGAGAATTGTCTGCTTAAATTCGGGAGCTAACAGCAAGTTAGGCAAAGCTGGATTTTCGCTAAAAGCCTTCTTAATCTTATTCAAAAAGCGAGCGCGAATAATACAACCACCTTTCCAAATCCGCGCCATTTCGCCCAGATCCAAATTCCAGTTATATGTTTTTGAAGCTGTGGATAGCAACGCCATCCCTTGAGCATAAGAACAGATTTTTGAGCAATAGAGAGCATCGCGTACTTTGTTGATAAAGTCCTTGGTTTGCCCGTCATACTTGCCACTGGGGCCTGTGAGGACTTTAGATGCTGCAACCCGCTCATCTTTAATCGAAGATATAATCCGGGCATTAACTGCTGCTGTAATTGTGGGAATAGCAACTCCCAATTCCAATGCAGTTTGCACAGTCCAGCGTCCAGTTCCCTTTTGACCGGCTGCGTCAACAATCAAATCCACCAGGGGTTTATTTGTTTCTGGGTCAATATATGGGAAGATATTCTTCGTAATCTCAATCAAAAATGAATCGAGTTCATCGGTGGTATTCCATTCAGCAAACACATCATGTAGCTGACTGGGGTTTAATCCAGCGACATTTTTCAGCAAGTCGTAGGCTTCAGCAATTAGCTGCATATCGCCATACTCGATGCCGTTATGTACCATCTTGACATAGTGGCCAGAACCACCAGGGCCAATGTAGGTTACACAAGGACCATCATCGACTTGGGCAGCAATTTTGTTGAAAATTGGTGATAGAAACTCATAAGAGCTTGTTGTACCTCCAGGCATCAGAGATGGGCCATTTAGTGCCCCTTCTTCACCGCCACTGACACCCATACCAAGATACCGAAGCCCTGCGGGTTCTAATTCCTGAGTGCGGCGTTCTGTATCTTCAAACCAAGAGTTGCCACCGTCGATAATGATATCGCCTTCGTCTAACAAGGGTTTGAGTTGAGCAATCACCGCATCCACTGGCTTACCAGCTTGCACCATTACGAGAATTTTGCGGGGACGTTCCAATAAGGCAACGAATTCTTCTAAGGTAAAGGCGGCTTTGACGTTCCGTCCTGTAGCACGCTGCGCCATAAACGCATCCGTTTTTTCTCGGGAGCGGTTGTAAACTGCAATTGGGAAGCCATTGCGCTCTACGTTTAGAGCGATGTTCTCACCCATAACGGCTAATCCAATCACACCAAAGCTTTGTAGTGTCATAAAAAATTTCTGGCTAACTCTCTTGCAGATCCTTTTACTTTAAGGGTAGTCCGATATTTTCCGTTCTCCCCTAAAGAAGACCTTAAGAGTTGAATAAAGGGCAAAAATCCACAACTAACACGGCTAATTAATTTTAAATTGTATCTAAATCAACAATTGACTGACAAAATTTGCAAAATTGTTAGTTGAGGGACTGGGGACTGGGGACTAGGGACTAGGAAGGAATTTAATTCACTAAATTACTTTTTCTTCCTAATACCTAATACCCAATACCCGATCCCTAGTCCCGAATCCCTAGTCAAAGGAGTAACCAAATAATGCTGGCATTTGTCCTAGCTTTGGTGGTCGGTATTGGTAGTTTAGCCATTTACATAGCAGCTTTCTTTTTTCCAGAAATCCACCGCAAGAATGACTTTATCTGGAGTGGCGTAGGACTATTCTATGCTTTAGTCTTATGGGTGTTTGCACCACGCATTACTGGAGGTTTGTTGCTGGGTCATGTGGCTAGTGTGGCTCTTTTGGTCTGGTTTGGCTGGCAAACTCTATCATTACGTCGCCAATTGACGCCCCAGGCACAACAAACGCAAGTACCTAGTCCTGAGACGGTGAAAGCTGGAATTCAGGAACAGGTAAATAAATTGTCCCTTCAAGAACGGCTGGGCCAGTTGCAAAAAGGTCTGGGTAGCACCTTCAGTGGCGCGAAAGATAAAGTGCAACAGACAGTGAGTAAAAAGACACCCACAACCCCCAAACCAGAAGACATTACCTCTGTACTATCAGAGAAACCTACTGTTGAGATTATCGACAAAACTACTGCCATACCAGAACCACCAGTAGAGGAGATAGTTACTACTGACACCGAAGCAAAAACTGAGATTGTACCGGAAGCGATTCCACCACATCCCCCATCTCCTGAATTGGTAGAAGCAGCGCAACCAGATTTAGAAATTGAGGAGAAGCAACCGATTCCCGTAGAAGAAATTGCGCCGGATGCGGTACTGGCTCCCCCAGCAGAAACGCCACCTGAAGAAATACCGCCTAATCAACCTGGTTGAATTCTGTGAAACCCAGCGTTAACCTAATATAATGTTGGGTTTCACTATTTCCATCAGCGAGTTCTGGGTTTACCTCAGTAAATGCGAATGTAACTTTATCAACCATGTGTTGCCGCTTTTTATTCTACTAATGCCTTCGCTAAAACAGCAGCAGCTTCAAAAGAATCATGTAAGCCAAGACTTGTTATTTTGTCCTGAGCATCCAATGGGACTAAACTTGATTCCTTTAATAATTCGGTTGCCAATAAATGCATTAGTAAGAGTTTATCAGTGTGGGATAATTCTTTAACTAACGGTATGAGTTCGGTAAGAAGCATAAGTTAAGGCTTTAATGAATTTAGATAGATTTTAGAGCATAGTTTAGGGAAGGCTCTTAGCTAACTAGGAATAACAATTATGAACATCCAACTTAAGACGGAATACGAGCAATTTATACAAACCAGAATTGCTACAGGTAGATATGAAAATGCTGAAGATGTTATTGCTAAAGCATTGAAACTGCTGGAAGAATGGGAGAAGGGTTATCAGGAATGGGAAGAAGAAACCCAGAAAAAAATAGCTGTTGGGCTTGCTTCTATCGAACGTAGAGACGTAATAGATAGTGAAGTGGTGATGGCGCGACTGTCTGAAAAATTACGCAAAGCGCGTGAGACTCAAGGATAATGGAATATTTTATTGCCAAAGAAGCAAGCCAAGATTTAGATGAAATTTTGGATTATTTTCTAGTTCGCAATATCAACGCAGGGGAAAGATTTATTCAAGGATTTAATAAGAAGTGCCAAAACATAGCTCAATTCCCGAATATAGGACGAAGCTACGCCAATTTTGATCCAAGCCTTAGAGGAATACCCTTAGATAGCTACATTATTTTTTATCGAGTTTTTGAAGATAGTGTTGTGATTGTGCGGGTAATTAGCGGTTATCGGGATTTAAAATCTATATTTACAGATGTGGACGATCAATAGATTTTTGAGTTGTCCAATTTAGACTGTTTCTCTTTTGGCAAAATATATTCTTGTAAAATCTGCAAAGTATATGTTTCAACAGAAAGCCCTTGCTGTTTAGCTTGTTTTGCAAGATACTCTTCTAATTCTGGTGGCAAGTTAAGGGTTAAGGTCATAAAGTTTATTTTGAGTTACTCCATAAATTTTAGCTGTGCTACATTACTACAGGATCTTTTTTATTTTGAGTCGCTTGCTCTTTAGCGTCACCTGCTCATTTAACGTTGCAGCAATAGTTGAAATCTTGCATCATCCCGAATGCTATCAAAATCAGGATTTATTTTTGCTTCTATACGGCATCGAGAGGGATTGATATTAATTGCTTGTTGTAGGTTCTCAATGGCTAAATCAACATCATTTTGTAAGGAGAAATAGCAAGCTTTGCCATAATAGCCACTCTCATCATTAGCTTGTATTTCTAAAGCTTTCTCGCAACTAACAAGTGAATCTTGGTAACGCCCTGCACGAGCTAATATAATGCCCTGGTTAGCCCACCAAAGTGGATGTCCTGGTTGAAGTTTTATAGCTTCATTGAGGTTAGCTAATGCTTCATCATAACGCCCCAACAAACTCAAGCTCAAACCCTTGTTGCTCAAAATCTCAGGAGCATCAGGTTTAATCTTTAAGACTTGATCACAGATAATAATTACCTCTTTATAAGAATGTAACCTCATCAGTATAACAGTTATGTTTCTCAAGACATTTAGGTTATCATCTTTAATTGCTAAAGCTTTATTGAAACTAGCAAGTGCTTCTTGATAACGCTCTAATCCTGCCAGTAATGAGCCTCGGTTCTTCCAAGCTTCGCCATAGTCATCTTTAATTTGCAAGGCTTTATCGTAGTTATTGAGCGCCTCTTCATAACGACCTAATTTTCCCAAGACATTGCCCTGGCAGAAATAAATTATGGGATTATCATCTTGAATTATTAAGGCTCTGTTATAACTCATAAGCGCTTCTTCATAACGATCTAGATTATCCTGCTGAACACCTAAATTTAAAAATAGACTACTGCTGAATTCAGGATGACTAGGATAAGTATCATTTGCAATTTTTTCAGCCTGCTCTATGGTCTTCTGTAGCAAATCAACTTGCTGATTTGGTTGACTACGTAGGGATTTGTACAACAGTCCAGCATATTTACCCAGTCCATCTTCCAAAAAGTCAACTTGAGTAAAACAAGGTCGTAATGCTGCCTCTATTTCTTCTTTGGAGGGGCCAATAAGATTCTCGTAGTTAATTTCATATTTAGCTGGATTTTCTGCTAACATCACCCAACTAAAGAAAAAGCCCAATTTTATGCTTTTCAGAAACTTATTAGTTGAATCGGGCAAGAGGCGATAATTCTCTACTGCTGCTTCTGCGATAACTGCGGCAAAAGGAATCATTACGACTTCAAGTTGATTAAGATAACGAGAAGCAAAGAAATTGGAAATAAATTGACGCTGACCCTCATCTCTTCTTGCAAAGAGAGCGTGATAGAGAAATTCAGCCGTATATTGACACCAGTCAGAGTTATCGTATTTTTCTGGTTCAGGGGTATCTGGAGCAACTTCTTGGTTTGCTTGTTGCTCAAAATATGTGGCTAGCAGTTCATGGGTTTCACGAAATCGCGTTCTGTCTTCATTACAAAATGACACGCGAAAAACATTACGAGCCACATCATCCAACCGATATTGACTTTGAACAAACTCAACAAAATCGCACTTTGTTAGCCAATCAAAACAGTCTATACTTGCATGAACACCAATTTCAAAGTCTATTCCTTGCTTTTGCATCAAGTACTGAATCAACGATCGATCAAACCAACGACAACAAGCGGCTAATTGTACTATATGTTTTTGATTTGCATTTAGTCCTTGCAGTAGCAGATCAGTAATTGCTTTATTACCACGGGAAAAGTCGTCAATATCTCTACCTGCTTCCTTCTCTCGTCTAATCCAGTTGAGATAGTAGGGTAAGCCTTGAGTAGCTTTATATATTTTCTGAATATCTCCAGATTTAGTAAAGCCAATATGCTGAAGATATTCCTTAGTTTGTTCTTTGTTGAATTCATCTAGGCGTTGTTCATAGATTACATCCCGATCCTGTTGCAACTTACGCCAACTTTCTTTTTCTAATAAAGAACGTCGTCCTGCCACCAAAATACGTACACCATAAGACTTAAGAGGTGTATCTTCTAACAAATACTGCCACAGCCAAGTGTCAATATCTGACGGTGCTTTTTCATAGGTATCTAGAATCAGCACAATTGATTGCTTCTTGTGTTTTTGAGTTTTTTGGATCAACCCTTGAGCAAATGCATGAGTCAACTTGGGTATTGGTTCCAGCATCAACTCCTGAAGCTCTTTGTCGTTCTTCGTTGCTGGATGCTGTTGTAGGAGTTCTTGTATACGCTCTTTTGTCGGTTTGAGTGCCTGTGATGCATCTGATAACATTCCCCCAGCCTTGACCGTAGCATCCAAACCTAAACTCAATGCTGTTCCATGATCTCCCAAATAGCCTGCACCTGTAGCTAGCAGTGTGGCTGTTCCTAGTTCAAACCAATCCTTAACTGTATTTTGTTGCTCTGTATCAACTGATTTACCTTGTACAGGTTCAGTTTTCAGCTTGTAAACAGTTTCCTGATACTGCTCATAAAGTGATGTAAAAGGGTCAGGTTTAGGTAATAAATCCCTTCGCCAGAGTCCGGTAGGTTTTGGTAATAGCTCATAAAGCTTTTCCATTAGCTTCAGTGGCGTTTCAATACCTGCTGTAAGCCCAAAGGAAACCTCTGCAAAGTCAGCTTGCAATTGGTGCGTCTCTTTCAGTTTTTTGATGAGGGTAGTTTTACCAACTCCCCCAAACCCATAAACCTTAAGCAGCAGTGGGGTTGATTCTGGAGATACCAGTGCTTTGGCAAATTAAGCTAGAAAGTCCTGAGCCTGTTTGCGAGAGATGTAATAAGGTATTGGAGTTGTCATCTGGCAGTGGAAATACTTGGTCAGATGTATAGATTTTAGCGACTCTTACTTAAATTCAACATCTTAAATTCCTTATTTCAAGGAATTCTATAAAAATTAGATTGAACCATTGTAATTTTTAATGCTAAATCTGAGCCTTTGAGGGCAACTGGCGATGTCTGATGATAAACTGTAAAGCGGCTACACGCACCATTAGCCATAAAACTTGCTAGCGAAACGTAGCCTAGTAAAGCAATCCCAGTCTTGACGAGATTACTTTGGTTCTCTGCGAGAGGCTACGTCAACGCTTGCAATGACGAAAATACTACCTTTGCGTAAATCCTAAAAGTAAATTTTATTAACTTCGCCCAACTCAAATTCAACAGAAAAGTTATTCAACTCTGGCGCGGAGTGCAGGAGATGGAAAGAGACTTCCAAATCCAACTTGTCGCTCATTTAAGGGTTCTAGAGCATCGTTCCAAAGACTTTCATAATAAAAGAAAGTTACGCCTAGACCGCGTTCTTGGGCAGCCCGCACTTGAGACTTAATTTGCTGCATAGGAACTGGATTATTTCGTAACCCAGTCATAATACCAATTCCAGTTGGAATTATTTTTTGGGCTTCTTGAATTTCTGAGCGAGAAATATTAGCCACAAAACTTTGCAGATTCGGACGATAAACTTGCACAATTAATTCGTCTACAATATTTTGCCGTATCCAACTCAGCCAGTCTTGCAGGTGAAACTTATAAGCAAAATCATAGTAATTAGGAGAAACAGAGAAAATTGCCTGGGGTTTTCTCTGTTTCACAGCTTGGTTAAGTTGTACCATGAACGCCGTAATTTTATCTGCCCGCCACTTTACCCATGCCGCATCTTGGGAATTCTTTGGGGGAGCATTCTTGGTTTCTTTGGTGTACAAAGCAACTGTATATTGGTCGTAGCCAAATTCGTGAGGCAAACTCATGTGATCGTCAAACTGAATGCCATCGGCATCATATTGAGTGACAGTTTCCAGCACAAGATTAGTGATGAACTGTTGTACTTGCGGAAGGAACGGATTCAGCCACATCACCTCACCAGCCGCACTGATAGAAGTTTGGCTACCATCCCGCTTTTGTGTGAACCAATCAGGATAATTCAGTGCTAGTTCTGATGTTGGGGGAGCCATGAAACCAAATTCAAACCAGGGAATCACTAACAATCCTTTGCGATGGGCTTGGTTAATCAGGTCGGCAAGAATATCATGTCCTTCTGAACCTTTATAGACAAAAGGTTGAATACCTGCACGTTGTGCGATCGCACTAGGATACATCACATAGCCAGAATTCCACACTACAGGATAGATTGTGTTGAAGTTCAGCCGTCGTAATTGACTTACCGCATCCTGGACTTTGGCACGATCCTTGAGGGTGTCAAAATCATTGGTGGTCATCCAAACCCCGCGAATTTCTTGACGGGGTATCTGTGCGATGGCGCTGAAGCGCCCACCTTCGGTGATCGCGGGAGTAAAACTATCTACCAGTAATACCGTAAAAAAGGATATTAAAATGAGAATCGGAAAAAGATACTTAAGTAGTCGCCGCCAACTTTGAATAATAAAAGGTGATTTCATAAATTTGAATGGTGCATTAGCTACCCACACACGCCATTGCTCGCTTTTACGATTGAATCTACTAACCATATAGTCTACAAGTATTTATGCTTAGTACAGGATTGATGAGTTGGTAGTTGTTTGTTCCCTGCTTATGGAACTTTTGCACCAGAAAAACTAAAGCAGACAATATTAAGATAGTTGACGCAGCTAGTAAGCATTTGTGCCCAATAGAGATTGAAATGGGCAATAGAACACTTGTACCGATCAGTTCAACTGTTCTCTCTGGCAAGTTTGAGGCATCGCAAGCTCGCTGTGAGATGTTGCATTTGGTGCAGACTCTCATAGAGAAGTATTGGTTATATTCCATCTCTCTTCGGGACTTCCAAAATATAAAATCACAGATATTCTATAGAAATGATAATCACTGATGTATAAACTTCCCCTAATAAGTTAATGGAAACTTTTAGAAATAGGAGTTAAGCTAACGATTCAAGTAAAAATAATTTGGGAGACTTAAACTACTAAATTTAATCTCAAATTTCATTATTTATTTGAACTAAATTAGGAAAGATAACTTTTTTCTGTAACTCTTATAGAATGATTTAAATTATCTTTAATATATTCAAGGATACCTTGAGCTACATGCTCTGCAAGCTTAACTGGGACAGCATTACCTATCATCTGCTCAAGGTCTGTTTTTGTTCCTTCAAAAATGAATGTTTCAGGAAAAGTCTGCAAATAGCTTCTTTCAATTGTAGTCAATGGACGCAACTTTTCTGTAACGTTTACTGGATCTTTAGGGTGCTTTTTATAGGTTTTAGGAATAGGACGATTAACTCCTCTTACTGTTGGGCTAGGTTCATCAATACTAAAAATTCCTCTTCTTTGGTAACTTCTTGGATGTCTGTAGTAATATTGAATTTCTAATTTATTTCCCAGATAATCTCTAATGGTCATTGGCTTGGCTGCCAACCTTTTTTTCAGGTAAGGTTCTAGACTTTCGTCTTTTCCTTTTAACTCTCCAAAGCAGAAAAATCTTTTTCGCTTTTGAGGGACACCGCACAAACTAGCATCCAAAATTATTTCACTTAAACCATATCCAGTATCTTTAAATATTTGTTTAATCTCTTTATATTTATTACTTTTACGAAATAGGTCTACGTTCTCTATTAAAAACCACTGAGGAAGAACACTTGTAACTATCTCAGAAAATACAATACTTAAATCTCCTCTTCCTAAATTTTCATCACGTTTACCGGCGCTAGAGAAATCTTGGCACGGTGGGCCGCCAATAATAATTTCAGGGCATATTTCTCTAAAAATTTGATAGTTTCTCCTTAAATTATTAAGATCGTAATCAAAAATCTCATGGCTAAAGTTTTTTTGATAAACATCTATAGCTGGTTTCCAATTATCAAATGCTGCTACAATATTAAAACCAGCATTTTGAAAGCCTAAAGATAAACCTCCACAACCAGCAAAAAGGTCTAAAACTCTAATACCAATTTAATATGAAGCTGCATATAATAGAGGAAACAAACTCGATAAATTAAAAGAACCATGAGCCGCCCTTTTAAGATTGAAATCGCAGAGAGCGAAGAAGAACTTAAAAAACGTTTACAAACAGCGAATTTAGGAACCCAGAAAGAAAAGCTTATTATGCTGTGGTGGATAAAAAGCGGGCAGGTTAAAGAGCAGCAAGATATTGGAAAACGCTTGGCAAGAGATACTTCATACTCTCTGTCCCAATTGGTAATTTTTTTGTAACATCAAAAAATAACCTAGTAAAACCAAAATCGCTCCAAATGAATATATCTAAACAGTGTTGGTATAACTTTGATGTTTTACCAACAGTTTTCCATACTGGCTGCATTACTAATGGAGATTGCATTTCTATATGATCGTAAAGTAAATTATCTAGACTCTCTGTCAATCTTGAAATATAAGGAAGCATATTACTAATACTAATCCAATCAGTAATTTCACTACAAACAGGATCAAGATATTTAAGTATTTGTTCTCTAGAATCTTTAAATTTTTCAGCAATACTTAATGTTAAATAAACTATAGTATCTGGACGAGTAACAATTTCACAACCATATTTATGATCGGGTAGTCGACAAGTTGAATTATCTGGTAATGCTGTTAATTTAATTTCTATGCCACGCAAGCAAACGTCATAATTAAAAGTATTTAATGTAACCAAGTCTACTCGTGGCAATCTTCCTATAACTAGTTTTCTATAAGGAAGATAATCGCTTTCAAATGCAAAAAATAAGTTAGGAGATAGTGGTGTAATACCAAAAATATCGGTTACATCAATTTTCCCATGTTTAATTTTTAGGTTTTTATCAAGAGTTAAATAGACTAGCTTTAGCCCTTGACTGTGCATATAGCAAGCCAATGAAGCAGGAAAAGAATTATTAAATTGATTTTTCCCCAACTATTGACCTGAGAGAAATCTCTGTTAGATTTAGTTAATCCAAAAAGACCAGGTTGTACTGTATTTTGATTCATTAGTTTCTTTTTTAGATACTCATTTAAATAGTATCTTCCGCAATCAGTGATTTTGCTGCAACACTATTATGGATATATTATGTGTCTCTCATCAAAAATTATCCTTTTGGTGTATATACTTAAAACAATGTATTGAATAATGCTTCTAAAATTACTAACATCTTCCACACCCCAACTGTGTAACAATAGAGAACTGTAATAAGAAAAATATTGTTAAGGTAATTTAGTGAGTTCAACTGCTCAATCCACGGCAAGTGCGCGTCGCGTGGTATTTCCTTTTACGGCAATTGTGGGCCAGGAAGAAATGAAACTGGCGCTCCTATTGAACGTGATTGACCCCAAAATTGGTGGTGTAATGATCATGGGCGATCGCGGTACCGGTAAATCCACAACTATCCGGGCGCTGGCGGATCTGCTGCCAGAAATTTCTGTGGTTGCCAATGACCCTTTCAGTAGCGATCCTAGCGACCCCGACTTGATGAGCGATGAAGTCCGCCAACTCTTAGAACAAGGGGCAGAAATTCCTGTAACTCATAAAAAAGTCCAAATGGTAGACCTGCCGCTAGGAGCTACAGAAGACCGAGTTTGTGGCACAATCGACATTGAGAAAGCTTTATCTGAAGGTGTCAAAGCCTTTGAACCAGGACTGCTGGCAAAGGCTAACCGGGGCATTCTCTATGTGGATGAAGTCAACTTACTAGATGACCACCTCGTAGATGTGCTGCTAGATTCCGCCGCGAGTGGATGGAACACTGTAGAACGGGAAGGTATTTCAATCCGTCACCCAGCGCGTTTTGTTCTTGTGGGTTCTGGAAACCCTGAAGAAGGCGAACTACGCCCGCAACTGCTCGATCGCTTTGGGATGCACGCAGAAATTCACACGGTAAAAGAACCAGCCTTGCGGGTGCAAATCGTAGAACAACGGGCGGATTTTGACCAAAATCCTCTAGTATTTCTCGAAAGCTGCAAAGCACAGCAAGAAGCATTGCAAGAGCAAATTGTCAATGCTCAACAGCTTTTGCCACAAGTGAAACTTGACTATGAACTGCGGGTAAAAATTTCTGAAGTCTGTTCTGAATTGGATGTAGATGGTTTGCGGGGTGACATTGTTAGTAACCGCGCCGCGAAAGCCTTAACAGCTTATGAAGGACGCACTGAAGTTACAGTTGATGATATCTGCCGTGTGATTACGCTATGCTTGCGTCACCGACTGCGGAAAGACCCCCTAGAATCGATTGATTCTGGCTACAAAGTCGCCAAAGTTTTTAGCCGCGTCTTTGGCGTAGAATTACCAGAAACTGATACTGCACAAAAAAACGGCACAGGTCAAAAGTTAGGGGCTAGAAGTTAAAAATTACGAGTGAGGAGTTAGGAGTTAAAAGTTTTGAATGGAAAGCTGCTTCATAACTAACAACTCTTAACTCAGCACGGGCTAAACCCGGATTTCTCACGGATAGTGTAGGCAGAGGGAGAAGAGGAGTGTGGGGAGTGTGGGGGGTAAGACTTCTTCCCCATCCTCCCACACCCCTTGGATTTCTCACTTGTGAGAAATCCAGGTAAAGTCCCCGTTACCGCTAATAATATTCAACACTTACTATGAGATTTTGGTCTTTTTGGTTCAACAGCTTTGTTTTATCTAGCCAATACAACCCACCCAGGTTTGTAGAATTATTGATGCTTTTATTAGCGATCGCTATGCTGGCAATAGCCAGTATTTTACCGGACATACCCTATTTAATCTTAGGCTTGAGCCTAGTAGTTGGGGCATCTATTTCTATTTTAGTGCGGGAAGCGATCGCGCCCTCACCCCAGGCGCGAATTACCCAACTAACAGCATCGTTATTGCTGATCATCAGCCTCTATGGGTTTGCTGATTTAATGTACAGTATTTAATCGGGAATGGGGAATAGGGAATGGGGAATGGGAAGAAACTTAATTAACAATGCCCAATCCCTAATACCCAATCACCAATTCAGCATTTCTACCAATTCCATACACAACTTATTAATTTCCTCTAAATCAGGTTTATGAGGGAGGGTAGATTGTTCGTAGACAACCTCCATTTCAGCGACTAAATCTTCTGCCATTTTCATCACTTGCTCATAAGAATACTCACCCTTCAAAATAGCTCTTAAATCTTCAACATCACCAGCTATTCTTCTATCTACAATCACTTCACCTTGACGCAATATTTCTACTCCACTGCGTAATAATCTAATGCAGTGCATCCCATGTTTGAGGTCAAAACCCGACTTTCTTTCCATTTCTGCTCTAGCCGGATTTCTATTTTCCTGCCAAGATAAATAAGCCTTCCATTCTCTTAAAGCTATTTGATAATTTTGGCTTTTCTGAAGCAGGCGGATAAAATCTTTACGGCTATTGGTTAAATTTTGAGTATATTCTAAATTTTCATCGGGTAAAGTATATTGTTTTAACACTCCTTTAAAATCAATATCTGCCGTCAGCAATTTGTATAACTGTTCCGCTTCTTCCAAAAACTCAATTCGTCCTCTGATTAAGTTATAAAGATACTCCAGAAAAGCATTTAGCTCATCTTTGCTGAGGGGGGCTTCGTCTTCTATGGCGAAGTCAGATGGTATTGGCTTTTTTTGTGGTGGCTTTAACAACCATTTACGATGAGTTTCCATCTTTTTGATTTGAGCAAAGGCATAACCAGTGTAAGTATGTTTTACCTTCTTACTCAAAAATAGCTGCTTATGATTAATTAAATGCTGTCCGACTGCGCTTACAAAAGGATAGTTATTTAACCAGAGCAATTCTAAAACATTGGGATTCGCGCTGGCTAATAACAGGAGGATTTTTCTTAATTCATATATAACTGTGTCTTTGTTACCATCCAGAAATGAAAATATTCCTGGTTCATCCCAACCAGTATCTTTTTGTTCTATACGATCAAATCCCAAGTAGTACCTTTTGGGCGCGATAAATACTCCCCGATAATCAAAGTCTGAATCAGGACGATTTAAACCATAGCCGTGGCTACCTGCCAAACCAATTAAAATAGTTCTTTGCTCAACTTCTATTCTTTCCATATCACCTGATGAAAATATAGCCATCCTAACTCACGAGTTAGGCAGGTGGGGAGATGGGAAGCAGATTTGCTTAATTTCACAGAAATGCCCCTAAAGGAGATAATGCAACGGTATCCCCTTTAGGAACAAAACTTGTCAATTCAGTTTTTCCTATACTTTCAGTTTCCTAGAATAGAAATTATCTAGGATTAAGGTGCCGTCTAGTTCCCCATCCTGGATTGACAATGGCGGCTAAATCTTCTTCTGATAACTTGTTGATTTCATTTTCCAGTTCATCAGTTGTGAAGTCATAACCACGCTCTTTAGCAATCTTGATGAAAGCTTGTGGATCAGCTGTTGCTTTAAGCTTTTGCTGCAATGCTTGATCTTTTTTTACGGCTTGAAAAAGTCGGGTAGCATTTTGCTGTGTCATGACAAATCCATCTCCTGTTTTAAATATCAGGTTTGAATGTATGAATTTAATTTTTTTGGTTCACTAAATTCTGTAAAGAACTATTAGATTAAGCGTTTGTAAGTTTAATTTTAAAACAAATAAGATAAATGTGTGAATTTTGACAAGAAACTATAAGTTTGAGTCTAAAATATTTCTACTAGTTTATAAAAATCATTCCTAAGATAGAAGCAGTTTTTAAATAAAAAGCATCAATTCTGATTTTTGGGTAAGCGATCGCCATCACGGATTTTGGCAAATGGAAGCTTGACTTAACACCTGTGGATAAAATACTATATTAGATTGTCTGTCTAATTCCTGCTCGGATCAGGTAGACATATTACAAAAGTTGGCAAAAACCTCTCTACATGAGATAAAAACCAGCTACCTGTACGGCAACCTCAAGGACAATTCCATGACTTACGCGATTATTGAAACTGGCGGCAAACAAATACGAGTAGAGCCAGGGCGGTTTTATGACATTGAACTGCTTCCTACCGAACCAGATGAAAAAGTTACAATAGACTCCGTATTACTCGTGCAGCACGATGGCGCAGTCAGTATTGGACAGCCACTAGTGACAGGTGCAACTGTAGAAGGGACTGTAATGCGACATTACAGAGGTCGTAAAGTCTTGGTATACAAGATGAAGCCGAAAAAGAAAACCCGCAAAAAACGGGGGCATCGTCAGGAAATTACCAGACTTATGATTGACTCCATCACCCTTAACGGTGAAGTATTTGTTGCCCAAGGAGAAGCGGAGAAGGAAACCCCCATTTTAGATGAGACTCCTGCCGAAGAAGTTGAAACCGCTGCTGAATAATAAAAAGAAGTAGATACAGATACCATAAGAGGAAATCATGGCTCATAAGAAAGGAACGGGTAGTACACGCAACGGTCGTGATTCTAACGCCCAACGTCTGGGTGTGAAGCGTTATGGCGGTCAAGTTGTGCGTGCAGGAAACATTCTCGTGCGTCAGCGCGGTACCAAATTTCACCCTGGTAACAACGTCGGTATTGGTAGCGATGACACTCTGTTCGCCTTAATCGACGGTGTTGTAATGTTTGAGAGAAAGGGCAAAACCCGTAAAAAAGTTAGTGTTTATTTACCTATAACTGCTGTTGAAACAGCCCCTGCTGAAGCAGTAGCAAGTTAGAGTTTTAGGGTGGGTAATAGTGCCCACCCTAATTGCTAGTTAGCGCTGGCATAATGGTCAGATTTGCAATAAATATTATAAAAGTCGCTTTTTTCCTCTGTTGCCCATAAATTAGTATCAGGATTATCAAAGCGCAGATATTCTTCACTAACAAAATATTACTCAAGAAAATTGGATTGTGTAACTTGCTGCTGTAGGCATCGCATATCAAGGCTTAGGCACCAATGTGTTTGTATGTTCCAAAGTTCAGGATAGCCAGCCAGAAATAGGTTTGTTCTTAAACTCTTAGGATTAAACATCTCCAGAAATTAAACGTGCGTTACCCAGAACCCTTATATAGACGTAGCAGTGCAAAATCTCTACATTCTTCACTATGAGATTTTGCTGAAATAATACCTAAATTAGATTCTGGCTTTGAGTTACCATGAATACCTGAGAAAATGCTGAGAATTAACTAAATTTTCTCAAGGGATAAATTTATGAAAATTATGGCTTAGTTTCAATAAGCTCTCAGCCATTATAGAGATACTTTAGATGTTCGGGATAAATCAAACATCAGTAACAAGTGTCTGATTAAATCCTCTACAAGAAGGCATCTTCTTTATCTCAATAGCGTTTATGAATCTTCTCGGAGCTTAATTTTCTCTGAGTCAATCAATACAAAAAGAACTATCCAAAGGACGAAAGAAGACTATGAACTGGAAAATACTTTGTTTAATTGCTGGTTTAAGCTTAACGACCAGTCTCACTGCTTGCTCTAGCAGTCCTGCAAGCAACAATCAAATTTCCCCTGAAGCCTCTCCTGCAATGAGTAAAGATAAAGCTGGCGATGCAATGAGTAAGGATAAAGCTGGCGGTGCAATGGGCAAAGATGCAATGAGTAAGGATAAAGCTGGCGATGCAATGGGTAAAGATGCAATGAGTAAGGATAAAGCTGGCGGTGCAATGAAAGATGCAATGAGTAAGGATAAAGCTGGCGGTGCAATGAAAGATGCAATGAGTAAGGATAAAGCTGGCGATGCAATGGGTAAAGATGCAATGGGTAAAGACAAAGCTGGCGATGCTATGAAGCAATCTCCGGCTTCCACCAAGCCTTAGCCACAGCCTTTGCATCTCACTTTTCTTTTACTAACATTAGGGGCTGCTTACCAAGACGATCTTGAGCTAATCCTATACTTTGGCGCTTTGACCTCAACAGGAGAAATTCTGATGAATCACAACCTGCTCCGCCGCCGTCAGTTACTTTTTTATCTTGGGTTAGGGGTTGTCGGAATCGGTGCAGCTACAACATTCTCCAACTTCAGAAAAGTGAATGCCCCTTCTATATCTCCTGCAAAAAGTAACAAGACGCAAGACTCAGAAACCATTACAGTGAAAACTCCAGCAGGTAATAATTTACCAGAGTTTCAGGGTATCAGTCAGTGGCTTAATTCTACTCCTTTGTCGATCGCTGACCTCAAAGGCAGTGTTATTCTGATCCAGTTTTGGACTTTTGCTTGTATTAACTGCCAGCGTACCCTGCCTTACATCACTAGATGGCATAAACAGTATGAGTCGCAGGGACTCAAGGTGATTGGTATCCACACACCAGAGTTTGCTTTTGAGCGAGATCCGAACAATATAAAAAAGGCGTTACGACAACATCAAATTACTTATCCGGTTCCAGTTGATAACGAGTATAAAACTTGGAATGCTTACGAAAATCAGTATTGGCCCCATATATTTATAGCCGATCGCCAGGGTTTACTACAATATGACCATATTGGTGAAGGGGCATACGAAAAAATAGAGCAAACTATCCGCCAGCTATTGGGGTAGAAGCAATTATGACGACTTCTACTTTATCAATTAGTCTGGCTTTATTGGGGGGAGTTTTGAATGTCCTTTCACCCTGTGTTTTACCGATTTTGCCTGTGCTATTAGGGCGCTCGCTCCAATCGCATACTTACGGCCCAGTCGCACTGGTAGGGGGATTAATCGCTGGTTTTGCGCTGGCAGGTAGCTTACTCGGTGTAACATCAGTCTGGTTTACAGGTTTGGCTAATTTATTACGGAGTGGCGCGATCGCACTTCTTTTATTTTTGGGATTAATTGCAATTTTCCCCACCTGGAGTTACCGAATATTTACTTATATTCCAGTCGGCAATTTGGCTAAAAAACCTCCACGAATTGGACTTATGGGTGAGTTTTGGCTAGGAACTCAGTTAGGGCTTTTGTGGACTCCCTGTGCTGGGCCGGTTTTGGGAGGAATTTTAGTCCTAGCGGCAGTTAATCATCAAGTCGCAGGTGCATTTTGGCTACTGGTTGTTTATGGAATCGGAGCAGGTTTACCTTTATTAGCGATCGCTTACGGTGGACGAGTATTCAGCCAACGAATCCTCAATCTCCGCGCCCATAGTACAGTTTTACAGCGCGTAGGTGGCGTAGCGATCGCAACAACAGCAATTGCTATTCTTCTCGGTTGGGATGTCCAGATACAACTTTGGCTGGCTCCGTTTTTTCCTACTCAACCTCTATGAGACAGCCATAAGCGTGCCAATTTTAGATTTTGGATTAGAAGACCCAATCCAAAAGTCTGGCTGGGAACAATCTAAAAATCTAAGATCCAAAATTCAAAATCCAAAATTGGTATGATCTCATCTAAACGCAAAGTCCGCTCAACACCAAGTCAGACTTTTCTATCAAAGACTTTTCACTGGATTAATATCATCAGTCTCATGTTGATGATTACTAGCGGACTGCAAATCTATAATGCTAATCCGGTATTTGGCGGGCGTGCAGGTTGGCATTTTCCTGACTTTATCTTGCTGGGAGGTTGGCTTGGGGGTGGCAGACACTGGCATTTTGCTGCTATGTGGCTATTTTCGCTGAACTTACTTTGGTATGGGCTTTATATCTTTGTAACTCGTCGTTGGCAGCGTCGCTTTGCCGATGGTGGTGACTTAAAAGCATTGCAAGTCAGTCAGAACCCAAAGCGCAAAAATTACGCATGGCATCGGCTAGTTTATACTGCTATCATTCCAGTGCTACTGCTGGCAATCTTGAGTGGTCTGGCGATGTACAAACCTGCCCAACTGCATTGGCTTTCGGGGCTGTTTGGTAGTTGGCAAACTCTACGCACTGTTCACTTTATCACTGTTCCCACAGTCATACTGTTTACAATTGCTCATTCCTTACTTGCCCTGAAGGTAGGAAGCATCCGTCTAGTTAAGTCTATGTTCCTGTAGAGGTAATATGAGTCTGATTCTTCCCAAACGCACCTTATCCCGTCGCCAATTATTGCAACTATCTGGACTTTCAGGGGTAGGTTTTCTTTTAGGTGGCTGTGGGACAAATTTGTTCTCAGATAATCTGCGGCAAATATCTGAGCCACTAAACCAACGTCTAGAAGCACTCCTGTTAAGTCAGAAACCAGTTCCAGAATTTCCTGTTAGTGCCATAGAAGCAGACAAATTGTTAATCAATTCCTTTGACTTCACGCCGCAAATTGATCCGGCGCAGTTTCGCCTGAAGATTGATGGCGAGGTTAGTAACCCGATGCAATTAAGTATGGGGGATATTGAAAAACTTCCCTTGACTTCAATGGTAATTCGCCATGTCTGTGTTGAAGGCTGGGCTGCGATCGTTCAATGGGGAGGCGTGCGACTGCGAGACTTAGTAGCGCTGGTACAGCCGAAGTCAAACGTCCGTTATGTCTACTTTAAATCTGCTGATGGCTACTATGAAAGCTGGGATCTTGCCTCTGCTGTACATCCCCAAACCCTGATGGCTTATCAAAAGAATGGACAACCACTATCAGTTGATAATGGTGCGCCTATGCGCCTAGCATCCCCAATTAAACTGGGCTATAAGCAAAGCAAGTGGGTGACTCAAATTACATTCGTCAGCAATTTGTTACCTCTTAAAGGCTATTGGGAAGATCAGGGCTATGAGTGGTTTGCAGGGCTATAGTCAGCGAAACAATGCCGAGTAAAGAAGTGGGAAGAGTTTGAGATTGCTACGGTGCGATAACCGCTTTCATCCTCACTTTCCGAATTTGATAGTGAGTTTTCCCTGTAGGAACTAGCATCATTGATTATGTGCTTTTAAAATAGCACCAAGACAAATCGGCTCAATCCCAATAAGAAACCCCCTCTGCTTGCGTCATAGTAAAGTGATTACAAGCAAGAGGGGCTTCATTTTTTATTTATTGTATAGGCAGATTTTAAAGATAATGCTGGCAAAAAACCAGTTTCTCTGATGTTGTGTTTATTTTCACCTGCCTACTCAGTTCAGCTTATTTCCAATCGGGAATTTCGGCATCTTCTCCACCAATCCCGATTCCAGTGTTAAATATTTCGGCATCAGTTAGATTTAGATCGTTCATTGATGCTTTATACACATTAGAATCGTGAATCGTAGCGCGGGTAAAATTTACTCCGTTAAGATTGGTTTGCTTCAAATTAACATTGCTTACATAAGCTGATGTTAGGTTAGCACCTGCCAAATTAGCACCTGTTAAGTCAGCACCTTCGAGGTTAGCCCCTACAAGGTTTGCTCCTTCGAGCTTCGAGCCTCTCAAGTCAGCACCAATTAAATGAGCGCCACTGAGGTTAGCTCCCGACAAATTGCACTGGATACATTCCCCAGTTGAAAGCAGCTTTTGTAAATCCTGTGGATTTTCGGCTCTAACCGAGCTAGCGAAAAATAGGGGAGTTGCTAAGGCCATGGCCGCTAATAGCTGGAGTTTCATATATTTTCCCCCTTAATAATCAAGTTGCGTCCGTTCTGTCCCTCACAACTCTATTATCTCACTAAACTTCGTGAGGTCAATGTATCCTATGCGTTAACAAGTTGGTTATGATATGAACTTGCTATAATATCGAGATAAAAAATTCCATATATCCTGTTTCTGGTCGATTTTACCCGATAAACCCTAAAAAGCTGCCAGTGTTAAATCTCTGTTAAATATTTTTAAAGGCTGGCATAATTTGGACTTTTGATAAGTATTTATACTTTGTCAATTGATTTGATCGTAAATTCGCAAATTAGGTTAGGTCTATTAGAAATTCTTGCATATACTGATTGACCAATTCCGGCTGTTCTTGCTGCACCCAATGACCACAATCAGGAATATACTTGATTTGAAAGTTTCGGACATAAGCTGCGGTGTCATAGGTTAGTTCCTTGCCGAGTGCGGTGTCATTTTCTCCCCAAATCATCAGTGTTGGTACTTCCAGAACGCCCCAACTTGGATTTAGCATTCTCTGCTGAAAAATATTGCGGTAATAATTCAACATTGCTGTCAAGGCACCGCGTTTTGCCGCAGCATTTTTATATGCGTCAATATCCGCTTTGGTGAAAGCACTTTTGTTAACTGCTGTACCTTTAAAAGCTGTTTCAATAGCTTGGTAGTCGGAAGATTGTAAAAGTAATTCTGGTATCCACGGTAGTTGAAAGAGGAATATATAGTTGCTACGTAGCAACTGTTGGAGAGTGCGTAACCCTTGGGCAAATTTGGCAGGATGAGGCAGGTTAAGAATAATTAATTGTTCTAACATTTCGGGGTGAGTGTATGCAAAATTCCAAGCGATCGCACCACCCCAATCATGTCCAACTAAAACACACTTTTGGTATCCTAATCCTTTGATTACTCCCTCAACATCTTTGATAAATTCATCCATGACATAAGCTGATTGCTCATTTGGTTTATCACTATCGTTGTAGCCACGCAAGTCAAGGGCGACGACTTTGAAATTTTGGGCAAATTCTGGTATTTGATGCCGCCAAGAGTACCAAAACTCAGGAAAACCATGCAACATCAACATTAAAGGGCCTTCACCTTGGGTAACGTAGTGTAGTTTTACCCCATTGGTAATTATATATTCGTGTTTCCAAGAAGTTTCTATTAGAGACATAATTAATCCAAATTCAGCATTAAAAAATACTAAATAATCATACTGTACTTGATAACTGTAATATTATTTTGAGCAGCCTCACATCTATTAAAAGACAGTATTACGATAGTAATTTTTTGCAAAAATATTAGATAATTTGCCCTGGGGTAGATATGAATTGTGGCTAAATTTTGGTAAATAAAAGATAGATATAATTCTTCCCAAATACCATGACACAACAGTTGACAAACCATGCTTCATTGTGGGTTGAGCGACTGGGACGATTTGGCTATGTTTCTAAGGGAGTAGTTTACGGTATAGTTGGACTACTGGCAGCACAGGCGGCTTTTGGCACAGGTGGTAAAACAACTGATACCCAAGGCGCTCTCCAAACAATCGTCAACCAGCCATTTGGTAAATTTTTACTGGCTTTAGTTGCAATTGGCTTGATCGGATATGTAATCTGGCGTTTTGTACAGGCAATTAAAGACCCAGAAAAGAAAGGTAATGATGCCAAAGGTTTGGCAGTGCGAATTGGTTACGCAGTTAATGGCTTGATTTATGCAAGTTTAGCCTTAAGTGCTGTGAAAATCGTTGTGGGTACAGGCAGCGCTAAAAACAGTAGTGATTCTACTGAAGATTCGACAGCACGTTTGCTTTCTCAACCCTTTGGTGAATGGTTAGTTGGAACTGTAGGGGTGTTTGTAATTGCTCTAGGTTTCTATCAGTTTTATCAAGCTTTTACAGGACTTACGCAACTGGCACAGTGCGATCGCATTTTTATAGTAGTTATGTACTAGAAGGTGGTGGTGTACTCAGAGAACATTGCTGAAATTAGTAACAGTAATCGGCTGTATTAAGTATTCATCAAATCATGAGAAGATTAGCTGAGGAGGCATAAAATAAATCCTGTAGCTTTATGAGATTTACTAAACTTAACTATTGCCAGTACTTGTTAAGTAGTCAGATTAATTATACGCTGACAAATTTGGCAGAGCATTTAGAGCAGATCAGTCATGATAAAATCAACCGTTATTTAAAGAACGAAAAATTAACACCTCGGATTCTTTGGGATAACGTGAAAGATTTAATAGAAATAAATGAGAACGCCTACTTGGTTTTTGATGACACAGTAATTGATAAACGATATGCTATTGAAATAGAGCCAAGTAAACGCCAATATAGTGGCAATGAGCATGGTGTAATTCAAGGGATTGGGCTAGTAAATTGTGTATATGTAAATCATGAACTCGGAAAGTTTTGGGTAGTTGACTATCGCATTTATGACCCAGAACGAGAAAAGAAAAACAAAGATAGACCATGTGATGGAGATGCTGCAAAACCTTGTGTATAATAAGGTTTTACCATTTCAAGCTGTCTTGATGGACACTTGGTATGCGACAAATAAATTGATGTTATATATTGATGGATTAGGAAAATATTATTATTGTCCTCTAAAACGTAATCGACTTGTTGATGATACAGCAGGTGAAGAAGATTATCAAAAAGTTGAATTGTTATCTTGGAATGAAGAGGAGTTGAAATCAGGTAAAATAGTTAAAATAAAAAAGTTTCCTCAAGCGAAAAAAGTGAAACTGTTCCGGGTAATTGTCTCCACCGACAAAACGGATTTTATCGCTACAAACGATTTATCTCAAGATTCTACGGACGTTGTACAAAAAGTGTGTAAGGTACGATGGAAGGTTGAGGAGTTTCATAGAGAATTAAAACAATTGACTGGTATTGAATCATGCCAATGTCGTAAGGGTCGTATTCAAAGAAATCATATTGCCTGCGCTATTTTAGTTTGGCTTAGGCTCAAAAATTTAGCTTATAAAACTGGTCAAACAATCTATCAAATTAAGCATGGATTGTTATCAAATTATTTAGTTCAGCAACTAAAACGTCCGAATGTTCCCATGTTTATTGCCTAGTTGTTTGGCGCACGGCGCGGCTACACCGCGCCATTGCTTGTGACAGTTGCGTAAGTCCTGGATTAAAGCAGCGTCTCCAGTCAGGGGAGGAAATTGCTCATGCAGTTTACGACACGGGGTATGGTTCAAGTAGTCAAGTTTATGAAAAAGCACCGAAGCAACTGGGAATGACACCAAAAATTTACCAACAAGCTGGAAAAACAATCAACATTGTCTATGCGATCGCTCCATGTCCGCTAGGATATTTACTGGTGGCAACAACAGACAAGGGGATTTGTGCCGTTAAACTAGGTGGTGAAGCAGACAAACTTGAACACATCTTGAATCAAGAATTTCACCAAGCGCACATCATACGTGATGACCACATACACAAAGAATGGATACAAGGAATCCTCGACTTGATTGCGGGAGATGAAACACATCTCGATTTACCACTGGATATCCGTGGGACAGCATTTCAGAAACAGGTTTGGCAAGTATTACAAAAAATTCCCTATAGCGAAACTCGTACCTACACTGATATTGCTCGTGATATTGCCAAACCCCAAGCAGTCCGGGCGGTGGGAAATGCTTGTGGAGCTAACCCGATCGCAGTGATTATACCCTGTCATCGGGTGCTGCGGAGTGATGGCAGTCTTGGTGGTTATCGTTGGGGGATTGAGCGCAAACAAAAACTACTTGTACAAGAATCGAAATTGAGCAAAGATGACTCAAATACCTGAACTAGAATCATTGACTGAAGAAAGTCTCACCCGTGGTTTAATGGAGCTTGCCAATCTTGACAGCGATTTGGCTCGGATTTTAGAAACACTCGGGCCTCCACCAATATGGTCAAGAGAACCAGGTTTTGCAACGCTTCTGTGCATAATTCTAGAACAGCAAGTTTCCGTAGCAGCTGCAAGGGCTGTATTTAACCGTCTATGTGGGGTTATTGTACCGCTAACGCCAGAAAATTTTCTGACATTGGATGATATTCAATTAAGAGGGATTGGATTCAGTCGGCAAAAGATTCTATACTGTCGTGGATTGGCGAATGCGATCGCAAGCGATCAGCTTGACCTCAGCAAGCTGGAAAGAATGGATGAAACTACTATCAGAACTGAGTTAAAGCATCTCAAAGGTATAGGAGACTGGACAGTTGATATTTATTTACTCATGGCGCTGCAACGTCCTGATGTCTTTCCTAAAGGCGATTTAGCGATCGCGATCGCTTTGCAAAAAATCAAAAACTTGGCGACACGTCCAACACCAGTTCAACTGGAAGCAATGACACAGCACTGGCGGCCGTGGCGAGCAGTTGCGGCAAGACTTCTATGGCACTATTACCTAAGTAATCCTAAATAATTGCTCCTTCTCCCTTCTCTAACGAGACGCTGCGCGTTCACGTAGTGTCTCGTAGAGAAGGCGCACTTGGTGGTTCGTATAATAAATATAAACTAAATGGCAGAAAATCAATTAAGCCTAACAACAGAAAAGCCTGATAAAACTTTAAACATCCTGCCGATAATCATAGTAATAATTGCATTATTAGCTTTATCTTCAACAGCAATATTTATTAAAATTGCTCTTAGAGAAATGAGCGCTACTGCTACATTATTTAATCGTTTATGGATAGCGACTATTATCTTTGGATTATGGAGTGGAATTAACCAAGCACAAACTCATATTAAAGATGATGAACCTGTATTACCACAGCAGCCTTATCCAATCAAAGAGATATCGTTTTTAATAGCAGTGGGTCTAGTTCATGTATTAGGTAGATTATCTTGGACTTGGGCGCTAACCCAGACTGGTGCTGCTAATGCTAATGCGTTAGGTAGTCTAAATCCGCTATTTACTACATTAGGAGGATGGCTATTTTTTAATCAGATTTTTGGACGTAAATTTATCATCGGTCTGATATTAGCCATAATCGGCGCGATCGCAGTTGGATTTGAAGATTTATTACGCTCTAATAATAATTTTACAGGTGATGCTGTTGCCCTGATATCATCGATATTTTATGCAGCAAACTTTTTACTGATCGAGCAAATCCGCAATAAGTTTTCAATTATTACTATCCTTCTGTGGCGCTGTGTCATCGCAACTTCATTGATGATACCAGTAGTGCTAATCTTTGAAAAACAACCTTTGCCAGTTTCTTTGTCAGGGTGGTTAGTAGTATTTGCACTAGCTGCTATTTGCGAAGCCTTGGGTCATGGGCTAATTGTATACAGCCTGAAAACTTTTTCTTCAGGATTTATCTCTTTACTTTTGTTACTCAATCCAGTGATTGTTGCTATTCTTGCTTGGATACTTTTCTCGGAAAATTTGAGTATTTTTAACTTGCTAGGGTTGGCATTAATTTTAGGGGGTATATATTTAGCAATTTCTAACCAAGGATCTATCAAATCTAGCGTTAATCCCCCCATACAATCTCTACAAGAAAGTGAATCTTAATAAGTTCGTAGTAAGGACTTTAGTCCTGATTTTCTAAACACTAAAGTCCTTACTACAAACCCTCAAAATAACTTAGGACTTACGCAAGAACTCTCTGAAACTCTTATTTCTCCGTGTCCTCTGCGCCTCTGTGGTTCGTTTTTTCATGATTTTGCATAAGTCCTGTAACTCTAATACTTGCCTAATGTCGGTGGTAAGTCGGTTACAATTTCCCCGTGAATACCTTTTCAGCCGGGCCTGTCATGTAAACCCGTTGGTCGATTTCTGACCATTCAATTTGCAAGGGACCACCAGGTAATTCTACAGTGGCAGTGCGATCGCATTTTCCGGTTAACACACCAGCCACTAAAGAAGCGCAAGCACCAGTTCCACAAGCTAATGTAATCCCAGCACCCCGTTCCCACACCCGCATTTTTAAATAGTCAGGGCGTACCACTTGAATAAATTCAGTATTTATGCGTTGGGAAAAAACTGGGTGATGCTCAAATTTCGGGCCTATGCTTTCTAGTTCAATTGCTGCTACATCTTCCACAAAGGTAATGCAGTGAGGATTTCCCATACTTACACAAGTGACATCCCAAGTTTTCCCCGCCACCTCCAACTGCTGAGAAATGACTTTTTCTTCAACAGGTGCAAGAGTGGTAGGAATTTCGCCAGCGAGTAATCTGGGTAAACCCATGTCTACTTTAACTAGACCATCAGATAAGAGTTGGGGAGTCATTACACCACCCAAAGTATGAATGCGATATGAATCTTTATTCCGGGATTCACCTTCTAAATCTGCCAAAAAGCCAGCTAAACAGCGAATGCCATTGCCACACATTTCTGGTTCCGAACCATCAGAATTAAAAATCCGCATGGTGTAGTCAGTGCCGTTTTCTCCAGGTAGGGCAAAAATTACACCATCAGCACCGATACCAAAATGGCGATCACACAACTTGATGGCTTGCTCTGGAGTCAATACAGGCAAAGATGACGAGCGATTGTCAATTAGAATAAAATCATTGCCCAGACCATGATACTTAGTAAATTCGATTGCCATTTTCTCAAGGATGAATTATCAAGGATTAGTTACTCTTTATTTTGCCTTGTAGGTTCATCTTTACTAAAAATGCTTACCGAATTTGACACCACTTTACCCAGTATTAGACAAGTCCAAAACCTGATTAAACAAACAACGCCAGTTGAGTTAAAGCTGGTAACTCAGGATGTACTCACAGGAAAGGTTGTATGGCAAGATCCACAGTGTATCTGTATTGCTGATGAAAACAGTCAGCAAACCACCGTTTGGAAACAAGCGATCGCATACATCAAACCGAAAACAAGTTAGAAATAGAATTTTGCTTGCGATCGCTATAAGATTTTGGTTATAGCGGTTCCCGACCTAGTGAGGTACGTTTTCAAAGCTACTAACCTTGGCAAACAAGATTTTGGTGTACCTCAGTAGACTAGGAAACGCTATAGCGATCGCTCGTTTGTATGCAATACACTCTAATTTCCCTTCCATAGGGACAATCAATGCGAGAGTTGCCAATCTTGCAGCATCAAAATAGCATCTCTATACAAAGACAAATCCACCTGGTGGACTTCTATTCCCTGCCCAATTCCTTCTAGAAGAGTGATTGTCAAATTTCCTCCCAAGTGTTCGCGGAACTCGGTAAGCCCCCTAAATAGACAATGGGGATGGTCTAGTTGATCTAATTGCTCTGTAAGTGCCGATACATACAATGTAAACCCCAACTTATTGAGTGTATGTAGAACACTTTGCCACTCAGATTTCAAAAGTTGACCTGTTAAATATGAATAGGTCGTATCCAAAGCAATGCCGATCGCTACAGCTTCACCGTGACGTAAACTGTAATTAGTTAAATGCTCCAGTTTATGAGCAGCCCAGTGTCCAAAATCCAAAGGACGCGATGAACCCATTTCAAATGGATCGCCGCCACCAGCAATATGCTCTAAATGCAACTGCGAACAGCGATAGATCAGTCTTTCCATTATGTCCATATCCCGATTAGCCAATTTATCGGCATTAGTCATAATGAAATCGAAGAAATCTGCATCTTTAATCAGCGCTACTTTCACCGCCTCTGCAATACCCGATCGCCAATCTCGATCGTCAAGGCTAGTCAGAAAATCAAAGTCATTTAAGACAGCATAAGGCGGCATGAATGTACCCAAAAAGTTTTTCTTGCCGAAAGCATTGATTCCGTTTTTTACCCCTACACCCGAATCGTTTTGCCCTAATACTGTTGTCGGTACTCGTAGCAGCCGAATTCCTCGATGAGCCGTTGTTGCTGCGTATCCTACCATATCTAGGACGGCTCCACCTCCAATTGCTAAAACGTAGGAGTGACGGCATAATCCAGCTGCATTGATTCGCTGATGAATCTGCTCTATAAATCTAGAATCGTTCTTAACTCGTTCTCCACCAAGAACTACTATCGGCTCACCACTCAGTGTTAGTACATCTTCATAATACTGAGCATAGACTGATAATTTTTTTAGTAAGCCATCTTGGTACTGTAAAAATCCTCCATCTACCACTGCTAGTACTTGCTTTGGGGTTGTTTCCCCATCTGCGGCAATCACTTGTGCAAATAAAGGATTATCTAACTGAAATAGACCTCTAGTAAAGTGAACATCATAGTTGAAAGTCACGCGGACACATTGGTTAATCGGTTGCAGATTAAGAGCGGTTTTTTGTTTAATAGCCATTTAAAGTATTATTATTTTTTAGTAACTGTGAATACATGCACTAATGCAATTACAATTGAGACTAAATTCAAGATAGTAAAATATCAAATAATTCAGCCTTTAGATGATTTTTTGAACTCTTAAAATCATTAGATTAATCATACTTTTAAATTGCATTCATCCTGACAGACAAAGTTAAAAATAATATTAATTTACAATTTTAGTGATGCCTATGATTTATCTATGAAATTAGCAATGGATATTCTTATTTAGATAAAATTCTAATTTTTTCCGTAAGTTAATTCTAGAGTTTATCTAATCAAAATAGGATCTTTACAATATCTTCTCCAAAATCGGGAAAATTTTATAGATTCAGTGAAGTTACGAACTCAGTAGTATATTATTAGCTGTTTTAAACACAAACTATCAAGTTTAGTGGTAGATTTTATACTTAGTTGTCACAAAAAAGTTGGGCAACTTCTCCTGAAATTTATCATGAGTAAAGTAAACAAGTTACTGCATCACTGGCTGTTAAAGTCTGTTTCAGATAAAGCTTTTGCTTGGCTGGAGCAGAAGCAGGCACAAATTTCTAGCGGCGCTGCTGAAAGAGTTTTTTTCACGGCATTTAGTGCTGTACCGCGTTATCTAGGTAAACAGGATTTGCAGCTAACATTCCAGGACTTGGAAGCAGCAGAAGATGTGATTCCCGGTTGGTATCCTGGTAATTGGAGTGTAGATCAAGCAGGTCGCACACTCTTGCTTCTAGCTTTGCCCCACGATGATGCCCAGGGGTATGTGCGATCGCTCGATCAAGTCTTCTCCACTGCCGATATGGGGGAGTTAGTTGCTCTTTACCAAAGTTTGCCGCTATTACCACATCCAGAGTTACATTGCCATCGCGCTGCTGAGGGAATTCGCAGCAATATGAGTAATGTATTCCAAGCCATAGCACTACGTAACCCTTATCCAGCGAATTATTTAGACAATGCTGCTTGGAATCAGATGGTACTGAAGGCTGTGTTTGTCGGCAGTCCATTGCATTTAATTTGGGGACTAGACCGACGTGCTAACCCAGAATTAGCGAAGATGTTAGCAGACTATGCCCATGAACGTTGGGCAGCTAAACGCTCAGTTACGCCAGAACTTTGGCGACCTGTAGGGCGGTTTGCGGATAGTGCGATCGTTACAGATTTGGAAAAAGTACTGGCTAATGGCGATACAGCCGAACAAGAAGCCGCAGCATTAGCTTGTGCTGAGTCTCCTTTACCCCAAGCGCAAGCATTACTTTCTCGTTACCCAGATTTACAGTCATCCATCCAACAAGGTAATCTGACTTGGAACAGTTTTAACCGCGATGCCTGCGGCGAGCCATGCTAACGCTTGTCAGTTGACAAATGAAGAAGGGAATAGGTGACAGGTAATAGGGTACAGATTATTCCCTATTACCTGTCACCTGTCACCTCTCCCCTAATCCCAATGCCCAATTATTAAAACCATGATGTATATCGATCCTCACATTCACATGTGTTCCCGTACTACTTACGATTACTTAGTAATGCGGGAATATGGCATTGTCGCCGTTATTGAACCAGCCTTTTGGTTAGGACAACCCCGAACCAACGCTGGCTCATTTAAAGACTACTTCAGTAGTCTTGTAGGTTGGGAGCGGTTTCGTGCTAGTCAGTTTGGCATCCAACACTACTGCACAATCGGCCTAAATCCGAAAGAAGCTAACAATGAAGCGCTAGCAGCTGAAGTTATGGAACTGCTACCACTTTATGCTTGTAAAGAAGGAGTTGTTGCCATTGGTGAAATTGGCTATGACGACATGACAGAAGCAGAGGATAAGTACTTTTGTCAACAGTTAGAATTAGCCAAAGAACTCGATACGTTGGTACTAATTCATACGCCCCATCGGAATAAGAAGGCGGGTGCTAGTCGGAGTATGGATCGCTGTATTGAATATGGCTTAGATCCTTCACAAGTAGTTATCGATCACAATAACGAAGAAACTGTTGAAGAAGTATTAGGACGGGGCTTTTGGGCAGCTTTCACGATTTACCCACAGACGAAGATGGGTAACGCCAGGATGGTAGAAGTTGTCCGTAAGTATGGATGCGATCGCATCATTGTAGATAGTAGTGCTGATTGGGGTATCAGCGATCCATTGGCAGTACCAAAAACGGCTCAGTTGATGTTAGATAGGGGCATTCCTGAAGAACATGTGCGAGCAGTTTGTTATGAAAATGCTCTAGCTGCTTACAGTCAAACTGGGCAGATGAAAGCTTCAGATTGGCTCAATCCTCAATCTATCGATCAACGCCAGTTGTTCAGTGGTAATTCTGTGCTGCGGGGACAAGAACCAGGAATCAAATCAGTTTCAGATTTTGTGTTGATTGAGTAGAAAATTATAAGGGGGCATTGGGAATTGGGCATTGCAAGATAGATTTTCATCTTTGCGTTGTCAATGTAACTCATGGAGTCTCTCGGTGATTCATCTGTAATATGCGGGTTTGTTTTGAGAAATTAATAAGCACGGAGGCAGATAAGTGAATGTTGCAAGCTTAAATTTTCAAAGCTGGCGGGGTTATTTGGAATTGATGCGTCCTGCTAATATTGTTACTGCCTGGGCAGATATTCTTCTTGGTTTTGCTGCTTCTGGCTCTGGGATTATTTTTGTTCAATTAATTAACGGAGAATCAAATTTTCCTGTACTAATCCCATTAGGTTGGTTGTTATTGGCTACAACTGGTTTATACGGCGGCGGTATAGTTTTTAATGATGTTTTCGATGCAGACTTAGATGCAAAAGAACGATCAAATAGAGCAATTCCTAGTGGTCGCGTATCTCGTCAAAATGCTACTTTATTGGGGAGTATACTGTTTGCGATCGGGATTATAGCTGCTTTTCAAGTATCCTGGTTGAGTGCTACAATCGCTATATTTATCACTCTTTCATCCCTTTTATATGACTCACTTGCCAAACATCATCCTTTTTTTGGCCCTTTAAATATGGGTTTGTGTCGTGGCAGTAACTTATTATTAGGTGTAAGTGCTGTACCCGCAATAGTCTGGGAACGTTGGTATTTAGCACTAATTCCTATTCTTTATATTGCTGCGATCACCGCAATTAGTCAGGGTGAAGTTCACGGAGGGAAGAAGATTACGGGAGTACTTGCATTACTGCTGATTGCAATAGTTTTGATGGCAGTTTTAGCTTTAGGATTATTAGGAGAATATGCAGCGATCGCAGCACTACCATTCGCTGTTTTATTAGCTATCAGAGTCTTGCCTAATTTTATCAAAGCTGCACGTGAACCGATAGCCGAAAATATCCGAAATGCGGTAAAAATAGGCGTTTTATCTCTAATAGTTTTAGATGCAACTGTCGCATCTGGTTTTGCTGGTTTGTATTACGGTTTATTGGTTCTAATTTTGCTGCCAATTTCGATGAAATTAGCACGACTATTTGCTGTTACTTAAATTTCAATGTATACACCCAGTAATACCATTAATCGGCTATAGGGGCGCACATATATGCGCCTCTAACCATGAATATGTAGCAAGTATTTTGTGCAACAGTATAAGCCAAAGAAAAAAGATTACATATACAAGGGATAAAACTAGAAAATGAAGATTACAAAAGGTAGCAAATTTCACTTAACTTATTGCAGCAATATTCATTCTGGTGAAAGTTGGCTAGAGGTTTTCGCCAATTTAGAGAAGTATATTCCCGAACTCAAATCACGTTTATCACCTACAGAACCTTTTGGTATTGGCTTACGGTTATCAGATGTAGCTGCAAAACAACTTTTAGAAAGTAATAACTTAGCTCAATTCCAAACTTGGCTGACTCAACAAGATTTATATGTTTTCACCTTAAACGGATTCCCTTATGGTGGATTTCATCGACAGGTGGTAAAAGACCAAGTTTATGCGCCAGATTGGTCTACACAAGAACGTGTTAATTATACATTAAACTTGGCACATATTTTAGCTAGTCTATTACCCCAAGGACTTGATGGCGGAATTTCTACACTACCATTATCCTATAAACCTTGGTGGGTAAAAGACCAAGCAACTTTCGATACTGTTCTGAAAAAGAGTTGTTTGAACATAGCATCAGTTGTTGTAGAAATGATTCGTATCGGTGAAGAAACAGGCAAGATACTTCATATTGATTTAGAGCCTGAGCCTGATGGGTTGATTGAAAATACCTCAGAAGTAATTGACTTCTACCAAAATTGGTTATTGCCAATCGGTGGTAATTACTTATCAGAAAAATTAAATATTGAGCAGCATTTAGCAGAGACTAAATTGCTAGAACACGTTCGGATTTGCTATGATACCTGCCATTTTTCAGTTGAATATGAAGAACCGCAATCTGTGTTTGCGCGTTTTCAATCAGCAGGAATTAAAATTGGTAAAATTCAAATCAGTGCAGCAATTCAAGTAAAAATACCTGCTGATGTTGAGAAGCGTAGTTTAATAGTTGAGCGATTACGCCCTTTTGCTGAATCTACTTATCTCCACCAGGTAATAGAACGTCGCACTGATGGTACACTGCATCACTATCCTGACTTAATAACTGCACTACCACATTTAGAGCAATCTTTAGCTGAAGAATGGCGGACTCATTTTCATGTACCAATTTTTATTCATGATTATCAAATTTTGCAGTCTACCCAAGATGACATCGCTACTGCTTTAAATCTACTTCAGACAAACAATGCTTGCTCACATTTAGAAATTGAAACTTACACTTGGGATGTATTGCCATCAGAAATGAAGATAGATTTACTAACTTCTATTCAGCGTGAGTATGAGTGGGTATTAAAAGAATTTGCCGCAAATTAACAGGAAATTAATTTCATGCAGAAAACAGTTGTTCTAAATGTCGTGGGATTAACGCCCAGTTTACTAGGAGAAAATACACCGTTTTTATCTTCTTGGGCTGCCAAGGGGCAGGTAGCTTCTATAGGAAAAGTGTTACCTGCTGTGACTTGTTCAGTTCAGGCTACTTATTTAACAGGAAAGTTGCCTGATGAACATGGAATTGTCGCTAATGGTTGGTACTTCCGTGATGAATGTGAAGTGAAGTTTTGGCGGCAGTCTAATAAACTAGTGCAGGCTCCCAAAGTTTGGGAAATAGCTAAATCAATTGACCCAACTTTCACTTGTGCCAACCTTTTTTGGTGGTACAACATGTACTCGACAGCAGATTATGCGATTACGCCGCGCCCAATGTATCCCGCAGATGGGAGAAAATTACCTGATATTTATACTCATCCTAGTGATGTGCGATCGCAAATTCAATCTGATTTAGGAAATTTTCCTCTGTTCGATTTTTGGGGCCCAAAAACTACCATTAGTTCTAGTCAATGGATTGCCAATTCCGCAAAATGGATTGAGGAACGCTACAGCCCTACATTATCACTAGTTTATCTGCCACATTTAGATTACTGTCTGCAAAAATTTGGTAACAATCAAACACAGATACAAGTTGATTTACGAGAAATTGATACTGTTTGTGGCGATTTAATTAAATATTTTGAAGCACGTAATACTCAGGTAATTATTCTTTCTGAGTATGGCATTACCCCAGTTTCTAAAGCGGTGGATTTGAATCGTGTATTACGAGAAAATGGCCTAATTGCTATACGAGAAGAATTAGGGCGAGAACTGCTCGATTTTGGTGCTAGCATTGCCTTTGCCGTTGCCGATCATCAAATTGCTCATGTGTATGTCAACCATCCGGCGTATATCCCAAAAGTGCGATCACTTTTAGAAGCGACTGAAGGCGTAGCGCAGGTGTTGGATGACGAGGGGAAACAAGCCTATCATCTCGATCATCCTAGATCCGGTGAGTTGGTAGCGATCGCACAATCTGACGCTTGGTTTACCTATTATTATTGGCTCGATGATGCCAAAGCGCCTGATTTTGCTAGAACTGTAGATATCCACCGCAAACCTGGTTACGATCCTGTAGAACTTTTCCTCGATCCACAAATAAAATTTCCTCAAGGAAAAATTGCTCTCAAGTTACTTAAGAAACAACTAGGTTTTCGCTACTTAATGGATGTAATTCCTTTGGATGCTTCCCTGGTGCGTGGCTCTCACGGTAATATCACCACTTCCCCAGATGAAGGGCCTCTATTTATCACCCATCAAACTCATCTAATTGATGAACATCAAATTGAGGCGACAGATGTTTGTTCGTTGATTCTCAAACATTTAAATACCTGAAAGGCAGTATAGAGAAGATATATCGCCTCTGCATCTTACCAAAATGCAAAAAAAATTTATGGTAATTCATAATCATATCGAGTATGATTTATATATAAACTCGTAATGACTATGAATTAACGTGAGTTCGACAAATCTTATTTGACCTCTCCGACACGAGAGGGGAGCAAAAAGCTGAATTTTTCGTTGCTCCTCCCTTTCCGTTTCCCAGAGGGAGGCTGGGAGGGAAAGGTTCATCGAACTTACGTTGAATTAGTTTGTTATGTCAGTAGGTATACATCTACTGACTAAAATGTACTGTGGGCAATCTGAGTAACTTACATGGAGAGCTTCTTTAACCATGACTGAACCCCAAAATTTGACAACTGCTGATGGTATTCCTGTTAGCGATAACCAGAACTCACTCACGGCTGGAGCGCGTGGCCCTGTATTAATGCAGGATTTCCACCTCATAGAAAAGCTGGCTCATTTCAACAGAGAACGTATTCCTGAAAGAGTTGTTCACGCTAAAGGTGCGGCTGCTCATGGTACTTTGACTATTACCAATGACATTACCCGCTACAGTAAAGCCAAACTTTTCTCTGAAATTGGTAAGAAAACGGAAGTTCTCTTGCGCTTTTCTACAGTTGGCGGAGAAAAGGGTTCAGCAGATGCCGAGCGTGATCCTAGAGGTTTTTCCCTTAAGTTTTATACTGAGGAGGGTAACTGGGATCTTGTAGGTAACAATACCCCTATTTTCTTCATCCGCGACCCTTTGAAGTTTCCTGATTTTATCCATACCCAAAAGCGCAATCCCCAAACCAATTGCAAAGACCAGAATGCAAAGTGGGATTTTTGGTCACTCAGTCCAGAATCGCTTCACCAGGTGACGATCCTCTTTTCAGATCGGGGAATTCCCAAAACCCATCGACACATGGACGGTTTTGGTAGCCACACCTTTAGTTTAATTAATGCTGAGGGCGATCGCGTTTGGTGTAAATTTCACTTCAAGACTCTGCAAGGGCATCAAACCTTGACAGAGGAAGAATCGGCTAAGATTAAGGGCGAAGATCCAGATCATGCAACTCACGATCTGTTTGAAGCGATCGCTAAAAAAGACTATCCTAAGTGGCGGATGTGTATTCAGGTGATGACCGAGGAGCAAGCGGAAAAACATCCTGACAATCCTTTTGACTTAACCAAAGTTTGGAAACAAGGGGAATATCCTTTAATTGAAGTCGGGATATTAGAGCTAAATCGTAACCCAGAGAATTATTTTGCCGAAGTTGAGCAAGCCGCTTTTAGCCCTAGTGCGGTGGTTCCTGGCGTTAGTTTCTCTCCAGACAAAATGCTGCAAGCTCGAATTTTTTCTTACCCAGATGCTCAACGGTATCGCTTGGGTGGTAACTATCAGCAACTACCTGTTAACCAGCCCAAATGTCCAGTGATGCATTATCAGCGAGATGGCTTTATGGCATCGGGGAACAACGGCGGTAGCGTTCCTAACTATGAACCGAATAGTGCTGAGGGTACGCCTAAAGAAAATCCAGCTTATGCAGAACCACCTAGTCATTTGGGCGATGTCACAGTCGATCGTTACAGTCATCGTGAAGGAAACGACGATTACACCCAAGCAGGTAATCTGTATCGGTTACTAACTCCTGAGCAGCAAGAGCGTCTGGCGAAAAATATTGTTGGTAGTCTCTCTCAAGCAAGGCAGGACATCCAAATGCGCCAACTTTGCCACTTCTTCCGGGCAGATATTTCTTATGGTCGTCGTGTAGCTGAAGGATTGGGCATTTCAATCGATCCCTCAATGTTTTCTCATGATGCTCAACCTGTAGGCAACTGGTAGCCTTATCCAATTTTGTGGGGTGGGCAGCGTTCGACTGAGCGCTCACGCCGAAGTCTTGCCCGCCTTAGAGGATGTTTGAAAAGTTCTTTTCTTGGTAGCAAAACGTTTTAGATCCCCCTAAATCCCCCTTAAAAAGGGGGACTTTGATTCCGGTTCCCCCCTTTTTAAGGGGGGTTAGGGGCAGGGCAAACGCATCTTATTTACTAATAAAAACTAAGGGAGATTCCAAAATGACATAGATAATTGCAAAAATCGGTGAAATGATAAATAAAATAAATCAAATATTTTTCAAAATTTGAATTAGCTTATCTTCAACTGAATGACTAATCGTCAATACTAAAATAATTCAATTATGAGCTACATAAGAATATATTTACTTAGAGAATAAATAAAACTTTTATGTAAAACATTCAACTCAAGTTTTGATGTACTATTTTAAGCTAACGCTAAAATACTTAGTAAGTATTTGTTATCCATCGCCGCGAGAAACTGTTTATTTTTGATTCCACGTTTGACACGCTTCTCTTGACTTAAAAGATTGACTGCAAGATGTCTGAGAATTGCAAAATTATGTGGGGCATTATCTTTTCTAATTCGACAGTCATCTTCTCTTAAGGCAACATCCAATAGCCAATGCAATGAATTTTCAATTCCCCAATGACTGCGAATAGAATTACCAAACTGTTTAGCATCTGACTCAAGGCTACTGATAAAATACCGAGTTTCAACCGTTGTTTCACCATTGAATGAACGGACAGATTCTACCATGCCAACACTATTAAAATTTGACCAAATTGAATCTGGGTTAAGCCGAGATTCAATTTGAGAGAACATTACGTAATTGCGGATTTCATGACGACCATGCCCTGTTTCTTCTGTTTTATACGTGCTATGTGCAATCCCCTCAAATCCTGTAGCTATGCCTGAAGAGAATAGTTTTTCTACTTCATCATAAAGATTTCCTTGATTCTTCTTTAACCCAATTACATAATCTGCATTTTGCTGTGTGATTAGCTTCACAATCTCCTTCTGGCAGCCAATTGCATCAATGGTCACAATACATCCTGACAGTTCTAATACCTTTAATAATTCTGGAATTGCTGTAATTTCATTTGATTTTTGATCTACTTTTACTTGTCCCAGCACTAATTTATTTGTAGTTGCCCAGGCACTTACCATTATAATTGCGCTTTGGTCACTACTTGTATCATAAGAACCACGTAAAGTTTTCCCATCAAGCGCGACAACTTCACCATCAGTTATCTTCTGTATTGATTTCATCCAGCTCAGAAAACATTCCTGGAACTGTTGAGGATTTATTTGTGCAAATACTCTTGCAAATGTATCGTGGGACGGAATCCCATTTGGTAATTCTAAAAATGTTTTTAACCATTCATACTTTGCACAACCATAAGTCTCTACGGCTACCCAACCATCCGCACCACAAATCACAGCACATACGGCAATGGTCATGATATCGATTAATTTATGTCGTTTGGTGCGATCTACTCGTGGATCTTGTATCACCGCAAAATGGTCAGCAATCGTAATTTTGGGTTTCAGCTTCATAGAGAGGAGAATAAGAACGTAATTCTTCTTTCTGATAAATGTGAGAATACCACGTTCAATGAAGGCCAGCCGTCCTCACTTTCACAGCATCTGTAAAAGTCACTTTGATCGGAAGGGCGATGGTGTAACCGTCCTTCCCGGCGGCGATCGCATAAATTGAGCTTTTCTTTGTGCTGATCTTCTCATAATTCCTAGTCATTAATCTAAAACTATTGAGAATCAGACTGTGAGAAAACCTACGCTAGAAGAGTGGAGAACTGACCGTGAAAGCTCAGGCAGCCGTCGGCTGCCTCTAACTCCCCCCTCGTAATGATTATCATTTTTATAACGAGTGAGATTTAATTTCCTCAAAGCCTTATGTAGTTTGAGTCTTGGTGTATTTCGCCCTGATTCAGGCTCGTCAATATTTAGATGCGTTTGCCCTGGGGTTAGGGGGGATCAATAAGTGTCTATAATCACAGCCAACCACTTTTTAAACAACCTATTAAAGCAAATTCATTTGATTAACTTACAAAATAAATCGAGGTAATTAAATATGAAACTAACAGCAACAGAAAAAGGCTTATTAATCCCTAAAGAACTATTAGGAGAAAACCAAGAGTTTGAGATTATTCAAGAAAATGGAAAAATTATTATTACTAGTATTAAACAAACATCTTCTATTTGGGATTTAGGTTCAAATCCTGTGGAATGTGACGTAAAAGATGGTGCAATTAACCACGATCGCTATCTCTATAACCCGTTAACGGAGATAAAAGCCTCGTGAACGGAGCTAAAATACTCGTCAACGGAGCTAAAAGCCTCGTCAACGGAGATAAAAGCCTCGTGAACGGAGCTAAAATACTCGTCAACGGAGCTAAAAGCCTCGTCAACGGAGATAAAAGCCTCGTTAACGGAGCTAAAAGACTCGTCAACGGAGATAAAAGACTCGTCAACGGAGATAAAAGACTCGTTAACGGAGCTAAAATACTCATTGACGGAGATAAAAGACTCGTTGACGGAGCTAAAAGACTCGTTGACGGAGCTAAAAGACTCGTTGACGGAGCTAAAAGACTCGTTAACGGAGATAAAATACTCGTTGACGGAGTTCAGAGGCTCATTAAGTAGAGAAATAAAAATATTTACAGTTATTACGATCGCACCCTTCGCAAAGCATATCGTAGAGAGGTAGTTTTAGGCGTTGCGATCGCACTATTTTACTTCACTGCATTTGCAATGACATTGTGTAATTAATTATCTTGCCTACTTATTAGACTAGGATTTGAATCCCAGGCGGGTAATGCAGCCGATGCAGATTACCTAAATTACTGAAGCCAAGGAAAGACAAAAGCAACCATTCTCCTGAATCAAGGCTGACGATTCCTCTGCAAGTATTCCAGATTTGCACTAATGGTTATTGTATTAGGATGATTTGTCCCCAAGCGTTGTTCAGCAATCTCCAAAGCTTGGATGTACAAAGGTTCAGCATCACTGAACCTTCCCTGTGAATCGTAGAGTCCTCCCAAATTGTTCAGGCTAATTGCCACATCTGGGTGTTCATCCCCCAGCAGGCGTTTTCTCATCGTTAAAGCTTGGATGTAAAAAGTTTCAGCATCACTGTACCTTCCCTGTAAATCGTAGAGTCCTCCCAAATTGTTCAGGCTAGTTGCCACAGCTGGGTGTTCATCCCCCAGCAGGCGTTTTCTCATCGTTAAAGCTTGGATGTACAAAGGTTCGGCATCACTGTACCTTCCCTGTGAACAGTAGAGTACTGCTAAATTGTTCAGGCTAGTTGCCACATCTGGGTGTTCATCCCCCAGCAAACGTTTTACCATTCTCAAAGCTTCGATATACAAATGTTCAGCATCGCCGTACCTTCCCTGTGAACGATAGAGTTCTGCTAAATTGTTCAGGCTAGTTGCCACATCTAGGTGTTCATCCCCCAGCAAACGTTTTGCCATCCTCAAAGCTTCGATATGCAAAGGTTCAGCATCGCTGTACCTTCCCTGTGAACGATAGAGTTCTGCTAAATTATTCAGGCTAGTTGCCACATCTGGGTGTTCATCCCCCAGCAAATGTTTTGCCATCCTCAAAGCTTCGATATACAAATGTTCAGCATCGCCGTACCTTCCTTGTAAACAGTAGAGTACTGCTAAATTGTTCAGGCTAGTTGTCACATCCGGGTGTTCATCCCCATAACGTTTTTTAGTAGAGGATAAACATTGTTTACGCCAAGGTAAGGCTTGATCGTAGGCTCCTTGACCTTGATAAAATCTACCCAAGCTTACAAAAGGCCAGATTAAATCATCATCGCTTAACCAGGCTTGGTAAACGGTAGCGGCTTCCGCAAGGTGAGGGATGGCAAGAGTTGCTTGAGCAATGTCTATCAATGTGGGTGTTTCAGGAATATCTTTTGCTATTGATACCATTGCTTGACAATAGCCACGCTTAAGTTCGTTTGCTTCAGGCAAATCTTCTAACTTCTGCTGCAATAATTCCCGAATGCGTTCGTGAACTTGGTAGGTGTCCTCTGCCAATTCTTGCAGCAAATAACGCTCAACTAAAATAGTGCAGTTAGCTTTGAAGTCAAATTCCAAATCGCTAACACTTGCTGCTGATTCTACCAAAGACCAAGGGATAGGAGCCAAAGCAAACAAACTCAACAGACAAGCCAATTTTTGCGCCTCTGGTTCCAAGCTTTGCCAATTCAACTCAAAAGCTGCTGCTACACCAGACTCGCCTGCTGATGCTTGCTTTTGTAGGCGTGCGAGAATGTCTCCTAGCATAATACTCTCCCTGGCTCTCGGCACTGTGCTGCTATTTGGTAAAGTCCAATTGGTACATAATTCACAAATCTGCAAAGTCCCTTTGCAAATTCTAATTCCTTCTCAACCCTCTCTTTTCCCAGCAGGGTTGTTAATAATTCTAAGGCTCCATCTGCTGACAATTCACCTAACGGCAGTGATGGATATGTTAACCCTGTATTTATACGAGTGGTAATTAACACCTTAAACCGAGAACCTTTAGGTGGTAGATAGGGTTGAATTAGCTTCCAGTCTTTGACATCATCAAACACTAATAAAACTTTGCCAGCTTGCCACTTCTTCCAGCAATAAGCAACTTGACCTGCTAGGCTTAATCCATCCGGTGGATTAAAGTTAGGTAAATTCACAACTCCAAATTCAACTAACTGGGTTCCCAAATCAATACCTTGGGGATTTAACCAACAACACCCGCCAGAATAATCTTCCAAATATTGCCATGAGTATTGAATAGCTAACTCTGTTTTACCCACCCCACCTTGCCCAGTCACATCGGTAATAACCACAACATCATTTGCTTGCAATAGCTGATGCAATTGTTCTATTTGCTCATCCCTCCCAACAAACTTACGAGCTTGACTCTGTGGGATATTATGCGGAATATCAAACGGGTTGAAATGAGATTTTTCAATATCTCCATCCCAACTGCGGGAATAAAAATAAGTCGGCAGTTGTTTTTTATCTAAACTATTAAATCGCTCCTTAACTGCCTCAGTAACTTCCCTCATATTCGGGGGAAAATTCCCATTAGCTCCTGCAAAAGCCTCCCGCACTGCTTGAGAAAAGTATCCTGTTTTATTTTCAGAATTTACCTTAGCTTTTTCTCCTTCCCGCGTAGCCATTAACACAAATTGTTGACTATCTGGCTTTGGCTGACCACTCAAAAAAGCTTTGCCACCTAAGTTAGTTGGTCTTCCCTTCGACTCTAAAACATAATTGGCACAGGCATCAATAATACAAATATGATTACGAATCTGAAATTTATCGGAACCTAACAAAACTAATAAAGAATTTAAATCTAAATTCTGCCAATTCTGTTTATTTGCATCAGCACAAAGCAACCTTCGCTCTCGTTCTGAGGTAATCAAACCATGTCCCGCCCAAAAAATGTAGAGTAAATCCCCCGACTTTGGGGATAAAAAGTTTGTCACAATGTCGGAGATATTTTGCTCTGTTGCTAACTCTACATTTAACCCATATTCCCCAATTAACTGATGATTTTCTTCCAGTGCTGATAAACATAACCGAATATTCTCCTTCGGTACACCGTGCAGATGCAGCCAATGAGCAAATTTCAGCGCGTCATCGGCTGGCCCTCCACCTGGCACGTTCCAACCAGGTTCGTGGTACTTTTCAATACCCACAATTAACCCAAATGTTCGCTCAGGTTTAGCCATCAACTGCATGATGACCTAGCCTCTCACGTTATGAGGAAAATGACCTAACCCCCTAACCCCCTTCCCGACGCGGGAAGGGGGAAAATTTAAAGCCTTTCTTTTTGTAGATGCTACGGTGTACACACAAGTCTGGAGTAGTTTAAGAAGCTGGTTTTTACCCCACCCTAACCCTCCCCTTGTAAAGGGGAGGGAACTGGATTTCCGGCTTCCCCCCTTTCCAAGGGGGGATTGAGGGGGGTAATTCGACTTGTCTGTACACCGTAGCCTTGTATGGGAGAGGTTTTGAGTGGGGTTTTCTAGATACCGTAAAAAGTAAACCATTATGGCAACCTCGAAATAATCGCCTCCCAGGTTTTGGCATTTGTCCAATAAGCACCGTGGGAACGGGGAAACGGTTGTCTACTATCCACCACCACATCCTGCACTTTATCAGGGAAAATTTTCTTACCCACGTAACTGAGAAAATCCCGTAAATCGTAGATATTCAACCATTGCGGGAAATGCTCTGGCAATAACTGCCCATATTCTAAGCTGTAGAGGGCGTTAATCTCATATAAAAATGGTGCTTGGGAACCAACTGTTACTAATAATTCCACCTGAGACAACTGCTGTTGCACTAGCAAATCTACACAAGCGATACCTCCCAAACTATGGGCGATTAAAACCACTGGCGGTTCTGCTTGGGCAATTTGTTCTTGGATAAACGCCCTGATTTTTTCACCCCGCGTCTGATACAACAAAATATCACCAGGCATAGGCGAAATTTTATCAGTTAGCTCAAGGCGGTTTCCTCTGACATAATTTGTTCCGCCGTACTGTGCTAGTTCAACAAATGGCTTTAATAACCAGCCAACCAATCCTAACTCTGCCTCTCCCAAAGCCAGAGTCAGCAATTCCACAACTTCATCCCGCAATTGGGCATCGGTGAGTATAGGGGGAAATTTTTCTTGCAGTTCGCTAATAAACATTGCTTGAGCCACAACTGCTCTAGCTATTGGTGCATAATATTCGCTCACATCAGATTCGGAAACTGTGAGCAACGCCTGATGATATGGTTCACTCTGGATAACCGCCTCTCGTGCTGGCTCAAATACCTCTGCAATTCCCGCCTCTTGCAACTTAGCTTGCAGTTGAGATGTCGGAGTGAGACTGGCTACACGAGATTGTAAAACATCCCCTGGTTCTTCCCAGGGATTTCCTGACTCAATCGGTTTCAAAGACAACAGCCGTAATTCATACAAAGGATCGCGGTATAATTGCCCCCACAGTACAATCTCTGCGTCTTCTTCTCCTTGAGATAAAGCCAGTGTCGCATCTTCCAAGGGTACTGATGCCCGATTATCATTGAACTTTGCACCTAATACACCCCAAAGGCAGGGAGAAACTTTGATATCAGGACGTTGGGCGTGAATCTTTTGCTCAATTATCTGAAAAGTTTCGTTGTATTCTCGTTCCCTAATGCCTGTGCCATGTACAAATATTACAGTAGTCATTGTGATATGGGTGGCTAGCGATGCCTGGGTTGGGCTATGCCTACGCAAAGCTTTCCTCTGTATTATTCCTTACTACGTTCTCTGAGACAAGTCGAAGAAATAAATTATCTAAATAAACGAACCACAGAGACGCAGAGAACACAGAGAGAGGAGAAATGAGAGGAGTTTTATGTCTGTTTTGGGATATTTTTTATTTGGAAGTACCTTATTCACTTGGTTTATTAAAAACTTCTAAAATCTGTCGGCAAATCTGTTTGAGCTTATCCTCGATTTCACCAGAAGGCGAAGATGCGCCGACAACATTCCAGTTTTCTACCGTAGAAAGTCGCCACGCTTCACCGCGATGATCGAATCCAGCCACCTCCACACCGATCGCACGCCGGGAATTATTGATGGGATCTTGATAAAATCGGATTTGAATCAAAATACTGCGACTTCGCCAAGATTTGCTGATACCAGGAAAGTGAAAGCCAATATCTATAGAATCTGGATCGACTAACTCCCTAGTTTCCGGGTCATTTTTCCAGGGTTTGAGATCGGATTTGGCATCAGGAAACTCGAATTTGAACAAGTTAACCACCGTAGCAATGTTGCTGGCGAGTTCAAGGTTCGTTGCCTGTTCAGCTGCATTCACTAAAAAACACTCCTATAATTGCGTCGGCATCTTCGGGGATGTGAAGATATAAAAACCGCCAGAAGGCTTATATTATTGGTGTTTCAGCTTATCAAGACCTTTGAGATTTAGCAACTCTAAATCAGACTTCCCTAACAATCGTTGTTACTAACAAATGTGAAAAATAGCTTCTCGTTGGGACTGTCTAACACCTCTTAAGTAATTGTACTTAAAAAGTCCTCGAAAGCAGATGAAACTCTGCCCTTTATAAAAAATATTCGGATTGTCTGCAAAATCCTTGGCAGACAAGAACGATAAATTGCACTAGCGACGATCTAAAATGACACTGTGAATCGGTAAACAAAAAGCAATTAAGTTCATTGTCATGGCGCGTCAACGCTCGATTTTTTCATTTGTTTTAGTATTATTGGCCACATTCCTCATGAGTTGTGGCGGCCCTGGTGCTTCAGTAACACCTCCAACTTACACAGCGACTCAACTTGAAAGAATTCAGGCTTATGTTCCTGAAATTCAGGCTGTGCGCGATCGCTCAGATGAGTTGAAAACCCTGATCCAAAAAGGTGATTGGATCAATGTGCGTAACTTTATACACGGGCCCATAACAGAAGCAAGGCTGCACTTGACTTATGTTACTTCCAACCTTCTGCCCAAAGACCAACCCGCAGCCCGTCAAATAACGCGAGATTTGTTTAACGACCTAGTTAAGCTTGATAAAGCTACTAGTGCTAGCAATCCTCTAGTTGCCTTGAATCAATCCCAGGCTGCTTTCACAGACATTGACAAATTCCTTGATCTGCTTCCTAAAAAAGAAGAGGGTTAATAATTAGAGACGCGATTCATCGCGTCTGTACAAGAGTTAGGAGTTAGAGATGCGATTAATCGTATCTGTACAGTAGTTAGGAATTTTAAATTTTTAACTCCTAACTCCTAACTTCTCACTTCAAGTACAAGTCATGAATGTAGTTATTATCGGTTGTGGTGTAGTTGGAGCTGCGATCGCTTACGAACTGAGTCTAGTTAAAGGGCTGAAAATCACAGTTTGCGATCGCCAACCACCAGCGCAAGCTTCCACGGGCGCTGCACTTGGCGTTTTGATGGGCGCAATCAGCCAAAAAATCAAGGGCAAAGCTTGGCAGATGCGACAAACCAGCATCCAACGCTATGAAACTTTGATTCCTGAATTAGAAGCTTTAACAGGTCGCAAAATCCCTTTTAACCGCCAGGGAATTCTCAGTCTTGGTTTGGAAGAGGAGAATTTAGCAGCATGGGAAAAACTTGTAGAAATTCGCCACTCTCAAGGCTGGCATTTAGAAATATGGGATACGGCTAAACTCCAGAATATCTGTCCTCAAGTGGATTGTGAAAAAATTACTGGCGCTGTCTATTCTCCCCAAGATCGTCAACTCGATCCAACTGCTCTCACATTAGCTTTAGTTGAGGCCGCCCAGCAAAACGGTGTAACCTTCAAATTTGGCGTGACTGTTTTGGATGCCCAAACCTCACCACCTGAATTTTGCCATCAACTTGAGACTACAGAAGGAAAAATAGCCGCAGATTGGTTTGTAGTTGCAGCAGGGCTAGGTTCAACACCACTGACGGCAAAATTAAATCAAATAATTGATATCCGCCCTGTGCTAGGGCAAGCGTTGCAAATGCTTGTAGGGCATCCATTAGGCAATCCCGACTTCCAGCCAGCGATAACGGGTAATGATGTCCATATTGTTCCTATAGGCGGCGGAGATTATTGGGTGGGTGCGACAGTAGAATTTCCCAGCAATGGTGATGAGATACCACCAAACCAAGAACTGTTGGAATCTGTTAGAAACCAAGCGATCGCATTTTGCCCAGAATTATCCACAGCAACAATTATTCGCACTTGGTCAGGTTTACGTCCCCGTCCTGAAGGTCGTCCAGCCCCAGTTATTGGTAAGTTGCCAGGGTTTAGTAATATCCTCCTAGCTACCGGACACTATCGCAACGGCGTTTTGCTAGCGCCCGCTACAGCTTATGCGATTCGTGAGATGATTATTTCTCAAGGAATAGGGGGATGAGGGAGCAGGGGAGCAGAAGAAGAATTCCTAACTCTTGACTTAATGACAAATGACCAATGACAAATGACAAATGACCAATATAGGAAAACAACGTGTCAATAACAGAACATAAAATCAATGTAGATTCACTGGAATGGTTTTATCGAGAATCTTTACCAATCGGCAGAACTGACTTAGCGCCTGTGTTGTTGTTACACGGCTTAGTTTCACAAAGTTATAGTTGGCGTAATATTATACCGGCTCTAGCGAATCAAGGTACAAGAGCGATCGCACCAGATTGGATTGGTTACGGCTTTTCTGCAAAACCAGAAAAACGAGATTTTGCTTATACTCCCGATGCTTTTATCACAGCTTTAGAAGGATTTGTCAGAGCTTTAGAACTTGAACATTTCTCTTTAGTTGTCCAAGGCTTTTTAGGTTCTGTAGGATTGCAATATGCTTTGCGTCATCCAGAACAAATTGCCAACTTAGCTATTTTAAATACCCCAATATCAACTGCCGCCAAATTACCCTGGAAAATTAAACAAATGGGTTTACCTTTGGTAGGCGAAGTAATGACTCAAGACCCCTTATTAGTTGACCGAACCCTAGAAGGTGGTAGCCGTTATCGCATAGGAGATAAGGAATTAGATATTTATCGAAAACCATTTTTGAAAAGTTCTTCATCTGGGCGGAGTCTGTTATCAAGTATTCGCAATTTACAGCTTGATTCAGCAATGACCGAAATTGAATCTGGTTTTAAAGAATGGCAACAGCCAATTCTGATTCAATGGGGAATGATTGACCCTTGGTTATCTGTAGACGTTGCCCAAAAATTTACAGATTTAGCACCAAATACCGAATTAATAAAACTTAATAACGTTGGACATTATCCTCAAGAACATTACCACGAGACGATTTTAGAAGACCTTTTACCCTTTGTGCGTCGTAAAGATGCTCATTGACAATATACCTTTGGCAAAAATCGATATTATAAAAATGAATGTCAAAATTCAGAATTCAGGAGTCAGAATTCAGGAGTCAGAATCAATTTAGTAGAGGGTGCAAAATTATCACTTTAGTCCACTAAATGGAAGATTAAGTGGCAGTATTCAAATGTTATTTCTTGTGAAAGCTCATCCTTTAACGGGTGGAATATTCTGAATTCAGAATTCTGGCTCCTGACTACTTTTTATTACCATTACAAGTAAAGGAGATTATGATTCATGGCTTATTCTTGGTTTAAAGCATTTCATATTGTCGGATTTGTAGTTTGGTTTGCCGGATTGTTCTACTTAGTACGCCTTTTTATCTATCACGTTGAAGCAAATCTTGAACCTGAGCCAGCGCAAACGATATTGAAAAATCAATATCAAATTATGGAAAAGCGTCTCTACTATATCATCACGAATCCAGGAATGTACGTGACGATCGCAATGGCCATTGGTTTATTAACCACTGAACCGGACGTTTTAAAAGAGGGCTGGTTACATATAAAACTGCTGTTTGTTGCTATTTTAATTGGTTATCATCATTACTGCGCTCGGCTGATGAAGAAATTAGCAGTAGGCGAATGTGGCTGGAGTGGTCAGCAATTACGTGCTTTAAATGAAGCACCTACAGTTATGTTAGTAGCGATCGTTTTGCTGGCTGTATTTAAGAATAATCTCCCTACAGATATCGCTGCTTGGGCTATTTTTGCCATGATTATTTTGATGGCAGTCACTATTCAACTTTACGCCAAAAAACGCAGACAAGATAAAGAGAAGCTGACAGCACAGATAGGGCAACCACAAGAACAAAGTTAGAAAATTTGGGGTAGCACATCTGTGCTATCCTGCCTTATCCTGGAAACGTTTTTAGTAAATCATCGCCAGGAATCACGGTAGTGTAAAAAGTATATTTGCGATTAGCGACATAACGGCGGTCTTGTTTAACAATCGCCATAAATTCTCTATGTCCCTCACGAGTTCGTCCTACTAAACAACCTGCACTGGCAAGGCGAATATCATTCCGGGGAAAATCAAAGCCGTAGTGTTGATTCACATAAAAATCATCACCTGTATCAAGTTTGTCACCAGTCCGTTTAAAATCTTGGTTGAAATCTCTACAAACAGTGATATCTCCAACTTGCACTAACGCTTCATGAGGCTCTGCTGTGCCGTGAATACCAACAGCCCAAGCTTTGTATTGTCCAAATTGAATCCTAGCGGCTCCTTTGGGATTCATCGGGTTATAAGTGTAATACTTTCCTGGTTCTGTAGTTGCTTCCCAGTGGTCTACGATTTTGGGAACACCATTTACTACTTCAATCACAATTCGGCGATCGTTAAATTCATTGGGTGTATCACTATTGAGAGTCCAGTCTGCATTGATACCCTCTACATAAACAATATTGTATTCTTTGGGATTGGTAAATACCTGATAACCTTTGGTTAGCATATATTTCACAATCTTACTAGCGATGTCATTGCCTAGTTTTAAAGGGGGTTTAGGAAGATCGTCTATTTTGGTTTCAATCAGTTCCTTGGCTGTGACTGCTCCTAAAAAGCCACTTTCTTCAGTCTTTGTTAATTCTTGAAATTTTTTGAGAGCTATCGCAGAAACAGGGCCAAATTTACCATCGGCTGGAGGTTCTAGCAAAACTAAGCCGATTAATACTATCTGAATCTGACGAGCCAAGTCTGCATCCTCTGCGATCGCATCAAATGACCATTTCTCATCTTTTCCCAAGAAATCTTGTAGTTTCATTATGCACCTGCTTTCATTTACTTACTTCTAAGTATAAACATCATTTTAAAAATTGATGTTGTCTGAAACAATACTCCAGCCTGAAGCAGAATGTCACAATTTTTACTATTAATTTATGGTTGGGTACGCAAAAATTCACAGAGATGATACTCAAGAAAAAACTATTTATTGGGAATATATATGAAATTTTTTCCGTAATTTTTAGAAGATATACATAAAAGTTCTGAGTATAAAGTTGTACTGGAAGATGTGAAAAATATTCTCTGGCTGCTAGATCGCCCATTGCTTCAATGCAATACTTCATACAGGCTACATTATTAGTTAGCTCAATTTCTCTGCTGCGCGTCCAAGCAGCAACTCGTCGTCAGGCATCGCCTCTGTAAAACCCGAAATGACTAACGAAGAACTGCTGCAAATTATTGAACAAGCTGTCAAAGATAAAGTCACAGAATTAGACCTTTCTCACAATCGTTTAACAACGCTACCACCGGAAATTGGACGACTGACTAACCTGCGATCGCTCAACCTCAACAACAATCAACTGAGCAGTCTGCCACCAAAAATTGGACAACTCACTAACCTGCGATTGCTCGACCTCAACAACAATCGACTGAGCAGTCTGCCACCAAAAATTGGACAACTCACCAACCTGCAATTCCTCTACCTCAGCAGTAATCAACTGAGCAGTCTGCCACCGAGATTTGGACAACTCACCAATCTGCAAACCCTCCACCTCAACAACAATCAACTGAGCAGTCTGCCACCAGAATTTGGACAACTCACCAACCTGCAATCCCTCCACCTCAGCAGAAATCAACTGAGCAGTCTGCCACCGGAATTTAGCCAACTCACTAATCTGCAATCCCTCCACCTCTACAAGAATCAACTAAGCAGTCTGCCACCGGAAATTGTCCAACTCACCAATCTGCAATCCTTCCATCTCTGGGATAATCAACTGAGCAGTCTGCCACCGGAATTTGGCCAACTCACCAATCTGCAATCCCTCGACCTCAGCTACAATCAACTAAGCAGTCTGCCAGAGGAAATTATTCAACTCACCAACCTGCGATCGCTCGACCTCAGCTACAATCAACTGAGTAGTCTGCCAGAGGAAATTATCCAATTCACCAACCTGCAATCCCTCGACTTCGGTAGTAATCAACTGAGCAGTCTACCACTGGAATTTGGCCAACTCACCAACCTGCAATCCCTCTACCTCTACAACAATCAACTGAGCATTCTGTCACCGGAATTTAGCCAACTCACCAACCTGCAAACCCTCTACCTCAGCAATAATCAACTTAGCAGTCTGCCACCGGAAATCAGGGAACTACCAAACTTGGAAAAGCTCGATCTTCGTAGAAATCCACTCCCCATTCCACCTGAGATTTTGGGGTCGAAGAAGTTATATGAAGATCCAGGTGATGTAAATGAAATTCTCGATTTCTATTTTCGGGTGCAAGACCCAACCGAAACCGAACCTTTCTACGAAGCAAAATTCTTAATTATTGGCGAAGGAGGAGCCGGTAAAACCTCTTTAGCCAAGAAAATTGCAGATGAAACCTACAAACTCCAGCCAGACGAAGAATCAACCGCAGGCATTGAGGTGATCCAGTGGCACTTCACACTACCCAATAGTAAAGACTTTCGCGTCAACATCTGGGATTTTGGCGGTCAGGAAATCTACCATCAAACCCATCAGTTTTTCCTCAGCAAGCGTTCTCTCTATGCCTTAGTTGCCGATACTCGCCAAGAAAACACTGATTTTTACTGGTGGCTTAAGGTTGTCGAACTCTTGAGCGACAAGAGTCCAGTTATCATCATCAAAAACGAAAAACAAGACCGTCAGTGTGAAGTAGATGGGGGCCAGTTACGAGGAGAATTCAGCAATCTGGAGAAAATACTGGCAACCAATTTAGATACCAATCGCGGTTTAGCGGAGATTAAAGACGCTATTCAGCTATACATAAGCAATCTTGACCATGTTGGTACACCTCTACCAAAACTCTGGATAAGAGTCAGAAGCGCCTTAGAGAACAATTCCCGAAATTACATCAGCTTTGAAGAATACTGTAACCTTTGCCGAGTAAATAATTTAACTGACCGTAAAGATATGCTGCGCTTGAGTAGCTATTTACATGACCTCGGCGTTTGCCTCCACTTTGAAGACGATTCTACACTCAAACACTACGTCATCCTCAAACCGGAATGGGGGACAACTGCCGTCTACAAAGTTTTGGACAGTCAAACTGTCAAGCAAAAGCTAGGTTGTTTTACCAAAGAAAACCTCAAAGATATTTGGAAAAGCGGCGAATATGCAGATATGCAAGATGAACTCCTGCAATTAATGATGCGGTTCAAGCTTTGCTACGAAATTCCTGGTCGCCGTGACATTTATATTGCGCCTCAATTGCTTTCTGTTGAAAAAGTTGATTACACGTGGGACGATCGCAATAACCTTATTCTGCGCTACACCTATACATTCATGCCCAAAGGCATCCTCACCCGCTTTATTGTCGAGACGCACCCCTGGATTGAAGAGCAAAAACTAGTTTGGAAAAATGGTGTTGTTCTCAACAAAGACCAAACTCGTGCAGAAGTCATTGAAAACTACAATCAACGGGAAATTAAAATCCGTGTAGCCGGAAACCGCAAAAAAGAATTGATGGCTGTCATCACCCATGAACTCGAAAAAATCCACAACTCTTATGAACGCTTGCAATATCAAACTTTAGTTCCTTGTAACTGCGAAACTTGTAAAAATCTGCCCACCCCTTATTCCTACTCTCTAGAAATACTCAACAAACGTTTGAACGCTGGTCGTTACCAAATTGAGTGCGAAAACAGCTATGAAATGGTAGATGTCCGTAGGTTAATTGATGATGTCATGTTCCAATCCGATAGACCAGACAAGGAACTCAACTTCCAGGTTGCACGGTTGCAAAACGAACTGGAACGAAAGCGAGATGAATCATTGACACATCGTTTACAAGATAGCAAGCAGCAAGAAAAACACATCATCAATAGTCAATCTACAATGGAGTTCGAGAAGGAAATTTTCATCTCTTATGCTTGGGGCGGAGAAAGTGAGCAATTTGTCAATCAACTGGATGAGACTTTGCAGGCAAAAGGAATCAAAATTATCCGAGATAAACGCGATTTGGGCTACAAAGGACTGATTAAAGCCTTTATGGAACGGATTGGACGGGGTAAATGTGCGATCGCAGTTATTAGTGACAAGTATTTAAAATCTCCCAATTGTATGTTTGAGCTAGTGCAAATTGCTAAAAATGGTGAATTTTATAATCGAATTTTCCCGATTGTGTTAGCAGATGCCCAAATTTATAAACCTGTTGCAAGACTTAAATATATTAAGCATTGGGAAGACGAAATTAAAGAATTAGATCAAGGGATGAGAGAGGTTGGTGCAGCTAATTTACAGGGATTTCGTGAATAAATTGACCAATACACCGAGATTCGCAACACGATCGCCGAACTAAGCAACCTGCTAAAAGATATGAACACCCTCACCCCTGATATTCACAGCAAATCAGACTTTGAGTCATTGCTGAATGCGATCGCACAGCGTTTAGATGAGTAAAAATAACCTATTGGTTGGGTTTAGAGATTGAGCAATGTCTCCGGCTGGCTAGACCTAAGCCCTTTTGACTCGATAATTTTTGTTCTGAGATACAACCTTTAAGTTCAGAAGCAGAATGATGAGAGTTAAAGGTGCAACTTTGAGGGTTAAAGGCGCAACTTCGAGGATAAAAGGTGCAACTTTGAGGATAAAAGGCTCAACTACGAGGGTTAAAGGTGCAACTTTGAGGGTTAAAGGCGCAACTTCGAGGATAAAAGGCGCAACTTCAAGGGTTAAAGGTCAAGCGATCGCTCTTTTAACTCGACAACTCGTGTTCAAAGGTGCAAGCTTCGAGTTCAGAGGTGAAATAAGGTAATATTGGTACTGCATCGATATCCCCGAACACATCACGACTTTCAACGAAGGGAAATCTTTGTGAATTAAGCATCGTTTACCTGTCTGTCTTCTTCTAACAGCGCGGCTAGTTTATTAGCAGCTTCATGAGAATTATAGGGAGACCACACATGATAAGTGACTCCTGGCTGTAACGACAATGCTTCTTCTTCAGTCGCCAGTTCTTGAACTAAAAACTGCATGACCTTGAGTTTATCTGCACGAGATAGGTTGTGCAAGGTTGGAAACAAATCTGCTACGCTCATATCAAGTTGAAGATAACGACTAAGAGGTTGTTTGAAAAGTAGTTAGCTGTGATTTTAGGCACTCATTGATCCCCCCTAACCCCCCTTAAAAAGCAAGGCTGTTTCATTCGATCTCTTAGGGATTTTGTCAAGAGTATGAGTCAGAAATTTGCTTGAGTGGGAAAAAGAAAAACTACCACTTCAACCAGCAAATTTAAGTGCGAATACCATTTTCTTGCCCAATCAGATTTTTTAGTCACCTAGTTTTTTTACTTGAAACGCTTGTAAATCAGCGCCTTTTAGGGAATGAAACAGCCCTGCCCTTAAAAAGGGGGGAACCCGGAGTCAAAGTCCCCCTTTTTAAGGGGGATTTAGGGGGATCTAAACGTTTTTTTACCGAGAAGAGGACTTTTCAAACATCCTCTAAATACTTTTTATATTTTTACAACTACTATAAGGTGGTTAGAAAGTTTGTAGCGTTGGCGTAAAAAATTTTTACAACGCAAAACCTGTCCCTCTCCGATGCGGAGAAGGACAGACTTTAATAAAAGTTCAAGACAGGGAGAGGTTGATAACTAATTACTTGATTTGCGGATGAGCATCTTATCCATCACAACAAACTAAGGTTAGGTGTAGCTGTAGTTTTAGCCTGATAAGCCTTTTTGACACCAACCCAGTTACTAGCAATTGGCATTCGCCAACCGGTTCCAAAGGCACGATCGGTGATTTTCAATCCCGGCGGTGCTTGTCGCCGTTTAAATTCAGCCCGCGCCACCATTTGAATTACTCTGTCTACAATCACCCCATCGTGACCGGCTGCAACAATTTGTGTTGCTGATTGGTGGTTGTGAACCAGGCGTTGCAAAATATCGTCTAAAATTTCGTAAGGCGGGAGAGAGTCTTGATCTACTTGGCCTGGTTTGAGTTCGGCGCTGGGTGCTTTAGTCAAAACGTTTTGCGGGATAATTTCATTATTGCGATTTAACCAATGACAAAGTGAATACACACGGGTTTTAGGAACATCTGCAATTACCGCTAACCCGCCATTCATATCGCCGTAGAGTGTACAGTAACCCACAGCCATTTCTGACTTGTTACCTGTAGATAAAAGCAGATAGCCAAATTTATTAGCGATCGCCATTAATAAATTACCCCGAATCCGAGATTGGATATTTTCCTCAGCTATTCCAAACTCAGTACCCGCAAACAAATCACCCAACGTTTGATCGAAGCCTTGCATTAACTCGCCAATTGGTAAAAGATTAGTCTTAATCCCCAAATTTTCGGCTAATGCCAAAGCATCACTGATGGAATGTTCCGAACTGTAAGGGGAAGGCATGAGGACACCGAGGACATTTTCTTTACCAAGTGCAGCAGTTGCGATCGCAGCTACTAATGCCGAGTCAATTCCACCACTTAAACCCAAGACTACTTTAGAAAAGCGACACTTACGAGCATAATCTCGCACTCCTAAAACCAAAGCTTGCCAAATTTCTTCATCTTCTGATTCATAGACAGGTGCTACAGAACCCAATAGTAAATCGCTTTGTACCTCATCAAATTCAACTACCATTAAATCGGTATCAAAGCCACGGGCGCGAGACATAATTTCACCTTGCCGATTTAAGGCAAAACTACACCCATCAAAAATTAGATCGTCATTTCCGCCAACCTGGTTAGCATAAATAATCGGTTGTTGGAAACGCACTGCACTATGACTGAGCATTGTTTCTCGAAACTGTTGCTTGCCCGCAGTGTAGGGCGAAGCAGACAAATTGACAATCAAATCTACACCCAGAATTGCTAAGTCAGCAATTGGATTTACTGCGTAACTCCGTTTGCCCCAAAATTCCTCATCGTTCCATAAATCTTCGCAAATAGTTACACCAATATCGATATTATCTAAAGTAAAATAATTAGCTTGCAAACCTGGTTCAAAATAGCGACGTTCATCAAATACATCATAAGTAGGCAAAAGTCGCTTGTGAAAAACTTGCTGTACTTTGCCATTCTCTAACAAAGCCATGCTGTTAAATAAGGTTTTACCGCCACTAATATATGCATTGGGGTTCGGTTCAACAGTTCCTACCAACACAGCTAAATTTGGTGGTAAATCTTGAGCCAAATTTTGTAAAGTAATGCCCATCGCTTCCACAAAACTAGGATTTAGTAATAAATCTCGTGGTGGATAGCCACACAAAGAAAGTTCTGGTGTCAACAACAAACGCGCACCGCTAGATGCTGCGCGTTGTGCCGCCTCTAGGATTGTTTGGGCATTTAAAAGCAAATCACCAATAGTAGGATTAATTTGAGCGATCGCAATTTTCATATTATTTGTTATTAGTCATTGGTCATTTGTCAAGAATCAAAATAAGTTACTCAGGACTTTGGATGCAAAGTAACGTGAGTTCGACAAGTCTTATTTGACCTCTCCCCCAGCCCCTCTCCGACGCGGAGAGGGGAGCAAAAAGCTGAATTAATTTTTCGTTGCTCCTCCCTTTCCGTTTCGGAGAGGCAGGGTAGGAGGGAGAGGTTCATCGAACTTACGTTCAAGTGATTGGTTAAATAAACACCAAAGGCTTATCTTTTAAGGGAGCAAAAGCTTCCGCGTCAAACTTATATAAACTAGCCGGACGACCAGCACCCCGTGATACCTTAATTCCGGTATCGCATAAAAAACCTAACTTGAGTAGACGCGCCCGAAAATTAGAATAATCGGAAAAGTTATCACCTAAAACTGTGGCGTATAACTGATATAAATCATTCAAGGTGAACATTTCTGGTAAGACTTCAAAAGCCACCGGGCTATACTCTAATTTATTTCGCAATCGCCTGTGTCCATAAGCCAGAATTTCATTATGGTCAAAAGCTAATTGCGGCACTTGTTTTACTGGATACCAAGCTATCCCAGTCATGCGATCGGCAATCAATTCGGCTTCTTCAAATCGCACTAGGGCAAAGTAGCTAACTGATAGATAACGCACACCATAACTATCAGTTGCTTCCCGTGGATCGCGATTCGGCCCGCCAAATGTATAGAGTTGTTCTAAGTAGAGATTGTTGACCTTAATTTTTTCCGCCATAATTCGATAAGCGGCATCTTCTAAAGACTCTCCTGGACGCACTAAAGTACCGGGAAGACTCCAATGATTTAGAAATGGTTCTTGCTGTCGCATTACGAGTAGAACTAACAGCCGATTTTGTACAGTATCTACAGAAAAAATTACATTATCAACACCAACCTTGAAATCGGCCAAAGGTTGTTGGTTTAACGGAGTTGGTATCTTTTTTGGTGAACGTCCTGGCATTCGTACAAATGCTCTCGATTAATATAGGCAACTACAGGGGCTGTGAGGGCTTGAGAATCTCCATGTTCGCGGTACGCTGTTGAGGAAACATCTAGACCGGTCAGACTAGCGATCGCAATTTTCCCTCCCAGCTTTTGTACTATCTCTGAACTAGACTCATCTATTACATATCCGGGTCGCGGTACAATAAGCAGTTGCACTTGCTGTAACAAATCTTCAATGCGATACCAACGTGGTAGCTGACTCAGTAAATCTGAACCAATGATCATCGTTAATTCAGCGTCTTCACCCCAAGTAAGCTTGGCTTTTTCTACTGTTTCCAGTGTTCTGAAGCTACTTAATTCTTGTTCCAAAGCAATATTGTGCCTTGGCGCGTCTATATCCGCAATCAACAGTCGCAACATTGCCGCCCGATGTTCTAAGGGTGTTTGATGAGACTTAAACGGATTATCCGCCGCCCAAACCGCTACCCAATCATAACGCTCAGACAACCAAGTCAGAATTTTTTGATGTCCCGCAGTTGGTGGATCGGCACTAGTACCAAACAAAGCAACTCTCATAATAATTCGTAATTCGTAATTAAGACGGATTGAAAGAGTACTTCTTACCTCTGTGTTGCGCCAGGTGCTTCAAGTCGGGGGAACCCGCCCAACGCACTGGCTTCTCTGTGCCTCTGCGGTTCGTTTCTTAGTCTCTTCAGTCAACACCCGTAACCCCTCAGAAATTTCCACTTCTACAGCCACAGGATGATCCAAAAGCCGTGTTTGTTGTGGCAAACTGGCAACTGAGGCTGCGGTACGTTGACGAATTGTTGCCAAAGACTCTAACGGTTGTACCCGTTGACCCTCCTGCACTACCAATTGCAACAAAGGTTCTTCGTCCAAAGGAATTTCACCTAAAAGTCCCAACCTGTCTGCTTTTACCTTACCTCCCGAAAACGAACGAAAAATCTGCTTGCGCCCTGGATAAGTAACCTTACCACTAGACTGCTTCATCACTGGGATACCATCAATGTCTACAAGTTTATAGACTCCATTTACGGGCGAACCTGTAACTAATCTGGTTCCCAATCCGTAACCATCAATTTCGGCCCCAGCAGCTTTTAATCTGGCAATTTCCCACTCATCCAAGTCGCCACTGGCAAAAATTGGCACACCGGGAAGGAGCGATCGCACCTGCTTTGATAAGGTAACTAAATCTCCTGAGTCTAATCTCACTCCTGTCAATTGCATTTCCCCGGAATTTACTTTTTCGGACAAGCGCTGGGCGGCGGCTACGGTATCGTAAGTATCAATCAGCAACGGCGCACCAGGAAAATATCGATGAAATGCACTAAAAGCTTGTTCTTCAGTGCCTTCTATTGCTGACAATGCCATCACCAGGGCGTGCGCCATCGTACCACTTGGCAGTTGTCCCAGTTGTAGCGCTGCTAACACATTGGAGGTGGAATCTAAACCACCTGCTAAAGCCGCCCGTGCCGCCCATAAAGACCCTTGGGGGCTAAATGCTCGTCTTGTGCCAAATTCTAAAAGTGTTGCTGATTCCCCCGCCACATCCCGCAACCGTGCTGCTTTTGTGGCAATCAAAGTCTGGTAATTAATCGTATTTAAAAGGTAAGTTTCCACTAGTTGCGCTTGCCAAAGTGGTGCTTCCACCCGCAACAGTGGTTGATTGGCAAACACAGCCGTCCCTTCTGGCACTGCCCAAACATCACCAGTAAATTTTCCCTCAGCTAAAAGTGACCAAAAGCGATCGCTAGCATGAGCAAAAATTCCCGTTGCCTTTAATGCCGCAATTTGCGCGGAACTAAAGCGGATTTTGGCTAAATATTCCAATGCCTGCGTCAGCCCCATTGCAATTAAATAACCAAAACCCTCTGGCAATCGTCTGACAGACAATTCAAAGCTTGCCCGTCGTTGTTCTATACCTTCGCCTGTGTAACAAGCTGCCATCGTCAATTGGTAAAGATCCGTCAGCAAGCTGTAGTCATCAGCCGAGAAGTTTAGTTCCTGGTTCTGCTGGCTTTGCTGTTTATATACATAGTCCAAATCTGGCAAAGTTGTCATGCAAGAGATTCCTTACAAGCTGCTTCTTTTATTTATGGTAATATTTACCATAAATAATGTCAACTACCGTTCAGGATATTTCATGAGATTGCTGTGTAACAGTAGATTTATATGTAAATTTATACTAGCTTTATAAAATACTTAATACTTTTTAATAGTAAAAGCTAGCAATAATGTTAATGTTACAATCGGCTAACGAAAGAAAATAATATCCTCTCAAGGCAAGTTTGTTTGCCAGCCTATTTTCCAGACAGGATTTGGAAAAATAGATAAGTTTCAATTAGAATCAAAGAGAAACGTTTAACTTTTTGACTAACTAAAGTATTGCGAAGTTATCTGAATAAACATTGCATATATTCTCAATATATTGAGAAGTAGAGCCAGCGAAGAATATTGGTATTAGAGTATAGGTAGCACAATTAAAGCGACTCAAAAATAAGGAGTCCAATATTATGGGTATTTCCAAAATCCTTGGTAATATAACTCGGTATATTTCTGAAGCTGCAATGCGGATCTTTGGCCCTAATGATGATGCTTATCCTGCTAGTGGGGTACAACCTTTTACAGGTGAGCCTTACGATAAGCGTAAAGATGAGAATTCATAGGTACTGAATATAGCATTTGAAAAATATTTATGAACAAAAAGATCCCCGACTTCTTCAAGAAGTCGGGGATCTGATTCTTTTGGTGGAGAGCCAATCAAATAAGATTGCTATATTTGCGTTGCGATTGAAATAAACTACTTGGAAATAGGTTGCACAGCCGTAAAGATTTTTTGTGTCGTTAGTTGCAAGTTGGGAAAGATTGAGGAAATAAGTTGATCGTTGTTTTGAAACAACCGTTTTTGATACTCATCCCCTATTAGAGTACAAATTGTCACTGTTGGCTGCTTGGGTTTCCCAATATATTCTCTGCCACCAATGCCCAGATAATCAACAATCCAATATTCAGGAACTCCTAACAGGGCATAATCTTCAACTTTGCGGGCGTAGTCGTTCTGCCAGTTTGTGCTGACAACTTCAGCAATTAGTTTAATTGAGTTTTCTGATGTAATTACAGGTTCTTGTTGCCACAAGGGTTCATTAATTAATTGAGTTTGGTCTAACACAATCAAATCGGGACGAAAAGCTGTTTCTGCTCCTAATAGTTTGATTAGACAGCGATGGGGGATAAAGTAGCTTAGATCCTGACGATCAATTTCTACATTCAGTTTTCGCCCAATCAACGCAGATACTTGCTCGTGTGGCCCGGTTGGTTCCATCTCAATTAATTCACCATCAATTAGTTCATAGCGATCGCACTCACCATAGTGGCTAATAAATTCATCAACGGTTAGAACTTTTGGCGCTAATTGAACCATTGTGATTATTCCTCACGATCAGAATTCAGCACGGATTTAGCCCGTGCTGGATTTTTACTTTAAACTTTTTTCCCACGGGCTGCTAAGAGTTCCAGAATAACTCCATTTGTCCAGCCAAAGCCAACTTCGTTAGAACTATATCCAAAGGAGATTTCGTCAGAAACGTTGGCAGAACAGCGTTCAACATCATATTTCTCAACTAGGGTGTTGTGACGCTCGAATTCTTTAATTACCATTGCTAGAAATTTGTTGGCAATGCGATCGCCTTCTGTATGAAACCCATAACGGTGAAGTCCCTGGACAGCAATGAACGTCAATGGTGCCCAACCGAAGGGAGCATCCCACTGGTTTCCGGTGATATGAGTACTGGTAAGAATTCCGCCTGGGGCTTCAAACAAAGAGAGATTTTCCACGACGCGCTGGGCTTGGGCTTGAGAAGAAATTCCCAGCCACAGGGGATAGAATGTGGTAGCAAATTCGTAGCAGCGCCGTTTTCCACTCTGGAAGTGATAGTCGAAATAGAGTCCTCGTTCTTCATTCCAGAGAAATTGATCGATCCGATCGCGGCGGATATCTGCACGATCGCGCCATTGTTTTTCTAGTTGTTCGTTCCCCAAAACAGCGTTAATTTGCGCCAAGTCTTGTTCTACCTGATACAGCAAACTGTTGAGGCACACAGGAGCGTAGTGGAGGATATCAGCACTGAAGGGGCCAAATCGGTTGGTGATATCAAAACCGGACTCGCGCATGGTGCGATCGCCCTTGTAAAATAGGTGGGTCAGTTTGTCATTTTCCCGATCGTAGTAAAGATTAACGTCGTAATCTTCAACGTCAAAGGTTTGGTAATATTCCTTGACGCGATCATAGTGGCTTTTTCCCTCATCATCTCGCTCGGAGAACACGACTTCTGGCGCGGGGCCTTCGCCAAAGGCATAAAATCTGGATAAGCCGGTTCCAGAATTCAGATGGGGCGGTACTACCCAGTAATAGTAAAATTGTTCTAGCAGTGGTACGGTTGTCCTCAACCACTCTTCATCCTGAGTGTGTTGAAATAGCGCCAAAACCATCATGCTGAGGACGGGGGGTTGCGATCGCGACAGCATATAAGTTCGGTTGGCATTGAGGATAGTGCCGTAATGCTTCACCTGGTACAATAATTGATCTACCTGACTTTGCGCTAGATCCCATTCCTCATCATGCAAAAGTCCCAGTAATATAAAGTAGCTGTCCCAGCCATACATTTCGTTAAATCGACCACCTGGTACGACATAAGGGCCTGGTAGGTATAGTAAGCCATGCTCTTTAATCGCTTCCACTTCTGACGGCAAAGTGCGAATTTGTAGCTGTTGCATATCTTTGGGATATAGCGATCGCTCTAACACACGCTGAATGTTGGGATAATCTTCTAAGGGGGAAATGTAGACAATCCAGGGAGTGTCGGTTTTGTGGTCTAGTTTGGTATCTTTGGCAGATTGTAATAGGTGTTCGTGCGATCGCGTTAAGGTTTTCCACGTTTTTTTGATATGGAAGCGCACTTTGTTTATCTGCGTGGTACTAAGTTGTGGGGGAGTGGTCATAATTTAATTTGGCGGGGTGTTGAGGAGTTTTGGAGGAATTTTTTTAACGCAGAGGGACGCGGAGTTTTTACGGTATCTGGAAAACGTCTCTCCTAGAAGGCTACCGTGTACACACAAGCCTGAAATAGCTGATTAACCAAGGTTTTACCCCACCCTAACCCTCCCCTTATAAAGGGGAGGGAACTAGATATCCGGCTTCCCCCCTTTATAAGGGGGGATTGAGGGGGGTAATAGGTACTTGTGTGTACACCGTAGCCTAGAAGGAGAAAGACTTTAAATTTTCCCCCTTCCCGCGACGAGTTGGGGGTTAGGTTTTTCGTGGACTGCTGAATTGTCAGACGTAAAACAGATTCACTCAGCACTACTAACTAACAAAGCAACTGGAAAATGGGCAAGGGCAGATCCGATAGATAGGGTTTCTGTAGCCTGTAAAGGTTGCTGAGTGAGAACGTTTGTCCAGGTGAGGGGAGTTCCAGGGGGTAATTGGAGGTGGGTATCTTGCCAAACTGATTCACCCAAGGGGTTGTCTCCAGGCTGGATGAGGCTGGTTAAAAAGCGAGGCGCGATCGCGATCGCTGTTTGATTTCCTTCTCGTCGTGCAAAGGCAATAATGTGATTGGTGTAAGTTCCTTGAACTTCTAAGGGCAGATAGTCGCCATCCTGGAATAATGAGACATAGTTTGTTCTGGCTTTGAGTAATTGAGCCGTTAAAAATAGTTTGATTCTGCCGTCCGTTTTATCGTTTAGCAACTCCTGAATTAGTCCGAGAATATCTGTTTTGGCTTGTTCGCGGATGTCGTTTAAGTAGGTACGTCGCTGTTCAAAATCTACGGGACGGCGATTGTCTGGATCAACTAGGCTGAGTTCCCAAAGTTCTGTTCCTTGGTATAAATCGGGTACGCCGGGTGCGGTAATTTTCAGCAGAGTTTGGGAAAGGGAATTGAAGATACCATATTCTGCAATTCGCTGCTGAAAAGGACGAAAGGCTTCTAGAAATTCTTTGGAGATGGAAGAATCTAGTACCTTTTCAATGAAGGAAGTACAGGCTTCTTCATACTCGCTATCAGGTCGCAGCCATGCTGTATGCACTTTCGCTTCTCGAATTGCCTTAATTATATAATCTTTCACGCGTTCCACGAAGGATGCGTGTTCCTGTTCCGCAAAGGGAAATGCCCCTACAAGGGTTTGATAGAGAAAATACTCATCGTTGCGATCGGGCATAGCAAACCCGTGGCGATGACTGCGACTTCCTCGATTAATCGCACTCCAGGTATTTACCTGCTGATCCCATTCATCGGGGATTTCTGATAATACATTCAATCTAGCTCTCACATCTTCGCCGCGTTTGGTGTCGTGGGTAGCTGTGGTGTTCATTGTGTGAGGCCAGGTTGCTTGGTGCTGTTTATTAAAGGCATGAAATTTGGCTAAATCGATCCCAAAATGACCGGGATTTCCCCCGACTTCATTCAGCGACAGCAAGCGATTGTAAACATATAATGTAGTGTCTTCTACACCTTTGGCCATTAGCGGGCCGCTGTATTGCTGCATCCGCAAGACAAAATATATCCACTGTTCGCGTTCTGTTTGAGTCAGAGAATTATCAAAATCTAGCACCATTAACTTTTCAATAAAGGTCAGTTCATGCTGCAACAAGGGCGTTTGTTCTTTGGCTTGGCGAATTACTTCTTGAATAGTAGCGCGATCGCTATCCCCAATTCCATCTGGTGTAATATATGTACGGTAAATCGGGAACAGAGTTAAAACTTCTGCGATCGCTCTTTTCAAGCCATTGAGTGTAAAGTCATTGCCATAGCGGTATTTGCTGGAAATGTTCTTTAACAAAAGAGCCAAATTGTCAATATCACCCGCTAAATTCTTTTCTAGTATTAGGTGCTTTTTATCCTTCACTACTGAGGAATAATCTACTCTGGAACCAATAAAATTTTGATAAATTTTATCGAAGGATGATTCATTTTCAGTTTGACAAAATACACCATTTACATAGTTAAGAAAGTCATATCCCGATGTCCCTTCGATTTCCCAGTTTTCCGGCAGGTCTTCGGTGAGTTCTAAAATCTTCTCGACCGTAATATAAACATCTCCCGTCTTTTCTCGTAGCCTTTGTAGATACTGGATTGGGTTATAGAGTCCATCAATATGATCGATGCGTAAGCCCGTAAATTTGCCCTCCTCAACCAGCTTTTGAATGAGGCTATGGGTATTATTAAAAACCCGCACTTCTTCAACTTTAACGGAAATCAGTTCGTTGACAGTAAAGAAACGGCGATAGTTCATTTCTTCCGCCCCAACTTTCCAGAAAGCGAGACGGTAAAATTGATCGTTGAGTAATTCATCTAACAAGTTAAAGCTCTCTGAATTCCCTGGTTCTCCGTTGAAAGTTTGGATATTTTCGTCAATGAACTCGCGGATAGCATCATTTGTGGTGTAAAGTTCCCAAACTAATCCTTTAATAAATGCAATTTGGTCTTGTCGCTGTTTTCCCGCAACTTCTGAGGGCACACTTTTGAGAATATACAAAATACCTAATAGTTTAATAAAATCAGGGTGATTGCGTCCGAGTGTGCGTGTGAGTTTTCCCAGATTATGGGTAATAAATTTTGTGTAAGACTCTAATCGTAACGGCAGTTTTAAGCTGTAATAGTTTACAGTTAAACCGTTTTGTTCATATTGTAGTTGAATGTGTCCGTTTTCTAGGGATGCACCATAGAAATCTCCCAGCAAAGGAGCAAGAATTCGCTCTTGGCGATCGCCAAAGGGAGCATTCCAAGAAAGATCGAAGTAGTCAGTATAGCTAGAATCTGGGCCGTGTTCCAGTATGTCCATCAAATAATCGTTTTCGCTGCTATAGGCCATGTGGTTGGGCACTATATCTTGTAACCAGCCCATACCAAGGGACTGGACTTCGCCAACTAATTCATCAAAGGATTCATTAGTTCCCAGTTCTGGGTTAAGTTGAGTGGCATCTACTATATCGTAACCGTGGGTACTCCCAGATCGTGCCTTGAAAATGGGGGAGGCATATAAATCAGAAATACCCAAATCTGCTAGATAAGCTGCGATCGCTTTAGCATTGTCAAAGCCAAACTGGGGTGTAAACTGAATTCGATAAGTTGCGGTAGGAATTCGCATGAGTTTGTTGTGATAAGAGATGGGGGGATATGGTTCGTTTAACGTGTTTGTCTTTCGGAGATCCCCCCAACCCCCCTTAAAAAGGGGGGCTTCTTCTAATCTTTACCCCCTTTTTAAGGGGGTCGCCGCAGGCGGGGGGATCTTATCTGAAATCTATTGACAGGTAGGGGAATTTGAACCTTTTTGCTCGGACGTTGAGCCTTTTTACTCGGATGTTGAGCCTTTTTGCTCGGACGTTGAACCTTTTAGCTTGAACGTTGAACTTTTTTACTCGAACGTTAAGCCTTTTAGCTCGAACGTTGAACCTTTTTACTTGAACGTTGAACCTTTTTACTCGGACGTTGAACCTTTTAGCTCGAACGTTGAACCTTTTTACTCGAACGTTGAACCTTTTTGCTAGAAACTTGAGGTTATAAGGCTGAAACTTGAAGTTCTAACTCTCCCTTTCATCATTTTTCATACAGTACTAAACTAGTAGGTTGCAATTTCACTTCTTTTCCCGCAGACAGATGTTCATCTGATTCAGAACCAGGCCCAGACCATGAGGTATCAGCAGAGTCCAACAATTTATTAGCATTATGCTGAATTGGTAGAGTTGCTGTGACTGGAGACGAATTAAAATTCATCACAAATATTAGTTCACTTGATTCACACCAACGACGCACGATAACTAACTGCTTGTCTTCATCGCTAGTCGCTTCGATGAAATTGCGGTCTTGATTTAAAAGTGCTGGGTGCGTCTTGCGTAAATTAATTAACTGACGATACCAATCCCACAGAACTTTGTGCTTACCTTCATGACGCAATTGCCAATTGAGTTTAGATTTTAGGAAAGTTTCTGCCGATTCGGGATCTGGGGGATCGTCTGCATAGTGAAATGCTTCAAATTCTTCTTTGCGTCCGGCTCGAACTGCTTGAATTAAATCGGGATCGGAGTGACTGACAAAATAAATGAAGGGTGCAGTTTCTCCATATTCCTCACCCATAAATAACAGGGGTAAATTAGGCGACAGCAGCACAGCACCAGCAGCTAACTTCAATCCTTCAAAAGAAATCCTCTGAGTGAGGCGTTCTCCTTTCATTTGATTGCCGATTTGATCGTGATTCTGAATGCAGATTGCAAACTGTGATAAATTGCGATCGCGGCAAGATATACCATGAAATCGCTTGCGGTGTGGTGCGTACTTCCAATCGTAGACAAAAGTATCTTCATAAGCTTTTGCCAACTGAGCGGTTTGCCCAAAATCTTGATAATATCCTTGGCGATCGCCTGTCAAGAGTGCGTGCAGTGAATGGTGAAAATCATCACTCCATTGGGCATCGAGTCCATATCCACCCAATTCTGCTGGACGAATGATTTGCGGATTATTCAAGTCACTTTCAGCAATTAAATGGCGTTTCCACTTTTGCCCTTGTTGTGAAAAATGATGAACTGCTTCCGCCAGTTCCCAAAGAAAATGCTTCGCCCCCAAGTCATAAATTGCTTGAATGGCATCAAGCCGCAATGCGTCAATGTGGAACTCGCGCAACCAGTAAAGCGCATTTTCGATAAAATAATTTCGCACACCCTGACTATGGGCATCATCGAAATTCAGCGCTTCACCCCAAGGTGTTTTATAGGTTTTAGTAAAGTAGGGCGCGAACTGACTCATATAGTTGCCTTCTGGCCCAAAGTGGTTATACACCACATCCAACACCACAGCGATATTGTGTTGGTGGCAAGCATTTACGAGTTGCTTTAGTTCGGCTGGGCTACCATAAGAATTTTGGACTGCATAAGGGTAAACGCCATCATAGCCCCAGTTACGGTATGTCAGAGAAGCTTCAATATGGGTGTCTCCCGGAAACTGAGAGATAGGCATGATTTCAATCGCATTAATTCCCAGTTCCCTAAGTTCCGGTAAACGAGAAATAATCGCGGTGAAAGTTCCTTCAGGTGTGAAAGTCCCAATGTGGAGTTCGTAGAAAATCATCGACTCCACAGGGATACCAGTCCACCCTTCATCAGTCCACTCAAACTGATGATCGACAATTTGAGACGGGCCATGCACTCCTTCCGGTTGATACTGCGACGCAGGATCAGCAAAAGCGTCTTGGCCATTCAAGACATACTGATAAAGCGTGCCTGGATATACATCGTTTACTTTCGCGTGCCAATATCCCTCAGACTGAGGCTTGAGGGGAATAACCTGCTCCTGTGGTGTCAAAGTTTTTACAGTGACGCTATCTAATAGCGGCGACCAAACTGTAAATTCACATTCTCCATTACCCAAGTAGTTAGCACCAATTCTCACGCAGTATCCCTCCCGTCAGTATGTTGTGCCGAATTGTCGTGCGATGGCGTACCCGCCCACCGGAGGCGATCGCATGTCATTGATTGCACAATGTTTACAAACACGCCAGATAGCATAATGGTTCGTCTACCAGACTTTTTGCTAGCACCTGGAGGCGGATTTTTTACAGAATAAATTCTGTCTAATGATAAATTTAGTTGTGAAGGAGGCAGAGTGATACGGTTTGGTTAAGGTTTGTTGATGAAAATTTTAGATCGCAAAGACGCAATAAATCGCGTCTCTTGCTTGCCGTGGTTTCTAACTGCCTATTTAACTTAAATTGGTTTGCAGCTACCATCTACGCAGTAAGACGATTCATAAGTATTAGAACGCTTACCAAATATGGTGTAGCGGTTATCGCGGATTTGTTCGTAAAAGCGATCGCCTGCCCATTTCATCCCCGGTAAGGCTCGATAAGCGTCTACAAATATACTTCCTGCTGGCAATAATCGCCCAATTTCTTCAGCTGCGTTACTACCTTGCCAACGTCTCTGAGGTTCATTGCCATCAATTAAAATCATCCCCTGTTCACAATCTTGGGCTGTAATTCCCCACTGTAAAAGTGTCTGCTCATCTTGCATGGGAGCGTAGCGAAATAACTTTCCCTTGTCTAAGGTTTCTAGAAATTGGACTAAAGTAACGCAGAGATTACAATTTCCGTCGTAGATTACATAGTAGTTCATAAAAATAATTATTTTAGCGTAGAAAACTATAGCGATCGCTCTTGCTTCGCTAAAGTAAGTTAGCGCAAAAAACCCAAGTATATTATGAAACGTAAAGAGGCTTAAAGCCCTTACTAATGACAAAGGACAAAGGACAAAGGACAAAGGACAAATGACAACCTTTGTTATCATGCTTTTGGAATGGTATTCGCATTGTTTTTTCGTTAAAGAGAAAATATTCATGAGATACAAACTCTTGGGCAAAAGCGGATTAAGAGTCTCTGAACTCTCCTTGGGAACCATGACCTTTGGTGAAGATTGGGGTTGGGGTGCATCTGTTGACGAGAGTCGTAAAATCTTTGATACATATACAGAAGCAGGGGGAAATTTCATTGACACCGCCAATGGTTATACCGATGGTAGTAGCGAAAAAATTGTCGGTGAGTTAATCGCAAAAGAACGAGAACGCTTTGTAGTCGCGACAAAATATTCTTTTCCCTTGCAGATGAATGACAAAAAAGGCGACCCTAACGGCAGTGGAAACCATCGCAAGAATTTAATTCAGTCTTTAGAAGGCAGCCTGAAACGACTGAACACCGATTACATTGATTTATTTTGGTTACACGCTTGGGATTTTACAACACCTATTGAAGAAGTCTTGCGATCGCTTGATGATGTAGTCCGTCAAGGTAAAGTACTTTACATTGGCATTTCTGACGCACCCGCTTGGATCGTTTCTCAAGCAAATACCATCGCCCAGTTCCAAGGATGGACGCAGTTTGTGGCGCTGCAAATTGAGTATAGTTTAATTCAGCGAACACCAGAGCGTGATTTGCTACCGATGGCTAAAGCTTTTGATTTGGCGGTAACACCTTGGTCGCCCTTGGGTGGCGGTGTGCTAACAGGTAAGTATAATCAGCCTCCTCAAGCAGGCGATGAACAAGGGCGACTAACAAATCCAGGCTTAGGAAGTATTTCAGAACGGAATTTAGCGATCGCTCAAGTTGTTAGTGAAGTTGCAGCAGAAATTGGTCATACACCCTCACAGGTAGCATTAGCTTGGTTACTAGCTCAAAGTGGTGTGATTATTCCCATAATTGGGGCACGTAAATTAACGCAGTTTCAAGATAACTTAGCTTCTTTAGATATCAGCCTTTCGCCACAACATCTGCAACGCTTAGATGAAGTTAGCAAAATTGAACTGGGTTTTCCCCATGACTTTTTGCAGAATGATATAATTCGCGATCGCCTTTTCGGTGGTACATTTAATACCATAGAAAACCATCGCATCTAAATATCATTTTTAACTTCACTTTTCACAGAAAAAATTCTCAATCCAAAATCTAAAATTCCAAATTGTACAAGCTATAAACAGTAACACATTCAGGCATTAATACAATCCATCGTCAGAGAGTTTCGCACAACCAGCCAGTATCTGTAAAGTTAGATTTAAAAGGCATTAACAACGTAGACCCATGAGCGACAACAGCATTACATCACGTCTGTACCCTACCCGCATTGACATTCCCGCCAAAGCGAGAGTTCAAATCGTGGTACTTCTCAACCAAACCTTAGCAGCTACTTCGGATTTGAAAACCCAAGCAAAGCAAGCGCATTGGAATGTTAAAGGAACTGACTTCTATCAGCTACATCTATTATTTGATGAACTTGCTGGGGAATTGGAAGGATACATCGATTTAGTAGCTGAACGCGTCACAGCTTTAGGCGGATACGCTTTTGGAACAGCCCGTGCCGCAGCTAGTAATTCAATTCTGCCAGAATATCCCTTAGATATTTTGGATGGTAAAGATCATGTGACAGCCTTAGCAGATCGCTTTGCACTCTATGCGAAACATATTAGAGAAGCGATCGCAAAAACTGATGAATTAGGTGACGCTGATACTGCCGATCTTTACACCGAAATTTCTCGTACCATTGACAAACGACTCTGGTTCTTAGAAGCTCATCTACAAATAGCAGAAATCAAGGAAGAGAATGGCAACGCTGGTACTACTAAAACTCAAAAGATTCCTGCTGCTGTAAAATAAGCACTTCTGAGAAAAGTAGTCTTTCTTAAATCTAATAGTATCTTTTTGGTAAGTACGTCACTTTTAAGTGCGTACTTTTCATTTATATGTATATACCTTACTATTGAAATAGTTCAAAACGAAGTCAAGAAATTCACCAATATCTTCAACAAGCGAGCCATCAAAATTAATACTTAAACTTGAAAAAGTTATTAGGTGAGTGAAAAAGTATGCTAATTCCATTTTGATTTCAAATACCAACTTTAGATTTTTCCTACAATCTAAAATCGTTCACTGAGCGATCGCGTAGCGTTCTGCAAGAAAGTCTAAAATCTAAAATCCAAAATTGAGTCGTTCCTAACTAAATACTCATTAACAAAGAGGTAAATTTATGTCTCAAAATACAATTACCCACTTAATTCATGATCGCAATGCCCGTGGTCACGCGAAAATGGGCTGGCTCGATAGCTATCACACATTTTCCTTCGGTAGTTTTTACGATCCCAACCGTATGGGATTTCGCTCTCTGCGCGTGATTAACGATGATCGCATCGCCCCTGGTGCCGGATTCCCTACCCACAGCCATCGTGATATGGAAATCCTCACTTATGTCTTAGAAGGTGCTGTAGAGCATAAAGACAGCTTGGGGACTGGTTCGGTAATTCGCCCCGGTGATGCCCAAATTATGAGCGCTGGAACTGGAATCAGCCACAGCGAATTTAATCCTTCACCAACTGAACCACTACACTTGTTACAAATCTGGATTCTTCCCGATCGAGAAGGAATAACGCCAAGATACGAGCAAAAAACTTTTCCTCTCGAAGAAAAGCGCGGTAAACTCCGCTTAATTGCCTCTAAAGATGGGCGCGATGGTGCTGTGACAATTCACCAAGATGTTGAGTTATACACATCTGTTTTAGAAGCAGGTGATGTTGTTAATTATCAAGTCAAAAGCGATCGCTATGCCTGGTTACAAGTAGCCCAAGGTATAGTCGATTTAAATGGAGAAGAACTCAGAGCCGGCGATGGTGTACAAATCAATGGCGAAGAACAGCTAGAAATTAGCACCAACATCGGCGGCGAAATCTTGCTTTTCGATTTGGGTTAATCTTAAGTCCGTTTGCTGAAAAACTAGCTTGTAGGGTGGGCATTACAATGCCCACCCTACTATGGTTTGTTAGAGAAAAATTTCTCAATTGAGGCGCGGATTTGCCATTGCATTGGGAATCCTTAATTAGGGATAGGTCAAAATTTTCACAATAGTTTTGACCTATCCCTTTTATAGTAAAAATGTACTATTATTTTTAGTGTTACACCAATGCAATTTCTTCAGATGGTTAGTGTATCCGATTTGCAAGCATTATTAAAACTATATCCAAATCACGGTTATACTTTCTCATAAAACCACCAAAACAACTAGGCGGCAACGGCCAAAAAGTTCTTATTTTGGGAAAGATGTATCAGGCTTTAATAAGTTATTAGAGGTGGCTGTAATGCCGACGATTCATTTTGTAGATGGTGAAAAAGGCGGGGTAGGAAAATCTCTCTTTGCTAGGACAATGATTCAGTATTGTCTGGATAAGAGAATCCCATTTGTACCAGTGGAGACAGATAGATCAAATCCAGATGTGGCAGGGGTATATAAGGAAATATGTAAATATGCCGTGTTTAGTGAGAACGAACGACAAGCAAATAAGGCAGATAGAATATTTGAGTGGGCCATAGAGAGGCCAGTAATTGTGAATTTAGCTGCACAATCGCATAGAGCAGTGCAGGGGTGGATTGAATCTAATCAATTACTTGAACTAGGAAGTTCGCAGGGAGTAATGTTTTGTAAATGGTTTGTATCGACAGGAGGATACGACAGCATCAACCTGTTTACTCAGTCAGTGAATACTTACGGCGAAAAAATCCCTCATATTCTGGTGAGGAATTTGGGGCTGTGTGATGATTGGGAGCATCTAGAGTCAGACTCCAACTTTCAGAACACAGTAAATAAATATCAGATAAAAGTTATAGATTTTCCCAAGTTAGCATACAGAGAAAGAAACATAATTGACCAAAATCGCCTGACTTTTGCAGAGGCTAGAGAGTATAAAGAATTTGGGGTAATTGGAAAACAGAGAGTAGTGAATTTTCTCAAGCTTGCTTATGGTGCTTTTGAGAAAGTAGGTATCTGGTATGAAAAAGTTGAATAGGAGTCATTAGTCATTGGTCATTAGTCATTGGTACTAATGACCAATGACTTAGGACAAACCCCAGCAGGAGATTCGATGGGTATGCGATGGCGTACCCGCCCACCGGAGGTAATCGCAAAACGAATTTGACTACAATTCTTAGAAAGAGTAGCAAAAATCTAATGTCCAAAAAGTCTGATTCGCAGTTCCAAAATCTCTTTACTTCAGCCAAATCAAGCAACTGGGACGAAAGATTAGGCCAAATAGCCTATCGCTTTAACCGAGAGTATCAACGTGAAACCTTTGAACTTCCAACCGAAGTCCAGGCTATGCCGATATTCCGTGAGTGGATTGGAGGTAGTTTTGCCGGGAGAATTGCTTCCCCTTTTTGGGAAATTGCTCAACCTCAAAAAAACCAGCACTGTTTAGATATTGGCTGTGGTATCAGCTTTTTAATCTATCCTTGGCGGGATTGGCAAGCATTTTTTCATGGGCAAGAAATTAGTAATGTGGCACGCGATACCCTTAATTCTCGTGGGCCACAGTTGAATTCTAAGCTGTTCAAAGGTGTTGAGTTAGGAGCAGCCCATCAGTTAAACTATTCACCAGAGCAGTTTGACCTAGCGATCGCAACAGGATTTAGCTGCTATTTTCCACTCGAATACTGGAATGCTGTACTAGCAGAAGTTAAGCGAGTGTTAAAACCAGGCGGACATTTTGTATTCGACATCCTCAACCCAGAACAACCTTTAGCAGAAGATTGGGCAGTTCTAGAAACCTATTTGGGGGCTGAGGTGTTTTTAGAGGCTGTAGCTGAGTGGGAAAAAGCTATTAAGGCGGCTGGCGCTAAAATAGTCACGCAAAAACCAGGAGAATTATTCCAAATGTACAAAGTGCGGTTTTGAAAATAAGTAGCTACAGATATAGCACTGCTACAAAAAAGAATGTAGAGACGTAGCAGTGCTACGTCTCTACAAGGTTTCTGGATAACGCATATTTCATTTTTGGAGATGTCTACTTATCATCACTCAGGGATAAGTGGACTTAATGGATCTAAAGAAGTTGTAAAAACAAAATAGATTACCCCAGTTCCGAGAATCATCACAGCGAGACTGAAAAGCAACACCCATCTGTCTGTCGGTTCATAAGTATCTTCTTCGATATCACGACGGACAGCGAAATAGTGACTGGTTGAGAGCCACACCGTAATCAAACCCACCAATGAGAAGACTAAACCTAACTTCCAGCCGTTGCCGGGACGGGGCATCAAAGGCACTTGGAAGGCACGCAAACGCACAATTACAACCCCAAAACCTAAAAGAGCGATCCCTGTCCGCATCCAAGCCAGGTAGGTACGCTCATTTGCCAAGTGATCTCGGATTCGAGAAGGATTGAGTCGTCCTGGCTTTTTTTGATTTTTATCTTCTTCTGTGGATTTCAATTTTAACTGCATCAATAACACCCTTATCCCCAAAGCGGCTCTTCTCAAAAAAATGCGGAGGTAGTAGGAAATCTCTTTCCAGATGACTTGCACCCAGCACAATAGTTGCGCTACTGAAATATGCTTATTGTGATTGTACATATTTTTTCAAAATATATTTTAATGCAGATATAGAAATAAAACAAGCCTGACTGATTGAAGAAGAATTCAGAAGTCAGAATTCAGGAGTCAGAATCAAGACGACCGATGACTCACTCTAAGCGAAGCCATGCCGAAGGCTTTACGCTTCGCTATCAGTTGGGGATTAAGACTCACGACTGATTGAAGACCACCAAATCTACGATTTGGTGGGATTTTTAAACCCAGTTATTCATCCACCAGTCATACAGAATACCCAACTGAATTCTGACTCCTGATTTCTGAATTCTATTTGATAATTCAGAATTCGTAATTGATGGTACAGAGCAGTTACAAGTAATAAGATGTCATAAAAAACAGCCAAGAATCAGAGAGATTTTTCACCAGTTTTAAGTCAGGTTTTTTCTCTAATTTTGGCTGTTACTCTGTTGAAGTTGAGAACAATGATTCAAAAATAGACTATGCAGTTAGATTTCAAGACTTCTTAATAGGTGCATTAGGAACCCGTGTATCTATGATAGCCTGCGATATATCTGGGATAAACCAGTTAGCCTTATTGCTGTTAATAACTTTCACAGTCGGAACATTTAATTCAATCGCACCAGTATCTGGATTGCTCTTAATCACCAACTGAGTTCCATCAAGGATCTTCAGAGCCGCAGGCCCTGTCAATTCTTCACCTTGCCCATTCGGACTAGAAGTGAAGTTTGCTACCTTAATATCATTCGGTAGATAGATGCCATCACAATCCCAGTTATCTTTAGTGGACTGACCATTAGCTAGAAAATACAAACCATTGTCGTATATAGCATCTTCATTGTCATCATCATTTGGTCTTTTACCGTATACTGCTATGGTATTACCTGTTTGGTTTTCGCATTTACCCCAGTTAATTCCCGTCTCTAAAGCATATTTTTGCAGTGTTAATTCCTCGGTTCTCTTTTGAATTTCTTCTGGTGTCAGACCTTCAACTTGAGTTTGGGCATCTTTTGTTTGAGACAGTTCGTTAAGAGCTTTAGTGACTTCGATATAATCAGGATTTTTGCTAAATTTTGGTCTATCAGCAAAAGAAGGTTGAGCGAAGGCTAGATTAGCGAAAATCATTAAGACAATTAGCAGAGATTTCCAGACTTTCATGTTTTGATTCCTGTTGATGGGGAAGATATTTTGTAGTTTTAAATTCATTTTCGTAAGAAAATTCATGATGCACATCTTTCTAGATACTTAACTTTTCTTGTTCTTCACTCGAAGATTGAGTATTGAAACCTAAGATTAATGAGAATATATAACTAGAAACTACAGATAAAAGAGTCCAGGTAACGTTTTCTGTGACAATAAACACGCCCAAACCAATCAAGATACAAGGTACAAAAGTGTTGCCATTTTCAGTTAAAAAATGTGCGATCGCAGGCAAGTAAGTCAACTTATAAGCGGTATAACACCATACGCCCACTAGCGAAAAGAATACACTGAGTATAATCAGCAGACTATCTAATTCCGAATTGGCGAACAGAGGTACGTAGACGCTGATATTATCACTACCATTGGCAAAGGCGATCGCAGCGACGTTGCAAGTTTGGGGAGAGAAAAAGCTCCTAACTATAGAGGGACAAGATGGCTCGGTTTCTTCTGCACCTTCCTCTGGTGAATCCTCTTCGCGTTTTAGTAAACCACTCACACCAATGATTATTGGCATTAAACCAAGTAGTCTAATCCAGTCTTGCGGTATAATTAGTCCACCGAAAAACCCAGGAAGGCTAGCAACAATCAGTGCAGCAAAGCCGAGATACTGACCAGCAAGGATGTGACGACTGCGGAACGTTTTATTTATTTGTGAAAAAAGCAACGTCAGAATCACAATATCATCGATGTTGGTGGCAGTGAATGCCGTGATCCCTGTGGTAATTGCAGTTACTAAACCGCTCATTTTTGGAAGTCCTTATTTTGATGCTTGGCAATTGGGCATTAATCATTGGCCATTTACAAACGACAAATGACTAATGGCAAATGACTAAGTAAAAAGCTTTGATTTATACTTTAGTGAAACTAAACGATAGAATCAAATGCTTTTGTTTGTCAAAATGATAAATGAAAGTGATTAAAATTTTGACACCAAGTTGTAGGGATACCATAAATGGCAGGAATGACCCTTGAGCAGCTAAAAATCTTTATGGCTGTGGCACAGCACTTACACTTTACTCGCGCAGCAGAGGAGCTTTATATTACACAACCTGCCGTCAGTGCAGCAATTCACAACTTAGAGCAAGAATATGGTGTGAAACTGTTCCATCGGATTGGTCGCCATATCGAGATTGCTGAGGCGGGTAAATTACTGCAAGTGGAAGCGCAGAAAATTCTCGATCAAGTTTCCTTGACTGAACGGGGATTGCGAGAATTGAACAATCTGCAACGGGGTGAATTGAAATTAGGATCAAGTCTGACAATTGGTAACTACTGGTTACCAAGCAAGATTAGTGAGTTTAAGAGCCGATATCCCGGTATTCAGATTAACTGTAGCCTTGCCAATACAGAAGAGATTTGTCTAGGAACGGCCACAGGACAGTTTGATTTAGGTTTGGTAGAAGGAGATGTGAAGCCAGCACTCCAGAATACTCTAGAGTATGAAATAGTGGGCAGCGATCGCTTACAAATAGTTGTAGGTCGAAAACACCCTTGGTTTGAGTGGGGAGAAATTGACTTAAGTCAATTGACTAAAACCCCTTGGGTGATGCGCGAACCTGGTTCTGGAACCCAGCAAAGGTTTGAGGAAGCCTTACAAAATTGGGAAATCAATCTCAATGAACTGGATGTAATTTTAGTATTCAACAGTGGAGAGATGACAAAAGCAGCGATCGAAGATGGTGTTGGTGCGATCGGAATTTCTGAGTTGATGGTAAAAAAAGAAATACAACTGGGAACTCTACGAGCAATTCGAGTGATTGATAATAGAGACGGTAACGGTGCGATGCCGACTACGGGCTACACCTACGCAGAAATAGTTCGACCTTTTTTCAAACTCAAGCATCGTCAGCGTTTTCAAACTGCTCTTTCCAAAGTCTTTGAACAAATGTTGATCTCATCCATGTCAGATGGCTCACATCAACATATATCAACATCACTTATTTGAAATAACATCATTTCCACTGCTCATCTAGTAATATCAAATCCTTTTGTATCGGAATTATTCCTCTTTTCTTTCCCTCTGCGCTCTCAGCGTCTCTGCGGTTTTTAAGTTACAAAACTGTCCCTCTCCGGCTCGGAGCTACGGTGTACACAACACATCTCTCTACAAAACCAAAATGTAGTAGATCCTCCTAAATCCTCCGATAAATTGGAGGACTTTGAGAGGTTCTTGCCCCCTTTTTTTTAAGGGGGTTGGGGGGATCAAAAGCTTGTGGGGCAACTCTTAAAGACTTGTATGTACACCGTAGCCGACTCGGAGAGGGACAAACTTGAACGAAAGTTCAAAGCAGGGAGAGGTTGGTGGAACTCACACCTTCCGCATATTTCTACTAATGGGGTCAAAACCTCTAGAAAACCGAGTGCTTTCATCGTAGTAAGCGCCAGTCAGATTCGCTCCATATAACTTGGCATAGTTGAGTTTGGCTCCCCGGAGATTGGCTTCATTCAGTTTGACACCGCTCAAATTAGCTCTAGTCAAATTCGCTTTTGCTAAGTTAGCTCTACTCAAATCTGCTCCCCAGAGTTTAGCTTTAGCTAGGTTAGCTCCACTCAAGTCAGATCCCCATAGATTTATTCCAGGCAAATAGGCTCCAATCAGCCTGTTCCTACTCAAGTTGACGGCTGGAAAATATCTTTCCCCTGCGGCAAAACGCCTTTTTAATTCCTCTATATTCACGATCGCCACCCAACAAGAATCAGATTTATATCTCTAATATATAAGGTGCTTCTATTGTAACTGCCATAATAGAGGTTGTTTATTTAATATCTGCAATTACTCCAAGTTACTCAAATGCACATATCTAAATATGGCAATCCGCTTTGATTTCTGCTCGCGCAGCGTGGCGTAGCCATAATTATTTGTGTAGGAGGTAAGAGGCAATAGGCAAGAAGCTTCTTTCAGTTGTACTGAATGTTTTCAGAAATTAAATATGATTCCTATAGAACAAGTTATAGTAATTTCTTTCTTTTAATATTCGGGTATGCGATTATTATATTGCTGCAATTAATGGATTTATCGTAATAAATCCTTAGTCATAATTGTCAAACAATCAAGATAACATTTTATGAAATAAATATACCAATCATATTAAATACTTTCCAAATTATGATTACTGACTCCTGTTAGCATTAGCGGGTAATTTAGCCATCTTGTAGCTAATTTTCTGACGATGCAAACGATTCGTTAGGCTACACTACGATTCAAATTGCGGAATCAAATATTTTTAGTCTGCTTTAACTGTAAAATAACCTCAACATGAGATTATATTTAATTATTTTCTTACAAAAAGAGTTATGGTCTTTAAAACAGCAACCGAACAGCTGATCGTCCTAAAAAATGTCAGCAAATCTTATCAGCAGCCCAACGGCCAACAGATTGTCATCCTGGAAAATATCAATCTTGAGTTACGTCCAGGGGAGATCGTTGCATTGCTAGGGCCTTCCGGTTCAGGCAAATCTACTTTAATGCGGATAGTTGCTGGGTTAATTCCCCCCAGTGAAGGTGAAGTCGTATATCATAACCGTCCCCTAGTTGGTTTAAATCCTGGGGTAGCAATTGTTTTTCAAAGTTTTGCCCTTTATCCTTGGTTAACTGTACTAGAAAACGTGGAACTAGGTTTAAAAGCAAAAGGAGAAGCGCCAGATTCTCGACGGCAAAAGGCGCTACGAATGATTGATATTATTGGTTTGGATGGGTTTGAAAATGCCTATCCCAAAGAACTTTCTGGGGGAATGCGTCAGCGAGTTGGATTTGCTAGGGCTTTGGCTGTAGAACCAGAACTGTTATGTATGGATGAGCCATTTTCGGCATTAGATGTGCTAACGGCAGAAAACTTGCGGTTTGAATTATTAGATTTATGGTTAGAACGTCGCATACCCACCCAAGCTATTCTCATTGTCACCCACGGGATTGAAGAAGCGGTAATTATGGCGGATCGAATTATTGTTCTTGGACGCAATCCGGGAAGAATTCGGGCTGACTTACCTGTGACTTTACCCCATTACCGCGATCGCAAACATCCAACTTTTCAAGCCCTGGTAGATCGAGTTTATACAATCATCACCAACCCCGAATTAGAAAAAATTGAGCTAACAACGACTACCTCTGTAGAACCTGCAACACCACCAGCAAAATATCAATCTTTACCATCTGTGCGAACTGGTTCTATTGCCGGTCTTTTGGAACTTTTAGAAGATCGTCAAGAAAAAGACTTATATCGACTGGCCCAAGAATTGCAATTAGAAGTAGATGATATTTTACCCATTGTAGAAGCTGCAAAATTAATGGATTTTGTAGAACTTGCAGAAGGCGATATTAGCTTGAAGCCAGTCGGACACGAATTTATCAATGGTGGTATTGATGAACGCAAACAAATCATGCGATCGCAACTCTTAGCTAATATTCGCTTGGTACAGCAAATTTACCGTCTTCTGGAAGCTAAAAATAATCAACGCATTCCAGAAGAACTGGTATTAGATATCCTAGAAAGTCACTTTAGCCCAGAAGAAGCCGAACGACAATTAAAAACCGTCGTAGATTGGGGTCGTTATGCCGAAATATACGGCTACGATGAGCCATCAGGACAAATATTTTTAGAGCAAGTTGTTGTTAGTCATTAGTCATTTGTCATTAGTCATTTGTTATTCTCCTCTGATCTGCCCCTACTCTCTACTTATATGACTCGACCTCTTACTCCTGCTAATAAAACTCTAGGACGTAGCAATTGGACTTGGCAAGATGGATTGCTGATTCTGGTAATTTTATCTTTCATTGTGGCAATTATTAGAACTGCTTCTAAATTTACAGGTACTTTTGAACCTGAACTCACAATTTCTACAAACATCAATGCTTTGCCAGGATATACAGCCCAAACTTTGATTCGTATGGGACTGGCTTACTTTTTATCCCTAATTTTTACCCTGTTGTATGCTTATACTGCTTATCGCTCTCGAATGGCAGAACGGATTTTAATTCCGATGTTGGATATTCTGCAATCGATTCCAGTATTGTCTTTTTTACCAGGTGTGGTACTAGCTTTGATTTCCCTGTTTCCCGGTCAGAGAATTGGTGTAGAACTAGCAGCAATTTTGCTAATTTTTACTGGTATGACCTGGAATATGACTTTTAGTTTTTACCAATCTCTTCAAAGTATTCCGCGAGAATTACTAGAAGCATCAAGGGTTTATCGGCTTAATCCTTGGCAACGCTTTTGGACATTAGAGTTACCATCTGGTGTGATTGGTTTGGTATGGAATAGTGTAATGTCGGTGGCTGGAGGTTGGTTTTTTTTAATTGCCATTGAGTCATTTACTTTGGGGAATCAAGATTTTCGTTTACCAGGATTAGGCTCTTTTTTAGGCACAGCAGCCAACAAAGGAGACTTTAAAGCGATATTTTGGGGCTTGGGGTTACTGATTGCGATCATTGTGGCAACTGATTTTTTTGTGTGGCGGCCACTGATTGCTTGGGCAGAAAGATTTAAGTTAGAGATGATTGAAACTGAAAATGCACCCCAATCTTGGATATTGGATACTTTCAGGCGATCGCCTACTTTACGCGCAATTAGCGATCGCGTTTTTCAGCCATTACAAACAGCCTTAGACGACAGTTTAATTCGGTCGTTTCCCGTGCGTTCAGTACCTATAAATGCCAAAGGCAACCTCAACTTGCCGAGTTTTTTAAATTGGATATTTGTTAGTGGCTTCAGCTTAATTGTCCTGTGGGGTACTTGGGAAGCCGTGCTACTATTACGGACTCTAGGCTGGGATGATTGGCAACAGGTAATAAAGGGCGCTATGTTAACGGCATTGCGAGTGATAATTGCTTTGATATTATCATTGTTGTGGACTGTACCTGTGGGAGTAGCAATTGGTCGTAATCGACGGTTGGCTCAAGTATTGCAACCATTGGTACAAATCGCCGCTTCTGTGCCAGCAACAGCCTTATTTCCAGTGCTGCTGCTAGGTTTAACCCGCATCGCCGGCGGTTTGCAGATTGGTGCGATCGCTCTGATGATGCTAGGAACAATGTGGTATATCCTCTTTAATGTTATTGCTGGGGCACAGTCGATTCCCTCAGACCTGATCGAAGCAGCTTCGGTGTATAAACTCTCACGTTTACAACGTTGGCGAACCTTAATTTTACCTGCAATTTTCCCCTACCTAATTACAGGAATTATTACCGCCGTTGGTGGCGCTTGGAATGCCAGTATCGTCAGTGAGTATGTTACATTTCAAGGGCGAGTAATTAGTACTTCTGGATTAGGGGCAACAATTTCTCACGCCACAGCGACAGGCAATTTCTCACTATTATTAGCTTCGACAGTGATTATGTCTCTATTAGTGGTGTTGACCAATCGTTTAGTTTGGCGACCTCTTTACAATTTAGCTCAAGAGAAATATCAATTATTGGTTTAAAGGTTTGTAGTCAGGGCTTCAGCCCTAGAGTCAGGGCTTCAGCCCTAGAGTTAGGGTGGAACGGGAATCAAAGCCCCCCTTTTTAAGGCAATACGGTTCAGTTAAGGCTAAAGCTCTTTGTCAAAGTCAATTTTTTTAACGAACCGCCATCGCGCAGCGTCTCGTTAGAGAAGGACGCATAGACACGAAGTGGCTTCCCGCAGGGTAGGACGCAAAGAGAAGAAAGAAATGCTTAACTGAACTGTATTGCTTTTTAAGGGGGATTTAGAGGGATCTAGAACTTTTGATACCGATAAGAGGATTTTTAAAACATCCTCTCAGAGCAAGCCTCTTCTTTTTAGCTGAAAAACACTTAATTCACATAATCGAATTAAATCAAACTCTGTGGGATTGGCAACATGAGCGCCCCACTTATGCAAGTTAAATGTGGAAAAGCTTACATTTACTTCACTGGGATAATTTCAAAATCGAAAGTACTAATCAAACGGTCATCAATATAGACTTCTATCCTATGCTTACCAACCGGATCGCCAGGGGTAATCGTCCAAAAATTCTCAATTACACCCTCTGGAGCCGACTGTGTACGCCGTGTCACAGATGTCATCCCATCTGGTGACATTGAGAAGTCTTCACCGCGATCTGTTCCCCAAGTTTCTGGAGGTTTTGGTAAACGCAATACTTCGCGCCATTTTACTTCACCTTGGTAGTCTTTGAGTTTAATCCGCCATCCGTAGGCGTTTCCCTGCTGAAGTGGTACTCTTGTTGTCTGGAAAATGGTAACGTTACCTTTGGAGTCAACTCTCTTCAGCCCAAACTCAGCTTTGCTAACAGTAATCTGTTTTGTATTTGTTGGCGCAGGGGATGATATGGCATTTTCTACCAAAACAGAAGTAGCGTTGATTGGCTCAGAACATATAACCCCAGATATTAGCCAAGAGGAAGCTAGCACAGCAGTAGTAGCCCAAATTCTCATTAGTATCTTCCTGTCAGACTTTTGGTACTTATTCAAGTAATCTGACACGTTTTCCGGGCTATGGTTGCTGATGATTTGACAAAGGTGAAATTACTCTTAGCTATCTGGCAGATTTAACCGATAAGTAGTCGGACAAAAATATTTATAGTCATTGTGAGCCTTCGCTTCTCTTTGCAATGACATTGGGTAATTAATTCTGTCTGACTACTTAGCTTATGCGATTTAACACTTCTATGGCTAAAATCCAATAGGATTTTTGCTTCATATCTTGTCTCTTCAGTCAAGTCTTAACTTTTCAAATTAACCTTCCCCTCAAATTTTGGCGCATCTTGATGAGATAAAAATCTTTCACTAGTGTGATAACTTCTTCGCCATTTTTCGAGCTGATCTATAGATATTGATTTAGATGTGACGTTCACACCATTTCCTCGCCAAGCAACTTCTGGATCTGTTGTGAAAACCCCACACTCTAATTGTTCTAGCCTCATATTCCAATATTCACTAAATCGGCCTTTTAAAGTAATAACTTGCTCAAATACCTTATTTCTGTGTTTATTTCTTCTTTTTCTTTCTGTAGCTCCTGTTGCTTCCGTATCAATAAACTTAGTTTCAATTAAATACAGGCTACCTTTAAAAGTTAGGTAGACAAAATCACACTTTCCTAAATCTGTATAATCTGAAATTGGAGATTTTTCAAATAACAGCAATTCAGCGCACGAGGGAAACAACTCTTTAATATTCAGAAATAAATAAGCTTGCAGTAGAAGTTCCTTATCATAAGGAAATAAGATCACTCCTTCAAAAAACTTTTGAATGTCCTCGTGAGTTTGGGGTTGAATCCTTTTACAGTACGAAACAAATTTATGTAGTTCATTTACACTCATCAAGTTTTAACTCCTTCCCCCGGTCGCAGCCTTAAGGGTATTAGCATAAAAAGATACCACTCCCTCAAGGAAATTATCATCCGCATAAGTAACTAAAAAAACGCTTTTAACCCTGAATACTTAAGGCAATTTACTGTTGACAGTTCAATAAAACTAATTTTTCAGATGCTTTTCAGTATTGGTGGATTTTTCACTTCTGGTATTAGCTACCAGTGAGCGATTTGATATGAGCAGGAAAACTAGCATTTTGCAAAGCTTGGACGGTTATTCTTGAATCTTGTACGGAAAATTGCCAACCCAAGCGAACAAGTTTCCGAGACTTTTCAGTTTGGATAATTCCAATAACTGGCATTTTTGCCTTTTCTTTGTCTACTGAATGTTCTTGCAAAATTGTTTTCAAGAGATGTAGTTTTTCCATATCACCTGCTTGCTGGGGATTTAACTCTACCATTACCATTTGTACTGTTTCCACTGGTTCTGCATCTTCAACAATAAATTGAGTTTGCTCGTCGCGTCGGTCTACCTTCCCCCAAATAATCAATCTTGTGTCAACTTGAAGTAAGGAACTAATGCGTTCATAAGTTTTAGGAAAAACTACAGCTTCTGATTGTGTGGTTAGGTCTTCTATTTGCAAAATTGCCATCTGATCGCCTTTTTTTGTCACCACTTTTTTGACGTTATTTAACATCACAACTGCACAAAGCCTTGTGTCTTCCCTTTGCTCTCCCAATTGCGAAAGGTTAATTGGAGTTAAAAGTGGTGCTATTTGTCGTAAGGATTTCAGTGGATGATCTGATACATAAAAACCTAATAATTCTTTCTCCATCTGCAACTTTTTCTGTGGGGGTAAATCGGTCACAGGTTTAGATTTAGGAGCAGTTTCAAAGGCATTATTTGCTCTTTTATTCTGAGTAGAAGAAAATCCATCGCCTAATAAGTCAAAGAGATTCCCTTGTCCACTGGCTCTGTCTTTGGCGCGAGATTGTGCCCAATCATACACTAGTTCTGAGTCGTTAATTAACTGTTGGCGGTTGGATTCAATTTTGTCAAAGGCTCCACAGTAAATCAGCGATTCCAGAGTCCGACGATTAACAGCACGTAAATCTACGCGATCGCAAAAATCAGCGAGAGATTTAAACTCTCCTGTCTCATTTCTCGCTTCTAAAATACAGGCGATCGCATTCTGTCCCACGTTACGCACCGCCGAAAAGCCAAACAGAATCTTTCCCAATGTCGGCGTAAAATCAACACCAGAACGATTAATGTCTGGCGGATCTATGGGAATACCCATGTTTGTACAGTTAGTAATATATCTCTGTACCTTATCGGTATCGCCACTGTTAGCCGTTAACAGGGCCGCCATATATTCCAATGGATAATTAGCTTTTAAATATGCTGTCTGATAAGTTACATAAGCATAGGCGGTCGAATGGGATTTATTGAAACAATTAGAAGCTATAAAACCATTTTTGAGTGCAAAATTATGGTCACGCTCAACTCCAATGTCATAGACATTTTGTTTGCCTAAATATTTACGTGTGGCTATTTTGATCATCCTACCTTACCCCCGAAAAAAATTTGCGAAATTAATTAATTGATAAAATGATAAAAATTGTAGTCATAGTAATACTGGTAATATAAAATTATATCACTAGAAAACACTGCTATACTCTTACACAAAAGTAGACAAAGTTTGACAAACTATTAGGTAAACAGTTAATAGCCATATAATTGCTGTTTTTAAAGCTTATAAACAGATTTCAATACATATTAATCCCCTTAATTCAGATGCTAGGAGAGTGGATGAAATCAGGGGAGCAAAGAAAGTTTTGCCTTCTACACCTCACCCCTGTGCCTCTTTCCAATGCCGAATGTGTCAGTTAGTATCGTTGAGAAACAACACGGTATTAAAGGGTGCGGGTAGGTGAAAGTGGTGCTGATCGTAATTTTGGCGGTAGTTCTGGGATTATTTATGATAGTCGAGATCGGACTGCGATCGCTCTTTGGCTTTGGTAATCCCCTAATTTACATTGGTGATGAGCAGATTGGCTATTTATTGGCTCCTAACCAGCGTACCCGTCGTTTTGGTAATCGCATTGAAATTAATGAGTATTCTATGCGAGGTAGTGCGATAAATAAAACACCCGCGCCTTCTACGCTGCGAGTTTTACTGTTAGGAGATTCTATTGCGAATGGTGGTTGGTGGACAGATCAGACTAATACCATATCGGCGATCATGATGCGTTGTTTAGCATCATCCACTCATCGTAATTATCAGGAAGTGGAGGTGCTGAATGCTTCAGCTAACTCTTGGGGGCCAAGGAACGAGTTAGCCTATTTAGAGAAGTTTAGCCATTTCAACGCGCAAGCAGTAGTTTTATTAATTAATACCGATGATTTGTTTGCTACTCCTCCCACTTCTTTACCGGTAGGACGCGATCGCAACTATCCCGATAGTAAACCTCCCCTAGCGTTAGCGGAAGTGTGGCAACGTTATATCGTCAAGCAGAAGCCAATTCCTGAAATGAAAGCGGTGCAAAATGAAGCAGGCGATCGCGTGGGGATTAATTTGGAAGCGATCGGCAAAATACAAACCTTGGCTCGCCAAAGCAACAGCCAATTTTTATTAGTTATGACTCCCTTACTGCGAGAAATTGCTGAACCAGGCCCCCGCGATTACGAAATTAAAGCCCGCCAACGCTTGAGCGATTTTACTAAAGCCCAGCAAATTAACTATGTAGACTTTTTACCGATATTCAATTCAACCAACAACCCGCAAGGTTTGTATCACGATCACATTCACCTCAATTTGCAAGGTAATAAAGTTGTCAGCGAAGTTTTGGAGCGATCGCTTTTAGAAATACTAAGGGAGATACCAATTACTCAGACCCACTAAAGTCGTTAATTCTACCAGAAAATATTCGTATTGAGTGATTTTCCACTCATGAAAATTAATTTATATAGCTTATTTAGTATTCATTATCTTAATAGAATGGTAATTCTTATAGTTGAAATAATTATTAATTTAAATTAAATCAGACAATCTTATATAACTAGAATACTAGCCATCCAAATAATGCTCAACCTTAAATCTCAAAAAAATATATTGATTAAGTGCAGTTATTTATTATATTAGAAAATTAAATAATATGTTTAAAGATTACTTTTAGTAAATCTCCTTGTGTAAAAGGCTTAGTTAAATAGCCTGATGCTTTGACCATCTTAGCTTTAGCTCTATCTATAAATCCTACTTTTTCTGACACCATAATTACAGGTGTATTTTTAAAATGTGAGTGTTTACGCAGCAAAGAACAGAGTTCATATCCGTCTAAATTAGGCATCGAAATATCCAATAAAATAATGTCAGGTTTTGTGTGAACAATCTGCATTAAAGCTTTTAAAGAATCGGTAACTCCCACAACACAAAAAGTTTGCTCATCTAAATAACTTTGAATAGTATTTAATACTGTAGGGCTGTCATCAATACAAAAGATTGTGTAAATTTTTTTGTCAACAGGAGGTTCGGTAGTTCGCTGACCCCTATGTTCATTAGTATTAATAGAGTAAACTGGTGGTCTATAGCCGTTTGTTCTAAAAGAGTTTGGTCTACTTTTGTTCTTAGATTTTAGCTCATTGATTTTGAACAATTCTGACGGGTGTGATTGAGAACTTGGCGAAGTCTGACGATTGGCTGCTTCTCTAGGAGAGGCTACGCCAACGCTTTGGGGCGTTTGACATCGTTCAACCAGTAAGCGGAGATTCAGATGACAAAACTTTGGCATATCATCTAGAAAGCTTTCAGGAATAAATTCATAACTCCCCTCTTCTAAGTTCAGAAATGACTCCAGAACTTCTAGCGCCAACTGTTCTATCAGCATCGCCGCTTGAAAGGGACTGATATATTTCTGATTAACTAACCAACAAATAGCCAAATAATCTGGGTTCGGTATTGCCTGATTTTCAATCCCAGTTTCAAATATCGCCCGTAACTGTTCGTGAATTTCACGAGGGAGAGTAGAAATTTGCTGACTCAAGCGTTGCAAATTTCTGTAAAGTGGCTCAAACATTTTCTCTGAGTAGCAGGCATAAATTAGTTTACCTTCATCTACATATATTGACCAAGAGCCTGATGTGCTAAATACCTGCAAACAACCAGTAACAGACTTACCAGTGATTTTTTTCAACAAAGATAAAGGCTGGAGCTTTTGAAAAAATCTGTATCTATTAATTGGAAGTGTCTTCATTGGGATAGCTCTGGAATAAAATTAACATTGCAGGCGAAATTAGTGAATTACCTTTTCGGAATTCACTGCGACTTGGTTGGAAGCACTATCAGATAAATATAGCGGTCACATTTGAGTTAGTACAGAGATTCCACACCCCCCAACTCTTAATTAACCAATCTCTGTTAAGCTAGAAAGCACGAATTACAACTAAACCAATCCATATTATTGCCCAATAGCAAAATGGCCCGACTGGTTGCCAGGATATAGTATTTCAAAAACTAGATTGGTTTTCTGTATCTTTTGCTAATCTAGCCAATCTAACAGTAACTCAAGTGCAACAGATAGACTATTGGCTCTCGCCCATCAGTCACAAAAGTATCATTGTTATCCGTATCTAGTAGCCTAAAATTGCAGATACTTTAGTTCTCTTAGAAAAGTTTTTTTTGCCTCTCATACTTAAGTCTGGAACAATCAAAATCTCCAGTGCTGTAGACGAAAAAGCTCCTCTATCAAGGCTTTTATGGATTTAATAGCAATGTTTTGGTTGCCATAACTAAAGTTGTCAGGTACTTTTACTAGAAGTTTATTCTTGAGGGAAACTTCATCAAGAGAAAAAGTATTATTAAAAACTAAGCATTCAAAAAGCCCAATATCTTACTTAGGTCTTGAGCTTGTAGAGCAACTCTTAGTGTTGGGACTGGGCAAAACTATCAATTGCACAACAAGAATGGGAAACCTCCGACCAAGGATGAGTTAACTGGCAATTGTCGCCATAATGGTGTGTGGTGAGATGCACCGGCGACCAAACCAGTAGAAGGGAATCTCTTCATAAGTACTGGAAACTGGTTCTAATGTTGTTTGGGGCAAAATATTCACCCGGCACAATTTGAAGTGACAAATTCAAGAACTTACAGCGAAATTCTTGATTAGTAGTACATACCTGCAAAATAGCTATTTCCTAGCTAGATGGTAGATAACAAGTAACGTACTCACTAAAATTTAGATTACTATAATTTTCAAAAAAAGTTAGAAGAAATATCTAAACTTTATGATAAATCAGTAAAGTAACCATGAAAACTAATTAATATTATCTTTTAGTATTTTTTTGCTCTAATATCCGGGAGGGCTGAAAATGTACAGTAAAAGATAATTTCGCTTGCTTATTTAATTACACTTAATAGATAAATGAATCATTTTATAATAGCAATTTAACCGAAGAATCTCAAGCTTTAAAAGTCACCAATATAAATATAAAATTGCCCGCGTAGGCGTAGCCCGTTGTAAACATTGCATTCATTAACCCATAAAGTATATGTAGCAAAAAGACGCAAAGAATTTCTTTGCGTCTTTGGTGTGAGATTTATAAGTAAATATTCTCACCGTTATAATTCTCCATCTACTTAAAATTGCTCCCGCCAGCACCAGCTTAAAAGTGTACCACCAGCCACTAACTTAACTACTTCCAGTACCCAATAACTACCGTGTAATAAATTCATTGTCGATGGAATAGCTGCTGCTGCTTCAAATAGGTTTAGCTGAACTCCTATGGCGCACATTTGCGGAGTTAAGAAATAAGTGTCAAGCACAGCTATAGTTAGCAGCAGTCCAGATAAAATAATACTGCCAATGCGCCAGTGATATTGGGTTTTACCCAAGGCTAATGCCCCTGTCAATACTACAGCAGCAGACAATAATTCCATCCGATTGAAGTTCCAAAAAATCGTATAGCCTGCTGTTGTAAAACCAGCTTGACTCATCATGCCAGAAAGATAAAGGCTAGGCATAATTACCCAGTCTAAAACTAAACTAGCACTGAGCCAAAAGCCCAAAGTCAATATTATAGCGGTTTGCCAAATTGGTCGTTTGAATTCAAGGCTAGAAATAGCAGTCATAAAATAATTGCGTGTGTTGTATTTCTTAGTTTCTAACTTCATCAGCAGTTTGACAAGAAATATCAACTAACCTTTACAAAGTGACTTATCTTAATTGATTCTTAATCCAACCCCAAGATTTTTTAAACTTAATTGAGAAATATTAAGATATTTTAAAAAATAATTTAAATAGATTTTACTTCTTAATAAATACCCAATTTGTCTTAAGTTTCCAGCGTTGACATCCTCACCGCCGTGTTCGCCCTTGGCGTTCCCGAAGGGTACGCACTCTTAAGAAGGAGTAATGAGTAATAAGTAACAAGTAATGAGTAAATACCCATTTTTCATCCACTTATTACTCATTACTTTAAAGCCGTGCTGGAAACACGGGGTTTTAAACCCATTTTTCTGATAAGCCGGAAACGAGAAAGATGATAATTAGTGGTTCGATTTAGCAAAGTTACTTATTTTTCTTGAAATGTCCAGACACCTTCATCCCAATCTGACTCTGTTGGAGGTGATTGTAACCAATGTTGACAACGTAAAAGATGCAACATAGCAGCTTTGTCCTGGTTATCTGCTGCTAAAACTAGGGCAAATTCAGCCCTAGCACGGTTAAAATCGCGTTTGAGATAATACTCGCGTCCTTTGTGATAATGCTCAATCACTTGCAATTTTTCGCTTTCAATCGGGTTGGAACGCAAACCGAGTAATTCATAGATGGCTACTGGCTCATTTCTGCCTTTGACACGAATGTAATCTAGTTCCCTAGCCCAAATATTATCTTGGCAGGGTTTAAAAGTGTTATGGCTAATAATAATGTCGCAACCATATTGTTTGCTGACGCTTTCTAATCGAGAGCCAAGATTAACGCCATCACCAATGGCGGTAAATTCCATCCGTTTACTAGAGCCAATATTCCCACTAATTACGGTATCTGAGTTGATACCAATGCCGATTTTAATTCTGGGCTTATCATCTACATAGCGACGTTGATTAAATTCGTGCAGGCGAACGCGCATTTCTAAGGATGTTTGCACTGCCATCCAAGCGTGTTCTTCTAATGCCAGAGGAGAACCAAACACAGCCATAATCGCATCGCCGATGTATTTGTCAAGAGTGCCTTTATGTTTAAAGACTGCCTCCACCATTGATTCAAAATATTCATTGAGCATACTTACCACTTCTTCTGCTTCCAAGTTTTCCGTTAAAGTGGTGTAGCCGCGAATATCAGAAAATAAAATCGAAACTTCTTTGCGATCGCCTCCTAGTTTAGCATCATCTAATTTCAGCAATTCTTCGGCTAATTCCTGGGTCATGTAGCGGTACATCGTACTCTTGAGCCGCTTCTCATCACTGATATCTTCCATCACCACTAGCGCCCCCCGGACTTGCTCGTGGTCGCTGGCATCGGCAATTGTGTTAATGGATAAATTAATACTGTGCTGCTCTGTACCAGTAGTTAGGAGTGTGCGATCGGGGTAATACTGCTGGCGGCCTTTTAAGTCAACTGCATGTAAAGCATCTTGGTACCACTTGCTAAAGTCACCTTCTTTGATACCAATGACATCATTAACTAATTTACCTTCTAAACGTTCATCTACTCCCAGTCCTAGCAAACGTTGGGCACTTTCATTAGCGGCGATAATTAATCCAGTTTTATCAGTGGAAACCACTCCATTGGAAAGACTACGCAGAATATCTCGTTGCATTTGTTCTTGTTGCTTGACTGTGGCAAACAACTGGGCATTTTGCAGCGCTACTCCGGCTTGAATATTAAAAGCTTCCATAAATTCTTCATCGTTGCGGTCAAAGCTAGCTTGGAAGCAGTCGGGAGCTTTGGGCCAATCAGCTGGATTATAAGCGGGAAAATCACCAGTTTTCTTTTTATTTACGAGTTGGGTAACGCCAATCAGTTGTTGATCGGCGTTGAATACTGGCATACAAAGTAAGCTACAGGTACGATAGCCATTTTGCTGGTCGAGTAGTTTGGCTGTATCAGAATCAGGATCGTCGTACAAATCAAAGGCAATATTCAGTTTTTTGCCAGAAGCCGCTACTATACCCGCAAAGCCTTTACCTACAGGGACTCGTAATTCTTTAGTTGAACCATCATCCTGAGTGATTTTCGTCCATAATTGATCGCGCTCGTGATCTATTAACCATAGTGTACTGCGATCGGCATTCATCAGTTCCTTGGCTTCATCCATCACCCGCTTCAGGGTGTCTTCTAAGTCGAGACTGCTTTGAGAGAGAGACTTGATGGCCTTCATTAGCGCCGCCACTGCTCTTTGTTTTTGGGTGGCGACATAAAAAGAGCGCGAGGATTCTAAAATTAGGCGAATTGAAGGGGCAAATTCTTGAAATAATTGTTCGTCAGCAGAGAGAAAACCTTTGGTATCAACGCGCTCTGCAAGGGGAGCGGCGTGATTATTGCCAGATTTTAATTTATTCAGTAATTGTACTACTGCAACTAACTGCCCATGTTCATTTAAGAGTGGCAAAGCCAACATGGTGTAGGTGCGGTAGCCAGTTCTTTTTTCTTGTTCTTGGGCAAAATGCGATCGCGGATCGTTATAAAAATCAAAGGGAATATTGATAACTTGTTTGAAAGTAGCGACTTCCCCAGCAATGCCTTTATTGGCGGGGATACGAATTTCTAAAGAGCGATCGCCTTCCCCCTCAGCTAAAATCGACCAGAGTTCTTGTTTTTCTTCATCCAATAAAAATATCGTTGTCCGGTCTGCTCCCAGTAATTCCCCAGTTTTCAGGGTAATCGAATGCAACATTTCTTGCAGAAGAGTTTCAAACCCCTGAGAATCCAGCATTGATAGGGTTTGATGGACAATCTGTAATTTTTGCTCGACATCCTGAACGACCTGCTTAAAAGTATCCTGAGTCAGGGGAGCAAGAAACGTAGAAAAATTTCCTTTTCTTGTGGCAAGAGCGCCGACAGGAGCAGAATTTGTTGGTAATTCGAGGTTTTCTTGGTTGTGAACACCAATAATCAAATCGGTGGTTTCCCCATAACTTCCTTGATACACTGACATAACTGATATTTTATATAGCAGGATGAGATTTTAAATTTAAGAATGCGATGAAATTTATGTAAGTTGTGCTAAAAGCAACAATAGCCTTGATATTATCCATAGTTTAATCGCTTGTTTAGCTAGCGTCATCCTGTGAATAAGGGTGGAAGTTGATTACTAACAACCATATTTTGACCAGAACCCCTTCCTACTGACGCATACAGATGATGAATAGAGGGTCAGACCCCTGATTTAAACGATAAAACAATATTATCTGCATCCCATAGTGAGCAGATCCAGACTTCTCTCCGAGATGCTACGCAAACAAAGTAGGGCTAGTGGTCTATCGCAATAATTTTGCTAAGTTTGTAGTAAGCACTTTAGTGCTTGAATATTTGAGGACTAAAGTCCTCACTACAAGCGTATTTACCCCTCAAATTTAATGGGACAGACTACTAGAGCCGCTTCGCTACAAACTTTTAATTAATGATCCGATCGCCTTTACCAATTCTTCTGGATCTACAGGTTTGGAAATATGCTGTTGAAATCCAGCAGCGATCGCTTGCTGATAATCCATCTCTCCAGCATAGGCAGTTAAAGCGATCGCGGGAATTGTCCCACCTTTCTCTGGTTTTAGACTCCTGATCTGTCGCATCAGCATATAACCATCCATCTCTGGCATCCCAATATCGCTAATAATCAAATTTGGCTGAGACTGACTCAGTGCAGTTAAAGCTGCAATGGCTGAGGCTACAGCTGTCACCGTTGCACCATATTGCTCCAGCATGAAAGGCAAAAACTCTCGCATATCTGCATCATCATCCACTACTAGAATCTTTAAGCCAGATAAAGGTAAGGACTGATCTGGCAGCAGTGAGGAGGTATTTATTTTATCTTTGATTCCTTTACTTTCATCCTGTAAACATGGAAGTCGGACGGTGAAAGTTGCTCCTTTTTCTTCACCCAAGCTTTCTACTTGCACAGTTCCCCCATGAAGTTCTACAAGATGCCGGACGATCGCTAATCCTAAACCTAAACCGCCAAATTTTCGAGTTGTGGCCCCATCTGCTTGACGGAAATAATCAAAGACATAAGGTAAGAACTCAGGTGCAATCCCTTTCCCTGTGTCAGTTACGCAGATTTGTACCTGTGAGCCAACCTGCCCTAATTTAATTTTTACCTGTCCTCCACTAGGAGTAAACTTAATGGCATTGGAAAGAATATTCCAAATGACTTGTTGCAATCGATTGCCATCACCTAAAACTTGCCCGACACCAGATTCAAGAATTGTCTGAATCTCAATGGATTTAGCCTGTGCTGATAAACGCACTGTTTCGATCGCAGCTTCAATGACTGATACCAAATTAATGGGGCCGAAGTTGAGGTTAAGTTTACCCTGAAGGATGCGGGAGACATCAAGCAAATCTTCAATTAATTGGGTTTGTAACTTGGCGTTGCGCTCAATGGTTTCGAGGGCGCGATCGCTTGTTGCTTGGTCAAGTTTGCGACTCCGCATCAGTTTTGTCCATCCAAGAATGGGGTTAAGCGGGGTTCTCAGTTCATGGGATAGCACAGCTAAAAATTCATCTTTGATGCGGTTTGCTGATTCTGCGGCGTTTCGCGCCGTTCGTTCGGCTTCATAAAGGTGGGCGCGAGCGATCGCTTGGGCGCATTGTTGAGCAACAGCCAAGATAAACGCTTGATCTTCTTCACTAAGTTCTTGAAGTTGAATAAATCCTAAAGTGATTCCTCCAACTGCTGAACCCTCTACCATCAATGGAATAGAAATCCAGGCATCAATATCATATTGGGCGTAAGCTTCAGCTAGATGAGGGTAACGAGCTATTCTGTTTTGTTTCGATTCCGCCCAAGCAGGTTGTCCAGTCCGCACAGCTTCGGCTAAAGGTGAAGGTGAATCAATAGGAAAAAGCCGCCAAGCGTCTACCAACTCTTGGTTATAGCCAACCGCACGCACAATTTCTAGTTCAGTTTTGTTTTCATTCAGTAAGGCAACGAGGGCTGAACTGGCTTTTAAGGCAGCCATGCTTTGCTCTACAATGACTTCAGATACTTGGGCTGGTGTCAACGATTCTGAAAGGGCAGCCGTGATGGATTGGAGACGGGCAATGCGCTCTAGGGCTTGCTCTGCGGTTTTTTGTGCTTGCTGTGCTTCTTGGTAAAGGCGGGCATTATCAATGGCGATCGCCGCTCGATGGGTAATATCTTCAGCTAGTGACAAGTCAGCCGTGCTGTAACGACGTTCTGATTCTGCTGTAAAAAAGGAAATTGCACCAAAAATTCTTTCACGTGCCGTCAAGGGTAACATTATACAGGACTTTAAACCGATTTCACGTATAATCCTTAGATGTTCTGCATCTTGGATGCCTTTTGCTAATAGTGCATCTGAGATTTCAGTTACCATTTCAGGAATTCCTGTACGCAGTACTTTAGGCACACCTCCCGGTTCATCCAACTTTCTCGGATAATGCTGATGAAGTTGCCAACCGAGTTTAACTTTCTCTGGATCTCGGTGAGCAACTGCTACCCGATTAATTGATTGGTTGTCTTGTAGCAGATCAACGCTGCACCAATCGGCGAAGTAAGGCACAACTAAGTTTGCCACACTTGCTAGCGTGCTTTCGTAATCGAGGGAAGAAGCGAGGGTTGCACTGACTTGAGCTAAAAATGCCGCTCGTTGCTGATCGGCTTCTGCTTCTAAACGGGCGGTTTGCTCTTGAATTAGTTGGATACGTTCGGCTTCAGCTTGTTTGCGATCTGTGATATCAAGCACCACACCACTCATGTGTGTGGCTTTACCTGCTTCGTTGAAAAAGGCTTTTCCCCGGCAGGCTAGGTAGCGGATACTGCCGTCATCCCAAATAATTCGATATTCGAAATCATGCTCTACGCCTTCATTAATTGCTCGACTCAACGATTGAGCCAGCAATGGGCTATCATCTGGATGCAGACGAGCTAAAATTGCTTTAGAAGTTGGAAGAAAAGTTTCAGGTGTTAACCCAAATAGTTGATAAATCTGTTCATCCCAGTCAAACAAATCATTGGCGATGTCCCAACACCAAACACCAATTTTGCCGGATTTCAATGCCAGGTTAAGCTGTTCTTGGCTTTTTTCTAGACCTTGATAAAGACGAGCATTTTCTAAAGAAATAGCAATTTGAACTGTCAAAATATCCAGTACGGAAAGTTTTTCCTGTGTAAAGGCGCTGGGGATAAGATTGTTTTCTAAATATAAAATACCAAGTAATTTTGACTGACGCGCGATCGGTAAACAAAGTACTGATTTGGGTTGTTTTTGGATTACATACTCATCTCCAGAAAACATATTTTGCTCAGTAGCATTTTGCAAAATCACTGTTTCTTGAGTTCGCTGAACATAATTCAGCATTGATTGCGGAATAACTTGTGAAATTTCGCCATCAAATACGGGTCGAGAAACATTGAGTTTTTCAGCCTGGGAATTAACCTTAGCTTCTACTTCTGTTACCATATTTTGCTCATTTCCAAGCAACAAATAACCGATTTCGGCCCCTGCTTGCTCGATGACAATCTGCATTAATGTCTTCAACAACCGCGAAAAAACAATTTCACTAGATATGCTTTGAGAGGCTTTAACTACTGATAAAAAGTCTAAATGCTCACCTGTGGTGATAAATGTTCCGTTAGAAGTAAGCTGTTGTTGTGGCAATAACTGAGGGTAGAATTCTTCGAGGTGCTTAACTTTAGCAGATGCCTCCCAGCGCAGATATGAATTTTTAGCTTCTTGTAAGTAAGTTTTGGCAATTAATTCAAACTCTCGCTCAAAGTAAAACTTAGCGCCTAGCTCATTAGCCAAAGCTTCATATTGCATAAATCCCTGCTCACGGGCTGAAGCAATTGATTGCTCATACAAGCGCATTGCTTCCAAGTCTCGACCTTGAATTCGAGCTATTTCAGCAGCGACTAACTGAGACTTGTGTAAGAAGTTTTCAGGGCAGTGGTAAGCCCAATATTGCAATTGTTGCTGATGAGATTCTAGAGTTAGCAAAAACTGTTCTTGCTCTAGAAAAGATACGGTGGTATAAAGAGCCGTTAAAGTCAGTGAATAATATAAAATATAATCTGTTTCAATGGGTAATGCCAGTGTCGCAACGGGAAATTTAGATAATTTTAATGCACAATATAGTGCATCTGTATACTGTCTATAAGTAAAAAAGATAATTAATTTAATAATGTAATAAAAAATAATTCCACTGACAAAACCTGCATCTGTAATAATAGATAAAGCGTAGGATTCATCAAATTCATCGTTACTTAGAGTCAAAGTTTGGTGAGTGAGTCCGCGTAGATTCATCAGCAACATCTGCTGTAGTCTGATTATCTGATAGACAGCCTCATGTTTAGACTGGCGGGCGAATGCAGTATATTTTTCTAGCGATTTGTATGTTTCTGCAAGTGGAAAACCTAACTGGATAATTTGCCACGATCCTTGATAACCATTGTAGTTTGCCATCGTCACATCACCAGCTTCCACACAACCGATAAATCCCTGCTCTAAAAATGGAATATCGGTAGCAATGTGATTACGCCAAACGTTGATATGACTTCCATGAATGTGTAGAACAACTCCTCTAAGTTTCAAATCGTGAAACTTTTCATTCAATTGAATTGTCATCTTAGAAAATGCGTAGCCTGTAGGAATATCATGGAAGATAGAAACCAATAACATGGCGTACATACTGTAAGCAAAACAGGAATCTTCCGTATTCCCAAACTTGAGGGAATAGTTAACTGCTTTAAGTACGACTAAAGGAAAGAGATGAGGTCTACCAAGATAAGTAGGTGGGCCCAAAGTCGTCAACAAACTAATTACTGTTTTAATATTGAGGTCTTCGATTACTAAAGCATTAATTAAATCAGAGACTTGTCTGTTATCTATATTAGTTGATATCTGGTTTCTTTCAATTGCGATCGCAGCTTGCACTTCCTCATTTGAATCAGGTAATGTCACCTCAAAAAGTTTTAAAGCTTCTAATCCCAATGTCAGCGCCTTTTCATATCTACCCGCAACTTGATAGAGTCTGATTTGCAGTATGTAAATATTAGATTTGTCTACATGAGATTCTGCTTTGAGCAATAATAACTCAAATAATTGTTCCGCTTGTTCTAAATTTCCGGTTAAAAATTCACACTCAGCTAGTTCTCTAAATAAAGTAAATGTTTGTTCATATTGTTCTATCCAGGCATTATCAGCTAAAAGATTCATGGCAACGCTAAAAAGTCTTTTAGCAGGAGTGTAAGCTGTAGATGCTTTTGCTTTCTTAGCAGCGATTAAATTCAATCTTGCCAATTCATCTTTTTCTGTCTGTTCAATAATCAGATTAACCGCGAGATTCAGTTGATTGACTAAATCAAAAATTTGCTCGTTTACTTGTTCCTGATTAAAGTTTTTCAGCAAAAGTCGCCCAATCTTCAGATGAACTACCGACTTTGATTCATCAGCAATTAAGGCGTATGCAGCTTGTTGAACTCGGTCATGATAGAAACGATAGTTTTGATCGACAGTTTCATCTGACTCTATGGGGATAATTAATCCTCTTAAAATTGCTTCAACAAGGGCATTTGCTGTTTCTTGAATAGATTGTTCACCAACGATCGCTAAAACTTCTAGATCAAAGCGATTACCAATACAGGAGGCTAATTTAAGCACTTCTTGAGTTGCGGCTGGTAGCTTTTGCATCCGCCCAATCATCAAGCTGACAATATTATCTGTAATACCTTGGGCTTCAATCTGAGCTAGATCCCATTGCCAAATCCGATATTGGGGGTCAAAAATCAGCAGATTTTCTTGATGCAGTGTTTTCAGAAATTCATTGACAAAGAAAGGATTACCATCAGTTTTTTGGATAATCAATTGAGTAAGAGATTCTACTCGTTCTGCTGAACTATGCAATGTATCAGCAATCAATTGATTTACATAAACAAGATTTAAGGGAGTAAGAATAATTTCAGTTTTTCTTACTCCCTGCTGGCAAATCTTCTCCATCATTAAACTAAAGGGATGCACAACATCTACTTCATTATCTCGATAGGCTAAAATAAAGCAGAGATAATGGATACTAGACGCAGTAATGACGGTTTGAATTAAATTTAAAGTAGCACTGTCTGCCCACTGCATATCATCTAAAAAAACAGTGAGTGGATGCTCCCTTTGCGAAAATACGCTGATAAAATTCTGAAACACTAAATTAAATCGATTTTGAGATTCAGCAGGCCCCAACTCTGGTATGGGTGGCTGTTCGCCAACGATTAATTCAACTTCTGGAATTACATCGGTGATTAATCTACCATTGTTCCCTAATGCTGCTTGTATTCGCTTTTTCCAATTGGCAAGTTGCTCTTCTGGCTCAGTTAAAATTTGTCTAACAAGTGTTTGAAAAGCTTGAACAATCGTGGAGTAAGGAATATCTCGTTTGTACTGATCAAATTTACCAGAGATAAAAACTCCACGTTCTCGCACAATCGGCTTGTGAATCTCCTTAACTAAAGAAGATTTACCAATTCCAGCATAGCCAGAGACGAGGACAATTTCTGGTTTTCCTTCGCTAACAACTCGCTCAAATGCTTGGAGAAGCTTGGCAAGTTCTTGTTCTCGCCCATATAATTTTTGGGGAATTTGAAAGCGCTCTGAGATATCTTGCTCACCTAAAACAAAGGATTGAATTTCTCCTGTTGTCTCCAATTGCTTTAAGCATTGTTCCAGATCAAATTGCAAACCTAAAGCACTTTGATATCTCTGTTCTGCAACCTTAGACAACAATTTGATAATGATGTCACAGAGCATTTGGGGAATATCATAGTTGAGCTTTTTCGGAGATGGCGGAGATTGGGCAATATGACAATGCACCCACTCTAATGGATCTTTGCCTTGAAATGGTAGCTGACCTGTCAGCATCTCATAAAAGGTGACTCCCAGTGAATACAAATCGCTACGATGGTCAATTCCTCGATTCATCCGTCCGGTTTGTTCAGGTGCAAGATAAGGTAAACTGCCTTCAATGCGACTGGAACTGCTAACTATTTGCTGCTGATATGGAATAAAAGCAGCAATTCCAAAATCGGCGATTTTAACCTGACTGGTGTCGAGATTAACTAAGATATTTTGCGGCTTAATATCCTTGTGGACAATGTTATAAGTGTGAATTTGTGCCAGTTTGCTGGTAATTTCAATAGCAATTTTTAAGAATGAAACAGGGTCTTGAAATTGGTCTAGCAATTGATCGAGCGATCGCGCCTCAAAATCCTCCATAATCAAATAAGGGATTCCCTGGTGCATCTCTAAGGCATATACCTTGACTGCGGCGGCGATATTTAACCTTTGAGCGATCGCATACTCATGTTTGAGTTGTTCAATATTATTGGGTGTACACTGTTCTGGACGCAATCCTTTGATAATTACCGGACACTGGTCTTTAACCTTGATTCCACGGTATATGACTGCTTTTACCCCTGCTTTTAACAAAGTGACAATTTTAAATCCGGGTAATGCAATCATCATGCTAAATGCTCCAGCCGTGCTTCTTCCGAGATAATTCGAGCTTAATTGTATTTTAGATACATTTCTTTGGGCAGATGAAATTTAGATAATATCAGCTTGAGATAATCACTTCTGCTGACTCTACAGACAAAAATAAGCTACAATTCAAGCAGAGTAAGCATTTCCCGCTCAGAAACTCCCCATGTTTGATAACCTGCAAACCCAAATTTACCAACTAGAACAATTTGCCAACAGCCTCGTTTCTAACCAACTGGCACACCTTAGCGTAGTCAGTGTTGGTATCATCTTTGGTGCTGGCTTGCTCACCAGTCTTACACCCTGTATGCTTTCTATGCTGCCAATTACCATTGGTTACATCGGCGGTTATGAAGCCAAAAACCGCTTGCAAGCAGCTGCCCAATCAACTTGGTTTGCTTTAGGGTTAGCAACTACATTAGCAGGGATGGGTATAGTAGCAGCTTTGGTAGGAAAAGTCTATGGACAAGTGGGAATTGGTTTGCCGATTATCGTCAGCATTATCGCCATTCTCATGGGGCTGAACTTACTAGAAGCACTACCTCTGCAATTTCCATCTTTGGGCGAAACGAATTGGATTTCGCAAGATTTACCGACAGGATTGCGTTCTTATTTACTGGGGCTGACTTTTGGCTTAGTTGCATCTCCTTGTAGCACGCCTGTTTTAGCCAGTTTACTGGGTTGGATTGCGAATACACAAGACTTAATTTTAGGTGCTGTTTTGCTACTCTCTTACACAGCCGGTTATGTAGCACCATTGATTTTGGCGGGTACTTTTACAGCTTCAATTAAAAAATTACTAGAATTGCGTCGCTGGTCTGGTTGGATTAACCCAGTTAGCGGGGCGCTGTTGGTAGGATTCGGTGTATTTTCCTTAATTTCTCGGATTCCCCTTGGCAGTTTTTAAGATCAATACTTTGTTAGATTTTACACGTAATGACTTTAGAAGATTCAGCGTCCAAAGAATTAAAATGGTGGGCAATACCTGGCAAGTTCTTACGGCAAGAGCTTTTGCCCGTACTGACTAACTTACGACTAGCGATCGCACTACTGCTATTGATTGCAATCTTTAGCTCCACTGGTACTGTAATTGAGCAAGGTCAGTCACCCGCATTTTACCAGAGCAACTACCCAGAACATCCCGCTTTATTTGGTTTCTTAACTTGGAAGGTAATTCAGGTAGTTGGATTAGACCATGTATATCGTACCTGGTGGTTTCTCGCATTACTGATTTTATTCGGCACTAGCTTAACAGCTTGTTCTTTTACCCGTCAGTTACCAGCCTTAAAAGCTGCCCAGCGCTGGAAATATTACGAAGAACCACGGCAATTTCAAAAATTAGCTTTAAGTGCAGAACTAGATAATGGTTCTCTAAATTCTCTCAGCCAACTATTACAGAAACGCCGCTATAAAATTTTTCCAGATCAAGAAAAAGAAAATATCCTTTATGCCCGCAAAGGAATAGTCGGACGCATCGGCCCAATTATCGTTCATATTGGCATCGTCGCTATTCTAATAGGGGGAATTTGGGGGGCGATGACTGGGTTTATGGCACAGGAAATGATTGCCAGTGGCGATACATTTCAAGTCACAAATATTGTCGATGCTGGCCCTTTAGCTGCCCAAGTCTCAAAAGATTGGTCTGTGCGCGTCAATCGTTTTTGGATTGACTACACTCCATCTGGCGGCATCGATCAATTTTATTCCGATATGTCTGTCTTAAATAAGCAGGGAGAGGAAGTTGACCACAAAAAGATTTTTGTTAACGAGCCTCTGCGCTATCGGGGCATAACCTTCTACCAAACCGATTGGGGAATTGCAGGTGTTCGCGTCCAATTTAACAACAGCCCGATTTTTCAATTACCAATGGCGCTATTGAACACCAAAGGGCAAGGGCGCATTTGGGGTACGTGGGTTCCTACTAAACCGGATTTGAGTGAAGGTGTTTCTTTACTAGCCAAAGACTTACAAGGGATGGTATTAATTTATGATCCCAAGGGTAAATTAGTTGATACTGTCCGCGCTGGGATGTCAACCGAAGTCAATGGCGTAAAGTTGAAAATTTTGGATATTATTGGCAGCACTGGCTTACAAATTAAAGCCGATCCAGGCATACCAATTGTTTACTCAGGATTTGGTTTACTAATGTTGGGTGTGGTGATGAGTTACTTTTCTCATTCACAAATATGGGCATTGCAAAAAGGCGATCTCTTATATGTTGGTGGCAAAACTAATCGCGCCCAAGTTGCTTTTGAACAAGAGGTTTTAGAAATTTTAGATCGGCTTAGTTCAGAGCCAAAAATTGAGGAAAAAGAGACGGCTATTGAAGTTTAAATGCAAAGGTACGCATAGCATAACTGAAAACTTTGCGTACCTTTGTATTTGAAACGTATTTTTCTCGTTTTACAATTAATTACACCTACACAGCTACAGATTGGAAAATTATTAAGCATTGGAACTAAAGTTTTGTATATCTGCTCAACTTCAATCTAAACGACGGGTTTGCCTACTACCCGTAATCGCTATATTGTTGAGTATCGCTTCTTGTACTACCGATAATAAAAAAATCAAGCACGTTTCTCTCGTTGGTGCTGGGGCAAGTTTTCCTGCGCCTTTGTATGAACGCTGGCTTTCAGATTACAACCAGCAAAATCCCAATGTGGAAATTAACTATCAAGCTATAGGAAGCAGCGCTGGAGTGCAACAGCTGATTGAAGGTACTGTAGACTTTGCAGCTAGTGATGTGGGAATTACAAATGAACAAGCAGCTAAGATAAAAAGGGGAGTGGTTGCTTTACCCATGACTGCTGGTTCCATAGTGCTAGCTTACAATCTCGCGTCCACCCCCCAGTCACCTCCAGTCAATCTGCCAAATGGTTTAAAGCTATCACGCCAAGTTTATGTAGATATCTTTCTCGGAAAAATTACGAATTGGAATCATCCGAGAATAGCTGTAGCTAACCCAGGCGTAAATTTGCCCAATTTACCAATTCAGGTTGTACACCGCACTGATGGTAGTGGAACTACAAGTGTGTTGACGCAACATCTAAGTGCTATAAGTCCAGAATGGAACAGCAAAGTTGCAGCAGGTAAAGCTGTCGCATGGCCAGTGGGAATTGGTGGAAAGGGTAACGAAGGTGTTACTGCCTTAGTTCAACAGATCCCAGGAGCTATTGGCTATGTAGAATACGTCTACGCCAAACAAAATAAACTTCCTGTGGCTGCTTTGGAAAATAAATTTGGTAATTATATTACGCCGACACCAGAATCTGTAGCTCAAACCTTGGAGTCAGTGAAGTTACCCGCCGATAACTTGATTGCTTTTATCAACGATCCTACAGGTTCCCAGTCTTATCCCATCGTTACTTATAGCTGGGTTTTAACTTATCAGGAATATCCAAACCGAGTCAAAGGTAAAGCGCTAAAAAAATTTATTGATTGGGCTTTGATTGAGGGGCAAAAATCCAGTTTGGAACTTGGATATATTCCTTTATCTAAAAAAGTTGTACTTCAAGTACAATCTGCTGCAAACAGAATTGCAAAATAACTGCTTAATCAACCTGAGTAAAAATGTTCGTGTTCGCTACAAACCAAAATTTGCGTTGCTAGTTGGGGTATGAAAAATAATTTTGCGTAATTTCAGAATCCTTGTAGAGACGTTGCATTGCAACGTCTCTACATCCCCATTTAGCAATACCCAAAATTTTTATGATGGGTATTTGTGATGACGCACTTCAACCACAGTATGTACATTGCCACGAGGCGTAAAATCTGCTTTCACAGTGGCTTCTAACGGGTCACAAGCAGCCACAAAATCATCCAAAATTTGGTTGGCAGATTCTTCGTGGGAAATATAGCGATCGCGGTAACTGTTAATGTAAAGTTTAAGCGCCTTCAATTCTACTACCCGTTCATCAGGTATATATGTAACGTAAATTGTCGCAAAGTCAGGATAGCCGGAAAACGGACATTTACAAGTAAATTCCGGCAAAGTAATATTAATGTCATATCGTCTCCCCACACGCGGATTTGGAAAGGTAATTAATTTACCTTCCGCAATATCGCGTTCACCATACTTCATTTCAGGGAATTTGTCAGTTGTCATTTGTCATTTGTCATTGGTTATTTTAATTATCTTTACGTCTTTTTATTAATTTTGTACAGACAAAGATTTTTCGCGTCTCTGCTCCCCCCTCAATACTCTTCCTTCTCCCAGTCTGGACAATTCTCATCTTCACAACCGTGGGGATGCATAGCACAAACTAACAAATTACCACTATAAACTTGACCGTGGTAATGAGTACAACCGATGCAGGCAGGATTTTTTTCAGCTGTAGGTTCAACTGAATAAGGAAAACCTGGATCTACATCTGCTACCATGTCTTCCAGTTCCCAGTAAGCCTCAAACATTGGTTCAGCTAAATCCTGTAAATACTGATCGACTTCAGTAACAATATTAGGGACTTGCTCAGTAATTTCTTCCGTTAGCTCAAAAAAAGCGTCAACCATTTCACTCATTCCCAGGAAGAAACGCTCTACTTCATCAGCAACTGTTTCAACGATTTCTGCTAAATCCTTTTGCCACTGTTCCATAAACTTGACACCTTTGCAGGCTATAAACAGGACGCTTTGTGTTATCTGGGTGGAAGCACTACAATACACACTAGGCAATGTATCTTATCAAGTTTCTATATGAAGTGCCATGTCAAAGTGCCACTTATTGCCAGTTATATCGAGTACAAAATACTTTTTATTAATCGCGTTGCAATCGTTTTAACTCGTTTTGCAGGTCTAGCACTTCTTGACGCAATTTATCCACATTCTCATCACTTGATCCCTCTTTCACCGTTGGTTCTTCATCTTCCTCTAAAATTTCAATGCGGCGAGGTTCCGAAGGAGGTGTTTTCTCGGAGGTTTCAGCAGATGGTTGGGCTTGTTGGGCTTGCTTCATCATTTCTTCCACAAAGCGGCGGGCTTCTTCTGTGTTCATTTCGCCCTTTGCCACCATTTCATCTGCCAGTTTTTGGACTTGCGATCGCACTTGGGCTAATTTCCCCCCTGCTTTCTCACCTGCGTAAGAAGCTAATCCAACACCGAGGTAAAAAGCTTTTTGAACAATATCTCCAAAACCAGCCATTGTTGCTGACCGCTCCTAAAAATAGGGCGACCCGGAGACTACGCCTATTACAAGCCTCCCGTGTTGCTGCTACCTTCCGGTTCTGACAAGATTTGGGTGTTGCAATCGCATAGATCCAGGTCTTCTAAAAGCATAACATGAAAAACCAGTAAGTGTGTGTTATTCCATAACAATTCGCCATTCGTAAAGTTGATAGTTGACGCAACCGTGTTTTACCAACGGGTCATCAGCGACAATTGCTTCTGCTTCCTCCTTAGAGGCTGCCTCAAACAGTAACATTCCGCCTCTTTGTTCTGCCCAATAGCCTGTTCGTGCTTTGTGTCCTTTAGCAATCAAGTCCTGGATGTAGGCTTTGTGAGCAGGTACATATTGGTCAAAGGTAGGTTTATCGACTTTCCCTTCTTCAATTTTGACAAACCACGGCATTTACTTACGACCTCTCATAATAATTTTGGATTTTGGATTGAGAATAATCAAAGCTCCTGAGCAAATCAAGATATTTTTAGGAGTAGCCTTTTCAAGGTGACTCGTAAAATATCTTAATTTTTATCAGCGCTGCGCCCGTTGCTACCCTGTGGGAACGCTATGAGTTGGGGAACCGCAAGGGCGCACTGCAATACTTGTCGGTTAAGGGGAAGGGGAAAGAAAAACCTTTAACCTTTACCCTTTAACCTTTTCCCCAAACCCAATGCCGAGTTAAAAATGGTTAACCGAGCAGTATTGGGGCGCACTGGCTTCTCTATGACTCTGCGGTTTATGACAACATTACTGATAAAATTTCTAAAATGCGAGAACTTTACCCAGCGATCGAGCCTTACCGACAAGGTAGTTTACAGGTTTCCAACCTACATACCATTCATTTTGAAGAGTCAGGAAACCCCCAAGGTCAACCCATCGTTTTGCTGCATGGTGGGCCTGGTGGTGGATGTCCACCTTTTTATCGACAATATTTCCACCCAGAAAAATGGCGGATAGTGATGTTTGACCAGCGTGGTTGTGGTCAAAGTAAGCCCCATGCTGAATTACGAGAAAACACCACTTGGGATTTAGTCAGTGATATCGAAAAACTACGCCAACATTTAGGTATAGAAAAGTGGGCGGTTTTCGGTGGTAGTTGGGGTAGCACTTTATCATTAGCCTACAGCCAAACCCATCCTTCTCGCTGCACGGCATTAATTCTCCGTGGTATTTTTATGCTGAGGCAAAAAGAGTTGCGATGGTTTTACCAAGAGGGCGCTAGCTATATTTTCCCTGATGCTTGGGAAGCTTATGTCGAACCAATTGCGATCGCAGAACGTGATGATATGATCGCAGCATATTACAGACGCTTGACCAGTCCCGATTTAGAAATTCAATTAGCAGCGGCGCGTGCTTGGTCAATTTGGGAAGCGAGTACCAGTAGACTTTTTTTAGACCCAGAACTCATGCAAAAGTTTGGCGAGAGCGAATTTGCTTCAGCTTTCGCACGTATTGAATGCCATTACTTTATGAATAAGGGCTTTCTTGAAACAGAAGATCAATTACTCTTAAATGTAGACCGTATCCGCCATATTCCGGCTGTAATTGTTCAAGGACGCTATGATGTAGTCTGCCCAATGATATCAGCTTGGGAATTACATCGAGCTTGGCCAGAAGCAGAATTTATAGTGGTTTCTGATGCCGGACATTCGATGAGTGAAACAGGAATTCGTAGTGCTTTGATTGAAGCAACAGATAATATTTAATTCGGTTGAATACTTAACTTGTGGAACGGGGAAGTTCGCCAAAAAAGGGGATGTAAGACCAAACCCACAACAAAGCAATCCCTTGTGAAATGGGAAACTTACACTGTATTTAAAGCATCAGTGTAAGTAGTTCATTACAAAAAAAGAGATATGCGAATTCTAATTATGGAAAGCACTATGTTGTTACTCCTGACTGCGGTGACAACAGGCTGTGTCAGTTCTCCCTCTGTTACAAAACAGCCACAAGCCTTACCAACAATCACTGAACAGCCTACAAAGGCAACTGTGTTGACCTCAAAACCTACACCGGCTGCAAAAACTACAGACAGTTCTACCCCTGAACCCACTATTTCTAAGAATCCGACGCGCTGTGAAACTAGCCAATTGTCAGTGCGCCGAGTCTCCGAAGATGCTGGCGTTGGGAATGTTGCCCTCACCTATGCCTTCACCAATAACGCCTCATCCCCTTGCACCCTCTACGGTTATCCGGGATTGGCACTACTGGATGCAAAAGATCGACCTTTGCAGGGAATTAAAGTTATTCGCTCCAAAGACACTTACTTTTCGAGTCAGCAACCTCGACAACAAGTAACTCTAGCTCCTGGAAAACAAGCCTCATTTCAAGTAGCATACAATCACATTAGTTCGCCCCAGAAAAACTGCCCAATTTCTAATAAGATTGAAATCACACCTCCGAATGCTTACCAGCACCTTACCGTCACAGAAGAAATCAAGCCTTGTACAGGCAAAGTCAGAGTGACCCCAGTACGAGCAGTCTTGTAAATTTATGTAATTTACTAAAAAATCTAAAAATAGCATAAATTTGATTAGAGCCTCTGATAAGTCCAGTATTGTACTGTTCAAAAAGGTTAAGGATTTTATGCTAGGAATTGATGTTGCCGATCAAGATGGCAGAGTAGATTGGACGGCTGTAAAAAACTCTGGTAAAACCTTTGCGTTTGTCAAAGCCACAGAAGGAGTTAGTATTAAAGACTCTGCTTTTGCTCATCATTGGCAGACTATGAAAACGGTTGGTATTATTCGGGGTGCTTATCATTTCTTTCATCCCCATACATCTGACCCAGTTCAGCAAGCGCAGGAATTCTTAAAAATCTTGGGGAAATTAGAACCAGGAGACTTACCACCAGTTCTGGATGTCGAGGTAACTGACAAAGTAAATAGCCAAGCTGTAATTAGTGCAGCTAAACTGTGGTTAGCAGAGGTGGAAAAAGCCCTTTTACAACAAACGAAAAAAGCAATTAAACCAATTATTTATACCTTCCCTAGTTTCTGGCAAGAACTTGGCAATCCATCTGATTTTGCGAGTTATCCGTTATGGATTGCCCACTACGGAACGCAGAACCCAAGTATTCCTGGTGCTTGGCAAGGACAATACCTAATCCATCAATATGAAGGTGATATCTCTGGTGTCGCTGGTGTTAGTGGTCGAGCCGATTTGAATAGATTTAATGGTTTACAGCTAGGAGATTCTGGGCTAAGGGTCAAACAATTACAACAGCAATTAAAAGATATTGGATTATATACTGATGCCATTGATGGAAAGTTTTCTGAGTCAGTTAAGAATGCAATTGTTAGTTTCCAAACATCTAAGAAATTGCAAGCTGATGGGATTGTCGGTATAAAAACTTGGGTAGCTTTACTGTGGATTTAGAATGGATAAGCTTACTCAATACATAGACCCATACCCATCAAATTGATGTAAACATAGGTGATACCTTACATCTAATATTTACTTATTTTGATTAGCAAGTGCAGTTGTTTTAAATATTTAGCTACTTATTGAAAGTCGCTTATGTTGCTTCGATGGCTTCTCAATAAGTAGCTAGGTGTAAATAAATTAAAGTTTGTAGTAAGGACTTTAGTTCTAGTAAAACTTGCTATTAACGATGAATTGCTGACTACGAACTAGGGCTTTTGGCGTATTTAATTATACTAATTTAGTATGTATTTCTATATATGACTAGTATCTTGAAATGCACAAAAGTGAGATTTAACCTGGAAAAAACCTTTAAGAATTCGTTTGAGTGAACTAAACTTAACCCACCTGATAGCTGTAGTTACTTCTACCCACTGCCGTTTTCTTTTACTTGCTTCTGGATAATCTTCACTCAGCATCTCAACTGGTAACAAATACATCTTGACACGATAACTTTTGCCTCCTTTGCGGTACTTATAAGTGCCCAGTTCATTGGTGTCTACCTGCCCAATTACCCCTGCTTCTTCCCAAGCTTCTTTGGCTGCTGAAGCGGGCGGACTCATGCCATTAGGAATATCTCCTTTTGGAATCACCCAGTGTTGGAAGTTACGGGTCGTGATTAGCAAGATTTCAACTTTGCCATTGTTCACTCTATAAGGAATCACCCCAGACTGTTTAAACACTTTGCTGACTTTTCGACCCATGTAATTTACATCCTGTACGGTTTAGCTTTTTTGTATAATGGTTATTTCAAAAAGTCTAACGCTGATACCGGATAAGTTTTGGTTAAATTTAGGTTAGGATGAGGTTAAAAAAATTTTATTATCCATAAGAGTTAATTATTGAAAGTTTTTTATTAATTTCGTCATCTTGTTTGTGGGCAAGAATACATCAAACTATGTTAAGGAATATAAAATCAAGTAAATTGGCTCTTAGTAAGCGGCTTTAGCCCTGACTAAAAACCTTTAACTATTCATGCCCACTTATTTAACTCTGCCGCTTAGACTAGAGGCGGAGCTTCCTAGTTGCATTCCTAGTTAGAACTGGGAACGAGATTATGAAGTTTTTAAAGGGTTGGGTTGAGGTTGGGTAGATGAAAAATGTTTTGTATACACCACGTTTTGCATCTATATAAGAATTGCAATATCTATGGTCTTAATATAAAGTCAACTCACTTAAAAAGTGTACTCCTGATGGCTGATTGACAAATGCAGCCCTCTTACAAACATCACATCTTCTGGTTTAATGCCAGAAGATATACCACCAATATAATTAACTTGACTTTTTCAGATTTTGGTAGATATATAGCGAAGATATTGCATTTAAATCTACTTCTTTCTGCTCATCTTGATTTTCATTAGTATTTTTAAATAGAACTGTAAACGCACCAGCACCTAACCTATCTTGAGGAAACATCCGATAACAAGGTATTGTAGTTAAATGCGACTGATATTTAGTTAAATTACTAATTTCCATCGCTTGAAACTGGGGAAAGCGTTCCAAAAACCATTCGCAAACTTGCTCATTCTCTTCGGGTGAATATGTGCAAGTCATATAAGCTAAATAACCTTGTGGTGAAACAAGTTTAGCAGAGTTAGCTATAATTCGCTTTTGCCGATTTGCACTCTTGTTAATAGCAGTTGGGTGAAAACATCCGGGTGCTTTTTCACCTTTAGCCAGTAAAGATTGCCCAGTACAAGGAGCATCTACTATTACTAGGTTGCTAAAATAGGGAAACATTTCGGCAAATATACTCGAATCTCTATTAACTATTGCACTAGGGCTAATCTGGCAACGTTTCAAATTAGAAATTAGCATCCCTAGACGTTTACCAATTACTTCATTACTGATGAGCAATTCAGGTTGCAAAGCTTTCCAAGCAAAGATACTTTTACCTCCTGGTGCGGCACACATATCAAAAACTAAACGCACTGACTGAGGAATTGCTAACAAAGTAGTAGCTGCAAATATTGAAGAGAAATCTAAACAATAGAAATATCCTTGTTGATGCAAGGGATGCTGACCAGGCTTTTCTCCCAAGGATAAACGGTCAGTAAATTGTGGTTGCCAATAGGTTGGTGTTTCTACTGCTAAAGGTGAAATATCTGGCTTTTCTTTACACCAAAGAATACTGGGTGAAAAAGGCTGAGGATTCATTAAAGCCTCAATAAATTTTTCTTGCTCATCTAGATTAGTGAACAAACGCCGTGAGACTTTAAGTAATAAATTAGAAGGTTTTTCCATCTGGATATATAAATAATAAAATTTTTCACAAATCAGAGTAGAGATGCAATTGTGTGGAAATCAATATGAAAGATGACGCTTCTTAATTACGAATTAGGTTGTATCAAAATCCAAATCAAACTGTTACACAAGAACAATGTAATCAAGCCTTTTGGCTTCATACTCAAAATATAATGACCGCCATTCAGAACGCAATGGCCAAGCTACCCCACTGCACCGGAGAAGGTCATGTTCTTAGATAGTTTTCCGCAAAAGTTACGCAAAGAAGCACAACTATGGAGGGATGAAGGATTAATTAGTTCTTCGCTGTATGAGCAAATAGCAGAACGTTATCAATTTAAAAACCTGGAAGCTGCTGTACGCGATCGCAATAAAGCGATCGCGATCGCTGTAGGCAGCATCCTTTTATGCTTAGGCATAATTACCTTTGTATCAGGAAACTGGCAGGGAGGTTCGCGGGAAGTCAAATTTATTCTCATGATGAGTTTGTTTTTTGCGATCGCTATTACCGGTTTTTACAATTGGATAACACCTGAAGGAAAGAAGCCGCAAAAAAGTAAACGCTTACTGGGAGAAGGGTTGCTCATTTTAAGCGCCTTCATTTTCGGCGCAAATATACTGCTGATGGCTCAGATGTTCAATATCGCCGGTTCAACTTCCCAACTTTTTCTCGCCTGGGGGTTGGGTGTTGTGGTGATGGCCTTCAGTTTGTCCATAAATTCTTTAGGAATTCTGTCAATTGTCCTCGTGGAAATCGGGTATTGGACGGGATTAGAAGACTTATGGTACGCAACAGGAGAGTTAACTTGGTCGCGGTTAGTGGTGCAGCATTTGCCTTTGTTGGCATGGCTGGTATTTGTCCCCTTAGCCTACTTCTGCCGATCGCGCTGGATTTTTGGTCTAGCAGCCTTTGTTTTCGCTAGTTCATTACAAGCTAACCTTAATCCTCTGCCACTGCTGAATTATGCTGATATAGCGCCTTGGGTGGCATCTTTTGCTTTTGCACTCCCACCTGCATTATTCTGGAGTTATGACGATCTGCTGTTTCCAACCATAAATTACAGGTTGTTTCAATCTCTGGCACGTAATTTAGCGTTGGTTAGCTTTGGTGGTGTGTTTTACGTTCTGTCTTTTCGTTGGGTTTGGGAATCTGCAAATTATGGTTATAATCAGCCAACGAACTTGACTAACTTGTTCCAGTCTCTGCCGATCATCGATTTGGGGATTCTCAGTGGCTTGGCGGTATTGCAATGGTTATTTCTACTGCGTCAAAGAAATAATCCTCCGCGCCGCGAAGTGATTTTCACAACTGCTGTTATTGGTACTTTTCTTGCCTTTATTGCCATAGTACCTTTTTGGCATCAAACTATCAGTCGGATTGATGAACTTGGTGTTTTTATTTTCAATGTACTTCTAGCAACATTAGCATGGGGACTAATTCAAGAAGGATTGAAATTAAGCAACAGAAGTTCCTTTTGGGGCGGTATGCTGTTAGTGACACTGCAAATTATCAGTCGCGTGCAAGAGTACGACACCGACTTACTTTTCAAGTCTCTAGTCTTTATCTTGTGCGGTTCCGCTTTAATTAGCGCTGGACTCTGGTTTGAACGCCGTTTACCTGGTGGTAGCTCTGCAAGTAAAAAGTAGTACAAATTCAGCATGGGCTAAACGCCCCGCAACGCTAACAGAATTCAGGAATTTCCCCATCATCAACATCTCTATCTCTGTGCGTCAAAATTTTTAAAGTTTCTCTGCGTTAGTCCTAATCTCGTTACTTTTGACCTCCTCAATTCCTCTGCTTTTTAGGACTACGCTCATGACTAATAGTTCTTCTGAATCTAAAAATAAAACCTTGTCTCCCGAAGCCGAGTTCTCCAGTAAGGTGACTTTTCGGGATTACTTGATTGCTACTGAACAAAAATCGAATAAGCCCTTACCTTTTTGGCGGTTACTAGCTCCCCTGGCGCTGCAAACAGGGTTAATTATGGCAGTACCAGCCCAAGCCGTTTATACAGATGTGACAGGTAAAACGGTGATTTTGCAAACCGTACCTGTAGACCCAAACAATGTACTAGACGGTAATACCTTAGCGCTAGATTACAACATATCCCGTCCCGCAAATTTGAGGAGATTACCTGGTTGGCAAACATTAGTCAGCAAAGGTCGTGGAAGCGGTAGAAGATTGCCTGAAGGAACCAATATCTATGTGACTTTGCAAGAGCAACTATCCTATGGTAATGGTGTTCCTAGAGCTTGGAGACCGTTACGAGTCAGTAGCGATCGCCCAACATCTCTAAGAGCCAATCAGGTAGCCTTAAGAGGTGTTTATCAGGATGGTTCCGTTAACTACGGTTTGGAAACCTATTACATCCCAGAAAACCAACGCCAGCAGATTAGCAACGATTTGCGAACCCAACGCGCCCGCAGAGGACAAGTACCCCCCATTGTGGTGAAAGCGAAAGTAGATCCACAGGGTAAGGCAGTTCCAGTTAGTATGTGGGTACGCGATCGCAACTATCGCTTTTAAGCTCTTAGGTAAAGTATGTAAACATGGAAAGTTTATTTCCAAAGTTCTGAGCGCCGACTTCCGACGCTCAGAATTTTCTGTTTGTCATTAGACTTTTCCGAAAAAAATGTAGAGACGTAGCACTGCTACGTCTCTACAAAGGTTCTGGATAACGCATAATTAATTTCTGGAGAAGTCTATTGCCTCCTCAACACTGACCACTCACTACTAAGGCACAATCAGCACTGGACAAGGGGAAAGGTTAATCACGCGAGTGGTCACACTATCATCCGCTCCCTCTTCAGTTAAGCCTAGCCCTCGGCAGCCCATAATAATTAAATCAGCCCCAATTTCATCAGCGACATCGCAGATAGTAAAGGCTGGTTTACCTTGCCTTTCCAGAATTTCGGATTGAATTCCTTGCCCAGAAAATAAAGATTGGGCATTTTCTAGCAGTTTTGCAACTACTTCTGGTGAAACCATCGGATCTGCACTAGGCGCATCTGGAGCATCTGGAGGCGGTTCTTCTACCACAGACAGCAGCACCAAGCGACTGCTGTACTTTTTGACTACGTTGGTAACAACATCAGCAGCTTCCCGCGTTTCCCGGCTTTGATCGATAGGAAATAGTACTGTCTTAAATATCTCTGTCACTTGGGTACCCCTGACTCCGGTAAAATCTTGATGGTTCTACTTTCAAAACAATAACAAAAAGGCAATCAGGAGAGTTTGGTGTGTCCAAAAAAAGTTTAGCAAGTTTATCTTCAGCTGATATATCTGGGAAACGTGCCTTAGTGCGGGTTGACTTTAACGTGCCTGTGGACGATCAAGGCAACATTACCGACGATACTCGCATTCGCGCCGCTCTCCCAACCATCCAAGATTTAACGCAGAAGGGTGCTAAAGTCATTCTCGCAAGTCATTTTGGCCGTCCCAAGGGTGTGGATGACAAATTACGCCTAACTCCCGTTGCCAAGCGTCTCTCTGAGTTACTGGGGCAAGAAGTCATTAAAACTGATGACTCTATTGGCGATGAAGTTGCAGCAAAAGTTGCCGCTTTGCAAAATGGCCAAGTGCTATTACTAGAAAATGTCCGTTTTTACAAAGAAGAAGAGAAAAACGACCCAGAATTTGCGAAAAAATTGGCAGCTAATGCTGACTTTTATGTAAATGATGCTTTTGGTACTGCACACCGCGCCCATGCTTCTACTGAAGGTGTGACGAAATTCCTTAGCCCTTCTGTGGCTGGATATTTGGTTGAGAAGGAATTGCAATATCTGCAAAACGCTATTGAAAATCCCCAACGTCCTTTGGCGGCAATTATTGGCGGTTCCAAAGTTTCCAGCAAAATTGGCGTAATTGAAACCCTGTTGGAGAAGTGCGACAAGCTGATCATCGGCGGTGGGATGATTTTCACCTTCTATAAAGCCCGTGGTTTGAATGTCGGTAAGTCGTTGGTAGAAGAAGACAAGTTAGAACTAGCGAAGTCTTTGGAAGCTAAGGCTAAAGAACGGGGTGTTGCTTTATTGCTGCCTACAGATGTGGTATTGGCAGATAACTTTGCCCCTGATGCCAATTCTCAAACCGTTAGCATTGAGAATATCCCCGATGGTTGGATGGGTTTGGATATTGGGCCAGACTCGGTGAAATTTTTCCAAGAAGCCCTTGCAGATACCAAAACGGTAATTTGGAACGGGCCAATGGGTGTATTTGAGTTTGATAAGTTTGCGGCAGGTACGGAAGCGATCGCTCATACCCTCGCTGAAATCGGTAAAACTGGTACAACAACCATCATTGGTGGTGGTGATTCAGTAGCGGCTGTGGAAAAGGTTGGTTTAGCAGACCAAATGAGCCACATTTCCACCGGCGGCGGCGCTAGCTTGGAGTTGCTTGAAGGCAAAGTATTGCCTGGAATTGCAGCTTTAGATGATGCGTAAGTAAAAAATGGGGACAAGGGGACAAGGGGACAAGAGGTGAGAACTTGAAACAAGTCTTTCCCCTTGTCCCCAATTCTCCTTGTCCCCAAGTCCTCTTCCCAATGCCCAATCCTCAGTACCCGATCCCCAATCCCTAAATATGGAAACTAAATGGCTGGAATGGGCGCAAAAGTTACAAGCGATCGCTCAAAATGGTCTAACCTATTCTGAAGGGCCTTTTGATATTGAACGCTATAAACAATTACGAGCGATCGCCACAGAAATCATGGCGACTTACTCGAACGTAGAACACAGCTATGTCCTCGATTTATTTAGCCATGAACTCGGATATGCAACTCCCAAAGTTGACGTGCGGGCAGCGATTTTTTACGAAAATACTATATTGTTAGTCAAAGAAAAAGCTGACGGTTGCTGGAGTTTACCTGGTGGATGGGCTGATGTTGGCGAGTCACCCAGTGAAGTAGTTGTGAAAGAAGTATATGAAGAATCTGGATATCAAGCACGCGCTATTAAATTACTAGCAGTTTATGACAGAAACAAACAGGGACATCCACCGTTACCTTTTTATGTCTATAAACTGTTTTTTAAATGTGAACTTATCGGTGGTTCTCCATCATCAAGTATTGAAACTGAAGATGTAGGTTTTTTCTCTGAAAATGCGTTACCAGAACTTTCTCTGGGACGGGTGACACCAGCACAAATTACGCGGCTTTTTCAACATTATCGCCAACCAGACTTACCGACAGATTTTGATTAACAATTAGACACGGTTACTTTTAAGGAAATATTGCTAACTGGGTTTCCGGGTCAAAAAAGTGAATTTTCTCTGGAGTTAGAGATAACCATAGTTGCTCACCAGGTTGTACAAGACGATCTGGTGGGATTCGCACTTGTAGGGATTTGGCTGTAGTAGCAGGTTGAAATCCCGGTTCGGCAATCTTAACAGCGAGAAAGGAATCGTTGCCGAGATTCTCTACCAAATCTACTTGCACTGGTAGATTTTTGGTGGCTGGCATACTCAAGTTCAAGTGTTCTGGACGAATGCCTAAAATTAGAGTTTTCCCATCGTACTTTTGTAAAGCTTTTCCCCACACTTCTGGAAGGGTGAAACGCAACTGGGAATGCGTAATTAACTGCGGGGCATGAAATTCCACAGGAATAAAATTCATCGGTGGTGAACCAATGAACTCTGCGACAAAAAGGTTGGCAGGACGGTTGTAAAGTTCTAGGGGAGAAGCAACTTGCTGAATTTTACCCTCAGACATAATTGCAATGCGATCGCCCATTGTCATCGCTTCTGTTTGATCGTGGGTAACGTAAATTGTCGTTGTCCCAAGTTGGCGCTGCAATTTGACAATTTGAGCGCGGGTTTCCGCCCGTAGTTTGGCATCTAAGTTAGAAAGCGGCTCATCCATTAAAAACACTTGGGGGTCACGCGCGATCGCTCTTCCCAATGCAACCCGTTGTCTTTGTCCCCCAGATAGCTGTTTGGGTAAGCGATTCAGCAATGTTTCAATTTGTAACAGTTGGGCAACACTACGTACCTGCTGATCCACCGCCCGTTCTTTCTCAGAAGTGTAGCGCAATCCTTTAGGTAACTTTCTTGTCGCCCCCACGAAGAGATTTTCTGCCCACGTCCGAAGATAGGGAGTATTTTCTCCTTTGCTCCCCTGCTCCTCGGCTCCCCTGCTTCCCCTACGGCGCAGTCCAAAAGCGATGTTGTCATACACCGTCATGTGGGGATAGAGGGCGTAATTTTGAAACACCATTGCGATATCGCGTTCTTTTGGTGGTAGATCATTGATTAAGCGATCGCCTACCCAGATATTACCGCCAGTCATCGTTTCTAACCCAGCGATTAACCGTAGCAAGGTACTTTTCCCACAACCAGAAGGGCCTACCAGCACCATAAACTCGCCATCTGCGATCGTCAGGTTAATCCGTCGCAAGACGTTAACACTTCCCGCACGTTCTTGCGCTGCATCAGTTTTCTCCCCAGGCGTGGGGGAAGATTGGTTTTGTGAGGTAACACCTTCACCTTTACGTGAGGAAAAACTTTTATAAACGTTTTCTAAAATAACTTGGGACACAACTAATTATTTGATTGGGAATTGGGAATTGGAGGATAATTACGACTGACTAATGACAGTTTAGCGCCCATAATACACGTTCTCTGTAAATACGAAAAGTTAACAAAATAGTTTGCACCATCAAAAGCAAACTACGCTAGGTTTTAGGGCTGTCAGGAGGTGTTGTTATGACTACCGATCTACCTCAAAATCTTTCCTCAGATCCAAATATTAACCCTGTCCATGACATTGTAGACGTACAAACCACAGATTGTTGCATTGTGGGTGGGGGGCCAGCCGGAGCAGTTTTGGCGCTGTTGTTAGCACGTCAAGGCATTTCGGTGATGCTGCTGGAAGCACACAAAGACTTCGATCGCGATTTTCGCGGTGATACGATTCATCCATCAGTGATGGAAATTATGGAAGAATTGGGACTTAGCGATCGCTTACTAGAACTCCCCCATGCCAAAATGCGCCAAATTAGGTTTAAAACACCTCAAGATACTGTCACTTTGGCAGATTTTAGTCACTTAAAAACCCGCTACCCCTACATTACGATGCTTCCCCAGGTGAAATTTCTGGAGTTCATCACCCAAGAAGCACAAAAATATCCTAGTTTCCATCTGGTAATGGGTGCGAATGTGCAAGAATTAATTGCCGAAAATGGCGTAATTCAAGGTGTTCGCTATCGGGGAGGGGGTGGTTGGCATGAAGTCCGGGCAATACTGACAGTGGGTGCAGACGGTCGCCACTCACGTTTACGCCACCTGGGTGAGTTTGAGTCAATCGAAACCTCGCCGCCAATGGATATTCTTTGGTTTCGTCTACCGCGTCAGCCAGAAGACCCAGAGGGGGGAATGGGGCGCTTTGGTCAAGGTAAAATCATCGCTATGCTTGACCGTGGTGATGAGTGGCAAGTTGCTTATGTCATCCCCAAGGGAGGCTATCAAAAATTGCGGGCTGAGGGTTTGGAGGAATTAAAAAAATCTGTTGTGGAAGTAGTGCCAGAATTCCAGCAACGCATCGAAAATTTACATGATTGGTCGCAAGTAGCTTTTCTCTCAGTGGAGTCCAGCCGCGTCAAACGCTGGTATCGTCCAGGACTGTTACTCCTTGGTGATGCAGCCCATATAATGTCCCCCGTGGGTGGAGTTGGGATTAACTACGCGATTCAAGATGCTGTCGTCGCCGCGAATGTACTCAGCAAACCGCTCAAAAACGGACAAGTACAACTTAGTGACCTAGCAAAAGTACAGCGTCAACGCGAATTGCCCACACGTATCATTCAGGCGTTTCAAACTTTTATCCAAAAGCGGGTATTTGCGCCAGTTCTCACCTCAAATAACACCTTTGTACCACCTGCGTTTTTGCGCTTACCTATCTTGCGCGACCTACCAGCCAGGTTGATCGCCTTCGGTGTTTTCCCCTCTCACGTCAAGACTTAATTTTTGCCAATAATTTTTTCTCTTTCTTAAATTAGTGGTACAATTATACTACTCAATGCAGAATTGAATGCTCAATTTAGTCAAGCGAGAGTGGCGGACGGCATACTTAATGCTGTTCAAAGCGATCGCTTGGCTTTTATGCTAGAAAGGACTAAAAAGAATTCAGCACCCAGGAGTCAGGAGTCAGAATTGATAAAGAGTTTAGTATGATTGGTATATTCATTCATCAAGTGTTCTCCTGACTTCTGAATTCTGACTCCTGAATTCTGTTAGAAAATTTGTTCAAATATTATTAAAAAATGCAAACAATTAAACATATCTAGATATTAATTGGCACTACATAGAAAAACCCCAACTTTTTCAATCAGTACATTTTGCAGTCAGGAGTAATTTTAATGAACAGCTGCGTTTTGATGGCGGAAATTATTAACGAGCCACAACTCCGCTATACAGCCGATAATTTGGGAGTTACGGAAATGCTGGTGCAGTTTCCCAATTCCCTGAAACCAGAAGACCCGCCAGCCACCCTGAAAGTTGTCGGCTGGGGGAATTTAGCGACAGAAATTCAGCAAAACTACCACCAAGGCGATCGCGTCATCCTGGTAGGGCGTTTAGGCATGAATACTGTTCCGATGGAAGGTTTTAAAGAAAAACGCGCTGAATTGACAGTGCAACAAATTCAACCTGTTGGAGGTAGTTTTAATACTGATCCATTGCCTTCAGCAACCGCAACTCCATCATTCACTGAAACTACTCCACGACAACCATCAGCATCTCGTCCTCCCCAGAAAGAAGTTAACACTTACGAGTCACCACGTCCAGCGCCTACTCCGGCTGCAAATCCTGTTGGCGTTGCTCCCCAAGCGACAAGTTACGAACCCGTACCCCAATCTACAAATTATGAGCGGACTACTTATCCAGCAGTGAAAGCGGAAGAACCAGATCCAGATGATATTCCTTTCGTGCGCTCCGTTGATTCCAGAACTGCCTCATCTGGCTTGCTTGATTTCTACGAAATCGAAAGCCAATGCCCGCAGGTAGGAATCAGCCATAACTTCAAGTTTATTTAGCTTGAGTTTGGCTAACTTGTTTGTTGTGTGAGTGTAATTCTCACCACCTTGGTATCAGGTTGATACATAGCCCAGTTTAGGAAAATTGGCATCCCTCCTAAATCGGTGCATGGGCTAAAAGCTGGTAACTTAAAACCGCATTAGGAACCCCAGCAAGTATAGATAGATATGGTTACGAGAGAAACCTGTGTCTGAACTGTCGTTATGTCGAAGTAGCCAAAAGCGGTTGATAGGCTGCAACCAAAAGGTGATGGTGAAAGGTCTTGCATGGTGAATGGATTGCAAGAGATACCCAAAAAAAAAAAAAAATTAACCCGGCAGAAAGCAGGAACCTAAGTCTATCGCAATAACAGCAAACAGGAACGGTGTAACCCCGGTATATGTTCTCTAAAAGGTCGATTTTTAGAGCAGGTAGCCAGCCGGATACTTTACCGGGGAGGGATTGTTTCAGAAGCCAATGCCTTCTTGTAATCAGAAGGATATGCAGACAGAAACACGATTTCTTGAACTGTAGGGTCTTAAAAAGTAGAGATAACAAGTCATGAGCCGTGCTTTGCATAGGTATGAATGGGGAGACATCCAATGGAAGAAAATCCAAAAAGCTGTCTACAAGCTACAAAAGAGAATCTACAAAGCCTCAGAACGTGGGGATAGTCTAGCAGTTAAAAAGCTTCAGAAGCTAATGCTAAAATCCAAAGCTGCCAAGCTTTTAGCGGTGAGAAAAGTAACCCAAGACAACAGGGGTAAACGTACCCCTGGAATTGACGGGAAAACAGCCCTCACTCCCCAACAAAGGTTAGAAGTATCTAGACAATTGAGTATTTCAAGTAAAGCAAAACCAACACGTCGGGTATGGATTCCCAAACCTGGCAAAACGGAAAAGCGTCCGCTAGGGATACCAACAATTGATGACCGAGCCTTACAAGCCCTGGTCAAATTAGCATTAGAACCTGAATGGGAAGCTAAATTCGAGCCAAACAGTTACGGATTTAGACCTGGTAGAAGCGCTCATGATGCTATCGAAGCTATCTTCGCAAGTATCAAAATCCCTAAATACGTTCTTGATGCCGACATCTCCCAATGTTTCGACAAAATCAATCACGGAGTGTTGCTGGATAAATTGGGAACCTTCCCAGCTATGCGAAGATTAATCAAAGCATGGCTAAAAGGTGGGGTTATCGATAACGGAGTTTTCCAGAAAACAGATGCGGGAACGCCACAGGGTGGGGTCATCTCCCCATTACTAGCTAACATTGCATTACATGGAATGGAAAATGATATAAAGAATGCCCTGCTAAAATCCGGGGAAATAACCAAGAAAGGGAGTAATCCCGTAGCATCTTTAAGCATCATCCGCTACGCCGATGATTTTGTGGTAGTTTACCCAAAACTCGAAATAGTGGAAAAATGCCAAGTATTAATCCAGGAATGGCTCAACAAGATTGGGTTAGAACTAAAGGATAGTAAAACATCCCTAGTTCATACCCTCAATGAGCATGAAAACCAACCTGCCGGATTTGACTTCTTAGGATTCAATGTCAGGCAATACAAGGTAGGTGAACATGACTCAAAAAGGGGTTACAAAACCTTAATCAAACCTTCCAATAAAGCCATTAAAACACACTTGAGGAAGTTAAAGTCGGAACTAAGAGGAATGAGGGGTGCTACTCAAGATGCTGTTATAAGGAAACTAAGCCCTATCATACGGGGCTGGTGCAATTATTACAGCACAGTAGTCAGCTCTAAAATTTTCGACAAATTGGGAGACTTGCTCTACAAGAAATTGTGGAGATGGGCAGAGTTTAGACATCATAACAAAGGTGCCCAATGGATTAAGCGGAAATATTTCCGCGCTCATGGCAAATTTATATGGATGTTTAAGTCCGAAGATGGTTGGTTTCTACAACCTCACGGAATGTATAAAATTAAGCGCCATACCAAGGTCAAAGGCATAAAATCACCTTTTGATGGTGATAGAGCTTATTGGAGTAGTAGAGCAGGCAAACATCCACTATTACCGGAGAAACTTTCAAAGTTAATGAAGGTACAAAACGGTAAATGTAGCCACTGCGGTTTAAGCTTCATCGGGAATGAAATTATGGAACTCCATCACTTGGATGGAAATCACAAAAATAACAAACCTGAGAACTTAACGCTAGTACATGGACACTGCCACGACCGTATCCACCGAACAGGTATGCCTGTCAAGCATCAAGAAATTGAGGAGCCGAATGAAAGCGAAAGATTCATGTTCGGTTCTGAAGACCAGTAATCACGGTGACGGGATTACTGAGTTCATCTAAAGTTGGTAGTTGGGCGTGTATTCAATTTGTTAACCAACATCACAATTAGACAATTTCTACAAATAGCCATCCTTTAGGGTGTGCTATTTTTTTGTCTGTGTTGACGCTTTTCGTCTTGTCGTGACACATGGCTTTAGCTATCGAACAGTTAGGAATGGATAATTTTAATCTCTAAATTCTAAGTTTAAGCCTCTATATTTGCCTTTTAATAGACTTCATCATGGCTACCAATATCAATCAATAAAATAACCATTTCTAACAACTTCTCATCCTCAGAGAAATTAAAGATAATTCTACAATCATAAGCAACAGAACAAGACCACAAACCCGCCAAATTTCCTGTTAGTTTATGAGACTTCAAAGACGGTGTAAATGGATCATCTGCTAAAAGCCTTAATACATTAACAATTTGATTCTTTAATTGCGGGTTTTTCTTTGTAATCTTCCTAAAAGAGCGCTTAAATCCACTACTCCAGACAACTTCCATCATCATCTCCGAGTAAATCAGCGATCAAATCATCAACGCTTCCTCTCTTTGCTGTCCCATCCTTAAAAGACTGCATTACTTCCTGAGCATTAGCCAAAATTTCAACCCGCCGATTCTCAATTCGTTGCTGGCGAAGAAACTCAAATAAATACTCTTTATCTTCTGTGGGCAAACTTTCAATAGAATTAATAATTTCTTGTAAAGTCATCATAGAACCTCCTAATCAAGTAAATCCTACCTTTACTAACTCTATTTTAATCTCTATTTCCATTGCCTCAGCTTCTTAAATTTAGCCAATTTCGGCAAGAATTATGATATAATCCAACCACCTTAGGGGCAAATGTTTCTGGAAAGTAAAAGCAGGGATTAGCGTAGGCGTAGGCATCGCCAGGGCAATCATCACTAAACATCATGAGCCGATCGCAATTTGCAGAAGTCACAAGCAGTTGTATATCGCAGATGTATATTGTGGAAGTATGTGAGAAACTGCCAAAAAGTGTAAAAATTAAATTTACTCACATATACATCAAAACTATTGTTAAAATCAAATAATTTTAAGTTAATATTTCTACCCAACTCCTATGAGAGAAACTGTCCTAGAGGTTCGCAATCTCCAAGTTGAATTTCCCGGTGATGGCAACACAGTCAGAGCTTTGGATGGTATATCCTTTGGACTGCATCGAGGTGAAACTCTAGGAATAGTAGGAGAATCGGGGAGTGGTAAATCAGTGACAGCCCTAGCTGTGATGGGTTTGTTGCAAAGTCCCGGTACAGTTACTGGGGGTGAAATCTGGTTTCGTCCGCAGGAGAATGGGAACCCCATCGATTTGGTAAAACTGCCTCCTGAGCAAATGCAGTTACACCGGGGTGGCGATATCGCCATGATTTTTCAAGAACCGATGAGTTCGCTTAATCCGGTTTATGACATTGGGTTTCAGCTAACAGAAGCGATTATGCGGCATCAAAAGGTGTCAGCAGCCCAAGCACGACAAATTGCGATCGCAGGTCTACAAGAGGTTAAACTTCTACCTAGCGATGAAGATATACAGCAGCAATATATCGAAACTTGGCATCAAACCAACAGCAATTCATCGAAACCAGAACCATCAAAGTTGGCCCAGTTGGTTAAAGAACACAAAGAAGCCATGCTGGAACGCTACCCTCATGAACTTTCTGGGGGTCAGTTGCAACGGGTAATGATTGCAATGGCAATTTCTTGCAACCCATTAATCTTAATTGCCGATGAACCAACTACAGCTTTGGATGTGACGGTGCAAGCGACTATTTTGGACTTGTTGCGAGAATTGCAGCAAAGCCGTGATATGGCAATGATTTTCATCACCCACGATTTGGGGCTAATTTCAGAAATTGCTGATGAAGTAGCGGTGATGTATAAAGGTAAAGTTGTCGAATCTGGTATTTCCGATCAAATTTTCAGCAGTCCTCAGCATCCATATACTAAAGGTTTGATCGCTTGTCGCCCCACACTCAACCGTCGTCCCCAAAAATTACTCACTGTTTCTGACTACATGAGTGCAGAAGAGACAGCAACAGGACAAGTAATAATTCAGCCAAAAGAACCTGCGCTACCTATAGAAGTCACCACCGAAGAGATTGCTGCAAGATTAGCAAACTTCAATGAAAAAGAACCCCTGTTGCAAATCCGCAACCTGAAAGTTGGTTTTCCAGTGCGCGGGGTGTTTGGTGGGACAAAACGCTACAATATGGCGGTTAATGGAGTTTCCTTTGATGTCAAGCCAGGAGAAACACTAGGTTTGGTGGGAGAATCTGGTTGTGGTAAAACCACCCTTGGCAGAACCTTGCTGCGCTTAATTGAACCGATGAGTGGTCAGATTATCTTTGAGAAACAAGATATTACTAGCCTCAAAGGAGAACCGTTGCAAAAATTGCGGCGGGAAATGCAAATAGTCTTCCAAAATCCTTTTAGTTCCCTCGATCCACGGATGAAGGTTGGCGACGCGGTGATGGAACCTTTGTTAATTCACGCCGTTGGGAAGACAAAGCAACAAAGACGGCAACGGGTAGTTGAACTATTAGAACGGGTAGGGTTGAGTGCAGATGCGATGAACCGCTATCCTCATCAGTTTTCTGGCGGTCAACGTCAACGGATTTGCATAGCCCGTTCTTTGGCATTGAATCCTAAGTTTATCATCTGTGATGAATCAGTTTCAGCGTTGGATGTTTCAGTACAGGCGCAGGTATTAAATCTTCTCAAAGAATTACAGTCAGATTTTCAGCTTACTTATATCTTTATTTCTCACGATTTAAGTGTGGTGAAATTTATGAGCGATCGCATTTTAGTTATGAATCGCGGTCAAATTGTTGAAGAAGGCACAGCCGAAAGCATTTACCAAGAACCCAAAGAGGAATATACGCAAAAATTAATTGCTGCAATTCCTACTGGTAGTGCTGAACGAGTGCGAAGTCGTCATCTAAGGGCTTTATAGAAATAGAATTCAGGAGTCAGGGGTCAGGAGTCAGAATGGGCTAAACCTTAGCTATCCGCTAACAGCATGAATTCTGTACGAGTGGCGGATAGCAAGTTAACTAGCGTCCGAATAAACGGTATTTTTGCATCCGCACTAAATATGCAGGTTTAGTTGTCTTGATTCTGAATTCTGACTCCTGAATTCTTTTTCAACAAATATTTTTGCAAACAAAGTTAATTACATCTGCAAGTCCAGACTGAGTTTTTAAATTAGTAAAAATAAAAGGTTTATCGCCGCGCATTTTTTTAGCATCTCGTTCCATCACACTTAAATCTGCACCAACATAAGGCGCTAAATCAGTTTTGTTAATCACCAACAAATCAGACTTGGTAATGCCCGGCCCGCCTTTGCGGGGAATTTTATCACCAGCTGCAACATCAATGACGTAAATTGTTAAATCCACCAATTCTGGACTAAAAGTAGCAGCTAAGTTATCGCCACCACTTTCCAAAAATACCAAATCCAAATCGATAAAACGTTCTTCTAACTGTTCAATTGCCGCCAAATTCATCGAAGCATCTTCGCGGATGGCAGTGTGAGGACAACCACCAGTCTCTACACCCAAAATGCGATCGCTAGCCAACGCCTGAGAACGCACTAAAAACTGAGCATCCTCTTGAGTATAGATATCATTCGTCACCACCGCAATCTGATACTGCTCACGCAATCCCTTACACAAAGCATCCACCAAAGCCGTCTTCCCCGAACCCACCGGGCCAGCAACCCCTACTCTAAATGCGTTTATTGTCATTTGTCCTTTGTCATTTGTCATTTGTAATAATTACGAATTACGAATTACGAATTATTTTGACTAACTCCTAAACAACCTTGTATACTGCGTCTCATGCTGCATACTCGCCAGCGACAAACCCCAACTACAACAAGCGAGTTCATCATCTTCCAACGCGAGAATTTCTAACGCCGCAGTACTAAATAATGGTTGCAAATCTAGCAATAACCTCTGTCCTGCTGTTTGGCCAAGGGGGATGAGTTTCACGCCAGCAGTAATTAAATTACTTGCCCAACTATGCAGATATCCGAGTAATGCGGCTTGGATGCTAATTTGCCAATGGGCAACGGCAATACCAAAAGCGATCGCATAATTGCAAGGATTACCTACAGCATTGGCAATAGGTATAATCTGCGGTTCTAGTTTACCAAGTAATTGGATCAGCGATCGCCCCATCTGCCAACTAGAGGCGCGTAATTCTTCTGTTTCCCTAGCAGCCGATAACCACAGATTCCAATGGCATAGGGACTCAATATCAGCCATTTTTGCAGATTGCTGCGATCGTACCATCACCGCCGCCTCTAGACGAATTGCCCCGTAGAGCAACTCTGCTTTTAACCAATCTTTGAGATGTGCGTGGTTAGCGATCGTACCATTTTCCACCAACATTTCTAAGCCTTCAGAATAACTATATGCTCCCACAGGCAAAGCGGGGCTAGCCAACTGTAAAATACTCAAAAGATGGCTATCAGTGAGCATGATGGTGTTGTCCATAAGCTCCTAATTCTGGCTGAAATGGTAAAATTTCCTCTTTAACTTCTAACCCCAATTGTTCCAACATTGCACGTAAAACTGAATCTGAGGACAAGCGTAAATAAGTTGGAGTAATTTCTACAGGTACATGGCGATTTCCTAAATGATATGCTGCCCGTAATAATAAAAGTGATGTTTGGGCAAAGGCAGTTACTACTAGTTCTGGTTTGGCAATAACTCTAATTAAACTGTTATGGGTTTCTTCTTGCAGAATATCGCCATCGTGTAAGACAGTTCCTCTGGGTAAATGTAAAAACACAACCTTACCATCTTCAATTTCAAAGCGATGACGGCTGCGGGTGCGTTCTTCTGCTGTCAGCGCCAGAGTAAAAGTAACTACGGCATCGTAATTAGGTGGTTTAACTTGGGTAAATGTCAGCATACAGAGTTTAGCTTGAGCTTCCACTTTTTATTATGGTTCTAATTTAACTAATTACAAATCATTTTAATTTCCTTATATAACAATACGGTTCAGTTAAGGCTAAAACTCTGTTACCAAAGTCATTTTTTTCACGAACCGCCTTCTCTACGAGAGGCTTCCGCCAACGCGCAGCGTCTCGTAGAGAAGGCGCAGAGAACGCAGAGAGAAGAAAGAGATGCTTAACTGAACTGTATTGCCTTATATAACAGTCTTTAATTACGAATTAATTGGTTTAGGGGGGCGTAGCCCATTACGATTTTTTTATAAAAGTTAGAATTATTCCTCTTCTGTTTCGTCACAAAATTACTTCTTTTCTTCCTTTTTTCTTACTGTTTTGTTAAAAAATATTTTTGGTAATAAAAAGGTTTAATTAGCAACTTTAGCCTGTAAATGCGCTACTAATAGGTAATGTAAACCAGAAGGTTGCCCCTGCATCCAATACACTGTTCACACCAATTTCGCCGCCGTGAGCATTGATGATTTGCTTACATAAATATAAGCCCAATCCCAAACTTACAGAATTGCGGATATTTGCGCCCCGAAAGTAAAGGTCAAAAAGCCGATCGCTTTGTTGTTGACTAATGCCTGTACCGTTATCACTGACAGTACAATAAATCATCTCATTTTCACGGGTAGCGTTAATTGTCAATAGCAATCCAGGAGGATTGTGTTTGATAGAATTGACAATTAAGTTAGAAAAAACTCGCCATAGTTGGGTGGGATCTGCATTCAATAATGGCAAATCTGCGGATACTAGATTGGTCAGCTTGGCTTGATTTTGCTCTAGCAATGGTTCCAAATCTGCGATCGCAGCTTCGACAACTGTCAGTAATTGTACAGGCTGACGTTGCAAAACAACACCTTGCACTTCGCTGATATGAGCTTCCATCAACGAATTAATTAAGTTGAGTTGGCGATCGCTACTTTGAATCATCCGCTCTAAAATTGAGCGGGAAATCGAAATATTTTCCTCTGGACTTGCAAGCAAGTTTCTCAGCACCATTAAAGTACCCAGTACTGGATTGCGTAAGTCGTGGGAAACTGCATGGAAAAATACTCGTAGTTCTTCTTCAGTTTGTTTGCGCTGGGTAATGTCTTCAATCAAACCTTCGTAGTAAAGCAGTTTTCCCTGTTCGTCACGCACTGCGTAAGCTTTTTCCGAAATCCAGACAATACTCCCGTCTCGGCGATAAATTTGGGATTCAAACTCGGAAACGCTACCATACTTTTCCATCAGCCGCACAAATTCGGCGCGGCGGTTTGGATCAACGTACAATTGCTGAATATCAGTGGAATGTGCTGTCACCTCCTCCGCTAAGGAGTAGCCATAAATATTTGCTAAAGCAGGATTTGCCGTAATATAACGTCCATCGGGACTGCTTTGAAAAATCCCTTCAACGGCGTTTTCAAAAATGGTGCGATATTTAGTTTCTGCAACCTTGAGTTTTTGATATGCAAATTCCAGTTCTTGACGAGCGTAAAACTCAGAACGTTGCAGGCGATCGTATAGATAAACACCAATGTCACATATAGCACAAAACCAAAAAATGTATAAAAGAAATGTCACACTATATATTTCTGGGTGTTCTGGGACTGGTGTCTTTAGCCCAAGCACCGTATTTACACCAAAATAGTAAACTAGTACACCCACTTGAGACAGCAAGTGAACAATCCAGCAGACTGGCATTAATATAGCTTGGCTCAAGAAGAGCAGTGACCAACCAATAGCATCGGGTAGTGCGAAACCTCTCAGGGTGGCAAATAACTGTGATGCGAGACTAATTGCCCAAGAAGACCCCAAAAATAATAAATCTGGACGATTACGACCTAATTTAGTTTTATGTAAGGCAAAGCAGATCAGTATACTCAGGAGCATTGCAATATTGATTACAAGGCGTTGAGTTCTAAGTATTTCTGGCAGACTTTCCAACTCTTTTAAAGAGAACAAAAAGCCGTAAATGTCTCGCAAAGTAAAAGACAACAAACAAATCAGCGCCAGCCATAACCATAAACGCAATCTCTGCCACAAAAAACGGTTACGCCAAGCTCTGTAAAGAGTAGTGGTTTCATCTGTTGTTGGTGCAGAAAAGGTTTTTCTCCACCAGCTTTGCACTGTTGTAAATGGAGTAGCTATTAGCATCCAAGCAACTTTGCCCATACCGTCGAGGGTGTTTCCTTTACTCAACATTGCTATAAATAACACCCTCTCATTTTTTGGTGATTTATGGGCGATTTGTTGCGGATGAAGTGAAGAGAGGTAATGTAAACCAGAAAGTTAACCCGCGCTTGCGGTTACTAATAACACCGATTTTGCCGCCATGTGCCTTAATAACTTTCCGACAAAGATACATTTTTAAGCCAATGCTGGTAGAACAACAATCTTGAGGATCGCGGACATGGAGATCGAAAAGGCGATCGCACTCTAGTTTACTCATTACTACACCATCATCTTGAATCTGAGTGCGAATCATTCCCCCTTCAATGCTGGCACTAAGAATAAAATTTAATCCTGGTGGATTATTTTGCAAGCTATGCGTGATTAAAGTTACCAAAACTTTCTGCAACAGAGTCCCATCTGCCATTACTAACGGTAAGTCTGCGGGAACCAAGTTCTTCAGAGTCGCTTGATTTTGTGTCAACACAGGTTCCAAGTGGGTGACTGTTCCTCCCAGCACGGTGCTAAGTTGCACAGGTTCATGTTTGATGTCAATACCCTGTTTTTCGCAGGAATTAATTTCTAGCAATGAGTTAATCATCGCTAGTTGGCGATCGTTGCCTTGAATCATCCGCTCGATTATTGAGCGAGATACTGGGATTGGGAATTGGGAATTGGGCATTGGGAATTGGGCATTGGTTATTAATTCTTCTCCCCTGCTCCCCTGCTCCCCTGCTCCCTGCTCGCCCCTCCCCACTCCCTGATTTAACAAATTCTTTAACACCATTAAGTTACCCATCACCGAAGTTCGTAAATCATGGGCAACTGTATGCAAAACAACATCTTTGACACGATCCAGTTTTTCAAATTCTTGCATTTTCTGCTGCAACTGTGCTGTTCGTTCTTCTACCTGTTGTTCTAAATTAGTGTTAAGTTCTGCGAGTTTTTGGTATATCTGGCTTTGCTGAATGGCGATCGCTACTTGTTCTGACATCTGTTGTAGCAAATCAATTTCTATTGGCTGCCAATGACGCGAACCTGAGCATTGATTGGCAATTAACGCACCAAATAATTCATTGCCTAGCATCAGTGGTACTGCCAAGCTAGCCTTTGTTTGGAATTTTTGATAGTGTGCTTTAACTTTAGGAGATACTGCTATTTGTGTAATGTCTTCAACAACACGTACAAGATTATCTTTTAGTAAGTTTCTCAATTCTTGTAAATAAGCTTCATCATTAGTAGACCAACCTAAGACTGATGGATACTGAGGATCTACTGATTCGGCAAGGGTTCTGACTCCTAACTTGGCATTATTTAAACCAATGAAAACTCTATCTGCTTGCAGAAATTGCCTAACTTCTGTTACGGTGGTTTGCAGAATTTCTTCTAAGTTAAGGGAAGACCGAATTCGCACTAGAGTTTCTGCCAACAAGCGATCGCGTTGTGCTGCTAGGCGGAATTGCGCTTCTACTTGCTTGCGTTCTGTAATGTCGTGATGGACTGCTAGGATTGAAGGGATATTATCTAAATCGATGATTTCGGCTGAAAGCAGCGTTGTAATTATCTTGCCAGACTTTTGCCGAAATTCAAATTCTAAGTTGCGAACAACTCCTGTGCTTTGCAACTCATGTAACAAATTTAGGCGATCGCGATCGTCTACCCACAGATTTAATTCAAAAGAAGTTTTACCAATCGCCTCATCTCGCTCATAACCTGAGAGTTCGACAAAACTGTCGTTAACTTCGATAAACCGCCCTTCTTGCAGCGTACTAATGGTAATGGAATCAGGACTGCAACTAAAAGCTTTAGCAAATTTTTGAGCAAGATTTTGTAAGCTGACTTCTGCTTTTTTACGTTCTGTGATGTCTCGGACAATTGCTAGTACCTCATCTTCACCACTTACTACCAACCGCGCCTCATAATCTCTGACTCCCAAAGGCGTTGCTAGTTGATATTCGCAAGTTTGCAAAGTTCCAGAATCTAAAGTTTTAGCGATCGCTTCCAGGCTAATTGCTGCAACATCACTAGGCAATAACTCTTGCACGCGTTTCCCAACTATTTCTTCTCTCGAAAGAGTGATATTTGCTCCTTCACTTTTCAAATCGAGATACTCGGCATCGCGGCTAATGCGAAACATCAAATCGGGAATAGCATCTAAAATTGCTTTATACCGAGCCTCGCTCGCTTGCAATTTTTCTTCGGCTTGTTTTCGGTCTGTAATATCCATGACTAAGCCATTCCAAAGAAAATCGCCTGTTTCTTGTCGTTCGGGTTGCGAAGTACCTTGAATCCACTTCAGTTTGCCACTAGGCGTAATGATGCGACCTTCCCAATGCCAAGGTTTAAAAGTGGTACTACAAACAGTAATAGATTCTGTAAAAGCTTTTATATCCTGTGGATGAATCAGTTTATATAGCACCTGAAAGTCTGCCTGTACAGTTTCTGGTTTTAATTCATACAAATATTCATAACCAGAACTAATATAAGGGATAAACACAGAGCCATCCTGCCGTTGCAGAATTTGGAAAATCATCCCAGGTAAATTGGCAGCAATTGTTTCCAATAGAGCGATCTTCTCTGGCTGGAAATCTGGTGATTTGACAATTTCATCCACTCTTTGAACCTTTGATATATAAGCAATTGACATAATATTCAAGGCAATCATAGCCATTATGAGACTTTTTTGGCTGTTGGCGTTATCACTAACAGCAGAAAAAGTTCCTCTACTTTCAGAGTAGTTCTGGATGCTGCGATCGCATTCACCCAATCGGGTGAACCAGTTGTCCAAAAACCATCAGTTCACGATTGCTGTACATGGATGGCGGGATGTTTAGTCCAGGCTGAGTGAAGTTGAGGTAAAAGTTTAAGGCCCAAGTTGAATCTCTTAATTTTAGTTGCTGTGTTCAGGAGGAATTTCAATCCTCTTCTGAAAACTAAGCTAATCATCAATCAAGTTGCATCATCATATCTTTGTGTAGAGTGGTTTTATTGCTCTAATTCCCTCCTTTTTAAGTAGGCTAAGGGAAGATCAAAGCCTTAACCCAAGGTATTGTTCTATATACAACTAAAAGCGTATCAGCTTATCCCTATATTCTTGAAAAGCAAACCCTAATTTTGGGAATAATAACTATATATCTGCTAATAAAAGTCAAATTTTTGACAATCAATCTTGATTATTGAGAGCATAACCATGACAACAGCAATTCCTGAAGTTTATAGAATTAGCGGCTATAAATTAATAGAAATCCTCTATCAAGGCTCCAAAACTAAAGTCTATAGAGCCATTAGAATGGTGGATCAACAACCTGTTGTCATTAAAATTTTGCAAGTAGAATCTCCTACTTTTAACGAACTATTACAGTTTCGTAACCAATACACAATTGCCAAAAATTTAAACATTTCTACTATCGTTCGTCCCTATAGTCTAGAAGCATATCGTAATGGTTATGCTCTGGTAATGGAAGATTTTGGGGGAATTTCTCTCAGAGAATATACTAAAAACCAATCACTAGAACTGGTGGAGTTTTTGACAATTGCTCTGCAACTTAGTAATATTCTCTATGAACTCCATCAAGAACGGGTAATTCACAAGGATATCAAACCTGCAAATATTCTGATTAACCCGCATACAAAACAAGTAAAAATCATCGATTTTAGTATTGCTTCTTTACTTCCTAGAGAAAACCAAACTCCGATTAATCCCAAGGTTTTAGAAGGAACCCTTGCTTATTTATCTCCTGAACAAACCGGACGCATGAACCGAGGCATAGACTACCGCAGTGACTTTTATTCTTTGGGTGTGACATTTTTTGAACTCCTGACAGGAAAATTGCCTTTTGAGTCAGATGATCCAATGGAGTTGGTACATTGTCATATTGCCAAGCAACCACCAATATTAGGAGGCAGAAGGGAAGAAGAGAAAGAGATACCGCAAGTCTTGGGCGATATTGTCATGAAATTGATGGCGAAAAATGCTGAAGATCGTTATCAAAGTGCTTTAGGGTTAAAACATGATTTAGAAAACTGTCTTTGCCAATTGAACAAAACGGGTAAGATTGAGCGCTTTAAAATTGGGCAACGGGATATTTGCGATCGCTTCATTATTCCAGAAAAATTATACGGTAGAGAAACAGCCGTCCAACAACTTCTAGAAGCTTTTGAGAGGGTTTCTCTAGGAAGCCATGAAATGATGTTAATTGCCGGGTTTGCTGGCATTGGGAAAACTGCGGTTGTGAATGAAGTTCATAAACCGATTATTCGGCAACGAGGTTATTTTATTAAAGGTAAATTTGACCAGTTTAACCGGAACATCCCCCTATCTGCCTTTGTGCAATCCTTGCGTGATTTGATGGTGCAGTTATTAACAGAAACCGATCAACAACTGCAACAATGGAGAAAAAATATTCTCGCAGTATTAAGAGACAATGGACAGATTCTCATTGAAGTTATTCCTGAATTAGAAAAAATTATTGGTCAACAACCACCGATACCAGAATTAACAGCAGAGGCAGCACAAAATCGATTTAATTTATTATTGAAAGTTTTCATTCAAACTTTTACAAAAACAGAACATCCATTAGTTATTTTTATAGATGATTTACAATGGGCAGATTTGGATTCATTAAAATTGATCAAATTATTAATGAATGAGTCAGATGGATATTTATTACTAATTGGTGCTTATAGAGATAATGAGGTATCACCGCCCCATCCATTAATATCAACTTTAGACGAAATTGAGAAAGCTGGTACAATAATTAACTTGATAAATCTGCAAAACCTGAATCAAGTTAAGTTGAATCAATTAGTAGCTGATACATTAGGCTGCAAAGAAGAATTAGCATTTCCTCTTTCGCAATTGGTTTGTCAAAAGACTCAGGGAAATCCATTTTTTGCTACACAGTTTCTCAAAGTATTACACCAAGATGGGTTGATTACCTTCAATTTTGAAGAAGGCTGTTGGCAATGTGATATTGCCAAAATTAATCAACAAGCCATGACAGATGATGTTTTGGAATTCATGGCGTTTCAATTGCGGAGGCTGCCAGAATCAACTCAACAGGTTCTCAAGTTAGCGGCTTGTATCGGCAATCAATTTGATTTAGCAACATTGGCGATCGTTTCGGAACAGTTAGAAATCGAAACGGCAGCTTGTTTGTGGAATGGGTTACAAGAAGGTTTGATTTTGCCTCAAAGTGAAGTTTATAAGTTTTCTATTGGGCAGGAAGAACAAATATTTACTCAACAAAGTTCTCAAAATACTGTATACAAATTCTTACACGATCGCGTGCAACAAGCTGCCTATTCCCTAATTCCAGACGACCAAAAGCAATCCACCCATTACAAAATTGGGATGTTATTGTTACGCAATTCCTCAGATTTGGAACGGGAAGAACGACTATTTGAAATTGTCACTCATTTAAATGCAGGTAGTTCCTTAATCACTCAACCCTCAGAGCAGCAAGAACTGGCAGAATTAAATCTGATTGCTGGACGGAGGGCAAAATCTGCAACTGCATACACAGTAGCAGTCGAGTATTTCACCGTGGGAATTAGCTTGTTGTCGCGTCATTCTTGGGAAAGTCACTATGACTTGACCCTAGCGCTATATGTTGAGGTAGCTGAAGCTACTTATCTCAATACCGATTTTGAGCAGATGGAGCAATGGGTAAAAATTGTGTTGCAACATGCTAATACCTTGCTCGACAGCATTCCCATCTACGTAACCAGAATGATGGCAGCAAAATCGCAAGGTCTTCCATTGAAAACGCTGAACATTGGTTCGCAAGTGTTGCAGCTATTGGGTATTGAGTTTCCTCAACAACCAACTCCGGCAGATATTGGACAGGCAGCGCAAGCAACTATGCGGTTATGGGAAGGACGTTCCTCTCTCGATTTGCTCAATTTATCCACTATGAGCGATGCTCACTACTTGGCAGCTATGAGAATCATGAGCAAAATGGTTCCGGCTGCTTATCTGGCAACACCTGTTTTAATGCCTCTACTGATATTCAAGCAAGTAGAATTTTCGATTAAATATGGTAATTGTCCTGTTTCTGTCTATGCTTATGGCGACTACGGCATCATCCTCTGTGGTGTATTTGGTAATCTGGAAGCTGGTTATGAGTTTGGACAATTGGCGTTAAACCTGCTGGAATTACAGTCCAAAACCTTTAAATGCAGAACCTACTTTATTGTCTACAACTTTATCCGTCATTGGAAAGACCCTTTGCGCGAACAACTTGTGTATCTGCAAGAGGGCTACCAGAATGGACTGGAAACTGGAGACATGGAGAGTACAGGATTGAATGGTCAAGCGTATTGTCAATATGCTTATTTTGCGGGGCGAGAATTAACTGGGTTAGCGAATGAGATGGCAGCCTATCGCCAAAGTATCCATTCAATCAAGCAAGAATCGCCGCTGCAATATCTGGAAATGTGCTATCAAGCTGTACTCAATTTACTCGGACAGAACCAATCTCCCGATCGCTTGACGGGAACGATTTATAATGCTGAACAACGATTATCCCTTAATGAAGCAACTCAAGACCGAACGGGATTTTTTCATTGGCAAGTTAATCAAACGATTCTCTGGTATTTGTTTGGGCAGTATCAAGAAGCTGCCCAGCAGTCTGCCCAGGCAAAGCAATACTTAGATGCTGGTATCGCCCAATTCGGTGTCGCTTTGTATTTTTTCTATGATTCTTTGATTCATCTGTCACTTTACAAAGCTGCAACTGAGTCAGAACAGCAACAGATTCTCGCCCAAGTCGAGGCTAATCAAGAGAAGATGCAAAGATGGGCAGCACTAGCTCCTTGTAACCATCAACACCGTTGGGATTTGGTAGAGGCCGAACGGTATGCAATTCTGAGCGAGCGCACTATGGCAATTGAATTTTACGATCGCGCGATCGCAAAAGCCAAGGAAAACAGCTTCCTCCAAGATGAAGCCCTCGCTAACGAACTCGCCGCCAAATTTTACCTCAACTGGGACAAAGAAAAAGTCGCCCAAGCCTATATGCAGACAGCTTATTCTTGCTATGCCCGGTGGGGAGCCAAAGCCAAGACGGATGACTTAGAAAAACGCTACTTTGAATTGCTGCGTCCAATTTTGCAACAAGTAGTACAAACCCTAAATCCATTAGAAACCTTAGCAACAATTGCTAACCCAGTCCACGCATTGACTCATACCGCAACTTCTTCTGGTATTAGCATCAACAACATCCTTGACTTTAGCTCTATCCTCAGAGCGTCACAAACTCTTTCTGCAACAATTCAACTCGATGAATTTTTACAGCAACTTACCCAAATTATCCTCGAAAATGCTGGTGCTGATAAATGTGCGCTGCTTTTACCTGAAGATGATAAATGGCAAATCCGCGCAATTACTAGCTTTGATAGCACCAGCTTACAGTCAGAACCGCTCGAAAATAATCCTAATGTTCCCATTGCGCTAATTCAGTATGTAAAAAATACAGCTAGTGTGGTTGTGGTTGACGATCTCAAAACTCATTTACCAATAATTGATGATTATTTAAGCCAACATCAACCCAAGAGTGTGCTGTGTTTACCAGTACTCAGCCAGGGGCGTTTAGTCGGAATTTTATACTTAGAAAATAATTTGACAAGTGGGGTATTTACCCGCGATCGCATTTTAGTGTTGAATTTCCTTTGTACTCAAGCGGCAATTTCTCTCGAAAATGCTCGACTCTACGCAAATCTTCAGCAAAGCGAAGCCCGTTTCCAGAAAGTTACCGATAATGTTCCTGGAGCAATTTACCAACTCCATGTCACACCAGAACATTTGGTTTCTATGCCCTATATAAGTTCTGGCTGTTATAACCTTTATGAAGTGACAGCAGAAGAAATAATCAGCGGCCAGCAAAATCCTCGTTTTCTTGAACATCCTGATGACATTGCAGGCATCAATCAGGCAATGATGGAATCTGCTCAAAGCTTGACACCGTTTGTTCACGAATGGCGAATCATTACGCCATCAGGAACGATGAAATGGGTGCAAGCGGCATCTCGTCCAGAGCAACAAGATGATGGTGCAATTGTTTGGGATGGTTTAATTTTAGACATTAGCGATCGCAAAGCTGCCGAAGCTGTCGTCCAGCAAAAATCCCAACAACTAGAACAAGCCATCGAAGATTTACAAAAAGCCCAATTACAAATTGTCCAAAGTGAAAAAATGTCTGCTCTGGGGAATTTAGTTGCAGGTGTCGCCCACGAAATCAATAACCCAATTGGGTTTATCGCAGGAAATGTCAACGAAGCAAGGCTAGGATTAGAAGATATCATTGAGCATTTGCAATTGTACCGTTCTGGGGTATCTCCAACAGAAATTGAACAACATGCCCAGAAGATAGAGATTGATTATCTCTTGGAAGATATACCTAAAATGATTGAGTCGATGGATGTCGGGTGCGATCGCATTAAAAATATCAGTACTAGTTTGCGAACTTTCTCGCGGGCAGATAAGGATTACAAAGTTCCCTTTAACATTCACGAAGGTATTGATAGCACTATTTTAATTTTGAAACATCGCCTCAAGGCTAACGAAAAACATCCGGCAATTGAAGTCATCACTAACTACGGAAATATTCCCGAAGTAGAATGCTTTCCTGGACAACTTAATCAGGTATTTATGAATTTGCTGGCAAATGCCATTGATGCGTTAGAAGAATCAAACCAAGGATATAGCTTTGAAGAAATTGCAGTTAATCCTAACTGTATCACTATTACAACATCAATATATAATGATACTCACGTCAAAATTCAAATCTCTGATAACGGTATTGGCATGAGTGATGATGTCAAAAAGCGCATTTTTGAGCATTTATTTACAACTAAACTTGTAGGTAAAGGTACAGGATTAGGATTAGCGATCGCTCGACAAATTATAGTTGAAAAACATGAAGGTACTTTGAAAGTAAACTCTACTTTTGGACAAGGTTCTGAGTTTGAGATAACACTACCAATCGGGAATTGACATCACTATAGGCAGGAGGCAGAGGGAGGTGTGGGGAGTGTGGGGAGTGTGGGGAGAAAAAGGAGAAATTGAATAACTGCATATCAACAAATGCTGCATTGCCTCCCCATCCTCCCCATCCTCCCACACCTCCCACACTCCTGCCTGCTTCAATTACGCCTAGCTAATCATCTTCTCTAAAGCAATTTGCAAATCTTTTGTCAAATCGCTTACACCTTGTCTAGCTGTATGGCGATCGCCTTGAGAATTGCGAAAGCGTTCAGTAACTGAAATTGGCTCTCCCACAGTGATATGTGCCTTTCGCAAACCTAAGCGAGGTCGCCCTGGAAGTGTTGTATCTTGAATGCGAGAAAGCATATCGAATACAAGTAACGCTGTTTCTGCAAACCTTTCGGCTGTCGGTTTTTCTTGAATATAAGTAGCTGTGACTGCAACAAAACTTTCCACTATCCGCATGTGTCGCATCCGCAAGTCTGCTTCCTCAGCAATCCAGTCTGCCAAACCGCGTTTAAAGGGTGGTAAAGCATTGATATCTGGCAAATCTTCCCGGTAAATGTAATTCCAACCAGCCTCTTCCAAGCGGCGACAACGGTCAATAAAATTACCCTGTGCCTGAACTCCAAAATATTGCTCAGTAACTTGTAAAGCCTTGTCCAGCAAGCGATGAAGTCGGGCAATTAATACCTGATTTGGGCTAGCAGATTCATCAGTTGAGATGGTTTTTGGGATGTCTTGATGATAGAAGCGACGATAAAATTCTTCCATCTCAGTAATGAGATATTCAGCCAACCTACAGAGGCGTTGATAGTAAATCTCTTCTTGAGTGCCCCGATCAATTTCCTTAACTGCCAAGCCGCTATCAGCTTCTAACTTACTCAACAGCCAATCCAGTTTAGACCAAGGTGGCTCGACGTAGCGATACTGGATAGCGATCGGCACAATAATCACAGTTTCAGTGCGATTGGCTTTTTGTAAATCTTCTACACACCAGAAACCCATTTGAGCAACGCCTGGTTCCAGTGGGCTAACAATACCACTATGACCATTAGTACCGCCTTCTGGCGCTACTGCGATCGGTAGTTCGCCATTAGCAAATAACTCCCGTGCAGTTTGGATCGCTTGCCGATCTAGTCGTCTACCCCGATGAACCGGCACACCTCCCACCCGTGAAAATAACCAACCTAGCCAATTTCCAGCCCAAACCGTCATACCTCGGTCATAGAGAAAATAACTGTGAACAAGGGATTGCAGTACAATACCTTCCTCACGGGCAACTCGTGGCACAATACGGGAAAGCAAATACAGCATACACAGAGGATCTTCTACCTCTGGGTGACGGAATGCTAACAAAAAGCGAATTTTCCCAGCCTGGAATTGTTGATAAAGGTCAGCTAATACCTCAACATTTTGGGCTTCAATACCGACAATCCCAGCCGTTAGCCAAGGGCGAGTGCGAAACCGTAGTGCGATCGGCAGTAACCACCGAACAATCTGGAGTACCAACGGATTAAACCGTTGAGTAATAAATTTCAGTGGTGGTTGAGTAGACTGAATCGATCTAGGCAAGTCGCTCTCCAGATTGTGTTTTTAGCGATTGTACAACGTACTGAGTCAAAAGATTCACAAGTACTACTTCTTAATCAAGACTTAGCACTAAGAAACTTTTCAAAGATAGATCCTAAATTATCGAATAAAAAATTATTTTGGATGTTTAGGAAAATTTCGGAGTAAATATCCAAATACAGCTAGATTTAACAAAAATACGAATATTTTTATAAGAGATATTCCCCGAATTAATTCATAAACTTCTGGTGGGATACTGATACCGACAAGTCCCAATACTAAGATATGGGCCCAACGCTTCTCGTACCATAAACCAACAGCTTCAATAGTAGTAACAATAGCATAAACTCCTGCTCCAATGCCGCTAAATGCCAAAGTTCTAGGATTTAAGTTGATAACTTTCTTTAAAATCCAATCAATAATTATCGATTTACCTTCTAAAACATAATTTTCTGAAAAAGCCTCTAGAGTTTGATAATTTTTTAATGTCAATAATAAAGCAATGGAAGTAAACATAAGTAGCGAGGCTGCAAATGATTTGTAGACAACAATTGCTACTAACCCCAATGGACGCTTTTTCAAACAACCCCCTAAAAGTATATATAATTTAAACTTGGATTGAGTGGTGGATGATACCGACTAAGACGTTTATTGTAGCAACTCTTTATCGTCCCATGTTTCCACTTTTTGCAATCCTAAATTAAGTTTAATACTAAGTAAGTTAGGCACAATAAAATCAGAAAAATGAACTAGCCTAAAACCCTTTTAACTATTGCCTATTTCCTTATCCCAATGACAATTATTTACCGATTAAAGTGTAAACCTCATCTATGTTGAAACCTAAACTTTTTTAAAAGATATATTTATGTAGGTTGGGTGGAGTGAAACGCAACCCAACATTACCACCCTATTTATGTTGGGTTACGCGATCGCTGCACCCAACCTTGTATCTTAGAAAGAGTAGTAGACCGTCCCAACCTTGGTCATAATAGACCGCTTCGTAGCATGGGTCACTACAACAATCTCTTTGACAGAACTCGAACAGTCGCCGGGGTCAAAGCTTTAAACACTGATATTTAAAGTATACAGTCCGTATCGGGCAAGGATGAGTTAAATCAAGGGGATGAATTCAAAACAGGGTACAGAAATTAGTTGAGAGTGAAATATGGAAAATATTTCTCAATGGGTAGGCATTGATGTGAGTATTTTAAATGCAATGGTTCGAGATAATTTGCCTTGGTGTCTAACTGACAACTTTAAACCAATTGTCAATGTTTAATCACAAGTCAACCTTTTTATACTTTGCTTGATGCCCAGAGCCAGCAATGTACGGCATCCGCATTGATGCTCCCCTATGACTGGGGTAAATTTTTCATGCTGTTTTTGCCTACACGAGAAATCCAGCAACTGAGGAAGATTCGGCGGCGAAGCGGAGTGTCTGGTGCGGGCTTTGACTATCTAGACTACAAGCCATAAGTCTTCTAGGCTGTACCAGACACCGCCGAATCTAGCGCAGCGTTCCTCTGTTGCGTCAATGCTCCAACCCACGTTTTTTTGTTAACGATCGCTTGACTTTTAAGACAGTCGCTACAAAACTGTGACTTTAGACACTTTCAGATCCCCCCTAATCCCCCTTAAAAAGCAGGGTGGATTAATTGTCGGGAGAGAAAAAGTTTTCTCCCTCGACCGTTAGACTCACAGGCATTGGGCAAAAGGAGTCGGAGTGGTTAAATAGGGCATCAAAAATCATTTGAAGTTGGTTAGCCATCAGCCTTAACGCTTCGGGAAGAGTCCGAGAGTCTAACTGACGAGCCAGGGAAACTAAAAACTGTCTGACCATCGCCCAATTAGCTGGTGAAAAACCGCCAGTATGAATACAGTTATCTTCATTTAAAGTTACATCCTTGACCCAATGAAGCTGATTTTCGATTGACCAATGACCACGAATAGCCTCAGCAAATTCTGAGGCTGAACAATTTAAGCTACTCAAATAAAAGTGTTGTTCATGATAGTCAACAATCTGGCGACGACTTTTCTTTCCTTGAGGTCGAGTTCCATATCTGTTAACCTCTATTAAACTTTTAGCACCAACCCAATCAGGTAGTGACTCAAATGGAATTGGATAGACTTTGACTTGACGAGTAGTCTTTCGTCCATGTAAATTTTCATCATGGTAATTAGTATCGATAGCGATTGAGGATTCAGCTAACTCAGTAGCTACTTTCAGTAGATTTGGCTGGTTTTTTTTAATAGGAATAATGTAGTCATTTTCTCCCTCAATAATTAACTCAACAGTTTTTTTTGGCAATGTAGTGCATCTGCTGTAATCACAATATGATGCCCAGAAAGTGTTTTAATTAGCTCTTCTACCACACTAATCTCACTTTTTCGTGATTCTCCATAGCTTGATGTCTGACTACCCATCCTTGCTGATGACTATAAACTGAAACGATACTCACAAAGTTTTGATAAGATTTATTTCCTCCTGTGACAGTACTTTTAATACATTTACCATCAATGGCAAATAATTCTTTGTAATTAATTGGCAAACTATTCTCTGCCCAGATGTTAAATAGTTCAGCTAATATCTGAAAATCAATAGAAGTCATAATATTTCTGAATGTTGATGCTGACGGAAATTGAATATCTGGAGATAAATCTAATAATTTGATTAGGGATAATCGATGATTTTTAGTGAACTCAGCTAAAGGTTTGTATCCCCAATATCCCGTACAACTACCTAACAAAACTATAGTTAGTATTATCCAAAGCCTATGTCTAATCCCTCTGGCATGTCTATAATCGGGAACCCCTTGAATTGCTTCGATTAAATTCATTCCCAACTTTCCTCTGGTTTTGGTCTTTTTCTCAAGGAATCATCCTTCCATGTTATATTTTCTCTCTCGACAATTAATCCACCCTGCCTAATCCCCCTTAAAAAGGGGAACCGTAATTAAAGCCCCCCTTTTTAAGGCAGGGCTGTTTCATTCCCTAAAACAGGTAAAATAGCAAGGGTTGAGGGGATAAAAATGATGGGTGCAGTTCTGATTGAACAATTGAAGCAAGTAGCAGACTTTAGAACGACAGATGGGCGAAGACACCCACTGTGGTTAGTGTTGCTGTTGGTGATAATGGAAACAATGAATGGATATGTGGGATATAGGGGGTGGGGAGATTTTGTCAAAAGGCATAGTCGGGTATTAATAGAGAAATTTGGGATTGAAAAACATGGAGTACCATCATACTCAACAATCCGACGTGTAGTGATGGGAGTAGATTTCGATAAGCTGGCAGAAAGATTTAATGAATGGGCAAAAAATTATGTTGATTTAGAAGAATCCGAATGGTGTGCAACAGATGGAAAAAGTATTAAGGGTACAGTGCAAAACTACAGTTCATCTAATCAAAATTTTGTCAGTATAGTGTCGGTGTTTGCTTGCAAAAGAGGGCTGGTTGTGGGGATGGAAAAATTTGAGAACCAGCAAAAAAGCGAAATTCAAGTTGTCCAAGAGTTAGTTACAGCATTAGGTTTAGAAGGTGTAGTCTTGAGCTTTGATTCTTTACATTGTCAAAAAAACTTGTCAAATGATTATAGAGAGCGGTAACGATTACGTCATTGCTGTTAAAGGTAATCAGCCCAAACTACATAGTCATATTCAACACATTGCCGCCACAAAAAAACCAACTTCTCGTATAGTTGAGACTGAAAAAACTAGAGATAGATATACAACCAGGGCGAACGCACGGGATTTCTGAAACCCTTGCTGGGCAAGGATCTTGATGAAAAAATAGGCTAAATTAAAAAACGCCAAAACCCTTGCTATTAAAGGATTCTTATACTTTAGATGCGTTTGCCCTGGATATACAACACGCATTGTAGAAGTTTTTCATGATTCCAATGGAATTGACCCTGCATGGACTGGAATAAAATCTTTAATCAGGGTCGAAAGAATTGGTACGAGAAAGGGCAATAAATATCATGAAATTGTTTGTTATATTAGCAGTTTGATAGCAAGCGCGAAGGAATTTGCTCTCGGTATTCGTGGTCATTGGGGTATCGAAAACTGCCTGCACTGGGTGAAAGACGTTGTTTTCAAAGAGGATTGTTCTACAATCCGTCTCGGCAACGCTCCCGCCAATCTTTCCATTATGAGAGCTTCGCACTCAATATTCTTCGTCGCAATGGTTATCATTCCATCACAATTGCTCAAAGATTTATCTCTCATGATATTGACAAACTCATTCATCTTGTGGAATGAAACAGCCCTGCCCTTCAAAAGGGGGGTTGGGGGGATCGATAACGTTTTGCTACCGACGAAAGGACTTTTAAAACATCCTCTAAAACCCTTCTACTTATTGCCTGATCCCAACGAAAATTATTTACGCCAACTTACTTAAATTAAGATGTATTACTATCAACATAGAGCAGAAATAATTGACGAGCCAAGTATATACGCAATACAATTATTGTAGTAGAACCTAACGATAGAGTTAATTAAAATAATTTGCCCAGAGAATAAAGACAAGCAATATTAAAGATAATTTGGACAAAAAAATGAACGCCAAAATTATTGCTTTGTTGGGAATTACCGCAGCTTTTACAAGCTTAGAAAGCCAGGTGTACGCCCAGTCACCAGCATCAAGCTTAAATCCAGGACAATACAGATTAACTGGTGATTCTCTAGTTGGAATTGATAATAGAACAGCCCAAGATGACTTTGGAAAGTTTTTTGAGCAAACTAATCCAGCAACAATCTCTAACAATAATAGAAGAGACAAAACTCCAGTTAAAATCCACTTTAACGAGACATTATCACAGCCAGACACTTCTGTTTTCTTAACACCCGCTCAGTCTGGCAATGACAACGATGGATTGCAGGTACAGTTAGATTTAGGGAGAGAATAATCAGGTATACAATTGACGCTTTCATGTAGGGTGTGTTGTCGCATAGCGCAATGCACCATCAACAATTTACGGTGCGTTAGCCTACGGCATAATACACCCTACTGGCGTGGCTGATTAAGAAAATAATTGAGGGTTTGAAACCCACAAAGGTAGGTTTTGCCTGTATAGTTGCGATTCCTAACTACCCTTTTAACTAAATCGGCTTTCCTGAGTCGGTAATTCTGCAATCATTTTGCAGTAAAATTAATCGTCTAGATACAGGAGGGCTTTGAGATGACTCGTGTCATCATTGTGCGCCACGGTCAAAGCGGTTATAACACCGAGCGGCGTATTCAGGGACGCACTGATGCGTCAACATTAACCGAGAAAGGTCGTAACGATGCCAGTAAAGCTGGCAAAGCCCTCAGCAATATTTCATTTAATGCTATTTACAGCAGTCCTCTGCAACGAGCAAAACACACAGCAGATATTATTCATAGTGAGTTAGCTACTCATTCCGAACAATCTGCTGTAATTCAAGTTTCTGATTTGCTACTAGAAATCGACCTTCCTTTATGGGAAGCACTGCTAACTGCTGAAGTTAAGCAAAAATTTGCCGAAGACTACCGCACTTGGCATCAACGCCCAGACGAACTGCGGATGCTGCTAAATGATGCAGAAGGAACAAGAGAACATTTTCCTGTTCTTGCTTTATACGAACAAGCGCGGCAGTTTTGGCAAGAAACTTTGTCTCAGCATCAAGGCGAAACTATTCTGATAGTGGGACATAACGGCATTAATCGAGCCCTGATTAGTACAGCCTTGGGAATCCCTGCAAGTCGCTACCATTCCATACAGCAATCTAACTGTGGCATCAGCGTACTTAATTTTGCTGGGGGATTGGGCGAACCAGTCCAGCTAGAATCTTTAAATCAGACGCAACATACAGGAGAAACTTTACCCTCATTGCGACCAGATCATAAAGGAGTTAGGTTGTTGCTAGTGCGTCACGGCGAAACCGACTGGAATCGCCAAACCCGGTTTCAAGGACAAATTGATATCCCCCTCAACGACAACGGTAGACAACAGTCGCAAAAAGCAGGCGAATTTCTCCAAGAGGTAGCGATTGATTTTGCAGTAAGTAGCACAATGCTGCGCCCGAAAGAAACAGCAGAAATTATCTTAAAACAGCATCCTAATGTGAAGTTAGACTTGCAAGATGGTTTAAGAGAAATCAGCCACGGACTCTGGGAAGGAAAATTAGAAACAGAAATAGAACAAGAGTTTCCCGGAGAGTTGCAGCGCTGGCGCTTAGTACCTACCCAAGTACAAATGCCTGAAGGGGAAAATTTACAAGAGGTTTGGGAACGCAGCGTTGCAGCTTGGCAATCAATTGTGGAAGCAGCATTAAACAATCAATTCAAAACTGTATTAGTAGTAGCTCATGATGCTACAAATAAAACTCTACTTTGTCACATTCTGGGTTTATCGCTAGAAAATTTCTGGAATTTCCGCCAGGGTAATGGCGCAGTCAGCGTTATCGACTACCCTTCTGGAATCAATGGTTTACCAGTATTGCAAGCGATGAACATCACCGCTCACTTTGGTGGAGGCGTACTAGATAAAACAGCAGCAGGAGCATTGTAAAGAAGTTAGGAGTTAGGAGCGAGGAATTAGAAATAAAGTTAGGAGTTAAAAATTATGAGTGATGAATAAAGTTAAAAATGATGAGCAAGGAACAAATAACTGATAACTCCTAACTCATAACTTATAACTTCTAATTCCTAACTTTATTCTTAACTCCTAACTAAAAAGTTTTATGACTGAACTGCTGCAAAAAGTACGGGTGATTGACCCAGTTTCTGAAATCGACGAACTCTTTGATGTGCTGATTGCTGATGGTTATATCAAAGAAGTGGCTTCGCACATTGCTGATATTCATCCCAATACTCAAATTAGAGATTGTCAGGGATTAGTTCTCGGGCCTGGGTTAGTGGATTTGTATAGCCACTCCGGTGAACCAGGATTTGAAGAACGGGAAACCCTATTATCTTTTTTACACGCTGCTACTGCTGGCGGCTTTACCAGAGTTAGCATCTTACCCGATACATCCCCAGCTATTGATAACCCTGCACTTGTAACCCAATTGCAGGAGAAAAGACACGGCGAGATGAAGGAAATAAGGGACAAAAAGAAAATTAATTTGTCTTTCCCTGCTCCTCCTGCCCTCCCTGCCTCTCGCCTCCCCCTGCTTAATATCTGGGGTGCTATCACCCTAGATGTTGCTGGAAACCAAATGACAGAATTAGCAGATTTAGCGTCTGCTGGAGTTGTTGGTTTTAGCGATGGTAAGCCCTTTGAAAATTTGGCGCTGGTGCGGCGAGTGTTAGAGTATCTCCAGCCGTTGGGCAAACCAGTCGCATTTTGGCCGAGCGATCGCCAGTTAACTGCAAATGGTGTAATGAGAGAAGGGCCAGATGCACTCCGTTTCGGTTTACCCCCAATACCCGCCAGCGCAGAAACTACTGCGATCGCAGCAATGCTTGAATTGGTTGCAGCCATCGGTACACCAGTCCACATCATGCGCGTCTCCACATCTCGCAGCGTGGAATTAATCGCCTCAGCTAAGGCGGCTGGTTTACCCATCACCGCCAGCACCACCTGGATGCACCTTTTACTTGATACAAAAGCAGTTAAGAGTTATCACACTAGCTTGCATTTAGACCCGCCTTTAGGAAATCCGCGTGATGTTGCGGCGTTGCGTGCAGGGGTACGTGCAGGTGTGATCGATGCGATCGCTATCGATCACACACCCTACAGCTACGAAGAAAAAGTCCAAGCCTTTGCCGAAGCCCCTCCAGGAGCAATTGGTTTAGAGTTAGCATTACCCTTGCTGTGGCAATATCTCGTTGAAACTGAGGAATTTACAGCTTTAGAATTATGGCGGGCATTAAGTACCAGTCCAGCAAAATGTTTGGGGCAAGAAGTCAGTGCAATTCTACCTCATCAACCAGCAGAACTTACTTTATTTGACCCCCAGAAAATCTGGAAAGTTGAACGAAAAAGTCTTTATACACTTTCACAAAATACACCTTGGTTAGGACAACAGTTAAAGGGTCATGTTGTGCAAACCTGGTGTTAATAAATGCAAAACAATTTGCATTTGTAAAACCAATAATCTGAATTTAATTATCTATCAGCCTTTTCGGTACTGTACTTCCTGGTTAAATTCATCTTGATTAGACTCAATATTTGGAAAAAATGTTGAGCGGACAAATCCCAGATTATGCAATAAAGCAATAGAACGGTGATTCTGGACATTAACGTAAGCGCAAAAATCAATATTTTGGTAGGTCTCAACTAAATAACTAATCATCCAATTCACTGCTTCGCGTGCATAACCTTTTCCCCAGAAATTAGGGAAAAATACATATCCAATGATTGCACTATTATCTACAGTAATTGTTGCTTGAACATATCCAACGTAGCATTTTTCGATAAAAGACCAGACAGCCCAATTCAACCAAATCTCCGTACCATCTGGTGATTGACGACGTGCCAATATCATGTAGCGATCGCGAAGCGATTCAACACTTTGTGGAGGTATATCTTCGATAAAGTTGTATATACTCTCACTCTGTAATCCATCAAAAAGCAGTTCGGCATGATGCGGTTTTAGTGGTTCTAAACAGAGTCGTTGAGAGTATATTTTCATCTTGTGAGCTAACCCAGAACTAACAAGCTAAATTATCATTTTTTTAAACTTAAGATAGATTGGCATTACTGCCTGAATTGCTAAATTAAGAATTGATGTAAATTAGAAGAGGTTGATCGAAAATTGAAGTCTGTAGCTGTAAAGAAAAAAATTAGTCTAGCTGCGATCGCTATGTTAGCAGCAGGATTCGTCATCGGATGTTCTAAAGCGGAACAACCACAAGCGGCAGAACCAAATCTAGCCCCCACTCCAACTACACCTCTACAAACAAATCAGCAAAATTCAGAGAGTGTTCCAACTCCTCCCACCTTTGTAACTGCGACAAGCAATCCAGTTCAACAGCTTCTATCCACCAGAAAATGTCAAGGCTGTAACCTCCAAGGCGCTAACTTAGATAAAGCCGACCTCAACGGAGTCGATCTAAGTAATGCCATCCTAATTGACGCTGACTTAGATGAAACTAATCTGAGTAATGCTAACCTGAGTGGCGCTGATTTAACTGATGCAGACTTAGGAAAGGCAAATTTAACAGCAGCAAACCTCAGCAAAGCTAATTTTACGAAAGCTGATCTAGAAGATGCAAATTTGACCAATGCTAATGTTACCGATGCAATTTTTACAGGAGCAGACTTAGAGCGGGTAATTGGGTTGCGTCGCTAAGATAGTGCGTTGGCGCACGCCGTAGTGGGCATCGCTACTAATTACGCACTACACCCAATTGTGACGGCTAACTTGATTTCTCACTTGTGAGAAATCAAGGAGTGTGGGAGGTGTGGGAGGTGTGGGAGGCAATGCAGCGTTCATTGATGTGCAGTTATTCAATTCCTCCTCTTTCTCCCCACACTCCCCACACTCCCCACACTCCCCACACTTCTCTGCCTACAGTATCGTGAGAAATCCGGGCTAAGACCTTTCTCTTTGATTGTTAAACTTCTCTACCGCCTGTGTGTGAAGAAGTCACCGTCAATAAATAGCCATCCGGCCCAGTTAAGGTAAATGAACTGTGGATTCTGCCTGTTTCAATCTCAGAAACAGTCAGTCCCCACTTCTTAAAAGTATCTCTGGTGGCAACAACATCATCTACCATCAGATCAAAAGGTGCGTTGATTCCAGGTGCGATCGCCTCTGAACTTGTTCTCAAAACTAAGTGCGTTCCTCCCCGTAATTCCAAAACAGCTAATTGTTCTGATTGGGTAATCAACCGCAGTCCTATACTGACGAAAAAATCGCTAGCCTCCGGTACATTATTCACATATAATCTTACATGCCCAATCGCCACAGGTGGGCGTGCATCCGTTTGTTTTGCAATAGTTTCTGGTAGTGACATAGTTTTTATTCAAAAATATTTACTTGCGTTCAACTCTGTTGATTTCAACAGGTTTGTTATCTCCTAAATCAGCTTGCACAAATTCAGCACTCTTGGGCAAATTTATCTCAACGTTTGATAGATGATCAATTTCTATTTTAGCATTTTGAAATTGTCCATCTAAGATATGTCCTCCAGTTGTGCGATTTGCAGCGATGAAATGAAAGTGATAGCCATTAACATTTACTCCTTGCATATATTCGGGTGTCCGAAAACCGACTAAAGTGCCATTAATATTCCTTAATTCAAAAATTAATTGTTCTTTTAGTGCTTCAGCCAAAGAACGATAAGGCGGAGTTTGTTTAGGAGGAATTCTAAATTTTAGATAAGGAAAATTACCTTGGATACGAATCGCATAAGGATAATTTTTAGTTGGTAAGCGCTGATCTAAAGATTGCTGCAATTGTTTATAATTCATCTGCCCTTCTAGATTAATTAATGTTTCTGGTTGAAAAAAGGTGACTGTAGCAAAAGGGCTTGTCATTGAATCAGGAATAACAGAAGCAACTCCATCAGCTTTTATCTGGTAAAATTTGCCATCTAATCCAACCATTTCTCCATCTAGAGCATTTACTGTCCCCAAACCAAAATTACCATGTTTTCTCAACTGCTGAAAATTAGTATTACCGTCAAAAATTCCCACTGCAAGAGCGCTAATTGTTGATGCTTGAAAAAGGGTATTTGATGGTGTATGTTGCTGAGTTCTAGCGGGTAAAATAGCAAATAATAATGCAGTAATGGTTAAAATAGTTATCCAGAAATAACGCTTGAGTTTCATTAGATAAAAGATATAAAAGTTTTGAATTTTGAATTTCCCCATACTACCTAGCAAAATCTAGAGACAGTTGGAGAGCGGCTAGTCATACAGCCAGTTAGAAGGTGGAGGTTGACAGGGACTAGCTTACAACACAGCAATAGATGTAAGCATTGATGCAACAAATCTTTTTGCCAGGTGCTTGATTATTCTGGCTGTCTGTGATAATTTTCTTCTTACGTTCCAAAAATACTGTAAACCTATTGTGTTACCGTAGTTAATAAAATTTCGTTAATCTAGTTACAGGGATTTGGAATTAAGAATAAATAACTAATCTATCGAGTTTATCTATTGCAGACAGTACATTGCAAACCAACGAACTAGAAATTAATCTCTAAGCCAGGGCAACCTTATGAGCAAAATACGTGCTGTGATTGTTGACCCCAATGTGCCGGGGCGTTTGGCACTGAGTGAAGTGAATGCACCAAAGTCTGCCCCAGATGAAGCTCTAGTCAGGGTAGCGGCGATTTCTCTGAATCGGGGAGAAATAAAACGTTCAACCACTGCTGAGGCTGGTTGGCAGCCTGGTTGGGACTTGGCAGGTGTAGTAGAAATCCCTGCGGCTGATGGGTCTGGGCCTCCCCAAGGAGCGCGTGTAGTTGGCTTACGCCGCGCCGGTGCTTGGGCGGAACTTGTATCTGTTCCTACTAACGCCTTAGCAGAACTGCCGCCATCGGTATCTTTTGCTCAAGCTGCCACCCTACCTGTAGCGGGTTTAACCGCGTATCATGCAGTGCTAAAAGGTGGTTCACTATTAGGTCGTCCAGTTCTGGTTACAGGTGCATCAGGAGGCGTTGGTTACTTCGCTATTCAATTGGCGCAACTGTCAGGGGCGCAAGTAACAGCACATATTCGTCAACCTGGCTATGAAACTTTGGTTAGAGAAGCAGGGGCACAATCGGTAGTGATTGGCGAAGACCTTTCATTTGCTAGTGAGTATGGGCCCTATGATCTAATTATAGAGTCAGTGGGTGGTAAGACTTTGGGGGTAGCCCTTGGCTTACTGGCGCAAGATGGAAAAACTGTGCTGTATGGAGTATCTGGGGGAGCAGAAGTGACATTCAATGCTGCCCAATTTTTCGGGACTGGTAGCGTGAGCCTGTATGGTTTACGTCTGTTCGATGAATTGAGATTTGAATCAGCCGCAGTCGGTCTAAAACGGCTTTTGAGTCTAGTAGAAGCCGGTCAGTTGCATCCTCACATTGATTTAGAAGCTCCTTGGACACAAATAGCTGACGTAGCGCAACAACTACTCGACAGGCGTTTTCCTGGTAAGGCTGTGTTGCACATTTCCAATTGAAGTATTACCGAATAATTCGTAATTAATTCTATTTTTATGTACTCATTTCTGGATAGAGACTAATTTTCTTTCTTGCTGCAATCAAGCAGATTTATCAGTGGGGTGATAATTACGAATTATGCTGATTTCTGGTTCAAATTAGATCGGCTTGTAGCTGCTAGTAAGATCAAGATAGATCGCCAAAAAGGGACATCACATCCACGTTATCCATCTTTTATTTATCCACTAGATTATGGATACTTACAAGATACTCAATCTGGAGATGGAAATGATATTGATGTTTGGATAGGTAGCTTGTCTAGTCAAACCGTAACTGCCGTTATTTGTAGTGTTGATTTAGAAAAGCGAGATACAGAAATCAAGATACTTCTGGGTTGTACATCTAAGGAAAGGCAAGCAATCTTGGATATCCACAATACAGGCTCTCAATCGGCAATATTATTGGTTCGCAAATAAATTACTTACATTTGTGAGGGTAAATTTGTATGAGTTTAGAACTAAAACTATCAGGTAAAACCGCGATTGTTACAGGAGGAAGTGCAGGAATAGGGTTAGCTACTGCCAAAGCCCTTTATAGTGAAGGTGTGAATGTTGCGATCGCAGCCCGCAATCAAGAAAGACTAGAAAATGCAGTAGCTGCCATCCAGTCCCTACCCACGCCAGGGGCGAAAGTTATTGCCATCAGTGCTGATTTAACAAAAGCAGAGGATGTTGAGAAAGTTGTTTCAACCACCTTGTCCCAGTTTGGTCAGATTGATATCTTGATTAATAACGCTGGTTCAGCCCGTGCTGGATCTTTCCTTGAATCCACTGATGATTTATTCTTGGATGCTTGGAACTTAAAATTATTGGGCTACATCCGCTTAGTTAGAGCCGTCGTCCCCCATCAAAAAAGTCGCGGTGATGGACGGATTGTCAATATCGTTGGCGGTGCAGGACGTACACCTCGCCCTAACTTCCTAGCTGGTGGTACAAGCAATGCGGCTCTACTCAATTTTACAAAGGGTATTTCTAAAGAGTTAGCCGAGTACAAGATTCGCATTAATGCCATATCGCCCGGTGCTACAGCTACTGAGCGTGCCGAGACTTTAGCTCGACAAAACGCCCAAGCGCAAGGCATCACCGTCGAGCAAGTGAAGGCACAAAACATCCAAAGTATTCCTTTAAAAAGAATCGCCCAACCAGAAGAAATTGCCGCGTTAGCGTTATTTTTGGTGTCGGATCTAGCTGCATCGATTACAGGAACAGAAATTATCGTTGATGGCGGTTCTACTCCTGGTATTTAGCAGATGAAAGGAATTAGAAATCAGCAGATTTTTCCTTCGATCCAAAATTGAATGACTGCTGACGACCTAAGAGGATGTTTGAAAAGTCCTCTTGTCGGTATCAAAAATTTTAGATCCCCCTAAATCCGCGCCACTTGCTCTACTTGGGGAGACCCCAAGACCGCAGTGGCTCCCCTTCAAAAGGGGGACTTTGATTCCGGTTCCCCCCTTTTTTAAGGGGGGTTAGGGGGGATCTAAAGTGCCTAAAGTTACAGCGAAACACTTTTCAAACAACCTCTTAGTAAAAACATTAGCCCTTTCAAGATGACTTGTAAAAGCTGTTTTTTCTCTCTGCGCCCTCCGCGTCTCTGCGGTTAAAAAATCTTTTCTTTAACCACAGAGGCACAGAGAACACAGAGTTAAGAGGTTAAAGAGGAGTTTCGTGTAGGCAAATTTTCATCCAACTTGAAAAGGCTAGTCCCAAACATAAATTTATTGGAGATAAAAATCATGGGTTCTCAATACTTTGATATCAAACCAGTTGCAGGACGTATCGGTGCTGAAATTATTGGTGTTAATCTGAGTTCTAACCTCAGCGATGACATCATCAGTGATATTCGCAAGACTCTAGTCAAACACAAAGTGATCTTTTTCCGCGATCAGCAACAACTTGATGCTGATGGACAGGTAGCCTTCGCTCGTCGTTTCGGTGAAGTTACTACAGCCCACCCCACTGTACCATCGCTGCCAGAAAACCCAGAAGTGTTAGACCTGAATTATGGCCGCACTACTTCCCGTGCCAATAACTGGCATACTGATGTAACATTTGTAGACCGTCCTCCTCTCGGCTCTATCTTACGAGCGCTTGATATTCCCCCAACTGGTGGCGATACAATCTGGGCAAACTCCGTGACTGCATACCAAGATTTACCTACTCATTTGCGTAATCTGGCAGACGAACTTTGGGCAGTACACAGCAACGCCTACGACTATGCAACTGGATTCGACCTACCTGAAGATGTCAAAGCTCATCGGGCTGTCTTTACCTCGACTGTATACGAGACTCTGCATCCAGTTGTACGCATCCATCCAGAATCTGGAGAGCGGGGACTATTCATCGGCGGATTTGTGCGCCAATTCCGTGGCTTATCAACAACTGAATCAGATGATATTCTGCGGCTGTTGCAAGCATACGTAACACGTCCTGAGAATACAGTGCGGTGGCGTTGGCAAGTTGGTGACGTAGCCTTTTGGGATAACCGGGCTACTCAACATTATGCGATCGCAGATTACGGCGATCAGCCCCGCCACGTTCAACGCGTCACAATTGTCGGCGATCTCCCAGTTGGTATCGATGGTAAACAAAGTGAGGCTATCAAGGGAGATGCTTCTGAGTACAACCGACGTGAGGCGGTGGCTGCATAATACTTGGGCATTGGGCATTGGGAATAGGGGATGAGTCTTTGATACTCGTGAACGAGTCTTTGATACTCGCGCATGAGTCTTTGATACTCGTGGATGAGTCTTTGATACTTGTGGATGAGTCTTTGAACTCCGTTAATGAGTCTTTGAACTCCGTTAATGAGTCTTTGATACTCGTGGACGAGTCTTTAATACTCGTGGACGAGTCTTTAATACTCGTGGATGAGTCTTTAATACTCGTGGATGAGTCTTTGATACTCGCGGATGAGTCTTTGATACTCGCGGATGAGTCTTTGATACTCGCGGATGAGTCTTTGAACTCCGTTAATGAGTCTTTGAACTCCGTTAATGAGTCTTTCAACTCCACTCTCCCTGCTGCCTGTTCCCCACTCCCCTTTGCTGGCTTAACCTTCCATTGACTTTGGATGGAGACTCAAAATAGCACTTTGTCAAGCTAGTTTTGAGGGTTTGTAGTAAGGACTAAAGTCCTTACTACGAACTTGCTTATCTATCAATTTAAACATGACAGATTAGTAGATGCCACTGAAATATCTTTCCAAGATTTCCTAATTTATTTACCAGATTTTTTCAAAGTATAAGTACGACTTTGCAAATACAAACATGAGTACAAAAAAACAACTTAAACTCGGAGCATTTTTACCCGGTAGTGGTCATCACGTGGCAGCATGGCGACATCCCAACACCCCGGCTGATGGAGGTCTGAACTTCCAACATTACAAGCAGCTGGCACAAACGGCTGAACGGGGTAAATTTGATATGCTTTTCCTCGCAGATGGTTTAGCCGTCTGGGATCGAGGGCAAGGGGCTGAGGCTTTTAGCCGTTCGGGACAATTCAGCGTCCACTTTGAACCTTTAACCTTGTTGTCGGCTCTGTCTGCGGTGACAGAAAATATCGGATTAGTGGCAACATCATCAACAACTTATGATGAACCTTTTCATCTTGCTCGCAAGTTTGCATCATTAGATTATCTCAGTGGTGGTCGTGCCGGATGGAATCTTGTAACCTCTGCTGCTGAAGCCGCAGCGCAGAATTTCAGCCAAGAAAATCACTTAGAACACTCGCTACGCTATGAACGGGCGAGAGAATTTGTGGATGTTGTCACCAAACTTTGGGACAGTTGGGAAGACGATGCTTTCCTCCACAATAAGGAGTCAGGTATTTACTTCGATGCAGAAAAGTTGCATATTCCCCACCACAAGGGCAAATATTTCTCGGTGCGCGGGCCGCTCAATGTGGCACGTCCACCACAAGGATATCCAGTAATCGTACAAGCTGGATCATCCGAGGCTGGACAGGAGTTAGCTGCCCAAACAGCAGAGGCGATTTTTACTGCACAACAGACATTGGCAGAAGCTCAAGCCTTCTACGCCAGCGTCAAGGGGAGATTGGCTAAATACGGACGTTCCCCTGACCATCTCAAAATCATGCCAGGGGTATTCCCAGTAATTGGTAAGACTGAGCAAGAAGCTAAGGATAAATATGAGCAACTTCAGGAGTTGATCCATCCTTTGGTAGGATTGGGGCTGCTTTCTGGGCTAGTGGGTGGCCATGATTTGTCTAAATATCCCCTAGATGGGCCGCTGCCGGATTTGCCAGATACCAATGGTGGCAAAAGCCGCTTGCAACTGATTACCGATCTTGCCCGCAGAGAGAATTTAACAATCCGACAACTGTATCTGTGGATTGCAGGAGCGCGGGGACATCGAACAATTCTCGGAACACCAGAACATATTGCCGATCAGTTAGAAGATTGGTTCGTCAATGGTGGGGCTGATGGATTCAACATCATGCCGCCCTGGCTACCTGGGGGTTTAGAGGAATTCGTAGACTTGGTAATTCCCGAACTGCAACGCCGAGGAATATTTCGTACTGAGTATGAAGGCAGTACCCTGCGCGAAAATCTCGGTTTACCCCGTCCAGTAAACCAGTTCACCACAAATACACCTGCTCCTGAACCTGTGAGTGTCGGTTCCTTTGCATAGCTGTTAAGGGGAAAAGGGGAATGGTAAAGGGGAAAGAAAAAACCTTTAACCCTTACCCTTTAACCTTTTCCCCAAACCAAATTCCAGTTTAAAATTCTGAAACGAGCAGTATTGCCTAATATCTTTCACTCCCCACTCCTCTTTAGCGTTGATAAACTGATTCTCCCCAAACGTGTAACCAATTTCAATCGAAATACAAAGGTACCTTCGGCAGTGCTAGATAGCTTTATTGGTAAGCTGAGATTGTAGCGATCTTCGATAACAGGCATTAATTGCGATCGCTAACCTCCAAGATCAGCAGACAGAAAAGCAAACAGGGCGACAATGCAAAAACTCCTTTTTAACGATACAGATAGATTTAGAGCGCAGGCCCTATTCCTTGGTAAGGATATTAACTTACAGACATTGGAGAATTACGTTTCCTTGGCGACTATGCCATTAATGGTTTCAGTGGGTGAACACGGTTGTGCGGTACTGCTAGACTATGGGGCAGTTGTCCTGTTTAACCTTGAGCCTGTAGAAAAAGTAGCCTTTTTGACTAAACTATCCTCTCTAGTTAGTGGCTCCTTTGCCGAACCGGAGACAGAAGAGGTGGAAATTCATCTCAACATTGTAGAGAGTGAGAGAGTTAAGGAAGGAAAAATTTCACTGCATGAATTTAGTGTAGAACGCTTGCAGATAGTGGCTGATATCCTCGCTAAAAGTGTTGTGCTGTCTCATTATGAAACTAGCCTAGCGACTGTATTCGATCAAATTGAACCGTTTGCAGCTAGTCTCCAGCGTGAACACAGGGAAAGACGGCAGAGTCGGGAATTACTGCGTCAACTTGGGACTGCGCTGTTAGTTCAACATAAGATTGTAGGTCGAGTTGAGATCATCGATAAGCCAGAGTTGCTCTGGGAATCTCCCCAGCTAGAAAACTTATATCTGCGCTTGGAGGATGAATACGAAATTCGTGAGCGTCACACTGCTTTAGAACGCAAACTAGAACTAATTACCCAAACTGCACAAACAGTCTTGGAGTTCATGCAGCATAGCAGTAGCCAACGAGTAGAGTGGTATGTGGTGATTTTGATTGTGGTGGAAATTCTGCTGTCACTGTACGACATCATTTTCAAAGGCTAAGGCTAAATTAGAGTTATTTGCAAATCAAAAATGCTTACTGCGAATGGTTTTTGGGGATTCAGATTCAATAGTCCCTAAAATATCAAAAATTGGTTTTTGTGTAAGGTAAATTAACTTTTAGTGAAATTTCTGATTTACATCCACTTCCACTAATATGTACTCGTAAACAAAAAATTTAAATTTTTCCTACTCGCACCATGACATATAGCCATTCTTTGGGTAAGCAACAAATGCCCTTAAATACTAAGTCTGTTTGAAGAGATAGGATCTATGAGAAAAGTAGATTTTAGGAGTAAACCTCTGTCTTTACAATTTATTACCGTTCCCCCCGAAACTTCTCAACCCGCCACAGGGTTAATTGTTACTTTGCATGGTTGGGGAGCTAATGCTGAGGATGTTGCATCTTTGCTACCCTTGCTCAATTTACCTGATTACCAGTTTATATTACCCAATGCACCTTATCCTTATCCCTATTCCCCTATAGGGAGGGCATGGTATGACCTGCGGGTGGAAAATATGTATGAAGGCTTGGTAGAAAGTCGGAAACTGCTAATAGATTTTTTGCAATCTTTAGAAAGTACCACTGGCATACCTTTGTCACGCACTATTTTAAGTGGATTTTCTCAAGGCGGAGCAATGACTTTAGATGTCGGCTCAAAATTGCCACTAGCAGGCTTAGTTGTGATGAGCGGGTATTTACATCCTGATGCACTAACGGCAGATCAAAGAGATATTCCGCCGACTTTAATCAGCCACGGGAAATATGATGAAGTTGTTCCACTGCAAGCTGCTTTAAAGGCACGAGACACTTTAAAATCTCTAGGAATGGCGGCAGAATACCATGAATTTGACATGGGGCATGAAATAAATCCACAAACGTTAAAGGTGCTGCGGAATTTCGTTGTAAATACAATTAGCTAGTCAGAATTACGAATTTTTTATAAATTCTGGTATAAATGCTGAAAATTTTCACGAAATCCATGCCTTCTAATGAGTAATATATATAGGGTGGCTGCGTTCAGCGCAACTTAACCCATGCTGAAGGCGAGTGCTGCATAAGGGAGGGGCGAGCATTATGACAACTCTAAGCATTTCCAGGAAAGAAATTGCTGCCATAACTGCGGCAGAAGTAGAAGAACTGGCTACACGTCTGGATCTGGATAATTACAGTAATGCTTTTGATGGTTTAAATGATTGGCATCTATTACGAGCGATCGCATTTCAGCGTCCAGAGTTAGTTGAACCCTATATCTACCTCTTAGACTTGGAACCTTACGATGAAGCGTAGTTGAAAGTTAGGAGAGACGCGATTAATCGCGCCTGTACAGGAGTTAGGAGTTGGCAATTAATATTCGTAACTACTTGCTCCTAAATTACTACTTACTCCTAACTTTTTACCATGACTAATCCAAAATTGAACAGGGTTCTAATAGGTGTAGGTGGCGGTATCGCCGCCTACAAAATTTGTGAATTGGTTTCAACGCTGTTTAAAACTGGGGTCGAAGTCCGAGTTATCTTCACCCGTTCGGCGCAAGAATTTATTACACCTCTGACAATGGCCACCCTATCTCGTCATCCCGCCTACACCGATGATGATTTCTGGAAACCAACTCACTCTCGTCCCTTGCATATTGGGTTGGGTGAATGGGCAGATGTCATGGTAGTTGCTCCTTTGACAGCTAATACATTAGCAAAATTAGCCTACGGGATGGCTGATAATTTACTCACAAATACCGTGCTGGCTTCTACTTGTCCCGTGCTGTTAGCACCCGCAATGAATACGGATATGTGGGAACAGCTATCGGTGCAACGGAATTGGCAACAGCTATTGATCGATAGCCGATATCATGGGATGAATACAGCATCGGGTTTATTAGCGTGCGATCGCATCGGTGCTGGTAGATTAGCAGAACCACGAGAAATTTTGGCTCATATCCAATCGCTGTTACACACTCAAGGTAAACGAGATTTAGCGGGTAAGCGAGTGTTAATTAGTGCTGGGGGAACGCGGGAGTTTCTTGACCCAGTAAGGTTTATTGGTAATCCTTCCACAGGTAAAATGGGATTAGCTTTAGCACAAGCCGCACTTCACCGAGGGGCAAACGTCACCCTAGTACATGGCCCAGCCAATTGGGATGTACCATTAGGAGTACAAGCAATTCCTGTTATTAGTGCCGAGCAAATGCAGCACGCCATGCTGGAATATTTACCCAACGCTGATGTAATTGTCATGTCAGCAGCCGTGGCAGATGTAAAGCCAAAGAATTATAGTACAGAGAAATTGCCCAAGCGATCGCTCCCCCAAGCCTTACCCCTCGAACCAGTACCGGATATAGTCGCCCAATTAGCAAAACATAAACAGCCGCACCAGAAATTAATTGGTTTTGCTGCACAGACTGGAGATATTGTCAAGCCAGCATTAGAAAAATTACAGAGTAAAAACCTCGATGCTATTGTTGCCAATCCCATCGATCAACCTGATAGTGGTTTTGGGAGTGATAATAATCAAGCGATATTTTTAGATAGCCAAGGACGGCAAGTAGCGATCGCACTTTGTTCTAAATTGGAAATGGCCCATCATTTATTTGATTTTGTCATCAATTCATTAGGTATTGGGTAAAGACATGATATTGCCGTAACCATACAAGGAAACTACTACTTGGAATTGGGTAGAACCCGTATGGTCTATGGCTTCAAGTCACTTTTTTAAATTTTACAATATAAGTAAGACATAAAAATAACGCTTCAATTATATGAAAATACTCTCATCAGAGCTAGTCCATTTGGGATTTGGCAAATATGTGCGTTCTGACCAAGTGACGGCAGTTATACCAATAGAAGAGGAGCGAGGCCCAGGGCGACGAACCTTTGTTCACGTTCAAGGGCAAAACGATCCAATTATCGCCTCTCGCGCTGAAGATACCATCGTGCGTGATTTAGTACAAGAACCACGCGAAGTTACCCAAGCACGTCAGCAGCAGGAAATTCTTCAAGATTTATTGGTTAATTTAGCTAATGTTAATTTGACTGTGCGCCGAATTAACCGTGATGAAGGCAGTTTGGATCTTGATTTGTTAGAGCGACGAATTAAGCAAGTCCTGGAAAATTAATTGCAGAAATCAGCAAACTAAATAACGGAGAAAGATATTGCTGAATACCATTACAGACCAAGTTTCAGTATCAGATACACAAACAAAATCGCCAAGGTTGTGGATACCTGAACGGGTACTGTTTACACCTGCTGCCCTAGATGAGGATTGGGGGCAGCAGATTCTTAAACGTGTGCAGTCACTTAACTTACCAATAGAAGAACTATCACAGAACCGCCTGAAGGGACTGCGTGGTGAGTCTGAGCGGGATACTTACAACATCGCCAAGCGTACCTTAGCGGTGGTTACTGCACCACCCAGTTCTTTTAAGCTGAGTCCCATCCCACCTTCTGCGGATTGGCAGTTTCACATTGCCGAAGGTTGTCCGGCTCACTGTCAATACTGCTACTTGGCTGGTAGCTTGTCGGGACCACCTGTTATCCGCGTTTTTGCCAACTTACCGCAGATATTAGAGAATTTAGCTAACTACGAGCAACAGGGGAAAACCACAAGTTTTGAAGTTAGCTGTTACACAGATCCATTGGGTATTGAGCATTTAACTGGAAGTCTGGCTGAATGTATCCGTTACTTCGGCACTCGTCCCAATGCACATCTACGTTGGGTATCGAAGTTTGATGCTGTGGATGGATTACTCGATTTACCACACAATGGGAATACTCGCTGTCGAATGAGCGTTAATGCAGCACCGATTTCTGGTAAGTTTGAAGGTGGCACGGCATCCGTAGCATCTAGGCTAAATGCGTTGCGACGGTTGGCGCTACCACAAGAACGTGGCGGTGGCGGTTATCCAATAGGCTTGGTTATTGCGCCAATTATGCCGATAGACGATTGGCAGATGCACTATAGTCGTTTGTTTGAGCAGATAAACGAGGCACTGGATTTTGACTGTAACCTTACCTTTGAGCTAATCTCCCATCGGTTTACACCAGGGTCAAAAGAAGTGTTACAAACTTGGTATCCGCAATCCAAATTAGAGATGGATGAGGCAAAACGCAGTGTAAAGCGTAATAAGTTTGGCGGGACGAAGTACGTTTACGAAAAGGACACAATGAAAGCGTTGCGTTGCTTTTTTGAGAGTGAGATTAGTAGGCGCTTTCCAAATGCTGAAGTTCTTTATTGGACTTAGAAGACTACTTTGCTCAAACTGTATTTGAGCAAATTAATTATTGGGCAAGAGAGCGATTGATATATGATGCGATCGCTCTCTTTTCCGGTTGATCAGGTGCATTAGGCTAAAGCTGTAACACATCCTACAAAAGAATTGCTTTTTAAAACCTAGTGGTCTGTCCCATTAGTTCTGATAGGTGAATCAAATTTGCTAGGTTTGTAGTAAGCACTTTAGTGCTTAAAAATCTAGGACTAAAGTCCTGACTACGAACTTTTTTACCCCTCGCGTGGGTTTGGCTACGCCTACGCAAAACCGCATAATTTTGGCAGACGACAGGCGGCGTTATACATTAATAAGTGTATCTGCAATACCGGACTTGTTCTGGCTTAGTCTCAATAGCAAAGGTTTGGAGATGTTTACTTTATCAGAAACTTCTATCCTGGCGGCAATCCTACTGGTAGCTTTAGGCATTTTGGGCTGGGGCTTTTATCGCGCCAGACCTTTTGGTAAACTGGGAATCTTAGCCTGGTTACAGTCGGTGGTGTTGATGACTCCCTGGCTCCTGTTTTTTGGATTGTTTGCCGCAGGGATTTACATCAATATAGCGGGTATATTGTTCTTAGTGGTGACATCCGCCGGATTGTATGTCTACTTGGGCAGACAGTTACGCGCAGCTGGACAAGATGCCATTCTCAAACAACGCGCAACAGAAAGACTCGCTGCTAATTCCTTACTTGAAGCCAATTCCCCACAACCAACAGTAGCAGAACTGAAACCAGAGATTCCGCCGATACCAGAAGAGGACTTGAATGCAATTAAAGGTATCTTTGGTATCGATACGTTTTTTGCCACAGAAACCATTGCCTATCAAGATGGAGCTATTTTCAAAGGCAATTTACGGGGAGAACCAGAAGAAACTCACAACCGTCTAACTGCAAGTTTACAGCAACGCCTTGGTGAGCAATATCGCCTGTTTTTAGTAGAAAATACAGACGGCAAACCAGTGGTAATTGTTTTACCCAGTCGCAATGATCCCAAGCCGATGTTGCGATCGCAAAAAGCTTTTGCAGGTATTTTGTTAATAGCAACCATTGCCACCAATCTAGAAGCTGCGGGATTACTGCTGAATTTTGATTTCTTTGGCAATCCAGGGCGATTTCAAGAAGCTTTGCCCATAGGTGCTGGGATATTTGCGATTTTAGTAGCTCACGAAATAGGTCATTGGTTACTTGCTAAACGCCACCAAATCCGTCTTAGCTGGCCTTTCTTTCTACCCGCAGTGCAAATTGGTTCCTTTGGGGCAATTACCCGCTTTGAATCTTTGTTACCTAACCGCAAAGTATTATTTGATATTGCCTTGGCAGGGCCAGCCGCAGGTGGTATCGTTTCCTTGTTAATGCTGGTGACAGGCTTATTGCTTTCTCACCCAGGTAGTTTATTTCAATTACCCAATCAGTTTTTCCAAGGGTCGATTTTGGTAGGAAGTTTGGCGCGAGTTGTCTTGGGTTCGGCGTTGCAGTCATCTTTGGTAAGTGTTCATCCCCTAGTGATAATTGGTTGGTTGGGGTTAATTATCACCGCTTTGAACTTAATGCCCGCAGGACAACTAGATGGTGGACGCATTGTTCAGGCGATTTATGGACGCAAAACCGCAGGACGCGCAACGATCGCAACTTTAATTTTACTGGCACTAGTATCTCTCGGTAATACTCTTGCCATGTACTGGGCGATCGTGATTTTCTTCTTGCAACGAGATCAAGAACGCCCCAGTTTGAATGAAATCACTGAACCCGATGATGCTAGAGCCGCTTTGGGGCTTTTGGCTCTATTCTTAATGATTACTACACTCTTACCTCTAACTCCCGGCTTGGCTGGGCGTTTGGGAATAGGATAGTGCTGAGTTAGGAATACAGACGCGATTAATCGCGTCTGTACAGGATTCTTTCACCAAGTCCATAGAATGCTGACGCTTAACTAACCAATGAGTTGTAGTTGGAGATTTTGCGATAGCCTTACAGACTTTATTGAAAAACCTGCCAATCTTTTTAAAAGACTAGCAGGCATGGCTTATCATCAATCGGAGCGGCGGGATTCGAACCCACGACCTCCACTACCCCAAAGTGGCGCGCTACCAAGCTGCGCTACGCCCCGGTCAGAATTACTATCATATAACAAAACTCTCGGATAATCAAGAGGATCATTCAAAAAACTTTAAGCATCCCAGCCGCTTGCAGTAAACTTGGAACAGCAGAAGCGCTCCATTTACCCTCTACACATCGTCCTGTATTTAAAATAAAGCACAGACTGTAATCATGAGGATAGCCTTCTACTTCCATCCATAATAAATCGCTTTCGGCTTCACAAGCAATTTTTTCCTCTTCCATTAATTCCGTTGCGAGTTGCTTCATGGTGTCAGCTAACTGTGCTAGTAGACGGCAAAAATCATTCAACTCGGCTTCGGTTAACTCAATTGCCCAATCATCTGTACCGACTAAACCTTTAAATTCAGGTGCATGGGGATTCCAGCCAATACGCCAACCAAATCCGGTTTTTACAACGCGTTCCATATTTTAGTTAAAACTGAGGAGTTATAAGTTAGGAGCTATGAATTTACAACTTATAACTCCTAAATTTCCCACTATCTAAGTAGTTCAGCACCTCCTCGTTGGGGTGGCTGTGGGGTAGTTGATCTACTCGGACTGGGTGCGGTATTGGGTTTAGGAGATAGGGTATTTTGGGAAGTAGGATTAAATATGTTGACTAAGACTTGCACTAAGGCATCTCGCTGACTACGGGTGAGACGGGTTATGGCTTTGCGATCGCCTTCCATAGGGTTTTCCCGTAGTGAATCATAGCCTGGATAGGTAGTATCATACATAATTTCATTCGCCCCCAGGTAATCAGCTAAAGTCAGCTTCCAATCTAAGCGATAAACTGGGGCCCGCCCTTTAGTATAAATGTGATATCTAATCAGGCGATTTGCCAAGGTGCTGTTTTCGGCAACTTTCCCATTTTCTTTGCTGATATACTTGTTTTCTCGTGGTAAATCTGGTAGTTGCTGGTACACCAACTGCCAAACATCACTAGGTGTTATTCTCTGAGCATAAGCAGGTTGGATACTAAACAAACTTGTGTATATTGATTTTCCCGCCCCTGAACTCAAAGCAATTACACCCACTACCATTAAGGCAGTGAGTGTTTGCCAGGGCTTGATTCGGGGTTGAATGAACGATTGATTTTTGCTCATCCTGCCTTCTCTAAAGCCTTTTTTTATAGTTCGCCAATAATCTCTGGTTGAGTCAATTCATCGGACATTTCGATAATTGCTCTTAGCACTGGCTTCATCATCGCATCTTCGTTATTTTCAAAATCTTCATAACGCCGACGTTTAGCACGATTGGCCACCTGAACCGTAATGCGGTAACGATTTGAGGCTGCACTAATCAGTTCCTCAGCTCGGTGCATAATCTGAGACTGAGTTGTCTCGAACTTAGAACGCTTTAGCATAATCAGTGGTTCTTGGGGTCATTCCCCAGTGTAGCAGTACTGATAAATCTGTTGTCTTGTATTTAATCGCCAGCAACCTTTCTGTTGATAGAGGCTAAGAGCCTTCTAGTCATTTTATAAGTTACTTATAATACTATCTGACTAAAGTCACACATCCTTATGGCTGACCTTGTGGAAACTGCTATCAATGCGGGAAACTTCAATACCCTGGTGAAAGCTGCTCAAGCTGCAAATCTCATAGAAACTCTAAAGAGTCCTGGTTCTTTAACACTATTTGCACCAACTGACGAAGCTTTTGCCAAGCTGCCAGAAGGAACATTAGATTCCTTACTAAAAGACATTCCCAAGCTCCAGAAAATTGTGGCATATCATGTCGCTAGTGGGGATGTTCGGTCTGATGACTTGGTACAGATTAATGAGGCACAGACGCTTGAAGGGTCAATTGTAGCCATTGAATCTGCCGATGGCAAAATCAAAGTGAATAACGCCAATGTTATCAAAACAGACATTTTGACAGACAATGGCGTGATCCACATTATTGATGAGGTTTTGATGCCTGCAATGGTTGCCGGAAAATAAGGGCATTGGGCATGGGGCATTAGTTATTCTTTCTCCCCCTGCCTCCCCTGCTCCCTTATCCTCCTACTCCCTACTCCCCACTCCCAGAATGCAGCCACTGCGTGCGGGAAGAGTTAATGATAATTGCTGAGTTTCTTCTTCACCATTCCACTCAACTTCAGCAGTACCATATAACAGCTTGTTGGGTTGAGTATGCAAACTAGCCACATCTACATTTGCAGTTGCCGAACTTGTGCCAGCGTTTATAGCAATTATCAATTCTTCTGTGCCTAAAGTTCGTGCAAAGATATAAAGTTGTCCTTGAGCATAGAGGACTCGGTAATCACCTGTACGCAAGGCTGGGTATGTTTGGCGGATAGCAATCAATTGATGATGAGTATTGAAGATTTCTTGATTCCAGTTAGCTTCTAAAGGAAAGCCACGCCGTGAGTCGGGATCTATGCCACCAGGTAAGCCAACTTCATCACCATAGTAAATACTGGGGGCACCGGGAAAGGTGAGTAAAAGTAGAGTTGATAATTCTACACTCGCTATATCACCGCCTGCAATGGTCATCAATCGTGCTGTATCGTGACTTGCTAACAAATTGAGTTGAGTTAGCTGAATTTCCCAAGGGTAAAGTTGCAGTACTTCTTGGATTTTGGTGGCGTACTCGGCAGCAAATAAGGGTGGGTAGGGTTGATAGTCGCGGCTTTGGACTTGTTCTAAGACTACGCGATCGCCAGCTGCAAAGGCAATTGTCGGCCCAGCAAATAAATAATTCATCACGCCGTCAAATTGCGTTCCATCCAACCACTGGCGGGAATCTCCCCAGACTTCGCCCACAATATAGGCTTCGGGATTAATGGCTTTAGTGCGATCGCGGAATTCCTGCCAAAAACCAGGAGTTTTTATTTCAAATGGTACATCCAATCGCCAACCATCAATGCCGAATTTAATCCAATATTCGGCCATTTCCATAATGTATTCTCGTACTTCTGGATTGTCGTGGTTAAATTCTGGCAAGGCGCGATTTCCCGCCCAACCCACGTAGTTTGCAGGGAACTCACCGTTATAAGGTGAAAGGGGCCAGCCTTCTATTTTGAACCAATTCACCCAAGGCGAATGCGGGCCATTTTCTAAAACGTCGTGGAAAAAGAAAAAGCCACGGCTGGAATGGTTAAATACCCCATCCAGAACAACTTTGATATTCCGTTTATGAGCTGCATCTAGCAATTCCTTAAAAGCCTCGTTGCCCCCCAGCATCGGGTCAACTTGATAATAATCGTGGGTATGATAGCGGTGATTACTGGCGGATTGAAAGATAGGTGTGAAATAAATCGCGTTAATCCCCAAATTCTGGATGTAGTCTAAATCCTCCATGATGCCCCATAAATCGCCGCCTTTATAGCCCTGGAGGGTTGGCATAGAGTCCCAATCTTCCCAACGGGCTTCTTGCAATAACCGTTTACGCGGCTGTTTGCTTCTGGCAAAGCGATCTGGGAAAATTTGGTAGAAAACAGCGTGCTTTACCCAATCTGGTGTTTTAATTTGCATGAATAACTTTTTGTACGTTCAGAAGCGATCGTTGCAAATATTAGCTTCTTTATGGCTCTTACTTATGATAGAGAATCTGTAATTTGTCAGTATTTATTAACAATTTATACCAATTGAGCAATTTTAGCTACAGGACTCATCTTTGATTTTTGCGAAGCTAGGTACAATTCAAAGAGCCTTTTTGCTTATTGCCTATCGCGCTTCGCGCACAGAAATCAAAAAAAATTAGTATACAACTTTTTAGTATTTAAAATTTCTTAAATTTATCTTTTTTATTTATTACTTAATTATTCTTAATTTTATTTTTTTAACTTTGTCCGTAATGATTTAGGCAGATAGTGGATTAGTTTAATAGCTCCATAAAAATTACCTGTTAGCTCAGTCTTAGGTAATTCTGAGATGCGTCTGCTCAAAAATGTCTTACAAGTACAGAAAATCACTCACTATTAGGAGACATAATTCAGGAATATGAGTTATGAATTAGCAATTGTCTTAGGAATTAATTACCGCCTCCTAAGCTTATTTGATGTTATCTATAAAAAATAGATAACTATAGTCGCATCAAATAATCAAGGCGAAAAAACTGCATAGTCTGCATTAATGCCAGAGCGACTTATGCTAATAAACTACTTTGCTTTCACTCAATAAATTGAATTTGAGGTAAAAATGAGACACGAAAAACTTTCTCCCGGACTACTGTTGGCATTTCAAGACTATCAAAATGAGGGAGATAAAGCTTTAGTTACACACAAGCGATCGCTTGGCATCATTGCCCACAAAAGCCCAGTCAAGCCAACAAAGAGCGTCGTTTTTATCTATTGCGATCCTGATGCAGACTTGAGTTATTTATCACAATATAACATTGAAGTCAATCAAAACTCTGGGAGTGTGCGGACGGCTTTTTTACCGATAGAAAGTTTAGATGTCTTGTCTGAAGAAGATGTTATCCAACGCATTAAGCCATCACGCAAACTTCATTTGAGGATGGACACTGCAATGGGAGCAGTCAAACTCCCGGAGTTCCAGAACAAAACCGGACTGACCGGTAAAGGAGTAATCATCGGCATTATAGACAGTGGCATTGATCCGAAACACCCCGCTTTTGCTGGACGAATTTTACACATTTGGGATCAAACACTGCCAGGGCCAGGAGTAACCGAAGGCGGCTATGGGGCGGAATTTACGGGAGCGCAACTGACAATTTCTCAGGATACTGGCGGTCATGGTACTCATGTTGCCGGAATTGCCGCCGGTGCCGATGCTAGCTATGGCGGTGTAGCACCAGAAGCGGAATTAGTTGTTGTCAGGTCAGATTTACAGGATGCCCATATTGCTGATGGTGTGCGTTACATTTTCCGAATTGCTAGAGAGTTAGGACGCGCAGCCGTGGTGAATCTCAGCTTGGGTGGACACGCTGATGCCCATGATGGTAGTGATTCCTTATCCAAAGTTATTGACGCGGAAACTGGCCCCGGAAGAATAGTTTGCTGTGCTGCTGGTAACGAAGGAAACGATAACATTCATGGACAAGCGATAATACCCAGTGGACGCACTCGTGGTATGCGCTTTAATGTTCCTTTGAATCAAATAGGCATAGTTTGGTTAAATGCTTGGTATTCCAAAGACAGCGAATTAGAAGTGTCTGTGCGGAGTCCTAACGGTTTTGTCACCCCATTCCAAAAAATAATTACTGACGGTAATGCCGCACAAGATTACCAGTTACCAGATGCAAGGGTGCAATTAGCGACACCAGCGCCAGATAAAGCCAATGGCGACCATAATTTCTTTGTGCAAATCCGGGGTATTGGCTCCTCGCCAGTTATGGGAGGTGTTTGGCAACTGCGAGTTCGCAACAGTTCTGCAACTGACACACGTTTAGATGTATGGACATTAGATGACACTTCATCAGTGTTTTTTACCGGTAAAAGTGTGAAAGATGCGCTAAAAATTGGTTCGCCAGGAGCCGCCAGCAGTGCAATTACAGTTGCCGCTTATACTACTAAAACCAAGTACACAGATATTGATAACGAAGTGCGAGAAATGGGATTAGAATTGCACACTATTTCGGAATTCAGTAGTGAAGGCCCACTCAGAAATGATGGACACAAGCCGGATGTAGCAGCACCAGGAGCAATGATTATTTCCACACTTTCTGCCGATGCAAGTTTTGACCGTTCATCGATGATTAATTCTAAGTTTGTGGTGCAGGCTGGTACGAGTATGGCAACACCATTTGTTAGTGGGTTAGTAGCATTACTATTGCAGCGAGATCCCAATCTCGATCCGGCTGCTGTGAAAGACTTGCTACGTAAAAATAGTGCAATTCCTGGAAAACCCGCAGGGACATTTGATGAGAAATGGGGTTATGGAGTGATTAACGCTTTAAATCTGTAATTAGCCTCAGAGATGCGATATATTTAACACCTTTAACACAATAAATATATCGCGTCTCTTGAAGATTATACGGCTACCAAATTAAACAGTGCTAATTTTAAAATTGCTGACTTAACAGAGGCAATTTAAATCGGAATAACTGCTTGAGATGCTGATTTTTAAGGAGCAACTTTGATTGGTACTTTCATCGAGAAAGGGAATATTAATATATAAGCATAATCTGCGTTTAGGCTCTCAATAAACCTCAAAGCCAGAGAGAACGGCAATTAATCTGTAATTGGACATAGGAAATCGCCCATTAAATCTATACAGAGATAGGCAATAAAAACTCGCAAGTTTGATACCTTAGCTATACGATAGGTTAAGAATTGCCTGCTTTTTACCCACTTAATGCTCTATGGATTTTCAAAAGCTAGATGCTGCCCTTGCTACAGCGCTCAATGATGTTCAAAACCCAGAGGAACCGAGTTTAGAAGTTTTCATCCATACTGAACCAATTTTAGACTCTGCTGCAACTGCTGTTTTAAAAAATTTAGGCATCAGTGGTGTTATCAGTGGAAGAGATATATTTACGGCAAGACTGTCACTAAATGCACTTTCCCAGTTGTCAGAGGAACCTTGGGTAAAATATTTGAAGCGATCGCAGCAATTGCGTTTGGTTAATAGGAGAATAAATACAGGCAAGTTGGGTGTTTAATGACCATTATCTAACCCCACACTACGCAGATAATTTTTTGTATTTACTGTGAATTAGGTTGTTTTTTCTGGAAACTTACACTTCACCTCAATTTCCAGATTACTTACAGCCGAGCCTTCAGTAATTTCAGTAGTAATAATTTTTTGAAGAACAGCCAAGAAATCTGCCATCATAACTTGGCATGAATTATTAATTACATGATTCTTAACCTTTGATTGACTGAAAGATAGATCCTAAAGATGCGTCTAATTCGATACAATTTATAGGCAGAGAGAGCCGAGGAGAACAAGGTGGTCTTATTAAAAGGCTTTGAGATCGAGATGTATACTGGCACGCCTCAAGGTGAAATCGTCGGTCTCTCCGACAAAATTATTGCAGCCTTGGATGGATTTATGCGGGAGCCAGATAGCCGCAATGTCGAATACATAACCCAACCATCCCATGATTACGAAAATTTATTGTGTGCCTTGCTGCGTCCTCGGCGGGAGTTGCGAAACTACCTCAATCACTTGGGTGATTACACTTTGATACCGGGAAGTACTTTATCGTTGGGTGGCGGCGATCGCTTTCTGCGTTCCGATCCAGCAAATCCCTATCATGACTACATTGAGAACACCTACGGGACAAAAGTAGTCACCGCCAGCGTACACATTAATATAGGCATCAGCGATCCAGAAGTATTAATGCGGGCGTGTCGGGTGATCCGTATGGAAGCACCTCTATTTCTCGCCCTCAGCGCCTCATCTCCCTTCCTAGATGGCAAAACTACTGGCTATCACTCCACTCGCTGGGGCCTATTTCCGCAAACGCCTAGCCATGTACCTTTATTTGCCAGCCATGCCGATCATATCCAGTGGGTGGAAGATCAACTGGTTGCCGGAACCATGCAAAATGTTCGGCATTTATGGACATCGGTGCGACCAAATGGCGATCGCCGCCCTTATGATCTAAATCGCCTAGAACTACGAATTTGCGATTTAGTCACAGATCCCATTGCCTTACTAGCCATTACTGCCTTATTAGAAGCGCGTTTATTGCAAGTAATCGAAAATCCCAATATCGATCCTTTAACTCAAAGTATTTTCTCTAACGAAGAACTCGTCACCCTGACTGCTGAAAACGAAGCGGCGGCGGCGGCTGATAGTCTCGATGCTCATTTGAAGCATTGGCAAGATGGTAGAAGCATCCTAGCTAGAGATTGGATTACCCAAATGTACCAAGATGTTTGGGCGATCGCGAAACAACGAGGCTTTAGCTGTTTCCTTTCCCCATTGCACAAAATTCTCCGCGAAGGCAATGAGTCTCAACAGTGGTTGCAGTTACACACAGTCGGTTTTGACAGCCAGCGCGTTATCACTCAGGCTATTCTAGCCACCCAAGAACGCGAAATCGAACTCGAAGACAAATTGTGTTCGTCCCTACTAGCTTAATTGAAGAGGCAGAGGAGCAGGGGGCAAGGGAACAGGGAACAGGGAACAGGGAACAGGGAACAGGGAACAGGGAACAAGGGAAAATTATTCAAGTTTCTTCCTTGTCTCCTATGTCTCTTCTCGATGCCCCATACCCAATGGTAGATTTCTTTGGACATACTACCAGCCCTAAAAGACACAAGTGATTAATCTTTCTACATAAAACTTAATATTTACCAATTTTAGCCAAATATCCTCTCAGGGATTGCTCTGGGAGGGTTTGTGCTATTGTTTTAAAAATCTAATCGATGGATGATGCTTGATTATTATTAACAAAACCTATGAATAGCCTCTACCCTTTGGTAGATTTAACATTGACAAGAAATTGTTTTATACAATACGTAGATTATACGGACAATGCCCCAGGTCGTTTTAGTTAACCCACAAATTCCTCCTAATACAGGTAATATTGCTCGTACTTGTGCAGCAACAGGTACAGAGTTGCATTTGGTAGGGCCCTTGGGGTTTGAAATTAGCGATCGCTACCTCAAAAGAGCCGGCTTAGATTACTGGCCTTATGTCAAACTCCACTATCACGAATCCCTAGAAGCCTTTAAAACCGTACATCAAGAGCGTGGAGGCAGATGGTTAGGTTATACGGTTGGTGGGAATTTTAGTTACGTCAGCTTTCAATTTCAAGCCGATGATTGGCTACTGTTTGGTAGTGAAACTACAGGCTTACCACCAACAATTTTGTCAGATTGCGATGCTACTCTGTATATTCCCATGAGCCAACCAGGGGTTCGCAGCTTGAACTTGTCAGTCAGTGTGGCAATTGGCTTATTTGAAACCCGTCGTCAGTTAGGCTATCTACAATAGTTGTTTACCTTCACAAGCTAAGTATATTTACTTGTTGTCTCTACAAATATCTATCTAAACTGGAGAATTTTGGCAGCAAGATTTTTTTGTTTACGGCAAAATATGTAAAAGAATATACCAAATTCTGGGTTTATTCGCCAATTGTAGTGGAAGATACTTACAAAGAGAGGAAGGTTATTATAAGAAATTTATATATAAAACTTGAGATAATGCCAAATTTGAATGATAGATTTTGATGAATTTGAAGCATCCTAAATTGGGAACAAAAGTGCTAAAATCCAGTCATATCATGTATTTGAGCTGTTTTTGCTCGTTGAACTCCCAAAAGCAGCCTAAAATTAGACGATAGTTAATACGGTTGTTTTTTAGGGAATAATCAACGTAAAGTCTCGTGTTGAGAAGACTGATGGGCTAGAAATATCTTGAAGATATCTACAGCAGGGGGCATCACTTTTCCAGAAGTCGCAAGCAATTTATTTTTCGGCAGCGACTATAGACTAGGCAAATCATTTGTTTAGTCCCCGTGATTGACGCAAGACAAGCGCGGATAATGGTAAAGAGTTATAAACGTCCTAAGTGGTGTTAGGAGTGGTTCGGACAAGTAAACACAGCAAACTTTAAGTTTTGCTAATACATGTAAACTTGTCTAAATCAGAGAAGCAGGTTAATCTTGCGTAAGCATCTCTGGTGAATGTGATCTTGATCTATCATTTGTTGTGATCTAAATCATTGACTAGTATCCAACTGAAAAATCGAGGTCAGTTAAGCGCTAGTGATCATAGGAGGTCGTCTTTGAAACGAGCATTAAAAAAGAGAGTAAAAGCTGTGTTGAACAATAACCCCAACAGCGATGATGCCCCGGTAGAACTGCAAAATGTGATGAATCCAAAAGTTAACCGCCGGGTGCGGACAAAAGCCGCCATGATTGGCTTGGCAATCTCTATGGGAGCAACCAGCCTTTTGGTGACTCGACAAAGCGATCAAGCCCAAGCAGCGGTGCCAGTAGGCAGCCAAAAGGCTTCCTCTTCGATTCCTGCTGCTCCTGACACTGAAGTGAAATTTGCCTCCACAAAGCTGGAGTCCCAAGCAGTCTCATCAGCGAGCGTGCCGGAAAATCCTGTGATCGTGGAACCAACGGCAGTCTCACAAGTGCCTGGGCTTGAAGCTAAATGGCAAGTCGCGGCAAATGGAATATCTTTGCAAATTCCTGCATCAGAAACATTTTCCCAAGCAACAGCTGGTTATAAAAATTCCACTAACCTGAAGCCACAAGTGGCACAGGGTTTGAACAACACATTAGCTGAGACTAGTTTCCCAACAGTCAATAATTTGTCTGACTATAGTGCTGATGGTGTTGGCAGTACAAATGTTTTATTGAATGCCCAGCCACAAACATTAGCAACATCTGGTGCAGTCAACGGTGAGACAAATGCACAACTTAAGGCACAACAAGAGTTTGCACTGAATCGCTTACAAGAAAAATCTAATCGGTTAAGAAAAAGTCTCGCACAGTTACAGTCTGGGGAAACTGAAAACTTATCACCAGCTGATATTGGTTTGGCACAACCGACGACTGGAGTTGAAAAAACTGCATTAGTCCAGCCGAATACTTCTGACGATGCAAGCAAAGCGAACTTGATATCGAAGTTAAAACAGAAGAATCAGACAAGTGCAATTGCACCAGTACCAGCTACACCAACACTTATTGCGTCCTCGACTCGAACCGCCTACGAAGTTAAGCCTGGAGATACACTAGCAGCGATCGCCAGCAAATACAATACTTCAGTATCAGAACTAGTTAAGGTAAATAACCTCAACAATCCCAATGAACTGAAAATTAGTCAAAAACTAATTATTCCTGCTAGTCAAGTTGAGGTAACAGTAGCGAATCAACCTACTGTAGTCAGCCAACCTGCTGTAGCGAGTCAACCTACTTTTGTGGAGTCCAGCAAAACTCCAAAAGTAGCTACCTCTCCTATGAACATTGGTAGTGCCAACTCCTATCTACCAACTCCTTCACAATCACCATCTATTGCCGACAACAGCAGCGTTGCCGTCCCTACACCAGTAATTGCGAACAATCAGGTTCAGGCAAATAGTGCCACTGACTTAGAAGTACGCCCTACCACTCCTGCTAGGTCTTATGGTGTTGGTGGTGAAGATCCAGTGCCAACAGCTTTTGCTGAAATACAACAGCCTAAAACATCGGCAAATAGGGTAGCACGGGGAAATAATAATGACCGTTTGCGGGGCTTGCAAGCGGAAATTCAGAGATTACAGCAGAAATACCGCGCTCAACAGTCTGGTAATTTAGTTGTGCCAGCAGCTAGCGATACTACTAACGCTGCAATGCTCACTCCTATTTCTACTCCCAATAATTTCATCGTACCTAATTCTGCTGTTCGACCAAATAGTGTAGCGATACCAATTCCAGTTCCTACACCTATTAGAGCTACCTATAGCGCTCAACCAATCAAGCCCCAATTCCGTACTAGTGTACGTCCTACCGAACCAGTAAACCCAGAATTCTTGCCCAATCTCGGTTCTGCTAGTCAGTGGACTCCCACTCGCACTAAATCTCCTACAAGAATTGCAACTCCTCCTGGAAGAGTAAATGCCTCTGACTCCTTAGGAAAGATGCGGGGAACCACAGTTACTCCACAGATACTACCGCCTTTGGCAGCAGTGGATCAATACCTGCCCAGGCCCATTGACGAACTGACACCTCCTCCATCTTCCTCAACCGTAGCTTACACATGGCCGGCAAAAGGTACCCTTACCTCTGGTTATGGCTGGCGCTGGGGTAGAATGCACAAAGGAATTGACGTTGCTAACTCCACTGGCACGCCAGTTGTCGCCTCAGCTGAGGGGACGATAGAAAAAGCAGGCTGGAACAATGGTGGCTACGGCAACCTTGTCGAAATCCGCCATCCAGATGGCAGCACGACTCGTTATGCTCATAACAGTAAGATTCTAGTGCAAGCTGGTCAGCCAGTACATCAAGGAGAAACAATTGCTTTGATGGGTAGCACTGGTCACAGTACTGGCCCACACACCCACTTTGAAATCCATCCATCAGGTAAGGGTGCTGTTAACCCAATCGCCATGTTACCGGATCGCATATAATTTCTTGGCTATCTGTAACTAAATCATTGCCTTGTTTTGTTGAGGGAGTTTACCTCCCTCTTTTGCTTTTTATAAACTCAACAGGGATGAAAGCTGTAAGAAAATTGCAAAAATCTTAGTATTGAGCAAATTTGTATGCTATACTAGTTTATGATTTGAAGATATATGGCTCAGTAGCTCAGTTGGTTAGAGCGCGGGACTCATAAGCCTGAGGTCGTTGGTTCAATTCCAACCTGAGCCACTTTAAAAAATTAGTAATTCGTAAGTTAAAAGGTTGTTTAAAACTGCCTTTTGATTTCATGCTAGTTGTAGCTTGTTACGTAGACAAGAGGCTATGACATTTTAAAACATCCTCTACGAATTACGAATTACGAATTATTTTTGTATGTGGCGAATTACTTCGGCAACTGACCAAGCTTGAGCGATTGCACCTCTGGGTGTATGAGGTGCATCGCCATCAAAAATCTCAGAAATAGAGCCAAGACAAGCGCCAGATAAGAAATGATCTAGCAGAGGTTGCCAATCAAAAGGCAGCGATTGTTGTGGATAAAAACGTTGCCAAGCCCGAATATATGGCCCAATTAGCCAACCCCAAACAGTGCCTTGGTGATAGGCGCGATCGCGTTGCTCTTGATTACCCTCATATCTCCCTTTGTATTCGGGATCTCCTGGATCGAGACTGCGAAGACCATAGGGAGTTAGCAAGCTGATAGTTGCCAAATCTAGTATCTGACTCCCCTGTTGGGCAGAAAACCCACAATGGTGCAGTGACAGCGCCAAAACCGCATTGGGACGAATTTGAAAATTCCGGCGATCGTCTGGCTCGATAGTATCGTACAAATAACCCAGCTGAGGATTCCAGAACTTTTGCAGCGAGATTTTAACCTTTTGTGCTTGCAGAGCATAACGCTGTGCTTGTTTAGTGAGACGCACTGGATCGCCAAGTTCAAGCGAACTTAAGCGTTCTGCCCACCGACTTAGCCAACATAAAGCTGAATACCACAGCGCATTGATTTCCACCGGCTTACCGTGACGTGGAGTGACGGGTTGTGCCCCAATTACCACATCCATCCAGGTAAGGGCTACACCACGAGCATCCCAACTAATTAGCCCATCAATAGCATCAACCTGGATATTGTAGTGTGTACCACCCACAAAGGCTTTGTGGATTTGTTGGACTACAGAGAATTGCTCTGCCAAAAATTCCCAGTCTTGGGTAGCTTCTAAATAAAGCCCTAAAGTTTCAACCCACCACAGCGCCGCATCAATACTGTTATAAAGTGGTTCGCCATCGGCATCAGGAAATACATTAGGCATTAAACCGTGACGATAGTAATGCCTAAAAGCCCGTAATACTCCTTTTGCCAGATCAAAGCGCTGTGGAACTAGTGCCAATCCAGGTAAGGCGATTAATATGTCGCGCCCTCGCTCATTAAACCAGTGATAACCAGCAATGATTGTGGGGCCTGCAATTGAGGCTCGATAGACGATAAACTGATCGCTTGCTTTAAGTAGTTGTTGCCAGATTGGGGATTGGGCATGGGGCATTGGGCATGGGGCATTGGGTATGGGCAAGAGGACTTGCGGACAAGGAGAATTGGGCACAAGGGGAAAGACTTGTTTCAAGTTCTCACCTCTTGTCCCCTTGTCCCCTTGTCCCCTTGTCTCCCCTGCCCCTTTACCCCCCTCACTCCATCCAAAAATCTGGGAGAGTCGGTCTTGCTCTAGCTCCACGGCTTCTGCAAAGGTTTCGGAAGTGAGAACACCTGCCATCAAGTTTGGAAAACCTACTCGTGCTTCTAGTGTTACCACATCTCCTGGTTGCAGTCTGACTATCAAGTAACCAGGACTGTAGAGGTCTTCTTTGTCACTTAATCCTCGTTTTGTCTCCTCAGACAATCCATAATTCCAATACCAAACTGCATCTGGTTGATATTTTCCTTTTGTCCAACGCAAGTGCCAAGGTATACCGAAATTACCCAATTTTTTTGCTTGCAGGCAGATTTGCTGTTGCCCAAGCAATTCTGAGAACTGTAATCCTGAACTAGCAATTTGTGGGTGGTGAAAATCACGTTCTGCGATCAGCAGTCGCAGCCGTAAAATTGCTGTATCGCTTCCGTCATAGCGATATTGGATCAAGATTCGATCGCAAAATTGGGCATTGGGAATTGGGCATTGGGAAGCATTCTTCGCTATTTCCAGTTCCTCATTCCTAGTCCCCAGTCCCCAGTCCCCAGCCTCCACTAACCCATAAGGCATCACCAATTGTCTGCTTAATTGCCAGTTATCTCGACCCCAAATCCATTTTGGAACTGGGTTAATATCAAAACAGCGCAACAGTTCGTAGCCTGTCAGTTCAATCTGACCGTTACCCCAAACATTTGTCCCTAGTGCTATAACGCTCCCCGATACTTCTAAGCTAGCGTCTAAGTGTGAAAACAGCAGAGTCCGCCCAGAAGGTGGGTTTGTAGCGGTAAACAGCCAACCGTGATAGGTGCGTGTGCGAACATCAGAAATCGTACCACTGGCAAAACTTCCTAAGCCATTGGTAAGTAACCATTCTCTTGTATCTAAATCGGGCATTGGCTACTCAAAATCGTTATGAGTATGATATAGTCGTAACAGATCGTAACTAAACTGTAAGAGCGTGGATGGGCGAGTTTTACTTGACCCGTATTCCAACGCTAATAAACCGATAAAGGAGAATTAGGTTAATGTCCCTTACTTACGGAACCGAAGGAAGCCTCCGCGTTGGCCAACAAGCTCCCGATTTCACAGCAACAGCTGTGGTAGATCAGGAATTTAAGACAATCAAACTTTCCGATTATCGCGGTAAGTATGTCGTCCTGTTTTTCTACCCACTAGACTTTACCTTTGTTTGTCCTACTGAAATCACAGCATTTAGCGATCGCTACGAAGAATTCAAGAAAATCAATACCGAAGTCCTTGGGGCTTCCGTTGACAGTGAATTCTCCCACCTCGCTTGGATTCAAACAGATCGTAAGTCCGGTGGTGTCGGCGACCTGAATTATCCTCTAGTCTCAGACATCAAGAAAGAGATTAGCGCCGCTTACAACGTTCTTGACCCAGCAGCTGGCATTGCCTTGCGTGGTCTGTTCATCATCGATAAAGATGGTATCATACAGCACGCTACCATCAACAACCTAGCTTTTGGTCGCAGCGTTGATGAAACCCTGCGGACATTACAAGCAATTCAGCACGTTCAATCTCACCCCGATGAAGTTTGCCCAGCTGGTTGGCAACCTGGTGATAAGACAATGAATCCTGACCCAGTGAAGTCTAAAGTTTACTTCTCTGCTGTCTAAATTTCGTTAGCAAACTCTAATCCAAGTTGTTGGAGTTGAGAGCAAAATCGATGAAAACCACAGATGAACAGAGATACACATGAAACAGTGTCAACCTCTATATCTATCTGTGGTTTTTTCATAAAATAGTATTTGAATATAGCAATCCTATTTGAGTTGTGAAAAATGTAGATTAGGAAACGAACCGCAAAGGACGCAAAGGAAGGCAAGAAGAAAGAGAGATGTAATTTTCATGAATGATGTAGGACTGCTATAGTTAGGGTTAAAAGTATGTTGACTTCAACTGATTTTAGTGGCTTATTAAATGAGCGATTCTTCCGCAATTTTTTACCAGTTCCAGCTAGAAATCAACTCAGGTTGGGAGTAGGAACACCTGATTTTCAACTACCAGATATTACCAATGGGACTTTGGTAAAATTGTCTGATTATAAAGGCAAGCAACCAGTGTTACTCGCCTTTACTCGCATCTTTACTGAAAAACAATATTGTCCATTTTGTTTTCCTCATATCAAAGCCTTGAATGAGAACTATGAGCAATTTAAAAATCGCGGTATAGAAGTTTTAATGATTACTAGTACCGATGAAAGGCAGAGTCAAATTGTTGTGAAAGATTTAGGCTTAAAAATGCCGTTGTTGAGCAATCCTAGTTGTCGAGTTTTTCGTACCTATCAAGTAGGGCAAGCATTAGGAGCGCCTTTACCAGCCCAGTTTGTATTAGATAAAGAAGGAAAACTCAGCTACTGGCATTTATTTTCTTTTCTGGATCACAATGCTAGTGTTGAGACTCTGTTAGAACAATTTAATTGAGTTTAAGGTGTAGAATTGGCAATACCCACTCTACTGATAAAACTGTGAGGTTTTATGGTGCTTACCCTTTATCATTCATCTATTTCTCCTAACTCCCGTCGCGTCTGGATTACTCTGTTGGAAAAAGGACTTGAGTTTGAATTAGTAGAGATAAAGCTAGATGGGGAACAGTTTCAACCAGAATTTTTGGCAATTAACCCATTTCACCACATTCCAGCTTTGGTGGATAACGGCTTTAATGTCGTGGAATCTTTGGCAATCCTGGACTATTTAGAGGCAAAATATCCCACACCTGCGATGTTGCCTAAAGATGCCAAGGATTTAGCGATCGCACGGATGGTACAACTGGTAACTGTGAATGAGCTTTTGCCAGCAACCACCACATTTTTACCTCAGATATTAGGCTTACCTGGAGAAAATCCCGAAAAAATCGAGCAGGCGAAGCAGAAAATTTCAACAGTACTCAAATTATTCGAGAATTTACTTGACGATCGCCCTTACTTTGGTAGTCAAAACCTAACTATGGCTGAGGTTGTGGCTGGAACTGTAGTAATATGGCTGCCGGAAGTAGGCATTTCTTTAAATGACTATCCAAAACTGAATGCTTGGCACGATCGCTTAATTGTACGTCCATCGTGGCAAGCTACCGAGTCTACACCAGAGGCAATGGAAGCGTTTAAGTCTGTCATTGTCGCGAGAAATACGCGGCAAACTCAGACTTAATCAATGTAGAAACGATAAATTTTACCGTTTCTACAATCCGAAATTTTCACAGCTTGACTTGCTGCAAATGACTGCGGGGATTATAAGTACGTATAGCCCGGATTTTTTCATAATATTCTCGTTCTTGTTGGCTGAGGTCTTTTGGTGGTGCGATCGCCACCTTCACCAACTGATCGCCACGTCCACCCTTGGCGAGGGGCCAACCTTTGCCACGTAAACGCAGTGATTGTCCAGAACGTACCCCGGCTGGTAGCTTGACATTAACTGAACCGTCGGGAGTGGGTACATCAATAGACGCTCCCAGAGTAGCTTCATCTGGTGTGATTGCCACTTCGCACACCAAGTTATCGCCTTCCATTTGGAAGAACGAGTGCGGCTGAAGTTCGACTTTTAAGTATAAATCCCCTCGTTGTTGAGTCATCGGGTTGATTTGACCTTTACCCCGCACGCGCAGACGAGTACCAGGTTTAGCCCCAGATGGAATACGAACATCAATTGTTTCGTTGCCTAAACTGAAGCGCTTTTGCACGCCGTTAAATGCTTCAGCAAAAGTTAGGGTGATTATAGCTTCACTATCCTGGGAAGTACCCGCACCTGCATCTTGAAACCCAAAATCGTTAAAGCCACCAAAACCACTTGTAGCACCTGTAGGAGGGCGGTAAGAGTAACTTTGTCGCCCGCCTCCACCACGAGGGGCAGCACCGCCAAAGCGTCCTAGCAACTCATTAATGAACTCATCAAAATTGCCGTATTGACTGAAGTCAAAGCCACCCATATCGGCACCAACGCCACCGCCGGGGAAACCTTCGCCAGCTTGCTTCCAATATTGACCGAATTGGTCATATTTTTTGCGTTTATCTACATCTGAAACAACCTCGTAGGCTTCGCTAACTTCTTTAAAGCGTGCCTCTGCCTGTTTGTTATTTGGGTTGACATCGGGGTGATATTTGCGGGCTAGTTTACGAAAGGCTTGTTTAATCTCATCTTGAGTGGCAGTCTTATTAACTCCCAAAATTGCGTAATAGTCCTTGAAGTCGGTTGCAGCCATCTACTAGCCTCCTATAGAAATTACTGTTATGTTTTTTTTTAAGAACACAGATATTTGATTGCTAGGTAGAGTGCCAAGCAAAAGAATCTGATTTTAAATTAACAAAGAATATAGAAAATCAAGTGTGGTTCTTGCTCAACGTGCGATCGCAATTTCCGTACTCCGATTTTTCTGATAAGCGGATTAGCCCGTCTAGCCCCTCTTCCAGGCTTGGGGGGGCATCCCGAAGTTGACGGTGCATCCGCAAAATAATTTCTTCAGGAACCTGGCGCGATCGCCTTTTATTACGTGCCAAACACAGCCAGACTGGTGTATCCACCCAAATTCCCATAATTTGGGTAAAGCCCAACTCACGGGCTAAAGCAATGACTTCACGGCGATGACGGCGCTGGGCATTGGTAGCGTCGAAAATGGCTGTATTTGCTGTAGAAGTAGCTTGTCGAAATTGCCTTTCTACTTCCTGCCAAATCAGTAGCCACGGCCCCTGAAGGGCTTGAGAACCGAACAATTGCCCCCTGATGCCATCCGTAGAAATCAGCGGCATCTGGGGGCATTCTGTCATTAATTGTTTTGCAAAAGTTGACTTACCGCTACCTGGAAGACCAATCAGCAAAAACAGTTTAGTCATTTGTCCGTTGTCCTTTGTTACTTGTAACTATTAACCAATGACTAATGACCAATGACTAATGACCAATGACTAATGACCAATGACTAAATGATTGTTCCATCAGCAATTACAGCATTTTTTAGCACGACGACGATACCACTGCGGATGTAAAAACCTTGATTTTCGCGTTCAGCTTCTTGCACATTATCTTTATTGATAATTTTGACATCATGACCGATGCGGGCATTTTTATCAATGATGGCACCGCGAATGATCGTGTCTGTACCGATGCCTACGGGAATGTCATTATCTATCAAGCTACATTGCCGTTCTACAGAAGCTTGGTAAAAATCTGCACCCATGAGCAAAGATTCTTCGATAACGCAGCCAGATTCAATCCGCGATCGCACTCCTAAAACTGAATGTTGAATGCGGCAATTTTTCAAAATACAACCTTCGCCAATAATTGATTCTGTGATATGGCAATCTAAAAGTTTAGTCGGAGGTAAGTAACGAGGGCGGGTATAAATTGGTGCTTTTTCATCGTAGAAACTAAAAGGTGGCTGGGGCTGCTGAGTCAGGGCTAAATTTGCTTGATAAAAGGCTTCGATTGTTCCAATATCTTCCCAGTAATCATCAAAAAGGTAAGCTTGAACGTTGTAATCTTTAGAGGCATCAGGAATAATTTCTTTACCGAAATCAGTTCTTTCTATACCTTCTCTCAACAACTTGAACAAAACCTCTTTTTTAAAGACATAAATCCCCATTGAGGCGATGTAAGGCTGTTTCAGGGCTTGTTCTTTTGTTAATCCCAGTACACTTGTATCAACTTGCATTTGGGTTAACGCTTCGCCTTTAGGTTTTTCGCTAAAGTCAATTACCCTACCAGAATCGTCAATTTTCATCAAGCCAAAATCTGAGGCGCGGCGCTCATCTATGGGGATGACTGAGAGAGTAATATCAGCCCCCGTGTCCCTATGGCGTTGGATAAACTGGCGATAATCCATCCGGTAGAGGTGATCGCCTGAAAGGATTAGATATTCTTCTACATCCCATTCTTCCATCAACCATAGATACTGACGCACAGCATCGGCTGTACCTTGGAACCAGTTGGGATTTTCTGGTGTTTGTTGTGCAGCTAGCACTTCCACAAAACCTTCGTTGAAACCAGTAAAGTTATAGGTACGGGCGATGTGACGATTCAGGGAAGCTGAGTTGAATTGTGTCAGGACGTAGATTTTGAATATTTCGGAATTTATGCAGTTACTAACAGGGATATCGATTAAGCGGTACTTCCCCGCTACTGGTACTGCTGGTTTAGCGCGGAGTTTGGTTAATGGGTAAAGCCGAGTACCCGCGCCACCGCCAAGGATGATTGATAATACTTTTTTCACAAAATTTCTCCCGACTGCCTTTCAACTCTCATCTTCAGTTTAGGACTGTCTGCCACCACAGGTAAGGGGGATCATGTGATTCTTAGGGAGGAATTTTATAGAATGCTGTTGGTTATGGATAGTACGGCTAATAAGTAAAAAACTAGAACATTTGTATTTATTTAGATAGGTGAACAATATAGCGAGTTTTGGCTACGTTTGCCTTGCATAGAATTTGACTATCGCTTTTGCATTTTATATCGATATAGAAATCATATTTAATTTTTGAAAAAACTTAGTACCACTTGAAAAGCCTTGTTGCCTGTTGGCTGCCATCGCTTTTGCACTGCGCGAACAAAAATCAAAGCTGACTGCTATAGTTATCTATTTATTTTCTTTGATAAAGATATGTTGCGAGATAAAATTCTCACGTGAATCACTCTTTTGGGCAATATTGAGACGTAGAAACTGCGCCCAGACTTCATCGCTAAGTAACTTTAAAGCAGTTTTAGGATTGTTAATTGCGATCGCACCGATAACTTTACGCCATCCTTGCTGCAATGACTCAAGAAAAGCCTCTTCAATAGAAACTTGACTCAACAACGAAAGGGCGGTTTCAAAACTTTCTGAATCAGCTTGTATATTCTTCGTTCTTAACCCTTGAAGTGCCACATTTAACCACATAGGCAGAATTTCCAGCCAATTGCTTTGCTGTATGTTTTTGAGTGCAATGTCTTCCATACCCAGCGCACCCCATACATATAAAGACTCCACAGCCAGTTTAGAATCGCCGTTGTTTAGAGCATTTTGCCATAATTTTTGAGCTTGATTTTGGAAGCGATCAGCAAGAAATTCATAAGCTTCCTGGACTTGATGCAAAATTGTGACTTTATAAACTGATTCACCCAATGGTAGGTAATCACCACGATAAGATAGCCAGTTCTGAGATCCACAAAGATGGATTTCTTGATCAACTATTACTTCTTTTATATGGGAGTCTCCCAGCCATAAAACCTGTACAGATGATAAACCATCAGGTGTTTTTATTGCTCGCAGTTTTTTCTCTACTTCTGGCGAAATTGGTTTCTCTTCATCTTCTTGTCGCCGCGCAATTCCATGTCCAATTAAAATCCAAACTCCACGATTAGCTAATTTTTGTAACAAAGTTAGAAATTTTTCATCGACAACTGCCTGATTCACCCAAGGAGAATAAATAATAACCTGACTTTTGGCAGAATTTAAAACTTCTGAGAAAGCTTGGCTAATTTGTCCGTCGCGTAACTGTACAACTTCACCTACGACTGGAGATTTATCTACTTTTTTCCCAGATTTTATCGCTTTTTGGCGAATATTTTCAAGCCTAGCTTCTATTTCAGTATTTTTCTGTTTGAGAATGGCTTCAAGTTCAAAATTGATGGTTTCGGTTGACAATTTACATAATGCTTGCAAGGATATCTTACCTTGAGCGTGTAGAGCTTCTAACCAATTTGATGCTGACTCTAAAATTTGTTTTCCATTTCTTATTTGAATAGTTAATTTATCTTCAAGGGCATCGAAGATAACAAAAAGTGATATCTTTCTCCAAAATTTTTGAGTTGGATTTAATACCTTATAAGAAGTAACAATTTTTCCCTCTTCTGGAATATGAAGTGCTAAATCTGAAGCCTGAATACTTTTTTGGATTTCCTCAAGTTGTAAAGAAGAGATATCAGTAATTGTCTGATCAATAGTTATAAAATCTGCCAAATCTGGCAAATTGATCGCTGTCTCGCTTAGTGATTCAGCTTGAAAGGTTATTTTGTCACTTAAAGGATCTGTAATAGCATGAAGCTGTACAGGATATGGGGGCTGTGGTACAGATCCTTTTTCATAAAATGAGCGACCTTCAGAAGTAACTGTAATTGGTGATGTTGGTGATAGAGTTTGTAATGAGCGAAGAGTTGCAGTGGTAGTTTTGATAAATACAGAATCCAGTCCAAGTACAGAGGCTAATTCATCCTCTGTTGGTGGGGGTTCAAATTCAATCGCAGCGCGGATAATAAATTCTTCGAGTACGTTAAACTGGCGGGGTTCTTTGATATTTACTTCTATAGTAGTTTGACGCAAACTATAACGGAATTGACGCGCTGCTAAAACCGATAAACTCGGACTTTGCGCTTCTATCTCGTCTACAAAATTTTTGAGATTGTCATCAATAGGTTTAGCAGAAGAGGCAAGAAACATCAAGGGAATAAGATTGGATAATTGAATTTGTACAAATACTTATAAACCATGAGGCAAAGTATCTTTATGGTTTCAATAAGTTTTGGCGACGATTAGCCTACCAAGCAAATCCAGCACCAGTGACAAATCTTAGCACATATAAATTTTCCTAGGAATGACCATTGTGGGAGTATTCAGCCGCATAGGGGTAGAAGCGATCGCGATCGCCAGAGTCCCATTTTGAATCTCTACTTCTACTGTAATTGCCGTAACGCTTTTTTCTTCTAATCCGGTTAAAGTTGCGATCGCAAAACCTTAGAGGTTATTTATAAAGTAAAAATAAGATTATTGTACGGTGTGTTAGGCAGATATATCTAGATGATTTGTCACAAAAAATTTCATCAAAGTGCTAACGCACCGCCATGTAACACGGTGCTTAATAGCAAAGCCTTAACCCACCTTACTTAAGATTTACTTTATAAGAGGCTATTTATAAAGTAAATCTAAAAGCCAGGAGAAAGGAGTTATGATAACGATAAAATACTTCATGTGCAGTGTATTTACATAGATAGTCGGTATGGCGCGAAAGTCTTACCCCACAGATTTAACTGATATAGAGTGGGAAATCTTGGCTCCCTTGATTCCACCAGCTAAAGAAGGAGGGCATCCACGCACAACAGATATGCGTGAAATATGCAATGCCATCTATTATCATTTGAAAACTGGATGTCAATGGAATATGCTTCCGGGGGACTTCCCGCCAAGCTCAACGGTATACAGCTATTACCGTAAATGGCAACGCAAGGGAGTTTGGGAAAAATTAAACCATACACTGCGCGATCAAGTTCGCATAAAATTAGGTAGGTCAACACAACCAAGTGCGATCGCAGCAGATAGTCAGTCGGTAAAAACGACTGAAAAAAGGGGGATGTGTACGGCTTTGATGGTGGCAAGTTAGTCAAAGGAAGAAAACGCCAAACAATCGTTGATAGCCTTGGGCTATTGCTCAAAGTGATTGTGAGCGAAGGCAATGCTCCTGAAAGAGTGCTTGCAGCGTATGCCTTGATGGAACTGGTGGAAGAACGCCCAGAATTATTGGAAAAAGTTGAAGTCATGTGGGTTGACTCGGGGTATGACGGCGATAAGTTTGCGCTGGCTGTTTGGTTGATGATTCAAGCTCATGTTGAGGTCATGCGCCGTACTAATAAAGAATTTGAAGTTTTACCCAAGCGTTGGGTAGTAGAAAGAACATTCGGTTGGTTTAACCAGTACCATCGTTTGAGTAAAGATTACGAACGCCTGACTGAAATGAGTGAAGCTGCCATATATGCCGTTATGACTCGTATTATGTTACGTCGTCTAGCCGTCTAAAGATTTACTTTATAAATGGTCTCTAAATAGTCTCTAAGAGGCTGTTTTAAAAGTGTTTGGCCGTGCTTTTAAGTACTTCTAGATCCCACCTAGCCCTTTTAAAAAAGGGGGGAACCGGAATCAAAGTCCCCCTTTTTAAGGGGCAGGGCGAACGCACGGGATTTCTGAAACCCTTGCTGGGCAAGGATCTTGATGAAAAAATAGGCTAAATTAAAAAACGCCAAAACCCTTGCTATTAAAGGATTCTTATACTTTAGATGCGTTTGCCCTGTTTTAAGGGGGATTTAGGGGGATCTTACTTTTGATATCGGTAAGGGGACTTTTAAAACATCCTCTAAGCAGGCTTTATGAAATAGGAGTGGTTATATCTTCCTCCAAGGATGCTGGCAATTCAGAAGAACTAGCGCCACTTTCTGGTGTTGAAAGCTCATCGCTTACCATTCCATCCCATGAATAGTTGCAGATTTTGGTGTGAAGCAATTTACCAAATGTCAGGTTAATTGCAAAGGCAAAAGAATCGATAAAAATTAGATTTACAAAGCGATCAATCATTAGACCCCCTTGAGCTAAATTAAGCATCAAGTGATATGTGCTTTGTTACTACACATGCCATAATCTCTTTTCCAGAAATGTCTAGTATTTTAATAATTCTTGGTTGAAGGGGAAAGGGAGAAAGAGATTGTAGGTAAGGGAAACAGGAAAGAAAATATTATTTATCGCTTTAATTTTGAGAAGAGGTAACGCCCAAAAAAGACTTCATATCATCAGTATAAGTGCAAAAAATGATGCAGATTACTGAATCATCTCTACTTACACAGGCTAATTTGTCTAATAGATAGCCTCAATCTTTTCAATCAAACTCTTGAGATCGGTAATTTAATTTGTACTAATACTTATAACCCATGAGGCAAAATATCTTTATGCTTTTAGTAAGCCTTGGCGACGACTAGCCCACCACGCAAATCCGGCACCAGTCACAAACATTAGTAGACCATAAATTGCCCCAGGAATAGCCATTGTAGGATTATTGAGCAGCGTAGGGGTAGAAGCGATCGCGATCGCTAGAGTCCCATTTTGAATTCCTACTTCTACTGTAATTGCCGTAACGCGTTTTTCTCCTAATCGGGTTAAAGTAGCGATCGCAAAACCTAAAGCCATTGCAACCACATTCAAAACTAGAGTTGCTCCGCCCACATCTATTACATAAGAAACAAAATTATTCCGTTCTCGCAGCAGCACTCCAGTAATTACCACCGCCAGGAAAAATAAAGATAGCCACTTCACAGGTTTATCTGCCTTGTCTGCCAATCCAGGTGCATACCGCTTGGCTATCATCCCAATTGCTATAGGTAGAAGTGTAATCACCGCAATCTGCAAAACAGTATTTAAGAAAGGTAACTGTAGCGTTGTTCCTTCCCCCAAAAATCTCTGCATTGACAAATTTACTACCAGAGGAATCGTAAAAACCGTAATGAAACTACTAATAGCTGTTAGCGTCACAGAAAGAGCAACATCACCCCCAGCCAAAAACGTAATCATATTAGAAGTAGCGCCACCGGGACAGGCTGCTAAAATCATCACACCTACTGCTAATTGCGGGTCAAGGGGAAACACCGATGCAATGCCAAAGCCCACAATCGGCAACATAATCAACTGCGCCACCAAGCCAATCACCACCGCTTTGGGATAGGTTACAACTCGCTTGAAGTCCTCTAGGGTCAAAGTTAACCCCATACCTAACATGATAATAAATAGAGCCAAGGGCAGAAAAACAGCCGTCAGAAAATTTGCTTCCATCCTTAACCCACGTTGGTAACAACAAAAGTGCCTCTGGATTGTACCGTATTCCCGTTAAATTTCTAGTTCTAGAACTGTAATAGGTTTAGCAGAAGAGCCGAGAAACATCTACGAAACCTTGATGAAGGCTGACAATATTTGAAACTTCCGAATACATACTTCCGACTTTACCTGGTTGATGGGTAAACAAATTATGACAACCCACAATTATCAGCAGTTCTTGGGCGCGAGAAAATGCAACATTTACCCGTTCTGGCTTCTTAGCAAATCCGACATCTCCTTTACTGTTGTTGCGAACCATGCTCACAATCACAACAGGTCTTTCCATACCTTGAAATCTGTCTACTGTCCCAGTACGAATCTCTAATGAAGGAAAAAGTTCAGATTGCAAACGTTCATCAATTTTTCTTAATTGAGCGCCATAAAACGTAATTACGGCAATTTCTTTTTTTGCTTCACCATTAGCAACTTTAGAAGCCCAAGTCGTCTCAAACTGTTGACATAGACGTTCAATCGCATCAATTTCTGGAGTATTAAAGTAAGAAGTTCCGTTTCTTTGCTCTAAAAACTGATTCTCAATAGGCGTTTTTACCCAAAGAAGATGCTGAGATTCTTGGATGATTTCACCTGCTAAATGATGTGCGCGTTTTGTGTCCGGCTCCAAAATGCCAGATTCTAGTTTACCGTCATAAAACTGATTGATTGCACCCATAATAAATGGGTGCATTCGATATTGTGTAGTTAGCATTTGTTTGATGCTTTCATCAGCAGATTCAAACTGACTTTTAAATAGTGATTCTTCTAAGAATTGTAGTTCGTCTCGTGTATTGCCAATTGTTTGAGCAACTTCCTCTAAAGTGCTGGTATCAAGCATGGGTGGTAATTGCCGATGATCGCCTACCATGACTAATTTTTTACCTTTCAAAGCTGGGATTAGTAACTCTGGTGGAGTACACTTGCTAACCTCATCAATGATGACAACATCAAAGGATTTGAATTCTTCCGAAAAAACTCTATTTGCAGCTTGAACGCAGGTGATACCAACGACGTTGGCATTATCTAAATATATGCGCCTTAAATCGTCCCTATCGCGCTCATTTGGCTGTCTTAATTTCCCAATCCAATCTTGGACAAAATTCTGATATTTTTTGAGATAATTTTCTTCTTTTTTGAGTTCCTTCTGCCAAAATTCAAACTGAATATTGATACCGCGCAATAACTCTATATTAAACAAGTCAGCAGCAGAATTTTCTGGTTTAAACTTATCCGGGATTCTTTGCCATTCTGTCAACCACCAGTTTCTTTCTTCTATTAAACTATCTGATGGCTGTGGTTGTAATTTGTCTTCTATTTCACGTAAGCTAATTTGTAATTTTTGCAGTTGCTGTAGAGAAGTTTCAGTTTCTTCTTGTAGTTTTGATAAATGCTCATGTAGAGAATTTTTAATCATCTCTAACACCGCAAAAGGTTCTAAGGATGAAATTAAGATTTCAAGCTGACTAATGGAAGTTACCCAATAATTAACTTGATTTGAAAATTCTTGTGGATGCTCCCAAATATTTGATTGGGTTGCAAGATATTTCTCAGTTAAAGTGCGTAATTGAGTAGGTATATTTTGTTGATTAAGTTCTTGCAGGATATTAATAACTCTGCCAAGTTGTAAATTAGCATCTTGTTGTGCTTTTTCTACCTCAGCTTGAGTAATGGATATTTGCTGTTGGCTAATTTCATTTTTCTGAAGTTCATTTAATTGTCTTTGTAAATACTGAAGCTGTTGTTCAGTTTCGGTTTTGACTTTTAAAACGCATTGACGTGCATTTATAAGAATAGTATCTAACAATTCTTGGGTAAGTCGGGTGAGAGTAGAATCGATGTTATTCCATTCCCATGATGCACCATAAGTCCGTTGCATTCTAATTAAGAAAACCTGGGTATTTTCGACCAGTAATTTTCGCTGTTTGGGATTGAGTAGCTGATAATTGCTAAACTGTTGATAGGTTTCTTGCCATTGGATGCGATCGCTCTTTGATAGCACCATTGGAATCTGACTAAAATTTTCTTGCAAGAAATAGCTGAAATTATGCTGTTTTCCCCGTCTATCAGTAAAACCTCCGTCTATTTCATAAGCGATCGCTTTTGTCAATAGCTCCCATTCTGGCAGGTTAATTTTGTAAGGTTTTGGTACTATTTGTAATTTTAATGTATTAGCAAACATCAATAAACCTAATGGTAAGTCCACCAAATTCTCTGTTAGTGGTAAACCTGATTGCTGACAATCTTTTAAAGTTTGATATAGATGAGAAGGTGCTGTAGATTTCCATTCTTTTACTGCTGAGATAATATAATCAATTTCACGTTGCCGATTTTCCCAAATCTGGATTGTTTGCTGTAGGTTTTGCAGTTTATCAAGATATTTCTGATAATCTGGTTGCGCTTGATTTAACAATGCAAAATTCTGTTTGACAATCTTCACTGATGCTGCAACTTCTAAGATGGCTTGACTAGCCTCTTGAGCATGAATAAAAGCAGATTTAAATCCAGAAATTTCTGTTGCTACAGTTTCACGCAACCAAACTGCTAAACCAAAAGCACCAAGCGGCGGACGCACCAAGCCAAGTTCATCAGTATATTTGATGGTTTGACGAACATTTGCTAAAAATTCTTCTACAAAACTATTACCTTCTGTGTATGGTTTTAGGAGTGGCAAAAAATCTGTAACTTCTGGAGCTTCCCAATTTATATTTGGTACAGTGTTTAGTATGTTTTCTAGACCTGCAATTAGAGATTCAACGTTGTTCTGTTTTTCTACGGTTTCGTTGTAAGATTTTTCTTGATTTTTAAAGTTTGTCTCTACTTTTAACTTATTTTTATTGAATTTTGTTTGCTGCTGGCTAAATTCTTCCTCTGCTTGGAAGTAAGGTGTAAATCTTTGTGATGATGCCAGTAATTGACTGAAGATTTGAATATTTTCGAGACGCTGTGTAATATTATTTTCGCAGTCATAAGCTGTATTTTCTAGCCATCTGCCAATCACTTGGTCTTCTAAAAAGGGCTGTCCTTCTTCCCCAACTTTTTCGGCTCTACCCTTGCGTACTGCCCGAATCACTGGGTTGTGAACTAATCGACTCAGGGCGTTATCTACTGCTAAATTCGCTTGTGAAGCAATTAGAGTTCGTCCGCCTCGAAGTGCAATTTGATAGCAAATTTCAGCAATTACAGTAGTTTTACCAGTACCCGGTGGCCCTTGGATGAGAACAAGATCCTTGGCAGCAAGTACCTTTTCTACTGCTGCTTTTTGCCCAGGATTAGCGGAAGACAATAATAAATCTTGTGGCTGAAGTTCAATAGTACTTTTGATTTGTCTAGCCTGAGAAGCATCGAATAAAAAGTTACCCAAATAAGGATTTTGGGTGTAACCATTATTCAAATCATCTAAGGCTTTTTTCTTACGCTGAATCTGCTGAATATCACCAATTGCCTCGAAACATAAGAATCCGGTAGCTGGTAATTTATAGCGCTCTGTTGCCATGAATTCAGCTAAATCGCGTTCTAGTCTGAGACTGATAATAGAACGGTTGATATCAACTTCTTCAACAGTTCCTAATTGACGACCGCTAATCCAATTTTTTCCGACGGGAGCAGTTTCAAAAAGTTTTAAATCTTCGTTTTTTGTGCGTCTTGCTCGTTCCCAAAAATTATCTACTTCGAGGGAATTTTGATAAAAGCCATCAAGGGTGGCTGAGTTTACATCAATTTCAAAACTAATTCGCCTTTTGAAGTTATAGTTATGACTTACGTAACGCACACAAAATTGACGTGCTTTCGCAATTTTTTCCTCAATTTGCAAAAACGCTTTCCAAGCTTTCAGCTGATCTTCTGTAGGTACATTTTCGCCACAAACTGGCGCGGTGGCGATGCGCTTCAATGTCGCTGGCGGAATGTCGAGATGATGCTGATGATTAGCCAGTAAACGCAAGCGACAAGGTACAGCGTAGCTGTCGGCGTGTCCGCGTGAGGGTTGTAACAACTGAGCCGAAAGTATTTTTATACCGTCGCGTCCATCTTTTTGTACAGCTGCTCTAAATCCTAATGTTTTTCTGAGCTTGTCAAGTCTTGCAGGCAATGGAAAATCATCGGAGTCTGTCGCTATTGTTAAATCCCAAATTTCCTCTCTTGCTTCTTTCCCTGCACCTTTGCGACGCACATAAAATAAAGAAGGCTTTTTTCCGACACATTCATACATTAACTCATTGGCGCGATCGCGCCGCTCCCTAAAATCGGAATATGATTTCAAGGCAGCCTCACCTTCAAGATGGCGGATAAAACTATCAATTGCTGAAGCTATAAACGTATAGCCCCAATCTTCAGAGGTTGTTTTAGTAGTTTTCGAGGATTTTGCTGTTAGTTTATTTACCGCTAAACGAATGCGTTCTACTTCGGGTTCTGAGATTGTACTGGTATGACCTTTGACTACAATTTTGAGTTTTTCACAAATTAATAATAGCTTCTTGCTATCTAAATTTAATTCTTTTGCTAGTTCGTAGACTCTGAGTTTACTGTTATTCATCAACTATTACCTTTGTCCGTATTAGCCCAACCCTATTGAACGTTTTACGGATTTAAAAATACTTTTTGTAATCGCAAAAAGCATAACTATTATGACACCGTAAAAAAAGGCATTTAATAAAAATGCCCCAAGATTTAGATTCTGGATATCTTCAACCCCAATTCTCCCCCAGCCATGTACTGGTGAGCCAGCATTATCATCATGCAAGATTGCGAATGGGAAACCAGCAGTTAACGAATCACCACCTATACACGCACTTGAAGGACAGGGTTCTCTTGAGCAAAATCGGTTACAGCCAGGAGGATTCTGATACCACAGCGATAAAATAGTTAACGGAATTCCTAACAATGTACTTAATATTATTACTGTTATTGCTTTTCCCAATTTTCTCATCTAAGGGACTTCTAAAGAATAGAGGCTGTATCAAAGTTTATACTGTTGATAAACTTCACTAGCGGCGCGATGCAGTAGGGAATGCCGCCAAACTAAAGATTTCATATCATCAGCATAACCGCCGCCAATAACGCAGGCGACGGGATAACCGCTACTCACACAAGTACTTAAAACCTGCATTTCACGGCGAAAAATGCCCGTATCGGTTAAGGCTAATTTGCCCAAGCGATCGCCTATATGAGGGTCAACGCCTGCATCATAAAATACTAAATCTGGCTTGACTTTAGATAACAAATCTGCTAAATAATTCGCTAAAGTTTGTAAATAAGCGTCGTCTTCCATTCCCACCGGCAAAGGAACATCCAAATCACTGTTTTGTTTTGTACCGGGAAAATTGACTTCACAGTGCATGGAGAAAGTAAAAACGCTGTCGTCGTCTTGGAAGATAAAAGCGGTGCCGTCTCCTTGATGAACATCCAAATCGACAATCAGGATTTTTTGGACGAGTCCGAATTTTTGTAAAACGCGACAAGCGATCGCTAAATCGTTGAAAATACAAAAACCAGACCCATAACTGGGAAAGGCGTGATGAGTTCCACCAGCCGTATTACAGGCTAAACCATGACTTAATGCCAGTTTTGCAGTGAGTATCGTACCACCTACCGCCACACAGGTACGATTCGCTAATGCTGGACTCCAAGGCAAACCAATGCGTCGCTGTGCTTTGGGGTCTAGGGTTCCTTCGCAATAAGCTTGAACGTAGCTTGGGGTGTGGACTAATTCTATCAATTCTAGCGGTGGACGTTCGGGTGTGTGAAATTGTTCTTGATTCGCTACACCATCAGCTAACAGCAATTCGTAGAGTTGTCGGAACTTAGACATCGGGAAACGATGTCCTTCAGGTAGGGGAGCAATATAATCTGGGTGGTAAATAATTGGCAAGTCCATAAGGAAAGACAATCTCAAGCAGCTAATCCGACAACAAGGTAAAATTTAGCCATAATCACAGTAAAAATGCTGTTCTTGTAAATCTAAAATTCCAAATTTAAATTAATATGATGGAATGGATTCCGCCCATAGCATTTATTCTAGCTGGCTTACTGGCTGGAATAATTGGTGAAAAAGTTATCTTCAAAAAACTGGAAATATTCGTTAATAATAAACGAATTGCGGGTGGGAATATTATATTTCACTCTCTCCACCGCATGACTTTTATTTGGTTTGTCATTGCCGGTTTTTTTTGGGCAGTTCTGAGCGCACCCCTCAAACCAGATATTGCATTAGTACTGCAAAAAATTCTGACGATCGCACTGTTGTATTCAGTAACCATAGTTTTAGCCAGATTGACTGCTGGTTTTGTGAATTTATTTATTCGCAGAACAGAAGGGGTTCCCACATCGCTAATTTCTAACCTCGCTAAAACAGTAGTTTTCGTTTTGGGAACATTAATCATATTGCAAACGCTGGGTGTTCAAATTACCCCGATTATCACAACATTAGGTATTGGTGGTCTGGCAGTTGGTTTAGCACTTCAAGACACACTTGCAAATTTATTTTCTGGCTTTTACTTAATTATTTCTAAGCAAGTTAGAACCGGAGACTATGTAAAATTAGATGCTGGGCATGAAGGATATGTCATAGATATTTCTTGGCGCAATACGACAATTAAAGAAATTTCCAATAATGTCGTCATTGTTCCCAATTCTAAATTGTCTTCGGCAATTTTCACAAACTATCATTTACCCGCAAAAGAAATTACTTTAACAATGGATGTGGGTGTAAGTTATGATAGCGATTTGGAACAAGTTGAAAAAGTGACTGTAGAAGTTGCTAAAGAAGTCATGCAAGAAATTGCACCGGAATTAAAAAATAATGAGCCATATATTAGATTTCATACTTTTAATGATTTTAGTATAGATTTTACGCTTTATATGCGGGTAAGTGAATACTTTGATCAACGGATTGGTAAACATTTATTTGTGAAAAAATTACACAAACGCTATCAGCAAGCTGGAATTCAAATTCCTTTTCCGATTAGAAAAGTGTATATGCAAAATAATTCAGCTATAGGAAAAAATTAGTATTTGCCACGTTAAACCTCATCAAAAATATAGGTCTGAAACCCCGTGCTTCACGCAATGCTTTAAAGTAATGAGTAAGGAGTAATGAGTAATGAGTAGATGAAAAATGGGTATTTACTCATTACTCCAAAATCACCGTGTGTTCACGCCGGGGAGTATGTCAACTATGTTGAAACCAAGAGTTTTTTAAACGATTTATGTAGGTTGGGTGCAAATTAAATTGCTAATGCTCGTTTTTCTAATGGTAGTTCAAAGCGATCGCCTGGTTTCGGCTCAAGTACCCGTGTTGAAATATTGTTCTTCTCTAGCAACGAACGAAATTCTTCAGCACTTCCTTTAGTCTGTATGAGTTTCATCAGCAATCCTTCAAACGCCACATCCCCACCAGCCGCCGTAGGTATTATTACTTGAGGCTGTAACGATTTTACTACTTCAAAAGCGCTATTTTTGCCTTTAATAATCGGCCCAAGCAAAGGCAATGTCATGTCAATAAACGGTGTAATCACTACATCAATGGGTGCAGATTGCTGAAGCTGTGGAGAATGATAACCGTGAGGTTCGTAGTATACAGTTAGCCCACTCTCCAATTCTTTGAGGAGATAACTATTTTCTACCAGAGTGGGGCCAATGGGCGAGCCGGGGAAAGCTTTGATTTCAACTTGATTATTTAAAGTGAAAGTTTCACCATGAGGGAGAGTAGTTACTTGGGTATAACCTAACTGCTGTACTACCTTGGCAGCATTGGGAGAGGCTACAACTTTGATTTTGTGGTCGAGTATCTCAAGCGTTGGTGGGTGAGCGTGGTCTTCTAAACCCTGAGACAGCAGGATCAAGTCAATATTATCTGGTATTGGGCGATTTTGCGATCGCGAACCTTTAAATAACCAATCCAAATTGCTGAAAATTAACGAACCAACCAGCCAAGGGTCAATCAGTATTCTTTTCCCACCAATTTCCAGTAACCAAGAGTTGCTGTCGAACCAAGTTAAAAACATAAATTTTGTGAAGATAACGCCTACCTTCATTATCAATCGTGTCAGCTTTCTTAGTAAGCACTCAGACCAATACCTAAATTCGTCCGGTTAAGTCTACACACGGGGTTTGTTTATGTCTGATCTTGGTTTTACTCACATTGCACTAGCAGTCAGTGATGTTGATGCAAGTATCTCATTTTATGCAAAGTATGCTCAGATGACAGTTGTGCATCATCGCATTGATCAAGCAACTCAATCAGATGTTGCTTGGATTAGCGACCTGACTAGACCTTTTGTAATTGTCCTAATTAAAGCAGCTAAAGTAGAAGGCGCACTGTCACCACAATCCCATCTTGGGGTAGCTTATCAGAATCGTGAGGAAATTGATCGCCTGTGCAATGAGGCACGCGCTGAGGGAATACTGCTGGATGGGCCAAATGACTGGGGCTTTCCAGTTGGTTACTGGGCTTATATTCGAGACCCTGATGGTCATACACTGGAAATTTCCTATGGTCAGGAAATTAATTTTACAGTTGAGCAAGCTAGAGACGCGAGTAATCACGTCTCTTAAAAAAATAGTGTTACTTTTTACCAGGAGTGCGTCCACCTTCATCATTACTACCACCGTGAGGATGGGAATTACCTGGGTCGCATCCCTCAGCACCATTACCAATTCCTTGGTTACAATGGCGACGTGGTTTGACACGCTCCATCGAATCATCATCTGCAACTTGTTGTTGTCCAACGACATACTGCGAAGAGATGTTTGCTACCTTTCCAGTGCTAGACAAGGCTTGGTATATTAAAGCAGATACTTCAGACCTGGTTGCTACCTGTTCAGCATTTAGCAAGTTCACATTGGGATAGTTGACGACTATACCGCGTTGTGTCAAAGCAGCAATCAGACTGCGATATTCAGGACGAATAGTAGTTGCATCGCTGTAAACAGATAAGATTGTATCCGTGGAGCCAGTAGTTTGATAATTTAATCTCTGCGCTAATGCTACCAAAACATCAAGGCGAGAAAGCTTTTGGCTGGGGTTGAAATCCTTACCTACAACAGTGTTTAAAAAGCCCATTTGATAAACTTCGCTGATGGCATTGTAAGCCCAATATCGATTTGAGACATCTTTAAATGCGATCGCTTGGCGAATTTTCTCTTTAGCAAAGGCTTTCCGCAGCATTGCCGCAAACTGGGCACGAGTTACCGGTGCATCTGGGCGGAAAGTCCCATCAGGAAAACCTTCGAGAATTTCCATTGCTGCCAATTTGGTAATAAAATTTTTAGCCCAGTAGTTTACGGAAACATCAGAAAAACCAACTTGCAGAGTTCGAGACATACTGATTTGGCGATAATTCATCAGCATTTGGCTAATGTCGTAGCTAGAGTTATCGCTGACTTCCATCACCTGCACCAAACTACCTGGATTAGCTTGCAAAACATCTGCCAAGTCGGAACTAAAAGCCTTAACGAACGACTGACGGACTAAAGCATAATCTCCCTGAGTGAAAGAGAGGGGATAAACACTAGTTTTGGCAATTGTTGACAAACCTTCTACTTGGAACTGACTACCTTGAAAGGTTTGGGAACTGCTCAGGAAAATAACACCTTGGTTTCTGATTTGGGTAAAGTAGTCGTAAGTGGTGGCATTTGTGTCAATAATGCCGTCTTGGTCAGCATCAAGACCATAAACAGTACGAACAACTTGGTATTCATTAGGTTTGGCTGACAAAATCAGGTTAACTGTGGTGTTTGCCGGCAAACATTCAAATTCGCTGTAGCCAATAAAGCGGTTTTGAATATCATACAATCGCACGACGATGCGATCGCTAGCTTTTAACCCCTTAACAAATTTTGCTTTTTGCTTAATCTTGTATTTATAATCGCCCAAAAACCGCTCTTGTAAATAATTATTATCACTTTTACTCTTGACAGAAACGCGGGCAATTACCTCTGAAAAAGTATTTGCTGGTTGCCAAATCGCAAGGCTAAAACCTGTTTTTTTCCCTTTTGCCGAAACTTTATTACTATTTACCTGAGTGCGATTCGTTGTTTCTACTTTTTTATCAGCTAAAAGTTGTTGATTTGTGGAATTATCAGATATTTGGGCAACGGTAGTAGAGAACCCTAAAGCTGCCGATGCGGAAGCTATTGGCGAAAATATTGCCACAGAGGTTACAGCTAGAACAAATTTGCTCATTTGAGCAAAGTAACTTTGATTCATGTATTTCATCTCACACTACCATTCGTCTAATAAGTCAAGGCATACTAAGTACCTCTTGACCTATTAATCCCTTGGAGTATATAGAACTAACATCTAAATCAGTGGAGAGTGGAAAGAGACGCGGTTAATCGCGTTATAAGGTCAGAGAACATTACTATATTAAAGAAACACTTTATTAATCTTAATAATGACTGTAAGTACACAGCAGCTTGCAACTCAAGACGCTTTTGAAAAATTCTTTTGGACTTGGCAGGGCTACAAAATTCAGTACACTGTCATGGGTACTGGACGACCTCTGGTACTGGTTCATGGCTTCGGTGCTTCTATTGGACATTGGCGCAAAAATATCCCAATTTTAGCTGATGCTGGCTACCAGGTATTTGCCATAGACCTTTTAGGTTTTGGCGGTTCCGATAAAGCGCCTATTGATTACAGTGTGGAAGTTTGGGTGAAACTGCTGAAAGATTTTTGCACAACACACATCCAAGAACCTGCTGTATTTATTGGCAACTCTATCGGCGCACTTTTGAGCTTGATTGTACTGGTAGAACATCCAGAAATTGCTGCTGGTGGTATTTTAATAAACTCTGCGGGTGGTTTGAGTCATCGTCCTCACGAATTGAACCCGCCGCTACGGATGGTGATGGCAGCTTTTAATCGGTTTGTGCGATCGCCAATTACAGGTAAATTTGTCTATAACCGCATCCGCCAAAAAGCCCAAATTCGCCGTACTCTCTACCAAGTTTACCGCGATCGCCAAGCCGTCACCGATGAATTAGTCGATTTACTTTATACACCCTCTTGCGACCCAGGAGCGCAACAAGTCTTCGCTTCCATTCTCACAGCCCCTCCTGGCCCAAGCCCAGAGGAACTTTTGCCCAAAGTAGAACGTCCTCTATTAGTAATTTGGGGTGCTGATGATCCCTGGACACCAATTACCGGGGCAAAGATTTACGAAGAGGCGCGTGAGAATGGCAAAGAAATCAAAATAGTCCCCATTCCTAATGCTGGTCATTGTCCGCACGATGAAGTTCCAGATGTTGTCAATGCCCAGATTATCGATTGGCTAACGCAAAATTAGTAATTTCATGCCAAGACGCAAATGCAAAGATATTTTCTGTCCACGCGTCTTGGCCTATGCAGAGTAGAAATGGGGCTAACAATCTGGGTCACTCAATTTTAGATTTTAGATTTTAGCAGGACTTACGCAAAATCATGAGAAAACGTAGACACGAAGTGGCTTGCCGCAGGCTACCACAGAGGGCGCAGAGGACACGGAGAAATAAGAGCTTCAGAGAGTTCTTGCGTAAGTCCTATTTAGATTGAACAGGCAACCAAACGGCATCTATAAGCACAAATTTCACTGTTGCCTATTCCCTATTCCCTCTCCCAAAGGGATTGACAGAATCAAACTCGTATGGTGTGTAATGGAGCTTGATGTGCGTAATGGACATAAAGAGGTAATTCCCTCAAATCACCATCCAGATTTTTCTCTACAAGGCTATCAAGTTATCAGCGAACTAGGACGCAACCGAGAAGGAGGACGGATTACTTATTTAGCTAATGTCCTCAACTCTAAGCAACAGGTAGTGATTAAAGAGTTTTGTTTTGCTCGGGCCGATGCTGATTTGTCAGGTGTGAAAGCATATCAGCGCGAAATCGAAATTTTGCAGCAACTCAATCATTCTCGCATCCCTCGCTATATAGATTCTTTTGAAATACCAGGGGCTTTTTATCTGGTGCAGGAACATAAAAATGCCCCATCTTTAGGCTTAAAAAACAGTTTTCATCCAGAAGAAATTAAGCAAATTGCTCTGTCAATTTTAGAGCTTTTAGTTTATCTACAAAAACAAGCTCCGCCAATTATTCATCGGGATATCAAACCAGAAAATATTTTGGTTGATGAGCAACTAAATGCTTATTTAGTTGATTTTGGATTAGCTAGGATACAGGGTGCAAAAATAGCTCTTAGCAGCTTTGTAGCAGGAACCCCAGGTTTTATGCCACCAGAAGAACAGTTTGGTCATTCCCTGACTGAGGCATCAGATTTATATAGTTTGGGAGCAACACTAATTTGCTTACTTACTAATACCCGTTCTGTTGATATTGGAAAATTAATTGATGATAACTACCGCTTTAATTTTCAGCAATTAGTTCCTCAAATCAGTCCGCATTTTCGGTGGTGGTTAATGACAATGGTGGAACGTAACCGAAACCGTCGCTATGCTAATGCGGCTATTGCTTTAAAAGCACTTGAGCCAATTGAGGTTGTTGGTACTGGCACTGGAATAGATAATTTAATCAGTACAATAAAACCTATAAAACGAGCTACAATGCTGGGACTAGCCACTGTTATTACACTAGCTGCAATGGGGGCAACTTTGATGAGTTGTCAGCCTTGTAGTGCGGTTAGGCAATTGCTGGAAGCAAGAGAATGTCAAAGCTGGGATTTAAACGCAAGTTGCCAAGAAAAAACCGGACATTAAGATTAATTAGGTTGCATCTGGCTAAGGATTACAGTCGTTTCCAATTGAATAGACTACACGAGTACCTTTCTAAAGGGAGGGTTAGGGTGGGGTAATCTATCGCAAACATTTTTTGAATTGCTATAACTAAAAGGATCAACAATGGTTCAATTTATTCAAGGAAGAGATATAACCTTAGCCCAACTCATCGATCAATTTGGGCTACAACGTGCAGACAACGAACAGTTTTTTTCAGAGTGGCAGCAAGATTTACCTGAGTTGAGTGATTTAGAAAAGCAATCTCTCAACGAAGTCAAGGCAGAATATTTGCATTTATCACGCTACCAAATTTTAGAACCTGTAGTCAAAATGGTGGTGCTATCTCCACTATTGCGTCTAGCAGGTTTTTATCAACCGCCTTTTTACATTGCGTCAGAAGAAGAGGTCAGAATTTCTTCTGAAGATGAAGGCACAATTATTAGAGGACGTATTGATATCTTGGTGTTTCATCCTCCATTTTGGGTTCTCGTTGTTGAGGCAAAACGAGCAGAATATTCTTTAGAGGTAGCAATTTCTCAAGCATTAGCTTATATGTTGGCTAATCCTGGTAATGATAAACCTACGTTTGGTTTTGTAACCAATGGTCGAGAATTTCAATTTATTAAGTTGACGAAACAGGATACACCAAGATATGCATTATCTTATACACTGTCGCTCAATCGTGGAGATGACCTAGATACTGTGGTAAAAGTGTTAAAACGTCTAGCTTATTTAGTCCGTAATTCGTAGTCTCCGTGCTAACATACCCTACCAAATTTGTATTTTATAATTTTTAATTTTTACTTGATTGCGCCAAAGGGGAACGAGGTTTCAGGTTTTCAATGCGTAAGTCCTGACGAATAAAGCTGAAGAGATTACACAGTAAGCTTCTAAGTCATTGTACTTCAACCACCTCGCAAAGTTTAAATATAGAGGTGGAGCGATCGCTCGCTAAAAAAGAAATGCGTAGGCGAAGCCCATCGTTCGCGTAACGTCTCGCAAAGAAGATATCGCAGTTCTGAACTCGGTGTTTCGAGTTCCGAACACGAATGATCGAGCAAAAAGGTTGAAATTCCGAGTTCCGAACACCAATAACCGAGCAAAAAGGTCGAAGTTCCGAGTTCCAAACACCAATGACCGAGCAAAAAGGTCGAACTTCCGAGTTCCGAACACCAATGACCGAGCAAAAAGGTCGAAGTTCCGAGTTCCAAACACCAAGAGCCGAGTAAAAAGGTCGAAGTTCCGAGTTAAGTCAGCAAATAGCCGCTCTATATTCGGCTTAATTTCTACAATCCAGCCAATCTGTATGGTATTATTAGCAACTAATTGTCCGTCACTATCTAGGTAGATGACCTCTGGCTGGGTCGGCCGTTGGATTTGCGATACCATAGCTTCGCCCTCAGAAGGATATTTAATCGGGATGCTTCCAAATTAGTAGACTCTTAAGGATGTCTGCGCTATGAATCTGGAAGGATAACTAACTAAAACAGTACGATTGTTCTACTATAAACTAATTAAAGATAGTATTATTAAGGACTGTTTCATAAGAAACTCCTTCTTCGCCGCCCAATATGTCAGACAAACAGCTAGCAGCATCCTTGAATGGACATCTTCCGTACCCCAGCCACAACAGCCAGAATACCATTCGGATTCGGGGTGCTAGGCAGCATAATCTGAAAAATATTGACTTGGAATTGCCACGCGATCGCCTAATCGTATTCACTGGCGTTTCTGGTTCTGGTAAGTCTTCCTTAGCCTTTGATACCATTTTCGCTGAAGGGCAACGTCGCTATGTGGAATCACTCAGCGCCTACGCACGGCAATTTTTAGGACAACTGGATAAGCCGGATGTCGAAGCCATTGAAGGCTTAAGTCCAGCAATTTCTATTGACCAAAAATCAACGTCTCATAACCCCCGTTCCACTGTGGGTACAGTTACAGAAATTTACGACTATTTGCGGCTGTTATTTGGTCGGGCTGGCGAACCCCATTGTCCGATATGCGATCGCTGTATTGCACCCCAGACAATCGATGAGATGTGCGATCGCATCATGGAATTACCAGATCGCACCCGCTTCCAAATTCTTGCACCCGTTGTTCGTGGGAAGAAAGGCACACACCGTAAGCTTTTGTCAAGTCTGGCTTCTCAAGGTTTTGTCCGCGTGCGGATCAATGGCGAGATCCGCGAACTGTCAGATTCTATTGAATTGGATAAAAACTTTACCCACACCATCGAAGTGGTAATTGACCGCTTGGTGAAAAAGGCTGATATCCAAGAGCGTTTGGTTGATTCCCTGTCTACATGTCTCAAGCAATCGGGTGGAATTGCAGCCATTCTGGTGAGTCTGCTTGGTGACGACGGACAAGAAAAAGAAGAAGAATTAGTATTTTCGGAAAATTTTGCCTGTCCAGAACATGGCGCGGTAATGGAGGAATTATCGCCGCGATTGTTCTCGTTTAACTCACCTTATGGTGCTTGTCCGCACTGTCATGGCATCGGGACTTTACGAAGATTTGCGCCAGACTTGATCGTACCTGACTGGGAAGCGCCAGTTTATGCTGCGATCGCGCCTTGGTCAGAAAAAGATAATTCTTATTACTTGGAATTACTCTATAGTGTGGGACAGATTTATGGGTTTGAGTTACAGACAAATTGGAGCAAGCTTACAGAAGAACAGCAACAAATTATTTTGTTTGGAGAGAAAGATGAACGAGCCGCAGAAGCACAAAGAAAGCAGAGTTTTAAAGGTGCTATTCCAATTTTGCAACGGCAGTATGAGGGTGGTTCGGAATTAATTAAGCAAAAATTAGAGCAGTATTTAATTGATCAACCGTGTGAAGTTTGTAAGGGAAAACGCTTAAAACCGGAAGCCTTGGCGGTGAAGTTGGGACAATATGGAATTTTAGAATTGACTACCGTATCAATTCGAGATTGTCGGGAGAGAATTGAGCAATTTAAGTTGAGCGATCGCCAGTTACAAATTGCTGATTTAGTCCTGAGAGAAATCAAAGCCAGATTGCAATTTTTGTTGGATGTAGGTTTAGATTATCTCACCCTTGACCGTCCCGCCATGACGCTTTCCGGTGGCGAAGCCCAACGAATTCGTCTAGCAACGCAAATTGGTTCTGGATTAACAGGAGTTCTCTACGTTTTAGATGAACCGAGTATTGGTTTGCATCAACGAGATAATGGCAGGTTGCTCAAAACCTTAACTAAATTGCGCGATTTGGGTAATACATTGATTGTCGTTGAACACGATGAAGAAACAATTCGCGCAGCCAACCATATAGTTGATATTGGCCCTGGTGCAGGAATTCACGGTGGAAATATTATCGCTCAAGGAGATTTTGAGGCATTATTAGCAGCAGAAGATTCTTTGACGGGTGCATATTTATCAGGAAGGCGAGTAATTACCACACCAGCAGAACGCCGAGAAGGAAATGGGCGCAGTTTGGGAATTAAAAATGCCCATCGCAACAATCTACAAAATATAGATGTAGACATTCCGCTAGGTAAACTCGTCTCCATCACTGGTGTGTCTGGTTCTGGCAAATCTACCCTAATTAACGAATTACTCTACCCATCTCTGCAACACCATTTAACTAAGAAAGTTCCCTTACCCAGACATTTGGATAAAATTCAGGGATTGAATGCGATTGATAAAGCGATCGTTATCGATCAATCCCCTATTGGACGCACGCCACGTTCCAACCCTGCAACTTACACAGGAATTTTCGATGCCATTCGGGATGTATTTTCCCAAACAGTAGAAGCCAAAGCTAGGGGTTACAAACCTGGACAATTTTCCTTCAACGTTAAAGGTGGACGTTGCGAAGCTTGTAGCGGACAGGGTGTAAATGTTATTGAAATGAACTTTCTCCCGGATGTTTACGTGCAATGCGAAATTTGTAAGGGTGCAAGATACAACCGCGAAACTTTGCAGGTGAAGTATAAAGATAAGTCAATTTCTGATGTTTTGAGAATGACAGTTGAGGAAAGCTTAGACTTTTTCCAGAATATACCCAAAGCGATCGCGCGTTTGCAAACTTTATTTGATGTCGGGTTGGGTTATGTCCAACTAGGACAACCTGCGACTACCTTATCTGGTGGGGAAGCACAACGGGTAAAATTGGCGACAGAATTATCTCGACGCGCCACAGGTAAGACACTTTATTTAATAGATGAACCGACAACAGGGTTATCTTTTTACGATGTCCATAAATTGTTAGATGTGTTGCAACGATTAGTAGATAAAGGTAATTCAATTTTAGTAATTGAACACAACTTAGATGTAATTCGTTGTTCTGACTGGGTGATAGATTTAGGTCCAGAAGGTGGCGACAAAGGAGGAGAATTGATTGCTGTGGGTACACCAGAGGAAGTTGCAAAAAATCCCAGGTCTTATACTGGGCAATATTTAAAGCAGGTGTTGAAACAGTATCCGGCTATGAAGAAGTAGTAGGATGATTTAGTGAAAGCTAGCGCATCCTACTACCCCACCACCATATCTAATTTCATACTTGTTTTTAAAATATTCAATTTTTGTATGTTGTATTACAGTATGGATGAGTCAACTGTGCATTTTCTAAAGTTCCTAGACCACCATCAGCTTTTCTCTTGATGTGATCTATAGAGTTAAAGAGAACTAAGTCGATGAGAGCCGTCAATGACAAAATAATAACTGCTAGTACTTCTCCAAAGAATAACAGATGGTATTAAATCACCATCTAAAAAACTTTCTACAAACTCACATATTTTCTCAGACTCCCATTCATTAGTTTCTCTTTGAAAATCCGGTTTGCGTAAAAATGGATAGAAAAAAGAATTTTTTTCTAAATCCCGAATAGATATCATAGGAATATTTCTTCCTATATTTTGACCTTGTTGCCCTTGTACTTCAAATGCTTCTCTACATATCAGGGCATCTAAACAAACCTTCAGACTGTCTTTTGGCATCTTAAGTGGCTCTTTAGTTTATTATACTTACTATAAGTATATACAACATGTCAGTTAATAAGAATACAAGAATAATTTTAATTTATCAATATAATAGTTAGAAGTTTTCATAGCAATTAAGTTGGGCTAAATGAATAATCGCCTATTGTATCTGAACTAGGTTTCACTAAAAAAAGCGCTCGCTTATTCTAAAACAAACAAACTTGCATCAACATGAAAAAACTTTCCCAAAGCCTCAGCTTGGTTTTTAGTGATTTCTAGTTCGCTATTCATGATTTTAGTAAGAATCTCGCTCGAACCAAGAATTTCTACCAAATCAGCTTGTTCCAAACCTCTAGCTTCCATCAAATGCAAGAGTCTTGAATAAGGTGTTGAGAAATTAAGCTGATAGTGCTTATCTTCAAAATCCTCAATCAATTTTACCAATAATTCCAACAAAGCATCTTCTTCAGGAGTCAGATGTGAACGAGAAAGCAGTTCTTCAACAGTCTCTAAAAACTTCTCGTTTTCCTCTTCTGTCTTAATAATCCGAGGTTGATGTTGAGACAGGAATTGGCTGTAAATGTCTGAGTTAAAAGCAAGGGTCATTTTTCCAATAGCTAATTAGCCATCTATCCCCTTTGCCAAAACTGTTGTAAAATCTCCCCTGGCTTTCTATCCCAAGTGTCGATATGCTCATATATCAAATTATCTTGGTTTAGCTTATACGTTGAATAGCCATTAAAAAGCAAACCAGCTTTCCAAGGAACACGCAACACTCCCCGCACCGTCCACTTTGCTAAAATCGTATCTTCGGCTGACTGAGATACTTCATGTACATCAAAGTAAATTTGGGTAAAAAATAGACGAGCGTGAAATCGCAATGTCCAAAATATAATGCGATAGTTAAATTTGTATTTGAATGTATTTACCGGGTCTTTAAAATAGATATCCTGTGTATAAATATCATAAGAAATATCTTTTTCAAAAAGTGTTGGTAAATCCTCTTTTAAAGTTTTAATTACTTGTTCTAATGATAATTGAGATTCCACGCGCCTTTTCCCTTAAAAAATCTTTTTTAACAACCTTTGCCAAATTGAAGATGACTTCCTATTACTCACACCACCCGCACTCAAATCTGACAGAGTAGGAAATGATGCAGACTTAGCATAGGGGCCATTTCGCAAAACTTTAGCTAGGGTATTGTTATTTTCGCGCAAACCTTCGTAAAAAAAGAATACCTCTCCTTGAATCCCAAGTTGGCGATTGTATTCAATTGCCTGCACCAGATATTCTGGACTAATACAATAACTACCAAGTTTCATCAGTATTCCCGGTGCTAACTTGGGCAGTGTCGCATCTGTGTTTTTCTTTTCTCGTTCTGGGTCATAAATGCGATAGTCAACTACCCAAAACTTTCCGAGTTCATGATTTACATATACACAATTTACTAGCCCAATCCCTTGAATTACACCATGCTCATTGCCACTATATTGGCGTTTACTTGACTCTATTTCAATAGCATATCGTTTATCAATTACTGTGTCATCAAAAACCAAGTAGGCGTTCTCATTTATTTCTATTAAATCTTTCACGTTATCCCAAAGAATCCGAGGTGTTAATTTTTCGTTCTTTAAATAACGGTTGATTTTATCATGACTGATCTGCTCTAAATGCTCTGCCAAATTTGTCAGCGTATAATTAATCTGACTACTTAACAAGTACTGGCAATAGTTAAGTTTAGTAAATCTCATAAAGCTACAGGATTTATTTTATGCCTCCTCAGCTAATCTTCTCATGATTTGATGAATACTTAATACAGCCGATTACTGTTACTAATTTCAGCAATGTTCTCTGAGTACACCACCACCTTCTAGTACATAACTACTATAAAAATGCGATCGCACTGTGCCAGTTGCGTAAGTCCTGTTTCTATTTCAAATTCCACATCTAATTGGTTACTTTCCTGTAGCTTGCGGAGATGTTCTTTAGGCACTTCTGGTAAAACCTGATAAACTTGCCGCACATTTTGCGGGATAAACATTTGCCATAAATTTACCGGATGTTCGCGGGCTGTAGTTTCTAAACTATCTAACTTCAGATTGCCGTAGCGTTCACGAATAGTTTCTAAATATTGCGGTAAATTAAAATCCTTGGGAATATCAGCACTTTCTTTTAAACTCTTGTCAATACTGGATAATTTTTGAAGTTCCAAGATATAGCGTAACTCTTCTGAATCAGAAAGAATATCTTGAACTTGTATGAGATACTGGTTTGTAATTGTTTGCCAGTTAAATTTAGGTGGTAAAGGTTGAAGTTGAAGTCTTTTCCAACTATCTGCTAGTGTTTTAAAATCTAGAGAATCAGATTGAATATCAAAAGCCTGACCAAGAATTTCTTTAACCGATTTATCACGGATAAATATATTGATATCTTCAGCGTAATTTTGAATTTCAGCTTCAGAAAGTTTGCAACGAACCTTGAACTGCTGCTGCATCAGTTGCAAACTTTCTGTCAATGCCATAACTACAGCTTTCTGAAGCGGTTCTTGCTTAAAGCGGTCGGTTACAGCATTATTCAAAATATGTTTGAAAAAATCTTTAGCGTAGTCCTTGACTAAATCTTTGAAAAATTCTTCGCTAATACAGCACTTCCGGCTGTTATGAGGTACAGTAGCAGCAATTAGCAAACCAGTTTCTTAAATGTTGAGGATTTATTAAGTCGAGTGCAACTGATATTAGTTTATCAACCATTTCTGTTGTAGTTGGAGCAAAACTGCGTAAGAAAGATTTGAGTTGTGACCACCATAATTCAATTGGATTAAAATCGGGAGAATATGGGGATAAACAAAGAACTGAAGCGCCGACAGCTTCAATCATTGGCACAATTGAATCGAGTTTATGCGCGGATAAATTATCCATCACTACGACTGCTCCTGACCATAACTCTGGTACTAAAAACTTCTCAATAAATACATCATTTGCAACGCCATCCATTGAATTATTCATTGTCATTAATGCGACTACTTTTTTAATACTAATTGCTCCAATTACTGTAACTTTTGATACCCGATAGAAGGGGTTAAGAGAGTAAGCTCTTGTTCCAATTTGTGAACGGGCATGAGTCCTTGTTAAACCAAGTAGAACGCCAGTTTCGTCCAAAAATACTAAATTTTCTGGCTCTATATGTTTGACCTTTTCCCAAAAATCTAATCTTAAATTCAGGACTCTCTCCGTGCCTGCTTGGGTACTCCGCTTTGTTTTTTTTTCCGATTTAATCCTAATTTCTGTAACGCACGACACATTGCACTTCGACCTACGAAATTGCCAGTCTTGTCTGCAAATAATTCACACAATTCTATTAATGTTGCATCTGGATGTGATGCAACTAATTCTGTCAACTCTATGTCAGCATTTGTTAGATGACTAAATTGTGGCTTTCCTCGCGGCTTGGATTGTAAATTTCCTTCAACTTTTTGTTGTTTTACAAGCTTTTGGACTAAACTATTTGAGACGGAAAATATATTAGCTACTTTCCTGATTGAGATGTTTTTCTGAAGATGTGCCGCAACTATTTTTTCTCGAAGCTCGACAGAGTATGACTTCATTTAAAAGTATTTATATTTTAATCTAGTGTACCTTATAACAGACGGAAGTGCTGTAATAGTTTTGACAAGAAATCCAACCGCTTTTTGACCTATCCACAGAGTGAACCACTCAACTATCATACTCACGCCTGCTAACTGCTTGACTACGAGTATATACACCTGTCAGAGAATTCTTTCCAGATTTATGGGTTTTTAGCTTAAAAGCGATGCTGGCTGAAGATTTGTTAAAAATAACTAATATACTGTGCATGGATATTAGGAGTACTTTTATGGTTCTACAAGTTAACCCCATCAAAAAAGAACCAACTGTTACTTGGGAAGCACTTCCAGCCGACTTCATTTTACCAGACGATCCAGTGGAAAATATTCAACAACCTGCGATCGCTGCTGCGCTTACCGATGCTTTGGGAACCGCAGCACGCATCCAACCTCAAATGCTGATTGGCTCTAATTTTGGACTTGTAGCCACAGTCAACAAAAAAATCGTTGTCAAAGCCCCAGACTGGTTTTATGTCCCTCAAGTGCAGTCTGTGGGAACAAATGTAGTTCGTCGCAGCTACACCCCGAATTTAGAAGGTGCTGCTGTGGCTGTAGTGATGGAATTTCTCTCAGATACAGAAGGTGGAGAACTATCAGTCCGTTCAACTCCACCCTACGGTAAACTCTATTATTACGAAAAGATTCTCCAAGTTCCAACCTACGTAACCTACGACCCTTACGAACCAAGCATAGAACTACGATGCTTGCAAAATGGACAATATACCTTGCAGCAAGCAGATAGCAATGGACGCTTTTGGATTCCTGAGTTAGAGTTATTTCTCGGAATTTGGCAAGGTGAAAGATTATGCCAAACCATGAATTGGCTGCGCTGGTGGGATACAGAAGGAAATTTGCTGTTATGGAGCAGCGAACAAGCCCAACAAGAACGCCAACGTGCTGAACAAGAACGCCAACGCGCTGAACAAGAACGTCAACGTGCTGAACAGGAAAGCCAACGCGCCCAACAGGAACGCCAGCGTGCTGATATATTAGCAGCTAAGTTACGTGAGCTAGGTATTGATGCGTAGGCGTAACCCGTTGTAGATATCGCATAACCTAACAAATGCTGGGAATAATAATTTTGGTACATCAGCACCAAAATTCATTCCATGAAACAGCAAAAAAATCAGTTCAGCCATCTTACTGCGATCGAAAGAAGTTATCTATCATTTCCGGCACAGTTTTTATTAAATCAAAACCTTCTCCAAGGCAAAATATTAGACTTTGGTTGTGGTTTTGGTAATGATGTTAAAATATTGCGCCAAAAAGGTTGTGATATTACAGGCTATGACCCTTATTATTTTCCAGAATATCCTGAGAATAAATTCGATACAATAATTTGCTTTTATGTTTTAAATGTTTTATTTACCGAAGAACAAACTAATGTCCTAATGGAAATATCACATTTATTAAAACCAGGAGGTAAAGCTTATTATGCTGTGAGAAGGGATATCAAAAAAGAAGGGTTTCGAGAACATTATGTTCACAAAAAACCTACTTATCAGTGTATTGCCAAACTTTCTTTTACTTCAATTTGCTTAGATGAATATCGAGAAGTATATGAGTATGTTCACTATAATCATCAGCGAAATTCATCTAACTATTGTATATTTTGTAATCCCCATAAAACTCTCAGACTATTAACTGAGTCAGCAACTGCTTATGCTATTTTTGATGGCTACCCTATAAGTAAAGGACATGTTCTAATTATTCCTAAACGTCATGTTAGCGGCTATTTTGAACTCCCATTTAAGGAGCAATCTGCTTGCTGGTTTATGGTGAACAAAGTACAAGAAATTCTCAAAGCAGAATTTGAGCCTGATGGTTTTAATGTAGGAATGAACATCAATAGAGCCGCAGGTCAAAATATTATGCACGCTAGTATTCATATCATCCCTCGTTACAAAGGTGATACTGTCTCTACTAAAAGTGGAATTAGGAACGTTATTCCTAAAAAGCAATAGTTTTTTAGTTGACAGCTTCAGTTGGAAACCCGAATTGATAGTGAATACATAAATTCTGGAAAACCAGATTTATTAGTCTTGTCGAAAATATTGCAAAATATTTCAGTTAACCCAAATTATCTGGATCGATTCCTAGCGCTCTTAATTGTTCTGTCAATTGTTCTACCCGTTGTTCTGCTTGTTGAGCGCGTTGTTCTGCTTGTTGAGCGCGTTGTACTTCTTGTTTTACTTGTTCTGCGGGGGTGAGATATCGTTGTCCTTGCTCATCATACCAATACATCCATTCCCGCGTTACGCCACAATAATTTCCTCTTTCGCAACCAATTCCTAAACCAATTTCTGGTAGCCAAACGGGGTTTCCTTCTTGCAATTCATACTTACCATTAACTAACTTATGTACTTCCAGATGAGGTTTGCGGCGGCGACGGGAGGAATAAATCACATAGTAAAGTACGCCCAAAGCCTCATATTCATCCAATTTAGTCGTGTATTCCTTGCGATAATTTTGAGAAACTACTTCTAGCACGAAAATCGGTACAACATTTTCATCCCACAGCACATAACTGGGACGCAACTCTTCATCATAAAACCGCTCTACCCCTAAGCTCAAAAATCCATCTGGCACAATAGGCGGTTTATCGGGGTGATAATAAATACCCATATCTATGGCAAATAGCCAGTCCATACGTTCTGCCCAAAGTATCAGCAGGATCGCCTTCAGCAAACCTGGTATCAATTCTTGTAGTTCATTATCCACAGGTGTTTCATCAGAGTCTGGTAGTTCCTCGGCTGAGGGCAAGTGCCTTGGCAAGTTGTAGTTTAACATCGCTAGTTTCCCCAAAAATCAAAGGATATTTGGCTCTATTTGGCTCATCAGAATTATAGCGATTTCTCCACTAGCAATATCTACAAAAGAGCTGTTTGGAAACGCACGTAGATTAATGATTAGGATTTACGTCTACTTACTTATTGCGATCCGATAATCTTGATAATGTAAATATTTTATTTTGACTAAATGATACCACTTGTGGTATTGGTAAATAACTAAGATTTTACAGATAAAATAGTTACTAGCTCATTTGTTAGTTGTGCAGAGCATTGCCTCAGCTAAAGTTGCAGCCCAGTCAAGAATGTAAGCGTTTCTGCCCCACAAAGGAAATTGCTTAAGGCAATAAAATTTTGGTAACTCTTAACTATTAATAAATATATAGGTGCTTAGTGCTATTAATGCTTTATATTTAGCGACAGGGTGGTGCAAACGGCCACTCATCTTTAAATACTTAGGAGGCAGTACCCACCGGGAGCAACTCACGCTTCGATACCATCAGCACGTAGCGTAAGTAAAGGTGAAGTTGATATTAAAACGAATAATTTTTGCTGAATTGCGACAGATAAAGACTAAACTAAAAAGTCTTGTGCAGCAAAACCTGTAGCTTTAAATGAAGTAATCATGTCTAAGGTTCTTGTCTCAGATTCTATTGACCAAGCTGGAATTGACATTCTTTCGCAAGTTGCTACTGTTGATGTCAAAATAGGTCTAAAACCAGCCCAACTGCTCGAAATTATTGGTGAATATGACGCACTGATGATTCGCTCTAGTACGCGGGTCACTCAAGAAATCATTGAAGCCGGCACTCAGCTAAAAATCATCGGTCGTGCTGGCGTGGGTGTGGATAATGTGGATGTTCCCGCAGCCACACGCCGGGGAATTGTAGTAGTCAATTCTCCAGAGGGAAACACAATTGCCGCCGCCGAACACGCGCTAGCAATGATTTTGGCCTTGTCTCGCCACATCCCCGATGCTAACGCTTCGGTGAAACGCGGTGCGTGGGATCGCAATAGCTTTGTTGGCGCGGAAGTTTACAAAAAAACTCTCGGCGTTGTCGGCTTGGGTAAAATTGGTTCCCATGTTGCGGCTGTAGCTAAGACAATGGGGATGAAACTCCTAGCTTATGACCCTTTTATTTCTACAGAACGAGCCGAACAAATTGGCTGTCAGTTGGTGGAGCTAGATTTACTCTTCCAGCAAGCAGACTATATCACTCTACACATCCCGAAAACCCCAGAAACTACCCACTTAATCAATGCCACAACCCTGGCAAAGATGAAACCTACAGCCCGGATTATCAACTGCGCTCGTGGTGGGATCATTGATGAAGTAGCTTTAGCAGCAGCTTTAAAAGCGGGTAAGATTGGGGGTGCAGCCCTGGATGTGTTCGAGTCAGAACCATTGGGTGAATCGGAATTGCGATCGCTAGGCAAAGAAGTTATCCTCACCCCCCACTTGGGAGCCTCTACCGCAGAAGCTCAAGTGAATGTGGCGATTGATGTTGCCGAACAAATTCGGGATGTCCTTTTAGGACTACCAGCCCGTTCAGCCGTCAACATTCCCGGACTCGGCCCCGATGTGTTGGAAGAACTCAAACCCTATATGCAGCTAGCAGAAACTCTAGGTAATCTAGTAGGACAGCTAGCTGGCGGACGGGTGGAAGTACTCAATATTCGTCTACAAGGCGAACTCGCAACCAACAAAAGTCAGCCTTTGGTAGTAGCTGCCCTCAAAGGTTTACTTTACCAAGCTTTGCGGGAACGGGTAAATTACGTCAATGCCAGCATAGAAGCCAAAGAACGCGGAATTCGGGTAATTGAAACCCGCGATGCTTCCATCAGAGACTATGCCGGAACGCTTCATCTAGAAGCTACGGGTACTTTAGGTACTCATTCTGTCACCGGCGCTTTGCTCGGTGAGCGGGAAATCCACCTAACTGATGTTGACGGTTTCCCCATTAACGTCCCACCCAGCAAATATATGCTGTTTACCCTGCACCGCGATATGCCGGGGATTATCGGCAAACTTGGTTCCTTACTGGGCAGTTTTAATGTGAATATTGCCAGTATGCAAGTAGGCCGTAAAATCGTCCGTGGTGATGCGGTAATGGCTCTGAGTATAGATGACCCTTTACCAGAGGGCATTTTGGATGAGATTATAAAAGTCCCTGGTATTCGGGACGCGTATACAGTAACACTATGAGTGCTGAGTGCTGAGTAATGAGTGCTGAGTGAAGAAAAGTTAGGAGTAAGTAGTGAAGAGTTAAAAGCTCCTAACTCCTAACTGATAACTCATAACTCTCTCAAACTCAGCAGTCAGCACTCAGCACGGGCTGAACGCCCCGCTAGCGCTAACAGAACTCAAAAATGGCAAATACCTGGTGGGAACTACAGATTTTATGTGAGCCAGACCTAGAAGATTCGATCTTTTGGCGACTGGAAGATTTTGGCTGTCGTGGAACAGCTAGTGAAAACAAAGGAAATTCATCTTTAGTTAGGGCTTATTTATCGACAATTCAAACACAGCTACTAGATTTGGCAGCTTTATCACTGTGGCTGCGTCAAGATGCCCTTTGTGTAGGAGTTTCATCTCCTTCTCTGCAATGGCAGTTAATTGATGAGGAAGATTGGGCAACTAGCTGGAAACAATATTGGCATCCCCAAGAAATCGGCGATCGCTTCCTAATTAACCCCGCGTGGCTACCATTACCAGAAACAACAGAACGGTTGGTAATTCGTCTTGACCCTGGTGTAGCATTTGGTACGGGCAACCATGCCACCACTCAATTATGTTTGGAATCCCTAGAAATGAGGTTGAGTGGAGTTCCTCAGTCATTTGTAGGTAATAGTGGCAAACATGAACATCTGGTAATTGCAGATATTGGCTGTGGTTCTGGTATCCTTTCCATTGGAGCGCTGCTACTGGGAGCCAAAAAAGTCTATGCAGTAGATAATGACCCTTTAGCGGTGCAATCAACTATCAGTAATGGTGTATTGAATGACATTGGCTCAGAACGTTTACTACCAGCACTGGGAAGTGTAGACGTTTTAACAAAACTGCTTGAGAAACCAGTGGATGGTATAGTTTGCAATATTTTGGCTCATGTAATTATTGAGTTGATTCCCGAAATGAGTGCGATCGCTAAACCTGAAACTTGGGCGATCTTCAGTGGTATTTTACTAGAACAATCTAAAGCTGTTGCTGACGCTTTAGAACAAAATGGTTGGGTCGTTGCTACCCTGTGGAAACGGAAAGAATGGTGTTGCTTGAATGTACGGCGTTCTTAACCGACGCAAAACTGGGCAATACCCTGCGGGAAGCGACTTTGCGTCTACATGAATTGCTCTTAGCTGAAAATGAAGGTTTCAGCTATGGTTTGCGTCAGTCTTGTAGAAAAAATAGATGATAACGCCGTGTGCAACTTTCTCTCAGACCTAACCCCCAACCCCTTCCCTACTAGCGTTGGGGAGCAATAATCAAAGCTTCTCGACCTTTCGGGGAGAGGAATGGAAGTGGGGTTTTAAGAATTAGGTCGCCCCTCGCGTGATGATACGTTTTAACAGTATTCGACTTAAGTATAAGTAATCAAGCAATCTGAAGTGACATAATATATAGATTAACCACTATTGACTTTTGAAACCAGCGATGAAAGAACGGCTACAAATCCACAAAAAAGCTGACTCATCCGCTTCTAAGTCAGAACAAGGTCAGTTGCCATCGCACCTTTTAATTACTCACTCTCAACTTGGCTCCAACAAGCCTATATTACAGGCGAAAGTAGAAAATCAGAAATTTCAAGAGTATCAGTTTGAGGCAGCAAAACTCCAAATCCAAGCCAAGCATGGCACGATCACGCCAGACGGACAGGAACGACTCACTGTATTACAGGCAAAGATGAATGAGTCGTTGCAGCAAGGAAAGGAACACTCTTTTCAGTTTGGTCATAACATTGACAAAATGGCGATCAAACGTGCTGGTACTGTGTCACTGGCACAAATGCAACCCCTTCAAGAACCACTAATACAGCCAAAACTCACTGTTGGTCAACAAGGAGATCAGTATGAGCAAGAAGCTGATAGAGTAGCTAATTCTGTAGTTAGCCAACTTAATCCACCTATTTTGCAAAGCCAGGAAGGACAACAGACGACCTTACCAGGTAACAGAAACGAGCCAGCAAATTCTGAAGAAATATTAGCAGCAAATAACTCAGCAAATAAAAAACAAAAATTTTTACAAGATTACTCACTAGCGAAAACATTAGTAAATGGGATAGACGACACATTACCAGAAGATAAAATCTTAGAACAACTATTCAAAAACTTTGGCAATATCCAATTTCAATACACAATGGTGAGCAAGAGCCAAGAAACTCTCTTGAAAGGCTCTCCAGAAGGAGATTGTCAGACATTAGCTCGTGCGTTTAAAAAAGTTGCAGAAGAATATTTTGGCATCGAAAAAATAACAGTTGAAAGCATTGCCAAACCTTTTTTGAGTGAAGCTGGAGTTACACCATACCAAGGCAAAAAGCCTAATTGTGATGATGGTAAGCGGTGGTTTTTCCAAAACCATTATTGGGCTAGCTGGAACGGAAAGGTTTACGATGTTTTATTCCTCAGCCATAAGCGAACCGAAGCAGATATGGCAAAACAGGTGCAACCACTTACATCTATGTTGATGCCTGAGCAAGAGTACTATGAAACAGAAAAAGGAAAAATTGTATATCCAATTGTTAATAAGTACTCAACTGTAGAAATTAGTATATTTGAGAAACTGAAAAACTTTGTGAATAATCTTGGTAGATTTTTCTCTGACAATATGAGTGCAATAATAAATAAAATTCAGTCTTTATTGTCTAAAGGTGGAAACAACGCTAGTGGTTTTGATTCTCTAATGAGAGAACTAGAAAATGACAAAACCAGTACTGTGGTCTCAAATAATCAAAATCAATAATTATAGACCTTGATGGGATCGTTAATGAATGCGATCGCATTTTTACTTGGTACAAGATTAATCCAATTGCGATCGCACCCCAGACAAAGGCAAATCAGTTATTTTGGTTAGCGATCTATGCGATCGCAGTAATTAAACTCACGTTATATTCACAACGGTAAAGGGAAAGGATAAAAGAAAAACTTTTACCCTTTAATCCTATAAAATTTTACATACTTCGGTTTAATCGTACTTAATTACTTGGATAATCCTGACTTGCCTACAACTGTTGCCTTTTCGGACGATCAACTGCAATGCTTGTTTACGTAGGCGTAGCCTGTCGTAGACATCGCACCAACATGCCTGAAGTACGGAATACGGCGCTTTGTGCCTGTTCCTCAAGGGTTTTCAGGCTGCCTTACTTATAAAAAAATCCGATGTCTTAATTAAGTGCAGATCAAGCTTCCATATAATAGTTGAAGAAGTGCAACAAAATTAAACATCAAGTAAAGTCCCTCCTCTGTCACTCCCTCTCCAACATACCCCTGTATGGGCAATACATTATAAACGCCTTAAGGCAGTTTTCTTAAAAGTATTGCTCCTGCAAGCTTAACTTTGGCTTGGCAGACTAGATAAATCGGGTCTGGTTGGCATCTACGCGGTTCAATTCAAAATCTTGCCTTTGGCACGCTACACGAACACAACAGGAGAACACGAAATCTATGACCAGACTAGAAACCCGCACTGAACCAATGGTGCTAAACATGGGGCCACACCACCCCTCAATGCACGGGGTTCTGCGGCTAATCATGACTCTGGATGGCGAGGATGTCGTTGACTGTGAACCGGTCATCGGCTACCTGCACCGGGGAATGGAAAAAATTGCTGAGAACCGCACTAATGTAATGTATGTCCCTTACGTTAGTCGCTGGGACTACGCTGCGGGAATGTTCAACGAAGCTGTCACTGTTAACGCCCCAGAAAAGCTTGCAGGTATCGCTGTCCCCAAACGCGCTAGCTACATCCGCGTGATTATGCTGGAGTTGAACCGCATTGCTAACCACTTGCTATGGTTTGGCCCCTTTTTAGCTGACGTAGGCGCTCAAACTCCCTTCTTCTACCAGTTCCGCGAACGGGAGATGATTTATGATTTGTGGGAAGCTGCTACAGGTTATCGGATGGTAAATAATAACTACTTCCGCGTTGGTGGAGTAGCGGCTGATTTACCTTATGGTTGGGTAGATAAGTGTCTGGAATTCTGCGACTACTTATTACCTAAAGTTGATGAGTACGAACGTTTAGTAACAGATAACCCCATCTTCCGGCGACGTGTTGAGGGTATTGGGACTATCACCCGTGAAGAAGCAATTAACTGGGGACTTTCTGGCCCAATGTTACGCGCTTCTGGGGTGCAATGGGATTTGCGGAAAGTTGACCATTACGAATGTTACGACGATTTCGACTGGGATGTACAGTGGGAAACTGCCGGTGATTGCTTTGCCCGTTACGTGGTGCGGATGCGGGAAATGCGCGAATCTGTGAAGATTATTCGCCAAGCAATTAAAGGACTTCCTGGCGGCCCTTACGAAAATCTGGAAGCCAAGCGTTTAGCCGCAGGTAAAAAATCTGAATGGGACGCATTTGATTACCAATTCATCGGTAAAAAAGTTTCCCCCACTTTCAAGATACCCAAGGGTGAAATCTATGCCCGTGTAGAAAGTGGTAAAGGTGAATTGGGAATTTATTTGGTTGGCGATGATAATGTCTTCCCTGCACGTTGGAAGATTCGCGCCGCAGATTTTAACAACCTTCAGATTGTTCCACATTTACTGCGCGGCATGAAGGTTGCAGATATTGTGGTCATTCTCGGTAGTGTTGACGTAATTATGGGTTCTGTAGATAGGTAGAAAATATCTATCTAATAATTTTTAGAGCAGTTGTATTATGCAACTGCTCTTTTTTTATAACTTTTGAAGACGCGATAAATTTTTGAAGACGCGATAAATCGCCGTCTCTACAAAGGATTGATTATTGTACAGACGGCGATTTATCGCGTCTCTAATCTAGCTAGAAAAATTTTTTACTCATATAACAGATGTACAAAATATTTATCGAGTTTTAAATAATGCCCCGGATATTTGACAACATTGATTTACAATTACTACCAATTTTACGAGAAACCCTCAAAGTCTCTTATCGCGCAGACTTTTGCGTTGGCTACTTTAACCTCAGAGGTTGGCGAAGAATTGATGATTTAATCGAACAGTATGTTGGTGGTGAAAATGCTTGTTGTCGTTTGCTAATTGGGATGCAAAGCTTACCCAGTGATGAAGTTCATGCAGCATTTAGCCTTGTTAGTGGTGATGGACGAATTGACAACAGTAGCATTGTGCGGTTTAAAAAACGTATGGCGGCGGAATTTCGCCAGCAGCTGACTATCGGTGCGCCGACTAATCAAGATGAAGCGGGGTTGCGGCGGTTAAGTCATCAGCTAAAAAGTCAGAAGGTAATTATTAAACTGTTTTTGCGGCATTCTCTCCATGCCAAGTTATATCTTGTGCATCGCCATGACCCTAATACCCCAACTGTGGGATTCTTGGGTAGTAGTAATTTAACCCTTCCCGGACTGGCAAAACAAGGGGAATTGAATGTAGATATTTTAGACCACGATGCTTGTAATAAACTGCAAAAGTGGTTTAGCGATCGCTGGCAAGATTACGGTTGTGTAGATATTTCCCAAGAATTAGCGGAAATTATCGATCAGAGTTGGGCTAGGCAAGAGTTAGTTTCACCTTACTACATCTACCTGAAGATAGCTTACCACTTATCCCATGAAGCGATCGCAGGACTTTCAGAATTCCGCATCCCCCGCGAATTTAACAACTTATTCGATTTCCAAAAAGCCGCCGTACAGCTAGCAGCCCGTCATGTAACTAGGCGTGGCGGCGTATTAGTGGGTGATGTAGTCGGTTTGGGTAAAACTTTAGTTGGAACCGCCCTTGCCAAGATATTACAAGAAGATTGTTTTTTAGAAACACTGATTATTTGCCCAAAAAACTTGGTGTCAATGTGGCAAGAATATGTCAATAACTATCGGCTACTTGCTGAAGTGATGCCAATTAGTCAAGTACAAAATAAGTTACCAAAACTCCGACGTTACCGCGTTGTGTTAATTGATGAAAGTCACAACTTACGGAACCGCGAAGGTAAACGTTATCGAGCAATTACAGAATATATTGCTACTAACGAAAGTAAATGTATTTTATTATCTGCTACTCCATACAATAAAAGTTATCTTGACCTTTCCGCGCAACTGCGGCTATTTGTGCCAGAAGACCAAGATTTAGGATTAAGACCAGAAGCTTTAATTAATGAACTTGGTGGCAGTTCCATAGGAGAATTAGAGTTTATTAGAAAGCATCAATGTTCTGTCCGTTCTTTAGCTGCTTTTGAAAAAAGCGAACACCCTGATGACTGGCGAGAATTGATGAAGCGTTACATGGTGCGACGCACTCGCTCTTTTATTAAAGATAATTATGCCCACACAGATGAAACCGGACGGAAATATTTAGAATTTGCTGATGGGACACGTTCTTATTTTCCCCAGCGTCTACCTCGTAGTCTCAAGTTTCCTTTAGAAGGTTCTAACACAGACTTTTATGCTCGTCTTTACTCTGAGTTAGTAGTAGAAGTCATTAATCAACTTAACTTACCTCGTTATGGGCTAGGAAATTACGTTATTGCTAAACAAAAACAGCCACCTACAGACACTGAGCAACGCTTTATTAATAGCTTATTTCGTGGTGGTAGGAGGTTAATGGGTTTTTCTCGCACTAATTTATTTAAACGTTTAGAAAGTAGTGGCGTTGCTTTTATTCAATCAATTGAGCGCCATATATTACGGAATTTTATTTATTTATATGCTTTAGAGCAAGGGTTTGATATTCCTATTGGAACTCAAGAAGCTGAATTATTAGATACAAGTAATAATGATGAAGATGCCGATTCTGTAGCAGCAGCTTTATTTGATACAGAAACCGAAGAAGATGATTCTGACCTAACCCCCCAGCCCCCTTCCCTACTAGGGAATGGGGAGAATTCAAAGCCTCTCTCCTTGCAGGAGAGAGGTTTGGAGAGAGGTTTTCCAGATTATGTGAAAAGTCAAGAAAAAATATTTCGTCAAAGAGCAGAATCAATTTACCAAGAATATACAACTCGATATCAACGAAGATTTAAGTGGTTGCGGTCTACACTTTTTGATATTAAAAAACTGAAACGTGATTTGCTAGAAGATGCCAAAGCACTGATTAATATACTGCAACAGTGTGGCGAATGGAATCCTCAAAAAGATGAAAAACTGGCAGCTTTAATCAAACTGCTAACAAAAACTCACCCTCAAGATAAAGTACTAATTTTCACACAGTTTGCTGATACAGTCCGCTACCTTGAAGATAATTTGCAGTTGAATCTTATGACTAATGTAGCTGGGGTAACGGGACAATCTAAAGACCCCACAATAATGACGGGAAGATTTAGCCCTGTGAGTAATGGAAAACGTGAGCAAATTTCATCATCAGATGAGTTGCGGATTTTAATCGCTACGGATGTTTTGAGTGAAGGTCATAATTTGCAAGACTGTGCAATTATCGTCAATTGGGATTTACCTTGGGCGATTATTCGCTTAATTCAACGCGCCGGAAGAGTAGACCGCATTGGCCAAAATGCTGATAAAATTCTTTGTTATTCTTTTTTACCAGCCGAGGGAGTAGAACGCATTATTAATTTGCGGGGACGACTCCGCAAACGACTGCAAGAAAATGCTGAAGTGGTGGGAACTGATGAAGCATTTTTTGAAGATGATGATGCACGGGTAATTCTCGACCTCTACAACGAGAAATCTGGAGTTTTAGATGGTGAAGAAGATACGGAAGTTGATTTGACTTCAGAAGCATTTCAAATTTGGAAAAAAGCCACCGATAATAATCCAGGTTTGAAAAAGACGATTGAGGAAATGCAAAATGTAGTTTATTCTACCCGCGCCCATACTCCGCAACCTGTGCAACCAGAGGGAGTATTGCTTTATATGAAAACCACCGAGGGAAATGATTCTTTGATTTATGTTGACCGCGATGGAAATAGCGTTACTCAATCACAGTTAGCCGTGCTTCGGGTGGCGGCGTGTGAAGAATCTACCCCAGCGATACCCAGAGATAAACAGCATCACAAGTTAGTACAAAAAGGTGCTGAATTGATTGCTGAAGAAGAGAAAAATGCCGGCGGTCAATTAGGGCGACCATCAGGTGCAAGGTTCCGCAGTTATGAACGACTGAAGAGTTATGTTCAAGAAATGAAGGGAACACTATTTGTTAGTGAAGAACTTTTAAAAGCAATTGATGAAATTTACCGTTATCCTTTGCGACAGTCAGCTATTGATACTCTGAATCGTCAATTGAGAAGTGGGATAAATAATCAGGTGTTGGCTGATTTAGTTGTGTCGTTACGCATGGATGACCGTTTGTGTATTGTAACTGAAGAACTGGAGAAACGAGAACCTCAGATTATTTGTTCTTTGGGGTTATTTGATAATTTGTAATTTCTCATTAAGGCAATAGACGCGATAAATCGCCGTCTCTACAATAATTAACCCTTTGTAGAGACGGCGATTTATCGCGTCTTTCTTTCTTATATTACGTAAAATACCGAAATGAGAAAGCAAACTGGGGTTTGAATAAGTAAAAGCTCATTTTGCTTACGGAAAACACTGAAATGAGAAAGCAAACTGGGGTTTGAATAAGTAAAAGCTTCTTTTGCTTGCGGAAAACACCAAAATGAGAAAGCAAACTGGAGTTTGAATAAGTAAAAGCTTCTTTTGCTTGCGGAAAACACTGAAATGAGAAAGCAAACTGGGGTTTGAATAAGTAAAAGCTTCTTTTTAGAAAGCATTTCAGTGTTTTGAGAAAGTAAACAGACCTTTTTATAAAGCAATTAAGCGTTTTGATAAAGTAATCAGCAAATATACTTGACAATAAAAAATCACGGCTGCACAAATAAAGCCGACGTTTAAATAAATTGATAATTTTTACGTATAATTTCTCAGCCTAATTGAATGTAAAGGATTTATAAAGTATAAAAAGCATGGTAAAAATTTAACTCCTATAAACAGAGTTTCTTGAAGTCCGCCAGCGCAGACTTAATTTTTAAAGCCACAGATTTATTTTCTGAATGGCAAATTTACCATGCTTGGAAAATAAAAACCAAGCATGGTAAATTATGTCACTTAATTTTCAACGAACACGCGATTTACTCTCTAAGTTTAAATTTAGTGATTTATTTATAGAAGAATTAGGTTGGTCTAAACCCTCAAGACAAAAACCTGAAACCTTAAAGATTGATAACAAGACGTATCAATATCAGAAAATTGCTGAACTCTCAGGAGTTGCAATCTTTGAAGTCACCGCAGCAGACGGGAATATACCAGAAGCTAAAGTGAGAGTTGCTATTCATCAAGAAGTTACTAAACTAATAGCTGAAAATCTACTCATCTTTATTACCGAAGAACGCACACGGAGTCTTTGGTATTGGGTGAAACGAGAAGGAAGTAAAACCTCTGTTCGTGACCATTTATATGTGAAAGGTCAACCAGGAGACTTGTTTTTAAGCAAGCTTGGTTCTTTAGTTATTGATATTACTGAATTAGAACATGGGGAACCGACTGTTGTCGAAATTGCTTATAAACTACAACGCGGTTTCGATGTTGAACCAGTAACCAAGAAGTTTTACAAGGAATTTCAAGAGCAACACCAGAAGTTTTTGCTGTTTGTGAAAGGAATTGATAATGAGATAGATAGACGTTGGTATACATCGGTAATTCTGAATCGCCTGATGTTTGTTTATTTTCTCCAGCGTAAGGGTTTTATTGATAATAAAGATTTAAATTATCTGCAAAATAAGCTTGAGCAAAGTAAACAAAAAGCTGAAAATCATTTTTATGGTGAATTTCTCAAGGCTTTGTTTTTTGAAAGCTTTGCTAAACCTGAGATTGAACGCAATTTATCTGTACAAGAATTGGTAGGAAAGGTTAAATACCTGAATGGTGGATTATTTCTCAAGCATCATATTGAAGAGAAATATAAAATTTCTATTGTTGATGAGGCGTTTGAGCAAGTTCTAGATTTATTTGGGCATTATTCTTGGAATCTAGATGATACGCCGGAAGGAAAAGATGACGAGATAAATCCAGATGTCTTAGGATATATTTTTGAGAAATATATTAACCAAAAGGCTTTTGGGGCGTATTATACTAGACCACAAATTACAGAATATCTATGTGATAGAACTATTCACAAGTTAATTGTAGACCGTGTGAATGATGCGCTGCCTGATCAGTATAAGCCATTTGAGGATATTAATGAACTCCTCATCAAGCTGGATACAAATGTTTGTCGTCTACTAATGGATGATATTCTTCCTAATTTATCAATTCTTGACCCAGCTTGCGGTTCTGGTGCTTTTCTTGTGGCGGCGATGAAGACGCTTATCCAAGTTTACAGCGCGGTGTTTGGGACAATTAAATTGATGGATGATGGTATTCTCAAAACTAAGCTTGAAGATATAGAAAATTCCCATCCCTCATTACCTTATTTTATAAAAAAGCGGATTGTTTCTGATAACCTCTATGGTATAGACATTATGGAGGAAGCAACGGAAATTGCTAAACTACGTCTTTTCTTAGCTTTGGTTTCTTCTGCTAATGATGTGGAAGAGTTAGAGCCTTTGCCTAATATTGATTTTAATATTATGGCGGGTAATTCGTTGATTGGATTAATTAAGGTAGATGACACGGCTTTTGATGCTGTGGGAAATTCACTACAAGGAAATCTATTACAGTCTTTAGCCGCAGATAATTATAAGCAAATTTTAGAAGAAAAAAATAAATCTGTTGAGTTGTACAAAAAACACGCTTTTTTACCTAAAGCTTTACCCGATACAGATACACCTCAAGATACTCGATTGATACACCTCCGCAAAAATATTGAACAACTCAATAAAAAATCGCAGGAAAAGTTAAATCTTTTGCTGTTGGATGAGTTTAGTAAGCGTTTGGGTATCAAGTATGAGGAGGTTCAATTAACTGGGAAATCACAGAAGCGGGTTTTGAAGGTTGAGGATATTGCAGCTTTGAAGCCGTTTCACTGGGGTTATCATTTTGACAAGGTTTTAGAACGCGGCGGTTTTGATGTCATTATCACTAATCCGCCGTGGGAAATATTTAAGCCGAATGCAAGAGAATTCTTTCTTCAGCATAATGATCTTGTGAGAAAGAGCAAGATGGACATCAAGGCTTTTGAAAAAGAGCAAAAGCAACTTTTAGCAAATCCTGAAATAGCTACTACTTGGTTAGGATATCAAAGTCAATTTCCACATATAAGTGCTTATTATCGTTCAGCAGAACAGTATAAAAATCAAATTTCTGTTGTTAATGGTAAAAAATCCGGTACTGATATTAATCTCTACAAACTATTTTTAGAACAATCCTTTAACCTGCTGTGTAACAGTGGACAGTGCGGGATTCTATTACCTTCTGGCGTTTATACTGATCTCGGAGCCAAGCAGCTAAGGGAAATGTTATTTTCTCAGACTAATATTGATGCAATTTTTGGACTATCAAACGAAAGATTTATTTTTGAAGGGGTAGATCATCGTTTCAAGTTTTCACTTTTAACTTTTGAAAAAGATGGTGTTACTGATTCATTTACGGCAGCTTTCCGTATCAATCCGCATGAAGCTATTAAAGTAAATCAGCTAGAAACTTTTTTCAAAAATAAAGATGAACGAGTTAAAATTTCAGTTCCACTTATTCGGGGTTTGTCTCCTGATTCTCTATCGGTGATGGAGTTTAAGAATGAGATAGACATCCACATGGCTGAAAAAATGGCTAAGTTCTCTTTACTAGGGGAAAAAATTGAGAGTAAATGGAATTTGCGCTTAACCCGTGAGTTTGATATGACGAATGATAGTCATTTATTCAAGCAACAGCCTAGTAAAGGAAGATTAGCACTTTACGAAGGTAAGATGATTCATCAGTTCACTCACTTATATGCTGAACCAAAATATTGGGTGAATGAACAAGAAGCGAGGAAAGCTTTATTAGGACGCAATGAAACTGATAAAGACCAGACTTTAGATTATCAAGGCTATCGACTTGGTTTCCGCTCAGTAGCATCAAGCACTAATGAACGATCGCTGATTTCAAGCATTATACCAAAATCAGTATTTTGTGGAAATTCACTTTTAATATCGCTGAGGTATTCAGAAAATAATCAAATCAATATGAATAACTCAGAGATGTTATTTAGTACAGCCGTATTCAATAGTTTGGTGATTGATTACTGTTTACGGCAGAAGGTTACTACAAATCTCAATATGTTCTATGTCTACCAGCTACCCGTCCCACGTTTAACAAAAAACGATCGCAACTTCAACGATATTGTACAACGCGCCGCCAAACTCATCTGCACTACACCAGAATTTGACGAACTCGCGCAAGAAGTCGGTCTAGGTTCCCATCAACAAGGTGTTACCGACGAAGCAGAACGCGCCAAACTCCGCGCAGAACTCGATGGAATGGTAGCACATCTTTACGGTTTAACCGAAGATGAATTTAGCTACATCCTCACTACCTTTCCGATTGTGAATGCAACTGTTAAAGAAGCAGCATTGTCAGCTTACCGTAGCTTTGTGCCAATGTTTGGAAACTCAGAATTAGTCTCTTGTTAGTCTCTCGTTATCATACAGAGTATGGAAACAAAGAATACTATCAGTATGACTAAGAGGTTGTTTGAAAAGTAATTTGCTGTATCTTTGCACTTATTGATCCTCTCTAACCCCAGGGCAAACGCATCTAAAGTATAAGAATCCTTTAATAGCAAGGGTTTTGGCGTTTTTTAATTTAGCCTATTTTTTCATCAAGATCCTTGCCCAGCAAGGGTTTCAGAAATCCCGTGCGTTCGCCCTGTCTCTAACCCCCCTTATAAAGCTACGGTGTATATACAAATCTTCTAGAGTTGCGCTACAGGCTTTTGATCCCCCCTAACCCCCCTTAAAAAGCAGGGTGGATTAATTGTCGAGAGAGAAAATATAACATGGAAGGATGATTCCTTGAGAAAAAGACCAAAACCAGAGGAAAGTTGGGAATGAATTTAATCGAAGCAATTCAAGGGGTTCCCGATTATAGACATGCCAGAGGGATTAGACATAGACTTTGGATAATACTAACTATAGTTTTGTTAGGTAGTTGTACGGGATATTGGGGATACAAACCTTTAGCTGAGTTCACTAAAAATCATCGATTATCCCTAATCAAATTATTAGATTTATCTCCAGATATTCAATTTCCATCAGCATCAACATTCAGAAATATCATGACTTCTATTGATTTTCAGATATTAGCTGAACTATTTAACATCTGGGCAGAGAATAGTTTGCCAATTAATTACAAAGAATTATTTGCCATTGATGGTAAATGTATTAAAAGTACTGTCACAGGAGGAAATAAATCTTATCAAAACTTTGTGAGTATCGTTTCAGTTTATAGTCATCAGCAAGGATGGGTAGTCAGACATCAAGCTATGGAGAATCACGAAAAAAGTGAGATTAGTGTGGTAGAAGAGCTAATTAAAACACTTTCTGGGCATCATATTGTGATTACAGCAGATGCACTACATTGCCAAAAAAAACTGTTGAGTTAATTATTGAGGGAGAAAATGACTACATTATTACTATTAAAGGAAACCAGCCAAATCTGCTGAAAGTAGCTACTGAACTAGCTCAATCCTCAATCGCTATCGATACCAATTCCCTGGATGAAAATTTGCATGGACGAAAGACTACTCGCCAAGTAAAAGTCTATCCAATTCCACCTGAGTCACTACCTGATTGGGTTGGTGCTAAAAGTTTAATTGAGGTTAACAGATATGGAACTCGACCTCAAGGAAAGAAAAGTCGTCGCCAGATTGTTGATTATCATGAACGACACTTTTATTTGAGTAGCTTAAATTGTTCAGCCTCAGAATTTGCTGAGGCTATTCGTGGTCATTGGTCAATCGAAAATCAGCTTCATTGGGTCAAGGATGTAACTTTAAATGAAGATAACTGTATTCATACTGGCGGTTTTTCACCAGCTAATTGGGCGATGGTCAGACAGTTTTTAGTTTCCCTGGCTCGTCAGTTAGATTCTCGGACTCTTCCCGAAGCGTTAAGGCTGATGGCTAACCAACTTCAAATGATTTTTGATGCCCTATTTGACCACTCCGACTCCTCTTCCAGAATACCTATGAGTCCAACCGTCGAGTCAGAAAATTTTTTCTCTCCCGACAATTAATCCACCCTGCCTAACCCCCCTTCAAAAGGGGGGAACCGGAATCAAAGTCCCCCTTTTTAAGGGGGATTTAGGGGGATCTAAAACGTTTTGCTACCGTGAAAATGGTTTTTCAAACATCCTCTAATATCTGTAACCAGGAATACAAACTAAATTGTTACATTAAAGTTTGAAGTATATTTATTGCCTCAAGCTTGGGAAAGACGAAACATATTATTTGTAATTTTCCAAAATTCTTAATACTAAATTTATAATTTTGAATTATTTTTGGTGCGAATCAAAAATTGTAGTTTCTTAATAATTTATTTTAAATTTCCTAAAAAGGTTGACTCCGATTATGTTTCGTTAAAATTGAATTGCTGCTATCAATACAAAAATGTATTTAAATAAAGTGTAATAAATTACTATATAAATCCGGCAGCATTTACTTAGTCGTCATATTATAACCGTGAAAATTCATCCTCACTCCGAATTTAACCAGAGCCGCGATCGCCGTGAACAGGGTTTGCAAATTTTGCTCGATCGCCTTGTTAAAACAATGCAGCGCGATGAGTTAGTCCGGCAAACGACCAATCAACTCAGAGAATCGCTTCAGGTTGATCGGGTGGTGTTGTATTATTTTTACAGTCAGTGGCAAGGTCAGGTGACTTTTGAATCTTTAAGTTCTCAAGAATTTTCAATACTTGGTTCCACTCCCAGATGATTGTTTTAACAACGAGTATGCTGCTTTATACTTAGCAGGACGGGTAAAAGCGATCGCTGATATTGAATTAGAGCCGATCGAGTCTTGTCACCGAGATTTTCTCCGCAATATGCAGGTTCGCGCCAACTTGGTTGTACCAATTGTCATCCCTAGAGGATTATGGGGATTGCTAGTAGCACATTACTGTCAAGGGCCTCATGATTGGTCGTCATCAGATATAGAAATGATGCAAACAGGGGCGCAAACTCTAGCAACAGATCGCAATATTTTGGAGAGCTAAAATAATTCGTCATTTGTCATTTGTCATTCGTCATTCGTAGTTAAAAGGGCGGTTAGAAACCGCGTCTACACAAGGCTTTACCCACCTCCGTGGGTTTCAAACCCTCAATTTTTTCTAGATAAGGAGAAAGAATTATGAAATTTGGTTATACGGTCATCTGGGTAGACGATGTAGTTAAAACGGTTGAGTTTTACGAAAAAGCTTTTGGTCTGGTTCGTCGCACTCTCGTGGATAAAGGACAATCTATCTGGGCGGAAATCGAAACCGGCAGCACTACACTAGCTTTCTCTTCAAGTAGCGAAGCACAGAAATTATTTCCTGGGGGCTTTCATGCCAACGATCCCACACAACCACCGACATTAATTCAGATATCATTTATTACCCCCGATGTTGGTAGTGCTTACATGAGAGCGATCGGCGCTGGTGCAAAAACCCTAGATGCTCCTAAATCTCAGCCTGGGGGACAAATGATTGCTCGTGTCCGCGATCCCAATGGTGTGTTGGTGTCGTTGGTGAGTGGCTAACTAGCAAATTGCCTTTTAGCAGATGTCCTGATCTAGATGGCTGCTTCTAGATTTGGCTTATACTAACTATAGGAAAACAGCACTGCTCAAATATTAAAATGCTACTTATTCCTACTGTTACCCCGATTCCCCTTGTAACTGATGCAAATGGCGTTGTTAAAATTAGCAAAACCCGCATCACTTTAGATACAGTGGTTACAGCTTTCCTTGAAGGGGCTACAGCAGAAGAGATCAGAGAACAGTACCCATCGCTTCATCTTTGGGATATCTATTTGGTGATTGGTTATTACTTACAACACCAAGCCGAGGTTGATGCCTACCTTCTAGAGCGTCAAAGACTTGCCACGAAAGTTCAGCAGGAAGCTGAAAAGCGTTTTAACCCTATTGGAGTGCGCGATCGCCTTTTAGCAAGACGCAACCCACAAGGGTAAATTACGATGCTGCGTTTCTTGGCTGATGAGAACTTTAACAATCAGATTATCCGTGGTGTTCTGCGTCGTAACAGTAATGTTGATATAGCGGTTCTCGCTTGGGTGCAGTACAGTTTTGACCTCTCTCCAAACCTCTCTCCTCAAAGGAGAGAGGCTTTGAATCTTACTCCCCAACGCTAGAAGGGAAGGGGCTGGGGGTTAGGTCTATATTCCATGCAATTGGGAACCGCTATATTATCCGTGTTCCCAATCTAAAATCTGAAATTTTATGGATTCCAATGCTTTGCTGTGTACTGCGATCGCAAATCATATTACCACTAGTCCTCAACAACGAATTACTTTCGCCCAATTCATGGATTTGGCACTATACCACCCTGAATACGGCTACTATTCCAGTGATGCAGTCAAAATAGGTTTTAAAGATAGTGATTTTTTTACCTCTCCCAATCTCTGTTCTGACTTTGGCGAGTTACTAGCAGAACAATTTTTGCAAATGTGGGAGATTTTAGGAAAACCTGTACCCTTTTCTCTGGTAGAAATGGGAGCAGGTCAAGGATTGCTAGCTTTGCATATCCTCAAATATCATCAACTGCACTACCCAGATTTTTTTACGGCGCTGGAGTACATCATTGTTGAAAAGTCCCCAACTTTAAGACAAGAACAACAGCAACGCTTGCAAGATTTCCCGGTGCGTTGGTGCAATTTAGAGGATATACCACCAAGTGCGATCGCTGGTTGCTTTTTCTCTAACGAGTTAGTAGATGCGTTCCCCGTGCATCAATTCATCTTAGAAACGGGAGAACTCCGAGAAATTTATGTAACTACAGATAGTAATGAGAAAGAAACCTGCTCATCATTTATAGAAGTCACAGGAGAACCTTCAACCCCCCAACTAGCTGAATATTTAGACCTAGTGGAAATGAACTTTACCCAAAGTGCATATCCAGATGGCTACCGTAGTGAAATTAATTTAGCGGCTGGTGACTGGTTGAGTATAGTAGCAGACCGCTTGCAGCGCGGCTATGTGTTAACAATTGATTATGGCTACCCCGCCAGCCGTTACTACAATCCCAGGCGATCGCAGGGAACACTACAGTGCTATTACCAGCATCGTTTCCATGACAACCCTTATATTAATATTGGGCGACAAGATATCACTGCCCATGTTGACTTTACGGCTTTGGAACGCTGGGGTGAGCGGTGTAGTTTAGAAAAAGTTGGTTTTATCCAGCAGGGATTATTTTTGATGGCGTTGGGGTTAGGCGATCGCATTGCAGCCCTTTCCGAGCAAAAGCAATCTCTCTCGCAGTTACTACAGCATCGGGATGCACTACACCAACTTATAGATCCCACAGGACTCGGCGGCTTTGGAGTCTTAATTCAAAGCAAAGGTCTGGACAATACAGAAACTTCTCAAAAACTCAAAGGATTGACTCTGCCAGAGTAACAGGTAAATTTGAAAAGTTAAAACTCTATTTAAGAATGCAGTATCAATCTTATTTAGACTAGCATAACAGTGAATACTGTAAAGTTAAACACAATACAAAAGTAATAATTATGTCCACCCATGACCTGCTAATGCTAGTAACACTACTTACTCCTGGTATTTTGCTTTCAGTGATAATTATGGCGACTTTTGCGGCTGGTGGCTAATCAGCAAATAGGAAGTTATCAGTGTTCAAAGATAACTGTTCACTGATAACTGATAAGCTAAAAAACATTTAATTTGCATAATCGAATAAACATAACTCTTGTGGGGTAGGCCGAAAAGCCAGCCCAGCTTGTGCAATTTCAATGTAGAACAGCTGATCAAAATCAAACAATGGAAACGCTATGTCTACAACAGACTACGCCTACGCTGTATTAAAGGAACGTAAAAAATGAAGGTGGCATTTCTGGGAACTGGACTGATGGGACTACCAATGGCTCAAAGGTTATTAGCCGCAGATATACAGCTAGTTGCCTACAATCGCACCCCAGAAAAATTAGTACCACTACAAGCAGCTGGGGCTGAAATTGCTACACATCCCCGCCACGCCATTCGTGCTGCTGAGTGCGTAATTCTCATGCTGACTAATGCCCCTGCCATTTATAATGTGTTGCTTTCAGATACTTCTTGGCAAACTCTGGAAGGGCGCACAATCATCCAAATGGGAACAATTACTCCCACAGAAAGCCAGGAAATTAGAGACGCGATCGTTGGTGGTGGTGGTGAGTATTTAGAAGCACCAGTATTAGGTAGTATCCCGGAAGCACAAGCTGGCAAGTTGAGTGTGATGGTAGGGGCAGAGCCAGAACAATATAAACGGCACTTGAAGTTACTCCAAAATTTTGGCACAGAACCTTTACTTATAGGGCCAGTAGGATCTGCGGCGGCGCTTAAATTGGCACTAAATCAACTAATAGCTTCCCTAACAACTAGCTTTGCTCTGAGTCTGGCTTTTGTCCAGCGTCAGGGTGTTGATGTGGATATGTTTATGCAAATCTTGCGCGACAGTCCACTCTACGCACCGACCTTTGACAAAAAGCTACAACGGATGTTGGATGGCAATTATGCCGATCCGAATTTCCCCACCAAACATTTGCTCAAAGATACAGAATTGTTTATCTCTGAGGCGAAATCTCGAAGTTTGGATCTCAGCAGTATTAAAGGTGTGCGGCAAATCTTGCAAACAGCCGTAAAAATGTCATTTGCTGATGATGATTACTCATCACTATTTTCTGTAATTAAAGAATGGGGAGAGTGATGGAGGATTGAAGAAGAATTCAGAAGTCAGAATTCAGGAGTCAGAATGAAGACACTGCGTTATCCACCAGCGATGCACTGAGTTTCGGCTACGCTCAACTACCGCCTGTCGTTGTGTCGTACAAAATTCATTCTGTTAGCGGATAGCTAAGGTTTCGCCCATTCTGGCTCCTGAATTCTGTTTCGATAAATTTAAGTAGGGTAGCACAGTTAGCTGTGCTACCCTACTTAAAAAGTTTTTTTACACCCCGGCATCCCTGATATGCCTTTTGAAAATGCTAAATTAAAAGGTTTTAATCTTTAAATAACGATATTACTGCCCATTAGTAGTTGATTGAGGAAATGGTAGAGATTCAGTCTGGGGTTGAGGCTGAGGTTCAGGTTTAGGATTCAGAAAATCCTGCCAAGTCTTAATTTGCTCTTGCGCCGCACTGTAAGCAGCACTACCGCGTGGAATCGATTTTGCAATATCAATCCCTCTAGCAATATCAGACTGACCTTGAGAGCGAGCTATTTCTAACAATTGCTGACTCCATTGGTCAATAGCCAGATTCGCATCCATACGTAAGATGCTATTGTTTGAAACCCGATCTGCCAGCCGTATTGCTTCAACCAAAGCTTCTGGCGTACCAGCCGCGCCAACTTCTTGGGCTTTTTTCCAGTTTTCTCTAGTGCGGATTTGCCCTTCCCAATCATTTATCGCAGCTTGCGCTTCTTGTGAAAGCGCCCTTCCTGATGAGGCAATTTGTTGAGCGGCGCTAATGGCGGCGGTGAGATTTCCACTCTGAGCCAGTTCTTGTGCTTGATCCAAGTAGGGTTGGTCTTGAATTCGCTGAATTTTTCCTATCCAAGTCCGAATTCTTTTCCGTGCTTCTGGATATAATGCCCGACCTCTACGAATTTCGCTGGCCTGAGCGATCGCAGCTTGTAAAGAGTTGATATCATCGAATACAGCTATCTGTTCGGCACGTTCTAAGTAAGGTTGATCTTCAATTGTCTCCACTTGGGCACGCCAGCGATCCATTTCTTGCCTAGCTTCGGTGGCCCTGGGATTATTTGCAGGTATTAACTGTACTTGTGCGATCGCTGCTGTTAAATTAGGGACTGTTCCCTGGCTAGCCAACAATCTCGCTTTTTCTAGATTGGCAACATCTTCAATTTCCAACTGCCAACGAGCAATCAGTTGTTGGGCTTCGTTATACACTGGTCTGGAAGGATCGATTTGTTGTGCTTGAGCGATCGCAGCCTCTAAACCAGAAACGTTACCGATCCAAGCACTTCTTTTCGCGTCAGCTATGGCGATAAAGTCGTCTGTTTCACCCTGTAGTTTCGTACTCTCTGGAATTTGTCTAGCAATATTCAGTGCTTCATCGGCATCCCGCTTGTCTAGTTTTGCCTGTGCCAATTCCAGCATTTTGCGTCCAAATGCGGGAATCGCTTCCTGAGCTTTTTGGTAAAGGTAACTTTCTTGCCCAATAGACTCAGCTAGCTTGATGGCTTCCAGTAAATTATCGACTACTTTGCTGCTTGCTAAACTTTCCGCTTTTCCTAACTTATCGCCATCTTCCCGCGCTCCGGCGATTAGACGATTCAATTGGTCGTATTTAGTGCCCGCCCAGTATTGATTGTCTACGCGCAGCATTTTGGCAGATAACATGAACGCCGATTGCCAGCGCCGTTCTTTTACTTCGGCGATCGCACCGTTGTATGTTTCTTCTGCCTTTGTCCAAATTGACTGCCATTTATCAACTTGTTCATCGACTAATTTATAAGCTGCCACATCTTCGGGTATCTTGCGAGCAGTAGCGATCGCTTCCTCTAAATTCCCCGTTTGGAAACTTTGATCGGCTAGCTTCAAAATATCCCGCGACCATTCTTCGATGAAACGATCAATTTCTCCATGCAACGGGTGATTTTGTGGTAGTTGCTTCACCAGAGCGATCGCTTGCAATAGGTCGTTCACTGTTTGCTTAGAAGCCGCCAACTGAGCGCAATGTAGCCGCACAGAAGCACTAGCTAGGGGCCAGAAAATCGAGGGGCAATTAGGGGCAGATGGCAACTTTAGCAGCATTGCCATTGCCAAGAATCCTACACTGCCGGGAATCAACATTAGTAGTACTAGCCACAATGTCCAGCTTTTCATCCAGCGTGGCCATTTCCCAGAAGCACTACTGAGTTTGGCAGTCTCTCCTGAATGACTATTTATAGGTAATCCTTGTGTATCGTTTTTTTTTCGCCGCTTCACTGATTTGGAAGTAGAACCAGTAGGTGGGACACCAAATGGTTGAGTTTCACCGAATTGTTCTGTTCGGGATAATCTTTTGTTTTGATCTGGCTCTCTATCACTGGCTGAAGACCAACTGTCTGGAATATCCCGCTCTGTCATCTCTCACACCAAAATAATTGAATAGCGCTCTGTTTTAGGTCGATAATTCCATTGATGCCATAGTAACTTTCTCGCGATCAAAAAGCTACTTTTTTTGATTATCCCTCTCCACAGAATACCATGTTCAATCTAAAAAATTAGTGTCTTTTTATACTTTATCCTGAAACAGTAGATTCAGCTTGCAAATCGGCAATTAGTTGAGCTAACTGATCGCTACTTGCCTGGTAAACGTTGCCGCAAAAGTCGCAAGTTGCTTCAGCACCATTATCTTTAACAATCATATCTTGCAGTTCGGCTTCTCCTAAAATTTTCAGTGCCCCCAAAACGCGATCAAAAGAACAACCACAGTGGAAACGCAGCATTTGCCGTTCGGAAAAGATTTCTAGGCCCATATCGCCCAAGAGGTCGCTAAAGATTTCAGTCAAATTCTTCCCGGCTTGCAATAATGGCGTAAATCCTGCCAAACCAGCGACCCGTGATTCTAAGGTTTCTACAAGAGCTTCATCTCTGGCAGCTTTGGGTAACACTTGTACTAGTAATCCTCCAGCCGCAGTTACTCCCCCTGCTCCCACAAACACACCTAAAACTAAAGCTGAAGGTGTTTGTTCAGAATTCACCAGATAATGAGCCACATCATCGCCAATTTCACCAGAAACTAGTTCTACCGTACTAGAGTAAGGATAACCATAACCAACATCTCGCACAACGTAGAGGTAGCCACCACCCACTGCACCACCAACATCTAGCTTACCTTTGGCATTAGGAGGTAATTCTATAGATGGATTCCCCACATACCCGCGTACCGTACCATCTAAGCCGGCATCTACCAATATGCCACTTAAAGGGCCATCGCCTTTCACCCGCACATTGACCCTTGATCCACTTCGCTTCATACTAGAAGCCATTAACAAGCCCGCCGCCATAGTGCGACCCAGTGCTGCCGTTGCCACGTATGAAAGCTTGTGTCGCTGCCGTGCTTCTTCTGTTAAACGTGTGGTGATCACACCTACGGCACGAATTCCACCTTCGGCTGCTGTTGCACGAATTAACTGATCCGCCATGAATAACCTTACATTTCTTAACAAGTTCACTTTTTCTATTCTAAGTTCTCTGCTGCAAGAAAAGTAACGTAGTGGGGTGTCACGTAAATAAACGGCTGTTATTGGTCATTGCTCACTTGTACTGAGCGTATCGCTAAAGCCTACGGCATAGCTACGCTTAGGGCGTAGCCTCTCCAAGAGTTGTATTGGTTATTAGTTATTTCCAAAGGACAAAGGACTAATGACTAATGACAAAGACTATTTGCAATATTAGAAATAGCGATATCTCACTTTTAGGCAATCTTAGAAAAATGCTAGGTAATTTTCAACAAAGTCAACTGCGAATCGAAATTGAAGCGCCAACAGATGCAATTCGTGATAGTCTGCTGCATCCGGTACAACTAGAAAAATGGCTCTTAGCGCAACGCTTTGCGCCAGGAATGCCAGAAGAACTACTTCCGGGATTTCAGTTTACTACCTGGACTGGGCCAGTCTCAATTCATCATCAAGTAGACGTTGTAAAATCCAACTGTCTCCGTTTGCTACTCAGTGGAGGTATTGACGGGTTTCATGAATGGTATTGGGGAGAAGGTTGGGTGCAATCCCGCTTGGAAGGAGTTTCACTTTTGCCCTTAAATTTGGGTCAAACCTTGAGTTTGTTGAGCTTGCGTCAATTTCTGGCAACTCAAGGACGTTGAATCGACTGAATGTGAAGGGATTGGGAATTGGGGCACAAGAGGCAGAGGGGAAGAGAGCAGGGAGCAGAGGGGAAAGAGCTAATTTTTATTCTGCCCCTGTTCCCTTACTTCCTGCTACCGTTCGCCTACGCTGATGGCAAGCTTGTTCCCCGACTTCTTTCCTTAGTCTCTATGTCCCTAGCTCCCAGTTCTAGAAGTAGAAATAATACCTACAATAATTTTTACCACGACAGATAAATCTTCTGTAACTTGATAGCGTTTCTGGTCTTGAGTCACCTCAATATGGTTCGGATAAGGTTTTTTGATGACATGCCTTATGATCGCAAAGACGCGATAAATCGCCGTCTCTAAAATAATCAGTCCTTTATAGAGACGGCGATTTATCGCGTCTCTTGCCTTAACCGAACCGTATTGTGAGTCACCTGACGATTCGCACGATGATAAACTCCAAAACGCCAATCTTCACCAGTCATATATATAGGACTCATAATTTTATTTCTGAAAACATTCAGTACAACTCAAAGAGTCTTCTTGACTTTTGCCTGTTGCCTATTGCCTTATCTCAACGACAATTATTTATGCCCACTTACTTATATTGAGTCTCTGATTAGTTAAATCACATACTTCAATTTACCTAATTCTAATTCGGCTTTACCACCAACACCGAACAATTAGCTTCTTCGACAACTTGACTGCTTACAGAACGCTGGACAATTCGCTTCATCCCAATCAATCCCCGACTACCAATTATAATTAGGTTAGCTTTGTAAATATTGGCAAGACGAATAATCTCTTCAGCAGGATCGCCAGTTACCAGTTCTAACTCACTTGGGACTGATAATTTTTCTTGATAGGATTGCAGCTGTTTTTCCAGTTGAAAATAAGAAAATGTTGGGGACTCTGGCTGAGGACGATCGGCAGGTATCTCCATTTCAGACTCTGGTGTAGGAAATACATGACAGAGAATAACCTTGGCATCTTTTGATAACACCAAATTATCTAAACTCTGAATTACTCGTTCTCCCATTTCCGAACCGTCCAGAGCTATCAAAATATTCTTTAGCACTGCTCCCGTCTCCTATAAGAGTAGACCCCGTTACATAAGTATGTAGTAAAACTTGTTAGCAGCTACACTAAATTATTTTTATATTTGCCTACTTAGTATATATTTTCGAGGTTATGCGATGAATTGGTTTCACCCAAATTTGACGCTAGTACATTGTAGAAAGATATTTTCGCCAGTCATTTGGGCACGCTAAAGCTTACTACATAATCAGTAATTACAATACAATAGGCGGGCAATGTCTAGTAGATGCCCGCCAAAACCCTGAAAGCAGGGTAGCAAATGCTTTATTTGCTACCTAAAAAGTGACTTTTGTCAACAGTATTAAACAAAATTAACCATTCCAAATCACTCCTCTTGCTGAATTCGGCGGCGGACTGAATCAGCATGAGAAGGTAAACCTTCTGCTGTTGCTAGCACATCAATAGCACCAGCCACATTTTGCAGCGCAGTTTGGGAGTATTGAATAATACTGGAATGTTTGAGGAAAGTTTCAACCCCTAACGCCGAAGCATAGCGGGCAGCGCCAGAAGTTGGCAAGGTGTGGTTAGGCCCTGCCAAATAGTCTCCTACAGCTTCTGGTGTGGAGTAACCCAAAAAGATTGCCCCAGCGTGGCGAATCTGTGGTAGGAGTGCCCAAGGGTCTTTTACTTCTAATTCCAGGTGTTCAGGGGCAAATTCATTTGACAGTTCTGCTGCTGCTTGGAGCGATTCCACAAGAACAATCAACCCATAATGAGCGATCGCTTTTTCTGTGTCTATTCGCCGTGGATGATCCACTAGCTGTCTTTCCAAGGCTACTTGCACGTTTTTCGCCAAAGCCGCATCTGTCGTCAGCAAGATTGCTGCCGCCATTGGATCGTGTTCGGCTTGGGCTAGCAAGTCAGCAGCTACATGCACCGGATTTGCACTTTCATCGGCAATCACCAGCACTTCGCTGGGGCCTGCCAAAGAATCAATACCGACGGTGCCATATACAAGTTTTTTCGCAAGAGTGACATAAATGTTACCGGGGCCAGTAATCACATTCACTTTCGGAATTGTTTCTGTGCCATAGGCTAAAGCAGCGATCGCTTGTGCGCCCCCAATACGATAAATTTCTTGCACTCCTGCTTCTTGGGCAGCTACTAAGACTGCTGGGTTAATTACACCCCCTGGGCCTGGTGGTGTCACCATCACTATATGAGGTACAGCAGCGACATGAGCGGGAATTGCATTCATCAGCACTGTACTAGGATAGGCGGCGCGGCCACCGGGCACATACAGCCCCGCTCGATCTACAGGGGTGTAGCGTTTGCCCAGTACTACTTCATCGTCGCCAAAGTGTACCCAGCTTTTTGGTACTCGCTGACGATGAAACGCTTCAATTTGGCGGCGAGCTAGCCGAACTGCGCCCAAAAACTCCTTTGACACCTGCTGATAGGCTGCATCTAGTTCCGAGCCTGTAACTCGGAGTTCTTCTGCTTTCAGGGTTTGTTTGTCAAATTCGGCTGTGTAATGCAATACAGCTTTATCGCCTTGGCGCTTCACTGCTTGCAAAACTTCCCGCACCGTTGCTTCTTTGTGAAGCACCTGTTCGTCATGGGTGCGATCGCAGATCCGTTGCAGTTCTGCTCTAACGTCTGCCTGCTGAGTAATGATTCGCAGCATGGAGTAAGGACAATGCCAAAATTATAATATTCACACCTGAGATTTAGTATTGCTCTTGACCCACTGGGGTGTGCAAGCTGACTCTAATTCTCTTCTCTAGCTTAACCTGGATTTTTTTGATACTCTCAAGGTTGCCAGCAGATGGTTTGCTTGAGAAGGCGACTTAATTGCTCAGTCCGACAACCCTTAGCAGGATAGCGGCAGGATGTGGGTGTGCCATTTCCCATTACCCTTATGCCCTTTCCCTCACTCCTTGCGGGGTGCAGGTGGTGTGTTTGCACATCCAATCCCCTAGATTTACAGGGGGTAGGGTCTGAGTATAATTTTTACTTATTTTCCTAACTTCTCAGTAGTTTACATTTGTACAGACACGATATAGTATCGCTTCTATACTTTGATAACCCTGAAATTTAGCTGTTTACAGTTCTTTGCCTGTGATAATAGATCCTAAAATCTAGGAAATATTACATTGGCAATCACATCGCTTTCTCAGGTAGTGGTGAGTTAGGATAACAGTTTTATTTGATATGGCTTATTTTAACGCATTTCCTAAATTGACGACACACTCAATCGCGGACTGAAGAGATTTTTAGAAAGCAGGGGAAGAAGAACTATTGTCCAATGGCAGATTTTTTTTAGGAAATTATAACATTGGCAATTTGGATGCTATATTAGTAAGTCTAGTAGTGTGTGTACATATTAATAGTATTTTTGGAATTGACTGTGGCGAATACAAAGTCTGCTCTCAAGCGTGCCCAAATCGCAGAACGTAACCGACTGCGTAACAAAGCTTACAAATCAGCAGTCAAGACGCTGATGAAGAAATACTCTAATGCTGTAGCTGTCTATGCAGCTAATCCTACCCCAGAATTACAAGAAGAAGCACAGGCTCGGTTATCCGAAGCTTACGGCAAAATCGATAAAGCAGTCAAACGGGGTGTCCTTCACCCCAACAATGGGGCAAGGAAAAAGTCAAGATTGGCTCATAAACTAAAGCCCATCACTCAAACAACAGTAGCTGAATAGTCATTGTTGAGCTAATGCGATCTTTTAACTGAGTGAGTCACTAGGTTACAAATTTTCTGAAAGCTGTAGTAATTAACTGGCGTAAAACGCCAGTTGCTCATTTGAAGTTAGTGTAATCTTGAGGGTTTCCACACACACACCAATTTACTCTGTGCCTTTTAACCCTTCTACAGCAGGGTAGCACCATGAGTAACTGGTTTTGTTTATGCCAATTAAAACAAGTGGCGTTCCCTCTGGAAAATTTGGTGATCGCTTAGTGGCTACCACAGGAAAAAGATTTACCCGAAGGATGATTTGTCCTTAGTCGCGATCGGGGCTAACAATTTCATGACTAATGACAAAGAATGCAACTGATAGACACGCACGTTCATCTCAACTTTGATACTTTTCAGCCGGATTTAGCAACAGTGCGATCGCGGTGGCAAGAAGCAGGAGTAGTGCGTTTAGTACATTCCTGTGTTCACCCAGGTGAGTTTTCCAGCATTCAATCCATAGCACACCAGTTTCCTGAAATCAGCTTTGCCGTGGGATTACATCCTCTAGATGCTGAGAAATGGAATAGCGAAACAGCCGAGACAATCAAAACTTTAGCTAGTTCTGACTCGAATGTGGTAGCAATTGGCGAAATGGGGCTTGATTTTTATAAAGCTGATAACTATGAGCATCAGCTTTTGGTATTTGAGTCACAGCTAGCGATCGCATCTGAACTCAATTTACCAGTAATTATCCACTGCCGCGATGCTGCTGTAGCAACCAGAGAAGTGTTGCAAAAATGGCGGAAACTTAAGGGAGAAAGAGTGCGGGGTGTTATGCATTGCTGGGGAGGAACGCCAGAAGAAACCCAATGGTTTCTCGATTTAGGCTTCTACATCAGCTTTAGCGGGACGGTAACGTTCAAAAATGCCAAAGCGATCCAATCATCAGCTGCGATGGTGAGTAGCGATCGCCTACTGATCGAAACAGACTGCCCATTTCTCGCCCCAGTTCCTAAACGGGGACAAAGGCGTAATGAGCCCGCCTACGTGCTTTATGTAGCCGAGCAAGTAGCGAAACTGCGTCAAGAAACGGTAGAAGCGATCGCCCATCAAACCACCCAAAACGCCTGTGAATTATTTGGTCTGTCAATATAAAAGTGGGCTTTAATCACTTTTATTCAGTTGTGCTAAAAAAATAAAACTCTAGGGGGACAAAAATATGCTAATATTATTCCCTCAAAAACATTTTGCGTGCGCCATAATGATAAAGGAAGGAACCTAAAATTTCTGAGCCTAATTTTCAAATGATGTTATCGGCTTGGCCATCCTCCAAATCTCTACAAGCGGATGCTCTCCACACATGACTAACCGTGCCAAACCAGGTTGAGCTAGACTTTTTTGCACAACATCGGCTTCTGTGTATTTAACCTATACAAAATCCTTAAACGAAATTGCCTTGTGAGTACAATCCAGCAAAACGAAGTAATTCTGATTCAAAACCGACAAGGTGCGGATCGTTCCCTCAGTCTTAGGATATCTAAGATATCACTGAGAATATAAATAGCCGGGTGGATTTAAAACACACCGTCTAGAGCTGCGTCAGCAAATTAACGCGCTTTTTGGAGGGGAAATGAAGAACGTAGATAAAACTCAGGAATATCTAAACTGTATATTCTTCTTAAATCAAGACTATAGTGAGTTTTTGGTGTCTAAGTACCCGATTAGGGGCAATTCTCCCCTTGTCCAAATTGCTCATTCCAGCTTTAATCGCTGCGTTTGCCCACACCTGTAAATAGCAAGTGTGTCAAAAGTTCCCAAACAACTAAGGACACTGACTAGCAGTGGGAAGCGTAAAACAGCAGTGTCCAAGGGAAAATTTTACCAGGTTGACAAAGGAAGAGGCATGACTAAAGAAACATACATGGAACCCGCCTTTCTGTTGCCCGACTTGATTGAAATCCAGCGATCGAGCTTTCGCTGGTTTTTGGAAGAAGGGCTGATAGAAGAACTTAACTCCTTTAGTCCTATTACAGATTATACGGGCAAATTAGAATTGCACTTTTTGGGTCATAACTACAAACTCAAGGAGCCAAAGTATAGCGTCGAAGAAGCCAAGCGGCGGGATAGTACTTATGCCGTCCAAATGTATGTTCCCACACGGTTGATTAATAAGGAAACCGGGGAAATCAAAGAGCAAGAGGTATTCATTGGTGACTTGCCTTTGATGACTGATCGCGGCACGTTTATTATTAACGGAGCTGAACGGGTAATTGTCAACCAAATCGTTCGATCGCCAGGAGTTTATTACAAATCAGAAATCGACAAAAACGGGCGACGTACTTATTCAGCTAGCTTAATTCCTAACCGGGGAGCATGGCTGAAATTTGAAACAGACCGTAACGATTTGGTGTGGGTGCGTATCGACAAAACCCGCAAACTCTCAGCGCAGGTACTACTAAAAGCTTTAGGGTTATCAGACAACGAAATCTTTGACGCTTTACGCCACCCCGAATATTTCCAAAAAACCATCGAAAAAGAAGGGCAATTTTCTGAAGAAGAAGCCCTGATGGAGTTATATCGGAAACTGCGTCCTGGTGAACCACCCACGGTCTTAGGTGGACAACAACTCTTAGATTCTCGTTTCTTTGACCCGAAACGTTATGACCTTGGTCGCGTTGGACGGTACAAACTCAACAAGAAATTGCGTCTTTCAGTCCCAGACACCATGCGGGTGTTGACTGCTGGCGATATTTTGGCAGCCGTAGATTACCTAATTAACCTAGAGTATGACATCGGTAACATCGATGACATTGACCACTTAGGCAACCGTCGAGTTAGAAGCGTCGGTGAATTGCTGCAAAACCAAGTAAGAGTAGGCTTAAACCGCTTAGAGAGAATCATTCGGGAACGGATGACCGTATCCGATGCCGAAGTGCTAACCCCTGCTTCCTTGGTGAACCCCAAACCATTGGTAGCAGCAATTAAAGAATTCTTTGGTTCCAGCCAGTTAAGTCAGTTCATGGATCAAACCAATCCTCTGGCAGAACTGACCCACAAACGCCGTCTGAGCGCCCTTGGCCCTGGTGGTTTAACCCGCGAACGCGCCGGTTTTGCCGTGCGGGATATTCACCCTAGTCACTATGGGCGTATTTGCCCCATTGAGACACCAGAAGGCCCCAACGCCGGATTGATTGGCTCCTTAGCAACCCATGCGCGGGTTAACCTGTACGGCTTCCTCGAAACGCCATTTAGACCTGTGGAAAATGGACGAGTCAGATTTGACTTGCCTCCAGCCTACATGACAGCCGATGAAGAAGACGATCTACGGGTTGCTCCTGGGGATATTCCTGTAGATGAAACTGGGCACATTATTGGCCCACTAGTGCCAGTCCGTTATCGTCAAGAATTTTCCACCACAACACCAGAACAGGTGGACTACGTAGCAGTATCTCCCGTACAGATTGTGTCGGTAGCAACCAGCATGATTCCCTTCTTGGAGCATGATGACGCTAACCGAGCGCTGATGGGGTCGAACATGCAACGGCAAGCAGTACCTCTGCTCAAGCCAGAGCGTCCTCTAGTGGGTACTGGTTTGGAAGCGCAAGGAGCAAGAGACTCCGGGATGGTGGTTGTCTCGCGTACCGATGGCGATGTTACTTATGTGGATGCTACAGAAATTCGCGTCCGTCCTAAACCTAACACCTCCGAAATTAGATACACCCTTTCCAAGTACCAACGCTCAAACCAAGACACCTGTTTAAATCAGAAACCTCTCGTCCGCATTGGTGAACGGGTTGTTGCTGGTCAGGTATTGGCTGACGGCTCCTCCACCGAAGGCGGTGAATTGGCGCTAGGACAAAATATCGTCGTTGCCTACATGCCTTGGGAAGGCTACAACTACGAGGACGCAATTTTAATCTCTGAAAGACTGGTGCAGGATGATGTTTACACGTCAATTCACATTGAAAAATATGAAATTGAAGCTAGACAAACCAAACTGGGACCAGAAGAAATTACCAGGGAAATTCCCAACGTCGGGGAAGATGCCTTGCGCCAATTGGATGAACAGGGAATCATTCGTATAGGGGCATGGGTAGAAGCTGGAGATATCTTGGTGGGTAAGGTAACACCCAAAGGTGAATCTGACCAACCACCAGAAGAAAAACTATTGCGGGCGATTTTCGGTGAAAAAGCGCGGGATGTGCGCGACAATTCCCTGCGAGTCCCTAACGGTGAAAAAGGTCGCGTAGTTGATGTGCGCTTGTTTACTCGTGAACAAGGCGATGAACTGCCACCAGGAGCCAATATGGTAGTCCGGGTGTACGTTGCCCAAAAACGCAAAATCCAAGTTGGCGACAAAATGGCAGGACGGCACGGTAATAAAGGGATTATTTCTCGGATATTACCAGCAGAAGATATGCCTTATTTGCCCGATGGTTCACCAGTGGACATTGTACTTAACCCCTTGGGTGTACCCAGCCGGATGAACGTCGGACAAGTATTTGAATGCCTCTTGGGTTGGGCTGGTCAGACCTTGGGAGTCCGATTTAAGATTACTCCCTTTGATGAAATGTACGGTGAAGAGACATCTCGCCGAATCGTGCATGGCAAATTGCAAGAAGCACGAGACGAAACAGGGAAAGACTGGGTATATAACCCAGATAACCCAGGCAAAATCATGGTGTATGACGGTCGTACAGGCGAACCCTTTGACCGAGCAATTACCATCGGTGTGGCTTATATGCTGAAACTGGTGCATTTGGTGGATGATAAGATCCACGCCCGTTCCACAGGCCCATACTCACTCGTGACTCAGCAACCCTTGGGTGGTAAAGCACAACAAGGTGGTCAGCGGTTTGGAGAAATGGAAGTGTGGGCATTGGAAGCCTTTGGTGCAGCTTACACCTTACAGGAATTGCTCACAGTTAAATCTGACGATATGCAAGGACGAAATGAAGCGTTAAATGCGATCGTTAAAGGTAAGGCAATTCCTAGACCTGGAACCCCAGAATCCTTTAAGGTGCTAATGCGCGAGTTGCAATCATTAGGGTTGGATATTGCTGTACACAAGGTAGAAACCCAAGCAGACGGCAGTTCCCTAGATGTAGAAGTCGATTTGATGGCAGACCAATCAGCCCGTCGCACACCTCCTCGACCAACTTATGAATCTCTTTCCCGCGAATCGCTGGAAGATGACGAATAAAGAGTGCTGAGTGCTGAGTGCTGAGTGCTGAGTATTAAAAAACTCAGTAATTGGCATTTAGCACTTGGATATCTCTTAATTCAAACCTTAAAACTAAATATACTCAAAACTCATAACTCGAAACTCAGCACTTAAGTATGAGACCTGCCCAAACTAATCAGTTTGACTACGTAAAAATCGGCTTGGCTTCCCCCGAACGCATTCGGCAGTGGGGCGAAAGAACATTGCCTAATGGTCAAGTAGTCGGTGAAGTTACCAAGCCAGAAACGATTAATTACCGAACTCTCAAGCCAGAAATGGATGGCTTATTTTGTGAGCGCATCTTTGGCCCAGCGAAAGATTGGGAATGCCATTGTGGTAAGTATAAAAGAGTTCGTCATAGAGGTATTGTCTGTGAGCGCTGTGGGGTAGAAGTCACCGAGTCACGGGTGCGTCGCCACCGCATGGGCTATATTAAACTCGCCGCACCAGTAGCTCACGTTTGGTATCTCAAAGGCATTCCTAGCTATATTTCCATCCTATTGGATATGCCATTGCGGGATGTCGAGCAGATTGTCTATTTCAACTCTTATGTTGTCCTGAGTGCAGGTAATGCCGAAACTTTAAGTTACAAGCAACTGCTGAGTGAAGACCAGTGGTTGGAAATAGAAGACCAAATTTATAGCGAAGATTCTGTGCTGCAAGGCGTAGAGGTAGGTATTGGGGCTGAAGCGCTGTTGCGTTTGCTTGCCGATATCAATTTGGAACAAGAAGCCGAAAGCCTACGCGAAGAAATTGGCAACGCTAAGGGACAAAAGAGAGCCAAGCTAATTAAGCGACTGCGGGTGATTGACAACTTCATCGCTACTGGTTCAAAACCAGAGTGGATGGTAATGGCAGTTATTCCCGTGATTCCTCCCGACTTGCGCCCAATGGTGCAGCTAGATGGCGGACGCTTTGCCACCAGCGATTTGAATGATTTGTATCGGCGGGTAATTAACCGCAACAATCGTTTGGCACGCTTGCAGGAAATTTTGGCACCAGAAATTATTGTGCGGAACGAAAAGCGGATGCTGCAAGAAGCAGTGGATGCTTTGATTGACAATGGTCGTCGGGGACGCACTGTGGTAGGGGCAAATAACCGACCCCTGAAATCTTTGTCCGACATTATTGAGGGTAAGCAAGGACGTTTCCGACAAAACTTGTTAGGTAAACGGGTTGACTACTCTGGACGTTCGGTAATTGTGGTCGGGCCAAAGCTGAAAATTCACCAGTGCGGTTTGCCTAGAGAAATGGCAATTGAGCTATTTCAACCATTTGTAATTAACCGCCTGATTCGTAGCGGGATGGTAAATAACATCAAAGCTGCGAAAAAGCTGATATCCCGCAATGATCCCAGTGTTTGGGATGTGCTGGAAGAGGTGATTGAAGGACACCCTGTAATGCTAAACCGGGCACCAACGTTGCACCGTTTGGGTATTCAGTCTTTTGAACCGATTTTGGTAGAAGGTAGAGCAATTCAACTGCATCCTCTGGTGTGTCCAGCCTTTAACGCCGACTTTGACGGCGACCAAATGGCGGTACACGTCCCGTTGTCGTTAGAAAGTCAGGCTGAAGCGCGGTTGTTGATGTTGGCTTCTAACAATATTTTGTCACCAGCCACAGGTAAACCCATCATCACGCCTAGCCAAGACATGGTATTGGGAGCCTATTATTTAACGGCAGAAAATCCCGGTGCGACAAAAGGGGCAGGAAATTACTTTTCTTCGCTGGAAGATGTAATTATGGCTTTCCAGCAAGATCAAATTGACTTGCACGCCTATATTTACGTAAGGTTTGACGGCGAAATAGAATCAGACCAGCCGGATACAGAACCCGTGAAAGTGACGGAAAACGAGGATGGTACCCGCACATTACTCTATAAGTTCCGTCGAGTCAGACAAGACGCTAAGGGCAATGTACTTTCACAGTATATATACACAACTCCTGGCCGCGTTATTTACAACAATGCCATTCAGGAAGCACTAGCAAGTTAATTCGTAATTTCTAATTCGTAATTCGTAATTAAAGAATTAATTACGAATTACGTAGCTTCTCGCGTTGGGCGAGTATTACGAATTATTAATTATTGATGACTCAGGACTAATGATTAATGACTAACGAAAAAATGATTTTTCGCAATCGCGTGGTTGACAAAGGTCAACTGAGAAATTTAATTTCTTGGGCCTTTACAAATTATGGTACAGCGCGAACCGCAGTGATGGCGGACAAATTGAAAGATTTGGGATTTCGCTATGCTACCAAAGCAGGGGTTTCCATCAGTGTAGATGACTTGATGATACCACCAACTAAGCGATTACTCTTAGAAGCAGCCGAGGAAGAAATTCGCGCTACTGAAACCCGTTATCAACGGGGAGAAATCACTGAAGTAGAACGCTTCCAAAAGGTAATCGATACTTGGAATGGTACCAGTGAAGCCTTGAAAGATGAAGTAGTCGTTCACTTCAAGAAGACTAATCCCCTTAACTCCGTATACATGATGGCATTCTCCGGGGCACGGGGTAACATCTCACAAGTCCGGCAGTTGGTGGGTATGCGGGGACTGATGGCAGATCCTCAAGGGGAAATTATCGATTTACCGATCAAAACCAACTTCCGTGAAGGGCTAACTGTAACGGAATACATTATTTCGTCTTACGGTGCCAGAAAAGGATTGGTAGATACTGCCTTACGGACGGCTGACTCTGGTTATCTCACCCGCCGATTGGTGGATGTTTCCCAGGATGTAATTATTCGGGAATTTGACTGCGGCACCACTAGAGGTCTAGCGATTCGACCAATGACAGAAGGTGCTAAAACCTTGATTCCTCTGGGAACCCGCTTGATGGGACGGGTAATTGGCGAAGATGTGGTGCATCCGGTCACAAAAGAATTGATTGCAGCCCGCAATTCGCCAATTCCTGAAGACTTGGCGAAGAAAATTGAAAAATCTGGGGTGGGAGAAGTTGTGGTGCGATCGCCACTAACTTGTGAAGCCGCACGTTCTGTCTGTCAACACTGCTACGGCTGGAGTTTGGCACACGCCAAGATGGTGGATTTGGGCGAAGCTGTAGGGATTATTGCTGCCCAAAGTATCGGTGAACCTGGTACTCAGTTAACCATGCGGACATTCCACACTGGTGGGGTGTTTACTGGAGAAGTGGCACAACAAGTTCGTTCCAAAATTGATGGGACTGTCAAACTTCCCCGCAAACTGAAAACCAGAACATATCGTACCCGCCACGGGGAAGATGCCCTCTATGTTGAGGCTAATGGCATCATGCTTTTGGAGCCAACAAAAGTAGGTGATGTTACTCCAGAGAACCAAGAGGTTCATCTTACCCAAGGTTCAACACTATATGTATTTGATGGAAATAAGGTAAAACAAGGTCAGTTGTTGGCAGAGGTTGCCCTTGGTGGACGGACAACTCGGACTAATACAGAAAAAGCAGTTAAAGATGTCGCCTCTGACTTAGCAGGGGAAGTGCAATTTGCCGAAGTTGTTCCAGAACAAAAAACTGACCGTCAAGGCAATACCACAACCACAGCCGCACGCGGTGGTTTGATTTGGATTTTGTCTGGGGAAGTTTATAACTTGCCACCAGGGGCCGAATTGGTGGTGAAAAATGGTGATGCGATCGCTGCTAATGGAGTTTTAGCAGAAACCAAATTAGCCAGTTTACACGGCGGTGTGGTGCGCTTGCCAGAAGCTACCCCAGGTAAGAGTACCAGGGAAATTGAGATTATCACTGCTTCTGTGGTTTTAGACCAGGCAACCGTGACAGTCCAAAGTTCTCAAGGTCGTAATAACTACTTAGTATCTACTGGCAACAACCAGGTATTTAACCTCCGAGCTACACCAGGCACAAAAGTGCAAAATGGTCAAGTAGTCGCTGAGTTAATTGATGACCGCTATCGCACAACCACTGGTGGATTCCTAAAATTCGCAGGTGTAGAAGTCCAGAAAAAAGGTAAAGCTAAGCTAGGTTATGAAGTCGTGCAGGGCGGTACCTTGTTGTGGATTCCTGAAGAAAGCCACGAAGTTAATAAAGATATCTCCTTGCTGTTGGTGGAAGACGGTCAGTTTGTCGAAGCTGGCACCGAAGTCGTGAAAGATATCTTCTGCCAAAACAGTGGTGTGGTAGAAGTGACCCAGAAAAACGACATCCTGCGGGAAGTCGTAGTGAAGCCAGGCGAACTGCTGATGGTGGACGATCCAGAATCAGTCATCGGGCGAGATAACACCTTCATCCAACCAGGTGAGGAATTCCAAGGCAATGTCGCCACGGAATTGCGTTATATCCAGTATGTGGAGACACCAGAAGGCCCTGCCCTATTGAGTCGTCCAGTAGTCGAGTTTGCCGTACCAGATAATCCAGATGTGCCATCCACTACATCGGTAAGTCAACAAACCGGGCGATCGATTCAATTAAGAGCGGTACAGAGACTACCTTACAAAGATTCAGAACGTGTCAAATCTGTTGAAGGTGTAGAACTACTGCGAACCCAGCTAGTACTGGAAATTGAGCAAGAAGGCGAACAAGACCATAATGCTTCACCCCTGGCAGCAGATATTGAATTAGTAGAGGATACTGAAGATCCAGAAGTTCAACGTTTACAACTGGTAATTTTGGAATCCTTGGTAATTCGTCGAGATATTACCGCCGATGCCACCCAAGGTAGCACCCAGACCACACTTGAGGTATACGATGGGTTAACCATCGCCCCAGGTTCTGTAGTCGCACGTACCCAAATCTTGTGTAAAGAAGGTGGGGAAGTACGAGGTGTCCGCAAAGGAACCGAAAACGTGCGTCGCTGCTTAGTGTTGCGTGACGCTGACAGACTTACCATTAATACTAGTACTCAGCCAAAGGTGAAAGTGGGTGACTTGCTAGTAGAAGGTACAGAAGTTGCTCCTGGAGTTTTTGCTCCAGAATCAGGACAGGTAGTAGATATTAAAAATGCTGCTGCTGCATCTGGTGGGGAATCAGCTCTGAGTACTAAAAACTACGTTATTACTACCCGTATCGGTCGCCCTTATCGAGTCAGCCCTGGTGCTGTGTTGCAGATAGAAGACGGCGATTTGGTACAACGGGGTGATAACTTGGTGTTGCTGGTGTTTGAACGCGCCAAAACCGGAGATATCATTCAAGGTTTGCCTCGGATTGAGGAACTACTTGAAGCTCGTAAACCGAAAGAAGCCTGTATTTTATGTCGGCGGGGCGGAGAAGTTAAGGTAGTTTACGCTGAAAGTGGTGATGAAGCGATCGCTATTAAGGTCGTAGAATCAAATGGCGTGGTGACAGATTATCCTCTGGGCCCTGGACAAAACTTGATTGTGCCAGATGGATCAATAGTATTAGCGGGACAACCGTTAACTGATGGCCCATCTAATCCCCACGAAATTTTGGAAATCTTCTTTAGCCTTGGTTCCGAAGACGGAATCTATGCTTGTGCTAGCCTTGCCTTGCAGAAGGTACAGACATTCTTAGTGAATGAAGTGCAAATGGTGTATCAATCTCAAGGGATTGATATTTCCGATAAGCACATTGAAGTAATTGTTCGCCAGATGACCAACAAGGTCAGGATTGATGATGGTGGTGACACTACCATGCTTCCCGGCGAATTGGTGGAACTGCGCCAAGTTGAGCAGGTGAACGAAGCTATGGCAATTACAGGCGGTGCGAGGGCCCAGTATACCCCAGTATTGTTAGGTATCACCAAAGCATCGTTGAACACCGACAGCTTTATTTCCGCCGCATCATTCCAAGAGACAACACGGGTACTTACCGAAGCAGCTATCGAAGGCAAATCTGACTGGCTGCGCGGATTAAAGGAAAACGTGATTATCGGGCGATTGATTCCGGCTGGTACTGGGTACAATACCTATGAAGAGCCAGGAGCGATCGAAGATTATGCTGCTGAAATTAGCAGTAGTGTCTTGGATGAAGTTGATGATCCTCTGGATATGGTCTTAGATGACCGCACAGCTCGTACCTATAATTTAGATTCTCCGACTCTTGGGGAATCTGGTTTTGGTAGCAGACGTGCAGAAAGGTCAGTTCTAGATGATGAAGATGAATTAATCGCCGATGAAGTCGTAGACGACGACGATTTCGAGGAAGAAGAGGAAGACGACGAGGATGATTTCGACGACGAATAGAGACTTGAAATTTCGCGTCTCTATTAAAATGTAAAAAGTGAAAAGGCAAAAGAAATCTTCTTTTGCCTTTTTATTTTGCTTTATAAAAACACATTTTTAAATCCTCAAGGTTCTGGTTTCTGGCTTTTAAACTAGTAGTCTGTCAATTACAGCGATTCAAAAGTAACATCCTCATAAAAATCTGCAACAGCACACCGAAAATCCACACTTGCCAGATGAATTATATCTTCTTGTCCATAAGGATAAAGTACCCATTGACTCTCTGGGTTACGGCGAAAACACTCAACATTTAATCGAGTTTGACTTATAAGTACATATTCCTGAAGTGATTCCATCTGTCGGTAGTCAGCAAATTTATCACCTCGGTCAAAGGCTTCTGTTGTCGGAGATAACACTTCTACAATTAAGCGAGGGTAACGCAGAAAGTTGTTAAAAGCTCTATCTCGTTGGTCACAACTTACTATAACATCGGAATAGTAATAGACATTAATCGACTCAATATGTGCTTTAGTGTCTGAGATATAAGCCTGACAACCACTCCCGCGCAAATGATTTCTTAGCATTGAAGCAATATTAAGAGAAATAATGACATGAGCATTACTTGCTCCTGCCATTGCATAAACCTGTCCCTGTCTATATTCATGCTTTATAGGACTAGTTTATGTGCGATTCGTTCAGTCGAAACCTGAAAGGGGGGATGACTGGCAATGGTTGAGTAACGCATATAGGGTAGAGTTCGCACTTGAATCCTCGACCAGTGACAACTCACTATCCATGTAGGTGAGAGAATCTAGCCGAGCAATGGCTAAGACAGCTAGAAAATGGGCGTTGCATAATAGAGGGATGAATTGAGGTTATCTACTGTGCAATGTCCATACTGTGGGTCTACGGAAATCCGGAAGAATGGAAAGCGAAGAGGTAAGCAAAATCACATCTGTACTAACTGCGACGTGCGTTCCGCCCCGCTTCGCTAACGCCAATTTATAGATGTGTACAATCCGCCGAAGGGATATTCAGAGGAGGTGAAACAAGAATGTTTAAAAATGTACCTGAACGGCATGGGTTTTCGCGGGATTGAGCGAGTTAAAGGTGTGCATCATACTACCATCATTTATTGGGTCAAAAAATTAGGAGAAAAACTTCCAGACGTGCCAAAAGAAGATATCATTCCAGAAGTTGGAGAACTGGATGAATTAGAGACATTCATCGGTTCAAAAAAAACAAAATTTGGCTTTGGACAGCAGTAAATCACTTTACTCAGGGTATTTTAGCCTGGGTTTTAGGAGATCATAGTGCTGAAACCTTTGAGCCATTGTGGGAAATTGTTAAACATTGGAAGAGCTATTTTTATATCACAGATGGCTGGAAAGTTTACCCAAGTTTTATCCCCAATGGAGACCAAATTGTGAGTAAAACATATATGACTAGAGTTGAAGGCGAAAATACCCGCTTGCGTCACTATTTAGCCCGACTACACCGCAAAACATTGTGCTATTCAAAGTCAGTAGATATGCTGAAATATTCAATTCGATTATTACTTCATTATTTAAAGTATTGGGAAATACCCGTATTGAATTAAATCATCCCGCATTTATGCAACGCCCTAGAAAATGAAGGGAAAGATTTAAGTAATTCCACTTGAATTATAACCAAAATTTAAAATACACCAAGTCCTACTATCCCGGTGCGGGACTAAAAGCACACAAACTACCAGACATGTGGTATCCCCTACATCCGAGACTGACTATCAAATATGTAAAGCGGGGGTGAAAGCAGGAATAGGTGGTAATAGCTGAAAGCATCTACTGCAAGCAAGAGTTTACGGGTAGAGCAGACAAAGTGTCGTTGAACCATCGTCAGACCCTGCCAAGGGATATAAGCTAGTAGACATTAGTCTACCTCTTGGATCAGAAATATCTGATAAGGGTAAGGACTATCAGGATTATAAAACCGAGATAGCGCACCACCTAGAACCCCGGTGGAAAGACACGCCCTAAAAACTCAATCAATGGATAGTGGGAACGAAGTAACCCCCTCGTATGCTCCTGTGAAAGTACAGGTAGGAGTCAATCCATAAGCAACGATGGGATGGGATGGTTTAAGAAGCTAATGCCCAACCTGAATCAACGGGTAATGCCTAAAAAGGGATGGCGTAACTGCCGGGATAAGCCGACGTAAGCCGCAGTGTGGGAAAGCTAGAGGTAACAGTAGTAATGTATAAGCCTAATTCGGATTCAGAAATGAATACCGAGGGATGGAAAACAATCAATTGGCGACAAACTGAAAGATATGTTTTCAAGTTGCAAAAACGCATCTACGCTGCTTCCCGCCGTGGTGATGTCAAGCGATGCCGCAAACTCCAAAAGACGCTGATGAGGTCTTGGTCTAACAGGGTGCTAGCGGTACGTAGGGTAACAGTTGAAAACCAGGGTAAAAAGACGGCAGGAGTGGACGGTGTGAAGTCACTGCCCCCAAAAGCACGTCTTGAACTGGCAGGGCAATTAAAGCTAACTGGCAAATCCAAACCTACTCGTAGAGTATGGATTCCAAAACCAGGAAGAGAGGAAAAACGCCCATTAGGAATACCCGTAATGTACGACCGCGCACTACAAGCTGTAGTAAAAGCTGCACTTGAGCCAGAATGGGAGGCGATATTCGAGCCAAACTCCTATGGTTTTAGACCCGGAAGGTCATGTCACGATGCGATAAAACAGATTAAACTCTGTATTCAAAACAAGGCAAAATTCGTGCTAGACGCGGATATATCTAAATGTTTTGATTAGGCATCTTGATACTCCTATCAAAAACGTAAGTTGCAGATTTCTCCAACCTTGAGCTTTCGGAGTTGCTTCAATGTCTCAGGTAAGTCTGGGAAAAGATAAAGCCCTGTTGCCTCGTCTCTGCTAATAGCGATCGCGCCCTTATGAATGCGATCATAAATCCAGTATGGTGGAACTGACAAAGCTGTAGCAACTTGGGGAATTGTCAGATAACCAGAAATGCGGCGAGGATGAGACTGGCTACGATTGTGAAAAATGTGATGTTTGAGCCGCAAAGTTTTGACCGTACTAGGCAACAGAGTTTTGCACAGTGGTGAGCGATAACCAAGTTTAGTCAGGGTCAGAGCAATAGTTTGGTCGTCAATACCTTGTTGGCTCATAGCGATGATGCGATTTTCTAATTCAGTCGCTCCCGTCATTTCAGCAAATGAACCAACTGGAATAGTCAGATCAACAGTAGTAGAGTCGCCACCTTTCCAAATAATCCGAGTCCGAACTAGATCACGGACAACACGATGAATAACGACCTTATCAATAAGACAGCGTAGCAGAGATTTTTTTTGGACTTGTGTCAAGCTACCACTGTGCCAAAGTTCAGGGAGTTTTTGCCCAATGGCAATGAAAGCCGCTTTGAGTTCTTTTGGGATCTGGTCTACCGTTTGAGGCTGCTGATGTTTAGCATAGTAATCTTTAGCCAGCTTTAATTCGCGTAAAGCGTTTTCCCAACGCTGTTCTAGCTCGGCGGCTACCAATCGGTTATCTGGGTCAACTCGATTAAACTGTCTTTCGGCTAGTGCTACTTGATACTGTAAACGCTGTATTTGTTGAGAATGCGCCCGTTCCACTGTCTCTTGTGACTGTTGTTGGGTTTTGATAGCTTTGTGATAAGCATCAAGCTCCACTGACGACAGTGCTTCAAAAAATGCATTGACTACGTACTCATCAATTGCCGAAGCCGGAATATACTGACAAACTGGCACACGATACTGCTGCCGTAAGGAGTTACAAATATAGCGGATTGCGTTTTTATACTGGACAACCATCTTGTGGCCACATTCGCCGCAGTAAACTATCCCATGCAATAATGCTGCACCAGGGCGAGGAATACCACGGGTTTTATTACGGTCATACTCAGCATAGTTGTCCATAAGCTGTGCCTGATTATGCTCGTAGGTTTGCCAACTGATGTAAGCTGGATATATGTCATTGACTCGGATTTTCCATTCTGCCATTGGCAACTGCTTTTGTTGTGGTTGATTTGAAACCAAACCACGTTTAAGAGTACGTGTACGTCCATAGACAAACGCACCAGCGTAGGCAGGGTTTTTCAGGATTGAGATGATACTTGCCATGCTCGGCTTACGCCAGACAATATCGCCGAATCGGTTCCTTCGCGGCAGCAGCAACCCTTCACCGTTGAACGTCTCCAAGACTTTGGACGCTGACTTGCGTTGTCCAAAAATCTCAAACACTAAGTTAATTCGGTCAATCACTTCACGATTTGGGTGCTTGTTTACCACTCCCAGTTCATTCCGAACTAAACCCACGGGTAAGGTCAGTGCCAGTTCACCACGCCCAGCTTTGCTCAGAATCCCGGCATTTAAACGGGAACGAATCGTATGCAACTCTACTTCTGAGATTTGTCCTTTGAGTCCCAACAATAATCGACCATTGGCACTACTTGGATCATAAACCCCATCTCTGTCAGCAATCAAACAACTTCTGTAACCGCACAAGTCCAGTAGGGGATACCAGTCTGAGCAATTACGTGACAGGCGAGTAACATCATAAGAGAGGATAATTCCAACTAATCCCAGGGTTACTTGGGCTAACAATTCTTTAAAGCCTGGTCTTTGCTCTGCACTTGCGGCGGTAATTCCTAAATCACTGTCAATTACTTCAATGTTATTATCCGACCAGCCCAGTTCTATAGCTCGTTGGCGCAGAGCGTATTGCAGACGCAGGCTCTCCTGGTTGCTGATTAATTGATGCGGGGTAGACTGACGAATGTAGATTATCGCTTTGCGGTTCAGGTGTTGGAGTGTTACTAGTTCTGAGGTACTCATAAATTACCTCCTGGAATACCGTTTGCAGTTCGCCTGTGATTACTTCTTGGAGGGAAGGGGTGAGGCGTTCCCAGATTTCACGGGGTGGGATTGACATAAAACCTCACATTGTTTAACTAACGTGACCAACTCGGTCACACTCTCTAATGTGAGCTTAGTACATAAATACTGTTTTGGGAGAGCTAATTGGGTTGCAGATATTGGAATGCGTAAGTGCATATGACCTTGATAGGCTACTACCACATGACCTTCACCACTTGGCGGGGTTGATATAGATATCACTGCAAACCTTCGCCCAAATAGTGGGTGCATCACATCAGTTACTTCGATCTCAGTTAAGTCTGCTGATGGGTTATTGAGATGGGTATTAAGTAATGGTTTCGTTTGACCGCATCAACCATGAAGTACTGCTCCAAAAGTTGAACATCAAGGGTAAAGTCAGGCAACAAATTAAAGCCTGGTTAAAATCCGGGGTAATAGACAAAGGAGCATTTACTGCCACATCTGAGGGAACACCACAGGGCGGGGTCATTTCTCCGTTATTGGCAAATATTTCCCTCCACGGATTAGAAAATCGGATAAAGCAAAGCTTCCCCCGAAGAAAGATAGGAAAAAGGAAAAGTGGCTCTCAAATAAATTCCACTGTACCTGATTTCATCCGCTATGCCGATGACTTCGTGATTCTTCATGAAGATAAAGCCGTCGTCCACAGATGTCGAGAGATTGTCTCGGAATGGTTAGCAGCCATAGGACTTGAGTTAAAACCTGAAAAAACCCGGTTAACTCACACATTCAAATCAGAATTAAGTGAGGACGGAAAAGCTGGATTCGACTTTCTAGGTCATCATATTCAGCAATACCTTGCCGGAAAATACCGGAGTAATACAGACTCCTACTGTAGAATACTAGGTTTTAACACCCTCATCACCCCATCCGCGAAGTCGAGTAAGGCACATATTGAGGAAATCGGAAGAATCATTAGAAAACATAGGTCAACGCCCCAAGCGGCTCTCATAAAAGACCTTAATCCTGTAATAAGGGGATGGACTTCTTTCTACACAAACTCCGATGCCAAAACCGTCAGAGAACTATCGAAACAAGATTACCTCACATACCTGAAACTTCGACGGTGGGCAAAACGCCGATGTGGAAATATAAATGATGGACACATCAAATACTGGATTTCCATAGGCGGTGATAACTGGGTATTTGCAACAAGGGTTGGGGAAGCGAACCCCCTTCGGTTACTAAAACATAGTGAGATTAGTTGCAGTAGCACTGACTATGTAAAAGTCAAAGGCGAAAAAAGCCCTTACGATGGCGACCTGGTTTACTGGAGTTCAAGACTAGGGACACACCCCCAAATGCCCAATCGTAAGGCTAAGTTGCTAAAGCTTCAAAAGGGTAAATGTCCCTGGTGCGGATTAAGCTTCCAAGAATGGGATGTAATTGAAATAGACCATCAAATCCCCAAAGCACTAGGCGGTAAGGATGAATGGAAAAACCTGCACCTATTACATCGGCATTGTCATGACGAAAAGACCGCAATTGACCTTAAAGAAATTCGGAATAAAGACCACTCCAAATTCCAAGAATTGCTCTCTAAATTTTGGGGGAAATTCGACTGGGAATGGCTAAACGATATTCCAAACTTCCTTGGTCATGCTGTTAGGAAGTCCGACATGACAAATGGACAACACACTGAGTAGCCGTGTGCGGTGAAAGTCGCACGCACGGTTTCGGATGGGAGGGGTGATGCAGTAATGCACACCTCGACCCTACCTCTCCTTTGAGATAGTCTTCTGGAGAAATATAGCTAGAATTTGGAGTTGCAACCATCTGTAATGACCTTGTGTGATGTCTTATATCTAGTTTAAAAGAAGCTTGATGGCTAAATTATTGAGTCACAGTTGCCAGAAATTGCCAAGGTAATTGGTAATTAGAGAAAAGCTATACCAATTACCCATCATTTATTACCGACTTTGTGCCTGAGTTGACACTGTTAATACTTGCGGTGGTGTGGCATCTGGTGGATAGAGAAAGTCTACTTCTACTAAGGAGCGATCGCCAGCTTTCATATTTAATGAAACTAAGGGTTCCCCTGGTTGACCCCTCTTTTGTACTAAATGTACAAACTTAGTTTGCGGCTGATTTTGCTCATCTTTGTAACGTACCCGCACTGTCCCCCGGAAGAATACTTCACGGGCTGGTGTACTCAGAAAGCGTAACCCCGGTTTGACTAACTGATTCTCCTTCAGTGGGGTTTGTATGGACACACTTACAGTTTGAGGACTTTGAGTATTGTTGTATAACGGCAACTTGAGATTATATTGAATTCCATAGTTGCCATGAGCGCGATATGCGGTGTCAGGATAGCGCACCAGCATAGTAGCACTTTGAATTTGACCAGTTCCTAACATACCGCCATGTAGGGTACTCAGGGCGTAGGAAAACACTTGACCAGGCTGGGGAATAGTTAGATACCTGGCTTTAGGATTATCTACTAATAAGGCTCTCCATCTTGAACCACCGGCTACTCCAGCAACACGCCCATAAATTCTTGGTTTACCAGTTTCCTCTAGGGGAGTGGGTGCTTTATCTCGTGGCCCAGCTAAATCACCATTATCTAGTAAATTCTGCCACTCTTCTAAAGTAGGCGATCGCTCGCTGCCATCAGAATTCACCCGTGCAAACATCGCTAGGCTAGCTGCATAGACAGTGCCATTACTTTGCAATCGGAGCAATGTCGACCGACCATTCAGAGGTGGTGTCAATCCCTGTACAGGGATTGGTAAATTTAGTAACATCCGACTTTGCTTTGCTGGAATCTCAATTTGGGCAGGGAAAATCTCTTGTCGTCGTCCCCGCAGCACATCAGACATGACGCGATCGCCTGGGCCAGCAAAAATTGTCCCTAAAGGATTTTGGCTAAAAGATGGTAATTGAATAAATGGTGCATCCGGTTGACTCAAATAACTCGCCGCCTGCCAAATATTTACCTTTACTGCTTCCGAACTAGGGTTGTGCAAAATTATCCCTAAATAGAGCGATCTCAAATTCTCTGATGGTTCAGCCCTAGCAACGTGATGGGCAAAAATATCAAATCGTCCCCGAAAGGGAAAATTTAAATGCGCTGTTGGCACTTTTTTGCCATCTGGTGGAAAAGTGGAGAGTAAAATTCCTTCTTTCAACACCAATTCTGGACTATTACTGTTAAAAGTTGGCACTGTATCCAATTGACCTGGTAAAGCACGTACTTCTTGTGTTTGTACAACTTCTTCAGGTGGTGGTGTGATAGGAGTTGATTGAGCAATTGGGAAAATTAGTAACAATGGCAACATATACTTAGATATTTCTTTCACCATACAGACATTAACAACTTGATGAAAGTGCCAGTTTGTTAATAATTAATACGAAATTTGCAAGAACTCCCATCAAATTTTCTTGATTTAGAACCGGGACGTGGGTAAAAAGACAACGGATCGTAAGTTGATTTTGGTCTAAGTAGTCCAAGCCTAAATAGTAAAAACAAATTGACCGCAGTCGTGGCTAATCTAAATTGATGCTTCTTTCTCCACTAATTTTTCTATATCAACTTCTAATTTCTCCACAGCTAGCAAATGCTTCCACACTTAATTGTGTAAGGATTGCAGCCTGCTCACAACAGATAATGTCTTCGGGTTGAATTGCATTGATTTTTTCCATTACCTGAGTATTGGCAAGTTGGACATCTACGGGTAACTGGCGTAAAAAATTTAAGTCATCTGGTATCAGATCGAGTTTGGTAACTTCAAGTAATAAATCATCAGAAGAATTTTGACTGTTGATATTTTAGGCAAATGTCAAAAGAAGTTAATAGAATTCTTTTCTTCATAACAAATATTATTTAGAATAGAAAAACCCTCCATTAATAAATTTACAAGGAGCAGGTAAATGCCAGTAATTGCGGTCGTAGACTACGAGATGGGAAATTTGCACTCAGTCTGTAAAGGGTTGGAAAAAGCTGGGGCAACTCCTAATGTTACTTATTCTCCAAAGGAATTAGAGCAGGCAGATGCAATAGTTCTGCCGGGAGTGGGAGCATTTGATCCAGCAGTACAACACCTGCGAGCGCGTGGTTTGGAACAACCTATTAAAGATGCGATCGCATCTGGTAAACCTTTTTTGGGAATTTGTTTAGGATTGCAAATTCTCTTTGAATCAAGTGCAGAAGGTACCCAACCAGGACTAGGAATTATCAAAGGAAAAGTGCGCCGATTTCGTCCAGAACCTGACATCACTATTCCTCACATGGGTTGGAATCAGCTGGAAATGACTCAGGCAAAAAGTATTTTGTGGGAGCATTTGCCGTCCGATCCTTGGGTATATTTTGTCCATTCTTACTATGTTGACCCAATAGACCCGCTAATCCGTGCAGCAACCATCACCCACGGTACTCAAACCGTCACAGCTGCGATCGCTCACGAAAATCTGATGGCAGTTCAATTTCACCCCGAAAAATCCTCTAATATTGGATTGCAAATCTTGTCTAATTTTGTTGCTCAAGTCCGTGAAAAAATTCCTGCCTAATCTATTTTTGTCATTTGTTCTTTGTCCTTTGTCTAAAATTAATGACTAATACTTCGACTACGCTCATTACAAGTGACTAATGACTAATGACCAATGACTAATAACCAATGAGCCTGAGAATTTACGGGAATCGCCAGCTAAAAACTTTACCAGGGAAAGAAACGAGACCTACCAGTGCGCGGGTAAGGGAGGCAGTCTTTAATATTTGGCAGGGAGAAATTGCAGGTTGTCGCTGGCTAGATTTGTGCGCCGGTACTGGTTCAATGGGCGCAGAGGCTTTGTGTAGAGGAGCCAGCCTAGCAGTGGGAATTGAACAATCGAGCCGAGCCTGTGCCACCATCCAACAAAATTGGCAGCAGGTAGCTAATGCCGACGAGCAAGAATTTCGGGTATTGCGGGGAGATATTACGCAGCAGTTAAAGACTTTATCAGGCAAGCAATTCGATAGAATTTACTTTGATCCACCTTATGCCAGTGGATTGTTCCAACCAGTATTAGAAGCGATCGCTCACTATCAACTTTTAGATCCTAGTGGCGAAATCGCAGTTGAACACGCCTCACAAGGTTGGACACCGCCAGAGATTCCCTCTTGGGAAATTTGCCGCGAGAAGGTTTACGGCAACACATCACTTACTTTCTACAGAATTGTGCAATGAGATGAGAAGGGAGTGAAAAATATAAGGGAGAGAGGGGAGAAAAATTGCTTCTTTGTCCTCCTTAGTCCCCTTGTCTCCCCTACTCAGCACGGGCTAAACCTTAGCTATCCGCTAACAGCACAGGCTAAATGCCCCGCTACAGCTAACAAAACTGCCTCAACCGCCCAACTGATTGGGGCGCTTGTATTGCTTATAGGCAGCGTAAAACAGTCCGGCGAGGGTGACGAAAACTAGACCAAGGACAATACCTGATAGCAGGGGTTCAACCACTGGAAATCTCCTCTTTGTAATGATTAAATATTCGTTGCCTGTTTTTGATTTTACCAAATTTAGTATGAATCCTGCGTCCTATAGACTTTTTGAAGGGCAACTGCTCAGAAAAAAATAGTCTTCTGTGCTTGCAGACACGATCAAGAACTTTTAAGCTATGTGTAGGAAAAGAAAACTTTTTAGCACACCTAGACTTTCACCGCAAACCTTTTGGATAACCAGATTACCAAACCTGAAATTTTGATTCAGCGCATCGTTTTATTGACGCTGGCCATACTGCTATCAGTCCCTTTGGGCTTTTTTGGTGTTCAGTTGGTTCAAGCCTCCGATCCTTATGTCAAGAGTGTTTTATCTCTAACAGGAAACCCAGTTCAAGGACACGCGATCTTTCAAATTAACTGTGCTGGTTGTCATGGTTTGGAAGCAGACGGGCGAGTAGGGCCGAGTTTGCAAGCTGTTTCCAAGCATAAGTCTCAATATGGATTGATTCACCAGGTAATCAGTGGCGAAACCCCGCCAATGCCAAAATTCCAGCCTAGCAGCCAAGAAATGGCCGATCTTTTGAGCTATTTAGAGTCGTTGTAGACGTTAAATTTTTCGGGTTGCGGGGTACGTACAGCAGTTTTCAAGTTGGGTATTGTATACAAGCTAAGTTTCAAAGCCAGGAATAAAGCGTGTTTTACTTCCGTTTTGCGTAGCCCATTCTCAATTATGACTCTTAAATTCTGTTGTAAATCCCTTATGGAAAAAGGCAATACATCAAAATGTTACCTTTTTCGATCTTAGAACTTACGCAAAACTACACGCGGGAAGCTGCTTCGCGTCTACATGAATTGCCCCTACCAGAGAATAAAGGTTTGGGCTATTTTTTGTGTAAGTCCTGGATCTCTGGAAACTTGTAACAAATGTTATCGAACAGAATTCAGAATTCATTCTGACTTCTGAACGAAAAAGCGGATAGCGCAGGTAAAGCCTTCTCTACGAGAGGCTGCGCCAACGGCATGGCTTCTCTACGAGCGTCTTGATTCTGACTCCTGAATTCTTCTTCAATGATCTATATTTCCAGAAGCGATCGCATCTAATTTCTTAGGATCGAGTATGATAATCGTCCCACCACGACGATAGTCAATTACTGACTTGAGACTTTTAATTAACCGCACACATTCTTCGTAAGTAATGCCACTGCTGCGAGCCATGCGATAATAAGACAATTTGACTTTTAAAGACTCGCCTTGTGGATTTAATTCAGTTCCTGATTCGGCAGCAAAATATTGAATTAATCTGGCAAGGCGAACAATAGCTCTTTCAGAAACTAATCCGTGGACTGTTTCATGCAATTGCTGAATCCGACTGTTAAACACCATCAGCATTCGTAATGCAATCTCAGGGTTTTGTCCAATCGCTTTTAATAAAGCATCTCTTTCTATAGTGAGAATTTCACAATCAGATTCAGCAGTTACGGTTGCTGGGGAAATTCCATTGCCTAATAAAGCAGGAGCCGCAAAAATTTCCCCAGCCGTTAAGGTGCGGAGAATCGTTTCTTTCCCCGTCATTGCTATTTTGGTAACTTGAATTGCTCCACTGGCAACAGCATAGAGTTTTGTTGGTAAGACATCACCCTCATGGAGAATAATCTCTCCTTTGCGATGGCGTTGCACCTGAGTGTGAGGTTGCAAATTTACTTTGTCTGCTGTTTCTAAACCTGCAAACACAATAATTTGCGAAAGTTGTTCCAGGGATGCCTGCATGATTAGCCTGATATCGCAAAGGCTGGACGATGATGAATCCAAGGGTTCGCTGCTTCTAATTGTGCTGCTAGGTTGATGAGGGTAGCTTCAGCCGCAGGTTTACCAATTAGTTGCACACTTATGGGTAAACCATTACTATCAAAACCGACAGGAATTGCGATCGCAGGTTGTCCAGTTGCATTCGCAGGTGGACAAGGGGCAATCCACTCAATAATATTTTGGAATGTCTCTTCTGGACTCAGCGAAGCCCATTCCCCAACGCGGATAGGTGAATGGAGATAAACTGGCAATACCAGCACATCCACAGTATCGAAAAAGGCTACAATCTGTCGTGCCACAATCTGCATTTGGGAAACTGCTTTGAGATAGTCAGCAACAGAACCTGTGCGTGCAAATAGCCAACGATTTAATGGTTGCATGGCTTCAACAGGAAGTCCTGACGCAGCTACCCCAGCTTGCCAAACGATTTGAAATGGTTCAACTAAACCGCTAAAATCTGGGGATTTCTGTTCAACATGGTGGCCGAGTTGTTCTAATAACTGGACTGTTTGACAGACACCTTGCTGACAGTTAGCATCAGCTTCTCCCAAAGGAGAAATATTAGTGTCAAAAGCAATTCGCAAAGCACCCAATTTTGTCTGAGTAGCAGCGAGAAATGATGGTTCGGGATCTGGCAACCAGTAAGGATCGCCTGTAACATAGCCAGATATAGTATCTAAAAGGGCAGCAGCATCAGCCACAGTCCGGGCGATGGGGCCGTTGACGGCAATTCCAGCGAGGCGTTCGCCTACGGGTGCTTTACTCACTCTGCCCCTGGATGGTTTAAGTCCCACCAAACCACAACAAGCCGCAGGGCCACGAATTGAACCACCGCCATCAGAACCTTGAGCGATCGCACACAATCCTGCTGCTACCGCCGCCGCCGCGCCACCACTAGAACCGCCTGGGGTATATTCTAAATTCCACGGATTTCTCGCTGGAGGAAAACCCGTGGGTTCGCTGTAAGGGAATGAACCTAGTTCAGAAGTGGCTGTTTTACCAAGAATAGTAAACCCGGCTTGCTTAATCCGCGTTACAACTCCATCATCATAGTTAGGTATATTGTTCAGTAACACTGGATTTCCATAAGTACAGGTAACATCAGCTACAGCGTTGAGGTCTTTAATGGAAATCGGCACGCCAAAAAATGGCGGTAGTTCTGAGGTAGTTGTCAATAATTCTGTTTTGGCTTTGGCATCTGCGATCGCTAATTCTGCTGTCACCGTAAAATAACTTCCTAATTGGGGATTTAATTGCTCAATCCGTTCTAAATATATTTCTACCAACTCTAGGGGAGATACTTCCCGGCGACGAATTAATTGCGCCAACTCTAGTGCTGGGGTAAATGCTAAATCAACTTCATTCATAGGTTAGTGAATGGGTAATTTTGTCTTTCTCTGGGATTTTTAAACTGAAATTGTTACTTTACCAGGATTTACGGGAATTATACATTTTATAGATCCTAAGATTTGTCACTCAACTAGGATGCTTAGATGTGTGGTTATGTTCTGACTCCAGCTATTTTAATTGTTTCGCATAAACTTTCGACAAATCCCTAAGAGGTATTTATGGCTAACCTAGAAATACTTGTTAGCGAATTGCCAACACTAATTCAGAATCTAAAACTGACTATTGGCGATTCTAATAAAATCATGGAACAAATTATCTCGATCAATAATGCTCAAGAACAACTACGAAATATTAAAAAATTAATTGCTCAGGAATTGAGATTGGAGAACGTCAAAAATTCTGCGATCGCTACACTTCCTCGAATAGATACTGTAGCTAGTTTGTTTCTACCTAGTGTTGGATTAGTAGATCCAGCGATCGCAGACAAATTTGGACATTCAAAAACTAAAATCTCATTAACTGATTTACAATCCAAAATCGAGGACTGGATAGAATGGGGTTATTTTTTGCAAGCAATAGCTGCTGATATTCTCAGTGATGATAGCTTAGTGAATCAACTAAATTCTGATATTAATCATCTCAGCTTATTTGCACAATTTCAGATAATTTCTGAAAATTTAAAAATTAACTTAGTCTTTGAAAAATCTCATATTTTAGAAAATCAAATTCAAAAAATTAATAATTATCAAAATGAATTATTACAATTAAGACAGGAATTAAATTATGTTTTTAATACTATTAAAAATAGTCGTAGCTTATTAAATATTTTATTAGGAGTGTCTGCTTTTTGTGGGAAATCTGGCTTTGCCTTAGAATGGTTAGATGATGACCACGAATTAATTATATCGAGTGACAGTAAATTTCAAGAATTGACCGATATTCTTAATGATTGTGATCATCTCCAAGAACAAATTGCTGTTTTAATTATTCAGGGTGACACTTTAAGGGAACAGGCAGAACAAGCCCTAAAAAACATAGAACAAGAAAATCATAATAAAGAAACTATTAGCCAGCATATACAAATATTACCAAAGTTTTCGACACCCAAGATAGTAAGTTCGGTTTTGATCATAGTCTCAAGTTTATTAATCTTGGGTTTTAGTAGCTGGAAAATTAAAGAACAAAGTCTCCAATGGCAGGAGATGAATCTAAGTTTAACTCAAGAAGAAAGTGCAAATGCTAAGTTTAAATCTGCTCAAAAATTCGGTATGGAGGCTGCTTCTCTAGTTCAAAAACCACCGCATCCTCTAAAAGTCTGGCAACAAGCAGAAACTAAATGGCATCAGGCAATAATCTTATTAGATAGTATTCCTCATCAAACATCCGTTTATGACAGGGCAAAGAAGAAATTAGCTTACTATCAGATTAACTATAAATCTATCAGTCAAAGAATCTTAGTAGAAAAGCAAGCCTTAGCAAACTTAGAATCAGCCCAAAAACTAGCAATAGAAGCTAATCTTTTTGTAAATAGTTCACCTCATTCGCCACTAATTAAGCAGCGAGCAAAAAATAAATGGGTGCAAGCAATAAATTTATTACAAGCTATTCCAGAGAGTACATCTGTCTCTGTACAGGCTAAAGAAACACTTCCTATTTATAAAACTAACTATACCGCTATCAGTCAAATAATACAAAACTAAACTTCCCGTCTATATTCCAACATGGTTCAGTTACGGATAATTGTAGGTTGTTTTGAACGAAGTGAAACCCAACAAACTAGCGAAAATGTTGGGTTTCGTTCCTCAAATCAACCTACGCAGTTTAAGATTTTTGGCGCTAACTTAACCGTATTGGTCTGTATTCATTAGTACAGCTTTGCGTAAAATAGTAGTGTTTTTAAAAGCCGAAGGACGCAAAGTAAATGGATAGGCACTTCGCCTTCTACATACCTTCCGTTTAAGGTTTTGTAGTGACTTTTACTCATAAAGTTTCAGGGATTTCAGCCCTATATTTCAAGACTGGTGGTACTTATTCGAAAAGTATTGGCAGGTTAGCTACGCAGAGTTTTCAAAGATAATTCGCTATTTTATAAGACAGGTTTAATATTCACCAAGTATTATGTCTATAAAAATTTAGATAGTGTAAAGATTAAAACTTATATTTTCTAGCTGAAGTATTCAGTATTATGTCTAATAATTGTGAAATATTGTTGAATTTAGATAGTATATTTGTAGATTTTATAGTTACTATCTAATGAACGATGAAAGCTGAAAAGGCTTTTAAAAAAGTGTAAATTCTTTTTAAACCTGTTATTACGAGGAAATAAATATGGCAATTATTGCTAATACTAAATTAGTGAATAAACAAGCTGTAAAAATTTTTACTACTTTAGTGGCTTGGGTGGTATATCTATTTTTGTTGCCTTATGTTTATGCTTCAATAAATATTTTTTCAATCTTTTTTATGTTTTTTCCAGGAGTTTATATTCTATGTTTACTAGCACAGTTTATGCATGAATGTTGGCATGAATATTTACCTGGCATCGACAATAAGTTTTTTTATTTAATATTATCTTGGCTGATTTTTATCGAGCCGCAAACCTTTGATATAGTACATCCTTCTCATCATACTCAAGTGAATACTTACAACGATATGGAGTTTCATCCCTTAGGAGAGATTAAGAATAAATTATTGCGAATTATTTATAACTTTTTGGAAATATGTTTAGGGAAAATATTTGTTTTTATTGTGGCAGACTTCCAAATATTGAAGCACAAAAAACTTAAACAGCAGTACTGCTTTAAGAAACTAATAATTTCTATTTGGATGCGGATTTTTATTTGGGGTGGGATTGGTTACACTTCGCACGTAATATTAGGAGTAACTACAAGTCAAATTTTAATCTCTTATCTTATGACCTGTTGGATGGGATCTTTTGTGGTTCATCATTGTGAACTCATAGAACATGGAAACCTTATTATAGAAGGTAATTTAAAAGAGCGTAGTTTAAAAACCAGAAACTTGAAATCTTCTGGTATTTTAGAAAGATTCTTTCTATTTATCACCCATAACCATTGTTTAGAACATTCATTACATCACTCTCCATCTAATATTTACACTCTACCATTTCCTCAAACAAATGCTCTAACAGACGAAACAGTATATATTTCATTTAGTGAATATTTAGTAATCCTCAAAGATATGCTTATAGGTAAATGTCTAATTATTAATATTGAATAGGTAAGCAAGAATTAGACAACCCCTTTAAAATTTTCAAGCATTGAGGAGATAAGGTAGAAATTTTTTCCTTATCTCCCTTATGCTTTTTATCATTTAAAGGTTACAGAATTGCTTCGACTCTCTTAACAACAGATAATTACAACTAACAATTACACCTTAGAACGGTCAGTCAAAATCTCATAGCCAGTGTCTGTAACTAACACTGTATGCTCAAACTGAGCCGACAAAGAATTATCCACAGTGACTGCTGTCCAACGGTCAGATAATGTCCGGGTGTGTCTAGAACCCGCATTTAAAATTGGCTCAATTGCCAGCGTCATCCCCGCACGGAGTTTAACATTTGGCATCTCGCGGGTACGGTAGTTGAATACTGAAGGTTCTTCGTGCAAGTTACGACCAACGCCGTGTCCAGTAAATTCTTCGACTATACTAAAGCCGTTCGCTTTCACATGGTCTTCAATTGCTCCAGCCAAGTCAAGCAGGTATACACCAGCCTTTACTTGTTCAATGCCCTTAAATAAAGCTTCTTCTGCTACGCGAATTAATTTAGCAGCTTCTTCTGTCACTTCACCGACAGCAATTGAAATGCAAGAATCACCATGAAAGCCTTGGTAATAAGCGCCAGTATCTACTTTTAATACATCCCCCACACGAATCACTTTTTTAGGGCTAGGAATGCCATGCACCGCTTCATTATTAATGCTGGAGCAGATAGAACCAGGAAAACCGTGATATCCTTTAAAACTCGGTGTTGCTCCCATTTCGCGGATGCGTTTTTCTGCGTGAGCATCTAAATCAGCCGTTGTCATTCCTGGCTTTACTAGCTCGGAAATTTCTTTTAACACAGTTGCCACAATTGCCGATGATTGTCGCATGATTTCAATTTCACGCGACGATTTAATTTCAATTCCTCGTCCCTTTTTTTTTGATGTTGCAGGCTGAGTTGTTTGAGAAAGTAAGTTACTGAAAATGTTCATGGGAAACTAATAATTACTGGTGGCTTTGCCGATGAAGTATGAATGCTTTCTCAAGATTAATTGAGAAATAATATCTATAATTTAAGTTATTTCAATCCACGATCGGGATTATTGCAGTTTAGTCACTAATGTATACAGAATAACATATTCACTTACTCATGATATTTTAGACTTCAAACAAAATCGCCCTAACTTATTTTTGCTCCCCACTATAGGATTTAGCTCAATTATCTTTAATTGAAACACTAGAGGGCTATTAAATACTGAGTCGAATAATTTTTAATTAGTAATGGCAATTTCTCCAGTCATACCTGCTTCCGTATGTCCTGGTATTGAACAACGTAAGCCATAAGTTCCAGATTTTAAGGGTACAAATACCCATTCTGCCTCAGCACCCGGCTTGAGTTCCAGTTCGTGAATAGCTCCTTTAATTTCTACTTTGCCTGCTTGGACTTTTTGTGTCCAGATGCCATCGGCAAAGTCTTTAGCAGTAAAATAGTGCTTCAGTTGGCTGGGATTGGTAAGGCGAAGTTGATAGCGTTTGCCAGCCTCGAATTCCAGATGATTTGGCTCAAATTTGAGTTCGTTAGCCGAATTACCTAAGCTAATTGTAATTTCTGTAGCTGGTTGCTTAAGCAAATCACCAGATAAATTTGCCGCCATTGCTGGAGTCGCAGTGATTAAATTTAAGCTCAGGAGCAACGCTAATATTACGTAGCTCTGCCGTAATATTTGCACCCAAGCAATATTTGAAAAAGCCAGAGATGTAATTAAAATTTGGTATAAATGGTTGTAAATTTTCATTGGTAGTTCTCAAAAGGCAATGCTGATGAGCAGGAACAATTTATAGGTAGCGGGAAAAACCGCTTTACCTATTCTTTATTATCCATGCCCAGCGCCCATCTCTACCTAATGCTTTTCTCTGCTAACACAGATGGCCCAGCAGTAACCACTACGATTTGATCTGGGTGGAGTAATTCACGAGCCGCTTGATTAACTTGCTCAAAGGTGACTTTCTGGAGTTTGTCAGTAAAGGTGTGCAATTCGACTTTATCTAGTCCATACACCTCATTCATCAGAATTCTATCTGTTAATTCTTCTGGGTTGGCCAGGGAAACGTTGTAGTTGCTGATGAGGGTGCGTTTAGCTGTTTCTACTTCTAGCGCAGTGACACCTTGTTGATGGATTTGCTGTAGTATTTGGCGAGTACTAGCGATCGCTTGACTAGTATCTTCTGGACTAGTTTGCATTTCTATCAAAAATGTGCCTGCATTCTTCCCAGCTTGGAAGTAGCTATAAATTCCATAGCTCAAACCTTGGCGATCGCGTACTTCTGCACCAAGTCTACTAGATAAAGTATCGCCTCCCAAAATCTGGTTCAATACTAAGGCTGCGTGAAACCGAGGATCATAACGCTTAATACCTGTGTAACCCATATATGTCACAGCTTGGGCTTTACCTGGTAAAACTGGGTTGACACTCACTATTTTCTCCGGCATTGATACCGGAGGATATTTTAATGTGGGTGCTTGGCCGCTAACTTCCCAGTTACCAAACTCATTTTTAATGAGCGATCGCACTTTGTCTATATCAAAATCTCCCACCAGCGCCAATACTGTCGTATCTGGACGATAATGTTTAGCTTTGAAATCGATCACATCCTGGCGTTGAATCTGCTGCAAACTCTCCTCTGTGGGAAAAGTATGTAGAGGATGTTTTTTCGGGTAAATTGACTGCACAAATATTCTTCTGGCTACTTCTGCTGGCTCATCTAATTCCAGTTGCAAATCGGTTAAAGTTTGTTGGCGATGTAATTCCAATTCTTGTGCGGGAAAGGTACTATTTTTAACAACATCTGCCAATATCTCCACAATTATTGGCAAATCCCCTGCTAAACTATCACCCTCGATATGCACCCCTTCACGATGGACTTCAAAGTTTAGACTCGCCCCTCGTTCTGCCAATATTTTGGCAATAGTTAAGACATCTTTACTCTTAGTACCATTTAGCAAATTATCTGCTACAAAAGCAGCCAGTCCTGCCCGATCTTCTGGATCAAATTCTGTCCCGGCTTGAATATAGCCGCTTAAAGTAACGGTGGGAGTACTATTATCAGGTAACAGTAATATCCGCAGCCCGTTGGTAAGTTTATATTCCTGTGGTAAAACTTGAGCAATCGCATCTGTAGCCAAATCCACAGGCGGTAAGTATTTCACCACCTCAGAAGGAAGCACAGGCACGCCAGGAGAGAAATTTTCTGTAGTTTGGGCTGAGTCTGGTTTATCCCCAACCCCTGCTATCTGCTTTTGAGTTGGTTCAAAAAAGCCTACTGTCCGAGCTTCTTTAGTAAGGTATTTGTTAATAACAGCGACAACATCCGTCGGCTTCACCAGACGAACGGCAGCCAAATAGCGGTCAGTGTAGCTATAATCACCAACAGTTGTCTCATCATTGCCCAATCGCATTGCTTGAGAGGTGATATCACGGTTACTTAAAATCACATCTGCTGTTAATTGGGTTTTGGCTCGTTCTACTTCCTCAGTTGTCACGCCTTTTTCTGCTACATTTGCGATCGCGCGACTCAACACTGAGTCAATTTTTTTCAAATCTTTTTTAGATCCAGCCGTCACCAAAACCTCATACCAGCCAGATTCTCGCAAACTGGTAACAGATGCTGTAACTTCACTAGCTAAACCTGATTCCACCAATGCCTGATAAAGTCTAGAATTCCGTCCTTCTGTAAAGATGTAATCCATCACATCCAATGCAGGCACATCTGGTTGATTTGCATCTGGTAGCGGATAAACAACTTGTAATAGTCGCCCTGCTCCCGGTTCTCGCAACACTATAGGAGATGAAGAAGATAACGAAGAAATAACTCCTACCTCCTGCCTCCTGCCTTCTACCTCCTGCTTCCTGCCCCCTGCCCCCTGCCTCCTTGGTAGTTTGCCAAATACTTCTTTAATTGTTTCGAGAGTATTTGCAGTTTGAAAATCTCCAACAATCACTAAGACAGCATTATCGGGGCTGTAAAAATTACGGTAATATTTTTGTACTTGCTCAACTTCAAATTTATCGACATCAGCTTTAGTACCACCTACAGGCAACCCATAAGCATGATTAGGAAACACCGCCTGCATAACAGCGCGATTGAGACGATATTCTGGACTATTTTCGTAACCTTGCAACTCAGAAATTACTACTCGCTTTTCACTCGCTAGTTGTTCTGGCTCAATCTGAGAATTTTGCATTCTATCTGCTTCCAGCACTAAGAGCGCTTTTAGCTTGTTACGCTCCACAGTACCGTAATATGCAGTTTGGTCATAGCTGGTGAAAGCATTGGAATCACTACCTAAAGCACTAAACAAACGGCCAAATTGAATCGGACGATTTTTCGTGCCTTTAAACATCAGGTGTTCCAATTGGTGGGCAATGCCATTCACCCCTGGTTCTTCGTTGCGTGAGCCAACCTTGTACCACACCTGCACCGTCACCACTGGCGCAGTATGCACTTCCTTTGTTAGGACAGTTAGACCATTCTCCAGCACTGTCTTATGGACGTTTTCTGTCAGTGTTGAGGGCATTATTCTTTTTGCTAGCAAGGTTGACTGGGATTTTTCTTTGTTAGATATGGCTGTATGTTGACTATTAGCAGGTTGATCGCTCAACAAAAAAACCGCTACTAGCCATAAGCTTAAAATTAATAACGGCAAGAAGTATTTATAAAATCTAGACAATCCATACATGTACTTAGGAAATATACCTGTAAATTAATTTACATAATTATTTTGGTGAGTGACCATAGTTAAATATGGCAAAAAAATCTGTTACCTCGGCAACAATACAGAAAAACAATATATTAGCAATAAAGGTAATAAAAAAGCTAAATTATGGCAATTTTGGTAGAACCCGAATGAATTCCAGAGGTAAGCCATCAGTATCAGCGATGAAAGCTACTTCGTAAATGCGATCGCCTATTTGCTGTTGTGTCGGTTCTAAAAGTACCTTTAACGGTTGTAATTCTTCGGTTTGACTCTCAGTCGCCGCAGTTAAAACACGTTCTTGTAAATTAGTCAACCAGCTAGGTAAATCTGGTGTAATCTCAGTTAAATCGAACGAGAGATGATAATACCCCACATAATGCTCGTCAGCAAAGGCATCTGGGGCTGGCTTTGGCTCAGGAATTTGGATCAGTTCAATTCTGCCGCCCAATCCTTCCATCCAGCAAGCTAGCGTGTAGCCTGTAGTAAAGCGTTCCGAAATTGTAAATCCTAAATGTTCGTAGAAAGCGATCGCTCGATGAATATTCGCAGTCCGAATAGAAGCGTGGTGCATAATTTGTCACTTGTCCTTTGTCCTTTGTTTAGGCACTTTTAACTAAATCCAATTCTTCTTATGGGGACGAGAGAACTATGAGCAGTGGTTTCCGCCATTGGTGCAGCCCGCTCGTAAGTATCAATTCAGAGCGTCTCGCCCACCCATAACCAAGGGCGGACAAGATGTCCACCCCACAAGATTGGATAATTTTTTTCTTGGTAATCCCTGATTCACTAATGACCAATGACCAATGACAAATGACTAATGACAAATGACTAATGACAAATGATCATTACTCAAACAACCTGAAATAAGGGTAGCGTACAGGGACACCAGGCTCTTTTTCCAAGTCAAAATTAATCACTTCCCAACAGGGATCTTCTGAGGTATCGGGGCTAAACTCTACCGGTAAGCCGTATAGTCGAGCAGCCGTAACTTCTGGTTGTCCAGAACGCCAAGGTGTACTGCGTTCTAAATAGCCACTCATCAATTCCTGATAGCGGTGAGCAATAATCACTTTTGTGGCTCGATAACCTTGGGTATAGAGCTTATCTAATGCTTCGTGAATTTCAAACCGAATACCATCGGGATGAGTATGCTGCCTATACCAGTCATTATTCCACCTCCGCCAATGACGGCCTGATTGCAAATGGATTAACTCTCCATTTTGAGGATTAGCTTCAAAAGCGCCATGACGCGGACACAAATAGGTATCTGTTAATGTCAGCGCCGGAATAGTCTGGCGACAATGGGGACACTGTATTTCCGGCCCAAACATCGGGTACTGAAAGCCTGGATTCATCATGAAGTGCGTACAAACATAATTTTGTCTTCACCAGCACCAGCGTATTGGATTATACACTGCGGCTCTACCACTTTGGGTTACTTGTTGACTGCTGCACAGACACAGAGTTGCGGCAATAACATTGTTCACTAGTGTTTTACTCAGCGTAGAGGCTTGACGCTGTGATATCCTGGTCGTGCAACCAGCCTCAAAGGTTGGAGTTTCTCCAGTGTTCCTTGGTACCATTATTCATATTCTATCGTGTCTACCGCTTCTTACTGGACATCTCCTGATTTTTCTCAAGCTGCTTTCATCGCAGCCAATGCTGTTGTTATGGGTTCGGTAAATATAGCAGCAGGGGTGAGCATTTGGTATGGAGCAGTAGTTAGAGCAGATGTAGAACGAATTGAAATTGGCGAATGCACAAATATTCAAGATGGTGCAATTCTACATGGCGATCCTGGTTTTCCGACAATTTTAGAAGATCATGTTACCGTAGGGCATCGCGCTGTGGTACATTCCGCTTACATTGAGCGTGGAAGTTTGATTGGCATTGGTGCGGTTATTTTAGACGGGGTACGAGTGGGTGCTGGTAGCATTATTGGTGCTGGCGCAGTCGTAACTAAAAATATACCGCCTTTGTCACTAGTTGTAGGTGTTCCAGGCAAAGTGTTACGACAATTAACAGAAGCTGAAGCCGCAGAACTAATTGAACACGCTAAACGTTACCAAAAGTTAGCTTTAGTTCATGCTGGGAAAGGGACTGATATTGGCTTTATTTCTCACAAGTGAGAAATCCAAGGGGTGTGGGAGGTGTGGGAAGTGTGGGGAGTGTGGGGGGAAGAAGTCTTACCCCCCACACTCCTCTGCCTACACTATGCGTGAGAAATCCGGGTTAGGGATTAGGGACTGGGCAATACTAATATTCTTGCAAATGCCCAATTCCCAATTCCCAATTCCCAATAATTTAAACATTCTTTACATATATGTTGGGAAAAGTTACCCACTTCAGCTAAAAATAAAAATGAGAGCAGTTGACAAAACTTTAATTTCTACTTAAGAGAGGGGTTCTAGATATGGATATCGATTACCGGATAGCGATCGTTTTAGCACCAGTTGTCATTGCTGCTAGCTGGGCAGTGTTTAATATTGGCGCTGCGGCTTTAAGACAAATTCAAGGCTTTTTGGATCGGGAAGCCTAAATTCATTAATTGGGCATGGGGCATAAGGCATGGGGCATTGAACAATAATAATAGTTCTTCTCCCCCTGCTTCCCCTGCCCCCATTCCCTACTCCCCACTCCCCACTCCCCTTCTTTGAATATCGATTCTGTAATACAACCTCTTCAACGCTTTGGTGTCCATCTGGGACTCGATCGCATTGTCAACTTATTGGCAAATCTCGGCAATCCTCATCAGCAAGTCCCGGTAATTCATGTTGCTGGCACTAATGGCAAAGGTTCCGTCTGTGCCTATCTTTCCTCCGTACTTACTGAGGCTGGTTATCGTACAGGACGCTACACTTCACCGCATTTAGTCGATTGGACAGAACGTATTTGTCTGAATGAACAGCCAATTTCTTCTGAGGAATTGAGCCAATTATTAGAAAAAGTTCAAGGAGTGATTCGTCCTGAAGACGAATCGGCAACTCAGTTTGAAGTAATTACGGCGGCTGCTTGGTTATATTTTGCCCAGCAGCAAGTAGATGTGGCTGTGGTAGAAGTCGGACTAGGAGGGCGCTTAGATGCTACCAATGTCTGCTTGGAACCCATAGTTACTATCATCACTTCCATCAGTCGAGAACATTGGCAGCAACTTGGCCCCACCGTCGCGGATATTGCTAGAGAAAAAGCAGGTATTCTCAAACCTGGATGTCCCGTTGTAGTTGGGCAATTGCCGCCAGATGCAGAAGAAGTTGTGCGATCGCGCGCTTTAGAATTAGAATGTCCAATTTTTACGCCTCAACCTGCCCGTCAAATCGCTACAGGATGGGCAGAATATCAAACACTTCAAAACTCTCAATTAATTAAATATCCTTTGCCATTAGCCGGACAAATTCAATTAGCAAATTCAGCTTTGGCAATAGCAGCTTTAGAAATTCTCCAACAACAGGGTTGGCAGATTTCTGAAGAAGCCATAATTAAGGGCATGGCAAAAACTCAATGGCCAGGGCGGATGCAGTGGGCTACGTGGAACAACCATAAAATATTACTTGATGGCGCTCATAATACTGCCGCCGCCCAAGTTCTTCGTCAGTATGTTGATAGCTTAGACGCTGTTAATCCCAAGCCCATCACTTGGGTTATGGGAATGTTTTCCGATAAGGATCATGCTGATATTTTTGCCGCCCTACTGCGCCCCGGCGATCGCCTTTTTTTAGTACCAATACCAGTAGAATCCTGGCCAGGTAGAACCTCTGCCGATCTAGACTCCTTAGCAAACCTAGCTTATAGCATCTGTCCCAAATTAAGCGATCGCCAAATCCATCCAGATTTATTTACAGCCCTAGAAGCCGCAATCTCAACCACCACAGACAATTTAATCGTTTTATGTGGTTCCCTTTATCTAGTAGGTGATTTTTTACAGATGGGGAGTAAGTAGTGAGATAAGGGACATCCAAATAAAAAAATATACCATCGCTATAGAGGCAATGGGGCAGGGAGCCAGGGGACAAGAGGTGAGAACTTGAAACAAGTCTTTCCCCTTGTCCCCAATTCTCCTTGTCCCCAAGTCCTCTTGCCCATGCCCAATTTCCAATTCCCAAATTTATCTGTTGTTCCACTCCTGCGCCGCATCTTCTACAGCTTTATCTACATTTTTCTCTCCTAACATTGCTGCTTGTAAATTCTCATAAATTGCCTTTTGCAGTTTGTTAAAATCCTTCAAATTAGGGGTTAATATTTCTGCCTTTTGTAGTTCTTTAGCACTCATAACTCGCGCTTTTTCTATTGTTGAAGCATTAGCTGGAACATCTTTAAAGTAACTATCAGACAATGCCTTGACTGTAGAAGGTAAAACATTTGCAGCTTTCGCAAAAGCTAACTGATTTTCGTCATTGGTGACAAATAAAGCAAACTTCACAGCGCCATCTGGTTGTTTCGTGTCGCGGGGAATAACTATGTTCATTACCGCGACATTTTTTTTACCTGTGTCACCAGTGAGTTGAGGTGCTATTCCCGTAGCTTGAGCGATTTTTGGGGCATTATTAGCGATCGTTTTCAGAAACTCTGGCCCAGAAGCTAGAAACACAGTTTCTCCAGATTGATATAAATCGATCGCATGGCGATGTCCTTGTGTTAAAGCCTCTTTAGGCAGTAGCCCTTTTTTATACAAATCTACCCAGTATTGAAACGCTGCCTTACCTTGTGCTGAATTAAACGCTGCTTTCCCCTCAGCATCTATTAGACTGACTCCCATTTGCACGAAAGATTCCAGCACTTCACCGGAATCTTGCGGTACGAAAGTTACAAAAAAGGCATATTTGCCAGTCTTATCTTTAATTTGTTGTGCTGCTTGTGCTAATTCTGCGTAGGTTGCGGGTACCTTATTGATACCTGCCTGTTTTAATAAATCAGTGTTATAAATGGTTAACCTTGTGGTGAGATACCAGGGAAACCCAAAACTCTTGCCATTAAGCGTACTGGCTTTCCAGATATTCGGTAGATAGGAGGAACGTATATCGTTTGAGACTTTCGTATCTAAATCTAACCAGGCATTTCGACCCGCCAGTTGGGAAGCGAAACCCGGATTGAGGTTAACTACATCAGGTGGCGTTTTTGCTGAGACAGCTGTTAAAATTTTGTTCTCCATAGCTGCCCAAGGCACATCAACCCAGTTAATCTTTATACCTGGATTTTGTGATTCAAAATTTGCAATTAGGTTTTTGAAGTAGTCGGTAAATTGAGGTTGGAGTTGCATTGTCCAAAACTCAATAGTTGACCCTCCTGAATTAGCTTGTTTTGTATTTGTACTAACATTACCTGTGCTGCAACTTACAATCCAACTGGTTAATAAGCCAAGCAGTGCCAAAGCAAGAAGTTGTTTAAATTTTCGCAATTGAATCATTTTCCCAGTATTTTTACGCTTGATCAGTGTGAAAAGCTTAGACAGAATTGTCGAGATTATAGGCTAAATAAATTACGTGTAGAGACGTAATATATTACGTTTCTATCCACAACAAATTTAAATTTTCAATTTAGCAGTCCATCGGGCACAACTGTGGTACAAAAATTCAATCGTCTGTTTGGCAAATCGAATAAAGGGGTCGGCATTGAACTTGCTCCCGAACGGGTAAATGTAGTTCAGCTACGCAAACAGCGTCAAGGCTTGAAACTAGAAACCTTTACATCGGTAGCAGTTCCAGAAGGCGTAGTTACCGATGGTCAAATCACCGATCCCGCAGCAATGGCGCAATTAATCCAGCAGGCGCTAGCTGAAAGCAAAATCAAAACTACTCGTGTTGCCACTGGTGTACCAGGGCGAGATTCCATCGTTCGGATTATACCTGTACCAACGGAGTTAGATGACAAAGAACTGCGAGAAATGGTGCTAAACCATGAAGCAGGTTTGTATTTACCCTATCCTCGTGAAGAAGCTGATGTAGATTATCAAAAACTTGACTACTTTGTAGATGAGGATGGCATTGAAAAAGTACATGTACTTCTAGTAGCCACTCGCAAGGAAATAACGGATACCTATATAAGTACATTCGAACAGGCAGGACTACAAATTGATGTTTTAGAAATTAACAGTTTTGCCCTGATTAGGACTATTCGTGAGCAACTGCGACAATTTGGGCCGCAAGAAGCAGCAGTCCTAGTTGATATAGAGTTCGACAGTACAGAAATCGCCATCATTGTTAACGGAGTACCGCAATTTTCGCGCACAGTGCCCATAGGCACTTATCAAATGCAAACTGCGTTAGCAAGGGCAATGAGCTTACCCACATCACGAGATATGGAACTGTTACACGGAATGATTATTCCCCCAACTCCCCTAGATGGGGGGAAAACCGGTGTTACCGAAATCGATCCTGGTATGGCAGCCATATTAAGAGTATTGGGAGAACTAACGGATGAACTGCGCCGTTCAATCGATTTTTACCTTAATCAAAGTGAAAATTTGGAGGTAGCGCAGATTTTATTAGCTGGGCCAGGAGGCGGACTCCAACAGCTAGATGAATTCTTTACCCAACGATTGAGCTTACCAACTACCCAAATAGATCCAATTGGGTCTTTGTCGTTAGAAGTTGACACTGATAAATATCCACAGGTACAACGCTCTGGCTTGGCGATTGTACTTGGTTTAGGTATGCGGGAGGTGTAATACCGATTTTAGATTTTGGATTGTCTGTTTTGATAGTTACGCTGTTTGAGAATTCTCAAACCATAAATATTTGTTTCTACTTGGTGTGAGAAAATGTACAGTTTGGATGTTAATTTTCTTAAAGATCGCCCAGCATACCAGCAAAAGCCGGAGAGAAAAGGAGGAATATCCCTAAACTTCCCTACGGGTAATTTGACACCAGTGTATGTGGGAGTTGCAGTAGGTATAGTTCTTCCAGCTTTATTGGGAGTTAGTTGGTTCTTGTTGCAAGGGAAGATTGTTGAATTAGATGCTCAAATAGCAACACTCGATCAGGAAAGCAAGAAATTAGATACTGAAATAGGAAATCTGAACAAAATCAAAGCCGAGACGAGTGCAGTTAAAGGAGAAACTCAAGCTTTAGTAACTGTATTTGACCAGATTCGACCTTGGTCAGCAATGCTACAAGATTTGCGCGATCGCATCCCAACGGCAGTGCAAATCGAGACCATCAGACAAATCCCACCAATTGCGGTAGCTGAAGGGCTGCCTCCAAGCAATCCCTCGGGGGGATTAGAAATTACTGGATTTGCTCGTTCTTTTAACGATGTCAATGATTTCTTATTGAGTTTACAACAGTCTCGGTTCTTGAAGTCCACAGAAAGCAGAATTCTAACGGCAACGTTAGTAGATGCTCCCTCAATACCAGGTGCAGCTCAACCTCCTAGTGGTGTAACAATTAAGCCTCCACAAGTAGTTAAATACACTATCCAATCTGGTATGAGTGACGTTCCAGCTTCGGAATTAATCCGGGAGTTGGAAAAAAAAGGCACAGTGGGGTTAGTAACTCGAATTCGTAGTATGCAACAAACAGGAGTCATTCCAAAATGACGCTGAGTGATGATTTAAATTTTGCTGAACAAGGTGGGGAATTCGATCAGGCAACGCCAGCGTCCCCTGTGCTATTTGGTATTGCCTTCACGCCAAAAATCATTGGCATCTTGGTAGGGGTAATTGGTTTAGCGGGAGCAGGTTATATATTGTTAAACCTGCTGATGCCAGCTTGGGAAAGCTATCAGCAGCAGCAAGCAAAAAGCTCTGAACTGCAAGGGCAAATTGAGCAAAAAAAAGCCAATATCAAACAGATTGAAAAAGTTAAAGAGGAACTAGCACAGGCTAAACAGCAAAAAGTTCAGGTTTTAGGTTTATTTGCTAACGAGAAAACCTTAGACACATTGTTGTTAGATATGAACCGCTTAGTTGAGTCTGGCAATACTCCAACTTCTATTAATGCAGTCAGAGCCAAACTGAAGAAATTTGTGCCAGTTTCCCAAAAACCAGAACCGATTACTGATGGATCTCTAGGACTAAAGGTTGACGGCAAGCTGCAACGCAGCACTATCAATGCCGAAATTACAGGAACTTATGAGCAAACACAATCGATAATTCGTAACATTGAGCGATTACAGCCTTTGTTAATAATTAAAGATTATCAAGCAACTTTGGCTCCATTAGAATCAAGATCCCCATTAGACAAAACACCGGTACAGGTTGGGCCAGTAGCGATTAATACGTCATTCCAGTTACAGGTATTGATGCCGCTTAGTCCTGAAGAAATAGCAGCTAAAGCTGCTGCCGCAGCTAAAGCTACCCCGAAAAAGTAGTTAGGAATGAGTAGTTAAGAGTTTTGAATTAGTAGTTATGAATTGTGAATTGTGAGTTAGGAGTTATCATTCCTAACTATTCATTCATAACTTCTTACTTTTAACGAACTACTCAAAATTGTTTGTAAACAAGGTTTTATTAGGTGAGGAATGAACTGTGAAACAGCTTCACGGTAATAGTTTTATATTAGGTACTGCCGCTTTTGTATTTTTGGCAGCTCAACCAGTTTGGGCACAAATTAGTCAAGTTACTAATGTCCAGTTAAATCCAGTTAATGGTGGAATTAGTGTTGCTTTGAAAACTTCTTCAGGCTCGCGCCCCCAAGTTTTCACGACAAAAAGAGGTAAGGCTTTAGTTGCAGATATTATCAATACTCAATTACGATTACCACAAGGTAATAGTTTTCGTCAAGATAGCCCAGCACCAGGAATTGCATCTGTCGAGGTTAGCCAGCTTGATGCCAACAGCATTCGGGTAACGGTAACTGGCAGCAGCAATATACCTAGCAGTCAACCCGTGGTGCGATCGCAAAATGGAATTACACTCAGCTTTAGCCCTTCGGCAGGCACTATAGCATCAGCACCAACGCCAACAGTGCCAACACCCACAGCACCGCCTGCTACAACTCCAGCCAAATCTGGTCAAAATTCAGGTGTTCTTGTTCCCAACCCAGAAGTCACCATTGACGGACAACCTGCACAAGCCGCAGGGCCTGGCCAACCCCTAAGCCAGGCTCCACCTTTTTTACCCAGAGCCGTCGCCCCACCGGTAGGAGATATTGCTGTTTCCGCCACTGATGCTTCTCCTAGCACCATTGACTTAGGAACTCAGGAACGTGTACCCCGCTTAGTATTGCGAGATGCGCCGGTGCGTGAGGTTTTGTCATTGCTTGCTCGTGCTGCTAATTTAAACCTGGCTTATATCGGAGGTGAGCAAGGTGGTGGAGGTCAACCAGGTGCTGCTGCACAAGCAACTTCTCAAACCATCTCTTTAGATATAGAAAACGAGCCAGTGCAAGATGTGTTCAACTACGTCTTGCGTTTGAGTGGTTTAGAAGCTAACCGCAGTAATCGCACAGTTTTTGTGGGGCCTAAACTACCTAATTCCACCCGTGACATGGTTATGCGTAACCTGCGACTCAATCAGGTCACGGTGGGAGTCGCCATCAACTTTTTGGTTGGCTTGGGGGCAGAAAGTGCCATCAGCCGCGAACGACAAGTCACCAGTGTTAGTGCTGTAGCTGTTGGGAATGCATCTGCTCCCATCACACAAGCTCAGACAACTACAGAAACCAAGGTTGAAACTCAACGCGTTGATTTCAAAGATTCTAACCCATTACTGAGAGGTTTACAGGCATTAGGAGATGAACGCACTAATTCTTTAACCTTGATTGGGCCTCCCAAGCTAGTTCAGATGGCAATGGCTCAACTAACTCAGCTTGATATTCGCCGTCGTCAAGTGGTAGTTAACGTCAAGATTATCGATGTTAATCTCAATAACACTCAGGACTACAACACTAGCTTCTCTTTTGGGATTGGCAACAACTACTTCAGCAATGATGGTGGTGCAGCGTCTCTTAATTTCGGTGGTTCCAGACCAGCTACTAGTTCTGAAGTAGCAAACAGTGTGACTAGTACACCTACTATTACCAATCCAATCACAGGCGAGCCTTTACTTAACCAAAATGGTACGTTCACGGTGCCAAATGGAGGTTCTGGCTTGAGAGTTATACGAGATGGCCAAGTTGTACAAGAAATTCCAGGTGATGCGACCTTCCTCCAACCTATTTCTCCCGCAAATGGCAATCCAACGACCCCTGGCCTTTCAGATTTCACTCCAGGAACACCAGACACGGTAACGATTACTACTGACCCCGTAACTGGAAGACAAACTAGTACCTATGCACCAGGCACTCGTGCAACATCTACATTTAGTTTGCCTTCTCTATACCAATTTCCTAAACGTCTTCTCAGTAGTTTGCAAGCTCAAGTTACAAATGGCAATGCCAAGATTTTGACTGACCCAACTTTAATTGTCCAAGAAGGTCAACAGGCTCTTGTCAATCTGACTCAGGAAGTAGTGGGAAATATAACTCTCCAAACAACGGATACTTCTGGTGGTTCTAGGACAGAAAGAACAATTGAAAAACAAAAAGTTGGCTTAACCTTAAGTGTGAAAATTGACCGGATTGACGATAATGGGTTCGTTTCTCTATCGGTTGCTCCTACTGTCAGCGCTCCCACAGGCTCACAAAATACAGGAAATGGACAAATTGTTTTAGTCTCTGAGCGTTCCCTTACTTCTGGCTTAATTCGCTTACGAGATGGTCAGACACTAATTCTCTCAGGGATTATTCAAGACCAAGACCGAACAAGTATTTCCAAGATTCCTATTTTGGGCGATCTTCCACTGATTGGTGCGCTGTTTAGAAAAACAAATAGATCCAACCAGCGCAATGAGGTGATTGTATTACTCACACCTCAAATTATGGATGACTCTGAAAACTCCTCTTATGGTTATAACTACAATCCCAGCCCAGAAGTTCGGCAAATCCTTGAACGTCGAGGGTTGAAGCTTCCCGGTAGGCAATAAAGATAAAAAGTAGGTAAGTTACATTTGGCAAAGGCTCAGATCCCCGACTTCTTAAAGAAGTCGGGGATCTTCTTGCGTAATGGACGCACTAGAACAAATTGTCCCAGCGATCGCTAACAAATGTTAAGAAAGATGTAACTAATGAATAGCCTTGTAGGGGAGACGCTTTAATTTTTCCCCCTTCCCTACTAAAAAAGCTCGCTAGGGGGTTAAATTTCGTGTTGGATTTTTCAGATGATATGAAAAGTAAGCAAAATACCCGACTTTTTAGAGAAATCGGGAACATGAGTCTTTGATTTCCATAAAAATTGGTTAATCTCAGCAATAACTCTTCAACATCGGTAATTAATCCCAACAAATCCTCACCATCTCCCACCTCCTCACTCCCCTGTTTTCTTGGCGATTGCGGGATTTACTAGGTATTTTTTCCTACTTTTGGGGTGGTTTTTAGTGAAACAACTACCCTAAAACTACAAAAAATCCTGAAATCTATATAAATTAATGGTTTCATCTATCCACATCAGGCTACAACGCTTTAGAATGATTCATTGAAAAGTCGAGCCGATGGGATGTACAGCCGTTTTGAGTAAACATACTCCCAAAGGATGATTTTTGTATTCCCGCTAACAAAGATTTCAGTACAGGTGTACCAGGGTGCATCCGTAAAGAATCTCAAGTAAACCTTCAGGAGTTTGACATGAACAAAGGTGAATTAGTTGATGCCGTAGCTGAAAAAGCTAGTGTTACCAAAAAACAAGCGGATGCAGTCTTAACTGCCGCTTTGGAAACGATTATTGAAGCAGTTTCCTCTGGTGATAAGGTGACATTGGTGGGATTTGGCTCATTTGAATCACGCGAACGTAAAGCCCGCGAAGGTCGCAACCCGAAAACAAATGAGAAAATGGAAATTCCCGCAACGAGAGTTCCTGCTTTCTCCGCAGGCAAACTGTTTAGAGAAAAGGTAGCACCCCCAAAAGCATAGGTTCTGTCTTCGGGAACCCTTTTTTAATGCGGCAACCTGCACACGGGGGGAATTTAGCCTGGGCAGCAGCACTGGCTGGCTGTCCCCCTGATGCTATTCTGGATTTTTCTGCTAGCATCAGCCCGTTGGGGCCTCCAAACAGCGCGATCGCTGCTATACTGTCCCAACTTGGTAATCTTAAGCACTATCCAGATCCAAACTATAGTGAACTGAGACTAGCTCTCAGTCACTTCCATCAACTGCCTCCTGAGTGGATTCTGCCGGGTAACGGCTCCGCAGAATTACTCACTTTAATAGGTAGGGAATTGGCTCAATTAGCCGCGACAACTTTAATCACTCCAGCCTTTGGTGACTATTACCGAACCTTGGCAGCGTATAACGCTAATGTGCTGGAGTGTCCTTTGTCATTAATCACTGGTCATTGGTCATTATTCATTGACAAAGGACAAAGGACAAAGGACAAAGGATTATTGCTGAATAATCCCCACAACCCAACCGGAAAGATATTTTCACGGGACTCTATTTTGCCCTACCTGGAGCAATTTGCTTTGGTTGTGGTGGATGAAGCATTTATGGATTTTGTGCCGCCTAATGAGGAACAAAGCCTAATTCCGGTGGTGCAGGAATATCCGAATTTAGTAATATTGCGATCGCTAACCAAATTTTACAGTCTCCCCGGATTGCGATTGGGATATGCGATCGCCCACCCCGACTGCCTAGCTAAATGGCAGCAATGGCGTGACCCCTGGCCCGTAAACACTCTAGCGGCGGCAGCAGCAATTGCAGCCCTCCAGGATACAGAGTTTCAGCAGCAAACCTGGGCATGGCTACCACCTGCACGAAACCAACTCTTTCAGGGTTTGGCTGAAATACCGGGATTGCAACCCCAAGCAAGTGCTGCTAACTTTTTACTGGTTGAGTCTCAAGAGTCGACTTCGCAGTTACAGCACCAATTACTCAAGTATCACCAGATTTTAATCCGTGATTGCCTTAGTTTTAAAGAATTAGGCGATCGCTTTTTCCGGGTTGCTGTACGTGAAGAGTCTGATAACCAACGCTTACTAACAGCGCTGAGTGGGAAGTAGGGGAGGCAGGGGGAGCAGGGGAGGCAGGGGGACAAGGGGACAAGGGGACAAGAGGTGAGAACTTGAAACAAGTCTTTCTCCTTGTCCCCAAGTCCTCTTCCCAATTCCCAATTCCCCATGCCCCATGCCCAATGACAAATGACAAATGACAAATGACAATTGACTACGATGTTGTAATTATTGGCGGCAGTCTTGCTGGATACTACGCTGCTCTTGCTGCAACCCAACTACGTGCTACGGTTGCCTTGGTGGAACCTAAAGTAGACTATGGGTTTACTCATCACCATGCTCTTACCGAAATCGGTAAACTGGCGCAGAAGTTGAATGATGCCGCTAGTTTTGGTATTCATGCCACAAAGACTGATATTTCAGAAGAATGCCACATATCTATGGCATGGCAAGAAGCGATGCTGTATGCTCAATGCGTCGCCGCAAATCTCAAAGAACAGCATTCTCCCGCCGTCCTAGCCGCGCTGGGGGTAGATGTGATTGTTGGCAGTGGTCAATTTCAATCTTCGCCCCAACTGGCTTTTGCCGTTAACAATCGCCTATTACACGCCCGTACTTATTTGCTAGCGAGTGGTTCGCGTCCAGAAATTCCAGAGATTGAGGGATTGCAAGGTACTGGCTATCTAACCCTTTCTAATATTTGGCAATCTTTACAGGGAGAGACATTACCCAAAAATTGGGTAATTATCGGTGGAACTCCTCAAAGCATTGAAATTGCTCAAACTTTAGCGCGATTTGGTTGCAGTGTGACGCTAGTAGTCAAGCATCCTTATGTTCTCTCCCATATTGACCATGAAATAGCCATATTGCTTCAGGCACAGTTGGAAGTCGAAGGTGTGCGCGTCCTCACCGATAAACCAGTAACTCAGGTGAGGCTAATTGAGGATAAAAAGTGGATTCAAGCAGGAGATAAAGCCATTGAAACTGATGAAATTTTAGTGGCGACTGGACAACAGCCGAATATTGAATCCCTAAATTTGGCAACGGTAGGCGTGAAATGGCATCAGCGTAGTTTAGTGGTAAATGATAAACTACAAACCACTAACCACCGCATTTACGCTTGTGGTGATGTAATTGGTGGTTACGACTTTGCCAATATCGCTAATTATGAAGCAAAAATTGCCCTAAAAAATGCACTCTTTTTCCCCAGATTACGAGTAAATTATCGCTCTATTCCTTGGGCAATGTTTTCTGTGCCGATGGTGGCGCAAGTGGGTTTGACAGAGGCACAGGCAAAACGTCTATTTAGTCGAGATGAAGTTTTAGTTTTGCGTCAATATTTTAAAACAGTGGCAGCAGCGCAACTTCGGGACGAAACCACTGGTATGTGTAAATTAATTGTGCTACGCAATGGCGAAATTGTGGGAGCTTCGATATTAGGGGCAGAAGCTGGAGAATTGATTAATTTGATTGCCTTAGCAATGTCCCAAAAAATTAAAGTCAAAGATTTAGCAAATCTATCTCCTGTCTATCCCAGTTTCTCAGAAATTTTGGAACAAGCTGGAAGAGAGTGGAGTAAGCAGAAGTTAAATAGAGATATTGCTTGGCAAGAGTTTTTAGAAGGTTTCTTCCATTTCCGCCGCAATTGGAATTTATGAATGCAAAGTGGCGCTGTCAAGGTGAGTTTTGTATTCATTACTAGCTCTGAACTCGGAAGTTGAGCCTTTGAACTCGGAAGTTGAGCCTCTGAACACGGAAGTTGCACCTCTGAACTCGAAAGTTGAGCCTCTGAACACGGAAGTTGAGCCTCTGAACACGGAAGTTGCACCTTTGAACACGGAAGTTGAACCTCTGAACTCGGAAGTTGCACCTCTGAACACGGAAGTTGCACCTTTGAAGGCGGAAGTTGCACCTTTGAACACGGAATTTTGAAAATTTTAAGAGAACAGGTGAAGATTTTGTTTTATTACCCACACTACGCCAGCCGTGACTAAAGGCACACTGAGGTTATCTGTGCCGTGGGGTGAGACTGCCTCTACTAGGGTGGCGAAAGTAGCAGCTACCACCGCCGTCAACAATGCTAACCCAAAACCTAAAGGCGTTCCTAGAGGACTCAGTGATGAACCAGGTAGCAGCAACAGCACCAAGAAAATCACTACCGTACTCGCCACAAACATTGCTGCCGAACCTTCCCAGGAACGCACTGAATTTCCTACTTGGTATTTATGCTGCCCGAAGCGTCTACCGATTAATGCTGCTAGTGCATCACCCCAGGTCATCGCCATTATCCCAGCAACAGCGATCGCAACGCTATCTACTGGCCCGTCTGGTCGCCACAGTAGCCCGAAAAGCAATGTCACTGAGATAGCGAAATAAACTGTACCAGGTGAGCTATCCTGAGTATCCATTGCCCCAATGAATCGGTAGCGGTAGAACAGGTAGTTAAGCCCTATAAAGGTGGCAAAAGGTATAATTCCGATTTCCCAGCGATTAAACAATAGCAGGACACCGAAAACCCACATCCCTGCACCAATATGGATTACCTTGCGGGTCAAATCCGGCTTTACACCAAACAGCCTACGCAGTCCCTCGCCAATCACAAGCAAACTAATCGCGTAAATATAAGAAATTGCTAGTCCGATAAAGTCATTTGTCATTTGTCATTTGTCATTTGTCATTTGTCATTTGTCATTGGTCATTGGGAACAAGGAGAATTGGGGACAAGGAGAATTGGGGACAAGGGGAAAGTACTTGTTTCAAGTTCTCACCTCTTGCCCCCTTGTCCCCCTTGCTCCCCTGCCCCCTTCCTTCTTCACTTAGTGCGATCGCTATTGCGTCTCAGATTCTTTTCTAGTAACGAAACGCTACCAATACCTTGAAGAATACCACGACCGATTAAACCTAAACCACGACCAATTATTTGGGTAAGGATGAAGACTATACCGCTACCTAAAAAAGATAATAGTGATTTTAAACGCGGTGTGATCGCATCACTAAATTCTAAAAGTAAAGTTACTATTAAAGGAATATTAGAAAGTTTTGCTAACTCCTGATTCCGAGGAGCATAAACTGAAGTTTTGGCAATACCACGAGGAGCAATAACAAATAGATCGTAGCGACTTTCAAAAACTGCTTTTGGCTCCTCTATATAATTAATTAGACGATACTTCCACGATAAATCATTTCTAAAACGTTCAATCTCTCTGGTGGAAATAAATTGTCTGCCATATAAATTTTGCTTCATGATTTCCACATCTGCTAAAGAATTTAACAGTGGTTGCACTACTCCATTCGCTACCTGAATCAACAAGTTCTCTAAAATCATTAATGCTTGCGACTTCGCTTCAGTCCCTAATACAGGATATGACGTATTATCAATTCTCAATTCTGTTTGAAAAATTAGATAAGAATATAACTCAAAAACTAGCGGAATCTTGTTGAGAATATCTCTTTGCACAACTTCTATATTTTGCAGCAAAAAATTAACAATTCCTATATTTTGATTTCCTATTTTTATTTGAGAAAATTTTCCAAAAAAATCTGTAATCGCTGCTTGCCATAAATCGCGCAATAATATATTTTTTACCTCATACAATTGATTTACATCAAGTTGAGAAGCACGCAATTCATCCAATTGTTCAGTCAATTTTTGCAGGATAAGATAAAGCAATTCCCGCTTTTTATCTTCACGAAAGATATCAATTTCTAAAGGTAAATCTGTGACATTTCGTAAAGGGAATTGAAGTTTGGTAACGCAAGATGCAAACAAGTTAAATTGTACTGTTCCCAGACTAAGTAAAGGTAAAACAGTTTGCCGTGGCTGAATAGCACTACTCAATGAAGGGGTAAGAGGTGGCTCATCAGCAACCGGAATATCTTCCTCTTGCCTTTCTTGTGATGAAACTAACAACCGATTTAACAACCAACGAGCCGCTAGCAGTTCTCGCCTCTGTCCAGCTAAAACTGCCCGATCTAATACTGGTAATCCAGGAACTTGTAATTGTGCTGTGACTACGGCTAGGGTAACGTCAATGTAAGCAATTCCTGACAAACGTAAATTATTTCGCTGTCTATAAAAAGGGAGTGGGGAGTTGGGAGAGACGCGATTAATCGCATCTCTAATAGGGAGTGAGGAGTGAGGAGTTGCGATCGCTTCCGTGTTTCGAAACCAATATTCACCACCATCTGCAACTTCTTGCATGGCAGCGACTAACTCAGGAAGTGGTGCACCCTTGGGGCAGTAGCCATTTACACCAATAGATTTGGCCGCTAATAGCAGTCCTTGTTCTTGCACAGAACTAAGAAGCAGAATTGGCAGGTTGGGATATAAGGCTTTGAGTTGCCGACAGAATTGTAAACCTAGCTGCTGGCTGGTGATGGAGCGACCATTACCGAATTCCAAAACGACCAAATTCACCTGTTTAGGGTCTTCTTGGGCAATTTCTGCTAAAATCTGCAAGGCAGTGGTATCACTTTCTACTACTCCTGTTACTTCCAGGTTAGGAATTGCTTCCAAAGCTACCCGTAATCCCAAACGAAAAATTGGGTCTTGGTCGAATAACAATAATTTTAAAGGGCGATCGCTCATAGTCTACTCAATTACACAAGCACTGTTTTTTACCAATCAGAAAACAGCTTTGATACAAAACTTTGTCTCCACCTATTGTTACCTGTTTTTGCAAACTGAATAAATCGATCATAATTGCCATAAGCAGCTGTCACTGTGTAATTAAATGAACTTGAGTATTCGGAACTGGTTAGCGGAACGCTATATCGCAATCAATCAAATCAGAGGATTTTCGGCGGGGCAATTGGCAGGTATTGCCTACCGAATTGTTCAGGATATGGAAGTCAAAAGCCTCATGCCTTTTGATATCTGTACCTTGGTTGAGGTTTTAGAACTGCCTTTAGGGATTGTTTGGGAAGAAATCAGTCTGATTTCGCAGTTAACACAAAACCTGTTGCGTAGCCTCAGCCAGAAAAAACCGTTAAAACGTAATGAGGGCACATGGCTAGCGTTTCAAATTGCCTATCTCCAGGCTTTGCAAGCAATTCTAGAGCAGGAAGCAAGCCTAAAAAGACCGTGGTTAGATCGGGCAAGTATACCAATCCAAGCGCAAGTACTTAAAGAAGACGTTGGTAAACTCATCCTCCAAGATTCGCAACTGCAAGGATTGCTGAAAACTCTCAGCCCAGGTAAATTAACTGATACACAAGCGGAACAAGCACTGTCTCTGGTTGCAGATTCTTTACTAGTGCAACAAATAAATCATGCTGTCATCGCTTGGTTTGTTGCCAATGGTGCAGAAGAATATGAAGCTAAACTCTTAACACAGCGTTTAGTTCACTCACTTCCTGGTGACATACTCGTAGTGGTTACTGAAAATGCTGCCCCTTTAGCCCAACTGCAAAAGTTTTTCCGTTTGGGAATTTCATTAGCCCCCAGTTTTATCGCTCCAGAAGCTGGTGCTACAGTTGGTGAGAAAATTGACTTGCACCGAGAACACTACCGTGCAAGTTTGATTAAAAACCTCAGTATGCCTTTACTTATAGAATCCTTTACCCTCAAGGATATCTATGTGCCACAAAAAGGCTTACCAATAGAGGAAAGTATTTCTGATGTGGATAAAAAAGCTGTTAAGTCAGTTGATTTAAAAACATGGGCGCAGCAACAGCTAGCTGATTTAGAAACGATCGCTGTCATTGAGTCGGAACCTGGTTTTGGAAAAACCAGTTTTTGCCAACTTTGGGCAGCAGAGATAGCGCAAGAAGTTTACCCTATTTGGATGCCTATAGTAATTAGGTTAAGGGATGTAAAATATGGCAAAACTTTAATCGAAACTCTAAATTCTGCTTTTGATGTTAATCTTTCAACCTGGTTAGAGCAAGAAAATATTCCTTGTCTGTTGCTGCTGGATGGTTTGGATGAACTGCCCCCTTCTGCTTATGGTGTAAGGGCAAAAGCAATTTTTGTTCAGCAACTACTGAACTTCCAATCTCAACATAGACACAAAATTGTGTTAACGAGCCGCTCAACAACATTACAGGAAATCGCCCCAGAGATCCCCCTATCATTGAAGCGAATTATCATTCAACCGTTGGATGTGGACGAATTCAAACAATGGTTTCAGCAGTGGGCAAAAGTACAATCGTTGGCGATCGCTCAAAATTTCTTTACATTCTTAAAACAGTCAGGCTTATTTGCCAGCCAATCAAGGTTTTCAGAATTATCTACCCTTGTTCGTCAACCCCTAATGTTGCATTTATTGGGGATTTTACACCGCGAAGGACTGCTAAATGATGAAGTATTACAACTAGCTGTTAATACCCCAAAGTCTTCTGTACTATGGGAAATTTATCACCGCTTAAGTCGATGGTTGTTGGGTTATCCGCTAACTGGTGGGATTAAAACGATGCTGCTGCGCTCAGGATCGGCTCATATCCACCGGACTCCAGAAGCGATCGCTAATTTACTTGCTAATCGTCATCCCCAAGATTTACTCGATCAAATGCAAGCGATCGCTCTGAAAATTTTACACTCACAACGTCATCAAATTAATTTGGCTGGTGAATTTAACACTCTACCAGGATTTTATTTTAAAATTCGGGACTTAGAAAGCCCAGAAAAAACTAGTTTAATTGAGTTTTCGCATATTAAGTTAGGAGAATTTCTTTGTGCTAAAGCTGTGACTGCTGAGTTGAAATTATTAACTCAGTGTCAAAATGAGGCTTATGGTTCTCTCACTTTTGTAGTAGATTCTCCCAGTAGCGTTGCCCAGCATATTTATAATTTACTAGGTTATGGGATACTGAGCCAGGAAATTGAAGAATTGGCGATCGCAATTTTACGCCGCGAACAAAAGCACAAGTTTTCTTTTGAAGTTTTATTTCAACGTCTTTTGTCTTTCTGGCGTGCTTACTGTCAAGGCTATTGGTTAGACGAAGGGATAGCCCATAAAGCTTGGACTCATTTCCACACACTACAAAACCCCGTGAATGTTGAGCAAGTCAATGCTGCGGTGGGATTGAATGTATTTTTATTGCTTTGTGCTTGCTATCGAGAAACCAAAATTCCTTTTTGGCCTTGTGGGAATCCGCTCAATTTAACAGAATTCAATCCAGAAGCTTTAAGTGCGCTAATTGCTAGAACAAACGTTCTTCACAAAAGTGCCTTTGCAACCCGAATCAAGTCTCTGGCTGGACTCAATTTATCGGGAGCCTCTTTGTTGCAAGTAATGTTAACTGGGGTAAATCTTGAGCAGACAAACTTATCCAATGCGGAGTTAATTGGAACTAATTTGGCTGGAGCCAATTTGCAACAGGCTAATCTGACAGGTGCAAACCTTCAACAAGCTAACCTTACAGACGTAAACCTCGAACAGGCAAACTTGACAGGTGCAAATCTTCAACAAGCTAACCTTACCGGAGCAAATCTTAATTCGGCCGATCTCACCAAAGCTTGCTTCTTTGATGCCATCCTTACTGAGGCTGGCAAAAAATTAGCTGCTGATAATGGTGCTTTTTTCTCTAAAGAGTCGTTTCAAAGACTGAAAAATTTGCGCTCATCGCAACAACCCTTTTTAAACACCATCCAAATTACGCCAAACACAGATAGAAATTGGAATAAACCCCCTGTGAGCGGGCTAATTGAAAGCTCCGAAGGCACAATTTTACCCGTAGGTTTCTATGATGATGATGTCGATGATGAAACAGTTTTTGGCGATAATTCTATTGAGGAATAGGGCATTGGGCATTGGGAATTGGGAATTGGGGAAAGACTTGTTTCAAGTTCTCACTCTTGTCCCCTTGTCCCCTTGTCCCTGCTCCCTGCTCCCTGCTACCTGCTCCCTACCCTTCTTCAGGGTTACGGTAGCCAACAAAGTTAATACTGTAGTCAGTAATTCGCACTCCTGTTTCTTCTTCAATTTTGCGGAGCAAATCTTCTGGTAGTTCCACATGAACATCAAGAATTTGATTTGTATCGACACAGTTAATATGACTGTGAGAGTCACTTATATTGCCGTACAAACGGCCATCACAGCGCTCAATACATTCAATAATGCCTTGACTGGATAATGCTTCTAAATTTTGATAAACAGAGGTATGGCCGATCTCTTTACCTTCTTGGTTCAAGCGATCGTAAATCTCTCTAGCAGAAAGATGTTCATTTGCTTGCCAAAGTAATTCCAGAATAAAGCGACGCTGACGACTGACGCGCATACCCAAGATTTGACACCTATCTAGCGCATCTTCTAGAGAACGAATTGGTTTTGTTGAAATTGTTTGTTTTTGCATATTACAGCTTGTTAACTGTTAAGGGAATTTTCCCACTTCAATTTTTATTGGTTATTTAATATATGCAATAATATTGCACACCATTGTTCTACCTGTACTTGTGTTTTGGCTTGTGATGCTGCGGAAGTAACAGGTGAGGTTAAATAATGACCTATTGCTTGCTTGTTGATGGCTACTTTGTCAGACCTTAATCTAAAACAAACTCATTACAACTTTAACTTAAAATTGATGTAAATGTCCACTTTGGGGCAGGCATTGGCTTTCCTAAGTAGTGTGATTCTCAAGGCATACTATGTAAATCGGATGAATAGTAAGTATAAAATGCAATTTTAAAAAGAATTAGTATCACTAAATACTAATTGCTTTGTAAAAAATACTTTGTGCTAGTAAGGGTCAATGTAGCGTCAATCCCTGAAAGCTGCTACTGTAGATTGTCGATCCTAAAGTTGAGCAAAAAGAAAGTGGCTGCTGAGTCAAAGACAATTGCGATCGCACTCAATAATGACTTCATTAACAATCTGGATCTGTCACCTGCCTCAACGGTGATTGAACAAATGCTGCAAGATGGGGCCGCATCCCATGAACAGCAACTACGCTTTGATATCAATTACGATCTCGAACCTGGCGATCCACGGGAACTCTCAGAAATTCCAGAAATCCGGCTGTGGTTTGTGCGCCTAGATGCCAAATACCCCTGGTTAGCATTTTTACTAGATTGGAAAGCTGGAGAATTTGCTCGTTATGCCGCCATGCTAGTACCACACCAGTTCAGTTCCCAAGATGGCATTCAGTACAATCCTGAAGCCTTAGAAATATTTTTGATGCACAAAATCTTTATTTTAGGTGATTGGCTCAAACAGCAAGATATCCCTAGCCTCTCGCGGTTAAAGTCTATGGCTCAAATGCTGGGTTATGAATTAGATGATGCTTTTTTTGAGATATTTTAATAAGAATTCAGGAGTCAGGAGCCAGAATTCAGAACAGGGTTAAGCAACTGGTGGATAGCGTAGCGTCTCATAGAGAACGTCTTGATTCTAACTTCTGTTAGCGGTAGCGGGGCGTTTAGCCCATTCTGAATTCTGAATTCTTCTTTAAATACTGAAATAACCGCAAAATCTAGCTGTCACAACCAGGTTTTGCGGTCATTCAACAAACGCATGACTACATTAGATATCCAATAGACTAATTGCAGAAATTGGGACAAACTGCTGGTTTAGCCACCCCAGATTTTCTCTAAAACTGCGTTTGGTGAAACATCCGCTGTTTTTCCCGTGGGGGATGCAATGGCCAGGAATTTATCGTTTTTCGGCAACAATTTAGCTGGATCGGTGGGCCCAAATAGGGCGATGGTATAGGTTTGGACTGCAACACTCAGTTGTAGTGCCGGACTATCAGTAGACAACATCAAATTTGCCCCGGCGATCATAGCAGTTAACTTGCCAATATCATCTGGGGCAGTCACTTTGATATCTGGAGAAGACCCCAGAAGCGATCGCACAAACTGTTCATCGCCAATTCCCTTAACAACCACCACAGGCAGTTCAGGCTGCTTGTCTTGGAAACCTTGAATAATTTGATGCCAACTTTCGACAGGGTAGATTTTATCCAGTTCTTTAGCCTGAGATAACTGGCCAGAACCGCCATGAATCAAGATATAGCCTGTTTCATGCACCCCTAAGCGTTTTTGTTCTTTTTGTGCCCACTCAATATCTGGTTTGGGCACATTTACTGCTAACTCTGGGACAGGACTATTTATTTCCAATGGTTGCAGCAAATCGTGATATGCTGCCGCCGCATACTGGGATGCTTTAAATGGCACAGTGTGGGTCAGAAAAACCGAACCATTGCCTTTGTAGCCAATACGTATGGGAATTCCCGTCAACCAGAGCAAAAGACTAAGCAACCAAATTTGCTTAACAACAATCACAACATCGTATTCGCGATCGCGAATTGTCCCCACCAAGTTACCCCAATCTGCCAGACTATTACGGTCGTTAAAATCAAAGTTCAGCACCTCGTGAACTGACTTGCTCACTCGGTAGGCAGCCTTTGACCGGGGTTCAACAACGACATCTATTTGAGCGTCAGGGTAATTGCGCTTCAGGTCATCTAGAGTCGGAAAGAAGAGAATTTGGTCGCCAATTCCGCCAGGTACAAGGGCTACTACTCGCATAATATTTATTGACGCTTAACTCGCTCCCTATTTTAGGGGAAAATATATAGCTTAAAGATTGAGGAATTCTGTGTATTTACTAATTCCAGCTGCGGGAATCGGAAAAAGAATGGGTAGTAACCGCAATAAACTCCTGCTGAAAGTGCGATCGCAACCAATTATTGCTTGGACTCTATTAGCCGCAGAAGCCGCCAATACAATCAGTTGGATCGGGATTATTTCTCAGCCTACTGATTGGCCAGACTTCAGAGCAATTCTCGCCGATCTCAAGCTCACTAAACCAGTGGAATTTATTCAAGGCGGCTCCACGCGTCAAGAATCTGTTTACAACGGCTTGCAGGCTTTGCCGCTAGCCGCAGAACAAGTGTTGATTCACGATGGCGCTAGATGTCTCGCCACACCAGATTTATTTAACTCTTGTGCCCAAGCCATTCGCCACTGTCCCGGTTTAATTGCTGGTGTACCCGTCAAAGACACCATCAAAGTTGTCGATGAACAAGGCATAATTCAAGAAACACCCGACAGACAAAAATTGTGGGCGGCACAAACTCCCCAAGGATTTGATGTCAAGTTGTTGAAACAGTGCCATGCTGAGGGAGTCCGGCAAGGTTGGGAAGTAACTGACGATGCCGCTTTATTTGAAAAGTGCGGCATCGAAGTCCGAATTGTCGAGGGAGAAGAGACAAATTTAAAAGTGACGACTCCACAAGATTTAGCGATCGCAGAATTTATTCTTACAACTAGAGGCTTTTGAGAAGGGAATAGGTAATAGGGTACAGGGTACAGGGTACAGATTATTTTCTGTAACCTGTCACCTCTCCCCTAATCCCCATGCCCAATTTGAGAGTATCAAACAATATTTTGACAATTTACGATATAATGCCACACACTTGTTGATTATTAGTTGTCATGTACTAATGACCAATGACTAATGACTAATGACCAATGACTAATGACAAATGACTAAATGATTACAGCCACAGCGACGAAGATAGAAGCAATTCTCTATTTAAAGGGTAAACCCTTGTCGCTCGGCGAAATCGCCGAGTATGCAGCGTGCGATCGCGCCTCTGTCAAAGAAGGCATAATTGAACTCATGGACAATTATGCCCACCGAGATAGCGCCCTAGAGGTAATAGAAACCCCTGATGGTTATAGTTTGCAACTACGGTCTGATTTTCAGGATTTAGTGCAAACGATGATACCAGTAGAATTGGGTGTAGGTGCATTGCGGACTTTAGCTGCGATCGCCCTCAATAGTCCTATACTCCAGAGCGACTTAATTAACTTGCGCGGTTCAGGAGTATATCAACACGTTCCCGAACTCGTAGAACTTGGTTTTATCCGCAAACGCCGAGACAGCGATTCTCGCTCCTACTCACTCCAAGTAACCCCAAAATTCCATCAGTATTTCCAAATCGAACAACTCCCACAAATACTTTCCAACAACCAAAAGGAAGAACAACTAGAACTAGAACTAGAACTAAAGGGAATAGGGAATGGGGAATAGGGAGCAGGGGGACAAGGGGACAAGAGGTGAGAACTTGAAACAAGTCTTTCCCCTTGTCCCCAATTCTCCTTGTCCCCAAGTCCTCTTGCCAATTCCCAATCCCAATGACTTATACCCGTGGTGAATGCGCTAGCCTTGTACTATGGTTTAGAGTAGAGTTAGCAATTAAGCTAAATAAAACTGCCAATGGTGTTTAATCCTGACTTTTTAAATGACAACTCCGAGGAACACCCTAATCAACTTCTTTCCGACCACGCTGAGGAATACCCCAATCAGTTACTCAAATATCTACAACATCAGTCTCCTGATGTTCTAGCGAGGATTGCTCAATCCGCTAGCCCCGAAATTAAACAAATCATCTCGCAAAATGTCCAAGGGCTAGTGGGAATGCTCCCGGCAGAAAATTTCAACGTCCAAATCACAACAGATCGGGATAACTTAGCTGGGCTTCTAGCGTCGGCCATGATGACAGGGTATTTTCTGCGCCAGATGGAACAAAGAATGCAGTTAGAGCATTTGTCTAATGGTCAATAGTCAATAGTCAAACATTCTGGGACTATTGACCAAATAATTACTAATTCGTAATTCGTAATTCGTAATTCAAAAAGTTACAGCAACCCACACTGGATTAAAAATTCAGTGGTTAACAAGACATTTCTAGAGAGTTCAAGCTTCCACTGATAACGTAGCGGTAGCAAATTCGGTGATTCCTGCAAAGAAGCAAGCTACGCGCAGGATCTCTTAGAGAGCGTCTTGCAATTACGAATTATCAATTACGAATTATTTTGACTACTTCCTTTCAGGATAAGCTCCTGATTGTACTTTGAAGGTTTGAATTTTCCCGCTACGATTGACTTCGATAGCTATGATGTCCCCAACTTTGCTGGACTCTACCAGCTTTTGAACTTGGGCCGAGGTTTTGACTGGTTTACCATTAACTTTTTGAATCACGTCTCCAGGAAGCAATCCTCCGCGCTTGGCTGGAGAATCGCCTGTGACTCCTTTAATCACAATCCCAACATCCTGCTGAATGTTCAGTTGATTTTCTTGATTAATCTGCTGTTTTTTGATGGCAGAAAGGTCTGCCATTTCAACACCCAAGAAGGGATGTTCTACACGCCCTTTGGTAAAAAGTTCATTGGCAATGCGGGCGGCGGTTTCAATGGGGATCGCAAAACCGAGTCCTTGAGCATCAGCGCGGATGGCAGTATTAACACCAATCACTTCGCCTTGAGCGTTTAACAAGGGGCCACCGGAATTACCAGGGTTAATTGCAGCATCAGTTTGGATAAAGCTGACTCGCTTATCTGGTACACCAACTTGAGTGCTGGTGCGATCAGTAGCGCTGATAATGCCGATAGTGACAGTATTATCTAAACCCAGAGGGTTGCCAATTGCGATCGCCCACTGTCCTGGTATTAAGTTTTGCGAATTGCCCAGTTTTACAGTTGGCAAATGATTCGCTTTTATTTTCACCACTGCCACATCTGTCACAGAATCAACACCTACCACCTTCCCCTCTAAACTTCGACCATCCTTGAGGGTGACTTGTACTGTATCTGTATCTGCTACTACATGAGCGTTAGTGAGTAATTCCCCATCCTCGCTCAAAATAAATCCCGATCCTGTACCGCGCTCAATCCGTTCTTCGGGAATTGGTTGCTCATCCTCTCCAAAAAATCGCCGTAAGAGCGGATTTTTTAAGGCATCAGAGATGGGATTGGCAACTTTGCGAGTGGCATTAATTCGCACCACAGCCGGGCCAACTTTTTGCACTGCCGTCGCAATAAAATTCACATTATCGCCTCCAGTAGCCCCAATTGCCCCGCTAGGAGAATTTGGCATTACAGATTCTGGAGGCGAAGCCATTGTCACATTTCTTAACTGTTGGAATGAGGAATTTTGTAGCAGGAGATAGCGACTGCCAAACAAACCTGCACCACAGCCAAATACCACTAAGAACAAATAAACACCTAGTTGCTTTAAAGATAACTTCATAACAATTCTGCTTAAGGACAACAATGCAGTTGCTAATTTCTAAGTGTAGTCAAGCTAACGGCAAGTGGACAGATCAATTTACGAGGAATTAAGTATTGGGCATTGGGAATTGGGAAGAGGACTTGGGGACAAGGAGAATTGGGGACAAGGGGAAAGACTTGTTTCAAGTTCTCACCCCTTCTACCCCTGCTCCCTGCTCCCGTTCCCCTCTGCCCCCCGATCTCCCCACTTCCCACACTCTCCATCTAAAATTTAAAGTTAATGCGCTCTTGATCTATATACATGACTTTACCCTTTCGTCAACTGTTTCTCTGTAGCCTAGTTAGCGCCTTGGGCCTAGTAAGCATACTGCCAAACTTTAACAGTGCTAACGCTGCTGTAGGTGGTTGCCCGATTCCAGCCCTATCTCGCTTCCAACGCCATAAAGTTGTTCGTGGCGAAACTTTGGAGAGCATAGCGCAGCGCTACAATCTCATACCTACAACTATTATTGGCATGAATCCAGCTTTGCAGAATGGCGCACTTGCAGCCGTTGGTAGTGTGCTTCAAATTCCTCCCTACAATGGGATTGTAGTTGAAGTACCTCGTGGTCAAACTTGGCGACAAGTGGCAGCACAATACAAAGTTCGTGCTGATAGCCTTTTTGAGGTGAATGGCTGCCAACAAGACCCCAGAATCGTGTTTGTTCCGGGGGTAAATTGGTCGCCCAATGGCGTTGTAACTAAGTCCCCTTTACCTACTGATGCAGGTACACCAAACCGTGCATCCCTGTCGGGATATCCCTTGGCACAAGTTGCAAATGTAGGATTAGCTTATGGATGGCAAATTAATCCGGCGACAGGTGAAGTTTTCTTCCACAGTGGTGTTGACTTATTAGCACCAGTTGGTAGTAATGTGTTAGCGATCGCTCCTGGAACCGTAGCCTTTGCTAATGACCAAGGTTCTTATGGCAAGTTGGTCATCATTAACCACAGTGGCGGGCTTCAAAGCCGCTACGCCCAGCTTGACACTATTAAGGTTACTGTTGGTCAGCAAGTAAAAAAAGGAGACTTACTAGGAACAGTAGGCACAACTGGCAAACCAACTTCCACTCAACCGCATCTCCATTTTGAAGTGCGTTCTAGCTCATCTCTGGGTTGGGTAGCACAAGACCCAAAGGGTTATTTGAAGAAATGAGGAAATCAGGAAGCAGGGGAGGCAGGGGGCAAGAGGGACAAGGGGACAAGGGGAAAGGGGAAAGGGGACAAGAGGTGAGAACTTGAAACAAGTCTTTCCCCTTGTCCCCAATTCTCCTTGTCCCCAAGTCCTCTTCCCAATTCCCAATACTTAATTCCCAAATTCGCTAGATTTTATGATGTGCATTCCTGCCTCTGCAAACCTTGCAAATGCTGCATCTGCCTGTTCTGTGTAGTCCACAATATTTGGAACAACAACGGGAGAAGTGCAATCTTCTAAGAGATAGATTTTTTGAGCAAGGGTAGCATCTACCTCTTTAATTTCTGTTAATAAATCGTCAATTGTCCAGGCAACGCAATGACTTTTAGCTTGACCTCCAATAATAACAGTATCAAATTCTAAAAGTTGCTTAATTAAACGAGTGTTCTTTTGACCAAGTGGACGTTGTTCAAAATCTTCCAACACCTCTGGACGTAAGATCGAATAGTTTTCTGTTAAAGGATTTTCACCCTTGATTTCAAATTGTGTTTGGCTTTGACGAGCAATACTATGGAAAAATATTGCTTCCTCCACCGATGAAACTAAAGCATGACCAATACCGCCCAACATAGAATGATAAGGCCAAATTGTGAGAGGATATTTACCATCTTGACTGAGTTTTCTAACGTAATGATAAGCGTGTTTTTCTAATAATTCATAATCCCCATTAGTAATACTGTCAGCAACTGCTGGGTTAACCTTCCAGATACCTTGTTCAATGTCTGCCAAGGTGATGTTAGTTGCTGCTGGAGTAGGATGTTCTCCGGCAGCATTCACCCAAAAGATAGGATGGAAGATTTGCGTTGCTGTATGGGTATCTAGAGTAGGTACAATTTTTGTAATGACTCCCAAGTTGCGATAGATAAACTCACATAATCTGACGTTATCATTCACCGCCTCATTCCCAGATTTTCCACCTACAAATAGTTCAAAATTGGGAATGCAAAAAGTATTTTGAACATCAATTAACAATAGGCAAGTACGCTTTGCATCTGAGGATGCTGGTTTGATGTCATGTTGTTTTATCCAAACTTCAGCTGCTGCGGCAATTTGTTGGTAAGGTACACGCCAGACCTCTCCTACTTTATCGGGGTTAAAGTGTGGGGGAATTGGTAGTTGGGTTATTGTTTGGGTATTCATAATTTCAGCTTTCGATTTTATATTAGGATTTACCGACATTCAACGAATTATTCTTTGAGCAAAGCACGATTTTGGATGTCATGGGTTGAGTAACAATACTCTACTCAACCCTAACCTCCAATTATTAATACAGCAATAAATAAAAATATTTTTAGTTCTAGAACAGGATGATAAGTAAGTGGGTATAAATAATTTTTGTTGGATAAGGCAATAGGCAACAGGCAATATATATGAGGGTTTTAGCCTAGTTCGTTTTTCTTTACATAGTTTGATTTTATTGTGCCAACTTATTTAACTAGGGATGATACTTAGGACATAAATCTTCTGGTAGAGAGACGAGAACAAGATGAAATTGTATTCTGTTAACAATGTTATTTTGAGGTAAATATTTAAAAGGTAAAAATGATTTTTACTAAGAATTTAAGCCAGAAGAATTACTGAATATTATTACTCAACAAAAGCAGAATGGAGTAAAAAGATGAAGTTTCGCCTAAGACGGCGTAGATTGGGCCAATTGATGCTCGTCAGTACAGTAGCGACTACGCTCAGTAGTTTTGCACAGCAAACTGTGGCACAAACTCCGATAAAAAAAACTACCCCCATGCTGAAAAGTTCGATATCTGAAACTATGCAGGTAATATTACAGGTGAACGGAACAAAACATAGTTTGCAAATTGAACCGCGTGTCACCTTACTTGATGCACTTCGTGAATATATAGGGCTAACTGGCAGTAAAAAAGGTTGTGACCACGGTCAATGTGGTGCTTGTACAGTGCTGGTTGATGGACAGCGAATTAACTCCTGCCTGACTTTTGCCATCATGCACACAGATGCTGCCATTACAACTATTGAAGGTCTGGCGCAAGGAGACAATCTGCACCCGATGCAAGCCGCATTTGTTGCCCGCGACGCATTTCAGTGCGGTTATTGCACACCGGGACAAATTTGTTCGGCGGTGAGTTTAGTCAACGAAGGGCACGCTAAGTCAGATGACGACATTCGGGAATTGATGAGCGGTAATATCTGCCGTTGTGGTGCTTATCCAAATATCGTGGCTGCTGTCCGCGATGTCTTAGAAGGAAAAAAAGATGCAGCCGTTTAACTATCAAAAAGCGCGACAAGCGGAAAATGCCGTGGCTTTGGTGGCTCCAGATGTCGAAGCCTCGTATCTTGCTGGTGGTACTAGCCTAATCGATTTGATGAAGTTGAATGTGCAAACGCCAAGAGAGTTGGTTGATATTAACCCACTCCCATTAAGCAAGATAGAAATGCAAAGTAACAATCTGCGGATTGGAGCAATGGCACGCAATAGCGACGTTGCTTATGATGCGATAGTTCAACAGCGTTACCCTGTGCTGTCAGAAGCGTTGTTGTCTGGAGCATCACCGCAACTGCGAAACATGGCAACAGTGGGCGGAAATTTGCTACAACGTACCCGTTGCTACTACTTCCGTGATACTTCCATGCCTTGCAATAAGCGTGTTCCTGGTTCCGGCTGTGCGGCAATTGAGGGTTACAACCGGATTCACGCAATTCTCGGCGGTAGCGATCGCTGTATTGCCACTCATCCTTCTGATATGGCGGTGGCAATGGTGGCACTTGATGCGGTTGTGCAAACACGGGGGCCGAATGGAGAGCGGAGTATTCCACTTGTAGATTTTCATCTTGTCCCTGGCGAGACACCAGAACGGGAAACAGTTCTCCAACATGGAGAGTTAATTGTTGCCGTTGACTTACCTGCTTCACCCTTGGCAGCGCGATCGCACTATTTAAAAGTTCGCGATCGCGCCTCTTATGCTTTTGCAATGGCATCAGTGGCGGCAGCGCTAGATATTCAAAATGGGATCATTCGCTCGGCTCGCATTGCCCTTGGTGGGGTAGGGACAAAGCCTTGGCGTGCCTACGATGCAGAAAAAGCCCTCGTGAATAAGCCAGCAAACCAGGCAGCATTTCAAGCAGCAGCAAATGCTGCCGTTGCTGGAGCTAAACCTCAAAAATACAACGGGTTTAAGGTCGAACTGGCTAAACGCACCATTGTTAAGGCGCTGACAACAGTAGGAGGGATGGCATGAATGCAGGGGATACAAATATAGTTGTCGGCAAACCACTCAACCGAGTTGATGGCCATCTGAAGGTGACGGGTGAAGCACGCTATGCAGCAGAGTTTCCAGTCGCAAAAATGACTTATGGAGTCACAATTCAAAGTGCGATCGCTAAAGGGAAGATTGCCCAAATTGATACAAAGGCGGCGGAGCAAGTACCGGGTGTATTAGCAGTTATTACCCACCTCAACGCGCCCAAAGCTGATGGAGAAAAGGGCGGCGGTCATAAGGTGCAAGTGTTACAAGATAACACTGTACTGTATAGCGGTCAGCATATTGGTGTCGTCGTTGCCGATACCTTTGAACGAGCGATGTATGCTGCCTCACTCGTACAAGTTCGCTATGACGAAGAAAAACCCACCATCAATATGCGCGAGAATCTCGCTAAGGCATACTTTCCTAAAGGTAAAATCCCTAGAGAGGAATCGCCCGATTCATCTCACGGCAATGTCAAGCAGGGACTAGCGAATGCTGCTGTGCGCGTCGAGCAGACTTATACCACTCCAGTGGAAAATCACAATCCGATGGAGCCTCATGCGACAACAGCAGTTTGGCAAGGCGATGAACTGCTGCTGTATGACGCAACTCAGGGAATATTTTCGGCTCAACAAAAAGTTGCGGAGGTATTAGGAATTAAGCCTGAGAAAGTCCGCATTATGTCTTACTTTGTGGGCGGTGGCTTTGGTTGTAAAGGGTCGGCTTGGTCGCACGTACCACTAGCAGCGATCGCAGCACGGCAGGTAAATCGCCCAGTCAAATTAGTTCTGGGACGAATACAAATGTATGGGCCTGTCGGCTTCCGACCAGAGACAATTCAACAGGTTTCTTTGGGTGCTACCCGCGACGGAAAATTAACTGCACTCCGACACACTGGCACTTCACAGACTTCAACTTTTGATGAATTCATTGAACCTGTTGGTAAAAGCGCTCGGATGATTTACGCTTGCCCGAATATCGAAACTAGCCATCGTCTGGTTCAGCTAGATCAGGGAACACCAACCTATATGCGTGCCCCAGGTGAAGCTTCTGGATCGTTCGCCTTAGAGTCGGCAATGGACGAACTCGCTTATGCGCTCAATATCGATCCGGTGGAACTGCGCCTGCGTAACCATGCTGATGTCGATCCTAGTAAAGGACTGCCTTGGTCAAGCAAGTCACTCATCCAGTGTTACAAGACAGGAGCAGAAAAATTTGGCTGGCAAAAGCGTAATCCTAAACCCCGTTCGATGCGAGACGGCAATTATTTGATTGGTTGGGGTATGGCAACGGCAACTTATCCGACCAATCGTTCTCCGGCATCAGCGATCGCTCAGATTATGGCAGACGGTACAGCCGTAGTGCAAAGCGGTTCTCAAGATATTGGTACGGGTACTTATACTGTCATGACTCAAGTTGCAGCTGATGCGCTTGGTCTAGCAGTTGAGAAAGTTCGCTTTGAACTAGGCGATACTAAGATGCCAGAAACTCCCATTTCCGGTGGTTCGCAAACAGCAGCTAGTGTAAGTTCGGCTGTACATTTAGCGGGCAATCAAGCTCGTAGTAAACTTTTGCAACTAGCACTTGCCGATCAAAAATCGCCGCTTTATAGTTCAAACGCTGAAGATGTGATTGCCCAAAATGGTAGCTTTTTCTTAAAAAATAAATCGTCTGTAAGCGAAACATATCAAGCAATCTTGGCACGACATGGAATGAAAATGATCGAAGCACGTGCAGATGCCAAGCTGGGAGACGAACAAAAGAAGTTCTCAATGCACGCATTTGGATCGCAATTTGCCGAAGTCCGCGTTAACCCTGATTCCGGCGAAGTGCGAGTAACGCACTGGGTGGGAAGCTTTGGTGTTGGACGCATACTCAATGCTAAAACAGCCAACAGTCAACTCATTGGTGGGATTGTCTACGGTATCGGTATGGCACTGATGGAACATACGGTTATAGACCCGAATCTAGGACGCGTTGTCAACCATGATTTAGCTGAATATCACGTACCAGTAAATGCAGACGTTCCTGATATTGAGGTGTTGTTTGTCGATGAACACGATCCACATATCAACCCGCTTGGTGTCAAGGGGATTGGGGAAATTGGCATTACCGGTGTTGCTGCGGCGATCGCTAACGCTGTTTATCATGCCACAGGTAAGCGCGTTCGTGATTTGCCAATTACATTAGATAAACTGCTGTAGTCATTTGTCATTGGTCATTGGTCATTGGGCATTGGGCATTGGGCATAGCTCAAGAATCAATAGTTCTTCTTCCCCTGCCTCCCCTACTCCCCCTGCCCTCCATAGTGCGGTTACGCGATCGCAACGGCCTTTTTACGAGAAGGACGTTTGCGGTCTGATTTTTTCTTCAATCCCACTGCTTGGGCTTGATCGCTATCTGAGCCATATTGCCCGCGCACGACTTCTTTCATCGCTAATACAGCATTATGAAATTCCCATTCTGCTAATCGGGCAGCATCAGCAGCAGCCCGGTATAAAGCTAGTTTCTCAGTTTCAGCTTGTTGAGAAATTAACATCGCCTGATAAACTTCCTGTAACTTTGCTGATGACGCATCAACACGGGTTGTATTGTAGGTGCTGACGGTTTGCAAACCGTGGAATGAGCTAATATCTTGACTAATAGTTTGAGGACGCAAACGGCGTGTTGTATCTTGGATAGTCATAGATGTATAAGTATTATTCTGTACATTTAACGTACCCATTACAACTTAAAATCTATCAGTAAGATTAATTTAGATAGATATTTAGTGAACAATAATTTATAGACGCAAAAGCGCGTAGTGAGACGTTAGCGTATCGGGCCCAGCCAGTCGAATTTCGTGTCTTTACATTGCATTGTGAATGTATCAACTTGCATTGTGCATGTATGGGCTTACATTGTGAATGCATCGATTTGCATTGTAAATGCATCAACTTGCATTATCAACACATCGGCTTGCATTGTGAATGCATCGACTTGCATTATCAACACATCGGCTTGCATTGTGAATGCGTCTTACGGAGTAAGTTTCAAAACACACCTTAGTTAGATTCTCTATGCCAAATTGTCGTGATACTATTCGGCTTATTCCTGTTATTGCTTGTAGGAGGCAATTATAGAGATCGGTAAACGCAGTTTTTAATAAACTGCTTCCGCTTTGGGATTAAAGCAAAACGACACTACAGCAATGAATCCAGATTGTCTGGGGTAAATATTAGATTTTAACTCGTCATTAAATTAGCGATCGCACCTAACTATCCGATCGCGACAGTTTTGCATTTCAAAATACACTTTTGTTTAAGGAAAACGTTGATTATGTCCAACTTCAAAATATTTTCTACTGGTTTAGCAGCGATCGCTTTATCTGTCGCAACTGGTTGCACACCAACTACTCCCCGCGACCAGAATACATCGGAAGTTCCATCTGCTCAGTCTGTGCAAGCAACTGAGAGTCCATCTCCAACTGCTTCCCCAACTGTGTCACCAACTACATCAGGTCAAAATAATCTTAGTTCTTCAGACAGACAATTTATCACTGAAGCGGCTCAAGATGGTTTAGCAGAAGTCCAATTAGGACAACTTGCATCACAACGTGGAAAGAGCGATGTAGTTAAAAAATATGGACAGCGTATGGTTCAAGATCATACCCAGGCAAACGCGCAACTCAAACAGTTGGCAGCTCAAAAAGGTGTCACGCTACCAACTAGTATCGGCAGCAATAATCAGCAAATCAAGCAACGTTTATCTAGGCTTTCTGGTAGTAACTTCGATCGCCAATATCTGAATCAGATGCTTCAAGCTCATGAAAAGGATGTCGCGGCATTTCAAACTGAAGCTCAACAGGGACAAGATCCAGATGTGAAGGCATTTGCGGCTCAAACGCTACCAACCCTCCAACAACACTTGGAAGAGGTTCGTTCCATTGTTAATCCTGGTGGAACTTCAAATAGCAGCCCAACTAGCACTCCAACTAGCACCCCAACTCCAACCAGCACCCCATAAATCCCAAATTTCATCGTTAAAAAACCACAAGAGCAAAAACTAATAACCTTGATTTACGAAGCCGCACAAACAGGCAAAACAATCTCTCTACCTTGTGTATTATCAGGACTGGATGCCACTCGTGACCCCGCTCCTAGAATGCTTCATTAAAATTGAAGCGTTTCTTAAATGCAGGGGGACGCATTAGCATTGCAGAGGAACGCATTAATTTAACTTAGTACAACATTTCATTAATTTGTAACGAATTTCCTGCGCTTACCTTTGCGCTCCTCTGCATTTAAATAAAATTAAATCTTCAAGCAGTTCGTTAAAAAAATTGACTTTCACAAATAGTTATAGCTCAATAAAGTTCAGTTAGCGTCAAAAACTAACGAAAATATTGGGTTTCTTTCCTCAACCCAAGCTACGATTATCCTTGAATGAAGTGTATTGAGTTATAGCCTTAACTAAACTCTATTAGTTTTTATTGTCACTATCATATCCTCAAGCTTCAAAACTACTATAAATAGAAAAATAAGCAATCAAATGAATGAATTACAAGCAATTTTAGAAGGCTTTGAATCCAGTCAAGAAAGTGGTGAAATCACTTTTCTTGCCACTGTAGTTAAAACTCAAGGTTCAACCTATCGCCGACCTGGTGCTAAAATGTTTATGACAAATACAGGTCGGATGATCGGAACAATCAGCGCTGGTTGCTTAGAGAATGACGTATTTGAGTATACTCAGCAACGAATGTCAGACGGCAAACCAATTCTTGTGACTTACGATCGCACCGCCTCGGAAGATATTCTTTGGGGTTTTGGTTTAGGATGCAATGGCGTAGTACAAGTTCTCATCGAACGGCTTGAGAGAAAAAGCATACCCAATGCGATCGCTTTTACACAAGAGTGCTTTCATAAAAAACATTTGGGTATCATTGCTACAGTCTTTGCTTTTGAAGGCGAGGTAGATGTAAAACTTGGGTCGCGCTTGCTGCTGTATCCAAATGGTAAAATTGTCACTGACATTAAAGATCCAAATTTAATTGAATCTCTGAGTGCAGATGTTCAAGCGGCCTTTGTTAATCAAAAGTCAAGCGTCAACAACTATCAGTTACCTTTAGGCAGTGCAGAAGTTTTCATCGAAGTCATTCAACCACCCACACCTTTAGTAATATTTGGTGCAGGTTATGGCGCTTTACCCGTAGCAAAGTTTGCTCAAGCATTAGGTTGGGATGTTACTGTAGTTGATTGTCGAGCTAATGAGACAACTAGAGCGCGATTTCCTCTAGCTTGTGATGTGATCCTTAGCAATCGAGACATTATACATAAACAGATTTTTATAGATGTTCAAACAATAGCTGTAGTAATGACGCATAATTATCTTGACGATCTAGAAATTTTAAAAATGATGCTACCATCTCCTGCGCGTTATATTGGCGTTTTAGGGACAAAGTATCGCACAGAAAGATTGCTGCAAGATTTATCCAGCAAAGGGATACTTCCTACTAGTGAACAATTAAATAGATTGTATAGTCCTGTTGGTATTGATATCGGTGCAGAGACACCAGAAGAAATAGCGATCGCCATCATTGCAGAAATTCAAGCAGTGCTGAGAAACCGCAATAGTAATTTTTTAAAAAATCGTAATCAACCAATTCATAAAAGTTATCAAGACAATTTTAATTAGTGACTAAGTATCTAGGCATAAATAAATTTAAAGTTTGTAGTAAGGACTTTAGTCCTGATAATCCTTGCTCTGAGCGATAAATCGCTCACTACAAACTAAGAGTCTATTTTATATTTAATTATGTCTACCTACTTAGCGACATAGTGCTTATCTGTTATGATATTCGCCCATAAGTAATTTTCCTTCAAGTTAGTTTTTCGATTGCTTGATGTTTATCGTTATGTATTTACTGCTTATAAAGCCAATTTGGTCTAATTTTTGTTTAAGTCCCAATAGGATTTCTATATGCAAAAAAAGGTAGTGTTGCGATGAGAATCTTGCTGATCGAAGATGACGAAGTTTTAGCAAGTGTTTTGTTGCAGTCTCTTACCCAACAACACTATGCTGTTGAAATAGCAGAAGATGGACAAATTGGCTGGGAATATGCCCAAGCTACGAACTACGACCTGATATTAACAGATGTGGTACTGCCGAAACTGGATGGAATTACTTTATGCCAGCGCTTACGTTCTAGTGGCTGTTCCACTCCTATTTTATTGATCACAGCAAAAGATGAAACTAGCGATCGCATTCGTGGACTCGATGCTGGAGCAGATGATTATCTAATTAAACCTTTAAATTTGAGAGAACTGCAAGCAAGAGTACGCGCTTTGCTACGTCGCGGCGATACTCCCCGTCCTCCAGTGCTAGAAGTTGGAGCATTGCGTTTAGATCCAAGTATTTGCGAAGTAACATACGACAATCAAGTTCTGGATTTGACACCTAAAGAATATAGTCTGCTGGAGATATTACTGCGGAATCCATTGCGGGTTTTTAGTCGGGGAGATATTATCGAACATCTCTGGACATTTGACGATCCACCCCAAGAGGAAACTGTGAAGTCTCATATTAAGGGGTTACGACACAAGTTGAAAGTAGTTGGAGCCGTGGACTGGATTGAAAACGTTTATGGTTTGGGATATCGCTTAAAATCCCAAAAAACTAATAGTAGTGGAAATAGCAAAGAAATAACTCAAAAAAATCCAGTTCAGAATTCTCCATCCGTTGAACAGCAGTTTCAGCAAGCAATGAATGGGCTGTGGAGTCAATATCAGGGGCTAATGACACAGCGAATGGAGGTATTGCAACAAGCAGCAGCAGAACTCTCTAGCGACACACTAACTATAGAATTACGTAACTCGGCAAAACTGGAAGCGCATAAGCTAGCTGGTGTTTTGGGAATGTTTGAGCAAGAAATAGGAACTCAAATAGCGCGGGAAATTGAACAGATTTTAGCCAAAGAAGGGGATTTATTAGCAGCCCAAAAACGCCAACTGCGATCGCTAATACAAGAGTTAGGCGAATTGTTAAATCTCATGGCACAAAAGCTAGTAAATCAAACTGCTACCTCCATTGAGGAAGAGATAAGTTCTAAGTTACTGCTGATTGACCCTGATTTACAACTGGGTTCACAGTTGCAACAAGTGGCATATTCTATGGGAATGCGTTGGCAGCAAATAACAACCTTAGAAGGTGCAAAGAACTTCTTGCAAACCACATCACCAGATTTAGTAGTGCTAAATGTAGATGAGTTCGGGCAACGAGAGGAAAGTTTAGCATTAATGTCGGACTTAGCAACACACACCCCTCCTATACCTGTTCTGGCGCTTGCTGTTACCGATCAATTAGTGGATCGTGTAACTTTGGCTCAGTCTGGGGCGCGGGGTTTTCTTCTCAAGCCTGTCACCGCAAATCAAGTTTGGGAAACTGCCTCACAAATATTACAGTTTACCCGTTCTTTAAAAGTAAATGTATTAGTCGTTGATGATGACCCGCTTATTTTAGCAGCACTAGGCCCAATGTTAGAACCTTGGGGAATGCGAATCACCGGATTGGACGATCCCCTACGTTTCTGGGAAGTATTACAATCTACTGCACCAGATTTGTTGATTTTGGATGTGGAAATGCCCCAAATTAGTGGTATAGAACTTTGCCAGGCAGTTCGCACAGATCCCCAATGGCAGGAATTGCCAATTGTCTTTCTGACGGCTCACCGAGAGATGGAAACGGTGCAGCAGGTGTTTGCTGCTGGGGGAGATGATTATGTGGTGAAACCTGTTGTAGGGGCAGAACTGCTGGCCAGGATTACCCATCGCTTAGAACGCAGCCGCCTACTACAGTCGCTCTCTACCAAAGATCCCTTAACGGGACTGGCAAATCAATTTCAGTCTAGCCGCGACTTACAGCGCCTGATTGCTCAAGCTGAAAAAAATCAGCGATCGCTTTGCTTGATGATCTTGCATATCAGCGATTTACGCCAAATTAATATCCAGTACGGTCATGAGGCTGGTAATCAAGTATTGCAACAATGGAGTCGTCTATTCCAATCAGCATTTTGCAGTGGCGAAATATTAGGCTATTGGGGTAACGGAGAATTTGTGGTAGGAGTTTCTGGTTTTACGGAAACAGAAGTAAGTGTAAACACAGAGCAGCTTGTCGTCAAACATCGCCTCAGTGAAATTTTAATTAAGCTTCGCCAGCAAGTATTTACAGCTTCAAATGGCGATCGCTTCCAGGTAACTTGTAACTTTGCTGTGGTTGAGTATCCTAATGATGGACTAAAGTTACAATCTCTATACCAAGTTGCTAATTCTATGCTGAAGCAGAGCTAGAAGGCAATAGGAAAGAAAGCTTTTTGAGTATTGGGTAAAGCATGTATTCAAAACCTTTCCCCTTTAACCCTCAATGATGCTGATAACCGTATTACTGCTGTAACATTTAAAGGCAGTATGTAGTTTTGCTATGGTTAAATATCTTAACGATTAACTATAGATACAATCACTATACCAAGTTGTTCTATCTACACCAGGAGACATTAAGGAGTGGGTGATGAGCGCTAAACAATTGGAGCAGGTGAAGCAATTGCAAGCTACCCTCACCAAGATGGAAGTAACATTAGGTGCGATCGCTGATGCTGTAGTCTGGGTAGGAGAAGACCGACGCATTGAATGGTGCAATTCTCATTTTGAATCTCTGGTAAATCAACCCCACGGCAATATCTGCGGCGCAAAATTAACTGGCTTGCTACCCTTATCACAAGCAGGACAGCCAGCCTATCCTGATGTGCAGATACTCAATGGGGAGTATGAAACAGCAAATTATCAGTACCAGCAGGGTGAGCGAACTTTAACACTACAAATTTCTGGTAGCTGTACCGAACTGGCTGACGATCGATGTGCAATACTGGTGATTCGGGATATCACGCTAGCGAAACAAACTCAAGAATCCTTGCAAGAGATTGAGGAGCGATTGCAGACATTAATTAACGCTACACCCGATATTATCTGTTTAAAGGACGGCGAGGGAAAATGGTTGCTGTCAAACCAGGCTAACCTAGAATTTTTAGAGATACAGGGGGTTGATTATCAAGGTAAAACAGATTCCGAACTGGCAGAATTTAGCAATTTTTATCACGATGCTTTACTCAACTGCAACCAAACAGATGAACAAGCTTGGCAGTTGGGATGTGTGCATCGGGTAGAAGAAATTATACCTCGACCTGATGGAACAATCAGCAGTGTCGATATGATTAAAGCTCCCCTATTTCACCAGGATGGTAGACGCAAGGCTCTGGTGGTTTTAGGTAGAGATTTGAGCGAACGCAAACAAACTCAAATAGCCTTAGAAAACTCTTTGTCTTTGTTAAGCGCTATCTTTGAATCGATTCAAGACGGTATCTTAGTAGTTGATAGTTTAAGTAATATTACTACTCATAACCAAAAGTTCTTAGAAATGTGGTCAATTCCACCAGAACTTTTGACAGAACCAGATCATCCTCAGCGACTGGCCTATTTGGCAAATCAGCTAAAAGACCCCGATGCGTTTTTGCAACGAGTCCGAGAATTGTATTCACAGCCGGAAGTAGTTAGTTATGATTGCTTAGAACTACAAGATGGTAGGATATTTGAGCGATACTCCTGTCCTCAGCGCATTGGCGAACAGATTATTGGCAGAGTGTGGACTTTCCGCGATATTACCCAACGCCAAAGGTCAGAAGAAGCACTAAGGCAAAGTGAGTTGCAATATCGCACTATTTTTGAAGCAATCAATGATGGACTATTTATTACTGATATAGAAACTGAACAAGTCGCTGAAGTTAATCCTGCGGCTTATCAAATGCACGGTTATTCTTATGAAGAATTTCTCGCTTTACATCCATCTGTCTATATTCACCCAAGCTCACATTCGGTTTTTCTAGAGTTTCTTGAAACAACGCGATCTGGTGAGCAATTTTATGGGCAAGCAGTTGATATCTGCAAAGATGGTACTTTAATAGATGTGGAAGTCAAAGGAACGACTTGCATTTACAACGGTAAGCCACACATCTTGGCAGTGGTGCGCGATATTAGCGATCGCAAGCGCACCGAAGAAGCCTTACGACAAAGCGAAGTCCAGTATCGAGATTTGGTGCAAACAGCCAACTGTATTATTCTACGTTGGGACGGCAACGGTGACATTATATTTTTAAATGACTACGGTCAAAGGCTTTTTGGCTTCGATTTAGATGAAATTATTGGACATAATGTCATCGGCACAATTGTTCCAGAAACCGAGACTTCTGGGCGTGACTTACAGACATTAATGGTTGATATTTGTCAACACCCAGAAAACTATCTATTCAACGAAAATGAGAACTTATGCAAAAATGGCGATCGCGTCTGGATAGTCTGGGCAAATAAACCCATATTAGATGCACAAGGAAACTTAATCGAAATTCTTTCAGTCGGCACTGATGCCACAGAACGCAAACGCGCTCAAGCAGCCCTCCAGCAAAGCGAGTTAAAGTTCCGTAGCATCGTTGAAAATGCCAATGACCTGATATTCGTCCTTAACTTAGATGGAATCTTTACCTATCATTCGCCTAATGTTACCTCAATTATGGGATACAGCCTAGAGGAAATAGAGGGCCATTCTGTGGCGGAGTTTACCAAACCGGAAGATTTAGCAACTAGCGCCGCAGCATTACAAAGGGCTGCCACTGGAGAAAAACTGACTGATATTGAGGTGCGATTAAGACACAAAAATGGCAACTGGCGATGGTTCAACTTTAATACTTCGACAATTAATTCTGAGAGTGGCACAGTTGCTATTTTGGGTGTAGGGCGTGACATTACAGAACGCAAGCAAACAGAAGAAGCTTTGCGGCGTAGTGAAATGAAATACCGCAATATCTTTGAAAATTCTCAAGTGGGTATTTTCCGCACTCGGCAACAAGATGGATTGATTATCGAGGCTAATCAACGCGGTGCCGATATTTTAGGTTTTGCCTCTGCTGCTGACTTGATTGGCAAGTTTTTCACAACTGACTTATATGCTAATCCAGGCGATCGCACGCGGATGTTAGCAGAGTTAGAAAAAGACGGTGAAGTTCGTAATTTTGAAGTAGCACTACAGCGGTTTGATGGTTCGTTTGTTTGGTTACTGTTGTCACTCCGTCTCAACGCCGAAGAATCCTGTTTGGATTCTGTTTTTACAGATATTAGCGATCGCAAACAACAAGAACAGGCTTTACGCTTAATTGTTGAGGGTACAGCAGCAAAAACAGGTAATGAATTCTTCAATTCCTGCGTTCGTTACCTGGCTGAAGTATTGCAAGTTCAATATGCCCTAGTCACTGAGTTTGATGATGAGCGGAAAACTAAAGTCCGCACTTTGGCATTTTGGTCTTGCGGGGCGATTAACGAAAATTTGGAATACCATTTGCACGGCACTCCTTGTCAACATACCTTGGAAGGCAATATGTGCCACTACCCCCAAAGAGTGCAAGCTGCTTTCCCTGAAGATGCAGATTTAGTGAGGATGAATGCCGAAAGTTTTTTTGGCGTTCCTCTCACCAGTTCCTCTGGGGAAATCATTGGACATCTAGCAGTGATAGATGTCAAACCAATGAAGCACGATCCGGGACGGGAACTGATTATCAAAATCTTTGCAGCCCGTGCCGGTGCCGAATTAGAACGCAAACAAGCAGAAGCAGCCCTACAAGAAAGCGAGTTAAAGTTTCGCACTATCGTTGAAAAGGTCAATGATGTGCTATTCGCGATCAGTCCTGATGGGGTTTTCAACTATATTTCCCCTAATATTTTGAATACTACCGGATTTGCCCCCAGCGAAATGGAGGGTAATTCTTTGGGATTATTTACTCATCCTGACGATGTGCAAAAATGTCAAGAAGTCGCCCAAACTATCTTCGCAACCGGTGAAGGAATTTCTGGTACTGAGTACCGCGCCAAACATCGCACTAAGGGCTGGGTTTGGCTAACTTCTAATGCAGTCCGCACACAAGATGCCCAAGGTAACTTCCAGATTGTGGGTGTAGCGCGTGATATTAGCGATCGCAAACAAGCAGAAGCCGCCCTGCAACGTCGGACTCAAGCAGAAAGTTTACTCAGTAGCATTTCTCGCCAATTTATTGACCAAAATTTAGAAACAGCAATTAATTTTACACTCCAAGCGATCGCTCAGTTTATTAGTGCCGAACACAGTTGCATCTTTGAATTATCCGAAGATCAAAGGCGATTCGACTTGATTCATGAATGGTGTGGTGAAAATGTCGAGCCATTGATCGATGTTGCCAAAGGATCGCCTATTGAAAGTTTTCCCTATTTCTATACTCCGATCCTGCGTGGCAACCATATACAAATCCCTTCTGTGGCAGAACTGCCGCCTGATACAGCAGAGAGAAAGCTATTTGAGGGGATGTCATTTCAGTCTGTAGTTGCTGTACCCATGCTTCATTCTGGCAAAGTAGTTGGATTTGTCGGTACAGCGATGATTCACTTATGTAAAGCCTGGAGTCAAGAAGATATTAATCTATTGAAGTTGGTAGGTGAAATAATTGCGATCGGTCGAGCCAGACATCAAGCAGAAGAAGCGCTGAGAATTGCCAAAGAAGCAGCCGAAACTGCCAACCAAGCTAAAAGTGCTTTCCTCGCTAATATGAGCCACGAACTCCGCACGCCTCTCAATGCCATCCTGGGTTTTTCTCAGTTAATGGAACGAGATGCTAGCCTCAACTCAAACCAACGTGAATCTTTAGCAACCATTAACCGCAGTGGCGAACACTTGCTCAACCTGATTAACGATGTCCTCGAAATGTCCAAAATTGAGGCTGGACAAATCATTTTCACCCCTGAAGACTTCGATCTTTATCTGCTGTTGCAAACATTACAAGAAATGTTTCAGGTAAAGGCACAAACAAAGCAATTATTCCTCAGATTTGAAATTGCTCCCAATCTTCCCCGTTATATCCAGACAGATGAGGGGAAACTCCGCCAAGTTCTCATTAACCTTTTGGGTAACGCCGTTAAGTTTACTCAAACAGGGGGAGTAACGTTGCGAGTGAGCTTAGGGAGCGGGGAGCAGGGGAGCAGGGGAGCAGGGGAGCAGGGGAGCAGGGGAGAAGTTGCAGTAAGTCTTTCCCCTCTGCCCCTCTGCCCCTCTGCCCCTCTGCCTCTCTGCCCCTCTGCCTCTTCCCCATCCCTTCACTTTGAAGTCGAAGACACTGGACGGGGAATAGCACCAGAAGAAATGAATAACTTGTTTCAGCCTTTTGTTCAGACAACAAGTGGTATCCAAACCAAGGAAGGAACTGGACTAGGACTGACAATCAGCCGTCAATTTGTGCGGTTGCTGGGTGGTGATATTTACTTAACTAGTAGTCCTGGACAAGGATCTATTTTTAGCTTTGACATCCAAGTAAATTTAGCCGCAGCATTGAAAGTTTCACCAAGGTTGAATAAGGGACGTGTCATCGAGCTAGCAGCAGGCCAACCCTCTTACCGGATTCTGGTAGTGGATGACCGTAAAGAAAACCGCGATTTAATTGTGCAACTTCTTGGTAGCATTGGCTTTGAAATTAAGGCTGCGAATAATGGACAAGAAGCGATCGCAATGTGGCAAACTTGGCAGCCTCATCTTATTTGGATGGATATGCGGATGCCTGTAATGAACGGCTACGATGCAACTAAAGAGATTAGAGCCAGGGAAAGAAATACAAATACAAATCACCACACTGTAATTATTGCCTTAACTGCCAGTGCTTTTGAAGAACAACAAGCGAGTATCTTAGCCGCAGGTTGCAACGACTTGGTTCGTAAGCCATTTCGTGAGCAGGTAATTTTTGAAAAGATAGCTGAATATTTGCAGGTGCGCTATATCTGTACAGAAGAAAGCAGTGAAGATGCAACAGACAACAACCTAAAGAATATTCAATTTTCCATTTTGGATCTTCGCTCTGCAATTACCATTATGCCTGCCCAATGGATAACAGAACTTAATCAGGCAGCCGTTGAAGTCGATGCCGAAAGGATTTTCCAACTAATTGAGCAAATTCCACCAACACATTCTACTTTGGCAGACAAATTGGCAAATTTAGTCCGAAGTTTCTGCTTTGATGAAATTATTGATGTAACGGAAGAAAATTGTAACTGAGTCAACTTAACGTTAAATGGGCGATTAGAAACCGCAGCTAAACGAGGCTTTACCCACGGAGGTGGGTTTCAAACACTCAATTTTCGCCTGTTAATATTTTCTTTGATTGTGCGATCGCATATTTGATAAGTAAAACCAAATTTGTATTAAATAAATTAATTTGTTAATTATAAAAAGTTATTGAATGATAAATTAAAAAGAAGTTTTAGTTAACAAAACTCTTTTTTGACTTATTAATTAACAAGTTTTAGTGACTACAACTCCTTCTGGAGTTACTAACGAAAAAGTTTTAGTGACTATAACTCCTTCTGGAGTTACTAACAGAGAAGTTTTAGTAACTACAACTCCTTCTGGAGTTACTAACGAAGAAGTTTTAGTAACTACAACTTCTTTGAATAAACGAATTCAAGAGTCAGAATCAAGACGCGACGCTCTCTACGAGACGCTGCGCGAACGTATACTCGCTAACGCTATCCACCAGTTGTACAGAATACCCAACTGAATTATGACTCCTGACTCCTGAATTCTGTTCGATAGATATTTATCAAGTTGTTGCTAAAGCAGGTTCTGCCACAAAATATTTCAGATTTTCTTGCTGAGTGGCGAATTTCAAATATTGAGATGCCATTTCTGGTGTTAGCAATTCAATCATTAATCTGTTTTCCACCCAGAACTCAATCACATCAAAGAAAGAATCGCGGTTACAGCGCACTACACGCCAATCTTCACGGACACCGATTTGTTCAATTTCTTTTTGGCTGATGGGTACAGAAATAGCTGCATGAATATCTGTGTACATAGAAGTAATTGCAGTACGGACAAATACGCATTCTTCATCATTTTCACCAGGTTCAATTTGAGAGCCTAAAGGATAGAGTTCAATGGCTGTACCGTATTCATCAAAAGGTATAACCATATAGCTTCCAGGGTTAGGAGGAAATGGAACAGCTTGTGCTTTTAAGATTTCCGCTAGAACTTGAGCAACATGGCTAGGGTTTTTAACAGCAATTGAAATATGGTGAATCATGGGATAACCTCAGTTCGATATTTTATAGATTACAAAGCAATCGGGGAGAACTAGGGGAGAGAAAAAATGGATAATCCAAGATGTATTGCAATAGGGTTCGGTTAAAGCAAGAGACGCGAAATTAGACTGGGCTGGGCTTCGCTACTCGCTTTCGCGTCTCTACATTCTTTTTAAACAATATCTATTGAGGTCGCCCATAGTGAGCTAGACCCTTGCCGTCGGGGGTCGCAAGCAATAGAACTTGCTGCCCGGATTCATTTGTCTCAATCGACCACTCATAAGTCTCAGCCTTTGCCGAATTGCGGCTGGAGTAGGTGCGCCCGCTATTGCAGATTTGCCCTTTGGATGTGCTGTCGCTAGGTTGGAAAGTCAGACGTTGACCTTCAATCTTAACTTTGCCTTTTTCCTCTATGAAGAGATTAGATTCACAGTTATAAGTGGTGATTTGAAGCAGCCGATTTCGCTGGTAGTTTCCGTTAGATGCGAGTTGAAATTGATCGCTTGAACCATTTGGGGCTGCTGGCCGACCTGTGTAGCTGTCTTGGTATTGGATAGACGAGATTCGACCATACCGCCACTCGCCCTGGAGTTCGGCAGGTACTCCAGCATCATTTTTACCAGCTTGACTTGCGCTTGGGTAAAAAACAAGGCTAGCGATAATTCCCAAACTAAACGCACTAGTAGTTAAAAGGTGAGCAGCTTTTGATTTTGTTATTGAGTACATATTGCTTTCTAGAAATAGATTTATTTATCAACAAGTGCAAATTCTGCGTGTTTATGTATAGCTTTTCCCCGTAAGGGCGTACAGCTAGCTGTAAGACCTACATCCAAACAAAAGATTCACGCCAGAAACTGCAATCCATATTTGTTCAAAACAGGCTGCACTTTTTCCATGTTTGGCGGTAGGCTATCTGCGACTTGACCCATTTCTTCATAAAAGTTTTTCGCGCCTTGAGGTGAGATTAAAACCAGAAATTTAGCGGTAGCAGAACGAATTTTGAAGGCGTGTGGTGCATTGTGAGGAATGTTAACAAAAAAGCCGGCTGATGCCAAAATAGTTTCTGTACCAACTTGGATGTCTAGTTCTCCTTCGAGAATATAAAATGCCTCTTCCCAAGGGTGAGTGTGCAGTGGTGGCCCATTTTCTTCTGTGTCTGTAATTTCATAAATTTTCCAAGCTTGATTTGTTTCTTCACCAGTTGCTTTGGTGGTAAATTGTCCACCAAGAATTGAGAATTGATTACCTTCTCCTGGTGCAAGAATAATTGGTTTACGCATGGTTGAACTTTGCATACAAGTTACTCCGTACTGTGTAATTTGGTAGGTGTGAGCTATTAATTTGATTTGATGCTTTTAAGATTAGAAATTAATCGGGGAGAACTAGGGTAGATAAATGAGTAATTGGGATTTCTTTTGTAAACGATTATTAAGATATAGAACTAAGGTTACAATTTCTAGAAATCATTAGTAGCCTATTCTGGCTAAAGTCGATATTGCCATGCCTAAAGAGCCGCTTAACTTTCCCAAAGCAGACATACTGGTGATTGATGACACGCCAGAAAACCTGAACCTCTTATCTGCCATGTTGACGGAACAGGGATATAAAGTTCGGAGTGTAACTAAGGGTTCTACGGGGTTACGAGGGGCAAATGCAGTTCCCCCCGACCTAATTTTGCTGGATGTGAATATGCCTGAGATGAATGGGTATGAAGTCTGCGAACATTTGAAGGCAAGCGATCGCACTCGCAAAATCCCGGTAATTTTTATCAGCGCTTTGGGTGATGTGCTAGATAAGGTGAAAGCCTTTGCAGTTGGGGGAGTGGACTATATCACTAAGCCTTTTCAACTAGAAGAGGTTTTAGCTCGAATTGAAAATCACTTAACGATTTGGAAGCTGCAACAACAACTCCAAGCCCAAAATGAGCGGTTGCAGCAGGAAATTCACGATCGCGCCAAAGCAGAAGAGAAGTTTGCTAAAGTTTTTCGCTCTAGTCCCAATCCAATCGCGATCGCTACAGTCTCGAATGCTCGTTTCATTGATGTCAATCCCAGTTTCTTGAAGATGAGCGGCTACTCTCTAGACGAAGTGATTGGCAATACTGCTACTGAACTTAATTTGGGTAAAAACACAGTCGCGATCGCTCAAACAATTCAACTTCTACCAGAAACTGGGTCACTATACAATCTAGAATTTGAATTTTCAACTAAGTGTGCAGAACTCAAAACCATACTAATATCTCTCGAATTGATTGACTTAGCTGGAGTACCGTGTGCTTTATTAATTGCCAATGACATCACCGAACGCAAACGCCTAGAAAACGAATTTATCTCTTTAGTCAGTCATGAATTGCGTACACCTTTAACTTCCACAATGGGAGCATTAGATTTATTGGGTTCAGAACAACTGGGAACTCTGAATGAACAAGGCCAAAAAGTTCTAAGCATTGCCACCACTAATACTGAACGCCTAATTCGTTTAGTGAACGATATTCTCGATTTAGAGCGGATGAAATCGGGCAAAATCTTCACGCGGAAGATGAAGTACAACGCCGCAGACTTGCTAACTACCGCCACAGAAGCGATGCAAGCAATGGCAGATCAATTTCAAGTCAAATTGATCATAAATCCTGTAGAAGTTGAACTTTGGGCAGATCCCGATCGCCTGCTGCAAACCCTGACTAATTTACTGAGCAACGCTATTAAATTTTCTGAACCAGGAGACACGGTGTATATAAGTGCCACTCTCTCAGAATCTCAAGGCGTTGATCCTAAAGAAAATCAGCCTTTATTACCCAAATACCTTTTGATTACTATCAAAGATCAAGGGCGAGGAATTCCTGAAGATAAATTACAAATAATTTTCGAGCGCTTTCAGCAGGTGGATGCATCCGACTCGCGCAACAAAGGAGGAACAGGTTTAGGACTGGCTATTTGCCGAGATATTATCCAGCAACATGATGGCAAAATCTGGGTTCAAAGCATTTTAGGTGAAGGTAGCACTTTTTATGTACTGCTACCTTTACCAGTGCAATAAACTGCTTCTAACAGCTTAATTTCTCCCTACTTTTCCCCGATCTGGCTTTAGAATAGCTCAAGAGCGATCAAGCAAATCAGCACATATATTTTGCAAGAGTGCCATTATGAACAGAAATATCTTGATTGTTGATGATGAAGAAGATGTGCGGGCGATCGCCAAGTTGGGATTAGAAATGGCTGCTGGCTGGAATGTATTGACAGCAAGTTCTGGGCAGGAAGCTTTGAAGGTAGCTGCTACCCATAAACCAGATGTCATCCTACTAGATATGATGATGCCTGATATGGATGGGCGTGCAACTCTGCAACAACTGAAAGCTAACCCCGCCACTAAGAAAATTCCAGTAATTTTATTAACAGCTAAACTCCAGCAATCAGATCGAGAGAGTTTTACTGATATGGATGTCGCTGCTATTTTTGCCAAGCCTTTCCGTCCATTGAAACTAGCAGAGCAAATCAATGAAGTACTGGTTGCCCTTTAGTTTTAGATAGGACTTACGCAAAAACCCTCTCAAACTCTCATTCCTCAGTGACCTCTGCGTCCTCCGTAGTTCGTTTTCCGTTACCTGTACGTAAGTCCTATTAGATTCATAATCCTTTCAACTCGTCGTTATAGAGGCTCTAGCTCTGGTTACATAGTTAGGGCTAAGATCCAGTTCCCATGTCGTCAATTATTTTCCACCCAAAAATTGGCGTTGCTGAATTCAGGTATGAAAATAATTTTGCGTGATTTCAAAACCCTTGTAGAGACGTTGCATTGCAACGTCTCTACACTAATATCTATATATCTAATCAGCAACGCCAAAAAATTTTCTGCTATTGCAACTATCTCCCCTACTTCTCCCCGATTCTTCTCTAAATTCAAATCAGAAGAGCAGAGAACACCGCACAAAACAAGTGTAGAATCTCTGCGGTTTAGATAAGTCAACAAAAACGGAGGATAGACGGATGTTACACCAAATTAAAGAATTACTTCAAAACGCACAATTACAACAGCAAGTAAAAGCAGCAGCTAATCAAGCAGAAGCTATTAAAGTGTTAGCGATCGCTAGTGCAGAGAAAGGTTATAACTTCACAGTTGAAGCCATTTCTCAAATGCTGGCAGAATTAACCTTTGTGGATTCCAATGAATTGAGTGAAGAAGAATTACTCAGTGTTAGTGGTGGGATGATGGCTGATAGTGCGCCTAAGCTATGTCATACAGAGGGCTGTGGTGGCGGACACTGCTAAAAAAGGTATGTAGCTTCTCTTTCTCTCTGGCATTGTAGCCTCCAAGGTCAGGTTGTTTTTCTAAAACAGCTTTTTAGATCCAACTTTCCCAATATTTTAATTTGGATAATTTCCATACTTGGTAATGAGGTTCAACGCAGAAAGAGATGCTGCATAACAGTTCTCTCTTTACTTTTTTAATCAAGAGAAAGAGGGAATTGAATTAACAATTAATATCACCAACTCTGAGAAAATACAATTATGTTGTCACAAATTCAAAGCCTACTCCAAAATAGCCAACTACGCGAGAATATACAAGCAGCAGTTACCCAAACAGAAGCCATCAAACTGTTGTTAATTGCCAGTGCAGAAAAAGGTTATACTTTCACAGCCGAAAGCGTAGCTCAAATGCTGTCAGAACTGACCTTTGTGGACTCAAACGAACTGAGCGAAGAAGAATTACTCAGTGTTAGTGGCGGTGCAATGGCTGATAGTGTGCCCAAACTATGTCACACAGCCGGCTGTGGTGGCGGACACTGCTATCTCTCGTAATTCGTAATTTTTGGTGAAATATAGGACTCTGACTTGATTTTTGAAAACATACTGAAACTGAAAAGACAGTTTTATCTTAAATTTGTTCAAAAATTATAATATATGAGTCCTAATAATACACCAAATAGTCAAGTGTTTGGTCTTTATTTGTTGGGGACTTGTACCCCAACTAATTCAATTAATAATCACAAGTTATTTTAATTATGCCTAAGATAGGTAGACATAATTGAATATAAAATAAACTCCTAATTTGTAGTGAGCGATTTATCGCTCAGAGCAAGGATTATCAGGCCTAAAGTCCTTACTACAAACTTTAAATTTATTTATGCCTAGATACTTACCTAATTAGTACTTAATTTAAAACTTATTTCATACGAACGCTATTGTTCTTAATGCCAACTATTAAAACGTAGACCAGAATTGATACTTACCTTTTAACTCCCACTATGAGAAATCCAGCTATGGTTCAACAAATTGTTCGCTTATCCCAACAGAAAACATCAGACGATTTAAGAGCGATCGCAGCCAATGCTAGCTTTCTCTGGGAACGCCTTGATGAAAGCAGATTTGCAGTTGATGTCGAGCAAGTAAATGAACAAGAAATTAACCGTCGTAGACATCGCTGGTGCGAAGTTGCAGCAGAGGGTAAATGGGATACGTTACACAAACGCTTACTGTGGGAAGGGCTAGACCTCGATACTGTTAGTTCCAGATTGGGAGCCATTGAGTTACTTGCCGATCAACCTTTGCCTGAGTGGGCAGAAACCTTGCAGCAAATCATCCAAACCGCGACAGGATTCAATTCTGCAACCGAAGTATTTCTACCAATAGATTCACAAAATCCGATTACCTTTGAAGATATCCTTTTGCCTGCTATCTTGGTAGCCAGACAGCAATTACTGACTCGCTGCAACAGTCAATTCACCCAAGATTGTCTTCCCTTATCGATTCTTTCCCACGACGCTTACAGTTCTCTAGAACGTGGTTTACTGAAACGATTAGCAGGAATTTGCACTAAGACATTAGATTTTGAATTTTCTCAGGTGCGTCCCTTTGGTCAAAGCTTGCTCGGCTTACTAGGACTGGAGAAGGAAAATAATAACATTCACTACACCAAGTTTGTCAATCAACTCTTGGAAGATGGAATGCTGGCGTTCTTCCAGAAGTATCCCGTTCTCGGTCGGTTAGTGGCAACAGCAGTCAATTTTTGGGTTGAGTTCACTGCTGAATTTCTCCAACGTTTAGTTGCAGATAGGACAGATATTCAACGAACTTTTAATCAAGCGATCGCTCCATTTTATCAAAACAAAGTTGTTGAAATTCAAACATCCATTTCCGATGCACACAAGCGCGGACGAACGGTGATTTTGCTCACCTTTGAGTCTGGACTTAAACTTGTTTATAAACCCAAAGATTTAGGATTAGAGGTTGTCTTTAACCAATTTTTGGATTGGTGCAATCAACACAGCAATCTTTTAGATTTTAAAGTCATTCAGGTGTTAGAGCGCAACGGTTACGGTTGGGTGGAATATGTCGAACAGTTGCCTTGTGTGGATGAAGCAGCCGCGAAACGATTTTATCAGCGTTCTGGGATGTTGTTATGTGTGCTTTACGCTTTGCGGGGAACAGATTGCCATTACGAAAACTTAATTGCCAATGGTGAACATCTGGTGCTGATTGATATGGAAACGCTGTTGCACCACGAACCGAATCTCATTGAAGACTCACCGCTTACCCAAGATTTAGAAACAACCGCCACACGACAATTTTGGGATTCCGTACTCCGCACCGGACTTTTACCGCGTTGGGACTTTAGTGGCGATCGCAGTGTCGCTTATGATATTAGCGGATTAGGCAGCACAGATCCCCGATTATCTCCCCGCAAAGTCCCGCGCTGGCAGAACATTAATACAGATAATATGCACCTGTTGTCTGAGCCTGTAACCTTGCCGATGGGGAAAAATGTGCCGTTCTTGGGTGAAGTTGCTCTGTCTCCAAACGATTATCAAATGCAAATCACCACTGGATTTGAGCAGATGTATCGCTTTTTGATGGCGCACAAAGATTTCTTAATTTCACGCCAAAGTTTGCTATCTGCTATGCAAAATCAGCAGGTGCGTTTTATCTTCCGCAACACCCGCATCTATGGCATCATCCTTCAAAAAGCTTTAGCACCCGATTACCTCAAACACGGCGTAGATTACAGCATTCAACTCGATGTTCTCAGTCGTGCTTTTCTAGTTGCTCAAAATAAACCGAATGCCTTTCCCGTTTTAAGCGCAGAACTCCGAGCAATGGAACAATTGGATATTCCCTTTTTCACGGCTAGCGCGGTGGTTGATGAACTGAGTTTAAACGGTTCTTCTTCCATTCCCAACTACTTCAAGCAATCCAGTTACCAAGATTTGCTCAACCAGTTACAATCTCTAGATGAAACCGACTTAGCTCGACAAGTAGCGATTATTCAAGGCTCCTTCGATGCCAAGATTGCAACCACTTCCAGCCGCCAAGGTGGGCAATGGCAAGGCGAATCGTTACCGTTGCTAAATTCAGAACAATTGATTGCCGAAGCCAAAGAAATCGCCACTCAACTGGAAACCAGAGCCATTTCTGACCCTGATGGCAGCGTTAACTGGATTGGCCTAGACTTTGTGCCTCGCGCCGAACGATATCAACTGCAAGTATTGAATAATTGTCTCTCTGACGGACGCTCTGGAGTTGCCTTGTTTTTAGCTGCACTGAGTCAAGAAACTGGTGATTCCCGTTACCGTGATTTAGCATTGAGGACAGTGCAATCTCTGCGTCGCCAAATCCATACCATCGATCCCGAAACTTGGGAACGTATGGCTCGTTTCATGGGTGTTGGGGGTGCAACAGGTTTAGGATCAATGATCTATAGCCTGGTGAAAATTAGTCAATTCCTCAACGATGCAACGCTGTTGCCAGACGCTCAAGTATTAGCCGGTTTGATGACACCAGAACTAATTGCTGCCGATGAACACTTGGATATTATGAGTGGAGCAGCCGGGGCAATTTTAGGGTTATTGTCCCTGCATCAAGCCACAGGAGAAGTAACCGTTTTAGAAAATGCGATCGCCTGTGGACAACATTTAATCAACCGTCAAGTTAGCCACAACGGTGGGCCCAAAGCTTGGCATACTTATTGGGATAAGCCCTTAACTGGCTTCTCTCATGGAGCCGCAGGCATTTCTTATGCTTTGCTCAGACTTTATGCCGCCACCTTGAAGGGCAAGTACTTAGAAGCAGGTTTAGCAGGAATCGAGTATGAGCGTAGCGTCTTTTGCCAGTCCACTGCCAACTGGCCAGACTTCCGTAGAATGGGACAATCAGGACAACCTGACTTTGCAAATAAGTGGTGTCATGGTGCAGCCGGCATTGGTTTGGGACGCTTAGGCAGTTTGAGAATCGTGGGAACGCCGGAAATTCAACAAGAAATTGAAATTGCTCTCCAAACTACTCAGAATTTTGGCTTACAAGCGATCGATCACTTGTGCTGTGGTAACTTCGGTCGAGCGGAAGTGCTGTTAGTCGGTGCAAAAATCTGTTCCCGTCCTGATTGGCATCAAATTGCTCACCAGAATGCAACGAATGTTGTGGCTAGAGCCAAGCGAACTGGAGCTTATCAACTGTTCCCCAACTTACCCAATTCTGTATTTAATCCTGGCTTTTTACCCGGCATATCTGGAATTGCTTATCAATTGCTGCGTCTGGCTAACAATGACTTGCCTTCAATATTGTTGTGGGATTGAGCTTGTTGTTCGTACCCAAAAACCGCATTATCAAAAGAAAGCCCTTCTACCGAGATTGGGGAGGGCTTTTTTTGGGCATCACGAACAGGGTAACTTAGAGGTTGTTTGAAAAGTGGTTGGCTGTGATTTTAGCCACTAACTGATCCCCCCTAGCCCCCCTTAAAAAGGGGGGAACCGGAATCAAAGTCCCCCTTTTTAAGGGGGACTTAGGGGGATCTAGAACGTTTTGCTACCAAGAAGAGGACTTTTCAAACAACCTCTTAAGCTTGTGAATCTTCAAAGGTCTCTTTTATGTCTTCAAATGAGCTTGTAGGATCATTTACATTAAAAACAAATCCCGGTGTTGGTATGTTGCCATTTTTAAAGATTACAGCGCCGGGAAGTGGCGGATATATGCGTGGCCCAGCTATACCAGAATATGCTTGTCCGTTCTCTTCGATTTTACCTACAACAATTTTGTATTTATCTCCAAAAGATTTTTCAGCTTTTGATACTAGTTCATTATTTAATGATGCGGCATCATTTGCCAAAATTACAACAACAGGCTTGTCAGATTTTAAAACTTCAGTTTCAAAATTCTCTCGATTGACAGTTGTTATAGTAGCAGCGATCGCAGGAGATGATAAGAACATCATTCCACTTACAACCAACATTAAGACTACTAACATTAGTCGTCGTGTAATTCTATTAACACTTTCCATGATTTTTGCAGACATATTTCTGTGTATCCATCTCAAATTTCAAGTAACCTAGCACGGCTAAAAAAGCGACACAAGTACAGTTAAGACAGATAAGACACTTAAGTAAAAAATCTATCAAAAGAGGTAGCTAGGAAAGACTGGGAATATTTCATAGGACTTACGCAAACAATAGCCGAAACCCTGATTTAACGGTAGGGGCAATTCATGAATTGCCCCTACCACGCGTAGTTTTGCGTAAGTCCTCGCTATATCTACACCAACTTAAATGTACTTAGCCCTAACAACTCCAGGATTTTATTAGTACCTTGGTTAACCTTTAAAATTTCCTCATGTCCTGGATATGTAGCCGCATCGCTAAGATGAAAACCGTAATCTCCTATTTCGGTTTTTAGCGACTTGTTATTCTGCCAATGCTTGTGATATGCCAAGCTTCCGTATGGAACTATTCCATCTCCTGAATGTGTTGATCCATCTATCAGTTGTTCTGTCTTACCCTCTATTTCAAATCTGATTCCGTCTTTTACAAGAAAGTTTCCGTCTGTGTCGTTCAGGTCTGCTGCTACTCTCAGTGATTTTGTTTGTTTTCCGTCTATCTCTTCTACAGAAGAAAGGTAGTATGCACCGACATGTGTAGGTGTGCCATATGCATAGATAACATCTAATTTCTGAACAGGTGGGCACTCTACCAGCTTACCCCCGTCGCCGTCCACAATACTACGTATCAAATTATCGTCTTGATAATGCTCCTGCTGATATTTCAGTGTAGTTTGTTCGGCTCCTCCATCTGTTAATATGTCTCTGATTATTTTTGGCTGAAAGTCATTGATTCTTGATGCATCTTTGCTTTTCTCTTTGACAAACGCAAAATGTTCAGTGTTCAAAAATGCCTCTGGCGCTTTTGTTATGGGCAATAGCCAAGGAACACTCGAATAGCTTTGGATTACTGATTTAAGATCCTTTATTGCTGCCTTTCCTAATACTATTGGATCATCTGATCCTAGAAAACGAATTGCTAAAGGGCCGCCAAGCCACGGTGGACTAACTGCTATATATCGTTCTATATTTTCATCTATCCACTGTTCCCCTAACTCCCCTTTACTTTTAACCCACTGTAGAAAATACTGCGTAACTCGATTTCCCATACTATGAGCTATTATCACTACACGTTTTTTGTTATATTCGCGTTGCTTTTGTATTTCATCTTTGAGCTTATTAAAGTAGCCATACTTTTCGTTCAGACCTTTTGGTGATACTCGCCAATCGTATGGAAAAGCTACCAAGTTACCTTGATTATTATTTTCATTCTTCACATATCCTTGTCTTACTAACTTCTCAATTAAAGCGGCAAAATATCGATTGTCTTTGCCAGTCTCAGGGTCAAAATCAGGCTCTGTGTCTGGAGCTACCCTCTCAATTGCTTTAAATCCCTCTACAGGATGATTATCCTCGTCATTGGAGGCGGTTATACCATCAACCCCTAATGTCATTTGTGTTTTCCACCACGGAGCCGGAGTAATCGTCGGGACAGTCCTAGAAGAAATTGTAGAATCTGGTAGATTCCATCCAAGTGTTTTTAAAGTTACTTTTTCAGGGTTGCTGTTAATTTCTACATCGTCATTTGGTATTGGTCGTGCTGGCACTGTACTCATCAATAAATTCAGCCAAATTGGATATTCTTCTTCTACTCTTGGGGTTAGTGGCGGTAGTATTGGATATACTGTTTGTTTTGAGATGAGCCTAGATCCTGATATTCCATGTATTAAGATAACCGGAAAAAGTTCTTGGTTAGGTGTTGCCATTTGTTATTACCTTGGTTTTGGGAATTTCTATGTTTAAGACTTGAAATTAGAGCGTAACTTTCTGCACAGTTGCTCATTTCACCCCGAAACTTAGCATGGCTGAAAAAGTGACACAAGGACAGTTAAGACAGATAAGACACTTAAGTAAAAATCTATCGAAAGAGGTAAGTGAAAACTCTGCCCTTAAATTGGTATAGTTTTATTCTTAACCTAAATCGGATATTTTCTAATAAAAATGCCGGACACTTGTACCCGTCAAGATTGCAAATTCTGCCCCTTCAGGATGCCCTAAAAGAGCATTGAATTTACTTGGCAATATCAACAATTATTGACAATGATCGCGATCGCAGACTAACTATTTGGCATTGGGACAAGATGGAGCTATTTATTAATTGATAACAGTTTGCTATAAATATGTTTTGGTGCGACTATCAACGAAGTCATAGGCATCCCAGCGTTGTAGACTGTCCATAATGTTTTGTTGAACCCGGATTTCTCACCATACTGTAGGCAGAGGAGTGTGGGGAGTGTGGGGGGTAAGATTTCTTCCCCATCCTCCCACACCTCCCACACTCCTGGATTTCTCACTTGTGAGAAATCCAGGTTGAAGCAGTAGAAGCGATCGCTTCCCTTATTTCTCCCCTAGTTCTCCCCGATCGCACTTTAATCTTAAAGGTCTAGAAGACTTGAGGCTCTGAGTGCCATCAGCAGGAAGGAGAACAATGCAACTCAAACACAGCCATATCTTTCGCCAAGAAGCTCTAGAGCGCTTATCTTCACCAGAACAGCTAGATCAAGCGATAAATGTAGTCAAGCCTCAAGCTTGGTTGACTTTATCTACTTTGAGTTTTGTGGTTGCTGTAGCTGGCCTTTGGAGTGTGTTCGGCAGAATTCCCCTGACTGTCACAGGTCAAGGTATCTTGATTAAACCGCACCATGTTGTAGAATTTCAAGCACCCAGTTCTGGCCCGTTACTAACTCTGAAGGTAAAGGCGGGAGATGTTATTAAACAAGGTGATGTGCTGGGTATCATCGACCAATCAGCGCTAAAGCAGCAACTACAGCAAGAGCAAGTAAAGTTGCAACAACTGCAAACCCAAAATCAAGAAACTGACAGGTTACAAAAGCTGCTGATTGACCAACAAATCATTACTCTTGGACAGCAGAGAATGGATTTGGAAAATAATCTGCGTCGAGAGCAAGGTGCGCCAAAGTTACGCGATCAAACACTGAGAGCGATCGCTCAAAAACGTCAAAGCATTAACTCTCGCAAACAACAAATTAATTATTTACTTAAAACTCTTAAAGGACGAGTTGATAATCGTCGTCACCTTTTTGAGCAGCATGTCATCAGCCAAGATATGTTGGTACAAGCTGAACAGGAATATTTTAACACTCAAAGCGAACTGTCAGATATTGACGTGCAACTCAAGGATCTCGAAATCCAAGAAACCACCACACAACGAGAATATCTGGAAAATCTTAATAGAATTGACGAAATTAAAACAAAAATTAAAGACCTGAATACTCAAAATACTAAATTACGTGAGCAAGACCTGAAGCAATCAATTGACAAAACAAATAAAATTCGGGAAGTAAAGCGCCGTATAGCCCAATTAGAACTCCAACTATCTCAAGAAAGTAGAATCATCAGCAAATACAATGGTCATATTCTGGAAGTGAGTGCTGTCCCCGGTCAAATGATGAATCCGGGTACTCGCTTAGGGTCAATCGAAGCTGAAGAAGCAAATTCAAAGCTTATGAGCCTTGTTTACTTTGCTAATAAAGATGGTAAGCAAATCAAGCCGGGGATGGCTGTACAGGTAACTCCTAGTTTTGCCAAACGTGAACGCGAAGGTGGTATTGTCGGAACGATCGCAGATATTTCTTCATTTCCGGTAACTACACAAGATATTACAGCGATCGTTGGTAACAAAGAAATGGCCGCCAGCCTTGCCGCTAAAGGTGAAAATCAGGTGCAAGCTTTTGTCCAACTCCAAGAAAATCCGACATCAATAAGTGGCTACAAATGGTCATCTTCTGACGGACCAGCTTTAAAAATATCTTCTGGTACAACTACCTCTGTTCAAGTAAAAGTTGGAGAAAAAGCACCGATTTCTTATATTATTCCTATGCTGCGATCTTGGACGGGGATTTATTAATTTACGCTGTGTGCAACTTTCTTTCAAACCTAACCCCCAACCCCTTCCCTACAAGGGAAGGGGAGCAAAAATCAAAGCCTCTCTCCCTGTGGGGGAGAGGTTTGGAGAGGGGTTCTAAGGATAAGTTGCACATCGCGTTAATTTGGGCATTGGGGTTAAAACTTGAAAGTTCACCTTCAGAAGCTCAACTTTCACCCTCAGAAGCTCAACGTCCACCCTCAGAGGCTCAACTTCCACCCTCAGAGGCTCAACTTCCACCCTCAGAGGCTCAACTTCCACCTTCAGAGGCTCAACTTCCACCCTCAGAGGCTCAACTTCCACCCTCAGAAGCTCAACTTCCACCCTCAGAAGCTCAACGTTTACCCTCGGAAGTTCAACGTTCACTCTCGGAAGTTCAACTTTCACCCTCAGAGGCTCAATGTTCACCTTCGGAAGCTCAACGTTCAAGTTTTAATTCTCCAATGCCCCATGTCCAATCCCCAATCCCCAATTCAAAAATTTAAACCAAATCGTGTTCGCACTTCTACACTTTTACAAATGGAAGCGGTCGAATGTGGTGCGGCTGCTTTGGGAATAATTCTTAGCTATTACGGCAGGATTGTGCCACTGGCTAAACTGCGTGAAGAATGTGGTGTCTCGCGGGATGGGAGTAAAGCTTTTAATATTATCAAAGCTGCCAAAAACTATGGACTCAATGCTAAAGGTTTAAAACTGTCTCTAGAAAAGGTGACAGCTACCCGTCTTCCCTACATTGCCTTTTGGAATTTTAACCATTTTCTCGTGGTAGAAGGATATAGCAAAAAACGTGTCTACCTCAATGATTCTGTCAATGGTCGGAGAACAGTAAGTTGGGAAGAGTTCGATCGCGCATATACTGGTGTTGTGCTGACAATGGAACCAGGAGCGGACTTCCAGAAGGGCGGCAAAAAAAATCACATTATTTCGGCTTTAACTACCCGTTTACAAAACTCACGAGTTACTATCTTGTTTTGTCTGCTGGCTGGGTTGTTGTTAACATTGCCTCGGTTAGCGGTGCCAGCCTTTGCTCAAGTGTTTATCGATGAGATTTTAATCCAAGACCGGCAAGATTGGTTACGACCTTTGTTGTTAGGGATGTTGTTAACTACTATATTGCGGGCATTCCTTGCGAGACTGCGGCTGACTTATCTGCGGCGATTGATGGTTAAGTTGTCAGTCAGCACATCAGGACTATTTCTCTGGCATATCCTGCGATTGCCTATTGGGTTTTATGACCAACGTTTTGCAGGGGAAATCAGTAGTCGGGTGCAACTGAATGACCGAGTGGCGGAAGCACTCTCAGGGCCTTTGGCAACCACATTAATTGACGCAGTAATGATGGTTTTTTACCTGCTGATAATGATTCAGTATGACCAATTATTGAGTGCGATCGCAGTTGGTTTTGCTGCAATCAATATTTTCGCCCTCCTATTTTTATCGCAAACTCGTGTCGATGCCAATATCCGCTTGGCTCAAGAATATGGCAAAGTCGGCGGCGTAACAGTTAGTGGCATCCAAACGATAGAAACTATCAAAGCTTCTGGGCTAGAGTCAGATTTATTTGCTCGGTTTGCGGGTTATTACGCTAAAGCACTCAACGCCCAACAGGAATTAGGCTTAAAAACTCAAATTCTCACCACATTACCAACGATTTTGACAGCCCTGACCACAGCTTCTATTCTACTGGTTGGCGGCTTTCAGGTAATGAATGGTAATCTCAGTATTGGGATGCTCGTTGCCTACCAAAGTTTAACACTGAGCTTCTTAGAGCCAGTTAATAGCCTCGTTAATTTCGGTAGTACACTCCAAGATTTAGAAGCTGATTTAAACCGCCTTGATGATGTGCTGCAAAATCCCGTTGATTTGGAAGTGGAGGAGAGGCAGGGGGCAGGGGGGGCAGGGGGGGCAGGGGGAGAAATTACTTTTTCATCTCTGTGGCAATTACAGGGACATATTGAGTTACGAAATATCACCTTTGGCTACAGTCGGGTGGAACCTGCCTTAATTGAAAATTTTAGCTTAACTGTTCAACCTGGACAACGCATAGCGCTTGTGGGGGGAAGTGGTTCAGGGAAATCTACTATTGCTAAATTAATTTGTGGTCTTTATCAACCTTGGGCAGGGGAAATCTGTTTTGATGGTGTAGAGCGATCGCAAATTAAGCGTTCTGTGTTGGCTAACTCATTGGCAATGGTTGAGCAGGATATCTTTTTATTTGCGGGGACTGTGCGAGATAATATCACTCTTTGGGATTCAACTGTGCCAGAAGCTGATTTGGTGCAAGCTTGTCAGGATGCAGCCATTCATGATGCGATCGCTTCTATGCCTGCCAAATATGACTTTGAATTGATTGAAGGCGGTATGAATATTAGTGGTGGGCAACGCCAACGTCTAGAAATCGCCCGCGCTTTGGTGAGAAATCCCACAATATTAGTACTGGATGAAGCAACCAGCGCCCTCGATGTGGAAACCGAATTGATTATTAACCGTAACTTGCGACAGCGTGGTTGCTCATGTATTGTAGTAGCCCACCGCCTGAGTACAATTCGTGATTGCCATAAAATTATTGTTCTAGACCAAGGTAAAATTGTCCAAAGTGGTACCCATGAGGAATTATGGCAGCAAGGCGGAACTTATGTTCGCCTACTCCACGCAGCAGAGGCATAGTTTAGCAATGAGTAGCCCGCAGGTGAATCCTTCTTCTGAACTGTATTCCTTTCAGGCAAACGAACCAGTATTGTTAAATGACTCAGAAACACTCTGGATAGTGCAGTCTGGAACATTAGCTGTGTTTGCGACTGGAGTTATTGAAGGAGGCTGGAGGCTGGAGGAAGACCGCCCTGTACGTCCAGCTTTCCTTGATAACAGTTTACTAAGGCAGCAGCGCCGCTATCTGTTTCATGTCAACGCTGGAGAAGCATTGTTTAGTGCAGCTTTGTTACCGAAAGAAAGTAAGTGGAGTTTTGTCGCGATCGCAATTGAACCTACCCAATTATGCCAGATGTCAATGGTTGATTTGGTTCAGGGAATTGCAGAGGCTGACTCTCAAGCCATAAAGCTTTTAGAAGGTTGGGTAAATCATTTAAGTCAGTCTCTTAGTGCCCAGCAAACAGTTTTGACAACACCATTAAACATTGTGCAGACATCAGGACAGGATTTTTCATTATCCACTGGTGAGGCACTACATCTGTGGCAACAAACATTTGTGTGGGTGAAGTTGCAGCAAGGTAATGTTAGCTGGATGGGAGTTGAGAAACTAACGTTGAATCCCGCCTCGCCAGTTTTTCCCCTCACGAGTGCGATGTGGCTGGAGGCAGAAAATGCAGTTATTGGACAAGTATTAACAACCGCAGATTTACCAAGTTATGAAGAAATACCCAGTAGCTTAGTATGTTTACATACTTATTTTTTTCACTACTTGAGATTGCTAGCAAACAAGCAAGCAGAAGCAGAATTTCGGCAGTTTCAGCAAAGAGAGCAACTTAATCAGCAAGTAATTGAGGGCGCACTCTCTGACTTAGCAACAGTATTGCAACCACAGCAAGAAGCTGTATCTCAAGAGGGGCCGCCTCTATTGGTAGCAATGGGAGCAATTGGACGGACATTAGGAATTGAGATTCGTCCAGCCGCAGATAATTTTAATTCAATTAAAGACCCTGTGGCAGCGATCGCCCAATCATCGCAAATTCGTATCCGGCGTGTGACTTTGGCAAGTGGCTGGTGGCAGCAAGATCAAGGGCCGATGTTAGCTTATACCCAATTAGAAAAGCGCCCAGTAGCTTTGTTACCCACAGATAAGCGGGATTATGTGATCTTTGATCCAGTTGCGCGAACTCGCATCCCCGTAAATGAGGCAGTAGCAAAAACACTGACAACATCTGCCTACGTTCTGTATCGACCGTTGCCCCAAGTTGCACTCAAAGCCATCGATTTACTTCGGTTTGGGGTTAAAGGTTATGAAAAAGACATCGCTAGTATTTTAGTAGTGGGGCTACTGGGGACGATATTGGGAATGGTTGCACCACAAGCAACAGCAATTTTAATCAATAATGCTATTCCAGATAGCGATCGCGCTTTACTGTGGCAGATAGGATTGGTAATGTTTGCAGTCGCCTTTGGACAGCTAGCTTTTCAAATTGCCCAAAGTATTATTACCCTCCGAGTTGAAAGCGCCACTGATAGCGTATTGCAGCCAGCTATTTGGGATCGCCTGCTGAGATTAAGTCCGAGGTTTTTTCGTCAATATACTGCCGGAGACTTAGTTAACCGTGTCATGGCGGTGAGGGAAATTCATCAAAAACTGAGCGGTGCTACCCAAAAAACGTTGTTGAGTGGGGTTTTTGCCTTACTCAATTTAGTGTTGATGTTTATTTACAGCTGGCAATTAGCGCTGGTGGGAGTGGGTTTAGCAATCTTTGCTGCCGTGGTTACGACAGTTGCAAGTTTCCGCTTGGTAAAGAAATCCCGCGAACAGCAAGAACTCAATGGCGCGATTCAGGGACTCACTGTCCAACTAATCAACGGTGTTGCCAAACTGCGGGTAGCAATGGCAGAAGAACGGGCATTTGCGGCTTGGGCAAAAAAGTATAGCCAGCAAATCCGGCTAAAAGCGAATTGGCAACAGATTAAAGATGGTATGTCTGTATTCAATGAAGCACTACCCTTAGTCAGTTCTATATTGCTTTTCGGATTGGCGATGCTGTTGATCCAGCCACGCCTCACACTTGGTATATTTGTTGCTTTTAACTATGCCTTGACAATTTTCATCAAAGGGATAATTGACCTGAGCAATACTGTATCTGAGATTTGGGGGATTGTACCAATATGGGAACGGGCAAAACCGATTTGGCGATCGCAGCCTGAAGATGGCTCAACCAAAGTTAACCCTGGTCAATTAAGTGGTCGTATTGCCCTAGAAAGCGTGAGTTTTCGCTACTCAGAAAATGGCAACTTAATTCTCAATAATGTCAGTTTCCATGCTGAACCAGGAGAGTTTGTGGCGATTATTGGCCCTTCTGGAAGTGGTAAATCAACGATATTCCGGTTGTTGCTGGGATTTGAGACTCCACTAACAGGCAGTGTCTACTATGATGGCAAAGACTTAGCAGATTTGGAACTTCAGGCTGTACGCAGGCAGTTGGGAGTAGTATTGCAAAATGGCAAATTTGGGACTGGCTCAGTTTTTGATAATATCACCGCCGGAGCCTTGGTTTCTCTAGAAGAAGCTTGGGAAGCCGCACAGATGGCAGGTTTGGCTGATGATATCAAGCAAATGCCGATGGGGATGCATACTATCATTGCTGAAGGTGGTACCAATCTTTCTGGGGGACAACGGCAAAGATTATTGATTGCGCGATCGCTAGTTGCAAAGCCCAAAATTATTTTAATGGATGAGGCAACCAGCGCTCTGGATAATCGCACCCAGGCAATTGTGACTGAAAGTTTAGCCAAATTAAATGCTACCAGAGTGGTGATTGCCCATCGCCTCAGTACAATTCGTCATGCAGACCGCATTTATGTTCTTGATGCAGGTAATGTAGTGCAGATGGGTAATTTCTCAAAATTGATTGCAGAAGAAGGGTTATTTGCCCGACTTGTAGTTCGGCAGTCATAACACCTTTTATTCTTAAGACAATACAATCATTGCTATGCTGATTGATTGCCGCCACAAACAAATTGTATAAACCTAAGTAAGTGGGCGTAAATAATTTTCGTTGGGATAAAGCAACAGGCAATAGGCAATCAATATTTGTCGATTTTTGGGGAAAATGCAAAGAGAAAGGGGGTAAAGAAAAAACCTTTACCCCAATAGTTCATTTAACAATTTTTGGTTTTAAGTCAGGTTAAAATTAGTGTCTAAAACTCATCCGATAAAACTACTTTTAATTTGGTGTTAAGCTTTGGTGCAAAACCACTTCCTTCAGCTACATAAGTAATTGCTCCTCCAGCTTCTAAAACAGCAGGGCCACCACAGGCTTTAATTAAATCAACACCGTTCTTCACCTTAATATCTTGACAACCAAATTCAAGTCCATTTGGGCCAGTAATTTGAATCTTATTGATTGTTCCAGTTTCACCTGCTGGTAAAAAAAGTTTAGCAGAGCGAATAACTGTTGTCGCTGGCAAAGGTGTTGTTGTTGTGTCAATACTGAACTTGCCTCCAGTAATTGCCGCTTTTTCCGTGATAATTAAAGTAGCAAGGGTGCTTGGTGCTGCTATCGCCTCTGTAGAGAAACAGAAAATCAGAAATGATAGAGCAAATGCTAAAATTTTGGTCAAGCGCATGGACTTCTTGAGTGAATTCATAATCATTTTTTGTTGAACCTGTAATTTTTAATGCCAGCTAGAGGAAATATTGTCTCCATCGCTGTACTCAAAAGCTACGATATCAACCAAAAAACGTATTTAATAGTACCCTTGAGGGTACCATTAGGCTGAGTTGTCGTTTTATGGCAGCTTCGATTTTTCCTATCTTCCCTACGAAGCGCTGTTCGCGTCCGCTTGAATACCGTCGTCAGTGCGATCGCTTTTTTCCAAAATTCAAGCATCCCCCCAAACTGCCATCTAGCTCTCGTTTGGGCAATTAGACGGAAAAATGACCACTCCAGCTTGATTGGGGCGGCCACTTTACCCGAATTTCTCACGTATTGTGTGGTTCGGGTGGGGAGTGTGGGAGGTGTGGGAGGCAATGCAGCGTTCATTGATGTGCAGTTATTCAATTCCTCCTCTTTCTCCCCACACTCCCCACACCCCCCACACTCACGCTCATTTCTCACTTGTGAGAAATCCAGGTTTAAACTATAATCGCGTACCCGCCCACCGCAGGCGATCGCAAACCTAATTAAAAAACAATACAGTTTAGTTAAACATTTCTTCCTTCTCTCTGTGTTCTCTGCGCCTCTGTGGTTAGTTAAAAAAATTGACTTTCACAAAGGTTTTTCAGCAAAAGCGATCGCATTTTATTTAATTCACTCCAAATTAAAAACTAAATTGATTAATATAAAACTCATATTTGATTCTTGAAAAAATTCCGTATAGCTCAAAGAGGCTTCTTGACTATTGCCTATTGCCTATCTAATGCCGAATTGGAATTTTAATCACAAACTCTGTTCCTTGACCTAGTTTTGAGTAACACTCCAATTTACCACCATGTTTTTCGGTAATAATTTGATAACTAATAGACATTCCCATACCTGTTCCCTTACCCACAGGCTTGGTGGTAAAAAATGGATTAAAAACCTGCTTTTCAACTCCTTCTGGCATCCCTAAACCATTGTCGGCAATCGCGATTTTGACCCAATGAGAATCTCTTAACGTGCTATGAATGGTAATTGTGGGTGGAGAAACTTCATTGTCTGTTTTTTGTTCTAAGGCATCAATAGCATTTGCAAAAATATTCATAAACACCTGATTCAGTTGTCCGGCGTAGCATTCTACTAAAGGTAAGCTGCCGTAGTTTTTGATGACATTAATTTCGGGAAATTCTGGTTTTTCTTTGAGGCGATGTTGCAAAATCATTAAGGTACTGTCTATGCCTTCGTGAATATCTACAGCTTTAAACTCGGCTTCATCCATGCGCGAGAAAGTACGCAGTGACAGGACAATCTGACGGATGCGTTGAGTTCCCACTTTCATTGAATTCAAGATTTTTGGTAAATCTTTCTGAATGTATTCCAGATCAATTTCTTGGCATAAAGTCAGCAGTGGGTTGAGTCGCTCTGCTAATGCGTAGCTTGCTTCACCAGAGTAGCAATTACCGTTCTGAAATTCTGGCGGGTTAATGATTTGATATGAGTTAATTAACCGTAATAAATCTTGAGTATGTTCTTCAAGATGGCTGAGATTACCGTGGATAAAATTGACAGGGTTATTGATTTCATGGGCGACTCCGGCCACAAGTTGACCCAGACTAGACATTTTTTCTGCCTGAATCATTTGTGCTTGGGTACGTTGGAGTTCTTGAAGAGTTTGGGCTAAATCTTCTGCGTGTTGTCTAAGCCGGGCTTCGATTTGTTGGCGATCGCGGATATCACGGGCAATAGTTGAGAAGAATTCTATTTCGCCTTGTTCATTTTTGTGGGCAATCAGCACTTGGGAAACTGGAAACTCTTCACCATTGCGACAGCGAAATATAGATTCTCCAGACCAAATCCCTTCTCGAACTACGGTAGGTATTATTTCATTCTGGAATTTTTCTAATATTGATAGTCCTGTAACCTCGCTAATATGAAATTTGTTTGTTTCTGATGCTGGAATTTCTAAAATCTTCTGCCCTGCTTTGTTTAGATAGCAATTATTTCCATCTACATCAGCCATACCGACGATATCAGTTGTGGCTTCTAAAATAGTTAGCAGTCTTCGTTGCTCTTGTTCAGCAAGTTTACGTTCGCTAATATCTCGCACTACCGAAAGTGCATGGGGTTTGCCATTGTAGTTAAAGAGTTTGCCTGTAACTTCTATATCAAAATAAGTGCCATCTTTGCGAATATCTACAGCCTGAGTGTGAAATTCACCCCCCATCTTGATTGTGTTGATGAATTCCGCAAATTGCTGAAAAGAATCGGGATGGATGAAATCTGTAGGACTTAAGTGGAAAAATTCTGCTTGAGAATAGCCATGCATCTGACAAAAAGCGGGATTGGCAGCGACAATCTTACCTGTATCTAAATCAACAACACTGATGCCATCATTCACAGTCTCAAAAATGCTGCGATATTGATCTTCTTGTTGACTTAAGGTTGCCTCAGCTGCTTTGCGTAAACGAAGCTCATTGTAGACATTACTAATATCCCTAGCTACACAAACAACAGTGTCCTCGGTCATTGGCGCAATACTCGCCTCAAACCAAACTTCTTGATCGCCAATGGGCAAGCTATATTCGATTTTGAAAGTTTTCTTGGTTTCTAGTGCCTGTTGAATGCAGTTGAGAAAAGAGTCTGCAAAAGCAGAAGGTAAAACCTCGTGCATGGTTTTACCTATTAGTTCGGCAGGCGGTTGGTATAGTAAAGGCGCACTGCTAGGAGCAATTTTGAGGTAACGTCCTTCGGCATCAAGCATGAGAATCACATCTGGTATGGCGTTAAATAATGCTAGTAATTCTGCTTGAGAAGCCTTGAAGGTTAGTTCTGCTTGGCAATTACTTTCTAATAGTTGTTTTGATTCTCTAAGTTTCTGTTCTAATTGGGCGATTTCTGCACTGAATTCTGTGGTGGATTTTGCCAGTTGTTGCTGTAACTGAGCATTTTGCTGACGAAGAAAAAGTATTTCTTGCTCGAATTCTGTGTTATGCATTACTTGTTTCTCCTGCTGACTGTTGAACTGGAATTAATATCTCAAATTCCGTACCTAGCCCTGGAGAAGAGTTGCATTGGATCGAACCACTATTTTTTTCCACTATAATTTTTCGATCGATCGCTAAAAACTCTTCTAAATACCCGACATATCGCCTCCGATCCAAACCAAAATCATCTTTGAGGGAAAAGTCAGTTTCTCGATACTCTCGATAAACTAGGGTTCTCGAACCATTGGAGATTTCTTCAGTTACGTGGTATCCAGGAATACTAACCATCTACTAAATATTGAAGGCTTTCATATTTAGTCTTCCCAAATGGCTAACGCCAGTTCTATCTCAGGTAGTAATCATTATTTGGGCAGGGTGCAGGGGGCGAAACTCTTTCTGATGCGTGGCCATTCAAAGCAACGTGCAATCTAGACTATACTAAACGCGGCTATTACATGAGTATGACCGAGATTAATCCAAATCGAATTGTACCCAAGGGGACAATCATCGATTTTGACGAACTGCACGATCGCGATCGCTTCGGTAAGCCGTAGTTGCGATATGCCAAAGGCATTAAGCTTACAAAGGTCAAAATCAGTTATCTTGATAAAGTATCAAACGTATTGGTACATCGCTACACAACTATCACAACAGCGAAAATATACCAGACAAATAATTACTGCCATTGTTAGTAGTACTTATAACTCAGTAAAAGAGCGATCGCGTCGTTAAACCTCACTAACACTGCTCTGTTAGAAAAGTTTTTAATTCTTTGCCTGACTCAATTCTCCAATTTTTTCTACATAATCCTCCAAAAGATCCCCTAGCTGTGGCAATCTGGGAAACAGAGATTTATCAAATCTGATATTTTTAGCTACTGTAAATTTACCCGATCAGGTTATGCAAACTCTGCCCATAGTAGATACTTCAAATACTGCATCAAGTCAACCTATCTTTGATACGACTATCAAGCGGCGTAAAACCCGTCCCGTAAAGGTAGGAAATGTCACCATTGGCGGTGGCTACCCCGTTGTAGTGCAGTCAATGATTAACGAAGACACCCTTGATATTGATGGTTCCGTAGCTGGTATTCGTCGTCTGCACGAAATTGGCTGCGAAATTGTCCGTGTTACAGTGCCGAGTATGGCTCATGCTAAAGCTTTAGCAGAAATTAAACAAAAATTAATAAAAACTTACCAAGACGTGCCAGTTGTGGCTGATGTCCATCATAATGGGCTAAAAATCGCACTGGAAGTCTCCAAGCACATAGAAAAAGTACGGATTAATCCGGGGTTGTATGTCTTTGAAAAGCCCAACGTCAATCGAACCGAGTATACTCAATCCGAATTTGACGAAATTGGCGATAAAATCCGCGAAACTCTAGAACCTTTAGTAGTTTCTTTGCGAGATCAAGGTAAATCAATGCGAATTGGGGTAAATCACGGTTCCCTCGCCGAGAGGATGCTATTTACCTACGGTGACACCCCAGAAGGAATGGTGGAATCTGCCATAGAATTCATTCGCATTTGTGAATCCTTGGATTTCCGCAACTTGGTAATTTCCATGAAAGCTTCACGAGTACCTGTGATGCTAGCCGCCTATCGCCTGATTGCCAAGCGCATGGATGAACTGGGTATGGATTATCCGCTACATTTAGGCGTTACCGAAGCTGGTGATGGCGAATATGGACGAATTAAATCTACGGCTGGTATTGCTACCTTACTTGCTGATGGCATTGGCGATACAATTCGCGTTTCACTCACAGAAGCACCAGAAAAAGAGATTCCCGTCTGTTACAGCATTCTCCAAGCTTTGGGATTGCGAAAAACGATGGTGGAATACGTCGCTTGTCCTTCTTGTGGGCGTACTTTGTTTAATCTAGAAGAAGTGTTACACAAAGTTCGGGAAGCCACTAAACACCTGACTGGGTTAGACATAGCAGTTATGGGTTGCATTGTCAACGGCCCCGGCGAAATGGCAGATGCCGACTATGGTTATGTTGGAAAAACACCTGGTTACATTTCCTTATATCGTGGCCGAGAAGAAATTAAAAAAGTCCCAGAAGACAAAGGTGTAGAGGAACTAATTAACCTCATTAAGGCAGATGAACGCTGGGTAGAACCTTAAGGGGAGCAGAGAGGGACTTGGGGACAAGGGGCAGGGGGACAAGGGGACAAGGGGACAAGAGGTGAGAATTTGAAACAAGTCTTTCCCCTTGTCCCCAATTCTCCTTGTCCCCAAGTCCTCTTGCCCAATCCCCAATCTTAAAACTTTTGTATTGATAACGACCAAGGTCGCCGGATTGTCAAGTATTTTGTTTAAATTAAGAATACATACTCGATCTGTACAGTGGAAGCCTGTGTTAGATTGAGCATACTGACTATATATTTTCCCTCTGACGCAGCTGTCATTATGGTGATTACAAAAAGTAGGCTTGTTTTGGGTGCTACGGCGGTGACACTCTCCACGATCGCAGTTACTAGCCTTGGCATTCACTCGCGAGGTCAGGCTTTATTTAAAGCAAGTCCCAAAGAAATAGTAGATGAAGTTTGGCAAATTGTTCAACGCCAATATGTAGACGGTACTTTCAATCAGGTAGATTGGCAGGCTGTTCGTAAGGAGTATTTAAGCAAGTCCTACAGTAATCCCCAGGATGCTTATAAGTCTATTCGGGAAATGCTGAAAAAGCTGGAAGACCCATACACCCGGTTTATGGACCCAGCAGAATTCAAAAATATGCAAGTGGACACTTCTGGAGAATTGATCGGGATTGGGATCACTATCAGTCAAGATGAAAAAACTAAGCAACTGGTTGTAATTGCGCCAATCGAAGACACACCAGCATTTAAAGCTGGTGTTTTGGCAAAAGATGTCATCCTCAAAATCGACAACAAAAGCACCAAGGGGATGGATACTAATCAAGCAGTATCCCTAATTCGAGGTGAAGCCGGAACGCAAGTTAGCCTAACGATTCAGCGCGACGGTCAGGTAAAACAATTAGACATCAAACGGGCGCGGATTGAAATTCATCCAGTTAAATATTCCCAAAAACAAACTCCAGCAGGTAATCTTGGCTACATTCGCCTGAACCAGTTCAGCGCTAATGCTGGTAAAGAAATGCAAACAGCTATCAAGGATTTAGAAAGCAAAAAGGTAGCTGGATATATTCTGGATTTACGTGGTAATCCTGGTGGCTTACTGTTCTCCAGTGTAGACATTGCCCGGATGTGGATAAATAAAGGTAAGATTGTCTCCACCGTTGAACGCCAAGGAGAGGCAGAAAAAGAAGAGGCAAACGGACGCGCCTTAACGGATAAACCTTTGGTGGTGCTGGTAGATAAAGGTTCAGCCAGTGCGAGTGAAATCCTTTCAGGGGCTTTGAAGGACAACAAGCGTGCTACTTTGGTTGGTACTCAAACCTTTGGTAAGGGACTCGTGCAATCGGTACGTCCCTTAGAAGATGGCTCAGGATTGGCGGTAACAATTGCTCATTACTATACCCCTAATGGTACGGATATTAATCACAAAGGTATTAATCCAGATGTGAAGGTAGAGTTGACCAAAGAGCAGATGCAGGAATTATGGCTCCATGAACGCGATAAACTCGCTACCCTACAAGACCCACAATTCGCTAAAGCAGTGGAAGTGATAGGTAAAAAGATTGCTGCTAAGGGCACAGCCACAGCAGAAAAATGAAGAGTTAAGAATAAAGTTAGGAGTTAGGAGTGAGTAGTAAGGATTTAGGAATAAAAACCATCATTTCTAACTCCTAACTTAAACTGGTTGGCACTTTCCAGCCCTAATAAGTCCAACACGCCGAGCGATCGCTTCTCCTTGCGAACTAAAAGGCCCCCACTGTTCTATAGTTTCTTTAATCTCTAAATTATCGTCGCCAATTTTGTCGCTGGGGACGATTTCGCAATTACCAGCAGAATGCTTGACAATATACCAAGTTTGTAATTCATTCATGCTTGAAACAAAAAATCTGTTTTTTACAGTAAAGATTTTACAGCATAGAGAAAAGATTTTCGTACATCTGCGATCGCATCGAAGTTAATTTCTAAGGTCATTTGGACATGATTTAGACATTGGCTCTAACAGTGTCAAATTTTATGTACTCAGAGTTTTTGATTTTATTTTGGTGCGTTGCGTAGTTTACCACCGCAGGCATCACTTATCCTAAATTTCAAGTCAAATTATTTCTACCACAGCTAGGCAATATTATTTTTCCATAGAATTAATTTACAAGCGATAAATGCGCTGGGAAGCAATCCTCAAATTTGTTATTTGATCTTGGTTAAGTATAGATAGATTTTAATCAAAAGATAAAGTCTATTTAAACAAGTACATGAATTAATGTATATAGCACTTTTGAAATTAAATGAATTGATATGCGTTTACCTATAATTATCAGTGCCGGATTATTGCTATCTTTCGGTCTTAACCTACCAGTAATGTCAAAATCTCCCATAGAGATAGCACAATCGTCAACTAAAAATAATAATTTGGATGTAAGACGATTAAAATTTAATCGCTATTTGTGGAATCAGCAAAATATTTCCAACTATCGCTATACATTTAGTAATGGATGCTTTTGTATACCAGACGCTAGGGGGCCAGTAGTCATTGAAGTCCGTAATGGTCAAACAACTTCCATCACTTCTGTAGCTACAGGTCAAGCAGTTAATCCAGAATTCTTTCAAAACTACAAAACAATTCCTAAGCTGTTTAATGTGATTCAAGATGCTATCAACCGTCAAGCCTACAGCCTGAATGTGAGTTACAGCCCTAAATTCGGGTATCCAACCAAAATTGAGATAGATTACAACAGTCAGATAGCTGATGAAGAAATATATCTCACAATTGAGAATTTTCAGGAAATTAAATAGCCGCCAGTGAACCATAAAATTAGAGATTAAGGCGATCGAGTGCGTAGCTTTCCATCGCAGGCATCGCCCTAATTTATGGTGTGAATAAAATTTTCTTTAAGAAAAAAGATTGGCATTGCTAATTAGATGTATAAATATTGGTGTAGAGATGCAAAATTTTAAGCCATCACTCATCATGAAAGCCGGTTTTTTAATTGTTAACTCTTACGAATAAAAATTTTTAGCTATTGTGTCACTACATATTTATCATTAAAAAATATTTTTTTTGTATCACTGAATACTTGATATTGAAACGAAGAACTTGGACACTGTTTTGGTAATCAAAAGCACAAAAACGTGAAAAAAATCAAGATTTTCAAGTTTCTACTGCCATTTTTAACGGTGGCTTTATTCATAATTGGGTTAGCACAGATTGTACCAGCCCAGTCATCAGTAAGTGTTCACCTAACTCTTGGCAACCCTAGCAACGCTGGAACTTCTAGCCAAAATAACTACTTGCTGGTAAAACCACAATATGTAATTGGTTATAACTGCTCAATAGGTAGACCAAATTGGGTATCTTGGCAGTTAAATAGTAGTTGGTTAGGTAGCACACCAAGGCAAGATACTTTTCGGGCTGATACAACACTTCCTTCAGGGTGTTATCAAGTTCAATCTACCGATTTTAGCGGAAGTGGGTTTGATCGCGGTCACATGACACCTAGCGCTGACAGAACTAGTAGTGTTACTAATAATTCTGCCACCTTTTTGATGAGTAATATGATTGCTCAAGCCCCAGATAACAATCAGGGAATTTGGGCAAACTTAGAGGATTATGCCAGAACTTTAGTCGGACAGGGTAAAGAACTTTACATCATATCTGGTGGATATGGGATGGGTGGTACTGGTTCTAACGGAACGTTCTATACAATAGCTAATGGACGGGTTCAAGTCCCAAACAGAACTTGGAAAATTATTGTTGTATTGAATACTCCTGGTTCAGGTCTTGCGGGCGTGACAACCAGCACGAGAGTCATTGCTGTCAATATTCCCAACGCCCAAGGCGTGCGGACAGCGAATTGGAGAAACTATCGGGTTAGCGTTGACTCATTAGAATCTCTAACTGGATACAATTTTCTCTCGCAAGTTTCAACATCTATTCAGTCTGTCATAGAAGCGCAAGTAGATAATTTATAAGTTTGGATGATTTCATAAATGAGAAAGCCTAGCTGCACAGATGGCTAGGCTTTTATTTAAATAAATTTCCAAACTGTTTAAGTCAGTCGGTGGGAATAAATCAAACTAGATTAAGTAATGTAAAAATATTGATATCAGTTCGTAGCGTTCGCGTAGCGTCTCGTAGAGAGGACTAAAGTCCTCACTACAAACCTTGAATTATTAACGCTGCTCTCTTTACTAGGTTTCAACCAGTTTTGTTACTACTCCAGCTAAGTCACCGTCTTGAGTTTGTCCGATGATATAAGCGTCAATATTTATTTGTCCAATACGATAAACGCTGATGTCACTAAGATTATCTTTTAGTGCCTGCATAAGTGTTTGAAATCTTTTAACATCTTTTTTCTGTAATTCATTGTGCCACTCTTGCTCAAATGCACAATTACGAAAGAAATAGTCCAACTCTACTACTTCGACTGGCAGGTTTTGAGAACCTGTTAGTTGTAATATTTTCTCTTGTGTTGCAGGTGCAGCACCTTCCCATTGAACAACCTCGAAAGGGTAATCCGACTCGCTCATCATTAACAAGCCAGTACTAGCTTCCTTGAGTTTTTCGACAATCTCGCCGCTCATAGTCATCAGTTTCTAGCAACGCTCATACTGTATCATTCAGCCAGTAGCAAGGAGGGAAGCCGAAAGAGAGATATGTAGGAGGAAGCAACGCCGCAGCGATCGCTAATCAGAAAATTTTAGGGTCTTGAAGTTCCTGCTTCTGGCTGGATCAAAATAGGCGCTCCACCTTTTTCAGAACCAATAATTACAATTTTAGAATTATTTGATTGAGCTAGCTTTTCTGTGGCTTCAATCGCTCGTAATTGTAGCACTTGGTTGGTAAGTCCAACGGAGATAATTTTTTGAGAATCAGCTATGCCTTGAGCTTCAATACGCTTTCGTTCTGCCTCTTGACGTTCTTTCTCTAAAACAAATTTCATTTGCTGGTTTTCTTGCTCTGTCTTGAGTTTGTTTTGAATTGCAACTTGTAGAATATCAGGCATTTTGACGTTTCGTAAAAGAGCTTCCTCAACGATGAAACCCAAAGTGGGTATCTCCTGGGTGAGTTGTTGGTCAATTTTTTGGGCGATTTCTTGACGTTTGGTAGAGTAAATAGCACTGGCTGGGTAGTTTGCAGTGATAGCGCGAACGGTAGAGCGGAATCTGGAAATTACCAGTTGTGTTTCATCAGTTCCAATGGTTTTATATACTGTGGCTGCTTTCTGGGGATCGAGTTTGTACTGAAGACTGACATCAAGATTTAAACTCAAACCTTCTTGGGTTGTTACATCTATGTTTTCCTTGAGATCCTTAATGCGAGTGGAAAAATTCAACACTTTGTTAAAGGGGTTCAATAAGTGGACACCAGGGTTAAGAGTGCTTTCGGAAACCTCACCAAATAAGTTGACTACACCAATATTGCCTGGTGGGACAATCACCAAAAGTCTAGAAATAGAATTTAGTATTGCAATACTGCTAATCAATATCGTAATTGTGCGTATTGCTAAACGTGACTTTTCGCCAGAGATCCTACTTGTATTGAGATAAACGAGGATTCCAATCAGGCTAGTTAGAAGAGAGATTATAAAGCCCATGAGTTTTTCTGTGTGGTTAAGACGGATATACTTAATCACATAATTCCCAGATGCTTTTATGAAACTTTCGCTCAAGGGCAGCAAGCTATAAATTTTGCAGAATTAATTCCTAAAACTCAGTACTGAGTGCTTGATGCTTGCACTGAGGTATTTGCCCCATTTATTGTGGGCGGAACTCTTTTGTCATTGAGAAGGTTGATACCCAATACTTCTCGGTTAAGGGGAAAAGGGGAAAGAAAAAACCTTTAACCTTTTCCCCAAACCCAATTCCGAGTTAAAAATGCTTTACCCGATCAGTATTGGGTTGATACCCCTTTTAACTCATTAATCTTCATGGCAGCCCAGATTGTTAGGATAAACAGTAAGAATATTGTTTACCAAGCTTATGCCTTCACCGTTTCCAGGGATGAACCCCTACTTAGAAAATCCCGAATACTGGGCTGAAGTTCACAGTCGGTTGATAATTGCGATCGCAGATGTAATTGCTCCTCAACTACGACCCAAATATCGAGTAGCGGTTGAGAAACGAGTATATCAAATGACAGATGAAAATTCTATTCTAGTTGGTATTCCTGATGTGGTTGTCGGACGTTCTTTAACAAACACAGAAAAAGAAGCGTCTAATATTGCGATCGCAGCACCGCTTACAAAACCAATAACTGTCAATCTTCCTATTCTAGAAGAAGTGCGAGAAGGATACCTAGAAGTTCGAGAAGTAGCAACCGGAGAAGTTGTCACAGTAATTGAAATTTTATCACCAAAAAATAAGCGAACTGGTGAAGGAAGAAAGGCATACGAAAGTAAACGTCAGCAAGTATTAGGTAGCTTGACTCATCTAATAGAAATAGACTTGTTGCGTGGCGGCGAACCCATGCCAATTTTAGGTAATCAAATAAAGTCAGACTATCGTATTTTGGTAAGTCGGAGTGAATATCGCCCTAAAGCAGAATTATATCCATTTGGACTACAAGAGCAGATTCCCACTTTTTTGTTACCTCTACGTCAGGGTGATACAGAACCATTATTAGACTTACAAGCATTAATACACGGCGTATACGATCGCGCCGGATTTGATTTGGTTATAGATTATAGTGGTGAACCAATTCCGCCCCTTGGAGAAGTTTATTTGGCTTGGGTGAGTGAGTTGTTAAAAGAGCAGTCGTTACGTTAAGTTTGAGTAATTTCCTCTTTTACCCATTGCCTAAATACTCTAAGCGTTGGACTTCTACCTAAAGTTTGACTCTGTTCGACAAACCGGGGAATTACTTCAACAATGGGCAAGTTGGGAAAAGTAGAACTAATTTCCGACTCAATATATTTGCCATCCTGAAGAATATTAATTTGTAGCTTACTATTTTCATATCGCCACAGTTCAGGAACTCCCAATGCTTCGTAAGCATCAAGTTGAGTTTTAGAAGTAACATCAACTTCAATTGCTAAATCAGGTGGCGGATCAACTGTTAAATCTATTCGTTCTTTACCAATCATTTGAGCATGATTTTGAATGTAGAAAGAATCATCAGGCTCTACACCAAAAGCCATATCTTCACGTTTAAAGGTGGTTGAGCCAAATGTCTCACAGTCAATCTCTAACTCCTCCAGCAGAATTTTCACCAAATCCCCAATGATGACTTTGGCTTTTTCATGCTTCGGTAATGGCATTCTCATCTCCAAAGTTCCGTGGCTGTAAGCCAACCGAGTGGCTCGATGGTCGCCAAGTTCTTCTAAAATCGCCTCAAATTCTTGCCAGCTAACATCGTGGAGTATTACTCTATGTCCCGGTGGAACACTTAATTGTCGCAATTGAAGTGTTACCATTACTCACCATTAAAATTTCATGTTTTAGCTTGCAAAAGCCAATATCTAACTATCCTAGCAAGAAATAATCTTGGACTGTCAAACTTTTTATTTATGATATGTGCAAAAACAACTTTTTGTTGCTTTAGCGATATTTTAGGGAAAACTATAACTGTAGCTTGTCTATTACAACAAGATTGAAAAATAGTTATGGATTTAAATGGATTAATTTGGACTAAAAACGTAAAACCTTTAAATGGTGAATCTTGGGCTTATCCTGATTACAGAATACCTACTATACATCCAGGCTTAAAAATTTTTGCTTTACATTGGAGAAATTTAAGAGGTAGAGACAAAATAAATGCCAAGACTCCAGAAGAAGGTGAACTGATTATTTTAAGACAACGTGGCAAAGTAACGCACATTGTTCAAATGCTGAATAACCAGCTTTATCCTGATAAAAATCCTGAAGATGAATTTAATATTTATCGTCTTGTTCAAGTAGTTTGGATGACTGATAACTGGGATAATCCTCCAGAAAACGACAAAGTATTTGTTTGTCCTATTCATTTTCCTGCATTTGGAAAAGCAATAAAATTGGAAAAAATACGAGCATTCCGAGAATATTGGAGTACACAAGAATTAACATTTAAACAGCACGTTCAAAGTGTATTAAATATTCACTAACAAATATCCCTGCACCTTTAAGTGCAGGGCATTGATTTTAGAGAAATCCAAAATTACTTACCGTTGCCATTACCACTATTGCCATTGCTGTGAATGACGCGTTCAGCAAGTTTTTCCGGCACTTCCTGGAGATGGTCATATTCCCAGTGGAAGGAACCAACGCCGAGAGTGAGCGATCGCAGTTCTACAATAAAGTTTTGCATCTCTGCTTGTGGTAAGTATGCCGAAACATTATCCCAGCCTTGCCAATCGTTTCTGCCTTCATAGCCTAAAATTTGCCCCCGTCTACCACTCAACAGTTGCAGCACCTTGGAGGTAAATTCGCTCGGTGTAGTCACTTCCACCCGCAGAATTGGTTCTAACAGGGTAGGTTCTGCTTGGGGTATCCCCGTTTGCATTGCTAATCGCGCAGCTTGCTTAAAGGCTTGTTCGGAACTGTCAACATTGTGATACGAACCATTAGTCAAAGTTACCGCCAAATCCACTATTGGGAAGCCCAAAGGCCCATGTGTAAGAAATTCCCGCACGCCCATTTCCACCCCAGGAATGTACTGTTTGGGAACCACGCCGCCGACAATGGTTTCATTAAAGTTGAAACCTGTACCGCGTGGTAGGGGTTTGATATCGAGAAAAACATCACCAAACTGTCCATGACCACCGCTTTGGTGCTTGTAGCGTCCATGAACTGAAGCCACCGTTTTGCGGATGGTTTCTTTGTAAGGCACTTGCGGTAAATGGGTTGTCATCGGCAAGTTATATTTGCGGCGCAGTCTGTCTAAGGTAACTTGTAAATGAATCTCACCTTGACCCCACAGAATTACTTCGTGAGTATCGCCGTGTTGTTCCCAAGCAAGTGAACAGTCTTCTTCTAATAACTTGGTAATGGCACTGCTGAGTTTCACTTCATCGTTACGCTTTTCTGGTGTAATGGCGAGGGCATACACAGGTTCTAACTGTGTAGCTTTGGGTAATTCTATTGCAGACTGTTGTTCTATAGAGATTGTATCGCCTGTTTTGATTCCTTCTAAACGGCTCAATGCAACAATTTCACCAGCATTAGCTTGGTTAACAAACTGCTGTTGTTGTCCCATGAGGCGGTAAATTCCACCAGTACGAATGCCATTGAGGACAATGCCATCAGTTAATTTACCCCGCCAAACACGCACGAGAGAGAGTTTGCCGCCTTGGGGAGTGTAGTAAGTTTTTAATACCTGTGCTAAAGGTGTATCACCTTTTAAGTTTTTTAAGCGACGTTCTGCTGTAGTTTCTGGTTCGGGTGCTTCCCGTAACAAAGCTTCTAATAGAGGTCTAACACCATAATCTTGTTCTGCCACACCAAAGAAAACGGGGACTACTAAATCTGCCCCTAATTCCATTTTTAAATCTTTGAGGATTTCCTCTTGGGGTGGTTCGATATCTTCTAAAAGTTCTTCAAGTAAATGATCGTCAAAATTTGCTAAAGCTTCAAGCATTTCTGCCCGTGCTTCATGTTCTTCTTCTTTTAAATTTTCGGGGAAGGGAATGGGGTCAGCAGGTGCGCCTGGATGATATTTATATGCCTGTTCGCTCACCATATCGATAAAGCCGGTGAGTTGTTCCCCGTTCATGATGGGATATTGATGCGCTACCAGGGGACGGCTAGATACTGCTTTGAGGGCGTGTAACGTTTCTAAAACGTGAATATTTGCCCGATCCATTTTGTTGACGAAGACGAGGTGGGGAATTTCCCAATCGTCGAGGAATTTAAATAGAGGGGCGAGGGTGAGGACGCGATCGCGGATGGGTTCGCAAACTACAATTGCCGCATCCACTCCGATTAAAGCATTGTACGTTTCTTGGGCAAATTCTACGCTTCCCGGACAGTCAATAAAAGTGAAGCAAATGCCGTTATACTCAGTGCTAGCGGCGCTGACTTCTACACTCATGTGGCGATCGCGCGACTCGGCAGAACTATCTCCTACTGTATTGCTGTCTTTAACGCTGCCTTTACGAGAAATTGCCCCTGTGACAAATAACAAGCTTTCTAGTAAAGTGGTTTTTCCACTTAAATAAGGCCCGACAATTGCAACATTCCGCGAACCCGATTTTACTTTTTCGTTCATAAAATCCTCCTTGCGGTAAGTCTTTTATAACCGCATGATTCTGTATATATCAAGGGTTGAAGAAGAATCCAGCTATTCTGAATGGGCTAAACCTTAGCTATCCGCTAACAGGATTCATAAATCTTGACATTAGCGAGTCTGCGAACGTCTTAAACCGATTTATTCATCCACCAGTCGTACAAAATTCATTCTGAATTCTGAATTCTGGCTCCTGACTCCTGAATTCTATTTGAAAAAAATTGTTCTCTGGAGTCAAAATTACCCCTTCTTTAATTTGTTATTATCCTTCTTTTAATCGAAAGTTAAAAAAATTGTAGCCTGTCGTAAGATTTAGCTTAATAAAAGTTAATCTTAGTAAAGATTAATAGCGAATCTAAAATTTTTGTAAATAACTTTTTATGAAGTAAATTTAACTGAAAGTGTTGCGAATCAGAAAATCAATGAGATTATCATTTTCTAAATATCCCATAGCAGGGTTAGTCAGTTTGACTTTGTTGGTTGTTAGCATTCCCTCCCCTTCTCTTTCTCTCTCTGGGTCTGTCCCTTCAAAGCTGGCACAATCTAATGGGAAAACAGCCATAGACTGGCTAAACCAAGGTTTACAGGCAATTCAGGCGGGCAAAGTAAAAGATGCGATCGCAGCCTTTAAACAAGCAGCCAAGTTAGATCCAACATTAGCACCAGCGTACTATAATTTAGGGCTAGCATACCGACAAACAGGACAATTACAACCCTCCGCGGACGCATTTTATCGAGCAACGCAAGCCGATCCGAAATTTGCTCCAGCTTTTGCTAATTTAGGTGGTGCGCTATTAGAAGGCAATAATTTACAGTTAGCTAACGATTATTTGCAACGAGCGTTAGAACTCGATCCAAAATTGGGATTTGCCCACTATAATTTTGGGTTAGTAAGAGAGCAACAAGGAGATTGTGAGAAAGCGATCGCATCTTTTAAAAAAGCCATAGAATATAGCAAAAATGCACCGGAGCCTCCTTACCATATAGGGATGTGTTATCTTCAACAAGGCAAACTCGCTCAAGCAAGGGATGCCTTTAATCAGGCAGTAAAAATTAATCCGAAATATCCAGAAGCTTACTACAATCTCGGTTCAATTTGGTTTCAGCAAAACAAGTTACAAGAAGCATTAGAGGCTTTTAGAAAATCAGCCGAAGCTAACTCTAACTATCCCAATGCTTATTATGGTGCAGGGTTAGTTTTTATGCAGTTACAGCAATATGGGGATGCAGTACAAGTATTGCAATTTGCTAGAGATTTATATAATACTCAGAAGAATCCTCAGTGGGCGAAAAATGCCGAGCAATTGTTGCAACAAGCACAAAATTTAAATTACAAACCTCGCTGAGGCGCAAACGCTTAATATTGCATAACATAAAACTATTGGGCTGACTCGCTGGTGTTGTCTGAACTTGTCCCGATTGGAAAAATGTACATGCAAAAGCGCCAGAAAAGTCGATTTTTATTTAGCGATCGCTGGCTTGATCGGCACTCAATTGTTCGCAACATGGAAGCCTTTCAAGACTTAATTGTGATTGTCTTGTGTTTAGGTTTATTCGCCGTCATGCTGATCCAATTATGGGGGATAGCGATCGCCATCACGCAGCCACTAGACTATAAACACGTGACTGCAAAAATACTATTTGTGTTAATTTTAGTCGAGTTATTTCGGCTATTAATGGTCTACTTGCAAGAACATAGTATCTCTGTGGGAGTAGCAGTTGAGGTAACAATTGTATCCCTACTACGAGAAATAGTAGTTCATGGAGCGCTGGAAATTTCTTGGGTTAATACGCTTGCAATTTGTGGTTTGTTATTTGTTCTGGGTGGACTACTCGTAGTCTGTGCTAAAACTCCACACATGGATTGTATGAGCGCTAACACTAAGTTTTGTCCGGTTGTGTATAGAGGAGGTAGGGAACGGCAAAATGATTTGGAATTCCAGTATTCACGTCAATGTGATGAAAATAAACCGCTTGACTAAATTCTAATGAAAATAGGGAGTGGGGAGATGAGGTAGAATTTTTTCCCTTGTCTGTCCTATCTCCTGATTTATATGTTGACTAATAAAATATCCTCTTAGATGTGTAGAGCAGGGCGAACGCACGGGATTTCTGAAACCCTTGCTGGGCAAGGATCTTGATGAAAAAATAGGCTAAATTAAAAAACGCCAAAACCCTTGCTATTAAAGGATTCTTATACTTTAGATGCGTTTGCCCTGATGTGTAGAGCCAGTAAAACTCCAACTTGCTGCTTACGACTTGCTTATTTCTGAGTTTCAAATCTAATTCTTTAGCAGTATAGCAATTCTATTTGATTGGTGAGAATTGGAACCCGCAGATCCCCGACTTATTTAATAAGTCAGGGATCTTATTTTTTGCGTACCAGTAAAGGAAAAACGAGATTGAATAAGGCTGAGGTAATTGGAAAGCGATGTCTACGACGGGCTACGCCTACGCACTGAATACTATAACCTACACTCGCAAGGTACTTCCGACGTATTGAAATATACTCTTTTTGGAAGATGAATCGCTCTTTAAGGGTGAGTATAAAGTTAATTAGAAATTCTAAAAGAGGATCAAGCAATGGCTACAAATACAGGTAAGGGATTTGCAAGAAAATAAGATACCAATTAAACGGGGAAAATTGTGATATCCCATTTAGGTAGAGTTTCGGAAGGTTGCCAGAAGGTTTGGTAGTGTTCTAACTCTTGTGAGAGAACCTTGATTCCTTTTTCATAGGTTGCTTCAACACGGTGAACAATGGGTGCAATCCCTTTCCAAGTCATATTGGAAGCCCACTTGATGGCAACTTCAATCGAATCCAGAATTGCGCCATTCCAATAGTTCTCTAGGGCTGCCCAACACCTCTCTATGGGATTGTACTTGCTATGGTACGGAGGATAGTAAATCAGTCGGATTCTTAAATTAATTGCTTGAGACAGTTCAACCATACGTTTGATAAACTGTGTGCGGTTACTGCGAGTTGCTGCACCACCATCAAGGTCAATTACCCATTCATCATAATCTTGGTAATCGTGTTGATTCTCATACCACCAAGCAGTTAAACAATCGACAATAAAATCACTGGTTTCAGCCGACTGACCTAAGTAAATCGTAAGCTTTTCACTGTGTGTGTTGAGAATGCCAAAAGGAACTAAGACTGCCTCCCACTGTGTATCGTGGTCATCCGCAGCTTTTGCTTCCAGTGTCCGAGCTTTACCACCTCTGGAAAGATTGCCAATCTTCACCTTGGCTTTAGTATCGATAGAGACTCGCAACGATTTGGGATTCTCATCCGATGCCTGATTTTCCTGAAACACATTGTCGAAAATGGCATCTGTTTGCGGAATCTTTTTCAAGGGCTTTGTTTTTTGTGTTTTTTTAGGCGATACCCCAAGCTATTAAGAATCTTCCCCAGAGTTTGACGAGACGGCAATTGACTGTGGTCATAACCTATTTCACTGATTAATGCTTCTCGTACCGCTCTGGCACTGATACGAGCATATAGAAAGGTCGATTGAAATTTTGGAGCTTGGGCTTGAGCATCTACCAAAGAACAAATATCTGCTTCTAAATTGGGCAGAATCTCAACACTATTATGTCGTCCCCTTGCATGATAGTTATCCACACAGACTATCCCTGTCCGCCGTTCATGCAAGCCAAGTTGTACACAGGAGCGATTCCATCCTAAAACTGTTTCTGCAATGCGTGCTGAACTATCGAAGTAATCTTCAGTAACTTTTGCCATGAAGTCTCTTTTACAGCTGCCAGTTAGTTTCTTGGCTGCATCTTTGAAGGTAGATTTTATGGTGTCGGTAAGCATGAACCCTGTGATTCCAATTCTAGAAATTCAGAGCAAACGCGGGCAGATCCGCGCCTCCTATTCTTCTAGAATGACTGGTATTTTATTTTCTTGCAAGCCCCTAACGGACAGTCTCAAACAGCGATTAGCGACTTGGAGTATGATTTTGTCACCGTTTTGCACAACAAAGCTGAAGCCGTTAAAGCCTACGATGCCTACATCAAAGATGCAGAGCAAGTAGGTTCTCAGCCTTGTGTAGAGTTGTTCCAAAAATTGCGCCAATCTGATATTGAACACGCACAAGAGATTCGCCAACATCTACAACAAGTGCTGCAACACGGTAAGATGTAACCCAGTTTTTTAACTGATATCTTGCACACTTTGCTTAAGAAATATATAGCACGGTGTTTCCAGAGATAAAGCGCAATACTCAGACAATCGCCCACTATCAGCCAGACTGATTCTGGGCTACTTGCTGTACTTGCGCCACCGTTAAATCGAGAGCCACCGCCACTTGTTCCACACTCAACCCCAATGCCAATAACCGGGGAATAGCTTCTAACTTAGCTTCCTGTTTACCTTCCTGTCTACCTTCCTGTCTACCTTCCTGTCTACCTTCTTGTCTACCTTCCTCCAAGCCATCTTGCTTGATAGATTGATACATCCTTGTTTTTTTGAATTCGTCGTCTATACCCAACATTTCTGCTAACTCCTCTCGGCTTAACCGGGTAAATTTGTACAACAGGATAGTCTCTATCAATTCTACAATTTGCTTCCTGGTTGCTTCATCCGCTAGCTGTTGCCTTGCTTGTAAAATTAATTCTCTACCTTTGTCAACGGCTGTCTCTTCCCTTTCGATGATTAATTTAACGATCGCAACTTGAAGTGAGTTCTCCGCCGTATCCAATTCATCTAGATAAATGCGTTGCACTTGTGAACTGTTTAGCAGCGATTGATACGGTAGTTGATCGCTTGGATCTAAACTTCGTTGTGGATAGATGACGACAGCACGCCAAAAATTGACTGATTCGTTTTGACGCAAATAAAGAAAGATTTCGGCAAAGAAGCGTCTATAAAAAGTCGGGTATAATTGAAACTGGACTTCAACAAAATAGAGTGGTTGATTTGTGGTTTCACTTGTGGGCATGAATACCCCATCAATCCTAAAAGCCGTTTCTTTTAGTTCGACTGAAACAAATTGATATGCGTTGACGTTGACAGTATTATCGCCAATTATTGCAAAAAATATGCTAGGGAAAGATTGAAATAAGCTATAAAATATTTTGTCAGTTTGCACTTGGATTTAGTCAAGCGGAAATTGGATATTCAAAGTTTATCAAAAATCGTGTATGCACGTCTGATTACGCATCAAAAAAAGCAGATAGTCACAATCATCTGCTTTAATAAAAAAATCCATTATCTCATTTACTTAGATACCAACTGATTAACTGGAGAAATCCCAGCCAAATCCAAAATTGGTGCGATCGCATCTTCCCGCTTTACTGCCATCAGATGGACACCTTGACACAATTGCCGTGCTATCTGCACTTGTTCTGCGGCAATTTTTATCCCTTCCTCAAAAGGCTCTTTGGCTTTTGCCAATCTATCAATAATATGTTGGGGAATATTGACACCCGGAACACATCTATTAATAAACTGGGCATTTTTTGCCGATTTCAACAGAAAAATTCCTGCCAAAATCGGTTTTTTATAGCCAGAGGCAATGGTATCCATAAACTTTTCTAGGCATTCAAAATCGGTAATCAACTGACTTTGAAAAAATTGCGCTCCGGCTTCGATTTTTCGTTCAAATCGACTTTGTAAACCCGACCAACTTTTACATTGCGGATCTACTGCTGCACCAACAAATAAATCTAGCGCTCCATCAGTCAAAGGTTTTTCGTTGTAATCAACGCCTTGATTCATCTTTCGAATTAGTTGCAGCAGTCGCACCGCTTCTAAGTCAAACACTGCTTTAGCATCTGGATGATCGCCTGCTTTTACTGGGTCGCCAGTCAAAGCTAAAATATTACGGATACCTAAAGCATGAGCGCCCATTAAATCAGCTTGTAAAGCAATGCGGTTGCGATCGCGGCAAGCAACTTGACAAATTGGCTCTACACCATTTTGTGACAAAATCACCGACGCGATTAACGAAGACATCCGTAACACTGCGCGGCTACCATCAGTAACATTGACAGCATGAACCCTTCCCTTAAGAGTCGCCGCCATTTGAATCATGTGCGCTGGATTTCCCCCTTTCGGGGGTGCTACCTCGGCGGTAACTAGAAATTCACCTGCTTGTACAGCTCTGCGAAAGGCTGTGTGGCTATGGGTGTGATACATAAAATTAAGAATTTCAATTTCTTAAATGGTATAGCAAATCACACCTAAAAGCGAAAGCTTAAAGAGGAAGCGAGTAGCCTAAAGCAGCTTTTACTTGTGATAAAGTTTGATTTGCGATCGCTCTAGCTTTTTCCCCTCCATCCCGTAACACAGACTCCAAATAACTTTTATCTGCCGTTACCGCCTGATATTTTTCTTGAATTGGTTTCAGCGACTCAATAATTGTGTCTGTCAACAATGGCTTGAATTGTCCCCAGCCCATATCCTGGCACTCAACTGCTACATCTTCCTTTCTCTTCCCAGACAGCAATGTATACAGCGTCAACAAATTATTACACTCTGGACGCGCTGGATCGTCGAAAGTCAGCCCACGAATCGGATCGGTTTTACAACGCTTAATCTTGTATTGAACCTGTTCGGGTGAATCTAGCAAACTGATTCGGCTTAACTCCGAAGGATCGGACTTCGACATTTTGCGTGTACCATCGGCTAAACTCATCACCCTTGCCCCTTCCTTACGAATCAAAGGGTCTGGTAACTTTAGAACTGGCTGATCTGGTTTACCAAATTGGTGATTTAACCTAGCTGCAATATCCCTTGTCAATTCCAAGTGTTGCTTTTGGTCTTCACCCACTGGTACTTTATCCGCTTGGTAAAGCAAAATATCAGCCGCCATCAAGACTGGGTAATCCAACAAACCTGCACTCACATTTTCTCCCTGTTTAACAGCTTTTTCCTTAAACTGGATCATGTCTTGCAGCCAGTTTAGCGGTGTAATGCAGTTGAGCAACCAGGTGAGTTCACTGTGGGCTGAAACGTGAGATTGTACAAAGATGGTGGAGTGATTTAAATCAAGACCACAAGCTAGATACAGAGCAGCAAGAGTGTAGGTATCAGCTGCCAACTGTTTCGGGTCGTGTGGTACTGTGATCGCGTGCAAATCGGCTACAAAGAGGTAATTTTCGTATTCACTCTGACCTTCTACCCAGTTGCGAATGGCTCCTAAGTAGTTACCTAGATGGTAATTGCCTGTTGGTTGAACTCCAGAAAGAACACGTTGCTTGCCCATAAATTTCAACTAAGTTATCTCAAATCTGCGCTAATAAAGTGGCGATGTCTGGTGAAAAGTCGCAACTCTTTGGAGACGCTGCGCGAATGCGCCTACGCAAAACTCATTTAATTTTGACATTTTCCAGTGCAACTCGCTGTTACGGGATTAAAGATTTTAACTCAAATCCGATTGCTATAGAAACTCTTTACCCGGATTTCTCACGATACTGTAGGCAGAGGAGTGTGGGGAGCGTGGGGAGTGTGGGGAGCGTGGGGAGTGTGGGGAGTGTGCGGGGTCAGATTTCTTCCCCATCCTCCCACACTCCTCAACCGCTCACAAGTGAGAAATCAAGGTTTACTGGTTTTTTGCCATCGCTTGTGTTTGAAACTGCTTTTTATATTCCAAGCGAATTGTGCCAAGATATGCGTGTATGTACTAACGCTGACAAGGGTGGGCGTGCTGTCCGCAAGCTTTACTGCGGCGAAGATGTGGTGCATTTTTATTTTGAAGCTTAAGGACGTTAGAAGACTAATGAAGCAGTACTCTCATCTCACGATTATTTCTTACATATTAGGCCCTACTTTGATCGTGGTGAGTCATTTAGGATCATTACTGATTATTGTTACTGGCTTATCGTGGGGTGCTGTTTTGTGGGCCGTGTTGTTATATGTAATACGAATGCTTGCAACTACTGGCATCTATCATAGGCTACTCACCCACAAGAGCTACCAGGCTCCAACCTCAGTTCTATGCGTTGGAAGTATAGTGGCTGCTTCAGCCGGACAGATGGGGCCAAGTTGGTGGAAAGCTCACCATATCGAGCATCATCAATACTCAGATCAGGAAAAAGATCCTCATTCTCCCTATATGCCTTTCAAGGCTATCAAAGGATTCTGGTGGTCTCAAGCTGGATGGCTATTCTCCCCACAGTTTTTCCCCTCCAACCTTCCCAGCGATGTTGAGAGTAATGTGGTTTTAAAGATTATTGACCGTTTGCACTTCATTCCCACCGTTGCTCTTGCTGCGCTCTCATACTACATTGGTGGAGTTGAATATCTCGGCGCTTTTTTCCTCAGCACGACTGTCCTCTTCCACTGTGTCGCCACCGTCAATTCACTCAGCCACATCCTGGGCGAGCAACCGTTCATAACCAATGATCACAGTCGGAATCATTGGCTCGTAGCATTTCTAACCTTGGGTGAAGGCTGGCATAATCTTCATCACGCATTCCAGTGGTCAGCCCGGCATGGCATAACCGTGCGAGGAGGCCAGGTTGTCTATCTTCCAGACCCAACATTTTGGTTCATTAAAATCCTTGAGTTCCTGAAGCTAGCGTCAAAGATTAGAGTGCCTTCTGAACCAGAACTTATTGTTCGCGCCAGAAACCGCAACTTTCAAAACTCAGTGTTCAAGGCAAAAGAAAAGACATCCGTCTGATATTTTGGTTGACAGATGGCTCAGGAAAAAAGTCCACTAAAAACCTAACCTCCTAACCCCCTTCCCGATGCGGGAAGGGGGAAAATTCAAAGTCTCTCTCCTTTTAGGAGAGAGATTTAGAGAGAGGTTTTCCAGATGCTGTGAAAAGTCTGTTCCTTGCCGTCTCAGTCAAGAATCTAAGGATTTAACTGGCTGAAGATGTTTTTGTGAAGAAAGCATCTTCAGCTAGTTAAATAAGGAAAGGCAGGATGTTCATCCCCGATGAGGGAAAACACTAGCTTTGTCCGGTTAAGCATGAACCATTAAAAATTGACCATTACCATTATATTCTCCATCACAACTAGCAAAATTACGAATAAACCATATCAAATAAAACCTCCATATCCGGCGAAACTTGGCATAGTCTATGCCATAGTTTAATGTTTTTATTGTTGCCTGATTGTCGTCAAAATTTTGTAACCAGTTAGCTAGTGTTTTAGAGTAATTAGAGCCATTGAGATACCATTTTTGAATTGTTTTCAAGTCTTCTTTATGGCTTGGAACTGCATCGTAATTCCAGTACCGACCGTGTGGAAAAATATATTTGTGGGTGTAAACGCTAGACATATTGTTAGGGATGCGGACTGTGATAATGTGAATGAAAACTTTGCCATCATCCTTCAAAAACGAAGCTAATTTTTTAAAAGCTACTGTTAAGTTACCAACATGACAAAAAACCCCAATCGAGAGAATTTTATCAAACTTCGTCTCGAAATTTGCATTATTCAAATCACCTTCATATAGGGTAAACCGATCTGAACTGAGATAACTCTCAGGATCTTGCATTTTGCGGCGCATATATTCGCATTGCTCGTGGCTCAAATTAAGACCCGTAAATCTGACATTGGGGAACTTAGAAAGAATGTAATTAGGAACACATCCCCACCCACATCCAAAGTCTAAGATATTGTCTCCATCCTTGATGTCTAGTTTTTCAATCACATCATCAATCATCTGCATCTGGGATTGCTCAAGGTTTAATGCTCCTTTTTCCCACAATCCCATGCTGTACTTAGGATAAATGAGTTTCCCGTCCCCCAACATAGTATTCAGCATGGCTTGAGGCAAGTCGTACTGAATTTTCATTAATTCCCGCGATCCTTCGGCAAGATGATCAGTTTCTTTTAATACCCATTCATACGGTGCTAGTAGGGATGGGAAATATTGAAAGAAAATTGGCATACAGGTATCGAAAAGCGATTCTAGAACGGAATCAGGAACTTCTAATCCGTTGATATAAGCTTCTGCTACTGCCATCTGGACTGTGTTAACTACCTCAACCGCCCCACGAGTTACTTGATATGCAAATGGACTCTTAATATTTATATCTCCCACAATAGGTAGATACTTTTCTATTTCTTCCAGCAGGGTACTAGCAGTCATACTCATACTCCTAACAAGCATTAAAATTAATGCTACATGAGTACAATAGTTAAATTTTTTTAGCTTTTTAGTACCAAAACGTAAGAAGTTGTAACATACATTTAGGAATATTTATCTCCAACACACCTGATGCCACTTTAACTTGATAAAAGGTAAGCGTAGCAAAGGCAAACGTCCTATAACTTGGCATTAACTGCGTTTATTTCTCATAATTATTTGACATCAGGATGTTGTTCGCTCAACTCATTTCCGTTTGTAGTGGCAGTTGGTTGCGATCGCTATTCTTATATATGTTGGGTTACGCAAAGCCTTCACCCCACCTATTTTAAACAGAAATGGTATAAAGTCACCCATTCAGGTGAAGGCATACAGAGATGTAACACCTATCATGAAGTAATATTAAGCAACTATAAAGCTAATTATGCGTCTAGTTGTTAGCTTATTAATAAAGATTTAATCGAAAAATTTTAACAATTACCCATTCCTGTACTCGCCCTTTAACTACAGGCTACTCCCATAAAGCAAGATTAATTAGGCTTTTAGATATGGCTACGCACATAGAAATTCCTGTTATTGGCAAAGTTAAGTATCCATTTCGCTGGTTGATGGGGCTGATAACAGGGGGTGTTTTGGTTGTTGGTACTATCACAACCTACACCCTGATGAATCAAGGGAAAAAAGAAGATATTGCTCAATTAACTGTGCCAGTGGCGGCGAAAAACGTCACATTGAGAATTACAGCTAGCGGTAAAGTCGTACCGATTCAGAGCGTAAATATTAGTCCGAAAAACCCCGGAGTGCTATCGCAATTATATGTACAACAAGGCGATCGCATTCAACAAGGGCAAATCCTTGCCCGCATGGATAGTGCAGGTATTGAGGCTCAAAGGAGTCAGTATCGTGCTAACTTAGCCCAAAGTCAAGCGCAATTAGCCGAAGCCCTTGCTGGTAGTCGTCCTCAAGAAATCGCTCAAGCAAAAGCGCGGTTAGCACAAGCTCAAGCCCAGTTAGCCCAAGCTAGGGCTGGTAATCGTCCCCAAGAGATTGCTCAATCTCAATCCCAAGTGGATGCGGCTCAAGCAAAGGTGAATTACACCAATGAACAGGTAAAGCGTTATCAATACCTATATAAAGAGGGAGCAGAGAAAAAACAATTATTCGATCAAGCTCTCAGCGAAGACAAAAGTGCTAGAGCGAATTTAGAAGAAGCTAAAAAAAGATTGTCGTTAGTCCAAAGTGGTAGTCGGACTGAGGAAATCGACCAACGCCAAGCGGCTGTTAACGAAACACGGGCAGCATTGGTACTGTTACAAGATGGTACTCGTTCTGAGGAAATTGTCCAGCGCCAAGCGGCTGTAGCCAGTGCTGAAGCTCAATTGAAGGGTGTGCAAGTGCAGTTGGAAGATACAATTATTCGCGCTCCGCTTTCGGGAATTGTTACCCAAAAGTATGCCGAACCGGGCGCGTTTGTGACACCCACCACTTCTGCTTCTACTAGCGCATCGGCAACTTCTAGTTCAATTGTCGCCGTAGCACGTGGGTTAGAAATATTAGCTCAAGTTCCTGAAGCCGATATTGGCAGAATTAAACCGGGACAGCAGGTGGAAATTGTCGCTGATGCTTATCCTGATCAAGTTTTTAAAGGTCATGTGCGCCTAATTGCTCCAGAAGCAGTGGTGGAACAAGGTGTGACATCCTTCCAGGTGCGGGTTGCTTTGGATACTGGTACAGATAAACTGCGTTCTGGCTTAAATGTGGATCTGACTTTTTTAGGCGATCGCGTCAATAATGCCTTAGTGCTACCAACGGTGTCAATTGTCACTGAAAAGGGTCAAACTGGCGTACTTGTACCAGATGCAAAGAATAAACCCCAGTTCCGCGAAATTACAGTTGGGGCACAGATTCAAGACCAAACTCAGATATTAGGGGGAGTTAAAGAAGGCGATCGCGTTTTTGTTAATCCACCCAAAGACTACAAAATCGAGAAGGCGAAAGAAAAGAGTAATTCGTAATTATTAAGACATGAATTTTTTAGAAAGTGTCCAAATGGCGGGTAAAACCCTGCTGTCAAATAAGCTGCGTAGTGCCCTGACGATGTTGGGTATCGTTATTGGTAATGCCTCAGTAATTGCCATGATTGGTATTGGCGAAGGTGGGCAAAAGTACGTGAATAAACAGCTAGAGTCATTAGGGCCAAATGTGCTGTTTATACTGCCAGGTAATCAAGAAACTCAGCGTATCTCCTTTGAAGTGCCAAAAACTCTGGTGTTACAAGATGCCGATGCGATCGCTTCTCAAGTACCAACAGTAGTAGGAGTTGCGCCAGAGTTAAACAGGAGACAGGTAGTTACATATAGCAACCGAAACACTGATGTCAACATCATTGGTACAACTCCCAGCTTTTTATTAGTGCGGGATTTTGAAACTGCTAAAGGCAGATTTTTTAGTGAGGTAGACATCAAGCGAAATAACCAAGTCGTTGTCTTAGGTGGAGACTTGGCAGAAAAACTATTCGGTAATAGTAACGCTATTGGTCAGCAATTGCGAATCGGAAATACTAGCTTTCAAGTGATTGGGATATTAATAGCCAAAGGTTCCAGCGTGGGAGCAGATTATGATGATGCAGCGCTCATACCAATCACAACCTCAGCAAACCGACTTGTGGGAAAGAATTCTCCTTATGGTATTGCTTTAGATTATCTCGTTGCTGCCGCTCGTGATTCAGAGAGCGTGGATGCAGCAGAATTTCAAATTGCTAATTTGCTGCGTCTGCGGCACAAAATTAATGGTGAAGATGACTTTACTATCCGCTCTCAAAAGGATGCTTTGCAAACTGTCGGTCAAATCACAGGTGCATTGACAATTATGCTAGCAGCGATCGCAGGGATATCATTGTTTGTCGGCGGCATAGGGATTATGAATATTATGCTGGTTTCCGTCACCGAACGCACCCAAGAAATCGGATTGAGAAAAGCGATCGGGGCAACTGAGCAAGATATTTTGCTACAGTTCATCATTGAGGCAGTAATAGTTTCCGCAGCTGGTGGTTTAGTTGGGACTGCGGTTGGCATCAGTGGCATTCTATTAGTGGGAGCCTTGACTCCCTTAGAAGCAAGTCTTTCGCCTGTAGCAATTACTATGGCAGTTGGTGTCTCTGGTGGTATTGGTTTATTTTTTGGTGTTGTTCCCGCCCGTCGCGCTGCTAAACTCGACCCAATTGTGGCTTTGAGAAGTGCTTAGTAATCGGGCAATACGCTTCCGCTACAGTGTACTAGTGTAAAACTAATACATCGGGGCAAAAGTTTTGTGACACATCTTCCTGTACTTGATTTCTAATCATAGAAACAAATTTGTCAAGGTCGAATGGTTTAAGTAAATATTCTTCAAACTCCACATTTGGAATTAGGTCATGAGTATCTGTGGTAGATGTTGAAGTCACAATAATTGGGATATGCTTTCCATTGTCTGCTTCCATAGCACTCAATGTATTTAGCAATGTATAAATACTTTCACCTAAAAACCTAATTTCACAGACAATAATGTTGGGTGTGAACCAACTCAGGATTTCTAACGCTTCTTTTACTGAACCAGCAGTAATCACATTTGCACTCTGGTCTTTGAGTAAAAATGCGTACAAATCTCTACTATCGCGATCGTTGTCTACAACGAGTACTTCTACACCCTTGAGTATCCCAGCCGCCAAGCAAAAGCCATTGATTAAATTCATAACAAGACCTGCGATGAGGGATTTAAGTGCAAAGTGGACTGAAAAATCCGTAGTAGAGATGCTACTTTTCGCGTCTCTACTGTATGAGGTCAAAAGGTGCATTCATTGAAAATGGGGCATTGGGCATTGCAAGAGAGATTTTCGCGACTTCTGCAAGAAGTCTATTGGAAACAGCTACAAGCAGATTTTGGCTCAATATAAGAGTAGTCAACAAAGAAAAGTATCGAAAGAAGAATTTTTGCTATAAATCAAACCGAAAAATTTTCCTTTTGTAATATCGCAAAGCATTGTTTGATTTTCTAAGTTAGTTGATTAACTACGATATAAAACGTAATAAATCTCACTCCCAATCCCTCTCCTTAGCAAGAAGAAGGAGAGTATTTACTTTACTCAAATACGGGGTGATGTTCAGACTGTATTGCATTGAAGTGAGAACCGTCTTGAGAATGGGCTAAACGCCCCGCTACCGCTAACAGGAATCAGAATCAAGACAGCCATGCCGTTGGCGCAGCCTCTCATTCGCGTTAGCGTCTCTGAAAGAGAAGAGAAGGCTTTACGCTGCGCTATCCACCAGTCGCACAGAATACCCAACTGAATTCTGGCTCCTGACTCCTGAATTCTGTTTCGATAATTAACCAAAAGTATTATTGCCATTCCCTGTCCTCAAGTTCCTTTTGAGGTAACAATAAGGTGGCTTCAATTTCCTGCCTGATAGCAGCCGTCACTTCGCAATTGCTATGCAGACAATCGAGTAGTAACTTATTGGCATCGTAGTATCGTTGCAAAACTTGCTGTTGTTCGATGCTAAACTGCCACTGGTGGTTAATGTTGCGATAATTAATGACCGTCATCTTTAACTGTTCAGCCCAGGCTGAATAGTTTGTCTGCCCCCATAGCCTAAGCCGTTCTTGATTTTGACGAGAACTTGGCAATTGGTCAGAGAGTTGTTGTAGGGATTTATAAAGTCCAACATCCAGAACTATACCCAAAATGTTTGAGAGAGCATCTCCACAGGCGTGAATGTGGGCAAAGTCCTGGCTCCCATCAATTGCACATTCGACCAGCAGGTCATCTAAAGCTGTATCCAGAAACATTCCCTGATCTAGGCTGCTGGCTAGGGCAAAATGAGAAGCTATGTGAGGAGTCCGACTCAAGGCAAGGTAAAATGCTCGAATTGTTGCCTCTTTTGGTTGACTTGGAATAGTGCGAGATTTTTGGCTCGCCCAGGCTAAAAACTCTTGTAAATAAGGGTCTTGGGCAACCAGTGCATCAATCTGTTGCTTCATCAACTGTACCAGAGAGTCTGCACTTCGGAGCATGGTAGCTGTTAACAAGAAAATTTCGTGCCAGTGCGGGTCTGTAATGTGACTAACTAATCCTTCTAAAGCTTCCCCAAATGCCTCTAGATTATGGCTGGCAACGATTTTTCTTGCTGTGAAGTATTCTTGAAACGCCAGATAGGAGAAGGAAAAAATTCCCCGCGCCCGTTCTGCTAGTAGCCCATGTTGAGCCTCGATCGCTTTCAGCGCTGCTTCGCTTTCTATTTGCAGTTCTTCGGCATCCATTGGCGCTTTGGTCAGATTCTGAATATAGTCACCAATGTATTGCTCAACGATGCGTTGCTCAAAAAAGTACTGACCTTGCTCAAATGTCGCTGCTGCAATCTGACTCAATAACTTGAGCTTTTGTGGTAATAAAAACCCTCGGTAAACTTCATCACGTTCAATACCTCTGGCTTCATCCCATTTGCCCAATAGAAGGTCTAAACCTTGCTTATAAAAGTCAGTCCGCTTAGTCGGAAATTTTTCTTGGCCGTGAAACACCCAGCAAGCAAGATGCAGAAATAGGGGTGTAACTACGAGTTGGCGAAATTGCCAGTTTTCATCTAAGTCCAACTTCTCAACAAACTGAACGGACAGCGCTTGACCGTCTTGAATGTTGGTTTTGGTAAAGGCCACAAACCATTTTTGAGCAAAGGCGATGATTTGTTCTGAGGTAAACGGGGCAATCTCAACATCGGTGAAGCCTCGGAGTCTGAGTTTTTGAGATGCTGTTCGACAGGCTGCCACAAACTTATTTTTGTGATATTTTTCTGAAAACCTGCGAATTTCGCTTAAGACAGTATTGCTTTGTTGGTTAAGAATTTCATCCATACCGTCAAGCAAAATTAAGACTCTGCCTGCACTAAGTAAAGTTTCTATAGCAGAGGAATCGGAAACTCCAGATGTGAGGAACTCCTGGCGGATGTATTTTAATAGGCTGAACTCGTTGGTGACTTTAGATTCTTCAGCAAAATTTCTCAGGGTGATGAAGATCGGAACTAAGTTCCCTGCAAATGTGCCTTGGTTACATTGAATGGCGAGATATTGTAAAAAGGTGGTTTTACCTACCCCAGGTTTGCCTAGTACCCTGAGCTTAGAGTATGTTTCAACTGCCTGTGTACCAGGTATCTGGTTTTGATCGGCCTCACCTAAGCCAAAACGGTCAAATTGTTTGGGATCTAGGTTTTGCAGCGCAGTGATTTCTAACCACTGTTGACTGGCAATCTCCTCCAAAATATTCACATCTATATATATGTCATCGATCGCAACGGGACGGCTGATATCCAATAACTGCAAAATCCCACACTGGTCTTGAATTTTGTCGAAGCGTTGCGATCGCACTTTTTCCACCAAGCCATCAATATCCAGCACAGGTGGCCGGCCGTATTCTTCTAGTTCCATGAATTCTGCCGGTGGATTGCTAGCAATCTCCCGCCAATCCAGTTCTAATACAGAACAAATTTCAATAAAAGTATGACGCTCAACTGGACGACCACTAAAAAATCGCCAAATCGGTTGTCTAGTCTTGAGGTTCACTTCGGCTGACAAATTGTCTTGAGTCCACCCCTTGAGAGCAAATGCTCTTTTAGCCTGTTCAATACCGATGAGTGATGCTTGGAGCGATCGCTTGACCATAGGACAAAAACCTGCTCCTCAAATCATTAACTTTAACTTTTATTAATATCTGCAATCCTATCGCTTTTGTTGTGATAATAGCATTTTACTCTTTTAAAGTTATACAAAATCCCAGAGTATGCTCTCAAGTTTTTAAATTTTTGTGTCAAACTCAAACGTTATACACTGAGCTTATACATTTCAATCTTTTGACAATACATAAATTCAAACATTTGTTTGTAATACTTAAGTAGATTTTATAGGGCTACTTGCTAATCATTTGCTTGATTTCAAATCATAGTTGCATTACATAGATATCATCCAAATATATATTTTGTATTTAGAAAGTGGCGTTGCTGAATTCAGATATGAAAATAATTTTGCATGATTTCAAAACCTCTGTAGAGACGTTGCATTGCAACGTCTCTACACCAAGATTCATATATCTAATCAGCAACGCTTAGAAAATTGTAGTTATACAACTGGCTAAATTATCTCTATTCTTAGATTTGCGTTATTGGACTCAAGTACTAAACCTCATCTATGTTGAAACCTAGAGTTTTTTAAAAGATATAAGCTAACGCGCCTACATATTTCAATATTTTCCGTGTAGACCGTCATTAGTCATTAGTCATTAGTCATTTGTGTTTACCAAGGACAATTGAAAAAGGACAACCTCACCAGTTGATGTGCAATCTTATTTGCGTAACAGCTTATTTATGTTGGGTTACGCGATCGCTGCACCCAACCTACAAAAATACGCTTCTCAAGGTAGACGAGGTTTAACATAAAAATATGATTTTATTATCAATTAAAAAAATATATAAAGTTATTCAAATTTCTGAATTAGCTTATACTTCAAGGAAGTATAGGATAACCAAAACTTCAGAAATATTTATATATAAAATGTCAAATTATTTAGAAATTTTTCGATTGCACTATTTTAGCTCAATACGCTTGGGTTAAGGGCTACTGGCAAAAATTTTGGGTTTTCGAGACGCGATAAATCGCCGTCTCTACAAGTGTTTTGGTCTTATCTGAACTGTATTGTATTTTAGCTGTGCCACGGCATTAAGTATATTTTCAGAAATCAAACCGGATTCCTATAGTAATGAGATAGTGACTATAAATAGTTTCTAACTCACAGATGTTATTCCCTATCTATCTATATATTTATTCACCGAGGAATCAACAATGATGTGGATGACACAGTTATCATCAGCAGCATCGGATTTTGAGCCTGTGAATTATAATCTGCATTGAAACTATTGAAAGGGTCCATTTTAAAACTTGAACCTTCAATCGGCTTTATGGGCATCACCTTACCGGAAACGACGTGATACGTCAGGAGTTCCTGGATCTTATTAATATTTTCAAGCAATGTCTCTATAGTACCGGCTGGAAGCTTTGCGAATGCTTGATCTGTAGATGCAGAGGCGATAAACGAGTCAACCCCTTTGAGAGTATCTATGAGATTGGCAGCCTTGATTGCATCAACTAGGGTGCTAAAAGAACCAGCGTTAACGGCACGATCATTAATATCAGCCATTTATTTCACTTGGTTGCGTGTAATTTTGCTAACAATTTTTATCATGACATCCTAGCGTTAGAAATCATGTTTGAGTAAGCGGTTGAGTAGCGTATAAATTGTATAAAATGAGCTAAAAAAATTAAATAATTAAAATAGAGCAGAACTTAGGAATCAATGGAAAAATCTTATTAGCAAAAATCCAAGATTTTTTATCGAAACAGAATTCAGGAGTCAGGAGTGAGAATTCAGAATGAATAGCGCAGCGTTAGCGTTCGCACAGTGTCTCGTAGAGAGGACCGAGCGTCGCGTCTTTATTCTGACTTCTGAATTCTGACTTCTGAATTCTTCTTCAATTCACTTTTTCAAAACTAAATTGAAGGAATTTAAATACCCAGTAATAGTTTTAGCTAATGTTTTCTGCTGTTTTTTTGTAGTTATTGCCATTACTTGATATAACCTTCCTTCGGCAACATACATTCTACTTCTAGTGATTTTTCCTCCAGAATTGATGTACTCAATTTCTTTGCCAGGATGATTATTATAACTACGAATATTTCTTTGACTAATTAAATTGCTTTTCGTAGTCTTTAAAGCCATATCTCGTGCATTATTCAGTACAGCTTGTGGGTCAGTTATTTTACCATAACTATAAGGAAAATCATTGTAAACAACTATGTATGCTACTTCCTGTTTTGGGGGTTGTGCGGCAAATATTTCTAAGGCAATTTCCCCCATATAAGTTTTTTGGTATTCAGTATTTCTGTTGGGTCTTCCCGGCATCAAAATAGTAAAGCGACCATCTGGAGCGGTGTATACCTTCCATTGTGGCTGCACGATTTTAGGGACGGCTGGTTTGACAACAACCACCGGAGGTTTAGGTTGACGCGCTTCCACGAGAATAGAACCACCACAGATAAAGGTGGCGGCGATTAATGGCAACAGACTTTTAACTGTCATAAGTTTTACCTTTTGAGATGCTAATCTCACTGATGATGCTAGCTGTTATAACCTAGCAGCACATAAAGCAGCACCTATTAGCCCCACTTGCGGGTTGAGGATAATATACACAGGTATTTCTTCGAGGAGGGGGCGCATTCTGCCTTTTTGGGTGAAGTTTAACAAGAAACCGCTATTTTGAATTAAGGGGAGAATTTTGGGAGCAATCCCACCAGCAATGTATAAGCCACCATAAGGTAGGAGTTTAAGGGCGAGATTGCCGGCTTCTGCACCATAAGCTTCTATAAATAATTGCAAGGTTTGTTCGGAAAGGCGATCGCTACCTTCCAGTGCGGCTGTACCAATAGCAGCACCAGGATCGACGCTTTTCTCTTCCTGTCCCGCTTCTTGTTCCCAAGTTCTGACGATTTGAGCGATCTCTGGTGATTCGGTGGCAAATTTGCGATCGCGCAAAAATTGGTAAATCGCCACAATTCCCATTCCAGAAACCACCCGTTCCACAGAAACGCGCTGGATATCATGTTTACCCAACAGGTATCTCAACAGTTGAAACTCGATTTCGTTCCGAGGCGCGAAGTCAGCGTGTCCACCTTCTGAAGGAAAAACTTGATAGTTGTTTCCCTGCTTAATTAAAAATCCTTGCCCTAAACCAGTACCAGCACCAATAATTCCAATCGGGGTTTCGGGTTGAGGTTTCCCAACTTGCAACGGGTGCAAGTCTTGTTTTTGTAAACCTGAAATGCCATAGCCAACGGCGGCGAAGTCGTTAATCAAAGAAATATGTGGGATACCCAATTCTTCTTCTAAACGTTCGGTATCTAGGTACCAGGCTAAATTGGTAAGTTTGGCAGTATTTTTGACAATAGGCCCTGCGATCGCAAAACAAGCCTTTTCTGGTATTGGTGTATTAGCTTTGATTAAAAACTGCTGCACTATGGGTACTAAATCGGGAAAATCAGCACTGTGATAACTTTCCTGATAAATAGTATGTAAAGCTGGTGAATCTGATGTTTCAACCAATCGCAGAATAGTTTTCGTACCGCCGATGTCTCCTGCTAGTAACAATGTCATAGAACTTATTTGCGGATTAATGACTTTATTTGTAGGATATACCCAACCTAGCAGAACCTATGAACACAAATCTCTATCAGAGGTTTAAGCAAATCGAATAACTTCTTCTATGTGGGTTAAATGGGAAGTATCTCCCGTTAGTTCTAATAACCATTCTGGCTCTTCTCGTACCACTTTTACCAATGAACATAAAGAAGCCTTGACTTCTGTTTTGGCAATTTCCCCCACCAGCCCCATTGCTCCCCCCAACACAGATGCACCGTGTGCCACTAGCAGGATATCCTCTGGGAAGAACTCAGTAGCTAAACATCTGGCAGTTTGCCCAGAACGTTCTCGCACTTTTTCGTGAGTTTCAGGATATTTGGCGGCGATGCGCGAGGTATAGCTGGTGTCAATTCTGGGGAATAATTTTGCTAATGCTGGAGCTGAAAGTCTTTCGGGTTCTTCTGTCATCCAAGCTGGATTTAGCCATTCACTCAAACCTGTTTCCAATTTAATCGGCAAGTTGAGCAATTCTGCAACTGCGTTTGCCGTTTGTACGGTTCGCAGGAAAGGGGAAGCAAAAATATGACCAATATTTTCTTTTTTCAATCGTCTAGCTAACTGCTGTGCCTGTACCATCCCATCATCAGACAAAGGTGGATCGTAGCGTCGTTCGGCGGTGAGAAACCAATCGGGGTTTACGAAATCGAGGCGGTTAGCGTGTCTTGCTATCCAGACTATTTGACTCATAGGTTTAATGATTCCGGTGAATAGAATTCGCCGCTAAACAAATATATAGATATCTGCAAGGAGGGCTGCAAATATTAATATAAGACAAAAATCGTAATAATTATTAATAATATAAATTATTTGGAAAAGTTATAAGCGGCGTTAGTGTAGTTTTATTCATCACAATTGGTATAGCAATCCTGAATCAAACGCGCAGAAACAAAATCCCCGACTTCTTTAAGAAGTCGGGGATCTCTGGGTTGCAATTCTCACAAATCCAATAAGATTAAGATAAATATGAATTTCTACAATTGCTTATAACTTTAACCATCCAAATAATTGCCCTACAGTTAATTGAAAGCCGTTCACTAAATCTGGAACTGGTAATATTTCTTGTTCTTCTTGTAAAAGTTCTGGTTGCTGCTTTGGTGGATAAACTAAAACAGAATGCTCATCTGGATCAATTAGCCAACCGAAGCGACTACCATGTTTTAAACAATGTAGAATATTTCCAGTTACTTTAGTCTGGCTTTGATCGGGTGAAAGAATCTCAATCGTCCAGTCTGGAGATGTCTTAAAGACATTTGCCACTTCTCCACGCTCGTCTAATAAAATCCGTTCCCAAGCAAACACAGCTATATCAGGGACAATTGAACGTCCGCCAAAAGTACATCGCAATTCTGGAAATGCAAGGGCAATTTTTTGAGGTTTGGTTACAGAATTGATATTACTGACTAGTTCACCCTGAAGAATACTATGTTTTCCTTGAGGCATTGGCTTTTGAATAATTTGACCGTTGATGTATTCTGAGCTAGGCTTTGTTTCTGGAAGCTTTAAAAATTCTTCTAAAGTAAAGGTTTTAGTTAGTGATTTTATCATCTTTTTGTATCTCCAAAAATTTCATTTAATTAATTACCCTAAATAAGCTTTTTTAACTCGCTCATCACTAATCAATTCTGATGCTGCACCTGTTAAAGTAATAGAACCAGCTTCTAAAACATAACCGCGATCGGCAATTTGTAATGCCAAATTCGCGTTTTGTTCAACTAATAAAATAGTCACGCCTGTAGCACGGAGATTTTCAATAATCGAGAAGATTTCCCGGACAATCGCAGGTGCTAAACCTAAGCTAGGCTCGTCTAAAAGTAAGAGTTGTGGTTTACTCATGACAGCCCGTGCGATCGCTAACATTTGTTGCTCACCACCACTGAGGGTTCCTGCTAGTTGATTGCGTCTTTGTGACAAACGTGGAAATAGCTCAAATTGACGCTGAATATCTGCTTTGATTTCGGCTTGATTGGAGCGAATATAAGCACCCAAAAGTAAATTATCAAATACTGTTTGTCGCGCTAATACTCTACGTCCTTCAGGACAATGGGCGATACCAAGTTGTACAACCTCGTGAGTTTGGCGGCGGGTAATATTATGTCCATTATATAAAATTACGCCACTCTTAGAATTAACTACTTTAGATATGGCACGGAGTGTAGTAGTTTTACCAGCACCATTAGCACCAATTAAAGTAACTACCTCGCCTTTTTGAATAATCAAATTAATCTTTTTTAGAGCTTGGATACCACCATAATTTACATCAAGTTCTTGAACTTCTAAAATTGTATAATTTGGTTTACTATCGGCTTTCATCGGCGGTTTACAGAAATGTTGATTCAAAACCTAACATACATTAATCATACATTTATGAAAACAGTGCGATGCAGAAAAGCCCTGGCGACTTCCAGTCGCGGCTACACAGATAAAACCCACCTCCGTGGGTTAAAAATCTTTTTGCTTGACCCCAAAAACCAATGCCAGAATACTGCAATCTATATGATGTACTATTAATTACTGATAAAGATATCAAGCGTCCTGTGGCAAAAGCAGTAGATATTGGTAGCAAACGACTAATTAATTTAGCTCCCGATGCATGGTTACAGTGGGTGACACAGCGTCCTGAAGTTGTGGCGAAAGAAATTCTTGGTTCTGAGTTTCAGTGGATTAGCCGTGAAACAGATGTGTTAGTGAAGGCATACAGTCCTACTCACGGAGATTTTTTAGTATTAAATGAACTACAACTACGTTACACAAGACAGATTCCTCTACGGATGAGAGCCTATGCAGCCCTAGCACAAGAACGCTATCGATTGCCAACTTATCCAGTACTGATCAATATTTTGCCGCCTCCATCCACCTTAACTATTGTCAATAGCTACGAACAGGAATTTTTGGGATTACGTGCCATCCAAGATTATCGCGTGATTAATTTGTGGGAAATCGATGCTGAAATAGTGTTTCAGCAACCACTACCATCGTTGTTACCCTTTGTGCCAATCCTGCAAGGGGGAGGAGAGGTATCAGTTGTGCAACGAGCATTACAGGCACTACGAGCAGATGCACAGTTGAACCAATTAGAATCATTACTGGCATTTTTTGCTAGCTTTGTTTTAGAAACGCCTTTAGTGCAACAAATGATGAGGTGGGATATGGCAATATTGCGAGAATCGCCTTGGTATCACGAGATTGAGCAAAGAGGTATTCAAGAGGGTGCGCGACGGCAGTTAATCCGAGTATTGGAACAACGCTTTGGCGAAATTCCCCATGAGGTAGAAGTAAGGCTTGAGGGCAAAAATGTAGAACAATTAGAAATTTTAATGGATAGTGCGTTAGCGGAGCTTACCGGAGGTATCGCAGTAAATTCTTTTGAAGATTTTATAAAAATTTTGTCTGCTTAAATTTCACTAATGCGCTTTGATAAGCATTTTTTGAGTGTAATGCTAAATTTATAGTTACCATAAATCTCACTTACTGAGTGCATCTATACCTTAATGACGAAGCCTGCTGATGTCAGTACCAAAAAATTAATCAGCCTCGCACCCAATAACTGGGTGAGATGGGTAACGCAGATTCCTGATATTGTTGCTGGAGAAATTCTAAATAGTGAATTTCAGTGGATTAGCCGGGAAAGTGATGTTTTAATCCGTGTTAGTAGTCCTCAACATGGAGAATTTTTACTTCTCAACGAATTGCAATTACGCTATAAATCCCAAATGCCACGTCGGATGCGTGCTTATGCTGCACTTGCAGAAGAAAAATATAACTTACCAACATATCCCGTTCTCATCAATATTCTTAAAACTGGTAACAACGAAATACCCACAAGCTTTACATCAAATATTGCAGGATTACGGGCAATCCAAGATTATCGAGTAATTAACCTGTGGGAAATTGATGTCAATATTGCTTTTCAACAACCCTTACCATCCTTACTGCCATTTGTACCCATTCTCAAAGGTGGTGAAAATGAATCTATTATTAGAGAAGCATTGCAAATTCCCCGTGCTGATGAACAACTAAACCAACTTGAAACAGTTCTAGCTTTTTTTGCTACGTTTGTTCTAGAGAATACACTCGTTCAAGAAATCATGAGGTGGGATATGTCTGTATTACGTGAGTCACCTTGGTATCAAGAAATTTTGCGCGAAGGGGAAGCACGTGGGGAAGCGCGTGGAGAAGAACGCGGGAAAGCAAGCGGGGAACTACGAGGAATACTTTCTGCGATTGAAATTAATTTAGAGTTGAAATTTAGCGATCGCGGCTTACAATTAATGCCAGAAATTAACCAGATTCAGGATTTAGAGCGTTTGAAAACAATTTTACGGAATATTGTCACTGCAAATACTATTGAGGAATTGCAACAGATTCTGTAATTCTTTGGTTAGTTATCATTCATTTCCTAAATAAGCTTCAATTACAGCTGGATCGTTTCTAACGATAGATGGTTCACCCAAAGCAATCAACTGTCCAAAATCTAACACGGCAATGCGATCGCACAAACCCATAACCAAGGGTACATGGTGTTCAATCAGCACAATTGTCAAATTAAACTGTTCTCGCAGACTACGGATAAATTCACTCAGTTGCTGCTTTTCGTTGGGATTCATCCCCGCCGCAGGTTCGTCGAGGAGTAAGATTTGCGGTTCTAGGGCTAAAGCGCGGGCAATTTCTAAGCGACGCTGATCCCCATAAGCGAAGTTTTTGGCTTTTTCGTCAGCGCGATCGCTCAATCCCACCATCTCTAATAATTGTAAAGCTTTTCGCCTGCTTTTTTTCTCTTCCCGACGCGCTGGTGGTAATCCCAAAACTCCTGTTAATAGATTACTTTTATTATCTAAATGTCGGGCAATTATTACATTTTCTAGCGCTGACAATTCACCAAATAAGCGAATATTTTGAAAAGTCCGAGCAATACCTAAACCTGCAATTTGATGGGGGCGTAGTTGGGAAATATTAGCACCTTGATAGCGCAACTCTCCACTAGAAAGGGGAATAAAAGCTGTAATCAAATTAAACAGTGTTGTTTTTCCAGCACCGTTAGGGCCAATCAGTCCAAAAATCTCATGTTGATTGACTGTAAAAGATACATTATTTACCGCCACTAAACCCCCAAAACGGCGAGTCAGTGATTTGGCTTCTAAAACAATGTTATTTGTCATTGCGCTGCGGCTTTAATCAAATCGGCTGCTTTTATCAATTGCTTTTTACATTTTTTCAAAATATCTGGAGTTACAAATCCTTGGGGAAAAAATATAGTTCCTAAGACTATTAATATACCATAAATAATTAATCTACCATCTCGTAAAAATTGGGCTAACCAATTGGGTAATCCTGGTATATCGGCGATTCTTCGCAAAACAATTTCTAATAAAACTTTTAATACAATCGCACCTACCACCGAACCTAAAAAAGTTCTAGAACCACCAATTAACACAATCGTCAAATAAGTGATGCTAGCATCAAAAGTACCTTGTCGAGCATTCCAGGTATTGAGAAAATGAGCGCTGATTACACCTACAATTCCGGCAAGCATTGCTCCGAGAGTAAAGGCTAAAACTTTGTAGTAGGTGGGGTTTATTCCCATTGCACTGGCAGCTAATTCATCTTCGCGGATGGCAATGAATGCCCTACCTGTACGAATACGTTCTAAACGGTAGAATAATACCATACTAACTAACAGTAATGGTACAGCAATCCACAAATATTCAATTTGGCTTTGGAATGGTTGAGGAATACCAAAAATTCCTACAGCACCGCCTGTAATATCTAAATTTAAGGATACAACTCGCAATACTTCTACAAAAGCAATAGTTGCGATCGCTAAATAAATTCCCCGTAACCTTAATGCCGGAATTCCCACGATTACAGCTAATATACCGGAGATTAAACCAGCAATTAACATTTCTAATAAAAGTAATGGAATGGGAAATAAATTATTACTAGATGGAAAAACTTTTGTAGATAAGATTGCTGCAATATATCCACCTAAAGCATAAAATCCAGGACTAGCCAAAGATAATTGTCCAGCCATCAGTGGTAAATAAAGCGATAATCCTAATAAAGCCTCCAATACCATGTAGACTATTGGTGATTCATAAGTAGAGAAAAATTCAGCCATTGTAAAATATTTTGATTAAGCTGTTAATATTTGCTCTGCTGTTAACGCCAGTTCAGGAAAAGTGCATGACACAATTCGTTCGGAACCTCTAAAATATGTGCGTTGATATTTACCCCCAGCATCTAATAAAAAAACAAACACAGTCGGAACTTTGGGATTTCCCAAATACTCTCTAGAACCAATTGCCAAATAATCTACAATCCAATATTCTGTAATACCTAACCGTTGATATTCATCTAATTTATCAATGTAGTCATCTTCCCAATTAGTTGATGTTACTTCGATCACTAGCTGGATGGGTTCTTCAAGTGCAGAATAAGCAGAACGATTTGAGCGCCATACATCTTTATCTATGACACTTACATCAGGCTTGCGTCCTTGTTCGATTCCATTGGCAGTTATGGTTTTTAAAACTGCTGTGTTTTTTACTACGTAATTCAGATTTAGACGTTTAATTTCATCATTAAAACTCAACAATATAAAATCAGCGACATCATCATGATTTCTAGTTGCACGCACTTCTACAATTTCTCCATCCACAAATTCATATAAACCTTCTTCTGGACACTCTTCCAAAAATTGATCGAAAGTTAATTTTTGTTTGGTGTATGTTTTCATCGCGCTACGTCTCTTTAAACTTTTTGAATAAACCGACGACCTAGCAAGCCTTGGGGTCTAACTAACAACATGATAAATAATATTCCGTAGGCTACAGCTTCTTTGTAACCGGAATATTCTGCCGGCACAAAAGCTTCAACTAATCCAATGAGTAATCCTCCTAAAACTGCGCCGGGAATACTACCTAAACCACCTAAAACAATTACCGCTAAACCCCGCAACCCAAAAGCGATGCCGAAATATGGCCCAGCAATACTAACACTAGAGGCGACTAAGGTTCCTGCTAATCCTGCTAAGAAACTACTGATGAAGAATGTGAGGATGATAAAACGATCGCTATTAATTCCTAACAAACTAGCTGTAGTTGGATCTTCTGCGATCGCCTGCATTGCTTTACCATACTTAGTCCGATTGATAAAGTAAGTAATAATTGCTACAATCGCAACTGATACAGCAAAAATTATTATCTGAACAGTGCGAATAGGAATTTCCTTTTCTGGAGTACCAAAATTAATCGAAGGTGGTAAATTACCATAAGTATCTGCGGGGTATGTGTAACTTTCTGCGCCTACTAGATACTGGATTAAGTTCACAATTACCACTGCTACCCCCAAGCTGGAAACAACAGTTAATAAGGGATCAGATCCTTGACGGCGCAAAGGTTGAAAAGCAACCCGTTCCATCACTACCCCAATCAATCCCGCCAAGGTACTTCCTAAGATTAAGGCTATAGCAAATGGCAATTTTATTGGCAAGGCTGCATTAGCTAGCAAGCCATTAAATCCAAAGTTACCACCCATGAGGGCATAAGTGAAATATGCACCCAAGGTAAAAATCGCGCCATGAGCTAAATTAATGATGCCCAGAATTGAATAAACTAAGGTATATCCCAATGCAAAAATTGCATAGATACTACCAATAGATAATCCGTTCAAAAATTGTTGCAGAAATAGAGTGATATCCATGTTGCAACTATTTTATAAATACGAATTTTCCAGTGTTCCCATCTTTATCCATCTTAATTTGGGCGACGTAAAATTCTTTTTGAATCACATCCCCTACTGGTGTAAAAGCAATTTCACCTAAAGGTGTATTATACTTTCCAGCTAGTATTTGCTTGTTCAATTCTGTTCGCAACTTATCAAGAGGTAATGTGCTGATTTTGGTTTTTTTATCCAACTCTTTAAGCGCTTCAACATACACCTGCACCGCCGCAAAAGATTGACCAGTAAATTGGGCTGGTTCTTTCTTATATTGCTCAATATAGGTTTGGCGAAATACCTTATTAATCTCACCAGGATATTCAGGGCTGTAAGCTTGAGCAATCAGCACACCATCACAAAGAGCTTTACAGACTGATAAAACATTGGGTGTATTTAGACCATTACCACCAATAATTATGCCTTTGTAACCCAACTCTCGCAGTTGTCGCACTAAGTTACCACCATCAGCAGCTAGCCCCGAAATAATTACTAAATCTGGTTTTAAGTTAATTGCATTGGTAGCTTGGGCTTGAAAGTCTGTATCAGTAGTTTGAAACTTTTGAACTGTTACTAATTCTAGCCCTTGTTCTTTAACTGCTTTTTGAAAAATCTCTGTTTCTGATTTGTTAAATGCGTCATTTTGGGCGTAAAAAACTGCCACTTTTTTAATTTGAGGATTCTGTTTTAGTGCAGCTTTCAGCGAATTAGGGGCAACTATAGAGACAGGTGCAGATACACGAGCTACATAATCACCAATTTCGGGAATTCCGTTTGCGGTATTTGATGCTCCAATAACTGGAACTTTAGCACGTTCGGCAATGGGGTCAGCACTAAAAGCTTGCTGTGACAAAGTAGGGCCAACGATACCGACAACTTTATCCTTGTTAATTAAAGTTTGAAAAGCGTTAATTGCTCCAGCTTCATCACCGCTAGTATCTTGGGCTATTAATTTAATCGGAGTGCCATTAATACCACCTTTACTATTGAAATACTTTTCGGCAATTCTGGCTCCCACAAATCCCTCTTGACCAAGTAATGCTACGTTGCTGGTTTGTGCTAAGGCAATACCGATGGGAATCGCCCCCGATGTAGTCGTTGTCTGGGGGGTGTTAGTGGTAGTGTTATTTGGATTACTATTTGGAGTATTTGTCACAGAGCCACCGCCACCACAGCCTGTTAGTAGCAAAGCGCAAGTTGATAATAATGCTGTTGTCTGAGCGATCGCGTTGTTCATCGTTAAATAATCATGTAGTTATTAGATATTCGGCAAAAGCTCACAGTAATGTTCATAATCTACAAACAAAATGACGCAGATTTATACTTTTGCACGAATTCTATTAAATCATTCTTATTTCACCATGCAAAGACAAATATTCAAAGTGCTGCTAAATACAAATTATTATAATTAGTAATGATTTTATCATTCCCCATCAGTTTAGTTGAATCCTAAGTAAGCACTTTTAAACCCCTTTTTCGCTACCAGGTAATCCTTTAGGTTCGTAGTGACGGCAACCGTTACATGGGCCATCGGGATTAACAGCACAACGCATATAACCAGAACGGGCATTAAATTTACAGCTGATGTCGCCAATTAGATAACCTACCCCTTCTAAATAATAGCGATCGCTGTCAATCGGTCTAAGGTTTTGCCGTCCCTGCACTACCGAAAAATTCATGGCTGCTTGCCTCATCCGTAGGCGCGATCGCGCATGGGTTTTGCGGATCGCCCACAGAGAAATCAGGGACGGTAAAAAACCAACGGCAATTACTAAAAGTGTCTTTAACACCTTCTTTTTACCTCTTCTGTGCGCTGATTGATTGTCCCTGATGTTGCACTCTGGTTTACGGAAGTGCAAATATTAGGGCAGTTTTGCCTAATTGCAACCATAGTTGGTGGCGATTAGCAATGGCAGTGTAGTATTTAGCAATTTTAACGAAGAAGTTCCTTCTGCCACTTCAATCAGCATAACTGTTACAACCCCAGGCGTGAACTGCCGTTGAATGTTGATAATTTTAAGATTTGTTGACTAATGCCTTTTTGCAAAAGTGTCTTGTGTCAGTCTCCGCCCCATTCTTGTTTTTTCTGTGTCGCTGCGATGCTAATCTTTTTTTGGTTTGCTGACGAAGTTGCTGTGCTAGCAGTGCGGCTTCCCTTTCAGCTCGGAATAAATCAACTTTTCGCGTCGTCAAAATAAATGATTCGTCAGGTTTTCGTTTCACCCAAGGGACACTAATTGCGAAATACTGACAAATTTGTTTACCTAGCTCCTTCTTCAAAAGTGGGTAACGTTTTTGACTATTCAGTGTGTTAGCGATCGCTTTCAACTCCAATATCGCGGCTTCCAACTCTCCCGCCATCTGATTGATGCGCTCTACTTGTGTTATCAAACGCTCCCGTTCACTGATGATTTTTTCCTGTTGGGGTTGCAGTGGCACTATTGCAGTAGTTACAGGTGTAGGCTGCAACAGCGAGAGCTAATAAATTTTATTATGGAAAAATCAATTTAATAATTAAGTAAATTACTTCTAAAAGATTGACTTAAATCCACCGATAGTATTAAATTTCTTTCAATAACTGAGAATAAAGCTTTTGTAGTGGTGTTTTATGTAGCGGTGCATTAGAGGATGTTTTAAAAGTTGTGATTTATGTATCAAATATTTTTTACCCCTCCCTAACCCTCCCCTTGTAAAGGGGAGGGAACCAGATTTTTCTTGTTTCCTCCCTTTACAAGGGGGGACTAAGGGGGGTAACAACGCAATTAAAATCACAGTCAAACACTTTTCAAACATCCTCTTAGGCTAAAGCCATAACACACCTTACTTAAGATTTGCTTACTCGATGAATAGTCTCTGAATTAATTTTAAATTGCAGTTTTTCTCGTAATTGTTGTGCTTGCTGATAAGCTACTGTCCGCCCTTTGTTTGAATTATGTAATTCTGCTGGTTCCAAAGGCTGAATATAGTAACGCAAGCGAGTTCTCATTGCCCAAATTCCCATTGAAGGAAACAGAATTAAGGCAAACATCAAAGGCGATACAGGTAAGAATGGTAATTTGACTAGTCGTTGCAATTTCTGGAAATTAACAGCCCAGGGATGTAAAAACTCACTCCCGATGCAAACTAATGGGAGAATAGGAATATGATAGCGATCGCTGAACTTAACAAAACTCACATCAAATTTTTCTAGTTGATAGCGTCTTTTCCAACCTTTCAGAGGGCCACGGATACCTTCGGGTGCATATAAGATGATTTTATCTTGGGCCATAGCTGCCTCAAAATCATCTAATTCGGCTCGCACACCACCCAAAACCTGCGACCATTTAGGGGGTAGCCACCAAATAACCCAAGGATGATCGAATAATGCTGGGCTTGCTACGGGTTGTACCACCCATCCTCTAGCTTCACTTAATAAATAACCCAAAGTCAAAAAATCCCAAGGGAAACTCATCCCTGCGTGATTCATTGCCACAATCAATGGCCCTGTTTGCGGCAAGTTTTCGACTTGTTTTAATTCTCCCCGAAAATAGTATTTGACGATGGGGCCAAGAACTTCTTTGCGAAAAGCTTGTTGATATTTGGGATCAAATTCACCAAGTTCTTTTCGGGGTGAACGGAAACCAAGACGCAACCAGCGAATCAGCATCGCTAGATAAAATCCGCCAGGAATTAAAAATAATCCATATTCGGGCCAATTCCAACCGTCTGTATCGGTATGATAGTGCTGCCAATGGCGGTTAAATAAAATTAGCCAGCCTGGAGGATACCAAAGACAAAACCAATCAAACCAGCTAAATATATAGCCTTCACCTGGTGCATTCTCCAGTTGAGTATCGAGGAGGTTTTGGGAGTGTTGATTAATCAAAACGGTTAAAGTTCAGGCAAACATTTGATTAAAAGTGCATTATAGCTTTATAGTTTTCCCATTGGTATCTGACTCAGGTTAAGGACATCTCAAACACTACTGACAAGAGCTTTAGAAAAATTATCCTGTTGAAATAAGCAAGCAGTGATTAAGTAGGTGGGTGGGAAAAAACCCAACTATATTAAGATAAATAAATACGGAAAATGTACTTACAGAGGTAACAAATGTTATGGGCGCTCGCTTAAGGGTATTCCTCACGCGTGAGCAAGACCAAACCCTGTTAAACCTGAGAACTGTGGATGTACCACAGAAAGTTAAAGATCGAGCAGAGGCAATCAGATTAAACGCGCATGGTTGGTACGTAGAAAAAATAGCTGCTCACTTTGACTGGAGTGTTCAAACAGTAAGAGAAGTCTTACATAAATGGCAGAAGTTAGGTATAGAAGGGCTTTGGGAATTACCAGGTCGAGGAGGAAAACCGAAGTGGAAGGAGGAGGACATAGTATTGTTGGAAAAATGCCTCAGAGAAGAACCACGTACATACAATAGTTTTCAACTCTCCCGGAAATTAGAAAGCGAGCGCCACATAAAATTGAGTCCCGACAGATTAAGACGGGTACTCAAAAAAAAGGGGGTCTATTGGAAGCGAGCCAAGAAGAGCCACAAGAGAAAACAAGACCCCGTAGTCAGAGCGAAGAAACAAGCAGACCTAGATATGTTGGAATTATCCGCAGCTACCGGAGAAATAGACCTAAAGTATCTAGATGAATCAGGATTCTGTGTGTGGAGTGAACCAGGTTACACCTATTACTTTAGAGGTGAGCAAAAACGCTTAGAGCAAACCAAGCGTCGTGGTCGGAGATTAAGTATTATCGGGTTTCTTCAACCTTTAATCAGCTTTATTTACGGTCTAGTTATTGGTGGTGTTAGTCGTAAATCTTACATTCAAATGATGGAAATTGAAGCGACGGAAGCTCAAAAAACCGGGCGCACTAGGGTAATTGTGCAGGATAACGGACCGATACACCGATGTCTTGAAGTGCAAAAACTATGGTTAAAGTGGGAACAGATGGGTTTGTACATCTTCTTTTTGCCTGCATACTGCTCCGAGATGAATCCAATTGAATTGGAGTGGCAGCACCTGAAAAAAGATGAATTATGTGGGCAAATATTTGATGATGAGTTAGACCTTGCTTACGCGGTGATTGATGGCGTTAAAGCTAGGGGAGAAAAAGGCAACCACAGTACAAAACGTATTAAATTTGGCTCTAATGGCTCTGGTTAAACTTTCGTTACATAGTTGTAAATTTTCCCACCTACCTACTTACGTTGGGAGCATCCCAATTTTTCAAAAATTCACGGAACTAATACCAATTTAATGTGACGTTGCACATATCTTGATCCCCCTAAATCCCCCTTTTTAAGGGGGACTTTGATAGATGTTTTTCCGGTTCCCCCCTTAATAAGGGGGGCTAGGCAGGGTGGATTAATTGTCGGGAGAGAAAAAGTTTTCTCCCTCGACCGTTAGACTCACAGGCATTGGGCAAAAGGAGTCGGAGTGGTTAAATAGGGCATCAAAAATCATTTGAAGTTGTTTAGCCATCAGCCTTAACGCTTCGGGAAGAGTCCGAGAGTCTAACTGACGAGCCAGGGAAACTAAAAACTGTCTGACCATCGCCCAATTAGCTGGTGAAAAACCGCCAGTATGAATACAGTTATCTTCATTTAAAGTTACATCCTTGACCCAATGAAGCTGATTTTCGATTGACCAATGACCACGAATAGCCTCAGCAAATTCTGAGGCTGAACAATTTAAGCTACTCAAATAAAAGTGTTGTTCATGATAGTCAACAATCTGGCGACGACTTTTCTTTCCTTGAGGTCGAGTTCCATATCTGTTAACCTCTATTAAACTTTTAGCACCAACCCAATCAGGTAGTGACTCAAATGGAATTGGATAGACTTTGACTTGACGAGTAGTCTTTCGTCCATGTAAATTTTCATCATGGTAATTAGTATCGATAGCGATTGAGGATTCAGCTAACTCAGTAGCTACTTTCAGTAGATTTGGCTGGTTTTTTTTAATAGGAATAATGTAGTCATTTTCTCCCTCAATAATTAACTCAACAGTTTTTTTTGGCAATGTAGTGCATCTGCTGTAATCACAATATGATGCCCAGAAAGTGTTTTAATTAGCTCTTCTACCACACTAATCTCACTTTTTTCGTGATTCTCCATAGCTTGATGTCTGACTACCCATCCTTGCTGATGACTATAAACTGAAACGATACTCACAAAGTTTTGATAAGATTTATTTCCTCCTGTGACAGTACTTTTAATACATTTACCATCAATGGCAAATAATTCTTTGTAATTAATTGGCAAACTATTCTCTGCCCAGATGTTAAATAGTTCAGCTAATATCTGAAAATCAATAGAAGTCATAATATTTCTGAATGTTGATGCTGACGGAAATTGAATATCTGGAGATAAATCTAATAATTTGATTAGGGATAATCGATGATTTTTAGTGAACTCAGCTAAAGGTTTGTATCCCCAATATCCCGTACAACTACCTAACAAAACTATAGTTAGTATTATCCAAAGCCTATGTCTAATCCCTCTGGCATGTCTATAATCGGGAACCCCTTGAATTGCTTCGATTAAATTCATTCCCAACTTTCCTCTGGTTTTGGTCTTTTTCTCAAGGAATCATCCTTCCATGTTATATTTTCTCTCTCGACAATTAATCCACCCTGCTTAATAAGGGGGGCTAGGGGGGATCGAATTCTATGCAGCTTCATAAAAAATTGGTATAAGGCACAAACCCTTTATAACTATCTTTCCTCTGTAAGACGTTGTGCTAATGCGGTTAGTTTCTCTATTCTCTTATTGCGCTCAAGAGAATATTTATAATGTAAAAAACTAAGTTGTGTATGAAACATAGCAATTTAACGTTCCATAAATTTGCAGGAATGCGTAATGCTTGAAAATCATCAAATTGCTTGGGAATTATACTATTTCGACATCACACAGCAAGAAAATTTAATATTTATTTTATAGTTAGCTTCTTAGGTCGCACAACCTTAGAACAGTGAGTATTCATCAGAACTGTGGCAGAGGAGTTAAATCAGTGAATAACAAGTAATTAAGACTAATAAATGATATTGGTGTTTCGCCAAAAGATGAAATTGATAATAACTAATGATTATTTAAATTCTTCCTCAAGTTGGAGCCAGATGGCAAGACACTTGTCCTAATCTTCCTATTATGGAACTAAAAAAGCCACTAAAAATTTCAGATTTAATCCGTGAACTTCGGCAGCAACTGGATCTTTCTCAGGAAAAATTTGCAGCCAAGTTGGGAGTTTCCCTGCGAACAGTCAATCGCTGGGAGAACGGATCTACAGTGCCTTCACAGATGGCACTAAAGCTGATTGAAGAAATGTTACAGAAGATGGGCGAACCAGGCAAAAGACTACTGAACGAGTATCTCCTGAAAGCGGAGCAACGGGAGGACTCTTAAGATGATGCTGAAAGTATCCGAAAAATTTTTGATGATCCGCTCTTGGTTACTAACCTATGGCGTGATGATTCTGGCAGTCATAGCGGCGCTGCTGGTGACACAACTATTGCTACCAGTTTTTGATCCGAGCGTATTTACATTATTTTATGCTGCTGTGGCAGTCAGCGCCTGGTACGGCGGCATGATACTTGGAGTATTAGCGATCGCATTATCTGTTACAACTGCGCTATATTTTTTGCTGGAGCCAGTCTACTCGTTCGATTTTCTCAGCCTAAACGTTTTAGTACAATTAACCACATTCTCACTAGTATCCTTCTTAATTACCGCCCTCTCTTCAGAGTTGCGAACTGCCAGACGCAAGGCTGAGACAAGCCTGAAATTGTTGCAAAATAGCGAAATGCGGTTTAGCAGACTGGCAGAATCCAACATCATTGGAATGATTGTTACTGATATTAAGAACGGTTCGATTATAGAAGCAAATGATGCTTTTCTAAAAATGGTCGGCTATACGCGAGAAGATTTGTCTGCTAACCAAATGAACTGGCGTGAAATTACCCCACCTGAGTATCTTCTATTGAGTGAGCGTTCAGTGGAAGAACTGAGAACAACCGGAGTCTGTAAACCCTTTGAGAAGGAATATATCTGCAAAGATGGCACAAGAGTTTGCGTTTTGCTCGGTTCTGTCCTGGTAGAAGACAACGAAGAAACTGTCATTGGCTTTGTTGTTGATTTGAGCGAACGCAAACAAGCCGAACAAATCTTGCGGGAGAAGGAAGAACGTCTGAGGTTAGCTAACGAGCGTTTTCAGTTAGCAGCATCGGCGGTTAACTGTCTTATTTATGACTGGAATGTAGAACAGGATACCGTTGAAAGAACCGATGGGTTAACCCGAATTTTGGGCTATTCTCTCGATATTGCAGAACCAACAGGTAATTGGTGGCGAGAACTTGTGCATCCAGAGGATTTGCAGCGCGTACAAGAGGAGTCGGCGATCGCTCTGGCAAATAGCGATCGCTATACTGCTGAGTATCGCATTCGCAACCAAGATAACCAGTACGTCTATGTACTGGATCAAGGAATAGTGGTGCAACGGGATGCTGATGGAAAACCAGTACGCATTGTTGGCAGCACTACAGATATTAGCGATGTCTACGACGAGCTTCGCTTACGCAAACAAGCAGAGAAAGCAGTCCAAGAAAGTGAAGAACGACTCAGGAGTTTTGTCAAAGCAAATATAGTTGGCATTATCTTTGGTGATGTGAATGGTAGTATCACTGAAGCCAATGACGAATTCTTGAGAATTGTGGGCTATACCCAAGCAGATATTCAGGCAGGAAGGTTAAGGTGGAGTGATATTACGCCTCCTGAGTATCAATATTTAGATGAACTAGCTATTGCCGAGGCAACAGTAAAGGGAACCTGTACACCTTATGAGAAGGAATGTATTCGCAAAGATGGTTCTATTGTCCCAGTTGTAGTTGGCTACTCTCTTTTAGGAGAATCTGGGCAGAAATCAGTTGCATTTATTCTTGATATTAGTGACCTCAAGCAAGCTAAAAAAGCGCTGAGTCAGAGTCAAGAGCAATTTCAAGCTTTTATGGACAATATTCCCGCCGCAGCATGGATTACCAATGCAGACGGGCGTATACTTTACCTCAGTCCAACTTATCTGACCATATTTGATGTAGCAACCAAAAAAGCGATTAATAAAAACATTTTTGACCTATATCCAGCCCAAATAGCTCAACCCTTACTTGATAACATTCGAATAGTTGCCCAAACGAATCAGGTTGTTGAAACCATCGAGTCTGCCCCACGCACAGATGGCACTCTAGGGGAATTTTTGGTATATAAATTTCCCATTGCAAATGCGACAGGGCAACGTCTAGTAGGAGGGGTTGCAGTTGACATCACCGAACGCGAACGCATCCTTCGTGAACGCCAGCTTGCAGAACTTGCTTTGCAAGAGCGCAGTGAAAGACTCAAACTGCTCTCTGAAACCACCAGTGATTTGCTTTCAACCGAGCGTCCGTTGGATTTAATGAACAGTTTGTTTAATAAACTTTCGGCGCAAATGGATTTGCATTTTTACTTCCACTATCTAATTGAGACACACGAAAATCAGCAGAAACTTCGGTTAGTAGCTTGGAATGGTATTACTGATGAAGTATTTCAAGCAATTGAATACCTGGAATTTAATCAAGGGATGTGCGGACTAATAGCGCAAGAACGCCGTCAAATTGTCGTCAACAATGTGCTGAACTCTACTCATCCAAATTCCCACATCCTCAAGTCTTTGGAAATCACAGCATACGCCGGTCAACCGTTAATTGCTCAGGGAAAGCTGCTTGGTGTCCTCTCCTTTGCCAGTCGCACCCGTACCCACTTTACCTCTGGGGAGATTGCTCTACTACAAGCAACCTCCGATCAGATAGCGGTTGCTTTGGAACGCGCCGAGTTAATGACTTCGTTACAGCGACGCAAAGAAGAATTGATCCAAGCTAACCGGATTAAAGATGAATTTTTGGCGGTTCTTTCCCACGAACTTCGCACGCCGCTAAACCCGATTTTGGGATGGTCAAAGTTACTGCAAACTAAAAAGTATGATGAAGCAACCACCACTCGCGCTCTCGAAACCATTGAGCGTAATGCCAAGCTTCAGACTCAATTAATTGAAGATTTGCTGGATGTCTCTCGCATTTTACAAGGTAAACTGAGTTTGAATATTGCTCCTGTAAATCTGGAAATTGCGATCGCATCTGCAATAGAAACTGTGCGTCTAGCCGCCCAAGCTAAATCTATCAATTTGCAATTTACGATTTTAGACTTTCCTGCGGAACACTACGCGAACGATTTTGGATTAGAAAATTCTCACGGAAATTTAGAATCTATCGATTTTAACTCCCAAATCCAAGTTACGCTTCCAGCATCCCAAAGGTGCGATTCAAAATTCCTAGTAACTGGTGATTCTGGTCGATTGCAGCAAGTTATCTGGAATTTACTTTCCAATGCGATTAAGTTTACACCGCAAGGTGGAGAGGTAGAAATTAGTTTACAGTCTGTTGGTTCTCAGGTTCAACTTCGAGTCAGTGATACAGGTAAGGGAATTAGCCCAGATTTTTTACCATTCGTATTTGACTACTTCCGACAAGCTGATGGTGCAACTACGAGAAAATTCGGGGGATTGGGATTAGGATTAGCTATTGTTCGCCATATCGTCGAACTACATGGAGGCACAGTTAAGGCAGAAAGTTTAGGCGAAGAACAGGGAGCAACTTTTACAGTCATACTACCAACGATTAAGATTCACCCAGATAGCCACCAGATTCGTATACAACCTGATGATTTACCCAATCTAAATGGGGTAAAAGTTCTACTTGTGGATGATGAGCGTGATACGCGAGAGTTAATTGCTTTCATTTTGGAGCAATCTGGCGCGGTGGTAAATCAGACAGCATCGGCTGTGGAAGCATTACAAACTATGCCTCAGTTCCAACCAAATCTGCTGTTAAGCGACATTGGAATGCCAGAAATAGACGGCTATATGTTGATGCGTCAAATCAGAGCGATGTCACCAGAACAAGGAGGGACAATTCCAGCGATCGCTCTTACAGCTTATGCTGGTGAGGCTGATTACCAACAGGCAATCGCCGCCGGATTTGGGCAGCATATCACCAAGCCTGTGGAGCCAGCTAAATTAGTTCGAGCGATCGCAAACCTAATTTATAGTCGTAGCTGACTTATAAGGGGTAGGGAGAGGTGAAGTTTTTGACTAATGACTAATTTTGAGAATTTGCTTCAATTTTGCTTAACCAAATTACTAGGTCATCTGCATGAATTTCTATCTCACTTCCTAAAGTTTTTACATACAGCAGTCCCTTACTAATGGTTAAATCTAGGATTGGATACCATGAATCTCTTGTCTGGATTAAAAGACCCGATGGAATTCCTAGTTGTAAAGTATTCTTGCGATATTTCCACCAAGCTCGCCATAAAAGGACAGATTTAGTACATTGCAAGCTATAGTCTTTAGGGATTTGGCAGTATTGATAGTGATAGAAACCACGACTATCTATGTTTCCTTTAAGGAGATAATTATATTCTGGCAAAGCCTGATTCAGTAATTCCCAATGGGATGAATTAGACAAAATCAAGAATTCCGTTTGTGTGGGATTTAGTTGGGCAGTGGCAATTATGCCTTCAGCCTTTGTTGCCAGACGGTTAGTATTATAAATTGTTTGTGCTGTTAAGGAACGATTTGCCAATAAAATATCTTTTTTCTGGATAGAGTTGCATACGAACTCTCTAACTAAATCTAAATCAGACAACATAAAATTGTTTAGACTCAATCAACTAGTGTTGTAATTTGTTTAACCCTCTGTATTTAGTAATTACACTAGTGTCATCTGTCGACCCGGATAATTCCCGACTTGATTTATACTTACTTCATTAGTTGGCTCAAAGCTTTTTCGGCACAGCAAATATACATCAATATCTTTCAGTTAAGCCAGAAATCCTCTGTAGATACACCTTAGCGTAGCGGGGTGCCCAAGCTGCGATCGCACTCACTGCGACAAATTACTCGCTCTTTTGGGAAAAACCACTTGTCCAAAATGCTAATGTCACTGCTGGGTTGAAGTGTGCGCCGCGAATATACCCTAAAGAGTAAATCAACTTCATGGGTATAATTACCTTGGATTTATTTTTAAATGCCTCAGTAATGACTTTAATTACTTGAGGCTTTTACTTTGCGTACTTGTTTGACCCAACTGTACGCCAAATGTTGGAAAGTCGAAACCATCCCGCTTACTTACACTTGCCACTAATGGCAGCAGGGACGCATAGATTAAATTACGCGACGATTATTGCAAAGGAAGTAAAAGCCCGCAGCAATTAAATGAGCATCCTAGCAGGGTAGGGTTGCATGAATTAGATTTCGATAAGGTTATGCTATTTTCATTGTGAGGCAGAGACTACAACTTCAGGTTGATAGCGGATGCCGGCTTGTTTGAAGCGATGTAAAGCTTCACCCAAGCGATCGCAATCGGCAATCAAACTGATCCTTACATAACCCTCACCCGCAACCCCAAAGGCATTACCTGGAGTCAGAACAACGCCAGTTTGTTGCAACACGTTCAAGGCAAAATCAGTGGAACCCATACCAACGGGACACTTCACCCAAAGATACATTGTCGCCTTGGTTCTGGGGATATCCCAACCCAACTCTCCTAACCCGTCAATGAGGAAATCGCGGCGGGTACGGTAGCGTTGTTGTACTTCGTGTAAATAGACATCTGGCAATTGCAAGGCGGTTTCGGCTGCTTTTTGCAAGGCGGAAAAAATACCGTAATCCAAGTTAGTTTTTAGTGTCCGTAAACCTTGAATTACATGGCGGTTCCCCACCACAAAACCAACGCGCCAACCAGCCATATTATAGGTTTTAGATAAGGTGTGGAATTCTACACCAATATCTTTCGCGCCGGGAATTTCTAGCAAGCTAGTGGGTTGATAACCATCAAAAGCTAACTCGGCGTAACATAAATCATGCACCAGTAAAATTTCATATTTACGGGCGAAAGCGACGATTTCTTCAAAGAATTCGCGGGGGGCTGTGGCAGCAGTGGGATTGCTGGGATAGTTGAAATAGAGAATTTTAGCTTGTCTTGCAACCTCATCAGGAATGGCAGCTAAATCGATTAACCAGTCATTCTCTGGTTTAAGAATCAAACTGTGGATTTTGCCGCCTGCGATCGCCGGGCCGCGAAAATGAGCGGGATAAGCTGGGGAAGGTACCAAAACTAAATCGCCAGGGTTAACGTAGGCGATCGCTAAATGGGTTAATCCTTCTTTAGAACCCAGCAATGGCAAGGCTTCACTATCGGGATCTAAAACCACACCATAACGGCGATGATACCAATTGGTGATCGCCCGACGAAAACTAGCAGTCCCTTCAAAGGGCGGATAACCGTGATTGGCGGGATCTTTCAAGGCTGCGATCGCTGCTTCAACAACTGGTGCTGGTGTTGCACCGTCGGGGTTTCCCATACCCAAGTCAATTAAATCTAACCCTTGTTCCCGTGCTTTCGCTTTTAGTTCATCTAAACGGGCAAATACATAAGGTGGTAGTTTTTGTATGCGTTCTGCTGGGACAATCCAATTTAAACTCATTCTTCAACCTCGTCACTGATTCCCTTGGGCGAAACTCGATTCATGTCTTTACTATCTATAGGTGCAGTGGTGGAAACCATTGCTGCCATCAACTGTTCTGGCGCGACTTTAAATGGTAGTCGATGGATGTCAGAATTAGGAACTAGAGCAATTTCGGCGGCTGTTTGTAACTCACCTAATGTAATATTGCCCAATCCCAAATCACTTAATTTTTGGGGTAGTCCAATTTCTGTGTAGAACTTTAACAACTGTTGTCGTGCTGATGCTGCTAGTTGATTGCCTTGTAGCATTTCTTCTAAACGCAGTTGCACTAAAATTCCAAAAGCGACTTTTTCGCCATGAATACTGCCATGTCCTGAAATATGAGTTAAACCATTATGCACGGCATGGGCAGCAACTGTGCGACACTGCGCCCCTCCAAGTCCTCCAACTACCCCAGCTAATAAAACACTTGCGTCTACGACTTCTCGCCAAACTTCGCTACCTGGTTCCTTCAAGGCGGCGGCTGACTTTTGCAAGAGGATATCTCGCAAAACTCTTGCTTGTTGCACCGCAGCAATAATTAAAGTGTCTTGCAAATGCCCACTGCTAACAGAGGCTTCATACCACTTAGCGATCGCATCACCAATTCCAGCTACTAAAGTCCGTTGTGGTGCAGTTTGAATCAAGTCATAATCGAGTATCAGTAAATCGGGACAACGAGACAGTCCTACATCGTAGAGAAACGCCCCATTTTCCGAATAAACATTCGACAAGGCACTCCAAGCTGCACAGGTAGCCCCTGATGTCGGAATTGTCACCACTGGTAACTGTAACTGCTGCGCGAGTAATTTTGCTGTATCTAAGGCTTTGCCGCCACCAACACCAATAATCACATCAGCTTTATGTTCTTTTGCCTTCTTCTGTAAAGATTTCAGGCTAGCTTCGCAGCAATCTGCACCATAAGAAGCTTGAACAGGATGTAACTGTTGCGTTTCTAAAACTGGTTGCAAATTCTTTCGGCTGATGGCGAGAGTCGATTCACCTGCCACAATTAAGGGACGACTTCCCAAACAGGCAATCTCTGCTGCGGCTGCTTGCAACACCCCAGAACCACGGATGACTTTTGCCGGGGCAACTGTGAGCGTAAATAATGAACTAGAGGTTTGAGTAGACAAAGAAGGTTGAGTAGAAAGTTGATTAGACATATAATCTAGTTTGCCAAAAACTTGATATTTCTTAATCTAATAGACTTGCAACAAAAGATACTTGTTGCCAGATGGCTAAAAACTTACATCTGACTCAACTAGGTTTTAACCGATCTAATCGCTAACTGGTTAAGCCATTTAACGACGTTGCTTGAATCTGTTGTGTCCATTAGCCTGAAATTCCGAACTATCAAAGTTTTGAATAACCGTATGATTAACTAACATTACCACTCTCAGATTCTCAAGAAAAGTGATTGAGAACTGAATCGTCTGTCGATGGTCATTTCAGCTATGGATAGATGCGTTAGGGTTTACAGATCGATGTCCGCTCCCACAGCGTTGCATTTGGCTGCAAAAAATTGTAAAAATGTCAATAGTGGCAATTACAATAACAACCGACAAATCACAACTGTCAGTATCCATTACCCGCAGGCTGATCGATCTTTTTCCACAGTAGAATCACGAAAGTGTGAACATCTTAATCTAATAATAACTATTAATGTATCGGTAAATACAAAATAAATTATGTCATTCTGATAACAAGCATTGGATTGGGGATTGGGGATTGGGGATTGGGGATTGGGAATTGGGAAGAGGACTTGGGGACAAGAGGTGAGAACTTGAAACAAGTCTTTCCCCTTATCCCCAATTCTCCTTGTCCCCTTGTCCCCCCTGCCCTCTGCCTCTTTCCCATTCCCCATTCCCTTAACCGTTAGATTTTGGCAATTGGGCGAATTTGTCTGTGTAAATTTCCACTGTGACTGGTGAATTTTGATGAGAAACTAGCGATCGCTTGGCCTCACCCAAGTAAACTGGTACAGAAACCCCTGTTTCTGGGTGGATAATGACGCGGGCGCGAACTGTCAACTTGTCGTCTTCCCGTGTACCTGAACGACCATAAGAAAATAGATTACTAGCTGCTTGACGTAAAGTTGCTTCTAATTGCGTAGGTGTAATTTTGGGCGATGTAGTAATAACCGCTTGTGTTGAGCCATTGTCATAAACTAGAGTGTACTTCGTCGCTCCTGGAATCACAGCCCGACTCAAGGGGACTATCGACAGTGCAAATAAACCACCTGTCAGCACCAGCATAAAGCCAGTCGTACCCACCAGCCGAAAGCGGATGCCCCATTTGAGAATAAAAGCCAAAACTGTTAAGGCAGCGAATACCAAGGTAGCTATACCTGACCATTGGGTGTACTGAAGAAAGTTAGCTGTTGTGAGCATAGGGTAGGTTATGGATGCGTCTTTTTTTTCGTTACTGACATATCCATTTTACTGAGAGCTTACACCATAAGGGTTATCGTATGTCTTTAATGCTAATCAGAATATTGGGTGGTTAGATGCGTACTTCTAGGCCGAAGCAAGCTACGGGGAGCATCTTCAAGATTTGCGGCTTGTCGCCAGACATCGTAGTTTTAATAAAGTTTAAACTTGCGTTTAGCCTAAGTTTAGTGGTGAAATGGAGCCAACTTCAGAACAGTAGATGAGCTACAACAAGTCATCCAAGAAAAACGTCGCCAAGGCTTAGAGCCATAGCGAAAATTCACATCATTCCTAAGTTATTCAGAACAGTATTGCCTCATCAAAAATATGGGTCTGAAACCCCGTGCTTCACGCAATGCTTTAAAGTAATGAGTAAGGAGTAATGAGTAATGAGTGGATGAAAAATGGGTATTTACTCATTACTTATTACTTATTACTCATTACTCCTTCTTAAGAGTGCGTACCCTTCTCCTGACGGAGACGCTGCGCGAACGGGAACGCCAAGGGCGAACACGCCGGGGAGTATGTCAACAGAGACAATATGGGAATTTATAGATGTTTGAACTTAGTTTGAACACTATCAATAATTCCTAGCCAATCAGCATCTCTATTCCACTTTAATTTCAGTAACCATGTCTGACATTCCTTGATTAAAGCTAAAATCTTTTCAGATATTTCGTCAAATTGAATATTTTTTTATTTGTGCTTAACTGAAGAAAAATAATAAATATACAAAAGGGCATCTACAAGAGATGCCCGTCATGCAAGAAAACCCCAAAGGGTTGTCCTTACACCTTCCCAACAATCAGCAACATCGAGTGTGACTAATTAAGTGTTAGTTACACTCACATAGTAATCTTATTAACTAAAAACTCGAAGTGTCCCCAGTGCATACACTGAAAAATAACTAATAGCTATTATCCACGTCTAACTAATTTGGATGAGATTCAAGTCTGTATTGTTGCTTATAACGATGTACTACTCCAGAAATGGCAGCCAAAATTAACCATGAAATTACATTCAAACGAAAATCGAAGAGGGTTACATCTACTGTATTCAATAAAACCCAACCAATAAAGGCCAGAAGATAACTGAAAAATATCAATCTATCTTCTGTATTTATATATTTAGACTTTCGTAATAATTGCACGCTTGTAATCAAAATCCAAGCAAGTAAGCCACAAAATAAAAAAGTACTAGGAAAACCAGTTTCAGCAGATAACATCAAAAACAAGTTATGGGGATGACCCAAGGGAATCTGCGTTTGCGCTTTGTAGAGTCCACTAAAACTGCGTAATCCCCAACCAGTCCAAGGATGTTCTTTGGCTAAAGACCAGGCAAACTCCCATTGAGTTTTTCGCATTAAAGCGACTGGTCTATCTGGATACATATCGTCATTTAACCTTGCCCAAAAGAAGGCAGGAACTACCCGGCGAAAAATTTGAGCGACTGGCGAGGGAGCAAAAGCTGCCAAAAGCACGCTAGAGACGATCGCAGCGACACCACCCACAAGAATGCGCCAGCCTTGGTAGAGTGCATAAGCTAAACAGGCAAAAATAGCGATCGCCCAGCCATTGCGTGAGTTAGTGAAAATCAAGGTAATGAAATTTGTAATCACCGCAATAGTTAAGAAGATCAAGGGAAGTGAATTCTTCCTAATACCCAATTCTCGATACAATCGCCATTGTTCTAGCCACAACCCTAAGCTAAGGATGAAAACTATTGTTAGATAAGCGGCAAAGGTGTTAGCGTGCAAGAAAAGTGAGGCTATGCGACCTGGCGGATTTCCTCCTGGTGCGATCGTCCAATTCAACACAACCCACAAAATTTCTAATTTCAAACTCCAGCCTAAAAATAACTGTCCCAAACCAAGAATTATCACTGGCATGGAACCGATCGCTAAAACCCATGACATTTGGCGCAATTGGACAAATGTTTGAATTAGAGCGCTATGGGCAACAAAAAGTAAAAAGAATGGTAATAAATTAAATAAGCCAAGGAAAGCTGCTGTTTTGTCATCGGCAAATCCAGCACTTACGATTAGCAACAGACTCAAAAGGGCAAATCCCCAATTGAGGGGGCGGCGATTAATTTTGTGGGATTGTTTCAGCCAAGTTATTAATGAGACAAAACCAATAGTCACAGCCCCCAACAATGGACTCAATGGGAAGATTAACAATGCCCATAGAGAGTAGTTCCAAGAAGATTGCCAGCGAGACTTGAAATAATCAGAAACCTTGTTCAAGCTGGCTCCCAACATTCCTCACGAGTGAGGCGAATTTGAGCTAAAGCGAAAATAGTCGGAATGATCCGACCATAGTTAGTGGCGATCGCTCTCCACCCTAAATCTGCAAAAAACCAAGTCCACATCATTGGCCCAATCACGGCAAACATCGTGCGGGCTGCCCCATAACGAGCTGCACTCACTGTCATACCCCGTTGCGCCATTTGCATAGCTACATAGCTTTGAAATTGCGTTGCAGCAGCTTCTGAGCCTGTAATCGCCGCTTGTTTTGCTACTTCATAAGTAGCAAAGTGGATGGCAAATTGACGAGCAATTTGCTTAAGTACCATTGGCTGGAGAAGTGAAGTAACCGCGATCGCACCACCGCCTTTGAAAAGCAAACCCAAGGGGTCAGGCTGTAATAAAAGTGGTAACGGTTCTTTTAGTTCTGATTGCACAAGGTGACGCTGCACTCTGAGAGTCAATTTTTGCTTTTCCTGTTCAGGTAATTTTTTCCATACCTGTCCTAGTAGATGCAAAAATACTTCTGCTTCTAAATCAATAGTTGGCAGCTGATGAGAATAGGGAATTTTTAGATACTTACATACTTGAACTAAGGCTTGTCGGTAAGTTACCTGGCCTGTACGTCCCCGTAATACTGTCATCCCATCTGCCGCCAAAAAGCGAAAGCGTCCCTCTAGTGAATCTAACCAAGCTTTGCGGTCTTGGCTTTGCACTTCGATGGGTTCGGGTGTGTGTACATAGTCTAGGGGATTGAACTTACGACTAAATAAAATTGCCGTTAAATCTTGCAATTCTTCTTCGGTCGCTAACTCTAGCGCCGCCCTCATTTCATCCAATTTCCCTTCCTCCCTTCCGTGCAGCTTTCTGTACCTTATTCTACTATTAGCTTTCAGCAGTCATTAGTAGTAATTTTGTCCTTTGATAATAACCTAATGACCAATAACTAATAATTAATGACTAAGGATTATGGACTTATGACTGATATTGCAGTGATTGGTGCCGGAATGGCCGGTTTAGTCTGCGCCCAGCAATTAAGTCAAGCTGGATATTCGGTGCTAGTAGTGGACAAGTCCCGTGGTTTGGGTGGAAGATTGGCTACACGCCGCTTGCATGGAACTTGCGCCGATCATGGGGCTTGTTACCTGAAGCCAAAGGGTGAATTATTTAAACGTTTTGTGGAGATATTACGATCGCGCCATATCCTCGAAGTTTGGACAGAGGAAGTTTACGAACTCACAGCAGGCGCTCCTTTATCTGAACCGAAAAACCGTAGTCCGCGATATGTTGCACCTAGTGGAATGAGTGCGATCGCTAAATCCCTCGCTCCAGGTTTAGAAATATTACTGAATCAGCGTGTCATTGCGATTACCCCAACTCCCGAAAAGAGTTGGCGGATCACTCTTGAATCTAGCAACGAAGAATTAACTGCAAAAGCTATAGTCGTCGCCATTCCTGCACCCCAAGCGGTGATGCTGTTGGAATCTTTGGGTGAAGGTGTATTAGATACAGCCTTTCTTGATAACTTGCGTTCTGTAGAATTTTATCCTTCCATTAGTGCGATCGCTGGATATCCTTCTACATCTCAACCACTCCCTCAGTGGAAAGCTCTAACTTTTGTAGATGATGCTGATTTAGCATGGATTGGTTTGGACAGTAGCAAGCGTCCTAACCCTCAACAACCACATTTTGTAGTGCAAAGTAGCGCTGATTTTGCCCAACGCCATCTAGAATCCCAGGATTTAGAACCTGTTGGAAAGCTAATATTGCAACGAGCAGCCGAATCTCTTGCCCTTCCCTGGCTGAATACTCCTGAATGGATGCAGGTACATCGTTGGCGTTATGCCTTTCCTAGCCGTCCTTGGCACGAAGCTTTTTTGTCTGCCGAAACTCCCTTACCTTTAGTTTGCTGTGGTGATTGGTGTGGCGGCAATCTTGCAGAAGGTGCGATGCTTTCTGGATTAGCGGCGGCAGATGAAATTAATCATCAGCTGCGTCATCTACCTTTAGACAATGTGAACTTTTTCAACGTTTTTGTCTGATCATTTCATCAGTCGCTAGACTGATTTTGCGCTCTCTTGAGTCGCTATTTGTCTGACTTACTAAAGCAATGTGCAACAAATAAGTTTTTTAGATGAAACAGTAAATCTCACAGTCAAAATAAAATGTGATATAAATTACCAACAAAGCTTATCTTCATTAAAAACTTGTTCCTAATTCAAGATTTTTATTGCCGTTAATTTTGATCCCCTAGCCTTGATGCTGCGTTTTATGTAGATTTCTGCCTTTTTGGCAAAAATTTGAAATAATTAGGATTATAAATATAAAATGTCGCTAACCTACCAGCATATTGGATTGCTGTTTTAATAAGTCATGCTGTAAATCAGTATAAACTTTAACTAAAATAAGCAAAGCCAAATGTCTGATATTAAACCAAGATAAAAGGCTAGTTACAGGGGTTATTGCATCTATCAGTTGAATTACTTTTAACTGATTTTCATCTAAAAAATTTGTTTTCTCCACCAATCATTGACTGGAATTAAAAAAGGAGTTTAAAAATCATGAAAACGGTAGTTAATTTAACACAGCAAACAGTAGTAGGAGAGATTGAAAGTGTTTTGGATACATATCCATACCATCCATATCAAAAAGCCTTTGCGATTCCTGACTTACGCCAAGAGCTAATTGCTTTCGTCCTCACCCGTCTTCCCTCTTTTGACGGCGCTATCTCTGAGGGACATATTTCCCTAGCGGAGGCTGAACAAGGAAGCTTGGCCTATTACAAATTGCCTCGTAAACCCTTAGAGCAGCAACTCCACCTACAGAATTTGATTCACCAAGGCATTTGTTTAATCGTTCAAGAAAAGTCAGATTGGATTAACGATCATGTTTGTGAAACAGTTCAGCCAGCTTGTGAAGCCTCTCACTGGTTTGGTTAATAGTTCGCAGTGAATTTTTAATTTTTGAGCTAATCTAACGGTGTTTAGTCGTGGGGTTAGCTCAATATTTTTGTAAGTATCCTGCTTTTGAGGTGTAAACTTTGACAATTAGGTTCAAAGGACATTCCCAGGACATGAGAAAAATAACTGCTCTAATGTTGGTAAGTATTACCGTGACTGTCGGCGTGGGAGTATTAACGCCCAAAGTTACTAATGCCCAATTATTTTATCCACCAGCAAGCGATCGCCATTCATTAATGGTAATCGGTCAAGGAGTAGTGAAAGTGCCAGCAGATACAGCCGATATTGAACTGGTATTCAGTAGCGAAAGTAGCAATGGTGAGTCAGAAACGCAACCATCATCTCTACCGCAAACCCGCCGCATTTCCTCACCAACTCTATTCTTAAATTACAAAACAGTAGCAGAATCTTCACCAAGCAAAAAATCACTAACTAAAGCAACTCTCCAGCCTGTAGTTAATAGCCTAGTTGCCAAAGGAATTAATGTTGATAAAATTCAAGTACAAATTAACCCAAATTCCAGCGAAAATAACGCCAAAATATTGGTGAGGTTGGAAAAACCAACACGCGAGCGTGTCCAGGAAATTGTTGCTACAGCGAACAAAGCGACAAGCCAACTTGAAAATATTTCCGTCAAGAGTGTGGGCGTTGAGTACGCAGTAAATGACTGTCAGGCTTTGCAGAGTTCAGTTTATCAATCAGCGATGAAAGATGCTCAAAGTCGCGCTCAGGCTTTAGCAACTGCTATGAGTGTTAAACTTGATGTTCCTTCTGTAGCCGAACCATTTTACACATTATTTTATCCCTCATGTAGTTCTAAAACTGGAGTTCCTTTACCATCATTTGCTAGTTTTTTATTATCACCGACTTATAATCCAGATGCCCCAGCAGAAGTTGAGATGAAAAAGGATATTTTTGTGACATATACAACTAAATAAGCATTTATATTTAAGTGTGTCGCACTTTAATTTAATCAAGATGATAAGTGCGATCGCTTAACTATTTTCTTCTGAGCCGAATCAATAACTCCAATAATGAAAAAACTCCAGAAATGTTTGTGACAAATCTGGAGTCAGGAAAGATACGCATTTACCTATACCAAATTTTCACCGTGAGAGTATCCTACGTCATCAGGGTATACACTCAAATACAGTAAAGAATGTCTGAGGATTAACTGCTTTGTTTACACAAATTTTCTGTTTGAATAGGACTTACGCACAAGTTACGGAATAAGGAACCGCAAAGGCGCAGAGAAATGCGAGTTTGAAACATGGGATTTTGCGTAACTCTTATTGAAGTAACGCAAAACAGCCCCAGTAAATCTGAGGCTGCTTTGCGAGAGTTGTTTGCTAGGATGGGGGTACATCAACAATGATGCCCTATGTTAAATATAAATAATTCAGTATGCATCCCTATTCAGCCGTCTTTTGGCTTATCAGGATGATTTGAAAAATTGCGTAGGCGCAGCCTGTCGTAGACATCGCTTTTTCAAAAAGAAACTCCAGATGCACTTAAGGCATTCTGGAGTAGTAACAGGTTTCTAACATCAATCAATTTTTACATCTGCGATCGCCAGATGTCCTTGGGGTATATACTCAAATGTATTTATGTCTACTCATCCGCAAATAGAACAGCAAATTACCTTCTTTTACACCCATAATCTCAATGCCTCTACACAATTCTACGAGCAAATGCTGGGCTTGGAGCTATTAGTCTGTCAATAAATAATTGAGTGATACACGGACAGGGTAATCTATAGATACCCTAATACTTGTCGGTTAAGGGAAAAGGGGAAGGGGAAAAGGGGAAGGGGAAAGGGGAAAGAAAAAACCTTTAACCTTTACCCCAAACCCAATGTCGAGTTAAAAATGGTTAACCGAGCAGTATTAATAGATACCCTTCCAAATCCAGAAATAAGTGCTTGATTTAGCACTACCCAAAACAAACCATTAGATAGATGAATAATTAGTCAGCTGATGGTAGTTTCAGATGATGAAAAGTCAGTAATAACTCCATTGTAAAAAAGTAGCTATTATGATCGTTGTCCATCATCTTAACAACTCGCGATCGCAGCGCGTACTATGGCTGCTTGAAGAATTAGGGATCGATTATGAAATTAAGTTCTACGAACGCGACCAGAAGACGATGCTGGCACCGGCATCCCTGCGTGAAGTCCATCCCCTCGGCAAGTCACCAGTAATCACAGATGCAGAAAATACTGTTGCTGAGTCAGGCGCTATCATTGAATACATCGTCGAACGCTACGGTAATGGTCAGCTAATCCCACCATCTGTTACACCAGAGCGTTTGCGCTATACTTATTGGCTGCATTATGCCGAAGGCTCTGCAATGCCACCTCTGGTAATGAATCTCGTCTTTAACCGTTTTGGTGTAGGAGATAGCGTAAACGAAGGATTTATCGCACCCCAGATTAAGCTTCACTTTGACTATATAGAAGGTGAACTTCGTAAAAATACATGGTTTGTAGGCGAAGAATTCACCGCCGCCGATATCCAAATGAGCTTTCCTTTGGAAATAGTCGCTATGGAAGCCGAACTCATCTCAAGCCGACCGAAAATTAAGCAATTTATCGAGCGCATCCATGCGCGGCCTGCTTACAAACGCGCTCTTGAACGTGGAGGCAGATACGACTTTGCCAATGGCATTCAATAATTCTTGTACCCATTTCAGATAATTAGAAACTGGTTAATGTTGCATTTAGAACATCATCAATCGCATCTTCTTCTAACTCAGTAGAAGTTGCCAGGAGCTTTTGGAGTTATTTTCAGAAGTTAGATAAAAAACAGCCACCCCAATACTGCTCGGGTTTTGCATTTTTAACTCGGAATCGGGTTTGGGGAAAAGGTTAAAGGGTTTTTTCTTTCCCTTTTCCCTTTCCCCTTTTCCCCTTAACCGAGAAGTATTGACAGCCACCCCCAATTCCACAAATCCTGCTGAAGCAGCAACAGCTTTTACATTTATAGGCATTAACTAGCAGTTTCTGCAATCAGTGCCGTAGTTCCTTGAACGTCCGGTAGATTGGTAAAGATTATGGTATCATTGCACCACAATGATACCGTAATTTTGTCTAGATATAGAATTCTATCGCTCTGCCAACGGTAGATTATTTCTGAAAGGAGTTTGCTGCAATGTCCACAACACCAACTACTCGACTAATTTTGGAGACTTTACTCCCCCATCTGAAAGTAGCAGCAGCTTATGCCCATTTTCTTCAACCAAAAATTGCTGCACTTCCCGCCAAAGGAGAAGGAAACAACTTTTTTAGTGCTGCACTTACTGATGCGGATGTGGCTATTCAAAATCTAGTAGAAGTAGTATTACTGGGCACTTTTCCAGATATTCGCTTTTATGGAGAAGAGTATGCAAGTTCTAACAACACCAAGTATTTTCGTGCTACCGAACTCGGTTCAGAAGGTGATTACTTAGTCACACTCGACCCAATCGATGGTACAAAGTTTTACATGGATGGACATTCTAATTACCAAATTATTCTCAGTATTCTAAATTCAGATGACTTTGAAGCCGTAATCGCCATTTCTCCTGCCCAAAACATTTATTTTTATGCCCTTCGAGGTGAAGGTGCTTTTAAAGGGACTCTGGACATGAGCCTAGAAGCCTGTGCCCCATTACATATAACATCTGCCAAACCTGCTATTTTGTTAGGATGGGCAATGAATTCTATTGGAAATTTACTAAAAGATCAATATCAAGTAATCGATATAGCGACTGATTACTCTAGTGATATTCAAATTCCTAATCTTAATGGTATTCTCAGTGGTGACTTGAGTGGAGCAGTGATTAAAGCGGGTAAATTTATTGATGTTGCTGCACTCGCTTTTATTGCGAGAGAGGCTGGTTGGATTGTAACGACTCTGGACGGTTCGACTTTACCGCCACTGCATACTTGCCAAAACTATAGCCTGCCTGGATTGATAGTAGCTGCCTCAAAATCTGTTCATCAAGATTTACTGAAAGCGATGCAAAACCTAGCTGTTTGAGGGTAAATAAGTAGTTAATTATTTGCTAACTATCCCTAAACAAAATGAAAATCTGTATTGTTGGCGCGGGTGCGATTGGTGGATATTTAGGGGCAAAACTGGCGCTAGCAGGTGAAGAAGTGACGCTGATTGCGCGTGGTTCTCATTTGGAGGCGATTCAAAAAAATGGTCTGAAGTTGCTTATGGCAGACGGTTCTAGCCAAATTGCTACTCCTTTTTTGGCAACTAGCGATATTCAAGAAGCGGGGCTACAGGATGTAGTAATTTTAACTGTGAAGGCTCACAGTGTGCCTGCGATCGCACCTCTTCTCCCTGCACTATACGATTCTCACACAATGGTGGTGACAGCCCAAAATGGCGTTCCTTGGTGGTACTTTCGTCAATATGGCGGTGAGTATGAAGGTACGCGGATTCAATCTGTTGATCCAGATGGGATTATTGAAGCTAGTATTGGTGCTGACCGCGCTATCGGTTGTGTTGTTTACCCGGCAACTGAGATAATTGAACCAGGTGTAATTAAGCATATTGAAGGCGATCGCTTTACTCTCGGTGAAATCGATGGTAGTAAAACAGAACGCATCCAATTATTGGCACAGACTTTAAAACAGGCAGGATTCAAAGCACCAATCCGCAATCAAATTCGCACGGAAATTTGGATCAAGTTGTGGGGGAATGTGGCATTTAATCCCATCAGTGCCATAACTGGTGCGACTCTAGAGGATATTTGTCGCTATCCCCTCACCCGTGAACTAGCACGACAAATGATGACTGAAACTCAAGCGATCGCAGAAAATTTGGGTATAAAGTTTGGCATCACTTTGGAACAGCGAATTAATGGGGCAGAAAACGTTGGTGCCCATAAAACGTCAATGTTACAAGATATTGAAGCCAGACGCGCTACGGAGATAGATGCGATCGTTGGCGCGGTGGCAGAATTGGGAAAACTTACTCAAATTCCTACACCTCATATTGATGCTATTTATGCCAGCGTTAAGCTACTGGAAGCGACAAAAGTCAGAATTTTTCAACATGGGTAGAAATTTTGGTTAAAAAATTCCTCTTTACTCTGTGTACTCTGCGTCTCTGTGGTTAAAAAAAGAATTTATTAACCGCAGAGGCACAGAGTACACAGAGAGAAGATTACGAGTCACATTGATAGTGCTAGTCCTATACTTATCAAGTTTATGAAGAGAAAGAAAGTATGGCTATTAACAATATTGGTTGTAGCATTAGTAGTCAGCATCATCGGACATAGTAATTCTCTAAAAGCTGCCTCACCTTTAGGAAAAGACACCCTGACGATGCTTACTTCCCCAGATTATCCTCCCTATGAGTTTTATGATACGAAAGGAGGCGATCGCCAAATCGTTGGCTTTGATATAGATATTGCCAAAACCCTTGCTGAAAAACTAGGGTTTAAACTTCAAATAATGGAATCCGATTTTAATGGATTAATCCCTGCACTCCAAGCGAATCGGGCTGATTTTGTCATGGCTGGGATGACTCCGACTCCAGAACGTCAAAAAAATATTGATTTTTCAATTATTTATTACGAAGCCAAAGATACAATTGTCGCTCCTAAAGGTAGCAACCTGAAGCAACCCCAAGACTTATCAGGAAAAAAACTTGGGGTACAACTAGGAACCATACAAGAACAAAATGCTCAGAAAATTGCTAAAAAAGTCGCGGGTATTCAGCTAAAGCAACTCAACAAAGTGCCGGAAGTAGTTCAAGAAATCAAATCTAGGCGAATTGATGCCGCAATTGTTGAAGATACCGTCGCTAAGGGATTTGCCCAAGCTAACCCAGATTTAGAATTTAATACAATTCCCTCAGAGGAGGCAAGTGGATCGGCGATCGCTTTTCCCAAAGGTTCTTCTTTTGTAGAACCTTTTAACAAAGTCCTTCAAGAAATGAAGGATGATGGCACATTGAATAAACTTGTCGCCAAATGGTTTTCAGAGAACACCACCAATCCTGTATCCTCAACTCCTGCCAAAGGCGGATTAAATCTCGACTTCACCAGAATTCTTCCAGATATTCCCTTTATTCTGCGGGGAATCCCTTTAACTTTGTTGTTCACGCTATTATCTGTAACCTTGGGGTTAATTTGGGGAACAATCCTGTCTCTATTAAAAATTCTCGGCATCAAACCGCTTACCTGGGTTGCTAACGCCTACACCTCTGTTTTTCGAGGTACACCTTTGCTATTACAGTTGGCATTGGTTTACTACGCAACACCCCAGCTTACAGGCTATGATATTTCCGCATTGGAGGCTGGGGTGTTAACTTTTACCCTGAATTCTGGCGCTTATATGTCGGAAACCATTAGGGGTGGGATTCAAGCGGTGGATAAAGGACAAAGTGAAGCGGCGATGTCTATGGGTGTTCCCTATTGGTTGATGATGTGGGATGTGATTTTGCCGCAAGCATTGAAGAATATTCTCCCCGCATTGGTAAATGAAACTATCGGATTGCTCAAAGATTCCGCGCTGGTGTCAACCATTGGGGTAGTGGAAATATTACGCAGTGCCCAAATCGTTGGTGCAAATAAGTATATTTATTTTGAACCACTGTTATTTGCAGGGTTAATCTACTATGTTTTGGTAATGGGTATGACTTTGGGTGCATCCGCTTTAGAAAAGAGGTTACGAGAAAGTGAGTAATGTAGTAATTCGCACGGAATTCTTATGTAAATCCTTTGGCAAACTCGATGTACTCAAAGATATTTCCACTGAGTTTTACCAGGGGGAAGTGGTTGCTATATTAGGCCCTTCTGGTTCAGGTAAGTCTACCTTTCTGCGATGCATAAACTTGCTAGAACAACCCACCAGAGGCAGAATTTATTTTCACGACCAAGAAATCACCAATCCCAAGGCAAACATCGCTAAAGTACGTCAGCAATTGGTGATGGTATTTCAACATTTTAATTTGTTTCCTCACATGAATGTGCTGCAAAATGTCACCTACGCACCTATAAAGGTGAAAGGAATAAACAAGCAAAAAGCAGAACAACATGGCTTAGAATTGCTTGCTAAGGTAGGTTTAGAAGAAAAAGTGTCTGTGTACCCATCCAAACTATCTGGGGGACAAAAACAGCGAGTAGCGATCGCGCGGGCATTAGCAATGGAACCAGAGATGATTTTGTTTGATGAACCCACCTCTGCATTAGATCCAGAAATGGTCAAAGATGTGTTGGAAGTGATGAAAGCTTTAGCGCTATCTGGGATGACAATGGCGATTGTTACTCATGAAATGGGGTTTGCGAGGGAAGTTGCCAATCGGATTATGTTCCTCGACCAGGGGATTTTAGCAGAAGACACTACTCCTAACGAGTTTTTCCAAAATCCTCAGTGCGATCGCGCCAAGCAGTTTTTAGAAAAAATGCTTTAGAACATCAGAAATTTGCCGCTTTTTTGGTATTCTTGAAACTTTTCCAAAACACTGCGATCGTTTGGCATTAACGTCGGTAAGTCCGCCAAATCAAAAAATTCCAGTGCCAGCGATTCTCCATCTAGGCAAGCGAGACTGCCTTCCCATTCAACAGATCGCAAAATCAAATTGAAGGTTTGGACGCGATCGCCGTTGGGATAAGTTACAGTTTCAAAGGCTGGATTGGAAGAAAACCCCACAGCTTCAAAATGCTTAACCGTTAAACCAGTTTCTTCAAAAACCTCTCGTGCTGAACATTCTTCGGCAGATTCACCTACTTCTGGATAGCCACCAGGTAGCCCCCAAAGTTTAAAATCACTTCGTTTTTGCAACAGAATGCGCCCCAAGTTATCCTCGATAATCACGTATACGCTAAATAACAGAAGTAAGCGATGGCCTACAACTTGTCGTAACTTGCCAAGATAAGAGTCTGACCAATTCGCCATAACGAGAAAGTTTGTAAAGAAACTCTAAAGGTAGCAAATAGCATCTAAATTTACTTCAGCGTTTGCACATCAGGATAGTTAAGAATCTTCGCATCTGAAGTTAGCAAAGGACATTTGCTATTATTAGCATACTGGGTATTAACCTGGCTCTAATACCATTTGACTTTAAGGTTAATACAAATAGGTAGCAGGGAGAAAGAATTAGAGACAAATCATTTGTATCAAGCATTTCGTGAAATGGTATAACTAGTGAGGGAGGAATTGAAGAGCAAGCTGCCAAAATTCAAAAAAATGTCTTCAGAACCAACCAATCAAGTACAGTAGTTAATATATGAATTTCTGTCTCTTTATCATTGATATTCAAAATGGATTTATCACTCCAAATACAAGCCATATTCCACAAAGAGTTAAATCTTTATTAGAGCAAAACATCTTTGAACACGTCATTTTCACAAGATTTATAAATACCCCTAATAGCCCTTATATCAAATATCTAAATTGGCACAATCTCACATCACCATTTGAGCAAAAAATTGTTAATAAAATTGAACCATTTGCTCAAGTAGTTTTTGATAAAACTATATATACTGCTTGTAATACAGAGACACTCAATTTTATAAATAAAAATAATATTCAAAAAGTATTTATTTGTGGTTTAGACACTGATTCTTGTGTTTTAAAAACTGCCATTGATTTTTTTGAGAACAATATCAATCCTTATATTTTAAAATATTACTCAGCATCAACAGGCGGTGATAAAATCCACCAAGCAGGTCTTTTAGTATTAAGCCAGATGATTGGGGTAAATAATATTGTAACTGAACCTTTAGACAGGCAAAATTTAAATAAATATTTACAGTTAGTATAAGAATTTTCTCTAATTTCTGAACATAATTTCAGATAAAAGTTCTGACAAAACAGGCTGTTTATTGCTGTTAGGTTTTAGCTTTCAGAATAATAACTTTCACAGCTTCCCTGGTATGAAAGGGTAAACCCCGCAGAGTAATAGCCACATCTTAAGTTAAAACGACTTCTATCTTGTGAATTGTTCATATTCCGACTTTAGAGGCAGGATTTTTAGCATTCACCATCATTAATGTAATTATGTAACTTAAAGAAAATCTTAAGGTAGCAAATAGCGATCGCCTGAAAACAGGATAATGCAGTTGAACAGGTTTAATCCTTCCCATTCAATCTAGAACTATGGCATCTACACCTAAAATCCTCGCCTTTGCCGGCAGCACCCGGATTGATTCTTACAACAAAAAATTGGTAAAAATCGCGGCATCTGGCGCTCAGGCAGCAGGCGCAGAAGTGACTTATATAGACCTCCGCGATTTGCCCCTACCTCTGTTTGATGAAGACTTGGAAGCTCAAGAAGGACTACCTGCCAACGCCCGTACTTTCAAGGATTTGATGATTTCTCATCAAGGATTCCTGATTGCTTCGCCAGAATATAACAGTTCACTCACAGCAGTTTTGAAGAACGCCATTGACTGGGCATCCCGTCCAGCCCCAAATGAAGCACCATTGGCTGCTTTTGCAGGTAAAGTTGCTACGATTATGAGTGCTTCCCCAGGCGCTCTTGGTGGTTTGCGCGGGTTGGTTCACTTGCGGTCTATTTTGGGAAACATCAAAGTTTTGGTACTACCCGATCAAATAGCAGTATCCAAAGCTTACGAAGCCTTTAATGGTGATGGCACGCTAAAAGATCCTAAACAGCAAGAATCTATTGAGCAGTTAGGCGCTGGCTTAACAAAGATATTGCTAAAGCTCAACTAAACTCTTCAATTTGACAGTAAATACCGAATACCTATCATTAAGACAAAAATGCCATACAGCTTTTTCATCAACTCGCTGCTAATAAATGGCTGATTTGCAAACAATGCCCCGAAGAAGTTACCCACGATTAAACCAACTGCAATAATCAGAGCATATTTGATATTAAGATTACCATTGCGCTGGTAAACCAAGGCTGCTAAAATCCCGATTGGCAAAATTTGAGCAGCCACAGATGTTCCTGTAGCTAACTTCTGATCTAAACCAATTACTAACACCATTGCCGGAATCATAATTGCGCCGCCACCGATACCAAACATTCCGCCAGCAATACCAGAAACTAAACCGATTAACAACAGTTGGATAAAGATATTAGACATAAAGGTGGTCGCTAGTTTGGAAATTATAAATTAATTTTCTGGGAAAAGATTGATTTTGGTAGCATTCCATGTACACCTTTTTGGGGACTGTTCACAACTTGAGTAATATGAAAATTTACAGCTATACTACACAATACATAAGCATCTTCTGGCGACAAATTTGCAAAGCGTTCCAGAAAATTAATCATATTCTTTAAAGCCAGTTCTAAAGCTTCATCTAATGTTTGAGCAAACCCCATTGTAATGATATGAGTTGGAGTTTCGGCAATTGGTGTTGTTAGCTGTAAATCCTTGCGAAGTTTGAGGGTAATTCTACCATTCATGGAAGTTTCAATGGCGGTGACATTTACTTCGCCATCTCCCTGTGCAGAATGCCCATCACCAATAGAAAATAATGCACCTGGTACGAAAATCGGCAAAAATAAACGAGAACCAGCTTGTAATTCCCGGTTGTCGATATTACCACCGTAAGAACCTGGTGGGACAGAAGTTAGAGAGATTTCTGGGGTAGCGACACCAAGAATTCCAAAAAACGGTTTAAGGGGAATTTTTATGCCAGTACCCGCCGGAAATTCCGCGATATTGTTGACTAAATCTAGAGGAATGAATCTCAACGCAGGTTGAGGAAACTGATGTGGTAAAGCTCCCCAACCTGGACGAATGGCATTGAAGCCAACGGGTACACTAGGTGCGATCGCATCTAATTGTACTTCTAAAACATCCCCTGGTTCGGCATCACGCACATAAATCGGCCCTGTGAGTAAATGCGGCCCCCCAGCAATCTTGCGTTCTGGTAAAAGATTTTGGCAGATGTCGAGAAATTCTGGTGTGACAAATTCAGGTGGTGCTTTGTCGTAAACGTAGTAACCAGTATAAGTTTCCACATCAACCGTATCACCAGAATCAATAGTGAGTGCTGGTTCTAGCAGATGGGAGAAACCACCCAGATGTACAGTTTCCTTGGTAGCTTTTAAAATGTAATGAATCATCGCTATTCTTGCAATATGTCTAAATTACCAAGAGCCGCTTACTACAAACCTTTAGTTATTTACTTACGCTCACTTACTTGTACTAAATAATTCTAAAAACTAGCAGGAGGAAAAAATAATGTATGGAGACTACATTATACCTGATGAAGATTTTGCCGAAGCACTGATTCGAGCAATTCGCTTTCATTACTTGGAAGAAGTTCAAGCTCTTATTTCCGTTCAGCAAGATATCAATGCTAGAGACAGCAGCGAACTTTATTGGACTCCTTTAATGTATGCAGTTTTTGAAGAATCTCTAGATATAGTTAAATTGCTAGTTAAGGCTGGCGCAGATGTCAACATTAGAGGCTCAGATCCAGATGAATTTCCTTTAAATCTATCTGCTTACGCTTTCAATAATGCTTTTTCTCATACTAATGAATTTGTTCGTAATAAAAAGATTTTTGATTACTTGGCTCCACTAACTTTGCCAGAACTAAAAGAAATTGCACAGAGAACTCTAAATCGGAGGAATTAGCTTGATGGAAATAGACAGGATAGGAAATTTATCGTAGTCGCCCAATTCTCCAAATCTGGAGCTAACTGCTTCATCTGCTGGTAAACATCGTTGTTGATCCACAGCACTAAAGGAAAAGAAAAATTATTGAAAAACTCCTTGTGCATATAATTAGCCGAAGTCCAAAACTGAGGTGGATTGTACAAGGATTCCAAACCTAGAATCATTAGGACTTGTACCTCATGATTGGATTCTTCACGAATGATGTTATAAAGATCCATTTCGGATTCCTTTAGATAGAAAACGTTAATATCACATTCACAAATTTTATGTAATTTTTCTATCATGGTATCGTATATACTAGCATAATTACACCGTGCAAGAATCAGCTTAAACTGCCCTTGAGAAGCTTGAATTGTCCAAGCTAATTTTTCCACTGCTTTTTCATTATTCTCTTCATGTCGCTGTGGGTCAGTCATAATAACATACATTTACTTTAGGCCAGGGCGAACGCACGGGATTTCTGAAACCCTTGCTGGGCAAGGATCTTGATGAAAAAATAGGCTAAATTAAAAAACGCCAAAACCCTTGCTATTAAAGGATTCTTATACTTTAGATGCGTTTGCCCTGTACTTTAGGCTTTTTCGCAAGCATAACCTGGTAAAAACAGTTTTTGAGAGCAAGTATGAACAATCGTTTTAAATATGATGTGTAGGCATAATATTGCGCTGTAAGTAATTTTGTAAAAATTCTAAATAGCTAACCTCAGCAAAATATCTTGGTAATTTTAGCTCTGTGCGTTCGTAACTGTACTCAAACTCAGCTACTACATCTATAGTTGGATTAGGTAATAAAAAGTATTGACTAAAAGTGTAACTTTGATCGGGTTTTAAAATTCTATATTTACGCATAATTTTATCGGGAATGAACTACGCAGGAAATATTACGAATTACAATTAGAAATTAAGAATTGATCTGATGATCTCAACAATTTGCTAAACTCCAACTTTGGGGATAGTAAATAAAACAATTTGAGCAGGGAATTTGGAGGGGGTTGCAGAGTGGCTGATGATGAACGCATAGTCAATGCACAACAGATAAATCCAAAAGACTTTTCATGGGGATTATGGCCTGTTCTGCCACTCTACCCTTATGGCAGGCGGCAGACAATCCGCAAAGAAGTGATTAAGGAGACAATCTGGAGTTTTGACCAGATTCAGGGCATTTTCTACGTTGTTGTGCCGATTCGCATGACTGTAGTTAAACTCGAAGCTGGGGGTCTTCTTATCTATGCGCCTGTTGCACCAACCCCAGAGTGCATTCGGCTTGTGAATGAGTTGGTGGCGGAACACGGTAATGTTAAGTACATCATCCTGCCGACTATCTCCGGCATAGAACATAAGGTATTCGTCGGCCCTTTCGCCAGATATTTTCCGACTGCACAGGTATTTGTAGCTCCCCATCAGTGGAGTTTCCCGCTAAATCTGCCCCTTAGCTGGCTTGGTTTACCCCCAAAACGGACTCAGGTACTCCCAGAAGATAGTAGCAAAACACCCTTTGCTGACGAGTTTGATTATGCGATGCTGGGCCCCATCGACCTTGGCCCTGGTCGATTTGCAGAAGTTGCTTTTTTCCACAAGCGATCGCATACTCTTTTAGTAACAGATTCTGTACTCTCTATCCCAGACGATCCACCTGCGATCGTTTTATTAGATCCATATCCCTTACTATTCCATGCCAAGGATCGTGCTTCTGATATTGTTGCAGACATTCAGATAAATCGCCGTAAGGGTTGGCAGCGCATCTGTCTGTTTGCTTTGTACTTTCAACCAAGCGCACTAAATATACCCCAATGGAATCAGGTGTTGCAAGATGCCTTGAAAGCCCCAGAACGCTCAAGGAAAGCTTATTTTGGATTGTACCCCTTTCAATGGCATTCAGATTGGCTGCGATCGTTTGATGCCCTGCGAGGTAATGGGCGGTTGTTTGTTGCACCAATTTTACAGACGTTGATTCTCAACCGCGCACCGAAGGAAACCATTGACTGGGCTGATAAAGTTGCTAGTTGGGACTTCGAGTGGATTATTCCCTGCCACTTTGATGCACCGATAAAAGCCCAAGCGTATCAGTTTCGTCAAGCTTTCTCTTTTTTGGAAAAGCAGCCTGCTGTTAGTGGGGGTTTATTCAGCAGTAGCAGCTATCCCTTACCAGAGGAGGATTTTAAACTACTTAAAGAAATCGATGTAGGTTTAAATAAATTTGGGATTGTGCCAGCACCAAAGGAGAAGGTGTAGGAGAATTTTTTGTAACTGCTGTGCTAAAGAATCAGAAATTGCTATGACTGCAAAAATATAGTGGTTCTATTTTTGATTTCTAAATTAAACTTTGGCACTCAATTAGCTTGTAAATTCTTACCAGAGAACTAAGACTAATTCCTTCTATTGACTGTGGTCAAGTTCATAGATTAGTTGGTTAACTTGAGAATAGCAACTATTAAAGATGAAAAAAGATGAATAAGACATTACTAACGATTTTGATGCTTGCACTGTTACTCTTATTCATCATTTCTCCCTTTGCTGCCCTTGCTAGTTTGATGCTGGTAGTGTTAGTCTCGGCATTTTTCTCTTTACTTGGAAACTTATTTCAAGCAATAATTGCTGGTGACACAAACCCAAAAGGGTCATAAGGGACTTCAAAATAAAAAAATATCCCATCGCTTTAAGGGCAGGGAGCAGGGGGAGGAAAAATTGTAGTGATTTTGTAAAATTTAGGTTGACATCCTCACCGCCGTGAACGCACGATGATTCTGGAGTAATGAGTAATAAGTAATAAGTAATGAGTAAATACCCATTTTTCATCCACTCATTACTCATTACTTTAAAACCGTGATGGAAGCACGGGGTTTTAAACCCATTTTTCTGATAATTTACTTAGCGGTGTTGGTAAACCGTCAATGCTGACAAGATTTTTCTTCTGTTGATATTCTCGAACTCCTTCTTCACCTTTTTTACTAGCCCAGTTTACTAAAGTCTGGCGCTGACCTCGATATTCATAAAGTGGTACGCCAAAACCACAAGAAGTCTGTATTTTTTCAATATCAGCGACGATAATTTGGCGAGTTCCAGGCATTGGTAAAAACAGAGAGTACAGAGAGTCCCACTCTGGAGAACCCGGTAAAATCGTGTTTCCTTGACCGTAAAGACGCAGGATACATGCAGGTTCTTCAAAGGCGCAAAACATGAAGGTTATCCGCCCATTTTCTTGCAAATGGGCTGAGGTTTCGTTACCACTGCCTGTAAGGTCTACGTAACCTACTTGCTTGGGAGAGAGAACACGAAAGCATCCTAAACCTTTAGGAGATAGATTAACATGACCCGTAGGACTCAAGGGTGCAGAGCCAACAAAGAACAGGTGTTGGGCTGCAATAAAGTCTTGCAGTTCGTCTGTAATACAGTCAAAAAGTTTAGACATAGACTGTCTGATTTATATTCACATACAAATTTCTCATCTTCTCAGCCTATGCCTTAGCTAAATATCTAGCAAGGCCCAATTGCCGATGTCTGAACAAATGGGAGTTTGGAGTTAGGAAAAGTATTAAGTAAGTGGGCGTAAATAATTGTCTTTGGGATAAGGAAATAGGCAATAGGTATAAGGGTTTTAGCCTAGTTCCTTTTTATTTACATAGTTTGATTTTATTGTGCCAACTTACTTACTGTCTCATATACCGACTAGCCATTTGGATGGCATCAGCGATATCTACATCACCATCGCCGTCAGCATCCAAGAAGGAATTCAGTACAGGATTACCGCCAGCTTGGGGATTTTGAGCATTTGCACCTGATTGCAAAAAATTCAGGACTAAAGGTACTGCTAAAGGTAGCAATTGTTGAACTACACCAGCATCCAATCCAGTGCGCTGGGCAGCAATCTGAGCTACCTGTTGTTGTATCTGAGGAGAAAACAGCGAATTGACGGCTTGGGGATTAGGCGAAGTCCCAGCATATTGATTCACTAAACTTTGTGCGGCTTCATTACCATCTGTGGCTTGCTTGTCTTGTAAAGCGGAACGCACTTGACCACCGACAATTGACAAGACTGATTGAATGGTAGAAGGATCTGCACCAGTACTTTGGCTCAATTGCTGTACAGTGTTAATAATTCCTCCCAGTTGCCCTAAGCTTCCCTGTTGATTGGGATTAGCAACTGCACCAAGAATTTGATCGAAAAGTCCCATAAATTTATTTCTCCCTTTGTTCTCAAAAAGCTTGCCAAAACTGGCTTGAAGTGTTTGTGTAGGCAAACTTTCGTCAGTCCACTAAAAGATTTAAACACGCAACCTTATACTTGCTGTTGATTATTATGAAAAAATTAACTTTGAAAAGCTACTAACTTAAGGATGAGAAATTGGTAAAGTTATACCTGCGGTGGGCAGAGCGATCGCAAACTCTGTACCTTTATCTAACTCAGATTGGCAGGTAATCTTACCTTGATGTTTTTCTACCACAATTTGATATGCGATCGCTAGCCCTAAACCAGTACCAATGCCTCGTGGCTTGGTGGTAAAAAATGTTTCAAATATCTTTTTCTGATTTTCTGGTGAAATACCAGGGCCGTTGTCGGCAATTCGCACTATTACCAAATCATTCTCCCAGCATTCTGTAATAATAGTGATTTCAGGGACAAATTCGGGATTTTCATCTGATTTTTGCTCTAAAGCATCAAGTGCGTTGCTGAGAAGATTCATAAATACTTGATAAAGTAAACCTGTATAACCTGGAACCTCTGGAATCTCTCCATAGCTACGAACAAGGTTAATGCCATTTTTCAGGCGATTATTCAGAATCAATAATGTACTATCTAGACAAGCGTGTAGGTCGACTAACTGTGCTTCTCCATCGTCTAAACGAGAGAAATCTTTCAAACTTCGGACAATTTCTCGCGTGCGTTCAGCGCCAACTTTCATTGAATTAAAGAGCTTTGGCAAATCGACTTCTAGAAACTCCAAATCAATTTCTTCTGCGAGACTTTGCACGGCAGTGGAAGGCTGAGGAACTTCGGCTTTATATACTTGCAGTAATGCTAATAAATCGTCAGTATAGTTTTTTGCGTGTACGAGGTTGCCAGAAATGAAATTTACAGGATTATTAATTTCGTGGGCAACACCAGCCAGCATTCTTCCTAAACTAGACATTTTTTCACTTTGAATTAGTCGTACTTGGGACTCAGCTTGTTGTTCTTCTAAAAGGTGCTTCACCTGTCGAATTAGCTGATTAAGAGAATTAGTTAAAGCTCCAACTTCATCTTGAGTAATTACGGGCGCTTGCAAGTCAAAATTGGCTTCTTGGCTAACTCTTTGGGCGATATCTGTCACCGCTTTAATCGGATAAGCAATGATTGTACTGGTGTAGAAAGCTAGGATAGCAGCGATCGCTATTGACAGCAGCATACTACCAAGAATAATCTGAGCTTGGATGAGTGCAGCCTGATTCTGGGCTAAATGAGCTTCCTCTTGGCGTTTTTGAAGCGTTTTGGCAAAATCAGTTAACTCATGGGCAAATTGGTAAAATTTTAGAACATCCTGACTTTGGCTGAATTTCGAGATTAATTGCTGTACTTTTATAGCTCCCTCTGATTGTGAAGTTAATGGCAAAATTTGCCGAATCAGCGACCTGAGTTGTTCAAAATATTTGGCTATTGTGCTGTTATGCTTTGTAAGCAGAGCTTGTAAATCCTCTTGGGAACTGTTTTGACTAAATTCTTGTGCCTGAGAAATCAGCGTTTCTGCATCCGCTAGATCGGTTTTGAAATGAGAGATTCCCCTTTGCAACGCTTGTGGCTGCTGTAAAAAAGGCACTATTTCTTTTTGGTGGATCTGTATTTCTAACAGTTCGCCTTGCAAAATACTTAACAAGCTTCCTTCTTCGTCTACCAATATAATCTGTTGTCTGGCTTGTTGAAAGTAGCGATCGCCTATTACCAACCCTGCTGTCGTTCCTAAAACTGCAACTCCCAAAGCCAAACCGTATCCATAAAAAATTTTTTGCCGAATACTAAGGCGATGAAATCTCTGTTGAACCCAGTTAAAGTATTTTAATTTAGGTATCGCAGTCATGGTATTACTCGTTGTTGAATTTTTTACTACGTGGTTTTTCATCAAAAACAAGAAATCCAGCCGCAAGTGAGAACACATTTAATACAAAATTCGCTCTTAGTTTATCAAAAGGGGTTTTTTCTACCCTGGTCAAAAATACTGAAACTATGAAGATTATAAGTATCTGCCTACTGAAGGGAGAGCAGGGGGAGTGTGGGAGGTGTGGGGAGTGTGGGGAGTGTGGGGAGTGTAGGGAGTTTGCGGGGTCAGATTTCTTCCCCATCCTCCCACACCTCCCACACTCCTTAATTTCTCACTAGTGAGAAATCCAGGCGAAACTATTAAGATCAGAAGCATCTACCTACTGAAATACCCACTAATCTTTCCTAGCCATGCCTCTGTCGCGCATAGTAACGCTAATTGTTGGTCTGATAGTCATTTTGGGGCTAGCCCTATGGCTAATTGATTCCCTATCACGCCTCTATTGGCAATTATCCTATTCGCCGTTGCTTGGCAATTTGCTGCTGTTGCTGCTAATTGTCCTTATAGGAGCCTTGGTTGCGGCTTTTGTCTATTATGTATTGGTAATTCAATCTGGGGAAAAGCGATCGCGTCGCAACCCCAAGCGAGTAACTGCGGCGCAAATTCCTGCTGCTAAATCTGACGCTGCTTCTACAACTCTCCAAGCTGTGCGCCAACAGGTAGCGCAAATTCAAGATGAAGTCACACGTCAGGCTTTATTAAGTCGATCGCGGGAGATTGAAGCGAACTTAGCACGGGGTGAAATTCAAGTAGTGGTATTTGGTACGGGGAGTGCTGGCAAAACTTCCCTAGTGAATGCGATTATGGGACGCATGGTAGGTCAAGTGGATGCACCGATGGGTACAACCCAGGTTGGAGAAACCTATTGTCTGCGGTTGAAGGGATTAGAACGCAAGATTTTAATTACAGATACGCCAGGGATTTTAGAAGCGGGTGTGGCGGGAACGGAACGGGAACAAATGGCGCGAGAACTGGCAACAGAAGCAGATTTGCTGTTATTTGTGGTGGATAATGACTTACGACGCTCAGAATATGAGCCGTTGCGGGGATTAGCAGAAATTGGGAAGCGATCGCTCCTAGTTCTCAACAAAACCGATTTATATACAGATGAAGATAAAGAATCCATCCTCGCTAGGTTGCGTCAACGGGTACGGGGATTTATTGCTACTAATGATGTGGTGGCGATCGCAGCTAATCCCCAATCTGCACAACTAGAAACTGGCGAAACCTACCAGCCGGAACCCGATATTGTCCCTTTACTGCGGCGCACGGCTGCTGTTTTACGCGCCGAAGGTGAAGATTTGGTGGCGGATAACATTCTTTTGCAATCTCTGCGATTGGGAGATGAGGCGCGAAAACTCATCGATGGTCAGCGTCGCCGTCAAGCTGACAAAATCGTAGAACGGTTTCAATGGATTGGTGCTGGTGTGGTGTCAGTCACGCCAATACCAGTAGTAGATTTATTAGCGACAGCAGCTGTTAATGCTCAAATGGTTGTGGAAATTGGCAGAGTCTACGGCTGTGAATTAAATATGGAACGGGGACGAGAGTTAGCTCTTTCTTTAGCGAAAACTATTGCTAGTTTGGGCATTGTCAAGGGAGCAATTCAATTATTATCTACAGCGTTGCAACTAAATGTTGCTACCTTTCTGATTGGTCGGGCGATTCAAGGTGTGACAGCAGCTTATTTAACGCGAATTGCTGGTAAAAGTTTTATTGAATATTTTCGTCACGATCAAGATTGGGGTGATGGTGGAATGACGGAAGTTGTGCAGAAACAGTTTCAAATTAATCGCCGAGATGAATTTATTAAAGCTTTTATTCAAGAAGCGATCGCACGGGTAGTGAAGCCGTTACAAGATAAATCTGAAGTAGTTGAAAAAGATGAAGAAATTAATTAATGTCCTATAGGACTCATATTTGATTTTTGAAAAAAATTTGGTACACATTAATCTTCTGAAACCCCCTTGCCTATTGTCTTTTGCCTATTGCCTACCTACGCAAGTGATTATGGCTACGCCACGCTGCGCGAACAGTAATCAAACCGGCTTCCTATATAAGGATTTTGATGAGGTAGTAATATTTCTGAATCAGATATTACACAAATGTGGCAACAAGTTTGGATAAACTTTCCACGTGAGGATGTTTAAAACATCGCGCTCACTAGACAAATATGATGTTAGTTTAAATAATGCAATTTTAGATAATTTTTTCTGAAATTAACTCTGATAATTACTAAACGGATTTTAATTCTCAACAATTAAGTATATCTATGTTGATTCTCGAATAAAAATACAAATTTTAATAAAAAATTATATGTTTTTACGCAAAAATACTTAACAAATTAAACTTACATTCAAGGTATAAAAACTCTGGTTATTTATTTCTAAAGCATTCCGGAAACAGGAGGGAATGTCAGAAAAACTAAATAATAAGGACTTACTGAGTAACCAGGTCATGACCAACCACATAATCGGTAAATTATTACAAGAGCGTTACCAAATCGTCCAAAGCCTGGGTGCAGGGGTATTTGGACAAACATATATAGCTGTAGACGTAGATTTTCCACAGAATCCTAAATGTGTTATTAAGCAGATAAAAGTTAGCAGTTCCGAACCTGGGTACTTGGAGATGCTGAGGTTAATGTTTCTAACTGAAACTGAAACCCTCAAGCTTCTAGGAAGCCATCAACAAATTCCTGAATTTATCGCCTGCTTTGAAGAAAACAGCCAGTTTTATTTAGTACAAGAGCTAATTGAAGGACATGCGCTGACTGCGGAATTGCCCATTGCTCAACAGTGGGGGTGTCTGTGGAGTGAAAGGGAAGTTGTACAATTCTTGATAGATGTCTTAAGTATTCTAGAATTTGTTCACTCTCAAGGCGTGATCCATTGTGACATCAAACCAGAAAACTTGATTAGACGTAATAGCGATGGCAAGTTAGTTTTGATTGACTTTGGCTCAATCCAGTCTATCGATTTTGGCATAGGTGCGGAATTGCCGATTTATAGAATTCCTGTCACCTCATTGGGATATATACCGCCAGAGCAATTTATTGGTCAAACACAGCCTAACAGCGATATTTATGCTTTGGGAATGATTGCTATCCAGGCTTTAACTGGGTTAGAACCACTAAAATTAAAAGTTGATCCTCATACTAATGAAATTTTTTGGCGTTCTCAAGACACGCCAGTTAACGATTATCTAGCTGCTGTTCTCAGCCAAATGATCCGTTACGATTCTCAAAATCGCTTCCAGTCTGCGACTGAGGTACTGCGGGTACTCAAACAAATAACATGGGATCAGCCAGCACAAATATTAGAGGAAGATTCTGAATTTTTTCTAGAAGAAGTTGCGATTGAGGATAATGATTTTCAAAATCTTACATCTGGCACATCATCCCCGTTATTGACAGGAATGAAAGTCGGACTAGCAGCTAATTCTTTATTGATGGGGTTTGGTGTATATTCTTTAGTTAATACTGCACCGGCATACTCAGAAACCGATACTTTATATAAAGCAACAAAAGAATATCAAGCTGGGGATTTGCAAGAAGCGATCGCACTTGCTAAATCAATTCCCTCCCACAGCAATGTTTATCCAGAAGCCCAAGCCACAATTGAAGAATGGCAAGAGCAATGGCAAGTTGCTGCACAACAATACCAAATAGCTCAAATAGCTTTTCATGAGAGCCGATGGTCAGATGTTCTTGATGCTGTTTCTCAAATTCCCAATATTTCATATTGGCAATCTAAAACAGATAAACTAGTTCAGCAAGCATACGTTAACATTGAAGCACAGACACAAGATTTATTAGCAAAAGCTTACGAAAGTGCCGAGATCAGAGATTTTTCTACTGCATTACAATATCTGCGGGAAATTCCTAAAGAAAGTCGTGCGGGGGCTTTAGTTCAAGAAAAGCTGGCTGAGTATAATCGAAAGCGCCAAATCAGAGCAGCTTATTTTTTACAGAACGCTTACAAAAAAGCATCTGTAGGTGATTTTGATCGGGCTGTAAAATTTCTCCGAAATATTCCCCAAGATGCTCTAGTTTATGCTCAAGCTCAAGTTAAATTGAATGAGTATACTCAAAAGCAACGCGTGCAGGCTGGCAATCAAAAGATAGCTTCTGCAAAAAGAACAAATTCATTTGTCTCTAAAAATTCAGACACTAAGATTGAATATCTTCAGCAAGTAAATTATTTGCAAGAAGTGAATATTCGATAGTTACAGCAATTTTTAGATAAATTTACTTGTTACATAGAGCAAGTTTAAGTAGAGATGCGAAAATGTACTGGGCTGGCTTCGAATGACCTGCCACGCTAACGCATCTCTACAAGTTTAAAATCATTAACAAAAATCTTTAACTAAACGTATTTGTACACAAAGAAACGATGATTGCTTTTATCAAAACAGAATTCAGAAGTCAGGAGCCAGAATGGGCTAAACGCCACGCTACCGCTAACAGAATTGAATTCTGTGTGATACAACTAATAGCTCAGTGCATCGCTATCGAGCGTCTTGATTCTGACTCCTGAATTCTGACTTCCGAATTCTTCTTCAATTAGTTTAGGATTTTCATTTATCGAATAGGTAGTTCAATAATAAACTCTATACCTTCACCTGGCTTGGAATCGTATGTGAGCTTGCCATGATGGTTATTAACCACAATTTGGTAAGCAATAGATAGACCAAGCCCTGTTCCTTTACCGACAGGTTTTGTTGTGTAAAAAGCATCGAATATTTTTGTTGTATCTGCGTTTTTTATCCCTGAACCATTGTCAGCAACTCTTAAAATCACTTGCTCTCCAATTACCTCAGTTTTAATTTTAATCACCCCAGAATTTCTAGAAATTGTATCAATATCTTTATTTTTATTTGCTTCTTCAATTGCATCGATCGCATTAGAAATTAAATTCATAAAGACCTGATTAATCTCGCTAGGAAAACACTCAACAAGTGGCAAGTCCCCATATTCTTTAACTAGTTTGATAGCTGGGTGATGAGCATTTCCCTTAAACCGATGTCCAAGAATGAGTAATGTACTTTCTAATCCTTCATGCAAGTTAGCTAGTTTTTTTCCAGCTTCTCTGTGACGCGAGAAGTTGTTCAAATATGACACAATTTCTGTAACGCGATCTGTACCAACTTGCATGGATTTAATAATTTTAGATAAATCATCTAACAAAAATTCAAGATCGCTTTTTTTTATTGCAGTGTGAAGTTCATCTGGTGGATTGGGCAGATATTTTTGATAGAGATGCAATAAACTAACTACCTCTTGTACATACTTTTCAACAAAATTTAAGTTGCCAGCTATAAAATTGATGGGATTATTAACTTCATGAGCAATTCCTGCTGTTAGTTGACCTAAAGCTGCTACCTTTTCTGATTGAATCAATTGAGTTTGAGTCTGTTGTAATTCGGCGTTTTTAGCAATTAAGGTTTTTGTCAAATTTCTCAGTTTGAGGTGATTTTCAATCCGCACTAATACTTCTTCATGCTGGAAAGGTTTTGTAATGTAGTCTACGGCTCCTAATTGCAAACCTTTGACTTTATCAGCAGTTTCTGAAAGGGCTGTCATAAAAATGACTGGAATATCTTGGACGCGAGGATTGCTTTTTAGCTGTTTACAGGTTTCAAAACCATCTATACCCGGCATCATTACATCCAGCAAGATTAAATCAGGTAAATCACCATTTTCTAATCGCTGAAGGGCTTTTTCTCCACTGCGGGCTGCCCAAACTTCGAAGCTAGACTGATCCAGAAAGCTGGATAAAACTTGTAAATTGGCAGGGTTATCATCAACGACTAAAACAATTCCCCTTAAAGGAGCATAATTGATAGAGTGATTTTGGTTTTCAATAATAGTTTTCATACCATTTCCACCGCATATTTAGTCAAAAAATTTATAATTAAATCTTCATCAAATTGCCTTGCTAGCTGACGTAATTCATTAGCAAATGGTGCAAAATTTGTATCTGTTTCTTCTAGCTGATCGGCCCACTTGAGAATGGCATTGAAGTTACCTTTACTGGCTAAAGTGGTTAGTTCTTGCAACACCTGAGGAGAAGGAGAGGTTAATTGAGTAGTTGCTGTCGTTGCTTCTTTGGCTTTTTCTCCATCAGTCTGAGATTGCTTGTAAATCCATACCAAATTTAAGTATTGTTCTAGTTGATGCAATAATTCATCTACTTGTATGGGTTTGCTCAAGAAAGCATTACCTCCAGCTTGCAGACTGCGATTTTGGTCAGCTTCAAAGACACTAGCTGAAGAAACGATAATTAATACATCCTGAATTTCTGAAGTGTGACGCAGGTGTTTAATTAATTCAAACCCATCCATTTCTGGCATCAGCAAATCTGTGATGATTAAGTTTGGCTTGAGGGCGATCGCTATTTCTAAACCTTCTTTACCGTTGCTGGCTTCAACCACATTAAAACCCAGTGGTTGCAGTAAGTTTGTAATCACTGTGCGATTCTCCCAGCGATCGTCAACCATCAGGATGGTGTAGGGGCCACCCTCAAAGCCAATGATTTGTTTCTCTGAGGCAGTCATCGCAGATTGTACCCAGTCAGTCGCTTCGGGTATCTCTAACTCAAACGAAAAGCTGCTACCCTTACCAATTTGACTCTGAACATGGATATCGCTACCCATCATTTGTACCAACTGCCGAGTAATAGCTAAACCCAGCCCTGTACCTTCAGCTTGGCGCTTTTTCTCACCTACTTGTTCAAATGGTAAGAAAATTTGGCTCAATTCTGCGGTAGTTATCCCAATTCCTGTGTCTTCTACATTAAAGCGAAGGCGATGTTTCATTATCTGCCCATCATTGGGAGATTGATCGATTACTTCAATATTGAAAGTAACCTGACCTTCATCTGTAAATTTGATGGCATTTCCCAGCAGATTCAATAGTACCTGACGTAATCTTTTGACATCGACATAAACCCCTGTAGGCAAGTTAATCGGGGGTTTATAGATAAACGAAATGCCCTTTTGTTTTGCCCGAATGTGGCAGATTTCGACAATTCCTTGAAGAAAGGAAGGGAAATGTACATCATAAGGATGCAATTCTAACTTTTTCGCTTCAATTTTGGAGAGATCCAAAATGTCATTAATTAAAGTCAGCAGATGAGAGCCACATTGTTCAATAATATTGACGTGATATTGCTCTTGCTTAGGTAAAACTGGGGAACGCAGTAAAATTTGGGCACAACCGAGAATGCCATTTAAAGGTGTTCGCAGTTCATGACTCATGTTAGCTAAAAATTCGCTTTTAGCATGGTTGGCTGTATCAGCCGCAGCTTTAGATTTTTTCAGTTCACGTTGTTCAAATGCTTGCACTTGCCACAAGACAGTAATCATGGTGAGTGTCAGTCCACCGACAATTAAGGCAATCAAATCGAGGAATTGCAATCGAGATTCGATATTTTGGCGGGGAATCACCAAAGCTACAGACCAATTAGCAGCTTGCAACGGCAGATAAGCGACATACTGTTTAGTGCCGTCAATTTCCATCAACTCAATTCCCTGTTGTTTGTTTACCATCCTTTGGGCGATCGCATTTAAATTGCGATCGCCAATTTTCAACAGGCTGGGTGCAGGTTTTTCTACGGTTGACATCAACGCCGAGTTAGGATGAACGATCGCTTGTCCTTGCGAATTGAGAGCAAAAGCATAGCTGTTCGTGCCGTATTGCAGGGAATTAACAACCTCTGCAATGTGATCGACTCTCACATTGCCGTGGAAAACTCCAATCGGTGAACTGCTGCTAGCAGAATTTGAAGAGATTGGGGTGGCGATCGCTATTAAAGGAATTCCTGTAGAACGGCTGATGAAAGGGTCAGAAATGTTGCTCTTTCCTGCAATTGCTTTTTGAAAGAAGTCTCGATCCTGAATATTTTTATTGGATCGACCAACTTTTGTATTAGAAAATGAACCATCTGGGTTAACTATTTGGAAAAAGAAAAATTCATTGATCCGCTTGACTTCTGACTTTAAATAGGGTTCTGCTACAGACCAGTTTAAGGAGCGGACAGTTAAAGTATTAGCCAGGGTTTGTACCTCCGCTTGGCGAAGATGTAACCACTCTTCAATTTCATCACCCCCTCTCTGTACCTCTAAAAAAGCACTATGTCTCAAATCTTTGAGCATCAGATTTCTAGTGGCTTGATAGCTGAAATAGGCAGAAATACTGACTATAAGGGTAGTACCACCAAGAATAAATCGAATTAGTAAATTTCGTAAAGGATGATTTTCTCTATTAGTTGCTGATAGACTGGAGTTTGGTTGTATCAAGGGTTAGCTCCTTAATCGCATAGTTCGGTAATAAAAAATTCTAGGTTATCTTTAGATTGCCCAAGAAGTTACCGATGCTCACAGCTTTTGGTAAAATAAACAAGAAATTTATAGTAATGCCACGAATTATAAATTACGATCTCAAAATATTCTTTAAAATCAACTAAAATTCCAATTATTGGCTAGAAGAAGTGTTATTAACAATTCGTAATTATTAATTACGAATTGTTTAGTGTTAGGACTTACGCAATAACTCTCTCAAACTCTTATTCCTTTGTGTCCTTCTCTGACGAGACACTGCGCGTAGCTTGCTTCTCCGTAGGAGTATGCGTCCTACCCTGCGGGTTCGCCCTTGGCGTTCTCGAAGAGTAGCCGCTCCGCGTCTATGCGGTTCGTTTTTTCATTATTTTGCGTAAATCCTGAGTGTATTAGGGCGTTGTCTGCGGTGGATTAATAGGATTAGGAACTGGAATAACTGGCACAATTATCGGCTTAGGTTTCTCGGATTGCAGTTGAATCTGGGCTTGATTGCGACCGTCTATAGCTTGTTGGTAATTAGGCTTGTATTTTATTGCTTGATCGTAAGACGCGATCGCATCTTGAAACCTTTTCAAATTTAGTAGAGCATTGCCTCTGCTATACCAGCTTTCAGAATGGTCTGGTTTATAACGAACTGCTTTATTATAAGATGCGATCGCATCTTCGTATTTTTGTAAAATGTATTGTGAATTTCCCAGATTGTACCAAAGCTGATAGTCTCTTGGCTTAAGTGTCGCAGCTTTATTGTAAGCTTTGATTGCTTCTTCATAGCGTTGGTTTTGATGCAGCGACCAACCCAAGTTATACCATGCTTGATAGTTACTAGGATTATATTTAATTACTTGATTAAAAGATTCAATTGCTTCTGGATAACGTCGCAGATTCAGCAATGTGTTGCCTCTAGAAAACCAAGCTTGATAATAATTTGACTTATATTGTACAGCTTTGTCATAAGCGTTGAATGCATCTTGATAGCGTTGCAAATTAACTAGCCCATTACCCAGATTATACCAAGCTTGTTCATAGTCTGGTTTTAAGTCAACGACTTTTTGGTATGCTGCGATCGCTTCTTCATATCGGTTAGAATTCTGTAAAGCTAATCCTTTCTTGTACCAAGCTTCATAATTATCTGATTTTAATTCAATCGCTTTTTCATAGGCTTTAATTGCTTGGTCATATTGCTTTAAGTTACTAAAAGCTTCACCCTTAGCATTCCAGACTTCCGAGCTTTCATTATTTAATTGTAAGGCTTTGTCAAAAGATGCGATCGCTTCTTGATATCGCTGTAAACTTGCCAAGACAAAACCGCGTCCACTCCAAGCTTCAAAATAATCTGGCTTAATTTGGATTGCTCTATCATACGCAGCTAATGCTTCTTTCGATTTTTTTAATTTATACAGCGTTTTGCCTTGGCCATTCCATCCTTGAGGATAATCTGGTCTAATATTAACGGCTTTTTCATATACTTCTAATGCGTCTTGATAGCGTTGCAAATCAAAAAGTGTATTTCCTTGTTTGGATAATTCTATAGCGTTATTTGAATTAATGTGATTAAAAATAAATATTGATGCAACTCCACTTATTCCAACTAAAAATATTGTTAGTAAAACTTTACCTAAAATGCCTTTTTTCGGTTGTGGTTTGGTTATATTTTTGGGTAGAGAAATAGGAGTTAACGCTATTGTTTCGACCGGAGGTAGTGTTAACTCTTTCAGTGCTTTTAATGCTACTGTAGCCGAAGGATAGCGCTGTCGAAAGTCGTAGCACACCATTTTATCTAAGAATTGAGCAAATTCTGGCGTGACTGTGGCTTTATCGCGCCAGATAATTTCATTAGTCTCAGCATCTTTTATTATTTCCTCTGGTAATAATCCAGTGAGAGCTTGAATAGCAATGATTCCCGTAGCATAGATATCACTGCTTAATTTTGGCGTACCATGAGCTTGTTCTCCAGGAATATATCCAGGCGTACCTATGGCAACAGTACCTTTAGTTGAACCTTCGGGAGTAATTACTTGGGTAGTAATTTGTTTAACCGCACCAAAATCAATTAAGATTAATTTGCCATCTGGGTGTCGTCTGAGGATATTTCGAGGATTGACATCACGGTGAATTACATTCTGTTGATGGACAAATTCTAGAATTGTCAAAAGTTCTTGTAAAAGCGAAATTACTTGCTCTTGACTAAGGGTTTTACCTGGTATTAATTCTTGACTCAGGTCATGACCTTCGATCAATTCCTGTACGAGATAAAATTCGGCATTTTCCTCAAAATAAGCTAAAAGTTGGGGAATGCGATCGTGAGTTCCTAATTTATACAGAACTTGTGCTTCTGTATCAAATAAACGCCTAGCCGTCTCTAAAGTTACCGGATCGTTTGCCTGGGGTTTGAGTTTTTTGACCACACATTGAGGTGAACCGGGTAATTGAGTATCATAAGCAACAAAGGTTTCACCAAAACCCCCTCCTCCCAAGTTACTAATAATTTGGTATCTTCCAACAAGTGTGTTTCCTAGCATCTCGTTTGCCTACTTAAGTGCGATGCGATCTGATTTCAATCTTGCCACACGTTAAGGAAGATAGGGGGAGGGAGGGTAGGCAGGGGAGGCAGGGGGAGAATAACTAATAACTAATGACTAATACTTCTCTACGAGAGGCTATGCGTTAGCGGAGCTTTTGTAGCGATACGCTCAGTACAAGTGACCAATGACTAATGACCAATGACAAATTTATATGATTCCTATTAGTGATAATATTCGTTGTTGGAATAAGCCGATTATTAATTATTGGCTAATTGGCATTAATATTGCCGTATTTTTATGGGAAATTCAACTAGAATTTAGTGATACTTTGGGCCCTTTTGTCAATAGTTGGGGTGTGATTCCAGCCCAGATTAGTGGGGCGATTACAAATGTATTCTTCTTCAACAACTCTGCTGCTTGGATAATTGTAATTTGGCGGGTATTTTCACTACTTTTTGGAATATTTCTGCACGGTAGTTTTAGCCAGATATTGGGAAATCTACTATTTCTGTGGGTTTTTGGTAAGACTGTAGAAAATATCTTGGGACACAGACGCTATCTCGGATTTTATCTGGCGGCTGGCATCTTAACAGGGGTCGTACAAATTCTAGCTGCACCGAGTTTGACAGTACCATTAATTGGGGGCAATGGCGCGATCGCAGCTATTTTAGGGGCATACATTATGAAGTTTCCTAAAGCTAAAATTGACACCATTTTACCGTTAATTATTGTGTATATTCCTATCGAACTTCCCGCCTTTCTCTATATATTTTGGTGGTTTGTGCAACAGTTATTTTATGGTATTGGCAGTTTAAACATTCCCCCCATTGGCGTAAATCAATCGAGTGTTGTCTTCTGGGGGCAGGTTGTGGGATTATTTAGTGGTGCAGCTTTCATACGATTGAAGAGATAATTAATTTATCTTAATCTTTAGACATGGCTCTTAAATACCAGAGGATATCTTTTGGCTAAAACTCTTATGTGCCTTTGGATGGATTGCATTTTTTAGCTTTAAAATTCATACTGCTAAAACTAGGGTATGCCTACTCTTCAAGTCGGTGTTCTTTTTAGTTGTTAGCGGTTTATTCAAATGCCAAATGTTGATAAAATTAATTCTAAACTTACTGATGAATTAGCGGTTTTACGGCAGCGTGTAGCTGAGTTAGAGCAAGCAGAAATATTTTATCAGCAAAGGCAAGTAGCACTAGAAGAGCAATTAAGAAAACTGGCAGCATCGGCACAAAGTTCGCATATTTCAGTTTTAGAATATGAGATTGAATGCCATCTGGAGCAGGAGAAGTCTACAGGCTTTAATGTGACAACAGATGTGGCAGTGACTTTAGAGCAACTCCAACAAGAAATTGCACAGCGACAGCAGTTAGAAGTAATCCTGAAAGATAGTGAAGAACGGCTGAGGCTAGCTTTAGATGTTTCTCAGATGGGCTTGTGGGATTGGAATATTTTAACCAATCAAGTCATTTGGTCTGAAAATTATGAACTGCTTTTTGGTCTACTTCCAAGTAGTTTTGATGGCCCTTATGAAACGTTTCAGAAGTGCGTTTATCCCGAAGATAAGCAATCTGTAATGCAAGGGATCGGCCAGGCTTTGGCACAAAAAACTGACTACAACGATGAATTTCGGATAATTCGCTCAGACCAAAGTGTACATTGGATTTCTGCTAAGGGAAAATTTATCTATGACGAGCAGGGAAAAGCGGTGCGAATGATCGGCGTTTGTATGGAAACTACTGTGTGCAAACAGGCTGAAGAAAGTACTCGCGAACTAACCACACAAGTCCAAGAACAAGCAAATATTTTAAATGCCATCCTCACCGCCTCAGTGGATCACATTTATATCTTTAATCGCAGAGGTTGCTATCAGTATGTTAGTCGTGATGCAGCTACTATATTAGGTTTTAAACCCCAGGATATTGTCGGAAAAACTTTGCAAGAACTGGATTTACCCACAGACCTTGTAGAACAGGTAGATAATCAACTAAAAGCTGTGATTAAAACTGGGCAGCCAATTAAGGATGAGTGTAAATATGTAACTGCTGATGGAGTGCATTATTATGAATATATTCTGACACCATTACGGAATTTAAACCAAAGTATTGAAGGTGTAATTACTGTTTCTCGTGATATTACCGAACACAAACGGGCAGAAAAATCATTACGCGAAAGTGAAGCTCGATTTCGGCGTTTGTTTGAGTCTAACCTAATCGGGGTTGCTTTTTGGAATGTAAATGGCTTCGTTATTGATGCCAATGATGCCTTTCTTCAACTAGCTGGCTACACTCATGAGGAGTTTACTCTTTTAGGTAAAGTTAATTGGCGAGAACTCACTCCTATTGAATACAAGTATTTAGACGATCGCGCCATTTTAGAGGTGCAAACCACTGGAGTTTCAAAAATTTACGAGAAAGAGTACATCCACCGCAATGGTAAGCGAGTACCAATTGTTTTGGGGATAGCCTTGCTGAATGACTCCCAAGATCATGGTGTTGCTTTTGTACTAGATATTACTGATCGCAAATTGGCCGAAAACGAATGCGATCGCCTCCTCCAATGCGAAAGAACAGCACGCCAAGAAGCAGAGATCGCCAACCAAATTAAAGATGAGTTTCTGGCGGTTCTCTCCCATGAACTGCGAACCCCACTCAACCCTATCCTGGGATGGTCGAAAATGTTACGGAGTCGCAAGTTTGATGAACAAACTACTAACCGCGCCTTAGAAACCATTGAACGCAACGCCAAGTTACAAACCCAGTTAATCGAAGATTTGTTGGATGTGTCTCGCATTCTCCAAGGAAAATTAAACTTAAATATCTGTCCAGTGAACTTGGTAATGGTAGTTGAAGCAGCACTAGAAACAGTACGGCTAGCAGCAGAAGCTAAATCAATTCAAATTCAGACCATATTTGATGCCAGTTTAGGACAAGTTATGGGCGATCCAAATCGGCTCCAGCAAGTTGTGTGGAATCTACTTTCTAATGCGGTAAAATTTACACCAACCGGAGGACGAGTAGGAATTCGACTCATGGAAGCTAGTAATCAGATTCAAATTCAAGTCAGCGATACAGGTAAGGGAATTAATCCAGACTTTTTGCCTTATGTGTTTGATTACTTTCGCCAAGCTGATGGCACAACTACACGCACATTTGGCGGACTAGGTTTAGGATTAGCGATCGTGCGTAAGGTTGTAGAAATGCACGGGGGAAAAGTTCAAGCCGAAAGTCCTGGAGAAGGATTGGGTGCAACCTTCACTGTTGAACTACCGCTTTTGGTGAGAAGTGAACAAGTTCGGCGAGAAGAGAATGAGTCTTTAGATTCTCAGCCTGAATCCTCACTCCTTTCGGACACTCAAGTTTTAGTGGTGGACGATGAACCAGATATCCGCGACTTAGTGAGCTTCATTTTGCAAGACTACGGTGTACAAGTAACTGCTGTATCCTCAGCACAGGAAGCATTAAAAGCGTTATCTGAGTCGATACCAGATGTTTTAATTAGTGATATTGGAATGCCAAAGACAGACGGTTATATGCTGATGCGGGAAGTGCGATCGCGATCGCCGCAAGAAGGAGGAAGCGTACCAGCGATCGCTCTGACAGCTTATGCAGGTGAAATGAATCAGCAGCAAGCACTAGCAGCCGGATTTCAAATGCACATTTCTAAACCAGTAGATCCAGATGTATTGGTGAAAGCGATCGTTGATTTGATCGAGCCAAGCTGATACAGGTAAGCGTCTGAGGGGCTTTCAGCTACCACGTCTACTACTTTCCTGCTAGACTCTGGATAGTCCTATGCTTTCAGGAATTATGTCATCTGTTGAGCAGATCATGAAAGAAGCGTTAGCTTTGCCCAGTGCATCAAGAGCATTGTTGGCAGAAAAACTGGTTGAAAGTCTTGAATTTGATGTAGATGAAACACTTCAAATGCTTTGGACAGATGAAGCTAAGAAGCGTAGAGATGAAGTCCGAAGTGGTACAGTTATACCCATTCCTGGAGAGGAAGCCTTAGCTAGGGTGAAACAACTTTTGGAGTAATGAAATACGTTTTTCATCCAACAGCATTAACTGAATATGGCGAAGCGGTCAAGTTTTATGCAGAGCGTCGAGTTGAATTAGCACAGGCATTTATAAATACGGTTGAGGATACAATTTTCCGAATCATTCAGTCACCGACTCGCTGGGCTGTTATTGACGAAGATATTCGTCGATGTTTAACGCGTAAATTTCCCTATGGAATTTTATACACCATTGAGGAAGATTACATTTTGATTTTGGCGGTGATGCACTGTAGCCGTGAACCAGGATATTGGAAAGAGCGTGTTAAAGAGAAACCATCGGGTGAAGAAACTGAACTTTAGGATGAGTAAATTAACCTAAACTGAGCCAAGTTTAACAGTACGATAAAGATAGACAAGATGTAGTTTGAATTCTATCTACCGTTTTCATGGGAATGACTGAGCAAGATGATTCTCAGCAATTGAGTGAACCGACCGATGGAGCAACTACCAAGTCGGTCGATAATTCTTGGACAAACCGCATTGGTGGTGTCTGGAACACAGCAACAACACGTTTAACCAAACTCCTACCCGTAGAACAACTGGCGCAAACGGTTGTTGGATGGTTTAGCGTCAGTGAAACCCAAGTTGCAGAGATTTTAGAGAAAATTCGAGCCGAACTGCCAACCACAGAAGCACTGCTGATTGGTAAACCCCAAGCCGGAAAAAGTTCAATTGTGCGGGGATTGACAGGGGTTTCGGCTGAGATTATTGGTCAGGGTTTTCGTCCTCACACGCAACACACGCAGCGCTATGCCTATCCTTCCAATGACCTGCCGTTACTAGTTTTTACTGATACTGTGGGACTAGGTGATGTTAACCAAGATACCCAAACAATCATTCAGGAGTTAGTTGGCGATTTACAAAAAGAAACTGCTTCCGCCAGAATCCTCCTGTTGACTGTCAAAATCAATGATTTTGCAACTGATACACTCCGACAAATTGCTCAAAAGTTACGCCAGCAGTATCCAAATATTCCCTGTCTGCTAGTAGTTACTTGCTTGCATGAGGTTTATCCTGCTGATATTGTCGATCATCCTGCCTATCCGCCAGATTATCAAGAAGTCAACCGCGCATTTGCAGCAATGCAGCAAGCCTTCGCCGGGATAACTGACCGCTCTGTACTAATTGACTTTACCCTAGAAGAAGATGGCTACAATCCGGTATTTTATGGCTTAGAAGCACTGCGAGATTCTTTAGCAGAACTACTCCCGCAAGCAGAAGCACAGGCAATTTATCAGCTATTAGATCGAGAAGAAGCCGGAAAGCAACTTGGCAACCTTTATAGAGATGCCGCACGCCGTTATATTTTGCCATTTGCGATTATGTCTGCTACCCTTGCGGCTGTACCTCTGCCTTTTGCCACAATGCCTGTACTAACTGCCTTGCAAGTATCAATGGTGGGTCTGTTGGGTAAATTATATGGACAGACAATTACACCATCACAGGCGGGGGGTGTTGTCAGTGCGATCGCAGGTGGTTTCTTAGCACAGGCAATTGCACGGGAATTAATTAAATTTATACCAGGTTTCGGGAGTGCGATCGCTGCATCTTGGGCAGCCGCCTACACCTGGGCACTAGGGGAAGCAGCCTGCGTTTATTTTGGTGATTTAATGGGAGGTAAGAAACCCGATCCCCAGAGAATTCAGTTAGTAATGCAAGAAGCGTTTCAGGCGGCGCAAGAACGGTTTAAGAAAGTTCGTAATCTCTAATCGGGGGTAAGTAGGTTGGCGCAATTAAAGCTAACTGGCAAGGGCTGTCATTTGTCCTTTGTCATTGGTAAGGACTTTAAGCCTGTTTACGTTTCATAACATAATTTTGTTTATTTCTAGCAACTTACTTAGGGGGACAATAAATTATGATTCAAGCTTTACGTAAACTAGTAACTTTTGAAGATTTTGCAGCATGGCGGCCCGAGGGCAGCAGATACGAATTACATGATGGCGTGATTGTTGAAATGGCACAACCAACGGGTGATCATGAAGATGTTGTCGGTTTTTTGGCACTAGAAATATCTGCTGATATCAAGCGTCTAAATTTACCTTATTACATTCCAAAAACCGTATTAGTAAAACCACTTGAAGGTGAATCAGCTTATTCACCAGACATATTAATAATCAATCGACCAAATTTAGTGAATGAGCCTTTATGGAAAAAGGAATCGACTGTATCTCAAGCGGTATCTATTCCATTAGTTATTGAAGTTGTTAGTAGTAATTGGCGGGATGATTACTACAAAAAATTAGCTGATTATGAAGCTATAGGTATTCCTGAATATTGGATTATAGATTATGCGGCTATAGGCGCTAGAAAGTTTATTGGCAATCCTAAACTGCCTACTATATCCATTTATCAATTAATCGATGGTGAGTACCAAGTTACTCAATTTAGAGGTAGCGATCCCATCGTCTCGCCTACTTTCCCAGAGTTAAATTTAACTGCTGAACAGATTTTTAAAGCTAGCTAAAATCTAAAATTCTGTCACCTGTCCTCTGTTAGACTTAACCTGTCCGCGCTTAGTTTTGTAGTCAAGGCGCTTTCTTTGAGAACTGCGAGTTGGTTTCGTGGGTTTGCGTTTTATCGTTACGACAACTGCACTTTGAATGAGTTCTTGAAGTCGTTTCAAAGCTGATTCCCGATTGTTTTCTTGGCTTCGGTGTTCCTGTGCTTTGATGACAACAACTCCTTCCTGGGTAATGCGTCGATCGTTCAGCTTTAAAAGCTGTTCTTTATAATAATCTGGTAATGATGAAGCGACAATATCGAAGCGTAAGTGAATCGCTGTGGAAACCTTATTTACATTCTGGCCTCCTGCTCCTTGCGAACGAATCGCACTAATTTCAATATCACTCTGGGGGATTATAACTTTGTTGGAAATTTGCAGCATCGCTCACAAGGCAAAAGAGGAACTTTTCAATTTGGGATAAAATTTTTACTCGGTTTGTTCGGGAAAATCTATTACTACATTTTGGTCTTCATTGTTATCCAAATTCACCTCTAAAGTCTTTCCTTCTATTGTCACTTTATCACCCGGTACTAGCCTCCGCCCTCGTCGGGTTTCCAGCATACCGTTTACTTGGACATCGCCACCTTGAATCATTAGCTTGGCTTGTCCTCCAGTTGGCACTATACCCATCAACTTTAAATATTGGTTTAACTTAATTGTGTTGTCTCGGATTTTCTTCATACTAAATAAAACTACATCATCTTAATTGTACCCTGGTGTTATCAAGGCAAAGCGTGAATCTATTGCGCCACATAATCACCTAAGTACAGTATTTCATTGAATTCGTAGCTAATTAATTTGGTAAGTAAGTAGACATAATTAAATATAAAATAAACTCTTAGTTTGGAGTGAGCGATTTATCGCTCAGAGCAAGGATTATCAGAAAAATGGGTTAAAACCCCGTGTTTACTTCGGCTACGCTCAGTAACCATCCAGCACGGCTTTAAAGTAATGAGTAAGGAGTAATGAGTAATGAGTGGATGAAAAATGGGTATTTACTCATTACTTGTTACTTATTACTCATTACTCCTTCTTAAGAGTGCGTTCACGGCGGTGAGGATGTCAACAGGACTAAAGTCCTTACTACAAACAATAAATTTATTTATGCCTAGATACTTAATACCCTGCAATGCAATGCCAATGCGTCGGCTGACAATGCTAATCCGTCCTGATGCATTTAAAACGCAAATCAACCTTTAGGCTGATTTTACTAGTTAGGTGTGGTGGAGCGTAGGCGTAGCCCATCGTAGATATCGCTAAAACGAAAAACAGTAATGCCAGTTTATTATCTATAATGTTGATCGACAAAACTACCAGATATAGGTGAAAAAACTAGTCTGGAAGGTTCTTTTAGTGTGTTCAGGGGACTGGATCTATGATTAAGCTCGGTTTATTGGTACAGTCCCAGAATAACTCTTTGGGTATCGGCAAAGTTACGGAAATATCTGATACCAATGCAAACGTTGAGTATTTTTGCTCTATAGGGCAACGTCTTCAAAAAACTTTACCTTTAAGTTCGCTCTCTGAGGTCAGACTTGAACCACAGGCTCGATGCTATATTAAGTACCAAACTCAGGATAAATGGATAGTTGGGAGAGTTTTCATTTGGGATGAAGATACAGAAATGTATCAAATTGATTTACCAGATAAGAAAACTGCGATCGCTACTGAAGAAGACATTTACGTTCGTTGTAATCTCCCAAACACAGACCCCATCGAAACTCTAGCGATGAAGGGTCACGAAACGCCTTACTTCCACGACAAAAGATTGGCTTTCGTCAAATCCTTGATTAAGCAACGCGCTGTCAGTCGCGGGATGACAGGACTGATTTCGGCAAATATTAATCTTTATCCTCACCAAGTTGAAGTAGTGCGGCGGGTACTGGAAGACCCAATTCAACGCTACTTGCTAGCAGACGAGGTAGGACTTGGAAAAACCATCGAAGCTGGTGCGATTCTGCGTCAATTTCTCTTGGATGAACCGAAAAAGGGTGCAGTGGTATTAGTTCCGCAATATTTACTCAAACAATGGCGGACTGAGTTAGAAAACAAGTTTTACATTTCCCATTTTGGCAAACGGGTAGCGGTGCTGGCGGTTGAAGATATCCATAAAATCAACCTGAAAGCGAGGATAGGCTGCTTAATTTTAGATGAAGCTCATCATATCGCAGCAATGGCGACTTCCAAGGATGCAACAGTGCGCCAGCGTTTTCAGACTTGTAAAGAACTGGCTCATAAAAGCGATCGCTTACTTTTATTATCTGCCACTCCTGTTCTCAATCATGAGCAAGATTTCTTGGCAATGTTGCACTTGCTCGACCCAGCAACCTATAAAATTGGTGATTTAGAAGGTTTTCGTGCCAAAGTTGAAAGCCGTCAGGAAATTGGTAGACTTCTGCTTTCTTTCAAAGAAGATGCTGAACCTGTTGTTCTCAAAAGCAACTTGCAGCAACTACGAAACCTCTTAGCTGAGGATGAGTATTTTTTGAAGCTGGCGGATGATTTAGAAAATTGTTTACAAACAAATTCTTCAGAGCAAGACCAAATCGTCCAAGCGATTCGTACTCACGTCAGCGATATCTATCGACTACACCGCCGAATGCTTCGCAACCGTCGCGCGGCGGTGGAAGATGTGATATTTGACCGCAATTTTACACCCAAAGAAGAGTATGATTTAGACGAGCGATCGCCTGATATCCACGAACTACTCAATCAATGGCGTAGTGTTGCTCCTGCTGAAAAGCCATATCAGCGAATTTTTCTGCTGTTATTTCTCGCTGCTGGTACTTGGTTAGGCATTTTAGAGCAGGTAATTACCGCCCGCTTAACTGGTAAGCCTCATGCTAAACTCATCCAGGAGTTTAAAGAAGATGATCTTCGCGTCTTAACTACAACCCCCAAATTCTCAGGGGAAGAAGAGATTCTGCAATCCTTCCTTAAAATTATTCGTCAACCCCAAGAGGATGGAGGACGGACGGAAAATTTGAAAACTGTACTGCTGAATCAGCTAGGTACATACTTCAAAATTCCCGCAAACGTTCGGAAGAATCAAAAGGAATTCATCACGAGAATACAGCAGAGAATCAAAAGACCAATTACTGGCGATATTCTGCCCAAATTTATTGTATTCACCAGTTTTGCCCAAAGTTGTGGCGAAATAGTCCGGTATTTGTCTGATACCTTTGGTGCAGAGACAATCGTCAAACATCAATTTGGAGAATCACCAGACAAAGTTGAGGAAGGCTTAAATAAGTTTAGGAATAATCCAAACTGCTTTATTCTAGTATGCGATCGCTCAGGAGAAGAAGGGCTGAACCTCCAATTTGCCGATTGGTTAATTCATTTTGACCTTCCTTGGTCGCCTAATCAACTAGAGCAAAGACTTGGCAGACTTGACCGCATTGGTAGCAAAATTGGAGTTCAATCTTGTGTTTTGATTGGCCCCTATTTGGAAGATAGTCCTCACAATGCTTGGTATCAAGTATTAAAAGATGGATTTGGTATTTTCCAGCAATCAATTGCGAGTTTACAGTTTTATGTAGATGATAAACTTGCAGAATTAGAAACAGCTTTGTTTCAATCAAGTGCTGCTGGATTGTTAGAGATGATTTCACCAATTCAAGAGCAAATTGAAGCCGAAATTGCAAAAATTAGCGAACAAAATGCTCTAGATGAAATTGACGCTAACGATGAAATTGCCACCGAGTATTTTCAAGACCTCGATAATTACGATGCTTGTCATCTAGAAATGAAACGAGCAATTGAAGGCTGGATTTGTGAGGCGCTTGGATTTCGAGGACTCAATAACCCCGACTCATCAGAGATGCGACGTTATCAACCCTCAACGCGGACATTAGTTCCCATAAATGAGTTAAAAAACCGTTTTGCTGATAGTTACCTAGACCAATTTGGTACTTATAATCGCAGGGTGGCAAACCAGAATCCTGGTATTAAACTCTTTCGAGTTGGGGAAGGATTTGTTGAAGCACTATGGAACTATATAAACTGGGATGACCGAGGTGAAGCCTTTGCAATGTGGCGCACCGATTCATCTTGGGATGCGAAAGAAGGGAAAGAGTGGTTTGGTTTTCAATGCAATTATGTAGTCGAGGCAAATTTAAGAATTGCCAAACAAGTTTTACTAGATAACAAACTCGATAGTTCTCAATTCAAAAACTTGCAACGACGTGTTGATGCTCTATTTCCGCCAATTATAGAAACTATCTATGTTGATGGTCGCAATGAGCCAATCCGCGTTGTTGAAGATAAAGCTCTCTTAAGTATTCTGCAACGTTCATATAAAGATAAAAACAATAATCAAGGACGAGATTACAATCTGGCAAAAGAGCGCTTAGGAATTATTGACGATTTTGTTGACCCTAGTAAATGGCAAAATTTCTGCTATCAAGTACGTAACACTTCTGCGGAATTACTTTCAAATCGTCCCGATTTTATTGACTTGTGCCAAAGTTGTGCTAAAGTCGCCGAAAAGAAATTAGCCAATCGAGTAGAGCAATTACGTCTGCGTCTAAACCAACAAAGCTGGGATAATGCCCTAGCTGAAGAATTGAAGATAGAAACTGCTTTAAATGCAGCCATTCTCCAAGGAATTAGCCAACCCCAGATTAGGCTTGATTCTGTCGGTTTTATTGTTGTATCGGGGCGATCGCTTGTGCAATTTGAATGATATTATGTGAGGTTAAATAGCCTTAGTCAGTATACTAACCCCACCCCGTAAAAAAGGTGGGGTTTTTTACGACTTCCAAATAAGAGTATTTTTATTTAAATAGCTTGTATTTTTTATTACTGCAAGTGTTTTAATGCAGGTTTAAGAAAAGTAATGATATTTTTGACTTTCCCGGAAAAATAAGTAAGTATTAACACTTGTGATACAGAAACAAAGTGATTATTGTGAAAGTCGAAAATGAAACGTTCAAATCGCCTTGCTTGGATGGGAGCGATCGCACTAGCTGCGATCGTTTTGCTTACTTTGTTAGTGGCTCCCAATAATACAAAAATTAGCACTGGCTCTACTTATAACCGCGCCTCTGATGGATATGGTGCTTGGTATGCTTTTATGCAACAGAAAGGAATTTCTATCAAGCGTTGGCAAAAACCTTTTAGTGATATTCAGCCAGAAAATAGCCCAGTTACCTTTCTACAGGTAAGCGCCTATCCAAGGGAGACAGCATTGAATGGTCAAGAGCGGGAATGGGTAGAAAAAGGGAATACTTTGGTAATTTTGGGTGCGGGGGCGCGGGTTACAGAAGTAGAGTTTAGCACTATGCAAAAATCTCCTCAAGGCGATATCAAAATTGATACACGTAGACGATATCAGAAAGCTAACTCCAAGCAAGTTGATTTAGGCGATCGCTTTGGTGCTGTTGTCTGGGAAAAAACTTACAACCAGGGAAAGGTAATTTTTTCTACTACTCCTTATTTGGCTGCCAACGCTTACCAAGATTATTTAAGTAATTTCAAGTATTTAGCTAGTTTAGTAACCGAAAATAGTAACACAGTATTTGTTGATGAATACATCCACGGTTATAAAGATGCTGATGTCAGAAAAAAAGAAAGCGAAGGTAATTTATCTAGCTTTTTTGCTAAAACTCCTTTATTTCCAATATTAGTGCAGGTAAGTATTCTGCTATTGGTGCTAACTTGGGCCCAGAATCGCCGCTTTGGGAAGCCAGTGGCTTTAGATACACCAGTGACGGATAATAGCGAAGCATATATCCAAGCTTTAGCGGGAGTCTTGCAGAAAGCTGATACCACCGACTTTGTTGTCGAGATGGTGGGTAAACAAGAACAACTCCAACTACAAAAAGCCTTGGGATTAGGACAAGTACTTTTAGAACGTCAAGCCTTAATCAATTTCTGGAAAGAAAAAACAGGCACAAGTGCAGCAGAACTGGATGTAGTTTTAAAGCTACAATCCCACAAACAACCCATCAGTGAACGAGAACTGTTAAGCTGGTTGGGCAAATGGCGAAGCATTAGGAAAATTCGTAATTCGTAATTCTTTTTTTGAAACTGTGCATAATATTTCTGTGCCTGAGTACTTCTGAGTAAATTATTTATAAGCAAAAAAATGAGCGAAACTCATCCTATCTTAATTCGCCTTGGTCAAGGTCTTAATCAAGTAGTTGTTGGGCAATCGAGCCTAATACAACAACTTTTAGTAGCACTACTAGCGGGTGGGCACGTAATTTTAGAAGGAGTACCGGGAACTGGTAAAACTCTCCTGGTAAAAGTATTAGCGCAGTTAATTCAAGGAGATTTTCGCCGAATTCAACTAACACCAGATGTTTTACCTTCAGATATTACTGGGACAAATATTTTTGACTTGAATAGCCGCAATTTCACTTTGAAAAAAGGGCCAATATTTACCGAAGTACTGTTAGCAGACGAAATCAACCGTACTCCTCCCAAGACACAAGCAGCATTGCTGGAAGCGATGGAAGAGATGCAGGTAACGCTGGATGGTGAAAGTTTGCCCTTACCAGATTTATTTTGGGTGATTGCAACCCAAAACCCCCTGGAATTTGAGGGGACTTATCCCTTACCAGAAGCGCAATTAGATAGATTTTTATTTAAGTTAGTGGTAGATTACCCAGATCAAGCTGCGGAAAAGCAAATGTTACTCAATCGTCAGGCTGGGTTTTCAGCAAGGCGTTTGGATATTAGCCGTTTGAAACCAATCGCAACAGTAGCCGACATTTTACAAGCACGACAAGCAGTTAAAGAAGTTAAAGTATCAGAAGCGATCGTTGATTATTTGTTAGCCTTGGTGAGAATATCGCGTCAATATCCCGATTTAACTTTGGGTGCATCACCTCGCGCCGCCGGTGCTTGGTTGCAGACATCTCAAGCATTAGCGTGGTTAGCTGGCAGAGATTTTGTCACGCCAGATGATGTAAAAGCAGTTGCATCGCCATTGCTGCGTCATCGCCTCATTTTGAAACCAGAAGCAATGCTGGATGGTTTACAAATGGATGCGGTAATTGCGTCGGTAATTAATCAAGTACCAGTTCCAAGGTGAAAAAATTCTTGCTATATTCCAAGCTATTTGGAAAGTAGACCCAAAAGGAAGCTCAAACTAACTGCCTCCACAAGTTATAAAGTATGTGTAGATGAAACAGCGAGTATATCGAGAAAAAAATCTGTATGGCAAGCTACCAAGAAACCGTAACTAGTGACGAATCCATTAATGAGCTAATCGCCGAGACGACAGGCATTAACCATCTGGAGGTGATTGAAAATGTCATCGACTCTTTAGAACAAGATGATAGTGCGATGGTTAGCCATACTCCAGAGGGTGGCTATCTCTGGAAGTTTAAGTATGGAAGTGTGCAGGTATATGTCCAACTCAACGGTACAACCGATGAAGACACCATAACGGTTTGGTCTGCGGTGCTAAATTTACCTGCTAAAGATGAACCCAGATTGCTGCGTTATCTGTTGGAGTTGAACTGCTCCAGCACTTTTGAAGCGCGTTTTGGTATTATAGAAAACAGAGTGGTTGTGATCTCAACACGCACCTTAGCGGAGTTATCTCCCGGCGAAGTGTCTCGGTTGATTACCATTGTGGCAACAATCGCTGATAACAACGATGAAGCCTTACAAACTGAATTTGGTGCAACTTAAGGAATTTTGGATTTTGGATTGGGCTAATACTGTATTAGATGTATAGCAAGCAGGTGTGGCGACTAATTCCTTTGCTAGAGGCGGCTGGTAATGTGCAAATGGCCATTGACAACTGGTTACTAGAACAGCACCAGTCTGGAAAGCATCCGTCAACTCTGCGCTTTTATACCTGGTCGCCATCTGCCATTTCTCTTGGCTATCATCAACGCCAATACCCTGAATATTGGCAAAATTTGACTTGGGAAGGGCAGAAATTGGATTTAGTGCAACGTCCTACTGGTGGACGGGCCGTATTACACCAAGGTGATTTAACTTACGCCGTAATCACATCTGGAATTATGGGTAATCGCCTCCAGGTGTATGAAAAAATTTGTGAGTTTTTGATTCAAGGATGGCGATCGCTCGGCGTAGAATTACATTACGGTAAAGAAGGGCGAGGTTACATCCACAACCCTAACTGTTTTGGCACAGCAACCAGTGCAGATTTAGTTTTGCCAGATGGTGCCAAACTCATTGGTAGCGCTCAACTGCGACGTAGTGGAGCAATTTTGCAACATGGTTCCATCCGTTTGCAACCCGATGCTGAACTGTTTGCTCAAGTATTTGGTGCAGAATCTTTTACGACTGTACAACTACCTCAAAGTCTGAGTGTGGAAAAGATTATTGCAGATTTAATCACCGCAGCTAGTGATTGTTTTAATATGCAGATAGAGTTACAACCCCTATCGCCCTCTGAGTGGGAAGAAATCTTGGCAAAACTATGATTTTCCTACTAAGTTATAGCGCTTCTGGGTTGAGTTAAATACAGACCTAACCCCCAGCCCCTTCCCTGCAAGGGAAGGGGAGTGTGGGGAGTGTGGGGAGTGTGGGGAGTGTGGGGAGTGTGCGGGGTCAGATTTCTTCCCCATCCTCCCACACCTCCCACACCTCCCACACCCCTTGGATTTCTCACTTGTGAGAAATCCAGGCTAAACAGACTCCACAGAGGAAGCACCGAAACGATAGCCTTTGCCGTAGACTGTGTGAATCAGTGCAGTTTCTCTACCTACCTCAATCTTACGACGCAGCAAACGAATTAATGCTGCAATCACATTACTACTGGGTTGTTCTTCCTCTTGCCATAAATTTTCCATAATTTGGGCATGAGTCATTAGTTGTCCAGTGTGTTCCATAAAATATTGCAGCAACTGGCTTTCTTTTTGCGATAGCTCAATTATTCGTCCTTGGCGATAGGCGACTTGATTTTCACAATCTAGTTCTAAATCAGCGACGGTTAAACGTCCGGTGGTGGTTTCATAGGTTTGGGAACCAGAACGACGCAATAAAGCCCGGACTCTAGCTAGTAACTCCCGTAGTTCAAAAGGTTTAACTAAATAGTCATCAGCGCCAGCATCTAAACCTTGTACGCGGTCATCGAGAGTATCTTTAGCTGTGAGAAACAACACGGGAGTGGTTTTGCCTTGTCGTCGCAATTGCTGACAAATCTCTAACCCCGTTTTTCCTGGCAGCATCCAATCTAAAATTAGTAGGTCATAACTGCCTACTTGTGCATATTCGCTGCCAATTGTGCCATCGAAAGCGGCATCAACAATATAACCCTCACGAGTCAACAAGCGACTCAAGGGTTCAGTTAGTTCAACTTCATCATCAACTAATAAAATTCTCATGCTGCTGTGGTAAGCATATAGAGATATTATTCAACTGCTGGATCGCCAAGGATATTAAGAAAAAGAATGCTGACTGTTGCATTGCCAAAAGGGGAACTCCTTAAAAATAGCATCCGCTTGCTACAATCTGTGGGATTAGATTTTAGCGCTTTTTTAGATTCAGGAACTCGCCAACTTCAAATTCCTGATACTAAGGGAATTGCAAAAGCTTTGTTGGTGAGGGCGCAGGATGTGCCTGTTTATGTGGAATATGGTCAAGCACAACTGGGTGTTGTTGGTTACGATGTGCTGCGGGAGAAGCAGCCGCAAGTTGCCCACTTGGTAGATTTGCAGTTTGGGTATTGTCGGATGTCAGTGGCGGTACAAGCATCAAGTTCTTACCGATCGCCTTTAGATTTACCACCGCATGGTAGAGTTGCTTCAAAATATGTGAATTGCGCTCGTGAATATTTTCACAGTCTAGATTTACCCGTGGAAATCGTACCGTTGTATGGTTCAGTGGAATTAGGCCCGATTACTGGAATGTCAGAAGCGATCGTGGATTTGGTTTCTACAGGACGGACTATGCGCGAAAATGGTTTAATTGAAATCGCTACCCTGTATGAAAGCACGGCGCGGTTGATTGCCCATCCTCTGAGTTACCGTATGAACACAGGTAATGTGAGTGATGTAATTGCCAAGCTGCGGGAAGCTGTTTTGGTAGAGGTTTAACAGTTAAGTTGGTCGGCGCAATTAAAGCTAACTGGCTAAGGCTGTCATCAAAAATATGGGTCTGAAACCCCGTGCTTCACGCAATGCTTTAAAGTAATGAGTAAGGAGTAATGAGTAATGAGTGGATGAAAAATGGGTATTTACTTATTACTTATTACTCATTACTCCTTCTTAAGAGTGCGTACCCTTCTCCTGATGGAGACGCTGCGCGAACGGGAACGCCAAGGGCGAACACGCCAGGGAGTATGTCAAATACGGAGAAAATTTGTTTACACTAGGATTAGTGCGATGGCGTACCCGCCTGCCGTAGAAGTACGACAAAATTGAAACAGAATTCCCTGAACAGCCAAAGGCGGGGAAATGACTAATAATTGTTAACAAAAGTTAAGCTACTCTTGAGACAGTCATCCTGTTGACTGAAATATTACATTTAGATTTTTCATAAAAATTAATGAAAGCTGGACAAATTGATACAGAAATAGCGCGGCTAGAAGCCCTCCGCCAGTATCAAATTCTTGACACTGAACCCGAAGAAGCTTACGACAATCTTGCTCAGTTAGCAGCATCTATTTGTGGTACTTCTATCTCTTTGGTAAATTTTATTGATGAAAACCGTCAATGGTTTAAGGCAAAAGTAGGTTTAGATGTATCAGAAATGCCTCGGAGTATTGGGTTATCTTACCTTTGTCAAGAGCGGCGTAACGTTGTGGTGGTTCCTGATACCCTAGCTGACGAAAAATTAGCAAATAATCCGGTAGTAACTGGCTATCCATACATACGGTTTTATGCAGGTGTACCCTTAATTACTCCCAAGGGAGATATGCTGGGAACTCTGTGTGTAATTGACCAAGTTCCAAAAGAATTGAGCCAAAAACAAGTAGAGGCGCTTGTGGCTCTGAGTCGCTTGGTAATCGACCAACTAGAACTTAGGCGTTATGTAACTGAAGTATCTGAAGTTACTGAAAAGCTCATGGCACAGGAGCAAGCAGCCCGCGTCCAGTCTGAAGCGGCGAGAACCCGCATTCATAATCTTCTTGAAAGCATCACTGATGGGTTTTTTGCCCTGGATAAAAAGTCGCGATTCACCTACATTAATGGTCAAGCAGAACGGCTGTTGCGAAAAAAACAAAATGAGCTTCTGGGTAAAAACATCTGGGAAGTGTTTCCAGAAATCATCGGCACAACATTTTACCGTGAGTATCACAGGGCAATCTTAGAACAGGTGAGTGTGGAATTTGAGGAGTTTTATCCACCACTAAACTGCTGGCTTCAAGTCCATGCCTATCCTGCAAAAGACGGCTTGTCTATTTATTTTCAAGACATTACTGAACGGCGGCGAACAGTAGAAGCACTACGAGAAAGTGAAGAACGTTGGCAATTAGCATTACATGGTAATAATGATGGCATTTGGGATTGGAACCTTAAGACTAATGAAGTGTTCTTCTCAACTCGGTGGAAGGAAATACTCGGTTATAAAGACCACGAAGTTTCCAACGGTTGGGACGAATGGATAAAACGAATCCACCCCGATGAGCGAGATTGGGTACTTCAAGCCTTCCAAGACCACTTTGCCAAGAAAACACCGTTTTATGTCTGTGAATATCGAGTCCAGTGCCAAGACGGCAGCTATAAATGGATTCTAGATCGAGGACAAGCACTTTGGGACGCATTGGGTGATATAGTTCGCATGGTGGGTTCTTATACAGATATCACAGATCGCAAGCAGGCAGATGAAGAATTAAAGCGGCAGAATTTGCGATCGCAATTATTTGCAGAAATCACCCTGAAAATTCGAGAATCTTTACAAATAGATGAAATTCTCGAAACCACAGTGACAGAGGTACAAAAATTATTAAACGCTGACCGAGTTTTAATTTTTCGACTGGAAGCTGATGGTTCGGGAACAGTAGTACAAGAGGCGGTGCTACCTGGTTGGCCTGTAATTCTGAGAAAAAATCTTTTTGACCCCTGCTTTAAAGAAGAATACATAGAAAGATATCGCCAGGGCAGAGTCAGTGCTATGGAAGACATTGAAACTGCTTACATTCAACCATGCCATCGAGAATTTCTTCAGCAGTTTGCTGTCAGAGCTAATCTCGTAGTACCAATTCTCGTCAGAGATGGCATTTGGGGCTTGTTGCTGGCTCATCAGTGTGCCGCACCTCGAAAGTGGAATAACTTTGAGACGGAGTTGTTACAGCAATTAGCCAACCAAATTGGCATTGCTTTATCTCAAGCGCAACTATTAGAAAAAGAAACCCAGCAAAGCCAAGAACTAGTCCGTTCTAATGCGGAATTGGAACAGTTTGCTTATGTGGCTTCCCATGACTTACAAGAGCCGTTACGGATGGTAACAAGTTATTTACAGCTACTAGAGCGAAGATACAAAAATCAACTTGATGCCAATGCCGATCAGTTTATCACCTACGCAGTAGATGGGGCGCGGCGAATGCAGACCCTAATCAACGATTTGTTGAACTATTCCCGCGTCAGCACCCGTGGACAGCCCTTTAAATTAGTTGATTGTGATGTAATCTTACAACGGGCGATCGCTAATCTCCAAATTGCGATCGCAGATAGTCAGGCAATTGTCACTTACGATTCTCTTCCTGAAGTGATGGCTGATACTACCCAACTCACACAAGTATTTCAAAACCTGATTGGCAACGCGATCAAATTTTGCCAGAATCAGCAGCCACAAATTCACATTGGGGTAGCCAAGCCAAATCCAAACTCAGACGAAGAAAGTTTAAATTCTATACCATTGGCAGATGAATGGTTATTCTCGATACGTGATAATGGGATTGGTTTGGAATCCCAGTATGCAGAACGTATTTTTATAATTTTTCAGCGCTTGCACGGTAGAGACAAGTATCCTGGTACTGGAATTGGTCTGGCAATTTGTAAAAAAATTATAGAACGTCACGGCGGCAGGATCTGGGTTGAATCGAAACCGGGTCAAGGCTCGACTTTCTACTTCACAATTCCAGATAGAGCAGGTAAGCAATCGTGAGCGTTATAACAGCGATTATGCCTATTGAGGTTTTGTTAGTAGAGGACAATCCTGGCGATGCCCAACTTACACGCATCGCCCTAGAAGATAGTAAAATCTCGATTAACCTCAACGTCGTCGAAGATGGTGTGGAGGCGATGGCATTCTTGCGAAAACAAGAAAAATATGTTAAGGCAGTCCATCCCGATATTGTGTTGCTCGATTTAAATCTCCCCAGAAAAGATGGGCGGGAGGTACTGGCAGAAATCAAAGGAGATGAAAAGCTCAAGCGAATTCCTGTGGTAATTCTGACGACTTCCCAAGCTGAAGAAGACATCCTCAAAGCATATAATTTATGTGCAAACTGTTATATAACTAAGCCAGTAGATTTCGATCAATTCGTTAAAATTGTACAATCAATAGAAAATTTTTGGTTTGCGATCGTAAAACTGCCACCGGAGTAGTGGAAATGGCAGGTAAAAATATTAAAGTCTTGTTAGTAGAAGATAACCCTGGTGATGTTTTTTTATTACAGGAGCTTTTAAAGGAAGTTACCACAGTTGTAGTTGATTTGATGCCCGTTGAGCGGCTTTCGGAAGCAATTAACTACTTAGCAAAGGAAATTTTTGATGTGATTCTACTAGACCTCTCGCTGCCAGATAGCCAGGGGCTAGAAACCTTTGTCATCGCTCACCATCAGGCTAAAGCTACTCCCATAATTGTGCTGACGGGTATAAATGATGAAACCCTAGCAATTAGGGCGATGCAAGAAGGAGCGCAGGATTATTTGGTGAAAGGGCAAGTAACTGGCGACTTGCTGGTACGTTCCATGCGTTATGCCATCGAACGTCAACGGGCAGACGACGCATTGCGCCATAGTGAGGAGCGATTTCGGGTGGCCCTCAAAAACTCTCCCATCTTTGTCTACAACCAAGATATAGATTTACGCTACACCTGGGTTTATAATCCGCCATCTGGATTGACAGTTGAGGAAATATTAGGGAAACAAGACTTGGATATTATCCCAGGTGAAGATGCTCAACGTCTTACCACAATTAAACGTGGGGTGCTAACCACTGGTATAGGAACGCGAGAGGAAGTATCAATTACAATCAAAGATATAACTCGATATTACGATTTGACAGTTGAGCCATTGCGGAATGAGTCGCAAGAAATTCTCGGCGTGACATGCGCCAGTATTGATATTAGCGAACGACAAGCTGCGCTACGCGAACGCAAATTGGCAGAAGAAAAAATCCGCGAACAAGCAGCATTACTAGATGTCACCACAGATGCCATTTGCGTGCGAGATTTAAACAATCAAATTATTTTCTGGAACAAAGGCGCAGAAACACTTTACGGCTGGAAAGCTACAGAAGCTTGGGGCAAAAATGCTACTGAGCTTTTGTTTGACGAACCTTCACCAGAAATCGAAGCGGCTCTTTTACAAGCTACTAGTAAAGGTAAGTGGCAGGGCGAGTTAACTAAACTGACTAAAATGGGTAAAGAAATCCTTGTTGCGAGTCGCTGGAGTTTGGTGTGCAGCGAACAAGGAAAACCTAAAGCGATTCTCACCGTGGACACAGATATTACCGATAAAAAACATCTAGAAGCCCAATTATTTCGCGCCCAACGCTTGGAAAGTATTGGCACTCTAGCTAGTGGCATTGCTCACGACCTCAACAATATCCTGACACCGATTTTGGCAGGAGCGCAACTCTTACCACTCAAATTTCCCGATGCAGATGAGCGGACTCGCCATCTACTGGAAATTTTGGAAATCAACGCTAGACGCGGGGCTGATTTAGTCAAACAGGTGCTGTCCTTTGCACGGGGTGTAGAAGGAAAGCGTATCACTTTGCAACTCAGACATCTGATTGTGGAAGTTGCCAAGATTCTTAAAGAGACATTTCCCAGATCCATACAAATCAGCACTGATGTCCTGCAAGATTTATGGATGGTTTCTGGAGATAGCACCCAACTACACCAAGTATTGATGAACCTCTGCGTTAATGCCCGCGATGCAATGCCAAATGGCGGTAATTTGAGTATTATTGCTGAAAATCTGTTGATTGATGAAAATTATGCCCGCATGAACCTGGAAGCCAAAGAGGGGCCTTACATAGTAATTACTGTCTCCGATACGGGAGTTGGGATTCCTAAAGAAATCTTAGATAGAATTTTCGAGCCATTCTTTACCACAAAAGATGTTGGAAAAGGCACAGGGTTAGGACTTTCCACCGTGCTGGGAATTATTAAAAGCCACGGTGGTTTTGTGAATGTCTATAGCGAAGTGGGAAGTGGCACTAGCTTTAAGGTTTACTTGCCAGCAGTGGAGGGAATGGAAACATTTACTCCCGAAGAATTGCCACCACAGACGGGACATGGAGAATTGATTTTGATTGTGGATGATGAAGTTGCCATTCAAGAGATTACCAAAACATCACTGGAAACTCATAACTACAAAACCCTAATTGCCAATGATGGCATTGAAGCGATCGCGGTATACGCTCAAAACCGGGATAAAATTAGTGCCGTACTGATGGATATTATGCTACCTTCACTCGATGGTTTAACTGCCATCCGTACCCTGCAAAAAATTAACCCCAAAGTCAGAATTATTGCCAGCAGTGGACTTATGTCTGAAAATAAGCTCAGTTCAGTAGCTGCTATTGGTGTCAATACATTTTTGGTCAAGCCCTATACTGTCAACGAATTATTGGTTTCTTTACAGAAAGTACTATCGGAAGCCAACTAAATACGTAATCACACTGCTAAATATAGGGATAGAATACTACTTGCTTGTGCAGGTGAAAATTTTTCGGATTTGATATGATTGGGCATCGACCAACACACTTCTATTACGGAGTGTAGCGAGTGGGAAGAGTTTTTTTAACCCCACACCCAATGCTCAATACCCCATGCCCAATCCCTTTTAATATGCCTCGGTTTCTCAAGTTAATTATAAATATAGTAGTCTTGAGTGCATTGTTACTCATATCTGTGCAAGTTTGGGCGCAAGATTGGCGACCAGTTCGCGGTGGTATCCCTTTCGGGATCAGTGGTATGGCTTTGATAAAGCAGCAAAGCAATACCCTAGATTTTCTGATCGTCCATGACAACAAAAAACCCAATCAAACCCGTTTAGCAATTATTAGTATTAAAGGAAAAAACCAACTTGAATATTTCCCATTAAAGTGGCCAAGTAACATAGAATTGCCCATCGACTTAGAAGCTTTAACATCTATTCCTGAGAAAACAAAATTCTCTTTTATCGCTTTAAGCAGTTCTGGCAAAGCTTATTTTATCAGGTTAAACCCTGCCAATCAAACTATCTTGGTTCTCAAAGAATTCAATCTACCAGAAATTATTCAAGGAAATAATTTTGAAGGATTTGGATTACAAAATATAGACGGAAAATTAGTTGCTATTTGGGCACATCGAGGCGAAGATGAACAACCAGCAACTATATTTTGGGGAGTGTTTGACTTGGCTAAATATCAAATTAATCTCGCAGGTTCTGCCAATCTGAAAGTACCGTTTCCATCTGGCAATGTACGTCATATATCAGACATTAAGGTAGACCCTGTAGGAATTGTGTACATCACCTCAGCAAATGATGCCGGAGACGATGGCCCATTTCAGTCAGCTGTGTATGTCGCTGGTTATCTGGGATTGCGTGATCACAAAATTGTATGGCAGCAAAATTCTCAACTTGTTCCTCTTTACCGCTCTGATTATCACAAAATTGAAGGTATGGAACTTGTTCCCGGTGCAGAAGGCGGTGTGATTATTGGTACGGATGATGAGAATTTGGGTTCCTATGTATACATGGTGGGTGGGAGTAACTGAGCGATATGTCCTTTAATAACCTGTGGAAACTGCTATCTGAAAACAGATTAGGGACTTGCGTAAAAATAAAGTACCAGTAAACCGAGTTTCGACTGCGCTCAACTCTCGATGGCTGAGGGTTGAGCGCAGTCGAAACCCGTCTAGTTGGGATACTATTAACCCGCAGATCCCTTACTGGTTTATTTGCGTTTATTTGCGATCGCCTAACAACTCCCTTAAGGAGTGTCAAGGTTTACAGTGCGATGGCGTACCCGCCCACCGGATACCGTTGGCGAATTCCCCAAACAGCTAAACTGAACCGATTAGTTCAGCAATGAAACGGTTGAGAACCTTCTGAGCAGTTTTATACCCAGTAGCTTGCTTACCTAACTTCAGTTCAAACAAAACATGGTCACGTAAAATTTCAAGTTCTCTTACCGTTAGCAACCCAACAGAATCTTTTACGTTTGCACTATCAGATGTCTGATGCAAATCCCTCTCCCGTGTAATACAAGGGCTGGTGTTATGCCTAACAATGTGTTCTAAATAGTCAGCACGGGTTAAGCCTAAGCATTCCGAAGCAATATCAAGAGCCTTCCAAGTATCATCTGTTAGTCGCAAAGAGCGTACTTCACGATATTAAATTCATTCCTAACTTTCCTCTGGTTTTAGTCTTTTTCTTAAGGAATCATCCTTCTATGTTATATTTTCTCTCTCGACAATTAATCCACCCTGCTTTTTAAGGGGGATTTAGGGGGATCAAGATATGTGCAACTTCATATTAAATTGGTATAACAACTGCATTCAAGCGCATATATAGCGTTTCGTAAGAAAGCTTTTTGTAGAGAAAAGAGAAAAATCGAAGCTGTCATGAAATAAAACTCAACTTAATAGTACCCTCAAGGGTACTATTAAATAAATTTTTTAGTTGATATCGTAGCTTTGAAGCACAGCGATGGAGGCAATCTTTTCTCTAATTAGCATTAAAAATTACAGGTTCAACAAAATAACCAGTTTCAAGCGTAATTACAGCCACAAATCTTGTGAATAAGTGGCTCTAGCTTTTATTCCAGGTACAAATTATCTTTAATCAGCTTCAGAACTCAATATTTGTGCTTTGAATATATGAAGCTATATGAATACATTACTTATGTCAATAATTTATCCCCTAACACATCTAAGTCTTGCCTTGATCGAATGGGTGTTAATAGGCTGGGCAATTCGTCTGTGGCAGCAATCAACCAGCTTCGCAATGATAGTGTTGCCTATAGTGCTATTGAGCATTAGCTATGACAATCTCATTCTTTCAATAGGAAGTCTGATTGGTGCAGGAGAGCTTTTGAAAACTCTCAGTATGCTGCGCTTTCTATTACATTATTTAGTTGTACCGCTATTCATTGTGATTGGTGTTGAACTCGCTCACCGTGCCGGAGCTGGTTGGGCCAATGGAGTAATGCGGGTTTTATCTGCGATCGTTGCATTGGGACTTGCAGCGATAGATATTGCCACCCATTATATAGGGTTGGAACTAGTTCCAATAGAGTTTGCGGGAATTCTACGCTATCATGTTGCCAACTTGAGTGGCCCGCCAATTATCACGATTGTAGTTAATATATTTGTCCTACTAATTGGCATTGGTATTTGGTTCCGACTGAAATGGCCTTGGTTATTTTTAGGAACATTGCTTTCCTTTTTTGGTAATGCTTTGCCATCAGATACAGTAGGTACACTTGCTGGTAGTGCATCTGAATTTGTTATGGCTATAGGTTTACTGTTAACTGAGGAGTTTTCCCAAAAAATGAAACAAAAAAGTATAAGGGAAAGTCTGTTGATAAACAGGTAACTTATGAAAAAAGTAATTATTATCTATGCTGGAATTGGCGGTGCTGAAACTGCGCTTGCCCTAAGTTGTGCTGGTCTTGAGCCTGTTAAATTTAATAAGATTAATTGTGTAAATATTCTTTACATTTAATCTGATTTCATTCAATGGCTACGCCAGGCTGCGCGAACAAAAATCAAATCCAGACTTTTTTTCCATAAAAAAGCCCAGTCATATTTTAACTGGGCTTTTAGCTATCTCAATCAATTATTGGAGATAGAGTAGTTTCCTCAATATCAATTAAACAGCAGTTTGCTCTAGATTAATCTTGACAGCTTTGTTCTTTTCTCGCTCGGACTTGGGCAGTGTCAAATTCAAAATACCGTTTTTATAATCTGCGGTGACATTAGTATTTTGAACCCGAGCAGATAGAGGAATTACACGTTGGAATTTACCATAGTAGAATTCGCTCTTGGTAGTGCTATTGTTTTGGGTTTTGGTTTCAGACTTGCGTTCACCGCTAATGTGAACAGTATCTTCTGTAACTTGAATATCTAGGTCTTTAGCTTCCAGCCCTGGCAGTTCTAGCTTCAGATAAATTGCATCATCAGTTTCTTGCAGTTCAGCAGCCGGAACTTTGACAGAGCCTTTTTCAAACTGTGCAGATGGGACTTTAGTGTCTCCCAATAGACCGTTGATGTAACTTTCTAAAGTGTTGAAATCTTGTGCAGAGTTGTAACGAAATAACATATTAATTTATCCCTTGTATCAGTAGTAGTTTTTGACTCAACCAACTTTGGATTTAAATCCTTGCTTTGATTTCCATAATATTGAGAAATAACAAGTTTGTAAATTCGGTTATTCTCACCAAACAATGGATGATTTCCGCACCAGATTAGGCAGTAAAAAACATATTACGGGTTACTCGCATTTCTCGGTTCGGTAAACCGAATAATAGCTGTTAAAGGGGATCTACTTTAACACTAAGCTTTACTTTCTTGTACCCAAATGGTTATCCCTGCGCTCCCACTTTTCTTTATTGAACTGACTGCGCCACTTCAAAACTAAGTTCAATTTCAATTCTTTTAGTGATCTTTGCTTGTATGGGCGAGTACCAAACTCATTAAACTATCTAAAATGCGATCGCGTGACAGCGGCATCATTTCTTTGCCATAGAGCATTTCCTGTACCATCACATAGGATACCAGTGAGCCAAAAAAGATTTGCGCTGTTGCTTCTGGGTCAGTAATGCCTAATTCTGGGTGAGAAGCTAAATACTGGCTCAGTAATAGCCGTCCCCGTTGAATCACGGTTTGAGTATATAATTTTGCCAATTCTGGAAAGCGTTGCGACTCGGTGATAATCAAGCGGAATAGTCCTAAGTAGTCAGGATTATCGGCAACTTTTATCAGATAGGCTTCAGCAATTTCACGCAATAATATCGCTGGCTCACCATACAAATCTTCTGTACAAAAAATTCCCTGAAAGCTAGCAATTGTTACCCTTTCGATCAACGCCTTAAATAATCTTTCTTTATCTTGAAAGTGACTGTATATTGTCTGCTTAGATACTCCAGCTTCCGCACTTACCCGATCCATACTGGTTCCAGCATAGCCATCCCTCAAGAATACCTGCATGGCTCCTCGCAAAATTTGCTCCTGTTTTTGAGTCAAAGCTCTTAAACGAGATAAAGTTTCAGGTTGGGAACCAGAGGTTTTGGGCATACTTGACGTAAATTTTTTTACATATTTCTTGTCTCTTGGAGAATCATACCATACAGTCTAGTATGATAGTTCCAGTAAATATTTAATGATAAAAATATAGGCTGTTACCATGTCTCAGACTGCCTCGACATCTCCAGAAGGGATTATAAATGTTCCAGTGCCAGCATCTAAGCAGAAACGGAAGAAACCGATTTTGTTGTTAGGATTGGTGATTATCGTAAGTGGTATTAGTTATTTTCTATGGCATAGTCAACGGCAAGTAGCAGGAAATATACTGAAATTGAGTGGAAGGATTGAGGGTTACGAAACTGAAATTGGGGTGAAGCGTTCGGGAAGAATTGTTTCAATTGCAGTCCGGGAAGGGGCAGCAGTAAAAAAGGGGCAAGAATTAATCAAGTTGGATGACAGTAACGACCAACTGCTAAAAGAACAACTGCGGGGTGCTGAGGCTAGGGTTGCATCTGCTCAATCTGATGAACAGCAAGCAATTTCCGATGCTACTCAAGTAGAAAGTGGGATTGAACAAATTGATAGCCAAATCAGTGAAGCAAAACTTAATTATCACCAATCCCAAGGAGATACCCAAGGACGAGTTCAACAGGCAGTATCTAACGTAGCAACAGCCAAGGCACAATTATTACAAGCGCAGGCACAGACAAAGCAGGCACTAGCAGAAGTAAAATTAGCGAAAATGAATCGCGATCGCTATGCCAAACTCGTAACAGAAGGTGCTATTAATCAACAACAATTTGACCAAGCACAAACTACCTTTGACACAGCAGTAGCCACGTTAGAAGCACGAAAAGCAGCAGTAAATGCTGGACAAGAACAATTACGCGCTGTTGTTGGGGCATTAACCCAAGCTAAAACTACAAGTTTCAATCCTGGTATTCGCAATGCCCAAATAGAAGCATTAAACAGAAAAAAAGATCAGAGTTTTGCTCAACTAAAATCTGCCCAAGCAAAGGTAAAATCTGCTCACGCCAAAGTAAAAGATGCCTTAGCATCAAAACAGCAAATTCTGACCCAAATAGAAGATTCGAAAAAAGATTTAAATGTTGTTAGTCCTTTAGATGGGGTAGTAACTGCCCGCAGTGCAGAGATCGGGACTGTAGTGAGTAGTCAAACTAAAATTTTGACAGTAGTTGACCCTAATACAGTGTATTTGCGGGGTTTTATTCCCGAAGGTGATATTGGTAAAGTGCGCTTAGGACAAACCACCAAAATTTTTCTTGATTCTGCGCCGGAAAAACCCCTTATGGGCAAAGTTATTTCTGTTGATCCTCAAGCCTCTTTTACCCCAGAGAATATCTACTTCCAAAAAGATCGGGTTAGGCAAGTAGTAGGCGTGCGTATTCTGTTACAAAACCCTCCTGGCTGCTTTAACCCAGAAAATCCCTACTCTGGTTCAGATTTGCCCTGTGCCAAAATTGGAATGCCAGCAGATGCAGAGATTGCGTTGCAGGGTAAAGAGGTCAGCAAATGAAATTATCAACTCCTAAACCACTGCAATTATCTAATCACTCAACCACTACTATTAAAGTTAGTAATTTACATAAACATTATGGACAACTAATCGCTGTCCGGGGAATTGATTTTACTGTCAATCAGGGTGAGATGTTTGGGTTAATTGGCCCTGATGGTGCAGGTAAAACTACTACCTTTCACATCTTAGGTGGGGTAATGGAAGCGACGGCGGGAGAAGTGCAAGTATTTGGTCAGCCGGCAAGAGACGCACGTTTAAGGACGGGATATCTCACACAACAGTTTTCCTTGTACTTGGATCTCAGTATTGATGAAAACTTGCGTTATGCGGCGGGATTGCGCCAAGTGAGTGATAATTTATTGCGGGAACGCCGCCAGAAATACTTAAAATTAATGAGTTTGGAACAGTTTGGCGATCGCTTGGCGGGTCAACTTTCCGGCGGAATGAAACAAAAGCTGGCGCTGTGTTGTGCCTTGGTTTCCCAGCCGGAAGTGCTGTTATTAGATGAACCTACCACAGGGGTTGATCCAGTTTCCCGACGGGAATTTTGGGATGTATTAGCAGAACTTTCTGCCGATGGGATGACCATTGTTGTCGCCACACCTTATCTAGATGAAGCCGAACGCTGCGATCGCGTGGCATTAATGTATAGCGGTCAAATTCACGAAATTGGTACACCCGCAGCATTACGCGCCAATTTAGGCTTACATCGCCTAGAAGTCAGAACAGCAAATCTAGAGATAGCCGAGAAAATTCTCTTGGAGAATGTGCAAACAAATATAGTCGATGTGCAGACATTTGGCGATCGCTTGGATGTTCTCGTTCAAGATGTAACTCTTGGTGAAACCCAGGTAAATCAACTACTACAACAGCATCACCCCAGTATTGAACGTGGCGAACCCACCTTAGAAAACGTCTTTGTCACCCGTCTCCGACAACAAGGTTCAGCACCAGCATTTTTGTCCTTTCCTCGTTCTCGTGGGGGAAATAAGAAAGAAGGTTACAGGGAAGAGGTAACAGGTGACAGAGGGAAAAGAAAAGAAAGGAAGAAGGAAGAAATAAGAGAAAATTCTTCTACACTGTCACCTGTTACCTATCACCTGTCACCTTCTTCCTCTCAAATCGCTATTTACGCCCACAATCTCAACCGTGTATTTGGTAACTTCCAAGCAGTCAAAAACGTTAATGTCGAAGTCCGCTATGGCGAAATATTCGGGCTTTTAGGTGCGAATGGAGCCGGAAAAACGACTACCATCAAAATGCTGTGTGGATTACTAGCAGCTAGTGGTGGTGACATTTCCCTTGGTGGTGAAACAGGAAATCTGCGTAGTCGTGACTTACGGCGACGTATCGGTTATATGAGCCAGAAATTCACTCTTTACGACGATCTGACAATTCTGCAAAACCTAGAATTTTATAGCGGGATTTACAGCGTACCCCGCAAACTTAGGCGAGAAAAGATTGATTGGGTAATTGCTACCTGTGGCTTAGAGGGACAAGAACAGATGCTTACCGGACAATTACCCGGTGGTTGGAAGCAGCGAGTAGCTTTTGGCGCTTCTGTAATGCACGAACCAGATATTTTATTTCTAGATGAACCGACATCCGGGGTAGATCCTTTAGCCCGTCGTCAGTTTTGGAAGCTAATTAATGACTTTGCTCGCAATGGTACAGCTATTTTGGTGACAACGCACTATTTAGAAGAAGCTGAACAGTGTAACCGTATGAGTTTTATGGTAGCCGGGGAAATCGCCGCCGAAGGTTCACCTAGTTCTATCAAAGCTTCTCAACCAGGACAACTTATAGAAATTATCGTTAACCAAAATCAAGCCGCTTCCAAGATACTTAAACAACATCTTGATTCGTGGCGTGTCTCGATTTTTGCCGATAGTTTACACGTTGTTCTTGATCACCCGGAAAAAGAAATTCCCGAAATAACTCAGCTTTTACAATCCGCACACCTGACTATTGAATCTCTGCGTCCCATTCCTTTCTCTTTGGAAGATGCTTTTATTGGTATCGTTGAACGTGCAGTAGGGAATTAGGAACATGAAAACTGAGAATAAATCATGAAAAGAATTTTTTCCCAATGTGTGAAGGAGATAGCGCAATTTCGGCGCGATCGCTTAACTTTAGGTTTAGCATTTTTGTTGCCATTTTTAACTCTATTGATTTTTGGGTTTGCGATTCGTTTAGAAAGTAAAGATATTCCCCTGATTGTCCAGGATTTTGACCGCACAAACCTGAGTAGCAGCTATATTGAGCGGTTGTATGCTACCAATCAATTTGTACCTAAGCAATGGTCAGGTGGTAATCCGGTACGGGATGCAATTGACAGAGGTATTGCTAAAGCGGCAGTGGTTATTCCTCCCCAATTTAGCCGAGATATTCAAGCTGGTAGAAATGCAAAGGTGCAAGTATTAATTGATGCCACAGATGTTAATAATGCTCGTGTAATTAGAGGTAACATTCAAAGAGTCACTAATTTCTTCATGCAAGACCAAGGACTACTACCAGATAAAAATATTATTACACCACGAATCCGCTTGTGGTTTAACCCTGGTAGATTGGAGTCGCTGTACATTGTACCAGGAACCTATGGTGTAGTATTGTGGATTTTTCCCTCATTGCTAACAGCGATCGCAATGGTACGTGAAAAAGAAAAAGGTACAATTTTACAAGTCTATGCTTCTAGCATTAGTGCAACCGAACTGTTACTTGGCAAAGGACTAGCTTACCTGCTAATTGCGATTACAGAAGCTTTAATAGTGATGGGATTAGGGTCAATAATTTTTCATATCGGCATAATTAATAACCCGATTACTTTATTAATAGGAACTCTACTCTTTTTAATAGATAGTGTTTCCTTTGGTTTACTTGTAGGGGTACGTAGCAGTAACCAAAATTCCGCAGTGCAAATTGTTTCTCTTGTCGGTTTTATTACATCTTTATTGCTATCTGGTTTTATTTATCCCCTGAGTAATATTCCTTTTCCCCTTTCACTAACACCTAACGTATTTCCTGCCCGTTATTTCATTGATATCACCCGTGATGCTTTTGTGCGTGGTACGGGATGGACAGGAGTTTGGTTTGACTTACTCATGCTTGCAGTTTTGGGATTTGTATTTTTCAACGTATCGCGTCGGCTTTTAAGTCGAATGCAAATTAGTCAATAGTCATTGGTCATTAGCAAAACGTTTTAGATCCCCCTAAATCCCCCTTAAAAAGGGTGACTTTGATTCCGGTTCCCCCCTTTTTTAAGGGGGGTTAGGGGGGATCAATAAGTGCCTAAAACCACAGCTAACCACTTTTCAAACAACCTCTTAATCATATATGAAATATATTTGGCAATTATTTGATAGTCCGTTGTGGTCATTAGTGCGTAAGGAAATTAATCAAATTCTGCGAAACAGGCAATTGATTGTTTTATTAATTGTGCCACCAACAGTACAATTATTGCTTTACGGATTTGCACTTAACCCGGATGTCCATAATTTACGACTGGGTGTAATTGACTATGCTAATGTCTCCGCCAGTCGAGAACTAGTTTCAGCAATGACATCCAATCACACTTTTAACTTAGAAAGTGTACCAACAAGTGAAAAAGATTTAAGCCGCCAAGTAGAAGAAGGTAAGCTAGATGTAGGACTAATAATTCCACCAAATTTTCCCCGCCAACTAGCCAAAAAATCAGCAGAAATTCAAGTATTTATCGATGGAGTGAATGCAAATACAGCCGGAATTGCTGCTAACTATGTTAATCAGATTATCCAACAATATAATTTCAGTTTGGTACAGGGTCAAGTCAGTCCGCCAGTTTCAACCGAAGTCGTTTTTCTTTACAATCCTGGACTTACAAGTAGTTGGTTTTTCGTACCAGGAGTTATGGGTTTAGTCCTGACATTAATCGGTACATTAGTATCAGCAGTAACCGTTGTACGCGAGAAAGATACAGGAACTTTAGAGCAACTGTTAATGACTCCCTCTAGCAACTGGGAAATTTTATTAGCTAAAATTATCCCGTTAGCATTCCTGCTCATGGGAGATGTACTACTAGCTTTAACTTTGGGAACAGTCGTATTTAGTCTACCCTTTCGTGGGAGTTTCCTGCTCTTTCTTGCTTTATCAAGTATGTATGTATTTGTGGGAATTAGTTTAGGCATTATGTTAGCAACTATTTGCGGTTCTCAACAACAAGTATTACTCACATCTTTTTTTATAAATTTACCAATGATCCAAACTTCTGGGGCAATATCTCCTATTGAATCCATGCCTCCTTTATTTCAATTTCTCTCTCTCTTTAATCCACTTCGTCATTACATTACTATTGTTAGAGGTATTTTACTCAAAGGAGTTGGCTTAGATGTGTTGTGGTTGAATGTTCTAGCATTGCTTGGTTTTGCCGTTGTTTTATTAACTATTAGTGTTCATAAATTTCGGAGTCAGTTAAGTTAAACTGTACTATCTCATTAATTCTGACAACATCTGTTCAAGAATATCTTCCATAATTTCTTCGTCTAAGGAGTGTGGAGTTGGTGGGCCACCGAGAAATTCTTTGATAGTAATCTTATGCTCTCTAAAGTCCTTGACAAAATCCCGGATTTGAGAAATAACATTTATTTGAGATTCTATTGTTTTTACCATCAAAGCCATAGAGTCAATGCCTTTTTTAGCAGCTTTGCGAGAATCGCTTACCATAGCTCCTTCTGGAGTATTTTTTACTAAACGTAGTTCCAGTTTCAAGTTTTCATATTGAGTGAGTAGAATTTGATTTTGCTGCTCTATAGTTCGACATTTGCGAGTTAAATCATCCTCGTTATTAAGATCAATAACTTCTCCCACCTGCTGAATTCGCTCAATTTCTAAAAGTCTTGCCAAATCTCCCTCTTGGTAAGCTTTATTAATTGATTTCATGATTTCTGTATGATATATCTGTGTCTCGCTGTCTCTTGTCTTATCAGGGTGAAAGATTTCAGCTAATCTGAGAAATGTTTCCCGAATTTTTCTCTTATCCTCTGTTCTCGCTACAGAGGGAGATTCCACAGACTGTTGTGCTTGCCAATATTGATGACTATCTTCAGCCGCTTCCTCTGAAAAATCTGATTCGGATTCGGAATTATTAAATAGTTCGTTTAACTCCGTATTGAATTGTTTGCGATTCGCATTTGGACTAATAATCCCTGTCAACTGGAGTTCAAGGTAAACTGCCTCTATATTTTTGATGGTTTGTTTGCCAAACTTTCTAGTGGTAAAAATTTCATCAAATAGAGCATGGATATCTCGGTCTAACTCAGCCATTTTTTGAACATGGGGACTAGCTTGATGAAATATTTCTATGGCAAAAGTTCGCATTTGCTCGACAAAATTATTCAATTCTGTTCGCTTTCTCTTAATCTGTTTAAGTAGCGATTTGTGTTCTGCTTCTAAAAACTCCAAGCGGATATGTAATTGAGAGAGGGCTAATGGAGTTACTTCAGTTGATTGTAATGGAAGTGATTTTTTGCGAGCCATGAAACACGTATGTAAGTTTAAGGTTTAAAATGTAATTGCCAAAGTTGTTTCGTCAATGCGAAAAGAACGTATCTAGTGATAATACATGAACTGTGGATACGTTTTTGTCAAGAATTACTGTAATGGACATAGGCCACATCATCTATATTGTTACTATCGGGAAGCGCACTATGCGAGAAAAATTATAAAATATCACGATAAGAATGACACCACAAGACGCACGACAATACGCACCAGCAACTGAGCGCAACCGAGAAGCAATTCTAGAAATACTTTTGCAGGTATTACCCGAAAGTGGCACTATTTTAGAAATAGCAAGTGGTACTGGTGAACACGCAGTCTTTTTTGCATCCAGGTTAAGTCCTCGCCTGTGGCTACCAACAGATGCAAATTTAGAGTTACGAGCCAGCATTAGTGCATGGACTGAACACAATGCCTCTGATAATGTTTATCCACCGCTTGAGCTAGATGTTAGAGAGCCAGTTTGGGCAGTGGAGAAAGGGGAAGTAACTCAGTGGCTTGATAAGGAGCCAATAGTTGCGATCGTCAATATTAATATGATTCACATTTCACCGTGGTCAGCCTGTTTGGGGCTAATGGCAGGGGCAGGTCGTATCCTAAAAGCAGGAGGTATCCTCTATTTATATGGGCCCTTCAAACAAGGTGGAGAACATACAGCAGCGAGTAATGCAGCTTTTGACGAATATTTACACACCCAAAACCAGGAGTGGGGCGTGCGGAACTTGGATGATGTAGTGGCAGCAGCTAGGGCAGAACATTTCATCTTGAAACAAATTTACCAAATGCCAGCCAATAATCTTTCAGTAGTGTTTGAACGTGCCGCTAATGAATAATTCCTGGAAATAATTTCTTAGTGGACATAATTTAATTCAATTCAAAATAGTTGCAGATATGTAAATCTGGCTACTTTCTGCTTTGCTACCTCAAGGCTAGATATAGGACTCGTATTTGATTGCGTGAAAAAACTCCCTACAACTCAAAAAGCTTTCTTTCCTATTGCCTCTTGCCTATTCCCTTCTTTCCTTGCCACGCTGCGCGAACAAAAATCAAAGCGGATTCCTATAGCTTGGAAAGCAATTGATCACAAAACTATCCAAGCTATTCACAAGTTCCTCAAACTATTTGTCTACAATTCAAGACTCAGGGCATTTCAGAAGCGAAAGGCTCATTTTGATTGAGGCTAGAGGCAATGTCAGTCAAAACTTTAACAGTCAACGACAAACTTATTAGCGCCCGTGAGGAAGAAACTATTCTCCAAGCGGTGCAAGATGCAGGGATTCACATTCCTACTTTGTGCCACTTGCAAGGAGTCGAAGATGTTGGCGCTTGTCGGCTTTGTTTAGTAGAAATTGCTGGGAGTAATAAACTCCAACCTGCTTGTGTAACAAAAGTTGCTGAGGGTATGGAAGTCCAAACAAATAGCGATCGCCTGCAAAAATATCGTCGCACCATTATAGAAATGCTATTTGCTGAAGGTAATCACATTTGCTCGGTCTGCGTAGCTAACGGTAATTGCGAATTGCAAGACTTGGCAATTGAGATGGGCATGGATCATGTGCGGTTAGATTATCATTTCCCCGATCGCAAAGTCGATATTTCTCACGCTCGCTTTGGCGTTGACCACAACCGTTGTGTTCTTTGCACTCGTTGCATCCGTGTTTGTGACGAAATCGAAGGAGCGCACACTTGGGATATGGCCGGTAGAGGGACAAATTCTCATGTGATCACTGATTTAAATCAGCCTTGGGGAACCTCAGATACTTGTACTTCTTGCGGCAAATGCGTTAATGCTTGCCCTACAGGTGCGCTTTTTGACAAAGGTTCGAGCGTCGGGGAAATGAAACGCGATCGCGCCAAGCTTGATTTCCTACTTACAGCAAGAGAAAAGCAGCAATGGCTTGTTTAGCTACTGTTCTTGAAGAAGAATTCTGACTTCCGAATTCTGAATTCTGAATTCGGAAGTCAGAATCAAGACGCTCTCTACGAGACGCTGGGCTATCCGCTTTTTCGTACAGAATTCATTCTGAATTCTGGCTCCTGACTCCTGAATTCTGTTCATAAATTAGCACAACGAGGTAAACCTAATGTTACGCCGCATCCTAAAGATTTTTTGGTGGCTCCTATTGCTGGCAATATTAACAATATATATATACCTGGGTTTAGCAAGCTTCACATCTCAACAGGTAATTGCTGCTGTTATGCAATTAGAAGATACGCCAGAAGAAATCCTTTATCGCTCACAGCAAAAATTAAATGATGAATTAGGAAATTATTGGCAAGTTATTTTGTTTAAGCGAGTTAATTCTAATAGCAATAAAATATCTTCAATAAATCTCCGATTGGTGGGATTTCCTAGTTCTCAGGAATTGCCCCATCCCTTACCTCTAAAGATTACTACAGATACAGGCCAAGTATTAACTGCTCCCGATATATTCCCAGATGAAGCACCAGCACCACAGGGCGAACGCACGGGATTTCTGAAACCCTTGCTGGGCAAGGATCTTGATGAAAAAATAGGCTAAATTAAAAAACGCCAAAACCCTTGCTATTAAAGGATTCTTATACTTTAGATGCGTTTGCCCTGACCAGCACCAACCATCGCTCAGTATGACTTCAAGAATATTTTGCCTCAATTGTCAACTCAAGAATTGTTGATTGGTATACCTGTAGGTAAACAACACTTCATCAATCTTTCAATCCCAAAATATGTTGTGCAGGAATGGCAAGAAATTGCACTAAAGTCCTGAGTGCTAAGAGGATGTTTGAAAAGTCCTCTTCTTGGTAGCAAAACATTCTAGATCCCCCTAAATCCACGCCAGTTGCTCATGGGGAAACCCCCTTGGCGCGAGCCTCTCCCTTTGGGAGAAGACCGCACTGGCTCCTCTTAAAAAGGGGGACTTTGACTCCGGTTCCCCCTTTTTTAAGGGGGGTTAGGGCAGGGCAAACGCATCTAAAGTATAAGAATCCTTTAATAGCAAGGGTTTTGGCGTTTTTTAATTTAGCCTATTTTTTCATCAAGATCCTTGCCCAGCAAGGGTTTCAGAAATCCCGTGCGTTCGCCCTGGGGGTTAGGGGGGATCTAAAAGTGTCTAAAGTCACAGCGAAATACTTTTCAAACAACCTCTAAGGTCAAAATTCATTTAAAAAATAAAATGACTCGTTTAAAATTAGCAACAGTTTGGCTAGGCGGCTGTTCTGGCTGTCACATGTCTTTTCTCGATTTGGATGAATGGCTGATTGATTTAGCAGGACAAGTAGATTTAGTTTACAGTCCCTTTGCTGATGCTAAAGAATATCCCCCAGGGGTAGATGTGGTGTTAGTTGAGGGTGCAATTGCTAATGAAGATCACCTGCAAATGATTCAGATAGTCAGAGAGCGATCGCACATTCTTGTCTCTTTTGGTGATTGTGCTGTTACTGGTAATGTTACTGCTTTACGCAATCCTTTAGGTAGTGCCGAACCTGTTCTGCAACGTTGTTACATCGAAGCAGCAGATATTCACGGCGCTATTCCCCATGAGCCTGGCATTGTACCAACCTTACTAGATCGGGTGATACCAGTGCATACAGTAGTGCCAGTTGATATTTATTTGCCAGGTTGTCCACCCTCCGCAACTCAGATTAAAGCAGTGTTAGAAGCGCTCTTAAGGGGAGAAAAACCACAGTTAAAAGGACGTGAATTTATCAAGTTTGGTTAACTTCACAAGTTACTCAGATTCTTTATCTAACTTGAAAGAGAGGCAATCACAAAATAATTTTAGAAGCAATTATGTTAAAAGCATCTGACATTATGACTAGAGATGTTGCTACAATTCACAGTTCAGCAACAGTGGCTGAAGCAGTTAGACTCTTGAGAGCAAGGGACTGGAAAGCGCTGGTTGTAGATCGCCGCCATGAACACGATGCCTACGGCATGATTACTGAGAAAGATATTGTATATAAAGTGATTGCTTATGGTAAAGATCCCTTTAGTGTGCGTGTTCATGAAGTGATGACCAAGCCTTGTATCGTTGTCAATCCTGAACTTGCCTTAGAATACGTAGCGCGGTTATTTGCTGACCATAATTTGCAGAGAGCGCCCGTTATTCAGGGCGAACTACTGGGTATCATTTCCCTAGTTGACATTCTAGCTAATAGTAGCTTTCTTGAGCAACCCCATACTTTCCTGCTAGAACAACAACTTCAGGACGAAATTCAAAAAGCTCGTGTCATTTGCGATCGCCAAGGTATCCATTCAGAAGAATGTGCTGTTGCTTGGGATGCGATCGAGGAATTACAAGCCGAAATCGCACATCAAAGGGCCGAGAAAGTCGTGAAAACAGCCTTTGAAGAATACTGCGATGAATATCCAGAAGCTAAAGGAATTTATGACAACTGGTCTAGTAGTCTGCCAACCCAAAAATGCTAAGTGAGGACTGGGGAAAGGGTAAGGGATTTAAACCCTTTCCCCCTTACCCTTTACCCCGCCAAGTCACGAAAGCGAACTACTAGTGGTTGATCTGAGATAGTTATGAAAAAAGTAATCATCGACCCAGTTACCCGAATTGAAGGACACGCCAAAATCAGTATTTATCTGGATGATACAGGACAAGTGAGCGATGCTCGCTTTCATGTCACAGAATTTCGTGGTTTTGAAAAGTTCTGCGAGGGTCGCCCGCTTTGGGAAATGCCAGGAATTACGGCGCGAATTTGTGGCATTTGTCCGGTAAGCCATTTGTTAGCATCAGCAAAGGCAGGCGATCGCATCCTTGCTGTTATAATTCCCAAAGCTGCGGAAAAATTGCGCCGTTTGATGAACTTGGGACAAATTATCCAATCCCACGCCCTAAGTTTCTTCCACCTCAGCGCCCCAGATTTATTATTAGGGATGGATAGCGACCCCCAAAAACGCAATGTATTTGGCTTAATTGCAGCCGAACCAGAACTAGCGCGTGGCGGAATTCGCTTACGTCAATTTGGACAAGAGATTATTGAACAATTGGGAGGGCGAAAGATACATCCATCATGGGCGGTTCCTGGTGGTGTCCGCGAACCCTTATCGATAGAAGGACGCACCCATATTCAAAACCGCATCCCAGAAGCACGCACCACAATATTATATGCACTGGGTAAATTTAAAGACTTACTCAATGATTATCAAAGAGAAGTGCAAACCTTCGGGAATTTTCCTAGTTTATTTATGGGTTTAGTCACTCCTGATGGTTTGTGGGAGAACTACGACGGACATATTCGTTTTGTAGATAGCGCGGGAAATATTATTGCTGATAAACTCGATGCAACTCATTATCAAGAATTTATTGGTGAAGCAGTTCAACCAGATTCCTATTTAAAGTCTCCTTACTATCGCCCTTTAGGTTATCCTGACCAGAGCGACCATTGTCGTTTAGATAGTGGTATTTATCGGGTAGGGCCGCTAGCACGTCTGAATGTTTGCAGTCATATTGGTACGCCTTTAGCTGATACAGAATTGAGAGAATTTAGAGACAGAGGTCAAGGCACTGTCACTTCATCATTTTTCTATCACTACGCCCGGTTAATTGAAATTCTGGCTTGCATTGAACGCATAGAAATTATAATAGATGACCCAGATTTAATGTCTAAAAAATTACGTGCTGATGCTGGCATCAACCAATTAGAAGGAGTAGGTGTAAGTGAAGCACCACGCGGTACATTATTTCACCATTATCAAGTTGATGAAAATGGGTTACTTCAGAAAGTAAATTTAGTAATTGCCACAGGTCAGAACAATTTGGCAATGAATCGCACAGTCGCGCAAATTGCCCGACATTTTATTCACGGTTCAGAAATTGCTGAAGGGATGTTAAACCGCGTTGAAGCGGGAATCAGAGCCTTTGATCCTTGTTTGAGTTGTTCAACTCATGCCGCAGGACAAATGCCTTTGCATATTCAATTAGTTGGGACAGATGGGAATATTGTAAATGAAGTTTGGCGAGATTAATCTATTCTGAATTCTCGCTCCTTACTCCTGAATCTGTTTCGATAACTGAATTAATGAATCGAATGCGAGATTTTATCGCAGATACTTCTGAATCTAAAGATTTCTTATTTTCTTCTGCCTAGAGTAATGGAATAGCGATATAATCACCTATTGTTACTAATTACAAACTAGGCACAATCTCTTAATTATGAATAAATCCAATAATAGTGGAATGCTTGAACAGTTTGTCAATACAGTGATGGGGGTAAAAGCTGGGAATCAACAACAGTATCGAGATACATCAATAGCTACTACACAAGAACTAGATATCAGAGCAATTTTAGTTTATACGCTAGGAACTATTCTACAAATAGTAGTTATGATTCTCGTCTTACTAGGAATGGAAAAATTAGTAATGTTAATTGATAGCAATTCTTCTTTTCCTAGTTGGTTTAGCACTTTATTGACTGGATTATTTTTTGCTCTCTTAAGTATCCGTTCACGGATTTTTTCTCTTTTAGATAATACCCGTTCTCGCCAGACTTATGACCAGGTAATTAGACCAAGATGGTCTCCTCCACCTTTAGTATTTCCCATAGTTTGGATGATAATTGCCGTTTTGCGGGTAATTTCTTCTGTATTGGTTTGGCAGCAAATGAATCATCAATTTTTAGTGCTGCCTTTAATTTTGTTTGTGGTACATCTGGCTTTAGGGGATACTTGGAATACGATTTTTACTGTAGAACGGAGATTAGGTGCTGCTGTTCCTGTAGTTATTTTAGGCCCTTGGTTATCTGCTGTAGTAGTGACGGCAATTTATTGGCAAACTAATTCTGTAGCGGGAATGACTTTATCATTTTCTTGTGTATGGCTAACTGTAGCTGCTGTATTGGTATTTAGAATTTGGCAATTAAATGGATCTGAGCCATTGTATCCTTTAAAACTAACACCTCTGGAGAAATAAATACCCAAAATTCACCTTGACATGAAAGCAAGGAAAAAGATAGATCACTTGACTTTTTAGTACCGCATTCAAAATTATTCTGATGAAAAACCTGCCTGCAATATTGACTAATACTAGAAGAATTACAGGCAGGTTAAAAACCACTATAAAAATGGATTGATGCAATCTTTAACTAACTGGAATAGGTTGACCACTAGACAAAACTAAAGGGAAATTATGGACGTTAGGAGCGTGCATTGCATTTATCCCCAGATTGGCACGGTTCAGGATATCAGCGTTGGTTCTAATTACTTCACCCCGACTATCTAAGATGGAATGATTAAAGTTCAATCCATTGATATTAAACGCCATCGAACATACACCCATCGCTGCAAACCAAATACCTATCGTTGGGAATGCTGCTAATAATAAATGGAAAGCACGATGATTTTTACTAGCAAAGAGAGGAATCAATAATCGTCCCAAAAAGCTAGAGTGTCCTGCTAGGTACTTGTAGGTAAATTTCTTCTGACCCAACTTATATCCGGCATTAATTGATTCATTGTCATCGGTCTTTCGAATGAGTGTTGAAGTCACCAAAGAACCATGTAAAGAACTAAATAGTGCGCCACTGAATATACCTGCTACACCCAACATGTGAAACGGGTGCATAAGGATATTGTGATCACCTTGGAAAGCCAACATAAAGTGGAAAGTTCCAGTGATTCCCAAAGGTAAACCATCAGAAAAACTACCTTGACCAATAGGATAAACCAGCAAAACGGAAGTAGCAGCGATGACGGGTGCAGAATAGGCAATTGCTATCCAGGCGCGCATTCCCAAACGATAGCTTAGTTCCCAAAATCGCCCTAGATAGCACCAAATACCAATAAGAAAATGCAGCACAATCAATTGATATGGCCCACCATTGTAGAGCCATTCATCCATTGATGCCGCGTCCCAGATCGGATAAAAGTGCAAACCAATGGCAGCAGAAGTCGGTACAACTGCGGCTGTAATTAAGTTATTACCATCCATCAGTGAACCCATGATTGGCTCACGAATGCCATCCATATCTACGCTGGGAGCGGCAATAAAAGCCAAAATAAAACAGGTGGTGGCAGCCAACAAGGTGGGAATCGCCAACACACCAAACCAGCCGATGTAAATCCGATTTTCTGTACTAGTAATCCAGCGACAAAAACTATCCCAGAAATCAAAAAAATTAAATTCTCTTTGAGGTTGAACAATGGTACTCATGGTGTGTAGCTCCTAAGCAATTCCAAGTTCAAAATTTTTTCACTACTTTTGGCAGATGCCTATCTCTTTTGCTTAACCTATGTTTCTTGCTTCACAAATTTTCAAGCTAATTAATGCAATAGTTGGGCATCTTTATCTTGAAGTTAGAAAAAGAATTTGAGGAACTTGTGAGGAAATACAGTGTTTATTACAACTTAAATTTTGTCAGGACTCAGATTCACATATCCGCAAAAAAGCAGAAAGTATCAGGGAACTGGGGGATGTTGCGTCAAAAATCTCAGGCTAACGTGAGCTTGCAATGAACCTCTCCCTGCCTTGAACTAAAGTTCAAGTCTGTCCCTCTCCGAGTCGGAGAGGGAAGGTTTTGCGTAGTAAAATCAGGGAGAGGTCTTTTGATTCAGCTAAGTAGACAGATACTATATGAGCCGTCGAATTCACTTCAGGTTAAGTCATATTAGGGAATGTAATATTGCCTCACAGTTTTATTTATATGTCAACAATCTGAGGAAATTGTGAGCATTACTTCCAAGTTTCTCTATCTCCTCACAAGTTTCTCAAGTTTTTTATCTAACTTTAAAATAGTGTTGGACAGCTAAAAATATGAATTCTAATGCGATGGGCTATGCTCTGCCGGAAGCGATGTCTACGACGGGCTACGCCTACGCAATTGGTTACGGTAATGAGTTGCGTAGTGACGATGGCATTGGGCAACGAGTAGCTAAGGCGTTGCATCTATCAAACGTGAAATCTCTGGCTGTCCATCAACTCACCCCTGAACTTGCTGAAGCTTTAGCCCATGCTGATTTGGCAATCTTTATCGATGCTTGTTTCACCTCTGAAAGTTCCCAGGTGCAAGTACAATCGCTTTCATCTGAATCTTTCAACATTATTGCCGGACATACAGCCGATCCGCGATCGCTCTTAGCTCTCACTCAAGCCCTTTATAATCGTTCTCCACAAGCTTGGTGGATAAAAGTACCAGGAGTAAATTTTGAATTAGGTTGCTACTTATCACCATTTGCTGAAATTGGAGTAGCGATCGCTTTACAAAAAATTACCCAAATTATAGACGAAAATTTTAGCTTACTTCTTTAAAATATATTTCCACCACAGGTAGTAGCAACTCATGCAAAAACCTATCCAATCATCCAGCAATCGCGCCTATGATATTTTGCGAACTGAGAAAGCAAATCCCCTTGATGCGATCTTTGCACCAAAAAGTGTGGCTGTAATTGGTGCTAGCGAAAAAGCTGGTAGTGTTGGACGCACTCTACTATGGAACTTGATTAGCAATCCTTTTGGTGGAACTGTTTTCCCTGTTAATCCCAAGCGGCACAGCATCCTAGGAATCAAAGCATACCCGACTATCTTTGATGTACCCGAAAAAGTGGATTTAGCAGTTATTGCCACCCCCGCAACAACAGTTCCAGGTATTATTGCTGAGTGCGTGGATGCAGGTGTCAAAGGTGCAATTATCCTTAGTGCTGGTTTTAAAGAAGCTGGTGCTGAGGGTGTAGCTTTAGAACAGCAAATACTTGAGCAAGCGCAGCGTGGCAAAATGCGGATTATTGGCCCTAATTGCTTGGGTGTAATGAGTCCACGCACAGGTTTAAATGCAACTTTTGCCAGCACAATGGCGCGTCCTGGGAATGTCGGCTTCATTAGTCAAAGTGGAGCGCTTTGTACGGCTATCCTTGATTGGAGTTTTCGGGAAAACGTTGGTTTTAGCGCCTTTATTTCCCTTGGCTCAATGTTGGATGTGGGTTGGGGAGATTTGATTTACTACCTGGGTGATGACCCGCACACCAAAAGTATTGTCATTTACATGGAATCAATTGGGAATGCGCGATCGTTTTTGTCAGCAGCGCGGGAAGTTGCTTTAACTAAACCGATTATTGTCATAAAAGCAGGTCGGACTGAAGCCGCAGCTAAAGCAGCAGCTTCCCATACTGGCGCACTTACAGGAAGTGATGAAGTTCTGGATGCAGCTTTCCGGCGTTGTGGGGTGTTGCGCGTAAATAGCATCTCTGACCTGTTCGATATGGCAGAGGTGCTGGCAAAACAACCCCGTCCCCAAGGGCCACGGCTGACAATTTTGACTAACGCAGGTGGGCCTGGAGTACTTGCTACTGATGCTTTGATTGCTGCGGGTGGAGAAGTTGCACCAATTTCTGAAGAAACTAGCGCATCCCTTAATCAACTATTACCAGCACATTGGAGTCACGGCAACCCAATTGATATTCTGGGCGACGCTGATCCACAGCGATATACCAAAGCGTTGGAAATTGCTGCTAAAGACCCAAATAGTGACGGCTTATTGGTGATTCTCACACCTCAAGCGATGACAGACCCCACCCAAACAGCCGAGCAATTGAAACCTTATGCACAGATAGCTGGTAAACCCATCCTTGCTAGTTGGATGGGAGGAGCGGATATTGCAGCAGGTGAGATGATTCTCAATCGCAACCATATTCCCACATATCCTTATCCTGATACTGCTGCTCGAATATTTAGTTATATGTGGCAGTCTAGTTATAACCTGCGCGGTATCTACGAAACTCCCATAATGCCTGCACTTGATTCTGCTTCAGGGATACCAGACCGTAACTGTGTGGAAAAAATTATCCAATCAGCACGTCAGACACATCGAACTATTCTTACAGAGTTTGAATCGAAGCAAATTTTAGCTGCTTATGGTATTCCGGTGGTTGCAACTTGCGTTTCTAAAAGTGAGGATGAAGCAGTTCAATGTGCTGAAAAAATTGGTTATCCAGTTGTTTTAAAGCTGTTTTCCGAGATAATCACTCATAAAACTGATGTTGGCGGTGTGCAATTAAATCTAAGAGATGCTGAAGCTGTACGACATGCTTACAACGCTATTAAATTATCCTTACACGATAAACTACAACACGACCCTCATTACTCATTACTCAGCACTCAGCACTCAGCACTCTTCTTAGGTGTAACTGTGCAGCCAATGGTGAAAATGGCTGGTTATGAACTAATTATTGGCAGTAGTCTGGATGCACAGTTTGGCCCGGTGTTGCTTTTTGGCACAGGGGGACAACTAGTTGAAGTTTTTCACGATCGCGCGATCGCACTTCCACCCCTGAATACAACTTTAGCCCGCCGCATGATGGAGCAAACGCAGATTTACAAAGCGCTGAAAGGAGTCCGGGGACGCAAAAGTGTTGATATGGCTGCCCTTGAACAATTAATGGTGGTATTTAGTCAATTAGTTGTAGAACAGCGTTGGATTAAGGAAATCGATATTAACCCGTTGCTGGCTTCATCTGAACAATTAATTGCCCTCGATGCTCGAATTATCCTTCATGAGCCGAATGTTAAACAAAACGAACTACCAAAGTTAGCAATTCGACCATATCCTACAAAATATGTCAGCAAATGGACGATGAAAGATGGCACTCCAGTTACCATCCGTCCCATCCGTCCAGAAGATGAGCCGTTGATGGTGCAATTTCATAAGACACTCTCAGAGCAAAGTGTTTATTTCAGGTATTTTCACTTAATTAAACTCCAGTCAAGAGTAGCCCATGAACGCCTAACACGTATCTGCTTTATTGATTACGATCGCGAAATAGCCCTAGTTGTAGAATATCAAAACCCCGAAACGCAGACACGGCAAATATTGGCAGTCGGGCGGTTAAGTAAAATACATGGTACGAATGAAGCAGAATTTGCTATTGTGGTGTGCGATCGCTATCAGTGCCAAGGTATAGGAACCGAGTTACTACAAAGGTTACTGCAAGTCAGTCGAGATGAGCAACTCAGCACTATCACTGCTGATATTTTGGTTGACAATTATGGTATGCAAAAAGTTTGTGAAAAACTAGGTTTTCGTATTCAACACACAGATGATCCAACTGTACTGAAAACCGAAATCGATATCAAAACATTTCACCCCAAAAATTAACGTGCGCCTCCGTTGGAGACTCACATAAAATTAATACTCTTTTCAATTTCTGCTAGTACTAGTGCTGAGATGATGCCCCGACTCTCACCACCATCTATAGCAAGGATTTTATATTTGGCATTAGCTTTCGTATTCATAGTTTTTAGCGATCGCTCCTGAGTTTATGTTCGCGGTTGTTCCCGCTTTTGGATATTGGCTGAAACTTTGCTTTCCTGAGTTTGGGTTGTTTCAGCATTCTCACCCTTTGGTTGGGTAGTTTGAATGTTGGCAGACTTTTCGCTCTGCTTCTTTGTCACTTTCTTTTACTTGGGATTTACAGTCGCAGCTTGGACTAGGACGCTTTAATCTCCCAATGGAAATAATTTACAATTTCAAAAAGTATGAGTGACGGCTAAACTAAAACCCATTTCAAAACATTGGGATCTTTATCATAGCGATAAATAATGCCGTCCTTAGTAGTGATAAATTCTCCTTTGCTTGCCTTGCTTCTAATAGTGCTAAGTGAATAGGATGTTAATTCATTCATTGCCTTATGAGTAAGTTTTTCGCTTGTGCTGATTTTTGACTCATTTTGCGCTTTGTCTTCAGGCGAATCATTTATTTTGATTTGAGTATTTGACGGAAATTTAGTTATACTTGCTTTTTGATTTCGATAATCCTGGACAGTTACAAGTTGCCAACTGGAATCTTGTGCAAGTTCTAAAACCCATTGATGGTAATCAAACAGGCTTTCCCGGTGCCCAACACTAATAAATGTTGTTTTCGTTGATTGTAACTGTTGATATAAACTTCCTTCATTTTTCAAATCTAAAGCACTTGTTGCTTCATCCAATATAGTAAAGCTCGGATGAGTAACTAACAGTCGTGCGAAAGCAAGACGTTGTTGTTCTCCTATCGATAATATATTTTCCCAAGGAACTTCAGTGTCAAAGCCTTCAACTCGACTTAGTAAGTTTTGCAAGTTTACTTGTTGCAAAACGTCTTTGAGTTCTGCGTCGGTCATTTGACGATTCGTATTAGGATAAAGTAACTGTTCGCGCAAAGTCCCTAAAATGATATAAGGCCGTTGGGGTAAGAATAATACTTCTTTTAAGGGAGGTCGTACCAAGCGACCCGTTCCCGCATTCCACAAACCTGCGATCGCTCTCAACAGAGAACTTTTACCTCGTCCACTCGGCCCAACAATCAATAAGCCTTCTCCTGGTTGAACAGAAAGTGATAAATTTTCAACGATTACCTGTTCATAGTTTGGCGTTTGTAAGGTGACATTCTCGAAAGCTAAACGGTTTTCTTCTATTGTTTTAATAGTACTGACATTCTCTGGTTGTTTGGTAACTGCTTCTAATGCATCTGAAAACTCAGATAAACGCTCAACATAACTGGAAAATCGTCCAGAAGTCCCAAATTCTCTAATTAATGTTGCCATAGCCGAGGCAAACTGATTACAAGCTACACTGGCTTGGACAACTTCTCCGAAATCAGCTTGACCGCTCATATATAAAGGTGCGAGTACCAGATATGGGAATATTTGGATAGCAGACTTATATGCTCCGTCAAAAAGTTCTTGATTGTTCTCCCAATTAATCTTGCGTTCGACATTTTTCAGGAGATTAATAAATCTTCGTTGAATTATATTAAATTCTTGCTTCTCTCCCTGAAAAAAAGCTATCGATTCAGCGTGATTACGAACATGAGTCAGAGAATAACTGTATTCTGCTTTCAGTTCTAGTTCTTCTTGATTAATTTTATTCAATTGTTGACCTAAGTAAATAGCAATCAAGTTGCCTACGATTGTATAAACAACCAAAACAATTGCAATAAATTGGGAAATTGACCAAAGAATTACTAAAAAAGTAGTCATTTCCAGCACTTTTTCTAGGAAAGTAGCTGAAAAACTCAGAGCATTACTGGTAATGGGTTCGATTTCTTGGGATATTCGTTGATCTGGGTTATCAACATCGGCTCTAAAGTTAATTTTATAATAGGAACGATTGCTCAAATATTTTGATAGTATGTGATTATTTAACCATTTGTACCAATCAAGAGCGATTTTTTTTCTGACAAGTTTAGAAAATCCGTTTAAGAGTGTTATGCAGACAAGAGCAGCGCCGAAAACTACTATCGTATTAATAAAGTTAGGATAATCTTTCTCTTCAATGACATCGGTTATATAGCGAGTAACGAAGCTATTAAAGGCAGTTACGCCGACTAGCGCGATTATTAATAAAATCAGGAGAATCAGCATCCCCCATATCCGAATCACGTCTGGAAATACTCTTTCCCCGGACTCTGTTGGATACCAGTAAGGCTGAACGATCGCTCTTACATTCTCCCAAAAATTATTAGAAGCCGGAGGAGAATGATCATTCTTTAAGGATTGACCGCGAGAAACTTTGGTTTGCATATTCTAAAATAAGCTGAACATCTTTTTTGATTGAAATACAAAAATACTAACTGATGAAAAAACACAGGATTTAATCTAGAGTAGAAATCTTGAATCTAGATACAAAAATTTTCCGATTTATAGACTAAGTTAACAATTACCAATTTTCAAAAATCGAAAATTCCGAAAATAAAATAATAATTGCAAATTAGTAGAGTTTTTAATCAACCACCACTATGCAACGCCAAATTTAGGATATCAAAGAAACTGTGTCATTCTTACTAGAAGCTGTATCAGCAGCCATTGCAACTGCATTACTAACATTAGGCAGTTCATCTTCCACAAACCGTAAGCGAGGGTACAAGTAGGCAATAGAGGTTTCTAAAATGGTCAAGACTCCCATAATCATCAGTAGAAGTCCCATCCCACGACCTGACCCAACACCGATGATTTGTCCGATGCTTCCTGCTAAAAAACCGTTAGTAGCCATTAAGGGTTCAAAAACTTTCTCGGCTAAAGGCCCAATCGTGATGTAGCCTAAAGGGAAAGCGGCTGCTTCAATCGCTCCTTTGATCGCAAAAACTCTACCTTGCACACTAGGTTCTACTTTATTTTGCATGACAGACTGCGTGGAACTGGAAACGATCGGTTGTGTTAGGAAAAATAAGAAGATACCAACAGTGAAAATGACAAGAGAGGGTTGCAAACCGGCGACGAAAATAAATACGCCACTCAAAAGCATACACCCGTATATGGCATATATGTTGCGTTCTAGCCCTCCCCAGATGCTGACAAGCAAGCCACCTGCTACAATAGCAATGCCAAATAGCGAAAGAATAGTTCCCAAAAAGCTGACTGAAACGAAATTTAAGACTAGCGGGATAGTGATGACATTAATACCTCCCACAATATAAAAGCTGGAAGCTGAGAATAATACTAGTCCCAGCAGTCCTGGTCGAGCGATCAAATATGTCAATCCGTAAGTTGCTTCACTTAGGAATGAACTTTTTACAGTTGCAACAGCACTTGTGTTGACTTCCGGGAACCGAACCAGCATCAGGGAAACAACAGCAATAAATATAGCCGTTACGTGAAACAAAATAATCCCTTGCAAATGCACAATGGTTAGTAAAACGCCTCCGAGAGTTGGTGCAATGATTAGGGAAATACCAAACATCAGACTCATTAGCCCATTGGCACGATTAAGGTGCTGTTTCGGCACTAGTAAGACTGTTGATGCTGTATAAGCAGGTGTGTGAAAAGCCATGAAAACAGCAGTGAAGGTATTGGCTAGGTAAATGTGCCAGACTTCTAACCGACCGATGACAAATAAAACGCCGATCGCGATCGTTCCCAAACACGCCAAGACATCAGCGATAATCATTGTCTTTCGGCGATCCCACTTATCTACCAGAGGCCCAGCGATCGGGGAAATTAAGATTAGCGGGAGAGTATTGAACAGAGAAACTAAAGCAAATTGGGTAACTGAACCGGTGCGATCGTAAACCCAGATATCTAAGGCAAAGGCAGTGGTACTCGAACCAATTAAGGCGATCAACTGTCCTACCCAAACAATGAGAAAGAGTCGCATTTCCCGCAAAACAGTCAGTCTTGTTTTTTCCATAATCTGTACATCTGACATATAAGTTAAGTACCTAAACAGAATTAATTACACCTATTCTTGTTCTGTTGCCCCTGCTCCCTGCTCTTAGAGGATGTTTGAAAAGTTCTATTGCCGGTATCAAAAGTTTTAGATCCCCCTAAATCCCCCTTTTTAAGGGGGACTTTGATTCCGGTTCCCCCCTTTTTAAGGGCTAGGGGGGATCTAAAAGTGCCTAAAGTCACAGCGAAACACTTTTCAAACAACCTCTTATATGTACCTACATTGCACGGCATTGAGAATTATGGCGCTGAAATAGTAAGGAAAGGTCAGTCAGACGACATTCTGGATTAGTAATTAGCAACTCAAGCAACACTAGAAACTGAGTTACCGCACGACTAATAGTAGAAGCATCAAACAAATCGATTTTGTAGCACCATTTCCCTTCAATACTTCCTAATGTTGTTTGTTGAAGATAAATATCCCAATCAAACTCTGCTGTTTTACTTTCAATTGACCAGGGATGAACAGTCAAATTTGTCAGTTTTAAATCTGATGGTGGCAAGAAGTTAAACATCACTTGATATAGCAAAGAATGGCTTGGTTCTCGTTTTGGCTGTAGTGCTTCTACTAACTTCACGAAGGGAATTTGTTGTCGATCGGAGGCTGCTAAAAAAGATCCACGCACCTGATACAGCAACTCGCTCAAACTTGGATCACCTCCCAAATGTGTACGTATTGGTAATGTGTTGATGAAGCATCCAATAAGCCCTTTAGTTTCCAATTGCTGGCGATTGGCAAAGGGAGTGCCCACAATAATATCTGACTGCCCGGTGTAATAAAATAGCACTATTTTAAAGGCTGTTAACAGAGTCACGAATAGAGTTACATTGTGCTGTTGGCTCAGATGTTTAAGAGCATTTGTTAGGCTCTTAGGGATGATGAAAGTTTGACTTGCACCCTCAAAAGTTCGTACTGGTAAACGCGGACGGTCAGTAGGTAACTGTAGTAAAAGTTTGCTATTGCCTAGTTGCTGCTTCCAGTAGTTAAGGTCAGACACAAAAGCAGGACGAGCAACCCACTGCTGTTGCCAATGGGCAAAGTCAGCATATTGGATGGGTAAATCAGGAAGCGGTGAGGACTGACCATGACAAAATGCTGCGTATAATTTTGTTAGCTCCTGTAAAAACACACCCACAGACCAACCATCACAAACCAGATGATGGATAGTTATTATTAGTAAATGCTCGGCATCAGAGAGCCGCAGTAGCTTGATGCGTAACAAAGGTTCTTGTTCTAGATCGAAAGGCTGGTTTTTTTCCTCAGTGATAAATTTTTGAGCCAGAGCTTTTCGCTCAGTTTTAGATTCAGAAAGTTTTCGCAAATCTACTACCGAAAATGGCAATATGGGCTGTTGAGCAATTTTCTGAATCACTTGCCGATCTGCGATCGCAAAAGTAGTTCGCAAAGCTTCGTGACGACGGACAATTTCCACGAGGCTTTGTGCTAAAGCAGTGACGTTGAGTAAACCCGTCAAGCGATAAGCCAGTGGAATATTATAGACGGGAATACCCGGATGCAATTGAGCTAATATCCAAAACTCAAGCTGAGTCAAAGAAATTGGCAACTCTTTTGTATTTCGAGGTACTGGTTTAAGAGATGGGGTCAAGTCATTTTTACAAGAGGGCAGAGGGGGATGAGAAAGAATGATTATTTCTCCCCTGCTCCCCCGCTCCCCTGCTCCCCTACTCCCCTGCTCCCCTGCCTCTTTTTGGCGGTATTCTGAAATTTGCCGATTTAGCTCGACTACTGTCGGGTAATCAAACAGACAGCTTATAGGTAACTCTACTTTGAAAGTTTCTCGCAACCGAGCAATGACTTGCATTGCTGATAGGGAATGCCCTCCTAATGCAAAGAAGTTGTCGTGGATACCAACTTTTTCTAGCCCTAAAACATCGCTCCAGATTCCTGTCAAAACCTCTTCAGTTGCAGTACGGGGTGGAATCAAGTCTGTAGAGATGTTCCGTGTTTCCCGACTCAAAGGTGCTGGTAAAGCGCGGCGCTCTATTTTACCACTGGGGGTTAGAGGTAGAGCATCCAGCAACTTTACAAAAGCAGAAGGTAGCATATATTCGGGTAACTTTTGTTTGAGGTAACAAAGCAGTTCGCTGGTGTCTAAGTGTTGTTTGGGGACAATGTAGGCGACTAGACGCTTGTTTCCTGGTTCATCTTCTCTGGCGATAACTACTGCTTCTTTTACCTGGGGGTGTGCGGCGAGTACGGTTTCAATTTCTCCCAGTTCAATGCGAAAACCCCGCACCTTCACTTGATTGTCAATTCGACCGAGAAATTCGATGTTGCCATCAGATAAATATCGAGCGCGATCGCCTGTCTTATACAAACGATTCCCATCCTTCACAATGAATTTCTCAGCCGTCAATTCCGGGGAATTAATATAACTTCTAGCGATCGCAACACCGCCGATATATAGTTCTCCAGGAACTCCAATTGGTAATGGTTGCAGATGGCGGTCAAGGATGTAGATTTGCGTATTTGCGATCGCCCGACCAATAGGCGGAAGTGGCGACCAACTGCTTGCCACATCTTTTAAGGTAAAACTTGTTACCACATGGCTCTCCGTCGGCCCATACTGATTTTGGAGCGTACAACCAGAAAGCTCTTTAAAAAAGTTGACTAAAACAGGGGTAATATGTAACTGTTCTCCTGCTGTCATAATCTGACGCAAAGATGCAGGATAGGATTGAGTAATAGAGGCAGCATGGGCTAATTGCTGAAGGGCGACAAAGGGCAAAAATAGTCTTTCTACCTTTTCTTGGGCAATTAAATGTAATAATGCAAACCCATCCTTCTGTATTTTTTCGGTGATTAAAACTAAGGTTCCACCGTTACACCAAGTAGAAAAGATTTCTTGAAAAGAGACATCGAAGCTGATAGAAGCAAATTGCAAAGTTTTGGCACAACTTAAAGCACTTTCGTCCATTTGCCAATATAAAAGGTTCACCAGAGAACTGTGATTCATGGCTACACCTTTGGGTTTGCCGGTTGAGCCAGAAGTATACATGACATAAGCCAAGTTCTCTGGTATCACTCCACTAACAGGATTTTCCTGACTGTTTTGGCAGAAATCCGATGTATCTAAGCAAACTACTGTTAATGGTTGCTCAGATAAAGTAATTGATGAATCTGTCAGCAACACCGACACTTGAGAATCACTCAACATATAAGTTAAGCGTTCTTGGGGCGATCGCGGATCTAAAGGTACGTAAGCACCACCAGCTTTGAGGATTGCCAAAAGTCCTACTACCATCGATAAAGAACGCTCTACGCAAATCCCTACCCGCACTTCTGGTTTTACCCCAAGTTTTTGTAGATGGTGCGCTAACTTGTTAGCCTGACAATTTAACTGCTGGTAAGTCAGGTGTTGGGATTGAAACGAAACTGCTACTGCATCCGGTGTCCGTTCCACCTGTTCTTCAAACAACTGAGCGATACATTTATTGGGATAATCTGTTTGGGTGTCATTCCACTCGACTAATTGGTACTGTTCAGCAGCAGTTAGCATGGGTATCTCTCCTACTGTCTGCTCGACATTTGTAACCATACCCTCTAACAAAGTTACAAGATGTCCCATCATCCGGTTAATTGTTTCGTTATCAAAGCGGCTACCATCATAAAGAATGCGTAGGGATAACTCTTGTCCTGGTACAGCTATGACTGTGAGCGGATAATTGGTTTGTTCAATGACTCGTCGTTTGGTAATCTGGATGGTGCTACCTAGATTTGATAAAGACGGATCTTGTGGATAGTTCTCAAACACCACGATGCTTTCAAACAAAGGTAATTCTTGGGGAATTTCACTAAGAGCTTGAATTTCTACTAATGGAAACCAAGAATATTGCGATCGCTCTACCTGTTGAGCCTGCAATTTCCTAAGCCATTGCCATAAAGGAGTTGCTGTTGAAACTTTCACCCTGACTGGTAAAGTATTAATGAATAGTCCCACCATAGATTCCACCCCCGATAAAGTGGGAGGACGGCCGGACACAGTTGCTCCAAATACTACCTCAGACTCATCAGTGTAGCGACTGAGTAAAAGTGCCCAAGCTGCTTGCACGAAAGTCGAAAGTGTCAGATGATACTGCTGTGCCTGGGATTGTAAAGCAGCAGTTATAGTTGCCGATAAACAGCACTGCTGCTCGTAGTAAGTTTTTGACTGGGGAAAATGTTGCGCCTCATCCCGATTTAGTTGTAAACGGGTAGGGTTAGTAAAACCTTGAAGTTGTTGCCGCCAAAATATTTCTGCTGCTCTTAAATCTTGTTGCTGTAACCAATTGATGTAATCTCGGTAAGGACGGGGAGTATTTAAATATAAATATTTGCCTTTAAGTAAGGCATTGTAGAATGCAAAAACTTCTTTGCAGAGAATTGGCCAACTCCAACCATCAATCAGCAGGTGATGAAAGCTCCAGACAAATTCGTAAATATCATCAGCGATTTGAATTAAGCTAAATCGCATAAGTGGAGCTTTGTCAAGAACGAAGCCTTGAACTCGATCTGCTTGTAAGAAAGCTTTTAAACGCTCTTCTTGTTCTGCTAAAGATAAGGAGCACCAATCATAGTTCTGCCAAGGCAACTCCACTTGTTTACATACTACCTGGAGAGGCTTTTCTTGTTTTTCCCAAACCACAAGGGTACGCAGAACTGGGTGACGCTTCATTACTTGCACACAGGCCTGCTGAAGCACTGTAATATCTAGATTTCCAGAGAGCGTTAGACAGAACTGCTCAAGATACACCCCTGATTCTGGCTCATACAAAGTATGAAAAAGCATACCCTGCTGCATAGGAGAAAGAGGATAAATAGATTCAATATTTTTATTTTTAATTATTTGCAGCTTGATCATAATTCGTAATTAATAAACTACCTATCTTCTCTCTTCCTCTGTGTTCTCTGTGCCTCTGTGGTTCGTTAAAAATTAACTACTCTTTTGACAGTAAAAGAATAATCAAACACTAAAACTGAAAGTAGACAAAAGGTTGAGGATTGATTGCTGTCAGCCGAAATATTGCTGAAACTAAAACCCCAAAGCAAACAGCAAAAATCCAACTAGGAATTTTACGCCACCAATCGGAAAACCAACCTTTATAAGTCGCCCAATGGAGTATAATTAAAGGTACAAAAATCCATGCAACTTGGAGATTTAGGTTTTGAGAGCCAAGAGAATTCAAGAATAAAAAGGATTTTTCTATTTGTATGGCACTGCTGAGATCGTTACTCCGAAAGAAGATGGCAGACGCACAAAACCAATACATTGTTAAGGGAATACCTAGCATCTTTCTCAGTGTTAGCAATCCCTTATAGGGAGCGATCCGAGATAACCATTGCTTGTGAACAACTAAAGCGAATCCATTTAATCCACCCCAAACTACAAAGTGCCAAGCAGCTCCATGCCAGAGTCCTGACAGAAGCATCAAAATGAGAAGATTTTTATACCCAAATAGTTCTGTTCGTTCAGCTTTTGGTCGCTTTCTCATTAGAGGAATATAAACATAATCTCGCAACCAACTGTAGAGGGTAATGTGCCAACGTTGCCACAAATCAGTGATATTGCCGGAAAGGTAGGGAAAATTAAAGTTCAGAGGTAGTTTGTATCCAAGTAACCCTGCTGAAGCGATCGCCATATCTGAATAGCCAGAAAAGTCGCAGTATACCTGGATGACGAAAGAAATAACAGCAATCCAACAACTCAAGAAAGTATAATTTTCTGGATTCGTGAAATACTGTTCTACTAAAGGCGAAAGATTATCCGAAATGCAGGCTTTCTTGAAATACCCTACGAAAAAAAGTATTAAACATCCGCGAAAATCAACCTCGCTTAAGTTTTTTGGGGTTAGTAGTTGAGGTAAAAAGGTAGATGCACGGACAATTGGCCCTGCAACCAGTTGAGGAAAAAAAGTTACAAATAGAGAAAAATCCCAAAAATTCCGAACAGGTTTGAGTTTACCTAGATAGACATCAAGGGAGTAACTTAAAGTTTGAAAAGTATAAAAACTAATGCCTGCTGGCAGAATAATTTTGAGGGTTTGCAGGTTTATAGGTAAACCCAAAAAAGCTAATAAGTTTGCAGCAGACTCAGTGAAGAAATTATAGTACTTAAAAAACCCTAATATTCCTAGATTTGCTACTAAACTAAGTATTAACCATGCTTGGCGTTGCTGCTGATTTTGTGGCTTATTCAGCAAGGCATCCAAATTCCAAAAACTTGTATTTTTTTTCTTCTCGACTATATTATCGGTTGTTAGGATTGCCGGCTCTGATATGGCGCTCTGCAAATCATTAACCTGTGGTCTAGACAGCATTAGACCGACAAAGTAATCAATAACTGTCGATAGCAAGAGCAAAGAAAGGAAGCGCCAATCCCAAGCACTATAGAATATATAACTACAGACTAGCAGCCACATTTTTCGATGATTGTGTTTCTCCAAAGCCCAATAAATGCAGAAAACAATCAAGAAGAAAAATACAAATCTAAATTCTGTGAATACCATATTTATTTATATTTAATTAGTGATTAGGTAATAGTGACTGGGTATTCAAAGTTTACCACTGATAAGTTTTTCTCCAGAATTATTCAAATACTGGGAAAATTGTGATGCCAGTAAAAGTGTGAATTCTTCAGCGCCTTGATAATTTAGATGTGCGCTATCAATTCTGCGATCTAGTTCATATAGATTAGTAAAATCATTGGGATTATTAAAAGTAAATAAAGTATCGATATCTCCTGATTTATATGCTCTGTAAATAGCGGATGGGTTGGAATCGGCTTCTAGAATTGGAGGAATAAAAAATATAGCTTCCATTTTCTTGTTGTTAATTTGCTGTTGTTCAATCCGGGCAGCAATATTTTTCATCATTTTCGCTCCATATATTGTGGATGGCTCGTTAAACGCATTTTCTGAATTTAAATTTGCTAATTTTGTTTGTTCATTTTTGAGATTCTTTTGATAAGTATCCAAACCATTTGCTCTAAATATAGTCTTCCACTTCTCAGCTTTTTCTTGCCAATCTATTGCGTAATATCCCGATTCTTGTATGAGCCTATCCTCAGATACTTTTGCTAATGGATCTGAATTTGATAGATCCAAATTTAATATTGCTTCCTGCCAGAAAGTAGAAAGCTGACCAATTCCTAGCCATCGGTAAATAAAGCTTTGAAAGTTAGCATATATATATGGAACTTTGACTTTCCAACTATCGATTGATGATTCCAGAATTAATTGGAAATTTTCTAACGTTTTACGAGGAGTATGCCAATATATCTCTTGAGCGGAAGTAGAGCCAATGTTTGTAAATAAGTCAACTGAACAGTCTAGAAATATCCACTTTAAGTTTGCTGGTTCTAACTCCAGAATTTTTTGTAAGTAAAAATCCACTTCTGATACGTTTGCACCTGCTATACCAAAGTTGAAAGATTTTACACTCTTCCCCTCTGTCGTCAGGTATTCATCAAACAATTTCGGGATCACGCCAAAATAAGTAGTACTTGGCCCCAGAAAAATAGCATCATAATCATCCTTGTGTTCAGTCAAGTATTGCCATTTAACACTGATTTCTCCAAGATTTTGGATAGTCTTGTAATAGGGTAAAATTACATTCAATAATCCTGAAGAAAAAATTATAGTAATTATAAAAATTAAACTATAACCAAACATAACTAGTGGTCTTAACATGATTTTTTCTTAAATATCTACAACTACATCTACTTCTGTCTTTGTTAATTGCCAGTTCATCTTCAGGTTGAGCCAGAAATTCCAAAGTGTTACACAAGCGATCGCTACCAATTTAGCTATGTATTCATTCACTTGGAATTGATAAAATAGCCAATTTACAATTAGACTATTGAAAATAAGCCCAACCAAACAAATGAGATTAAACTTGACGAAACGTTGTAACTTTTGACTAATTTTTTGTTGGAGAGACACATCACCAAACGTCCATAAATCATTCCACATAAAATTATTAATAATTGCTATTTCTGTGGAAAGCATTGCACTCATAGTTAACGCCAAACATAATGAGCTATGTAAAAAATAGAATGCCCCCAAGTCTACAAATACTCCACTCAAACCAACTACAGCAAAGCGAATAAACCGACTAAAAAGCGCCGAATGAAGATAAAAGTAGATTTTATCTATCAGAAAAATAATATTAAAATATTCAAGATATTGCTTCATTCAGTTTCTACTCTATTAATGTTTTTTATTTGAGACTGCTACAATAAGTAATCTTCACGTTTTCTGATTTTTGTCGAGTTGCCAAAATCCTTCAAGTGGGTAGACTAATTTAAGTGAGTTAGTTTTATCCTGCTGAAGTTGATGGGCTAAACTATTTTCAAGGTCGTCAACAAAGAAGATAGATTTATAGTTTTGAGGCATTATTGGTAACTGGTCATTTTGTATGGTAAGTAAGCGAACTTTTGGCTCTAAATTATGACTTAAGGTGAGAATAACTCCCAAGTTATAATCATTTTTGCTACTTATCAATAAAATATTATTATTAGATTGATTAATAAGTTGACTCATTGCTAGCAAATTCTTAGCACCTATTTGTGGCCACCAAGTTTCAGACTGAAAAAATCTGACATCAGAAACTAGCCCAAAGATGAGTAACCCTACCACAATGACTTTCCAAAAGTTTTTCTGCCAGTTCTTCGCCAATAAAAGATGGAAAGCTAAAATATACACTACAGCAATTTGGATGCTGAGGTATAACGGTAACTGATAGCGAAAATGAATAGAGCGAATTCCCCCAAAAATTAGATCGTAGAAAAGCAATGTTAACCCTGGAAATCCCCCTAATAAAGCAATAAATAAACTAGCGTTCGTTGAGAGATATTTTATAAAAAAAATGATTATGTAAATAATTAAAAATAAGCTCGCTATTATCGTAGGAATACTATAAGCTAAAGGGCTTTCCGCAGGTAAATTATTGACCCAAGCATCATCAGAAGCCAAATTAAAATCAAAAAATATTCTACTAATCCGACTGAGCCAAATCCCAATTAGGTCGAAATGACTATCTGTTTTAAATGCGATCCATGACAAGAGATTTGTTGCTTTATGAATCTGGGTAATGATTACCATTAGCCAAGGTAAAAACATCAAGGAAGCTACTATGGAACTCAGTAAATAATTACGCAGAGTTTTGTTGAAGCGAAACTCTTGCTTAATAACCACATATATGACATGAGCGATCGCAACCATTGCCGTTAATAAATGGGTGTAGAATCCCAAGGCTAGGGTGAGAGCATACACAGCCCAACTCAAGGAACTTTCCTGGCGAATAGCTCGCAATAAAGCAGCACTTGATACTAGAATTGTCACCATCCATAAACCGTATTCTCGTGCATCTTGGGCAAAGAAAATCTGTAAGGGAGAAATCCCCATTACGGCCATTCCCACCCACCCAACTAGTGAAGACTCAAACAACTCTAAACACAGCCAATACACACTAGGAAATACCAACAGACTAATTACTGCTGATAAACTCCTAACTCCCGTCGGAAAATCCCCAAAGACTTGCGCCCATAATCTCACCATTACATAATACAAAGGTGGATGTTGTGGGTCTGAAGTTATTAAGTAGCGAACTGTATCAGCCACAGTTCGATCTGGGTTAATGTGTTGATATTTGTCTAAAGTAATAACAGGAATTACGCCTCCATCATTGCTCCAATTGCTAAAAACCTCTTGTTTAACCTCAGCTAGCGTATGACCAGATATTGCCAGTGATGTCGCAAATTCGTCATACCAATATACTTTTTGCCCCAAATGGGTAAAGCGAAAGAAAATACCTAACCCCATCAGGCTAATTACCAAAATTTTTAACCATGTTGGAGGTTTTGACTTTGCTAGCAATTGTAATTTGTCCATTTATTATCTCTAATCCGTGGCTATCATTTGGGTTGCTTGAAATATTCATGGGCAAGAATTGGTGGATACTTAGGCACTTCATCTATATCTAAGCAAGTCTGAATGGAGTTAATTGAAGTATCGTAATTGGGTCCTGTAAAAAAGGCACATGAGTATCTTTGTTTAGCACTGTGAGATTGAGTTGGAACTACAACTCGATGTCGTGTGGCACAAAACTTATCGTTCGTCCATCGCTGCATTAAATCTGCAACCAATACGATAATTGCATCAGGAATGAAGGGCGCTAAAACCCATTCTCCAGAATTTGTATATACTTCTAATCCTTCTGAATCTTGAAATAAAAATGTGAGAGTACCTATGTCGGTATGTTCTGCCAGATAAACTTTTCCAAGTTCTGGAGGCTGATATATAGATGGGTAATGATGCCAAACTATACCGTGATTTTGCTCTGAATATAAATTTGTAAAGTAGTCTTCTGGTAATTTTAGGGAAATAGCCAAAGCTTGGAATACTTTTAGAGCGCTTTCGTGACAAGCCGTGAAAAACTCCATCATCATTTCACGAAAGTTAGTCTTATGAGGCCATTTATTCGGTTCAAAAAAAGGATCTTCGATAATACCAACTTCATCTAGAGAAATTTCTTTACCAAAATGAAAGCCTTCAGTCATTAGTTCATTGGCGTTGTGATTATCTTCACTCTTTTTAAAATTATGATATCCGCGAAGATTACGATCTGGAAAGAAAGATACTTGTTCTTTTTCATTCTCCGGTAGTGCAAAAAAGCACTCGGCTTGTGAAAAGACTTGAGTAATTAGAGTCTTAGAAATACCATAATTTTTGAGGTAGAAACATCCGACCTCATGAATAGCAAGAGAAATTTGTGTAGCGACAGCTTCTTTTGCAACTGTGTCACCATTAATAAAAGGATTGAAGTCAATGATAGGAATTTGCATACAAACGATATCCTCTTTAGCTAATCTTCAGTCAGTTTCAGGTCGTAGGAGTTCCAAAATGTTCCTATGAGGGCAGAGTGTTGAATACCCTGGATACGATTTCGTACTGCCACCATTGATAAAGGGTTAACTAGATAAATAAATGGCAGATACTCCTGAGTAATTTGTTGGGTTTCTGCATAGATAGCTTTACGCTTTGCTTCATCCACCTCAGAGGCTGCTTGAATGTATAAATCACCTATTTTCTGTTCCCAATCTGCTACCTGTCGCCCCGTTATCGGCGTTTGTCCTGCTTGGGATTTTTGATTAAAAAAGTGCCAACCAGTTTCAGGCAACCAAACATTAGCCCAATCATTCGGTTCTTGACCGACAGCAACTTCAAGCACTTGACACTCCCAATCGAAAGTTTGAGTTAGTTTGTTGATAAAAATACTAGTAGCTACAGGATTGAAATCAACAGTTATGCCAACATCACTCAAATTTTGTTTGATGAGTACTCCCATTGCCTGCAATATATTATTGTTAGCATTCGTCATGAGGCTAAAGCGGACAAGATTTCCTTGCTCGTCTAATAACTGACCTTGGTTGTTGTATTTAAAACCTGCTTTGAGCAGTAATTCTTTCGCTTTTTGAAGATTGTATTCATAGACCTTTAAACCTGCTTGGACGGGTAAATAATACTTGCTCTGTACAGCAATCGGTGAATTTTGCAGTTGACCCAATCCCTTATAGATATTGTTAAGTATTTGTTGGCGATTAATTACATAGGCAATTGCTTGTCTAAATTCCACTGTATTAAACCAACGAGACTTGATGGGATCGACCAGTGGTTGACCATTCCTACTACCTTTGTTGAGATTAAAAGTAATAGCAGTTGACCCTATAAAAAGACCGCCATTATAGATAGTAAACTTTCCTTTGCCTTCTTCATGTTTTAATAATGAAAAATAATTGGTATTAACGCTGACGTAATCCAATCCTCCAGAACGGAATTGGATTAAAGAAGTATCTTGACTAGGAATAATTTCCCCAATCACACGCTCGATATAAGGTTGCGAATTGCCTTGAGCATCTTTACGCCAGTAATAAGGATTTTTTCGGAAAATTATTCGCTGGCTGGGAGTATAAGATTCTATTGTATAAGGGCCGTTAACAATAATATTTTTTGGTGGAGTATCAATCCCCCAAGTAGACATAAATTTAGGTCTGCCTTCCTGGTCTTTTATTTTGACGCTTTCTCGGAAAATATGGGCTGGTAAAATTTCCAGTTTTGTAGCCCGGATAAATGGCGCAAATGGTTCAGGTAATCTAAATTCAACTCGCAAATCATCAAGTTTCCGAACAGTAGGAAAGGTACGATTTTTGCCAATTATGAAGAAGTCTTTAGCATAAGTAGGAATGGCTGAATTATTATAAATTTCATTGTAGGTAAAAACCACATCTTCAGCAGTTAGTGGCTTTCCATCTGACCATTTTAGGCCTTTTCTGAGGGTGTAAATTACTTGTTTTTTATCTGGAGAAGTTTGCCAAGATTCAGCAAGACTAGGTTCAATTTCTCCTCGTCCATTTTCTTTAACTAGCCCCTCATAAGTATAGTTTAAAGTATAAGCTGATTCTACGATTAAAGCTGGATTAAAAGTTGTGGGTTCAATTGGGAAGGAGACAATAACTTGAGATATTGCTGTTGCTTGATTTTTTAAGTTAATTTGATTAGAAATAATTATTGCGATCGCAGTTATTAAAGCCAGCAAAATTACTAGCCAACGATGACGAATTAAAGTATATTTTTTATTATTTTTTAAAAACTTATAATATGACATCGTGAAACTACTCCGCAATTTATTCTTGACCAGGTTGAGATAACAACCTATGGGCATCTTCTAATAAAGCTGGTATTTTGTCAGCATAGGGACTATGACGCAGACAATCGCCCAGATCGAATTGTCTAACTCGTTCTGCTGTCACGCCAGGAAACCAAGGATCGGCATTATTTAAGTGGTTGTAGCGCCTTGTGGCATATTCCCACATATCAAAAGCGATCGCTAAATTTCGCAACCATAAAATAACTGGAATATTAATCTCGCCAGGGGTTTCTGGATATCTGGGTAAACCTATATGCCAGTTACAGTACCAGTCTTTGCCTAATGTGGCGATCGCTGCTTTTTCCAAACGGTTTAAAATTGGTGGTAAAATTTCATCTGCTCGATCTAAAAGTTCTATAACCTTCAAGTGTTCGTCAAAATCTGATGGTCTAGATGCGCCCAAGCTGAGAGTATGTACTTGAGGATGGCTCAAACAAAAGAGATCGTTAAACATCATCGGACTCAGTGGATAGCACAAGTCCAATAACTTTTGTGGAGGCTTATAGAGCATACCACCTTTGTCTGATGGGCTAATGATAAACACCCCCATGTCGTGACGTGTGGCGGCTTCAATAGCAGGCCAATTAAATTGATTAATGTAGTACCAATGGAGATTTACATAATCAAATTGATTGGTTTCAATGGTTTTGATAATTAAGTCTGTTGGCGCGTGGGTAGAAAAACCAATAAACTTTACCTTACCCTGAGATTGCAATTGTCGCGCTACATCAAAACAACCATTGGGACGAATACTATCTTCAAATTGTTGGTCATAATTAATGCCATGCAGTGTTAATAAATCAACGTAATCTAGCTTTAACAAAGCCAAAGATTGCTCAAACAAACGGCGGAAGTCTCCAGAGTTAGATGTAGGAGCAACCTTAGTTTGCACAATAATTTTTTCTCTAGGCAATTTAGGTAAAATCGCTCCTAATTGCATCTCAGAAGTCCCATACATTCGGGCAGTTTCGATGTGATTGATGCCGACTTCTAAAGAACGGCGAATAGTAGCTTCTAGATTCCGTTGATTTTCATCGGGAATTTTATCTTGAGTAAGTTCTTCAGATTCAGTATATATGTAGCGCATTCCGCCGCAAGAAAACACTGGCATTGGTAATTCTGTACGCCCAAATCTACGATATTGCATCATAAATGTGTTTTGATAAGAGCGATTCATTAATGACTTTTTGCCGAAATCAAACCCAGCATTACTTTGAGATGAAACATCAAGTATGATTTTTCCAGATATTGCAGGTGAGGTTGAATTAACTCATGTATCTTGGAGTAGTTACACGGTGGCATACTTGGGTAGATATGATGCTCTACATGGTAATTATTATTCCAGTAATAAAACCTAATTATCGGGTTAGAAATCATTGTTCGTGTATCATTCCATAGGTTGTGGTTTAAGTCAGACTCACAGCCATAGTGATCTGTAATGCTGAAAATAAACCCGAATGGAGAAGCAAACGTTATTAATGGTATCCAGTAACCAAAGAATAAAGTCCGAGGAAAAATTACGGTTAATCCTGCCATTAATAAAACCCAACCCAATAGTAGCCAATTATTTTGTAAGACAAATTGGCGTTGTTCTGGTGTTTTAAAATAGCTCAAATAAAAGCTAGTTGGTAAGACTGATTCCTCTTCAGTATGTGTTTTCAAAGATTCTAAATATAAATCTTTGGTAACAACCCACCAATTCTTGCATACGGCAAGAGGATAAAAATATGTCAAGGCCAGGAGATAGGTCTTAATATTAGGAAAGGTTTGCCATGCTGAGGTATCTCCTACGATTTTACCTTTAATTTTTGCTTCTCTATGATGTCCAATATGAATATATTTGTGAAATGAAAAGTTCATCAATAATACTAATGATAAGAAAGTCCCCATGAATCGGTTAGTATTTTTTGACTTATACAAACTATAGTGAGAGCAATAATGTATTGCCGCAAAAAAACAGACAAATAAAAATCCTTGAACAAACCAGACTAATAACCACACTGCCCAGTTATTCAACCAAAACCCAATAGCTGATACGATGAAATATGTACTAATGACAACGAATGTTTGAACAATCGGTCTAAATGTAGGAATTTCATGCAATATACGAAGTTCTTCGTTAGATATTTGAGTAACTTCACTAATACTAGGCCTGGCATTCTCAATTATTTGATGATTTTTTGTAATTTCCATGTTGTTCATCTCTACGTTGACAATAACAATTGAAAAACCAGATATCAACCTATTAACTGTTTAATTGGTCTTGGATGGCTGCTGCTAGCTGAAATACAGTAGGTTTTTCAAACAGGTAGATCAACGGCAGTTCTACTGGGAAAGCTGACTGTAGTTTGCATATAACTTCAAGAGTTTGAGCAGAATGCCCTCCCAGTTCAAAAAAGTTGTCTTGAGTGCTAATTTGCTCTATCCCTAAAATTTCTTTCCAGATAGTTAACACAACTTCTTCGATAGAATTTTGAGGTGTAACAAAATCCCTCGATATTGGGGAGATAATAGTTTTAGCGGGCGACGTTGGAGGTTCAGATATTAAGATAAGTTCAGCCAGACGTTGGTTATAATTGGTCGTTATTTTTTCCAGCAAAGTTTGGAAATTATCAACCATCTTGGTAATAGTGGCAGCTTCAAATAAATCGATTCTGTATACAAGCAAACCTTCAATACCTGTTGATGTCTCTTCGAGTGTTAATTCTAAATCAAACTCTGCGGTATCTTTTGTATCTCTAGCAATAAACTGCTCCTTCAAAGTGAGATTTGCAAATTGTAAGTTATCCTCTGGAGTATTTTGAAAGACAAACATTACTTGATTTATTAATGTGTAACTAGGATCTCTGACTGGCTGGAGTTCTTCTATTAGCTTAATCAGGGGCATTTCTTGATGAGCGTAAACACCCAAGGCTACCTCACGTACTCGGCCAAGTAGTTCCCGAAAGCTGGGATTTCCTTCTAAGTTGGTACAAAATGGCAGTAAATTGACAAAGAAACCAATCAGTCCTTCAGTTTCCACTCTGGTGCGATTGGCAAGGGCGCTACTAACAATGATCTCTTCCTGTCTTGTATAAGAGAAGAGTAATGTTTGGAATGCTGCCAACAAGGTCATAAATAGGGTTACGCCTTCCTGTTGACTCAGTACCTTCAGCGCATCGGTTAATTTCTGGGAGAGAATTATCGGTTGGCCTGCGCTTTTAAAGGTTCGCGCTGGTGGACGGAGATGATCAGTTGGTAGCTTCAATATTGGCGGATTAGTGCCTAAATGCTTTTTCCAAAACTGAAGCTGAGACTCTAAGACTTGTCCTTGTAACCACTGCCTCTGCCATTGAGCAAAGTCGGTATATTTGATCGGTAACTCAGTCAGAGGTGACGGCTTACCCTCACAAAAGGCTTCGTAAACTTTTGCCAGTTCTTGAGTTAGAACACTAAAAGACCAACCATCAGCAACAATATGATGGGTGACGGCCACGAATAGATACTCTTGTTCATCCAAAAGCCAAAGCTTGCTGCGTAATAAAGGGCCTCGTGCCAAATCGAAAGGATGCTTAATTTCCTGTTCAGCCTGTTGTGTGGCTTGAGCTTCGCGCTCAGTTTCGGGGAGGTGCTGGAGATCAATTACTGAAAAGTCAAAGATAGGCTCATTAATAACAGCATAGACAACTTGTCCATTTTTAACCTGAAAAGTCGATCGCAATGTCTCATGTCGGTGGACAATTTCTCTTAAACTCTCCTCTAATGCTTTTTGGTTAAGCGCACCTGTGATGCGATAGACCAAAGGCAGGTTATAGATGGAATTGCCTGGATAAAATTGGTCAAAAAACCACAACTCTAGCTGGGTTAAAGAAATTGGTATTGGTTCGTTTTGGGGGGGGAATCGTTTTAGAGATAACTCCTGATGATCTGGTGCTTTAGCTGTGGCGATTTTTTGGGCTAAAGGTGCGATCGCTGGAGATTCAAATAAACTTAACAGTGGTAATTCTATCCCAAATGCTTTACGTGTTAAAGCAATAACCTGAGTTGCTAGTAAAGAATGTCCCCCCAAATCAAAGAAGTTATCATAAATGCCAACTTGTTCTAACCCTAAAACATCTCTCCAAATCCCAGCCAAAATTTCTTCGGTGGGAGTACGCGGTTCAACAAAAGTTTGGCCTAATTCCGGTCGGTTGGTTGTCGGTTCTGGTAGAGCGCGACGGTTTACCTTACCATTGGGTGTTAAGGGGAACGATTCCATTTCTATAAAAGCCGATGGAATCATATAGTCTGGTAACTGATTGGTAAGGAAAGTCCGCAGTTGTTCGACTGTGATTGTCTCTCCCGGAATTGGAACAAAGTAAGCGACTAAATATTTTTCCCTAGCACTTTCCCCATGCACTTTAGCTACAGCTTGGTTAATTTGAGGATGTTTGCTCAGAACGGCTTCAACTTCTCCCAGTTCAACGCGAAAGCCCCGAATTTTTACTAAATCGTCTATCCGTCCCAAAAACTCGATATTCCCATCGGGTAGATATTGGGCTAAGTCGCCAGTTTTATAGAGGCGGGGATTGGGGACTGGGGACTGGGGATTGGGGATTGGGGACTGGGGACTGGCGAGAATTTCTGCTCCTCTGCTCCCCTGCCCCCCTGCCCCCCTGCCTCTTCCAAAGGGATTGGGTAGAAATTTTTGATTAGTCAAATCTGCACGGTTGAGGTAGCCACGAGCCAAACCATCACCACTCACGTAGAGTTCCCCAGGAACGCCAATTGGCACAGGTTGGAGATTACTGTCTAACAGATAAACTTGCACGTTGACAGCAGCTTTACCAATGGGTGGATAAATCGGCCATTCATCTGGCTTTTGGCTAAAAGTATAAGCTGTAACTAAGTCTGCTTCCGTGGGGCCATAAAAATTGTAGAGTGTACAATTTTCCAGACGCTTAAACAGCTTAATCATCGGCTGAGTAATTTGGAGTTGTTCGCCACAAGCGATCGCTTCCCTAATATTCTGAAATAAATGTTCTTGCTCTCCGTATATTTCCGCTAATTGCTGCCAAAGGCTAACTGGCAGAAAAACTTTACCAACGGGGTTGTTAGCAAGCAAGTGGATTAATTTATCTAAATCTTTGCGATCGCATTCAGGAATGATATACAGCGTCCCTCCGAAGCCCCACGCCACGGATATTTCGTGATAGCTGACATCAAAACTAAGGGAGGCAAACTGAAGCACACCAATACCTGTAGCCATTTTTGCCTGATGGTGTTCTACTAAATTGATGAGCGATCGCTGGGTAACAAGAGTGCCTTTAGGAGTGCCAGTAGAGCCAGAAGTATATATTATGTAAGCTAAATTATCAGCTGCTACTTCAACTTGCAGATTACTCTCAGATTCTTTGCTGATTTCGTCCCCATCTTCATCCAACACAATTAGACGATGAGCAAAGTTACCATCAAGTAATGACTTCCAACATGTTTGAGTTAAAATGACTGGTGCTTGAGAATCGTTGAGCATGAAGGCTAAACGCTCTGGTGGATAGGTAGGATCGAGGGGAACGCAAACTCCCCCAGCCTTAAGAGTTCCTAAGATAGCGATCGCAGCTGCTAGCGATCGCTCCACACAAATACCCACTGGAACATCTGGTTTCACGCCGAAGCGTTGCAAGTAGTGGGCAATTTTATTGGCTTGCTGATTTAACTCCTCATAAGTCAATTGTTGGTTTTCATATACCACCGCCAAAGCTTGGGGTGTTTTTTTGACTTGCTCCTCAAATAATTGATGGATGCAACGATTGATGGGATGCGCTGGTGAGGTAGCATTCCACTCGACTAAAAGTAAATCTTGCTCTGCTGGAGTTAGTAGCGGTAACTCGCCTGCGGTGCGATGAGGATTGATGGTAATTCCCTTCAACAGAGTGAGGAAATGACCAGCCATGCGATCAATAATGTCTGCATCAAAGCGTTGGCGATCGTAGTAAATTTTTACGGTCATTTCCTCGCCAGGAATTGCCAGCAGTGTGAGAGGATAATTGGTTTGTCCCCTGTCTTGTAGCTCCCCGATGCTCAAGTTTCCAGGGAGTTGCTGCAACGTTACATTTACAGGATAATTTTCAAATACAACGAGGCTTTCAAACAAAAGTTGAGTGCGAGGAACTTCACTTACGCCTTGAATATCTACCAGTGGGGTGTATGAATACTGCTCCCGTTCTATATATTCTTGTTGCAACAACCCCAGCCAGCTTAACAAATCAGTTGTGTCAGAAATTTTTACTCGTGCCGGCAGAGTATTAATGAACAACCCCACCATCGATTCCACACCAGATAAACTAGCAGGGCGGCCAGATACAGTAGTGCCAAAAACTACGTCAGACTCACCACTGTAGCGACTTAGTAACAGCCCCCAAGCTGCTTGTACCAAGGTGGCAAGCGTCAGATGATGTTGTTGAGCAAAAGATTTTAAGGTAGTTGTCCTCTCGGCTGATAGATGTTGCGATCGCACCTCAATATTTTGCTGTTGGTGAGAACTCTGTCCGATTGTTCGCTCAACCATCAAAGGTGTAGGTGCAGTAAAACCCTCAAGATTTTGTTGCCAGAACGCCTTTGCCCCAGCCAAATCTTGCTTTTGCAACCAATTAATATAATCCCGGAAAGGGCGACTTGGAGCTAAATATAACTGTTGCCCATTCTGAATTGATTCATATAAAGCAAACAATTCTTTGAAAATAATCGGCCAACTCCAGCCATCAACCAGTAAGTGATGAAAGCTCCAGACAAACTCATAAGTTTCATCGGCTACCCGGATTAAAGCAAAGCGCATTAATGGAGCTTTGTCAAGTTCAAAACCTTGTTTTCTATCTGAATCTAAGAAAGAATTGAGAAGTATTTCTTGCTCTTGTTTAGAAAACATCCGCCAGTCTAAATTAGACCAAGGCAAATTCACTTCTTTACGCACCACCTGAACAGATTGTTTGCGATTCTTCCAAACAAAAAGAGTTCGCAAAGCCGAATGTCGCTCTACCAGAATTTGCCAAGATCGTTCAAATACATTTGGATCTAAATTGCCATGAATAGTTAATTTAAACTGCTCAAAATAGATTGTCGATTCCGGCTCATAGAGAGTATGAAATAGCATACCCTCCTGCGTAGGTGAAAGAGGATAAATAGATTCAATATCTTTATTTTTACTTTGTTTTTGTGCAACTACCATTGTTTTTTAAAAATAATATTAATTACGTGATTTATCTCTCTTTCTTCTCTCTGTGTCCTCTGCGCCTCTGCGGTTCGTTTAAAAAAGTAATTGTTAAAAAGCAGAAGTTGACAATCCGCCATCAACTGGAATAGTAACACCCGTAATATAACTAGCACATTCTGACGCTAGAAAAGCAACCAAATTAGCAACCTCACTAGAAACACCGCGACGACCAAGAGGAATCATCTTATTCGTTCCTTCGATGATGGAATCAACAGTCCGACCTTCCTCTTGGGCGAATACTTCTAAATATTCTCTATGCCTTGGAGTATCAATCAAACCAGGATTAACACAGGTAACTAAAACATTCCACTTAGCAACTTGCGTAGCAACAGTTTTAGTAAAATTGATTAATCCAGCATTTGCCACACCCGATTTAACAAGACGACTAGAAGGTTCTTTCCCTGATGTCCCAACAATATTAATAATGCGTCCCCATTGCTGATTTTTCATTGTCGGTAGCACCAAATTCGTCATGCGAATATAGCCCATTAGCTTACCTTCAAAGACAGACAACCAATCTTCATCAGATAGATTTTCTACAGCTTCATTAGAAAAGGTCGCCCCCTCAGAATTATTGACTAATATATCAAGTTTTCCAAATTGGCTGAGAGCTTCTTGGACTAAATTTTTAGAATCAGTTGCATTTTGCACATCAGCACAAATCGGGATAACTTTTGCTTGAGAACCAATCAAACCTTGATAAGCTTGTTCTAATCGCTCAGAATTTCTCCCACAAATTATTAACTGACAACCTTCTGCTGCCAGCTTTTGGGCAACGCTATAACCTATACCAGCACTTGCTCCTGTCACTAAAGCTACTTTCTGTGTTAAGCCTAAATCCATGATAAATATCCTTTATGAAGTAGTTAGCGATCGCACTACATCTGTCTTTAAAAAAGCATCTTTAAAAGAGAAATTAGAGCGAGGTTTAATCAAAATTTCAATCACAGATACTGTTTCATCAGAAGGATTATGTCCTCCATAAAGAGCGTTGGCAGGAGCATAATAAACACTACCATATTTTAAATTCTGCTGTTGTTCTTCTACTGCGATCGTCAATCGAGCGTTAAGAACTATTCCCATTGTTTCATTACCAAATTGGCGAATTGGGATTATTCCTTTTGGAGGAATTTTGGTGATGACAATCTCAAACCAAGAACCAACAACAGACTGACACTCAAAACCTGTAATTTCATCTTGAGTTGGTGAAACTTTCAGAATAGCCTCCTCAGCTTCCTCAGAATTTGTGATGCGTTTCACATCAAACGCTAATGCTGTTTCTGAAAAAGGGTTTTTAGAACCATGAAGAACATTAGAACCAGCTACATAAACTTGCCCAAAGGGTTCGAGAATTTCTTTTGTCCCGTTGAGGTTAAATTCCAAACGTCCCGCAATTTGCATTCCAATTTGACTTTCGGGATGTCGATGTAATTCAAAAGTAGCTCCTGGGGGAATAGAAGCTAATTGCACAACTGTGTCTTGACATTGAAATGCGATTAACTCTACATCAGAATTAATTTTGATGGTTTTTGGCTGGGGAAAATATTTAGACATAACTTTTTGCTAATTTAATTTTTTCTGAAAAATCGACCAACTCATACGGATGTTTCCATAGATTGAAATAAATTCTAAATCGTAGGCTTTCACGGCATTCTCATTAGTAATAGCAAAATCGGCTAAACCCTGCATTACCTGCATCGCTGAATCGCTGGTAGAAGGAGACAAATCCACTTGTATTTGTGTTTGATCTTGAGAGTCTGGCAAGAGTTTTGTTAACAGAGGTAGAGGAGCCGGATGGGTAACAATTCTAGAACCATTGAAAACTACCTCTTTATTTTTTTTCTTAGCCAATCCATAAACTGGAGTAGGAAATATAAAAATGAAGCCTAAATCAAAACTTGGCTCCATGTAAAACTCATTAATTCGGTCGTAAGCATGAGGCACTAAAGCCATATCTACTTTGTCTTGTAGTAAAGCTTCTTTGACATCTATAAAAGTATCAAATAACTGAGTTGATACAGTAAATTGTTCTGAGAGCAGATGGTTAGTTATATGCTTGGCAGCGTAGTCACTACTAGTAGCATTAGGCCCCAAAGTACCTATGACTAAATTTTTTGAAGGAGGGATACGAGGTTGAAATTCAATCTGAAATTCCAGCATAGTTTTTCCTGAGTAATCATCATGATATTTTTTGGTAGCGAGTCATTGGCAATTTGGTTATAGATAACCTCCAGGAATTTAGTTTATTTGCAGAAAACCTTGTTAAAACAGAAACCTACTTTCTAGATGTGAACGACTTTATTTAATTAATTTCTGCTAGCAGTTCGTCCAAAGCTTCTTGGCTAAACTCAACTTCTGGGAAATCAGAAGGAGTATAACCACCTGCCTCTGGAGTTAAGCAGTGGGCAATAATAGTTTCTAAGGTTTCTATATACTCATTAGCGAGATTTTCTACAGTGGCCCAGGAATGAAAATGCTCGCTATATTGCCACTCTAATTTCAACCTCCCTTCAACAACTAATCCATTCACAGTTAACAAATGGCGGCGCTGTCCTTTGGGGCTGTGAATGGAACCGCTAGACTCTTGGGCATATTTCCATCCAAGGGTTGCTAACTGCGTTTGATCGAATTGACCTAAGTAGTTAAAGCTCACCTCAGCTTTGGGGAACACTTGTAATTGATTGCGATCGCTCTCATCCGGGCTAAGATATCGCCAGATGCCATAACCAATACCCCTGTTGGGAATACGTCGCAGTTGCTCTTTTACCGACTTGAGAACCTCTCCGGGATCATTGCGATCCTCAAGTTTTAAGAGAACGGGGAATATACTAGTAAACCAGCCTACCGTGCGGGACAAGTCCACATCCTCAAACAAGTCCTCTCGTCCGTGACCTTCTAAGTCAATCAGTAGGGAGTAAGAACTTGTCCAACGAGTGAAAGTTTGCACCAATGCCGTCAGCAGGACATCGTTAATTTGGGTGTTGTAGGCTCCGGGGACATCGTGCAACAGGGCGCGAGTCTGTTCTACACTCAGGTAGACAGATACAATCCGACTAGAAGCTACAGTGTTATCTTGAGCAACAGCAGCATAATCCAACGGTAAATGAGCAATTGGGAACCGCATTGAGTCCAGCCAATAATTTAGCTGTGAATGGAGTTCTTGACTGCGGGCATAATCCTGCAATCGAATTGCCCAATCCTTAAAGGACGTGGTTTTTGTAGGTAGTTGGATAGTTTTGCCAACTTCTAATTGTTTGTATGCCTCAGATAAGTCTTCTAGCAAAATCCGCCACGAGATGCCATCGACAGCCAAGTGATGGATGACGATGAGTAAACGTCCGGGAGAATTGCCTAAGTGAAACAGAACGACCCGCATCAGCGGCCCATCTGCTAAGTTCAGCGTGCTTTGTGTTTCGTCCGCTTTTGCTTCAATCGCCTTTAACCATTCTGCTGGGGGCAGATATGACAAATCTGTAATGCCCAACGATACATCGCTTGCATCACTGTTGTACTGCTGCCATTGCCCCTCCTGCTGCACAAACCGCAGTCGTAAAGCATCGTGATGGGAGAGTAACTTTTGTAATGCCTGCTCTAATAATTCCGGTTGCAAATTTGCGGGAACTTCTAGCAGGAAGGATTGGTTAAAGTGATGAGGTTCCGGCAGATTTTGCTCAAAGAACCAGTGCAGAATCGGTGTTAGAGGGACAATCCCTGTAACTAAACCTTGTTCTGATTGAACCGAGCTAATTATACCAGCAACAGGAGCTAATTCAGCAATTGTTTGGTGTTGAAATAGTTGTTTTGGAGTAAGTTTGAGTCCAGCTTGATTAGCTTTAGCAATAATTTGCATACTAATGATCGAATCCCCACCCAATTCAAAGAAGTTGTCGTGGATGCCGACTTGTTTTAGGACTAAAATATCCCGCCAAATCTTTGCCAAGACTTCTTGAGTCTGGGTGTGGGGAGAGACAAAGCCAGTGGATTCATCGGACTCGAACTCCGGTACTGGTAATGCCCGACGATCTACTTTCCCGTTGGGGGTAATCGGCAGAACTTCTAGAATTGTGAAGGATGCAGGAACCATGTAACTGGGGAGCTTTGACTTGAGAAACAGGCGTAGCTCATTACTGGTTGGCTGTGTCAGTTCTGGGATGATATATGCTGCCAAACTCTTCACACCAGGTATATCTTCTCTAGCGATCGCAACAGCATCCCGTACCTGGGGGTGTTGAGTCAAAATAGCTTCAATTTCCGAAAGTTCAATACGGAAGCCGCGAATCTTCACTTGGTGATCAATGCGACCCAAGAATTCTATATTGCCATCAGCTTGGTAGCGAACCAAATCGCCCGTCTTATACAAGCGATCGCAGTTTTCTGTTTCCCCCTTGCCCCCTGCTCCCTGGTTACTGAGCGCAGTCGAAGTATGCCCCCTGCTTCTTTGAAAAGGGTTACGAATGAAGCGTTCTGCGGTTAGGTCGGGACGGTGGAGATAACCCCGTGCCAAACTCTCACCGCCGATGTGCAATTCGCCTATGACACCAATGGGTACAGGCTGTAATCGGGAATCCAGTACATAAACTTGGGTGTTTGCGATCGCTCGCCCGATCGCAGGTGGTAAGTAAGCTTGTTGTCTTTTCGGAACATTACCGGAGGTTGCGACTACAGTATTCTCTGTTGGCCCATAATTATTCACCACCTCAAAGGGATGAGAAACCGAAGGATATTGATGAAGTTGATCTCCACCCGTGAGCAAAGTTCGCAAAGCAGCATTGGCCGGCCAATTTAATGACAGAACTTTCTCGGCCATTGGTGTCGGGAGGAAGCTAATGGTTATTGCCTTTGACAACAGCCAATCTCGCATTTGCTCAGGGTAAAGCCGGGTTTCATCATCGGGAAAGTGAATACTAGCTCCCGCCGTCAGATAAGGCCAGATTTCCCAACCACAAGCGTCAAATGCTACTCCAGCAACTTGTGTTACTCGGTCAAGGGACGACACGGCAAAAGCTTGTTGATGCCAAAAGACGAGATTTAATAATCCTCGATGTTCAATTTGCACTCCTTTGGGTCTGCCGGTAGAACCAGAGGTGTAAATCACATAAGCTAGATTGTCAGTTGTGACTGTGTGAGGTAAATTCTCTGCGATCGCGCTGAAGGTTGCGCTATCAAGACAAACTACCTGCGCTTGATGTGGCGGCAGCGTTGTCACCAGACTTTCCTGTGTCAGCAGCACCGATACCTGAGCATCTTCTAGCATGAACGCCAATCGCTCTTGGGGATATGCTGGGTCAAGGGGTAGGTATGCTCCACCAGCCTTGAGAATGCCCAGCAATCCTACCAACATTAAGAGCGAACGCTCAATGCAAATTCCTACTAAGATTTCTGCACCCACACCTAAAGTTTGCAAATAATGCGCCAACTGATTCGCGCGATCGTTCAACTGTTGGTATGTGAGGGACTGATTCTCATAGACTACTGCGATCGCATTTGGTGTTTTTTCTACCTGCTGCTCAAATAACTCATGGACGCATTTACTCTTAGAATAAGGCGTATGAGTATCATTCCACTCCACTAACAACTGATGTCGCTCTGTTTGTGTCAGCAGTGGTAATTCACCAATGGCTTGATTCGGATTAGCAATAATCGCTGCTAACAAAGTCTGGAAATGACTTGTCATCCTTGCAATCGTATCTGGCTCAAATAGGTCGCTGTTATATTCCCACGAACCGATCAGTCCCGCTTTTGTCTCCCAAACGGCCAAGGTCAAATCAAATTGAGATGTGCCCCGTTCTACAAATTGAGGAGTCAGGGTGACATCGGGCAATTCTAATGTATCCAACAAGAAATTCTCTAAGACAAACACCACTTGAAATAGGGGATTGTAGCTGAGAGAACGTTCTGGTTGCAAAGCTTCTACCACTTGTTCAAAGGGGACATCTTGGTGAGTGTAAGCGGACGTTGCAACTTGTCGCACTTGAGAGAGAAACTCATTGAAACTGGGATTTCCTTTGATCTGGTTACGCAGTACCAATGTATTGACAAAAAAGCCAATCAATGATTCTATTTCTCTGCGGTTGCGATTGGCAATGGGGCTACCAATGCAGATATCATCTTGACCACTGTAACGAAACATTAAAACGACGAAAGCCGCCAGTAGGGTATGAAATAGGGTAGCTCCTGACTGTTGGCTGAAGGTTTTGATTTGCTTGCTCAAATTCTGGTCAATTTGAAATTCCTGGGTAGCACCACAGAAAGTCTGAACGGCGGGGCGTGGTTTGTCTGTGGGTAGTTCTAATAAGGGTGGCGCATCGGCTAACTGTTGCTTCCAGTAATTTAGTTGCTGTTTTTGAATTTCCTCAGTCAACCACTGTCGTTGCCAAACTGCAAAATCAGCATACTGGATGGGCAACTCAGCCAGAAGCAAAGGGGAATTAAGAGTAAAGCCTCGGTAGAGAGTGGACAACTCTTGGATGAATATCCCCATTGACCAGCCATCCGTGATTATGTGGTGCATGATCAATACCAGGATATGGGACTCCGATCCCAGGCGCAGTAAAGTAACCCGCAATAAAGGGCCATTACTCAAATCAAAAGGTTGGCGAGCTTCCTTGGTGACAATCTGTTGTACTTCTGATTCTTCTATACCTTGAAAGTCTAAAATTGGCATTGCCAACGCCAAGCTAGGAGAAATTACTTGCACGGGTTTCCCATCCACTGCGGGAAATGTTGTCCGTAAAATTTCGTGACGACGGATGATTTCGTTGATACTTTGCTGTAGAGCTTCTACGTTGAGTACACCTGCAACGCGCAGCTGTAAACCCTCGTTATAAAAGGGGCTTTGGCTTTCTAATTGATAGAGAAACCACATCCTCTGCTGGGCAAATGATAAAGGCAAGTCTCCAGAACGCTTTATAGATAGTATTGGCTCAAAGGAAGAGTCTGTTGCAGTCTGAGCTTCTTCTAGAAAAGCCAGGATTTCTGATTTGCGCCCTAGCAGTTGGTTTTTGAGGTCTGGGTTCATCACTCCCTTGGGAGCGCGATAGTTTAACTGGCCGCCTTCCAGCCAAATTTTTATACCTAAACTATTTAAATAAGATACAAATTCTATTATTGTCATTTATAGTACGCCTCCCTCATATTCTTTTTCTGCGTCATCCATAGCTGCATTCCACTTGGTGACGACAGTTTGTAACGCCTCAATACTTTCTCCCAAACCAGCTACAGTCGGGGATGCAAAAAAGCGATTTGGCGACAATTCAACAGAAAAAGTCTCGCGCAACCGAGAAATGACTTGGAAGGCTAGCAAAGAATTTCCTCCCAGTTCAAAGAAGTTGTCGTGAATGCCGATTTGGGGTATTCCTAAAACTTCTTGCCAGGTTTGAGCTATTTGCCGTTCCGTTTCGTTTCGGGGAGCGATCGCTTCTGTACGAGTCATCCCCCTAGCCAATAATTCTCGATTAATTTCGCCGCTAGCAGTGAGGGGCATTTGTGATAGTTGCACGAAGTCACAGTTGACAGTTGTTGTGAAGCGATCGCGCACTGTAAAATCTGATAATTCTGGTACGGCAGCACCGTTACTCGTAGTGAAATAGGCAGTTAATTTCTGTAACCCTGGAAACTCCGAGGTAAAACGCCGAATTTTGGCATTACTGCCATCTAAACCGACTATCAGCTGTGCTTGGTCATGATATAAACCAGCCAAGAAGGAATACAACCCTTGTTGCAGGCTCATCTCATAAAAGCCTTGAGCGTGGGTGATTTCTTGCCTCTGATAACCCTTGTTGATCCCTGTATCATGCCAAATTGTCCAAGCAAAGCAATAGCTGTGCAACCCACCAACAGAACGTTGGTATTGATTAAAGCTTTCCAAAAAATTGTTAGCAGCAGCATAAGCGGAAATGGTAGCGCCACCAAAGAAACTTGCTAAAGACGAAAAGCTAATGAAAACCCCCTGTCCTTGCTTCTCTAAAACTTGATGCAGTACCCAAGCACCTAAGACTTTGGGACGTAAAATTGCAGCTAAACTCTCTGGTGTTTCATCCACTAACATTTGTTCGTGATAAGTTCCCGCCAGATGAATCACCCCATCTAACTGACTTCCCCAGTTAGATTTGACTTTTTCTACTACTTGCTGTGTGGCTTGCAAGTCGCAGATATCCACTGCCTCATAAACCACCGCTCCAAGCTGCTTTAATTCTTGATAAGCTTTAATTTTGTCTGATATTGTTTTGGATACAATGTCTGTACTTGGAAGAGGAGTGCGACCTAGTAATAGCAATTTGGCATTAAAAAATTTAATTAGATATTTAGCAATTTCAATCGCAACACCTCCAAGTCCACCGCTAATCAGATACATTCCTCCTGGTTTAAAGGGGAGTTCCTGTTTAGGTTTGTCTTGCAGTTTGACTTTTTCCAAACCTGCAATAAAACGCTGTCCATCCCGGTAAGCAACCTCTTGCTCTTTTGATAAAACCTGGAGTTCTTGCAGAATATGGTTCCCATCTACCTGCGCCGAATTTGGTGCTAAATCGATGTGGCGACAATTTAACCAGGGTATTTCCTGGGGAATAGTTTTAACTACACCTAGAAATGGAGATTTTTCATAAGCTATCTTGTCTTTTGATTGCGTAGACTGGGTGTAGCTAGAAACAAATAATAATTGAACTAAATCTTGGGATACCTGAGTTTTTGTTAAGGCTTTGATAAGAAATAATAAACTGTAAATTCCCTGCTCTTGAGATTTTTCAAGAGCTTCTATGCTTTTGATTTCTCCGCCATATTCTTGATAATTCCACAAATGAAGAATCTGACCAATTCTCTGGTTGCCTGCCTTTATCGTCTCAAATAATCTCTGATAATGGTCTGCATTCCCAGGAGTTAAACAGAAATGATTAGAACTTTTTTTAGCAAAATCCGATGCAGTTGAGACACACAGATATGGCAGGTTTTGCTGCTGCAATTGCTGACAAATAAATGTACCTAATCCAAGCTCGTCAAGGAATACTATATTCAGACTATTTTGGGATAAAGTCTTCAAAACCTTGGCTTGCTTACGTCGCCAGACTTTTTTGTAAAACCAATCAGGAATAGTATTGGTATTGCCTAGTAAAATATCTAATCGTTTGAGAATCGGGTTAAACTCACCTGCATGGAAGCGATCGCTAAGTTGCGATCGCTGAATTTTACCAATAACGGTTTTGGGGATATCTTCTTTAGCTAATAAAATTAAATAATCAGGATTTAAGCCGATTTTGTTCACCACTGTTTGGCGAATTTTCTTTATTAGCTCTAGCAGTTTTGCTTCTTCTGTAATCGGCGAACTGAAGAAAATAGCCAGTTTCTCTGTTGCATCATCAGTATTGCACACTGCACAAGCGGCAGTGTAGGACACTTCAACTTCTGCAATTTCTTCAACTACTGCTTCAATTTCATGGCTGTAGTAGTTGGCTCCATTGATGATAATAGTTTCTTTGGCACGACCAGTAACCACCAATTGTCCGTTGGTAATAAATCCTAAATCTCCAGTATCAAACCAGCCATCTTTTAAAAAAGATTGATTGTTGGCATTGTGGTTGTTGTAATATCCTGGAGAAACTGCATCGCCTTTAACTTGCAAACGCCCTATGGTGTCTTCTCTTAATACAGAGTTTTGCTCATCTACTATGCGAATGGTAATTCCAGGAATGACTGAGCCTAAATCGGTAAAAATACTGTAATTCGGATGGTCTATGTCTACTCGTTTAATAGTACCTTGCAATATAGATTTGTCTACTCTATGGAACAACAAAGGTGCTTCCTGAAGGGGCTGATAATATGTAATTCCCGAACCCATCTCAGCCATACCAAAAGCTGGGCGAATTGCCGTTGCTTTGAGTCCATATACAACCAAGTTTTCTCGAAAATCCTCCACAGCTTTACTAGATACTGCTTCACCAGCTGTCAGTAGAAATTTCACGAACGATAAGTTCCAGTTTTGTTCTGGTTCTTGTTTGAGAGAGTCATTAACTATCGCATAAGCAAAGTTGGGTGCCCAGCTATGAGTAACCTGGTATTTATTAATTAAATCCAACCAGTTGAGAATGCGACCCAAAATATATTCTTTCTGTGCATAAACCAGCGTGCAACCTAATTCCACACCACGAATATGCCAGTCGGAAATGCTGCCAATGTGATCGAACGGCAGCCAATTCAAAATTACATCTTCTGACTCGTGTTGATTAAGTAGGTTAGCCCCTTTGGCGCGAGCAATGAGATTTTGATGAGTCAATTGAACACATTTTGGTATTCCTGTACTGCCAGAAGTCAGGTTGAAAAGAGCTACCTCATCTGGTTGACTATGGTGATATTGTTTACTGGCAGTATTGTTTTTTAATATTTCAATTGTGCCTATCTTGATGCGTTCTGTTGGTAGCCATTGCGATAGAAATTCTATCTCTGGTTTGAGAGCTTCCGTAGTTAAGATAACTGGACTATCTAAGAACTGCCAAATATGACAAAGCTTATCCACCACCTTGTTTGATTCTCTATAAGTCGGTGGCACTTCCATGATTACAGGGACAAAGCCTCCCAATATGCAGCCCCAAAAAGCGGGAATAATGTCACAGCTAAGTTCCATTTGCAATATGACTTTGTTTTTTGGCTTGAGTCCCAACTTTCTCAAACCAGCAAGAATCCGCTCTGCAACTTCCAGTAACTCAGCGTATGATTGGCGTAGTTCTGTGCCATCGGGCAACAGGTAAATAATTCCCGCACTTTTAACCTGTTGCGCGGCTGTTTGCAAAACTTCGGGCAAGGTAATAGGTGCATTGGGATCATCCGGTAGAATACCGCCGTGGCTGATGGCAAGTGGCTTTGGCTCTGAGAAATGTTGTTGTGTACTGGCTTGGGAGCCTATGGGAATTGGGGCAACGTTAGCGATGGGCAAAACCCCGCCTCCGGCGATCGCGTTCTTGTCTTGCCAATCTGGGATCAAATCCGATAAATGGAGTGAGGGGATATTCTTTCTCAACTCCTGCACCACTAACACTGCCTGTTCAATTTTGTGATGCGAGTTTAGTTGCTTTTCTACTTGCTCAATTAAACTTTCATCAACAATAGGAATGTTCATCAGAGCCAATTCGTCTACCTCTCCTGTGGCAGTTAAAGGTATATATGATACTGGTACTACGGCTTTGGGTAATAATGCTTCCCCGGACACATTTTGAAGATAAGAGCAAATTTGCTTTAGCGAGTTATTTGAGCTTGAAACAATATATGGTACAACTTCCAGTGGATATGTTTTATTCACAATCACTGTGCATTCCTTTAATGGAGCTTTCTCCAATAAAACTAATTCAAATTTAGTTTTTAGTTGTTGTATTTTCTTCAAAAATAAACTCTCTTCTTCTAAAAAATTCATTTTTTACACTCTTTACTATAATTTAAATATACTTAAAAATTACAACTTTATACTTACCAATCTATAATTTAGGCAACCGAAAAGCTCTTGTAAACACTACTCTGTTTCATATTGCAAAATATAAATTTTGCTTTTATTTTATATCAATTAATTCAGAAATAGCCTTTTTTTGTTATATCAATTTACTATAGATAATATTTAGAAAATATTGTTTTATTAAAGTACAAATTTTATGAAATTAGTCTAAATTAGTCTGTTTAACCTAAATATTTTAAATAATCTCAGTTTTGTCAATAAAATGCAATAGCAGTTAAGACAGTTAAGAAGATAATAAGGTGGACAGTTAAGACAGTTAAGACAGTTAAGACAGTTAACCCGGATTTCTCACGAAGCTGGAGAAAAGAGGAGTTAAAAACTGCCAAAATATCTATTGCACATGAATTTCAGCAGTTTTAAGCATGACCCCTCAGAAAACAGATTGTATACCGGAACAGTTCAAATTTGAACAAGTAAAGTCATGTCCAGTCGTAGTTAATTTCAAGGCTGAGACTGTAACATCAGATGCAGGGTTAACTTTAATTGCGGAGCTAGACCGGAAAAGAGGAATTACATCGCGATTAGCAAGATGTTTCAAAGATTACCGAAATATGAATAGAGTTGATCATTCAGTAAAAAGTCTAATCGGGCAGAGAATATATGGTTTGATAATGGGTTATGAAGACTTAAATGACCACGAGGAACTACGTCACGACCCAATGTTTGCTCTGGCACTAGGAAAAATAGTCGATTAATTCAGCTTTCACAATCAATTAAATACCGTGCGTCTCAAGAATATGAACAAAAACTGCAACCAGTAGTTAAGTTTTTTGAATCCTTATTGGCACCGTCACCAGATTTACACCTCGCAGCAACAGCATTTGTGAAGAATTCAGTTTGGTATTCATCGCTTAACTATAAAACTCTATATTCTTGGAGTCGAAATCGTCGGGTTGTTGCTAAAGTTGAATATAGTAATCAAGGGGTAGATACTCGTTTTGTAGTAACTTCACTAGCGATAAATAAAATCCCGCCTGGAAAACTTTATACAGAAAAATATTGTCCAAGAGGCAACATGGAAAATTGTCTCAAAGAGCAAAAACTAGAACTAAAAAGTGATAGAACAAGCACCCATACATTTGCAGGTAATCAACTACGGTTGTGGTTTTCATCTGTTGCCTATATTTTAATGAATGCTTTACGAGAGAAGTGTTTAGCCAAAACAGAACTTCAAAACGCTACTGTTGGCACTATTCGGACAAAGTTACTGAAGTTAGGAGCAACTATCACGATTAACTGCCGAAAAATCTTAATTTCAATTAGTAGTTATTGCCCCTATAAAGGAATTTTCGCTCTGGCCTACAATTATTTATCTCTCTTACCCTGTCCTGGTTAATTTTTACTTAATTGTCATCATAATGATTAGCTTACTGGGGTTGAGTTTACTGAATTTAACCCTGTTTTCGGCTGCCTAATTATTGCTAATCATAGTTTTTACTTCAGTATTTTTCGTTTTATTTGTCTTTTATTTATCTTTAAAGACTCGGATAATACGTGATTATCTTCGGTTTCTGAATTGAATCCACTGATGTATAAAATATATTTTCCTAAATTTTACTCATCTCAATGATTTTTTCGTACTTGTGAGAAATCCGGGTTTTGACAGTTAAAACAGTTAAGAAGATAATAAGGTGGACAGTTAAGACAGTTGAGCAAACATTTAACTAACCTTCATATAGGAAATTGACGGCTTTATATTAACTTCTTAAGATAGGAATCCTATTTGATTTTTGAAAGAAATTACGAGAAAATACGGTTAAGTGTACAAGTGTAAGAGTAGACAATGATAACTCAGCATCTACAAACTTCATCGCCTCGATTCGCCTTGGGATAACCTGTTCCATGCCGCAGCATCTGAGCATTAAGGAGTCAGGAAAAAATAAGTTGAACAATTAGTTGATTGTTCTTGGTTTGATCTGATAGTTCCACTCACCATGAAAAGCGTGCCGTTCAATTGCAATTGCATTCAAATCTTCAGGGCTAACTTCAATACCAGTAGGATAAAGGTTTTCATCTAGCATGGCCTGAATTTCTAAGCCGTTATTTGTGGTGGTATGAGTGATGAGATTAATCACTACTTGTAGGCTAGTTAAAGGTTTGCCCCGCCAGTTGGTCGTAATGTGACAGAACATCCGATGTTCAATTTTGTTCCACTTGCTGGTACCAGGAGGAAAATGACTTACGTGAATGGTTAAACCAGTTTCATCAGCCAAATCTTGCAATCGCAATTTCCACAGTTTAGTACGATAGCCATTAGAGCCACCACAGTCGGCGGTGAGAAGTAGATGTTTACTATCTGGGTACAAAGGTTGACCCATCTTAAACCACCAGTGACGGATAGATTCAACGGCAAATTCAGATGTATCGTGGTCAATGCCAACACTCACCCAACCTTTATTCAACGTGAGGTCGTAAATCCCATAAGGAATCGCTTTTCCTAATTTTGGGTCAACGAAATCATGTATTCGTACTTCCACTGGTTGTTCAGATGGTTGCCATTCTTGTCCAGGATTTTTAAACTCACCAATGAGTTCCTTCTTTTTTGTATCCACTGAAATCGCCGGTTGACCTAGGTTTTGGAATTGTTCAACCTGTTGATTTATGTACAAAAATTGAGCATCCCTGTCTTGATGTGACGAGCCAGCAAGGGTTTTGCGATTCGATTGTAAACTATACCCTAACCAATTTAACAAGGTATGCACTGTCCGTGAACTAACTTTGTGCCCCATTCGTTGCAATTCACTTGCCAATTTCGCTCCACTTTTGCTCGTCCAACGTAAAGGTGACTCTGGATCTCCTAATGTTGTTGGTTCTACTAAAGATTGCAAGTCTTTTACTAGGGTTAAGTCAATCTCTTCTATTAGTTTTCTTCCCCCACCAGGGCAGCGAATTTGCTCTCGATTGGCTGATTGATTTTGATTGTCTAGTTCCTTTAGCCCTACATAAATTGTCGTGCGCGATAGCCCAGTGGCAAGAGATACTTGGCTCACGCCGCCTCTTCCCAGGATTTGAGCTTCTATTGCTGCCCAAATGCGACGGGTTTTCTCATTCAGATATGGAGAAAAATATTCATACTTTGTTTTGATTGCTTCAACTATTTCTGCTTTTGACATGGGTTGCTATGCCTGCCCGTTCCCATGCTTTGATCATAGGCCTATCTTCAAAAAACGTTCAACTTATTTTTTCTTAAATCCTTAGCGATGGTAAAGAGGATACACGTCCTCTGCTGAATCGACAGCAACTGAATCTGGCCCGCCCTAATCTACCGAATGGGCAGTCTTGGCAATTTGATAAATGGGCAGAGTCGGGAGGCGATCGCTGGCAGGGTGGGACACTCAAAGGATTAGAGTCGAAACTGGATTATCTGAAGCAACTGGGCATGACGACGATCTGGGTAGGGCCAGTTTTTCAACAACGGGGTCACTTGGATAGCTATCACGGTTACGGCATTCAAGATTTTCTAGAGGTCGATCCTCGCTTTGGGACTCGCCAAGATTTGGTCAGTCTGGTCAATAAAGCCCACGAAAAGAGACTACGCATTATCCTAGATATCATTTTTAACCATTCAGGATCTAACTGGCTCTATGCTCCGGATACTCCTGGGGGAGAATTGGAACCACCTTATACGTTTGGTTGGTATCAGTTTGGCTCATGGCTAGGCGATCGCGGACAACCCATTGCGGTAAAGCCTCAAACGAGCGCAGAAGGAGTGTGGCCGAGGGAACTTCAGGAAGCAGATTGCTACACTCGTGCTGGCAAGGGAGATTTGGGGCGAGGAGACTTGGATGATCCCAATGCCGAATTCCGGCGATCGGATTTCATCACACTACGAGATTTCCAGTTGGAGTATCCCCATCTGTTAGATAACTTAGCCCGATGTTATAAATACTGGATTGCGCTGACGGACTGTGATGGCTTTCGGATTGATACACTCAAGCATGTAACCTATGAACAAGCCCGAAATTTTTGCGGAACTATTAAGGAGTTTGCAGCCAATCTAGGTAAGAGTGACTTCTTTCTAGTGGGAGAAATAGCAGGCGGAGACTATAACCAAGACCGCTATCTGGATGTGGTGGGGCAAAATCTAAACGCTGCTCTGGATATCGCCGAGATGCGGGTAAATCTTAACCTCGTTGCTAAAGGGCTGATAGATCCAAGAGACTACTTTAACGGGTTTGATCCAGGGAAAGCTGTAATGGGGTCGCATCGGAATATCGGACGGCGGCATGTTTCAATTCTGGATGATCACGATCATGTATTTGGTGAAAAAATCCGCTTTTCCAGTGAAGCTGCATCGGATCATCAGGTGATTGCCGGAGTAGCATTGCAACTGTTTACATTGGGAGTGCCCTGTATTTACGCTGGAACTGAGCAGGCATTGGCGGGGCCAGAACCGTCTGAACGGAGGTGGTTGCCCGACTGGAAGAAATCCGATCGCTATTTACGGGAGGCGATGTTTGGTCCAGAGCATCCCCGACAATCTGGTGTGGCGGGACTGCAAGCCCTCGATCAAAACTTACCTGGTTTCGGGCCATTTGGGACAGCAGGTACTCATTGTTTCGAGCCAAATCACCCTGCCTATGTCCGAATTAAGGCAATGGCAGCAATCCGTAAGCAGTTCCCAGTGCTGCGATTGGGACGGCAGTATTTGCGACCGATCGCGATTCCCTTCTTAAACTTGCCCTTTGGTGATCACGGACGGAGTGGGGAAATTATTGCTTGGTCACGGGTTTTAGATGATGAAGAGGCGGTTTGTGTGCTAAACAGTCATGGAACTGATAATCGGGGAGCAAGAGTTTTGGTGGATGCCAATCTGAACGTGATTGGAATAGGACTTACGCAAACAATAGTTGAAACCCTGATTCTCAAGTAGGGGCAATTCATGAATTGCCCCTACCGTGTGTAGTTTTGCGTAAGTCCTATGGAAGTTTAATGACGGTGATTCTGAATACGGCTGAAGTGGCAAATCTGCCGAGTTACACAGGTCCTCACAAAGTGGGATCTAAAGTGTTGGTGCAGCAAGAAGATGGGACTGCCTATGTTGAGATCCAACCGATTTCAGCATCCGAATTTTTGATTCTGACGAATTATCCCTGATCCCTGAGGTCAAGCTGAGGTTTTGCGATCGCAGATGCCAAACAACTGACTGATTTCCCACCAGGAGAATAGGAGGAAACTATGAAGGTGAACAGGAAAAACAGTTATTTTCCCTCAAACCGATTTAAATATCTAGCAAAATCATTAGGCGTGTTCATCCTGACTCTCTGTTTTGCGATCGCTGTCTTTCCCACATCAGCACAAACCAGAGTTATGCAATACCAGAAAGGTAATCCTGCTGATGTCAATCCACTCTCAATACTTTTCGGTTAAGGGGGAAAGGGGAAAGGGAAAGGGTTTGAATTTCCCTTTCCCCATTGCCCTTTAACCGAATGGCACTAAGTTAATCGCAAAGCCCTGATATAACTTGCTTTTTGAGTGTGGGGAGTGGGGGAAGTGTGGGGAGAAAGAGGAGAAATTGAATAACTGCATATCAACAAATGCTGCATTGCCTCCCCATCCTCCCACACCTCCCACACCATGCCAGCAAGGAGGTTTCAGCTTTTCTTAGTGCCATTGCCCTTTAACCTTTCCCCAGACCAAAAGAGAGATTATTGGGTTTAACCGAAAAGTATTGAATCCACTTTTATCTGGGATGGTCTATGACTTAGGCGGTGGGGGGCGTGATGTTGATCGGGCAATTCAGTGGATTGGCTTATTCGTCTCAGAAAGCTCCCTCCAGATTTAAAAACAATATGTGTATTCTGTAACTGTTTCTAATAGTCACGCCAGTATGTTCTTAGCAAAAATTTCCTGGTTAACAGCTATGTTTTCTTTGACAAAGTAAGAATTATGAGCACAAACTGAATCATAGCCAAAGGTGAGTCTTCACAAGTTTCTCAACTTCTTATCCTAATGTCAAAAGTAGATCCAGCTTAGTCATTGCTAGCCCTTAAAGACACAGGTGCAAGAAAATGAACAAGAGAAGCTTTGCAACTATAGACGGCAATGAGGCTGTTGCCCAAGTCGTCTATCGACTCAATGAAGTCATTGCGATTTATCCCATTACTCCTTCTTCACCAATGGCTGAGTGGGCAGATACTTGGGCTAGTGAAAGCAAACCCAACATTTGGGGTACTGTTCCCTCGGTGGTAGAGATGCAGAGTGAAGGAGGTGTGGCTGGTGCTGTACATGGGGCTTTGCAGACTGGTTCACTGACAACCACATTTACAGCATCACAGGGATTATTGTTGATGATCCCCAATATGTACAAAATTGCTGGGGAATTAACACCTACAGTATTTCATATTGCCGCGCGATCGCTAGCCGCCCAAGCTCTCTCTATTTTCGGCGACCACAGTGATGTCATGGCAGCGCGTGGAACTGGTTTTGCTATGCTGTGTGCCGCATCAGTGCAAGAAGCACAAGACTTTGCTTTAATCGCAACACGAGCAACCTTAGAATCACGAATACCCTTTCTGCACTTTTTTGATGGCTTTCGTACTTCCCACGAAATTAACAAAGTAGAAACTTTAACAGAAGATGATTTGCGAGAGTTCATTCCCAATGAATTAGTATTCGCCCATCGTTCACGTGCCCTCACCCCCGATAAACCCGTTTTGCGCGGGACAACACAAAATCCTGATGTTTACTTCCAAGCCAGAGAAACTGTCAATCCTTACTATCTAGCTTGTGCAGACATCACCCAGAAAGTTATGGATGAATTTGCTGCGATGACTGGGCGACAGTACCAACTATTTGAATACCACGGCGACCCAGCAGCCGAACGAGTCATTGTGCTGATGGGTTCCGGTTGTGAGGCTGTACATGAAACAGTCAATTACCTCAACGCTAATGGTGAGAAAGTAGGCGTTTTGAAAGTACGACTATATCGCCCTTATGATGCGATGCGATTTGTCGCCGCTTTGCCGGCAACTACCCGTAGCATTGCAGTTTTAGACCGCACCAAAGAACCAGGCGCATCTGGTGAACCCCTTTACCTTGATGTAGTTACAGCTTTGTATGAAGTATGGGGAGCAGGGGAGAAATTAGGATTAGATTCCCCTCTGCCCCTTTGCTCCTCGGTCACTGAGCGTAGCCGAAGTGCTGCCCCTCTGCCTAAAGTCGTCGGTGGTCGTTATGGTTTATCTTCTAAAGAATTCACGCCAGCAATGATTAAAGCTGTCTTTGATAACCTGGCTGCGGCTGAACCAAAAAATCATTTTACTATCGGCATTAATGATGATGTCACCTACACCAGTTTGAATTATGACCCTGACTTTAGTATTGAACCAGACACCACGGTAAGGGCGATTTTTTATGGTTTAGGTGCAGATGGTACAGTGGGCGCTAATAAAAACTCAATCAAAATTATTGGAGAAGAAACAAACAATTACGCTCAAGGCTATTTTGTCTACGATTCCAAGAAATCAGGTTCCGTCACAGTTTCGCATCTACGCTTTGGTTCACAATTAATTCGCTCGACCTATTTAATCAGCAAAGCTAACTTTGTTGCCTGTCACCAATGGGAATTTATTGAAAAATTTCCTATTTTGAAAGACATCGTACCAGATGGAACATTCTTAGTTAATTCTCCTTATGAAAAGGATGAAGTTTGGAATCATCTACCGCCATCAGTACAAGAACAAATTATTCAAAAGCATCTGAAATTTTATGTAATTAATGCCTATAAAGTTGTTCGTCAAGCAGGCATGGCTGGCAGAATCAACACAGTCATGCAGGTTTGTTTCTTCGCTTTATCGGGTGTACTACCACGAGAAGAAGCGATTGCAGAAATCAAAAACTCTATTCGCAAGAGTTACGGCAAGAAAGGCGACGAAATTGTGCAGATGAACCTCAAAGCAGTAGATACCACTTTAAAAAATTTGTTTGAAGTGGGGAATAGGGAATTGGGAATAGGAAATGGGAAAGGAAAACAATCTCCAATTCTTGATGCTGCACCCCCATTTGTCCGTGATGTTCTTGGTAAAATGATTGTCCGTGAAGGGGATGAACTACCTGTTAGCGCTTTACCAGCAGACGGTACTTATCCCACTGGTACAGCGAAATGGGAAAAACGTAACATTGCCCAAGAAATACCAGTTTGGGATACAGATGTCTGCATTCAGTGTGGCAAGTGCGTCATGGTATGCCCTCACAGTGTCATCCGTAGTAAAGTTTACGAACCACAGCAGTTAGAAAACGCACCATTGATGTTTAAGAGTGCCAATGCCAAAGACCATGATTGGCAAGGTTTGAAATATACTATCCAAGTGGCAGCAGAAGATTGTACTGGCTGCGGAATTTGCGTAGATGTTTGTCCGGCGAAGAATAAATCAGAACTACGCCGCAAAGCAATCAATATGGAACCGCAAAGACCATTACGCGAACAAGAACGGGAAAATTGGGATTTCTTTTTGAGTATTCCTAATCCAGATAGAAGCCATTTGAAGCTGACTCATATTAACCAACAGCAGATGCAAGAACCATTATTTGAATTTTCTGGGGCTTGCGCTGGTTGTGGCGAGACACCTTATATTAAGTTAGCAACGCAGTTATTTGGCGATCGCATGATTGTTGCCAATGCCACTGGTTGTTCTTCTATCTATGGTGGTAATTTACCTACCACACCTTGGACGCACAACGCCGCAGGACGCGGGCCAGCTTGGTCAAACTCGTTATTTGAAGATAATGCCGAATTTGGCCTCGGTTTTCGCATTTCGATTGATAAACAAGCCGAATTTGCCGCAGAATTACTCAAAGACCTGATAACAGATGTGGGTGAAGAACTGGCAAATAGTATCCTCAATGCCGAACAAAAAGATGAAGCTGATATTTGGGAACAGCGAGAACGAATAGCATTGCTGAAAAAACGATTAGATGAAATCGTCAATCATCAACCAAACCCCAATCAAAAATCAAAAATTCAAAATCTAAAATCGCTAGCTGATTATTTAGTGAAAAAGAGCGTTTGGATTATCGGTGGTGATGGCTGGGGTTACGATATCGGCTTTGGAGGATTAGATCACGTCTTAGCCAGTGGACACAACGTTAATATTCTCATTCTCGATACTGAAGTTTATTCCAATACAGGTGGACAAATGTCCAAAGCCACTCCCAAAGCCGCTGTAGCCAAATTTGCATCTGGGGGTAAAGCTGCGCCTAAAAAAGACTTGGGTTTAATGGCCATGACTTATGGCAATGTCTATATTGCCAGCGTCGCAATGGGCGCACGAGATGAACACACTCTCAAGGCATTCCTAGAAGCTGAGGCTTATCAAGGCCCATCGCTAATTATTGCCTACAGCCATTGTATTGCCCACGGGATCAACATGAGTACAGCAATGCAGAATCAAAAAGCTGCTGTCGATTCTGGTCAATGGTTGCTGTATCGGTTTAATCCAGACCGCATCAAGCAAGGAGAAAACCCACTACAACTTGATTCACGCACACCAAAGTTACCGCTAGAGCAATATATGTATCTAGAAAACCGCTTCAAGATGTTGACTAAGAGTAACGAAGAAGCGGCACAGCAATTACTTAAAGAAGCTCAAGCAGATGTGAATACCCGTTGGCAGATGTATCAATATTTAGCTGCAAGAAATTATTGAAAACTGGAGTACTCATCATGGATTTAACTACAACTTATATGGGAATGAAATTGCGATCGCCTTTTGTTCCCTCTGCATCCCCTTTATCAGAGGATATTGACAACATCCAACGCATGGAAGATGCAGGTGCAGCCGCAGTGGTGATGCATTCATTATTTGAAGAACAGTTGCGCTTAGAACGTGATGAACTCCACCATCACCTCACTCAAGGAACTGAAAGTTTTTCTGAAGCCTTAAGTTACTTCCCTAACTCAGCTAACTTTCGGGTAGGCCCAGAAACTTATTTAGAGCATATCCACAAAGCCAAGCAGAAGGTGAGCATTCCAATTATTGCCAGTCTCAATGGCTCATCTGTTGGTGGGTGGACAAACTATGCCAAACAAATTCAGCAAGCGGGAGCAGACGCGCTGGAATTGAATATTTATTATGTCCCTACTGATATGGAACTAACAAGCAATGAAATTGAGCAAACCTATATTAATATTCTTTGTGCAGTCAAAGCAGCAGTAACTATCCCCGTAGCAGTCAAACTCAGCTCGTACTTCACCAATATGGCAAATATGGCAAAACGTTTGGATGAGGTGGGTGCTGATGCTTTAGTACTATTTAACCGCTTTTACCAGCCGGATATTAATCTCAATCTCCTTGATGTTGAACCCAATGTACTGTTAAGTACACCGCAATCAATGCGATTACCTCTGCGATGGATTGCCATTCTCTATGGTCGTATTCATGCTGATTTGGCAGCAACAAGTGGTATTCAGAGGGGTGATGATGCGTTAAAAATGCTCATGGCTGGTGCCAAGATTACGATGCTTTGCTCGGCACTGTTACGAAATGGGATCAACCACATTAGAGTCATCGAGCAGGAAATGCGCGAATGGATGCAAAAACATGAATATGAATCAGTCCAACAAATGCAGGGGAGTATGAGTCAAAAGCATTGTCCAAATCCCAGCGCTTTTGAACGTGCCCAATATATGCGCTCTCTTGCCACTTATAAACCTGAATGGGCAACAATTCACGACACTTCCTATTACTTCGGGTGACATACTCGCGCTTCCTGAGTACAGGTAAGCGCGAGCTTCTCAGAGACTCTTCAATGAAGACATTATCTGAGCTTTTAAGGCGTGTGCCCCACGCGCTTTTATATTCAGGCTTGCATTCAGATCCCTACACAAACTAACCTTGCAATTAGGGCAATTATGCGTTCTTTCTGATAGTGGCTTTATTACCTTAGTGCCACAATTAGAGCATTCTTGGCTTGTGCCGTTTGGATTTACAGCAACAACTTTCAGTCCAGCGTTTTCGGCTTTGACTGTCAGTATCGAAATAAATTGTCCCCAACCAGCATCGTTTACACTTTTAGCAAGTCGTGATTTAGCCAGTCCTTTGATGTTCAGTTTTTCTACTGCGATAACATCATACTTTTTGAGTAAGTTGTTAGCAGCCTTGAAATGAAAATCTTTACGGGTATCCGCTACTTTTTTATGCTGGATACCTAACTTTATAATAGCTTTTTTACGACGATTAGAGCCTTTTTTGCGTCTTGATACTCTTCTCTGCGCTGACTTTAATTTTCGTTCAGCTTTGCGAAGATATTTTGGTGCAGCAATTCTAGTATTGTCAGAGGCAACATAAAAATCTATCAGCCCAACATCAATTCCGACAATATTAGACCTCTTGCAAAAATATTTTATGGTATGATGTAAAGTTTTGTCGCTTGAATCAATACTACTTATGCGATACGAGCAAACAAAAAAGTTATCGAATCGGCAGTTCAAACGTTTGGTCGGGGTACAACGACGTACTTTCGATGAGATGGTTAAGGTATTAGAACATACAACCAGTTTTAAGCAAACACGAGGTTATCCGAACAAGCTAGGCTTGGAAGACCAAGCTTTAGTTTGCCTACAGTATTGGAGAGAATATCGGACTTACTTCCACATTGCTAGTGACTGGCAAGTATCAGAATCAACGGTTTGCCGGATAGTACATTGGGTTGAAAGCACATTAATCAGTTCTGGAAAATTCCGTTTAGGAGGAAAAAAGTCCTTGTTGATCTCATCACAGAAACCGAAAACAGCTGTGATGGATGTAACAGAGAGTCAAATTGAACGTCCGAAACACGGGCAAAAACGCTTTTATAGTGGTAAACAAAAACGGCATACTCTCAAATCTCAATTGATAATTGACCTAACAACCCAAGAAATTCGTTGTATTGTAAACGGTTCTGGCCGCAAACATGACTACAAACTATTTGTAGAGAGTAAGGTTCGTTTTCACTCCGAAACCGAAAGCTTAGAAGACAGTGGCTACCAAGGAATTTCTAAATTACACACTAATAGTCACTTACCTCAGAAGAAACCTAAAGGAGGTAAGTTAACCAAGGAACAAAAGCAATCCAACCGCGCTTTAGCGAGTCGCCGAGTAGTGATTGAACATGTTAATCGGCGTTTAAAAGTTTTTCGGATTTTAAGTCAGCGCTACCGCAATCGTAGGAAACGTTTTGGATTGCGCTGTCATTTAATTGCTGGGATTTATAATTATGAAGTTCAAAAAGAAGCCTAAATTTCTCTTGGATTTAGTCAGCCCTCAATCATACCACAAAACTTTTTTGCAAGAGGTCTATTGTTAGTGTCAAAATCCGGTTTGACCGTCGGTACAGTTTTATCTTCTAAGCTCAGAGTTACATAATATCCATCAGCTTTTTTGGTAACAGCTACAGTTTTAATGTCAAACCCTTCCGGCATTTGACGATGAACAATTACTTTTACAGCACCTATTTTTGACAATATTATTTTATCGTTTTGAAAATGCTCCTTTTTGAATTGTGGATACGTAAAAGTTTTATACTGCCCTTTACCTTTGAGTCTAGGTTTACCGCTACGATTGCCAGTATTATCACCTTTTAGCCAACGATCAAAAGCTAATTCAACTTTTTTAGGAACTTCTTGTAGAACTTGAGAATGAATGCTTTTGTACCAAGGTCTGTCTTTTTTTAGTTGGGTTAGCGTTGCCTGTTGACTAAAGCGATTAGGCTTATCTTTTAACTCTGGGATATGACAAAGAACAAGTGAGCATCTATCTATAGGGCATCTGTTTTGCTCATACCAATCAAACCTCTGAGCAAGCTGATAATTATACTGGCATCGCAGCATATCTAATGTTTTATCAATATGCAATGCTTGTTCTTTCGTTGGTTTTAATCGGTACTGATAAGAGATTCTCACTTATTCGATCAATTAAGTGTTGCTTTTTTAGCATACACTGACTTAGGCATAATATGAAAGATGATTTTGTTTCAAAATGAAGGTCTATTAGCGACCTGAAAGTACATTTAGTGCTGGTTACTAAATATCGGCGTAAAGCATTTACATCCGAGATGCTAAGTAAACTAAATACTGTAATGCAAGAATTGCTAGAAAAGTGGGATTGTAAACTGGTAGAATTTAATGGTGAAGATGACCATGTACATTTACTTTTTCAATATCATCCAGATGTTGAATTGAGCAAATTAGTAAATAATTTGAAGTCTGTATCATCTAGAAAACTCCGGCAAGAATTTGCAGAACACCTAGAAAGTTTTTACTGGAAAGATGTGTTCTGGAGCGGTTCTTATTTTGTTGCTAGTTGTGGTGGTGTTACCGTATCAACTCTTAGAAAATACATTGAAGCGCAAGAATCACCCGCAGAATAAACGTAAGAATTTGTTCGTTTCCTCCATGTCCTCTTCCTTGATTTCGCCTACGCTCAATATCGGTCAGAGGACAGTCGTCAACTCACACAGCATTCATCCCACACTCCTAAAAGTGAGATGTGGGACTTCTGCTGAAATTAGTTAAAAGTTTAACGTGTCGCGGAAGTCCCCACCCGTGACTTCGAGTTGAGGGTGGGCATAGGGCGACGACGATTAACACATTTACCCCTGCTCCCTGCCCCCTGCTCCCCTGCCTCTTTTTCAGTTACCTTCTTCCGCACTTGCTATTTCTAAAAGAGTCTTCAATACGGAGTCAGGGTTAAGACTGATAGAATCAATACCTTGCTGAACCAGAAATTGGGCAAATTCTGGATAGTCGCTCGGTGCTTGACCGCAAATACCAATTTTACGTCCGTGCTTTTGAACTGTGGCTATGGCTTTGGCAATCATCAGCTTCACCGCTTCATTCCGTTCATCAAATAAATGCGCTACTAATTCCGAATCTCTATCTACTCCTAATGTCAATTGTGTCAAGTCATTCGAGCCAATTGAGAAACCATCAAAGATTTCACAAAACTCATCCGCTAATTCCACATTACTAGGTAACTCGCACATCACATAAACTTGTAAACTGTTTTCTCCCTGCACCAAACCATGCTTGGCCATCTCTGATAGCACACGCCGACCTTCTTTGGGAGTCCGACAAAATGGCACCATTAAAATTACATTAGTTAAACCCATGCGATCGCGCACATTTTTCATCGCTAGACATTCTAAAGCGAAGCCTTCACAATAGCGTTCATCGTAGTAGCGCGAAGCACCACGCCACCCCAACATCGGGTTTTCTTCTTGGGGTTCAAACTGCTTGCCCCCCAAAAGGTTAGCATATTCGTTACTCTTGAAGTCTGACAGGCGCACAATCACAGGTTTGGGATAAAAAGCAGCTGCGATCGTGCCAATACCTTGAGTTAGTTTATCGATAAAGTATGCTGCTTTATCTTTGTATTGGGCAGTTAACTCAGCAATCTGAGATTTGGCAAACTCATCTTCTAATTTATCAAAGTGAATTAACGCCAGTGGATGCGTTTTAATATGATTAGCAATAATAAATTCCATTCGCGCTAATCCCACTCCATCATTAGGGATATCGGCATAACTCAATGCTTCTTCTGGATTACCCACATTCATCATAATTTTGGTACGAGTGTGGGGCAAGTTTTCCAACGCTAATTCTTTCACTTCATAAGGTAATAAACCTTGGTAAACTTTGCCCGTTTCACCTTCTGCACAAGAAACAGTAATTTCTTGTCCTGTTTTCAAAACGGTGCTGGCATTACCACAACCAACTATTGCCGGAATACCTATTTCTCTAGCAATAATTGCACTATGGCAAGTACGCCCACCTTGATTAGTGATAATTGCACTAGCACGTTTCATGATTGGTTCCCAGTCAGGATCGGTGCGATTTGTGATTAACACTTCTCCACGCTGAAACTGGTCAATTTGCTGCACATCCAGAATAACTCTGGCTTTACCTTGACCAATCATTTCACCCACACTCCGCCCTGTACTCAATACTTCACCTTTTTGTTGTAATTGATAAGTGCGGAGAACATTTTTTGATTTCTGAGATTGTACTGTTTCGGGACGCGCCTGCACGATAAAAAGTTCATTGGTAATCCCGTCTTTGGCCCACTCAATATCCATTGGTGTGTAGACACCACGAACCTTTGAGTAATGTTCTTCAATCAGACAGCAAGCTTGGGCTAGTTGTAAAATTTCTTCATCACTAAGGGCATATTTTAAGCGATCGCTGGCAACAACACTGATATTTTTGGTCAATTTCGATCCGCCGACATCGTAGACCATCTTGATTTCTTTTGTACCCAGGCGCTTTTCTAAAATTGGGCGATATCCCTGCTTAAGCGTAGGTTTAAATACCAAGTACTCGTCTGGATTGACCGCTCCCTGTACTACATTTTCTCCCAAACCATAAGCAGCAGTAATCAGTGCTACATCTTGAAAACCTGTCTCAGTATCAATTGAGAACATCACACCAGATGTTGCTAGGTCAGAACGCACCATTTTTTGTACGCCTACTGAGAGGGCTATACTAAAGTGGTCAAAACCTTTGAGTTCACGGTAAGAAATAGCACGATCAGTATATATCGAAGCAAAGCATTTGTGACAGGCTTCTAGTATAGCTTGTAACCCGTGGACATTAAGGTATGTTTCTTGCTGTCCGGCAAAGCTAGCATCAGGTAAGTCTTCTGCTGTGGCACTAGAACGGACTGCAACATCTGTGTTTGTGCCATATTGTTTTTCAAGGTCTTGATAAGCTTGGGTAATTGCTTGTTGCAATTCTAGGGGAAATGGAGTTTGCAGTATTAAAGACCGTGCTTGCTGACCAATAAAATGGAGATTGTTCATATCTTCTACATTTAAATTGGCAAACAATTGCTGCAATTTAGGTTCCAAACCAGCACAAGAGATAAAGTAGCGATAAGCGTAAGCTGTAGTGGCGAATCCTGTGGGAACTTTAATGCCTTTGGGTACAAGCTGTTGAATCATTTCTCCCAAAGAAGCGTTTTTGCCACCCACTAGGGGTATATCAGCAATTCCAACTTCGTTTAAAGGTAATACCAAGTCTTTGTCTTGGGAAATTTGATGAGTAGTTTTTTGATTAACTAGTGCTTCTGGCATGGAAAATTTCCTTTTATCAAGCTAATCATGAGGGTTATAGTCGTCTCATACTTATGGTTATAGAAAGATTATTTGAGGAACTTGTGAGGGTATAGCTAAATAATTTACAGAAAAATACTGCAAATATAGGTAAGTAGCTATGCTTAATTTACAAAGGTAGCTTTAAGTAAAAAATACTACCTGATCCTATTTTACTTTCAACCCAAATTTGCCCGTTGTGTTGCTCTACTATATTGCGACAAATAGCTAGACCTAAACCTGTTCCACCTTGCTTGCGAGAATCAGAAGCATCTACTTGATGAAACCGCTCAAAAATAGATTCTAACTTGTTAGCAGGAATGCCTCTACCTTGGTCTTGTACCTTCAATAACACATCTGAAGTTTGACCATCTTTTCCTTTAATTTCTTCTACTGCTATTGATACAGTAGACCCTTGAGGTGAAAACTTAATCGCGTTACTTAGCAAATTAGTTAGTACCTGAATAATCCGATCTTTGTCAACTGTTAAGTTAATATTTTGAGGTAAGGCTAACAAATTGATTCCAGAATTATTAGCCATTATTTGCATTAATTCTGTAGCTTCTGTTAATAAGTCAGCAGCATTAACTTGTTTTTTATTTAAAGTAATTTTTCCAGATTGTAATCTTTCTAAATCTAAAATATCATTTACTAGCCTAACTAAGCGTTCAGAGCTTTCTGAAACAATTTGAATGATGCGTTTACCCTTGTCAGAATCAAGTTTTATCAAACCAGTTTTCAATAAGCTTAAACCTCCTTGAATTGAAGTCATGGGTGTACGTAATTCGTGACTAACAACTGAGATAAACTCATTCTTGATTTTTTCTAAAGTATAACGTTGGGTGATGTCTTCACCAATACACATAGTACCTACTATTGCACCTTGTGAGTCTTGTAGTATTGTATTGTTCCAGGCAATTACACGTTCTTCTCTAGACTTAGTAATAATTTCGTTTTGGTAGTGAGAATGTAATTCTTGCTCTAACGTTTCTACAAAAATCTTTTGGATATTATCTTGCTGATATTGCGGTATAAAATTGGCAATCCACTCTTTACCTAAAATTTCTTCTTGGGTATAACCACTCAATTCTAAAAAGAAAGGATTAACGTATTCAACTTTCCCTGTCTTATCCAGTCCAATAACTAACAACTGCACATTTTCTAATAAGCTACGCCAACGGCGGTCTGCTTCACGCAGTTGAGCTTCAATTTTTGTTTGTTGGTTAATAGTTGCTGTTAGAATATTGATTAATCTATGCAAGTGTGTATTTGCTTGAGATAATTCAGCAGTTCGCTCTGCAACTTTAATTTCTAATTCTGCTTTTGCTTGCTGCAAAGCTGCTTCTGCTTGCTTGCGTTGGGTAATATCTAAACAAGTACCAAGCATTCGTAATGCTGTACCTTCATCGTCATAGATACATTCTCCTTTAGCTCCAATCCAGTGAATGCTAGCATCAGACCAAACAATTCTGTATTCCACATAATATTCAGATCTATTGTCTTTGGCACCCATTACTGCTTGGTGAACTGCTTCTCTATCCTCATGGTGGACGTAGGTGAGAAAAGCTTCATAGCTACTTGTAAACGTACCTGGAGTTATACCAAATAATTGCTCTTGACGACTTGACCACTTGAGATGGTTAGTAAAAATATTCCAATCCCAAGTTCCTATTTGTGCTGCTTCTAAAGCTAACCTTAACCGTTCTTCACTTTCCTGCAAAGCAATCTCAGTCTGTTTTTCTTTAGTTATTTCTTTTAAAAAAATTGATATACCTCCCACAGAAGGATAAATGCGCTTTTGAAACCAGCGTTGGCTTGATGGATAAAATTTTTCTACTTGAATAAAACTTTGTTCATTTAAAGCTTGTAAATAATCATTGTAAGAATTCTGACTAAGTAAATCGGGAGATTCTTGCCAAATATTTTTACCAATTAAATCCTTTGCTTTCTTCCCGACAATTTCTGCTGCTTTTTGATTAACGTATGTATAGCACCAATTAGCATCAATTGCTACAAAAGCATCACTAATACTCTCTAATATATTAAATAAACGATTTTTGTTTGCTTCCGCTTCTGCACAAGCAGCTTGTTCACGGATTATCATTTGTGCTATTCTTTCTTCTGCTTGCTTGCGCTCTGTGATATTTGTTAGGGTCACTACACTACCAATAATTTGGTTGTCTAAATTTAATAATGGAGTAGCACTCAGCAATAAATTGAATTTGCTACCATCTTGGCGGGTTAATAATACTTCTACTCCTTGGAAACATTGACCTTGTAGCAAGCTAGATAGTGAAAATACTTCTTGCTTTTGCTGGCAATTTGCTGATTTGTCAATAAATAAACATTTTTCTATATTTTGATAGCCATTACAATAACTACATTGCAGTGGAAACGACAAATCAAATTGTTGAAATAATGGATTATTACCACACAATTTCTGTGCTACTTGATTGGCGCGAATAATTTGCCAACTGCGATCGCATACAACGATTGCTTCGCCTGCTTGTTCCAGAATAGAATTTGCTAGTCTTTCATCTGCTACAATTTCCGCATTACGTTTTTGCTCGGTTAAGTCGGTTACTACTATACAAGTAACGGCTATGTCGTCTATTTGCAATGGTTTAAAAGACAAATAAACAGGTATTTGAGTCTCATCCTCAGCAATTAAGTAAACTTCTCCTCGACAAAATACCTGTCTTGCTTGCTGAAATAATCCTTGAAATACCTGTTTTTCTTGTGGCGCTATGTAATCCTCAAAGTTAGAGCCGATTACTTTCTCTAGTGGCTTTTTGAGCATTACCGCTAAGGGGTGATTACAGTAAAGAATTGTTCCACGATCGTCTATCGTCACAGCGCCTTCATGCATCTCTTGCAAAAAAGCACGGTAAGGATAATCAGCATCTTGCAAAGTAAAAATTCGTTCTTCTTGAGCGCTAGATACAACTAAAGCATCTACCTCACCCATTCTGATAGCTCTAAAAGTCTCTTCTAATACTTGTACTTGATTACGTAGAGCTATATTTTCTAGTTCAAGTTCTTGGCGTGTCTTCACTGCAATCATCCTAAACAAATTTATAATCTGTAATAGCCTGCGGTGAGCCGTACTCTTCGAGAAGCCTCCCTGCGATCGTCTACATAATATAGCAATCCGCTTTGATTTTTAACTTACTTGCGTGGGAAGGCAATAGGCAATAGAAAAGAAGGCTTTTCTTTATTCATATCTCACCGAAATGCTTACTTGAGAGTAATCACAACATTAGGGGCTAGTATTTCCAGTAAAAACTAACTCTAAAAATTATCTCAGTGATATTTGCTTATAGCGGTTCTTGCTTGGGTACAGTACAGTTTTTACCTCTCTCCAAACCTCTCTCCTAAAAGGAGAGAGGCTTTGAATTTTACTCCCCTTCCCTTGAAGGGAAGGGGCTGGGGGTTAGGTCTGTATTCCATGCAATTGGGAACCGCTATATACTAATTTATAGAAAGTTTGTGAGGATTTTATGAAGGAGTGTAATCTTTTGTCAAAACCAATAGATTATGTGAATTAGTGCTAATTTAAAATGGCTATCATTTTCAACAAAGCTGTTGTGTTAACTCAGATGCGATTGTAGTGCTACCCCAAAATGCTCTAATAATAAATATCTGACACAATTACTGCCTTGCGACTATCAGAATTATCCAAATAAATTCATTTACAGGAAAAAATTCTTATCTTTATTAACCTCATTATACTAATTAGCAAATTGGGAAGAATATTGAGTTGTGAGATATTTTTATGGCGATTTATATTGTATTTATTGAAATTTTTCCTTACTCACGAAATCTTCATAATTATTGTTTAGTATGTTATTGTCAGGGTATTAGAATAATTTTCCTGCCATATTACTTGAAGTCACAATCAAACTAAAGTTTTCTAAAAAATACTAGGGTTTTGATTGATAAAAGTATCTGTAGACAAAAAGGGAGTGTCAAATATGACAAAAAGATTACTGGTAATTGATGATGAAGATAGTCTGCGGGAAATTATTCAAATCTCGTTAGAGTCAGTAGCTGGTTGGGACATATTAACAGCATCTTCAGGTAGCGAGGGAATAAAAATTGCAGAATCTGAGCATCCTGATGCCATTTTACTAGATGTAATGATGCCTGGTATGGATGGGCCGACTACTTTTAAGCAGCTACAGGCAACTGCTACAACCTGTGAAATTCCTACTATTATGCTGACAGCTAAAGCTCAACCTCAAGAACAACAGCAGTTGAGAAATTTAGGAGTAGCAGGGGTAATTACTAAGCCTTGTCTACCCCAAGAATTAGTTGATGACATCTGTAAGATTCTTAATTGGAATCCAGTTATCCATCTATAAACTAAACGACTTTTATAAAAGTATCAAAATGTAGACTACAGTTTTAAAGACTCTACATAGATTATTCTAATGGCTAGTTCTCTCAATGTAAAACCCTCGCTAATTTTCAGCTTCAGGAAATTTTGAACTGGATTTTTACAAAGTATCATTAAATTTTGTCTTGACGATCGCTGGAGGAATGTCGCCAATGTAAGTACTAAGCGATCGCGCAGTTTGCACTAAGAAATTATTGGGATCTACAAAACATGGACTACAAGCCAAGACTGCCTCTAAAGGAACTGCTACAACTTGTCCATTTTGCCAAGCTACCATCTGTGCAGATTGTCCATCAGCTAATAAATCTACCGCAGCTTTGCCAAAAGCGGTTGCTAACAAACGGTCTAAAGCTGAGGGAATACCACCTCGCTGGATGTGTCCTAAAACGGAAACCCGAATGTCAATTTGATGGTTACTGCAACAGCGAAGCTCATCGGCAATATATTGACCCATACCACAGGATGGCTTTTCGCAGGATGGAGGGCTAGATGAATCGGCTGCTATTTGAGCGCCTTCTGCCACAACGACAATTGCAAATCTGCGTTCCCAGCGATCGCGCAATTCTGCTAAATGTTCGCACACACCTTTAATTGTGTAGGGAATTTCGGGAATCAAAATCACATCTGCACCACCTGCAATACCGGAGTGTAGTGCTAAGTGACCTGCTTTGCGTCCCATAACTTCAACAATCATGACGCGATCGTGACTGGCTGCTGTAAATGTCAAACGATTTAGAGCATCAACAATCGTATTAACCGCCGTATCAAACCCAACTACTCTTTCTGTCTTGCCGACATCATTATCAATTGTTTTCGGAATGGCGATAAACTGCCAGTTCCCCTGACTTTGTAGTTGGTTGAGAATTGCTAAACTGCCATCTCCACCAATACCAATTAAGGCATCTAGTTCTAAAGCATGATAGCCTGCAACAATCTCGTCAATATGAGCTAGAGTATCACCTTTGTTGATGCTACCCAGAATCGTACCCCCCATATTCAACAAGGGGTCAATCCCACGTAGGTCTAGACCATGTATCCTCAGAGGAATTGCCTTTCTTTCTAAAAGCCCTCTAGTTGCATAAGGAATACCCACTACCTGCCAGTTATAGGTGAGGGTGGCATGACTAACAACTGCCCTAATCACAGCATTAAGTCCGGGACAGTCGCCACCACTGGTAAGAATGCCAAGTCGTTTTTGCATAGTCATCACACCTCAACAATAAAAGTAGAGGAACCACTGACTACGTTCTATCTGTTGTAGCAGGTGGCGTGGCAGAAAGTAAGAGGCGGAAGATTAGGATTTCTTCTGCCTCGGCGTTTAAACCCTGTTTTGTCTATATCTTGAGGTTAAGCTAAAAATCTGTGGAAGTTGTGAGGATATAAACTTATAGCATTGATAAAGTGACGAAAATTAGGCATTCTTTCCGAAATCATTAGTTTTTTCTCTGGATCTCTGCGCCTAGAGCCTGGTTAAATCGTATCCTTATCCAGCAAAGCCAAAAATTTACTTACTATCCTCACAAGTTCCTCAAGTTGTTTTCCTATCATCAAAACTGTGAGACTCATAATATCCTGAAAAGAGGAGAGGCTCAAAGGATGAATTCAATATCTGGTGTTAAAAGTAACAACACAACAAAAATATCTTCTCTAACTCACGGTAATAAGCGCTTTAAAATGCTGGAAGCAACTATCAAACGCTACCAGTATGAACAGGATGCACTGATTGAAATATTGCATAAAGCGCAGGAACTTTTTGGCTATTTAGAAAACGATATATTAATTTACATTGCTCATAGTCTCAAACTGCCACCTAGTCGAGTTTATGGTGTTGCCACGTTCTACCATTTGTTTTCACTTGCACCTAGTGGCGTGCATACCTGTGTAGTGTGTACGGGTACAGCTTGTTACGTCAAAGGCGCTCCAGCTATCCTGGCAAATGTAGAAAAGTCTACTCACATTCACGCTGGTGAAACCTCAGCAGATGGTCAAATTTCACTGTTAACAGCAAGATGTCTGGGTGCTTGTGGAATTGCGCCTGCTGTAGTTTTTGATGGCACTGTTTTAGGCAATCAAACTGCTGAATCAGTCCTTGAGCGCATCAAAGGATGGTTGCAAGATGGATCTACCTGAATTAATTGAAATTTCCGAAAAAGAACGTGCTTTAGAGAAACCTGTGCAAATTCGTTGTTGTGTTGCAGCTGGTTGTCTATCTGCCAATTCACAAGCCGTCAAACAGCATTTGGAAGAGGCTGTTATAGCAGAAAATTTGGCAGAAACAGTAGAAGTTCGTGGCGTTGGCTGTATGCGTTTGTGCTGTAAAGGCCCATTAGTACAGGTTAGGAAAAACACCGAACCAGAAAGTCTAGGTACGCTTTATGAGAAAGTTACACCTGGTGATGCCTCCTCCATTATCACTGCTCTCAATGGAGGAGAAACAACAGTTCAACAAGGTGATTTAACTCATCCATTTTTTACTGCTCAGATGCCGATTGTTTTAGAAAACAGTGGCAAAATCGACCCAGAACGCATTCAATCTTATATTGCTACCAAAGGTTATCAAGCGCTTTACCATGTCTTACGGGAGATGACACCCAATGAAGTAGTAGATGCGATTACCCGCAGTGGTTTAAGGGGACGTGGTGGTGCTGGTTATCCTACTGGTTTAAAATGGGCAACAGTTGCGAAAGCAAAAAGTAACGAACAAAGCGATCGCAAATTCGTAATTTGTAACGCCGATGAGGGAGATCCGGGGGCATTTATGGATCGCAGCGTCTTAGAAAGCGATCCTCATCGCGTTTTGGAAGGAATGGCGATCGCAGCATATTCTGTAGGGGCAAATCAAGGCTACATCTACATTCGGGCAGAATATCCCATCGCTATCAATCGTCTGCAAATTGCCATTCGTCAAGCCCAACGCCTTGGCATTTTGGGCACTCAAATTTTCAACTCTCGATTTGATTTTAAGATTGATATTCGTATCGGTGCTGGGGCTTATGTTTGTGGTGAAGAAACTGCTTTAATGGCTTCTATTGAAGGTAAACGCGGCACTCCTCATCCCCGTCCGCCCTACCCTGCTGAGTCTGGTTTATGGGGCCATCCTACTTTAATTAATAACGTTGAAACCTACGCCAATATTGCACCCATTATTCGCAACGGTGCTGACTGGTTCGCCAGCATTGGCACCGAAAAGAGTAAAGGCACAAAGGTTTTTGCATTGGCAGGCAAAATCCGTAACACAGGTTTGATAGAAGTACCGATGGGAACTTCATTAAAGCAGATTGTGGAAACAATGGGCGGTGGCGTACCAGATGGCGGTGTGGTAAAAGCAGTACAAACTGGCGGCCCTTCCGGGGGATGTATCCCAGCCACAGCTTTTGATAGTCCGGTAGATTATGAATCACTCACTCAATTGGGTTCGATGATGGGTTCCGGCGGCATGATTGTCATGGATGAAACTACCAATATGGTGGATGTCGCCCGCTTTTTCATGGAATTTTGTATGGATGAATCGTGTGGTAAGTGCATTCCCTGTCGGGTGGGAACGGTGCAGTTGTATCGGTTGTTAACAAAGATGAGTGAAGGTAAAGCATCTCTTGCTGACTTGGAATTGTTGGAAGAACTATGCGATATGGTGAAGCATACTAGTTTGTGTGGTCTTGGTCAATCTGCACCCAATCCGGTATTTAGTACCTTACGTTATTTCCGTGATGAGTATTTGGCTTTGATCGACAAACCCATTACATGACAAGAATAGGTCGTACATCGCGTTATTTTATGCTAAATTACCGCTTTTGCCGACAGGGAATTTGAATAATAAATTCTGCACCCTGTCCAGGTGCTGAAATGCACTCTATTGTCCCGTGATGTTTGTCTACTACAATTTGATAAGTGATTGATAATCCTAAACCAGTACCTTGTCCCACAGGTTTAGTAGTGAAAAAAGGATCAAATATTTTTTGTCTGACACTATCACTCATCCCAACCCCATTATCCCTAATGAAAATAGCGACTAAATCAGGATTGACTAATTGGGTACGAATAGCGATCACACTACAATCACTCTTAATTTCCTCTGCTGTTGTTTTCTGATTTGATCTTTCTAAAGCATCAATCGCATTATTCAGAATATTCATAAATACCTGATTTAGTTGCCCAGCATAACATTCCACGTTTGGCAACTCACTATAATTTTTGATAATCTCAATTGCAGGCTTACCTGGTTTGACTTGAAGACGGCTTTGCAAAATTAGTAACGTACTCTCAATTCCCTGATGAATGTTAACAGGTTTCATATCAGCCTCATCTAACCGAGAGAAATTACGCAATGTCAGCACAATTTCTCGAATGCGTTGCGTACCAATTTTCATCGAAGATAAAGTTTTAGGTATATCTTCTTTAATAAAATCAACATCAATATTCTCTAAAAACTCTTCAATCTCTGGTGTTACATTGGGGTAGACATTTTGATAAATATTAATTAAACTAAGTAAATCCTGTGTGTAATTATTAATGTGATCTAAGTTGCCATGAATAAAGCTTACAGGGTTATTAATTTCATGAGCAATCCCAGCAATCATTTGACCCAAACTGGACATTTTCTCTGTTTGAATAAGTTGAGCTTGAGCTAATTTTAATTCATGCAGTGTTTGATTTAATCGCACATTTTTTTCATTTACCTCCCTCGTTCTTTCCTCGATTTTTTCCTCTAAGTTTGCGTAGAGTCGGGCATTTTCTAAGGAAATAGCTGCTTGCGAAAATAGTATTTTTAATACTTGTATTCTATCAGACGTAAAGGCTCCCACTGTTAAATTATTTTCTAAGTAAAGTAAGCCAATTAGTTTGCCTTGATTCACAATGCAAGTACACATAAGAGATTTTATCCGATGCTCAATAATGTACGGGTCTATCGTAAAACTTCCTTCACTACTGGCATCAGATAAAACCACATCTTTTTTTGTTCTTGTGACATAATTAATCACAGATACAGGTAATTTCTGACTATTTTCAACTGGTATTGATTGACCAACAGTTAAATCATCTTGGTCTACATCTGCTTGAGCTTCAATAAATAATTTTCCTCCTTTCTCTAGAAGTAAAATACCAGTTTGAGCGCCAGCATTCTCAATTACAATTGTCATTAATTTCTCTAGCAAACTTTCCAATAAAATTACTTCTGATAAAGCTTGCGATGCTTTAATAACTGTAATAAAATCTAGTCCGCTTGAGTTTTCATTAGCAGTAGAAGTAGTAATAGTATTACTTGTAAAGCCTAGTTGAGAGTGAGTGGAAACCTTAGTAATTAATTCTGGATATGTTAATTCCAGATTCTTAAATTTAGCACTTGCTCCCCAACGTCGATAACCATAATGTGCCTTTGTCATGTATAGTGAGGCAAATTCATTTCTTCCTAGACTGAGATAAAATTCTGCTGCACATTCATAAGCTAGCGCCTCTTCATGAATATATCCAAAATTATGAGCGCCTTGAATGGCGCGATCGTAGTGTTCCATTGCCACTAACACTTTGCCTAAAAATCGGGCTTTTTCTGCCTCTACTAGATCGTATTTGTGCTGATTATTTACAGGTGCATGATCTGCCCATTGTTTTAATTGTTTTTGATTTTCTTCTACTATCTCCATAGCAGCTTTTGTATCTGTTTGAGAGGTAGTCTTTAAAAAGAAGGCTAATAATGCCAGAGAATAATAAAATTTATATTCACATAGATAAACAGTCCCACCAACAGCAACTTCATACTGTTGTGCTAATTGAGCATTTTTAACAGACTGACTATAATCTTTAAAGAAATAACTCAAAATGCTTTTGGCAAGATAACTATAAAAGATAGCTGTAATATTTTCTGCCATTCTCTGCATTACAGATTCATTAAAACTATCACCTTCTAAGTAAGAATTATTATCAGTTCCTTGAACTAATTCGATTACCATCTGTTTTAATATCAGCAAACAAATGGTAAAATGCTCCTGTTTTATTTTGTGTGCTAAATTAATATATTGTTCTAGTCTTTGCTCAACAATCTCTAAGTTTTCTCCAACCCAAAAAGGATGCCAACAAACTAATAATCCATTGTAACCCACATACTCAATATCACCTGTATCTAAACCACTTTGAACACCATCTTGTAAAGGTTCTATAGTTGCTTTAATATGTTCTTTCCAATGTCTAACAAAAATATTAAAGAGTGCATAAACTTTAGATTTGATTTCTCTAGCGTTGAATTTATCTAAAATCTGCAAAGATAATTTACCAAATCTATAACCTGATTCAATTTCCTTAAGAGGCCCACATAAAATTAGCCCATAAAAACCATAGGCATAAGCTGCAAAAGATGAATTGCCATACTGCACACATAAATCAACCATCGTAAAAGCAATCAATGGTAAAAGTGCAGGATCAGCTAAATAAGCGGGAGGCATAGCTGTCATTAGTATCCTCATAGCAGCTAGCTTATGAGCATCAGTCATTTCTGGCAGATTGACTAATTCTTCAACTTTTAACTCTGCTGGTGGAGTTTGAGATAAAGAAACTCCCAGCATCTCTAGCACCTGCAAATCTAAATCTAATGCTTCTCGCATTTGATTTTGAGCAACATAAAACTGAATTTTCTTCTCATATACTTTAACAGCATCAAGAATAGTTTTACTATTGCTTATAACACTGACAAATAATGCTTCTGCTTGCTCAAAATTTGTATTTAAATACTCTCCCTCTACGGTTTCTACATGGAGGTTAAGAGTTAGTTCATAATAGTTTTGCCAACAATCGACTGCAAGTAAACTTAGACCTTGCCTCAGAAACTTTACAGCAGATTCGTAAGCAGCAGAATCCTTAGCTTTCCGCCCAGCAATAAGATTTAACTTAGCTATTTTATATCTTTCTTCTAGAGAGGTAATCAGTTCAATCCCGATATTGAATTGGTTAACAACATCGAAGATTCTTTCTTCTAGTAAACTTTCGTCTATATTCTTTAATAGCAGTCTACCAATATTTAAATGAATCTCCTTTTTCTGCTCATGGGGTATCAAAGCATAAGCCGCTTGTTGCACACGATCGTGAAGAAATTTATAATCAATTACAAAAATATCAACATAATCTAATAGATGTGGTAATTTATAATTATCGCTTAAAGGTAGAATTAAACCAGCTTGTAATGCTTCCCAAATCTCCAAAGCTGTGTCATTATGAGATTTTTCGTTAACACAAGAAAGTATATTTAAATTAAATCGATTGCCAATACAGGCAGCTATTTTTAAAATATTTTGTGTAGTGTCTTTGAGCTTCTGAATTTTACCTATCATCAATTCAACAACATTCTCAGTAATTTCTAGCGCCTGAATGTGCTGAATGTCCCACTGCCATTGACCAGTAAGAAAATCAAACAAAAGTAAATTTTCTTGATGAATAAACTTGAGTAATTGATTGATAAAAAATGGATTGCCAGCAGTTTTATTGAAAATCAATTTTGCTAATTCTTTGGAGTTCTCTAAACTAGATTTTAGAGTGTCACTAACCAATTTACAAACATGAGTAATTTTTAGATTTTGACAGTGAATAATCTGTACAGGGCTATTATTTTTTTCAATTTCCTGCAAAACTAGCATTAAAGAATGGCTAGCATCAACTTCATTATCTCGATAAGCTCCGATGAGCAATAAATATTGGATTTCAGCATCTGTAATCAATAACTGAATTAATTTTAATGAAGCTAAATCTGCCCATTGTAAATCATCTAAAAATACAACTAATGGATGTTCTTTTTGAGCAAACACATTGATAAACTTTTGAAAAACCAAGTTAAAGCGATTTTGTGCTTCTGCTGAAGCTAGTTGTGGGACTTCTGTTTGTTTTCCAATAATCAGTTCTAGTTCAGGAATGACATCAATAATAATTTGAGCATTCGGAACTAAAGCCTCTAAAAGTTTTTCTTTCCAAGTAGATAGTTGTGCTTCACTGTCTGTCAGTAATTGCTGCATTAACTCTTGAAATGCTTGAATCAGGGAAGCATAAGGAATATTGCGCTGAAATTGCTCAAATTTACCAGCAATAAAATAGCCTCTGTTTTTGATAACAGGTTTATGAATTTCGTTAACTAATGCTGATTTACCAATACCTGAGTAACCTGCAACCAATATTAATTCTTTATTTCCTTGATTAACTTTTTCAAAAGCATTCATTAAGATATCTATTTCTGCTTCTCGTCCATACAACTTTTCGGGAATTTGCAGTTGGCTAGAATGATCATGCTGACCAATAGCAAACTTGGTTATAGAGTTAGTTTGCTCTAATTGATCGAGACAGGTTTCTAAATCCGCTTTAATCCCAAAAGCACTTTGATATCTTCCCTCAGCAGTTTTGCTGAGTAATTTCATAATAATTGCAGAAATTACTTGAGGGATTTGTGGATTTAATTGTTCTACTGCTATGGGTTGTTTAGCAATATGACAATGAACTAACTCCATTGGATCGGTTGCTGAGAATGGTAACTGACCTGTGAGCATTTCATAAAAAGTTACACCCAAAGAATAAAAGTCTGTACGGTAATCAACTGACCGATTCATTCTTCCAGTTTGCTCTGGAGACATATAGGCTAGAGTTCCTTCAAGCAAACCAGGATTACTGAGTTTGGGTTTCTCTTGAAAAAGTAATGATGAGATAGAAAAATCAATGATTTTAACTTGACAGGTTGCTAAATTAACAATAATATTTTGTGGTTTAATATCTTTATGGATAATATAACTTTGATGTAATTCACCTAAAGCTTGAGTAATTTGAATGCCTATATTGAGAAAATTTCGTAATTCAATTTTTTCTGTCTGGATAGTTTTGTAGAGAGAAATGCCATCAAAGTTTTCTAAAACAATAGCAAAACCATTGTTGTATTTTTCTAAACTATGAGCTTGAATAACTCCTGGAATATCTAAATCTTTGATTAGCTCATATTCATGTTTAAAGGCTGCTATATCTCTTAGCTCAGGGTATTCTGTTTTTAAAAGCTTAATAACTACTATTTGACCATCTTTATTTCTCCTAGCTCGATAAACAGCAGTTTTTATCCCTTCATCAATTAATTCTATAATTTGATAATTTGATAATGTAATCATTGGTAATACTAATATTTGAATAACATTTCAAAGTTTTAACTAACGATCCTATTATTCAGAGAATAATAAATACATTTTTAAAGTCCATTGTACAACAAACTTTAAAAATGTATCGGTTTACGAAATAGTCTAGGTTTTAGCAACCTCAATAATGCTAAATTCTGTTAAATTTGTCAAAATGCTCTTGATTAATTTGAATATACCCTTATAACCAAGAATCCCACTCACCAATAATTTCTTTGGTGTATTTTATATTGAAGCATTGGTTTAGAATGGCTCGTGTTGCTTGCATTGCAGACATAACTGTAGCTTCCACACAACCGGAATTGTAACCGTTGTTAATCCAGTCGCCAGCTAGATAAAGGTTATCAAACCCAGATTCATCAGTTTTGAGTCGATGCTTGCTACTTCCAGGTACAGACAGTACATAGCGTTCTGATGGGTTAATGTTAACTCGCCAGTATTGAGCTTTAAAGCGTTCTACTCCCTGACGATTTTGAAAATCTATTAGTAAATCCCAATTCAAACCTTGGGGATTTTTTGACTGAGTAGCATCAGGCCAAAGCTGTCCGATGTGATTGTTGAGGAAGTTAATTGCTTCTTGTTCTACCTTTTTTTGGGCTTTAGCTGGAAAATCATAAGCTGTGTGGGGAGGAATCCCTGGATCTGGAATTACACCGGTGAAATAAGCTGCATTGTAAGGATAATGATCGGAAGGCCAATTTTCTCGTTGTACTAACTCGCTCATATCTGCATAGACATCGAGTGGTTCAACGTAAGCTCCTAGTACAGGGCTAGATTGTTGCCATCCTAATTGCGATAAGGTAGGCTTAAGCCATATTTGTCCCCCTTGAGTAGTTACTGTCTTGACTTGCATTAACATATCGCTCCATTTTTGGTGAGCCGGATTTTTTTTAGCATGGAGCAATTCACTGCAAATGGAGGGTAAGGCGGCTATAGAAATTCCCAGCAACACAATATCAAAATCATTGCCTTTGGTGAGGGTAATTGTGTCTACATTCTGCCAAGGTGTCCAATATGACTCAAGGTTAATTTCTTGGTCTTGGAGTTTTTGGGCTTCTTCATCGACAATCTGATCATAAAGAGGTTCACTAGGCCAACAACCAATGTCTTTAACTGTGATAAGTGGTTGATATTCTTGCTTTGGATTTTTTAAATTTACTTGACGAGCCAAAGTTATACTGGCAATTGATTGCTGATTGTGATCCAAATGCAACTGCTTGACAACATGGAAGAACTTGAATTTTACACCGCGACGCTTTAGCACTTCATATAGTGGAGTGATGACTACCTCTGCCATCCCTGATTGCATTTTCCACATGATTGCGCCATTGTATTTGAACAAGATAGTGGTGAGGATACGAATAGCTGTTCCGGCTGCTAGTTGGGGTCTATCGGTATTACCTTCTGGAAAACCATACACTAAATCGTATAAGACGCGAATAAATGCTGATTTAACGCTTGATTCTCTAGCTCCGTGTTTTAGTAGCCAATCTCTGTAGTTGTACTCATCTAAACTATCTAGGGAACGAAAATGAATGATCTCATCCACAAACAAACCCCGGATGTTTGCTAATGCTAAATCGATGAGTGTTAAACGCCAAAGCATATCAGGGTTTTGCCCAATCTTACATTCTATCTGACAGATTAACTGTTCTTTAAAGCGGTCTATGAGCTTAATAATTAGCTGATGATGTTCGCGTCTGTGATTTTTGGTATTTTTGGGCAGTGATTTAGCTAGGTTGTAGGCAAGATTTAAGAATACTTTTTCAGAAGTAAAATCTAGGTTTTGAAGGATATTACCAATAAATTGGTTGATATTGTTCAGCCATCCTCCCCAAAACATGGGTTGTTGGATAAATAACTGAATCAACTCGCTAGGAAACTGTAAGAGACCACTATCTGATAAAAATTCCATTACCTCTTTGCCTAATGCTATTTGTTTGGCAAGAGATGTTGAAGAACTTTTGGTAGACTTTGACTGACTATAATCATCAATTACTCCGTAAGTCTGAATGACGAATTCAATGGTTGTGCAGATATGTTCCCAAAGGGAAGAAATGCCGCCACCTTTCCAAGGAACTAGAGTATTGGTAGGAAAATCAAAAGGCAGAGTTTTCCAATTTTTATTGATGTATTCTTCTAGGACGATGAGACTGTGGGGTTTGAATGCATCTTCTATGGTGCTGAAAGGCCCGTTACCACCTAATTCGTCGTAGCATTGCTTGAGTAGACGAAAAGCATTTTCGTAGAATCCAAAAAAAATGTGTAGTCCGTGTTCTTCGATGCGATAGTCTGGTTCAGAATTGGGTGTATGGGGTTTGATGTTGCGTCCAGTTGCACATTTACCACCCAAACGCCAACCTGTTTGATAAATAGTAATATCGTAGAGACTATCCCACCCTGGTTGACTGGTTAATTCATAAGCGGTGGTTAGGGATGATATTCCACCGCCTAAAATAGCGATTTTTTTGGGCTTCAAGGTTTCAGACATATTTGTTTTTCCTGATAGATGCGAGTTGAGAAAGTTGGGGCGACTAGAAGTCGCACGCCAGGTGCTACCCTACGGGAACGCTAAGAGCGAACAAGTCGGCAAAGCCGCCCAACGCACTGGCTTGGCTACACAGGCAAAACCTGCCTTCGCAGGTTAGTAAACCCTTGATTTTGCATTAGATGGACTTTGCTTGTGTAGTAGGGAATTATATATTTGCCCAATGCTAATTTTTCTGTGGTGCTTGCCAAACGGCTTTCCCATCTTTGAGGGTGAAGTCGAAGTGCAGTACGAAACCAAGTTTTACGGGGATAGTTATGGATTCGCTACCTGCGGGATAGCCTTTGTGTAGTCCTAAGTCTTGGACGATTGGTTGGCTAGCGAAATTATTGATTTTTAGTTGAAATTGATCGCCAAAGAGTTTTCCGCCATAGAAGGTTTGTAGCTGCATGGGGGATTCAATCAGTGCTTGATAGCAGGCTTTTTTGCTGTTTTCTACGTCGCGGATTTGTTTGAGGGTAACGAGAGGGACGATTTTTTCTAGGAGATATTCGAGGAGATTGAAGGGTAACTGTAAGCCAGGAATCAGAATTTCATTATTGTCAAATAATAAACTAGCGATCGCTCTTGCTGCTTCCTCAAAGGTGTCCCATGTCTTGATGGCTTGATGTTTCTCTTCTGTATTGATGCGTTGAACTTCCAGCAGGCGAGCCTCTATAGATTGGCTTGTAGGAGAAAATTCTTTAAATACTAAGGTATCTACAGTAAATAAATCCGGTTCTTTATTTAATTCAGGGATCTGAAATAGGCCAAGTTCTTTAAAGAAGCCATAGACTTCTCTACCCGAAACTAGGATGGGAGAATTATTCACGTACACGTAAGGCATAAACCAAGCTAGGCGTTCGGCTATGAATAAAGGCCCGACTCTTTTACCTACCACTGTCAACATCCAAAAGATGGCTTCTTCTTCATGCACAGTTCCTTTGTCATAGTCGGGAGGATAGATGGAACTTAAAGAATCTATCTTGTTGAAGGTCAGGACGAGATAGTTCATGGCTGGGCGATATTCAATCTCTCCATTATTGGGATCGTTGAGATATTTATCACACACCTCTTGCAACTTCGCCATTGAACCCTCAACGACAAAGCCGTACATTTTTGTCCCTTTGATTTCATAGGGTTGGTTAAAAGCCTGTCCATCTGCCCGTTCTATATATTTGGGATATGGTGATTTGTCACCACCTCCGCAAAAGTAATTTTTGAAAAAACTATTCATATCTTGTTCCATATTTTTGCCTTTTACTGCTAAATCTTGGAACAATTGATCCGGCTTTTGTTGCATCCGGGTAAAGTAATTCGTGAGTTTTTGGGGCTCCTGAAGTAGGGCCGTAAATTCACTAACAGCACCTAAAGCTGTATGGAAACTTGTTTGCATTGTCTGCAAAGGGTTGTTGGGGTTCATCGTATTTTGGGTAAGTGGCTTGGTTCTTTTTATACCAGTCTAGTTGCCTAATCATATATACAGAGAGATGAGAATATTAGATACCTCTCTGTTTCTGTCCTATTGTGTCAAAGGAGTTTTAATTTGTCCTTATTAAAATTAGAAATTTTGGAAAAATGCTTAAAAATGCTTATATTAAGTGCGTTTTAAGCTTTTCTCTGGTTCAGGGATGCTGTGTCATATACTTCTCTGGTGCCCAGTTCAACCGTTTGAGCAACATGAATTAACCTCTTTAGTTTGTCTTGCTCCAGCTAAACATTGCTCAGGTAGAGGTTCCCACCATAATTACCAATAATTTGATGTTAACTTTACAAAGGTCAGAAAATAGTGAAATTTTATTCAAGAATAAAATTTAAACTTGCGTAATAGGACGTAGAAGCAGTAAATTGCTCAAAAGACTTACACCGAAATTGTACTGAATTATTTACCTTTTGTATCTTCTTGATTTGTGTGAATAAATGTTTTAAATCCTTTAGGAATATCCTATGAAATCAAGTAATGTAATGCGTGGTGTAAAGGTTTTGCCTTCTGTACTATCACTTACTTTTTATGATGAATATTCCAGTCATATCATAGGCTATTTTTCACATCACAGTTCATATAATCGGCTAGTGATTATACTGACTAATTTAAAGCAACGTAAGACTTTATAAGGAATTAATTCATTCAAAAATTTAGTTGGAGAAGAATTCAGAAGTCAGAATCAAGACGCGAGGCTAGAATACTCGCTATCGTAAACTCGCTCTAAGCATACTCCTGCAAAGAAGCAAGCTATGTATAGGGTCTCTAATTGCTATGCCGCAGGTTTTAGAGGATGTTTGAAAAGTCCTCTTCTCGGTAACAAAGCCTTTAGATCCCCCTAAATCCCCCTTAAAAAGGGGGACTTTGACTCCGGTTCCACCCTTTTTAAGGGGAGCCAGCGCGGTCTTCTCCCAAGGGGAGACGCTAAAAGCGATGGGGTCTCCCCCGCCGCAGGATGCGCGAAGCGCTGTAGTGGAGCGACTGGGGGGGTTAGGGGGAGATCAATAAGTGCAAAGATACAGCCAACTACTTTTTAAACAACCTCTTAGGCGGCTCTTTCGGTCAGGAGTCAGAATGGGCTAAACCCTAGCTATCCGCTAACAGAATGAATTCGTTTTGATTAAAATCACTTGCCCTAAACCAGAAAACTCAATGCTGTATCAAAATTTTCAAACTCAAGCCGAGCTAGATTACCAGTACAATCCCAGTGAACTAGGTCTTGATATACCTGGATACATGAATTTGTATGCCGCAAACAGTGCTAAGGTGCGTGAAAAATTGCGCTGTCATCTAAATGTTTTTTTTGGTTCTACCTTAGTCGAACATCTAGATATTTTTCCTGCCACGCAACCACAAGCACCAATTTTGGTATTTATCCACGGTGGCTATTGGATAATGTCCGACAGTAAAGATTTTAGCTTTGTCGCCCAAGGTCTTGTAGCTGCCAATGTTACAGTGGTGGTGGTCAACTATGCCTTGTGTCCCAAAGTAACCATTGATGAGATTGTCCGCCAAAATCGTTCAGCGATCGCCTGGATTTATAATAATGCAGAAAGCTTTGGTGCAGACCCCAATCGCATCCATGTAGCTGGTCACTCAGCCGGTGGTCACTTAACTGCGATGCTCATGGCTACAGACTGGAAAAACGACTATGGACTACCAGATGACATCATTAAAAGTGGTTGTGCTATTAGCGGTTTGTTTGATTTGATGCCATTTCCCTACACTTGGCTACAACCCAAAATCCAATTTACTTGGGGTGAAGTTCTTCGCAATAGTCCTATCCGCCATCTTCCTGAAAAAGCTGGTTCTCTACTTGTAACTTATGGCGGCAAAGAGACTTCAGAGTTTGAACGACAATCGCTAGATTTTCTGGCTGCATGGAAAGAAAAAGAATTGCCTGGTGAATATTTACCACACCCTAATGAAAACCACTTTACGATCGTGAATGGTTTTTTAGATAGTGACAGTCCATTGTGTACGGCTATTTTGAGACAAATAATGGTATTGGAAAAGGAACCCAAATTTTGAAGCTTTAGTTTCTTCTAATACTACAGTAGAGCAATTCTTTTTATCTTTTAAGAACGTCGGGATGAGGGGGCTAGCACTGCAATCTTTAAAGTACTGCAACAAATATAATTGTCATCATCAATCCCTGTGGTTAGGGATTAATCTAGCGATCGCTCATACGGAACCGCGATCGCTTTTCTAATGAATCAAGCCGCGATCGCACTACTTCACAAATCCCACACTTCCCACACTTCCCACACTTCCCACACTCCCCTGCCTGACAGTTTGGCGCACTAGCGGAAATTTTTATTTTTGGGTAGTAGAATATTTTGCACAAAGCGATCGCGTCCTGCTGCCTTTGCTTGATACAATGCCCGATCTGCTGCGGCAATCATTTCTTCCAAGTCAGAATCTGACTGAGGAATTTCTGTCGTAAACCCGACACTAATGGTTACATGAGGACTAACTTGGGAATTTTCATGAGGTATTGCTAATGTTCGGACAGTATGGCAAATTTTCTTGGCAACATGAGTCGCCCCTTCGGTGTCTGTGTTAGGTAAAATCACAGCAAATTCTTCCCCACCATAACGGGCAACTAAATCTCCGGGACGTTTAATAATATATTTGATGGCCTTAGCAATTTCTTGAAGACAGCGATCGCCTACTCGATGCCCATAAGTATCGTTATATAATTTGAAGAAATCAACGTCGCAAAGAATCAGGGAAAGAGGCCGTTGATCCCGTTTTAGACGCTGCCACTCTTGGTTAAAATACTCTTCAAAGCGTCGGCGGTTAGCTATTTGAGTTAATCCATCAATAGTAGCTAATCGCTGCAATTCCAAATTAACGGTTTCCAGTTTTCGTTGTAACTGAGATTGCTGAATCAAGCGTTTTACCCGTTGTCGCAAAACTGGCCAGTGAATCGGTTTGGTAACATAGTCCATTGCTCCCACTGCAAATGCCCGGTCAACTGACTCTTGATCCTCAAGTCCTGTAATCATTAAAACTGGAGTGTGCTTGCTGCAATCAAGAAGTTCTAAGTTAGTGCAACACTCGAACCCATCCATATCCGGCATGATGGCATCAAGAAGTATTATGTCAGGGCGCAGTTCTTTAAAAGCAGTTAAAGCCTCTCTGCCATTTTGAGCTTCCGCTATTTTATAGCCTTCCCGCTCCAAGAAATGCCGAAGTATCATCCGGATAAAAGGCTCATCATCAACAATTAGAACTAAAGATTGGCTTTCTTGAGCAGTAGCTGTCATGGTATTTCCTTCGCAAGTTCTTTTGCTAACGCAGTTTTAACTTGTTCATATTCCTGGTATAACTGCGGGAGTAATTCTACGGTGTTTTCTAATTCACTGCTCCGTCCCTGTGCTTCTAAAACCTTGCAAAGCTGTGCTAAAGCGATCGCTCCAATAGAGGCACTGCTAGACTTCAGTTGATGGGCTACCTTCCATATAGTCTGGGTATCCCGATTTGCGATCGCAGTGCTAATATCTTGTACCAGTCTCGGTGTCTCTGTAAGATAACACTTAATTAGTTCAGCAAATACAACACGATCGCCTCTGACGATATCCCGTAAGGATTGGAGAATTTTGGCATCAATTTTGGCACTTTTTAATGTCTGGTTTTGCCCTTCTTGGAGAATATTTTGCCAAGGTTGCAATTCTAAGTACATCGCTCGATCTTGTTTGACTATGGAAGTGACTTCAAGACTTCTTTGGCGTGGGCATTTGCTGAGTGCCTGAGCTAATTTTTGAAGCTGAATCGGTTTGCTAATGTAGTCATTAATACCAGCAGCAAGACAAATTTCGCGATCGCCTCGCATCGCATTGGCAGTTATCGCAATGATATGCGGACGAAAACCAACTTCCCATTCTTGACAGATTCTCCGAGCTGTTTCTAACCCATCCATTTCGGGCATGTGGACATCCATCAACACTAGGTCATAAGGCTGTTTTTGCAAAGCCTTGAGTACTTCTACCCCATTAGTTACGACATCAGCTGAATAACCTATTTTCTGTAGCATCAGTAAGGCAACTTTCTGATTGACAACCGTATCTTCTGCCAAAAGAATCCGTAATGGCAGTGGATGGGTCAAATGCCGATCAACCAAGGGAAAATCAGAAATACTCGCTTGGCTTGGCTGATTTCCTAAAACACGGGTCATAACATCGTAGAGTTGAGACTGTTTGATGGGTTTGCTCAAAAAGGCAACATCGAGATCACCAAAGTCAGAGAATGTTTCTCCTCTACCTAAAGAAGTAAGAATCACTAAAGGTAGATTTTGACAACCAGATTGCCTGCGGATTTGACGAGCTAGGGTTATGCCATCCATTGCTGGCATTTCCATATCTAAAATGGCAATGTCAAACTGTGTTCCCTGAGCAAGTTGAGCTAACGCTTCTTTCGCAGATTTGGCAGCATAAGTTTCCATTTTCCAAGACTCTGCTTGCAAGCTGATAATTTGACAGTTAGTCAGATTATCGTCCACAATCAACAGGCGCTTTCCCTGAAGCTGCATCGACGAATTACTAAGTTCACCTTCTGGAACAGCAGGCACTTGGGCAGTAATGGTGAAGTAGAATGTTGAACCTTGGGAAGAATAAGGAGATGATAATGATTTTCTACTTTTCCATCTAGGGCTAGGATTGCCACCAACAATCCCTTGGCTTTCCACCCAAAGAGTACCCCCCATCATCTTACTAAGCCGCTTGCTAATGACTAACCCTAGCCCTGTGCCGCCATATCGTCGAGTCATGGAGACATCAGCCTGAGTGAAGGGATGAAATAACCGCTCTATTTTCTCTGGTGTGATGCCAATACCTGTATCTTTGATGGCAAATTGAATTTGGATTGGGGACTCAGAAGAGGCAGAGGAGCAGGGGGAAGGGTGCAGAGGAGAGGAATTTTCCCCCTGCTTCCCTGAATCCCCAGCCCCCAGTTCAACAGAGAGTAACACTTCTCCATATTCAGTAAACTTAATGGCGTTGTTGAGGAGATTCATTAAGACTTGGCGCAGACGTGTCATATCGCCAACGATCTGAGTCGGAACTTGCGGTTGGATTAGGTAAACTAGTTCGATATCTTTTTGGGCAGCTTTCGGGGCTAATAGAGAAATAGCCTGTTCTACACAAGCTCTCAAATCAAAAGGCTGTTCTTCTAATTCCAGCTTTCCCGACTCAATTTTGGAGAAATCTAGAATGTCGTTGATGATAGTGAGCAAAGCATCTCCGCTACTGCGAACTGTTTCTACAAAGTCTTGCTGTTGCGGGGTGAGGTCAGTATCCAGCAGAAGATCGGTCATGCCAATAACAGCATTCATTGGAGTCCGAATTTCGTGGCTCATCATTGCTAAAAACTCACTTTTTGCCCGATTTGCGGCTTCAGCCTGACGTTTTGCCTGCTCCAAAGCAAAGTTTTTCAAGGTAAGTTCTTCCCGTCGGCGGGTTTCTTGTTCCAGTAAGTGAGCCTGTGCTAGAGCAATACCCAGTTGAGCCGCTACTGCTTCTAGTAATTCGATTTCGTCTGGTGTCCACTGGCGAAAATAGCTGCACTGATGTAATCCGATCGCACCATTGGGTTCTCCTTGATAGGAGGTGCGGATTGACAGCATAGACTTCAGTTTAATTTTTCGGCAGATAGGTTCGGCCGCCTTAAGTAAAGGATCGGCATACACATCAGGAGAGGCGATCGCAGTTTCTTGTGCCATCATCTTCTCTGCATGGGGATTATTAGTCATGGGAACTTCCAATCCCAACACTGAGCAGGGACTAGAAAGTGTATTATACTGTGCTACTAAAGGAATTTTCGGAATGGGGTCGCAAACATAAGAATGGATCAGACAGCGATCAACTTTAAACGCTTGTCCAATTTGGGTAGCAGCTGTCTCAAAGATTTTGCTGGTATCAAGACTTTGACGAATTTCTTGAGTAATTTGTTCAAGTAGTAGGGTGCGATGCAATTGGCGTTGCAATGCTTCTTTAGCTCGTTTGTTTTCGGTAATATCTTGATTTATGCCAACAGTGGCAACAGTTTTTCCCTGTTCATCCTGTAAAGGGACTACAGTTGTTTCGCAAATTCTCTCACTGCCATCTTTACCAAGAAAGTGTATTTCCCCTGACCAGCGTCCTTGCTGGTTGACTGTTTCGAGAATTTTAGTGCTTAATGTTGCGGCTACTTCCGGTTGATGCAAAATACTGATATGTTTAGCCAAAATCTCAGCTTTAGTATAACCAAACATGCTTTGGGCAGCAGGATTCCAGTCAATAATATTTCCGGTTAAATTTGTGATAATTACGCCATCATTCATGTTTTCAAAAGTGAGAGCTTGCTGATGCAGGCTGGCTTCAGCTTCCTTGCGGTGGCTAATATCTGTCTGAATTCCAATAAAGTGGCTTAACTTCCCATTTTCGTCATCAATAGGAGAAATACCCAATTCATTCCAGAATAAGATACCATCTTTGCGATATTTACGGAGAATAACTTTACAACTTGTTCCAGCTTGAATAGATGAGCGCAGTTCATTGAGTCCTGATTGCTGTATATCTGCGCGTTGCAAAAATCTACAGTTTTGCCCAATCACATCAGTAGCGCTGTAACCTGTTATTTGTTCAAAGGCGCAGTTGACGTAAATTACTGGATTATAGGGAAGTCTAGCATCGGCAATGATAATTCCATTATTGGTAGCAGCAAGTGCCCTCTCCTTCAGCCTCAAGGTTTCTTCAATCTGCTTTAAATCACTAATGTCAAACATAAACCCCTTCAGCGTAGTAGGAGTTTCTGCTGTTTCAACTACCCTAACAACGTCTCGCAGCCAAACAACTCGCCCATCGGCTGCTAGCATCCGGTATTCTAATTCGTGATTCTCGCACCTAGCAGTTGCTTCTTGACGAAAACGAACGGATTTTTCCCGATCGTCTGGATGCAGATGATTGTACCAAAAATTTTTCTCGTACCATTCTGCGATCGCATAATTTAGCAAGTCTACTGCTTGCGGCCCAACGTAGGTAAATCGACCAGTTTTCAAGTCTAATTCCCAAGGGATGACTTTGACAGTTTCCAGTAACTGGTGCAGACGCTTCTCGCTGCAACGAAGGGCAAGTTCTATTTGTTTCTGTTCAAAAATCTTGTGAGTTAAATCCTGATTTATTGCTTTTATCACCAGGACTAAACAGATTGGTAATGTCAGCGTGACAACCAATAACCCTGTAATCAATACTACTTGTGTTAATAACCTTGGAGTCTGAATTGAAAGTTGCTGGCAGAGTAAAACTACAGAGATTGAGAAGAAGATCCCTAGCAATAAAGCTAGTAATTTTTCTTTGTGGAAAAATATTACAGCTTTTAACCAGTGATATCGGCACTGTTTGACCACTTATTAACCCTCAAGCACTTTCTTTCAGGGCTTATTACACTAACCTTTACTTTTAAGTAATTTAAAATATCAATAGCAAGGGGGCAATTACGGATTTTTTTAAGTAATTATGAGTTAGGCATTGACAGGAAAGACCAAGTGTAGTTTTGTAGTTTTGTAGGTTGGGTGCAGCGATCGCGTAACCCAACATAAATAAGGTGGTAATGTTGCGTTTCACTCCACCCAACCTACATCAATAAATATATTTTTTAAAAAACTCTAGGTTTCAACATAGATGAGGTTTAATATAATGGTAAAAAAATTTAATAACTTCTGCTTCTAATTAAGTAAGTAAGCGAGAATAATCAAAGGAAATTAAGTAATGTAATAAATACAGTGGATTGGCAGTAAGTGAGGTACATAATGCAGAATTCACGCATCATATATAAAGAGTTTCTACCTCCTGCCTCCTGTCTCCTGCCTCTAAACCAGTAACTTTGTACTTTATGCAAAGGAAAACTGCTGTATTGAAATTAGTTTGTAGTGAGCGCTGTTCGCTTTCGACGAACTACACCTACACATTTTTAATTTTTTTGCTGGCAAAAAGATACATTAAGAGCAAGGGTTAAAGGGATTGGATTTTCCCCTTAACCCTTCCTTTTTCACCACAAGAATGTAAAAAGATACTAATGAACAGAGTAAGGACAAAGCACCCCCTACGCAAACACAATCTAGAACGAAAATTTCTTTCTCTGTTCCCTATTTTCAAAATAGGTCTATTGCCGAAATTTGTACTTTAAATCACAGATGCTTCGCGTTGGCAATCAAAAACAACCATATATGAAGCATTTGGTATTTCCTGGGGGAGGTGTCGCATATAGCCATCGGCATCAGAACGACTGCGGAAGCGAGCAACAATTTCCCGTTGGGTATTAGGAAGCTGACGAGCGATCGCCCAAGAATTGAGGCGTTCTTTATAAGCAATAGGCTGATTGTCTGATTTAGAAGCTTGGTTAACCGTATTTTCTGGCATAATGATGTTATCCGTATGAAGTTTAATGAAGGGCGTTAATTAGTTTCTAAGTAGGAATGCACTAACGCTTTTTTTTTATGCTGCTGCCACCTTGTTATTCGATTATTAATAAGTTGTCAACACTTAGCGCTAAATTTTAGACCAACTAAGTTGTAATTTTCAGGTAGCTATGAATCTCAAAGCCTTAATTTGCAACTGTTTTCAGCACCAAAAAATCTTCAAGCAGAAGGTTTGCCAAATATTGAGTTTTCATGATTTGTTTGCATACGCAGAAGGAAAACCAGTATCAGTGGTAAACTTAACGCTAATGTCTTAAAAGAGACTATCAAAAACTCATTTAAGAATTAATATTAAGTTCCCCCGATAAAATTATAGTTATCATAATGGAAACACCATTTGTAACATCAATCATTCAAAAAGTAGCAGAGGAAATAGGAGCAGTAGTTTTAGTAGATCCAGAATGCACCTTTGTAGGACTGATTACCTTTAAAAATGGGAATAAAACTTTTTTTAGGAATACCAGATTTAGTATTAATTCTTCGGGTTCAACAGCAATAGCAAAAGATAAAAGTGTTTCCAGCTTTTTTTTGAAAAATTTTGGCTACAAAGTTACCGAAGGAAAAACATTTTTTAGTGAAGAATTATGCGAAGAAATAGATAATATCAGAAATATAGATCAAGGATTCTATTATGCTAAGGAGTTGGGATTTCCTGTAATTGTCAAGCCAATTAATCTTAGTCAAGGAATATTTGTTACCAAGATTTATAATAAGCAAGAATATTATCAAATAGCCAAAAAAATCTTGCAAAAAGTCTCAGGCTTTATTGTAGAACGATTTTATAGTGGCAATGATTATAGAATTGTAGTACTTGATGATGAAGTAGTTTCGGCATATCAAAGAATTCCCCTATTTATAACCGGGGATGGTCAGTCTAATGTTTTAGAACTTATGCAACAGAAGCAGGAAAGTTTTATCAAAAATGGTAGAAAAGAAATTATAGATTTTGAAGATTACAGAATTAAAAAAAACTTGCGAAGACGGAAGCTAAATTTTAGTAGTGTGATACCTAAAAATAATATTGTATATCTTTTAGACAACGCAAATTTATCGACTGGAGGCGAGGCAGTAGACTTTACAGAAAGCATTCATCCTGATTTTCAAAAACTCGCAGTAAGTATTACAAAAGATATGCAACTGAGATTAGCAGGTGTGGACATTCTTGCTAGTGATATAACCTCACCAATAGTAGATTATACAATCCTTGAAGTAAATGGCGCTCCTAGCTTAAGTCACTATGCATCATTTGGTGAAGTTCAGACCAAAAGAGTAGAAAATCTATATCTCAAAATTCTCAAAATAATTGAAAACGAAAATAACAGAGAAAATCATTGATTTTGCTTGGAGGCGCAGCAATCCCTACTCTCATAGGAATCCGCTTTGATTTTTGTTAGCGCAGCGTGGCGTAGCCATACTTACTTGCGTTGACAGGCAAGAGGCAAGAAGGATTTTTGAGTTGTACTGAGCTTTTTCAAAAATAGAATATGAGTCCTATATCTAGCCAGGGCGAACGCACGGGATTTCTGAAACCCTTGCTGGGCAAGGATCTTGATGAAAAAATAGGCTAAATTAAAAAACGCCAAAACCCTTGCTATTAAAGGATTCTTATACTTTAGATGCGTTTGCCCTGTATATCTAGCTATCTATTCACCACTTCTTATCTAGAAGGGATTCAAATTCAGCTTGTAAGGCGGTTATATCTGCCAATCTTGCGACTAGTAAATTATCTTTACCAGCATTACTTAAACGTACTTTCCAATAACTAATACTGTCTGAGTTGTTCAGCCAAAACTGAATCACGGTATCTACCACTTGATCTAGATTCCAACCCCACTTGGCTGGAACGGATTCTACCGATTCTAGAAAGGTATCTAGTGTACACGTATACATCCCCAAGTATTCCACGCCTTGGTGGGGTGGTTTTTGCTCATTTTGCTGTTGGTGATTAAAAAACTGCAAAAGTGGAGATACTCCTACAATATCAAAAGTGTATTTCATGCTAGTACTCCGAGTTATAAATTACTTGCAGGAAGCTTTACTTTTTCTCTATTATAATACTTTTAACCTAACTTAAGCATCTATAAAAAGTAGACTTTTGGTTTATATCATAGGTATTAAAGTTCAGTTGGATATTAGCACTAACAAGCTTTGAGTGCTAAATTTTGAAATTTTAATTTATTATTAAATAGTTTAAAACATTGATTAAAATTTGTATACATTTTTAATTAGATAGGACTCATATTTGATTTTTGAAAAAATTCAGTATAGCTCAAAGAGCCTTCTTTCCTCTTGCCTATTGTCTGTTGCCTGCCCACAAAAATAAATATGGCTACGCCACGCTGCGCGAACAGAAGTCAAATCGGATTGCTATAGTGAGAAAATTTTTGCAAAAACTCTCTAACTTTTTTGGGCTCGTGGAGGATAATGACTTGCTGATTTGGTGTTAGTTGATTAAGTTTTTCTAAAATTATAGGACGGCGAGTAATTGGGTATAACCAGATATATTTGAGAAATTCCCAATTCAATCTTTCAGGACAATCTGATGCCATATCAGGTCTGGATTGTCCAGCATACATGAAGCGACGCTTAATCACCCGCGACAAACATAAAATCCGAGAAAAATCCAAAAATATTACCGTATCTGCAACCGATAAACGAATGTCGAGAGTACCGCCATAGTTACCATCCATAATCCAAGATTCTCGCAAGGTTAGGTCTTGGATAATACTTTGCCATTTAGCTTTTGGAGTCTCAACCCAGCCAGGATTCCAGTACCAAGTATCTAAGTGAATGACTTCTAAGCCTAAGATGGTTCCCAGTTCGCGGGCTAGGGTAGATTTACCAGCACCCCCCGAACCAATAATCAAGATTTTCTTCATCTTAGGTTTACAACTTCCTTTTCAAGCTCATCAGGGTAAGCATTACTCACCCAAAGAACCGTCTTCAGCGCAGCTCAATACGCCGCTACAATAGTACCACTACAAGGATTATGCCGAAATTAGTGATATTATGACGACTGCTACAACTGTAAAAACTGAGTATGAAGCGATTATTGGTCTAGAAACCCATTGTCAGTTGAGTACCAAGACCAAAATTTTCTCTAATAGCTCTACGGCATTTGGTGCTGACCCAAATACTAACATTGACCCGGTTTGTATGGGTTTACCTGGGGTCTTACCTGTACTCAATGAAAAAGTATTAGAATACGCTGTCAAAACTGGTTTGGCACTGAATTGTCAAATTGCTAGATATAGTAAGTTTGACCGGAAACAATATTTTTATCCTGACTTACCTAAGAATTACCAAATTTCTCAATACGATCTACCGATCGCAGAACATGGTTGGTTAGAAATTGAATTGGTAGATGCCGAGGGCAATCCCAGCCGCAAACGCATTGGTATCACGCGTCTGCACATGGAAGAAGATGCAGGAAAATTGGTACACGCCGGTAGCGATCGCCTTTCCGGTTCTTCCTATTCTCTGGTAGACTACAATCGCGCAGGTATACCGTTAGTCGAAATTGTCTCGGAACCTGATTTACGTTCTGGATTAGAAGCTGCTGAATATGCCGAAGAGTTACGCCGGATTGTGCGCTATCTCGGCGTGAGTGATGGCAATATGCAAGAAGGATCTCTGCGTTGCGATGTCAACATCTCTGTGCGTCCTGTGGGACGAGAGGAATTTGGCACCAAGGTAGAAATTAAAAATATGAACTCCTTCAGCGCCATCCAACGAGCGATTGACTACGAAATTGAGCGCCAAATCGCCGCCATCGAAGCAGGCGATCGCATCATCCAAGAGACTCGGCTATGGGAAGAAGGCGCTCAACGTACAAGTAGTATGCGGGTGAAGGAAGGTTCTAGCGATTATCGCTACTTTCCCGAACCAGATTTAGCACCAATTGAGGTGACGGATTCAGAATTAGAGAAGTGGCGCAGCGAATTACCAGAATTACCAGCCCAAAAACGCCATCATTATGAAAGTGAGTTGGGGCTTTCGGCTTATGATGCGCGAGTGTTGACAGAAGATCGTCCAGTAGCGGAATATTTTGAAACTGCGATCGCATCTGGAGCAAATCCCAAAGCTGCTGCAAACTGGATTACTCAAGATATCGCCGCCTACCTTAATAAGCAAAAACTCAGTATTACTCAAATCGGGCTGACTCCTACCAATTTAGCTGAGATTATTACTCGCATTGAAACGGGCAAAATTAGCAATGCTCAAGCTAAAGAAAAGTTACCAGATTTGCTCAGTGGGATTTCTCCTGAAAAAGCTTTTGCAGGTCAAGAGTTAATCACTGATCCTAGTGTACTAGAACCTATCGTTGATGAAGTCATAGCCGCCAATCCCAAAGAACTAGAAAAGTATCGCAACGGTAACACCAACCTTAAAGGCTTCTTTGTTGGACAAGTTCTTAAAAAAACAGCCAAACGTGCCGATCCTAAGCTGACTAACGAATTGGTAGAAAAGAAACTGAATGCTTAGGGACTTCCAGTAAAAAAACATCTCATCCCTGGGTTTGGGTAGAGGAGTGTGGGGAGTGTGGGGAGTGTGGGGGGTAAGACTTCTTCCCCATCCTCCCACGCCTCCCACACCTCCCACACCTCCCACACTCCTGGATTTCTCACTTGTGAGAAATCCAAGGTAAGTATTTTCTCGGTGTTTCTTCATAAAATCTTCATATAAAAGCTGGTGACTACCCGCATACCTAAAATGATATAGTGTGGTAAGTAGATGCACCCTGATGATCTGGAGAGCTGCCTAAGTAGCTCTCTTTTTTATCTAGTCTGTGGTATTTACGGAGCAGCTTCATTAAAATTTTAGAAGAAATCTTAATCAATAAGTATTAACTCTTAGATAATCAAATATGTACTGTGAGTAAAAGATGCACCGTAATGATTTGGAGAGCGACCGAAGTTGCTCTCTTTTTTCGTATTTGTCTTTCGTCATAAGAAAGGTAAAACAATTATGCTAATCGCCAACTAGTGCATTATTATTGCCATCAGCAAATAAACTCATAATAGTCATTGGAAATTGGGGAGCAAGGGAACTGGGGGGAAACTCATAACTCTTGTAAAGACGTGATTAATCGCGTCTCTTCGCACTTTTTTAAAGCACAAATTGACCTATCCAACCTGATAGTTATAAGGAAGAAAATGGCAGATTGGCAAAAAATCACAGGTGGCATCACAGCACCAAGGGGGTATCAGGCGGCGGGAATAACCGCAGGATTGAAACCTTCGGGGTTGCCAGATTTAGCTTTGATATTCTCAGAGGTGGAAGCGATCGCAGCTGGTGTATTCACCACCAGTCAAGTTAAAGCTGCCTGTGTCGAATATTGTCGCCAACGCTTGCAAGCCAAACCTAGCGCTCGTGCCATCCTTTGCAACGCTGGACAAGCAAATGCCGCTACAGGTAATCAAGGCTACCTTGATACCCTAGAGTCTTCTCTGGCAATAGCCCAAGCACTAAACATCTCGTCTGAATCTGTCTTATTGGCTTCCACTGGTGTGATCGGTCAAAGAATTAAGATGGATGCTTTGCGAAGTGGAATTCCCAAAGTAGTAGCAGCACTATCCGCAACAGGTTCAGATGCCGCAGCTGGGGCGATTATCACTACAGACTTGGTAACAAAATCTATTGCCCTAGAGACAACTGTAGGCGATCGCCCGGTACGAATTGGCGGTATTGCTAAAGGTTCCGGCATGATTCACCCCAACATGGCAACTATGTTGGCATTTGTTACTTGTGATGCTGTGGTTTCGCCAGCTCTTTGGCAACAAATGTTAGCAAGGGCGGCTGATAGAAGCTTTAATTCCATTACCGTGGATGGCGATACCAGCACCAACGACAGCTTAATCGCCTTGGCAAATGGTCAATCTCGCACCCCAGCAATTATAGAATGGGGCGCAGAAGCAGAGAAATTAGAGGCGATGTTAACAGCAGTTTGCCAGCATTTAGCCAAAGCGATCGCTCGTGATGGTGAAGGCGCAACTTGTCTAATTGAAGTGGAAGTAACTGGCGCTCATGATGAACTATCAGCCCGTCAAATTGCCAAAACCATCGCTGGTTCATCCTTAGTTAAATCTGCAATCTTTGGACGCGATCCAAATTGGGGACGCATCGCCGCCGCCGCCGGACGTGCAGGTATACCCTTTGAGCAAGAAAATCTGCAAATTAAGCTAGGAAATTTCTTAATGTTAGAAAATGGACAACCTCTACAATTTGACCGTGCAGCAGCAAGTGCTTATTTGAAAAAAGCATCGGTTGGTGCTTATCTGCAACAGGATACGGTGTTAATCTCCGTTAATGTTGGCAATGGTTATGGTGTGGGTAAAGCCTGGGGTTGTGATTTGAGTTATGACTACGTGAAGATTAACGCCGAATACACTACGTAAACTACTCCCAATTGTTTGCGTTGTAGAGACGCGATTCATCGCGTCTTGAGTCAAGGATGTTTTGCAATCATTAATTGAATTGGTATCAGAATAGTCTGACAGTTTCTCATGCTGTGGCTGGACGGGGAAAAATGCCTAAGAAGCATATAGAACTTAGAAGGAAGAGGTACTTCAAGCTCAGTTCACAAATCGCTCAGTTGGATAATAGACAATTGCGTTCTCTGTTTGACAATAGTGAGTCAAATGAGTCGAGTACGGGTTGGGGAACGAATCACACCATCGTCCTTGGTGAATCCAAAGTTTTTGTGAAACGTGTTCCGGTTACAAATATCGAATTTGATAACCTGTTCTCCACCAGAAACCTTTATAACCTACCGACTTACTAGAACTCTTGCATAAATATTTTGTGGTATAATTAAGGGTTATTTTTATTTTCAATTTAGGGACATTAAAATAGTAAGAGATTATGATTTTCTTCTAACAAGTATTATCTGGCGATAAGCCTACGGCATGGCTTCGCTTACCGCTAGTCAAGAAGATGGCAGTAAACATCACTTCAGTTATTGATTAATACTGAAGTTATTGGATTAATTCGATTTTTTATCCAATTTATATCCGATTTATATGGCTAATTCGTGATTATAAATTCCCGCAATTAAATTCGATCTTAACCCAAAACGTCGATGACGATTTCGATATCTATCAGACAAAATTTTAAATATCTTTAAACGACGATTTACGTGTTCAACAACAATTCTTAATCGATTGAGTTCCCGATTGTATTTTTTCTGTTCTTTCGTCAACTTTTTTCCTTTCGGTTTTTTAATTGGTGTTTCACTTAATTGATGAATTTTAGCAATTCCTTAATAGCCTTTATCCGCTATTACCTTAACTAATTCTCCAAATTTTATTCCACTATTTTTAAATAAGCGAAAATCATGGATTTTTTCCTTATCATGCCCCAAACAGATGATTTGGCTGCTTTTTTGGTAGATTACTACCCAATACTTGTCGGTTAAGGGGAAAAGGGGAAGGGGAAAGGGGCAAGAAAAAACCTTTAACCTTTACCCTTTAACCTTTTCCCCAAACCCAATGCCGAGTTAAAAATGCTTAACCGAGCAGTATTGGATTACTACCTGCGTTTTTAAAGTATGTTCTCCCTGTTTTCCGCTAAAAAATCCTTTTTGACCTTTCTGAGGTTTTTCAATTGGACTCTCGGTAACATCCATTACGACTAAACCTTCCTCAGATGATATTTTCCATAATTGTTTTTTCCCTGGTAGACTAAACTTTCTGGACTTAATTCAAATATTTTCGATTTTAAAAACTATTCGGCAAACCGCAGATTCTGAAAGCTCAAAATCTAATCCAATATGATAGTAAGTGCGGTACTCTCTCCAATATTGGATGACCATTAAAACTTGGTCTTCAATAATTAATTTAGGACGGCGACCAGGCTTCTTCTTCTTTTGAGCATCAGCTTTAACTACATCAACCATTAATTCAAAGGTTTTACGGCTCACTCCAGTCATTCGCTTAAATTTTTTTGCAGTAAGCTGCTTGGCTTTCTCTATTTTCACTGCTCCTCAAAGTCCTAATCACAAATTGCCAAACCCCTAATTATACCACAAAACACTTTTGCAAGAGTTCTAATACTTTCAGTCATTAAAAAACCACCTAAGCAGATTTTTTGGCTTAGGTGGTTTTTTAATGCCAGAGGTGGCGCATGAATTAAACCTATTCTTATTCTATATCTTTTTTAGCTAATTCTATAAAATCATCGTTACTTATGCCTAAAATGTTAGGCAATTTTAAAAATGTTGCTAAAGTTAATTTGGGGTGATCCTCAAACAGAATTTCTAATAAATCAGTGCAACTAATTTTATCTTCACCAACTAAAGATTTATAGCCATATTTATCTATATGCTTTTTAATTAAAGATTTTAAATTATAATCTGGTTTTTGTTCTAACTTTGGTTTTATATCAGATTTTATATCGGGTTTTGGTTCAGATGCGATCGCACCTACGGGACAGGGCAAACGCATCTAAAGTATAAGAATCCTTTAATAGCAAGGGTTTTGGCGTTTTTTAATTTAGCCTATTTTTTCATCAAGATCCTTGCCCAGCAAGGGTTTCAGAAATCCCGTGCGTTCGCCCTGACCTACGGGATAAGTACGAAATTCATTCTCACGTTCTTTCAAGACTTTGTTACCAATTGATAACAAGTCATCAAAACTATATTTTTTAGTAAACAAACTAACGATTTTTAAACTATCTTCACGTACTTCCTTGGCATAATGATCTCTAGCTGGATTACCTGTGTGAATCAAACGATCCAGTAAACTTCGATTTATAGCAGGAAAGCCAAAAAATTCTTTAATTAATTCAATAAAGTCATCTAGAGATAAACCCTTTTTAGCACCTACATTATTCTTTTTGAAGATAATTTTTGTCCACTTTTCTCTAAGTGCTTCGTTTTCTTTAGGTGTAATTTTAGACTCTGGCAATACTTCTGTAGGTAGATCAGGATTTTTATAAATCTCTCTAATTGCTTCCCCAAATTCTGTTAGGGGGATCTGAGATTGTGCCATAAATGATGCTTGGAACGCCTATAGAGCAAAGATATCATAAATCAACCTTTATCCATATATGCGTTTATCCTGAGATAAACCTGAGTAAGTAACAACAGTATATTTGAAAATACCGATGGCTGCTTAATCAAAGAACAATCAAACTGACTATTAGCAATAGCTTGTGACATCTTCACCACATTTATCGGCAAGATAACAGAGTGCTTTAAAACGCAAACCAACCACTTCCTCGTATAGTGGATTTAATTTACACATCGGAGGAATATGAAATAGCTTCCGACCAAACAGTGTGATATCTTGCTCAAAGGGACACTGAGCAGGAATAGCTTTGCACAAGAAATGAGCCAATTTAGAGTTATGAATTTCTATCTTTTCCAACCACTCGCGTACTGGGTGTAGTAAATCATTGTGTGACCGTACTTGAATAAAGCTTGTCATAATTTTTCACCTTAATAATTTCAAACTAGATTGAGTTTGTTCTATTTGAACCTATATAAATACATACACTTAGGTTCTATAGTTTTATGCACTGATTCCTAGTTCGTTCTCTACAAAGATAGAATGAATCTCTAGGTACACTGTAAACTACACATTCAAGGGTCAAAATTCCTGATGATTTCTACAATTTCCAAAAACTTTTGCAACAAATGAATCGGCTAAAGCTCTATCTCACTGCGTCGATAACCGCTATATTGTGCCAAACGCTAGGCTAGATATTACCGAACTGCAAAATATAACAAAATTCTGGGAGGCGCAGCTAAACTTACCCTAAAAAAGCATCAAGCTTTAAGAAAGCTGCGAAAACTTATGACTGATAACTTCTTCAGTAACAAAAAGCTACTTTTTGACCGATGGGCACCAAGTTATGATTGGCTCTTTCCTTCAGTGTTTTATCGAGCCATTCACAAACGCTTGCTGGAGTATGTCGATTTACCAAAGCCAGCAAATGTACTTGATATCGGTTGTGGTACTGGCCGCTTACTTGAGCGCCTTGCTACTCAGTTTCCTGACCTGCGGGGTACTGGATTGGATTTCTCTGCTAATATGTTGCGGTTAGCAAGACAGAGCAACCACCACCGTCCACGTTTAATTTATATTGAGGGTAAAGCTGAGTCTCTTCCCTTTGCTGATGGTCAATTTAATGCTGTCTTCAGCACTATCAGCTTCTTGCACTATTTAGAACCGAAACAGGTAGTTAGTGAGATAGCACGGGTACTTTCTCCCGGTGGACGTTTCTACTTAGTTGACATTAACATTACTTCTAAAAAAGACGCAGAACCTCAATTATTGCCACTTACTCCCCGTGGAATTAGACTCTACAGCCCTAATCAACGTCAACTTCTTGGCTCTTCTGCTGGGCTATTGTGTTTGAATCACCACTATTTATTAGGGCCAGTCTTACTAACAATTTTTGCTAAACCTCCGATTTGAAAATAGAAAATTGGAAACAGTAAAAGATTGTAAACAGCTTGTATCAGTCATTATTCTCTATATCTTAATTACGAATTACGTTAGCGTGGCGGGCGTTCGCTTTTAGCATCTTCAAGAGTTGCCCATTACGAATTACGAATTACGAATTAGTATGACCTCGATATTCCATAAACACCACAGGAACTTTGAGCAGCTTTTTAGCTAATTGCGACAAATTTAGGGAGTGTCGGAAAAGTCGATAATGGAATAGTTTCAGTGAATGCTTATGGACTTTACTCTAATATAACTTTTCCTTTAAGTGTAAAAATATTCAAACCAAAAGGGACGCTAAAAGAAGGAGATAAATATCAAACTAAAATAGAATTAGCATCAGAAATTATTACAGAGCTAATTGAATCAGGCTTTAATATTGAATTAGTACTAGCGGATAGTTTATATGGTGAAAGTAGCCAATTTATTAGAAACCTAGCTGAATATAAACTAGATTATGTTGTAGCGATAAGAAGTAATCTCTGATAAGCAAGGTTATTTAATAAAAGACTCTGACGGACATACAATTTTACTTATTGCAGAAAGATATTAGGGAAATTTTCATAAATCAAGAGCGCAATTTAGTGCGACATAAATTTTAATACATTTAGTCATGCTTTTGTCACAGTTTTGCAATAACTTTGTCAATACAACGTGTGATGCTATAGCTCTGGCTTCGGAAATAGTCTCAGACTAAACCCACACACCAGAATCTACAGAGGAAAATCTACTTAAGGCACAGTCCCTTATCAAGATGACTCTTCAAATAGAAATTACAAAATCTCATACAGTTGGAAGGAACAAGAAGATGAATTGGAAGGTAATTGCTTTGCTCCCTGCTTTGACTCTAGCTACTGCTGTGCCTGCTTACTCTTTAACTAATAATAGAAGCCAAACTTCAGCTCCTGCTACCCACATTGCCCAAAGTACTCAGCAAGGCAACACCATGAAAAAACCTAATGCTGTACCAAAGGTTAATGCCAAGCACAAGTCCAATAATGTGGCAAAGCGTAGTACTGGTACTGTATTAACAGTAGGTAGCAGGGGAGATACAGTGAAAACTGTTCAGAATTCTTTAAAGCAACAAGGATTCTATACAGCAAGTGTGAATGGTGTGTTTGATAACAAGACTCGGGCCGCTGTGATCAAATTTCAGAAGTCTAAAGGATTAAGAGCAGACGGAATAATTGGACACCGGACTTTAGCAGCTCTGAAATAAAACAGTTTACTAATATCCCATCGGTGAGAGGTTAAGATAAAGCCTCTTTTGTCAATCAGTTAAAATACTCAAAATAGTCTGATTGAAAATGATAATCGTGCTTAGGTAGGGGAAGAAGGCAAGCGGCGCTTGCCTTCTTCCCCTTATTTGATTATCATTATCTTTGAAATTTTTGACAACTTAAATAGGGGATGAAAAAGTATTGTAACGAGAAAATAACTTTGTCAAAAGTGTGTTTAATTCTTAGGTAAATTCAATTATCAAACGAGGTAATGAAAAGTTTGATTTACTGTCATGCCCAAGCAACCAAAACAAAACTCTGATCACGCACAACGGCATAATACTCCCACGATAGATAATGAAGCGATCGCTAATCATTTAGAAGCTTTATTAACCCCAGCAGTTTTTGCTCAACAAAAATATTATAAGCAGTTGGGATTACGAAATATAATTCTAAATTTGTCGTTAATGGTGGCAGCAGTATTAACACTGTTGTGGCAACAAGTTCCTGGCGTTCAAGAGTTAAATCGTCTATTAGCACGAGAAGGTTTGTTATGGTGTGGAGTTACTAAAGTTGCTCAACAGTCTCTATCAGAAAGATTTTTAGTTTTCCCTTCTGAATTATTTGAGCGCTCAATTTTTCAAAACTTCAATATCCCTTATTTCTATTTTTTCTCTGCCTAGAGTGACAAAAGAGGGTTATTCTCAAAAACGTCTCCGAATTTATCGCACTTTGCTAAAAGTTATTGCTCACAAGGCTGTTCCCGATCGCCCAGGTAGAAGCGAACCACGAGTCCGCAAACGTCGCCCAAAAATTTATCCCTTGATGACTAAACCCCGGCGTGAATTACGAAAGCAATAAAAAACTGCATAATCACAAGTGTTTCAGCTTTTCTTAGTGCCATTCGTCCTTTGAGCTGAGTAATAACAAATCTTTTATCAAATTTAGTTATTTTTAGCGCGGGATAATCAGTAATAAGTACCGACTGAGGAACCTCTCCTCAGCACTTGCAACTCGGAACTATCTTTGCAGTCGAGCATATTTCAACTGATATTACCTAATTGTTGAGTGCGACTCAAAGCAGCAAGCACTGCATTAGAGATGAGAGTTCGCATACCACCTTTTTCTAACTCGTAAAGGCCAACAGCAGTCACTCCCCCAGGACTCGTTACCTTGTTTCGTAAGACTGCTGGATGTTCATCAGTCTGAAACATCAGTTCTACACTGCCAGCAATTGTATGCAATGTTAGTTCTTGGGCTTGTGTCCGAGTTAAACCCATCTGAACCCCAGCATCAATCATCGCCTCTATGTACAGAAATATAAATCCAGTCCCTGCGCTACTCAACGCCGTTGCCATATCAAGGTAATGTTCATTTTGGGTAACAAATTCTTTGCCCAACGCTTGTAAAATGACTTGAGTATGCGATCGCTGTATTTCTGTCACACTTGATGATGCACTCCAAACCGTAGTCCCATGCCCAACTTGTACTGCAATATTGGGCATTGTACGAACAACAGCTGGATGATTCAACCCTTCGCACAGAGATGGAATACTCGCTCCACTCACAATACTAATTACTAAAGCATCAGGTGGAATTTTACCCTTAAGTATAGCCAGAACCTCTGCTAAAACCTGCGGTTTCACCGCCAATATCACAATAGACGCGCCAACAACCGCTTCTATATTGGAGGTTGTAGTACGTACTCCATATTCACTTTCTAAATGAAGGCATCGCGCAGAAACTGGATCGCTGACTATAATTATATCGGCTTTGGGAACAATTTTCGTTGATAACAATCTAGCCATTATCATTTCGCCCATCGTGCCACCGCCGATAAAGGCAATTTGTAAATCTTCGAGCATCTCTTCTCTCTCTTATCTAAGTCATTTGATATATTGGCATCAAGATAGATTAGGTTGAATCACAGCTTTTAATACAGAGCCTTGCTCTACATCTGCCAGCGCTTGATTAATTTCTTGTAGTGTATATGAACGACTAATTATGCTTGACCAAGCAATATTTTTCCTGGAATCACTATGACGTTTTAGTAATTCAATCATTCTGTAAAAATGGCTAAAATCAATTCCCCAAGTTCCGCGAATATCAATATGTTTTAGATTAATTTCCAGGTGGGGATTGATGAGTATTTCACCCGTATTTGTGTAATGCCCGACAATAACATAGCGGCCTCCATTCCTGGTCATATTTAAGCCCTCTTTGACAGCAATAGGAATGCCTGTGGCTTCAATAGTGACATCAGCACCGTGTCCGTTTGTCAATTCCAAAACTCGCTCAATATGTTGTCGTGGATCATCAGCCCTAATTGCAAGGGTTTCATCGACACCAAAGGATTTGGCAACTACTAATCGGCTCTCAAATTTATCAATTACAATTACTTTGCCTGCACCTGAGAGCAAAGCTAGAATTGCCGCACTCAAACCCACAGGCCCGCAACCCTGCACCACGACGACATCACCAATTTGAATCTGCGCTCGATCAATAGCGTGTAATGCAGTTGGTAAAGCACACCCTCCAGCAATGAATTGCTTTGGTGAGACTTCTTCGGGTAAAGTGAGAACTTTAACTCCTGGTTTGAGGTAAATTAATTGAGACCAACCACCTAGTAACCCATCTTTGGCTGAGTAGGTGACACCATAAACTTTGCGTTGTGGACAGCGAGTGGATGCTTTGGCTACTAGACAATACCAGCAGTTGTAACAGGTTTCGTGGACATCCAGAAAAGTTGCGATCGCTCCAGGCTGAATTAATTTACCATTGACATCACTAACTGCTCCACCTGTTTCCACCACACGACCAACTGAGAAGTGTCCAGGGATGATGGGATATGGTACTCCCTCTAAACGCCCATGTAGTAAATGTACATCAGTTCCACAAACCTCAGAATATAAGGTTTCAAGAATGATTCCACCCTTTTCCAGAATCGGCTCTGCTAATTGTTGGATTTCAACTGGTTGATTAGGTGCAGTCATCACAGCTGCTAAGGGCATGAATCAGTTCCTCACTATGTTTACCAAATTGCTTCCTACTTATCAGCTTCAAGACCACAAAATGATTTCACCGTTAGGAAGTAATCCGATCGCAGAGGTGAAAGTCACACGTTGTCCATCCATCGGCTCAACAGTGTGATAGTTGCGTGTATTGAAAATGAACACATCTCCTACATAAGGTTGGAAGGCGATCGCGTCTGCATCTGCAATTACTGTATCACCATAGCCGTAGGAGTCGAGTTTATATTGGTCATCTCCTGGTTTCCACTGGCGATCATAGATGCGTGTTTGACCATGATTGTTTGGAGAAAATTTCAAGTACAAATTCCAAGAAAGTTGATAAATAACTGTACCAATTTCCCATTTTGATTGTTCTAACGGAGCATAATCAATATGAAGTTGAGTACCCTGCTCTATTTTTCTGATCAGTCCTGCATAATAACTACCATAGAGTGGTTCCGAAGCAATTCGTACAGTCGCGCCTGTACAATCTCGAATTTTCACCATTAAGCGTTCTAATGGATTAAAAGAGGCTGCCATAATGCAGTCTCTTAATTTAGTTGTGCGTTCTACTGCTTGAAAATAAGCTGCTTTACTAATGCGATTATATTCAAACACTGTGATACCAATTCTCTCAATCTTGGGATTCACATTTTGATAGCAATCAAAGTTGAATAATTCAGCTTGATTGACTAACATCTCACACTCTTGGGGTGTAGCAAATTCTTTTAGCCGAATTAAAGGAATTCGGTTTTCCCACAACATTCTTAAAGACTCTATAGTTAAGGGATACTCTTGCTTATTGTCCCAAACTTTGGATTTAATCTGGTTAGAAGTAGCAGCCATAATACAACTCCTTGCATTTAAATTTAAACTTCAGCTTTAGTCAAACTCAATTCATATTCAGCAACGCTATGTTTGCTTGTGATGAGTGCAAACTTGATTATTTACTGTTTACTAAAATACAGTCTTCGTACCCTGTCACAACAACGATATAAACCGATAACTTGACCTTCTCGATCTCGCACCAATTCAAACTTATCTACATATGTAAAATATCTAAGAAAAGCATTTTTTCCAGCAACTATGAGATGAGATGGTGGATAGCCTTTGCTCTTATAATATAATTTATTATCTAGTAGATTTATTTTAAAGTCACACTCTAATTCAGCAGAATAATAAGTACCAGGATAATCGGCTAATATATCTTTTGGAGAATCTAGTATTTTTTCAAAGGTGTAGGTTTTAATACCATCACCAATATCTAATTTTTCTATCAGGCGAATAATATCTTCAGAAAACTCAATACTATAGTCAATTTCATTATCGACAGATTGAAAATGATTGTTGTCAATTGGAATAAGTTGAAAATACATCGATGCTAGTTTAGCCATTAATTTTTCATCTTTTATCTCCAATTCCAATATGCTTCCAGTCGTGGGGTTATGATAAAATCCAACTTTGATTTGTAGCTCCTCTACAGGTAAATTAATATAGCTAATAGAACGCGAAATAGGTTTAGTAATATTTTCAATATAATCATTTTCTAAATATATATCAGCAACTTGAAAAGCTAATTTAGTCGGGTTAAGCGTACTTAAATTAGCCAGACAGATAACAGAAAACTGGCGTTCGGGAAATCGAATAAAATCACTCCGATAACCCGTCCAAGAGCCTCCATGACTAATTGTTTTTAAGCCGCCGCGATCGCCAATCTGCAACCCAAATGCACCTGATATAATTTCGCCATTATTGAGTTGGCGTGGAGTAGTTATCTCTTCAATTAAATCTTGTCCATATCCACCTAAGATATTGTGATAGAAATTTCGATCCCAAAGTAGTAAATCTTCGATAGTTGTATAAAGCTGTCCATCTCCACAGAAATCGTGAAAAGACATATCGATCTGAAAACCCCCTCCATCTTTTGGAGCGTATCCATCGGCTCTATTTTTCACGATTTCTCTAAAGTTATCGTGAAAATGGGTATTTTTCATTCCTAGCGGGGCAAAAATATGTTCTTGGGCAAATACACGTAAAGATTTGCCAGAGACGCGTCTCACAATTTCTGCTAGTATAATGTAGCCAGAATTACAGTATAATTGCTCAGTTCCAGGCTCGAAATTTAAGCTTTGTTGTCGAGCAATTAAGGCAATAATTTCTTCGTTTGAATACTTATTTTCAAACCTCATTCCAGCAAATAACATTAAATGTAAATAGTCACGCAAACCACTGGTGTGGTCGATTAAATAGCGGATAGTAATAGAGTGACTATATTGAGGAATTTCTGGAATATATTTTTGTAACTCATCATCTAAGTTAAGCAATTTTTGTCTGGCTAGTAAGACGATACACATTGCTGTAAATTGCTTGGAGTTGGAAGCGATATCAAATACAGAATTAGAGGTTATGGGAATGTTGTATTCCAAGTTAGCCATACCATAACCGCGTTGGTAAATTATCTCCTCATTCTGAATAACAGCAATAGCACAGCCAGGGGAATTAGGTTTATTCCACCGGATGAATAATTCATCGACTTTGGTAATTAGCAACATGATTTCTTTCTGATTGATATATTTCCATCTCACAATATCTTCTACATCACACCGCTACTTTTACCTTTTATAGGAAAAAACTAAATTACCTTCAGCCACTAAAGTCTCACCCATTTCAATATTTTTGGATCTTTATCATATCCATATGTAACGCCATCCCTAGTAGTGATAAACTCCCCTTTGCTTGCCTTACTTCTAATAGTGGAAACAGAATAGTAGGTTAATTCATTCATTTCCTTATGACTGAGCTTTTTAGTTGTGCTGCTCTCTGAATCATTTAGGGACTTATCTTGAGATGAATCATCTATTTTTATTTGGACATTTGCGGTGGATTTAGTAATACTTACTTTTTGACTTTTCTGCTCCCGGTAATCTTGTACTCTCATAAGTTGCCAACTGGAATCTTCTGTAAGTTCCAGAACCCATTGATGATAATCAAATAGACTTTCTCGATGCCCAACACTAATAAACGTTGTTTTCGTATCTTGTAACTGTTGGTATAAACCTCCTTCATTTTTTAAATCCAAGGCACTTGTTGCTTCATCTAATATCGTGAACCTTGGATGGGTAACTAATAATCGTGCGAAAGCCAGACGTTGTTGTTCTCCTAGCGATAGTATGTTCTCCCAAGGAACTTCTGTATCGAAGCTATCGACTCGACTTAGCAAGTTTTGTAGGTTGACTTGTTGCAAAACTTTTGTAAGTTCTGCGTCAGTCATCTGACTATTTGTAGTAGGATAAAGCAACTGTTCGCGCAAGGTTCCTAAAATTATGTAAGGACGTTGGGGTAAAAATAAAACTTCTTCTAATGGAGGTCGCACCAAACGGCCAGTCCCCGCATTCCACAAACCAGCGATCGCTCTCAATAGAGAACTTTTACCTCGGCCACTCGGCCCAACAATCAATAAACCTTCTCCTGCTTTGACAGACAGTGATAAATCTTCAACAATTACCTGTTCATAATCGGGCGTTTGTAAAGTGACATTCTCAAAAGCGATCTGATTTTCTTCTATTGTTTTAATGGTAGTTATATGCTCTGGTTCTTTGGTAACAGCTTCTAACGCATCTGAAAATTCGGATAACCGTTCAACATAGCTAGAAAATCTTCCAGAATTCCCAAATTCATTGATTAACTCACCCAAAGCATTAGCGAAAAAATAGCAACATACAGACGCTTGGATAATTTCTCCAAACTCCATTTCACCTCTAATCTGTAAAGGCCCAAATACTATATATGGAAATATTTGAATTACAGATTGATAACCTCTATTAAAAATCTCATTGTTCTTCTCCCAATCAATTTTGCGTTTAGCATTTTTTATCAAATTGCTAAATCGGCGGTTAATAATATTTAATTCTTGGTTCTCTCCTCTAAAGAAAGCTACTGATTCAGCATGAGTGCGGAAATGAGTCAGGCAATAGGTGTACTCAGCTTTCGCTTCGAGTTCTTGTCGATTAATTTTATTTAATTCTTGGGTCAAGTAGACAGCAATAAAATTGCCTATAACCGTATAACTAACTAAAATCAGTGCAACAGACTGAGAGATTGACCAAAGAACTAATAAAAAAGCTGTCATCTCCAGGATTTTTTCTAGGAGAGTAGCTGAAAAACTTAAAGCATTACTTGCAATGGGTTCGATTTCTTGAGATAAGCGTTGATCTGGATTATCAATATTAGATGTAAAGTTAATTTTATAATAAGCTCGACTGTTTAAATATTTTGATAAAATCTGATTATTCAGCCATTGATACCAATCTAAAGCAATTTTTTTTCTCACTAGTCTGGAGAACCCGGCTAAGAGAGTTCCCAATGCTAGAGCTGAACCATAAAGCAGTAAAGCATCATAAAATTTAGAGATTTCCTTCTCTTGAATGATGATATCTGCCAAATAGCGATTAATAAAGCTATTAAAAACATTTGCACCAACAAGGACAATTATTAATAATATTAGGAGAATAAGCATTCCCCATGAGCGAATCACTTCTGAGAATGCTCTATCTCCTGGCTCGTTTGGATACCAGTAAGGTTGTGCGACTGCTTTTACGTCTTTCCAAAATTGAATGAAACCTAAAAAAGCATTTGTTGAAGGTTGAGCTTGAACAACTTGGGTTGGCATATTGTGAGACTAAACTAAGACTTTAGCTAATAATTAAAATAGTTATATGGAAGTTATCTTAAGGCTCAATTCCTTACTAAATAAGCATTATAGCCATAAAGAAAGTAGCAAATTGTCCTAGTGTAATTATTGGGTTTTTTGGAGAAAAATAGGCTTTTTATCACAAATCGGTAAACATGCTTGTGAAGGTATTATTTAGCCCAACTTTTCTACTAACTAACCCATTTATTAATCTGCTGTAAGCACCTTGGTGTCGAGAGTTGACAGCAGTTAATAAGTTTTCAGCAATGTTTCATATTCTATAACGCAGTATAAACCAATTTACATTTTATTTTTTGTTTTTACCCCAATTTACCAAGCGGATATCTCTTAACTGTCTTAACTGTCTTAACTGTCCGCTTAACTGTCTTAATTGGTATTGTATTTTGTTGACTAAGGTGAGATAATTCATAAGTTCAATTAAAAAGTACAGCTTTAAATAAACAAACTCCGCTTATTTAAAAGTCAACTTTTATTGAAAACTAGTAAAATATATCATTTGAAAAGCAAATTTTTGATACTTATTACTATCAGAAAGTCTAGTTAATATTAACTTTACTCTTAGCTAAGACTGTAAAAATTCAAGATAGCTTTAGAGGAAAATATTAATTTATTAAAATTAGTATCGATTATTAGAGTAGAATCATGAATTTAATAAAGCTTCTAGAAAATCTTTCAGCAAAGAATGTTGAACTTTGGGTTGATGGAGACAAACTGCGCTATCGCTCGCCTGAAAACTCCCTAACCCCTGAGTTATTGCGCGAAATTCAGCAATCTGAACCAGAAATTATCCAAATTTTATCCCAGAGTACCGCTCAGGCTGCAACTTATCCCCTCTCTCACGGTCAAAAGTCACTCTGGTTTTTATATCAATTAGCACCCAACAGTACTGCTTACAATGTCACGTATGCAGCAAAATTAGTTATAAGTTTAGATATTCTTGCCCTAAAGCAGGCAGCACAAGCTCTAGTTGAAAGGCATCCACTTTTGAGGACTACCTTTACAACCATTGACGGCGAACCTGTGCAAACAGTTCACGAAAATCAGCAAGTTGACTTTAGCATCCAAGAAGCTTCCGATCTTGGACAAGATGATGTAAACAACTGGCTTTCAGAAAAGAGCGATCGCCCTTTCAACTTAGAACAAGGGCCGATATTGCGGTTTGATTTATTAATTAACCATATTAAAACTGATAAATTAGCAACAAAAGAACATATTCTCTTAATCGCGCTACATCAGATAGTGGGAGATTTCTGTTCTTTAGAAATCATAATTGGCGAACTGAGAGCTTTGTATAAAGCGATGTCTACGACGGGCTACGCCTACGCCACAGGTGAAACAGCCCAACTATCAACACAAAATTATCAATATCAAGATTACGTCAAATGCTCAGAGCAAATGCTCGCTAGTTCACATGGAGAAAGTTTGTGGGCTTACTGGCAGCAACAACTATCTGGTGAGTTGCCATTACTAAATTTGCCAACAGATCGACCAAGACCTCAGACCAAAACCTACAATGGTGCTTCCCGCTTTTTTACTGTTGAGAAAGAACTGCGGCAAAAGCTCACAGAATTGGCGACGAGAGAAAGTGCCTCTCTATATATCCTTTTATTAACAGCATTACAAATACTATTACGACGTTATACCAATCAAGAAGATATTTTAATTGGCTCTCCAATGGTGAATCGGAGCCGTTCAGAGTTTGAAAATATTGTGGGTTATTTTACTAATCCTGTGGTCTTGCGAGGAGACATTTCAGGAAAACCGACTTTTAAAGAGTTGCTAGAGCGATCGCACTCTTGTGTATTAGATGCCCAAGACCATCAAGATTATCCCTTTCCCCTGCTGGTAGAGCAATTGCAACCTATCCGCAACCCCAGTTTTTCGCCACTCTATCAGGTAGCCTTCGTCTGCGATCGCTCTTACCAGAATATAGACATTAATGATGGTTTGATTTTGGAATCATTGATTTCAGAGTCTAAAGGGGCTGCCTTTGATTTAACCTTAACTATTCTTGAGGGCACAGACTCACTCAAAGGTACGTGGAATTATAACACCGACTTATTTGATGACAGTGCGATCGCGCGGATGATGGGGCATTTTGTAACTTTGCTCGAAGCAATTGTGGCAAATCCACAGCAACGAATTGACCAATTACCAATGCTCACACAATTTGAGGAACGGCAGTTATTAGTTGAGTGGAATGATACTCAAGTAGACTATGCCTTCGATAAATGTATTCATCAGTTGTTTGAGGAGCAAGTAGAGCGTACACCTGATGCTGTGGCGGTGGTGTTTGAGAATCAACAATTGACGTACCGCGAATTAAACAGCCGTGCTAACCAATTGGCGTATTACTTGCAGTCTTTGGGTGTGAAACCCGACGTGCTGGTGGGGATTTGTGTAGAGCGCTCCTTAGATATGGTGGTGGGACTACTTGGCATTCTCAAGGCGGGTGGAGCTTACGTACCACTTGACCCAGAATATCCCAAAGACCGTCTGAACTTCATGCTTGCAGATGCTCAAGTTCCAGTATTAATAAGTCAACAGCGACTCCTGGATCGACTACCTGAGTATCAGGCAAAACTGATTTGTTTAGATGAAGTCTGGTCAGAAATTCTGCAAAACAAACAGAACAACCTGATTGAGGTAGTAAAGAGTAGCAATCTAGCGAATGTGATTTACACATCCGGCTCCACAGGCAAACCCAAAGGGGTAATGGTTGAGCATAGTGGATTGTGCAATCTTGCTCAAGCTCAAATTCAGGTTTTCGGCTTGTCTGGTGATAGTCGAGTTCTCCAGTTTGCCTCCTTCAGTTTTGATGCTTGCATATCAGAAATCCTGATGGCTTTGGGATCTAGGGCAAGACTTTACTTAGGAACAAAAGACTCGATAATGCCGGGTATGCCTTTAATTGAGCGATTAAAGAATGATGGCATTACCCATGTTACCCTACCACCATCAGCCTTAGCAGTCCTGCCAGTAGAAGAACTGCCAACATTGCAAGCGATCGTTGTTGCCGGAGAAGCCTGTCCTCTGGAACTGATGCGACAATGGTCAAAAGGCAGAAACTTCTTCAACGCCTACGGCCCGACAGAAGCGAGTGTTTGTGCAACAGTGGCCAAATGCACTCCAGAGGACGAAAAAATTACCATTGGTCGTCCAATTGCCAATACAGAAATCTACATTTTAGATTCACAATTACAACCAGTACCAATTGGTGTACCAGGAGAACTGCACATTGGTGGTGCGGGAGTGGCGCGAGGTTATCTCAATCGCCCAGAATTAACACAAGAAAAATTCATCCCCAACCCCTTTAGTAGAAGCAGGGGAGCAGGGGAGCAGGGGAGCAGGGGGAGAGAACGTCTCTACAAAACTGGGGATTTAGCTCGTTATCTGCCAGATGGCAATATCGAATACTTGGGTCGTATCGACAACCAAGTAAAAATCCGGGGATTTCGCATTGAGTTGGGAGAAATCGAAGCAGTACTAAGCCAACATCCTCATGTGCAAGCATCATGTGTCATAGCCCGTGAAGATACTCCTGATGACAAGCGCCTAGTAGCCTATATCGTACTGCAACCAGAGCAGACAGCCACAGTTAAAGAACTGCGTAGCTTCCTCAAAGAAAAGCTACCAGAATACATGGTACCAAGTGCGATCGCCATCTTAGAATCTTTACCCCTAACCCCCAACGGCAAAATAGATCGTCGCGCTTTACCAGAGCCAAGTAGTGAATTATCAGAGAAATATGTAGCTCCGCGCACCCCTATCGAAGAAATCCTCGCAGTAATTTGGCAACAAATTCTGAAATTAGAGCTTGTAGGCAGACATGACAACTTCTTTGAACTAGGGGGACATTCCCTACTAGCAACGCAATTCATCTCCCGTGTGCGTAGCAGATTAAAAGTAGAAATATCATTGCGTGAGTTATTTGCTGCACCAACAATTGCCGAGTTAGCACCATCAATTCAGCAGTTACAGCAGCAAAATATAGAACTGTCAGCACCACCCATCTTAAGGCGGGTAGAGAATATAGAAATACCACTGTCATTTGCTCAACAACGTTTATGGTTTTTAAACCAGTTAGAGTCGAACAGTGCCTTATACAATATCTCCATTGGTTTGCGTCTAGTAGGAACTCTTAATGTTGCCGCCTTAGAACAAAGTTTAAAAGAACTTATCGATCGCCATGAAGTCTTACGCACCAATTTTGTTACTGTTGATGGAAAGCCAACACAAATAATTCAAACTCAAACAAATTGGACAGTTGCAGTTGTTGACTTGCAGCATTTACCGACACTTGTACTGAGCGAAGCCGTTGGCGAAGCCTCTGCCTCAGCAGAAGTAACAGAACAACAAACTGCTGCACAGAAATTACTAGAACAAAAAGCAATTGAGCCTTTTGACTTAGCTCATGATGCCTTAATTAGAGCAACATTAGTGGTGCTGTCTCCAAAAGAACAGTGCTTATTAGTGAGTATGCACCACGTTGTCTGTGATGGCTGGTCAATAGGTGTGTTTGTCCAGGAGTTACAAGCACTGTACAATGCTTATTCAATCGGTCAAGAGTCACCCCTGTTGCCACTACCAATTCAGTACGCAGATTTTGCAATTTGGCAAAGACAATGGTTGCAAGGGAAGGTTCTACAGAACCATTTGAGTTACTGGGAAAAACAATTGGCAAATGCACCCACATTCTTGCCACTACCCACAGATAGACCTAGACCTGCTGTGCAGACTTTCAATGGCTCATATCATGTGTTTACTCTGTCTGTTGAGTTAACTCAACGGTTGTTGGAGCTAAGTCAACAGCAAGGTTGTACTCTGTTCATGACTTTGTTGGCGGCATATAATACCCTGCTTTATCGCTACACCGGACAAGAAGATATTTTGGTGGGGACACCAATTGCCAACCGCGATCGCACCGAGCTAGAACGACTCATTGGCTTTTTTGTCAATACTTTAGTAATGCGGACTGATTTAGCAGGGAACCCCAGTTTTAACGAATTACTCTCACGTATCCGGGAAATGGCATTAGGAGCATACGCTCATCAAGATTTGCCCTTTGAGATGTTGGTGGAAGCATTGGAACCAGAACGGGATCTCAGCTATACACCATTGTTCCAAGTGATGTTCGTTCTCCTGAACGCTCCCATGTCTGAAATAGAGTTGACTGAGTTAAGTGTCAGTGGCTTGCCAATAGGAATCACCACGTCAAAGTTTGATTTAACTTTATCAATGGAAAATACTCCCAATGGACTCTTTGGGTGGTGGGAATACAACACTGACTTGTTTGATAGCAGCACTATCGAACGGATGACTGGTCATTTTCTGACACTACTTGAAGCGATCGTGGCAAATCCCAACGAGCGGATTTCCCAATTGCCAATGCTCACACCATCTGAGCAGCAACAGTTATTAGTGGAGTGGAATGATACAAGCGTAGATTATCCCCACGATAAATGTATCCATCAGTTGTTTGAAGAGCAAGTAGAGCGTACACCCAATGCCGTCGCAGTGGTGTTTGAGAATCAACAATTGACGTACCACGAATTAAATTGTCGTGCTAACCAGTTGGCGCATTATTTGCGGTCTTTGGGTGTGGGAGCCGACGTACTGGTGGGGATATGTGTGGAGCGTTCTTTAGAGATGCTGGTGGGATTACTTGGGATTCTCAAGGCAGGTGGCGCTTACGTACCACTTGACCCAGAGTATCCCCAAGGCCGTCTGAGCTTTATCTTAGAAGATGCTCAAGTTTCCGTGCTGCTAACCCAACAGCATTTAGTTGATAAATTACCTGAATGTCAGGCGCAGCTTGTAAGCTTAGATACTAACTGGCAGTTTATTTCTCAGTTACCTCAAGGAAATCCCATCACTAATGTCCAAGCTAGTAACTTAGCTTATGTGATTTATACTTCCGGTTCTACAGGCCAGCCCAAAGGTGTGCAAATTTCACATACGGCTGTGAGCAATTTCCTATCTGCTATGCAGCAGCGCCCAGGAATAACAAAACAAGATACACTGCTTGCGGTCACTACTATTTCCTTTGATATTGCTGCCTTAGAAATTTTTCTGCCTATAACTGTAGGTGCATGTCTAGTCATAGCCCGTCGTGACGCGACCCTTGATGGAAGAGAGTTATGTGATTTGCTAGTTAAGTCTAAGGCAACAATTATGCAAGCAACTCCAGCTACTTGGAGATTGCTTTTAGACTCCAACTACCAATTTAGCGATCTAAAAATACTTTGCGGGGGTGAAGCTTTACCTTGGGATCTAGTTAGTAAATTGCTTGCTAGGAGCGCTTCTTTGTGGAACCTTTATGGGCCAACAGAGGCTACTATTTGGTCATCAATATGTCAACTCGAATCCAGTGAGAGCTTGATTTCTATTGGTCGCCCAATTTCTAATACCCAGATATATATACTAGACCAAAACTTACAACCAGTACCTGTAGGTGTACCAGGAGAACTGCACATTGGTGGTGCAGGATTAGCAAGAGGCTACTTGAACCGACCAGAGTTAACACAAGAAAAATTTATCCCCAACCCCTTCAGTGGAAGCAGGGGAGCAGAGGAGCAGGGGAGCAGGGGGGCAGAAGTTCTTCCCAATTCCCAGTCCCCAATCCCCAGTCCCCGACTTTACAAAACTGGGGACTTGGCTCGTTATTTACCAGATGGAAATATAGAATACCTGGGACGTATCGATAACCAAGTAAAAATCCGGGGATTCCGCATTGAGTTGGGAGAAATAGAAGTAGCACTAAGCCAACATCCCCATGTTCAAGTATCTTATGTCATAGCTCGTGAAGATACTCCTGGTGACAAGCGCTTAGTTGCCTACATCGTACCTCAACCACAAGTAACACTCACAATTAGCGAACTACGTAGCAACCTCAAGGAAAAGTTACCAGACTACATGGTTCCTTCGGCAATAGTTATCCTGGAGTCTTTACCCCTAACCCCCAATGGCAAAATAGACCGTCGCGCTTTACCAGCACCAGAGCCAAGTAGTGAATTATTAGAGAAATATGTCGCCCCACGCAACCCCATCGAAGAAATACTGTCACTGATTTGGCAACAAGTCCTAAAAGTAGACCTTGTAGGCAGACATGATAACTTCTTTGAGCTAGGGGGACACTCACTATTAGCAACGCAACTTATTTCCCGTGTGCGTAGCAGCTTGAAAGTAGAACTGCCATTGCGATCGCTATTTGCTGCACCAACGATCGCTGAACTATCGCATAACATTCAACAGTTGCAGCAACAAGACTTAGAACTTGCCGCACCACCCATTTTAAAGCGGGCAGAGAATGCAGAAACACCACTATCTTATGCTCAACAGCGTTTATGGTTTTTAGACCAGTTTGAGCCGAACAGTGCCTCATACAACATCCCCTTCGGGTTGCGCTTAGTCGGAACTCTTAATGTTGCCGCGCTACAACAAAGCTTAATTGAAATTATTCATCGCCACGAAGCATTACGTACTAACTTTATTACTGTTGATGGACAAGCTGCTCAAATCATTCAAACACAACCAAATTGGTCAGTTGCAGTTGTTGACTTAAAGCATTTACCTTTAACAGAACAAAAAACTGCTGCACAGAAATTAGTCCAAGAACAAGCGTTTCTTCCTTTTGACTTAGCTCATGATGCATTAATCAAAGCGACATTAATGGTGCTGTCTTCTACAGAGCAGTGGTTATTAGTGTGTATGCACCACGTTGTCTCTGATGGCTGGTCAATAGGTGTGTTTGTCCAGGAGTTACAAGTACTGTACAACGCTTATTCTCAAGGTGAATCATCACGCTTGTTGCCACTACCAATTCAGTACACAGATTTTGCAATTTGGCAAAGACAATGGTTGCAAGGGGAGGTTCTACAAAACCAATTAAGTTACTGGAAACAACAATTGGCAAATGCACCTACGTTCTTGCCATTACCCACAGATAGACCTAGACCTGCGGTACAGACTTTCAATGGCGCATATCTTGAGTTTGCTTTGTCGAGTGAACTAACTCAACGGTTGTTGCAGTTAAGTCAACAGCAAGGGGTGACTTTGTTTATGACTTTGTTAGCGGCATATAATACTCTGCTTTATCGCTACACAGGACAAACAGATATTTTGGTGGGGACACCAATTGCTAACCGCGATCGCACCGAGATAGAAGGGTTAATTGGCTTTTTTGTCAATACTTTGGTGATGCGGACTGATTTATCTAAAAATCCTAGTTTTAACGAATTACTCCCACGTATCCGGGAAATGGCATTATCCGCCTATGCACATCAAGATTTGCCTTTTGAAATGTTGGTGGAAGCATTGCAGCCAGAACGGGATCTCAGCTATACACCACTATTTCAGGTAATGTTCGTTCTCAATAATGCGCCCACATCTGAAATAGAGTTGAGTGAGTTAACTGTCAGTGACTTGCCTATAGAAAGTGCGATCGCCAAGTTTGATTTAACTTTATCAATGGAAAACACTAGCACTGGGCTAGTGGGAGGGTGGGAATACAACATTGATTTGTTTGATAGCAACACAATTGAACGGATAACTGGTCATTTTGTGACATTGCTAGAAGCTATTGTTGCTAATCCTCAAGAGCGGATTTCTCAATTATCAATGCTCACTGCATCTGAGCAACAACAATTATTAGTTGAGTGGAATGATACAAGCGTAGATTATCCCCAAGATAAATGTATTCATCAGTTGTTTGAAGAACAGGTGGAACGCACCCCCGATGCTGTAGCGGTAGTGTTTGAGAATCAACAATTGACGTATCACGAGTTGAATTGTCGTGCTAACCAGTTAGCGCATTACTTGCAGTCTTTGGGAGTGTCCGCCGATGTGCTGGTAGGGATATGTGTGGAGCGTTCTTTAGAGATGGTGGTGGGATTACTTGGTATTCTCAAGGCGGGTGGGGCTTACGTACCACTTGATCCAGAGTATCCCCAAGACCGTCTGAGTTTTATGCTCGCAGATGCTCAAGTTTCGGTGCTACTTACCCAACAGCATCTAGTTGAGAAATTACCTGAACATCAAGCGCGTGTAGTCCACTTAGATAAAGACTGGGTTGCGATCGCTAAGTCTAGCCAAGAGAATCCAATTGCCCAGGTGCAAGCTAGTAATATAGCCTATGTTATTTTTACTTCTGGCTCTACTGGTCAACCGAAGGGGGTAATACTATCTCACAGTAACCTTTGCAACCATACGTTCTGGATGCAAACAACATTCCCCCTGACTGAAAAAGACAAAGTACTGCAAAAAACTCCTTTTGGCTTTGATGCCTCAGTTTGGGAATTCTACGCTCCATTGTTAGCAGGTGGACAGTTGTTAATAGCTGAACCCGGAGGTCATACTGACAGTGCTTATCTCTTAAAGTTAATTGCCCAGCAGCAGGTAACTACTATTCAACTTGTTCCATCTTTACTGCAAATGCTTTTAGAGCAGGGAGGAATCGAAACTTGTCACTCCCTCAAACACGTCTTCTGTGGCGGTGAAGTCTTACCCATTACTCTGCAAGAAAGCTTGTTAAGTAAACTAGATGTAAATTTACACAATCTCTACGGCCCAACAGAGGCGTGTATTGATGCAACTTTCTGGAATTGTCAGCGTGAGATTTATCCACAACTTATCCCTATTGGTCGTCCAATTTCCAACACCCAGATATATATACTCGACCAAAACTTACAACCAGTACCTGTGGGTGTACCAGGAGAACTGCATATTGGTGGTGCAGGATTAGCAAAAGGATACCTCAACCGTCCAGAGTTAACGCAAGAAAAATTTATCCCCAACCTCTTCCAAGGAAGCAGGGGAGCAGGGGAGCAGGGGAGCAGGGGGAGAGAACGGTTGTATAAAACAGGGGACTTAGCACGTTATCTACCAGATGGAAATATCGAATACCTGGGTCGCATCGATAACCAAGTAAAAATCCGGGGTTTCCGCATCGAGTTGGGAGAAATCGAAGCAGCACTAAGCCAACATCAAAATGTGCAAACATCTGTGGTCATTGTCCGCGAAGACATTCCTGGAAATAAGCGTCTAGTCGGTTACATAGTACCGCAGCCACAGATAACACCCACAGTTAGCCAATTGCGTAGCTTCCTCAAAGAAAAGCTACCAGAATATATGGTACCAAGTGCGATCGTCATTATAGAATCCCTACCGCTTACTCCCAACGGCAAAATAGACCGTCGCGCCTTACCAGAACCAGAAGCACGCACAGGAATAGAAAGCAGCCTAGTAGCACCGCGTACCCCCATTGAAGAAAAATTAACCCGAATTTGGGAGCAAGTATTAAGAGTAGAGCAAATAGGCATACACGATAACTTTTTTGAACTAGGAGGAGATTCCATCCTCAGTATTCAAATCATCAGCAGAGCAAAAGTTGCCGGAATAGAACTGACAATCAAACAACTATTTGCCAATCAAACCATCGCCCAATTAGCCACAGTCGCAGGTACAACAAAAGCACTTGCAATTGAACAAGGATTAGTCACAGGGACATTACCCCTAACACCAATTCAACACTGGTTTTTCGAGCAGAAATTACCAGAGAAACACCACTTTAATCAATCATTTCTCCTCACAGTACCATCAGACCTCAACCTAGAAATATTAGAGCAAGTATGGCAGCAACTACTAAAACATCACGATGCTCTTAGGCTAAGATTCACTCGAACAGACACAATATGGCAGCAGATTCATGCTGCGCCAACTGATAATATTACTATCCCCCGTTTTGACTTATCCACAGTTCCAGAAACTGAGATAGAAACTGTCATTGAAACCACAGCCAATAAATTACAGGCGAGTTTAAATCTTTCAGAAAATCTCGTACAAATAGCATTTTTCTGGTTGGGTATTGACAAAAAAGCGCGATTACTGATAATTATTCACCACCTCGTAGTAGACGGTGTTTCTTGGCGGATATTATTAGAAGATTTGCAGACAGCTTACCAGCAACTCAGTCAAGGCAAAACCATTCAGCTACCTGCAAAAACTACATCCTTCAAAGATTGGGCGCAACAACTGACAGAATATGCACAATCAGAAGTCTTGAAATCAGAACTAGATTATTGGTTGAGTCCATCTTACGATGCAGTTGATTCCATCCCAGTAGACTATGCACAAGGAATAAACACTACTGCATCTGCTAGGACAGTATCAGTATCATTAAACGAAACCGAAACACTTTCCCTCCTGCAAGATGTTCCGAAAGCTTATAAAACGCAAATAAACGATATCTTGTTAACTGCCTTAGTACTGGTGTTAAGCGAATGGACTAACTCTGAGTCAGTGTTATTCAACTTAGAAGGTCATGGGCGGGAGGAGATCATTGATGGTGTAGACTTATCACGCACCGTTGGTTGGTTTACAACGATTTTCCCAGTTGTTGTGGAACTGGGAACTATAGATGATCTTGGTACTGCGTTAAAATCCGTCAAGGAACAATTACGTGCAATTCCTAATAAAGGCATTGGCTATGGCTTATTGCGTTATCTAAATATTGATTCAGAAATTAGCACCCAATTAGAAAAAATTCCCCAGGCAGAAATTAGCTTCAATTATTTGGGACAATTTGCTCAAGTTGTGAATACATCTTCTCTAATGCAAATAGCTAATGAACCTAGCGGAAATAGCCAGAGTTTACAAGGTCAGCGCCATTGTTTGCTAGACATTAATGCCATCGTTATCAACGAACAACTGCAAATAGATTGGACATACAGCAGCAATATACATCAGCTCGAAACGATTGAGAATGTTGCTCAAGAATTTGTCGAAACTTTGCAAGAGTTAATTGCTCATTGTTTATTAACAGAAAATGCAGGTTATACGCCTACAGATTTCCCATTAATTCAACTTAACCAACTAGAAATAGATCAGATATTACAAAATTTATGAAATTAGAACTTAGCAAAACTAATCGCCAAAATATTGAAGATATTTATCCCTTATCTCCCATGCAAGAGGGGATGCTGTTTGAAAGTTTATATGCTCCAGACTCAGGCGTATATTTTGAGCAGATAACTTGCATTTTGACGGGAAACCTAGATGTAAAAACTTTCGAGAAAGCTTGGCAGCAAGTCGTCGCTCGGCATCCCGTCTTCCGCACAGCGTTTCTATGGGAGTCTTTGAGCCAGCCAGTTCAAGTGGTGTATCGACAGGTAAATGTGACAGTCGAAACTTATGACTGGCGGGAGGTATCTACACAAGAGCAGCAACAGCAATTAGAAACTTTTCTGGATTCGGAGCGACAACAGGGTTTCCAAGTGTCGCAAGCGCCATTGATGCGTCTACATCTAATCCAGTTGGATGGGAATACTTATCAGTTTGTTTGGTGTCATCATCATTTATTACTTGATGGCTGGTCGTCACCTTTGGTTTTCCAAGACCTGTTGGAGTTTTATCAAGCTATTTCTAAAGGTAAAAGTTTATCTAACATTGGAACTGTCAGCTACCGCAACTATATTGCTTGGTTACAGCAGCAGAATCGAGATTTAGCTAAAGAATTTTGGCGACAAAAACTCCAAGGTTTTACTACACCAACTCCTTTGACTGTGGATAAACCATTGTCAATGCGGGAGAAGCATTCGGGCTATAGCGAACAACAAATTGACTTAACTGTGCCAGCGACAGCAGCAGTGGTGTCTTTTGTCAGACAGCATCAATTGACGATGAGTAATTTGGTGCAGGCGACTTGGGGATTGTTGCTGTCTCGCTACAGTCAAGAAACAGATGTGGTTTTTGGTGCAACTGTATCTGGTCGTCCGCCTGAACTTGTTGGTGTAGAGTCGATAGTGGGGTTATTTATCAATACTCTGCCAGTGCGGGTGCAAATCTCTGAGCAGACTGAATTGCTCGGTTTGTTAAAGGATTTACAGGCGCAACAGATTGAATCTGAGCAATTTTCCTATAGCTCATTGGCAGAGATTCAGGGGCTAAGTGATGTTCCCAAAGGTACGTCTTTGTTTGAGAGTATTGTTGTTTTTGAGAATTATCCTATTGATACTGCTGTTCTACAAGGCAATAGCAATTTTTCCCTCTCGAATTTTAGGTGGATTGAACAAACAAATTATCCTCTGGCGGTTTTAGTTTCCCCTGGTGAGCAATTATCGCTGAGGGTGATGTACGATGCTAGTCGATTTGAAGATGGAACGATTAGCCGGATGCTGGGTCATTTTGTAACAATGCTTGAGGCGATGTCTGACGACAAGCCGCTTTGCGTCTACGCTACTAATCCTCAGCAACGAATTTCCCAGTTGCCAATGCTAACAGAATCTGAGCAGCAACAGCTATTAGTTGACTGGAATGATACCCAATCTAATTATCCCCAGGATAAATCTATTCATCAGTTGTTTGAGGAGCAGGTGGAGCTTACACCCGATGCTGTAGCAGTGGTGTACGAGAATCAACATCTCACATACCGCGAATTGAACAGCCGTGCTAACCAATTGGCGCACTACTTGAAGTCTTTGGGTGTGAAAGCTGATGCGTTGGTGGGGATATGTGTGGAGCGTTCTTTAGAAATGGTCGTGGGACTATTGGGGATTCTCAAGGCGGGTGGTGCTTATGTGCCACTTAACCCAGAATATCCTCAAGAGCGATTGACCTTCATGCTCGAAGATACTCAGTTATCAGTCATATTGACTCAAGAAAAACTAGTTAATAAACTAGGCGAACGCCTCCGGCGCGGCTTTGCCGAACGCAACGCTAGTGTAATTTGCTTAGACTCAAACTGGGATATCATCAATCAACAAACACAAAATAACCCAACTACCAGCGTCACAGCTGATAACTTAGCTTATGTAATGTACACCTCCGGTTCTACAGGTCAACCCAAAGGTGTGAGCATTATCCATCGAAGTGTAGTTCGACTGGTCAAAGAAACCAACTATATCAACATTTCTGCTGATGACGTAATTGCCCAAGCCTCAAATCACGCCTTCGATGCTGCTACCTTTGAAATTTGGGGAGCGTTACTGAACGGAGCGCGGTTGGTAGGGGTGAGCAAAGATTTGGCACTTTCGCCCAAAGATTTTGCGGACTTTATGCGATCGCAAAGTATCAGTGTATTATTCTTGACGACTGCTTTGTTCAATCAAATTGCTCAAGAAGTCCCCTCTGCTTTCAATTCACTACGGCATCTTCTATTTGGCGGCGAGGCTGTCGATCCTAAATGGGTTAAAGAAGTACTCAACAATGGTGCGCCGCAGCGACTACTCCATGTTTATGGGCCAACAGAGAATACAACATTTAGTTCCTGGTACTTGGTACAGGATGTGCCAGAAGGCGCGACAACTATTCCCATCGGGCAACCAATTTCTAACACACAAATCTATTTGTTAGATTCCCAACTACAACCAGTGGGTATTGGTGTACCGGGAGAATTATACATTGGTGGAGATGGTCTAGCTAGGGAATACCTTAACCGCACCGAGTTAACACAAGAAAAATTCATCCAAAACCCCTTCGGTGGAAGCAGGGGAGCAGGGGAGCAGGGGAGCAGGGGAGCAGGGGAGCAGTCTTTCCCCTCTGCCTCTTCTGAGCGCCTCTACAAAACCGGAGATAAAGCACGTTATTTAAGCGATGGAAATATTGAATACTTAGGACGCATCGACGACCAAGTAAAAATACGTGGTTTACGGATTGAGTTGGGCGAAATTGAAGCAGTCCTGAGCCAACACAGCGATGTGCAGGGAGCTTGTGTGATTGTGCGCGAAGATACCCCTGGAGATAAACGTTTAGTCGCCTACATCGTAACGCATCAAGACTGTCAACCTACGATGGGTGAAATACGTCAATTCCTCAAAGCAAAGTTACCAGATTACATGATACCTTCGGCAATAGTAATCTTGGAATCTTTTCCCTTGACTCCCAACGGCAAAGTAGACCGCCGCGCCCTGCCAAAACCAGACTTAGACACCGCACTTCTAGAAAAATATGTCGCCCCGCGTACACCCGTTGAGGAAATGCTTGCACTCCTCTGGGCGCAAGTTTTGAAAGTAGAGCAAGTGGGTATTTACGATAATTTCTTTGAACTTGGGGGACACTCACTCTTAGCAACGCAACTGGTTTCACGCATCCGCACTAGCTTCAAAATAGAACTACCATTACGTGAGTTATTTGCTGCATCAACAATTACGGAATTAGCGCCATTCATTCAGCAGTTACAGCAACAGGACTTAGAAATTGCTGCACCACCCATTTTAAGGCGAGCAGAGAATGCAAACTTACCACTGTCTTATGCTCAACAGCGTTTGTGGTTTTTAGACCAGTTCGAGCCGAACAGTGCTTCATACAACATCCCCTTCGGGTTGCGCTTAGTCGGAACTCTTAATGTTGACGCGCTACAACAAAGTTTAATTGAAATTATTGATCGCCACGAAGCATTACGTACTAACTTTATTACTGTTGATGGACAAGCTGCTCAAATCATTCACAATTGGAGGGAACAAGGAACAGGGAACAGGGAACAGGAAAATATACCTTGGACACTATCAGTTGTTGAGTTAAAGCATTTACCTTTAACTGAACAAAAAACTGCTGCACAGAAATTAGTCCAACAACAAGCACTTCTTCCTTTCGACTTAGAGTCAGAAGCATTAATCAGAGCAACATTACTGATGCTGTCTAATACAGAACAGTGGTTAGTATTGTGTATGCACCACGTTGTATCTGATGGCTGGTCAATAGGTGTGTTTGCCCTGGAGTTACAAGCACTGTACAATGCTTATTCTCAGAGTCAACCGTCACCCCTGCTACCACTAACAATTCAGTACGCAGATTTCGCCTTATGGCAAAGACAATGGTTGCAGGGGGAAGTACTCAACAGCCAATTGAGTTACTGGAAACAACAATTGGCAAATGCACCCACATTCTTGCCACTACCCACAGACAGACCCAGACCTGCTGTGCAAACTTTTAATGGTGCATATCAAGAATTTACTCTGTCTGGTGAACTAACTCAACGATTGGTGCAGTTAAGTCAAAAGCAAGGGGTGACTTTGTTTATGACTTTGTTGGCGGCTTATAATACCCTGCTTTATCGCTACACAGGACAAGAAGATATATTGGTGGGTTCGCCAATTGCTAACCGCGATCGCACCGAAATTGAAGGGTTAATTGGCTTTTTTGTCAATACCTTAGTCATGCGGACTGAGATATCAGGCGATCGCAGTTTTAACGAATTACTCCCACGTATCCGGGAAATGGCATTATCCGCTTATGCTCATCAGGATTTGCCCTTTGAAATGCTAGTGGAAGCATTGCAACCAGAACGGGACTTGAGCCATACACCACTGTTTCAAGTGATGTTTGTTCTTAATAATGCGCCCACATCTGAAGTAGAGTTGACTGGGTTAAGTGTCAGTGAATTGTCAATAGAAAGTGCGATCGCTAAGTTTGACCTTACCTTAGGAATGCAAAACACTAACAATGGACTCGTCGGGTGGTGGGAGTACAACACTGACTTATTTGATAGCAGCACCATTGAGCGCATGACTGGTCATTTTGTGACACTGCTGGAAAGTATTGTCGCCAATCCCCAAGAGCGGATTTCTCAATTACCAATGCTCACAGCATCTGAGCAACAACAATTATTAGTGGAGTGGAATGATACTCAAGTAGATTATCCCCAAGATAAATGTATTCATCATTTGTTTGAAGAACAAGTAGAGCGTACACCCGATGCAGTCGCGGTGGTGTTTGAAAATCAACAATTGACGTATCACGAATTAAATTGTCGTGCTAACCAGTTGGCGCACTACTTACGTTCTTTGGGAGTGTCCGCAGATGTGCTAGTGGGGATATGTGTAGAGCGCTCTTTGGAGATGGTGGTGGGATTGTTGGGCATTCTCAAAGCTGGTGGGGCTTACTTACCGCTTGACCCAGAGTATCCCCAAGACCGTTTGAGTTTTATGCTCGAAGACGCTCAAGTTTCAGTATTACTGAGTCAGCAGCAATTAGTTGAGAAATTACCAGAACATCAGGCGCGTGTTGTTTGCTTAGATACCGACTGGCAAATCATTCCTCAGTCGAATCAGCAAAATTCAATCACTGGTGTGCAAGCTAGTAACTTGGCTTATGTAATTTACACTTCGGGTTCTACCGGAAAGCCTAAAGGAGCGATAAATACGCATCTAGGGATTTGCAATCGCCTCCTGTGGATGCAGCAAGCATATCAATTAACAGAAATAGACTGCGTTTTACAGAAAACTCCTTTCAGTTTTGATGTCTCCGTTTGGGAGTTTTTCTGGCCATTATTGACTGGAGCGCGTTTAGTTGTAGCTAAACCAGGTGGACATAAAGATAGTGGTTACTTGGTCAACCTAATACTAGAACAGCAAGTTACTACACTGCATTTTGTTCCTTCGATGCTCCAGATTTTTCTAGAAGAACAAGGTTTAAAAGATTGCAGTAGCTTGAAGCAAGTTATTTGTAGTGGCGAAGCACTGCCAAAAGAACTTCAGGAACGCTTTTTTGCTTGTTTAGGGTGTCAATTGCATAATCTCTACGGGCCGACAGAAGCGGCAATTGATGTCACCTTCTGGGAATGTCAACCAGAGAGCAATTTGAAGACCGTGCCTATTGGTCGCCCAATTTCCAATACGCAAATTTACATACTCGATCAAAACTTACAACCAGTACCTGTGGGTGTTCCAGGAGAGTTACACATAGGTGGTGCAGGATTAGCAAGAGGCTACCTCAACCGCCCAGAGTTAACACAAGAGAAATTCATCCCCAACCCTTTCAGTGGAAGCAGGGGAGCAGAGGAGCAGAGGAGCAGAGGGGTAAGGGAGCGGAGGAGAAAAATAGTGCAATCTCCAGTTGCCAGTCCTCGCCTGTATAAAACCGGAGATTTGGCTCGTTATCTACCAGATGGCAATATCGAATACTTGGGTCGTATCGACAATCAAGTAAAAATCCGTGGATTTCGTATCGAATTGGGAGAAATCGAGGCAGCACTAAGTCAACATAAAGATGTGCAAACATCTGTAGTCATCGTCCGCGAAGACATTCCTGGTGATAAGCGCCTAGTCTCGTACATCGTACTGCAACCAGAGCAGACAACCACAGTTAAAGAACTGCGTAGCTTCCTCAAAGAAAAGCTACCAGAATATATGGTACCAAGTGCGATCGCCATCTTAGAATCTTTACCCCTAACCTCCAACGGCAAAATAGACCGTCGCGCTTTACCAGCACCAGAGCCAAGTGGTACATTATCAGATAAATATGTAGCTCCACGCACGCCCCTAGAAGAAATCCTGGCACTTATTTGGCAAGAAGTCCTAAAAATAGAGCTTGTAGGCAGATATGATAACTTTTTTACCTTGGGAGGACACTCCCTATTAGCAACGCAACTCGTCTCTCGTATCCGTAGCAGCTTGAAAGTAGAACTGCCATTACGTTCGTTATTTGCTGCACCAACAATTGCAGAGTTAGCACAATTAATTCAGCAATTACAGCAACAAGACTTAGAACTTGCCGCACCACCCATCTTAAGGCGGACAAACAATGCAGAACTACCATTGTCTTATGCTCAACAGCGTTTGTGGTTTTTAGACCAGTTCGAGCCGGACAGTCCCTTCTACAACATCCCAATTGGGTTGCGCTTTGTCGGAAGTGTGAATATTGCCGCGCTACAACAAAGCTTAATTGAAATTATTCATCGCCACGAAGCATTACGCACTAATTTTGTTTCCGTTGATGGAAAACCAACTCAAATCATTCAAATAGAACCAAATTGGTCACTGACAGTTGTTGAATTGCAGCATTTAGCCTTAACAGAACAAGAAAAAGCTGCACAGAAATTAGTCCAACAACAAGCAATTGAGCCTTTTGACTTAGCTCATGATGCATTAATCAGAGCCACATTAGTGGTGTTGTCTCCTACAGAACAGTGGTTATCAGTGTCTATCCATCACGTTGTTAGTGATGGCTGGTCAATAGGTGTATTTATCGAGGAGTTACAAGCACTGTACAATGCTTATTCTCAAGGTCAACCGTCACCCTTATTACCACTGCCAATTCAGTACGCAGATTTCGCCTTATGGCAAAGACAATGGTTAGTCGGGGAACTACTCAACAGCCAATTGAGTTACTGGAAAGAACAATTGGCAAATGCACCCACCTTCTTGCCACTACCCACAGACAGACCCAGACCTGCTGTGCAGACTTTCAATGGTGCATATCTTGAGTTTGCTCTATCTGTTGAGTTAACTCAACAACTAACCAAACTGAGTCAACAGCAAGGGGTGACTTTGTTTATGACTTTGTTGGCAGCATATAATACCCTGCTTTATCGCTACACGGGACAAGAAGATATATTGGTGGGTTCGCCAATTGCTAACCGCGATCGCTCCGAAATAGAAGGGTTAATAGGCTTTTTTGTCAATACCTTAGTCATGCGGACAGAGATATCAGGCGATCGCAGTTTTAGCGAATTATTGACTCGCGTCCGTGACATGGCAATGGAGGCATACGCTCATCAGAACTTACCTTTTGAAATGCTGGTAGAAGCATTACAGGCAGAACGGAATCTTAGCCATACACCACTGTTTCAGGTAATGTTTGTCCTCCAAAATGCGCCCACTGCATCTGGATTAGACCTAACTGGGCTAAATGTCAGTCCATTGCCAGTAAAACTGACAACTTCCAGGTTTGATTTAACCTTAATCATGCAGAACAGTCCTACTGGGCTGATAGGATTGTGGGAGTACAGCACTGACTTGTTTGACGCTAGTACTATCGATCGCATGACAAGTCATTTTGTCACCTTGCTTGAAGGCATTGTTGCTAATCCTCAACAGCAAATCTCACAATTGCCTCTGCTGAGTGAAGTTGAGCAACAAAAATTACTTTTTGAGTGGAACGATACTCAAGTTGATTATCCCCTTGATCAGTGCATTCATCAGTTGTTTGAGGAACAGGTAAAACTGACACCCAATGCAGTGGCAGTGGAGTTTAAAGAGCAACAACTTACTTACAACCAATTAAACGATCGCGCTAACCAGTTGGCGCACTACTTGCAGTCTTTGGGTGTAAAACCAGATACCTTAGTTGGTCTGTGTGTAGAACGTTCTTTGGAGATGGTCATTGGACTGTTGGGAATTCTCAAAGCAGGGGGAGCGTATGTACCACTTGATCCAGAGTATCCAACTGAGCGTTTGAGCTTTATTTTAGAGGATACTCAAGTTAAAGTCTTGCTCACCCAGCGATCGCTTCTTGACCGACTGCCCCAGTGTGAAAAAGCAGGGGGGCAGGGAGCAGGGAGCAGGGGAGAAAGTCCATCTACAAGGGATAGGGCTTCAACCAAAGGGAAAGAGGAGGTTTTGAGTCTTCCTGCTTCTTATCAAACACAGCTTGTTTGCCTAGATACTGACGCTGAATTAATTTCTCAGTGCAGCCAGGATAATCTCATCACTGGCGTACAAGCTAATAACTTAGGTTACATAATTTACACTTCTGGTTCTACAGGTCAACCAAAGGGTATAGCCATGAATCAGCTTGCCCTTTGCAATATGATTTTGTGGCATCCAGACAATCTGAAAATTGCTCGTGGAGCAAAAACCCTACAATTTGCTTCGATTAACTTTGATGTCTCCTTCCAAGAAATCTTCACTACTTGGTGTTCTGGCGGTACATTGTTCTTAATAACTAAGGAATTACGCCACGATACCTCAAATTTGTTAAGAGTAATCCAAGAAAAAGCAATTCAAAGAATGTTTCTCCCCGTTGTGGGATTACAACAACTAGCAGAATTCGCTGTTGGTAGTGAGTTAGTAAATACTCATTTGCGGGAAATCATTACTGCTGGGGAACAGTTGCAGATTACTCCTGCCATTTCCAAGTGGCTGAGTCAGCTAAGTAACTGTACTCTGCACAATCATTACGGGCCATCCGAGAGCCATGTAGCCACCAGTTTTACTTTGCCTAATTTAGTAGACACTTGGCCGCTACTACCTCCAATTGGGCGACCCATTTCTAATACTCAAATCTACATCCTAGATAAATATTTACAGCCTGTACCCATTGGTGTACCAGGGGAAGTGTACATTGCTGGTGTGCTTTTAGCCAGAGGCTACTTGAACCGCCCAGAGTTAACACAAGAAAAATTCATCCCAAATCCCTTCGGTGGAAGCAGGGGAACAGGGGAGCAGAGGAGCAGGGTAGCAGAGGAGCAGTCTTTCCCCTCTGCCCCCTATCCCCTCTGCCCCTCTGCCTCTTCTGAGCGCCTTTACAAAACTGGGGATTTAGCACGTTATCTGCCAGATGGCAATATCGAATACTTGGGACGCATTGACAATCAGGTGAAAATTCGCGGTTTCCGCATCGAGTTGGGCGAAATTGAAGCAGTACTGAGCCAACATACTAATGTACAAGCTTCTTGTGCGGTTGTGCGAGAAGATACCCCAGGTGATAAACGCTTAGTCGCTTACATTGTGCCACAGCCAGAGCAGAGAGTCTCTGTAAACGTTGTGCGTAGCTTCCTGAAGGAGAAGTTACCAGAGTATATGCTGCCAAGTGCAATAGTTATCTTGGAAGCTTTACCAATTACCTCCAACGGAAAATTAGACCGTCGCGCTTTACCTGCACCTGATTTACACAGTCAATTATCAGACCAGTATATTGCTCCACGTAACCCAATTGAAGAAATTTTGTCACTAATTTGGGCGCAAGTGCTGAAATTAGAGCTTGTAGGCATACATGATAACTTCTTTGAACTTGGAGGACATTCGCTACTAGCAACGCAACTGGTTTCCCGCATCCGCACCAACTTGAAAGTAGAACTGCCATTACGTGAGTTATTTGCTGCACCAACAATTTCTCAATTGTCCCAAAACATTCAACAGTTGCAGCAACAAGACTTAGAAGTTGTTGCACCACCCATATTAAAGCGGGTAGAGAATGCAGAACTACCACTGTCTTATGCTCAACAGCGTTTGTGGTTTTTAGACAAGTTAAACCCGAACAGTGCCTCATACAACATCCCCGTTGGTTTGCGCTTAGTCGGAACTATTAATGTTGTTGCCTTAGAACAAAGCTTAATTGAAATTATTCATCGCCACGAAGCATTACGTACTAACTTTGTTGCCGTTGATGGAAAGCTTTCACAAATTGTTCAAACTCAAACGAATTGGACAGTTGCAGTTGTTGACTTACAGCATTTACCCGTAACAGAACAAGAAATCGCTGCACAGCAATTAGTTCAACAACAAGCAATTCAGCCTTTTGACTTAGCAAATGAAGCATTAATCAGAGCGACATTCATGATACTGTCCAAGACAGAACAGTGGTTATTAGTGTGTATGCACCACGTTGTCTCTGATGGCTGGTCAATAGGTGTGTTTGTCCAGGAGTTACAAGCACTATACAATGCTTATTCTGAAGGTCAACCGTCACCTTTAACACCACTGCCGATTCAGTATGCAGATTTTGCCTTATGGCAAAGACAATGGTTGCAAGGAGAAGTACTGAAGAGCCAATTGAGTTACTGGGAACAACAATTGGCAAATGCACCCACGTTCTTGCCATTACCCACAGATAGACCTAGACCTGCTGTGCAGACTTTCAATGGCGCATATCTTGAGTTTGCCTTGTCTGGTGAACTAACTCAACAACTGACCAAACTGAGTCAACAGCAAGGGGTAACTTTGTTTATGACCTTGTTAGCGGCATATAATACCCTGCTTTATCGCTACACAGGACAAACAGATATTTTGGTGGGGACACCAATTGCTAACCGCGATCGCACCGAGATAGAAGGGTTAATTGGCTTTTTTGTCAATACTTTAGTGATGCGGACTGATTTATCTCTTAATCCTAGTTTTAACGAATTACTCCCACGTATCCGAGAAATGGCACTGTCCGCCTACGCACATCAAGATTTGCCCTTTGAAATGTTGGTGGAAACTCTGCAACCAGAAAGAGACATGAGTCATACACCACTATTTCAGGTGATGTTTGGTCTCCAGAATGCTCCCATGTCTGAAATAGAGTTGACTGGGTTAACTGTCAGTTCCTTGCCAATAGAAAGTTCCACGGCAAAGATTGATCTAACTTTATCAATGGAAAACACTAGCACTGGACTAGTGGGAGGGTGGGAATACAACACTGACTTGTTTGATAGCAGCACTATCGAACGGATGACGGGTCATTTTGTGACATTGCTAGAAGGTATTGTTGCTAATCCCAGCGATCGCATTTCACAATTGCCAATGTTAACAGCATCTGAGCAACAGCAGTTATTAGTTGAGTGGAATGATACAAGCGTAGATTATCCCCAAGATAAATGTATTCATCAGTTGTTTGAAGAACAGGTGGAACGTACACCCGATGCCGTGGCGGTGGTATTTGAGAATCAACAACTGACTTACCACCAGTTGAATTGTCGTGCTAACCAGTTGGCGCATTACTTGCGCTCATTGGGTGTCAAACCAGATGCGCTGGTGGGTATTTGTGTAGAACGTTCTTTAGATATAGTGGTAGGACTATTGGGGATTTTCAAGGCTGGTGGAGCTTATGTAGCACTTGATCCAGACTATCCTCAAGAGCGCTTGCGCTTCATGTTAGAAGATGCTCAAGTTTCGGTACTGCTGACTCAACAACGACTTATTCACAGACTTCCTGAGCATCAAGCAAAACTTGTCTGCTTAGATGAAGCCTGGGAAGAAATTGCCCAAAACAATCAAGATAACCTCAGCAGTGGAGTCAAAGCTTCTCATCTAGCTTATGTGATTTACACTTCAGGATCTACAGGTAGACCTAAAGGTGTCATGGTTGAGCATAGGGGACTATGCAACTTAACTCACGCTCACATTCAAACTTTTGGCTTAGACTCTGATAGTCGCGTTCTCCAGTTTGCCTCCTTCAGTTTTGATGCTTCTATCTGGGAAGTTGTATTGGCTCTGGGGTCAGGTGCAACGCTGTACCTGGGAACAAAAGACTCTCTATTGCCAGGGAAGCCATTAATTGAGCAATTACGCAATAATTGCATTACCAATATCACGCTACCACCATCGGCTTTAGCAGTTATGCCTATGGAGGAACTTCCGGCACTGCAAACAATAATTGTAGGTGGAGAAGCTTGTTCTGCTGAACTAATCAGACAATGGTCTGCTGGCAGAAACTTCTTCAACGGTTACGGGCCAACAGAAGCTACTGTCTGTGCCACGATTGCAAAATGCACTGAAGATGACGAGAAAATATCTATTGGTAAGGCGATCGCCAATACACAAGTCTACATTTTAGACGAAAATTTGCAACTAGTGCCTGTGGGTGTGCCAGGAGAATTGCACATCGGTGGTGCAGGATTAGCACGCGGTTATCTCAACCGACCAGAATTAACACAAGAAAAATTCATCCCTAACCCCTTTGCTGGGAGCAGGGGAGCAGGGGAGCAGGGGAGCAGGGGAGCAGGGGAGCAGGGGAGCAAGGGAGCAGAAATTCTTCCCAATTCCCAGTCCCCAGTCCTCAGTCCCCGACTTTACAAAACTGGTGACTTAGCCCGTTATTTACCAGATGGAAACATAGAATACCTGGGACGCATTGACAATCAAATAAAAATCCGAGGTTTCCGAATTGAGGTAGGGGAAATTGAGGCAATACTGAGTCAGCATCCTGGAGTTAGGGAAAATGTGGTAGTAGCCAGAGAAGATATCCCAGGAGAGAAACGCTTAGTAGTTTATTTTGTGCCGCAGTTGGAGCAAACACCAACTACCGATGACTTACGCATTTTCTTGAAAGAAAAATTACCACAGTACATGGTGCCTTCTGCTTTTGTCAGGTTAGAGTTTTTACCTTTAACTCCCAATGGCAAGGTAGACCGCAAAGCCTTACCTATTCCTGATTCCCATAATACCCAGTTGGCAGTGAGCTTTGTGGCACCACGCACCCCTGTAGAGAAGGTCTTGGCAGATATTTGGGCTAATGTACTGCATTTGGAACAGGTGGGTGTTTTAGATAATTTCTTTGAGTTAGGAGGTCATTCACTCTCCACAATTCGAGTGATGTCTCAGGTAAATGAGACTTTCCAGATTAACTTACCGTTGCGCCACTTATTTGCTGCCCCAACTATCGCTGAACTAGCTCAAACCATTGAATCTACTTGTGAAACTGATTCTACTGTCAGTACCAATGAAATTACTCCCTTAAACTTACAGGCTGAAGTCGTCCTTGATGAGACAATCAAGCCTTTTAACCTAGTTTATCAACCTGTAAGTGAACCAAAGGCTATTCTGCTCACGGGTGCAACAGGCTTTATTGGTGCTTTCTTGCTGGCGGAATTATTACAACAAACTCAAGCAGATATTTATTGTTTGGTGCGTGCTGCTAACTTGAGCGCAGGTAAACAACGCCTCCAAGAAACCCTGAAAGCTTATTTACTTTGGGAAGAATCTTTTAACTCGCGGATTATTCCAGTATTAGGAGATTTATTTCAACCGCTTCTGGGTCTTGGTGATGAGCAGTTTCACTTCATGGCGAGGAAAATTGACTTAATTTACCATAATGGCGCTTTGGTAAATCATGTTTATCCATACGCTTTGTTGAAAGCAGCAAATGTTGGTGGAACTGAGGAAGTCTTGAGATTAGCTAGTCAAATCAAAATCAAACCTGTGCATTTCATTTCTACTGTTAGCGTTTTCGCCTCAGATGAGTATTTCAAATTAGACGTTGTTCAAGAAAATGATCCTCTGGAACACAGTCAAGGACTTGTTGGAGGCTATACCCAAAGTAAATGGGTGGCAGAAAAGATTGTCATGATGGCACGCGATCGCGGTTTGCCTTGCAGTATCTACAGGCTTGGTAGAATAACATGGCACAGTCAAACCGGCGTTTGGAATTCAAATGATATGTTTTACAGATTCATCAAAAGCTGCATTCAAATAAAAAGTGCGCCAGAGATGAACAGCACGGTAGAAATTACACCTGTAGACTATCTCACCAAAGCTTTAATCCACCTGTCACAGCAGCCAGAATCTTTGGGCAAAGCCTTTCATCTAATTAATTCCGATTCTGCTCCTTGGAGTCAATTTATTAACTGCATCCGCTCTTTGGGCTACCCACTGCAACAGCTTCCCTATGAGGATTGGCAAGCTGAACTACTTCGCAATACCCAAATTTCTGCTGATAACGCTTTGTATTCAGCTATATCGCTGGCTGAAGACAATACATCTTCAGAGTCCAATGCAACATCTAGCTTAAAATTTGATTGCCAAAATACCCTCAATGGACTTGCAGATACCGCCATTCGCTGGCCGAAAGTAGACGATAAATTACTCCAAGCTTTCTTTGCCAACTTTAGCAATTGGACTTTGGACAAAAAAAGTAATTGAGGTTTTTTGCATAAATGTGGCTTTGAACATAAGCCTGTTAGAGTCGATAGCGGTATTGGGGTAAGCTTTGAGCGTCACTGCTCTCCCCTTCCTTAACCCTGTTTTGTCACTCTAGGCAGAGGAAAATTAATATTGAACTGGTGAGGTTATAATTAACCTGAGTTCAAGCCTTTCCTTCTCTATCAGTGGGAGCGCCGATTGCATCACCCATCCTTGAGGTGCAGCAAGATGGAGCAAGCATCGCACGGTAAAACGAAAGAGCATTTTCTACACTCGAAAAGTAAATTGGTTTATTGCGATCGCAACTTTCTCACGCCATCCATTCAGTCCATTACGGCGCATCTGACACCAATTGAGCAAATTTGTCAGGGCTTGCATCCTTGAATTCCAGCATCACACCGCAATGTTCATCAATCGTTAGGGCGTGTCATCAATTAGGTAAACTGGAATCAGAACTGCTGAAAAAGAATAATAAACACTCTTAAAAACGATGACGCGCCGATACGCACTAAGAGATACTATTTATTAGGGCCAGTATTACTAACAATCTTTGCTAAACCTCCGATTTGAAAATAGATAATTGGAAACAGTAAAAGATTGTAAACAGCTTGTATCAGTCATTATTCTCTATATCTTAATTACGAATTACGTTAGCGTAGCGGTAGCGAGTCCGCCAGCGTCATTACGAATTAGTATGGCCTCGATATTCCATAAACACCACAGGAACTTTGAGCAGCTTTTTAGCTAATTGCGACAATCTAAATTTATCGTTGAGCGTAGACAAACCTGTTGTTCTGGGAAATTGTGGCAAGTCTTCAAAAGATATTGGTACAAAATTAAACCGACTGTAAAACTGTGCCAATCGTTCACCTAAACATTCAAGATAAAGTGGTTGCGTTGCTGTATTAATCAAATGCTGCGTTAGCAAAGTACCCAAACCGCGACCTCTCCAAGCTGATGCAACGATCAAACTACCAAGTTCTTGTACCCCTGAAAAATTACGTAGCTGTCCGCAAGCTACGAGATTATCACCGCATTCAATTACCCAAAATTGCTGCCAGTTTAATTGGGTTGGGTCGAGTTTCGCTGAGAATACCAGCAATCGAATCGACCACTTATCCGCCAAGGTTGCCTTGCGAAGGACACATCCAGATGGTAACGGTGGATTACTCTGGTTCATTAATTACACTTTGATAGTTTGGATCACAATCATCACACGATATTATTCACTTAGATCATTTGCCATTCTCTGTCAAGTGTCAATAAAGCAATTTTAAAAGCATCTCGGATATCAAATCTGTTTTAAATTGTCCTTTAACGACGGCAAGCATTCTAAGGTTAGCAAATTCTATAGTTATGGATTTTTGTCATCAAAGATGAGTAGTACTAAACAATACTTTCGATAGAGGGACAATCAGCGATAACTAGATTCTGGATAGATGTACTCAAAACCCAAATTTTCTTAAGATAATCCCAAGAATAAATAATTAAGGAATGTCATCATGGCTGAACAACAAAAACAAAAATCTGATAATCAAGAAACTACGCCTACTGCTTCTGGTGGCTACCAAACCCCCATCGACGAAAGTATCCGCAAAACTGGCGATGCTGAAAAGAGTGATGCTAAACCCAGTGCTACACCAGAAGCACCAGGAGAGGATGGTATAGCAGGTAGCCCTAATCAGGGAACTGAATCACGTTAATTGGTTTTAACTTTCCCAAGTTTGAATAATCTTCTTGGGGTTTTTTAGTAACCCCGATTTACTAAACTTTGAGTGGATAGTTGTGGTTTATATCACGATTATTCACTCATTTTTGTTGTGCGAGAATGTGGTGCGCTAAGTGCGTAGGCGCAGCCCCAATACTGCTCGGTTAATGGACTTCTAAATAAAAAAATACTTAACTACTTATTGTGGGGTGGACATCTTGTCCGCCCTTGGCTATGGGCGGACAAGATGTCCATCCCAGAGGATTGGATAATTTATTTCTTGGAAGTCCCAACAAAGCTCTGAAAATGTTGGGTTTCGTTTCTCAATCCAACCTACCTGGAGTAGTTTTGCATTCTGGCATTGTTATGTATTTTATTTTACCTCTTACTAAAAAAATGATTTTTATTCACTTAGTTAGTGCTTGTGCAAAGCTATACCCTGTAGGGCAATTCGTGAATTGCCCCTATGGTAAATCGGGGCTTTCACTGCTTTTTTGCCTACCGAAGTTTGTCAGCACAGTGCTAAGGGAAAATCACCTATCCCTGAAAATCTGCTCAACTTCATGATTCTTAATCATGCCAGCTTCCTCTAGTGGCTGACAGAAGTCCCACAATCCAATAGGCTGAACTTAAAGTGGTGATTTTTCACTGAGTCGTTAAGAACTACCTATACAGAAAATGTCTCTTAAAATAGTCCAGAACTTTGATGGCAGTTTCACTCTTGAAGCACAAGCCCAAGAAACTTTGTTCAACTTATTGACAAGCGATGCTTTCTTAAATCAAATTCGTCAACAATTGCAGTGTGAGCAAATTAAATTTACAGAATTAATTTTCCAACCAGTTCCTTATAGCTTAACGACAACTAAAGGAATGCCAGCAGAGTTTGAAAAGTATCATGAATCTGATGAATATGCCATCATCAATGTACCACCAAATTTCATGTTTAGTGCTAAAATTTTTAAACCCAGTCGCCTTTGTGCAATTTACCAAAAATTAGGTAATGGGTAATTTTAAAGATAATTTTTCCCTAATTAGCAATTTTCCATTCTGAAGACAAATAGTAAGTTTAATATTTGATGTATGGCTCTTGAAACGAATCTTTCTTCTTTGGCAGCCCTGGAATACATTCCTTACATTGATGATAGCGGTCAATTACCTGAACAATTTCAAGGTAAAATCGGGGTATATGCTATTTTTGACCAAGAAAAAGTGCTGCAATTTGTAGGATACTCTCGTGATGTTTATCTTAGCCTCAAGCAGCATTTAGTCCGTCAGCCACAGCAATGCTATTGGGTCAAAGTTCAAACTATTGAACGCCCTAGTCGCACAATTTTAGAAAATACTGAAAATGCTTGGATTGCTGAAAATGGCAGTGTACCTTGGGGAAATGGGGATAACAAGGAAAAATGGACTCATCCCATTGATGTCAAATTGATAATGACATCTGAAGAACAGGCAAAATATCAAAATCCAGCTAATGATGAATTAGCACAAATGAAAATTATTAAAAATGTGGCGCGGAGAGTAGAAGCAGAAATTTCAACGCAATTATTAGAAGTGCGTGGTTTGCAAATGCAAGTTCGCTTCAATCCTAAATTGAAAGAAGAAGGTTTACTAGATTTGAAATGAAGGTTGTTTTGGGAAAACTATCTTATGAATATCGCTTATAATCTCCCATGACAATACAGCTTTTGAACGATCGCTATCAAGTTATCCGCACACTGGGCGCTGGTGGGTTTGGTGAAACCTATCTAGCAGAAGATACCTATATGCCCTCAAAGCGCCTTTGTGTGGTTAAACAGCTAAGACCAATTCACAATAATCCCCAAATTTACCAGTTAGTGCAAGAGAGGTTTCAACGGGAAGCAGCTATTCTCGAAGAACTCGGTGGTGCAAATGACCAAATTCCAGCATTGTATGCCTATTTTTCCTCTGGCGGACAATTTTACTTAGTTCAGGAGTGGGTTGAAGGCGATACCCTAACTGGAAGAGTTCAAAAGCAGGGGCTATTTAGTGAAGGCGCTGTCCAGGAATTATTCATGAATTTATTACCTGTCCTGGATTATGTTCACTCTAAGCACATCGTTCACCGCGATATTAAACCGGATAACATCATTGTGCGTCATCGTGATGGTAAACCAGTGCTGATTGATTTTGGCGCTATCCGGGAGTCAATGGGAACCGTAGTAAATTCTCAAGGCAATCCTACCAGTTCGATTGTGATTGGTACACCCGGCTATATGCCCAGCGAACAAGCCGCAGGTAGGCCAGTTTATTCGAGTGATTTATACAGTTTAGGAATGACGATAATTTATTTACTCACTGGTAAACAGGCGCAACAACTAGAGACGGACTCCCAGACGGGTGAAATTGTATGGCGACAGTATGCGAGTCATGTTAGTCCAATCATAGCAGGAGCGATTGATAAAGCGATCGCATATCATCCGCGCGATCGCTACCCCACAGCTAGAGCAATGCTGGATACTTTGCAGAACATCGCAAATCCAATTCCACCAACGCAACCCATCTTGACTCAACCGACTATAGTTTCTGCACCACCACCTCAGACATTACCTGTCAAACCACAGCCGAATCCTCAAGGTAATAGTCAGAATAATATCCTTATGGGCAGTTTGATTGCAGGTGGGCTAATCGGTGCATCTGTGATTATTAGCCAGGTATTAACAAAACCTACTCAATCTACAGCAGACAAAACAGTGTTACCTTCAGAAACACCGTCAACTATCACCAGCCCAGTGATAGAAACTCCTAAATTTATACCAACTACCCCATCTGTTCCTACTCAACCCTCATCTGTTCCTACTCAAATTACACCCGCCCCAACGACATCAATACCGCCAGTAAGTACCACAACTGCCAACACTTATTTATGGCTTTCCCAAAGACTTGTAAATGATGCAGATTTGGATGGTAAAGACGGTTTTGAACTAGATATTATGCGAAATTCGATTTTTGCTAGTCACGGCCGCCGTTTTGATACTCCTGGATTACAGGATTACTTTGACAACCAACCTTGGTATAAACCTATATATTCACCAAAAGCGTTTCCATCTAAATTGCTGTCAAAATTAGAGCAACAGAATATCGAGTATATCAACAAATATCAAGAACGTTACGGCTTGAGATATTTTAAGAAATAAGTTTAGGCAAGAGGTAACTGGAAAGAAAGCTTTTTGAATTGTAATGAGTTTTTTCAAAAATCAATCAAATATGAGCCTTATATGTTGCTAGGGTTGTACTAGTGTAAGCGGTTACACTCGATACATTTATTGCAAATATTCTTGTAAATGCTATAACTTCTAAGTATATTAGCTTGAACTTATCAAAGGATTTATTGCTACTTATTAGATAATATCTAGGTTGTCTGGTGTAATATACTAGACTTATGACTAGATATTTAATAGCCTAAAATCGCTAGATATTAAAGACTAGTCCTACCGAAGCCTATATGGAGTGAGAGCTAAACTGTTTTTTTCTACGCCAAATTCCATCTCTAGATACTAGGCCGTTTCAGAACCAGGCATTTATATTTAATATATAAAATTGCTATCTCGAACATTAGCAATCCATAAGTTAAAGAAATGCCATTTTTATAATTTCTTTGTTATTTTGTATTTAACGGGACAGTTCTTCCCGATTTGGTGGGCTTAAATAACAATTAGTTAGACAATTTCCCTCCAAAGATGCATGTAAATTCTTTGCGTTGTGCTTATTTTTCTGCATAATCTCCAAGCATAATGCAAATTGGCTCGACAGATTAGATGTGTAATATTCCAATTCGGCAAATAGTTCATCTACACAAGGAAAACCTTGCCTACTACTATGCTTAAAATCAAGAATCAGCGTATTTTTTTGCCTGCGTTTATTCAACCTTTAGGACAAAATAATCAAGCAGATAGCAAAAAGGAATTAGCTAAACCTAAATTAGATTTATTGCAACCATTACGTCAATGGCTGGATGAAATTGAGATTCAAAATCGAAAATTAGCGAAATTTATTGCTAAACTGATTCCTGCTCAGTGTCCATTCGAGCGTGATATCAAGCTTTTTGGTCGCAAAATAGGACACATTCCGCCAATGTGCAAACTCAATCCACTTTATAACGAACTTGTCTACTTGCGTTTTCGCGCTTTGTGTTATTTAGTAGATCAGTGTGGAGAGGATATTCAATCCTACTGCTGAACATAACTAGAAAAACGCAACATGGAAATTCAAATTGAGCATCAGCTATAAGACTTGAACGCCTCAATGAATTGGGTGTCTATAAATGGGATATTTGGATAAAGGAAGTCTCAAAATTCCCTTGGACTTATGATTCTCAAGAAACTTGCTACTTTTTGGAAGGCGATGTGGTTGTTACTCCTGATGGTAGACAACCAGTGCAAATGGGTAAAGGCGATTTGGTGATTTTTCCGGCTGGAATGTCCTGCACCTGGAAAATTACAAGCGACGTGAAAAAACATTATTACTTTGATTAATCAAGACTTAAGATTGATCCCCGTTCTTTTCTTGATGATCTACAAAACCAACATCTCACAACATCTCATAAATTTAGATTTTTCTTATAGGTGGGGTTCGCAATGAGAATCGTAGGATAAAGTAGCATATTTGGTAAATTGCTTATATCCATATCTGTCAAAACTCGTTGCGACTCCATCCCCTAAACAATATTTATAAAACAGGAGTCAGAATTCTGAATTCTGAATTCTGAATACTCTACCCACAAGGGGATAGAGTTTTGATTACGAAAAATATTTATTTTAGTTTCGCCCACCAGGGGCGTTAGCGTAGCGGGACGTAAGTCCGGTTTTAACCAATATTCAGATGCTCGCAGACTCGCTAACGCTGCGCTATCACACACTCGTACAGAATTCATGCTGAATTCTGACTCCTGAATTCTGAATTCTGAATTCTGAATTCTTCTCATAAAAATAGATAGCCTCATTTTCTCCATATTTGGCAGAAAGTTGGTAGCAGATATCTAAAAATATGAAATTCATTGATCCCCGACAATTTTTGCGAAGTCGGGGATCTTGTTATTGAAATTTATCATAGCGATCGCCACTACTGGGAATCTTGGGAGTTCATAATCAAGTTAGTGGGAGTTTAATCAATACTTTTCGGATAAACCCAATAATCTCTCTTTTGGTCTGGGGAAAGGTTAAAGGGCAATGGGGAAAGGGAAATTCAAACCCTTTCCCTTTCCCCTTTTCCCCAAAACCCGAAAAGTATTGAGATGCTATTCAGCAGAGAAGGGTTTCGTCTTACCGCAATTTTATTGAGGAAAATCATTAAAAATGTTACTGCATTTGAGTACTTGGCAAGAAGTCGAAGCTTATTTACAGCAGTCGAAGGGGATTATTTTCCCTATTGGTTCTACAGAACAACATGGGCCAACGGGGTTAATTGGTACTGATGCCATTTGTGCAGAAGCGATCGCAGCTGGTGTGGGTGATGCAACTGGCGCGATCGTTGGACCTACAATCAATGTGGGCATGGCATTGCATCATACTGCTTTTCCTGGCACAATCAGTCTGCGTCCTAGCACTTTAATTCAAGTAGTTCGAGATTATGTAACTTGTTTAGCCAAAGCTGGTTTTAGCAAGTTCTACTTTATCAACGGACACGGTGGTAATATCGCCACCCTTAAAGCGGCGTTCTCTGAAACTTATGCCCATTTAGAAGATTTGCAAATTGCCAATGCTCACCAGGTGCAGTGTCAAGTGGCAAACTGGTTTATGTGCGGTTCTGTATATAAACTAGCTAAAGAGTTATATGGGGATCAAGAAGGTTCTCATGCAACGCCAAGTGAAGTAGCCCTCACCCAATACGTTTATCCAGAAGCGATTAAGCAAGCACCCCTTTCACCAGAAGTTGCAAGCGGACACAGGATTTATAGTGCGGCTGACTTTCGAGTGCGTTATCCAGATGGACGTATGGGATCAAATCCTGGTTTAGCAACACCAGAACACGGAAAGCAATTTTATGATTTGGCGGTGAAAGAACTCAGCAATGGATATTTGGAATTTGTGAACGCAGATTGAAGGGGGCAGGAGGCAAGGGGGCAGAAAGTAGAAACTCTATCTAATGTGTGAGTCCTGCATTTGTACTCTTTCCCTTTCCCCTTTCCCCCTTAACCAAAAAGTATTGGGGCTACGCCTACGCACTAATTCCTACAAGCTCAAAATTTATTTTTTAATTGCCGCAATTGCCACATTTTCCAGAAATAGCTAGAAATCCAATTGGTAATCATGTGAGCGACAATCGGCACTAATAGGTTGCCCGTAAGCAAGGCGCTATATGCCAATATCATCCCAACAATTGTTGCCCAAATCACATAAGGCCATTGTTGAGAACCACTAAAATGCAAGATGCCAAAGCAAAAACTAGATACAATGACAGCCAGATGATCTAATCCTAAAGCTGACAGCATTACACCTCGAAATAACAATTCTTCACTCAACCCCGGTAGTAAACCGAGCCAAATTAAGTCTGGTAAGGCTAAGGGCTTCAGTACCACTTCTAGATAATAATCTGCACTTTTTCGATAGGGAGTCCAAACGCGATAAGCTATGCCACTTAAGGCGGTGATGACGAATCCCAATCCAACACCCAAAAGCAAATCTTTCTCGTCCCACTTCCAGGAAAATAGGGAAAAGTTACCAAAGTGCAACGACAGTTTGGCGACTATCAACAAAATGATTGCAGTCGCTCCCATCGCCCCAAGTACTTGGATGCGTGTCAGATATGGAATTTCTGGCTCTTGTTTTTGTTGTTCAATCACAGGTTTTTAGGGGAAGGGGAAGGGGGAAGCGGGCAGGGGGAAGATAGAACTCTAACTCTTGTACAGACGCGATTAATCGCGTCTCTCCTAACTCCTAACTTTTAATTACTGGCTGCAAAGGTGATAGTTTGGGACGGAGAGCGGAGGGGTTAATGCCTGCTTTGTGTGCTACTAATACGCCTACTGCTTCTAAATATGAGTTTACCTGTATAACTTTGATCCCCAACGGTTGAGGAGGAACTTTGATTAGAGTTTTATTTTCTTCTACTGTAATTATTTGGCATTGTCTTTGGCTTAAACTCAGTAAGGCACTGCTACCACAAGCATTTGCAGGTGCGATCGCAGCATCCACTTCATCTGCCCAAATATCTCCTTTTTCTGATGCAATCGCTCCTTTATCTATTATAAATTGTGGGGCACGACTTAATCCTACAAGGACGCACGGCAAAAAAGTATAGCCTAATTCTTCGGCGGCGGAACGGGGAGATAAATCAGGTTGTGGGGGTTCGCTCAAAAGGGCGGGAGAATGGGCGCAAGGAATTTGAAAGGTTCGCACTAGCAAATGGCTAATTACGGCTTCTGCACCCGCTAGGGGATCAACGCCTTCACCGTGGCGATATTTTTGTACTGCTTCTGAGTCCATATCATCGGGGAAACGGGCAACAACTGCGATCGCTTCTGCCCCCGCTTTTTTAATTAATATCTCAGCTGCCCGTAATAAACTATCCGGGTTGCCAATTGTTCCCCAACTAGCTCCCGATGCTGTAGTCCGTAATTCTACATTTAATGGTGCATCTGTAATTACATAATCTGTTAAGGTCAATCCCAGAGTTGCTCTGACTGCATCGGCTGCTTGTATATGTCGTAGCCGTAACTCTGGCTCAATGGCTTGGTCTAAAAGCAAACCTACTTTGTTGTTGCGGACTGGACGCAAACCCCAGCACCCAGAGGCGAATTTGTCAAGTCCATAACCTTCAACATAGAAAGCGTTAGGAAGATTCCAGTATAAACTTGCACCATTCAGGACATTGGGGTGAGTAATTAGGCGATCGCAAACCTGTGCGATAACTTTGGCAACAGGTAAAGCATCTCCTGCATAACCCCCAATGGCAGCCCCAATGCCAGTTGGTACGATTAAGATAGCGGTGTATGGACGCATATTGAGTTATGAGTTATGAATCAGAAGCCATCAAATACTAACTCCTAACTCTTGTACAGACGCGATTAATTGCGTCTCTAATTCTATTGATCTCATTTTTCTGCTAAAACTATTATTGCTTGGCAAGAAGTGGAAGATTATCCCCAGTTGGAAGACCTTGTAGCCTTGGTTTATGGTTGGGATAAATTGGGAAATGAAACGCTAGAAGATGAAGTGATTGAGCTACTGGGCTTTGAGGATCTGGATGATTTTTGCGATCGCATTACACCTGTAGAAGGAGATAAACTAGGGGGTTATCCAGAATGGGTACAGGGAATGGAATGTCTTGGTTGCCCCATTTGTCAGGAACCTATGCGTCAGGTTTTTCAACTGGCTTCTAAGGATAATATCCCTTATTCGTTTGGAGATATGGGTACTGGACACATTCTTCAGTGCAAGTCACACAAGCATGAGTTTGTCTTTGTTTGGGCTTGCAGCTAATAAATCTTCATGAGCCTGATTATTAATTTACTATAGGACTCATATTTGATTTTTGAAAAATACAACTCAAAAGCCTTCTTTCCTATTGCCTATTGCCTCATTCAGAAACTATAAGCAACTCATATTTTATATATTGCCACTGTTACACTGCCTGCTAACGCAGATAAATGAACCAAATTATGAAATTGAAATTTTTTCAACTTGCTTCGGAGCTTTTATTTCAGTAAATAACTGAATTGCTTGATTAAAATTAAGTTTACTTTCATCAGGCTTTGCCATCTTTTGATAAGTTAAACCTAATTGATAATAAGCTTCAGCTAGATCGCACTTAGCACCTATTTTATCCAACAGTTCGATTGCTTCTCTATGATTATCCAGGGCTAATTCAAAATCTGCTTGTTGTCGATTTATTTCTGCTAAACCATTGAGTGTCTTTGCTTTTACCTGCATATAGTGGCTTTCTTCCGCAAAAGTTAAAGCTTGGTGTAATATTTGATTTGCTTGATAAAACTCTCCTAAATTGACGTATGTTTGACCCAAAATTTGCATGAAATAGACAAATCTCCCAGTCTGTTCTACTAGTTTTTCGTTTGTAATATTCTGATAAGCTACATCTGCTAATGCAAAGGAGGCATCACGCAAACCTAAATAAGAATACACCAAAGCTAAACAAACTGATGCTTTCTCTGCCCAGCGATGATGCTCAGTATTTTGGGCTAGGTAAATTACTTGTTGAAATAAATTTGCGGCTGCCTCTAGTTCCCATAAATCTATTTTGTAAAGACCAATACTTAATAAAGAATCTACCTCTAGCATCCTCAGATAGTAAACTGGATGTTTATTTTCTGGCTGAGGTATAAGTGATTTGAGTGCTTGGGTTGCCAGAGTAATAGTCTTTTCTTGACAAGCGATCGCTTGACTAATTTTACCTGTTATCCAATATAGATCGCCCAGTATATTATAGAGTTCGCTGAGGTTTTGGTTATTTTCCAGATTGTTAACAACTTGATTAATTGCCGCCAGTATCGGTTGAATTAAACCCATCCGATACAACGTACTACCAAGAGGCAAAAATTGCTGCCATTGATTATTTCTACTTTTTAAAATTACCTTACCTGCTAACTCAAACTCATGAATTTCTATATAATGATAATATGCTTCCAGAGCTTGTAAAGCATCTTTAAAGGTTTCAATTTGTTTAATACTAGCTGTCCAAAATTCTGCGGCTTTGTGATTGGCAATTTCCCATTCATCGTTGGGGCGTAAACGTGCGATCGCTTCAGCACGAATCACCGGATGCAGCCAGTATTCACCTTTATCGCACTCCACCAAAGACCGATTTCTCAAAGAGGCGATGATTTGGCGATGTTGATCGGGTGGGACATCCCACAATAAGCAAAATAACCCTTGTGATGGGATGGTGGGTATATCTTGGTAACGATAACATCCCAAACGGCAAAGCAGGCGATAAGCTTGAGGGTCGAGGATTTGCAAACGATTGATTTGACTAACCGCTAAATTTTTTAAGTCCGTTGCTGCTAAAGGATCGGCATGATTTTCTTGCCAATAAAGAACCATGTCACCGCCAAAATCCTCCTGAATCGAACCACAGAGAATTCCCATTGCTTTAGCATTACCGCCATAAGTGCGATGCATGATTTGCAAGGTTGGTGAGTTGATAGTTAACCCACGGTTGCTAAAAAACTTTTGCCATGCACTTTGATCTAAACCAGGAAGCCGATAGTGATTCACATTCAACCCAGGTTCACAAAGGCGATCGCGGCTAGTAATCAAGGTAACAGATTGCACCCTTGCATCAGCCAACACCCGCAATAGTTCTACATAGTTGCGGTGAGAAGCAATCAATCCACCTTGTTGATCTAATGCAGGTTCGAGATTGTCAATTAACACCCCAATTCGCCGATTGTGGAGTTGGCGCTTGAGTCGTCCCAATGTAACCCCAAATTCTACCCCAGGTTCTTGCTCAAAATCTTGTTTGAGCCATTCTTCTACTACTCGTTCGGCGGGGGTGATATTTTGCGTTTCCTTCGCCATCAGCAGTTCCAAAACCAAGTCAAATTCTTGATGGAGATATTGCTGCGCTAGAGTAGTTTTGCCTAAGCCTCCCTCACCTTGGATAACAATCACTTTCGATCCTTGATTTACCAAAGTATTCAGGTGAGCGATCGCTTCTGCTCGTCCAATAAAATTGGTATCCTCTAATTTTGGGGTGGGATGTGGCGATCGCGAGTAATCAATCAGACTTGATGATATTGCAGTCGTTTTTCTCAGAACCCGTTCCAAAGTAGCACGACAATTACTTTTGGTTATCTTTTCTCGCAATACTTGAGAAAGCAGCTTCCATAACTGAGAACCAGCATCCTTGGCGTGTCCTTCGGTACAACCGTAAGAATGAGCGATATCCAAGTATTTTCTACCCAACCAAACTTGCACAAGAATCACTTTTTGTAAATCGCTCAACCGTTCCCCAGTCTGCGGGGGAATTGTGGCATCTAACCATGCTAATGCTGCTTCAGCGTCCATTGTGTAACGACGAGGGGAGTTCAGATTTTAGGGACAACTATAAATCACTCTACAGTTATGTTGCGGGAGTTTTCGGATAAGATTCTGTAAACCCGACTTTTTTCCCGACTTTTATCGAACAGAATTCAGGAGTCAGGAGTCAAAATGGGCTAAACCTTAGCTATCCGCTAACAGAATGAGTTCTATACGACTAGCAGATAGCGCAGCGTCTCCGGCTCCACTCCTAAATTCTGACTTCTGAATTCTGAATTCTGAATTCTTCTTCAATTACCTCAATCTTGTAATAGTCAAAATTAATGTTCCACGATTGTTAAAATACATTATTGGAACATCATTGGCATAACAAAACAACTCCCCACTTGAAGAAGCTTTATATTTCTCCAATTTCTTCCCAATTAAGAACTCTTGTTCACCAGACTGGCCAATATTACCAATTAGGGAAAACCAGTTTTCGTTTGGTTTTCTGCGGAACATCTTAGCCCAACGTAGCCACGGTTTTGTATACCCATCTGCATCACTTCTAATCTTGGCATCATACCAAAACTGTTCTCCTTGTACTTCAAACTTATAACTTGCTCCTATTTCTAGAAAAATCCCAGTGGCGTTCCAGTATTTCTGAGCGTATATTATTGTTTCTGATGGAGAGCCAATTTGTAGCTTTGTCATTTTTGTATTAATTTTACATAATTGTAACGATGAACCGGAACATCACTTATTACATACGAATAATCACTTGCCGAAGAAAAAACATTAAGGAGATAAGTTTAGAAATTTGTCTTACTTCAATGCCTTGAATAATCTTTTTTTAACCTCTTATTAATTTGAAAAACTTACTCTTCTTAGATAATTGAGGCTAGCTATTTGCAACAAATTAAGCGCTCATCTAAAACATCAGGGAGTATACATTGAATTTATCGAGACGTGAGTTTTTTACCCTGGCAGGAGCATCTGCTACAGGTGCTGTCCTTCTATCTCCTTTGCAAGCATTTTATGCTAAACCTGCGATCGCTGCGGGCCCCTACGGCAATTTAGTGACCGACCCCAACGGAGTATTAGATTTGCCATCAGGATTCACTTACCGCAGACTATCCGAAACAGGCCAAACGATGAATGATGGTTACTTAGTACCGGGTGGTCACGATGGTATGGGTGCTTTTGCCGGGTCTAATGGCAATACGATTCTAATTCGCAATCATGAACTCGGTACTTCTGGCAATGGTGTGGGCGCTCCCAATGGCAGCAAGTACAACACAAATGGGAGGGGCGGTTGTACTAAATTGGTTGTTAATTCTTCCCGCAACCTGGTAGAACATCGGGGTGTCCTAGCTGGAACTATTCGCAACTGTGCTGGTGGCCCTACGCCTTCAGGGTCATGGTTAGGGGCTTGCAAGAAAATAAAATACCAGTCATTCTAGAAGAATAGGAGGCGCGGATCTGCCCGCGTTTGCTCTGAATTTCTAGAATTGGAATCACAGGGTTCATGCTTACCGACACCATAAAATCTACCTTCAAAGATGCAGCCAAGAAACTAACTGGCAGCTGTAAAAGAGACTTCATGGCAAAAGTTACTGAAGATTACTTCGATAGTTCAGCACGCATTGCAGAAACAGTTTTAGGATGGAATCGCTCCTGTGTACAACTTGGCTTGCATGAACGGCGGACAGGGATAGTCTGTGTGGATAACTATCATGCAAGGGGACGACATAATAGTGTTGAGATTCTGCCCAATTTAGAAGCAGATATTTGTTCTTTGGTAGATGCTCAAGCCCAAGCTCCAAAATTTCAATCGACCTTTCTATATGCTCGTATCAGTGCCAGAGCGGTACGAGAAGCATTAATCAGTGAAATAGGTTATGACCACAGTCAATTGCCGTCTCGTCAAACTCTGGGGAAGATTCTTAATAGCTTGGGGTATCGCCTAAAAAAACACAAAAAACAAAGCCCTTGAAAAAGATTCCGCAAACAGATGCCATTTTCGACAATGTGTTTCAGGAAAATCAGGCATCGGATGAGAATCCCAAATCGTTGCGAGTCTCTATCGATACTAAAGCCAAGGTGAAGATTGGCAATCTTTCCAGAGGTGGTAAAGCTCGGACACTGGAAGCAAAAGCTGCGGATGACCACGATACACAGTGGGAGGCAGTCTTAGTTCCTTTTGGCATTCTCAACACACACAGTGAAAAGCTTACGATTTACTTAGGTCAGTCGGCTGAAACCAGTGATTTTATTGTCGATTGTTTAACTGCTTGGTGGTATGAGAATCAACACGATTACCAAGATTATGATGAATGGGTAATTGACCTTGATGGTGGTGCAGCAACTCGCAGTAACCGCACACAGTTTATCAAACGTATGGTTGAACTGTCTCAAGCAATTAATTTAAGAATCCGACTGATTTACTATCCTCCGTACCATAGCAAGTACAATCCCATAGAGAGGTGTTGGGCAGCCCTAGAGAACTATTGGAATGGCGCAATTCTGGATTCGATTGAAGTTGCCATCAAGTGGGCTTCCAATATGACTTGGAAAGGGATTGCACCCATTGTTCACCGTGTTGAAGCAACCTATGAAAAAGGAATCAAGGTTCTCTCACAAGAGTTAGAACACTACCAAACCTTCTGGCAACCTTCCGAAACTCTACCTAAATGGGATATCACAATTTTCCCCGTTTAATTGGTATCTTATTTTCTTGCAAATCCCTTAACCTGCGAGGAAACTTTTGAAAGCAATAATGGCAAGAAGCATGGTTATGTGTTTGAAGTTCCCAGTAGTGCAAATACTTTTGTCACCCCCGTCCCACTAACCGCTATGGGGCGTTTTAATCACGAGGCTGCTGCTGTAGACCCCAACACAGGGTATATCTATATGACAGAAGACCGGAGTGATGGGCTTTTCTACCGCTTCATTCCCAACCAAAGCAACAACCTGAGTGCTGGCGGCACGCTATACGCTTTAAGGATTACGGGGTCGTCTGGAATCAACACAGCTACGGGTTTCCCAAAAAATACGCCTAGGGCGGTGAACTGGGTACAGATTAGCAATCCTGATCCCACATCTGATACTGTCAGAACAGCAGGGTATAACAGCGGTGCCGCCAGGTTTTCAGGTGGGGAAGGCATCTTTTATGGCAGTGGTTATGTCTACTTCACCTGTAAGAGCGGTGGTAGTTCTGGACAGGACTTACGCAACTGTCACAAGCAATGGCGCGGTGTAGCCGCGCCGTGCGCCAAACAACTAGGCAATAAACATGGGAACATTCGGACGTTTTAGTTGCTGAACTAAATAATTTGATAACAATCCATGCTTAATTTGATAGATTGTTTGACCAGTTTTATAAGCTAAATTTTTGAGCCTAAGCCAAACTAAAATAGCGCAGGCAATATGATTTCTTTGAATACGACCCTTACGACATTGGCATGATTCAATACCAGTCAATTGTTTTAATTCTCTATGAAACTCCTCAACCTTCCATCGTACCTTACACACTTTTTGTACAACGTCCGTAGAATCTTGAGATAAATCGTTTATAGCGATAAAATCCGTTTTGTCGGTGGAGACAATTACCCGGAACAGTTTCACTTTTTTCGCTTGAGGAAACTTTTTTATTTTAACTATTTTACCTGATTTCAACTCCTCTTCATTCCAAGATAACAATTCAACTTTTTGATAATCTTCTTCACCTGCTGTATCATCAACAAGTCGATTACGTTTTAGAGGACAATAATAATATTTTCCTAATCCATCAATATCTTTATACCAATTTAATATGAAGCTGCATAGAATAAAGCTTCCAGGATAAAGTTGTAAGAAGAGACAGAAATTACCTGCTCAAAAGTAAGTTGGTCGAATATTTCTTGGATGCGCTCGCGTAAAGCTTGTAAAGAAGAAAAAAGTTGATTTTTGAGTGGTTTTTTGAGGAGTTGCCAAAGTCTTTCAATGGGATTGAGTTCAGGGGCTGAAGGTGGTTGAAACAAAGGAATAATATTTTCTGGCCAACGGAGTTTTGAACTTGTATGAGCCGGTGCTTGGTCAATCTGTAAAATTGCATAATCCGAGCCTAATTGCACAGATAGCCAGTCCAAAAACTGTTGAAAACACTCGCCATCTAGTTTTGGATATTCATAAAGAAAGTGGTCTCCAGTTAATGGTTCAATTGCACCATAAATCCAAAAAGTTTTCCCTCGCCATATCACCTTAACAGTGGGCTTGACTCCAAAAGCTGTAATCACTTTTCCTGTAAGAGTTTTGAGTCCAACCCTAGTTTCATCCTGGCACAGGTAGCGAACACACTTGCCGGGTGCTAAATGTTCTTCTAGACAATTGAGTATGATACCGAGTTTTTTTTAAACTCAGATACCAACTTTTCGTCCTGCTTATGGCTTTGAGGGCGAGGCACTTTTAGTTTTGCCCCAATCGATATCGAACCCACGCATAAACCGTTGCATACTCTATATCTTGTCCATGTTCTTCTTTTAACCACTCAACTATTGCACCATAGCTACTAAAGCCTTTTCCTGTTTTTAACTCCTCCTCAAGTGCTGCGATCGCAGCATCATCGATTTTCCGTTTTGCTCCTGGTGCTTTTTTGATTTCTAATAAGCCTGATATCCCATCAGTTTTGTACTTCTGCAACCATCTCGTGACCGTTGAAGTATCTCTTGCCAAGCGTTTTCCAATATCTTGCTGCTCTTTAACCTGCCCGCTTTTTATCCACCACAGCATAATAAGCTTTTCTTTCTGGGTTCCTAAATTCGCTGTTTGTAAACGTTTTTTAAGTTCTTCTTCGCTCTCTGCGATTTCAATCTTAAAAGGGCGGCTCATGGTTCTTTTAATTTATCGAGTTTGTTTCCTCTATTATATGCAGCTTCATATTAAATTGGTATTAGACGGTGAAAAATCCAAAATTGAATTCTGCAAGCCTTGGATTTTCTCAGCTAATTCCTTGACTGCCTTTGCAAGTTGATTAGCCGTTTCCTCTGCTTTCTTACCAGCATACCAATGAGGCGTTGCATCTTTTATCGCCTGATTATAAGCTTCCCTAAAGTTATATTTATAAGCCTGTGCATTCTCTTCTCGATTCTTCCACCATGCTACACATACGGAAAAATCTTCATCCTGTATCGGCTTAGTTTTGGTATAAGTTTTCCGTCCTTCTGGCAAAGGTAACTCATAGTACCAAATCTCATTCGTTTGTCCAGAACGGTCAAAAAATAACAAATTTGTAGGAATGCCAGTATAGGCGCAAACACCCCATTAGGTAAACGGACAATGGTATGCAGATTAAAATCCTTGAGTAAATCTTCCTTGAGTTTGGCGCAAGTATTATCCCCAAATAGCACCCCATTGGGAAATACTACTGCGGCGCGTCCTGGTTTGGGTCTTTGTCTGAGACGACGCATAATCAACTGAAGGAATAACAACGCCGTTTCCTTGGTTTGTCTATCTGGGGGAAAGTTATTTTTAATTCTGTCTTCCTCCTCACCCCCAAACGGCGGATTTGTGAGAATCACGTCTACCCAATCCTTTTCACCCATTTCAGCAATAGTAAACCGCAGACTATTACCGTCATCAATATCGGGATATTCAAACCCATGTAACAGCAAACTCATGTGCGCTAACATCAAAGGCAAGGATTTTGCCTCACCGCCAATAATGCTTTTTTGTAATATTTGCCAATCTTGGGCGCTACAATTCTTTTTCAGGAATTCATACGCCTCCACCAAAAAACCACCTGTTCCGCAAGCAGGGTCAAAAATGGTTTCTCCCAGCTTCGGTTCCATCACCTGCACGATAAACCGCACTACCGGACGGGGGGTGTAAAACTCTCCCGAATCTCCCGCCGCGTCTCGCATTTCTTTTAGCATCGACTCATAAAGGGTGCTGAGGAGATTCACTTCTTCTGATTTATCAAAGTGAATATCATTTACCTTATTCAGCACATCCCACAGCAAAGTCCCGCTAATCATGCGGTTAGTGACATCTTTGAACACCTTGGCGATTACATCAGCGCGATCGCGTCCGGTTTTGCTTTTGAGATTCCGCAAATAGGCGAGTAACCCTGCACCTTTACTGCCATCTGGTAAAATTGCCTCATCATTGTTGATGAAACTTTTCAGGCGATCGCCCGTAAAATTTTCATTAGCAGCCCAATCTCGCCAGCGATAAGGCGGTTGAATGGTTGATTTATAGGAAATTCCTTCTAATTCTGCTTCCACCTCATGCAGTTTCTCGGAATCATCCAAAAGTTTCAAGAACATAATCCAAGTCAACTGCGGAAGACGGTCTAATTCTCCATTCAATCCTTTATCCGTCCGCATAATGTCACGCGCTGACTTAATCACGCTGCCTAGTTTTTGGGCTGTTGTGACGGGTTTGTTAGATGTGCTTTTTCTTTTCATTATAATTATTTTTCATCTACCATAAAGAAGATGATTCGATCAATTATTAGAATTAAACGTAGAGAATTTGTAGCAGTACCAAAATTTGTTTGTAAACCGTGGCATATTCCATGACGATTAAGTACATTTATCCGGTCGTATTCTGAATTATATTCTTTATATAAATAAGCAATTACCTTGGAAAAATTTTCATTAAGTAAATCTACTAACTCATGTTTAATCCACATTTCTTCCTTCCATTTTCCCATTATGGCATTGACAGCATTTTCAAGGCATCGTTCATCTAGGTCTTGCCAACAGATAACTCCTTCAATACCAACTTCCTTTGCTGCATCTTTTAATAATCCTTCTATTTGTGGTATTAATGCAGATACACTCAAGTAGTATTTTTCTTTTAAATGGGCTTTAATAGCTTCGTTTAATATAGGGATTCTTTTTTTTAAATTACTATTTTCTTTTCTGTTCCAGTTATATAAAAATCTTTCTATTTTCGATGTTGTCATTAATGTATTAATAAATCTTTCCTCTGATGGTATTTTTTCTTCATAAAAATCATTAACAAGTTTCAAAACTGTTTTACATTCAAAAGTTGAAGTTGGGAAAATCCAATTAGGATAAAGTTGATTTTCAATTTCTCTAATCATAAATAAATTGTATAATTCAATTGGTTTTTATTAAACTCTAAAATAGAACAATTAGTCTATCAAGAATCAGTATTAACCTTAAAGAATTCTTAGCCGTCCCAAAAGTAGTTATTCCTCCATGACAAATACCTTTACGATATAATCCATCATTATTAAGTATTTCTCGCTCATCTTCGTATAAATTTTCTAGCATTTTTGATACAGGACTTTGCCTTAAAACATTATTTATATCGTTAATGTCTTTTTGTCTCCAAATTTCTTCTAATGATGTAATTGCTCTATTAATATCAGTATTTAATAAACCGTCACGATCAGAAATTTTCTTCATTTTATGATCTTTTGCTATTACAGCATTTCCGGCTGTTATGAGGTACAGTAGCAGCAATTAGCAAACCAGTTTCTTAAATGTTGAGGATTTATTAAGTCGAGTGCAACTGATATTAGTTTATCAACCATTTCTGTTGTAGTTGGAGCAAAACTGCGTAAAAAAGATTTAAGTTGTGACCACCATAATTCAATTGGATTAAAATCGGGAGAATATGGGGATAAACAAATAACTGAAGCGCCGACAGCTTCAATCATTGGCACAATTGAATCGATTTTATGTGCGGATAAATTATCCATAACTACCACTGCTCCTGACCATAACTCTGGCACTAGAAACTTCTCAATAAATAATTCAAAAGCTTCGCCATCCATTGAATTATTCATTGTCATTAATGCAACTACTTTTTTAATACTAATTGCTCCAATTACTGTAACTTTTGATCCCCGATAGAAGGGGTTAAGAGAGTAAGCTCTTGTTCCCATTTGTGAACGGGCATGAGTCCTTGTTAAACCAAGTAAAACGCCAGTTTCGTCCAAAAATACTAAATTTTCTGGCTCTATATGTTTGACCTTTTCCCAAAAATCTAATCTTAAATTCAGGACTTTCTCCGTGCCTGCTTGGGTACTCCGCTTTGTTTTTTTTTCCGATTTAATCCTAATTTCTGTAACGCCCGACACATTGCACTACGACCTACCCAATTACCAGTCTTATCTGCGAATAATTCACACAACTCTATCAATGTTGCATCAGGATGTGATTCAACTAATTCTCTCAACTCTATGTCAGCATTTGTTAGATGACTAAATTGTGGCTTTCCTCGTGGCTTGCATTGTAAGTTTCCTTCAACTTTTTGTTGTTTTACAAGCTTTTGGACTAAACTCTTTGAGACGGAAAATATATTAGCTACTTTTCTGATTGAGATGTTTTTCTGAAGATGTGCCGCAACTATTTTTTCTCGAAAATCGACAGAGTATGACTTCATTTAAAAATATTTATATTTTAATCTAGTGTACCTTATAACAGACGGAAGTGCTGTATATCTCTGATCAAACCTTCTACTTGAGGAATTAAAGTTGAAACACTTAAGAAAAAATTGCTTTCGTTATGGGCTTCTAATGCTTGTTTAAGAATAGGATATCTGTGTTGTATATTTCCATTATCTGCCCAAGATTTTAATGTTGTATTGATTCTGTCAACAGTCATTAATTTATTAATAAATAAATCATCAATAGTTTGACTATTTAGGCTATTGGATTTAAAAAAATCTTCAATTATATAGGGATCACCAAAACTACATTTGAATTGTTTATTTACAATCACTAAGCTTGAAGTAGGCAATAACCATTCAAGATTTGTAAAATATTTTTTTTCTAATTCATAGATACAATTTATTATGTCTGAAGAAAAATTTTGTTTATATTGTTTTTCTTTTATATTTAAATAATCTTGCCATAACTTACAGATCAAATCATCTTGAATACGATATTGTTCAAAATCTTGTCCAGTTAAACTATATTTTTGTAAATTAATTCCATCTTTCAATGCTTGAGATTTCATTTCTTCCATTTCAGATGTAATCAAAGACATTGAATTGTCAATATTTTTTTTCTTTGTATTACTAACTTTAAGCTTCTCAAAACAATCATACAAATATTCTAAAGCTCCAAATCTGGTTTGAATATTCATAATATTTTATTTTCATATAAATCAATATTTACGCCGAATACAATAAACTTTGTAACTGATTTACCGCGTCCATCAACTCCTGAACACCCCCAAATCTTTGAACAATTTCAGCTACATTACCATATCTATGAAACTCGCGGTTAGCCTTAAATGTAGTTGGAACATTAAACTCCTCAACTCCTTTTTCTGCATACTTGTCTAAAAGTATCTCTAAAATTGCCCTGGCATCTTCCTCATACTGCTCAAAAAAGTCAGCCTTGCGTCGTCGCAACCTTTCAGCCCGTTGCTTGCAAGTCAGCACCGGAGCATCAAAGGCAATATGAAATAGTAAATCAAAAGGGTCAGCTTCGGGAAGATTAGTAACTTGTTTTAACTCATCAAAATCAATATCCCTATCCGCCAACAACTCAATAATTTCTGAACGCTGTTCTGGATCTGCCCAGCGTTGCTGTATTTCTATAGTGGAACGATACAGGATGCGAACTTGTTCTCTGGTGTAGTCAATTAATCGAGACAAGCGCAGTTGATTATCTGGGTTTAAATCATAAATTCTTTCTTCAACAATCTCTTCGCTTCCCCCGTCAGCGTAATATTTCCGAGGTAGTATGTCTTCATCATCTGGAAGTCCCGGAAATCCAGACCTTTCATCGTCTTCTAAGTCGTCTGCTTCCTCTTCTAACTCTTCTGAATCTAATTCCTCTTCATGTTCAGAGAGTATTTCCCCCTGATCATCTATCTCTGATTCATTAATAAGGGCGGGTTCTCCATCAAAATCTCTATCTTCAAACAACACCGTGCTATTGGTGTAGTCGAGTATATTAAACGACCGTTTACCCCGTTCTTCTCGTACACGGGTTCCCCGCCCAATAATCTGCTTAAAGTCTGTCATTGAACGAATAACACGGGCAAGCACAACATTTTTACAGGTGGGAATATCTACCCCTGTTGTTAGCAACTTAGCTGTAACAGCAATAATGTGAGTTTCATCCAAGACATCTTTAAATTTGTAGAGATGCCCCTTACCAACATCACCAGCATCAGAGGTAATGCGAGTTATATAGTCAGGATTTGTTCTGGTGATATCGCTGTTGAGATTGCGTAATTCCTTAATCATTGCCTTAACGTGTTGCTCATCTACGCAAAAGACAATAGTTTTGGCATAGCGATCGCCACTTCTCAAAAAATCAGTGATGTGTTGTGCGATCGCCTTTGTCCGGGCTTCTCTAACTAACTTCCGCTCAAAGTCTGGAGTGAGATAAACTTCATTGGGAATTGTTCTTCCATAGCGGTCAATCTCTCCAGCGTTAGGTCGCCATCCTTGGCGATCGGAACGGGTAGTAATCCGATAAACACGATAGGGAGCTAAGAAACCATCATTAATCCCTTGTTTGAGGGAATATGTGTAAAGGGGATTGCCAAAGTAGCGATAGGTATCAACGTTATCATCCCGTAGCGGTGTCGCTGTCAATCCCAACTGATACCCAGGATCAAAATGTTCTAAAATTTGTCGCCACTTACTTTCATCCCTGGCGCTACCTCGGTGACACTCATCAACAATAATCAAGTCAAAATAATTAGGACTGTATTCTCTGTAGAGTCCAAAGCTATATTGTGTATCACCAATTGCTTGATAAATAGCAAAGTAGAGGTCACGTCCTTTTTTCGCTTCCCCCTGAATTTTGTAAATTTTCTCCTCATTAAAGGCAGAAAAATCCTTATTCATCGGGTCATCTACTAGCACATTCCGATCTGCCAAAAACAGAATTCTAGGGGAACGAGATTCTCCAGAAATATTCCACTCCAAACTTGACAGTTTCCAAGCTATTTGGAAAGCAACAGTAGTTTTACCTGTTCCCGTTGCCATTGTTAGCAGTAGGCGCTTTTGACCTTTGAAAATTGCCGCTAGTGCAGCATTAATAGCATTTCGTTGATAGTAGCGCAGTGGTTTATCTGGAATTGGATAAAACGGAGTTAAGAGTTTTTCTGCTATGTCGCCTCTAATTTGCTCCTTCGCTTCCCCAGTTAATCGTCGCCAAAGTTCATCAGGACTGGGAAACGATTCCATCACATCAGACTGCTTACCCGTGATGAAATCAAACTCTACAATTCCTTGTCCGTTAGTCGAGTAAGCAAACTTCACCCCTAGAAGATTGGCATAGTCTATTGCCTGTTCCAGTCCTTCATCAGGAGTTTTGCGCTTCCTTTTCGCCTCTACTACCGCTAAGGGAAATTCTCCGTTGTATAACAGCAAATAATCTACAAATTTACTTTTACCACGCGGCTGACGCTTGTTTTTGGGACGAATCTTGCCATCAGTAAAGTAATACTGCTCAGTATAATCGTGTGGTTCCTGTTCCCACCCCGCATCTCTTAGTTTTGGTTCAACATACTTACGGCAGGTATTAGGTTCATTGCTCATTGCTTGCTATTTTACTAGTTAGTTTTATAACTTAACACCTAGTTATGTCTACGCACAAACAAAAAATATTACCCTTGTTATTCAAGATGCAAATAATACCTGAGCGATAATCAGCGATAAAACTGTTGCGAAAGCTACGAAGCACTGATTTTGTACAAGCAGTTACTTTGGTAGCTGGCTACGCCAAAAGGATAGAAGTTTTAAAGCAAGGGTGGAATACCGATAAATTACCAAGCGTTGCTGTGGTCGTGCTGAAGTACTAAAACTCACCAAAGAAGAATATCAAAAATGGGCTGACCCAATTACCAGAGGTTTTGAAGAGTCAGATCGTTTCCTTTATAGTCAAAAATTTTTGATGCAGATGGTTTAGCTTACCCCATTCAATAGTCGTTCTCAGTGCAATTTTTACTGTTCTTGGAGAGCGTTCCCGCTTTTTTCAGATGCGGGAAATAATTTGCTGACTCTAATTAGAAAGGCAATAGGCAAAAGTTTTAGTTTTGAATCCTTTAAGGATTTTGTTGGAGAATATCATAACGGCAATACCAAAGAGTATAAGCTTCATCCCGAAATCATAAATAATTATTGAGCAATAACCGCCAGAATCGTTAACTTCCCTCAATAGTGTGAGTATTCTGCCAGCAAACTAAACCGATAGCAAATGCATCCCTCAATCCTCCTAGTGCTGTTTTTCAGAGGACTCTTTCTTTTTCAACCAATCTCTAATCGCCTCCTCCAAAGCCGCAGTCTGGGTCAATTCCAAACGCGCACAGGCAATTTCAAAGGCGATTTTTAAGTCTTTAGGGAGTCTACCCCGAACTTCTCTAGTTTCTTCTGCCATCCTAATTTGAAGCCAAAGCTTGCGGCTTTCATTTTTGCACAGCCTCTCAGTAAAAAAACATTTGCGGAATTGCGCTATTGCGGCATTGCGCTATAATATTAGAAGTAAAAAAACAATTAACAATCCTGTCAGCGTTACCGAATCTACAAAGCTGAGGACACCATGAGCGTTATTACAATTCAATGTCGCTTGGTTGCGGAAGAAGACACTCTCCGTCAACTGTGGGAACTTATGGCTGAAAAAAATACACCACTTATCAATGAATTGTTGCTACAGGTAGGAAAGCACCCAGAATTTGAAACCTGGCTAGAAGAAGGCAAAATACCTACTGAATTACTCAAAACACTTGTTAACTCCCTCAAAACTCAAGAGCGTTTTGCTGATCAACCTGGACGCTTTTACACTTCTGCGATCGCTTTAGTGGATTATGTATATAAATCCTGGTTTGCGTTACAAAAACGCAGAAAGTACCAAATAGAGGGGAAAGAGCGTTGGCTGAAAATGCTCAAAAGCGATCTAGAACTCGAACAAGAAAGTCAATGTAGCTTAAACGTAATTCGTACTAAAGCCACCGAAATTCTTACCAAATTTACCCCTCAGTCCGAGCAGAATAGCAAGCAGAAAAAGGGCAAAAAGACTAAAAAATCTACAAAGTCCAAAAAATCTTCACTTTTCCAAATTCTCTTAAACACTTACGGAGAAACAGAAGACCCTCTTACTCGTTGCGCTCTCGCATATCTGCTCAAAAATAAGTGTAAAATCAGTGAACTCGACGAAGACCCAGAAGAATTTACTAGAAATAGACGCAAAAAGGAAATAGAGATTGAGCGATTAAAAGACCAACTTCAAAGTCGCATACCTAAAGGTAGAGATTTGACAGGAGAAGAGTGGTTAGAAACTTTAGAAATTGCTACAGCTAATGTAGCTCAAAATGAAAAAGAGGCAAAAGCTTGGCAAGCAGCACTTTTAAGAAAAATTGCTGATGTCCCCTTTCCTGTGGCTTACGAATCTAACGAAGATATGACATGGTTAAAAAATGGCAAAGGTCGTCTCTTTGTTCGATTCAATGGCTTGGGAAAACTGGCCTTTGAGATTTACTGTGATAAGCGTCATGTGCAGTACTTTCAACGCTTTTTAGAGGATCAAGAAATTAAACGCAATAGTAAAAACCAACATTCAAGCAGTTTGTTCACTCTGCGTTCAGCGAGGCTTGCTTGGTTTCCAGGTGAGGAAAAAGCTAAAGTCTGGAAAGGAAATCATCTGCATCTTTACTGCTCTTTAGATACTCGGATGTGGACTACTGAAGGAACTCAACAGGTAGTTGAAGAGAAAGTCACCACAATTACCAAAACTTTAACGAAGGTAAAACAGAAAGCTAACCTCAAAGATAAACAGCAAGCTTTTATCACTCGTCAGCAATCCACGCTAGATCGAATTAATAACCCTTTCCCTCGCCCCAGCAAGCCTAATTATCAAGGTCAACCCTCAATCCTAGTTGGCGTTAGTTTTGGTCTAAAAAAGCCAGTCACAGTAGCGGTGGTAGATGTTGTTAAAAATGAAGTTCTAGCTTATCGCAGCGTCAAACAACTACTTGGTGAAAACTACAATCTTCTCAATCGTCAGCGACAACAACAGCAACGCCTATCTCACGAACGACACAAAGCTCAGAAACAGAATGCGCCAAACTCCTTTGGTGAATCAGAGTTAGGGCAATATATAGATAGATTATTAGCAGATGCAATTATTGCGATCGCCAAAACCTATCAAGCAGGCAGTATAGTTATCCCAAAACTCCGTGATATGCGTGAGCAAATCAGCAGTGAAATCCAATCCAGAGCAGAGAAGAAATGCCCTGGTAATAAGGAAATTCAAAAAAAATACGCAAAAGAATATCGTATGAGCGTTCATCGCTGGAGTTACGGTCGATTGATTGAGAATATTCAATCCCAAGCTGTAAAAGCTGGAATTGCTATTGAAATTGGTACGCAGCCAATCAGAGGTAGCCCACAAGAAAAAGCGCGAGATGTAGCCGTCTTTGCTTACCAAGAACGTCAAGCTGCTTGAGTTTTATTCACTAATCCGAACCTTGACAATATAATATTTTTATAACAGCGCCGCAGTTCATGCTCTTTTGAGCCAATGTGCTGTGATAAATCTGGGTTAGTTTGGCGGTTGTCAGACTGTCATGCTTTCTGACCCTGGTAGCTGCCCGCTTCTGATGCTGCCATCTGTAGAATTCTGAATTCTATAGATAGGATAGGTGCGCTCCCAGCAATAAGGAGTAAGGCTTTTAGCCGTAGCCGTTATTCATAACGGTGTGGATTACTACAGTGGTGGCTACTGAATCACCCCCTTCATCGGGGGAACCTTCCAAAATATTTTTTTGGCGTGTCAAAGCGGGGGCAAAATCCCTGGAGTCCCGCCAAAACTTTAAAACCCTTGTGATGTCTTAATTTCAGAGACTAGTGTGTCAATTGATTTAGTTTTTTGATGCGAGACGAAAGAAGCTTTTTAAGGGATATGCCAAATTTGTATCTGAAAAGCTTTATTTGCAAGGGGTCTAGACGGCAGGGGTTTCAACCACCATTCCGGCTAGGGGTGGGTTGAAAGCCGTAATGCTTGCTAAACTCTGCGCGATTGAGAGTTTCAACCACCATTCCGGCTAGGGGTGGGTTGAAAGTTGCACGGTTTTGCCATTCCCAAAACAGAAGCCCAAGGACGTTTCAACCACCATTCCGGCTAGGGGTGGGTTGAAAGTTACAAATTCCGCACTTCTAAGGAGCGATCGAAGGCAGTTTCAACCACCATTCCGGCTAGGGGTGGGTTGAAAGCAAATTTTTGTTGTTACTAGGTAGGTGAGATATTTGTTTCAATTAGGAGGGTTGAAAGGCGCACTTCGTTCGGGATAATTCCGACACTACTGTGTATAGTGAGATCAAGGCGACTTCAATTAGGCAAATCATCTCTGGAAAGAGATTGACAAATAATTTGTCGTTTTAGCGTTTTGACAAATAATGTGTCGCCACGGACAAATAATTTGTCGCTCTACAAAAAAAAATCGGGATGACTGGATTCGAACCAGCGGCCCCTTCGTCCCGAACGAAGTGCGCTACCAAGCTGCGCCACATCCCGCTATAAAAATGGCATTGTAAATTAAGAATATCACAACCCGTGCCAAATGACAGAATTACATCTATATATATGATCGCTTCACCCAAGGCTTTGCTTGCTACGATTAAATTTGTATAACTCTAGTGGTAAAAGCGGATTGTGACTGTAAAACCAGACTGGTTGCGGGTAAAAGCACCTCAGCGTGAGCGCATCGGTAACGTTAAAGACATTTTGCGGGATTTATCCCTCAATACAGTTTGTGAGGAAGCATCCTGTCCGAATATTGGCGAATGCTTCAATGCCGGTACTGCTACGTTTTTGATTATGGGCCCGGCTTGTACACGCGCTTGTCCCTACTGCGATATTGATTTTGAGAAAAAACCGAAACCACTAGATCCCACGGAACCTGCACGGCTAGCGGAAGCTGTTCGGCGCATGAACCTTAATCATGTAGTAATCACTTCTGTAAATCGAGATGACTTGTTTGATGGTGGCGCATCTCAGTTCGTGGCGTGTATTGATGCGGTTAACTCTGTTTCACCTAACACCACAATTGAGGTGTTAATTCCTGACTTGTGCGGTAATTGGAATGCTTTAGAGTTGATTCTACAAGCAGCGCCAGAGGTATTGAACCACAATACCGAAACTGTTCCACGCCTGTATCGCCGGGTGCGTCCCCAAGGAAACTACGATCGCACATTAGAATTATTACAGCGAACTCGCCAACTTTCTCCTAGCACATACACCAAATCCGGGATCATGGTTGGACTCGGTGAAACAGATGCCGAAATTCGTCAAGTCATGCAAGACTTACGAACCGTAGATTGCGACATTTTGACAATTGGGCAATATCTCCAACCCAGTCAAAAACATTTACAAGTAAATGAATTTATCAATCCAGAACAATTCGCTGCTTGGAAAACATTCGGCGAAGAAATCGGATTTTTACAAATTGTTTCTTCTCCATTGACAAGAAGCTCATATCATGCAGAACAAGTCAGGGAATTAATGGAACGTTATCCCCGGAGCTAATTTTAGATTTTAGATTTTAGATTGCTAAGAGAATAGGGTGATTGGGTGATGGGGAGAATGGTGATTAATGACTAATTCAAAATCTGTAGCAATTCTTGGTGCAGGTGCTTGGGGTGCATCTCTGGCAAATCTCGCCGCAGCGAATGGTCATCAGGTACGCGTGTGGTCGCGTCAAGGTTCCCAAACTCTCCAAGCAGTGTTAGAAGATGCCCAAATAATCCTATCCGCTATCTCAATGATTGGTGTGAGAGATGTTGCTTCCCAAGTCAAGTCTTTCCCCCTTTCTCCAGAGACGATTTTTGTGACGGCAACCAAAGGCTTAGATCCCCAAACCACTTGCACGCCGTCGCAAATTTGGCAAACAGTATTCCCTAACCATGCAGTGGTTGTTTTGTCTGGGCCAAATTTATCTAAAGAAATTCAACTAGAGTTACCAGCAGCAACAGTGGTAGCCAGTAATATTCCCAGGGCTGCGGAAGTAGTGCAGTTAGTATTTTCTTCTCATCGTTTCCGGGTATATACCAATCCCGACCCCTTGGGGGTGGAACTGGGGGGAACGCTAAAAAATGTGATTGCGATCGCAGCTGGTGTGTGCGATGGTTTACATCTAGGAACCAATGCCAAAGCTGCTTTAGTCACCCGTGGACTTACAGAAATGGTTCGCATCGGTAACGACTGGGGTGCAAAGACGGAAACATTTTATGGATTATCGGGTCTTGGAGACTTGTTAGCAACCTGCAATAGTCCCTTAAGCCGCAATTACCAAGTCGGCTACCAGCTAGCTGGTGGTAAGACACTTAAAGAAACTCTTGCAAATTTACAAGGAACAGCCGAAGGAGTGAACACTTGCCAGGTTTTGATGCAACGAGCCAAGCAACAAAACATTCCAGTTCCAATTACTGAGCAAGTTTATCGGTTACTTCAGGGAGAAATCACACCCCGACAAGCGCTTGATGAACTGATGCTACGAGATATCAAGCCAGAGTACAACTACTAGCTAGTAGTCTGTCAAATCAACTTACTGGCTAAATAAGTTCGTAGTAAGGACTTTAGTCCTTATATTAAGCACTGAAGTGCTTACTACATACCAGGACTTCCTTAGCTTGATGGACTACTAGTTAGTAGTCTGTCAAGTTTAAATTGCACGTCAAGACTGACATACAAGACGACGCAGGAACACGGAGAGAGTATTTAATAACTTTCCTACGTTTTCTATCTCCGTATCGATAGAATTTTTGCCGTTAATACTAATCACTTCCCTGATCTCTATTAGTTCTACTTATACCTAAATAATCCTGAGAAAAAATTGCTAAATCGTCAGGATATTACTTTTGTAGCCATGTAAATGTGACTATGCCAATTATAAAGATGACATTCACTGAAGGATGTTTATACTGTGTTACAAAAGTTACTATCACAACCCACCAAGGTTGAAATGTTAACTAAGTAGTTGAAATATTGAAAGCCTAGCTGCCGATTTAAATAGCTATTGGTTAAATCAAAAATTTAGCAGCCGATTAAGTCCAGTAATACTGTATCCAATAAAACCATTACAGTTAATTTCTAAAAAAATTGTAATGGAACCTTCAACTATGTTAGTTCATCGTTAATCGCGGGAACAATAGCAACAGTTGAATAGCTGACCGTAATCTAAGCTGACCGAAATCTATTGTTACCTGGAGCCATTGAGACGATCTTATGCCAGCAACATCTTTTTATGCAGACGCCCCCTACAACACCAAAAAGTCCCGCCAGGCTTTGGACTCGGATCTCACGGTTGATGACAGTGAGTTATCGGTAGATGACCTACAGGAGCTAGAGATCGCTTCTGTTGACAATGCTAACTTTGCTGCTAGCAGTAACCGTCGGAGTACAGACCTAGTACGTCTATATCTTCAAGAAATTGGTCGGGTTCGCTTGTTGGGGCGCGATGAAGAGGTTTCAGAAGCTCAAAAAGTCCAACGCTACTTGCGGATGCGGATAGTACTTGCTAAGGCCGCCAAGGAAGGGGATGAAGTGATTACGCCCTATTTGAGGTTAGTTGAAGTTCAAGAACGTCTAACCTCGGAACTAGGACATCGCCCATCTTTGGAAAGATGGGCTGCTACTGCTGATATAGTTTTATCCGATCTTAGGCCAACTTTGGCAAATGGTAAACGTCGCTGGGCAGAAATTGCCAAGTTGACTGTAGAAGAGTTGGAGCAAGTTCAGTCCCAAGGACTCCAAGCAAAAGAACACATGATTAAGGCTAATCTTCGCCTAGTTGTGTCTGTTGCTAAGAAGTATCAAAATCGTGGTTTGGAATTGTTGGATTTAGTCCAAGAAGGCACACTAGGTTTGGAGCGGGCTGTAGAAAAATTTGACCCCACTAAGGGTTATCGCTTCAGTACTTATGCTTACTGGTGGATTCGTCAGGGTATTACACGGGCGATCGCAACTTCTAGTCGCACCATTCGCCTACCGGTTCATATTACCGAAAAGTTAAACAAAATCAAAAAGGCTCAACGCAAAATTGCTCAAGAAAAAGGTCGCACCCCAACTCTAGAAGATTTAGCAACTGAGTTAGAGATGACACCGACCCAAGTCCGAGAAGTTTTGTTACGGGTTCCTCGCTCTGTTTCTTTGGAAACCAAAGTAGGCAAGGATAAAGACACTGAGTTAGGCGAATTACTAGAAACTGACTGTGTAACCCCAGAAGAAATGTTAATGCGAGAATCTTTACAAAGAGACTTGCATCATCTTCTCTCAGATTTAACTAGCCGGGAACGCGATGTAATTTTGATGCGGTTCGGTTTGGCAGATGGTCATCCTTATTCTTTAGCAGAAATTGGCCGCGCTCTCGACTTATCCCGCGAACGAGTTCGACAAATAGAATCCAAGGCTTTACAAAAGCTACGCCAACCTAAGCGTCGCAACCTGATCCGCGATTATTTGGAATCTCTTAGTTAGTCAATGATCGAGAGTCATTTTTCATTAGTGAGCCAGTGCGGTCTTCTCCCTTTGGGAGAGGCTAGCGCCAAGGGGGTTTCCCCCATGAGCAACTGGCTCACCCGCAGGGTCATTTGTCATTAGAAAACTACACTTGACAAATGACTAGGGATAAAGGACTGATTTTATACCAGATTGAAAGCCTTTTAGAGGCTTATAGCAAGTAATTTGCATTTAATTGTATAAGAGTTCCCCCAGAGCTTTGCTCAGATATCTTGAAGGTGGGGATCAATTCAACGATTCAAAATTCACTCATCTAAAATTTAAAGTTAAGGGATGCAATCGTTACAAGTATCCTAACTATTAACTGTATACAAATTAAATGCAATACAGCTTATTATTTGAATTTTGATCAAGATTTAATGAATTGTTCTTAAATATTTAGTATAAATTCTCAATAGGCAATGATTGTTGCAAATTGCTCCCAAGATTTGTTATATTCTCAACTAACAAGCTTTGTTGAGAAATATTAGTATGACTGTCTACACAACTACTTCACTCAAGGCAGAACTGAACGGGCGAGGCTGGCGATTAACTCCCCAGCGCGAAACAATTTTACACATTTTTCAAGAACTTCCGCAAGGTGAACATTTAAGTGCGGAGGATCTTTATCATCGGCTAGAAACTGATGGTGAAGGGATCAGTCTGTCAACTATTTATCGGACTTTGAAGTTGATGGCGAGGATGGGAATTTTACGGGAATTAGAACTGGGTGAAGGACATAAGCATTATGAGATCAACCAGCCTTATCCTCATCATCACCATCACTTGATTTGTGTTAGATGCAACTCAACTATTGAGTTTAAAAATGATTCAATTTTAAAAATTGGATCGAAAACCGCTCAAAAAGAAGGTTTCCACCTGCTTGATTGTCAAATGACAATCCATGCAGTGTGTCCCAAGTGCCAACGGGCGCTGATGCCGCTTTAGCACTTGGGTGAATAATCAGACGAAACTACTCAAATTAACCAAATAAGTGGAATTTTGAGCAGTTCGTAATTTGCTGTTACTAGAGGCTAGCAACGAGTTGGGAACTGATACTAACAAGACCAAAGCGGATGTTAAAAGCGTCCGCTCTTAAGATCCTTGAGGCTGATGCCGTAGAATTCTTGGGCTTGTTTAATCGCTTTTTTGGTGTCATCTGCCATTACACCGTTCAGCTTGCCTTTATAAAAACCCCGTTCCCGTAGTCGCGTTTGGATTTCCAGGGTATTAAATTCGCTTTTTTTAGCAGTATTAACTGAGCTATATAACTTAGCTCGTGTAGTTGGGCCAGCAACGCCACTTGCTGTCAAGAAATTAGCTGCCTGGAATCGGCGTACAGCATCGGCAGTATAGGGGCCATAGTAGCCATTTGGCTCTCCCTCTAAATATCCTGCCTGGATCAATTGTTCTTGGATAATTCTAACTGACTCACCGCGATCGCCTACACGGAGTTTATCTCGATTGACAACCTTCTTGGGAGCCTCTTCTCCATCGCCAATGCCAATTCCTGGCAATTTACGCAATGTTGCGGGCCCAGCAATTCCATCAACGCTTAATTTATAAGAATCTTGGAACCGCTTTACAGATTCTTCGGTAATTGGGCCAAATATTCCTGTGGCGTTCCCATAATAAAAGCCTGCGATTCTTAAGCGTTCTTGCAAGGCTCTGACATCTTCACCTTCATCACCCTTAGCAAGGTAGTTAGGATTACGGCGTTGGTTGGTGGCTGAACGAACCGAACTAGTAGTGCCGGGCTTTTTAGCTTGTGTACTGACAACAGTGGCTTTTTTAGCTTGTGTTGTCGTACTACTGGGCTTTTTAGCTTGCCAGTTTTCTAACTTTTGCAGTGTGCTTGCTCCAACAATGCCATCCACTGGTAAACCGGCGGCTTTTTGGAAGCGGCGCACAGCCTCTTGTGTGGATACGTCATATACTTGGGTAACAGAAGCTTGGTAAAAACCTGCTGTTCTCAACTTTTGTTGGAGATTTCTAACAGAGGGGCCTTGATCGCCTTTTTCCAGTGCTATAACGCTGCTGACAGCGCCAAGAATAGACAAGGACAGAGCAAGGGGCAACATATACTTCCAAGCCCTACCAGAAAGCCTTTTCCAGTCTGGTGCAGCTGCTTTGTTAAACAAAGAACTGAGGGATACCAATTCACTGGGTGTGCTGTCTTCGTAGGCGAAAGCTAGGTGCAAATACGCAAGATTTTCCATATTTGTTTCCTACACCATTGATTTTTCTTCGATAACTGCTTCAGCTTGATGTACTAGGTTCCTCAAAGCTTCTAATGTTCCTATATTTACATCCTCCCATAAATTGCGCTTGTGTGCTTCTAATAATTTTTCAGCAATATCACGCAGAGCATAGGGGTTCTTTTCCTGAATAAATTCTGACACAACTGGATCGAGCAAGTAAGCCTCTACTATGCCTTGATACATATAATCTTCTACACATTTAGCTGTAGCGTCGTAGGCGAATAAAAAATCTACTGTCGCCGCCATTTCAAAAGCACCTTTGTAACCGTGGCGCATAACTCCTGCAATCCACTTAGGATTAACTACGCGAGAACGATACACCCGTGAAATTTCTTCTTTAAGTTGGCGGACTCGTGGTTGGGCAGGTATGGAATTATCACCAAAATATGTTTGGGGGTTTTTTCCCTGTAGAGAACGCACGGCTGCGGTTAAGCCACCCTGAAATTGGTAATAATCATCAGAATCGAGTAGGTCGTGTTCGCGGTTATCTTGATTGTGTAGGACAACTTGCATTTGGGATAAGCGTTGTTTGAAGGCTTCGGTATTGGGCATTGGGAATTGTTTATTCTCCTTATCTCCCCCTGCTCCCTGCTCCCTGCTCCCTTCCCCCTGCTCCCCTGCCAAATTTCCCGAAGAATAGGCGTAAGAACTCCAGTTAATATAGGCACGGGCTAAATCTTCATCGTCTGTCCAGTTTTGCGATTCGATTAAACCTTGGAGTCCTGCGCCGTAAGCACCTGGGCGAGAACCAAAGATGCGATAGCGCGATCGCACCACGGCTTCTTCTAAAGTTAATCCTTGGCTTGTCCACAATTCAGTCTCTTGGCGAACTGCATCCGCTAGGGGATTTTGTTCTGGCGGTTCATCCAAATCTGCTACTGCTGATACTGCTTGATCGAATAAGTCAATTAAGTTGGGAAAAGCATCCCGGAAGAATCCCGAAATTCGCAAAGTTACATCTACACGGGGCCGTCCCAAAATTGCTAGAGGCAAAATTTCAAAATCCACTACTCGCCGCGCTGCACCATCCCATACTGGTTGAACTCCGAGTAAAGCTAAGGCTTCGGCAATATCATCACCGCCTGTTCTCATGGTGGCTGTTCCCCACAATGACAAACCTAGTGTTTTGGGATATTCGCCATGCTCTTGAGTGTAATATTCCACAAGGGTTTCAGCAGCTTTTCTACCAATATCCCAAGCTGTCTCTGTAGGAATGGCGCGAATATCTACAGAATAAAAGTTTCTCCCTGTTGGTAGAACTTCTGGGCGGCCGCGCGTGGGTGCGCCAGATGGAGCGCTGGGGACGTAACCGCCATCTAGTCCGTGTAATAAGTGGGTGATTTCTTGATCGGTTTGTTGTAAAGCTGGTAGCAGGCGATCGCATATCCAGGTAGAGACGCGATTCATTGCGTCTCCCCCCCCAGCACAGACGCGATGAATCGCGTCTCCACAAGATTCCTGATTTCTAAATTCTGAATTCTGAATTCTGAATTCTGAATCCTGATTTATGAGTTGTTCTACTAAAAGGGCGGCGTGTTCTTCTAGGACTTCGACGATATCACCGAGGGTACGGCATTCTGTGCCATTGACTATTGAGTATTCACCGCTAGGCATTGACAAATCGGCTGTGAGGGGGTCGAAGTCTAAACCCCAATCTTGAGCGATCGCGCGGGTAATACCTGAAGAATGGCGATTGGGGATGCGAGCGATCGCTACTATTAAATCTCGTAGCTGCCTTCCTTGGGGACATTGCCCAAAAATATGCAACCCGTCGCGGATTTGGGCTTCTTTCAATTCACACAGATAACCACCGATGGAATTCAAAATTAAGGATTCAGACTTAAAAATTTCTGTTTCATTTTGGATTCCTAAATCTAGATGGAGATTTTCTTTGATTACCAGTTCGTGGATGCGATCGCGAATTACTGGTAAACGCGAAGGATCTAAACTGTCGGCTTCATAATACTCATCAATTAAATTTTCTAACTGTTGCAAAGAACCGTAGAGTTCCGCACGAGTCATCGGCGGCGTTAGGTGATCTATAATCACCGCTTGAGCGCGACGTTTCGCTTGGGAACCTTCACCAGGATCGTTGACAATAAACGGGTACAGGTGGGGAAGTGCGCCGAAAGCCACTTCTGGATAACAATTATTAGATAAAGCCACGCTTTTACCGGGTAGCCATTCTAGATTTCCGTGTTTCCCTACATGAACTACAGCATCAGCACCAAAACATTCTCTAACCCAATAGTAGAAAGCTAAATAATCATGGGTTGGTTCTAAATCCGGTGCATGATAATTCAAACTGGGGTCATTATCATAACCCCTTGCTGGCTGAATTCCCACGAAGATGTTGCCGAGTTGAATTCCGGGAACGGGGAAAGAGGCAGGGGGGCAGGGGGCAGGGGGGCAGGGGGGAATAATTCTTGATTGCTTCCCTGCTCTAAATTTCCCCACCGTTCACTAATACCTTGCTGAACTGCTGGCGGCAAAGAAGCGAAATATTGTTGATAGTCTTCCCAAGAGACACTTTGGTGTACCGGAAGCGATTCTCGACCTTCCGGGTCATTTGTTACGCCATCTGTCAGCCGTTGAATCAACTCATCTCCTTCAGCAGGTGGATTTTCTACTTCATACCCAGCCAGATGTAGAGCTTGCAGGATTTCTACACAACTAGCTGGGGTGTCGAGTCCCACACCATTGGCGAGGCGGCCATTGCGGTTGGGGTAGTTTGCCAAAATTAGGGCAATTCGCCGTTCTTGGGGTGGTTTGGAACGCAGCCGCGCCCAGTTTGCTGCTAGTTGAGCAACGAACTCGATGCGATCGCTGACTGGTTCATAAATTACCACATCTGTCTCTAAATGGGGATTACGAGTTTGCACGGCTTTAAAAGACACAGCACGCGTAATAATCCGCCCATCTACTTCTGGTAGTGCCACATTCATCCCAATATCGCGGGGAGAAAGCCCTTGAAACTGTGACTCCCACTGTTCAATTGATCCGCCACTAAGGATTACTTGCAACACAGGTACATCTAATTTTTCCCACAGTTCGGTTTGGGGTGTTTCGCTTTCCAAACGTGCTAGAGAAAAACTGGTGGTATTTAGCAGCACAGCGATTGATTCGGCTTCTTTGGGTTGAAAAAATTCACTCAACTCCGCTTGCACATCGGGTTCACGCAATGAGGAAACAAACACTGGCACTGGTTGTAAATTTTTCTGTACCAAAGCTTCGCATAAAGCATCAATTACCTTGGTGTTTCCAGCTAGATAATGAGCGCGGTAGAAGAGGATGCCGACTTTGGGCATTGGGGATTGCGAGATTTGAGGTTCAAAGGTGGATGAACGGAGTTCTGAGGTGGATTCATCCGGTTCAAAGGTGGATGAACGGAGTTCTAACTCTCCCCTGCCCCCTGCTCCCCTGCCCCCTGCTCCCCCTGCCCCCTGCTCCCCATTCATACAATCCCACGCGCGGAATCGGCCGGGGTAGTGGAGGATTGTATGCAGTTAACAGGCAAGTATCAGAGATAAATTGCAGAGCATTAACAAAATTTTCTACTCCGCCTTCACTAAAATACTGCCATACCTGGTTAGCAACACCTAAAGGCACGGTAGACTGAGAAATTAAGTCGGGATCAAAAGCGTCGTCCCCTGGCATTACAATGAGGGTTCTACCATTACGTTGCACAATTTCTTGCACTACTTCTAAGCCATAACTCCAGTAAGAACGTCCTCCTAACAGGCGCAAAATAATTACCTGGGCAAGCTCCAAAACTTGCTCTCCATAAGTATCTATGCTTAACTGTTGCTGCAATTGCAATAGATTGGCGACTCTTAAGGCAGGAAATTGTGAAGGTAATTTTGTAACCGCAACTGCCAAAGTTTGAATGTCGGTATCAGCAGCCGTAATCAACACGAAAGGCGCTGGAGTTTGTTCTAAAAAAATTAAACCCTCTGACTGATTCCATCCACCCGATGTGCTACTTATACGATGCATAATGCTGTATTACCGTCTTAAACTATTGGTTATTACACAATCAAAACAAACTTTTTCCCTGCATTTAGCCCCCTCTTACCAGTAATGATTAAAAATGCTTAGTTCTCCTGATTTGAGCTTTTCTCGAACCTTGCCTATTGTTGTATTTAATCAGCTTGGGGAATTGTTGGAGCAGATGGCTCAAACAGTGGAAGGTGCCACTCTGGTACTGACAGAAGCTGTTTTGGCGCGGATTTGCATACCTGTGGAGTGGCAAAGGCGAAGGTTTACATTGGTGGTTTCTGAGCAGTTTAGTGTGCTTTTGTTAGGAAATTTTGAGCAAGGGGAGCAGGGGAGCAGGGGAGTAGGGGGAGCAGAGGAGCAGGGAATTGATTCGGCACTCAATGCTCGGTTGACATTTAATTTAGAGGCGATCGCTTCTTTTCTCCACGAATTGAGAGACTTGTTTGAGTGCGATTCCTATACTCACCAAAATCTCGAACGCTATCGCCAAATTATTGGGCCCAATGATGCTACCCTCCAAAGTAAGTTCTCGCTGTTGCTATTAGAATATTTTCTAACTCAGCCAAACCAAGAAATAATAGCACCTCCAAGCCCAACTGCGCCGGCAGTTTATATCTGTCAGCCAGTGGAAGATGCCTTAAAAAAACAGGTTTCCCAAGAACGGTTATTGAATCAGGTAACAACGCAGATCCGCAAAAGCTTGGATTTGCCTGTCATTATGGCAACGGCAATTACACAGGTACGTGAGTTTCTAGAATTAGACCGATTAGTAATCTATAAATTTGAAGGTTCCAAAGTCAAGACTCAACAATACCAGTCTTCTACAAATGAGGATAACGGGAAACGCTCAACTTCTATCTCAGTAAATAATCAATCCTTAGTAAAAGATTACCAACAGCATGGGGGTTACATTGTCTATGAAGCCCGTGCTACAGATGCGATTACCTGCGTGTTGAATTACACAGAAAAAAATTGCTTTATGCGAACCTCTCAATGTTGGGAGAAGTATCGCCAAGGCTTTACCTTAGCTGTGGATGATGTCGAAAAAACTTATGCTCTAGAAGAGTGTTTGTTGAATTTTTTAAGGGAAAGCCAAGTGCGGGCTAAGTTGGCAGCACCGATTATACTTGAGGACAAGCTGTGGGGGCTGCTGATTGCTCATCAGTGCAATGAACCACGCCAGTGGATTGATAGTGAAAAAAACTTGCTGATTGCGATCGCCGAACAATTAGCGATCGCCATTTACCAAGCTGAGTTAATGCAAACCCTCACCCAAGAAAAACAAACTCTCGAACAACGAGTTATTGAACGCACAATCGGGCTACGTGATGCTCTTCTCGCCGCCGAAGCTGCTAGCCGCCTCAGAAGTGAATTTCTCGCTACTATCAGTCATGAATTACTCACGCCTTTAACTTATGTGATTGGGATGTCGTCTACCTTGCTGCGCTGGCCTTTGGGTGAATTGAGTCAACGACAACGCGATTATCTGCAAACAATCCACGATAGTGGAGAACATTTATTAGAAATGATTAATGACATTCTCGATTTATCGCAAATCGAGGCTGGTAAGACAGCTTTAAATATTTCGGAATTTTCTTTGGTGAATGTTGCGGAAAATGCTGTGGAGTCACTACGAAAAAAAGCAACAAGCGAACAAATCAATCTCAACCTTGATTTGCAAATCGATCCCAGGCGCGATCGCTTTACCGCCGATGCCGAACGAGTAGCACAAATTCTCTCGAATCTGTTAACTAATGCCATTAAATTTACCCCTGAAAGTGGTAACGTTACCTTGCGCCTTTGGGTGGAGGATGATACCGCTATTTTTCAAGTGGAAGATACCGGGATTGGTATACGCGAAGAACAGTTACCATTACTCTTCGAGAAATTTCAGCAACTCGATACACCCTATCGCCGCCGCTATGAAGGCACTGGACTTGGATTAGCTTTAACTAAACAACTTGTAGAACTTCATCGGGGTCGAATTGAAGTAGAATCAACCATCAGTATTGGCTCAATTTTTACTGTATGGATACCAACTCAAGCAATGAGAGTGCTGAGTTAGGAGTAGCCCTTTCAAGGTGACTGGTAAAATCTCTTTTTTTCTCTCTGCACTCTGCCGTTTAAAAGTAACTTTTATAACCACAGAGGCGCAGAGAACACAGAGTAAAGAGCTTAAAGAGGAATTTTTTGTCCAAAATTGTTGTACACATTGAAAGGGTTAGAAGTTAAGAGTTAAAGCTTATAAATCTGCGATGAATGCAGAGTTATGAATTAACCAACTGAAGGATTGAACTTTTTATTTTGAGGCTAGACTAAGGAGCATTTTTTCAAAAATTCTCAACACAGGCTCTTCTCCATTGTCTCTAGTGAAAATAGTATAATTTGGGTGAGAATTGATTTCAATTAACCAATATTGTTTATCTCGATCTAAGACTATATCTAAACCACCATAATCAATGTCTAATTCTTCAAAAATTGGTTTAGCAAAATTAGCAATCTCTGACAATACTTGTGGATCATTGATATATTTTGCTTTTGCGCCATCCCAGTGAAGAGGGCTGAGGTTGCCTGCAAATTTTGCATTAGTTATATCTTTCTCATAGAGTAGAACTAACTCTTTATTTAAAAAAACGGCTCTATACTCAGATTTTATGTGAATAAATTCCTGAGCGATCGCAACGTAATCATACTTTTTATTATTGATATTAAAAATCTCTTTTAAAGCAGCTTCAACTTCATCTGTATTCTGACATAAAAAAACGTTATGTCCACTTGAGCCAGAATTACGTTTAACAATTACAGGCGTTTCAAAGGTTTTTTTTATTTCTAATATAATATCTTCAAAACTTGGAAATTTTAAGTAAATCTTATATTGCAGGTCACAAAAGGGGGAAAGAAAACCTACTGTCCGAGGAAGTTTAACTTTGTTCTTTAAAATATGGTAAGTATATTCTTTGTCTTTAATGATTTGTGCTACTGCTTGATTTATTATTGGAGTACTATAATTACAAAAAAAATGTTGTTTATTATTCAGTTTTACTTTTACTAAGTTTTCAGTCGGATGAATAATTTCATAGCTGATATTTAAATTTTTACAAGCTTTGAGCAATAGCGAAAGGTTATCTAACATAAATAGTTGAAGCTAAACGTCAAAATTACGAATTACGAATTATTTTAGCTTGTTGTTTGCCGTTTAAAAATCACCATTTCAGTACCGACAACTGGGTTACGCGCTATCAGCTTATCTTGGGAGTCAATAATTTCTAGATGGGTAAAATCAAGTTCTTGAGAACGTTGTAATATCTCCGCAGCTAGTTTGTCCTGCTGAGATTCTTTGAGAGTGTACCAATCATCACTAATTTTGACAGTCAAGTTACTCGTGCGGAAATTAGCTTGAATTGACTTTATCAGACCAGAGGCAATGCGATCGCTAATTTCGGCTACCTGATTTTCAATAGCCGCAATCAAAGCTTGTTCTGGTGTTAATTCTATAGCTGGTGTCGGTGTTGGCGTTGGGGTGGGAATTGGTTCAGGTTCCGGTTTTGGCGGCGTAATTTCCTCTGGTGGCTGTGGCGGCTGCGGTTCTGGTACAACTGACTCCGGTGGGGTAGTTATCGTTGGTGTCGGTGCAGGAACCTCTTCAACTGGGGGAACTGTTGCTATTTCAGTAGGTTTACCAGTAAAGACAGTCATAGTTGTCCAAACAAGAATTACAGCAATTCCAGCAACAATTCCCGTCAAAGCTGTATCTGATAACTTTGTTGACAAATTTGATGGCAAAAACAAGCGGATTGTCCTTAACAATCCACCCCATCGCAACTGAAGCTGTTGTAAAAAGCTGGGTGTTTCCTCAGTACCCGGTGGGGGTGCTGTCTCCAGTTTGTCCACCGTTGTTTCTAAAACCCCAATCGTCCCTCGGAGAACTTGGATAATTTTAGCCTTCCAAAATGGCTGAACTCTCTGGTAAGGTTTTTGGGGAGGTTGATTTACCTGCTCATCCGTGGGTTTTGACTGATTGTCTTGTGACATGGAACTTTCACCAAAAGCAGCGAATCAAAGACAAACAACGTACATTATTACTGGTGCTGCCTTCTTTTGCCTTAATGTATCACTTCATTGCTCATTGTTTCCGCTAAACTGACTATTTATCAAATTTGGTGAATTATGAACTTAAAACGCCGTCAATTTTTATTTTTAAGTAGCTTCAGCGCCATTAGTACGGGATTTTTAGCCTGGATGTTAACTAATCAAAATCATCAAAGTGCTGATATTAACGATTCAACTACAGCTATAGCCGCCAACCCAGTCAAAAAAGACTTGTTATTACGTTTTGTATCTGTGGCTGATACGGGGACTGGTGCTAGAGGACAGTATGCTGTGGCTGGGGCAATGAATGCCTATCACAAACAAAATCCTTATGATTTAGTTGTTTTAGCTGGAGACAATATTTACAATAACGGCGAAATTGAAAAAATTAGTGCAGTTTTTGAGCGTCCTTATCAACCTTTGCTGAAACAAGGCGTGAAATTTCACGCTTGTTTAGGTAATCACGATATTCGTACCGCCAATGGCGATCCACAAGTCAAGTATGCTGGCTTTAATATGAAGGGACGTTACTATACATTTCGCCGGGGAACTGTGCAATTTTTTGCTTTAGATACTAACAGTAATGCTGATTGGAAAAACCAGTTACCTTGGTTAGAAAAAGAATTAAGTCTTAGTAATGCTCCTTGGAAAGTGGTATTTGGTCATCATCCAATTTATTCATCGGGTCAGTATGGGAATAATCCAGATTTTATTAAAATTTTTACTCCCCTATTTAAAAAATACGGCGTTCAACTTTACATCAATGGTCACGAACATAATTATGAACGCACTCGTGCTATTGATGGGACAACTTATTTAATTTGTGGTGCAGGTGCTGGTAATCGTCCTGTAGGGCGTTCTGAGTGGACAGGGTATTCTACCAGTGATTTAAGTTTTGCCTCTTATGAAGTATATAAAGATAGAATAGAAATAAGTGCGATCGCTACTAATAATCGCGTATTTGATAAAGGTATTATTCAATTAAAATCAGTTTAGTTAGATGACTCAGCAAGAACTTACTTCTGCACTCAACAATACTTTAGAATCGTACCAAGCATCAGATGCTATATAAAATACTTTTAGAAAAAGCAAATATACCAAGCGATTAGAAATCGCGGCTACACAAACGAACGCGAGTGCGTCTCTAAGAGTTGTCCACCTACGTGGACTCGAAGAATTTGAAACCCACGGAGGTGGGTTTTGTTTGTATAGCCGCGTACTCCTGTAAAGAAGAAAGCTACGCGTCAACATGCCAGAGGCTCTATTCCATTCGCCAGGGCAGACGTGTTTTTACCTAGTTGTAATTCATCTCCCGTTAGTCTTTCCTCCGTAAGACTGTAACGCGAATCCTCTTACTCCATTAAGATATATTGAAGTTCACAGGAGCAGCAAGCATCTTCTAAATATGGGTTTAGATTTGGAAAAAACCCTTTGTTCTTAACATCGGGTTATAAGTATATGTTTTCTGAAGTTAAAAAATGTCTTGTGTTAGCCGTACCTTTGGCAGCAGCACAATTGGCTCAATCTGCAACTGGTTTTGTGGATACGGTAATGATGGGCTGGTTGGGAAGTCAGACTATTGCATCTGGAGGTTTGGGAGTTGTTATCTTTAGTTTTTGTCTATTGATCGTTAGTGGTATTCTTTCTGCTGTCAGTCCGTTAGCTGCCCAAGCATACGGGACTGGAAATAGAGAAAAAGTTGGCGCAATTGTCCGGCTTGGACTAGGGATATCTCTGGTACTAGGAATACCAACTACATTACTGATTTACAATGGAGGTGCTTTACTACTTCTATTAGGACAGGATGCTAACACAGTAGCACTAGCAGAGATTTATTTAAGAGCGATCGCACTGGGTTTTATTCCTGCTTTAGGCTTTGCAGTACTTAAAAGCTTTCTTGCTGCTCTATTTCAACCAAAATTAGTGATGGTAACTGTGGTTTTGGGTACTCTGCTCAACTTCACAGCTAACTATGTGCTGATGTTTGGCAAACTGGGATTCCCTGCACTGGGTTTAGCTGGTATCGGTTGGGCAAGCACATTCTCACTTTGGAGTATGTTTGTTGCTTTGATAGTTTATATATGTAATCAGCCTCGCTTTGCAGTTTACGGTATTTTTCGACCTTTATCTAAAAAAGCTTTTTCCCTAGAGCATCGCCGGATCATTGGTGAGATTTTTCAGGTTGGATTGCCCATTGGGGGGCTGATTGCTGTCGAAGGGGGACTGTTCACCGTTGTTACTTTCATAATAGGACAATTAGGAACAAACGCTCTTGCTGCCCATCAAATTGCTTTACAAACAATTTCGATATCATTCCAGATGGCAGTAGGCATTTCTCTAGCGACAACAGTACGTGTTGGGCAGTTAGTTGGACAGAATAAACTGCTTGCTACTCGTTTGGCTGGATATGTAGGTATTGCTATTGCAGGTCTATCTATGGGTGTAGTAGGCATTACATTTTGGTTAGTACCAAAGTCAATTATTTCTCTTTATATTGACATTAACGATCCAAACAATGCAGATGTAGTTGCCCTTGCAGTGAAATTGCTGGGAGTGGCAGCGATTTTTCAAATAGTTGACGGTGTGCAAGTTACTGCGGGAGCAGCATTACGCGGACTAAAAGACACTCGAATTCCTATGTTGATTGGTATTTTTGCTTATTGGTGCGTTGGTTTATTGACTGGTTATACTTTTGGAATCTCATCGGGGTATGGAGCTATTGGTCTTTGGTGGGGACTAGCTATTGGTTTAGCGATCGCTGCAATAGTCATGACTTGGCGGTTTAGCAACAAAACAACTAACCACGGGTAATGGATAGCCTAAAAAAAGAGAGGTCAGAATATTAAGTTACACATCGCGTTAACATTAGCTTAATTCTCACCAAAGACTATATGATTCTTGAGGCAGTTATGCTTCTTGTCAAACCTGGTTTAGAATCTGATTTTGAAGCTGCTTTCAAAGAAGCTTCTAAAATTATTTCCTCAATGGATGGATATTTATCCCATGAATTGCATAGATGTATAGAAGTCGAAAGAAAATATTTATTACTTGTAAAATGGCAAACTTTAGAATCTCATACTGTCGGATTTAGAACTTCTGCTGAGTATCAAGAGTGGAAAAGACTTCTGCATCATTTTTATGAGCCATTTCCCTCTGTTGAACACTTTGAAGAAATTGAAATATAAAAAACAAGAACCCTGACTCATTTAAAAAATCGGGGTTCTATGGCTTGTGGCTTTGTTTTCAAATTTTTTGCAACTGTGCTACTCTTGGGTCAACAATTTTTTGTCCTAAGCTGGCAAATTTAATTGCTACAGACATTTTATTACCTGTTCCGAAGACGTGAGTGATTTCACCAAGACCAAAGGTTTTGTGTAATACTCTATCTCCTACTTGCCAATTCTGGGTTGCGTCTTGTTTTTCACTAGAAGTAGAGGCACTTTTGGTATAACTTTGACGGCTTGCACGTTTGGTAGATAACAATTCTTCTGGTAATTCGTCGAGGAATTGCGATCGCATCGCAGGTTCACGAGAACCATACAAACGACGTTCCCGCGCGTGTGACAAAAATAACCGCTCTTGGGCGCGAGTAATGCCCACATAACACAGGCGGCGTTCCTCTTCCAAAGATGCGGGATCGCCTAGCGAACGGTAGCCGGGAAATAACCCTTGTTCTAATCCCACCAAAAATACTACGGGAAATTCCAAACCTTTGGAAGCGTGCAAAGTCATCAAAGAAACGGCTGTCTGTCCTTCTTTTAATTTATCATCAGGATTTACGGCTTTGTCGCTAAGAAAGTTTTGTAAGGAAACATCTTCGTTTTCTTCTTCTTCTTGAAATTCGATTGCAGCATTGTAAAGTTCCTGAACATTTCTTACCCGTTCTTCATTTTCATCTGTATCTTTGCTTTGCAAATCTTGGATATAACCAGAGTCTTCTAGTACTATATTTACAAGCTCAGGAACGGAAACTGTTGCGATTTGTTCTTGCCAACGTTGAATCATTTTAGCAAAGCTATTTACCGCTTTTGCAGACCTTCCAGCTAATGTATTAACTGATGTTTCATCACTAAGAATTTCCCACAAGGTTATCCCCAATTCCTGAGAAGCGTTATCTAAAGCATCAATGGTTGCTTTACCAATTCCCCGCCGGGGAGTGTTAATAACTCGTAATAAACTGACTCTATCAGCAGGGTTATTTATCGCTCTCAAATAAGCGATGACATCTTTAATTTCTTTGCGGTCATAAAACTTAATTCCTCCTACAACCGTGTAAGGAATTTGTTTTTCTACTAACAATTGTTCAAAAGGACGAGATTGGGCATTTGTCCGATAAAGTATAGCAAAACTACCCCAGTTCAACTCTGGATTTTGGTTTTCTAAAGTACGAATTTGATTAATTACAAATGTGGCTTCTGCAAGTTCTTCATCGGCTTTATGACAAGTAATTTGCTCACCCTGTCCCCGCGTCGCTTTCAGAACTTTATCAATCCGTTGGGTGTTATTTTCAATCAGTTCATTCGCCGCTTGCAGAATGTTTTCACAAGAACGATAGTTTTCTTCCAACTTAACCATCGTTTGGGTGTCATCATCTACTAAACCATCACCAAAATCTTCCTGAAATCCCAGCAAGATGGTGAAATCTGCCATCCGAAAGCTGTAAATTGATTGGTCTGCATCCCCGACAACGAAAACTGAGCGATTTTGCCATTGCCATTCGCTCTTTTTGGTTTCGCCATTAGTAACTAATAAATTAATGAGTTGATACTGAGTGCGGTTAGTATCCTGATATTCATCTACGAGGATATGACGAAACTTGCGATGCCAGTAACCCAATACCTGCTCGTTTTGTTGAAATAATCTAGTAGGTACAAGAATAAGATCGTCAAAGTCGAGAGCGTTGTTTTGTGCTAACTTATCTTGATATAAATTGTATACTTGGGCAATTACTCGTCCGCGATAATTAGGTTGATCTTGCTCAAATTCTTGGGGTGATAAACCTTGGTTTTTCGCGTTACTAATAGCGTAGCGAACAGAACGGGCATCAAACTTCTTATCGTCTAAATTTAGCTCTTTATTAACGATTTCTTTGATCAGACTGATTACATCTGATTCATCAAAGATCGAGAAATTACGATTCCACTTGCGTCCTTTTTCATCTACGTATTTTTCAATATCAAAGCGGAGAATCCGAGAAAATAGACTGTGGAAAGTGCCACACCATAAATCTTTGATAGTGCTTTTGTAAACTTGCGATCGCAATTGTGTTTGTTGATATTCTGTCAACAAATCCAATCGCTGACCGTGTTGTTTCATCGCCAGTTGTTCCGCAAACAGCCGTTGAACCCGGTCTTTCATCTCCCGCGCGGCTTTATTGGTAAAAGTAACCGCTAAAATATTCTCTGGATCAACGCGGTGTTTCAGAATCAGATTCGCAATGCGATAAGTCAGCGCTCGTGTTTTGCCGGAACCTGCGCCAGCAACAACTAGCAACGGGCCGCAGTAATGTTCGACAGCTTGACGTTGACTAGGGTTAAGGTGACTGAGAAAGTCGATGGTTGTTGTCATGGATGTGAAAAAGCGATGTCTAAGGGCGGGCTACGCCTACGCCTGGCATCACATCAATAGAGAGTTGCTATTGCCCAGGTTACAATATCTTAACGAAACTTGGTCAACAAAGATTGTGTGCCATCATCTTTATCGGATTTACGCCAAAAATCCGCAAAGCATAGACCAAAACATTGTAGGGGCAATTGATGAATTGCCAGGATAATACGTTAACTTTTCTATGGAGAAAAGTTAGTCACTAGTTATTCCTGTGCGTTGTGTCGTAAAATCAGCGACGGGGAATTAAACATCAAAACATGGTGAACAAGTTGTTCTGTTGTCAACAGTAGGGGCAATTCATGAATTGCCCCTAAAGATTTTCGTAGAGACACGGCAATGTTCCGTAGCCCGTGGTTTATTTACTTGAAAAACACTGTAATACCTAACCGAGAGTATTGTCACCAATAGGACTATTCACTCCTTAAGTACCCAATTGACCAAATAATTACTAATTCGTAATTCGTAATTAAATGGATACAGAACCAACACTGAATCAAAGATTTCAGTGGTCAACAATCAGCTTCTGCGTTCAGAGCAAGTACTGATTACAACTACGAATTACGAATTATCAATTACGAATTATATTGACATTGGGTAGCAATACACGATAAATGATGATTCAACTGTTAAATTTTTCAACATGAAAAATTTCTTTAATTGCAGGTTTAACCAGTATAAAGAGGGGTGGATATGGATTTTAGCTTAATTGCATCCAACATTTTGAATCCGCCAATCCTGTTTTTCTTTTTAGGCATGACTGCGGTTTTTGTCAAGTCTGATCTAGAAATTCCCCCACCAGTGCCCAAACTCCTTTCGTTGTATTTGTTGTTTGCCATTGGTTTTAAAGGAGGGGTAGAACTAATCAAAAGCGGACTTAATCAGGAAGTGATTCTAACACTCACAGCAGCAATGATGATGGCTTGTATCGTTCCAATTTACACCTTTTTTATATTAAAGTGGAAACTGGATACTTACGATGCTGCTGCGATCGCAGCAACCTACGGTTCTATCAGTGCCGTCACTTTCATTACAGCCGGCGCTTTTCTTACTGAGCTTGGTATTCAGTATGATGGCTATATGGTAGCAGCTCTGGCCCTGATGGAATCTCCGGCGATCATTGTTGGTCTGATCTTGGTGAGTATATTCACCGCCGATGAAAAGCGAGAGTTTGCTTGGTCGGAAGTTTTGAAAGAAGCATTTCTTAATAGTTCAGTTTTTCTACTAGTTGGTAGCCTCTTAATCGGTGTGTTGACAGGAGAACGTGGTTGGCACGTATTAGAACCCTTTGCTCAAGGGTTGTTTTATGGCATTCTCACCTTCTTTTTACTGGATATGGGACTGGTTGCTGCCAGAAGAATTAAAGACTTGCAAAAAACCGGAGTTTTCCTGATTTTATTTGCGATACTAATTCCTATACTCAATGCAGGCGTTGGGTTAGTGATTGCCAAATTCATCGGTATGCCTCCGGGAAATTCGCTGTTATTCGCTGTATTGTGTGCCAGTGCTTCTTACATTGCTGTCCCGGCGGCGATGCGGATGACTGTTCCCGAAGCAAATCCCAGCCTGTATGTTTCTACCGCTTTAGCAGTCACATTTCCGTTCAATATTATTGTGGGAATTCCGCTATATCTCTACGGAATTAACCTATTTTGGAGGTAATAATATGCACGTAGTTAAAAAGATAGAAATTATCGCCAACTCCTTTGAGCTTGCCAAAATTTTAGAGAGTTTAGACAAGTCGGGTGTACATAGCCATGCCGTAATCCGCAATGTAGTTGGTAAAGGATTACGAGGAACGACAGAAGATTTAGACATGACCATGCTTGATAATGTTTACATCCTCGCATTTTGTATGCCAGAAGAACTCAAGCGTGTTGTCGAAAATCTCAGACCACTCCTTAATAAGTTCGGAGGTACTTGCTACGTTTCCGATGTGATGGAAATTCGCTCTGTCAGATGTATCGCGTCGATTTAAGAGAGTTATAAATTCAATGAAGCATTTCATGGAACGTCGTGACTTTTTGAAGTTGGGAATGACCGGAGCCTTTGGAATGATGCTAACTGCCAGCGATTTACTCTGGCAGGTTAAACAGGCTAAAGCTGCCGAAATTCCCCCAGATTCCCCTGAATCCCTCAGTCCTGATGAAGCATTACAAAAGCTGATAGAGGGAAATCAGCGATTTATTAAACATCACCCCCAATACCCCGATCAATCTGAGCTGCGGTTGCACGAAGTTGCTCAAGCTCAACATCCATTTGCAACTATTCTTAGTTGTGCTGATTCACGAGTACCGGCAGAAATTGTTTTCGATCAGGGCATTGGGGATATCTTTGATGTTCGGATTGCCGGAAATATTGCCACACATGAAGCGATCGGTAGTATTGAATATGCGGTTGTCTTATTAGGTTCTCCACTGCTGATGGTGATGGGCCATGAACGTTGTGGGGCTGTAACCGCAGCTGTACAAAAGGAATCGTTACCCGGTGATATTAGTACGTTTGTGAAGGCAATTGAGCCAGCCCTAAAAAAGGTCAAGGATCAGCCAGGTGACGCGGTTGAAAATGCTGTGGTAGCAAATGTGCAATATCAAATTGAACGGTTGCAAAAATCAAAGCTTTTAAGTGAGCAGGTGCAGTCAGGTAAATTGAAAATTGTGGGCGGTCGTTACGACTTGGATACAGGCAAGGTGAGTATTATTACTTAAATTTACATTTTAGTTCTGAGTGAAAAATCTCACTTCTTTACTCAGAACGGGCTAAACGCCCCGCTAGCGCTAACAAAACTGTTTTACCCCAATTCCCAATACTTCTCTGCGAGACGCTACGCGTAGCTTGCTTCCACGAAGTGGTACGACTACGCTCAGTAAGCTAATCGTCATTCATTTTTCCAGACTGATTCGCTTGTAGTAAGGGCTTCAGCCCTGGTGTTATGCAACTTAAATGCTCATTAGCTTACAAGTTCCCAATTCCCAATTCCCAATCCCTTCAATCCTGTACAGTCATTGGCAGACGAATAGTAAAAGTAGAACCAAGTCCCGGCTGGCTTTTGACAATAATCTCACCACCCATCATCTGACAAAAGTGGCGGCTAATTGCCAAGCCCAGTCCTGTACCTCCATACTTTTTCGTAGTCGAAGTATCTCCTTGGGTAAAAGGTTGAAATAACTGCTGCTGTTGACGGTTAGACATACCTATACCTGTGTCGGTAACGGTAAAAGTAATCATGCCTAAAGGAGCATCCAGCCGTAATTCCTCCTTTTCTCTATTGACTGTCAGCGTCACCTTGCCATTTGTAGTGAACTTACTGGCGTTGCTTAGTAAATTTAACAACACCTGCCGCATCCTAGTTTGATCGGCGTACATAGTTCCAAGTTGCTCATCAAAATGCACTTCTAAAACATTGGCATTTTTTTCTATAGCTGGTTTGACTGTGAGGACGACGTTATTAATTAGCGTCGCAATCTCAAATGTTTCTGGATAGAGAGTCATTTTCCCCGCTTCAATTTTTGACAAGTCGAGGATTTCGTTAATCAAGTGCAGTAGATGCTTACCAGCAGCGTTAATTGTTTCTAAGTCGGTGATAAAGTCTGCTGATAAACCAAGATCGGTAGCGTCGTCTTCTAGAAGTTGGCTCAACCCAATGACAGCATTTAATGGTGTGCGTAATTCGTGGCTGACATTGGCTAAAAATACGCTTTTTGCCTTGCTAGCAGCTTCGGCTAACTCTTTAGCTTGTTGTAGTTCTTTGGTTCGCTCAGATACTCGCTCAATCAGGCGATTTAGAGATTTGGCAAGTAATCCAATTTCATCTTCAGTAGTGACAGGCGCTCGCAAATCAAAATTATGTTTCCGCGCCACTTGTTCAGCTACTTGGGTGACAGTGATAACTGGTTCAGCGATCGCTCGACTGGTACGCCAAGCTACAATAGCTGCGATCGCCACCGAAACGAGCATACTGATAATTACGATAAATCGCTCAACTACTTTTGCCTGCTCAACGGCTTTTTGCCTTTCTTGCTCTTGATTCTCAGCAGTTTGTAGGATGTTAGCCAAGCTTTCAGAAAGCTGATCTAGGCGCATGGCTGTTTCACCACGCATTATTGTCAATAACTGCGATCGGGCAGCAGATATTTGCTGAGGCTGCGCTGGTTGGGAGTCAATTTTCTGTAAGACGACCTCGATTTGGTCAACGTAAGCTTTTAAATTATTCTTGTAATCTAGCAATAGCGTCTGTAAAGTCGAACTTGTTGCCGCTAGTCTTTTAGGTTTACTGTCAATAAATCCAGAAATTTTTGACTCTAATTGCTGGGCTTTTTCAACATTCTTCAAAAAATCAGCTTTTTTGGTTTGTAGTTGCTGTGAATTTTCTAATACAGCAACTAGATTAGAGCTATGTAATTGCGCCCCTACTACTGCATCTCTATAATTACTCAGTAGTTGTCCTTGTTCATAAGCTTGATTGAATTGCCTTACTTCCCTACCCCGGTAGTAGTTGGCAATCACTAACCCAGTTAGCGCTCCAAAAAAACCAATTCCGATAGCTACAAAGTACCCATAGCCAATTTTTTGATGGATGCGCCAAGAACTGGCTTTGAGTTTCCCTCGTGAGGGAAATTCTATAGTCGGTAGTTCGTCTGTCGATGGCTCTTCGGCTGACACTTTTTTGATTTCTGAACTGCTATCGATAAGGGTTGGCTTTTGAGTTGGCATTTCTCAAACCTCCTTGCCTTCCCGCAAAAATTACCAAATCAGTTTAGCTTGTACAAACAGTTTAATTGGTTATTAACATTTACATTATCTTCTTTTATAGCAACAGCAAATCATTGCTTAGTAGATAATTCGCATAACCTCATATCCTATGAGTTATTTTGATAGCAATGTTGCTAAGTACACTTACTGACAGTGAACCGAATTCACTTTTTTCAACAGTAACAAATAATTTCCCAAACTAAAGACCTGTCTGAGACCGTCTTCTCCTTACCACAATACTTTCCTCAATATACAGCTGATAGCAATTAGTTATTGCCATCAGGTAAGCCATTAGTCTACCTTACTGCTTCCTTATAAAATTAATACAATCAGGAAAAAAACAAAAGGTTTGATTATGGGGCATGGGGCATTAGGTTATTTCTGCCTTATCCCCAATTACCAGCACGCTTATCATAAAATAGGTTGAAAGTCTAGTCGATGTGAATACACAAAAACTTTTATTACGTATTAATATCAATACGAATGCGTTAATTGACGAACCCGGCTTAAGATAGCTTTAATATTGGCTAAAATCGGCTTTTAGGCTTATATAAATGAGAGGTGGGCTGATTTTGCCTGATTTGTACTTAGATTTAGTACGATTATGAACAAATGACACGGAATGGGATAATCACAACCAGAGGATTCCAGTTGATTTAGAAAAGAACTCAGAAGGACGATTATAATACATCCTACTCCATTCTGAATTCTATCCTCCTACTGACTGTCTACCTTGTAGTTGATGCAGTAGATATTACGGGGCAATTATAGTTAAAGGACACTAAAACCCTTTTGTGCCCTTTAATCAATTGTACTGATGCACTTGTGCATTACCTAACCAACAGCCTTTTGGTTGCAATTATCCAGATTAGAAAAACTCAACTGTCAAATTAATGGGAGTGAAAATGCCAGAACAAGAATTTACTGAAACCGCATCCAAAGAGACTACAGTGGCAGAGATCAACACCCAAACGGGAACCATCACAAAACTCCAGCCTCCCGCACAGTCTCAAGATGAGTGGCTAAAATACGGGGAGCAAGTTTCTACATTTTTAGCAACATTGCCAGAATATGTGGGAGGCTTCTTTAATGAATATAAGCAACCCCTAGTAACAGTTGGTTTAATTGTAGGATCAATTGTTGGTGTTAAAGTACTCTTGGCAATATTAGATGCTTTGAATGATATCCCTTTAGTAGCGCCTACTTTTGAGTTGATAGGGATTGGTTACTCTGCCTGGTTTGTTTACCGCTATTTACTCAAAGCCTCAACTAGGAAAGAGTTAACTAGTGAAATCACCACTCTAAAATCACAAGTGGTTGGTAAAATTCCAGAAGCTTGATATCTAATTATCGCTTCTCTATGAGACGTACCCCTGTATAAGAATACGCTCTAATTCCAAATCACCGAAGTCTGAATGCCGGAAGTCGGCGTTCAGACTTCTCTTAAAATTCCCTGCCAAGTTTATTAACAATTCGCAATTCGTGATTACGTTATAGATGAGAATTTAGACCTGACCCATAACGCTACTATCCCTAGAGGTAGCTGACTGTGACTCTTAGTTTAATTACGAATTACGAATTATCGTTGAGACGAGCCTCCTGGCGACAATTTAACCTTGGGAGTGCGCGAAGTTTCTGGAGATGCACTGGGCAATCGCACTATACTTGGAGATGAAATTGCCTCCAACTTGCCCCGTTTTACTAAAGCTTGATGAATCATCGCCGCCACTTCAGCCCGACTAGCTACTTTGTTGGGAGCAAGAATTTGTGGGTTTGGATAGTTAACTACCAGACCATTGGTTGTAGCAGCAGCTATTTTGCTAATAGCATAAGGTGGAATATCTTTAGCATCTTTATAGACACTTAAAATCTGATTTGGCGAAGTGGGCGCTTTCAAATTCAACCCGCTAACAAGGGCAACCAAAACTTGCACTCGTGAAATATTTTGTTGTGGCTTGAAGGTTTTTTTCGGATAACCTTTGAGAAATCCGGCATTGATGGCTTGGTCAATTGCTGGAGTTGCCCAGAATTTTGTTGGTACATCTTCAAATGCGATCGCAGTCTTAGACAGTTCTTGGTCAAAGGCTTTTTGCACAATCGCAGCAAATTCGGCGCGGTTTACAGGCTGATTTGGTCTAAAAGAATAATCAGGAAACCCTTTGAGAATACTACGAGAAGAAAGAACATCTATAAAACGCCGACCCCAGAAATTATTGGGCACATCGTTAAATGCAATTGGCGGCGGAATAATAGATTTTTGCTTTGCTGGAGTTACTAAAGGCAGCGCTGATGATTTAATTGATGACTCAAGTACTGCTGAAGAGGGTAAAGGTGTTTGTAGTTGTGGGGGTTGAGTCGGAATTACCTGAGCAGATGGTAACACTGCACGGGAAGGGGCGCTGTTAGTTGGCAATGAAGATGTCTTGGGTTCAACAACAGCCTCCGGTGGAGAATAGGGCAAAACTGTCTTAGGGACTACATTTGGTTCTACCTTGGGATTAAGGGAGGGCAATACTTGATTTGGTTGAACACTAGGCGAAGGAGTGGAAGAAGCCGACAGCAGCCCGTTGAAGTTCCAGCTAGAATCTCTGCGGGACAATGACCAAAAAAGAATCGCTCCGATAGTGGTGAAGGCAACCAGAATGGCTATAAATTCATCAAAGCCAAGGGCAGTTCTTTGGGATGACTCCGGTTCGGAAGGAGGTTTATTTGTCATCGTGATTACCCTGGTAGCAGTAAAATTTGTGTCTAAACAAATTAAGCCACAGATGACTCTTTTACACCAGCCCTTTTTAATTCGTAATTCTTAGTAAAATATCAGGCTTCTGGTTCAATGCCGAGCGATCGCAATTGGGCAGCTAGGCGATCGGCTCTTTGGCGTTCCTGTTCCGCTCTTTGGGATTCTTGTTCGGCTCTTTCATCGCCATTCAACAACAAATTACCTTGTAAATCCCACCAACGCAGCCAGGGTAATTCCACATTCTGATAAACTCCTAGCCATAAACCCAATTCAACACCCAAAGCAACAATGGGATAATGTCCTCGTTCATTTACTGGTAAAATCTGATACTGTCCTTCAATCAGATGATAAACTTCTAGGTTGGCTTTACTCGCTTCATAAATGCCGTAGAAGGGAGGACGAATGACTTGCTCATAAATCCAAAATTTACCCTTCAAAGGAGTTTGATCCCGTTCTTCACTAACGTCCCCAGAGACAAATTCTAAAACAATCAACGGGGCAATAAACTCTCGCCACAACACATAAGAACGTCGCGTTTGCCCATTGAGCAAAAATGGTACATTCGGTACATAAAACCAATCTGGTGCTTCTGCGCCTTTTTCCGGGGGATCGGTTAAACGCCAGTAAATGCCTAAGTCTTGCCCTATACAGTATTCACCTTCAGGATTTAATTGTTTAAGGATAGGTGTAATAGAGTCAGTTAGTAGGATGCTTTGGGGATGCTCTTGCCAATTTTTCACAAACGTACCATCGGACTCAGGAAGTTGAGTATGATCCGGGAAGGGGAAAGGAGTGAGGGCGTTGGGTGGATTGGTTACAGAGGTCATAACGCTACCTTTGCACTCTTCGTAAAGATTATTTTTAGTTTAGCTTGCGTAGGCGTAGCCCGTCGTAGACATCGCTCTCTAAATATTCACCACATATTCACCACCAAGATTTTGAAGGAGGCAGGAGGCAGTTTTTCTCTAAATTGCTTTCATTAATAAATCGCACGCCAATTACTTCTAGTAGTCTGCCAACCCAAAAATGCTGCGTGATGCCTGGGGAAAGGGTAAGGGGTAAGGGGTAAGGGATTTGAAACCTTTCCCCCTTCCCCTTTACCCTTTACCCCGCCAAGTTCACTTGGCGAACTACTAGTCACCTGAGAACAATCTTCACCCTGATATACCACTAGTCTTATTAGATACCTAAACCAAAACCTGATTTCGAGGGTGGCAGAATGTAAAATATTAACTTATTGTTTACCCAATCTTTGTAAAAATCAGGGTGTCTAGTGTCAGAAGAATTTAGTTGCCAAATCTCACTGCCATTTTTGTCTCTTGGTAGCGATCGCGATCTGGGTTTAGATTCAACCCTCCAAGAACTACCAATGTACAACTTCCCGGTGGAAATCAATCACACTGGTATGGAAGTGGCTAATTTTTTAGAAAAATATCCCCTGCTACCAGGAGTAGTTTTGGTAGAACAGGGAAAGTTCATTGGGATGATTTCGCGGCGGCGGCTGCTGGAATTTTTGATCCGTCCTTATGGACAAGAGTTGTTGGTTCAGCAACCATTAGCCGTTCTCTACAGCTATGCGCGGATACCGATGTTGCTGCTTGCTGATACAACATCGATTTTAACAGCGATGCAACTTAGCTTAAAGCGATCGCCAGAATTATTAGCAGAACCAATTGTAGTACACACAGAATCTGGTGCTTATAGATTGTTAGATGTCCAAGAATTGAATATTATTTCTTGGCAAATTAGAGGAATCGACAATCTGGTGCGCTATGAACGCAGCCAAGCTCAAATGATTCAAAATGATAAAATGGCAAATCTGGGACGTTTGGTAGACGGCGTAGCGCACGAAATTTTAGACCCAGTGGGTTTTATTTGGGGGAATATAACTTATGTTTCCACCTACAGTCAAGATTTACTCAAGCTAATAGCTGCTTACGATCAAGAGTTACCATCAGTTTCGCACGCAATTAATCAAATTAAAGAAGATATTGAATTTGATTTTTTAGAACAAGATTTGTCGCGATCGCTTGCGAGTATCCGTACTGGCGCGGAAAGATTAAAAAAACTTGTTACTAGTTTACAAAACTTTTGTCATATCGATGAACTTTATCCAAAGCCAGTAGATTTACACGCTAGTATAGATACTATTATTTTATTAATTAATAGCCGTCTTCAAGGAGAAATTGAAATAGTCAAATACTACGGTCAGCTACCCCCTGTTTATTGCTTTATAGGGCAGCTAAACCAGGTTTTGATGAATATTTTCAGTGAAGTCGTAGATATTTTACTCAATGAAGCGGTTAGGCAACAGTTGCATTTAGAAGATAAAAATACTGTTCAAAAACCTCGAATTGAGATTACTACAGAAGTAATTTCGCAAGAAGCAAGCAATCCAAATGCACCAGATTCTCGTTGGGTATTAATTCGCATTGCTGACAATGGCCCTGGAATGTCTCAAGAATTGCAACAGCAAATTATGGAGTCTTTTTCTCTGGAAACAAAGAATAGTAAAAATACTAGTTTAGCAGTAAGTTATCGAATCATAACTGTGAGGCATGGTGGTAAATTAAATTTCCATTCACAGATTGGTATAGGTACAAAATTTGAAATTTTATTACCTTTACTTTGATTGATTCAAAATCATCAATTTTAACTCATCCTACGGCTACGAAAACCCCCCTTATTTGATCCACATTCCCGCATTTGCAATGCTCGTAAACTCGCTAATGCCTCACTATCATTTTCATAAAAAGCCGTAGAGAAACCGAAGTCATTATTACCAATCACCAATAACCAATGACAAATGACTAAACTTGTTGCTGGATAGGAATTTGAACTACAAACTCCGTTCCTTTTCCAAGTGTAGAAAAAAATTCTAACTTGCCGCCATGTTTTTCGGTGATAATTTGATAGCTGATAGCCATTCCCATTCCTGTGCCCTTACCGACAGGTTTTGTTGTAAAGAAGGGGTTGAAAATCTTTTTTTGAATCGATTCGGGAATCCCAGAGCCATTGTCAGCGATCGCAATTTTTACCCATTGCGAATCAACGACAGAGGTACGAATCGTAATGGCACTGGGATTATCGCGGATTTCTCGATAAGTTCGTTTAGCATTGAATTCTTCGAGAGCATCGAGCGCATTTACTAGAATGTTCATAAATACCTGGTTGATCTGTCCGGCGCAGCATTCTACATGAGATAAATTACCGTAGTCTTTGATGATCTGAATGACTGGGCTTTTGTCAGTGGCTTTAAGGCGGTGTTGCAAAATCATCAAAGTATTGTCGATGCCTTCATGAACATCTACGGCTTTGAACTCACTTTCATCTAAGCGTGAGAAGTTACGTAGTGACAGCACAATCTCTCGAATCCGCTCTGTCCCGATATTCATTGAATGCAATACCATAATCGCGTCTTTTTCTAGAAACTCTAAATCGATGGTTTTGCGTTCGGTTTGAATTTCAGTAGGTGGGTTGGGGAAATAACGGTGATAAAGCTGGACAAGTCGCAGTAAGTCATGAATATATTGGCTAATGTAGCTGAGATTTCCGTAAATAAAGCTAACGGGATTGTTGATTTCATGAGCAATCCCTGCCACCATTTGACCCAGGGCAGACATCTTTTCGCTTTGAATCATTTGAGCTTGCATTTGATGCAAACTATCTAACGTATTTTCTAACTCTTGGCCTCTGTGCTGCAAATCTGTGCGCGAATCTTCTAACTCACAAATGACTTTCTTGAGTAAAAATTCCTTTGTGCAAATGTCAGTTTCTAGCTGGCGGCGTTCAGATTCGCAGCGTTCCAGCTTTTTCCGCAAGATACGGTTTGTCTTTTCTAACTCTTGCATCTGTATGGAATTGTCTTGGTTATCCATACACAACTCATTTTGTTCCTATTAACAGTGTGACAAAGGTTTTGTTATGAACTTGCGTTTGGCCTCCACTCGCTATAGGAGCAATTTCACCATAAGCATAGAAACCACAACAAGGCAATGCGTATGGTAAATGAGTTTTGACAAGCTGATACTCCTCTCTGGTCAGAGTTCCCAGAATTCGCCGACGGGCTGCACAGGAAATCAGCAACGCTGCTGTTGGTTCTAAACCAGGATAATCGGCAAGAGCATTTTTCAAAGATGTCTCAGAGGCTAACAAAATATTGTCACGAGTTGCGTCAGTGATTTGTACAACGGCCTGTTCAGGAATATCTAAAAAAAACTTCACGCTACCAGACTGTTGATCGTAGCCATTGGGTGCGCGTAAATAGAAATGATTTTGATCCTCAAAAACTGCTAGAGCATAGATGGCATAATTGGATGCAAATCTTTCTTCACCAAGATAATGCTGATAGAAATCTAAGGCACGCTGTCCATCAATTTCATAGACTACGTTTCCATCCACTTTAGTTACACGGCTACGTTGACTAATGGGAGTCCAACCACAGGCAACTCCGTGAGAAAATAGTAGTTTTCCAGAGAATAGTAGCACTGGAATTGAATCACTCAATACCTCACCCTGGAAGAATTGGTAGGTTTTGTCAAAGGTATAGTCATCGGCAGTCATTCCCCCAATGATGGGAATATGCTCTCCGAGGCTTTGTTTTAAAGCTTCTAAAATTAAAACCCCATTGCTGGTTAGACTATCCGGGAAAGTAAGGCACAATTGTGGTACAGATGCACTCTTTGCCTTAGCTTGGGCGATCGCTTCTTGGGCTGCAAGGGCTGGATTTTTGGATGCTCCTCGGCCAATACCTGAGTGAATTTCCACTTCATCGCTAGCAAACAGCATTAAGGTCAGAGAATCTTGTTGAAACTCCAGAATTGAAGAGATTTCTCCATTTGTCGTTCCACCAATCAATTCAATTCCGGGGAAAGCGTCTTGGATGCGCTGTAAAATTAACACATGGTCAAAGTCTATAGCAGTGAATAAAATTCCAGCTTGAGGAAGGGAATCGGCAAGAGAACGGCTACATTCTTGAATAACTTCAGCGATCGCATTTTGAGAATCAGGATCGTCGCTATGGCCAACAACAACTCGAAACACAACTACCTCATTGTAAGTTTTAATCCCAGGTAGCTCATCCAATTCGGATATCAGCACCCAGCAACCTACACTTAGATTTCCCACTTACTTGAACTAAATCTCAATTCACCTGACTTTTATCGAAACAGAATTCAGAATTCAGGAGTCAGAATTCAGTAAGACTTACACACACTCTACGAATTCTTGGCATCTTTCTCTACGAGACGCTGCACGTAACGTCTCGCAGAAAGGTCTTGATTCAGACTGCTAAGTTCTTCTTCAATTCATCTGCAATAAGTTTTCGCCACGTTGGTAAATTTCCCGTGCGTGATCAGTCCAAGCACCTTGTCCCCAATAACGAAAACAACTGGTTTGCAGCAAAAGGTTGTGTAGTAGAAGGTTACGATAGTGAGATTGTCTGGTAACAGGTTCTGCTGAATTAAGTTGCTGTAATTGATCAAACTTTTGATGGAATGAACTACTCAATTGATACATAGGAGACAATACATTTTCATATCCTTTGACCCAACTGATATGATTTGTCCATGAGGCTCCATCCAGATGAAAATTAGAGTTTATTTGCTTTAATTCTTGAATCGCATTTTCTACAGCTTTGGGTTGGCAATTATCTGGTGAAACTCTCTCCCAAATCTGATGTTGTCCCACTGGTTGACAAGTTGGATAGTCTTCAGGTTTGCATCCAGCAGCTTCGATAAATTCTAAATATTCTGTACCACACATTCCAACAACACCTGATTTTCCTCCCCCATTATTGACCATATCCCACCAAGCTTGTTTAAAAGCACTAGGAAATTCATTCATCATCACACCGCCATTTTCACCATCTCCAATTTGGCTAACTATTGGTGGCACAAAAACACTACCAATTTGTTGTTTGGATAAAGTTTTAGCTTCATAATAAGGCTGCATTTGTGCAACTAATTTAGTATCCGAACCTTGAGTTTTAATTAAGGCTGTGATGCTAATAGTTTCGCCTTGAGAATTGCGGGCAATCAGACGATGTGGTAAATGTTTATGAGTCAGAGATTGACCAGTAAGAGTTTCTACAGAATGTTCTTGAACGAGTAGCCAGCGATATCCACATTCTTTCAGCGCTTTCACGAATTCAAACAGAGCATCAGGGTGATTGGGGAGGTGCATTTCTGGGGGCGAAAATCCTTTGACTCGTGCTAGTGCTTCCCAGCCAAAAATTGCTGCAAAGTGATGTTGCCATGCAACGATATGTAATTTAATATCTGCTATGGGTGTGGAAGGAATAACTGCATGACCCCACATCGTACCCAGCCATTCTACATAAGGTTGATAGTTGCGATCGCAAGTGATCCGTTTGAGGTTATCGAGAACATCACCGCGTCCCATTTGCCGCAATCCCCACAAAAGATTACCTGAGTAATCCAACATCACACGGGGATTGCAACCTTGACTTACAAGTTCGGGGATCAAGTCTCCCATACGGCTGTAACAATATGCAAAAGGATCTGCATTATGGTTATCCCCCTCGTTGGGATGTTCAAACATATATTGCAGATTGCTGATCAGTGTACCGCCATTTCCAGCAGGTATAGTTGGCTGGTGCATGTGTAAGGCGATCGCAAACACAGCATTTACGTCTTCTAAGCGGATATTTGTTGTTGGTAAAAATACTGGTTGATCGTGGTTAACTACAGAGAGAACCTCTGTTTCCCAACCAGAAATATTCGGCAAGCCATCAATGATTTCGGGCAAACTGCTGAGAGTAGTAGGGAAGGAAAGCATTTCTGGTTGCTCCAATATGAGTTATATCTAGAAAACTTGCGTTTGTATTTAATAATACTTAACTCAGCGTATATACAATGAATACTCCAAGTCACGCTATTCTCAACTTGCTGATTTTCAATCAACAATTGCGAACTCAGGCAAGTCCGGCAATTATCATCGGCGCAGTCTTACCAGATATTCCCATCTTTGTGTTCTACTTTTTAATGAAGTTTGTTTACCATCTGCCGACACGCCAGATTTGGTCAGAAGTCTATTATCAACCTTTTTGGCAAGCTATTGTCAGTACGTTTCATTCAATTCCACTAGCGCTGCTTGGAATATTGATTGCCCATATCTGTAGTTGGCAGTTGATTGAAGTTGGCTTTGCCAGTATGGTGCTACATTCTCTTTTAGATTTCCCAGTCCATAACAACGACGCTCACCGACATTTCTTTCCCTTCAGTAATTATCGTTTTATTAGCCCTGTTTCTTATTGGGACTCAAATCATTATGGCGCGATTGCAGCTTTGGTAGAAATCCTCTTAGTTCTAGGGGCAACTATTTATCTATTTCCTTCCACACGAACCTACTGGGGTAAAGGACTGCTAATTGCAGTCAATCTGTTTTATACGATCGGGTATTTCCGTTTTTACCTTTCAGCTAAAGGCAATTGACCCCAGTAGGATAAGCGATGCACTAAAAAATTTAGGACTTATGTGCAGACACGCGAGAAATCATGTTCTTGACAAGAACAAATCACCGAAACGATGGATTCTCGTCAAAAAATTCAGTTTCGGGATCAGCTTGTTGAGTCTTTCAGCAGGCTGTTGTTTTCTTGGCGCTGGCGGAGTTGCGATTCGTAAAATTAGCTCTAGCAACCAAGGTGCAAGGCGTTGACACAATATAGCTAAATGACTTTGCCATCCGACTAAAATTTCTGGTGAATCATTTTGCATTCCGGTGACGAGTGCTTTGGCCACTTCCTGGGGAGTCATGGGGATCACCCAGCGAAATAATTTTAAGTCGCGCACCATGTCTGTGTCTGTGAGGGTAGGCAGTAATGCAATCACTCGGATATTGTGTTCAGCTAGTTCTTGGCGCAAGGCTTGGGTAAATCCTAAGATGGCAAACTTGGTAGCTGAGTAAGTCGCCATTGTTGGTGCAGCCACCTTCCCCATCAGACTCGATACATTGACGATTGTCCCTTGCCTTTGGCTGACCATACGTCGAGCAATCAGACTCGTGAGGTTGTACATCCCTAACAAGTTCACAGAAATTTCTTCTTGAACTTGAGGCATCTTAGATTGCAAAAACGAGCTTTGGTATGCGACACCCGCACAATTAACCAGCATGTGAATCTGTCCGAAATTGCGCCACAGTTGGGCAACAGCGATATTTACTTCAATTGTCTGCGTCAAATCTAATGCCACGATCGCAGTTTCGGTTCCCATCGCCTCGATTTCGTTAGCTACCTCAACTAACTTTTGGCGATCCCGTGCTACCAATATCAGTCGCTTAATGCCAACTTGCGCTAGCTCAAGAGCGATCGCTCGTCCAATCCCACGTGAAGCCCCTGTAATCAGGGCAACTTTACCTTGAATCTCCATTGGTTTTATCCTCCAAAATCTAAGTCTTACCAACCTCTTCGTTATTGCCGATATACACAATCAAGAGTTACCAAAAAGGGGAAAAGGGGAAAGGGTAAGGGGGAAAGCATAAAGAACTTTTCCCCACAAGAGACTTCTTGGCATTTGTGGGGAAGGGGTAAAGGGAAAGGGGAAATTTCATTCCTTTCCCCTTTACCCTTTAACCTTTCCCCCTTTCCCTTTCTTCATTTGCTTGTCGGCATCAAGTAAGACAAATAATCTATTGCAATTGAAATCAAACTGAAATTAAGCCTTTGGCAACAAGATATTTCTTGGTTAATCTGCAATCCCTCATAATTGTCTATACGAGGCAGAAATTTCTCGTTGTTAACCCGTCAAAGCCTAACACACTTGGCTGAATGGCTATAGCTCATAGATTTTATTTCTCCTAGATCAGAGCGTTCATCAGCATCGTTGTCATACACACGTTAGCAATTAAATCAAGGTATTGCAATATTCTTTAATAAGGATTTCTTAATTCTTCTTAACGACAAGCATATATATATAAAATATTTTATTAAATAAGTTTTTATAAATCCCTCAGTAGAAATATCTCACTTTCCTGACAAATAGGCTTTTTTTAGGCAATTCTTATATCTAATTCATCTGTTAGGAACAAAAAAGACATATAGAATTTGAGTTTATGCTTGCAATAGTTAGAGTTACTGATTAACGCGCAGATTTCCATCAGCATATTTACTGATTTATTGAAAACAAAGGCTTCTGAGGTTGTATTTTTTTAAAAAATATAAGAGGGTTAATACATCATTTTTAATGGAAATTACAACAGCGTTTTATCTGCTAAAACTTTAGTGTAAATAGTAATTTATTTGGCTTTACCTTTGAGTTTGTCAAAGTAATCTTTGAGACTTGTCGTGTTGCTAATTTAAATCATTCCTGAATAATAAGATCCCCAACTTCTGGCAGAAGGTGGGGATCTTGCTGTAAGTTCTAATATTCTGCCTTCCACCGCACCCACGTATATTTACGTAATCCTCTTTTCTCCCCTGCTCTTTTCACGATGCTCCCAGTCATAACTAACGTGGGGTAGGTTGAGGATTTGATAGTTTGCCTGACTGGGGAATTGACGCACTCCAGATTTGATTAAATTGAGCTACTGATAAAGACTGTAAAATACTGAGATTAAGCGGCTCTTTGCTGATAAATGTGGCATAAGATGGCTGCAAATAGGAACGGTATTCAGGGCGGTTGAGGAGATGGGTTTCCATAAAAGCGACGCTGAGGGCATTGAGATAGGAATAAACAGCATCACGATCGGGGCCCAGTAAGGCAGGTGGCACAGGTAAGATATCATTTTCAGGAGTCGGTTCTGCGATCGCTGAAAAGTGGGTGGCGTTTTCAATCAAAACCAGGTACTTATTGGGATCAGAAAGCCAGGTGAAGGGGCGAATTTGCTCAAATACAGGTGGGGCGAAAATATCTTGACTACCTGCTACGAACATTACAGGCATTTTAATTTGACTGATTCCGCTCTCACCCAAAACTAAGCTATCAATCGGATTAATCGCCATGATTGCTTTGATGCGATCGTCTTTGAGTTCATAATTTTTTTGGGGTAACTTAGTTGCTTCACACTGCAACAACAGCGACAAATTAAAGGATGAATAATTGGGATTACATTCTTGGCGCAGTTGCTCAAAGTTAATCGTTGCTCCTGCTAGAGTCAAAACGGTATAACCACCAAAAGACTGGCCAATCGCCCCAACTTGCTGAAAATTTAGTTTTCTGTGGAGAGTGGGATCAGATTTTTCTAGACGCTGGAGTTCATCGAGGAGATACTTTATATCCAAAGGTCGATTGATAAATTCCTCTGGTTCTGGTGGACTTGCTAAACCCGCAAAGTATTGCTGAAAACGTTTGGCATTACTACCAGGGTGTTCTAGTACAGCAACAGCAAAACCATAAGATGCTAGATGTTCTGCCAGGTAGACAAAGGTAGAGCGGTCTGAAGCAAGACCATGAGAAATGACAATCAGGGGAAAGGGAGGAGACGGAGAATTCTGATCTGTGGGTTCTGAGTTTTGAGTTGTAGGTAAATAGATATCTATCGGTAGACGGCGTGAGCGAGAAATGTCATTTAACTCCAGGCTTTTTTTCTGCCAACGGAATTTTCCTGGCGATCGCAAATCTGGTTGTTTTGAGAAGTCAACGGTTGAATTGGCTGCTTGAGCGATCGCTTCTTTTTGAAGAGAAGCTACAACTTCATCCTTTTTCTTGAGCAATTGTGACAAGTCATCAACTATCCTTAACCCCTCTGTGAAATTCACCCGCACAGTATTGCTAGGAAATTTCCGCAGCAAATTCACCACTGTTAAACCCTCGCGATCGGCAGCAGCCAAAATCAAAGAGGCGCGTATGGCATAGAAGCCATTCTGTCGAGACTCAGTGAGGAGTAATTTTCCTAGTTGTTGCACTACTTCCTCGCCGATGGGTGAGTAAGTGACTTGAGATACTAAAGTAGGAGTGATATTGAACCTTTGCTGGAGCAGATCCCGCAGTTGAGCGAGTTGTTGAGGAGTAGCACGGCTAGCATAAAATGAAAAATCTTGATCGATTTTCCCAACTTTCGCAAAAGTTTCTAGCGAGTCCACCGACAACGAGAATTCGCCGAAGGGAGGATAAAAAAAGCTAATGCGTTCAGCTGCCAATCCGGGAGTAGAAGTCAAAAAGGTAGATAGCAAACCTAAACCCAGGTATCTCAGAAATTTTTTCATTAGAAAAACCCACTGCCTAACCCTGCCAAACAAGTTTGGACAGGATATATTCCCTAGAATTATCCAATTCTAGTATAGACAGTTACATTAAGAAACTTCTTGTCTGCGTAGACGTACTCTTGGCGGCTTCTCGAAAACATGAGGCTTCACTATGTTAGATTCAAGCTACAACTCCTGTGAATGAGGAATCAGGTAATGGCGGCTTCTGTAGAACATGGCTTAAATAATAGCGCTTCCATCCCTCCCTTAGAAAGTGGCGATCGCTTAACCCGCTACGAATTCGAGCGTCGTTATACAGCAATGCCTAATAAAAAAGCAGAATTAATCGAAGGAGTCGTCTACGTGGCATCACCACTGCGTTTTAGAAGTCATGGTTTACCTCATGGAAACTTAATTATCTGGTTAGGGAATTACAAAGTTTCCACCCCAGGCGTAGAACTAGGCGATAATGCTACCGTGCGCTTAGATTTAGACAATGAACCACAGCCTGATGTTTTGCTGTTGATAGATAAACCAGCCAGAGGACAGGCATATATCAGTAAGGATGATTATATAGAAGGCGCACCGGAATTAGTAGCAGAAGTGGCAGCGAGTAGTGCATCTATTGATTTGTACGACAAAAAACGCGCCTACCGTCGCAATGGAGTGCAAGAATATATCGTCTGGCAGACTTTAGAGAATAAACTCGACTGGTTCTGTTTGCAAAATGGTGAATATTTGCCACTTGTAGCAGATGCAGATGGTGTAATTAAAAGTAGGATATTTCCAGGCTTGTGGTTAGCTGTTACATCGTTAATTACAGGGGATATGACGAAAGTTTTAGCAGTGCTGCAACAAGGGTTAAATTCACAAGAACACGTGGAGTTTGTTGAGTGTTTAGCTTAGAAATGCTGAAACCATGTATTAAATAATACAAATATTTGTATAGATAAAATATTAAAAAATATCTAGTGTATTTGGGTACAATTACTAAATTGTGACTCATTCATATTAGTAAATGCATTGGTATCAATAAAAATAATTATCAAAATCGCAAACAGTCAAGAAACTAACTACTGAAGCTGATCCCAAGAGTTTACATTCATGATGTTTGTACTGACTACAAATCTCAGATTTTAGTTTTCGTCTCAATTCAATATAAAATCTAAAACTTAAAATCCAAAATCAACATGGCAACCCTAACTCCTAATTCTAGTTTTAGTTTGACACTACGCTTGCAGATTCCCAATCGTGTAGGGATGTTAGCGTCAGTAACCCAGGCGATCGCAACCACTGGCGGTAATCTCGGTCAAATTGATTTAATCGAGCAAACCCGCAAAGAGTCCACCCGCGATATTACCGTTGATGCTGCTAGTACCGAACACGCTGAAACCATTGTGCAAGCAGTGAAAGCATTGCCAGATATCAAGTTACTCAGTGTCTACGATCGCACCTTTAATTTGCATCGCGGTGGCAAAATCAGCATTACTAGCAGAATTCCCTTGAAGAGTGTATCCGATCTAGCAATGGCTTACACGCCCGGAGTCGGTCGAATTTGTACAGCGATCGCTCAAGATCCAGAAGAAGTTTACAAGTTAACCATCAAACAAAACACTGTTGCTATTGTTACCGATGGTAGTGCCGTTTTGGGATTAGGGAATCTTGGCCCAGCTGCTGCTCTGCCAGTCATGGAAGGCAAAGCAATGCTATTCAAGGAATTTGCGGGGCTAGATGCTTTTCCCATTTGTCTCGCCACCCAAGATACAGAAGAGATTATCCAGACAGTTAAGAATATCGCGCCAGTTTTTGGGGGTGTGAATTTAGAAGATATCGCTGCACCTCGCTGCTTTGAAATTGAAAAGAGATTGCGCGATGAGTTAGATATCCCCGTTTTTCATGACGATCAGCACGGTACGGCCATTGTCACCTTAGCAGCGTTATTTAACTCTCTAAAACTGGTAAATAAGGCAATGGCAGAAATCCGCATCGTGATTAACGGTGCTGGGGCGGCTGGAGTAGCGATCGCGCGGTTACTCCGTAAAGCTGGGGCAGAAAAAATCTGGATGTGCGATTCTAAGGGGATTATCTCTACCAGTCGTGCCGATTTGACAGAAGAAAAACTCGAATTTGCCGTGAAAGCTCAAGGTACCTTAGCGGGTGCGATGCAAGGGGCAGATGTATTTATTGGAGTCAGCGCACCAGGAGTTTTGACACCAGAAATGGTGCATTCAATGGCGAAAGATCCAATTGTGTTTGCAATGGCAAATCCCATTCCAGAGATTCAGCCAGAATTAATTAGTAAAGATGTTGCTGTTATCGCCACCGGTCGCAGTGATTACCCCAATCAAATCAATAACGTCCTAGCTTTTCCTGGGGTATTCCGTGGTGCTTTAGATTGTCGAGCAAAGACAATTACCACCACAATGTATTTAGAAGCCGCAAATGCGATCGCTTCTTTAGTCAAGCCCTCAGATTTGGATCGCGAACATATTATTCCTTCAGTCTTTGATGAGCGAGTCGTCAATGCTGTTGCTGCTGCTGTACAACAAGCAGCGCGTCAAGAAGGTATCGCCCAGAATTAATTAAATTAAGTTTAAAACCCCCTCCAAATCTAGGATTTGGTGGTCAACAAGAAAGTCGCGGGTCTGAATCCGCGACTGATAGCGCAGTGTAAAGGCTGCGGCATAGCATCTCGTAGAGAGCGTCTTGCATTCTGACTCCTGAATTCTGACTTCTGAATTCTTCTTCAAGATTTCGGTTGTACAGCTTGCCTAACAACTTCTTCATCCAAACCTAACGCTTGGGCTATCTGTTCAATACTCAATCCTAACGCCCATAGCTGAGGTATTGTTTCTAGCTTGCCTTCTAGTTTCCCTTCTAGCTTTCCTTCTAACTTGCCTTCTAACTTGCCTTCTTCTTTACCCTCTTCTTTACCCTCTTCAAAAACTTCTTGGTAAAATTTAGTTTGTTTTAACTCACTTAATCCGAACATTTTTCCCATCTCCTCCCGGCTCAAGCGCGGCAATTTGTAAATTAATATCGTTTCTATCAATTGTATAATTTCCCTCTGTTGGGCGGCATTGAGAATTTCTTTTCGGGCGCTGTTGACAATCTCTATAGCTTTCGTTGTCGCAGTTGATTCTGGTTCGATGATTAGTTTGACTGTCTCAATCCCGATTGATGATGTGGGAATTGAGCTTAACTCGTTCAAGTAAACGCAAGTCACTCGTTGTGAGTTCAGTAATTCTGCATATCTCTCTGTATCTCCAGTATCAACGCTGCGATTGGGGAAGATGACAACACCCCGCCAATTGTTAGTTAATTCAGTTTTGTCAAGATAATTAAAGATTTCGGCGAATAAACGGGAATAAATTTTTCTATCGAGTTGAAATTGTACCTCAGCAAAATAAATCGGTAATTCTGGAGTATCAGGTAAAAATACGCCATCAATTCTAAATGCCAGTTGTTTGACTTCGACTGATGAAAATTGGTAAACACTGGCTAGTGACGGCGATTGGTTAATGAGTTCAAAGAAGGTGCTGGGTATGCTTTGAAAGATGCGATAAAATATACTGTCTGTTTTCAAGTCAGATGGTTTTGAAGTTGATAAGCATATTTTACAGTTTAGCAATCGCTCATCATGGATATGTCAGATTGAGGACTGGCGAAACACTCGTCCCCATTTGGTGATTGGATCATATAAATAAAGCAACATCATCTAAAACACCACCATTTGTCAACTGTTTGCAATGAAGTACCAAGCTGGGGACGAGTTTTTACAACAACTGCCGCTAATTTTGGCGGGGCCAATCCTAAAACATACTGAACCAGAGTCAGTAACGGTATGGGTGGCTCTAAAACAGTCTTGTCAGGTAGAACTCAAGGTTTATGAAACAATAAATAATGGTGAAGCACTAGGAAATTGCTTATTGGAGGGAGAACGCTCTAGCTTTGCTCTGGGTAAGTATCTTCATGTAGTTGCAATAACGGCTCGATCCCCAGTTGGATATCGCCTAACTAGCGATCGCCTCTATGCTTACGATCTCCAGCTTACTGCTGCTGACCAAACCTGGCAAATGCAACAAGCATTATGCTCAAACTCTTCTCCTACAGTCAGCATCAGCTACTTTGCTCATCAAAAACCAACTTTTGTTCTGCCGCCAAACCGTCTTCAAGATTTGCAACTTGCCCATGCTTCCTGCCGTAAACCTCATGGTCATGGGTTTGATGCACTACCGATTCTTGACAGTTTAATTGAGGCTTCAGCAAATCAACCCCAAAATCGCCCTCACCAGCTATTTATGACTGGAGATCAGATTTACGGAGATGATGTAGCAGACCCGTCGTTGTGGGTTGCCAGTACTCTTGGTGATGCCCTTTTGGGTTGGGAAGAACAACTGCCGGTAAATGGAGTTTACTGCACTCCCCAGCAGCTACCCCCTGGAGAGCGGGCTGATGTTGCGACAACTGAAGCTGGGTTGACCGCAGGATTACATAATAAATCGGAGAAAGTTAACAGTCATCTTTTCAGCCTGGGTGAATATTACGCTACTTATTTACTAGCTTGGTCGCCAGTGTGCTGGCCGACCACATTTCCTCAAGGACACCAAGTAACGCGCGATCGCCATGCTATCAAAGACTGGAATCAAGCAGTCTGGCATTTGCGCCAATTCATTTATACCCTCTGGAAAGTGCGTCGCGCCCTTGCTAATATTCCCACTTACACCATCTTTGATGACCATGATGTCAGTGATGACTGGAACTTAAATCAAGCTTGGTGTTTGCGGGTGCTGGGTCGTCCCTTGGGGCGAAGAATAGTCCAAAATGCCTTGTTAGCCTACACGGTATTTCAAGGATGGGGCAATACACCAGGGCAATTTACAGAAGGTCAATCCGGTGAAAAGTTGTTGGCGGCTGCACAAGCTTGGTCAGCATCTCTTGGGAAGGATGCAAAGGCTGATGATGCGATCGCTCGTTATGTCGGTATGCCAGCCAACGATCCCCGCACAGGTTTACCGATTTTAGTCCGAGACGGTTCCGTATTCATTCTGGATCGAGATCCTGAAGCACTCACTTGGCATTACATAGTCAGGAGCGATTGCCATGAAGTAATTGTGCTGGATACACGGACTTGGCGGGGTTATCCAGCCGATCAAAAACCAATTGCACCACCGATGCTATTGTGTCCAAAAGCCTTTGAGCAACAATTAGTTTTACCTTTACAACAAGTAGCTGAACAAACTCAGATTCAAAATACATTTGTGATTGCGCCCACAAATGTATTTGGATTACAAGTGATTGATTGGATTCATCATTGGCAGTTACAACAAGAGAAAGTTTTTTCAACCGATGTTGGAGATGCCTGGAACATTAATACTGAAGCACTGGCGAAATTCCTAACTACTTTGTTTGAAGAACGTCAACAAGTCATTATTCTATCTGGAGATATTCACTACAGTTCTGTTGCTCACTTGTCTTATGCACACACCCATTCCAAATTGCAATCTGTATTGGTGCAGTTAACCGCTAGTGCGTTGAAGAATGAAGAGATTTTGACGCGGCTGATTCATACACGATTGAAAGATTGGCTACTACCCGAAAAGGTGCGACATTGGATTGGGTGGAGTAACCCACCCAATATGGTAGAAGTTTCTGCGAAACAATTACACCATAATCGCCAGATGCTAACGAACTCTGACTGGCATTGTGTGCTGGAATGGATACCTCGAAACACTGTTCAGACTTCTACCTGCACAGCAGATATATTATCTTTGATAGCTCCCTGGAAACGAGCAGAAAATGCTAAATGGAAATGGTTACAACCCCTGATGTTTTGGAAATCTCGTTGGTTTCAGGAAGGGCGAGAAGTAGTTGGATTGAATAATTTAGGGCTGGTTCACTTTGAGTTTGCAGACGCGAGTAATTCTGACAAAGTTATTCAAGATTTGTACTGGTTTTCTTCTTGGTATCCAACCCAAGTTGTTTACAGCCGTTTTGAGAGCGAGTTAACGCCTAATCAGTCATTGTTACGATAATCAAAGAGGCAGTGCAGGTTTAAAGCTTAAAGTTTGAACATTCGAGCAAAAAGGTCGAAGCTTCGAGTTCCGAGGCTCAACGTTTGAGCAAAAAGGTCGAAGCTTCGAGTTCAAAGGCTCAACGTTCGAGCAAAAAGGTCGAAGTTCCGAGTTTAAAGGCTCAACGTTCGAGCAAAAAGGTCGAAGTTCCGAGTTTAAAGGCTCAACGTTCGAGCAAAAAGGTCGAAGTTCCGAGTTCAAAGGCTCAACGTTCGAGCAAAAAGGTCGAAGTTCCGAGTTTCGAGGCTCAATGTTAGTATCCTAATCACTAAAAATTGAAAATTTATAAAGTCAACTCAATGAACTAACGCTCAAATTGCCATTTTATACTTGCATCTTAATCAATAAAGTTAATGAGCTAGTTCCAAAATTGAAAATTTGAGTTGAGAAAGATGTAACTGATGTTCTTCCTCTTTCCGTTGTCAGTAAATTGGCACGAAAAAACCCAAGTATATTACGAAATGTAAAGAGGCTTGAACCTTTTACTAATGGCCAATGACAAAGGACAAATAGTAGCCTTATCCTGTCGTAGACGCTACGCGAGCGCCAGTTACTTTTAATTGCGCCTACCTACTTACTTGGAATCATCACCTTTAAGTTGATAATTCAGCACTTGTGGGTTGATAATAAGGAGGCTTTGGCAATCAAATTTAAGTTTCTGGGAGATAAGACAATTCCAATTTATACCTAAATCGAATAGCTTAAATCTACTGATTATGATCTAGATATATTTGCTCCAGAAACAGAAATTGCAGCACTTTAACTTCTGGACACATGATTATCGCTCATGATTTACATGAGATTGCAAGTGCTGTGGACTTTGCCAAGAAATAAAAGTTTTCGTTTTGGCAGGAGGGTTAAGCAATGAGTGAGTTACAGACTCAGCTACCGACAGATACATGGATTTACACTTCTTGGCAGGATTATGAGCAGATAGTTGCTAACTTGCTCAAAGAGAAGGCAAAAAGTTACTACTATAAGGGGCACATGAGGCTAGAGATGGCACCAGTTAGTTTTGATCATGGTAAAGATCATGTTGTAATTATTTTTGCAGTGACTCTATTTGCAGCACTTAAAGGAATACTGGCAACAGGTTTAGACACAACCACTTTTCGTAAAACTGGTGTTCAAGACTCTCAGCCCGATGTCGCGTATTATCTCAGAGAACACGCCCAAACTATCCCAGCAGGTACAGGAATTGTCAATCTCGATCGCTATCCTGCACCGGATTTGGTGATTGAGATTGCTAAAACATCTTTGCTGGATGACTTAGGTACAAAGCGATCACTTTATGAAGAGTTGGGCGTTACTGAATATTGGGTAGTAGATGTCCAAAAGTCCCAAATCATTGCTTATGCTATGGCAGAGCAGGGTAGTAAACGTATTCAAGAATCACAGGTATTACCTGGGCTAGCGATCGCTATTTTAGAGGAAGCTTTACGCTGTAGCCGTGAAATAAATCAATCTCAAGTTGGGGCTTGGTTATTGAGCCAGTTTCAGCAAAAGGATGATTATTAATTTTTCTCAAATTACTTTTGTGTTGTTAGATACCGCTTACTGAGCAGGATTACTTAATAATCAAAATGATTTACATAGTAAAACCGTACAACTTTCCCAAGCTGTACAGCCTGCTTAAATTGTTATAAGTGAAATAGGACTTTGCGTAGGCGTAGCCCGCCGTAGGCATCGCATCTACGCCGTTATGAAAGAAAAGTTACCGTTTTTGATTTATTTTAGTTCCGATGAGCCAAAGCTTTACCCAAGATGTGAGTCAAGCGTTTGTTAGAAAAATGTTAGAAGTAGAGAGGTTAGAGGGAATGACGTAGAAGGTGAGTGCCTTAAAGTACTCCTGAAAGCCAGTCCTTGTTTAATAAGTTTTGTATAGAATTTGGTGGTGAGGTCATTTACTTGATTCTCAATTGCAACAATCCAGGTTTCATTTATGAGTCAGTCTTTTTCTCAAAACCAAGGAAGGCGAAATCGTCAACAAAAGCTGTGGCCACAAAAATGGAGTTTAAAGACTAAAGCAATAGTTTGGGCACTAAGCATCAGCGTACTTCCTGTGTTTGCAATTGGGATAGCTACTTACTTCTATGGGATTAATTTAAGTACCAGACAAATACCGCAAGTCAGACAGGAGAGAGCGAAAAGTTCAACAGAAACTGAAGCTCTACAGAGACAACTGTCACTCTTGTTAACTGGTATGGGAGTAACGGCAATCTTAGCAGGTGCGATCGCTGTTTTTGTGACTAATCGAGCTATCAGTCGAGTTAGCAACATTGCTGCAACCTCTAATGATATCAAAAATAGGCTACGTCCAGACAGTGAGTTTACTCAAACTTTCATCGCTAACGAAGATGAATTAGTGATGTTAGAGAGAAACATCAGCTTATTCACAGAACTGCTTTCAGTTTTGGTACAAGAGAAAGAAGCCGAAGCTGATTATTCTCAACTATTAACTAAAATTACCCGTTGGGTTCGAGAATCATTCAATGAAGAAGATGTTCTCAAAACTACCTCAGAAGAAATTCGTAAAGCTTTAAGCATTGACCGTGTAGCCATCTTTTGCTTCAATTCCAACTGTAATGGCACCTTTATCGTCGAATCAGTAGCACCTGGTTTACCAAAAATACTAGGGGTTACAGTCTCCGATCCTGGCTTCGAGGTAGGGTATATAGAAAAATACCGGAATGGTTCCACCCGTGCTATTGATAATATCTATCAAGCCGATCTCAGTGATGGTGATGTTGAATTGCTCAAGCAATTTGCTGTCAAATCTAATTTAGTAGCACCTATTTTTAAAGGCAAACAGCTATTCGGTTTATTGGTTGCACATCAGTGTTCTAGAGTTCGCTTTTGGCAGCAATCTGAGATTGATTTATTCGCTCAGATAGCTATGCAAGTAGAATTTGCCCTTGACTACGCCAAGCTTTTAGAACAGGTAGACACCAAAGCAGATAAAGCTCAGATATTTATAGAAATTACCCGCAGTATTCGCGAATCGCTCAACGAAGAGGATGTCCTGAAAACCACTGTAGAAGAGGTTCGCAAACTACTTAGTACAGATCGAGTAATGGTTTATAGCTTTAACGCTAATTGGTCTGGAACTGTGATTGCCGAATCAGTGATTCCAGGTTATCCAAAAGTTTTGCGGTCTGAAATCCAAGACCCATGTTTCGGTCAGGGTTATGTAGAAAAATATCAGTCTGGTCGCGTTGCAATCACAAACAACATTTACCAAGCTGGTTTGGCTGATTGTCACATTAGCCTGCTCGAATCTTTTAGTGTGAAAGCAAATTTGGTTGCACCCATTCTCAAAGATGAACAGCTATTTGGCTTATTAATTGCTCATCAATGCTCCAGACCGCGTGATTGGCAACAGCCTGAAATTGATTTATTTGCTCAGATAGCAATGCAAGTAGGATTTGCTCTCGACCATGCAAGACTGTTGCAACGCATCGAGGCTGAGGGTGTGCAAAGTCAGTTGCTGGTGGATACTATCGGCAGCATTCGTCAATCGCTCAGCGAAGAAGATGTCCTAAAAACCACTGTCGAAGAGGTTCGCAAAGTACTTAGTACAGATCGAGTGATGGTTTATAGCTTTAATGCTAATTGGTCTGGAACTGTAATTGCCGAATCAGTTGTTCTCACCTATCCAAAAATTTTGCGGGCTGAAATCGAAGATCCATGTTTTGGTCAAGGCTATGTAAAAGAGTATCAGTCTGGTCGCGTTCTGGCAATAAATAACATTTACGAAGTCGGTTTAGCTGATTGTCACATTAAACTGCTCGAATCCTTTGGTGTGAAAGCAAATTTGGTAGCTCCCATTCTCAAGGATGAGCAGTTATTTGGCTTATTAATTGCACATCAATGCTCCAGACCCCGTGACTGGAAACAATCTGAGATCGATTTATTTGCTCAGATAGCTATGCAAGTAGGATTTGCTCTCGACCATGCAAGACTCCTGCAACGAATCGAAGCTGAAGCTATGCGAAGTCAATTATTGGTGGATATTACCCGCAGAATTCGCCAATCACTCAAAGAAGAGGATGTCCTGAAAACTACTGTGGAAGAGGTTCGGAAGGCTTTGAGTACTGACCGAGTACTAGTTTATAGCTTTTATGCTAATTGGTTCGGAATTATCATTGCCGAATCAGTGGTTCCAGGTTATCCCAAAGTTTTGCGGTCTAAAATCCACGATTCCTGTTTTACTCAAGGCTATATAGAAAAGTACCAGTCTGGTCGTGTTGTCGCAATCAACAACATTCATGAGTCAGGTTTGGCTGATTGTCACATCAAACTGCTCGAATCTTTCGCCGTGAAAGCAAATTTGGTTGCACCCATTATCAAAGATGAGCAGTTATTTGGCTTGTTAATTGCACATCAGTGTTCTGGGCCCCGTGATTGGCAACAGCCTGAGATTGATTTGTTTACCCAGATAGCTATGCAAGTAGGATTTACTCTCGATCATGCTAGGCTCCTACAAGCGTATCAAGCTACTGAAGCTGACTCTAATTAATAGTGAAAAGAAACATTTTTTAGGGGGAATTCATTTGCCGATTTGCGGTTAAATGAATTGCCCCTACCGCGTATAGTAGCCTATTTATGAATAGTCTCGCGCTCTTTATTAGCAGGTTCCTTATCTTTGAATAAGTCAGCTGCTGTTAGAAGTAACTCCCTTAAGGTTTGTTTGATTTGGCGCTCTTTTCTGGCCAGAGATGTACCAGCTTCACCTAGTTTGTCTTCTAGCTGCGATCGCTTCTGTTCTACCTGTATAGCTACAGATTCTGCTTGGGGACGAGCTTTATCGTACCAGTGTTTAGCCTCATCTAGATAATCTTGAACCTCCATAGAACGTCCGCCATAGCGTGCAGCCATATTAGCTCTGACAATAGCTAGCTGTGCTTGCAATTGCGCGTAACGTTTCTTTAATAACCCGACTTCTTCACTATCTTTAATGGCATTGACAGCAGAATCAATTGCAGTTTTGGTACTAGCTGGTCTTTCTTTACCCGTCTCTTCAATTTCTGCCAAGATTACATCAACCTCTTGCTGGAGTTGTTCTTCTTCACCATCTAGTTGAGCTTGGAGCCGCTTGATATCTGTCTGAGTTTTAGCAATAGATTCGTGTCTTTGAGTGTTAATTCCTTCTAGCGCTCCTTCAATAGAAGCTGTCACTTCATCTTTAAGTTCGCTACCTTTTTCTTGGAAGTTTTCAATGACAGCAGAAACAGCATCTCTAACCAGGCTACGAAGTTCAGTAGAACCTTGTTTAAACTCAGAGCCTACTTGAGAAACTGCGGATTTAACAATTTCTCGAATCCGATCGGTTCTTAATTGTCCAGTTTCTTTAGCTTGTTGCAAGTCTGATTGAATTTTTTCTTTGATATTGTTGTTAGGCATTTTCAACTCTTAGAATTTAACTAATTGGGATAAAACTTTCTAGAAATGTTCTTACATCCACATTATGGCGTAGCCAGATCGGGCTTGGTACTTCCTTTAGATAGAAAATTACAGTTCCAAAGAGGTGAACTGTCAATACTGCTCGGTTAAGAATATTTGCACGAACTGAAGCCCTACAAACCATACAAAAGATTGGGTTTCGTTACTCAAACCAATCTCCAAATTTTTATCGAACAGAATTCAGGAGTCAGGAGTCAGAATTCAGAATGAATTTTGTATGACTGGCGGATGAATAACCGGGTTTAAGACCTCCACCAAATTGAAAATTTGGTGATGCAACAATTCAGTTGCGGGTCTGAATCCCCGACTGATAGCGCAGCGTAAAGCCTTCGGCATGGCTTCGCTTAAAGCGAGTCCATGAGCGTCTTGATTCTGACTCCTGAATTCTGACTTCTGAATTCTTCTTCAATTTTAGAAAAAACCTACGCAGTATTGGTTGAACTGTAACATAGTGCCAATTTGTGAGATGATTAATGCTTGTTGGTAGTAATTGATAGTGAAATATGTGGCGAGTAAATATTACTTGTTCAAGTGATGCCTGGAAGCTCTATGGTACTGAATTCAAAGCGATCGCCCAGAAGTATCAAGGGGAATTAATTGGTTCCAAAAAAATGCCAGATGGTACACGCATCATGTCTTATAAAATTGAGGATGTTAGCGATGCAGAAGCCTTTCAAGAAGATTGTGCAAATTTTGCAGGATTTACAACTGACTTTGAATCTTTGTAATAATTGATTCTGACACAACCAGTATTCAAAATCAGGAGACGTTGATTGAAAAAACTACTCACATTAGTATTAGTAACATTTCTCTTGTTGTTCAGCGCTTTTACTATGCCTGCAATGGCAGCAGACATAGTTAACGGTGAACAAATATTTAGTCTTCATTGTGCTGGTTGTCATATTAACGGCAGCAACATAATTAGGCGGGGTAAAAATCTCAAAAAGCAAGCGCTGAAAAAGTATGGTATGGATTCAATAGAGGCAGTTACATCTATAGTTACCAATGGTAAAAATAATATGTCAGCCTACAAAGAGCGCCTTACTGAACAGCAAATTACAGATGTTTCTGCTTACGTTCTCGAACAAGCTGAAAAAGACTGGCGTTAGAAAGTTAGGAGTTAGGAGAGACGCGAAAAATCTGTGTCTTTACAAGAGTTAGGAGTTTTAACTCTAGTCGTCGTAAATCATTCATAATAAAGTAGAAAAGTTAAAAGGCTGTAAAAAACCGCTTTTCAACTCACTAATTATTAAATCTGCTCACTTCCAACTCCTAACTCCAAAAATTGAAAATGAACTTACCCACAGCGAGCCGTCTCCAATTCACTCCCGATTTAAACATCTGTCGCATATTAAATGGTATGTGGCAAGTCTCCGGCGCACACGGACAGATCAATCCCCAAGCTGCCATTGAGACTATGTTCAAATATTTAGATGCAGGCTTTACCACTTGGGATTTAGCAGATCATTATGGCCCTGCTGAGGACTTTATTGGTGAGTTTCGCTGTCAACTAATTGATACTCGTGGCAAAGACGCTTTATCTAAGGTGCAAGCCTTTACAAAATGGGTGCCTCGTCCAGGTAAAATGACAAAGAAACTGGTTGAGGAAAACATTGATATTTCCCTGAGAAGGATGAATGTAGAATCGTTAGATTTGATGCAATTCCACTGGTGGGAATATCAGGATAAAAATTATCTAGATGCCCTGAAATATATGGCGGAACTCCAGACTGAGGGTAAAATTAAGCATCTAGGCTTAACTAATTTTGACACGGAAAATTTGAAGCTGATTACTGAAGCAGGCATCAAAATTGTTTCTAATCAAGTGCAATTTTCCCTTATTGACCGCCGTCCCGAAGTTAATATGGTGGAATTTTGTCAGCAGCATGACATCAAGCTTTTTACTTACGGTACACTGTGCGGCAGCTTGTTATCAGAAAACTATTTGGGTAAACCGGAACCGCGAGGATCTGATCTGTCCACTGCTAGTTTGAAAAAATATAAAAATATGATTGATGCTTGGGGGGGTTGGCAATTATTTCAAGAATTGCTAGCTATTTTGAAGGAAATTGCTAATAAGCATAAAGTAAGCATCTCTAACGTGGCAGTGCGTTACATTTTAGATCAGCCAACTGTGGGTGGTGTGATAGTTGGTGCCAGACTTGGCGTATCTGAACATATAGAAGATAACGCCAAAGTATTTAGTTTTAGTTTAGATGCTGACGATCGCGATCGCATCAGTGCCGTATCTCGACAGTCACGAGATTTGTATCAGCTAATCGGCGATTGCGGCGACGAGTATCGCCGCTAATTATCGGGAAACAGGTAATAATAGTATCTTCATGCTGATGAATTAAAGAAGACCGTGACCACTACACTGCACTGGCAAGAACGGGTTGGTAATCAAAGAGATTGGGTTTGGCGGGGCTGGCAAACCCGCTATACTTACATTCGCCCTAGCCAAAATAACCACAAAACACAACCTCTGATTCTGTTACATGGCTTTGGCGCTTCCATTGGTCATTGGCGACATAATTTAGAAGTGTTGGCTGAACATCACACAGTTTACGCCATTGATATGCTGGGTTTTGGCGCTTCTGAAAAAGCCGCAGCTAATTACAGCATTGACTTGTGGGTTGAGCAGGTTTACGATTTTTGGAAAACTTTTATCCGTCAACCGGCGATTTTAGTAGGCAATTCCAACGGTTCACTGATTTCCATGGCCGCCGCCGCCGCTCATCCCGACATGGTGCTGGGTATAGTGATGATGAGTTTACCCGACCCTTCCCTAGAACAAGAAGCAATTCCTCCCGTATTGCGGCCGCTTGTCAGAGCAATTAAAAATGTGGTCGCTTCGCCATTAGTTCTTAAACCTGTGTTTAACTTCGTGCGCCGTCCAGGGGTGCTGCGTCGCTGGGCAAGTCTTGCCTACGCTAACCCAGAGGCGATTACCGATGAACTCATAGAAATTTTAGCTGGGCCTCCCCAAGACAGAGGTTCAGCGAGGGCTTTTAGTGCTTTGTTCAAAGCTGCGATCGGAATTAACTTTAGTCCTAGTGTGAAAACAGTATTACCAACCTTAACAATTCCGATGTTGTTAATTTGGGGACAAAAGGATCGGTTTGTTCCCCCAGCCCTTGCTAACCGATTTGCCCAATACAACCAAAAATTGGAAGTGCTGAATTTAGCAGATGTGGGCCATTGTCCCCATGATGAATGTCCTGAGCAAGTCAACCAAGCTATTGTAGATTGGATTGAGAGATGGGTTAGCGACCGCCAACCCCCTTACACTTTCCCAGCTTTGCCGGAAACTGTCTAAGAGGGCCTTTGTTTATACCGCGCGTTCATCAGCGCTAGCGTTGTCGGCGACTCTTTGAAGAGATAGATATGGGGCTTTTGTTATGCAATGGGAGCGATCGCGCCACCCAATACCTTTGCGACCATTCAATTGGGAATTAATTAACACCCAACATCGCACGGCGTAAATAAGTCACCTATTTCAAATGTCCAAAACCCTTGCAAATAGGTAATTACGAATTACGAATTACGAATTACGCATTACGCCTTACGGTACTAGCCAATCGTGGCTTGGTTAGTGTCAACATCTGTAGTTCCATGCACAGAGCGAGCTACAGAAATCATTTTATTAAGAATTTCTTGACTGGGAACTTTGCCTTTCAATACTACAGTGCTACCCGTTTGAGCAACCCAAAGGGTATTAACATCATCAAGTTGGGGATCTTCATCAAATGCCAAAGCTACCCGCTTTGCCAACCCACTTTGGTCATATTCGCCACTTAATCCCAGACGTTCTGGGGGTATGGATTGAGTAGCAGTAGGAGCAGCAGTACTACTAGGAGTTTGTGCTATTGACTGCGGAGTAGGATTTACTTCTGCATTTTGAGGTTTTTCCATTCCAAATAGTCTTTGTAACCAACTCATAAAAATTTTCTCCTAATTAGAGGCTTATTGAGTGGAGTATAAAAGCTTTACGAAAATCCCGCATCTACCAATGAAAAGATATCCATTCCATAAAATTCCTCCTTGCAGAATAATTTCTGTCCAATTTTTTATTTCTAGAGAATGCAATGAGTGCAGCTATTGAGTTTACAATAAAAGGTCGCACTGATAATTAGTGCAGTAGTACGCCACAACAGAAATCAACATACATTTGACAAAATGTCAAGAGTTTGTAACTCAATGAATTTTGACTTTTGAATGAGTGAATTCTGCAAAGCGGTACTAGTTTCTGCGTTCCTCAAATCCTGTTCTAGCCTCTGTTGGCGAAGATGAAACATACCCTTTCAGTTCTCGTAGAAGATGAGGCGGGTGTTCTTTCCCGCATTTCTGGTTTATTCGCCCGTCGTGGTTTTAATATTGAAAGCCTTGCTGTTGGCCCTGCTGAACAGGGAGGAGTCTCCCGAATTACAATGGTTGTACCTGGTGACGATCGCGTGATCGAGCAACTCACCAAGCAACTATACAAGTTAGTCAATGTCCTGAAGGTACAGGATATTACCGAAACTCCTTGCGTCGAGCGAGAATTGATGCTTGTGAAAGTGAATGCTAGTAGCAGCAATCGCTCAGAAGTGATTGAACTGTCTCAGATTTTCCGGGCGCGAGTCGTGGATGTAGCAGAAGATTCTCTTACCTTAGAAGTTGTGGGAGATCCAGGTAAAATGGTAGCGATCGTGCAGGTGTTACAAAAGTTTGGTTTAAGAGAAATCGCCCGCACTGGCAAAATTGCCTTGACTCGTGAGTCAGGAGTGAATACCGAGTTACTCAAATCTTTGGAAGCAAAAGTTTAGTTGGGATTTTAATCAGCACATAAATCAAAGACAGCAGAAGTCATAGTGGCAATTGTTACTATGACTTTTGCTGAGGGACTATAAAAAAAATTGCAGGAGAATTTAGAGTGATAGCTCAATCGAACGCTGAGAGGATGTTTGAAAAGTATTATGTGAAACGAAACAGTCAAAGTCATCAAAGACCTAACTCTTGACCCTCTACCCGACGCAAAAAGGCTGAATTCAAAGCCTCTCGACCTTTCGGGGAGAGGAATAGAAGCGGGGTTTATAGTATACTTTACAACTTTAAAATATTCTTAACCGAGTAGTATTGCAATATTTCCTTAATCAAATTATCAAATGAATTTTGGGACAATAATTTCTCAATTTTTTCATATATCTAATTTCAGACTTATAAATTTAAATTGAATTTTCTCGTTTAAATTTGCACTTTTATTTTGAAAATATGGAGATTGAATTCGTTAATTATTAATCTTAATTGCAATTTAGATACCTTTCTTTTGCTCTCAATAAGTATTGATATTGAAGTTTTCTACACTTAGTGCAATGTTGTTTAAGTGCAAAAATATACTATTAACATCTAAGTACTTTAGCACAATAAAATAAAACTATGTAAAGAAAAATGAACTAGGCTAATATCCTTATATCTATTGCCTGTTGCCTGATCCCAACGACAATTATTTACGCCCGCTTACTTATGCAAGCTGAAGCAATGCGAACGAAAGAACAATGGAAAATCGAGTTTTTTGACTGGTGTACACTGTAGCCGATACATCAGGGAGATTAAGAGAGATAATTTAACTTGTGTGTACACCGTAGTCAGAGCAGGAAGAGGAATGGAAGCGAGGTTTTGCAGATAAGAATGAAAAATCGGCTTCTCCATAAGTAGCTTGCGAAATTCATCATTACTTTGGCTAAAGATTGGATGTTTTCCTATATATTCAAGTAGATGTAATTTTTTACGTATAAATATAATTTATACTTATTAGTACCTCTGCTGTGGATATAGTATCAAAATTAACATCAAACCAAAATTTAGTTTCCCAAGGAATTAAAAATATGAACTCACCTGAAGAATACATCAATAATAATTCATCAAATATAGAAAAACAGAATTCGAATGCAAACATAAATGAGTTGCAATTTAGTAATAACAGTATGAGTGAAGGTAGAAACTTAGATAAAGTTAGAGAAATTCTTTTTGGCAATCAAATAAGGGATACGGAAAGAAGATTTACCCGTCTAGAAGAACGTCTAATTAAGGAATTGGGCAACGTGCGAGATGAAACAAGAAAACGTCTAGATGCTTTAGAAATTTATATTAAACAAGAAGTTGATTCTTTAACGCAGCGCCTAAAAAATGAGCAGACCGAGCGTGACTCTCAGGTAAAAGCAGTTGCTGAAGAAAGTAAAAACATAATTATATCTTTAGAAAAAAAGATTACTCAATTTGATGAACAATCAACTAATAGCCAACGAGAGTTGCGCGAACAGATTCTCAACCAATCTAAAAGCTTACAAGATGAGATACAACAAAAATCTCAGGAAATAGTAGCTTTACTAGAACGGGAAGCTCAAGAACTTCGCAGAGAGAAAACGGATCGTTCAAATCTTGCTGCTATGTTTACAGAGTTAGCTATCCGGCTGAATGCAGAAAATAAGTCTTGATCTAAGGAGTTGTTTGAAAATTTTTTCACTATGAATTTTGGCACTTTTATATTCTCCCTACCCCTATTAAAAAGGGGAACTTAAAAGAATTTAAAAGTTTTAAGACAAGAATACTTTCAACATATCCTCTACTCTAAGGTTAAAAGATTTTTACCTATCGGTACATCTCTTCTGTTTACAACAGAATGCTACTTGATGATAAATTGTGAATTGGGGAATTTTGGTAATGAATGACTATTCAAAAAATCCAATACCGAAAGCATCCTCTGAAGGTTTGGACAGCAACAACCAAACCTTCGAACTTAATGATGAACTAACTATACTCCGTAGTTTGCTTCTGGATATTGAGCCGACTAAACTTAAAACACTTTATGAGCGATTAGAAAACCCTCAAATTCTACCAGAAGATATTAGCAAGATGCTTCCAGAAGCTGTTATCTTGCGCTCAAAGCAAGATAAACAACTTGGGGAAGTAATGGTATCAACTGTGGAAAATGCCATTGAAGTTTCTGTTAAACAAGACCACAATGTGCTTTCAGATGCATTATTTCCAGTTATTGGGCCAGCTACTCGCAAGGCGATTTCCACGGCTCTTGAGGAAATGATGCAATCGATGAATCAAACTCTGGAACATAGCTTGTCTCCACAGAGCTTTAAATGGAGGCTAGAAGCACAACGCACAGGAAAATCATTTGCGGAAATTGTGCTGTTACGGACGCTAGTTTATCGAGTTGAACAAATCTTTTTGATTCATAAAAAATCAGGGTTATTGCTGCAACATTTAGTAACAACGCAGATAACAGTTCAAGATCCAGATTTAGTAGCTGCGATGTTGACAGCTATCCAGGATTTTGTCAAAGATTCCTTTAAGGTACAAAAAGTAGATGGGTTAAAAAGTTTACGCTTTGGAGAAGTCATAATTTGGATTGAAGAGGGGCCGCAAGCTCTAGTAGCAGCGATGATTCGAGGGAATCCTCCTCAAGAATTAAGGTTAGTTTTGCAAGAAGCGATAGAAAAAATTCACCTAAAGCTAGGTAGAGAAATTAAAAATTTTACAGGGGAAACAGAAGTATTTCAGGCCAGCCTGCCTTATTTAGAAGCTTGTCTGGTAGTTCAGTATAAATCTGCGGCTAAAAAAAATTATACCTATGCCTGGGCTTTCTTGGGCGCGATCGCGATCGCTTGTGGGACTTGGGGCTTTTTTGCGATAAGAGAACAACTTCGTTGGCAAGCATATCTCCAAAAACTCAACTCTCTGCCAGGAATTGTTGTGATTAACACCAAGCAAGCTTTTGGCAAATATTTTATTTCGGGAATGCGCGATCCTTTAGCAGTAGATCCCAATACACTAATCCAACAAACAAATCTTAATCCCCAAATAGTAATTAGCCAGTGGCAACCTTATCTATCTTTGGAGCCAGAATTTACTGCTAAAAGAGTTGAAAAATTGTTGCATCCTCCCCAGACTGTATCATTAAGGGTTGATAACAACGGTATTCTTAATGTAACTGGTTATGCACCCCGTAAATGGATTTTAGAAGCACGGAAATTATGGGCATTTATTCCTGGCATCACCCAATTTCAAGACCAAAAACTCGTAGAAATAGAACTTAGCGAGTTAGAGTTATCTAAAATAAAGATAGAAAAAGAAATAATTTTTTTTACAGAAGGAACAACTGAGTTGATGCCTGGTGAAATTGACAAATTGCCTAATTTGTTTTTATCAATCCGCAAATGTTTGGATATTGCCAAGTATTTAGGTAAAAATGTGCAGATTCAAATAATTGGACATACTAATAGTGCTGGAACAGAACGAAGAAATAGACCACTCAGTCAAGCCCGCGCTAATAAAATTCTATCTTATTTAATATCCCAAGAAATCAAGACAAACCAATTTCAAGCACTAACTGTAAGTTCTAGCCTAACTTCCCAGCCAGAATTAACGCCAGAATCTAAAGAATTTAATCGGAGAGTATCTTTCAAAGTATTAATAAATAATACCTCTAAATAAAATTATATCAATTTATGGTTATCCAGAAGAAAATTTGTATGATAGGTGCATTTGCTACAGGTAAAACTAGTTTAGTAGCAATGTTTGTCCACAGTATTTTTTCTGAAAAATATCATACTACTGTGGGTGTAAAAATTGATAAAAAAGCTATAGAGATTCAAGATAAAAAAATCAACCTTATCCTTTGGGATATCTATGGAGAAGATGAGTTTCAAGAATTACAAATGTCTTATTTGCGAGGTTCTGCTGGTTATTTATTAGTTGTAGATGGTACTAGGTATAATACTTTACAAAAAGCTTTGGACTTACAAATAAAAATAGAAGATGCCATTGGTCAAGTTCCATTCATTTTAGTCATAAACAAGTTGGATATAACGGATGAATGGGAAATTGAATCTGCTGAGATAGATGATGTTATACAAAAGGGTTGGACTGTGATTAAAACAAGTGCCAAACATGGTATTGGTGTAGAAGAAGCTTTTCAAACTCTCACTAAAAAAATATTGGATTGCTAAATGTTGGATGTCCCTGTTTTTGTAATTGCCTATATTCTAAATTTGCTAACATCAGAGTCTTCTCTTGGCTATCTGTTGGTTAATAAAGATGGTAGCCTCTTGACTTGGGGTGGGAAATTGGCAGCTTATGGAATTACTAACCTCCGTAAAGGCAAAAATGCAAAAGAGCAAGTTGTTTTTCTAGAAGGGTTACTACCATTAGATGATACTTCCATATTTCTACCATTCATCCAAACAGAGTATGGCAGTTGTGTAGATGTTCATATATTACCGACAAAGGAAGCAGATTGGGTATTGCTGTTAGATAGTAGCTGTGATAGAGATTACCTCTTTCCTATTCAGCAAAAAGCAAATGATTTCAGATTATTATACGAAAAATTAAATAAAAAGTTAAATTACTAACCTAAAGTCAAAATTAATTGATTGTATCAGGTTGAACTCATGAATACATCGATCGCGAATGATATACTCACGGCTTTGAACATTCTGGTGTTAGAGAAAATTGATGCAGGTTTATTTAAAATTATTGGTAATATACCTGATTGGTTAAATCAATTTTCTTGTAAAAATTTAGCATCAGGAATGAATATATCAATACCACATGAAGAGTTTTCTTTTTTAAATAATTTTTTAGTTGATGCCGAAAAATTTTGGACTAACAATAATACTAAAAAACTCAGTTCAGGTTTATGGACTGAAATAGATGCAACTGGACAAGAATATCAATTTAAAGCTTATGCCATTTGGGTGGATAATAAGAAATTTTTATTGATTGAGGCGTTGGAAGACTCTTATCAAGAACAGCAGTATATTCTCCAAAAAGCTAGAGAATATAAATTGATTTATCAGCAATTACTTAAAGATAATCAAAAAAAAGATGTTCTAGTTCATTGTCTTGTCCATGATATAGCAGTGGAATTGAGCGCTATAAACTGCTGTTTTGCACTACTAGAATTTGAAAACCTAACGCCTAAAGGAAAAGAATATTTAGAAACTGGTATAAAGCAATGTCTCAAACAAGAGATGCTGATTAAAGATATTTTAGACGCTTTTTCTACTGAAGCAGCATTAACAGAAAATTCTCATATCGATATTGAAGAAGCACCTAATATCTTAAGTTCTATACAAGAGGTAATTGAATTTTCAAAACTGAACTTTGCCCTTAATAATATACAATTACAGCTTGCTACCAATATTGATATGACAGCAGACTGGAAAGTTATGGCAGATAAATCTCGTTTAGATAGAGTGATTTCTAATCTAGTAGAAAATGCTTATAGATATAGTAAACCAGATTCTATTGTGACTATTGGTCTACAACTGGATGGGCAATATGTTTTAGTTACTATAGATGATTGTGGTTTGGGTGTACCGCCAGAAATGGAAAAGAATTTATTTCAAAAGTTCTCTCAAGGCAAAGGTAAATCAGGGAGAGTTGGTTTAGGTCTTTATTTTTGTAGAATCACACTTGAACGCTGGGGAGGTATGATTGGTTATTTACCTCGTCTTGAAGGTGGTTCTAGATTTTGGTTCCGCTTGCCAAGACTAGCATCAGTGTTGACATACTCCCCGGCGTGAACGCACGGTGATTTTGGAGTAATGAGTAATAAGGAGAGCGATTTTTTTCGGGGGAGATGGGCAAGAATTAAGCAAGGGGTTTAAACATTAATCATCCCAAAGTCCATGAAACTTGGTAGATGCAAGTTCGGTGTAACGAACAGTGTGCTGAATATTTTTATGCCCCAAATAACTTTGAATGGTTCGGGTATCAATGCCTCGATTCGCCAAATAATAACCAGTTCCATGCCGTAGCATATGAGCATGAATAGGGAAAGGTAAACCAGCTAATTCACCAGCTCGTTCAACAATGCCTGCGATCGTATCATGTGCCAACGGGCTAAGTCGAGAAGACTGGAAAATATAGGGACTAGCAGGATAATCTCGTTGCAGATGACGGAGAGAGCGAATCTCCAAACCTGAAAGTGGTTGAACCGAGGGTGTTCCTTTTTTGACTCGCTTCACGTAAATTGTGCCACCATTCCAATCTATCTGCTCCCACCGCAAAGATGCCACCTCTGCCACTCGCAATCCGTGACGGTAGCAAAGCAAAATTAGGGTTGAGTCTCGGTGAGCGTGGCGACCTTTGGATTTTTTGATAGCTGACCGCATCAACTCAACTTCTTCTGGTAACAAATGTTCCCTAGTCCTGACCTCGGAGTATTTGCAAAAGTTAGGCGATTGACGCTCTGGTTTTTCAGTTTTACCAACTTTCGATGATTGGACGGTTTGTGCTGTCATAACTCAACCCCCTGAAAACCTTGGGGTGTATGAGCTAATTTTACCAACTTACGCTCCAAAGTTGGTAAGCACATAGACATAAAAAACAGACCAGTATTTTACGGTAAATCGTCACTTCAAGGTAATTTAAATGACTCTTTATACTGATAATTTAAGCGACTTGAGATACTTCTTGAGTCGGCTGGCTATCTACTCTAAAACCAGGATACCATTGCTGGAATTTGCTCTCTAACTCTTCATTGAGAACCAACATTCTCACCTGGAGCAGAAGATGAACACCTTTAGGAGTCCAGCGCATCTGCTGTTTCTTGACAAACCGCTTGCTAATGACTTGATTAACTGTTGATTCCACAAATCCAGTGGCTATGGCTTCGCCATTTCGCCAACGTTCTCCATAGTTTGGGATATAAGCCCCATTGTTTGAAATATAGCTCTCAAACTCCCACACCATTTTAAACAGTTTTTTTAGCTCTATTCGGCTATTACCATCAAAAATGACGATTTCTAGGTCATCCACAAGGTCTTTTATCAATTGCAATGCTTTGAACAGGTTTCCATGCCACAGATACCACTTAATTCGTTCCAACTCTTTTGGTATGTCTGTATCTAGTTCGGTATCTTTTTTGCTAAGTCCTTTTGCAGTCTGACTCATTACTGTCAGCCTCATGGTGATATGAAACCAATCCAGGAGATATTCTGCGTTGGGATTGAGATAAAGCTGTAGTTCGCGTATCTTCTCATCACCGTCTGAGAGGAAAGTTACTTGTTGATTCATCTGCATTCCTTGAGACATCAATACCTCAAAGATGCGACGTTGGGGTTTGGTATCGTAAGAATAAACTCCCCCAAATCGCTTGGATGTACCGTCTGCTTTTATACTCTTACCAACGATAACTTCAAAATTACCTTTGGAAAGCGATTTTTTGTCGTAGGAACGAACATATCCACCATCCATTCCCAGTACCAACGGTAAATCAGGTCGGGGCAATTCCTCCCAATCTCTGGGACAGCCTTCAATGTATCCTCTTTTTTCTTCCCCCAACTCGTCTTCTAAGCGTTGACCAATTCTGTGTAAGTTATTCCGTATCGCTGTAGTGTTTATTTCACCTTCTATTGGTAATACTTCCTGTAATAGTTTCACAGACAGTCCGTAAGACATCAAAGACCCATACTTAGACTCCAGATACAATAGTTCTCTGGAAGTACGTTCTGGTAGTAATTTGGCTACTGGGTTAAAGCTGCGGGTTGGTTGCTCCTGGCAGGGACAGTGAAATAGTCGAGGGCATTGGAGATGCAACTTGCCAAACAACGTGCGGTATACAATTGTGCGCTTGTCTTTATGCAATAGTTTCTTACTACAGTGCAAACATGATTCCTGTTGAAGAGAGTACTCTGCTATCTGTTGTTCGGCTAGGCTGCGTTGGAGACTTTGTAGTAATGTTTTGGCTTCTGCTAGTTTTAGTCCCAAGTTTTCTGGTTGTAAAGCACCACGCGAAATCTGCATAATTTCTTGGACAACTTGGGTTTCTCCATTATCTGACTCCACAACTATTTGGATTTTGACTTTCACACTATCCTCTGCTCAAATAACATTTCTTTATCACCAGCCGCATATTGCTGTAACCGTTGGTTGACTTTTTGGTGGTCAAAATGGTTAACCATTAACCATTGACGTAGTTCGTATATTTCTTCAATATTGCCAGGTATATCACCTTCTTCCACAATTTCACTGAAGCGATTTGCTATGTGTATTACTGAGTATTCCTGTTTTTGTGCCATAAACTCCCACGGGCCACCACAGTCTTCTGGAGGACAAGCACGTTTACCACTAATGCAGACTGGATAAAAGCAATTTGATTCTGGAGCGAGAATTGCTTCAACCCGAATTTGATGCTGCCAGTTATCACCGAAGTCATATTCGTATAAAAAACGCTCTCTACTTCGCCAGTCAAAATCTGATAATTTGACAACTTTAGGGTCGTCAGAAAACCATATTCCCCCAATTTGAGCAATTCCGTAATGCTTACCGTGGATTATGAAACGATGTAAGTGGGAATCTGTCCATCCCATTACTATCTGGATGATGTAGTGCAAATCGGCGATTGTACTGTCACTGCGGATTTTTATCCTACGCCAAATCATTGGACTAATGCCCAGGATAAAAATATGAAGCTGGTAGATGACAAGTTGCTCAGAATCCCTCATTGGGTCATCTTATCGTATTCCCTGTGCCATCTCCCCCGAAAAAAATCGCTCTCCAATAAGTAATAAGTAATGAGTAATGAGTAAATACCCAGTTTTTATCCACTCATTACTCATTACTCCTTACTCATTACTTTAAAACATTGCGTGAAGTACGGGGTTTCAGACCCATATTTTTGATGAGTTAAGAAGTGTCCCGCTTAATAAATTCATTACCGCTAATCGCGTGGTAAGCTACTTCAGATAAATTAGCAAATTCAATCCCGGAATTGTACGAGAAAGAGTCCACAAAACAAGAGTAATGTAAATTACACCTAAACTCCATTCATACCAAGCTAGTGCAGAGATGATGCCTGGTAAGTGTTCGTCTCGCAGGCGAATGTCGTTAAATCCTAATTTCACTAAGTTGTTGAGACTAAAATCATAGTAGTTGAGCCAGTTCCAACGGCGATCGCTCAGTAGAGGCATATATCGTTCACGAAATGTCTGATTCCTTGGTATCACTGGTAAACGCCCAATCAACAATCGTAACTGGCGAAATGTGCCATCTTCGGTGAAGTAAGAAACGTTCATTAAATCGTGATAACGACCTTGTTGGTAAAGTCGGATCAATAATGCTAGCGGTACGGGGACAATAATTATGAAAAGACACCCCAATGTCAGCCAAGGTTGTTGAGCATTGCGAAAGATGGCTAGTAAGCTCAAGAATTCTAAAACGCTAAAACTGACTAATATCGCAATGGTTTCGTAAGATGTGGGAATAATTGGTACGGGATGCAGGCGGCGATAGCGATCCACTAGCCAAAATAGTAAGCCAAAATATGCGATCGCAACTCCTCCCACGCCAAACACTAACCAAAAATTTGTCCCATAGCCACTCAACAACAGCAGTACACTCAATCCCAACCAACTCCAAGCTTGCAGTAACCACCCACCAATAGACAGGGATTCGCCAACAATTAAGCGATCGCTCAGTTGTGTATATTTTTCTAAACCGATGTCTGCTAAAGTCAATAACTCAGTACTATTGCGAAAAGATTTGATCAGACGACGCTGGGCGATCGCTGCGGCTTGAGTTGCGGAAAAACCCAGTTTAATCAAACTGGCAACACTTGCACTATTAATATTTGTAGCTGTCAAACGGCGACTCATTTCTACTAATCGCAGCTGTTGTTTTGTGTATTCCAGTTCATTAGCATCGGCAACTTGTTGTTGCTGACGGAAATTTTGCCCCAAATTCCGCAAGATATTTTGATTACCTTGCAATGTAGGAATGCAGAACATCTTCCCAATTTGACCAGGATTACCTAAAATTTTTGCTTGGTTAGAGTTAAAAGTTAAACCAGGTACGCTTAGACAAGCTTCTGGAGAAAACCTGGCATCGCTAAAATCTGCTTGATTGAGAATACTTGCACCTTGTAAATTAACTGATTGATTAAACTCCACTTCTCGAAATATGAGAGCTTGCTCAAAAGTCGCATCTGTTAAAAAGAGAAACTGATTAAAATTTGCTTTAGTAAACTGGGCTTGATTGGCAAAGCGGACATCAGAAAAATCAGCATTTTCTTGCCATTTCACACTACTGAATTTAGCCAATTGCTTAAAACTTGCCTGGTTGAAGTTAGCAATCTTTTCAAATATACTCCCCTGAAAATCAGCGAATTCTTGAAATTGAGTTTGTTTAAAATTAGCTTTTTCAAAAAAAATACTGCCCTGAAAATTGCTTGGTTGCTTAAATTTAGTACCACTAAAGCTGACGGGACGACCAAACCGGGTTTCAGCCCAATTCGTGGATTGGAGAAAAGTTGCACCTTGGGCATCCACAGACTGAAGAAAGAATGTATGAGAGAACTTCATTTCGCCATTGAAGCGAGTTTGCACGAGTTTCAAGACACCACGAAAGACGGCAATTTCACTGGATGGGGTTGGCTCTGTTCCCAAAAGCGATCGACAATCTTTGGAGTTCGCTAGCGATTCTAGACAAATAAAGCGCAAACGTGCTAGTTCTTCTTTTTCAGTAGCTGTGAAAATCGGAGCAATAGCTTGGGCGTACAAGGAGGTTCTTAAACCCAAATCGCTACCCACAAAATCTCCTAAAATCAGGGCATAGCTGAGGTCTAAACCCAGAGGTTTTGTACCTAGCTCTTTTCGCAATAGTTGGTAAAAAGCATCACGAAAGCTAGCGTTTTCGGGACGCAAATCAATCACCATCTTCTGCAAATCTACGGTCAAATTGCCTTCGCGGAGTGTGGGTGTGCGGAGACGTTCTTGTAATAATTCTAGAGTTAAGGGTGTGCGTTCTGGTTGCGTTTGTGCTGCTGAAGTAGGTAGGGGGAGGAGGAGAAGTAAAACGCAAAGGAACGCAAAGGAAAGCGCAGAGGTACGCAGATAGAGCTTTCTGGTTATCTTTGCGTTTAACCTCTGGGTGCATCTATGTTTAAAAAATAAATTATGCAAATTGTTCGATCATTCGTCGCTAATTAGTAGAACAATTTTACCCGTCACAGAACCGCTTTCAATTAGTTGGTGCGCCTTAGCTGCTTCTTTTAAAGGAAACTTGTGAGTAACATGAATTTTTAACTTGCCTTCATCGATCCAGGTGGCACATTGTTCGAGAATTTCTGCATGGTGCTGGAGGCTGTCTTCCAATCCTAGCAACGCTGGTGTCAGCATTAATTCTAAACCAATGCGGAGATTGCGTAATCTCGCAGTTTTCCAAACAGTATTGGCATCTGGTTCGAGAATCGTCACAATATCACCATATACTCGCACTGCGGGAAAGGTTTTGTGAAAGGTTTCGCCGCCTACGGTATCAAAAGCCAAGTCTACGCCTTCGCCGCCAGTCCAATCTAATACCGCTTGCACAAAGTCGGTTTGTTTGTAAAAAATTACATGGTCTGCACCAAGTTCTTTGACGAAATTAGCCTTTTCCTCAGAACCCACTGTGGTAGAAACAGTAGCACCTTTGAGTTTCGCCAATTGAATTGCTACATGACCGACACCACCAGCACCCGCATGAATGAAAACCCGTTCCCCAGGTGACAATCGTCCCCGTTCGTATAAAGCTTCCCAGGCGGTGATTAATACTAAAGGCGCTGCGGCTGCTTCGGCAAAGGAGATAGAGGCAGGTTTACGTGCCACAAATCGCTCATCCACAACGGTATATTCAGCATAATTACCTTGGTGTGCGCCCAAACCGCCGTAGCAAAAGTATACTTCATCGCCTGGGCAAAAACGCTGAACCCCAGCACCCACAGCTTCAACTACACCGGCACCATCACATCCTAAAATTGTCGGCGTGCGATCGGGGTAGAAAGTGCCTCGGCTACGAAGTTTAGTGTCAATGGGGTTAATGCCAGCCGCCACCAAACGCACTAAAAGTTCAGTATTCCCTACGGGAACCGCAGGGTTTGGCACTTCCTGTACTTGTAGAACTTCAGGACTGCCAGCTGCTGTCATCAAGACTGCTTTCACTATTCTTTCCTCCTGGCTTTAGATGCACATTCTTATGCAACTTTAGCGCAAGAGGGTAGACACAAAGTTATGTCTGAAGGAAAACTGCTGTATAGCCCAATATGGTTCAGTTAAGCAAATTTAATTTATCTGTTAAGGAAGGCAGGGGAGCAGGGGGAGAATTCGTAACTCCTAACTCTTCACTCAGCACGAGCTAAACGCCCCGCTACCGCTAACGGAACTATTTTGCTGTATAGCCATAAGAGTGTGGACTTTAGGGTAGAGGACGTAAATTCACACGAATAAATCTTAATACTCAGGTGAAACATAGAATGGTAGGTTTTTTACAGTTTATCTATCGATAGGTACTGGATAAAAATTTCCAAGTAGTCTTACTTCTTCCTTACGAGGAAGAGTTCGCCGCCGCAGTACTTCTCACGCTAGAAAGCCTTCTATTCTTTTTCCTGTCATTCTTTCCTCATTTCTCCGCTCCCTTGCGTCCATCGCCTTTCCCTCCTTTGAGTAATGATAAAGACTCTACGCTCCCTTCTTTTCTACGCAGCTTTAACTACTATTGTTTTGGTAGCTGTAGTCACAACCCAGTTAGTAACTACCCAAAAAACTCCTGCGATCGCTAACATTACACCTACCGTTATTCATTCGTTTAATAGCAGTAATAAGTCCGATGGTTCCACTTTAGAGGCAGAATCTGTACAAAACAGCGATCGTAAGCTTTACGGTACGAGGTACGGGGGAGGCGCAAAAGTCGCGGCTACCCAATCTACCACGAGCTTGTACGTCTACGTGTCTCCCACGGGAAGCGACACCGGAGGCGATGGATCGCTAGGCAAGCCATTGAGGACGTTGGCGTATGCAGCAAAACGAGTTCAACCGAATCAAAACTACACGATTTACCTGAATGCAGGTGTCTATAGGGAAACGGAAGCGACGGTACTTCCGCCAGGAGTAAATATCGAGGGAGCAGGTGAATCAAGCGTGACTATCACTAGCAACGGTGCGATTCCTGCTCCAGGAATAAACACAGGTAGCAGCGACTGGAGCCTTTTGCATTATGGAAGCATTATTCAGCTTGTCTCGCCTAGCTACTCCGGCTCAAGCCCTAGGTACGGGCCTCCTTCTGAGATGGTTGAGGCGACAGACGGCAATCAGACCTTAAGCGGCTTCACCATAGACGGGAACGACAAGACCATCAAAGCCGGTGTCTGGGTGGAAAATCGTAATAACGTGACTATGCATAATGTCACCTTCAAAGATTTCCAGCACAGCGGTGCAGTTTTTACCCGTGGCAATATGTGGTGGTTCGTCCCGCTTCCAGAGAGAAAGTGGATGAAGAACACAACGATATATGATTGCACGTTTATTAACTCCGCAGCAGATGGAGTATCGGGAGGATCTACCGGTAACTTGAGACTTGGGGGACTTGATGGCGCTGACATCTACAACATTACTATCCGAGAAAATAAAGGATACGGTATCAAGTTCATGCATGTAGGTCATCTGCGTAACGTGAAGATTCACGATTGCGATATCCAGGTTCCGGAAGTTGATTCCCAGTGGAGCGAGGATGCTTCCATTGAACTTTGGAATTTGAGTTATGGAAACGAAATCTACAACGTTACCTGTAATACGTGGTTATCGATGGTTAATCATGCAGTAATGAATGATTATCAGCCGACAGCTACGCACCCAAGCAATCTCAAGATGCGAAACGTAAGAATAAAAGATATTGACGGACAGAGTGTTAAGGAGTCAATCGAGGTTGCCTTGAGTGGAGTTGAGATATCCGACTCCTACTTTCAGGATAAGGGCTTCGGTATTGCGATCTGGGGAGGGAAAGCATGGGGCGGAAGTATAGAAAATCACAACATCAACATCCACAATAATATTTTCGCAAATGTCGCTCGTAAAGTTCAATTTGGTTTCGGGAACAGTACTGCCGTCTTCATTCCCGATTTAGCTACCAACATCAAGATTCACAACAACGTGTTCGATACCTTGGGGAATAGCCTACAGCTAGACTCAGCAGACAAGATATCGATCAAAAATAATGTGTTCTTGAACTCTCAAGGAGACGATGTGCAAGGAGGTAAAAACATTGCTTTCACTAATAATCTCCGCAGGAATACGAACCCAGCAAAACCAACTTGGCAGAGCCAATTCGCGGTTAATGCGACAAACATTCAGGGCGATCCCAGATTTACAGGTACAGGCGACCGTTGGAACTCTTACTACAAGGCGGCTTCGTCACGCAGTCTTATGGTGGATAGAGGAACTAATGTAGGACTTCCTTACTCTGGTTCGGCACCTGACATCGGTCGATGGGAGTGGTAAGGAAAGTTGATTTAATAAAATCCAAATTTTTGGATCGGAGTTTGGCTTGGCTATACCAAAGCCTTAAAGGATAATGTACAGTGACAAATTAATGTCATCGAGGGTGTGGTGTGAAGCTTGAACTCTCTAGTATTAAGCTTAGAAACGGCACAGGGAAGTTACAAGCTGTATTAACACTAATTTTTGTCAGTCTAAAGTGAATAAGAATTTATTTGATGACACAAATTTGTTTCAACGCCATTTAATTCAATACGCTTGGGTTAAGGGGCTACTGGCAAAAATTTTGGGTTTTTGAGACGCGATAAATCGCCGTATCTACAAGTGTTTTGGTCTTATCTGAAGTGTATTGCCATTTAATTTGTCACTGTACAGAAAAGGAAAAAAAACCGCGAAACATAATGTTTCACGGTTTTTAGTGTGGTGTAAGGAGCTTAACTAAATCTCATCATAAAGTAACAGCCCAACAACAACGCACTGGTAACAATTTTGGTAACAGACTTTTTTTAGCAGCCTTAGAGCAAAGCACCACCACAACTAGAACCACACCCAGCAGTACAACCATAGCAATAAGCAGCAGTTTGGATCTCACTAATCAGGTTTAGACTGCCAGCTTCTAGCAATTGGCTAACTGTTAGTGGTTCAGAATTACCAGTTTTTGCAGGCAAATTCATCATCTGGTTAAAGTCACAATCATATACATTTCCTAGATAGTCAATTGAAAGTTGATCGCGGCACATCAAATGTTCAACTGTGCCAGGATTAAAATTTGACTCTAAAAACTGCAAATAGCTACTGTGTAGTTTTCTCCGTTCTAAATGTATTTTGGTTCTACCAACTGGTAGGTTGGTAATGGTGAAGAGGTTGTTAAATACAATATTAAAATGTTCTTGTAAGAACATTTTGTAATCTTGTTCTAGGTTAGTCTGTTCGGGAGCTAAGGAAAATTTTTCAGTAGTGGGTAACTGGGGATTAAATACCAAGTCCAAAATTAAATTTTCATCTTTACCATAGCCGAGTTGGTTAAGCCACTGCAAAGCTTTGACAGAACTATCAAAAACGCCAGAACCACGCATTTTATCAACATTATCTACTAAATAGCATGGTAGGGAAGCCACAACTCTTATTTGGTGTTGAGCAAAATATTCTGGTAAATCAGAAAATCCATCTTCAAAATAAATAGTCAAATTAGACCGGACAATCACCTGCTTGCTGGTTGCTCTTGCTGCTTCTACTAATGGCTTAAATCCATAATTCATTTCTGGTGCGCCACCAGTCAAATCCACAATTTTAATTTCGGGAAATTTATGGATTAGCGAAATCAATTGTTTGCAAATTTCAGGAGAAAGTTCTTCTGTACGTTTTGGCCCAGCTTCGACATGACAGTGTGTACAGGCAAGGTTACAACGCTTACCTAGATTAATTTGTAAAACAGAGATCCCCTTTTTTGTCAAAGGTGAATTTAGTTTATTTTTAAATGATGTAATTTTGGATTGAGTTTGCATTAGGTACTATTCCTTAAATATGAAAAAAAATTATTCAATTTTTCTAACCTTGTAATAATCTGTAAATTATTCCACTAATAATTGCAGCAATAGGTAAAGTTAAAATCCACGATAATAGTATCTGATAAAATACACGCATATTGGCTTTTTTGCCAATCAAACCGACTCCAAAAATAGATCCAACTGAAACATGAGTGGTGGAAACAGGAAGTCCAAACAGACTAGCTGCAATCACTAGAATTCCAGTTACTATATTTGCTGATAAGCCTTGAGGAGGATTCAATGAGGTAATCTTTTCACTCATGGTGACAGCAACTTTTTGGGAGTTGAGTAAACCGCCAAGTGCCATTGCGATCGCAATCGTGATCATTCCTCCCTGCACCGAAAAATACTCAATAACTAGAATGAGTGAGGAAATTTTGGGAGTATCATTTAATCCTCTAGCAAAACTCACAACTCCGGCGCTGAGAAAATGGCAAGTATCAATCATTTTTTGATTGACTGGTAGGTTCCATTTGGAATTTATATAGCCAGATAAGCTGTAAATTGCTGCTCCGAAAGGAATGGCAATGATCGGACTGAGAAATAAAGGCAAAACAAAGGAAGTTCCCAAAACGGCAAAATTGACTTTGAGTCCGATCGCAACTAATCCAGCGCCAACCAGCGCACCGATTAAACTGTGAGTTGTGGAAATGGGAAACCCCATAAGGGTGGCTATCAGTACAGTTAGACCAGTTGCGATCGCAACTGCGAGATGAAACTCTGGTGAATTAGCGATCGCATCAGGCACTAATCCTTTACCAGAGAAGTTTTTAATTAATGTACTTGCCAAAAAAGTTGCAGTTGCTGCACCACCTAAAGTTGTAAAAGTTGCCCATAAAATTGCTGTTTGATAGCTACTAGTGCGGCTACCAAACAACGTTGCTACCCCTTTAAAGTTGTCATTGGCACCATTCGAATATGCTAAAAAAAGCGTAGCGATAAATAAACTAATTAACAACATTTTGGGGTTTATAAATAAGAAGTCAGAATCCAGAATCCAGAATTAAGAATGCAATTTTTAAAATATTCTAATTATACATTCATACCCCAGTCGTACAGAATAATTCTGAATTCTGTCTTAAGAAATTAACAGCAACCACCACCGCTATAGTGCCAGGTTGAGTTGGTAACAATTATTTCTGCTGGCTTGATAGCCGCAAGTTTAGCGGCAGTTTTATCACACACTGCTGCGGGAATACCTCGCTGGAGTAAGTGTCCTGCTGAGTCATCGAAGAAGGGTTCCGAGCCAGCATAAATTGCTGTTTTCCCCGTGAAAATACAAGCACCATCTTCTGGAATCTCAACTTTAAAGGAGACAGAATCCAGGCTTTCTAAAACTAGGTGTTCGTCTAAATTATAAGTCTGGGAATCTAGTAGACGATAAGGACGACGGGCACGAATTTCAACTTGACCAAAGCCAGCATTTGTAATCCGTTCAGTATACTCTTGATATGTAAGTGCGCCTGATAAACACATGGCTCTGAGTCGTTCATCTTGTTGAAGATGTGCTGGAATTTGGCTAGTGGCAATTGGATCGCTCATCTGCAAACGTCCGCCTGGTTTTAATACCCGATAGGCTTCTTTTAAAGCACGGTTTAAATCTTCTGGTTCAAAGATGTTGAAAAGGCAATTCTGCGCCACAATATCGACGCTAGCATCAGCAACGGGTAAGTTAAAAGCATCACCTTCGCGGATTTCTACGAAACTCGTGTCAAACCACGGATTTTCTTGAGCAGCAATTTCCAGATTGCGTACGGCTGCTTCCCGCATAGCCCCAACCGGTTCAACGGCAATTACAGCACCTGCATAGCGGGAAAAATAAGCGAATTGCAACGCTTCTAAGCCGCCACCAACGCCGACATAAAGCACAGTAGGCTGATTTCCTAGTTCGGTGGAGTGAACGGTAGTGCCACAACCATAGTTCATTTCCTGCATAGCCAAAGGAATTTTCAACCCTGGTAGTTGCAGGGGTGTACTTTGCACACAACAAAGTCCAACTTGCGGGGTTTCGGCAACTTCGCGGTAAAATTGCGCTGCTGTTTCTAGATAAGTCATGCAGTTTTAGATTTTTAGATGATGACAGCTTTGTGCATCCTAATATAATTAACCCTGAGTTGGATGAGTTATTGCTCAGATTGCCAAAAACCTCAAATCTTCCTAGAACAGAAAACTTTGAGGTTTTATCGTTATTTCACACTGGATAGGGGATGAGGGAGCAGGGAGCAGGAGGACAAGGGGACAAGGGGACAAGGTGACAAAAGTTTAGAACTTACAACAAGTCTTTCCCCTTGTCCCCAATTCTCCTTGTCCCCAAGTCCTCTTTCCCATCTCAAATTCAATCATGCAATGTGTAGCCGACACCATTCACAGTTTGAATGAGACACTTTTCGTTATTGGCTTCAAGTTTCAGACGCAGGTAGCGTATATGAAGTTCGATGATGTTGGCATCGCTCATGAAGTCGTAAGCCCAGACTTCTTGTAAAATGCGATCGCAGGTAATTAGCTGTCGTGGATGGGCCAGTAAATATTCCAGTAGATCAAATTCCTTAGCAGTTAACTCAATTAACCTTTGATCTCGGTACACTTGGCGCGTGCGACGATTTAAACTCAAGTCTTCAAATTCTAAAACATCTGCGGTGTCTACTTGCCAATTTCTTCGCAGGTGAGTGCCAACTCTGGCCAATAATTCATCAACACTGAAGGGCTTAACGAGGTAATCATCAGCACCAGCGTCTAAGCCTACAATGCGATCGCTTACTTCATCTTTGACGGTTAATAATATTATTGGCAATTTATCACTAATATTTCGCAGGTGGTGGCAAATCTCTAACCCCGATAAGCCAGGCAACACCCAGTCTACAATTACTAAATCTAGATGTAACTCACGCGCTGCGGTGAGTGCAGTTAATCCATCGTAGGCAATACTGACTTGATAGCCTTCATAATTTAATTCTAATTCGACAAATCGCGCCAGTTTGACTTCATCTTCAACCAGTAAGATGTGCGTCATGATGATGTTAATGATTTCAGCAGGGTACGGTAAGCAACAATACGGTCTGGAAACACTTTAGCGAGGTGCCAGCTACTTACATAGCCAAACATCTAAATTAGGTGTACGTTAGCTTAGTATAAACCTGAGTCTTTATGTACATAAACGCAATCTTAATTCAAATGTATAGAAAGGTAAGAGTCGGTGATAAATTATACAAAATATTTTCTAATAGGTATCGAAACGCGATCGCGCTTTGTTTGGTGTATGCCTGTTTAGCGCCTGTAGAATCCGTGAATGCTATACCTTGTTGATTTAAGATATCTACACACCCAAGGGCAATATCAGACCCCCGGTTGATTATCAGAAAATCAACCGCCAAGGGGAAACTAGCTACTAGGTCAATCCCAGTGATTGAATACTTACGGCGGTTACTGGTTGAATATTACCCCCTGGCTGGGGATGTTTACCTGTTCCCCGGTCGCAGTGATGGACACATCAGCGAAGACTCAGCTTCTAGGATTTTAAGAGGAGCTTGTAAACAAGCTGGGATAATTGGCGTGTCTACCCACAGCTTTAGAAGGACGGGGCTAACCCAGATGAGTAACGCTGGCATACCGTTGAGAGTAATTCAGGAAATTTCGGGGCATCGGAATTTGGAGCAGTTGCAGAGATATTTGGAAGTGAGCGATGAGCAGGTGTTAGGAGCGGCTGCGAGTTTGGCTATGCTGTCACAACCTCTGTGTGCTTCACTAGTCCCAATTCTCTTGGAAACATACTTCTCTAATCGCTCCCTAGACATCGGGTGCAGTTTGCCGTGAATAGCTTCTTTAACTTCGTACTTTTTACCGGATGCTTCTTGAACAGCGATCACACCATGAGGCAATTTACCAAGCACCTTGAGAGGCTTATCACCAGAGAAGTCCTGCGAAATCTTGGTCATCTGATTCGATCGCCGTATGATTTGTGTTCGGAGAACGATAAACGCAGGATTATGGAAAAATATGACATAAAAGAAGGCTTAAAACCTTATGAACTGCGGTCTATATTACTCGACAACATCGAGCAGATACATACTGATGGAATCATGAAGTTGGATAAGTTCTATGTTACCAGCATCGTCAAGTACCGTGGCATCATTGCGCTGATGCAAGATTTCTTTTCTGATATGTGGGCAAATAACAATAAGGACACGAAACTTCGTGACGCAGAACTACGGCTGCTGCTTAAAAAGACGAGGTTTATCTAGAAAGGCAGAGGGCAGATAGTTGCGATCGCTGGATAAGAAATACACCTATTTTGGATGTTTACTTCGGTCTACAGCTTTCCCAGCTTTACCATCTCACTATCACCGCAGTGTGCCCCTAAATGATAGGGATAACATAATAGTCTCCATAAATAAGAGTTTATATATGACCAATTACGGCTAAAAGGAAGTTATAAAATAAGCAAAAAGAGTAAATCATAGTGTAAATATAATAGTCTCCATAAACAAGAGTTTATATATTAGAAATTATTACTATAGTTAAGGAAAATAGATAAATTTTTCCTTATACATCCAATCTAATATTTGTTTAATAATTCGAGATACGGAGTGAACTAATTTGGCTTCAAAGGCTGTAAACTGATTTCAACAAGGTGAATGATGTCTCTGCGTCACACTAGACCAGAGCCAATAAATTAGCCGAGTTTTTATATAAGTAGCCGTGTCATTGATGAAATGGCTGCGTTTACATTGTCAATATAGCTTGATTAATCATTAGACAGTGCAAGAAAGATATCGTGTTTCTTGCCTAAATTGTCATAGCTATAAAAAATAAAATTTACCTTCAAAGGAGATATTATGACAGAATTTTTTAATCAAATTTCTCGCCGCAAATTCATTTTCGCAGCCGGAGCATCTGCGAGTGCTGTATTCCTTAAAGGCTGTTTGGGTAATCCCCCCGAAAACTTAACTGGTGGAAGCACTAAAGCACAACCGACTGCTCAGTCGGTTGCTAATATTAGTTCCGAGCAAGCACCAGAGACTACTACAGTCAAGCTAGGATATATACCCATTGTAGAAGCAGCCCCTTTAATTATTGCTAAAGAAAAAGGATTTTTTGCAAAGTATGGCATGACTGATGTTGGTCTTTCCAAACAAGCTTCTTGGGGTGCAGCCAGAGACAACGTAGAAATTGGTTCTGCTGGTGGTGGTATAGATGGCGGTCAATGGCAGATGCCAATGCCACATTTAATTACAGAAGGTTTAATTACCAAGGGAAATAAAAAAATTCCCATGTATGTCTTATGTCAATTAATTACACATGGGAATGGAATTGCGATCGCAAACAAGCACCAAGGCAAAGGTATTAGTTTACAACTCGCTGGCGCTAAGTCTTTGCTTAAGGAATCAAAATCTTCAACACCCTTCACGGCTGCATTCACCTTTCCCCACGTCAACCAAGATTTGTGGATTCGCTACTGGTTAGCAGCAGGCGGCTTAGATCCAGATGCAGATGTCAAGTTGCTCACAGTACCTGCGGCGCAAACTGTTGCCAACATGAAAACAGGAACAATGGATGCCTTTAGTACAGGCGATCCCTGGCCTTATCGCCTTGTCCAAGACAAAATCGGCTATTTAGCAGCATTAACCGCAGAAATTTGGAAGAATCATCCTGAAGAATATCTTGCCATGAGAGGCGATTGGGTTGATAAAAATCCCAAGGCTACCAAAGCAATTTTAAAAGGAATTATGGAAGCCCAACAATGGCTAGATAATTTTGATAACCGCAAAGAAGCGGCTCAGATTTTGGCTGGACGAAATTATTTCAATCTTCCTTCACCAGAAATACTGGCAGATCCATACCAAGGGAAGTATGACATGGGTGATGGTCGCAAAATTGATGATAAATCAATGGCTGCTTATTACTGGAAAGATGGAAAAGGAAATGTTTCTTATCCATACAAGAGTCATGATTTATGGTTCATAGTTGAAAACGTGCGTTGGGGATTCTTGCCAAAAGATTACGTAGACAATAATGCTGCTAAGGCTAGAGAACTTATCAACAAAGTCAACCGCGAAGATATTTGGAAAGAAGCTGCCAAAGAAGCTGGGATTGCTGCTGCTGATATTCCCACAAATACATCCCGTGGTGTAGAAGAGTTTTTTGATGGCATCAAATTTGACCCCGAAAAGCCAGAAGAATATTTGAAGAATTTGAAAATCAAAAAAGTCAGTATTTAGAGGCACAATTCATCACTTGTAGAGACGCGATGAATCGCGTCTAGAACAAATAACAAATAAAATTTGCGGAGAATACAACATCATGACAATAGCCCAAAAACGCCCTGCAAGCCCTAGATTGAGTAATGGCTTTATATCCAGCTTGAAAAAGCAATTTCCTGACCTGATACCACCTGCGATCGCGATCGCAATTTTCCTGACTATTTGGCAACTCTTCTCTTGGACTCCGGGCGCTACATTACCAGGGCCAATACAAGTTGTTCAAGATACTTGGATTCTCATTTTCTGGCCATTTTATGACCGGGGTGGACTTGATAAAGGTTTATTTTGGCAGATTCTCGCCAGTTTGCAACGGGTTGCGATCAGTTATACCCTAGCTGCGATCGTTGGTATTGGCTTGGGCGTTTTGATTGGGGTTAATAAAACCATGTCCAAAGCTTTAGACCCCATCTTTCAACTACTGCGGACTGTACCACCTCTAGCTTGGGTTCCAATTTCTTTAGCAGCTTTACGACAAAACGAACCAGCAGCATTATTCGTAATTTTCATTACCGCCATTTGGCCCATCTTAATTAACACTGCTGTCGGCGTTGCCCAAATTCCCCAAGATTACAACAACGTCGCCAAAGTTCTCCAACTTAGCCGCAAAGAATATTTCACTAACATTTTGATTCCTGCGGCATTACCCTACATCTTTACCGGATTGAGAATTGCGATCGGTTTAGCTTGGTTAGCGATTATCGCCGCCGAAATCGTCATGTCCGGTATTGTCGGCATCGGCTTCTTTATCTGGGACGCCTATCAAAATAACAACGTCAGCGAAGTAATTTTAGCTCTAGTTTACATCGGTGTTGTTGGATTGCTTCTAGATAAAGCGATGGGTTGGCTGCAAAACAAGATTTTACCAGCAGAGCAAAAATAGTCATTGGTCATTTGTAAAAAACTAAGGACTAGGGACTGTTTTCAAACTCGGAGATCCCCCCTAACCCCCCTTAAAAAGCAGGGTGGATTAATTGTCTAGAGAGAAAAATTAAAACCCTCATTCTTGCGTTCATAAATCCAGTTCCCCTGTTAGCAGGCTGACGAGGTTACGGGGATTACAAATTTTCTCTCCGCACAATTAATCCACCCTGCCTAACCCCCCTTAAAAAGGGGGGGAAATAAATTCTAAAAGCCCCCCTTTTTAAGGGGGGTTGGGGGGATCTTCAAAGACTAAGGTGCTTAAAGAGAAGTTTGAAAACACAACCTAATGACCACTTACCAAGGACAAACGACAAATAACAAAGGACAAATGAGATGTTCGTAGCTGTCGATCAAATTGAAAAAGTTTTTGAATTAACTGGTGGTGGCAAATATATCGCCCTCAAAGGAATCGACCTCCAAATTAAAAAAGGAGAATTCGTTTCTTTGATTGGTCACTCCGGTTGCGGCAAATCCACTCTATTAAATATGATTGCGGGTTTGGATTTGCCTACTGAAGGTCTTGTCACTCTCGAAGGACAAAGAATCACCAAACCCGGCCCAGACAGGATGGTGGTATTCCAAAATTATTCGCTATTACCTTGGCGGACGGTAAGAGAAAATATTGCCCTCGCTGTGGACTCAGTAATGAAAGGTTCACCCGCAGCCGAACGCAACGCCATTATCGAAAAACATATAAATATGGTGGGTTTGCGTCCCCATGCTGATAAACAGCCGGGAATGTTATCAGGTGGACAAAAACAGCGAGTTGCGATCGCCCGCGCCTTAGCGATTCGTCCCAAATTATTGCTACTTGATGAACCCTTTGGTGCGTTGGATGCACTCACACGCGGCAATTTGCAAGAACAACTGATGCAAATTTGCGAAGAAAATGAAGTTACCGCCGTGATGGTGACACATGATGTCGATGAAGCCGTGCTGTTATCTGACAGAATTGTGATGTTAACCAACGGCCCCGAATCTAAAATTGGTGACATTTTAGAAGTGGATATTCCCAGACCCCGCAAGCGGATGGAAGTAGTAGAACATCCCAGCTACTACAGCTTGCGGAGTGAGATGATTTACTTCCTCAATCAGCAGAAACGGATCAAAAAAATTCGGGCGCGGAAAACTGCCGACGTTGCCCGTCATGGATTAGAAAAAGTTAACCTAGAAATTGGCTTTTTACCTCTGACAGCTTGCGCCCCTTTAGCAGTTGCTAAAGAAAAAGGCTTCTTTCTCAAACATGGTTTAGATGAAGTTAACCTCGTGCGGGAAAGTAGCTGGCGGGGTATAGAAGATGGCATAAGTGGTGGTTACTTAGATGCGGCTCAAATGCCTTCAGGGATGCCGATGTGGTTAACTTTGGGAGGACATAATAACCAACCTCTGCCCGTTGTCACCGCCCTTACCATGACTCGCAACGGTAACGCCATCACCTTGGCAAAACGCTTTCTCGACCAAGGTGTACAAACCTTATCAGACTTCAAAAGATACCTGCTTCGCACCCGTGACCAACGGCACACAATGGGAGTAGTACACGCCGCATCGATGCACAACTTGTTGCTGCGTTACTGGCTAGCGGCTGGTGGAATTGACCCCGATAGCGATGTGGATATGAAGACCATTCCCCCAGCGCAGATGGTAGCCGACCTCAAAGCTGGAAGCATTGATGGTTACTGCGTAGGCGAACCTTGGAACTACCGCGCTGCTGTGGAAAATGTTGGCTTTACCATCGCTACCGATTTAGAAGTTTGGCTGGGACACCCCGGTAAAGTTCTTGGTGTGCGGGAAGATTGGGCAGAAAATTATCCAAATACGCATATCGCCTTGACTAAAGCATTGTTAGAAGCTTGCCATTATTGTGCAAATCCCGAAAATACCCAAGAAATTCGGCAAATTTTAGCAGGGCGAGATTATGTCAGCACTGATTTAGAATACATTCAACTCGAAGATCCAGATAGTCTCACCTGTGACTTAGACCATCCATTGCGAGACTATGCCCATCTCCAGTTCTATTCCGATTCTGCCATCAACCGTCCTAGTCGCACCGAACAAATTTGGATTATGAGTCAATTGGCGCGTTGGGGTGATACTCCTTTCCCCAGAAATTGGGTAGAAGTTGTTGAACGGGTGTGTCGAGTGCGTGTTTTCAGCACCGCCGCACGAGAATTAGGTTTGGATATTAGCTATATTCGCCAACCGATTCAACTGTTCGATGGTACTCCCTTTAACGCCGATGATCCGATCGCTTATCTCAACAACTTGAAAATTAAACGTGATTTTTCAGTCGCGGAAGTTGTTCTTGATGCACCGAGAAGGAGACTCGCGTCATAAAAAAGTCGTGAGAGAAAGAGGGAGTGGGAGAAGTAGCACATCACACGCGAACCTTTTATCTCCGTTAACGAGTATTTGAACTGGATGAATCCACCTTTTATCTCCGTTAACGAGTATTTGAACTGGATGAATCCACCTTTTATCTCCGTTAACGAGTATTTGAACTGGATGAATCCACCTTTTATCTCCGTTAACGAGTATTTGAACTGGATGAATCCACCTTTTATCTCCGTTAACGAGTATCTGAGCTGGATGAATCCACCTTTTATCTCCGTTAACGAGTATTTGAACTGGATGAATCCACCTTTTATCTCCGTTAACGAGTATTTGAACTGGATGAATCCACCTTTTATCTCCGTTAATGAGTATCTGAACTGGATGAATCCACCTTTTATCTCCGTTAATGATCTGACTTTTTATATCATCTGAAAAAATCAGCAAAAGACCTAACCCCCTACCCCCTTCCCTACAAGGGAAGGGGGATATTCAAAGCCTCTCCCCTTCTAGGTCAGAATATTCATTTTCGCATCGCCTACATTTAGCTTTTTAATCCCCAAATACCAAATACCATGCAAAATCGTAACTTTACAGCTACAAGCACACTAGGAAAACCATTCGCAGCTGCAACCACCAGCCGCAGACCTTTCCTAGAAATTAAAGACGTTACCAAAGTCTATCCCACAAAGACAGGCCCCTTCACCGTACTAGACGGCGTTAATCTCAACGTTGAACAGGGCGAGTTTATTTGCGTCATCGGTCACTCTGGCTGTGGCAAATCGACACTGTTAAATATGGTATCCGGTTTTAACTTTCCCACCTCCGGGCAAGTCTTACTCGAAGGAGAACCCATTACCAAACCAGGCCCAGACAGGATGGTTGTCTTCCAAAACTATGCCCTGTTACCTTGGCGAACTGCTTTTGAAAACATCTATTTAGCTGTTAACGCCGTTTATCCCAACAAACCACAAGCCGAAAAAAGAGCGATCGTGCGCGATCACTTAGCAATGGTGGGACTGGCTGATGCAATGGAAAAGAAACCAATGCAAATGTCCGGTGGGATGAGACAACGGGTTTCTATCGCCCGTGCTTTGGCGATTCGTCCGAAAGTTTTAATTTTAGATGAACCTTTTGGGGCGCTGGATGCAATTACCAAAGAAGAATTACAAGAAGAATTGCTGAAAATTTGGGGCGATAACCGTTGTACAGTGCTGATGATTACCCACGACATCGACGAAGCACTATTTTTAGCAGATAAATTGGTAATGATGACCAATGGCCCACACGCGAAAATTGGCGAAGTTATGGAAATTCCTTTTTCTCGTCCCCGCGATCGCGCCCGCATCATGGAAGATCCACAATACTACCAACTACGCAATTATGCCTTAGATTTCCTCTTTAATCGCTTTGCACATGATGACGTAGGTTAAACTAATCGTCATTCTCCTAATTTTTACAATGCTTCCTTCCAAACGAGTTTATATGTTGTTAGTTTTAGGTATAGCGATCGCCCCGATCCTATGCCTTTTTTTCAACATTAAAGCAGCGATCGCCATCATTGTGCTATTTGATGCCATAATTCTTGGATTGATGGTTGCAGATGGCTTGCAGGTGCGGCGTTCTCGCGTGCAAATTACCCGCGAATTACCCTCACGATTATCCATTGGGCGGGATAATCCGGTAATCCTAAAAGTAACATCGCCAAATACCAACGCCTTGATTGAAATCTGCGATTACTACCCAACAGGATTTGGTGTATCAGCGCCCACACACCGAGCTATTATTCCCAGTAATACCACTCAGGAATTGACATATACCGTCAACCCAAAACAGCGCGGCGAGTTTCCTTGGGGAAATATTCAAGTTCGACAATTGGGAATTTGGGGATTAGCTTGGGATGATTGGCAAATTTCCCACAGTCTGCCAGTGAAAGTTTATCCTGATTTAGTGGGATTGCGATCGCTCACAATTCGTTTAACATTGCAATCATCAGGATCAATGCGCCAATCTCGTAAAACTGGTATTGGTACAGAATTTGCCGAACTACGGAATTATCGCACTGGTGACGATTTGCGCTTTATTGATTGGAAAGCTACCGCCCGTCGAGTTGGTGCTTATGGCAATGCAACGCCATTGGTGAGAGTTCTAGAACCAGAACAAGAACAAACTTTAATAATCTTGCTCGATCGCGGACGGTTAATGACCGCAAAGGTGCAGAATTTGCAGCGATTTGACTGGGGTTTGAATGCAACCTTATCCTTAGCATTGGCAGGATTACATCGAGGCGATCGCGTGGGTGTTGGTGTATTTGACCGCCAGATGCACACATGGATTCCCCCAGAACGCGGTCAACATCATTTGAATCAGCTAATCGATCGCCTCACTCCAATTCAACCAGTCTTATTTGAATCTGATTATTTGGGGGCGGTAACAAACGTTTTACAGCGACAAACCCGGAGGGCGCTTGTAGTCGTAATTACGGATTTAGTTGATGTCACAGCCTCTACAGAACTCCTGGCTGCACTCTCCAAATTAGCGCCTCGCTATCTGCCATTTTGCGTTACTTTGCGAGATCCACAAGTTGACCATTTGGCACACACTTTTACAGATAATGTTACAGAAGCTTATGCCCGTGCAGTCGCACTCGATTTATTAATGCAAAGACAAGTCGCATTTGCTCAATTGAAACAAAAAGGTGTATTAGTACTAGATGCACCAGCAAATCAAATTGCCGATCAGGTAGTTGAGCGATATCTGCAACTCAAAGCCCGGAATCAACTTTAAGTATCTAGGCATAAATAAATTTAAAGTTTGTAGTAAGGACTTTAGTCCTGATAATCCTTGCTCTGAGCGATAAATCGCTTACTACAAACTAAGAGTTTATTTTATATTTAATTATGTCTATCTACTTAGTAGAAATGCGAAATTGCACTTTGCGCCCCTAATACTATATGTCAATACGGTTCAAAGAGACGCGATAAATCGCCGTCTCTACAAGCGTTTTTGTCTTATCTGAACTGTATTGACTAATATGTCTCTACTAATTTATTCGTTATTGGTATTTTAAATTATTTCAGTTTTAGCGGCTTTCTTTATTTTAGGTTTTAACCAATATTGATTTTGAACTTGATACCGTATTAGCTTTCTGACTTCTTCAGGAGACAAATTTAGTAACTTAGCAGTCATTGCTTCTACCATATTAATCTCAGTGACTGGTAGCACAAAATCCAACTTCCGTAGAGTATTGTTAGCGGTTCTAACCTCAATAAAGCTAAGTCCTTGCTTTTTTTCAATTTCAGCTTTGATTACTTTTAAAATCACAGGAATTTTTACTTGTATTTGTTTATTAAGCTTCAATTCTTGTTGTTGAGGATATAGTCCAAACTTTTGTGCGATCGCTACTTCTGGAAAATTGGAGTTAGGAATTTCAATTTCTAACCTTTTTAGTAAAGAATTTGCTGTTTTAATCTTCACTTGAGTAAATTTTTGCTCTTTCTCTACTTTCATATCAACCACTGTAAAATTAAGTGTTAGCTCCACCTGTGGTAGTGTATCAGCTTGCAACTTATCCAGCGTCCTATAGGAGAATCCTAATAATTTTTTTGTTAACAAATCACTACCAGTCCAAAAGGCAATGCCTAGTAATATCATAGGTAGAATAATTAGTAAAATCTGTGGTTTTAAATAAGGCATAATACTTTAGTTTTTAGCTTATATATAATACTAATTTGTCTGATACTTACGGAGCGATCAATACCAAAAACTATCTATTGGCGCATTCATGATATGCCTTCTGATAGAACACTTTAAATTTTTAACCTGGGATAGTACTAATACAACATATAAGAGAAAATTGACTTCCTTCTTATTAATATAGTGCGGGAAATTACCCTGTCATGAATTTACATCCAAAGGTTGTATGCGGATATTATTAGTAGAAGATGATTTTGAACAATTAGAACCATTACAAGGTATTCTATCGGAAGCTGGATATATTGTAGATGCTGCGGAAGATGGGGAAATTGCACAGTGGCTGATATCCCAAAAACATTACGATCTATTAATTTTAGACTGGATGTTACCGACAATTAGCGGTTTAAGTCTGTGTCGCCAGTATCGTCTCTCTGGTAAAACTGCACCGGTGTTGATATTGACAGCTAAAGACACCACACCTGATAAAGTTATGGGTTTAGATGCGGGAGCAGATGATTATTTAGTCAAACCCGTAGACTTAGTGGAACTCTTGGCGCGGGTGCGTGCTTTGGGGCGCAGAGTCCCCAATTGGCAGGGAGATAGTCTACGGGTAGCAGATTTGCAATTGGATTTAGCTGAATTAAATGTAGAACGAAGTCAAGTAAAAGTCGAATTATCTCCTCGTGAAGCAAAATTATTAGAATACCTGATGCGTCATCCTAATCAGGTTTTAAATCGCAACCAGATTGAAGAGGCATTGTGGGAGTGGGGTATGGAACCGGAAAGCAATGCTTTAACTGTCCTAGTACGCAAGTTGCGGCAGCGCTTGCAAGTATTGGATGCAGCAGACTGGATTAAAACAGTTTACGGTATGGGCTATCGCTTAAATCCCCAATAATTAAATTGAGAATTAGAAGCCTTGAAATTTTTCTTTCAACGATCAATGACAAGTTAAGTAAGTGGGCGTAAATAATTTTCGTTGGGATAAGGCAATAGGCATCAATACGGTTCAGTTAAGGCTAAAACTCTTTGTTAAAGTCAATTTTTTTTACGAACCACAGAGACACAGAGAAGCCAGTGCGTTGGGCGGGTTCCCCAACTTGTTCGCGCAGCGTCTCCCCTTGGGAGAAGCAACTGGCGCGGCACTGAGAGAATAAAGAAATTGCAATAGGCATAAGGGTTTTAGCCTATTAATTTTTATTTACATAGTTTAATTTTATTGTGCCAACTTACTTATGTTTAATCGTAGCCGTCGTAATCTTGCAAGTTGGTTCACCCTAACAATGGGTAGTATTTTAATTGGGTTTGCGGCGGTAGTTTACTATGTGGAAGTCATAGATGAGTTAGAGGAACTGGATATATTACTGTATAAAAAAACCAGTGTGATGGCAGCGAATGTGAAGTCGGAACTATACAATGGTCGCCGACAGCTAGACTTGGAACACGTGCCATTATTGGGAAGCATGGTAGAACCATTGCCAGATATAGGATTAGTGTATGCAAGTTGGTATGATGACCAAAAGCAACTAGTGCAATTTTTTGGTACGATTCCGAGCGATCGCCTTTCGGTATTAGGTGGATTTGATACTATCAAGACCAATGATAAAGTATGGCTGCGTCAGGTAACGTTGCCTGTTTACCAGGATGGTTTATTAATTGGTTATATGCAAGCAGCAATGCCAATCACATCTATTGAAAGTGCTTTAGCGGAATTTCGGCTAGTTTTGGCGATTTCAGTGCCAATTACCTTGGGTGCAATTGCCCTAACTGGTTGGTGGTTGGGAGGACTAGCGATGCAACCAATTCGCCACAGCTACGATCACCTGCAACGGTTTACAGCTGATGCTTCCCATGAATTGCGATCGCCTTTGACAGCAATTATTAGCAATGCTCAGTTTGGCTTTTTGTCTAAATCTACCGACCTTGAGGTGCAGCGTCAACGTTTCCAAAAGATTTTTGATATCGGCCAGTCAATGAGTATTCTGGTGACTAATCTGTTGTTTCTAGCACGTTCTCAAGGGCAATTACCCACCGAATCGTTAAAAGAAGTTGACCTCAAGAGTTTACTTGTGCAGATAACAAATGATTATGTCACACACCAAGATGCACAACATATTAGTTTAATTTTTAAATTGCCTAATAACAGTGTAACTGTACTTGGTGATGCTAACTTGCTTTATCAAGCAGTTGTAAATTTAGTTAATAATGCTTGTAAATATACTCCTGCTGGAGGAGAAGTGCAGTTACACTTATTTACTCAGTCTCATTCTGCTGTAATCCAAGTTATAGATAATGGAATTGGGATTCCCAAAGATGATTTGCCATATATATTTGAGAGATTTTATCGGGTAGATAAGAAACGCTCTCGCAAAACTGGAGGATTCGGTTTAGGGTTAGCGATTGCTCAACAAATAATTCAATCTCACGGTGGACAGATTAGTCTCAGAAGTGTAGTAAAAAAAGGGACAACTTTACAAATTTTTCTACCTTTAAAGTAATAGACATCTTGCAAAAACAACTTTTGCAAGATGTTGGGGAACTGACTTTTCATGGCATCTGGAAAACCTCTTTCTAAATCTTTTTCCTAAAAGGTTGTTTGAAAAGTATTTTTTTTAACGAACCGCCAAGGCGCAGAGAACGCAGAGAGAAGAAAGAGATGCTTAACTGAACTGTATTGGGATATAAAACTTTTGATACCGACAAAAGGACTCTTAACCTGTCGGTAGCGATCGCTAATAAAGAGATGCCAACACCTTATCTGCTGCTGCCCGGAATGCAGTTGCTGCACCAGCGCTCATATCCCGTGGCGCACAGATGCGATTTCTCACATAGGCGAGTGTGATGGCTCCAACCGCAGCCACAGTCGGATCGGCGTTGTCTTTGCCGCCCACGCGCCCCCACGGTAATGCTGCACCGTTGCCATTAATCAGATAGTCAGCCAGCAATCTGAGGTGGAAATCAACTGCTTCTTTAACGGCTGTTGTGTCGCCATTAACCGCCAATGCTTGCACCCCGGAGTTTTTCAGGATGTCTCCTAAAGCAACTTCTCGGTTATCAGCCAATCTCTCAGCCGCCTCTGCCCTAAATTGGATTTCCTTGCTAAGTGCTGGATCTGGGGGCAAAGGATTGCTGATTGGTATCACACCCCATCGGCGACGTAGAAGTAAATTGTTGGTGGTATCATCCGATTTGACGCGGTGATAGGCAGGGCGCTGTCTGAGTGCTTCAAACCAAGCGTTGATGCGAGGATACCGAGGATTTCCCTTGAGGTGATATCCCCGATAAACAGGTAAGTTAGCCGCCAAGCGATCTAAATGGGGGCTATAGGTAATATCTACCACGCTAAATGTTGACAAAAAGTAGGGGCCAGAATACTTTCCTAGAAGTTGCTCAAGTTCGTCTAATTTAGCTTCAAAAGCTGTCTGTAAGCTTGCTAATTCATTAGGATCTTCCGGGGCTTGTCGGAGGAATTTGTAAGCGATATCTCTCACACCATTGGTTTCAGCTTCTTCAAGCCACAGCCTAGCAACAGCGTTTTCTTCTGGGTCTTCAGGAAGCAAAGTTGAACCAAATTGTTCTTCTAATGCTAACAGAATTTCTTTAGATTCATAGACTAACTTTCCTTCAATTTTGGCAGCCGGAACAAGGGTCGTGGGAACTAAATCTGTATACCATTTAGGCTTGTTAGTCAAGTCGATAAACTCCGTTGCAAAGGGAATTTCTTTTTCTTCAAGAGCAAACCAAACCCGTTCGCAAAATGGACACCAAGAGTTAGTATCGCGGTAGAGCAATACTGGTGGTTCTGTATCTGGTGGTAGTTTATGAAGGCTGCTAGGAATGGGAGCGGTGGAAGGGGATTGCCCTGGTCTACGCACCCGTCGAGCAGGTGTATTTTTTTGGGCAATTTCTAATAGTTCTTCCCAATTAGATACGGTGTCTTGAATTGACATATTTCACCTTGAAAAATTTAGATTGGGTAATGGAAATATAGATAAAACTTGACACAAAGAATTTATCTTTAAATATTTAGAATTTTAAACTCAAATTATGATGTCTGTTACTACACAAAGTAGAAAACTTTTTCTAGATGCAGCCATCAAGCTATAAACAGCTATGTTTATACCAGTTTGTACAGATAAAAACTTAATTTTTCAACTACTTCCACAAACACCTTTAACTTTATAGATTTACCGGAGTTAATGGTGATTATCACATGAAAATAGTTTGAAAGCAAGATTTACCATATCTATATTTTTGGCTTGTTTTAGTCAGAGAAGGACACAAAGCAAAAAAATTGTAGCGACTGTCTTAAAAGTCAAGCGAACGTTAACAAAAAACCGGGACTCTTAACATTGACGCAACTGGGGAACGCAGTGCTAGATTCTGCGGTGGCTGGTACGGGCAAAAAGACTTGTGGCTCTTGGTTAAGATGGTAGCAGCCCGCACCAGCCACTCCGCTTCGCCGCAGAATCTTCCCCAGTTGCTGGATTTCCCGTGGAGATAAAAAAGAGCATAAAAAGTTGACCCAAATGCCGCAATGGGATCATCGGGGGGACTATTCCAAAGTATAAAAACGTTGAGTTGTGATTAAGCGTTGGCAATGGGTTGTAAGTTGTCAGTTACACGCCAAGGCAAATTATCTCGAACCATTGCATTTAGAATGACTAACATTTTATGAACGCAAGCAGTGAGAGCTAATTTTTTCGATTTACCACGTTCGACGAGGCGCTCATAAAAAGGCGCTTTATAACCGGATTATGACGCATAGCAACAACAGCACCCATATAAAGAATGGCACGAACATGAGCGCGACCGCCATTAATCATGCGCTTACCTTTGTGTTGACCACTATCATGATTAATTGGTGCAACACCAACTAAGCGAGAAATTTGTTTGGCAGTGAGTTGACCCAGTTCTGGTAAATCCGAAACCAGAGTTGTCGAAATTACTTGACCAATACCAGGAGTACTTTTAAGTAAATTAACTTTATCAATCCATTGAAGATTGTTTTGCGTCAATTCGGCAATTTTTTGATTGAGTTGTTTGAGGTGTTCTTCCAGGTATTCAATATGAGCCTCAATATCTGCCAAGGCTTGACCACGAGTGCGTGAGCGGCGATTCTTTTCGGCTGTCTGCATCTCCACTAATTGTCGTCTGCGACTAATTAATTCCGATAATTGACGCGCCATTTCGGATTGAATGGCTAAAACTTGGGGTTTCATCGCTTCGCCAAAATGTGCCAATATTTGTGCATCAATGGCATCAGTTTTGGTAGCTTACCCGTAGCTTTCGCAAAATCTCGTCCTTGACGGGGATTAATTAATGCTACTGGTAAAAGTGCAGCTTGCAATTGGATTACTAGTTCAGTTTCTAATCCTCCGGTTGCTTCTAGTACAATCAGATTTAAACTATAGGATAAGAGTAGCTCCACTAGATTTGATATTTCTGATTCTGTATTTGCCACAATCATAGCTTTACCCAGAGGACGGATATAAACATCTAATGTGGCTTTACTCACATCAATACCTACCCATTGAGCAATATTTTCCATATTTCACTCTCACGGATTGTGTTTGTTATAGTTGATTCTTATCCCCTTGATTACACTCATCCTTGCACGATACGGACTGTATAATCTAAACATCAGTATTTAAATTTTTGCCCCTGGCGACTGTTCGAGTTCTGTCAAAGAGATTATTGTAGTGACCCATGCTACAAAGCGGTCTTTCTTGACCAAGGTTGGGACGGTCTACTACTCTTTCTAAGATACAAGGTTGGGTGGAGGCTTTGCGTAACCCAACATTCTGATATATGTTGGGTTGCGCTCCGCTTCACCCAACCTACGTCTAAAACCCTTATGCCTATTGCCTAGAAAATTTGGCGCAGCCTCACCAAGAAATCGCATGACTCCAAAATTCTGTTTTGTTGACATCCTTACCGCCGTGAACGCACGGGGAAGAAGGAGTAATGAGTAATAAGTAATGAGTAATGAGTAAATACCCATTTTTCATTCACTCATTACTCATTACTCCTTACTCATTACTTTAAAGCCGTGCTGGATGGTTACTGAGCGTAGCCGAAGTAAACACGGGGTTTTAAACCCATTTTTCTGATAAAACATGCAATTTCAACGAGTGTAGCCCAGGAGTGTAGCGCCCCATCCAATAAAAGCACTACCAAAGACTAGCCATGCAGCATTGATGCGGAAGTGAATAGCTAAAATGGCTGAGACGATCGCGATCGCCAAGCCGAGAAAATCTACAAATGGGGCTTGTGGTAATGTTAAGGTGGCTACACCCAGTTGCAGGGTGGTAACAACCATTAGCGCTACAGCACTAACATTCACAGCATCCAAAAATGCTCTACTCCAAGAAGAGGCCCGTAAGCGGGGAATTAAGGGATTCAGGGCAGCAACGAAAACAAAAGAAGGTAGAAAAATTCCGATTGTGGCAACGATTGCGCCAGGGATGCCAGCAATGATATATCCAATAAATGTAGCAGTCGAAAGTATTGGCCCAGGAGTAAATTGACCAATTGCGATCGCATCTAGCAACTGCTGTTGTGTCAGCCAGCCATATTCTTGAACTAATCCTCCTTGGAGAAAAGCCACCAAAAGGTAGCCACCACCAAACAAGACACTACCGACTTTCAGAAAAAACCAGCCCAACTGCCATAAAGAAACGTTGGTTGCAGTAGATGCGGTAGCTACCGATGCAGCAACAACCGTTGATGCCTTTAAAGTCGCGCCTGTGGTAAGACTAGCAATTAGAAAGTTGGCTTTATCTCCTGGTTTGTCGTTTTTATCGCCAGAATGTAACCAAACCATACCCAGCAATCCCCCAACTAATAGGGCAATTACTTCATTTAATTTGAATAATAATGTTATTAACGCCACAGCCAAAGCAATCACTAACAACTGGCGAGTTTTCACAGCCTTTTTTGCCAAGCCCCAGAGTGCATTAATAATGATTGCTAAAACAGCCGGTTTAATGCCATAAAGGAGCGGAGCTACTTGAGGTAAAGTGCCGTAGGCAACATAAACCCAAGCAAACCCCCCAGTAATTAGAACCGCAGGTAAGACAAAACAGACACCTGAGACAATCAGCCCCAGCCAACCTGCATAGATGTATCCTATATGGATAGCCATTTCTGTGGAATTTGGCCCAGGAATTAGGTTAGTTGCGCCCAGCAAATCTAGAAAATGCTCCCTTGTCAACCACTGACGACGCTTAACCACTTCATCTTCAATCATGGCAATATGGGCAACCGGGCCCCCAAAGCCGATAACGCCAAGTTTAAAAAACAGTTTGGCGAGTTCACCCAAACGACTTGGTGCTGAGTTAGTCATCTTTGCTAGGGAATATTTTTCATTCAGTTTTAGACTAATCTTTTAAGATTAGGGCTTATACCATTTCACGAAATGCTTGATACAAATAGATTTGTCTCTAATTCTGTCCCCTGCGATCTATTCCTATCAACCTGAAAGTGAAACGGTATTACGCACTCACTCTACAGAAGAATTATGTTGTCTGTCAACGTAAATATATCTCTTCAGATGAAGGCAGGAGGAAAACTACCCTCAGCCTCCTACCTCATTGCAATGACTGTTAACTCAGAACTATTTAACGCTGTGTGCCACTTTCTCTCAAACCTAACCCCCAACCCCTTCCCTACAAGGCTATCCATTAGTCACATCTTTCTTTACAATCTTGAAACGCTTGTTTTCTAAGCATCTTAAACACTGAGGTGTAAGGCATACTTGACAAGTTACCTCTTAATCTTCTCGCTAAAAGTAGGTTTTTATTGAGAATTAATGACGAACGAATCAGGGTTATAAAAAACGTGAGTGAATACTCTCGTAAATGTTAAGAAAGATCCGGGTAATGGATAGCCTACAAGGGAAGGGGAGCAAGAATCAAAGCCTCTCTCGCTGTGGGGGAGAGGAATGGAAGTGGTGTTTGAAAAATAAGTTGCACATCGCGTTATTTAAGCCATTACCATTCCGCCATCGACGTTAAAAACTTGTCCAGTGATGTAGTTGGCGGCAGGATCGGCGGCTAGGAAGCGCACCATCCCAGCAACTTCTTCGGGCTGACCGAAGCGACCGAGGGGGATGTATTTTAGGATATCTTCGGGATTATTGAGATTGCTGGTCATGTCGGTAGTGATGAAGCCAGGGGCGACGGCGTTAACGGTAATACCGCGAGTAGCCAGTTCTTTGGCAACGCTTTTGGTGAAGCCGATTACACCTGCTTTGGCGGCGCTGTAGTTGGACTGACCTGGGTTGCCCATCTGCCCAGCAACGGAGGTAATGTTAATAATTCGCCCCGATCGCTGTTTGAGCATGATTTTACTGACGGCGCGTGTACATAAGAAAACACCAGTTAAATTCAGGTCTATCACAGCTTGCCAATCTTCTGGCTTTAAACGCAAAAGCAGTGTGTCGCGGGTAATCCCTGCGTTATTGACTAAGATATCCACACGGCTGAACTTTTCCATAACGGCGTTAACTAGTGCGTCTACTTGATCGCTTTTAGAAACGTCTGCTTGGATAGCGATCGCCTGGCCTCCCACTGCTGTAATTTCTGTAACAACTGCCTCAGCCGCAGCACTCGAACTAGCATAATTGACAACTGCGATCGCTCCTTGTGAAGCTAATTCAATTGCGATCGCTTTGCCAATTCCTCGTGATGCACCTGTGACAATTGCGACTTTACCTTGTAATAATGTCATTTAATGTTCCTCAATCTTAGAAATACCGCGCTAATTATCTTATGGTGATTTAGGGAACATCTGAATATTGTCTAGATAAAATCTCACTCTTTAGGGAGGCAATCTTGCTGTCATCCTGCAAATTAGATATTTTATAGATAAGTTATACCTTGTATTTAGCTTTGGAATAAGGCAATAGGTATAAAGGTTTTAGCCTAGTTAATTTTTCTTTACATAGTATGATTTTATTGTGCCAACTTCCCTTATTTAGACAGCTAAAATAGGTTTAAATACATATCTAATCCATATACACAAACACACACGATATATGTATTTTATTATAAAAATTTAAGATTTTTGCGGATAAATCAATCTATATTGAGTAATCTAATATTTTCCCAACAAAACCCATAAACTTGTACCGATTTTATTTACTAAGAATTACTATTGAAACAAACAATTGAAAATCGGCGTGTGTCACATGGCAACTAAAAAAGAATTTAACAGCTTTGAAGAGATGCTGTCTGCTTCTGATGTACCTGTATTAGTAGATTTTTACGCTGACTGGTGTGGCCCATGCCAAATGATGGTGCCAATTTTAGAGCAAGTCAATCTCCAACTTAAGGATCGCCTACGGATCGTAAAAATTGATACAGAAAAATACACAGATTTGGCTACTCAGTATCAAATTGCTGCTCTACCAACTTTAGTACTATTTAAGCAGGGTCAGCCTGTGGATAGGATAGAGGGAGTGATGCAAGCACCGCAGTTGGTGCAATATCTACAAACAAAAGTTTAAGCTAATACTTAGAATTTGGGTTTTGCTTCTTAGAGGCGCGAAATGTCGCGTCTCTTTTAGTGAATAGTGGTTGAACTTCTAGCAGATAAAATCTTAAGTAAATATTAAGCATATTTACTTATACGTCTAGAGAAAGTAGTTTAAAAATTGAGATAGCTATATTGTATAGATATAACAAAATATCTTGACAAGTAAAGCAATATATGAATTATAAGCAGCAAAGACCTGACAAAGCCTATATTTGGGTGAATATTGATTTTGATAAGGTTAAATATAGAATAGATGCGGTGACTTGCCAAATTGAGCGGGTTATACAAAAGCACCAAATTTCAAATCCAACTGGTAACTCAGGTAAAAGAAACAATTAGGTTATGTGTGAGGCGATATCTATGATTGGCTACGCACTTTATTCTTAGCATAGCTAACCTAAGCATCTCACCAGTTTTGCATAAAAGATTTTGGGCAAAAAGATAATATTATTATTCGATAATCGTCCACCAAATTTCTACTTATTTATCTTATCCTCGACACTCCTTTTCAGGAGTGTTATTTTTGTGAGGATATTTGCTTGCTAGTTAGGGTGCGATAGCTATTTGGAGCTATCGTTAAAAGGTAAAAGTAGTCCGAAGTACGCCTACAGTCGTAGTCTCATTGTTGCTGTTACCTTCTGGGTTAAAGAGAACAAACGCACCAGGGGTAATGCTGATATTATCGCTAACTTGAAGGCGATAATAGGCTTCTAAATGGTAAGGAGTCGCCCGATTGTCGCCTGTGGGCGTAAGTTGAGCAGAACCACCAGTATCACTACGGAAAAGCGGCTGACCAAAAAGAATCCCAGCAGTGTTTCCTGACTTGAATAAATCTCTAAAGTGAATTCCCGCCATCCAACTTGTAAAAGTGGTGGAAGCATTCACGCTATTTGAAGCAGCATCAACAAATAGTGCTGCACCGTAGCCAGATAAGGCTATCTTGGGAGACAATCGCCATGTTACCGTACCGCCAACAGAGTTGAGTGTGACCGGTGTCCCTGCTGCAACCCCTGCTAAAGCACCGATATCATTACTAATTAATCCTGTACCCAAAATATTGATTTCGTGATAACTGTGGGCATAGTTTAAACCAATATCAAAAGCGGGACTTGGCTTGAAGGTTAACTGTGTGGCAATAACACTACTACCACTAAATAAACCTCCTCCCAAAGGTGTTGTAGAAACTCCTGGTAGTGCCTCACTAGCAGCTTTTTGGGGTAAATTGGCATTTACGCTGCCGTATAAAGCTCGTAAATCCAAATTCGGCGAAATACTATAAATAAAGCCCGCCGCCGATGCTAAACCAGTACCTGAAGTCCCACCAGAAATCCGTACTACAGGATTTAAACCGGCGAAACGAGATATTGACTCTTGTCCTTCACCATAAAAAGGCGTAATTGCTGGGAAAGCATCTGATGTTTCCGCCGCAGTTCCCGCAAACAAGGTTAATTTATTAGCTACGGGAAAAATATACAGCAATTTGTAAAGCTGAATGCTGTTTGCGCCAACGCTCGACAAAGTATTGACATTTAACCCCGGAAATTGCGGCTCAAAACTGGTACGAGCGCTACTAGAACTTAAAAGCGGCGAAGCTAATCCTAAACTTTGTTGTAAGCTACCCTGTCCATCGACTCCACCCAAAAAGTTATAGGCTTGCAATCCAGTAATTAATGAATCTTTACCAGTAAAGCTAGTGGTGAGGTTTAATCGCACTCTATTGACTAGGATGATGTTCGGGTCGCTGTCATTAGGAGCGCCACCACTAGCACCAATACCAGCAATAATTGCCTCTCCATTAAGTTTAGTAGTCGTAGAAAACTGATTTGCTTCTAATTCTGCTGTGCGAACTTCTACAGCATCTACTCGACCACGCAATGTTGACAATTCTGCCGCAAATTGTTCTTGTAGTTTCTGCAACGCAGCTAAATCTTCTTTCTTGACCAAATCACCAGTTGCAGTGGCAATCAGTTCGTTGATTCGCTCTAAACAAGCATTTAAGCCAGCAGCAAATTCATAGCGAGTCATCGCCCGATTACCGCGATAGGTTTGATTCGGATAACCTGCGATACAACCATAGCGCTCAACTAAAGATTGGAGTGCCTGAAAAGCCCAATCAGTCGGCTGTACATCAGACAATTGGGATACGGATGTTACTTGTGCAAGTTTGTCTGATGATGGAGATGAGCTTGCAGATTGTGCTGTGATTGGCTGCCCAAACTTAACAGCAGAATCTACTCCTAAGTCTTGATTTTTTTGCTGCTGATTGACTGAGGGGAAATTTTTTTGACTATCATTAGCTATCAGCAATTGACTGGAAATATTGTTTGTTAAATTGCTTTGATAAGAATCATTTTTTTGATAGCTGCTATCATCTTGATTAACAGCTACATTTTTATCTGCAATTTCTAAACTAGGAAGGGCTTGCACAGGTAAAAACCCGGCAATTAAACACAAAAAGCCCACCCCACTAGCAGAAGCTAGTAGATATTTTGACATCATAACTCCTAACACCGATAAAACAGGGAAAAATTAATTGCGATTTTAAAATTGATTGATAAGTAAATTTAAAGTATTTTTAGCAAGATAATCTTGTCAACTTTAAATTTTGGATATCAGGATTTTTTCTGAATTGACTTACCGAAACATCAGCTTATATCGCAAGTATTAAATTATAGTAAATACTATTTTTGGAAAGAATTAACAAAAAATTATATTGATAGTTTTTATAATTACTATAGTAAATAATAAATGGTTGTTGAACAGTAAGCTCCGTAGGATACTTGATTCATAAGCCTTCCAAATTTTCTCTGTTCAAATCTAAAATCGGATTGCTATATTGACAAAATAATAATTAAATAAGTAGGCCGGTGAAATTAAAGCTAACTGGCTAAGGCTGTCATTTGTCCTTTGTCATTGGTGAGCCAGCACGGTCTTGGGGGTTTCCCCCATGAGTGACTGGCGAACCCGTAAGGGTCATTAGTAAGGGTTTTAAGCATATTTATGTTTCGTAAGATACTTGGTTTTTTTTAACGCCAACTTACTTAAGTCTGATTTTGTGATAAAGAATATAAATATTGAGCCAAGAATTTGATATTGTTAGCGAATGTAATACATATTTGTATTTGAAAGTATTATGTAAGCTCAAACCTTCAATCTGCCGTTGCAGCTTTTAGGTGTAACACTTTCGCCAACAGTATCAGGATTTCTGCTCAATACCTACCAAAGGATAATTTATTCAAAAAAATTAAGAGACCGCGATCGCAGTCTTGATTGAAGTACAGGTAAGATCGGGAGGAAAACGGTGTAAATAATTTCTCTTACGGTTGTTAACCAGTTTCATCCAAGAGAACCTTTACAGCGATCGCATACAGGAAATTTTTAAACTAGGAGCCTATGATATCACATTTTGGTAAAAGAAGCAATACCTTACAGTAAGTACTATTTTTAACAAAACATTTGTAACTACCCTTGCAGTTTATTTACCCACTGCCTGCTATTCTTATAGTTACTTCGGTCTGTCATAGCAGATAGATTATCCTCAATAATGTTTTAATTTATTAGCGCTCATATACCATCCTGGTACTGTGGGTGCTTTTACTTTATGCTTAATAGCAACAAAAAACCTAGTCCCCTTCCCGACATGGGAAGGGGGAAATTTAAGAGAGAGGTTTTCCAAATACCCTAAGCTGACAGTGAAGCTTTAACTTGACCAAAACGGCGATCGCGACTTTGGTAGCTCAACAAAGCCTGATGAAATGCTTCTCGATTAAAATCTGGCCAAAGAATATCAGTGAAATACATCTCTGTATACGCCATTTGCCACAAAAGAAAATTACTCAATCGCATCTCACCGCTAGTACGAATCAGCAAATCGGGTTCTGGATTATCTGCCGTATAGAGGTGTTGTTCTACAAGACTTTCATTCACTTTTTCCGCACTGAGTTGGCCCTGTTCTACGAGTTGAGCTACTTGACGGCAAACTCTGGTAATTTCGTTGCGGCTACCATAATTGACTGCAACAGTAAAGTGGATTGCTTGATTGTTCAACGTCTTCGCCATTGAACGTTCCATTTGCATCTGTAGAGACTTAGGTAAAGCCGATAAATCTCCAATAAACGAGATTCGTACACCTTCTTGATGCATTTGAGTTAACTCACGGTGTAGTAATCGCTCAAACAAATGCATCAGAAAATCTACTTCTTCAACAGGACGTTGCCAATTTTCTGTTGAGAAAGCGTAGGCTGTCAACGCTTTGATTCCCCAATCCTTGCAGCAACGCAATAGTTCTTTGAGCGTACTTGCTCCTTGGCGATGTCCAGCAATGCGCGGTAATCCTCGACTGCTTGCCCATCTTCCGTTACCATCCATAATGACGGCGATATGTTGGGGTATTTTTTGGGGATTTAAATCGCTGGGTAATTTTGATTTGTCACTTGTCATTTGTCCTTTGTCCTTTGTTTTTACTAATGAGTAGTTTCAAATAAATCTTGCAGATACTCTGGTGTGAGGCTATTGTTCCAACTCCAGAGACGACGCATTGTATAGGTGAAGGTGAAGAGGAGAGTTGCTTTGTTAGTCAATGACCAAGCATTCCAGCTGAGGGTAGCTATCATGCGGCGGAGGGTACGTATGAGGTTGTTGCGCTGATAATTTTGCGATCGCGTTTTGATGAGTGTGCGTCCAATTCGTGTCAACCCAGTATCAGGGAAAGTCCAGACTCCAAACCCCCAGAATTTGGTCGTATGATTGATTTCATCTTGTGCTAGTTCCTCTAAAACATCCTGGAGTGCGCCAGTGGTGTGAGCCATCAACCAAATATAGAGACAGGTTGCACCGTATTCTGTGGCAATGCGGTGTAAGCCGTGGCGATATAAGTCTTCGTGAGCATCATCTGTGGGGAGATAGCTTCTAACAGTACGAAATTTTGGGGTAATTTTCTCGCCTGTTAATTGGGTGTAAACTTTGATTAATGCTGGTGTGTGCTGACGTTCTTCCTTTTCCCACAAACCAAGTTCCAGCAGTTCGCCATTTTCACCGACAGTTCCACCAACAAACCGAGCCATTTGAGGATGCAATTTTTCTAAATACTGCCGACTTGTTTGGGTATAGCCGCGAATTGGTGCTTCTGTATCCATCGCACCTATCAATATAGATAAAAATACCTCTGCGTCTAAGCCGATAATTTGATTGCGGTTAATTGTTTGCCAGTCGATGAGTTTCCAGGGACGCGGTTGGGGATTGGCAAACTGTATCGGTAAATCTTGCAGGCGGTTATGTAGTTGTTCGACTGCAATATATTTGTCTATGAGGGAACGGATGCGGCGCTGTGTTTGCAAATAATGAGGACTGGGATAGCTTTGACCTGCTAAGTCTTCTGTGATTGGGCTGAGGGTGTTAAGCATATTTTTATACTTAAATTTTTATCTCTATGCCCAATAGCCTAAGCGATCGCACTTCCTTTTGTCAGTCGGCTGAAGTCGGCAGTTTGATGTGATAGGGTTGTAAAAGTCGGGGAAAAAGTTGGTTATAGAAAATATCGCTGTCTGAGCCTAGAATCCCCCGAATTTAGCGAAGTGGATTCGGGGGAGTATATCAAGTCAGACTGTCTGATTGAAGTCAGGATAAGAGCCTAGTCAGGGGGATCGCTCTGGCTAGGCTGAAACAGGATGTAGCGTTACCAGGGTCCCCAGATAGCAAAGGTTATTCCTGGACTCTGCATATTGACAAACATCGTCTGACCATCGGGGGAGAAGCAGACCCCGGCGAACTCTGATGTGTTGAGGGCATTTTTAGCAAACTTATAAAGACTTCCACTGGGAGTGATGCCCAGAATGTAATCCGTTCCATCCCCATCTTCACAGAGAAAGATATCCCGGTTGGGGAAAACCACAATATTGTCTGGATTGTCTAGCACACCAGAATTGTTGGGTTCAATATATAGCTCAACAGTATTATTAGTGGGCGAATAACGCCAAATCTGCCCATCTCCAGCAGGACTTACGCAACTGGCACAGTGCGATCGCATTTTTATAGTAGTTATGTACTAGAAGGTGGTGGTGTACTCAGAGAACATTGCTGAAATTAGTAACAGTAATCGGCTGTATTAAGTATTCATCAAATCATGAGAAGATTAGCTGAGGAGGCATAAAATAAATCCTGTAGCTTTATGAGATTTACTAAACTTAACTATTGCCAGTACTTGTTAAGTAGTCAGATTAATTATACGCTGACAAATTTGGCAGAGCATTTAGAGCAGATCAGTCATGATAAAATCAACCGTTATTTAAAGAACGAAAAATTAACACCTCGGATTCTTTGGGATAACGTGAAAGATTTAATAGAAATAAATGAGAACGCCTACTTGGTTTTTGATGACACAGTAATTGATAAACGATATGCTATTGAAATAGAGCCAAGTAAACGCCAATATAGTGGCAATGAGCATGGTGTAATTCAAGGGATTGGGCTAGTAAATTGTGTATATGTAAATCATGAACTCGGAAAGTTTTGGGTAGTTGACTATCGCATTTATGACCCAGAACGAGAAAAGAAAAACAAAGATAGACCATGTGATGGAGATGCTGCAAAACCTTGTGTATAATAAGGTTTTACCATTTCAAGCTGTCTTGATGGACACTTGGTATGCGACAAATAAATTGATGTTATACCAATTTAATATGAAGCTGCATATAATAGAGGAAACAAACTCGATAAATTAAAAGAACCATGAGCCGCCCTTTTAAGATTGAAATCGCAGAGAGCGAAGAAGAACTTAAAAAACGTTTACAAACAGCGAATTTAGGAACCCAGAAAGAAAAGCTTATTATGCTGTGGTGGATAAAAAGCGGGCAGGTTAAAGAGCAGCAAGATATTGGAAAACGCTTGGCAAGAGATACTTCAACGGTCACGAGATGGTTGCAGAAGTACAAAACTGATGGGATATCAGGCTTATTAGAAATCAAAAAAGCACCAGGAGCAAAACGGAAAATCGATGATGCTGCGATCGCAGCACTTGAGGAGGAGTTAAAAACAGGAAAAGGCTTTAGTAGCTATGGTGCAATAGTTGAGTGGTTAAAAGAAGAACATGGACAAGATATAGAGTATGCAACGGTTTATGCGTGGGTTCGATATCGATTGGGGGCAAAACTAAAAGTGCCTCGCCCTCAAAGCCATAAGCAGGACGAAAAGTTGGTATCTGAGTTTAAAAAAAACTCGGTATCATACTCAATTGTCTAGAAGAACATTTAGCACCCGGCAAGTGTGTTCGCTACCTGTGCCAGGATGAAACTAGGGTTGGACTCAAAACTCTTACAGGAAAAGTGATTACAGCTTTTGGAGTCAAGCCCACTGTTAAGGTGATATGGCCGAGGGAAAACTTTTGGATTTATGGTGCAATTGAACCATTAACTGGAGACCACTTTCTTTATGAATATCCAAAACTAGATGGCGAGTGTTTTCAACAGTTTTTGGACTGGCTATCTGTGCAATTAGGCTCGGATTATGCAATTTTACAGATTGACCAAGCACCGGCTCATACAAGTTCAAAACTCCGTTGGCCAGAAAATATTATTCCTTTGTTTCAACCACCTTCAGCCCCTGAACTCAATCCCATTGAAAGACTTTGGCAACTCCTCAAAAAACCACTCAAAAATCAACTTTTTTCTTCTTTACAAGCTTTACGCGAGCGCATCCAAGAAATATTCGACCAACTTACTTTTGAGCAGGTAATTTCTGTCTCTTCTTACAACTTTATCCTGGAAGCTTTATTCTATGCAGCTTCATATTAAATTGGTATGAGTACACCACCACCTTCTAGTACATAACTACTATAAAAATGCGATCGCACTGTGCCAGTTGCGTAAGTCCTGTTACGAATACGAACGGGAAAAATGGCAGTTACAGCCAGGAGATATTCTTCTGACTGAAGGTGGTGACTGGGATAAATTAGGTCGAGGTACAGTTTGGCAAGAAGAAATACCAAATTGTATTCATCAAAATCATATTTATAGACTTCGCATAAATCTTAATGAATTCGATCCCTATTACCTATCGGCGTTAATTGCTTCCCCATATGGGAAGGCTTACTTTCAAACTGCGTCAAAACAAACTACTAACTTAGCAACTATTAATCAGAGGCAATTAAAAGCTTTTGTTATTTTTAAACCACCCCTCCCCGAACAAAGTCGCATAGTCGCCTACCTTGATGAACTGCAAACCAAAGTAGACACAATGAAACACTTAAGAGAACAAGCGATGACAGAACTTGATGCGCTACTACCTTCTATATTGGACAAAGCATTCAAAGGAGAATTGTAGAGAAAACTCACAAATTACTCTTACAATCTCTGCTAAAATCGATACTTAACGAAGCATTCAAAAGGGAATTGTGAGCCTTACTCTTCAAATTCCAACTGTCAACGATAACCTAGATGACTTTGATAGCTTGTTTCAACTTTGGCAAAAAGTCAACCAAGACTGCTCAGAAGTAATCTTCGACTTTTCCAAATGTTGGTTTCTACGACCAAACGCAGTAGCTTTTCTGGGTGGATTAATTCGGTTAATTGAATCACAAAGTAGAAAAGTCACTTTTCAACAACATACTCTTCATAAAAAAGTCAAGAGAAATCTGCAACAAAATGGGTTTATGTATGCCTTTTGCCAGGATATGGCACCTTGGCAGGGAAACTCTATCCCGTATCGAGAAGATCCAAAGCAAAATAAAGATGAATTGGTTCAATACCTAGCCGAACAATGGCTTGGTAGAGGCTGGGTTCATGTGAGCCAAAATTTGCAAAAGCTGATTGTTGCAACAGTGTTAGAAATTTATGCCAATGCTTTTGAACATGGACGCACAGATATAGGGGTCTTTAGCTGCGGACAACATTATCCTGAACTAAAAAAACTTAAACTGACAGTGGTTGACTTTGGCGTAGGAATCCCTCAGAATGTGCGCGATTTCCAGAAAAATCCCAACTTACCAGCAGACCAAGCATTAAAATGGGCTTTTCAAAAGGGGACAACTACCAGGGGTGGACGAGTCACGGGTGGTATTGGTCTTGACTATTTAAAACAATTCGTTCATATAAATAAGGGAAAACTTCAAATTTTAAGCCATGATGGATGTGCGACAATAGATGAAAAACAGGAAGTTTACGAAAATAGACAAAGTTTCTTTGGAGGAACACTGGTAAATATTACACTCCTGTGCGACGAATCGTATTATGCTTTGGAGCTTGAACCAGATGACGAGCCGTTGTTTTAAGGGTGATGTGCGGACTATGAAACACGAAATCCTAACCCTAATAGGCAAAAACTGTATTACACCTGGCGATGGTCAGAAAGTGTACGATTTGGTTCATCCAGAATTATTAGCTCTTAATGAAGTTGAGCTAGACTTTGCAGGAGTAGAAATTTTTGCTTCCCCGTTCTTTAACTTTGCTATTGGACAATTACTCCGGGATATTAAGCCAGAAACCCTAAACCGTCTGCTCAAATTCTCCAATCTAAATACGGTTGGTAAACAAATACTCAAACTAGTCATCGAAAATTCCAAACGGTATTACTCCGACCCTGATTTCCGTAGTAGAGTAGACCAAGTTATCAGCGAACAAGCAAATACACAGTAATGCCAGTCAACTACACAGTTCAGGCTGAAGTGGTTGATATCCGGTCTGACACTCCGAAAAATGATGATATTTTCTTAGTAGATACAAACGCCTGGTATTGGTATACCTATACTAATGCCAGTATTTCATCTCGTTATTATCAGATTACAGAATATCCTTCCTACATTGCTAAAGCCATTTCTGCTAATTCATGGCTTTCCTACTGTGGTCTTTCATTGGCAGAATTAGCACACAACATTGAGCAAACAGAAAGAGAAATATTTTCTTCTACATTAAAATCTAAAGAATACCGTCATAACTTCCCAACCGAGAGAGCAAAAGTTGTAGCAGAAGTTCAAGCCGCTTGGAGTCAGGTGATATCTAGTGCTGTATGCACAGATGTTTTGGTTAGCGAAGAAACAAGCAATGCGGCGCTAACCAGATTTCAAACCCAATTACTTGACGGCTACGACTTGCTGATACTGGAAGCGATGGGCAAAGCTGGAGTTACACAAATAATTACCGATGATGGTGATTATGTGACTGTCCCAGGTATTAAAGTTTTTACTGCAAATAGTGGTGCGATCGCAGCAGCGAAAACTCAAGGCAAACTTCTGGTTAGATAGAAGTGCGACCACCTCAATCCTTTAAATCGGCTTTTGACATTCTGCCATCTCCGCAAAAGTCAAGACCATACACTACCTTAACTTTATTGGTGAAGCAGGTACTAGGAAGACAAATTGATGAAGCGATCGCTTGAAATTGTGGAGTTTGACTTGGGAGGTGCGATCGCATCCTTATAAACGAGCCAAGGTGTAATTCCTGTGTCTTAGAAAGTTATAGCTTGCTGACTTCCATTGCCGGATTATCAATTAAACTCTTCCTCGTAATCGCTCTTGCTCTCTATCGCTTCTCTGGTTAATCTGGAGCCTCATACGATTGTATAAGTCAACTTGAGAATCAGAATGGCTAATGCAAGCGACTAAGGCATAACGTTGCATTTCGATTTCATCTGGATTTGCCCATTTACGGTTACAACTCACAATTAGGGTCATGGGCCCATCATTATATTTTGTTGCTCTAGGCGTTATTTCAACTTGCCCCCTTTGCAGTGTTCCTTTTTTCCGAACAGTGGAACCTGGAGATAATTTGACAACAATACCAGCGCCATATTTTTTTGTTAACTTTTTTTTTGTATTTTCTGTAGACTCATCAGGGGAACTTGTCTTGCTAGCAGCTTCATAAGCATTCATAAGAATTTTGCGATCAATCCCTTTAAAAAGGTCGAATTCCATTGTGACTCCTAGATATGAGTCTCCGCGAGTTGGGCGAGTTGGCGGGTCAAATGCCAAACTAATTGACAATATCCGGGTGCCTTTTACCTTAATAAAATCAGGTGGCAACTGGGGAATTTCATAAATATGAAAATAGCCTACTTTTATCAAAATATTGTCTTCGGATAGAACAACATAGTTCTCCGCCGAATACATTGCACGTTGCAAATCAGGCTGTCCATTGCCATAGATAGCTAACTGCTTTCTAATTTGTTTACTTTGAGACTTCTTCCCATTACATTTAAATTCTGCTGGAATTTCCTTGGGAAGAACCGCAGAGTTAACAATAAGCGCCCGAATCAAATTAGAACTGGCTTGTGGATATTTTGTAAAAAGTTGAGCAGCAAGGTTAGCAACACGAGGTGCAGCAAAGCTCGTACCACTACAGATATGAAATAAAGAACTTTTGAAATCTTTGCATAGAGTTAGAACAGAAACACCAGCTACACTATCTGGCAATACATTGACTTTAGGTAGACCTAAAGTTTCTCGATAACTCAGGTCTAATACTAAATCTCCACCAAAGTCCACAACATCAGGTTTAATCATTCCATCTACGCCAAAGCCAGTTCTGGTAAATGGAGAAGGGTATCCTGATAAATTTGCGATCGCCTGACGACGAATATCAGAAGGTTCTGTAATACTACCGCGACCAAATGACAAAGAACCTACGGTCAATGCAATTGCTGAAGTTGCTGGATCAATAATTCGAGCGCTCTTGTTCAGCAGATAATTTGGGTAGTCAGTCCGTAGTTGTTCATTTGACTTTGCCTCTTCATAGAAAGCATTACCCGCTGAAATTACAAACAAAATGTTTTTATGTTGGTATTGATAAGCAATTTCATCTATTTTGGCAGCTAGCCGAAACTGCTTCAAACCATCTCGGTAAATTTGATCCGCGTTACCTAGCGAGATATTTATGACTTTGCAATTAGGATATTGTTCAACAAAAGCACGAATGGCTTCATCAAGTTGAGTTTCTAAGAGAAGATCCTCATCATATTTGTTATTCTCATCTGTTACACGAGCGGAAAATAACCAAGCTGTTGGCTCAAAGGAACGCTGTTGAATACAGTTTTCAACATTTCCATAGATAGCAATGCCAGCGACACTTGTTGCATGTCCATTTACATCATCAGCACCACCTTTTATGAATTGCCGTTTTGCATCTGGGAATACTTCAGCCTCACCAAGTACAGGAGCAATCAAAGGATGACCACGCTGTACACCAGAGTCAATAACAAGAATGCCGCAATTATCTTCAGGTGGAGGAACAACTTCGGGAAAATTATAAATGGGCAGATTATAATCACCAGCTGTTTCAAAGGCGGGTTGGGGAGGGCGGTCAATTTCTTTGACCATTTCCTCTAGCAGCAATAGTTCTTAGGACTTACGCAAACAATAGTTGAAACCCTGATTCTCAAGTAGGGGCAATTCATGAATTGCCCCTACCGTGTGTAGTTTTGCGTAAGTCCTAGTTCTAAAACTTCATGAGTGACTTTAATCCGAGCAAGACATAGATATTCACCTATATATCTATCACTCATTCTCATAGGAGCAGTGCCACTGGACAATTCCTCTAGGACTTGGGCAATCTTATCCAAGTAATTTTGTATCTCTTTGCGATCGCCTGTGTGCCAAAGTTCCAAATCTAAAGCTGCAAGTTCACCTGGTTCTACAGGCTTGAGTTCTAACAAACGACCAATGCGATCCTGTGGTTCGAGGGGAACTAGCTCATCAATTGCCCCTAAGTATTCATACTTTGGCCCATCTTTAATTTGGCTGTAACTCTCTAATCGCTTTTTAAATTCAGTTAGCTCATTGTCAGATGAAAAGACAACAATGGCTTTATTCGGTTCACGTGCTAGGACATTGAGTCCTGTTTGAGTTACCAAGTTGTCTGAAAAAGAATAATTTTCAGCAACTTTGATTTTAAAAATTAATTTTGGGTCAAGACGGAAAGGACTAGTTTTTTGCTTAACAGGCTCAATTAGGGTAGAAATTTGACCTAATAGTTCCTTACCGTGTTCGCTGACATTAGTACGTTTTGTACCACTAAAACCACCAGTAGATCGCCGAGGTAATTCAATATTTATTATTCTCGGTAATTTCAGGTGTTCAAACTGGCTCCCCATTTTGGTTTGACTTCAATAATTCTTTTGAGTTTGCTATTATACTTTGTCTTTCTAAAAAACGCGCTATCGCCACCTCTAAGTCATCAGCAGTTAAGGTACGTTCACCCCGTAAAATCACAGCTTTAATTGCGTCAGAGCAAATACGCTCTATGTCTGCTCCAGTCGCATTATCAAGTCGAGCAGCAAAAGCAGACAGATTAATAGCAGTATAACGGATAGCAGATAAATAACGGCTTAAAAGAGCCGTCCGCAGTTCAAGTGATGGGTTATCAAAAAAAATAACTTCATCAAATCGTCGCCAAACTGCACCGTCTAGAAGTTTTTCATGATTAGTGGCTGCGACAAATATACTTTGATTGGTTGCGTTATCGATGAGTTGTAACAGGCTATTCACTAACCGTTTCACTTCACCATGTTCATTTAAATTATCCCGGTCGCGGGCGATCGCATCAAACTCATCAAACAAAACAAGCCATTCACCCTTTTCAATGTAGGTAAAAATTTTCTGAAGATTCGTTGCAGTTTCACCTAAGTAAGAAGAGAATACTGCCGTTAGGTTCACGTAAACCAGCGGCAGCCCCAGTGCGCTGGAGAGGACTTTTGCGGTTTGCGTTTTACCACAGCCAGGTGGGCCGCAGAAGAGTAATTTGTTTTTGGGCTTGAGATTATAAGCTGCGAGTATATCTTGCTTACGGTTTTCGAGAACGATTTCTTGGAGGGTATCAAAAATTTTTTCACTGAGGACGATGTGATCCCATGTCAGATCGAATTGTTTTACCTCAAGCAAGGCAAGCCCAGTATCTTTATCTTTAGGTGGTTCAGCAAACTGGTTCCAGGGGGTAGGGTTAGCAGCTAAGGGTTTAGTGTATCCATTCCCATTTTCAAGCAGCTTTTCTAGATCCCTAGCAAGCAATATATGATTTTTATTTCTCTCTTCTTCAATCAGTTCTTTGGCCGCAACTAAAAACTCTTCTCTCTCATTGCGAGAGAAGCTTCTGAAGAGTTTTCTAATTATTTCGCCACGCGCCATATTTATTTTAGAGCCGGAATTCGGATACTCTGCATACTCTAATTTTATAGTATTTTTGTACTATAAAAAGATGAAAAGCTATTTATCATAGCACTGAAATATTACACCTGACAGGAATAATCCCTCAAGTTCTCTAGCTGAGATCGATTTTTCTACTGTCCGGCGCTTGTTCTTTGGAGGATTGCAACTACCCACCACCGCCCTATGCCCTGATATCAGTATCATTTAACACTAGTATATGGAGGAACCGAAACTTCTCCCAACGGGTATATTCTTGAGTTGACACATAGCATAAAATTAGCCATCACCTTTGTTAACGACGCTTCTGACGCTTCACCATTTTTGCAAAAGCCAGGGAACAATGAGGGCATTGCTTTACCTCCCAATAGGCAGGAATTGGAAATGGTGTCGCACAGTTAGTACATTTTGTTAATAAACCCAACTGATGGCGATCGCATTTAAGTTTATCCTTATACTGCCACTCAATTCTGTGACAAGGTACTTCTGCATAACAAGCAGCACATAACCGAATTGGTCTAGGCTTCATCGTCACCCCATTGGGCGGTAGCATCTCCGCTAATCTATCTGCATTAACTCCTACCAAAGATGCCAAAGCCTCTAACTCTTGTCGAGTAGGAAATGGGTTAAAGTACAGTTTTTCCCAACGTCCCGTAACAGCACCAAGACCAGCAATTTTTCCTAGAGAGTATCCTGAAGGCAAGCTGTTAGCCTTAAATCGACGCAAACGCCCCAAATAATGACTAATGCTCTCTCCTTCGTATGGTTCAACATAGCCTAGTTTTGCAAGAATTTCATCATCTTCATTCATTCCTCTTCTTGTTTTCGAGGGGAACGTATTTTCTGCCATAATGACTAGCAATTTTTTCTAAAATGCTTTCATCAACTCTGCTAAATCCATTTTTTAGAGAATGTAAAACTGCCTTTGTAAGTATCTTTACTAGAAGCCCCATTCGCGCACTTGTACTAAGCGCTAAAATTTCAAATATAGTTCCTTCAGCTAAATTAGACGCTTCTGGAAGAGATAAAATATCCAATTCTATTGTACATCTTGCAAGATATCGTCTAATTCCTTACCTCCAACTAAGACAATAGGAATATTAGATTCTTCAAAAAGTTGCTTTAAGTCTAAAAGCGCCTCTTTTTGAAGATTTTCAGCATTATCAATAATCACAATTTCTAGCCCAAATAGCTCCAGACTACCAGCTAATCTTGGACGTAAGTCTTGTCGCTTACCTGTTGGTGCAGCATGGTTAATATCCTTCAGTATTTGTGAAAATAGACGTTTAGAACTCGATGCTGACCAAGCTTTTACATAGGAAACTCGTTTTTTATCCTCATTTCGATAGTGAAGCGATGCTCGACTTTTACCAACATCTCTTGGGCCAATGATTCGACCACATTGTTTGAGGAGACGCAGTTCATCTAACCATCTGAAGCATTCCGAAGCCCGGTCAGTTGTGATAAAACAACTTCTGAAAAGTTCCTCAATATCACTAGTTTTAGCAATTTGATCATTCCGGTCTAACTTTGGGGCTAGGACTTCAACAAAGGATTGGGTTGCAAGTTGCGATCGCGCCATAATTTACCAAATCTTTTTCAAGTTTTTTTGACGGTTAGAGACTACTAACTTATGTCTCTGCTCTTCTTGAGTATTAGTTTGTGTTGAAATATTTTCCTGAACTTGTGGTTCTATCTTCTCAAGTTTAATTTCTTCCCTACAAACTCTTTCAGGTAAAACTTCCTGATTTTCTTCCTTCCTTAAAGATTTGGAAGCCCTACTTTTGCGTAATTCAATAAGATTTGAGCTTTTCTTGGATGTAGAACGTAAACGTTTTTGCTCTGCTCTTCTTTTTTCCTTCTTGTCTTGTTTGCGCTCTTCTACAAGTTCCTTGCGTTTACCTAGTGCTAATAAAGCATCATAATTAAAATGATCCTTACGAGCTTTACTGCGCTGTCTATTCACGGCTTTTAATTCTTCTAAACTCAGGTCATGAGTATCCATGTTGACGGCATGAGCATAGCCTAAAAAATCTTCTAAATTATCATCAGTTTCGCAACTGTAAACATATAAAGTCAGGATATGATCGGGGTCATATCTCAGTGTTACAAATTCACCCCTAGATGCCTTGAGTGATTCTCCTCGATAAATCAGGTTCTCAAACTGTATAGAGCCATGAGCTTGAACAACTCGTTGCGCTTCTTTCATCAAACAGATATCCAATTCTCGCTCATCCAAAGGCTCAGGTAGTTTTTCTCCCATTCCCTTGAACCAGCGTTCAAATCTCGTATCACAAGGAGCTTTAGGATAAGGATCGTGGTTATAAGTATCACAAAAGAAACTAGCGAGAATTTTGTCCAAATCCTGTATTGTCAAACAGGCTTCTTTCTCTGCATTTTTGGGGCGTTCCTGAACATTTGCCCCTGTATAACCAGGTAAATCTTTGAGAACTTGAGTATTAATGGTTTGAAAAATTCGTTCTACAATACCACCTTCGGGAGGGCGATCGCGTAGTTCACACTGAAATCCTAATTTCTTACCAATGGCTTTGAGATGTTTTGAGCGAAAATCTTTGCCACCATCAGTAAAAAAATATTGAAAAGGAGGCCCACATATATCCCAGGCTTTATTTAGCTGATAATCATCAGGATAGTTTTTGGGCAAAATTGCATGTCTTAAGGCAAGAGCTACCTCCGTAGAACCTGGTTGTTTGATCCATAAGCGAAAACCAACAACACAGCTTGAATAAGTATCCACAATAGTGGTTAGCCAAGGACGGTCAGACAACAAATTACCATCATTATCAACTATGAGAATATCCAACTTAGTATGGTCGCATTGAATAATTTGGTTACTAAAATCAGCCCTCAGTAGTTGCCCATCTCGTGTTACAACTGTCATCCAAGATCCCGAACCCGGATTTCTAACTCTTGTCTTCCGTTTATGTTGTTGGATTAAAGGATCTAAAATTCGATAAACAGTAGCTGGATGAGGATAATCTCCTGGTTTAAGCCCAAGATCCACAATCGCGTGTCGCTTTACTTCGCGAACTATAGATGCTGGGGAAATTGGATGTTTGTCTTTAATACTCTTTTCATAAATTGTTTTGATAAATTCTTGCCAGTATTTGCTGACTCGATATTGTCCCTTATCTGAGCGTTGTACTCCTGCTGATTCTGATAACCTGTCATCATCGTATTGCTTGAGCAGACGTTCAACCTGGCGAATAGAAACACTGAGTGTATCTGCAACAGCCTGCTTTCTCTGAGATTTAATCATGCGATTTGGTGATTCAGCAAGCCACTGGATCAGATTAAATGCCAGTTTATGCCTATCTGATGTTTCCAGAATAATTTGGGATGGATCTACAACAAAATTATTCTTGTCAAGAAAAATAGCATCTGGGACTTGCGTTGATTCTTCCGTGAATTCAATTTGTTTGTCTGCCATTGGAGTGAAAAACACTCATGAATAATTATTGTACTAATGTACCATTAATTGACCAAGAATGCGACATACAATTTGCGAAATGGTTAAATATTAACAAACGACCTTTAATTTGCGAAAACAGGATTTGCGACATAGAATATGCGAATTGAGCAAATTCTGATTTTGTGTAAGTAAATAGTTTATGATCCTTACAGGATAAAGCTTTCAGGGATTAAAGGCAGTTGCGACATGATTTGCGAATTGCGACATATAATGTGCGAATGTACAAATTATTTGTCAACTGTTTTCCTATGGACTTAATGTAGCTGAATTTTTTGGACTACACAAGGCACGCGATCGCTGCTAAACTCATGGAGTTTTAGACAATCGGCAACCCAAAGATTAACAGAACTTGTTACCTGTCACTGCGTGAAATAAGTCTCAAGATAGTGTATGCCTCACCACAGAAGGACTTAAGCTTGGCGTATAAGTTTTAGGAAATAGTGATGAATAAGGAAACAGTTCCTAGTCAAGCTGAAAAATCGAATCCAGAAGGTGAACCGTCGCAACTAAGTCCAGAACTACTCGACAAAATCAAACACCCTGCGAGAATTGACGATGTTATTCGGGAGCAATCGCCAGAAGAACGCAAGAGTAACCCAGCTTTAGTACCAGAAATGATTGATGATTCAAGCGAGCAATGATCGGGTTGGCGATGGAGTAATCTAAAAGCTCACACCAATTCTGTATGAAGATGCGCTAAACCATGTTTAATTACAAGAAAGGAAAACGAACCGCAAAGGACGCTAAGGACACAAAGTAAAGAAAGAAGTTAAAAGGGTTTGGCGCAGACTCGCAAAGAAATGGTATCAGGTTCCTAAATTTTTAGATAAGTCGATAATCTTGTTAGTAATTGCTTGCTGCCTAAGATATAAGGAAAGCAGAGTTCTTAATTTTGGATAAAGTCGAGCTAAGAGGATGTTTAAAAAGTCCTCTTGTCGGTATCAAATAGTTTTAGATCCCCCTAAATCCCCCTTAAGAAGGGGGACTTTGATTCTGGTTCCCCCTTTTTTAAGGGAGGTTAGGGGGGATCTAAAAGTGCCTAAAGTCACAGCAAAACACTTTTAAAACAACCTCTAAGATTACTTTTTGTCATCTATACTAAGTTAGATTATACAAAAGTTTATTTTCTAACCAGGGTTGTATATACAGAAGTGATCACAAAGTAATTTAATATTCAAATATTACCTGATTTATGAAGAATAATACTTCAGGCAATAAAACCTGTCTAAAAATAGAAATTTTAACAAGTAAATTCTAAATAATCCTTATAAGCCCAGCGAAGTTTATAAATTTGAAGACGATAAAATATTCAGGAATTATGCAAGATTATGGAATAACATGAAACATTTACAAAGCGTATCGTTGGGGCAGCTTCTCCTGGAGAATATAAGCAGCTTACCGCAAAGTTCTTGCAGAAGTCTTCATATTATGAAACCATAGCTTGTAACTTGCTGATACAACTGCGGCTAGCCTGTCTCTCGGCTCACTCCAGAAAAAGTACTGGTACTAGTAACGATAATGACGCGCTCTCCAAATTCAAAAAATAATCAGGAACCATCTAATCCTCGTTTATGGCTCCTCCTCTTGGGACGTACCAGTTTGGCTCTCGGTGTCGTTTTGCTGGTTGGAATTGCAGTTGGTGCTTGGTGGGCTAGAAGCTATGTATATAAGGATTTAGCGCCATTAGTGCAGCAAAATCTCGAACAATTGCTTGGGCGACCGGTAAAAGTAGGGAAAGTTGAACGTTTTTCGCTCTATAGTTTGAGATTTAGCTCTTTATCGATACCAGCAACTACCACCGATGCAGACCAAGTGGTAGCAAAAGCCTTGGATGTGCAGTTTTCACCCTTGCAAGTTCTCTTAACTCGAAAACTGACATTAAATGTAACGTTAGTTCAGCCCAATGTGTACATCCAACAGGATCGAGATGGTCGTTGGGTTACAGCCCAAGTTAAGGCTGGGGAAGGAAAAGGTGCTATTCAAACAGAGTTGCAAACACTTCAGATTCAAGATGGAAATGTAGAGTTGATGCCGTTCGCCGCACCAACTAGACCGAAAGGTTCAGTAATATTAAATCAAGTTGGTGGTGTTGCCCGATTTTTTGATCAAAATCAAAGGATTGGTTATGACATCAATGCTCAACTCGCTAGGGGAGGTGGAATAAAAATCTCTGGTGAGACACAACTAAAGGCTCAACAAACTAATCTCAAGCTGCAAGCACAAAATTTACAAGCATCTGATATAAGTCGATTGATTGAGTTACCAATTGCCTTGCAAGCAGGGTATTTAAATGCTGACTTAGCAGTTCAGATTCCACCCAAACTGTCAGATATAGCGATTACAGGCACGGCCACTGCTAATCAGATCATTGCCAAAATTAAAAATATCCCTCAGCAAGTTTCTAATTTTAATGGAAGATTTTCATTTCAAGGTCAGACAGTTGCTTTAGAAAATTTGAGTACGAACTTTGGCAAAGTTCCCATTCTGGCTAATGGAACAATTAATAATCAAACTGGTTTTAATGTCTCTGCTCAGATAAAACCAGTTAGTGCTAAAAATATTTTAGATACATTGAATGTAAATTCGTCAGTCCCAGCTAGTGGCGAAATTCAAGCAAATATTCAGGTGTTAGGCGCACTTCAAAAACCAGTTGTTAGCGGTACAGTAAGCAACACAAAACCTATTCAAGTTGACCGCGTTCTCTTCAAAGCTGTCAACACTGATTTCCGCTTGAATGTTTCTCAAACGGCATCTCAACTTGCTGTCTCTAATTTGAAAATAGTCCCCGCAGCCGGTGGTCAAATCACAGGAGGCGGTCAAGCTAATTTGGGAGCCAAAAGCGACGTAAGATTTAATGCTCAAGTTGACGGAGTATCCGGAGATATATTAGCGCGTAGCTATGGCGTTAGTTTACCGATCGCAGTTGGAAATGTCTCGGCAAAAGCAGAAGTCTCTGGCTCACTTGGCAAACAGCCGTTGAACCTTGATATTTCTAGTGTTCAGGTAACGCCGCCAACAGGGGGGCAAATTACAGCCAGTGGTCAAATTCAACTCGCTCCCCAAGGTCAAGTAGATATAGGTATTCAAGCTCAAGGTTTACCAGGAAATGCGATCGCTCAAGGTTACAATATTTCAACTCCCCTGAATCTTGGTGGTATATCTGCGAACGCTAAAGTTTCTGGTTCTCTGGGTAATCCCTTAAACGTCAATGTTGCTCGCGTTCAAGCAAATCCAGAGGTGGGAGGGCAAGTAACAGCTAGTGGTCAACTTCAGCTTGCACCTCAAGGTAGGGTGGCGTTGAATGTACAAGCCCAAAATTTACCAGGGGATGCGATCGCACGAGCATACAAATCCTCACCCGGCATTACCATTGGGAATGTATCGGCAAATGCCAATATTTCCGGCACTCTGAGCAACCTGCAAGCAGTAGCGCAGGTGCAAGCGCCTACAGCAACCTATCCCACTACCGGACGGGTTGTTGTTGCCAAACAAGGAGAGAATATCCTGTTACCAGGTGCGGTGTTGAATGTGGCAGGTGGGACAATTGTGGCTCAAGGTCAACTCGCACAACAACGTTGGCAAGGATCTGTCAAAACTTCTCAAATTCAACTCAATCGTTTCTCACCACAACTGCGAGGACGGCTTAATAGCAATCTTCAGTTAGCAGGGACAACAGAATCTTTCCAGCTTGCAGATATTCGCGCCGCAGGGCAAATCCGCCTTTCCCAAGGAGTAGCGCTACTGGCAAAACCGCTAACGGCTCAATTTCAGTGGGATGGAAAGCAGATTATAGTTGAAAACGCAAGTACTCAAGGATTGAGTGCTAATGGTGCGATCGCAATTCAGTCTCCACCAACAGGCGCACCTAAAATTGCGGGATTTGATTTAAATGTACTGGCACAGAATTTCAACTTAAAAAATACTGGTTTTCAAGTTCCTGGAGACGTAGCGTTAGCGGGGCTACTTGATTTTAATGGAAAAGTTACAGGTACTCCAGATGTACCTCAAGCTAACGGCAATATCCAACTGCGGAATTTCCAGGTTAGTAATTTAGCATTTGACCCACTTTTAACTGGAAACGTGAATTTTCAAGGGGGACAAGGAGCAAGTCTGCGATTAGCCGGCAAGCAAGACAGGATTGCGCTTAACCTGGGTGCAGATTATCGTCCAACCTCATTTTTAGTCAAGCGGGATGAGGCAGTTACTACAGGTAGAACCGAGGGAGAGAACTTACTCATCAACGCCCAACAGTTTCCTATAGCTTTGATTGGGGGCTTTTTACCGAACAATCAATTGAAACCTTTAGGGGGGCAACTATCGGGAAATTTAGTTGTCAATCTTAATAATTATGCAGTTGCGGGAGACGTTGCGATCGCAGGGCCTCGTGTTGCCAGAGTTGCAGCAGATGAATTTCGCGGCAGCATCAATTATGCTGATGGTACTGCTAGCTTGGCTAATGGTCTATTGCGGATTGGAGATAGCAACATCGCCTTAAGTGGAAATGTGCAAACAGGGAATGACCCGCAATTTCAATTCCAAGCTAACTTAGACCAAGCCAGAATCGAGAGACTTTTGCAAGCATTTAATATCTTCGACTTTCAAGACCTTGGCACAGGGTTGCAGCCTCCAACGTTGGCTGGAGCAGAGGTACTTGATACCAAGCCTATCAGTTTGCCCAATTCAGATTTGCTCACACAGCTTGCATATTTTTCAAAAATTGCAACATCGATCACACAACAACAGCAATTAGAGGCAAAAAGAGACTTATCTTTACCTACCCTTGCAGAATTAACGGGTGCTTTGAGTGGCGGAATTACAGCTAATGGTTCATTAAAATCTGGGTTGAATGTCGGCTTTAATTTCCAAGGTGCTAACTGGAAATGGGGTGAATATTCCATTAATCAAGTCGTTGCTCAAGGCAATTTTGCCGATGGAATCGTCACACTTTCGCCCTTGAGTATTGGGATAAATCAAGGACTGGTGGCATTTTCGGGACAGTTAGGAACTGAACAGCTATCTGGAAAGTTGAATGTAGCAAGTCTACCTTTATCACTTTTACAACCTTTTATAGAAAGATATCCCATAGATATCACTGGTAATGTAAATGCTGATGCCACATTAGGAGGTAGTTTACAAGATCCCAGAGTGCAAGGGAATGTGACACTGGCGAATGCAACTCTCAACCAGCAACCTGTACAAAGTGGACAGGTGAACTTTGACTACAATAATGCTCGTTTGAATTTCGACAGTACCTTACTAGTAACAGGAACGCAACCAGTTACGATTACAGGTAGCGTACCTGCGCCGTTACCATTTGCCGAGGTGCAACCAGATACCAATCAAATCAGCATCAACGCCGATGTGAACAATGAAGGATTGGCACTATTAAATCTGTTTACCAATAATCAAGTAACTTGGGTAGACGGTCAAGGAAAAGTAAATTTAAACGTTCAGGGTACTTTAAACGAACCAATTATCAATGGAAACGCCACAGTTAACAATGCAACTATTAGCGCTCAAGCTTTATCTGAACCCCTAACGAATGTAACAGGGACAGCACAATTTAATGGTAGTACGGTGAGTGTTAACAACATTCAAGCTCTTTACAATGAAGGGCAAATAACTGCATCAGGTATCTTGCCAATTCTCAATCCTCAACCAGCCACAGCGAATCCCCTGACAATATCAATAGCAGACAAACTCGACTTTAAGCTTGCAGGATTGTATGAAGGTGGTGTCGGCGGCAATGCTGTAATTCGCGGAACAGCCTTAAAACCCGTAATTGGTGGAGAGATTCGGCTAAGTGATGGTCGAGTGATTATTGGAAATACTGCTAAGACAAAATCAGCAGCTACAACAGAAGCTAACACTAACGTCATAAATCTAAATAGAGAACAGGTTAACGCTAATGCTACACCTACACCAGAAAGTAACGCTAGCGCAGTGACTACAGCAGAGAGTAGCGCTAGCGGAGTTACTAAACCAGATAATAATGCTAACACCGCAGCAACTCCACCCAATTTACCTGTAGAGTTTGCAGATTTAAGGTTGAGTCTAGATGACAATGTTCATGTTACCACTGAATCCCTACTAAGCTTTGTACCAGGAGGAGCCGCATTAAGTCAGCCCATACTGAACTTTGAGGCAAAAGGCGACTTGACCATTAATGGTACATTAGCCAAGCCACTTCCTGAAGGATTGATTCGTTTGACAGGTGGACGACTGAGCTTATTTTCTACTGAGTTTGCTTTAGCGCGAGGCTACGAACAAACTGCGCGGTTTACTCCAAGCCAAGGACTTGACCCTACTTTGGATGTTCGGCTGACTGCGATTGTACCGGAAGCATCAGCAACGAACAGCCGAATTCTGGAATCCCCATTGTCTGCTGAAATCAGCGATGTTTCTGCGACTAACTTCGGTACTTTACGTACCGTTCGCGTTCAAGCAAGAGTGGACGGGCCAGCGAGTGAATTGGGCGACAATTTGGAACTGACGAGTGAACCTAGCCGTAGTCGTGGAGAAATAGTTGCTTTGCTAGGTGGCTCGATTCTTGGTTCTTTCGGTCAAGCAGATGCAGGACAAGGACTGACTAATTTCGCTAGTTCTACCATTTTAGGTGGTTTACAAGGAACTATTACTGCGATCGGTCAAGCTGTTGGTTTCAGCGAATTTCGGATATTTCCTACCCCTACTACTAGTAATGAAACAAAGACAGCTTCAGTTCTGAATTTATCAGCAGAAGGTGTGTTTAATATTAATAGAAATTTCTCTGCTTCTTTATCACGCCCTCTTTCTAGCGATGAGTCTTTCCGTTATAACGTCCTTTATCGACTCAATGATGAAATTTTGATGCGAGGCTCAACTAATTTAGGGGATGAAAATCTATTCCAAGTTCAGTATGAAACTCGATTTTAGACTAATATAATTCAGTTAAACCTCGTCTACCTTGAGAACCGTAATTTTGTAGTTTTGTAGGTTGGGTGCAGCGATCGCGTAACCCAACATAAATAAGGTGGTATAGCGGTTATCAGTCTTCTGAAGTACAGTAGCAGCAGTGAGTAAACCAGCCGAGTAAATTCTCTATCGTCACTTCTGCAAATGCCGCATCTAATGCCTGGAGTAAATCAGGGTATGTCCTTGCACCGATGCGACGGAGAATGTTCTTAATCTTAGACCAACAATTCTCAATCGGTGAAAAATCGGGAGAGTAGGGGGGGAGATAAATCAGGTGAGCACCAGCAGCGATGATCAAAGCTTCAAGTTCATCACTTTTATGGATCGAGCAATTATCCATGAGCACGACTGCGCCAGGCCAAAGCTGAGGTATGAGTTTTTGAGCGATGAAGGCATCAAAGGTCAAGGCATCGATAGAACCTAAACCACTCCATTGGGTGAGCAATCCTTTCAAGCTAATGGCACCAATTACCGAGACATTTTTTCCTTTGCGGTTGGGCTTTTGAGCATAAGCTCGTTTCCTGGTAAGGCGCGGGCACATTTGCGGATGAAAGACAGATTGACTCCCGATTCATCTAAGAAAATCAGATTTTCGACGGGTATGCCCCTCAAGAGTTTCCAGTACTCAAATCGGGCTAGTTGGACTTCATCACTGCCTTTTTTGGTGGGGTGGAGACTTTTTTTTGAGGTTTAGGTGAAGTTTCCAACGAACCATCCGATTCACCGTGGCTACCCCAATTAAGACCTCTGTTTTCTCGTAAAGTCGTTCCCGCAATTCGCTTAACGTCGCATCGGGCTGTGCTGTGACGAGCTGGCGCAGAATTTCGAGCTGTTCGGCATTCAACTTTGTTGGTGTCTGCTCAATCCGCACCTTGGGGACTATCGTGCCCAATTCTCGATGGCGTTTGAGTAAATTTTGCACAAAACTTAAGGTGACTCCAAAGTTTTTAGCCAGTTTTCGTTGGGAAATGTCACCGCAGGCATAAACATCAACAATTTTCTGGCGCAAGTCGAGAGAGTAAGCTTTCATCGCCACCAATTATCAGTAGAATTGCTCTCTTCTAGTGTACTGAACTAGACTAATAACCGCTATAATGTTGGGTTGCGTTTCACTCCACCCAACCTTGTATCTTAGAAAGAGTAGTAGACCGTCCTAACCTTGGTCAAGAAAGACCGCTTTGTAGCATGGGTCACTACAACAATCTCTTTGACAGAACTCGAACAGTCGCCAGGGGCAAAAATTTAAATACTGATATTTAGATTATACAATCCGTATCGGGCAAGGATGAGTGTAATCAAGGGGATGAGAATCAACTATAACAAACACAATCCGTGAGAGTGAAATATGGAAAATATTGCTCAATGGGTAGGTATTGATGTGAGTAAAGCCACATTAGATGTTTATATCCGTCCTCTGGGTAAAGCTATGATTGTGGCAAATACAGAATCAGAAATATCAAATCTAGTGGATCTACTCTTATCCTATAGTTTAAATCTGATTGTACTAGAAGCAACCGGAGGATTAGAAACTGAACTAGTAATCCAAGTTCCTTGCAGCACTTTTACCAGTAGCATTAATTAATCCCCGTCAAGGACGAAATTTTGCTAAGGCTACGGGTAAGCTAGCCAAAACTGATACCATTGATGCACAAATATTGGCACATTTTGGCGAAGCGATGAAACCCCAAGTTTTAGCCATTCAATCCGAAACGGCGCGTCAATTATCGGAATTAATTAGTCGCAGACGACAATTAGTGGAGATGCAGACAGCCGAAAAGAATCGCCGCTCACGCACTCGTGGACAAGCCTTGGCAGATATTGAGGCTCATATTGAATACCTGGAAGAACACCTCAAACAACTCAATCAAAAAATTGCCGAATTGACGCAAAACAATCTTCAATGGATTGATAAAGTTAATTTACTTAAAAGTACTCCTGGTATTGGTCAAGTAATTTCGACAACTCTGGTTTCGGATTTACCAGAACTAGGGAAGCTAACTGCCAAACAAATTTCTCGCTTAGTTGGTGTTGCACCAATTAATCATGATAGTGGTCAACACAAAGGTCAGCGCATGATTAATGGCGGTCGCGCTCATGTTCGTGCCACTCTCTCTTTATATGGGTGCTGTTGTTGCTATGCGTCATAATCCGGTTATCAAGGCCTTTTATGAGCGCCTTGTCGAACGTGGTAAATCGAAAAAATTAGCTCTCACTGCTTGCGTTCATAAAATGTTAGTCATTCTAAATGCAATGGTTCGAGATAATTTGCCTTGGCGTGTAACTGACAACTTACAACCCATTGCCAACGCTTAATAAAAACTCAACGTTTTTATACTTTGGAATAATCCCCCCGATCATCCCATTGCGGCATTTGGGTCAACTTTTTATGCTCTTTTCTATCTCCACCGGAAATCCAGGAACTGGGGAAGATTCTGCGGCGAAGCGGAGTGGCTGGTGCGGGCTGCTACCATCTTAACCAAGAGCCACAAGTCTTTTTGCCCGTACCAGCCACCGCAGAATCTAGCGCAGCGTTCCCCAGTTGCGTCAATGTTAAGAGTCCCACTTTTTTGTTAACGATCGCACTTGACATTCAAGACAGTCGCTACATAAGTAGGGCTTGCTGAAAAAGTCATAAAAAAGCAATTCTTTTGAGTTGACTAGTTATTTAAGCAAGGTCTGTCTAAAAGCATCAGTGAGAGGTTAGAGTGATTGCACTTTTGTCAAGAGGGTGCGGGAAAAGGCGATAAATCCAGCTTGGAGACTGGTTTTCGCAGGGCTTTAACTACTCCTAAATCTTGATTTTCTTTGGCAGCGAAGTACTGAATTGGGTCATCCGCCTTACCTTTGTCATAGGCGACGCTAAAATGATATAAACCACGAAAAATCATCTCTAAAGAAATGCGGTCAAATGGCAGAGATAATTCGTCTGCAACCGCATCTCCCAAGTCAACCAATACTGCATAAAAGAGCCAAGTTGCCCACACTTGTAACTTCACACCATTAATAGAACCAGTCCATAAATACGAAAGTCCCAATAAACGTTTGACCACATAGAAAGCTTCTTCAATCCTCCATCTTTTCCGATATAAGTCAGCAACAACGTAGGGAGGTAATATTTGCGGGTCTAGGACAGAAGTAATGTAAGAATAGCTAGTTTTACCGACTTTTATTTCAATTAGACGTAAAGTCAGTACTGGTGCGCCACGACGAATAGTACCAAGTTGAATTAATCGCAATACTGCTCGGTTAAGGAAAAATAGATAGTGGAATAAATCATAATTTGTTCGCGTATGATTTACGAGAACAAAAACAGCTAAAAACGTTGCTTGTACCTAAAGGCACTCTCGAAAAATTTAATTGTCAATTGCTGAGAAGATTTTTAACCTGTTGAACTATAAATTGAGAATGAACAATTTACGGTATCGCCTAAATAATAGATGTATTCAACTTGCTTTCCTGAAAATTTGAAAGGATAATAGTTGTCGAGGAGTGCCATTATTTCTATGACATCGTTTTTTACTCGGAAATTTTGAGCGAGTTTTCTTGACGACTCTGGGATTACTTCTGTGCTGTGGTGGTGGAATTTTTAAATCTTTTATTTCCGAAATTAACCAGCTAAAAAATACATTGATATCTGGGAACATTTCTATTGCAATCTGGAACAAAGGGATAGCGCGTCTAACCACTCTCAGGCTGCCAGTAAAGCTTAGACGTAATGGTGATAATCCTACTTTTTCAGCACTTTGAAACATTAAACAACGTATACAGTAATGTCCCAGTAACCAGCCATAAATTTCTTGGACTACTTCACGAGGATTTTTCGAGCGGATAAGAGTTTTTCGCCCTAAAAGATGAACTTTTAATTCATCCAAAGTATTCTCTGCTTCCCATCGCTGGTGATACTCAGTCGCTAGAAGTAAAGCTGGGAAAATTGTAATATCCATCAAATCAGTAATCAGACGATAAACTTTTTCTATCCCATTCTCTTCAACAACATATTCAATTACACGGATGGGTATTCGGGTTGCACCCTTCTTTTTAGATTGACCATCAGGTCCAATCCAAGACAAATAAGAACCATCGTCAAAAGTTTGAACGACCTCGAATTTAACGTGGGCTGGTACACGTCCAAGAATATGGCATTTTTGTTTAATTGCAGCATTAACCATCTTGAATGAATGTAGTCCCCTATCCCACATCAGCAACATCCCATCACTAACACTTCGTAATAATTTTAAAGCTCCTTTTCTTTCACCAATTCGATAAGGACTAATGAATGCATCAGTAATTAAATGAGTCCCTGCTTCTAGTAAAAAAACTAATCTGGCTTTAGGAAATGCTGGATATGTACCAGGACGCGAACCTGGATAACCAAATACTCTGGCATTCTCTTGAGTCTCAGGAATGTCCATTACTGTCCCATCTACAGCCATTATTCTTAACCCTCCCAAAAAGCACCTGGTGTTAAAGGCGTTGCTAATGGCTTTGCAACCATCTCAAACAAACGTGTCATTACAGATGCTCCGGTTCGTTGCCGTGCTTCGGTAATTGATGAAGAAGTTGGTGTTTTAAAACGTATTAATTCCGGTATGCGTAAACTGGCGAAACCATGAATCAGATTTTTGAACACCGATACAATAGAGTCCGATGACCAAAAACTCATGGCTATTACCAAAACCACAACTACATGAGTCGGAAGTATTCGTTGTCGTTGTCCAACAGAAGAAGTACTGATAATTGCGTTCGTTATGGTTTGAGATGGAATTACTTTATCCATTGCCAGAAGTAATTGGCTTGGGGTAATGTATGGCTGTTGAACCTCAAAGTTAACAAGTGACATTAACAAGACGGTACTTACGTTTAATTTTGGCTGTAAAATAATATAAACTAAATTCGGACTTGTTCTCGTAATCAATACGCGAACACTGCGATCACCATAAGCACTCTTGTTTTGCCAGATGGTTGACTCTGACATTATTTCTAGAGCCGAACTCATACAACAAGCCATTGCGACGTTACAACTCTCCATTCAACAAATTCAGACTTCGGGGGAAGTTGCACCACCTGGTTGTTGCGTTTTGCGTTACCAAGCACGCGGGAAAAAGCAAGCTTACTGGTACTATAAGTTACATGCAACCAAACCAATTTTTTCCACAACTCAACCTAACAAATTGAGCAAATACAAGCATTTGGGTAAGGCTGGAAGCTCTGCCCATATTAATGCTGTTCTTTCTGTGGCTAGAAGAACCCAAATCGATTACTTAACAGAGTGCATCGACTCTCTTCGTCAAAATTGGGTGGACTTGTACGATAGCCTCAAAGAGAAAAAGTAAGTCTAATTATTTATTTTGTTCGCGGACAGTTTACGCGAACAAAATCTTCCTTGTTTTACCCTCTATTTCTCCTTAACCGAGCAGTATTGAGGATTATCCTTGATTTGTTCTACTGTTTCCCTGTCGCTTATACCTAGTTTCTCTTTAATGATTAATGCACCTAACGCCATCCGAAATGACTTTGCTGGTGCCCCTATCTCTGCGGAGAATCCGGCAGAATATTCCGACTCAAATTCTGTCCAGGGTATTAAATCGGTCATTATTACCCAACGATTATCTGATGATAACTTTCCCTCAAATGGAAACTCAAAACTTTCTGCTGGAATTGGAGTTGATTCTTCTTTTCGGTACGTAGTTAACAATGATACACTGTGTTGGGAATAACCACTGTGATGCAAGCATTTTGGGCTATTCTACCTTCAAGTCTTGCACCTGAATATACTTCTTTGGTCTGAGAATCTAGAGAATGTAACCTTTTCTTTTTTTTCAGCAAGCCCTACTTATGCAGAATTTGTTAAGTCTGGTCGGTTAAATAAAGAATTAGCATCTATGCTTGAGGATGTTTTGTAGATTGAGGCTCCCTGCTTTTTCTACTAATCCCCTTGCGGATGTTCATCCCACAAGGTTGTTATTTCCCGTAAACTCTGATGATTGCCATTACCCAAAATCAGATGATCTAGTACCGGAATGCCCAAAAGCTGCGCCCCTGCTAACAACTGGCGCGTCAATTCTATATCTTCATGGCTAGGTTCAAGGTTCCCAGAAGGATGGTTGTGGGCAACTATTATCCGCGTTGCGCCTTGACGAATAACTTCCCGAAAAATATCACGCGGAGAGGCCAGGGTTTCGGTTGCTGTGCCAATGGTAATTACTTGCGTACCCAGCAAGCGATTCTTAACATCTAATAGCACCACTGCAAAACGTTCTTGTGTCTGCCACATCAAATCTTGACTGAGGGTAGCAGCAGCAGCAAGGGGGCTATCAATCAATGTTCCGTCATTCGGTCGATATTGAAAGGCGCGTTTGCCCAATTCAATTGCTGCTAATATACTTGTTGCCTTCGCTGGGCCAACACCAGAAATTTGCATCAACTCTACGGGGCTAACTTCTCGCAAAACTGCCAAAGGATCGCGTTGGTGTTTGCCTAATTCGCTCAAAATAAATTGTCCCAAACCCACAGCAGATAGTTTTCCTGGACCTTGACCAGTGCCTAGAAGAATTGCGATTAACTCTGCTGTGGCTAAAATTTTGGCACCATGCGTCATTAATCGCTCACGCGGACGCTCATTTGTAGGTAGGTCGGCAATTCTGAGGCAATAGGTCATAAACTAAGAAAATCGTCACCACGCATCAAACTATCCTTAGTTATCCCTCGTTTGCTGTCAAAATCACCTTTATTTGAGAAAATCTTTAACCTTGGTAAGGTTATATGGGTAATTTCATTTGCAACTTTCAAAGGGAAAACTAAAAATAATATGATTTAGGGCGATCGCTATGTTTGACGATATATTCAACAATCTCAAAGGTTTCATTGACTCTAAAATTCAAGAAGTCGGTAACGATTTGCAAAAGCGCTTTGGCATTCCTGAACCCACAGAGCCATTTGTGCTGATTCGTCGATTCACACCTGCCGATTCCACAGTGACAAGGGGAGGTATTGCAATTGTCGGAGAAAGCTGGCGAATTGAAGCCTATGACGACAATACTCAGCAGTTAATGATTAGTACAGATCCTTTGCGAAATGTCATCTTGTTTGAAGTTGCATCGCCCGATGTCCAAGAGTGTGTTCTTGCTTGTCAATTTAACGCGAAAGCGCTAGACACAGAAAAACCAATTAAAGTGAGTTTAGGTTTACGTAGACCAGGACAATGGGGTGAAATGAGAACAACTTCATGGTCTACAGGAGTTTCACCAACGGAAAATTTTAAGTCTTACGAAGCGCGTGCCCATTTTAAAAAAGAAGCCGATGCTGCCAAAGTTCAAATTAGTGTGCAATTTGAGAGTAGTGGCATTCTTGAGATTAGAAATATTGAACTGCTGCAAGCCCCCGTCAAGCCACAATCATGAGCAATATCTAAAGTTTGAGTAGCATAAGTATAGTGCGATCGCATAATTCAACAGCCCAACACTATACGCGATCGCAAACTCGCAAAACCCCTCCATCTTCCCTGATTATTGATAAATTTGCGTTGCTTTGAGCATGTGGTAGGTAATGATTAGCTGGGTGAGAGCTAGGGGGTAACTTTGCAATGTCTCTCCAGTTGTACCAGCAATTTTACCCAGTTCAGGATTACTTTCGCGATCGCAAAGATTTCGGAGATGGGGCATATCAGAACAAATAATATGCTCTAATTTATTCACCTGTTCTAAGGTGGCATGACCATCAACTTCTAAGACATCCACAGGCTTGCTCATATCCCTGTCTAGTCCCAAGCGGATGGCTGAGTCAGAATTACCATAGCTAGAATTGGTAATTACGGTGAAATCTGGATGGGGAATTGTCGGACGTAGTACCAATCGGACATTTAGGTGTCCATTGCTTTCATCATCTTCATCAGTCGGTGGATAGAAACTAATGACTATATCAGACCATTGCCTTTGTGGACGAATAAACTGTGATGAGTCTGGTTCGCGTTTTTCTAATTCTGCTAGCACCTGTTCAGGTGTGTACCCCCGCTTTTGCGTATCTCGCTTGACTTTCCACTTAGCACGTAATTCTTCAGGAGGCGCAAGATAAACTTTCACATCGTAAGAATCACGGGCGGCACGAGTAGAATAACCGAGTAATCCTTCAATAATGACGAATTTACTTGGCTTGATATACTTAGGTGCCTCAAATGTCCCTGTTTTATGGCTATAAACTGGCTTAAGAATTGGTTGCCCTGTGCGTAGCAGCGACAGGTGTTGCTGCATAATATCCAGATGGTTGCAGTCCGGGTGGAGGGCAGTGATGCCAATTTCTGCACGTTGTTGGCGATCGTAACGGTGGTAATCATCTGTACAGATGATTGTGACATTTTCTGGGCCGAGTGCCTGAGCGATTCCCCGCGTTAGTGTTGTTTTCCCAGCAGCGCTGTCGCCGACAATACCAAGAATTATTGGACGGCTCATCATACCTCCCAGAATAAAAGTAAGTTTATTAATACAATTTCCCTACAATAGTTTTAATTCTAGAAGGGTTTCGGCAAGTAACTCAAGCAAAGCCTTGGTATGCAATATCTCTACATATAAAATATCTATGCGCTGGTTTATTGCCATCTACATAGCTGATAAGTCAAAAGAGGCAAGGGGGCAGGGGGGAATGGCACTAAGTTAATCGCAAAGCCCTGATATAACTGGCTTTTTGAGTGTGGGGAGTGTGGGGAGTGTGGGGGGTAAGACTTCTTCCTCATCCTCCCACACCTCCCATTCGGGGCAGGGGGAAAGGGAAAAGGTTACAGGGGGGAAACCTTATATCCCACATTCCGCAGGTTAGTTAAGAAAGAAGATAATATTTTCGACAAGGAGCGCCCAAAAACTGGAGAATCCATTGCCTTTCATGGGTTAAGTTGACGATTTGCTTGATTTGGGCGACGGTAACTAAATGAATTGACATAAAACATTGAAACACCCAACGCAAGGTGGGAGTAGAAGTTGGTTTACCCAACTGATTATCAATAGTTTTTTTTGCCCGTTCTAAGGCTTGACGTAAAGCTCTTTGACCCAGACTATAAACAAGCAAGCACAAACCCATAATCATTGCTAATGCAGCAACTCGCTCAGTCGAGTTGAGGAAGACACTGGAAGTAAAAAATAAAGGGTCTTTGAGAAATCGGAAACCACGCTCAGTAGACTGCTGTGCTTTATATTCACGTAAAACATCGTCATCGCTGAGTTCTTCAATATTGAGGACATTGGTAGCTAAAATAAATCTTCCAGCGCGTTTGGTTTCGATGTCGATAGCTATTTCCCTGGGTTCTAGCGTTGCATCAACTTGGTAGTAAAAAGTGGGGGAAGAATCAATACTAGGTCTACCACGTCCAGTATGTTTTTTTAACTCCTTAACCTGAATATTAGCCAGTTGATGTAAGGGTAATTTAGAACTGAGCCGTTGTGCAGCAATCAGAGCATCTTTTGAGCAAGCAAATTCTTGGTTTAATAACTGCCTAAGTTCAGATTGGGCAAGTGATAACTTTTTAATCAAACGTTTTTCCAACTGCTTGAGGTCAGATTCTTTTCTCGCTTGACTTTCAACAACTAACCAGGACTGTCGTACACCACCATATTCACTACAATTTGGTGCAATTCGATATCCAGGCATTGCGCTGTTATTAAATGCAACTTCTGGTATGTTTTCTAACAGCATTTTTGCAGCAGTTAGAGTAGCTGGGACTCTCGATACCCAACGCAATTGTTTCATTTGTCGCAAATTTTCTTCGGTGTAAAGTGCGGCATCTGCAACAAATAAAGCATCTATTTGCCATTGGCGTTTGAAGTCCGCGATTATGGTCGCAAACATCGCCGAGTCCGATTCATTACCGTTTCCGACTCTTAAGTACAAGGGAATATCTCCATCCCCACTGCACATCAAGTCTATGATAAATTGTTTCAGGTCTGGGCGGTGGTCTCTCGAATAGCCATAGGTAATTTCGATTCCTCCTGGTTCGGCCTTGTCTTGTGTTGCCTTGTTGATGTAATCACCATCAACGTGGAATGAACTTGAATCGAGGTGCAAACTGTCCATTTTTACCCCGAATTTACGTGCTGCACAAAGCGCAACTGTCACAAATACTTCAGTTAGTCCGACCTCATATAATTTGTCCAATACTCGACCCAAACGGTCATCGTTTAGGTGTTCTGGACGTATTCCTTCTCCTAACAGATGCTCTGTAGCTTTCCCAACAAAAAACTTTTCAAACAAATATAATGGCGCACTCACGAACCCTAATCCATTTAAAATCATTGCTTTGACAACTTGACCTGCACTAATGATTTCTTGAGAGTGAGTTCCCAACAGTCGGTTAATTTGTTCTACTAGATTCATCTCATCACAGATGCCTGCGACTATGCCGCAGTGGTCAATATCCTGTACCCTGATATCTAATGGTGATGCTGTCATGCTTCTAAAATGCAGCAAGCATTTAGGTCATTCTCAAAAATACCGCATTTATGAGCGCACCTGCGGAATCTGGGTTATATATCATGCTTTTCATTCCTTTTGCCCTTAACGAGCAGTATTGGGTCAGGTTGGCTTACCATACCTGACCTAACATCATTTTTACCGAGCGGTATCACCATTAAACTAGAGCATACACTTTCGCTTCCCAGGGGAAGATGCCTTCTCTGCCTACCCATTCTGATGGAACTATCCGTTCTTGAGTAATTTCCTTCCACTGCTTGCCAACTGGGGTTGCAGGCCAATTCGGGACTCTGTACTCAGAAGTAGGAGGAGTGCCGTAGTCAGAGAAATTCGCCACTACAACTACTAATTGATCGGCTTTATTACCACGTTGCCAGACTAGAACTCGCTTACCCTCATTAAAGTCAACATGAATAAATTTAGTATCATTCACAGCTAAAGCATCAGAAGTTTTACGCAAGCGAACCAACCTCGCAACATATTGGAAAATTCGTTGCCGCCAATCATCTTTTACACGGCTGTAGTTAACTGGGTCAATTTGCTTATGATCGTCTGTTGGAGGCAAATCTTGTTGATCGGCAAATTCATCTCCGGCCAGGATCATGGGAATTCCTACAGAGGTAAGCAGGGAAACAAATGCTAACTTAATACGCGGTTCAGTATCAGCAATTCCATTACTAACCAAGTAGCTAAAGAAACGCTCGTTACCATAACCGCCAACATCATGGGAAGTTATATAGTTTACCGCCTGAGAACCATCTGTAAAGCCTAAGTTTCGGCAATCAATCAGTTTGCGAATACTCCACTCAAAGCTGGGTTCATCCCAGGCATTCTTACCTAAAATGACTTGTCGGATGATTTGCTTAAACTTTTCATTCCAAAGTCCATCCAGACGATTTTGTTGGATGAGAGATAAGGGTACACTCAACTCTTCGCCAACTACGAGAAAGCGAGACGCTCCTAACGTCGCTACCGCTTCGCTAACGCCACTTCCGCCTCTTTTGTCCCAAAGGGTGCGGGCAAAATCCTTAAATTCCTGCAAAAAGTCATAGTTGGCAATATTGTTCACGCTATCCAACCGCAGACCATCAACCCGATAATATTCCAACCAGTGGGCAATATGGGCTTTTAAGTATTCACGGGCTGGCACAAGCCATGACTTTTGCCCAGTAATGGGATTATAGCCCTCTACCCAATAGTTGTACTTAAATAAATCTCCACCAAAGCCATCTCTTGACCCTTGTTCTGGATCGCCACTGGCCCATTTGATGTAAAATTCCAAAAAATTAACGTTATGGTAAGGATTATTCCGCGAGAATGCCATGACCACATCAACAAAAAAGCGCAACCCTTGCTGATGGCAGGCTTTAATCAGATTAGCTAAATCAGTTGAAGCAGTCGGTGCTGACTGGCTATCTGGACGGCCTAAGTCAAAATCTGCTGCAAAATAATTTGCTGTACCATAGCCCCAATTGAGATTATCATCGCTGTCTTCTGGTGGCAGAAGTTCTAAGGCGTTGATTCCCAGTTCCGCAAGATGAGCGCGGTTATTCAAGGCGGTGAGCATGGGAAAAGTAGGAGCGATCGCTTCTGGTATTAACAGTGCCAGTACGTCACGAAATGTCCCGACTCCTTCTTCAATCAATCCATTTGGGTTAATCTTTGTCCATCGGGTCGGTAATTCGTAAATCACCAGTTGATTATTGGTTGGCAGTGTCTCTAAAGGAGGATCGCCTTCCCAATTTACAGTTTGCCCTTCGGGATCGCAGGGAATCAACGTCCCATTTTGATAAAGCACGACGCTTGCCGGATCGAAGCTATTAACGCCTCCTGATTCTGACGGCGTTGGTGCAGGAAAGCGCCGATCTACAGTTGTCGCGGTTGGATCTGTACAGTAGAGAATTTGGTTAGCATTGGCAGCTGCGTAGGGGTCTGAGTTGCGGACTTTAAACCAGTAAAAGTATACCTGTCCTTCAGTCAGACCAGATTCTTTAGCCGAAACTTCCCACAATTCTGGAAATTCTGCTGATTGATGAAGCGGAATTTCTCTAAATTGAGCTAATCTGTCTGGGCTTTCGGGAGTAGTGTTACCAATGTAGAGAGTGGGAGCTAGTTCTGAAGCACCGACACGCCACAAGACAAAATGAGTTTTTTTACGGCTTAATAGATCGATAGGCATTAGAAAAACCTCTAAGTCATGAAAGTTCGAGCTATGAAGTTCTTACACAACAGCCGAGCTTTATTCCAGATGATAAGTCGGTCGGCGCAATTAAAGCTAACTGGTAAAGGCTGTCATTTCCTAGATTTCTCACTTGTGAGAAATCTAGGAGTGTGGGAGGCGTGGGAGGTGTGGGAGGTGTGGGAGGCGTGGGAGGTGTGGGAGGTGTGGGAGGATGGGGAAGAAGTCTTACCCCCCACACTCCCCACACTCCCCACACTCCCCTGCCTACAGTATCGTGAGAAATCCGGGATTTGTCCTTTGTCATTGGTAAGGGCTTTAAGCCTAAAAAACAGATAATTAGTGTGTGAGATTTAGGTAAAAGAAAAACGCACGTTATGACCACTCAAACACTAGGACTCGAACAAAACCTTTATGACTATTTACTATCAGTCTCTCTCCGAGAACCAGAAATTTTAACCCAATTGAGGCAAGAAACAGCCCAGCATCCAGTAGGTAGAATGCAGATTGCTCCTGAACAGGGGCAATTTTTGGCGTTACTGGTGCAGTTGCTAGGAGCGAAAAAAACTTTGGAAGTTGGGGTATTTACAGGTTATAGTTCCCTGGTGGTAGCCTTGGCGTTACCGAGCGATGGGAAGGTGGTAGCTTGTGATGTGAGTGAAGAATTTACAACGATCGCTCGGCGTTATTGGCAGCAAGCTGGAGTGGCAGATAAAATTCAACTGCACATTGCCCCAGCTTTGGAGACTTTAGATCGGTTATTGGCAACGGGAGAGGCGGAAACCTTTGATTTTGCTTTCATCGATGCAGACAAGAGCAACTATGATGCTTATTATGAGCGATCGCTGCAATTAGTGCGATCGGGGGGACTAATTGCGATCGATAATGTTCTTTGGTCAGGCAGGGTTGCCGACCCCCAAGTACAGGATAATAGAACTAAAAGGATTCGTGCCTTTAATCAAAAGCTGCATCAAGACCAGCGAGTTAGTCTGAGTTTAGTAGCGATCGCAGATGGTTTGACTCTGGCACTGAAAAAGTGATGTCTTTCTAACTTTTCTAAAACCAAATCCGCTTAGTTTAATACTTGACTTTCCCTAATCTTGCTTAAAAATTAGCAAGATTTTTTAAGTAAGCAATATTAAATTATAGTTTAAAAAACTGTATTCTTAGAAATTTATTTTTCTTTTTTTAAGTATTTATTCGGTTGTATATTATTAATAGATCAAAATAGATAACTATATCTAGTAATTGTTTAAACTTTAATGTCCGTGGAAGATATTCTGCAAGCAGTAGAAACAATTCTGCAAGACAAGCCTCTTGCTTCCATTCAGTGCTTTGTGCTGTCTCAGTCGTGGTTGGGCAAAACTTATGGTGAAATGGCAGAGGAATCAGGCTACCGCGACAATTACATCAAAGAAGTTGGCTCTGAGTTGTGGCAAGACCTTTCCATCGCACTTGGAAAAAAAATAACCAAAAAAAATCTGCATTTAGCCTTGAAGAAATACCTACAAGAAAAAATAGGCGATCGGGAAAATCAGAGCCAACAAGAATTTAATGAAAAATCTAATTTAGAAATGGTGTCTCCAGACTCATTTTCAGCAAGCAAAATTGAATTTCCTAGCGGCCCCGTACCACTGGGTTCTCCTCTTTACATCAACCGCCCCCCTCTGGAAGAACTTGTTTGTAATGAGATTTTATACCCTGGTTGCTTAATCCGAATCAAAGCACCTAGAAAGACAGGAAAAAGTTCGCTGCTCAATCGGATGATTGCTTATGCTAGAGAGCAAGGTTATCAAATTGTCTATTTGGACTTTCAAGAAGCCGATCAAGACGTTTTTGCTTCTCTTGATAAATTTTTGCGTTGGTTTTGTGTCAATGTCAGCAGACAGTTAAATCTTCTTCCCTCTCTAGATGATTTTTGGGACACGGAAATGGGCAGCAAGGTAAGCTGCAAAATCTATTTTGAAGCATATCTACTGCAATACATTGATAATAGTCCTCTAGTTTTGGCTTTGAATGAAGTTCATCGAGTTTTTGAACATCCCAATATTGCCCAAGATTTTTTGCCAATGCTGCGATTTTGGCACGAACAAGCAAAGCAGGATCAAATCTGGCAAAAACTACGGATGGTGGTAGTTCACACCACAGAAATATATATTCCACTAAAGCTTAACCAATCGCCTTTCAATGTTGGGATCACAATTACGCTCCCACCATTGACTCTCAATCAGGTACAGAATTTAGCATTGTCTTATGGACTAAATTGTGCAGCCGACTCCGAAGGGGCAAAACGCCTTGCACCCTTACAAGCAATGGTAGGAGGACATCCTTATTTGGTGAGCCTTGCGCTTTATCATCTATGTCAGGAGGAAATGACATTAGAAGTATTACTAGAAACTGCATCTACACCAGTGGGAATTTACAGTCAGCATTTACGGGAACTGTTGAGCTTACTGCAAAAAGACCCAAAATTAATGTCAGCTATGCAACAGGTAATTGCAACAGATGAAAAAGTAGAGCTAGACGCGATCGCTGCTTATAAGCTAGAAAGTATGGGTTTGGTTAAACTCAACGGTAATCAAGCTCATGTTATGTGTGAGTTATATCGCCTTTACTTTAGTCAACAGCTTGGAAAGCACTCAGGATAGTAATAGTTCTGGTAGACTGTTGAAAGATAAATAATCAAAATAAGTAATTCTCGTTCTTAATATGAATTTTATCGAAACAGAATTCAGGAGTCAGGAGCCAGAATTCAGAATGAATTTTGAACGAAAGAGTGGATGAATACAGGGGTTTAAGACCCCCACTAAATCAAAGATTTAGTGGTCTTCTCTACGAGACGCAAGCGCGAACAATCAGTCACGGGTCTGAATCCCACACTAATAGCGCAGCGTTAGCGAGTATTCGAGCGTCGCGTCTTCATTCTGACTTCTGAATTCTTCTTCAACAATTGTCCCGATAGAAATTTATTTATTAAGAACGAGAACTAATTTAAAATTTTAAATCAAATGAACAGTTATCGATATCAAGTTGGTGGCACTTTAACCAGTGACGCTCCTAGCTATGTTGAGCGCAAAGCGGATGTGGAACTTTACGAAGCCTTAAAGCAGGGTGAATTTTGCTACATCCTAAGTAGTAGGCAAATGGGCAAATCTTCACTGATGGTAAAAACCAAGCATCGCTTGCAACAAGAAGGCTTTAGATGTGTCACCATTGATATGACTAATATTGGTTGCGAAAATATAACTCCAGAACAGTGGTATAAGGGAGTTGTAGGCGATTTGTGGCTAGGTTTTAAACTGTTAGGAAAAGTCAATTTAAAAACTTGGTGGCAAGAAAAAAGTGATATTTCTTTGGCTCAGAAACTTAGTCGATTTATTTCAGAAATTCTGTTAGTTCAGTTTCCTAACGAAAGGCTATTCATTTTTATTGATGAAATTGATAGTATTCTCGGTCTCGATTTCTCTGTGGATGATTTTTTTAGCTTGATTCGGTTTTGTTATAATCAACGAGCGATTGATCCAGAGTATGAGCGGATTACATTTGCAATTTTCGGTGTTGCTACACCTTCAGACTTAATTTTATATCAAAATCACATTACGAAGTTTAATTTTGGTAAAGCTATTCGAGTAAATGGTTTTACATTTGAAGAAGCTCAACCACTATCTTTAGGACTGGATATTAAAGACAATCATCCCCAAAAAGTTTTAAAGGAAGTATTAGCTTGGACAAAAGGGCAACCATTTCTGACTCAAAAGCTGTGTCGGTTACTTGTCAGTCTATCTCAAGATGATGTGGGTAGAAAGTTAAAAATTCCCCCTGGTACAGAAGAATTTTGGATAGAAAATGTGGTGCGATCGCACATTATCGATCAATGGGAATCACAAGATGAACCGGAGCATTTGCGGACAATTCGCGATCGCATCCTCAGAAACGAACAAATCGCCGCCAGATTGCTAGGAATTTATCAGCAAATCCTCCAAGGAGTGGAAGTAGCAGCCGATGATAGTCGAGAACAAGTAGAACTATTGCTGTCTGGCTTGGTGATTAAAAAGCAAGGTTTTCTCCAAATTAAAAACCGAATTTATGAAGAAGTTTTCAACTTAGAATGGGTTGGAAAAAAATTAGCTTACTTGCGCCCCTACTATGAAACCTTCAATGCGTGGATAGCCTCAAAAGAAAATGATAAATCTCGCTTATTGCGCGGACAAGCCTTGATTGATGCCCAAACCTGGGCACATGGCAAAAGCTTGAGCAACTTAGATTATCGATTTTTAGCTGCTAGTGAAGAATTAGATCGGCGAGAAATGCAACAAGCATTAGAAGCCGAACGTGCCAAAGAAGTTGAAGCACGACTTGCAGAACAACAAAAAAGATTAGCTCAACAAAAGAAAACTTCTACAATAGTCACACTCTTGCTAGCGGGTATGACAATCAAGTTGGTGATTTCTATAGTGTGGGGAGTGTCGCTTTTACGAAAGATTGATGCTTTAGAATCACAGTTAAAATGCACCCAAGTAGGACATCAAGGCAAAGTAATAACTGCAAATTCTCGCTTAGGTGGATGCTGACTAAATTTTGGATTTTGAATTTTGTAGTAAGCTGTCGTGCATTTAATTTGCACAGCTAATGGCAAGATTACCATCACCCCACAAGAGATTTATTTTTTGGACGATACGAATTAAAATATTTTCAACTTATTAATGAAATTTGCATTGGTGAAATAGAACTCTGTATCTGTGGATAGATGAATATATTTGCCAATTAATAAAATAATTTTATGCAGTACTAAATATATGTTTCTTTCGATAAAATTATTACCCAATTTCAGTAGACCGAAAGCTCAATACCTGGTTAAGTGCAAATTAATAACTTCTAAAAACAATGCAGAATAAGAAATTGTCAAAGACTTCCTCATCTATCAATAGCAATTCCCATGCAGCAGAACAAAATCCTAAATTGGCCTATAGACCGTTTGGTAGCCAAGTTCAAAAAGCATCAGTTGCACCAGTGACAGAAACAGACATAGAGGATATTACCTTTGCAGAACAAAGTATTGAGGCAACTGGACTGGAATTACAAGCAAAATATGGCAAGATTACGCCAGAGGGACAGGAAAGGCTGACTGTGCTGCAAGCCAAGATGGATGGATTATTGAATTCTCGACTGGAACACGCAACTCGATTTGGTCATAACTTTGCCAATATTCCACTAAGAAGACCACATATAGCAGCACCAATTCAGGCAAAGCTAACAATTGGGGAACCTGGAGATAAGTACGAGCAAGAGGCAGACGAAACAGCACGTCAGGTTGTGCAAAGTATTCATCAGCCACAGAGCGATAAACTTCAGCGCGAGTCTTTGCCTGAAGAGGAAGAAGAATTGCAAATGAAGCCGATGGTGCAGCAAAATGGTGGGGCTTTACAGGGGATGATTCAAACTGTAAAAAATGAGCAAAAAAGAGGTGATAAGCATAGAAGAGGGGCTAGGGCACAAAAAACCATTGCTCTTTTGAGCAACAACATTAAAGCCAACCTCGATGGGCACATTTTTAATGCGCTACCGGTTAGCGGTGGATTACCAAACCCAGCCAGTCCTGTAGGTCTTCACGCTTATACCAACGGTGGCCTACCAAATGGTATTCAGCAAGTGAGCATTCAAGGTTCCGCGACTAAAGTCCACAATCTGATGTGGCGCTGGAGTAATGGTACTGCCACAAAAAGTAGTACCATGTTTCCGAATTGGATGCCACCCTCGCATGTACGGACACTGATCGCATTGGACTTCCCTGACACTCGGCAACAGGATGTAGCTGCGAACTTGCTATTTCCCACAGATACCAAAGTTAGAATAAACAGAGGACACCAGATCAACTTACATAAAGCTGGAGATACTGTTTACCCAACTTTGTGAAGATAATTCAGAGGAACAGGTGGATATGTATAAGTGCGATCGCTAATCTTGTAGCGACAATCTTGAAAATCAAGCGTAGGCGTAGCCCGTCGTAGACATCGCCAATAGAAATGCAGGTGTGACCAAAGCTGCCGATGATGTGAGTTAAAATCCTGATATCTTCATAACTACTCACGCAGACAGCCCCCGAAAAAGCGATCGCTATGCTTCAGTATCCCCATCTCGAACAAGCGCTAAAATATCACTTCGGTTACGACAGATTCCGCCCCGGACAACGGCAAATTATCGAAGATGCGCTGCAAAATCGAGATTTAATGGTTGTGATGCCGACTGGTGGGGGAAAATCTCTGTGTTTTCAACTACCAGCATTGTTAAAAAATGGATTAACGGTGGTGGTGTCGCCGTTAATTGCTTTGATGCAAGACCAAGTAGAAGCACTGCGAAATAATAATATTAACGCGACATTTCTCAATAGCAGTTTGAATGCTTACAAGGTGCGATCGCGGGAAGAAGCTATCCTCAGTGGTAAAGTAAAATTACTATACGTCGCCCCTGAACGTCTCCTCAGTGAAAGGTTTCTCCCATTTCTTGATTTAGTTAAAGAAAAAATCGGTATTTCTAGCTTCGCTATTGATGAAGCGCACTGCGTTTCGGAATGGGGACATGACTTTCGTCCAGAATATCGCCAGTTGAAATCTCTGCGGAAACGCTATCCTGATGTTCCTACCGTCGCTCTCACCGCCACAGCAACCGATCGCGTCCGTAGTGATATCATTCAACAATTAGGATTAAAGCAACCAAGCATCCATCTTGCCAGTTTTAACCGTGAAAATCTTTATTACGAAGTTCGTCCTAAAACTAAATATGCTTACGCTGAATTATTAGAACTAATTCGAGAAACAGAAGGTTCGACAATTATTTATTCTTTAACTCGTAAAAAAGTTGATGAACTAACTTTTAAACTACAAAATGATAAGATTGGTGTTCTGCCTTATCATGCCGGATTAACTGATGAGGAACGTAGTAGTAATCAAACGCGATTTATTCGAGATGATGTCCGGGTGATGGTGGCAACAGTCGCCTTTGGTATGGGAATTAATAAACCCGATGTGCGGCTGGTAGTTCACTTTGATATGCCTAGAAATATAGAAAGTTATTATCAAGAATCGGGTAGGGCAGGTAGAGACGGAGAACCATCTCGGTGTACAATATTTTTCAGCTTTGGTGATGTTAAAACAATTGAATGGAGTATCGATCAAAAAACTGACCCTCAAGAACAGTTGATTGCTAAACAACAACTGCGGCAAATGATCGATTACGCTGAAGGCACTGATTGTCGGCGAACGATTCAACTGGGTTATTTTGGCGAAAGGTTTCCTGGGAATTGCGGTAACTGTGATAATTGTCGTCATCCCAAACCCATGCAAGATTGGACAGTTGAAGCCATGAAGTTTTTATCTTGTGTGGCGCGTTGTAAAGAAAGATTTGGGATGCTACACATAATTGATGTGTTACGAGGGGCAAAAAAAGATAAAATTCTCCAGTACGAACACGATAAGCTTTCCACCTACGGTATTGGTAAAGATAGAACTGTAGATGAATGGCGAATGTTGGGGCGATCGCTTTTACATCAAGGGTTAATAGAACAAACTAGCGATGGTTACTCAGTTTTAAAACTAAATGCCCACAGTTGGGAAGTAATGCGAAAACAACGCACAGTTTCGCTAGCTGTAACCACAGTCCAAAAGATTACCTGGGAACAGGGGAGTGAAAAAGCAGAAGAAGCAGAAATATTATTACAGAAGTTGCGATCGCTACGTAAAGAATTGGCTGATGAGCAATCTGTACCACCTTACGTCATCTTCCACGATTCCACTTTAAAATTGATGGTACAGGTGCAACCCCAAAACTTAACTGAATTTGCCAAACTTTCTGGTGTTGGTAGTCATAAACTCGCTCAATATGGCGAAAAGTTTATTACAGAAATTCGCGCCTACCGCCAAGAAAAAGGTTTGCAAAATAAATCTGCTACTTCCGTATCCTCTCCCAAATCATCTTCTTCTTACACCGAATTACAAACATTACAATTACATCAACAAGGTTTAAATATCACTCAAATTGCCAAAAAGCGGAACCTTAGTCCGGCAACAGTTAGCAATCATTTAGAAAAACTAATTGAGAAAAATCAGCCAGTTGATTTAAATCAATTAGTACCTTTAGAACATCAACAAAAAATTTGGCAAGTTTTAGAAGTACTCGGTGACATTTCCCTCACTCCCATTAAAGAACAATTAGGTGAAAGCTACACTTTTGATGAAATTCGCTTAGTACGGTGTAAGTGGCGGCGCGACAATCGCAAGTGATGATTAAAGAAGAACACAGAATACAGAATCAGTTAGTATGAATGATGAATTCTATTTTATTAAAATACAAAAGCAAGATTAAAGGAGTTACCTAACGAGTCAGATGCTTAATACAGGAGTACGCTGGACAATTCATGATGTGGAACTCTTCCCAGAAAATGAGGGGACGCGCTACGAGATAGTTGATGGAGAATTATTTATGACCAGGACACCTCACTTTAAACATCAGCAAACTTGTGGCAAAATTTTCCAACAGCTTAACATTTGGTCAGAGTCTACTGGTTTAGGAGAAACTGTAATCAACCCCGGCGTTTTGTTTTCAGAATCAGATAATGTGATTCCTGATGTAGTTTGGGCTACAAAGGAAACCTTGGCGGTAATGTTGGATGAAGCGGGACATTTAACTGGCGCACCAGATTTAGTAGTCGAAGTTTTGTCTGCTAGCAACGAAGACCTAAGACGAGATAAGGAAGCGAAACTTAAACTTTATTCTTCCAGAGGAGTAAAAGAATATTGGATTGCTGATTGGCGATCGCGTAAACTAGAGGTCTATCAACGCGAACAAAGTCAACTTAAATTGGTAGCCACCTTATTTAGTAGTGATAATATAATTTCTCCGCTATTACCTGGTTTTAGCTGTAATGTAAACCAGTTTTTTCCTGTATAAATTTTAGGTTAAATGGAAAAACAAATCTCAAGTAGCGGATTAACTAAAGTCCAGGTACTGATTATGGCGATCGCATCTGGTGTCTGTGTTGCCAACATTTATTATAATCAGCCAATCCTCAAAGATATTGCATCTTCTTTTCAAGTTGGTGAAGGCGAAGTGGGTAGCATATCTGTACTTTCACAAGTTGGTTACGGTTTTGGACTTTTCTTTTTAATCCCTTTGGGCGATAAAATAAACAAGAAAAAGTTAATTCTTTCCTTACTTATATGTTTGTTTTGTTTGTTGATACTCATGACCTTTTCACAAAACATCATCGAAGTTTGGATATTGAGTGTAGCAATTGGAATTGCGACAGTATCGGCTCAAGTTATTCTTCCCTTAGCAGCAAGTATAGATAGAGTAACTACAGGCAAAACTGTAGGCTACATTTTTACTGGTATATTAATTGGAGTTTTAGGAGCAAGGGTTTTTAGTGGATATATTGCTGAATGGTTGAATTGGCGTTATGTATATGGATTTTCGGCAGTAATGGTTTTAATTGTTACTGTATTACTAAATATATATTTACCTAATGTTAAAAATGAATTTAACGGTTATTATTTGGAATTATTAAACTCAACAATTCAACAATTCAAACGCTTTTCTTTGTTAAGAGAAGCGTCTTTAATTGGTGGGTTATTGTTTGGTGTATTTTGCTCATTTTGGACAACGCTAACTTTCCATTTAAGCGGAGCGCCTTTCAATTTTCAATCTGACACAATTGGGATGTATGGCTTTGTGGCGATCGCAGGTGCATTGATGGCTCCAGTTTTTGGTAAGCTAGCCGATCGAGGTAACTCGCAACGTTCCTTGACAATTGCTGTATCGCTCGTGATTGCAAGTTTAGTAATTGCTAAAATTGCTTCTAGTTCAGCGATCGCGATCGCTGTTGCTGTATTGTTACTAGATGTAGGTGTGCAGGCAATCCAAGTCACCAATGTCGCAAGGATATACACTCTTGATGCTCAATCGAATAGTCGAATCAACACAGTTTACATAACTATCTATTTTATCGGCGGTTCCGTAGGTACTAGTATTGGTCTATTATGTTGGAATCTTGGTGGCTGGAATTTGGTGACTTGGCAAATGTTAGTTTTTACTTTGCTCGGATTTTTTATTATCGTCAGACCTAAAAAAATTATAGTAAAAATAAATAAAGAATAACAAAAAATCGCGGTAACAAAGTCAAATCAAGCTGCTAAAAACTTTATTTAGTAGTAATACTACAATTATTCTCTATTACTTGGTTTTCGTTGTACTGTAGACCAGCTTTTTTCTCTATAAAATTTTATTTTGGAGAAATATGCACACTCGTTATTTTCCGAAAAAAATGTGCATAACTTTCTTTAAGATATCGCTTTGCACCAATAACTAAATTTTCTCCTCATCAAAGCGATATCTAGACACAATCAGCTTATTTTACGAAAAACTGGGGATTTCAGAGTTAGAATCTTTTGATGTTGCAGTAGAGCGCGATGGTGAAGTGTTTTGGCTTTTTGCAGACAGAATTACTAGCAATTTAGGCAGCGCAAGGCAAGCAACAGTATTTAGCAGCGTCAGTAATATACCATCGATTAAACTCATGTGCGATCGTCCTTATTTCAAAATTGGTGTTTACTATATTTTTAGTTTGAAGCAAAATTAGTACAATTGCTTCAAAGCAGCATTTTAATTTCTTTTATCGGTTATAAGCTAACTAAATATATTCTTATAATTTCAATTTGACTCGTAAAATCTCTTTTCTCTCTGCGTTTTCTGTGCCTCTGCGGTTAAAAAGTAATTAATTTAACCACAGAGGCGCAGAGAACACAGAGGTAAGAAGTGAAATTAGCTAACTTAAGTATATTTGAGAAGGCGTAAGCCCTCTAAGCGGAGAGCTTCAGGATATAGAGCTTTATAAATATTGCAATTTGGAGATTGAATATCATAACGACCTGTAGCCTTAAACGTAGCCAAAGAGCAACCACCCGTACACCAGTATTTCCACTCACATGTACGACAGCCTTCTTTTTCCTCAACAGATAAATTCTGAATACCTGTTTTATCTTGTCGCACAACAGTTAAAGGATCTTGAGCGTCAACAGAGGATATAGTTTTATGTAGCTGCATCTGACATTTGGCAATTTGTCCTTGATAATCAAATACAAGATAGCTTTGCCCAACTCCACAAGTTCGTTTATGAGGAGATGATAAATTAGCACGATCAACTAATGAACCTAATAAGCTTCGATTAGGTAATTTCAATTCAATAACTTTGAATGCTGCTAACATTCCTTGAATCATTCTAGATTCTTCTAGTTGCAAGTCTTCGTAAGAAGCTGACAGTTCATTTTCACGATAAAAGTTTAAGCTAAAGGGCAGATTATGCTCTAATATCCATTCAATCAGATTGGATAATCCTTCTGCATTGCGCCCGCTAATGGTGATGGAAATATCGGGTATCAGCCCATTTTGCAAAGCAATCTTAATACCCTGTTCAACATCTTGAAATGAACCCTTTCCGCCTGCGTAATTTCGTTGGATATTGTGGAAATCTGATAATCCATCTAGTGAAATCATGAGACGCAGATTCAATATTTTAAGCATCTCGATAATCTCAGGCGTAATCAATGTTCCATTACTGAGAACAACTCCATCTAATATAATGCCTTTTTCTTTGCTAAGTGATTGAGCATATAAATGCAGTTCTTTAATTAAAGGAGAGCATAATAATGCTTCTCCTCCCGCATACTTCAGTTTAACGCGGCGGTAATTATTTAAGCTAGCAGAGCGAAATGTAGATTCAATAGCTGCTCTGCCTATATCTATTGACATATCCCTGGCTAAATGAGGAAGATAGCAGTAGTCACATCTTAAGTTACAGCGATCGGTGATATGTAACCATGCAGATAAAGTTTCTGGTATTTCATTTAGGTTAAATGAGCTATTATTTTTAGGAACAATTAAACGGGCTTGATATAGTTCCTGAATAGCTGTCTGTAAGTCTGTTTGGTTAATGTGAAAATTCTCTTTTGTAATATCACCTAATTTATGAGGCTTTGTAAATATATTTCGTAAATATAATGCGGATTGATTTAGAACTGCTACTTTATGATTAGTTCCATAACAGATAGAGTAACTATCATCTAGATTAATTATTTGCGAATTGGGAGATATCACAAACTCTGTCTCAAATATCCCCAGAGATAATGATATATCTGAGCCTAATTCTGCTAAAGGGGATAAGTCACAGGCACAATCCCCTCCATCACAATCGCATTGTCCAGTTGGTACGCAGGTAGAATTGAGAGAAACTAAAATTCTGGGTCGATCAATTTTTTTACTAAGCATGAGAAGATGGCTGTTTTGTTGCACGGATTCTAGTCAAAAACATTTGTTGATCGCACCATTCTTTGAGAGCTTTATTATCTTGCCACTGATGTTTGAGTTGCTGGATTAGGGTTTTAGAAAGTTCTATAGGCAAACGTTCGATTTTCTTTTGCAGCAGATTTAACTCATGTTGGATCGAATAGGGCCCAAAACCTCCATCCTGGAAGATTTGGGGTATGCCTTGAGCATATTTTGCAAAGGCAAGATCGTAGTTCGCCTGTTGAAATGCCACATCACCTTCTATCCGTAACATCCTACCAAAGTACAGTTGATAGGTATTTTGATATGGCTGGAAGCGATCGCTAAGTTCTCGTGCATAATCGGAAATATGCTCGTATGCTTTTGCATAATAATCAAACTCTGCTTTCCCTACCAGGCTATCGATGGCATACCGCCTGTCATTGTACTCTAGACTAGTGTGGTAAGAGCGATCGTTGAGTTTGAGAGCTTGTTCTTGCAAAGAGCGATCGCACTTTTGAAACCCAAGATGCCAGTAAACACTGGCCGTTTGGTGCCAAATTCCAGGTAATTCCTCTTCCAGTCCGTATTTTTCTGCCAGTTTCAGGCTTTTTTCTAAAGCATCTTGAGCCTGACTTAGCACATCTAGATCCCATTTTACCTGTGTTACATCCCAAACGGCTTCATTTACTACCTCGGCACTAAACCACTGATTTAAGCCTAAATGAAAGTATGCCCTACACAATATTCGATTATCATCTTCCTCATTGTTACAACGGCTTAACGCTCGTTCAAGTAGCTGTTTAGCTTTAACATAGTTCCCCTCATTTACCGAAATAGTCGCAGAGGCAATTTCGGCGTTGGCAATTTCGCGTTCAGTTTCTACACTCGACCACATATCAATAGCAGCCTTAAAGCACTGTTCAGACTTGATATAATTTTTTTGGAGTCCGTATAAATATCCCAAGTTATTCTGAATACTAGCCATAACTTGAGTTAAGCCTTTGTTAGGAGTGTCAACTTCCATAGCAGCATCCCAACCTAGTTTGTAATATTTTTCAGCTTCGTTAAAATTGTTAAGTTGTCGATACAGATAACCAACTTGGTTCGCCACACCCGGAATCGCAGATGCTAGCTTTTTTTCTTTAACTAGAGATAAACACTTTTGCTGATATTTCAAAGCTTCGTCATAAAGATGCAACTTAGCATTTAGCATTCCCAAGACATTGCAAAGGTCTGGTTGATGAGAAGAATTAGAAGATTTTTCTGCTAACATAGCCTCTAATTTTCTCACTTCATTTTCTGTTGTACCCTTATCTTTTAGGGCGTGGACAAGCTTTGCTTCAAAAATAATCAACTTAAATCTTTGATCGAAATTTAGCTCTTTTTCAAATTGTTTTACAACTGCCAATAATTGATTAACAAAGCTGAATTTCTTTGATTGACTGCGTATCGTATTAGTAACTTCATGCCAAGTTTCAAAGCCGATAGTTGGGTCAGCGTATAAAGCATTCCATAGCCATCGCATTGTATTGAATTCTCGTAGCTGTTTAAACTCTTCAATTAGAAACTCAATATTAGCGACTTTATTAGAATTATCAGAGTAAAGTTGAACCTCCAATATCCTTTTCTGCGGCCCTAGCTGATAATCTTTTTTCTCAAAATATTTGGCAGCAATACGACTATCACGTTTTCTCCATTCCAAATCTGGGTCAATATCTGACCATACAAATTTATTAACTAAGTCTCGCACAATATCATGTAATGATATTTGATTACCACTCATTACTGGTTTGATAAAAAAGTAGCTCTGAGCATCAATAAATAACTTTTTAGCATCTTCTATCGATAGTTCTAATAGATTAGCAATATCAGAACTATCTAATGGATAAATACGTGAAAGTAAGAGGGTTAGCCTATCCATTGATGTCCGAAGCTGCGTAATATGTCGAACCATCTCAGCTTCAAATCCACCCGTTTTTTCCAATCTGGCTGGAATAGTTTCTATATCTTCAGTCTCTAACCAATCTGGAATAACTTCTCGATAAGCATACTCTACTCCAAATTCAATCATAATGGGGCTACCACCAGAAAGAACTATAATCTTTTGAACTAAGTCTTTCCCAAGACTAAAATGAAGTTGCTCCTCTTTGGAAAGAATGTATGTCTGTACATCCTCATGAGTAAATTCATTTAACTCCAAATAGGTTATTTCTGCTTCTGTGAACGACTTTTCCAAAATTTGACGAGCAATACTAGGGCGACCTGCTAAAATCAATACGGCGTTATCTAGTTGCTGGCATAGATTACCAATATATTCCCAAACTTCCGTTCTTCCCTCTGCTTGTCCTAACTTCTCAACTGTATCAATTAAAAATACTAATCTCTTTTGTTTAGATTTTCGATTAATTTCATCGACTAAAAACTTTTCAAGTTGTCTGCGTTCTTCTTGGTATGCAGTTTGACTGAGGTGGTTTTCATCTTCTCGTAGTTGTCGTAACCGGAGCAGCCATTCTTGATATGTATTATCATACAATTGCTTGGCGATTTGAGTGCATAAATCTTCTGCATCGTTAAAAATAGGAGTATCGCAATCAATAATTTCACTTGTTCCAAAGTTTACTTGGTTGAGGCGGTTTTGTAATTCATTAAGCAACCAAGTTTTGCCAATTCCGCCTCTACCCTCCACTAAAACAACATGAAGCGTATTAGCTTCTTGAACAAGGCTAATAATTCGATTTAGATGTTCTTCACGACCAACAAACTCTAATTTATCTATTTCAGACATAATAGGCTCCTGAGTTAATTATTTTGAATAGCTTCATCAAGCTTATGAATTAAATATCTATAGGGTGTATCATTATATTCCTCATTGTGGAGATAGTAATTTACAAGAAACTGAAATTCCCAGTCATGCTCTACTTCAGATTTAAGTGTAGACAGAAATTCATGGGTTTGCTCTCGGTCTGTATTGCGGAATATTCCAATAGTTTCTTCAACAGTTTCGTCAAAGAAAGTTCTGCGAAGTTCTTGTCTATAAGCTAAACTATCGCCACCACAATTGATAAATCCAGCATGTTGCTGAAGACTTTGAAAAAAATACTGCATTGACCAAGTTCCTGCCACAGCAGAGTTATTCTTGGATTTAAGCTCGTGAACATATTCCCAGCAAATTTGAGCTGCTTCGCTACAAAGCTTTTGAAAGCTATCAGGTGAACTTTCTCGGAGAAGACCAATAACTAGCAGCCGACGGGTCATTCCATCTTTGATAATCGTTTTGTCACGAGTAAAAATTGATGTTTTTGTCAGTTCTTCGTTTAGTTTAAAACTATCATCACTGAAAGGTAACTGAAATCTTCTGACAGCTTCCTTTAATATCCAAGTCCCATTTAATATGGGAAATATACTCAGTTTCTCAATAGATTCATAGAGACAATTGTTTTCTTTAGTCAAGCTTTCTTTAATTTGATCTCTACAATGTTTTAGGGTTCTTTCCCATAATTTGCTCCCATAACTTTTTAAAAATAAATTAACGGTGTAACCACCACCTCGATAATCTTTTAGGGCTTCAGCAATTCCCCCTGGATGTCCGCCAGTTAAATACAACAAGTGTCCTGCTAGTAGAGCAAGACTTTCAGAGGTCATCTCAATCGGCTTGAGATATTTGGTCGCGGTATCTTGAATAACTTCCCAGTTAAAAGGTGAGAGGATTAGTTTAGGAAAAATTCGATCTGAGGGAAGATCGGTAAGACATCGGGCTGCAATTACAACTCGAAGACTCTTGGAATTATCTTTAAAGAATTGTAATTCTTTCAAACACTTTTCAATTTTCCATCCCAATTCTTTAAGTTGCTCAAAAATTTCGTTTAAACGTTGTTTTTGTGGGGCATTTCCATCCAGATCGATTAGCAATACAATACCTTTTTGCCCCTGCGATTGCCACCCAGCCCAATTTCTATGTAATAATAAACCTAAGCGTTCTCCCCAAGGTAACTCATTTCCTTCTTCCATCTTCAGATTGAGAGAAATCGCTAATTCCTTTTCTAAGTCTTCAATATTTTGATCTCCAGACATAGAAGCATAAGCGCAACACCATTGTAATTCTTGAAAGCGCTTCTGGATCTGTTTTAGAAATGCTGTTTTTCCGTAACCTTTAGGAGCCGTTATCAGACGATAAGTAGGAGAATTATTTGCTGTAATATCACTAATTGCAGCATCTCGATTAGTAAATGGGATTTTATTAGGATCAACTTGCTCTAGAGATTCTTGATTTAGCTTGTTTAACTCTGATTCAGCTTTTTCTATTTCCTTAAATTTATCCTCAAGTTGCCTTTCTAATTGACCCTTCTGTACATTATTTAGCGTCCACCCTATTTGGTTGCTGAGACTTTCAATGTCAGTGCTTAAACTGGCTATTAACTGCTCAAGAGACTTCTTTCGTAAATATAAGGAATTTTTCATTGCATTTAAATGGCATTAAGTTCGCTTTCTACTCGACCGAGTTCTTGGAGTATGGTGTTGATTTGGCGTTGAATGATATTGCGATCGCTCGCAGCGAGTGTATAGTTAAGCTGGTTGTATGCTGCTTCGTAGTCACTGCTTAGAACCTCAAAGCGTTGTTGCAAAGTCTTAATTTTGAGTTGTTGTACCCGGCTGGGGCTATTCTGAGTATGTGCATTTGATGAAATCGGCAAGGTTATTTCATCCCATGCTTTGCTCAATACATCCGCCGGAATCATGAAAGCAGTCTTGATATCTTCTCGCTGTTTCTCCGCCGCTACAGCCATACCAACCACTCCTGCAAGGGTTTCATCCCATATAGGCGCACCACTAAAGCCCGGTTCTATCCTGTAGCCAGTTACCTTGCTATCTTCCAATTGCACCCATCCCTTTCCTTGCGCGTCTCGCAACACCCCTGTAGACCAAACGCCATCATTGTGTCCGTGAGGAAAACCGAATATGCGAAAAGGATGCCCCCAAACGTTACTGGCTGAGATTAGCTTGATAGGTTGGGCTTCATGAGGTAACTGCCCTTCTATTTGCAACCCGGCAATATCTTCAGGTTCGGAGGTTGATACATTGTTGATAACAGGTTGCCAAAAAACAACTTTAGCTTTTAGTTTTTGCCCCGATGTAATTAGCGGGAAATCTAAGTAAATATCATGACTAGGAGTTTCAACTATATCTTCTGGTAAAGATAGAGCCGAGGTAACAACATGAGCGCATGTCAGGATATAATTTTGACTTCGCTCTGACACTAAAAAACCTACACCAACTACCGCACCACTCGGATGAAAAATTCGAGCGATCGCTGATCTAAAAGCTGGAATATAATTATCTGCAATCGATGCCATACGTTACTATGCCTTGTCTTGCTTCCATTTCAAGGTAATTTCGTAGTTAGCCTCACCACCTACAGAAGTGAAAATTGCACCCGCAACAGCATTTAACTTAATACCAAATTTCACCTCTACCTCATCGGCAGGTGTATTAAGCTGACTCAGCTTGATGATAATTGCTGAAGCTACAGGTTGTATTTGGTCTAATACTTCATCAAATTTCTTTTTAGCTTCAACTACTATTTGCCCAGCATCTGGTCTGGCAACACGTACAAGAGAATTGCTATTTTCTGGCTCATCAACTTCAGCTAAAAACTTTGTGCCGTCTTCTAGAGAAAACTCTGTTATCTGTTTCCGAATCATGGTATGACCTGTTATTTTCAATTAATAGTTGAATGTGTAAATAATCAAGATAGTTTGCAGAAGTTTTTGGGACATAATCTTCTTTTCATCTCAGAGGTTGTTTTAAAAGTGTTTGGCTGTGATTTTAAGTACTTCTTGATCCCCCCTAACCCCCCTTAAAAAAGGGGGGAACCGGAATCAAAGTCCACCTTTTTAAGGGGGATTTAGGGGGATCTAGAACGTTTTGCTACCGATAAGGGACTTTTAAAACATCCTCTAAATAGCTAGGTGCATAGATAAAGTTTGTAGTCTTGCTATGAGCGATAAATCGCTCACTACGAACAATGCTTACTGCAAAATTCTCCTGGGTCAATCTTAGAAGTTTGTGAAGTTTCTTAATAAACTGACCAACTTTCGGCTGTTTGGGCGTTAAAGCTGTTTGACTCTCATGTAATAGATTTAACAATTAATATATTAATGGTTATATTAGTTATATATGTACTCTAACTTCAATTAGTAATTATACTGAGTTAAACCCTGGCGAGGAAACAAAGGTGTAGCGGAAGCCTAAGAGTTGTAAGTAGTTTTTAGCCTTGCATTTCGAGTCTTAGCGGGTTTAGTAATACTCTTCGGTTAAGGCAAAAGATGCGATTTATCGGGTTTTTGTGATGTTTATAGCAATCCTGAATCATTGCTGAGAAACAAAGATCCCCGACTTCTTAAATAAGTCGGGGATCTGGGGGTTGCAATTCTTACAAATCAAATAGGATCGCTACTGAACGGCGCGATCGCACTGTGAAATTATGTACGTACTGTTCAATAAGCTTGTGTGTAAATGATAAATACTTACAGCATAAGGGTTTCAGCAATCATAATCGAATTAGCGTTAGCGTAGCTCATCGTAGACATCGCTTGCATAAGTAGACACATAAACTATCAATTGGAATGCAAAAATATAGGTGCTGGAAAAAAATAAATTTTTCCAACTTGGCAAACAATCCATCAATTTGGAGAACACTTGGAACAAAAATCAGGACTGAATTTGCAGTATTGACTCCCTGTTAATGAGTACGCTGTACAATAAGGAAAACTCGTAAGTTCAATTTTGGCTATTTGCAATTTTGAACCGTTACGCGACACTCCATTAGGTTTGATTTTATCAGCCAAAAAGATTGCTACAAGCTTAGGAAACGCTATGCAAATAGTAATATTGAGCAGCGTTAGCAGTATAGCGTCTATCAAATTCATAGGTAATCATCTCCTGTGAAAAATAGGCGATTGCTGTTTTTAAGTGCAAACATAATATTATGTGTAGGATTGACCTTCAGTCCATCTATTGCTTGCACTCTATGTAAAATAACTTTAACATAAATTTTTGTAAATATAAACGTGGAATTCCTGGAATTATTATACACAGAAGAGAATGTGGATAATAAGGACGGTTATTGTAGCGGGATAACAAAATAAACTGGAAAAACAATTAATTTACAATATTTAGGTAAGGTGTTATGTCAAAAACCCAAACCGCGTCTTCTTTTTTATCTAACATCAGTGAGCAAGAACGTGAGGCATTAAAGCGGTTGGTAGATTACACAAAAGTGGAATCGCTACCAGAAGTTTGGCCTTTGGCATCTCAACGATTTGGTGATGTTGTTGCCCTCCGCAGTCCTCATGCCAAACCAGAAATTGTGATTACTTATACACAGTTAGCAGAGCAAATACAATTATTTGCTGCTGGGTTACAGGCGTTGGGAGTGAAGCTAGGCGATCGCATTTCCTTAATTTCTGACAACAGTCCCCGGTGGTTTATTGCCGATCAAGGCATAATGGCTGCTGGTGCAGTTGATGCGGTGCGTAGTTCGCAAGCGGAAAAAGAAGAATTGCTGTTTATCATCGCTAATAGCGGCAGTACAGCAATAGTAGTTGAGGATTTAAAGACACTTAAAAAACTACAAGACCGTCTCAACGATTTACCAATTCAGTTTGCGATCTTACTTTCGGATGAAGCACCACCAACGGGCGAAACTCTAAAGGTGCTGAATTTTGCACAGTTGATCGAAATTGGGAAAAATCATAATTTTGTGCCAGTTAAACAAAATCGTGATGCTTTGGCAACCCTAATTTATACCTCTGGCACTACAGGTAAACCCAAGGGTGTAATGCTGTCTTATAAAAATTTGATGCACCAAGTGATCACCTTTGGCACAGTATTACAACCAAATGCGGGCGACATTGTTCTCAGCATTCTACCTTCGTGGCATAGCTACGAGCGGACTGTTGAATATTACCTACTATCTCAAGGTTGCACGCAAGTTTATACCAACTTGCGTTCTGTGAAAGGAGACTTGAGACAATTTAAACCTAATTATATGGTGGGTGTACCCCGCCTGTGGGAATCGATTTATGAAGGAGTGCAAAAACAGTTCCGCGAACAACCAGCCAAAAAACAACGCCTAATTAACTTTTTGTTGGGCATTAGCGACAAATATATTAAAGCGCGGCGAGTTGCTCAGGGATTGGATTTAAATAATCTTCATGCTTCAGCCATCGAGCGATTAGCAGCTAAGATCCAAGCATTGGCTTTATTACCCCTCCACGCCTTGGGAGAACGACTAGTTTATGCCAAGGTGCGAGAAGCGACAGGAGGACACGTCAAGCAGATGATTAGCGGCGGCGGTGCGCTTCCCAGACACATCGATAACTTCTTTGAAATTATTGGTGTGCAGATTTTGCAAGGCTATGGCTTGACAGAAACTTCTCCTGTTACCCATGTACGCCGTCCTTGGCGAAATTTGATTGGTGCATCAGGATTACCACTCCCTGCTACAGAAGCTAAAATCGTAGATCCTGAGACAAAAGCGCCTTTGCCAATAGAGAAGCGAGGCTTAGTATTGTTGAGGGGCCCACAAATTATGCAAGGCTATTACCAAAATCCGGAAGCGACAGCGAAAGCAATTGATGCTGAAGGTTGGTTTGATAGCGGCGATTTGGGCTGGTTGACACCACAAAACGACTTAGTGCTGACTGGCAGATCAAAGGATACGATTGTATTGACTAACGGGGAAAACATCGAGCCACAGCCGATCGAAGACGCGTGTTTGCGATCGCCCTACATCGATCAAATTATGCTCGTCGGCCAAGATCAGCGCAGCCTGGGAGCCTTGATTGTCCCCAATGTCGAAGCCCTAGAAAAATGGGCGCAGAACGATCCGGCCACTTCTTCACCTAGTCAAAAAATTGACTTGGAGAGTAGAATGATCCAGGATTTATTTCGGCAAGAATTGAATCGAGAAGTGCAAAATCGTCCAGGCTATCGACCGGATGACCGCATTGGGACATTCAAACTCATTCTAGAACCGTTTTCTATCGAAAATGGTTTGATGACACAAACACTAAAAGTTCGCCGACATATCGTCACGGAACGTTATCGCGATATTATTGACGGCATGTTTGCCTGATAATTCCACCTCCCAACTGTAAAGAGTGAACGTGAAATATTTATGGATGTCTCCAAATCTAATTTGCTTCTGAAACGCGTCGTTAACGTCAAAGTTATTGTGACTCCCCTCTGGAAAGAGGAAGTACAACAGCAGTTACAAACCCAGATCAATCAACTCGATCAGCAACTGCAACAGCTAGATGTAGAAGGACAAAGAGCGATCGCAGCAATTCAAAAGCAGAGTCTGCAACCACCCGGGCCCCAGACCCTCCAACAGATTGACAATATCCAACTCCAAGTCAATCAAAAGAAAAGTGAATTTCTAGAACAAAAAAATCAGTTGCTGCAAAATCTCCAGCAAGTGCAGTTTCTCCAGCAAGATCAGGAAGTCAACCAATTCCAAATGGAAGGCTTTTTCCGGGTAGAGATAGGAGATAACCTGATTAGCAAAATGCAAGTTGAAATCGTTCTACGCGATGGCGTTGTAGAAGAAATTCGCGGCGACATTTAAATTTGTCATTTGTCATTTGTCCGTTGTCATTTGTTTTGTGACCAATGACTAATGACAAATGTGATTTAACTTAGTGCGGGAGAGGCTCCCAGCCGAACATTCTACCTGGGAGCCAGCCCAAACAATTTGCCAGACTGGAGGAGAACTAATAAATAGCGATCGCCCGAAGGCTGACATCTCAACTCGATATTTAACTGCACTAACTGCATCATCACCCCGCTTGAATTGGGTAATCGTCACTAAAGCCTGATTTCGTTGTGGATAAGCTACCTCTACCTTTCGCGTTCCTTCCACTGCTGGTATGCTGTCAAAGGCATTCAGAGCAAGGGTAGCAGGATCGCTTCCTTGGAGAGATGAGTTGATATTTTCTAAGGGTATAGTTTTATAGTTAGAGCGGTCTGGGTATGCCACAACCTCTTGAGATTGATGTATTGCTCTCACCTGCTGGGTTTGCCCATAACTAGTCTCAACAATCGGTGCAGATTGCTGGCGCTGGGTAATATATACTCCAGCGCCAGCAGTGGCAAAGATACCTAGTATCACAATCAAAATGAATTTTAGCTTTGCCGACATAAAAGTAAACAGGAATTTCAAATAGGTTTATTACCAATTTTGAATTCTAGATTGAACTGCATCCCATATCCTCTACCTGTGAGTAGCTCTTGTATCTTAAGCATCCGGTATGAGGAAGTATAAATAGCAATCCCATTTAATCTCTGAGAAACTCGTGCTGATTTTTGCAAGTCAACGATTAAAACGAGATCGAGATATTGGCTAACCCTTAAGGATTGCTCTGTATTATAGACATCCAATTCATATTTAGGTTCCTGGGGTTAAGAGTTAAGAGTTAGGAACTCTCCCAATACCAATTCCCAATCTAAAATATAAAATCTCCAGCCCAAAACTCTCCCGCCAAGATACAATTCGATCTGATGAAAGCTGTTAAAGTCCATAAACCATTGATTTCCAAACCACCCTATGAGCATTCATGAAGTATTTATGCCGGCGCTGAGTTCCACCATGACGGAAGGCAAAATCGTCTCCTGGGTGAAATCGCCAGGGGACAAAGTGGAAAAAGGAGAAACAGTGGTGGTTGTAGAGTCAGATAAAGCAGATATGGATGTAGAAACCTTTTATGAAGGCTTTCTTGCCCATATCATAGTTGAAGCTGGTGAAACTGCCCCGGTAGGATCTGCGATCGCCTTCATAGCCGAAACTGAAGCTGAAATTGAACAGGCGAAATCTCTTGCCAATTCCTCTGGCGTGGCTGCTACTACTACCTCTGCCCCTGAACCAATCCCCGCCACAGCCTCAGTTGCAACACCTGCCTTAGCGTCTCAAAACGGCTCTAATCACAAAGAAGGCAGACTTGTAGTTTCACCCCGTGCCCGCAAATTAGCCAAAGAACTCAAAGTTGATTTAACTACACTCCAAGGCAGTGGCCCCCACGGTCGTATTGTCGCTGAAGATGTAGAAGCATTGTCCAATAAGGGCAAACAACCCGCCACTGCCCCAGTTGCCCCACCAGCAGCTGTACCAACCAGCGCCCCAGTTGCATCCCCAGCAGCTCGCACACCAGCACCCGCGCCAGTGGTAGCTGCTGTTCCTGGTCAAATCGTACCTCTAACTACCTTCCAAAATGCCGTAGTGCGGAACATGGTAGCCACCATATCCGTGCCCGTCTTCCGTGTCGGTTATACAATTACCACTGACGGATTAGACAAACTTTATAAACAAATTAAATCCAAAGGCGTGACAATGACAGCGCTACTGGCGAAAGCTGTAGCAGTGACATTGCAAAAACACCCATTGTTAAATGCTAGCTATTCAGACCAGGGTATTGTTTATCATTCTGATATCAACATTTCCGTAGCCGTAGCGATGGATGATGGCGGATTAATTACACCTGTGTTGCAAAATGCAGATGCAGTGGATATTTATTCTCTATCGCGTACTTGGAAGTCTTTGGTAGAACGTGCCAGAGCAAAACAACTACAACCCCAAGAATACAACAGTGGTACTTTTACCCTATCTAATTTGGGGATGTTTGGCGTAGACAAATTTGATGCGATTTTGCCGCCTGGACAAGGTTCAATTTTAGCGATCGGGGCATCCCGTCCGCAAGTAGTAGCAACACCCGACGGTTTATTCGGCGTGCGGCAACAAATGCAGGTGAATATTACTTCTGACCACCGTATTATTTACGGTGCCCATGCTGCGGCGTTCTTGCAAGATTTAGCAAAATTGATTGAGACAAATCCTCAATCTTTGACAATGTAATTTTGAAAAGACACCAAATTTAAATGTTAGCGCTATGAGCGAACAGCCTTTCTCGTAGAGTAGCGCTAACAATAAACAACACGTAAACTTAAATTTTTATGAACAAATCATGTAGCGATATCACGTCTCTACATGAGTTTATGTCCAAACTGATATCACAGTGACATACGATAACACCCTGAAATATCTGGTTGAGCAGTATCCAGAAGATTTTATCCGCTACTTACTTGCATCTGAAGTAACGGACATCCAGATTCTCAAAACAGAATTAAATCAAGAACCAATTCGTGCCGATTCAGTAACCTTTTTGCAAACTGCCAATCAGATACTGCATTTAGAGTTTCAAACCTTACCAGCATCAACTCCACCCTTGCCACTGCGGATGTTGGACTATTGGGTGCGGCTATATCGACAATACAATTGTGATATCGAGCAGGTAGTGATTTTCCTTAAACCCACAACTTCAGAAGCTGTATTTGTAGATCAATTTACTGCCCGCAATACTACCCACCGTTATCGCGTCATCCGAATTTGGGAACAAGATCCAGAGCCTTTATTGTTATCTCCTGGTTTGTTACCTCTGGCAACTTTGGCGCGAACAGATTCTCCTCAAAGCTTACTTCAACAGGTAGCAGTTCAGGTGAGTATGATTGAAGAAGCAGCCACTAAGCAGAGTATCTCGGTATGTACCCAACTTCTAGCAGGGTTGGTATTCGAGCCAGAACTCATTCGTCAGTTTTTGAGGAGAGAAGATATGAGAGAATCTGCCATTTATCAAGAAATTCTCCAAGAAGGGCTCCAAGAAGGGAGACAACGAGGCATTGAACAGGGTATTGAACAAGGCATTGAACAAGGAAGACAATCAGAACTGAGGCTAGTGATACGTCTATTAACTCGTCGGCTTGGTTCAATTAATTCTCAATTACAATCCCAGTTGCAAGAGTTGTCCTTAGCTCAGTTAGAAAACTTGGGTGAAGTCTTACTAGATTTTGCTAGTGAGGCTGATTTAATGAATTGGCTAAATACAATAGAAAATTAGAGTTTGCTCTCAACCTTTCTACCAGTTACAAAAAAGTCAGATTTTCATACCAAGCATCTTGCTCTGTTGTTTCTGCTTCAATTTTTTGACGATACTCTGCTTTTAATTCTGCCATTTGCTCTGATGAAACCTGTAACAAGGGATTTTCTCTAGGATGAAACCATCCTCCATTCCATTCTTTAGCTTGCTCTAGATTGCAGTAGAAACCTAGTTGTTGGGTCTTCACTTGAATATTTTGAAAACCAGCTTCTGCATTTAAAAAAGAAAAAAGGTGGGACTACCCACCCGACAAATTTATCCTTTAACACAAAGAACTTGCTTTAGTGTTGCTACAACTTCAACTAAATCTGCTTGATTTGCCATAACTTGTTCTATCGGCTTATAAGCACCAGGAATTTCATCTAACACACCCTCATCTTTGCGGCATTCTACACCATTTGTTTGCTCTATCAAATCATCAAGTGTGTAGACATTTTTTGCCTTATTTCTAGACATCAAACGCCCCGCGCCGTGGGAACAAGAACAGAAGCTGTGAGCATTACCTTTACCCTTAACAATGAAAGACTTTGCCCCCATCGAACCAGGAATAATCCCATAATCTTCAGTCTGAGCCCGGACTGCACCCTTACGAGTAACGTATACATCCTCGTCAAAATGCACTTCTTTTTCGGCGTAATTGTGATGACAATTAACTTGCAATAAAGGTTTAGTTGCTTTCCCGCCTACCAGATGTTTTTCAACTATGTGCTTAAAACGCGCCATCATCACATCGCGGTTGACACGCGCATAGTTTTGTGACCATTGCAAATCATGCCAATATGCCTGGAATTCTGGCGTACCAGCGACAAAGTGAGCCAAATCAGGGTCAGGTAATTTATTACCTGCCATTTTTGCTAATTCTCTGGCTGTGTGAATATGACACTGGGCGAGTTTATTGCCGATGTTACGCGAACCAGAATGCAGCATCAGCCAAACTTGATTCTCTGTATCAAGGCACACTTCAATAAAGTGATTTCCTCCACCAAGAGAACCCATCTGTTTCATTGCTTTACCTTGTAGGTCTTGCACACCTCGATGCAAGTCTTTAAAATCATCCCAGTGTTGCCAGTTACTGACGGATTTTTCAACGTCTTTATTTTCGTTGAATCCAGTCGGAATTGCTGCTTCAATATCCAAGCGGATTTTCTTCAGTTTTCCTTCTAGTTGTTCGGCGGTAAATGCTGTTTTGATCGCGCTCATACCGCAGTTATGAACAAATACTCCGGCTTTTAGGGCGAAATTATGGTACTCCGGTACTGTTAGACAGTAAACATCCTCTGTGTAATTTAGTAGATTTACTGCTACAACCTTGTGATTGCATTGATGTTTTTTTCTGCGGTGATTGTGGAGTCCAATTGGAGTTTTGACATCTACACCACAAATCTCACAGGTATAGTATCTGTTAGCAATCTCTTGAGACTTTTCTCTCCCTTTTTCACTCTTGTTATATTCAACTAGATATTGTTTACCCCGATTACCATTACCTGCGACTGCATTTTTAAAATGCTCTGGTTGCTGTTCCATGTATTGAAGGATATTCCTAGTTCCCCGTTCAGCATAGTATTGGTATCCTTCTGGAGTTTTTGCTTTTTGAGCAAGGGAAGCAACTCTTTTTTCTTCAAATTCGGCAGAATGCCAGTGTTGGTTACGCTCCACTAGAGAGCGGTGGTAAGCAGAATGATCGCGATTACCCATGAATTGAAGATTTTCTGGTCGATTATCAGATTCATCGAAATTCTGATGATGAATAACTGTTTTCTGTCCCTCAAATCTAGGAACTTTGCCGAGTAACCCAGACCTGGCAATAATCCAGTGTGCTTTTTGCCATCTGCTGGAGTATGGCTGAGTAATCAGGGTGTAGCCATCTTTGTCAGTCTTGGAGTAAAAGGGCATTAAGGAAGTCTCTGCTTGAAGTAACTGAGCTTCTTTATAGGTTCCGTCTCGAAGCATGAATTGGTGATCGGGAGTACAAATAATTTCTTCACCGTTATCCAGAATCACTTTCACGAGTGGAGCATTTCGTCTAGTCAACTTAGCAGTTGCTTGAGCCGCAACGATTTTTCCTGTTGGCGTACAAGCATAAACAATAAACTCTGTACCCCAATCCATTAGGTCTTTAATACGATAAGATTTACCATCCGCTAGAGGAATTAAGGTATCTCCTATGAAGCAACCAATATCTACACCGACAGCAGCAGGGATAATTGCCTCTTTGGTTGCAATTACAGAACCAACTAAAGCACCTTTACCTAAGTGGACATCTGGCATTAAGGCCACGTGCTTAAACACAAATGGTAATGATGCCACATTTTTTGCCATCTTGGTTTCTTCTGGGCCCAAAGAGTGATTTGCCCAAGATAAAACGGGTGCTGGTGTGGTAATTTCTAACTTTTCGTAGGGCATAATTTATTCTATTTTGAATTTTAAATTTTAGATTTTGGATTAGGTCTATGGTAGTGATAATTTATCTAGTAATTTTTAGGGTTTGTAGTAAGCACTAAATTCATTACTACTAATTTGCTTACCCATAAATTTAAACTTGACATACTACTTAGTTGTAGCAATTTAAATGTTTATTGTCTTTCATTTAACTCGTTCGGTCTTCATAAAGCTGAAAAACTACTTTTAGGGAGTAACATCATTGTAATACAAATGTAATCCATGTATTTATAAACGTCAAGTCCATACCAGAGAGAGAAAACAGATGTTTCCTAGATATATTAAAATTTGTAAAGAAAATTACTCTGTTTAAATCAGCTTTTAAAGTTCTGACACAATATGGCAGTGCGTCAAGATACAATCTGGGAACGTTTTTTATCTCCTGTAGTGCGTCTTTTGATTGATGAAGACGGGTTACAGCGTTACGCTGATAGTATTGACTGGGAGAAAGAATGCGATCGCTTCCGGCGAGATGATGTCATAATTCCCTCGTACTACAGCAGTCAAAACTTTCACGGGATTACAGGCGGCTATCTCACTTACAATGCAGCAGTTACTTACGATCCGATTACTCAATACGTTCTACCGCCTAATGAAGGTATTGTCCGTCAAGCTTTGGTTGATGCCGTCAAGGTAAAACCACGACGCATACTTGACTTAGGTTGTGGCACAGGTTCCACTACTTTAATGTTAAAACGGGCTTTTCCCGAAGCGGAAGTTATTGGTTTGGATTTATCACCCTATATGCTGGTAAGGGCAGAAGATAAAGCTAGAAATGCTGGTTTAGAGATAGTCTGGCGACACGGAAATGCGGAAAAAACCAGTTTCAGAGATGCAACATTTGACTTAGTGACAGCTTCTTTGCTATTCCACGAAACTCCAAATGAGGTGTCCTTAGCAATTTTGCAGGAAAGCTTTCGGTTGCTAGTAACTGGAGGGCAAGTACTAATTCTAGATGGAAATCAAAAGACTCTGCGGCAGCTAGAATGGCTTAATGATGTTTTTGAAGAGCCATATATTCGTGAGTATGCTGCTGGTAGTACAGAGGCGAATATGGGTGCGGCCGGATTTGAAGCCGTGCGATCGCAGGATGTATGGTGGATAAATCAGGTAACTGGCGGCGTTAAACCGATCGCAACTGAAAATGTCCGTCGTTATACTCCCACATCAGTAGATAATAATGATTTGGAGGGACTTGGATCTCCCGCATTTGGCATAATCGCATGAGTTTAAAGGCAGTTCTCTTTGATTTCAATGGTGTCATCATTAACGATGAGCCAATCCACCTACAACTGATCGACGAGATTCTCATTGAAGAAAATCTCCAACCCCAAAAGGTGAGTGAGCGTCAAGCTTCTCTTGGACGCAGCGATCGCGCTTGTTTTCAGCAACTACTCGCTAATCGTGGTAGAGTCGCTAACGAAAACTACTTAACTCAGTTGTTGTACCGCAAAGCCCAAGCTTATACGGTGGAGTTAGAGAAAATAGAGAAACTGCCTTTATATCCAGGTGTTGAAGACTTAATATATCAGGTGCGATCGCGGAATTTGAAATTAGGATTAGTCAGTGGCGCTCTTCGCCAAGAAATAGAGTTGGTACTCCATCGTGCCAAACTAGACAAACATTTTAAAATTATCGTTGCAGGCGATGACATAACCACCAGTAAACCAGAACCCGATGGTTATTTACTGGCAGTAAAATGCCTAAATAAAGAATATCCTGAATTAAACCTTCAACCACAAGAGTGTCTGGCAATTGAAGATACCCCCGCAGGTATTGCCGCAGCGAAGCGATCGCAGATGCAAGTTGTGGGTGTAGCGAACACTTACCCATTCCACATGCTTCAACGCTGCTGTAATTGGACTGTTGATTATCTCAGTGATTTAGAACTAGAACGCGTGCAGAAGATTTATTCTCAAAAAGAGCCTCAGCCATCGGCAACTGAATGTTAGAATACTCTATGGTGATAGTCTATTGAGTTAATGAGTAATATTACTCTTGACTTAGCAACGATTCAGGGGAATTAGCTCAGTTGGTAGAGCGCTGCGATCGCACCGCAGAGGCCATCGGTTCAAATCCGTTATTCTCCATTTGTGTCCATTAAATAATTATTGTCAGTTTTAAAGAATTAGTGTTTGGTAAGATACAACCGCCGATGTTGGGGTAACTTAATTGACGCTCCCTATCCTGTAGAGGGATGAGATACTACGGTAATTTAAGATAAAGTCGTCGAAATAGTGTAAATGGAAGCAAGATCGATATCAACCTGCTTCACTCAATTCGCAATGCCGAATATATATATTTTGTTTGCCGAACCACTTAGATTACCATCAAACCATTGTGATAAAGCGGGTTGAAGCATAGAGAAAATTGTTATCGAAAAAGACGTTTATTGTTTGAGGAAACCTCCTATGAAAGCGGATTACCTAATTGTAGGCAGTGGTTTATCAGCATTGGTCTTTGGCGCTTTGATGGCAAACTCAGGTAAGACCGTGCAAATACTCGAAGCTCATGAGCATCCGGGCGGCTTTGGTCACACGTTTACGATGGCGAAAAAATACACGTTTAATGCCCAATTCCATTATGTTTGGGATTGCGGTGAAGGACAAACGGTTAATCGGGTACTCAAGAAATTAGGCTTGGATGGGGAAGTTACTTTTGAACGGTACGACCCGGATGGTTTTGACCACATGCGAATGCCGGGGTATGCGTTAGATATGCCTTCGGAACCAGAGGAACTGATCCAGCGATTATCAAAGCTGTTTCCTGAATATAGCGTTGGCGGAGCCTCTCGATCAGAGAATCGCATTCGCCAATTTGTTAACGATGTTGAAAAAACGAGTGCAGGTTTGAAAAGACTCGCTCCTCCAGTTAAGCCAATTGAACTGCTCAAGCATACAAGTGAAGTGTTTTGTACTGTCCAATATCTCAACAGCACACTTCAGGATGTATTCGATAAATTTCAGCTACCCCAAGCCGTCCAAACCCTATTAGCTCTGCAATGGCCTGATTTTTTGCTGCCTCCAAATCAACTCTCGTTTTATGCCTGGGTCGCTTTATTCAAGGGCTATCAAGCAGGTGCATTTTACCCAACCCAGCATTTTGAGCATGTTATCAATTCGTTAGTCAAAGTGATTGAATCAAATGGAGGGCAGGTACTACTAAACCATGAAGTCACGAATTTTAGAGTCATAGACAAAACGGTTACGGGCGTTGAAGCGATGGATTTAAACACCCATCAAACTCACGAATTTACAGGCCACACCGTGATTTGTAACATTGACCCCAAAAAAGCCGCCAAAATGATTGGTGAGTCAAAGTTCTCTAAAACCGTGCGCCGAAAACTCAACTATGAGTATTCTGCATCCAACTACATGGCTTATTGCGTCGTCAAAGACCTCGACCTGCGAGACTATGGATTTGGCAAGTGGAATGTTTTCCACACTGGTCATCAGGATTTGAATGAAGCCTTTTCTCAGATGTATGAACACAATGATTTTTCCAATCCTAGCTTTGCCATAACAACGCCGACTTTATTGACACAAGCGAGTCGGGATTGTCCAGAGGATTGTCAGATTGTCGAATTCCTTACCGTTGCTAATTACGACTACTTTAAGCAATTACGACAAAGCGAACGTAAAGCTTACAACCACAAGAAGCAAGAAATCCTCGATTCTATCCTGGATGTCGTGGAAAAAGAATATGTACCGAATTTTAGAAAGCATCTAGTCTTTCATATTACCGGTAGCCCCACCACCAATGAACGTTATTGCTGGTGTCCCAACGGGAATTCCTACGGTTCTAGCCTCACACCGCGCAACATGGGTTTGGGACGCTTGAATCACGAAACCTCACTCAAGCATTTCTATTTCTGCAATGCTTCATCAGGCTATCCGGGCTTTGCTCCCACATTCTGGACTGGGGCATTGCTGTATCAGCGATTATCTGGTGACGTACTTTTAGGCAATAGCTAAACAGAGAACTCGCAGATATTATTCATATTCAACAACTGAGAGGTCAGTTATGAGAATTGCAATTATCGGTGGTGGAGGCAGTGGTATGGCTACAGCTTACCTACTTGATAAACAAGGGCATCATGTCACCGTGTTTGAACGGCAGCCGATGTTAGGGGGACATATTCGGACACTTAACAAGAATGTTCAGCCTAACCAATCTGATTGCAATGAAATGTTGGAAAGTGGAGTGCTAGAATTTCCTACTGTATTTCACAACTTCATTGCTCTTATGCAAGAGCTAGGAGTGGAACTAGAACCCATCCGTGTCGGTTCAGCTTTATTCCCCAAAAATGGTATTCCCTTTTTCTCAAAGGTCACGAATGAGAACAACTATACAGGCATCCAACGCCTCATTGAATATCTGCGGTTCGATACCATCCATACCCGTTCCCTTGGATTATGGCTAAAAACGCGATTTGCCCAGATGGAAGATTTTTGCGATCGCCCACTGTCTCAATATGTAAACAACCAAAGTATAAGCAATACCTGGCTAAAGTTGCTGACGATGTATAGCTACTCAATGCCCTTTGAACTCATTGATAACTTTCCCGCAGAGATGGGAATTCCGATGTTACGCGACTACCTCGCAGTCAAATGGCTCAGGATTAAAGGCGGTGTATATTCCTATATTGAAAAAATTCTGGAACGATTTAAAGGGGAAGTTTTGTTGAATGTGGGGATTGTTAATATTTCTAGAAGTGCAGATGGTGTGAAAATCCAGCGATCTGCCTCTGGCGGCAGCGCTTCGCTATCGCACGGTGATATCCAGGAGTTTGATAAAGTCGTGTTTGCCACGCCACCCGACCAAGTGATGGCTCTGTTAGCTGACCCAACCGAGGCTGAAATTAAACGCTTCTCAAATTGGAAAGCCAATTATGCAACCACTACAATTCATACTGATACTTCCATGTATGATCATCATCACATCCACCACCCCTCGGAATTTGATTTCTTCCAGACAGATACTCGATGGGGATATAACAGTTACTTGAATCAGCTTTGTGGCATCTCATCGCCACAGAATTATTTTTTATCGTTTCAACTAGAAAGGATGATTGATCCTGCTCACATTATTCACACTCAAGAACATCACACGCCGTTGTATACCACTGAATCTTTTCGATATCGAGACGAAGTAGTTGCCACCAATGGAGAGAACAACACTTACTATGCGGGAGCTTATCTAGGAGATGGATTGCATGAAGGAGCGATCGCATCTGCCTTTCGAGTTGCTCAACTCATCGGTTCACCCTTAGCTGTCTCCATTTCTGGATTCAACGACGGAAACCCAGACACAGTAAATATAGCGACGGATACGGCAGGCATGGGAAAATATTTAACTCATCCCCGTTCCCATCGGTCTTGAGATTGTAATTCTAAACCAATACGCTTGGGTTAAGGGCCACTGGCAAAAATTTTGGGTTTTTGAGACGCGATAAATCGCCGTCTCTACAAGTGTTTTGGTTTTATCTGAACTGTATTGAGTTATGTAATATTGACTACTGCGATCGTTTCTATGGTTTAAAAAAGAACAAACTTATGGTTCTGTTGAATAATTTCATTCAATGCAGCCATATCAATTAAAAATGCGTCATGTCCGTGGGTTGACTTTAACCACGATAGTTGAGCATTAGGAATTAAATTTGCTAATTCTTGTTGTTCTACTGGTGGATAGAGAATATCAGAATCAATGGCGACAACTAGAGTTGGTTGCTGGATGCTCCCCAGAACAGATTCATAATCTGATAAATTAGGAGCTGTGCGATCGCGTGCAATATCGTGGTCATCCATTGCATGGGTGAGGGTAATATAAGTATTGGCATCAAATCGTTCTGTCAGCTTTTGACCTTGATGCTGTAAGTAACTGGCTATAGCAAACTTCTCAGAGGGATCATACTGCCGTCCAAAGCGGGTTGTAAAACTATCCCAAGAACGGTAAGTAGACATCGCCATCATTCTCGCCACTGCTAGTCCTTGGTTGGGAGGCGCATCCAGGGTGTAGTTTCCTCTTTGCCAATTTGGATCGGCATAAATTGCCTGTCTTTGGGCTTCACTTAATCCAATACACCAAGCGGAATGTCTGCCAGAAACAGCGATAGGTGCAATACCTTTCACCTTGTCGGGATATAATAATGCCCACTCCAGTGATTGCATTCCACCGAGCGAACCACCAATTACGAACCGCAGAGATTGAACACCCAGATATTCTAGTAGTACAGCTTGTAGGCGAACCATATCTCGGATTGTAATTTTAGGGAAGGATACACCATAAGGCTTTCTGGTTGTTGGGTTGATAGTAGTTGGCCCTGTTGTACCGTAACAACTTCCCAAAATGTTGCTGCACACAATAAAATTGCGATCGGGATTGAAGGCTTTTCCTGAACCAAACAAAGGTTCCCACCAATCATCAGCATCAGCCGAACCAGTTAAGGCATGACAAATTAGTACCCCATTATCGCCTTGAGCATTTAACTCTCCCCAGCTGCGATAAGCAATCTGAACCCCAATTAATACTTCGCCGCTTTCAAGTTGAAATGGCTCTGTAAGCTGGTAAAACTGGGTTTGTGGTGAGATGAAATCTGAGTAGATCATATCTAGAAGTTGGGAGATGGGAGCAGGGGAGCAGGGGAGGCAGGGGGGCAGGGGGAGCAGGGGGAGAAGAATCAATACTCAATGCCCAATGCCCCATGCCCAATGCCCAATTAAGAATTAAATCTTAACTTGCCGGAATGCCTGCTGAAAATCCTCTTTAATATCGTCAATATGTTCAATTCCTACTGATACGCGCACTAAATCGGGCGTTACACCTGCTGAAAGCTGTTCTTCATCACTTAGCTGTTGATGAGTTGTGGAAGCGGGATGAATCACGAGGGTTTTAGCATCACCAACATTTGCTAAATGACTCGCCAATTTCACATGATTAATAAAAGCTTTACCTGCATCCAATCCACCTTTGATGCCAAAGTTTAAAACTCCCCCAAAGCCATGCCGGAGATATTTTTTCGCTCGTTCATGATAAGGGTGATTAGGAAGTCCGGGATAATTAACCCATAATACTTGCTCTTGTTGCTCTAACCACCGAGCCAATTCTAAGGCATTGCTGACATGCCGATCTACTCGTAAAGAAAGAGTCTCTAATCCTTGCAGTAAAAGAAAGGCGTTAAATGGACTCAAAGACGGGCCAAAATCCCGTAACCCCTCCACTCTGGCGCGAATAATAAAAGCAATGTTGCCAAAGGAACCATTAGGCCCAAACACTTCTTGAAAATTCAGCCCATGATAGCCAGGTGCTGGCTCAGTAAATAGGGGAAACTTGCCGTTACCCCAGTCAAATTTACCCGAATCGACTATTACACCACCAATGGAAGTACCATGTCCACCAATCCATTTAGTTGCAGATTCCACTACAATGTCTGCACCATGTTCAATTGGTCGAGCTAAATACCCACCAGCACCAAAGGTATTATCCACAATTAAAGGTATGCCATTTTCGTGGGCAATGTGAGCTAATGCGGCAAAGTCGGGAATGTTGAATTGAGGATTGCCAATAGTTTCAACGTATAACGCTTTGGTGCGATCGTCGATCGCCTGACGGAAACTTTCTGGATCGTCTCCCTCGACAAACTTGACGTTAATACCTAAACGTGGTAATGATACTTTAAACTGGTTATATGTTCCTCCATACAAAAAACTAGTGGAAACGATATTATCCCCAGCCTGAGCGATTGTACTGATTGCCAAGAATTGCGCCGCCTGACCACTAGCGGTTGCTAATGCTGCTACACCCCCTTCTAGTGCAGCAATCCGCTTTTCAAATACATCCGTCGTCGGGTTCATGATTCGGGTGTAAATGTTACCAAATTCCTGGAGAGCAAATAACCGCGCTCCGTGTTCGGTGTCGTCAAAAACGTAGGAAGTAGTTTGGTAAATTGGTACAGCACGGGCATTAGTTCCAGGAGCCGGCTCTTGTCCAGCATGAACTTGCAGAGTTTCAAAACGATATTGTTCAGACATCAGCAGTTATTTTGGTTTCCAATTATACAAATAAGTAATATGCTACTTGAGCGTTAGGCTAGATTAATCAACGGTAATTCTTAAGGCTTACCGTATTTTACAGTTATTTTTAGTAAATTAAATCATAGTGTAAGGGCGCACAACTGTGCGCCCCTATCGTTGATTTTTGGCTGATTAAGTAAGTTAGGGAACCAACATTGAACGAGAATTAATCATCCCTGCCTCTTGAATCGTTGAAAAAGCAGTTTCCCCGATGATGCGATGAGCCGCAGCCGTTGGATGAATGCCATCCCAGAACAAAAACTGGTCTGGGTTACTACAGGTGCGATGCCTGCGGCTGGCATCGCCTACGCCAGATAGACATGGACTGATGACATTGCTAAAGTTAAAGGCTGCCGGATTTGCGTAGGCGTACCCTGTCGTAGACATCGCAACGAAAAACCGATCAAATCCCTCATGCTTGCATAAAGGCGATCGCCTGCTTGAAGAGTCGTAGGAAGTTTTCGCAAATCTGGAAAACTAATTGCTGCAATGCTTATAGAAACTCAAGACGCGAGTCAAAAAATTGCATAAATGTTCAACTCGCCTCCGTTAAGTACTAGAAAATTACAATCGCTCTGTTATATATCTCGACTTAACGGGATTTTTATCGCTCAATTGCTTCACCCTTTTGGGTGAGTCAGATATCAACCGATCAGATGAACTGAATGAAGGAAGCTGAGATTAATAATAAAGAAGATTCTATTACTTAAGAACAGCGATCGCATTTTACCTAAGAATAACCTTATGAAACTCCTTACTTTAATAAAATCTACACTTATTTTTGCTTCTATTACTCTTGTACCTGGAATTGCTGTCGCTCAAACAGCTACTAACAATAATAGTGAAACAATTGCTATTAACTCTAACAATTTACCTAGTAATTCTATTTCTGTGAATTACCTCCAACCTTTCAATCTAGTTACTTTTGCGTATCAGGGAGGTTTGAAGCAGCACGGCATTCCTAGTGGAGAGATGCTAGTATTTGAAACTCTGAACAGAAATATTATTGCAAACGATTTGGTGAAAGCTGCTGTTAATGCAGATAAATTACCATCAAAAGCTTTAAATGACCAAAATTATCTAAGTGCTGTTAATTCACAACTCAACGCATTGCCTGATTATGCTGCTGCGGATTGATTGGTTTTTCTTATATTTTTTCTAAAGCCAAATTTGTGAGTATACTATATTCGTGTGCTTCTTACAAAATATAAATAAAAGTATTTTATACACAGCGATCGCTGGTGTATAAAACAAAGTTACATATTGAAGAACAATTCCTAAATTTTGACAGAGCTTGTACTTATAAGTTCTGCTATTGTGTGTTGAATGCACAGAAAATTGTATAATCAACAACCTATCAAGCAAAAATTTCGTTTTCTATAGAGAATGACAGAAGTAATTAGAACAGGGAGCCTAAATAACATCGAGTCCATTGAGTTTGAAAAGCGGTGCTTGCACAAAGCCAGAGAAATAGGCGATCGCAACAGTGAAGTCATTTGTTTAGCAAGTTTGGGCAATGCTTATCAGTCCATTGGGGAGTACCACCTGGCAATTGAGTTTTATCAGCAGTGGTTGGATATAGCGAAAGAAATAGGCGATCGCTTCGGAGAAGCCAAATCTTTGTCTGGATTGGGTAACGCTTACCAATCACTGGGGAAATACCAGCGAGCAATCGAATTTTATCACCAGTGGTTGAGTATCACCAGGAAAATAGGCGATCGCACTGGAGAAGCCATTTGTCTAGGAAGCTTAGGCAATACTTATGAATACCTGGGCAAGTACGACCAAGCGATTGAGTTTTATCAGCAGTGGTTGAGTATTACCAGGAAAACAGGCGATCGCACTGGAGAAGCCATTTGTCTAGGAAGTTTGGGCAATACTTATGAATCATTGGGGCAGTACCAACTGGCAATTGAGTTTTACCACCAATGGTTAGAAGTGACAAGATTAATTAGCGATCGCAATGGGGAGGGCATGGCCTTAAGTGGATTGGGAAGTGCTTATAATGCTCTGGGACAGTACCAAAGAGCGGTTGAGTTTCATCAATATTCATTAGAGATTAGAAGGAATCTTGATGACCAAAATGCAGAAGCAAACTCCTGGTTTAATTTGGGTTTAGTGTTAGAAAAAATCAATCGCGAATCAGAAGCAATGAATGCCTTTTGCAATGCTCGCGGGATTTATCACGCAATGGGAATTGATGCAAGCCTGCAAGATTGTAACCATGCGATTGAGCTTCTTTCTCAAAATGTTTCAACCATAGCATCTCGCTTCTGGTTTGGGAGATGGTTCAGTCATTTATCCCAGTTCATCAAAACTGATTCTAACCAGTAAATCTTCTACCACTGATTCAGATAATATAAGGATATTTTAAAAGCTTTTGACCATTTTAATCGCTAAAGATAGATTAAAATCCACTTTTAAAACATCCTCTGAATCCAGTGAGATAATATCAAGAAGATGGATATTTATTAAATACCGCAACTGACTTATTGCCATCAAAGGCAAACACCGTAAACGGGTCTTTTCGATTTCCCATCTCCATCCCAGGAGTGCCTACAGGCATTTGGGGAACAGATAAACCAACAACATTTGGCTTTTCTTGAAGCAAACGTTTGATGTCGTTTGCTGGAACGTGTCCTTCTATGACATATCCATTAACAATTGCTGTGTGGCAAGATGATAAGTTATCTGGCACGTTGTACTTTTGTTTGACTGTTTCGATGTCAGGCGTGGAAAAGTCTGTGATTTGAAAACCTTGTGTTTTTAAGTGGTCAATCCACCCACCACAACAGTTACATTCGGGACTGTGATATACAGTAGCATTTAGCTGTGTTGATTTTGATGGTGTCTGTTTGTCCTGAATACGCTTAGTAGTACTTACCAGTTGAGCATTAGCTGTCACAGAATCAGGAAAAACAGCTTGAGCATTACTTATAGAAGCGGTGCTTCCCAAAATGCCTAACACGCCTACTGTGAGAAAAATTGTTACTACGATACGTACCAAGATGGGAAGCAACCATTTTTGCCAGCAATAAATAAATTCTTTGTGCGACATCTGAGACTTCCTGATTACAACATTGCATAAATTTGTTGTAACAAATTCTCTTCAAAAAGACTTTGCATACCTTTCCTTTGCGCTTACTTTGTGTTCCTCTGCGTTTAAAACACTACAAATTTAGCCAATGCATCGCTCGACAATGCTATTGCATTGCCTAAAAATGCCAATGCGTCGCTCGACAATGCCAATGCATCACCTTACAATGTCATTGCATCGCCTGACAATGCCAATGCCAATGCGTTGCCTGATAATGCCATTGCATCCTTCTGCATTTAAAAAGGTAAAGTTACGATTTTACCCCTACTACGTCTTAGAGGTTGCTTGAAAAGTGTTTAGCTGTGACTTTAGGCACTTTGAGATCCCCCTAACCACCCCTAAAAAGCTACGGTGTACACACAAGTCTGGAGTAGTTTACGAATCTGGTTTTTACCCCACCCTAACCCTCCCCTTGTAAAGGGGAGGGAACTAGATTTCCGGCTTCCCCCCTTTCCAAGGGGGGATTGAGGGGGGTAATTCGACTTGTGTGTACACCGTAGCCTTTTTAAGGGGGAAACTTGGAATCAAAGTCCCCCTTTTTAAGGGGGATTTAGGGGGATCTAGAACTTTTGATACCGACAAGAGGACTTTTCAAACATCCTCTTATAAAGTAAAAGCGATCCCTTCTCAGTCATCACAACTGCAAGCCTAGACACATAGCGGCTTGTCGCCAGATATCGCTTTATCAAAGCTACAATTTCTTACCCAATTGCTACCAAAGGCTGAGGTCTTTCAGCTGCTTTGTGCCATACCGATTGTCCTGTCAGCAGTTCGACAACATCCATCCCATTGCCAATTACACCTGGTACACTTGGATACCCGGCACTCGCCCCTACCAAAAAGAGATTAGGTAACTCTGTCGTATATCCCAGACGATTTAAACCAACCTGTTTAGGTACTAATTTCGCACCATAAATATTACCTTGCGGTTGTCCTAAATAAAATTCGCTGGTGGTAGGTGTACCGTAAACTTTCATCCGGGCATATTTGTCTACATCGGGAATAAAATCTCGCACACTTGTCATAATCTGCTGATAAAATTCTCGCTTTTTGGCTTTATACGCTTTTGGGTTGCTTTTGTACAGATGTTCAAATGGTTCATAAGAACAGACAGTAGCAATTTCTAATACATGATGTCCCTCTGGCCCCATCCCTGGTTCGCTAGATTTCATAGTTGGACAAGAGAGGAAAATCCACGGTTGGCTAAAGTCACCTTCTAATTGTTGTTGATATTCTCTGTTCAGATCGCCTGTGGGATAATACCAAACATTCCAGTTACCAATGCCGTAGCGTTGAGGATCGAAGCGGCTATCTAAACCCAGGTAGATATTAAAAGCACTGGCTGAGTATTGGTAATTAGTGAGGCGTTGATGCTCTTTTTGACTCAAAGCTGTAATATCATGCATTAACTCCACTGTTAATTTGGGGTCGAGGTCGCTGATATAAGCTTTGCTGGCGTGATAGCTATTACCATCAGCAAGGACACTATGGACACTATGGTTGCTAACTTGAATATGGCTCACCGGAGTTGAGTACTTGATAACACCTCCACCTGCGGTAATTACATCTGCAATGGTGTCAACAAGGTGTTTGAAGTGATGTTTTGGATAATAAGCGCCTTCTGAGTAGTCCCAAACTAAGGAAGTGTGGGTGAGTAGCGCAATTTCCTGCGGTGGTAGTGCATAGTCGCCACTTTGCCCCGCCAGTACTGCTTGCAGTTTAGGCGATAATCCGACATGGTTATACAAATCTTGCAGTGTCCAATTCCGCTTCCAAAATAAATTCAAATATTTTGGTAGTTTTAACCAGTCAGACAACTTTTGATCGTACCAGCGTACCTCCTGCACTAGGTTGCGAATTTCTTGGTGGAGTTGCTGAATTTCATTGCAGTAATGGTTAATCGCACCAGCTTCTTCTGGAAATGTGGAGAGTAAACGCGATCGCAAATTTTCCCATCCCAAAGGAATTTTGAAATCCGTCTCTGGTGTGATGACTCGATCGATGCAGTCAGAATCGAGACTATTAAAGGGTACATTTTGATGAATATAGTCGAGAAATTGAATTATAGTCTGACCAGAACCACATTGAGAGATGTAATGCACGTCAGCACAAAAACGGTATTCTCCGAAATCAAAAGTGTGACAGCATCCGCCAGGTAAATAATGTTGCTCTAGAACTACTACCCGATAGCCTTGTCGAGTTAAACAGGCTGCGGCCGAAAGTCCACCTAGCCCGGCTCCCAGAATCACATAGTCGAAGATTTCCATATCAGCCTCCTTTGGCAATTTTGATTTCTATTGATTTCGGTGTTATGACTTTTTATCACCGTTCTTGTAGTTTTAGAAATGCCAAAATACTCAGCGCATCTTCACCTAAATTTGTAGATTTTATTTAAGAAAAATCAGGTAGAAGAGCCATTGGATATAAAATGTAAGGATTTTTCTCGGTGATAATGGTAATTCCTGCATCGCTAAATATCAAAATATTTAGCGAAGAATTTAGCTAACATTTAGATGCCCTGAAATATGTTTAAAATAGCCAAGTTACTTAGCTATGAATTCTTGTCAAGGCTTGCAGATAGTTAGCAGAAGATAATTTAATAATCTCAGGTCTTGTTAAGGAGCATCCCTAATTTTGCTATCGTGCTGCATTCCGACAGGAATGAGAGAATTAAAAAAACCGTAAACAACACAACGTCAAGAGATTTATAAAGGATTTTTGCGCCAATTTTGTAATTTTTTGAAAAATTTGGATGCTCCCATATTTTTATCCATCCTTTATTTATTCAGCTTATCGAAAATCAAAAAGATGTTTGATAATGTTTGCTTTTCTTAATAAATTTTGGGCAAGGTTTAAATTGCCTTAAACTATGCTTGCTAGATAAGTACAGGAACTAAAAAAGATTATCTTTTAATATCTGAATACCTAAAAAATAGATATTAAATCTCAGAATTCATTGCTATAAGTATAAGTGTAAATGTACAACTTTACACTCTGTTATATATGCGTAATACCATTTCCTAAAATACCTAATTTGTCTCTAACTCTTTCCCCTGCTGCCTATTTTTACCAACTTTAAAGTGAAACAGTATAAGAGGTTGTTTGAAAAGTGTTTCGCTGTGACTTTAGGCACTTTTAGATCCCCCCTAACCCCCCTTAAAAAAAGGGGGAACCACAATCAAAGTCCCCCTTCTTAAGGGGGATTTAGGGGGATATAAAACTATTTGATACCGACAAAAGGACTTTTCAAACATCCTCTAAGGGCTTCTCTCAAGGTATGAGATGAGAACTGCTTTGTATTCCAAAATCCTTGTAGAAGTGAGAATGTCACTCTACAATTAACTAATGACTATTGACCCATTTGCAACACTTGTAGGACAATCGCAAGCTATAGAATTACTGACTCAGGCTTTCAGACAAAACCGGGTTGCTCCAGCGTATCTATTTGTGGGGCCAGATGGTGTAGGAAGAAGTTTAGCAGCAAAGTGCTTTATAGAATTGCTATTTTCTCGCGAGATGGGAGTCACTGCGGCTTTACAAAACCGTTTGCGTCAGGGGAACCATCCAGCTTTGTTGTGGGTACAACCGACTTACCAATACCAGGGACAACGATTAACAGCAGCAGAAGCGGCTGAGAAAGGACTTAAGCGTAAAGCACCACCTGTAATTCGGCTAGAGCAAATTCGGGAAATTACCGAGTTTTTAAGTCGTCCGCCCTTGGAAGCGCCGAGAAATGTGGTGGTGCTGGAAGAAGCCCAAACAATGGCAGAAGCCGCAGCTAATGCTTTACTTAAAACCTTGGAAGAACCGGGACAGGCGACGTTAATTTTAATTGCACCTACACCTGAGTCTGTTTTGCCAACTTTGGTGTCACGCTGTCAGCGCATTCCTTTTTATCGCTTAGATGCACAGTCTTTGGCTGTTGTACTCACACAAACAAATCATCAAGAAATTTTGCAAAATCAGGCAGTGCTGAGTATAGCAGCTGGCAGCGCGGGAAGTGCGATCACATCTTACGAGCAATTACAAACTATTCCCCCGGAGTTACTCGAAGATTTGAAAAAAGCCCCTGCTTCCTACCGCAAAGCCTTAGAGTTAGCCAAGAAAATTGATAAGGATTTAGATACAGAAGCCCAACTGTGGTTAGTTGATTACCTTCAGCAATTCTACTGGCAGCGTTGGCATCAAGCCAGTATTATTAATCAGCTAGAACAATCTCGTAAATACTTGCTTGCTTACGCTCAACCCAGGCTAGTTTGGGAATGTCTGCTTCTATCTATATGTCAAAAATAAAAATTGTATTCACAAACTTTTGCCGAAAAACCTCAATCGCTTTTTAAGTACCTACAATGAGCTATGCCTACACTGTTAAATCAGGGACTTCCAACTAAAAAATATCCTAAAACTAACGCAACAATCCTCTCTCTGTGTTCTCTGCATCTGGAGTGGTTAGTTTATTTGGATAATTGATTTCTTGGAAATCCCTTATCCACCACTTTGAGACTGCTGGTAGCGACGCAAAACAGATTGGATATTTTTTTTACAAACCTCTTCACCAATTACCTGAGAAAGCGATCGCCACAACTGAGAACCTACTTGTTTGATATAGTCGTGTTCATAACTTATCTGCTCCGCAATTTCCGCATAAGTGTGCCCCAGCCAACTTTCCAACAAAACCACAGATTGAACATCATTGAGTCTTTGCCCAAAGGTAGAGCATAAAAGAGTATCGACTAGATTCAGCGCCTCTTGTGCTGTCATGGGTGAGCCTGCTTTATTTCTACGTTGAACTTAAGAAATATCTCCTTGAAATCATATATTTACGTAAAATGTCACATTTATTTACAGCAAAAACTCACTTTATCTCACCGACAGAGCGCTTATATTTAAGCTAATAATTAATACAGTGTAATTAAATTATGCTTACATCTCAAAGTATAAAAAGGAAATCAGCAAGATGAAATTTGGTATTGATATGGGACACAACTGTCCTCCAGATACAGGAGCAACAGGCATCAAACAAGAAGATGCTTTAACTAAAGCAGTTGGTACACAATTGATACAAAAACTCAGAGCAGCAAATCATACCGCCATCGATTGCACTCCTACAAGCGCTAGCAGCGTAACCGATTCTCTGAGACAAAGAACTAATAAGGCGAATGCCAATAACGTTAATGTCTATGTTTCGATTCACTTTAATAAATTTAACGCTAAAGCTCATGGTACAGAAATTTATGCCATTAGTAACGCATCACAAGGTATTGCTGAATCAGTTCTCAAAGAAATTGTTCAACTTGGTTTTTATAACAGAGGGGTGAAAGATACAGGTTTCTTTGTTCTGAAAAATACACAAATGCCAGCTATTTTAATTGAGTGCTGCTTTTGTGATGCCAAAGTAGATATGGATCTATTCGATGTTGAAAAAATGGCGGAAGCAATTAAAGATGGATTAATAGGTCAGCCAAAACCAAAGGAACCTAAAGCTGATAAGAAATACGTTTTGGAAATTACAACAAAAACCTTCTTAAAGCCTTCTACAGAACAGGCATCAGACTTACCAAAAGATTCTATCTTTGAGATTGAGCCAGGAGATTACCCAATTTTAGATGTCATTTTTGAAGAAAATCATTATTCGGTTAAGTGGCCCGATCAAAGTAAAGGAAACCGAAACGAGCATTTTGTTTATGCTGGACATGCCAAAGTTATAGAAAAAGATTAACTAATTATCTTTCCATCATTGGTTAACATCTACAACCCCGACTTATCTAATAAATCGGGGTTATACAAATAGATTTTAAAGGAAAAATCCATGCCATTACTAGATGATTTAGTAAACAATTATTCCAACAAAGATTTAGTCAAAATATTTACACAAGTTGGTATTGAAAGTGCAAAAATTACTGCTATTAATCGGCAAATTTTAAAAGAAGTCACCCTAGCTCAATGGTTACTAGAGTCCAGCAGAGCTAAAAGCGATCTTGCTGTCAATGCTAATAATTTTGCGGGATTAAAATGGCGAATTCCTGATATGAAAGGGTTTGCCGAACCGTTGAAAATCAAGGTTCCTTCTGAGCCAGAAGAAGTTGAGTTCTGTAAATTTACGGATATAGACGCTTTTATTATTGGTTATTGGAAGTTTTTAACTCGCACACCGTATAAAGGTTTAGAGGAGTATACTAATACACCAGAAAATTTCCTTGGCTTTCTCAAGGCTAAAGGCTATTCATCCGATCCTAAATATGTCAGTAAAGTTGTAGATTTGCTTCCAGAGGCACAAAAGTTACTGGCTAATGCAGGTGGAGTCACTATTCCCGCTTCAGTGGTACAACTTCAGTTAATTCGTGTGCCAAAAGAAGTTGAATTAGGGCAAAATTTCAGGGTTGAAGGCATAGCACCTTTAATCGACAGTGGCAAAGTTTTGTCGATTACGAGCGACGATAAATTTACAGTCACAAGTGTAGCAATTAGTCAGGATGGCAAATGGCAATTTGATTTCGTCTTTAAGCAAGAAGGCGATCGCCGGATGATAATTACTGTTGACGATCAAACTCTAGAGATCCCCATTAAAGTTGTTGTTCCTTTTGATCACAAGGACGATGAGAACACTCAACAACCTACAGCATCCAGCTTACCAGGAGCGAAGGAAATTAAACTCGATGGTAGTGTGGGAATTGGCGGAGTCAATAAAGCTGCTGATGTTAAGGCTATTAAGGCGCGATTGTATGAGCTAGGCTACAAATGGGTAGGCGATCCTGACAGTGCAGACAGAGACAGAGGACTATTTGATGCGATCAAACTATTTCAATCAATTATTGCTGGTCGCAGTACTGTTAATGGTGATGGTAGAGTTGATGTTGGTGGAATAACTCATCGATGGTTGCAAGCAGCTAATGCACCACGCTGGGAGTTGATGCCCAAAAGTGACCCAAATAATGGTTTAGTTAACGGTGAACTGGAAGATACTCAAGATAACCACGATTTTGGAACACACTGGTTAGCTGATGTGATTAAAAAAATTGCCCAAGATTATCAAAACAGTTATCGTAACACTCATCCCCTAGCTGCTCCATTCGCAATTAACGATGTTAGTCTTCCTCATGGAGGCGATACTCCCGATCATCATGGACATGAAACTGGCATGATGTGCGATATTTATTTACCCCAAAAAAATGGAAATTTTGGTGGCATTGTTTGGTCAAGTTCTAACTACGATCGCGATGCTGCACGAGCTATTCTCAAGTCGATTACTAATCAAAAGCTGGTACGGGCAGTCTTTTTCAACGATCAACAGCTAATTAAAGAGGGACTTTGTGTGTCTCTAAATGGTCACGACAATCATATTCATTTTGAAATTAACCCACCAGTAAGAAGCTAATTTTTGGTGAGTTAGATGCCTTGGATTTTACAACTTCTGCCCTGTGTAAATGGATCGCACTTCACCGTTACGGCGGATGACAGCTTCGCCATTACTAACCTCTACCAATGTCCAACCGCTTTGGCCAATGCTTTCACCCATATTGATGCGGCGAGTTACGCCGTCGATTTTAAACAAAGCGGCAGATTTGTTACCTAACTCTAGCAATCCTTCTAGGGTATTACTCGGAGCAACTGCGATCGCAGTTGGCGGATATACTTGTTCCTGGGTAATAGTTGGTTCTGACTCTGGCGCGAGTGCTGCACGTAATGGAACCACTGGTAATGCAGGTAGAGGCTTGGGTGTTTGCCGCACGGTAATAGGTGCAGTTCGTCCCGCTACAGGTTTAAGTTCTGCTCGTACAGCCGCCGCTAACATATTGACGGTTACAGGCTTGGCAGCTTGTCGCACCGTATTTAGGGCACTTTTCACCATGTTAGGTTGAGATGCCTGCAATGCATTGGCAACTTGTGGTAGAAGTGCGGGACTACCAGGAATTGCTGGCAGCGCATAGCGCATTGGCGACGGCGCTTGATAAACGGGAACATAGATCCGCTCAACAACGCTGCCAGAACGGTTAGGGGCTGGTGGTGTATTATTGGCCAGAAGTGGCAGTGGTGGTAAATTCCCAGTTGTTTGCCCGTTACCAAGGGCTATTTGATTAGTATTTGTCTGACTGGAGAATCCCGAACTGAAAGATTTTTGATTGCCTTTTAATTCTTGCTTGTCTATAACTGCCAGCGCTCCCAGCATATAGTCAACCAAATCTGCCTCAATTTCTGTTTTTCCAGGCAATTGTGACTGCGTTTGCGGTGCTAGAAGAGCTTGCTGGGTCAAGTTGGGATTTAAAAGATATACGACTCCAGACTGTACCAAGTAGAGAATACCAGCGATCGCCACACCTAAAGTTGTTCCGACAATCAGCAGTTTGCCCAAAGTCCGACTGCTTTTTTGACGCTTTCTACTAACTGGTTTAATGGTGCCGTTATCAAAGACAACGGTACTCAAGTGCTTGTTGTTATTTTGAGTAACTGACTGTCCGTTTGGTAAGATAATCTGCGGTATTGTAACTGTTTGCAGAGGCACGTATTCTGGAGGCGAGTGGCGTTGAGCTTTGTTCTGCCTACCATGCCTAACGGTTTGAGAAGGCAGATGATCACTAACATCCAGAATGTAGTCGATATCGGCAAAGAGTTCATCCATGAGACCATCAGCATAGTTTTCTATCGACCAAGGCTCGTTGGCGATTAAATCTTCTGATGGTTCTGGTACTATGAGACGGGTACTGGCTTCTTGTAACATAGACGTTCTGGGTTATTGCTAGGACGAGGAAACGCCGCGCCTACTGCCTGGGAATTAGGATTACAGATGAGATATCCAATCCACCGTCTTATTGAGACGAGTTGGTTGAGCGTTGGTATTAAAATCAACTTGAATCTGGGGATTGTTGATGATAGCAGTACTAATAGTTATGTCATCTATCATACCAATCTCCCTCCCTACTACTATACTCAGTCTTTATCAAGTTTTTGTTAAGCTAACGCTGGAAACTCATGCTGGCTCTTGGTTTTACGCAATTCTAAATATAATAATAAAGCGTTAACATCGGCTGGGTTTACACCACCGATACGTGCAGCTTGACCAAGAGTGAGTGGTTTTACGTGAGTCAGCTTTTCCCGTGCCTCTTTAGAAAGGGTATCAATCGTGGTATAATCCAAATCCGCAGGTAATTGGCGGTGGGCTTGGCGGGCAATTTGGTCAATCTGATTTTGTTGCCTAGCGAGATAGCCATAATACTTGATGTCAATTTCTGCGCCTTCTTTCTCGGCGCGGTTGAGGTTGGGGTTTCCTAGCCCGAACCTGTCGAGGTCAACATAATGGAATCCCGGACGGCGCAGTAAGTCGTTGAGGGTAATTGAACCTCTGATTGCTTGTTGGGTATCAGATGCGATCGCTATTCCCATTTCATCATGTTCTTTGACTCGTGTAGCTTGCAATCTTTGTTTTTCTGTGGTAATGTTCGCTTGTTTTTGGGTAAATAGATTCCATCTGCGATCGTCAATTAAACCAATTTCTCGTCCCAGGGTTGTCAAACGTTGGTCGGCATTGTCAGAACGCAATAATAAGCGGTACTCTGATCTACTGGTGAGCATCCGGTAAGGTTCCCGTAAATCCTTGGTACACAGGTCATCCATTAGCGTTCCAATGTAACTTTGCTCGCGGGCAAACACAATCATTTCTTGAGAATGAACAAATCTAGCCGCGTTAATTCCTGCTACCAGTCCTTGGGCCGCGGCTTCTTCATAACCTGTCGTGCCGTTAATCTGCCCAGCACAAAATAGTCCAGCAACCTTTTTGGTCATCAGTGTGGGGTAACACTGAGTTGCAGGTAAATAGTCATATTCCACAGCATAAGCCGGACGCAGCATCACACATTTTTCTAAACCGGGAAGAGTCCGCAACATTTGCAACTGCAAATTTTCTGGCAACCCTGTAGAAAACCCTTGGATATAAAGTTCGGGTATATCTCGTCCTTCTGGTTCAATAAAAATTTGATGGCTTTCCTTATCGGCAAAGCGCACAATTTTATCTTCAATGCTGGGACAATAACGCGGCCCTTTCGCTTCCACCCAACCGCCATAAACTGGCGACAGGTGTAGATTATCTTGAATTAGACGATGGGTTTCGGCGGTGGTGCGGGTGATGTAGCAGGGTATTTGTTCCCGTTCTACCCATGCCTCTGGATCAAAACTAAACCAGCGCACATCCTCATCTCCTGGCTGGATGAGCATTTTACTATAATCCACCGATCGCTTGTCTACCCGTGCTGGGGTTCCAGTTTTGAGTCTTCCGGTTTCAAATCCCAGGCGATTTAGGGTTTGTGTCAATCCCTCAGCCGCAAATTCCCCAGCGCGTCCCGCCGGCATTGATTTGTTCCCAACCCAGATTTTGCCCCCCAGGAAAGTGCCAGTTGTCAAGATGACAGCTTTACATTGGAACCCTACACCAAAATAAGTTTCAACGCCGATGACTTCATCATTAGCACCCAGCACCAAATCTGTCACCATACTTTCGCGGATTGTCAAGTTTTCTTGGTTCTCGACAATATTCTTCATCACTGCTGCATATTCGCGCTTGTCCGTTTGGGCGCGTAATGCCCAAACAGCAGGCCCCCGTGAAGAGTTGAGGATACGTTTTTGCAGGTAGGTGCGGTCTGCTACTTTACCTATTTCCCCGCCGAGGGCATCTACCTCATGAGTCAACTGAGATTTTGCCGGGCCACCCACTGCTGGATTACAGGGTTGCCAAGCGATTCTATCCAAGTTGAGCGTCAATAACAGGGTACGACAACCGAGGCGTGCAGAGGCCAGAGCCGCTTCGCAACCGGAGTGACCTGCACCGACGACTATGACATCAAAAGCGTCTTGGAATTGAACGGAATTGTGCATGGTCATACTTACAGGATCGGCAAGCTTAGAGTTCTTTTCAATTTTAGCTGTTCCAGTGGTTTCATGGATGTAACTTTCTAATAAAAAAGTTATCAAATTTACTAGTACTCAATCAGAGACAAGTTTCTCTTTTTAAACTTGAGTATTCAATAAAAAATATTATATTTTTTAAATTTTGTGACAACATTCCGGTTTGTTTGCCACAACTATTGTTCACATAGTTAGTAATTAACACGAATTATTTTCTTACTGATATATTAAATACTTTTCTTAAATGTATAAAAATATAGTTTGACTCTAATAAATTGTTTTTAATTTATCAATAATAGATATTTGGACAAGGCTGTTACGTTTACCTTTGAATCAACTAAGTAATTATTTAAAAATGAAACTCACCATCAAAAAGCAAAAAGATATTACTAGATTTATTAGAAAGGCAAGTTTCATCAGTATAGTTATCGGAATAATTTTTGTTTTAGTAGCGAGTAATGAGATTACCCACCACCAATTTGCTAGAACTTCCCAACCATTAAATGTATGCTCTCCAACTGTTTCATCACCTTGTATAAATACCTCTAAAGAGATAACACCAAAACCATTTATTCCCAACCCAGAATTAAATAGTAACCAGCGTTTTTTATCTGCGATTAACCAGAAATTACCTACAATCCCTCAGCCTGGTACTTATGAATATACTTTGCTGCGAGCTTATGGTGCAGTTTTTGTAAATCAAGATGTCGGAATTAAACTGCCGCCAAAAGATATTTTTGCTAATGAACAAGAAACCCAAGAATTTCAAGCTACTTTAACAATGGGTCATGTTGATGGAACTAACGATTGTTATTTACAAAAGTCGGCGGCTGATGCTCTAAATAAAGCGCGAGTTCAACAACATATCCCGCTAAAATCTGGTTATGGTTCTGGTGATTGTACTCGCACTTTCAACACGAATTTAAGATTTTGGCAAAAATATGCTAATAATCAAATTTTGGCAAAAGTTCAACAGGGCAAAGAAACAAAAATTCTCGGCTTGGTTGCACCTCCCGGAACTTCACAACATCTCTGGGGATTAGCCATTGATTTACGCGTAGGCAGTAAAGAACAAAGAAAAGCTCTTAATCAAAATGGTTGGTTTCAAACAGTAGAAAATGATGTTCCACATTGGACTTATGTGGGTTTAGATGAAGAGAATTTACCTTTATTTGGTTTTAAGAAACTACTTATCCGAGGCATTACTTATTGGATTACGCCACTTTAATTGTTAGATAGCATGAAAACTTGGAAATACTAACCTAAAGGATGTATTGTCAGAGATTTAGCTATGTCAAATGAAGCTGCTAGCCGAAGAATCAGGATTTAGAGCCATGTTTACCAAAAAGTAACTATTGCACCAATATGTAAATCCTTGCAGACAGATGTACTGCAATAGGTAGATTTTTGGATAACCGAAAGTTGGAATTTCAGCTTATTAAAATATAACCAGGGAATAATTTAAATAAGAAATAGATTATTTATAAGTAATAGTAGAGAGTTAATAATTTTTTAGACAAATTTAAGGCAAAATTATGTCAGACAAAATTGCCAACAAGGCTGAAGTGCTGACAGAAATATCTACTGACAACAGCAAGTTCTAAGTGAGTGGGGTTGCTATAGTAGCTGGGCTATGGAGGTTGCTGTGCAAATTTTCAGACTTAGTAAGGGAGATGGGAAAAACCCATTAATCAACAATCAATTTAATGGCAATAATTTGTTAACTTGGATGAGTTAATAACAGTTATGGACTTCCAGCTAAAAAATATCTCATATTAGGGTTGCAAGGACTTGCGCTTCTACAAATCTAGAAATAATTTGTTTTTTGCAAGTCCCTTACATAGCAATCTATTGCGCTATTAAAAACATAAATTTTGGTTTCTAGTAAGTTTTTTATTATTGATACTTTATTTATACAAGACTTATCAGGAGTTAATTTTAGTGGCTACATCAAACTGTATAATCGGATGAAGAAATTTAGTCCTTGGATTTTCGGTATCTTGTTAGCCAGCACCTTGGGAAGTATGGCGACAGTTTACTGGAAAACTCAAGAAACTTCCTCCCAGCCAGATTTAACTAGTCAAACTATCTTAGTGCAAACTAAAGATTGGGCAGTGCAGATTCAAGCTAATGGGGTGGTGCAAGCATTACAAAAAATCAATCTTAGCCCAGAAGATTCTGGACGCATTGCTAAATTGTATGTGAATGAAGGTGATCGCGTCCAAAAAGGACAAATTATTGCCCTTATGGATAGTGAAAGATTACAAGCACAGGTAAATCAGTATCAAGCATCACTAAATAAAGCTGTGGCTGATTTGAAACAAAAGGTTGCTGGCACTCGACAAGAAGACATTGCTGAATCTAAAGCTAGAGTTGCTTCCGCAGAAGCATTTGTAGCTGCATCTCAAACTCGATTGAATCGAGCAATCGTAGAGATGCAACGCAATCAAGTGTTGGTGCAAGAGGGTGCTATTTCCCGCAATGCCTTTGAAGAGTTTGTCACTAAAGAACAAGAAGCTAGAGCTAACTTAGAAGTAGAACTAGCACGGCTCAAAGAACAACGTGAAAGTTTGAAGAAAGCCAAAAATGGATTACGTCCCGAGGAAATTGCCCAAGCTGAAGCCGAGGTAGCACAGGCTAAAGCTCAGTTAGTTTTTTATCAAAGTCAGTTGAATAATGCTATCATCCGTGCCCCGTTTGCGGGAATTATTACCCGTCGCTTTGCCCAAGAAGGGGATTTTGTTACACCCACCACATCAGCTTCTAATACTGAAGGTGCAACCTCGACCTCAATTGCTGAACTCTCTAGTGGCTTAGAAATTGAAGCCAGAATTCCTGAAGCTAGCATTGCCAAAATCAATCGCGGTCAGTTTGTAGATATTCAAACAGACACCTATCCTAATGAAACCTTCAAAGGAAAAGTAAGTCTAATTGCACCAAGAGCAGTGCAGGAAAACAATATCACTTTTTTTCGAGTTAAGGTAGTTTTATCGAATGGGCAAGACAAATTGAAATCAGGAATGAATGTACGCCTGATATTCCACAGTCAGACTATTAAGAATGCTCTAGTAATTCCTCTGGCGGCTGTAACAACTCAGCCCAATGGTCAAACCGGGGTATATGTTATTGATAGTCAAAATGCTGCCAGTTTCCAACCAGTGAAAGTAAGTGCTACTAGTGGTGATCAAGTGCAAGTTTTGGCAGGACTTCAGAAAGGCGATCGCGTGTTAATGTCTCCCCCCAGTACAGAAAAAATTGAAGGTGTAGATAAAATTGGATTTTAGAATAGCCGAATCTTCAATTGGTACTGATATTTTTCGATCATTCAACAATATTTCCCTAGTTGTAATTATCCACTCAGAACTACGAATTACGAATTATTATGAATTTACTAGAAAGTACACAAATGGCAGTCAAAACATTGGCTGCAAATAAGCTCCGTAGCATGTTGACCATGCTTGGTATTATCATTGGCAATGCCTCTGTGATTACAATGATCGCTATTGGGCAAGGGGCGCAAAAATTTACGCAAGAAAAGTTGGAGTCTCTGGGGCCAAATCAACTATCAGTGTTCGCTGGTGGCGATAATCTAGAGGGGTTAAGCTCTGATGTGCCTTCACTGTTTTTAGCAGATGCTCAAGCGATCGCAACTATGGCTCCCGCCGTCCGAGAAGTTGCCCCGCAAATTAGCAGCAACTTGCAATTATCGCGTCAGGGACGCATTAGTAAAGTTAATGTTACAGGTACAACGCCAGGAATTCTTTATGTCCGCAATCTCCAGGTACATCAAGGCCGTTTTTTTGACCCTATCGAGCTAAATCAAAATTCTCAGGTGGTGATTTTAGGGCCAGTAGTTGCGCGGAAACTTTTTGGTAATGAAAATCCCATCGGTCAGTTACTACAGATGAATAACTTGAGTTTTCAAGTTATTGGGATTATGCAAGCTAAAGGTGCATTTATGGGGGATAACCCTGATGATATAGCTTACGTGCCAATTAGTACTATGGCAGATCAGCTAGTCGGTAGGCGATCGCCTAATGGTATTCCCATCGACTACTTAGAACTGTCAGCAAAAAATCAAGATAGCATTCGCGCAGCAGCATTTCAAACAATTAATATTCTGACACGCAGACGGGGCAGAAAAGATTTCACAGTTGCCGCCAATAAGTCAGTCCAAGACTTGATCAATCAAGTGACGATAAATTTAAGTTTAGTCTTGGCGGCGATCGCAGGTATATCTTTATTCGTTGGTGGAATTGGCATCATGAACATTATGCTAGTGTCTGTCACCGAACGTACCCAAGAAATTGGACTACGCAAAGCAATAGGCGCAACAGAAAAAGCAATTCTTACCCAATTCTTAATTGAGGCGATTATCCTGTCCGTAGCAGGCGGTTTATTGGGAACTGGTATTGGCGTTAGTGGCGCACTTATAGTTGCTATGTTCTCCCCCTTACAACCATCAGTACCAATAGGAGCAATATTTCTCACAGCCAGCATTTCTGGTAGCATTGGTCTAATCTTTGGTGTAGCGCCAGCCAAAAAAGCAGCACGACTCGATCCCATAGCTGCATTAAGAGGTATTTAAGGGGAAGGGGGTAGGGAACTTGGCGCACCACTACTTCTTCGCAGTACCGACGGCAACACAATAAAGTGCCGCATGGCGTTTCCCATCAATACCCAACATGGCGTTCAGACTCATATCATAGAATCCACCTATGCACAGACTATCCAGCCCCAATTGCACAGCCATTAGACATATATTTTCAGCTTGATGACCAGTTTCCAAAAGTGCAAAACGGTAGCCACGCGCACCGTATTTGCACATTGAGCGCATAAAAACAGATGTGAACAGAAACAGAGCATTGGCATTTACAATGTAATCCTGCTGCAATAAAGATTCTACAAAGTCTGTTGGCACTGCATCATTCACCCGATGTAAGCCATGACCGCGTGGTTCGTAGTGATATAGTCCATCTGCTAAACCTTCTACCGCCTGTGTCGATACAAAAATCTCAATCGGATAAAGTCCTCCCGCAGACGGTGAGTTTCGGGCTTCATAGGTATAACCATCTGTTTGACGCAGCCCATTGAGACCGCATCCTGCATCAAGCAACTGAGCTAATGTGATCATTGGCATAACCGACTTATCAAACGATCGCACAGAAGACCGTCGCTCTAAAAGCTTACTCAGCAGGTTATCGTGTGGTGCTTTTGGAAGTTCCAGAAAAGGAGCCTCCGGCATATACCGCAGTTCATTAGCCGGAACACGTTTGACAGAACTTTTAGGTACTGGGGAGTTCAAATGATACAACAGAGCTAACTCCAGTGGCTCATTGGCTGTGTACATTACGCTGATTTCCTCGTTTTAAGCCAATTTAAAAAATGGGAGTTGCTGAATCATGGGATGATTTAGCCAAATTTGGAAGGATTTATCAATGCACCCGCTAATTCATCCCGCATTTATGCAACGCCAAAAAATGATTGCGACAAGAAAGTAATTCCTAATCCAAAATCTAAAATCGTATTAAGCCATAGGATGTGGACACGGATTTAGGTCATCTGCGGTACGTCGCTCACCGTAACCTAACCTTTCTGGTACCTTGAACAACCGCCGAGTTCCCAATGGCTCTAGTCCATAGCCAAAATATATTGGGACTAGTTCACTGGCTAAAGTCCGCACTACTCGAAAACCGAGCGACTCAATATCAGGGGTTGTAATTTCCACTAAATAAGGTTCAACACCCACTGAATGCAACCTGGCAATGACCGATTGCAATTTTTCTACCTCTACTGAAGATGCATAAGTTGGTAAATCTTCAACCGTTAGGTATTGGTCATGCTCCAACAAAAATTCCAACTCGCGTAGCCGAGCCGTTTTGTAGAAAAAAGCGCTGTGATCGTCCAAATTCTGCACATCTTCATATTTATTGAGATTAATCCCAGTGCCGCTAGCCATGCGTTCTATATCACCAAAACGGGCTTGGCAAACTTCAAAAATTGCCTTACGAAGCGCAGTTGACCCATCGAGATGGCATCCTAGACCAGTTGCAACAGCTGGACTTTTACCTGAACGGTCAATTAACATTGCCATCACAACTGGGATCTGAATATCAGTAATCAAATAGAACGTAACTAGCTCAATGCCAAATCGGGCGTAGTGGCTTAAAATTTCCGTCTCAATTCCTGGACGGTGAGCGAAATAAATGCGTGGGGCAGGTAGGCGGTTTAACCATGTAATTATAAAAGCATCGCGCTCAATCAACTCGCACAAGCCACTGCAAACAGCAAACTCAAGAGTTGGGCCACTAGCCATACCATTAGAAGTGACCGGTAAAATATAATCTCCTGGTAGATTGCTATCCCAGTCGAAATAAACCATAAATGCTGGAACTAAAACCTGTAGGTTGCTTGCTAGAGAAAGGGCAGGTATCCACGAAGTCTGCGTTGCCGGATCGAAAGGTGAATATGGAAAATTGGGGTCAGAGTATTGTTTGTCAGAAAAAGAGAAAAAAGTTGGAGGATGGACGGCGCAATGACTTAATTCTGCGTAGCTACTGACAATTAGTTGCCGATAATCTACAATACCACCACAGTAGCGCTCTACAGCTTCGCCAACTGCACCAAAAATTGCTTGTTCATCAGTCATGCCCCTACCTACGCCGTAGCGTAAATCATCCTGCTGTTTGCGAAGTTGGAAATTTGCTAATTCGGCTTGCCACAAAACTGGCAGATCAAACTCTGTATAAGGCTTGGTAAATCTATCAATGGCTCGGATGATTCCCGTATGCGGGCTAACTAAATCGCGCCAGCGTGGACTAGCGATCGCTGCATTCACTTTGTTTTCTCCTATCCTGAGCGAATGGCACTAAGTTAATGGCAAAGCCCTGATATAACTTGCTTTTTGAGTGTGGGGAGTGTGGGGAGTGGGGGAAGTGTGGGGAGAAAGAGGAGAAATTGAATAACTGCATATCAACAAATGCTGCATTGCCTCCACATCCTCCCACACCATGCCCTGACGAGGTTTCAGCTTTTCTTAGTGCCATTCTGTCCTGAACAATGTGGACAACCAGGTTTCTTCAGCACAACGTTGTGAGTCAGCTTTGTGCCGAGCAAGTCTAGGTGCAGTAATTTACCGTCAGTGGCGATTGGCAAACCGAGCAACATCTTCAATGTTTCAAGAGCCAGATAACTACCAACCAACATCTGCGCGATCGGTAAGTTTTCTCGCAAACGCGGTTGAGAACGGCGTTCTCGGTCAAGAAACTGCTCAATAGCGAATTCCGCCTCTGGAAGCTTGGCACAGGCAATAGAGCGCATCCGATAGCAAAGATAGCAAGGGCCATCCTGAGAAAAGACTAGCGGCCCAAAAGTTCCTTCAACACCAACTGCGCCACCTGGTAGCAATGGGCGCTGCATCTTCAGGCATAGTCTGTTCAGGCGATAAGCGAGATTGACAGATACGGCATCGGTAGCGACAATCACCAGATCAACGTCCTCAAGCAAAGCATTTACTGTTTCGTCGTTAGTTAAAGGATCTGTCACAGTTTCAGTTTGGGTTACTTTTGCGATCGCCTCGATTTGTCGAGCTGCTTCCACACCTCGAAAAGCACCTATTTGATTAAAGACTGAGCCTGACATCATCGGGAAATCAGACGGAAATGTGCAGACATCATCACATAGGCGGAGAAAACCGATACCAGCACTAGCCAAATTAATTGCAGCTATCAACCCTGAACCTCCGAGTCCAAAAACAGCAATCCTCGCGTTCGCTAAGTGCTTCTGGGCATCTTTTTGCTTAAAGCCTAGCTCATGATAGAGGCTGATTTGAGGAAGTAAATATGCACGACTATCTAAATCAACTGGATCTTCCAGCAACTCATCTACTAAGCGATTGTCCATCAAAAACTCTAAACATTGATTTAGTGAAGAATCTGTCAACTTTTCGCAAATTGCCGCCCGGATTTCTCCTATTGTTCGGGAACCATCTAATAAAGGTAAAACAATTTTTTCTACATTATGTAGTGCTTGACCCTTCACTGTCAGGGTTCGCCGCCTCGTATTGAATATCATAGTTTCTTCGCCATTGCAATCTGACCGCATAATGTGAACGACAACGTGTTCTAGTAGACGCAGGCGTTGAGCATCATTTAATTTCATAGGCTTTGTTTTATTATCCCAAGCTTCATCAAAGAAATAGAAAAATCTGAAAACTCGGTTGTATCCAAAAATATTTATGACTTACGCACAGCTAATCAAAAATGAACCACAGAGGACGCAGAGGTCACGGAGGAATGAGAGTTTGAGAGGATTTTTGCGTAAGTTCTGATATTGAGAAAATGAAAAACCCTGCTTTTGCAGCTATAAAAGTGATGAATGCAAAAACAACAGCTTAAAAGACAGGGTTTTTCTAACTTTTAAAGCCAGATATTGTGGTTCTAAAGTTAAAAAACTTGGTTTCTCAAATTACGGAATTGCTGTTCTATTTCCAGGTTATTTAGTATCCAAAACCGACCTCATCGGTGTCGTCTAGCACACCTGATATTGTTCCACCTTCAGTAACTCGACATCCGCATCCCCGACATCCGCCGCATCCCCGACATCCTCCGCATCCCCGACATCCGCATCCCCGACATCCGCCGCATCCCCGACATCCGCATCCCCGACATCCGACACATCCGACACATCCACCGCAATTAGCAAACCATCTTTGACTAGTCTCAGATTCAAACATTCCTGGCATTGCTAACTTTTCTAAAGCTGCAATTTCCTCATCGGACAACAGTAGTTGTTCAAGTTTGTCTGCTTTGTCTTCTAAACGCATATCTATTGTTTGTTGGGTCAGTGTTTTTTCTGCAAGCATGGTTACTCATTCCTTTCAAATTAAATTCATTAGGCTGTTTTTAAATCTGCATTCGAGTCAGTCAAAAGCTGTAATGATCTTCATGTATCAATCAGCTTTCACGGAAGAAATGATGTTGGAACTAGCGAATGTAAAGGATGATCAAAAAATCAGATGACAGTTAATGTCTAACTATCATTCACATCCGGTTATAGTTAAACAAAAACACTCAGTCTTTTATTCAGAATCTTACTAATCCACAAAAGATAAAAATCACTTTTTGGCAAGTTAAGGAAAATATCACCTAGGACAATACAGGCTGATTAAAGTTTTAATCATTTAAAGATCCTTCCAACCCTGAATAAAAAAGACTTATATATTTATGTACCTCCTTTTTCAGGAGGTCGCCACAGGGAGGGATATCTCGACGTAATTGTATTGTTTCATGGAATTTATCTTCCCTAAAACCTTGTTTTTGAGAATGTTTTTGCTACTGTTAGCGTCACATTCTCTTCTTTTGATCCTCTAACTGTTATAACATTATCTTTTTCTAGAGTTTTTTATTCATACCTAAGTAATATTGTTTTTAGTCTTGATAGTAATATTTTTATTTCTTAAGTAGGATTATCTTTATTTTGGATAGCGCCTAATATTACTTTCTGCATTGTTTGCTGATGCAGAAAAGCCTAGAGAGGCTTTAAAATAAAAAGCATACTGACAGTAAAGATCCATTTTGTAATAGCGCTGATAGCGAATCTTAAGTTAGGGGAATATATAAGATAGGTTTTAAATACTGGCATAAAGCTTATTTACTTGACACTCGAATAAAAAATCAGGTTTAACTGATGAGCGATTTAAGAGTTTGGCTTGCAGGCTACACTAAAGCTTTATTTCGTTCTTTACCTTTATTATGGACAGCAGCACCCAGAGAAATAGTCTTGTTGATTGCTGTCACGGTATTACAAGGTTTTCTTCCTGCCATAAGTGTTTGGATAACCAAGCTAGTGGTAGATACTGTAGCAACAGCCTTAATATCTGGTAGAGAATTAGGTTATGCAACTCTTGCCCCTTTGGTAGGAGGATGGGTTGGAGCTTTGCTACTAGAATCACTGCTGTATCCTTGGGTATTGGCACTGCAAGGAAATCTCAATGACAAATTAACGGCTCACATTAGCTTATTATTAATGCGGAAAGCTGATACTTTTTCAGATTTGAGCCGTTTTGAAGATTCTCTGTTCTATGATGAGCTACAACTGTTGCAACAACAAGTTGGCTATAAACCACTGAATTTACTGGAAAATTTGGTTGAATCAGGTCGATCTTTAGTGACCTTAATAGTGATAGTTGGGTTACTAGTTCCTCTAGCTTTTTGGATACCACTGGTGATAGCGATCGCAACTATACCCCAGATAGTGGTTTCTTCTCAGTATGGCAAAGCTATTTGGCTAAATTTATTTGAGAACAGTCCCCAAGCTCGAAGAATGGAATATTACACTTCGGTGATGCTTACTGATACCTATGCCAAAGAAATCAGGTTATTTAAGCTAGGTTCCTTTTTTATCGAGCGTTATCTGCAAGCATTTCAGTCTTTACATCAATCTATGCGCTATCTGAGGGACAAGCAAGCATTTTGGTCGTCTAGTCTAGCTATCCTCAGCACTTTGGGAAATGGTTTTTCTTTCTACTGGGTGGTACAGAAAGCTTTTAAAAGAGAATTCAGTCCAGGTAGTGTACTTTTATTTGTACAGTCATTGACTTACTTCCAGAATAACCTTGAAAGATTGGTGGCTAATTGGCTGGATCTGTTTGAAAATATTCTCTACATGCAACAGTTTTTCAATTTTCTTGACAGTCCAATCCCCATGCTACTGAGCGTACCTGGAGAAAAAGTACCTACTCCGATTCGTTCAGGTATTACTTTTGAAAAAGTTGATTTTTACTATCCAGATGGTAGATTAGCACTCCAAGATATTTCTTTTACCCTTTTCCCTGGACAAACAGTAGCCATAGTAGGAGAAAATGGTGCAGGGAAAACTACTTTAGTCAAGCTGTTAACCAGGCTATACGATCCAACGCAAGGATGTATTCTAGTCGATGGTATAGACCTCAGAAATTTAAATTTAGAGCAATGGCGGCAGCAAATTGCTGGAGTTTTTCAAGACTTTGGTCACTATGCGCTGACGCTGGGGGAAAATATCGCTTTAGGAAACCTAGCTGCTCTAGAGCATCCAGACATTCTCAAATACGCGATTGAAAAAGCCGATATTGTCAAACTAGTCGATCATTTTCCTACAAAGGAGGCTACACCACTGGGGAAGCAGTTTGGCGGTACAGAACTTTCTGGAGGCCAATGGCAAAAGTTAGCTCTAGCTCGTGCTTTTGTCCGCCAAGAAGCCCAGGTTTTGCTATTGGATGAGCCTACTGCTGCACTCGACCCCCGCAGTGAGTGTGATCTTTACCTTCGCTTTATTGAGCTAGCTGAGGGTAAGACTACAATCTTGATTACCCATCGACTGGCTTCAGTGCGTATAGCTGACCGAATCTTAGTTCTCAAATCTGGTCATTTAATTGAGGATGGTACTCATCAAGAACTTTTACAGCGTGGAGGCGAATATACCGCACTATGGAATATGCAGGCAAAACAGTATGGCATTTCTCATTAACACTCGTAATTCTTCAGATATCTAAATTTAGGGTTGCCAGTGAGGAGACAGTATATGCAATTCCGTATTTTGATTGCAAGAACGAATGATGCTTTTAAATTATGATGCGATCGCTAGCCCAAAAATTCTGTTGATCAGCCCGATTTTTAGCATATTTTTAAGTACTATTGCTTATTGATAAAAGCTCTATAAGCTTAACCTCTCACAATGGGCGCTACTACGCTATTTCGGCTATGGCAAAGGGATCACTTTTTATAGCTGGACGAGTGACCAATTCTCCCAGTACGGATCAAAAGCGGTTCTAATGACTGTCAGAGAAGCAACCCTTAGTGGTGCAGAAAAGTCCTGAAGGCTTGATATATGGGGAATTTTACTAAGACAAGGGTGACAGAGAGGGGGAAGACATGGGATGCTCAAGTTTCCACACAAAAACTACTCCATGTCAGTCCCCCATCTTTATCGTCAACTGCAAGTTCAACTAAGTCAATGGATTTGTCCCCAAGATCAACGACATCTGCAAGTCTTTTGTGAGAATGTCGCCGCCATTTTGCAAGCTCAAAGCGCCTGTCTGAGCCACTGGTTGCCCTATCTGAGTCATAGGGAGTGCAAAGCTCGCAGCCACATGGAGCGCTTAAACTACTTTGTCCATAATCCCAAAATCACTGCCGAAACCTTCTATTTTCCTATGTTGCAGCAGTTCTTGAACTCCTGGGAGGGCATGGCGATGACACTAACACTTGATACCAGTATGTTATGGGATCAATATTGCTTAATTGAGATCTGTTTAGTTTGGGGTGGACGCTCTATTCCACTTGGTCAAACGGTATTGGAGCATGGCAGTGCCACCGTGGGCTTTGAGGACTACTGCCCCGTGTTAGAAACGACGTTAAGGCTGCTGCCGGCAGAATGTCATGTGACGTTGTTAGCGGGATCGAGGATTTGAACATGGTGCGTTGATCCGGTGGTTACGGGAGCATCAATGGTCGTGGTCTATTCGGGCGAAATCGGACTTGAACATTACCCTCTCCAATGGTCAAACGGCTGCGGTTGCAAACTTGCTTCCCCAAGAGGGCGAAGCTTATCTGTTTCGAAAAGTCAAAGTTTTGCAGGACATTGAGTGTCATCTCGCCACCGCTCATTTAGCTCTGGCAAGTGAGGCTTGGGCTGTCCTCTCCGATGTGCCGCCGTCCTTGCAGACTTTTGAGGTTTATGGTCAGCGATTTGGCGGCATTGAGCCACATTTTAAGGATTATAAGTCCGCCGCTTTTGAACTCATCCGCTCCCACTTGCGCGACCCTCAAGCGCTGAATTGTTTGTTGATGTTGCTAGCGCCTGCCACCTTAATTGCTATTGCTGTTGCGGTGGTGGTGGTCGGTGAAGGTCGGCGCAAAATGCTGGATTGGCACAGCCAGAGGGGATTGAGTTTCTTACAATTAGGATTACGCGAAATTGAACGGTTGTGTTATCAACGCCTCCCAATTCCTCTATTAGCTACCTTACCTCGGAAGAGTCCCCCATCTGCCACTGCTTCACTTAAAAAACGAACGCAGATAGAGCAACAAATTGAGTTCTCCCGTGTCACTGTGTTCTCAACTTGAGACTTCGGAAAGTTTTCTGCACCACTAAGGAAGCAACCTATGTCCTTTTCCAGGGGACGAAGAGTTGAAACACATCTGGTCTAGACCCGAATGGCACGCTTGTTAATCGCAAAGCCCTGATATAGCGTTTACTAAGCAACTGAGGTACACCCAAATCTTGGTTAGTAAGGTTAGTAGCTTTGAAAACGTACCTCACCAGATCGGTAAGCGCTATATAACTTGCTTTTTGAGTGGGGGGAGTGGGGGAAGTGTGGGGAGAAAGAGGAGAAATTGAATAACTGCATATCAACAAATGCTGCATTGCCTCCCCATCCTCCCACACCTCCCACACCCTGCCAGCAAGGAGGTTTCAGCTTTTCAAGCGTGCCATTCGGTCTAGACCCCTTGTTCAAGAGTTCTAGATCGTAGATGCAAAGCAGTGTCTTGTCAGACATCGCAACCTAAATAAATGTCAGAACTTACGCAAAAATAGCCAAAACATTGATTTTCTGGTAGAGACAATTAATGAATTGCGTCTACCGTGTGTAGTTTTGCGTAAGTCCTAGATGTAATCAAATTGCTCCTCTGGTCTTAGCAAATATTAATTAGAAAATGGATTTAGTATTACTTCACTTCGCTGGGTTCAAACTTTGTCACCTTACCTTTCTTAATCGCTACAATCACATCGTAGTGAGAACAGTAAGCAAATGTGACATCATTGGCTTTGTTATAAAGGTTAACTACATGACCTGCACCACCTAACTGGATACCGATTGGCTCCAAGTCACCAAAAAAGAAACGACGTAATTGATCGCCACTACCAATCTGACCCTTACTTTTAGTAAGCAAATCTAGTTTCTGCGTTACAGATAATTCTTCGGCTGCTGATGCCTGCACTAATGACGGATTGATCGCTTTTAATGGTACGTCCCAAACTGTGAAAAAACCAACCAAAGCAAAACTTGTAAGTAAGGGTGCGAGTTTCATTTGTGACTCTCTTTTCTGTTTTATCCTGAACATCCCAAGCATCTCAGTTAGGAGTGAGAACTTATTGAAACTAAGCCACTATTTTCATGAATTTATCCTTTGAGAAAATTTAGTTAATTCTCAGCACTTTCTCAGGCAATGATGGTAACTCAAAGTCACAGCATAATTTAAGTATTTTCTCAACAAAACCTCATTCTGAACTGCGTGACGGCAACTTATAATGAGCAATGCTTTTATTGCAGTGATGCTATTGTGACTAGGCCCAAAAGACCACATCGCTTAATTCATAGAGTTTCAGGACAAACATATCTCTGGCTAGCAATGCTAATTTTTGCAGCATCTGGCGCAGTTACCCGAAGGCTAACAGAAATCGGTGCTGAACATTTTATTGGGGAGCGTAATCCGATTTCTTTATGTAATGTTTTATTTGTGGGGAACCTTTGCGCCTTGATACTTTTGATCCTCATCTATGGGCGACAGTGGAACAAAGCCACTTTGAAGCAACTCTCAAGGACGGATTGGGTCAGTTTAACAGCAGTAGCTATTTTATCGGGAGCGTTAGCCCCTGGCTTAATTTTTCAGGCACTTTCAGTCACAGGGGTAAATAATGTCATCTTAGTAGGACGTTTGGAACCGCCTCTAACTCTAGCTTTGTCAGTCTGGTTGTTGAGGGAACGGGTAAATATTTGGGAATTTATCGGAGCGATCGCAGCGTTTGTCGGTGTTATCCTAACTATCATCCTCCAGCCTCCAACAGAAGCCATGATGAATATGGGAGGTTTCAGTTTAGGCATAGGGGAACTTTTAGCAGCAGTAGGATCTATAGCTGCAACGGCTTCTACGATTATTGGTAAGAAATATCTTTCACAGATCCCTTTGGGAATCTATAGCATATTTCGGACTGCACTAGGAACCATAATCTTTTTCTTCATTGCTTTAGTCCTCTATGGCAAAGATCATTTTGCTGATGTCCTCTCACCGTTCTTATGGCAATGGATGTTTCTCTACGGTGGGTTAATTGTGGTGCTAGGCCAGTCTTTTTTGATTAAAGGCTTGAAAACTTCTACTGTATCTACGGCTTCCTTAATTGGCTCATTTGGCCCAATTGTGGGCATCTTAGCAGCCTATTTAATTTTGGGTGAAGCCCCTACCTTACCTCAATATATTGGCGGTAGCGTGATTTTAGTAGGTATATTTTTGAGCCAAGTTGGTAATTGGCGTAAGACTTCTAGCATTGCGTCTGGCAAAGTGAGTTCGATTCCGGCACAGCAACAGGTAGAAACTGATATGGGATTCAAGGGGATTTGAATGAGGCAGAAGGATTTTGGATTGAAGAATCTAAAATCTAAAATTGAAGGGGTAGGGAACAGAAGGGAAGAAAGCTTATGCCCTATGCCTTTGCGTTATTTTTAACTGTACAGTTATTACTGCCTTGCTGCACTAGTATGTCAAAATAAAAATACCCGATACATCAAGGTGAGCGATCGCTCCCAAAGCTAGATTAAAGGATTGACCTGAGCAATGGCAGACCAAACCAATCACAATCAAGCGGGAGAAGTAGCTCCCAGCACTGTTGACAAGCAAGCTCCCAGCGTGGCTGAAGAAAACGCTCCGAGTACAGACTCACCTGAAGCCACAGACCTTCCTACTGCCAACGCGCCAGATCCAAACGCTGCTAAACCAACTGCGACACCCCCCAAGCGAGAAAAACCCGCAGCCGCAGCTAAAGCCGCAGTAGGCGAAAAACCCGCCGCAGCCGCAGAAGAAAAACCCGCAGCTAAAGCCGCCAAAAAGGAAAAAGCCCCATCTGTTGAAGATAAGCCATTTGTAGAGTTTATCGAGCAAGACTACTTGCCAGCTTTACAAAAAGCGATCGCTCAACAAGGTGTGCAAGATTTACAGGTGTCTTTTGCCAAGCAGAAAGTGCCAATTACTGGCTTTGAATCTGCTGAAGAATGCTGGCAAATTATCGGCAGTTGGAAAGAAACTGGTGCGCGTCAGTTTAACCTGTATTTCCCCGAAGAAGATATTCAAGGGAAAAAGGGATTTTCCTGTAATGAAGGCAAAAAACCTAGCACTCTTGAGTCCTTCTTAATCGATGAGCGCAAAATTACACTCGATTTGCTAGTATTCGGCTTAGTTCAGCGCTTGGACGGTCAAAAGTGGCTAGGTATAAATTAGTCATTGGTCATTAGTCATTGGTTTTTAACAAAGGACAAATGACAAATGACAAAGGACAATTTAAAGTTCGTGGAAATGGTAGATAACGGCTCCAGTATTGGGGTCGTTATCTATTTTTACATAACCTGATTTGTACATCTCATTGAGAGTAGCTTCCACTTCCGCAAAGCTAGCTCCCGTGAACTTCACGCCTTGAGTAACAGTTAAAATACCACCTTTGCTTTCCGCCGCTTCAATCAGTTTAATCATCAGTTGGTTGCCTGTTGGAAGGTGGACTTGAGAGGCAACCACTGCTTGATTCAACGGTACTCCAAAGGGAGATACACCTGCTTTTAGTCTCAGCTTGTGTTCGTATTCGTCAACCATGCCAGGGATGAGAAGCAAATCCACAGTCTGCCCTATATAAAACAAACCAAAAGTACACAGCCACAGCAAACCCGTGCCTATCTTGCCATTGTATAAGCGGTGCAGTCCTCCTAATCCGAAAAATCCAACTGCACACAAGATGTAAGAGACAAGAAGTCGGTCTTTATGCTGATTGTTTTCAAGATTCATCTTGTTTTCAACCCTTTGGATTTGCTTTTGTTGTCTAAAATGGGTTTTCTATGTTGTAGTAGCAACTACAGAAAATTACTGAGGTTATGGCGATTTAAAATACAAAAAATGCGTGCTACTCCACTCGATCAAAACCCTGCTAATCACCGAACTACGTTTATTTGACTACTAATCCGCGATTTTTGATTCCGTAAATATTGAATGATTGTTGCAACTCTTAATCTTTTACTTACAAATTTCTCACCCGCACCTTGGTAGACTAAACTTTATACAATTGGATTATTGTGGGCTGTTACGCCTTAACAGAACATTAACCTTGGCTTTCTGGTGAGGTAGTCCGGTCTTGGGGGTTTCCCCCATGAGGAACTGCCGAACCCGAAGGGTCTACTTAAGATAATAAAGACGAAAGAGCAATCAAGACATGGTAGATTCCCTCAAAAAACCAGGCTTTGAAGAAATCCGGCCAGGGATTAAAGTCCCGGCAAAAGAAACCCTGTTAACACCTCGGTTTTATACTACCGATTTTGATGAAATGGCGCGGATGGATATCTCCGTCAATGAAGACGAGTTACAAGCCATTCTCGAAGAGTTCCGCACTGACTACAACCGCCATCACTTTGTTCGGGATGCGGAGTTTGACCAATCCTGGGATCATATTGACGGGGAAACTCGCAAGTTGTTCGTTGAGTTTCTAGAACGTTCTTGTACGGCAGAGTTTTCTGGCTTTTTGCTATATAAAGAACTTGGCCGTCGCTTGAAAGGAAAAAACCCTGTCTTGGCAGAGTGTTTTAACCTGATGTCACGGGATGAAGCACGTCACGCTGGCTTTTTGAATAAAGCTTTGTCGGACTTTAATCTGTCCCTAGATTTAGGGTTTTTGACTAAGAGTCGCAGTTATACCTTCTTTAAACCGAAATTCATCTTCTACGCTACTTATCTTTCTGAGAAAATCGGTTATTGGCGCTACATCACCATTTATCGCCATTTAGAAGCACATCCCGAAGACCGGGTTTATCCAATCTTCCGGTTCTTTGAGAACTGGTGTCAGGATGAAAACCGTCACGGCGATTTCTTTGATGCGGTTATGAAATCTCAGCCGCAAATGTTGAATGATTGGAAAGCACGGCTGTGGAGTCGGTTCTTCCTGTTGTCGGTATTTGCGACAATGTATCTCAATGACATCCAACGCAAGGACTTTTATGCAACCCTGGGATTGGATGCACGAGAATACGACATTCATGTAATTCAGAAGACTAATGAAAACGCCGGTCGGGTATTCCCACTAATGCTGGATGTAGAGAATCCTGAGTTTTATCAGCGACTGGATACTTGTATCAGCAATAACGAGAAGCTGGGTGCGATCGCTAATTCCAGCACTCCCAAATTCCTGCAATTCTTCCAAAAACTGCCACTTTACATCTCCAATGGCTGGCAGTTATTACGGCTGTACCTGATGAAACCGATTGATACTGTTTCTGCTCAAGGGGCAGTTCGTTAATTTATAACAGATTTGCGAAAGCTTTAGTGGTTCTGCTGATTGCAGAGCCACTTTTTTGTCTTAAATATTATAGGTTAGCCGATTAGTGCTGCGATCGCTAATTTATTAGCAGGCAAAAATTGGATTTGATGAAAAAATTAGTTTAATAATTTTGTCTTTTGAGTATGCTGTTATTCCCAATCTGCCTTTGTCTACAAATATTCCACACTCAAAATAGAAGACAGCATAAAGATAGTTGGGTAGGTGTAGTTTTGTATTAGATACCTTGAGTTAAGCTGATTTTTCCATTCTGATTACATTCGGGGTGAATGTTTGATGTTTGGCTGCTTCTGTTTCGTAACATCTGAGAATCAATGGTGTCAGCTTATCGAAATCACTAATGGAGGAAATAATTACTTTTGATGCGGCATCCCCCAGAGAAGCTGATACTTCCTGCACTTCAAAGTTTAAAGCTAGCGACTTTACTTCATCTACACTTAGTCGAGTAATAAAACTTTTTTTCTGCGAAGACAGATATAGTCTCAGAAACCACCAAGTACTTTTGCCAAGATTGATACCAAAGTATGAAGCTGTATCCTTATATTGGAGTTCAAAATTGTAACTCATTAAAGTTTTCGTAATTGCTTTAATTTTTTCAAAAGCTTCGATTTCTTCAGCCGTTGTTACTATTTTCGATTCTTGATATTCTTGTTGTTTTTCCTCTTCTTCAATCTCTTGTTCTACTTCAATTTCAACAGGCGGAGTTATTTCTTGGCTAAGTGAGCGAGTCATTAACTCTACTAAACTTCCCTGAATTGACTTTTTAACAATTGGTCTGAATTTATCAATAACTTTACCAGTAATTCGACCTTGAATTTCATAACTAGGAGCAACAGTACCGAGTTCAGCCACTAAAAAGCGAACAAATTCTTCAGAAGGAGAACGTAAAAGATTTCCTAGAAGCTGAGTCATGCCTTTTACATAAACCATTTCTTCAGCATGGTTGGTAATAGCTGCAACCTCAAAATTATCACGATGAAAAAATTTGAGGTTATCAATATCTTTGGAATCATATTCAAGGATGTTAAAAGTAAAAAATGGCTCCTTGTCCATGACATTTTTATCACGCAAGTCTGTAAAGAAACGGTACTCAATCCCATTAGTTACAATAGCTACTTTTGTTGTCAGAAGTGCATTAAAATATTTGCTCAGTTGCCCATCATGTGCCTCAGCTTTTTGACCACGGGCTTTTGCCTCTACGAGCATAACTTTAGTACCGTTAATAGCTAAGGGATTTGCAAGAAAATAAGATACCAATTAAACGGGGAAAATTGTGATATCCCATTTAGGTAGAGTTTCGGAAGGTTGCCAGAAGGTTTGGTAGTGTTCTAACTCTTGTGAGAGAACCTTGATTCCTTTTTCATAGGTTGCTTCAACACGGTGAACAATGGGTGCAATCCCTTTCCAAGTCATATTGGAAGCCCACTTGATGGCAACTTCAATCGAATCCAGAATTGCGCCATTCCAATAGTTCTCTAGGGCTGCCCAACACCTCTCTATGGGATTGTACTTGCTATGGTACGGAGGATAGTAAATCAGTCGGATTCTTAAATTAATTGCTTGAGACAGTTCAACCATACGTTTGATAAACTGTGTGCGGTTACTGCGAGTTGCTGCACCACCATCAAGGTCAATCACCCATTCATCATAATCTTGGTAATCGTGTTGATTCTCATACCACCAAGCAGTTAAACAATCGACAATAAAATCACTGGTTTCAGCCGACTGACCTAAGTAAATCGTAAGCTTTTCACTGTGTGTGTTGAGAATGCCAAAAGGAACTAAGACTGCCTCCCACTGTGTATCGTGGTCATCCGCAGCTTTTGCTTCCAGTGTCCGAGCTTTACCACCTCTGGAAAGATTGCCAATCTTCACCTTGGCTTTAGTATCGATAGAGACTCGCAACGATTTGGGATTCTCATCCGATGCCTGATTTTCCTGAAACACATTGTCGAAAATGGCATCTGTTTGCGGAATCTTTTTCAAGGGCTTTGTTTTTGTGTTTTTTTAGGCGATACCCCAAGCTATTAAGAATCTTCCCCAGAGTTTGACGAGACGGCAATTGACTGTGGTCATAACCTATTTCACTGATTAATGCTTCTCGTACCGCTCTGGCACTGATACGAGCATATAGAAAGGTCGATTGAAATTTTGGAGCTTGGGCTTGAGCATCTACCAAAGAACAAATATCTGCTTCTAAATTGGGCAGAATCTCAACACTATTATGTCGTCCCCTTGCATGATAGTTATCCACACAGACTATCCCTGTCCGCCGTTCATGCAAGCCAAGTTGTACACAGGAGCGATTCCATCCTAAAACTGTTTCTGCAATGCGTGCTGAACTATCGAAGTAATCTTCAGTAACTTTTGCCATGAAGTCTCTTTTACAGCTGCCAGTTAGTTTCTTGGCTGCATCTTTGAAGGTAGATTTTATGGTGTCGGTAAGCATGAACCCTGTGATTCCAATTCTAGAAATTCAGAGCAAACGCGGGCAGATCCGCGCCTCCTATTCTTCTAGAATGACTGGTATTTTATTTTCTTGCAAGCCCCTAAGGCGTAATCTACTTTTTCAAACTGTCCTGCTCTTCTAGTAGCAAAGTCTGCTACGTATTCCGGCATGACTTCGCTAGGATCATAGACATCGTAGCCAAGAGCGCTTAAAAAAGGAACAATCAACGCCATCTTAGTAGCTTCTTCGCCAACAACTTGGTCAAATCGCTTACGCACTTGTTCAGACAGCTTGACAATATCTTCAGTAAATCCCATCTTAGTTAGTCCTGGTAGATTAGTGAGTATTGATACGTCTTTTTTGTAAGATAGGAGTGGTTATAAGGTGATATAGTACATTTGAATTAAAAGTGTTAGCGCGATCGCCTTCCTTATCACTCCTAATTCAGAGTATTCCCAAATAAGTACCAGCCTGTAACACTCATAACCTGTACACAAGTGCAATGGCATTAGAAATTTATCGCATCTGAGTATGGCAAAGCAGGACGCTCCACTCACAGGAGAAGAACTGATTAAAGAAGTGTGTCGGCGGATTCGGGTAGCCCGCAGCTATTGGGATGCTCACAATAACGCTGCTTGTCGGGGTGAACGCGATCGCGCATTAGCCCTTTACAATACACTGAATAAAGAACAAAAAGAGCAGATTCCGCAAGTGTTGCGGGTGTGGTTGCGCTATCGCAGTGAGAAGTACTTTGGCGCACACCGAACACCGCCCAAATCGGCACGAAAATCAAAATAGTTTTCACTGGGTTTTTAAATAGGGGCAATACTCTGCGGGTACTCTGTTGGAGAAATCGAAGAGTATTGCCTCTACAGCGTGTAGTTTTGCGTAAGTTCTATAAACAAATCATTGATGGTTAGGCTGAAGGGAAATAAAAATAAAAACTAATGGAAAAACAGCAAATTATAAAATTGCTAATTGGTGATTTAACTTGGCAAAGACTGCTTAAATCTTTCATGTTTATTTATATATTTTTTGCTGTATATGTATATTTTCGGGCAGATAGTATGATTTTTCTATCTCGTCCTTCTAGTTATCAGGATAATCCAGAAATTATTAAGTTAAAAAGTGGAGAAAATACAAATATCTCAGCTACATACTTATTAAACAATCAAGCTAATTACACTATTCTTTATGTTCATGGTAATTCTGAAGATTTAGGAGATATTAAACAGATACTAGAAAAATTACACGCATGGGGTTTTAGTGTCTTTGCTTATGATTATCGTGGTTATGGTACGAGTCAAGGAAAGGCAACAGAAAGCCACGCATACGAAGATATTAATAGCGCTTACAATTATTTGACCGAAAATTTAAAAACACCACCTGAAAGAATTATAGTTTTGGGGCGTTCAGTTGGCGGTGGTTCTGCGGTAAACCTAGCAATGCGAAAACCGATAGCTGGTTTAATTCTTGAAAGTTCGTTTATTTCAGCTTTTCAAGTAATAGTACCTTTTAAGATTTTACCTTTTGACAAATTTCCCAATCTGGACAATATCAAAAAACTAAAATGTCCGATACTAGTGATTCATGGCAAAGCAGATGATGTCATTCCTTTTGCTCATGGAGAAAAGTTGTTTAATGCTGCAATATCGCCAAAGCTTTATTTGTGGGTTGAAGAGGCCAATCATAATGATTTATTCTGGGTAGGTGAAAAAAAGTATCAGAAAGCTTTGCAAGAGTTTACTACTCTTGTAAAAACAAATCAGTAATTATCCTCTCATTCTATTCTCCTTTAACCCTCCTTAATCACTCTCGTCATCATAAAATTTGAAACCCTTACTACTCATTGCTTATTTACTTAAATAATCGATTACAACTTTAGCTTGCATAAAAAAGTCCGCTTTCGCGGACTGTGGACATTGGATAAGGTTAAGTTGTCACCAAGAGTGTCTACAAGATGTTAGACTCAATATTCATTCTTTCCTAGTACACTTTAAAATTCAAGTTCTTCAGAGCAAACTTTAGGACATAACTCATTGATTTAAGTCTTTAAAAAATGTTATCTGAAAATATATTCTACGGGATTTTAATTATAGAGCAATACAGTTCAGATAAAACCAAAACACTTGTAGAGACGGCGATTTATCGCGTCTCAAAACCCACGGCTTAACTGAACTGCTATATGTATCTATTCTTGATAATATAACTTTTAAAAGATAATGTATTATACTATTAAAATAGTAATTAATGTTACTAATTCATTAGACATAATTAAGGAATTTATGTCTGGATTTATATAAAATTCAAGTATTTTTATTTTCAAACTTAAACCAGGTTTTTGCAAAATTAAATCAATTAACGTTGAAATTTCACTTAGTTTGAAAGATATTTTGTACCATTTTCTTGCCTACATTCGCCGCCGCCTTATCTAACTCTGCAATCTCGCTGACGTTTAATTGCCAACCTAAAGCACCAATATTCTCTCTTGCCTGTTCTACGCTCTTTGCTCCAGGGATGGGAATGGTTTCTTTACAGATGCACCAATTAATTGCTACCTGTGACATGGTTTTGTTTCTGGATTGTGACACCTCTTGCAAACATCCCAAAAGCGAGCGCATTCCTGGTAATATCTGCCTAAACAGCAGACCTCGAATACCTTTAGGCAAAGGGCCTTGCTCAGAGTATTTTCCTGTCAGCAGTCCCAAAGCTAGAGGGCTGTAGGCAATCAGTTTAATTCCCAACTCATCACAAAGGTCTTTAAGACCTAATTGGGTGACAGGATATGTAGACAACAAAGAGTATTGAACTTGCAGAGTAGTAATAGGAACACCTCGTTCAGCAAACTTTTTCTGCACTTGCTTAAGCTGTTTAGGCCCATAATTGGACAGTCCTACTCCCTTAACCAGTCCTTGCTCATATAAATCCGCAAGACCATCTAACAGCCCTACCTCTTGCCAAGGGGCGTAATTTGCTGTTGACCAGTGCATCTGTACTAAATCTACGTTTTTTCCTAGGCGTTGGGCAGATGACTTGCAAGCCTTTACCATTGATTGACGTGTCCATCTCCACGGGTAAGCAGCAAGCTTAGTCGCAATACAAATATTTTCTTTGTTTGAACCTATATATTCTCGGTTGAATCGTCCCAGAAGTAACTCACTTCGACCATTCAATCTCCCAGTTCCGTAAGAATCACCCGTATCAAATAAAGTCACACCGTTGTTTACGCAAAGGTTAAACACCGCTTGCAACTGGTCATCCATACTTTCGTCATATCCCCAAAGTAGTTGGTTGCCCCAGGCCCAAGTCCCGCAGCCCATGCTTGGAAGGGAGAGTTTTTGGAGAGTCTGCATGTTTGCTCTCTGTAGATTGCCTTATTAATTATCAGGCATATATTGCAGGTATTAACGCACAAGTAGCAGGATTAGCTGATAAATGACGAGAATCTTCTAGCAGTCGTGCAACCTTGTCTATTTTGTTTTAAAAGTTGACAAATATTTTGGACATTCACCAAAGTAGGTTCGCTACTTTTGTATTAGATAATATATATTTTTAGTTGCTTTTAACTAGCAACTTAATCACTAAGTATTAAGATATTGTCGAATTTGCAAGAAGCCTAGCTTTCTGAGTCCAAGCATTATTAAAAAACCCAACCTCTGGCACTTCTAATTCAAATGAATGAGGTGGTGATTGTAGCAATAAGGACGAACCTTTGTCATGAGCCTCCACTAAATTAACTATCCAGGGAAGAAAGTCTAAGATTTCTTTTGGTAGCACAGTTAATTCAAAGTCCCACATCAAATTAAGACCTCGGCAGACTTGTCCTTTTCTGAACGTCGCCACTCTCCCAGCACTCTTGTTTATAGCCAGTCGAAGAATGAACGGACGGAATGGGACAAATTCATCAGGTGCGGTATAAGCGTATACATTTACATAGTTCAGTCTTTCCCTACGATCCATCCAAGATGCGATCGGGGAATTACTACTATAAGATGTACCAGTTACGATCACCGGCATATTCATAGAAGCAGCGAAGTTAGAGTAGAACTTATGCCTTAGTTCGCTAACAATATGTTTAGCTTCTGGGTTCATGGCTGCTACACCTGTTACAAAAACGATACCTACGGAAAACTAGGCTAACAAAAATCAACAGAAGCACAAAAAAAGGCAGACGGCCTTGTCTGCCCTCAAGACTTTAGAGCTAAATTCTTAGCTTTAGACCTTAATAGCGGCGAGAGGAACCACCATCACCACCCCTTCTACCGCCAGAAGAACCTCCATCAGTCTTGGGTTTAGCTTTATTCACTTTTAAGCTCCTACCCATCCACTCAGCATTATCAAGGGCTTCAATTGCTGCTGTTTCTTGTGCGTCTGATTCCATTTCTACAAAGCCGAAACCTCTCATCCGACCTGTTTCTCGGTCGATAGGCAATTGAACATTTTTTACCGTTCCGTATTCTGCAAAAACGTGGCGGAGGTCCTCTTCTTTAACCTCATAAGATAGATTACCAACGTAAATTGACATACAATATCTCCAGAATCAGAGGGTGCAGAGATTTAGATGCGGAGAGGTCTGTAATACAAGTATCTATAAAAACAAACTACACAGCCGAATTTAATCTTCTATCGATACTTTATCATAAATTGAAAACTTATGTTCATAAGCAACATTATACTTATTTGTTGAGCTAAATATCTGGACGGTTGGCGAAACTCTTTTAAAATGAACCTACCAGCGATCGCACTAAATTTTAAGCCATTAAAAAAAATCAATTACTGATACTTATTTCTCTTCCCAAAGGATTAGTAATATTGAAATTTTATCCCATCAAAATTACAAAAGATGGAATTAAATAAAACCAGTGCGATCGCTTGTAACGTAAAATTAGTTTTCATCCGGCATTTGCTAACACCTTGACACCCATGTATTGCGACTACCTTATCCAAATCCTGACTGCCCGTGTATATGATGTTGCCCAGGAAACACCACTGGAGTATGCACCAAATTTGTCTGCGCGGTTGAATAATCAACTCCTGTTGAAACGTGAGGATATGCAGTCAGTATTTTCCTTTAAACTTCGGGGTGCTTATAACAAAATGGTGCAACTACCACCAGATATCTTGGCACAGGGTGTAATTGCAGCGTCTGCGGGCAACCATGCTCAAGGAGTTGCCCTTGCAGCCAATCGCTTGGGAACCAAAGCAATTATCGTCATGCCAATAACCACACCTCAAGTCAAGGTGGACGCAGTGAGAATGAGGGGCGGAGCTGTCGTGTTACATGGAAACACCTACGACGATGCTTATAGCTATGCCCGTGAATTAGAAGTGGAAAAAGGTTTGACCTTTATTCATCCCTTTGACGACCCTCATGTAATTGCTGGACAGGGAACCATTGGGATGGAAATTTTACGACAATATCAGCAACCCATCCATGCAATTTTTGTCGCAATTGGAGGTGGCGGATTGATTTCGGGGATTGGGGCTTATGTGAAAAGATTGCGTCCCGAAATCAAGATTATTGGCGTTGAACCAGTAGACGCTGATGCGATGTCTCAATCGCTCAAAGCCGGACATCGGGTGCGTTTGTCCCAAGTAGGGTTATTTGCTGATGGTGTGGCGGTGCGAGAAGTAGGTGAAGAAACCTTCCGTTTATGTCAGCAGTATGTAGATGAAATCATTCTGGTGGATACTGATGATACTTGTGCTGCGATTAAAGACGTATTTGAGGATACGCGATCAATTTTAGAGCCAGCCGGTGCATTAGCGATCGCAGCTGCCAAAGCCTACGCAGAACGAGAACAAATTGAGGGACAAACTCTAATTGCCGTAGCCTGTGGTGCAAACATGAATTTTGATCGTCTCCGCTTTGTGGCAGAACGGGCCCAGTTAGGCGAACGTCGGGAAGCAATCTTTGCAGTCACAATTCCTGAAGAACGGGGAAGTATTCGCCAGTTTTGTGAATCTATTGGCAACCGTAATCTTACAGAGTTTAATTATCGCATTGCTGATGAAAAAACAGCCCATATTTTTGTAGGTGTGCAAATTCAAAACCGTGCTGATGCTGCAAAGATGGTAGAAACCTTTGAAGCTCAAGGATTTGAAACTCTTGATTTAACAGACGATGAACTAACTAAATTACATCTGCGGCACATGGTGGGTGGGCACTCTCCCCTAGCTCATAATGAATTACTTTACCGTTTTGAGTTTCCCGAACGTCCCGGTGCATTGATGAAGTTTGTGACTTCCATGAGTCCCGACTGGAATATTAGTCTTTTTCACTACCGCAACAACGGCGCAGACTACGGTCGAATCGTCGTTGGTATCCAGGTTCCTCCCCACGAGATGGAGGAGTGGCAAGCTTTTCTAGATAACCTGGGCTATCGCTATTGGGATGAAAACAAGAATCCGGCATACAAGCTGTTTTTGGGATAGCAGGGGATTGGGGAGTGAAGAAGGGAATAGGGTACAGGTTACAGGGTACACCCGGATTTCTCACGATACTGTAGGCAGAGGAGTGTGGGGAGTGTGCGGGGTCAGATTTCTTCCCCATCCTCCCACACCTCCCACACCTCCCACACCTCCCACACTCCTTGATTTCTCACTTGTGAGAAATCCAGGTACAGGGTTACAGATTATTCCCTATCACCTGTCACCTGTTACCTGTCACCTAATCCCTATGCCAATTTAACGAGCCTTCGATATCAGATTGGAGTCCCAAGTATAGAAGCCGATTTCGTTAGGAACCCTAGAGAATCTGCCTGTCCGATAGCCTCTAGATAATTCATTCAACACCTTATTTTTAATCTCTCTAATTTGCTGAGAATCTAGTTCTCCATAAATTCCGGCGATGACTTCAGCAACGCTGAAAACTTTACCTGGATTTTCTTCAAACAGAGAGGTGAGAGCATCAATTAAGAATTGACCCTCAAAGGTTTTGAGCATCGGTACTGCTTTTGGCGGGGGTACAAAAGGCTTCTTATTTTTGTTTCTAGAAGCACCATTGCGTTTACTTGGGGCTACCAAATTTAAATCCAGAGTATAACAACCTGGCTCATCGGGAATAGTTACCCAGTAATTCCTTTCTCTACCTTGGGTGAGGGAAGATTGAACCCTACCTTTAACTACTTTGAATAAATTGGAATCTAACTCTCCATAAAGCGATCGCACGATAAAATCGATATGACAGACAGTGCCTATCTGCTCTTGCAATAGCTGTTTAATGGCTTCCATTCGGGAGATAGCGTGATTGTACTGGGGTAGCATAGGGATTTCTGCCACCCTCGTTGAACTATCGTTGTTCTCTGAGGCTATCTTTGCATCTGGCGATGTAGTTGGAAGTTTTCTCTCTTTTGTATCAACAGCAGCAGAAAAGGAATTATCGATCTCAACCTTATCCGAGTCTGTGGGTTCTGACTGTAGAGACTCCACCAAGTTGATTTCGTCCATGTCATCAAGAGGCGATAAAAACCGCAGAGAGCCTTCTTGGGAAACATTTGAGGTTTCATCAGCCGCCGTCAGTCTTGATATCTGCTTGTTGGGATCAGAAAAAGACCAGTTAGACAACAACGCTTCTACATGATCGAGTTGCGATCGCGCCTGCACAAAAAGGCGTTCATACTCTTCCGTGAGGCGAGCATAATAGTCTCGTAATTCCAACAATGGAGAGAGAAAAGTGCCCGGAGGTGGTTCTAATTGTCCATTTTGAGTCATAAGGCTTCAATCAATTTAAATCGATGTCACTTTTGTAAGACATTGGTCTGGGTTTTGCTTTCTGAGATGTTGGCTGAGATTTCTTAGGTGCTTGGGGAGGGCGACATCTCTCACAATATAAAGGTCGAGGCCCGAACGTCTCGCGTTTTGTCAGATCGTTACACTCTTTACAGACAAACTGGAAAACACGAGTATGAATCTGTCTTTTGTGCGCCCTGACAGTGTATTCTCTAACATCAATGAATTTACTTGCCATAATCAGGATTGTGAATTGCCTTCGGATCAATGTCCTATCAATATAGCTATTCAAGCAAATCAAACTGCATCAGTGTGTGTTTATGTAGAAGTTTTATTCAAATCAGTGAATTTGACATTGAACATAAAGTACAGATGAGCAACTTGAGAGTTAGCCATTGACTATCATCTCAGCATATAGTTGATGATGAGCAAAAACTACCACCATTTCTATGATGCTTGATTGTGAATACAATTCCCACTGCCTATAACTAGCTGCTGTTGCCTGACGTGATGCACTTTCGATACAAATGGGTAGTCTTCAACTAAAGCACAATCTCTCTCAATCATGCCAGTTTTGTAAATTGAAAAGTACATATCGGAATAATCTTGCCAAGAAAAGGCAAGCATAAGCTAGTAGTTCGCTTTCGTGACGAAAGCGGGGTAAAGGGTAAGGGGTAAGGGGGAAAGGTTTTAAATCCCTTACCCTTTACCCAGACCTCACAAGCGCATTTTTGGGCAGGGCGAACGCACGGGATTTCTGAAACCCTTGCTGGGCAAGGATCTTGATGAAAAAATAGGCTAAATTAAAAAACGCCAAAACCCTTGCTATTAAAGGATTCTTATACTTTAGATGCGTTTGCCCTGCATTTTTGGGTTGGCAGACTACTAGTTTCGCTGGATAAGATTACACTTCGACAATAGTTTCTTAAAGACCTTTTCGAGGTGCTTGAATAGACTGTGAATTAAATCTTACCAGAGTATCCTTCAGTCCCTGATTTTGATTCATCTGGATGCAGAAACGATTTTCATCGACTTCATCAGGGAAATTGAGCATAGGGGAGTGCAAGATTATTCGCTTCTACTTTTATTGATGGAAAAATCAAGTTATTACCAGTGTGTATAATTGCCAATTATATAAAGTAGACCACTTTTAAGCCCTCTTCCCCATAGTAGATGGGTGACGAGTAGCAAAGCAATTTATGTATAAAGAAGAACCACCTCCCATTTTTTAGAAGGCGGTTCTCACAGCTAATCAAAATATAAGAGAAAGTCCAAGACTCCCGAATGTTGAATTGAATTAACCAAGATTGACTTTGACGGCTTTGTGTTTTTCTGATTCCGCTTTCGGCAAAGTTAACTGGAGAATACCATTTTTGTACTCAGCTTGCACTTTGTCATTTTGAATTTGGGAGGGTAACGGGATTACCCTCTGAAATTTCCCATAACGGAACTCAGACCGAGTAATACCGTTTTCTTCACTCTTGGTTTCAGTTTTACGCTCACCGGTAATCGAAATTGATTCGGGAGTTGCTTCTACATTGATATCTTTTGCTTCTAAACCAGGTACTTCTAGTTTCAAGCGAATTGCATCATCAGTTTCTTCTAGTTCAGCAGCAGGACTAAATATAAATCCAGACCTCTCACCACCATTAGTAGTTGGCATCAATCTGTCAAATAAACGATTCATTTGCCTCTGCAAGGTGTCGATTTCTCGGAATGGTTCCCAAGATTCAGTATCCCGAAATGGTTCTAAACGTTCACTATCCCGGAATGGGTTCCAACGCATCAGTGCCATAACTATCACCTCTAAGATGAACTATTTAGTCTTAGGAGGCTCAATTTCAAGCTTCTTAGCTTACGAACAGCTGATAAAATGGGTTGTTAAGCAATCTTAAATTGCATGAAGCCAAATCTCAAGCTTCCTAGTTATTAGACTAAATCAACCTTCAAGTTGAGCAGGTTCGGTTTTATAGCAATGTGCGATCGCAATAACCGTACCTGTTGAAATGCTCACAAAAAATCAGGAAATTCTACATCCTTCTAGAGACGTAACACTTTTACATCTCTACTCCTGACTTGTAGCAGGCGGTGCAGCAGGTTGCGATTGAGGTTGTTGGCGTAAACGGCGCAACGAGTCCCGCAACTTGTTCTGGTTAGCGTTATCTCTTCGCCGCCGCCTATTTGCGGTTGGTTGTGGCTTTTGTGATGAATTGCTACCCGCTCGTTCAGTACGGATACGGCGTAGAGATTCTCTTGCACTTCCTTGAGTCCGAGTTGTGCTAGCTCCAGATGATGAGTTGGTAGGAGTACTTTCCCCTGTTTGAGGTTCCAATCGTCTACTAAATCCAGATATTGCTGGTCTTGTGGTTCTAACTTCATTAGATGAAGGTGGTGTCAACTCTCTGCGCCTACGTTTTGGAGCTTCTTCTGTGGAGTTAGCAGCCGTTGTCTGTTGGGTTCTCTCTTCTGCTTCTCTTTGTCTTTTTCGTTCTTGAACTTGGCGCGATCGCCGTGAACCTTGTATGGCAAATTCAGTGGCTATTGATACCCCTTGTCTACCACCTTCTGCGGGTTTTAATTTCCAGTCACGCGCCTGTCTTACAGTTTCTTCATCCAAATCGCGGTTTCCACTGGAGCGAGCAACCCGAACATTGGTAACATTGCCTTGTGCATCAGTATCAACAGCTACTTCTACTCTGCCTTCAACTCCTCGCCGCCTTGCTGCTTCTGGATATTTGGCATTACATTCGCGGCAGGCTGCACGACCATTACCATTACCTGAACTGTTAATTTTTGGAGGTGTTGGTGGTGTTGGCGCTGTTGCTACTGGCGGACGATTTCCTGTTTGATTACCAGTACCTGAGCCAATACCACTACCATTACCTGAGCCAACACCACTACCAGCGCCAGAGCCAATTCCTGAGCCAACACCAGTACCAGTACCACTGCCAATGCCACCACCAGAGCCAGTGCCAGTTCCTCCACCAGCGCCACTACCACTGCTTGTACCTACAGCAATACCGCTACCTGAGCCTAAACCAATACCCGAACCGCCACCTCCACCACCACTCTGAGGAGCAACAGTTGTCACAGGGATTTCTGGTTTGGGAGCAATTTCCCTATTTACTGGCTGTGGGTTTTGAGTAGTTTGTTTTGGTTGTTGTTGAACTGGCTGTGGGTTTTGAATAGTTTGTTGCGGTTGTTGTTGAACTGGCTGAATTGTCGATCTTTCAATCAATTCTTGTACTGGTTTTTGTACTTGTGGAGTTTCTATAGATTGTTTTTGAACAACTTCAGGTTCTTTTTTAGGTTCTTCTGGAATTTTTTCAAGTGGTTTTTCTGGTTCCGCGGCCGGAGAATCCACGATCGCTAACTCTATCGCTTCATCTTCTTCTTTAGGCACTCTCGTCAAATAATTACCTATGCCTGATGACAGTACGCCGATATGCAGCGCCAGTGAACCTATCAGACTGTAAGTCAGAAAAGACTTGAGAGCCTCAACTTCTTTGGAACGTTGCTCGACAGTAATGCCAGAAAAACTCATAGCTATTGCTACCTATTCTCACTAATTTAGCCATCTTAGAATGCAAGGTTACAAATATCAAGTCAAAAATTAAAATTAATTGCGATCGCCTTACGGAACCCTTCACTAGCAAAAACATCTTTTAAAACCTCCAATATCATGGTATTTGAACAAAATTAATTTTTGTTTCAATCCAATTAAATTTTTTTATGTAAAGCAAACGAACAATTAAATAAAAATCATGATGCCTATATTTGAAAAAGTTATCATTATATTTTATATTTTATTGAGAAAAAGTTTCAGCTTTGATCTAGATTCTGGTAGTCTGATTTTGTATTGTGGATGATGTTATAGAGGCACTACATGGGAATTCAGAATTTGTTTGCAGCAGGCGGTGTGGTCATGTGGCCCCTGTTGGCGTTTTCGGTATTGGGTGTGGCACTGATCATCGAGCGGATCAGGTTTTGGGTACGGATTAATCAGCGTCAAAACCGCGTGGTGCGAGAGGTTTTGAATCTCTACCGTCTTGATAATGTTGTCGGTGCAATGGATAAACTTCAGAAAAACGCAGATTTACCATTGGCACGGATTTTTCTTGCGGCTTTAGAATTGGAAGAGCCAAATCCAGAGGAATTTCGTTTGGCATTAGAAAGCGAAGCTCAGGCTGAGATACCTGTACTCAAACGTTTCCAAAACATTTTTGAGACAATTATCGGGCTAGCACCATTATTAGGTCTTCTCGGTACTGTGTTAGGATTGATTGCCTCCTTTGCCTCCCTAAACCTTGGTGATGTGGGAGGTACTAAAACAACTGGCGTTACATCTGGGATTAGTGAAGCTTTAGTATCAACCGCATCAGGATTGATCGTTGCTATTTTTACACTCTTGTTTGCTAATACCTTCCGGGGATTGTACCAAAGGCAAATTGCACTAATTCAGGAGTATGGGGGACAGTTAGAATTACTCTACCGCCGTCGTTATGAACGAGGAGAAAAAACGTATGCGTCTACCAGATGAGCCAGAACTTCCATTACAGATCAACATCGTGCCGATGATTGATGTGATTTTTGCAATTTTGACATTTTTTATCATGTCAACTCTGTTTTTAACCCGCTCAGAAGGTTTACCAGTAAATTTACCGAAGGCTAGCACAGCGAAACAACAGCAAGTTCCCACTAAAATTACCATTACGGTAGATGACAAAGAACAGATAAGTCTGAACCGGAAACCAATTGCAGTTGATGATGTGACAGAGCAAATACGCGCTTTAGTTGGTTCTAATCGAGATGTGTTGGTGATTATTAATGCTGATGAGAAAGTTGATTATGGTCGAGTAGTAGCGGTGATGGATCGGGTTCGTAAAGTTGAAGGAGCAAAGTTAGCGATCGCTACCCAAAAGTAAAAAGTAGAAATATTGTACATCACAAGTTCAGAGAGTCAGGAAAATTCGATTTTCTGACTCCTAACTCCTTTTTGTCTAATAACTAATAAGCTGTTACGCAAATAAGATTGCACATCAACTGGTGAAGTTGTCCTTTGTCAATTGTCTTTTGTCCTTGGTAAACACAAATGACTAATGACTAATGACGGTCTACACGGAAAATATTGCAATATGTAGGCGCGTTAGCTTATCAGCTACCGTTACGCATCTGCAATTCTTGATATATAAGTTTAAGTAATAATTCTTGGTGTGAATGGATGAAAAAGTGGTCGCCGTTCAACTCATGTAATGAGAAAGCAGCGATGGTCTGTTCTCGCCATGCTTGCAAAGCTTCATGACTAACATCTTGGTCTTGCAAACCACCAAAAGCAGTAATAGGACACTCTAGTGCCTGTTTTGGAGTGTAAATATAAGTTTCTAAAACTGCAAAATCTGCCCGCAAAATCGGGAGAAATATCTGCATTAGTTCCTCGCTTTCTAACACCGCTTTGGGTGTACCATTAAGACTGCGTAGCTCGTTTTGCAAATCATGGTCTGATAGGATATGCAGGGGTGGTTTTATGGGTGGCAATTGCGGAGCGCGACGAGCAGAGATGAAGAGGTGAAAGGGAGTAAGATTATACTGAGAGCGAAGTAGACGGGTTAACTCAAAGCTAACTAATCCGCCCATACTATGACCGAAGAAAGCGAATGGTTTGTCTAAGTATGGTAACAGAACTGGAGCGATCGCTTCCACAAGAGGTTCTAATCGCGTTAAGGGTGCAGACTTAATCTGTCTTCCCCGTCCCGGATATTCCACAGCACAGACTTCGACATTACTCGGTAGATTATTAGGCCAAGTGCGAAAAATTGCCGCACTACCACCAGCATAGGGGAAACAGAATAAACGCAAGTTTGCTTGCGGATTTGGTTGGGGGCAGATAACCCAGGAATTGAAGCTTGGTGTAGTTGTCATAATAGAGCTTAGAGTTGGATAACACAACTCTGCTTTAATTTTTAAGTATATTAACTGATAATCTTATGACAGGAATGGAACCTTGGGCGATATCAGCCGTTAGCGGTGTCGCCGCGATGGTTTTTCAAAGCGGTGGCCAAGCTTTAGGAGTATTGGGCAAAACTCTGGATGAAAAAACCAAAAAGTTAATTTTTGCTGCATCAAAGCAATATGAAAAGAACTATGAAGAACGGCATGGCATTCTCAAAGTATTAGGAATGCGTGAACCTGTCAAGCTGGAATCGCTCTATACAGCAGTGCAGTTTTTAGATGATGATACTATTCAGAGTTTTGAATCTATTGAGAATTTAGAAAATTTCTATCGTCAAGCTAAAGTCAGAAGGTTTCAATCTCAAGATAAGTGCAAACAAAAAGGAATAAAAGTTGCTAACGATAAGCAATATCTGATGGTACTTGGTGGGCCTGGTGCTGGAAAGTCTACATTTGTGCGGAAGATGGGACTAGAAGCGCTCAAAGGTAAAAAAGGAGGGTTTAAACACGCTTGCATTCCAGTTTTTATTGAATTGAAAAGGTTTGCATCTAGCAATATTAATATTGAAACGTTCATTGCTGAAGAGTTTCGTATTTGCGGCTTTCCATCACCTGATGAATTTGCAGCCAAAGCTTTAGAAGAAGGTAAGTTACTAATTTTGCTGGATGGTTTGGATGAAGTACCAACAAAAAACTTGACTGAGGCAATTAGCCAAATTCAAAATTTTGTTGACAAATATGATCAAAATCGTTTCATTGCCTCCTGTCGAACGGCAGCTTATCGCAGCGCTTTTCGTCGCTTTAGCGATGTATCAATGGCAGACTTTGATGATACCCAAATTCAGCAATTTATTTATAACTGGTTTCATTCAGATGTAGATAAGCAGGAGAAGACAGGCGAGAAATGCTGGGAGTTACTGCAAAAACTAGAACATGAAGCTGCAAAAGAGTTGGCACACACACCTTTATTGTTGACATTTCTGTGTTTAGTTTATGACCGTTCCCAAAGTTTTCCAAATAATCGTAGTGTTCTTTACCGGAAGGCACTGCGGATATTGCTAGAAGAGTGGGCATCAGAAAAGCGAATTCTCAGAGATGAGATTTATCAAGGATTGCATACAGAATTAGAAGAGTTATTACTATCAGAGATTGCTTATACAGGTTTTGAGTCTGACAGGCTATTCTTTTCTGGGCGTGATATTGTTCAGCAAATTAAAACATTTTTAGCAAGTAATTTGAATGCACCTCAGCATTTAGATGGGGAATCAGTGCTGAATGCGATCGCTGTTCAACAAGGAATTTTAGTAGAACGAGCCGAGGATGTCTTTTCGTTCTCTCATCTAACGCTACAGGAATATTTAACAGCACAATATATTGATGACCATCGCCAAGTTGAGAAATTAGTTACTGAACACCTAATAGATAAACGCTGGAAAGAGGTGTTTTTGTTAGTAGCCGGGTTAATGCGTGGTGGTGCAGATGATTTGCTATTGTTGATGGAAAAAGAAGCACAAAAATATATTAATACACCGAAGTTACAAGCTTTATTAAACTGGGCTGAACAGGTAACAGTTGGATCAGCAGGGGATTTTAAACCTGTCGGTAAACGTGCAGTTGCGATCGCTAACGCCAACGTCATTACCATGACTATAGGCAAAATTATCGGCAAAACTATCGCCAATGCTTATACTATTGCAGATGGCTACGCTATCGGCTACGCTAACGCTAACTTCTACGTCATGACCTATGCCATGGCCTACGCAATCAATTACACTAATGCCAAGACCAATGCTGATGCGATCGCCTATGCTATCCAATACATTAATGAACTTGAAAAATTAAAAATATTCAAAAATATTAATCTTACTGTGCTGATTGACCAGATGGAAGAACTGAAAGCTAAAATTCCTGATGATAAACAATTAAAACAAGTCCATCAGCCATTTGGTGAATGTCTCCAACAAGCCTTACTTAATGCTTTCAATCTCACCACAAAAATGATCGATTTATCTGAGGAAGAAGCGAAAGCACTAGAAAATTATCTCTACGCCAATCATCTCATCATCCAGTGCAAACAAGCAGCAGTGCGGGTGTCACCCCAAACCTGGGAAGCAATTGAGGCGCGGATGTTGTTGGTTCCAAGTAGTTAAGCAACAATAGAAAAATGAAAAGATAGCCAGATAAACGCTCCATGAGTTCATTACAACAGGCTAAGGATACAAAAACTCGAACCTTTACAGCAATCTTGCACTGGGAAGAGGATGTTTATGTAGCTGAATGTCCAAAAGTGGGAACCGCCAGCCAAGGAGAGACGATAGAAGAAGCGATCGAAACTATATTTAAAAGAGTTCTCACTTGCTGAAGTCGCTACGCTAAAAACTTTCATTAGCAGAATTTAAGTTGTTGTAACAAACGCTCAAGCTGTAGTTACTACAACTCCAGTTGTTATAAGTAAAATTGAAGCCGTTGTTAATACAACTTAAGCTGCTGTTATGAATGCTTAAACTGTAGTTATAAACGCTGAAGTTGTTGTAACAAACCCTCAAGCTGTAGTTATAAACGTTGAAGTTGTTGTAACAAACCCTCAAGCTGTAGTTATGACGCTAAGTTCTGTCCTTAAGAATGCACAAGTTGTTTTCTCTCTTCATCATATATGTCATGTTCTCTGTGAATGAACACTTCAGACAATGCCTGATAAGCTTCAGTCCAAGCCGCCATCACTTCGTCTGTAGCAGCTTCTCCCAAAACATCTTTCATGGCTTGCAGTAAACTTTCTCCGACAATAGGATATTGCTCTGGTGTAACATGAGTCTGCACATGACGATGGGCAATTTTTTCTACCATCGACTTTAAAGCAGGTAAATTATCAATTTGATTAGCATAGCTATAAACTGCTGTTGCTAATCTCGCAGGCTGAGAACCATCTGCTTGAGCCGCCATACTAAATTGTTCTTTGACTTCTGGATGGTTTTGAAACATAATTTCATACATCCGAGTTGTGATTTGCTGACCGTTCTTTTTTAAAACAGGTGCTGTAGATTTGACGATATCTATTGTTTGTTGGCTAACCATAGTTTTTTCAACCACTTAGAATCTTGATTGATTTGAATTTACTGTTTATTTCTAGCAGTTACTATGAGCTAGCTCATATATAGCAGGAGCCAAAATTCAGAAGTCAAGAGTCAGCCAGCAGGAAGATTTACAGCTTTAGCGTAACGCATGAATATAGAACTAATTCATGATGAAAATGTAGAATGCAGTTGTATAGATTGATTATTTATCAGATACTAATTTAATATGCATACTATTACTCCAAATTCAACTAAAAAAGCGTGGGCAGGTGCGATACCTTCTTTACGAGAGGCTACGCAAACGGTGAGCTTTCCTGCGGAACGCTGCGCGAACGCTAACGCAGAACCAGCAAAAGAATTTCCCTCTACTCAACTGCCAATTATCTCTGGCAAAATCCCAGATGGCTTGCGTGGCACACTTTACCGCAATGGCCCCGCACGCCTAGAACGTGGTGGACTTCACATGGGACACTGGTTTGATGGAGATGGGGCAATTCTGGCTGTAAATTTTAACGATGCAGGTGCAACTGGGGTTTATCGCTACGTGCAAACCTCTGGCTATCAAGAAGAAGCCGCAGCAGGTAAACTACTCTACGGCAATTATGGCATGACTGCACCAGGGCCAATTTGGAATCAATGGCAAAAGCCCCTCAAAAATGCTGCCAACACTTCGGTGCTAGCACTTCCAGATAAACTTTTGGCACTGTGGGAAGGTGGTAAACCCCACGCACTTGATTTACAAACTTTAGAAACTTGGGGCGAAGATGATTTAGGGGGGTTAACTAAAGGATTAAACTATTCCGCACATTATAAGCGTGACGAGCAAACAGGTGAGATTTTTAACTTTGGCATCAGCCCTGGACAAAAGGCGACGCTGAATATTTACAAAAGCGATTCGACTGGCCGGATTATCCAACAAGCCGCATACCAATTAGACGGTATACCAGTGATGCATGATTTTGTTTTAGCAGGACAGTATCTTGTATTTTTCCTTCCGCCAGTGCGATTGAATATTTTACCCGTGCTAATAGGGATAAACAACTATAGTGATTCGCTAGAGTGGCAACCTAAATTAGGAACTCAGATTTTAGTTATTGATCGAGAAACCCTATCTGTAGTGAGTCGTGGAGAAACCGAACCTTGGTTTCAATGGCATTTTGGTAACGGTTATGTAGATGCTAGCGGTTCAGTGATTGTAGATATTGCCCGTTATGAAGATTTTCAAACTAACCAATACCTCAAGGAAGTAGCTACAGGTGAGACTCACACCCCAGCTAAAAGTACACTAACGCGAGTTCATCTGCATCCTCAAACTGGCAAAGTTACGTCAATTCAGCAACTATTAAACAGACATTGTGAATTCCCGAATGTACCACAGCAAAACGTAGGACAAGCTTCTCGGTATACATATATGTCAACATTCCGTTCCGAAACAGATATTAGCCAAGAAGTACCAAATGCGATCGCTCGTTTTGATCACAATACCGAAACCCTCACCGAAGCAGACTTAGGAGAAAACCGTTATCCTTCAGAACCCATCCCCGCCCAAAATACCCAAAACCCTGCACAAAGTTGGGTACTAACCGTTGTCTACGATGGTAATTCTCATACTAGCGAAGTTTGGGTATTTGATAGCGATCGCCTGGATGCCGAACCCGTTTGCAAACTAGGATTACCCAGCGTCATCCCCCACAGCTTCCACGGCACTTGGAACCCAGCCTAATAACCCCTCCGCTTTACCTCTGCGTTTCCCTTAGCGTTCCTCTGCGTTAAAAAACAACGCTACAGTAAAAACGAATAGCATTGATCGGACTTAATCGCATCTGGTCAATGCAAAATCAAAAATATTGCCCTATGCAACTACAAGAAAAACGCGACTATTCTCCCACAGAATACCTAGAGCTAGAAGTCATTTCCGAGTATCGTCATGAATATATCGATGGTCAAATTATACCCATCACAGGTGGAACACCAAATCACAATCAAATAGCTGGTAATGTGAGTGCAACCCTCAATTTTGCTTTGAAGCGGCAACCTTATCGAGTATTCGTCGCCGATCAACGTCTATGGATTGCCAAAAAGCGAATTCATACATATCCTGATGTAATGGTTGTTGCAGGTTCATTAGAATTTTCTGAGGGACGTACAGATACAATTACTAATCCCTTAGTGATTTGTGAAGTGTTATCCAAATCTACCAGAAGCTATGACCTAGATGAAAAATTTGCGGCTTATCGTACCATTCCCAGTTTTCAGGAATATGTTCTGATCGATCAATACAAAAATCATGTAGAACAGTATTCTAAAACTGACGAAAATAAATGGATTTTCTCAGAGTATGAAGAAGAGAGTACTATCTTAACACTATCCTCTATTCAATTTCAAATCCCTCTATCAGATATTTATGATAAAGTTGACTTTGAGGCTAAAGAATAACCTCACTCTAACTGGTTAACTAAGCAACATGACCACTTCTAAACGCCACTACCACATCACTACCTTCGGCTGTCAGATGAATAAAGCTGACTCAGAGCGCATGGCTGGCGTTTTGGAAGATATGGGCTTTGAATGGTCAGAAGATCCGAATAATGCAGATGTAATTCTCTACAATACCTGCACAATTCGGGATAATGCCGAGCAAAAGGTATATTCTTACCTTGGCAGACAAGCGAAGCGCAAACATGAAAAACCTGATTTAACCCTAATAGTTGCTGGTTGTGTTGCCCAGCAAGAAGGTGAAGCGCTATTGCGGCGAGTTCCAGAATTAGACTTGGTAATGGGGCCACAACACGCCAACCGTCTTAAAGATTTGCTGGAGTCGGTGTTTGACGGCAACCAAGTTGTCGCAACTGAGTCTGTTCATATTATTGAAGATATCACCCAACCGCGACGCGATAGTAAAGTCACAGCTTGGGTAAATGTAATTTACGGCTGTAACGAACGCTGCACGTATTGCGTAGTTCCCAATGTGCGCGGTGTCGAACAATCTCGCACGCCGTCAGCGATCCGGGCTGAAATGGAAGAATTAGGACGGCAAGGTTACACGGAAATTACTTTACTTGGTCAAAATATTGACGCTTACGGTAGAGATTTACCAGGAACAACACCAGAAGGTCGCCATCTGCACAACTTCACAGATTTACTTTATTACGTCCATGATGTGCCGGGGATTGAAAGATTAAGATTTGCTACTAGCCATCCCCGTTATTTTACAGAGAGATTAATTAAGGCTTGCGCTGAGTTACCCAAAGTCTGCAAACACTTCCACATTCCCTTTCAATCTGGAGATAATGAACTTTTGAAGGCGATGGCGCGGGGTTATACCCATGAAAAATATCGCCGCATCATCGATACCATTCGGCGGTACATGCCAGATGCTTCCATTAGTGCTGATGCGATTGTTGGTTTCCCTGGGGAGACAGAAGCACAGTTTGAAAATACTTTGAAACTGGTGGAAGATATTGGCTTTGATATGTTGAATACAGCAGCATATTCACCGCGTCCAGGGACACCTGCTGCTTTGTGGGACAATCAGCTAAGTGAAGAAGTTAAAAGCGATCGCCTCCAACGGCTCAATCATCTAGGAAACTTGAAAGTAGCCGAGCGATCGCAACGTTACTTTGGACGCATCGAAGAAGTTTTAGTAGAAGACCAAAATCCCAAAGATCAAACCCAGGTGATGGGACGCACTGATGGTAATCGTCTGACATTCTTCAGTGGCGATATCAAAGAATTGAAAGGACAGTTAGTGAAGGTAAAAATTACCGAAGTTCGCCCTTTTAGCCTAACGGGTGAACCAGTTGAAGTGAGACAAGCCATACCAGTATGAAAAGAGGGTTAAAGGGAAAAGGTTAAGGGGAAAAGGAACCTCATATTTAACCTTTTTCTTTCTCAAAGCTATTTCACCTTAGCGCGGAAGCGGACAAAACCATAAAAATCTTTGACGAGATTGGGTAAATCTGGACTTCGCGTAATATTTACCACCACCGCTCCATTGATGTTAGTACCGCAGTATGATGGGACTGTCTCATTAGCAGCATAAAAGCGTCCGCGATCGCCATCCAGTGCATTGGTTAGATAAACCGTAGGAGTGCTAGAACCAAGCGCAAGAGCAATACCTTGATCTGCTCCTGGTAAACCACCATCATTAGGAGTCAGACCATTAAAGGCAGTGGGAATAAAAGTAGTATTGACAGGAACTAAATCACAAATTTGGACACTAGTTGCATTACCTAGACCATTGGAAAGTAAGTAGATAGTGTATTCTAACTCATCTCCTGGTTTGACTATCCCAGCGTTAATCAATCCGCGTAAGTAATTAGTGGGCCATGTGTTACTGCTATCATCATCAGTGTCACGAGGAGATGCTACGTAGTTGGCAGCATTAGGAGAAACGTCGCTGCGACCATCTACAATGCTAGTTAAATTCTGGCTGTTAATCCGGGTGATGCGTTTGACTAAAATTAACTGAGGTTTGCTAGCTGATAACGCAGTTAATGGCATAGTTACCGTAGCCGGTGTGGGATCTTCCTTACCTGCTTTGTCTATTGCGGCTACTGTAAAAGTGATAGTTGTAGCACCATCTATATTTGGATCTACTGTTAGTTTCGTCGGATCATAATTAGTAATCACTTGATTCGCTGTCACGGCTACACCGTTGTAGTACAGCGTCCCATTAGTTGGCAGACTAACAATCTTGAAACTGTTGCCAGAACCAAGGTTCCCATCTTCCGGGTCGGTGCCAGATAGTGTTGGAACTTGTACAGTATTGGTTCCCCCTGGATTTGTTGTTGTAGTTCCATTGACATTATTAGTATCGGGCAACTGCTCAATTCCAAAGTCCTTACTAGAGATGTTTGTAGCAGTATTAAAAGTAGCTGTCGTGAGTGGACTAGTGTTGACCCAGTTAGATGGGAGGGATGGCGCAGGGGCAGTATTACCTACAGTGCCAGCAGTTGTACTTAAAATAATTTTAACGTTGCTTTGATTCAAGGGAACATCGAGAAAAGTATAAGTACCATCTGCAGCGACAGGTGTTGTTTTTAAGACCTTATTGTTAGAATCTACGAGAATAGCATTTAATAATCCACCTGTATTAGTGCCAGTTTCCGAACCAGTATTGATATTAATAAAAGTATTGTTGGCGCTATTATCAGCATCATCCCAAACCTTGCCACTAACGAAATCATCATCATAGATTGTGTAGCTAGAAGCGATCGTTGGGGAACCGCCACAAGTTGTTGTTGAACTGGCGAAAAAACTAGATGAAGGTTGTATGGTGAATACGATTGTCCTCACACCTTGAGGAACGTTATTGTTAATAACAGTAAAAGGAATGGTAAAGACACTAGTAGCATCACTGCCGTCGTAGTTGCCCGCAGGAATACTGATATTAAAGGTGGATGCGTTTGATATTGTGTTGTAGTCTGTACCCAATACGGCTGTACCAGAGACTGAAATTGAAACACTTATCCCCCCAGTTGGCACTAAACCAACAATCCTAAGTTTAGGTGGGTTAGTAGTAGGGGTAGTTTCCGATTCTGCTGCACCACCTGAACTCGCCGTGAACTCAAGCACCGGTTTACCAGCAAATTGCACGTCATCAAGGAAATTACCTATAGTATTGTTCCCACCCCCCGTAGAAACGGCCGCAAACCCTACAGGTTTATTTGCTGAAGCCCCAGTGTAAGGAACAGTGCCAGTGTATCGCACCCAGCCATTTCCAGCATTATTGTTAGTTACAGTAGGAATAGTTGCACCATTCTGTGCGACAGGTTGTGCCGTAACTGTCCCATTGTTAGTTGTTGAAAATTTGCCAAAAACAGTTGCTGTTGGATCGGTATATAGTCCAATTAAAAAATTGGCTACATCAGCAACAGTTGCGCTTGACCGCCCACGGTGTAGAAGAGAGAACGTAATTGTTTCATTTTGATATAGACATAGATTCTGATATAATTCAGAAGCTTCTTCAGCATTTAACTCAGCAAATTGATTTCCTGCACCAGTTGCTGTGTTAACACTACTAAATCCTTTTGTCCAAATTTCAATGATGTGACCTAATGTAGTGAAGCCAGTAGTTGCACAAGAAGCTGTCCCTTGCTTGGTACTATGGGTTGTTGTCCACCCGGGGATCTGACTTTCATCCACTTGAATGTAACAACTATTACTAAAAACAGGTTGCTCAAAACTGGGATTTATGAACGATCGCTGGATATATTGAGCTTTCGCTACTGTAGGTTGAAGTACTAATGTCGCACCGAGAAGTCCCCAGCTAAAAATATTAAGATTTTGCCATAAATTCTTCATTAGTAAATCACCATAAAATAACCTTTAAAAAATACTGATTACCTGAACCATAATCATCAATGAAGACTGATTATTCTCAAACAAATCTTCAGTCTCTAGCTTTCCCGAAATCGTAAATAATCTACCATTTGTATTCAGATTGATAGTGGTAGTGTTTTTATTAAATAGTTGTTTTATATTTCACGCTTTTGTATCCCCTTCGTTGCAGCCTTGAGTTTACCAACCAAAGTATTCATTGCAGATTCTTGTGGCTGACGTGGCACTGGTTTTTGCTGTCCAAAGCCATCAAATAGTTCGTTGAGTTTGACGCTGACACCCAAATATGCGCCACCTGCGGAACGTGTTCCTGAGAAATCCCGGTCATCAACTTTACCAAATACATATCCAGCAGAAACACGCAGGTTAGGCGTGAGATAATAGCCTGTTTCTACAACAAAGCCTGTTTCGCTGTAGCTAGACTGACTAATTACACGAGCCTCACCCACCAAATCCCAGCTATATCCCAAACGATAGGTAGCGCGTAATTGGGCCAGATTTACTGTGCTAGTACCAGCTAAATCGCTGGCTATGTAAGAAGTGCTGCTACGCAGAGCATACTTACCGTAGAATTCCCATTGCCAGTTAGGAGCATAAATAGTTTCCAAAGCAAAAGTATGGTCTTCGGAACCCGTACCACTACCTAAGAGGATGGTGTCAGGGATAGTTGATGGATTTTTACGATATTCATAACGCAATAAGGCATTAAATTTATCGCTATTGGGGTCGCGATAAGCTAGTCCCAACTTTAAAGTAGCCGTATCCCCCAGTCCTGAAAGCTTTTGATTGGAAGAACCAGCTTGTTGATAACGTACCAACGCTGTGAGAGCCGGAGAAATTTTACCCGCAGCACCTGCGGTAATTACTGTATTGCTACCACCAGAAGAAGAACGATGTTCGTAACGGGCACTGGCTTGAAACTGCGGATTATCAGAGTATTCCAGCCCCACGCTATAGCTATCGCCACCATCAAATCCGATCGCAGATGCTGATTGACCAAAGGCGAAGGGTTGAGCATATTGTTGACCCGCCGCAGTCCGTCCGAAGAAGTTACCAAATACGTGTTCGTAAGCAACATTCAGCCGCAATCCCGAAGCAATAGTCCAACGGTTATTTAGACCAATTGCCCCTTGGGTAGTCATTTCATTCGCACCACCCAAAATTGAGTAACGACCAGTCAAGGTAGTATCCGAACCAAGTTTGTGTTCACCGTTCACACTCAAGCTGGTGATGGAATTACCCGAATATTGACCACTAGTGTAAAACTGTTGGGCCAGACTGATATTTACACCAGGAATTGCTGCCCAATTTAGCCCGAAGATAGTACGGTCTGGGTAAACACTATCTTTTTGGGAAGATAAACTGATTTCATTTTGGGCTTGGAAAGTCAGATTTTTAGCAATAGGAACTGTAAAACGCGATCGCAATTGATCAGAAGTACCACTGAGGGCGCTGTCGGGGATGCGGTCTTCACGATGACGATGAATCCAATCCACATCAATAGTGGTACTACCCAGTCGTTGTTGAATCCCGGCGGAAATTGTCGTTAAGGAATTATCAACTTTACTACCAGGTATGGACTCATTGCGGGGTGCAAACAGTTCTTCAAAGGTATCTAAAGGTTGGGGAGCAATGCCAAAATTGTCTTCATGATCGTACTGCGCTCTGACGTTAGTGGTTGAAGAGAGTTTAGCTGTAACCTGCGCTCCATAACGGGTTTGCCCTGGGACAAAGCTGATAGTGGCATTATTGGCAAAACCTGTATCGGCAAAGCGATAATAGGCACGACCTTGAATTCCGTTAGTAATTTGCCCCTCAGCTTCCAACCGATATGCTTCACCACTAACCTTTCCTACAACATCAGAATCATTAGTGGAATGGGCATATTCTGCAATTAACCTACCTTGATTACCCAAAGAAATCAGCGCATCTGCACCGTAGAGTTGAAAGTCACGTACTCCCTGATTTTCTTGGACATAAGTTGCTCCTATCCAACTTTCCTGGTTAAGTTTGCGGGAAAGGTTATATTGCAAACGACCAGCATAGATGTTGCTATCAGAATCTTCGCTGTCATATTGATAGCTAACAACAATCCGGCGTACCAATACTTGTCCGGTTTGATCGATATCGGTACGAAGGATGGGTTCGCGGAATAATAAAGTACCGCGATCGTAGTCGATTTCATAGTCTGGGCCACGGTTAAGCTGTTTCCGTTCTAGTACAGTTCCAGGACGATTGAGTTCTTCTAACTCAATAAAGACATTTTCACTACCTGGTTGTAGTATTCTGCGAGAGAGGAAGTAATAACCGCTAGTGCCATCGGGAGCAATGGTATCTCGTTGAAAAGCTTCTAAGTGGTTGCCATACAAACCTGTAACTTGTAGGTTCCCTAAGTTGTAGTTAGCTTTAAAACCGTGAAGTTGTCGGGTGATAGAAGTAAACTGCTGCGATCGCCGCGCAAACTCTTCTGTGTTGTAGTCACCCCACATGGCATAATCAGGATCGGCTCCGGGGATACCAGTTGAACGCTCCAAACGCACATATAGGCTGTCAATGGAAGGAGCAACGACATCAACTTGCGAGCTATCGCCGTAAACAGGATAATTTTGCTCGCTGGATTGGTAAGTTCTAAACAGGCGATTATCGCAGTTGCAATCTTCATTGAGGTTACGAGAACTGTTGTATGCGCCTGTAAACAACCATTCTCCGATCGCACCAGTGGCAAATATCGCCGAGTGGAAATCTAACTGCGTTCTGTTATCTTTGTCAGGCGGGAGAAAATCACGAAAACTTCCGTAATAATCTGTACCTCTAGCGCCCAAACGTAAATCTATTACGCCAGTAACCAAACTCGGACGGAGTGAGGTTTCAAATTGTAGTTGAGTAAAGGCTTCTAAATTATTAGCTATGGCGCGAATTGTGACAGTTTCGGCTTTGAGTTGCGATCGCAACTTAGCCGTAAATTGCCCCGCTTTCGCCTCTACTTGAAATCCGGGTTCATCGGGTTTGAAGTCTTTGCCAACAAACTCTCCAGCAGTCGGTATCAAAGTGATAACAGCATCACGATTAGAGCGATTACCAGTTGCATCGATCAGTTGACCCCTGATTGTAGCTGTAGAACGTCCATCCGCCGGGATACGAGACTCAACAGTTTCTAAGGTTAGTTGCTGTGGCGCTCCCCGGACTACGACTTGCACCGTTACAGGAGGTTCTGTCCCTCCTACTACTTGTGCAGAGATGATGTTATTACCTTCTTTTAACGAGACACCATACCATGTCTGCGTTACTAAATTAGTATTGGCATCGCTTTCTGTTCGTCCAATTGAGGAAGGATCTACTAATACACCATTAGACCGTAATTCTACTGTGCTTCCAACAGGGAATTGCACAATCACTGTGGTAGCAGGAACATCCACAATGTTGTTAGCCGTTGGCATCAGGAATTTTATTCCTGTGGAGATGGGGGAAGTGGGGGGAATTTTCTGATTTTCCTCAGTTACTCCAGCTATTTTGCGTAAGCCTCTGGGCAAATCAACAGAAGTTGCTGGTTGAAATGCTTGTATTTCCGTTGGAGAAGTTTGAAGCTCTATTTTTGTGTCTTTGCGTCCTTCATTCTTGATGACTGCTAGTTTACCTAAGTCTCTGGGTAAATCAACAGAAGTTGCTGGTTGAAATCCTTGTATTTCCGTTTCACTTGGTTGAACATCTGGAATTGAAGTATTAGTTGAAGAAAGTTCAAGAGGTAGAAGTTGATTGTCAGAACTTCCCAAAATATGGGGAGGACTTGAATCCATACTTTTTTCAGCAACTTTATTCCGATCCGCTTGATCCTCATCCTGGTTTTTCACCTTATTTGGAAAAACAAAACCTCTAGCCCCCTTCTCTTGTAAGGATCTACCATGTACACGCAAATCGGAGTTACTTTGAGATCCGGGTTTTACCCCCCTTAATCCCCCCTTGGAAAGGGGGGAAAGAAAATCTAGTTCCCTCCCCTTTCCAAGGGGAGGGTTAGGGTGGGGTAATTCGATAACTTGTGTGTACACCGTAGCTTGTAAGGAGGGGGGAGAATTCAAAGCCTCTCCCGTCTTAAAAGAGAGGTTTTCTAGATCCCTTGAAAATTCAGGATCTTCGACACCTTTGTCTGCTTGTGAAGGCGAATCAGGGAAAAAAAGATTTTCATTTGTAGATTCTGCCTTAACTATGGCAGGATACAAAACGAGGCTGAGAGCTACTGGCATCACCCCCATCATCTTCAGGTTGAAAATAGTTGTATGGTGCAGTCTGGGTTTCATTTTTTGACTGGCTCCTGGAAGGCGGGGGTGACAGCGAAATTCATACGTACCAAGCCACCAGGTTCTAAACGCACTAAGCGAGATTGGCTATTCCGTTCACGGAATTTTTGGTTGGGAGCTAGGGTGTAACCCGGTACACTGCTGAGGTCTAGTACGCCTGTATGACTTCCTGGTAAGACATTAGCTAAGGAGAACAAACCATTCGGATCTGTAGTAATGCGGTTTCCGTCCTCCAGAAAAATCACTGCATTGGGCACTCCAGGCTCACCAGGTTGTTGTTCACCATCAAAGTTTTTATCAATAAACACGCGACCGATAATCGTGCCACAATCAGAAACGATTCCTGGACGAATTTTTAATTGGTGCGTTGCTGGGCCATCCTTGGTGCTAAAACGGTTATCGGCTCGTTGAGCATTCACGATCGCACTATTTCGACCGTTACCACGCACAGCATCGGCTGTTAGTTGAGCCGCGTAAGCAATATTCAAAGTTTTTCCCGTAGGAACTGTTATATTTGTGCGGAATGTCACCGTGTTTCCATTGCGTTCTGAGGTGATAGTAATTGCTTGACCATCTAACTCACCCCGCACAGATTTAGGTAAAAACTGGAATCCTAAAGGTAAGTTGTCGGTGACAAATATATTATTCAAACCAGCATCAGCAAGGTTTTTTACCGAGATCCGGTAGATTACCGTATCTCCAGGTTCAGCCGTGGCGCGATCGCCTGTTTTGACAATCTGCAACTGATTGGCTTGGCACAGATTTGTACTGAATTCAAAGGCTAATAAGTCCAGTCCTACTACTTCTGCATTCGGAACTAAGACAACTGTTTGCTCTACCCTAGTTTCACCTGTAAGGCTGATTGGTTGGCCATCCAGAGAACTAGCGATATATCGCACAATATTATTACCTTGTGTGCCAGTGGTACCAACGATTTCAATCTTGATCCGCCGTTGCTTGTAGATAGAATTTGGCGGTGGATTAACTACGAAAATATAAGTTCTACCTGGATCAGTTTGACCCTTATTCGGATCAAGTAGGAAATTGTAGACACCCGCAGGGTTATTCGTAACGAAGTAGGGGTTACTATTCTCGGTATTTGGCGACTTACCGCCAGGAACGTTGTTATTAGGAATATCGGGTAACTCTGTTCGAGTCAAAGAAAGCAAACCGCCTAATTCTGTACCCGTTGGGTCGCTAGGGTTAGATTCGTATACGCCAACTGAAAAACCTGTATAGTCAGGCAAAATAGTACCAGCGCAACCTAATATCCGCCCTAATGGATCGACTAATGGGCTAGGACTAACATTAAGCTGACTAGAAGTTCCATCATATTTTTGATTATTAGCAGAGTCTGTATAAGTATAAGTAGCTTGATTTATTAATGGCAAAGACGCACCCAGATTGTTAGTCTGTTGTGCGATCGCTGGTATAGATATAGTAGTTTGCAAAAAACTCCCCAGAAGAACAGTAGCTGTTAACCTTTGATACCAGCTACTCCTATAAGTAATTTGTTTTTTCTTTTGAGGACGGCTCACTGAACACATCTCCTCTGGAATGCCACTTTTTTTGTTAATAAAAGCACTTGTTTATCTATCGAAGATCCCTCCGATTCTCCTTATAAAGCACGTTGTTTTTCGCTCTTGACTCCCCAAAAAGTCGCTACAGGCGTGTGATATCAGGCATAACGAATCAGCGAACTTGGACTTGATAAATAGCTTTAACCGTTTTCTTGGCCGGAACTGATGGCACTTGCAAACGGATGTGGGTGTAAACATTCGCTGGTGCTGGTTTTGTTTCCACTTTCCCGCCAGGAAGAGTAACTTTAACAGTGGGATTTTCGACAAAGCTGCGTCCGCCATCAATGCTGTAGGTTACTTTAGTCTCATTAGTGGCGATCGCAGATTTCAGTATGTATACCATTCCTTTAGGAATGGGTTGATTGAGAATCAAATTCTTTACGGGGCGATCGCTCTTATTTTCGCCACTTAATGTATATCGCAGCACATCTCCTGGTTGCACCACAGCTTGACCTTTTAAAGGTTGCCATGTCTTGCTTTGCTTACCCTGCTGATCCTGTGCTATCACTTGCTTCTCAGCTTCTAAGCGCAATTGTATTTGCCCTTGAGTTTTGACATTTTGGGCAACAGCACTGGTAGAATGCCATAGAGAAGCGATTCCTGGCACTTGGCTAACAAATGGCACTGTAGCAATAAGTGCGATCGCTCCTAAACTTGCAAAAGAAAAACGCTTCATATCAATAACCTCAAAAAACTTTCATAATACCGATTGCTGATTTATCTTTCCCTGTTTTCGCTGGGGAACAATCATTTTTTAGTTGGCACTTTAGGATTAAAGCAGCAGCTACAAATACAGATGTGCTATACACCCCTCTTTGCAAATAAAGAGGGGTGAAATCAAACTATCTAGTTAACCTTGCGTTGGAAGATAAATGTTCTTTGAACACCAGGTGCAATCTGTCCAGTGGCAGTATTTACATACTTTGTGACATCACTGTTTAGCGTGGTTCCGGTTTGGTCGATGCTAGAGTTAGTAGCTGGATTACCATTGAAGAACTGGATAGTTGAAGCCCCAGAATCCTTTGCTGAACCAACAATGTTGCTAGTATCAATTTGAGTGTTATTGTCGTTGTCTAGCGCCCAGTTGTTGCCCCCTGCTGTACCATCTTCAGTAATCACAACTTTGTCAGCGTTCAAAATCACGTTACCAGTTCCAGATTGAACATCAGAAATATTTGTGTATTGAATTTGGTACTCAATAATGTTTCCTGGTGCAGGGTTCTTCGGAGTGATACTGAATGTGCCATCAGTCCCTTGCACTGCTGGGCCACTTCCTTGTAGAACTCGTGACATTTTCAACAGTTTTAAGAAGCCAGTGTAGACGCGATCGATGGAGATGTTGTTGACTTCAAGAGGATCAACTACACCATTATTATTAGTGTCAATAAAGGCTGTAATGGGTACTGGGAATCCCTTACCAATATCAGTCGATAGTTGCGTACCAGGTGGTAAGTCAACTTCTACACCATAATTAACAATGCCACCAGCAGGAACAGCAAGGATTTTAATTGGTGTATTACCGTTTGCTATGGTAAAAACACCAGTAGCACTATTGTAGGTATAAACAGCAGATTGACTATTATAGCTAACAGTCACCTTTGTATTATTTGGCAAATCTGTAAATGTTGCTGGTGCGGTTGGCACTATTGTGATGTCGTTAGGGCTAGTACCGTTGTTCTTAATTGTGTTAGTGAAACCAACTGATTGCGGATCAAGTGTACTACCCGGTGATGTGTTAGGAGGAACAAAGGAAGATTTATTGGTGAAGTCATCGTTGGTTAAACCCGATGGCCCAGTAGCATCCGGTGCATTATTCGGCCCGTTTAAAACTGAGTTCGCCTGGGCGACTGAAACAGTATAAAGGTTGACATTTCCTGTAACAGAATTAGTACCTTGGTTGTTATTGCCCGTATCAATATTGGTGGGAGTAGTAGGATAATAGCCAGCGTCAGGTGTAGTAGGAAAGGCTCCAGTAGAGGGGTTGATGTTATCTGGGTTTTGATCGCCTGAATCGTCGAAGAGTAGGGGGCTATTTGGATCGCCAGCAGTTTTACCGAACACTTGAGCGATGTTGTTAATATTTGTCGGTGTTGTTACTGCGATTCCAGTGGTCTTTACTTGCACCGTAAAGCCTGTAACAGTTGTGCCAGTGGCAACTGAAGAGATAGAGCTAGGATTGTTAATAAAACCAACCCGTCTAACTACACCGCCTGTTACTTGAGTTTTGTCAGTTTTCCACAGAGCCTGATCAGCATTTATAGTTGCAGGATCTTCGCCAGCGTAAACCACTATCCACCCTGAAGGAGCAGTTGGAGTTCCATTAAGAGTTGTGGATGCTGGAAGTGCATCAGAAACTAAGATGCGAGGAACAAGACTACCATCTACATTGATACTTGTACCAGCTAAAGCTGCGGGTGTTAGCCCCCGATTGGTTACGTCATTGCTCTCAACTCGCAAGCTTAAACCATAAGTCAGCAAATCATCATTGAGTACGGAGGCATCACCAGCGCTGTAAGCCGTCCGAGTCTTGAGTATTGTGGCTAGAGCAACAGTTTTAACAGTGTTACCCACTTGAATTTGCTGGGTAATACTAGATTCTCGTGTACCGTTAACTGGTGCGCCAATAACTTCCCCAGTAACTACTGGGTTATCAGCGTTATCTACAGTGTAAACGTCACCACCATCGGGATTACGCAGTTGGTTTTGGGCATCTCCAGGAGTATTACCAAGGGTAACTTTAATTACGTCACCGGATTGAGCGCCAGTTTGTACAGTCACTGGCACACGCACCAACACAGTACCGCTAACCGGAATTGAGGCTGTATCTACACCACCAGCTGTTACGTTTGTCCAAGTTGTACCACCGTCAGTACTATATTGCAGTGTGCCACTAGCTGGTGTTACCCCATTTTTATCAGCAGGAAGTACACCAGAAACTGTACCAGGCCCGGTTGTTGTTGCTTGGTTGGGAATATGGAATTTGGTGGGGTCGTTACCTACGTTTGTTAGGGTGTAGGTGTAAGTTAGTAAGTCGTTAACTCCAACAGCACCACCATTGTTATCTGTAACACCAGAGGCAGTGACGGTGATCCCAGCAACTTCTGCCACAGTGACGGTTACAGTATTAGAAGTGGCATTTATAGTTGTTCCTGGTGCGTTGGGATCTTCGTAAGTAGCAGTCGCTGTGTTACTGATAGATTGACCACCAGCTGTCCCGTCAGCTAGTACAGGTGCAATAAATTGGAAAAGGCTGCTAGTTAATAATGCTGTTGCTACTAGAGATTGATAGCATTGGCGCTGCTTGTTGACAGATTTTTTTCGGTTTACCATGAAAGTAGTTTGTTTATTTGCTGAACTTGTATCTTGGGTTTTGAGACAGGATAAAGTTCGGCAATTCCTTAAAGAATTACCGACTAATTTGCCCAAAGCCTTAAGGTTTTGGGCGCTGCATATATGAAAAGTTAATTTACTAGTGACTCCTGAAAAACTACTAGATTTAGGCAATAGGCAGAAAAGTTATTGCCTGCTTGTTTTACGCTCACTGTTGATTATCAAGGTTAGCAATCGCAAATATAGGTAATTTACTAGTGTGTTCTGCTGAATCTTTCGATGTAAATAGCAATGTAGCTTTTATACCAAAAAAAAACTTCCGTATAAACAAGTAACTTGTTTAGCGATGAGTGAACGCATAAAAACTGAAAAATTAACTTTATTTTGGCAACACAGATAGAAATTGTAGTGTTTGAAATAGAAGCAAAATATCCTACAAGCTATATATCAAAGCTCTTTTGAATATTTGCTGCTATGCATACATGATACTGTGTGTAGTTATTTGTCTAATGAAATAAAAAATTAAGTCAGTGATCTCGATCACCAAGTAAAGCGATCTTAATTTAATGAAATGCAAATAGCTCATAAATTTGATGCAATTTAATCATATCCATGACCAGCGTTTACACTGAGTAGCGGAAACTATTATCTGATTTCAGACCAAGTAAGTCTAAATATAAATACTAAGCTTGACAATTACGTATATAAAAATTTTACAGTAATTATTTTTTTCAATACTAGGGATACCCGACTAAAAAGGTCGGGTATGTTTGACTGGTATTTTTACTCGTGTTACTATCAGGCGACAGTGACAGACAAACAGGGAAAGCTAGTTTATGACTCAGGCAATCAAAACCCAAACCCAAACCCAAACCAGCACTGCCTACTTTCAAGCTTTAAAGTGTAAAGAGTGTGGTGCCGAATATGAACTCAAAGCCAGTAATGTTTGTGAGTTATGTTTTGGGCCTTTAGAAGTCAAGTATGACTACAACGCTCTCCGTCTGAATGTCACTCGTGAAACAATTCAAGCCGGGCCCAATTCAATTTGGCGCTACCGTCCCTTTTTGCCTGTTGCAACTGACAATGTTATTGATGTGGGAACGGGGATGACTCCCTTGGTTCGTTCTCACCGTCTTGCCCGTCGCCTGGGTCTAAATAAGCTTTATATAAAAAATGATGCGGTTAATATGCCCACCCTTAGCTTTAAGGATCGGGTAGTATCAGTTGCTCTATCAAGGGCACGAGAGTTGGGTTTCACTACCGTTTCTTGCGCTAGCACTGGTAACTTGGCAAATTCTACAGCTGCGATCGCAGCTCATGCCGGTTTAGACTGCTGTGTGTTCATCCCCGCAGATTTAGAAGCCGGTAAAATTATCGGTAGCCTGATCTACAGCCCAACGCTGATGGCCGTCAAGGGTAACTACGATCAAGTAAACCGTCTCTGTTCGGAAGTTGCCAATACACATGGCTGGGGTTTTGTCAATATTAATCTGCGCCCTTATTACTCTGAAGGTTCCAAGACGCTAGGTTTTGAAGTTGCTGAACAACTAGGCTGGGAACTACCCGATCATGTTGTTGCTCCTTTGGCATCTGGTTCGCTGTTTACAAAAATTTATAAGGGTTTCCAAGAATTTATCGAAGTTGGTTTAGTAGAAGACAAGAAAGTCCGTTTCAGTGGCGCTCAAGCAGAAGGTTGTTCACCCATTGCTCAAGCCTTTAAAGAAGGACGCGACTTTATTAAACCAGTTAAACCAAATACAATTGCGAAATCGCTAGCCATCGGTAATCCAGCAGACGGTATTTATGCTGTAGAGTTAGCTCAGAAAACTGGTGGTAACATTGAATCAGTCAATGATGCAGAAATTATTGATGGCATCAAGTTGCTGGCAGAAACAGAAGGCATCTTCACAGAAACGGCTGGTGGTACAACCGTGGCCGTGCTGAAAAAACTGGTAGAAGCTGGCAAAATTGATCCAGATGAAACTACCGTGATTTACATCACCGGCAATGGTCTGAAAACCCAAGAAGCAATCCAAGGCTATGTTGGTGAACCCTTGACTATTGATGCTAAACTGGATAGTTTTGAACGCGCCCTAGAGCGATCGCGTACTCTCGATCGCTTGGAATGGCAACAAGTTCTCGTTTAGTTAGCAGTTAGGAGTTATGAGTTTTTTATTCATGACTCCTAACTCTTAACTGTATTCCTAACTCTTCACTTTGTACTTTTATGGCTGTAACAGTTTTAGTTCCTACGACTCTTCAGAATTTGACTAATAATCAAGCTACCCTAGAATCCAACGGTAGCACCATTGCTGAATTGTTGGATTCTTTAGAACAAAGCTTTCCTGGGATTAAATCCCGGTTGTGCGATGACGAAGGCAAGCTACGTCGGTTTGTAAATTTTTACGTTGATAGTGAAGATATCCGCTATTTAGATGGTATTAACACAGCCCTAAAAGATGGCGATGAAGTAAGTATTGTCCCTGCTGTTGCTGGTGGTTAATACAGAGAACATCAAATAAAGTAAGAGACTTACCAAATAAACCTTTGATAAATTAACTGATTCCCGGTCTGAGACTGGGAATCAGTTAAAAACTTAGCGATCGCCTGAGATAATTTGAGAGAGTACCAATGCTTAACTCTTACTTGATATCGTCGCAGAGATGGCGATCGCTCTTACTGACATTCGGGTTATTCTTTAGATAGTCATACAGCCAATCACAACCACGCTCCAGTAAGCTATCTAGATTCTTGAGATGATTTAGCTCATCCAAATTCCAGAGAATTATAGCCCCATCAGCACTGCCCAAAGCCAGAGTTTTACCATCGGCTGAGAAATTCGCGCTTAATAAATGATCGCTGTGCCCAGTTAGAGTTCTCACTAAATGACCGTCGCGTGTCCAAAGTTTTACAGTTTTATCATCACTAGCTGTTGCAATCATCTTACCGTCAGGTGAAAAATTCACGCTATTCACCTGATCGGTATGCCCCTGCAATTTTTTGTACCAGCGAAACTCGCCCTTGTCGTCCTGCTTCCAAAGTATTACCGTCTTGTCATTACTACTAGTGGCAATCATATCGCCACTAGGTGAGAACTTAACGCTCAAAACCCAACTGTTATGGCCGTTTTTCCCTGCGAGAGTCTTGTAGATGTGAAACTCGCCCTTATTGTTTTGCTTCCAAAGTTTTACCGTGTTGTCATCACTAGCTGAGGCAAGCATCTGACCGTTTGGCGACCAAGCTACAGCCCTTACCCAGTCCTGATGCTTGTTGAGAATCTGAGGTTTGATGCCATCAAGCCGCGATATTATTACTTTGTTGTCCATACTACCCAAGGCGATAAACTGACCGTTGGGTGAGAAATTCAAGTCTAATATCTTATCGCTTTTTGGAAAAAGGGTTCTCAGTAATTTACCGTCACGGTTCCAGAGTTCCACTGTGTTATCATCACTAGCGGTAGCAATTGTCTGACCATCAGGTGAGAAACTAACGTTATCGCTATGCCCCTCAAGAGTTTTGTCTAAAGTACCATCGCGCTTCCAAAGTTTCACTGTCTTGTCACGGCTGGCTGAGGCAATTATTTTGTCATCAGGTGAGAAATCTACCTGATTAACGCGATCGCTATGACCGTTGAGAATACTTACCACACCACTACCATACTGAATCTTCATTGTGCTGTCAGCGCTAGGAGAAGTAGGAATTTGGGCGTTGTGTAAGCAACTGGTATTACCAACTTGCCAAAGTTTCATCGTACCGTCAGCACTGGCAGAAATTAGGATTTTACAGTCAGGTGAAAACCTGACAGCATAAACTCCATTGCTATGTCCTGATAAAGTTGTGAGTAAAGTACCGTCAGGCTTCCAAAGCTTTACAGTCTTGTCGTCACTAGCTGTAGCAATCATCTTACCGTCGGGTGAGAAAGCCACACTATTGATTCCATCTTTATGTGCTTTAAAATTTTTTAAAGGAGTGCCGTCTCGATTCCAGAGTTTTACTCTGTTGTCGTTACCAGTCGCAGCAGCACCACCAGCCGCCGCCGCAATTGTCTGGCTATCGCTTGACCAAGCAACATCCCAAACAAAGTCGTCATAGCCTTCTGTAGTGTGCAAAAGCTTACCATTGGATGTCCAGAGTTTCACAGTTTTGTCCCGGCCACCAGTAGCAATCATAGTACCGTCGGGGGAGAAAGCCACACTATTGACTCCATCTTGATGCGCTTTAATCGTTTTTAATAAAGTGCCATCTGGCTTCCAGAGTTTAAGTGTACTGTCTCGACTTCCTGTAGCAATTGTCTTACCATCTGGTGAGAAATCGATACTATAAACTCCCTTATTTTCGCCACTATTTACTCTATCTTGAGATGCTGGTAGGGTTTTTAATAAAGTGCCGTCCCGCTTCCAAAATTTTATGATGCCCTGGAAATCGCCTGAGACAATTGTTTGATCGTCAGGTGAGAAACTCAAACCTAAGACTTTATCTTTATGTCCTTCGAGCGTCTTGTACACGCTACCATCTAGATTCCAGAGTTTTATAGTATGGTCATAACTAGTTGAGGCAATCAACTTACCATTATGTGAGAAAGTTACACCCCAGATTAGAGCCTTGTGTCCTTCCAAGCGATCGCGCTCTACTATCCAGTAAACTGATTGTTGTAATGCCGCTATAACTTGGGTACGAATTTCAGAATCGGTTTTTCCCCAGTCTGTAGCTTGGAGTTTTTTACCTGCTTTAATGGCTTGTTTAAGTGCTTCAAACCTTTGATTTGAGGCAAAAAGGGCTTCTGAAGCTTTACTAATCGCAATTGTCTCAGCTTGTTCTGTCTTTTGCCTTTCAGATTCTGCCCGCACTCCCAATCCTACAGCTATAACTGCCAGAATTGACATTATAGTGACTCCTGCGATCGCAAAATTTCGTTGTTGTTTTGCGTCATTGCGTTGTCGCTTAAGAACACGATTTAGTTCTGCTTCAGCGTGTTGCCGTTGTTCCTTTTCCTTTTTCTGTTCTTCTAATTTTCTTGCTTGTTGTGACTGCCGGATAAAAGATACTAGATAGTCATGAACCAACTGATATAGGTTAGCAGGGTCTTCAGGAATATTTAACACCAGCCCCGAACCAACTAAAATCTCTAAAACTAGATTTAGTTTTTCTTTTTCTGAGACAATATCTGCTGTTTTTAAATCTTCCGCTAAATTGTCAGAAGTTTTGAAGGGACGAGTACCTTTCTCGTCTGTTAGTAAATATAAAACTACTCTGGCACAGAGTTCGTTTTCAGAACCACAGTCTTTAATAACTTCTTCTAAAAATCGCTCAACTAGTTTTTCTTTTGTTCCTGACTGAAGATATTGTTCTAAAGTTGTAATTTTATCTGTTTGAAGTTGCGAACCGACGATTTGTAACTCAATTGGGCGTACCTCGCCAAGTTCGTCTGATAAATCTTCTACTAATTGAGCGATTAACTCAGGCTCTAAGTAAAATTGGGTTTGTTCAGTCAGACTTTGTACAACAGCTTTGGCATCTTTTGAAGAGAAATTTCCTAAATAATAACGAATATCCTTATCTAAAATATTGTTATTAATTGCTCTAAAATTTAACAGGCGATCGCATTCTAATAAATAATGCAAATAATCTTCTCTCAAACAGAGAATGACCTTAACAAAAGGAATATCCAAACAAAGTTGCAAGAACTTATAAAATGGCTGTCTTTTACTTTGATCTGTATAAACAAAGAAAAATTCTTCAAACTGGTCAAAAATTAAAACTGTTAACTTCCGCTCGGATTTTTTCCGCAAACTTTCACAGATAAACTCTATTGAATTACTAGATGTACCATTATCTGCTAAACATTTTGCCAATATCGCCATCCAATCTGTATAAACTCGCATGACAATAGGTAATACATCACGTGCATCTATTGATTGTAGTTGCAATGTTGGTACTAGTCCCCCGTTCAAAATTGAACTTTTACCTACTCCTGACTGACCATGAAATACAGTCAATTTATGGTCAGTCCGGCTCATTCGTTTCATCAACCGATTGACATCTTGTTGCCGACCAGAAACAGCAATTTCTTGAGCAACTTTTATGAGATTTTCTCCTTGCACTAGTGCCGGGTTAATTACCTCATGCCGAGGAATTAAATAAGCTGCCCCAATAAAAGCACGAAAACCATATTGATGTTCAATTTTAATTAGCTCTTGCTTAATCTGAAAAGCTGCAAGATATTGACCTTGTTGATAATAAATACTTTGTAACCTCTCCAAAATCCGAATGTAAAGCTCTGGATCGTATTGAGGTTTAGTTTCTCTTCTTGCAGCTTCTAGGGTAGTTAAAGCATCTTCCACCTTATTAAGGTGCTGTAGCGCTCTGGCTAGTGCAAATAAATACCAACCTTGATGATAATATAGCACCAATTCTAAATTAGCTTTCGATTGGATGGATTGGTTACTAGCTACAATAGAAAGCGCTTTTTCGGCAGCTTGTTTAGCTTTATTCCAAGCAGACTGAGAAAGTGCTACTTCAGCGATAAATCCATAAGCTCTTGCTTTTCTAAACCAATCAGGATAAGTTTGATATAGAGTTAAAGCTTTTTGAGCAACTGCCTCTAATTCATCCCACTGCTGAAGCTTTTGTAGTACTTCTCCCAAAGCGTTGATAAATTTTGCTACCAAGTCAGGACGATTCGCCTGCTCAAATATTTCAAGACATTTGTAATAATAATTTTTAGCGTTCGAGCAAGCATTTTGTTGTTCTGTTAAATGCTGCACGGCGTAGGTACGCCACCATAACCCTAAATTGTACAGTACACAGCCTTGCTGTTCTAGTTTAGAACTCTGTTGCAAAAGTGCAAGACTGCGTTCATAATGCTGGCGTGACTGTTCCATCGAAACCGCATCTCGACCCAGAACAAATTCTAAACTGGCTTCTAGTTCTGCGTCTAACTTCACACCCCGCTTTTGCAGTTCAGCTTGTGCTAACTCAAGTTCTACGCGGTGCGGCGAACCGATTGCCAAGTTGATTGCGGAATTATCGAGAAATTTTCCTGCGCCAGCATCTAAAACTTGAGCAAAAACTGATTCAGCAGTTTGTTTGATAAATTGAACTAAATCAGCAGTTGCGATCGCAAAATGAATTATTGTCGCCCAATTCTCAAAATCTGTCGCTAATCTGATCAGCTTTTGCAGAACTTGGTCATTAACCAGTAACATGACTGGGAACGGGAAGTTTTTTCTAAACTCCTCCCGTACTTGGTTAGCTGAAGTTAGAACTGTATCAATATCTTTAACCGATTCCAAACCAAAAACCATTAACGCTGATGGCTGTTCATCTCCCAATTTTTCACCTATAGACGTGTAAAGAGTTTTCACTGACACGGGTAAGGTGATTTCACGGATTTTAACAGGAGATAGTTGGTGTAGACGTTGTACTATATCTTGACGGAAAGCTGCATAGTTACAGCGCAGCAAAGTCAGTGAAAATTCTCCCTGAGAAAGGTTAATTGCTCGCACCAAAGTTTGCAATGAACGCTCATTGTCAAAGGCTAGATTTTCTGGCTCTTGCTGATTACTCATAACATAAATAATTTACCTTATAATAACTGTTTGTATAATTACATCATCTAAGTAGAGGGCAGTAGACAAGAGAATAATTTCTGCTAATTTTAAAAGCTGTAGCTGCTCCCGTTACAATTGACATCGCTCCCGTGACGATTGATATCGCTCCCGTCACGACTGATATCGCTCCCGTCACGATTGACATTGCTCCCGTCACGATTGACATTGCTCCCGTCACGATTGACATTGCTCCCGTCACGATTGACATTGCTCCCGTCACGATTGACATTGCTCCCGTCACGATTGACATTGCTCCCGTCACGATTGACATTGCTCCCGTCACGATTGATATCGCTCCCGTCACGACTGATATCGCTCCCGTCACGATTGACATTGCTCCCGTCACGATTGATATCGCTCCCGTCACGACTGATATCGCTCCCGTCACGACTAAGATGCTTAACGTTATACAATTTCACAAAATACCTGATAAGTGCATTAGCCGTAGGTTGGGTGAAGCGGAGCGCAACCCAACATTCTGAGATATGTTGTGTTACGCAAAGCCTCCACCCAACCTACAATTTTTTTGTAACATTTTAGCCTTGCCACGCCAGTAGGGTGTATTGTCGCGTAGCGCTACGCACATTAATACCCCGATTCATAAACTAAATTCCTTGGCTTCAGCCAAAATCGGATTGACATCAAACCAAGAACCATCCTCATTCCGGTATTCAAATACAAACATACTGCGGAGCAAAAGTTCGTATCTTTCATGACCTCTCAAGCTTTTCTCTTGTGTCACCTCACGTAGTAATTCCCATTCATCGGGCGTAATTGCCAAAGTTAGCTCATTGCGGCGTTGTTTTATCACCCTATCCACACATTCCCGCGACAGAGGTGGGTCTTCTTGCTGAAGACAGCGAAATAATAACATCAGCAAATTACGCAAATGACCACCGCTAACTCGGCAAAGTCGCTCTAAAGTATCAGGACTATCAAAAACCTCGGTAATTAAATTCTGACTTTGTTCCCAACTAACGCCAGGAAAAGCCCTCGTCATAACCATCTGTTGCAGTAGCGTGAGTCCTTGTGAAAATTGCGAACCATCTTGCAATTGCACAGGAACCATCGGCAAAACCTTGGGGTCTACCCCAAAGCGATTTGTTAACCTTCCTAAAGCGTTGGAAAAAATCAACACTAGGGGAATGGTATAAACAACATGACAATTTAGCTGGTTTAACTGTTCACCACGTTCTACAAAGAGATATTCTGGCTGGTAATAACCCGAAGGCTTCAAAGAATTATCCACTCTGTCGAGATTATCTATAATTACCACCAGTCCTTGTTTACCTTGCTGCTTGAGTTTTTCTATAGCAGGCTTGAGCAATTCTTTGTTAATTGATTCTAAAATGCCATTGGTGCGTGGTTCTAAATATTGCCGTAACTGGCCGCGGAGTTTGGGACTATCTTTAGTTTTGGCAGTAATTTTGGCAATACCTACAGATAATTCAGCCTCCACCCCAATGTCTAGCGGCGTTTGCAAAAACTCAGAAATTTCGGTAAATAGATTTTTAAAGTATCCTGGTTTAAGGTTGATTTTTATTGCTTCTAAACTTTGACTCACCTCACGAGCTACTGCTAGTAAAATATCTGTAACATCAATATCAGCCATATCGAGGCTTTGGCTAGACTCGAAATAAACCACATGAAATCCCTGCTGCTCTAACTCTGCTTTTAGTCGCAGTAACTCAGTGGATTTGCCACAGCCAATATGTCCGGTAAATAATTGACAGGTAGGTTGTTCTGGTGCAAGGCGGGTGATAGTTCGCCCAAGTTCTTCAATAATCTTGGCACCACGAACTTTAGAGAAATCAATATAATATTGTCTATCCTCCGGTTTGCTCACAACCAGAGTTTTACTGGGGTTGCAAGCTTGAAAAAACCTGACTAAATCTAGTTTCATCACAAATCACCCGAAATTAGCCTGATACTCTTGCCATTTCAGTGATTATACAGACGATAAAGCGGCTATTTCGGAAAAAACTTCTTCAAGGCGACTGATTAAGGACTTCCATAAAAAACGTGAGTTCGACAGACCTCTCCCTGCCTTGAACTTGCGTTCAAGTCTGTCCCTCTCCGACTCGGAGAGGGACAGGTTTTGCGTAGTAAAACTAGGGAGAGGTCTTTTGGGTGGACATGATATGACCCAATACGGTTCAGTTAAGGCTAAAACTCTTTGTCAAAGTCAATTTTTTTAACGTAGACGCTTCGGCTTGCCGCAGGCTACCACAGAGGCGCAGAGGGCACTGAGAGAAGAAAGAAATGCTGTATTGTGATATTACCATTCGAACTCACGTTAAAAAAATATCCAAATAGTAGAGGCGCACAGTTGTTCGCCTCTACCTGTAATTTTCTGGCTTTACCAAAAGATGACAAAAGCAAATGTCTATAATTTCAACTTTTCACCTCGAATCGAATAATCTAACAACTCCATCGGGTGAATGACTGAAATATTCTTACCTTGTAACTGCAAATGCTTTGTAATTTGCAAAGTACACCCCGGATTAGCAGAAGCAATTAACTCAGCACCAGTATTCAACAAATTCTGTACTTTTTGCTGACCCAATTCTTCAGCAACTTCCGGTTGCAGCATATTATAAACCCCAGCACTGCCACAACATAAAGCCGCATCTACTGGTTCTCTCAACTTCACCCCTGGAATTTGTCGTAATACCTGACGCGGTTGGACGCTAATCTTTTGACCATGCAATAAATGACAGGCATCTTGATAAACTAAATTCAAGGGTTTATCAGTGAGTGGCGATAATTTTGCTGTTATACCAACAGTTGCCAAAAACTCTTGAGCATCTTTAACTTTAGCTGCAAAATCCTTTGCCTTTTCCCGATATTCGAGGTCATCTTCTAAAATATGACCGTATTCTTTTAAAGTATGACCACAACCAGCAGCATTGATAATTACAAAATCGACATCAGTGTTAGCGAAACTATCAATCATCTGCCTTGCTAAAGCTTTCGCCTGTTCTGTTTGTCCTTGGTGTTCGGGAAGTGCTGCACAACAACCTTGAGATTTGGGAATCACAACTTCACAACCATTCGCTGTTAAAACCCGCACCGTTGCTTCATTCACGGGGGAGAAAAACAGCCGTTGCACACAACCCAAAATTACCCCGACTCGATAGCGCTTCTCACCTTTAGCAGGAATCACACTAGGCAGATTATCTTGAAAAGATTTGAGGGTAATTTCTGGCAGAATTGATTCCATTGCTGCCAAACGGGGCGATATTTTATTGAGTAAACCTGTAGCGCGAAAGAATTTAGCAAACCCCAGCTTTTGATAAACTAACAACGGAACTAATAAAACTCGTAAAAGATTGGGATAGGGAAACAGAGAAAATATCAGTTGACGAAAAAATTGGTCTGGCAAACTGCGGGGATAATTTCGTTCAACTTGGTGGCGAGTTGCAGAAATCAATTTGTCATACTGCACACCAGAAGGACAAGTACTCACACAAGCAAGACATCCCAAACACGAATCAAAATGTTCTACAGTTGCCGTATTGAGAGCAATCTCACCCTCATTAATTGCATCCATTAAATAGATGCGTCCTCTAGGTGAATCCATCTCCTTGCCAAGCACTCGATAACTTGGACAAGTCGAAAGACAAAATCCACAATGTACACAACTATCAATTAACTTTGGGTCAGGCGGATGACTCTCATCAAACCCCTTTAAATTCTTTAAACTAGCCGTATTGTTAACAGCATTTTCTGAAACTTGCATATTTCTACCTTCCCCTCTCTACCTCAGCTTTCTCTGTGCCTCTGCGGTTCGTTTTCTTAAACTTAAATTCCACCCACAAACCGACCAGGACTTAAAATATTCTTACTATCAAACTGTTCCTTAATACGGCGCATCAACGGCAAAGCATTCCCCGTATAACCCCAAACATCTATTTGTTCTTTAACCGCCACTGGTGCTTCCAGAATTGTTAAAAAACCTCTATTCAGTTGGGTGGAATCGCGCACCTGCAAAACTTGATTTTCATCCTCTAATTGTAACAAACCTAAACCACTACTTATATGAATTAAACCCAACTCCACCTGAGTCAAAATATCTACAGCAGCAGTAGGCAACACTCCTATTTTGCAGGTAATTACAGATTCTCTGGCAGAAAAATGTATTCGTTCTTGCAATCTCTGCCATAGACTAGCCTCATCAGCATCGGCAAAAATTGCCCCATTTAAACCTAACTTTTGACCTACTTCCAAAACTCGGTTTGACTGTTCTTTAACACTCTCACTAATACTCTGAAAACGGGCAATTAATCCCAATCCTTGACCCAAACCTAAGCTAGACACCAATTTAGTTGATAGCAAATCAGCCTGAACTGGTGTTAATGCCGAACCTCGAAGAATATCAGCCGCTTGGGATACAGCCTCAGCACTACCAGTTAGTACCACCGTCCCCGATGCTTCTGATAGCGGATACACACGGAAAGTCAGTTGACTAATCAAACCTAATGTGCCATAAGACCCAGTAAGCAATTTCATCAAGTCATATCCGGCAACATTTTTAACTACTCTTCCCCCAGCTTTAGCGATTTCTCCATCAGCACGGACAAAGGTAACACCTAGTAACTGGTCGCGCACACTACCATAACGTTGCCGCAGAGAACCTGTATCACCTGTGGCAACAATACCGCCAATGGTTGCTGACTCCGGTGCTGTGGGGTCAAGGGCGAGAAATTGCCGCGATTTTGCCAAAAGTGCCTGGAGATCCGAGAACTTCATTCCAGCTTCTACTGTGACAGTCAAATCGCCAACAGCGTGTTCAATCAGTTGATTGACGCGTTCTGTGCTAACTACGACATCAACGCCCTTAACTAAACCACCCCAGCTAAGTTTACTGCCACTACCACAGGGTAGGACACGCCAGTTGTGACTGTGAGCTTTGGCGATGACTGCGGCTAGTTGCTGTTGGGTACGAGGATAGACGATACAAGTGGGAGGTTTGCCAGAAGTTACAGCCTGTTGTATACGTTTTTGCTGGCCTATTTTGATATTTTCCCAAAGGCAAACAGCATTTTCTTCGCCGATAATAGATGCAAAATCAGTAGCGCACACGCCTTGCGGCTTGTCGTTAGATATCGCTTTCATTGAGTTTATTTTTTTACGCTCTACCTCTAATTTACTGGTTAACCTGACCAAAAAAGCGTATTGCCATTAATATACGGTGGCTGTAGATGCCTAGGTTGGGATGCGCCAACACGAACCAAACGCTACTCATTTGCGATCAACAACGCTTGTAACGAATGATTTACCGATATTACCAACCTAATAAAATATTTAAATTGTATTAAATGTTTACTTAATTGTCTAAACAGTCTTAACTGTCCTTGCATTTTCATTAAAAGAGTAAGAGTATATTTATAGAAAATTACTTTAATTTTCCTTAACCATTAAGTTGATATAAATACATAAGTTCTTCGCACTCTACTTAATGGTTAAGTTTGCTTTTTTCTCGTTGATTCAATAAAGCGGAACCGAAAGATTAGACAATCCATTCTAAAACTAGAATTTCAGGTGGAATGAAACCATGAATATATTTAAGTACATCAAAAAGGCGATCGTTTTTACCCTGGTTGTGTTTAGATAGTGTCCATTTAATTAACCTTAATAAAAAGACCTCTCCCTGGTTTTATTACGCAAAACCGTCCCTCTCCGACTCGGAGAGGGATAGGCTTGAACTTTAATTCAAGGCAGGGAGAGGTTTATCGAACTAACGTTAAATAAAGTTATGATGTTCTTGTATTAAGAGCGATCGCGCTTTGGTTGGTAAAGTATTAGCTTTATCCAACTTATATTATCGGCAAACTTTCTTATATCCTGATGACAATTTTAAAATCTCAAAAGAAAAAGTAGTAGATAGTTAATTTAACTAATCTACTACGGGTAGAGTTAGGAGACAATTTTGATATCTATAGAAATCATAAATTAGTTGTAAAAATTATTTTTTAAACTTAAAAGCAAAGTAGTTAGACAGTCCGGTTTTTATTTGAATGGAATTTTATGCTAATTTGATTAACTTTTAAAAAAGGTAGCAGATGGGGAGAAATTACCCATCCGCTACAAGTAAACGGAGGTATAAACTTGATTATTTAATTGGCATGAACCAATTCTTGAGGCGCGGCGGCATCATAAGCTACAGCTTTAACAAATTCTTTGAGGACATCTTTGAGCCTTTGGTCAATTTCTTCATCTAAGATGACACTGTTATCAGCTTGCCGTTGAATTTGTTTGTCTACTGCATAAACAGTAGCTAAGATATGCCGCGCTCCTAATTCAGATAATACAGGTTTCAGAGCATATTCAATTGCCAATAAATGAGCGATCGTTCCACCAAGGGCAATTGGTAATACGGGTTTACCTGTCAATGATTTTTGTGGGAGCAAATCTAGAAATGTCTTCAGCACTCCTGTGTAAGCAGCCTTGTAGATTGGGGTGGCAATAATTACACCATCTGCCTTTGCTAATAAAGCTTTTGGCTGTTCTAAAGCAGGGCTATCGTATCGTCCAAAAACTAAATCTTCAGCAGGTAAATCCCGAACTGAAATAATGTCTACATGCAAGCCTTCTTGTTGTAAAATTTTGGCGGTGTATTCGACCAAACCATAAGTTCTAGATGGATGAGTTGGACTACCTGCGATCGCTAAAATATTTGTCATTCAATTAAACTCCTATGTATCAAATGGGAATAGAGAATGGGGAATTGGGAATTGGGAATTGGGAATAACCAATACCCTAAACTTTACTAGGATATGGATGTGGCTTTCTCTTTATGCTGCTTAGGGAAATCTTCATTTGCCACAATCTCACCAAATGGACTCAAGACGTGTTGCTTCTCTACTACTGGCAGATTTTCTAAGGGCAAATGGGGAAATAGAAGTTCTGCGACTCGATAAGCTTCTTCTAGATGGGGATAACCAGAGAGAATAAAGGACTCAATACCCAAATCTGCATATTCCAACATTCTGGCCGCTACGGTTTGAGGATCGCCTACTAAGGCTGTTCCCGCACCACCCCGCACCAAACCAACTCCTGCCCAGAGGTTCGGACTAATCTCTAAAGCCTCACGATTACCGTGGTGTAATTGAGTCATCCGTTGTTGTCCAACTGAATCCATCCGGGCATAAGCTTTTTGGGCTTTAGCGATCGCTTCGTCATCGACATATTTAATTAAATCATTGGCTGCATCCCAAGCTGCACTCTCGGTTTCGCGCACAATCACATGTAAACGAATCCCAAACCGCAAAGTCCGGCCTTCTATTTCTGCAAGTCTGCGAACTAATGAAATCTTCTCGGCTACTTGCGCCGGTGGTTCGCCCCAAGTCAGGTAGACATCTACGTGCTTGGCAGCAATTTTTTGAGCAACAGGAGAGGAACCGCCAAACCACAACGGTGGATATGGCTTCTGAACAGGTGGAAACAGCAGCTTACCATCTTGAATATTGAGATAATCGCCCTGAAGATTGGCTTGTTCTCCACTAGCGATCGCTCGCCATACTGTCAAAAATTCATCTGTTAATTCATAGCGCTGATCGTGATCCAAATGCAAGCCATCTCCCGCCAACTCTACGGGATCGCCTCCTGTCACGACATTAATCAGCAAGCGTCCTCCAGAGAGACGATCAAAAGTTGCCGCCATCCGCGCCGCTACTCCAGGCGATACCAAGCCGGGACGAATCGCCACCAAAAAACGCATCTGCCGTGTCAGCGATACCAGTGTTGACGCTACAATCCAAGCATCTTCGCAAGAACGTCCCGTGGGCAGCAATGCCCCTGTATAACCAAGGTCATCCACCGCTTGGGCAATCTGCCGCAGATAGGGAAAGCTTACTGCCCTTCCACCTGTAGCAGTTGCAAGGTAACGTCCGTCGCCGTGGGTTGGGATGAACCATAGTAGCTGCATGAATCCTGTCCTTTTAAACTACGGTAAAACGATAGAACTACCGTGCTTTCTTTATAGATGTAGAGTATCACATATTCTACTTAAGCACGCAAGAAGTTTTTTTAGAAACTCCGGTATTCCTATCAAACCAATGTATATTAAGCTGTGTTCAATAAGATAGCGATCGCAAAGATTGGAAATCGGGAATTGAGTATGGTTATTTTCCTTGCCCCCTTTTCCCTCTCATTCCCTGATCTCCCCTTGCTCCTTAGCCCTCTTCCTGTCGTCTCTAAACAGAAATAAATTGGAGTTCAGATGTGGTGAGGTCGCGCCATTGACCCAATTGTAAGTCATCTAATCGTAGGTGGGCTATGCTGACTCTGACCAGTCGCAAAGTCGGAAACCCAACAGCCGCAGTCATGCGCCGGACTTGACGGTTTTTTCCCTCTGTCAAAGTCATTTCCAGCCAAGCTGTCGGTACATTTTTGCGAAATCTAATTGGCGGGATGCGTTCAGGTAGCTCTGGCTCTTTTGATAAGAGCCTAACTTGTGCTGGTTGAGTGCGGTAATCTTGAATTTTTACGCCTGTTTGCAACCTTTTGATCGCATCTTCATCTGGAATTCGCTCTACTTGTACCCAGTAAGTACGTTTATGACCAAAACGCGGATGGGCAAGGCGATGTTGCAATTTTCCATCATTCGTTAACAGCAGTAATCCTTCACTATCCCAGTCTAAGCGTCCTACAGGATAGACATCAGGTACATCTATATAATCTTTCAGGGTGCTATGTGTGGGAGTATCTTTTGTAAATTGGCTGAGAACGCCATAGGGTTTGTAAAAAATAATATATCGGTGATGATTTGTCATTTGTCATTTGTCATTGGATATTGTTATTCTTTTCTTGCTCCTTTGCCCTCTGGTTCTATTTTCTAACGATATCTAAACATTTTTGAGGGGAAATAAGCGTTCAAATACTTTCCCCGTAGGGACAATTCATGAATTGCCCCTACGACGTGGGTCTATTTATCATCAATTAATGATTAATAAACACTTGAAATGACTTATTTACGTTGATTCACAGCATAACTCTGTATAGTATGTAAGCCTTAAAGCCGTATTTTTTGATGTAAACGACAAAAAACGATATCGTCAGAAATTGTGGGTTGAAATTTGCTTAAGATACACAACCAATGCCCTATGACTAATTACTTTCGCTCCAATGTTGATGCAATGGCTAGCTATGTTCCCGGTGAGCAGCCTCAACGCGGTACACAGATAATTAAACTCAACAGCAACGAGAACCCCTATCCTCCTTCCCCTGCGGCACTAGCTGTACTGCAAAATATTGAGGGGGAGTGGTTGCGGCGATATCCAGAACCTTTCGGCGGGGAATTTCGAGAAGCCGCAAGTAAAGTTTTAGGAGTTCCTAGCGATTGGATTATTGTAGGCAATGGCAGTGACGAATTGTTGAGCGTAGTAATTCGAGCCTGTGCAGAACCTGGAAAGAAGGTAGTTTATCCGATGCCAACTTATGTGCTATATCGTACATTAGCAGAAATGCAGGCTGCGGAAATTATTGAAGTTTCCTACAGCGAGGACTACAGTTTACCTTTGGAAGAACTGGTTGCTGTCAATGGTTCTGTCACATTCATTGCGTCGCCGAATAGTCCATCGGGGCATCTGGTAGCAACTAACGAACTGCGCCAATTAGCCAGCCAGTTATCTGGAGTTTTGGTGATTGACGAAGCATACATAGATTTTACCGAAGAGAATGCGTTGGCTTTGGTAAAGGAATACGAAAATGTCATCATAATTCGTACCCTTTCTAAGGGCTACTCGTTGGCTGGACTGCGATTGGGATTTGGAGTGGCGAATCCTAAACTGTTGCAGGGATTGTTTAAAGTGAAGGATAGCTATAACATTGATGCGATCGCTTGTGCAATTGGCACGGCTGCCATTACCGATCAAGCTTATAAAAATGCTTGTGTGGCAAAGATTAAAGCATCACGGAATCAGCTATCAATAGACTTGAAACAATTAGGTTTTCATATCTGGGATTCCCAAACTAACTTTTTGCTGGTACAGCCTCCACAAAGAAACGCGGAATATCTCTATCAGAAACTGAAAGAACAGGGAATTTTAATCCGTTACTTCAAGCAGCCTGGGCTAGATGATAAATTACGCATTACTGTTGGCACAGATGAACAAAATCACATTCTAGTAGAAGCGTTGATTTATTTGTTGGGGCCTGGGAATTAGGGCAGGGGAAACGCATCTAAATCATTGATATATAGTAAAGTTAGCAAGACTACGGATACATCGGTATATTCTCAATTACCTTTTTTTGTCCAAAGTCCAAGAGAAACCTCTACCTTACATTTCTACCCCAGTTTTACCCCAGTTCTTTACCCAAACTACCCAAAATTACCCCAAAAATATTGGAAGGCTCTTGAAACAAGCTCTACAACTACCATTAGAAAAGGGCTTCAAAGCCCTGTAATGCTTATATTTTTTTGAAGGCGGCACCCGGATTTGAACCGGGGGTGGAGGTTTTGCAGACCGGTAGCTTCGCACCCTTTGGACACTCAAGCGCTTTTGTGGTCAATAATCCAACCAAACACCATTGACTTTGAATATCATTTTGAATATCATTGTAGGGAAGTAGAGGTTAGTGATATTCAAATGGGAACAGCCAAGACAGTTAGGACAGCCAGGGGTAATGTAGGGGTTGAGGAGTTCAGAGGAAAGTTTAGGCTCCGGTTGCCCAGGTCAGTAACTCCCCCAGGGAAACAAGCCATCATTAGTACTGGGCTGGATGCTAATGAGATTAATAAGAGGAGGGTTGATTCAGTAGCCAACTGGATAGAGGAAGAGATAATCACTGGGCAGCTTGACCCAACCCTTGAGCGCTACAGAGAGAAACTAGATAGCTACAGGAAACCTCAGTTAACCATAGTTAAGCCTAATACACCACAGACAGACATCATGGGGCTATGGGAGCAATACTGTGCTTATATGAAGCCTCAGCTAGCCTCAACCACATATCGGCGCGATTATGCTAGAAAGTATACTAACCACATCAAGGCATTACCTACTAAAGACTTGAGTCAGGCGATCGCTATCAGAGATTATCTGCTAACCCAACTAACCCCTAATGCAGCCAAGCGGGTACTAACATACCTAGCCGCTTGCTGTAAATGGGCTGTTGGCTCCGGTCTGGCAAAGGATAATCCATTCGCCGGAATGTCAGAAGACATCAAGCTACCTAAGCATGATTCAGATGCCATTGACCCTTTTAGTAGGGCAGAAATGAATACCATTATCAAAGCATTTGAGGATACCCGGCCCCACTATGCACCCTTTGTTAAGTTCATGTTCTGGACTGGATGTAGAACAGGGGAAGCGATCGCGCTTCAATGGCAACATATTAACTCCGATTGTACCCAGATTACATTTTCTGAATCCTATGATAGCCAGCTAAATATCAGGAAGGGGACTAAAACAGGCAAGGCTAGGAAGTTCCCTTGTAATAGCCAAGTCAGAGAGTTATTACTGTCCATTAGGCCCATAAACCCCAACTCAGAACAATCAGTATTTACCAGCCCTACCGGGGGAATCATCAGCAATACTAGATTTTCTACTCAGGTCTGGAAAGGTGGCAGAACAAGTAATAAAAACTACAATGGGGTTATTCAGGGGTTATTAGATGAGGGTAAAATAGAGCGCTATCGGTGCCCATATAATACCCGGCATACTTTCATTACATTAATGCTGGCTGAGGGGTTAACAGTTTCCACAGTGGCAAAGTTGGTAGGAAATAGCCCAGAGATTATTCTGAAGCATTATGCGGGTAACACAGTACCCTTAACCCTCCCAGAACTCTGATGATCGGGTTAACCCCCTGAATAACCCCCGGACTATTCCAAGGGTTTTGTTGTTAGTTACTGGGATTTTAGGAAGTCTAGCCAGGTGTCCAAAGGTCTAAATAAATGCCTGGGCACTCCATAGGATAGCTCTTTAGATTTTATCCTTAACCAGCTTGTCTCTCTAGTTAGCCTATCCGCCTCAGTTACCCTGGCTTCCCCTGTGTTGCGATCGATGGCAACTACAAAGTGAACTGGGAACCTATATCGCTCCCATCGGCTTGCAATACCGCCTACCAGTAAGTTATGATTTTCAAAGATGCCTGATTTGGACTTTACTTCAATGTTGTAACCTTTACCTCTGTGGATAACTCTGATGTCCCTTTGGTACTTGGGGTATAAGTCTTGGGCTAGCTTAGACTGAATCCGCGATCGCCAGTTATCCGGGTCAAGTCTATAACTTCCATAGACCGATCGGTATGTCATGTACTGGTCTAACTGGTAAACCCGGTCTAACCCTTGAGTGTTAAGATACTCAGTTAGGCTATACTCCCATGAGTTACCACAGGCTAGCCGAACCTCAATAGGGTCGGTAAAATAATTACTATGGCGCTTTCCCCCATTATGGGGAATACTGTTCATAGTATTTGTTAAAGTCGATAAGTTGTTTTAATAGCTCCCTTGGGTACTGGTAATACCTGGGGGAGCTTTGGCTATTCTGGTAGGTCTTGGGCTTAAATCGAAATATTTATCAGATGTATCGAAACATTTCGATTGATTGGTTTAATGCAGGTGGTCTTGGTACTGGTTAATAATGTCTTGGGAATCATCTTGTAAAACCTTGGCGCGTCTTGGGTTGCCTGAAGCTTTGATAACCCGGCGCTTACCTGTCCTCTGTTTAGTCTCAAGGACTTTGATTAATCGCCTTTGCTGTGCTAGGGTCAACCGATCGAATATATCCCTTTGGTCAGCATTCAAATCAAACTTGGTAAATACTTGGTTGCGGTTAATCATTGGTTTTCCTTTGTGTGGTTAGTTTCTGGAAAATGAGTCTCAGGTAATCCAAGCTGGGCTTCTAGAGAACCGATGTTGATACTTACACTTACAACAGGGTCAGGGATTACCTCCCTAGCCATCCTGTCTTTAACTAGCTGGCTGGCCCATTCCCCCATTTCCTTAAGCATCCTGGCTACCCTTAGATTGTTATCAGCATTAAACTGTGCAGCCAGTGAATCAGCAGCCTCTAGAGCGATCGCTAACAACCTTTCTTGTCTGGCATCAGTGGTCAACCCATCGGCTGAGACATTAGTGGTTAGCCTAGGGGCTACCGGGTGGCTCTGGTAGTTAACAGGGGGCGATACTACCCTTGGAAATCTGAAATCGCCTCTGTCAGACTAATGAGAATCCTAAGACTTTAATAGGAAGCCATAAAGCATCATCGCCAGCGCAAGCTAGTTACCCTAATGCCCAATACCCAATGACCGATGCCCAAACAAAAGCCCCCTGGAAGGATAACCAGAGGGTAAATGACTTACTGAAGAATATTTAGTTAAAAAATAGGGTTTTTATAAAAGTTACAGTTAGAGACCATTTATAAAGTAAATCTTTAGACGGCTAGACGACGTAACATAATACGAGTCATAACGGCATATATGGCAGCTTCACTCATTTCAGTCAGGCGTTCGTAATCTTTACTCAAACGATGGTACTGGTTAAACCAACCGAATGTTCTTTCTACTACCCAACGCTTGGGTAAAACTTCAAATTCTTTATTAGTACGGCGCATGACCTCAACATGAGCTTGAATCATCAACCAAACAGCCAGCGCAAACTTATCGCCGTCATACCCCGAGTCAACCCACATGACTTCAACTTTTTCCAATAATTCTGGGCGTTCTTCCACCAGTTCCATCAAGGCATACGCTGCAAGCACTCTTTCAGGAGCATTGCCTTCGCTCACAATCACTTTGAGCAATAGCCCAAGGCTATCAACGATTGTTTGGCGTTTTCTTCCTTTGACTAACTTGCCACCATCAAAGCCGTACACATCCCCCTTTTTTCAGTCGTTTTTACCGACTGACTATCTGCTGCGATCGCACTTGGTTGTGTTGACCTACCTAATTTTATGCGAACTTGATCGCGCAGTGTATGGTTTAATTTTTCCCAAACTCCCTTGCGTTGCCATTTACGGTAATAGCTGTATACCGTTGAGCTTGGCGGGAAGTCCCCCGGAAGCATATTCCATTGACATCCAGTTTTCAAATGATAATAGATGGCATTGCATATTTCACGCATATCTGTTGTGCGTGGATGCCCTCCTTCTTTAGCTGGTGGAATCAAGGGAGCCAAGATTTCCCACTCTATATCAGTTAAATCTGTGGGGTAAGACTTTCGCGCCATACCGACTATCTATGTAAATACACTGCACATGAAGTATTTTATCGTTATCATAACTCCTTTCTCCTGGCTTTTAGATTTACTTTATAAATAGCCTCTTACCTCTACTTAGTCAGATGCTCAACTAACTTCCTTAGCACTGCGGTGTTAGCTGCCAAGTCGCGGTCTAAGCGCTCAAGGGTTGCCTCTGTTCTCAACTGGGTTGCCTTGACAGCTTGAATATCCACCTGTAGTTCCTTGAGGGTTACTGGCTTGACTGATGAGGTATCTGACTTGGGCCGCCATAGAGATGCCATTAGCCGATGCAAGCGATTGGAGCTTCTGATAGAGATCATAGGACAGGGTAACAGGTAACTTAAGGGATGCCATTAGATATCTCTTGGATGTCTAGTTATACCTAGAGATAGTCAAGTTAACCCCTAAACCGCGCATTTGAATATCAGTTTGAATATCATTTACCGCAGTTTGTTTGTTTCTGGAAGTCCTAAAAGGCTGAAAGCCTTAAGGCGGCACCCGGATTTGAACCGGGGGTGGAGGTTTTGCAGACCTCTGCCTTACCACTTGGCTATGCCGCCACATCAACACTATAAAGCCTTTTTGTCTACCACTTGATATCTTAAGGAGGCAATAGCATCAGTTTGACAATAGTAGCACAAGATTGTGAGGTAGAGATAGTGGGTTAACTGGATGTTTTTGGTATTCTTTTAGTCTTGCATCGGCATCCAGGTTCTTGTTATATCTGGATTAGCGATCGCTAATCCAAACTTCTGTCATAATGACGCAGTGATAATTTAGCACTTAACCCGTGATTCCTGCGACGTTCATCAATATCTACCACAAACGGCTCACTCACTTTGAGCATCTAGCGCGTTAATTAGCTTTGACTTCATCGGCAAAATTAGCCCATCGGACAAAGTGAAAGGGGCCGGCGATGGAACCCCACAGACGCTCATCAGTGTCTAAATCCCTTCCCCGGTCGAGGCTGAAAAATTCTTTAGCGTCAATCTCAAATTCGTTATCTAAATAAGTATTTTTGCCGTCGCGAACCACAATGCAGCCTTTACCAGGTTCAACCCTGCCTTTAAAGCTATTACCTGTCCACTCTACAATCATGTTGCAGCCTGACATTTTTTCCAGTTGGTCAACAGACAACTCTTTGAGGCGTTCGGGTTCACGAGATGCACCATAAAATTTTTGTTCTTCTTTAACGGTGTAGTGTTCAATTGCAATGTGGTTTTCTGCGGGAATCAACTTCATTACCCGCATCCGGTAGGGTTGATTGAGCATAAAATCATAAGCTTGTTCGAGAAACAAACTTACCCCTGAGAACAATTCCAAGGGAAGGGGACGGATACACACACGAATGTGGGCATAAAAAGGCGGATTTTCAAAAGCTTGTTCTTGATTACTAAAGTCAGCTGACATCCATCGGGCTAAGGTAGCAATATCAGTAGAATGAGTCACGTTGCTTCGCTCCAAATTCAAAATTCAAAATTAATAATCCCCCTAAATTTATTTAGGGGCTTGTATTTTTTTTCTTTGTTGGTGATTATTAAAATGATCAACCAGTTGATTAAAAATTCTTTAGGATTATACCATTTTGGATTTTAAATTTTAGATTTTTGATTGGGCATTGCCTTGCTGCATCTTGCTTAGTCTGAATTCATCTATCGCAATCATTTGGCAATTTGGGATTATTTTGACACTCGCCATACTGAAAATATTGGCTGCGATACCTCCGGTGGGATTTGCCTACGCAATTTTTCAATTAGATATTACGATCGCTGGTATTTCCAGGTTACTTAAAATCCCATTGCCTCGGCGACTGCGCCCAATTCTGCTGCAATCCCCTGTTTAAATTGGCTGTGATTGTGTTTAATGGCTGTATCTGGGTCTTTTAGACCATTGCCTGTGAGGACACAAACCACAGTCGCTCCTGTAGGAATTTGGTCTTTTACCTGCAATAATCCGGCTACAGAAGCGGCGCTAGCAGGTTCGCAGAAGATACCTTCTGATGATGCTAAAAGTCGATAAGCATCGAGAATTTCTGCATCGGTAACGGCATGGAAATTTCCCTGACTTGCGGTTTGGGCTGCGATCGCTAATTCCCAGCTAGCAGGGTTGCCAATGCGAATTGCTGTCGCTAGGGTTTCGGGATGCGCCACGGGCTGACCGTGTACTAATGGGGCTGCACCTGCGGCTTGGAATCCCATCATTCGGGGTAAGCGATCGCACTTTCCATCTTGATGATATTGACAAAAGCCCATCCAATATGCTGTGATATTTCCCGCATTGCCTACGGGGATACACAGCCAGTCTGGGGCATCACCCAGCGCATCGACGATTTCAAAGGCTCCAGTTTTTTGCCCTTCTAGGCGGTAGGGATTGACGGAATTTACCAAAGTGACTGGATAGCTTTCGGCCATTTCGCGGACAATTTCTAGCGCTTGGTCAAAATTCCCTTTAATTGCCAATACTTCTGCACCATACAGTAATGCTTGGGCTAACTTGCCCAGTGCTACATAACCGTCGGGAATTAATACAAAGGCATTCATGCCTCCACGCCTTGCATAAGCGGCGGCGGCGGCTGAAGTGTTACCCGTGCTGGCACAAATTACTGCTTTTGCTCCTGCTTCCTTGGCTTTGGAAATTGCCATAGTCATCCCCCGGTCTTTGAAGCTGCCGGTAGGATTCAGACCATCATATTTTACAAAAACCCGTACTTGTCTGCCAATACGTTCTGCGATCGCTGGCACTGGTATTAGAGGTGTATTGCCTTCCAAAAGAGTGACGACCGGGGTTGTTTCACTGACAGGCAAGTATTGGCGATAGGCTTCTATCAGTCCGGGCCAGGGTTGGCGATGAGATTTAGCAACAGAAAGGCTCAAAGTCACAGGATTTAAAATTTCTTAATGTTAAGGATTCGATATTTAGAGAAAGTGGCAGATGGAAGCGGAAGAGGAAGAAAGTGAATTTTTCTTTGCCCTGTCCCAGCCCTTTAATTCCAAAAGAATATTACTTATAGAATATTATTTTTTGTGGTGCAGGTGTTTCACTTGCCATTTTTATTTAGAATACCAGTTAAATAGGCAATGTGCTGTCTCTCCTTGGCAGTAGCCTTGGACGAGTCCTTGCCCAAGACTACTGCCAAAAAGAGTGGATATTAAAAAGGTATATTTTTAAGGCGATTGGGGGAATCTCTGCTGTATCAGTCCTCAATTTTCATAATCTCGCAGAATTCTTGATGTAGTCTACATATAATTCGTGCGTAAATTCCCTAAAAAGGGCGATAATAATTAATACAACCATAATTGACAGGCTATCAATTTAAGTATTGCTAAGTACCGTCAGGTGGGCGGAAGCTTTGCACACTTAGGGCGCTGTTCTGTTTGGAACACAGCCATTATGCTCGCCGTCTCTTATGATTGAACCTAAAACCCATTAGAGTAATTGATGAAAAATATACAATATTTTAATAAAGCTTAAAAGAGCATTATTATAATATTTCTAATGGTGTGAGTTAAATTGTGGATTTAATTAGCGATGCCTACTTGTTTATCTAGTGTTTCCGATCGCGAGTCCCAGGCTAACTGGGTCAGTAAGCTAACCAAATCTTATTATCAAGACGATCAGCAAGCGAAATTGATGCATTTACAAGCAGAAGTAGACTCTCTGTTGCAGCAGTTGGAAAACTTGAAGAACCAACGTCTAGCCGAAACTAACCAAAAAGAATAAGTCAATTTTGGAAATAGCGGTCGCCAGTGCCTCTTTAATTTAAATTTGATTAGGGGGCGTGCTATTCAAAGCGCTGATTTTTCTCTGACCAGCGCCTCAGACTGTAGTTATGAGCATTTTCAACTAATAAAGCTAAAGATTGCACGTCTGAAAGCTTGGCGATCGCAGAGAGTCTTTGTAAGTCATTTTTGGTAAAATCACTGTAAATGACTTGATTGCTGTCAGACAAAATTATAGTCCGGTCGCGGCGTTCTTCTATGTTTTCCGCCTGGATTTCAGGTGAAGACTGATTCAAGGATGCTATTGCTGCTGCTGAGATAGTCAGTATTATTTCTGGTTGAGCATTATTTGTTAAATCAATCACTTGAACGGGCCAATCACCCAACTTCCCCTGCATCTGCTCAAAGGTAGGAATAGCACCAGCCGCAACTTCGCCAGATTGCTGTAAAGATTGCCAGACACTCGATAATATTACCTTCACCCCTTGGGGATTTTGTTGATGCAGTTCTTGTAGAGTGATGGGAGATGGTTGTACCCATTCCAGTGCTGCATTAGTCAAAGCTAGAGGTTTGGGTTGGAGAACATCGTTTTGATTCTCTGGAATTTTTGGGCCCGCAGCCAATAGGCGCAAAACTTTACCCTGTAGTTGCACTGCTTTGATAGCGGCTATAGTAATTTTTTGTTCTCCATTTGGCAACCAGACTATAATCTGGATTTCCGGGTCAGAAATGATTCCTAAAGTTTTCCATAAAAATTTGGCGGCGGAAGTTTTAGGTGGGTTCAAATTCTCAAAGGGGGAATTTAGCCAGCTTTTACCGTCATTAAATGCACTCACCTCTACCTGATACCAAACTTGATTATCAGTGAGTTTCAAGTCTGCTGAGGAATTTGGTTGCAGCCACTCGCTGCTAGTAACTTGAGTAATTGGTTGCACAGTACCAATAATCTGACTAGGGTGAGTAGAGGATATTTGCGACTTTGCAGCCTCACTATTGAGTTTTGCTAACAGACCTTGAATATAGACAAGATTATCTTTTGTAATTTTTGGTTGCGTCTTTAACCAGGAATTAGCGTGTTCTTCTCCCTGCTGAACTGCCAAAATCAAAGCGAACCAAGCTTGCACATCTAGTCTATTTGGGTTCACCCGCAACGCGGCGGCTGTGCGATTCCACAACCGTTTTTTATCAGCTTTAAGTAGAGTAGTAATTTCTTGAGTATTATGTGGCGACGCTTCAAACACCTGTAATGCTTTCCCCCAGCGACCATCAATCAAGTTTGCTAGCACTTCTTGGCTAGGACTTGCCCATTTTTTCTCGGCTTGGGTTTTAGTAAGTTGGGAATGCAAGCGAATCAAGTCCATTTGCGCTTGCGCCACCTCTGGAAAAACTCCTTTGCGCTGTTTCTTGATGAATTTCAACCATTCAAAGGCTGGTGTCCATAGTCCACTACGGGCAATTGACAGGGCGTTTTGGTATGCAGAATCTTTGAGGGCTGCTGATTTGAGGGTAATCGCCTCCAATTCAATTGGTTTGAGGAATAACCTCACAGGCTTGACTTGGTAAACCTGTAAGTGCGGTTCTAAACCTATAGTTTGATCGACAACTAACTCTTTTGTACCATCACCAGTTACCTGCTGCCATCTGGGTAATTGTCCGTTGGGACTTGTCCAAGACAACATTTGTAGTAAATTGGTGCGTTGTGGATTGTAGTATACAACTTGACCATAAGCACCAGTTCCTGGTTGGCGTTGACCCCGCAAATTAAACCAAACCCCTGGTGATGGTGTCCCACCGTCAAAGCGTTGCACTTTAGTTAAAGGTAGGGGAACACTGATATCTTGGGGTTCTGATGTCTCATCAAGTGAGGGTGAAATCACAGAGGATTCCTCTGGCCCAGTTATAGGTAATTGAGTGGCTAAATAGTAGTAATTTTCGGACTGAGATTTAAACTCTAACTCTTTTGATAGCTCGTAAACCCTGAGTTCCACAAGTTTTTTACAATCAGATTGACAATTAGGACGCTGTTGCAAAACTGGCAGTAAAAAAGAGTCTTTGGCATCTTGACGTAAAGGCAGAGTTTCGCCAAATATTTGGTTGTTTTGACTCAAATCGAGTTGAATTTGTTTGATAGTTTTGGGGCGTTCGTGGTTCCCAAGGGGGATTTGTGCCCATACAGGTAAAATTTTATTTAGCCAGCTTACCTGGTCTGGATTAAAGATGAAGAGAACGCTAACCCAGGCGAAAACCATAATTAGACTAGCACTACTTAACAGAATTGCGATCGCTAGCGTTGACGACAACCACCTTCCCCCTTTGAGCTTTTTCTGGGGTTTTTTAGCGATGCGTTTCATCACACCTGTATGAGGTTTATTTTGTTTAGAGGCTTTTGGTGTCAGCTTGCGTGGACGATTTGCCATAGATTGGAGATTGGAGACTGGGGATTGGGGATTGAAAAAGAGGCAAGGGGAAAGGGAGCAGGGAGCAGGGGGGACAATTCAGAAAGGGGTATTCAGACCCATGTTCCGCTCTACTTCACGGCTCTCGGTTGGGGTCATTTCCCCCTGCCTCTTCGTTGAGAAAACTCTTTCCTAGTTCCTAGTACCTAGTCTCCAATACCCAATACCCTGTTATACTCGTCCTTTCAGAAGTTGCCCAGAAAGATTAAGTCTAATTTTGGACAAAATACGTAAATTTTCCCATGTGAACGCTAGACAATAGCGCATACACTCTTCACTTAAGTATGTGAGCAGAGTGTAAAAAGTTGAAAGGTATACTTATTAGCCGCAGTCATCGCAAAACCTGGATGCTCGCATGGTTACTCATTGCGGGAGTAAATGGAGTTGCCCAAAAAGCATCAGCACAAGAGTACATCAATACAGAAGCTACTCAGGCGCAGGAGAGTATAGATTTAAATTCTCCTCCCCTCTCCCCCATAAATCCGATGGCGCAAGTTACATCGGTTTCTCAACTCAAAGACGTACAACCCAATGATTGGGCATTCCAAGCATTACAGTCTTTGGTGGAACGCTATGGTTGTATAGCAGGGTATCCAGATAGTAGCTATCGCGGTAATCGCACCTTAACTCGGTATGAATTCGCCGCCGGGGTGAATGCTTGTTTGGATAGAGTCAACGAATTAATCACTACAGCCACCAGCGATTTAGTTACCCGCGAAGATTTAGCAACATTACAAAAATTGCAATCAGAATTTGCCCCTGAATTAGCAACTCTGCGGGGTCGTGTCGATAGTTTAGAAGCCAGAACTGGCGAACTTGAAGCCAACCAATTCTCAACAACAACCAAACTCAGTGGACTACTAATAGTTGGTATTCAAGGACGGACTAGCAATCGTGGTGATGTCAATCCTAGAGATGGACAAAAAGATACAGATGATGGCGGGACAAACATTAATGTTATATCCTTAGCGCAACTATATTTGACTAGTCAAATCACTCCTAGTAGTTACTTGTTTACAGGTCTTATAGATGGTAAAGGAAAAACTTCGCCTAGATTTACCAATAGTGTTTCCCGGAATGATGTTTTACTTGGCTACGAATTTCCTACAGATAGCTTGATTCTAAGTGACCTCAATTTTCATTGGCTGGTGACGGATAAATTAGCAATAATGGTGGGAACAGAAGGCGTAAGTATGCCTGCTGCTTTCCGAGGCCCCAATCGGGTAGAAAGTGCTGCAACAGGGCCGTTGTCTTATTTTGCCCAAAGAAACCCAATTTTAAATATGGGATACGGTCACGGTGGTATAGCTATTGATTGGCAATTTGCTAAACGCGCTAGTTTGCAAGCAATTTATACTAGTTATAAACCAGGTAATCCCGGTAACAGTAGCGGTTTATTCGATGGAACCACTACTACTGGTGTGCAATTGCTGCTAACACCAACTGACACTCTAGATTTAAGCTTGTATTATGTCAACAATTATTCTTCGGATGGTTGTTTGCTAACCTTTGTTGGTGATGAATGCTTAACTACAGTTAATACCACTACCGGAAAATCAGCACCTTTGCAAACTAATGCTGTGGGTGCGACTGTCACTTGGCAAATTTCACCTCGTATTAGCGCAGGTGCGTGGGGTGGTTATACTAAATCTTACATTCCGGGTCAATCGGGAAATGTAGAAACGACGAATTATATGGTGTTTATGAATTTCCCTGATTTATTTGCTAAAGGAAATTTGGGGGGAATTTATGTCGGTCAACCTCCTAAAATAACTAGTAGCGACCTACCTGTGGGTAATAATGTCCCTGATTTTATTAATACCGGTTTAGGACGTGCAGGTGGACAACCAGGAACTACGACTCAAATTGAGGCATTTTATCGTTTTCAGCTAACTGATAATATTAGCATTACACCAGGAATAATTCATCTCTTGCAGCCTGGTAATACACCAGATAGTGACTCAGTTACCATCGGCATTCTGCGGAGTACTTTTAGTTTTTAATTTTGCTTGCAGACAAACATTATAGAGCTTACAGCATATAAGACGAGAGAGCCATCTGATAAATTAAATTTTTTGGCGATTTTTGTGTGAGTTCTGGAGATATAAAAAAAGGTTTGGCGGTGAGCCAAACCTCTATATAAATCCAGTGCATAACAACATCCCGAATTAATTTACTCATTATTATATTCATAGGGCATCTTCCTATAGGATGTGTGCAAATATCCTCAAACCTGATAGGATATTTTCCTAGTATCATTGAATACCTCAAATAGAAAATTAATCTGCCAAATGTTAGAAGCTATGGCAGATTAATTTAGATATTAAAGATAGTAAAAAAACTCAAAATATTTTTATATCTAAAACTTGCATAAAAGCAATTTTTCCAACTAGTAAACAAAATAAAAGACGGGATAAATTATCCCGTCTAAATAGCTTGAAAGTGGCAATACACCTTGGAATATGCAAAAAACAGCACAAATAAAACTTAATAGGTTGTAAGACAAACAAATAATATGAACAAAAAGAATGCTAGTTGAGCTTATTCTTAATGTTTCAATCATTTGCATTCTAGCTAATATATCACAGCTTAATTATAATTTAATGTCAAAATGCCAAACAATTAACAACAAAAAAGACGGGCTAATGCCCGTCTTCTGTATAAAAAGTAAAAACATCTTGGTAATTTCTGCAATATATCAAAATACTCTAATCAGTAGCTGCCAAATTGCCAAATACTTATCAATCAAACACGAATATTATTTTCTCTGTACTTAAATGTATTTATCGGTTATAGATTTTACTCTCATGAAAAATTAATAGTTACTCAAAGGATTTAGTGATGGTTTGTAATAAAAGATTTAGTTTTTTCTTGTTGTCGTTAATTAATATTGCATAAGGTGTGGTGCTTTAGGACATAAAAAAGCCTGCGTAGGCGTAGCACATTGTAAACATTGCACCATCAATTAGAGAGAATTTCGATTTATCTATATTTGTATAATTTTTTGCATAGACTACTTAAAATACATATTGTAGGAGCAATTCATGAATTGCCCCTACAGAGCAGGTTTATTTACCGTCAAAGAATGATTAAGCTGTCGCGTATTTAATTTGCACAACCAGGGCGGGCAAGATGCCCACCCCACAAGAGATTCATTTTTTTTGAGGATGCAAATTAAAATATTTTTAGCTTAATAAAAATTTATTTGATAGGCAAAACCTATGCAGTATTGGATTCTTTTGTACAGTACGTATTTATAACAAACTTAGACGGCTAACTGTTAACAAGTAACAGCTAATCATAGTAAATAATTAGCAATTAAACATTAACAATTAGCCGTCAATCCCCTTGGGGAGTATTTAAAATTCAAATGTCAGAAGGATTTCCGTAGGAAAGTCACTCTAAGCACGCTCATCAAATCTAGTGTAGAAACCACCGTATTTTATCCAGTATTGTTTCAAAGTGTGATGAGGAGTATGTAAACTAGCTTTAGCTTGATATAAAATTACTTGGCGATGATCGCCCATCCAGATTTTATTAATGGGGTCAACGGATATTACTGTTCCTCCTAAAGAAGCGACACATTGAGAGAATCTTTCAATGGTCGTATATTCTAATGTCTCGAATATAAAAAAGTTACCGGAACAAATCAAGTGGCGGCTACGAATCCAACAGCGCATCTTTTTTTCAGCCTGTGGAGGTAACATTTTATATTTAACAGATTCAAGCTGAATCAACATAATGCTCTCACTGCAAGTAATTCATCAGCAAAACTTTCCCGTTTTTCAAATCGCAAAGGCCCGGCAGTTGATCCCCATATCTGCTTGTGGGTTTCAATATCCATACCTTTATCTAGACTTATCCAAGTATGCTCGGTTATTTCTACGTCGCTGACTAGATATGTCTGGCAGCCATTGCGGTTAATCAGACATTGATTACCCGGTTCCACGCTACCCCGAAACATTTCACCGTCTCGTTGGAAAACCATCGAACAGTTATAACGCCGTTCGATGCAATCTGGGGTGATGGTTTTGAGGATATCTAATTCACGAGCCGCACCTGCATAAAGCATCTGGTCTTTCAAGCTGTAATTTTCGATATAAATGCGATCGCCACAATCTACCAGTCTATGTACTCCCTGGCGGTAGGGTGTCCATAAATCGTGGTCATACGCTTGTTCTGAATAAAAACCGATGGCAGAAAAAAATTCAATCGGTAAAGGACGGAAAAAAATGTGAATGTGGGCGTAAAGTTGGGGATTTGCAAAAGATTGCTTGTAGTTGCTAAAATCTCCTGCCATCCAACAGGCTAAGGTGAGCAAATCACTAGCGTTGGTGCTAGATTCACTGGGTGCTATTGTCATATTCAACCTCGGTAGTGACAAAACTAGATGATTCCTTTTATGTTTTAACCTGATATTACTAACTGGTTGAACTAGACAAAGAGCGAATCTCTGAAGAAAAGGAAGCTGTTGTCACACCTTTACCATCACTGGTTTTAATTGTCGCTACCCGAAATCGCAGATTTGGTGTAGCAAACCAAATTCGCTCTTCAGCAGCAGCATGTTCATACTCCGTCAGCAAGGTAAAAATCCCATCTTCACTCAAATGGTATTTACCCACTGCTGGGATTGTCTCAGCGTATCCTTGCTCGCGTAAGAGTTTTCCCCTAGAAGGATTTTCTATATCTGGAATTGGTACCAGCACGGTACTACCAGAGATTGGTTTATCGTCCCAGTCTGATTCACCTTTCCAAGTCATCCGAAAGGGGTGAGTGATGCTGCCGGGGTCGGTGTCATACAATTGACAAATTGCTAATACCGCCGGATCGTCGGTGGATAGAGACTCAATGTCAATGTTAGACAGCACTTGTTCAAAGTGAGCGAATGCTAAATGATGACCGCTACGTTGCGATCGCCATCGCCCAATTGAAAGTTCAAAGAATTCAGTAATTTCCATTAGAAAAGTGATTTTAAAAAGTAGCTTACAATCCAAGGAATATCTTGGCTAAATAGTTATTCTCCCAGCCTATATACTAGCTTCCTTGATTACAACTGCACTTGGGAGTGCTGTTAGGGGTATCGGGGCATTTAGCCTTTACTGAGTAGGGAGTTAGGAGTAGAGAATTAGAAGTTATTATCCTCCTCCCACTCCTGACTCCCCATTCATCTACTTAAGCAACTTCAGTAATACTGATGATTTTGCCGCCCGTTCTATGAATGTTTTGCACTTGCCCAGACAGTTGGTTGTAGTTAACTACATATTCAAGGTTGCCCAGACGAGTACGGAGATTATTTGAACCTTTGACTGCCTTAATCAAGAAGCGTTTGCTGGTGCTGCTCACACTAGAACCAGCAGCAGGAGCCTTGATGGATGTGGGTAAATTTGCACCTATATCCCTGATCAGTTTAGCTTTGCGATCGCTATCGCTGCTTGCTACTCCTCTCAATAAGGTAAAGGTGCGGTTAAAGGTAACATTCTTAATTCCTATTTGGGAGCTAGTGCTGCGAGGATAAGGAACAATATTCTCGCCAAAATTTCGCTGATACTCTTCGCTATCGATATAGGATTCGATTTCAGCATCGTAGCCCTGTTCGTTGTAGATGCGGACGTGTTCGGCAATTTCTGCTTGATCGGCAGGAGGACGACCTAGCAAGTGTTTGAAGTTTAGTTCAATGAACCGATATTGGGAAGAAGAACTGAAAAACAGAGATTGATAGAGTTCTGATTTCGCAACAGTGTTGACGAATTCGCGGACGCTGATTTTGCGATCGCGCAATTGCGATTCAGCAGTAGCTAGGCGCTCACTTTCTAGCAAGTGAGCATTCCCCAAAACCTGTTTGTAAACCGCCCGAATCAGTGTTTGTAATTCACTTTCGCTGGTGTTCGGACGCAGTTCAACATTAGGTGAATCAATAGCCCACAGTGACATTGAAATATCTCCCTAAAAACGTAAATTAAATGAAATTTTTGAGCATCCTACCCCTTATGGGCGTGGAATTTCACCTCAGTTGTCAGTTATTTTTGCTACTGACTAGCATTTGTAAAACTTTATTTTTTTAAAGTGCGTTAGATATCTTTGTATATGACAACTGACGGCAGAATTGAGCAAATCCTAATCATGATGCTGGTCTAAAAGCTATTTATATCTCCCAGTTAACAACTAGATTTTATGAGAAGGAATTCAGCAGATGTTAAAAAACTTTACATCTTTGTGACAAAGGAAAGATCATAGAGACTTTAAATCCTTATTAGTTTTAATTATTTAAGTTTTTACATCATTAAATACCTTTACACATTCTGATACGATGCCGAAACCATATTTATTAAATTTTGTTAAGTTAGATAATACTTTAGATAAATTTAAGCTTGTTTTTAGAATTTGATTTGAGATTGGGATACGGGCGATTGTATTGTTGTTTTCCCTTGAGCAAGAGTATTTATAGTGCTGATTTATTAAAGTTAATCTTGGTAAGTGGGCAAGAATAAATCAAACTATATTACGTAATGTAAATTCAATTAAATTGGCTCTTAGTAAGCAACTCTAGCCGTGACTACAAAACTTGAATTATTCACGCTCACTTACCTTACTGAATTTGAAAAGTAGCCAGTTGGGTGATTAAATGGTCAAAATAGGGATTAAGAATTTCTTGCTGATTGGCTGGGCAGCGTTTCAAACTAGCAGCTTTAATGCTTTTTAAACCTAAGAGCATTGCATCTAATGGAACTTGTAATTCCTGATAGAGTAAGTTCATATAGTGCAGTCCTGTGGGATTTGTATAGTCAGCGTGTCCACCTGCTATGCCATAAGTAATACAACGGAGAAAATGCCAAAAATCTCGCCAGCAAGCTTGGGCGCGTTCAGGCGGATAAAGACCACCTCCAGGCTGGATAATTTCAGGATAGGTTGTCAAAACCTGCTCTCTAGCTTCATCAACAATTTCGGCGGCGCGATCGCGTAACAACACAGCAACAGGAATCAACTCAGAATTATCGGATGACTTGGTTTGAATCTGTAATAAATCTTCGTCGCTCAGATAACGGAAAGCATCATCCGCAGCTTGGAATATGGCGATCGCTGCTTTGGAATGAGACTGTTCCCACTCAGCAAAGCTGATAATTCTAGCTTTGGCGATTAATTCTTTGACGGTTTCGCTTAATTGAGTCATTGGTTAAGAGTTTAGGGTATTGCGTTAAATCTTCCCAAATGCGATCGCTATTTTTTGACATCTGTAAAATAAAGTAAAGATAGCTCTACCAAATGCACCTATGGAAATCGATCAAATCCAAACTGAACTGAAGAACCCAGATTTTCACCATCGTTTGAAGGCGATCGCAGCCCTCAATGATTATGAATCAGAAGTTGCAGTTCCTCTGTTAGCAAGTAAACTTCATGACTCAGAATTTTTGGTGCGTTCTTTTGTAGCCAGGGGTTTGGGTAATCAACAATCAGCAGAATCTTTTGCTGCTTTGATGCAAATTATGAAATTTGACGATACCCCCAACGTGCGAGCTGAGGCGGCCAATTCTTTGTCGCTATTTGGTAGAGTCGCAGTTTCTCATCTAGTTATGGCATTTTATCAAGATGACCACTGGCTAGTTAAGCGGAGCATTTTAGCTGCGATCGCTGAAATGAATTGTCCTGAAGAGCTATTTGATATCTGCGTTCAAGGTTTAAAAGATGAAGATTTCACAGTTCAGGAATCCTCTGTTGATGGACTCGGTTTACTAGCTGATTCTAGCCAACATACTGCGGCACTATCTCAAATACTAACGTTAGTGAATGATGAATCTTGGCGGATGCGCGTGCGAGTTAGCTATGCCCTCAAACGCTTTGACGAGCCGGAAGCAAAAGTAGCCCTGAACCAACTTAGACAGGATGAGGATCACCGAGTTGTCGGAGCTGCTTTAGAAGACTTGTTGCCACAATAGCGATGTGGGTTTGTGCCGAATCTTGTGATAAGATTTATTTCAACAATAGGCAAGATGTTTTTTTACCTTAAATTTGACCAAAATATCCGGGTAATCTGCCAAAATCTGGAAGAAAAGATCAACTTTTTCGAGATGAGGAGGCATTTGTGACTGATATACAAACTGGTCAAATGACTTGGCGACCACCAGGTTCCTCAGAATCTGCTTTACATTTGCGGCATAAAGCTTCGGAAGCCTGGCGATCGTATAAAGAATTTCCCCAATATGCTTTACCCGATCCACCGGGTTTTTCTGAAGGATACGCTACGTTTTTAGCGCTCTTAAAAAAGAACTGGCAACTGTTGTAAAGTCACTACAGAACAACAAAAAAATTTTGGATTTTAGATTTGTTTAGCGCACAAAGAGCGCTTCTTGCACTCATACTATGTTCGGATAAGTACTTGTAATGACGGCTGGCGCGGAGAGTTTTGAATTATCAAGTAATTAAGCGAACTTGATATTGATATCCCAAATCTAAAATCTAAAATTGCCACGATCAAGCACTCAAACTCTCACGAGTTGTTATGCGAGTGTAGGCGTTCCAAACGTCAAGTTCTGAATATGGACGGCTTTTAAGCATAGCTTTAGTTGCTTCTGTAAGTCCTTGGGCTAAAGTAAAATCTGCACCAGCGATACTTTGAAGATGCTCCATCTCTGCATCACAGAGGTCAGTTGCTCGCAGGTCTGCATCCCGCAAATCGGCTCCAGTCAATCGAGCATTCCGCAAACAAGCCCCAGTCAAATAAGCTTTGGTCAAATCAGCGCCACTTAAAGCCGCACCTTGCAAATTTGCTCCTGTCAAGTCAGCGCCACTCAGGTAGGCTCCACGCAGATTAACACCTTGTAAATCTGCGTTTCGTAAAGAAGCGGTGTTAAGAAAAGCACCATTGAGATTAGCACCCGGCCCTACTGCTCCCGATGCTTTGTAGTTATATTCTTGGGGCCATTTCGTATGTGCATCATAACGCGCTACTTGCAGTTTAGCTCCTTCCAAATTTGCGCCACTGAGATTGGCTCGTTGGAGGTTCGCACGGTTTAAATAGGCTCCCTGCAAATTAGCCCCACTCAAATCGGCTCCTTGCAGATTAGCGCCTCGCAAATCTGCGCCACTCAAATCAGCATTACTCAAGACTAGCTCACTGAGGTCTGCTCCTAGTAGCTTGGCTTTGCTCAAGTTAGCTTGTTGTAAATCAACTTCCTTGAGATTGAATTGGTACAAATCGACCCAATCCAGAGGGATCCCGGCTTTGAGGGCTTTTAATATTTCTGGAGTTGGACTAGGGCGTTCGCTAGTAATAAGTTGAATTTCACTATTTGTCATCAGTTGATAAAAATATAACTTTTGGAGTTATTCTACACTTTAGCGAAATTGGGACTTCATCTCATTGCTCAGTATTCAATAACGGCAAAATTTGATAAAAAGAGGTTTTAAAACAGATGCATCTAATACCGCCCTTGTCAATGATCGACTTCTTCCATAAAAGTGAGGGTACATGGTTTACGGAACGCTCCGTTCACCATTTTGACTCGGCAGCGGATGAGTCTGGGCAGTCGAATTTGATCATTAAAGTCATGGAAAAGGACGATCCTAAAGTCCAAGAAGTCTGTAAAGACCAAGGCATAGACCCTACTAAAGCAACAGGCGGTGCGAGTTTTGCATGGCAGGCTAACTTAGACACCAGGCTACCTAATGATAATGCTGCCATTTTGGTTGATATTCCCGACGAAACGAGGCGTTCTGGAAAACTGATCCGTAACCAAGGCTATGTTGAGAGCATTCCCGTTGTCAGCCAGTATCGATTTGCCGATGATGGAGTGCTGACGATTGATACTGACTATGACAATAACCAAGGTCAAGAACGTTGTTGGTTTATTACTGATGATTTTCGTGTCAGGGTTAGTACCGTGCGGATGATGAACGGTGTCAACTTAATGGCTTATTGTTCTGAACGTCGCTGTGTTTCCCAAGAACTGCTAGAGCAAATGATCGCTCAGAATCATGCTAGGCGTTAGTGGGGAATGGGGAATGGGGAAGTAGAGGAGAATAACCAATTCCCAATTCCCTATTAAGGAATGTTGCTTTGTTTCTCATAAATGAGACGTGTATGATTGCCATCACTTATTTTCATGCAAGGGTTAACAAATCATGTTCCATGTATAAACCTTTCCTGGAATTTTTAGAAAAAGAGCTATTTCAGCGCTTTGATTTACAAAGTAGGGTCATTCCCCCTGGTTTAGAATTCAAAGTTAGCGATCGCGGCAGAAACCCTGCAACTATTCGCAGTTGGTGTTACCAATCTCAAGAGTTGCGGAAAATTCGCTATACCTATATTGATGCCGGGGAAAGCGCCCAAATTTTTAACAGCGTGATTTATCCTAGCCATAACTACGATTTACCTCTGTTAGGGATTGATTTTTTATCCTTTGGTAAAGTCAAGAATCTAATTGTGCTTGACTTTCAGCCTTTGTTCCAGGATGAAGATTATCAAAACAAATATATAGCTCCGCTAAAATATCTCCATAATAAATACCCGGATTTGGCGCAAAACTTAGAAATGAAGTTTTACGATGCCAACCAGTATTTTTCTAAGTACCTCTTGTTTGCCAAAACAGACGCTGAAACAGTTTCAACGCGAGTCTTTGAAGCTTTTCAAGATTATTTAAACTTGTATTGGCAAATGCTAACAGATGCCCAAGCGCTTCAAGATCCAGAAGATATCCAACGGATTGTCAAAGCCCAAAAAGACTATGACCAATATAGTGCAGACCGAGATCCAGCATCTGGTTTGTTTAGCAGTTACTTTGGTCATGAATGGGCGGAGCGTTTTCTTCATGAGTTCTTATTTGAAGATGCCGTTCCTCTAGCAGTTAGTGCAAGTAAAAGATAATTGGCAGGAGGCAGGAGGCAGGAGGCAGAAGGCAGAAGGCAAAAGTTCTTTAATTTTGAATTTTGAATTCGGAGCGAAGCGACGTGACACTTTATCAGCCATTTCTCGATTATGCGATCGCCTACATGCGATCGCGCTTGGATTTAGAACCCTATCCCATCCCCACTGGGTTTGAGTCCAAAAGTGCTGTTGTGGGCAAGGGCAAAAATCAGGAAGAGGTTGTCACCACTAGTTACGCCTTTCAAACTGCAAAATTGCGCCAAATTCGTGCAGCCCACGTCCAGGGTGGTAATTCGCTGCAAGTGCTGAATTTTGTGATTTTCCCCCGCCTCAACTACGATTTACCCTTTTTTGGGGCGGATCTGGTGACATTGCCAGGAGGACACTTAATTGCTTTGGATATACAGCCGCTATTTCGGGATGATTTAGCATATCAGACAAAATATACTGAACCAATTCTGCCCATTTTCCACGCCCATCAACAGCATCTATCTTGGGGAGGAGATTTCCCAGAAGAAGCACAGCCTTTTTTCTCTCCCGCTTTTCTGTGGACTCGTCCCCAAGAAACGGCTGTAGTAGAAACTCAGGTGTTTGCCGCTTTTAAAGACTATTTAAAAGCTTATCTAGATTTTGTAGAGCAGGCAGAAGCTGTAACAGATTCCCAAAATTTAGAAGCCATCGAGCAAGCCCAACTGCGATACCTACGATATCGGGCTGAAAAAGACCCAGCACGAGGGATGTTTAAACGCTTCTATGGTGCCGAATGGACTGAAGAATATATCCACGGCTTTTTATTTGATTTAGAGAGAAAATTAACAGTCGTCAACTAGAGGCTTCACCAATTTAATATTGGGCAAATGACTAATCAATATTAGGATATAGCAACATTCTTGAGGATAGTCATCGGCCCTTGGGCTTTGAGAATTTCCATTTCTGCTGCGTTTCGCACAAGCAAAGTACCAGCGAATCCTAATGAATTCACAGAGATAGACTCAAAATGCTCCTGCGATCGCGGTACGATCAACATCCATTCTCGTGTCGCTAGCAGATTGTAAGCACCCAATTCCTTTGCATCTAAACCCACAGCCCCTAGCAAAGTGCGATAAACTTCTAATGTTGCTTGGGCTGCTGTAAATGGCGATCGCACCCAATCAGGATTTAGCGGCGCAAAAGCGTTTACAAAAGGGAGTTTTGCTAAAGTTACGTTCGAGTTCTGAAATTGTACTGCCCTCAGTAGAGGTTCAATAGGTATCTGCGGCCCTGAAGGTACAAGTGGTAGTGGCACTAATTGTAAGTGTTTGTGTCGCTGGCTAGCACCTGCACTTTTGCCACTGTTGTAAAATGCTAAACCATCGAAATCAGCTAAACACGCCCACATAGCTGCAAAATCTTCCAGAGTCAGCAAACTTTCCTGTTCCTCGAAGGCACGGGTGATAATTAGCAGATGAAGATCGACAACATTATATTTATTTAAAATACATACATGAGTATCAGAGATATCCGCCACAAATAAATCCTCTTCATAAGGCAAAAAAGGATTAAACTCTTGACCAGAGATAGCAGATTGTTTTTCCTGTTTCTCCTTAGCTGCTTTTTTACGATTCAGATTCGACAAAATCCGCACTAAAAAGCGCACGCCATCCTGTTCGATAAATTCAAATTCTGTCGGAATCGACAGTAACGCCCCACATTGCAAAGCATGTTCAGTTCGTTCTTTAACACTTGTCCATAAAGTGCCAGGTTTCAGTAATATTTTCCCCTGTGGCATTTTCATTCCTTCACACATGGTATAAAACACGCAGTCAACTTAACGTAAAACTGTTGGTTAGAAACCGCTCTGGCTCTAAGTTTACAAGCATGACAACTGTGTAACCTTACGAATGAGTATATTCCAATAAGGTTTAGTAAAATACCAAAGCTTTCACAACAACGCAATACCCCTGCAACAAAACTGTCACAAATCATATCTACATTAGTAATACATCTAAATATCCTTTAAATATCTTTCCAGACAGCAATGCAAAACCAATCTCGTGATGGAGAACACCCATCAAATAGCATTTTATCCAACACTGCTGACACCAAATACCATAATCAAGCACCCTGGAAAAAGGCTGCCGCCTCTCTATCGCTGGTGCTGCTGGGATCAGGTATGACATTGGCAGGTGGCTACATGGCTGGACATTCTCAGCAGGTGTCTGAGAGTGCATCTAATTTGGGAGTGAGTCGAGTAAATGCCGCTCCTCCATTATCAGCTGCCACAGATCCTAACTTTGTTACCCAAGTTGTGCAAAAGGTCGGGCCGGCTGTAGTACGAATTGATTCTTCCCGAACCGTAAAAACCCAAGTACCAGATGAATTTAACGATCCATTTTTCCAACGTTTCTTTGGCTCTCAAATGCCAGCACAACAGAATCGGGTAGAACGAGGTACTGGTTCAGGCTTTATTATTAGTGCTGATGGTCGTATCCTCACCAACGCTCACGTAGTCGATGGTGCTGATACGGTGACAGTAATACTCAAGGATGGACGTAGTTTTAAAGGTAAGGTATTAGGTAAAGACGAGTTAACTGATGTTGCTGTTGTTAAGATTCAGGCGGACAATCTGCCGTTAGTAGCATTAGGGAACTCAGATCAACTGCAACCGGGAGAATGGGCGATCGCGATCGGCAACCCCCTTGGACTAGATAATACAGTAACTACCGGAATCATCAGTGCTACCGGACGTAGCAGCAATCTAATCGGTGCTGCCGATAAGCGAGTAGAGTATATTCAAACTGATGCAGCCATTAACCCCGGTAACTCCGGCGGCCCCCTACTAAATTCCCGTGGTCAAGTAATTGCCATGAATACAGCTATAATCCAAGGGGCACAAGGATTAGGCTTTGCTATTCCCATCAACACAGCACAACGCATTTCCAGTCAAATAATAGCTACAGGCAAAGTAGAACATCCTTACCTGGGAATTCAAATGGTGGGGTTAACACCTCAGCTAAAACAAAATATCAACTCAGATCCCAATAGTGGTTTGAGTGTAGATGAAGATAAAGGTGTATTAGTTGTAAAAGTTATGCCAAATTCACCAGCTGCTAAAGCAGGAATACGTGCTGGTGATGTTATCCAAAAGCTTGGCGGGCAAGCAGTCACAGATGCCAACAGTGTCCAAAAGGTAGTAGAAAATAGCCAAATCGGGGGGGATTTGCGCTTAGAATTACGTCGCAATGGACAGAATCTTAACGTCGCTGTGCAACCTGGTGCTTTCCCCACCGCACCAGTACAATAAAAGTTTTGCTATTGAGTCAAAGTGAATTTTTGGGATGGGCAAAATACCCGTCCCTTTTTTTTAGATGGCAAAGATAAGCTGGGCACCAATACTGCTCGGCTAAAGGGAAATCTGACTTCTAAATTCTTCTTCAACTATGACATTAGTCACGGTTGAACTAATTACCTTTTGCACTAGTGTATATCTCTTCTCAGCCCTATTATTTATTTGTCAATGAGATTAATATTTTGCAAAAAATAAATCCCTTTGATGTGTAACTTATAGAAGGAAAGTTTGCGAATGAGTATTAAAAGAATGCTTGCTAGTGCAGCACTGATTTTACCAATTGCTGTTACCTTTATTCCTTCCCAAGCCGATGCTCAGGCTAGATGGCCAGTTAGGCGACCAGTTCCAGTTAGAGTAATCAGAAGATCACCACCAGTTAGGGTTTATACCCCTGTTCAAGCGAGAAGAAGAATACTGGTTCCTGGACGTTGGGTGCAGACAAATCGTGGCCGTCGATGGATACCGGCTCGCTATGTATATAGAAGATAAAAGACCTACAAATGCAAAAAATATTGACCATTAATATTGATTGCATAGTTCTTTTTTCATTAGATTTGGTTAGTGTTTAAAAATCCCCTTTAGAAATATTCTAAAGGGGCATTATTTCATATTTAAAATAAATAGGTAGATAAACCTCATTTATGTTGAAACCTAGAGTTTTTTAAAAGATATATTTATGTAGGTTGGGTGGAGTGAAACGCAACCCAACATTACCACCTTATTTATGTTGGGTTACGCGATCGCTGCACCCAACCTACAAAACTACGGTTCTCAAGGTAGACGAGGTTTAGATAGGCATAATTAAACATATAAAAACTTAGTTTGTAGTGAGCGATTCATCGCCTCTTCAGAGTAGTCAGGACTTTAGTCCTGACTACAAACTTTTAATTTATTTATGCCCAGCAAGAAGTTGCAACTGAATTTTAAGCTAGAGCTATTGCTGGTTGCTGCCAGCGTCCTACCGCCTTACCAATGACTGCTAATTCTTGCATTAATTTATCAAAACGGTCTGGTGTCACAGATTGGGGGCCGTCTGATAAAGCTTTGGCAGGATTGGGATGAACCTCTATCATCAGAGAATCTGTGCCAGCTGCGATCGCAGCCATAGCCATTGAAGGCACAAACTCAGACCAACCTACCCCGTGGCTGGGGTCAATCATAATTGGCAGGTGAGTCAGTTTTCGCAACACTGGCACTACCGATAAATCCAGCGTATTTCGCGTATATTGGCGGTCAAAGGTGCGTATTCCCCTTTCACACAAAATTACATTGGGATTGCCAGATGCCAAAACATACTCGGCTGCCATCAACCAATCTTCAATAGTAGCCGCCATTCCCCGCTTCAAGAGAACTGGTTTCGGCTGCGCTCCCACTTTTTTGAGCAAGGAGAAATTCTGCATATTTCTTGCTCCTACCTGAATCACGTCAGCTACTTCGACAATTTTATCCAGGTCAGCCGCATCCATCACTTCTGTAATAATACCTAGTCCACTGACTTCTCGCGCCTTTGCTAATAAATCTAAAGCACTCTCGCCGTGTCCTTGGAAGGCGTAAGGTGAAGTTCGGGGTTTATATGCCCCTCCGCGCAAAAATTTTGCTCCAGCCGTCTTGACGCGCCGTGCTGTCTCTACAATCATTTCTTCATTTTCTACTGAGCAGGGGCCGGCAACGACTACCAAAGGCTGATGTTCACCAAATACCACTGCTCCATTAGGAGTATTAACTACTACTTCCGAAGCTTCACCGTGACGGTATTGGCGACTGGCTCGTTTGTAAGGCTGCTCTACCCGTAACACCTGCTCAATCCAGGGGCTAAGTTCCTGAATTTGTAATGGATCTAAGCTAGCAGTTTCACCTACAAGACCAATAACTACTTTATGTTGACCAACAATTTTTTCTGGAGTTAGCCCCCAGCTAGTTAGTTCCTCATCAATGCGGTTTATTTCCGCTTCTGGGGAACCAGTTTTCATTACTATAATCATGTGAAATTTCCTAATTAATTGAGTAAAATTTTCTGTAAATGGGCTAACTTTATTGTTGCCTATTGCCCTAATTACGAATAGTTAAAAACAAAATTTATTTACAAAATAAATAGACAAAATTATAGCGCTCAGTCAGTAGTTTTACTACTGGGTAGCTGGATGTAGGTATAAAAAGATTATATAATTTTAATTAGCAATGTTGAAGTTATAAAATTTCAACTTCAACATTCACTTCTTTTTTTACCCAATACCGCAGTTACTTAATACCTGAGCGCCGTTAATTATGAGTTTTTTTGCCGAGTTTCGCGCCAAGCTGCCACCATTCGTCCCCAATTGGTGTTGAACTCACCCACACCTAGCAAACTTCCGACTCTTTCTTCATCCCAAGAGGCAGAGAGAACGCCATAAGTTATGCCTAAGACCCCCAAACCAAATAGTCCCATGTTCACCAATAACACGGCGATGGGAGCTAGTTGGATGTCGGAGTAGATAGCAAGCAGATAGCTAACAACCAGGACACTAATGCCCAAAGCTGTTGGTACGCCACAGAAACCAGCTACCCGTCGGATCATCCTCTGGCTGACTACTTGAGGAATAGCCATCTCTTGTTTGGTGTAAGTCAGTTTTTTATCAGCCTGTTTGCCAGATTCTTGTGGCTGTGCTGCTGGTTTACTTTGAGTTTTTGCGGGTTTTTGGCGCTTTTTGTTTGGTTCAAAGGGCAAGCGACTGCGTTCAGATTCTTCAGCAGACATAAGCGGTAGTCCCTATCCACGAATACCGAGGCGAGCGATCAAAGCTTGATACTTTTCACGGCTTTCCTGCGATATGTAGGCTAGAAGACGCTTACGCTGACCAATTAGCTTCAACAGTCCCCGTCTAGAAGAATGGTCTTTTTTATTTGCCTGGAGATGTTCGCTGAGGCGGTTAATGCGCTCAGTTAGCATGGCAACTTGGACATCAGCCGAACCAGTGTCGGTTTCGTGAACTTGGTAATTGGAAATGATTTCTTGTTTCCGCAGTTGCGTCAGGGCCATGATTGATTCAATTGCTAGTTTTTCTAAATGTATGCAGCAGTCTCCCATAATATCACAGCCCTTAAGCTGGATGTCGAATCATCTTTGCTGCTATGTCTGGCACTCTAAAAGACTAAGTAAGTCAAGAGACATCCAGTATCTTCATATAGAGACTAATAAGGTGATTTTAAATGGTAGCTTCCGTCTCGATATTTGAAGGTTTGTGTGGATTGGTAAACTATTTGTCCTGGCATTTCTTCCACTTGTCTATTACTCCAGACAGCAGGAACGTTATTTCAACCCAAGTACAAAACTTTTCGGTTAGAGGGAAAGGATTTAAATTCATCTTTCCCCCTAGCCCTTTAACCTTTTCCTAGATTGGACTTGCGTTCACCAAATCTTTTAAAAGGTGAAAGTTGTTCTCAGAGTACCGATAATTGCATCGTCGTTAGCGCTGCTTTGTCCAGGAGAGGTCAACCAGATGACACCAGGAGTGATTGAGATGTTATCTGACACGCGATATTTATAGAAGCCTTCAAAGTGATAAGGGATATCATTACCAACAAAACCTGGTCGGTTAAACGAATATGGTTCTGCTCCAGCAAAAATACCTAAAACGTTACCTTTTTTACCGAAGTCAGGTAACGCTACCCCAAGACCGTAGCTCCAAGCTTCATAATCATCACCAGCACCAAAGCCTGAGATATCGTGGTAAGAAACGAAGCCACTAATTGAAAGTTTGTCGCTGGGTCTGAAGGCTGCTTCTATACCGTAAGAATTACTAGAAGATGCGCTTAGGGTACTTAGGGTGTTAGCTTGATTAGTACCTACGACGCGGTTAGTACTACCCAGACCGCCGCCTAGATCAAATAAATTTCCGCCTCCAGCACCATGATAGCCATGAACGTAGGTAGCAGCGATCGCCAAGCGATCGCCAACACTAAAGTTCAACTGTCCAAGAGCGGCATAGTTACCCTCTAACAAACCTTGACTTGCTCCAGGATTATTAGCATTGGATGCCAAGTAGCCTATAGTCAGTGAACTTGGTTTGAAAAAACTGCCACCGCTACCAAAGGGTAAAGTCAGCGCTGCACCGGCACCACCGCCAATGCGATAGATGGGACTTTCAGAAGCAAAGGTAGACAAAGCACCATTACCACCATCAAAGTCCTCAAAGTAAGGATTATTAGTGGCAGCATAATCGCTATGAATACCTCCGGTAGCCGCAAAGTACGCTTGAGCTGGGCCTATGGGTACGTAATACGCTAACCAATCGATACTGACAGAATTACTACCAGTGTTACCGATTTGAAAAGTTTGTGTGCCTTCAGCAGTATTGATAGGAACACCAGCATTATCCAGTTGACTAAAGGCTAGTGAATTACCAGCTGCAAGACGGGTGTGTAAAACGTCTTTACCTGTGAAGCTGGTTTGCAGGTCTAAACGTACCCTATCTTGGAAAACAGTATTATTAGCATCGCCAGTGTTGCCGCCAAAAATATCACTAACGGCAAAAATAGCTTCACCTACAAGCTTGGTTGTAGTAGAAAACTGATTTGCTTCTAGTTCAGCAGTCCGTGCTTCTACAGCATCAACTCGACCACGCAAAGTTGCTAGTTCTGCCGAGAATTCTTCTTGCAAACGCTGGAGGGTAGCCAAATCTTGTTTTGTTACCAAGTCAGCAGTCGCTGTTGCAATCAGTTCATTAACCCGATCTAAACAAGCATTCAAACCTGCGGCAAACTCATAACGAGTCAGTGCCCGATTGCCACGATAGGTAGAATTTGGGTATCCAGCAATACAACCGTAGCGTTCAACCAGGGATTGTAAAGCTTGGAACGCCCAGTCAGTCGGCTGTACATCAGAAAACTGAGAAACTGATGTGACTTGAGACAGGGAATTTTGGTTCTTACCCTCGGTGCTGTAGCGGTTAACCTCTTCTAAAACCTTATTGTCATCAGTCTTTTGGGCGACCAATAGCTGATTAACTTTTAGTTGCTCTGTTTGAATAAATTTTGAAGCATCAGAAGACATTGGTGCTTCTGTCTGAGCAGTTTTTGTCTTTATATCTTCAGAGGAGCCTGCTACTTCAGTAGCTATAGCCCTAGCGGAAACCAACACCGTCACTCCCAAAACTACTGGACTTAGTACCAGAGTTTTCCACAATAGATGAGACATTCTTTATTTTCCTTTCCTAAAAAATACCCGAAATCAATGGGTTAAAGAAAAAGATAACAAGCAGTTATTCTACTTAATTTGAAATCTTATCAGATTGCTGTTACTTAAGCCATATCTGACAAAATTTTTACGGATGAAGAATCGTAAAGACTTGCTTATGCCTCGTTTGTCAGATTAAGAGTTTATGATTAATTATCGCTCAATTTTGTGCCATTTCTGGACTTTAGCTTCTTATTCTTGACTCTGATTTGCGGTAAATCCTTTTTATCTTTGTAAAAGTAGCAAATTTCAACTAGGGTTGGCCATATTTCTAGAGAACCGTGAAATTGGCTAATTACATCATCAATAATTCTGGAAACGTTTTGCTGAAAAAAGTCCGGTTCAAACCCATAAAAGACTCTCGATAAGTTCTCAGCAAACAATTGGAGTGACTGCTTGCGTTCTTCATTCTGGGCAGACATTGAGGCTTTCACTACCTGAGTGTGGATAGCAGAAATTTTTTCCAGAATTTCCTCAGAGTCTTGCAATGTAACCTCGCCAGAGTAATCAAACTTGATTCCCAGGTCATCAAGATGATAAACACTGCTCTTAATCTTCTTTTTCAGCAGGCTACATATTTCCTCATTAAAAAGTTCGCTAGCAAGAGGGTTACGCATATAATTATTTCTAATATGGTTCTGGACAGCATCAACGTGTGCAGATGCAATACCCTCTTGTTGTATCCAAATCCTGTAGATATAATCTTCAAATCTAAGCCGAGTGGGAAAAAATGGTGGTAAACCTAGCTGATTATCATATCCAGCGACTCCACAATCCATTCTCCAGTTTTTATTGGTAATGACAGGTCGAAAATTAGTCAGAATATAAAAATCATTCAGGTCATTTGGACTGATTTGATTTTCATCATTAAGATACATGTGAATAAAATCAAGTGTATCGATATCATTAGTTCCTGTGCGAAAAGTTTGGGCAATCTTGACGATCGCATTATTCAAGACTCTTCCCTGTTGTAATACGAGGCTATTTTCTCGAAAGTAGCCTTTGGTTGTGTTGGTTTCTAAATCCATTGCTGTATCAACAACCAATTCTCCAGCCTCGAAGTTTTCTGGTACTTGGCTGGCTCTTTTACCTAGAACATCACTAAAAGCCGTGAGTAAGTCAAAAGATTTATGGACATAGCCGCCTTGTTGGGTGGACTTGATTAATTTTCCTCGACATATTTCATCGCCTGTTAAAGATTCTGGGCTAGTTTCAATTAACGCATCTGGTCGCATATCGTCATCTGCGCTGACCATTAAATGACCAAGGGTATACATTAAGGTGAAGTTGCGATTCCCGCCGTAGCTAGGTCGGAATAAGTTTTTTACGAGTGATTCTAGCTTGCGATCGCGCAGTCTTTCATTTAAAAATGTAATAAATTCTTCTTTCTGCTGAGGGCCGACATAATACACATCATTGACTGTCTTAGTCTGCTCCAAAAGTTGGTAATATTTCTCATGGTTGGCAATGCTGGAATCATCAAAAACGATAATTTTTACGGCATGACCATTTGCCCGGAAATTCTCATCATACTTTTCGATGGTCTGTGCTACATCTCTCAAGCGATGAGTCGGAATAACAAATATCGTCTCTTTTGATTTCATAAAATATGTTTAGGGTTCTCAAATGAATTTTTACAAGTTCAAACTCTGTTTAGAGGTTTAAACATTTTCAGGCTACTAATCAATCCATTGCCGTTGTTAGATATCACGGTCAGTCAGCTAAATTAAACTGATAAATCGCTACCGATTTCCAGATTATTTTTACTATCTTCCAACTGTTTCCAGAGTGTCTCTATTTGACGAAAAGCTCTTTCTGGAGATAGTTTCCCACTAGTTTCTAAACTAGTGATATAGCTAATTTTTTGAGCAAATTCTTGAAGATTAGCATTAAATACTAGGTTCTCCGGCTTAAGTTGACCGTAGTAGTAACTTCTAGGGTAGAGAAAGCTATTTTTATCTTGAGAATTTAGTTTTGTCATTAATGTACTTCTCACTAATACCGATTAACGGTGATGTTGCTCCCCAGAAAATGAACCAGGGCAAACGCATCTAAAGTATAAGAATCCTTTAATAGCAAGGGTTTTGGCGTTTTTTAATTTAGCCTATTTTTTCATCAAGATCCTTGCCCAGCAAGGGTTTCAGAAATCCCGTGCGTTCGCCCTGGAAAATGAACTAAACTTCATTTTTTCTGTGGAACAAATAATTTAAAAAAACATGATCTATTTAGATATTAGGTTGCTGATTACAGCGATTTGATATCATTCCATTTTGCAATACTGTTTCACAGAGAGTAATAGAATTTCGATCCTGGACATCGTTGTTTTCTGAAGCTTTGATTAAATTAGCATTGCTAAGATTGGCATTTCTAAAATCGGCTCCTTCTAGGTTAGATGCTTCCAAGTTTGCCTTTTGTAAATCAGCATCAGCTAGCAATGTATTTTTGAGAATCGCTCCAGTTAGATCGGCTCCTTGCAGATTTGCATTCCGAATATCTGCCCACTCTAAATTTGCATATCGAAGATTAGCATTTTTGAGGTTTGCTCCCTGAAGATTTGCCGATCTCAAGTCGATTTTTTGTAAGTTTGCCCCGGAAAAATTAACTCCCGATAAATTACAGCCAAAACATTTTCTGGTTTCTTGAAGCTGTTGAATTACATGATGTCGAAGCAAATCATTGCCTTGGGTAACTAAAGAGGGAGTAAGGAAAAATGCCATTGGAATCAAAGGTCGTAACAAGAGATTCATAAATACCAACTCCAATCTAAAAGTGAGGAATTAAAGGTTATCTTTTTATGGCGATTTGGAAGGCTTCAGCAACAGGCCCTAAAACCAAAACAGGAAAAAATGTTAATGCTCCCAGAATCAAAATGGTGGCAGCAGTCACGCTAGTAAATAGTTGGGTATCTGTATTTAGGGTTGCGATTGAGATCGGTACGGGTTGCTTGCACGACAAGCTATCTGCTAGCAGCAACAAAGCAATAATCGGAATAAACCACCCCATCCAGAGGGTAAATAAGGTGAGGAAGATTTGAATACAACCTTGGAGCATAATCGGGAAGCTTGGCCATAGACGGACTCACTTATTTAGGACTGTAGTCAGAGCAATTGAGCGCTTCTTTAGTTAGAGCAATAGCAGGGTTGACTGCACACTTTAGATAAGAGTTTTTATGAAAAAATTGGCAGTTTTTACAGGGATGTTGCTGTACATGTTTGATGCTTACTATTTCGTTTTTTTCTTGCACCCTATTGTCTGGGGGATCTTCTAGTGCTTTGCAGACAGATGAAACGAGATAAACGACAATTCCCCAAACAATCATGAAGGAAATGTGAGCCAAAAACACTGCTACAAAAGGAATATCTCCGCCCTGTGGTTTGGTGTCGTTGTGTGTTGTATTTGCCAGGGTTGCTTCAATCAGGGTAGACTGATGAACACTTTTTTGGGCAGACATATAAAGTTGAAAAAGCCCCGAATTAGGCATATTAAAAATCTTTAGTTAGTCAGACTCAGATTCAGTAAAGTTCATCGAAATTAAACATCTTAAGAGACTAGGGATCAAATAATGCTTTGCTTGTTCTCTATCTCAGCTTTTGGAAATTTTTTTTATTGAAAATGAATCAGAAGTATTGACTGTTTGTAACTTTTTTTCACTTGCTGCCGGATTGCTAAATGTGTCTGTATTGGTATTGCCACTCCAAGGAGAAGTAATAACTTCAATTTTATGAATCTGGATTAATCTGCAATAGTTGAGGACAACAGCACCCCAAGCGGTAGTTTCTGGCTTCATCTGAGTAACCAAAAGTGTAGAAACTCCTGCTGTTAACCAATCTCCTTGTAATATGGGTGGAGCTTCAACAATCACAATTGATTCAGTAGGAATAGTATGACTAGCTCTAATTCTTTGCCCACCCATAAACAGAGTTTCTATCAAAAATATTTGATTGCCTTTAGAGTGAATATCGCTAATTTCACCCTTAAATTGAGTTGTAATGGTAGTACCTAAATCTTTAATCATATTTGTGTCAGGTACATGATAAGAGAAGAAGTAAATTTTCATCTATCTAGTAATATGTGGAATTAAGATTGTATGATACATCTGAGTCATCTAAATTATCAAATTGGTTAGCTGTTGGTCGAGATTCCAGTAAGCAACTGTTAAGGGAATAGTAAACAGAATGAATTTTCTTAAGAGTGACTTTGAGAGCAGGAATCATCATCGGATGGGTTGCTATAGCTAAAATGTAGTCCCCTACGAAAATAGTAGGATTATCTGTTGCTGAAAGAACTTGATTCTGTCTTAAAATTCCTAAAAAAGCGCATCGATCGGGTAACTGAATTTCAGTTAAATGAATACCGCAGTAAACGCTATTATCTTGGATTAAAATACCAAACAAGCTTGGTTCTAAAGTTTTTTTGTTTTTCAACACAAAATATTTTTTAACTCTAATATTATTGTGCAATATTTTACACATAAAATATTTTTTAAGAGATATATTTTACAGGTATATAAAATGGATTAGATAATTTTAAATAGGCATATATTTAGAGATATAGTCTTATTTAATTACTCATAAAAAATGAGATACCCGACTTATTAAAAGTTGTCGGGTATCGGAGTGTTAGATAATAATTCTGAATAGTAGAGATGCAAAATTACTTGTCGCTACTATTTCCCATAGCTTTATTTCTTAATCTGATCCAAAGCTAAATTCAGCTTCAATACATTAACTCCAGGCTCACCAAAGATGCCGAGAAAGCGTCCATCGGTGTTTTGGGCAATCAAAGTTTCTAGTTGGTTTGGCTGAAATCCTCGTGCCTTGCTTACTCGCGCAATTTGCGCGATCGCAGCTTCGGGGGTAATGTGGGGGTCAAGGCTAGAACCAGAGGTGTAGATTAAATCGCCAGTCGGCTGCACACCTGCTGTTTTCAAACGAGTCAAATCACCTTCAATTTTTTTGCTGGGGTCTGGATCATCTTTACCTTTGATGCGTTCGAGTAATGCGGGATTACTGGGAGCCAAGTTACTAGCACCAGAAACCCCAGTTTTCAAAACTCCCCCATCATCCTTTTTAGGATCGGCTGTGCTGTAACTGGTGGTACTGGGACGACTGTTAAAATAGCGATCGCTAGTAAAGGGTTGACCAATCAAAGCAGAACCCACAACTTGGCCTGTGCTATTTTTCAGTAAGCTACCATTTGCTTGAAAGGGAAACACAATCTGCCCAATGGCAATCATCGCAAAAGGATAAATAATCGCACCTATTACCCAGAGTACCAAGGTAGAACGAACAGCTCTGCTAGCTTCACGTGCAAAACTCATTAGAATTTCTCCGGTACAAACATTACAAAAAATAGATAGATAGAAAGTCCTAGCGTCACCATTCCTAACAATCCCAATCCCCAAGATTGACTGCGGGAAAGTTGTTCGCTAGTAGCTGCATAGACCATAGGTGCAACCACTAGGTTGAAACACATCGCCAGGAATAAATACAGTGGCAGCTTTTGTCTACGCCATTGACACCAGATTTCAGTTATTTCTTCAACTATTTGAGATGCAAAGATAGTGCGTCGGGTATGAACGGTTTTCATAGTAAATTAAGACAAAGGTAAGATAATATCTATTAGTTTGATGGCAATAAAGGGAGCAATGATGCCACCAACGCCATAGATGAAGATGTTGCGACGTAGCAGTTGATCTGCTGTTAAAGGTAAAAACTTTACCCCTTTGAGTGCTAGCGGAATTAGTGCCGGAATAATCAAGGCATTGTAAATCAGCGCCGAGACGATCGCAGATTGGGCACTCTTTAATCCCATAATATTCAGTGCGCCGATTCCAGCAGCCGCAAAGATAGTCGGAATAATCGCAAAATATTTGGCGATATCATTAGCGATGGAGAATGTTGTCAAGGCTCCACGAGTAATTAGCAACTGTTTACCTATGGTTACTAGGTCAATTAGCTTTGTGGGGTCAGAGTCCAAGTCCACCATGTTAGCAGCTTCTTTGGCAGCTTGCGTCCCAGAGTTCATTGCCACACCCACATTTGCTTGAGCGAGAGCAGGGGCATCATTAGTACCATCACCAGTCATTGCTACCAATTTACCCTGAGATTGTTCGGAGCGAATCACCTCAATTTTGTCTTCTGGAGTCGCTTCGGCAATAAAATCATCCACCCCAGCTTCTTCAGCAATTACCGAAGCGGTAATTCGATTGTCACCTGTGAGCATAACGGTGCGAACACCCATGCGGCGAAGTTGGTCAAACCGTTCCCGCAGACCAGGTTTGACAATATCTTTGAGGTAGATCACACCATAAATTTTGTCATCTTGGCAAACAGCTAAAGGTGTACCGCCTAACCGGGAAACTCGCTCATAAGCTGCGTCTATATCATCAGGAACGTTACCGCCACGAGAACGGACAAATCCCTTAATGGCATCCACTGCACCTTTGCGAATTTGTTTGCCATCGGGTAAATTCGTGCCACTCATCCGGGTTTTGGCGGTAAATTCCACACCTTCGGCTTTGTCGATGTTGAAGTCTACCGCAGCCTGGGACTTTTCTGCCAAGATCACAATTGACTTGCCCTCTGGCGTATCGTCAAACAAGCTAGCAGCTAGAGAAACTCGCGCCACATCTTCTAGTGAGTGATTATCCAAAGGAATAAACTCATCAGCCATCCGATTACCCAAGGTGATTGTACCCGTCTTATCCAGCACCAAGGTGTTGATGTCGCCGCAGGCTTCTACTGCTCGACCAGAGGTAGCAATGACGTTGAATTGGGCAACCCTGTCCATCCCTGCAATACCGATCGCACTGAGCAATCCACCAATAGTTGTGGGAATCAAAGCTACTAATAGTGAGATAAGAATCGCAACGCTAGCACCCGCCCGCAAACTGTTTCCTGCGTCAACGCCAAAGGCCGTGGTGATAAAACTAGCGATGTAGCCAACGAAGGGCGGCATAGTTGCCACCACAATCAAGAACACTTGCGTTAGCACTGCCAACAATACTGTCAAAGCAATCTCGTTGGGAGTCTTGGTGCGTTGTGCCCCTTCTACCAGGGCAATCATGCGATCGATAAAGCCTTGACCAGGATCGGCACTAACACGAATTGTCAACTCATCAGAGAGTAGGCGTGTACCTCCTGTCACCGAACTGGCAATATCTGTACCTGGTTGCTTCAATACCGGGGCCGATTCCCCAGTAATTGCAGACTCATCTACTGAGCCAATGCCTTTAATTACATCCCCATCGGCGGGAATCATATTATTTGCAACCACCTTGACCAAATCGCCCCGCCGCAGTTCCGTAGAATTGACTTGTTGTATGGAACCATCAGGGAGGATTTTGTTAGCGATCGTATCCGATCGCGTCGATCGCAGTGAATCAGCCTGTGCTTTACCACGTCCTTCAGCTACGGCTTCGGCAAAGTTGGCAAAAACGAGGGTGAAAAAGAGAATGAAGGTAATCAACCCATTTAACAGACGTTGTTGGTTGATATCTGCCTGGACTGTGCCAAACAGATTTGGGTTAAGGGTAACAAGAAAGGTGACAATTGTCCCTACCCAAACAACAAACATAACTGGGTTTCTGACAGTAATTCGCGGATCGAGTTTGACAAATGACTCACGAATTGCCCTTTGGTAAAGTCCCCGCATATCTGTTTTGGGGGTGTGCTTACGCGAGTCACGAGTTCCAGATGGAATACGGGGCGAAGGAGAATCAGTAGTAATTGGCATACATTAAATTTTGAGAATGGGGCATTGGGCACTTGTACTGAGCGACTTGCCTTGAGCGTTCGTGTAGCGTCTCGCAGAGAAGTCGAAAGGAGTCGAAGTATTGGGAATGGGGCGTTGTACCTCATCTCCTACTCTCTAGCCGATACCTTTGGTAATAAAAAAGGCTTCAGCGATGGGGCCTAATGCCAGCACTGGGAAAAATGTGAGTGCGCCCAGGATTAAAATTACGCCTGCGGTAACGCCTGTAAATAGTCCGGTATCAGTTCGTAATGTACCAGTGGTGTAAGGAACAGCTTGCTTGCGAGACATACTATCTGCTAATAACAGCAAACCTAAAATTGGGATATAGCGTCCAGCTAGTAGACTGAAGCAAGTACTCAAGTTCCACCACAAAGCGGTTGTAGTTGTTGCTGTACCTGTAGCGATCGCAAAAGGAGAAGGTTGTGAATCGCCTAAACCTTCAAAACCAGAACCGTTGTTCGCAGCAGCTGAGGCATATTCGTAAATCACCTGAGAAAAGCCGTGGAAACCGGGATTGCTAATTCCTGCCAATTGGTCAGGAAAAGCTAAGGCGATTCCCCCTGGCATCAAAATGGCGATCGGGTGAACTAGCAAAATCAAGAAGCTAGCAAGTACGACTTCACGCTTTTCAATTTTGCGTCCCAAAAATTCTGGTGTGCGTCCCACCATCAAACCTGTGACGAATACCGCCAGGATGCTATAGGCAAATAAGTAAGCTGTTCCTGTACCCTGTCCACCCCACATAATTTGCAGGAACATATTAGAAAGAAAAATAAAACCGCCGGCGGGCATAAAGGAGTCGTGGAGACTGTTGACTGCGCCGCACATGGTTCCGGTTGTACTTACCGCAAATAATACCGATTCTGCCCAACCAAACCGGACTTCTTTCCCCTCTAAATTCGGTTGCTGACTGCCCAAAAGCGCATTTACAGCCAGATTGCCGTTATATTCCCCAATGGCAGTGACAATCAGGAATCCTAGAAAAATTACACCGACCATACCGTAGAGTAACCAGGCTTGTTTGGTGTTATTGGCAAACAAACCATATGTATAGATCAGGGACGTGGGAATGGAAAGCATTGCCACAATCTGAATTAAATTAGTAAATCCACTGGGATTTTCAAAGGGGTGTGCTGAGTTAATAGCAAAAAAGCCGCCGCCGTTTTCCCCTAATTGCTTGATAATTTCAAAGTGGGCAACAGGGCCACGAGCGATCGCTTGACTAATATTCGGGTCTTCTAAGGTAGGGAATACAACTGCACCCGCCAGAGTTTCTGGAACGCCAGCAGCTATCAACACAATCCCACCCACAATACAAATAGGCAGTAAAATTCGGGTAATCGAGCGAATTAGGTCTACATAAAAGTTGCCTAACGATCTACCCGTCAATCCCCGAATAAAAGCAATTCCTACCGCCAAACCAGTGCCAGCAGAGGTGAACATGTGATAACCCAGCCCCCACATTTGGCTGGCATAGCTCATGTAGGTTTCACCAGAATAATGCTGTTGGTTGGTATTAGTAATAAAGGAAATGGTAGTATGCAGTGCTGTATCCCAAGTTGGGGCTTTTATCCCCGTGGGATTGAGGGGCAACCATCCTTGACTCATGATGATAAAGAAAATCAGCAACCCCATAACTACGTTGCTATACAGGATTGCCCGCCCATACTGCCAGCCCGTCATATTTTCTTTGGATTTAACACCGACTAAAGCATAAAGCACTCGCTCAACCGGATTCAAGATTGGGTCGAGAAAAGTACTTTGCTCTAGGTATACACGCGCCATATAGCGCCCAAAAAATGGAGTAATTGCTACTATAATTAGTAGCGTTAATGCAATTTGAATCAATCCTTCTAGCATTGGATTATTTCAACTCCGACATGAATAAATTTCAGAGAAATATCAGATATTTTCGGGCGATGAATCAGAAAAAATAATGAATTATATTGACATTATTATTAGCCAACCTATAGCTATGTCTTTCCTCAATCAATCATCGAGCTTTTTGTTAGAGAATACAAGGTATAAATTAATATTTAAACTAGCCTATACAAAAAATATATTTGTCTATATAGACAAGTATTCAGAGCGTTTATCTCGATATATATCTGCAAATATAGAAGGACAGTTAAATGTTAAACATTCATAAGCTAAAACACCTCTAATTTGCAGATGAAAATTTTCTCAATATCTTGTGGGGTGGGCATCTTGCCCGCCCTGATTATGCAACTTGAATGCTGATTAGCTTAAACCATTCGTAAAAAGTTAAATCCCCAACTTCTTAAACAAGTTGGGGATTTGGATACTGCGAATTTTCACAAATCAGATAGTATTACTAGAGAGTGAGGAGTTTAATTCATAACTCATAACTGATTTTGACGACAAATTCCAAATGCGGAAGTGTAGGCGTGTAAGAAAGTTCTGCCACCAACAGGGCCGATTTCACCACCACAGAAAAAGCCACCTACAGGAATATCGCTGAGATAGCGGCGAAATAATTCAGAATCGAAATTAGGTTTACCATAGAGTCCTTCGCCTCGTCCCAGACAGGCAAACATTAAGGCAGCGACGGCAGAGGGTTCAGATTCTCGTTGGGTTTGATAACTTTGAAGGAGTAATTCTAGGTCTTCAGCAGAGGCTTGGGCATCGCGGAGGTGGAATTGCAGCCTTTGACCAGGACGAACGCGATCGCCAATTGCGATCGCTCCAGCTGTTGGATCGACCCCAAGAATACCACGAATTAAAAAGTCTCCCTGCTGCAAAGCCAGCTTAAACTCGTCCATCGCCACACCAACAAACAAAGAGTGCTGTGCTAAAGTTCGTTCGTGTTCGCTAAGACTAGCAATCAAATCTCGCAATACTACTAGCGGTACTTGCTCATCTAACTCTAAGATGATGTTGCGATCGGCTTTTGTAACTTGCAATGGTTTGCCAATTGGTCGGCATCCTTGGGCTACAATCGTTTCCAAAACAATATTGCCAGTCAAAGCTATCCCAACAGTACCCTCACGATACAGACTTTGACATTCCTCGCCGTCAGTCTCATTACAAAATAGGGCAACACGACCACCCATACCTCCACCACTAGCCTGTCCCCCCACGATCACCGATCCTGGATAAGCAAAATCCAATCCCTGCAACAAATCGTTGATTCCAGAGGCGAAGGAACTAGACAGCAAAATAAACTGGGGTGTTGGTGATGCTGGCACACCAATCAAATCAACCCAAGCATCAGGAGAACTATCTAAGTCAGGTAATTCTTCAGCAACAACATGAAAAACTTGAACCTTCACCCCTGGAAGATGTGCTAAAGTCAAGCTAATAGCTGGTTCTGCTTCGAGTTCTTGGGTTTCTCCGTTAACTGTCGTCCCAATCACACCTCCACCACTACAGCCAATTAGCACTGGTACAGAAAGTTTCTCAGCTAACAAGGGTAACAATCGAGAATACTCACTCGTAAAAGCAGACGAAATGAATACCAGTCCTAGATCCGCAGGTGCTGTTAATGATGAGACAGCTCGTTCCACCACATCTGTAACGGCGGCTTCCAGAGAATGACGGGTTGATAGGGCATTTGCCCACTGCATTTGGTCTGCCATGAGTTTTGAGCTTCTTTCTCTTTTTGTGCTAGTAGATTTTGATGTATTTTTATTTTGGGAAGAATTGCATCCTACAAGAATTAGTGCCAGCCTTTTGTCTCCTCCATCCAAGAAGCTGTGGTTGTCATTCCCTAATAGATGCATCTAAATATATTGTATGATTGTTTATCTATGGTACTAATCCCACAAAATCTTAAAACATAAAGATGAATGCATTATAGATGCGGCAGTTTACTATATTGGTTATAAATCAATAGGCTAAAGTACTAACTTATGAACTGAATAGTTAGAATGGTTAGTAATCAAGCTAAAATCTGCCATTTCTGAAGTTTTTCTATACTAGTATTAACAACACACAACGAGACTAAAGCAATGACCAACATCCAAGAAACAGCAACAAGCGACATCCAAGAGAAAATCCAAGAAGAAGTAGAACAAGCGCGTACTGTCTGTGACATTAACGGTAGCGGTTCACCAGAATGTGCTGCTGCTTGGGATGCAGTAGAAGAATTACAAGCCGAAGCTTCTCACAAGCGCCAAAGCAAGCCCAAAAATTCTCTAGAACAGTATTGTGATGACAACCCAGATGCAATTGAATGCCGGGTTTATGACGACTAGAAATTTAAACAAGTGAATTTTTTGTTCGTTTGTTACTAAGCAACCAAGATTTACTTACTGAGATTTCGCACTTTTACGCTACTTCCGGCTAAAACCGTACTCTCCCTCTTTCATTATTTTCTCCAATGGACAAAAAAATGGTGAAATATCTGGAGTTACGGATGTATCAAGGTTAAGCTTTGAGATTTTTTATCTTAAAAGGAAACATTTACACCCAAAAAAATGGGGATTTTGTCCGCGAGTATCAAGTATATAGCTGCTAAGTGGTCTTTTAACAGGCTCCCTGACGCTACTACAGGTAAGTGTAAAATCTAAGTTGAGGATCTTTGAGTTGCTTGTTTTTTTGCCAAATTGATAGATTTAGGAAAGTAAATTAAACAACTTACCATTTAAAAATTTTTCCAAAAATCTTTGCAAGGCATAAATTGGTTGTAGGGGCGTACATCTGTATGCCCCTACAAACGTGTTTATAGTAGAAACTGCGTGAAATGGTATAAGTTGGGTAGCCACTTGCTTCCACCAAGAAGTTAGAGCGCAGTCTTGAGGCTAGATTTTGTGCTTTGATTAAACTGTTTGTAATATAGATAGACTACTAGCTAGCTAATAGCTTACAAGTTTGTCAGTTATGGATACTTGCTCTTAGTTTAAATTGTTTTATTTATCGTTTGAGAAAAACTATGGACTATAACGTTTGGTTTCGCCCTTTCGTCTGGATTGATTACCGACTGGCAGTATTATTCTTGGTAATTATTCCGCTAATTCTTTTAATTTGGGCATTTGTGCAAAAAGCAGAAGCTATACAACGCTTATTGACTATATACTGGAAAGTATCAAGCTTGGTGGCAATCACGATTTACTTAATGATTGCCCAGTATCCAGTTAGCTTTATCTCTGGATTGATGGCTCAGATTTTAATCCCAATTTCACTGTGGTTCTGGGTAGATATCAATGATGAAATTGAGTATCAAACCAGTGGAGTTTTGAAATTTATTTTTACCTCTTGGCGCTGGGCTACAACTGTTTATTGTATTTTGGGTACACTAGCGTTGATCCCATTTTTGGGTTGTGCTTTTTCTGCCAGTGTAATGAAGACTGCTTATTGTCGCGTCTGGTTTGAGATCCCGTTATTATTCAAAGAATATTTTCATGCTAATAGCAAAGCTGAGTTTTTAGGTTTTCTTGGCATAACTAGTTTAGTAATTTATGTGGTTTACTTAAGCTATTTTGTTCTGATTAAGCTTGGCAAGCAGGGACGTTCAGCCACACCACAGTAACTGTCGCTACGTCATATACCCCTACTGTAAAAAAATGAATTCCATTGGTAAGCGGCTAGAACAATACACCGCTAAACGCCCCAAAGAAGTCTTGATTGTAACAGTGGAAATTGCCGATGGGGAAGATACAATTGCTATTTTCAAAGGCTTTTCCAGTTCTTTGATGCGCCCCACAGCATTTGATGCAGATGTACCAGTTTTGCCAGATGGGGCAATTATCCTCAATATTGATCGAGTAGCCAGTCCTTATAATCCTGAAGCACCCCGTTATATTCAACAAGGAATTTCTTGGGAAGCTATGGAAGCTTTATTATCAGAAGTGGGAGTCTAACTAAAATTTTGTCTTAAGTTAGTTGGTAGGCTGACTCAAGCAACCCTCATAGATTAAACAAATATCTTGACTAATTTATGAATTACCACGAAATTATTACGATTGAGCCTGGAAAACGCAGTGGTAAACCCTGTATCCGAGGAATGCGAATAACTGTTTATGATATTTTGGAGTATCTTGCTGGTGGAATGACTGAAGCAGAAATACTAGAGGATTTTTCTGAATTAACTTCCGAAGACATCAAAGCGTGTCCTGCTTTTGCTGGCGATCGTGAGAAGCAGCTTATTATACAACAATCTGAAATGAGCGATTTATGGCAGAGGAAATAACTTCAATAAGTTCTGATTTAAAGGAGCAAATCAAGAAATTGAAAACTGAAAAGGCTATTTTAGAAGAGAATAGCAACCATCTGAATACACATAAAAATGGTCATAACAGAGATGTGAAAAAACTTACATGGTGGATATCACAAGCCGTTTCCATTATAGGTTTAATCTATCTAATAATTTCTATTTTTATACCTACAAAAATAAAAATAAACAAGGTTGAAAATTCCCACATACTGCTATTTGCTGTATTGTTGATATTCAACTCTGGTTTAATTGAGAAGTTAGAAGATTTCTCAATTGATGGTACTAAACTCCAAGCGAAATTTCAAAAAATAGAAGCGAAGCAAGAACAACAAAAAGACGAGCTTGACAAGCTTCAACAAAAGCAAATTGATCTTCAAAGAGAACAACTTGAAATATTATCAATTCAGCAAGAAGAAATTAGAAAAATACAGGAAAGGCAGAAATTTGCCCTAAAATTTGTTACCAGAACAGTCGTTGATAAATTTGAACTAGAACATCTAAAGAGATTAGAAGAATACGATAAGCATAAAGTGCCTTATTTAATTAAAGGTAAGTCTAGCCTTTATTCATTAGCAAGGGAGTTAAGGCACATCTGTGCAATTGGATTTGCAGAGAGGTATCCAGATAAATCTATCTCTAAACTGCTTAAAGCTTTGATAACTGCTCCAGAGTACGAGCAAGCTATAACTGAATGTATCCGTATTACTCAAGATGGAAAGCAGTATCTAGATTTAATAAAAGAGTTTAGTCTTGAGCAGGTTATAGAAACTGGTGAAAATAGGCAAGATGACAGTAGACAAGATCAAACTTCAGGATGACCTTTTTACTTAGAGGACAAGTTGTTGTGAATAAGGAAATTAGCATGGATATTAATGAAGTACGTGATTCTGTTATTACAGATATCCACAATCTAACGTTGGATCAAGTTAATGTAGTCAAAACCTTTATCGAGTTTCTGAAATATAAAGAAGAATTATCGTCCAAAGATTTAGTGTCACAGCATATTAGTGAAACTCATAATGAAGAGTATGATTTTGGCAAGGAGTTCCCAGGATTATTTGATACTAGTGCAGGAACTTGATTCTTGCCGAAAATATTGAGGTGACAAGAGATTGTTAAGAGTTGCCTCGCGACGTGCATTTACCTTCTACATCTCACAAGTCGTTAATAGTCGTTGGGATGCGAAAGTCATCTGCCGCAGATGAACTGAGCCATTATCTTGAAGCAAGTAAGCTACAGTTGAAGTCTAAATTGCCGTCTAAAACTGTCTTCGATTTTGAAGAATTATTTTGACTTTTCAATTTACAAAATGTCCCGTTCTGGATACACACTCCCGGTTTTTGCGTGTGCTGCTGCTGTTGCAGCTTTACACTGGTTACACGATCGCAAATCCCTAACTCTAGCGTCTGTAGATTTGATTGAACCGACTCAAATCGCCGAAATCCCCATTGAACAGGTAGCAGGATTATCTGAAAATACAGCTTTAGCAATTACCCGCAGCGATCCCGGCGATAATCTCGATTTGACTAAAGATACACCGATTTGGGCATTGGTGGAGTGGCGAGAACAGGGTGAGACTGTAATTATTAAAGGTGGGGAAGGGATTGGCAGACAGGCGAATGCTGATGACAAACCTGCTATTTATGCTTATGCTCAAAGGCTTTTAAAAGAAAACTTGCAACGAATGCTAGCACCGGGGGAAAAAATCACGGTGACGATTATTTTACCTGAAGGGCGATCGCTAGCTGTTCGGACTTCAAATTCTGCTTTTGGTGTGGTTGAAGGACTTTCGCTTTTAGGCACAACCGGCATTTCTCAACCCTTAAGTACACCAGATCAGCTTGCAGTTTTTCGAGCGGAATTACAAAATAAAGCCAATCGTTTTGAGAGTTTAGTATTCTGTATCGGCGAGAATGGACTAGATTTAGCGCGTAAACTAGGGATTAATCCCGAACAATTGGTCAAAACTGCTAACTGGCTCGGCCCAATGTTAGTAGAAGCTGATGTGCTAGGCGTGAAAGAAATTTTATTATTTGGCTATCACGGTAAGCTGATGAAACTGGCGGGGGGAATTTTTCACACCCATCACTACTTGGCTGATGGACGGCGGGAAATTTTGGCCGCGCACTGTGCGATCGCAGGTTTAAAATCACCAGATATCGAAGCTGTATTTAATAGTGCTACCGCCGAAGCTGCCCTAACATACCTAAAATCGCTAGATGCTGCAAATGGTAGTAATTGGGTAAATCAAGTTTACAGTGCGATCGCAGAAACTATCGATGTTCGTTCCCAAGAATACATCCAAAGCCATAGCGAAAGGGGCACAGAGGTTACAGTCTGTGGCTCAATTCTCTTTGATCGCGATCGCAAAATTATCGTGAAGAGTAAAACTGCTGGTCTGTTGATGGGAAAATTATGTTAATTTATTATGAATAATCGTAAACAATCCAAATAAATAATCTTTTAAGTAACCACTCTAGGGTAAGTTTATCGTTTTCATACCATCTCTAGCTCCGGGACTAGACCAACGCACATAACCTCGCGTTTGTCTAGGGCTTCTATACCATTATCAGCCTAAGCAGGCTGAATAATAGCATCACCATAGACCATAAAGCATCTATCCTTAACAGACATAACACTTCCATCATGAATACAGTGGTGACTCTACCGACAGAACAAGCGCCCCAAACATTGGAAAATGTTGGGCGACTTGATCGCCAATTAATTATAATTCTGGACTTTGGCTCTCAATATTCTGAATTGATTGCCCGTCGCATCCGCGAGACTCAAGTATACTCTGAAGTTTTATCCTATCGCACTACTTCTGAACAATTGCGCCAACTCAATCCCAAGGGAATCATTCTCTCTGGTGGGCCGAGTTCGGTTTATGGTGACAACGCTCCCCATTGTGACCCAGAAATCTGGAATTTGGGAATACCCGTCTTGGGTGTTTGCTATGGGATGCAGCTAATGGTGAACCAACTCGGTGGTGAAGTGGCAAAGGCTGACCGAGGTGAGTACGGCAAAGCATCATTATATATTGATGATCCCACAGATTTACTTACTAACGTCGAAGATGGCACTACTATGTGGATGAGTCACGGAGACTCAGTTACCCAAATGCCATCAGGGTTTGAATTGCTGGCACATACAGAAAATACCCCCTGTGCTGCCATTGCCGACCACGAAAGGAAACTTTACGGGGTTCAATTCCATCCAGAGGTAGTACATTCTCTTGGTGGCATAGCATTAATTCGTAATTTTGTCTACCATATCTGCGATTGCGAACCCACTTGGACAACTGCGGCTTTTGTTGAAGAGGCAATTCGGGAAATTCGCACCAGAGTTGGGGAGAAGCGAGTGCTTTTGGCACTATCTGGGGGAGTTGATTCTTCTACCCTGGCGTTCTTGCTGTATAAAGCGATTGGCGAGCAACTAACTTGTGTGTTTATCGATCAAGGCTTTATGCGAAAGTATGAGCCAGAGCGATTGGTAAAGCTGTTCCAAGAGCAGTTTCACATTCCTGTAGAGTATGTGAATGCGCGCGATCGCTTTTTAGCTAAGGTTGCTGGTGTTACAGATCCTGAAGAAAAACGCCGCCGCATCGGACACGAATTTATCAACGTATTTGAGGAAACCTCCAAGCGCCTTGGTCATTTTGACTATTTAGCTCAAGGGACTCTTTATCCAGATGTCATCGAATCTGCTGACACCAATGTTGATCCCCAAACTGGTGAACGGGTAGCGGTAAAAATTAAGAGTCATCACAATGTTGGCGGTTTGCCGAAAGACCTAAGATTTAAATTGGTGGAACCACTGCGGAAATTATTTAAAGATGAAGTCCGCAAAGTTGGGCGTTCCATTGGTTTACCAGAAGAAATTGTCCAACGACAACCTTTTCCTGGGCCTGGTTTGGCAATTCGCATTTTGGGAGAAGTTACATCAGAGCGGTTAAATATTTTGCGCGATGCTGATTTGATTGTGCGGCAAGAAATTAACCAACGCGGTATGTATCATGATTTCTGGCAAGCATTTGCTGTATTGCTGCCAATCCGTAGTGTTGGCGTTATGGGCGATCAACGTACTTACGCTTACCCCATTGTCTTGCGAATTGTTACCAGTGAAGATGGCATGACTGCTGATTGGGCCAGAGTCCCTTACGATGTCCTGGAAGTGATTTCCACGCGGATTGTGAATGAGGTAAAAGGGGTGAATCGTGTGGTTTATGACATCACCTCTAAGCCACCTGGAACCATTGAATGGGAGTAATTAAGTTTTGAGTTGAGTTAACTAAAAGCTCATCACTCTTTCTGATTATTCAGGTTCTTTGCAGTAATTTAGATTCACATATTTTAAATGGCAATGCCGAGCTGACTCGTTTTTAGTTTTGGCATTGTCTATTTTTTTGGCTATAGCTTTGGTAAGCTACTCTACATTTCAATACTTCTCGGTTAAGGGGAAAAGGGGAAAGGGAAAAGGGAAAGAAAAAACCTTTAACCCTTACCCTTTAACCTTTTCCCCAAACCCGATTCCGAGTTAAAAATGCTTAATCGAGCAGTATTGACTCTACATTTAACTTAAATAGCGCCGTGTGCAACTTTCTTTCAAACCTAACCCCCAACCCCTTCCCTACAAGGGAAGGGGAGCAATAATCAAAGCCTCTCTCCGTTTCGGGGAGAGGTTTGGAGAGGGGTTCTAAGAATAAGTTGCACATCGCGTTAAATAGTTATGGCGGGTAGGATGCCCACCCTACAAGAGCTTGATTTAATTTATGCAATCTAGATGTTTTTAGATTTTTAGCAAAATGTCATAGTTGCTAAATTTAAAAGCCCCAGCAAAATCGCAAGTTTTTCGTAATAAAATAGGCAGCGATTATCAAAATAAATTTGTAAAATAAATTATTTGTGAAAGTGAATTTCTAAATATAAATGAATTTAAACACAAATATAATTTTATCCAGTCAAGAATTATAAATTCCAGCGAATAATTAACCATCAATTAGATGGTGGCTAGATGAATTGAATTATTGTCTAGGAGAATAGGCGCGATCGCAGTAAAATTATCAAGGGTGTGGTAAAAGACAAAAAACCAGCAGCTCATTAGAAATAACTTTCATTTGATAAACATTTATGGAGATGTTATGGAACCTCCTCTCCCCCTTGCTGGCTTAAACATCCTCGTCGTTGATGATGATGACGATAGCCGCTTTTACATTACTACCGTGTTAGAAGCTGATGGAGCCACCGTTATGGCAGTTCCATCGGCGGCGGTAGCATTGAAAGTACTACCTGAGTTGCAGCCAGATGTCTTAATTTGTGATATTGCTATGCCTGGTGAAGATGGTTACACCCTTATCCGCAAGATCCGGGCGCTGAAGCCTGATATTTGGGAAAAACTCCCTGCGATCGCTTTAACTGCTTATGGCGATAGCGAGTATCGTAGCCGTGCTTTGGAAGCGGGTTTTCAGACTCATGTACCTAAACCAGTCGATCCCGGAGAACTAGTTGCGATCGTCGCAGAATTGGTTGCTTCTTATGAGAGTTAATACAAATCTTGTAGAGAGCGTGATTTTGAATTTTGACTTGTTAACTTTCCGCTCTCTCATTTTTTGAATCTGCTCGATTTGAAGCGATATTATGTTTGACAAAGATTCTAAACTCTACAAATGAGTTTTCTTTTCCTTTGTTTATGAGCGATCACTACTTGAATAAAACCAAAAGGTGCGATTATTGCCTTGAACAAGACTGAAACACGAATTTTGTTGTCAGTAAAATTTTCGCCTTTAGTCAAAATTAGAATATTTTTGAGCGCAAATTTGCGTGACACTAATCAAATAAACATTACCACTTTAATAATCTCAATAATACTTACCTTATTCCATAAACACTCTAAGTCAAAGGCTTCAGCATTATCTCCTGTCCGAAAGCTCACTGTTCCTTACCAGGATAACAGTATCAATTGCTATTGCTACTGATGTGATGTATAAACTAATGTAGCCTGTATTGTCATTTGACAGTTTAACTCATGAGTCAAGAAACTTTTACAGATTCCTCTGCAAACTACAAATTTACTGAAGATAATTTTGCTGTACCAGATGAAGAATTTTCCCTAAAATACTTTGAGGCACAAGTCACAAAATCCGATATGTACTGGAGGCGCTTTGGCGGTCGTCCAGACTTCTCCGGTAAAGTTGTACTTGAGATCGGCTGTGGATATGGCGCACTGTGCATTGATGCAGCCATTTCCGGAGCGCGGCGGGTAATCGGTCTTGACCTCATAAGTAGCCGGATCGAATTTGCGCGCAATATCGTCGCAGAACGCTACCCAGAGATTGCAGACAGAATAGAGTTTCATCACTTGGATATTGACAACCTAACGACGCTTGACGGCCAGGTTGATATCGTAATTTCCAAAGATACTTTTGAACACATCATGGGCATAGAGCGAGTTCTTCTTTCAATAAAACGAGTTCTACGGGAAGGGGGCTTACTGATAACTGGTTTTAGCCCACTTTATTACAGTCCTTTTGGCGATCATGGATATCACGCAATCGGAAAGCGCATCAGACTACCGTGGGCGCATCTCATTATTGGCGATGAGCGTGTTGTTGCAGCTTATAATAAGTACCATCCCGGAATCGAGTGCCATTCGATCTATGACCTTGGACTCAATAAACTCAAGCGCCGCGACTTCCTGAAAGCCTTTGATAAAAGCGGATTTGTGATTGTTAGCGAGACTACAAATGCTTTTGAAGGGGCTTCCAAATTGATGCCGTTGTTTCGCTTTCTGAGTAAAATTCCTGGACTCGAAGACTATACAACAGTCAATATGTACGTTATAGCCCGTAAGACCTATTAACTCATCTCTATGGTGTACACACAAGTCCTAAAATCCTTGTTTGGTAAGATACAAGTCTTAGTAGCCAAGGTTTTGAGTTTATTATCAATAGTATCAGTTAATTGATAATAAACTTAATGGAAAATCAACTCTTTTAAAAATTATTTTTCGTTCTTTTCCCTCTATTTGATTTCCAACTCCACTTGTGTGAACACAACTATTTCAACTTTCATAGCAAGGAGTCCCCCACCAAATCTGTACTCGGATTGGTGGCGGGAGGAATTGTTTGTTGACCCAAGATATACAAGCCAAACTTGCCACAACTGTTTGCACATTCATCCTGTGAAGGGTGAATCGTATCGCAGTGGGAAGAAGTTTGTTTGTGGTCATTGTGGGTGGATTGGTGACGCTGATTTGAATGGCGCGAAAAATATTTCTGCAATTGGGGCTGTAATTGTAAACCAGCCTCGTGGTTCGGGATTATCTTGTAAGCTAGATGTGCGTGTCGGGAAAAAGACTGAGTACGTGCAACTAAGCTTGTTTGATATTTCTAGGGCTTCTAAAAGCCCCCACTGTACCTGTACTCAGGTCAGTGGCGGGTAGTTTACTCCAGTTTCAAAGCTAATTTGCTCAGACTTATATGCTGGTGGCTCTACGTGAATTAAAATCCTCACTGGACGGAACCTTTCTTCTAATCGGCTTTCTACTTCTTCGGTAATGTGGTGAGCTGTTTCTACGTCTGATGCATCTACGATTAAATGCATTTCAATAAATACCTGACGACCAAGAACACCGCGAGAAGCAATATCATGACAGTTAATTACACCTGGAACAGAAGTAGTGATCGCATGAATTGCTTCTGGTGCGATCGCCATTTGATCCACAAGCCAAGGCAAATTTTCTTTTAAAACTGACCAGCCACTCCAAAATACCAACAAGGCGACAGGAAAAGCTAACACCAAATCCATCCATTGATAACCTAGCCAAACTCCGATCAAGCCGCCAATTACAGAGATTGTCACCCAAATATCGCTCATGGTATGTGTAGCGTCAGCTATGAGAATTGAGCTACCTACCCGCTTACCAACAGCGCGTTCGTAAAACGCCACAAAAATATTCACGCCTAGCACAATTAGCAATAACCACAACTCCGGTGGTGATATTCTCACAGGTTCACCACCACCTTTGATAATTCGTTCGATTGCCCCTTGCAGAATTTCAAAACAGGCTATTCCTAAAAATGAGGCAATTCCTAAAGCTCCCACAGCTTCAAATTTGTGGTGTCCGTAGGGATGCTCGCGATCGGGCTGTGGAGAAGAAAATTTACTTGCAATTAATCCTAAAACGTTGTTGGCGCTATCTGTCACACTATGCAAGGCATCAGCTAGCAAACTCAACGAACCTGTCCAGTAACCCACAAGTGCTTTCAATCCCATTACAAACAGGTTGAGTAGTAGGGTAATAATTAAAACTTTTCGTACTTCGGCGCGGTTATCGTAAACCATAGATAATTTATCACATCAAGTTCTATGACTTCTAATGTAGAACTCAAAACATAAATAAACACAAATAAAATGTATCAAAGTCTTACGCAGTAAGAATTAAGTCTCTCTATAGGCTCTATCTTTTTTACCATTCTGTTGAGATTATTTATAGCTAACAACAGCTACAAGCTTTATAGTTATTAGTAATGCCTTTATAAATAACAGCATATTTTTAGCATTAATTCCAGAAATATTTTAATTAATTTTGTTATTTCTACATCTAGTTACTCCAAACAAAATTGTATCCAGAGATATTATGACGACCATCAGTGGTGTGTACTTACTTAGGATAACTGACGAGTGAAGGAGTTTTATTTACTACCTTACAAGGATAAAGAAGCCTGTGCTTCATTCAAAAAATAGTCAAAATTTGAGCAGCAAAATCGAAAAATATTTACAGGTTTTGGAATTAGTAAACCTAGAGGTAAATTTTCGCGTTCCCCTCGCTAAAAATAAATTAACAAGCCAGAGTAATAAGTAAAAATTTAATCCTCTTACGAGTTTGAGTAAGAACTTAAGCCATATAATTCCAAAGGTCAATTTTCCTCAGACGGCAAGTTTCAATCACGAATATTATGAGTACCAAAAAACTTACAGGTAAGGTGGCATTGGTAACAGGCGGCTCACGCGGTCTGGGAGCAGCGATCGCCAAACGTCTCGCAAACGATGGTGCAGCAGTCGCTCTCACGTACACTAGCTCGCCGCAAAAAGCCGACGAGGTGGTGCTTGCCATCGAAACGGCTGGTGGAAAAGCCCTGGCTCTTCGCGCTGACAGTGCCAATGTCGAAGCCGTGAAAAACGCTGTTGCCGAGACAGTGAAAGCCTTTGGTCGTCTTGACATCCTTGTGAACAATGCAGGGGTCGCCACTTTAGCCCCAATCGATCAATTCTCAATGGATGATTTTGATCGGCTGATCGCGGTTAACATCAAGGGTGTCTTTGTGGCAACTCAGGAGGCTGTCCGCCACATGGGTGAGGGCGGACGGATCGTTATGATTGGCAGCGTCAACAGTGACATAATGCCTTTTGCTGGCGGCTCCGTTTACGCTTTAACCAAGGGTGCAATTGCAAGCTTTACACGCGGTCTTGCCCGCGATCTCGGCCCTCGTGGTATCACGGTGAACAATATTCAACCCGGCCCGATAGACACTGACATGAATCCGGCGGAAGGGCCCTTTGCCGACACTATGAAAAGTATGATTGCCCTCCAACGGTATGGTCGAACAGAAGAAGTCGCCGAGATGGTTTCCTATCTCGCCAGTGGAGAAGCTGGTTTCATTACCGGTGCAAGCCTGAAGATTGATGGTGGCTTTGCAGCCTGATACAGCAGAACCAAGGAAAATCCGATCGTGTAAATCTGTGTGGCGACAATATCAGCGCTTGGGGGTGCATCCTCAAAAAATTGGGCTTCGCCGCCGTCGATCTCGGCGGCTTCGTCTCTTCTTCCGGTAAGATTAGTACTTATCAATAAGCTTTAATAAAAACTTATGTCTTCAATTCCTCTAACATTGAACCTAATTGAAGGTTCTATCTCCTTCAGTTTTTCACCCCAAGCAGCACGAGAATTAAAGACAGCGACAGATCAACTGATGGAGCGCCTGAAAGCTGTCGCCGCTAAACCCACTCCTGGCGGTGGTAAAGTCACTCCCCAGCCTCCAATGGAATATCGTTATACGGGTGAAGTATTTTTAGAAATTTTCTGTAATCCTAATATCTGGCCAACGCCTTTCGCAGCCAAAGTTTTGCTCACTGTCCGCAACGTCAATATCCGCCTGACTACTGAAGCTGAACTTACCCGTATTATTGAAGACATTAATCAATATTTAGAGCAGGTCGAATAATCGTTTATATAATTTTTCTCTGCTTTTAGAGATTTTTTAACAAATAATCCTATACAAATTTGGGATTTTGCGAAAATTGAGCCAGTTACTTGCGGAGGCTTCCTCTATTGTCGCAACTGGTGTCGGTTAGCCCGACTGAGCAAACTTTTTCAGACGGATTCTACATTTGAACAGCAAGCGATCGCTTCCCTAAAGTAAGCGATGCTGTCAATTGCGAGTCAAAAGTGAAGTTCCTACACTTCTATCGGATCAATGTAGGAGCTTCACCGAATTTACATACTAAACTCAAGCTGTAGCACCAGATATACAGAAAAAATGGTTCTGATGCCTTCTTTAACTTGAAAACTTATATAAATTAAGACTCCAATGCTTCTGTGTTAATGAAAAACGCAAGATTCTTTATGGGGCAATGCTCATTAAAAACCAGAGATTATCCCCCAAATTGGGCGTAGGCTCGTTGACTGTGACATCCACACATCGAAAATTAACCCCAACCCCAAACCCGAAATCAAACATTGATTTAGTCGTTGTCCCACTGTTCACGACCAATTAGGTCGCCAATGCGATCGCGCAACAAAAAGTCACATTTCTCTAATTCACATTCAACGCAAACCCACTCTCTCGCTGGAATGTATTGGCAAAGGGTATATATTGGCTGTTGTCGGCTAATCATTCCCTTTTGCACCAGTCGACGTGCTTCGTCTTGGATCAAATCGAGAGAGTAGTAATTGATAGAAGGCACCGTATTCACACTCATGGTTTTTACTCACAAATTAACACTTACGATAGTGTTCCCGTTAATAATTAGGAACAAACATTACAGAAATTAGACTTGTGGCTAGTATTTTGTAGTTTGCTATACGGAACTATTTTTATTTTGACGCTAGATATCCTGAAATTATCTCAAGAAATGTTAAGAAAGTCAACGAATCCTGACATTTATCAAAAATCTGCTTTACAAAAAAAATTCCGAGTAGTTAACTTAACCTGCTATGGCGGTTGTATGGTTTTTATGCAACAAGTCTGAAAGTCTTGCCATTACTGTATTTAGGCAAGATTCGCTGGGTGGTAAGAATTCATATTGCAATCGCTTACATATCAAATAATCACCTTAAAGCCGGATCTAGAACTGCTGGTATTTATCTAAGGGTAAACAACACAAGAATATTTGTCAGATACTACGGTATAAACTGTTGCAAAACATAACGGCTAAAGTACACTACGAAGGCTTTTACCCTATCATCTGTTAACAATTTCTTAAGTAAAATTGCAATTGCTTAGTTATTTTCAGCACTAATATTACACAGTTTTCTTTTGATCAACATCTGTAGAAGGGTGGAGTAAAGGCAGGAGGAGCAAATCAGTTGGGGATTCAACCCCTAAGATTTGAAGCCACCGTTGCGTTAGCTTCCCACAGGGTACAGCCAAAACCATAATTTTCACTTAGCGGCAATTCATGTAGACGCATACTCCTAGATCGAAGCAAGCTATGCAAAGCATCTCTAGAGAAGCGGCTACTCTACGAATTCTCCAACGGAGTACCCGCAGAGTATTGCCCCTACCGCGTGTAGTTGTGCGTAAGTCCTAGTAGAATCAAGACGAAAGCCAAGGCAAACATCAAGCGTATAGATGCAACTACCGATCGCTGAAGTTGGTTATGGTTACATTAAAACAGACGCGATCTAGTCACGTCTGTAAACTGTTTGGCGGATTTGCTGAGATTAATTGTTCTGAAGTTACATTGTTATTTAAGTTACTTATTCACTAAATGATTCATCATCTTCATCTGTGCTGTCTTCTACTGCTAACAGATTTTCTGGCGGACGATCGTGATTGAGTTGGCTTAGTAGTGCCAGTACCTTGTTACCGCGTTCTATGGAACGATCTTCGAGAAAGATGACCTCTGGTGTACGACGTAGCCGTACCCGCGCCCCAAGTTCACTGCGGACGTAACCCGTGGCTGACTTTAAGCCTGCCATTGTTTCTACCTTAGCTTCATCTGTACCATAGATACTGACGTAGATTTTGGCGTGTTGGAGATCGCCAGAAACATCAACATCAGTCACACTTACCATTCCTGTACCCACACGGTCATCCTTAATGCCGTTGAGCAGCATTTGGCTAACTTCCCGTTTGATCAGTTCTGCAACGCGGGAAACCCGGCGATTTGTAGCCATAAAAATTTCGCCTCCTGACAGAGGTTGTACGACAAAAATAGATGCAATTTGGGTAGACAGTACTTAGCGAAAGCAACGCCAAGAGCAACCGTCTGTAGGGCATAGCCCCGATATAGCGCTAGTCTAGATTGCACTCAAGCCCAGCATTGCCCGTAGGGTGAAAGTAAGAAAGACTAGGCTGCTCACAAATAAACCTAAGAGGGCGATTAAGGTAACAGGGCGCTTCAACAGTGGCACTAATGGCGCAAAGGTGTTCAAAAACAGCCCTAAGACTATAGTAATTAAGTAGCGGGGGTAGCGAAAGACGTTATCCCAAAATCCGTCAAACATCTGAATCTAAACTGCCTTGTTATATACTTACGTTTGTTTTGATATGCTTTATCAACTCAATTGTAATCTATGCAGCCGGAAAATTAGCCAGCTAATATAAAATATGCCTCGTCGGTTATATTGGCTTTATTTAGTCACGATTATTTTCAGTTAAATCGCAAGTAAATGGTAATTCAAATCCCCAAGGAAACTAGCCCGCGTCCATTTTTGAAGTGGGCAGGGGGTAAAAGTAGGTTGATACAGCAATATATTCCTTATTTTCCCAAAAGTTATAAAAATTACTATGAACCATTCTTAGGTGGTGGTGCTGTTTTTTTCTATCTTCAACCAAAGACAGCAACTTTAACTGATATTAACGCCGAATTAATTAACACTTATTGTTGTGTTAGAGATCGTGTTGAAGAATTAATTTCTCTATTGAAAGAGCATAAAATTCGACATAATAAAGATTATTATTATAGTGTCAGAAACAACTCTGGTGGCACCGATATAGAAAAAGCGGCTCGTCTAATTTATCTTAATAAGACTTGTTTTAATGGTCTTTATCGAGTCAATTCTCAGGGAAAATTCAATGTGCCTTTAGGCAGATATGAAAATCCTAATATTTGTTCTGAGGTTTTACTGCAAACGGCATCAGAAGCGCTTTCTCATGCAGAAATTAAACAAGCAGATTTTACAGAAGTCCTAAATTATGCAACTAGCAGTGATGACTTTGTATTTTTTGACCCACCCTATCATCCTATAAGTGATACTAGCTATTTCACCGCTTATAGTCAAAATTGTTTTAGTAAAAAAGACCAAGAACTTTTAAGAGATACTTGTGCAGAGTTGGCAAGTCGTGGTGTTAAAGTTATGGTCTGTAATTCTGATAGCGAATTTATTAGAAATATTTATACAGATATCAATTTTGAAGCTTACAAAATCAAAGCAGCCCGATCAATTAACTCCAATATAAAAAATAGAGGCATGATTGACGAACTGTTAATTACATCTTTTAAAGATTTTTATTTGCCCAAGCAATAAATCTGTCTAAGCTATAAACTGCTAATAAATTATGGTTATCATTAACTCTTGTTTTTAGCCATTTGCTGGCACCTTCTCGCATACCTTCACCGCCTAAAATGACGATAGTTGGTGCAGGGTAATAGTGCTGGATGTTCATATTCAAGTAAGGAAACTTTTCATCGACAGAACCAGGGCTTTCTTGCCATTTGCACTCGAAAATTAAACCAGATGGCATTGCAGGTGAGCCAACAACATAAAAATCAACCTTCAAATCGGTATGATAAATCCCAGTTCCAATATAAATTTCTTTTCCATAGCGCTTTGGTAATAAAGCAGCATTTAGTATAAATTCTTTTGGGACATAGTTCCCTACTTGGAAATAATTATGTCCATTTAAGATTGCTTCAACATTTCCTTCTAAAATATTCCCAGACTTATTTGCCCGTCCGCCTTGAGTCAGAGCCATCCTAAATCCCTCTGCCAAAAGTCCTACTAATTATAGGATTTCACAGAAGTAGTAAAAAAGGGTCAGTTTCTTAATATGAATTTTTTATTCTGACGTAAACAAGGTTGGATTAATGGGTAAAAAATCGGAAATTATTGGTATTTTTGTACTAAATAAATACAAATGTATTAATAATTTTGATGAGGAACGAGTTAGTAATTGAGATAAATTCAGATAAGAGTTATTTGTGGAAGATTGTGGCGAATTGAAGGGTGAAATTTAAACGCATAGGCACTTTGCCTTCCCGCAGGGTAGGGGCGCAGAGGGAAGCGCAGAGGCACGCAAAGAATTCGCTACAAATTAATGAGATTTTGTACTTACTTTATAAGCTAAATTCGCGCTTCTCGTCCCAGTCATAGGCTTAGATAATGTTTTTTGCTTATTTCACCTTAGCTTCAACCTGTTTGTGCTTCAGTATGACCGTTGCGGATAGACCATGCTAGTTCTAACAGTTGAGTCCAGCGCTTTTGTAACTGTTTGGGGGTGCATTTGATGGTTTTTGCGATCGCTTGGTCAGTTTGTCTTGCAGTTTTCAACTGTAATATTTGCTGTTGTTGTTCTGTGAGTTGATTCACAAAGATTTCCCACTGCTGGGAAGATAAACCCAACTTTTGCTCTAAACCCGCGCCTAACCATTGATGTACTAATTGCCAGTGATGTTGTTTGGCAAACTTTTCTACGTGGTATTTAAAGCGTTGTTGGAGATAATCGCGTTGACGGCTGGTTAAACCGAGAATTTGGTCAATTTCTGGGGCTGAGAGGTCTTGAAGTTTCAAGCTGAGGTAGTTCATACAGTCAGATTGACCTTGAGACTCCAGATATTTCATCAATTCAGTGATGACGCGATCGCGTTCTGACTCTTCAGATGGATCGAAATTAGTTTGGGCAATCATCTGCGATCGCAACTGTTGCACCGCCGAGTTACGCTGATAAGATTCTGCTTCTTCACCCTTAGCAGACTCCACCGCCATTTCAATATCCACGGTAGTCTCTTGCGGCTGACGACGAGCAAAACCTTGGGCCCGCAGGATAATTAATTGCTGATTTGCACCACCAGGTAAATTGATGCGGCGTTTGGCGTACTGTTCTGTAAACGCCATATATTCAGCTAATTGCAGCTGAGTACGCGGTGTGTGATCGTGAGGTAGTTCGTTTTCTCTGCGGAAAGCTTTGATAGCTTCAATATAAAATGCTTGTAAAAAATCTTCAATTAGGCTGTAACGAGCATCAAAGCCCAACTCCGAGCCAGATAAAGTTACATGGCGGTAAACCATAGCACCCAAATTACTATGTAATTCCACCCGCCCTTGTTTGGAACCTAGTTGATAGTAACGTAAGCACTTTTGCATCCGATGCCTTCCCAGCGTAATCTGCCAGGATTTGATTTGCCCAGATGTTTGGATACGCGAGCTTTTATCGCAAATGCGTTCTACTTCTACGGCTATGCGGTTTGCTAAAGCTTCTACGCACCTGGGTGCTGCTTTCACTTGTGCTTGCATTTCTTGACACAGCAATTCAATCAAGGTTTCGCTGCTGTCTGAAAATTCTTCGGTCGAAAGGTGGTTTTCAAAAATGGGTGTAGAGTTTGGTAGATTGATGACGTTAGCTTTCATGACTTTTCCAGGGAGTAGTATTGCACCGTAATTACAACGCAGACACAGCAATCAAGGCTAGCCTTGGCTGGAGGATCTTTGGGCATTTATCAATTAAGACTTGCCCCATATAATGCTCACATCTAAAGCTCATATATAAAACTGTAGGAAATACGAGAGAGTTACAGTTATGCCAATGTGTCGGTTCTTTCACAAGCCACCACATTGACGCGAGTACTCATGTACCCACCATTTTCTCAAAGTTGTCAAATCCCTTGCTGTACCTACTGTTACCACCATCCTGTTATTGCATCTGTGCCCGTCATAGACATCACGTTTAAATATGACAATTTAAAAACTGGAGTTGCTTTTATCACAATTTCCGAAACGGAGAGGTGTGCCTGTGAAGTCTCATTCTTATACCCATGCTGCTGCTGCTTCCCAACCTAAACCCCTCCGTATAATTGCTGCTTCGTCTCCGGTCATATCTAAGATGGTAGAGACTTCATAAGTAGGTTCTTCGCCAGTGTCTACAATTATGTCTACCAACTTGTCCAAACGGTCAAATAGCTCTACCCGTGACTGAACAGTTTCTGGCTGTATCCGAATCATGCCGTTATCTGCTTCATCTGGTGGCAGATGTGCTGAAGTTGAAATAATCGGATTGCCCAAAGCTGCCAGCAACTCCAAACACACAGTATGGTTTGGTACTCTAATTCCAGTACTTTTCCGCTTGGGGCTTTGCACCAATCGCGGTACTAATTTAGTTGCTGGGAGCAAAAACGTGTATGGCCCTGGAATCAGGCGTTTCATAATCCGATAGGCTGTGTCACTTACGAAGGCATAAGTTGCCACATTTGAAAGCGAGGGACATAAAAATGTCAGTGGTTTATCATTTGCTAGCTGTTTAATTTGCCGCACTCGTTCTACCGCCGACTTAGCATTCAAATCACAACCGATCGCATAAACTGTATCAGTAGGGTAAAGCATGACTGCGCCACTAGAAAGCGCCGACTTTATTTCCTCTATTCGGCGAACTTGAGGATTATCCGGATGAACTGAGAAAATTTTTGCCATAGAGGGATTGGGGATTGGGGACTGGGGAAGAATGACAAATGACTAATGATTAATGACTAATGACTAATTTATTATGAATAAAATTGCTTATCTTCAATGTCCGACAGGAATTTCTGGTGATATGTGCCTGGGTGCTTTGGTAAGTTTGGGTGTTCCTGTGGAGTATTTAATTGAAAAGCTCAATGGATTGGGAATTGAACAGGAATATCAGTTAAGAGCAGAATTTGTCCAACGGAATGGTCAGCAGGCGACTAAAGTTCATGTGGATTTAGTACACGATCGCCATCACCATGACCACCACGACCACGAACACAATCACCATCACACACGCCACCTGCCAGAAATAGAGCAGATGATTCTCAAAGCGGGGTTGCCATCACGGGCAGAAGCTTGGAGTTTGGCGGTATTCCGACAGCTAGCAGTCGCAGAAGGAGCGGTGCATGGAATTTCCCCTGAAAAAGTTCATTTTCATGAAGTGGGTGCTATAGATGCGATCGTAGATATTGTAGGTACTTGCCTGGGGTTAGATTGGTTGGGGATTGAGAGTAATGACGAAGGATGGCCCCTACTTTACTGCTCGGCGTTTCCCACTGGTGGCGGTACTATTCGGGCTGCACATGGTCAAATGGCAGTACCAGTACCAGCAGTATTAAAACTTTGGGAAATGCGGGGTTGTCCAGTTTATAGCAATGGCATTGATAGAGAACTGGTAACGCCAACAGGAGCTGCGATCGCTACTACTTTGGTAAGAGATTTTGGTTCACCACCCGCGATCGCTATCAAGCAGGTAGGATTGGGAGCAGGAACCATAAATTTACCAATTCCCAATATTTTACGCCTCTGGCTGGGCGAAAGCGCAAGTTTACAGTCAAATTTCAGCAATTGTGAAGATACTAGCTCAAATTTAGAAACTATCTCGGTACTAGAAACCCAAATTGATGATTTAAATCCCCAAGCAATCGGCTATGTTTTTGAGGCTTTGTTTGCTGCTGGTGCAGTGGATGTTTTTACCCAAGCGATCGGCATGAAAAAGTCCCGTCCAGGAATTTTGCTGACTGTGATTTGTCATCCAGAAAATTTACTCAGTTGTGAAGCGGTTATATTCCGTGAAACTACAACTTTGGGTATTCGGCGAACAACTCAGCAACGCGCCATTTTACAACGGGAAATTCAACAAGTGGAAATTGAATATGGCAAAGTGCGTGTCAAAGTAGCATGGAATGGACAATCACCAGAAAAAGTTATAACCAATGTGCAGCCAGAATATGAAGATTGTGCAGAATTAGCCAGAAAACATAATATCCCCTGGCGCGAAATTCAACGGTTGGCGCTACAAAATTGGTATTTGGTCAATAACTAAATCTCCTAGTTCTAGCCCTTTCAAGGTGACTTGTAAAATCTCTTTTCTTCTCTCTGCGCTCTCTGTGTCTCTGCGGTTTAAAAGTAATTTATCTACCACAGAGACGCAGAGAACACAGAGAAAAGAGGTTAAAAATATTTTTACCCACCTTGAAAGGGCTAATCTCCTCGTTCTTATACTGCCTAGATTGGTGACAACTTAAAGTGATCGCTAAAATGTCAAGTGGGTGTGGAGATTAATCCAAAGTGTCTTACGGTTGAGATTTGGGTTGATATTTAACAAATTCCAAATCTCGATTTTTGGGAGAAGCAAGCTAGCAAGAGCATCTCATAGAGAGCGTCATTACGAATTACCTCAATCCGCGCAATACCGATCCTAATGTAGCGATTCCCTCAACAATCTTCTGTGTTGGCTGAAAGCTAAAAGCTAACCTGATGGCATCATCCCCTTGTCCATTGGCGTAGCAGCGAGTCCCTGGCAGAAAACTGATGCCGTGTTCACTGGCAGCCATCAGAAGTGCTTTAGCGCTGATATCTGGTGGTAATTTACACCAAACGAAAAAGCCGCCATCGGGACGCAGAGCAACTACATCACTGGGAAACTCTTGAGCGATCGCTTCTAATAACAAATTGCACTTATGTTTATAGCAGGCAATTAACTCTTGAATGTGATTGTCTAGTTTCCCTGTAGCACAATAGCGGGCAACTACATGGCTGACAAATGGCCCCACAGGCCCCTCACTTTTGAACATCGCCAGCCGCTCAATAATCGCTGGATCGCCACAAGCCCAGCCTAGCCGGATACCAGGCGCAATAATTTTCGAGAAGGTACTTACATATAATACCCACCCTTCTTGGTCGAGAGTTGCCAGAGAGGGCATAGTTTCTCCTCGAAAGCGCAAATCGCTATAAGCATCGTCTTCCACGATTAGAACGCCATACTCAGCCGCTAATGCTACCAGTTTTTGGCGGCGAAATAACGGCATAGTAGCACCTGTGGGATTATGAAAGGTGGGAATAGTATAAATAAATCGGGGTCGGATGCCCTGTTTTTTTAAATCGTTCAATGTTACTTCTAGCGCATCTACATCCATCCCTAACTCATCCACAGGAATGGTAATTATGCGTGCGCCAGCGTGGACAAATCTGGTAACTACTCCCAAGAAGGTTGGCCCTTCGACAATTACTACATCACCAGGTTCCACAAACACATCTGGTAGCAAGCCGAGAATTTGACCAGAACCGTAGCCAATGATTAGGCGATCGCGATCGGCAGCAATTCCCTTCGCCTGCAAGCGGAGGATAATTTGCTCATACAGTTGAGCGGAAGGCGGGCCGTAATTGAGAGCGATCGGAGCCTCTTCTGCCAGCACAACGGCACTTGCAGCAGCCAAGTCAGTGTGAGGAAAGAGAATTGGATCGGCTAGACCGTAGGCAAAGCTGACGGTGACGATTTTGCTTAACTCTGTACCGTAAGTTGGTGGTGCAAGGTTCTTTGCGCGTTCGGCGAACAAATCAGTAATTCGGTAAGCAGGGGTTGTAGAAACCATAAGTAATTAAAAATTGGAAGTCAGAGTACAGAACACACAAGAAGGTAATTGGCGAAAACTGAGATTGGAAGCTTCCTCCGATCTCAACCTTTAACGAGAGTGGGGATCTGAAAGTTTCGTTATTCGCCCAGCATTCATGGTGGATTGTGGCTGCTGACGGATGTATTCTTTCTTATAACATCATGACAACTATCGTGAATCTTGACTGATAGAACGGAATTACTACAGTGAAATTATTTAACCTCAAGTGGCAGCAGCTAATTTTAAGCTTAGGCTGTCTGCTACTGATTATTGCCTGTAAAAATTTCTATCCTACTAATAACTCAGATGCTATACCTCTTCGGGTGGCGACAGATCCCACCTTTGTCCCTTTTGAAATCCAAAAGGCTAGCGGGGACTTGGAAGGTTTTGATATTGATTTGATGAATGCGTTGGCGCAGCCCGCCGCAGGCATCGCTAAAGTAGCAGGTTTTGCAGTCCAATTTGAAAGTCTACCTTTTGATGGCATGATCTCGACCTTGCAAGCTAAAAGAGTTGATGCGGCAATTAGCGGAATCACCATTACCGCCGAACGCCTGAAAACAATTGCTTTTTCACGACCTTATTTTAAAGCCGGACTAGCGATCGCTGTCCGCGAAGACAATCAAAATATTCAAGACTTCAACAGTCTCAAAGGTAAAAAAATCGCTGTACAAATTGGTTCTACTGGGGCAGATTTTGCCAAAACCATCCCTAACGCCAAAATTAGTACTTTTAATTCTGGGCCAGAATTTTTCCAGGACTTGCTCAATGGCAACGTTGATGCTGTGGTTAGCGATGCTTTTGCAACTTTGTATGCGATTAAAAATGGCAAACTAAAAGGCATCAGAGTTGTTGCCGATCTCCTTACTGAAGAATACTACGGGATTGCTACACCTAAAGACTCCCCCTATTTAGATGCAATAAACAAAGGTATAGAGACTTTGTTATCCAATGGAACTTACAAGCAAATTTATCAAAAATGGTTTAACGCAGAACCCCCGGAATTGCCAAACTCTTGACATTGGGAATTGGGAATTGGGAATGGCTATTTTCATTTTCCTTGTCCCCCTTGTCTCCCTCTGCCCCCCTGCTCCCCTGCCTCCTGCCTCCTATCCCCATTCCCCATTCATAAGCAATTGGTTGCCAATATATTAAATATTTATCTAATATGCGTCACAATTAATACTGCCACCAAAATTCATTGATAAACTACAATCTCTTGTAGGTCTACTTTAGTCAGGGACAGCCAATTGTGGCACCTTTGATCTTAGTGGCTAGAAGCACCTTGGAGCGCGAATAAAGGAACTTCCACTATGCTGATTTGCCCTCAGTGTAAATTTGAAAACCCCAAAAGCAATAAATTCTGTCAAAGCTGTGGCACATCCCTGACCCACAAAGTTTGTCCTGAATGCAGCGCCGAAGATGTACCTGTAAATGCACTACTTTGTCACAACTGTGGCACGGAATGTGGAACAGTGTTTTGGGCAATTATTGCTAAAGAAACGATTGGGGAAGCTTTGGGAGTAAAGACAAATGAGGAAGATGTGGGATTAGAAGGAGATGAAGAAGCAATATCCTCGTCATCTCCTCTATCCCTTAGTTCTCATGCATTAGGCTCTTATTTAGACTCCCAAGAGCGCTATCAATTGTTAGATCCGCTACCTACCCAAACGGAAACTGCCACCATTACTGTTACAGGTGTGAGAGTTCTAGACTGCCAGCCGTATCAAATATCACCAATTGAGGCAATACTAGTAAGTCAGCAATCCGATTTACTAACGCCATCAGTAGATGCAACTGGAATTCCTCACCTTGCGAAACCTTATATTGCCTTACACTCTCAAAATCAGCGCGAGATACCACTGATTCACGATGCATGGCAGCAGGGGGATATGCAGGTAGTGATAATTGAAGACCGCTCAAATTGGCAGCCTTTAGTTGACTTATGGCAAGAAGAGACAACAAGTTCGTTAAAAATTTTACACTGGTGTTATCAAATGACCCAACTTTGGGCATTGTTGGAACCAGTAAATTGTCGTCAAAGCCTTTTAGATTTATCAAATTTGCGATTGGATGAAGACCAAACGCTGGCGCTACAAAGATTGTATGTGGAATCATCAAGTTCTCTATCTGTCAGCGAGTCCCCAGAAGATGCCGAAGCCCAAACATCTGCTATTCCAGAGGAGCCGTTAACCATTCAAGCTTTGGGGCGAGTTTGGCAAGCACTATTTAGGCAGTCTCAACGCACTCAATTTGGCTCTGTAGTCCAAATGTTGGGAGATTTAGATGTAGGTAAGATTCACACGATCGCACAATTGCGATCGCGTTTGGAGGAAATCTCTATTGAACTGGAAGCACTAGGAACCGCAACTTTGCCCCCAATAAAGGAGAACAATACTACTGTGCCGACTATGCCGCAATCAGACGAACCAGAAGATATCATTAGCAAAATTGATGATATGCCAACTGTTGTGCTGGCGATGCAGTTAAGTAGCTTGGAAGATGCAGGACGCACAGATGTAGGCCGTCAACGCCATCACAATGAAGACTACTTTGGTATTGAAACCAAAATTCAAAAGTTGGAGTTCCCTAAAAGTCGAGTTCTAGAAGGGCATGGTTTGTATATTCTCTGTGATGGTATGGGTGGACATGCTGGCGGCGAGATAGCCAGTGAGTTAGCAGTCAACACCCTACGGCAATACTTTCAAGAACACTGGATTGCCAATCAATTACCAACAGAAGATAGCATTCGTGAGGCAGTCTATTTAGCTAATGAGGCGATTTACAAGCTCAATCAACAAGATGCCCGTTCTGGAGTAGGGCGTATGGGTACAACTCTAGTAATGCTCTTAATTCAAGATACTCAAGCAGCAGTTGCTCATGTGGGAGATAGCCGTCTCTATCGCTTGACGCGTAAGGGGGGACTAGAACAAGTCACAGTAGATCATGAAGTTGGGCAACGGGAAATTACCCGAGGAGTAGAAGCAAGCATAGCTTACGCCCGCCCGGATGCCTACCAACTTACCCAAGCTTTGGGGCCTCGTGATGAAAATTCGATTAATCCTGATGTAGGCTTTTTTGAGATTAATGAAGATACTCTTCTGCTTTTGGCATCGGACGGTCTATCAGATAATGATTTACTAGAAACCCATTGGCAGACTCATTTAGAACCCTTGCTTAGTTCGGGCGCTAACTTAGAACAAGGTGTTACCAAATTAATTGATTTAGGAAACCAATACAATGGTCACGACAACATTACTGGTATACTTATTCGGGCAAAAGTACGCCCAAATTTGGAAAGTTAAAAATAAATGGGGATTGGGAATGAGTAATTGAGAATGGGTAATAAAAAGAATCACTAATTCCCAGTAGATATATCTTCAAATTAACCTTAAACCCTTATAAATCAGGGGCTGAGACCTAATTTACATATAGTTTAATGCCTAATTCCCATTTTCCCATACCCCATCCCCCATTCCCTAATCCATTTACCTTGTAGGTTGTATTGTGGTTAGTCTGACTCTCTTAGAACCGCAACAGAAAACGCCCCTCCAGCAGTGGTGCTTTGAGAACTCTTCCATAATTCGGATTGGTCGAGCAACAGATAATCACGTTGTTTTAACTGATAGTTTAGTTTCGCGGCATCATCTAGAACTGAGACACGTTGATTCTGCCGACAATGGCAGTGGTTGGCGGCTAATTAGTCAGGGTACAAATGGGACTTTCCTCAACGGTGTCCTTGTGATTCAGAGTCCGTTACCAGATAATTCCCTTTTGCAACTAGCACAAGGAGGCCCAATACTGCAATTCCAAATTCAGGAGTTAACAGTACTGGAGACTGGTTTGCGATCGCTACAACAAATACAAGGAACAGAAGAAAACGCCGTTGCAACAGTCTATTCAGCCCAAGGGCAATACACTTGTACGCATGAAGGGAACTCCCCGAACAATCTGTTTTGCATCCACTGCGGTCAACCTCTCTCAGTGCAACAGAAAATTCGCCATTATCAGGTGTTGCGAACTCTCGGACAAGGAGGTATGGGTACTACTTATCTCGCTTGGGATGGGGCTGGTCAGATTGGGAGTATCCCACAACTGCTGGTGTTGAAGCAAATGAATGCTGATATGGCAAAAATTGCCAAAGCTCAAGAATTATTTGAGCGGGAGGCACATACTCTCAAATCCCTTAACCATCCGGGAATACCCAAGTATTACGACTTCTTTGTCGAAGGCGGAAAAAAATACTTGGCAATGGAACTAATCCACGGACAAGATTTAGAGAAACGTGTCTATACAACTGGGCCAGTTACGCCAAGCCAAGCGATCGCTTGGATGATCCAAACCTGCGATATCTTAGAATATCTTCATAGCCAAGAACCTCCACTAATTCACCGCGATATTAAACCCGCCAACTTAATGGTGCGAAGTTCACTAAATCGCATAGTAGTGCTGGATTTTGGCGCAGTTAAGGAAATTGGCACAGCGCCCGGTACCCGTATTGGTGCAGAAGGTTATTGCGCTCCTGAACAAGAACGAGGACAACCTTTGACTCAATCTGACTTGTATGCAATTGGGCCAACGCTGATTTTTCTGCTCACAGGCGAAAACCCGTTCAAGTATTACCGCCAAAGGGGGCGCAACTTCAGGTTTGATGTGGCAAAAGTTCCCACCATCAGTTCCCAATTAAGAGATGTGATTGATCGCGTTACAGAACCATTACCACGCGATCGCTACCAAACTGCAAAGGAATTAGCTGCGGCTTTAGCTGCTTGTAAAGTTTAGGGAATGGGGAATAGGGAATAGGGAGTGGTGAATATTAAAAATCTCTACTCCCTATTACCTATTACCTATTCTTCATCCCAAGTTTCTACAGCTAGCAGTTCACTAACTGGATCTTGCATACTAAAGCCAAAGTCTAGCAGTTCCTGTTTCCAGTGCTGCCATTCATTACCATAGAGCAAAGCGATTTTCCAGATGCTATCACTTGGCTTGATAATATTCGATTCTATGAGTGATTGCACGTTGCGCTGCAATTTCACCATCGGGTGAATCACTTGCTGAGTCATAACCTCGATTGAATTCAGATTTTGTTGGTAAATACTTAATTAAAACTGCTTCCCATTCTGCAATTGTTGCCGGGTCGTAGAGTGGTGTAATTTTGGTAAAGCTAGTCTTAACTTTTTAACTATACCATAACAAACTCTACTAAATTACTGGTAAATTCGGTTTTGTACGGTAATTACCACCACAAAACTCCAATTTTACCAAGTAGTCCTAAAACTTTTTGCAGAAACCAGACAAAAGTTCAGGGTAATGGTTAAAAAATAAAGGATGCTTCTGTTTTCCCTTTAACCTTTCCCCGTGTTATTTTTCCCCTTAACTTCTACCCTTTAAGCACTAGAGTACAACAGTACCTTTTGTCAGATATCTGTTGTGAACACCTACGAAAATAATTAGTCCTTCTGGAAGTTGCGCTAAGTAGTGATACTGAAGAGGACTAGGAAAATTCTATAATATGTTTGGTTTTTAAACAGCGCACAATGACAAGGGCTAGTTTGAAGGTTTTTGCCTGACAAGGAAAATTTGCAGTTTAGTAGAAATGTCCTCTATTTCTGTTTATTTAAATGTTATTTAGAATATCGCAAACATCTGGCATTAGGCAGAATCATCGCAAATATTTATATAATTTTAATTTTCCGCCTAAAGAATAAGACCTCTAGGTTTGGCTCTGTTTAGGCGTAGGAGAGGTTTTTGCTTGAAGTATGGGAGCGATGCCTACGGCGGTAAACTACGCATAGCAAAATTGTTTGTACCACATGGGCTTACCATAAATTTCCCTCGTCTTCAGAGTCAGCTTTTAAAGTTTGTGTAAAAAATTTTTAGCCAAGATGTTAGTTTCTGTTGAGCAGATGGGTATCCTCAAAACGGGAGGCTTGCTAATATCTCAGTATTTACCACAGCAAGTATGTAAAGCATGACTGGTTCGGGGGATGAATACCTAATTTCCCGCAAAAAGCAGATTGAGCGGCGACAAAAGATCGTCACTATAGTGTCGTTAGTGTCGTTTGTTGGTTCTACGGTGTTTGCAGTAATTCCGGCAATCCAACAAGCTAGTCAACCTAAGCCAGTAACTGCGTCTCCTTCTGTTGAGTCAGGATTACAGCAACAGGCGCAGGGCTACGAGTTGATTTTACAACGGGAACCAGAAAACCAACTTGCTTTAGAGAAACTGTCTATAGTGCGGTTGCACTTGAAGGATGCTAAGGGTGCGATGACACTTTTGGAGAAGCTGGTGAAGTTGCACCCCGATCGGCAAGATTACAAAGTTGTATTAGAGCAGATTAAGAAGCAAGAGGGAAATAGCGATCGCAGCCCAAATAAGCAGCCCAAATCTAAGTAATAATTTCACTTAAATATTTTTGGAAAATCATTAATTTTGAGATTAAAAATAAATACAAGATGTTTAACGGCAAATCTATTTTAATTACTGGTGGTACAGGCTCCTTTGGCAAGCAATTTGTAAAAACAGTTCTTAGCCGATATCAACCTCAGAAAGTCATAGTTTATTCACGGGATGAACTGAAGCAGTACGAAATGGCGCAGGAGTTTAATGCACCAGTGATGCGCTATTTCATTGGAGATGTGCGCGATCGCGATCGGCTACGTCTGGCAATGCGGGGTGTCGATTATGTAATTCATGCTGCGGCACTCAAGCATATTCCTGCTGCTGAGTACAACCCAATGGAATGTATTAAAACTAATATTCATGGGGCAAATAATGTTATTGATATCGCCCTCGATCAAGAAGTAGAAAAGGTGATTGCCCTCTCAACAGATAAGGCAGTTAATCCAATTAATCTCTATGGTGCAACCAAGCTAGCTGCTGACAAACTTTTTGTTGCAGCTAATAATATTGTTGGGACAATGAGAACTCGGTTTTCTGTAGTTCGCTACGGTAATGTTGTTGGTTCAAGAGGCTCAGTAGTGCCTTTTTTTCAAAAGCTGATTCAAGAAAAATCTCCAGAGATTCCCATTACAGATCCGCGCATGACCCGCTTTTGGATTACGCTTCCACAGTGTGTAGATTTAGTAATTAACAGTTTTGAACGAATGCATGGTGGAGAAATATTTGTACCTAAGATTCCTTCAATGAAAATTATTGATTTGGCTGAAACACTTGCACCGGGAGTCCCAATTAAAGTTGTTGGCATTAGACCAGGGGAAAAATTACATGAAGCCATGTTTTCTTCTGAAGCTTCACATTTAGTCTTGGAGTTTACCGATCATTATGTGATTAAACCAACTATTGAATATACTCATTCTGTGGATTACTCCTGTAACGCTTTAAGTGAAAAAGGAGTCTCTATCTCTGAAGGTTTTGAGTATAGCTCAGAGATAAATACAGAATGGCTAAAAGGTTTCCAATTACTCAATATGCTAAAGCAATGAGTGACTACATTCCTTATGGAAGGCAAGATATTAATCAAGAAGATATTGATGCTGTAATTGAAGTTTTACGCTCAGACTGGATTACTCAAGGCCCAGCTATAGAGAGATTTGAGCAAGCTGTTGCCAACTATTGTGGAGCAAAATATGCCGTAGCGGTTTCTAGTGCGACAGCTGCATTGCATATTGCTTGCTTTGCTGCTGGTTTGGGACAAGGAGATATTCTATGGACATCACCAAATACCTTTGTTGCCTCAGCTAATTGTGGACTTTACTGTGGGGCAAAGGTTGATTTTGTTGATATTAACCCAAATACCTACAATTTGAGCGTAGATGAATTAGAAAGTAAGTTAGCTGAGGCAGAAAAGCAAGGTTGTTTGCCCAAAATATTAATACCCGTGCATTTTGCAGGACAATCTTGTGAGATGGAACAAATTGCTGCTTTATCACAGCGTTATGGTTTCAAAATTATCGAAGATGCTTCTCATGCGATTGGCGGAAGCTATCAGGGAAATTTTATTGGTTCCTGCCAATTTTCCGATATGGCGGTTTTTAGCTTTCATCCAGTAAAGATTATCACGACTGGCGAAGGCGGTATGGTGCTTACAAATCAGGATGAATTGTATCAGAGATTGATTAGATTAAGAAGTCATGGCATAACTCGCAATCCAGATTTAATGCAAGGAGAATCTCACGGTTCTTGGTATTATCAGCAACTAGAACTAGGCTTCAACTATCGGATGACAGATATCCAAGCAGCATTGGGTGCTAGTCAACTGCAACGACTAGATAAATTTGTGGAACGTCGGCAGTTGATAGCTCAAAGATATAATCAGCTACTACAAGATTTACCCCTCATATTACCTTGGCAACACCCTGATTCTGAATCTAGCTGGCATTTATATGTAATTCGGCTCAAGCTGGATAAGATTAATAAAACTCATCGACAAATATTTGAAGAACTTCGCAGCACAGGAGTTGGTGTGAATTTGCACTACATTCCAGTTCATATACAACCTTACTACCAAAAATTAGGTTTTCAATTAGGAGACTTTCCAAAGGTTGAGCAATACTACGAGGAAGCTATTACTATCCCCTTATATTATGGGCTAAATGAAGAGAGTCAGGATAAAGTAGTAATTCCGCTAAGAGAGAGCCTGACATGAAAACTGTAATTATTGTTCAGGCAAGAATGACTTCAACTCGCCTTCCTGGAAAAGTACTCAAAAAGGTATTGGATAAGCCTTTATTAGAATATCAGATTGAGAGATTAAAGCAAGTCAAGTTGGCTGATGAAATTGTAATTGCTACTACCATCAATAGTACAGATTTGCCAATCATTGAACTTTGCGATCGCCTTTCAGTAGCATATTTTAGAGGTTCAGAAAATGATGTCCTAGCCAGATATCATAGCGCGGCTAAAGAGCATCATGCAGATGTAGTGGTTCGGATCACCTCCGATTGCCCGCTTATTGATCCACAAGTGATTGACAAAGTAATTCAATTTTATCAGGATTATAGATATAAATATGATTATGTTTCTAACTGTTTAGAGAGAAGTTACCCACGAGGAATGGATACTGAGGTTTTTTCTTTTATAGCATTACATCAGGCATTTTTAGAAGCAACAGAACAACCCGATCGAGAGCATGTTACTCCGTTCATTAATATGCAGCCTGAACGTTATCGATTGACTCAGGTAGTTTATTCAGAAAATCAAAGTTTACATCGCTGGACAGTGGATACAACAGATGATTTTGAACTTATCAAAAGAATTATTGAAGCGCTTTATCCTAAATTTCCAAATTTTACTTTGGAGGATTGTTTGGATTTACTTAAACAGTATCCTGATTGGCTACTAATTAACGCACATGTGGAACAAAAACAATATGGTAAATAACTCTGATTTTAGAACTGAACAAGAAGAATTTTGGGTTGGTAGCTTTGGCGATGAATACATCAATAGAAATCAGGAAGATATTTCCGATGCTAGCAATATTTCACTATTTGCAAAAATCCTTTCAAGAACTAACTCTATTCAATCGCTAATTGAGCTTGGTGCTAATATAGGTCTTAATCTACAGGCAATTAAAGAACTTATTCCTAGAGTAGAAATTTCAGCAGTCGAAATTAACCAAAAAGCTGTAGAAAAATTGCGACTACATAATAATTATAAGGTTTACCACCAGTCAATTTTTGACTTTGTACCTGTTTGTAAATATGATCTAGCTCTTGTTAAGGGAGTGTTGATACATATCAGTTCAGATATGCTTCCGAAGGTATATGAACTACTTTATCAAGTTAGCAATCGTTATATTTGTATTGCAGAATATTATAATTCCACACCTGTAGAGGTAAATTATCGTGGTCATCAGGGTAAATTATTTAAGCGGGACTTTGCAGGTGAGATGCTTGATAAATTTGATGATTTACATCTATTAGATTATGGTTTTGTCTATCACCGCGATAATCAATTTCCACAGGATGATGTAACTTGGTTTTTATTAGAAAAGACTGGTTGCAAATGAAACTATTTATTCGGGCAGATGCATCAACACAAATAGGTACAGGTCATGTAATGCGCTGTCTGGCTTTGGCTCAGGCTTGGCAAGATGCAGGTGGTCAGGCAATTTTTGTTATGGCGACGGAAGCAGCAAATTTGAAAACTCGGTTAAAGTCGGAGGGAATGGAAGTTATCCACCTGCCGATTCAGCTTGGAAGTACTGAAGATGCTGAAGAAACAGCAAAACTAGCACGTCAGTTTAATGCGAGTTGGGTTGTGGTAGATGGCTACTATTTCGGTGCTAAGTATCAAGAAATCATCAAGGAATTTGAGCTAAAACTTTTATTTATTGATGATTATGGACATGCAAAACATTACCATGCTGACATTATTTTAAATCAAAATATTCATGCTGATGAGGGATTGTATATAAATCGACAGCCATATACTCAATTGTTACTTGGTACAAGCTATAGCCTTTTGCGACGGGAATTTTGGCAGTGGCGAGGATGGCAGCGATCGCTGCCTCCAATAGCTAAGAAGTTACTAGTTACACTAGGTGGTGCAGATCCAAATAATGTAACTCTCAAGGTAATTCAAGGATTGCAACAAGTAGAAGTGGAAGGGCTAGAAGTAGTTGTTGTAGTTGGAGGAAGTAATCCGCATTATGAGCAACTGCGATCGGCTAGTCAAAAGTTGCAGTTTCCTATCCGTCTAGAAAGAAATGTAACGAATATGCCCGATCTCATGGCTTGGGCTGATGTGGCGATCGCTGCTGGTGGCTCTACATCTTGGGAACTCGCTTTTATGGGTTTACCCAGCATTGTTCTAATTTTGGCAGATAATCAGCGAGATATTGCCGAAAAACTAGCCAATCTCAATGTGGCTGTTAATCTAGGGTGGCATGAAGATATTTCAGAAGTAGACATAGCGCAAAAAATTAAAAAATTACTCTTAGCAAAGCAAGTCAGGATGGAAATTACCCAAAAGGGTCAGAAATTGATCGATGGTTATGGCATTACCCGAATATTACCCATATTAACGGGAGCAAAAGGATGAATGTAGTTAACATTGCCAATCGTCTAATTGGCAGTACTTATGAGCCTTTCATTATTGCTGAAGTAGGTATCAATCATAATGGAGATATTGAAAAAGCGTTACAAATGATCCGGGTTGCTAAAGAAGCAGGTGCTGATGCTATCAAGTTTCAGACTTTCAAGGCTGATGAACTTGTTGGTGATCCGAGTCAAACCTATACTTACCAATCCCAGAATAAACAAATCACTGAATCGATGCTAGAGATGTTTCGACGTTATGAATTATCTCGGAGTGAATGGTTTTTAATTAAAGAAAACTGTGATAAGGAGGATATTCTATTTTTATCTACACCACAAAATCTCTCTGATTTAGATTTACTTTTGGAGTTAGGTATAGCAGCTATTAAGGTTGGGTCAGATGATTTTGTCAATCTGCCTTTGTTAAAAAATTATGCTGTGACTGGATTGCCGATGATTGTCTCTTGTGGTATGGCTGATCTGGCAGAAGTATATCAATCATTAAGTATAATTGGGGCGCTAGACGGTTATCCCACAATCTTACTGCTTTGTACTTCTCAGTATCCAACGCCGCCAGAAGATGTAAATTTGCTCAAACTGAAAACTTTATCGCAAGCCTTCCCAATGATACCGCTTGGGTTTTCTGACCATACTCAGGGGGCTATAGCATCTTCTTTAGCTGTTGCCTTTGGAGCCTGTCTGTTTGAAAAACATTTTACGCTAGATCGTAACTTGCCGGGGCCAGATCATTGGTTTTCTGAAGATCCTATAGATTTGAAACATTGGGTTACTTCAATCAAAAAGTCTTACTCTATGATGGGGAGTGCTATTGTTCGACCAACTGTTGCTGAGGAGGATATGAAAATCCTAGCAAGGCGTAGTATTGTTGCTTTTAACAATATTGCCGAGGGTGAGATATTGCATACAGGTAATATAGGTTTGAGAAGACCAGGTAGCGGATTGCCATCAAGCCTTCTAGAGCGAGTTTTAGGATTAAAAGCTACACAATATATACCAAAAGGAAATATTCTTAAATTTGGAGATTTCGAGTGATAGATATTACAAAATTTCAAGAATTATTCTCACTTTTGACTAGTTTTAAGCCCAATCAGTTTCATCCATTAGTCTGGATTAATGGTGAGCCGGAAATTGGCAAAAATGTGTATATAGGTGGGATGTCAGAGATAAATGCACATGGTGCTAAAGTCTTCATTGGAGACAATTGTGATATTGCATCATTTGTTTCAATTAACTGTGCAGATTCTCACAAAAAATGTATTGGTTTACTAGATGAAATACAGCGCAAGGATATAGTACTCGAAAATAATGTTTTCGTGGGTTCACATAGTGTTATTAAAGGTGGAGCATATATCGGTCATAATTCTGTTGTTGCCGCAGGAACAATTGTTGAAGAAGCAATAATACCTCCGTATTCACTAATTATAGGCAACCCAATGCAGGTAAAACCAGGATATTATCTAAAACAATTTCATGTCAACGACAGAGATTCCACACAATAAACCAACTTTAGGTATAGAAGAAGAACAAGCTGCTCTGAGGGTTATTCGCTCAGGTTGGGTAGCGCAAGGGCATGAAGTAGAAGCATTTGAAAATGAGTTTTGTGAATTTATCGGATTACCAAGAGGTTATGCTGTAGCAGTTGCCAATGGGACATCAGCTATATTTATGGCTTTATGGGCATTGCAAGCACAGGGGAAACGAGTAGCTTTTCCTGTTTATACTTGCTCCTCCTTGAGACATGCAGTAGCTATGATAGGAGCAATAGAGCAACTGGTAGATATAAGTCCTGGCACGCCTAATATTGATTTACAAGCACTTAGTCAAACTGGAGCCGACATTGCTATTGTGCCTCATATGTTTGGTTTGCCACTATGCCTTTCAAATTTAAAAGATATAGAGATCATAGAGGATTGCGCTCAGGCTTTAGGAGCATCTATCAATGGCGCTGCGGTTGGCTTACAAGGAAAAATAGGTATTTTTTCTTTTTATGCTACTAAACTAATTACTTCCGGTGGTCAAGGTGGTATGGTTATCTCTAAAGATAAGGCTTTAATAGATACTGTCCGAGATTATCGAGAATTTGATTGCAGACAGGATCAAAACAAAAGATTTAATTTTAAGATGACAGATTTACAAGCTGCTATTGGAAGAGTACAACTACGTAAACTGCCTATTTTTTTATCAAGACGAGTGGAGATATTTAAACGGTATATTCAATCTGGATTAAAGCTTTTAGATATAACTTCGGAGTTGAATATTCAACTATGTCCTGTTAGATATAGAGCAGTTTTACAAATAAATTCTTATTCCTCTCGTAACATGATTGAATTATTAAATTTTAGGAAAATTAAGGCAATTGTGCCACTCGAAGATTGGGAATTACTCGGAAAAAATAATTTATTTCCTAATGCATTAACCTTAGCTAAAGAAAGTATATCATTGCCAATATATCCTTTGCTAACTGACGAAGAAATTGAATATATAATATCTCAAATAAATTTTTTATTATGATTTTAACAGCACATCAACCTGTATATTTACCTTGGTTAGGATTAGTACATAAAATATTACTAGCTGACGTTTTTTGCATTTTTGATATTGTACAGTATCAAAAAAAAGATTATAACAATAGAAATAAAATTAAAACAAATAGTGGTGAAATGTGGCTTTCAGTTCCTGTAGAATCGAAAGATCATTTTAATAAAAAAATATGTGATATAAAAATCATAAATGATGGCTGGAATAAAAAGCACTTTAAATCAATTTATTTAGCTTACAAAAAATCAGCATACTTCGATTTATATATTGATAGCCTGGAAGTGATTCTTATGAAAACAGAATATAAATATTTAACAGAAATAAATTTTGATATTCTTACTTTTATGCTAAAGAGTTTAGATATAAATGTACCAATTATTAAAGCAAGTGACTATGAGTTTACTGGATACAAGTCTGATCTTGTACTTGATATGTGTGTTAAGTTAAATGCCCAAAAGTACATATTTGGAAGCCAAGGGAGAGATTATGCTAATATAGAATCATTTAAAAATCATGGCATAGAAGTTTATTTTCAAGATTATAAACATCCTGTTTATAAGCAATTACATGGTGATTTTTTGCCATATATGTCCTTAATAGATATTTTGTTCAATGAAGGACCGAAGAGCAAAGAAATAATTTTATTGAATAATACTTCATCATTAAGGCAAACATAAAAGTCACTGAGCAATCATTTTTTTATTAATTAGGAGAAAAATTGGTATGTTGTTTGAAGAATCAAATTGCTCTACAGATAAAAAGTTGATAAATTTTCCGAAGTATGTTCGGAGACAGAACATAGCATGTTTTTTAGCACAATACGAAGTATTCAAAAAACAGATTAATATTAAGGGTAGTATAGTTGAGTGCGGAGTACATAATGGTGGGGGTGTAATGGCATGGGCAAAAATATCAACTACATTGGAACCCTATAACTATCATAGAAAAATTATTGGATTTGATACTTTCTGTGGTTTTCCAGATGTGTCAGAAGTAGATAGAGAGAATCAAGAAGTAACGGTAGGTATGTTATCTGAAGATTATGACACTTATGGAGAGTTATCTGAAGTCATTAAAGAATATGATGATAACAGATTTATTAATCATATAAATAAAGTGGAACTAGTTAAAGGAGATGCCAATTTAACAATTCCACAATATATAAATGATAATAAGCATTTACTTGTATCACTTCTTTATCTTGATTTTGATTTATACAAACCAACACTAACAGCTCTAGAGTATTTTCTTCCTCGAATGTCAAAGGGATCTATTATAGCCTTTGATGAGGTTAATAATGAACAATGGCCTGGTGAAACTATGGCTTTGCTAAACAAGTTTGATTTAAATAAGTATAGACTTGAATGTTTTGAGCTTGAGCCAAATGTATCATTTATACAACTGTAAACTCTATTCAAATATTAGGAAGAATAATGGGATTTTCACAGCAATGGGATCAGATATATCAAAAAAACAATCAGATGAGTATCTGGCCATGGTCAGATTTGGTCAGCTATGTAATGCGTTATGCTCGTCCAAGTAAACCCGAATTTCATGTACTAGAGTTGGGTTGTGGTGCTGGAGCAAATATTCCTTTTTTTCAAAAGTTGGGAGTGCAATATCACGCTATTGAGGGTAGCCCAGCAATCGTAGATAAATTGAGAGAAAAGTTTCCAGATATAGAAAATAATATTGTTGTTGGTGATTTCACTAAAGATATTCCTTTTTCCAAGCAATTTGATTTAATAGTCGATAGAAGTTCACTAACTCACAATACAACTACTTCTATTCAAGATAGTTTGGCATTGGTATACGCCAAATTAAAAATCGGTGGGAAATATGTGGGTATTGACTGGTTCTCTACTTTAGATTCGGATTATCAACTTGGTATACCTGACGAAGATATCTACACTCGTCGAGACTATACCGAAGGTCACTTTACTGATGTTGGTCGTGTGCATTTTGCTGACAAAGCTCATTTAGAGCAACTGTTTGCAGCGTTTGCCATAGAAGTAATGGAACATAAAACAGTTGCCAGATATATACCTACAGATAACCATATCCTTGCCTTTTGGAATTTGGTGGTTAGAAGAGTTTAGTGTTGATAGAAAAAAGAGTCCTGGTTATTGCTGCTCATCCTGATGATGAGGTACTGGGTTGTGGTGGTGCGATCGCTAAACACACTCAGCAAGGTGATATTGTTCATGTTCTCATTTTGGCAGAAGGAGCTACCAGCCGTACTCCACAGCGCGATCGCAAAAAGCTACAACATGAGCTTTCAGCTTTGGCTGAAGTGGCACATCAAGCTAGTGAAATCTTGGGGGTGACTTCCCTTACGCTGCATGACTTCCCTGATAACCGTATGGACAGTTGCGACTTGTTAGACATAATTAAAGTCATAGAACAAGAAATTGTTCAATATCAGCCAGAAATTATTTATACTCACCATATTGGTGACGTTAATATTGACCACTGCCGTATTCATCAAGCGGTAGTAACTGCTACTCGACCGATGCCTGGTAGTACTGTTAAAACCCTACTGTTTTTTGAAATTGCTTCTAGTACTGAATGGCAAACTCCGGGTTCAGCACCTGCCTTTGCCCCTAACTGGTTTGTGGATATATCAGAAACCTTAAGTTTGAAACTAGAGGCATTAGCAGCTTATGAGTCTGAGATGCGTCCTTGGCCTCATGCTCGTTCTATTGCGGCTTTAGAGCATCTAGCTCACTGGCGTGGTGCTAGTGTAGGTGTCGAAGCTGCTGAGGCATTTATCTTAGGGAGAAGACTGAGTTAGTTGAGGCAGTGAAGGTGAGGTATTGCTGTTGTAGTCATAACTCTAAGTGGTAGATTTAAATTTTTACAAAGGCTTGCTATCCTGCAATCACCGTGAATTCACAGAAGTAATTTTGCGGTTAGCGTAAATCTAGAAGAATTTCTCAGTAAAATTCCCCTTGGATACATAGTAAATATAGCGTTAGATTGCTTGAGTTAATAGGCGATCGCTTTGCATTACTCCAGTCATGGAAATGGGAGATATTTTCACATCACTAAAATATTTTTTTAGGAAGTAAATCAACGCTATGTCTACCAAAAAGAAAGTTCTTTTCTTTTCTCCGTATGGTTTGTGGTTAATTCATAACCAACTGGATGCTGTTGTAGCTACTGCATTACAACTTCGTGACTGTGAAGTTTTGGTTGTAGGTTGTGACGGCATTTACAATGACTGCGCTATTACAAGGTTTAATAGCAGCGAAGAATTATGCAAAAGCTGTTATAAAGTAGGCAAAAACTTTTTTGAAGATTTATTTAGTCTACCATACACACAAATACGCAATTTTCTTGAAAATGATGATTACACCATTGCTAACAATTGGATAAAAACAGTCAGTCCTGAAAATTATAATAATGCTCAATATAATGACTTACCAATTGGTAAATGGGTAACTTCAACTATTTATACACACTTTCGTACATCTGTTACAGGACTAGCTAGTAATCACATCCAAAGAGTCCATAGAAAATATTTAATCGATGGTTTAGTGACTTATAATGCACTGATTAGACTATTTAATAATTATAAACCAAGTAATCTATTTTTATTTAATGGACGATTTGCTCCATATCGCATTGCATTTGAAGTAGCACGTCAGCTAAAAATCGATGTCATAACTCACGAAAGAGGTTGGATTGATGATAGCTTTATCTTTTTTGATAATACTACTACATTGAATACACAGCCGCTTTTAAATTGTGTAAAAAATTGGCAAAATACAACACTAACTAATGAAGAACTAGCACAAACCAAGAATTATTTCACAAATCGTGAATATGGCTTGGATATGAACTGGCCATCATTTTATAATTTTCCAACAAATCATATAGATATTCGTCGTCAATTAAGAATACCTTTAGAGGCTAAAATTTTTGCAGTATTTAGCTCAAGTGAAGATGAATTAGCAGCATTAGATGATAGAGCAAGAATTACTGAGCAATTTAATATAATTACCAATTTAATAGAAATATTTAAAAATAGAAATGAATACTTAGTAATTCGTCATCATCCTTATATAGGAGGTAATAAAGATACTCCAATAGAAACAGATTCTTTATCAAAAGCTTATCAACAGGTATTTTCTCTACCAGAAAATGTCCGCGTTGTAATGCCTTCGGAGCAATTAAGTTCTTATACATTGCTTTGGCATACAGATGCAGCGATCGCTTTTTTTAGCACAGTGGCAATTGAAGCGATCGCTAGAGGTGTACCAACAGCAACATTAGCAACTTCATCCTATGAAAAAGCCTCACGATACACTATTCAAGACACTAGTATTGAATATCTAAATCAACTCGTTGATAACCTATTGAAAGATTCATCTAAACTAACATCAGAAGATTTAAAGAGACTTTATCGCTTTACGAATGCTTACTTCTTTAAATTTTCTCATAAATTTCGCTCAATTGGTATAAAGAATTTTTATTCCCACGACTTGAGATTTGAAAGTTTAGATGATTTGCAGCCAGGTAATGATCCAACCTTAGATAAAGTTTGTAACAGAATTATGCTAGGTTCTTCCCTTGAAAATTTACCTAGCAACGATTTGGATAATCGATTACCAGAACAAGAAGAAGATTTTTACAAGCAAGAATTGCAAGAAATAGAAAATCATAAAATTCTCATAAGAGAACAGAGTTTAAATTATCATAATAATTTAGTTCCAGATATTTGTTTAGTAGCTATTGTATATCTAAAATACAATACTTCATCAACCATTGAAAGTCAAATTCCCTCTGATTATTTGCATCAATCTCGATATAAAAACATAGTGATATATGAAGTTAATGATTGCGAATTAAGCAATTATCAAACTATCATAGACTCTATTTTATCTTTAACAGAAAATATAGTAGCAGATTATATACTTATCGCTAACAACTATACTCAGTATGATGAATCATTTATATCCTCAGCCATTGATATCCTAACATCTACAGATTCTCAAGATATAAATGGAGTTTTTACAGGGGGGTGGCTATCAACTGTAGAAAACAGAATAGAGGATGGCGTATTTATTTCTGGGGTATTCAATAAGCAAGAAAAACTTGTATTCCGCCAGGGAAACATTACATATCCACAAGCATTAGAAGTACTTCCACTAGTCAAAATTCCGCTTAGTGTGTTGTCATTTGGAATACTTAGAAAGAGTACACTCAGAGAAATTCTACAAGAAGTCAGAACAATACCAGAAAATCAAGCTGCTCAATACTTATTTGAATACGTTTTTAATAGTGATAATATTTGTAAATTTGAACTGCCTAAGCTGGTTATTCGTCAAGAGTTAGAAGTATTGAAGGCTGTTAATAACTCAATGCCAGAATTGCCAATTCATTTTTTTACAATAGTCCTAAATGGGCAACCGTTTATTAAGTATCACATTGAAGTATTTAAACATCTTCCTTTTAAATGGCATTGGCATATTGTTGAAGGTGTAGCAGACTTAAAACACGACACAAGTTGGAGCGTGAAACTAGGTGGAAATATCAGTGATGAAATCCATAAAAATGGTCGTAGTTACGACGGGACTACAGAATATCTAGATGAAGTAGCGCAACTTTACCTGACTCAAGTCACAATATACCGAAAACCAGAGGGTGTTTTCTGGGACGGAAAACGAGAAATGGTCAATGCACCACTTATCAACATTCAAGAGGAATGTTTGCTATGGCAGGTTGATGTAGATGAATTGTGGACATTAGAGCAGATTTGTGATGCTAGAGAAATGTTCATTAGCAACCCTGAGAAAACAGCTGCTTTCTATTGGTGTTGGTGTTTTGTAGGAGAAAAATTAGTTATCAGTACTCGTAACTGTTACACACAAAATCCTCAACTAGAGTGGCTAAGAACTTGGAGATTTAAACCAGGAGCATTTTGGGCAGCACATGAACCTCCTGTATTAGTAGAAACCTCATTAGATGGTCAATATCAAAATGTGGCAGCAATTAATCCTTTTTTGCATAAAGAAACTGAGAAACTTGGTTTAGTTTTCCAGCATTTCGCCTATGCAACAGCAAAACAATTGCGATTTAAAGAGCAATATTATGGTTACAGTAATGCTACTTATGAGTGGCAGACCTTGCAGGAAGCAACTACGTTTCCAGTTCTTTTGCGTGAATACTTATCATGGGTAAGAGATGAAACAAGGGTTGATAATGCTGAAAAATTGGGTATAGTACCAATAGCACAAAAAGAACTTAGCAGCAATAATTGGCGGTTCTTACAACCGAATGAAATACAGCAGCAAATTGCACAAATTGAAAAACCAAAACCATTAATTATAGTTGATGGTGTTTTCTTTCAACTTTATCAAACTGGCATTGCTCGTGTCTGGAAATCCTTGTTAGAAGAATGGGTTAATAATGGCTTTGCAAAACATATTGTTGTGCTTGACCGTGGTGGCACTGCACCCATAATTCCTGGTATTAGATATCGCACAATCTCATATCATGATTACGATAATATTGACTCCGATCGATCAATGCTACAGCAAGTGTGCGATGAAGAAGGCGCAGATTTATTTATTTCATCCTACCATACAACGCCGACTACTACACCTTCTGTATTCATGGCTCATGATATGATAGCAGAACTAATAGGTTCAAACTTAAATCATATCATCTGGCAAGAAAAAAATTATGCAATTAAACAAGCCTCTGCTTTTATTGCAGTTTCAAAAAATACAGCACGCGATTTAGTAAACTACTTTCCACAAATCTCTTTGGAGTCTGTAATCATTGCTGAAAATGGGATTGATCATACAACCTTTTCAGTAGCTAGTCAGAAAGATATTCATCAATTTAAAATAAAATACGGTATTACCAAACCCTACTTTCTGTTAATCCGCCTTGGTAATGTTTATAAGAATAGTATTTTGTTTTTCAAAGCTTTTTCACAGCTTGCAAGTAGCTATGGTTTTGATATTGTTGTTACAGGAAGTGACGGTGTATTACCACCAGAATTCAGAGCCTATACATCAGGTAGCATCGTTCATCTGATGTATCTTAGTGATGAAGAGTTAGCAATAGCTTACTCTGGTGCAGTGGCGCTTATTTATCCTTCTAAGTATGAAGGTTTTGGTATGCCTATATTAGAAGCAATGGCTTGTGGTTGTCCTGTAATTACTTGTCCTAATGCTTCAATTCCAGAAGTTGCAGGTGAAGCTGCAATATATGTGAATGATGATGATGTACATGAAATGACAAATGCACTTTGTGAAGTGCAAAAATATACTACTCGTCAGTCATTAATTAGCGCAGGTTTAGTACAGGCACAACAGTTTTCTTGGTCAAAAATGGCGCAAACTGTCAGTAATGTTTTAATTAATACTACACTTATTTATTTAAATCTCAATAAAATTAATCTAATTATTTTCCCTGATTGGTCACAACCGGAAGAGTCTCTTGGTTTAGACTTACAACAAGTTATTAAGGCGATCGCCACTCATCCTAATAGTGAAGAAACTACCCTACTTATCGATACTGGTAACATTCCTGGAGAGGATGCTGAACTGTTTTTATCTAGTGTGATTATGAATCTTTTGGTAGAGGAAGATTTAGACGTTACCGAAGGATTAGAAATTTCTCTATTAGAAAACTTGGCTGATATTCAGTGGGAAGCTTTACTAGCTCGTATAAATGCCAGAATTGTTTTAGAACATGAGGATCAACAAGCTTTAGCACAAGTTTCAGTAGCTAAGGTATCTTCTTGTCAAATAGAGAATTTAAGCAATCAACTAAATATTTTTTTGAAGCAAGAAAAACAAATTAAATACCAATTAACAAAAAAAATTATTACTTACAATATTAAAGAAATTCCTATAACTCTTCCTTACGATCATGTTTTGCCACATTATCAGAATAGGTTTAGACTATATGATAAATTTATAGGCGTTCTAGCTAAATATTTACCAAACAATCAAGATTTTATAGTTGACATTGGAGCAAACGTTGGTGATACAACAGCCCTGTTGCTGCAATATTGCTTAAATCCAATTATATGTATAGAAGCAGATGAAGAATTCTTTGGTATTATGGAACATAACCTTTCAGAATATAACCAAAGAATTGTTTTTGTAAATTCTTTTGTATCGGGAAACAATTTCCAAAATGTAGAACTGGTAAAAAATAGAGGTACAGCAAGAGCAGTAGAAAGTCAAACTAAAGTTTTGAAATCAGATTCGTTAGAATCAATTATTAAAAAGTCAAATTTAGGTAAGTGCATACTTATAAAAACTGATACTGATGGATTTGACTTTGAAATTCTACTATCCTCTCTGAGTATAATCAAAGAACATAGTCCAATACTTTATTGGGAAAATGAGATTTCATCCTTAAAAGACATAGAGCTTGCGAAAGATTTACTTAAAAAGCTAGAAAGTATAAATTATACAAAATATATCGTTATAGATAATTTTGGTAATCCGTTGTTTTATGGATGTTCATCTCAATGCTTAGAGCAAATTAATGAGTATCTATTTAACAATATTCATACTAAGAATAATACTTTTTATTATACAGATATAGTTGCTTTTCCAGAAAAATATAGTTATGTTATTACACAAATAGCATCTGAGTATAATGATTTTATTCAAGGCTCAAATATATATCCTACTTATTAACACGAGTAATATTGCTGTTGAGAATACCAAAGTGTTTTAATCTAGTGTCACTATAAATATTCTTTAGAAATTTCTCTGTTTGGGAATTTGGCAAATATTCAGTGATAAGCTCTGCTACTTCGCATTCCTGCCAAAGCAAATAGCTTGATTAATCAACCATCTACTCTATCTTAAAGATTTACATAAATACTTTGAATGATTTTATTTTTAGTTGTAAATATTTTAGTTTATACTTTTTAAAAATAAATTCTAGTTTTTAAATGCTTTGTATTAAATATATGTATTAGCTAATTAAAGGTAATTTAAACGTGAAGCAAAATAATTTAATTAACACAGTGGAAGTATCTATTTCAGACGCATTAACTGTGAAAGAGGGAAATATCAATATTATAATTCTTCCTGATTGGTCACAATTAGAAGAGGGGCTAATTATAGAATTAGAGCAAGTAATTAAAACAGTAATCAATCATTCTGATAGTAATCAGATAACGTTACTTATAAATACTAATGGTATTTCTGAAGATGATGCCAATTTAGTTCTATCTACTGTAGCGATGAATCTGCTACTAACAGAAAATTTTGATATTACTGTAGAATGTGAAATTTCTCTGCTGGGAAATTTAGATGAAATTGAACTAAGAGCTATAATTCCTTTCCTCCACGGTCGAATTATTTTACAACATGAAAATCTGGAGGGTTTAGCATTACTTATAATAGAGAAGATCCCAGCTTATAAAATAGAAAAATTCCATAATATACATATTGGGCAATTAGTTTTTGATTTATGCACTAGATTATTTCAAGAGGGCAGATGGAAAGAAGCGATCGCACAATATCAAAAACTTTTAGAAATTCAAGTAGTTGATGCAGATATTTATTGTAACTTAAGCTATTGCTATAGACATTTAAACCTGCTAGAACAATATTTTAACACTCTTCAGCAAGGAATTAAACTTTACCCTCAAGAAGGAAGATTACATTTTTCATTAATCATCGACTTGCGGCGTAATGGACGTATTCAAGAAGCTATATTAAGTGCAGAGAATGCGGCTAAATGCTTACCGAATGATTACACTTTTAAAATTCTCAAATATTTAACAGTTCCATCAATATACGAAAATCAAGAAGAAATTAACTTCTATCGCCAGCGCTTTATTCAAGGACTGCAAGATTTAATTCAGCAAACATATCTGAAAACTACACAAGAGCAACAAAGTGCTTTAGCAGGTATAGGCCGCCTCACAAATTTTTACCTATCATATCAAGCACAAAATGATATAGATTTGCAATGCCAGTATGGAAAGTTAGTACATGAAATTATGGCAGCTAACTATCCACAATGGGTAGTTCCTTTACCTATGCCTAAGCTTCAGCCTAATCAAAAAATTCGTATTGGTTATGCTTCACATTACCTGCATTCTTATAGTGGCACACTTTGGTTAACTGGCTGGTTACGTTACTGCGATCGCCAAAACTTTGAAATTTACTGCTACTACACAGGAAACGAGCCAGATCCTGTTACCCAACAGTTCCAAAATTACAGCGATGTTTTTCACCATATTCCTTATAACTTATCAGCCGCTTGTGAACAGATAATTGTTGATAAATTGCATATCTTAGTCTTTCCTGAAATAGGTATGGACGCACAAACCATGCAAATGGCCGGTCTGCGGCTTGCGCCTTTGCAATGCGTGGCTTGGGGACATCCGGTAACGACTGGCTTACCCACAATTGATTACTTTTTATCTAGCGAGTTAATGGAACCCGAAAATGCCCAAGAACATTATTCAGAAAAATTAATTCGCTTACCCAACATTGGAGTTTCTTACCCTAAACCATATATTCCTCCTGTTATTAAAACCCGTTCAGATTTTGGGTTAGGAGATGATGCAGTCATCTACTTATGTTGTCAAGCTCCTTTTAAATACCTACCGCAATATGATTTTATTTTTGCGGAAATTGCTCGTCGTCTTCCTAAAGCTAAATTTGTGTTTTTGCGTGGTACTTTACTTGAGCCACGTTTAAAGCGTGCTTTTACTGCTGTTGGACTTGACAGTGAGGATTATTGTGTATTCCTCAGCATTCCAGAGCGGCTAGACTATCTAATGATTAACTTACTTTCAGACGTTTATCTAGATACATTTACTTGGTCTGGTGGTAATACTACTTTAGAAGCGATCGCTTGTAATCTTCCCATTGTCACCTGTCCTGGAGAATTTATGCGGGGTCGTCATTCTGAGAGCTTCTTAAAAATGCTAGGGGTGACGGATACCATCGCTCAAAACGAAGCCGAATATATTGAAATTGCTGTCAAATTAGGACTAGATCAAGCTTGGCGAGGCGCTATTGCTGAAAGAATGAGCCAAAATCACGATCGTCTTTTTGATGATAAAGCTTGTGTCGAAGGTTTAGAAGCCTTCTATAAAGAAGTTTGTAGTAAGCACTGAAGCGCTCACTACAAACTTAATAATTTGTGCTTGGGTTGTTTTGCCTATAGCACTTCTGGGTTGAGTCTAATACAGACCTAACCCCCAGCCCCTTCCTTACAAGGGAAGGGGAGTAAGATTCAAAGCCTCTCTCCGTTTCGGGGAGAGGTTTGGAGAGGGGTTTTTAGTTGCTGTAATAAGTTCGTAGTGAGAGCTGAAGCCCTCACTACGAACTTATTTTTTCTCAATATACCTTTGCCACATTTGCTGGTAAGCTTTCTCCATTTCACGGGTAAACTGCTTACCATTCCATAGTGGTGCTGTTTGTCGAGATGCTTTCAACTTCAAAGCCACCTGCTGGCGTAAAGCTTCATCTTTCCCCAAACGCACACCCCACTCTACATACTCTTCATCAGTCCACGCAATACCTTCTGTGATACCAGCATTTATCATCATGGTGTAGCTATTTCGGGCGGCAAATTGCTGTCCAACTCTGCTTACTAAGGGAATACCCATCCAAAGTGTTTCTAAGGTTGTCGTCGCGCCGTTATAAGGATAAGTATCTAATACAACATCAGCAATGGCTAAATTTGCTCTGTGGACAGACTCAGAAGGATCTAAGTCTAAAAATCGTAGACGTGAATACTCTACACCCTCTTCTTCTGCTAACTGCATAAAAAATTTCCGCACAGCTTCAGAATCTGCTATCCCTTTAATTAAAAAATAGCTATTAGGCACTTCCTTAATAATTTTCATTTGCAGCCGTGCTGTATCAGGATGGCGCTTAAATCCTCTTTGAGCGCTCAGAAAAACTACAGCATTACTAGGAATATCTAGAGAATCCCGTCGTAAAGTTGGTACACCGATTTCAAAACCATCCACCGCTATATAAGTTTGCGGTAATCGCCAGATTTTTTCTGTATAGTACTCCTGAGCAGAATCGGGTAAAACATAAGGATCAGCAATAAAGTAATCAACTGCTGGTATACCCGAAGCATCCCAACCCAACCACGTTACTTGTACAGGTGCAGGTTTAAGCGCCATTATTTCACAAGTAATATCTAGAGTAATACTATCCAAATCGATTAAAATATCAATTTCATCTTCGGAGATTTTTTCAGCAATGTCATCACTATAAAGTCCCCCTAGATAAGCTTGATTAAATTGCTGGATATACCATTCTTGCAACGAATCATCTACCTGTTTATAATTTATAAAATAGCCATAAATATCAAACTGTTCACGGGTATGGTGTTGAATTAGCCACCTAGCTAACCAGCCAACTGAATGCCTAGATAAACAATGAGATAAGTAGCCAATCTTTATTTTCTTATTTATATTATGTGAACTACGTTGTTTATATCGCTGAAGTTTTTCAGTGGCATATTCTTGCACATTAAGCTGGCAAAGCTGCGCCAATTGATTCTGAACTTGTCTATTTTTATGCGGATTATCTTGTAAATAAGGGGCATAATAGTTAGCATTAAATAGACGTAGAACGCTAGCTGATTCAACATTGATAGGTTGTTCTTCTATTAAAGAATTAATTAAAAATTCTTGCTCTAGGAAAACTGTACAAGCTTCATTCCAATAACCAGTACATTCCATTAATCCTCGCTGTATTAAGTGTTTAGCAAAGATTTTCTCGGTTAAACTCTTTGAAAGTGAATAGCATAGTTTAGCAATTTCTATTCCTTGATAATAATTGTAATCTCTTATATAAAAGGCAGCGAGATGGCGCAGAAGTTCTGTATTTTCAGGTTCCAGCCGTAAACATAGCTCAACCAATGATATTGCTACTTTAGCTTGCCGCATAGAATAGATAATTTTAACTGCTGCTGGCAGCAAAATATTAATGAAAGATTGAGGCTCATTAATATGGGTTAGACAACATTCTACAAACTCTAAAACAGAGGGATGCAAAGGGTCATCATTGATGATACTCCCCAATACTTGCAACAATAACTCAATATCTATAATTGCTTCTGACTGAATTAACTCAATTACCTCTAGGGAAGTTAATTCATCACCAGTAAAAGTTCTTAGCTTGATAGATAGCTCAATCAAATACAGAAGATTATTCACATATATAGGAGAAATTTCTCGTATATGTTGGCGAATTGCCCAAGCAACTGAATAATCTGCCAGTGTCTCTCTGCGTTCGGCTTCGGTTTGCAGAACCTTTATCAATTCCACAGTCCATTGCTCAACTTGTTCGGCTTCACCTTCTTCCATACCCAGCAGCCAAGTCATCTGTGCTTCTGCTTCTTGTCCCTGCAATAGCAACATTAATCCTAAGTTCCAGTAGTGAGATTTCACTTCTGGTTCTGTTTCGATAGCTTGTTCATAGCAGCTAGCAGCTTGAGTATAGTTACCTTTGATAAAATACTGCTGGGCTTGCTGCTCTGATGGGGTGATGTTAGTAGGGATTTGCACAGAAGTCATAATCAATAATTTTTAGGATAGTACTAGTACTATTCCCAGAATTGAGAACAAAATTAAAGTGGGTAGCTTAAACTACCCACTTTATAAAGCTTGCAATTAGATATATAAATCCAGTTTTTACTTCGATGTCAACTCTGAAAAACCAGTGGGACATGTTGGTTGGGTTGGGGAAACTGCTGACGCTGTTCCAGAGACACTAGCTGTTACAGCATTTGAACCAACAGCATCCGATTGACATAACACAGCTAGAGTAGTTGCTTCACTGGTAGATAATACTATTGATCTAACACCAACCCCTGCATAGGATTTGAGAGGTGCTTTGAGAGATAAACCATTATTGGTAACTAGAGTAGTATCCCCGGCCACCTTGTAAACATAATTTTCAGTTTGGGTTCTAATACCAAGTCCTAACTGATCCATACTAGTAGTAAATGCAGCATTTTCTAAAAAGTATGCTTGTTGAGCGCGGTTCATGGAACCAGTATACTGTTTAGCTTCTGACTGCTTACCTTTGTTAGCTTGGTTCAAGAAAGAAGGTAGTGCGATCGCAGACAAAATACCGATAATGATAATTACTACTAGTAATTCAATAAGTGTGAAACCTTCGTTTTCCTTCTTTTTACCGATGATGTGTTGGAGAAACTTTGCTTTCAATTCGGTTTTCATAAGTGTTTTCCCTGGTGTAGGAAGTGGTTGTGTGTTCTAGATATAACTTACCCACTCGTATTTGGTTTCATATCACCCCATCTCAAAAATTTTTTCAACTATTCAAATATGTTTTTATTTATATGGCGATCTTGCTAGATTATTAGGCTATTTTCCTTATATAGAAAGGGTTATATCAGTTGCAGACCCTCCAATCTCGGTATTATTCAGTTAAAGAAATCTACTGTTGAAGCCATCTGGGGAGATATGATTGATACTGGTTGCGGGTTATTAAAGATCACTTCAGCCCTTTTCCAACTTACGAAGACTCTATGGGAGAGTTGACAGGTTGGAATGTACTATACATACTTGCTTAGGATTGGCGTTCCAACATTACGTAACCAAAACTCTCCAGCATCAGTAACAGCTGTTTCACCATCTGAAAAGCTTGTTCTTCATCTGTAGGCTTTAAGGTTATAGGATCTAAAGGTCTAAATTGTTTCCAGCGCTCTACTAAGAACTTCATCGGCTGGGATTGTTCTAATAAAGGTATTAAGCAAAATGCTAATGAGCTATCTATCCCTACAAATTCCTCAACTAATGATAAATAGTTGCTGATAGGAAATATTCTGAATTCTGTAATACAGGCTAAGAGTTCTTCTTGGAAATCACGAGTTTTTAACTGAGGATGCAGACTCACCTTTGCTAGTTGCCAATCAGAGTCAGCCCATTGTGAAACTGGCATAAAAGTCTGTACTTGATTAGAATGACCGCACCAAAAGTCAATCAGCCGATGAATAGGATGTATTAGTTCAAATAACTGTAGCCGCTCTTCTATAGAAATTTCTGGTAAACTCATGCCCAGAAAAGCAGGCAAATTATCTGGTTCTTTAAACAAATTTATTAAGTCCCACTGTCGCCAGTTAACCATACTGATAAACTCTAGATCGGCTACTTTTAAAGCCGTAAACATATCAGAAATGGTGTAACCTTTATCTCCTTGAAATAAGTAATTCATTAAAATTCCTTCTTTTCCGTTCTCTCCTTCATACTTATTAGAATTCCAAGTTCTAGCTTTGAGTTCGACATTATCTTTCAAAGCTTTCATTGTTTCTACTACAATTTCCATTTCTAAGTCTTGTGGATTTTCGTCCATCAAACCCATCATTTTAAAGACTTTCTGAGCGCGAAAATAAGGAAATCTCTGGATTGAACTATGCAGATTGCTACGAATTATACCATTAGGCTTTAAAACAGATATCATTGCTTGCAAGGCAGCAGCTAAATCAGGAAAAAGATATAGAAGTTCATCACAATTAATATAGTCAAATTGATAATCTAGCTTTGGTAATTCCTGTATTGGCAATACATGAAATTCTGCATTGTCAAATCCGTGATGTTCTAAGCGTTGCTGTGCTAATTTAATTGATTCTTCTGATATGTCAATACCAACAATTTTTGCACCTGGATTAGCTTCTGCCAAGACTAATGATTTATAACCAGTACCACATCCAGCATCCAAAATTACTTTATCTTTGGTATCGATAACTTTTTGATTCCTTAAATAGTAAGGTGTAATTAAGTTATGAATGTAAAGTAAATTAGAATTATCTTTAGGAGATTTATCAAGAGGAACTCTCGGATAGGGAGAAGTGTCAAATTGTTGACGAATTTTATCTAGTAAATCAGATGCTGGACTGGTCATTAAAGTTGCTCCTGGTAGTAGTTTTTAGATGGATAAACTAGATTGGGCTATTTCTTTAGGTTGTCTGTAAAAACATTGACGGTCAAAAGCTACCATTTTTGGCAATAATTTAAAAATTAACGCCTATTATATATTAAATAAAAGGTTGATTTGAATTTGAAATTTTTATTTACTAGCAATTACATTTAGGCTAATAAGTATACTTGAAACACGTATTTTACTGGAATCATTAAATAAATCAAATTCTTGTACTTGTTGATATTTGGTAAAACCAACTTGCTCTAAACATACAGCCAAGATTTCAAAATCAAATCCTACTTTGTGAACATCATATATATTGGTTTGCGCCCCAAATATAATCTGCATTAAATATAAACGATCAACTAATTTAATTCCTGGAAAAAGATAAAGCCAACACAATGTATTTAAGTCGGGAACACTAATAAAAAGTTGTCCACCTGGTTTTAGAACACGATGCCATTCTGTTAATGTATTGATTAGCTCATTATCTATTGCATGATAAAAATGTTCTAGAACATGACTGGCATAAATTGCGGCAATTGAATTACTTTCAAATTGACTTAAATCAGATGCGTTCCCAATATAATCTACTTCTGGACGAGGTTCGATATCGAATATTTTCCAGTCTGGATGTGTTTGATGTCCACCAATATGAAGTTTAATATCTGTCATTTTTTTGTATTTTGCTACTCTGTATCGTTTTTTCTACCTATTGTGGGTCAAGCATTAAAACTTTTATAGAAAAAATCAGATGTTGGACTGGGCATTGAAATTGCTCCTCATACTAACTTTGCTCTGATGCTCCCCACCGTTACGCCAACTCTTGTTGACAGCTAAGACATACCTGCAAACATTTGCCACGCTGTCCAAGCTAGCGGCACGCCCAATCTTGAGTATTCCCAACTTACGAGGATTTCTATCACAATATTTAAGAGTCAATTAGAACTGGATCAGATAAGTTACATTGTGGGTAAACACTGTTCTGTACAAACCAGTGTGGAAGGCGTTTTTGCTCGTGGCGATAATTCTTGCATCCAGACAAAAGGGCACAAACATTACTGAGCCACTGGTGTTAACCAAGGGCTAGATTTTCAACTTCGATTGTGAAAGTGCCTTACTCAAACTCAGGTGGGCACAACTCTGATATTGCCAGTTCCCAACCGGGTAGCAAGTCTGGTAGTGTGAGTGTGCTGCCATTCTGCATTACCACCAGAGCTTGGTTTATTCGATAAACCGTTACCGTCAATTTGTCAGGGTCAATCAATATGCCCACTGTAGACCCAAGTTGCAAAAATAGCTGAATCTTCTCTTCAAGCGGTTTGATTCTGTCGCTTTTAGATTTAATCTCAACCATCAAGTCTGGAACTAACTCTACAAAGCCGCGCTTGGTCTTCTTGAGGCGATCAGCTTTAACAAAAGACACATCAGGCGATCGCTTACCATCTGGCATAGCCAATCACAATTTGTTATGCTATATTAAACGTAGTCGTTATGAGTTTATATATGGTCATGACTAACCCCACAGTAGAAAACTTAGTAATTATCGGTTCTGGGCCAGCAGGGTATACAGCTGCCATCTATGCCGGACGTGCTAACCTGAAACCCGTTGTATTTGAAGGTTTCCAAGCCGGGGGTTTACCTGGTGGACAATTAATGACAACAACGGAAGTTGAGAACTTTCCAGGGTTTCCCAAAGGGATCACTGGGCCGGAACTGATGGATCAGATGAAGGCGCAGGCGGAACGCTGGGGAGCGGAACTATATACTGAAGATGTTATATCAGTCGACTTGAGTCAGCGTCCATTTACAGTGCGATCGCAAGAAAGGGAAATTAAAACCAATAGCATTGTCATTGCTACGGGTGCGACAGCAAAGCGTTTGGGTTTACCCAGCGAACATGAATTCTGGAGTCGGGGTATTTCCGCTTGTGCAATTTGCGATGGTGCAACACCAATTTTTCACGGCGCAGAATTAGCTGTAATTGGTGCTGGTGACTCGGCGGCGGAAGAGTCAATTTACCTCACCAAATACGGTTCTAAGGTAAATATGTTAGTACGCACCGATAAAATGCGGGCTTCTAAAGCTATGCAAGACAGGGTTTTGAGCAACCCAAAAATCCAGGTCCATTGGAACACAGAAGCCGTGGATATCTTCGGTAACGGTCACATGGAAGGGGTGAAAATCCGCAATACTAAAACTGGTGAAGAAAGCAAACTGCACGCTAAGGGTTTATTCTACGCCGTTGGTCACAGTCCCAACACCTCTTTATTTAAGGGGCAACTAGAACTGGATGAGGTAGGTTATGTTGTCACTAAACCCGGTTCTGTGGAAACCAGCGTAGAAGGCGTTTTTGCAGCCGGTGACGTACAAGATCATGAGTTTCGCCAAGCAATTACAGCTGCGGGTACTGGCTGTATGGCGGCGATGTTAGCAGAACGTTGGTTGTCATCCAGTGGCTTGATTCAAGAATTCCATCAACAGCCAGAAACAGCAGACAATGAATTAGAACATCAGCCAGCCAAAAAGACTGAAGCCGAGGAAGAAGCTGGATTTAATTTGAATGGAACGCGCCATGAGGGAGGTTATGCTTTACGGAAATTGTTTCATGAAAGCGATCGCTTACTCCTAGTTAAATACGTCTCTCCTGGTTGTGGCCCTTGTCATACCCTGAAGCCAATTTTAAATAAAGTGGTGGATGAATTTGACAGCAAAATTCATTTTGTAGAAATTGACATCGACAAAGACCGAGATATTGCTGAAAATGCTGGTGTGACAGGAACTCCAACGGTTCAATTGTTCAAAAACAAGGAACTGGTGAAGGAAGTTAAAGGCGTGAAGCAAAAAACCGAATATCGCCAGTTAATTGAAAGTAATCTTTAGGGACTCTGCCCAATAACCCGCTACAGTTGGCTTAAATGGTAGCCTTAATAAGTTAGGCAATAGCATATCCTGTGTGTTGCCTAACATTTGGCGGGTGAAATCCCAAGACAATTTTCTCTTTCGGAATTCCTCCTGCTACCAATTCGTAGGTAATACCATCTTCTGTGTCATCCCGTTGCACCCAAATTTTGTCATCAATAATATCAATGTGAACTAAGCAACCGTGAATTCGCTTTACACCATCCCAGCCTAAAGTTATCAGCAAATAACTGTCATTTTCGCTATCAAATACTGCTTTACATTCAATAGCTGCGTGCGAATAAGGAATTTGTGTGTAGGGTACTAATACCTCTTTGATGATCCGTCGATAAATATCTAAGGTATCCATTGGATAATCCTCTCAGTTTCTGGATTAAAAACGAGTAACTTGAGATTCTCAGTTTCTATTAAAAGTGTACCAATTGGTTCCTCAAACAAAGCTGTAAATACGCTGTCCCGTACTGCCAAATATAATGTTCTTTCTGGTTCCAGACGATGGATAACAGCACGATACATGATAAATCCTCCAATAGCATCTTTGAGGTCTCCCATTTCTGAGGGGCTGACAAAACTTTTAATTTCTACAGCTATTTTTTTACACCCTTGTTCTGCGGCTAAGAGTTGTTTAGCTCCTAAATCTACATACATATCTTTTTGACCCCACTTTAAATGTAAAGGGTCATCTGTAATTATCCAGCCTTCTTGAATTAAGGCATTCTTAACAGCATCATGATAAATATCTCTTGCAGGCATATCAAAGCATATTAAAATTTTTTCTACTTGGAATAATTAAACTTTGTGGTAACACTGGCTGGTAATTTATCTCTAGCAAAAATAAGGCATAGTCTCATCTCTACCTCAGTCTAACTCTGTATATACCGTGAAGCAGCCGGACTTTTATCCAGAATATTTACGCAATAACCTATCTGATATGTAAAATGGTCAGCGTATCAAGCTTTGATCCAGGCGATCGCTTTATGGCCATTACAAAACGGCGACTACCGACATTTTTACAGTTTGGCAAAAGTTCCAATCTTTCCCAAAAACTCATGCTCATTGGGTTAGCCATCACCCTATTTTTCATCTTCCTGGCATTCTTCGCTCCCCTATTCCAGGCTTGGGGATGGCTGCAAAACCCGAAAGATTTTCTCTCTAATCCAATTCACGAGCCACCCTCAGCTAAACATTGGTTTGGCACTAGTCGCCTGGGTTATGATGTCTTCTCCCGGACATTGTTCGGCGCTCAAGCTGCTTTGCAGGTGGTGATCTTGGCAACAGCACTGAGTATGATTATCGGTGTGCCTCTGGGGATGCTGAGTGGTTATCTCGGCGGTAAATTGGATAAAGTGTTGCTGTTTTTGATGGATAGCATCTACACTTTACCGGGGCTACTGCTGTCTGTGACACTGGCGTTTGTGGTGGGGCGTGGGATATTAAATGCAGCGATCGCTATTAGCATTGCCTACATCCCCCAATATTACCGCGTTGTTCGCAACCACACTGTTAGCGTGAAAACTGAAGTCTTCATCGAAGCAGCTCAAGCAATGGGCGCTTCCACTTGGGTTGTGCTTTCTCGTTATCTATTTTTCAACGTCATTCAAAGCGTACCCGTCCTCTTTACACTCAACGCTGCTGATGCAATTTTGGTGTTGGGAGGTTTGGGCTTTTTGGGGCTAGGACTTCCCGAAGAAGTGCCAGAATGGGGACATGATTTAAAACAAGCCCTAGAAGCTCTACCTACTGGCATTTGGTGGACTACGCTTTTCCCTGGTTTAACCATGACATTCATGGTGGTAGGGTTATCACTACTTGGTGAGGGGTTAAACGAATTTGTCAATCCCCGATTACGGAGAGAAAATAGAATCCGAAAATAGTTAGTAAACAGTGGACACTTATCAGTCAACGGGCTAATCATTAATAACTAGTAATTTGATAACTGGAGAGATTTGTGTGAAAGATAACCTGACGTTAATTGCCGCCGCTACTGGTGGGTTTCTCCTTTCTGTTGCCCTTGCTGGCATCTTAAGAGGTGCGCCAGTTACAGCTTGGCAGGAACAATCGAGTTTCCGCACCACGACTTTTGCTAATTTACAGAAATCGGAGTTGAAAGCTTCGCGTCTTCTTCCAGGCGGAGATGCTACGCGAACAGATCGCGGATGAAAAAAATGAACTGGAGAATAGGGAATAGGGAATAGCCAGGGCAAACGCATCTAAAGTATAAGAATCCTTTAATAGCAAGGGTTTTGGCGTTTTTTAATTTAGCCTATTTTTTCATCAAGATCCTTGCCCAGCAAGGGTTTCAGAAATCCCGTGCGTTCGCCCTGAGGGAATAGCTGTTCACCAATGCCCAATCACAAATGACAAATGACAAATGACAAATGACAAAATTCAAGTAATTGGCATTGATGTGGGGGGAACAGCAATTAAGCTGGGGCGGTTTACAGCCGATGGAACTTGTCTGCAATCTTTGACTATGGCGGCTCCCCAGCCGACAACGCCGGAGGCCGTGCTGGCGGTGCTGGTAGATGCGATCGCGCAAATTGATCCAAATAATGAAACTGTTGCTATTGGTGTTGGGACTCCTGGCCCCTCTGATACAGCAGGACGCATCGCTAAAATCGCCATTAACTTACCTGGATGGATTGATGTACCTTTAGCAGACTGGTTAGAAGCTAAAACTGGCAAACCGACTGCGATCGCTAATGATGCCAACTGCGCTCTTTTGGGAGAAGCTTGGCTAGGAGCCGGTCGCCAATTTCAAAATCTGATTCTCCTAACTTTAGGAACTGGGGTTGGTGGCGCAATTATCCTCGATGGCAAACTATTTATTGGACATCAGGGAGCAGCCGGGGAATTGGGTTTAATTTCATTAAATCCTAATGGGCCAATTTGTAATAGTGGCAATCAAGGCTCTTTAGAACAACATGCCTCTGCTACTGCCATTCGTCGCCGCACTCTCAAAGAACCCATCGAATTGGGTATTCTTGCTCAACAAAGAGATCCCGAAGCATTGACTTTTTGGCAAGAATATGGTAAAAATTTGGGCATTGGCTTGACGAGTTTGATTTATGTACTCACACCGCAAGCGATCGTTATTGGTGGCGGTATAAGTGGCAGCTTTGAGTTTTTCTTTCCAGCAGTGAAGGCAGAAATTGAGAAGCGGGTGCAGCCTTTATCACGAGATGGTTTACAGATTCTGCCAGCAGAGTTAGGCAATTTTGCTGGGATCGTGGGTGCAGCAAGGCTGGCATTACAACACTATTCGAGATTTTAGATTGTGTAATCTCAGTTATACATATAGTTTGGCGATCGCTTTATTTGCTTTGAGAATTGGTGAATAGCGATCGCAAAATAATTTGCTTTGATCAGCCCTACTTAATCATTCGTGAGAGATAAGATCCCCGACTTTTCAAAGAAGTCGGGGATCTGTGAATTTAATTACAGGGTATTAATCATAATTCTTTGTTTGGGCTTTTATCGTTGAAAAGTTCAACTGTATATTCATGTACAGTAATGTGATGATATTGAACCAAGAATATGTCTAATACAGTTAAAGTATTCTTTTCCTACTCCCACAAAGATGAAGCCTTGCGTGACGAATTGGCAACTCATCTAAGCATGATGAAACGTCAGGGAGTTATCGAAGCTTGGCACGATCGCGAAATCAGTGCTGGTAGAGAATGGGCTAATGAGATAGATGATAATCTTGATATTGCAGATATCATTCTGCTGTTAGTGAGTGCTAACTTTCTGGCTTCAGATTACTGCTACGACAAAGAAATGAAGCGGGCAATGGAGCGACACCAAACGCGGGAAGCTCGTGTAATTCCCATTATTCTCAAGCCAGTTGACGACTGGAATAGCGCACCTTTTGGTAAACTGCAAGCACTGCCTCAAAATGCTAAACCTATCACAAGCTGGCAAGATCAAGATGAGGCTTTTTTAAATGTTGCTCAAGGGATTCGCAGAGTAGTTAAAGAAATGGCGAAATCAAACACTTCTTCCTTAACTCCTGCTAAAAATACTACACCTGCAACTTCCAGCCCTTCTGGAACAAGTGGGGTATTAACTGAGCGCCAGCGTCGGCGATGGGAGCAAGAACGGGATTCAGTGCAAGAACAGTATGACTTCGTGAGCAAAAAATTGGGACTGCTGGGTAAAGCACACGCCATTGAAACGGATGTATCTACAAAGCTGAAGCTAGAAGTGCAAATTCAGGATACCAAAACAGAACAAAATAGATTAGAGCGACAGCTTGAGGAAATCGAGCAAAAACTATTGTAGTTGTCTTTTAAACCAGCCAGCCTGCCATATCCTCTATGAAATCTATTGAAGTTTTTATTTCTTACCACCAGGAAGATGAGACGCTACGCCAAGAGTTAGAGAAGCATTTAGCGTCTTTGCGTCGAGAAAACATTATTACAAGTTGGAACGATCGCAAAATCGTCGCTGGACAAGAAATCAAAGGCGAAATTGATCAGCATTTAAACCAGGCTGGGCTGATCTTATTGCTAATTAGCCCTGATTTCATGGATTCTGATTATCACTGGACAATTGAAGTTACACGAGCCTTAGAACAGAATGCAACTAAAAAGGCTCGTGTTATCCCAATCTTGCTACGCTATACGGATTGGGAAACTCCTCCCATTAATCAATTGTCCCCACTGCCAAGTAATCGCAAACCGATAAAAGGAGGCTGGAATGATCGAGATGAGGCATTCTTGGAGGTTGTTAAAGGAATTCGAGAGGCGGCGCAATTAGTTGCTAACTCGAATTCCTCACCCCCAAAACAGACAACACAAGAACTGGAAGAACGTCAATATCAAGTTACAAGCTTGATAAACGAAGCGAATCGTTTGTACGAAGCTAAAAAGTTCGAGAAAGCAGCCGTCAAGTACAAAGCAGCCCTCCGTCTTGACCCGAACTCTATAATCGCTCACAATAACCTGGGGTTAGCGCTGTACGATCAAGGGAAGTTGGAAGAAGCGATCGCCGCCTACCAAAGAGCTTTGCTAATCGACCCGAACTCTATAATCGCTCACAATAACCTGGGGTTAGCGCTGTACGATCAAGGGAAGTTGGAAGAAGCGATCACCGTCTACCAAAGAGCTTTGCTAATTGACCCTAACTATGCAAACGCTCATCGTAACCTGGGGTTAGCGCTGTACGATCAAGGAAAGTTGGAAGAAGCGATCGCCGAACTGGAAATAGCTGTTTGCCTTAACCCTAGTAGTACTATTTTTCGTAAAAACTTAGAGATTTATAGAAATAAGAAGAAGGGTTTTTGGGGGCGTTTATTTGGTGGGTAGAAGATTCTCAGTCTTATTCATCTCAAGGGTGTGCGTTAGCATAGCTCGTCGTAGACATCGCCTGTTGTTGATGATGCGTAATAAACTCAGCGTGTTGTATTTCCCTTTCACATTTGTCTGAATTCATGAATTGTTATATTTCAAATATTCTTAACTAATCTTAATAAAGCTAAAAATTCCGTGACCTCCGAATAAAGAGGAATCTTCTAGCTACATTTCTATCAAAAGGATGAATTAAATTTTTTCCCACTTGCTAATATTTATTGTTAGACTAATACTGAATATTTTTTTAACTCAATATAAAAAATAATTACTTAACCAATGGTAGATGCCAAAATTTATAAAAATATAGTGTAATTAAATTGTTAATTTTTTCCCATCTTTCTTTTACTTGCGTTATCTTTTGCTTACGTGATTTTAATACTACCTTTACATTATCCCTTAATTGATAAGTGTGAGATCATGCAGAATATCCTCTTTTGTTAGGCAATCCGTAGTATTAGAGTTAATTTAAGAGAAAAAATTATCATAAATTACCCGCTTAACACTTTTGCATAAAAATACATAGGGTAGAATAACTGAATATTGCTCAGATATTTTTAAAATTAAAAGCAGGATTTTTTAATGATCAGCTTAAATAATTCAGAAAACGACAAAGTTAGCAGCACAGCATCCACTAAGAGGCTTGCAAGGGCGATGATGGTTTCTGATGGGGAGTTCTCACTGATATTGGCTTGTTGTAACAGTGTTGAAAGACAGCAGCAAGTGCTGAATCTGTTAACAGAATTTTCATCAACAGATATCCACGAAATCTTGCTCTCACCTGCGGCTGACACATTGTATACAGCTATTACAAGTGCAATTGGTGCTACCCAACCCGAAGCTTTGATGGTACGGGGTTTAGAATCCGTAGTAGAAATTAACCAACTAATCATCAGTACTAACATCATGCGAAATGAGTTTCGGAAACAGTTTCGGTTTCCCTTGATGTTGTGGGTTAATGATGAAATTCTCCGCAAGCTAGTCTGGTTAGCACCAGATTTCAAAGACTGGGCAGCAAGTACTATTAGATTTGATGTACCTCACAATCAGTTAGTTGAATCTGAACAACGAGCCATCAGCGCCTAATATTGCCTGATATTACTCAAAATATTGTAGATGCTAGGTTGAGCCGAGCAAAATATAAACTACGGTTCTGTTCAATTATTTATAAAATTACTTTTATTTAACCTTCGCTTACCCTAACTTTTCATGGGATATGGAAAATCTTGCTTCCATTTTTCTGTAATGCGAGGATATAGTGTACACATAAGTCCTAAAAACCTAGCTTCATAAGCTTTTCCTCGTTCTCATCCTCTACACCGGAGCGAAACAAGCTATTTTCCCAGATAGGGACGTGGAAGAGAATCCAGAACAAACTTTTTATCCAATGCAACGCTTCTGAGTTATTCCTAGATTGCCGTAGGATATAGGGCCATACAGTTCAGATAAGACCAAAACACTTGTAGAGACGGCGATTTATCGCGTCTCAAAACCCACGATTTTGTATAAATAGCGCTTAACCCCAGCGTATTGGGATATAGAGCGTTTTGATTGAGTGCAATTTTCATCCAGAATTTGTATAAGGAACAAACAATTAGTACATCAGCGTCTGTATTTATATCTGTTTTAGGACAAATATACTAAATTAATTCCAACTGGTGAAGTACTGGAATTATATATTTTATTGCCTATACGTGGTTGGATACTATTTCCCAGTTCTATAACTCTTGAGTAACATCGCTATATTACGATGAAAACCATGATGAAAAAATACCTTAACACCAATCAAGCACGAATTTTCACTGCTTTGATTTTGACTGGAATTTTGTCTGTAACTAGCAGTTTAACGCTTATCAAAGATGCGACGGGCGCTTCTGCTAACTTTTCGTTAGAAACAAACAATGAAGTCCTTAAGGATAATATTAAACCAAATCGCTTGCCACGTCCAGTAGCTAAGGCGGTACTGCGAGATTTAGCCCGCAAACAGGGAATTTTTACTAGCCAACTGCAAATTATTGATTATAGTCAACAGACTTGGCGCAATGGTTGCTTGGAACTGCCTCAATCGGATGAAATCTGCACCCAAGCATTAGTTCCTGGTTGGCGGATTGTGGTGTCTAATGGCAAACAAAATTGGGTTTATCATACCAATAACAATGGGCGATCGCTACGTTTAGCTTCGGCAAATACTCCCTCTAACAACCTGCCAGATGAATTACCTGCGTCTGTAAAAAATGCTGTTTTGCAAGCTGCATCCAGACGTTTGCAACAGCCAATTTCTCAGCTAACCATCATTCAGGCTCAACAGCAAACTTGGAGAAATGGCTGTTTAGAATTAGCTAATGCTGATGAACTCTGTACCCAAAATTTGGTATCAGGCTGGCGAGTAGTTGTTGGTGCGGTTGACCAAACCTTGGTTTATCATACTAATCAAACAGGTTCCGCAGTCAGACTGAATCAAAAGGCTAACGAAGGTACACTTACCCCTGTGCAAATTCCAGCTAGCGAGTTACCACCACCGTTAGATCGAGATATAGTATTTCGGCAAATCTCCAGTGGCGGTTTTGCTGGCAGAACCTACCAGACTGTCTTACTAAAAGATGGGCGATTGATTCGCGTGCGAATTGGTGATGCTAACGATTCTGAACGTAGTGTTCGCAGCGTTTCTGTGCAACAGGTGCAACAATTTCAGAGATATTTGGAACGCTCTAATTTTAGTAAATTCCAAAATTTGAGTTACCCAGCCCCTAGTGGTGCTGCTGATTATATCACCTTCACTCTTACCAGCCAAAAGGGTACAGTTCAGTACAATGATATTTCTCGAAATAATCTGCCAACGAATTTACAAGCAGCAGTCAAAGCTTGGAATCAACTCGTAGCCAGCGCCCAATAAATGATCAACCTCAGCAATGAGATTAAATAGCGATTGTTTTAGCGCTTACAATCAAAACGATCGCTATTCATGCTGATTGTTCATAATTTGATCGTGTCTGTAACCAAATGATGAAAAGGTTTGTAAAGTGGTGTGTTGAGTTTCATTCTTGGTGGAATATTCGCCAAAGCAGAAAGTCGGGGTTATTTGCCATTATCGTTACCTTGAGTGTGGTAGCTACGGTGATGCTATCGTTCCCATTGAACGCTCAAATTAATCTACCGCCAAAACTAGCATCTGAACTAAGGGGGGTGTGGTTAACAAATATTGATAGTGATGTATTATTTGAGCGCGATCGCCTCAAGGGATCTTTGCAACGTCTTGATGAACTCAATTTTAACACCATATATCCGGCGGTTTGGAATTGGGGATATACATTGTATCCCAGTAAAGTTGCCCAAAAAGTAATTGGGCGATCGCTCGATCCCACACCCGGATTGCAAGGGCGAGATATCCTCAAAGAAATTGTCGATGTGGGACATCAAAAAGGGCTAAAAGTGATTCCCTGGTTTGAGTTTGGCTTTATGGCACCAGCCGATTCTCTATTAGCTAAAAATCGTCCCCAATGGCTTACTAGCCGCAGCGACGGGACTCGGATTGTCAAAGAAGGCACGCATAACCGTGTTTGGCTAAATCCCTTTCGCCCAGAAGTACAACAATTTATCCAAGATTTAATCGTTGAAATTGTCAGAAACTACAATATTGACGGCATTCAATTTGATGACCATTTTGGCTTACCATCAGAATTAGGTTACGATGCTTACACAGTGGCACTTTACAAAAAAGAACACCGTGGTAAAGCTCCCTCTAAAAATTTTAGAGATCCAGAATGGGTGCGTTGGAGAGCCAACAAAATCACCGAGTTTATGAAACGGGTATTCAAAACCATCAAAGCTACTAAAAAAGATTGCCTAGTTTCCATTGCACCCAATCCTCAACGTTTTTCCTACGAATTCTTTTTAGCGGACTGGCAAAAGTGGGAACGGTTGGGAATCATTGAAGACTTAGTTTTGCAGATATATCGTGATGATTTGAATGTTTTTGTTAGCGAATTAGAATATCCAGAAGTAAAAGCGGCAAAGAGCCATATTCCAGTGAGTGTGGGCATTTTGGCTGGGTTAAAAAACCGATCTGTGCCGATGCAACAGATTCAGACACAAGTGCAAAAAGTCCGCGATCGCAATTTTGCTGGAGTCTCTTTCTTTTTCTATGAATCCCTCTGGAATATGAGCAAAGAAAAGCCACAAGAACGTCAAACTGGCTTCCAGAAGATTTTCCCCACACCTGTAGCTTACCCGAATTTGCTAGCAGGTTGGAAACCATTTAGTTAAGAGTCATTAGTCATTGGTCATTGGTCATTAGTCATTGGTACTAATGACTTCGATTTCTCCACGGCTTTTTATGAAAACGAGCGAAGCGTTGAGTCGGTGAATACTCTAAAAATTTGGGATGTTACTCATGATCAGACGCTTACACAGCCGTAAAATTTCCTTAGTGGCTATGCTGGCGCTTGTGATATGCCTTACTCTGGTAAGCGTGCGTTCATTTGGGCAAACAATTATGACATCAGCACCCCAACTGCTCACCGATCCATTTTTACAACTGCCAACTGAAACCTCAGTGCAAGTAGTTTGGTTTACTGAGTTTGCTGGTGTTAACCACACAGTAACTTATGGTGAAAATCTTAAACAAACTGCTAAGGCAAATACTACTAAACTCAGTCGCACTCGTGAAGACCAGCAATCAAGAGTTGGAAACCAAACTAAAGACGGTGAAGTTTATCAAAAACCAGTCCAGCGCGACATTTGGCGACATGAAGCTGAGGTAGGTGGGTTAACTCCTGGTGTGCGGTTAAACTATCGGGTTACGAGTGTGCGAGAAGACGGCGAGAGTATTAACAGTGATGTTTTTACCCTTGCGGCTACTCCCAAACCAGATACACCACTAAAAATTTTACTTACCTCAGATCATCAATTAAAGCCGATGACAGCAGCAAATCTGCAAAAGGTGGTAGAAACAGTTGGACGAGTTGATGGGGTCTGGTTTGCCGGTGATTTAGTCAATGTTAGCGATCGCGCCTCAGAATGGTTTGATGATAATAGTGGTGGTGCGTTGTTTCCCGGCTTACAAGGTCGTGCTACTTATGAAATGACGCACAACGACATTAAGACAACCTACACTGGTGGACAAATAATTCAACACGCACCCATGTTTACTTGCATTGGTAATCATGAGGTGATGGGGCGATTTGCCAGGATGGGAAGTTTAAATGATGAATTTGATGATACAATTCCCCGCGTCGTTGCTCAAAAAATTTATCGAGACAAATCTTTAATAGATAATTCTTTTAATACTAATACCTACGAAGAGATTTTCTCTTTACCAAAAAGTAAAGAGGGTGGAAAAAGGTATTATGCAGTCAGTTTTGGGGATGTGCGTTTAGTGGTACTGTACGCTACGAATATGTGGCGAACTCCCAACTTAGATAGAAAGCGCAGAGGGAGATATCAGGAAGCTGAAAACGATTTAAATAATCCTGAAAATTGGGGTTATGGACAGCTAATTTATGAGCCAATTGCTAAAGGAAGCAAGCAGTATAATTGGCTAGAAGCAGAACTCAACAGCCCTGAATTTAAACAAGCAAAATACAAAGTTGTGATGTTCCATCATCCTCCCCATACTCTGGGTGATAATATCGTTCCTGCTTATACAGAACCTGTTCAAATAGTTGAACGAGATGGTAATAATATTAAAGCAGTGCGTTACGAATACCCGAAAGATGCAGATTATATTATCCGCGATGTTGTGCCTTTATTAGAAGCGGCTAATGTGCAATTGGTATTCTATGGGCATTCTCATTTGTGGAATCGCTTTGTTAGTCCCAGTGGAATGCACTTTCTAGAAACATCTAATGTTGGCAATACTTACGGCGCTGCTTGGGGTGACAGAAAGCGAGAAGTGCCAATTGGATATCAAGAGGATTATGTTAAGGTTGGCGATCCCAATGGTTTGGAACCAATAGTACCCACAATTTCCCCTTTGTTGGGTGAAGATGCAAAGCCGATGCCTTATATTTCGAGTAATAATATTACGGTTTTTAGTATTTTTGATACGGGGGCGGGGACAATAAGTAGTTATCGCTTTGACACTCACAATCCTGATTCGGAAGTAGTGAAGTTTGATGAATTTAAGTTGAAATATAGCAATCCTATTTGATTTGTGAAAATCGGCGGATTTAGCTCCCCAACTTATTCGATAAGTCGGGGATCTTGTTGTTTGCAAATAATCAAGGATTGCTATAGGCTAATACGGTTCAGTTATGGCTCATTATTAAAGTCAATTTTTTTAACGAACCGCAGAGGCGCAGAGAACACAGAGAGAAGAAAGAAGTTATTAATCCATGCTATTGGATTATAAGCTGCTAATCGCATCGGCAACTAGTTTAGAAACGAAGGGTAAAATATCTCGACTCTTAGCTTGGGCTTTCCCTTCAGTAAATACCACTAATAGGTAAGGGCGCTGTTCTGGTAATTCAATATACGCGGCATCATGGTGAACTTGACTTGTCCAACCTGCCTTTGACCAAATTTGAGCATTTTCAGGAATTCCACCACCTAAGAAACCTGTTACCTGATCTTCCTCTATGTCAGTGGGCAAATCGTTGAGAGGACGTTTGAGTAAAGCCATCATAGCTTGCGATCGCGCACTGGAAACCGCAACCCCACCTACAATACTATGCAGTAACCTAGCGATCGCATTTGTGGTCAACATATTGCGATTTTCTAGTAACTCTCCCACAAATGCCCGTTCTCGTCCATAAGGTCCCTCACTCCAGGTTTTTTGACAGACGTTAATCGTCTCCATTTCTTCCCAACCCAAAGATTGATAATAGCGGTTAACGATATTACGCTGATATTTCCAGGTTTCAAAGGGCCCGGTTGGTAATTCTGGGCCGGATGTAGTACCACTTAAAATATCCACAACCAAGCTGGTAGCATCGTTACTAGAATCGACAATCATATCCCGCAAAGCGCGTTCCAACTCTTTGGAGGTTTGAGTCATGCCTTTTTCTAGCCATTCATTTACCGCCACCAGGTAAAATAGCTTGACTACACTGGCGGGATAAATCCGTTCAACACCGCGATAAGTAAAACCACGGACTGGATGATCCCAAAAAGCGTTGGGAGTCAGCGCCCCACCAGTATTTACTCGCACTGGTGGATCGTAAACAACCCAAGTCAAGGCAATTTGATTCCGGGCTAAAGTCGGAAATGCTGCCCAAGTTGCATCTAAAATGCCATTACCAATATTTTCGAGTTGTTCGTCTTTATTAAAAAAAATCATTCTCTAATAATGTCCTTTAATCTAAAATCCGAAGTCCAAAATCCAAAATTAGGGGAGTATCAGTGTTTAGCTGACCTAAATTTATATGATTCTCCTGAATGTACACGTTTAGCAACTCAATCTGCATCTGGAAGGCATTTGTGGGTAACATCAAATCGTCAAAATTTAGCGTTCGAGGTGTATTTGTGTGAAGATGACTATCCGGGATGGTTATCTCTTTCAGATTTTGATTCATTACAACCTGCTACTGTACCTTATCAGGCTGCAACATTTTCTGAATCTGAAATTAAAAAACTCCTCGCAGAGGTCATCGCCTTTACCAAGAAAGCGATGCAACAATCCAATTATTACCTTTGGGGTGGTACGGTTGGGCCAAATTATGACTGTTCTGGGTTGATGCAGGCGGCGTTTGCTTCGGTGGGGATTTGGCTACCTAGAGATGCCTATCAACAGGAAGGATTCACCCAACCAATTACTATTGCAGAACTAGCAGCCGGGGATCTGGTATTTTTTGGAACTAACCAAAAAGCAACCCATGTCGGACTTTATTTAGCTGATGGTTATTACATCCATAGTTCTGGTAAAGATCAAGGACGGGATGGAATTGGGATTGATATTCTCTCGGAACAGGGAGATGCTGTTAGTCTGTCGTATTATCAGCAGCTGCGAGGTGCTGGTAGAGTTTTTAAGAGTTACGAACCACAGAGACGCTGAGGGCGCTGAGGCTTATGAGGAGTGGGTTGGTTGATCAAGGGTTGAGTGAGGAGAATGGGACGATTTCGACTATTGTCCCAGATGTTTCGGTGGTGGTGCCGATACATGATGAGGTGGAAAGTTTGCCGCTTTTATTAGAAGCGATCGCATCTACTTTATCTTCTAGTCAGGTAAATTATGAAATCATCTGTGTGGATGATGGTTCTACAGATGGTTCCGGGGATTTTTTGAAAAAAGAGGCGCAAAACCGCACTGATTTAAAGGCGGTAATTTTGCGTCGCAATTACGGACAAACTGCGGCGATGGCTGCTGGATTTTATTATGCAGCCGGGAAAGCGATCGTTACTTTAGATGCCGATCTCCAAAATGATCCGGCTGATATCCCTATGTTATTAGCAAAGCTGGATGAAGGTTACGATTTGGTAAGTGGTTGGCGGCAAAAACGCCAAGATGGTGCTGTAAATCGGTTACTTCCTTCCAAAATTGCTAACTGGCTAATTCGTCGCACCACTAGCGTGAATATTCATGATTATGGCTGTTCGCTGAAAGCTTATCGTGCAGAACTGTTGGCAGATATGAACCTCTACGGTGAACTACACCGATTTTTACCGGCTTTGGCGTACATCGAAGGAGCTAGAATTACTGAAATACCCGTGCGTCATCACGCCCGTCGTTTTGGTCGCAGTAAATATGGGATTTGGCGGACATTCCGGGTGTTGATGGATTTGTTAACCATTCTATTTATGAAAAAATTCCTCACCCGGCCAATGCACGTTTTTGGGCTGTTGGGCTTGATTTCAATGGTTTCAGGCACAGCGATCGGAATTTACTTGACTTTTGTCAAATTAGCTTTAGGTGAGATGATTGGCAATCGCCCGTTGCTAAGTTTGGCTGTTCTCCTGCTAGTAACTGGGGTGCAGTTATTTTGCTTCGGTCTTTTAGCAGAATTGCTCATGCGTACATACCATGAATCCCAAGGACGGCCTATCTATCGCGTGCGAGAAGTAGTAGCAAAAATTGTTAAGTAACGTAACAATAGTAGTCATTGGTCATTGGTCATTGGTCAAATAACAAATGACAAATGACAAATGACAAAACCTCATTAAATTGCATCTACCTTGAAAGCACTTAATACTTTTGACACCGAACTACGGCGCAACCTGCTGGTTTTATTTACAGCAGGTTTATTATTCTGGTCGAGTTTGTCTTCGCTCTTACCAACCTTACCGCTTTACATCGATGATGTGGGCGCAAGCAAGCAAGAAATTGGGATTGTGATGGGCAGTTTTGCCATTGGGTTATTGCTATTTCGCCCGATGCTGGGACGGTTAGCCGATGAACGTGGTCGAAAAATTGTCTTGTTGATTGGTACGATAGTAGCTGCGATCGCACCCTTTGGTTACTTGGCAACTCAATCAATTGGGCTGTTGATCCTGGTGCGGATTTTTCACGGTATTAGCGTTGCTGCTTTTACAACTGGCTACAGTGCCTTAATCGCAGATTTAGCTCCCGCAGAAACTCGTGGCGAAATCATTGGTTACATGACCCTAGCAACTCCCCTTGGTTTAGCAATTGGCCCTGCCTTGGGTGGGTATTTAGAAGCTACAAGTGGTTACGGAATATTATTTCTGGTATCTGCGGAATTGGGTTTTTTCGCTCTCTTGGGAATTGTACAAGTCATAAATCCGCCAGTGCATACACAAGAGCAAACTGAGGCAGAAAATCGCAATTATTGGCAAATTTTGAGCAGTCCACAGGTGAAAGTTCCAACTATAGTTATGTTGCTGGTTGGTTTGTCTATCGGTGCTGTACATACCTTTGTCTCGTTGTTCCTCAAATCCAGTCAGGTAGACTTCAATGGCGGACTGTTTTTTACAGCTTCGGCAATTTCTAGTTTTAGTATCAGGATATTTGCTGGTAAGGCAAGCGATCGCTTTGGTCGTGGTTTGTTTATCACCTTTGGTATTTTTTGTTATGTTTTAGCGTTAATACTGCTGTGGCAGGCTTACAGCCCGATGGTTTTCTTATTGGCTGCGATCGCTGAAGGTGCTGGTGGTGGTACACTAATCTCGATGATGATCGTGATGATGGCAGATCGTTCACTGCCAGAAGAACGGGGGCAAATTTTTGCTCTATGCATAGCTGGACTTGATTTAGGAATTGCGATCGCTGCTCCTCTTTTGGGCATTATCGCAGAACAAGTCGGCTACCGCGATATGTTTGGCTACGGTGCTGCGATCACTTCTGTTGCACTTGTTATCTTCGTCACCCAGTCGAGCAAAAACCTATCCAACTCCCTGCGCTTTGCACTAGGTCTAGCTCCAGATGCTTATGCCTTGAAAAACTTAAAAGTTAGGAGTGAAGAAATTTAATTCCTCACTCCTAACTTTTGACTCTTAGCCTGATAAAACGGGCGAGGAGGGATTCGAACCCCCGACACCGTGGTCCGTAGCCACGTGCTCTAGTCCACTGAGCTACACGCCCTCACCGACAATCTATATTAACACGTTCAACTAAATGACGCAAGATAATTTTCTATCTAATTTTGCCAGCTTAACCCATCTAGATCAACACGGACAGGCACAGATGGTAGATGTGTCTGATAAAGCACCCACCATCCGCCAAGCAGTAGCTGCTGCCAATGTGCGAATGCTGCCAACAACCTTCGCTGCTATTCAAGCCGGAAATGTCCCAAAAGGTGATGTGTTAGCAACTGCAAGATTGGCTGGGATTATGGCAGCCAAGCAAACAGCCGCTTTAATTCCTCTATGTCATCCGTTGCCTTTGCAAAAAATAGCGGTCGAAATTATACCCGACCCGCAACTACCTGGTTATCAAATTCAAGCCACAGTCAAAACAAAAGCTGAAACTGGTGTAGAGATGGAAGCCTTAACTGCTGTTTCTGTGGCTGCGCTGACTTTATACGATATGGCAAAAGCCTTAGAGAAGTCGATTCAAATTGAATCGATTCGTTTAATAAGTAAGAGTGGCGGGAAATCAGGAGATTATTCCCCGCCAGAGCAAGAACCTAGATTATCTCACCTATAGTTTTGTTGAGATCGGCTGGGCTATCAAACTCTTCATCATCTGGCAGCTTCTCTAACAGAGAAATAATCTCCTTATCTGCCCCTTGCTTTTTAGCGTGCTTAATCAAGTCTTTCTTTCCAGCAGGGTAGTCAACACCTTTTAAGTGTTTTTGCATTTCAACTGGGTTTGCCTTAGCCATTTTTATCCACCTCTAAAGGTTCTTTCCATATTCACAAGTGGATATATTTGCTCCCTCTATCAAACAGATGAATCATTTTTAACTGAGATAACTTAAAAGGTCATCCACTAGGTTGATGAATTATGTATAGGGGATGGGGGATGGGGAATTGGGAAGAGGACTTGGGGACAAGGAGAATTGGGGACAAGGGGAAAGACTTGTTTCAAGTTCTCACTTCTTGTCCCGAATGGCACGCTTGTTAATCGCAAAGCCCTGATATAACTTGCTTTTTGAGTGTAGGGAGTGTGGGGAGTGTGGGGAGAAAGAGAAGAAATTGAATAACTGCATATCAACAAATGCTGCATTGCCTCCCACACCTCCCACACCTCCCACACCATGCCAGCAAGGAGGTTTCAGCTTTTCAAGCGTGCCATTCCCCCTTGTCCCCTTGTCCCCTGCCCCCTGCCCCCTGCTTCTTCCGGTTGTAAGGGTCTAATAGCAACCACTGCCACAAAAACCTTAGAATAAATAGGGTGTATTTAAATCTGTAACAAATATTTATGCCTCCTCGTTGGCCTCGCAAACCCGATCGCAAAGACGCTGATTATCGTAAGATCGATGACCGGATGAATTTTGCCACCCATGTAGCGATCGCTGCTACGATTAACTCTGGCTTGTGGTTTTTCCACATTTTGAAAGGCACTACCTGGGAGTGGCTGCCGTGGGTGACTTTAAGTTGGACAGGAATAGTGTTAGCGCATCTGATTTATATTAGTGCGATCGCTAACTACACCGAAACTCCACCCAAATCCACCTGAAGACGGACTACTAATGCTAGGGCGATTGTAACCTGTGGTAGTGGAATCAGCCTTTTAATTGAGTGATAATGTAAAAAAGCCTGAGATTTCGCACTTTTTCTTAATGTAGGGTTATTTTTATGGCTAAGACTAACACCACGGAATTACTAGAAGCCCTAGCAGCTGAAATTGGCGAAAATGTCTACATAGACATTGCCAAATGGCATCTTTATCTATCGAATGCCAAACTGCATACCCTTGTTGCCGAACGACTCTATCCTTTAATTACTTCCAACAGTGTAAATGAAGACCAAGTTTTAAAAGTCTTGGAATCGATTTCAGTAAAAATTGGCGGCGGTAGAAGTGAAATTCCTTTAATCGATTTACTGCCACTGCAATGCCAGGTTACTTTAGTTGATATTTTGGAAAAATATCAACGCGAGTTCTAATCGCTAAAACCAAGATTATCTTAGTTTGACAATTTTATTGATCAGCATTTCCTAATTCGATTTTAGTTCCTGAATTAGGTATATGTTTGCTGTGTCTATTTTATAAAAATTAACTCTACAGGTACACACAGATAAATCTCGTGTAATTTCTGTGTGGATTTGTAATAAAAATTTCCTTTAACAATTAAGGAATATCCGCGTTCAAAATCAGTTTAGATTTGAGCGAGTTTATATTGAGACTCGCTTTGAACTTTCATGCAAATTCATTGAGGCAATTTCTATGCTTTTACAAGTCAAAGATAGTGGCGAATTAGTCAAGATTCTTGAAATTCAGGAATTACTTGACCCGAATAATGATGTTGTTCACGCAAAAGACCAAGAAGGTCAAGAAGAACAGCAACCTGAAAGTTTTAAAAAAGAAAATCTCGTTTTTCCTTCAGGTGAAGTTTTACCACGCTGTTGGTTAGATGCCGACTATAGACACGACAACGGTTAATTATTAAAGAAGGGTAGCATAGCCATGCTACCCTAATAAGTGCCAAATTATGACGCAGCTTTTTCTTCTGCATTTACCGTTTCATTCTGCTGAGATTTCGGGAAAAATGTCTTAGCAATCCAGTAAGTCAAGATATGAGACAGTAATCCCATAGGGCCAGCAAACAAACACAGTGCAAGAGAGTGAATTGTCCAAATACCTGTTTTTTGCCCTTCCCAATAAATCCAGCGGCCGACGAATAAATCCATCACTAAAAAATGAATCCAACCTGTTGCAGCAGCCGTTTCATCTGTAAAGAATCGTGCAATATCAGCTAATTGAGGATTTGATAAAGCTTGGGCATTTTCTGGCGTAATACTGCTGATAAACAAATACAAATACGCTCCAGCTAACAGCACAAAGGGCAAATATGATGACATTATCTGCCGTGTAACTTTCCAGTTTGGCAATAAAATCATTAACGCCCAAAAGGGCAAAACAAAAAGATTGGCAGCATTAAACAGTTGAGAGATCGTCATATTTTTGCCAGGTGAAGAATTTTCAGTTATTATTTGTTTTGAATTAACTAATTATTATTAACTTGTATCTCTCACGATATAGATCCCCGACTTCTTAAAGAAGTCGGGGATCTGACTATACTTATAAAGCTACAAGTTGAGATTCGATTTCTGAAGACTTCAAATCACGTCCAATAAAAACTAAGCGCGTTTGCCTAGCTTCTTCCGGTTTCCAGGGACGATCGTAAAATTTATCAAATCGCGTTCCTACGCCTTGCATCACCAAACGCATAGATTTATTTGGCACTGCAACAAAGCCTTTAATCCGGTAAATTTCTTGTTGTTGTGCTAATTTCTCTAACTGCTGTTGCAACTTTTCTGGATCAAAGGTACGATCCAAAACTAAATTAGTTGAAGTAATTTCTTCGTCGTGATTGTGGTCTTCTTCGGTATCATGGTGACTGGGACGAGAATCTAAATTATCTTCAACTGCGGCTTGGAATCCTAATAATATAGATGCGTCTAGTTGAGAACGATCGCTCTCGACAATCTTCACCACTCTAGGCAACTCTTGCTTAATTAATTCCTCAACTCTCGCTTTTGTCTCGGCATCCACCAAGTCAATTTTATTCAACACCACTAAGTCTGCACAAGCAAGTTGGTCTTCAAACAGTTCTTGCAAGGGTGTTTCATGTTCTAGATTATCATCTGCTTGTCGTTGGGCTGCGATCGCATCTGGATCGCTAGCAAATGTCCCTGCTGCTACCGCCGCACAATCTACCACCGTAATTACCGCATCCACAGTAGCAGCGTTGCGAATTTCTTGCCAGCGAAAAGCCTTCACCAATGGTTTTGGTAAAGCTAAACCAGAGGTTTCAATCAAAATACAGTCGATGCTATCTCGCCGCTTGATTAACTCTTGCATCGTCGGATAAAACTCTTCCTGCACGGTGCAACATAAGCAGCCGTTGGTTAATTCAAAGATATTAGTGTCGCCCTCACCATCTTCGGGGCAAATTTGACAGGATTTTAATAATTCCCCATCAATACCGAGTTCGCCAAATTCATTGACTAAAACGGCAATGCGACGACCTTGGTTGTTTTGTAGCAGGTGGCGAATTAGGCTGGTTTTTCCACTACCTAAGAAGCCTGTAATCACTGTGACAGGAATTTTCGTTGCCATATTTTTGCCTGATTTACTCAGTATGAGAAGTTTTACGGGTTACAAACTTAAATACTGAGATTAAGCTTGGTTTGAAGATTGACTTAGTTATTTTAAGCTGAAAGTCTATGGTTAGCCGGAAAATATTGCCGTTTTTATTGAGTTTAGGTTTGGTTTTGATTCCTCAAATCAGTGTGGCGCAAACGGTAGAGGAGTTGGAACAAAAAGCGACATCTGCCGAAGAAGTGAAAAATTATCAAGAAGCTGCTAATATTTGGCGGAGTTTGATTGAACGGGATTCCAAAAACAGCTATGCCTACATCAAGCTAGCAGACATTCTATCTTCCCAAGGAAAGATTGCAGAGACGATTGCTGCTTATCGTCAAGGGTTGCAATTAACTCCTGATGCGGCGATTTACCTCAAATTAGGTAATTTTCTGGTTGAAAAGGGACGAACCGCAGAAGCGATCGCTGCTTTCCGTCAAGCTGTCAAACTCGATGCTAAAAGTGATACAGCTTTCATCATTTTAGCGATGAATTTGATAGCAATGGGCAATCCAGAGGAAGCAGTAGTGGCTTATCGTCAAGCCATTAAAATCGAGCCTGATGACGATAATTACAACAATTTAGCCGATACCCTCTTCAAAATAGGCAAACGAGAAGAAGCGATCGCCGCTTACCGAGAAGCCCTAAAAATTAACCCAAAGAGCTATCAAGCATACAGTAGCCTGGGTGATATTCTCGAATATTCCGAAGCAGTCGCAATCTATCGTCAAGCGAGTAAAAATGACCCAAAAAATGAGGTTTATTACGAAAGGTTAGCTGAACTCTCACTAAAGCGCGGTTTTGTAAACGAAGCGATCGCAGCCTACCGCCAATTAATTAAAATCGAGCCTGAAGCTTCAAGGTATGTAGAATTGGGTGATGTGCTGATGACACAAGAAAAACACCAAGAAGCGATCGCTATTTACCGCCAAGCCGTTGCCGCAAAACCCACTGATTATTATTACAGTAAATTAAATGAAGCACTAGCTCAACACGGAAACCTAGATGAAGCCTTGGCAAATTGCCAGAAGGTGGTAAAAATTGGTGAAGGCAGTTATGACACCTGCTCAAATATTAGCTTGCCACTTTACAAGCAAAAAGGCTTTCCTGGGGTCATGGAATTTTATCAGCCGTTGGCGAATCTAATACCACGTCGCCAAATGGCAGAACTTTACATCAAACTTGGCAGAGAGATTTCTTATGGTGAATCTGGTGATGGCTCAAAACAAGAGGCGGCAGCAGTTTTTCGAGAAGTGCTGCAAATAGATCCAGAAAACACTGATGCTCAAGATGCTCTCAAGAACTTAATTACTTCTTAAAGGATTCTCGTAAATCCCCAGGTAGGATGCTCAGGATTATTCAAAGCAAGGAAGAGTAATGGTAATGTTCAGGTATGAGTCCAGAAGAAAAAGATCAAAAAATTGAGAGGCTTGAACTGGAAAATCAGGATCTGCGTCAAAAAATAGCAGAGCTAGTAGTCTGCCAACCCAAAAATGCTGCGTGATGGCTGGGTAAAGGGGAAGGGGTAAGGGGTAAGGGATTTGAAACCTTTCCCCCTTCCCCTTTACCCTTTACCCCGGCAAGTTCACTTGGCGAACTACTAGAGAGGCGTTTGGGGTTAGATAGCCGTAGTTTCAACCCAAACAGAAACATGGTATCGAGTTGCGCCTAAACGCAAAGACATTGAAGTATTGGATGATATCAAGCTAAGGATCATCGTCTCTCCCAAAATTGAATAATTTAATTTTTGAAACTCCCAAAGACAGCGGCATCTGGAAGGGGAAATTATGGTGTAAAGAAATGCTGGTGTTGTGAATATGTTATGATTTCGAGCAAAAAGTCTCTGTTCACAACATTTAGAAGATGGGAACTCTAGCTAATAAGTTTAATTACAGTATCCCACCCAGCACTGCCAATGATGTCCCATCCTGCTCATCCCACTTTGGGCCAATCTTCTTACCCGCGCTTGACTAGAAGCTTAAGTGCTGTTGAAAGTTGGGGTTTCGGTTTAACAGCTCATATTTCCTGGACAGCATTGGTTCCAGCAATTCATGCTGCTCTCGGCCCCCAAGCTATTTTTGTCTGGATACCTGCGGTGATTTTTGGAATGCTGCTCAACTACCAGGTAAAACGCTTGGGTATGCATTTTATAAATGTGGCTGGAGGAACGCCTAACTATGCTACTAAGTTGCTGCAAAACTATCCAGGAATAGCTTGCTATGCAGCAATTGGATACTTGCTCAACTGGGTTTCTTACCTGTCAGTTAATACTATCGTCCTCAAAGATTTAATTAAGGTAAATTTGGAGGCGCTGGGTATTGCCTGTCCAGAAATACTTTTAGATATTGGCTTTACACTGTTACCGTTTATAGTCGCGTTTAGTGGGACTCGCGCCCTAAGTATTTTACATTTATTTTTTGTAATTCCAGCCTTTGGATTGCTAATTACCTTCTGTGTACAGGGTCTTGGCTGGTTAGCTTTCTCTGGTGATAGTCCTGGGTTTTTTCCTAGCAATTGGTCATCTCTGGGTTTTGTCGATTGGGCAAAGTGGTTCTTTTTCGTCACTTATGCCACCTACAGTTGTGAAACGGCTTCTTCTTTTGTCGCCGATAGCCGCCAACCCACCCAGACGCTACGTTTTCTAGATGTTGCGGCATGGATGATGCCACCGATCTTTTTGGGGGGATCTTGGGTAATGATGCGGTTAGCAACCGATCCCAGCCTCAAAGACAATGCTTTTATGAATCTTGTGGCGGCTTCCCAACCTTTCTGGGGAAAATCAGCAGCTATAAGTGTTTCCTTTTTGCTAGTAGCTGCTTGTCTTTTAGGTTCGGCAACGGTTGTTTCTAATTGCCCTCGGATTTTGTATCAGTTGGCTTTAGACAAACACATCTCACCTGTATTTTCCGTTGTTTCACGTCGGGGTGTGTTTGCGCCAGCACTGACATTAACACTGGTGTTGTGCCTGATTTATTTGATTTGGGGAGATGTCGCGCGAATCGTAGCCGTTGGTAATGTTGGCTGGTTTGTCTCCTTTATGTTATTGCATTTGGGGCTTTGGCTGCGGCGCGATCGCTCGGAAGTTTTGTTCCCTCGCATATCTCTGGCCATTCTGCTGTTAGAAGTTGTGGTGCTAGTGGTGGGCGGACTTGCCTGGGGTTGGCTCAACTTGCTAATTGGGCTATTATTTCCCATTGGGGTTATGGGAATAGATGCAGTTATTCGCCGGGTGAAATTCCCTCCATTTCATCCCAGTTGGTGGATGCGGCGATATCGCACACGCTCTCAGGTAATTATCAAGGACTCGGTAGTTCTCCAGGTGAGCATCCTGATTTTTTTACTATGCAGCGCAGTGGCAGTTGGCTGGTTGTTTGGTGTCAAACTTAATAAAACGGCAAGTGAGGCGAGGGAGAATATATTTGTGGTGCTGCTGATGACGGTGGCATTTGTGGGAGTAGCGATCGCTTGTTGGACAAGTTTACCGCAAGTGGTTGCGATCGCAGAAGCCCGTGAAGCTGCTGAACACCTATTTACTGTTGCCCAAGATGGTATTTTAGTCGTGGACGATCGAGGTATTATCAAGCAGGCGAATCCAGCCACTGAATCTTTCTTTGGTGTCAACCCATCTGAGTTAGAGGGAAATCACCTCAACAAATGGCTAACTGCATTAGTCTACTATCCAGAGGAGTGGACAAAGCGCAGTGAACAAACCTTACTCCGCAATGGCAAAAACAAAATCCTAGAAGTTTCCATCTCAGACAGACCACATCAGGATTTTCAAGAGTATGTCGTCATTCTCCACGACATTACCCAGCGCAAACAAGCAGAGCAGATATTGCGATATTCAGAAGCACAATTACGCCAAGAGGCAAATCATTTAGCATCTCAACTCGTGCATAGTGAAAAAATGTCCAGTTTGGGGCAGTTGGTAGCAGGTGTAGCGCATGAAATCAACAACCCAATCAATTTTATTTATGGCAATGTCAGCTATGCCAATCAATATATCCAAGATTTATTGAGACTACTGCAATTATATCAGCAAAACTATCCTAATCCAGTAACGGAAATTCAAAAAGAAACAGAAGCCATCGACCTAGATTTCGTAATAGCAGACTTGCCTAACTTGTTAACTTCTATGACCGTTGGTGCCGAAAGAATCACAGAAATCGTCCTATCTCTGCGAAACTTTTCTCGGTTAGATGAAACAGAGATGAAAGCCGTAAATATCCATGAAGGTATAGATAATACATTGCTCATTCTAGAACATCGACTTAAGGCTAAATCTAACTCTCTAACAATTGATATCATCAAAGAGTACGGCGATCTGCCATTAGTCGAATGTTATGCTGGACAACTGAATCAGGTATTTATGAATCTTCTAGCAAATGCGATCGATGCTTTAGAAGAAGCTGTGGAGAATGGTGAGTGGAAAGTAAAGAAATCAGCCTTATCTACTCCTCAAATTAAAATTCATACTCAACTTAATACTCAACTTAATAGTGAAAATCAGGTAGTTATTAGCATTGCTGATAATGGTACAGGCATTCCAGAAAATATCCAAAAACACTTATTTGAACCATTCTTTACCACTAAACCAGTTGGCAAAGGCACAGGATTAGGCTTATCTATTAGTTACCAGATTATCACCCAAAAACATCTGGGACAATTACAATGTATTTCTACTCAGGGACAGGGTACAGAATTTGTAGTTTTAATTCCGCTAAACCAGAAAGCTATTTAATTGTCAACATCATTTCAAGTGGTTAAATTTTTAACTCAAGTGAAATTTTTACCTTGGTGTTGCTTGCTATTTATTAGAGTGTTAGGCTGAGATTTTCTGGCTAAATCACCTGTATAGGCTGTTACCCAGAAAAAGTCTGGCTATTACTCCGATTTTGTTGGTGAGGGAAAGGATTTGCTCATGGCAAGAGATAAAGCTTATCAAAAAGCAGAGCAGCGCATTGAAAAGGCACGGCAAGAGGGAGCAATAGAACTCAATCTCAGCAACATAGAACTCACTGAGATACCAGAAGCGATCGCATCCCTGACTGGGTTGCAACAGCTTTCCCTCGAAAATAACCAACTGACCGAACTGCCAGAAGCGATCGCATCCTTGACTGGGTTGCAAGTGCTTTCCCTCTCTAGTAACAAACTAACGAAACTGCCAGAAGCGATCGCATCTCTGACTGGGTTGCAAGTGCTTTCCCTCTCTAGTAACAAACTAACGAAACTGCCAGAAGTGATCGCATCCCTGACTGGGTTGCAACAGCTTTCCCTCTCCAACAACCAACTAACCCAACTGCCAGAAGCGATCGCATCCCTGACTGGGTTGCAACAGCTTTCCCTCGAAAATAACCAACTGACCGAACTGTCAGAAGCGATCGCATCCTTGACTCAGTTGCAAACGCTTAACCTCTCCAGCAACCAACTAACCCAACTGCCAGAAGCGATCGCATCCCTGACTGGGTTGCAACAGCTTAACCTCTCCAGCAACCAACTGACCCAACTGCCAGAAGCGATCGCATCCTTGACTCAGTTGCAAACGCTTAACCTCTTTGGCAATCAATTGACCCAACTGCCAGAAGCGATCGCATCCCTGACCCAGTTGCAAACGCTTAACCTCTCATACAACCAATTGACCCAACTGCCAGAGGCGATCGTTAACCTAATGCAATTGTCAGATATCGACTTAACAGTCAATCCGCTTGGTGAGTTTCCAAGAGTTCTACAAAGGTTAACAGGTTTGGGGAAAATTGGTATTGCTGAATGTAATTTGAAGATTATTCCAGAGTGGATTTCTGAATTCCAGTCTTTAGAGTATCTGAATATTGTTAACAATCAGATTTCTGATCTTCCTAATGCATTAGGTGAATTACTAAGTTTGCAAGAATTAGGTTTAGGCTATCTAGCTGGAGGGAACCCGCTCTCAAAACTCCCAGTATGTCTTAGACAATTGAAGAAACTCAAAAGGTTATGGGCTTATCAATGTGAATTAGAATTTTTGCCCGATTGGATTGGTGAATTGACAAAGCTTCAAGAAATCGAATTAAAAATCAATAAACTGACCGACTTGCCAGCATCTTTAGGACAGTGTTTTCACTTAAAAAAGCTTGAACTGGATGATAACCCCCTTAACCCTGACCTTGCAGCCGCTTACGAACAAGGCACTGAAGCAGTCTTGCAATACCTGCGGGCGAAGGCAGAAGAACAGATAACCCTTAATGAAGCCAAAATGATCCTAATTGGCGAGGGTGAGGTGGGCAAGAGTTGTCTGTTGGGAGCATTGCGGGGAGATAAATGGGTAGATGGTCGCCCCACTACTCATGGAATTGAGATTAAACCTGTAATTGTCACCGATCCCACCAGTGGCACAGAGATGTCACTCAATGGTTGGGATTTTGGCGGTCAAAGGGTTTATCGACCGACGCACCAGTTATTTTTCAGTGCGCCAGCCGTGTATCTCGTTATCTGGAAACCAAGGGAAGGTCCCCAGCAGGGCTTTGTCAAAGAGTGGATTACGCTGATCAAAAATCGGGAACCAGATGCAAAGGTGTTGGTCGTCGCAACTCACGGTGGTCCCGGACAGCGACAACCGGATATTGACAGACAAGAAATTTTGGATCAATTCGGCAAAGATACGGTAATCGATTTCTTCCATGTAGACAGCAAACCCAAGCAGGATACGACGGATTGCGCTGGTCTTGCAGAATTAAAAGATACTATTGCTCGTGTCGCTGCATCTCTTCCCGAAATGGGGCGTTCCGTTCCAGCAAAGTGGCAGCGGGTGCGGGAAACCTTACAGACAAGTGACAAAGCCTATCTGCCATACGATGATGTTATTGCCATCTGCGCTAAAGAGGGAATCGATGAGGAGCAAGCAGAACTGTTTCTTCGCATCTCCCATATATTAGGGCATTTCATCCATTACCATTACGACCCAACACTACGCGATATCGTCATCCTCAAACCCGACTGGCTGGCAAAGGCGATCAGCTTCGTGCTGGATGATGAAATGACACGTAAACGCAACGGGTTAGTGGAATTTCAGCATCTTAGCCAGTTGTGGAGCCATCCGCCATTTGCAGGCGAAGAAGGCTACCCCTCAAAGTTGCATCCAATTTTTCTGCGACTGATGGAACGCTTTGATCTATCCTACAAAGTGGTTTTCGATCCGTCAGAAACTAGCAATACCAGCCTCATTGCTCAACTTGTTCCCGATACACGCCCGGAGCCATTGCCCAATTGGGGAGAGCAACCAGAAGCGGGAGATAGACAACAGGTGCAAATCTGCCGCATTGTGGACAGTCGCGGACAGTTTGCAGTGGCAGAAGGATTGTTTTACCAGTTAATTGTTCGGTTGCACAAATACTCACTTGGGCGGGCGAATTACGAAGACAGCATCCACTGGCAACGGGGCTTAATGCTTGACAATGATTACAACGGTCGGGCATTGCTGGAATATGTTGGCACTGATGTAAAAATCACGGTACGAGCAGCTTATCCAGAAAGGTTCCTGTCATATCTCACGGAAGAGATTAAATGGCTAGTCGAGAATTTCTGGGAAGGATTGCGTTGTAATGTGATGGTTCCCTGCATTGAAACTTGCGGTATGAATGCCCCTGGAAACGGACTGTTTGAGGTACAAAAACTAATTGAAAGCAAAAAGAAAAATCGCCATGAGTTCCCGTGTCCCATTTCCGGGTGTGGCGAATGGCAAAACATCGATCAATTGCTGAATAACGCGCCAACTGCTCAACCCCCATCCCAAGAAATTGGCATTGAGCAGTTCCGATACATTGTGAAAGACGAGCTAAACGTCATCCGCAAAGATTTGGTTATGTACGATCGCCTAGATCAAGCACGCTTTCAGGTATTATCTCAGGAGCAACGTACCATTTTAAGCCAGGTCGATCAGCAGTTTGCAGAACTAATGCAGATGCTCACCGATGAAGCAAAAGACGGCCCGCGCCTGTTCAGCTTTAAGCCTATCGATCCGAAATTTTTCGATCGCCCCAAATGGATCAGTGCCAAGTTTCAACTCACCCTCTGGTGCGAACACGCACGTCAGCCACTTCCAGCCTTAAATCCCAACGATAAAAAAAAGGGAGTCTATGAATTAGACTTGCCGCGTGAGTGGTTCACCAAGGCAGTCCCCTATCTCAGAATTTTGACCGGAACCCTGAGCCTAGTCTTACCTGTGGCAGGTTCGGCAACTAAATTTATACTGGATGATACTACCTACAAAGCCATTGAAGAACAACTCGATTTAGGACAGAAAAGCATCGAGTCTACTTTGAAGGGAAGTGATATGGCTTTGGCTGGAAAATCCAAGAGCGATGCTTCCTTCTTAGAAGGCGATGCAATCCGCGCTCAAGGCTCGATTTTGCGAGAATTACACGCCTTATTGAAAGAAAAAGATCCTAGTTTTGGTGGTCTAGTGCGGGTGCAGAACAAACGCCGTGAATTTCTGTGGGTTCATCCTCAATTTGTAGATGAATATTAATTGACAAGAGATATTAGAGCTATTTCCTAATTTTTCATGATTATATAGGAAACAGAATAATGTTAAAAGTTTTTGCCGATCGCGGTGGTACCTTCACAGATATTGTTGCCGTTACTAATAATCAGGCAATTATAGACAGACTATCAAGATATCCTGAACGTTTTTTAATTGTGACTTTGCCTAATCAGCAATGGATTATAGTTTACAAACTTCTTTCAGAAAATCCCGAACAATATCAAGATGCAGCCATCCAAGGAATTCGGGATATCATGGGTATCGCTAGCAACGAACTCATTCCTACTAAGGCGATAGAAGTGGTAAAAATGGGGACAACAGTAGCAACAAATGCGCTGTTAGAGAGGAAAGGAGACAGAATTGTTCTTCTCATCACCAAAGGTTTTAAAGATGCGCTGCGAATTGGCTACCAAAACCGTCCTAATATCTTTGCGCGTCATATCGTTTTACCAACCATGCTTTATGAGCAGGCAATTGAGATTGACGAACGTTATGATGCTCATGGGAATGAATTAATCCCGATAAATATTCAACAAGTAAAAAATGACTTACAAGTAGTTTACAACACAGAAATTCGGAGTTGTGCAATTGTTTTTATGCACAGCGATCGCTATCCTAAACACGAACAACAAATAGCCAAAATCGCGCAAGAAATCGGCTTTACACAAATATCTATATCTCATCAAGTTAGTCCATTAATGAAATTAGTCAGCCGAGGAAATACAACAGTAGTTGATGCTTATTTAACCCCTATTCTACGTCGTTATGTTAACCAGATAGCGAGTCAGTTACCTGGAGTAAAATTAATGTTTATGAAATCTGACGGCGGTTTAGTCGCAGCCCAACAATTTCAAGGCAAAGATAGTATTTTGAGTGGCCCGGCTGGTGGTATTGTCGGCGCAGTTCAAACTAGTAAAAGAGCAGGTTTTGAGTTAGTTATCACCTTTGATATGGGAGGCACAAGTACAGATGTCGCCCACTTTAAAGGAGAGTATGAACGACAACTAGATTCAGAAATTGCTGGGGCGCGGATGCGAGTTCCCGTATTAGCAATTAATACCATTGCGGCTGGAGGCGGTTCAATTCTCTATTTTGATGGTTCTAGTTATCGTGTCGGTCCTCAATCTGCTGGTTCAAATCCTGGCCCTGCTTGTTATCGACGCGGGGGGCCATTAGCGGTTACTGATGCCAATGTGATGTTAGGCAAAATTCACCCACAATATTTTCCCTCAGTTTTTGGAATTGATGGCAATTTACCTTTAGATAAAGATACTGTCATTCAGCAATTTACACAATTAGCCCAAGATATTCAAGGCGCTACATTAAATAATTGTACTCCTGAACAGGTCGCGGCTGGATTTATTGCGATCGCAGTAGAAAATATGGCGAACGCAATTAAAAAAATAAGTCTGCAACGGGGTTATGATGTCAGCCAATATGTGCTTTGTTGTTTTGGCGGCGCAGGCGGGCAAGTTGCGTGTTTAATTGCCGATACCTTGGGAATGCAAAAAATATTTCTTCACCCTTATGCTGGTGTTCTCTCCGCCTATGGAATGGGATTAGCAGATGTCAGGGCAATTAGAGAAGGGGGAGTAGAACAGCCTTTAACCCAAGCATTAATTCCTAAATTACAACAGTTAATGGAATATTTAGAAACTCAAGCTAGAAGTGAAATAAATGAAGTTAATGCTCAAACACAAATAGTCAAAAAAGTAAACTTAAAATATGAAGGAACTAACTCTACTTTAACCGTTAACTTTGCCGATGATGTGGTATTGATGCGGCAAGAGTTTGAGAATGAACATAAATCCCGCTATGGTTTCATTCAATCAGATAAAACTTTAATTGTTGAATCAGCTTCGGTAGAAGTAATTCAGAAAATGGAGACTCCCGAAGAACCCTTAATTACTCGTACACGTTCTATAGTTGAAGCCCCCGAAGCAGTTGAGATAGTAAGGATGTTTACTGCTGATAAATGGCATGATACGCCTGTTTACCGACGGGAAGATTTACAACCAGAAGATAGTATTAATGGGCCTGCGATCGTTGTTGAAAAAATTGGCACAATTGTAGTAGAACCTAAGTGGCAAGCAAGATTAACTGAACTTAATCATTTAATTTTACAGCGTAAACATTGATAAATTTATCAGAGTTTGCCTGTATTTGCATACCTGTACCTCACCGGATTGAAAATGGCTATACCATTTATAGCTAATCTTGTAAAGGAGTCTGAGGCTATATCCGACTACAAAAGCAAAATATCAAATTTAGAATTGCAAGTCGACAATTATAAAAAAGATATTCAAGACTTGACATCCGAAAATCAAGAGTTACAAAAAATCGCTAAACCAGAAGTGATTCAAGAGCTTAAACAAAAATTAGATAATGCTGAAAAAGCTAGACAAAATCTTAATGAAGAGCTAGCTAAGGAGAAAAGCAAGAAATGTCTAATTAGATTTCCTTAAATGAATAAAATTGTTGTTGATAGGGCAAATATAGCTATGAAATCATCTATCTAAAAAATCTCAAAATGTACATAACAACTAAACCCGATCCCATCCGGTTAGAAATCTTCAAAAATCTCTATCAATTTATCGCCGAACAAATGGGAATTGTTCTCCAAAATACAGCAACATCTGTGAATATCAAAGAAAGGCTAGATTTCTCCTGCGCTATTTTTGACTCATCGGGATTATTAGTAGCAAATGCACCACATATTCCCGTACATTTAGGTTCTATGAGTGAAAGTGTTCGCAGTTTAATTAACGATAAAGGCGACACCCTAAAACCAGGAAATGTCTATCTATCTAATAACCCTTATAACGGCGGAACCCACCTTCCTGATGTCACTGCAATTACTCCTGTCTTTCTAGAGAATTGTAAAAATACTTCATTCTCCACTCCCCTATTTTTTGTTGCTTCTCGTGGACACCAAGCAGATATCGGTGGAATTACCCCCGGTTCAATGCCTCCTCACAGTATCACAGTAGAAGAAGAAGGAATTCTTTTTGATAATTTTCTCTTGGTTGAAGATGGCAGTTTCCGAGAAGCCGCAGTAAGACAGCATCTTTCAAATCATATTTATCCTGCTCGTAACCCTGGACAAAATATTGCTGATTTTAAAGCACAAATTGCCGCAAATGAACGAGGAGGAAAAGAACTTTATAAAATGGTTTCACAATATGGAATTGAAACTGTTCAAGCTTATATGAAGTTTGTGCAAGCTAATGCTGAGGAGTCAGTAAGAAAGGCTATCAACCTTCTCAAAGATGGCTCATTTAGTTATGAAATGGATAATGGGGCAACAATTAAAGTAAAAGTGACGATTCATCAAGAAAGCCGCAGTGCTACTATTGATTTCACTGGAACTTCTGAGCAACTAAATAGTAATTTCAATGCTCCGAAAGCTGTAACTCAAGCAGCAGTGTTGTATGTCTTTCGGACTTTGGTTGATGATAATATTCCTCTGAATGCCGGGTGTCTTAACCCTCTAGAAATTATTATCCCAGTCGGCTGTATGCTGAACCCAACTTATCCAGCAGCAGTGGTAGCGGGTAATGTAGAAACCTCTCAAACAATTGTTGATGCTTTATATGGCGCTTTGGGTGTGATGGCTGCTTCTCAAGGAACGATGAATAATTTTACTTTTGGTAATGAGCAATATCAATATTACGAAACTATCTGCGGCGGCTCTGGAGCAGGAATTGATTTTGATGGAACTGATGGTGTTCATTCTCACATGACTAACTCTCGCTTGACCGATCCAGAAGTTTTAGAAACCCGCTATCCTGTTCTTTTAGAAAGCTTTAGCCTTCGTCCTGATAACGGTGGTAAAGGAAAATATTCAGGTGGTAATGGAGTTGTCCGCCGCATCCGTTTTTTAGAACCTATGACAGCTAATATTCTTTCTGGACATCGAGTTATTCCTCCCTTTGGATTAAATGGTGGACAAGCCGGAATTGTTGGACGTAACTGGATACAACGTCAAAATGGAATTGAAGAAAATTTAGACAGCACAGCAACAGTAGAGATGAAACCTGGAGATGTTTTTGTGATAGAAACTCCTGGAGGAGGCGGATTTGGTAAAGTCTCCTAGTGGTCTGTCAAGTTTAAATTTATGGGTAAGTGAGTTCGTAGTAAGGACTTAAGTCCTTATTTTTCAAGCACTAAAGTGCTTACTACAAACCCTCAAAACTAGTGGTCTGTCCCATTAAATTTGAGGGATAAGAGAACGAACCGCAAAGGACGCATTCGCGCAGCGTCTCGTCAGAGAAGAACGCAAAGAAAGAAGGAAAGAAGAGAAATTTAAAACTGATTCACCTATCAGAATTAATGGAACAGACCACTAGTACCAATAATTTACGCTGATTTTAAAAGCTATCAATAAATTTCACCGATTGTTCCGAAGTGTCTATTTGTGATATTGATTGACAAAAGATTTTATCTGTAATGACATTTGTCAATCCAAATTCGCATTTCTTCTTCAGAACCAAAACAGGCAGATCGTCCTGTCATCGGATCGTAGGCGTGCCAAGAAGAAATGTGACCACGCCAGTCTGATTCGTGCCACACTTGGAGGTCAGAACCACTAGCCATCCAAATGACAAAATTTTGCCAATATTTTTGTAAATTTAACAAAAAATTAAATTTATTCATAGTGAAAGCACCTGATAAACAGTGAACTATTACTTTTACTTTCACGTAATACTTTTCAACTGAGAAGGTACAGTTTTGGACAATTTGATCTAGTACAGTTAAGGCGCATTACAACTGGTATAGTAAAAAAACTCTCAACTGTACTAGGTAAAGTTGGTAGAAATAGTTTATATTGCCAGTATTGATGATTATTTAGTCATTGACGAGTGCGCCCAAATGAACATTTTATTAGAACGGCAGTCACCCAAACCGATTTATTTACAGATCCGCGATCGCATCAGTCATCTGATTAAATCTGGCGCACTCAAAAGTGGCGATCGCCTTCCTTCGATCCGCTCTCTGGCAGAAAGCTTACAAGTTAATAAACTCACGGTTATTGAAGCATATAACGTTTTAGAAGCAGATGGGATTGTTTCTGCTCGTCAAGGTTCAGGATATTTTGTCAGCGGCGTTTCTCTAAAAGCACTAACCTAGAATCTAAATTCGCTCCAGCCCAAAATGTCATAATTACAAAACCAGGAAAGTGTTCTTTTTATGATATGTATACTCCACTGGTGCAAGCACAGACACAGCCAGGAATAATTAATTTTGGCTACGGTTATCCTCGTCCACCAAAAGATATTAACCTCATTGCCAGACGAGCGTTAAGACAAGACGATGCTGATATTTTCTTTCCCCATGAGATGCCTCAAGGACAACTAACTCTGTGTAGACAAATTGCTCAGATGTTAGTACATCAAGGATTAGAGGTTTTTCCAGAAGATTTAATTATTACTAATGGCTCTCAGCAAGGGTTGTCATTAGCGATGAATTATTATGTACAACCTGGTGATTGGGTGATTGTGGAAGCTCCCACTTATTATGGTGCAATTTCTATTTTAGAAAACTTAGGAGCTAAGATTATTGGTATTCCCATGACTGCGGAGGGAATGAATTTAGATTTATTAGAGCAATATCTCCGCAGCCACCGCCCGAAATTAATTTATACAATTAGTACTTTTCACAATCCAACAGGATTGACGACAACACAAAATCATCGTCAACAATTACTGGCATTAGCAGAAAAATATGAGTGCCCTATTCTGGAAGATAATGCTTATGAAGGAATAAATTTTGATGCTGTGCCAGCGCCAATTAAAGCTTTAGATAAAAATAATTTGGTAACTTATTTAAGCACCTTTTCTAAAACTTTAATGCCTGGTTTACGAGTAGGCTATATGGTAGTTACAGGTAAGCATTATCAAGCGATGATTGAGCGGAAGTTGCTCCATGACTTGCACACATCCAGTATTTCGCAAACAATAGTTAGCGAATATCTCGCTTCAGGACATTACCGCCGTCACCTCAGCCGACTTCGCACAGATAATCTGCAAAGTCGTAATATAATGCTGCAAGCTTTGGAGCGTTATTTCCCTGAAGAAATCCGGTGGACAGTTCCCACGGGTGGATTATTTCTCTGGGTACAGTTACCAGATGATATTCCGATTGGGACAATTCGTAACGAAGCTTTTGCAGAAAATGTCTACCTGGCGTGCGGTTCGGCATTTTTCCCCGATAAGCAAGGTTATCCGGCGATGCGTCTAACTTTTTGTCTCTCACCAGAGGAGATTGAGCAAGGTATTTCGATTGTAGGTAAGTTGCTGAAAAAGTATATTTCTAGAGGAAGCGTAGATACAGAGCGGCTTGTTGTCAAACATCGCATATCTAATTATCAACCTCTTGTTTACAGTTCATAGGTTGGCACAAGATATCCTAATGTACTTCGCGTTAAGAGTTCGTAATTTAAACGATCGCTATCAGCATAATTCCTTTCATCCCTTTGCCATTGAAGCCGGAAACGCTTATTTGCTAAGATTTCCAGTGCAACAACATTAAAACAGGGCAACTTCTCATCACCATGCCAACATCTACACTTGACGATAAAGACGCAGCAGCAATCCAAGCTGCCAGAGTTGGGGTTGCTATATGCGATCGCACCGCCTGGGGACGTATCAAAGTATCTGGTGACGATCGCCTCAATTTCTTACACAACCAAAGTACTAACAATTTCCAAATACTCAAGCCTGGACAAGGTTGTGATACGGTTTTCGTCACTTCTACAGCCAGAACAATTGATTTAGCAACCGCCTATATTAGAGAAGATGCGGTAATCCTGCTAGTTTCACCCAACCGCCGCCAATATCTCATGGAATGGCTGGATAAATATATTTTCTATGCCGACAAGGTGGAATTATCTGATATCACAGAATACACCAACACCTTCAGCCTCATTGGCCCAGGAAGCGACGCTGTTTTAGAAAAATTGGGTATTGGCGAACTCATCGGCCAACCTTACGGTAATCACCAAGTATACACGATCGCTCCGGCTGAGGGGGTGCGGATTGCTGTGGGTAGCGGGTTAGCGGCTCCCGGATACACCTTCACTTTCCCTTATACTGACAAATCTTCGGTGTGGAACAAATTGTTAGAAGCTGGGGCGGTGGAGATGAGCGATCGCGCCTGGGATGCTTTGCGAATCTTACAAGGCCGCCCCGCGCCAGATGCGGAACTCACAGATGATTACAATCCTCTGGAAGTTGGTTTGTGGCAAACAATTTCTTTTACTAAAGGTTGCTATATTGGGCAAGAAACCATTGCTAGGTTAAATACATATAAAGGTGTAAAACAACACCTTTTGGGTATCCGCCTCAGTGCCCCTGCATCAGTTGGAAGTGCGATCGCAGTGGGAGATGAAAAGGTCGGCAAACTTACCAGTTACACAGAAACGGCTGATGGTTATTTTGGGCTAGGTTACATTCGCACCAAAGCTGGTGGCGTAGGCTTAAAAGTCCAAGTGGGAGAAACTGAGGGTGAAGTCATAGAAATCCCCTTTGTTTCTCATGATTACCCATAACTAATTTAAGTCAAAATATCTTCTTCTTTATTCCTAGTGCCGTAACAAAATTCATCTACCCAAGAAGCTAAACTACGGGCATTAGTGGTTGGTAAATTCACTTTGCTTTTAACATTTTGTGGTTGAATATTCGGGTGCTTGCCGTTACTTTTAACCTCAGTAGTAATTGCTAGCGATCGCACTGGTTTACCATTACTGTTAATTTCAGTAGTAATTGCCAGCAATGCCCCTACAGGGATGCGGACAGATGGCGCGTTGCTTTTAACCTCGCTAGCTAATGCCACAGATGGCATAGTTTTGGCTTTGCTGTTGGCTTCAGCAGTCATTGTTAGCGATGTTCCTGAAGGAAAACGTTCAAGGGGCGATGTCTGACGAGAAGCTGCAAAGTCGCTACGTACTGATTGATATTCGTTCAAGAAACCTGATGATGGCGTTTTCACCGGAGTATCTGGAGCAATCTTAGTAGCAAATGCAACTACTAACTCAGGTTTACGGGTGTAATCGACCTCTGTGGTAGCCGTAAATAATGGCGCAAGGCGATCGGTGCGTGACAAGTGGGAGTCTAGAGTCTTGGCAAGAGAACTAGGCACAATTTTGCTAGCAGTTACAATCGATGATAGATGTTTATCCTCAGAATGCTTCTCATCTGGCGACTCGATTTCAGCTTGGCTTATAGTCAGAGAATGCTCTGATTTTATTAAACGTAACTCTTCATCAGGATTGAAGTTAAGACCTAAAGCGGCAACTATTTTATCTGGATCGTTATTCAGATCCAGCATAAAAGCAAGTATTTCATCAAACTGGGGTTCTAAAACAGACAGTGTTGCCAAAATAAAACCGGACAAAGGACGGCGCAGACCATCGTAAGTCCCCCAAATTCGCATTTTGACCAGCCAAGAAATATTTTGCTCGTAGTAAACAAGCCAGTTTTGTTTTAAGGATTGACGCAGCTGTTGGATATTCATTGGATGCCTCGCTTCAGTCAACAAGATTACAGACCCTGATATGAATGGCACGCTTGAAAAGCTGAAACCTCCTTGCTGGCAGGGTGTGGGAGGTGTGGGAGGATGGGGAGGTGTGGGAGGATGGGGAGGTGTGGGAGGATGGGGAGGCAATGCAGCATTTGTTGATATGCAGTTATTCAATTTCTCCTCTTTCTCCCCCCACTCCCCACACTTCCCCCACTCCCCACACTCAAAAAGCAAGTTATATCAGGGCTTTGCGATTAACAAGCGTGCCATTCGACCCTGATATTGAAATATTTAGCTTTATTTCTGGGGATGAAACCGATAATAGAGCATCTGTTTGACTCTTTGACCACCTAGCAAATGATTTTCTATCAGTAGAGATACTTCATCGGGTCGAACACCGCTATACCAGACCATATCGGGCAATACCAGCACCATTGGCCCATTACCACATTGTCCCAAACAGCTGCTAGCCGTTACTGTTACATCAGGAATCGGCAAAGCTGTAAAAGCTGCAAAAACCTTGGCTGCACCTTGCTTTTTGCAGGTGCGATTTTGGCAAACCCGCACACATTTAGAAGAAGAGGGTTGGTCTATTGTCGAGAAGTTTGATGATTGAGTTATGTTTGACATTTTTTAACGAACCGCAGAGGCGCAGAGGACACAGAGGGGAGAGGAGCAGGGGGAGTATGGGAAGAACTATTGAACCGTAGCTAATGCCCAATGCCCAATGCCCAATGCCCAATTCCCAATTCCCTATAACTAATCTATAGAAAGTCCTTTAGAGGCTAGCCATTCAGGGTTGAATATCCGCGACTGATACCGGGAACCACTATCACACAAGATGGTGACAATGGTATGTCCAGGCCCCAACTGCTTTGCTAGGGCGACAGCTGCGCCAACATTAATACCTGTTGAGCCGCCCATTAACAGCCCATCTTTCCTCAGCAGTTGGTAAACTACCCGTAAAGCTTCTTTATCATCGATTTGGATGGCATCATCAGCAGGTGCGCCTTCCATATTGGCTGTGACACGACCATTTCCGATACCTTCGGTGATGGAATTTCCTTCTATATTGATTTCGCCGGTTTTGACATAGCTATAAAGTGCGCTACCCAGTGGATCGGCAACAACGCATTTAACTGCTGGATTTTGTTCTTTTAAGTACAACGCCACACCAGCATAAGTACCACCAGTACCAGTTGAAGCTGTCCATACATCTATTTTACCATCTGTCTGTTTCCAAATTTCCGGCCCTGTGGTTTCGTAGTGGGCATGGCGGTTGGCTAGGTTATCAAACTGATTCGCCCAAATAGCATTTTCCAACTCAGCAGCGACTCTTCCAGATAGCTTGACGTAGTTATTTGGGTCTTTGTAAGGTACAGCAGGAACGCGACGGACTTCTGCGCCTAATGCGATCAGTGCGTCTATTTTTTCTTGTGATTGGGTATCGGGAATAATAATTAGGCATTTGTAGCCTTTGGCGTTGCAAATATGCGCCAGTCCAATGCCAGTATTACCAGCAGTCCCTTCTACAACAGTACCACCAGGTTTGAGTAAACCTTTCTTTTCTGCATCTTCGATGATGTAAAGTGCGGCGCGGTCTTTGACGGAACCGCCAGGATTGAGAAATTCAGCTTTTGCGAGGATTTCACACCCTGTTTCTTCACTGAAGCTGTTTAAGCGAATCAGGGGTGTGTTGCCAACAGCGCCGACGAAGCCATTTTTAATATCCATTTTGACTATACCTGTGTGAGTATCTATAAAAATTTTGGCTTATAGCGATCGCATTTCCCCACTCGGCAATCCAATAATAATCATAGTTACCTAAGCGATCGCATCTGGCAGTGTAATATTCAGGGATTGCATAAGCTGGTTATATTGTCGTCAATTAATTTAAGATTAGCGCGATCGCATTTCGTCTCTGAGCAATCCAACAATAATCATAGTTGTTTACCGCCATACCTGAGCCAGCATCAGATCAAAATGAAAGTCATACGTCCACACTGGTAGCTTCATTTCTTCTGACAAAACGGCAGTGACAGCATCGCAGACGGTAATCCGTTGATCTGGAAAACTTGCAGCTTTTTCAACTGCTGCCATATATTGTTCCTGTGAAGGATTGACGAAATGAACTGCTCCTATACATTGTCTAGCAAAGCTAATCGCTTGTTCAGTTCCGAGACGATATAGCAAAAGATTATATGTTTCCAGGTAAACAGGAAAGGGAACTAGGATTATTAAATTTTCTGTATTTATACGTTGTAGTTCGGCTTGGGAGCGCTCATGATATTGGTCGTCTATATCTACAGCAGCATATAAAGGCCCAGTGTCAGCAATTACGGCTCTCAAGGTGTGTTTGGTGGCAATGACTGCAAAAACGTTTGTTCAGCTAGAATTTTATCGTGATTTACTGACGTATCTTTAAATCCGCTTCCCTTGGGTGCAGGAGTAAGGCGTAAACCTTGCTTTTGTGGAGGTAAATAACCACGTTGGCTGAGGAATTCTTCGAGGGCATTTTCTACGATAGCGTTAGCAGGTAAGGAAACTTCTTGATCGCCGATGTAAGCACTGAGAGCATTAGCGATCGCATCTGGCAGTATGATATTTAGGGATTGCATAAACTGGTTATATTGTTAGCGATTAATTTAAGATTAACGCGATCGCATCCCCTCTTCACCAAGCCAACCAATCATCATCCTGTGCAACAATAGCTGTAGCTTAGTCGGAGTACAAACTATGGACTGGCAACAGTACATTCATTCAGACCCCAAAATTCTGCTGGGTAAGCCGACCGTCAAAGAAACTCGTTTATCTGTAGAGTTCTTATTGGGTTTGTTTGCAGCAGGATGGACAGAACAACAAGTGGTAGAAAACTATCCTACTCTAACTCCAGAAGCATTAAGGGCAGTATTTGCTTTTACAGCAGAGTGTATGCGTGAAGAATCTTTTCTATAAGTATGCAATAAGCTTAAAAAAATTATTCAGATTGCATAAATTGTATTTTACACAACCGAGGACAAAGCGATGACCATTATCACAATAGATGATGAACTAATTAATGAAATTATCGCAGTCAGTCACTATAAAAATCCACAGGAAGCAGTCATTAAAATATTATCCAATTACTTGCAGCAACAAAAAAAAGAACTGCCTTTATTTGAGCGACTACGTTTTATAGACGACGAATCTGCTGAAGATGATATCGCCTCGTTGTTTGAACGTGATAGAGACACAGGTAGGAATTTTGAACTATGACTTATCTAATAGACACCTGTGTAATGTCTGAGTTTGTTAAAAAAGCTCCCAACTCCCAAGTTAGTCAATGGTTTAATCAGCAACCGATTGAACAACTATTTTTAAGTAGTATTACTATCGCTGAAATAAAAAAAGGGATTTATAAGATCCAAGACTCACAACCTGAACGATATCAAAAACTAAAAATATGGCTGCAAAGAGTAGAAATTGAATTTACTTCTCATATTTTACCGCTAACCGATGATATTTTAGATAATTGGGCAAAATTTTCTGCAAATGCCGAATTGAAAGGTAAAAAATTAGCTGTAATGGATAGTCTAATTGCCGCAACAGCACATCATCATAAATTAACTCTAGTTACCCGTAATGTTGATGATTTTAAACTGACACCAGTTAAAATTATGAATCCTTACAGTCTTGTGTAAATTATGACCACCCAACCCGGTATTGAGTCGAGATATTCGCACTCCCTCATCCCCCCACAACCTGATTGGGGTCAAACAACCACCCATCACCGACTATTTCCTCTAGGCGTTGATTGAGTAGCGGGAGGAAATATTCGGGGTTGTTGAGTCTTTGCTGAGTAAACCAAGCATCAAACGCTTCCTGCGTCTCAATTCCTTGTGTACGCCCTACACCTGATAGCATCATAAGACTCAATTCTCGGAGTCTCTCTAACTGGGGATGACCTTTACCTCTGAATTGGCAAAAGAATATTGCCGTTGCTCCTAGCCAAGCTTGTAGTTCATCGCCTTGAGGTACTGCATTATATAAAGCAATAATTAGCGCAATAGTCTCTGATAAAGGGCTTTCAAGTCTTAGGCAAAGCCATGTAGCTTGAGTTAGATAGACAAGACAGTTACTTGCAGATGCTACGCCTAAATTAGTTAGGACTGTTACTAAGTTGACATAAGCTTTTGACTCCCCTAAAGCTCGTGCTGACAATTCCAGTAACTCTAAACCTCGATCAATTTCACCTTGTTCAAAGGCTGTATACGCCATGTTGTTTAGGGTGAAAGCTTTTCCTCGGGCATCGCCAATATGCTCACTAATTGCCAAAGCTTGTTGCCATAAATTCAGCGCTTGCGGTATATCACCCTGTTTGAGGGTTGCTTGCCCCATGTTATTTAGGATGTAGGCTTTTGCTCTTGCATCGCCAATATGCTCACTAATTGCCAAAGCTTGTTGCCATAAATTCAGTGCTTGCGGTATATCACCCTTTTCGAAAAGTACGTATCCTATACCACTGAGGGCGGAAGCTTGGTCTTGGGCAGATCCTATGCGCTTACTAATTTCCAAGGCTTGCTGCCATAAATTCAGTGCTTGCGGTATATCACCCTTTTGGGCAATCACTTGTCCCATATCATTGAGAGTAGCAGCAATTCCTTGGGCGTTGCCTATAGCCTCATCAATTTCCAAAGATTCCTGCCATAATTGCAGTGCTTGTGAAATGTCTCCCTGTTGGGCTATGACTCTTGCCATTTGGTGGAGGGTAGCAGCTTTTCCTACAGCATCTCCAATTTTGTCCTTAATTTCTAAAGATTCCTGCCATAATTGCAGTGCTTGTGAGATGTCACTCTGTTGGGCTACGACTCTCGCTATTTGGTGGAGAACATTAGCTTTTCCTTGGAGATTCCCTGCGTGTTCCTCGATTTCCAACGCTTGTCTAGACAATTGAAGTGCTTTGTGGATGTCACCCTGTTGGGCAATTACCCGTGCCATATCGTTGAGGGTAAGAGCTTTTCCTTTGGAATCGCCAATGCACTCCTTAATTTTTAGTGATTCCTGCCAGAATTGTAGCGCTCCATGAATTTCCCCTTGTTGGGCCATTAAACCTGCTGTGTTATGGAATATAGTAGCTTTACGAATTTCATCCTCTTCAGGACAAGAATCCAAGGCTTTCTGATAATGGCTAAGTGCATTTTCGGCACTTCCTAATACAAATTCTGCTGGTGCAATGCTTGCCAAGATGCGGTAATCCGAGAAATTTTGTAGTACTTGAGAACAAAGTTTTACTACTTCCACATAACGGTGAGTATTGAACCAAAAAGCAGCGATTCTTTCCCCAACGCTAACAGCAATTTCCTGCTCTTTTGCCAGCAGTCCCAACCGCACAATTTCTAGTCCTTCTGCTTCTGTGCATTTGCTAGTCTTCTCCCACCAAACTTGATAGATTTCCCTCACCGCTTGCTGTCGCGTTGCTTGCCATTCTTCCTGAATCAACACTGTTTCTAACAACGATTCTAAAATTGTCGTCACTCGATAATTAGCTGGCTGGGTGGGGTGAGTGGTGGCAGACTCAACTAAGCTGAGGCTGACAAGCTTTTGTAGAGAAGCAACAGAGGGACAAATGGCGTTAATGATTTCAACAGTAACGGGCAAGTGAAACACACTCAAACGTGCGAGAAACTTTTGTTCTTCCAATTCCAAAGCATCCAGCAGAGTTTGTGCCAAGATATTTTCGCGGAATTTCTGCTCAGTCGCCTCCAGCCGATTCAGTAATTCATCCGCCGCTATTCCTGGCTGCTGAATCACCTCTAACAACCACTTTAGCAAGCGGGGATTACCATCGGCAATGTGGATAATCCTCTGAGTTCTTAACTGTTGCCTAACTTCTTTATCTAAAGGAAAGCAGATTTTATCAATATCACTACTACTCATCGCTGCCAAAGATTCCAAATGCAGGCGATGAGGTGGCAAGGTGTCTTCATTCAAATAACGACAGGTGACAATCAGCCGACTTTCTGCCGCGTTTTCCTCCAATGCTGTACAAATCGCCTCTAAAATTTCGTAAGCCTCTGCCGTCATCCGCAGTGAACCATTTTTAACGCTAGGATCGGGAATGTTTTGCTCAAAGTCATCCAGCACCAGCAGTAAGGGTTGGTTGTGTTCTTTTTCTATTGCTTCAAAAAAGTTTTGCAACCGTCCTTTAAAAGACACCTTTGGTTCGTTCAAAAGTGCAGGCACATCTGCAAACCGCTCAAACTTATTAGAAAGCTTAGTCAGCAAACCTATCTCATCCAAAGGGCCAATCACCACGACTCGCGCAAAATTAGAACGCTGCATTTGCACCCGCGTACATAACCGTGCCGCCAGAGTACTTTTGCCCAGTCCACCCATCCCGGCAATAAACACGCCGATTTGATCGCTGGTTTCCTGCAAAGCTTTGAGACACCGTTGCAAAGGTCGTCTGCGTCCCACAAACTCAAACCCACTGGCAACTTTAACTTGATTATTCTCATCCAAAAATTCTTGCTCTGACGCTGTGAATTTCAGCTTTTCACGATTTCTTGTTCTCAGAGGTGTCACTAGTTCTGCAATGGGGCGCGTATCCCGATACATCCGCAACAGATGCCAGTCGGTGCATTCTTTCTCAATCATCTTCTGCTGCGCCGCTTTCACCGCTTCTTCAACAGTTGCCCCCGTCGCTAAAGCTTGATAAAGTGCCTGTGCCGCTACAATACCCGTGCGGTCATACACCGGACGCGCCCAGCCTAAAACTATACCTGCTCCCACCTTCACCAATGCTTGCACCATTGAGGGTACTGTCCCCTTGTTAGCAACCTGTCCTGTATGACAACCAGAGAGAAAAGTTACACGCGGCCAGCGTCCCCGAAAGGCTTTAGCTAAATCACTGACGGTAGTAAGCTGCATATTCCCCACCTCATCCTCAGTGATGAAGCAGGGGGTATTCTCTGCCAGCGTTGTACCTGTTGGCACCAAAGAGCCGTAATCTTTTTTGGTATAAATTATCCCGTGTCCCGTGAGGTGAAAGACATCAAAATAGTCTTCTGTGTAGGATTTCACCAAATTAGTTAACTCTGCAACCGAGCCGCTTTCCTCAACAATCAACGCCAAAGGCTGATCCTTAGTTGCTTGCAAAATGTTTGCTTCTTCCCGCTCAAACCCTAGTGGTGGAACTCTCGGATCTTCAGGAGAAGTCGCCATAAATAGCAACCGCAAGGGGCGATTTTGCACACCAATCACTTAAGTTTGACGCTGCTGCACACAACGCACTAGCAAAACGGAAATATCCTCGCGTTCTAGTAAAAACCCTCCAACAGTGTGTAGCAACTCCCAAGGTAAATGTCCCAATCCCAAGGCTACCCGTTCTGTTTCGGGATTCAACCCCTGCGCTTCGCTGGTTTGAATCAAATCTAGAAGAATTGTTTGCTCATCCGCCTCATTCAGCGCCCTTCTCAACCATCCTTCTTTACCATCCAGCCATTGATAAAGTCGCCGTCCCAACTGTTCGAGATCGTGTAAGTTATCTGTTCGTCGAGGATAATAATTTTGCTCGCACAAATCAATCAGCGCTGCCAACTCCGTTTTATCCAGGCGACGCGAGCCATAATTACAGCGCAGTTCAAAAGTTTGCTGTTGACTGAGGGCGAAAGTAAAGTTTAGGGGCATGGCTGACAGCAGTGGTTTCCAGAGTAACCTTCACCGTATTATCCCCTTTTTCCCGAAATTCTCGCCGATATAGCGATTCCCTGTTACGTGAGGTACAGATAATATTTTAAAACGCAAAGGGACGCAAGGTAAAGCGCAGAGGTACGCAGAGATTTGTACCTCAGCAGACTGGGAAACGCTATAACTGTTACAAATTGCGTGATTAGCGAGATACTGCATTGATGCGATCGCAGTTCAACTATAAAATCTGGACATTATTAGGGCTGTGGTTCTATTAATTGTTATATTTGTTCAGAACACAAGTCTATTCTGTCAGAACACAAGTCTATTCTGTCAGAACACAAGTCTATTCTGTCAAAACGCAAGTCCATTCTGTCAGAACGCAAGTCTATTTTGTCAAAACGCAAGTCTATTCTGTCAAAACGCAAGTTTATTCTGTCAGAACACAAGTTTATTCTCAACAATTTTTTGTCTGATATCGTGCAATTACTGAGTTAGCAATCCAATCTTATTAAAAAAAATACCTATTTTTGTAAGCTTTACTGAACCGCTACATTGTCCCATTGAGACACTCTAGAAAGATAAAGTTTAGTAAAAAGCATAGATTGATGCCACGCAAACAAAGAAGCTCTTCCGTGCTAGAAAAAACCGAAAAGAGAGTAGTCGGATTTAAATCGATTGATTCCAGCCTTGACTTTGGTGATTCTATCAGTTTAAACAATTTAATCCAGTTAACTGGACAACTCCGCAACCAGATCGACCAGTATAATATGATGCTAACTGCCCTTGATTCGGCAAAGGCAAAAATAGAAACCCTTGAAAAGAACATTTGCGACACCTCAGAACGTTTAGTTAGTGGTGTGGTGTCAAAGTATGGCAAAGATAGCCGGGAATACGAGATGACAGGCGGGGTACGCAAAAGCGATCGCATTCGTAAAGCCACCATTACCCGGTTAAAATCCACCGCAGACTCAAAAGCGGCTGCTATGCAAACAGTGTAATGAGCAAAAATTAGGCATCATTACACCGTGAATGATGCCCATTGCCTTGCATGGCATTGGACAATCACAACTTAATGGGCAATGAAAATTTAAATAGTAAATTTACTGGGGTTGTTAAATACTTACGTAAGTTACTATACAGCATAATTGATGAGTAAATGCTGATATCTTTTCATTGTCTTAGACGGGATGGACACTGATGACATCTGAGAGCGATCGCCAAAAAGAACTTGAACACCGGGAACGCTTATTACGGGAACGAGAAGTTGAATTGCGACTCCGGGAAATGGAAACCAACCTCCATGTTAACGATGCGGCTTTTCATCAAACTGTGAAGCATCAGCCAGAAAATTCCCAGAAACCTTGGATGAAAAAAGTGATTCTGGGTGGAAAGCTTTTTGCTCTCGGTGTAGTAGCACTAGTTGCAGTAAGAATAGCCTCAGTGTTAGCTGGGTTTATTATTGTTGGGGCGCTGGGATGGATGTCTTACAAATTATTTTTGGAATCTAAAAAAACCAGTCTTTAATAAAGGTGTAATTTTTATGACAAATCAGGTAGCAACTGACAGATTTATCCAAGATTTAGAGCGGGTTGCTCAAGTGCGATCAGAGATGTCTGTATGTTTAAGTAAACTGGCTGAAACAATTAATCAAGCTGAGTTAGCTGGAGATTCTTCATCAGGAAAGCTCAGTTTAGAGCGAGATATTGAAGATATTACAATAGCTAGTAAAAACCTCCGCCAAGGTGTATTTCGCCTTTTGGTATTGGGCGATATGAAGCGGGGAAAAAGTACGTTTCTCAATGCCTTAATTGGTGAGAACTTATTACCGAGCGATGTTAACCCTTGTACCGCAGTCTTAACAGTTTTACGCTATGGGCCAGAAAAGAAAGTCACCATTCATTTTAATGATGGAAAAAGCCCACAACAGCTAGACTTCCAGAACTTTAAATATAAATATACTATTGACCCGGCTGAAGCTAAAAAACTAGAGCAGGAGAAAAAACAAGCCTTTCCCGATGTTGATTATGCAGTAGTTGAGTATCCCTTAACGCTACTACAAAAGGGAATTGAAATTGTCGATAGCCCAGGATTGAATGATACAGAAGCACGAAACGAATTATCTTTGGGTTATGTAAATAATTGCCATGCAATTTTGTTTGTGATGAGAGCTTCTCAACCTTGTACCTTGGGTGAGCGTCGCTACCTAGAAAATTATATCAAAGGTCGGGGATTGACGGTTTTCTTTTTAGTTAACGCTTGGGATCAGGTGCGGGAATCATTGATTGATCCTGATGATGTCGAAGAATTACAAGCATCTGAGAATAGATTGCGGCAAGTATTTAACGCGAATTTAGCAGAATATTGTACTGTAGAAGGTCAGAATATTTATGACGAACGCGTGTTTGAGCTTTCGTCAATTCAAGCACTCAGACGACGGTTGAAGAACCCCCAAGCTGATTTAGATGGGACTGGCTTTCCGAAGTTTATGGAAGCGCTTAATACTTTTCTTACCAGAGAACGTGCGATCGCAGAACTTCGTCAAGTCAGAACCTTAGCGAGACAAGCTTGCAATCATACCCGCGAAGCAGTTGCAAGACGAATACCATTACTTGACCAAGATGTAAATGAATTAAAAAAACGGATTGATTCAGTAGAACCTGAGTTTAACAAACTCACAGGTATCCGAGATGAATTCCAAAAAGAAATTATCAATACCAGGGACACTCAAGCAAGAACGATTTCTGAATCTTTCCGCAGTTACGTTTTAAACTTAGGTAATACCTTTGAAAACGACTTCTTACGCTATCAACCAGAATTAAATTTGTTTGATTTTCTCAGCAGTGGGAAACGAGAAGCATTTAACGCCGCACTGCAAAAAGCCTTTGAGCAATATATTACTGACAAATCTGCGGCTTGGACATTAACTGCTGAAAAAGATATTAACGCAGCTTTTAAAGAACTTTCTCGCAGTGCTGCACAATATGGCGCATCTTACAATCAAATCACAGACCAAATTACAGAAAAGCTCACCGGACAAGATGTAAAGGTACATACCACTACTACTGCTGAAGAAGATAACTCTCCCGGTTGGGCAAAATGGGCAATGGGATTGTTATCACTCTCTAAGGGAAATCTTGCTGGTTTCGCAATGGCGGGGGCTGGATTTGATTGGAAAAATATCTTGTTAAACTACTTCACTGTAATTGGCATTGGCGGGATAATTACAGCAGTGACAGGGGTTTTGCTTGGCCCAATCGGATTTGCATTACTAGGTTTGGGAGTAGGCTTTTTGCAAGCAGATCAAGCCCGTAAAGAGTTAGTTAAAACGGCGAAGAAAGAGTTAGTTAAACATCTACCTCAAGTAGCACATGAGCAATCTCAGGTTGTATATAATGCCGTGAAAGAGTGTTTTGATTCTTACGAAAGAGAAGTGAGTAAGCGGATCAACGATGATATTGTCTCTCGCAAATCTGAATTAGATAATTTAGTTAAACAGAAACAAACCCGCGAAATCAATCGTGAGGGTGAGTTCAATCGCTTAAAAAACTTACAGGAAGATGTAATAGCCCAGTTGCAAAAAATAGAGGCAGCCTATAGCAATTTATTAGCCTACTATAGCTAACACATCTGTTCCCAGCTTCTAGCATAGAATGGCTATTGGGAGGCTCTACCTCCCATAAATATAAATCAATACGGTTCAGTTAAGCATCTCTTTCTTCTCTCTGTGTTCTCTGCGCCTCTGCGGTTAGTAAAAAAAACAAACTTTGACAAAGATTTTTAGCATTAACTGAACTGTATTGAAGTATAAGTAGCTAAACGTAAATAAATTAAAGTTTGTATAGCAGTCCTAAATCATTTGTAAAAATAAATTAACCGCAGAGACGCAGAGAGCGCAGAGAGAAGAATAATAGATTTATTTTCACCACTCATTTAAGATTGTTGTAGTAAAGGCTTTAGTCCTAATAACGTTTACTATCAGCGATTAATTACTCACTACGATCTAGGATTTTATTGGATGTTGAATTATGCTTAACTACTTAATAATGTGAGACAGTAGCCTTAATGATTTGTATTACCACGTGGAGCCTGAGAACAAATAACTATGCAACAACAATATGAAGGTTATAAGGATTTAGCAGATTCTCTCAAATCTACATCCGCATTACTGAATTTAGAACGCAAATCACAATTGCATCAAGATATAATTACCATTTGCAATCATCTAGTTAATCCTAGCTTCCGCATTGCGGTATTTGGCCCCTTTAATCATGGCAAGTCTACCTTACTGAATGCCATGCTAGGGAATCGCACCTTACCAATTGATTTAATCCCCACTACAGGCGCATCGATTTCTGTCAAGTATGGCTCTGATGTGCGAACTCGCATCATGTTGGTAGATGGCATAGAAATCTATCGCAGTGGCACAGAAATTTTACAACAATTTGCAATTCTTGATGGCAATAGGCAGATGCGAAAAGATGTAGCATCTGTGGAAGTTTTTTGCCCACATCCCTTCTTGGAAACGGGAGTAGAATTTCTTGATTTACCGGGAACTAATGATAGAGATGAACAAGATAATTTAGTCAGAGAACAACTTTTAGGTGCAGATTTAGTTATTCAATTATTAGATGCACGGAAGTTAATGACTTTAGGTGAACGCGAAAATTTGCGAGATTGGCTATTAGATCGCGGTATTAAAACAGTTATATTTGTTGCTAATTTTCTGAACTTACTCGAACCCGACGAGCAAAAACAAGTCCAAAATCGCCTGCTGTTTGTTGCAGAAAGCTTTCGAGCCGAATTACCTCCAGGTTTTAGTAATTTATATCGCGTTGATGCTTTACCTGCTTTAAGAGCTAGATTAAAAGGTGATGTTGCGGCTGCTAATAGTAGCGGGTTAGCGGCTTTTGAAACAGCTTTGCAAAATATTGTGGGGATTTTGCAACCAGATCGTGGTAGCGTGCGTTTGCCAAGAGTACAAGCGATCGCTTCTCAAATCCAATACTCATTAAAAGCTAAAATTGACCCAATTACTCTTGAAATAAAATCTTTTGATGATAAACAAAATAGTAAAATTGAAATTAAGCAAAAAGCAGCTAACTTAATTTATAAAGGTTTCACTACCAGCATCGAAGAATTACGCGATTGGCTAGAATTACCCAAGCTACTTACAAAATATCAAGCTGATGCGGCAGTTGCATTGGCAGAAAATAAGTTTAAAGATTGGCAAACAAATACTCTTAAAAAAGACCTGAATCAATTACAATTATCTGCTGTAAAATGGCTTTATCAAGCTTACGAATTTTTCCAAGAAGAACGACCGCAAGATTTATTAATTCCTTTTCCTAGCGAACCACAAGTAATACTACCCCCAAAGCCAAACAATACAGATGATTTGAGTGAACCAGGTTCCATCGCTGTTGGTGGTGGTATCGGTTGGTTATTAGGCGGCCCAGTTGGCGCTGCTGTCGTCGGGAGTATTTCTTATTTGCTAAACAAGAATATCCAAAAACAAGATGATCAATTAGCAAAAGAATCTTATCATCAGGAAGTTGCTAAACTTTGTATAAGCACAATTGAAGATTATTTTTCTAGTTTTAGCAGCCAAGGTTTATCCATTTTAACTGAATATGAACGGCAATCGGAAAAAGTGATTTGCTTTCAATTCAGCCAAGAGCCAGGGGAAATTACTAATAAACGTGAGAGTTTGCAGCTATTACAAAATGGTTTTAATCGGTTGCTACGAGAGTTAGAAAAAGTCAAAATACTCTCAAATGATCAACCTTATAAAGAAATACCAAAATACACAAATACCAATAGAAAATATTCACCACAGCCAGAAAGAGTTAAACTTTCCCCTGAAAAAGATCCTGTTATTAAGCAACAACAGGAAAAGACTGCTAAAAATAGTGGCACAAGGGTAGAATCTGTTTCTCCACCACCATCGCCAAAAGCTTCTCCGTCTCCGCGTCCTGAAGAGGTGGAGGCGAAATTTCGTGATTGGGAACTCAATGAGGAAATAGCGTGGATGAAAGCAGAGATGCAATCGCCTGGTTCCCAAACTAGCAAACAGCAAAATACAACTCAAAGCAATAAAGCACCCAGCCAAACAAAAACCCAAACGGAAAAAGATAAGATTACTCGCGCCTATGGCATCTTAGGATTGCAAACAAATGCTTCTCAGGCTGAGGTAAAGCAGGCTTATCGAACCTTAGTAAAAAAATGGCATCCAGATTTGTTTGTGAATCAGCCGCAACTGCTCAAGCAAGCACAAGAAAAAATGCACTTAGTTAATGATGCTTACACAATTTTGAGTGATAAATAAACAACAAGATACTGGACTTATTTAATAAGTTAGATTTCATCCTAATTTCATTTCTGGCTGCCAAGCTAATAAGTAAATATAGAATTAGGAAACTATGAGGTGAGATTTATGCAACTCCTATCTTTGAGGAATGGCTTTTTGGCGTTAACTTTTACTGCGATCGCTTCAGCCAGTGCGTTAATGACAGGTTGTACTAGTAGTGCTTCCCAGAACCAAAGCCAAGCAACAAAGGCAACCACCACCAATGCTAACGACAAGCAGATGATGAATCACGGTGGTGGCATGATGAATCACAGCATGGGAATGGATTTAGGCCCAGCCGATGCTAATTTTGATTTACGATTTATCGACGCTATGATACCCCACCATCAAGGGGCGGTGGAAATGGCTAAAGAAGCGCAGGTAAAATCAAAACGTCCTGAAATCAAAAAACTAGCAGACAATATTATCAAATCGCAAAACCAAGAAATCACTCAGATGAAGCAGTGGCGACAAGCTTGGTATCCCAAGGCGGGAGATAAACCAATGGCTTACAACAGTCAAATGGGCCACATGATGGAAATGTCATCTGAGCAGATGCAAACTATGATGATGAGTCAGAATTTAGGTGCAGCCGATGCTGAGTTTGATCTGCGCTTTATCAATGCGATGATTCCTCACCATGAAGGGGCTGTAACAATGGCGCAAGATGCCTTAAGTAAGTCTAAGCGACCTGAAATCAAGAAATTAGCCCAAGAAATTGTTAAAGCCCAAGAGATAGAAATTAAAGAAATGCAACAGTGGCGGAAAGCCTGGTACAACAAGTAATTCGTAATTCGTAATATGGTTTTGCGGAGGTTTTATAAGTATCTGTATAAATCTGCAAGTAACCAATATGTATTTGCGGTTTAGACCGATAACTGGAATCTGTCGCGGGAACGATACACGACAGTATCGAACTGAAACTAAAGCAACCCGGACGTATTGAACCAGTTGTAAAGCAGCTTTTACCAAATATTTGTGTAATTGGGAAAGCTGCATTCAACAGCAGTCAAATTCTAAAAGGCATATTCTCAGCGCCATTCATCATTCTCACCCAAAAAAACAAAGACGCAAAGATATAACTTTGTGCCTTTGCTTTTTTATCCGAAATCATTTTCAGATTTACTTGTTAGGCTGAGGAGTCATTCGCAGATAGGGTTTGATTTCCTCGTAACCTTTGGGGAATTTCTCTTTAAGTACTTCTGGATCTTTCAGTGAGGGGACAATTACAACATCCTCTCCATCTTTCCAGTCAGCTGGTGTCGCCACGCTGTAATTATCAGTCAATTGCAGAGAATCAATCACCCGCAAAATTTCATCAAAGTTACGTCCCGTGCTGGGAGGATAGGTGAAAGAGAGACGGAGTTTTTTATTGGGGTCAATCACGAAAACTGATCGCACTGTCACAGTCGCATTAGCATTCGGGTGAATCATATCGTAAAGCTCAGAAACCTTACGATCTGCATCCGCCAAAATTGGGTAGTTAAGGGTGGTGCTTTGAGTTTCTTCAATGTCTCCAACCCAGCCTTTGTGAGATTCTACGTCATCAACGCTGAGTGCGATCGCTTTGACATTGCGCTTGTCAAATTCTGGTTTGAGCTTGGCAACTGTGCCGAGTTCTGTTGTACAAACAGGTGTAAAATCAGCAGGGTGAGAGAACAGCACAACCCAGCTGTCACCTGCCCATTGGTAAAAATCGATGTCGCCGTGTGTTGAGGCTTGCGTAAAGTTGGGTACTGTGTCACCTAGACGGAGAGCCATGTGAGATTCCCTGTAGTTAGAAAGGCATATATATTTTAGTATGCTATGCCATCATTACATAAAACTCCCATTTCCCAATCGGGCTTTAGCGGTTTGAAACAAAATTTTAGGTTGTCAGCACTCTCGGATAAAGGATGAAAAAGAGGTAAAACTATTGACTAAAATACACATATATGCTTTAAATTAGTATGTTTTCCTTATAGGTTTTTTTTAGATTTCAAAAATCAAATAGGAATTCTATAATTATAAATTTCCACGCCGCCTTACTTATCTTAGCTTTGAATGTGTAAGTCTATATCAACTCTACCTTGCTTGACTTGAGCAATGCATCGTAACCACTCATGCCAAACAGCAGGGTCAGCAGTTTCACCATCTCCTATAGTACTCATGTCTCCAAGTAATCCTCCCAAGTCATTTGATTGGGTTCTTTCATACACTTCAACTAAGAAGACGTACATTGCAGTATAAGCTTCTTTTTCAGTCAGATTGATACTCATTAATTACTTCCTCCTGGCGTGGAACTAGATAAGTAGCGACTGTCTTAAAAGTCAAGCGAACGTTAACAAAAAACCGGGACTCTTAACATTGACGCAACTGGGGAACGCAGCGCTAGATTCTGCGGTGGCTGGTACGGGCAAAAAGACTTGTGGCTCTTGGTTAAGATGGTAGCAGCCCGCACCAGCCACTCCGCTTCGCCGCAGAATCTTCCCCAGTTGCTGGATTTCCCGTGGAGATAAAAAAGAGCATAAAAAGTTGACCCAAATGCCGCAATGGGATCATCGGGGGGACTATTCCAAAGTATAAAAACGTTGAGTTGTGATTAAGCGTTGGCAATGGGTTGTAAGTTGTCAGTTACACGCCAAGGCAAATTATCTCGAACCATTGCATTTAGAATGACTAACATTTTATGAACGCAAGCAGTGAGAGCTAATTTTTTCGATTTACCACGTTCGACGAGGCGCTCATAAAAGGCCTTTATAACCGGATTATGACGCATAGCAACAACAGCACCCATATAAAGAATGGCACGAACATGAGCGCGACCGCCATTAATCATGCGCTTACCTTTGTGTTGACCACTATCATGATTAATTGGTGCAACACCAACTAAGCGAGAAATTTGTTTGGCAGTGAGTTGACCCAGTTCTGGTAAATCCGAAACCAGAGTTGTCGAAATTACTTGACCAATACCAGGAGTACTTTTAAGTAAATTAACTTTATCAATCCATTGAAGATTGTTTTGCGTCAATTCGGCAATTTTTTGATTGAGTTGTTTGAGGTGTTCTTCCAGGTATTCAATATGAGCCTCAATATCTGCCAAGGCTTGACCACGAGTGCGTGAGCGGCGATTCTTTTCGGCTGTCTGCATCTCCACTAATTGTCGTCTGCGACTAATTAATTCCGATAATTGACGCGCCATTTCGGATTGAATGGCTAAAACTTGGGGTTTCATCGCTTCGCCAAAATGTGCCAATATTTGTGCATCAATGGCATCAGTTTTGGCCCAGCTTACCCGTAGCTTTCGCAAAATCTCGTCCTTGACGGGGATTAATTAATGCTACTGGTAAAAGTGCAGCTTGCAATTGGATTACTAGTTCAGTTTCTAATCCTCCGGTTGCTTCTAGTACAATCAGATTTAAACTATAGGATAAGAGTAGCTCCACTAGATTTGATATTTCTGATTCTGTATTTGCCACAATCATAGCTTTACCCAGAGGACGGATATAAACATCTAATGTGGCTTTACTCACATCAATACCTACCCATTGAGCAATATTTTCCATATTTCACTCTCACGGATTGTGTTTGTTATAGTTGATTCTTATCCCCTTGATTACACTCATCCTTGCACGATACGGACTGTATAATCTAAACATCAGTATTTAAATTTTTGCCCCTGGCGACTGTTCGAGTTCTGTCAAAGAGATTATTGTAGTGACCCATGCTACAAAGCGGTCTTTCTTGACCAAGGTTGGGACGGTCTACTACTCTTTCTAAGATACAAGGTTGGGTGCAGCGATAGCGTAACCCAACATAAAATTTGGTGGTAATGTTGGGTTACGTTTCACTCCACCCAACCTACTTACATCAATATATCTTTAAAAAAACTCTAGGTTTCAACATAGATGAGGTTTATTACAAATTCAATTGTTATAAAGCAAATAGTCAGAATAAAGACTACAAATATGTTTATTATTTTTGAATTTTGAATTACTTATGATGATAGTAATCCTTTTGGTTATTGGTGTTATCCTCAGCACAACTGCAAGTTTTGCTTTTGGAGTTCCCTGGTTGATGCCGATTTTAGGTACTGCTGTTCCCTATCCCATCTTCTTGTTACAAGTGCGTCGTCAACAATATAAAAGTGCTTTTTGGTGGATGTTACTGTGGGGAGTGTTGCAGAGTATTGCTGTAATTGTAGCAACTGCGATCGCACCAGAAACAGCAGCAAAAGTCATCCTTCGTGGACAGTCATACACTACAGAGATGTTCCACTGGATTCGCACGGGAGAAGGTATGGAAGGTTCACTCAATTTATTTTTACCAGACCATTTATTGCACTACGGTATTTTTTGTATTCTCTGCGTTGCCACTATTAGTAGCGTGGCATTGATATTCGGCACTTGGATGCTGAACTACATGAATTTTTATGTTGCAGAACTGGTAAAGGTTAGTGCTAAACCTTGGTTAGCAGCTATTTTAGGGTGGTATCCTTGGTCACTTCTGCGGATAATCGGGTTTATCGCCACTGGGGTGGCTTTAGCTGCATTAGGATTAAATTTATTAAATCGCATCAGAGGCGAAGTTCCTAAGTCTCCCTTTCCGAAAACTTATATGTTAATTGGGATTGGTTTTGTGATTGCGGATATCGTTGTCAAAGCAATTCTCGCACCTATTTGGCAAAAACTGCTGTTATCTGCGTTAGGTTAAGTTTATTTGTTCGTGAGAATTTTTTGGTAGGCTTGGATTGTTTGCCTTGCGATCGCATCCCAGCTAAAATTTTCTAAGGCATATTTTTGGGCGTTTAATCCCCGTCGCTGGCGTTCTGCGGGATTTTCCAAAGCCTCTTGCAGTAACTCTACCAGTGCTTGGACATCTGTTGCGCCTACCCAACCCGACTCACTATCACGTATCTGTTGACAAATATGCACTTGGTCAGAAATGACTACGGGTACACCTGCAACCATCGCTTCAGCTACAGCAATCCCAAAATTTTCGTAGTAGGAAGGTAAGACGAATAAATCAGCAGCTTGTAGTAAACTAACTTTGAGTTCACCAGTGACAAAGCCTGTAATTGTAGTGTGCGATCGCAATGGTGAATTTTGAATTTGGGATATTATCTTTTGTTCGTAATCTGGATCTTGAGGATTAGTCCCAGCTAAAACAAAATGAAACTTATAATCAACCGCTAACAGCTTCTCTAGCGCCGGAATCAACAAATTTAACCCTTTTTTCGGGTCAATTCGTGACATAAACAGCACCAAAGGCACATCTTTTGGTATTTCTAGCTGACTACATACATTTTTAATAGAAGATTGACGAGGAATCACACCCAAGGGAATCACCAAATCTGGTGTAGATACTCCAAATCGTTCTGATATTTTAGCTTCTTGCTCGCTAGTAAAATGAATTGCTGCCGCACCAGCTAAATTTTGGCGTTCTATAATTGCAACATAAAGCTGTTTTAATTGTTTTTTCTTCTGTAAATCAGCCGGATCGAGAGTACCCAAAGGGCGGAAAATATAAGGTAGCTTTTGCTGGCGACACACAATAGCAGCAGCGCTAATTATTGGGGAGAATAGAGCATGGATATGTGCTATGTCAAACTCGTGAGCATGAAGTTTTAGCCAGTTTAATAAATCTAGAGAAAATTTGTAGCGGCGAAACGGCGCACAACGAAAGTAAATTATTTCATAACCATCTTGTTTAATTGGACAATTTAAAGGAACATCCAAAGGTGTTTGGCCATTATCACCATTACTATCAGTTGTGAGAATTGTAACTTCCACTCCCTCTTTTACTAACGCCGGAGCTAATCCAAGTACCATTTGACTCGGCCCACCGTAAATTAGAGAAATTGAGGGAACAATTTGTAATACTTTCATTTTGTTGTCATTTGTCATTTATCTTTTATCCTTTATTATTCACTAATGACCAATGACTAATGACTAATGACCAATTCTTGATAAAACTCTAATTGCTGTTTCGCCAAAGCTTTATTGGTATATTGAACCATTGCTTTTTGATAACCCATTTCACCGAGATTATGAGCAAAATCTGGTTTATCCATTAATTGAACTAAGCAATTAGCAAGAGCTTGAACATCACCTTCAGGAAATACTAAGCCAGCATCGCCAATGACATAGGGAATTTCCCCGGAATCAGAACCAATCACAGGAACTTGGCAAGCCATCGCTTCAATTAGCACATGACCAAATTGCTCTTTCCAGCCAGCAGAAGTTAAGGTTTTAAACTTGTAAGTTGTTTCTGAAGGTAATACTAAAGTACTCATTAAATTGATATAACTTACAACCTCATCGTGAGGAACACTTTCGATTAAAATTAACCGTTCTTTAATATTGTTTTCTGCCGCGATTTTGAGTAATTCAGTCTGCAACTCTCCTCGCCCCAATAATAGTAATTTCCAAGGTTTATTTTTCAATGCAATTAAGGCTTGTAAAAGCGTTAATAAACCCTTTTCTTGGACAAATCGCCCTACAAAACCTACTACAAAATCCTCTTTATGAATACCAAATTTAGCTGCTAACTCTGGTTGATTTTTGGGAGTAAATAAACTTTCATCTATACCCAGTTGTGGCATGACTTTAATTGCTCCTTTATATCCCCGTTGTCGCAAAACTTCTGCTCCATCTTGATTGCCAGAAATAATGCCGTGGCTGTGGTTGAGGTTATATTTTTCTAATAAAGAAATTGGTAGTTTCAGTTGGTAAGGAAGATTCCACCAAGTAAAAAATATATTTTTTGCCTTGAGTCCTAATAGCTGATTTAAGGCAATCATCTGAGTATAAGCCAAGGCTCTAGAACCTTGTTCAACTTGGATGATTTGCGGGCGAAATTGTTTTAATAAAGATATCAAATCGGCTCCAAAAGTAAGGAGTCCCTGATGATTTTGACTAAAATTAGAAACTGGAACTATTCTAAATTTGCCTTCATCGCGGTATTCAGTTTCAATAATTCTGTTTTGTACACCGCCTGGTTTCCAGCGCTTTGGGACTACAACTGTCACTTCAATGTCAGGTTCTAGTTGAGATAAAGCGCGTAATTTCTCACAGTTGAGGTCTACGATATAAGTATGACTAGCAACTAAGATTTTCATCTATCCTTTGTTATTCACTAATGACTAATGACCAATGACAAATGACTAATAACTAAACTTGTTTATCCAATCGGCTGTAAATTTGACCATCGTTCCATAGTGATTGGATGACAGTACCCAAGGCTTTGAAAAAACCCAAAATATAGAAAATACCGCGAGTGCCAATTTTGATAGGGGAACCACTTTTATGGCAAGGTGGTCGTCCCAGAACGTGACAGTCAAATAAACGACCGTATAGGCGTAAAGCTTGAGTCGCAGTCAGGTTTTTCAGCCCTAGTAGGAAATGGTTGTGATAAAAGGTGAGTTGATATTTTAGCGATCGCATACTAATATCATGACAACCCCCTGTTTCTTCGCCTAAATGCACCAAATGGGCTTCTGGGTCGTACCAAATTTTATACCCCGTCTGTCTTACCCGCAAACAAAAATCTGATTCTTCGCGCACTGCACTACCGCGAAACCTCTCATCAAACCTCAATCCATACTTAGTAAATATTTCGCGGCGAAATGACATATTACAACCCCTGGCTGTCAGTACTTGCTGAGGTTTGGTGGTATGTACTAAATCAATATGATACCAAGCAATTCCTGGGTCCATAGCTTCGGGAGGCAGATATTCAATCTGTAAATCTCCTCCAGAATCACCTAATTTCATTCTGTCAAACACCCGTCCAGCGACAGCCCCCACTTCTGGATTTTGCAAATAATTTTTCGCATGGGCTGTTAACAATTCTGGGGTTAGCTGAACATCATCATCTATAAATAATATTATTTCACCAGAAGACCGCCGCACAGCATAATTTCGCGCCCCTGGCAAACTTGCCCAATCTAATCGCAACCATTTAATTTTACCTACATCTGCCATCTCTTCTAGGTAGGCTTGAATTTCTGGTTGGTGCGTTGGGGTTTGGTCTACTACTAAAACTTCAAAATTGGGATAATCCTGTTTCAGGACATCTACAATGCTATCTCGTAGCGCTTCCTCTCTACCATAAGTCGGGATAACTACAGAAATTAAAGGATAATTATCCATGATTTTTATTAAGTAATTTTTCTATTTTGATAATAACCTTATAAAAATTAATTTTCATTAAGTTTATTAAGCTACTCTTGCCTTAATTTACAGTCAGTCAAGAACCGAAGAACTAATTAAGATTGCTTTTAATTCTTTATACTCCCACCGCCGCAGCCGCATAGAGATTATCAAATAACTCATTTTGCTTTTCGGAGTTATGTACAAGTTGCGCTTGAGCTAATGCTCCTGCACTTAGAAATTCGTAATGTTCTCGTTTATCACTTCTATCAAGAAATTGCATAATTTGTTGCAATGCTTTTTCTGCTAAATAGTCATAAGTGCTATTGACAATTTCCCAATATTCATCAGTTTTAGTTTTCTCTCCATGTAGCCAATTGCTCCAGTGCCTAATTTCATTAATTGGCAACTCTAAAATATAGCCATTTTCACCATTACGAACAAACTCTGGTAAGGCGCATACATTTGTCGTAATTACAGGAGTTGCAACAGAAAAACCTTCGATGATACTATAGCCATAAGTATCATGTAATGTTGCCATTAATTGAAAATGGCTTTGCGATAATAGCTCAAGAACTTTGTCATTAGGAATATTTCTATGAAATACAACGTTACTTAATTTCAGTAACTTTAAATCCTCTACATATTTACTGCGATCGGGGAAATCAGTTGGAACTCCTGAACCATGTTCTAGTCCCGATATTATATGTACAGTAATCGGCAAACCTAGTTTTTCAGCTTTCTGAGCTAGTCTTAAAGCAACAACTCCACCTTTACGGGCAATGTGATTTCCGATAAATACAAGCTGGAGATTTTGTTGTTCCTGATAAAGTTTCGATTGCTTAACTTTTATTGGGAAATTGGGATGAATAACATCTACTTTCTTACTTACTTTTTCTTCTATTTTCCAACCTTCTATCCGCTTGATTAATCTCAACTTGGCATAATCAGAAATTGCAATAATTTTTTGACAATTGTCTAGTGCTAATCGATTATTTAATAATTCATAAATTGCTGCTTCAACTTGATTTTGAGGATTTCTATATAAAACACGATGATCCTCAAAGGTGAGAAACCAAGGTTTATCTGTATATAAAATTCTGTTGAAAGAATGAATTGCTTGGTATCTTTGCCATACAGGTTGCCAAGCCATAAAACTGGCTAAAGGATACCAAATTTTTTCTATAGGATATCTGCCTGCGGGGAAAGGCTTGGGGTAGATGAGTGTATGCCGAGAATTTCGAGGTAAGTTTGGAATGCTGAGGTGTTTTTGACCTCCTATGATAACTTTTGCCATTTTTATTTCATTTAAATTGTTTTTAGACGTTTTCTCTTGTTTTTTTGCTCAGGGTCGGCATCTTCCTTATCTTGTTTCTCTAATTCTGGCAGTTTAAAAAGAACTCCTGCAAAAAACCAATAATAGACAGCAACCGGGTCAACATCTAGAGGATAGTAGTAGGTGTTGTAGCTAATAAACAATATAAACACCCATAAAGCTGCTCCGTAACTGCGGAAATTACGGTTCTTTATGGAGCGATAGGTTTTAAAGCCCATAATTGTTAAAGTTGTTACCAAACCCAAAAAAGCTAGTACTCCAATAATTCCAACTTCAAAAAGGACTTTGGGATAGTAGGTTTCTACCAGTTTAGTTTTACCCATTGCGCGGGCAGAGTTAGTTGCTCGACCTAAGCCACTTCCCAAAGGCCCATCTACGTTTTTCCAATTCTCTTCAAATTGCTGGACGATAAAATCTTGAGGTGGTGAAGCGTCCCAGCGACTGGTAAAACTCTCGGTTCTCTCTTGGACGACGGTAGGGTTAGTTACCATCACAATTCCTAAAACTATAGCCAGTCCTATACCTATGGGGATAAATTTTTTAAGGTTGCCAATTTGACCAGTCAGCAATAGCAAAATCCCGAAACAGATTGGTACTAAGGCTAAGGCGATTCTTTGTCCAGAAATTACAGCATTGATAAAGACTGTCACTAAAGAACCTAAACCGACTATCCGCCAAATAAAAGAGGGATCGGTGAAGCCAGTGGCAAAGGTAAAAAAGGTGCTGGAAATTAAGAACCACGCCCATTGCCAAGGGGCTACAAATGTTCCTGGCAGACGAATTACCCCTTCTTCGGGACTATATAAAAGCGCTCCACCAAAATAACACCGGGCTTCTAGTGATGTGACAAATAGGGCATTTCCTTCAAGACCCCTAGTGCCTTGACATATACCAGTTAGCAGTAAGAGGTATTGGATACATCCCAACACACAACAAAACAGTATGAGAACAATTTGGAGGCGCGATAAAAAGAGAAAATCCCGCTTATCCCGAATTAGATAGTAAGCACAACCAATCAGAGGGACATAGCCTAAAAATACTTTTAGCCCCAAAATTCCCATACCTAAAGGTATTTCTTTTTCTGCTTTTTCTAATAGTCCGACGCTAGGCGGGTTAAACTGCTGTCCACCATTGACAAATAATAGTGTTAATACACTGCAACCCAAGACAATATAAAGCGGAATTTTAATGCCTTGGGGAATAATTAAAGGTAATCCCTGCTTTCGACAAGTTTGCCAAAGTCCAATTAGCGCTGGAACATAAAAGGCATCTTTAGCTAATTGGAGTATGGGACTACTGCCTAAATAGTAGGTGATAGTACCCCCAACAGGTACGTAAATGATGAAGGCATATAGCGCTTGGCGCGGATATTTGTAAGAAAGGGACATGATGATTATCCCTAAAACACCGGGGAGTGCTGCTTTAATTCCACCTACGAAAAAAAGCACAACGCCAATGAATAAACCGCCAAAAGTGGCGGTGGTGAGTAAACTAATGAGTTCTTTACGTGCTAGGGCTGCTTTGCGTTTTTGGGCTAACTGTTCTTTGAGACTAAGAGTAGAAGTTTCCTTAGAAGTCTGCTTTTTCGATTTTTTAGATGTCTTGGATTTTGACTTTATTTTCGGCATAGTAGCGCTGTAGCCTATCAGCATCAAGAGAATACATTATACTTGACAAATATTTTGGGATTGCTGTAAGTTGTACAACCCAAATTCGTCCTCAACCGATTGATTTAATAATTTGCGATTAAAAATGTTAAATTTTAATCTTTTGGAATTATCAAAAAGATTTTCTCCTGTGTCCAGGATATAAACTGCTCCTGGAAATGGTAATGATTTAATAGCTTTTCCTTTATTCTCTAAAATATCCCTAACTTTGCCGTGATCTATATAATATCTATAGTATCCGTAGCCACGATTATACTCTGCGCTTTCGGGCAAATAGTTCAGATCGTAGCGAATAATGTTACAACTACCGCACATTTTATAAAAATTTCTTCTTTTAATATATACATATTTACTACCTTCCTGATATTTATAACCTTTGTTAATAACCCATCCATCCGAATCAGGATTTTGTTGAATAAATTGGGCTAATTTTTTGCTGACACAATCATCAGCATCAATTGCCATAGTGTGAGTCGGAGAAAATTGTTGAGCATAAATCAATCCTTTCAGGATTTTACGCCCTTTATCTGTGTCTCCCTTCGCTACAGGGTTAGTCTCGTTGGGAGGAGAAAAATCAACTGTAACGTATGTAATATGAGAATGGGTGAATTCGATTTTTGGCTTTTCGTGACAAACAACAATAACGTGAAAGTTAGGTGAGGTTTGATTGCAAACTGATTTAATGCATCTTTCAAATAATTGGGTAACACGTTCCCAGGAATTGGAAACTTTTGCACTTTTAAGTGGGATAACAAAAACAAGCATGATATTATTTTTAGATCAAGTATAGGAATCTGCTTTGAGTTTTAAAGTTAATTCGCTTAAAAGGCAATAGTAAAAGAAGCATTTTTGAGTATTGCTGAGTTTGTTCAAAAATAAAATATGAGTTTTATAGAGAAGAATCTCGAAGTAATTGAAGAAGAATTCAGAATTCAGAATTCAGGAGTCAGAATCAAGACGCTCGATGACTCGCTAACGCTCGCTATCCGCTTTTTCGTTCAGAATTTATTCTGAATTCTGACTCCTGACTCCTGAATTCTGTTCGATAATAACACGTTCAGACTGATGTAATGACGTGGTGATTTTTTTGATAATTAATTAGGCGGACATTATATAACAATACAAATACAAATGTCACAGCTTCTACAGATAACCAAGGCTGGTTAATTTGTAGAAGCTGTGACGGAAAATTGGCGTTTGTTAAAAGCTGAGATAATAGCTAACTTAGTCCATCAGATGTTGCTGGACTTTTGAAACTAATTCATTTGTCCAGTAGTTGGTAAGTTCGGCATTGGCGGCTTCTACCATGACTCTGATTACTGGTTCTGTACCAGAGGCGCGAACCAAGATTCTACCAGAATCACCCATTGCGGCTTCAGCAAGAGCGATCGCTTGTTGCACCGGTTCGCAATCTTGCCACCCCAAACGGCGATCGCGATCTGTAACTCGCACGTTCCGCAAGATTTGCGGATATGTCTGGAAGCTTTGATCTACTAATTCTGCTAGGGAAACACCCGCTTCTTTCACCAAAGCTGCTATATGCAAGGCTGTTAACAAGCCATCTCCAGTTACAGCATAATGACGGCAAAGAATATGACCTGATTGTTCGCCACCTAACATTGCCCCAGTTCGCTGCATTTCGGCTTGTACGTATTGATCGCCGACGGCGGTACGAATTAATTTACCACCAATTTGTTGCCAAGCTTTTTCAAAGCCCAAGTTAGCCATGACTGTAGATACAATCAGGTTGTCTGGTAGTTGTTGGTTTTTTTGTAAATGCCGTCCCCACAGGTAGAGAATGTAATCGCCGTTAACTTGTCTGCCAGTATTGTCTACTGCTAAGACGCGATCGGCATCGCCATCGAAGGCAAAGCCGATATCGGCGTTGTGTTCTTGGACTGTGGCGGCAAGAATATCTAAATGAGTGGAACCGCAGTTAACATTAATGCGATCGCCATCTGCTTCGTTATGCAAGCAGATCACGTCTGCCCCCATTTCTGTAAATACTGACGGTGCTAACCCGACTGCTGCACCCCACGCCAAGTCTAAAACAATCTTCATTCCTTCGAGATTGAGGCCACTGTTTAAAGGTTTTTTTAACGCCTCGCCATAATGCCCGACTAACTCAAAACGTGAGTAATGCCGTCCGCAATTACTGACTTTAGCGATCGGTGATATTTTCCCACGCAGCCCCGCTTCTATTTCTGCCTGTAATATTTGCGGTAGCTTTCCACCATTTGCACCAAAAACCTTAATTCCATTATCCTCTGGGGGATTGTGGCTAGCAGAAATCATTACTCCACCGATCGCATCACTGATGCTGGTGAGATAGGCAATGCAAGGAGTGGGACATAATCCCAAATACCAAACTTCTAATCCTGCTGCTGTTAACCCTGCACTCAAAGCCATTGCTAGCATATCGCTGGAGTTTCTAGAGTCCTGTCCGAGAATGACTGGCCCTATTTGATTAGCATGGTTACGTAAAACAATCCCCGTCCAAAAACCAACTTGCAATGCTAAGGGCGCACTCAGCAATTCTCCGACTCGCCCGCGAATCCCATCTGTACCAAATAAAGGATTTGCCGGTAGTGGGATTAAATTCAGTCCAAAACTGCTTTCAATCCCTTTGCCTAATCCTTCAGCTTCGGAAGGAGAATCTCCAGGAATGCCTGGTATCCGAGTTATAGATGAAACCATATATTTAAACACTCCACACAATCACACTGAAAAATAGCACTTAAGACTTTATTCAGCAATTTTGACATGCTTTTTCTCTTTAGAAATTCATTCTAAATTAAGCCATTTTTACGTAATTATACTGAATTACAGACTTTCTAATTGTAAATATTTCATAAAGTCAGTATTGGTTTTTACATTATTAGTAAAGTCTCCACATTTTAGCTAATTATTCCTTTTATGCCATTAACTTGAGTCTTGATTTTTATTTGTATTTAGTTCACATTTTGCAATGCTATTAACAAGAAATACAATGTAAGGAATATTACCTAGATTTCATTATGGATATTCTTTGAGAAAACTAATAATGAAAGCAAAAGTTAGCTTATGACAACAGAAAATCAAAACACCGGAATGTAAAGTTATATTACGTGCTTTTATTACTGTGTAAAAAACTACAAAATCATCGCAGCTTAAAAAATTTTAATATAAATTCTCATCAAATAGTTTTAAGGTAACGTTTTAATGGCTTTTTTAGCCGTTAGTGAATTAAAACTCGGCAGTTAACTTTTTAAAGTTGAGAAATTTAGCATGAGCAGCAATTTAGCAACCAAATTACGTGTAGGCACTAAGAAAGCCCACACAATGGCAGAAAATGTAGGTTTTGTCAAGTGCTTTTTAAAAGGAGTAGTAGAAAAAAACTCTTACCGGAAACTAGTTGCTAACTTCTACTTCGTCTACTCAGCGATGGAAGAAGAAATGGAAAAGCACCGCCAGCACCCAATTCTTTCTAAAATCAACTTTCCCCAGCTAAACCGCAAGTATACCTTAGAGCAAGACCTGAGTTATTACTTTGGTGCTAACTGGAAAGAGCAAATCAAACTATCTTCCGCAGGTGAAGCTTATGTAAAGCGCATCCGAGAAATCTCTGCCACAGAACCAGAACTGTTAATCGCTCATTCATATACTCGTTACTTGGGCGACTTATCTGGGGGACAAATTCTCAAAAACATTGCAGTAACAGCGATGAATTTGTCTGATGGGCAAGGAACAGCTTTTTATGAGTTTCCAGAAATTTCTGACGAGAAGGCATTTAAAGCCAAGTATCGGCAAATTTTGGATGAATTACCCCTTGACGATGCGGCAACCGATCGCATTGTTGAAGAAGCAAACGCCGCCTTTGGCACGAACATGAAGATGTTCCAAGAATTGGAAGGCAATTTGATTAAAGCGATCGGTGTAATGGTGTTCAACAGCCTCACACGGCGACGGACACGCGGTAGTACTGAACTCGTCACTGCTGAGTAACGGTATTGACATTGCGGAGTATGGTGTGTGGAGTCTAAGTCCAGATAGCCTGATGCAAGATAATTTACAGGTATTTCTGGAATAAGAGCGATTAACGCTCAAAATATTTAGGGGCAATAGCCCTGTGACTGTTTTCTATTCGTGAAAGCAAGCATGGGGAGATTGCCCCTCAATTATGATTAAAAGAGTTAGCCCGGATTTCTCACGCATAGTGTAGGCAGAGGGAGTGTGGGGAGTGTGGGGGGTAAGACTTCTTCCCCATCCTCCCACACCTCCCACACTCCTGGATTTCTCACTTGTGAGAAATCCAGGTTAGGAGTCATCGATTTTAGATTTAGGATTCAAAATTAGGTAATTTCTGGGCGCTCTTCATCCTAAACTGGATATTGCTGTGCGATCGCTATCTTCATCTTGTAGCGGTAAATCATATCTATCATACAGAACTTTTATATGTCGGCTAAATTGCTCCTCAACAAAATAGCTGCTAGAAAATTCACTTGCAAAAGAAACTTGATGAAAGTGATAATCTAGATTTAGTAGATTGTAAACAAGTCTTAAAAAATAATCATCGATCCAAAAATCTACATCAAATAGTGAAATACCATATTTCCCTTCCAACCTCCGATTTAAAGTTTTTAGTAACCAAGACCATTGAGGTTTGAGGGTGGGATCGATACGGTTCCCAAATACAGGATTAAAAAATTGATTTACTTGAGTTGTTCTCACATCAATCACTTTATTTAGTAAATCTGCTGCCTTGATTGGAAATTATTAAGCTTTTGCATTACTTGGTAATGTCTCTGTTTTCCTTTCCTCAAATCCTACTAGCTAGGCAGTTACGAAGTAACTTAAAAATCTCGACCACCTGGTTATGGCAACTTCTGTTACATTCGTTGCACAATCCCAAAAATATCAGTATCAAAAATAGTTGATCTGCCAAATTGCCAAAAACTTCTTTTTGTGTATTTTAGGACTAGCCCTTTCAAGGTGACTCATAAAATCTCTTATTTTTCCTCAGCGCTACGCCAGTTGCTACAAGTCGGGGAACCCGCCCAACGCACTGGCTTCTCTGTGCCTCTGCGGTTTAAAAGTATTTTTTCTAACCACAGAGGCGCAGAGGACACAGAGTATAGAGCTTAAAGAGGAATCTATTTACCAAAATTTTTACGCACCTTGAAAGGGGTAGTCTTATATTTCGAAACTTCCAAATAAAAAAGTATCTAACTACTGATTGTGGGGTAAGCGTCTCACCCGCCTGTAGCACTTCACGCTATTCTTGATCAAACGTCAGCGAACAAGTTTATTGCAGCGAACTTTAAAAAGCATGGGTGGCAAATTAATTGTATTTGAAGGGGTGGAAGGCTGCGGCAAAACCAGCCAAATGCAGCTTTGTTCTCAGTGGTTGGAAAATCTGGGTGTTTCTGTGGTGGTCACTCGTGAACCAGGGGGAACAGAGTTAGGCTTACATCTTCGCCGCTTACTACTAGAGAAGGCAGAGGATAAACCAGTTGCAGAAGTGACAGAACTTTTATTGTATGCTGCTGACCGATCGCAACACGTGGAACAAGAACTTAAACCAAATCTCGCAGCAGGGAAATATATTTTATGCGATCGCTACACTGACTCTACCATTGCCTACCAAGGATATGGTCGCGGTTTGAATATGAGTTTAATCAATCAGCTTAACTATATTGCCACTGCTGGACTAGAGAGTGACTTAACTATTTGGCTAGATATCGATGTCGAAGTTGGACTAGACCGCAAACGGGGAGATGGAATCGGATTAGACCGCATTGAACAAGAAACAATCGCTTTTCATCGGCGCGTTCAGCAAGGATACGCAGAGTTAGCAGCATCTTATCCTTCAAGAATTGTGCGGGTAGATGGCAGCTTGAGTAAAGAAGCTGTGCAACAAGTAATTCAAGGAATTCTGCGCGTACACTTGAACCCGGATTTCTCACGCATAGTGTAGGCAGAGGGAGAAGAGGAGTGTGGGGAGTGTGGGGAGTGTGCGGGGTCAGATTTCTTCCCCATCCTCCCACACCTCCCACACCTCCCACACTCCTTGATTTCTCACAAGTGAGAAATCAAGGTTGAAGGGGTTCCCATAGGTATATCTCAAATTTTGAAGTGTTTACTTAACTGTCTTAACTGTCCTTGCATCCTTGCTTTAAGCCTGAGAATATAAAAGACGTGGCATTTTCCGATTCCACACCCGAATTTAAGACCATTGCATTGCTCACAAAAGCGTTGGCGCAGACTGCCGCAGGCATCGTTATCTTCAGGGGTCTAACAAACCCACTACACTGAAACGAAGCTTAATTTGCCATTTATATATTTCAATAAAAGCTTGGGAGGAAGAGTTTGTATGAAATTTAAGTCTGTTTCCATAGGTATTGGTTTAAGCATTCTCAGTTTTTCAGTTAGTTCATCCCCACGGACTGTATTCAATTCACCAAGAGTCCTTGCCCAAGAAGTTAGTTCTTCATGTCCTCTACCATCTGATATTGCCGTTACCTTCCTAAATTCTAAATGTAAAGAAGTCAAACTAGAGGAGCCTAAGACTTTTTATCGTTACTATAGTAACAGCGAGAATAGATATGGTAGGTATTTAACAACTGATAAATACGAAACAAATGTAGAAGTAATTAGGAATTTAGCTCTTAATCAATCATGGGGCAATAAAGCCACTATGATTCAACCAGTTACTTTGCCGGCAGGAACGACAGTTTATCAAGGCATTGTTGCCCCTCAAACCCCCACTCAATGCTATCCTGGCGGTGGTCAACAGACTTTTATTAAAGATACAAGAGATCCAAACATTAAGTGGTCTGAGGGACAAAATATCATCGAAAAAGATTTTAGTTGTCCGTAAAAATCATGGAAAACAAGACAGAAGAATTCATCAAATTGCTCGATAAAGCTCTTGAGATTGCCGAACAGATTCGTAGAGATAAACAACCAGAATTTAAACATTCAGAGCGTTTAAACAATCTGATCGGTGCCCTGGAATCTATTAAAAGTAAGACGCTGATTGGTAAACTTGAAGCATCAGGAGGAATCTCAACCCTTGGGCTGGCTCGTGAAGTGGCTGATTGGATTGAGCCGTTAGATTCGCCATTATTAAAAGCTGTAGGTACGATAGAGGAATATTACCAAAAATATCTCTAAATACTACAGGCTTAATAAGTAAAGCGGATCGCCCTTTAGCCCAATGTCAACTCAGCTATCGATATTCTTGCATATCAAGCTCTCTTTTAAAACCTCATATTCATCAATCAGAATGTAAAAAAAAGCGATCGCTTCCTTAAACTTAAAGAGCGATCGCAATTTTTTAACTACAAAATAGAGATTAAGCAGCAACAGGTTCTAATAATTTGATGTCAGAGAAGATAAATTCCTGAATAGATATTTGTCCTGCTGTCTCGGTACGAATCTCCCGACGATTTAGGATAAAATAATCACCAACTTTTTCATATTCATCGACAAATTCGCTTCTACCGCCCTTTTGTTCCCCAGTTTTGGGGTCATGGTAAACAGAGTCATAGCGGTGGGACAAGTAGCCTTCCCCAGTGTCGTGGCTGCTAAAGGTGTCAATTGTCACGAAAGTACCGTGGATTAGACGGTGAACATGACACACTTCATTATTGCGGACTTTGTATTTATCGCCCTCAGCCTTACCACCCATTAAAAGCTCAACCGCACCAGTCTCGTCAGTTTTGCCATAGCTAAAGGTATTGGCGCTGTGGGTGTCTTCAAAGCTGCGGCGGACGCGGTGAATCGCTATCTCCCATGCTTGACCATGAATTGCTTTCTGGGCTGGCTCGTCATCTACATCCAAAACTTCGGCTTTCAGATTGGCAGTGATGATAACCTTGCCTGTAAATACTTTATCATCTTGCTTATAGGTAATATTGGCAGTATAACCGGGAAAATTCTTGTCCCAAGTATAGCGGTTCTCATAAGCAGCCCGGAAAAGTTCCTGAGCAGAGAGTTGTGTAACTGTCATGTGCTTCTCCTAGTCGCTACTGTAAATTAGCGTTTTAGTTTCGTTGGTATTAGCATAGAAGTAATTGTTGAGGCTTGGATAGTCCCCAACTGGGTACACTTATGCTTATGGTTAATTCTCTCCACGCCATATTTCATGCGATCGCCAATGTTCGAAATGAGCAAGAATTAAGGCTAGCTCTCACGGATAAAATTGGTGAGCATTTTGGTGTGCAAAATTGGGGTATTTATCTCCTAGACGATCGGCCAACGGCCCAAATCGATGTTCAGGGTATTCCGGCAGTATGCTTAGAAAGTAATCCAGTGGGGCGCTACGTGGTTGAGCGTCACGCTCCCGCCCATGAGCAGTTATTATTATCACCAGGAGACTGGAAGCATTTTTGCTCGCGTTCCGATCACGAACACGTAATGACTGGGCCAATTGTTTGCGATGGTCGTCTTGTAGGAACACTTAACTTGGCTCGTGATAAGGGAAATCCTGCTTTTAATGGCAACGATCTGGCTGATCTGAGTGCATTATGCATCCATTTATCAGCAAAAATGGCGACTCTACGGACGACAAAACCACAAATATCCAATTCCCTTTTAGTAAGTCCTCTAACAGCGCGTGAGTTAGAAATTGCCGAGTTAGTGGCGCAGGGGTTAACAAACTCAGAAATTGGGGAAAAACTTTGGATTACGCAAAATTCTGTCAAACAAGCTTTGAAGAGGATGTTTCGTAAGTTGAAGGTTTCGGCGCGTGCAGAAATGGTGGCAAAACTGCAAGATATCAAAGTTTCTTAGAGGATGTTCGAAAAGTCTTCTTGTCGGTATCAAATAGTTCTTCATCGCTGGAGTTCTTTTCCTTATACTCCTGTTGACGATTTCTTTTTCTTTAATTCCTCCTAATTGTAAAAAACCTACACCTGTCAGAGGGGGCAGGGGAGCAGGGGAGCAGGGGAGCAGGGGAGCAGGGGGATAGGGGGATAGGGGGACAAGGGGACAAGAGGTGAGAACTTGAAACAAGTCTTTCCCCTTGTCCCCAAGTCCTCTTCCCAATGCCCAATGCCCAATTGTTAAATGTTGTAACCTTTCTACAAGGGTTTCAGGTAATCCTTCATTAATTTTTGGAGATATCTATGATCGTTCATCAAAACTAGAAAGAGATAATTACCATGAAAAATGATAAATCCTCTCCTATTCGCCTGTTAATCGTTGACGATCAGAGCCTCATTCGTCAGGGACTCAAAGCAATGCTAGAACAGGAACCTGATTTGGAAGTGGTCGGTGATGCTGAGAATGGTAAAGTTGCTCTAGAGCTTGTTGCAGAACTTCAGCCCGATGTGGTGCTAATGGATATTCGAATGCCCGAAATGGATGGACGAACTGCAACAAAACTGATTATGCAAAGCTTTCCTAATATCAAAGTTCTCGTCTTGAGTACATTTGATGATGATTCTTATCTAACAGGGGCAATGCGTGCAGGTGCAAAAGGATATTTGCTTAAAGATATGCCTTCAAGTGAGCTAGCAGATGCAATTCGCTTTGGGCATTCTGGCTATACTCAATTTGGGCCGGGGTTATTTGATAAATTATTAGTTACGGAAGCAGCTTCAGCTAACCAAAATTCCGCTTCATCAAAGCCATCGGAAATTACCGCACGAGAACAAGAGGTTTTATGTTTGATTGGTGTTGGTGCAACGAACCGCGAAATTGCCCAACAACTTTATATTACCGAAGGAACGGTAAAAACTCATGTGACGAGTATTTTAAACCGTCTCAATCTCAAAAATCGATCGCAACTAGCAATCTATGCAAATTCTGTTCTCAATCAAGAAAAGAAACTATCCGGGAAACTACCAGAATAAACCAGAGGGCGATAAAACAATTCTAGGAATAGCCCTTTCAAAGTGGGTAAAAATTTTGGTCACAAAATTCCTCTTCAATCTCTTGACTCTGCGTTCTCTGCGTCTCTGTGGTTAAATAAATTATTTTTAAACCGCAGAGGCACAGAGAAGCCAGTGCGTTGGGCGGGTTCCCCGACTTGTAGCAACTGGCGTAGCGCAGAGAGAAAAAAGAGATTTTACGAGTCACCTCTTCAGGGGCTAGTCTTAAATTCTTATATAAAACATCTCAACAAAGGGATTTTTCTCTTGTTTATTAAAATTTATTGCTTAATCTTATAAAATAGGTAATCAGCCGTATAATTTACGCTAATTTCTCGGTTTTCAGATGATTTATCACACCCTTGAACAGGGGCTTTTCCGCCAACTGTATTGATCCGTTGAATCCAATTTACTTGGCGGAAGATACCATTTCCTTCATGAGATTGCGCCTCTAATAATAGCCAGGGAATTGCATCATCTTGGGGTGCATTTACCTTAGATTTCAACTTACCCACGACTTTGCTACCGTCTTTGGCTTCCCAGGTTGGGCCTGCATAATGCTTGCCCAAATCTTGCCCTTGCTCATTCAGTAACACGGCATCGGGAGCCTTAAGCGTCCACTCATACTGCTCAGGAGATTCTGATTTTGGTTTGCAGATATAGATTTGTGAACCCTTGGCAGATGCTTTTAAAAGAAGTTGCTCACCATTTGGGACTTTTATACTATCAGGGATCGCAGCGACATCCGCTATGCGTTGGGCAGGCTCCATAGTTCCTGCGATCGCAGTTTTTACAGAAGCACCCCACCCATTCAACATCAGCAGCGAAACAACAAGGCTGCAATTTATCTGAATAATTTTACCAAAAGTAGGTGACATAATATACATCTCCTTCATTTGTGATTTTAAAGCTTTTGTCGTGCCATCAGTTGGGCAAACAATCCTGGTTGATTGGCGAGTTGATCAAAACTGCCTTCTTGGACTACACGACCATTCTCGAATACATAGATGCGATCGGCGTTGCGAATGGTACTCAGACGGTGAGCGATCGCAATCCGTGTCACCTTCAAACGCTCTAAACTTTGACTGACGATCGCTTGAGTGCGGTTATCTAAGGCACTGGTGGCTTCATCAAATAACAAGATTTTGGGTTTTAATACTAGCGATCGGGCAATCAATAATCGCTGGCGTTGCCCTCCAGAAATATTGGTTCCTCCTTCACTAATTACTGTGTGCATTCCCATTGGCATCGATTCGACATCTTCAGCAAAGCCAGCCATCCGTGCGGCTTCCCACGCTTCATCCATCGAGATCATTGCTCCACTGGCGATATTTTCAAAGATGGAAGCAGATGTCAATCGGCTATTTTGCATCACAACTCCTAATTGCCGACGCACTGCATGAATATCTAAACCCGTTAAATCTTGTCCGTCGTAATAAATCGTGCCAGATTCCGGGACATCAAACCCCAGTAATAATCGGAACAGCGTTGATTTTCCACTCCCCGAAGCTCCGACAAAAGCGATAAATTCGCCAGGTTCCGCATGGATGCTAACATCATCCAATGTCAAAGGCCCGTCATCTCGATACCGGAAAATTACATGATCTACAACCACTCGTCCAGAAAGCCGACCTGGATCAGCTTTTTCCGAGTCTACTTCCGGTTTGGATTCGAGAATCGGCTGCGCTCGTTCCCACAAAGGAATCACTTGTAAAACATCTATAATTGTGCCGCTAAGACTGGTAGCCCCACCGATAAATGTGCCAAATGCCGCATTAAATGCTAAAAATACACCTGTAGATAAACCACCTTCTGGGGAATTGGCTTGCTGAAGTAAACTGCTGGCGAACCAGAAAAGGATTGCTGTAGTCAATACAGGTAAGATTTTATTAATCACAGCTAGAGCATCTTCAATGCCTTGGGTACTCAGCATCCATTTAATTTGCTGACTGTACTGTTTTCCCCAAAAAGCAAAGGCGCGGGCTTCTGCGCCTGCAACTCGTAATTTGCTAACGCCGTTGATTAACTGCACCATTACCCCTGAGAGTTGCCCTTGTAACTCTAGTAAGGGACGAACCTTCCGCAGAGTGTAAATTCCCGAAACCAGAGTAATAGTAATGTTGACAAAAGCAACAAGAGTGGCAATCAATGCTAGCGAACCGTTGTAATAAAAAAGCAGTCCTAAATTTAAAAACGCAAACAAACTGGTGAAAATGCTTCTGAGAACAGTGCTACTGAGCTTTTGGCGGATTTGGCTAATGGCGCTTACCCGTGAGTTCAAATCTCCAGTTGAGTACTGACGGAAGAATGATGCTTTTAGATTCAATAACCGATCCCAGACTGCTGCTTGCGTGGAAGCATCAGCAAAGGTTTCCACGCGCATGATTGCAAAGCCTTGGGCAAGTTGAAACAAGGTGCTACCAAATGCAGTTGCTAGCAGCGCTAAGGCAATTTGCAGTAATAAACCGCGATTGGCATCAGGAATGGCACTGTCAATCAAGATTGCCATAGCTTGGGGGACGATCATTCCTAATAAACTCGTCGCCATACCCGCAGCCAAGACAATCAACAATTCCTTGTAGTGTCCTTGGAGAGCAAATTTCAGTAAATCGATGGTGGTGAGGACTTTATCAGGTAATGGGCGATAGAAGGTATAGCCAGTCAGCGCCAGTTTAATCGCAGTTTTAGCATTAACCGGAGTGCGCGATCGCTTAATTGGATCAAAAATTTCATAGCGGGTATCAGATACAGGTAACAGCGCCACAGGATTGTTATCTTCTAGCGTGTAAGCCAGCATCGCACCGCAATCCTTCTTCCACCATTGACCCTGTAAAGCGATCGTTCGGGTTCGTAAACGAGAAGCACGAGCGATCGCTTGTAGCGGATCTTGAACTCGTTTCAGGTCTTCAGACTTGGCTGGTGGTCGAATCGTCACACCTAAAGTCCGCCCCACAGCACCCGCAGCGATGAGCAAAGCTTGGTCAAAATCATTGGCTTCAATTTGAGCAGAAGCGGCAATTTGCGGAGATTGCAGCAACGAGGCTAACTCGCCCAGCGTCTCCTTCATTACATGATCGTTGAGGTGTTGCCGTTCTTGAAATCGGTTTAATTCTACCGCTTTTTCCTGCTGTTCCAGAAGAAAAAGGCTCTGAAGAAAGTAGACTTGAATTTGGAAAATCCCCCTCAACAGAGTATTAGCATCCTCAATCTCAGACGTAGTTAGGATTTCTAGCTCGGTTGTATCTTCAGCTTGAAACCACATATCTGCACTCAACGGCACCAATCCTGATTGAGGCATAACTAACAGTTGCTCAAACCCCATCCAAACCGCGTAACCACGCTGAATTTGTACCCAGGATACCAGCTCTCGCTGTGGTTGGAAAATCTGACCATTGCTGAGTGAGAAATAGCGAACCCCTTCTTCTTGAAACGGCAGTCCAGGTGGAGTAATAGAAGACAGCGCCAATCCTAGTTGCTCAATCCATCCCTCTATTAAAGTTACGGCTTCGCCATTGCGATCGCTAATAAATTCCCGAAAATCTTTCCTTGAAACTTTCATAAGTTCCGTTTCTTCAATCGACACCGCCAGCAGTTGATACGGTATCGGCTGAGAATCACTAATGATGCCAAACATTGCCTGTCTAGTTCGGGTAGTAAATAAATAGCGGCGACTTCCCTCAGCAATTCCCTCTTTCACCGGAATCGCAAACACCGCCAATGAACCCGATTTTACGATCCAAATCGTCTTCGGGTCATTGAGAATAATTGGCTCATTGCCTTTGAAGTGATAGTACTCTCCCGGCAGGGTGGCGCTGCGAATTTGATCTAACATATATATTCCTGCTCCATAAAATTAATACAAAGGCTTGGCGGTTCAATAAATAAAGTAATTGTGGATAAAAATTTTGCTAACCTCTTAACTCTGTGTTCTCTGCGCCTCTGTGGTTAAATAAAAGACTTTTTAACCGCAGAGACGCAGAGGACGCGGAGAGAAAAAAGAGATTTTATAGGTATATTTCACTCTTCCTGAACTGCTTCCCCTTCACTGCGAATCAATTGCAAATACTTACCTTCAACCCTCTGCAATTCTTCATGGCTACCCCGTTGCACTACCTTGCCGCGATCGAAAACAATAATTTCGTCACAATCCCGAATTGTGCTTAACCGATGCGCCACAATTACACAAGTACAGCCACGCTCCCGAAGTCTCTGATCGATCGTTTTTTCTGCCTCGGAATCGAGCGCACTGGTCGCTTCATCCATCACCAAAATTGCCGGATTATTCACTAAAGTGCGGGCAATTTCTAATCTTTGTCGCTGTCCACCGCTCAAATTAGATGCCCCTTCTGCGAGGTCAGCGTTGTAACCTCCAGGCATGGAAAGTACTACATCCTGAATAGCGGCATCTTTACAAGCGCGAACCAAGTTACTAAAAGGAACAGTCGAATCCCAAAGTGTAAGATTGTCGCGCACAGTGCCCGCAAATAGCGAAATATCCTGCTCAACAAGCGCAATTGAATTAGTGAGAATTGATCGCGGAATGTGTTTTCTGGGTTTACCATCAAATAAAATCTCTCCCGCCCACTGTTCGTATAATCCACATACCAGCTTGGCAACGGTTGACTTACCCGAACCACTGCCACCCACTAAAGCAACTCGTTGACCGGGTTTAAGTGAAAGACTGAAATTTTCGATTAAGGGCGGTGCGGAGCGGTTATAGCCAAAGGTGATATTACGAAGTTCAACATAACCCTGAAGCCGAACGTTTGCAGCAGGTAGTTGAGTTGCCGATATACTAATGTCTCGCTCTACGGCAGGATCGATGGGATTGCGTAACACATCATCTAACCGACCCAAATTGCCTTCCATTTCCTGGAGTTCACCCGCTAAACTCACCAGATTATTTACAGGCTCTAAAAATCTTTGCATCAAGGCTTGAAAGGCAATCAGCATCCCAATACTGAGTACGCCATCCATTACCCGTAGCCCTCCCACCGCTAGCAAAAGCATGGATGTAATGGAGGTGAGAAATGATGGCAACACACCCAGGTTTTGATTAGTCGTATCCATTTCTTGGCGGGCATTAATTGCCTTAGCGTAATAACCTGCCCAGCGCGAAAAGAATTCTGACTCTAGCCCGGATGCTTTGAGCGTTTCCATACTTTGCAGTCCAGAAATCGCTACCCCATTGACTTTGCCTTGTTCTTGCATTAATCGCAAGTTGGCATCGACACGCTGACGTGAAACCCATCGCCACACGCTGACATTCACGATTACAAAGGCAATGCCGATCGCAGTGAGAACGACATCATATTGCAACATGACTGCGGCATAAAAGACAACGGTGAAGGCTGAGATTACTGTCGTCGCTAATCTTCCTGAAAGCAGATTCGCCAAACTATCGTTGAGGCGGACACGGCTGCTAATTTCTCCGGCAAATCGCTGATCGTAAAAACTCACTGGTAGCCGCAGAATATGCCACAAAAATCGGCTAGACATCCCCACAGCTAGCTTAATTTTCATGCGTCGCAGAAATTGCAGCTGAAGCAATGTGAGAAAACCATTCAAAATAGCTGTGAGGATCATCCCTAAAATTAATGGTCGCAACCAATCACTTCTGCCTTCAATCAAGACATTATCAACAAAGGCTTGGGAGAACGCAGGGATGGCTAATCCGGGAATCACTAACAGCAAGCCAGCGATGACACAATAAACCAACGCTCCCAGAGAACTCTGCAATCGATCCCATAAGGATAATGTCAGGCTCGGTTTCCGTCCTCCTGGCTGGAATTCTGCACTCGGTTCACCAACTAGTACTACCCCGGTAAAAGACTGATCGAATTCTGGGAGCGATACTGTACGTGGTCCGGTGGCAGGATCGTTAAGATAAACTTTGTCTTTGGCAAATCCTTCGACGATTAGAAAATGGTTGAAATTCCAAAAGACAATATAAGGACATTGCAGTTTGCGTAACCCAGCCAAATCGACCTTAAAGCCTTTTGCCTGCAATCCATAGCTGCGAGCCGCATTGAGAATATTAGATGCTTTACTGCCATCCCGTGAAACACCACAAGCTTGACGGAGTTCTGCAAGGGGGACAATGCGATCGTAGTAGCCTAAAATAATTCCCAGTGCGGCTGCACCGCATTCTACTGCCTCCATTTGTAAGAGGGTGGGAGTCCGACGACGGCGATCGGGACGGCTGAAGAGTCGTTGAATTTTTTTTAATCTAAGCCCAATTTGTGATTGAATTTGCCGCATAATCAATACATTCCACTCCACGATCGCAGAATCGGAAACACAAAGGAAATCGGGGATTGTTCATCCACTTTCACGCGCACTGAGGTCGTGGTTCCCGGTGTAACTTGGCTATTTGGCCCTTTAGAGGATGACCACCGAAAACGGCTTTTAGTCGAAGGATCTGGCTCAAGTTCCGCAAAAACTTGAATTTGTGCGCCTTCTGTGGTTAACCCTTGTAAAACTTCTAGACCACCGACAACACTTGATGCGCTTTCCTTACTAACCGGAAATGCAGAAATACTTGTGACTTTCCCGATAATACCACCAAAGCGTTCTCGTTTAACGGTCGAAGGAGTGACTTGCAACTCCATACCTTTTTGAATCTTTTTGCCTTCGCTGACTGGGAAGAATGCCACCCCAACTAACTTATTCCCAGAGTCTCTAGCTTCGATTGTGCCAATGCGAGCGCCTTTTTCCAGGGTTTGTCCTGGAACAGCAGAAAGTTCGAGAATTCGTCCATTGAAATTGCTAGTAACCTGGCTGTTTGCTTTGATTTCTAATTTTAATTCTGCGATCGCTCGCTGGGTGTCTTGAATTTCTTTTCTGCGATTAGTAGAAATAGCTAAATCTTGTTCTGCTTGCCCAGCAAACTTACTATCTAATACTGCTAACTGTGCTTGCAGTTCTTTAGTTGAGTTGATATTTGCTAAAAATTCTCGTTCTGCATCCGCTTCTTTAACATTAAGTTGTTTCAGTTGCGATTCGATTTCATTGATTCTAGTTTTACTATTGAGAAATTCCTGTTGCGCCTGAAGAACGGTATCGCTCGAAACTGCTCCTTCTTCACGTAACTTTTGGCGAATGTCAAATCGTTCTTTGAACGTGGGCATCAAATCTCGCGTTGTCTGCAACTGTTCCTGTAAGTTCTGACGCTCTTGCCGAATCGACTCCAGACCTTTACTTCTGAGAATTGGCGTTAGTGATTGGGTTGTCTTGAGAGTTTGCAGAAGTGCTTGACGTTGTTGCCCAATTGCACCCTTATCTAAAACCGTTCGCTGAAGTTGCAGAGAATTGGCATTTTGGTCTTGTTCCTGAAGTTGAGCAAGTTTGACTCGTGCAAGTTTCAACTTATCTTGAAGTTCAGTTTGGTCGATTGTCGCTAGTACCTGTCCTTTCTTCACCTCATCGCCTGTACGAACAAAAAGCATGAGAATCTGCCCGGAACTAGGAGACTGGAATCCAACTACTTTGCTAGGAAAAACCACTACGCCTTGTCCAGCTACAGTAATGGGAATGCGACCAAAAACACTCCAAACAAGTCCAACGGCAATTAGAGATCCCATCGCAGTTAACGGAATCCACTTCTTTGGTTGAACCACCTGCATAAGTTGATCGAGCCGCTCCGGTGAGGATAAACGATCGAGTGCTTCTTTGCGGAATAGATTGCTTTTGTTGGTCGTTACCATACTGACTCCATTCAAGTTGTAGAAATTTGTATATTAGGAATTGGGAATTGGGAATGGGGAATTGGGGGAGCAAAGGAAGCCGGGGAAAATCAGAGAGAAGAATTAATAACCTATGCCCAATGACAAATGACCAATGACAAATGACAAATGACCTAATTCCCACGAATCTGCTTCAGCATCCAATCAAATCGAGTCCCAGCCAGTGTCACTTGAGCCAAAAAGCTAGAACTTAGTTCATCTTCATAAGTCAAGCGTTCATCTAAAGATTTACCTGAGCTATAGTTAATCCTGCCGTAACCCAGACTATTGATGATTCCTTGCTGTTTATCTGCTAACAAAATCGCTAAGACTCGATAAAATCGGGCAGCAAAACCCACATCGTGTAACAATTTGGCAGAAAGTCGCCATCTGGGAATCGATAACACAGTCGCATCCTCAACCGCCCGAATTGTCATCGCAGGTGGACTGGCTTCGACAAAGGGCGTTTCGCCAACTATGTCACCCCGCGATAATTGAGCAAACTCCCGTTCGATATGATCTGTCTGTTCTAAAGTTGAAAAGGCGCGGGTGAGAGGATTGCTTGTATCTTCAGCAATCGAAGCCACCATCTTCCCATCTAATAAAATATAGAGAGCGTCAACGGGCCTTCCGGCTTGAAACAACACCGTTCCCGCAGGAAGTCTCATGGCATTGCCTGCAACAATCATCCAACCAATATCGCTATCATTTAATTCTGCAAATGTAAATAAGATTTCTCGAATTTGGGGCTGAAAAAGCACGACTGTGCTTTGGCCTATTTGACCCATCATCTGCTCTAATCGGTGAGCAAGTAGAACTGCGATCGCTCGATAAAAATGGGCTGCAAATGTGACATCTTCTTGCAATTTTTGAATCAATTGCTGCTGAGGAATCATCAACACAAGCGACTTTCTAGCAGCTTTGACCGTAGTGGAAGACTGGTAGGAGGCTAAAAAAGGCATTTCTCCTACAACTTCACCATTTGCCAGCAGTGCAACCTCTCGTCCTGATAGTTCGCCACCTTCAAGGGCGGCAAATGCCCGACCAATAGGATTATCGTCAGCCTGAGCGACAGAAACGCTTAATGCACCATCAAGCAAAATATAGAGGGCATCAACAGGTGTTCCTTGGCGGATGAGGGTCGTACCAGCAGTAATTTCTTCTCTTTGACCCGTTGCCAAGATCCAGTCAATATCGCTATTTGTCAGTTCCTTAAGTAGAACTTCTGTCATAATTTAACTTCCTTGTGTTCTGCTAACGGGAGAGAAATGGAGACGGGTAATTCGTAATTCGTAATTTAATTTATGGTTCAGATATAGGGAAGCCTTAACTGAGACTTTCCGCAATTTTGAATTTTGAATTGTTTAACTCCCCATTGCGCGATTAACTAGGTTGATGAGTTGCTATAGGTTTTTAGCATCAATCACCGCGACCTTCATTCGGCTCAACACTTATTGGTTTATTGTCATTCCAATCAGGAAGCTTTATATTCTCAAACTTTTTTGCGATCGCTTCAGACAGATTGTTATATTTCTCATCCATAGGATACTCACCTGGATAATGCTCACCTACGGCAATACCACCCGAAATATTTGCGAGTTCTTGAGCCGATAGCTCTTGTGATTCATTTTGCTTTTTGTTTTCCATTGCCATTTTTTCCTTGTCATTTCATTTATTACTAAATGGACCTAATTTTATGAAAGTGAAATTATTAATCACACAAGAATAATTTCAGAAAGCAGTTGGACTTTTGCTCAACTGCAATTGATTGATTTGAGAAACTCCGTTTATGTAGAACCTTCGATCGCAGATATATCTCCAAACAACTCACCAAGAACTTTTAGATCCTCTGTTGTCGCGTCGGTGATGGAGAGGTGGAACACAGAAGAGTCTGTTGTCTCTGCATGAAAAGCCGACCGTTTTGAGTGAAACCCTCCTCTTCGTGATGATTGTTGGCTAAATCCCCTTGTCGATCTATGAGATCGTATAGATGTAAACTGCAAATTGAAACCACCAGCTACATCGTCTAACTCTTCATCTGATAGTTCGATCGCTTCATCATTCGGAGTAATTTCGTCACCTGACATAGAAGCTCCTTGACCCCACGTGTTAAAGTTAAATAAGGCGGAGGGAGTTAACTGATTGGCTGCTAGGCTCATGGTTAACAACCCCTCCTGCTCCCGAAATTCGTCAAACCGAGAAATCCAGATCAAGCTTCAGGGCTAGAAATACCAGCTTCCTTAAACTCTCTAAGGTCTTGCTCAGAGAAAACGCTTACTTGAAAGGTAACGCTCTTAATGCCGCCTTCTTTAGGAATTTCCACAAAACCAAACTGAGAATCTATAGCATTTGCGTTTGTTCCAAAGACATCGCTAGTTGCGCCACCGGCAATATAATCAAGTTCTTGATTGGATAGTTCCAGCATTTCATTAGGCTGCACATTTTCCATGATCGTTGTCGTTCTCCTTGTGGTGTTGATTATGAGCCTAGAAATAAATTACTAGGAATTCCGCTAGGAAATTCTTCTCCAGTGAATTTGATTTCGTGCAAATCTTGTTGAGATATAGTAGTTTCCTGACTGTTGAAGGATGCAATGCCACCATCAGCACCGATAATCACTGCACTACTTTGCTTATCCGAAAAGTTGAAGTTGTGAGCATCAACAAAGCTAAAAGCACCACCAGCAACGTTGTCCAATTCTTCAGCAGATAATTCTACGGGTTTAATGTCGTCAGGCATGATGTTTTTTCCTTAATTTATGATGTGTATGATTTATCAAGCAGAACGCTTTATTAAGTTCTGGTTAGTAACTTTCAAGAGTGGGAGGAATGACACCAGTTGCTTTGATTTCGTGCAAACTTTGATGAGATATAGCAGTTTGCTGAGTATTCAAAGAACTAATACCGCCATTAGCGCCGATAACAGTTGCACCAGCTTGCTGATCCAATGCGTTGTAGTTGTCAGCATCGACAAAGCTAAAAGCACCACCAGCAACGTTGTCCAATTCTTCAGAAGATAATTCTAAGGGTTTAATGTTGTCAGACATGATGTTTTCTCCTTAATGTGTAATGTGTGTGTTATCTCAAATAAAACTGTGATTAACTCTCAAGAGTGGAAGGAAACAAGCCAGTTGCTTTGATTTCGTGCAAACTTTGATGAGATACAGCAGTTTGCTGAGTATTCAAAGAACTAATACCGCCATTAGCACCGATAACAGTTGCACCAGCTTGCTGATCCAACGCGTTGTAGTTGTCAGCATCGACAAAGCTAAAAGCACCACCAGCAACGTTGTCCAATTCTTCAGCAGATAATTCTATGGGTTGAATGTTGTCAGACATGATGTTTTCTCCTTAATGTGTAATGTGTTTAATGTGTGTTCTATCAAGCAGAACGCTTTATAGAGTTCTAGTTTGTGTACTTAGTAGTCTGTTACTAACTAGCAAGAGTGGGAGGAAAGAAGCCAGTTGCTTTGATTTCGTGCAAATCTTGTTGAGATACAGCAGTTTGTTGAGCGGTGAAAGATCCAATACCGCCATTCGCACCAAGAACGGTTCCACCAGTTTGCTGATCCAATGCATTGAAGTTGTGAGCATCGACGAAGCTAAAAGCACCACCAGCAACGTTGTCCAATTCTTCAGCAGATAATTCCACGGGTTTAATGTTGTCAGACATGATGTTTTCTCCTTAAATGTGTAATGTGTTTAATGTGTGTTCTATCAAGCAAGCTGCTTTACTGAGTTCTGCCCTGTGCAATTAGTTACTACTTTTCAAGAGTGGAAGGAAACAAGCCAGTTGCTTTGATTTCGTGCAAATCTTGTTGAGATACAGCAGTTTGTTGAGCGGTGAAAGATCCAATACCGCCATTCGCACCAAGAACGGTTCCACCAGTTTGCTGATCCAATGCATTGAAGTTGTGAGCATCGACGAAGCTAAAAGCACCACCAGCAACGTTGTCCAATTCTTCAGCAGATAATTCTACGGGCTTAATGTTGTCAGACATGATCTTTTCTCCTTAATGTGTAATGTGTATGGTTTATCAAGCAGAACGCTTTATTGAGTTCTGCTCTGTGTAATTAGTGTTCTGTTACTAGTTCTCAAGAGTGTAAGGAAACAAGCCAGTTGCTTTAACTTCATGCAAACTTTGATGAGATACAGCAGTTTGCTGAGTGTTCAAAGAACTAATACCGCCATTAGCGCCGAGAACAGTTGCACCAGCTTGCTGATCAATTGCGTTGTAGTTGTCAGCATCGACAAAGCTAAAAGCACCACCAGCTACATTGTCCAATTCTTCAGCAGATAATTCTACGGGCTTAATGTTGTCAGACATGATGTTTTCTCCTTAATGTGTAATGTGTGTTGTATCAAGCAGAATGCTTTATTGAGTTCTGCTCTGTGTAATTACTGCTCTGTTACTAACTTTCAAGAGTGGAAGGAAAGAAACCAGTTGCTTTGATTTCGTGCAAACTTTGATGAGATACAGCAGTTTGCTGAGTGTTCAAAGAACTAATACCGCCATTAGCGCCGATAACAGTTGCACCAGCTTGCTGATCAATTGCGTTGTAGTTGTCAGCATCGACAAAGCTAAAAGCACCACCAGCAACGTTGTCCAATTCTTCAGAAGATAATTCTATGGGTTGAATGTTGTCAGACATGATCTTTTTTCCTTAATGTGTAATGTGTGTTGCATCAAGCAGAAAGAGTGATTTGCTGGTTAGTCGCTTACCGCTTCCCTCGCTTGATGTCTCTAGAATACGAAATCAACTTAGTTATGTACATCTGAAAAACGTCTAGTATTTTACCTAAGCGAAGTAAGTAGATGTGGTCTAACTTTCGCTATATAGTATTGGGCAATAGGTAAGACTTTCGTCATAGGCTAACCAAGCTAGTTACTACAAAAGTCATGGATTTGCTTGCAGATGTGGCATTTCACTGCAATATCGTAGTATGACTAAACGTAGAAGCACGAATGCAAAACTAGGGTCGAACCCAATAAATGAGAGTATTCTACATCCATCACTAACTCAACTAAATTAAGAAATTATAGTTATCAGTCTCTAGCAATGTTGTAAATAAAAACTCAAACAACAATGTTTAATAGATTCAAATTAGCAACTAAATTTACTTTACTTTTATTACTGGTGTTCATCGGTGCGATCGCAGTTAGTGGTTTTGCTTTATCTCATGCACTTGAGCAAAAAGCAGAAGCCGAAATTGCTTATCGTAGCCAAGTTATTGCAGAAACTATGAACTCAGTGAGGAACTATACTCACACGCGTATCAATCCTATTTTGACACCAATGCTGGATACTCAAGCCACATTTATCCCTGAAATTGTTCCTAGCTTTGCAGTAAGAGAAGTGTTTGACAATCTTCGGAAAAACGAAGATTTTAAAGATTTTTTATACAAAGATGCCAACCTAAACCCGACTAACTTACGAGATAAAGCAGATGCATTTGAAACGGAACTTATCGAACGGTTTCGCAAGGAACCAGGGTTGAAAAACATATCCGGTTTTCATGACTCTTATGACGAGAAAATGTTTTATAACGCTCGTCCATTTTCCATTAATAATCCAACATGTCTACGCTGTCATAGCACTCCTGAAGTTGCTCCAAAAAGTCAGATTGCTAGTTATGGTTCAGAAAATGGCTTTGGGTGGAAACTCAATGAAATTTTAGGTACACAAATTATTTATATTCCTGCCAAGCAAGTCTTTGAGGATGCTCATCGTGCTTTTGTTCTATTCATTAGCTTATTTATTACGATCTTCGCCATCATGATTTTGCTCATTAATTATTTGTTAAAGCGAAATGTACTACAACCGCTTAAACCAATGGCTCAACTTGCTCAGAAAATTAGTATGAATGAAATTAGTGTCGAGGAAGCGCAAGAGTACGATCGTGAAAAGCTAACATCGATTGTGCAACGTCATGATGAGTTAGGACAATTAGGACGAGTTTTTCAACGCATGGTGCATGAAATTTCTGCCCGTGAACAACATTTCAGACAACAGTTGCATACACTGCGTATAGAAGTTGATGAAGCTAAACGTGCGCGTGAAGTTGCAGAAATTGCTGAATCAAAAACATTTCTAAAATTGCAGGAGGAGGCAAAAGAAATCAGAAATAAACGGAATACTCCAAATTAATAATTAAAAATTACGAATTAAAAATTAGTATTGAGGATTTATTATGTCTGAAATTATTTCTATTCACTCATTTCGAGGCGGAACTGGTAAGTCAAATGTTACGAGTAATCTTGCTGCCCTAATTGCTCGTTCTGGAAAGCGAGTTGGGATAGTTGATACAGATATCCAATCTCCTGGAATCCACGTTCTATTTGGTCTTGAACAAGAACGAATCCGCTATACATTGAACGATTATCTTTGGGGTCGTTGTCAAATTGAAGAAGCCGTTTATGATGTTAGCGCCGTTCTCAAACAAAAGCAAACATTTTTTGGTCGTCAGGGAAGTGTTCATCTAATTCCTTCCAGCATTAAGATGAGTGACATTTCTCGAATCTTGCGCGAGGGCTATGATGCACGTCGGCTTAATGATGGTTTACATAATCTAGTTCGTCGTTTAAAACTTGACTATCTGTTGATCGATACTCATCCTGGCATTAACGAAGAAACATTGCTATCTATTATTCTTTCTGATGTCTTGGTGCTGATTCTCCGTCCAGATAAACAAGATTATCAAGGTACAGCAGTGGCGATAGATGTTGCTCGTAAGCTAGAAGTACCTAAAATGCTAATAGTGATTAACAAAGCTCTGCCATCTTTAGATTTCAAAGAGTTAGGCAAACGAGTGGAGAATACCTACAAAACCCCTGTTGCTGGAATACTCCCTGTTTGTGAAGAGATGTTTGAATTAGGGAGTGGTGGAATCTTCTGTTTACGGTATCCAGATCATTCATGGACTCAAAAAATTAGTGCGATTGCTAAACAAATCACTGGTTCTGGAGTCAGATTGTTTGCCAAATAAGCGTTAGTTATCAAGGGTGGGTACTAGGGTGACAGATTTGGAAACTAGACGAGTGCATTAACTGGAGCAGTATTATTGCTCAGAGCTACCCTAATTCGTAATTCCCTACGTGTAAGCTTGCGCCTACGTAATTAAGTTTTGACCATAATAACTGTGCAATTACTTTTGCGAGAAATATTTTCTGCAATATTTCCTTGAATTACCTGTTGTAGTAGACTTTCACGGCTAGCTCCCAAAACAATAACATCACTGTTGTCTTGCTGGGCGCATTCAAGTACAGCCTCAGAAACAGAATTGGCTTGGACTGGAGTCGCCACCACTTTACCTTTAACTCGGCGTTGGAGAAAGTGAACAGATTTATCTAGTAATGTTGTGTCAGGTAGAGATTTAGTAGGCTGAAATATTTGACATAGATTGATTTGGGGGGATTTACTTAAGGAAGCAAGAGCAGGTAATAACCGAATTGCTTGGCTGGAGTTAGGGCCACCTGCCATTGGCAGCAACCAACGGTCAAAAGCTCTTTTATCATCCAATTTAGCCAAGACAACATCACAACCTGCCTGTCGAATTATGGTATCTACCACTCGGCTGAAAACTCTACCAGGAGTTGATGTAGTGCCTTTCCATCCCATTAATATCAAATCAATATGTCGATCTTTGACAGTCTCCAAAATTGCTCCAGCGACATTATGGGTAACTCGAATCTGGGTGTGAACGGGAATCCGCCACTTTTCTCCTAACAGTATTGCTTTCTGTAAAAGCTCAAGGCTTTTGGTAATTTGTACTGGTGTTTCAGATGGGATACGGTTAGATGGAACAATAATTACTTGTAAACATTCTATTTCGTAATTGTTAGCTCTAGCGATCGCCCCTGCCATTTCCAATAAAGTCTCGGCTGTCTGTGGATGCGAAAGTGGTACTAGTAACCTTCCTTTGCCTGTAGCCGGAGCGCGAGTTTGGTAAATCACATAAGAAGTTGCTGATTTTGATTCTATCTGTTGGGTATTACCATTCAACCTCTCTGCTTCTACACGGATAATATCACTACGAGTAATAATTCCTACTAGCTTCCGACCTTCTGTAACAGGCAAGCAACTTAGGTGATAACGATTGAGTATATGCAGCACATAAGCCAGCGTCGCTGTGGGACTCGTTGTTACTGGCTCTGGTGTCATAATCTCGCTAATAGTTGTATTTCCACTTAACTGTTGCGAGGCAAGATTAACTAAATCTTTCTGAGTGACAATACCAACAACTTTACCTTTTTCTAAAATTGGGAAGTTGCGATGGTGAGAGTCGGAAAATGCCTGCACTGCCTCATCAATACTCATCTGGCTAGATAGGGTTTCGACACGTCGCTGCATCACATCTGCGGCACTTATTTGTGCTAAAATCCCCTCTGTGCCTGGCTCTTTTGTAATGTGAATCCCTTTCCACTCTAGTAAAAGGTCATAGAGCGATCGCGGGTCAATTTTTTCTGCTACTAAATAAGCAATCACAGATACAATCATTAACGGTAGCACCAGATTGAAATCTGTCGTCATCTCAAACACAATGACGACTGCTGTAATCGGCACTTTAGAGACGGCGCTAAAAAGTGCAGCCATCCCCACATGAGCGTAGGTTGTTGCAGCACTCATTCCCAGCAAACTCTGTTCGACAGCACCAACCAAATAGCCAAGGGCAGCACCCAAGACCAATGTAGGAACCAGCAAACCCCCTGGCGCTCCTGAGCCGTAGGTTAAAATAATTAGGGTAAATTGGACTAAAAGAGCGATCGCTGCAAATAGCCAATTCCCACTACCTACAAGCAAAATTTCTCTCAGTCCAGCATTATTGCGAAAGGTGACAGGTAACAGAGCGATCGCAACACCAGTCACTAACCCCACAATTCCAATTCGCCAGGGTAAACTCAGATTTAGTAAACGCCGATTAATTGCCAGACTTGCAAGAATACTTTTATTAAACAGAATGCCTATTAGCCCAGCCAACACCCCTAAAATCAAGTAGAAAGGGATTTCCTGAGCGAAGAAAGTGGTATGTGAAAAGCCTAAATCCAGATGATTCAGATCCAAGCTGTGACTACCATATAGCCGGGAAATGACTGAAGCGATGAAAGAAGCCAAAATCGCAGTGCCAAGAGTGATACCTGACACATCTTGGAGTAATTCTTCCACTACAAACAGCACACCTGCGATCGGTGCATTAAAAGCAGCAGCTAATCCAGCCCCGGCTCCGGCGGCGATCAGTTGGCGGCGATGCTCTGGTGAAGTCGGTACCCAGTTACTAAGTTGGTTTGCCAAAGCTGCCCCAATTTGGACAGTTGGCCCTTCCCGTCCTAAAGGCATTCCAGAACCCAGAACTAGTGTAGCGCTGACCAGCTTGACCAAAGCGATTCGCAGATTTAATGGCATCGGCACACGAGCCAATACCGCTTTCACTTCAGACATCCCACTACCTGATGCTTCAGGTGCGAAGCGCTCTACTAGCCAACCAGCTAATATTCCCCCTAGCAATCCAATACCTGGTAGTACCAAGTAGGCAGGCCAGATGTAAGAAAGATGCACTCGCCATGCTCCCGCCCAGTCTACCGCCTGTCCTAACAGAACTGCTGCTAGCCCAGAAACTAAACCAATTATGCAAGCTTCAACGAAAGCCAAGCGCCTTGGTCGAAGCAGCTGACGGGAAAGCCTCAACCACAAAATTTTTCCCCCGGCTAACATATTTTTAGTAATCACTTCTCATCTGTTACAACTGCAAAAATCTCAAAAATATTTTTTACGTACTTGTTTATAGTATTTCATTAAAAAAGGAAATTTTTCTCTGTAAAATGATAGAGATATATGGGTTCAAAATTATCAAAACAGAATTCATGCGCGACCTTCTCAGAATGAGCGCATAAATTCTGTACGAAGCCACAGATGAATAAACAGTGAAATAATAGGATGTTGACTTTGTAAGAACTCAGACTGCAAATATTAATTTGATATCTCTAAAAATTAAAATTGCCTGCTTCTAAAAGTTAACCTTTAAGCTGATACTACACTCAATTAACCCTATTAAATTCACGTTCACTTAATGGGTTTGGGCGTTCTTCCTGTAGGGTTATCTCTCGGTGTACCATCTTTCGGTGGTGTCCCCAAATTAGACACCCAATCGTTTGCTCCTAAACCGAAGTGTCCTGTCTCAAACCACTTAGACTTGAGCAGCGACCACCAATCATTTGTCAACCCTTCTAATACGTAGTCATAGGGAAGCCAACCATAGCCCCCTTCACCCCAATCGGTTCCCCAAGAGTTTCTGATTAGCAATGCTCCTTGCGATCGTCTACTACCATCAGGGTTTTCTATTACTTTATGGTCGTCGTAGCCAACTGCAACAACAGCGTGACCTCCTTTTACCTTATCGTTTTTAACTGGGTATGGAATATAGCCACTTGGGTTTAAATCCTCAATTGAGTAATACATAGTAAACCCAAAGGCGCAGGGAAAACCAGCAGCTAAAGCTGTTTTAATTCGGAATAACAGTATATCTTCTGTAGTACCCAAAGGATTGAGACGGAAGTATTTCAGCGTTTGATAACTTTGACCAAAAGAATAACAAAAAGGGGTTGGTTCCTCATCAAAGTTGTCTTCTGTATATGGCCAGTACTCTTCTGGAGGCACGCCAAATAATGCCATTGCCTTCATAGTTTCCCGAAGAGATGCCCCTGCATCACCTTGACGATGCATAAGATTGCGTGTTGCTTTGTAAAGAAAGAGTCGAGAAGCATCAACATATCTATCAAAACTTCTTTTCTCAAAGTATTCCATTAAAGCAACACCGGCGTGTGCTGTACATGAATCCAATGACCCTTGGTCTTCAACTGGGGAACACCAGAAGCTTAAATCTACAAATTCTGGCATTAATAAATATACGATATTACCATTTTTTCCTTCTTTTTGTTTTGGTATAATACATTCCTGTAAATTACCTTGTACCAAAAGTTGTAAATCACTTTGAAACTCCAGGCTTTTCTGTAACTCATTTTGTTCATCTTGCAGTTCTGGCAGTATTTGGATAACTGTTCTAAGATTTTTATGTTTATTTTTTGAGTTTTCTTCGTCCTGAAGTGGAGGATTATAATTTTTTAAACTTACCTCTAAATTTTTGAGAGATTTAAATATATTATCTATCTTATTAAAAGAGGTTGCTATTCTATCCTTGATATCCTTTTGGTCAATTGTTTCCTTGATGTTCTTCAGGGATAGTTTTAAATTTAAAATTGTTGAAAGAGCTATATATAAAGACAGTGGATTAAAATCCCAGTCTTTAAATAAGTTTTTTTCGTTTTCCTCTGGCGAGAAAGTGCTAGATTTCCCCAAAAAATCTTGCTGAAAAGATTTTTTATTTACAGTATAGCTATTAGACTTAGTAAAAGAGATTTTGGTGTACCTCATTCGCCTAGAAAGTTCTATATTATCTTTACGAATACAGTTAACGTATTCCGATTTATTGAAGTATTGATCTAGCTTTTCTAATGCGTCTCTTACAGCTTTTTCAAGATTTCTATGTTGAGCTAAAGGAGAGATTAGTTGAGCAACTAATTTAACCATCATATCAATTGATCGCTTCAATACACTATGGTGTTGACTAATATCAGATTTATCGCTATCTGTGACTACTTGAAACCCTTTTTCGCTAACAAAATCTTCAGCTTTAAATTCAAAAATTTCAAAAATTCTTAAAATGATTTCATAAAGGCTTATGTGTATTGATGAGGATGCAGGTAAAACTAACTGCTGTTGTTTTTTGAGCAAAACTAGGTAATTTAATACTTCCAAGGTTTTTGGCGAATCAACTAGACCATCTACTACTAGTCCATATTTAGCCTGAAATGATTTGATTGCTATCTTTGTTTGTAATCCGCAATACCCTGTTACTTGTCCATCAAATTCCCCTAAGTCACGTAAAAGTTGCTGTAGTTTTTTAACTTTCTCATCTCCATAAGCTTTTTTCTGTTGGTTGTTATAGTTTTGAGCTAGAGAATCTAGAGTTTTGTTTGTATTATCGTCAACTATCCCATCAACTTTTAAATTATATTGTTTTTGGAATTCTTGAACTGCATCTTGTGTTAGATAATCAAAAAATCCTTGAATTGCTCCGTTATTTTCTCCTAAATTATTGAGATAACCTAGTCTATTCAGTTTTATTTGAATTTTTTTAACTTCTTCATCAAACATTCCCAGCTTTTTGACTTCATATTGAGAATTTGTTTCTATTTTTATATTTTCTAGAATCTCCAAAACTTGATTTAAAGTATAGACTGTAACTTTATCTACAACACTATCGAGCTTGTCATCTGATACAAGTGAAATGCCAAAAATCTTTTTGAATATTTTTACTGCCTCCTTTGTATTTTTACCAAAATAACCATATTCTATATAATCTAATTCTTCAAAAGCTTCTTTTAAATTTTTTATCTCCTGTATGCACATTTCAAATTTATCCTCATAACTGCTCAATTTCAGCAACTTTTGTTGAAGATTATAGACTTCCTCACCTGCACAACCAGGAGCTAAAAATATTTGTTCTTTAATAGCTTTAGCATTGATTAATTTAAAGCCTTTACTTATCTTTTTGCCAAAGTTTTTAAACTTTTGCTCAAGTGTATTTTTGATAGCTTCTTCTACTTTTAGTCCATTTTTGATTGAATTTAATAACTCAAATAATTCTTCTATACTACTTTGTGAATCATCATCATTTATCTGTATATCTTGAACTGTAATCATTAACTTCTGATCTATTTCGTCCATGCGGTAGTCTCGAAAATCGGGGTAGTCTGGTACCCAGCCTGTTGATTTTTTAGCCACGGTGATTTCCTCTCAGATTGATGCTGTTATTGTTATCTATCGTTTTGATTCTTTTTATGCAAAAAAGTATTTAAGGTTTATTACTTTTCTTGAAGCATCTGACCACCTGAAATAATAGTGAAAATTGGCTAACTCAATATTTAGCCTGAGTTTTAACTCCATCACAAAGATCGCTTTGCCCCTGAGAATTATTAGCTAGATAATCATGTAGCCAATCGCACCCACGCCCCATCAAATTATTTAGGGTGAGATTTTCTACATTCCACAAAATTGCTGTACCATCTTTACTGCCAGAAACGAGAGTCTTACCGTCAGGGCTGAAACTGATCCCATTGACCTCACCAGTATGGCCAGTCAGAGTAATAATCAAAGTTCCGTCTTTGTGCCAAAGTTTTACTGTTTTATCATCACTAGCTGTGGCAATCATTTGACCATCAGGACTGAAAGTTACTTGCCCGATTCCAGCAAGATGCCCATCAAGACTAACGATCGCACGACCGTCAAGCTGCCAAAGTTTTACTTTATCATCTCCACCAGCACTAGCAAGGGTTTGACTATCAGGGCTAAAACTGACGCTGTAGACAGAAGCGTTATGGTTTATGGTCTTAAGCAACTTACCTTGCCGATTCCAGATTTTCACTATCCCGTCATTACTACCAGTGGCAATCATCTTGCCATCTCGACTGAAAGTGACACTATAGACAGTAGCACTATGGTTTAGGGTGTTGAGCAACTGACCCTGGCGATTCCAGAGTTTGACTGTTTTATCTTGACTAGCGGTAGCAATCGTATTGCTGTCTGGGCTGAAACTTACGCTATGAATGCGATCGCTATGCTTTAATAAAATATTCAGTAGCTGACCTTGCCGATTCCACAATCTCACTACCCCTTCATCAGAACTGACAGCAGCAATTATTTGACCATCTGGGCTAAAATTCGCATCCCAGATTTTGTAGTCATTTATCTTTAGCGATTTAATCTGTTTACCCTGCTGATTCCAGAGTTTCACCGTTCCATCATCACTGGCTGTAGCGAGCGCTTTTCCATCGGCTGAGAAGTTCACATGATTGACCCCAGCCTGATGTCCAGTGAGAATGGTCTGCCAAGGGTGGTCAATTTGCCACAGTTTTACCGTTTTATCTTGACTAGCAGATGCAAGGGTACGACCATCAGGGCTGAAAGTAACTTGATTGACTCTACTACTATGTCCTGTAAAGGTAGTGAGTTCCAGTCCATTTTTCTGCCAGAGTGTCACGCTGTTATCATTATTACCAGTGGCTAATATCTGACCATCAGGACTGAAACTGACGCTGTAAATGGGACTAGTTTGTGGTTCTGATCTCTTAAGAGTTGAAAGAAATTTGCCATCGGGATTCCAAAGTTTCACTGTTCTATCTAAACTGGCAGAGGCAAGGGTATCGTCAGAACTGAAACTTACGCTAGTGACTGTATTATCATGTTTGTCTAGAGTCTTTAATTCTTTACCGTCTTTGTTCCACAGTTTTACAGTGCGGTCATAACTGGCAGAGGCAAGGATTTGATCATCGTGGCTAAAACTCAAACTATAGATTGGGCCTGTATGTCCGTTGAGTATTTTTAGTTCTTGACCCTGTATGTTCCAAAGTCTCACGATGCCGTCGTCGCCACCAGAGGCAAGGGTCTTGCCATCATGACTAAAACTCACGGCCCGAATTCCAGTATTCAGCTTTTTAAAGGTTTTAGGTTCCTTGCCATCTTGTTTCCAGAGTTTCACCGTTCCGTCTAAACTGGCAGAAGCAAGAATTTGACTATCGGGGCTGAAACTCACGTTGAGGACTTGATCTAGATGTCCTTTTAAAGTATTCAGCAAACGACCCTGTTTGTTCCAAAGTTTTACGGTGTTGTCTCCACTAGCGGTAGCGATCGCTTCTCCATCGGGACTGAAACTAACGCTTTGGATATAATCGCTGTGTCCCTGGAGGCGATCGCGTTCTCTTACCCAGTAAACCGACTGTCCCAGTACCTCGATTGCCTTTTGCTGTTGCTGAAGTTGAATCTCAACTTTGGCTTGAATTAGTTCTTTAAGTTGCTTGCCGGCTTTTAAAGCTTCTATCAGGGCATCAATCGTATTTCTATTCGAGGTAAAACGTGCATCTGACGCAGAAATTAGAGCTTGGAGTTCCGATTTTTGTGCTTTTACGCGCAGGTCGTCAGCCTGCTTCCACTTAATTACTGCAACAATAGCCAATCCTATTGAAATTACCAACCCTGAAGTTAAAGCAATAAATCTTGTTCTGTGACGCACCTTCTGAGCTTTGCGACTTTCGCCGATGTATTCTTGTTGGAGTGGCGCGATCAAGGGTTTTTTACCTGCCCCTTGGGTGAACCATTGCTCCGCTTCTTCTAATTCACTACCTTCTAGCAAGTAACTATTGTTGCGTTTTTTCTGATCCCACTCCAAGGCTCGCACGAGTAAGCGGGTATGCTGTTTAACATGAGCTAGGTCAGTATCGAGGGCTTTGAGTAATGATTGAAAGGCTTGCTCAAAATCATTACTTTCTTGGAAGAAAATATAGTTGATTTTGGCTAATTCGGGATCAACACCCTCAACATACTGCCACACGATTGGCACTAAACGTTTCTTGTGCTTGAGGGCGTGTTCAATCTCTTCACGGCAGACTTCAGAAACTACTGAATTCGGACTAATAATAAAGATAAAATTATCAGCGCCTTCAATTCCTTCATAAATTTCTTTCCGCCAATCTGACGTGGACGGAATTCCCTCCCAGTCCACCCAGATATCGCGCTTTTGTTGCTTGAGTGCTTCATAAAGCTTCTTGACAAACTCTTTATCTTTGCGCGAGTAGGAAATAAAAGCCTCAGCCATATAAATTTCTATAAATACTTAATAAAATTTAGTTTAGGTGGTAACTTGACGAATATGTTACTGTCTTCTTTAAGAAAATGCTGTTTGTTTACTATCTATGTAAAAAATCTATATACTTTAGAAAAAGAATTACTTGATTGGTTATATATTCTCAATATATGATGATATTCTAGGCAGGTTTTCACTAGCAGACCAAAATCAGCTTTTTTGACACAAAGCTTAAAGTAAATGTTCAAATGACGGCAACTCTACATTCTTTTTCATCCATTAAAATCACAATCTCAGTAGATTGCATAATTGTGCATTTGTGTCAATAAATATCTGATAAAAAATATAGAAATGTAGCATTGCTATGTTTCTACAAAGGTTATAGATAAGGCATATTTAATTTCTGGAGATGTCTAATACAACTCTTGTGTTTGTAAAAGCTAGATACATGAAGTAGCCGTAGCGATCGCACATGAAGATTAAATGACTCTTAAATGGTGTAGGATGGTACTCTTGCATCTTGCTTGAAGGTGATATCTTCCTGAGAACAGCTTTGTTGTTATCAGCTAGATTAATGAGTCGAATTAATGGATTTGTAGGGCGACGTGATTTCTTAAAATTTGCCAGTGTGGTAGGTATTGCGGCTACTGCTTTTGGTGATAGCTTTTTGAATACAGAGCAAACTGCTATTGCTGATATTCACCCAGTTAGCTCTAATCCAGTGAGTCCTAATGAAGCTATAAAACGCTTACTAGATGGGAATCAAAGATTTATCAATCAAAAACGCCAATATCCCGATCAATCATTAGAGCATCTACGATTAGTCGCTAAAGCTCAATATCCCTTTGCCGCCATATTGGGCTGTGCAGATTCCAGAGTCCCTGCGGAAATTGTTTTCGATCAAGGACTTGGAGATTTATTTGTCGTGCGAGTTGCTGGTAATGTGGTCAGTGACACAGTTATAGGTAGTCTAGAATACTCTACAACAGTATTGGGTTCGCAGTTGATTGTGATTTTAGGTCATAAAAGATGCGGTGCAGTGGCAGAAGCAATCAAAAACGAACCACTTCCTGGAAGAATTGGTTTGATTATTGAGGGCATCAAACCATCTGTTGAAAGGGTAAAGTTAAGAACGGGTGATAATATGCAAAATGCAGTTATTGCCAACATTCAATATCAGACTGAAAAATTGCAGGAAAGCTCAACAATTTTAGCTAAATTGCTCAGTGAAGGTAAACTAAAAATTGTTGGTGCTTGTTACGATATTGACACTGGTAAAGTCAACATAATTACTTGAATACATAATACCTTTTAGGCGTACTATTCTGAGCTTAATAATGTTATAAAAAATTATTTATCAAATATTTTTATGCGTATGGATCATGGTGCCAAAAATTTGAAATTGGACGTTAAATTTTAGGAATAATGGAATTATAACTGCTGGCAGTAAGCAAAATAAACTTATAGCCATAACTGTCGATAGTCTTCGATATACTGCCGTATGGTTAGAGGTGAACGATTGAGCAATTGCTCAGTATCAGATGTGATGTTGCCTGCCAATCCTAACCGAGCTGTAGTATAGATTACTACCATTACTAAAATAAAGTCTATTGGTAGCCCCGATGAGCGCATTTGTCGAATAAACTTTAGCAGAGAAGGATTATAGCGTATCGGTTTACCTAAAATCGATGTGAAAATGTCTGCTACTTCGTAATAGGTTAAGGCTTCTGCACCCGTAAGCGGATATGCTTTTCCCTGATGCCCATCTTCGAGTAAAGTACGAACTGCAACGGCAGCAATATCCCGCACATCAATGAAACTTGTTTTCCCGTTACCAGCCGGAAGACGCAATTCACCACGAACTTTGATGTCTTCTCTGTGTGTGGTATTAAGGTTTTGCATAAAAAAGCTGCACCGTAAAAAAGTGGCTTTAATACCCAATTTGTTTATGTAGCGTTCAATTTGGGAGTGTGGCACAAAAGGGTTGCGTTCGGCTCCCAGTATTGAAAGAAATACGATATGCTCAACGCCTGCAAGTTTTGCCGCATTTAAAGCTGGGGCAATTTGAAGACGAATATTAGCAAGAGCAGGTGGACGCACTAAAAAAAGTTTATTTACTTGAAAAAAAGCATAATCAAAGGTGTCAGGATTGGTAAAGTCGAAGGGGATGGTTTGGATATTGCTGCCTAAAAGGTGTTTAGCGCTGTTTGGATTTCTAACTGCGGCACAGACATTACAATCGTGGGATTGCAGTAAGCGAAGAACTTCTTGTCCGACGTTTCCAGTTGCACCTGCCACTAAAATTTTCAGCATAGTCAGCTATTACTGTTACTTATTAATAACACCAATTATAATTAATAATTTTTGATGTGATGTAGCAATCAGCTTTACTCCTTGCCCTTTAATCTTTTCGCAGGACAAAAGAAAGTTGTTTATGCTTATCCGAAAAGTATTGAATGAGTTTTCAGACTTTTTCTTCCGCCTAACTCAGGTTAAATCAAGCGAGAATTGGTAAGGTGATGACAAATTCAGTTCCAACACCCAAGGTAGAATTCACATCCAAACTCCCGTCATGTTTTTCTACCACAATAGACTTAGCGATCGCTAATCCTAAACCCGTTCCTTTACCTACCTGTTTGGTAGTAAATAAATGATCGAAAATCTTTTGTTTTACTGCTTCATTAATCCCTTGACCATTATCAGTAATTGATATTTTTACATATTCATCTGCCTTTAATGTTGTAATTATAATCCGGTTAGGATTAGCTTTGATTTCTGCAAATGTCTGCCCAATATTTGATTCTTCAAACGCATCAATTGCATTAGCTATAATATTCATAAATACCTGATTTAATTGCCCTGGAAAACAATTAACTAAGGGTAAATCTCTATAGTTAGTAATTACTTCAATAGCGGGATGTTCTTCATTTGCTTTCAAGCGATGTTTGAGGATTAATATTGTACTATTAATTCCTTCATGTATATTAAATGGCACTTTATAATCTTTGTCAGCACGGGAAAAAGTGCGGAGACTAGTACTAATATTTGTCAACCTGTCGCAAGCCACTGCCATTGCGTCTATCATTTTTGGTAAGTCTTCTAACGTATAATCTAAGTCAATTTCTTCGGCATGGTCTTTGATTTCATCACTTTTGTTGGTCAAGGTGTTTTGATATATCTTTAAGTGTTTAATAATATCATTTAGGGTCGGTTTAGCTTGTTGAAGAGTAGCAAAAATAAAGCCTAATGGATTATTCATTTCATGGCCTACTCCAGCAACTAAATTACCCAGTGCAGACATTTTTTCACTTTGGACAATTTGCAGTTGTGCTTGTTGCAAATCTTGTAATGCTTGTCCAGCTTGTTGATAAAGTCGAGCATTTTCTAGAGATATTGCTGCTTGAGAAGACAATAAATGAATGACTTTGAGACGAGCGCTAGAAAATACTCCTTGAGTCAGTTGATTTTCTAGGTAGAGAATTCCCACTAAATGCCCTTGATTAATAATCGGAGTACAAAATATACTTTTAGGTTGATGTTGCAGTATATATTCTCCAATTAAACCAGGGATATCTGTTTTGCAATTGTCAATCACAACTGTTTGTTGGGTATTTTTGACATAATAGATAATATTTAAAGGAATGTCTCGACAATTATTTAATGATTGAGGTTCGAGTATAGTCTGCATTTCTTTATGCTCAATAAAAGTAATTGCTCGAACTTGCCAAGTGTCTTCTTCGGGAAGCAGCAGTACAGCTTTTTTCGCACCAGAGTTTTCTATGATAATGCGAGTGAGGCTGGCAATAAGTTGCTCTAATTCCAGAGAACTGGAAATAGCAATAGCTGCTTTGAGGACAGAGGTAAAATCCAGACCATCGGAAATAGCAGTATTGCCAGTGCTATTTGTGCAACTAGATGAGGAAGTCCCACGCAAGCTAATAGTTTCTAGGGGGTTGAGGGTAAATCGTTGCTGTTCTAAGATGGGTTTGAGAAGTTGAGGATAGCGTTTTTCTAAGTCCGAGATTTTGGCTTTTGCACCCCAACGGCTATAGCAATAGTAGGCTTCATGTATATAATCTGAGGCGGCTTTTTCTTTGCCCCAATTGAGAAAAAATTTAGCTGCAAGTTCGTTGGCGAGGGCTTCTTCATAGCCATAACCTTGACGTTGAGCTTGAGCAATGGCTTGTTCGTAAAAATCGAGTGCTTCTGCTTTTTGTCCCTTTAAGCGTGCTTTTTCTGCAAGTATTAGCAGACACTTGTGGAGAATATTTTCTGGGCAGGCTTTTGCCCAACTGTTTAAGCGTTCCTCTAAGGGAATTAGCGCTTGCCAATGGAACTGATGCTCTTGCTCGTCGCTAGCAATTTCAGCTAGAGATAGATGCATTAATGCTACATAAAACACGCTAGAAGGAACTTTGGCATGACTGGAAATGGTATTTTCAATTATGCTCAGTTGGGGAATTAAATCTGGGTATGCGGCTTTGTGGTCAAATAAATAAGCATGACGGATTTTGACAGAATATAACCAAGCTAGATGATAAGGGCTATTTCTATATTTTTGTAAATATTCAGTTTCACTGAAAGTATCGTCATCAAAGCTGAAGGGGTTTTTTGTTAAACCAAGCAGATTGCGAATTGGTTGAATAACTCCGACGATTAAAGCATCTAGATTCTCTAAACTTTTGATGCGACGGAGAAAATCTGCATGGGCTTGGGCGATCGCATATAGTTCATCTAGATTTTTACCATAAGTGAGGCGATCGGAACCACTTAGGATGATCATAAAGCCAACGGTCAGCCAGTTCCCTGCTTCCATACCATACTTGTAGGCGTTGTCATAGTATGTATCTGCTTCTCTAATTGGATGACTCCAGCTATGGACATCCGCAGCAAACAAAAAATTAGTCATTCCCCGGACATCTGCATTATCAAACTGTTCGCAAAGCTGCACCGCCATTTCTCCAAACTGATAAGCTGTTCCCAAGTCCTGGAGGATGGCATTGGCAATTAAGGCATAGCCGGCATAGCTAAAGGGAGACATATCGCTGTTACCATACTGCAAAGATAAAGTGGTCATCTTGGCGAGTACCAGCAATCCTAAAGTCGGTTGACCATTAAGCCATGCAGCATAGAAGAGAATTTGTAAAATTCGCAACATTTCTGCAATACTGGCATCTGACATTTTGGGAAGATTGAGAATGGATTCAACAGTCTGTTGCTCTAAAAATCTATTAACTATGGCAATTTCTTTGTCCAGACTCGCTTGAATCAACTCTTGTTCTGTAGGCATTTCCCAGTCAAGTAGTTGTAAACTTTGGCTTTGCATAGCGATCGCTTCCGCATTGCGTCCTTGAAGCTGATATTGAGTCATCTGGATGCGATAAATCACTGCTTTGTCCAGGGGTGTTTGAGCATGGCTCAGTGCTTCCCCATAAAGGGCTTCGGCTCGGTCAAAATTACCACACAGATAAGTTGCTTCTGAACCCTCGCGGTGCAAGCTGTACATTAGTTCATAGTCAGTCTGCCAAGCGGTTACGGGTAACAAATCAATCCCACTGGTACAATAGCTCTGAGATGCTTGATAAGCAGCCGACAGTTTTGCCTTTTGTCCTGCTTGCAGATTTAAGCGAGCCAGTTGTTTTTTCTGCTCATGGGTAGCAATGGTCGAAAGAGAATCATTTTCAGCGATCGCACCTTGTCCCAAATTCAGTTGGTTTACTAGGTCAAAAATCCGTTCTTGTTGCTCCTGCTTGGATAACCCTTGCAATAACAATTGACCAATCATCAAATGTGTTTTTTGTTTTTGATCTGACGGAATTAAGGAATAAGCTGCTTGTTGGATGCGATCGTGCAGAAATTTATATCCAATAATTTCGGAATTTTCTTGAGTAACAGCTTGATTTTCTGACCCCACAAAAAACTTGTAAACCTCACTTTGAGGTAAAATCAAATCTTCCTGTAAAGCATTCCACAAACAAACAGCCGTTTCTATTTTTGATTGTTTAGAAACAATTGCTAATGTTTCTAAATCAAACTGATTGCCAATACAGGCAGCTAATTTTAAAATACCTTGAGTTGATTCTGGCAACTTTTGTAATTGCAATGCCATGAATTCAACGATATCATTTGTGAGCGATCGCTGATTTATTTGCGTGATATCACATTGCCAACATCCAGACTCTAAGTTAAATTCAATTACTCCATCTTGATGTAATGCTTTAAGGAACTGTGTAGCAAAAAATGGATTACCTTGAGTTTTTTGAGATACTAAGCGAGAAAGAGTCCATGCCAAATTTTCTGAGCATTGAAGTGTGTCAGCAACTAATTGATTTACCTGCTCTTGACTGAGTGGTGCTAAAGTAATCGTATTAATCGTGGCTGCTGTTTTTTGGATATCATTCAAAGTCAACATTAACTGGTGTGCTGGGTTGACTTCGTTATCACGATAAGCACCAATCAATAAAAAATGCTTTGTATCAGCCATTAATAACTGCATTAACATCAGTGATGCCGAATCAGCCCATTGCAAATCATCTAAAAACATCACTAATGGATGTGCATCACTCGTAAAGACTTTGGTGAATTTCTGGAATAATAAATTAAATCGATTTTGGGCCGCAGTTCCTGATAATTCTGTAGTAGGTGGTTGTTGACCAATAATTCTTGATAATTCGGGGATAACTTCAATAATTACCTGTCCGTTCTCACCAACCGCTTCTAAAATCTTAGTTTTCCATTGCTGAATTTGAAGATCGCTTTCTGTTAACAATTGTGCCATTAAATCTCGAAAAGCTTGCACAAAAGCACTGAAGGGAATATTGCGATTGAATTGGTCATATTTACCTTTAATAAAATAACCGCGTTGACGAACAATCGGTTTATGAACTTCGTTAACAACCGCAGTTTTACCAATACCAGAAAACCCCGCTATCAGCATCATTTCTGTAGCACCAAGGCTAACTCTTTCAAATGCTTGAAGCAGAGTTTTTACTTCTGTTTCTCTTCCATAGAGTTTGTCGGGGATAATGAAGCGATCGCACACATCTCTTTGAGCAATTGGAAAACTCTCAATTCTGCCAATTTCGTTTAGCTGATGTAAACAAATTTCTAAATCGAATTTCAGACCTAATGCGCTTTGATAACGGTCTTCGGCATTTTTTGCCATTAATTTGGTCACGATGTCACAAAGAACTTGGGGAATTTCTTCGCTATTTCCTAAAAGCGGAGCTTGTTTCGCAATATGACAATGCACTAACTCCATCACATCGTTTGATTGAAAGGGTAACTTTCCTGTAAGTAATTCATAAAAAGTAATACCTAAAGAATAAAAGTCAGCCCGGTAGTCAATTCCCCGATTCATTCTTCCTGTTTGTTCTGGGGAAATATAAGCCAGCGTACCTTCTAATACATTAGGGCTGATGAGCGTTTGGGTTTCCCGTGGTAATAAAGAGGCAATACTAAAGTCAATTAGCTTTATTTGCTTAGTTTCGGGGTTAATTAATATATTGGCGGGTTTTATATCTTTATGAATAATTCGATGACGGGAAAGTATATCTAAGGCATCACATAAAGATATTGCGATTTGTAAAAATTCATTTAGAGATGCAACATTATTATTATTGGCGAAATAATCCTTAAGGGAAATTCCCCCAAAGTCTTCCATCACCAATATATAAACATTCTGGTATGGTTCCAGAGTATAGGTTTGAATGATTTCGGGATAGTTGAGATTTTTGGTAATGGTGTACTGGTTACGAAATTGTACGAGTTCGCTAAATGTAGGATAAAGATTTTTTAGCAGTTTAATCACCACAGGTTTTTGATCAGTTTCTCTATATCCCTGATAAACTAGGGTTCTAGAGCCGTTATAAAGTTCTTTGCTAACTTGATAACCGGGAATACTGACTTGGCTGCTAAACATACTGGGTTCATCCTTCGAGATTTTTTTATGGCTTTTCTAATATCAATCATTTAAACTCTGACTGCATTGGTAGAATTAATGACATTTACTTCAAGGAATAATGAAGAAATCTCTTGGATGTTTTAATTAGGGCGTGTTTTAAAAGTCGATAAAATTCTTGAAAATTCTAAAGATTAATCAATTTAGCATTTACCTATAATTCTTGTACCGCAGCATTGAGGCTAATTGACAGAGCGGCAATGAAAGTCACAGTGAAACACTTTTCAAACAACCTCTTAGGTCTGTATTGAATTGAACGGAGAACCGTTAGAAAATATTTTTCCCATACCCTTACTATTGAAGCTTTTTAATTAACTCCAGTAGTTGTTGATAATCCCTTGTTCCGAATTGAGATCAGCAGCTTTCTGTAAATTCGCGATCGCACCCTGTTTATCTCCAAATGCATAACGGTCAACCCCCCAGGGCGAACGCACGGGATTTCTGAAACCCTTGCTGGGCAAGGATCTTGATGAAAAAATAGGCTAAATTAAAAAACGCCAAAACCCTTGCTATTAAAGGATTCTTATACTTTAGATGCGTTTGCCCTGGGCAACTCCCCGACCAGTGTAAGCGGGAGCCAAGTTAGGATTAATCCGCAAAGCTTGATTAAAATCAGTAATTGCTCCCTTCTTGTCTCCCAACTCAAAGCAGGCAATTCCTCGACTGGCGGAAGGTGGCGCAAGGTTGAGGGTATCGATAACGTTTTACTACCGACGAAAGGACTTTTAAAACATCCTCTAAGGCTTGTTTACCATAAAGTTGAATACTGAGTCTATTAATACTCTGCCTTAATAGTTAATAATATTTTAAACTAGGTATTACCTACTTTTTATATTTATATAACTATAATATACATAGTATAAATATTTATACGTATAATGAAAAATTCATTTACCAAAACAGCAGAATTGCTTCGCCAAAATTTGCAAAATTATTTGCGATCGCTTAAAAATTGGTTTTTCGATACACCAGAAAGGGCACTCTTAGAAGCTCAACAAGCCGCTCAGAGAATTAAAAACATCGAAATAGAACATTTTGAAGGTAAAAAAATATCTTCAGAATCAGTAAAATATACTGAAACCGCGATGTCTTATTGGCAAGTCTATCTTGATAAAAACCTAACTATTATCAAGTTCAGGCTGGCAGAATTCCAACTTAGTCGGGGAATTGTCAATATCTCTAATTCTGTTTTATTAGAAAAGCTGAAGGTGATTGATGAAGTTGTAGAAAAATATGCTATCAAAGATGAGCTGATTAGTAACAGTGAGTTATTGTCAAATTATGAACCACTAAAAGTTCATCAGAGTGAAATCAATAAACAACCAGAATTATCTAATATTAAACGTCTGCCTCCAAATCAAAAAGCTAGAGCTTTACCTGGGTCTCTTGGCAGAACTATTAATAAAATTAAAGGAGATTTTTCACCACAGGGAGAAGAAGAATTTGTCAGAAATTACCGAATTTCTAGAAATAGAACAAAAATTGGTCTAAGATTTTTGCTCACTTTAATTATTGTTCCACTTTTGACTCAGATTTTATCTAAACAATTCTTAGTTATTCCTATATTAGAAAAGACTAGAGGAGAGAATACATCTCAAATCTTCATCAATTCTGACATGGAAAAAGAAGCTCTACATGAATTATCTAATTTTCAACAAAATTTGAGGTTTGAATCTTTATTAAAAAATGCACCAGCCCTTTCTTCGGAGGTAATTAAAGAAAAAATAAAGGAGAAAGCAATTGAGATAGCTGAGGAATTTAATCTAAAAACTAATAGTGCTGTTAGTAATGTATTTGCTGATTTGGTATCATTAATTTCTTTTAGTATAATTATCGTTTATAGTAAAAGAGAAATTGTGATTGTGAAGTCTTTCATAGATACTATAGTTTATGGATTGAGCGATAGTGCTAAGGCTTTTATAATTATTCTCTTTACAGATATATTCGTAGGATTCCATTCCCCAGATGGGTGGGAGGTTCTTCTGGAAGGATTTGCAGAACATTTAGGTTTGCCAGCCAGTAGAAATGCAATATTTTTATTTATTGCGACATTTCCTGTAATTTTAAACACTATCTTTAAGTACTGGATATTCCGCTATCTGAGTCGCTTATCTCCATCGGCATTAGCAACATTAAAAGAGATGGACGAGTAATTTATAATTCATAATTATATTATTTTGATGCATTTTTCTGATGATTCGCTAGGCTATGTATATCCTGGTTTTTTTGAAGCGTACTATGGATTTTGAAAGTAAAGCCAATGCCCCAACTTCCACAGACAATATAGAGTTTGCTCAACAAACTACTAACCGTAAGCCATTGCAATTGCTGCGAGATACCGAGGCTTTACTACGCCGCCCAACTGTAGCAACACTGTCGCCGATTTTGCCACCAAAACTGAGCAATAAATTCCAAGCAACCTCATCTTTGGCAGATGACTCCTTTAAGGAATTGGCAGAAATTGACCTAGACACTATTAGTGATTTTGAACTGCGACCTGTACGAATTCGTGTTGGCTTAAGCTTTGTTGGTTTTGGGGCACTGATGATATTAGTGCTACTACTGTACTTGAACACCTTGCATCCAGAACTCAGCACTGGTGAGCAGATTCGGCAATACTGGTATCAATATGTTTGGTTTGTTAGTTTGGGTGTTGCAGGGATGTTTATGTTGGGTCGGGAAGCAATGCGTCCTATGCCGAAACGACGGAAATAATTCTTAAGGAGGTAGGTTGAAAGACTGGTGTAGCTACAGCTATATTTGGTATTTTAGGATTTATTGCATTTAGAGTTTCTTCTATAAGACTTACACAAAACATCGTATGAATTGAGGGTTAGCAAACACACGTCAGTTGATAACCCGCAACTGGAGTTAATTATCAGCCTTACCAACCTTTTTGATACCTTGCCATCTTTGCCGCAGTCGCTTCAAGTTAGGCGTATGACCACCATAACGCCAGTCAACATAGGCTTGGCTAATCTCATCTATTACCTCAGCAGTTGCTGGGGGATGATGCTGGTATGATCCTCTGGCATACTCTAAAGGTGTTTGTGCTGGATGTTTACCTAAACCTTTTTGGGTTGTCCATTGCAGCATTTGTTGATAAAGGCTTTCCATTGCTGGCAATCTCTTTAACCATCGGCGGTTGCGCCACTCTCGCCACTGACCCCAACCCAGCCAACCAAAGAAAGCCGCTGTAGTTGCCAAGATTAAGCCAGTTAATATACCAAACCAACCTTGAGAAAATAAAGCTAAAAACCAAGCGATCGCTCTAATCACCCACCTAAATATTGTCTCAAATACATTATTCAATAAACCTGTCACTGGAGAAGGTAGCCATCCAGCAACCCAGTGCCATAACTGGCGCAAGACACTAAAAGTCTGAGTATCTTCTACTGATGGAGGTATGAGGGGATGATTGGGAATCGGGTCAAAGGCAAACCAGCCATATTTCGGAAAATATACTTCTGTCATCGCATAAGCGTCAGTATTACGGACAACATATAGTCCTGTAAATGGATTAAATTCTCCTGAACTAAACCCTGCCACTAACCGCGCTGGGATACCAATGGAACGTAGCATCACCGTGAGAACTGTGGAGAAGTGGTCTGGATAACCACCTTTATATTTGAATAAAAAAGCTTCTACTAAGTCATCTTTTTCTCCCAAATAAGGCAAATCTAAGGGATTTTGGGGAAGAGAGTAACGTTGCTTTAAATATTGAGCTAAGTAGAGAGCCTTTTCATAGGCTGAATCTAGGCTTTTAGAAGACTTTGTGACTCCTTCCCGACTGTAGTTAGCAAGGATTTCTTCGGTACGTTGCCGGACTTTTTCGGCAATTTCGGGAGGAATTTGCAGATAATGCTGTTTAATATCTCGTGGATATTTAGTAGAAGCTTCACCTAATTTAGTGCGATCGCGGTATGGTACTTCAGAAATTACTGTGTAGGTGAGTCCTTCTGATAATTCCACAGGCGATCGCAATCCATCTTCTTTATCAACCGCGACCATTGGTGTCGGAAAGTAAATCTCTTTGGGATAAGCCATCGCCGGAATTAGGTTAGGCAAGTCCGCCACTACTGTATAAGTTTGTACTATTTCTTGGGTTTTAGCAGTAGTCAGAGGTGGGTTCAGGAAAATTTGGTAAGACCAAGGCGATCGCTTGATGGTCGTAACATCTTCATTACGCGAAACTTCCCATCCTTTACCCGTATAGCGGTCAAATCCTAGTACTCGCCAAAAACCCTCAGCTTGCGATCGCACCCGCATCACAACTTTAGGTTTCATCTCACCGCGCAGATTTTGGTTAATTTGGCTATTAAAACCGTAATAAAAGTTATTATCTACCTTACCTGGTTGACCACTTTGGCCTTGTCCCGTACCACTGCCTTGATTATTACCACTACCTTGACGGACATAACCGGGATTGATGATAGTACGACCAGTAAAATTACCTTTTAACTGGATAGAAGAACTTACAGGAAAATTCCGTAACTGATAGCCAGGAAATCGGGGTAAAACAGCAAAAATTGCCAGTCCCAGACTGACAATTAGTAAAAAAGTCAGAGTTAAAAATTTAAAATTAAGAGTTGAGGAATTCTTTGGGTTGAATTTTTCCTTTTGAGTTTTTAATGGCTGCAAACCCAAGCGTGAGCGATAATCTAGCACTAAAGTTGGCAGAGCGATCGCTAAAAATAACAGCAATACAGGTGCAAATGCTAAAGTCTGACTTAGCGTTGCCGCCACACCCAACAAAATCAGTCCTATAACAATCGAATAGCCCAAATTTTTCCGCCGGGGTGTATCAAAGCTATGCAACACCTGAAGTTGAATTAATAACTCCGCCAAACCCAACCGCGTATCATTCAACTCTCCCACTAACCGCCCAAAGAAAGCACCCAGCGCTATTAACATTCCGATAGCGATGCAAAACTGAACTGCAACATTGCGATCGCGGCGACGATAGTAACTCCAAATCGCACCCAATACACTCAGGGGTAACGCCCAAAAACTGAATGAAGTCTCGGCGGCGATATCTGTCGCCCCAATTCCCAAAATAACCAATGCTAGCACCAGCACCCGCAAGGAAATTGAATCTTCCACTTCTGTCAAAGGCGATCGCTGCAAATTTTGCCGCCAATTACCCACAGGGACACGCCAAAACCGATTCATCCTGGATAAGTTGAGCATTTCGAGTCTAAGTTATAGATGCCACGGAAATAATGTTGAGGACGAAACTATTCGCCCTACTTTAAAGTATTCCCGTTAGAAGAAGCTTTATTATGCTGTCTTCATTCATCTATCGGACTGATATTTGATTTTTGAAAAAACTCCATACAACTCAAAAAGCCTTCTTTCCTATTGCCTCTTGCCTTCCCACGCAAGTAAATATGGCTACGCTCCCGTGAGGGATACAAAAATCAAAGCGGATTCCTATATCAAGGTTTAGCGCCTATTTTTACAAAATAAAAAGGTTGAAAACAGAGTTTTCAACCTTTGCTTCCCTTCTCTTGTCGTAGGGTTTCATTGTGCCAAGAGTGAACATAGTTTTGTATAAAAAAACAGCACAATCGAATAAATTCGTTGTGAAAAATTGGTTGCTTGGTAAAATAGAGGCGAAATCAGCACAACAAATTAACTCGTTCCCCAGGCTTTGCTAGTAACCGAGTGGACTGACGAGTATCCACGAACATTCAATTTATGGGATGGAGGGTGAGTCTACATCACTAGTTAACTGTAACCACGCCTAAGTATAAGTAAGCACCCTGTTGCTAGTAGTATCTAGAGACTGAAAAAGCCCCAAGGCAACAGCTAGGGAATAGTTACCTTAAGATATGCGGCATTACGTACTAGCCGTGGTAATTAAGATTACATAGTGGGATTAATGACAAACAAAAGCGGCTGTTGGTCTATTTCGGGAAACTCAACTTCCAGAGTATAAGTTGGGTTAAGTTGCTCACAACCTAACTCTACACTTAAGTATCCCGAAGTCGAAGATGTTGCCATTGCTAAAGTGCCACTTCCACGAAGTATCAAAGTTCCTTTAACAGGTAACTCAGCCTGAACAAGTAACTTCGTAAGTTTACCTTCAGACTGATACTCTACTTTGATGTTCAAATTACCGACAGTGGTTAGCCATTGTCTTTCTACCACTGGACTGGTTGCTGAAAGCGGTAGAGTCAAATTTTCCAGCAGTTGTTTAGCTGCCAGCAACGACAAAGCCATCTGTTGACGCGGCTGTAAATCTGAGTAATCGCTCTGAATATTGGGCATTGTCTCCAGAGTACTGACAGAGCGATAGGTACTTCTTAGCACCAATCCAGCTATATCATTTAGTGCTTGAGACTCGTTGGGAAAAAAGTTCTCCACCACTTGAACTAATTTTGCCCCTAGAGGAACTGAAGATGTCACCAATGCCTGACACTGTTCCAGCAATTGCTGGAAAACTCTCTCCGGCAAGGGGCAAGGCAGTTTCAGCTTCGACTGTTGTACCATCCATCCCCAGGTAGGAACGAGCGTCATTGACGGCTCATCAACAAAATCGGGATAGTCGATTAATTGTGTTTCCCAGGGAAACAAAGGTGGGTGGTCTTGGGCTTGGATTTGTAACCGATGTTTAATGACGGCTTGAAAACGATCTTGCACAGTAGGAATTTCTCCCAATTGAAGGGTCTGGGGCGTTACTCCCAATTTTGGCTCACTGCTTTTTGAAGCAGTGGCTTCATTGATGAGTTTTTTTACCCCGTCATTTTCCTCAGATTCTACCGATCGCTCGTTATTTTTGACATCATCTGTCAATAACCAACCGAGATACTGGTATTGTGAGGATTCTGAGTCACTATTCATGAGTAGATGCACCTGATCCGGACACTAATGAGTTACGAATTTCCCAAGCTTGCTCAAGAATCTTAAACCATCGCTTTTGAAGTTGTGCCATTGACAGCCCTAAAGTTTTGGCGATTTTTTCATCGGCTTGTCCTTGTTGCTTCAACTCTAATAAAGACCGTTGCTTATTGTCCATCTGTGCTGTATATACTTGCCATTGCTGGGGAGTTAAGCCCAAATTGGTGTGCAAAGAAGCTTCCAGCCACTCGTGAACTAATTCCCAACGGTGTAATAACGCAAACCGAATTAAATGATACTTGAAGCGCTGCTGTAAGTAATCTCTCTGACGAGGGGTTAAACCTAAAATCGACTCTATTTCTTGTGCTGAGAGATCCTGGAGGCGGAGGGAAAAGTAATCAGCACAGTCAGATTGTTGTCGTTGTTCTAGATAATTCATTAATTCTGTAACCACAACCGAACGCAAGGTATCTTCTTCAGGTTCGGGTTCGGCTTGCGTTGCCATTGTGGAGCGCAATTGATGCACTGCGGGTTCTTCCCAAGAACCATCGCCTTCGTTATTGCTACCTTCTGCGGCTTGTTCTATATCTACGCTGGTTTCTGGCGGCTGCTGTTGAGAAAAAGTTTGTGCCCGCAGGATAATTAGCTGCTGCTGACGGCCTGGTAAGGGAATGCGTCGTTTGCCGTAGCGCTCGGTAAATGCCATGTACTCAGACAATTCTAGAAGCGTCTGAGGGCGATAAGTAGCACCAAGTTGATTTTCTCGCCGGAAAGCGTTTAATGCTTCCAGATAAAAACTTTGTAAAAAATCTTCGATTATAGTCAGTCGCCCTTGATAACTCAATTGCTTCTGAGGCGGATTAATGTATCGATAAATAATTGCACTCAGAGTACTGTGTAATTCTACCCTGCCCCGATTTGAACCCAACTGATAGTACCTGAGACACTGTTGTAGCCGATGCCGAGCCAGGGTCATCGCCGAGCTTTCTACAGTTCCAGAAGCTTGAATACGTTTGCTCTCGTGGCAAATCCGATATACTTCGGTGGTAATACGTCTTGCTACATCATGGCAATTCTGTTCCGAAGCTTTGGTCGATTGTTGAAACTCCTTGGATAGGAGTTGAAAGATCACCTCCACGCCTTTAGAATTTTCTCCCAGAATATTTGCAGATGGAATTGTTGCGGTTGCGGCTGAATTCATAGTCTCAGTTTTCAAAAGACCTTAAGTATTTAAATACAACCTGTACGACTGTGGGTATTGGCTTTTTTGGTTTTACGTATAAGCTAAACGCAGACCAATCCTACATTCAGGATATGGCTGATTTTATTATTCCCAACTTGGATGGGATTGTTCACACTTTGATAGATGTTATTGCCATTACCCAGGAGCCGTATACAAGTCATTATGGATTTAGAAGCACAAATTCAATTGCTGATTGACAATGCACCCCGCGATGGTATAACACCAAATCTGATTGCAGCAATTGCTCCTGCCCTTAGAGCGATCGCTCAAAAATTACGTCACTCCCAGTACTATATTCTCCAAAATTCGGAGGCAAGCTGGGTTTTAACTACCTTGAGCAATCGTGCTAATCCAGGATTGGAAAAGCGCGTTATTTACGCTTTCCCTACCATACAGGATGTCTCTCTAATTTCCCCTGCTGGGCTTGACCCTCAAATGCTAGCTAAAATTGTTCCTGTCACCCATATTTTGTTCCAATTGGTGGCATTGGAACCCGTAGATAGTATCCTTTTTTTGGAAACGCCGGGTAAGACCACTCATACCGTCGAAATTCGGCGAACTGATCTAGAGAAACTCATGCAACAAAGGTTGCGGGAGCAGGGATCGCCTAAACAGATACCCCCTGATATTGCATAGAAAAATTTGGGATGTGGGATTTTTTAGATACAATCCCACATCCCAAATTTTAAATCTCAAATTTGTTTGAAAAAGTTTTTGATGAAAAGAAATTAATGCCAATTACTACCCTTTTAGTTCTTTAAAGAACCAGGCGATCGGCCTAATCTAAAATTGGTGAACAAACAGTTATCAGTGAACATTTTTCAAAATTTAGCTGACAACTGAGCCAAATTTCCCCACCTTAGAACATCTGGTAGGTTTAACTTGGCATCTAAAACCCCATTTTGTACCTAATAACTAATAACTGAGTTAATAGAGGCGACTCAGTGTGTACTCAGCTATGTTAATTAATGCCTGGTGAGATTCTGAGGGTGGGAGAACTGCAAGATGTTCAATTGCTAACTTAGCATGGTGAGCAGCTAACTCCCGTGCCTGGTTTATGCCTTGACTATCTTGAATTAGTGCTAGTGCTTGCTCTAAATCTCCATCTTGAGCAAACTCTCGGTCAATTAGCACTTCCAAGGATGATTTTTCCGCTAAAGCAAATAAAACGGGCGCAGTCAGATTACCACTTTTGAGATCAGACCCCACTGGTTTACCCAAGGTATCTGTCGTACTGGTGAAATCTAGAATGTCGTCAACGATTTGAAATGCTATACCAAAATGACGACCGTAGTTATACAGATGCTCAACAGTTTCCCGCGAGACTTCACTAAGTAACCCAGCAGCTTTAGAACTGTTGGCGATTAACGAAGCTGTTTTGTAATAACTCTTCTGGAGGTAAGTTTCAATAGAGATACCAGCATCAAAACGATTTAGTCCCTGCTGGATTTCGCCAGTAGCCAGATCCATAATGACTTCTGAGAGGAGTTTCACAACCTCCAAATTGTCCAAGTTTGCTAAATACCAGGACGATTGGGCAAAAAGAAAATCTCCTGCTAATATGGCAATGCGATTACCGAACAAACTATGAACGGTAGGAACGCCTCGCCGCACGTCTGATTCATCTACCACATCGTCATGTACCAAGCTTGCTGTGTGAATCATTTCTGTAATCTCAGCTAGGCGGCGATGACGCGGTGTAATATCTTGCTCTAACATTGTTGCCCGCGATATTAGCAGGACAATTGCTGGTCTGATACGCTTTCCCCCAGCTCCGAATAAATGTTCGGCTGCTGCAAACAAAATGGGGTGGCGATTTCCAACTAGCTGTTTTAGGTTATCTGCTAGTAGTCGCAGGTCTGCTTCCACAGGGGTAAACAGGGAGGTGGCTGGGGTCATGGATGGGCGGACTCTGACTTAGGTTACGAAAGTTTACATATCCTACACTCATTTTAAGATAACCCTGTGCCAGCGCAAAGTTTTCATAAGACAATCCCATTTTCATGAGTCTATCGGTGATAATTAAGGTTGCTCTACTTTTGTCAATAAGTAATTGTGCTTAATTTTTGAGATAATAATATCTTAAACTAACTTAAAACATGACTTCTCAGTACACGGAGGCAAATACCAGCTTTAATTGTATTAAGTAGTTTGCAAGTACACATTTACCGCCACAGATCAAAGCAAAATTCAAGCAATATTACTTATTGACAAAATGGATATAATTTAAATTGAGTTGCCAATGGATAAAACTAAATTTCTTCAGAACTGAAGTGTAGCTATTCAAAAAATTTGAAATTTAGCAGTGGAATGGGCTTCAAATTCAGGGTCGTTGTGTTACGCTAAAATATAGGAATTTTAAATTTTTAAGATGTTCACACCCCAAAGTGATTCACTTACTAAGTGATTTTACTGGCTCGGTGATGTGAGTCTAAAATAATTAGTCGTAGCCTAGATTAAGGGAATAATCCCTTTGATTTTTCCTACGATATGCAAAACTCCTGGCTTGGAGCTATGCTATATCCCTATGGGAAGCCGCTACACGTCTTCAGCGCACGTTGAGCGCAAGCATTGCTCTTTTCACAGCAGTGTGAGAAAAATAACGCAGATCGAGTAGACCGCTGAGAATCGTAGTTTTAGATTGCCGTTTAGCAATCTAACTGGTGTGGATCTATGGTCTGCAAAAAGTCTCATTAGACAATAAATTCTTTGTCCGTAGAGAATTTTATCTCTATAGGTAATTTTACCATAGGAAGCTACAGCAATCAAGAATGTACTTGGTTGGCTGAGGTTCTACTAATTTTATGGAATTTTATATTCGTTTGAAAGGGTGCTAGTAGAACAATGATTTACGGAAGTATACCTATGATGATTTTTATTTTAGCGTCTGGATATTTGTTCACAGTCTACCTGTTATTAGCACTGGCAAAGCGAACGGGTACAAAGACTGTTCCTAAAAGTTTTTCTTCATCTGCCGAAGGAAAACACAAGCAGGAGATATCAGTAAGGGCAAAAGTGACTGAAGCTGTTAATAGTCAGTAGTGGGTAGTGAGGAGTTAAGAGTTATTAATTCAAAATTTTTAACTCCTAATACTGATTACATCTAAGGTTGCTTGCGAACAAGGGGATTTTGCCCCTTGCCTCACTAGTTTGATTCTGTAAAGTTTCACAAAGAATAGGTATAAACCTCGTCTAGCTCGAAACCTGTGGTTTTTCTGCCAAAAAATATAAAAAACCTTAGAAATGCCCTTGGTCTAAATCGTTCTATTTGTTTGGGTCGTTTTTATCCTTTTTGTCCTTGGGATCTTTTTTAGGTTTTTTAACTTCTTTATTACTTTTTCTTTCCTTCGACATTAGCGTTCTCCAACTAGGTTATTCAGTGAAAGCTTCCATATTCTGCCGTCAGAAAATCAGGACATGACTTACCTGATATTCTTGTAAGGCAAAAAAGAAAGTATCAAACATAAATGCTACTAACTACAATGATACGGTGTTGTTTGATTTAATGTAGCTTGAATCCATATTGCCAGAAGTTGCCCAAATTTCATCAAGATTCAGGTTACAGAGGAGAATTTTCTTTTCTGGCAATCATAACCTAAGTAAATCGGCTTAAATAATTAAAGATTTGCAAGACTTACGCAAATAATAGCCAAAACCACACGCGGTAGGGGTAATATCATGAATTGCCTCTACCGCGTGTGGTTTTGCGTAAATTCTATTCTAACTCCCTTGACTGACTATTGCTCCAACAATTTCAATCGTTGCCACCAACGATTGAGGGGATAATAGACCACGGGTGCCCACAGACTACTAAGAATGGCAGAGGCGAGGGCGACACGCTGGTAATATGTCCAAATATCTGTTACTTTGCGCTCATTTCCTATCAAAGTTAATTGCAACCCAAAGATAGTTTCTGCCAAAACTGCCATCACAAAGACAATTACAGCAATCGAAATAAAGTCTTCTTCAATAAAACGCTGTTTCTGGAGCAGACCAGTTAAAATTCCTACAATTCCTAAACTGATGGCATGACTAGGATTAGGTGCTGTCATGGAATCTTGAAGTAGCCCCAGAACTATACCTGCCAAGGCTCCGGCAAATACTGTACGCTTCACACTCCAAGTTACCACCCAAATTAATAGCCAGTTAGGGCCAATTCCCAATAATTCCATACCTGGCAGGCGGGTTGGTAATAATAGTAAACATAACAGTACAGAACTAGCAGTCACTATCCAACTAAACAACTGCCGTACACCGGGATGCCAACGAGAAAGTGGCTGGATTCGGAATTTCGATTTTCGCTCTGACGATTTTGGCTTTTTCTGCCTGCTAATACCAAATGCAGGAATCTTCATTTTTCTATGGATTTTCAAGAGAGAATTTACTTAGAATTTTGCGGCAGTTGATTTGCCGACTTTTCATTTTCCGGCTCTTGGTTTTCTGGTTTTGGATAAACTGCTACCCAATCAAGAGAGCGGATTGGCGGAAAAAGCTCAATTTTCGCTACTGATGCGGGAAGTTTCTTTAAATCCAGCGACTTAATTCGTCCTACTGCCAAGCCGGATGGAAATTTCTGACTATAGGTAGATGTGGAAACTAAATCTCCTATTTTGACATTTGGGACTTTTTCATAAAACTCCAGCACAGCTTCGGCAGAAGAATCTCCTCGCAAAACGCCTTTAGCTGCTGTGCGACTAACTGATACACCAACTTGACTCTTGAGGTCACTGATTAACAAGACGCGGCTAGTATTGGGGGTTACACTCTCCACCAAACCGACTAATCCGCCATCGGCCTTGACTACAAAGCCTTCCTGAATGCCTGCATTCGCACCGCGATTCAGAGTAACTTGTTGCCACCACTGGTCAGCACTACGTCCTACTACCCTGGCTGGAATTGGCCGTGATGCCAGTGGCTCTTTTTCCACATAGCCTAATAAATCTTGTAGCTTTGTCTTTTGACTTTCCAAATCTACTATACGGGTTTGCAATTCTAATATCCGGGCATCTCTGATACGTTCTTCTGGAGTTGGCCCTGACTGCAACATCTCTAATGGACGGGTAAGTGCCTGGTATGTCTCAAGCACCAATTCACCTTGAGTTTGTCGCAATACCCAAGCACTACCAACTACTAGAGCTAACAACCCTATTTGTAAGCCTTTACGATCCCACCAGCGCCGTATTGTAACCATATATACCTTTATCTACTTATACAATTAAGTTCTATTTGGATTCTATTTATATAGAACCCAAATAGAACTCAAATAGAACTCAAGTATGATATTTTTTTGCTACATATTGCGAGAGCTTTCGGTAACAACCCGTTCTAACTGTTTGAAGTTTTCTAACACCCGACCGGTTCCCAGCACAACACAACAGAGAGGGTCGGCGGCGATGTGAGTCACAATCCCCGTTTCATGACTAATTAAGGTATCTATGCCTTTGAGCAAAGCACCACCCCCAGCTAACATAATTCCTCTGTCAATAATGTCTGCTGCTAGTTCTGGAGGTGTACGTTCCAGTGTCCGCTTCACAGCTTCTATAATTACTGATAGTGGTTCCAACATACTTTCACGGATTTCTGGACCTTTGATGGTTACAGTTCGCGGTAGACCAGAAAGTAGGTGTAAACCTCGGATTTCCATCATGGCATCATTATCATCATGGGTAGGATACGCAGAACCAAGCCGAATCTTGATGTCTTCAGCAGTCCGTTCACCAATGACTAAGTTATGAACTTTCTTAATATACTGAATGATTGAATCAGTTAGTTCATCCCCAGCAATGCGTACTGATTCGCTGATTACTGTGCCCTGAAGACTTAGCACTGCGACTTCGGTTGTACCACCACCAATATCGATAATCATGTTGCCAGTGGGTTCGGCAACAGGCAGTCCTGCACCAATGGCGGCAGCTACAGGTTCATCGATTAAATAAACTTTTCTTGCTCCTGCTTGGTGAGCCGCATCCATCACAGCCCGTCTTTCTACACCCGTGACCCCACTGGGAATACCAATGACAATTCGGGGTAAAATTAAAGATTTGCCTTCATTTACACGCTGAATAAAGCTTTTCAGCATTAGCTCGGCTATATCAAAATCAGCAATTACACCATCACGCAAGGGGCGGAGGGCAATCACATTTCCAGGTGTGCGGCCGAGCATTTTTTTGGCTTCTTCTCCTACTGCTAGTGCTACCTTTTCGTTGACATCGATAGCAACTACAGAAGGTTCTTGCAGTACAATACCTTTCCCAGATACATAAACCAGGGTGTTAGCAGTACCGAGGTCGATACCCATATCCCATGATGTGCGAAAGTTCCTAAAAATACCCACGCTTCTCTAAGCCCCCTATGTGCGATACTTCTTGACTACAACGGTAAGAGTGGATTCGATTATCTTTGTATCCTGAGTTCAGCAAACTAAACTATATTTTTATATGATTCCCAGGAATATTTACTATGTCTCAGGCCCTTGTTTTTTGATATTCTCTGGTTTGCTTAGTATATCCGTATACTTTTATGTGTTTCTCCAAGTAGTTATGTATAATTTTTCAATTCCACTATATTGTTAACTGTTTAACACATTATTTTCAAGTGTTTCACAATTCGCTATGATGAAAGTCGGAATTAACAAGTACACCTGTACTGGAAGGTAAAACCTATGAGTATCAATATTGTCACCCTTGTTGGCCGTGTAGGCGGCGACCCAGATATAAAATATTTTGAGTCTGGTAGTGTTAAGTGTAGATTGACACTAGCGGTAAAAAGGCGATCGCGCAACAGCGACGAACCTGACTGGTTCACTCTGGAATTATGGGATAAAACGGCTGAAGTAGCAGGTAATTATGTGCGTAAAGGCAGCTTAATTGGCATCAAAGGTTCCTTAAAGTTTGACACATGGAGCGATCGCCAAACAGGAGCAAACCGTTCTACACCAATTATTAGAGTAGACCAACTAGAATTATTAGGCTCTAAGCGCGATGGAGAGGGCGGTGGAGATATGTCTTCAGAACATTTTTAATTAATTGAAAATTGGGAATTGGGAATTGGGAATTGGGAATTGATTATTAGTCCTTTGCCCTCACAAATGACAAAGGACTAATGACAAATGACTAATAACTAATTTGTAAAGTCACCGATGCTTCTACTTCCTGTTCACCACCAACGACAGGAGTGGAAGAATCAGCTACCTTGGCAGCTTCAGCCCGTAAAAACATGGGTGGTGGAGGCGCAGTGGCATTATTAACTTGAATGCTGACTATTTCTTTGGATTTGAAACCCAAGGCGCTGAAAACAGCATCAGCTTGCTGCTGGGCATCTTGGGTGGCTTCTTTTAATGCTTGTTTTTGAGCAGCTGCGATCGCTTCATCATTCGCAACAAAACTAATACCATTAATTTGTGTTGCACCCGCTTTCACTGCATCATCTAATAACGTACCAGCTTTCTCTGTGGGAATCCTAAAACTCACCGTGTTACTGGCAGCATAGCCTGTAATCCTTTGTACATTATTGGTGTAGCTATAGACTGGATTCAACCGGATACCAGTAGTTTGTAATTTTTCTACATTTTGGCTTTTGAGAAACGCAACTACAGCCGATGACTTCCGGGCGGCTTCTTGCTGTACTTCCTCTGCTGTTTTCCCCTGAATCTCCACTCCTAAGCTAACTTGCGCCAAAGTTGTCGGAATCGTTTCAACTCCGCGACCACTGACACTAAGGGTTCGCCACATTTTCTCCTTCTCTTGCGCCAATGCAGGTAGTACAAAAGTTGCACATACTAGCAGGGCTAAAGGCAGTATTTTCCACAAGTTTCCAGATGGAAACTGAGAACCGGGTAAAGCGGCTCTAGTCATAAGATTTGCACTCCTCAAAGTATCCACAGATGTTTTTAATAAGCGTATTTAGCAATCTTCTGGCGGCTGTTAAAAGTCAACAGTCACCACAAGTTTTTCACAACTTAAGTGCGATCGCTAGATACGATTTGTATGTTCTTACTTTGACACTGCGATCGTCAAAACCTAAAATGGTTACATTTTTTGATACTAAAAAAATTACACCAACATTTTTAAAGATTTTGTCATGATGGTAAATTAATTCACCGACTTTGACTTACTACAACTTTCTAAACTGTCTGTAGCAAAGGTTTCCGAAGTTTTCTGATAGCGCTTGATGAAGTGGAGAAATGGCACAAATTAAGCTTTTGAACCTGCCAATAGCGTCTCCACAGATAGATGTTTTCCAGAAACACGTCAAAATCAAAGAGAAGGATTTCCACAGAACCCATGCATTTGTTAGATCCAATTAACTTCTCTTTTCCTCTGCTGGCTACTGCAACAGAAGCCGCAGACAGTTCAATGGTAGTAGCCGCAGTGCTACTAAGCTTAGTAGTCGTTTACCTCGCCAGCAAAGTTGGTGGAGAGTTATCAAACAAAGTGGGTTTGCCGCCCGTTTTAGGCGAACTAGTAGGTGGTGTGGTAGTTGGCATCTCTGTTTTCCACCTTTTAGTGTTTCCAGAAGGCAGCACAGACAGTTCTAACTCTTTGATCATGTCCTTCCTTCAAATCACTGCTGGTTTAAGTCCTGAAGCCACTCCAGCCGTGTTTGCAGCCCAGTCTGAGGTTATTTCCGTTTTAGCAGAATTGGGTGTGATCATCCTGCTGTTTGAAATCGGTTTGGAGTCAAACTTAAAAGACTTAATGGCAGTTGGTATCCAAGCCACCGTCGTCGCAATAGTGGGAGTAGTAGTACCCTTTGCGGCTGGGACTGTAGGACTGATGACTTTATTTGGAATTGCTGCTGTACCCGCAATTTTTGCTGGGGCGGCTTTGACTGCCACTAGTATTGGGATTACTTCCAAAGTACTGTCAGAGTTGGGGCGACTCAATTCTAAAGAAGGGCAGATTATTTTGGGTGCTGCTGTAATTGACGATGTTCTAGGAATCATCGTTTTAGCGGTAGTTGCCAGCCTCGCTAAAGATGGCGTGGTGGATGTCAGCAAAGTTATTTACTTGATTATCAGCGCCACTGGTTTTATTTTGGGAGCAATTCTACTAGGGAATGTTTTCAATAAATCATTTGTAGCGATCGCTGATCAACTCAAAACACGCGGTGGACTGGTAATACCAGCATTCATCTTCGCCTTTGCTATGGCATACCTTGCCGCCGTCATCCACTTAGAAGCGATTTTGGGAGCTTTTGCGGCGGGTTTAGTCCTAGAAGAGACAGAGAAGCGCAAAGAATTGCAAATGCAAGTCTGCCCTATTGCTGATATGTTGGTGCCAATATTCTTTGTAACTGTTGGGGCAAAAACTGATTTAGGAGTGTTAAACCCAGCAATTCCCGATAATCGAGAAGGTTTAATTATGGCAACTTTCCTGATTATAGTAGCCATTCTCGGTAAAGTAATCACAGGCTTAAGCGTGTTTGGTCAACCGGGAATCAACCGTTTAGCGATCGGTGTGGGGATGATTCCTAGAGGGGAAGTTGGATTAGTGTTTGCTGGTGTCGGCGCAGCCAGTGGCGCTCTCTCGAAACCACTAGGGGCGGCAATCATTATGATGGTTATCTTGACAACCTTTTTAGCTCCTCCTTTGTTACGATTTGTGTTCCCAGATCCAAAAACTGTGGATGCAGGCTCAGACCAACTGGTTTTAGATGGTTCTTCTGGAGCCTCGTTGGTAATTGAAACACCTAAGTCGAAGGTGCCAGCATCAAATGACAGTGGCAATTTGGAAGTCACTCCAGATTCTGGCGATCGCTAATCAAAATCTTGGATGAGAAGGAGTCAGAAGACAGAATTCAGAATTCAGAATACCCCAGCAGTCAAGTCAGGGGTAACATCCACGGAAAGAATTTTTCTTCTCCCGATAGCGACGCAGAAAGTGAGTCTTGCCGTAGGCACGCTCTTGTTCGAGCGTCTTCAAATCGGGGGCTTTAAACCTCCCTTGGACATCCAGTCGCACAAAATCCAGAATGGATTCTGGCTCCTGAATTCTGAATTCTTTTTCGGTAAATTCTTACTGAGTTCTGAGTGATTTTCCCTCGGAACTCAGCACTTTAAATTCAGTAAAATCACCGTATTTTGAAGATTCTGTAATTATAAAGTGGAAACTTCTCTCTCCAAATTTCCGTCCCATCTGATTGTAGAATAATCGTCTGTTTATAATTTCTACCCGCATTCGGAATGTTATTTATTTCCAGTATCCCTAGGCTTGTGAGCCATTATCTGAATATTTTCCAGGTAATTGGGGAGTAACACCCATAAATTTTGCTAGATCGTCTGACAGTAATGGGAATTATCTACTTAGTGCATTGATGGCAAAAAACAAAAAACAGTTATCAGTGAACGGTTATCAGTTATTAGTTTTCTAGCTTCCTTGGGAGTCAGATTCCTCCACCTCCAAAGGTGGAAGATTTTATATTGGGATTTCAAGCAAATATGAAATCTGATAACTGATTTAAGCGTGTCTTTATACCAGCTTAAAAATCAAACAAGGCATCAAAGATCAAGTTTAGGTGGTGACGGTGTGATGACTTACCAATGAGTTGAGATATTGACGACTCCCATGAACGTGAATTAGGAGAAAGAACTGTGAAATTACACTGGTTACTACCCAGCACTATTGGAACTATCTTCATGCTATCGTCGCCGGCAATGGCTGCGAAACTTGAATCTTGGCGCTTTGATGCCAATCAAAACAGGCTGGAAATTAATACTGTGGGAGCAGTTCAACCCCAAGCACAACTAATTTTCAACCCGACTCGGCTGGTAATTGATTTGCCAGGAACAACATTCGGCCGTCCGCAGCTAACCCAACAGGTGGGTGGGGGAATTCGCTCAATCAGGGTTGGGCAGTTTGATACAGAAACAACACGCATAGTTGTAGAACTGGCACCTGGTTATACTTTAGACCCCAAACGCGTCCAATTTGTTGGTAGAACTGGCGATCGCTGGACGGTGCAATTACCTAGACCAGAAGTTGATCGAGTCGCCTCATTTCCCGCCTCACCTCCCAGAAGTGCTTACACTGTCGTTACCCCAGACTCTGAACGGCAACCTAGTATTTCAAGAGTTGCCACTACTACACGAGGGGCGACTCAAATTGAAGGCTTGACAGTAACAGGCGATGGGTTGTTCCTCCGTACCAGTGGTGGCAATCCGGGGATTAAGACAATTCGCAGCCGCGATCGCGCTAGTATCTTCATAGATATCTCTGACGCATCTTTATCACCACGTCTGGCGCAACAGAATAATCAGCCTGTTAACAAACATGGTATTAGCCGCGTCGAATTCACCCAACTACAAAACCAAGCTCCTATCGTTCGCTTGACTTTGCGGGTAGATAAAAATAGTCCAGATTGGCAAGCCAGTAATAGTAACAGTGGTGGTTTGGTGGTTCTGCCTAGTCGCGTTGTCAGATTGCCTGGAAGTAGTAATTCGGACAATCAATCACAATCACCCTCTTTTCCTAGCAGATTATCTGCTGCTAACGACTCCCCAGCAACCATTGAGTCTGTGCAACTGGCTGATAATGGCAGACAATTGCTGATTAGAGCCGACCAAACTTTATCTGCTACGGGAACCTGGGATAGATCATCCGGTGTGTTCCGCGTCACAATTAACAATGCCAAGTTAGCTCCTAGAGTTACAGGCCCTACCTTTGCTCCCAATAGCCCCATTCTTCGGGTACGTCTGCAACCCCAAGCAGCCAACACAGTCGTTGTTTTAGTTCAACCAGCACCTGGAGTACAACTCGATCAACCCCAGCAAATCGGCGACCAGCTTTTGGCTATACCAATACAAGGTTCTCGTCGAATTGTTTCCCTCCCCGGAAGACCGTCCTTTGCTTTACCTGGGCTACCACCACCAAACCGGGGACCATTCCCAGACCCAAACAATCCCAATCCCCAGCCCCAATTCCAACCACAGCGCCGAGTTACCAATGGACGAGTGGTAGTCATTATTGACCCAGGACATGGCGGTAAAGACTCAGGAGCGCTTGGTATTGGAGGGGCACGTGAAAAGGATGTGATCTTGCCTATTGGTAAAAGACTGGCACAGATTTTGCAGCAAAATGGTGTACAAGTAGTTATGACCAGGGATTCTGACTATTTTGTTACCCTTCCGGGAAGAGTGCAATTAGCAGAGCGAGCTAATGCTGATGTGTTTGTGAGTATCCACGCAAATTCAGCAGGCGCGAGTCGTCCCGATGTTAATGGCTTGGAAGTCTATTATTACGACAGTGGTCTGGATCTTGCTCGCGTTGTCCGTAGTAGCATTCTCCAAAGTATTGGTACTCTCAAAGACAGGGGAGTACGGCGAGCCAGATTTTATGTTCTCAGAAAAAGTTCTATGCCCTCCATTCTTGTGGAAACGGGTTATATGACTGGTCGAGAGGATATGGCTAGGCTGAGAACCTCAGCTTACCAAAATCAAATGGCAGAAGCGATCGCTCGTGGCGTTCTTCAGTATTTAAAGAGAAGATAAGTAATTTAGTCGAAATTATTGAGTAAATACATCTAATCTTTACCATGTTTATCCAATTTAGTAGTAAAACCAATTTAAGTATTATTGCGGCGGGACAAGAGTAGCATCTTTGTTATTGTCATCTGATGCTTTACAAGTCAAATTTATCTAGGCTAATGGATAGCATGGCAAAATCAGAGGAGCGTGCTATATTTTACGCCATTAGCTGTGTCTTAATAACAGCGTAATACTCAAGTGTGTGCGGTGATGGTGTGAGGATTTGCCAATATATTGAAATTTTGACGGCTCCCATGAATGTGAATCAGGAGAAAAGACTGTGAAATTACGCTGGTTACTATCCAGTACTATTGGAACTATCTTCATGCTATCGTCGCCCGCAATGGCTGCGAAACTTGAATCTTGGCGTTTTGATGTTAATCAAAACAAGCTGGAAATAAATACTGTAGGGAATGTTCAACCCCAAGCACAATTAATTTTTAACCCCACTCGTTTGGTAATTGATTTACCAGGAACGACATTTGGCCGTCCGCAGCTAACCCAACAGGTGGGCGGTGCAATTCGTGCTATCCGTGTTGGGCAGTTTGACGAACAAACAACGCGCATAGTCGTTGAACTGACTCCTGGTTATACTTTAGACCCCAAGGGTGTACAATTTGTTGGTAGAACTGGCGATCGCTGGATGGTGCAATTACCCACGCCAGTAGCCGAAAATGTTCCCTCAAGAAATACTGGTGGGCAACAACAAGCTATAGCAACACAACCTTCACCGAGAACATCTCCATCTGTGTTCTCACCAAGAGATATTTACAACGTGGTGAGAACAAGCCCCATCAATCCACCTAAAAACGGAATGCTTGCCGCCAGGGTAACTCAAATTGAGAACTTACAAGTTACAGGCGATGGGTTTTTCATCCGTACCAATGGTGGTAATCCTCAGATTCAGGTAAATCGTAGCAACGATCAAAGAGAAATTAACATCGACATTGCCAGCGCTACTTTATCACCAAGTCTAGAGCAACGCGATTTGTCGATTAATCGTTATGGTGTCAGCCGTATTCAGTTCAGCCAACTACAAACAAGTCCATCTGCTGTTCGCATGACTTTACAGGTGGATGAAAATAGTCAAAATTGGCGAGCAACTAATAGTAACAGTAGTGGTTTTGTGCTTCTGCCCAGTCGTGGCATTGCTCAGTTCCCTGGAGGTAATAGTAATAGTCCACGCCCCATACCATCTAGTACAGCGACTATTGAGTCTGTGCAACTGGCTAATAATGGCACACAACTGCTAATTAGAGCAGACCAAGCTTTATCTGCAACAGGAGGCTGGGATAGAAGCTCTGGTTTGTACCGCATTATCATCAACAATGCTCGGTTAGCTCCCAAAGTTACAGGGCCGACTTTTAATTCTAATAGCCCTATCCTACGAGTCCGCCTGCAACCCCAAGAATCTAATACAGTTAACGTCTTGGTTCAGCCAGCAGCCGGAGTGCGAATTGGCGAACTTAACCAAGTTGGCGACCAGCTTTTGGCTCTAGAATTACAACGCTCTGGTAGCGTTACACAGCAGCCCATTGATTTACCTCCTTTATCGCCAAACCAAGGTCAATTCCCCAACCCGATAGATAATCCCCGTCCTATATCTCAACCAAAGCCGCGCCCCTCAGTTCCGAGAGGGAAATTACTAGTTGTAATTGACCCAGGACATGGTGGAAAAGACTCAGGCGCTCCTGGTCTAGGTGGACTTTTAGAAAAGGATGTAATTCTGCCTATTGGTAAAAGGGTAGCTGCAATTTTAGAGCAACATGGTGTACAAGCAGTACTAACGCGAGATGCTGACTTTTTCGTAGAACTTCAGGGACGGGTAGAAATTGCCGAGCGAGTTAATGCAACTGCGTTTGTCAGTATTCACGCTAATTCTGTTGATAATCGCCCTGACGTGAATGGGTTAGAAGTATATTATTACGATAGCGGTTATGATCTAGCAGAAGTAGTTCGCAATACCATTCTGCAAAACATCGATACAATCAAAAACCGGGGAACCCGCAAAGCCAGATTCTACGTTCTCAGAAAAAGCTCTATGCCTTCGATTTTAGTAGAAACAGGTTATATGACTGGTCGAGAAGACAATCCCAGATTGGCATCACGAGAGTATCAAAATCAGATGGCAGAAGCGATCGCTCGTGGCATCCTAAAATACTTACAGCAGCGTTAACATAGTACAAATTACTATTAAAAGGTGGTATTTAGAATCCTTTGGCGTGCAGAATTTAGTGGTCAATTAGCCGATTGTCTGCTAAATTCTGTATTTTAAATCCCAAAACCTAAATTAATATCAGCCTGTGTATTCATCTTCGATCTTTGAAGCGAATCTGGACGATTTTTCGGCTCAAGAACCCCAACGTGCCCCAATTGGCATCTTTGACAGTGGTGTGGGTGGATTGACGGTACTGCGACAAATATATCGGCAACTCCCCAATGAATCAATTGTTTACTTTGGGGATACAGCCCGACTTCCTTATGGAATTCGTTCACAAGCAGAAATTTTACAATTTACGCGCGAAATTCTTACCTGGCTACAACAGCAGCAGGTAAAAATGGTAATTATGGCTTGCAATACTAGTTCTGCCCTAGCCCTAGAAACCGTCCGTCAAGAATTCAACATACCCATTTTAGGGGTGATTCTACCGGGTGCAAAAGCTGCGGTGCAGGAAGGAAAACGCATTGGTGTAATTGCCACTCCAGCTACGGCAAAAAGTAATGCTTATAAGCACGCCATCCTTGAAATTGCTCCTGATGTTCAAGTCTGGCAAGTAGGATGTCCAGAGTTTGTGCCACTCATTGAGCAAAATCGGATTCATGACCCCTACACTGCTGAAGTGGCACGAGCCTACTTAGAGCCTTTACTAGAGCAAGAAATTGACACCTTAGTTCATGGCTGTACCCATTATCCCCACCTTACACCAGTATTGCGATCGCTCCTCCCCTCTCAAGTCAAGCTAGTTGACCCAGCTGTTCATGTCGTGGCAGCTTGTGCCCAAGAGTTAGACTTGCTAGGCTTAAAAAATACTCACCTGCCACTACCAACTCGTTTCGCCGTTAGCGGGTGTCCACAACAATTTTCCCAGTCAGGAGTGCAATGGCTAGGCTATACCCCGATGGTTGAAGAGGTTCGCTTTACTGATAGCGCTATTTCCCAACTTCTTTGAAGGAGGCAGGGGGCAGGGGGAAGAGAGAAGGAAGACAAGGGAGACAAGGGAGAGGGGGGAGATAATCATTTTCCCTTATTCGTCTTGTCTCCTTGTCCCTCTGCTGCCTATTTGTATCAACCTTAAAGTGAAACGTAAATTAGGCGGGAGTAAACTTCAGCGAAACACCGTTCATACAGTAGCGCTTGCCTGTAGGTGCAGGGCCGTCATCAAAAACATGACCAAGATGGCCACCACAACGGCTACAATGTACTTCAACTCTGGTCATAAACAGCGACTTATCTACAGTAGTAGCGATCGCACCTTCAATCGGGTTAAAGAAGCTTGGCCAGCCAGTACCACTGTTAAATTTGGTATCAGAGGTAAACAGTGGCAGTTCACACGCGGCACAATAATAAGTACCCTTGTCGTATTCCTTATCTAATGAGCTGGTGTGAGGGCGTTCAGTCCCGTGTTTACGCAATACATTAAACTGTTCTGGCGTTAAAATCGTGCGCCACTCTTCTTCTGGTTTGGTAATTTCAAATCCACTATTAGAAGTTGTCATCGCTTTTGCCCCCCAGTTGATATACCTTGATAACAATGCTGTGCCGACTATTACCGCACTAGCTTGTAAAAAATACCGTTTGTCCATATATCTATTATTTTCTATTTTCCGGTTAACTGGCCAATCAACTCCAGTACGGAATTCCCTACTTAATCACTATAATCAGCGATCGCTCTGAATTAGCGCTGATAAAGTGATTAAAATTAGCTAAGAAACAAAAAATTATTCTGCAATCAAACACTGTAAGGAATCGGAATCAAGTTGACTTGATTTTGAATACACCTGGATGTGTAGGGACGCTCAATCATCATCTTCATCAGAGGTGGTTGTTAACTCCTGAGTAGTCCCCTGTTTACCCTGATTCGTCAAAAATACAAATGCGCGATTGAGTCGCTTTACCCCACTGAGGGTAATTAGGGTCAGTAGCCCTCCTAATAATCCCATTTGCCACAGACCACAACCAATCGCAGCCCCCAAACCGGCCGCAGTCCAGACACAGGCGGCTGTAGTTAAACCTTTTACTTTTGGTGTCGCAGATTTTCTAGGAGACTCTTGTAAAATCAATCCGGCTCCGAGAAATCCTATCCCGGTAGCTACACCCTGAATGGTGCGACTCAGTGCATTGGTGGCAGCATAAGGACTATCACCTTCAGCCTGCAAAGGAATCATTACGAATAGTGCTGCTCCCATACTCACCAGCATAAATGTTCTCATCCCTGCTGGTCTGCCCCCTTGTTGACGGTTAAATCCAATCAGGCAACCAACCAGAAGCGCCAAAGACAATCTAAACGCTATATGTGGCCAATCGTTGGCAGTAATAAACATCGGCCCCATTACCTTTTTCCTCCTAGAGACAGAATGGAATTTTGCGCCTATTGCCAGTGAGCTAGATGGCTACCCACGTTTGTAGCTGAAAACCCAAGTACAGTAAATCAATAGGTTTGGCGTACATTAAGGTTAATTTAACAGAAGGTTAGGAATAAGTAAACTAATATACACAAAACTACCATTGCTGTATAAAGTTTTCCTGCAAAAGCGAATGCTCTCTCAATACTTTTCGGATAAACTCAATAATCTCTCTTTTGGTCTGGGGAAAGGTTAAAAGGCAATGGGGAAAGGGAAATTCAAACCCTTTCCCTTTCCCCTTTTCCCCAAAACCCGAAAAGTATTGAATGCTCTCTAGCAGGAATTCAACCTTCTATTATGAGCAATGGACTTCCAGTCTGAGGGGAATTTTGTATATTTTTAAATGTGATGTCTGCAACGGGCTACGCTTACGCATTCTGGCTAGATCAACCAAAACTTTGAACAACATACATATCATTACCAGTATCCCCTACTAAAAGCAAGTTACTGTCATCACTTTCTAGATTTCGACTGCCAGCAATACCCTTTTGCAGGACTTTAATCAGCCTTTGGGGAGAGAAAGATTCTAATTCCACAAACTTTCCAGATTCTAACCATGCTAATTCTTCAGCAGACAAAGTTTGACGAATCTCTTGAGGTAATTGTTTAGCTGCTTGCGCCGAATCTAGAGAAGATTGAATGAACATTCCGCGTTTAGTAGCGATAATTTGACTTGGCGTTAATCCGATATCAATAATTGCAATCTCGCTATTGAGAAACCAACTAGCATTGGTTTTAAGACGATGAACTAAACCAATTCCTCGTGGATTGCAATCATGAACTGCATATACTTTTAAATCGGGATTGCGGCGTAGCATTTGCATTGTGGTGTCAAAAATGCTTTGCGGATATCCAGTAATGCTGAGAATTGCACAGTTATTTTCAAAGTGAAAATTATTAGCAATTAATAGTTGAGCAATAGTAGCACTATCACAAACGACTAATCTATCGAAACTGTAAGCAGTCACATCAGGATTAACCGTAGCTGGTGTATTTTCCTCACGCGGGAAAGGTAGGATTTTAAGAATTGAACCATTGATTTTCTGCCATCGGCTTAACCAACCTTGAAAATCATTTTGAGAAAATGAAAACTCCTGTGCAAATTTAGTTTGTCCTAGCTGTCGAGTTCCCCAGTATATCGATAGCATCCCTAGAATAACGGCGATGACAAATAGACTAAACGATTTATATATAATTAAGCTAGCATAAATTCCTACAGCAAGAATAATGCCTCCTATTATTTGTAAGCATCTAGCATATTCTTGGCGAGGCTTAAGATGTGTTTTCTTTGATGTAGATTTTGTATATAAATATAATACAAAGCATATATTAAATAGAATAGATACTGTCAAAAAAGAATTAGCACCAAACAAGAAGGAAGCAAATCCACCTACGAATCCTGGTGTCCAAATATTAAAAAATAAATATATAAATAACAAACCAAATATTGAGGTAGACTTGGATTTTATCCGATTATCTAATAAATAAAGCAGTTGCTTGGGTGTAAAAAATAAGGTGTGATTTGCAGAAATATCAGCGATCGCCTTTGCAAAAAAAGGATCAGTAATTTTAACTTTACTCATACTGGTCGGTTCAAAGGCAAAGGGATAATTGCATTTTATACACCGACCTTGATTAGCTGTCCTGTCTTTTAGTTTATTGTCAGTTCCGCAGTTAATGCACTTCATAATGGTTGCCCAATGTTATTTATTAATTGTTAGCCAATACGCTTCAGATGAGGCTTGATCCCCCCTAACCCCCCTTAAAAAAGGAGGGAATTATCAAGAACCTGATTTGTTAGTAAAACACTGTAGTCTTCCCGCCGACGAATCAAGCGATGTGTGCCATTTTCTAGCAAGACTTCAGCAGGTTTGGGGCGGTGTAAAAAGTGAGACGACATAGCATAACCATAAGCACCGACATCTAAAATGGCAACGATATCACCAATTTTTAACGCTGGGAGTTGGCAATTTTTACCCAGATAATCTCGTGAATAAGTAGTGTTACCACAAATATCAGTTGTGAATAAAGAGTGAAGATTGTCTGCTTGCTTCCAGGTGACGATTTCTCGGTAGCCGCCGTGTACTGATGGTACTGAAAGATTGGCAACGGTGGTATCAACTCCGACAATCTGTTTTTCTCCTTGCCATTTCACAGAAACAACTTGAGCAAGCAAAGTTGCACATCCTGCGATCGCACTTCGTCCCGGTTCAATCACTAAATCAATTTTCCGTCCTAAACGAGTAATTCTTTCGCTTAACTCAGCCCCAAACATTTCCCAGTCAAAGGCTGTTTTATTGTGGTGATATGGGTAGCCAAAGCCACCACCAAAATCTAAATATTCCCAATCTGGTAACTGTTGTGCTGTGGCGATTACTGTGTCAATCACCTGGGTAAATGCTTCTGTGGCATTAGTTCCAGTCCCTCGATAGAAGTGTAAACCACTTAGCTTTAATCCAACCTCACGAGTTAAAGCGATCGCATCACCAAATTCTTCAGGACGCACACCAATGCGGCTATCTCCGGTAATTTCTGGCAAATTGAGGCGCAAACCCAGCCGAATATATTTCTCTCTGCATTTGGGTAAAACTTCGCAGCATAACTGCAATTGAGCAAGGCTATCGAGATTGAGAGTTGTAACTCCCCAATTTAAGACTTGTAACATCTCAGCCCGATTCAAATTGCTACCACTGTAAACAATCTCACTAGGATCGAAACCAGCTTGCAATCCCAGGTAGATATCTCCTGGGGTATTAGCGTGAAGTCCCCACCCAAATGAGCGAAAAATTTTTAACAACGCAATGTTGCCATTAGTAACGCTTGCAAACCGAAATTGCGTGCGGGGATAACTGACTGCTTTAGTAATGCCCTCAATAGTTTCGCGTAAGCGATCGCCATTATAAACATAAAGCGGAGAACCGTAGTTATTCAGTAACTCCTGAGCAAGTTCCCTGGAGAATGGGGGATTAAGACGATTTTGAGTTAGATTGTTTGATACCATTTACCAAAAATACTGATACAGTAAATTACGAATTACGAATTACGAATTACGAATTACGAATTATCTTGTAATTTCTCCATAGCCAACGATGTAACCAAAAAGGATGATCCAAGGATTGTTTACCTAGTTCTTCATTTAAGACGTGCGATCGCCAAAGTTGCCACATAATAAGTAACCAGAGAGTTTCACCAATCCGCCTACCTTGAATAGCTGCTCCTAGTTTGCCTTCAACGATTTGGGCCGCAATGTGCGGATAAAAATGGTTATTGGCGCGAAGTATTTCTGGATTGAGCCAGATGCCTAGCTGATGCCAAAAATCATTTAAACACCAAGAAGTTAAGGGAACCCCCATCCCCCGTTTTTGTCGCCAGACAATTTCAGGCGGGAGCCAATTTTCTACAGCCCGTTTGAGGATATATTTTTCACAAGCTCCTTGCAAACAGAGTTCTCCAGATAGGCGGAATGTCCATTCTGCCAAAGGTAAATCACAAAAAGGCGATCGCACCCACAACCCATGAGCAAACCCCAATGCAGTCGCACGAGGATGGATATTCTGCGCCCCTTTGAGCATCAAACTAGCACGGCGGAGGCGATGCAGCAAAGATGGACATTCATTGCGATCTAAAGCCGCCAATAGCCAATCTTCAGGATGCAAATTTTGGATCTGTGCATAAACCTCCGGCTGATAAACTTGAGATTCGTATCCCCCAAGACGGTGAAAGGTGCGGAGATATTGCTGGATAAAAGTTTCCTGTCCGGTGGGATTTTCTGCCTGATAAACACCTGCGGCAATTAAAGGTTTGTTCGTCCAACCGGCAAACAATTGATCTCCACCTTCGCCGTTAAAAATTACCTGAGTTTCTTGACTTGCCCTTTGAGATAAGAGATACAACGGAACACACACCCCATCTCCAAAAGGTAAATCTAATGCTTGCACAGTGGGAATTAGGGCATTCTTGATGGAACTTGGGGTTACTGCAACTTTAATAAGCGGAATTTTGAGAAACTGGGCAACTTGTTCAGAGTATGGATATTCTGAAATGCCTACATCACCAAAATCTAGAGTGTAGGCGCGGACTTTCACCCCTGCTTGCACCAACAGCGCCGCCACCACTGAAGAATCGAGTCCGCCAGAGAGAAATACCGCAACAGGTTCATCCTTTAAATCGGCAATCTGTCGTTCAATGGAATCTTTAAGGAGGGTTTGCAATTCGGTAATTGCTGTAGCTTCATCTGTTAACTGTTCTGGGGCTTCTCGCCACGAGTAGATGTGCTTAGATTTAGGTGTTTGCAGCTTACCTGATTGAGAATCACTCTGCCAAACTAATTCAGTTCCCGCCGTCACTGCAAACACTTCCTTAACAGGGGTTAAGGGTGTGGGAACGTAAGAAAAACAGCTATAGCCATATAACCCAGAAATGCTAACTTCTGACTGTTGCAAAATTGGTAAGAGTAGTTGCAGTTGTGATGCAAACCAGATAACTTGTCCTTGCTGAGTCCAATACAAGGGCATCTTTCCGAAAGGTTCTCTACCCAAAATCAGGCAGTTATTTTCTTGGAGACTTACCCAAGCATCGGGTGAAGTTAATAATCCTGATGCCGAAATAGCAGCAATTTGATTTTTAGGACTTACACATAAGAGATCCCCCAACCCCCTTAAAAAGGGGGCTTCTACTCTTCCCCCCTTTTTAAGGGGGGTTAGGGGGGATCTAGATTTCAGATGTTCAGCGTCTAAGTCCTGCTTTTGTTGCTGTCCGAAATGCCCATCAAGTCCTATATAAACAACATTCCAGATGGGAAAATTCAAAGCCTCTCCCCTTGTAGGGGAGAGGTTTTCCAGAACGCTATTTAACAGCGCCTCCAACTCATGTTGAGCGCCATAACCCCAATAGCCAAGAAAGTGATGCGGGATGTTGCCCATCTATAACTATTTCACTTCAAAGGTTTCATCACTAATCTGCCGACCTTCCAGCAACATCTGCACCTTCCAATTGCCAACAGTTGCAGCCGGATTAATCGTGTAGCGACATTGGGTATCCCAGACAGACGTATTAATTTCGCGGGTTTGATAACTGTTCTGCTTGACAATTTGACCACTTGGGTCAATCCAATTACAGGAGAGAGCCAGCTTTTTACCCAAGGGTGCATCTTTTAAAGTGACATGGTAAAAAATTTCTGGATTGGTTTGGCGAGAAATTGTCTTCAAGTCACCGCCAGTATTTGATACCAAGGTGATGCGGTCTTGTTGAGCAGAAACACGAGAGAGTGCAGAATTCTGTCGCTGGATGAAAAATATTGTAGATGCACTCATTATCACTAAGAATGCCACAACTCCAGAGGTAATCCATCGATTGCGGCGTTGCTGTACCTCCAGCGCTTGGCGGCGATTTAACTGAATCAGCGCTTCATCTAGTAACTCAGGCGGTAAATTCAACTCCTGTAAAATTTCTCTAACCTGCTGTTGGTCTAGTTCCGCTTCTCGACGCACTTGCAGACCTTCTACTTCGGTAACTATTTGTGCTAATTGCTCTTGAGTCAGTCGCTGCGTCATAGCTTAACTCCTGTTAAAAAAACTTGATGGCGATTCTTGATTACGTGCAATCAGAAGAACTCTATACTCACTTTTCTAGGTACATCATAAGCTACAACCTAAAGTTGTTGCTTTTCGCATTCTTTCTGAGATATCTTTCCGAAAGCTTTATTTATTTGACCAATCTAAAATCTAAAATCCCAAATTGTTATGGCTCAAGAACAACAAACCGCAATTGAAGGTATCTATGAAGTCTGTATCGGCATTCCGGAACCAATTTCTGCAATTCAGTATTGGGAGCAATTTGGCTATCGTATTGGTCAAGTGGGTGAATTAACCGCAGATGTAGCCTATCAATTATATGGAGTAAATTCGTCTTTACGCTCAATTCGCCTTTACCACCAAAATTCAGATCATGGTTTGATTCGGTTGATGGTTTGGCAAAACCCCACCCATGAAGGTTTGGGAATAGCATCGATGAAAATAAAAGGAAATCGTTGGGCGACAAGCTTAACGACAGATGTGTTAAGTATCTTAAATCATATAGAGGATGCAAAAGCCGCAGGTTTTCCTATTAGGCACTCTAATCCTTATTGGGAAGTCATTTACAACAAAGAGAGGAAAAGCCGTCCTTTTATTGAACCAGCAGTTGGTGTACGAGAAATGTTGCTACTTCAACCCTTAGCTCGACAAGTTTTATTTCAACGCTTTGGCTATACATTACCGCATTACGGACAAGTTAATCATAATGCTGCTCTCAAAGCTAGTCAGTTTACTCATATAGGAATCATCTCTCAAGATGACAGCAAAGAAACCCTCAAGTTTTACGAAGAAGTCTTAGGTTTGCTGCGTGTGCGTGATGATGTCGAAACTAGCTATGAATCTTCGCCAGCAGGTCGAGATATTTTTGACCTTAACCCTGGTGAAAAATTTATTGTTACTGCTTTTGATGATCCACGTTCTTCTAAGTCTGACCTGATGGCTGCACGCAGTGGTAGACTTTATATTGTTCGATTCCCAGAATCTATTAATTTAGAATCGCGTTTTGAAGCAGCCCAACCAGGTAGCTTGGGTATGTCTTTATACACCTATCGGGTTAAGGAAATACAGGAGTATTGCGATCGCATTAAAGCAAGTACTGTACAACAATTTACAGACATTATTAGTAATGAGTTTGGCGAGACGAGTTTCTCATTCGTTGCGCCAGATGGTTATTTCTGGACTTTGCTGGAAGCTAATTAACGGGGCATAGGGCATTTCTAGTTATTGCCCATGCCCTATGCCCAAAAACTAGCTTTCATTTATTTACGCCAATAGACAGTTCCTTTTTGCTATGTTTCAACTCTTTCCAAAGCGCCCTAATTTGCTCGTAAGCTTCTTCTGGAGATAGTTTTCCGCCTGTTTCTAGACAGGAAATGTAAGTAATTCTTTGGGCAAATTCTTGCAGGTTGGCATTAAATGCTAAAGTCTCTGGCTGGAATTTACCATAATATCGACTACGAGGGTAAAGAAAGTTATTTTTATCTTGCGAGTTAGATTGTGTCATTAATTTGCTGTCTGTAATTTTTTGTCAGAGTTCTAGATTTGATTGTTATCTACGTGTAAATACACAGTAGAAAATTCCAATTCCAGAAGAAGTTCATATTGTAGTAAAAAAAATATTTTATTGACTACTACAGTACGGCAGAAATATGTTGGTACGCAGTAAGTATTTTAGTGTTTATTAAGACAAAGGTTAAAATCCTTACTACAAACTTATTTACTTCCCAAAGTTGGCTCTAGTCGTCGTGTATTCATTTCTTGCTTTCACTGCTGCACTTTTGATTCACCTGTAACCAAATTTCTAAACTCACAAGTAACCAAAGCTTTACTCCATAACGACTCCAAGTATCTCCTTGATAGTTTAACCAATTGCGAATAGGTAACTGGTTCAAGTAAGGAGTGATGGCTGCATTCCGATTTAGTAATAAATCTTTGGCTTCTTGCTGCCAATATTTCCGAAATCCTAACTGCACAGGCACCATCATGCCGCTTTTGGGACGATGAATAATTGCCTCTGGTAAGATATCTGCGTTCGTCGGAGACGTACCGTAGGTAATCGCTTGCTTTAAGACTGCTTTTTCTTCCACTCCAGAAAGCTTATACTCTGGAGGTATTTCCATGCTTAAATCTACCACTCGTTGGTCAAACAGGGGAGAACGACCGTGCAAAAGGGCTGCTTGAGTCAAGTTACTTACTTTTGTCAGAATTTGGTCAGCGCCTTTAAATTTGATGTTCATTGCCATCAAACGATTTAGATAGCTGGCTTGAGAATATAAATCTTCTTCAAAAACCCAAGGTGCTGTTTGTACTGCTGTCCAAACTTCTGGTTTTAAAAGTTGCGGTAAGTCAACAGCACACTTTTGAAAGGAAATTAAATAAGCTTGCAAAGCATCCTGATTGGTGACAGAGCCATATAAACTATTGATGAGCATTGGCTGATTTTTTGGCCCACCAAAACAGGGGTCGCCACCTTCACCATTTAAAACTACTTCTACGCTTTCTCTCGCCAGTCGTCCCAGCAATAAGTTGGGAACAGTCAGTGGGTCGCCAATGGGGTCATCTAAATAGGCCATTGTTTCTGGTAAGCGTTCCCACATATCCTTAAAAGTAATTTCTAAAATGTGGTGCTGCGTCTGGCAATGAGAAGCAACAAGACTAGAAAAGTCTAACTCATTGGGACATTCTGAACCGAAATGAATCGAGAAGGTGTGAACTGGTGCTTTGTGGAATTTCGTTACTAAAGCAGTGATACAGCTAGAGTCCAAACCACCAGAAAGAAAAACGCCAACGGGTTCGTTGGCTGGTGGTAAATATTCTTGAACAACTTGGTCTAGGAGTTCTCGCAAGCGATCGCCATGCCATGCTAAGGGTTGATCTACTGCTACAATCTGTTCTTGAAGCTGCCAATAAGCTTCAACTTTGTGGTCGGGAAATTCTAAAACAGTTCCAGGTCGTAGTTCCCGCACCTGTTCCCAAAGCGTTCTTTCTCCTGGAACAAAGGCACAACAAAGATAATCTCGCAACGCCACCAAATCTAAATCGGATGAACGGTGAGGTGATAAAGTTCTCAGTTGAGGCGCAATCCAACGAACCGAACCAGTGGTAGTGTAATAGAGAGTCCGAACACCGATGCGATCGCGAACCAACTTCAATACTTGTCTTTCTCTATCCCAAATCACTAGCGCAAACATCCCGACAAGTTGGTGAAGACATTCAAAACCCCATCGTTCCCAAAGATTGGCCACCAGTTGCAGAGAACTTCTTTGAAAGCTATCCGGTTCAATTCCTAACTTTTGTAGCAACTGCACTTGGTTAGTTAACCAAATATCACCAACAACAACAAATCGTCCTCCAGAACTGATGGCTAATTTTTCCGTCAGAAATTCAGAAGCTGTGCATGGTACAATCACAGAAATTTTTTCATCTCGCCAAACGATATCTTCATAATTTTCATCAACTGTTCCCCACGCTACGCGCCAGGTTGGGTTAGTTTTGATAGATTCGATTTTAGGATATTTCCGGTTTTTAAACGCATCAAATAGCATGGGAAATTTTTAACGCATAATCAGTAATTTTAGGGCATTTCACAAACCTCTCTTTTTTTAGGAGAGAGACTTTGAATTCTCCCCTTCACTCTTAAACCAAAGACAATTTGTTAGGACTTACGCAATAACTCTCTAAAACTCTTATTCCTTTGTGTCCTTTGCGTCCTTTGCGGTTCGTTTTTCCATTATTTTGCGTAAGTCCTGTTTGTAAAATTTTCATCATCTCAAACAAATACACTCATTATGCGTGGTTGTTAACTTCGCGCCGGGGTGCAAATCCGTCTTCTGTGATTGGTTGTCAGCAGTGGGATAATCATCAGCCAGATAATTTAACCGCCTAGCACAGGTCGGCGGAAATAAACCACCCATTCCAAATGAATAAAACACTTACGCTGTATTCATTTTTAATTTTTAATTTTTAATTCCGCCTTGCGGTACTAGCCACCATTTACACCCACTTTGAGTCGCAAACCTTTACATTAGCTAGTATCTTATTTCTCTGCAAGTCTCTAATGCTAGTTTTCATCAACGTCAAGATATTGCTAGATTAGTTACCCAAGAACTCAATAACTTTCTACTAAAATTTTTCCCCGCATATAATCCGGCTTACAACATCATTAAATTAGTCTGGTATTTCTGTAAAGAATGAATTGCTTGTCGTTTATTCCAATCAGTAGATGAGTTGAAATCTTTACTAGATAAGCTATTGAATCAGGGCGAGTTAGTCATTAAGAGTAAAGAAACAAGGCAAACAGTGACTCTATTACACTTTAAAATGCCGATTAGCTTATTTTGCCAAATTTTAAATGACAATTCCAATTACATAACTTGTGACTTGGGAAGCGACTATTTTTGGCCACACCCAGTATTAGCCATTTTAAAGGCATGGATCATCCTTTACTATTGATTCTCGTTAAAATCACTATTTTTTCTCTGATGTTAGCCATCGGGAGCAACCTTTCTTTTGAAAAAATGCTCTCCTTCTGGCGAAAACCTGCCTTAGTATTCCGTGCGCTTCTAGCCGTTATTGTGCTAGTTCCTCTAGTGGTTATTTTCTTGCTGAAACTGTTTAAATTACCATCAGAAGTGATGATAGGGTTGGCCTTGTTGGCAGCTTCACCAGGTGCGCCTCTAAGCACAAAGCGAACGCAAAGGGCTGGAGGCAGCTTATCCTACGCAGCGAGTCTTCAGCTAACTCTGGCAATACTTGCGGTTTTTGTTACTCCCCTCACCTTGGCGATTTTCGCCGCCTTATTTGAGAGTATTTCACAAAAGGTGGCGATTTTAGAAGTTGCCCGACAAGTCATGATGGTACAGATATTGCCTGTCAGTCTCGGTCTTTTGATTCAAAAGTTCGCTCCTACATTTGCCGAAAAGATTGCCCAACCTTTGACTTTTATTGCTAATGGTGTCTTTTCAATACTGGTTATTTTAGCGTGCATCTTAGGGCTGCCACTGTTTTCCAGAGTTTGGCAATTACCACTTGTAGCGATCGCGATTATGGTGATTGCCTCTCTAGGAATTGGACACGTTTTAGGCAGACTTGATGATGATATGCGGTCTATCTTAGCGATTTTCTGTATTGCTCGCAATTTTGGTTTAGCTTTATTTATCGCTATTTTGAATCATATACAGCAGCAGGTGATTCCGACGCTGGTAGCTTATGTAATTTTGGGAGCTTTTGTAGGTGTTCCTTACTCAATCTGGAATAAGCGTAGATTAGCCGGATTGAGTCGGGAAATTAACTCGTTATAGTCAGCCACCCGTCAACCTAGATAAGGAGTTTTGGTTTATGTCTCTGCGTGAATACAAACCCGGAAACACTTTCCCCGGTGTCATAGGACGGACAGTTGATAAATCCAGTCCTGCTTGGCCAGAACCTTTGCGAGCCAAAGAAGGCACACCAAACGTGCTATTTATCGTCTTCGACGATACAGGCTTTGGGCAATTTGGGAGTTACGGAAGTCCGATCAAAACACCCAACCTAGACACATTAGCCGCCAATGGCTTGCGCTACAACAATTTACACACGACAGCGTTGTGTTCACCCACCCGTTCTTGTCTGCTGACTGGCCGCAATCACCATTCCAACGCCATGTCCTGCATTACAGAAGCTTCTACGGGTTATCCCGGTGGTAATGGGAATATTCCCTTTGAAAATGGGTTTCTCTCGGAGATATTACTACAGAAGGGTTATAACACCTATGCGATCGGGAAGTGGCATTTAACACCCTCAGACCAGCTTTCTGCCGCCGGCCCCTACGATCGCTGGCCTCTCGGTCGCGGTTTTGAACGTTTTTATGGCTTTCTGGGAGGAGAAACCCACCAGTATTATCCCGAATTGGTTTATGATAACCACACCGTCAAGCCAGAAAAGACCCCTGCACAAGGCTACCATTTAACTGAAGACTTAGCAGATAAAGCAATTAGCTTCATCGCTGATGCCAAGCAGATTGCCCCCGATAAGCCCTTCTTCATGTATTTCTGTCCTGGGGCGATGCACGCCCCTCATCATGTGCCGAAAGAATGGGCTGATGCCTACGCCGGACAGTTTGATGATGGTTGGGAAGCTTACAGGGAAAAGGTTTTTGCCCGTCAGCAGGAAATGGGTATTGTCCCCGCCGATGCCGAACTCTCCCGCCATGATCCCGATGTCTCTCACTGGGATACTCTCTCAGCAGCAGAAAAACGGCTTTATGCCCGTATGATGGAAGTCTTTGCTGGCTTTTTAACCCATACTGACTACCACATTGGTCGCTTACTCGACTTCCTCAAATCTATCGGGGAGTTCGACAATACCGTAATTATGGTCATCTCGGACAATGGGGCAAGTTCGGAAGGTGGGCCCACTGGTTCGGTTAATGAGAACCTCTTTTTTAACAATGTGCCAGAATCCCTAGAGGAAAATCTCAAGGCACTCGACAAGCTAGGCAGTCCAGAAACCTTCAACCATTATGCGTGGGGCTGGACTTGGGCAGGTAATACGCCTTTTCGTCGTTGGAAACGGGAAACCTATCGGGGTGGAATCAGCGATCCCTTAATTGTCCATTGGACTAAAGGCATTGAGGCAAAAGGCGAAATCCGAACTCAATATGCCCATGCCATTGACCTTGTGCCGACGGTGCTTGACCTACTAGAAATTGAACCACCCACAACTATCAAGGGTGTTACTCAATCCCCCCTTGAAGGTGTAAGCTTCGCCCATACTTTGAATAATACTGACGCACTCACTAAGCATCTTACCCAGTATTTCGAGATGATGGGACATCGCTCTCTTTACTATGATGGCTGGCGGGCGGTTTGTCCTTGGCCTGGGCCATCATTTACAGAAGCAGGGCAGTTTTTTGGTGCGCCAATCTCAGCCCAAACCCTTACAGACTTGGATACCCATCATTGGGAACTGTATCATGTCGCTAAGGATTTTGCGGAAAATCACGACATTGCTGCTGACAACCGCCCTAAGCTAATTGAGATGATTGCTACTTGGTATGTAGAGGCGGGTAAATATAATGTGTTGCCCGTGGATGGACGTGGCACGCAACGATTGGCAGAAGAACGTCCTCAGATTGCTGTCAATCTTACCCGCTATATTTACTATCCCGATACTCAGGCGATTCCAGCCAATAGTGCCGTTAGAGTGTTAAATCGTCCCCATAGTATTACGGCTGATGTCGAAATTCCCACCGGTGGCGCAGAAGGAGTATTACTTGCTCACGGGGGTAATGATAGTGGCTACTCTTTCTATGTCAAAGATGGCAAACTGCACTGGGTTCATAACTATGTAGCGCGATCGCTCTATCATGTCGAGTCTGTAGAGTCAGTCCCGGAGGGTCGCCATCAGTTGCGTTTTGAGTTTGAAGTGACGGGTCAGCCAGATTTAGCGAAGGGGAAAGGATCGCCGGGTCACGCACAACTTTATATCGATGGGAAATTAGTCGGACAAGCTGATGTCCCTGTAACTACTCCCTTAGCACTAGGTCTGACCAGTGGCGTAACCTGTGGCATAGCCCCTGGTGCGCCTGTAACACCTGATTATGAACCACCCTTCAAGTTTACGGGCAAGATTTATCGTGCGATCGTAGATGTTAGTGGAGATTTGACTCAAGACACAGAAGCCGAGATGCGTACCATTATGGCACGACAGTAGATGTACCATTTGTCTCCTTGAGGCACAACAGATACAAACTGCTTAAACCACAAGTGTTTAGGCTTTTCTTAGTGCCATTCCACTCTCATCGCTTTTTCCAATATGGAAGCAGATTCTATCCCTAAAACGATCGCACAAACAAGTCAGCAGATGCAAAGTGGCTTGCTAACTTCAAAAACGTTAGTCAAGCATTATCTCGAAGGTATCCAAAAGTTAAATCCTACACTCAGTGCCTTTATTACCGTTCTGGATAAACAAGCCCTAGGAACTGCTACTAAAATAGATTTTGAGCGAAGCAACGGTCAAGAGCGCGGATTAATACACGGGATTCCTGTTGTTATCAAAGACAATATTGATACAGCAGGAGTAAAAACTACAGTTGGCTCACAACTTTTTTGCGAACTGACAAGTCAGGGCTTGCGCGATCGCATACCATTATCTGATAGTGTAATTGTCCAAAAGCTAAAGGCAGCAGGTGCGGTAATTTTAGGTAAGACAAATTTAAGCGAATTTGCGGCTGACCTTTCTGGAAACAATCTTTTTTATGGAAATACTTGCAACTTCTGGAACCACAACCACTCATCAGGAGGTTCTTCTAGCGGAAGTGCAACCGCTATTGCTGCACGCCTTTGTTTAGCTGGAATTGGTACTGATACTGGTGGTTCAATTCGAGTTCCCGCCAGTTGGTCAGGAGTGGTAGGACTACGCCCAACTTACGGATTACTTAGCAATGAAGGTATTTTTCCCCGCGCTCGTAGTTTTGATACAGTTGGTTTTTTGACAAATTGTGTAGAAGATATTGCCATTTTACTTGATGCTGTACTCTTCCCGCTCTCCACAAATTTCAAACAACTGTATCCTCTAACAACCAATATCAACGGCTTAAAATTGGGCATAGTTAATAACTATACATTTCGGGGAATTGAACCAGAAATTGCTAAGGCAATTTATAATGCCATATCCATCTTTAAAAAACTTGGAGCGGAAATTATCACTATAAATTCTCCATTTTTAATAGAGGAATTTGATGAGGTGACTTATTCCACTATTGCTCTTTATGAATTCCATCAAGCTTTGCAAGCAGCTTATACTACAAACTCAAATATATTTGGAGCTAAAGTACAAAGCGATTTATCTAAAGGAGTAAACATTTCTTATCACAGTTACAAAAAAGCAAAGCAGAAACAGGAAGAATGTTTTCTGCAACGGCAAAAACTGTTTCAGGAAGTGGATATTTTGCTAACACCCACAACACCAATGGTTGCACCTCTTATTGACGCAGATGCTAAAATCTATCGATTAAATCAGCGATTTATGTTACCTTTCAGTTTTCTGGGTTTACCTGCAATATCGCTGCCTTGTGGACGAAGCACTCAGGGTTTACCTATAGGATTGCAACTTGTTGGTAATTCCTATACCGAAGCTTTGATTTTAAGAGTTGCTTTTGCCTTGCAAGTTGCTACTACTTTCTCTGAAGATAGCCTTCTCTAACTAACGGTAAAACATTTCGTCCCACATTTTCGCACTCTTCTAAATGGGGATAACCAGACAAAATAAAAACTGTGATTCCCAAGTCTATGTATTGTAAAAGACGCTCTGCCACTTGCTGATAACTACCAACAATAGCCATTCCCGCACCACTTCGCACCACAGAAATACCAGCCCAAAGCAGTGGTTCAACATACCAATCTTCATCAGCATTTCCCCGTAATTCCCATTGTCGACTTTGACCGACACTTTCCCGCTTGGTATTGGGAAATTCAGTAACTCGTGCTTTAGCTAATATTTGTGGAGAAACTTTTGCCAGCATTTCTTTTGCTGTTTCTCTAGCTTCAATTTCAGTTGTTCGAGCAATAATATTAATTCTTAATCCATAACGTACCGCTTTTCTTCGTCCGCAATTGCTAACTAATTGCTGCATCTGGTTGATTCGGTCAGCTAGTTGTTGCCGTGCTTCTCCCCACATTAGATAAACATCTGCAAATTCTGCACCCACTTGTTGAGCCATCTCGCTTGCACCACCGAAATAAAATAACGGACCAGACGGTTGCAGAGGTAATGTTTCTAACCGAGTTTGATGGAGCTGATAAAATTCTCCTTCATAGTCAAAGGGATTAGTTGTTGACCATAACTGCCGACAAATTTGCATAAATTCACGAGTGCGGCGATAGCGGCTATCATGATCTAAATAATCACCATACATTGCCTGTTCTGTTGGTCGTCCACCTGTGACAATGTTAAGGGAAAGGCGACCTTTACTAATATGATCTAAGGTAAGAGCCATCTTTGCCAATACTGGAGCCGAATAAAACCCTGGACGCACAGCTACTATCGCTCCAGCATTAAGGGTAAGGGCTAAAACTGCTGTTGCTAAAGTCCAAGCCTCCATAATGTGGTGGTTGAAACCCATACCAATTAGAACCTGCCGGAACCCAAATCGTTCTGCTGTTTTAAAAATCTCAACTGTATACTCAAGACTGGGAGGACGTTCCCAAACGGGCAAACCTAAATAGAATCCATCACCAGATACCGGAGCGCACCAATTAAATTCCAGTTTCTGTTTTGCAAACATTTATGCAAATTTTAAATTTCGATTCAATTATGCACTAGATTTTGAACCATGCAACAGTTAACAATGTGGGTTAATGCTCGGAATAGGTGTTGCTATCTAAAGATCATAATGTATTGTAGAGAGCGTTATTACGAATTACGAATTGTTTAAATTAATTTTCAGATATATAAATTTTAATTTGAAGGCTTTCTCTCAAACTGCTAATACCAATTTAATATGAAGCTGCATATAATAGAGGAAACAAACTCGATAAATTAAAAGAACCATGAGCCGCCCTTTTAAGATTGAAATCGCAGAGAGCGAAGAAGAACTTAAAAAACGTTTACAAACAGCGAATTTAGGAACCCAGAAAGAAAAGCTTATTATGCTGTGGTGGATAAAAAGCGGGCAGGTTAAAGAGCAGCAAGATATTGGAAAACGCTTGGCAAGAGATACTTCAACGGTCACGAGATGGTTGCAGAAGTACAAAACTGATGGGATATCAGGCTTATTAGAAATCAAAAAAGCACCAGGAGCAAAACGGAAAATCGATGATGCTGCGATCGCAGCACTTGAGGAGGAGTTAAAAACAGGAAAAGGCTTTAGTAGCTATGGTGCAATAGTTGAGTGGTTAAAAGAAGAACATGGACAAGATATAGAGTATGCAACGGTTTATGCGTGGGTTCGATATCGATTGGGGGCAAAACTAAAAGTGCCTCGCCCTCAAAGCCATAAGCAGGACGAAAAGTTGGTATCTGAGTTTAAAAAAAACTCGGTATCATACTCAATTGTCTAGAAGAACATTTAGCACCCGGCAAGTGTGTTCGCTACCTGTGCCAGGATGAAACTAGGGTTGGACTCAAAACTCTTACAGGAAAAGTGATTACAGCTTTTGGAGTCAAGCCCACTGTTAAGGTGATATGGCTGAGGGAAAACTTTTGGATTTATGGTGCAATTGAACCATTAACTGGAGACCACTTTCTTTATGAATATCCAAAACTAGATGGCGAGTGTTTTCAACAGTTTTTGGACTGGCTATCTGTGCAATTAGGCTCGGATTATGCAATTTTACAGATTGACCAAGCACCGGCTCATACAAGTTCAAAACTCCGTTGGCCAGAAAATATTATTCCTTTGTTTCAACCACCTTCAGCCCCTGAACTCAATCCCATTGAAAGACTTTGGCAACTCCTCAAAAAACCACTCAAAAATCAACTTTTTTCTTCTTTACAAGCTTTACGCGAGCGCATCCAAGAAATATTCGACCAACTTACTTTTGAGCAGGTAATTTCTGTCTCTTCTTACAACTTTATCCTGGAAGCTTTATTCTATGCAGCTTCATATTAAATTGGTATAAGGTAAGCTAGCAGCGCATAAGTAAAAATCACAATTCCAGTCATTTCTAAAAATTCTTCAACAACTATACCAATTAACGTTATTAGGCTGCGTCGCCCAAAATCTTCTCTCAAAAATCCACCCACCATTTCCATACCTAAAGTTCCACTCACATAAACAACAGCGGCAATTAGAAATAAATACCTAGTTTTGTAAGGGAGATGAAGCCAAAATTTTAGATATTTAAATGCAAAAATTCCCACTAAAATAGCACCAGGTATCACCCAGGTTTGGAAAAATATAGGATTGAGATTAAGCGATTCCCGCACTGACGGAATTATTAAAAGCTCGTGAAAACTAAATGCTTCATCCAAACTCAAATATATAAATATAAAATATAAGGTTTTCCAGCCAGATAAATAGCGATCTTCCGAATTAATAGCGGTAATTGCTTTAAGTAATCCCGAACAAAATAATAGAGAAAATGCAGAATACCAGGCAGGAATATTCAATTCTTCATCTAAGCTAAATAGTTCGTAAAACCATTTGCTAGCTGGGAAGGAAAACTCCGTGAACCAGAAGTAGGCACTTAGAGCGCCTGCTAAGGTGAGGCAAATAACTGCGGTCATTAAACGTCGAGCAATTGTTTTAGCACACAGATGAATTGGTAGCTCTATGTTAAAATATGATGCTTTTTGCTGCATACGCATACTGAGCTAATTTCCTTTGTGTGGAATAAAATCATTAATAGGAAATTATCTCATATAGGCAAATGATCTGAGCCAACTATTACAGAATCTTGAATTAAGGAAAACCCTAGATTTTTGAACGAAATTGCTAATATACTACATTAAGCCTATCTAAGTAGTGTATTTTATGAGCAACACTAAAAAAGTTAGTGAAGACTTGAGCGCTGCTGGACAACCAACTCCTGAAGATTTAAAACAGGCAGCCCAAGAGGGATTTAAGTCGGTGCTAAACCTGCGTTCTCCCGATGAACCAAGTTTTCTCAGTGATGAACAGCAGCAAGCCCAAGCTGCTGGATTGCAATATGCCAATATCCCTTTAAAGCCTTCAGAAGCAAATCAAGAGCTAACAGACGCAGCAATCCAGGAGATTGAAAATTTACCCAAACCAATTTTAATTCACTGCGCGGCTGGAGCAAGGGCTGGTGGTATTGCCTTGATTTCCAATGCTATTAGCGAAGGTCTGACCTATGAAGAAATTAGTCAAAAAGCGCAAGAGCTTGGTTTAAACTTAGAACAACCGCACCTTAAGCAATTCTTGCTTGAGAAGTATATTGCCAAGCAAGCAGAGCAAAGTTAGGGACTTGCAATAAAATACCAGTCACACTGGGGCGATCGTGATATTTCATTTGGGTAATATTTCAGAAATTTGCCAGAAAGGTTAATACTGTTTTAACTCTGGTGAGAGAAGCTTGCTTCCTTAATCCCAAACTTTGACTAAACTTCTATTTGATAATTTATCGTGTTAGCTTATTCAGATCAAAAAGAGTGTTTCATAAACGAGTAAGCTTTTTCTACCTACAAGAAATATTTGGACAATCTCTGCAAGAGATAGCGATCGCCTAAACTATTCACTACTTAATAGCACAAATCACTGCAATGCTTATGGACAAAAGCTTATTCCTCTTCTGTATCAGCATTGAGATATGCAGATTCAACAGAAGCGATCGCACTGTCAATCGTAGCAGAAATTCAAGCAGTGCTGGCAAATCCGCTGGTGGAATGCTGAGGTCAAGACTTAGCTCAATTCATGGAGAGGAAATCAAATGTCTGATGTTGGTCTAATTATTCTTGCTGCTGGTGCATCCACTCGTATGGGAACGCCAAAACAACTTCTACGTTACGGTGAACAGAGTTTGATTAGGCATGTAGTTCAAGTGGCGAACGCTTCAGTTTGCCACCCAATTATCGTTGTATTAGGGTCATACGCTGAACGTATCAAACCAGAGATTAACTCAGAACAAGTACATATTGTAGAAAATCCACTTTTAAGTGAGGGAATAAGTACCTCTATTCGTGTTGGCATAGAAGCTCTGAATATAATCAGTAAAGAAGCAAAAGCTGTTGTTTTGATGGTATGCGATCAACCTTTTATTTCACCTCAACTCATCAATCAACTTGTTGAAGTTCACGAAACTACTCTTAATCCAATCGTTGCGTCACAATATGCAGATACTCTAGGTGTTCCTGCATTATTTAACCGCACTTTATTTGCAAAACTAACTACACTAAGTGGTACAGATGGTGCAAAGCATATAATTAAAAAATATTTTCAAGAAGCTTTAGCCATTCCTTTCCCAGAAGGTGTATTCGACTTAGATACTCCAGATGATTATGAGCAGCTTTTGTTGAAGAATAATTAAGAAGTCAGAATTATCGTTTGTTGGGTAAAAATTAGGCATTATGTGTAATTTTATGTTTAAAAATTAAATAGGAGTTTTCTATAAAAGTTAGAATGGCATAAACCTGGAGAAAACGATGACATTAGAAACAGAGATACTACAGGCGACATCATCAAATTCTACCTTTGAAACACCTGAGAATCAGCAGGAATTTAACTGGAGACAATCTTGGTATCCTGTCTGTTTTCTGCAAAATTTGCCTACAAATCGTCCTTATACTTTTTCGCTATATGAAGAACCCTTCGTTTTGTTCAAAGACCAAAATGGACAGCTTGTCTGTTTAACAGATCGTTGTTCTCACCGTGCAGCTAGACTTTCTGATGGACAAATTATTGACGGCAAAATAGAATGTTCGTACCACGGTTGGCAGTTTGGCAATAATGGTCAATGTCTACACATTCCCCAGTTACCAAGCGATGCAAAAATTCCGGTAAATGCTTGCGTCCCATCCTTTAAGGTCTTGGAACGTCAAGGTATCATTTGGATGTGGGCAGGTGAAGCTGAAACAGCTATTGATGAGCTAATTCCATCACTACCAGATTGGAACAACCCGGAATGCTTCAACCTAGACTATGTACGTGACCTACCTTACGACCAAAGCTATTTTATTGAAAATATTATTGACCCGGCTCATGTTCCAATCAGTCATGATGGCATCATGGGAAGTCGAGAAGATGCCCAAGCGTTGGAAATAGAAGTCATTGAAAGCAATATTCAGGGAATTAAGGGAAGGTGGCGACGAACACGGAAACCCAATCTGCCTTGGATTTCATTAGATTTCATTGCTCCTAATTTGATTCTCTACAAATTTAGTAATGGACAGCAAGGGAAATTTGGGGGCACAGCCTTGTATTCAATTCCACTAGGTAAGAATAGATGTCGGATTCTCATCAGAAATTATAGTAACTCTTTTCCCCAAAAAACCAAGCTGATACCTCCCTGGTTAGATCACATTTTGATAAGAAACAAAATCTTGGAAGGTGATTTGCAATTAGTTGTTGAACAAAAAGCACAAATTGAGCGTTTGAAAAAAAATCTCAAAGAAGTGTATTTACCTCTAAAGACATCTGATACTTTGGTGGTTGAGTATCGCAAGTGGCTAGATAAATTTGGATCATCTTTACCCTTTTATCAAGGTTATTCCACCTCAAAAAATGTCGGTAATAGCGAGTCCGATGAGAAGTTGATAACATTAGACCGATTTTCGCAACATACAATTATTTGTCATTCCTGCAATCAAGCTTATCAAGTGACAAATAAAGTCAGACAAAGTTGTATCGGTGTAGCGATCGCTTTAGCTGCTGTAGGGATACTTGCAGATGATTCTAGAATCAGAATAGCAGCAATATCGGTTTCTATAACAGCAATTATAATATCCGCTATGGCTCAGACACTCAAAACTCACTTTGAGCGTTCCTACACTCGTCACTAAAATCCTGACTGGGAGGAAATTCAAAGTCTCTCTTCTTCTAGGCAAGGCGTATACACATCTCTTTACAAAACCAAAATGTTGTAATTCCTCCTAAATCCTCCGATAAATTGGGGGACTTTGAGAGGTTTTTGCCACCAATTTATCGCAGGACTGGGTGGAGTGGATCAAAAGGTTGTAGGACAACTTTAAAAGACTTATGTGTATACCGTAGCCTAGAAAGAAAGAGATTTAGAGAGAGGTTTTCCAGAACCCGTGAAAAGTCAGCAGTAAATGGATATTAAACCCCTTAATTTCAGATAATTGTTTATTAATGTGACCTTTGATAATGGGAATTAAAAATCAGTTTCACATAACGGTATGCTGTAAAGTACCATTCTCATAACAATTAATCTATCCCATGAAAAACACTTCTGCAAAGGAAAAGAATGCAGGCATTTTACGATTTGGCAAGCTTAATTTTAGAGTCACGAATAAACAGATTTTATTTAGCACCCTTATTCTATGTCTTGGTTTGCTCGGATTGGCTGGCTTCTGGTTTAAATCCAGATATAAATTTGATAATAAGATGAGTGTAAATCTGCAAGAATTATCTAATGTCGATTATCCAGTCAATCCCGCACCCTTGGGTAAAAATTTTCAAAGATATTCTCAGCGAAAATTAACAATTATTAAGAGAGATGATACACATTTCGATTTTGTGATTGAGCCAACAGACAACAAAACGGCGCAAATCATTATAAAAAATGTTGATTTAGAGCTATTAGTCCCTAAAGCACCAGAATGGGTTAAAAAAGATCAAGGTTTAGAAATAATCGCTTTTACCGACCGGGAGTGGAACAGACAACAGGTTAGTTTTCCTGCTAACTCACCAAATATAGAAATTAGCGGCGGAGACGGTTTTGAAAAGCAAAATCTGGTAGAAGTCGCTTTGGCTAATAATTGTTTAAATGCAGGATTTTGGGAAATTTTACTTTTCACTAAAGAGGATGGTAATAAATCCCTTTATTATCAAAGTTGGTTTACCTTCCCGATGGGACATTACAAAAATATTTTTGAAAAAATTAATAATATTTCTTATTGGAAGCATTGGTGGAAATTAGAACACTGGCAAGATCCAAGTAGCACAATAGTCAAGAGTAATCTTCTGAGAAAGGTAATCGATCAAAAAGAAGTTGCTACTCAATTCCCTCTTGATGAAAAGATAATTGTGTCGGGAGAGCAGAGTAGAAAAGTTAGAACTACACTAGCGAAAAATATTACAACATGGAGAGACTTTTACGACACTAAAAATGAAATTAAATTTGCCAGTTTTCGACCACCAGGATTTTACGATCAAAATAAGCCTTGGGGAAATCAATACTGGAGAATAGGCAAATTTGACAAAACTATTTTAAGGAACATTAAACCGATTGGCATTGAACAAAATTTACAAGAAATTGAGTTAGTATTCACAGATATTAAGACTAGTGAACAAAATAGATTACTCATCAGTGGCATTAATCTTAAAAAGCTTCCTCAATTGCCTATAGAAGAGTATCCTAAAGGTTTATATATGCCTATGGGAATTGGCATACCTCCTTTTTATCAAAGCTACGATGAATTAACGAAAAATCATCCAGATGTCAGCCCATACTTCAGTTTTTTACTAGATTCGCAGGAGCGATGGATAGATCATCACCATTTAGCTGTTGATGGTTCAGTGATGCACCTTGATAAAGATAACCCAAATCTTTTGCATCTTTACTTGCTATCCTACGAAAGGAATACTTTAATAGCTCATTTTTTGATCGATTTAAAATAGATATATCCTTTCTCTTATTCGTCTAGTAAGATAGGGAAAATCTTGACAGATAGAATTGAAGTAACTGGTTGACTTTAATATTTAGTCAATCGGTACTTGCTTAAGCAAAGCTATCCACATATCAGATGGATCGGAATAATAATCAACTTCTTCTACTTGATATTGATAAGATTCACAACCTTCTCGTAAAATAATGCGATCGCAGGGTTTAACGCCTTTCCCTACTCCAGTCAGATATCCGATCATTCCTTGGTTGAGGCGCTCAAATACGTAGTCACTTCCCCAGGATAGTTGGCTATAATCGTGTATTTTATTTTTATTCTTTAATTCAATTCCTGGAAAGCTCACTAAAGCTAACTTGCTTAAAAAACTAAAACTTAAGTTCATACCTGTCCTGATCAAAGACATAAATGAGTTCTCCCAAAGAAGAAATCTATAACGAAGAGTTTTGGACTCTAGGTGAATCTCAATCATTTTTAAATCACCAATCCAGAATCGAACAGGTGGACACTCTAGTTAGGAATCAACCGCATTGATAAGCTAACGCGCCTACATACTGCAATATTTTCCGTGTAGACCGTCATTAGTCATTAGTCACTTGTGTTTACCAAGGACAAAGGAAAATTAACAAAGGACAACCTCACCAGTTGATGTGCAACTTAAATGCGTAACAGCTTAGCTAGTAAAGGAATTTATCACCCAATGTCCAATTAAGTGCCTGTACCCTATAGCTAGCAAAACTAAATTACAAGCAATTCGTCGAAAAAAGACTCACAAAATAATTTTAAAATAAGATCAATAATTTAAAATTAATTTTTCTTAATTCTTAATTATTAGTCTTTAATTTTATTTAAGATATCTTTTTATCAACAATCATTTAAATTTACATTACCATCAATCGCAGATTCAACTGTAAAATCACCGAATTGTTACATAAAGCTTGTCAAATATAAGATTTTTTGCTGGACTAGATCATCTAAAATGATAAAGATTTTATGTCTTGAGAATGCAATCTATGTATATTTTTTAATATAGATAGCTTCTAGTCCCTACTTGTAGTTTTTAGAGCGACATCTATCTGCTTCAGTAGTCTTTCGAGGGTAGAAGAGTTATCTAAAACTATATCTGCACGAGCCACTTTTTCTTCGATAGATAACTGGCTGTTGATCCTGGCTTGCGCCTGTTCTCTATTTAAATGGTTTCGTTGTATCAATCTTTCTAGTTGTTGCTCTTGAGAACAACACACTACCCAAATTTCTGTAACCAAATCAGTCATTCCCGCTTCAAATAATAGAGGCACTACTAACACCAGTGTTTGTAAGGAAGATTGGTCAATTGCTTTGAGGAAGCGATCGCGCACATCAGGATGAATCAAATTGTCTATCCAGTTGCGTTCATCTTGACAATTAAAGATAATTTCGCCTAGCTTTTGGCGGTTGAGGCTGCCATCTGGCAATAAAATTTGTTCGCCGTAACGCCCGGCGATCGCACCAAGAATAGGCGAACCTAAAGATACTGCCTCTCTTGCATAAATATCTGCATCCAGAATCGGCAGGTTATAAGCGCTAGCTAAATAATTGGTGACAGTGGTTTTGCCTGTGGCAATACCTCCGGTTAAGCCGATTATACGTTTTGTCATTTGTCATTTGTCATTTGTCATTTGTCATTTAAGATTAAGAATTAATGGCCCATGTTACCAATGCTTGGGTTAAACCATCTAAAGTATATTCTTGGGCTTCTACATCTACACGTCCGAATAAAGCATGACAAGTTTTAGAGGTTTGAGGGCCGATAGAGGCAATACAAACGCTCTCTAAGAGTTGACTAACATTAGAGTTTTGGGACAATATCTTGTCAGTAAGCTGATAGAAAAATTGCACAGTTTTAGAACTGGCAAAAGTAATTACATTTACCTTACGGTTTTGGATAGCTAACTCTGCCGCAGGTGGAATATCACTAGGACAACAAGATTGATATGCAGCAACTTCAATTACTTTTGCTCCCTTGAGAGTTAATTCCTTAACCAAAACTTCTCTTCCGCCGCTTTCAACTCTGGGAAATAAAACTTTTTTACCATTCAGTTCCTCTGGAAAATTTTCTATTAAAGAATCGGCAACAAAGTTGGGGGGAATAAAATCTGCTTGGAGAGAGTATTGTTTGAGACTATTGGCTGTTTTCTCGCCAACGACGGCAATTTTTACACCTGCTAAAGCACGGGTATCTTTACCTTGGGCAATTAACCTTTCAAAAAAGTAATCTATGCCATTGCTAGAAGTGAGAATTAACCAGTCGAACTGAGATAAATGAGCGATCGCATCATCCAAAGCTTCCCAACTTGAGGGTGGGCCGATTTCTAAGGTAGGCATTTCGATGACTGTTGCACCTAATGTGATGAGGCGATCGCTAAATGTACTCGACTGCCCAACTGAACGTGTCACCAAGATTGTTTTACCTGTGAGGGGTTGGGAAGAAGCGGAGAGGTTGTTTAACATTGGAGTTTGGGCTGTAGTCGAATCCTGACAATCTATTTTCTCAGGTTGTAAGTACTTATGTAGCCCAACAACTTCGCCAACAACAATTACCGCCGGGGAAAGTGATAATCCGGTGGTTTGTTCCAAAATATTGCCCAGTTGCGCTGTCCAAATTTTTTGACGAGGAGTTCCTGCCCAACGGATGATTGCAATGGGTGTTAAGTGCGATCGCCCGTGTTGCACCAATTGGTGTACAATCTCTGACAGATGTTGCCCTCCCATCAAAATTACCAGTGTCTCTAAGCGTGAGAGTGCCTCCCAGTCTAAAACCTCTGGTTCATGAGCTGTAAGCACTGCAAAACAACGACTCAACACCGGATCTGTAAGGGGAATTCCTGCAAACAAGGGTGCTGCAAGGGCAGAAGAAATTCCTGGTATCAGTTCAAAATCACAACCAGATGCTTTCAATGCTTCAATTTCAGAAGTGCAACGCCCAAAAATCAACGGATCGCCTGATTTGAGCCTTACAACTTGTTTTCCTTGCTGGCAATGTTTTACTAGTAACTTGTTAATCTCAGTTTGGGTTGTACTAGGTTTACCACCGCGTTTCCCAACATCCAACTTCAAGCAATCAGGTGGTACACACTGCAATAATTGAGCATCTACCAGGGCATCGTAGACTAAAACCTGAGCATTAGCTAAGAGATTGTAAGCTTTTACCGTCAGGTATGCCACATCTCCAGGCCCAGCACCTACGAGGTAGACTTTGCCCTTTTCTTTAATCTTAGTCATTTGTCATTTGTCATTTGTCATTTGTCATTTGTTATTTGTCATTTGTTATTACTTCCCAATGCCCCATTCCCCATTCCCAATTCCCTAAATTCAATTCGTTCGGATATTAATTTTTTGGATTAGCTGATCGACTTGCTCAACCATTTCCTTGTTTTCTTCAGCTTGGAATAACTCTCTAGCTTTTTTGAGATTAACAATCGCTTCTTCTAGCTGTTGTTCTCTTCCTAAAGTGATGCCCAAATTATAGTAAGTGAATGCATCGTTGGGTACGAGGCTAATGGCTTTTTTGTAATGTGCGATCGCTTCTTGGGGTTTACCTTGATCGTCCATCGCATTTGCCAAACCTGTGTAAGCTTGTGCGTGTTTCGGATCGATGCGAATCGCTTCGGTATAGTCGGCGATTGCTTCAGTTAGCTTGCCTTGAGCGTAAAAAGCGCTTGCTAAATTATAGTGAGCGTCTGCATAGTTGGGTTCAAGGCTGAGGGCTTGTTTATATTGGGCGATCGCTTCTTCTAGTTTGCCTTGAGCGTAGAGAGTATTTCCCAAGGCATTATAACCTGCGGGATTTTTTGGAGAGAGGCGAATGGCTGTTGTATATTCGGCGATCGCTTCAGCTGACTTTCCTTGAGCATACAAAGCATTGCCTAAGTAATAGTGAGCGTCTGCATAGTTGGGATCAAAGCTAATGGATTTTTTGTACTGAGTCACTGCTTCTGCTAGCTCACCTTGATCGTACAGAGCATTTCCCAGACGCGTGTAAGTTGGGGCATAACTGGGTTTGAGGCGAATAGCTGCTGTATATTCGGTGACTGCTTCGGTTAGCTTACCTTGAGTGTAGAGAGCATTTCCTAAGTTATAGTGAGCGTCTGCATAGTTGGGTTCAAGGCTGAGGGCTTTTTTGTATTGCGCGATCGCAGGTTCTAACTGATTTAGCCTTGCTAAAGTCAAACCCAAATTAAAGTAGGCCCCAGAGTCATGAGGATCGAGGCTGATGGCTTTTTTGTAATGTGCGATCGCTTCTTGGGGTTTGCCTTGATCGTCGAGAGTATTTGCCAAAGCAATATAAGCTTGTACAAAATTGGGTTCAAGTTCAATCGCTTTTCGAAAAGCCGCCTCTGCTCCTTTGAAATCTCCTCGTTTGTATAGATTGGTTCCTTGCTCAAAGTTAGCAACTGCGTTTTTGTTGCCAGGAAGTGCTGCTCTATTTGAGTCTGGAATTTTTGATAAAACAACGCCAACATCTTTACCAAAAGCAGTATTGCCATTACTCAAACACAAGCAGATAATAGCTGCTACCAGTACATTCTTATTTTTCAGCATTTTTATTACCTTACTTGCTTGGTTTATATATAAAATTGACTTGTATAGCTTTGGCGTACTTATAGCAGGAATTATAAGTTATTAGCCTAACTTGATACAAGTGGATTCTCATCCAATTGCCCATTTACATACAAAATATGAGGCTTTATTACGAGTAAAAAGTTGTTTACTAAGTAATTGTTTACACTTTTGTTTCGACAATTCGAGTAATGGCTGCAATTAATTCTTCTGGGTTAACAGGCTTGGATAAATGCATTTGAAACCCAGCTTTTAGCGCTTCTTGCTGGTCATCGTTTCTAGCAAAAGCAGTCAAGGCAATTGCTGGAATTTGTCCACCTTGTTCTGGTATCAAAGTTCTCACTTGATGTATTAACATATAGCCATCCATCTCAGGCATACCAATATCGCTAACCAACACATCTGGCTTTATCTCTGCTAGGGTTTGTAATGCTTCATAAGCGGAAGATACCGCAATCACAAAAGCCCCATCTTGCTCTAGTACAAAAGCAATAAAATCTCGTGAATCAGTATCATCATCTACAACTAAAATGCGGATGCCATTGAGCGCTAAGAAGTTAGAAGTTAATAATACAGCAGAGTTTTGTTTATCCGTTAGGCTTCGGCTTTCATCTGGCAGAAGCGGCAAACTAACAGTAAATATTGACCCTTTATCCTCACCTTCACTCTTCGCTTTGACAATACCGCCATGTATTTCGACGATATTACGCACAATTGCCAACCCCAATCCTAATCCACCAAAATTTCTCGTAGACGTGCTATCTGCTTGGCGGAAGTAATCAAAGACGAATGGCAAAAACTCAGGACTGATTCCCTTACCTGTATCGCTAACTATAATTTGAGCATAACCATCGGCTTGCTCTAATCGCACTTCTATTTTTCCTCCCTTGGGTGTAAATTTGAGAGCGTTAGAAAGGAGATTCCAGACGACCTGCTGCAAACGAGTCGAGTCGCCCATAACTTCTCCCACATCCGGTTCAAATACTGTACTTACCTGAATCAACTTTGTTTCTGCCGCTAAACGCATTGTTTCTAGTGCGGACAATATCGTAGACTCCAGGTTAATTTTCGTAATATCTAGCGTCAGTTTGCCTTGTAAAATTCTAGAGATATCCAGCAAGTCTTCGATGAGTTGAACTTGTAAAGTGGCATTCCGCTCAATTGTGGCTAGTGCGTGCGATGTCTTTGCTTGGTCTAACCTACGACTTTGCAATAATTTTGACCAACCGAGAATTGCGTTTAGTGGAGTGCGTAGTTCGTGAGATAGGACAGCTAGAAATTCATCTTTAATTCGATTGGCTGTTTCTGCTTTAGCTCGTGCTATTTGTTCTAATTCCAGCAAGTGCGCCCGTTCTTCAAGTATTTGTTTTTGTTCGTGGATATCTGTACATGTCCCAAACCACTTAACTACAATACCTTGCTCATCTTTAAGCGGTAAAGCTCGCGCTAGCTGCCAACGATAGGAACCATCAAAAGCTCGTTTAAAGCGATATTCATTGTTATATATGGTGCCATTTTTTACGGCATTAGACCATACTTTATCTGCATTTTGGATATCATCTGGATGCAATGCAGCTAACCAACCAGAACCCAAGGACTGCTCTAATGTTAGCCCAGTATATTCGCACCAATTTTGATTAAAAAAATCACATTCGCCGTTAGGCTTGGTTGTCCATACAAGTTGAGGAATTGCCTCAGCTAGATAACGATAACGCTCTTCACTTTGTCGGAGAACTTCTAAAATTCGTTGGCGTTCAAGGATTTCTTGTTGTAATTGCTCGTTGGCTTTGGTAATTTCATTGGTGCGAATAGCAACCATTTCTTCGAGATGATTCTGGTATTTTCGTAGTTCCTTTTCTACCCGTAAGCGTTCGGCTATTTGTGTTTGAAGTTCTTGATTTGCTTGTTCTATTTGAGCAGGGCTAGGAAGTGCTAATGCTTGCGGAACTAAAGACACAAGTTGTACTGCCGTAATTACAGATATCATGGCAGTTAATGCTTTGACAAACCCTGATACCCAATAAGTGGGATGCCAAAGTGTCCAAATCTCTATTAAATGAGTAGTCCCGCAAGCCACAATAAATCCACTAAATAGCAAAAATATCCAATCAAAGGGTAAATCTTGCCGTTTACGGACAAAGTAAAATAGGGTAGCTGGAATCGAGTAATAAGCTAGTGCAATGAACGCGTCAGATAATATATGTAACCAAACTAAATTAGTTTGCCATAGATAACAATGTCCATGTGGAATAAACGATCCTGATGTAAAAAAAATAGCCCACAATTCTGATATGATGTCTGGCATAAATACTGGATTATTTTTAATCTATAAAATCTACTACTAAATGCCTTTAATTAGCACAAGTTTTTTGCACGTCGTTTGAAATTTACTTTTATCTTGCGTGAAGATAGGAATAAGAGAATGAGTAAACGAACCGCATAGACGCGGAGCGGCTACTCTACGAGTTCTCCGAAGGAGTACCCGCAGGGTAGGACACATTCGCGTAGCGTCTCGTAGAGAAGAGTGCAAAGATAAGAGAGTTGCAAAGGGTTTTTGCATCAATCAAACTTACGAAAGTTGTGGACATAATTACAGTAAACACTGATAATTCCAAAATAAAACCATTCTCACCATAATAATGATGGGAATGGTAAAAAAATTAGGAGACGCAACAGGAAAAATGAATTTCTGCAATTCTCACTCAACTTAAGATTGACTTGACTTAATACTCATTTTATCTAACACTTGAGTGATTTTGTTAGCTTTTTCGGGTTGGCGTTGTTTTTGCAATAAATCTTTAGCTTGTAGCAGGTTAGTTTTAGCTTCTTCTTCTCGCTCTTGCTGCATAAGAATATTGGCCAGACGCAAGTAAGCATCGGGATTTTTTGGACTGCGGCGAATCACTTCCCGGAATAATTCTGTTGCTTCCTCTACTTGGCCTTGCTGGTTTAAAACATCTCCCAAAAACAAGCGCACTACATCATTAGTAGAGTTGAGGGAAATCACTTTGCGAAAGGCTGCTTCTGCACCTTGGTAATCTTTTGCTTGAGCAAGATTGATTCCTTTTTGAAACAAGTCTGAAGTAATCAAAGTTTTCCAAGCGAAATAGCCTAAGATCGACAAACTCAAAATAACTGCGATCGCAGCGATAATAGAACTGGTAGGAAAGGTTTCTAGCATTGTCTAAGCCAAAAAGCAGGCGATAGGAAAAATCAGATATTCCATAAAAAAGAGTTTCCAGATAAATTGGTAGAATTGAGCGATCGCACTTTTATCTTGTAAGTCTACCGCCAAACTCCGCCACCACATCCAAACTAACAGCCCGAAATGGGCAATTACCAGAAAGATGGGGTTAATTGAGGCCACGTGTAGCACCCCAACCAGAATCATCCCTAGATAACAGACTGTTATCACCCAAAGAGCTATATTAAACACAGCTTGGGGTCCTAGTTTAATCGTGAAAGTAGTAATATTGTAGAGGCGATCGCCTTCTATATCTGGGATATCTTTAAAGATTGCGATCGCCAAGGTAAACACCAAAATAAACAATGTCAGCACCCACACCACAGGCGGAATTGTTTGGCTTTGTTTAAGTGCCCAACTATAATGCAGATACAATCCTAAATTAACAATCGTGCCGCGTACCGAAAAAATACACAGCGCCGCCCAAAAGGGAAACTGTTTTAAACGAATTGGCGGTAAAGAGTAAGCAGTACCAATGGCCAAACTAATTGCTACCATACCAAATAAGAATGGCCCAGTTAGCCACGCCACAACTAGCGCCAAAATCCCAGTAGACGCGACAATTAATTGTCCCGTCTGTTGAGAAAACTCACCTGATGCCAACGGTAAATGAGGTTTATTAATCTTGTCAATATCAACATCTTCTAATTGATTCAACCCTACAATGTAAACATTGCCACATAGACAAGCTATCCATGCGCCGAAGAGAGGGAGTAGGGAATAGGGAGTAGGGAATAGGGAATTAGTAGGATTACTAATGGCAATAGCAATTAAATACAAACTCAACACACTCAGACTTGTACCAATAATCGTGTGAGGGCGAGAGAATTTCCAGAAAGCGTATAACCACTGGAAATATGATTGAACAGGTTTGCGTGGCAAAGGGCTGTTTTGAGAACTCTGGCTCATGAGTACCTTAGATTCAGATTCCGGCTTATTGTTAACTCTGACTTTTCACAAAATTTGGAAAACCTCACTTTCATTCCTCTCTCCTCCTCTTGAGAGAATTTGAATTTTCGCCATTCCCTACAAAAGTTGGGGCGTTAGGTTCCGCATTAACTTTTCCATATTGCATGAATTGTCAGATTGTTAACCATTGTCACAGAATTTGGTCATTAACAAGAGCTTTCGTAGGGGAGGTAGCGGTAGGCACATTTGGCCGTAACCCTACTCAAAAACCAGTTACACCTAGGAGACTAATAATTAACCTACCCTATGGAAGACTCTCAATCGCGAAAAATCTAACAATCGATTATAAAAATACCCCTTCTCGATTCTGTACTCTCTACTCTTCATAAGGTTACAATTTATCAAAAAAGCAAAGAAATAGTTAAATTATGACAGCTAATTTGACACCTGTAGCCAAATTTGACTTTGTTACCGTGCTATCACAGGCTGCGGCTGCATATCGACAACAGAAAAATATACGCCCTAATACTGAAATATTAGTAAATGCGTTGCTACAAGCAGAAAAATCTGCCAAGCAGGAACGCTTAACTTACCCCTTTGAGTCTCTTCTAGGTAAATGGCAACTTTGCTTTGCCACTGGCACTAAGAAAGCCAGAGAACATGGAGGAATTGTATTAGGCAAGGGTTTGTATGTACCTAAGTTTATAAAAATCCATGTTTCCTTTGATGCGACTTTAGAACAGGATTCAGATAGAGGCGAAATTTGTAATCAGGTTGAATTGGGGCAACTTTTATTGAAGCTCACGGGGCCAGTGAAATATACAGGTAAGAAAAATTTATTGGCGTTTGACTTTAACCAGATGCTTATCAGTCTGTTTGGTCGTGTTGTTTATAACAGACCAATTCGTTCTGGTAAAGTTCAAACAGAAGATTTCTACAACCAGCCCATAGCTCAATTACCCTTCTTTGCCTTTTTTTTAGTGACAGAAGATTTCATTGCAGCTCGCGGCCGTGGAGGAGGATTGGCATTTTGGATTCGAGAAACTTAAAAACACTTCATTTCACTTTTGCGCCAGCCATCAAACTGGACGACAACTAGACAAAATGCTGTGCATATTTACTACTTGTCCAATGACTGCGATCGCAGGCGCACCAAATCCAGTTTGCTCTACCTGTTCTACAATTGTCTCTAAGGTTCCAATCAATTCTTCTTGTTCTGGGCGCGTACCCCAGCGCACTAAAGCAATGAGCGTTTCTACATTCAACCCAGCTGCACTTAACTGTTCCACAATATAAGGGAGATTGTGAATTCCCATATAAATTACAATAGTTTCGGAACCGTGCGCGATCGCATTCCAATTCACTTTCGGTCTATACTTACCCGCCGCTTCATGACCAGTTACAAATGTCACTGATGAGCTATACAGCCGATGAGTCAATGGAATACCTGCATAAGCTGCGGCTGCAATACCCGATGTAATACCTGGAACAACTTCAGTTGATATCCCAGCGTTGACTAATTCTTCCATCTCTTCGCCACCGCGACCAAAGATAAACGGATCGCCACCCTTTAACCGCACTACAATTGCATGATCCTGCGCTTTCTCAATCAGTAATTGAGTTGTTTCTTCCTGGAACAGCGAATGTTTCCCCCGGCGCTTACCAGCGTTAATTTGTTCGGCTTGGGGATTAATCATTGCCAGAATTGCCGGACTCACTAAGGCATCATAGATAACTACATCTGCACATTCCAACAAACCTTTCGCCTTCAGGGTTATTAATCCTGGATCTCCTGGCCCCGCACCTACTAAATAAACCTTTCCCAAATACTCGTTCTCCTGTTTTTCTGTGCGGTTCATCTATCCGTTAAATCCCAAATAAGCTCGGCTAATTCTGCACTTGCTCCCAGTGGCTGCGCCAACTGGAAATTCACCGCAGAAAATTGTAATTTTAGCTCCTCTATGGAGGCCGCGATCGCATCAGTTATTCCACCTGCGAATAAAAAGTATGGCAAAATTGCAATTTCGCTATAACCAGCGGCTACTAACTCTTTCACCCGTGATTCTAAACTAGGAGGCCCAGCCCAATAAGCAGCAACTGCTGACAAACTCGCCGCCATTGCTTCCACAGTTTCTTTGGAACCTGGGCGACGGCTACCATGAGCTAACAGAATCCATGCTTCTGCTTTAATAGTAGATATTTGCTTGGCCAGTAATTTCTCTAAATTGGGGTGAGAGCCTAAATGTGGCTGCAACTCAATCATGATATCTTGACCAATAGCCTGTTGCGCTAGCGCTACTTCGGCGGGAATATCTGTCATCACATGTACTCCCGGCAACAGAAATAGCGGTACAATTTTGATGCTATTCTCGTTTTGAGATGGTTGGTGTAGCCCAAACCAGGCATCGCCAAAAGCGCTCTTGGCAAATTTTTGAATCTGCTCATGTAAAGGCTGAGGATTCATTTCTAAAGCAGCTATGCCAACCAAATGTTCACTACTTGATGGGTTGTAGTTGTTTGGTAATTTGTTGCATACCAGCTTTGCTAGTTGCTGCATAGCAACTTCTGGGCGCGGATCGCGACTTCCGTGAGATACTAGCAAATAGGCAGATGACATCGGCAAAGCTTGAACTCTCAGTGACTAATGTTCATATTTTACTTAATATTAAGCTGGTGGTAATAATTACTCTGGTGATTATTGAAACTATTATAAATTACTAAATACAAGTATTCTAAATCACTTTTATATTCTTCCACTTCTGATTGCGCTATTGTTCTTCGGCAGTGTATGTATAAAATTGATCAAAAGCTCCCACCGTTTCAAATTTGTATGAAGGTATCCAAGAATTTATTTTTAAATCTGTACGGTAAATGCTAAAAATCATAAAATTTTGTCTTTCTGTAGTCCTGGCAATAATTCCTTGGATTTGTGGGTTAGCTGAGTCAACCAACTTATCACAATTAAAATGGATTAAATTTTCTATAATATTCGTAGTTTTTTTGCATACATCGGTTTTTAAGTATTCTGTCAACCGTTGCACTGCATATTCTTCATATTCAACCTGACTGGGATTAGTCTTTGCCATTGTCACACCCAAGGCGGCGAGTCCTGCTGCTGCTCCAGTATATGCAATGATGGTTAGGGGTTTCATGTTTGCCAAGTAAAATACATTGTAATCGTTAGATTTCAGAGACTCTAAATCAGCTGAGTCCGTTCCTTGAACATAAACTCTTGATCGTTTGCCAAATTATTGCTATAATTCAAATTGTTGAATGGCGAGCGTAGCCAAGTGGTTAAGGCAGTGGTTTGTGGTACCACCATTCGCGGGTTCGAGTCCCGTCGTTCGCCCTATATAATTTCATAATGATCCATAAGTTCTTATAAAAGATGGGTTGCGGTTGTGATAATTCATAACCATTACTTTAGCAAGTAACTGTCACCTACAAGTTAATGAACTTGGAAGGATCGCAAATCTGCCATAATTCATAAGAATATATTATAAAGGTTTTGATGTATATAAGCAAATCTACTTGCTAAAATAAAATTAAGTGTGCAATGTTCACTTCTCTTTTACAAAATGTTGTTTTTTTGCAGAAGTACATATCTAAGCAACCTCGATAGTGCAGAAAGCTTGATAATCTTTTTTCGTCAATCTCGGATAAATTAACTATTTATATTAATAAGATTCCTGACTTTTTAGAAAAATCAGGAATCTAAGCCTCAGAAGTTTTTGAACGCACATTTAGCCGTTAGAAAATTCCTAGAAGGATGATAAAAGTCAGCCCACAAAAGGCCAGCAAGGAGATAATCAAAATGTTGCCTATACTGTGGTCAGAAGCTATTAACTTAGGTGTATTAGTAGCCATATAAACAGACCCTACTTAAACAAGTTTTGCTTAAACTATAACTAATGCAAATAATGATTAGTCTATATTTAAACAAAAATTGATTTTAATTTATTATAGTTTATGTTAAAATAAATTATTAATTTTTGTTTCATGTATTTAGATATAGATAATAGCAATAGAATAATCTATATCTGAATTCTCAGAATGTTGGCAACGATCAAAATTGCATAATATATCATCTACACCACTAAAAAAATGAATATTAGCATCCTGGGGAAACCGAAAAAAGTATTGACTTACAAGCATTACAGAAGTTTTTAGCTAAATCTTGATATCTCGGTATGATAATCATCCGATATACGCGAATAAATTATATAGTAAAGATTAAATCAATAATTTTAAGGCACAATAGATCGCGCCTAAATTACTATGAGCTTTTTTAATAACATCTGTCAAAAGAAATAAAAATTGTATTCCTTTAGTTAGAGCCAAAAATACTGAGTCATAGATACTTTAAGTAAAGTAGAACATGATTTAAGTACCTATTGAAAAATTGATACTTTTAGGTACACAGATAAATCATATTTATCTCTATTATTTCATGTTTATATCTGGTCTAACAAAAGGTAGAGGCTTATTTCGTCTCGCCTTGAAAGTCAACAATGCAAACATCGTCATCTAGTGGAGTTGCCATGTCTGAATTGCTTCAAGCAGTCTTAGATAGTGAAGAAAGAAGTGATTTGCGTTCCTTTCTTAGTGAATTACGCCAACAAGAAAAGAAGTACTTGCTGCGGAACGACATACTCAATGTATATAGTGAGTATTGCTCAAAGTCCCAGAAACCAGAGGCTTATTACACTACCTCTGAGTTAGGCAAACTGATTTACTATACTCAGGAAATTATTCAGGAAGATTCCAACTTCTGTTTCATCATCCGTTCGAAGATTGCTAGCCAAGAAGTTTATTGGTTGACATCAGACTTGAGCATTGAGCCGATGACCGTACAGGATTTGCTGGATTTGCGCGATCGCTTGGTGAACAAATTTCATCCCAACGACGGCGACCTGCTAGAATTGGACTTCGGCCCATTTTACGACTACACCCCAATCATCCGCGACCCCAAAAATATTGGTAAAGGGGTACAATTTCTCAACCGCTATCTATCCAGCAAAATCTTTCAAGACTCCAAGCAATTGCTGGACAGCTTATTGAATTTCTTGCGCCTGCACCATTACAACGGTGTCCAACTGCTAGTCAACGATCGCATTCAATCGCAGCAGCAACTTTCAGAGCAAGTTAAGAAAGCTATCGGCTTTGTTAATAATCGCCCCGAAGATGAACCCTACGAACAATTCCGGTTCCAATTGCAGTCAATGGGTTTTGAGCCGGGTTGGGGTAACACCGCAGCACGCGTGCGGGAAACTTTAAATATTCTCGATGAATTGATTGATTCTGCCGACCCCCAGACCCTAGAAGCCTTCATTTCTCGTATCCCGATGATTTTTAGAATCGTCTTAGTGTCGGCTCACGGTTGGTTTGGGCAAGAGGGAGTGTTAGGTCGTCCCGATACCGGCGGTCAGGTAGTTTACGTCCTTGACCAGGCTAAGAGCCTAGAGAAGCAGCTACAAGAAGATGTTTTGCTAGCTGGTTTAGAGAAATTGAATGTCGAGCCAAAGGTAATTATTCTTACCCGCTTGATTCCCAATAGTGATGGCACTCTTTGTAATCAACGGCTAGAAAAAGTCCACGGTACCGAAAATGCCTGGATTTTGCGAGTGCCTTTACGAGAATTTAATCCTAACATGACTCAAAACTGGATTTCCCGGTTTGAGTTTTGGCCTTACCTAGAAACTTTCGCCATTGACTCAGAAAGAGAATTACGGGCAGAATTCCACGGCACACCTGACTTAATAGTTGGAAACTATACTGATGGGAATTTAATAGCATTCTTGCTGGCGCGACGGCTAAAAGTTACCCAATGCAATGTTGCCCATGCGTTGGAAAAATCTAAATACTTGTTCAGTAACCTCTACTGGCAAGAATTAGAGGAGAAATATCATTTTTCATTGCAATTCACAGCTGACTTGATTGCGATGAATGCTGCCAATTTTGTTGTCAGCAGCACTTATCAAGAAATTGTGGGAACACCGGATAGTGTCGGACAGTACGAGTCTTATAAGTGCTTCACCATGCCGGAGTTGTACCATGTTACCAATGGCATTGAATTATTTAGTCCCAAATTTAATGTCGTACCGCCTGGAGTAAACGAAAATAATTACTTCCCCTACACCCGGACTAAAGATAGAGTCGAGAGCGATCGCCAACGCCTTGCAGAAACACTCTTTACTCTGGAAGACCCCGCGCAAATATTTGGCAAACTCGATGATCCTAACAAGCGCCCTCTCTTCTCAATGGCGCGACTTGACCACATCAAAAACCTCACAGGTTTAGCTGAATGTTATGGTCAAAGTAAAGAATTACAAGAGCATTACAACTTAATTTTGGTAGCGGGTAAGTTACGTGTAGAGGAATCAGGCGACAACGAAGAACGTGACGAAATTATCAAACTCTATCAAATCATTGAGGAGTACAATCTCCACGGAAAGATTCGTTGGCTGGGTGTGCGCCTAACTAAAACCGATTCTGGTGAAATTTACCGAGTCATTGCCGATCATCAGGGAATTTTTGTACAACCAGCTTTATTTGAAGCTTTTGGTTTGACAATTTTAGAGTCGATGGTTTCAGGATTACCGACTTTTGCCACACAGTTTGGTGGGCCACTAGAGATTATTCAAGATAAGGTTAATGGCTTTTTGATTAACCCAACAAATTTAGATGAGACAGCCACAAAAATTGTGGACTTCATTACTAAATGCGAACAGAATCCTAACTATTGGCATGAAATTTCGCAGCGAGGCATTGACCGAGTTTATAGCACCTATACTTGGAAAATTCATACTAGCAAGCTATTATCATTAGCGCGGATTTATGGCTTCTGGAACTTTACCTCGAAGGAGAATCGGGAAGATTTGTTACGTTATCTTGAGGCTTTGTTCTATTTAATTTATAAGCCAAGAGCGCAACAACTATTAGAGCAGCACAAGTATCGGTAATTTGTCATTTGTCATTAGTCATTTGTTATGGCCAAGGACAAATGACTAAGTTGTCAACGCCCGCCAAGTTCGCTGACCAACTATTCCATCCGTTCCTAAATTCTGCTGGTTTTGAAAGGCTTTGACAGCAGTTTCTGTCAGTGCGCCATAAATCCCATCCACTCTTACGGCATAGCCATTAGCCACTAACAGCCGTTGTAAGACTCTGACAGCAAGACCAGAGCTACCGAAATAAAGAGTCGGCATAGGTTGGCTACTAAACCTCTGGAAACGTCCTGTAACCTTTATGCGGACTTTGCCTACAGACTGAGAATGCTTTTTAGACTTACCTAAGTTAGAAGAAGCTAGGAACTGATTATTTTTGCTGATTTTCTGAAGTATGTGTCCTTTCTCTAGTGCGATCGCTGAGGGAGAAGCTTGGGAAATCTCATTTGTCTGCATAAATTCAGGTGGTGTGACTTGAGCAGTTATCTCCGACTCATTCTGTTTTGACTGCTTTTCGTCATTTTCCATCTGAACTAATTGCTGTTGTGGCAAATTGGTTCCAAATGCTTGTCTTATTGTTAATACGCCCGTCATCATCAGGCCAATTTCAGTCATTGTAGTTCATTTTACTTCAACCAATATTTCTTTTAACTAACAACATTGCTGCTGTCCGGGATAATACATACTGACTAAATAAAAAAGTCATGTACTAATTTTTTCAGATAATATTGTCAGGCTCATATTTGCTCACCTCCGATTTCATCTAATGAGACTAATATTATTAGCTTTGTGCCTTTTTTATCTTTAAGCAAGCCACTAACTTCTAAGATATGGTATTTAAATCAACGGTTTAGACAATAACATACTATATGATTCTCTGGGAATGCCATTCAAGAAATTTGTCTCGTTACCTTTGGCTCACGCTTGATATGCTGATGCTGCTTTTATCATATTTATACTGCCAGCAAAAATCCTGCTGAATTCCCTGAGTCTGTTTTTTAGGCCTTTATCAATGCAATATTTGACAATAATGATAAACTCTTGATTTTAAACAATTTGTCCTCCTTTAGAGGGGGTTATCAACTTTTTATCATTCACTTTTATATCGCAGGATACATGCTGGTCGTCACACCATTATCTAGTTTTGTCAACTTTAATCTGGAAATATTCAGCTATGTTTCCTAAATATTTGCTTTGTAATTGAATTTATATGGCTCCTTCGCCCTATTCTCAGAAAACACATACTTCGACCTCAAGAAGATGAAACCGCACAACGTTGTTGTACGGTCTTGAATTTAAACTAGAGTTGAGACTACTGCATGACAAAGTTAGATGGTAGCAATGTAAATAATGTGTATACAATTCTCTGCTTAACCTGTGTTAATTTTTATAACATTTTTAAATGTTAAGAAAGGATGCACCTTATGAGCGCGTAGGTGTAGCTCGCCCTTAGACATTGCTTAGTACGCTTAGTTGTGGATGTTGAAAAACTTTTTACCTTTTTTCATCTCGCCACAAAGCAATACCACCTAATAAACCAGTAATATTAGGGATGAGTTTTACATTTAAAGGTAGCTGGAAATTCACTCTTACAGCTTCACCACCGCCAATGTAAAGGTAATCATAATTGAACAGATGTTGTAAGGATGCGATCGCCTTTTCTAAACGCCTATTCCATCTTTTATCACCAATTTTTTCTAACTCTGCACGCCCTAACTGCTGCTCAAAAGTCTCTCCTTTGCGAAACGGATGATGTCCCATTTCCATATTTGGTACTAGCTTACCGTCTACAAATAAAGCTGAACCAAACCCTGTACCGAGAGTAATCACCAGTTCTACACCTTTACCTGCGATCGCACCAAACCCCTGCATGTCTGCATCATTAATCACCCGTACAGGCTTGTTTAAGTGTTTTAATAACGCTGTTTCCAAATCAAATCCAATCCAATCTGGATGTAAGTTTACCGCCGTTTCCGTGACTCCACATCGAACCACGCCAGGAAAACCCACCGAAACACGATGAAATTCACCTTGAGCAGCAGCTAACACAACAATTGCATTAATTACAACATCTGGTGTAGCAGGTTGAGGTGTATCTAAACGCGCTCTTTCTGTTACAGGACTTCCCGTAATATCTAAAACCATAGCCTTAACGCCACTACCACCAATATCAACCGATAGGGTACGAATCGATCCATTTTCTTCAACCATTGAGTTACATCCTTGTTAGTGCTTGTTCTTTCGATATTATGCTCTGCTGCATCCGATCGGATTCGGATATTTGGAGAGTCTTTATATTGAGGGGAAAGTGGAGGAGATGAGTCATCTACTCAACTTAGCGCCAGCAAGATTTGAGCAACTCATGTCTTAAGATTAAAGAATCTTCGTGGCTACCCTGCTCCTCACAGAGACGCTCCAGCCTGGAGAGTGCCAAGCCTATCGACAATCACAGTCTAGTAGTAGTTCGCTTTCGTGACTTGGCGGGGTAAAGGGTAAGGGGGAAAGGTTTTAAATCCCTTACCCTTTCCCCTTTCCCCAGACCTCACAAGCGCATTTTTGGGTTGGCAGACTACTAGTCATGAGTCCTGAGTAGTATATCAACACATTAGACGCACGACAACATCCAGATTTGCTAATGTAGAGATAGTGGAAATAGTACTGGCATAGCTGCTTAAAATCTATCGGGCAGCAAATTTCTATTAAAAGTAATAATAAGAGAAAGAATTATGACGGCGTTTGAACCTCAAAGCATCCGCTCTTATAGCCAAGAAGATGTCCAACAAATTCTACACTTAGCGATCGCTCGTCAAGCTAATGACAAAAATACAGAATTTTCTTATGAGCAGATATTAGAAATTGCTGCTGAGTTAGAAATTTCACCTGATTCTTTAAAATTAGCCGAGCGCGACTGGTTAGTACAACAAGGTCAAGTCCAACAGCGAAAAGCTTTTGACGCTTACCGGATTAGAAGATTTCAGAAGCGCCTAGGGAATTATGCAATTTTTAATGGCTTTTTTATACTGTTAAATTTACTAACTGGTGGCGGAATTTCTTGGTCGCTGTACATTTTGCTATTCTGCGGATTACCTGTAGGACTGGATGTATGGAATACTTTTCAAATCAAAGGCGAAGAGTATGAAATAGCATTCCAGAAGTGGAGCCGTAATCATCAGATTAAGAAAACCATCAGCACAGTTTTGAATAAGTGGTTTAAGGTATTACAGGCTTAGTAGATTTGCTTGGCTAAGGTAACTCTCTGTAGACATCGGTAACTCAAAGAAAAACCCCGCAGGAGAAACGGTATTACGTATTGCCACAATCACTTGAAAATAAGCGTTTCAGAGAAACAAAATAAAGTCTGCACTAAATCTGCCCTAATTCCAATCATGAAAAATTTTTCAGGAGGCGAATTTTTGCAGTAGGTCGTTGCGGTTATGAAGGGCGATCGCTTATCCCAAGTTTTTCCTACCCTCATTCGCCAACAAAAAACTACTTGCCGCCGCCCCCGTGATAAAACCGATTGGCGTAATTGTGATCGCTAAACTTGGACGAAACCAGATCGTGATAAGGCAGGATAGCCCACTGCACATCAACCCCGCAGAAACAATGAATCTTGTTGTTAGTTTTCTCCTTTCCTCTAGTGAATTGAATAGACCAATTTCTGCCAGCGTGGACTGATTATCTAGTGTCTGCACAATGGCATGGATGTCTGCTTGTGCAACTTTTTCGATGCGTGCGATCGCTTCTCGGTCTTTGGCAACTGGGCTGGTTGCCAAGATTTTTAATGCTTCAGATAGTTCAGTCATAAACTCTCCAGAATATTGAGTGCAATTTGAAAGTTGGCAATCTTTCCTGTTGTCAGCTTTCGTAGCTGTTGCATCATAGTTTCAAATTCAGGTCTGTCAAAAGGTTTTTCTGTACTATTTTCGTAATGCTCCGCAATCACATCAAGGAAAGCTGCGGGGTGCCAATCATTTTGCCCATCTACAACTATCAAAAATTCAAGTTGCTCTTGGGTTAATTTCAACATAAAAATTTTGTTCCTTTCGTAAATCGAAGTACCGCCTGGAATTTTGATCTCTTCTCCTTCAGGAGACAGCACTTCAGGATGTCCATGCCCGTTGCACAAAGGCAATTCTTTACCGTTAACTACTGCCCACCAAGTTGCAGTTTTAATAAGACTTTCATAACGAGAACAAGTCATTTTTTCGCCCTTCGGAACAAGGAAATAAAAAATCTACCAGATCGCAACACAATTACCCAAAACCAAAACTTGAACCTCAGTCGCCAAGCCAGTGCCGGAACATTATGGTTGTCCAAGCCCCCCAATTGCTTCCATACTTTGGGGTGGTGAACACTGTTTGGGCGATCGCTCCGGCCATAAACGTTGTGGTGGCAGTTTTCGCAAAGCGGGAAGGCATCATAGCCAATAATTTCCCGACCAGACACAGTTGCCTTCGGGCTATGAAATAGAAGCAATCCCAGTAAGCGCCGGAGTGGGCTGCGCTTGTATTTAACGTGATGCACTACTACCGCCCTGCCATGAATGGGATTGCATGTACAAAATGGCATCAAGCGTAATCCATTTCTACAGGTCAGTCGCCAATTTTCGGCGTATTCAAATGTGGTTTTTTTCAACCTTCTTCGCCTTTTAACATTGCTGCCAACTCGCCATTGTCGTAGTTATCAATCAGCCAACGAAACAACGTTTTCCCGTGGACGCTGTACGATCGCGTCGGATGCTGTTTGTTCTCCCCACACTTGAGGACAGTTCTAATAATTTCCCGTGTTGACATCCCATCCTTAACTCGATTGCGAATGTCGTTAAACAGAGATTCTGGTGTCGTGTCTGGGTAAAATTCGCTGACTTTGCGAATCGTCCAGGGGAAATTAGCGACTTCAGCTTCTGCGCTGTTGTACAGGCGATCAAACTCCTTGTACTCGGCTAAAATGTCCGGGACAATCCCAAGAATAAATTCTCCGGTGTCGGCGTTCGACGACAAGATCATTGGGCGTTGCTCTTGCACAGACAAAGCTTTAGCTTGCGGGAAAACACCTCGCATCCTTTCCCGTTCCTTGGCATCAGCAATTACGTGTTGATTCCCGATTGCCTGGCTAATTATTTCGTAGTTGCCTTGGTTGCTTATGGTGTTTCTGAATGCTTGATACATCAGAATGACACCCGCCCTTCCGCCTTTTGAAGACAAGAATTTCAAATCATCCATGTTAGATGATTGGGTTGCAACATAGCCTAGAACCCATAACTCACGACCATTAAAAACAATTTCCGCCATCGCAGCATTAAAAGCTTCGCCCAACGGGATTTTCTGATAAGCTCCCGATTCTTCGGGATACCGCACAATTTTTTTACTCAGCGACGAACTCAACAGCTTCTGCTGCGACATAAAATCATCCAAAATCAAAATCACTGGAGAGCCTTGGCAATATTCTTCTCTTTCTGATTTGGGTAGCGCTGCCCGTTTGCGTAGCTCGGTAATGACCTTCAACAAAATGGCATAACAAACATCAGAATCTGCATTAAGACGACCGACCTCAGCCCCCGAAAATGTGTCGTTTTTCATGGCGATCGCATAGAGTTTTGCGCGATCGCCATATTTCTTTTTTTTTCTGCCAAGGACAACTCCCAGCGAAACAGACTTACCTGCTCCTGGCGTTCCCAAAAAAATCATGCTCTGGCTGGTGTCGATCAGTCCATCAATGGCTCGTGAACCAGCAGCGATAAGTGAGCTTAAGGCATTATCGTCAACAACTATGGGTAAATTTGTGTCCTGGATAGTATCAGTCAACTCCTGGTCATTTGCGACGGGGCTAGCCGTTAAAGCGGCGGTGGCTGTAACAGCCTGAGCCTCAATCTGCTGGACAGGCGGCTTCTCTGCTAAAACCTGCTCTGCTAATTCAGGGTTGTTTTCCAAAAGCAGCATGGCATACCCATCAAGCAGCTGCTGCTCAAAATCCTGATACCGGATGCCTGAAGCCAAAATCAGTTTCCTTTCTTCCTCGTCGGCGACAATCGCCTGCCGCTTATCTTCAAGGTCAGCGTCAATTTGTTCTTGCTTGGCCTTCGCACTCAGCCCTTCAATTTCCAAGCCAGAGACAACATAGCCCCCAGCCAAAAGCCCGATCGCTACCAGTCCAAGTGACAGCCGCATTTTGCCATTCCCTGGCAACACAACGACATCCTGTGCTGTCTTCGGAGGAGCGACATCAACAGAAATCGCAACTCTGGTACAGGGGTTAGTCGCCGCATCACAGTAAGCCAGGCGGGAATTGAAATAACCTGACAAGCTGCCGATTACTGTGATCGCCCCACAAATGAAAAGCCCCGCACTTGCGGGAGCATAAAGCCTGTCCAGCATAATTTCTACTTCACAAATACCAAAAGCATCGTCATTGCCAGCACAACAGCAAGCCCAATAAAGCCAACTTGCCAAACTGGAAGAATCAAGCTGCCCAACGTAATCGGGTTGTTGAGCAGCATAAACAAAACATCCCAGAAAGCTGCGATACTCAGGGCCATTGCTAACCCGCTCAACCGCCGAAGCATTAACGTTTCTTGCGTTGCATCTTCAGGCGGGATTAGGAGAAGCCAGCCAGCGATCGACAACTTCAAGGCAATATAAATAATCCAGCCCCCAACCAACAACCTGGAGAAGTGTGCAGCACTCACACCAAGCGCAAACCAGAAGCCATAAGCACTCCCGAAATGTACAAGTTTCACCATTTTCAGGCGCTTCGATATCTTCGCCATTGGCTACTTACCTGCTAAAAATTCAAAAACTGAATTGAGCGCCGTGCCGTTTTTTCCCACCTTCAGGAACAGCAGCCGATTTCGTTGGGGCGAACGCCTTCGGGCTGGTCGTTCCATACTGCATTAATCGCCGTAATCGCGCCCTCGTGTCCAAGATAGCGACCATTTCAACAGGCTTTTCATTGGGTTCGGTTTCAGATTTGGCTGTCTCCTTTTCCTTATCAGCTTTGAGCTTTTTAGCAGCCCGCTTCAAAGCCGCCTGTAGCTTGTGTTCTTGGAGTTCAATGTGATGCTCAACTTCATTGGAAATTTGAGCAACAGCCGTCCCGCTCTCTGCCGCCAGTTTTTGTTGATTTCCTAGAAGCCCTTTATGGGCAACGAAGATATCAACAACAGACTGATCAATCTTATCGATGCCTGCGACACCTTGCTTGACGCAGCGATTCACGAATTCGTGATACTTGGTTATCCCACTGATGTAGCTTGTCAGGTTCTGCTCAATAGCAGGCAAATTATCAAAAGGAAATTCGAAACGATCTAACTTGTCGGCCATCTGCCCGATTTCGCTGGGGGTCATTCCCGGCAGCATGGTCAGGAAGTCGCCAATCCCAAAATAGCTGTTGAGCAGCGTCTGCATTTCGGGCGCTGAATCGAAAGATTTTATCAATCCAACGACTGACGGCGCGATGGGAGCATTTGCCCTGTCAGTAAGGGTTTTCGAGGTGTCAGGAGCGTCAGCACCTGACGAATTTCGAGCATTGTCGTTGTGCTTTACCAGTGCGCTCCGAAAAGCGGAGGCAAAGCTTTTGGTTTGTCGTCCATCTCACCTCCTAAGCAAAACGCCCTTTATCAGCCCTTCAGATTCTGCTTTTTGGCGCTCAAGTCGAGCGCCGCAGGCAGCATTTATCTAATTCTTTGGTTTGAATTTCCTGCTTTAGTCGGGCGTTCTCCGTCCAGAGAAAGACGATCGTTACTGCGATCACTAGCATCCCGAACAGGTCGGTCAGGGTAAACTGTTGCTTCTCCGCCATTACCTTGAATCCAGAAACTACTCATTACATAGGCAGAAAGTCCCCCTCCAACAATCCCCAAGCCAATCAAGATCCAAAGTACAGTGTCAGCAAGCTTGCTAATTTTTTTCATATAAAATAGCGTCACGATGCGCTCGACTTGGCGGCTGGCGCTAGGGCTTTCAGAGGTTTCTCGTGACACTCTGATAGCTGTTTCTTTTGCTCCCCAAAGCGCCCAAAGTCCCTTGCTCAAAGGATTTGAACATCTGCGGAGCGATTTTCCCCAAATCTCCACCACCGATCCGGGTCAGAACCATCTGCATAATCCGAGCGCCGCGCAGATCAACGATGCTGTCTGCAACGGCAGCGTCGAAGCTCTCAAACTGGTCGTCCATGTTAAACCCGGCTTCTTGCCCTGTTTGCTCAGATTGAGTTTCAGGAGCTTTGGCGGTGTTTTTAGCGGCTTGTTGTGCAGTTTTGTAACTCATAAATCTCCTCCATTGTTTGGTGAATCAATCGAACTGCTGTATCGTACTGGTACTTTTTAACCAGTTTTCTAAACTCAAAAAGCACCTCAATAGAACTTCTTTTAAAGCTTTCATCTTGAGGGATGAAGTTGAATCCACGGGGTCTAACTTCCATTGGCACCAGACATAACAAGTCTCTTCTTAGCGTGCTGTCTGCTCCTCCGTAAAACTCTTGAACCAGTGTTTTTCTTGGAAGTTCAGCGATCGCTTTGGGAAGGACATCATCAAGGCTTTTGAAAGCCCATTCTGTTTTGTAAATATCCGACCACGATCTGCTCACGGCTGCGTTCATGAATCGCTCACGATCTGCTCACGCCTCCAACAATAAAAAAGCGCTCAATGAGCGCCATAAGATTGTGGATTTTCCCACAACTATTTTTGCTGAATCTGACTTGCTAATACTGCGATCATCAAATCGGAACAACCTTTGTAAAACCAGTCTCTAACGGTTGCGAGCGCTGGCGGCTGCCCTCCCGTGGAGGATAAGAAATTTTCAATTACTGGCAGAATCAAGCGCGAGGAAGTCGAAACAAAATCCCGTTCTTCTGGGTAAAATCTGCCTCCAAGTCCAGCTTGTTCTAGCAGCGATACAGCTATTTCTTGCAGCTTTTCCTTATTGCGTGTATTGTGACAGCCACCAGCGCTGTTACATGGCTGCGTTTTAGCAACATCAATTTGTGCGATCATTAATTTGCCTCCAAGACCATTTGGGGGAACTGCCGAAAGGTGGGAAGCGATCGCGTCTTTGCCGGGGGCGATCGCTTTGATTTTCTGAATCGTATCACATTCGTTAATTTTTGGGGTAAGTTTATGGCACTTCAAGGTAAACTTATAGGCAAACCTACAGGTAAAGCTATGTACTTTTCTATGAAACCCCAGAGATAATGGCTTATCAGTTTTCGCTTTCGTATTACTACATCACAGAGCAGCACGATAAACAGCTCGATGCGTTCAGTGAAGCATCAGGAGACTCTAGACAGGATTTAATCAATCAGTATGTGCGGGGATGGTTAGGCCGTAACCGCCCATACTATGAAACCTTGGCAAGACTGGATGTTGCCAAGAGGGAAATGGATGAGGATGAATGGGCAGAAGTAATTGTTGGGCAGGGGTTTGATGCTCTTCCTGAGTACAAAAATCCAATAGTAGATGGTGAAATTTCACCCTCACCCTTGGGACACATCATCTTGCCCACAAAGGTTGATAGGAGAGACATTAACTACATTTTCCTAACCAAGCAAAACTACATACTGCTCAGAACAGCCATTTATTACGATGGCTCAAAAATTGCTCAGTACCTTTCTAGGATTATCTACGAGCATTTACAACGAAACTGGGAACCGCTATATGCCGCCCAAGTAGCTGCTGAAACATCTAACGACTGGCTTAAAAGGAGATAAATAATAATGGTAGAAGCTGTGCAACAAGAACTAACACTAGAAAAAGTTCAACAGGCTGTTAATGCAATTCTCCAAGCTTTAGGAAATCCAGAGAACAATTTGCAAATCGAAGCTTGGACAGCTTTTCAAAATGGTGATTACCAAACTGTTAAACGTTTTGCCTCAACTAATTTGGCTGATTCTTACTGCAAATCTTTGGGATATTTGGGAGGTGCATTCAAGTTGACCCCAAACACTGACACAATTTTGGCTGAGTCTGCACGAGCGGCAGCTGACTTTGCTAAAGAGAGAACATTGAGACAATTAGGGAATGCGATCGCAAAGGCTCTCAACTAACTAATGCGATCGCTCTAGGTAATCAAAAACCCTCCTGAAAAGTTTTTCAGGAGGGTTAAAAGTTGTATTGGTTATTGATTTTTGGATATCCAAATCAAATGAAAAATATTCGCTGGAAGCGGGTTCTGCTAGCTGTTGTCTACGTTCAGAAGGAACCTCGCGAAGTTGAAGAAAGCGGAGTAAGAGTCTCTTTCCAGGTATCAAGAGGAGATGAAGGAAAACAATGTCCGGCGTTTCAGGAGTTTACTGGCAAAGAAGCAGAGAACCTTCGAGCAGGGCTTTCTAAAGTGTTGGAGGCTAATCGATTTTCATAAGAGCGTAAAAACAACACAGCATAAATCATCCTGAAAAATTTTTCAGGATGATTTGCAAGGGAATCATCGCTTACTCCATCGGATCTTCGCGTCCAATGCCAAGCGATCGCAAGTGGGCTTTGACATCTTCCCTGCTTTGTCCACAATAGTAATACTTCTTCTCTCTGAGGTTTGCCAAATAAAAGCCGGATTTTCCACCATTGATACGAAATAAATTAATAACCACTTGCTGCTCAGTAACGCCATAAAGTGCAGCAATATCATTATCTTTGACTGGGTTTTCAGCCCCTATGAAAATTTCCGTATCTTTAATGAACCAGCGCCCTACTCTGCACTCAAAAATTCGGAAGTAGCTTGGATAGACAATAGTGCAATCATTCATACTCGCTGAATTTGATAAAATGGGTAAAACATTGAAAACCCCTATTGGGGTAGGGGTTTTCTCTATGGATTAGCCTTGTTGAGGTTCATCCTCGGAACCGTCTAACTCAGGTGGGTTAATCTCGATTTCCCGTTCACCTGTACCAAGGTTCTCCTTGAACCACCTTTGGTCTTCTGTTAACGGGTTTTCGTTTTCAACCTTCTCGAAGATATCAATGTCCGATGGCTTAACATCTTCTTTTTTTCCGTTTCCTGATTGACTCATTTTCTCACCTCCTTAATTTGAGGGTGTAACTTTTTCCCTCATACATTAATTCTATACCGTGGGGACATGGATGTAAAGAGAGTTTTGTATAAATAGTTTTGTATTTTTAACCATTTACCATCAATAAACTCTATACCACGGGGACATGGTTTTAATATATAATAGAGGTAATCGGAGGTGAATGATGCAAAAAATACGAAATAATCAAGGAAAATTTACTACAGACAGAGCAGAGGCGAGAGACGCAAAACTGAGTTTGAGAATTGAACCATCTGTTTTAGAAAAAATTCAAGCGATTCCAGGTTGGCAAGAAAAAGTGCGATCGCTGCTCTATGAATTAGTCGAAAAAGAGTAGCGGATGAAAGGTAACGGAATGCGTGAGGGCTATCACTTGGGTAATAAAAATGGTAAGAGTTTGTTTTGAGTGGTGGCTTGAAGAAAAAGACGGTAGCGAACGGTTTTTGCTTAATGAGATTGCTTTTGTTGCAAGGGTTCCTTCACTTAATGAATATGTTCATTCAATTGAAGTATCTTCAGGGATCAGAAACATCGGAATCGTTACTAAAGTAGACCTTTTTTGCTACAGCCAGGTAGAAGATGTTGGTACACCATTAGCAACAGTAAAAGTTATCACGGGGGTAGATTTCTCATAGCTTGCTGCGATCGCTGCTCTATAATTCACTAAGACAGAGCAGGTCGCTCCTGAAAAATTATTCAGAATCCTGCAAGACATCGATCGCTTTCAAGTTATGATGCGGATTTGAAAGCTCTCCTCTAATCCTCTGTTCTAAGAGCAAAAGCCAGTCTATATGCTCCATCTGGTTTTGCCATGAAAGTTTGGGATTTTTCTGAATATGAATAAGTGAAAGCGGCGCTAGGGCAACACCCGCGACTGCGCGACGGGGTGCAAGTTCTCTGAGGGCAAAGCCTTGGGTGAACCCCTGAAGATCGCAGTCCCAAATACCAACAGGAGAAGAATCGCCATTGCGCCAGACACGCCATATTGCAAAGCGATGCGTGAGCGCAGGATTATACTGATTATCATGCGATCGCAGACGGAAAGAGGTTCCGTTGAATTCCCCAGCCATCTCTGCAAGCAATTCGGGGAGATAGTCAAGGGTGATGAGGTAGTCACACTCGCCATGTATTGAGGTGACGCGATAGGTGCTAAGTCCCCCTGGCGTGGTACGTTCAATTCGCAAAACAGCGCAGTCCTTTCCGTACCATCGCTTGATAATTTTTGGGGAACTGCGACGCTTTTTCTTTCCCTTGAATAATTGCTTAATCCATCGTTGTAGTTTTGTGAGCCAAGTAGCTGCCACATTACTCGCGCCCCTTGGTCAAAAATTGCCCTAAAGCGAGTGCAATGGTGTCTGTGGGAAGTCCCAAAATTCCAGCGATTAGCACAACACAGGGATAGAAGATTTGGGCATTGAGTTCGCGGGAGGCGATCGCAAATTCAATCCCAGACTTGCTAAATTTGAAGGAAATATCTGTAGACTGAGCCGCGATCAGGGTTGTCAAAAAAAGCGCAAATAGATAGGAGTATCCTTTGCCGAGGCGAGAGTCGTTTTTGGGGGGTGCGTTCACGTTAGTGCGCCGTAGGCATCGCCATTGTTCTGGCAAGGTTGGTGTACTAGTTAAAAATTCCCCAAATAAAAAGCGCCACTGGATTACAGGGACGCTCTGAACAGGTATTGTGTGTGGAGGATTAAACCAAGGAATAGCGGGTAATTGTTGGTGAACCTTGGCCCATTAGAGAAAATGTAACTGTGCAGATCGCTGTACTGGTGAGACTTTTGTCTAGATTCATCACGACCGTAGCGCCCTTTAAGCCATCGCCCACGGCATAACCTGCGGGTGGTGGATCTTGCTGCCAAACATAAACCTCGCGCCCGGAAACAGCGTTGCTTGCAGCAAAAAAAACTCGACGGAAAGCTTCATCACTGGAAAGTAAATTCGCAGTCCAAGGCAGTTCCCAGGATTGTCCAGTGATTGCACCGTCTTTGTAGCCAAGAACATCTTCAAAACCAATACATCAGCCCGATCGCTGTTAAGTTTTGCGCTCAATTGAGTACCACCAAGCAGCCGCAATTTTGCCACATATTCAGCAGTGGAACTGCCTGTTAATGCTGCTGTTGCAGGCTCGATCGCAATCGTAGTAGCTCCAATAAGAGCATCTGCTGTTAGATAAACAGTCAGCGTGTCTGTGCCGTTGTCAAAGGTTAAAGGTGTGCCACCAGCTATAGCCCCTGTCAAAGCAGTTACAGTCACGCTAGTTGCTGCACTGGTGATGCCACTGGCAGCCGTAATACTCACATCTTCTGGCTCGGTGCGATCGCCCAGTGGTAACAGCGCCACATACAGCTTTACCTTATTGCCCGCACCAACTTGAAAAGTCTTGCTCATTCTGATCTCCGGAGATTCTGATCCGGGGTCAGGGTTCCCTCACCTGCCAATCTTTAATAAAAATCTTGCATTGTTCGACAGTCAATAATTTATCAGAAGCTGGCATTGGACTGACTCTTTCTATTAGGTAATAGGCAGGTAAATCTCCACTCAATAGTCCAATTACCTCCACCAAACTTTTATTTGTATCCCACTGCTTGAGGTGAATTTCCCAAGTGTTTGTGAAGGTGCGATCGCCCCCAATATTCGATTTCACGTCAGGATATGGCTGTTTAATTACTACTTCTAAGCCTGAAGTTTTAGTGCCATTCTCTGGGTAATTCCAGCCTTTATCTGGGTCGGGGAGACAGGCGATCGATGGGGCTGTGGTGCGATCAGGAAAGGTGTAAGTTCCTAATGAATCTTCTAATATTGCCAGCACGTCGGCTCGTAAAATAAGAATATCAATCATCTATTTACTTATTAAATGTTTATTTCTCAAGCCCAAGCTGGTAGGCTGTGGGCGATCGCATACAAAGAACTTGGCTTGCGGGAGCGAGAAGTAAGGGCGGTGTTTTTGGAGTTTGGCGTTACTTCTACAAAAATGATTGCTGTGAACGATTACGAGAAAGTTATTAATAGGCTAAAAGAGTATGCCGATGCAAATTTTTGATGATACATGAAAAATTTTTCATGAAGTGCGCTCTTGATAGTCGAAGCACATTCGCTCCCACAAATCCTCAAATATCTTTTCGATTTCCTCTACTGATTGGAACTTAGAAACGGTTATGCAATAAAGCTTGAGATTTTTAGTAAACCTTACCTCTGAGTCAAACGCTTCTCTGCTTTCTATGTTGTAAACATAGATGTTCAAGAAATATTTTGTGCCAATAACGTCATAAATTCGTTTTTGCAGTAGAAAGTCAGCATGGCGAAAGCCAGTTTCTTGATACTGTCTGTAACCCGCCTCTAAAAAGTATTGTGAATTCATAACAACTTGCTAATCTGACAGCTTTCAAGCCAGTATCTTATTTCGTTAGTGCCAATCCATATAGTTTCATTGCTTTTTTGATACTTAACCCTAAGCGATAAAAAGCTATGCTCAACCACAGAGAAAGAGTCGCTTAAGCCTATTAGTTCGTAACGACTGCCGATTGGATATTCAGGGTGTTCATACAAAGGACTGGTCATAGAAGTTTATTCAACTGCTGCTGCATTAATTCTGCTGCGTCACACTCTTCTAATCCTACTTTTGTCCAAGGTCTTGCAGGTAGTTCTGTGCCGTTTTTGGTAGTCGCGCCATCATGAATGATCGCAGCATGATCGGATTCCCAAGTGTATTCAGCAGCATTGGCGCTTCGGGCAATCACCAGAGAATTATATAATTCTTCTTCATCCAAAATATTTCGCGGACTGCCTACTAAGTCACCATTGTTGCGGAGGGTTTCACGCGCCATTCCCAGATGTCGGAAGCGATCGCGTTTTGAAATGAATCAGCAAGCGCATCTACGGCCACATCAAAAGCGCGGTTGATGATGGAGTTTAACTTACTTGAATTGATACTGATGTTAGGCATTTTTTATATCTTCTTCTAGCTCCTTATTTGTATCTACACCCAAATCAAGGGGTATGTTTTCCGCTCTCAAAAATTCCTTTGCTTCTTCTAGTGAAATTCCAAGTAGCTCTGCAAACCTTCCAAGAGATATCTGCTGTTTTTCATAAAGCTCAATAGTTGTAGTAGTTCTCGCAACCCAATCTTTTATTGCGTTAAAAGGTGTGTACCCTTCTCCCGGATGTCCTTTCCCTGGATGGATATAAGTTTTATAGGATAAAACGCTATCGTATTTTGCTGTTGAAAGATGGAGATTCATAATATTCTCAATTTATACAAATTATCCACAATCTGCCGCGTGCAGCTACCAATGCAGTAGGCTAACTTCTCTTCATTATCATCAATTTGGTCAGTCAGCAATAATTGATTCTTGAATCTAAGATAATTGGTTGCCATGTGGACAGCCTCGTGTGAAACGCACTCAGAGCCAAGGCAATCTTTGTAAAAAAGTACATCCCCTATTTTTGGCGCAGTAATCCAGTTTCCGCCATCATATTTTTCTCGCCGTCTTGGGATTGTGATAGCTCCATATCCACCATCAGCATCTTTATCCCACGGCGATAATTTAGCTCCAGTTTCCCACATTTCGGCTTTGGCTTCAAATATATGAATGTGGTAGTAATGCCGAAAATCGCTGATAAATGGATTGTATTTTGCGGGGGTAACTTTGATTTTGGCAAGTGGCATCAGTTCCTCCGAAATATCCCCCGAATTGGTGTAATTGCATCAATCCCCATCGCCACCACATAAGGAGATTGCACCACTGGCAATAACTTAAATCTCCCCGTTTCTGGCTTGCCGATCGCCACATTTATTTCAATATCAGCTTCTGCTAAAAATTCCACCCCTTTGGGGTAAACTTGCGGCTCAACCAAGTAACCTTCTAGCAACGTTGCATGACCATCAGCGCCAGCAAATTGCTGAATTTCGTTGGCATAGCGGTTAACTGTGCTGGTATCTGTTGTAGGCTTGAGGACAGCTTTGATGATTTCAGATTTAGTGTTAAGAGAACGGTTGCCGACGGCGTTAGTGGCGTAAGTGCCGTCAGCAACCTGAAAAGTGAGTGTGGTGTTTTCAAAGCTGGAGAAGGGAGATGTCATGACTGAGGAGGAAGTTGGCTGAGAATCGTTTCTCTGAATTCTGACTGATGCGGAAGCTGACTTAAAATTGCGTTTCTCAGCACTTCATTGTTAAGGACAGCTTTACCAAGCACCAAATAAAATTCATTGGATATTGCCTGCGATGCTGCTATCCAGGCTTGCTGAATTTTCTCAGGTAGGCTTTCCCATTCAGGCATAGGCAACCCTTGATAGTTTTTAAAATCCGTTGTTTGCCCGTAAGCTTTATATGCAATTTTTGCTAGTTCTAGTTCTTCTGAGTGCATGGTTTAACCTAATCTTGTTAGTTGATTGTGAAGCTTTAAAGATTCAAAATCGCGTAATTCTTGCTCTGTCGGGTATCTCCACAAAGGGAAACAATCAAGATCGCAATGAATTAGCTTATTGATGGGCGATATGTCCAACAGCCAATGTTCTTGCTCGAATTTAGCAAATACTCGATTTTCAAAGCTATCAAGAACTACGGTGCTTGATGGTTGAGGTAGTTCGGACTGCGTTTCATTCCAAGTGGTGGGCATGATGTGCCTGCTTAACCTGCCGAATAAACTGTGAAACTTCCAGATACCACAGTGTAAACTCGACCATTGCCATCGCTGAATTTGAGAACGAAACTCAATTCCACTTCAGAGTCGGGAAAGTCTTCTGTGTCGGCAGGTTCAATATAGAAACTCCCCATCACAGTTTCAACCTTGGTTTGATTGTCCACCGCCGGATCTGTTTGATGAATCGCTGACCCAGTTTTGATAATTGGTGCAGCCAGAGGATCGTCTTTGCGCTTGGCGGTAAATTCAGCGTTCAAGCCATCTAACTTTTGTCCCTGAATCTTGAACGATACAGGGGTTAAATCTCCCCTCACCAGTCTTGAACCACTGAAGACAGGTGCTGAGGAACCTGGTTGCAGCAAAGTACTCAAATCCGCCCTGTGCAATGAACCTTTGGGAGGGGCTACAGGAGAGACATTGAGGAAAAATTTGACTTGAGATTGGGTGACGGATGCGATCGCCCCTGCGGGAAAATGTAGCTTCCGTTTGAGTGTGCCGGATAAACCAGAGGTAAAGGCAACTGCGTCGGGCTTAACAGAACGTTTTTTACCCAATGCCCCCACGCTGGCAGTTGTGATTGTGGCAATTACCCCAGGCTTGCCGAAATTCTTGCGGATTTTGATTGTGCTGATGTCGGCGGTGGTAGTGGATGCAATAACGCCGGATGCAAGGTTTGTCATTAGTCAAGAGTGATAGTGAGGGCAGTGGCGGGAATTGTGGGGATTGTGCCAGCGCTAATTACCTGAGTAGGAGATAGGGCATAGCGTCCGAGGTAATTGCCACCACTAGAAGCGTCGAATAGCTGTACATGAGTTGCAGTCCCTTGAGAACCCGTGGACTCGCCAAAGGCGATGTCTGTGGCGTTGGTTTTGCTTCCCACTGTGGCGATGGGGAAGTTGTTGGTATTGTTGGTTACGCTAACTCGTGCGTAGCCGTTGCCACTAGGTTCTGTGCCAGCTAGTGCATCTGTGGGGCTACTGGTAGCGTAAGCGGTATACAGAGCAGTAATCACATTGAATGGTACGTTGCCGAATAGTTGGTTGAGCAGCGCATTCTTGACGTAATTGCTCAAACCGCTTACTGCAAATTGCACAGTCAAGGAACCGACCGGAATTCGCATTGCATCTCCGACGGTGATGTTGATGGGGCTGCTCAAGGGAAAATACACCAGCATGTTGCCACTGGTGGGTGAGTCGAAGACTGCGATCGCTTGTACCAAGCCGTGATTGCTGGATGCTTCGCTGAACTGAATTTCTGTGGCGTTGGACTTGATTTGGTTCGCTGTAACAGCAAAATTTGTGGTGTTGTTGGTAACGGCAATGCGTTGGTATCCGCCGGAATTGGGTTCTGCACCAGGGCCAGTTTCACCAGGTACGCCTACCATGTAGCCAAAATACAGTGTATTGGGTGTAGCGTAGGGCACGCCACCGAATAGTTGATTGAGTAGCTGTGCTTCGCAAAAATCGCTTAGAGAGCCTGACATGAGTATAATTTCTTGCAAGAAACTTCATTGCAATGATTCCCTTTTATGGACAGAAATCTTCTAAACTCTTTACCAGACAACTTTGAGAGATTTTCAAGTACAGTAACTGAACTTCACCAGGAAGACTGGCACGGTGGATATCAAACACTCTGTGTCTGGCGCGGCAACGAATTTATCTTCGAGGTTTGGTACTGGATTGGCGATCATGATTGGCAAGAATTCTTTAATAAACTTTGGTATAAATCTGGATTAAATCATCAGCAGATTTATAGGGTTATTGGGTGTGCTGCCAGGTGCATACAAAGAGAAGCAGACTTTGCTAAAGTTAATCGGCATTAGTAAATAGAACCTGAAAAATTTTTCACTATCTCGCTAGTCTCGAAGTATTGGTGTGGCTTTAGTGTCAACTTGCGATGAAACTTCAACCAAGCTATTAGGTGAGAAAGATATTGTTAAAACAGCTTCTCTTGCAATACATTCGGAGTTGTCTGTCTTTTGCTCGACCGCCAAGGCGATCGCATCTCTCGCATCATCTAGTACTTGATAAGCCTGTTCTGGGCTTAACCTAAAGCATTTAAATAGCTCGATAACCCCTAAAACTAAAGCATCTTTCTGAGTCCGCATCGGTTTTATCATTTTAACTAACTCCTCAACAACATCCCCCCACCTCCACCCATCGAATCTGGGCTTGGTGGTAAACCTAGTTGATATCTTAACTTTTCAATCAATTCATCACGTTGGGCAAACATTCCTGCACTTCTAGAACCCGTCTCCCACTCCAGGACATCAGCTTTTTTGAGTGCTGAATTGACAGACGATCGCTCACTCACAATCGCCCTCTCCACAGCTTTTAAATCAGCCATTATCTGCAAAACTTGATTGACCAAATATTCAGATTCAGCCTCGATTTTATCTAGCCTTGCCCTAGCGCCCTGTCTCTAGGTCGCGGTATCTATGGCTACTTGGGTCGAACTGGTATGGCATTTATGAAAAATTTTTCATGAGGTAGCGATCGCTTGACCATCTCATCAACATCAGATTGGCGGATGGTGGCGAGAGATTGGAGTTGGGCTAGGGTTAGGGGTTGTCCAGATTGGATAGTCATTTTTTCTTTTTCGCGCTTGATAAGGTTTGGAAGGATCTACAAGCCGCCAGCCGTGGCAAACTTTACCTACGCCGCGCAAAACGTTATAGACATTGGCGACATTTAATCCGTGTTCGCGGCAAAAACGAGTAACACTCTTAAACTCCACGATTTTGCCTTCTGGGGATATGAGTCTGTAAGTCATAGAGTGGGCTGCTGTGACGCATTTTTGAGTTTCACCAATGCGTGGGCGATCGCGTTAATTGCTTGTTCCTGGGCTACTCCCTTTGGAGTTCCAGTCTTGGCATCAAAAGGGGCAAAATGCAGATGCAGCAATTCATGAACCAGCACTGCTTCCATCTCATAAGGGCGCATTTGATCAAATGGATACTCTTCGGGTTTAACTAGCTTGATGTCAGCAATTTTCTTGTTTATATCCCAAGTGACCAGCCCCTCGGCTTCATCCATTGAGTCGATAGAGGCGATAAGGGACTTGCGTAAAAATAAAGTACCAGTAAACCGAGTTTCGACTGCGCTCAACTCTCGATGGCTGAGGGTTGAGCGCAGTCGAAACCCGTCTAGTTGGGATACTATTAACCCGCAGATCCCTAATAACTGACACCTCCCAGTCCTGAAGCTTGAGAATGCGTTGCCATTCCTGGCAAGACTGCTGGGGATTCTCTAAAATCACGCCGCTAATACCTCATCTTTTTGTTGAACCTTCTCAGTCATTGCCACCTCAGCATCAATGTCAAATTGTCGGGGCAATGTTTTACCTCGTTGCAGTAGCAGCAATAGTGTGCGCTGGCTAATGAATCCAAGATTGGCGAGGGATTCTAACTTATCTATCTGCTCTGGGGTCAGTGGCACAGAAAGTAAGTCTTCATCCTGGGTGATGCCGCCGCCCTCGGTTTCCCCGGTGTAAGCCACCCAAAGTTTAAAAATCTGCTGCATCGCTGATTCCTTCCGGCGGGCCACGCCTTTGAGGTTGGCGCTGGTTTTGGTAGAGTCCAAAAGCACTTCTGTGGCTGTCTTTTGATGTTCACCACTGGTCAAGAAGTCCAGAGTCATTCTGTCCATCGCGGCTTCTAGGTTTTTGATGTCGTCCTTGGAAGCTGCGATCGCCACACCACTAGGTTCAGCAAAGAAAAAGTCCCCATCCGCCGGAATATCTAACACCGAGTTGGGGCCAATCACCAATGGGGGGACTTTCTTTATGTCATCTACCGTTCTGATTAAACCTTTCCGCACCGGTACTGGCAAGTTGCACTTTCTCAGCACTTCATTCAACTGGCTGCGTTTCTGGAAATGCTCAATGTTGAGCTTTGCCAGATTCAGAAACGGCGCTTTGGCATTGAATAAACCGCTTTCAGTTACCGAATAATAAACCAGGGGAATTTCTGCAAGACTCGTTGTCCCTTGTTCCACCAGTAGTAATTGTGCTTCTCCCTTGCCCTCAATGATCTGAAAAACGAAGTACTCACCTGGAATCAGCACACGATAGTAAACAGCTTCCTTCTCGCCATAATCCCCATCTGGCTCTAATCGGGTTTCGCGGATAGTCACTCGCGTTAACTGGGGTTTGCCATTTATCTTGGTTGTTTGCCAGTTGAGAATATCGCGGCGGTCAACTAAAACCAGGTATGGGCGGCGATCGCTCTCCAATAAATCCGCCTGAGAATTGATATTTGGGTCTTCGGGAGGGTGTTCCACCATCACCCCACACCAGCCATCGCGCAAGCAATATTGGTCAACCTCGTGAAAAAATGTCCAGAGGTCATTGCCCATCAGGTCGATGTTATTCTGGTTATCCAGGATGCTTTGGGCGGTATCATCGTTGAGGCTGAATACACTCAAAAGTCCTGCGTAGTCTTTGATTGCAGGCTCGAAGCGATTGTCAAAAGTGGTGCGGCGGATGCGATCGCTCCAGGCTTGGGGCGGTTCCTTGGTTTCTTTGGGAAGATAAGCCCTCTCTCGCCCTTCCAAATTATTCCAGCAATCAAGCAGCAGAAGCAGATTGCCTGAATATGCAGCAGCCGCAAGGGAGAGGGTCGAGGGTAGATTGTTGGAATTGGTGGGAGGCAAGAGCTACATCACTTCTAGGGAGTGTACGTAGCCAAAATTCCCTCAAGAAGTTCATGTTGGGCTTGCAAGGTTACAAACTCAATTGTTAACGCTTCCTAAATCCCTTATATGTCCGCTTTGTCCGAGATCCGATCAATCCCTTGTCTTGAAAGTATTGCTCAATCTCCTGTTCGGTTCGTCCAGAAAGAAACAATTGCATATCATTGGGACTGGTGATTTCAGTCTTAGCTTGAAAGCTCCAGAATGGTGTTCCTCTCAATTCCCGCATGGTTCTTTTTGCGATCGGGAAAACTCTTAACGTTTCTCCTGTTACGCCATGCTTTTCGTCAATAAAAGGAATACAGCGATCATTAACTGCATCAGCATTTGTAGCAATTTCAGAGGGTTCTTCAAATTCGCCAAAGTATAAAATCAATCCAAATAATTCTGGATGCCCTGTATAGCCGAAGTCAAAAAATATAGGTTCATCGTTGAACTCCAACCTATTGAGATTGGCTTCCGACAATCCGAATCCGTATAGATTTCCACCGCCTTGCAGCGCTGCAACAAATTTGATCATTAAAACCTATGCGCTGGTCAATGTGCGGACGCTGCCTTAAGCACGTAGCCGAGCCTAATTGAAGCGATCGCCCTGTCCGCACCCAACAAGCATTTTGTAAGGTTTAGGCGATCGCATCCCCGTTTATTTGCTATTTTTCAGCTATCGGTATGCTAACGAGAAATATCAACCGTCTGCCTAGCAGCCTATATCCTTGCCCTTTTTCGTCAAGAGATAGGTTTAATTGCATCTATATATTAACTCTGAACTTCTTCTGTTTCTGGAGTGCTTGTTTTTTCCAGGTAAGCTTTAGCTCCAGCAATAAGCTTTGTTTCTACTTCTGAGATGTCTAAACCCTTGAATGAGCGCTTGTAGGCTGCTAGTAGCTCTTTTCTAAGTGCCATTCCAAATTCGCTTGTGCCTTCAATAAAGGCAGAAACTGCATCAACAATGGTCGTATCCTCTAATCGCACCTTGTTGAAAAAGTTTTCAAGAGTTATTTGAATCCCTTTGAGGGTTAAGTTAGCAGAACCTGCGGATTTCCCCCCCTTAATTTTGGCAATGTCATCGGAGGCTAGTTTTTGAGTTAATAGCTTTGTCGTAGAATTGCGAGTTGTTTTTGCCTTGCTAGGAGCCTCTGTTATTGCTGTAGTAATAGAAGATGTATCATCCTTGAAAGACCTTGCCCATTGCAAGACCACACTATCAAAGGCGTTTTCGGTTATCATCTCCGATCCGTCTTCCATCGGGTGAATTACTTCTTTAGCTCTGCCAAGTAGTTTTTTCACTTCAGTTGGCGATGTGCTTGTGGCCTTTGCCAACGTTTCTAGGCTCAAGAATCTCGTTTTTGTGGCGCTATTATCAACGGCTATTCTTTCTGCAATTGCAACCATATTATTCGCTCCAGTTTCTTCACATTCTAAACATATTTCATAGCCTAGAAGTGGCTTTAATTTAAGAAAAAGTTCTTGGCGATATCGCAGCAGAGTCAAAAGCGATGAAATACTCGCGCACCTTAAATTTAAGATAGTCTGTTCCTTAAATACTGAAATATAGGGTATCACTTGGTTTAGCGCTGTTACCAGCTTTGGCTCATCAAACAGCCGCGAGAGTAATTCACCATTGTTAATATTCATAAAACGCAAGTATTTTTATTCCTTTTCCCCCTTCCCTGTAAAGAGGTAACAGTGCTAGAGTTCCTTTGTTCCAGTGCTTTGAGGTATGAAAATGAACAAGGGTGAATTAGTAGATGCGATCGCTGACAAAACTGGTGTTACCAAAAAACAAGCTGATGCGGTCTTGACTGCTGCGCTGGAAGCGATTATTGAAGCTGTAGCCAGTGGCGACAAGGTGACGTTGGTGGGGTTTGGGAGCTTCAATCCACGAGATAGAGCAGCCCGTGAAGGACGCAACCCGAAAACCAATGAAAAGATGGAGATTGCGGCGACCCGTGTGCCTGGGTTTTCGGCTGGAAAAGCTTTTAAGGAAAAAGTCGCGGGTGGCCTTGAAGAGTTGAAGATTGCGGCTTGAGAATGAAAGTCCCTATGTTGAATGGGGACTTGTTACATTACCGGACAAATGTTCGCGCCAATAAAAACAAGGGAACTTCTGCTTTGTAGCACTTGCGCCAAACACAATTGTCTGAACTATCTCGCGTTTCCAGCGACCAAACTTTAATGAATATGTGGTTGCACGGCAGACCGGCCTCCACTACAGCATCAGCTTACCGTCGAAACGCAGAATACTTTTTAAATTACGTGGGTAAGTCATTGGGGGAAATCGCCCTTGAAGACTTGCAAGCTTACGCTATACATCTTAATGAACTTGGCATCAAGGAATCTTCTGCTCGTACCAAGTTAAATGTAGTGAAGTCACTTTTTACTTTTGCTGCCAAGCTTAATTACATCCGCTTCAACGTAGCAGCTGCACTGCGTATCCCCAAAGCTAATAATTCGTTGGCAGGACGCATCCTCAGACAAACTGAGGTATTAAAATTAATCAACCACCCATCATTGCCAGTGCGATCACGTTGTTTGTTGAAGCTTATGTACGCTACAGGAATGCGGGTAAGTGAAGCGTGTCGCCTTAAGTGGGTTGATTTTCACGAGCGCGACAGTGGTGAAATTCAGGTAACTGTATTAGGTAAAGGCTCTAAAATGCGAACGGTATTAGTACCAATAGCAGTGTGGATGGAGCTAGAGCAGCTACGCGCCACAGAGTATGTTTTTACCAACAGCAAAAGCTTGCCTATTGACCGGATGGCAGCTCATCGGATAATTAAAGAGGCAGCAACTCTTGCTGGGATAAACCCAGAAGTGTCGGCGCACTGGTTGAGGCATAGCCATGCGACTCATGCCATAGCCAAAGGCGCTCCCCTGGCGCTGGTACGCGATACGTTGGGGCATAGCTCTGTATCGACCACGAATCAATATTTACACGCTAACCCCACAGATTCCAGCAGCAACTACCTTGGTTTATGAATTACCTGCGAACCTCAGAAGCAACCATCAGCGATATCAAGCCAGGGGCTAGACTTTACGTTAGCCGGGGCGAACATTGCTATGTAGCTAGAATCGGGTTTAACCAGGATTTTGCAGTTTACAAAGGTGGCACTGAATGGGGGCTGGATACAGTGGCTGATCACGGGATTAAGATAGGTGAAGCTATGGCGATCAGACTGTTTCCTATTTGTGCTGAGATGGGTTTGAGGTATCGTTACTAGGTGATGGACAGGCTACTAAACTCTACCAAATCGGGAGCCTCGCCTACTCTGGAATCGGCGATAAACCCCTCAACCGCATTCTCTTTTGTGCCATACATTTCGCGGATATGAGCGCAATCATCCCTATCCCAAAAAAACTCTACTCGGTGCTGTGCCCTCTGTCTTGCTCTTTCGGGCGACAAGTCAACAAAGATGCGCTCACACGCTAGTGGCTGATAATCCAAGATGCGACGGTCTAAATACCAGTCAATGTGCTTTAGCATCTTGCCCCCAGCGCGGTTACTCACACAAAATGGTGTCACACCGTCGCGTGAGTTCCAGATCCACTCCACCTCACTGCCATCCTCAGCAGCATATTTCATCAGGCAGAATGCTTCTCTGTGGCGATATCCGTCAAAGCTTCTCATTCGTGTCTGCTGTTTCAATCAACGCACCATCGCCGACAATCTCAATGGATGCTAACGGTATCCATCTAATTTGCTCCTCTCCGGGGACTTGAATTCCAGCTTCTTGTTCATCACCTCGAACAAGTAGCCCAAATCTCCCATCGGCAAGCTTGACGGGCGGTTCACCTTTGAGTTCTAGATATTGCTGATAGTTCATAAATTCAAACCCCCTCATAGTCCTTGCATTGCTGGCACTCTCCACTCGGATTTATAGCACACCGGAGATAGGGCGATCGCGCATTCCACTTGCAACTCACATCCCCCACAAAACCACGAGATTCACTGTGGCGGCTACAAGCCTCAATCGCCTCGGCAATCGTTATTCCAGCTTCGGCTAGGCTACGAAGACAAGAGTTAGCAGATTCCACTTCTGCCCTATTGCGTGAGAGATAGTCAACTGTTTGAACCAGTCGCCTATTTTTCCAGCCCCAATACGCCACCCATACCCAAATCCCGCCAAATATCACTCCTGCAACAGTCAACCAGCCACCTTGGGCAATCATGAGGATGGTGTTTTCGGTAATAGCGATTATCCCTAGTATCGTAAACCAATCAAATTTTTTCATAATCATTACACCCTTCGCACGGGCCACAGGGGTTGACAGCACAGCGCAACATTCTTGATCCTGCATTATATTTGCAGGTGCGATCGCCTATTGCGTTTATTGCGTTTGCGATTGGAGACATGATTTCTTGTCTAACCACTTCGAGATGCCCTCTCAATTCTTGTAATGGCACACCAGATGGCTCAGTAAATCTTATTTCAGCGCTTGGCTGTTGACATGGCATTACTATCCTTGCTCTGTCTCCAGGCTGTCTGGGATAATCCATCAAAATTTGGTCAAAATATCCACTTCTGGGTATCTCGATTTGCCCTTGCTCGAACATTCGCCTCATTCGCTCCATGTAAGCCCGTTTGTCAGTTCTTGGGCGGGTGGTGAAGGTAATGCGGATTTCGTCTGGTGAGCTACCGGACGTATTCACCTGCTGCGTGTTAGGAGAAAAACGAAACCAACTTTCTTCGCCAATTTCGAGCGATTCCAGTAATTTACCTTGCAGCAACATTCCACCAACTTCTACACTGTCACCCCTTAGAATGGCGTTACCGGGATTGAATGCCTCAATCGTCACTCCTGTGGGGTTAGTGGTGAAGTCTATGTGTCGCGCGAACTTACGCAAAATCAGATTAACTGACGTTTTTCCTGCCTGATGAATTCCGGCTAGAAAGCCCTCTCTGTGGTTGACAATAACCCAGCTTTGACTGTCATCGGGAGGGATGGTTTTTCTGATGCGATCGCTAAGATCGAATGCTAAACGCTCAAGAAATATGGCATTGGCACATATAATCTGGCTCTGATCTAAAATTTGCTCAAAGCCTTGTCGTCCCGAAAGTTCTGAGTGCCAAGAAAAGCGAACCCACCATAGACGATCGCCACCATGATAACGAGCATCAATCTCTAATTGAATTTCCAGTCGTTGAGTTGCTAGGTTCAACAAACTTTTAATCGCGCTCGTACTGACTTCATACACAGCATCCGACCAGAGACGCAGCGTGTAGCCATCCCCTTCAAATCTCTCAATCTGGTTCATTTCTTAATAGTTCTGACAACAAACCCTTAGCTTCCCTACAACGATAACTTAGGTTTTCTAACTGACTTTTAAGTATATCTGGGCTGTCTGTTAGGTAGTCAATTGTCCCTGTTTGCGTCCACTGATCGCAGCTATGAATAACATTTAATCTCTGCTCTACAGCACTCAAAGCATCCGCCAATTCCTGATACTTCTTAGCTTGCTGTTTCCTCTCCCACTTATCCAGCCAAGGGCAAGGTAGGCTATCAGGATCGCGCCCCAAGATGTAAACCTGCTCTAGGAAATCGATTTTATCTTCCCAGTTGCCTTTCAGCCTCCAACCCTCATGCTTCTTGGAAAATTTTTCATAAGTGATTAGCTGGATTTTGAATTTATCCCAAAGCTTTTGCCTGTGGGTGCGATCGTAGTCAACCAAATAGTTGCATCCTGGAACTGCGATGTTCAAAAAGTGTGAGGGGAGAGGCGATCGCCATCGGTTTAGATACTCACAGATATCGCGCCACAATCTCACATCCTCGTAGCTCAAAGGTGCGTCCAATCTGTCAATTAGCGTCTCACAAAACCTTAGCCCATCGTCTACATCCAAGCAATTTGTCAGGTTATTGTAGGCAATGCGATCGCCAGCCTCGCTGTAAATCGCATACGCCCAATACATATCATGCTGACTTGCGCTCCCTCCCCCGGCGTAAATGCAAATTTGGCGGTTCTGATAGGGTGAGCAGCAGCAAAATTTTAGGGCATCCTCAATGCGTTCTGGGGGAAAATTACTCATAAAAAAATCGTTAGACAAATCAGACAAAAAGGTTGCGATCGCTACTCAGTAGGGAATCCTGGATTTGTCTATAAAATCATAATTTCTATATTGTCCAATAATGTCCAGGAAGAAAGATAGCGACAAAATCAAACTTGCTGAAGCAAAGTATATTACAGGTGAACCGCCAGAAGAAATAGCTGCTGCCCTTGGTGTCACTCGTCGCACTATCGATCGCTGGGCAAAAGATGGTAATTGGGATTTGCACAGACAATTAGGCAAAAGCAGTAATGTCATTCAATTGCAGCCAAAGCCGTATGAGAAACTTGGAGGGACGAAGCTACGGGAAGCTGCTAGGCGGCGCGACACGAGTGAGGAACTGGATGATGTTTGGGTAGTTGAAAGTGCGATCGCTGATATTCATGCTTCACTACCAGGCGCGGAAATGGGTAAAGGGAGTATGGCAACAGCGCTTGTAAAACTCATTGAACTCAAGCGTAAGTTGAAACCTGAGACGGTGGCTGATTTGGTCGAACGCGTGATTGAGCTTGGTATTGGCCCTGAAGAATTTTTAGCTGAGTTAAACAATGCGTGGCAAAAAAGAGCATAAGCGTTAGACAGCAGTGGGAGCAAGCTGCTGTTAATGCAGCTGCATCGCAGACAATTAAAATAACTCTTTCTTTATCAGACTTTGTTCGAGAAAGCTGGGAGACATTAGAACCTAGTACGGAACTACTCTGGAATTGGCACATTGATGCAATGTGCTGGCATATCCAAGAAACCCTGCTTGATTGGTTTAAGCATAAAACAAATCCGCATTACGTCCAGCGAATTCAAAACCTTTTAATCAACGTCCCGCCAGGGAGTTTAAAAAGTCGCGTAGTGTCTGTTTGCACACCCGCTTGGTTTTGGACGATTTGCCCTTCATGGAGAGCTATCTTCCTTTCAGCTAATCCCCGCGTTGCGTTACGAGATAGTGTCTATTGCCGAGATGTAGTTGAGAGCGATTGGTATCAGAAGCGCTTTTCACCAGACTGGAAGTTACGAGATGACAATAATTCTAAAACGAGTTTTTGGAATACCAAAGGCGGTGTACGCAGTGCGTTTGGTTTCAACAGCCGGATCACCGGCGATCGCGGGGATTGCCTTCTGTGGGACGATCCGCACGATGCCCAAGAGGTTAATTCTGAGCTTATCAGACAGGGAGTTATTGATCGCTGGGATAGCGCAATCAGGAACCGGGTAAATGATCTGCGATCGTCTGTGCGAATCGGGATAATGCAAAGATTACACACCGATGACTTAGCTGGACACGTTTTAAAGCAAGGCGGCTGGCAGCATCTGTGCATCCCTCAAGAATTTGAAAAAGCGCAGTCACCAACTGCTTTAGGTTGGATTGACCCCAGGACAGAGCCAGATGAACTGATGTTTCCAGAGCGCTTCTCAAAAGAGATATTGGAGCAGGAAAAGAAAGCACTCGGTTCTTATGGCTATGCGGGTCAACACCAGCAGCGACCCGCACCTGCTGACGGTGGACACTTCAAGCGCTCTTGGTGGAAGTATTACTTGGTTGCACCGGACGATTTTGAGCTAATTATTCAGTCCTGGGATTGCACCTTCAAAGATTCTAAAAAATCCGATTTCGTAGTCGGGCAGGTTTGGGGTAAGCGGGGTGGACAATTTTACCTACTCGACCAGGTACGCGATCGCATGGACATCAACGCCACGATCGCAGCAATTCGCGCCCTATCAGCCAAGTATCCCAACTCCACCGCCAAACTTATTGAAGATAAAGCGAATGGCCCAGCCGTGATTAGTATGCTGGAGCGCGAGATACCAGGATTAATTGCCATTGAGCCAGAAGGTGGGAAGTTAGTTCGGGCTGTTGCGATCGCACCTTTTGTTGAAGCTGGCAATGTATTTCTCCCCGACCCCAGTATCGCTTCATGGGTGGGTGATTTTGTTGGTGAATTTAGCACCTTCCCCAATGGGAGTAATGATGACCAGGTAGACGGCACTAGTCAAGCAATTAACTGGTTAGCGAGTAAGGTTACTTACTGGGCTGTGAGCCATGATAATGCTTGGGGAAGTTGAAAAGTTTTCCAACTATGAAAATTGAATTTTATGCCGCTCTTTGGATTTTGCAAACACTGATAATGATCGCATTTTATAGCGGAGTATTCTTACCCGAATTTGGATTTGACCTCAATAGGACTCAGGAATTACCTAAGCCTTGCTCTCCTATTCACTTTATGAAGTAAATATCAACTTTCCGTACTCCCTACAATGACTGTATTACTTGCCACCAAATACCCTGTTAATATATTTGGTTGCAAGCTTATGCGGTTGATCGCTGTTGATGAACGGAATTTATTAGCTCAATTAAATGAGAAATTAGTCCATAAGGTCGTCCACCGGATGTCTCAGGTGTGCCGGGAGCCTTATGAAGACTTATATCAGTTAGGTTATATCGGGTTAATCAAAGCGGCCGATCGCTTTGATCCCAGCACAGGAAATGCTTTTAGCTCTTTCGCTATCCCCTATATTCAAGGGGAAATTCAACATTTTCTCCGTGACCAATGGCAATCAGTAAAACTGCCGCGCACCGCTATTGAAACGAAGGCAAAGGTGCGAAGATTACAGCGATCGCTTGCATCTCTGGGCAGAGAAACAGATGCCTTACAAATCGCATTGGGGCTAGGTATAAGTGAAAGCAAATGGCGTGAAATAGAAGCTTTAGATAGCAATATAACTATTAGTTTAGACGAGCTTTTGCATGAACCCATGCAAGCTGATGACGATGAGGTTGATGATAAAGCGGTGTTAAAACACTTGAGCAAGCTGCAAGCTAATCAGCGAACTGCCATTGTTGAAAAATTTTTCAGCAACAACTCAATTCAAGATATTGCCAAACGCCAAAAAGCAACTCCTGAAAAAATCAAGGCTTATATTAACCTGGGATTGGTCAAGCTACGTATATCGTTGTCACAAGAAGAATTATGAATTTAACTGAATTAGCTATTAACATTAACAAGGATTTTGAGCGTTCTAAGCAATTGTATCAAGACGGAATTGAATATTTAAAACTTGCGCTTTTGAGCGACAGACAAATAGGTGAATCACTAATTATTGTAAAAGGTGCTTTAGCTTACGGAGAATTCAAAACCTGGGTTGAGGAGAATTGTAATTTTTCTCGTAGCCACGCTTACCGCCTAATTACGATCGCTTCCAAGTGGGATAAAATTATTGCAGCTTGTCCCACGCGTGAGACAACCGCCGAATTAGTACTGCCTTCATTAAGAACTGCGATCGCTCTAGCAGCCGCCGAACCAAAACCAGAACTACCGCCACCAGAACCAACAACAAAGTATAAGGTAGCACTCCCATCGCACCCGTGCTACGGGGAGACAGTTGAAGTTAAGGAGGAGTTGAGCAAAGGAGACGTGATACTTTGCAAGACTTCCAAGGGTGAGATTCCCTTCCTCAAAAAAGAACTGGTTCCTGAATCTCAACCGCTTGACCCGGTGGATGCTGAGATTATTGATGTGAAGGTGACTGACATTTCTGAGCAGTTGAAGGAAGCGATCGCGCTGGTGATTGAATATCTGCCAGAAAATGAACTAAAAGCTGTTCTGGCAGCTAGTTTGAGCATTGGTAAAGACTACTTGCCAAGTGATGCTCAAGGCATGGCTGCTAAGTTGATTGGCGGAAAGGAAACAGCTGTTTTAAGTCAAGGCTAACCACTTGCTTTGTTACCTCCCAGCCAGTTTCACGCCCAATTTTACATGTCTTGGTAAAGGCGAAGCTTCCGCAAACAAAAGTATCACTGTCATGCGTCGTTTTTGGGGAAACTCCTGTCAGCCTTTTGACTAAAGATGTGGGTAGCAACCATTCAAATTTGACTGCTTTCTCTAGTTCCTCATAATTAGCCAATGGTGATAAATCCCTTGCATAAGTGTAAGACATCATTTTTTCCATTAACTCTGCCATAACGTTGATGGCGCTCATTCCACTGGCATCAAACTCAATGTCTGGTTGTGGGAGTTTGTCTAGTTTGTCCACTTGGACTTCTGGCTGAATCGGAAAATCGGCGATCGCACCCCCACCCCGAATATGCTTGTCCAGTCTGTCCAGTAGGTCTAATTGTTCGGCGGATATTTCCCCACGGGCTACTGGATCTATCTTTAATCCGTTGATTCGGTTATTTACGGCTTGCCTAGAGTTCAGTTTGTAGCGCTCTTGCAGGCTAGATATTTTGACGGTTTGTCCAGTCATTGTTAGCTTGTCCAGTCACTCACTGGACAATTCTAATATGTCCAGTCACTCACTGGACAAGTTAACATCTCAACTGATTTCTTCAATGAATTTAATCATCTGTTCAGGAGTAGAAATTTCTCCAGATATGTATAATTGCAACGCGAGTTCAGGCGCTAGATGCCCTTTGGTTTCTGGGTGTTTTTGCAAGTCGCTAGCGATGGAGTTCATCGCTTTAACCAAGTCGCCACATTGAGCATATTCAATACTTCTTTGTTTCGCCCAGCTTAAATGTTCTTGGCGAGTTTCTAACATTTACTGTAAATATAAAAAAAGTTTATACAATTCTGTCATGAATCCAATAGGCTTCAAAGTTGAATGTGAATCAATAGAAGAGTATTGCGATCGCCATAATTATAGAGATCCATTTCTAGTGGATGGCAATTGGTGGGCATTTCCACCTCATGCTGTGATGGCAGTTCCTGTAATTACAACCTGCAAAAAGGTGTGGGTTTGGGATGGCAGTTATCCTGCGAGTACTCCCTTTGAAGTGGAGCATATATCTCTTTGTGATCGACATCCTATTCCCTGGAAATACAAAGTAGTGTATTCAAGTAAGGCGCGCTTTACCGTGACTTGTGTCCGCACAGATGTTTACCCGTTATCTTGGGTTTATTGGTGGGTTTATTTCAGGCTTAAAGAAAGTTTGCGTTTGTGCGAGGCGTTTCTTGTTTTTCTGCTTGAAATCTGGGGGTTAGCAGAAACGAAAGATTGTATGAGAGCAAGTTGGCGAGATATTAAAATTTTCAGGCATTTCTAAATCAATGATTGACACTTAACTTTTATACTATTAGCACAAAGAGCAAGCGCAATATAATACTTAAAATTTAAATTACTCTTGTTATTGGAATAGGAATTACGGGTGTTCATGGACACCCGTTTTTTGTAAGCTTTTATTTATGATTAAATTTTATTGTCTCCTTGTGAGGTGGTGAGCCAGCCACCTTTTTATTGGCAATCGGGAACTCAGTTAACTGATAACCGATAACTAATAACTGACAATGCTTAAACTTCCTTTTAAGACAACGCCAAAAGAATTTGAACTAGCTATTATCGGCAACGATGTTACTGGCATTTTGGAGATACCTAAATACGGCGACATCAGCCCCAATGAACGCCTATTTATAAAATCGGCCAACCTAACAGATATTCGCATTGCTGCTGTGAAATTAGCGAAAGATATCGCCACTAAATCAGGTAATAAAGTAATTGATATTTACAATGCCCTGACTCAAGGTGATAGCGAGTCGCTAGCAGAGTATTTAGAGGAGTTTGTAACCTTCCAAGACTTGATGGACGAAACAGCAAGCGCACGTAACCTAGTACTGGCTACTGCCGTAATTCAACGGTTAGTACCGGATTGGAAGCTTGAAAATACTGGCGATCCAAATCAAGTTCATCCGCAATTACTGACTCTGATTATTGAATTCGCCAAAAACGAGGAAGCTGGCTGGCCCGCAGAAGCAACCCCAATCACAGAAGAAGAATTGGGAAACTCGATACCGACCCCAGAGATCCTGACTGGGGAGAAATCTACTGGCGAGTCCGCCGTTACTGGCCGCAAGAAGAAAGATTCAGCGAAGGAAGATTTGGCAGTCAACCAACCTGGGTAATCTTGCAAGCGCTGCATTACGGAGCTAAACTGCATCGTGAGGAGTTGCATCTGGCTGAGTTGGGAATCGCCACTCTGACATCGTGCTTCGTCAACTCCAACCGCGATCCGAAGTCTGAGGCGGCAAAGCCGAGTGACTTTTTCTACTTCACTCCTGCTGATGATGAAGGCGATCGCATTAATTCCACAGCTGCTAATGCCTTCTTTGCGTTGGCTGACGCGGGTAAATTGCCTGGATGGTGTGTAGCGATCGCACCTGTGGATAAACTTGCTAAATCCCGTAATAGCGATCCATGCACGCCTCTTGTGTGGATTGGTGAGGGTTTGGTACTGCTACAGCCGGTTGTTGATGACGGATTGGTGCGGTTCTCTTTGGGGTTTGTTGATGGCGTGAGTGGGGCGATCTCTACAGATGGCGGGGTTGTCAGAGTACCGGAACTAGGTCAAGTTTGGGTGCTGGATGGAGAGTTTGCAGTTACCTCATGAAAAATTTTTCATGAGACAGCGCTGGAAGCATGGCTGTGAAGTAATAAGTAAGATTCATTACTCATTACTCATTACTTATTACTTATTGGGGAACCCATTGTTTGATGTAATGCTGCGATCGCAATCATGGGAACTCTTGGCTCCGCTTCAATCAAACTAACCCTGGATCGTTCCCGGTTCGATAGCGACTTAACAAAGTTGCAACAGCAAGATGCTGGTCAGATTGCATATCGTATCAAGCTGGATACCAAAGATTTTGAGCGACAAATCAAGGGATTGCGATCGCAACAACCCATCTTCATTCCCCTTGAGATAGATACTAGCCGCTTTGACCAGCAGATTAAGAAGCTGTCAACTAGCATCGACCCCATCAAAATTGACCTAGCGCCCAACGTCAAAGATTTCCAAGAAAAGCTGCGGCGCTTGTCTAATATTTCTCCCGTCACAGTTGACATTAAAGTCGATGAGGCGAAAGTAAGACAGCAGTTTGAGCAAGTTGGTAAATATGCTGCTGAGGGTTTTACTCAAGGGTTCTCTGGGGTTGAGGACGCTGGGAAATCGGCTATTGATTCGATGGTGCGATCGGTCAATAAGCAATTAGGAATTCAATCGCCGTCGAAAGTTTTTCGGGACATTGGTAAGTATGCGATCGCGGGTTTGATGCAGGGTTTAGATTCAGTTGATGAATCGAAACTCAAAGGCGTTACGAACAAAATTGAGAGCTATTTCAAGAAGTCCAAAATTAAGATTAATGTAGATATTGATGCTAGTGGGATTAGCGGCAAAGTCAAAGTACAAGCTCCCGTTTCGCCAGTTGAAAAATCTACGCAAAACGCTGGCGACTTTGCAAAAAATATAACCAAGTCTATAGAAGACGGATTCCAGAAAGCCAAGCCCAAAGCTAACTTTTTGGGAGCTATCTTTGGTGGACTTGGCTCACTAATCACCATTCCGTTAGCAGCTACACTCAGAGGTGCGTTTGAAGGCATTGGCACACCTTTGGGGCTTCAGCTGGGGTCTGGAGTATCTAAAGCTATCCAATCAACACTGGGGCAAAATATCGGCTCACTGGAGTTGATATCTCAAAGGGCTGTAGAGAAGTCGTTACAAGCCATTCCCGCCGCACAATCGGCGATCGTTGAGGTAATCAAAAGCAATCCCATTGGTGGAGTCGTAGTTAAGCAGCTTGAGTTGTTGCAAAGAACTCTTGAGCTTTACAGTATTAATTTATCTCCCCAGAAAGCTGTTAAATCTTTGGCGACAGACGAAGAAAGGGCGGTTGCGTCATCCAGTGCTGCGTTCACCGATGTTGAAGCCCAGTTTAAAGCAACCAAGAAAGCCAAAGCATCGGCTGCTAGTGAATTCTTGGATATCGCTAACAACCAAGAAGATGTTAAGAAAATTGTTCCGCTAATCAAGCAGAAAGAAGAGGATTTAGCCAAAAAGCAAAAAAAACTTCAAGCTGCACAACAGGCGATCGCTGCTTTAGAAATCCGGCTACAAAAAATCGCTGAACTTCCACTCGAACAAAGGGGAGCAGCAGAGACATCGATTAAATCAAAGATGGCTGAGTTTTCTGAAGTATTGGCGGGCGGAAATCTCAGCATTGAACAAGATATTAAAGCTATTGCCTCTCTCAAGAAAACTGGTGCTGATTATTTTGAGAGGCTAAATAGTCAAATTAAATTATTAGCTGATTTGGGAATTGAGCAAGAATTGTCTTCTCAGTCAGCAGAGTTACTCAAAAGTATGGAAATTTTTGGACAGATGGCAGCAGCCCAGAAATCTGTTCAAATAGCCCAAGGTAGCGTCAAAACCAACGCCAAGACTAGCACAGCAATTCGGGGCAAGAAGCTTACTAAGTTAACAGACTTAGCTACTTCTGCTAAGACGAATTTAGATTCCGCGATCGTTTCACCAGACGCTACCCCTGAACAAGTTCAAAAACTTCAAAAACGTGCGGCGGCTGCGAACAAGGCATTGGATCTGTACAAGCTTGAACTTGCCGATCCCGCCAAGGAAATTGAAAAATTAAACAGGAAGTTGGCGGCGGCTAACGAAGTATTAGCTGAAAATATCCAGGAATTACAAACTCGGCTGACCAAAGCTATTCCCGCCCTGTATAGTAATGCATCGCACGAAGTAGTCAAGGTTGGCAATCTTAACGAAATTGCGCCACAAAAGCCCAAATCCGTAGTGCAGGAACAGAAAGAATACTACAGTGAAGGGGCAATACTACAAAGGGAGCAGGGCAAAAAGAAAGAGCAGGAAATAAAAAGAAATATAGCAAACAACCGCTCCGAGACTGAGCTACCACGAGAATACAGAGAAATTGTTAAAGACGTAGCCGATTTGTATGCAGGCATTAAGGTTAAATCGCGTGACATCCCACAACTTAAAGCATCTGGTACTCAACAAGAACTAGGCTACTCAGGGTTATACGATCCTACAAAAAATCAAGTATCGGTAAGCAATGAATTATTCTCTAGAGCGCAGTCTGGAAGTTTAACATCGCTCGATATATCCACTCTTACCCATGAAATAATCCACGCGATTGATTATGGTTTCGGCAAAAAAACTCAGATAGATGCGGCTGACTCTGTTCGGAATATACAGCCAACAGCAGAGGAGCTAAGGATTGAAGGTGGGCGAATTGAAGGCTCGACTCGATTTGAAGATGCAGAAAAAAATCACGGACAATCACGAGATTTATCAAGAACTTTAGAGACGAATGCTTACATAGGTGACTTAAGACTCTCACCAGAGGTAGTGAAACGGACAGAGAAAAAACGAGCAATTCACAACTTTGAAGCAGAGTTTGGCAGGGGCGCTCCACTTCCAGCAAGTCAGTACAAAGGCATAAATAGCTCTGTAGATACACATTACACTAAAGTCCAACAAGAAGCGTTATCGTCTGGGATAAGTATAGAGAAAGAAGGGAAAGAATCTCTAGCTCATCAAAAGTTAATACTAGAAAAAGGATTTTCTGAGCTTAAGCCACTACTTGACAAGGCACGCTCCTCGCTTCATGTCTTACCTACTGAAGAAATAATTGCTTTGCAAGAATCCCTTAGAAATACTCTTGCATCATCAATGTCTGCCATTGAGAAGGAGCAGGCAGCATTGCAGAGTGAATTGGAGAAAAAGAAGCTTACCTCAGTAGAAAAAATATCGCCAATTAAGTCAAACTACGATATCTGGGATTCACCTAAAACTGAATTGCCTTTAACTACTAACAATCCAGGACTGGATTTTAAAACAAGTGCTGATGTGCGAAAATTCGCCGCTTCAAATCTCAACGCTAAGGGTGTGAAGGATTTAGCACGACGCATGGGGATTGATACCAAATATACAAATAAAGAGCTTTTATTAAATGAGATTAGTTCAGGTGGTGGAACCGCAGATGGTAGAGAGCAGATAGCCCAAAAAATAAGTCAGCTTACACCAGATAAATTTTTATCAAAATCCAACACTAAAGGTAATGTAAATCCATCGCTTGATGCTCCAAAAGCTATCAGTGAACTCAAAAAAGCAAGAAAGTCACTTGCTGATGCCCTAAAAATTGCTCAAGATTTAGATGTCAGTGATAGACGTTTAGCGCTTGAGTCGATAATAAAAGCATCGGCTGAACAAGAGGCGATCGCTAAACAGTTAAGCAGCGAACATCAGCTAACTCCCGGACATAGCAAGTCTTTGGGAGGGGTCAGGACTCAACTTAAAAGCATTTCCGAACAATCGAAAATTGGATTAGCCGAGATTGGTCAGACTGGAAATCCGGCAGCCATAGGGGAGGGGTTAGGAGCGAATTTAGTAGGTGCGATCGGAAGTGGTATGAGCAATACTGCTCAAAAACCCATCAAACAAATTCAACAGGTAATGGCGGCTATTGAAGGAGCAGCCAAAAATGAAGCTGAGATTAGATCGCCGTCTAAGGTGTTTGAACGCATTGGTAAATTTATCGCTGAAGGTTTGGCAGTTGGGATTACAGAGGGCGCAAGTCTAGTACAAAGAGCGATCGCTAACATCATCAACCAAGGCAAAAAAGAACTGTCGCCCGAAACTATCAGTGAAGTACTAGAAGGCACTGTAACCGGACTCAATGCCAAGCTAGATAGATTCCAAACAACATCCAAAATAGTTGAAGATATTCAATCTGATAACATCAAAAGGGGCGAAGATAACGCTCCAAACCCCGACAAACGCGACAACGAGCGCGACACCATTCGCCAACGGGCTAAGTTATCAGCCAAATTGGAACGCAAATATGGCATGGAGGGTTTAGCTCCAGAGATATTACCAGATCGCATTCAAGACTCTGGCGAAATTGCCCCAAGTCCTTCCATATTCCAGGGCATCAAAGATATTTTCAAATCGCTTGACAACAGTATTGCCAAACGAGTTAAAAAACGGGCTTCCCAATTAGCGATAGAAGTTGATACCGCGATCGCGCCAAGTCTAGAAACTCAAGCGATCGCAGCCGAACAGCGTGGCGATAAGGTTGAGCAAAAGCAATACCAAAAGTTAGCCCGTCAGTCCCGCGCAACGACCAAAGGCATAGCTAAAATCCTAGAAACTCCTGGGGATTTAACAGAGAAGCAGGTCAAGCAACTTGATAGGTTAACCAGTCAACTTGAGAAAGTTTACGATGCGATCGGCAGGCCATTGCCTAGTCAGGGATTCTTGGAATCTATTGGTATTGGGGCGGGTGGTGCGATCGGGCTTATCAAAAATCTGGGCGGGGTAATCAAAGGTTTCCTCGCATTCAGCATTGGAATGTGGGCACAGAATTTCTTTGGCAGCATTGCCCAGGAATCATTTAAAGCATTTGTAGAACTCGATCGCCTCAAAACTGCCCTAAATTTCGCATCAGGGGGATCTGCTGGGGGCGCTCAGAATTTGGCGTTTGTCCGCAAGACTGTTGAGGATCTGAAAATCCCTTTGAAGTCCTCAACCGAGGGCTTTGTGGGATTAGCAGCAGCTGCAAGAGGAACGAGTCTAGAAGGCAAGGGTACTCGTGAACTCTTTTTGGGAATGGCGGACGCAAGTACTGTATTAAGCCTCAGTAGCGAGCAAACATCACGGGCATTTTTAGCGTTACAGCAAGCACTCAGTAAAGGAAAATTATCGTCCGAGGAAATGCGCCAGCAGTTAGCAGAATCAGGGCTGACAGGCGCTTTGGGCATTGCCGCCCGTGCAATGGGTGTAACTGAGGCAGAGTTCAGTAGGCTACTCGATACGGGATCTATATTGTCTGAGGATTTCTTGCCGCGCTTTGCTGCCCAGCTAAAATCTGAATTTGGCGATGCTGCTAAGGATGCTTCTAATAATGCCCAAAGTGCAATATTTGGGGTAGAAAACGCATTCCTCAGTTTGCAGCAAGGTGTAGGCGAAGGTATTGCACCAGCTGCTACAGCAGGGTTGAATGTTTTTGCTGTTGTACTCAAAGGAATCACATCTGTTGCCAGAGAGCTTGGATTTGCCCTAATAGCTGTGTCTCTAGCTTTGTCAGGGAAGATGCTGTCTGCTCTTGGCGCTGTTTTGTCTGAGATGATTAAAGTCAATTTTGCACAAGTCGGATTGACTGGTGGAATGAAAGCCTTTGGACAGACTATCAATAATTCAGCTTCAGTAAAATGGGCGGCTGGTATTTTCGCTGTTTTGGAAGTTGTAAAACTGCTGAATGATGCCGTAAATACTGACCTAGTGAAATCATTTAACGAGGCAGCTAAGGCAGCTAAGAAAACAGCAGAGGAAGCTGCAAACGCATACAAAAAAGCTAGTAAACCAGAATCTTCAAATAGCTTTGGTAAATTGGCAGATGATTTTTTAATTAGCCCCATCAGAAATAATGCACAGAAATTACAAAGCAATCCTGTAACCTCAGCTTTGTCTGCCGTGGCTGCTAGTTATGTACCGGGAGGAGCCATAGCGCTTAAGGGGGCAAGTAAACTCCAAACTTTTGGAGAGCTAGAGCGCGATACAACAATCAAAGATATTAACGATCTTTCAGATGAAACGAAGAATTTTTTAGCTGCGGCTCGTGTGCGATTGCAGGGACTGAAAAACGGCACAGGCAAAACAGGACAATTACCAAAAATTGATGCGGAGCTTTTAAGTGCCGAACAGCAACGCCAAGTTACTCAAGCTCAAGTCAAACGGGATTTCACGGATAAGGGTTTAGCTGTACCTGCCGAATTCAGACAAAAACAACAAGAACAAAATGAGCAAATAAAAAAGCTTAATGACAAGCGTGCGGAAATTGCTAAACCTATTACCTTGGATTCGACGAAAACAGACCAGTATATTAACAGCATTAAGGCACTGTTAGAGGTTCTTGACGATCCCAAGGCAGTTAGCGCGTTGGGAGGGGTAGAGGCAGTAGAAAAACTCAAAACTAGGCTTAAAGAAATAGCAGCCCCAACCAAAGAATTTAAGGCTGATTTGGACGCATCTTTAGCCTCACTCCGAGTTGACCCAATAAGGGCATTTACCCAAGCACTACGAGGATTGAACTTGGCATTGGCTGAAGGACAAGAGAAGAATAAGGAGAATCTTTCACAACGTAAATTAGGTAATACCAAGGAAGCGATCGCTGGATTCTCCAGTAATAACTTAGCCACCAAGAAGCTCGCATTCTTAAATGCTAATGATGAATATAATGCAGCTGTTGCTGATGAAAGCACTCTTGGTGTGGCAACCAAAGCATACGATAAAGAACTCAATAGACCAGAATTTCAATCAACATTAAAGAGACTAGGTGTAGCACCAGATTCATCAATCGCCAAAATTGACGATATCCTCAAAAACACTTCAGATGAAGCTGACAAAGGGATATTAGAAAAGCTGAAAGCGGGACGTGAATCCAAGGTAAAATTTGCCGAAGCTCAACAAACTACCACCGACACCAAAGGAAAGCTGCAACAAGTAATTCAAGACACTTCCCTGTCAATACTTGACGAATCCGCCGCCAATTCTCGCGCTGCTATTCAAAAGTCCGAGAATGATAAAATCTCCTTCCTCAAAGGCGCTCAGGCAACTAGGCTGATGTCAGAGGAAGTGGTTAATGAACAAATTGCCAAAGTTCAACTCAACAGCAGTCAGTTGCAGAAAAAGAACATCGTTGATCAGCTAGCTACCCTACGGGCTTATCACGAACAAGGCAAGGTATCAGCCGAGGAATTCACTAAACGCCAGCGTGACTTATCCACTGAATTAACCGCCACAGAACGCCAAGAGGCAGAGAACCGCCTCGCTGTACAGCAAACAGTTCAGGCGCGACGACTTAAAGATATTGAGTTTGTTAACAAGAAAGCCGAAAGTGCGATCGCACTTTCTTCAACTTCTGCCACTACTGGGAATAAAGAAAAACTTTTAGCTTCTGGGTTAACGCCACAAGCCCAAGACCAATTTGCTCTTGACCAAAACTCCATTGACCAGAAAGCAGCTACTAGTAACATTGCCCTCATCAAAACCAAGATTGCCCAAACTAAGAAGTTGCAACGAGAAGGGGTGCTTAGTGCGCGAGAAGCCACGGAAAAAGAAATGGCTCTTAACCTTGAGCTAGCCCAAAGCAACCAGCAACTAATTGACCTAAAAATTGCGGCTGAGGAGAAGTACCGGGAAGTCGTCGAGCATAACATTCAACGCATCATGCAAGCTGAGGATAATCGCTTCAAAAAGCAACAAAGTCAGCTTGATGAATCCAAAGCAAAACTTGACCTTTATAACCAAAGTTTGGAGCGTACTGGCAAATTAGAACAATCCCGCAACAGCCTATCCAAAGCGTTATCTAACGCTGCTCTTGCACCTCTGGAAAACCAAAAAGCTGATGCTGATGATGCGGAAGCATTGGTACAGAAGCTCAAAGATCCGAGCATTAAACCTCAAGCTAAGGCAGCTATTAAGGCTCAACTTAAGAAGCTAGGCTATGGGCAGCAGTACGGGCTGACTGTCACACCTGCCACAGTCACAAAAGGCAGTAGCGGAGACAACCCAGAAGACTACGAGCTTCAAATTAAAGAGAAAAAAGAAGAAACTGAGCAAAACATTGCCAGAATCAAAGAGTTAAGCATGAAAGCAGAGCAGGAATTTCAACGCAAAGCATTAGAAAATGATCTGAAGCGCCAGAAAATTGCTGCTCAAACACTTCTGTATGAGGCTCAAGCTGCCCAACTATCCGCCCAAAAAGCCAAAAACGAAGCTGAGGGAGCGCTCAAGATTGCCATATCCAAAAAAGACCCACTGGCCATTCAAACCGCCCAGACTAACCTCGACATTGCCAACAAGCAAATTGACCTCAGCAATCAGCGTGTAGACAGTGCCCAGGCTAATCTCAACGACCAGCCTGAGATTGCTGCTAACGCGACCCAAGAGCAGAAAGTCACCCAAGGGACGGAAGCTCTAAACCTGCAAGCTGGTGAATCAAGGCGTAGACGTGGCGCTGCAATAGATTTGGTAGAGACTAGTGAGCGTGCTGGCAGACCAATAAGTTTGTCGGAAGCTGAGAAAAACCGATCTCCAGAACTAGCACTTCCGACAAGAATTGACGTTAACCAGATTCCTAAACTCGAACTCAAGCCGGGAGAAAACCTGTTTGATGCTTACCAACGACAACGGGATGGAATGAAGCTACCAAGCGAGTCAGCAAAATTTCCGACATCTACCAAAGCCGACATTCCGCCAATTGATAAAACGCAATCGGTATTAACTTCAAGCAGTATTCAACCGCGTGAGTCTAGTAGTGGCAATCAATTTGTAGAGGCGCTGAAGATGGCTAATCAGGGGATTGAACAAAGGCTTGATAGGTTGATTGAAAGCATGGCTACAGTTGCTAGTACACCGCGCAGTCTAACAGTTTCCAGCGCTAACCCGATTGATGATGCGGCGGACTTGATGAATAGGATGTCACGGGGACAGGTAATGGCTGCGGGAATGTGAAAAATTTTTCATAAGGGAATCAGTTGATTTAAATAATTTTTCAGATTTGTCTACTCCACTCAATCAACTTCCCGCCCTTAAAGATAAAACTTTAACTTCCCCGTTCGCTTTCGTATTGGGAAGGCAATCCGACTCTGCCATGAAAACTATGATATCGCCTAGAAAAATGTTCTAAGTAGGGATTAGATAAAACTGCCCGCCGCTTTGTTATTTTTAAGCTAATTTGACGGTATAAGGTTGCTGCATCAATTCCAAAAACCTTCTTAAAATCAGCCGTTAGCTCAGGTAAACCTACTTGTTCTAACTCACATTCAACAGGAATTGTTTCAAAGAAATAAAATCTTTCATGACGGTGAGATTGAACAAGTTTCCACTCTCCACTATTCATAGTATTTTTATCTGCTATGTCTCTAACTTCTCGCGCTGTTGCAATCTCACATAAAATCACAGAATTTAGCAGTTTTGACGATTGAATATTACTACTTTGTCTAGCTCTATAATCCCAATCCAAATCACAATCTTGTGTAACAATAATTGCGTAAGGATGAACAACTGGCTCAAAGGATAATTCTTGTGCCTCTAGTGATAGTTCATTAGCAACAGGGTTATACTGCACCACGTTTGTCAGTATCTCTCCTTGCCTTATAGAGCCATATTTAGTTGACGGTTGGTAGATAGCTTGTTTTCTCATGCACTAAATTTAACAAGCTATGATTCTAAAACAATAGGCGGTCTGACTTTTGCAGATTTCAATTTACCCTTGATACTACTAGCTGGAATAGTAGGTAGATTAGCTGGGGGAAAGCGATCGGAATAAAAATCAGAAATTCCTTTAAGTTCGTCAGCAGCTTCTTCCAAGGCAGATTCCGGCAGAGATTGGAGAATAAACAAGCATTTTAGTAGTGCGCTTAATGTGGGGCGAGGAAGACGATTCCAGTCAGTTCTGACAGACACAGAAGAACCCGACATCATTAAATCAAACGATGGATACTGTATTACAAGCGTTTTCCCACTTTCTCTATCAAGGACAAAGTTTTTTGCGGAAATTCCTGTTGAAGTCTCGCTATATTTCTGTAGTTTTAACTGCCTGGGGTCGCATAGCGTTATGGAGGGTATCTGTGATACTCCATCTAAAAAGCTTTCTAGCTGATTGGTTGAATTGATTAAGTATGTTCCAGACATTTTCGCCTCTATCTATTTTTTTTTCTATATAAAAATCAGCATCTAGTAAATAAGCAATTTCGTCCTTATTTTTTTCTGCTTCTTTCACAGAAACGAGTCCGTGCTTGAAACTGACTTGACCGTGTTCAGTCTTCAATATTAGGTTCTTAATCATTGACTCAATTGAGGGTGCAAGCTCTGAATTGTATAATTCAGAAGCAATATTTTTTCCAATCAAGTCTGACCAATCTTTATCCTCAAGTCCTAGCTTTGAGCGAATAATCAAGTCTTGATATTGAAGTCCCGCCCTTGTATAAAAAGATGGTTTATATATTCTTTCGAAAACCTCAACAGCTTCTCTAAAGCGTTTTTGAAACAGTTCGTACTTCTCGTATGCGGATGTGCTTATAGTAATAAAATCCTTAGTAATAGATAACTGCCATCTCTGGTCTTCAGATTTGAAACTGTAGGATAAATCGCTTAACACAGGTATACCCAATTGCTGAATTGCTTGGGAGATTTCAGATGGAACTTGCGGCTGCATACTCTCGAAAAGCGGGTATTGAAACCTTATCTCATCTTGAAACTCAACTGGTTCCTGACGAGAAATCTTAAGTATGGGTGGAAACCGCAATTGACACGCAACCTGAATAAGGGGATTGCGCTCATAGATTACACGCTCAGACTCAGGTAAGTGCAACAAAGCCGTTTTTCCACAAAGCATACTACTGTAGTTTTAGCTTAGATTAAAAAGCAGTAAACCACAATGGCACAAATTTTCGCCCGTAACAGCTACAGGAGTCCACACTGCTATCTTCTTGCGATCGCCCTCGGTTATGAAAAATTTTTCAGCTAGCGAAAGTGATCGCTTCAAGAGCATACCAATGAGCTTGGACACTTAAGTATCCAATGCAGCAGACGAAACTTGCGATCGCTCTGTTCAGGCTCATGAAAAATTTTTCAGGTATGGTGATTTTGGTGCTGCTCCTGGGAGCTATAAATAGAGAGCCAAAATTCCTATATCCAATGAAACTGACATTTTTAAGCGCTGCAATTGCAGTTTGTATCTTGAGCGGCTGTTCTTCAAAGGGAGTGCGTAGGCAAAGCCCACCGCAGGCATCGCAAGCTCCCTCAATCACCTCAAATCCCCTCGTTTCCTCAACTCCAGCACCTATACCCTCTCCTGCTTCATCGATAGATATTGAAAGGCAAAAAGCGCGTGAAATAGTAAAGAGGCTCGATCAAATGGAGCTTAAGTTTAAGGAAGATCAAGAAAAGCTAGACCAAGAGCGTCGAGAAAATAAATTGTGCAGATCCAAGCAAGCATTAGCTGACTTTAGCCCCAATGATAAGGAAGAACTAAGCGCTGAATGCAAAAAGCGATTAGCTGACTTGGACAAGGGAGCAAGCAAAACTCATTAATTGCGATCGCCTCTATCCAGGAGATTCTATTTCATCCGCCCAATCCCAAAGTGTAAGCTGTTGAAAATTGCCATTACCTTCTCCAACTTCTCCAAGCTTAGAGGAAACATTGGGCAAAACCCTGCTGTGCTTATTTTCGGGGTTTACCCACACACAGTTTTCAAGGCAATAAGGAGAACTTGGATCGATTAACTTGAGGCGTAAACCATCCTGATACGTTGCCCCCATGTCTTTATAGAAATTTCTGAAATCTTTCCACCGCTCACAAATAGTAGAACCAGTGTAATCTCTGGATTTTGAATTAGTCGCCCCATGAACGAGGTAGTCCCAACATCTATAAATTCGTGTTTTTGATAAATTGTGTGGCTTTTTGATATCAAATCGACCTACATAAATCCGCCGTTCAGCAGCCTCTAAATTAATCCCCTCTCGCTCTACCAATGCCTCTGCTGCTGCTTTAACAGATGGATAAAGAACCGGATCTCCAGGCAGTCTTGTAGGCTTTCCTGGAGATCCGCCAATTTCTCCACCAATGGTAACGTTGTAGCCATTGGGAGCTAAAGTATTTAACTTCTTAATCCATTCGCGTTCTTTGGTTCTAAGTTCTTTGGGGCTAGAGGCAGAATCAATAGCTTGAATCGTAAAATTTTCTTTGCCAAATGAGGCGATCGCTTTATGCACAAGAGAAGCATCTTTCCTGAGAACTTGCTCTAAATGCCTCCCCCACCGCTCATCTAAAGATGTTGTCGTCAACCCTACATATTGCTTGCCATCTACAAGATTGGTTACTAGGTAAATAACGCCATTGCTGTAACTTAACTTAGAAGGAGTAAACAAGGCTTCCTCTGGTGTCATGCCTTGTGCTAAACGTCTTCTAACCGTGTGTCCGCTAACAGGGGCATTTAATTGACGAACAGCGTCTTCCGCCCCGTTGTAAGTTACGCCATTCACTTTGAAAGGGTGTTGGAAATAATCGCGTGATGCATCGTCAAACGCTTCCTCCGCAGTCCAGCCAGTCTCTAAACGCTTGAGTACAGTCCAGTAATCCTTGCCTAGCTTCTGGCAAGCGTGCTTAATACTACGGTACTGAACGCCTTTGTATTCAAAGCTAAACTGAGATTGAGTTGTATTTTCCCTGGCGCATTCAGGGCATCTGTGACCTTTAAGATGATTGCTGGGGTTTTGTTCAAAACTTCCGTGATTTGGGCAAATGATAGTAACTTTAGTCGCTGTGTTAACGTACTTTGCCTGACTGTAATCGTATTTATCGCCATGCTTGGCAAGGGCTTTTTCAATAAACTTTTCTACTTTTAAAGTGCCTCTCGTTATTGCACACTTAACACAGCCTGAGCCTGCTATGTGAGCAACTGGGGATTGCTCAAAGTCACCGTGAACAGCACAAGTGATTACAACTTTGACATCTATTCGCTTATAGATAACCAAGCCATAGCCATAGCGATCGCCATGAGCCTGCCGAAATCTGGCAATGATACTTTCTTGGCTATTAGTCTGGCGCTTATCAAAACATTTACGACAACCTATGCCCTTGACATGATGGCTAGGAGTGATGCTGAATTCCCCATGATGTGAGCAAATAACCTTAACTTTGGTGCTTGAACCTAAATAATTTACCAAGCTGTAATCATAGAAGTGATCGTGCTTGGCTTGCGCTTCTTGGATGAATTCATCCTGGGTTTTACGCTTTGGCATGGCTTAGTGTTGCGATCGCTTACCAATCCGAGGGTCAATCATCTTGCTCCTCTATCTTGAGCAAATCGCTAAGAGCAACTTTTTTGCCAGACCACTTAGAGCAAAGCCTTGCTAGTTTTACAAGATTAGAGAAATAGCCTCTATCTAAATTTCCATCCAAAGCAAGGCGCAGGGTGTTACGCCCCACTTCATCTGGCGATCCCTTGATCTCCTCATAAACGGAATTAACTGACTTTGGTTTTCCATCCTCATCTGTGAGCCAATAGCGAGATATGTCAACGTAAACTCGCACGTTTTCCAACTCCGGTATCCAAACATTCAACTTATTGTCCTCCAAGAATTCAACCTATTGAAATTATGGATTGCTGACAGTCGAAAGTCAATATGTTGACAGTTGAAAGTCAAATTGCAATAATGAGTATAGAGAAAGCGCCACGGCTGGTAACTGAAGCGCTTCTCTATCCACGTTATTCATGGAGATCATTATCATGGCACAAGCGACCCTAGACACTCAAGCGATCACCCAATTCCAGCTAAATCTTCACCTCATTGAGCAATCAGACGAAGCATCTGAATACGAAATTGATTCTACAGACGATGTATTCGGCAAGCTTTACCGAGTTTGGGGTGGTGAAAAGGGCATTAACCTACTTGGCACTTTTTACCATGCTCTAGATGGTTTGTGGGTATCGCAGCCGTGCAACACGACAGTACGCGATCGCTGGACATCTGACACTCAAGCGATCGCTGCCATTCTTGCAGCATAAAGCATAAATCCCATCATCAACGAGCGTCTATTTTGGCGCTCTTTCTTACTTTGTAATCGCTTCAAAAACAGAAATTTATGATCCTGAAAAGTTTTTCAACAGCGCTAATCGCTGTCTTATTTCTCGTGCTGTATTTTGCTCCAAAAGCGCAAGCTACCAACGACGAATGCCGCCAAAATACCATCTGTCAACGGGGCGAGGGGAGGAGATAAGCATGAGCAAAGATTCAGGCTCGCTTGAAATCGTACTCAAAGAACAAAGACATGATTTTGTGTGCAACAGCTTGGCGCAAATCATGGCTTTCCTTGAAGGACAAGGCTTTACGTTTGATGAAGTGCTAGACGGTTTGGTTAATTATGCCTGGGTAAATTCTTACTCTGCGGATACGGTTTGTGACCTTGTAAAAGCAACTTTATCAGCCAGGAAAAAGCATGAGGCTTAAAAACTTTTTCGCAAATATCTTGGCTACCTTGTTTCCGTCCTTCTGCCCAAAACGGAAGCCTCTACGTCGGTACAGTCGCCTAAGTCACCACCAAAAAGATCGTAAACGCCCACACTTGATAGCCAAGTACGGGATGAAGTGTTTTTGGTGTGGGCATAACCTGAAGCCAGAAACAGTAACCATTGACCACTATATTCCGCTCTCAAAAGGCGGAAGCAACAAGATTAAAAACCTGCGACTAGCCTGTTACGGCTGCAACAATAAACGAGGTGACGCTATGCCAGAAGATACACCACAAATCATTGCTGAAAAATCATGCATTCGCTTTCCAAGCCATTGGCCACAGCCCAAATACCATTTAGGGCAGTTAGTTAAAAAAGGTCGAATTATTGGGATTGAATACCAATCACCAGGGACAAGAAGGGCTTTCGACTTGGGAAAAGGATGGATTTACGCTGTGCTGCTTGATGACCAGGGATATGATACCGACCAGCTTAAAGAGTCAGAGATTGAGTTGCCATCATTAGAAAAGTTGGAAAACGAAATCAACTACGAAAAATCACTTGTTGAGATTCACCAAAAAAATTTAGTTGTTCTTGACGAGCAGTTGAGTCAAGTAGCTCAAGTTCCTACTAATACGAGTGAGGGCGATCTTGCATGACTCTTTCTCCTCAACAACTATCAATCTCCATACCTAGCGATTGGACACCCCCGAAATATCGTTTGGGGCAATGGGTTAAAGAGGGCTTAATCGTTGGCTGTACATACTATCACGCTGGCAGTAAACCCGCTTATCAATACAAACAGACTTGGCGCTATTGTGTGCTTCCTGACGAACAAGCTGACGCTGAGGACATCAAGTATTTCCTTGAATCTGAGATTACGCCATTAACAAGCTCAGAGCTACAAACCAAAATCCAAGCTCTTGTTGACTTTCACTCTAGTAGAATAACCGCTCTTACAGAACAACTGACTGAGGCATTTCAATCATGATTAACTACAAACAAAATTTATCAATCCGCCTACCGGATGAATGGACACAGCCCAAATACTATCTTGGGCAACTAGTGAAGCAGGGTGAAATCATTGGCATAAGACACCTACCAGAAAACAGTGGGATGGCTTTTGACTTTGGTAATGAGCCTTGGGCTTACGTTGTCATAAAAGATAAAGGCTCTGATAGCGGTTACGTTATTGCCCAAAGTGAAATCTTGCCACTAGCGCCAGAAGAACTCCTTGCTAAAATCCAAGCTGAGATTGAGTTTCATCAAAACAAGATAGCGGCTCTTACCCAACAACTAAACCAGGTAGAGCAACCATGATTTATGACTCTGAACAGCAATCAATTCGTAATGCTTTACGGGATTCCAGGATAGAAGCGCTGAACCTATTCTTGGGAGATTTCATCAAGTTGCTAGCAAGCGAGGGTTTTTCGGTTGAAGATTTGTTAGACGCTCTAGTTAAAAATTTGGAGCAGAAGACAGTTCCCGACTCGGCAATTAAACACCTAGAAGAAGCGGCGATAGAACTAAGCCGTTTTTCCAAAAACCGAGAGCTTAATAACTAGCCCTACTGAACGAGAAAGCCATTATCACCACCCGACAATCGTCGAGTGGTTTTTTGTTGGGGGAATCATCGGTTTTCAGCGATCGCTATACCTTGGCGCAGTACTTACAATAGTTGATCCGTAAGCTAAACTTGTATGCTGTATTGTGCATCAAAAATCAGGATAAATCTCTGAAAGTTATGGAAACCATTGAACTCTTCATGTGGGGCTATCAGCATTCTTTTCAGAGGTCTGCTCAAAGAGAAGCTAAAAATATTTTTTCACAGTTAGCCAGTAACCTTGAACCTCATGTGTTTCTTGTTGGTGTTTTGAATGAAAAACGAGATGATTGTCATCCCATTTGCTTGGAACCTGAAAACTGTGGTTATATGCCTAAGCAATTTGCAGACGTAAAAAAGCTGGCACAACACTTCGAGGCAATCGATCTAGAAAGAGATGTACTTTATGGAGATCCGAACGCTCAAAAGGATTATGAGCAAAATCTCAAGCTGAATGCTTTAAAAACTGCGGTACATCAAATTGTGAGTGGTGGAGCTGAATATCGCAACATAATTTCTTTTTGCTCTTACCCAGTATTCGTAGAGCAATACTGGGTCATTGTTGTTCTTCAGTTCAATCGTAAGATATATCTTGCTCAATATGCTCTCACCAAAACTAAATCTAACATATTCACTATCAATACCTCTTTACTAGATGCCACTGTTGAGGTGTATTTTCAGGAGTGTGCTAAAGCTTTAGGAAAACCATATCCAGGTTCTAGTTTGAGGCGGATCTTTGAGCGTGACCCTGATGAAATCATCTGTGCAGCAGGCAAAAACTTGATGTACACACCTCTTTTTGGATGTGGTAAGTTGGGTAATTGGTATGGGCTGTTTGAGGCTTGCAATGCAATTTCTTCATTAAACTATGAAGGCGCTGAAGGCATTGGAAGAATGTTGCTTTCAAAAAGGGAGCATCCCAATATTGAAGCCACTCTTGCTCTCTCGACCCCAGTTAAACTTCAAGATTATCGCGCAGTCAGAAAACTGCTTGAAATGTCTTCTGATGAAATTTGTCTGCTTAGTGACTCTGATTACATTTTTGGGCTAGGAAATATCAAAGGATTATACGAACAACGTGGAGAAGATTTATTCTCAATCAATTTTATTAAGCAGTATACCTGGGAACTCCTACACGCTAACCATGTAATGATGCGGGTAAGTAATGGTCAGCCAGAATTATTTAGAACAGGAATTAATAAGCAGAAGTTTGAAGCAGATATTAAAAGAATTTTTACTGAAATTACACCTAAAGAAATTTCGAGATTGTGGGAGTTAGTTTTAGAAGCAACCAAGCAAAAGCACGGCACGATGGTTGTTGTATCTTCTGGAGCTAAAGAAGAGTCAACCCGTCTGAAAAATCAGGCTACAGTTATCGAATCTGTAAAAATCCCAATTGAATTTATGAAAAAGATAACAGCTATTGATGGAGCTGTGCTTATTGACCCAAGTTCTACATGCTACGCAATTGGTGTAATTTTAGATGGGTTGGCTTCTGACAAGGGTTCACCTGCTAGGGGGGCAAGATATAACTCTGCCATCAGGTATGTAGAAACAAGTAAGTACCCTTGCATAGCGATTGTGGTGTCTGAGGATGGCTTGATTGATTTGGTTCCCAATCTCATGCCTCAGATTCCACGTTCATCAATCACACAGGCAATAGAGCAATTAAGAAAGCTAAAAGAAGATAAAAATTTTGCTCAGAGAAAATTTAACGAAGTGATAGATTTTTTATCCGATCATCGGTTCTATTTACAACCAGAGACGTGCAACACAATTAATAGCTTGAAGCGAGAAGTTCAAGCAACAGCAGAACGCGTAGATCCTACGGGGATGTCGATAGATTATTACGACTTTAGTCCAAATCCAGAAATGAATGAAAGTTACTTTCTAGATGAGTAAGCCAAGTTTGATGAATTACGAACTGAAATGAATCAACTACAGCAGGCGCTTCTGCCATTTCAACATCGTTGCCGTCTACCCATACTCACCTAAACACCACCCAGTTGGGTGGTTTTTTCTTTTCTTATCCCTTATATTCCCAACCTTAAAGTACAGCTTGACGATCCTAAGTAACATATTTTACTATTGATGAAGCGTGTTGAAACTCATCGACTCAATTTGAGTCAATTCTAGCCTCAGTCAGGGATAGCAGCCGTGGGAATAAGTAAGGCGGCGCTGAAACTAACTCAGAATCTAAAAGCCTCAATGGATCGCTTGGGACAATTCAAGGCTGAGGCACAAACTATACTAGTATCACTAAAAATGTATTTAGTGGCGGTATTTACGCAAGCATTTCCACAATTGAATTTGATATTGTCTGAGGGACAAGAAAAGAGCGAACTACGCTTTAATAAAGAGCGAGAAGCGATCGCCTCCACCCAACTCAAAGGATTCTCCACCAACAAACTGGCTACCCGCAACGCTGCCTTACAAAGTGCTGTCGCCGAACGGGACAAGAATCAAACTAATGTGTCAGACCTAGAAAAAGCTGTGCAGGCAACTGATACCACAGTTAACGCCAGTGGGTTCCAGACTACACTGCAACGCCTGGGAGTCTCCCCAGATGCCTCAGTTGCTAAGATTGACGATGTATTAAAAAACACTAGTCATGAAGCTGACAAGGGGATATTAGAAAAGCTCAAATCTGCGCGGGAGCAGAAAAACAAGCTCTCTGAAGCGCGGGTGGGACTGAGTGAATCACAATTGAAGGTGAAGCAGACGACTCAAGATAACTCCCTGTACAGCATCGATGAGTCGGCGGCTAATTCTCGTGCAGCTACTACCAAAGCCGAGAATCAGAATATTGCTGGCATCAAGAAAGCACTTGAAGATAAGAATTTGGTCGAAGAAGTAGCTAATGAAAAAATTTCCAGGATTCAATTAGCTAGTACGCGAAGTCAACAGAAAAGCTTGGATGGGCAATTGCGATCGCTCCGCACCTATTACGATCAAGGCGCGATATCTGCTGAGGAATTCGCCAAGCGTGAACGGGATTTGACCACCGAGCAAACCAATTTAGAAAAGCAAGAGTCTGAAAACAGGCTGGCTGTGCAGTCGGCAGTGTTAGCGCGTCGGCTCAAGGAAATTGAATTTTTCAACAAGAAAGCTGAGGCGCTGACGGCTACAAAACAAGTTGACAGCACTCGTGCGGCAAAAGAAAAACTTTTATCTAGTGGTTTAACGCCACTTGCTCAAGACCAGTTTGCACTCGATCAAACTAAGATTGATGCTACTACTGCAATTGATCGCGTCAAGTCGATTAAAGTCCGCATTGCTCAGAATAAGCAGCTGTATAAAGAAGGGAGCAAGGATGCAAGAGAGTTCATGCTGGAGCAATACGCTCTAAATCAAGAGTTAGCACAAGCTAACTTGGCAGTAGTTGACCAGAAAATTACGGCTGAGGAGAAATACCGCGAGACTGTAGAGCATAACATTCAGCGCATTATGGCGCTTGAGGAGAACCGCTTTAAAAAGCAGACTTCCGAGCTTGATGAATCCAAATCAAAACTTGACCTTTATAACCAGAGTCTTGAACGAACCAACAGGCTAGAACAGTCTCGCCGTAATTTATCTAAAGCATTGTCTGATGCTGCGATCGCACCTCTGGAAAACAAAAAAGCTGATGCCGATGATGCTTTGGGATTAGTTGAAAAACTCAAAGATCCTAAGCTTAAGCCTCAAGTCAAGGCAGCTATTAAAGCTCAGTTAGAAAAGTTAGGTTTTGAGATGCGTGGCGGCTTAACTGTCACGCCTGCCACAGTCACCAAAGCCAGCAGTGGCGACACTCCAGAGGATTTGGAGTTGCGGATTAAAGAGAAACAAGCGCAGATTGAGAAGGAGATTGAGGATAAGAAGCAGAAAGCGCTGGAAATGGAGCAAGAATTTCAGCGCAAAACTCTAGAAAACGACCTCAAACGCCAGAAAATCGCTGCTCAAATTGCTCTTTACGAAGCTCAATCTGCACAGCTTTCAGCCCAAAAAGCTAAAAATGAGGCTGAGGGTGCGCTCAAAATTGCGATCGTCAAAAAAGACCCGATCGCCATTGAAACGGCTAAGACCAATCTGGAGATTACCAACAAACAAATTGGACTCAGTAATGAGCGCATTGCCAGCGCCCAAGCTAACCTCAACGATCAGCCAGAGATTGCTGCTAATTCAATCCTTGAGCAAAATGCAGTCCAGGGCGCGGAAACTTCGAGCTTGCAAGCTGCTAGCGATCGACGTAGGCGTGGAGCTTCACTGAATTTAGTAGAATCCAGCGCCCAAGCAGGTAAGCCAATAAACCTGTCGGAAGCGGAGGCAAAAACTGGATCTGCAAGCCCCCAATTTGCGCTTCCCCAAAGGATTGATATCAACCAGATGCCCAAGCTGGAACTCAAGCCGGGAGAAAACTTGTTTGACGCTTATCAGCGACAACGGGAGGGAATGAAGTTGCCAACATCAGGGGCGCAATTGCCCAGCAGCAAGGTTGATATGCCGCCAGTTGATAAAACCGCTCTTGCCGTAAATTCAACCACTATTCAGCCGCGTGAGACATCTGGAGGTAATCAGTTTGTGGAAGCGCTCAAAATGGCGAATCAAGGCATTGAGCAAAGACTAGATGCTCTAAACAGTGCGATTATTACATTGGCTAACACGCCGCGCTCTCTTAGCGTTTCTACAGCTAACCCTGTGGATGATGCAGCGAAGATCATAAATAATTTTTCAAGGGGGCAGGTTATGGCGACGGGAATGTGAAAATTTTTCAGAACCGAAGCTAAAAAAGTCACTCTTTAAGACTGTATCGCCTGTATTACTTGGATTGTGGGTGGGTTACAAGCAAGCGGATACGCCACTATAGTAGACCAATAACGGCATTATGATGCCATTACAGTGGACTTATAACGTGATTATGATGCCATCACAGTGCGCTTATAACGGCAAGATAGTGGCACTGTAATAGACTTATAACGGCAATATGGTGACATTGCAGTGCGCTTATAACGGCAAGATAGATATAATATATCTAATGCTAGGGACAAAATTCGGCTTCATGCCGTTGTGATTGTAGGGCTGTGGCTTAACGATCCTATGTCCCTAGCATTTTTAATATGGTTAAAGGGTTTTTTGGGTATAGTAAGCCCCATATCTTTACTGCCTAGTGTCGTCAGTGTCATGCACTACTTTAAAAGCTGGTCAAAGATCCTCTAGATATAGATGGATTTGCGTTTTACTTGGCGATAAAACTAAAAGAGTGATCAAAATCCGGGGTAAATAATGTGGCAATAGCAGGTACAGAATCTTTTCCAGACTATGACAACCCACCCCTTACAGAGGTGGTTTGTGGAATACTCTTCCAAAATTTGGAATCATTTTTGACACCTCACGTCGGTTTATTGTGGGAAAAATTTAAACTTGATTACCCGTATTGTCAAGAAGTCGCGCCATTAGCACCAGCAATAGAACAGTTTGGTGAATCACTTGATGTAGAGTTTGACCTGATTGATATACCTCCCTTGCCCAGAGTCTGGTTCTTAAATGAAAATGGTAGCGAGATTATTCAGATTCAACGCGATCGGTTTCTTCATAACTGGAAAAAAGTAAGTTCGCAAGATATATATCCAAAATACAGTACGGTTATAAAAAAATTTAAACAACACATATTTGACTTTGAGTTGTTTTTAAAAGAAATAGACCTAGAACCTATTTTGCCTCTACAGTATGAGCTAACTTACGTTAATCATATTCCTCAAGGAGATGGATGGAGGAGCGTTGAAGATGTAGGAAAAATTTTCCCTAATTTTTCTTGGCACTTTAACTCAAATCAACTTCTAGAGCTTGAAGGAATTAACTGGAGAACCACACTTACTTTGCCTGCTAAATCTGGTCGATTGTATGCATCAATTCGCAATGGAATACGCCAACAGGATAATCAACCCGTTTTTCTTTTTGAGTTAACTGCTCGTGGCATTGGTCACTATAATTCACGCGATGCAATGTGGGAATGGTTCGATCTTGCTCACAAATTTCTTGTTCAGAGTTTTGCTGAATTGACGGACAAGGAAGTGCAGGAAAATGCATGGAGGCACAAAAAATGAGCAGTATTTTATACGCGGATACTGGGTTACTTGAAGAAAATGGAGCTACTACAACCACACAAAGTTACAGGCGCTCTGCTATTAATTCACAAAAGCCCAGACAGATAAACCAGGCTAGACACTCAAATACAGCAGATTTAATTGTTACTGAAGAATCACCTAGAGGGATTATTCTTCAGCATGTTTTGCCGTCCAGACCGACTAAACGCTATTGGCGAGTATTGGAACAGCCTGGACTAGCATCAAAGCAAGCAAATAACTATGTATTAAGATTTGCAGCTTCGGAGGAGCAGTTTAGACAAAATGACACTGGAGTAACAACAAGCTCGATTGCAATTACATCTTTAGACAATGATGAAGATTTAGAAGATGAGCTTAGATTGCATCGCGATGATTCATTTTCGGTTGCTCACAAGCCAGAAGTTTTATTTTCAAAACAAGTTGAGCTTCGGACTTCGGATTTACCACGTTGGAAGCCCCATATAACAATTGATCGTCGCATGATTGAGGCTGAAGATGACTGAAGCTTGGTACGAACTCGTAAAAGCAAATGCCAAGTTAACGCAGGGAGATATAATTTTTAACTGCCCGATACTCACCTGGAAACCAGAGATGCCACAGTTGCAAGCGACAGAGACAGAAGCCGAAGTCCTAAAAGGGGCTGTTGATGCTATCCAGGCTGATGTTGTGGTCATGTCTCAAGCTTGCGACTTAGAAAATGGAAAAGTTAGCAACGTTATTTTATGTCCTCACCTTTCTCTTTCCGCCTACCGAAAAGATTGGGAAGAGGCAATGAGGGCAAGTGGGCAAAATCCTACAGAAAAAGGATGGAAAAGGGTTTGTGATGATATCCGTGATGGATATATGTGGAACTTAGCCATGTTAAACAGTGGTGTTATTAAAAATGAAGCTATTGGAGAGATAGTCACAGAACATCGAATTGTTGATTTTCACGATGTTTATACAATCCCACGCGATTTCCTTGAGTCTGTTCTTGAGCAAAGATTACATCCAAGATTACGCTTGCTACCTCCGTATCGGGAGCATTTGTCACAAGCTTTTGCTCGCTTCTTTATGCGTGTCGGGCTTCCGGTTGGAGTTTCTAAAGCTTGGTAAAGATAACAAAAAATATTTATAAAAAAGTTGCCTCTGAAGAGGATAAAAGCGACCACTGTTTGTAAACTGTGGATTTGCTTGGCTTGTCATAGCTGTGATTTCATCCTGAGCAACATTAGTGATCGCCCTCGGTTATGAAAAATTTTTCAGCTAGCGAAAGCGATCGCTTCAAGAGCATACCTATGCGCTTGGACACTTAAGTATCCAATAGACCAGGCAGAGCTGCATAGTGATCGCGCCCGATTCAGGAAATCTAGCTTGAAGCCGATACCTGAAAAATTTTCCATGCGCCAACTAACCCTCTCAATCAGCAGCATCTCTGTCACCCTCAAGCGATTCGTATCTTATGATCGCATCCCAGCCGACACAGGGCAAACAGAATACAGCATCGTCGGCACACCCTTGGATTCTGGCCCAGTGTATGAGCCAAAGCATATTTGGACAATCTCGGCAATGGTGACAATCGAGCAATGGAGGGCGTTGGGGGCGATATTTGGGGAATGCGATCGCCTGCGCCGGACTCAAGGCAATTACCGCATCACGGTAGATGATAGTATTCAAGATTTTATTGAGCAGCAGTATCGCTCAAGAGCTTTAGTGCCAGGGGGAGAACAAAAGTACTTTACTGGTGGCGTTTCTTACCCAGCGCGGTTTCATGCGCGAATGTTTGAGCCGAAGTCACAGTGGCAGAAGAATCAGTTATATCCCTATGTAGCGAGTTTTGTATTAAGGGAGTTGGACAAGGCGACATAATAGGGAGGTTAGGAGTCCGTCTGGCAATTATGCTTGGGACGGGCATCATGCCCGTCTCACAAATAAAGTGGAACCGCCAATTTGCGGTTTTGCTTTACAAGCCGTTACACGTCCTTATAGTTTTTGTTATTTTTTATTGAGTAAATAGTCTTGCGATCCACTTGATATTTTTGACTCAACACTGCAACCCTGACACCTTCACCCAAAAGCAGCCTAATTTCATTTATCCGCTCAGGAGTAAATATCCGTTGAGATTTACTTCCTTGACTATTAATAACTAAAGTATTGTCTGGGGGATTGACAGTACCACGTTGATAGCCATTGCTACTGGCTTTTGTGCGATCGCCCATCATTAGATGATCGGGATTACAGCACCCAGGTGTTGGACAGAATGACTTTCTGATTATCCAAACATCATCAGAAATATGTTCCACAAAAATTTCATAAGCAAATCTGTGGGCTGACCTGAGTTTACCTCTGTATTTGAATCGCCCGATCCCATACTTTGTTTTAGCACCTTTCCATTGCCAGCACCCAGACTCAAGTTTGTCAACCTTGTCCCAAAATCGTTGCTCTACTTTTGGTTGAACTAAAAGTCGCATTACTGTTTACTGAGCATTAGTTGACTAAAGCTACCAAAAAAGCTATTTCAGTTTACCAGTATATATTGGTCAACTATTGGTTTCACTTCCCGGCTTGAGGGCGGTAAGTTTGGGAGGAATTATGAGCGTGATATTAAGCGCGATCGCAATTCATGACAAACTTGCCAGCATCAGGAATAGAACTAATCAAAGAATTTGAGGGCTGTTTCCTCAAAGCCTACCCCGATCCACTCACCGGAGCCAAACCCATAACCATCGGCTGGGGTACTACCAAAAAACTAGATGGTAGTAATTGGCACTTGGGGGAAACCATCACTCAAGCCCAAGCTGACGAGATGCTAATCATCCAACTAGAGAAAGACTACCTACCTTCCCTACAAAAAATCCCTTCCTGGAATGACCTGACGACAAACCAGAGAGGGGCAATCTTGAGTTTTGGTTACAACTTGGGTAGCAATTTTTACAATAGTTCAGGATTTAGCAGTATCAGCAGATTGCTGAAAAATTCTGATCTTTGGAGCGACACAAAGGAAGTGACACGAGTTTTTAGCTTGTACTGCAATCCAGGATCTTCAGTAGAAGCGGGTTTACGTCGGCGGCGGATTGCAGAGGCTAAACTTTGGCTCTCCTCGTAGCAGCAATGTCAGGAATTATGCATTATTGTAGCGATCGCATCATCACTCATGTCCGTCAACCAATCAGCCAGAAATGTCCGTCTACTAATTGGAGGCACGGACTTCACACCCTGCCTCATCTCCTTTCAAGGCAGTGATAGCCACCTTGACCAATCTGGCTTGATTACTTTCACTGGGCAAATCTTGCTGGGCAAAGCACTGGGTTTTACTCAATCCCTTGATGATCGCAAAAGTCCCAGCGCCTTCTGTAGGGGAAAGTCGGTAACTCTGGACATAGCCGATACCAATGGAAGTCTGACACGCCACCCACGGGGGACACTACGAATTCTTACCCCAAAATATGACACAGAGAAGCAGCAGCTAACCCTTGAGGTGGCTGATTTAATTACACTTCTCAACTTCAAAGAACCCACAGACCCTGACAAGGCGGACAATAAAAACACAGATTCTCAAAGTGCAGATTCTGTAATCACCAAACTACTGCATGAGGCAGGAATCAATAACTTCACCGGAATTCTGCCAGACACCCTCTACAACTACCCTTTAAATCTTTCAGGTTCTTATCTACAATCTGTTGGTAAATTACTCTATGCAAATAATCAAGTAGGGTGGATTGACAACCAAGAGCGATTTAGAATTTCTACTGTTAATGTCGAATCGACTCAATCATTGGTTTCTCTCATAGCTGGTCAAAACGAGCTTTGGTATCGCCGACTAGGGGGAGCGGAATCACCTTGCGAGAAGGTGAAGGTAGTCGGCACGCAGATGGTAATGCGGGAGATTGAGCTTGCAAGTGTTGTCGTCACCGAGCAATACGGCTCACCTGCGATTCTTGACCCTACTTACACCGGGCTGATAGTAATCAACAGGGTTACAGAAACTCAGAAATGGGATGAAGATCAAGGGATTTTTACAATTATTTCTGTGACAGAGAAACCTTGGGGGGTTAATCGTAGCAAGGGCTTTTGGGATAAATTTGCAACTCCACCAAACTTGCCCCCAGAATTATTTAGATTATTTTTGGGTGAAAATCGAATCGAAGAATCCAATTTTGAAAATGCCGATTCAGGCGGGAAGCTGATTCAGAAAACCACTATTTTTAATACAGATAAATCCCAATACTTAGCAGAAATCCAAGAAGCCAGACCCGATTTTATTGTAGGTAATTACGTTGGTTTAACAAACACCAAAAATATTACCGAAACCTATACCTACAGCCCCAAAGAAGTACTTATTAAAAAAATCACCGAGACTCAAGAACTTGCTGTGATTGTGTTGAATGGCAGCAGCGAGAATTGGGACGACTGGCAAACCATCCCAGAGTACTTTGTCACTTCGGAATACAAATCAGAAGAATGGAAGGAAATTGATAAATACACCTGGCAGTACGAAACCTACACTCTCAAGCCCACCGTAAAAGCTGAGGGAGGTACTGCGATTGAATATCCTGATGATGTGAATCAAAGAGCAAAGCAAAAATTGGGCTTAACTTGGGATTCAAGTGAGAAACGTCGCTCCAATTCAGGACAAGAAACGCCACCCGCCGCCGAGCGCCGCCCAACCACAAAGCGCATTGAGGAAAACCCTGTTACTTACACCGCATTATTTCAAGACCCATGTAGCGGCAACTTCAAGCAACGGGAGCGCACTTATAATGTGGAATTTTTGGCAGGGATTACAGTCCCTTATGAAAAATTTTTCATAAGCAGTGATAGTAGCGCGAACAAGCAATTGAAAGCGATCGCCAAACGTGAAGGCGAATTACTCAGAGGCAGATGGCAGGGGCAAGAAATGGCGGGGGCAATTCCCAATAGCTTGCTCAATGCCTACCAGCCCTTATTTGGGGTAAATGTGCTTGAGTTTGATGGTACAGCCCAGAATTATTTAGCCGATGGGTGCAGTTGGGTAGTCACAGCACAGAAGGCGCTGTGGAGTTGTGATGGCATCTGGGTTGGGGAATCTCAATCGGCAATTCCAGTTACAGGCGATATTGTAATTACCGAAACCACACTTTCTATCAATGGTGCGATCGTCAGTGGTGCAGTGATTACGCCAGAAGGTAACGCCGTAGTAGGTAACGTGACCATTACACCCGACGGCAACACCATAATCAACGGTGTAACTCTACCCGCCGACGGCAGTGTGGTGATTCCTGGCATTGTTACGTTGCCATACACCGAGATTGAAGATTTACCCTTAGGCATGGCGTTAGGGATTGAATTTAAATCATATTCCTATCTGTTAACTACCACTACATCAGAAATTCAGTTGGGTTTAGGTGAAAGTGGGGAATGGAGTAGTGGGTTTGTACTGTCTGCGGGTATAGGGCTTGGCGCTAACTTTATCGGAGGCTCTATTTCATCGCTCTACTGGGAAGATTTTAGCTGGGATGGGGTGGATGAAAGCGCCTGGAATTCTCTGCAACCATCACCCACTTGGGAATCAGGAATTTGGGATGAGGCGGATTGGAACAGACTTTTGTAGCGTTTGGTCATTTGTCATTGGTCATTTGTCATTGGTCATTTGTCATTGGTCATTGGTCATTGGTTATTGGTTATTGGTTATTGGTCATTAGCTATTCTCGGACTGTCCAATTCCCCATTCCCCATTCCCCATTCCCCATTCCCCATTCCCCTATGCCAACCGGAATTTTTAGCAACAGTTGGATAACACAATCAGCCAGAATTTTATTCCGGGGTGCTACTCCCCCAGATGCCTCAAAGTTTCGATTGGCGCTGGCCAACACTGCATCATTGGGGCGGACAAGTTCGCTGGCTGATTTCATCTCTAACGAACTCTTGCCAAATAACAATTATGCCAGAGCAGTAGCTAATTTCTCAAGTGATGGAAGTTACGACACCACAGATCAGCGCCACGAACTGCCGACAATCAGCGCTAGCTTTAGCGCTTCAGGCGGTTCTCTCCAGTTCCAAACTGCGTTTTTGATTGCTGACTCATCAGCAGCTTCATCAAAATCTTTCACCAGCAGCGATGTTAACCCGACAAGCGATCGCATTACAATCTCTGCTCACAGTTTTGTCAATGGCGATAAGTTAGTTTTCACTGCTGACTCGTTAGCATTCCTACCCGGCGGCATTACTGCTGGCACTGTCTATACAGTCTCTAGTGTCACCACCAATGATTTTCAGCTAACAGGCGTGGATATTACAGATACAGGTTCAGGGACATTCCGCGCCAGGAGCGCCAACGGCATTATTGTTGCCTACGCGGTGGAAACTTCACCAATTACAGTTGCAGATGGGCAGGGCTATAGCTATCAAATTCCTCTTGTAGTGCTGAATTCGGGCTATGTCACAGGAAGCTAATGAGATATTGAGGGGGCGATCGCAATTAAACCGTAATTTATATCAGCAAAAAATTACCGATGTAGCCGAGGCACAATCCGAACAATCTTTACCCACTATCTACAGTCGCTTTGATGCTGAATTGGGCTTGGGGAGGCTGCAAGATAGCGGTGGAAATATTTCTTATGGCACTGCCCAAACCAATGGGGCAGTAGGTAAGGGTAAAAATATTAGGTTACGACGAGGTGGGGTGCTTGCCAAATATGACGAGATGCCACGCCGGACAACTGATGCAATAGTTCCTAAAAAATCAGCAGAAAAATACAGCTTTGTTGCCCTTGCTGGAACAAAAGCTATGAATGGCAGTAACTCATTCTTGCGGGCTTCAAACAACTTTACGGTAAGGCTTTTTGTCGGCTTTGAAACTCAAACAATTTCTATTGCTTTTTATGGACTAAATGGGGGCTACATCCACATTACTTATCCAGGCGGAGAATTTACCACAGAAGTAATAACTTCAGGAATTATTTTTAATGAAAATTTCACTTATACTCCAACGCCAGAAACAGATGGATATATTGAATGTAGCTCACCAGCATCGAAAGATATAGACTTTCTCGTTGTCTATCAAATATTTTATTACCTGAGCAATGGTAATAAAATTATTAAATTGCCTTACCAAGTTAACAATCAAATAGCGCTTGCGACTAATTATTTTTCAGTTTTGTCATATACCAAAGAAAATATATACTTAACTTTCAAAGAAGACTCTGGGAGCGAGTCTGACTTTTATTGCACCAAAATTATCATTATTACTGCTGATAAAAAATTAAATATTATTAGCATGGGAGTTTTTGAATATACGGGAGAAGCAACTATTGATTTGCCTGATAACAAAGACTGGCGAAAATCACTAACGCACTCATTTCTAGTTAACCCTCCAGATGATGAAATTGCTTGTGTCAATAGCTTTAGGGCAAACAAATTTGCCCATATAGATTTAAAAAATCGATTTATATCTACTGGGGGATCAAATATTTTAACAGCAAGTAAATTAATTCCTTTCAATCGAGGGAGGTTTAGCCCAAGTCAAAACTCCTGCTCTCCTATTTATCAATCAAAAACTATTTCTACGAAAATCAAGCCTGCTGTGGCGACTATAGCCAAGTACTGCGATATCGCTGGAGTTGCTATTTATGTCTGAAATCACAATGTTGATTAATTTAAGTCTGATTAATCGTGCTGGTTATCAATCGCGTCAAGTGCAAGCTCGACATAAAAGCGATCGCATCCTCGAAAACAGTGTAAAAATCCTCAATTACGACTCAAACTTAGGCAACTACAACGTAAAAAATACCGCAGGGCAAATATTTTCAGCCAGGGCGATTTCTAATGGGGTGTTCGCAATTGGCGACCAAGTAAGCCTAGTAGCACCAGTGGGAGGAATACCAATCATTGATGCTATGCCGAGATAAAAGTGACTATTCAAACTGGATATGCGATCGCCGATATATCTGCCATAAAAGCCCTTACTTCCAGCCAGCGAACTGATGGTTACTCACGTCAGGCAAAAGCTGATGCTACAGGATTACCCGCTTGGTATACCTTCATTAGTGCCAGCACCGCAACGGCCGACGATGATTTAGTGTTGCTACCCAATGACAGCCCTAGTACTGGACGATGGCTTAAAAGTGGGGGCGCTGGCGGCGGTGCAAGTTTTGGAGGGCAAATCATTTGTACTTCTGGCTGCACTACTGCGGCAGGAGGAAGCGGGAAAGCGTTTCAGTTTTATGCACCCCAAACCAATCTAGGTTTAATAATTCAGCCTAGTTTTGGCATCAGCATTCAGTCGGGTAGTAATGCGATCGCCATCTACAGATGGTCTGCGACTCCTAACACTGGAATGACTGGCAGAGAAAGCAGCCCCATAATTCAATTACCCAGCGCTGGGGGCAAATTTAATCTCACAATTGATTCCACTTATAAATGGATTTCGGTTTTTGCCAAAAATCCAGCTAATAGCAATTATTTAGATGGGGTTTGCTTTGCGGTAAATGGCAATGTGATTACTCTATTGGGGTATTCGTAATGATTAATAAAATTTCAGAAATAGTAATTTCGTGCCTGTGTGCGTTAGCGAAGCTCGCCGTAGGCATCGCAGTCTTCATCATAATTGTTCCACTACATCTAATATTCGCACCTCTTGCCAAAAATAATCAGCCATGCGTTGCAGATGATGATAGATAATTTAATTGCTCTAATTTTGGCAAGAATAATCACTTTATTTCCTAATTATTTATCCTTACTAAAAAAGTTAGAAATTGGTGTATTTTTCTTCTGCTGGCGCTGTTATCTTGAAGCCAAAAACCTTCCAGGTTACTATGGGAGACTTGATGAGAACCTAAAAGAGCAAGCGCTTTCTGAGTACAGTCACGCCCAAGTATTCTGCCAACTCACTGGCTCTAAATTAAATATGTCTGGCGCGGGGCTGATGAACCGTGAGGAAAAACAAGCGTTTAATTGGGGCTGTGTCAATTGGGATTCATCACTAGAATCCTATCAAGTTGATGGGATGAGTACTCGCTATTTATCAGCCAAAATCTTTTTGGCTTTCGCACTGCTAATTCTTACGATTGGTGCGATCGCGTAGCCTTTATGTGCGTTTTAGAAGATTTTCAGCATTGCTTTTATAAAGAGCTTTTGAGGTTTGTACCGCCAGAAGTACAAGAAAAATTAGCACCGATTATTGAAGATGAACTAACTCACACCATCAATCTTCACGCCTCTTTGTGGATGATTACTGGGGTCAAACGCTCGTCGAATTTATTGCTTATTTGGCATATCCGAAAATATTTAGCATTGCTTTGTATTCCAGTTGATGCCGTGAAATTCGCTCTTGGGAATTCTGTTGGCGACGTAAAGCGTGATGCTTGACTTGACTATGGTTACTGAATTAGATTCGACTCCATCTCCCGAAACCAAGCAATATTCTGACGACGAAATTAGCAGAATCCTCGCCACAGCCCAAGCTACCCGCAAAGAACGAGACGAGGCAGCTAAAAGGGCTAAAGAATTAGAAATCAAAGTTAATGAACTTTCGGGCAACTTAGAAAAAATCAAAGGCATTGACCCCAATAAATATCAAGAATTAGAAAAATTAGCCCAGACTTACGAAGAACGCAAACTGGAAGAACAGCGCAATTTTTCTGAACTTAAGGAGCGTTGGACTGTCAAGGAAACAACTTTGCTTGCTCAAGTTCAACAACTACAAGAGAACCTCAAGCAAAACCAGATTATTAACGCCCTAGAAAAATCCTTCTATGCCACCGGAGGCAAGTCTGGTAAGGATGAAGATGGCTACACGTATTTTGACTTGATACGCGATCGCGCTGCCAATTATATCGTCCTTGATGATCAAGGCAAAATCACCATCATCGACCCCAGAGACAAAACGCCGCTTAAGGACACTAAGGGCGCAAATTTCACGGTTGATGATTTGATGTTGAAGTTGCGATCGGCTGGCCCTACAGCTTCACTATTTGAACCAATCAGCAATGGCGCAGGAAGTGGAATGACGCGAAGTCAGCATGGGACACAAAATACCGCAATGGTACGAGAGCAAATTATGGCATTACCTCGCAGTGAGCGCATATCAAAAGCAAGGCAACTGGGAATTAAGTAGTTAGAAAACTAATTATTCAAACTGAGTGAATCAGTTTGTCTGCCGTAGGCGTGATGCCAAGGCGTACTGACAATCTAATTTAAAAGCATCACACCTATGGTAATGACTCTTTTGGAAGCAGCAAAGATTGCTTCCTCCGTTCAAACTGCAACAATTATTGAAGAATACGCGGCCTCTAGCGATATCCTCCGCGCCATTCCTTTTGAAGATGTAGCAGGGACTGGCAAACACTACAACCGCGAAGACAAACTCCCTGGCGTAGGTTTTCGAGGCATCAATGAAGCCTACAAAGAATCAGTTGGTGTAGTTAACCCTCAGTCCGAAGCACTCAAAATTTTCGGCGGCGATCTAGATGTAGACCGCGCCATCATTGATATGCAAGGGGAGCAGGTTCGCTCTGTGCATGAAATGATGAAGGTAAAAGCCCTAGCATTGTCGTGGACTTACAACTTCATCAAGGGTGACTCTAATATTGACCCGCGTGGTTTTGACGGGTTGCAAGTGCGATTAACTGGAACCCAATTAATCTCCAATAACGATGCTGGCGGGCCGCTTTCTCTAGAAAAACTTGACCAACTGATAGACCAAGTAGATACGCCCACACACCTAATTATGGGCAAGTCTGCACGACGTAAACTTAACCAAGCAATTAGAAACCGCACTGTAAGCGGTGACGTTGATTTTAGTCAAGATGAATTTGGCAACCGCGTGATGAGCTACAACGGTTTACCAATCCTGATCGCCGATTACGACAACAACGGCAATATCATCATGGACTTTACAGAAACAAGTCCCGATGGCACTTCTAGCACCCAATGCCAAAGCATTTATTGTGTTTGCTTTAAGGAAATGATGCTCAATGGCATTCAAGGTGCGGTTGACGGCGTGTATGGTGTCTCCACCCGCGACTTAGGGGAACTCGAAACCAAGCCGGTATTCAGAACACGGGTTGACTGGTACACAGCGATCGCCTGCTACCACGGTCGTGCAGCTGCAAGGCTTTATGGCATTACCAACGCTCCGCCAATTAGCTAAATCATTGTTGAAAAATTTTTCAGGATTAAAAATATGGCTCGTTCGACCATTGCTAACCGCCGTGCAATTTTACTTGATGCAAGCTTGATTTTGCGGGATTTCACAACCGCAACCGCCATTAGCGCCACGACTGCTGAGACAGCAATCAGCAATACGAATGTTGCTGAACTTTGCTACTACAAAGCAGTTGTGGATGTCGCGGCTCACACTGGATATGTCGCAGGTTCGGCACAATGGACAATCACCATTGAAGCTTCCGCCGATAACTCTACTTTTGTCCCCGTGGGTACTGTTATCCCCACTGGTGTCGCCAATCGCTTCCAAATTCCCCTTAGTGGCGAATGGGTAGAAAAGAATCTTCCTAGTGCCTCTTATCCAAACATTATTTACGTTCGCGCCAAAGCCGCAAAAACTGGCAGCCCTGGCAACTTGAATTATGGAGCTTTCTTGACAGCATGAGCGCCTCAATCACTCTTTATAGCCCAGATGGAAAGCGCACTCGTGAGATTGCAGCGATTGACGCGCCAGGTTGGATTCAAGCGGGGTGGCTGAGAGAGCCACCCGTAATTCTTCCAGTAATACCAACCCCTGTACCAACTCCTACACCAGAGCTGGAAGAACCAGTCTTAGAGGAAGCCCAAGCCAGCAAGCGCAGCAAGTAAATGACGTATCAAGAAACGGCGTATCAAAAATTCATCCCTGTTGATGCTGATGGAAACATCATATCTATTGGCGGCGGAGACGGAGGCGGTGATGCCTCCGCCGTCAATCAAGGTACTGAGATTTCTCGGCTTACCGATATACGCGATCGCTTGCCTAATGGCGTGGCAAGCGAAGTTACTTTAGCCCAAGTGCGCGATCGTGTCGGAGATACACCGATTACGGGCGCAACGATGCCAACAGGCGGCATTGGGTTGTTTGGTTGGTTATCGGCGATTTGGAAATTAATTAGTGATAGGTTAGTTACCCTAACTTTAGTAGGAAATGCATTGAAGGTTGACAACAGCGCAGTCACTCAACCGATTTCTGCATCTAGTTTACCTTTACCGACAAACGCAGCTTCTCAAGCAGACATAACAAATAGTGTCGGAATTAATAGTGATGTGACAGCCACCACTGATACCGGAACTTTTTCTTTAATTGCTTTATTCAAGAGATTTCTTAGCGTGACTTTGGCTAAAGGACAAGCAGTAATGGCAAGTTCTTTGCCTGTCGTGATTGCATCCAATCAAAGTGCCGTACCTGTTACTGTTCAAGATGGATTGGTGGTATCGGGAAGCCTTAGTGGTGTTGGGGCTATTTTTACTCAAGACACTACAGGGTATCAATCGGTATTTGTGCAAGTGACTAACGCCGGAACTGCTTGCACAATTACTTATGAAACAAGCGTGGATGGAACAACTTATGATCCTGTCATAGGATATCAATTATCAACTGGTTCATCGTACTCTCCAACTGCAACAACAACAACAGCAACATTTCGTATTTTCCCATGCTACGGAAAATTTTTTCGTGCCAGAGTTAGTGTTTTTGGATCTGGCACTGTATCTGTTAGTGCAGTATTTAGAACTTCTCCTTATATAGGAAGTTCGATTGTCACACAGTCATCTAATAGCAGCATGGCTGTTAACGTCTCCCAATCAAGTCCGGGCAATTTACAAGCCCAAGTTTCTGGAAGTACAGTACCTGGAGGAGCAATCGGTTCTGCCCCCCCCATCGCTGTTAGCTGGGAAGCAAGAACTACTCAAAGAAGTTCTCAAACTGATGCAACTGTATCCCGCCCTATTACGGATAAAATAGGAAGAACAATTATTAAGAATGGACAACTTCGAGAGCTTCAGCAAAACGATACTTTAACACTTTCCACAACTACAGAAACAACTTTAATCGCGGCTGGTGGTGCAGGTGTTTTCAACGATATCACTGATTTAATAATTAGTAATACTGCCGTAATGACAGGCACAAGGGTTGATATTAAAGATTCAACAGGGGGAACCACTCGCTTTTCTGCCTGGATTCCACCTGCTAGTACAATTCCATTTAGTTTTGCAGGGATTCTTAAGCAGTCCACCGCAAATAACGCCTGGACTGCGACTTTGAGTGGAGCAGTAACCGATATACGGATTACTGCATTGTCCGAGAAAACAGCTTAAGGAAGTGCGTTTAACGGACGAAGAGTGATACTGGGATTATTGTCTCGTGAAACTCCCCATTGAATACTAGATGAATCTGTATATTCATAAGTAATTAAGTCTGGTGGCAGTAATGCCAATACTGCATACCTAGCATTTTCGGAATCAGTATTTGCAGTAGCCAGCGTTTCTGCGGCTGCATCAAAAGTAGCTTGAGCATCGATCAAAGTTTGGCGTGCTGCGATCGCAGCTTCTAAAGCGTCTGTAAGTGCTGTCATGATTATCTGCTAATAATAAATCAATCAAAGTTAGCACTTAGAAAAAAAACGTCAATCCCCTTTTACTGTTTACTAATTAATTGTAATGTCTCTTGATGAGACATTCCTTTTTGCCGCAATTGCCGATAAGCAAACCGCATATTTGCGCTCACTTCATTCTCTAATTTACGCTCCAGCATCGGTTTAATTGCGGTTAAAATATCGGTTATTTCGCCAGGGATTATACCATTCCCCAGCATCTTAATTCGCTGAGTTTGGCTAATAGCAATCTCATCTCCTTCTTTATTAATACCGATCGCAGTCGAACCAACCTCCCACCCCATTAATTGCTCTGCTTCGGTCGCATTAATGGGGCGCTCAATGTAGTTTTCGCCTTGGTATTCGCGGATTTTGTAGGCTCCACTACCTGCTTGATGATTGCCAGTATTTGAGAGGCTTCGCAATGTAGGCGATTCTTCTGTGTAGATGCGATCGCCCCCAGCAGCGCGATAAACAATAGCGTTACCTTCCCCAATAATCTCAGCTAAAGATTTCTTCTGTTGCTTGGGCTGCGTCGCTCTCACATCTGCCGTGATAGCCCACGATGAAAACCCGTTCTCGGTTTTGGGGGGACGTGCCTGTTACCATTCCTAAGTTGCCAGGTGCAGCGATACCCCAGACCTGTAAACGCTTCAATGACTTGCGGGAAGGCAGTTGCTTTGTCTGCGCTAAGGAGTCCGTCAACGTTTTCAAACACAAATGCACTTGGGCGTTGGAGTCGAATAAATCTGAGTCCTTCAAAAAACAGTTGTCCGCGAACTCCAGTAAGCCCAGTTCGCTTACCAGCCAAGGAAAAATCTGGACAAGGTGTTGTGAGTAAACAGATATCTGGTATTGGGAGTCCGGCAATAAACTCATCTGCAATGGATCGGATATCTTGCTCAATGAGCAAGACTCCTGGGAATCGCTTCCTGTAAACACTTGCTGCACTTGAGTCGTTGTCAACTGCCCAGATAGGTCTGTATCCTGCGGCGATCGCTCCTTCTGTATCGCCGCCACCTCCACAATAGATATGTCCGGTTGTAAGCATAATTCTTGATTGTTGAAAAATTTTTCAGCTTCTTCAATTGGACTTACTTGATCGATGCGAAGCACCAAATTCGTATTAGTTACAAGCCATTCGTAACTGACCGATGAATCGGCAAACACAGACGGATATTCCTCTATCACAAAGATTTGCCCCAAACTTAGGGGGTGCTTGGAGATAATGCGATCGCCTACCTTGAATTGCCGTGTGTAAGCATTGCTTGGTAGTCCGACAGCCCGACCCATTCGCTCAAGCGCATCTTTACTAAGTGGTGAAATCCTTTCTCCTGGATATTCCTTATCAAGCCACTCGATAGCTCCCAATTCTGCCGCATCCAGAGACTCGTATTCGTGCCAATAATCATAAATCTGCCACTGGTCATTGAAGATTTTGAACTTAATTGTCTCCCCGTCTTCTAAAACAAAAAACTCTATTTGATAGCCTTTGTGATATTTTTCTGAAATAGTTTTAGTTACCTGCGATTGCTGTGTACACTCGCTTTTGGCTAATTCCCAAGGTGCAACTTCATACCACCCTTTTTTGAGAGTAAGATGCTTTTTCTCTTTACCCTCACCCGCCGCTACGCTAATAGTTTCGCCGTTGATAGCTGTAATGATGGCAGTTTTACCTATCCATTGGCTGAGGTTTTGAGTTCTGGTTCTGGTGATGCGAATGCGATCGCCTACGGTCGGTCGTAGACCATCGCCTACTTTCAAGTCAGCATGATCTGCCTTGAAATCCTGAACTTCAGACTTCTTGAAAAATTTTTCAACAACCCGACCCTCAACGATCTCGCATACCATCAATAAGTGATGTGGTACAAAAAACTCTTTACCCTCCCACACTCCCACCGCCATATCCTGACAAGAGTTCTTGAACTGCCAAGACCAAGGGCACTCCCTTTCGCTAATCCAGTCGCCAGGAGCGAGTAGGGCGATATCTTCTGATGTGGCTGGGCGTTTGGTGCAGCCGGTGAATAATTTGCCGAGGTTCGGTGCAATTGCAGTCATAGTTGGAAAATTTTTCAAGGTTGCGGCTGTAGTGGTCATGGTGCTAGTTGCAGCAAGTTTCCATCCTTTATGCTCTTTACTTCTGCCATCCAAAACATTCATCAAACAAGTGCGGGATAGTCCGTTTTGTTCGGCAAATGCTTTTAGATTACTGCCTTCAATGATTTCACCAGTGGGTGAAAGTAGTGTAAATTTTCTGTGCTTGATATCCGGTGGCACAATTGGCTGTCCGTCTGGTGTGCAGTGTCGCCATCCTCTGTGTATCGCTCTGAGGCATCTGGAAATTCGGGATAATGCGATCGGGTCTAGGCTGTGCTGACGGGCAAACTCACTTAAATTTGTTGTGGTGTGAATTTCTCCAGATGGTGAGAGAAAGTGGTAGGTAGGTGGTACAGGTAATTTCCTGCCGCCAACAACTTTTGTCCATCCTTTATGACTATGTAGCCTGCCATTCAGAACAGCATACAAGCAAACTTCATTCAGACCGTGCAATAGTGCAAATTGACGAACTCCTTTACCCGTGAAAATTTCACCAGACGGAGAAACAAAGTCATAGTCACGGTTATGAAAATTATCATTATCGCCTTTCTTGTTCCGTCCTCCTTTGGGTTTGCAAAGCTTCCGCCTAATCTCCCAAGGTAATGGCTGATCTTTCTTGGGTTGCCACTTCACAGCAAATAGAGAGACTTGTTTTAATGAGGCAGCGCAGTCTGTAGTCATGGCTGCGGCTCCCACATTGGGCATTGCTGTCCCACCCGCTCAAACATCTGCTCAACCTCCACCAAATATTCGCTCTCAATTTCGATAATTGGTAAAACTTGCTCACGGATGCCAGTTTCAAAATGACAGCATTCACCAGAGTAGGAATACAAACCGCTATCAATGATTGGGTGAAATTCTCCCATGAGGCAATTGAGGCAGGATTTAGTCATTCCTGATAATCCTCCGAGTCAATCCTGTGTTCTGCTTCTGCGATCGCTTCTTCTTCACTATCAAACGCGCCCCACCACTTACCAGAATCAAGCCTGTAATACCATCCCTTTCCCGGCTCCCAACTTGTCTCAATTTCCCTATTTTGGTAGGACTCAATTGGCATTATTAATACTCCAAAAATCTTGATTTCTGTATGCCCGATAAGCAGGCGTGAGAATAGAAACTTGCAAGGTCGAGCGCTCGTACAAAATACTCATCCACCAATATCCTTCAGGTTCTTTTGGCTCTTCAAGTTCAGGGTAAGCTAGCAATTCCCCAGCATATTCAATAAAAATACTTGGCGGCCAGTTATTAAAGCATCGTGAACGCCCGCTTCTACCACTGGTTTCACAGAAGAACGAAATTTTTCTACGTCCCTAGACATCCCAAAAGAGGAGTAATAAACGATCGCCATCGCACCGCATTTCCATTGATTGATGGTATCAGCCACCAATTTTGCATCGCCCTTGCCTATGCACCCTCCAGCCCGCCGAACATCAGCAGCAATCTCAAATTCAATTATTTGGATAGCCTTCATGAATAAAGCTCCTCTATTCCAGCCTGGAGTGCAACTTCAGGATCTGCATAGCATCCATGCAAAAGTGTATGCCCAGGTATGCCACCGCCCATTACACCGCCAGCGATCGCCACCGCATAAGAATAATGATTTTCAACATGGGGATGCGGCCACACATTGACTCGCCATTGACCTCTGGGATTGCCCTTTGATTTATAGCCAGACTCCTCAATGATGGGGTTTTTGGAGCAATCGTAATCAATTTGGTCATCTGGAATTTCGTATATTCCAGGTTGCCCTTTGTAGTCAAACTGCTTGATGGGGGGGTGGCGTTGCTGATTTCCCAACCCCAATGGGAGAAGCAATCAGTAGATGCCTCAACTGTCACGACTCCGACAACCTGACCCAGAAACAGCCGACTAGCAGGAGGTGTAACAATTCCTGTGTTCTTGAAAAATCTTTCAACATCTAAGCTAGATGTTGACTTTCCGACGTGAATTGCTAGTTTGGCGGGACAATCAACAACAGGCTCGTAACGAAGAAGGGTGGTGTAGTTGGCATTGAATATTGCCCAGGCGATTGGGCACTTAACTGTGATGGCTTTCATTAAAAATCAACCTCTATCAACTCAATATCCACGGCAAGTTTAAATTTCTCATCGTAAATAGTCCGAACTTGTTTGCAGTTATCAAAAGCCCAGTCTAAGGCTTGCTTACGATGCCAAGGATTACCTTTTTTAACCAGTTCTTGCATTCTGGCAAAAGTACTTTCAAATGGCTCATCAGCAGGTATCTCAACCTGCTTTTTACTTTTACCAATAGTCATTTTTTGGGACAGACTCTGAATTTTTGCAGTCATTTCGTCTGATGTAGGGATCGGAATATCTTCAGGGTTGGCTTGAATATCTGGTTTTTGATCTGATACCAGAGACTTCCAGAAGCTCGAAAGCTCTGGGGCGATCGCAACTGGTGCATAAGCCTGCGGATTTTCCGCCAATTCCTTGCCATCCATAGGGATATCAACAGATGGAAGTGCAGAGACATTAATCGTTTTGACTTGGGGCAAGCTATCCCTTGCATGAGTACTAAATCCCATCTCTATGGCCCGATGATGGGTTTGCAGCTTTTTCGTTTCTGTCTGCGTTAATTCAATTCCGTTCTCAACCCGAACTTGAGCAACCACAGCATGATGGGTCATGTGGTCTTGATACTCTTGCCAGCGATTGACGATTCGCTCTGGATTGTTGAGCAGGCTGGCGCGAAAATCAGCGATCGCTTCATAAATATCAGCCTTGGAATACTTCTGCATCCAGCGTTCTCCCTGCCATCTCAAGAAAGCCTGATTCCAGCAAAGTTGTCTTCCTTTGGGAGCTTCAAGCCAAGGCGTGTTACCACCATCGTAAATCAGTGTCCAATGGGCATCTGACTGGCTAGGTGGTTTAATACCCAAAGCAGCATCATATTTGATTGCTGGAGAAATTTTGCTCGTCGCGGCGGCGGAACAATTATCTAGATGAGGGTTTGTCGGTTGTGCGTTATTTTTCGTTTTGGAGAACAACGAAGTTAAATGTTCAGTTTTGATATCTTCTTCTTGATCCAAAAGTTTTTCACACTCCCCCCGGTCTGAGAGAGTCTTTTCTAAATCTGAATAAGTCTGAATAGTCTGTTGATACCCATCGCCAGAAGTCTTGTCCAGCAAGGGTTTTGAGCTTTGTAAATTCCCACTACTGGGACTGTTACTCTCACTAGTGGGAATTTCACTCCCACTACTGGGACTGTTACTCTCACTAGTGGGAATTTCACTCCCACTACTGGGACTATCCCCCACTACTGGGAATTGACTCTCACTACTGGGACTATCCCCCACTACTGGGAATTGACTCTCACTAGTGGGACTTTTCCAGTAAAAAATATTTCTCTTGGCTCCCAATCTAAAATTTCCATCTCTTGGAGTTTACCGACCGCCCGATAAAAATTGCTTTCGGGAATATGCCATCTTTTGCAAAATTGCACAACTGAAACTGAGAATGGAGATCGCACCAGGGATTTTCAAATCTTAGGCACAGGTGAACATAAAAGGGCTCTGGCTAATTCTGAATCTCTTAGTGCTAGCAACTCTGCACGTTGCAAAGGGTAAAATTCACCTCGAATTTTGCCCTTTTCGTCACGTTGGGGCTTGGGAATTGATATAATCATATTGCTTTGATTGGTTTCCGATGCAAGAGTGCGCTATCTGCGAGGAAGCCATCTTTTTTGGGAAGATGACCATTTACACTTCGACTACGCTCAGTATTAAATTTTCCAAAAAGGCTTTTTCAATTGATATGTCAGCACGGGTAAAGGCATGGTGTAAATGAAGTAGTATTCTGCCTTCCCTGTATCTGAAAGCTGCTTGAGGCTTGTAAAAATCTCAGGATAACTAGCACCAGTAGCATCTTTTATTTCCCCAGCATTGCAATCTTTTTTAGCTAATTCAGCTTCAATTTTTTGGGTTAAATTTGAATCCATAATTTTAATTACCAAAATTTTTTGGCGTGCAGAAGTTAGGTGCTGCTCAATTTCGTCAAGCTGGCTATTAATCACTTCATTATCAGAATCAGATTTGCTATAAGATTCAGTTCTCCCAACAAATCGAATCAGTGCGTGCAGCTTCGTCTGAGCTTTCACCAATGCGTAAAAAGTTTGGGCATAGTGCCAGGGTGAATCAGGTCTGCTGCTCATTTAAAAATAATGTCCGTCACTTCACTTCAGCCTTCCGTAAGGTCGGAAGGTTAGGTTAATTCGCTCTAAAAAACAGTTGTTATCTTTGGGCAATTGATGAACATACCCCTCTTGACAACCAGGTAACATCAATAGCAATGAGCCATGTTCAAGCCAAAATGAGTGGCTTTGCTGCCTTTGACTTTGGACTTGATGGAAAATTTGCGACAAGCTCCAAGAGATATAGAGGCGATCGCGAGCCGATACCCCATTGATGGCTCATCGTCACTGTGCCAACCGATAGAATCAAGACCTGTGCGGTAACGATTGCCAATGACGATATCGAATTCATGACCGCAGAAAGCGGTGATGCGATCGCGTAAAGATAGCAATTCTGGTGTCCAAAGGTGAGCATTAAGGTTGACACTGCCAGAGTAAAGGTAACTCGCCCCATCCTTGCCATACATACACTCAAGCCTTGGGACTTGAAGTGGTTTTCCTAGCATTCGTATCTCGTTTTGCTGCCACTGCAAAGCTTTACAGTGAACCATTAGAGCATCAGCTTCACTGTGATGCAGAAAGCCGGGATAATGCTCAACTGGCAACGTGCTGGGGACATCAAATAAAGTTAGTTGTTGCATTATTTCCAGTAGCTCAAATCTCCAAGGACTAAATCCAAGCAGCGAAACATGTGAGTTTTTGTGGCCGCGTTTACTAGCTTGTATTGCTTACCCAGCATTAAGCTGGTTGCGGGAGCTTCGATTGGCTTGCCTGCAATGATTTTTATGTAAGCATCTGGCGACAATTCAATAGTGGGAGCGGTATTTTTCATCGTCATCATGCTACTGCTCTGGTGTGTTCGTGTAGGGCTTGGTATGCAGCTTCTATCTGAGCTTTACTCCAGGTTTGGGAGGCTTTGCTTATCGCCTGATTTAGCTGCTCTGGAGTCAGGCGAGAAAGCGCGATCGCCACCTCAGTCACCAGCACATCACCAGTGGCGTTGAGGTTAGTGATTGTTGCAGATTGTTGCTCTATTGGTGGGCCCTCATTGCGAGTCAAATCCGGGAGTAATTGCGATCGCTTTCCTTTTCCAAAGCCCAATTCTTCCTGCTTTTGCTCCAATTCAGCCGTCACCGATGTCGGCGGTTTTGTCACCGGCAAGGCTTCCATTTGATTGAAGGCTATTTGATGCCGCTTATCTTCTGGATCGCCTTCCAGATAGCAGACCGCAGAAAATGGGCCCGTTATTGTTCGCACAACTGCGATCGCACCTTTGTGCGGGCCACCGATGATTTTCACTCGCTCAAATTCTTTGGGTGTCCAGCGCTGCTGTGCTTGATTGGTTGAGGGTACTGCTGGCTTAATCAGCTTGTAAGCCGCATCTACACCTCTGGGGCGCGAGAGTATCTGTTTAAGTTGCTGATGCTGCTGATGTCGCACGCTGCCAATGGGTGCATCGGCAGTTTCATCCAGGGCTTTTACAGCTGCCGCCGCGTGTTCGTAATTGACCCCACTGCCCAACCCTACTTTTGTAGCAATGCGATCGCGAACCGTTCCCTCACCAAGTCCGGCTCTCCCCTGCCGAGATTTAGCTTCCTCGCGCTCAATCTCCTCCCAGAGTAGCCCTTCTCTTGCTTTCTGCTCTATTGTCTTTTCCCGCCCAACATTGCCTGCAAGCAACGCTCTGAGTTCATCTTGTGGGGTGTTGAAAATTTTTAGTTCAACAGAGAACTCTTTTTCTGCCCAGCTTGCAGCCAACTTTGAAGCGAGCTGTTGCCGCTCACTATCCTATTTCTTCCATTTCCATCTGGAGTAGCAACTAGGGTTTTGATCCAGCCTGTTTCTCGTATTGCGGCTTCAAGTCCGCTCAAGTCCTCATTCTCGCCATAAATTGTGCTGTTGAGGGGATGGATATAAAGCAGCTCAGTATTTATTAGTAATGGTACTGATAACTCTAGTTTTGGTTGTACTTCTACTATTGTCGGAATTATATTCTGTCCCAGCCGAATAGCAGCAATGAGCGCATTGATTCCCTCAGTCAATTCTCCATCTTCATTGATGATAATGTCGGGAATTGTACCATCAGCGTGAAAACTGGATATAACTTTTTGTACCTCAGACTCATCAGCACTTAAGTTGCTGGGAACCTTTATCTCGTGAGGATTGCAGGGCTTGAAATTATTGAATTTTTGTGTCATGATTAAGTCCTATTAAGTACTTAATAAAAAAGATTTGTTCAGCGTAGCTCGTCAAAGTTACGCTATTTTTTTGTCCTTTTTTGTTTGCCGCTTTTCAGGGGGCAAAGACAATCTAAGCTCACACTTTTCAATGTGAAACTGATAGCGGGGGATTTGAGAATCGGGTGAAGATACATCACGCACTTCATGCCCAATTCTCAATAATCCATTCCGCACCATCTCCCGCAATTGTTCGGCTGAATTCAGCCCCAATGGGGAAAAAGCTTGCTCTGTGTCGTGCCACCGCTTTTGTGATTGGGCAGTAGTGTTGACTCCTAGCATTTCGGCTAGGGTCTGTTTGACAATATCCTCGACGATTGCCTTAAGTTGGCTTTCGGGGATGAGTCTTTCTGCGATTTTGTAGCTCCCTGATTGCTCCATAGTTATGCCTGAGTAGATGCAGCAGCCATTAAGCTGTCTTTCTGGTATCAGTCGCTCCACTTGTTGCCGTTATCTCAATGAATTGTCCGCTAGGCAGCCTGAGCGAGTAAGTTATATCCTTGTATTCAAGCCAGCTTTGTACGGCAGCAAGAATGATTCCGGTTAAGGGGATGCCCGTTCTCTGTGACTCAAGTTGTAGTTTTTCATCAATTTCATTAGGTAGTCGTAAACTTCTTGTGGTAGTTTTGCCCATTAGTTTAGTAACAAAAAGAGGATAAGGAGAAGGGGGGTAGGGGGATAGGAGCCAGGGAAGATTTGCTAGGGATTTGGGCGTAAATCCTGGTACTTTGAGAAATTGGGAGTTAGGGGACAGCGAACCAAGTTTGGACAATTTGAAAGCGATCGCCGATGCAACCGGCAGAAATTTGCTCCAGCTAATTGCGGAATTGACTGGAGTCGGAATTGAGGCATTACCAGAGCCTCGTGTTGCAGAAGATGTAATGGCGATCGCTTTCAAGTTGGAAAAAGTCGAGCAGTTTAGGCTTGTTCAGCTTTTGATTGCTCAGATGGCGATTCACGCTGGGGTTGAGATTGGGGAGGCGGACTAGCGGCAAGTTCAAGGTAATAAGCAGCACTTTGCCAGTTATTTTGGTTTTCTGACCAATCAGCAAGGGCCAGAAGTAAATCGCGGAATGTAAAACCCTCGGATTCTAGATCGGAAATTAGACTAGACATGAATCCTGAAAGGGCTTTTATCCGCATTTGTGCAAATATCATTCGGAAGCTCTGCATTTTTGGAATAAGTGACAATAGCTCACTCATTGTAATAGCCGTATTATCTGCCAAAAAAGAGGGAGTTGGATGATCTTTATTGCTTGCTTTTATGGTGTTCGTAGAAATGTACATGATTTTTTGGCAAGAGGTCGCTAATCTGCTGGGGCACTTTGCCCGATCGCTGCCATGCCTGCAATTAAATCCAGCAGCCCCTCTCTAGATGTGTCTAATCCGGGTGGTAAATCATCGCCTGGATATCCTTGGGATTTGAGGGCTTTCAGAATCGCTTGCCGCAATTCTTCATCAGAGAATTGTTCGGCAAGTTGTGCGGCGTTTCTTCCAGCTTCTTGATTGATAATGCGTAAGTCGGGTTTTTCAGTCATAAGACCTTATGAAAAATTTTTCAACAACTGGTTAGACGTGGGTTGGTTTTGGGATTGCTAGGTATAGTCCTATTTCAAAAACATGACTAATCCTGAAAATCATAAAAGCAGAAACATTACGGCTGCAATAATTGCTTCGCTTGTTGTAGGTGCTTGGATTTATGGAACTTTTTTTAAATCCAGTAGCTGCTACGACCAGGCGGCAGAAGGCATAGGACAACGCGAAAGCAATAGAGCGATTCATCGCTCTGATGTCGAACGCTATGCAAACGAATTGGCTAATAGTTGCAGGTGAACAATGAAACCTTTTGTCACGCCCAACCCTCAAGATTTCAAACTCCGCATTGTTTGGAGTATTGATTCAGTCACCAAAATGGTGGCTGAGTTTTCAAACTGTAAGTGGCTTCCCCGAATTGGCGAAACTCTCGTTTTACCAATAGATGAGACGCGTAAACCTGATTCTTGGCGCAAATTTAAGGTGTTTGATGTTGTCTATGATTTCCAGAATCAGACCGTTCGAGTTTTGTGTAGACCAATAAAATGCTCGACTTCACCCGATGTAAAATCACTAATCTCAAAAATCGAAGAACCATTGGATAGATGGGAGACTTGGGAAAAGGTATTTGCAGCAAGTGAGGCAATGATGAGGGCTAACGGACTAGAACGCCAAGCCCAGCTAGAATACGAACTTTCTCAGGTGGACGAGGGAGATGTAGATGAAGAACTAACAAGACTAAAAGAGAAGTTCTGGAATAAATTATACGTTGATTGCAAGCGATCACTTTTGCCAATGCAAGGCGATCGCGCTCGTCCGGTATGAAGATAATTCATTATTTTCCTCATTTTTGTGAATCAGCAAGGTAAAGCGTTACATTGAGGGCATAAGGACAAAAACCGCACTTTCAGGCGCACCAGTAAAGTTGGAATCTCTTGGAGGGATTTGTAAACAACTATGGTAAAACCATGAAAATCATTGCCTCATTTCTAAAATTCTCCACCCAGCAAGAAAAGCAACGCCAAACAGTGTTTGCAAAATTTGTTACTGAACAAGAAAGGCAACGCCAAGCGTTACTTGCGAAGTATCTAGTCAGTTCTTCTGCTCATCCTCAAGTTAATCCATCTGGGTTGGTTATGACGAAAGTTCTAGAGCCAACGATGGCGCTTTTGAGGGAGGTGTTGAGAAAATAAGGTTTGCGTCCTACGGAGTTTGGAGTGCGGATAGGACGCTGTTTAATTTTCAAGGTTCTGTAGAGCGATGCCTACGGCGAGCTGCGCTAACGCACTTGGTCATATCAAGGCGATCGCAATAAAGCTTGAGAACTGAAGGTTGAGGGAAGATGGCATCTGCTGTAACCCTTCAGAGCAGTCTGTTGCCAACTGATAAAGGACAGTGTTTACCATCTTTTCTCCCTCGTGCTTCAGTTTTGCTAACAGCAAGTGTCGTCAGTAAATGCTGTTTGCGGTTGGTGCAATCTCCCCGGCAAAGACGCGATCGCACCTGATTGGACAGCAGACATTGGACAAAGGTGACTCTTTGCCTGTAACTGCTGGTGAGGGCGATCGCTTTAGCTGCTTATGGCTTGATTGCGATCGCTTTGTCATCACCAAGTGCGATCACTTTCCTAGAGTATATACACATATATAGGCAAATATCAAGACAACGCATAGGAATTATATAGGCAATTAAAAGCCCTGCTTTTCTGTTGAAGCAGGGCTTTGTCTTTTGGGATCTAAATTAAGAACTTGTTGCCGCCAACGCCTGAGAGATTCGTTTTCCTCTCTCAGGCGCTCTATTCCCCCAGGGCTGTCTGGAGCCTAGCAAGCATCTCTTTCTCGAAACTGGCGAATCTCTCTTCCAACTTTTCTTCTAGCTTAGGCAGCCACTCTTCTTCGCTATTCTTGGGCTGCTTTCCTAGGTATTGCTTCATGTACGTAACGAGCAGTTCTGTTGCGCTTGTACCATCTGCTTTGGCTTTCTGGATGAATTCTTTTTTTATTTCTTCTTCAACGCGGATATTTAGCTGATTACTATCACGAGCTGCCATCGCAAGCCTGACTCCTTCTATTTGCCTATATGTATATACATTAGCCTATCTTAGCTCTACTGCCTAGACAATGCCGCTTTGTCTATGCACTGCCTTGACGTTTGTCTGGCTACTGTATATACTGTTGTCTATGCACCAAAAAGCGCCACCCTCCGGCAAAGAAAAATGGCGCTCTTGGAACCTTAGTAAAACAACATCAGGTAAAACCATAATGACACACTCAATCTATACTCTTCAACAGCTTCAAGAACTCAAGTTAGCCGAAGTCAAAGCGATCGCCAATCAGCTAGGTATCGCTCCAGAGGGTGACAAGCGCAATAAAGATATCTGGGTTAACGCGATTATTAAGCATCAAAAATCGCAGGTTAAAAAGTTATCTGGCGGAATCCGCCAGATAGATGAGCAGGATGTTGCTCAAGCTGAATTCGTTGCACACATTGAGGAGCAAGCGGATGTTATTGCCCCCGATTTGCAACGTATGGAGAATAACCATCAAGGCTATCAAGATGCCATCAACGGGTTAAAAATGCAGTCCAATGACCCTTGTTATCGCAGTGGATACGATCGCGGATTGCGTGATGCTTCCCCAATGCCAAAGCAGTCTGACTCGGAGGCGATCGCATTTGAAAAAATCGGGCAGACAATACGCGGTGGTGTGTGGGAATCGGTTGTTGATGGGATTCAAATCCTAATTATTGGAGTCAGTGGCGGCTACAAATCCAATCTTACGGGCGTGCGACTGATAGAAGATTTTGGATCAATGATTAAAGAGACTTTGGTTGCTGTTGCGAAGATACAAGAAAAGCAAAAGTTGGAATCAGCAGTACGTTCCCCACGTGCCCAAGCAATCACTGTGCTTGAACAGCAGGGCGACGAATTTGTGGTGGAGAACTCTACTAACCAAAATCGCTACATTGTTCGCCCAAAGCACCAAGATCCAAATTGGCGGTGTGAGTGTGCTGATTGTCGTCATCGAGGGACAAAGTGCAAGCACCAGATAGCAGTAGAGAATTTTTAGAACAACGGTTAGTTGCGGCTTAGTTTTTTAAGTGCGATCGCCTGCCTCGTCAAGAACGGCGATCGCACCTTGTCCACGCCAACACAAAGGAATGAACACTATGAAATATAGACTATCGGCATTGATAGCGTTAGCTTTGCTTGCCCTCTGTTTACCTGCCTATACCCAAGAAGACTGGTGTGGTAAAGCTAGAAGTAGACGTGAAGGATGTCCAGTTTCAATCAACCACTAGAACATGAGATGGAACCAACACCCCAACTTAATGCGGCCCTCGCAAAAGCCAAAGCAGAAATCCCGACTATCTTGGCTAATCGCACAGTAAAGATCCCCACCAAGGCAGGCAGGGAAATCAGTTTTACTTATGCAGAATTAGAAGAGATTTTGCCTGCCATTACCCCAATTCTGTCGCAGTATGGAATGGCGATCGCTCATCAAATGGGCTTCGTAGAAGGCAAATACTGCCTCATTTCCACACTCCGCCACGAAAGCGGAGAACAGCTAGAATCGCTGTTTTTACTGCCATCGGACTTTAACGATCCTAAAGATTTAGGAGCGAAAATAACCTATGGACGCAGATACAGTACTTTGTGTTTGCTAGACGTAACAATAGTGGAGCCAGATAGCCAAGATTGGGAGGAAACCAAGCGTAAGATTGCCAAAGAAATCAAGGTCGAGGCAGGCTTTGCCCAAAAGCCTAGAAAGGATAAAGAAGGCTCTATCCTGCATGACATGGCTGGGGTAAGTCCCACTCAGACAATTACCGAACCTCAAGCAAAAAGACTGTGGGCGATCGCACGTAATGAACTTCATCTGAGTGAAGATGATATGCTGCGGGTGATTGAAAAATTTGGCTATACGGACATGAGGGCGATCGCTCCCAATAAATACGATGCGGTTACTGAAGAAATCAGAAAATATGCATCTCAGAAAGAGTCTAGAAGTAGAAAATCTCCATCTGATATCTTTGAAGCAGTACATCCGCAAGACTCACGAGTTAAGCAAATTCGTGAAATATTGAATTACCCACGAGATTTGGTTGTGGAGTGGCTGCAATTTCAAAATGTTGAGCGCCCAAGTCAGCTAGAGCCAAGAATCGTTGGCGAACTGGTAAAAACCATCTGCCTTACTTGGGCAGCAGATAAGTTTGACCATTCTAATCATGCCGCCAACTCTTACCAAAAGCATGTTGCTGATGCTGTTGCGAGTGGTGCTGATGAGGTGGTGGCGATTCGAGATTGGGTGAATTACGTGATGAGCGATCCTAAAAAACTTGCACAGGCGGAAGCGACTAAATGACCGATGGATTGTCGAAGTGAAAAACAAACCCCCAACGCAATTTTGTGCTAGGGGTTTATCTTTATGACAGAAGACGCATCTTCTTATCGATAAATGGGTGTGCGAGCATTAATCCAGTCGCAAATTTCTAGAGGAAGCCATCCAATCGCAGTAGACAGATCAGCTTCGGTGACAAAGATGTGATCGTCGTCGTCAAGACAGTTTGATCTTAGGTAATTGTAAACTTGTGCCGGAGTCTTTTTGGTGTGTACCAACCAAGAAGACTTCAAGCAATGACACCAGTCTCCTAAAGTCTTGATGCCATCAAACAGTTCTTGGTAGTTTTTCCTGTTCCCATTTAGGTCGTAGGATACTAAAATTATGCTCATAGAAGGTTTTTAGGAAGCCTCATGGTTAAGCTGCTAAAGGCGGGCTTCCAGCGATTAGTTAGCCTTTAGCATTTGGAGCGTCGGTAGGTGCAACTATCGACGCTTCTATTTTAACAACGATATTTCGGTTTTGCTAACTATCGAAACAAAGTATCGAAAAAATTATGGCTATAGACACTGTAAATAGATACTGCGATAGCAATATAATGAATTTATTCCAAATAAATCTGGAACATTAGGCTTCAAGAATGAAGCAGTATCTGTGAAAGCAGGTATTTTATCTGCTTTTAAAGGAGGAGAACACAGTGAGCAACTTATTTTCAAGGCAGGAGGTTCTAAAGCTGACTGGACTAAGTTCAGGGCAGCTCAGTCGGCTTGATAAATCTGGCGTTGTGGAGCCAACAAAGCTGGGTAGTGAAAGTCATCCAGTAGTTCTCTACACCTTAAACCAGGTTCTTGAGTTGAGGGCGATCGCAAGACTCAGAGAGCAGTTATCTATGCAGGAAATCAGGAAGGTAGTTGATTACATCCGAAAGCATGGGTTTGACAAATCTCTCTCTGGAAAATTTCTGATTTTTTGTAACGAGCATCTATATTGGGTCAAATCAGATGAATCCGTTGAAACAATTGTCAAACTTAGCGGAAAAAATAAGGGGCAGGTTGTTATAAAAGCGATTCATCCTATTGGGGACATACTCTCTGACCTAGAAAAAGAAATTCAACGTAGGGAATCAGCAAGCTCTAAAAAATCTAATCAGAAAACACCTGCTGGTGTTAACTGAAAAATATTTCAGGAAGCGAACTTTTGTAACGCCAAAATTTACCATCCAGACAGTGGACTTCTTCCAAATTCAGAACGCATGAAAGCGGTTAACATCGCATTTGAGCAAGCAAAACTGGAGTATGTCCGGTAGTTGCTGCTAACAAATAAGCCTTGTTCCCATGCCGAAACATTGTGAGGCAGCGCGGTCTTCTCTACGAGACGCTGCGCGATGGGGGTTTCCCCCATGAGCGACTGCCGTTAGCGTAGTGGTAGGGACGTAGGAGCGTCACCCGAAAGGTGAAAAATTTTTCAATAACTACGGTGCTTCACCATCAAACCGGGCGATCGCTCTCTCCACAGCAAGAGAATTAGTTTTCTCGTCAATATGGCGCTGGTAGGTTTTAAGGTGTTCCGTCACCGAGTGCCCCATTAGCTTCGCCGATGTCGTTACTGGTAATTCAAAAACTACGCTAACCCTAATTGCATAGCAGTGGCGTAAGTCGTAGGGAGTGAAATCGGCCTCGTTTGTCTCTAAAAAATGTCGTCGCAGCGCCAGATAAACTGCCTTGCCTAACTCCCCATATTCTGTTTGTTTAGTTCTAGGTTTTTTAGTTTCCCACAGCTTCCAGCGCTCTGCCCACTGAGGATAGAAGGGCTGTACGATTCTCGCCCCAGTTTTGCCCTCTGCTATATGACATTTGTAAGGTGCTTTGGGTTCAACTGTGGCAAAAAATACTTCATGGGGCCTCAAACCATAGGACGATAACATCCCATAAACCCACTGCCATTGAGGGGAAGTAATTTTATCTCGCACACCTGCTATCAATTCATCAGATGGCAAGTTTTTAATAGTATCGGTGTGATCGTACTTGCCCTTGTATGGGCGTAAATCTATCTCTAGCCCAGCGTGAGATGCTAGCTGCTGGTAGATAGAAGCAGCACGCAACCTAGTCCAGGTGTCGTTCGGCAAAGATAGCACCGTCCGCAACAGCAAATCCCCATTTAATTCAGCTGTTGACGGAAGCCGATTAAACATTGGTTGATAATGCCGCTTCCAAGTTCTCGGTGAAAATTTTTCCTGCCGCTCTAAAAATTCCGCTTTAAAATTATCTATCCAAAACTGACAAGTGTTCCCTGGCTTGGGCTTTCCTTCAATCCAATTGCTCCAAGGAAAATTTTGTCCAGATTTCCACTTAATAATATCTGATGCTAATTCTATTGCCTTATCCTCTGCTGCTTTCATACCAGCAGGATTAGCGTACATTTTCAATGCTAAATCTTGTTGATAAGGCTGGTTTTTCTCGCTACCTGGTCGTGGCGGTAGTGTTGCCCTAAGACTTAGGGTATCTCCCCTTTGTCGGAGAGATACCCCAAGTCTTCTTACTTTAAGCCGCTTATTTATCTCCTCTAAAGAGTAACGCATTGCCCTAAATATGCCCTAATTATTGGCTGTAGTTTAGGGTATTTTAGGGTATTTTGAGGTATTTATAATGTGGTAAATCGTAGAAAAATCTCGTAACTGGAGTATTTGGTGCGTTTACCCTCAAAGAAAAACCCCGCAGGAGAAACGGTATTACGTATTGCCACAATCACTTGAAAATAAGCGTTTCAGAGAAACAAAATAAAGTCTGCACTAAATCTGCCCTAATTCCAATCATGAAAAATTTTTCAGGAGGCGAATTTTTGCAGTAGGTCGTTGCGGTTATGAAGGGCGATCGCTTATCCCAAGTTTTTCCTACCCTCATTCGCCAACAAAAAACTACTTGCCGCCGCCCCCGTGATAAAACCGATTGGCGTAATTGTGATCGCTAAACTTGGACGAAACCAGATCGTGATAAGGCAGGATAGCCCACTGCACATCAACCCCGCAGAAACAATGAATCTTGTTGTTAGTTTTCTCCTTTCCTCTAGTGAATTGAATAGACCAATTTCTGCCAGCGTGGACTGATTATCTAGTGTCTGCACAATGGCATGGATGTCTGCTTGTGCAACTTTTTCGATGCGTGCGATCGCTTCTCGGTCTTTGGCAACTGGGCTGGTTGCCAAGATTTTTAATGCTTCAGATAGTTCAGTCATAAACTCTCCAGAATATTGAGTGCAATTTGAAAGTTGGCAATCTTTCCTGTTGTCAGCTTTCGTAGCTGTTGCATCATAGTTTCAAATTCAGGTCTGTCAAAAGGTTTTTCTGTACTATTTTCGTAATGCTCCGCAATCACATCAAGGAAAGCTGCGGGGTGCCAATCATTTTGCCCATCTACAACTATCAAAAATTCAAGTTGCTCTTGGGTTAATTTCAACATAAAAATTTTGTTCCTTTCGTAAATCGAAGTACCGCCTGGAATTTTGATCTCTTCTCCTTCAGGAGACAGCACTTCAGGATGTCCATGCCCGTTGCACAAAGGCAATTCTTTACCGTTAACTACTGCCCACCAAGTTGCAGTTTTAATAAGACTTTCATAACGAGAACAAGTCATTTTTTCGCCCTTCGGAACAAGGAAATAAAAAATCTACCAGATCGCAACACAATTACCCAAAACCAAAACTTGAACCTCAGTCGCCAAGCCAGTGCCGGAACATTATGGTTGTCCAAGCCCCCCAATTGCTTCCATACTTTGGGGTGGTGAACACTGTTTGGGCGATCGCTCCGGCCATAAACGTTGTGGTGGCAGTTTTCGCAAAGCGGGAAGGCATCATAGCCAATAATTTCCCGACCAGACACAGTTGCCTTCGGGCTATGAAATAGAAGCAATCCCAGTAAGCGCCGGAGTGGGCTGCGCTTGTATTTAACGTGATGCACTACTACCGCCCTGCCATGAATGGGATTGCATGTACAAAATGGCATCAAGCGTAATCCATTTCTACAGGTCAGTCGCCAATTTTCGGCGTATTCAAATGTGGTTTTTTTCAACCTTCTTCGCCTTTTAACATTGCTGCCAACTCGCCATTGTCGTAGTTATCAATCAGCCAACGAAACAACGTTTTCCCGTGGACGCTGTACGATCGCGTCGGATGCTGTTTGTTCTCCCCACACTTGAGGACAGTTCTAATAATTTCCCGTGTTGACATCCCATCCTTAACTCGATTGCGAATGTCGTTAAACAGAGATTCTGGTGTCGTGTCTGGGTAAAATTCGCTGACTTTGCGAATCGTCCAGGGGAAATTAGCGACTTCAGCTTCTGCGCTGTTGTACAGGCGATCAAACTCCTTGTACTCGGCTAAAATGTCCGGGACAATCCCAAGAATAAATTCTCCGGTGTCGGCGTTCGACGACAAGATCATTGGGCGTTGCTCTTGCACAGACAAAGCTTTAGCTTGCGGGAAAACACCTCGCATCCTTTCCCGTTCCTTGGCATCAGCAATTACGTGTTGATTCCCGATTGCCTGGCTAATTATTTCGTAGTTGCCTTGGTTGCTTATGGTGTTTCTGAATGCTTGATACATCAGAATGACACCCGCCCTTCCGCCTTTTGAAGACAAGAATTTCAAATCATCCATGTTAGATGATTGGGTTGCAACATAGCCTAGAACCCATAACTCACGACCATTAAAAACAATTTCCGCCATCGCAGCATTAAAAGCTTCGCCCAACGGGATTTTCTGATAAGCTCCCGATTCTTCGGGATACCGCACAATTTTTTTACTCAGCGACGAACTCAACAGCTTCTGCTGCGACATAAAATCATCCAAAATCAAAATCACTGGAGAGCCTTGGCAATATTCTTCTCTTTCTGATTTGGGTAGCGCTGCCCGTTTGCGTAGCTCGGTAATGACCTTCAACAAAATGGCATAACAAACATCAGAATCTGCATTAAGACGACCGACCTCAGCCCCCGAAAATGTGTCGTTTTTCATGGCGATCGCATAGAGTTTTGCGCGATCGCCATATTTCTTTTTTTTTCTGCCAAGGACAACTCCCAGCGAAACAGACTTACCTGCTCCTGGCGTTCCCAAAAAAATCATGCTCTGGCTGGTGTCGATCAGTCCATCAATGGCTCGTGAACCAGCAGCGATAAGTGAGCTTAAGGCATTATCGTCAACAACTATGGGTAAATTTGTGTCCTGGATAGTATCAGTCAACTCCTGGTCATTTGCGACGGGGCTAGCCGTTAAAGCGGCGGTGGCTGTAACAGCCTGAGCCTCAATCTGCTGGACAGGCGGCTTCTCTGCTAAAACCTGCTCTGCTAATTCAGGGTTGTTTTCCAAAAGCAGCATGGCATACCCATCAAGCAGCTGCTGCTCAAAATCCTGATACCGGATGCCTGAAGCCAAAATCAGTTTCCTTTCTTCCTCGTCGGCGACAATCGCCTGCCGCTTATCTTCAAGGTCAGCGTCAATTTGTTCTTGCTTGGCCTTCGCACTCAGCCCTTCAATTTCCAAGCCAGAGACAACATAGCCCCCCAGCCAAAAGCCCGATCGCTACCAGTCCAAGTGACAGCCGCATTTTGCCATTCCCTGGCAACACAACGACATCCTGTGCTGTCTTCGGAGGAGCGACATCAACAGAAATCGCAACTCTGGTACAGGGGTTAGTCGCCGCATCACAGTAAGCCAGGCGGGAATTGAAATAACCTGACAAGCTGCCGATTACTGTGATCGCCCCACAAATGAAAAGCCCCGCACTTGCGGGAGCATAAAGCCTGTCCAGCATAATTTCTACTTCACAAATACCAAAAGCATCGTCATTGCCAGCACAACAGCAAGCCCAATAAAGCCAACTTGCCAAACTGGAAGAATCAAGCTGCCCAACGTAATCGGGTTGTTGAGCAGCATAAACAAAACATCCCAGAAAGCTGCGATACTCAGGGCCATTGCTAACCCGCTCAACCGCCGAAGCATTAACGTTTCTTGCGTTGCATCTTCAGGCGGGATTAGGAGAAGCCAGCCAGCGATCGACAACTTCAAGGCAATATAAATAATCCAGCCCCCAACCAACAACCTGGAGAAGTGTGCAGCACTCACACCAAGCGCAAACCAGAAGCCATAAGCACTCCCGAAATGTACAAGTTTCACCATTTTCAGGCGCTTCGATATCTTCGCCATTGGCTACTTACCTGCTAAAAATTCAAAAACTGAATTGGCCGCCGTGCCGTTTTTCCCACCTTCAGGAACAGCAGCCGATTTCGTTGGGGCGAACGCCTTCGGGCTGGTCGTTCCATACTGCATTAATCGCCGTAATCGCGCCCTCGTGTCCAAGATAGCGACCATTTCAACAGGCTTTTCATTGGGTTCGGTTTCAGATTTGGCTGTCTCCTTTTCCTTATCAGCTTTGAGCTTTTTAGCAGCCCGCTTCAAAGCCGCCTGTAGCTTGTGTTCTTGGAGTTCAATGTGATGCTCAACTTCATTGGAAATTTGAGCAACAGCCGTCCCGCTCTCTGCCGCCAGTTTTTGTTGATTTCCTAGAAGCCCTTTATGGGCAACGAAGATATCAACAACAGACTGATCAATCTTATCGATGCCTGCGACACCTTGCTTGACGCAGCGATTCACGAATTCGTGATACTTGGTTATCCCACTGATGTAGCTTGTCAGGTTCTGCTCAATAGCAGGCAAATTATCCAAAAGGAAATTCAGCTGATCTAACTTGTCGGCCATCTGCCCGATTTCGCTGGGGGTCATTCCCGGCAGCATGGTCAGGAAGTCGCCAATCCCAAAATAGCTGTTGAGCAGCGTCTGCATTTCGGGCGCTGAATCGAAAGATTTTATCAATCCAACGACTGACGGCGCGATGGGAGCATTTGCCCTGTCAGTAAGGGTTTTCGAGGTGTCAGGAGCGTCAGCACCTGACGAATTTCGAGCATTGTCGTTGTGCTTTACCAGTGCGCTCCGAAAAGCGGAGGCAAAGCTTTTTGGTTTGTCGTCCATCTCACCTCCTAAGCAAAACGCCCTTTATCAGCCCTTCAGATTCTGCTTTTTGGCGCTCAAGTCGAGCGCCGCAGGCAGCATTATCTAATTCTTTGGTTTGAATTTCCTGCTTTAGTCGGGCGTTCTCCGTCCAGAGAAAGACGATCGTTACTGCGATCACTAGCATCCCGAACAGGTCGGTCAGGGTAAACTGTTGCTTCTCCGCCATTACCTTGAATCCAGAAACTACTCATTACATAGGCAGAAAGTCCCCCTCCAACAATCCCCAAGCCAATCAAGATCCAAAGTACAGTGTCAGCAAGCTTGCTAATTTTTTTCATATAAAATAGCGTCACGATGCGCTCGACTTGGCGGCTGGCGCTAGGGCTTTCAGAGGTTTCTCGTGCCACTCTGATAGCTGTTTCTTTTGCTCCCCCAAAGCGCCCAAAGTCCCTTGCTCAAAGGATTTGAACATCTGCGGAGCGATTTTCCCCAAATCTCCACCACCGATCCGGGTCAGAACCATCTGCATAATCCGAGCGCCGCGCAGATCAACGATGCTGTCTGCAACGGCAGCGTCGAAGCTCTCAAACTGGTCGTCCATGTTAAACCCGGCTTCTTGCCCTGTTTGCTCAGATTGAGTTTCAGGAGCTTTGGCGGTGTTTTTAGCGGCTTGTTGTGCAGTTTTGTAACTCATAAATCTCCTCCATTGTTTGGTGAATCAATCGAACTGCTGTATCGTACTGGTACTTTTTAACCAGTTTTCTAAACTCAAAAAGCACCTCAATAGAACTTCTTTTAAAGCTTTCATCTTGAGGGATGAAGTTGAATCCACGGGGTCTAACTTCCATTGGCACCAGACATAACAAGTCTCTTCTTAGCGTGCTGTCTGCTCCTCCGTAAAACTCTTGAACCAGTGTTTTTCTTGGAAGTTCAGCGATCGCTTTGGGAAGGACATCATCAAGGCTTTTGAAAGCCCATTCTGTTTTGTAAATATCCGACCACGATCTGCTCACGGCTGCGTTCATGAATCGCTCACGATCTGCTCACGCCTCCAACAATAAAAAAAGCGCTCAATGAGCGCCATAAGATTGTGGATTTTCCCACAACTATTTTTGCTGAATCTGACTTGCTAATACTGCGATCATCAAATCGGAACAACCTTTGTAAAACCAGTCTCTAACGGTTGCGAGCGCTGGCGGCTGCCCTCCCGTGGAGGATAAGAAATTTTCAATTACTGGCAGAATCAAGCGCGAGGAAGTCGAAACAAAATCCCGTTCTTCTGGGTAAAATCTGCCTCCAAGTCCAGCTTGTTCTAGCAGCGATACAGCTATTTCTTGCAGCTTTTCCTTATTGCGTGTATTGTGACAGCCACCAGCGCTGTTACATGGCTGCGTTTTAGCAACATCAATTTGTGCGATCATTAATTTGCCTCCAAGACCATTTGGGGGAACTGCCGAAAGGTGGGAAGCGATCGCGTCTTTGCCGGGGCGATCGCTTTGATTTTCTGAATCGTATCACATTCGTTAATTTTTGGGGTAAGTTTATGGCACTTCAAGGTAAACTTATAGGCAAACCTACAGGTAAAGCTATGTACTTTTCTATGAAACCCCAGAGATAATGGCTTATCAGTTTTCGCTTTCGTATTACTACATCACAGAGCAGCACGATAAACAGCTCGATGCGTTCAGTGAAGCATCAGGAGACTCTAGACAGGATTTAATCAATCAGTATGTGCGGGGATGGTTAGGCCGTAACCGCCCATACTATGAAACCTTGGCAAGACTGGATGTTGCCAAGAGGGAAATGGATGAGGATGAATGGGCAGAAGTAATTGTTGGGCAGGGGTTTGATGCTCTTCCTGAGTACAAAAATCCAATAGTAGATGGTGAAATTTCACCCTCACCCTTGGGACACATCATCTTGCCCACAAAGGTTGATAGGAGAGACATTAACTACATTTTCCTAACCAAGCAAAACTACATACTGCTCAGAACAGCCATTTATTACGATGGCTCAAAAATTGCTCAGTACCTTTCTAGGATTATCTACGAGCATTTACAACGAAACTGGGAACCGCTATATGCCGCCCAAGTAGCTGCTGAAACATCTAACGACTGGCTTAAAAGGAGATAAATAATAATGGTAGAAGCTGTGCAACAAGAACTAACACTAGAAAAAGTTCAACAGGCTGTTAATGCAATTCTCCAAGCTTTAGGAAATCCAGAGAACAATTTGCAAATCGAAGCTTGGACAGCTTTTCAAAATGGTGATTACCAAACTGTTAAACGTTTTGCCTCAACTAATTTGGCTGATTCTTACTGCAAATCTTTGGGATATTTGGGAGGTGCATTCAAGTTGACCCCAAACACTGACACAATTTTGGCTGAGTCTGCACGAGCGGCAGCTGACTTTGCTAAAGAGAGAACATTGAGACAATTAGGGAATGCGATCGCAAAGGCTCTCAACTAACTAATGCGATCGCTCTAGGTAATCAAAAACCCTCCTGAAAAGTTTTTCAGGAGGGTTAAAAGTTGTATTGGTTATTGATTTTTGGATATCCAAATCAAATGAAAAATATTCGCTGGAAGCGGGTTCTGCTAGCTGTTGTCTACGTTCAGAAGGAACCTCGCGAAGTTGAAGAAAGCGGAGTAAGAGTCTCTTTCCAGGTATCAAGAGGAGATGAAGGAAAACAATGTCCGGCGTTTCAGGAGTTTACTGGCAAAGAAGCAGAGAACCTTCGAGCAGGGCTTTCTAAAGTGTTGGAGGCTAATCGATTTTCATAAGAGCGTAAAAACAACACAGCATAAATCATCCTGAAAAATTTTTCAGGATGATTTGCAAGGGAATCATCGCTTACTCCATCGGATCTTCGCGTCCAATGCCAAGCGATCGCAAGTGGGCTTTGACATCTTCCCTGCTTTGTCCACAATAGTAATACTTCTTCTCTCTGAGGTTTGCCAAATAAAAGCCGGATTTTCCACCATTGATACGAAATAAATTAATAACCACTTGCTGCTCAGTAACGCCATAAAGTGCAGCAATATCATTATCTTTGACTGGGTTTTCAGCCCCTATGAAAATTTCCGTATCTTTAATGAACCAGCGCCCTACTCTGCACTCAAAAATTCGGAAGTAGCTTGGATAGACAATAGTGCAATCATTCATACTCGCTGAATTTGATAAAATGGGTAAAACATTGAAAACCCCTATTGGGGTAGGGGTTTTCTCTATGGATTAGCCTTGTTGAGGTTCATCCTCGGAACCGTCTAACTCAGGTGGGTTAATCTCGATTTCCCGTTCACCTGTACCAAGGTTCTCCTTGAACCACCTTTGGTCTTCTGTTAACGGGTTTTCGTTTTCAACCTTCTCGAAGATATCAATGTCCGATGGCTTAACATCTTCTTTTTTCCGTTTCCTGATTGACTCATTTTCTCACCTCCTTAATTTGAGGGTGTAACTTTTTCCCTCATACATTAATTCTATACCGTGGGGACATGGATGTAAAGAGAGTTTTGTATAAATAGTTTTGTATTTTTAACCATTTACCATCAATAAACTCTATACCACGGGGACATGGTTTTAATATATAATAGAGGTAATCGGAGGTGAATGATGCAAAAAATACGAAATAATCAAGGAAAATTTACTACAGACAGAGCAGAGGCGAGAGACGCAAAACTGAGTTTGAGAATTGAACCATCTGTTTTAGAAAAATTCAAGCGATTCCAGGTTGGCAAGAAAAAGTGCGATCGCTGCTCTATGAATTAGTCGAAAAAGAGTAGCGGATGAAAGGTAACGGAATGCGTGAGGGCTATCACTTGGGTAATAAAAATGGTAAGAGTTTGTTTTGAGTGGTGGCTTGAAGAAAAAGACGGTAGCGAACGGTTTTTGCTTAATGAGATTGCTTTTGTTGCAAGGGTTCCTTCACTTAATGAATATGTTCATTCAATTGAAGTATCTTCAGGGATCAGAAACATCGGAATCGTTACTAAAGTAGACCTTTTTTGCTACAGCCAGGTAGAAGATGTTGGTACACCATTAGCAACAGTAAAAGTTATCACGGGGGGTAGATTTCTCATAGCTTGCTGCGATCGCTGCTCTATAATTCACTAAGACAGAGCAGGTCGCTCCTGAAAAATTATTCAGAATCCTGCAAGACATCGATCGCTTTCAAGTTATGATGCGGATTTGAAAGCTCTCCTCTAATCCTCTGTTCTAAGAGCAAAAGCCAGTCTATATGCTCCATCTGGTTTTGCCATGAAAGTTTGGGATTTTTCTGAATATGAATAAGTGAAAGCGGCGCTAGGGCAACACCCGCGACTGCGCGACGGGGTGCAAGTTCTCTGAGGGCAAAGCCTTGGGTGAACCCCTGAAGATCGCAGTCCCAAATACCAACAGGAGAAGAATCGCCATTGCGCCAGACACGCCATATTGCAAAGCGATGCGTGAGCGCAGGATTATACTGATTATCATGCGATCGCAGACGGAAAGAGGTTCCGTTGAATTCCCCAGCCATCTCTGCAAGCAATTCGGGGAGATAGTCAAGGGTGATGAGGTAGTCACACTCGCCATGTATTGAGGTGACGCGATAGGTGCTAAGTCCCCCTGGCGTGGTACGTTCAATTCGCAAAACAGCGCAGTCCTTTCCGTACCATCGCTTGATAATTTTTGGGGAACTGCGACGCTTTTTCTTTCCCTTGAATAATTGCTTAATCCATCGTTGTAGTTTTGTGAGCCAAGTAGCTGCCACATTACTCGCGCCCCTTGGTCAAAAATTGCCCTAAAGCGAGTGCAATGGTGTCTGTGGGAAGTCCCAAAATTCCAGCGATTAGCACAACACAGGGATAGAAGATTTGGGCATTGAGTTCGCGGGAGGCGATCGCAAAATTCAATCCCAGACTTGCTAAATTTGAAGGAAATATCTGTAGACTGAGCCGCGATCAGGGTTGTCAAAAAAAGCGCAAATAGATAGGAGTATCCTTTGCCGAGGCGAGAGTCGTTTTTGGGGGGTGCGTTCACGTTAGTGCGCCGTAGGCATCGCCATTGTTCTGGCAAGGTTGGTGTACTAGTTAAAAATTCCCCAAATAAAAAGCGCCACTGGATTACAGGGACGCTCTGAACAGGTATTGTGTGTGGAGGATTAAACCAAGGAATAGCGGGTAATTGTTGGTGAACCTTGGCCCATTAGAGAAAATGTAACTGTGCAGATCGCTGTACTGGTGAGACTTTTGTCTAGATTCATCACGACCGTAGCGCCCTTTAAGCCATCGCCCACGGCATAACCTGCGGGTGGTGGATCTTGCTGCCAAACATAAACCTCGCGCCCGGAAACAGCGTTGCTTGCAGCAAAAAAAACTCGACGGAAAGCTTCATCACTGGAAAGTAAATTCGCAGTCCAAGGCAGTTCCCAGGATTGTCCAGTGATTGCACCGTCTTTGTAGCCAAGAACATCTTCAAAAACCAATACATCAGCCCGATCGCTGTTAAGTTTTGCGCTCAATTGAGTACCACCAAGCAGCCGCAATTTTGCCACATATTCAGCAGTGGAACTGCCTGTTAATGCTGCTGTTGCAGGCTCGATCGCAATCGTAGTAGCTCCAATAAGAGCATCTGCTGTTAGATAAACAGTCAGCGTGTCTGTGCCGTTGTCAAAGGTTAAAGGTGTGCCACCAGCTATAGCCCCTGTCAAAGCAGTTACAGTCACGCTAGTTGCTGCACTGGTGATGCCACTGGCAGCCGTAATACTCACATCTTCTGGCTCGGTGCGATCGCCCAGTGGTAACAGCGCCACATACAGCTTTACCTTATTGCCCGCACCAACTTGAAAAGTCTTGCTCATTCTGATCTCCGGAGATTCTGATCCGGGGTCAGGGTTCCCTCACCTGCCAATCTTTAATAAAAATCTTGCATTGTTCGACAGTCAATAATTTATCAGAAGCTGGCATTGGACTGACTCTTTCTATTAGGTAATAGGCAGGTAAATCTCCACTCAATAGTCCAATTACCTCCACCAAACTTTTATTTGTATCCCACTGCTTGAGGTGAATTTCCCAAGTGTTTGTGAAGGTGCGATCGCCCCCAATATTCGATTTCACGTCAGGATATGGCTGTTTAATTACTACTTCTAAGCCTGAAGTTTTAGTGCCATTCTCTGGGTAATTCCAGCCTTTATCTGGGTCGGGGAGACAGGCGATCGATGGGGCTGTGGTGCGATCAGGAAAGGTGTAAGTTCCTAATGAATCTTCTAATATTGCCAGCACGTCGGCTCGTAAAATAAGAATATCAATCATCTATTTACTTATTAAATGTTTATTTCTCAAGCCCAAGCTGGTAGGCTGTGGGCGATCGCATACAAAGAACTTGGCTTGCGGGAGCGAGAAGTAAGGGCGGTGTTTTTGGAGTTTGGCGTTACTTCTACAAAAATGATTGCTGTGAACGATTACGAGAAAGTTATTAATAGGCTAAAAGAGTATGCCGATGCAAATTTTTGATGATACATGAAAAATTTTTCATGAAGTGCGCTCTTGATAGTCGAAGCACATTCGCTCCCACAAATCCTCAAATATCTTTTCGATTTCCTCTACTGATTGGAACTTAGAAACGGTTATGCAATAAAGCTTGAGATTTTTAGTAAACCTTACCTCTGAGTCAAACGCTTCTCTGCTTTCTATGTTGTAAACATAGATGTTCAAGAAATATTTTGTGCCAATAACGTCATAAATTCGTTTTTGCAGTAGAAAGTCAGCATGGCGAAAGCCAGTTTCTTGATACTGTCTGTAACCCGCCTCTAAAAAGTATTGTGAATTCATAACAACTTGCTAATCTGACAGCTTTCAAGCCAGTATCTTATTTCGTTAGTGCCAATCCATATAGTTTCATTGCTTTTTGATACTTAACCCTAAGCGATAAAAAGCTATGCTCAACCACAGAGAAAGAGTCGCTTAAGCCTATTAGTTCGTAACGACTGCCGATTGGATATTCAGGGTGTTCATACAAAGGACTGGTCATAGAAGTTTATTCAACTGCTGCTGCATTAATTCTGCTGCGTCACACTCTTCTAATCCTACTTTTGTCCAAGGTCTTGCAGGTAGTTCTGTGCCGTTTTTGGTAGTCGCGCCATCATGAATGATCGCAGCATGATCGGATTCCCAAGTGTATTCAGCAGCATTGGCGCTTCGGGCAATCACCAGAGAATTATATAATTCTTCTTCATCCAAAATATTTCGCGGACTGCCTACTAAGTCACCATTGTTGCGGAGGGTTTCACGCGGCCATTCCCAGATGTCGGAAGCGATCGCGTTTTGAAATGAATCAGCAAGCGCATCTACGGCCACATCAAAAGCGCGGTTGATGATGGAGTTTAACTTACTTGAATTGATACTGATGTTAGGCATTTTTTATATCTTCTTCTAGCTCCTTATTTGTATCTACACCCAAATCAAGGGGTATGTTTTCCGCTCTCAAAAATTCCTTTGCTTCTTCTAGTGAAATTCCAAGTAGCTCTGCAAACCTTCCAAGAGATATCTGCTGTTTTTCATAAAGCTCAATAGTTGTAGTAGTTCTCGCAACCCAATCTTTTATTGCGTTAAAAGGTGTGTACCCTTCTCCCGGATGTCCTTTCCCTGGATGGATATAAGTTTTATAGGATAAAACGCTATCGTATTTTGCTGTTGAAAGATGGAGATTCATAATATTCTCAATTTATACAAATTATCCACAATCTGCCGCGTGCAGCTACCAATGCAGTAGGCTAACTTCTCTTCATTATCATCAATTTGGTCAGTCAGCAATAATTGATTCTTGAATCTAAGATAATTGGTTGCCATGTGGACAGCCTCGTGTGAAACGCACTCAGAGCCAAGGCAATCTTTGTAAAAAAGTACATCCCCTATTTTTGGCGCAGTAATCCAGTTTCCGCCATCATATTTTTTCTCGCCGTCTTGGGATTGTGATAGCTCCATATCCACCATCAGCATCTTTATCCCACGGCGATAATTTAGCTCCAGTTTCCCACATTTCGGCTTTGGCTTCAAATATATGAATGTGGTAGTAATGCCGAAAATCGCTGATAAATGGATTGTATTTTGCGGGGGTAACTTTGATTTTGGCAAGTGGCATCAGTTCCTCCGAAATATCCCCCCGAATTGGTGTAATTGCATCAATCCCCATCGCCACCACATAAGGAGATTGCACCACTGGCAATAACTTAAATCTCCCCGTTTCTGGCTTGCCGATCATCACATTTATTTCAATATCAGCTTCTGCTAAAAATTCCACCCCTTTGGGGTAAACTTGCAGCTCAACCAAGTAACCTTCTAGCAACGTTGCATGACCATCAGCGCCAGCAAATTGCTGAATTTCGTTGGCATAGCGGTTAACTGTGCTGGTATCTGTTGTAGGCTTGAGGACAGCTTTGATGATTTCAGATTTAGTGTTAAGAGAACGGTTGCCGACGGCGTTAGTGGCGTAAGTGCCGTCAGCAACCTGAAAAGTGAGTGTGGTGTTTTCAAAGCTGGAGAAGGGAGATGTCATGACTGAGGAGGAAGTTGGCTGAGAATCGTTTCTCTGAATTCTGACTGATGCGGAAGCTGACTTAAAATTGCGTTTCTCAGCACTTCATTGTTAAGGACAGCTTTACCAAGCACCAAATAAAATTCATTGGATATTGCCTGCGATGCTGCTATCCAGGCTTGCTGAATTTTCTCAGGTAGGCTTTCCCATTCAGGCATAGGCAACCCTTGATAGTTTTTAAAATCCGTTGTTTGCCCGTAAGCTTTATATGCAATTTTTGCTAGTTCTAGTTCTTCTGAGTGCATGGTTTAACCTAATCTTGTTAGTTGATTGTGAAGCTTTAAAGATTCAAAATCGCGTAATTCTTGCTCTGTCGGGTATCTCCACAAAGGGAAACAATCAAGATCGCAATGAATTAGCTTATTGATGGGCGATATGTCCAACAGCCAATGTTCTTGCTCGAATTTAGCAAATACTCGATTTTCAAAGCTATCAAGAACTACGGTGCTTGATGGTTGAGGTAGTTCGGACTGCGTTTCATTCCAAGTGGTGGGCATGATGTGCCTGCTTAACCTGCCGAATAAACTGTGAAACTTCCAGATACCACAGTGTAAACTCGACCATTGCCATCGCTGAATTTGAGAACGAAACTCAATTCCACTTCAGAGTCGGGAAAGTCTTCTGTGTCGGCAGGTTCAATATAGAAACTCCCCATCACAGTTTCAACCTTGGTTTGATTGTCCACCGCCGGATCTGTTTGATGAATCGCTGACCCAGTTTTGATAATTGGTGCAGCCAGAGGATCGTCTTTGCGCTTGGCGGTAAATTCAGCGTTCAAGCCATCTAACTTTTGTCCCTGAATCTTGAACGATACAGGGGTTAAATCTCCCCTCACCAGTCTTGAACCACTGAAGACAGGTGCTGAGGAACCTGGTTGCAGCAAAGTACTCAAATCCGCCCTGTGCAATGAACCTTTGGGAGGGGCTACAGGAGAGACATTGAGGAAAAATTTGACTTGAGATTGGGTGACGGATGCGATCGCCCCTGCGGGAAAATGTAGCTTCCGTTTGAGTGTGCCGGATAAACCAGAGGTAAAGGCAACTGCGTCGGGCTTAACAGAACGTTTTTACCCAATGCCCCCACGCTGGCAGTTGTGATTGTGGCAATTACCCCAGGCTTGCCGAAATTCTTGCGGATTTTGATTGTGCTGATGTCGGCGGTGGTAGTGGATGCAATAACGCCGGATGCAAGGTTTGTCATTAGTCAAGAGTGATAGTGAGGGCAGTGGCGGGAATTGTGGGGATTGTGCCAGCGCTAATTACCTGAGTAGGAGATAGGGCATAGCGTCCGAGGTAATTGCCACCACTAGAAGCGTCGAATAGCTGTACATGAGTTGCAGTCCCTTGAGAACCCGTGGACTCGCCAAAGGCGATGTCTGTGGCGTTGGTTTTGCTTCCCACTGTGGCGATGGGGAAGTTGTTGGTATTGTTGGTTACGCTAACTCGTGCGTAGCCGTTGCCACTAGGTTCTGTGCCAGCTAGTGCATCTGTGGGGCTACTGGTAGCGTAAGCGGTATACAGAGCAGTAATCACATTGAATGGTACGTTGCCGAATAGTTGGTTGAGCAGCGCATTCTTGACGTAATTGCTCAAACCGCCGGCTGCAAATTGCACAGTCAAGGAACCGACCGGAATTCGCATTGCATCTCCGACGGTGATGTTGATGGGGCTGCTCAAGGGAAAATACACCAGCATGTTGCCACTGGTGGGTGAGTCGAAGACTGCGATCGCTTGTACCAAGCCGTGATTGCTGGATGCTTCGCTGAACTGAATTTCTGTGGCGTTGGACTTGATTTGGTTCGCTGTAACAGCAAAATTTGTGGTGTTGTTGGTAACGGCAATGCGTTGGTATCCGCCGGAATTGGGTTCTGCACCAGGGCCAGTTTCACCAGGTACGCCTACCATGTAGCCAAAATACAGTGTATTGGGTGTAGCGTAGGGCACGCCACCGAATAGTTGATTGAGTAGCTGTGCTTCGCAAAAATCGCTTAGAGAGCCTGACATGAGTATAATTTCTTGCAAGAAACTTCATTGCAATGATTCCCTTTTATGGACAGAAATCTTCTAAACTCTTTACCAGACAACTTTGAGAGATTTTCAAGTACAGTAACTGAACTTCACCAGGAAGACTGGCACGGTGGATATCAAACACTCTGTGTCTGGCGCGGCAACGAATTTATCTTCGAGGTTTGGTACTGGATTGGCGATCATGATTGGCAAGAATTCTTTAATAAACTTTGGTATAAATCTGGATTAAATCATCAGCAGATTTATAGGGTTATTGGGTGTGCTGCCAGGTGCATACAAAGAGAAGCAGACTTTGCTAAAGTTAATCGGCATTAGTAAATAGAACCTGAAAAATTTTTCACTATCTCGCTAGTCTCGAAGTATTGGTGTGGCTTTAGTGTCAACTTGCGATGAAACTTCAACCAAGCTATTAGGTGAGAAAGATATTGTTAAAACAGCTTCTCTTGCAATACATTCGGAGTTGTCTGTCTTTTGCTCGACCGCCAAGGCGATCGCATCTCTCGCATCATCTAGTACTTGATAAGCCTGTTCTGGGCTTAACCTAAAGCATTTAAATAGCTCGATAACCCCTAAAACTAAAGCATCTTTCTGAGTCCGCATCGGTTTTATCATTTTAACTAACTCCTCAACAACATCCCCCACCTCCACCCATCGAATCTGGGCTTGGTGGTAAACCTAGTTGATATCTTAACTTTTCAATCAATTCATCACGTTGGGCAAACATTCCTGCACTTCTAGAACCCGTCTCCCACTCCAGGACATCAGCTTTTTTGAGTGCTGAATTGACAGGCGATCGGCTCACTCACAATCGCCCTCTCCACAGCTTTTAAATCAGCCATTATCTGCAAAACTTGATTGACCAAATATTCAGATTCAGCCTCGATTTTATCTAGCCTTGCCCTAGCGCCCTGTCTCTAGGTCGCGGTATCTATGGCTACTTGGGTCGAACTGGTATGGCATTTATGAAAAATTTTTCATGAGGTGGCGATCGCTTGACCATCTCATCAACATCAGATTGGCGGATGGTGGCGAGAGATTGGAGTTGGGCTAGGGTTAGGGGTTGTCCAGATTGGATAGTCATTTTCTTTTTCGCGCTTGATAAGGTTTGGAAGGATCTACAAGCCGCCAGCCGTGGCAAACTTTACCTACGCCGCGCAAAACGTTATAGACATTGGCGACATTTAATCCGTGTTCGCGGCAAAAACGAGTAACACTCTTAAACTCCACGATTTTGCCTTCTGGGGATATGAGTCTGTAAGTCATAGAGTGGGCTGCTGTGACGCATTTTTGAGTTTCACCAATGCGTGGGCGAATCGCGTTAATTGCTTGTTCCTGGGCTACTCCCTTTGGAGTTCAGTCTTGGCATCAAAAGGGGCAAAATGCAGATGCAGCAATTCATGAACCAGCACTGCTTCCATCTCATAAGGGCGCATTTGATCAAATGGATACTCTTCGGGTTTAACTAGCTTGATGTCAGCAATTTTCTTGTTTATATCCCAAGTGACCAGCCCCTCGGCTTCATCCATTGAGTCGATAGAGGCGATAAGGGACTTGCGTAAAAATAAAGTACCAGTAAACCGAGTTTCGACTGCGCTCAACTCTCGATGGCTGAGGGTTGAGCGCAGTCGAAACCCATCTAGTCGGGATACTATTAACCCGCAGATCCTTAATAACTGACACCTCCCAGTCCTGAAGCTTGAGAATGCGTTGCCATTCCTGGCAAGACTGCTGGGGATTCTCTAAAATCACGCCGCTAATACCTCATCTTTTTTGTTGAACCTTCTCAGTCATTGCCACCTCAGCATCAATGTCAAATTGTCAGGGCAATGTTTTACCTCGTTGCAGTAGCAGCAATAGTGTGCGCTGGCTAATGAATCCAAGATTGGCGAGGGATTCTAACTTATCTATCTGCTCTGGGGTCAGTGGCACAGAAAGTAAGTCTTCATCCTGGGTGATGCCGCCGCCCTCGGTTTCCCCGGTGTAAGCCACCCAAAGTTTAAAAATCTGCTGCATCGCTGATTCCTTCCGGCGGGACATCGCCTTTGAGGTTGGCGCTGGTTTGGTAGAGTCCAAAAGCACTTCTGTGGCTGTCTTTTTGATGTTCACCACTGGTCAAGAAGTCCAGAGTCATTCTGTCCATCGCGGCTTCTAGGTTTTTGATGTCGTCCTTGGAAGCTGCGATCGCCACACCACTAGGTTCAGCAAAGAAAAAAGTCCCCATCCGCCGGAATATCTAACACCGAGTTGGGGTAATCTCCAATGGGGGACTTTCTTTATGTCATCTACCGTTCTGATTAAACCTTTCCACCCCCTTAAGTGGCAAGTTGCACTTTCTCAGCACTTCATTCAACTGGCTGCGTTTCTGGAAATGCTCAATGTTGAGCTTTGCCAGATTCAGAAACGGCGCTTTGGCATTGAATAAACCGCTTTCAGTTACCGAATAATAAACCAGGGAATTTCTGCAAGACTCGTTGTCCCTTGTTCCACCAGTAGTAATTGTGCTTCTCCCTTGCCCTCAATGATCTGAAAAACGAAGTACTCACCTGGAATCAGCACACGATAATAAACGGCTTCCTTCTCGCCGCAATCCCCATCTGGCTCTAATCGGGTTTCGCGGATAGTCACTCGCGTTAACTGGGGGTTTGCCATTTATCTTGGTTGTTTGCCAGTTGAGAATATCGCGGCGGTCAACTAAAACCAGGTATGGGCAGCGATCGCTCTCCAATAAATCCGCCTGAGAATTGATATTTGGGTCTTCGGGAGGGTGTTCCACCATCACCCACACCAGCCATCGCGCAAGCAATATTGGTCAACCTCGTGAAAAAAAATGTCCAGAGGTCATTGCCCATCAGGTCGATGTTATTCTGGTTATCCCAGGATGATTTGGGCGGTATCATCGTTGAGGGCTGAATACACTCAAAAAGTCCTGCGTAGTCTTTGATTGCAGGCTCGAAGCGATTGTCAAAAGTGGTGCGGCGGATCACGATCGCTCCAGGCTTAGGGCAGTTCCTTGGTTCTTTGGGAAGATAAGCCCTCTCGCCCTTCCAAATTATTCCAGCAATCAGCAGCAGAAGCCTTGGGTGCCTGAATATGCAGCAGCCGCAAGGGAGAGGGTCGAGGATGGGTAGTTGGAGATTGGTGGGAGGCAAGAGCTACATCACTTCCTAGGGAGTGTAACATGCTTAAAATTCCCTCAAGAAGTTCATGTTGGGCTTGCAAGGTTACAAACTCAATTGTTGGGTTAACGCTTCCTCAAATCCCTTATGCATGTCAGCTTTGTCCGAGATCCCGATCAATCCACTTGTCTTGAAGAGTATTGCTCAATCTCCTGTTCGGTTCGTCCAGAAAGAAACAATTGCATATCATTGGGACTGGTGATTTCAGTCTTAGCTTGAAAGCTCCAGAATGGTGTTCCTCTCAATTCCCTGCGGCTGGTTCTTTTGCGATCGGGAAAATCCCTTAACGTTTCTCCTGTTACGCCATGCTTTTCGTCAATAAAAGGAATTACAGCGAATCATTAACTGCATCCAGCATTTGTAGCAATTTCAGAGGGTTCCTTCAAATTCGCTTAAAGTATAAATCAATCCAAATAATTCTAGGATGCCCTAGTATAGCCGAAGTCAAAAAATATAGGTTCATCGTTGAACTCAACCTATTGAGATTAGCTTCCGACAATCCGGATCCGTATAGATTTCCACCGCCTTGCAGCGCTGCAACCAAATTTGATCATTAAAACCTCATAAAGCTGGTCAATGTGCGGACGCTGCCTTAAGCACGCGTAGCCGAGCCTAATTAGCGATCGCCCTGTCCGCAACCGCTAACAAGCATTTTGATAGAGAGTTTAGGCGATCGCATTACGTTTATTTGCTATTTTTCAGCTATCGGTATGCTAACGAGAAATATCAACCATCACGCTCAAAAAAATGCCTTTAAATCCTTGCCCTTTTTCGTCAAGAGATAGGGTTTAATTAGATCTATATATTAACTCTGAACTTCTTCTGTTTCTTGAGTGCTTGTTTTTCCAGGTAAGCTTGAGCTCCAGCAATAATAAGCTTTAGAGTTTCTACTTCTGAGATGTCCAAAACCCTTGAATGAGCGCTTGTAAGGCTGCTAGTAGCTCTTTTCTAAGTGCCATTCCAAAATTCACTTGTGCCTTCAATAAGGCGGCAGAAACTGCATCAACAATGGTCGTATCCTCTAATCGCACCTTGTTGAAAAAGTTTTCAAGAGTTATTTGAATCCCTTTGAGGTTAAGTTAGCAGAACCTGCGTTCCCCATAATTTTGGCAATGTCATGGAGGCTAGTTTTTGAGTTAATAGCTTTGTCGTAGAATTGCGAGTTGTTTTGCCTTGCTAGGAGCCTCTGTTATTGCTGTAGTAATAGAAGATGTATCATCCTTGAAAGACCTTGCAAGACCACACTATCAAGGCGTTTTCGGTTATCATCTCCGATCCGTCTTCCATCGGGTGAATTACTTCTTTAGCTCTGCCAAGTAGTTTTTCACTTCAGTTGGCGATGTGCTTGTAGTAGCTTTGCCAACGTTTCTAGGCTCAAGAATCTCGTTTTTGTGGCGCTATTATCAACAGCTATTCTTTCTGCAATTGCAACCATATTATTCGCTCCAGTTTCTTCACATTCTAAACATATTTCATAGCCTAGAAGTGGCTTTAATTTAAGAAAAAGGTTCTTGGCGATATCGCAGCAGAGTCAAAAGCGATGAAATACTCGCGACCTTAAATTTAAGATAGTCTGTTCCTTAAATACTGAAATAGGGTATCACTTGGTTTAGCGCTGTTACCAGCTTTGGCTCATCAAACAGCCGCGAGAGTAATTCACCATTGTTAATATTCATAAAACGCAAGTATTTTTATTCCTTTTCCCCCTTCCCTGTAAAAGAGGTAACAGTGCTAGAGTTCCTTTGTTCCAGTGCTTTGAGGGTATGAAAATGAACAAGGGTGAATTAGTAGATGCGATCGCTGACAAAACTGGTGTTACCAAAAAACAAGCTGATGCCGGTCTTGACTGCTGCGCTGGAAGCGATTATTGAAGCTGTAGCCAGTGGCGACAAGGTGACGTTGGTGGGGTTTGGGAGCTTCAATCCACGAGATAGAGCAGCCCGTGAAGGACGCAACCCGGAAAACCAATGAAAAGATGGAGATTGCGGCGACCCGTGTGCCTGGGTTTTCGGCTGGAAAAGCTTTTGGGGAAAAAGTCGCGGGTGGCCTTGAAGAGTTGGAAGATTGCGGCTTGAGAATGAAAGTCCCTATGTTGAATGGGGGACTTGTTACATTACCGGACAAATGTTCGCGCCAATAAAAACAAGGGAACTTCTGCTTTGCCCAGCACTTGCGCCAAAACACAATTGTCTGAACTATCTCGCGTTTCCAGCGACCAAACTTTAATGAATATGTGGTTGCACGGCGAGACGGCTCCACTACAGCATCAGCTTACCGTCGAAACGCAGAATACTTTTTAAATTACGTGGGTAAGTCATTGGGGGAAATCGCCCTTGAAGACTTGCAAAGCTTACGCTATACATCTTAATGAACTTGGCATCAAGGAATCTTCTGCTCGTACCAAGTTAAATGTAGTGAAGTCCTTTTTACTTTTGCTGCCAAGCAATTGCATCCTTCAACGTAGCGAGCTTACACTGCGTATCCCACAAAGCTAAAATTCGTTGGCAGGACGCATCCTCAGACAAACTGAGGTATTAAAATTAATCAACCACCCATCATTGCCAGTGCGATCACGTTGTTTTGTTGAAGCTTATGTACGCTACTGGAATGCGGAATTAAGTGAGGCGTGTTGTCTTAACAGTGGGTTGATTTTCTGAGCTTGCGACAGTGGTGAAATTCAGGCCTCAGCTGTATTAGGTAAAGGTTCTAAAAATGCGGACGGTATTATTGTACCAATAGCGGTGGGATGGAGCTAGAGCAGCTACGCGCCACAGAGTATGTTTTTACCAACAGCAAAAGCTTGCCTATTGACCGGATGGCAGCTCATCGGATAATTAAAGAGGCAGCAACTCTTGCTGGGATAAACCCAGAAGTGTCGGCGCACTGGGTTGAGGCATATGCATGCGACTCATACGCCATCAAAGGCGCTCCCCTGGCGCTGGTACGCGATACGTTGGGGCATAGCTCTGTATCGACCACGAATCAATATTTACACGCTAACCCCACAGATTCCAGCAGCAACTACGCTTGGTTTATGAATTACCTGCGAACCTCAGAAGCAGCCATCAGCGATATCAAGCCAGGGGCTAGACTTTACGTTAGCCGGGGCGAACATTGCTATGTAGCTAGAATCCCGGGTTTAACCAGGATTTTGCGGTTTACCACAAGGTGGCACTGAATGGGGGCTGGATACAGTGGCCTGATCACGGGATTAAGATAGGTGAAGCTATGGCGATCAGACTGTTTCTTATTTGTGCTGAGATGGGTTTGAGGTATCGTTACTAGGTGATGGACAGGCTACTAAACTCTGCTAAATCAGGGGCCTCCCTTTCTCTGGAATCAGCGATAAACCCCTCAACCGCATTCTCTTTTGTGCCATACACTTTGTAGATGCCTTCGAGGCGCAATCATCCCTATCTTAGGGGGGGGCTACTCGGTGCTGTACTTTCTGTCTTGCTCTTTCGGGCGACAGATCAACAAAGATGCGCTCACACGCTGGTGGCTGATAATCCAAGATGCGACGGTCTAAATACCAGTCAATGTGCTTTAGCATCTTGCCCCCAGCGCAGTTATTCACACAAGTAATGGTGTCACACCGTCGCGTGAGTTCCAGATCCACTCCACCTCGCTGCCATCCTCAGCAGCATATTTCATCAGGCAAGAATGCTTCTCTGTGGCGATATCCGTCAAAGCTTCTCATTCATGTCTGCTGTTTCAATCAACGCACCATCGCCCGACAATCTCAATGGATGCCAACGGTATCCATCTAATTTAACTCCTCTCCGGGGACTTGAATTCCAGCTTCTTGTTCATCACCTCGAACAAGTAGCCCAAATCTCCCATCGGCAAGCAAGCCGGGCGGTTCACCTTTGAGTTCTAGATATTGCTGATAGTTCATAAATTCAAACCCCCTCATAGTCCTTGCATTGCTGGCACTCTCCACTCGGATTTATAGCACACCGGAGATAGGGCGATCGCGCATTCCACTTGCAACTCACATCCCCCCCACAAACCACGAGATTCACTGTGGCGGCTACAAGCCTCAATCGCCTCGGCAATCATTTATTCCCCCTTCGGCTAGGCTACGAAGACAAAAGTTAGCAGATTCCATTTTTGCCCTAATGCGTGAGAGGTAATCAACTGTTTGAACCAGTCGCCTATTTTTCCAGCCCCAATACGCCACCCATACCCAAATCCCGCCAAATATCACTCCTGCAACAGTCAACCATTTACCTTGGGCAATCATTAGGGTGATGATGTTTTCATTAATAGCGATTATCCCTAGTATCGTAAACCGTCAAATTTTTCCTGTTCATTACACCCTTCGCACGGGCTGCCGGGTTGACTACTTTGTACAACATTCGCCGATCCTGCATTATATTTGCAGGTGCGATCGCCTATTGCGTTTGTTGCGTTTGCGATTGGAGACATGCTTTCTTGTCTAACCACTTCGAGATGCCCTCTCAATTCTTGTATTGGCTTTACTGAATGGCTCAAAATAAATCTTATTTCGGCGCTTGGCTATTGACATGGCATTACTATCCTTGCTCTGTCTCCAGGCTGTACAGGATAATCCATCAAAGTTTGGTCAAAATATCCACTTCTGGGTATCTCGATTTGCCCTTGCTCAGAACACCATTCGCCTCATTCTTTCAATATGCAGCCCGTTTGTCAGTTCTTGGGCGGGTGGTGAAGGTAATGCGGATTTCGTCTGGTGAGCTACCGGACGTATTCACCTGCTGCGTGAGTGGGAGAAAAACGAAACCAACTTTCTTCGCCAATTTCGAGCGATTCCAGTAATTTACCTTGCAGCAGCATTCCCTTAACTTCTACGCTGTCACCTTTAGAATGGCGTTACTGGGATTGATTTTTTCTAATCATCACTCCTGTGGGTTAGTGGATGAAGTCTATGTGTCCCCTTTACTTTTGCCATTTACATAAAATGGTCATGTGCATTTTCCTGCCTGATGAATTTTTTTTAATGAAAGCCCTCTCTGTAGTTGACAATAACCCAGCACATTTTTTGTCATCAGGAGGGATCAGGTTTTTCTGAATGCGTTCAGCTAAGATCGAATGCTAAACGCTCCAGAAATATGGCATTGGCACATATAATCTGGCTCTACAGATCACAAAATTTGCTCAAAGCCTTGTCGTCCCGAAAGTTTTTAGTGCCAAGAAAGGCGAACCCACCATAGACGATCATCACCATGATAACGAGCATCAATCTCTAATTGAATTTCCAGTCGTTGAGTTGCTAAGGGTCAACAAACTTTTAATCGCGCTCGTACTGACTTCATACACAGCATCCGACCAGAGAGCGCAGCGTGTAGCCATCCCCTTCAAATCTCTCAATCTGGTTCATTTCTTAATAGTTCTGACAACAAGCCCTTAGCTTCCCTACAACGATAACTTAGGTTTTCTGCTTGACTTTTAAGTATATCTGGGCTGTCTGTTGGGTAGTCAATTGTGCTTGTTCGCGTCCACTGATGTGAACTATGAATAACATTTAATCTCTGCTCTACAGCACTCAAAGCATCCTAAATTCCTGATACTTCTTATTGCTGTTTCCTCTCACTTATCCAGCCAAGGGCAAGGTAGGCTATCAGGATCGCGCCCCAAGATGTAAACCTGCTCTAGGAAATCGATTTATCTTCCCAGTTGCCTTTCAGCCTCCAACCCTCATGCTTCTTGGAAAATTTTTCATAAGTGATTAGCTGGATTTTGAATTTATCCCAAAGCTTTTGCCTGTGGGTAGATTCGTAGTCAACCAAATAGTTGCATCCTGGAACTGCGATGTTCAAAAAGTGTGAGAGAGGCGATCGCCATCGGTTTAGATACTCACAGATATCGCGCCACAATCTCACATCCTCGTAGCTCAAGGTGCGTCAATCTGTCAATTAGCGTCTCACAAAACCTTAGCCCATCGTCTACATCCAAGCAATTTGTCAGGTTATTGTGCGGAAACGTACGATCGCCAGCCTCGCTGTAAATCGCATACGCCCAATACATATCATGCTGACTTGCGCTCCCTCCCCCGGCGTAAATGCAAATTTGGCGGTTCTGATAGGGTGAGCAGCAGCAAAATTTTAGGGCATCCTCAATGCGTTCTGGGGAAAATTACTCATAAAAAAATCGTTAGACAAATCAGACAAAAAGGTTGCGATCGCTACTCAGTAGGGAATCCTGGATTTGTCTATAAAATCATAATTTCTATATTGTCAATAATGTCCAGGAAGAAAAGATAGCGACAAAATCAAACTTGCTGAAGCAAAGTATATTACAGGTGAACCGCCAGAAGAAATAGCTGCTGCCCTTGGTGTCACTCGTCGCACTATCGATCGCTGGGCAAAAGATGGTAATTGGGATTTGCACAGACAATTAGGCAAAAGCTAGTAATGTCATTCAATTGCAGCCAAAGCCGTATGAGAAACTTGGAGGGACGAAGCTACGGGAAGCTGCTAGGCGGCGCTGACACAAGTGAGGAACTGGATGATGTTTGGGTGAGTTGAAAGTGTCGATCCTTTGATATTCATGCTTCACTACCAGGCGCGGAAATGGGTAAAGGGAGTATGGCAACAGCGCTTGTAAAACTCATTGAACTCAAGCGTAAGTTGAAACCTGAGACGGTGGCTGATTTGGTCGAACGCGTGATTTGAGCTTTGGTATTGTTTTCTGAAGAATTTTTAGCTGGAGTTAAACAATGCGTGGCAAAAAAGAGCATAAGCGTTAGACAGCAGTGGGGAGCAAGCTGCTGTTAATGCAGAAGCTTGCATCGCAGACAATTAAAATAACTCTTTCTTTATCAGACTTTGTTCGAGAAAGCTGGGAGACATTAGAACCTAGTACGGAACTACTCTGGAATTGGCACATTGATGCAATGTGCTGGCATATCAAAGAAACCCTGCTTGATTGGTTTAAGCATAAAACAAATCCGCATTACGTCCAGCGAATTCAAAACCTTTTAATCAACGTCCCGCCAGGAAAGTTTTAAAAAGTCGCGTAGTGTCTGTTTGCACACCCGCTTGGTTTTGGACGATTTGCCCTTCATGGAGAGCTATCTTCCTTTCAGCTAATCCCCGCGTTGCGTTACGAGATAGTGTCTATTGCCGAGATGTAGTTGAGAGGCGATTGGTATCAGAAGCGCTTTTTCACCAGACTAGAGGTTACGAGATGACAATAATTCTAAAACGAGTTTTTGGAATACCCAAAGGCAGTGTATTGCACGCAGTGCGTTTGGTTTCAACAGTATGGATCCTTAAAGCAGAATCGCGGGGATTACCTTCTGTGGGACAATCCGCACGATGCCCAGGAGGTTAATTCTGGGCTTATCGGGCAAAGGGGAGTTATTGATCGCTGGGATGGCTGTCAGGAACCGGGTAAATGATCTCTGCGAATGGTGCTGTGCGAATCAGGATAATGCCAAAGATTACCGATGACTTAGCTGGACACGTTTTAAAGCAAGGCGGCTGGCAGCATCCAGTTTATCCCTCTAGATTTTGAAAAAGCGCAGTCACCAACTGCTTTAGGTTTGGATTGACCCCAGGACAGAGCCAGATGAACTGATGTTTCCAGAGCGCTTCTCCAAATGAGATATTGGAGCAGGAAAAGAAAGCACTCGGTTCTTATGGCTATGCGGGTCAACACCAGCATAGACCCGCACTTGCCTGCCTTGGTGGACACTTCAAGCGCTCTTGGTGGAAGTATTACTTGGTTGCACCCGGACGATTTTGAGCTAATTATTCAGTCCTGGGATTGCACCTTCAATGATTCTAAAATCCGATTTCGTAGTCGGGCAGGTTTGGGGTAAGCCCAGGGTGGACGAATTTTACCTACTCGACCAGGTACGCGAATCGCATGGACATCAACGCCACGATCGCAGCAATTCGCGCCCTATCAGCCAAGTATCCCAACTCCACCGCCAAACTTATTGAAGATAAAGCGAATGGCCTTTAGCCGTAATTAGTATGCTGGAGCGCGAGATACCAGGATTAATTGCCATTGAGCCAGAAGGTGGGAAGTTAGTTCGGGCTGTTGCGATCGCACCTTTTGTTGAAGCTGGCAATGTATTTCTCCCCGACCCCAGTATCGCTTCATGGGTGGGTGATTTTGTTGGTGAATTTAGCACCTTCCCCAATGGGAGTAATGATGACCAGGTAGACGGCACTAGTCAAGCAATTAACTGGTTAGCGAGTAAGGTTACTTACTGGGCTGTGGAGCCATGATAATGCTTGGGGAAGTTGAAAAGTTTTCCAACTATGAAAATTGAATTTTATGCCGCTCTTTGGATTTTGCAAACACTGATAATGATCGCATTTTATAGCGGAGTATTCTTACCCGAATTTGGATTTGACCTCAATAGGACTCAGGAATTACCTAAGCCTTGCTCTCCTATTCACTTTATGAAGTAAATATCAACTTTCCGTACTCCCTACAATGACTGTATTACTTGCCACCAAATACCCTGTTAATATATTTGGTTGCAAGCTTATGCGGTTGATCGCTGTTGATGAACGGAATTTATTAGCTCAATTAAATGAGGAAATTAGTCCATAAGGTCGTCCACCGGATGTCTCAGGTGTGCCGGGAGCCTTATGAAGACTTATATCAGTTAGGTTATATCGGGTTAATCAAAGCGACGATCGCTTTGATCCCAGCACAGGGAAAATGCTTTTAGCTCTTTCGCTATCCCCTATATTCAAGGGGGAAATTCAACACTTTTCTCCGTGACCAATGGCAATCAGTAAAACTGCCGCGCACCGCTATTGAAACGAAGGCAAAGGTGCGAAGATTACAAAGGATCGCTTGCATCTCTGGGCAGAGAAACAGATGCCTTACAAATCGCATTGGGGCTAGGTATAAGTGAAAGCAAATGGCGTGAAATAGAAGCTTTAGATAGCAATATAACTATTAGTTTAGACGAGCTTTTTGCATGAACCCATGCAAGCTGATGACGATGAGGTTGATGATAAAGCGGTGTTAAAACACTTGAGCAAGCTGCAAGCTAATCAGCGAACTGCCATTGTTGAAAAATTTTTCAGCAACAACTCAATTCAAGATATTGCCAAACGCCAAAAAGCAACTCCTGAAAAATCAAGGCTTATATTAACCTGGGATTGGTCAAGCTACGTATATCGTTGTCACAAGAAGAATTATGAATTTAACTGAATTAGCTATTAACATTAACAAGGATTTTGAGCGTTCTGGGCAATTGTATCAAGACGGAATTGAATATTTAAAAACTTGCGCTTTTGAGACGGGACAGACAAATAGGTGAATCACTAATTATTGTAAAAGGTGCTTTAGCTTACGGAGAATTTAAAACCTGGGTTGAGGAGAATTGTAATTTTTTCTCGTAGCCACGCTTACCGCCTACTTACGATCGGTTCCTAAGTGGGATAAAATTATTGCAGCTTGTCCCACGCGTGAGACAACCGCCGAATTAGTACTGCCTTCATTAAGAACCGCGATCCGATAACTAATAACTGACAATGCTTAAACTTCCTTTTTTAAGACAACGCCAAAAGAATTTGAACTAGCTATTATCGGCAACGATGTTACTGGTATTTTGGAGATACCTAAATACGGCGATACATCAGCCCCAATGAACGCCTATTTATAAAATCGACTAACCTAACAGATATTCGCATTGCTGCTGTGAAATTAGCGAAAGATATCGCCACTAAATCAGGTAATAAAGTAATTGATATTTACAATGCCCTGACTCAAGGTGATAGCGAGTCGCTAGCAGAGTATTTAGAGTGAGTTTGTAACCTTCCAAGACTTGATGGATGAAACAGCAAGCGCACGTAACCTTAGTACTGGCTACTGCCGTAATTCAACGGTTAGTACCGGATTGGAAGCTTTGAAAATACTGGCGATCCAAATCAAGTTCATCCGCAATTACTGACTCTGATTATTGAATTCGCCAAAAACGAGGAAGCTGGCTGGGCCTGCAGAAGCAACCCCAATCACAGAAGAAGAATTGGGAAACTTCGATACCGACCCCAGAGATCCTGACTGGGAGAAATCTACTGGCGAGTCCGCCGTTACTGGTCAAGAAGAAAGATTCAGCGAAGGAAGATTTGGCAGTCAACCAACCTGGGTAATCTTTGCAAGCGCTGCATTACGGAGCTAAACTGCATCGTGAGGAGTTGCATCTGGCTGAGTTGGGAATCGCCACTCTGACATCGTGCTTCGTCAACTCCAACCGCGATCCGAAGTCTGAGGGCGGCAAAGCCGAGTGACTTTTTTCTACTTCACTCCTGCTGATGATGATGCGCTGGGCGATCGCATTAATTCCAGGCTGGTTGCCAATGCCTTTTTTGCGTTGGCTGACGCGGGTAAATTGCCTGGATGTGGTGTGTGTAGCGATCGTTGACCTATGGATAAACTTGCTAACTCCTGTAATAGCGATCCCACGTACGCCTTTTTGTGTGGATTAGTGAGGGTTTGGTACTGCTGTTACTATTGTTGATGACGGATTGGTGTGGTTCTCTTTAGGGGTTTGCTGATGGCGTGAGTAAAGGGATCTCTACAGATGGCGGGGGTTGTCAGAGTACCGGAACCAGGGCCAAGTTTGGGTGCTGGATGGAGAGTTTGCAGTTACTTTCATGAAAAAATTTCATGAGACAGTTGAAGCATATTGTAGCGGACAGAAGTGGGGGGGAGATTCATTACTTATTACTTCATTACTTATTACTGATTAGGGAACCCATTGTTTGATGTAATGCTGCGGATCGCAATCATGGGAACTCTTGGCTCCGCTTCAATCAAACTAACCCTGATCGTTCCGGTTCGATAGCGACTTAACATTTGTTGCAACAGCAAGATGTTGGTCAGATTGTACATCGTATCAAGCTGGATACCATACCTCGGAGCGACAACTCAAGGGATTGGCGATCGCAACAACCCATCTTCATTCCTTGAGATAGATACTAGCCGCTTGACCAGCAGATTAAGAAGTTATCAACCAGCATCGACCCCATCAAAATTGGGACCTAGCGCCCAACGTCAAAGATTTCCATAAGAAAGCCGCGGCGCTTGTCTAATATTTCCTCCCGTCGCTGCTGAGTTTAAAGTCGATGAGGCGAAAGTAAGACAGCAGTTTGAGCAAGTTGGTAAATATGCTGCTGAGGGTTTTACTCAAGGGTTCTCTGAAGGAGGACGCTGGAAATCGGCTATTGATTCGATGAAATGATCGGTCAATAAGCAATTAGGACCTGACCGTCGTCGAAAGTTTTTCGGGACATTGCAAGTATAAGACTGCTGGGTTTGATGCAGGCTTTAGATTCAGTTGATGAATCGAAACTCAAAGGCGTTACGAACAAAATTGAGAGCTATTTCAATACGTTCAAAATTAAGATTAATGTAGATCGATTAGTGGGGATTAGGCGGCAAAGTCAAAGTACAAGCCCTGCTCACTAGTTGAAAATCTACGCAAAAACGCTGGCGACTTTGCAAAAAATATAACCAAGTCTATAGAAGATGGATTCAGAAAGCCAAGCCCAAAGCTAACTTCTTTAGGAGCTATCTTTGTGGACTTGGCCTCACTAATCACCATTCCGTTAGCAGCCACACTCAGAGGTGCGTTTGAAGGCATTGGCATAATTCCTTGGGGTTTCAGTCAGGTCTGAGTATCTAAAGTTATCCAATCAACACTGGGGCAAAAATATCGGCTCACTGGAGCGATATCTCAAAGGGCCGTAGAGAAGTCGTTACAAGCCATTCTTGCCGCACAATCGGCGATCGTTGAGGTAATCAAAAGCAACCTACTGGTGGAGTCGTAGTTAAGCAGCTTGAGTTGTTGCAAAGAACTCTTGAGCTGGATAGCATTAATTTCATTCCTTGCACGTTGTTAAATCTTTGGCGACAGACGAAGAAAGGCGGTTTGCGCTCATCCAGTGCTGCGTTCACCGATGTTGAAGCTCCAGTTTAAAGCAACCAAGAAAGCCAAAAGCATCGGCTGCTAGTGAATTCTTCTGGATATCGCCAATAAACTATGAAGATGTTAAGAAACTTGTTCCGCTAATCAAGCAGAAAGAAGAGGATTTAGCCAAAAGCAAAACTTCTCTGTTGCATACTAACATGATCGCCATTAGAAACTACAAAAATCGCTGAACTTCCACCGAACAAAGGGGGAGCAGCAGAGACATCGATTAAATCAAAGATGGCTGAGCTTTTCTGAAGTATTGGCGGGCGGAAATCTCAGCATTGAACAAGATATTAAAGCTATTGCCTCTCTCAAGAAAACTGGTGCTGATTATTTTGAGAGGTTAAATAGTCAAATTAAATTATTAGCTGATTTGGGAATTGAGCAAGAATTGTTCCTCTCAGTCAGCAGAGTTACTCAAAAAGTATGGAAATTTTTGGACAGATGGCAGCAGCCCAGAATCTGTCTTAAATAGCCCAAGGTAAAGCGTCAAAACCAACGCCAAGACTAGCAATAGCAATCCGGGGCAAAGAAGCTTACTGTTAACAGACTTAGCTACTTCTGCTAAGACGAATTTAGAATTCCGCGATCGTTTCACCAGACGCTACCCCTGAACAAGTTCAAAAACTTCAAAAACGTGCGGCGGCTGCGAACAAGGCATTGGGATCTGTACAAGCTTGAACTTGCCGATCCCGCCAAGGAAATTGAAAAAATTAAACAGGAAGTTGGCGGCGGCTAACGAAGTATTAGCTGAAAATATCCAGGAATTACAAACTCGGCTGACCAAAGCTATTCCCGCCCTGTATAGTAATGCATCGCACGAAGTAGTCAAGGTTGGCAATCTTAACGAAATTGCGCCACAAAAGCCCAAATCCGTAGTGCAGGAACAGAAAGAATACTACAGTGAAGGGCAATACTACAAAGGGAGCAGGGCAAAAAGAAAGAGCAGGAAATAAAAAGAAATATAGCAAACAACCGCTCGAGACTGAGCTACCACGAGAATACAGAGAAATTGTTAAAGACGTAGCCGATTTGTATGCAGGCATTAAGGTTAAATCGCGTGACATCCCACAACTTAAAGCATCTGGTACTCAACAAGAACTAGGCTACCCAGGGTTATACGATCCTACAAAAATCAAGTATCGGTAAGCAATGAATTATTCTCTAGGAGCGCAGTCTGAAAGTTTGCAACATCGCTCGATATATCCACTCTTACCCATGAAATAATCCACGCGATTGATTATGGTTTCGGCAAAAACCTCAGATAGATGCGGCTGACTCTGTTCGGAATATACAGCCAACAGCAGAGGAAGCTATGATTGAAGGTAGGCGAAGTGAAGGCTCGACTCGATTTGAAGATGCAGAAAAATCTCGGACAATCACGAGATTTATCAAGAACTTTAGAGACGAATGCTTACATACAGGGTGACTTAAGACTCTCACCAGAGGTAGTGAAACGGACAGAGAGAAAAAAGAGGCAATTCACAACTTTGGAAGCAGAAGAGGTTTGGCAGGGCGCTCCACTTCCAGCAAGTCAAAGGGCTAAAGGCATAAATAGCTCTTGTAGATACACATTACACTAAAGTCCAACTTAAGAAGCGTTATCGTCTGGGATAAGTATAGAGAAAGAAGGGAAAAGAATCTCTAGCTCATCAAAAGTTAATACTAGAAAAAGGATTTTCTGAGCTTAAGCCACTACTTTACAAAGGCGCACGCTCGCCATGTCTTACCTACTGAAGAAATAATTGCTTTGCAAGAATCCCTTAGAAATACTCTTGCATCATCAATGTCTGCCATTGAGAAGGTGCATGCTACATTGCAGAGTGAACTGGGAGAAAGAAGCTTTACCTCAGTAGAAAAAATATCGCCAATTAAGTCAAACTACGATATCCGGGATTCAATTTTAAACCGAATTGCCTTTAACTACTAACAATCCAGGACCGGATTTTAAAACAAGTGCTGATGTGCGAAAAAGCACCTGACGCAGCTTGAACAGCGTGGCGATAAGGTTGAGCAAAAGCAATACCAAAAGTTAGCCCGTCAGTCCCGCGCAACGACCAAAGGCATAGCTAAAAATCCTAGAAACTCCCTGGGATTTAACAGAGAAGCAGGTCAAGCAACTTGATAGGTTAACCAGTCAACTTGAGAAAGTTTACGATGCGATCTGCAGCCAGTATTGCCTAGGTCAGGGATTCTTGGAATCTATTGGTATTGGGGCGGGTGGTGCGATCGGAGCTTATCAAAAATCTGGGCGGGGTAATCAAAGGTTTCCTCGCATTCAGCATTGGAATGTGGGCACAGAATTTCTTTGGCAGCATTGCCCAGAGAATCATTTAAAGCATTTGTAGAACTCGATCGCCTCAAAACTGCCCTAAATTTCGCATCAGGGGATCTGCTGGGGGCGCTCAGAATTTGGCGTTTGTCCGCAAGACTGTTGAGGATCTGAAAATCCCTTTGAAGTCCTCAACCGAGGGCTTTGTGGGATTAGCAGCAGCTGCAAGAGGAACGAGTCTAGAAGGCAAGGGTACTCGTGAACTCTTTTTTGGGAATGGCGGACGCAAGTACTGTATTAAGCCTCAGTAGCGAGCAAACATCACGGGCATTTTTAGCGTTACAGCAAGCACTCAGTAAAGGAAAATTATCGTCCGAGGAAATGCGCCAGCAGTTAGCAGAATCAGGGCTGACAGGCGCTTTGGGCATTGCCGCCCGTGCAATGGGTGTAACTGAGGCAGAGTTCAGTAGGCTACTCGATACGGGATCTATATTGTCTGAGGATTTCTTGCCGCGCTTTTGCTGCCCAGCTAAAATCTGAATTTGGCGATGCTGCTAAGGATGCTTCTAATAATGCCCAAAGTGCAATATTTGGGGGTAGAAAACGCATTCCTCAGTTTGCAGCAAGGTGTAGGCGAAGGTATTGCACCAGGCTGCTACAGCAGGGTTGGAATGTTTTTGCTGTTGTACTCAAAGGAATCACATCTGTTGCCAGAGAGCTTGGATTTGCCCCAATAGCTGTGTCTCTAGCTTTGTCAGGGAAGATGCTGTCTGCTCTTGGCGCTGTTTTGTCTGGAGATGATTAAAGTCAATTTTGCACAAGTCGGATTGACTGGTGGAATGAAAGCCTTTGGACAGACTATCAATAATTCAGCTTCAGTAAAATGGGCGGCTGGTATTTTCGCTGTTTTGGAAGTTGTAAAACTGCTGAATGATGCCGTAAATACTGACCTAGTGAAATCATTTAACGAGGCAGCTAAGGCAGCTAAGAAAACAGCAGAGGAAGCTGCAAACGCATACAAAAAAGCTAGTAAACCAGAATCTTCAAATAGCTTTGGTAAATTGGCAGATGATTTTTAATTAGCCCCATCAGAAATAATGCACAGAAATTACAAAGCAATCCTGTAACCTCAGCTTTGTCTGCCGTGGCTGCTAGTTATGTACCGGGAGGAGCCATAGCGCTAAAGGGGGCAAGTAAACTCAAACTTTTGGAGAGCTAGAGCGCGATACAACAATCAAAGATATTAACGATCTTTCAGATGAAACGAAGAATTTTTAGCTGCGGCTCGTGTGCGATTGCAGGGACTGAAAAACGGCACAGGCAAAACAGGACAATTACCAAAAATTGATGCGGAGCTTTTAAGTGCCGAACAGCAACGCTAAGTTACCCAAGCTCAAGTCAAACGGGATTTCACGGATAAGGGCTTAGCTGTACCCGCTGAATTCAGACAAAAAACAACAAGAACAAAATGAGCAAATAAAAAGCTTAATGACAAGCGTGCGGAAATTGCTAAACCTATTACCTTGGATTCGACGAAAACAGACCAGTATATTAACAGCATTAAGGCACTGTTAGAGGTTCTGACGATCCCAAGGCAGTTAGCGCGTTGGGAGGGGTAGAGGACGGTAGAAAAACTCAAAACTAGGCTTAAAAGAAATAGCAGCCCCAACCAAAGAATTTAAGGCTGATTTGGACTCATCTTTAGCCTCACTCCGAGTTGACCTGTCAATAAGGGGCATTTACCTAAGCATTATGAGGATTGAACTTGGTATTGGCTGAAGGATTAAGAGAAGAATAAGGAGAATCTTTCACAACGTAAATTAGGTAATACCAAGGAAGCGATCGCTGGATTCTCCAGTAATAACTTAGCCAATAAGAAGCTCGCATTCTTAAATGCTAATGATGAATATAATGCAGCTGTTGCTGATGAAAGCACTCTTGCAGTGTGGCAACCAAAGCATACGATAAAGAACCCAATAGACCAGAATTTCAAATCAACATTAAAGAGACTAGGTGTAGCAATCAGACTCATCAATCACTAAAATTGACGATATCCTCAAAAACACTTCAGATGAAGCTGACAAAGGGATATTAGAAAAGCTGAAAGGGGGACGTTAATCCAAGGTAAAATTTGCCGAAGCTCAACAAACTACCACCGACACCAAAGGAAAGCTGCAACAAGTAATTCAAGACACTTCCCTGTCAATACTGACGAATCCGCCGCCACTTCTCGCGCTAGGCAAGGTATCTGCCGAGGAATTCACCAAACCAGCGTGATCTTATCCACTGAATTAACCGCCACAATCCCGCCAAGAGGTAGAGAACCGCCTCGCTGTACAGCAAACAGTTCAGGCGCGACGACTTAAAGATATTGAGTTTGTTAATAAGAAAGCCGAAAGTGCGATCGCACTTTCTTCAACTTCTGCCACTACTGGGAATAAAGAAAACTTTAGCTTCTGGGTTAACGCCACAAGCCCAAGACCACTTGCTTTGACCAAAACTCCACTGACCAGAAAGCAGCTACTAGTAACATTGCCCTCATCAAAACCAAGATTGCCCAAACCAAGAAGTTGCAACGAGAAGGGGTGCCAGTGGCGCGAGAGAAGCCACGGAAAAAGCAAATGGCTCTTAACCTTGAGCTAGCCCAAAGCAACCAGCAACTAATTGACCTAAAAATTGCGCCTGAGGAGAAGTAACACCGGGAAGTCGTCGAGCATAACATTCAACGCATCATGCAAGCTGAGGATAATCGCTTCAAAAAGCAAACAAAGTCAGCTTTGATGAATCTGGTAGCAAAACTTGACCTTTATAACCAAAGTTTGAGCGTACTGGCAAATTAGAACAATCCCGCAACAGCTCATCCAAAGCGTTATCTAACGCTGTTGCACCTCTGGAAAACCAAAAGCCGGATGCCGATGATGCGGAAGCATTGGTACAGAAGCTCAAAGATCCGAGCATTAAACCTCAAGCTAAGGCAGCTATTAAGGCTCAATCCTAAGAAGCTAGGCTATGGGCAGCAGTACTGGGCTGACTGTCACACCTGCCACAGTCACAAAAGGCAGTAGCGGAGACAACCCAGAAGACTACGAGCTTCAAATTAAAGAGAGAAAAGAAGAAACTGAGCAAAACATTGCCAGAATCAAAGAGTTAAGCATGAAAGCAGAGCAGGAATTTCAACGCAAAGCATTAGAAAATGATCTGAAGCGCCAGAAAATTGCTGCTCAAACACTTCTGTATGAGGCGCTTGCTGCCCAACTATCCGTTGGAAAAGCCAAAAACGAAGCTGAGGGAGCGTTCCAAGATTGCCATATCCAAAGCGACCCACTCACCATTCAAACCGCCCAGACTAACCTCGACATTGCCAACAAGCAAATTGACCTCAGCAATCAGCGTGTAGACAGTGCCTGCTAATCTCAACGACCAGCCTGAGATTGCTGCTAACGCGACCCAAGAGCAGAAAGTCACCCAAGGGACGGAATAAACCTGCAAGCTGGTGAATCAAGGCGTAGACGTGGCGCTGCAATAGATTTGGTAGAGACTAGTGAGCGTGCTGGCAGACCAATAAGTTTGTCGGAAGCTGAGAAAACCGATTCTCCAGAACTAGCACTTCCGGACAAGAATTGACGTTAACCAGGATTCCTAAACCTCGAACTCAAGCCGGGAGAAAACCTGTTTGATGCTTACCAACGACAACGGGATGGAATGAAGCTACCAAGCGAGTCAGCAAAATTTCCGACATCTACCAAAAGCCGACATTCCGCCAATTGATAAAACGCAATCGGTATTAACTTCAAGCAGTATTCAACCGCGAGTCTAGTAGTGGCAATCTTGAATTTGTAGAGGCGCTGAAGATGGCTAATCAGGGATTGAACAAAGGCTTGATAGGTTGATTGAAAGCATGGCTACAGCTGCTAGTACACCGCGCAGTCTAACAGTTTCCAGCGCTAACCTCGATTGATGATGCGGCGGACTTGATGAATAGGATGTCACGGGGACAAAGTATTATAGATGCTTCACATGTGGAATTTAGTAACTCTTTCAGCATATAATCCAGTTCACTTGGCAAAATAATACTTTCCTAGATTTGTCTACTCCACTTAATCAACTTCCCGCCCTTTAAAGATAAAACTTTAACTTCCCTGCCCGCTTTCGTATTGGGAAGGCAACCGACTCTGCCATGAAAACTATGATATCGCCGGTAGAAAAATGTTCTAAGTAGGGATTAGATAAAACTGCCCGCCGCTTTTGTTGGGTTTTTAAGCTAATTTGACGGTATAAGGTTGCTGTATCAATCTCCAAAAACCTTCTTAAAATCAGCTGTTAGCTCAGGTAAACCTACTTGTTCTAACTCACATTCAACAGGAATTGTTTCAAAGAAATAAAATCTTTCATGACGGTGAGATTGAACGAGTTTCCACTCTCCACTATTCATAGTATTTTTTATCTGCTCATGTCTCTAACTTCGCGCTGTTGCAATCTCATATAAAATCACAGAATTTAGCAGTTTTGACGATTGAATATTACTACTTTGTCTAGCTCTATAATCCCAATCCAAATCACAATCTTTGTAAAACACTGCGTAAGGATGAACAACTGGCTCAAAGGATACCTGTGCCTCTAGTGATAGTTCATTAGCAACAGGGTTATACTGTACCACGTTTGTCAGTATTCCTCTTGCCTTATAGAGCCATATTTAGTTGACGGTTGGTAGATAGCTTGTTTTCTCATGCACTAAATTCCTTAACAAGCTATGATTCTAAAACAATAGGCGGTCTGACTTTTGCAGATTTCAATTTACCCTTGGATACTACTAGCTGGAATAGTAGGTAGATTAGCTGGGGGAAAGTTGATCTGAATAAAACTCAGAAATTCCTTTAAGTTCGCTTTCAGCAGCTTCTTCCAAGGCAGATTCCGGCAGAGATTGGAGAATAAACAAGCATTTTAGTAGTGCGCTTAATGTGGGGCGAGGGAAGACGATTCCAGTCAGTTCTGACAGACACAGAAGAACCCGGACATCATTAAATCAAACGATGGATACTGTATTACAAGTGTTTTCCCACTTTCTCCTATTGGAAATTATGATTGTCGAGAATGAAAGTCAATATGTTGACAGTTGAAAGTCACCTTTGTACACGAGGATAGAGAAAGGGCCACGGCTGGTAACTCATGCGCTTCATCCACGTTATTCATGGAGATCATTATCATGGCACAAGCGACCCTAGACACCTTGCTGATCACCCACTTCCAGCTAAAACCTCACCTCATTGAGCAAACTGTACCACGCTATTTCAATATTGAAATTGATTCTACAGACGATGTATTCTGCAAATGCTGTACTGAGTTTAAAGTGGTGAAAAGGGCATTAACCTATTTGGTAACTTTTCACCATGCCTTAGATGGTCTGTGGGTATCTGCAGCTGTGCAACATGACAGCAATGCGATCACTTTTCATCTGACACTCTTGCCGATCGCTTTTATTCTTGCAGCATAAAGCATAAATCCCATCATCAAACGACGGCGTCTATTTTGGCACTCTTTCTTACCCCCAATAATCGCTTCAAAAACAGAAATTTGTGATCCTGAAAGAGTTTTCAACAGCGCTAATCGCTGGTCTTATTTCTAGTGCTGTATTTTGCTCCAAAAGCGCAAGCTACCAACGACGAATGCCTGTTTTAAATACCATCTATCAACGGAAGGAGGGGAGGAGATAAGCATGAGCAAAGATTCAGGCTCGCTCGAAGATCGTACTCAGAAAAATTAAAGACATGATTTTGTATGCAACAGCTTGGCGCAAATCATGAACTTTCCTTGAAGGACAAGGCTTTACGTTTGATGAAGTGCTAGACGGTTTGGTTAATTATGCCTGGGTAAATTCTTACTCTGCGGATACGGTTTGTGACCTTGTAAAAGCAACTTTATCAGCCAGGAAAAAGCATGAGGGCTTAAAAACTTTTTCGCAAATATCTTGGCTACCTTGTTTCCGTCCTTCTGCCCAAAACGGAAGCCTCTACGTCGGTACAGTCGCCTAAGTCACCACCAAAAAAGATCGTAAACGCCCACACTTGATAGCCAAGTACGGGATGAAGTGTTTTTGGTGTGGGCATAACCTGAAGCCAGAAACAGTAACCATTGACCACTATATTCCGCTCTCAAAAAGGCGGAAGCAACAAGATTAAAAACCTGCGACTAGCCTGTTACGGCTGCAACAATAAACGAGGTGACGCTATGCCAGAAGATACACCACAAATCATTGCTGAAAAATCATGCATTCGCTTTCCAAGCCATTAAGCTACAGCCCAAATACCATTTAGGGCAGTTAGTTAAAAAAGGTCGAATTATGTGGGATTGAATACCAATCACCAGGGACAAGAAGGGCTTTCGACTTGGGAAAAGGATGGATTTACGCTGTGCTGCTTGATGACCAGGGATATGATACCGACCAGCTTAAAAGAGTCAGAGATTGAGTTGCCATCATTAGAAAAGTTGGAAAACGAAATCAACTACGAAAAATCACTTGTTGAGATTCACCAAAAAATTTAGTTGTTCTTGACGAGCAGTTGAGTCAAGTAGCTCAAGTTCCTACTAATACGAGTGAGGGCGATCTTGCATGACTCTTTCTCCTCAACAACTATCAATCTCCATACCTAGCGATTGGACAACCCTGAAATATCGTTTGGGGCAATGGGTTAAAGAGGGCTTAATCGTTGGCTGTACATACTATCACGCTGGCAGTAAACCCGCTTATCAATACAAACAGACTTGGCGCTATTGTGTGCTTCCTGACGAACAAGCTGACGCTGAGGACATCAAGTATTTCCTTGAATCTGAGATTACGCCATTAACAAGCCCAGAGCTACAAACCAAAATCCAAGCTCTTGTTGACTTTCACTCTAGTAGAATAACCGCTCTTACAGAACAACTGACTGAGGCATTTCAATCATGATTAACTACAAACAAAATTTATCAATCCGCCTACCGGATGAATGGGACACAGCCCAAATACTATCTTGGGCAACTAGTGAAGCAGGGGTGAAATCATTGGTACAAGACACCTACCAGAAAAACAGTGGGATGGCTTTTGACTTTGGGTAATGAGCCTTGGGCTTACGCGTTGTCATAAAAGATAAAGGCTCTGATAGCGGTTACGTTATTGCCCAAAGTGAAATCTTGCCACCAGCGCCAGAAGAACTCCTTGCTAAAATCCAAGCTGAGATTGGAGTTTCATCAAAACAAGATAGCGGCTCTACCCAACAACTAAACTATGTAGAGCAACCATGATTTATGACTCTGAACAGCAATCAATTCGTAATGCTTTACGGGATTCCAGGATAGAAGCGCTGGAACCTATTCTTGGGAGATTTCATCAAGTTGCTAGCAAGCGAGGGTTTTTCGGTTGAAGATTTGTTAGACGCTCTAGTTAAAAATTTGGAGCAGAAGACAGTTCCCGACTCGGCAATTAAACACCTAGAAGAAGCGGCGATAGAACTAAGCCGTTTTTCCAAAAAACCGAGAGCTTAATAACTAGCCCTACTGAACGAGAAAGTTATTATCACCACCCGACAATCGTCGAGTGGTTTTTTGTTGGGGGAATCATCGGTTTTCAGCGATCGCTATACCTTGGCGCAGTACTTACAATAGTTGATCCGTAAGCTAAACCTGGTAGTGCTGTATTGTGCATCAAAAATCAGGATAAATCTCTGAAAGTTGGGGAAACGCATTGAACTCTTCTATGTGGGGCTATCAGCATTCTTTTCAGAGGTCTGCTCAAAGAGAAGCTAAAAATATTTTTTCACAGTTAGCCAGTAACCTTGAACCTCATGTGTTTCTTGTTGGTGTTTTGAATGAAAAACGAGATGATTGTCATCCCATTTGCTTGAACCTGAAAACTGTGGTTATATGCCTAAGCAATTTGCAGACGTAAAAAAGCTGGCACAACACTTCGAGGCAATCGATTCAGAAAGAGATGTACTTTTATGGAGATCCGAACGCTCAAAAGGATTATGAGCAAAATCTCAAGCTGAATGCTTTAAAAACTGCGGTACATCAAATTGTGAGTGGTGGAGCTGAATATCACAACATAATTTCTTTGTTGCTCTTACCCAGTATTCGTAGAGCAATACTGGGTCATTGTTGTTCTTCAGTTCAATCGTAAGATATATCTTGCCCTAATATGCTCTCACCAAAACTAAATCTAACATATTCACTATCAATAAATCTCTTACTAGATGCCACTGTTGGAGGTAGTATTTTCAGGAGTGTGCTAAAGCTTTAGGAAAACCATATCCAGGTTCTAGTTTGAGGCGGATTTTCGAGCGTGACCCTGATGAAATCATCTGAGCAGCAGGCAAAAACTTGATGTACAAACCTCTTTTTGGATGTGGTAAGTTGGGTACTTGGTATGGGCTGTTTGAGGCTTGCAATGCAATTTCTTCATTAAACTATGAAGGCGCTGAAGGCAATGGAAGAATGTTGCTTTCAAAAGGGGAGCATCCCCAATACTGAAGCCACTCTTGCTCTCTCGACCCCAGTTAAACTTCAAGATTATCGCGCAGTCAGAAAACCTGCTTGAAAGGTCTTCTTGATGAAATTTGTCTGCTTAGTGACTCTGATTACATTTCTTGGGCTAGGAAATATCAAAGGATTATACGAACAACGTGGAGAAGATTTATTCTCAATCAATTTTATTAAGCAGTATACCTGGGAACTCCTACACGCTAACCATGTAATGATGCGGGTAAAAGCTAAAAATGGGGCACAGGTTGCGCTCAAAATTGCGATCGCTGCAAAGACCCGATCGCCATTGAAACGGCGCTGACCAATCTGGAGATTACCAACAAACAAATTGGACTCAGTAATGAGCGCATTGCCAGCGCCCAAGCTAACCCCAACGATCAGCCAGAGATTGCTGCTAATTCAAACTTCATAAAAATGCAGTCCAGGGCGCGGAAACTTCTCGCTTGCAAGCTGCCATTGATCGGACGTAGGCGTGGAGCTTCACTGAATTTAGTGTGAATCCAGCGCCCCCGCCAGGTAAGCCAATAAACCTGTCGGAAGCGGAGGCAAAAACTGGATCTGCAAGCCCCCAATTTGCGCTTCCCAAAGGATTGATATCAACCAGATGCCCCCGCTGGAACCCTTGCCGGAGAAAACTTGGTTTGACGCTTATCTGTACGACAACGGGAGGGGAATGAAGGTTGCCAACATCAGGGGCGCAATTGCCCAGCAGCAAGGTTGATATGCCGCCAGTTGATAAAACCGCTCTTGCCGTAAATTCAACCACTGTTCTGCCGCGTGAGAGATCTGGAGGTAATCAGTTTGTGGAAGGCGCTCAAGAAATGGCGAATCAAGGCATTGGAGCAAAGACTAGATGCTCTAAACAGTGCGATTATTACATTGGCTAACACGCCGCGCTCTCTTAGCGTTTCTACAGCTAACCCTTGTGGATGATGCAGCGAAGATCATAAATAATTTTTCAAGGGGGCAGGTTATGCGAGACGGGAATGTGAAAATTTTTCAGAACCGAAGCTAAAAAGTCACTCTTTAAGACTGTATCGCCTGTATTACTTGGATTGTGGGTGGGTTTACAAGCAAGCGGATACGCCACTATAGTAGACCAATAACGGCATTGTGATGCCATTACAGTGGACTTATAACGTAGATTATGATGCCATCACAGTGCACTTATAACGGCAAGATAGTGGCACTGTAATAGACTTATAACGGCAATATGGTGACATTGCAGTGCGCTTATAACGGCAAGATAGATATAATATATCTAATGCTAGGGACAAAAATTCGGCTTCATGCCGTTGTGATTAGAGGGCTGTGGCAGAACGATCCTATGTCCCTAGCATTTTTAATATGGTTAAAGGGTTTTTTGGGTATAGTAAAGCCCCATATCTTTACTGCCTAGTGTCGTCAGTGTCATGCACTACTTTAAAAGCTGGTCAAAGATCCTCTAGATATAGATGGATTTGCGTTTTACTTGGCGATAAAACTAAAAGAGTGATCAAAATCCGGGGTAAATAATGTGGCAATAGCAGGTACAGAATCTTTTCCAGACTATGACAACCCACCCCTTACAGAGTTAGTTTGTGGAATACTCTTCAAAATTTGGAATCATTTTTGACACCTCACGTCGGTTTATTGTGGGAAAAAATTTAAACTTGATTACCCGTATTGTCAAAGAAGTCGCGCCATTAGCACCAGCAATAAGAACAGTTTGGTGAATCACTTGATGTAGAGTTTGACCTGATTGATATATCTCCCTTGCCCAGAGTCTGGTTCTTAAATGAAAATGGCAGCGAGGATTATTCAGATTCAACGCGATCGGTTTCTTCTATAACTGGAAAAAGTAGTTCGCAAGATATATATCCAAAAATACAGTACGGTTATAAAAACAAATCAACACATATTTGACTTTGAGTTGTTTTAAAAATAAAGAGACCTAGAACCTATTTTTGTGGTTTTACAGTATGAGCTAACTTACGTTAATCATATTCCTCAAGGAGATGGATAATTGTTACTGAAGAATCACCTAGAGGGATTATTCTTCAGCATGTTTTGCCGTCCAGACTGACTAAACGCGCTTTCTTTCTTCTCTCTGGCGAGTATTGGAACAGCCTGGACTAGCATCAAAGCAAGTAAATAACTATGTATTAAGATTTGCAGGCTTCGAGGAGCAAGGTGCTTAGACAAAATGACACTGGAGTAACAACAAGCTCGATTGCAATTAGCATCTTTAGGACAATGATGAAGATTTAGAAGATGAGCTTTCTTTAGATTGCATCGCGATGATTCGTTTTCGGTTGCTCACAAGCCAGAAGTTTTACTTTCAAACCTTGTTGAGCTTCGGACTTCGATTTACCACGTTGGAAGCCCCATATAACAATTGATCGTCGCATGATTGAGGCTGAAGATGACTGGAAGCTTGGTGTACGAACTCGTAAAAGCAAACTGCCAAGTTAACGCAGGGAGATATAATTTTAACTGCCCGATACCTCACCTGGAATCCAGAGATGCCACAAAAAGTTGCAAGCGACAGAGACAGAAGCCTTAGTCCTAAAACGGGGCTGGGTTGATGCTATCCAGGCTGATGTTGTGGTCATGTCTCAAGCTTGCGACTTAGAAAATGGAAAAGTTAGCAACGTTATTTTTATGTCCTCACCCTTTCTTTCCGCCTACCGAAAGATTGGGAAGAAGGCAATGAGGGCAAGTGGGCAAAACTTGTGGTAAAAAGGATGGAAAGGGTTTGTGATGATATCCGCTATGGGATATATGTGGAACTTAGCCATGTTAAACAGTGGTGTTATTAAAAATGAAGCTATTGATGAGATAGTCAGCAGAACATCGAATTGTTGATTTTCTTCACGATGTTTATACAAATCCCACGCGATTTCCTTGAGTCTGTTCTTGAGCAAATATCATATCCAAGATTACGCTAGTTACCTCCGTATCGGGAGCATTTGTCACAAGCTTTTGCTCGCTTCTTTATGCGTTTTTGGCTTCCGGTTGGAGCTTCTGGGGCTTGGTAAATGATAACAAAAATATTTATAAAAATGTTGCCTCTGAAGAGGATAAAAGCTTTAATTCACTGTTTGTAAACTGTGGATTTGCTGGCTTCTGCTCCAAGCAAAGCCGGTATTTCATCCTGAGCAACACTAGTGATTCGCCCTCGGTTATGAAAATTTTTCAGCTAGCGAAAGCGATCGCCTTAAGAGCATACTCATGCGCTTGGACACTTAAGTATCCACTAGACCAGGCAGAGCTGCATAGTGATTCGCGCCCGGATTCAGGAAATCTAGCTTGAAGCCGATACCTGAAAAATGAACCATGCGCCAACTAACCCTCTCTCTCAATCAGCATTTCTGCTCACCCTCAAGCGATTCGTATCTTATGATCGCATCCCAGCCGACACAGGGCAAACAGGAATACAGCATCGTCGGCACATCCTTGGATTCTAGCCCGAAGTGTATGAGCCAAAGCATATTTTGGACAATCTCGGCAATGGTGGACAATCGAGCAATGGAGGGCGTTGGGGGCGATATTTGGGGAATGCGTGATCGCCTGGGCGCCGGACTCAAGGCAATTACCGCATCACGGGTAGATGATTTAGTATTCAAGATTTTATTGAGCAGCAGTATCGCTCAAGAGCTTTAGTGCCAGGGGGAGAACAAAAGTAAACTTTACTGGTGGCGTTTCTTACCCAGCGCGGTTTCATGCGCGAATGTTTGAGCCGAAGTCACAGTGGCAGAAGAATCAGTTATATCCCTATGTAGCGAGTTTTGTATTAAGGGAGTTGGGACAAGGCGACATAATAGGGAGGTTAGGAGTCCGTCTGGCAATTATGCTTGGGACGGGCATCATGCCCGTCTCACAAATAAAGTGGAACCGCCAATTTGCGGTTTTGCTTTACTAGCCGTTACACGTCCTTATAGTTTTTGTTATTTTTTATTGAGTAAATAGTCTTGCGATCCACTTGATATTTTTGACTCAACACTGCAACCCTGACACCTTCACCCAAAAGCAGCCTAATTTCATTTATCCGCTCAGGAGTAAATATCCGTTGAGATTTACTTCCTTGACTATTAATAACTAAAGTATTGTCTGGGGATTGACAGTACCACGTTGATAGCCATTAGCTACTGGCTTTTGTGCGATCGCCTCATCATTAGATGATCGGGATTACAGCACCCAGGTGTTGGACAGAATGACTTTCTGATTATCCAAACATCATCAGAAATATGTTCCACAAAAATTTCATAAGCAAATCTGTGGGCTGACCTGAGTTTACCTCTGTATTTGAATCGCCCGATCCCATACTTTGTTTTAGCACCTTTCCATTGCCAGCACCCAGACTCAAGTTTGTCAACCTTGTCCCAAAATCGTTGCTCTACTTTTGGTTGAACTAAAAGTCGCATTACTGTTTACTGAGCATTAGTTGACTAAAGCTACCAAAAGCTATTTCAGTTTACCAGTATATATTGGTCAACTATTGGTTTCACTTCCCGGCTTGAGGGCGGTAAGTTTGGGAGGAATTATGAGCGTGATATTAAGCGCGATCGCAATTCATGACAAACTTGCCAGCATCAGGAATAGAACTAATCAAAGAATTTGAGGGCTGTTTCCTCAAAGCCTACCCCGATCCACTCACCGGGAGCCAAACCCATAACCATCGGCTGGGGTACTACCAAAAACTAGATGGTAGTAATTGGCACTTGGGGGAAACCATCACTCAAGCCCAAGCTGACGAGATGCTAATCATCCAACTAGAGAAAGACTACCTACCTTCCCTACAAAAAATCCCTTCCTGGAATGACCTGACGACAAACCAGAGAGGGGCAATCTTGAGTTTTGGTTACAACTTGGGTAGCAATTTTTACAATAGTTCAGGATTTAGCAGTATCAGCAGATTGCTGAAAAATTCTGATCTTTGGAGCGACACAAAGGAAGTGACACGAGTTTTTAGCTTGTACTGCAATCCAGGATCTTCAGTAGAAGCGGGTTTACGTCGGCGGCGGATTGCAGAGGCTAAACTTTGGCTCTCCTCGTAGCAGCAATGTCAGGAATTATGCATTATTGTAGCGATCGCATCATCACTCATGTCCGTCAACCAATCAGCCAGAAATGTCCGTCTACTAATTGGAGGCACGGACTTCACACCCTGCCTCATCTCCTTTCAAGGCAGTGATAGCCACCTTGACCAATCTGGCTTGATTACTTTCACTGGGCAAATCTTGCTGGGCAAAGCACTGGGTTTTACTCAATCCCTTGATGATCGCAAAAGTCCCAGCGCCTTCTGTAGGGGAAAGTCGGTAACTCTGGACATAGCCGATACCAATGGAAGTCTGACACGCCACCCACGGGGGACACTACGAATTCTTACCCCAAAATATGACACAGAGAAGCAGCAGCTAACCCTTGAGGTGGCTGATTTAATTACACTTCTCAACTTCAAAGAACCCACAGACCCTGACAAGGCGGACAATAAAAACACAGATTCTCAAAGTGCAGATTCTGTAATCACCAAACTACTGCATGAGGCAGGAATCAATAACTTCACCGGAATTCTGCCAGACACCCTCTACAACTACCCTTTAAATCTTTCAGGTTCTTATCTACAATCTGTTGGTAAATTACTCTATGCAAATAATCAAGTAGGGTGGATTGACAACCAAGAGCGATTTAGAATTTCTACTGTTAATGTCGAATCGACTCAATCATTGGTTTCTCTCATAGCTGGTCAAAACGAGCTTTGGTATCGCCGACTAGGGGGAGCGGAATCACCTTGCGAGAAGGTGAAGGTAGTCGGCACGCAGATGGTAATGCGGGAGATTGAGCTTGCAAGTGTTGTCGTCACCGAGCAATACGGCTCACCTGCGATTCTTGACCCTACTTACACCGGGCTGATAGTAATCAACAGGGTTACAGAAACTCAGAAATGGGATGAAGATCAAGGGATTTTTACAATTATTTCTGTGACAGAGAAACCTTGGGGGTTAATCGTAGCAAGGGCTTTTTGGGATAAATTTGCAACTCCACCAAACTTGCCCCCAGAATTATTTAGATTATTTTTGGGTGAAAATCGAATCGAAGAATCCAATTTTGAAAATGCCGATTCAGGCGGGAAGCTGATTCAGAAAACCACTATTTTTAATACAGATAAATCCCAATACTTAGCAGAAATCCAAGAAGCCAGACCCGATTTTATTGTAGGTAATTACGTTGGTTTAACAAACACCAAAAATATTACCGAAACCTATACCTACAGCCCCAAAGAAGTACTTATTAAAAAAATCACCGAGACTCAAGAACTTGCTGTGATTGTGTTGAATGGCAGCAGCGAGAATTGGGACGACTGGCAAACCATCCCAGAGTACTTTGTCACTTCGGAATACAAATCAGAAGAATGGAAGGAAATTGATAAATACACCTGGCAGTACGAAACCTACACTCTCAAGCCCACCGTAAAAGCTGAGGGAGGTACTGCGATTGAATATCCTGATGATGTGAATCAAAGAGCAAAGCAAAAATTGGGCTTAACTTGGGATTCAAGTGAGAAACGTCGCTCCAATTCAGGACAAGAAACGCCACCCGCCGCCGAGCGCCGCCCAACCACAAAGCGCATTGAGGAAAACCCTGTTACTTACACCGCATTATTTCAAGACCCATGTAGCGGCAACTTCAAGCAACGGGAGCGCACTTATAATGTGGAATTTTTGGCAGGGATTACAGTCCCTTATGAAAAATTTTTCATAAGCAGTGATAGTAGCGCGAACAAGCAATTGAAAGCGATCGCCAAACGTGAAGGCGAATTACTCAGAGGCAGATGGCAGGGGCAAGAAATGGCGGGGGCAATTCCCAATAGCTTGCTCAATGCCTACCAGCCCTTATTTGGGGTAAATGTGCTTGAGTTTGATGGTACAGCCCAGAATTATTTAGCCGATGGGTGCAGTTGGGTAGTCACAGCACAGAAGGCGCTGTGGAGTTGTGATGGCATCTGGGTTGGGGAATCTCAATCGGCAATTCCAGTTACAGGCGATATTGTAATTACCGAAACCACACTTTCTATCAATGGTGCGATCGTCAGTGGTGCAGTGATTACGCCAGAAGGTAACGCCGTAGTAGGTAACGTGACCATTACACCCGACGGCAACACCATAATCAACGGTGTAACTCTACCCGCCGACGGCAGTGTGGTGATTCCTGGCATTGTTACGTTGCCATACACCGAGATTGAAGATTTACCCTTAGGCATGGCGTTAGGGATTGAATTTAAATCATATTCCTATCTGTTAACTACCACTACATCAGAAATTCAGTTGGGTTTAGGTGAAAGTGGGGAATGGAGTAGTGGGTTTGTACTGTCTGCGGGTATAGGGCTTGGCGCTAACTTTATCGGAGGCTCTATTTCATCGCTCTACTGGGAAGATTTTAGCTGGGATGGGGTGGATGAAAGCGCCTGGAATTCTCTGCAACCATCACCCACTTGGGAATCAGGAATTTGGGATGAGGCGGATTGGAACAGACTTTTGTAGCGTTTGGTCATTTGTCATTGGTCATTTGTCATTGGTCATTTGTCATTGGTCATTGGTCATTGGTTATTGGTTATTGGTTATTGGTCATTAGCTATTCTCGGACTGTCCAATTCCCCATTCCCCATTCCCCATTCCCCATTCCCCATTCCCCTATGCCAACCGGAATTTTTAGCAACAGTTGGATAACACAATCAGCCAGAATTTTATTCCGGGGTGCTACTCCCCCAGATGCCTCAAAGTTTCGATTGGCGCTGGTCAACACTGCATCATTGGGGCGGACAAGTTCGCTGGCTGATTTCATCTCTAACGAACTCTTGCCAAATAACAATTATGCCAGAGCAGTAGCTAATTTCTCAAGTGATGGAAGTTACGACACCACAGATCAGCGCCACGAACTGCCGACAATCAGCGCTAGCTTTAGCGCTTCAGGCGGTTCTCTCCAGTTCCAAACTGCGTTTTTGATTGCTGACTCATCAGCAGCTTCATCAAAATCTTTCACCAGCAGCGATGTTAACCCGACAAGCGATCGCATTACAATCTCTGCTCACAGTTTTGTCAATGGCGATAAGTTAGTTTTCACTGCTGACTCGTTAGCATTCCTACCCGGCGGCATTACTGCTGGCACTGTCTATACAGTCTCTAGTGTCACCACCAATGATTTTCAGCTAACAGGCGTGGATATTACAGATACAGGTTCAGGGACATTCCGCGCCAGGAGCGCCAACGGCATTATTGTTGCCTACGCGGTGGAAACTTCACCAATTACAGTTGCAGATGGGCAGGGCTATAGCTATCAAATTCCTCTTGTAGTGCTGAATTCGGGCTATGTCACAGGAAGCTAATGAGATATTGAGGGGGCGATCGCAATTAAACCGTAATTTATATCAGCAAAAAATTACCGATGTAGCCGAGGCACAATCCGAACAATCTTTACCCACTATCTACAGTCGCTTTGATGCTGAATTGGGCTTGGGGAGGCTGCAAGATAGCGGTGGAAATATTTCTTATGGCACTGCCCAAACCAATGGGGGCAGTAGGTAAGGGTAAAAATATTAGGTTACGACGAGGTGGGGTGCTTGCCAAATATGACGAGATGCCACGCCGGACAACTGATGCAATAGTTCCTAAAAAATCAGCAGAAAAATACAGCTTTGTTGCCCTTGCTGGAACAAAAGCTATGAATGGCAGTAACTCATTCTTGCGGGCTTCAAACAACTTTACGGTAAGGCTTTTTGTCGGCTTTGAAACTCAAACAATTTCTATTGCTTTTTATGGACTAAATGGGGGCTACATCCACATTACTTATCCAGGCGGAGAATTTACCACAGAAGTAATAACTTCAGGAATTATTTTTAATGAAAATTTCACTTATACTCCAACGCCAGAAACAGATGGATATATTGAATGTAGCTCACCAGCATCGAAAGATATAGACTTTCTCGTTGTCTATCAAATATTTTATTACCTGAGCAATGGTAATAAAATTATTAAATTGCCTTACCAAGTTAACAATCAAATAGCGCTTGCGACTAATTATTTTTCAGTTTTGTCATATACCAAAGAAAATATATACTTAACTTTCAAAGAAGACTCTGGGAGCGAGTCTGACTTTTATTGCACCAAAATTATCATTATTACTGCTGATAAAAAATTAAATATTATTAGCATGGGAGTTTTTGAATATACGGGAGAAGCAACTATTGATTTGCCTGATAACAAAGACTGGCGAAAATCACTAACGCACTCATTTCTAGTTAACCCTCCAGATGATGAAATTGCTTGTGTCAATAGCTTTAGGGCAAACAAATTTGCCCATATAGATTTAAAAAATCGATTTATATCTACTGGGGGATCAAATATTTTTAACAGCAAGTAAATTAATTCCTTTCAATCGAGGGAGGTTTAGCCCAAGTCAAAACTCCTGCTCTCCTATTTATCAATCAAAAACTATTTCTACGAAAATCAAGCCTGCTGTGGCGACTATAGCCAAGTACTGCGATATCGCTGGAGTTGCTATTTATGTCTGAAATCACAATGTTGATTAATTTAAGTCTGATTAATCGTGCTGGTTATCAATCGCGTCAAGTGCAAGCTCGACATAAAAGCGATCGCATCCTCGAAAACAGTGTAAAAATCCTCAATTACGACTCAAACTTAGGCAACTACAACGTAAAAAATACCGCAGGGCAAATATTTTCAGCCAGGGCGATTTCTAATGGGGTGTTCGCAATTGGCGACCAAGTAAGCCTAGTAGCACCAGTGGGAGGAATACCAATCATTGATGCTATGCCGAGATAAAAGTGACTATTCAAACTGGATATGCGATCAGCCGATATATCTGCCATAAAAGCCCTTACTTCCAGCCAGCGAACTGATGGTTACTCACGTCAGGCAAAAGCTGATGCTACAGGATTACCCGCTTGGTATACCTTCATTAGTGCCAGCACCGCAACGCCGACGATGATTTAGTGTTGCTACCCAATGACAGCCCTAGTACTGGACGATGGCTTAAAAGTGGGGGCGCTGGCGGCGGTGCAAGTTTTGGAGGAGCAAATCATTTGTACTTCTGGCTGCACTACTGCGGCAGGAGGAAGCGGGAAAGCGTTTCAGTTTTATGCACCCCAAACCAATCTAGGTTTAATAATTCAGCCTAGTTTTGGCATCAGCATTCAGTCGGGTAGTAATGCGATCGCCATCTACAGATGGTCCGCGACTCCTAACACTGGAATGACTGGCAGAGAAAGCAGCCCCATAATTCAATACCCAGCGCTGGGGGCAAATTCTAATCTCACAATTGATTCCACTTATAAATGGATTTCGGTTTTTGCCAAAAATCCAGCTAATAGCAATTATTTAGATGGGGTTTGCTTTGCGGTAAATGGCAATGTGATTACTCTATTGGGGTATTCGTAATGATTAATAAAATTTCAGAAATAGTAATTTCGTGCCTGTGTGCGTTAGCGAAGCTCGCCGTAGGCATCGCAGTCTTCATCATAATTGTTCCACTACATCTAATATTCGCACCTCTTGCCAAAAATAATCAGCCATGCGTTGCAGATGATGATAGATAATTTAATTGCTCTAATTTTGGCAAGAATAATCACTTTATTTCCTAATTATTTATCCTTACTAAAAAAGTTAGAAATTGGTGTATTTTTCTTCTGCTGGCGCTGTTATCTTGAAGCCAAAAACCTTCCAGGTTACTATGGGAGACTTGATGAGAACCTAAAAGAGCAAGCGCTTTCTGAGTACAGTCACGCCCAAGTATTCTGCCAACTCACTGGCTCTAAATTAAATATGTCTGGCGCGGGGCTGATGAACCGTGAGGAAAAACAAGCGTTTAATTGGGGCTGTGTCAATTGGGATTCATCACTAGAATCCTATCAAGTTGATGGGATGAGTACTCGCTATTTATCAGCCAAAATCTTTTTTGGCTTTCGCACTGCTAATTCTTACGATTGGTGCGATCGCGTAGCCTTTATGTGCGTTTTAGAAGATTTTCAGCATTGCTTTTATAAAGAGCTTTTGAGGTTTGTACCGCCAGAAGTACAAGAAAAATTAGCACCGATTATTGAAGATGAACTAACTCACACCATCAATCTTCACGCCTCTTTGTGGATGATTACTGGGGTCAAACGCTCGTCGAATTTATTGCTTATTTGGCATATCCGAAAATATTTAGCATTGCTTTGTATTCCAGTTGATGCCGTGAAATTCGCTCTTGGGAATTCTGTTGGCGACGTAAAGCGTGATGCTTGACTTGACTATGGTTACTGAATTAGATTCGACTCCATCTCCCGAAACCAAGCAATATTCTGACGACGAAATTAGCAGAATCCTCGCCACAGCCCAAGCTACCCGCAAAGAACGAGACGAGGCAGCTAAAAGGGCTAAAGAATTAGAAATCAAAGTTAATGAACTTTCGGGCAACTTAGAAAAAATCAAAGGCATTGACCCCAATAAATATCAAAGAATTAGAAAAATTAGCCCAGACTTACGAAGAACGCAAACTGGGAAGAACAGCGCAATTTTTCTGAACTTAAGGAGCGTTGGACTGTCAAGGAAACAACTTTGCTTGCTCAAGTTCAACAACTACAAGAGAACCTCAAGCAAAACCAGATTATTAACGCCCTAGAAAAATCCTTCTATCCACCGGAGGCAAGTCTGGTAAGGATGAAGATGGCTACACGTATTTTTGACTTGATACGCTGAATCGCGCTGCCAATTATATCGTCCTTGATGATCAAGGCAAAATCACCATCATCGACCCCAGAGATAAAAAAACGCCGCTTAAGGACACTAAGGGCGCAAATTTCACGTGTTGATGATTTGGATGTTGAAGTTGCGATCCACTGGTTTCACAGCTTCACTATTTGGAACCAATCAGCAATGGCGCAGGAAGTGGAATGACGCGAAGTCAGCATGGGACACAAAATACCGCAATGGTACAGAGAGCAAAATTATGGCATTACCTCGCAGTGAGCGCATATCAAAAGCAAGGCAACTGGGAATTAAGTAGTTAGAAAACTAATTATTCAAACTGAGTGAATCAGTTTGTCTGCCGTAGGCGTGATGCCAAGGCGTACTGACAATCTAATTTAAAAGCATCACACCTATGGTAATGACTCTTTTGGAAGCAGCCAAAGATTTCTTCCTCCGTTCAAACTGCAACAATTATTGAAGAATACGCGGCTCTATGATATCCTCCGCGCCATTCCTTTTTGAAGATGTAGCAGGGACTGGGCAAACACTACAAACCGCGAAGACAAACTTCCCTGGCGTAGGTTTTTCGAGGCATCAATGAAGCTCTACAAAGAATCAGTTGGTGTAGTTAACCTTCAGTCTGAAGCACTCAAAATTTTCGGCGGCGATCTAGATGTAGACCGCGCCATCATTGATATGCGGGGTGAGCAGGTTCGTTTTGTGCATGAAATGATGAAGGTAAGCGCCTCTAGCATTGTCGTGGACTTACAATCTCATCAAGGGTGACTCTCTTAATATTGACCCGCGTGGTTTTGACGGGTTGCAAGTGCGATTAACTGGAACCTAATTAAATTTCCAATAACGATGCTGGTGGGCCGCTTTCTTTAGAAAACTTGACCAACTGATAGACCAAGTAGATACGCCCACACACCTAATTATGGGCAAGTCTGCACGACGTAACCAACTGGGTACTAGAAACTGCACTGTGGAGCGGTAGACGTTGATTTTAGTCAAGATGAATTTGGCAACCGCGTGATGAGCTAAGCAACGGTTTACCAATCCTGATCGCCGATTACGACAACAACGGCAATATCATCATGGACTTTACAGAAACAAGTCCCGATGGCACTTCTAGCACCCAATGCCAAAGCATTTATTGTGTTTGCTTTAAGGAAATGATGCTCAATGGCATTCAAGGTGCGGTTGACTTAGCGTGTGTGGTGTCTCCACCCGCGACTCTAGGGGAACTTCGAAACCAAGCTGAGAGTATTCAGAACACGGGTTGACTGGTACACAGCGATCCCTCTGCCACCACGGTCGTGCAGCGCGCAAGGCTTTGTGGCATTACTTCAACGCTCCGCCAATTAGCTAAATCATTGTTGAAAATTTCTCAGGATTAAAAATATGGCTCGATTCGAGCCATTGGCTAACCGCCGTGCAATTTTACTTGATGCAAGCTTGATTTTGCGGGATTTCACAACCGCAACCGCCATTAGCGCCACGACTGCTGAAAAAAGACAGCAATCAGCAATACGAATGTTGCTGAACTTTGCTACTACAAAGCAGTTGTGGATGTCGCGGCTCACACTGGATATGTCGCAGGTTCGGCACAATGGACAATCACCATTGAAGCTTCCGCCAGATAACTCTACTTTTGTCCCCGTGGGTACTGTTATCCCCACTGGTGTCGCCAATCGCTTCCAAATTCCCCTTAGTGGCGAATGGGTAGAAAAAGAATCTTCCTAGTGCCTCTTATCCAAACATTATTTACGTTCGCGCCAAAGCCGCAAAAACTGGCAGCCCTGGCAACTTGAATTATGGAGCTTTCTTGACAGCATGAGCGCCTCAATCACTCTTTATAGCCCAGATGGAAAGCGCACTCGTGAGATTGCAGCGATTGACGCGCCAGGTTGGATTCAAGCGGGGTGGCTGAGAGAGCCACCCGTAATTCTTCCAGTAATACCAACCCCTGTACCAACTCCTACACCAGAGCTGGAAGAACCAGTCTTAGAGGAAGCCCAAGCCAGCAAGCGCAGCAAGTAAATGACGTATCAAGAAAACGGCGTATCAAAAATTCATCCCTGTTGATGCTGATGGAAACATCATATCTATTAGCGGCGGAGACGGAGGCGGTGATGCCTCCGCCGTCAATCAAGGTACTGAGATTTCTCGGCTTACCGATATACGCGATCGCTTGCCTAATGGCGTGGCAAGCGAAGTTACTTTAGCCCAAGTGCGCGATCGTGTCGGAGATACACCGATTACGGGCGCAACGATGCCAACAGGCGGCATTGGGTTGTTTGGTTGGTTATCGGCGATTTGGAAATTAATTAGTGATAGGTTAGTTACCCTAACTTTAGTAGGAAATGCATTGAAGGTTGACAACAGCGCAGTCACTCAACCGATTTCTGCATCTAGTTTACCTTTACCGACAAACGCAGCTTCTCAAGCAGACATAACAAATAGTGTCGGAATTAATAGTGATGTGACAGCCACCACTGATACCGGAACTTTTTCTTTAATTGCTTTATTCAAGAGATTTCTTAGCGTGACTTTGGCTAAAGGACAAGCAGTAATGGCAAGTTCTTTGCCTGTCGTGATTGCATCCAATCAAAGTGCCGTACCTGTTACTGTTCAAGATGGATTGGTGGTATCGGGAAGCCTTAGTGGTGTTGGGGCTATTTTTACTCAAGACACTACAGGGTATCAATCGGTATTTGTGCAAGTGACTAACGCCGGAACTGCTTGCACAATTACTTATGAAACAAGCGTGGATGGAACAACTTATGATCCTGTCATAGGATATCAATTATCAACTGGTTCATCGTACTCTCCAACTGCAACAACAACAACAGCAACATTTCGTATTTTCCCATGCTACGGAAAATTTTTTCGTGCCAGAGTTAGTGTTTTTGGATCTGGCACTGTATCTGTTAGTGCAGTATTTAGAACTTCTCCTTATATAGGAAGTTCGATTGTCACACTGATCATCTAATAGCAGCATGGCTGTTAACGTCTCCCAATCAAGTCCGGGCAATTTACAAGCCCAAGTTTCTGGAAGTACAGTACCTGGAGGAGCAATCGGTTCTGCCCCCCCCATCGCTGTTAGCTGGGAAGCAAGAACTACTCAAAGAAGTTCTCAAACTGATGCAACTGTATCCCGCCCTATTACGGATAAAATAGGAAGAACAATTATTAAGAATGGACAACTTCGAGAGCTTCAGCAAAACGATACTTTAACACTTTCCACAACTACAGAAACAACTTTAATCGCGGCTGGTGGTGCAGGTGTTTTCAACGATATCACTGATTTAATAATTAGTAATACTGCCGTAATGACAGGCACAAGGGTTGATATTAAAGATTCAACAGGGGGAACCACTCGCTTTTCTGCCTGGATTCCACCTGCTAGTACAATTCCATTTAGTTTTGCAGGGATTCTTAAGCAGTCCACCGCAAATAACGCCTGGACTGCGACTTTGAGTGGAGCAGTAACCGATATACGGATTACTGCATTGTCCGAGAAAACAGCTTAAGGAAGTGCGTTTAACGGACGAAGAGTGATACTGGGATTATTGTCTCGTGAAACTCCCCATTGAATACTAGATGAATCTGTATATTCATAAGTAATTAAGTCTGGTGGCAGTAATGCCAATACTGCATACCTAGCATTTTCGGAATCAGTATTTGCAGTAGCCAGCGTTTCTGCGGCTGCATCAAAAGTAGCTTGAGCATCGATCAAAGTTTGGCGTGCTGCGATCGCAGCTTCTAAAGCGTCTGTAAGTGCTGTCATGATTATCTGCTAATAATAAATCAATCAAAGTTAGCACTTAGAAAAAAAACGTCAATCCCCTTTTACTGTTTACTAATTAATTGTAATGTCTCTTGATGAGACATTCCTTTTTTACCGCAATTGCCGATAAGCAAACCGCATATTTGCGCTCACTTCATTCTCTAATTTACGCTCCAGCATCGGTTTAATTGCGGTTAAAATATCGGTTATTTCGCCAGGGATTATACCATTCCCCAGCATCTTAATTCGCTGAGTTTGGCTAATAGCAATCTCATCTCCTTCTTTATTAATACCGATCGCAGTCGAACCAACCTCCCACCCCATTAATTGCTCTGCTTCGGTCGCATTAATGGGGCGCTCAATGTAGTTTTCGCCTTGGTATTCGCGGATTTTGTAGGCTCCACTACCTGCTTGATGATTGCCAGTATTTGAGAGGCTTCGCAATGTAGGCGATTCTTCTGTGTAGATGCGATCGCCCCCAGCAGCGCGATAAACAATAGCGTTACCTTCCCCAATAATCTCAGCTAAAGATTTCTTCTGTTGCTTGGGCTGCGTCGCTCTCACATCTGCCGTGATAGCCCACGATGAAAACCCGTTCTCGGTTTTGGGGGACGTGCCTGTTACCATTCCTAAGTTGCCAGGTGCAGCGATACCCCAGACCTGTAAACGCTTCAATGACTTGCGGGAAGGCAGTTGCTTTGTCTGCGCTAAGGAGTCCGTCAACGTTTTCAAACACAAATGCACTTGGGCGTTGGAGTCGAATAAATCTGAGTCCTTCAAAAAACAGTTGTCCGCGAACTCCAGTAAGCCCAGTTCGCTTACCAGCCAAGGAAAAATCTGGACAAGGTGTTGTGAGTAAACAGATATCTGGTATTGGGAGTCCGGCAATAAACTCATCTGCAATGGATCGGATATCTTGCTCAATGAGCAAGACTCCTGGGAATCGCTTCCTGTAAACACTTGCTGCACTTGAGTCGTTGTCAACTGCCCAGATAGGTCTGTATCCTGCGGCGATCGCTCCTTCTGTATCGCCGCCACCTCCACAATAGATATGTCCGGTTGTAAGCATAATTCTTGATTGTTGAAAAATTTTTCAGCTTCTTCAATTGGACTTACTTGATCGATGCGAAGCACCAAATTCGTATTAGTTACAAGCCATTCGTAACTGACCGATGAATCGGCAAACACAGACGGATATTCCTCTATCACAAAGATTTGCCCCAAACTTAGGGGGTGCTTGGAGATAATGCGATCGCCTACCTTGAATTGCCGTGTGTAAGCATTGCTTGGTAGTCCGACAGCCCGACCCATTCGCTCAAGCGCATCTTTACTAAGTGGTGAAATCCTTTCTCCTGGATATTCCTTATCAAGCCACTCGATAGCTCCCAATTCTGCCGCATCCAGAGACTCGTATTCGTGCCAATAATCATAAATCTGCCACTGGTCATTGAAGATTTTGAACTTAATTGTCTCCCCGTCTTCTAAAACAAAAAACTCTATTTGATAGCCTTTGTGATATTTTTCTGAAATAGTTTTAGTTACCTGCGATTGCTGTGTACACTCGCTTTTGGCTAATTCCCAAGGTGCAACTTCATACCACCCTTTTTTGAGAGTAAGATGCTTTTTCTCTTTACCCTCACCCGCCGCTACGCTAATAGTTTCGCCGTTGATAGCTGTAATGATGGCAGTTTTACCTATCCATTGGCTGAGGTTTTGAGTTCTGGTTCTGGTGATGCGAATGCGATCGCCTACGGTCGGTCGTAGACCATCGCCTACTTTCAAGTCAGCATGATCTGCCTTGAAATCCTGAACTTCAGACTTCTTGAAAAATTTTTCAACAACCCGACCCTCAACGATCTCGCATACCATCAATAAGTGATGTGGTACAAAAACTCTTTACCCTCCCACACTCCCACCGCCATATCCTGACAAGAGTTCTTGAACTGCCAAGACCAAGGGCACTCCCTTTCGCTAATCCAGTCGCCAGGAGCGAGTAGGGCGATATCTTCTGATGTGGCTGGGCGTTTGGTGCAGCCGGTGAATAATTTGCCGAGGTTCGGTGCAATTGCAGTCATAGTTGGAAAATTTTTCAAGGTTGCGGCTGTAGTGGTCATGGTGCTAGTTGCAGCAAGTTTCCATCCTTTATGCTCTTTACTTCTGCCATCCAAAACATTCATCAAACAAGTGCGGGATAGTCCGTTTTGTTCGGCAAATGCTTTTAGATTACTGCCTTCAATGATTTCACCAGTGGGTGAAAGTAGTGTAAATTTTCTGTGCTTGATATCCGGTGGCACAATTGGCTGTCCGTCTGGTGTGCAGTGTCGCCATCCTCTGTGTATCGCTCTGAGGCATCTGGAAATTCGGGATAATGCGATCGGGTCTAGGCTGTGCTGACGGGCAAACTCACTTAAATTTGTTGTGGTGTGAATTTCTCCAGATGGTGAGAGAAAGTGGTAGGTAGGTGGTACAGGTAATTTCCTGCCGCCAACAACTTTTGTCCATCCTTTATGACTATGTAGCCTGCCATTCAGAACAGCATACAAGCAAACTTCATTCAGACCGTGCAATAGTGCAAATTGACGAACTCCTTTACCCGTGAAAATTTCACCAGACGGAGAAACAAAGTCATAGTCACGGTTATGAAAATTATCATTATCGCCTTTCTTGTTCCGTCCTCCTTTGGGTTTGCAAAGCTTCCGCCTAATCTCCCAAGGTAATGGCTGATCTTTCTTGGGTTGCCACTTCACAGCAAATAGAGAGACTTGTTTTAATGAGGCAGCGCAGTCTGTAGTCATGGCTGCGGCTCCCACATTGGGCATTGCTGTCCCACCCGCTCAAACATCTGCTCAACCTCCACCAAATATTCGCTCTCAATTTCGATAATTGGTAAAACTTGCTCACGGATGCCAGTTTCAAAATGACAGCATTCACCAGAGTAGGAATACAAACCGCTATCAATGATTGGGTGAAATTCTCCCATGAGGCAATTGAGGCAGGATTTAGTCATTCCTGATAATCCTCCGAGTCAATCCTGTGTTCTGCTTCTGCGATCGCTTCTTCTTCACTATCAAACGCGCCCCACCACTTACCAGAATCAAGCCTGTAATACCATCCCTTTCCCGGCTCCCAACTTGTCTCAATTTCCCTATTTTGGTAGGACTCAATTGGCATTATTAATACTCCAAAAATCTTGATTTCTGTATGCCCGATAAGCAGGCGTGAGAATAGAAACTTGCAAGGTCGAGCGCTCGTACAAAATACTCATCCACCAATATCCTTCAGGTTCTTTTGGCTCTTCAAGTTCAGGGTAAGCTGGCCAATTCCCCAGCATATTCAATAAAAATACTTGGCGGCCAGTTATTAAAGCATCGTGAACGCCCGCTTCTACCACTGGTTTCACAGAAGAACGAAATTTTTCTACGTCCCTAGACATCCCAAAAGAGGAGTAATAAACGATCGCCATCGCACCGCATTTCCATTGATTGATGGTATCAGCCACCAATTTTGCATCGCCCTTGCCTATGCACCCTCCAGCCCGCCGAACATCAGCAGCAATCTCAAATTCAATTATTTGGATAGCCTTCATGAATAAAGCTCCTCTATTCCAGCCTGGAGTGCAACTTCAGGATCTGCATAGCATCCATGCAAAAGTGTATGCCCAGGTATGCCACCGCCCATTACACCGCCAGCGATCGCCACCGCATAAGAATAATGATTTTCAACATGGGGATGCGGCCACACATTGACTCGCCATTGACCTCTGGGATTGCCCTTTGATTTATAGCCAGACTCCTCAATGATGGGGTTTTTGGAGCAATCGTAATCAATTTGGTCATCTGGAATTTCGTATATTCCAGGTTGCCCTTTGTAGTCAAACTGCTTGATGGGGGTGGCGTTGCTGATTTCCCAACCCCAATGGGAGAAGCAATCAGTAGATGCCTCAACTGTCACGACTCCGACAACCTGACCCAGAAACAGCCGACTAGCAGGAGGTGTAACAATTCCTGTGTTCTTGAAAAATCTTTCAACATCTAAGCTAGATGTTGACTTTCCGACGTGAATTGCTAGTTTGGCGGGACAATCAACAACAGGCTCGTAACGAAGAAGGGTGGTGTAGTTGGCATTGAATATTGCCCAGGCGATTGGGCCCTTAACTGTGATGGCTTTCATTAAAAATCAACCTCTATCAACTCAATATCCACGGCAAGTTTAAATTTCTCATCGTAAATAGTCCGAACTTGTTTGCAGTTATCAAAAGCCCAGTCTAAGGCTTGCTTACGATGCCAAGGATTACCTTTTTTAACCAGTTCTTGCATTCTGGCAAAAGTACTTTCAAATGGCTCATCAGCAGGTATCTCAACCTGCTTTTTACTTTTACCAATAGTCATTTTTTGGGACAGACTCTGAATTTTTGCAGTCATTTCGTCTGATGTAGGGATCGGAATATCTTCAGGGTTGGCTTGAATATCTGGTTTTTGATCTGATACCAGAGACTTCCAGAAGCTCGAAAGCTCTGGGGCGATCGCAACTGGTGCATAAGCCTGCGGATTTTCCGCCAATTCCTTGCCATCCATAGGGATATCAACAGATGGAAGTGCAGAGACATTAATCGTTTTGACTTGGGGCAAGCTATCCCTTGCATGAGTACTAAATCCCATCTCTATGGTCCCCGATGATGGGTTTGCAGCTTTTTCGTTTCTGTCTGCGTTAATTCAATTCCGTTCTCAACCCGAACTTGAGCAACCACAGCATGATGGGTCATGTGGTCTTGATACTCTTGCCAGCGATTGACGATTCGCTCTGGATTGTTGAGCAGGCTGGCGCGAAAATCAGCGATCGCTTCATAAATATCAGCCTTGGAATACTTCTGCATCCAGCGTTCTCCCTGCCATCTCAAGAAAGCCTGATTCCAGCAAAGTTGTCTTCCTTTGGGAGCTTCAAGCCAAGGCGTGTTACCACCATCGTAAATCAGTGTCCAATGGGCATCTGACTGGCTAGGTGGTTTAATACCCAAAGCAGCATCATATTTGATTGCTGGAGAAATTTTGCTCGTCGCGGCGGCGGAACAATTATCTAGATGAGGGTTTGTCGGTTGTGCGTTATTTTTCGTTTTGGAGAACAACGAAGTTAAATGTTCAGTTTTGATATCTTCTTCTTGATCCAAAAGTTTTTCACACTCCCCCCGGTCTGAGAGAGTCTTTTCTAAATCTGAATAAGTCTGAATAGTCTGTTGATACCCATCGCCAGAAGTCTTGTCCAGCAAGGGTTTTGAGCTTTGTAAATTCCCACTACTGGGACTGTTACTCTCACTAGTGGGAATTTCACTCCCACTACTGGGACTGTTACTCTCACTAGTGGGAATTTCACTCCCACTACTGGGACTATCCCCCACTACTGGGAATTGACTCTCACTACTGGGACTATCCCCCACTACTGGGAATTGACTCTCACTAGTGGGACTTTTCCAGTAAAAAAATATTTCTCTTGGCTCCCAATCTAAAATTTCCATCTCTTGGAGTTTACCGACCGCCCGATAAAAATTGCTTTCGGGAATATGCCATCTTTTGCAAAATTGCACAACTGAAACTGAGAATGGGCGATCGCACCAGGGATTTTCAAATCTTAGGCACAGGTGAACATAAAAAGGGCCTCTGGCTAATTCTGAATCTCTTAGTGCTAGCAACTCTGCACGTTGCAAAGGGTAAAATTCACCTCGAATTTTGCCCTTTTCGTCACGTTGGGGCTTGGGAATTGATATAATCATATTGCTTTGATTGGTTTCCGATGCAAGAGTGCGCTATCTGCGAGGAAGCCATCTTTTTTTGGGAAGATGACCATTTACACTTCGACTACGCTCAGTATTAAATTTTCCAAAAAGGCTTTTTCAATTGATATGTCAGCACGGGTAAAGGCATGGTGTAAATGAAGTAGTATTCTGCCTTCCCTGTATCTGAAAGCTGCTTGAGGCTTGTAAAAATCTCAGGATAACTAGCACCAGTAGCATCTTTTATTTCCCCAGCATTGCAATCTTTTTTAGCTAATTCAGCTTCAATTTTTTGGGTTAAATTTGAATCCATAATTTTAATTACCAAAATTTTTTGGCGTGCAGAAGTTAGGTGCTGCTCAATTTCGTCAAGCTGGCTATTAATCACTTCATTATCAGAATCAGATTTGCTATAAGATTCAGTTCTCCCAACAAATCGAATCAGTGCGTGCAGCTTCGTCTGAGCTTTCACCAATGCGTAAAAAGTTTGGGCATAGTGCCAGGGTGAATCAGGTCTGCTGCTCATTTAAAAATAATGTCCGTCACTTCACTTCAGCCTTCCGTAAGGTCGGAAGGTTAGGTTAATTCGCTCTAAAAAACAGTTGTTATCTTTGGGCAATTGATGAACATACCCCTCTTGACAACCAGGTAACATCAATAGCAATGAGCCATGTTCAAGCCAAAAATGAGTGGCTTTGCTGCCTTTGACTTTGGACTTGATGGAAAATTTGCGACAAGCTCCAAGAGATATAGAGGCGATCGCAGGCCGATACCCCATTGATGGCTCATCGTCACTGTGCCAACCGATAGAATCAAGACCTGTGCGGTAACGATTGCCAATGACGATATCGAATTCATGACCGCAGAAAGCGGTGATGCGATCGCGTAAAGATAGCAATTCTGGTGTCCAAAGGTGAGCATTAAGGTTGACACTGCCAGAGTAAAGGTAACTCGCCCCATCCTTGCCATACATACACTCAAGCCTTGGGACTTGAAGTGGTTTTCCTAGCATTCGTATCTCGTTTTGCTGCCACTGCAAAGCTTTACAGTGAACCATTAGAGCATCAGCTTCACTGTGATGCAGAAAGCCGGGATAATGCTCAACTGGCAACGTGCTGGGGACATCAAATAAAGTTAGTTGTTGCATTATTTCCAGTAGCTCAAATCTCCAAGGACTAAATCCAAGCAGCGAAACATGTGAGTTTTTGTGGCCGCGTTTACTAGCTTGTATTGCTTACCCAGCATTAAGCTGGTTGCGGGAGCTTCGATTGGCTTGCCTGCAATGATTTTTATGTAAGCATCTGGCGACAATTCAATAGTGGGAGCGGTATTTTTCATCGTCATCATGCTACTGCTCTGGTGTGTTCGTGTAGGGCTTGGTATGCAGCTTCTATCTGAGCTTTACTCCAGGTTTGGGAGGCTTTGCTTATCGCCTGATTTAGCTGCTCTGGAGTCAGGCGAGAAAGCGCGATCGCCACCTCAGTCACCAGCACATCACCAGTGGCGTTGAGGTTAGTGATTGTTGCAGATTGTTGCTCTATTGGTGGGCCCTCATTGCGAGTCAAATCCGGGAGTAATTGCGATCGCTTTCCTTTTCCAAAGCCCAATTCTTCCTGCTTTTGCTCCAATTCAGCCGTCACCGATGTCGGCGGTTTTGTCACCGGCAAGGCTTCCATTTGATTGAAGGCTATTTGATGCCGCTTATCTTCTGGATCGCCTTCCAGATAGCAGACCGCAGAAAATGGGCCCGTTATTGTTCGCACAACTGCGATCGCACCTTTGTGCGGGCCACCGATGATTTTCACTCGCTCAAATTCTTTGGGTGTCCAGCGCTGCTGTGCTTGATTGGTTGAGGGTACTGCTGGCTTAATCAGCTTGTAAGCCGCATCTACACCTCTGGGGCGCGAGAGTATCTGTTTAAGTTGCTGATGCTGCTGATGTCGCACGCTGCCAATGGGTGCATCGGCAGTTTCATCCAGGGCTTTTACAGCTGCCGCCGCGTGTTCGTAATTGACCCCACTGCCCAACCCTACTTTTGTAGCAATGCGATCGCGAACCGTTCCCTCACCAAGTCCGGCTCTCCCCTGCCGAGATTTAGCTTCCTCGCGCTCAATCTCCTCCCAGAGTAGCCCTTCTCTTGCTTTCTGCTCTATTGTCTTTTCCCGCCCAACATTGCCTGCAAGCAACGCTCTGAGTTCATCTTGTGGGGTGTTGAAAATTTTTAGTTCAACAGAGAACTCTTTTCTGCCCAGCTTGCAGCCAACTTTGAAGCAGCTGTTGCCGCTCACTATCCTATTTCTTCCATTTCCATCTGGAGTAGCAACTAGGGTTTTGATCCAGCCTGTTTCTCGTATTGCGGCTTCAAGTCCGCTCAAGTCCTCATTCTCGCCATAAATTGTGCTGTTGAGGGGATGGATATAAAGCAGCTCAGTATTTATTAGTAATGGTACTGATAACTCTAGTTTTGGTTGTACTTCTACTATTGTCGGAATTATATTCTGTCCCAGCCGAATAGCAGCAATGAGCGCATTGATTCCCTCAGTCAATTCTCCATCTTCATTGATGATAATGTCGGGAATTGTACCATCAGCGTGAAAACTGGATATAACTTTTTGTACCTCAGACTCATCAGCACTTAAGTTGCTGGGAACCTTTATCTCGTGAGGATTGCAGGGCTTGAAATTATTGAATTTTTGTGTCATGATTAAGTCCTATTAAGTACTTAATAAAAAAGATTTGTTCAGCGTAGCTCGTCAAAGTTACGCTATTTTTTTGTCCTTTTTTGTTTGCCGCTTTTCAGGGGGCAAAGACAATCTAAGCTCACACTTTTCAATGTGAAACTGATAGCGGGGGATTTGAGAATCGGGTGAAGATACATCACGCACTTCATGCCCAATTCTCAATAATCCATTCCGCACCATCTCCCGCAATTGTTCGGCTGAATTCAGCCCCAATGGGGAAAAAGCTTGCTCTGTGTCGTGCCACCGCTTTTGTGATTGGGCAGTAGTGTTGACTCCTAGCATTTCGGCTAGGGTCTGTTTGACAATATCCTCGACGATTGCCTTAAGTTGGCTTTCGGGGATGAGTCTTTCTGCGATTTTGTAGCTCCCTGATTGCTCCATAGTTATGCCTGAGTAGATGCAGCAGCCATTAAGCTGTCTTTCTGGTATCAGTCGCTCCACTTGTTGCCGTTATCTCAATGAATTGTCCGCTAGGCAGCCTGAGCGAGTAAGTTATATCCTTGTATTCAAGCCAGCTTTGTACGGCAGCAAGAATGATTCCGGTTAAGGGGATGCCCGTTCTCTGTGACTCAAGTTGTAGTTTTTCATCAATTTCATTAGGTAGTCGTAAACTTCTTGTGGTAGTTTTGCCCATTAGTTTAGTAACTAAACCTCATTAGTCTAGTGTTAAGTGTAAACCACGTAGCGCTACATGGCAATAAAGTGCAAAATCTTTACAAGTAGAATTTGCGCTCTTAAATGGATAGGAAAAAACTGGCGGCGATAATCCGTGAAGCTAGGGGGGATAGGAGCCAGGGAAGATTTGCTAGGGATTTGGGCGTAAATCCTGGTACTTTGAGAAATTGGGAGTTAGGGGACAGCGAACCAAGTTTGGACAATTTGAAAGCGATCGCCGATGCAACCGGCAGAAATTTGCTCCAGCTAATTGCGGAATTGACTGGAGTCGGAATTGAGGCATTACCAGAGCCTCGTGTTGCAGAAGATGTAATGGCGATCGCTTTCAAGTTGGAAAAAGTCGAGCAGTTTAGGCTTGTTCAGCTTTTGATTGCTCAGATGGCGATTCACGCTGGGGTTGAGATTGGGGAGGCGGACTAGCGGCAAGTTCAAGGTAATAAGCAGCACTTTGCCAGTTATTTTGGTTTTCTGACCAATCAGCAAGGGCCAGAAGTAAATCGCGGAATGTAAAACCCTCGGATTCTAGATCGGAAATTAGACTAGACATGAATCCTGAAAGGGCTTTTATCCGCATTTGTGCAAATATCATTCGGAAGCTCTGCATTTTTGGAATAAGTGACAATAGCTCACTCATTGTAATAGCCGTATTATCTGCCAAAAAAGAGGGAGTTGGATGATCTTTATTGCTTGCTTTTATGGTGTTCGTAGAAATGTACATGATTTTTTGGCAAGAGGTCGCTAATCTGCTGGGGCACTTTGCCCGATCGCTGCCATGCCTGCAATTAAATCCAGCAGCCCCTCTCTAGATGTGTCTAATCCGGGTGGTAAATCATCGCCTGGATATCCTTGGGATTTGAGGGCTTTCAGAATCGCTTGCCGCAATTCTTCATCAGAGAATTGTTCGGCAAGTTGTGCGGCGTTTCTTCCAGCTTCTTGATTGATAATGCGTAAGTCGGGTTTTTCAGTCATAAGACCTTATGAAAAATTTTTCAACAACTGGTTAGACGTGGGTTGGTTTTGGGATTGCTAGGTATAGTCCTATTTCAAAAACATGACTAATCCTGAAAATCATAAAAGCAGAAACATTACGGCTGCAATAATTGCTTCGCTTGTTGTAGGTGCTTGGATTTATGGAACTTTTTTTAAATCCAGTAGCTGCTACGACCAGGCGGCAGAAGGCATAGGACAACGCGAAAGCAATAGAGCGATTCATCGCTCTGATGTCGAACGCTATGCAAACGAATTGGCTAATAGTTGCAGGTGAACAATGAAACCTTTTGTCACGCCCAACCCTCAAGATTTCAAACTCCGCATTGTTTGGAGTATTGATTCAGTCACCAAAATGGTGGCTGAGTTTTCAAACTGTAAGTGGCTTCCCCGAATTGGCGAAACTCTCGTTTTACCAATAGATGAGACGCGTAAACCTGATTCTTGGCGCAAATTTAAGGTGTTTGATGTTGTCTATGATTTCCAGAATCAGACCGTTCGAGTTTTGTGTAGACCAATAAAATGCTCGACTTCACCCGATGTAAAATCACTAATCTCAAAAATCGAAGAACCATTGGATAGATGGGAGACTTGGGAAAAGGTATTTGCAGCAAGTGAGGCAATGATGAGGGCTAACGGACTAGAACGCCAAGCCCAGCTAGAATACGAACTTTCTCAGGTGGACGAGGGAGATGTAGATGAAGAACTAACAAGACTAAAAAGAGAAGTTCTGGAATAAATTATACGTTGATTGCAAGCGATCACTTTTGCCAATGCAAGGCGATCGCGCTCGTCCGGTATGAAGATAATTCATTATTTTCCTCATTTTTGTGAATCAGCAAGGTAAAGCGTTACATTGAGGGCATAAGGACAAAAACCGCACTTTCAGGCGCACCAGTAAAGTTGGAATCTCTTGGAGGGATTTGTAAACAACTATGGTAAAACCATGAAAATCATTGCCTCATTTCTAAAATTCTCCACCCAGCAAGAAAAGCAACGCCAAACAGTGTTTGCAAAATTTGTTACTGAACAAGAAAGGCAACGCCAAGCGTTACTTGCGAAGTATCTAGTCAGTTCTTCTGCTCATCCTCAAGTTAATCCATCTGGGTTGGTTATGACGAAAGTTCTAGAGCCAACGATGGCGCTTTTGAGGGAGGTGTTGAGAAAATAAGGTTTGCGTCCTACGGAGTTTGGAGTGCGGATAGGACGCTGTTTAATTTTCAAGGTTCTGTAGAGCGATGCCTACGGCGAGCTGCGCTAACGCACTTGGTCATATCAAGGCGATCGCAATAAAGCTTGAGAACTGAAGGTTGAGGGAAGATGGCATCTGCTGTAACCCTTCAGAGCAGTCTGTTGCCAACTGATAAAGGACAGTGTTTACCATCTTTTCTCCCTCGTGCTTCAGTTTTGCTAACAGCAAGTGTCGTCAGTAAATGCTGTTTGCGGTTGGTGCAATCTCCCCGGCAAAGACGCGATCGCACCTGATTGGACAGCAGACATTGGACAAAGGTGACTCTTTGCCTGTAACTGCTGGTGAGGGCGATCGCTTTAGCTGCTTATGGCTTGATTGCGATCGCTTTGTCATCACCAAGTGCGATCACTTTCCTAGAGTATATACACATATATAGGCAAATATCAAGACAACGCATAGGAATTATATAGGCAATTAAAAGCCCTGCTTTTCTGTTGAAGCAGGGCTTTGTCTTTTGGGATCTAAATTAAGAACTTGTTGCCGCCAACGCCTGAGAGATTCGTTTTCCTCTCTCAGGCGCTCTATTCCCCAGGGCTGTCTGGAGCCTAGCAAGCATCTCTTTCTCGAAACTGGCGAATCTCTCTTCCAACTTTTCTTCTAGCTTAGGCAGCCACTCTTCTTCGCTATTCTTGGGCTGCTTTCCTAGGTATTGCTTCATGTACGTAACGAGCAGTTCTGTTGCGCTTGTACCATCTGCTTTGGCTTTCTGGATGAATTCTTTTTTTATTTCTTCTTCAACGCGGATATTTAGCTGATTACTATCACGAGCTGCCATCGCAAGCCTGACTCCTTCTATTTGCCTATATGTATATACATTAGCCTATCTTAGCTCTACTGCCTAGACAATGCCGCTTTGTCTATGCACTGCCTTGACGTTTGTCTGGCTACTGTATATACTGTTGTCTATGCACCAAAAAGCGCCACCCTCCGGCAAAGAAAAATGGCGCTCTTGGAACCTTAGTAAAACAACATCAGGTAAAACCATAATGACACACTCAATCTATACTCTTCAACAGCTTCAAGAACTCAAGTTAGCCGAAGTCAAAGCGATCGCCAATCAGCTAGGTATCGCTCCAGAGGGTGACAAGCGCAATAAAGATATCTGGGTTAACGCGATTATTAAGCATCAAAAATCGCAGGTTAAAAAGTTATCTGGCGGAATCCGCCAGATAGATGAGCAGGATGTTGCTCAAGCTGAATTCGTTGCACACATTGAGGAGCAAGCGGATGTTATTGCCCCCGATTTGCAACGTATGGAGAATAACCATCAAGGCTATCAAGATGCCATCAACGGGTTAAAAATGCAGTCCAATGACCCTTGTTATCGCAGTGGATACGATCGCGGATTGCGTGATGCTTCCCCAATGCCAAAGCAGTCTGACTCGGAGGCGATCGCATTTGAAAAAATCGGGCAGACAATACGCGGTGGTGTGTGGGAATCGGTTGTTGATGGGATTCAAATCCTAATTATTGGAGTCAGTGGCGGCTACAAATCCAATCTTACGGGCGTGCGACTGATAGAAGATTTTGGATCAATGATTAAAGAGACTTTGGTTGCTGTTGCGAAGATACAAGAAAAGCAAAAGTTGGAATCAGCAGTACGTTCCCCACGTGCCCAAGCAATCACTGTGCTTGAACAGCAGGGCGACGAATTTGTGGTGGAGAACTCTACTAACCAAAATCGCTACATTGTTCGCCCAAAGCACCAAGATCCAAATTGGCGGTGTGAGTGTGCTGATTGTCGTCATCGAGGGACAAAGTGCAAGCACCAGATAGCAGTAGAGAATTTTTTAGAACAACGGTTAGTTGCGGCTTAGTTTTTTAAGTGCGATCGCCTGCCTCGTCAAGAACGGCGATCGCACCTTGTCCACGCCAACACAAAGGAATGAACACTATGAAATATAGACTATCGGCATTGATAGCGTTAGCTTTGCTTGCCCTCTGTTTACCTGCCTATACCCAAGAAGACTGGTGTGGTAAAGCTAGAAGTAGACGTGAAGGATGTCCAGTTTCAATCAACCACTAGAACATGAGATGGAACCAACACCCCAACTTAATGCGGCCCTCGCAAAAGCCAAAGCAGAAATCCCGACTATCTTGGCTAATCGCACAGTAAAGATCCCCACCAAGGCAGGCAGGGAAATCAGTTTTACTTATGCAGAATTAGAAGAGATTTTGCCTGCCATTACCCCAATTCTGTCGCAGTATGGAATGGCGATCGCTCATCAAATGGGCTTCGTAGAAGGCAAATACTGCCTCATTTCCACACTCCGCCACGAAAGCGGAGAACAGCTAGAATCGCTGTTTTTACTGCCATCGGACTTTAACGATCCTAAAGATTTAGGAGCGAAAATAACCTATGGACGCAGATACAGTACTTTGTGTTTGCTAGACGTAACAATAGTGGAGCCAGATAGCCAAGATTGGGAGGAAACCAAGCGTAAGATTGCCAAAGAAATCAAGGTCGAGGCAGGCTTTGCCCAAAAGCCTAGAAAGGATAAAGAAGGCTCTATCCTGCATGACATGGCTGGGGTAAGTCCCACTCAGACAATTACCGAACCTCAAGCAAAAAGACTGTGGGCGATCGCACGTAATGAACTTCATCTGAGTGAAGATGATATGCTGCGGGTGATTGAAAAATTTGGCTATACGGACATGAGGGCGATCGCTCCCAATAAATACGATGCGGTTACTGAAGAAATCAGAAAATATGCATCTCAGAAAGAGTCTAGAAGTAGAAAATCTCCATCTGATATCTTTGAAGCAGTACATCCGCAAGACTCACGAGTTAAGCAAATTCGTGAAATATTGAATTACCCACGAGATTTGGTTGTGGAGTGGCTGCAATTTCAAAATGTTGAGCGCCCAAGTCAGCTAGAGCCAAGAATCGTTGGCGAACTGGTAAAAACCATCTGCCTTACTTGGGCAGCAGATAAGTTTGACCATTCTAATCATGCCGCCAACTCTTACCAAAAGCATGTTGCTGATGCTGTTGCGAGTGGTGCTGATGAGGTGGTGGCGATTCGAGATTGGGTGAATTACGTGATGAGCGATCCTAAAAAAACTTGCACAGGCGGAAGCGACTAAATGACCGATGGATTGTCGAAGTGAAAAACAAACCCCCAACGCAATTTTGTGCTAGGGGTTTATCTTTATGACAGAAGACGCATCTTCTTATCGATAAATGGGTGTGCGAGCATTAATCCAGTCGCAAATTTCTAGAGGAAGCCATCCAATCGCAGTAGACAGATCAGCTTCGGTGACAAAGATGTGATCGTCGTCGTCAAGACAGTTTGATCTTAGGTAATTGTAAACTTGTGCCGGAGTCTTTTGGTGTGTACCAACCAAGAAGACTTCAAGCAATGACACCAGTCTCCTAAAGTCTTGATGCCATCAAACAGTTCTTGGTAGTTTTTCCTGTTCCCATTTAGGTCGTAGGATACTAAAATTATGCTCATAGAAGGTTTTTAGGAAGCCTCATGGTTAAGCTGCTAAAGGCGGGCTTCCAGCGATTAGTTAGCCTTTAGCATTTGGAGCGTCGGTAGGTGCAACTATCGACGCTTCTATTTTAACAACGATATTTCGGTTTTGCTAACTATCGAAACAAAGTATCGAAAAAAATTATGGCTATAGACACTGTAAATAGATACTGCGATAGCAATATAATGAATTTATTCCAAATAAATCTGGAACATTAGGCTTCAAGAATGAAGCAGTATCTGTGAAAGCAGGTATTTTATCTGCTTTTAAAGGAGGAGAACACAGTGAGCAACTTATTTTCAAGGCAGGAGGTTCTAAAGCTGACTGGACTAAGTTCAGGGCAGCTCAGTCGGCTTGATAAATCTGGCGTTGTGGAGCCAACAAAGCTGGGTAGTGAAAGTCATCCAGTAGTTCTCTACACCTTAAACCAGGTTCTTGAGTTGAGGGCGATCGCAAGACTCAGAGAGCAGTTATCTATGCAGGAAATCAGGAAGGTAGTTGATTACATCCGAAAGCATGGGTTTGACAAATCTCTCTCTGGAAAATTTCTGATTTTTTGTAACGAGCATCTATATTGGGTCAAATCAGATGAATCCGTTGAAACAATTGTCAAACTTAGCGGAAAAAATAAGGGGCAGGTTGTTATAAAAGCGATTCATCCTATTGGGGACATACTCTCTGACCTAGAAAAAGAAATTCAACGTAGGGAATCAGCAAGCTCTAAAAAATCTAATCAGAAAACACCTGCTGGTGTTAACTGAAAAATATTTCAGGAAGCGAACTTTTGTAACGCCAAAATTTACCATCCAGACAGTGGACTTCTTCCAAATTCAGAACGCATGAAAGCGGTTAACATCGCATTTGAGCAAGCAAAACTGGAGTATGTCCGGTAGTTGCTGCTAACAAATAAGCCTTGTTCCCATGCCGAAACATTGTGAGGCAGCGCGGTCTTCTCTACGAGACGCTGCGCGATGGGGGTTTCCCCATGAGCGACTGCCGTTAGCGTAGTGGTAGGGACGTAGGAGCGTCACCCGAAAGGTGAAAAATTTTTCAATAACTACGGTGCTTCACCATCAAACCGGGCGATCGCTCTCTCCACAGCAAGAGAATTAGTTTTCTCGTCAATATGGCGCTGGTAGGTTTTAAGGTGTTCCGTCACCGAGTGCCCCATTAGCTTCGCCGATGTCGTTACTGGTAATTCAAAAACTACGCTAACCCTAATTGCATAGCAGTGGCGTAAGTCGTAGGGAGTGAAATCGGCTCGTTTGTCTCTAAAAATGTCGTCGCAGCGCCAGATAAACTGCCTTGCCTAACTCCCCATATTCTGTTTGTTTAGTTCTAGGTTTTTTAGTTTCCCACAGCTTCCAGCGCTCTGCCCACTGAGGATAGAAGGGCTGTACGATTCTCGCCCCAGTTTTGCCCTCTGCTATATGACATTTGTAAGGTGCTTTGGGTTCAACTGTGGCAAAAAAATACTTCATGGGGCTCAAACCATAGGACGATAACATCCCATAAACCCACTGCCATTGAGGGGAAGTAATTTTATCTCGCACACCTGCTATCAATTCATCAGATGGCAAGTTTTTAATAGTATCGGTGTGATCGTACTTGCCCTTGTATGGGCGTAAATCTATCTCTAGCCCAGCGTGAGATGCTAGCTGCTGGTAGATAGAAGCAGCACGCAACCTAGTCCAGGTGTCGTTCGGCAAAGATAGCACCGTCCGCAACAGCAAATCCCCATTTAATTCAGCTGTTGACGGAAGCCGATTAAACATTGGTTGATAATGCCGCTTCCAAGTTCTCGGTGAAAATTTTTCCTGCCGCTCTAAAAATTCCGCTTTAAAATTATCTATCCAAAACTGACAAGTGTTCCCTGGCTTGGGCTTTCCTTCAATCCAATTGCTCCAAGGAAAATTTTGTCCAGATTTCCACTTAATAATATCTGATGCTAATTCTATTGCCTTATCCTCTGCTGCTTTCATACCAGCAGGATTAGCGTACATTTTCAATGCTAAATCTTGTTGATAAGGCTGGTTTTTCTCGCTACCTGGTCGTGGCGGTAGTGTTGCCCTAAGACTTAGGGTATCTCCCCTTTGTCGGAGAGATACCCCAAGTCTTCTTACTTTAAGCCGCTTATTTATCTCCTCTAAAGAGTAACGCATTGCCCTAAATATGCCCTAATTATTGGCTGTAGTTTAGGGTATTTTAGGGTATTTTGAGGTATTTATAATGTGGTAAATCGTAGAAAAATCTCGTAACTGGAGTATTTGGTGCGTTTACCCTCAAAGAAAAACCCCGCAGGAGAAACGGGGTAATATTTACCGCTACCTACATTTGTTGTGTAACATCACTTAAATAAAATTTTAAGAAACACAGCAATTATTAGGATTAAAATTGATATTACCTGATTGACTAAAAGTATTCTTTCTATCTTTATACTGATATGAGGGTCTATCAATAGTCTGAAAAATGATTTTATCTACAAGTAGTTTTCAGATAATAGTAGGTGAAGCAGGTAGCAATATTTTTGAGTTCTAAAAGATTAGATAAGCCAGATTATACCTAAATACGGTTTAGTTAAGGGTAAAAACCAAAAGTGGTGTAGCTTGGGTTTCGCTATTCCTCAAGGCAACCTACTATTTTTATTAACTGAACCGTATTGGGTTATACCTGGCTGGAAAACCGAGATTTATTCTTACAGCAAATAATAATAGACTGATATCACAATACCAATAGATATGAAACAGCATCTATAGGAAAAAAGAGGAAAGCAAAAAAGTTATTGTGTTCATAGTCGTTTCTGATAAATACTAAATAACGTGTAAAATTTTACACGTTATTACTACAAGCGTTGGTGATTAAGATTCAAACCCTCTGGAAATCCCAATTATGGTATTTACTTAAGTTTTTCGTAAGCAGCCAAAATAATTTTTTCGGTTTCTTCCCAACTAATACATTTATCAGTTACAGAAACTCCATATTTTAATTCTTCTTTACCAGTAATTGGTTGACTACCTTCATATAAATGTGATTCCAGCATCATGCCAACTATTGATGTATTACCATCTACTATTTGCTGAATAATATTTTCTAAAACAGCACCTTGTAATTTGTAATCTTTATTAGTATTTCCGTGGCTACAGTCGATAACAATTCTTGGTGGTAAATTCGCCTGTTTTAATTTATCTTCTACTAATTTGACATTTGCTGCATCAAAGTTGGGTTGACTACCACCTCTTAAAATTACGTGACCATAGCCATTCCCTTTAGTTTGAAAGACGCTGACTTGTCCGTTTTGATTAATTCCCAGAAAATTATGCGGGTTTCTAGCTGATTGTAGGGCATTCAAAGCTACTTGAATATTGCCATCAGTTCCGTTTTTAAAACCCACAGGCATCGAAAGTCCACTTGCCATTTCACGGTGAGTTTGTGATTCGGTCGTGCGTGCCCCAATAGCAGACCATGTAATCAGTTCACTAATGTATTGAGGTATGATTGGATCTAATGCTTCTGTACCCGCAGGTAATCCCAATTCTGTAATTTTTAATAACAGATCGCGTGCAATTAATAAACCATTCTCTACATGGAAAGAATCATCCATATCTGGATCGTTAATTAATCCTTTCCAACCGACGGTTGTTCTTGGCTTTTCAAAGTATACACGCATTATTAGTAGCAGCTTATCCTTAACTTGCTCAGACAACGCTTTCAACCTTTCAGAATATTCGAGCGCTGCTTTTGGATCGTGGATTGAGCATGGGCCAACTACTATAAACTTTCTCCGATCCTGAAAATCCAGGATATCTTCTATTTCCTGTCTGTATGCTAAAACTCTTTGTTCGGCTAATTGTGTTAAAGGTAATTTTGATTTTATTTCATTGGGAGTTAATAAAATGCGATCGTTCTCAATGTTAGCGTTGTCGATATTAGTATTAAATAATTTGTTGTGCATGGGGATGCTTTGGCAATTTTATATACGCACTTCAACTCAAAAGTGTAACACAAACCAATGAAATTTTAAAATAGCTTATTTTGTGCTTGACAAATTTCTAATTACACTGTATTCGGGAAATGTAATAACTTAAAAAGGGGAGAATATTTCCCCCCTTTCTTTTTGCTATTGGATTACTGACTCAGTTTTAGTGTATATAATTACTGCCATACAAACACTTTGGCTTCGTATGGCCCTAAGTCAGTTAGTATACCATCATCACCAGATTCGACATCATAATTGCCTGTCCATTCATGCCATGTACCAGCACTAGGAAAGTTAGGAACATGATAGCCAGCTAGGAAGTTTTCTGAGAAATTTGCGATTACGACGACACGAGAACCTTCATCATTCCAACGAGTATAAGCTAATACTTTTGCCTCTGGATTTTCGTGGATAAAGTCAATATTTTCTGTGTAGAGAGCGTGATTACTTTTACGCAGGTTGGTTAAACCTTTGTATGATTCAAATAAACTACGATTGAGATCGTTACCTAACAGTGTCCAATCAATTTTTGATGATTCGGGTTGTTTGGGTTTGTACTCACCAAATTCCTCTCCCATCCAAATCAAAGGTACGCCAACAGCAGTCATTAGGATGGCTACTCCTAATTTAGCCCGTCTAAAGGCTTCTTCGTCAAAAATCTCACGGTTCCCCAATTCAACCATAATGTGGTTATGGTCATGGTTGGTGAGGTAATTTACTACATTCGTAGCACCCAAGAAGCCTTGGCGTTTGCAGTCAATAACATCTTTGAGGCGCTCTAAATCAAATGTATCACCGCAGATATGTTCTAGAATGCAGTGATAGAAACTATCATGCCAGCAACCATCCATTGGCCCATCTACATTGGTAATGCTGGTAGTTTCAGGAATGTGTTCAGCAACGTTGTAAAAAGGCTTTGCACCAGCAGTTTTTTTGGCTTCTTGAACAATCCAGTGCATGAAGTCATAATTTGCAATTTGCCGTGCTGCATCATAGCGAATACCATCAAGATGATATTCTGATATCCAAAAACGGATTGCCTCACCAGTAAATTTCCAGGCTGGCTTAATATCTAATTTTTCGTCATAATGTTCATAATTAAACTCAGGCCCCCAGTTATTATCAGGGTCACGAGGTTCGTGATGATACCAATAATCGTGGTCAATTTGTGTTAGAGGAGCAGATGCTTCTGAGTGGTTATAAATACCGTCAAGAATTACACGAATTCCTCTGGCATGACACTCATCAATCAATTTTTTTAACTCAGCAGTAGAACCATAGCTTGATTCTGTTGCAAAGAAGTGGCGAGGATTATAACCCCAACTATAATCACCAGGATATTCTTTAAGTGGCATCAACTCAATAGCATTGACTCCTAGTTCACACAAATAATCTAACTTTTCAATGACGTGTTTATACTTGCCTCGTGCATAAGGATCATCCTCGCCGCCAGAAAAGTCACCAACGTGCAATTCATAAATTACTAATTCGTGGTCAGCAGGTAAAGGTTTATCATCATGTTGCCAGACATAAGTATCAGTAATTCTTTCACCATCTTTTACATGGATAACACTATCATCTTTTCCACTCAGTTCATCTATATCAGTTGCATAAGGGTCTGTAACATCAACCCATTGTTCTGGTTCAAAAAACCATGAATTTGACTGGATGCGAAATTTATATTGATAAGCGCCGTCTTCTAATTCAACACTTGTGCGAAAATAACCATCATCACCTTTTTCCATTGGTATTTCTTGCCAATCAGAAAAAGAACCAATTAATGCGGCTCCCTTATTGTATGGTGCAAATAAATTAAATTCAATTGGCTTTGCCATAGAAGTGTTTGTAATATCAAGGGTTGATAGACGTATTCTCTGATGCTTAATTGAATTTACAAATCGGTCTAGAGAAATAATTATTTAACCAGCGCTTCTCTCTTGAGGATGAATTTATAAATATTTCGTAAAAATTACTATTTTTTGGCAATTTTTGACTGTTTATCGCATTTACTTTTTACCGATAAAACTACTAAAGCTAAAATGCTATTAATCAAGTTACAAAATTTATATAAATAAGTTAATGACTTTCTTATGATTTTTTTAAAATAGCAGATATTTAGTAAAAATAATATGTTTTTGTCTAAATATCTGCTGCATCAGATTATTCAATTTTGCCGTTAGTTTGTTGTAGATAACTTAAAAACCAATTAGCTGCCGTTGCTCTGCGAGTTTGCCGTGGCCCAAATTCACCAATTTTGTACCCTTTGAAACCCAGCTTTTCTTTTAGCATTTGTTTGTTTTCAGCAGGGATGGAACGAGTTAACTTCACTGTTGCAGGGCGAGATTCTATAAAATTTGGTGGTTGTGGGTACTCATCTTGCCATTCTGGTGCAACTTGGCTAATGTCCCATTGTGCAGTTGAAGAATCATAGCGATAGCCTAAATAATGCCATAGCAACTGATTGACTGTGGCATCATCAAGTTTATCGTCAAGAATTGCCCAAATTGTTGCTGTATTGAGTGGTGGCAGGTTAGACATAAGCAATTCAAAATTCCAGGTTGAAAAACGGACTACTAATTAATTAAATTCACAACAATTAGCAGAGTAGTGAAAAATACTTTATCATTACTCTGCTACACTCCCAAATATAGGGATAATTGCGATCGCACCTTCAGGGCATAACGCTTAGAGGTAAAAACAGATTGTGTATACACAAACTAGGTAAACTGGAATCGTAAAGATTAGACCAGTTTATGCAGAATTCTACAGCACTGCCAAAGATCATCCGCGCCCATGTATTCATTTCTGGCCGAGTCCAAGGAGTGGGTTATCGCTATTCCACTGTCGATACAGCTAGGCAGTTGGGATTAACTGGTTGGGTGCGAAATCTCCCTGATAATCGAGTAGAGGCAGTTTTTGAGGGAGCGCGAGAGGTTGTAGATGATATGGTTCGCTGGTGTCACTCTGGGCCGCCTGCTGCTGTAGTTAAAGATGTTGTGGTTGAGTATGAAGTACCGGAAGGGTTACGAGGATTTGAAGTTAAGCGGGTTGATTAGATAATTATATGGAAAACCTCTGCCAGCTCGCCGTGTATAAGCCTATTACATACAATTAGTTAATCTACGGTTTTTTTGCTTGATTTTGGGAATTCTAAATCTAATCAGCTATAGAAACCGCAGATGTATATGACTCAATTTAATATACATGACTCAAGACAATGGCAATTTCTGCCCTTGGTAATGGGTCGCACTATTGTTATTTTTAGCAGCATTTTGTTATTTTCAGAATCAAATGTGGCAATTGCTAGGCAGCATCCGATAAATGTTGCACAGATGACGCAGACAAGTTCGCCAGATGCAACTCTGGCTGTTGCTAAACTTGCATATCAGGAAGGGAAGCAACTATATCAGCAAGGAACAGCAGAATCTCTGTTAAAAGCGATCGCAAAATTTGAGCAAGCACTTTTACTATATCGTCAAGCGAGCGATCGCTCCAATGGGCAAAACCTACGCTCCTTAGAAGCTGACACCCTCGTTTATATTGGCAAAATCTACTCAAATTTAGGAGAAAAGCAGAAGGCACTGGATTATTACAAGCAATCCTTACCTCTATTTGAACAAGTGGGGGACAAACAAGCCCAAGGTACTACGCTAAATAACATTGGCAAAATCTACTCAGAGTTAGCAGAAAAGCAAAAGGCGCTGGATTACTACAACCAATCCATATCCTTAAGGCGACAAGTGGGAGACAAAAATGGGGAAGCTATTAGTCTCAATAATATCGGCTCTGTGTACCATTTCCTGGGAGAAAAGCAAAAGGCGCTGGATTACTACAACCAATCGCTGTCTCTCAAACGACAGGTAGGAAACAAGGCAGGGATAGCGACAACTCTGAACAACATTGGCAAAGTTTACTTAGATTTAGGAGAGAAGCAAAAGGCACTCTCATACTTCAGCCAAGCCCTGTCTTTATACCAACAGGCTAAAGACGCAGAAAAAGAAGGAATACCAACTGCTCTGAGCAATATTGGCACAGTTTATTTAGAGTTAGCAGAACAGCAAAAAGCACTCTCATACTTTAGCCAAGCCCTGATTTTATACCGACAGGCGGGAGACAAAGGAGGGATAGCAACTGCTCTAAACAATATTGGCAAAGCTTACTCAAATTTAGGAGAACACCAAAAGGCGCTAGATTATTACAGCCAATCTTTGCTGCTATATCAACAGACAGGGAACAAGGCAAGGGAAGCACGTACACTCTATAACATCGCTTTTGTTCAACACGACGCAGGCAATTTTCAGTCTGCCCTGACTCAGATAGAGAGAGTCATCAAAATTGTTGAAGACCTTCGTATCAAAATTGACTCTCAGGAACTCCGCACTTCCTATTTTGCCACAGTGCAGAATTATTATGAGTTTTATGTCGATTTGCTGATGCAGTTACACAAACAGCAACCATCTCAAGGATATGATGCTTTAGCACTGCAAGCCAGCGAACGCGCCCGCGCCCGCAGTCTTTTGGAACTACTTGCAGAAGCCAACGCTGATATTCGCCAAGGTGTAGAGCCAAAGTTACTTGCTCAAGAACGTAACTTGCAGCAACAACTCGATGTTTTAGAAAAACGTCGGATACAAGTATTAGGCGGTAAGCATACCGAAGCGCAGGTGCAAGCTTTAGAAGAAGACACCGAGGTACTTCTAGAACAGTATAAACAAGTCCAGACACAAATCCGTGCCACTAGTCCGCGTTATGCAGCGCTGACTCAACCTCAGCCTCTCTCACTTGTGCAAATTCAACAGCAAGTACTTGATGAAAACACTCTGCTTTTAGAATATTCTTTAGGGGAAAAGCGCAGTTATCTTTGGGCAGTTACTAATAAGAGTATTACCAGTTACGAACTACCCAAGCGTGCAGATATTGAAGCTACAGTGCAAAAGTTCCGTCAAGAAATCACTACCCCGTATCTAAAGCATAGTCCGTCTCTAGATGCTCTATCTCAACAAATACTTGCACCAGTAGCCCAGCAACTGCAAAAGAAGCGTTTAGCGATCGCCAGCGATGGTGCTTTGCAATATGTGCCATTTGCTGTCCTCACAACAGGTAGCAGTCGCAATTATGAACCATTACTGCTCAACCACGAAATCATTACTCTCCCTTCAGCGTCTACATTAGCTATCCTCAGAAGCGAACACAAAGGACGTAAATCTGCTCCTAAAACCCTAGTTGTATTGGCAGATCCGATTTTTAATAGTGATGATGAGCGTTTCCAAAATAAAGCACAAGTATCTCGCCTACCTGCGCCAGAGAGCAATTTAGACAACCTGGCTTTAACCAGATCCGCCCAAGACTCAGACATTAGCTTTGAACGTCTGCGCTTTACACGTCAAGAAGCCGAGCAAATTCTTTCTCTTGTACCAATTAGCGATCGCAAACAAGCCTTTGATTTTACCGCCAGTCGTACCACTGCTAGCAGCGAAAATTTGAGTCAATATCGTATCATCCATTTCGCCACGCATGGCATTCTCAACAGCAAGCATCCAGAATTATCAGGAGTGGTGTTATCGCTATTTGACGACAAGGGAATGCCACAAAATGGCTTTTTGCGCTTGCACGATATCTTCAACCTCAACCTGCAAGCGGAACTGGTAGTACTCAGCGCCTGTAAAACCGGACTGGGAGAAGAAGTTAAGGGAGAAGGATTAGTAGGATTAACCAGAGGGTTTATGTATGCAGGCAGCCCGCGAGTCGTAGTCAGCCTGTGGAGTGTAGATGACCAGGCAACATCTGAACTTATGAAGGTATTTTACAAAAAGATGCTGCAAGAAGGATTAAAGCCAGCAGCAGCTTTGCGGACAGCACAAATAGAAATATGGCGCACTCCAAAATATGCCGCACCCTATTACTGGGCACCTTTCACTCTACAAGGCGAATGGAAATAAAGAGGCAAGGGAGCAGAGGCTCAAATGGTAAAAAATGAGTACCTCAAGCAGTGGACAAGAATAGTTTCAGAGAAAATGCCAAATCTGTCGATACCGCAAGTGGTAGGACTGGCAACATGGAGTTTTGGCAATCTTGGTCAGGTCGCAACTATTTAGTTAACACTTACAGTAGTTTTCAAATTAAGAGACTATACCACACCTTGCTCCTTGCCCTAGATGTAGTCTATACATTTAAAATTTGTTGCCAATTTCAATTATTTTTGTTTGTTGCAATCAATTTTTTAACTATTTTCTTAACTGTCTTATCTGTCATTGCATTTTGTTGGCGATGACGGCAGAATACAACGTGACAGCAAAAATTATTTGTCAAAAATGCAATTATCCCAATAGAGTTGATTATTTTTAAGGAGAAAAATTAGTGAGTTCGTTAGAGCAAAAATATACCTATATCTTAACACAAGATAAAGATATTAAACTGTCTGGTAATCCTATTCAAACTGAAAAATTTTTTATTCAAAATACTCTCCGAGATGGAGGGAAAATCCGCTTCAAAATTCGTTATTCTGCCGAACTACAGGGTTTTTGCCTACTGGAAGTTTTTCTGCTCAAAGCACAGAACAGAACACAAACTGCTAGCATGACTATTCCCAACGGTGGCTCTACAGCTACTGTTCAAGAACAAGAACAAGAATTTGGTATTTGGGAGCCAGGAGATTATTACTTCTTTTTCAAAATGTCTTCTAATAATGGAATATTTTTTATCGAGGATTATCAACTTTATTGGTCAGCTAGTTAATTAGTTTAAAATCTTTTCCAGCCACCATCATTTAAAAATGTAGATAGTTCTTGGTGTTGCTATTTCAAGATAAAAAAACTCACGCTTCAGATAAATTTGAGCAAAGAAGAACTCCGCCCATAATTTCGGTAAGCATCGAAGCGTGAGAGAAAATGTACCTGATAGTTTTTCAAGCACGTTTTTGCAATGAGTTATATTCAAATTCAGCAACATCTAGTTGTTTTTTAAAGTAAGCGCGGTAGAGTTGGCAACGCGGTAGGATGCTATCGCCTTCATAAGTGATTAATCCCAAGCTTTCGAGTTTATGAGCATCAATGGGATTCAAAGAAACGCTTTGCTTTGAGCTAACAACTTCAATATATGCCTTTACCAAACTGGAATTTTCTTGCAGAATTGCCCAGTGTCGCCATAAATGATAACGGTAGATACCGCCGTTAGCGATCGCCTCATCTATTACTTCCTCTAAGGTGATTCCTTGACAGCATATATAATACAGAGCAATCCGAATTAGTGCTGGATGTCCCCCCACCAGAGACATCAGTTGCGTAACCTCGTTCTCAGAAGTCCAGTTTAGCCCATGCCGTTGGGCCAAATACTCTACTTGATGCTTAGTAAATTCTGGCAGACGGATCGGTAGTCCAATATTAAATGGGGAACGGTTGATATCTAGAGAAACGTAAACTTCTGTAGAATAAACCACCAGTAGCCTAAGCTTCTGCAAGTTAGCGTCTTGTCGCGCTTCTTCATACCAAGAGCGTAACAAACCAAAGAACTCCTGAGCAATTTGAGGATATTCAAAAAAGTGGTCAACCTCATTTAACACTAAAACTACTGGACTTTTACTCTGCTTCAGTAAGTATGATTGTAAGTATAAACTGCAACTTAACTTACAGCCTATTTCCTCATCCCAGTTTTCATCTAGCTTGGGGTCTATGCCTAATTCTGTTGCAATTTGCCAGCAAAAAGAACGCAAAAACTTGTTTAAGTCTGTCAGACAGGTTGCATCCATTTGCTTGCAATTCAGGTTCACAGCGCGATAACCTTGCATCTGGGCAAAAGCCAATAGCCGCAACACAAGAGAAGTTTTTCCCATCTCTCTTGGCGCTCGAATTCGGATCACACAGCCTGGTTGAATTATTTCTCGATAAACTAGTTCTTCAATGGGAGGACGTTCGACATAGAAGGGGGAATCTAGAGCTACGGGGCCATCTGGGTATGACCAAAGATTTTCGAGTTGGTTATGGTGCTGAGTAACAAAGGATTCTAAGGAGAAAGGCGGAGATAATTTCTTTTCTCCTGTATCTAAACTCAACAATCGAGTTGGAGAGACTACAGTAGTATTCGGTTCACTCAAAATTGTGTAGTCTTCCCTGTGTAATTCTAGGTTAAAGGCGGTAAAGCACAATTTTAAGGTTTTTTGATCCACGCCTGTATTCAACGACCATAATCGGTTCAGAGTTTTGGTTGAAACATTCATGCGATCGCCTAAATCTTCTAGAGTGAAGTGATTGCCATTGTTTTGAACCTTTTCCATAGCCAGAATCGCAGCTTGTAAACGCTTCAATCCAGCGATCGTTAGGACAATTCCTCGCTTTCGCGTACTCTTAGATTGCTTCATATTGCTAATCATCTATCTGTTTTTTTCTTTACTGCCTTAACTATCTCCCCATTGTTTCATGTTTTAAAACAGTTATTCAACAGTTACTTAACTGTTATTAAAATGTTCAATTCTTGGTAAAAAAAGATACTTAATTATCTTATAAGATTTAGATAAGTGGGTATAAACAAACATAACTCTTTTCTTTCCACTACGGTAAGCTGCGATGCTTACACATCAAGTGTTTTTTACTAGTTGCAAATAATAAATGACTTGCCTTAATAGTTCACTTTATTTATGCAAAGTGCCTAAATATTACTTAAAGTTATTTCTTATCTGGTATTGATCTGGATTTTGGAGTGCAATACTTCTCGGGTTTTGGGGAAAAGGGAAAGAAAAAACCTTTAACCCAAACCCGATTCCGAGTTAAAAATGCACAAAGCGAGAAGTATTGCTACGCCACCTACGCTTCTCAAAATTAGCAATTTTTTTAGATGTAACACACAGTAGGGGCGTACAGCTAGCTGTACGCCCCTACCAAAGGCCTATATTTTATACACCTGAAAAACGCTACAATCTTTTACCAGCAAGGGTAAAGGCGTTATCCAAGTATTAGAATTCGTTATTTAAGGGCATTAGGGAGATTTAAAAGTGCCTAAAGTTACAGTGAAACACTTTTAAAACAACCTCTTAGCGTCGAACTTGGTTAGAGATATCTTTGCCTGTCTGTGCTGCACTGTTCCCTACATCATTTGCAGTGTCTTTAGCGCCCTTTACGTATCCACCTCCAAACTCTTTAAAGGCTTCTCCTGACTGTTGCCCAATCTTCTGAAGTCGTTCACCAGGAGAATCTTCGGTTTCACGAGCATCCTTAAACCACTGCCCTACTGTTTTCGGTCTTTCAGCATCATTTTGCTCTACCTGTTCGCGGACTCTCTCCTTTAAGCCTTTATCATTCTGCCCCTGCTCATAATTAACATTGGTTGTCAGCACTAGAAAACCAACTAGGACAACAGCCAAAAAACGTGTTACCTGAAGTCCTTTAAGCACGGAACTGATGTGACCAATTTTTCTAGAAATCAAATTTATCATGCCAATTAGCTTGTTTTTTGAGTACAAATAAACATTAACTATAAAAGGGTAATTATCCTTCTAACAAAAGGCATATCTCAGTTAGAAAGAAGAAATACTTTTTAAACCTTGGGGAGGAGGTGGTTTGCGAGATAAATAGATATTTGCATTCATTTATGTGCAAGAGCAACGAGCAATGCTGCCTTTCCCTAGATATTTTACATAATAAGCGAGAGAGAGCCACTGCTAAATAAATTAAACTGTTGTGAGAAATAAGATAAAGGGCTACACTTCACTATTATCAAGTCTTGTCAATCTAATCAGTAAAATCATGATGCTAAAAAACTCCCACAATTCCAAGTGATTATAACTTACAGAAACTCAGTGAGTTTGGTTGATATTGCTATTCTAAAATCTGATTATTTGGGTATTTAAGTTTATCAAAAATTACTTCAAGATTAAAAGTAGTAATGGGATATTATTATTTTAATCAATTAAGACAATATCCTCAAGGCTACTTTGGAGGATAATATGTCAATTAAACCTCATCTATGTTGAAACCTAGAGTTTTTTAAAAGATATATTTATGTAGGTTGGGTGGAGTGAAACGCAACCCAACATTACCACCTTATTTATGTTGGATTACGCGATCGCTGCACCCAACTTACAAAACTACGGTTCTCAAGGTAGACGAGGTTTATATGGTGAAAAATCAACTAAAACCTTTAAATATCAGCCCTGAACTAGAAGACATTGCTAAACTAATCTATTTGCTCGATTTTGACACTAGTTATGCGGGAGAGATTGGCGTACTTTCTTTTGCTGCTACACAAAATTACGGCAAATCACTCCAAATCGGTTTGTGGTTGGCTAGATTGCTCTATCCCATCCTGGCTCCTCAACAAACCAAAGCGATTTTCGTCAACCTGGTGAAAGGGTGAGAACTAGGTAAAAAAGCTGATTTTTTTGGGCTAACGCTTTGAAGACCATTGGGAAGAACCAATTGACCGCGTGAGAAAACAGTTGGGATTACCATAAATCTCCATAATTCATCCTAAAAAAGTATTTAAATGCTCAATAACAGCTTTTTTAGGATTCTTACTCTTTGTTTATAAATCATGCTTAAGATTCCTTCGGTTGGCAAATGTAGCACTAAATACATTTTTAATGCTACATTTGGTTTTTAATACAGATATAGTTTAAAAAAACATATATCTGTAGTTATAAAAATTATCTATTTAAAGATACAGATAATTGACGGAAAATTCCTAAATAGCTACCAATAACAATCAATAGTCACAGGACTTTTAGGTTAGAGATATTGTCTGACTGAGTGGATTTATACCGTAATCCCTAGATATTTGCAGGGCTTACAGAGGACAAATTAATCCACATTTTTTCCTCAATACAAGAACTGCTTCACCTGGAAAGCCAAAGGATGAAATACTGGATCAGGAAATTAGCAATCTTTATAGTATTACTGTATAACTTGTTCATCTGTAGTGATTATGCAGGAGCAAATCAACTTTCAAATATTGATGCACAGCAAGTAAATGCACTCCCAGCAGTTGAAAACTTAGCAAATACTGACAACGATCTTGCTAAGAGTACAAAGGAAAATTTTTGCCGATTTAATGAGGTTGTCAAAGGAATAAATAAAGTAGAAGGACTCTTCACACTTTATTGCACTGATAATTCGGGAAAAATTTACTTAGAAATTAAACCAGAACAGCTAAATAAAAACTATCTAGCTATAGTGACATTAGAATCGGGTGTTGGGGAAAGTGGAATTTATAGTGGATTACCTCTTTCTGATTTTATCTTTTACTTCCAACGAGTAAACAATAGATTGCACTTTGTGGTGCGTAATGTGAAATTTCATGCAGAAAGTAGACCAGAACAGCGATCGCTTGCTCGTTCATTTAGCGACTCTGTTCTTTATTCACTCGAAATAGCCAATATCGATCCACAGAATAAAAATATTCTGATCAACCTGAATGAACTACTAATGCAGGATTTACCTGGATTAACTACCATTTTGAAATACTCTTTGCAGGCTGATTACCACTTGGATGCACACAAGTCATATTTTGGTGATGTTAACAGCTTCTCAGAAAATATAGAGATTGATTCTATTTACGGTTTTTCATCATTAGAAGGAGCAAATTTAGTTACCGTACCTGATAGTAGGGCACTCACTCTTAAAGTACACTACAGTTTTTCTCAACTTAGAGAAAATAATGATTATATTCCCAGACTTGCTGATGATAGAGTGGGATATTTTATTACTGCTTTTCAAGATTTATCTAATAAGAATCCTCATGAATCATTTGTACGTTATATCAATCGTTGGCATTTAGAGCCATCCGATCCGAATTCTCCCTTATCTCCGCCTAAAAAGCCAATTGTGTATTGGATTGAAAATGCTGTGCCACTAGAGTACCGCGATGCGATTCGTGAAGGCGTTTTGATGTGGAACAAAGCATTTGAAAAAGCTGGATTTCAAAATGCTATTGAAGTACAGCAAATGCCAGATGATGCTGATTGGCAACCCGCAGATGTACATTACAATACTATTCGCTGGTTCAACTCTTTAGATGCAGGTTTTGCTAGAGGGCCAATGCGCGTCAACCCATTCACTGGGGAAATATTGGATGCAGACATTATGGTAGATGCCAATATGGTGCTATCAATTCAGCAAGAATATCACGCATTGATGGAAGTAAATCCATCTTTAGTGGGCAAAAATCCATGTCAAGCCCTTTGGGGAAGCCAAAAGCCAGGAGTTAATAATTCTCTTCTACCGGACTCTGAGTTTTGCTATGGTATGGAGTCTTCAAATCAAGCCGCGATGGGAGCGCTGGCGTTGTCAATTTTGCCAAATACTACAGCTAGTAGTGAAATGATGAAGGAGTATGTGCATCAATATTTGCGTTCTCTCATTGCTCACGAAGTTGGGCATACTCTCGGTTTGCGCCACAACTTTCATGGCAGCACAATGTTAGCACCTGAAGAATTAAATAATACTGAAATCACTCATACTAAAGGCTTAGTGGGTTCGGTGATGGACTATCTACCGGTGAATATAGCACCGCAGGGAGTACAGCAAGGTGACTATTTTCCAGGAGTTGTTGGGCCTTATGACGAATGGGCAATTGAGTATGGTTATAAAACAAGCCCATCAGCAACGCTTGAGGGGATAATTCCAGAATCAGAAAAAAGTTTTTTAGAGCAGATTGCACTAGCGTCGCCTCAACCAGAATTGTCTTATGCAACTGATGAGGATATCTGGGACATTAATCCTTTGGCGAATGTTTGGGATATGAGTAGTGATGTGCTACTTTATTCGCAATGGCAAATGGATAATGCCCGCGTTATGTGGCAGCGCCTTGATAAGGGTTATCTATCAAAAGGAGAAAGCTATAGTAACCTGCGCGTCTCATTCAATAGAGTGCTTAAATATTATTTTCGGAACGCCACCTTGCTTTCCAAATATATTGGTGGACAATCGTTTCTGCGTCTCCATAATAATGATAATGCTTCTTGGACATTTGTACCTGTTTCACTTTTAAAACAACGCCAAGCATTGACAAAATTGCAAGAATATGTATTTGTCGAAAATGCTTTCAGTTTTTCACCACAATTACTCAATCAACTAGCACCGTCACGCTGGGAACATTGGGGTAGTTCTGTACCTAACAACCGCCTTGATTATCCAATTCACGAAAATATTTTGAAGTTTCAAAGTGCGGTGCTGCGATCGCTATTAGACAGCGATCGCCTCAATCGTTTACAAGATATAGAATTAAAAACTCTGCCTGGAGAAGCACTTTCTATCCCGGAACTGTTCGATACCCTGCAAACAGGCATCTGGGCAGAAGTCTTAACCCCAGGAGAACTAAAGCCAATTTCTAGCATCCGTCGTTCATTGCAACGGGAATATCTGAATATTTTGCTAGAAATGATGTTGGGTACTACCGATACACCTGAAGATGGCCGGACATTGGCTTGGTATGAATTGCGCCAACTGCAAAAAGCCATTGATGTCAGACTCAAACAACTAAGTGAAAGCTTTGATATTTACACCTTAGCCCACTTAGAAGCTTCTGGCGATCGCATCACCAAAGCATTAAATGCACATTTACTCTCTAAGTAGTCATTTGTCATTTGTCATTTGTCATTTGTCATTTGTCATTTGTCTCCCTCATCCCCCTCGTCTTCCCCAGTCCCCAATCCCCAGTTACCGAAGATATCGTTGCAATAGACCAATGACAACTTCTGGTATTTCTAAATGAGGTAATATTCCTGCATCTGCGATCGCATAAAAATCTTGAATTGCCCTTTGATTTAAATTTGCCAAGCGTTGTCCTAGTTTGATATTGGTAAATTGTGCCTTCTCTCCCCAAAACATCACAGTGGGAATTGTCAGTTGCTGAATATATAAACTCAGATCAAAGTAAAGATCGCCCCGTAAAAATGCCAAGGCGGAAAATTTGGCATTAGGTTGTTGTGCAGAGGTTAAATAAGCATCCACTATTTCTTGAGATACTCGTTCTGACTTAGCAAACAGAAAACTTTGTAAAAAATTTCGGACTGCAATTTCATTTTCAGCACCAAGCATATAAATAAAATTGTCCAACAGAGGCGTATTGATTACCGAAAGCGGAAGTCTGCGTCCAGCACCCTGCCCAAAATCATCAAATCCAGATGGGGAAACCAAAAACAGTGCTTTGAATAAATTGGGTTGAACAATAGCTAGGCGGATAGCAAAAGCGGCTGTTAGAGAAGAGGCTACCACTGTCACTGGCTGACGACAAGTTTCGATGATAAACTCTGCGATCGTGCTGAGATAATCCCTAATTTTATAATCTCGGACTGGATGAGCCGATTCTCCCCAGCCGATTAGATCGGGAGCTAAAATGTGGTACTTAGAAGCAAAAGCCGGGTAAACTTTAGACCATTCATACGCAGATGCCCCACCACCAAAGTTATGGAGAAACAGTAGTGGAGGTAAATCTTCAGTATCACCGAACGCCCAAGGTGTATTAGTTTGGGTATAGTAAACCATTGCCCCCAAGGATGTATGGATAAGTTTATGTCCAAAGCCAGGAGGTTGAAACTGAAGCATAAAATTAAAAAGTATAGTTTAATGGCACTTTACCCTAAGGCAAAATTAAAAGGTATAAATTCAAGCTTACTGATAAATATCAGAGTAAGTAAAATTTTTGTGTCCTAATACCAATTTAATGTGAAGTTGCACATATCTTGATCCCCCTAAATCCCCCTTAAAAAGGGGGACTTTGATAGATGTTTTTCCGGTTCCTCCCTTATTAAGGGGAGCCAGCGCGGTCTTGGGGTCTCCCCCGCCGCAGGATGCGCGAAGCGCTGTAGTGGAGAGACTGGCGTGGGCTAGGAGGGATCGAATTCTATGCAGCTTCATAAAAAATTTGTATCAGCTATTTCATATTTAATTTTTATACAGTCAAACTAATTCATAATTTATTCTCACTTTTGATTACTATCTCCTGCGATCTGAACAAGTTGATGGAGGTTCTCGCCACTAATATGATAGGCTGCCCCAAAACCAACTACAAAACGCCCTTCACTAGGAGTTAGCTGAAAAATCCGAAAGTCAGACAAGCCGCGCAAAACCTCGATAATTTCACCAAATCGCCCTTGAAATTGCTCAACAATTTGATTCCATTTGTCAGTTTCACGCTCTATCAAAGTTGCCGTACAATCAAAACTCAAACGACGACGGGCAAAAATTAGATTACTCTTGGCTTCATCCTCGATAAATAAGACACTTACATGAGGATTGGTATAGATATTTTTGGTATGAATTGAAAGACCACTGACATAAATATAGATGTTTTTGGAATTATCCATTACAAAGGGAGCATAACTAGCATTGGGTATTGCTTGGGCGTTCACGGTGCTAATGATTACACTCTCAAATTCTTCAGTAAATTTTTCATACTCAGCTTGAATATTTTCAAGTTGACTCATAAGTAAATTACCGTTTAATTAGTAACAATTAATTATTGTAACGTGATTGAGCGATGTCTACGATGGGCTACTGTCCGGGATTGGACTGAATCCCCATTCCTTAGATGTTTAATAAGTAGAATTGCAATACTGCTCGGATAAAGAGAAAAGCGTAACAGGAAAAGGAGTGTAAGACTTGATATATAAGGTTTTTCCCCTTTCCCCAAAAATCCAACAAGTATTGGCTAGGATTGCTATATTGCCAACACTGTTAATGCAGACCAAGTAAGTGGTAACATCCAGAACAAGTATGCTGAAGAACGCTCAACGATAAGAAGACTTGATTTGAAATGATTTTCCGTGATAACCTACGTTTATCTTTTAAACTACGGTTTATTAATGGATTTATCGTAGTTTTAATAGCATACTGTATTTTTAATTTAAGTTAGCACATAGTAATTCTAAAACTGTCTGAAGAAAAAACTCATGGTCATTACACAAAGGCGTAAACTTGGACGTTCAGAACTAGAAGTATCACCAATATCTTTTGGTGGTAACGTATTTGGCTGGACTATTGATGAAAATAGTTCATTTGAGATTTTAGATAGTTTCATAGAGGCTGGAGGTAATTTTATTGACACAGCTGATGTCTATTCCAAGTGGGTTCCAGGAAATCAAGGTGGAGAGTCTGAGACAATTTTAGGAAAATGGCTCAAGCAGCGCGGTCATCGCGATCAAGTGGTGATTGCAACTAAGGTTGGCAACGATATGGGTGTTAGAGGCCAAGGGCTTTCTCGTAAACACATTCAACAAGCTGTGGAAGACTCGTTGCAGAGGTTACAAACCGATTACATCGATCTATATCAATCGCATATCGACGATGAAAACACTCCACTTGAAGAAACTCTTGAAACCTACGCAGAATTGACTCGTCAGGGAAAAGTACGTGCGATTGGTGCTTCAAACTATAGTGCAGAGCGTTTGGGGCAGGCATTAGAAATTAGCCGTCAGCATGGCTATCCTCGCTACGAAAGCCTTCAGCCCCGTTATAACTTGTATGATCGAGATGATTATGAACAGGATTTACAACAAATTTCCCAAGAACAGGAAATTGGTGTGATTAACTATTCCTCTCTATGCAGCGGCTTTCTCTCTGGTAAATATCGCTCAGAGAAAGATTTGTCTATTAGTCTTCGTGGTAATTCTGTAAAAAGATATTTGAACCCTCGTGGCTTGCGAATTCTAGAGGCAATTGATCGGGTGGCAACGACTTATAATTCTACTCCCACCCAAGTTTCTCTGGCGTGGCTCATTGCTAATCCCAGCATTACTGCTCCTATTGTTAGTGCAACAAAGGTTGAGCAACTCAACGATATCATCAAAGCTGTCAATATAAAGCTCGACCAAGATGCTATTGACCTTCTTAATCAAGCCAGTTCCTCAAACGCCTAGTACGGCTACTTGAAAGTCAACACTCAACAGTTATTCCGCCGGACAAGAGCTTTCTTTTTTGAAAAAGGGCGTGTCGCATTTAGTAGATTGTTTGGTGCAGTCCTGTGTGGATATTAGTCATAAGAGCGATCGCTGGGGAAGTCTATCACGTTTGGCAAGTCCTTCAAAAAGAAAAAAATTATACGAAAACTTTCCGTACAATAAATAGTTATGTATGTCGTTTGATTTCATCCAATGACGTGGTTTGAAACATTGACCGGTTTTCCTGAAGAGTCCCCACAGCAGGTTTGGCAGAATATCACTGTTGACGGTAAGGTATTGAAATCTCATGTGAATGGGAAAGTAATGGTTTGCGGTCAGTTGGAAACACCGTCTTTAGCCGAACTCAGAGAACGTGTCCATGCGAGTGGATATCAGGTTGGGAAAATATCGGTACGCGAAATAGTTGCCAACGTCCAGCATTTGCACATAAATGAATCGAATGCTGATTCGCTTTTTCAAGTAGCTTCCCAATTCAATCTGCTTGAAATGGTATCTCCAAATGTAACGCCTGAGAGTGGTGTGGGGATTTATGAGAATGATCCTACCCAGGGGCCAGCCTGTGCGATCGCGGCTGGTGCAGGAACAATTTATCGAAACTACTTTGCAACTGTAAATGGGCAGACCGGACAATCAACAACAAACCAAATCGATTGTCTTGCAGATATGGGAGTAGCATTGGGAAATTCCAAAAACCGTCTTTGGGAAATGAGAAACGGTTATGCTTTGGCATCACATAACGGTTTGGTTGAGATTTCAAATCGACTTCGAGCCGCAAGCGAGACTGAACTTGATGGATTGCGAGAGTTGTTACGAATCGGCATTCAATGGAGTACGCAAGTAACGCTCAATGATTGCAAGCATACGATATCACAAGCCTATTGCTCTGCCTTGCCAGTTAACTACTCTCGTCATTCCTCAAATCTTTGGACGGAATTTGCACGCCTCGTTTTAGAGGCATCCTATGAGGCAACTATTTGTACTGCAATCTTGAATTCAATCAGAAATGGAAACAACAGATTGTTTCTTACGCTTCTCGGTGGTGGAGCATTTGGCAACGAAACCGATTGGATTATTGGAGCAATCCAACGTGCCTTGAACCTTTACAAGTATGCTGATCTTGATGTAGCGATCGTAAGCTATGGCTCATCCAAGCAATATGTCCAACAACTTGTCAACCAATACTAATCTAAGTAACACATAACTATTAGCTGTAATATAACAAGTCAGTGTAAGCTATGGGAACCTGGCTCAAATAATTAGAATATTTATACAACCGGAGCTTGTACTTAAAATAGCGACAATATCAGCAGCTACCTACTAAAACAGCCAATTTAGAGTTTGAGCTAGATGATTCGCATTTTTTCAGGCAATTTCTGCGACTTCGCACCAGATTTACCACCAACACGCCACTCATAACTCCAATAGCCCATATCAGCAAGGCTTTCGGCAATTGCGGATGTCGTCAATGGATGCGGTAGTACTTGGGATTGCCTTGAAACTGTAGGCATCCTTACCTTGTGCCAACCCTAGGCAAAGTGCTTCGACATGACTACACAAGCTAGATAAAAAGGGTATAACATAAGACCAGCCCTTTCAAAGTGAGTAGAAATTATCAAAAGTGAATTCCTCTCTAAATCTCTTTTCTATTTTAGAAAATCTGATGCCTGCTCTCAGACTTTCTGCTGTGCCTCTGCGGTTAAATAAATAACTTATAAGCCACTTTTGACACAGACAATGTTCCGAGAAAAAGATTTTACGAGTTACGTTGAAAAGGTTAACTTTATCATTTGTTCCTATTTAATACTTGTGCTGGAGATTTGCCGATGAAAACTATATCTAGTCTCGATGCAGTAACGAAACATTTAGAACAGCATGAAAACTCTAAACGGATTAAAAAATTAATATACTCAGCTTGTAAAAATATTTGGGAGAATGATGAAGAGACGCTAGATAGGTTTAAATTACAAGAATTAATTCAAGAATTATTTAGATTGAATCCTACTACCAACAACTTAAATTATAGTTTATCTGAAGTTGTAAAAACTCTTAACAAACAAGCTGAATACGCCATAATCGCCAATGTTATTTTTCATCAAATGCAGAAGCTATATATAACGCCTGAAGAACCAACAGGAATATTTTTAAATAAACCTCATCAAGAAGAATCAACAGGAATATTTTTAAATCAACCTCGAAACGAGGAACCAATATCATTAGATTCTATATATAAATCTCCAAACAGTCAAATCAAATATCAATATAATCAGTTTGATTTACGACAAAATATTATGAAGTATACTAACCCACTTAGGGCTAAAATAGTTCTATTTTCCGCACTTGACAAAAAATTTACTTTCAATGAAGAAGACTGGTTGAAACTCAAGACTCAAAAACTTGATGATTTATTGCTGAAATTATTTAATATCTGTCCAACTCTTAGAGAGCTTGAATCTAAATTAAATAGTGCTGTTATATCTCTAGGGAAGCCGGATGAAAATATTCAAGCAGCTAGTGCAATTATCCAATCTATGCGAGCTTTATATGGCGATATATCACCCAGCGCCAATGGATATAACCCGTTTAACAACGATTCATCTCCAGAAACGAAAACACCAGTTAATCCTTATCATCGAATTGGACTCAATGATGATGGTAATACCTGTCAATTTCTAGCACCTCCTCCCAAAGAATAATGGTAATTTTTGATTATTGTTAATCCGAGAAAAATTTAAATATTTGTGGTAATTGATAGGAAAAAACATGGATGCCAATGAACTTCTAAAGCGCTATGAGAATGGAGAAACAAAATTTATTGAGGCCAACTTAAATGGAATAAATTTGTTTGGTGCAGACTTGATTGGCATAGCTTTAAATAAAGCAGATTTGGGTAATGCCATCCTAATTTTTAGCTATCTAAGTCGGGGAATTCTGAATCACGCAAACCTAGTTTGTACAAAGCTAAGTGGTGCGAACCTAAATCAGGCAAGTTTAATCAGCGCCAACTTGCATGATGCTAATTTACATGGTGCAACTTTGCAGGGTGCTGATTTGCGTAATGCAAATTTAACTTTGGCATATATGTTAGATACTAACTTGATGAATGCCGATTTACGTGGTGCAGATTTGAGTGGTGCAAATTTAACTGGTGCGTGCCTGCGTGGGGCTAACCTGCGAGAAGAAAAGAGAATGTACTCTGCTAGTCTACGGGGTGCTAATCTTCATAAGGCTGACCTGCGGGGCGCTGATTTAACTGGTGTAGACTTATCTAAAGTTGATTTGAGTGGTGCTAACTTGAGTGAGGCAACGCTACGTTATGCCGATTTGAGTGATGCCAATTTGAGTGAAGCGATTTTGCATAATGCATCTCTGGCAGATACTAACATCGGGGGTGCTAATTTGAAAGGTGCTAACCTGATGAACGCTAGATTGGAACGTTCAAACCTCATTGATGCCGAACTTACAGGTGTTAATTTGTATGGTGCAATTATGGCAGATGCTAAACTGACTAGATGTCAGATGAGTGGAGTAAACCTAAGTTTTGCAAGGCTAAATAGAGTTGATTTAAGTCGGGCTAACCTGCGTCAGGCTAACCTCACAGAAACAGACTTGGTTGATGCCTATCTTGCCAGGACAGACTTGACTGGTGCTAATTTAAGTAAGGCAAATTTGATCAGAGCAGAAATGAGTAGTACAAATCTGACGGGTGCAAATCTGCGTGGTGCAGTCATGCCTGATGGAACAATTAATGACTAAAAATATACATGGGCAATACTCACTATTTTGTCTCGAACAAGTCTGCTTAAGTTAGGATTTACACATAAAGATTCTCTGGCAAAATTGGCTGTAAAGTTTACTATTAACGCTGCCAATCATATATTAATCGTCCATGACGATCGCGCACAAGTTCCCATTCTCCATGACGATATGGTTGCCCATGATAATTTACAGAGCGATAGCGTCGTCTATAATAATGTCGTCGATTCCTCTGGCGTTGATAATAATATTTTCCAGTTCGTTGCCGTCTATGATAACGTCGTCGAGTCCGTCGGTGAGCTAACAAAAGCTCTTCACTTTGCTCTCCAACTAATTTTGTCTGTGCGTCAAGAGCCTGTTCATTAAGAACATTATTGAGAGTGTTATCCTTGGCTTCAGCCAAACCAGATGGATAAATAAAAGCTAATAGCAAGAACACAATTGAGGATAGCTTTTTGAAACGGTTCACGTCTTTGCTTTTCCTAAACTATTGGTAATGATTTTATTTAATACTTAAATTGAGTAACCATATAGTTCATACTTCACAAACTTGAAGAGAGCAAAAGTAATAAAAGTACTTGTATGAAATATGAAGATAGTTAACTACAACAGGCAACCAGATGATGTACATCTGTTATGGGGCAAATGCACACAAAATCGTTCAATTTCACAACTTTGTTAGGTTAGATATTATTGAAATAGCAATTATGAATTATGAATTATGAATTGAGGTAAAGCTATCTGTTTCGATAAGGGATAAAAATGATAGGGGCTGACTCATATTAGCAGCAAAGCCCAAAATTCCTGGATCTCGATGTTCGTAAAGTAACTGACCTTGGGTATCAAACAGAAAAGTTCCACCACGCTGAGTTAAGTAGGCAGAATTAGGTACATAAGTATGCCAATTTCTCAGAACTTCCACCATATTCCGTAGCCGTAGAGTAGCTAATTCAAAGGGACGTTGAAACCCAATTCCTCCAGCTAATTGGAAAAACGAGCCTTGAAACGCAGGTAGAGGAGTACCTTGAATAATTTCATCATCTTCAATGAGTTGAGGGGCTTGACGATCGCCTCTGTATCCCCGAAAAACTTCTCTTAGCGTTCCAGGACTTCCAAACCCTGCACACATAAACAGTAGATTTAGCCAAGCTTTCTGAGTAGGGGAAATTCCAGGGATAGGGAGATTTAGACCTGAATAAAGTTTGAGTTGTTGATGTAGTTCTGCATTAGGTTCAACAAATAAATTTTCGGCTGGAAATCCTGTATATTCGCAGAATTTTGTTCCAGAAGCGCGATCGCCAATTCCGACTGCACGAATAGCGAGTTTTTCAGGAGGCAATTTTTTAGCTTCGCGCTGTAACCACCACGCATATTCAAGACTATCAAAATCCCCAAGTTGTGGCCAGACTAAAATAAGGATATGTGAGGCAGTCTCGCAATTTTCTAGTAGAGGTCGGGTTATGCCATCACTAACACGCTGAAGTTTGGTCTGATTAAGGATAGCGTAGGGATTCATTACAAAGTATTAACTGCTCAATTTTAGTCGATTTTAACTCAATACAGTTCAGATAAGACCAAAACACTTGTAGAGACGACGATTTATCGCGTCTCAAAAACCCAAAATTTTTACCAGTAGCCCTTAACTGAACACAACTCCGGCATTAATGGCGATCGCTTCCACTGGTCTTCCAATAGCTTGAATTTGGTTATAGAGGGTTTCGACTCCATTGTATGTGGCGAGATCCGCCTGTACGGTTTCAACCTTGGCACCTAGTTCTTCAAAAGCACCAGCCGCTTCATTAATGCTAGAGCCGGTAGCTGTGACAACCAGATCAAAGCCGATTACAATCTTTCAACTTTTACCATCCTACGGAAGCAGTTGTGCGTAGGCGCAGCCCGCCGTAGGCATCGCGTCTTCCTAGTGAAAGATAACAACTGTGTATTTGAGAGTCATTCATAGAACATTTATCTACCTCTCAAGCTCAGAGTTTATTCCTTCAATGCCTTTTAACTGAGGAAACCGAATATAGCAGGTTAAAAGTAACTGATTCATCCTGCATTTATCCAATACCCTTGGTTGATACCTAAGCAAGTTGTCTAAAGAGCGATCGCACTCACTGCCTTGACAATAGAAGAAGCGTCAATATTTGCTGCAAAAGGCACAAAGCAAAAATTAACTCGTTGTATGAAAGCGATCGCATCTGCCACCGGATTTTGCTGTGTTAAAAAGTCGCCTTTCCTAGAGGCGATAATTTTGAGATTCAGCCCGTTGGATTCGTCAAAGGAACAAACTACTATTAGGTAAATTGAGAAATCATCTTTTTCATACAGACGCACAAAATAGTTAAACTTCCTTCTCAAGAAAGATGACTTGAATGTCTAGACCTCTCTGAGGATAAATAGAATAAAAGTAAAGCTAGGGAGTAAAATATCTGAGCGAATTAAAACTGACTTGACTATATGGTCACAAACAGGAGAGAAAAACTATACTTGTGGCGATCAGGCTTACAGCTACCTTTAAAAAGAAAAATTCTGTGCTATCCCAGGCACTAAATTTGGAAAATTAAAACAGAAGAATAAGTGATAGTAATGACAAATCTCAGAGATACAGAGAATGGATGGTCGCAGTTAACTCGTGGTGCGCCATTGGCAGTAATGTTAGCAGCAGCACTCTACATTTTATATCAACTTTTACCAGTATTAGAACTTTTAGTTGTTGCAGCATTGATTGCTTTAATTTTAAGAACGCTATTAAGGTTTTTGCAAAAGTTAGTCAAATCACAGGATATTGCTGTTTTGCTACTAATTGGATTAATCATCGGATTTGTTGTGGTATTAGCTACTGTAGTTCTACCTAGTGTGACATTTGAATCTCAGAAATTAATCAAAACATTACCAACTTATCTCAATAGATTGACAGGAGATGTTGAGCAACTGCGTCAGAAATTCACTTTTATTCCTGACATTTCCCAAGCACTAATACAATTACAAAATTTAACCAACCAGTTACTAGGAGGAGTACCCGTTTTCTTAGGTGAAGCTTTAAATTTAACCGTTGAGTTGGTAGCGACGTTAATTTTAGCGCTTTACATGGCTTACGATCCTAATTCCTTAGTGAAAGGGATTTTAAGATTAGTACCAAGGCGACATCATCAACGGTTTAAACGAATCCTTAAGGCTTGCGAGACAAGATTGCGAGGCTGGATTTTTGGGACAGGAATAGCGATGATATTTCTGGGTGCTGGAGCAACATTTGGACTTTTTATTTTGGGGATTCCGTCAGCTCTACCATTTGGTATTATTGCAGGATTATTTGAAATAATTCCTTACTTTGGTTCGATCATTGGTGCTTTTTTACCAGCATTAGTAGCATTGAGTATTTCACCGCTAAAACTAGTATTTGTGTTGATACTTTTCTTTTTAATGAATCAAATAGATGCCCATGTTGTTCAGCCTTTGGTGATGGGTCAGCAAGTTAATATCCATCCAGTAATGGTGATTGTGACATTTTTGGTAATGGGTAAGCTATTTGGATTTATTGGTGTGCTGCTTGCAGTGCCTGCGGCAGCAGTCATAATTACGCTTATTGATGAGTTTACACCTGAAGAAAACCTGATAGAGCCAGTAGGAGTTGAAACTAGAATAGATGTTCAATCGAACGATTAAATAAGCCTTCTTGCTTCAAGTACAACACGGCGGAAATAAACCACCCATTCTAAATCAATGAAATGCTTACGCTGTATTCATTTTTAATTTTTAATTCCGCCTTGCGGTACTAGCCTTGCCTGAAGGGGGATAGAAACAATAAATTCAGCCCCTTGTCCTAAAAGGGATACACATTCTAACTGTCCTCGATGCTTTTTAGTCACAATTTGGTAACTAATAGATAGCCCTAAACCAGTGCCTTTACCAACAGCTTTGGTAGTAAAAAAGGGTGTGAAGAGTTGCGATCGCACATTTTCACTGATACCAGAACCATTGTCAGCAATGCGAATGACGGCGAAATCGCCTTCAACAGTAGTACGAATTGTAATGATACTTGGCTGAAGTGCGATATCGGCATAAGTCCGATGTTCGTTAAATTCCTCTAAAGAGTCGATCGCATTTGCGAGCAGGTTCATAAATACCTGATTCAGTTGTCCAGGGTAGCACTCTACAGGTGGCAGGTTGCCATATTCCTGTATTACCTGAATTCCGGGAGAATCTGGTTGGGGTTTGAGCCGATTTTGCAAAATCATTAGGGTACTATCAATGCCCTCATGGATATTAACGGCTTTAACATCAGCTTCGTCTAGGCGGGAAAAGTTTCGTAAAGATAATACAATTTGACGAATGCGATCGGTTCCCACTTGCATGGAAGCTAACAGCTTCGGTAAGTCTTCCATCAAAAAATCTAAGTCTATTTCATCTATTTCATTTTGAACTTGAGGTGGTAAATTCTGGTTTTGTTGCTGATAAAGTTGTACTACACTCATCAAGTCTTTGACATAATTATTTACGTAAGTCAGGTTGCCGTAGATAAAGCTGACTGGGTTATTAATTTCGTGAGCAACACCTGCCACTAACTGCCCTAGGCTAGACATTTTTTCGCTTTGCACCATCTGAGACTGGGTAAGCTTCAATTCATCAAGCGTGTGTTCTAGCTGCTTTGCTTTCTCACGCGCTTGTGTTTCCGAAATTTCTAACTCCTGGGAGTATATGTGCAAATTTGTGTAGAGCCGAGCATTTTCTATAGAGATGGAAACTTGCGAAGTTAATAAGTTTAATACTTCTAATCGATCTGCGGTAAAGACTCCAGTAGTGAGGTTATTTTCCAGGTAAAGAACTCCAGTTAGCTTACCCTGATGAGAGAAAGGCAAACACAAAATTGATTTGGGTTGATTGGCAACAATATAGTTGTCACTTACAAAACGCTCTGTGTGGCTAGCATCGTCTAAAACCAAATTTTCTTTTGTTCTTTCAACATAGTTAATCAGCAAAACTGGTAGCTTATGCTTTACTTGAAACAGACTAGACGATCGCACTGTCACCTCATCTCGATCAATGCTTCCTTCGGCTTCAATCACCCACTGGTTCTCTCGTTTTACAAGTAGATAACCCATTTGGGCACCAGCATTCTCGATCGCGATCGTCATCATTTTCTCCAGCAGAGGATTTAACTCCATCTCGCTTGAGAGTGCTTGAGACGCTTTAATTGCTGTGCTTAAATCTAAAGTTTGGGTTTTAGCTTCAGAAATATCCCGAATCTGCTTTGTAGCCGTACTACGCCCATTTACCTCCCCGGCTGGATCTCTAAAAAGTTGGGAGTATTGTTCATCCAGTTGCCGAACTTTACCCGTAGCTTCCCATTTGAGATAGCGATAGCGGGCTTCTTTAAAATAAACTTTGGCAAAGTTTATTCTATCCTTGTCCAAGTAAAATCGAAATGCGAGTTCGTTTGCTAAGGCTTCATTTTGTAAATAACCGTTTTCGGCAGCAGAAGCGATCGCTAAATCGTACAGCTCCATTGCCTGATAATCTTGTTTAGAAATCCGAGCAATTTCAGCTTGAATCAGCAGAAACTTGTGTTGATAATTGGTTGGGCAGTGCATTGCCCATTGCTGGAATTTTTCTAAGTTGGCATTTAGTTTATGCAGATAAATGACTTGAGTTGCGATATCTACCTCCGCATAAGCCCCTGCTAAGGCAATACTTTGGTGAAAATAGAAAACAGGATTAATAAAAATTCCTCGCGCTCCCGCAACAAATTTTTCGGCATTCTCTGCATACTCAACAGCTTTGGTATACTCTCCATACCAGTTACAGATTGCCAGTTTATAGATGTAAACCACAAATGCACTCAACATATCCGAAGATGCTAACGCAAACTCTAGCACTTGCCGTTCATCTGCCCAAGTGCCAACAAGTTCGTCAATCTTGCCTGCTGGCTTAGTCAAGTTAGCGATCGCTTCCATCGCCAGCAGATGGTAGTTCAACATATTTTTGTCAATCTTGCGGAGGCTAGGAATAAAATCTTTGGCTACTTCTGCGGTTTTTTCTAAAGATTCATTGCCAAATAAGCATTGCCATAAAAAATTAACTGAACAATAACCAGACCATTGATAAGAACCTGTTTCTAAACCACTATTAAATCCTTTTAATAAATAAGGCTTACCCTGGCTAATATGGTCTTTGTAGTGGCAGATTAAACCTCCCCACATATTCAAAATATTCGCTTCCAATTCCTTCGTTCTTAAAATCTCATGCAAACGCAGAGATAATTCACCAAATTCATAACCTGAATCTACCTCACCATATTCAAATACTAAGTTGAAAGAATACAGCATGTAACCAAATACAGAAATTCTTGAGTTGCCATACTGAACTGAAAGTTGAGTTATATTCATTGATGTAATATGCAACGCTTTAGATCCTAAAAAGTAGGCAATGGGCCAAACTTCTTTTAAGATGCGTTGAGCTATTAGCTTCTCTTCGTCTTGCATTTGTGGTAATTCTGCGAGACTAAAAGTTGAGCGATCGCCAATAACTTTTTTTGTTTGATTGAGTTTTTCTAATAGATATGCATCATCGGGATAAGCTGCAAACTCAAAACCTAAAAGTTCCAAGGTGTTTAACCCAATTTTATATGCGGAGTTTAAATCATTCTCCATGCGATAACACATAATCCGATATTCATTTACTCGGCACATATCAAGAGTAGTTTGAACCTTGTTGAAAGTCTGCTCAAAAATCAGCAAGGCTTTTTCATAGTTACCATTTAAAAATTCTGCTTCTCCAACTTGTAAATATAAAGTTAATGTCAGTAAATATTTATCTTCCCAGCTATTTACAGGTAGAGAATTCATCCCTGTTTCTAGCAATTTGAGCGCAGTTACAAACGCCGAAGATGATTTTGCTCGCTGCCCTGCTTTCAGATTTAATTCTGACAGTTCATATCTTTCTGCTGGTTCCACAATCAATGAACTGCCAGCATTGAGGTGGTTGACGATCTCAAAAAGATGCTCTTCCAACTGGGCTTTTTCAGTATTGTGTAATAGTAATTTTCCTACCTTCAGGTGTACTTGTTTTTGCTGGTCGGTTGGAATTAAAGAATAGGCAGCTTGCTGAACGCGATCGTGCAAAAACTTATAATCAACTTGTACCGCCTTATCACAGTATGTTGCTAATTCTGACTGATTCAACAACTGAGGAATTTTGTAAGTATCGCTTAAAGGTAAAATTAATCCCGCCTGCAAAGCTGACCATAAATCAATTGCTGTTGCTGATGGAGATTTTTCGTTGACTACAGCTAGCATTTCTAAATTAAAACGGTTTCCAACACAAGCAGCTAATTGTAAAACTTGTTGCGTTGGTGATGACAATCTCTGAATTTTATTCACCATTAAATCGACTACATTATCGGTAATGGCTTGTTCTTGAATTTTCTTGAGATCCCACTTCCATAAGCCTAAACGATAATCAAATGTCAAGAGATTATCTTGATGCAATACTTTTAGTAACTGAGTCAAGAAAAAGGGATTACCTTGGGTTTTTTGAAATAGCAAATCAGCTAGAGGTTCTGCCTGAGATGATTCGCAGTTGAACGTGTCACTAAGTAGTTGAGTAATATGAGATGTTGCTAATGGCTTCAAAAGTAACTCTTCAACGGTTGCTCCAAATGCTCGAATTGCCTCTAGCATTAGCATCAGTGGATGAGTGGGACTAACTTCGTTATCTCGGTACGCCCCAATTAGCAATAAATACTGACTTTCTGGGTCAGTCATCAAATTTTCCACCAGCTTCACAGAGGCAGCATCTGCCCATTGGAGGTCATCTAAAAACAGTACTAAGGGATGAACAGCAGCAGTAAAGGCATGGATAAATTGCTTAAATACCCGATTAAAACGGTTTTGAGACTCAGCAACCCCCAATTGCGGTACAGGCGCTTGCTGCCCAATAATCAGTTCTACTTCCGGGATGACATCAATAATAACTTGACCATTAGCTCCCAATGCTTGTAGTAATTTATTTTTCCAAACCTCAACTCTGGCTTGGCTTTCAGCTAATAGTTGTCGCATCAATTCTCGAAATGCTTGAATCAAAGAAGCATAAGGAATATCTCGCTTGAGTTGGTCAAATTTGCCACCAATAAAGTAACCTCGTTGCCGCACAATCGGTTTGTGAACTTCGTTAACTAGTGAGGATTTGCCGATACCTGAGTATCCTCCTACCAACACAACTTCGCTGGAACCAAGACTAACTTGATCGAATGCAGCCATTAAAGCTGCCACTTCTACTTCTCGACCATAAAGTTTTTGAGCTATTTGGAATTGATGCGAAAAATCCTGCTGACCTAAGCTAAAAAGGTCAATGCTGCCTTTTGTTTGTAGTTGTATTGCTGCTTGTTCTAGGTCAGCCTTTAACCCATAAGCACTCTGGTAACGGTCTTCAGCAGTTTTGCTTAGAAGTTTCATAGCGATCGCAGAGATTCCCAATGGTACATTAGGATTAATCTCGTGCGGAGCTACAGGAATTTTCGCAATGTGACAATGCACCAACTCCATTGAGTCTTGAGCATTGGGGAAGGGAAGCTGACCAGTCAGCATTTCGTAGAAACTGACACCTAATGAGTAAAAATCTGTCCGATAATCTAAGGTTCGGTTGATACGTCCGGTTTGCTCTGGCGACATATAAGCCAGTGTTCCTTCTAGAAGGTTGAGGCTAGTAATTTCTGGACTTTCTTTGGATAACAGCGAAGCGATGCTGAAATCAATCAGTTTTATTTTTTCGGTATTGGGGTTATAAAGAATGTTTTCGGGCTTAATATCCTTATGGATAATGTGATGGGTATGTAACTCTCCCAATGTTTCAGTAATTTGATTGGCAATATTAAGAAATTTTGTAATTTCAATCCCTGTCCTAGATATCTGATGTTTTAAGCTTTCTCCACCAAAGTCTTCTAAAACCAGTGCTAGACCATTATTGTAGCCGTTGTCATAACTGATTAATTCATGGGCTTTAATTACACCTGCAATATTCAGATTTTGGATGATTTCGTATTCGTGCTTGAGTTGGGCAATCTCTTTGATACTGGGATACTCTGCTTTGAGCAGTTTGATAACAACTGAGTGTCCGTTAGCCTTGGAGTATGCTCGATAAATTACTGTGGCAGCAGCTTCATAAATTAAACTTGTAATACTATAGTCAGGGATGTGAGCAATTAATTTAAACATTAATACTTGTCTGAATGTTGTTTTTTAATAAATTTTGGTAGTTACTATGATAGTTCCCAGAATTCAAGTCAAGTTAACTCTTAAAATGCTAATTAAATAAAGATTAGCCTCGCTAATCTTTAGCACCACGCAATGACTATAAACTTTCTCTGACAGTGTGTACAGTTCGTTTATTTACGTAATAGTCTAAGTCTAGTTATGCTAAATAACTGGCGAATTTACCTACTTGCATCAATCTAAGAGCCACAAATACAGATTTGTACTGAAGTGAACGATCATCAGCAAATACGCATTGCGATTTTTCAAATTTGGGTAAAACACATCAGGCTTGGTTATTATTGCTGATTTATTGATAGCTTTGTCAAAATCTTGACAAAATTACCCGATTGTCAAATAACTGAGGTGACAGGTTCAACGACAAAGGAGCAAAAATCATGAATAGCAATATTAAGAAACTCACAGGTAAAGTTGCCCTCATTACAGGTGGTTCACGGGGTATTGGTGCTGCGATCGCTAAACGTCTGGCTGAAGACGGCGCAGACATTGCCATCAGTTACGCCAACTCGTCCGAAACGGCCGCGATCGTTGTCCGGGAACTCGAAGAAAAAGGCGTTAGGGCCGCCGCCTTCAAAGCCGACCAAGCCGATCCTCTCCAGGTGGGGAATTTGGTTAAGATGGTCGCCGAACGCTTTGGTCGTCTCGATATTCTCGTGAACAACGCTGGTGTATTTGTCCTTGGTGTAGTTGGCGATCCTGCAAGCGATATTGCATCCTTAGAACGGCAGTTTGCGATCAATGTTGGTGGCGTAGTGGCTGCCGTCCGCGCGGCTGCACCACTCATGACTGAAGGTGGACGGATCATCTCCATCGGCTCCTGTGTTGGAACCCATTCGCTTTGGCCAGGAATCTCCGATTATTCAGCAACTAAATCTGCGATCGCTGGCTACACACGCGGATGGGCACGTGACCTGGGATCGAGGGCGATCACAGTTAACGTTGTACAGCCAGGCCCAATTGAAACTGATATGAACCCATCTGATAGTGATTTTGCGGTAATCCAAAAAGCAGCCACAGCGCTCAACCGCTACGGTAAGCCAGAGGAAGTTGCAGCTGCGGTCGCTTTTCTCGCTAGTCCTGACGCGGCTTTCATCACCGGTGCAACACTTGATGTTGATGGCGGTATGAATGCTTAGATGTCTTAACCGAATGGCACTAAGAAAAGCTGAAAGCTCGTCAGGGCAGGGTGTGGGAGGTGTGGGAGGTGTGGGAGGACGGGGAAGAAGTCTTACCCCCACACTCCCCACACTCCCCACACTCAAAAAGCAAGTTATATCAGGGTTTTGCGATTAACAAACGTGCCATTCATGTCTTAACCAATTGGGTACAACAATCTGCTGCGGCTTTTTTAAATAGTCGTATTACCAAAGCCCGCGTTTGATTGAGTGGGGGTCTTAAACCCAAGATCCGTTTGGTTAAAACTTATCCTAACCACTCAGGATTTTTGGCTGTACTATCAAATTGGCTAGTGGTTTTAAACAGTTCATACTGACCTTTAAGAGCAGCTTGGCGAGTCCGATTCAGTAATGCTTTAACTTGTTCCTGGCTCATAGGTGTAAAAGTACGTACTGCCTCGAAAGCCTGGTTTAAGATGGGCATACTTTCAATGCCTGTAATCACCGTTGAAGTTGGCAGATTCATCGCGTAATGCAGACATTCGATAGGCTTGACCACATTGCTTTTGAGGATGTTTTGGTCTCCCATTGATTTCATCCCCAGTACAGCAATTCCGTCCTGAACCAATCTGGGTAAAACTTGCCTCTCAAAACTGCGGAAATGGGCATCCATAACATTTAACGGCATCTGCACTGCATCAAAACGGAAGTTGTTCTGATTGGCAACTTCCAACATTCTCAGGTGTACTAAAGGGTCTTTGTGTCCAGTAAAGCCTATGTAGCGAATCTTGCCAGCTTTTTGGGCTTCCACAACTGCTTCCATCGCACCACCAGGGGCAAAAATCCGGTCTGGGTCTTCCATACGAATGACTTCATGATGCTGCAATAAATCAATGTGGTCTGTTTGCAAACGTTTTAAAGATTCATCAATTTGTTTAGTAGCGGCCGCCTTTGTGCGACCGTCAATTTTAGTCATCAGAAAAGCTTTTTGACGATAACCATTTTGCAGAGCTTTACCCATACGAATTTCGCTACCTCCGTTATGGTAATCCCAGCTATTATCCATAAAATTAATCCCGCGATCGAGGGCAGTATGGATCAGATTAATACCCTCTTGCTCATCTTTTGGTCTACCAATATGATGACCACCTAGACCAATTACAGATACTTGTTCTCCGGTGCGTCCTAGTTGCCTGTAGAGCATTTCACCTTTTTTTATCTGGAGTGGGGTAGGCTGATTTTGCGCTAAAACCTGTTTAGTGAAACCTTGTAAAGCAAATACCCCAGCTCCACCTAAACCAGAAGCAGAAACTAGCTTCAGTAAATCTCGTCTGTTAATATCCACAAATTAATCCTTTTGCCACAGTATGAGAACTTGCCCTGATAGCTAGCTTTGCATGGGAGCAAAATTCGCTGCTTCTAACTGTTGAAGGAGAAAAGCTGTCAAGTAGAGATAGATTTTTGATAAGAGAGGGTAAGAGAAAAGAATATTCCATCACTGTGTAAGTAAAGGAAAAATTGGAGACATAGGAAGCAGAAGAATCTAATAGTCGTCTTCCTGATGTTGTTTCAGTAGTTAAAATGTCAACTCCAACACAGTGCCTTAGTCCGAAAGTGTTATTAGAGAATTGTTTCTAAATCTTGGCAAGTATCATTTGTAGTGCTAAATATTCCTTGCAAAATTTCGAAACATTTAGCGTGTGGCTCAGAAGTTGAGAAATTCCAGAAAATTTCTTTAGAAAAATCAAAATTTCAAACTTGATTGCGATAATAAGTTTAGGTAAAGGCAATAGAGAATAGGGCAGGAGTTGGAAGGGTACTGTTAACCCGTCCAACACAATCGTGTCATTGGGACGGGGCTTCTGACCCGATGAAAGGTCGAGCGAACAAGATCCGCATCTAACCAAAAATCTTCACTGTTGCCTGTTCCTTTGGCCGAAAGTTAGTAACTCAAACCTGTTTATCCTCAAGTGTTAAATTTTCCAGTACTACACATGAGTAGAGCCAATGACTGCTTTATCACCAGATCATTCAATCAGTTCATCAAGTACTCATACTTTAGATATAGCTAGGCAAGAGTATCAATATAACTACAACCATATTCCATCTATTGCGATGGTGGATCAGCTTTCTATTACGGAAGAGTTCACCACTAACTGGTATTTTTTATTAGCCCAGCAGTTACGAGTTATTTTTATCAATACCTTGATTGTCAACAGAGGCAATCAAGATTCTAAATCGATTCGTGATGATGTCGAAAGATTTATTTTAGAAGCCTTGCTTAAGGGAGCAGTACCAGCCCGAATCAGCATCCTGGCAAGAATCCTGCAAATTATCCCTCAGCTTTTGCTCAAAGGAATATCTAAGGATTTTAGAGAACTCGACGAGCTTTTTCATTCTATTCTGAAAGAAAACGGACTTGTGATCCTTAGAGATGCTCTAAATAGGATAATTAACCTTCTATATGAAGGACAGCCTACAGGACATGCAACCAGTCTCAAGGACTACGAAAATTTGTTTCCGGTGATTAGTCTACCAGGCATCGCTAAAACTTACCAAGAAGATGAAGTATTTGCGTACATGAGAGTCGCTGGCTACAATCCCGTAATGATTGAGCGAGTAACTACTCTAAGCGATCGCTTCCCAGTCACAGACGAACATTACCAAGCGGTGATGGGAACTGACGATTCATTAGCAGCAGCCGGGCTTGAAGGCAGGCTCTACTTAGCTGACTATAAAATTTTAGATGGTGCGATCAACGGTACATTCCCACACGAGCAAAAATATCTCTATGCTCCCTTAGCACTGTTTGCCTTACCCAAAGGTTCAGACCCCACCCGTCTATTGCGTCCGATAGCCATTCAATGCGGTCAAACCCCAGGCCCAGATTATCCAATTGTTACCCCTAACTCCGGTAAATACGCTTGGCTTTTTGCCAAAACAGTTGTCCAAATAGCAGATGCCAATATCCACGAAGCTGTTACTCACCTAGCAAGAACTCATCTTTTAGTTGTTGTTTTTGCGATCGCCACTGCTCGACAACTGCCACTCACCCATCCCCTCAGAATCCTGCTGCGCCCGCATTTTGATAGCACCTTAGCAATTAACGATGCCGCCCAACGGATTCTCATAGCTCCAGGTGGTGGTGTCGATAGATTACTCTCATCATCAATCGATAACTCTCGCGTTTTAGCAGTGCTAGGGTTGCAAAGCTATGGTTTTAACAGCGCCATCTTACCTAAGCAATTCCAACAGCGCGGTGTAGATGATCCAAATCTCTTGCCTGTTTATCCTTACCGGGATGACGCATTATTAGTATGGGATGCTATTCATCAATGGGTTTGGGACTACCTGAACCTTTACTACACCACCGATGAAGACATTCATCAAGACACAGCCCTACAAGCGTGGGCAGCCGAAATCTCAGCTTACGATGGTGGTCGTATCCCTGATTTTGGCGAAGATGGAAGCATCAAAACGCTAAATTACCTGATTGATGCCACTACACTGATTATTTTTACTGCCAGTGCCCAACATGCAGCCGTTAACTTTCCGCAAAAAGATTTGATGGGCTACGCCGCAGCTATACCAATGGCAGGTTATTTACCAGCCTCAACTCTTAAAAGAGAAGTTACTGAACAAGACTACCTTAATTTGCTCCCCCCTTTAGATCAGGCACAACGGCAATACAACCTACTCAGCTTGTTGGGATCTGTGTATTACAACAAGCTGGGCGAATATCAGCAAGGATATTTTACAGACCAAAAAATAAAACCATTGTTGCAGGCATTCCAAAGTAATCTTCAGCAAGTAGAAAATACCATCAAGCAACGTAATTTGCACCGTCCACCCTATGAGTATCTACTTCCTTCTAAAATTCCTCAGAGCATCAATATCTGAATTAGGGACAAATAACTAATGACCAATGACCAATGACAAATAACTCAAAATAAATACTATGACACTTAAAGATAAAGTTCTCAAAGGTCACGATCGCCAGCTATGGCTTGCACCGATACTAGCCAAAGTAGGTTATGACACTGCGATCGGCAAGTTTCTGCGTTTGATTTTCTATTATACAGATGCCTCAATCATACTCAAAGCATGGCGGGACTTTCTCTACATTCGTAAGGACAATATTGGAGACAAATATTTTGCAGTAGACCAAGCAATTATACATTCCTCTCACTCCCAGGTGAGGGAACTAATGCAAACCCAACCACAACTGCGAGGAAATGATTTAGGCATCATCAGAATATTAGCTCCTAGCTACCTGCTCGATAATCCTCTGAGCTTGGGAACGAACGGTAACGAACACACAGGACTACGTAGTGTAATCTTACAAGCATTACCAGAACCGTCCCAAAAGATAGACTTCTTAGGGAATCTAGTTGAGCAAAGCTTGTTAGAAGCTGCTAAACAAGGCAAATTACACATCGGCAACGATTTGCCAAAGATCATGCTATCAGTTTTGCATCAACTGGTTTTTCAGATATCTTTATCTAAGGAAGAAATCACAGCATCCGATAGTTACATTAAAGGTTTGGCTCTCGCATCCTTGCCTAATTTTATTAACAAGTATCTGCTGGCAATATTAACAGCGCCAAAAATTCGGCATCGTCAATATTTAACTAAGCGATATAAACAATCAGCTAAATGGGCATCTTACTTTGAAACAGGCGCTCAGTATCAATTGAACGAACACCAAATTGCTAATACCCTTTTCGATATGATTCATATCGCTGGTACTGCTGGCACGAGTGCGCTTTTAGGATCAGTGATTGGTGTTCTCTGCTTGAATAATGCCCTCAGAAATGATGTAGTGTCAGAAATTAATGCAGCCTGGAATGATAAGAAAACTTTAGACCCAGACGCTCTAGAACAGTTAACACTTCTCAATCAAGTGATTCTAGAAACGGCTCGTCTCTATCCACCTGTGCGATTTGTTAGCCAACTCACTACTGAAGGGGGCGAAGTCGAGATTGGAGAACAAAAATGTCCATTCCAAAAAGGTACTCGTTTGCTTGGCTCTATTCTTACAGCTAATCGGGATACCAACAGATACCAAAATCCAGATGATTTTGACCTAACACGGAATTTTTCAGATATTTTATCTTGGAATGGTGAAGGGCATGAGCGAGCTTGTCCTGGTAAATCCTTATCAATTGGTTTTATCAAGATTTTTTGTTTACATCTCTTCCAGAACTATCAATGGGACTCAATTACAGAAGTCAAATGGGATTTTGAAAAAGTGACTGCCGTTACTCCTAATAATTTAGTAATACAAGGTTTTACTCAACGACTGTGAGTAATGAAGTTAGGAGTTGGAACTTTTGAATTAGAGGATGTTTGTAAAGTTATTTTTGGATGTGTATTAATTACGAATTTCGTTAGCAAGTCTTGTCCACGACACTTTACACTTAGCTTACTTTCTCTTAGCAGCACGAGCATAATTACGAATTACGTTAGCGGTAGCGGGGCGTAGCTCATTATGAATTAAAATCAGTATGGCTGAATTAATTGAAAAAAAGCAACTCGATAATATTGCAACCTGGATGATTCCAATCAAAGAAACAAACTTACCATCTATCCTGAAGGGCGTGTTCTTTATGGATGGTAATCCCCTTCCAGATACTTGCATTACTATGTACAATTTGGAATGGGACACACAGAATAGAACTTTGATTTTACCAATTTTTTCACCGTTACAGTGGACTTTTCATAACTCGATTGCGGGTTGGATATTACTACGTTTAATTCAATGGTTTCAAGTAACTTATAAAATTCAATTTGAAGATGAAACGTTGCAACAAGCTCAAATCATCCCTATTTTGCTGGGAATACCAATTTCAACATTGATTGTAAGTTGTACAATGTCCCAAGACAAAAATTCTCTTAATGGAGATATTTGGCACAGAAAAAACGTTTGGTTCGGCGGACTTTCTAAGGCTGGTGAGTATACTCTCCGTAAGGTTGTTGATAAAGATGGTTGTTATACTCCTGCTTTTAACGATATGCTTTCTAGGGTGAAAAATGAGTGTTTAGTGATTGTACACCACTCAAATCAACAAAAAGCGATTACGATATCTTAACCTAAATTGTAAAAGGAAATATACCTGATGAACTATTGTGATAATCAAAATCTGCCAGACAATCAACCGTATAAAATTTATGAATTTAAAAAAACTAATCAGGAAAAAATTCCTGGCTATTTAGTAGTTAGTACTGCCAAACTGAACGTTGAAACAGAAGAACATAATTCTAATAGGTATTTATCATTAGTTGCTAATAAAAAGCTTTTTAATATCAATGATGGACAAGCTGAACCTTCAACCCAAGAAATGATTGAGAAAATTGCTAAAACTTTGGAATCAAGCCCGGAACCAGAAATTATTATAAATATTCATGGATATAGTTCTACACCATCGGATACAGAGACAGGCTGCAAAAAGATTTATGAATATATTAATACGTCTATTCAGCAACCAAATAAGTATATTTTTATTGGATATAGATGGCCATCAGAAAATCCCACCAAAACGGATGAGTCTGGTTCTTTTGGTCAAAAGCTAATCAACGCACTTTCTTCTCTACCAACTTTACTAGCTATCAATTTAGCTCTGGGACTAACAATTAGTATATGGTCTGCTATAGCTTTATTGTTCCTAAATATTTTGAGTAATAGTGCTGTCCATTTTTTCACGGCGATGTTAATTTTATCTGGCATTGTATCTGCAATTATTTTTACATTAATTATTCTTAGATTATCTACTTATTTTCGTGATACTTATAGAGCGACTAATTACGGAGTGACAGATTTAGTTGAATTGATTAGACAGCTTGATTATACGGTAAAGCTGCCTCGAAATAAACGGATTAAATTATCTTTTATTGGTCATAGTATGGGATGTTTTGTAGTTACAAATGTAATTCGTATTCTCTCTGATGTTTTTGATGTAAAATCTATTAATAAAAAACCGGATTCGGATATTGGTAATGTATTTAGATTAGGCAGACTTGTGCTAGTTGCACCTGATATTCCTGTAGAAAGTATTTTCCCAGGACGTGCTAATTTTCTTCGTTCATCTTTACGTCGCTGCGAAGAAGCTTATATATTTTGTAATGAGGGAGACTTAGCGTTACGATTTACCTCTACTGCCGCAAATTATTTTAGTTTCCCAGCGCGAACTCGTATTAGTGGATACAGGCTTGGTAATATAACAGTTAAGCATTTCAACAATAAAAATGATTTAGTGGGTCACGCACCTAGATATGGAGTTGTTAATTTGCAAAAGCAAGACTATGGCAAAGGTTATAGACTTGACAACCCTTATAAATATTTAGAAATCCGTTTTTCTAGTAGCGAACATAGAAAAATTGAAGAGATAACTAAAATGTCAGAAGAGTGGGTACAACCCGCAGATTTATTTACATATTTTGACTGTACAGATTATAAAGATGATCGGATGGATAAGATCGGAATTGTTAGTTCTGCCATCCAAAAGCCAGCGATAAATTTTGGAAATTATATTCTCCTAACCTTGGCATTTATTCGGAAGTCTATTAACAATAGAGATCCTCAAGGTATTGATACCCACACAGGCTATTTTGGAGGCGGTTTTAGTCAAAAAGCCATTTACGAATTAGCTTTTTTAGGATTTCAAGGATTTTTACGATCTTTGTCAATTGAAGGAGACGAATCTGAGCAAATTAGCGTTTTTTCTCAAAGATGCCAAGAAAAGCAAATTCAAGTGATTCTTGCGCCGCAAATTTATCAACAAAAAACTCAACGTTAGACAAGAGATTCCGAAATCATTGGTGATACGGGTTGGCAAACGCGACATCCTCAGTATTAAACCGATAGTACTTACGCACGAGTTACGGAATAACGAACCACAGAGGCACAGAGGGCACAGAGAAATCAGAGTTTGAGAGATAATTTGCGTAAGTCCTAAGACAGTCCAAATTGAGTGAGATACTTTCCCAAAATCCACAGAGGACATTCATCAAGTGGGATGGTCAGTTTGAGAATCCCCTAACGTGAGATATTCCGCCGAAACCAGAATCATCCCCTCGTCGCCTTTAATCTCAACCCCAGCTATTAGATCGACGATCAACACCACTCTCTGTCCCAATCGATGGCACATAAGCCACACGGTACAATGATTGCTTCAATCAGTGCCAATTCTCAAGCGATCGCATCTGTCGAGTGTATTCCGATTCGCTGGAGGATACAGTTAAAAAGCTAATAAGGAAAATCCCTACAATATTTAAGGATTTTCCTAATTTGAATTTTTTGTATTCAAAGTTAGTCTTAGAAAATATGACCAAATAAATTTTTCATTAAGTAAATTTATAGCTTAAATCACTTTTAAGAAGCTTTTGTCAGGCTGGGTTGTTAATTTACTGACTAAACTATCTTATAGAGTGCAACAGCTTATCTTGACCACTGTAAGCGCAACTACGCTTACTGGTTCTCCGGCAGAACAAGATGGCTTTATACCCAAATAAAATTAGTCTTTTATAAAATAGCCGCCCTCAAATTAAATAATCTTTTAGCTTTAAAAATTGGGACAAAAACAGTATTTACCCTGATGATAGCGGTAAAAAAGATAGTCATCATTAATTAGCGAGATATTACTTATTACAATATGCTATCGGGGATTAACTAGATAAACATAAATAAATAATCATTGAATAAGAATTCAAAATCTAGAATTTATAAGTCAAAATTAATACTACTAAATAATCCTGTTTAGTGTCAGTATTAACTCTATTTTGTCACTTTTAGAAAATAATAATCGAAGCCAGATTCTGAGAATTTGATTTCATCAAGTACTAAGGCTTTATTTTCTAATAAAAACTAAGATTTGTAGACAAAAAAATAGAATTCAAAACATTGCAATCCTTTCATTGATTGAATTCTCCTAAAGTGACACAAGATACTTAAACCCCTTTATTCAGATATTTACTGACTCCCTACCGCTAAGAAGCACCGCTTATTCGGTCGGAATAACCAACTGAATTCTGACCCCTTAGCGGAGCGTCTCAGGCTTTGCTCGTGATTCCTGAATTCTTTTTTGTAAATTTAAGGAGAATGGTGTTGGTGAAACAAGTTATTATTGAGAACTATATTTCTAAGAAACAAATATTAACCAAGCCTGTAAGTATAATCTCTGGACTACGACCTCTGGCATTCGGCTTTGTTTTAGCAGCAGTATTATCTAATTATCAGCAAGTCATTGCCCAAACTCCAAATCCTGATACCTTACCACCTGGTCGCTTAGAAGAAGTTCCGGTAACACCCTTACCCACTGACGTGTTGCCACCAACAGATAACAATCAATTAGTCCCTTTGCCCACAATACCAGATGAGTCAATTCCAAGTCAGGATAACTCGAATGCGAAATTTCGGGTAGATCGGATTGAAGTTGTAGGTAGTACAGTTTTCAAACCAGAGCAATTTGCCACGATTACCAATCCCTTTGTCGGCAAAGAAGTGACATTTGCAGAATTATTGCAAATCAAAGATGCGATCGCTAAGCTTTATATTGATAACGGTTATGTAACCACAGGAGCATTGATTACACCGCAGACACTAGAAGCAGGAACAGTAAAAATTCAGGTAATCGAAGGCAGTCTGCAAGAAATCAAAATCATTGGTAACAGACGATTACGTAGTCAATACATTCGCGATCGCATTCAACTTGGTGCTGGCAAACCCCTAAACGTACCACGCCTCCTAGAAAAACTCCAACTACTCCGCCTCGATCCACGCATCCAAAACCTCTCAGCCGAATTACAAACAGGCGTGCATCCGGGAAGCAATGTATTGCAAGTTGAGGTTGAAGAAGCAGACACTTTTAAACTGACGGCAAGCCTAGATAATGGGCGATCGCCAAGTGTGGGTAGTTTTCGCCGGGGAGTGGATCTGCAAGAAGCCAATTTATTAGGTTTGGGTGATACTCTGAGTGTAGGATACGCCAATACTGATGGCAGTAATAGCATTAATGCCAATTACACACTACCGATTAATGCCCACAATGGTACTATCTCCTTTGGCTTTAGCCAAGGATGGAACCACGTTATTGAAAAACCATTCAGTGTCCTTGATATCCAGTCAGATTCTCAATCTTATGAATTGGGATATCGGCAACCACTGGTGCAAAAACCAACTCAAGAGTTGGCAGTCGGGGTGTCATTCTCGCGTCAATCAAGCCAAACTGAGTTGGGTATTGATAATATTGGGCCGTTTCGCCTCTCCCCAGGTGCAGATGAGAACGGAAAAACGAATATTTCGGCTTTGCGCTTTTTTCAAGAATATACCCAGCGAAGTAACCAGTATGTGTTTGCGGCGCGATCGCAATTGAGTTTTGGGGTAGATTGGTTCGATGCCAATGTCAGTGAAAATGAACCAGATAGCCGCTTTTTCGCGTGGCGGGGACAGACGCAGTGGGTACGACAATTAGCACCAGACACCCTATTTTTAGTTAGGGGCGATTTCCAATTAGCGGCAGATTCCTTGGTACCTTTAGAGCAATTTGGTCTTGGTGGACAACTAAGTGTCCGGGGCTATCGCCAAGACGCATTACTTACAGATAATGGTCTGTTGTTTTCGGCAGAATTTCGAGTCCCAATTGTTCGCGTGAACAAGATTGACGGGGTGCTGCAACTGACACCCTTCATTGATGTGGGTAAAGGTTGGAACGTCAACGGCGAAAATCCATCGCCAAGTACCCTTGTGAGTACTGGGTTGGGGCTGTTGTGGAAGCAGGGTGATGACTTATCGGCTCGTTTAGATTGGGGCATTCCTTTAATCTCGGTGGATGGTGAAAAGCGATCGCTCCAAGAAAATGGTTTGTACTTCTCACTGCGCTATTCGCCATTTTGACCTTGATTTATCACTTGTGATAAATCAAGGAGTGTGGGAGGTTGGGAGGTGTGGGAGGATGGGGAAGAAATCTTACCCCCCACACTCCCCATACTCCCCCACACTCCCCACACTCCTCTGCCTAAAGTATCGTGAGAAATCCGGGTTTGAGGCGATGTTTCAAACTATACCGTTTTGGGCAACCTAAAATGCAAGGTATAAATAAAGGCTTGGCAATGACAACGAACTTTATTTGGTTGGGTCTGTGCGCTGGAATAGTGCCGTTGATGGTAATGCCTGTGAGTGCCCAGGTAACTCGTGATAGCACTTTAAATACTACTGTCTCTCAAAGCGGCGATAACTTTACCATCATTAACGGTAATCGAGTTGGCAACAATTTATTCCACAGCTTCAGCCAATTTTCAGTTCCTAGCAACGGCTCGGCTTTTTTCAACAATGCCGCAGATGTGCAAAATATCTTCAGTCGCGTTACTGGAAGCAGTGTTTCCAACATTGATGGTTTAATTAAAGCCAATGGTAACGCTAATCTATTTTTGCTCAATCCCAGTGGGATTATTTTCGGTGCAAATGCCCAACTTAATATTGGCGGCTCCTTTTTTGGGACAACTGCTCAGAGCATCAAATTTAGCGATGGTGCTGAATTTAGCGCAATTAGTCCCCAAAATGCTCCATTGTTAACCATGAATGTGCCCATTGGTTTGCAGATGGGTAGCAATCCAGGTGCGATTGTTGTTCAAGGGTCAGGACACAATGCTCAATTAGGCGAATCACTTCAGGTTTCTGGATTAAACCTCGGTACCAGAGGATTACAGTTGCAATCTGGAAAGACGCTGGCATTGCTGGGTGGGAATGTTGCCTTAAATGGAGGATTGCTCTCCGCACCAGGAGGACAAATAGAACTGGGTAGCATTACTAACGGAAGCGTCGCCCTCAATTCCATCCCTGAAGGATTTGCGCTGAGTTATCCTAATGCTTCAAATTTTGGCGATATTCAGATAACCCAACGAGCTTTAGCATCTACACGCGACCTCACTGGGCAACGGGGAGGAGCCATCCAAATTCAGGGAAAACAGGTCAGCATCCGAGATGGTTCACTGATATTAATGCAAAATCGTAGCAACCAAACTGCTGGTGATATTGCAATCAATGCCACAGAGTTCCTCCACATTATCGGCAAGTCTCCTGATTTTAAAAGTTCCAGCAGTTTAATTAATGAAACTATATCCTCCGGTGCAGCAGGGAATATTATCGTTACCACCCCACAGTTGAATATTGACGGGGGTGGGTATATCTTAAACCGTACCTTTAGCACAGCACCGGGTGGCAATATAGCAATCAATGCCGAGCAAATGCGGGTGAATGGTTTTGCATTTGGCGATCCTAATGCTTTTCGATCAGTCAGCCAGATATTAGCTGCTTCCTATGGGACTGGGAAAGGTGGAAATGTCAACATCTCTACTCAAAACCTGTCTGTTTTAGCTGGCGGCAATATAGCAGCAAGACCCTACGCTTCAGGTAATGGCGGCGATCTCATCGTCAAGGCAGATACAATTCAGGTGACAAATGAGGGAGCGCCAAAGGGTTTGTATTTTAGTCTGTTGTCTACTGCCACATTCGGGCGTGGTAATGCAGGGAATTTGAAAATCGATACCCGCACACTGTCGGTTCAAGCTGGCGGCAGAGTGTCAGCTTCTAGCATAGTTTCTTCAGGAAATGCGGGTTCACTGACTATTAATGCGTCTGAATCAATTGATGTGAATGGTATAACAGATGCACAAAATCCCAGCTATATTGGTACGGCAGTTCGTCCTGTTTCTGGAGTTTCCAGCGGTACTTCAGGTAACACCACGATTAACACCCCACTTCTTAACATCAGGAATGGTGCAACAGTTTTTGTCCAAAACCTTGGCTCCGGTAAAGCTGGTACTTTAAACATTCAGGCGAACACCCTACGACTTGATAATGGGGCCAGTATTTCAGCATCCACAAAAGCAGGCGGTGGTGGTAACACTAATTTACAACTGCGGGATCTACTACTGATGCGTCATGGTAGCTTTATCAGTGCAGAAGCAGGGGGCAGTGGTAATGGTGGCAATATCACGCTTAATGCTCCGAACATCGTGGGTTTAGAAAACAGTGACATTATTGCCAATGCAGTCCAAGGAAAAGGTGGCAATATTCAAATCACCACTCAAGGAATTATTGGGCTGAAATATCGTCCTCAATTGACTTCCGAAAACGATATCACTGCCAGTTCTCAGTTTGGGGTTAACGGTACGGTTCAAGTTAATAATATTGGTGTCGATCCCAATTCTGGCTTAGTGGAACTACCAGCGAATGTCACTGATTCATCACAGCAAATAGCCAGTGGTTGTTCTGCAAATCAAGGTAGTCGGTTTATCGCCACGGGACGGGGTGGTGTACCGCAAAATCCAAATCTAGAAGTGACGAGCGATCGCACTTGGTCTGATATCCGCGATATCTCTGCATACCGCAAAACTGGCGAAATCATGACACAACTTCCAACCACGCCAGAAACTCTCCTCCAAGCCACAGGCTGGAGACGCAATGCTCAAGGCAAAATCGAGTTAGTTGCAAATCAACCTTCTACTAAAATGCAACCATCTTTAACCTGTGCGGTACTTCCTAAGAAAAATTTAGGTCAGAGTCCCGAATTTTTGAAAAAGTCAGCGATCGCGCAGCCATCAATTGTTGCCGATCTATATACATCGAAATTATAGAGTTAGGGAGGATAAGTAAACTTATCTTTTAAGCCCTTATACTGTGAGAAATTTTTATTTTGTACCAAATAAATCACATCAATGATGCTCGAACCTATTTTGAAGTCAATGCATATCCTTTTGGTAGATGACAATCCCAATAATCTCAAAGTGCTATCACAAGCAATTCAGGGATGTGGCTGGAAAATACTCATGGCAACCGATGGAGAATCCGCCATTGAGCAAGCAGAATACTGTGATCCTAACCTCATTCTCCTGGATGTAATGATGCCGGGTATTGATGGATTTGAAATTTGCCGCCGACTGAAAGCCAATTTTATCACTAAGAATATTCCGGTCATTTTTATGACTGCCTTGGCCGATGCCACAGATAAAGTAAAAGGGCTAGAAATTGGTGCAGTTGATTACATTACCAAACCTTTTCAAAAAGAAGAACTCATTGCTCGATTAAAGTTACATTTGAACATCTCCCATCTTACCCATACCCTCGAACAAAGAGTGGAAGAACGCACCATAGAATTAACTCAATCTCTACAAAAGTTACAAAATACCCAACTACAACTAATTCAGAGTGAGAAAATGTCCACTCTTGGACAACTTGTTGCAGGCATAGGCCATGAGATTAATAACCCAATTGGTTTTATTAGTGGAAGTTGCTCTCATATTGAGGAATATATGAATGATCTCCTGCGTTTGGTGAATCTCCAACAGCAAAAGTTACCACACCCAGACCCAGAAATTGAAGAACTCATTGAAGAAATTGACTTAGATTATCTGGCTAAAGATTTACCAAAACTTATGGAATCAATGCACCAGGGAATCGATCGTCTTAAGGACATTAGCCTTTCTCTAAGAACCTTTGCTCGATCCGATATTTTATCTCTGGTAGAGTTTCAGATTCATGAAGGAATTGATAGTACCTTAATGCTCTTAAAGCATCGACTCAAAGACCAAGGAGATCGCCCGACAATCGAGGTTATTAAAAAATATGGGATGCTACCTCTAGTTACTTGCTATCCTGGTCAATTAAATCAAGTATTTATGAATTTAATAGCGAACGCTATAGATGCATTGGATGAATCAAATACAGATCGGAGTTTTGAGGAAATTAAATCTCATCCTAACCGAATTACAATTACCACGTCCTTGAAAGAGTTAAATGTTGAGGTGAAGATTGCTGATAATGGAATTGGCATGAGCGAATCAGTCAAACAAAAAATATTTGATCACTTATTTACTACGAAAAGTGTTGGTAAAGGTACAGGATTAGGGCTGGCGATCGCTCGACAAATTATAGTGGAAAAACATGGTGGTTCAATCGAGTGCAACTCTTCTACAGAGCAAGGTACAGAATTTGTGATCTTAATTCCAGTTCGACAGTAAGCGGGAAAAACATACTATTAAAAATGTGGGGATTGGCTGAGAGACAACATAACCTGGATTTCTCACTTGTGAGAAATCCAAGGGGTGTGGGAGGTGTGGGATGTGTGGGAGGTTGGGAGGTGTGGGAGGATGGGGAAGAAGTCTTACCCCCCCACACTCCCCACACTCCTCTTCCCCTGAAGCCTACACTATGCGTGATAAATCTGGGAACTAGCTCATTGGGCTAGACTAGAGGTAGTTATGAGGACGCAAATATGACTGACAAAAATCGTTCTCAATGGGACTTAGGCAGGTTTATCGAAACCCTGACTTACTTTGAGGTAATTCCTTTCCTTAACTGGGTACAGCAGTTAATCCAAGGCCGTCCAAAGGATAATCAAGATAGACCCAATGGAGGAAGAAACGTGGGTGTAATACTAGTAGCAGGTGCAACAGGTGGTGTAGGTAAACGAGTGGTGCAGCGATCGCTCCAACGGGGTTATAAAGTTCGCGCCCTAGTTCGAGACATTGACAAAGCACGGTCGATTCTAGGTAATGATATAGACTTAGTAGTTGCGGATATCACAAAACCAGAAACTTTAACTCCTTTAGTTATGGCTGATATCCAAGCTGTAGTTTGCTGCACAGCAGTGCGCGTGCAACCAGTTGAAGGAGATACAGCCGATAGAGCCAAATATTATCAAGGTGTTAAATTTTACCAGCCAGAAATTGTTGGCGACACCCCAGAAAATGTAGAATATCAAGGTGTCAAAAACTTAGTCCAAGCGGCTGCAAAATATTTACCCCAAGCAAACGAAAAACCGATATTTGATTTCACCAAGCCATCAGCAGAATTAAAAGATAACTGGGGGGCGTTGGATGATGTTGTTATGGGTGGCGTGAGTGCCAGTAATATTCAATTAGTAGAAAATACAGCTTTGTTTGCTGGTAATGTCTCCACCGCTAACTCTGGCGGATTTGCATCTGTTAGAACTAAGAATTTTGATCCGCCCTTCAACTTATCCGGTTATGAAGGTGTGAAATTGCGCGTCAAAGGTGATGGACAACGTTATAAAATATTCCTACGAACAGATACAAAATGGGATGGCATTGGCTACAGCTATTCTTTTGACACAGTAGCTAATACTTGGATAGATGTTCACATTCCCTTTGCAGATTTGATTCCCGTCTTTCGGGCAAAAGTTGTCAAAGATGCGCCGCCTATTGAGCAGAATAGAATTTGTTCATACCAATTGATGTTGAGCAAATTTGAATATGATGGGGCTTTGAATCCCAAATTTTCCCCTGGTGGTTTTACTTTGCAATTGGAATCAATTAAAGCCTACGGCGGTACAACTTTACCACAATTTATCCTAGTCAGTTCAGCAGGCGTAACTCGTCCCGGTCGCCCTGGCATTAATTTAGATGAAGAACCGCCAGCAGTGAAGTTAAATGACCAATTAGGAGGAATTCTAACTTGGAAGTTGAAGGGAGAAGATAGTTTAAGAGAAAGCGGAATTCCTTATACGATTATTAGACCTTGTGCTTTAACTGAAGAACCAGGAGGTAAGGAATTAATATTCGAGCAAGGCGATAATATTAAGGGCAAAATCAGCCGTGAAGATGTGGCAGAACTTTGCGTGCAAGCGCTAAAAATAGCACCAGCTTGTAATATCACCTTTGAGGTAAAACAGACAGACAATACTGTTAACTCTATTGATTGGCAGAGGCTATTTTCTAACTTAGTAAAGGATAAATAAGTGAATTGACTACAGACTTATACTCCAATACCCTTGGGTTAATAAAAATAGTAGCAACTGTCTTAAAAGTCAAGCGATCGTTAACAAAAAATAGCAACTGGGAAGATTGACGCAACAGGGGAATGCTGCGCTCGATTCAGTGGTGCCTGATACGGGCAAAAAGACTTGTGGCTCTTGGTCAAGATGTTCGCATCGCCACTGAACCTTACCCAGTTGCTGGATTTCGCTTGTAGGCAAAAAGAGCATGAATATCAAACGTCGGGAATTTATTACAACCTGTGGACTAGCTACCTTAGCCACCCAGATACCATCATTTACTGCCCAAGGTAAGGCATCTCCAAACATTATCCGCAAACCGTCACGCCTACAAGTGGGTGATACTGTAGGATTAATCGCCCCTGCGGGTATTGTTGATGCTAAAGATATCGAAGCAGCACAGCAATCACTTTCCCAATTAGGGTTAAAAGTCAAGTTGGGGAAGCATATTCTAGACCGTTACGGCTATTTAGCGGGTAAAGATAGCGATCGCGCCCAGGATGTAAACTTGATGTTTAGCGATCGCACCATCAAAGCAATTATCCCTATGCGTGGTGGCTGGGGTTGTAATCGCATTTTACCCCTACTCAACTACTCACTAATCCGCTCCCATCCAAAAATTATCATCGGCTACAGCGATATTACGACGCTGTTGTTGGCAATTAACGCCCGTAGTAAAATGATTACTTTTCATGGGCCAGTTGCCACATCTACCTGGAATCAATTTACAGTCGATTACTTCAAACGCATCCTATTTAATGGTGAAGCAGTGACTATGCAAAATCTCAACCCTAGCGAAGTGCGGGTGGAGACAATAGCACCAGGAAAGGCAACGGGTAAACTCATCGGTGGAAACTTATCAGTGCTATCAGCGATGGTAGGTTCACCTTATCTACCTTCTTGGAACAAAAGCATCCTATTTGTGGAAGAAATTGGCGAGGATGTTTACCGGATAGATAGAATGCTGACGCAATTAAAAACTGCTGGGATACTTAATCAAATTACTGGCTTTATCTTTGGGCAATGCACTAAATGTAGTCTTGGGGATGAACCATCATTTACATTAATGCAAGTATTGCAACAACACCTACTTCCTTTAGGGATTCCTGCTTGGTATGGTTCAATGATTGGTCATATTAAAGATAAATTTACCTTGCCAATCGGTGTGGAAGTGGAAATAGATGCTGAACTTGGGATAATACGAATGTTAGAGTCGGCTGTCAGTCTGGTTTAAGCATCAGCTCTACCACAGTGACTTTGATTAAAATTTTGATAGATAGTATGAATTTCTCCTCGCCATGTTACGACTAACAGAAGTAAAGCTCCCGCTCGATCATCCTGAAGATGAGATCAAGACTGCCATCCTCAAAAAGCTGCAAATTACGGACGAAGAATTGATCGGTTATTCCATCTTCAAGCGTAGCTACGATGCCCGTAAGAAAGGAGAGATCGCTCTTGTTTATATTCTGGATGTAGAAACAACTCAAGAAACTCATCTACTCAAGCGCCTGAAGAAAGATCCCCATCTGATGGCTACGCCAGACATGAGTTATCGCCCAGTGGCCAAAGCACCGAGCAATTTGGCGATTCGCCCCATTGTCATTGGTACTGGGCCTTGTGGGTTATTTGCAGGTTTGATGCTTGCACAAATGGGTTTCCGTCCCATCATTTTAGAGCGTGGGAAAAAAGTTCGCGATCGCACTGCTGATACCTTTGGCTTTTGGAAGAAAAAATCAGACTTCAACCCCGAATCTAATGCCCAGTTTGGCGAAGGTGGAGCGGGTACATTTTCCGATGGCAAACTCTACAGTCAAGTCAAAGATCCTCAACATTATGGGCGTAAGGTATTAACCGAACTCGTCAACGCCGGAGCCTCACCAGAAATTCTCTATATCAATAAACCACATATCGGCACCTTCAAACTGGTGGGAATCGTCCAAAGTATGCGTGCCAAAATCGAATCCCTCGGCGGCGAAATTCGCTTTGAAAGTCGGGTGGAAGATATTAACATCGAAAATGGACAAGTGCGGGGAGTCACCCTTGCCAGTAAGGAATATATCGCCAGCGATTATGTAGTTCTGGCAGTGGGACACAGCGCCCGCGATACCTTCCAAATGCTATACGATCGCGGCGTTTACATCGAGCCTAAACCTTTTTCCATCGGCTTTCGGGTCGAACATCCCCAGTCTCTCATCGATCAATGTCGTTTTGGCCCTCAAGCTGGTCATAAGCTTTTAGGTGCTGCCGATTATAAACTGGTTCACCACTGTCAAAATGGTCGTTCTGTTTATAGTTTTTGTATGTGTCCAGGAGGCTTGGTGGTTGCAGCTGCATCTGAACCGGGGCGACTTGTCACCAATGGGATGAGCCAATATTCTCGCAATGAGCGTAATGCTAATAGTGCGATCGTTGTGGGCATCACACCCGAAGATTATCCGGGCAATGCCTTGGCGGGAATTGACTTCCAACGGCGCTTGGAAGAACAGGCTTTTGAATTAGGCGGTGGAACTTATGAAGCTCCAGGGCAGTTGGTAGGTGACTTTCTCAACCATCGCCCCTCTACAGCATTGGGCACTGTTAAACCGTCTTATACACCAGGGGTACACTTGGGCGATTTGAGCCAGAGTTTACCAGATTATGCGATCGCAGCCATCCGCGAAGCCCTTCCCGCTTTTGACAAAAAAATCAAAGGTTTTGCGATGGATGATGCCGTTTTAACTGGGGTGGAAACCCGCACCTCATCACCGATTCGGATTAAACGCAAAGAGGATTATCAAAGTTTAAATACAGTCGGTCTTTATCCGGCTGGTGAAGGCGCGGGATATGCAGGGGGAATTCTCTCGGCGGGTATCGATGGGATTAAGGTAGCGGAGGCGGTAGCTTTAAGTATTTTGAAAAATTGCGTAGTTTAAAAAGTTTTTGCAACACAACTCGCATGGGCGTTGTTATGCCACTCAATGGAGTTGCGACAGGGTTTTATAGTCTGTGTAGCCATGTTCACTACCACCATAGAACGTTCTGACATCACTTTCGCTCAGGGGGGCATTGAGCCGTAGCCGATCCACTAAGTCAGGGTTAGAGATGAACAGTCGCCCGAAAACGATGGCATCAGCCCGCGCGCTTGTAATTGCTTCATCACCTCGTTGTCGATCAAATCCACCCACAGCTATCAGTGTTCCTTGGTAAACGGGACGTAGGAGATCAATGGGGTTAAACTTCGGTGCAGTTCCTCTGGCGTAACCTTGGTCATACCCTACGTGCAAGTATGCCAAACCCAATGGACTGAGTGATTTTGCGACATAGGTGTAAGTTTCGGCAGGATCGTCATCAAATGTGTCGTTAACTGTGAAGCCGGGGGCAATCTTGACCCCAATCCGCTCCGCTCCCCGGACGCTACACAGAGCATTGACTACTTCGAGCGTGAAGCGAGTTCGATTCTCCAATGTACCACCATAGGCATCGGTGCGTTGGTTGGAGCTGCTGACTTGGAACTGGTTGGGTAGATATCCAGTTGCTGCATGAAGTTCCACACCATCAAAACCTGCTTCAATAGAGAGTTCTGCCGCTCTGCGGTACTCCTCTACTATTTCGGGTATTTCGTCCAACTCTAACGGACGGGGTATCTCGAAAGGGACTTTGCCATCCCAAACGTGAACTTCTTCGGACACCACCGGGACAGCCGAAGGTGCGATCGGTCGGGCATGGTTAGGTAATAGGGAGGAATGCGACACCCGTCCAGCGTGCATCAGTTGCACAAATATCCGACCTCCAGCAGCATGAACTGCATCTGTCACTTTTCGCCAGCCTGTAACCTGCTCCTCGTTGTGCAACCCAGGACAGGTTGTGTAACCTCGCCCCATTGGACTTGGATGCGTCCCTTCCGTAATAATGAGTCCCGCCGAAGCTCGCTGGGTGTAGTATTCGACCATTAGGGGGGTAGGTACACACTCAGTAGTTGCCCGGAGACGGGACATCGGAGACATGATGATGCGGTTGGGAAGATCGAGCGAACCTAGTCTAACTGGCGCGAACAGTCCTGATTTTTCTGGCATTGGCATTTTTCCTCTTCTAGAACCAGGGCGATAGCGTAGCGGTAGCGAGTCCAGGAGCGTCTGCCTGCGGCGGTAAACTACGCTCCATCGACAACCTCAATAAATACTGCCCTACAGATAACTTCAAGATAACTGAATCTGGAACGCTGACAAATAGCTCTGATTAATTGCCTCCATAGATCGCCTTGCGGCATCACTACTTATTAGTATGGAAAGCTTGCATATAATCTTTTTCTTGATGACGACAAATAGAGCATTACAGCCAATGCCTGTCATTTGCCTTTTACACCATTATTTTTAATATCAAGCCCTACCTAGATACTTTCGAGGCAGGGCTTTGGTTTTTATGCCTGGAGTCGATATGCAATCATGCCTCAAGCGCGATGGCGTACACGCACTTTCCGGTGGCGATCGCAATGGGAAATTTAGCCGAACGTTAAAGCTGGTTCTTCACAGAAGTTAAATAGGGCTGACTCACTTTCTGATTCATCTTCAAATACAGCAGAGATGTACCATTCACAGGGCGAATCATTCGTATATTCAGCCCAAGCAATTGTTACTGTTTCACCCGATGGAATCCCTGAATCACTCAAGTTAAATGAAGCCCAATCTTCATCATCGACAGATACCCACAACTCTGTAATTGCTTGTTCGGTATCATTGGTAACAGTAAAGGTGAATTGATCTGACATAAATGGCCCTGCCTTTTAGCGATAAATAAATTGCAGATTGTCAGTCACCGATTATACTGCCACTTTTTTCAAAAGATGCCATGCTAACTGCTGCAATATATATCCAGAGGTAGTTTCAAACTTTTTTTGGCTAAATTTAATTTTATTAAATAGTGTTAAAAACATCACTGATGAGTCTATGGAGATAAGCAATGCTATGCAACAGCAGGTTTAGGTTGTGGTTCGGTTAAGGCAAAAGACGCGATGAATCGCGTCTTTGTGATCTAACAGAAGTAGTTGAGAGCGATCGCTAAACCATACTACAAATCGCCCTTAATACAACTCATATTTCATTAACTGACAAGGCAGCGCTCCGTTGTACACCGCAATTCGCTTGGATGATTTCAGCCCAATGCATTGAGACAATTCCTTGTTGCCACTCAGCACAAATGCAGTCCAGCCTTTGAAGCGTTGTTTCAGCACATCGCCCAAAAGTTTATAAAATGCCCCTAAATCAATATCTCGCCCTAGCCGTTCGCCATAAGGTGGATTACAGAATAAAATCCCACTGTCTGCGGGGGCGACAACATCAGCAAGCTCCATTTGAGAAAACCATACATGATTATCAACGCCACAGTTTTGGGCATTGTTAATGGCTTGCTCGATTATATTTTCATCGCGATCGCTTCCCCAAATAGGTGCGGGAAGGGTATCCAGTTGGCTGTCCTTAGCTTCTTGGAGCAGCTTTTCTAAAAGGGACAGATCAAAATCGAGCCAATTTTCAAATCCAAAGGACTCACGAAACAGCCCTGGTGCTATGTTCAGTGCCTTTAAGCTAGCTTCTAGGGGTAAAGTCCCAGATCCACAGAGAGGATCGTAGAACATTTGGTTTGGCTGCCAGCCCGAAAGTTGAATCAGAGCAGCAGCCAGAGATTCCTTGAGAGGTGCTGATCCAACCGCAGGGCGATAGCCTCGGCGGTGTAGACTATTTCCAGAACTATCGAGTTTAACGGTACAAAAGTCGCGCTCAATGTGAACATTAACCCGCACATCTGGTTCATGAAGTTCTACATTTGAACGCTCACCCAGCTTTTCCTGCTGCTGATCGACGATCGCATTTTTGACCTGTAGAGATGTGAAATGGCTGTGGTTGAGGTGATCGTTTTTGCCTGTGACATTCACCGCCAGCGTCATGTCTGGCGTAAGATAGTTTTGCCAATCGATAGTCTGAATGCCGCGATAAAGATCCTTAGCATCAAGGCATGGAAACTCATGGATATCCACCAAGATTCGGAACGGTAGCCTAGCCCAGAGGTTGACGCGATAAAGCAAAGTGCGATCGCCCTCAAAGGCAACACCGCAAAATCCTGGCTCCACAGAATGGGCACCCAGTTGCTCTAACTCCTGAGCCGCCAGGGTTTCTAATCCGCGAGCAACTGTTGCAAAATAATTCATAATTCGTAATTCGTAATTAAAGGCTACTGAGACGCTCAGATCCCCGACTTCTTGAAGAAGTCGGGGATCTTTTTGTTTTGAAACTCAGATTAATCTAGAAATTTCTAAAATCAATCATTGTCTGACGATAAGCATCTGGTAAACCTGTATCAAAACAGTTACCTTTAACAATATATCCTGTCATTCCCTCTTCCTTACGCAATCTTTCCAGACAGGATGTTAACTGAAATTCACCTCGTTCTTGGAAATTTTGCTTGATGTGTTCTGCTAGAAAGTCAAAAATTTTCGGCGTAAGTAAATATAAGCCAAATATACCTAAAAAATCATTTTCTGACATTCCCTCTACACGCAAATGTTGTTGTGCATACTCAATAGTAGGTTTTTCATAGAGTTGTGTGACTGATAAAATCGAGTTTAACTCTTGCCAAACTCCTGTAACACAACCAGCTTTATGAATAATTTCTGCTGGCATTGTAGTTAAACCAACAACGCTTTGATTAACTTGTTCGTAAGTACCTAAAACTTGACTAGCACAAGATTTTTCAATATCAGATGTATAAATGTGGTCGCCCAACATTAACAGAAATGGCTCATCTTTTATCCAATCTTTAGCACAAAATACCGCATGACCATAACCTAATTGTTCCTCTTGCAATAAGATGGTGACTTTGCTACCTAAATCTTCAAGATATCGGCTATATTCTTGATTTTGCGGTGAAAGTTTATCTAAAAGTTCTTTTTTGGGTGGATTTTTCAATAAATCTGCAAATATTTCTTGATCGTCCGGTTGCACCACGATCCCCACTTCTGCAATTCCAGCACTAATTGCCTCTTCGATAATTGCGAGAATCACAGGTTTTGCCCTCCCATCTCGATCAATAATCGGGAAAAGTTCTTTTTTCACAACCTTAGTCGCTGGAAACAACCGAGTCCCAAAACCAGCTACCGGAATTACAGCTTTTCTAACTTGATTTTTCTGCATAAACCTCGCCTCCTCTCTCTGCGGACTCTGCGCCTCTGCGGTTCGTCACCCCAACTTCTCAAACAACTCCGCCAACACCACATTAGAAAACAAAAACCCTTGGGGATCAATCAAACGCAACCTTCCCTCTGTAACTTCTACCCAACCTTTATCAAAATATCCTTGCAAACACCTGCAAACTTCCTCCACCTTCTCTTCGCCAAACGCCTCCGCCAACGCCGCCAAACTCAAACCCTCCGCCAAACGCAACCCCAACATTAACGTTTCTAACAATACTTCCTTTGGGGGGGTAAGATCACAATCAATTACACCGCCAGCTTGTACCCACTGATAATACTCCCTAGTCTTACGCGGACGAGTGAAACGTTTCCCCTCAACATAACTCGCCGCACCCATACCAAAGCCGTAGTAAGGGCGGTTTTCCCAATAAACTCGATTATGCCGACACTGATGCTTAGGTTGAGCATAATTGGAAATCTCATAATGCTCATAACCCGCACTAGTCAAAACCTGCTGCGCCATCTGGTACATTTTGACTGTGGCTTCATCCGTAGGCAAAGGAGTATCACCTGGTTTGTAGTAACGACCAAAGGCTGTACCTGGTTCGATGGTAAGATCGTATATGGAAATGTGAGTGGGTAAAAGTTCTACCGCTTTAGTTAGAGAATCCTGCCATTGATCCAAAGACTGATGCGGCAACCCAGAAATTAAGTCTAAGCTAAATTCGGGAATCTCGACTTGGTGGATTAACTCCACAGCTGCGAAAATATCTTCAACTGAGTGCGATCGCCCCGCCCTTTGCAATAATTCTTTTTGAAAGGCTTGTACACCCAAACTTACCCGGTTCACACCTGCACTGCGATAGCCTACTATATGCGCTAAATCAAAGGTACCTGGGTCAATTTCCATAGAAATCTCTGCCCCAGATGCAATACCAAAATGCTTCTCCAATTCTCCCACTATCCGTTGTAGCTGTTCTGTTGATAGCAGCGAAGGAGTACCACCACCGAAGAAAATTGTCTTTAGGGGTTGACCAAAGGTTGGTGTAATGGCAATTTCTTTACATAGCACCTCAACATATTGGGAGATAGTACCAGATGTTTCGCCCCGCAAGCGATCGCCCACAACAGACACCGGGAAATCACAATAAAAGCATCGCCGTCTGCAAAAGGGAATATGCACATAAGCAGAACTCGCAATTCCAGAAACACTAAATTTTTGACTCATTTTGAGAAAAGGTTTAAGTTAAGCCAACTGCGAATTAGAGACAATGAAAATGAAGAAAGAATTCAGGAGTCAGGAGTCAGGAGCCAGAATAATCGTAAAAGCAAGCGTGCAATAACTTCTTGATTTTATTAAAATTATTAAGTTTGGGTATCAAAGTCTTCTTAATTCTGACTTCTGGATTCTGGATTCTGAATTCTTGCAAAATGAGCAGTTAATTTACAAATTTTTGTCGTTTTACAAAGAAACAATGAAAAATATTAAGATAAAAGCCTTTAGTTATAATAATTGCAGATATTGTCAGCCTAAACCCTTAGTCTAAGTCAATATTGATTAGTTTATCTTACCGATGAAATAAAAAATACTTAAGTTTGTCGGTGAACACAGTTGCAGGAAAACAACATAACCATGCTTGACGCAATTATCATTTTCTCATTTATCCTGGCAGCTTCGGGAATAGGGTTCTACAGCACTGAACTACTACCCAATGGCACTCTCGATCAGGTAACGAATCTAGAAGCTTTACGCTTAGTTGTTGCCGTCTTTGCCGCTATTATTGGTGGTGCGATCGGGCTGAGTTTCCAGACGACATATCGCCGTCTAGAATCACAAGTCAAAGAAATGCCTCTGGAAGTGATCTTAACTCGTGCCATTGGGTTAGTAATTGGCTTGTTGCTAGCTAACCTCATGTTAGCCCCACTATTCTTACTACCCATCCCCGCGGATTTTGGATTTATTAAGCCGCTTGTGGCAGTTGTCGGTAGTATTATCCTCTCCGTCACTGGTATGAATTTGGCAGACACCCACGGGCGAGGTTTATTGCGGTTCATTAATCCCAACACTGTCGAATCGATGGTTGTGGAAGGAACGCTAAAACCAGCTAATACCAAAGTTTTAGACACCAGTTGCATTATCGATGGTCGCATTGAAGCGCTATTAGAAACAGGGTTTCTGGAAGGACAAATTCTCGTACCGCAATTTGTCTTGCAAGAACTCCAACAAGTAGCGGATGCTAGCAAAGATCAAAAGCGCGTGCGGGGAAGGAGAGGACTAGAAATTCTCAACCGTATTAAGGAAGAATATCCCGATCGCATTTTGATTAATGCAGTTGACTACGAAGATATCCCCACAGTGGATGCCAAGTTGGTACGCTTTGCCCAAGAAATTAGCGGTACATTGCTAACCAACGACTACAACTTGTCTAAAGTAGCCAGCGTTCAGAAAGTCCCTGTTTTGAATGTGAATGATTTAGTGAATGCCGTCCGTCCCAGTTATTTACCTGGCGACAACCTGGATTTAAAAATTCTCAAGGAAGGCAAAGAACCCAGTCAAGGTATTGGCTACCTAGATGATGGCACGATGGTAGTAGTTGAAGAAGGCAGCAATTATGTGGGTGGTGAACTGCGAGTAGTAGTCACCAGTGCTTTGCAAACCACCGCAGGAAGAATGATTTTTGCCAAACCCCAAGCATCAGCATTGGCGTGAGGGAAATGTTCGGTGCAATTAAATATAAATTGTGCAATCGGTGCAGTCAACCTGCACCGATTATTTATTTTGAATCACCAGATTTGCTTACCTGCAAATACTGTAACTGCTCAATTGATAACCCTGTCAATCTTGCTATCTGTTCTAATGGCATACCAGTATTAAAAAGGTTACTTGCCACTTCAAGTAAAGCTTCAGCTTTCCCTTCAGCCTTCCCTTCGGCTTTCCCTTCGGCTTTCCCTTCAGCTTTCCCTTCAGCTTTCCCTTCTTGTAAAATATCTTGATAAATCGCTGACTCGCGCATAATGTCTGACCTCAAAACTCGTCTAATAACCAGGGCAAACGCATCTAAATATTGACGAGCCTGAATCAGGGCGAAATCATCCGTGAGAGGTTAGAACAAAGTGTTTTTTGTCAATCAGTTAAAATACTCAAAAAATCTTAAACAAGAATGATAATCGTGTTGAGGGTAGGGGGAGGAGGTGAGCGACGCTCACCTCCTCCCCCACCTATATTTGATTATCATTATCTTTAAAATGTTTAACTGCTTTTATAGGAGATGAAAAAGTATTGTAACGACGTAAAAAGTGGGCAGCATTGTTAGGTAAATTCAATTATCAAATGAGGTAATGAAAAGTTTGGTCTACCATTATGCCCAAGCGACAAAAACAAAACTCTGACCACGCGCACAAACATAATACTCCTACTATAGATAATGAGGCGATTTCTCAACACTTAGAAGCTTTATTAACACCAGCAGTTTTTGCTCAACAAAAATATTACAAGCAATTAGGATTACGAGATAGAATTCTGAATTTATCCTTAATGGTGGCAGCAGTATTAACACTGTTGTGGCGACAAGTTCCTGGCATTCAAGAGTTGAATCGTCTGTTAGCACGAGAAGGTTTATTATGGTGTCCTGTTACTAAAGTTGCCCAACAATCTCTTTCTGAAAGATTTTTAGTATTTCCATCTGAATTATTTGAGCGAGTATTTAAAGATCTGCTCCCTCAATTGCAATTTAATTGGCAGCAACGGCTCAGGCGGCCACTACCAGATAGTGTTAAGTTTACACTGCGTAATTTTGAACGAATTTGGATTGCTGATGGGTCAACTCTAGAAGCTTTATTTCGGAAGTTAAAAAGCCTGGAAGACTTGAAAGCAGGGCAACTAGCAGGTAAGATTTGTACAATTATTGATTTGGTAACTCGCTTACCTGTCGAAGTTTGGTTTCACACTAATCCCGCAGCATCAGACACTAATTTTGAAGCGGCATTACTAAATTTACTGCCTGCTAAAACTCTGATTTTACTTGACAGAGGTTTTTATCATTTTCAATTTTTGCAACAACTTATTAACCAAGAAGTTCATTTTGTTACACGTTTAAAAGTTAAAGCATCTATTAAATACTTAAAGATTTTTAGCTATGACCATTCGCTTAAAGACCGATTAATTCAACTTGGTACTATTCGTCGTGGCGCACCAGTACTGACTTTACGTCTAATTGAAATAAAAGTCGGTAAAACTAGCTATTCTTACATTACTTCTGTCCTAGACCCGCAAATATTACCTCCCTACGTTGTTGCTGACTTATATCGGAAAAGATGGAGGATTGAAGAAGCTTTCTATGTGGTCAAACGTTTATTGGGACTTTCGTATTTATGGACTGGTTCTATTAATGGTGTGAAGTTACAAGTGTGGGCAACTTGGCTCTTTTATGCAGTATTGGTTGACTTGGGAGATGCGGTTGCAGACGAATTATCTCTGCCATTTGACCGCATTTCTTTAGAGATGATTTTTCGTGGTTTATATCATTTTAGCGTCGCCTATGACAAAGGTAAGGCGGATGACCCAATTCAGTACTTCGCTGCCAAAGAAAATCAAGATTTAGGAGTAGTTAAAGCCCTGCGAAAACCAGTCTCCAAGCTGGATTTATCGCCTTTTCCCGCACCCTCTTGACAAAAGTGCAATCACTCTAACCTCTCACTGATGGGGCGAAATACACCAAGACTCAAACTACATAAGGCTTTGAGGAAATTAAATCTCACTCGTTATAAAAATGATAATCATTACGAGGGGGGAGTTAGAGGCAGCCGACGGCTGCCTGAGCTTTCACGGTCAGTTCTCCACTCTTCTAGCGTAGGTTTTCTCACAGTCTGATTCTCAATAGTTTTAGATTAATGACTAGGAATTATGAGAAGATCAGCACAAAGAAAAGCTCAATTTATGCGATCGCCGCCGGGAAGGACGGTTACACCATCGCCCTTCCGATCAAAGTGACTTTTACAGATGCTGTGAAAGTGAGGACGGCTGGCCTTCATTGAACGTGGTATTCTCACATTTATCAGAAAGAAGAATTACGTTCTTATTCTCCTCTCTATGAAGCTGAAACCCAAAATTACGATTGCTGACCATTTTGCGGTGATACAAGATCCACGAGTAGATCGCACCAAACGACATAAATTAATCGATATCATGACCATTGCCGTATGTGCTGTGATTTGTGGTGCGGATGGTTGGGTAGCCGTAGAGACTTATGGTTGTGCAAAGTATGAATGGTTAAAAACATTTTTAGAATTACCAAATGGGATTCCGTCCCACGATACATTTGCAAGAGTATTTGCACAAATAAATCCTCAACAGTTCCAGGAATGTTTTCTGAGCTGGATGAAATCAATACAGAAGATAACTGATGGTGAAGTTGTCGCGCTTGATGGGAAAACTTTACGTGGTTCTTATGATACAAGTAGTGACCAAAGCGCAATTATAATGGTAAGTGCCTGGGCAACTACAAATAAATTAGTGCTGGGACAAGTAAAAGTAGATCAAAAATCAAATGAAATTACAGCAATTCCAGAATTATTAAAGGTATTAGAACTGTCAGGATGTATTGTGACCATTGATGCAATTGGCTGCCAGAAGGAGATTGTGAAGCTAATCACACAGCAAAATGCAGATTATGTAATTGGGTTAAAGAAGAATCAAGGAAATCTTTATGATGAAGTAGAAAAACTATTCTCTTCAGGCATAGCTACAGGATTTGAGGGGATTGCACATAGCACGTATAAAACAGAAGAAACAGGGCATGGTCGTCATGAAATCCGCAATTACGTAATGTTCTCTCAAATTGAATCTCGGCTTAACCCAGATTCAATTTGGTCAAATTTTAATAGTGTTGGCATGGTAGAATCTGTCCGTTCATTCAATGGTGAAACAACGGTTTGAAACTCGGTATTTTATCAGTAGCCTTGAGTCAGATGCTAAACAGTTTGGTAATTCTATTCGCAGTCATTGGGGAATTGAAAATTCATTGCATTGGCTATTGGATGTTGCCTTAAGAGAAGATGACTGTCGAATTAGAAAAGATAATGCCCCACATAATTTTGCAATTCTCAGACATCTTGCAGTCAATCTTTTAAGTCAAGAGAAGCGTGTCAAACGTGGAATCAAAAATAAACAGTTTCTCGCGGCGATGGATAACAAATACTTACTAAGTATTTTAGCGTTAGCTTAAAATAGTACATCAAAACTTGAGTTGAATGTTTTACATAAAAGTTTTATTTATTCTCTAAGTAAATATATTCTTATGTAGCTCATAATTGAATTATTTTAGTATTGACGATTAGTCATTCAGTTGAAGATAAGCTAATTCAAATTTTGAAAAATATTTGATTTATTTTATTTATCATTTCACCGATTTTTGCAATTATCTATGTCATTTTGGAATCTCCCTTAGTTTTTATTAGTAAATAAGATGCGTTTGCCCTGGTCTAATAACCTCTTTATTTAATACTAAACCAGCTAAAATAGCCGTGGAAGCGGCAATATTACTTTGAGTTCTTGATTCTGTAATACCGTTAATTTCACGCGCCACTTCATTTAGTATAACTTCTGGTTCAATTGTACTACTCAACACTGCCAAAGGTAAAAGTCCAGGTGTTCTCAAAAATACTTCGGTTGGTTGTTCCCAAAGTCTGACAACTGTGAATTCATGGCGTGTTCCAGCAATTGTAAATGTATTTTGTTGCACCAAATCCGAATTTGTCTGCTTGAGGTAAATTACAACTTGATGCATTGATTTGTGGGGAAAACGGCGATACACTCGCAATCGATAGTCAATCATCCGAAAAGGAATTTCTGCATCGACTTGGGTTTGAAATTCCAAATGCAAGATGGTTTGCTCCGACTGTAGCAGGATTAAGGCATCAGCACGAATGGGTTCGATAGATAATTCTTTTGGACTTAATTCGGTTAAGGTAATGGGTTCGCCTAATAACCAAGTGGCGAAGTCGCTGGAGAAATTTTCAGCTAAAAATTTACATATATTTTCAAACATTTGAGAATTTTACCAAATAGCTTGTTCATTTGCTATTTATCTACAATTATTTAATCAAAAAATTTATATTTTCTAATTTTCATAAATTTCTAACGGCAAATTATCTGGATCTTTAAAAAAAGTGAATTTCTTACCTGTGATTTCGTCAATTCTGATATTCTCTGTTTCTACACCTTGGGAGTTTAAGTAAAAAACAGTTTCCTCAATATTGTCAACTTTAAAAGCAAGATGTCTTAACCCACAAGCCTCTGGACTACTAAATCGTTGCGGAGGATTGGGAAAAGAGAATAACTCTATCTGACCATTTTCGCCAACTTTTAAATCTAATTTATAAGAATTCCTTTCGGCACGAAAAGTCTCTTCAATAATCGAAAAGCCTAAAGTCTCGACATAAAAACTTTTAGAGCGATTGTAGTCAGAACAAATAATAGCTATATGATGAATGTCAGTAATTTTCATGGATATTTTGTTTTTTATACGATTATTAAGAGAGTATATGCAGTTGCGAATACAACCATATTACACTCTCTTAAGTGAAAATTAAGCTTTAATCTTTTTGATCGATCTTAACTTTCTGTTCAAGAACAAGCCAATGCCGCCAACCAGAAGTGTGCTATCTAAAGTACTAGGTTCAGGTACTTCTCGATAAGAAACTGTACCGGAATCAGGAGTTTCGGAGGATACGGAAAATAATGTTCCAGCAATTTCGTAACTTTTAGAAGGATTAACTTTGTCAAGGAAGTTGTACAGCAATCCAATCGATGCGTTATCTGCTAATGACACTGTTGGAAATGTAACGGGATAATCTGGATATTCAATATCATCCTTTGCAGTATAAATATTGGGGTCATTATCAAATTGAAAAGTCAACGCCTGAAGTGGCGCTACCGGGATATTATCATTACTGAAAGTTGAGTCATCAAAGCTAAATAAACCGTTCCCCTTAGCTGTAGAACTATCAACACTGAAAGCATAATTAACAATTGCAGCCGATACGGATTTAGTGCTTAAGATAGCCAAACTCAAAACAAGACTAGTAGCGATCGCTAATTGTGGAAACAATTTCATATCGATTATCCTCAAAATAGATTTGTGTAAGTGATCTCTAGAAACAACCAGCAAGAGTTACCAATCAGGTGTTGTTACAAGTAATTCTGTCCAAGGGGTGCAATCTGGTTCTTGAGCAGCATCTTGAGTAGGACGAGCATTGCACCCACGGACTTTAAATGTGTACTTAACAAGATCCCTGGCTCCCACATAAGTCCAACTACGTGCTGTTGGGTCATCAATTTGCGTCATATCATCTTTATCGTTGCCCCAACTTACTTGATAAAAATCATTTTTTTGACATACATCCCAAGCAATCTTAATTCTTCGCATTCTTGCAGTGTCTGCAACCAAGTTGTGTGGATTTCTAGAATCACAGGAAGAATTATCTGTTTTCTTCTCGCAGTTATTAGTACCAGGGGTGCATTCAGCTAGGGTTTTGATTGGGCGAATTAACCCAGCAGAAAGTGTTGTTAATAATATAACAGAGGTCAGACTATATCTGAAAAAGATGGAACTCAATCGTATTTTGTGCATAACAAATCCTTCAATTGTCTTGAATAAAACCACAGCAGAATTTAGAAGGTAAAGGTAGTTCTAATAACTCCCAGTACAGCATCACTGTTTTGATCGTCATGGTTGGGAGCAGTCAGCCAAATTAAACCAGGGGTGATGGTAATATTGTCTGAAACTGCATAGCTGTAAAAACCCTCAACGTGTAAAGAGGTATTTCTGTCTTGAGCAGAGTCGCGGTTTTGCGGTGCAACTATCTCCGTAAATACATTCGCAATCGCCTCATCAGCACCGGTTACTTTCGGCTCCATACCCACAACAATCCCCGCGAGATTGCCTTTTTTACCCAAATCCGGGAAAGCTAAAGCAACTGCATAATTCCAAATATCGGCATTCCCTAGGCCCAAAACGCGGGTTTTGGCAAAGCCAGCCCAAGCATTAATCAAAAAGCCGGAATTTACTTGATAGGATGCTTCCAAGCCGTAAGCGTTGGTGGAAGTCGGCGAATCAGTAACTAAGCCCAAGTTAGCCTTTTGGCTACCAGTACCTGGGATTGCCAAATCTTCACCCAAGTTATTGTAGGCGTTGACGTAAGTTAAACCGATACTGAGGCGATCGCTAGGTTGGAAAGTCAATTGAGCGATCGCACCGTAAGAACCATTGAATAAACCTCTGTTAGCGTTGGGGTTTGATGCTGTACTAGACAAATATCCCAAACTCAACTCCAACTGGTCAGAGAGGCGGTGTGTCAACCCAACTCCGGCTCCAGCAGGTAAAAAGTAGTAAACTGAGTTCCGACTGCCAAACTTGGATAAAGCACCACTGGCTCCCTCATCCCCATCCAAAAAGGGGTTGATTGTATCCACAAAATCTTCAACTTCCCCTTCGTTGGCAAAAAAAGTAACTTCGGTTTTTTTGCCTAGAGGAAATCTGTAATACAGTGTCTCAACTCCAACTTGATTATTTTCAGGATCTTCATCTCCAATTTCTGCATTAAAAGCTAGAGTCCCTTCTGGTAATCTAGTTCCAGTGCCACCTTCACTAGAGAAGTAATTGAGGTTAAGGGCTTGTAAGCGAACTCGGAGTAAGTCTTGTCCAGTGAAACTGGTGTCAAAGTTGAGGCGAACGCGATCGCCAAAAGTCGTGCTTCTCGGAATATCAGCATTATCGGCATCTTGTCCAGATGCAAACCCTGATAGAGCAAAAATTGCCTCACCATGAAGTTTTGTCGTGGTTGAAAACTGCTGTTTTTCCAGAGTTTCTAAGTGAGGTTCTAAAGCATCTACTCGACCCCGCAAACTTGCCAATTCAGACGCGAACTGTTCTTGTAATTTTTGCAGAGTTGCTAAATCTTCTTTTTTAACGATGTCAGTTGTTGCAGTTGAAATTAGTTCATTGACCCGATCTAAACAGGCATTAATTCCAGCCGCAAATTCGTAACGAGTTAAAGCCCGATTACCGCGATAAGTTGCATTAGGATAACCTGCAATACACCCATAACGCTCCACCAAAGATTGCAATGCACCGAATGCCCAATCTGTCGGCTGTACATCCGACAGTTGAGAAACAGATGTTACCTGTCCTGCTGATTCTTGAACAGTTCCCGTTTTAGCTGGAAGTGCGTTGGCATCGCCCGCCGCAGGCATCGCCCCAGTTGTGGTAGTGATTACCGAGAAGAGCCCCAAAGTCACTGGACAAATCGGCAACCACTTCCAAAACATTTTGACCATTTTTCTGTAATCCTCACACCATTTATTATCAATTCAAAAACAGGCAATCACACGAAAATTGACCTATTAAAATCCTTGTAAAGACGTAGCAGTGCTACGTCTTTATATCCAACCTCTAATACTTACTTCTTCGCTTCAGTAGAGTTATCTCTTTGACTTAATTCCCAATGCTTTAGCATTTGAGCGCGATTTTGCCGCAAGTCTTTACGGTTACGTTCTTCAGGATAAGGAATGCCATCGCCCTTAATTCCTGCCCAGAGAATTTCGTTGAACTCTTCTGGATCGAGCTTATCTTCACCTACAAAATTGAAGTCCTTGGTCATAGCAGCCCACCATTTTTTAGGATTTAGAATCGGCATAGCTGCTGTCTTTTCAACATTGCGATCTTGGCAAGCTGGTACTAGTTTTGGATCTACAGGATTGGTACACAAGTTACCTGGCACAATAGCTGTGTAAGGTTCAAAATTGGGTTCTCTAGTGAAAGCATCTGACATTGGTTCAGCATTAGCATCAGTAATTGCCAAATAGCCAATGTTTAACAAATCCTCCATTGTCCGCAATACACTAATGGTGTTGTAGTTAGTGCTGACGAGCGCACCCCGTTTTGTGTAGGGCGAAATAATGTAGGCTAAAGAACGGTGAGAATCAACGTGATCTGGCCCATTTTGGGAATCATCTTCAATGATGAAAATTGCCGTTTCTTTCCACTCCGGCAGATGAGAAATTTTCTCTACCAATTTGCCAATAGCATAGTCATTATCTGCCATTTGCAATTCAGGAGTATTTAGTCCAGCCAAAGCAGTACCAAAGGAGCCAAAATGATCGTGAGATAAACGCACAAGCATTAAATTGGGTAGTCCATTTTGCTTCAGATCCCTTTCCCATTCGCTGTACAAATAAGTATCAGCATTATTTTGATCGAATGACCGGAAGTAAAGGTCGGTTTTATCCAACAGTACAGTTTTGGTAACAGGAGCTTGAGGAATCTTGTCAGCGTAAGGAGTTGGGGAGATGGGGATATAAGTCGGGTTTTTTGGATCGGGTTTAGTAGGATCGCTTTGGCTAGTAGTGTAGGGAACTGCATTATCAACAAAGAAACCGTAATTACGTACAGTCTTGCCAGCACGTAGCGCTGTATCCCACAGATAACCACCAATGGCATCCGGCTGGAGATTACCATCACCTTCAGGAGCATCAACATCCCTGTCTCCAGGCAATATGGAAGAATGCCCAGAAGGATCTAAAATACCTGTGATACGGGTATTGATTGGCGATTTATTTGAGGAAGTTTGGGACAGTGCGAGACTGATATTCCGATTTGTACCTTCGTAATCGTAGGTTAAGCCGTTAAAGCCGGCGTTACCGTAAAGAACTGATTGAGTTTTTTCGGTGTAATCTGTAGTACGACCATAGGTAGACCAGTTCCAACCAACTCCACTCGATTCGCCACTGTCGTAAAAATTATCAAAAGTTGCGAAGCCAAAGGATAGCTTGTGATGGTTTGGTGAAATATTGTTGGGAAACAAGGTAAGTGTTGGGTCGCCATTACCGACAGGCAAGTCACCAAGTACTTGGTCATAAGTACGGTTTTCTTTAACTATGTAGATAACGTGCTTAATTTTGCCTTGTAAATACCTCATCGTCCGGTCAGGACGGCGATTGTAGAAACCATTATTTTTATCCACTTGCGCTGAAAGTGTACCCAGAGTCGCACCCTTGGGCACTGGAATAATTGAGATACCAGCTTTTTCTAAAGCCCAGTTGTACTCATTTTTAAAATTAGTATTGCGTGCTAGTCCTGCTGTAGTTGTCAGGTTTCCTGCGGGGTTGGGGCCAGAATTACTCTTGGCATTGACAACGTAAAGTCTTTGACCATCTTGACTGACGCTTACAGAATTGGGATACCAGCCAGTGGGGATGCGTCCATTTACTCTACCACCTTGCAAGTCCACAACAGCGATCGCATTCTCGCCCCCTAGAGTAACGTAAAGTGTTCGTCCATCTGGACTGAGGGTTAAAGAGTTAGGATTTGCACCTTTATATTTCTCACCAGGGCGAGACAAAGAGATGGTTTGAATAACCCGATTGTTATTTGTATCAATGACGGAAATCGAGTCATCATTACCATTAGCTACATACAGTCGATTTTGGCTAGACGAGAGCAGTACTTTATTTGGTTGGCTACCAATTGGTATACGCGTAATTTGTCCAGAAGTAATGTCAACAGCAAGGACTTCGTTGTCGCGCTGGCTACTAATGAAGACTTTAGCAGCTTGACCGTTTTCTGCACTCTTAATGGCTACATCAAAAGGAAATTCCCCGGTTGCTATTTTATCGCCTGGTCTAAAAAACTTAATTTCTTTAGTTACCTTACGGGTAGTAGTATCAACAATTGATATTGAGTCATTCTCAAAGTTTGCAGCCACTAAGGTTTTGCCATCCTTACTAACCGCAATACCCGCTACAACTGCTCCCGTTGCCACAGCCTTCGCTGGCGTATCTTTTAACAAACCGCCATCATATTTAGGAAACGGGTCAGTTTGGTTAGAATTGTGACCTAGTAAAATAAAGGGGGCATCTGGTAGGTACTGGCTGCCGTTAGACGCATAAACATAGACGCGATCGTCAATCCCACCTGATACAAAGAAGCGTGAGCCGTCTTTGGCCCAAGCTAAACCGTTATAGGTATTCGGAATATTAATCTGTTGCTTTTTAACCAACTTCCCGCTACTGACATCATAGACAAAAACCCATTCTGCTTTTGGAGTTGTTGTACTACTTGACTTGCCAGTTTGTGGGTCTAATACAGGATAAGTGAAAGTACTGCCCGTGTTTTCATTTTTGAAGTTTTGATTATAGCCACTGGTAAGCACCAGTAAAGTTTTTCCATCAGGGCTGAGGGCTGTGCTTACTGCTTCAGCCGCATCAGCATTATCATCCGTACGCAAACCAGTTGCTAAAGGTGCAAACGTTGAACCTGGTGCTGCTGCGGGTGTAATAGTTTGACCTGTGGGTAATAAAGCTGCCCCACCCTGTAAGTTACCAACGGGGCTGGTAGTTCGAGCGCTAACTGATTGTATATTTGCACTCAAGCTACTTAGGAACAAAAGACTTAATAGATACCCTTGATTTTTGCTAGGTTTCATGCAATTTTTCTATAATTAGGATAACCATCAAATAAAAATATTGATAGTCAATAGTTAAGCCATCAGTAATTTTTGGTTATGTTTTGGTAGTAGCAAGTCGTATTTAGTTAAGTTTTTTAAACCCTTTATTTCCTATTCAGTTACCGTTAAATCCTATGCTTTTGTGTGGTTTTTCTATCTCGCTAGCAGATTGAGAATACTACTACTGAGGGTTTTTATCTGGGCTTTAATAACCTTTGCTTAATCTAAGCTTAGTTTTCGCTTAACTATGAAAAATAGATACTAGTAAAAGTAAAAAAACTGGCAATATTCCTCAATAAATACTGTCTTTTAGAATATAGAACTGATATGCTCAACAAAAGTCTAATTTTGTCCTTGTTGACGTTATTTGCTGTGGCTCCTGCCGCCAATGCAGAGGTTAAATTAATTGCAATTGGGAGTCTAGATGGTAATATTAGCGATCGCTCCAACAAAACATCTGCTCCCCTTGAAAACGGCGTTCCGGGCAACCTATTGGGTGGTTTAGGGTCGGGATTGGCCTACGCTGGCTGTAACACCTTTATCGCTATCCCAGACCGAGGGCCAAATGCCGTGTCATACAACAGCGCTGTCAGTGACACAGCATCCTATATCAACCGCTTCCAAACTATCAAAGTGAAACTCTCACCAAGCAAGATTGGTTCAGCGTTGCCTTTCACACTTACCCCTTCCTTAATTGACACGACTCTGCTATTCAGCAATGAGCCTCTTTACTATGGGAATGGTGCGGGATTGGGTTTAGGCAGTGGTGTCCCAGCTTTGAATACTAAGAATAAAAACTATTTCACTGGACGCTCAGACAACTTCAACCCCACTCAAATCTCGACATATCCCAACAATGCCCGTTTCGACCCTGAAGGGGTGCGTGTATCCAATAATGGCAAGGAGATATTTATCTCTGATGAATATGGCCCTTATGTATATCAATTTAACCGCAATACAGGTAAGCGGATTAGGGTCTTTAACCTACCTAGCAAGTTTGCAGTCAGCAACTTAAGTCCCGTTAGTGATACAGAAATCACTGGCAACACGTCTGGTAGGGTTGCTAACAAAGGCATGGAAGGACTTGCGATTACTCCCAACGGTAAAACCCTGGTTGGCATTTTGCAGAGTCCACTGCTCCAAGACGGTGGTACTAATGGTGCTTATACCAGAATCGTTAAGATTGACATAGAAACAGGTGTCACCCAGGAATACGCTTATCAGCTAGATAATATTGGCACCTTGGCTAAACCGAAGTATCCCACCGTCAGCGAGATTTTGGCAATCAGCGATCGCGAATTCTTAGTAGATGAACGCGATGGCAAGGGCTTTGGCGACGGCTCAAAGGCTGCCTTCAAGAAAATATATCGGATCGATCTGACGAATGCTCAAGAAGTAAGCAATATCACCGGGGAAAGCAACCTTGTTGGCAAGGCGGTTAGCAAAACCCTGTTCCTTGATGTGGTGACTGCGCTAACTCAAAACGGCATCAAAGAAGAGGACATTCCCGCCAAGCTTGAAGGTTTAGCCTTCGGAGAAGATGTGGTTATCAACCGTGTGAAAAAGCATACGTTATTTATCGCCAATGACAACGACTTCGTAGGTACTATAGCGCCGGGTATTGACAACCCAAACAAATTTTTCGTCTTTGCGGTTGACACTACTGACTTACCAAGTTTCGTACCCCAGGATATCAAAGGAGAAGATTGATATTCAGTTCTGTTGAATAGCGATCGCTATGAGTTGCTAGAGTAGGTAAGACACCTACTCTACAAGCTCATAAGCTCAACTACTTACACTGATTGTGAGTACCAAATACATAGTATTCTTGTACCTGAACAGGAATTTGCTTATAAAATTGGGCACAAGTAAAAAATTAAAATTGCTATAAAACCTTTGCTTGATTAGAAATTACTACTCTCTGCGGCAGCAACGTTCTCGCTTAACAACACTAGAGGATGGAAGACACAAAAAATTTATGTTTTTTATTAAACCAATGTTAAATCTACTTCCTTGTTGTATTCCCAGTAAGCGATGACTTTACAATGAACTTGTTGACCAACTTTTGGCCACAAAGTAGTGTCTGTCGGTAAACCAGATGAATGATAATCGGGTTTTGTAGCAATATCTATAATTCCGCTTAGTTTATAACCATCAATGACTTGATAGCCAAGGTACACAAAAATACCAAAACGCTTTATCCTTGTAATCTCTCCAGAAAATTTATACCCAATATAAAATTCCTTTTTGAAATTCTCCCATTGTTTATCGATATCACTCATACGTATGATGCTGGAGTTCATCTTCTGGCAGTGGTTGAAAGAAAGCATTGCCGAGTTGCCCTTTCAATAAACCAGGGGTGCGCGGTTCGACTTCGCTCACCGCAAGGGGTTGTGTATGTTCTTGACTTAAACCTAGCCGAAAGTAGTGAATTAGGTCATAAATTTCTATTAGTTTGTCTTCAGGAATGTCTTGCATTCTTGGACAATCTTCTGGATCAGCATAAGTCAAACTCTTCGGTGGTTGTTAATCAATAAGTTAGGAATATGCGACTACTTTCTTGCTCAATTGAGGAATAAAATATTTTTCTCGCTTTGCGCCTTGGCGCGAAACTTTTATGCCGTTAATCAGCAACGCTGGATTTTTACTATTCCTGTAAAACGGTTTTTGATGCAATTCTAGTCTTCTTCAAGTCTGCTTCGGAAAGTTCTTCCCCAGCTTGCAAGCGAGTGGCGGAAGTTTGCAATACTGTCGCCGCCCCTTTATCTCCGATTTGCAAAGCGGTTTTGGCTGCCGTTTGCAGCATTGTGGCTGCACCAGTGCGATCGCCTTGTAGCAATTTCGCCTCGGCTAACTGGGTTTGGCGATACTTCGCTAATGCCAAAATAGACTGTTGCACCTGGGGATTAGAATCTGGTTGATATGTCCGCACCACATCTGCATACACCGGCACCAGGGAGGAAAGTAAGCCTTCTTGGTTAACTAATGGGTCATCATAGCGAATTTGCAGATGCCCGATCGTTTGTTTCCCCTCTGGCAATTGTCCCAAATAAATGTTTGCCAAAACTACCCGTTCTACATCCTGCATCAAATCTCCCAAACGTACAGCAAAGCTACCATCAGCTTCTCGTTCCACTGGTAACTCGATTGTGTCTGGGGCAACTTGGGCAATGGGTTTCAATTCTGCTAATCGGACATTTGGCACTAGAGATAACAGCAAGTAGGCATTAGTTAGCCCAATTGACTGAATCCTTCCAAAGAGTCGGCTAAATTGCTCCACAGCTTGTTCAGGATGTTCAATATGAGCTAGAGTACCACCACCGACATCGGCTATTTTTTCTAGCAAATCTTGATTCCAGCTATTGCCAAATCCGAAAGTGTTGATAGTTAGGTTCAGTTTGGCAGCTTTTTGCGCCAGTTTGAGACAGCGCTTATTGTCATCTCGCCCAATATCCCACTTCCAAATCCGCAAACTGCTTTCACCATGCCCATCTGTCAGCAGAAACGCCTGGGAAACTGCTCCTCTTGTGCCCTTCATCAGTTCTGTAATTCCCAATTCCAAACCCTCAGCGATCGCAGTGCCGCCACTAGCGCTGAGTTTGCTTTTAATTTGGGATTTAATGCTTTCGGGGTCTTCGATCGCTTGGTTGGGGATAATGACTTCCGCAGAACCGGAAAAAGCCACAACTGAAATGCGATCGCCAACTTTCAACCGATCTATTAATCCTTCCACTGCCTGAATCACCGTTTTAATCGGTTGTCCATGCATAGAACCACTTCTATCCAGAATCAGGCAGAGGTTAAGGGGGAGATTTTGGTCAAACTCGCCAGCGATCGCAAAAATCGTCATTGCTAGTTGACGTTGGCTACTTGTTTGAGCCAGATCAACATTATTGTCATTTAACGCCGAGAGCAATTTAACTTTCATTGAGGAGGGGTATCTTGCAAAACTGTTTTGGAGACAATTCTGGTTTTCTTGCGATCGCTTTCAGATAAATCTCCACCAGATTGTAGCTGAGTGGCAGAAGTTTGCAACACCGTCGCTGCCCCAGTATCTCCCATTTGCAGAGCAGTTTTAGCAGCCGTTTGTAACATTGTCGCTGCACCACTGCGATCGCCCTGTTGCAATTTCGTTTCGGCTAGCTGGGTTTGGCGATATTTAGCTAATGCCAAAATAGACTGTTGCACTTGGGGATTCGGATCTGCTTGGTAGTTTCTCACTACATGGGCATAAACTGGGATATTTGGTGTAACTAAACCTACCTGGTTGGCAGCTGGATCGTCGTAGCGGACTTGCACATTAGCGATCGCTTGTTCACCTGCTGGCAATTGTCCCAAATAAATATTAGCTAAGATTATCCGTTCTGCATCTTTCATTAAATCTCCCAACCGCACAGCGAAACGTCCATCAGCTTCTTGTTGCAGTGGTAACTCAATTGTGTCTGGGGAAACTTGAGCAATGGGTTTAAGTTCCGCTAGCCGGACATGGGGCATCAGAGACAATAACAGATAAGCGTTAGTCAATCCCACTGTTTGAATGCGGCTAAACAGGCGATTAAACTCATCCACTGCCTCTTCCGGCTTTTGAATGTAAGATAAAGTACCTAAACCAGCATCAGCAATTTTTTCTAAAACATCTTGGTTCCAATTGTCACCAAAGCCCAGAGTGTTCAAAGTCAAATTATAGCTAGCAGCTAATTGGGCAAATTTCAAACAACGATTATTATCACCATGTTCATTTTCACCATCGGTTAATAAGAAGGCTTGGGAAACAGTATCTTTCTTTCCCTTCGCCAACTCCTCAATCCCCAAACCCAATCCTTCATCAATCGCAGTCCCACCATCGGCTGCTAGGCGGTTGATTTGCTGTTTGATTTTTTCTGGATCTTCGACACTTTGACTAGGTACTAAGACTTTGGCACGGTGATCGAAAACTACAATACTGAGGCGATCGCCAGGATTAAGTCTATCTACCAGACGATTCGCTGCTTTTTTAACCGTTTCTAGCGATCGCCCATTCATAGAACCACTGTGATCCAGAATTAAACATAAATTTAAGGGCACATGGCGGTCTTGAGTCTCTGCGATCGCTGAAATCGAAATTCCCAACTGACGTTGACTATTCAGTTGATTCGCGTCCAAATTACCATCATTCAAGGCAGGCTGCAAGCTAACCTTCATAACTTAAAGTCCTTATTCAGGATATACATATTAATAAATAACTTCAAAGCACCACTTTAGCTCTACGGAAAACCTATCCAACACAAATACATGAATATAATCAGAATATCTTAGAAGCCAAACATTGGCAGATGCAAAGCCACCTGAAGCATTAGGGAGAAATCCGCACCTTGAGGGAAGCGTGCATCGCGCTAGGATGTATTACAGTTAACGGCATAGTTTCAGGCGATCAGTTGCTATGGACATTTCCCCAATCAAAGCTGTTCAAGCCCCATATTACGGCGATAGCTCTTACCGGACACCACCGCCAGATTTACCTTCCCTCTTATTGAAGGAGCGAATTGTCTATATTGGGATGCCACTGGTGCCTGCTGTCACGGAATTAATCGTGGCTGAGTTGCTGTTTTTGCAATCCGATGACCCAGAAAAGCCCATTAAAATCTATATCAACTCCACCGGCACTTCCGGTTACAGTGGCGAACCCATTGGCTTTGAAACCGAAGCCTTTGCCATCTACGACACCATGAAATATATCAAGCCTCCTATCCACACCATCTGCGTCGGTTCTGCGATGGGTATGGCAGCCATGCTTCTCAGTGCTGGTACAAAAGGTTGCCGCGCTAGTTTGCCTCACTCTTCGATTATCCTGCATCAGCCCAAGAGCTACGCCCAAGGTCAAGCAACGGATATTCAAATTCGGGCAAGGGAAGTTTTGGTAAATAAAGGGGCGTTGGTTGATATTTTAAATCGCACCACCGGACAGCCCCCAGAAAAAATTGCTAAAGATATGGATAGGTTGTTATATCTAACACCTTACGAAGCGAAGGAATACGGGCTAATTGACCGAGTTTTTGAGAAAGAAGAACTCGCAAATCCCCCCCTTCCAGCCAGTGTCCTTTAATTTTTTCTTTGTCATTTGTCCTTTGTCCTTCGTCCTTTGTTAATAACCAATGACTAATGACCAATGACTAATGACTAATGACCAATGATTAATGACTAATAGACTAATTAAAAACGGAGTAAGTCATGCCTATAGGCGTTCCTAAAGTTCCTTACCGGATGCCCGGAGGACAATATACAGATTGGATTAGCATCTACGATCGCCTTTACCGGGAACGGATTATATTCTTGGGGCGAGATATTGATGATGAAATTGCCAATCAAATAATTGCTGTAATGCTGTATCTGGACTCAGACGATCCAGGTAAAGATATTTATTTATACATCAATTCCCCAGGTGGAATGGTTACATCTGGCATGGCTATTTTTGACACCATGCAACATATAAAATCAGATGTAGTGACTATTTGCGTTGGTTTAGCTGCTTCAATGGGGTCTTTCCTGTTGGCTGCTGGCACCAAAGGTAAACGCCTAGCATTGCCTCATTCACGGATTATGATTCACCAGCCTTCAGGTGGAACCCGTGGACAAGCAACCGACATCGAAATTGAAGCTAGAGAGATTCTGCGGATTCGTCACCAGCTTAATGGCATTTATGCCGATAAAACCGGTCAGACCATAGCAAAAATTGAAAAAGATATGGATCGTGACTTTTTCATGTCTGCTGAAGAGGCTAAAGAATACGGTTTAATTGACCGTGTAATTGAAGAACGAACCTCTATAGTAGCAGGGGAGTAGGGAAGCAGGGGGAGCAGAGGGACAAGGTGACAAGGTGACAAGGTGACAAAAGTTTAGAACTTACAATAAGTCTTTCCCCTTGTCCCCAATTCTCCTTGTCCCCAAGTCCTCTTTCCAATTCCCCATTCCCCATTCCCAAAACAAACTGTCAACATTGAACTTTAAAATAGAAAATTAGCCTTTATCATTAATAGTCCAGGCTTAAAGCTGATATTGACAGATAATAGCCGATAGCTAAATATTCGATAGCTCATAGCTCAAGATGGATCTTGGAGATTGCTACCGTTTGCTAGGTTTAAGATCGGGAGCTTCTTTTGCTGAAATCAAAGCGTCTTATCGACGATTGGCGCAGCAATATCATCCCGATATCAACCCAGATGACAACAAAGCCAAAGATAAGTTTATTGCCTTGACAGAGGCTTACAAACTCCTGCTGACGGTAGTACTGCCAGAGGAAACTGCTGCACATTCAACTCAGGTGTCAACTGGGCGTGATGCTGCTAAGACAACGCAGCGCCAGAAAACACCAGTCACAACGGTGGTAAACCAACAACCAGGGAAAGCAAAACCGCCTAATCTGTTGGAAATAGAAGAACGGCTGAAGTGGAAGACTTATGAGCAATTGCAGCGATTTTTGCAAGAGAAACGGTTTCCGCAAGCGATCGCACTAGTGGAAGCTTTAGCAGATCGTTTGTCAACAGATCCAGAAGTTCGCCAATGGCAAGCGATCGCTTATCAAATTTGGGGACGGGCGCTAATTTCTGAAAACCAATTGCTCAAAGCCAGAATTTATCTCAAAAAAGCTTTGAAAACAGACCCCCATAATAAAAGTCTCTGGTATGAAGTACAACGCGATTTCCAACGCTTAGAACAAATTTTTTAAAGATTTACAAAATTTATTGAAAAGTTCTAACAATAGGGGCAATTCATGAATTGCCCCTATCTGTAATTAAAATTTTCGGCTATTGTTTGCAGAATTCCTAAGTTACTCGACGCGGAAAAAGCAGCAGCGTGTCCGGTTAAACTGATAAGGAAGAAAATAGCAGATTAGGCAGTGAATAACATAGTGCGGTTAGTTTTGACAGCAATATTGCTGATGCTAGTTACAGCCTGTGGCAGTATTGGATTGCTACCGACTAGCGAGTTAGTGCAAAAAGCGATCGCACTTGGGCTAGAGCAAACTCAACAAAAACTTAGCCAACAGTTGGATCTAGATTTTCAAGGATTTGAAATCAAGCGGCTATCAATTACCCAAGAACAACCCCTAACGATTGAAAATTTACCAGCTTTCCACGTTCGGGGAACCTACGACTTGATTCTCAAGCTACCAAAACGGCGCTTGACGCAACCAAAACAACCCTTTGATGTTTACTTGCAAATTCAACAAGAAGGTAAAACTTGGCGATCGCTAATTCCAGAAAAGGGTAGTAAAAATACTCAATCAATTTGGCGTAGTTATCTCATCCAATAGAGACGGGGGAAAGGTTTGAATTGTCTCACTCTTTTCCCAAACTACAGGTTAAATTTTGTGTATCCTGTACCGTCATCTTTTGCAAGAATTATAAAATCGAAGGATTCAACTAAGGCTTGAATCTTGTTGAATCATCTACTTGAAACTCTACAAAGCAGTATTGCATTATTTCTCTCTTCTTTGTTTCTAAGTAGTGGTTCATTTTATTTATTGTATATGTGCAACTCGAAAAACCATCACAATCATTACCTCTGCGACTTTCCAAGAAAAAGGTAGCAAAGAGACTTAACCTAATTAGCGTAGCTATATCACTCAAAAACTAGTGTGTGCAAATAGAAAAACCATCACAAGCATTTCCGTATAACTGCTGGGATATCGTCATGATCGAGATGATGGTTTCATCGGAGACAGGGCAAGATGTATATTAACTTTTTCATTAGTTCCATCGCTGGAATTGTGGTTGTGGTACTAGCGGCTTTTGGCTTACTGCAATGGTTGCACATCCCTGCTGGTAACTTTCTTGATTGGGTGATTGGTGGTGCAAGTTTTTGGTGGCTGTTGGTAATTGTTACCGTCCCGTGGAATGTGCATTTTCAAGCCAAAGAAGTATTAGCAGAAGCAGCACAATCAACTGAAAAAGGAATTCCAGTCGATGAGAAACAAGTGAAGTATGTCACATCGTTGGCAAAGCGATCGCTCTGGGTTGCCATTGCTTTACACTTATTCTCAGCCGTTGGTCTTTATACCCTGGCTGCCACTGGCATTAGTACGGTGGGATATATAAGTTCTGGTGCGGCTTTGTTATTAACGATTCTGCGTCCAGCTATTCGAGCTTATGAGTATTTATATGCGCGATTAGCGATGATTCGCCAAGAATGGAAGTATCCACGCGAAGATATTTTTGAATTGCGCGATCGCTTCTCGATATTGGAGCAAAAAATCCAGTCGTTAGAAGATCAACTCAACCCAGAACAACCCTATTCATTACCCGCAACTCAACAACGCTTCGCCGAAGAGACTCGCAGAGATTTAGCCCGGATTGCAGCTAATTTTGAAGAATTGCGGGCGACAAATCAAACTGAACATGAGCGTTTGGCAAGAGAAGCACGAACTGCGATCGCGCAACTTTCCACCGACGGGCAATTTCTCGATCATGTCCGTGAAATTATTCGATTTTTCAAGACTGCTTAATTATTACTCTCATAGCTAACCAAATTTTAAATTTTGGAGCGTGCTATATAAATATTCATCATCCAAAATTTAAAAAGTTTCTTTATAGAGGGTTAATGAGGCTCTACAAACAGCAAGAGAAGTTTGACATAACAAGAATGTTACTTATTTAGTATATAAGGATACTATGGTTTTCTAGAGCAAGGAAGAAAACCAAATATGTTATAACTTTGTACGGATGATGTTTGGTGAAGCTCACATAACTTCAGGAGTACTTACGGTGAATCAGATACAACTGACTTTAACTATTGGTTATCTGTTAATGACATGTTATTTTTTAATCAATTGGTTAATATTTGCTCTACGTCATCCTGCTTCCACTCCAGAAGATAAATTTTTATCAGTTGTGATGTTTGTGGTAACAACTATCTTCTGGCCCCTGATGATTCCGATGTCTTGTTTAGAAATAGTTCAAAAAAAGCAAATAGACTTTAATAAAATGATTCCTGTTCTCTTAGCAATATTTATATTTAGTATTTCCTATTATTTGACCGAATAATTCATAATTTCTGATCACAAATTGCATAGATATAAAGAGAAGCCGGAGGATTGACTTGTGACCCTCCGGCTTCTTTATGCAACACATTACTTTAACTTCTTAGGCAGTCTACTTATTAAATTGAAAATTTTCTAACGTCGTCTGCTGCCAAAACCACTTGAGCGGCGGGGTGCTGTACTACGTCCACTACCAAAACCACTGCCAGAATTGCGTCTGGTAGTGCTGGAATTACCAGAGGGTCGCAACGTACTACCACCAAAACCAGAACCAGAAGGACGGTTATTACCTGTAGTGCTACGCGGTGTATTGCGTATATTTGTATTTCCAGGATATGACCTTCTAATCGTCCCTGTATTGCGGAACGCAGTCCGATTTGTCACGGCTGCGGGTGGCGCATTATAGCGACTTTGGTAGTTTTGAACTGCTTGGCCATAACTTCCGCCATATCCACCGAAGCCACTTAATCCTTGCCCTGATTGATAGACAGGGGGTACATAATACTGGGGTCTAAACAACATACTACCAATTGCCTGTCCCGCCAAGCTCCCAGCCACAGACCCAGCAAATGGTGCCCAGAAGCTATTTTCTCGACGGACTACAACCGTCTCTTGTTGTCCTGTTTGGGGATTGGTTTTATTCTCGGTAACGTTGTGGACGTAATCTATTTTAAAGTCTTCCGTTAGATATAAAATAGGTTGCCCTTTTTCTACCTTCAGATAGGTCTTTTTACCTTGCTTGATTTCATCATCAGTTAACCGTGCCATTTGCAAATTTTCGGTTGCAAAAGTTGGGGGATTATTGTTAAGTAAAAACAAGCTGTATTCACCAGTTGCATCGTCATAAGTAGCTTGTTGTATTTTATACTCTCCATCACTCAGCTTTGTGTTAGTAGAGCTTTGGCTAACGTTCTTAGCGGGAGGATTAGCTTCGTTTCCCCCACCACAAGCGACAGTTGTGACACACAAACTCAGAGCTAAAAAAACGGCTGTAAATTTACGTACTATGGTCATGATCATTGGATTATTGTCCTATCTCTGAGCTTAACAATTTATCGATGTGAGTAGTAAGTACGGACTACCCAACATATTATAAAGGAATCAATTCTGGGTAATATTGCAACAGTTGATCGCTAGTGAGTTCATCGCCTAACTGTGCTGGGGAGAAATGCACTTGGATTGCCTTAAATCTATGTTTATAATGCAGATTTATCAATGCTTTCAATCCTTCTTTAAGCGCCTGAATGTTAGAAAGATCGGTTTCTAACTCTGGTACTTCTCCTTCATAAGCTACTGTAATCATCACAATGACGTTGCGAGTTACAGGTATAGACAAAGGTTCATTCAATCCATCAGAACTGTAATCTGGTTCACTGAGATATCTTTCGGCAGAGTCAGTAAATAATTCATTAACATAATCTCCCGCCTCGCCTTCACTCCAAAATACGTCGCCTTCGTTGGCAGCAGAAAGCCAATATTCATCGTATTGTAGAAGAGTTTGGCTAATCTCTACCAATCCTTCTCCCAAAACTTCTAAGTCGCCATCAGCATCGATGGCATCTCGCCCAGCACTATTTAATACTCCCAAAATTGGCGCTACCTCGCCTCCCCCCAAGTGCAGAAATAGGCGAAAGACTACATAGCGAGTTCGACCGATCATTTTATTAAAAAGATTGCTCATTTTTCCTCCAAAATTTTGTCATTTGTCATTTGTCATTTGTCTAATAATTAATTACCATTCCCCATTCCCCATTCCCCATTTCCCATTCCTAATGACTAAATATAGTGAAATCCTTTGACGAAATCTATAACCATACTTGACGAAGGTAAGATGTGTTTTGTCGGTTCATTAGATATATCATCATAAGTTGAAGCATTAAGAGCAGAGCGATTAATAAATCTTTTCCCAAAGTTGGGATGGTCATGGACAATCAATGTGTGGGCACTAGAATTTGTTAAAACTATTTGAGTTGGGGCTTTACAAAAATTTAACTTTGTGGCTACGTCAATATTTTTTTTAGTTTGTTTAATTGTTGCCGCCTGACTCATGGCTTGCTCTAAAAGAATATTTAATTGTTTCACAATTAGGGGCGATTTTGGCAATTTTAAATCTTGATTTGCAACAATTTCACTGTTAATCATTTCCACGACACTGGAAATATTATTTTGAGTAGATGCCGCATCTAGAAAAGGAAGAATTACAATGTAAGCAGTGGAAAATAATGCTTCGTCGCTATCTACATAAAAGGTGAAAACAGTTCGACGACGACCACTTTCGATGCTTGGGGGTTGTTTTAGTATCCGGTATTCCTGAGCAATTTGATAGTAAGCGCCTGCGATCGCAAAATTGGCTTCGTGTTCTAAGGCTGCATCAACAATAATGCGGATTGTGGGCGGTGTTTCGTTAAAAAAGTCTCGTGAGTCTTCGGAATGGAACTTTTGGATAATGGAGCGATCGCCGGCTGGACTAAGATCGACCCATTCACAAATCATACCTTCGGTTTTTAAACCAAACCTGGAAGTGGCGTAAAGCTTGGCCCCAGTTAATGTTGCTCCAGTTAAGTCAGCACCAATCCACTCTGCCCTAATTAATTTTGCCTGAGTTAAATCGGCGTGGATAAAAATTGTATTCGTTAAATTCGCATTGGTTAAATCTGCGCCAATTAAAGTAGCTCCGCTCAATTTTGCGCCGCTCAAGTCTGCCCACCGGAGGTTCGCCCCACTCAAATCTGCCCACCGGAGGTTCGCCCCACTCAAATCTGCTCCGCTCAAGTTAGCATGGGTAAGATTCGCTTGTCTGAGTTCAGTATCTCGCAAATTTGCACCACTGAGATCGCAACGACTGAGGTCACTGGCATTTAAGTTAGCCATCTCTAAATTTGCTCCCGTGATGGAAGCGCCTCTCAAGACACTCTCACTCAAGTTAGCGTGGCGGAGATTCGCTTGGCGGAGTGTAGCCTCTCGCAAATCAGCACTGGTGAGGTCAGCCTCCGACAGGTCAGCGCGACTGAGGTCAGCGCGAATTAACTCAGCGCGAATCAATAAGGCTCCTTTAAGTTGAGCGCGACTGAGATCGGCTCGAATCAAATTAGCGACGTTGAGACTAGCGTTATTTAAGATGGCGTTGGATAGATTCACGCCACTGAGTCTGGCTACATTTAGCTTGGCATTGCTCAAGTTAGCTTCGCTCAGATTCGCGCCACTGAGGTTAACTATACTCAAATTAGCATCGCTAAGATTCACGCCACTGAGTTTAACCCCACTCAGATTAGCTTCCGCAAGGTCAATACCACTAAAGTTTAAGACTCCTGCTGCGTACTTTTCTAGTAATTCCTCTACAGTCATCGATGCTACCCCTTGGATGCCAACTTTAATAGTTGGTAAAGTCATAAAAACGGAATGTCAAAATTAAAAATGAATATTGGGATTTTAGGGTTGGGATTGATCGGCGGATCTTTGGGTTTTGATTTGCGATCGCAAGGACATCATATCTTAGGAGTCAGTCGCCGTGAATCTACCTGTCAAAAGGCAGTTGCTATCGGCAGTGTTGATGAAGCATCAGTTGATCTGAGTCTGTTAGCAGCCGCAGAGGTTGTATTTATTTGTACACCTCTAGCGCTTATTGTGCCCCAATTGGATCAAATGATCGCTCATTTGTCTACAGCTACCATCGTGACTGACGTGGGTTCAGCAAAAGCACAGATAGTCAAAGCTATTTCTCCCCTTTGGGATAATTTTATCGGCGGTCATCCAATGGCGGGAAGAACAGATAGTGGCATAGAAGCTGCACAACGGAATTTATTTGTTGATAAACCTTATGTATTAACACCGATAGCGACAACGCCAACTAATGCAATTGCAGTTGTAGAAGAAATTGTGCGATCGCTAGGAGCTAATATCTACTATTGTCAACCAGAGCAACATGACCGCGCTGTTAGTTGGATTTCCCATTTACCTGTAATGGTCAGTTCCTCATTGATTGCTGCTTGTTTGAGTGAAACTGACCCCGATGTTTTGGAACTAGCCCAAAAGTTAGCTAGTTCGGGTTTTCGGGATACTAGCCGTGTGGGTGGTGGGAATCCAGAGTTGGGCGTGATGATGGCGCGGTATAATCGTCAAGCATTGCTGCGATCGCTGCAACAGTATCGTCACAATCTTGATGAATTAACTAATTTAATTGAGCAAGAAAATTGGACAGTTTTAGAGCAAAAGTTGAAATCAACAGGTAAGGCACGACCTGATTTTGTTGATTAGAATTCAGGGATCAGGAGTCAGAATTTAGAAGTCAGAATGGGCTAAACCCTAGCTATCCGCTAACAGGAGTCGGAGATTCAGACCAGTGACTGAATTGTTGCACCACCAATTTTTCTTGTTTTGTGGGGGTGCAAAAACGCCGATTATTCAGCCGTTTTTTCGCTCAGAATTAATTCTGAATCCTGACTCCTGACTCCTGAATTCTGTTCGATAAAATCTTTAAAAAAATGCTACTTAACAGTTTGACAGTCACCAAACCGATGTACTATACAGATAAATTTACAAAAATCAACAATGGTAGAACGTCCAATCAAAAAATCGGAACGTCAGTCCCAAGCAAATACTGACAACAATTCCGAAAATAAGGATTCTATAACTCCTATTGAATCCAACCCCAAAAGCTCAAAACCGAGCCGTAACCGCTCGTCTGACAAAGGGAAAAAAGCATCTTACGGAGATGAAAACAGGCAGCAGGGGAATCCTGCTCTAGCACGTGGTCCAAAACCCGTTAAACCTCCAGTCGCCAAAGTCCAAACAGAAGAACTGGAAACCGAATCGGAAACTATCCCTGAGGAGTCTCAAGACTAACATTACTCCTGCGTGTGATATGGGAGGCTTTAACTCGTCGTTATAAGTATATGAAGACAGGATTTCTGCCTCCGCAGGCAGTAATTATGCCCCCCATCACCATTGGGTTATTTTTATATTGAAATGCTGTTACTAATCAATTTCTGTAACTAGCCATTGCCACTCAGTGACTACAGTGTTGGATATGTTGAGAACCAATTGCTGTCCATTAGAGAGAGGCACATAGACTTTGAGCGCATCAGTTGTTGGCAATTTCGGTAAGATATCAGTTAAGTTATATTCCCCCACATTGGGAACGGGTGCAGTTAAAGAGTATGCATCCGATGCACTAAGTAATTTTCCGGCTACTGTCTCAATCAATAATGGTTGGGGGTGAGCAATTTCAACGACACCCGGAAAAGCAACTAAGCGTAACCGTAAATCTTTTACTGCACTGGTGTAATTCTGTTTGAACAGCAGTACTTGCCAAGCATATCCTTTTTCATCTTTGACAGATACTTGTGAATGGTAGCGTAAAGTACCGGGAGAATCATGATGTTGACGCAACAGTGCTTGCGCTGACTCCACACCCCATCCACATCCAGTTAATGTTAAAAACACTATTAAGGCACAACGCCAAAAATATTGTTGAAATTTTCGCTTCATCTAACATATTTTACCGCAGAATTCAGAAGCAGAGCCGGGAAAGCTTCACCAAGATGTCAGAATTAACTGTCAAAGCAACCATTCTAGTCTAAAGGCTGCGTTGTATGCTGGGATAAATAGCGATGTCTACGATGGCCTATGCTTAAGCATCATTTGGCTAACTTTCTTAATTAGCAGTGGATTATCAGATTTAGCTGGTGTGTGCGAAGTCTCGGCCCTATTGGTCAACTCCGCCCTAGCATTTCTTCTGGTTACGGTTATACTGCCATCATTGCTGCTTTTATTGGTTGGTTAAACCCATCAAGTATTATTTTATCCAGTCTTCTTATGGCACTTTTGTAAGTAAGCAGCAAATTAGTGCAGATTAAATTAAGACTTCCTTTAGCTTTAGCTAGGATGTTTCAAGATATTTTATTCTTTTTTCTTTTAGCAGTAGATATATTAATTTACAACCGAGTACGAGTGATATAAGTGGTGAGTAGGGGAGTAGGGAGAGAATTCGTAACTCCTAATTTTTCCCACAGCACTCCTCACGGGCTAAACGCCCCGCTACCGCTAACGGAACTGTTTTGCTCCATGCCCAATGCCCCATGCCCAATCCCAAATATTTAAGGAGATTTAATGTGTCTAATCGTAAATTATCGCCGTTCCTAAAGGTAATAACTATTGCATTGATTGCTGGTGTAAGTAGTGTGGGTATCAGTCTGCTTGCAGGCACAACTAAACTTGACCGTCTGTTGGGAATTCAAAAGCCAAAAGGTGAGAGTGCTAAAACGAGTTTAGGTAGGGCAATGAGTGCAGATGCACAGTCTATCACCTCAGCTACAGACCAGATGAATGAAGTACCAAAGCCTTTTCAGGGAACAATTGTTTATCAAGCAAAACTAAAAGCAAATGAGAAAGTCATCGCCTTAACTTTTGATGATGGCCCTGGCCCAAAAAATACGGTGCAGGTTTTAGAAATTTTGAAGAAAAATAATATTAAGGCAACATTCTTCATGGTTGGAGAAATGGTGAAATATTTTCCCCAGATTGCCAAGCAAGTGGCTGCTGATGGTCATGTAATTGGTAATCATACATGGCATCACTGGTATTTTAAAATGGATGAAGCGACTGCGGCTAGTGAAATTGACCGCACAGCAGATATTATTTCCAAAACGACAGGAGAGAAAACGACTCTGTTTCGTCCCCCTGGAGGCTTTCTAAATAATGGACTAGCCCAATATGCCAGAAACGAGAAGTACGCTGTCATGATGTGGTCAGAACAGTCGGGAGATGCTGAACGTCATTCGCCTCAAGTGCCAATGCTGGTTAAAAATGTGCTGAAATATGCAAAGCCAGGTGCGATCGTACTGTTGCATGATGGGGGCGGTAATCGTTCTAAATCTGTCAAAGCTTTACCAGAAATGATCGCAGGTTTGAAGGCCCAAGGCTATCGATTTGTAACAATTCCCCAATTGCTGGAAATGCAAGCCCAAGAAGAAAGTACAGTAACACCAGTATCAGCTGTAGTCACAAATCATGAACATCCAGACCATTAGTTTAATCATCAGTGACACACTAAACTATTGGGTAACAATGCCATTGTTTCGACTGACAATACTATTGCATCGGTCTGCATTAACGTTGCATCGATTGACAATGCTATTGCATCGACTGGAAATGCCATTGTATCGGTCTGCATTAACATTGCAGCAATCTAAAATCTAATAGGCTTGGGTTAAGGCTTAACTTTTTGTCAAAGTAATTTTTTTAACAAACCGCAGAATGAGCAAAGGACGCAAAGCAAGAGAAAGAAGAAATGCTTAAACCTAATCTATGTTGAAACCTAGAGTTTTTTAAAATATATCTAGGGCTTGCTGAAAAAAAAGAAAAGGTTACATTCTCTAGATTCTCAGACCAAAGAAGTATATTCAGGTGCAAGACTTGAAGGTAGAATAGCCCAAAATGCTTGCATCACAGTGGTTATTCCCAACACAGTGTATCATTGTTAACTACGTGCCGAAAAGAAGAATCAACTCCAATTCCAGCAGAAAGTTTTGAGTTTCCATTTGAGGGAAAGTTATCATCAGATAATCGTTGGGTAATAATGACCGATTTAATACCCTGGACAGAATTTGAGTCGGAATATTCTGCCGGATTCTCCGCAGAGATAGGGGCACCAGCAAAGTCATTTCGGATGGCGTTAGGTGCATTAATCATTAAAGAGAAACTAGGTATAAGCGACAGGTAAACAATAGAACAAATCAAGGATAATCCTTATCTACAGTACTTTGTAGGGATGTCATCTTATAGTAATAAAACATAAGATGTTACTGGTAGTCGCAGAAGTATATCGTCAACAATTATGGTTGTATGAAAATAAAAAGCAGAGCATTGATGACCGGATTGTAAGTTTAAGCCAACCACATATCCGTCCAATTGTCCGAGGAAAAGCGGGTAAAGCCGTGGAATTTGGCGCTAAACTATCTACTAGTTACAATGATTACTATGCATTTTTAGACCATATTTAGTTGGGATAATTTTAATGAATCAGGAGACTTAAAAGCACAAGTAGAATCATTTAAAAGCTACACTGGCTATTATCCAGAATCAGTTCATGTTGATAAAATTTATCGCATCAAGGGAAAATCGAGTTTGGTGCAAAGAACGAGGTATTAGAATTAGTGCTTCCCCTTTAGGTAGACCTCAGAAGAATATTAGTAAAGAAAAAAAGAAGCAAGCTTTAGAAGATGAAAGGATTCGTAATTCTATTGAGGGCAAGTTTGGACAAGCTAAAAGAAGATTTAGCTTGAGTAGAGTGATGGCGAAACTTCCTCATACAACTCTAGCTGTGATTGCTATTACTTTTTTAGTCATGAATCTTTCTACTCACCTGTCACGGGTTTTTTGTGCCTTTTTAGGTCTATTTTTCCAAAATAGACCTTTTTTAGCGCTTTACATAATCGAGCGTTATGATTTTGCTAGCTATAGGCAACAAAAACTTATCTTTGAGCTTGCTTAAATAACTAGTCAACCTAAAAGAATTGCTTTTTTATGACTTTTTCAGCAAGCCCTAAGTATCTGCCTCAATTGCCAGCAATTCTCCTCGGAATTGTTCTGTTGTAAAACTCTGAAGATTGGGATATTCATCCTGTAATTTGTCAATTTTTGTCCGTAAATCTGCCAGTTCGCTTTTGATTAGTGTCTCCTGATAACGGCGAAACTCTGGGTCGATGCCGGGGCGTTTGTCTGCCTGGAGGTGTTGCAAAACGCGTTCTAAGGCAATATGACGAATAAGTAAAAACAAATTCCAGATGTATGACGAATCACCAATTCTTGTAAACTAAGTATTATCATCTTGACCATCAATGCCATAAGCGAAAACCAAGCTAACAGGTATATGTTGCAAGAAAAAGATTTGGGTCTTGGGAACCAGGACTCCTGCCCTTGGAGGGAATGTAAGACTTTCTAGTACTACGAAGTTCTGGAGGCTATTCCTGATGAATTGGGAAGCCCCGTCCGTCTTACGGTGGGGTAGTTCACTTAGACATAACCGAGCATTCAGGAGGAAGGTCTTGGGTAATAACATTCGAGACCGATTTAAAAATTTCCGCCGCCGGGGTTCGCAACCGGAACAACTTCAACAGCTACAAACAGAGTTGCTGGCTGAATCAACTCTAGACTCAGCTTACATAATATTGATTATTAGCTCCTGTGCGATCGCAACTTTGGGTTTATTGTCTAACAGTGCAGCCGTGATTATCGGCGCGATGATTATTGCTCCTTTAATGTTGCCGATTCGCGGGTTAGCTTTTGGTGCTTTGCAAGCAGATATTACTTTGTTTCGCAAGGGACTAATTGCTGTCGCAGTGGGCACGCTGTTAGCGGTGGCGATCGCCTCGACTCTGGGTTGGCTGGTGGGGTTGCCTAGTTACGGTAGTGAAGTGCTAGCCCGATCTAGACCAACATTGCTAGATTTGGGAATTGCGGTAGTGGCTGGTGGTATTAGTGGCTACGCCAAAATTGAGACAAAAATCTCTGGTAGTTTAGCGGGAACTGCGATCGCTGTTGCCCTGATGCCTCCCGTCTGTGTGATTGGCTTAGGCTTGGCACAAGGGAATTGGTCACTCAGTTTCGGGGCAACCCTACTTTATCTCACCAACTTGCTAGGTATTGCCCTCTCCTGTATGGTGACATTTGTGGTAGCAGGTTACACTTCAATGGCGCGGGCACGTCAACCCCTAATTTGGACTATGGCTTTGACAGCTATCCTGCTAATTCCTTTGGGAGTAAGCTTTGCCCGACTTGTACGACAAGCGCAACTAGAAACCAGCTTACGAAAAGCATTATTGAATCGAACTGTCACTTTTGGGCGATTGCAGTTACTTAACAGTAATACCAATTGGTTGACAAATCCCCCAGAAGTCCGTTTGAGTGTCCGGGCAAGGGAACCTGTCACACCTCGGCAAGTAGAATTATTAGAAGAATTTATCAAGCGAGAAATGGGGCAAGCATTCACTTTGATTTTTGAAGTTGGTCAAGTAGAGGAAATTAGAAGTTCTGAACCCACACCCTGAAGTTGCTAATTTGGCATGAATGAAGAGAGAATCTATCAGTCAAGTCAAACTAACTTTCTAAAACGTAATAGTGGATGTAACTCAATTAGTTAAAGTTTCAATCATTCTCTTGCTCCTTGCTACAGGTGTAGCTTTGCTATCCCGGCGGTTGCGAATCCCTTATGTGACGGGTTTAGTATTGGCAGGTTTGCCAATCACTGAGCTATTATCTCGTCCCATTGGTTTAAATCCAACCCTAGTTTTGAATCTTTTCTTACCAATTCTCATCTTTGAAGCTGGCATTAATACAGATGTCAGCCGCCTACGCAGCACCTTTAAACCAATTGCCCTGCTAGCTGGCCCTGGGGCTGTGCTTTCCAGTGGGATTATTGCCGCCTTATTAAAATTTGGGCTGGGGCTGAGTTGGATACCTGCGTTATTTGTCGGAGTAATTCTGGCAAATACTGATACAGTTTCCATGATTGCCGTCTTTAAGGAAATACCAGTACCTTCCCGACTTTCCACCATCGTTGAAGGAGAAACTTTATTTAATGATGCAGCTGCCCTAGTTTCATTCAACCTAATTTTGCAAGTATATTCCACAGGTTCACTCACCTTTGTCGAGGGAATCCAACAACTGCTATTTATCTCTTTAGGAGGCTGCCTAGTAGGGTTAGTCTTGGGCTACTTGAGCATACCTGTATTCGCCCGTTTAGATGATGCCCTTAGCAGCTTATTACTAACAGTTGCAGTTGCATTAGGAACTTTTCAGGTTGGGCAGTTTCTTGGTGTATCGGGTGCGGTAGCTGTAGTTGTCGCTGGATTAATTTTCGGGAATTTAGGGCTTTCTCAGAATACTTCTGCTTCTAGTCGCATCACCTTGTTGAGTTTCTGGGAGTATGCCAGTTTTACCGTCAACACCTTTATTTTTCTGCTAATTGGTGTAGAAATAGACCTGGGAACCCTCTGGAGAACTTTACCTGCAATTCTCTTTGCAGTTTTGGCTTATCAAGTTGGGCGAGTTCTTACAGTCTATCCTCTGCTAGCAGGGATTCGTTTGATCGACCGTCCAATTCCATTGCGCTGGCAACATTTACTCTTTTTAGGTAATATCAAAGGTTCGCTCTCGATGGCTCTGGCGTTGAGTTTGCCAGAAACACTACCAGGGCGAGATGTTCTCATCGCTTTAGTTTTTGGTAGTGTGCTAGTGTCGTTAGTGGGACAGGGTTTAAGTTTGCCTTGGGTGGTAAAACGCTTACAATTATCTAAATTTTCAGAAACTCAACAACAGGTTGAAGAATTGCAAGCTCAGTTGATGACAGGGAAGGCAGCACAAGATGAATTAGATAGTTTGTTGAAATCAGGAGTGTTACCAAAAGCTGTTTATGAAGAGATGCGTTCAGCTTATCAAGTGCGAATTGCTGGTGCAGAAAAGACATTGCGGGAACTATATAATCGTCGTCCTGATGAGTTAGACGGCAAAAGTAACAGCAGTGGTAAACTTGATGCCATTCGCCGCCGTTTACTACTGGCAGAAAAAGGAGCGCTTAATGAGGCGATGCGGAAGCGAATTCTCTCAGAAGAAATTGTGCGCGGACGGATACAAAATCTTGATGAACAATTGCTGAAGTTAGATGATGATTGAATATTGGGAATTGGGAATTGGGAATTGGGAATTGGGAATTGGGAATTGGGAATTGGGCATGGAGAATAGTCTGAGCTTTGTCGATGAACCTCTGAGCTTTTGCTGATTGATTAAAATCTGCTGCCTCCTGCTAAATATTAAGTCAGAGACTCAATGAGTGCATTCTCATACAGAGCATGGAAACGAGGAAAAACTTAATTACGAATTATGAATTACGAATTACGAAGGCGATCGCTTATCGTTATTTTGACTTTTAATCACTCTACCAGGACTGATAAAAGAAATTCCTTGCTGGAAGTCAGTACCAATCATGACTGCCTCCACTATAGGTTCGGATATTTCTGTTTGAGCTACCCACTCGACAATAAAGTTTGCGCCTAAACCTCCACTGGTATCATTTCTATTTATAAAAAAATCTGTAGAAGCAAGGGCATCAAGTTGAATAGGACGCTCCAAATACTGTTTAATTAATTTCCCTTCTGAGTTGTAGTAGCGCACAGAAGTAATAACGAGCGGATTGGTCAAATCTGTATTCCGAATACTGAGTGTAACTGCTAACTCGAAAATCTCCTGCTTATTGTGATGATAGATATGTGAATAGACAGGAACATAAACAGTTTGACCGCTTGCTATCTTAAAAGTCTTATCTAGCGTTACTATTTTTTGAACTGGGGTTGCTTGAATACCATCGGGTTGTGATTTGGGTGAAATATTTGTTGATTGACAAGATGCCAGAAAAATAACAGCGATCGCTAAAATATATGGATAAAGCTTCATCAAAACTATTTACACCCATTTTTTATACAACGGTAGCTAATCCCACTTAATCAAGAGTTTCGGTAGAGACTACGCTCAACATCTTTGCTCAATAAAATCAATGACTTGATGTAAAGATCCTGGTTTAGTTACAATCAACACTGTTGAATGAGGTTCCAGTATTGTACTGCCATTAGGAATCATCAAATCTTCGTGGGGATGGGATTGATAACCAATAATTAGCGAACCACTAGGAAATCGGGCATCCTGAGCGATTTCGGCAACACTACGACCGGCAACATAGCAATTGTTTGGGATGGCAAGTTTCAGAACCTCAATCTGTCCTTGCTCAAAATGCATCATTGATTCCACTTGGGGATACTCAATGGCATTCACCATTGTTGAAACTGATAGTTCAACAGTACTGATAATATGGTTAGCTCCAGCTATCCGCAGTGGTTCGGCAAAATCGGGGTGGCGCATCCGACTCAAAATATGGGTGACACCATAGTGTTTAGCAAGAGTTACCATTGCCAAGTTTAAGGCATCACTTCTTAAGACAGCTGCCAAGGAGCCTGCTTTGCGAATCCCAGCTTCTAACAATACTTCTGTACTTACAGCACTGCCTTCAAAAGCCATTGCTCCTACTTGTTCACGGGCATAACGACAAGCAATAGGGTCAATATCAATTACAGCAACAGTATGTCCTAGCTCTACTAGTTTTTGGGCTAAACTTAAGCCCACTAAGCCTGCTCCACCTATTAGTACGTACATGGCTGTTCCTGATATTCTTGGAATTTTTACTTCACTTTACAGGTTAACAAACACATACATTGGTAGTAAGGGTGTACAGATGTACGCCCCTACTATTCATTAATTGTCGAGATTTTTGAATTTTTAAAGTTGTGTTTTTCGAGTAACTCTTTAACTTGAGCGGCCACCAAAGGATGTGGATCTTTTTGTAACTGGGGTAAGATTTGCAGGAGGACGCGATGTGAAACCATATTTAGATATGTGATCGCAGCTTCTCTAACAAAGCCTGTTGGATGACGCAAACTCACTAAAATCTCAGAACTGGTAAGTCGGATGCGAGTCACTTGAGCAAAATGGAAACAACAAGCTAGACACCAATCCGAAAGGAAGTTACCTAACATCAGCAATCTGTGGAGGCGATCGCTAACTAGCATATTCTCATATTCTACGATCTTGGCTTCTACAAGATGTTGCAATTTTTCTGACTGCGGTCGGTTATCTAAAATATTCAGCAACAGAGACTTGCAAGGCAAAGTTACGGTATGCTCTAAGATTTCTAAACCCCGTGCTAAATTTACCACTGAGAGCGATCGCAGATTAAACGCTGCGGCCTGCATCTTTTCTGGTGAGTAAAGCAGTCTGAGTAACAGTAGCAGCCGCTCTTTGACATCCAATTCCAATTCTAAAAGGGCGCGTTGCAGTAACTCAGAGACAATCACAATCCTTTCACTTGATTGATGATTTTCTTTTTCATCTAATATTTTCAAGTCTATATATGCACCATAAATCTCGCCTAAAAACTTTAATTCCTGCTCAATTAAATTTTCTACCCGACTTTCATAAAACCGATCTACTAAACCTCTAATTCCTGGTTGTTTATGTATTTTTAGTAAACTCCGAAGAATATGATCCCTAGTTATACCCCAGGATGCCTCCAAGTTTTCCCATAGAGTCTCTAATGCTTCCTGAGTGCCAATTTGAGCAATGGTACGCCAAGCGTACATCCGCACTACTTCTGGTTTGTAAATATTGGTAGCTAACCGCAACAGCATCTCTATCGCTTCATTTTCTAGTCGCACTAGGGATGACATTGCTATAGTGCGGGTTGATTTGTAATAAAGTGCTGCAATCAGCGCCGAATAATATTCCTCTAAATGGGTTGCTGCAATCATTTCCAATACGGCACAGCGCACCCGTAACGACTCATCTTGTAATAAATTCGGAATGTGAATCCGTAACGCCTGCAAATAAACTGCTTCTCTAAGCGCTCTAACTCCATTCACTCGTTCCCGTTCTTTCTTATGAGTCAACATCCGGCGCATGGTTTGGGTAGCTGCTACCTTTTGCATCGGCGTTCCCTGACGTAAGACTAAAGCGGCGGCGGTAGCGCGGATGAGTGAGTTTTGGCGGGGGTTGAGATATTCTTCTAGGATGCTTAAATTGGGATTTGGTTCGGCTAGCCAAACGTAGCGCAGAGCTAGGGCAAAAACTTCGGGGTTAGTTTCTTGGGGTTGTTCTAACAAAGGACGAATGGCGGATAGATAAACGGGATTTGCACCGGCTGTCAGCATCACTTCCAAACTTTGGCGCTGCAAATCTGGGGTTAACTTAACTAACAGGGGTGCTAAAACTTCCGCCGCTCCTTGAGAGTCAATTTGGGCTAAAAGCTCAATACAAGAGCGTTTATCAGCCTCGCTGCCTTTTTCTCCCAAAGCTTTGACTACCCCCTGCTTGAAGAATCGTAAGCCGACATTGGTTGCACTCAACTGACCCCGTGCCACACTCAAGACTAACAGTTCAACGTAACGCGATCGCAATTCCCAAACTACTTTTACACAGGTGCTAGCTATCAGCATTGTTTCTGCCACCAACACCCACTTTTGCAGCGATACGGGTACAAAGCGGTTACAAAACAATAGAGTTGCAAAAATTAGTACTCCTGTCAAACCTGTAGCGATCGCTTCGGCTGTTCCGCCAGATAAAGTCTGCATCCGGCTGCGAATTGACTCTGGAATCGGTTGGTACAGGATGGGGCCGCTACTCATGACAAAGGTGTAGCGCAGAAGTTCATCGCAAAATTTGACAATTATCAGACCCCAGAAAAAGCTTTGCGATTGGATGGCTGGAATTAAATGCAAAAATACCAGCACTCCTGGTAGTGAAAAGCCTACGGTGATTGGTAAAAGTGTCGCTGTGAAAAATACCCCCATCCGTTCAATGAGTCGGCTGGAAATAAACCACTGCAATAACAACTCACACAGTCCCAACATCCCACCAAAAAGACCCAAGAAACTGGCGAGTTCTCGGTCGCCCAAATTGGATTGGAGTTCGCGCAGATATTGAAAATCTATTAACAACCCAATGACTTGCAATAGACCAACAAAAGCAAACAATTGCCAAACATAGCGCTTCAGAGGACTTTTAATAAAGCGCTCTCGTGAAGCTTGTTCTTCAGGAACTAGTTTTTGTGGGGTTTCAGGAAAAGCCGCTCGATAGTGATTAGTTAAATAGAATAAAATCGCCGATCCTAATAAAATCACAAAACAGGCGATGAAGATGATCTTATTGAGCGAGGTGTATTGCACTAGCCAAGGCAAACTAAAGCCACTAATCACATCTGCTACCAAAAGTCCACTACTCACCAGTGGGTAAGTCCGCTTAATCTCTCGAATGTTAAATATTTGGTTAGCGACGATGGAGGTGTTGAGATCGTTGACTACATAAAGGGCATCTACCCATAGCCGCAGCAGAAAGGCCGAAATAACTACGAGGTAAGAAACATGAGATCCCCAACGTAATAAAACTAATAGAAGTAATGGCATCAACATGCAAGGTGCGATCGCCACAATCACCCGGCGTAAGGGAAAAATTCTTTGCAGCCAAGAGTATAAAAAAACCAATGCTGCGCTCATAACGGCACTGGCAATATACATCCACGGCAATAGATGAGTCCCATATTCATCCAAAAACAGCGCCACCGTACTGTCTTCTGCCCACCGCAATCCTACACATACAGTTGTGTAAAAAATAAACATTAGTTGAGTTCGTTCACTCTCCTCTGGCCGGAGATTCACCCACTGTAGTAGTCGTGGTAAAACAACTTTATTTACAGCAAACCAGTGATTTTTCAGTTCCATGCAGTTTTATTTTCTGGTAGTATCACCGCGCAATAGGGGCAGGGGGCAGGGGAGCAGGGGGGCAGGGGGGCAAGGGGGGCAAGGGGACAAGGGGGAATTATTGAACAAGTCCTTGTCTCTTCTTCATGTTCAATGCCCAATCCCCATTCCCCATTCCCCATTCCCCATTCCCCATTCCCCATTCCCCATTCCCCATTCCCCATTCCCAATTCCCCATTCCCTCATCCCCTGGAAATAGCAAAAGTCCTGAGCAACTGAGTATTATGTTTCCCACTCAGCCTTCAAGACTATCGATTTGAGATAAATTTAAACGACCTCAAAGCTTTGGGCGTATCTTGCATCCAAACGAAAAAACCCCTGACTTCTAAGCAGGGGTTTTCAAACTTGGTCTATTAAACAGTTAGAGGATTATTTTTTGGGCGAGATAAGCATCATCATGTTTCGCCCTTCTTTTTTAGGCGCTTGTTGAAGCTCACCAAAAGGCTCCAAATCCGTTGCCATTCGCTTGAGCAAATCTTCTGCTAGGTCGCTGTGTTGAATTTCTCGACCCCGGAACATCACAGTCGCTTTGACTTTATCGCCATCTTTCAAAAAGCGCTCTGCTTGCTTAACACGCACGTTGTAGTCGTGTTCTTCTATTTTGTAACGCATCTTAACTTCTTTGACATCAGCCGTGTGCTGCTTTTTCCGGGCTTCCCGCGCCTTTTTCTCCTGCTCAAACTTATATTTCCCGTAGTCCATAATCCGACAAACTGGCGGGTCAGCTTTGTCACTTATAAGCACCAAATCTAACTCTTTCTCTTCTGCTAGTTGTAGTGCTTCCTGTGGGGGCATAATTCCCAATTGGGCACCGTCAGTATCAATGACCCGAATTTTCGGGAAGCGAATTCGTTCGTTAATTTGGGGCAGATCGCGAGTTCTTTTCTTCTCAATCACAGGCATTATGATTTGTGGGAGCTCTTAATGAAGGATTTGGTGTGGTCTTGATTGGTATGCCTCAGAGGCAAAATACGGAAATAACTCAGGACTGAAAACATAGTCTACAGTTCTAGAGTAACTAATCCATAAAATAGTTGCGTCGTTGTATTTGTCATTTTACTAACTCTGAGAGAATTTCTCTGCAATAGTTAATCTAAATTACACAACCTAGACACATGTTAAATATTATTACAACTTTTGCTCAATAATGTTGACAGTCGAATTAAGCACTGTTTTTCCAGAATCCCAAGCTTACAGTATGTAGATACATCTAGTAAAACTTATGTAGCATATTACCTTACATTAAGTATTTTAGCATTTAAAAGGGCAGTTAGAAACCGTAGCTACACTAGGTTTTACCCACCTGCGTGGGTTGCAAACCCTCCCTTTTCCTGAGACTACCCTGCGGCAAGGCTTTGTTGACGTTTGTATAGCTGCTCATAGAACAAGGTAGTAATCAGATTGACACTCTCAGGTTTAAAGACACGCTCGATTCTCCAAGTCAAGTTCCCCTTCCCTCTTTAGCTTTGTGAGCGTTCTCAAAGTTAGAGGAAAAGCAATAACACACAGGCGGACTTCGTTTATCATGCAAGATGAACCGCGATTTCTAATGGCCAGGTATATTGATTTACAAAGGTGAGGTGCTTTCATACATCTGTTTATGCTTGGCTAAAAGCTCTTGATATTTCTCATTTGTCTTTGCTTGTATCCACTTGGCTTTAAAAATTGCTGCTGACTCGGCTTTAACAGGGTCTTCTTCGTAAGGAAGAATCTCTTTTTTCGACCCTGAAGTTTCCGAATTTTGTTTATATTTTCTGCCTGTTTTATGATTAGCATAACGGCGAGAGCGAGTATAACCCATTTGGATAAACTTTCGTGCCATATCTGCGCCGATAAAATCATCTTGTTTTAGATAACCAAGAAACATTTCGTAGATTTTTTCACTTGATTCTCTGGCAATCTCAGGAGTTTTGAACCGCCAGTAGGGAAGAATTTCTGATTTGTATGGTTCTACCAAAAGTACGCCCTGTTCACCCTTGCCAACGCGATATAGTTCAGGATGTTGGCGAAAATCGATATTTTTAAAGTCTAAAGAATAATCAAATGGCATGATAGATTTTTATTAGGAATAGTAAACTTTAAGTAAAAAGTTCAGCTTCTATCCTAGTAAGGAGATTTTCTTCTACTATGCTATCTAGCACCCAATCTGTGAACAGTGTCCTTGCGCCAGGAAATTTGCGTAAAGTGCATCACATTGCCCTCAATGTCCAGGATATGCAAGCTTCCCGTTACTTTTATGGCACAATCTTGGGTTTACACGAACTTACAGGCGACGAAGTACCCGCAACTCTGACGGAACTTGTCGCATCAGGGAAAGTAGCCAATTTTATTACCCCGGATGGGACAATACTGGATTTATTTGGGGAACCAGAATTATCACCACCAGATCCCAATCCAGAGAAGACATTCACCAGAGCCTACCATTTGGCTTTTGACATCGATCCGCAGTTATTCGATCGCGCGGTGACAGTGATCAGTGAAAATAAAATAGCGATCGCACATGGCCCAGTCACTCGTCCTACTGGTAGAGGTGTGTATTTTTACGATCCAGATGGCTTTATGATTGAAATTCGTTGCGATCCAGAAGCTAGTTAACTTAGGGGTAAAAACAAAAGTATCTACCATGACCGCGAAACTCATCCAAATATTTAAAGTAATTGAAGACACAATCACAAAACCGCCAATTCCACACGAACCATACAAGCAATCATTGAAAGCCTGGGCGATGTATTGTTTACGAGACAAAGGTTTTATAGTCGCTTATGCTCAAAATGCTGACTTTGCCATTGAAAGAAAACGTGAAGAAAAGCTATATTTTAAAGTTTCAAACAGCCCCGATGATTTAGATAATTCTGTTAGCTGGATAGTTTGGGATAGTGTAACTAAAAGCGCCAGTCTCATTCCCCAAAAAATAGACTGATATCAAAAAAGCGCTATAGTCATAGAATTTTATTCCCCTTCCCTACTATTGCTGCACAAATATTTGATGTTCTGGTGAATTTAATCCCAACTGCAACACAGCCAATACTTGCTGCATATTGCCAGCAAGTAAATTCGACATTGACAACCACAAACCAGGAAATATTTGGCTTTTAACAATTCCATCTGCGTCCACTTCTAAGGATACATATTCTCCTTGTTGCAGGCTAAACCAATCTAATTTATTTTCAAATATTTGCCAAACAATATATTCTTTTACCCCATTACGACCATAGACTTTTTTCTTGTCATGTAAGTCAATAGCAACACTGCTAGCTGCTATCTCTATTACGAGTTCTGGCGCACCTTCTATGTAGTCATCATCGCTCAAACGAGATTGTCCTTTAGCTGCTGGTGTGATTAATAACACTCCATCTGGTTGGGGTTCATTGTCTCGATCTAAGCGGACTGTTGGCTCAATTCCCAATCTCACCCCAGGAGTGGCAATTTGGTAAGTCCACAACCAGCCGATTAGATGACCATGTGGTTCAGCATGACTTTCAAAGCGTAATGGGGATGCCAAATATACAACTCCTTCAATTAATTCTGCCTTTTGATGACGGGACATTGCCTGATAGCGTCGTTCAAATTCGTAGCGAGTGAGGCGATCGCCATTTTCTAAAGGAGGAATTCGTTGCTTGAGTGATAAGTTAACCATGATTTTCTGCTCTGGCTAGGAGTCTTACTTTATTATCACTTGAAACCTTAATTACGAATTACGTTAGCGAGTCCACGAGCGTCATTACAAATTACGAATTAGTGTTGGGTTTCTCAAATACCATTAAATGCTGTTGAGGTAACAAGTTTTTAGTTTCACGCCAAACCAAACCAACGGCTTGCATTTCTTTGCGGACTTGCTTTTGAGTCATTTTGTGCAGACCTTTAATCATAATAAAGGGGTTTTCACCCCGGTACTCAACCAGGACTACCCGACCACCTGGTTTTAGTGCTTTCACAATTCCTTGCATCACTTCTTGCGGATACTCAAGTTCATGATAAGCATCTACCATCAACGCCAAATCGATACTTTCAGATGGTAAGTTTGGGTTATCAAGGGTTGCTAAAACAGGCTCAACATTGGTGATATTTTTCTCTTTTTGGAACAACTCAATTATTTCTAACATTTCTGGCTGAACATCTACAGCTAACACCTTACCTGCTGTTAATAAGGGCGCAATGCGAAAGCTCAAGTAACCTGTACCAGCGCCAATATCAGCCACTACATCGTTAGGTTTCAAGTTGAGAAGGCTGACTATCTTACTTGGCTGTTCCTCTCCCTCTCGGCTGGGACGTTCTAGCCAGCCAGCGCCAGTGTATCCCATAACTTTGGCGATTTCGCGCCCCCTGTAATATTTGCCAATACCATCTGGACTGTGGATTATCCGTTGTTCGTAAACTGCGCTCGCACCATTGGCGGCTTGTGCTGTCAAGGTTGGGTTTAGCAGCGAGTAACTCAGTATTACAACAAGAGATACTATAAAGTGGAGAAATTTTGACATTTGTTTATGACTGATCTGGATAATTATAAGCAGCAACTAAAAGAATTTTATGGTAGTAGAACGACTTATGACCATGAGAAAGGTACTCGCCATCCTCTAGAAGCCAAGCTTCTACTTGAATTTGTTCCACTAAATTCGGGACAAAAAATCCTTGATGTGGCGACTGGAACAGGTTTAGTTGCGATAGCCGCATCTGAAAAAGTTGGTTCAGATGGCTCCGTGATTGGGATTGACATGACCCCTGAAATGTTGCATCAAGCAAGACAAAAAATTGCAGCAGCAAAATTACAAAATATCGAGTTGATTGAGGCGGATGCAGAACATTTCAACTTTACTGATAGTAGTTTTGATGTTGTCTTTTGCTGTGAGGCAATTGTACTTTTTCCTGATATACTTGCTATTTTGCAAAAGTGGTATCTCTTCTTGAAACCCGGAGGCTTTGTGGCATTCACCTGCCCTCCCGAAACTGCTTTTATGGCCTCTCTTCAGCAGAGGATTTGCACTAGAGTTTTAGGCGTATCGCTACCACATATCCTTGAACCAGTGGGAACTCCAGAAAAGTGTCGGAATTTGCTTAATCAGGCAGGTTTTAGAGATATCGAAATTAAAATTGAACCATCAGGACGTTATCGCCCTCTTAGGGATAACAGATTATCTGAGATAGTAATTAATATAAATTTTAAAGGTAATCCCCTGTTGTCAAAATTATCACAAGAACAATTAAATCAGTTGCAAGTTGAGTACAAAGCAGAAATAGAGAAACTAGCAACCGAGCAAGGTATTTGGGAAGATACTACAAAGTTGTTTGTTCGCGCTCAAAAATAAATTGATGAGCTTTGCTGCTGAACTTACAATTTAGTGCGATCGCGCATGATAATCTTGCGGTTAATAATGACAATCACAGTTTAAGCTTCTAGACCGATGTGGAAGTAAATATTTTCAGGATTTACTTAAACAGCCTGTTTAAAAATTTGTAATCCAACCTTTGGACGCTTATATGCAAAACCTGCCCCTAATGTTAGTGCCTGTACTCGCCGTACAGAAAGTAGTAGGTGACGGTGTAATTAAACCTCTCGGTCATCATGAACTGCTGTTGGTGCTGGTGCAACTGTCACTATTGCTGCTCGTAGCGCGGGGATTAGGTGAGTTAATGCGCCGGATTAATCTACCGCCTGTTGTTGGGGAATTATTGGCGGGTGTGCTGCTTGGCCCCTCTCTTTTTGGTTTGCTTCTTCCAGACTTACAGGCGCATATCTTTCCCAAAAGTCAAGAACAGTCTAATTTACTTTCGGTGATTTCTTGGTTAGGTGTGTTATTTTTGCTGATTGTAACTGGGTTGGAGACGGATCTCAAGCTGATTCTTCGTAAGGGTAAAACGGCTCTTTTGATTTCACTGGGCGGAATTATTGTCCCGTTTATCACAGGCTTTGGATTAGGTTGGCTATTGCCAGATAGTTTTTTAGCCAACCCAGAAAAGCGACTAGTATTCAGTCTATTTATCGCCACAGCAATGAGTATTTCGGCAGTACCAGTGATTGCCAAGGTGCTGATGGACTTAAACCTGATTCGCCGTGACATTGGTCAAGTAACCTTAGCGGCTGGGATGACTGACGACACCATCGGCTGGATTTTACTTTCTGTGGTTTCCGGTCTAGCTAGTAGCGGCAAGTTTGACTTCGGGACAATTTTTCATTCTGTGAGTGCAGCTATATTGTTTTTAGCGATCGCTTTCACAATTGGGCGTACCATCGTAGACCAGATTTTGCGGTGGGTTGATGACTACGTTGGTGGAATTTCAGCTAGTATATCGGCTGTGCTGATTCTTTCGCTCTCGGCAGCAGCACTTACCCACGCATTAGGTCTGGAAGCAGCATTAGGTGCTTTCGTGCTGGGGATTCTGGCGGGTCAATCCCGCCGCTTTAGTAACGAAGCTGGACATCTGCTAGAAGTATTCACAGCAGCCTTTCTAGCGCCAATTTTCTTTGCTGGGGCTGGTTTGAAAGTTGATTTGCTAACTCTGTTAGTCCCCCAAACGCTGCTATTTGGCTTGATTGTTCTCGCTGTCGCCTGTGTTGGCAAATTTACAGGTGCTTACCTTGGTTCTCGCGTCGGTGGCTTGAGTCATTGGGAAGGTTTGGCGATGGGTTCCGGGATGAATGCTCGCGGGGCAATGGAAATTGTCGTTGCTACGATTGGTTTATCTTTGGGAGTGCTGAATCCCCAGATGTACTCAATTATTGTTATGGTGGCGATCGTCACTTCCCTAATGGCTCCACCCCTTCTGCGCTGGACTTTATCAAAAGTGGTTATGAGTGAAGAGGAAGCTCAACGGTTGGAACAAGAAGAGCAGGATAGCCGCAGCTTTATCAAGCAAATCCACCGTGTCTTAATACCTACTAGCGGTGGCCCCAACATCCAACTCGCAGCGCAACTAGTGGGCTACATGGCTCACCAAAACTCGATAGAAGTGACATCTCTATATGCCCTGAGTGACAAGCAGCCCCAAAAGAAAGGCCGCCGGGCAGCGACCCAGGTTAAAGATACCGCCGCCGAGGAAGCTCTGGCTTCTGTTGCTGAGGAAATGCAGCTACCTGATAATACGACCCTGCAAACAAAAATGGAGTCTGGGCGTAGTAAAGCGGAGGTAATTTTGAATGAAGCGAATAAAAACTATGACTTGATTGTATTGGGAGCTTCTGAACAGATACATCCTCAGAAAACATTGTTTAATTTGCTTGTAGATCGGGTAGTACAAGAAGCGCCATGTGCAACGATGGTGGTCAAATCGCACCTACCCCAAGCTAAAGGCGAGATATGCAAAATCGCTCAACAAAAGCTGACAAAGATTCTGGTGCCAACTGTGGGGACAGAATATAGTAAAAATGCTGTAGAGATGGCAAGTACGATCGCTGCTCAAATGGGAGCATTAGTTATGATCGTGAACGTGATTAATTTGCCACAAGTTGAATATATTCTATACGAACAGCGATCGCTAACTCCAGTGAAGGAAATTGCTCACGATCTGCTTGAACAGCAAGCAGCAATTGGCCGCAATCTAGGTGCTGATGTCAAAACATATATTCTTCAAGGAACCAGCCCAGAAAGAGAAATCCTCAAGTTTGCCCAAACCCAAGAAGTTGACCTAATTATTTTAGGGAGTAGTATCCGAATGGTTACGGGTCGCGTTTTCTTTGGTCACAGAGTGGATGCAATATTAAGTAAAGCCCATTGCCCAGTAGCAGTAATTACTACGCCATAGGCGTTCTCAGCTTTAGCTAGATTACGACTGATACCAATTCTTTATTAACTTGCACTTAATAAGGAGGTGATGATATAATCCCATCCACAAATATAAGCGATCGCTTCTGCTGAGATGGAACCCTTGAACCTATTTTAACTTCCGTCTTAATTCATCTTTACCCGAATTTCTCACGTATTGTGTGGTTCAGGTGGGGGGTGTGGGAGGTAATGCAGCGTTCATTGATGTGCAGTTATTCAATTCCTCCTCTTTCTCCCCACACTCCCCACACTCACGCTCATTTCTCACAAGTGAGAAATCCAGGTTTAGGCCCTTTGCTTGTTCACCATCAAATTTTCTTAGCACCTTGGTATCAAGAAATGGAAAAGTATTTAGTCACCAAAGAAGAGATTGAGTCTTATGAAGGACTAGAAAAAACACATTTTCTCAACTCCAATGCTCGCAGACTGAATAAGTCTTTAGGAGATTTGACAGGTTTAAAAAATATCGGTTTCCACATCATTGAAGTAGAGCCTGGACGTGAATCAACTGAGCTTCACATGCACTATCACGAAGAAGAGTGCGTATACGTTCTTGAGGGAGAAGCTGAGGCAACAATTGGAGAAAGCATTTATCCAGTTAAAGCAGGAGATTTTATTGGATATCGCGCTGGTGGTAAGCCGCATAAGCTGACAAACACGGGCAATTCTATATTCAAATGTATAGTAGTTGGTCAAAGGCTAGACCATGATATTGGTGACTATCCAAATTTGCAGAAACGTATATATAGGAGTAAAGGTTTAAAATGGAATCTGGTCGATATGGAAAATATAGCTGAACCAGTAGCAGGTAAGAAGGCATAACAGGTAAGCTAATCAGCATTCAAGTTGCATAATCAGGGCGGGCAAGATGCCCACCCCACAAGATATTGAGAAAATTTTCATCTGCAAATTGATGTGTTTTAGCTTAGAATGCATTTCTTTAATGGAAACTCCGGCATTCTGTCCGTGGCTAATACCAATTCTCTATGAAGTTGTACTTAATAGCCATGTGATGATATAAACCTATCCCCAAATAGAAGCCCCAAAGGGGCTGATCTTAGCGCGATCCTCTAGAAGTAACTGATCTTTGCAAATTAGCTAGAGCGCGATTGTAATCCAAAATAGCTGTGACTCGATTACCTTCTGCTCTTGTCAGGTCATTTTCAGCAGAGATCACCTCTGTTTGAGTGCCCACACCAGCTTGGAACCTCAGCCTTGCTAAATTTAGAGCTTCTCTGGCTTGATTTAAAGCCACACTAGAAGTCTGCACATTATTTAAATTAGATTGCAATTGAGAATAGAATTGTTCTACATCAAAGCGAATTTGGTCACGCTGGCTGGCAAATTGACTCTCTGCGATCGCAATATTAGCTCTCGACTGAGCCGCCCTTGCTCTTGCTGCTCCTCCATCAAACAAAGTGAGATTTCCTTGGAGCCCCACTGAATAGCCATCAGTAATGCTGACACCATCATCATAGCGATCTAGGAGGTTGTAGTTACCGACCAAACTAATTTGCGGCCCTAACTGTGAAAGTGCTTGTCGTCGCTGTTGCTCACTAATATTTCGTTGTGCTAATTGCTGTTGCAATTCTGGACGATTTTGAAACGCTTGGACAATACTTTGTTCTACGGTCTGCGGCCAAAGACCCGCTAACTGTACAGGATCTGCGGTACTGATATCAACTGACTGCGACAAACTTAACGTGGTGGCAAGCTGGCGACGGGCAATTTGCTGCTGCGAGATAGCATTAGTTAGTTGTTGTTGGGCGTTTGCTAAATTCACCTGAGCCTGTAGCACATCGAACCGCGTACCCACTCCCGCCTGTTCTCTGGCTTGAGTATCCCGCAAACTAGCTTGGGCATTCTCCACAGCAGCTCGGTTAATTCTTACTTGTTCATCTGCTTGTTGCAAATCGTAGTATTGGGTCGTGGCATTCAATCTAATTATCAAAGACTGGCTTTCAACATTCAATTCATCCACACGTAGTTGTTCTTCAGCTGCTTGGATTGCCCCTTGTCGATTACCGGAGGTATAGAGGTTGTAATTTAGTTGTGCTGAACCATTAAAAGAGGTGCTGGATTGAGATGAATTATTAGTAAAACCATTACCACTATTAGTCAAATTACTGTTGATACCCAAAGTAGGAAATAAGGCAGCTTGAGACTCGCGTAGGGCTGAACGACTGCGTTCTAGCTGTAATATTGCTACCTGTAAATCTCGATTATTGCGTCGTGCTAGTTCCAAAGCTTGTGCCAAAGTGATTGGCACAGTTCCCTGAATCCTTACTTCCTGGGGTTTAGTAGGAAATTGCAGAGGATTGGGATTAGGGTTCAGGTAATCAGGAACCTGCACAGAGCTTGAGTTATTCTGCGGTTTTGGCGGAGTTACTGCACTTGCTAAAGCTGGAAAAAGAATCGCAAACGCAACACAAACCCAGGTAGAATGCACAAATAATAAGCTAAAATTCATAATCTAGATGTAGTCATTAATTAGGTTTTTTGAGGACACAATCAAAATTTTTTATCCTGATTGACCTATAGAAATTTAAATTTGAAATTCCTCCTCTAAGAGGTTGTTTGAAAAGTAATTGGCTGTGGTTTTAGGTACTCATTGATCCCCCCTAACCCCCCTTAAAAAGGGGGGAACTGGAGTCAAAGTCCCCCTTTTTAAGGGGAGCCACTGCGGTCTTGGGGTCTCCCCAAGTGGAGCATGTGGCGTGGATTTAGGGGGATCTAAACGTTTTTTTACCGAGAAGAGGACTTTTCAAACATCCTCTAAGAGTTGATATTAACAAATTAGCCAACAATCAAGCCATCCTGAACTCGAATAATCCTTTTGGTTTGAGCAGCGATATCTGGTTCATGAGTGACAATTACAATTGTGATTCCTTGGTCATTAAGTTCTGTCAGCAAATTCATCACCTCATGAGAAGTTTCAGTATCTAAAGCTCCTGTTGGCTCATCTGCCAAAACTAATGCAGGTCGGTTGACTAAAGCACGAGCGATCGCTACGCGTTGTTGTTGTCCTCCAGATAGTTGACTAGGACGGTTAGCTATGCGTCCATGTAATCCTACCTTTTCCAGGGCTTCTAATGCCCTTTCACGGCGTTTTGGCTTGGGTAAGTTAGCGTAAACCATCGGTAACATAACGTTTTCCAGTGCTGTTGCCCTCGCCAATAGGTTAAATTGTTGGAAAACAAAACCTATTCTTTGGTTGCGAATATAGGCTAATTCATCATCATCAAAAGTTGTCAGGTTTCTCCCTTCAAAAATATAGTCTCCAGTTGTCGGACGATCCAGACATCCCAAAATATTCATCAGCGTGGATTTACCCGAACCTGACGCACCCATAATCGAGACATATTCCCCTTCCTCAATAGAGAGTTGAATTCCCTTGAGTATTGGAACACTAACTTCTCCCAAGTGATAGGTTTTAGTAATAGATTCCATCCAAATCATTGTTGGCATAAGAATTACGAATTACGAATTATTTAGTCGCTTCTTAAAGCATTAATTGGATCTAATTTAGATGCGTTTCGTGCTGGAATTACCCCAGCAACTAAGCCAACACTCAATGAGAGTACAAATCCAGCAATAATCGACAAGAAAGAAATGATAAAGGGAAATTTGAAAATGCTTGAAGCTATAAAGGCTAATAAAATCCCAGTGGCCATCCCAATACCTCCACCGACAATGGAAATTACGATCGCTTCAGCTAAAAATTGATTAAGGATTGCCGAATTCGTGGCTCCTACAGCTTTGCGAATCCCGATCTCTCGCGTCCGCTCAACTACGGAAACTAGCATAATGTTGGCAATACCAATTCCACCAACCACTAACGAAATGCCAGCGATCGCTACTACCATTACTGTAAATAAGCCTACAACACTAGTAAAAGTACTAACAATATCAGCTTGATTAGTCAGCCGAAAATCATCAGCTTGTGGCGGATAAATATTGTGACGCAGACGTAAGAGATTGGTAACTTGAAACTGAGCAGCTTCTAACTCCTCCTGATTAGCGCCTTTGACTAAAATTCCATTTACAGAAACGCCTACCAAAGCATTGTTCCCAACTAGTCTCTTCGACATACTAGTTAGAGGAATGAAAACCTGGTCATCTCGATCCATCGGCCCCTGAGAGCCTTTAGGTTCCATCACCCCAATCACTTGATAAGCCTCTCCCTGAATGCGAATTTTCTCGCCGATAGGATTTACACCCTGTCCAAAGAGCGTGGTTTGAACTGTAGGGCCAAGAATAGCTACCTGTGCGACAGTATCTAGTTCCTCTTGAGTAAAATATCTCCCTTGCTGGGGGTGAGTATTTCTGACTTCTGGATAATTTAAATCTGTGCCATAAATGGTTGTTGAGGTGTTCTGTCCTGCATACACAACTTGGGCAGTCCGTTGGAGATAAGCAGAAACCATCTGTGCTGATGGCGCTTGTGTAGCGATCGCTTTTGCATCTTCCCAGGTCAAGGTGCTGCTAGAACCGACTCCTTGACGGACATTCCCGCTTCTTGCAGCACCCGCTAAGATTTGGATCACATCTGTACCCAATGCTTGTATCTGTTGCTCTACACCTTTTTGCACTCCCTGACCGACAGAAGTAATGGCAATGACTGAGGAAATCCCAATAATCACGCCCAACATCGTTAGACCTGTGCGTAATTTGTTACTCCACAAAGTCTCTGCCGCCATTGTCAAGATTTCCAGCAACGGTACTGTGCGGGTCTTCTTAGCTTTATAAAAGCCCTTAAATATCTTAAACATAAGGTTTTATTTAAAGAAGAATGCAGAATTCAGAATCCAGAATTCAGAATCAATAAGTGGGGGAATTAAACCCACATATTTATCCGTCAGTCAGGCTCGAATTCATACTGAATTCTGACTCCTGACTCCTGAATTCTTTCTTGTTAAAACTCACTTTAAGGGGAACCACCACCGGAACGACCACCGCCGCCACCGGCTCCACCGCCTCCTCTTCCACCACCGCCACCGCCAGTTCCACCACCTCCTCCTAGACCAGGGAAAACTCCTCCTCGTGGTGTTGATTGGGGACGTGACCCTGGTGGGAAACTGAGTAATACTCTCTCGTTTCCTGTCAATCCAGACTTAACTTCGGTAAAGTTATTTGCGGTGACTCCAGTCTCGATGCGAGTAAAAACAGGTTTGTTATCTGCTCCAGCCACATATACACCTGTGGCATTTTGTTGGCGCACAACTGAAGCAGTTGGTACTACTAAAACATTTTCAACTTGACCGACTTGAAAATCTACTTCCGCATTCATCCCAGACCGCAGTAATCTTTGAGGGTCTGAAAGTGATATTCTCACTTCAAAACTGGTAACGTTTTGTTCTACTATTGCTTGGGCTGCGATTTGGCTGACTTTACCTTCAAAGGTTTTTCCTGGGTAGGCATCTGCTGTAATCGAGACTTTTTGACCAAGGCTGATTTTGGAAATATTTGTTTCCGCTAAATTTGCGACAACTTCATTGGTTGAAGCTAGAGACAAGATCGAAGAAGAAGATGAAGAAGCTACTTCACTACTAGCAGTTGTAGGTGTCACGAAAGCGCCGGGATCGGCAAATTTCTTTGTCACTACCCCATCAAAAGGGGCGCGAATAATTGTGTCATTGATTTCGGCTTGGATGTTTTGCAGCGAACCACGAGCAGATGTTACCTGGGCGCGGGCTGCATTAATATCTTCTTGGCGCGTTCCTGCTTTCAGAAGTGCCAAAGCTTGCTGTCTCTGCTTCACTACAGCTTGTGCTTGCTCGATGTCTTCTGGACGTGACCCAGCTTTTTGCAATCCCAGTGCTTGCTGTGCTTCATTTACACTAGCTTGGGCGCTGTCACGAGTGGCACGGTTTTGGTTAAGAGTCTGAAGGGATATACCGCCTGCATTGTAAAGCTGTTGATTGCGAACAAAATCATCTTCTGCTTGGCGAAGTGTGGCTTGAGCGCTTTGCAAGCGTGCCTGTGCTTGGGCAATATCTTGAGAGCGATTGCCTGCTTGTACCTTTTGTAGATTCGCCTGGGCTTCGTCTAATACTCCTTGTGCTTGAGCAATATCTTGAGGACGATTACCTGCGATCGCTTTTTGCAAATTCGCCTCGGCTTGTGCCAATTGCCCTTGAGCAGAAGTAAGTTGCCCCCGCAGGTTGGAATCATCCATGTAAGCGACAATCTGTCCTTGTTTGACGAGATCCCCTTCTTTCGCTAGCAGTGTTTTCAAGATACCGGAATTTTTCGGGCTGAGGTTGATTGACCGCTCAGGTTTTACTGTTCCGTTTGCTGAAACTGTGATTGTTAAACTTTGCCTTTGTACAGGTCTTGTCAGTACCCGACGACTGGCTTGTTGCTGGGAAACAACGGCTACTTGGTAATAAACTGCATAGCCAATTCCACCCAAAAGGCAAAAAGCAATTAGCCAAGAAAGCCAATTTCGTTTGCCCTTTTTTTTCTTTACCTCTGGAACTAAAACTGATGAATCTACGGCATTTTGTGTATCAATTTTCATATCCATTTTGTCTATAAGGAACGGCTACCGAGCCAGTTATTCACGGCTAAACTATAGCCTGGTAGCCCTATACTGACAATGATTTTGAGTGTTTAGTGTTTTAAAGGTTTATTTGCAGTACCAACCCACTAGGAAGTCTGAAATAATCATCACGCACTCTCACTAATCTTCCAGCAGGAACAATTTCCTGACTGGGAAGAAGAATATCTCCGTTGGGAAGTCTGAAGTAACCTTGGTTACGCAGTCTAACTATGGATCTAGCAGGAATAATTTGCCCATTGGGATATCTGATGTCACCATTACCAAGTCTGACTACTCTGCTATAGGATTGGTTGTCGCGGTTCCAATTGTCCCGATCTCTAGAGTTTCTGACTTCTCCAGGATAGGATCTGTTGTCGCGGTTCCAATTATTATCCCGATCTCTAGGGTTTCGGACTTCTACAGGATAGGATCTGTTGTTGCGGTTCCAATTATTATCCCGATCTCTAGGGTTTCTGACTTCTCCAGGATAGGATCTGCCGTCGCGATCCCAATTTTGATCGCGATCGCCAACAACATAGACTTTCGTCTGGGCACTTGCAGGCGCAGTCAAAAGAGTAGGAACAATTATCAGGGCAGCAGCAGCTAGGACTATCGACACACGGTTTGGCTTCAACATGAAATTAACTCCTTATTGGTATTAAATTTCTATTCTGCTGAGGTTTAGATTCAGCAATACTTAGATAGTTGCCTTTAGTTGGGTATCAATATGTTTGATGTTTTCCTCATCGTATAAATTCATACATAATAATTATCGATCAAAAAGTTGAAACCAATGTATGACGAAAGTCATTAGTAATTCGAGACTTATGTATGACCAAAGTCATCAGTTTTCAATGGGGAGATGAGGGAAAATAATTAATATCCAACGCCCAATTTTTTTAAATTTAATCCTGAATTGGCGAAATTCCTTGCCAGATAATGTCCACAAAATTTTGGATAAATGCTGATACTTCTGTACCACGATCTTCAGAGTTTAAGTAAGTTTTTATGGGGAAAACGTCTGTTTTTATACTTTGTTGAGACGAAATCTGCTCTAAGAAAACATAGTTCATCAACGATCCGAGTAAAATATGAGCCACTGTCTGGGGATCGCAAGGGCGAAGCCGATTTTGGTTTATTTCATACTCTAGAAAAGCGGTCAGTGCTTTGAAATCTTGTATGGGTCTTGGTTCTTTACCTCCAAGTTCTGGAAACGCATTGCCTCGCGATCGCAGCATCACAATCTGAGGCAACACCTCACGATAAAATTCCATAATCTGGAGGCAAATATTGATTAGGTTTTCTTTGAGATTGCCTTTGCCACTAAGAGATTCCAACTCGCTCACCCACACAGGTTTTTCTGGAATTCCCATCGCCGCAAAAAATAATTCTTCTTTGGTTGAGAATCGCTTGAAAATTGAAGCTTCAGAAATACCTGCCTGTTGAGCAATTTCTAAGGTTGAAGCACCAAATCCTTGTTGCAGGAAAACTTGACGAGCCGCTTCTAATATCTGCTGATTGGTGATTTTGGGTACACGAGCCATAAATAAGTGAGTAATTACTTATTAATATATTGCCTTTGTGATGGGAATGTCAATAACTAATGACGTAATATTTTGCAGCCGTCAAGAGCGGAGATCGTTTAAGCTAGCTGAAAGATTCTTTGATTAGTGGCTTAAAGGCGGTAATGTGCCTAAACATGTTCGTTTGATTTCTTTGCTAATGGTCTGTAGTTTGTGGAGTATGCCAAAAGCCGCTAACGCGCAGGCATTAATACCCCATACACTGCAACTAGATGGGACAAAGTTAGAGAAGCAGGGGTTGAGTCTGGCACAAGAGGCGGCTCAACTAGCTCAGTTTCAACAGGTTGAATTAGCTTTGCCACGAGCGCGGCTGGCTAGTCAACTGGCTCCGAAGAATGATAAAGTATGGTTGCTTTTAGGTGGATTGCAACTACAAACCAAAGAGTTTGACGGGGCGATCGCTAGCTTAAAAAAAGCGCAATCTATCAACCCCAAAAATGGTGATATTTTGTTTGCTTTGGGTTCAGCTAATTTTCAGCAGAAAAATTACCAAGCGGCGGTTGTTAATTACCAAGACGGCTTGAAGTTAAAACCCAACGATCCAGAAGGGTTATTTGATTTGGGTAATGCTTACTATCTACTGGGTAAATTGCCAGATGCGATCGCACAGTACGATAAAGCAGTCTCTCAAGATAAAAAATTCTGGCCAGCGCTCAACAATATTGGCTTAATCAACTACGAACAGGGTAATACCTCTGAAGCGATTAAACGATGGCAATCTGCTGTAACCCTTGATAAGCAAGCCGCAGAACCTTTATTGGCTTTGGCAGTGGCACTCTATACGAAAGGCGATCGCCAACAAGGTATAACAATGGGAGAAGCTGCACTCCGCATCGATCAGCGCTATGCTAATTTGAATTTTCTTAAAGAAAATCTCTGGGGCGATCGCCTACTGTCTGATACGAAAAAATTCCTAGAATTACCCCGTATTCAAGCAGCTTTACAGCAACCAGAAAACTCATCATCAGCTCCTGGAAAACAGCCTACTCAATAGGAGCAGGCGAGACATGGGGACAAGGGGACAAGGGGACAAGGGGACAAGGGGACAAGGGGGAATTATTGAACAAGTCCTTGTCTCTTCTTCATGTTCAATGCTCAATGCCCAATTCCCCATTGTCAATTGACTTTCCTATTACCACTTGCCTAATAGTACCTTTTCGTAGTACATCTATACTAACTAAATACAGGAAATAGTCGCCCAAAAACCTTTGCGGGCGAATATTCCTGGAATCAGTCGTCAATTATGATTGGCCGTCTGTGGGTAGAAGTGCGAGGATTTGGTCAACAAACTGTTGATGGTCAACAACTGGCTTAGAAATGTAGCCATCAGCGCCGCTTTGCTTGAGAAAATTCTCGCGATCGCCTTCCATAGCATGTGCCGTCACCAAAATAACAGGTAAGTTCGCTGTTTTTGGATCGGATTTTAACATCTGTGTAATCTTGATTCCATCAACAGATTTCCCTTGGTAAACACTTCTGGATAAAGAAACATCCATTAAAATCAGGTCGGCTTCTCCTGATTGGGCAATTTTTATTACTTCTTCCACATTTTCAGTATGTTTCACTCCCAAGCCGCCGCGCTTGGACAAAATCTTGGAAAAAACGCGAGCATTAATTAGATCGTCTTCGACAATTAAAACAGTTTTCATGAGAATTTTAGTTATAGAGGTAGAGGTGAGGGGATTAAGCAATTCAAAATTAAAAATGAGAAAATGCAGTCATGGCAGGTATCCTGGCTATAAAGCCTATACAAATTAAATGTGCAGCAGATTATTATTCGATTAAAACAGCTACCTGCTATCTGTTTCCTTTTTAATAGTGTATGTACCTCCTTGTCATCAAGGATGATACTACTGCTTTTTCTTCTATGACTATCAATATTTTGTTAGGAATCCCATTTCATCCGTTATGCTGTGGTTGCTGCAATATTGAGTTCTGCCGGCTTTTGTGTAGTTAAATTTCAGGGAAAAAACTCATGGCAAAACAGTTAAACCTTCTCTCAACGGGACAGGTAATTCCAACAGCCCTGCACACCGAGATGCAACGGTCTTATCTCGAATATGCCATGAGCGTGATTGTCGGGCGAGCGCTACCAGACGTGCGTGATGGCTTAAAACCAGTGCATCGGCGCATTTTGTATGCAATGCACGAACTCGGTTTAGTACCAGATAGACCCTATCGAAAATGTGCGCGTGTAGTGGGTGATGTGTTGGGTAAATACCATCCCCACGGCGACCAATCAGTTTACGATGCCTTAGTCAGGCTAGTGCAGGATTTTTCTAGCCGCTATCCTTTGCTAGCAGGACACGGTAACTTTGGTAGCGTCGATAATGACCCGCCAGCAGCGATGCGTTACACAGAAACGCGCCTCGCACCGATCAGCCATGAGGGAATGCTGACAGAAATCGGCGAAGAGACGGTGGAATTTGTCGGGAACTTTGATAATTCCCAGCAAGAACCAACAGTGCTACCTGCTCAATTGCCGTTTCTGTTGCTCAATGGCTGTTCTGGGATCGCCGTGGGAATGGCGACGAATGTACCACCCCACAACTTGGGGGAAATTGTGGATGGGTTAATTGCCTTAATCGACAACCCAGATTTGCCAGATGAAAAGTTATTCGAGCTAATTCCAGGGCCAGACTTTCCCACCGGTGGAGAAATAATTGGTGAGACTGGAATTCGGGAAGCATACACCACAGGTAAAGGTGGAATTCTGCTGCGGGGAGTTGCGACTCTAGAAGAAATTCCAGCCAGTAGGGGAAGCAAGCGACGGACGGCAATTATCATTACAGAATTGCCATATCAAGTGAATAAGGCAGCCTGGATTGAGAAGGTAGCAGACTTAGTAAATCAAGGTCGTTTGCAAGGAATTTCTGATCTGCGGGATGAGAGCGATCGCGAAGGGATGCGAGTAGTAATTGAACTCAAGCGCGATACCAATCCCCAAGAAGTTCTCCAGCATTTATATCACCAAACTGCTTTGCAAATGACGTTTGGGGCAATTCTCCTAGCAATAGTGGATGGACAACCCCGCCAATTAAGTTTGCGTCAACTGTTGCAAGAATTTTTGAGTTTCCGAGAAGAGACGCTGAACCGTCGCTACAATTACGAGTTGGGTAAGGCTCAAAGTCGCGTGCATTTGGTGGAAGGTCTGCTGAAAGCGCTATCTAATTTGGATGAGGTAATTCAAATTTTGCGACAAGCTCCCGATGGGAGTACGGCAAAAATAACCCTTTGTAGCCGACTGGATTTGAGTGAGGTACAAGGAGATGCAATTTTGGCTATGCCATTGCGTCGCCTCACCAGTTTAGAACAGGAAAATTTGCAGCAGGAATTTGAGCAGATAAGCGGACAAATTAGTGTGCTGGAGCAATTACTCAACGATCGCCGTGAATTACTCAAGGCGCTGAAAAAAGATTTGCGATCGCTCAAGCGCAAGTACAGCGATCCCCGGCGAACAAAAATTGGAGAGGAGCAAAAGTCTAGAGCCGAGGAGCAGAAGTCTAGGGCAGAGGAGGAGGAACTTAAATCTTCTGAACCGGCAGAAGAAGCAATTTTAGAATTTACCCAACGGGGTTATGTCCGCCGCACCCAACCATCTGGGAGAAAGTCAAAAGCTGAAAATGGTTTGCACGATAATGACTTTATTATCCAAACCGTGTTGACTGACACTCAAAAAGACTTGCTAATACTAACTGGTGGCGGCAAAGTCTACCCTGTGAATGTGGGAGAAATTCCGCCAACTACTGGGCGTTCTCCACGGGGAAAACCTTTGATTACTATGCTCAGTAATACTGCTCAAGGCGCTCAAGAAGCTGTAGTCAGCCGCTTTTTGCTGCCGGACAATCTCGAAACTCAGCAGATGATTCTCTTAACAAAACAGGGACGAATTAAGCGTCTGTCTCTGGGAGAATTCACAAACTTGACGCGGCGCGGAATCACGATTTTAAAGCTCAAAGACGATGATGAATTGTCATTTACCCAGTTCACAAAACCAGGGGAACATCTGATTTTAGCTAGTTCCGGTGGACGAGTATTGCGCTTCGCAACCAATGATGAACAATTACCGATCATGGGTCGCACAGCGATGGGTTTACAAGCGTTTCGGTTATTGAAAAATCAGCAAATGGTTGGCTGTGTGACTGTCGGTAAAGATGACCATCTGTTGCTAGTTACTCAAGAAGGATATGCCAAGCGCATGGCTGCGAGTCAGTTAAGAGCGGCTAATCGCGGCGATTTGGGGACGCAAGCGCTGAAATTTGCTAGCAAAACTGATAATTTAGCTGGTATGGTCATAGCGATGCCTTCGGCGGGCTACGCCAACGCATCTGGCGAGATAGCTTTAGTGACGAATAAGGAACGGGTAGTGCGGATACCTGTGGAAACAGTACCGATTTTAGGCCGGGATATCAAAGGTGAAAGTATCATCCAACTCAACCGCGATGAAAAAATTATCACTGTGGCTGAAGTGCGATCGTAAATCAGAGTGATGTTCAACTTGCGACAAGCCAACTTGCAGGATTTAGAGGCGCTAATCCAATTGTGTCTCGAACTCCTGCGGGAGGCTGGCGATATTAAAGGTGACTCTGACACCACAAACCTAGCTCAGATAAGACCAAAACACTTGTAGAGACGGCGATTTATCGCGTCTCAAAAACCTAAAATTTTTGTCAGTGACCCTTAACTGAACCTTATTGCCTTATAACAGCAATCTCTCAGGCTTAGAAGCTTATATTATGAACGTTTATACAATTCCGATGTGGCGAGGACAGGGAATTGCAACAGCTTTATGAGAGAAACTGAGGCAAAACGCCTCTGGCTTCACGCCACTGAGGATGGTAAACGTATCTACTAGCAGCTTGGTTTTGTTTCGACTTCAAAAGAAATGGATTTGGTCTGTAATGATTTAAATCATCAATAAATTTTTATTTTAAAATCCGAAAACTTTAGTGAATAAAGCAATATAACTAAATTACTTGATAATTAATCTTAATAAGATTTATTGTTTATAAAGGTAAAAGTCTAGATAACATTTCTTCGATCTGTGTAAATCTTACTGAAGGCTGATGTTTTAATCTGTATAAATAGCTATATCTATTTATGTCAAGGTATGGAAACAAAAGTATAAAAAATGTTGCCTTTCTAAAAATATTTGTTATATTAGTTTACATAAGGCAATAAACCTTAAAAATAAACTTTGGAGTCCGAACCATGACAAATGCAAGCACAACAAAAGTCACTACTCCTGTAATTGAAGATCGCAACGCTTGGCGCTGGGGCTTTACCCCACAAGCAGAAATTTGGAACGGTCGCTTGGCAATGATTGGCTTTTCAGCAGCTATTTTGGTTGAAGTTTTTTCTGGTCAAGGCTTCCTACACTTTTGGGGCATCCTATAACTTTTAATATCTAAGATGACCTATAAATAAAAAAACCTGGAGTGCTAATTCACTACCAGGTTTTTTATTTTTTTGTCATTAGTTCAGTTGTCATTTGTCCTTTGTTTATTTACTAATGACCAATGACTAATGACTGTTAACTAATTGACTACCGAATATATTCCTTGAGAACGCTGTTACGATTTGGGTGGCGTAACTTACGAAGTGCCTTAGCCTCAATTTGACGAATCCGTTCGCGGGTGACGTTGAAAATCTGGCCGATTTCCTCAAGGGTTTTCATGCGACCATCATCCAAGCCGTAACGTAGTCTGAGGACATCGCGTTCACGGGGACTGAGACTGTCGAGGACTTTTTCCAGGTCTTCGCGCAGAAGATTTTTGGAAACTTGGTCTTCTGGTGTCTCACCATCGGATTCAATAAAATCGCCCAATCGAGAATCTTCTTCTTTACCAATAGGCGTTTCTAATGAAATAGGCAACTGGGCAGATTTTGCTATAAACCGCAATTTCTCAATGGTCATTTCCATCCGAGTGGCAATTTCTTCCTCGGTTGGTTTGCGACCCATTTCTTGAGACAGTAACTTGGTAGTTTTCTTAATCCGAGAGATGGTTTCGTAAAGGTGAACTGGAAGACGAATTGTGCGGGATTGATCTGCGATCGCGCGGGTAATTGCTTGACGAATCCACCATGTAGCATAAGTTGAGAACTTATAGCCTTTTTCGTGGTCAAACTTTTCAGCGGCACGAATCAAACCGAGACTGCCTTCCTGAATTAAGTCTTGGAACGACAAACCACGATTCATGTACTTCTTAGCAATTGAAACCACAAGACGGAGGTTAGATTGCACCATCTTATCTTTCGCTCTGCGACCAACATGCAGGCGATAACGAAAAGCTGGTAAGGGCAGTTGTACTGCTTCTGCCCATTCACTATCTCGAGGATCGCGATCCAACTGTTCCGAGAGTCTTTCCCGCACTCTCTCTAATTCCAGCAAATCGGCGATTTTCCGCGCCAATTCGATTTCTTCGTCTGCCCGCAACAGCCGAATTCTACCAATTTCTTGCAAGTAAAGCCGAATGGAATCTTCTGTGTAATGCTTTTTCTTGCTTTGTGTCCGACGACGCGATTTAGCGGCTTTTCCAGACTTTGCGTCGTCCTCATCAGACTGAGGCTCTAAAAATTCATCGTCACCTTCATCGATGATAAGCAAGTCCTCTTCATCATCTATTAAGAGTTCTTCTAACTCGAGCTCAGGCTGATTCATTATTTCTAGGTCAGGCTGATATATGCTTTCGAGTACGTTGTTAGCCTGGTTCATGCCGCGTTCCTCATGCTCCTTGCAGAATCAATTACTCAAGATGTGTTTACTGCTCTTTTAAACGAGCCAATTGTCAACCGAAAATAAGCTTTTTGGCAGATTTGCCAGAAATATTTTCGGATCTTTTGCACCTCCGGTAGGAGGTTTTTTTACTTTAGTTTAAGCCATTCCTAAAAGTGATTTGCTCGCCCTAGTAAATGTTATATGTGTTGCTATCACATACTGCTTTCAACTAACTGGTCAAAAAAAATACTCGTCTTTCGGAAAAAATTTGCCACTCTATACTAATGAGTTCAGACTGCTGGCAGATTTTCTTATAAAGACTCTTCCGATTGTAGCCTGTTTCACAGAAATTGCACTCTTTTTGTGTATTAATCATGAACTCCCAGAGTAATTATTAGCCACTATTACCAAAAAGACATTAAAAACAAGAGTTATACCCTGAAATTTTTCTCCACTTTTCGGAATTGCAGTGACGTTCTTATTACATTACAAAGTAAGTACGCTTGCTCCTGCTCGATTTCATGTATTTTACACAACATTAATTACTTAGGAAGAGTGCATTGTATGTTAACTCAGACGACAAGTATTAATCTACCCATTTTTACATTTCCTTCATAAATTACGCATTCCTGAGATTAAAGCTAGTCTCTCGATTGGGTAAATACAACCAGGGTGGCGGTGCTTGCCTTAAAGAGTTAACCTTCTGCTTACTAATTACCTTAACTGAGGAGTTGAGGCTGTAGCATATCGACCTGATGGCAGATCAATTTAGGTTTAACTAATTCGGCCTTATTCACACGTTAGCGCACTGTGGCAATTTCAGCCCTATGAAACTTGACAAACTCTTCTTATTGTATACAAGGATATTTTAATCAATTCAAAAACAATTTGTCCTGTGGATTTGCCAGTATAGTCCTATTTCTGGCAAAACTTCATTAGATACATACGATACAATCGCGATCGCTACGGCAGTACATGAAGATATTAACAAGTTTTCAGCCAGATGGTGTGTGCTTCCAGTAGCATTATCTGAAGCCGAGAGAACCCAGAAAATTACCTGATAATTTTAGTTACAAAGCTGGATTGCGTAACTTAATTGTAAATTTCAATACTTATATTTCGGTAACTTTCTGTCATCTTATGATGAGAAATCCTCAAAATACTTATTAATTGCTGTTTGATAGATGATATTCAGTGATTTTCTTAAAGCATAACAAATGTGTTTCTAGTTGGTGGACAAAATTAATTAGCTAGTCAGTGCAAAAAGTATTGTGCCAACTAGCTTTCCAGTAAAGTTGGTAGTTTTGCTAACACTAGAAGATTGAATTTTCGTCAGATATTGACAATAAGCAAATTATATGAGTTATCAAAAATTTCAAATTTACGTAAGAGTTACGGAATAACATAGACGGTTGGCGTAGCCTCTCGTAGAGAAGCGGCTTGGCGAAGGCTACCGCAGAGGTACAGTTGTATAAAGCATTTATGAAATCTTGCTTTGTCATCACCCAAAAGAAGTATTTTTATAGAAGCCTAGGAAATAAAAAAGGTAATGGGTGAAAACGTATCACTCATTACCAATGTCACAAATTATTAGAGTAGTGGTAGGGAATTGATATTAAATATCTAAATCGGTGAAGTTGAGTTTAGAACCATAAGTTTCGATAAATTCTCGTCTGGGTGCGACACGATCGCCCATTAAAATTGTAAAGATGCGATCAGCTTCAGCAGCGTCCTCAATTTCGACTTGCTTCATTTTGCGGGTTTCTGGGTTCATGGTGGTGTCCCAGAGTTGTTGTGGCATCATTTCACCCAAACCTTTGAAGCGTTGGATGGTATAGTTGGCGTTAGCAGGGAATTTGGCGATCGCTTGATTCTTTTCGCGATCGCTATAGCAATACTCATGATTACGTCCCCGTTCTACTTTAAACAGTGGGGGACAAGCAATATAAATAAAGCCTTGTTCGATGAGCGCTCGTTGATATCGATAGAAGAATGTTAACAACAAAGTACGGATGTGCGCTCCATCTACGTCAGCATCCGTCATGATGACTATGCGGTGATAACGCAGTTGGTTGGAATCGAATTCATCACCTTTGACACCTAAACCGAGGGCTGTAATTAACGATTGAACTTCGTTATTTTTATAAATTTTAGCGTCGTCGGTTTTTTCAATGTTAAGAATTTTACCACGTAGAGGCAAGATAGCTTGAGTGCGGCGATCGCGTCCTTGTTTGGCACTCCCGCCTGCTGAGTCCCCTTCCACGATGAATATCTCAGATTCGCTAGGATCACGAGAACTACAATCTGCTAATTTACCAGGTAATGGCGAAGATTCTAGTACAGATTTGCGTCGAACTAATTCCCGCGCATGACGCGCTGCTTCTGCGGCTTTGAAAGCTTGGATAGCTTTATCTAAAATTGAATCTGCGATCGCCGGGTGAAATTCTAGATATTCGGTGAGGACTTCTCCCACCAGAGAATCGACAATTCCTCGTACTTCGGTGTTACCGAGTTTGGTTTTGGTTTGTCCTTCAAATTCTGGATCTGGCACTTTAACGGAAATTACCGCAGTCAAACCTTCGCGGACGTGTTCACCACTTAGGTTAGGTTCATTCTCTTTAATTTTATTGCGCTTGCGTGCGATCGCATTTAATGTCCGCGTCAAAACCGCCTTCAACCCTTCTAAGTGCGTACCACCATCTACCGTGCGAATATTGTTAGCAAAACCTAGCACATTATCCGTATAGGCATCAGTACACCATTGCAAAGAAACTTCCACTTGTACGTTGTTGCGTTCGCCCTGTACATAGATAATTTCTTCATGCAGGGGTTGCTTCTCACGGTTCATGTAAGCAATGTACTCTTTGATCCCACCCTTGTAATTGTAGGATTCTACCTTCGGTGTATCGCTTTTTAGTAGTTCTAGCCGATTATCAGTAAAGGTAATTTTGACACCTGCATTCAGATACGCCAATTCCCGTAGGCGACCTGATAAAGTGATGTAATCAAACTCAATGCTAGTTGTAAAGATTTGAGTATCTGGCTTGAAGGTGACAGAAGTTCCAGTTCTAGCTTCCTTGTAAGGCTTTGCTTGCAGTTCACTAACTGGGATACCGCGTTCATAGCGTTGGAGATAAACCTTTTTATCTCGCCAAACTGTAACTTCTACAACTTCAGATAGGGCATTAACAACAGAAATACCAACCCCGTGCAATCCTCCAGAAACCTTGTAGCCACCGCCGCCAAACTTACCACCAGCGTGTAGTACCGTCATCACGGTTTCTAAAGCTGATTTCCCGGTGCGCGAGTGAGTATCGACGGGAATACCGCGACCATCATCTGTTACAGTTACGGAACCATCAGCGTTGATATCCACCTCTATATGAGTGCAATGACCCGCCAAAGCCTCATCGATTGAATTGTCCACCACCTCGTAAACTAAATGGTGGAGTCCTCGCGGCCCGGTGGTACCAATGTACATTCCTGGTCGTTTGCGGACGGCTTCCAGACCTTCCAGAACTTGAATCTGATCGGCACTGTAACTGCTCGTCATGTAAACTCTCCTGATGCGTGGGGTTAAACTCGCCTAAAAATAAATAAAAGCAAAAACACTCCAAAATTGTAACACAAAAGCCTTGCTAGCGTCTGTAGGGCATTTTCAAGAGAAGTTTATACTAGGGTTGCACTACCGTGCAATAAGGCCAAACTTGGGCATGGGAGAAAGAGAAGAAAATTAATGATTAATGACTAATGACTAAATTAATTGTGATTTGTGGGGCGACGGCAACGGGTAAATCGAGTTTGGCTTTGGCTTTGGCGATGCGGTTGGGTTCTGTAATTATTAGTGCCGATTCTCGTCAAGTTTACCGTGAGTTTGATATTGGGACGGCAAAACCAACTGTGGCTGAACAAAAATTAGTGCCGCACTATTTAATAGATATCTGCGATCCCACAGACACGATGACAGTAGCAGACTACCAGGAACAAACACAAGCGTTAATTGCTTCTGTTGATGTTACGCCACTTTTGCTAGTTGGTGGTACTGGTTTATATATCCGTTCCATTGTTCAAGGGATGAAAATTCCGAGAGTTGCACCACAAATAGAATTGCGATCGCAACTTGAATCTCTAGGTCAGCTTCAACTCTACGCCATGTTACAACAAGTTGACCCCGTTGCAACACAAAAAATTCATGCTAATGATTCAGTACGAACTCTAAGAGCTTTAGAGGTATATTATGTTACTGGATGTCCGATTTCCCAACAACAAGGGGAGAATCCACCGAATTATCCGATTTTGCAAATTGGTTTAGATTGCGATGTTGAAAAGTTGGAGAATCGGATTAAACAGCGTACTGACCAAATGATAGCAGATGGTTTGGTTGCGGAGGTGGAATATCTTTGTCAAAAATATGGCGCTGATTTGTCTTTGTTGAATACTTTAGGCTATCAAGAAATCAAGCAATATTTAGCTGGGGATATTTCCTTAGATGAAGCGAAAGAGTTAATAGTTTTGCATACACGACAATTTGCCAAGCGACAACGCACTTGGTTTCGTGCATATCCCCAAATTGAATGGTTTGATGCGAATGATCCTGATTTATTAGATAAGGTTTGGCACAGGATAAATGAGTTTACAAATTGCGCTCATTCTTCGTGAGATTTTTGCTCATGTAAAGACGCAAAAATTTTCGCGTTTTTACATGAGTGTCCTAGAGAGTTTCGGGATCGATGCCCATAGCTCGTAGCCGTTCTGCTAAAATTTGAGTGCGTTGTTCAGCTTGTTCGGCGCGTTCATCTCCAGTTAGCAAAACAGTACCATCTTGGTAGCACCAGCGTAACCAATTATCCTGTCTATCTTCAAATTTACCTTCCCATAGGGTTATACCTAAACCAACTTGTTCTAACCAAGTTTCTGAAGTTTCAAAGTAGCGTGTTCCTCTCAGTTCATAAACATGCAGGATTTTTTCTGCTAATTGCTGATTTGGGTCATATACGATGTAGTAACTAGCCCGCATGTGTTCATAAATTCGTAGTTTTTTGCCCAGTTCATCACCTTCTTTATTAGAGACAATTTCGAGGACAACTTCGGGAGGTTTGCCAAAACGCCAAACCATATAACAACGATTTTGTTTCTCCCACCAATTTTGAGGTACTTGGACATCTAAGCTGAGAAAGACATCAGGTACAATGGGTGGTTGAAGGTCTGTGTAGTAAATACCTACATTCGCTTCAGCTAAAAAAGTTTGGTTTTGTAGAGAACTGTAAAGAGATCCGACTAAAAGGCGTTGTTGTTTGGCAGATGCGAAATTGTCCACAGGTGTATCATTTTCAGTTACTAGCTGGTTGGCATCTGGCACATAGTAATCATCATCATTGATTAGAACTTGCTGAACCATGACTTTATCCAGTATTAAGAGCGTTATTTCTAGGTTAATTGATTGGGGATAGAAGAGTGCTGAACTAGATATTTAGAGAAACGTATCGGGCAAGTATCTCTTGTTTTCTCAATTAGAAATAGACTAACTGACTTAAAAAGAAGGCAAGAGCTGCACTACCCAAAGGGACTGTCAAATTGTCAATACCCAAAAAAGAAAAAGCCTCTAAAACTGTAGCGATAAATGCAACCGCAAGTGATATTACCCAAGTTTGCCAACTGTTTCCTTGAGTTCCAACTAAAATCAAAATACTGATGAAATAGCTAACCAGCATCATAGTTAGGGAGCCTTCCCAACTTTTTTGTGTACCAAAGACTTTATATTTGTGTGTACCAAAGCGTTGTCCAATTAAGGCTGCTAGTCCATCTCCCCAAGTCATGATCAAAATTCCTAGTGCTGCGTACTGAGGTTGTTGTAAGTACCAGAAGCTGGCAACTAAAATACCGAAACTAACAGAGTAAAAAAATGTCCCGAAACTTTGCCGCCCAACGCTATTAATACCAGGAAGAATAGGCAATCGGTAGGATAATAAGGTGATTGCACTCGCTAGAATGGAAGCTGTAATCCCTACACTAGCGGGGATATCTAGCCACCAAGCAAGTAAAATTACATTACCAGTGCCAATATGAACTATCTTCCGCACGATTTCTGGCTTGTCGGCAAAGCGGTTTACCACCCCTGCAATCACGAGGATGATTAACACCCAAATTGCAGTAATCGCAATTTGCAGCCATAAAATCGGAATTGAGGTGAAGTCAGAAAATGTAATCAACAAAGATGTAACAAAATGAAAAATTTTACCTCTGTTACTAATTTATAAGATTTAGGTAACTGCAATGAAACTATTATTTATTTGGCTGATTCGGGGCTACCGAATGTTTATCTCGCCGTTGTTTCTCCCGACTTGTCGCTTTCAACCAACTTGTTCGATGTATGCTATTGAAGCCATTGAACGATTTGGAGTGTTACATGGTAGCTGGATGGCAACTCGGCGGATTTTGCGCTGTCATCCGTTTCATCCAGGTGGTTACGATCCAGTGCCGGAGGTGGTGGAAAAGGTTAAGGAGGAGTAGTTTTGTGCAAATGGTAGGGAATTGAGGGGTGGAGTTTAAACGCAAAGGGGCGCGGAGGGACGCAGAGAATGAGAAGAGGGGTAAATTATTAAAGGATGTGTTCGTGAGTATAGGTATTTGGGGAGATGTCAACAGATGAGGTTGTCATCTAGCGTGGGAAGGTTGAATAATTTAATTTAGACTTACGATGATTAATTTTACTGCGATTTCTATACCAGAACCACAAATTCCTACTCCTGGCCCGAGTCCGCTACCTAGCCCCAATCCTGAGCCGAATCCGCTACCTAGTCCTGAACCTGTACCGGGACCAGCGATTCCTCAACCCTTGCCGGGGCCTGTACCAGAAACAGTACCTGCTCCTATTCCTCAGACGGTTCCAGGGCCAATTCCCCAAACCATACCGGAACCTGTTTAGATTACCTTGGTAATGTAATCCAAAATCTCACATCTAAAATCCAAAATGCTAAGAGCCGGAATTGTCGGACTTCCCAACGTCGGAAAATCTACTTTATTTAATGCTGTAGTTGCTAATGCCAAGGCAGAAGCAGCTAACTTCCCTTTTTGCACGATTGAACCGAATGTCGGCGTTGTCGCAGTACCGGATGAACGGTTAAATGTTCTTGCTAAGATTGCCACTTCGGTACAAACTATCCCGGCGCGGGTGGAATTTGTAGATATTGCCGGTTTAGTTAAAGGTGCAAGTCAGGGTGAGGGACTAGGAAATCAATTCCTGTCCCACATCCGAGAAGTTGATGCGATTGTCCATGTGGTACGTTGTTTTGAAAATGACGATATTATCCACGTTGCTGGTTCTGTTGATCCAGCACGAGATATTGAAATCATTAATATAGAATTGGGTTTATCAGATTTATCACAAATTGAGCGGCGAATTGATCGCACTCGCAAACAAGCTCGTACCAACAAAGATGCACAGTTTGAAATCACAGTTTTAGAAAAATTAGCTGCGGCTTTAAATGAAGGTAAATCGGTGCGTCAGATAAGTTTGAATGAAGAAGAAGAAGTCATTATTAAAGGGCTGGATTTGCTCACTTATAAACCGATTATCTACGCCGCGAATGTATCTGAAGATGAGTTGGCAACTGGTAATCATTTTGTGGAAACAGTGCGGCAAATCGCAGCAACAGAAAATGCCCAAGTTGTGATAGTTTCGGCTCAAGTTGAAGCTGAATTAGTGGAATTACCAGAGGAAGATAAAGCTGATTTTCTTGCATCTTTAGGTGTGGAAGAAGGCGGTTTGAAATCGTTGATTCGGGCAACTTACTCGCTTCTCGGCTTGCGGACATATTTTACCTGCGGCCCCAAAGAAACCCGCGCTTGGACAATTAATGCCGGAATGTCTGCACCTCAAGCTGCTGGTGTAATTCACAGTGATTTTGAGCGGGGATTTATTCGCGCTGAAACTGTCGCTTATAAAGATTTGGTAACAACTGGTTCGATGAATGCTGCGAAGGAAAAAGGGTTGGTTCGCAGTGAAGGAAAAGAATATGTTGTGCAAGAAGGGGATGTAATGTTGTTCCGATTTAATGTGTAGGGGTAATTAATTAAGTGGCCGTTATCAATCAGATAATGGTCAACTTATACCAAATTGCGATCGCCTACGGTGGGGATACCGTTGGCGAAATATTACTTAATATAAAAACAGTCATTTTTCCGTGTAATACATGGAAAGATAGTTCTACCTTTCCATGTATTACACGGTAATAAAAAATTACGTTAGCTGCCTCAATTATCAATAAACTAGAAGAAATACCTTTGGAGGCAGTATATGTGCTTACATCTCGAAGAAATTCCTCCTATTCCCGATGAAACGGTACGTGTAGCCAAGGCTGCATTTCCAAAAGGTAATTTATATATGCGCTTGCGCGACGAACTGGGAATCTTGTTTCAGGATGAAGACTTTGCATCTGTATATCCTCTAAGGGGGCAGTTAGCACAAGCACCGTGGCGACTAGCGATGGTACTGATAATGCAATTCTTAGAAAACCTGTCTGATAGACAAGCAGCTTCTTCAGTACGAGCAAGAATTGATTGGAAATATGCTTTATCGTTAGAATTAACGGACTCAGGCTTTGATTTTAGTGTTTTAAGTGAATTCCGCGACCGACTAATCTGTGGGGGTATCGAGCAGCAAATACTAGATAAAATGCTCTCAAGATTTCAGGAATTAAAACTACTATCAGCCAGAGGAAAACAGCGCACCGATTCTACCCATATTCTGGCAGTAGTCAGAGAATTAAGTCGATTAGAAAATCTAGGGGAAACTCTCAGGTATGCTTTGAATGCTGTAGCAGAAGTTGACCCAGGTTGGCTTAAGTTACTGGCTCCTCCTGAGTGGTACGACCGATATTCAAAACGTTTTGAAGATTATCGACTGCCCAAAACTACGAGTGAGCGAGAAGCATTGGCTATCCTCATTGGGGCATATGGCTTTTGTTTACAAGCGCAGTATCCGTTGGAAAAAAACTCAAGATGCTGATGGAAACCAAGTAATTCGTATTAACTTCCGTGCTGGCGATTGTTCAATTTGTCCTGTTCGCTCTCACTGCACCCGCGCACAAACCAAGCCACGTAGCTTGACTTGTGCAAGGTTCTCAATCGTTTCATTGCTGAACTAATCGGTTCAGTTTAGCTGTTTGGGGAATTCGCCAACGGTATCCGCCGGGGCTGCGATCGCTCTTGAAGCCTGTCCGGAGCGTTCGCGCAGCGTCTCGTAGAGAGGAGGAACGACGTTCGCAAGAGCGTGTCGCAGACAAGCAATCGACTTTAACTACAGGATTATGTGATTACTTCGCTCCGTTATCACTGCGCTCGTAATGACAATTTAAGGGGTCTATAACGCCTGAAACCCTTTCAGATAGTACTTGTGTGTACACCGTAGCTAAGTTGGAGAGAGAAATAGAAGTGAGGTTTTCCAGATGCCGTGAAAAGTCAGACAGGCTCCCACTGATTGTCTTTAATTTTTAATCTTTAATTTTTAATTTTTAATTCCCTAAAGGGGCTGACTTGGGCAAGCAAATAGTGAAACAAGTTCTACCTGGCTGTGATTCAAATGAGAGTGTACCGTGATGACGATTTTCTACAATCCGGCGAACAGTTTCCAAGCCGAGTCCAGAACCACGCCCCACTGATTTGGTGGTGAAGAAAGGTTCAAAAATGCGGGTTTTAATTTCAGGTGGAATTCCACTACCAGAATCGATGATGTCAATATGGGCAAAGCGATCGCAATGGTGTGTTGTAATTTCCAGCAGTCCCTTACCATCCATTGCATCTATGGCATTATCAATCAAATTCGTCCACACCTGATTTAGTTCACTCCCATAAGCAAGAATTTTGGGAAGATGTTGCTCGTAATTACGTTGTACTTGGATGCCGCACTTGAGTTTATGAACAAACAGTCGCAATGTATCTTCTAAACCTTGATGCACATCGACTTCTTGCTGAACGCCTTGATCGAGGTAAGAGTATGACTTCATCGCTTGCACAAGTTCGGAAATTCTCTCGGCTCCTCGTAAACCATGTTTAATCATTGACATGACTTCAAATGAGAGCGATAGCCAGTGCAATCCCATTTCTCGCAATTCAGTCTCGTCGTTGCGCCAACGTTCCATCATCTTATCTAGGGTTTCGACCTCAACACCACCTTCTGCTAAAGGTTCGGCTAATTTCCATGCCTGCTTCACACCATAATCTTCTAACCATTCCAGCAAGACATTTTCGCGATCGCTTAATGTCACTGGATCTAGGCGATTATTTAAAATCGCATCATAGCCTTGATCCCGGATTCTCAACCAGTCTTGAGTATGGGCTTCTTCAACATTGCGTTGCCCATAAACTAAGTTCATTCGTTGTAGTTCCAGGATAGCGGCTGGCATTTCCCCTAAAGTCCGAACGAGGGCTGAAGCTGGGTTGTTGAGTTCATGAGCTAGACCGGCGGAAAGTGTCCCTAAAGCCGCCATCTTTTCCCGTCCCCGAATAAAAGACTCTAATCCCCGCATCCGACGTTCCATAATGCGGAAGACCATCCGCTCAAAATTACGACATTCATGGAGCAGTTTACGGAAATCTTCTCCTTTTAATTGATAGAGGTGGCAATTTGTCAATGCCCGCATTGTGACAGGTGCAGGTTCATCTGTGAGGACTGGAATTTCACCAAAAAAGGATGGGGCTTCGTGTTGCCCGATGGGAATTTCAACTCCTTCACTGCGGCGGGTGATGTTGATTTTACCTTTGACTAAGATAAATAAGCGACATGCAGGGTCTCCCTCATGAGACAACACTTCTCCACCAGAAAGTTCAACTGTTTGAGCGCGATCGCAAACCCACTCCAATTGCTCTTGAGAAAGCTGTTGAAACGGGTCTAAGTTGATCAATTCTTCAATACACAACATGAATCAACCTCCTTAGTTTTTCCTGTTCCAGCTAAACATTGCTCAGGTAGCGGTGAACGAATTGAATAGCGATCGAGCCTTCACCCACACCGGATGCCACCCGCTTAATTGATCCAGATCGCACATCTCCGGCTGCAAATATGCCAGGAACGTTGGATTCTAGCAAGAAAGGTGAGCGTTCCAAAGGCCAACCTAGAGGAGATTTGCCATTTTGCGTTAAGTCGGGGCCTGTGACGATAAATCCTTGAGTATCGCGTCGAATAATACCATCGAGCCAATCAGTTTTGGGGATAGCACCAATGAAGATGAAAAGCGATCGCGCTGGCATGGTTTCAGTTTGTCCAGTCTTGGCATGGGCAATCACAATTTCTTCTAGATGTTCATCTCCCTTGACTTCCACAACGCTGCAATCTGTACAAACTTGGATATTTGCAGTCGCCGCAATTTGGTCAATCAAGTATTGGGACATACTCAATGAAAGCGACTCGCCCCGCACCAGCATAATCACTTTGCTGGCATATTTAGAAAAGTGCATTGCTGCTTGTCCGGCAGAATTTGCCCCACCTATGAGGTAAACCTCTTCATTGCTACAGGCGATCGCCTCAGTCATGGCAGCACCGTAATAAATTCCGGCTCCTGTCAGCTTTTCGGCTCCTGGGACATTTAGCCAACGGTAGGAAACTCCGGTTGCAACTAAAAGTGCATGGCAACTAATCTCACTGCCATCCGCCAATTGCAGAACCCGATAAGGATCTTGCAGCTTAACTCCAGTTACTACTTGAGGAGTGAGGATTTCTACCCCAAATCGCCGCGCCTGAGTGACTCCCCGCCTGGCTAAATCGCTGCCGCTCAAGCCAACAGGAAATCCTAAATAGTTTTCAATGCGCGAACTTGTGCCTGCTTGACCGCCTGGTGCTTCACGCTCAATTAACACTGTACTCAATCCCTCAGAAGCGCCATAGACTGCGGCTGCCAGTCCAGCAGGGCCAGCACCGACGATCGCCAAGTCATAAAATGGTCGCTCTGCCTGGGTTTGCAGCCCAATTTTAGCGGCAATCTCTAAATTAGATGGTTGGATTAATCGGGAACCATCGGGAAACAGCACCAAGGGCAATTGCTGCCTGCCATCAGCTTGGGCGTATTCTATTAATTTGGCTGCATTTGGCTCCAGTTCAATATCCAACCACTTGTAGGGAATCTGGTTACGCGCCAGGAAATCTTTTACCTGATGGGAAAAAGGCGACCAGCGATTACCAATGACTCGAATCCCTTCAAAGGGTGGACGGAATCCTGCTAGCCAGTCATCTAGTAAATCATCCAAAACTGGATATAGCCGCTCTTCTGGTGGATTCCAGGGCTTGAGTAAGTAATAATCAAGCCTGGCACTATTAATTGATTTAATGGCTGCATCTGTATCTGCATAGGCCGTCAGCAAAGCACGTTTGGCATCAGGAAAGATGACTTTTGCCTGTTCAAGGAACTCCACACCTCCCATTTGGGGCATTCTTTGATCCACCAAGAATAAAGCAACTGCTTCATTCCGTAATTTGAGTTGCTGCACTGCGTCCAGAGCGGTAATACCGGAATCTGCCCGGACAATGCGGAAGCGATCGCCATACTGATGTCGCAAGTCTCGTGACACTGCTTGCAACACTTCTGGATCGTCATCGACGGTTAAAATTGCAGGTTTCGCCATAACTACTGTTACTTAACAATTACAGTACTTAGCTGTTATCTTCAAAAATTTGTCGTTAAAATATCTACTGTTTAACCAGTTGCTTTAAACGAAAGTATGCCTCTTCTGGTGTCAGCGCTTCTGATTGACTTTCATTAGGTATATAAAATACCCAAGTATCAGGAAAGTAATGCACCACAAAACTGGGAATCAGACCCAAACTTACTGCTTGCTTTCCAAGCTTCTCAGCTTGTTCCTCTAAACTCAGTTGGTCATGAAATGGGTGTTCAGCCATGCTTTTCATCTCCCTGCACTTTATTTGACCCTGGAAGAACGTTCAATACCCAGATTGCACGAATCACTTTTAAGTAATTTACTATGTTTCAGACTGAGCTTGAGAATATTTAGGTTTACTACCACAATATTTTCAAATATGGTTTTGTAGAGAATCATAAAGCTATTTTGGTCATTCCGGGTAACGCGCGGTTTCACAGCCCATACAGCATGGGGAATATTACTGGTCTATCGCATTAATTTTGAGGGATAAGAGAATGAACCGCGTACTCCTGCAAAAGCAAGCTACACGCAGCGTTTCGCAGAGAAGGAAGAAGGAAAGAAGAGAAATAGAAGAATTTATCTACTCGTCAAAATGAATGATATGAACCACTATTGGTCTGTCCCATTAATTGCGAGGGATAAAAGAACGAACCGCAAAGAGCGCAAAGTAGAAGAGGTAAAGAAGAGAAATTTAAAAGTGATTCACCTATCAAAACTTTTGGGACAGACCAATAGTGGTCTGTCTCATTAATTCTGAAGAGTTATAAAAGTTCGTAGTAAGGACTTTAGTCCTTGATTTGAGCGATTTATCGCTCAAATCAAACCTCGCAAAATTAATGGGACAGAACACTATGCAGTTTAAGGGTTTTGGCACTAACTAAACCGTATTCCTCTTACACGTAAAACAACCGGGAGCTTGGTAGCCCGTCGGCTTTAACCAGGGGTGCAAAAGCGACACTTCTTTAATTTATTAGTGAAGTAAAATCCCAACCCAGCAGTGTAGCAATCTGAGCAGGCAGGGTAACTGGATCAAAAGGTTTGAGGATTACACCTGCAACTTCATACTGTCGCAGAATTTGCGAATTCAGCCATCGCACTTTAGCACTAAGCAGGACTACAGGAATAGCTTGAGTTTCTGGATTATTTCTGATTTTATTTATAAGTTCAAAACTAGCAGTGTCATCAGGGCGAACGCACGGGATTTCTGAAACCCTTGCTGGGCAAGGATCTTGATGAAAAAATAGGCTAAATTAAAAAACGCCAAAACCCTTGCTATTAAAGGATTCTTATACTTTAGATGCGTTTGCCCTGGCAGTGTCATGGATTGAGATATCTAATACAATTGCATCGGGACTATCGCGTACTGCACTCTGTAATCCTTCTAATGGAGAATCTGCTGTCACCACATTCCAACCAGCTAAATCTTGGAGGCAAAGTTTTACTATCTCACGTACATTCAATTCATCATCAATTAGCAATATCGTTTTGCTAATTGTATTTACCTCCTTTACTATATTCATTTCATTTAATTAGACTTTCCTATCATTCAAAATATTTTTATCTGTAACTAAGAAAGATAAATCCAAAACATAAAAAACTAATGAAGATATAGAATTTGTTACAAAATCTCAAAATTAATTGTCCCAACCCAGAATTTCTATAACTTCTTTGTAAATAGAGTTGGGTTTAAAGGGTTTGGTAATCACCCCGGCAATTCCGATTTGAGGGAAACGGGTGCGATCGCGAGAGTTAGCCAGAAAATAATGGCGAATGTAACATTTTTGAAATAATTAGAGTGTAAAGAATAGTATCAATGAAACAAAAATTGCAGCTAAGGGTAAGAGATGAACTGCTGAGTTCTCTGTCCGAAACGCAGTTTCCAAGCTGGATTTGTCTCCTTTTTCTGCACCCTCGCAGACATTAGTGCAATTACCTTCAACTCTCATTGATGCGAAAGGTATCAATGATTTTTCATAAAAATGTTTCTCACTGCATTGTACAAACAGATTACACAGACTGAACCTCTCAGTTTTGAGACATAACTTTACTCAATTGAACAAATTTAGGAGACTGGATTAATGTTAGATGCCTTTACCAAGGTTGTTTCCCAGGCCGATACTCGTGGTCAGTTAGTCAGTAACGAGCAAATTGATGCTTTGTTGGCTGTGGTTAAAGATGGTGCGAAGCGTACCGATGTTGTGAACCGGATTACAAGTAACTCTTCAGCGATCGTCACCAATGCAGCTCGTGCATTGTTTGCAGAACAGCCCCAGTTGATTGCTCCTGGTGGAAATGCTTACACTAACCGTCGGGTTTCTGCCTGTATGCGCGATATGGACATCATTTTGCGCTATGTCACCTATGCGATGTTCCTGGGAGATTCCAGCGTTCTGGACGATCGCTGTTTGAATGGTCTGCGTGAAACTTATTTGGCTTTGGGTGTTCCTGGACCTTCCACCGGAATCAGCATTATCAAGATGAAAGAAGCTGCCATTGCGATCGCCAACGATCGCAACAATATCCAACCAGGTGACTGTAGCTCTTTGATGGCTGAATTATCCAGCTACTTTGATCGGGCGGCAGCAGCAATAAGCTAACAGTTCGTAGGCTCTTTGTCCAGATAAAACTTTTTGAAACATTAGGAAAATATCATTTAAATGAAAACACAATTGACTGAAGCGGTTGGATCTGCTGATTCTCAAGGTCGTTACTTAGGCAACGTCGAACTTCAAATTGCATTTGGTCGCCTGCGCTTGGCTACCGCAGACCTGGAAGCAGCAAAGCAGCTGGGTTTGAAAGCTCAACAGTTGGCTGAAGGTGCTGCGAATGCGGTCTACCAAAAGTTCCCCTATACCACCACCATGCAAGGCAACAACTATGCTTCTGATGGTCGCGGCAAAGCTAAGTGCTTACGTGATATCGGCTATTATGTGCGAATAATTCAATACTGCCTGATTGCAGGCGGTACAGGCCCTGCTGATGATTATATGTTGGCAGGTCTGGCTGAAATGCACAGTAGCTTTGAATTGGTTCCCAGTTGGTATGCTGAAGCGCTCAAGTATATCAAGGCTAATCATGGTTTAACAGGCGATCCTGGACTTGAGATTAATTCCTACATAGATTACATTATCAACGCGCTCTAGTAGTCTGCTAAGGAAACTTTGTTTGGTTCTCAGCAGAGGGGCAGAGGAAAAAAGACTTGGTATTTGCCTCTCCTCTATTCCTCTGCTTCCCTGCTCAAGAGCCTTCCTTCCTCCACCTGGCAATTTTGGGTTGGTAAATTACTAAACACAGGATATCGTCAATATTTAGATGCGTTTGCCTTGCGTTACTCTCTTTTTTCGTTGAGTAGGAGCAAGGTTTTCAAAGATAGCTTTAATCATGGCTGGCGTGAATTCTTTGGAAGATAAACCGTAGCGACCACCAATAATTTTAGGCAAAGATGCAGAGGAGCGCAGAGGTAAGGGAGAATCTAACTCTAATTTCACCTCTGATCCTCTGCTTTTCTGCTCCCCTACTCCCCATGACTCATGGATAGCAGCGACTACATCCAAATACAATGGTTCACCAGATGCGCCTGGTTCTTTGATGCAATCTAAAACTGCGATGCTACGGGTAGTTTCTGGCAAAGCAGCGACAAAACATTTGGCATCATAAGGGCGATATAGTTTAACTTTCAAAACCCCCACTTTCTGATCAAGGGTGTTCAGGTAATTTACTATTTCATGTACAGCTTCGCAACCGGAACCCATCAGCACAATAACTCGTTCGGCTTCTGGGTCGCCGTGGTATTCAAATAGTTGGTACTGTCGCCCTGTCATCGCAGCAAATTCATCCATGACTTTCTGGGTAATGTCTGGACAAGCTAAATAGTAAGGATTGACAGTTTTACTGGCTTGGAAGTAAACATCAGGGTTTTGTGTTCTACCGCGCAAAACAGGTTTATTGGAGGTGAGGGTGCGTGACCGATGGGCGAATATTAATTCATTGGGAGTGAATTCTCGCAGGTCATCATCTGTTAAAGTCTCTACTTGGTTAATTTCATTGGAGGTACGAAAGCCATCAAAAAAATGCAGAAAGGGTATTCGTGATTCTAAAGTTGCCCGTGTTGCGATTAAAGCAAAGTCTTGTGCTTCTTGCACTGATGCGGCACACAACATGGCAAAACCAGTATCACGTGCTGCCATAACATCGCTGTGGTCGCCGAAAATAGATAAAGCTTGCGCGGCTAGCGATCGCGCTGCTATGTGAAAAACTGTAGGTGTGAATTCTCTGGCAATTTTGTACATATTGGGGAGCATCAACAATAACGCCTGCGATGCTGTAAATGTGGTTGTCAGTGAACCAGTTTGCAAAGCATCATGTACATTACCAGCAACACCTGCTTCACTCTGCATCTGTACCACTGAGGGAACAGTACCCCAAATATTGCGTTTACCTTCATTAGCCCAAGCATCCACCCACTCAGCCATTGGTGAAGAAGAAGTAAGCGAGTAAGTAATGACTTCATTTAGTCGATAGACGACTTGGGCAACAGCCTCATTGCCGTCTATAGTTGCAAAACTTCTGTTGTTCATCTTCTTACACCTGCGAGATTCTCTAAGCGCTAGTCACAATTAAATTGAGACTTTCAAAAAATAATCTCTAAATCTAAAGATTTGGTGAGGATTCTAGTTTTTTTACAAAAAAAATAATTAGGTAGAGCGCATTCGTTAATCTATTCGTGAAGTTAAGACGCAAACCCAGCAGTGTAGCAACCTGATAAAAGAGGCTAACTAGATCAAAGGGTTTGAAGTTAAAAATGTGATATTGAAGCGATACCTTTATGGGTTTTAACAGTTTTTACTGCCAGATATAGTTTTTGAGAAATATCATTCATTTTCAGAATGCATATTTGCCTCTGATTTAAATAATTGTCTGCAATTTGTCGCCACTGTTGGGGAGGAATGCCAATGCATCGACCTGCAATGTTAATGCATCGACCTGTAATGCTAATGCATGGACTTGCAATGTTAATGCATGGACTTGCAATGCTAATGCATCGACCTGCAATGTTAATGCATGGACCTGCAATGCTAATGCATGGACTTGCAATGCTAATGCATGGACTTGCAAAGATTAGCCCACGCTATATTACACAACAACTCTCAAAGATTTCTATGTAGACGACGACGCGGTAGTATTTTTAAGAGGGTTGGAGAGATCAGAAACTGACGGGTAATATTTAGAAAAATAAATTACAAAAATAAAAAATTAAAACTTCAAAATTAATCGTCCCATCCAAGAATCTCAGTAACTTCTTCGCAAATAGAGGTGGGTTCAAAAGGTTTAGTAATCACCCCGGCAATTCCAATCTGAGCGAAACGGGCGCGATCGCTTGCTTGGACTTTCGCAGTTAAAAAAATCACTGGTATTGCTTGAGTTGCGGAATTTGCCTGAAGTTTTTCGTATACTGCAAAGCCGTCCATGTCAGGCATAGACACATCAAGCAGAATCGCATCAATGGGTTCTGTCTGGGCGATTTTTAATCCTTCTTCCCCTGATGCAGCTGTCAGTGTGTCCCATCCTCCCAAGTCTTCTAAACAAGCTTGTACTAATTCGCGGATTCGTTCTTCATCATCCACAATTAACAATTTTTTTGTCATTTGTCATTTGTCATTTGTCATTTGTCATTTGTCATTTGTCATTGGTCATTGGTCATTGGTCATTCTCCCCCTGCTCCCCCTGCCTCCGGCCCCTCTGCCCCTCTGCTCCCTGCTCCCCTGCATAATTTCCTGGCAATGGCAGAGTGAAGAAAAACGTGCTGCCGACACTAAGAGTACTTTCAGCCCAGATTTGCCCATCATGCTGATCAATAATACTACGACAGATTGCCAATCCTAAGCCTGTGCCGCCTTTGGTGCGAGAATCAGAAGCATCTACTTGCTGAAATCGTCCAAAGATTGTTTCTAACTTTTCTGATGGGATGCCTCGTCCTTGATCGGTTATCTGGAACAGGACGCGATCTGTTTGCTGTTGGACACTCAGAGTAATAGTAGAATCGGCAGGCGAGAATTTAATCGCATTACCTAAGAGATTGGTGAGTGTTTGAACAATGGCATCAGCTGCCGCCCAAACTTGAGCATTGGTGGGGTGGATCTTAAAGGTAATATTTTGCTGATTGGCGATCGCTTGCACTCCCGCTACTGCTTGTTGAATTAAATCAGCCGCATTGCAGGTTGTTTTTTCTAACAAAGTTCGATCCGACTCTAAGCGTTCCAAATCGAGAATATCGTTGACAAGACGCACTAAGCGATCGCTGTCGATGGCTGCAATCTCAATCATCCGCTTAAACTTGTCTGGTTTTTTGTCGTAGATCCCACTTTGTAGTAAACCCAGTGCTGCGCGAATTGCAGTTAAGGGGGTGCGGAGTTCGTGACTAACGATGCCAATAAACTCACTTTTGATCAGATCAATTTGCTGTAGTTCACTGATATCTTCGGCAATCCCAGCAATCCGAACTAACTCTCCTAGTTCATTTTTGATCGGAAATGCGCGATCGCGAATCCAACGGATTGAGCCATCAGGACGGATAATTCGATATTTTTTATCGTATTGCCCTGTTCTCATCTGTTCAACGATTTCAAATTCGACGCTCTGGCGATCTTCTGGGTGAATTGCATCGAACCAATCTGAATAATTTTGGTAAAGACTTTCACAACTGCTTTGCCAGATGGTTTGGTATGCACTGCTCACATAGAGAACTTGCTGATTTTGAATATCGGTCATCCAAAATACTGCTTGGATGTTTTCTGCCAACTGACGAAACTTTTCTTCACTTTGGCGTAAAGCTTCTTCAGTTTGTTTGCGAATAGTGATATCTTGATGAACTGCAACTAGAACATCGCCGTAGTCGGGATGATTGAATATAGAAGTCGTCGCACTACACCAAAATGGTGTCCCATCTTTTTTAAGATTATGGACTTCATAAGTGGCTTCACTATTTTGTAAGACGGCAGATACAATGGCTTGATTTACATTTTCACCAGTTAACGATTCACTGGTATAGTTCACAATCGAAACGTCCTGACCGTTGAGTTCACCAGAGTCATAGCCAAACATCTGCTCAAATTTCGGATTGGCATAGACAATGATTCCATTATCGATTCTAACTAAGCAAATCCCTTCCCCCATATTTCGGGTGATTACAGCTTGAAGCTCTAGCTTATGCGCCTGTTCTAAAAGTATGAGTTGGGTTTGTTGCTGATCTCGCACTGTTTCTTGCAGACGATCGTTTGTCTCTGTTAGTTGTGCAGTGCGCTCTAGTACCCGTTGCTCAAGTTCGGTATTAAGCTGTTGCAGGGCAACTTGTGCCTGTTTACGCTCCATCAGTTCTGTTTGTAACTGTTCAAATAAAGCTGCTTGCTGGATAGCAATGCTTACCTGCGCTCCTAACTGTCGCAACAGGACAATTTCTGAAGATTGCCACTCACGAGGAGCTGCACAGTGATGAGCTGCTAGTAATCCCCACAATTCATCTCCTAATGAAACAGGAACAACCAGATTTGCCCTTACCTGGAGACTTGCCAAAAATTCAACATGACACGGACTAATTCCGGCAGTATAAATATCAGCTTTCGCAGTAACTAAGCCTTGTTTAAAGGGTTCAACGTTCTCTTCGCCAATGCAAGGGTCGTAAATTTGGAGTGGTAAAATCGCCATCCATTCCGGTACAACAGACTCAACCACGACTGTTCCACCCCAACCTGGATAAAATTGGAAGATAATGACGCGATCGCACTTAAGAAACTGCCGCACTTCATCGACGGTGGTTTGCAAGATATCTTGTAACTTGAGCGATCGCCGGATGCGCTGGCTCATCTCCATCACTAAGCGTTGTTGCTCAAATTGCTGTTGCAGCTTTGCTTGTGCCAGCTTGCGATCGTCAAGAGTCATCCGCAATTGCTCGGCATTTTCCTGAGACAATTGTTGGTTGAGTTGTTGAATCTTCTTTGTGCTGTACTTAAGATTGCCTGTTATCAGGTTAATTATCAAGGCAACCACTAGGAAAAGACTTAGGCGCAATATATCTTCTGGTTGATTAATCCCCAGTTGATATCGTGGAAGGATAAAAAAATAATCAATCGCCAGTGTCGAAAGCACAACTGTAACGATTCCTGGTCGAAAGCCACCATACCAAGTACTGGCGATGATAGCTATATAAAAAAAAGCACCAATAGTTGGAGATATAAACGGTTCTAGCCAGAGCGATAGCATTAGGGCGATCGCAGTTGAGCCAATAGCGACACCATAGACTAATAATCGCTGATAATTTCTCATTATTTTTTACCGAAGAAAGGCAGAGGGCAGGAGGAAGAAAATATATTTTTTGTTCTCTGCCAAACGGGGGTTTAAAGCCCCTAAATTTATTTATGAATAAAGATAAAAAGTGTATTTTGAGACGCGCAGCGCAAAAAATACAGCGTCTATTATAAATCTATTTATGGAGATTACCTCCTGCCTCCTGCCTTCCCCCTCCTGCCTCCTTAATTCTCCCTACCTGAGAGCGCCAGCGCGTTCTTTGAATGCGGCTCAGTACCCTTGTTACAAGTTCAGGCCCTAGCACTGGCTTGCTAATAAAATCATCGGCTCCAGCAGCAAAGGCTTGCTGAAGGGATTCTGCTTCAGTATGGGCTGTTACTACCAAAACAGGTAAATCTCCCCAATGGGCATCCTGCCGCACGACTTGGCACAACTCTAATCCATTAACTATTGGCATTTCTAAATCTAGTACTACCAAATCTGGAGATGTTGCCATCAAAACCTTCCAAAATTGCTGTGATTGGGAGAGGGTTGTTACTTCCACTCCCCAAGGGGTTAGCAACGCCGATAGTCCAGCCAGGATTACAGGGTCATCATCTACGATTAAGACTTTAGCTTCAGAAATTTTCGGTTGAGGTAGGACACGAGCGATCGCCTGAAAAATCTCCTCGGTTGTCGCAGGCTTATGCAAAAATTGTCTAGCTCTTAAACGCGATACTGCCAATCGATCTGCCAAGGTATCTCGTCCTGTAAAGACAATCACTGGGATATTTGGCGATCGCTGTGCAATCTCGCTCAATAATATTAATCCGTCTTCCTCTGTTCCCGGAAAACTCAAATCGAGTAAAACTGCGTCAGGAGTTTTTAAAGCTAGACGCGATCGGGCCTCTGCTAAGTTGGGTGCAACCTTCATCCTGATCCCCCATGAGTCGGCTTCTGCTTGCAACTGCTCCGTCAACGTCGCATCATCATCAATTACTAACAGCCGATAAGTTTGCTTCATCGGGACGCTTTGAGCGGTGGAAGTGACAGCAGGCTTAGTTAATTCTTGCTGTAATGTTGCTAGCAATTGCGAAAAATCAGAGATTTTATCTGTTAAGAGGGGGAAATTTGCAAGCAGCAAATGCTCTATTTTCCGTGCTAGCCGGGAACCTTCTGCATAACCGAACGTTCCCATCGAACCTGCTAGCTTATGGGCTTCGTGCAATGCTTGCTGATATAACTCTTTATTTAGATTCCCTGCTAAGAGTGCAATTTTTGCCTGCTCTAGTACTACAACCTGTGCGCCAAAGGAATTACGAAATCTTTCCAGCACTCGATTCACAGAAGTTATATCTTTGGGGCCGGGTTTCTTCTGCCCATCTTGATTTGTTTCCCCAACAGCGATAGAAGGATTAGGTACAGGCTTGATGCGATAGCCCATGCCATATACTGTTTCTAAAAATTCTTCTGTTAGACCTCCTGTTTTCAGTTTCTTTCGTAAGTCTTTAATATGAGTCGTAACCGCATTTTCAGTCGGTGCATCATCAAATCCCCAAAGCCGATCTAGAATCACTGCACGACTAAAGATGCGATCTGGGTTTTGCAAAAATAACTCCAGCAGTTTGTATTCTGTTACCGTAAGCAAAATTTCTTGCTCATTACAAGTCACTCTGCCGGCACTTAAATCTAAACAGATATTTCCCCAGGTTAACGTAGATGAATCACTCACTCCACTCCGCCGCAACAAAGACCGAATTCTTGCTAGTAATGCTTCCTGGTCAAAGGGCTTAATGACGTAATCATCTGCTCCCGCATCTAAACCCGCTACAATATCTGCATTAGAATTTTTGCCTGTTAATAACAGAATAGATTTACGGTAGCCTTGCCTTCTTAGTTGCCGACACAAGTTAATCCCATCCAGCTTAGGAATTAACCAGTCCAGCAAAATCAAGTCATATTCAACCGATATTGCTAGGTCTAGCCCAGTTTGTCCATTGCTTGCTACGTCGATAGTATAACGATTTGCACTTAACAACTCTGCCAATGCCGCACTAAGTAATACATCATCCTCTACCAACAAAATTTTCATAAGTTGCATCCAAAGAAGATGCTTATGACACCTTCGTGATCGCAATCAGCCTCTAATTTTAAATTCTTAACTCCGTTGCCAAATTTTAATTGTCTTATCTAAACTTCCGCTAACCAACATCTCGCCAGAAGCTGTGAAGGCTAATGCTGTGACTATATTTCCATGACCTGTAAACGTACCCAGTAACTCTCCGGTTTGTAGATGCCATAATTTGATGGTTTTATCAGCACTACCACTGGCGATAATTTGTCCATCAGGACTTAAGGCGATCGCATATACTCTATCTCTATGTCCTTTAAGTGTATGAAGTAATTCTCCAGTTTCCAATTGCCAAATTTTTATTGTTTGATCCCAGCTACCACTCACGAGCAGTTTAGCATCTGCACTGATTGCTAACGAACGAACGATGTGAGAATGACCCATAAGGGTATGCAGAGGTTGTGCATCCTTTAAACTTTTGATCCCGGTCTGGGGTGAAGTTCGCCAGACTTTGATTTTACGGTAGCTACCTGTAACTATAGTTTCCCCGTCTCGGCTCAAAACCAGAGAATGAGCAGCTGTATCATCTAAAGAAAGTGCGATCGTAACCTGACGATGCATCAAATCCCAAAACAAAATTTTTCTGTCATCTCCGCCTGTAGCTAACATTCTGCCATCTGGAGTAAAGGCAGCACACCGCACTATCCCATTATGTTTATGCAAAATATCTATCAAGTCTAAAGCACCTACGTGCCAAAGTTTAATTGTGGAATCAGCACCGCAACTCACTAAAGTCTGTCCATCTGAACTAAAAGCCAGGGAATTCACTTCATCCACTAGCCCAGGTATCACCCAAGGATATTCTGATAATGTATCTATTAATTCACCCTTGCTTAAATCCCAGAGTTTCGTTTCTCCACGACTACCACTTGCCAATATGGGTAAGGCTTTACCATTCTTGCACGCAAAACTGAAAGCTAGGCAATTAATACCTCTATTGTGCCCTTGTAAAGTTTGCCAGCATTCCCAGTCACCAACTATACCCTTAAGACAATGCTCTGGTGGTAGAGTCTGTATTGTATCTGCGATCGCTTTCTCATTAATTACTGGCGACGTGTCTTTTTTGCCAATAAGTGATTCTAAATACCAACTCAGACCACCGGCATACAACAAGTTACTCGGACTTATATACAGTTTTGGTTCAGTAAGTTCAATTTGATTTGCAGGTAAAAATCCTGTAATTATACTCTGTCTTTCGTATCCTAACTGACCTGTTGATGGATAAAACAAACAGAGAAAAATTAATACTTGGTGATTTTTTAAATCTTCTTGAGTAACCGACCATTTAATTTTGTCTTTCTTAATACCATTAAAACTTTCTCCATCAGCAACATAAACTTGAACACTTAGCTGAGGATTATCTTTTAGTACATAAGAAAATTTGCTTTCGCCACACAAATTTCCCTCATCATCTAAAATCATATTTTGCAAAGTATCTTGTGATACCTTTTTTACCAACTTCCCCAAACGTTCAGCTATCACCAGGTCAACGATTTTTTCCCGCAAAAGATAATCTTCCGCTTGGCGCTGGAAGTATTTGGGAAAAGGTATCGTCCAGTCGGGAGGCTCAGGATATTCTGGTGGCGTAGGCGGTGGATTTTTGGCAAGAACTTCTGCTTGTTGGCGAGAAAATTCTTGGAGTCTAGCCAATGGTTCGCCCCAAAAAGCCATCATTTCAGTGTGACAACCCTTGACTTGACTTTCCAATAAAGATAAGTCATAAGTTTTAGGTTTCTTCACACGTTGAAGGAAGTCAGCTTGTTGAAATTTAAGTAAGCTAATCCAATCCATCTGCATTCCTGCGGCAAACTATTGCATACCTACGGTAAGCTATACCAATGCAATTACTCAAGTTTATAACCTTAGTTAATTAAAAATTCAGTAATGTTAGCAGTCTAATAAAACACAGCCATTGGCAGATGTTTCCGGGAAAAATAGAGATGGATAGCACTTAGACATTTCATGAACTGATGCAGTTGAAGTATATAGAATTAAATGATGTCAGTCAATTCTAACGAAGATGGACAACAAGATACTGTTTCTAAGGAAACACTTCTAGATGCAAAGGAAAGTTTAATGTGAAAGGCATTTTAAAGGTTGCGGCAACGTTAAGTCAACAAATATCCCCACTAAAATGACTTAGTAACGATGATTTTCGGGTATATCATCTGAAATTGGCATAAATGGTGAATATTAGCTAATTTTAACCTTTGCGTTTTGGTTGTCTGGGTATAGTACTTACATCAGACGAGTCACCAAAAGTATATCTTGCCTCAATCTGTTTAATTTTCATTTGCAAGTTCAAGTCATCACTGCTAACAATTGTTTCTAAATTCGCTAATCTCCGCTCTAACAGTTCTATTTGCTGCTGTTGCAAATAGTTAGTTTTTGATTTTTGCTCATCAGAACGCCAAACAGCAACTGTACCAACTGCTGCACCACCAATAGCAACTAAAGGAAGAATAGCGCCACTTCTAGTAACGGCTGAGAGTGGGACGCAAACTCCGAGAATGGCGACTGTAATTACCCAAATTCTTGTAGTGGCAGATAATCTGACATCTTGGTATTGTTCTACATTTGGTTGAGATTTTTTAGCCATAAGTCTATCCAAACAAAAGTTATTTGCTAGATTGGCACAATTGCCCACCAAAATACTTCCTACAATTGGGTTAAGTATAATTGCTCTGCTAGCGATCGCAGTTCATGCTTTTTTCCAAACAGGCAATACTTCTTGGATTTTGCGGAAAAGGGGAAGGTGGTGTCGTCCTCTGGGGGTAATGGTAAAGAAAAAACCTTTAACCCAAATCCAGTAACCTTTTCCCAAAACAGATTCCGAGTTATAAAGCAATACAGTTCAGATAAGACCAAAACACTTGTAGAGACGGCGATTTATCGCGTCTCGAAAACCCAACGTCAATTATGTAACAGCAAGAAACCGAGCCTGCGATGCCTACACGCTGATGACTCTGCTATCAATGGGTAGCGAAAAATCACGAGACCATTCATTCCAAGAGCCAAAATAATTTCTAGCAGAAATTCCTACTTGTTCAAGGGCTATTAATGTATTAGCAGCCCTTGAACCTTTAAAGCAGTAAATATACACAATGGACTCTGGAGTAATACCTACTGACTGACAAATCTCTCGGATTTCATCTGGCGATCGGAATGTGGGGATTTCCGATTCGGAATTCATCAGATGATGCCATTCTAACCATACAGCATTAGGGATTCGACCTTTGCGAGGGCAAAAGTCAGGATTATAGGGAGAAGAACTCAGCCCAAGCCATTCGTTGCGATCGCGCACATCTAATTTAATAATTGCTGGATTATTAATTGCTTGCAACATCTCGGCGGTAGTCACCATCATGTCAGTGTTGGGATGCAATCTAAATATGCTACTTTCACATAATGGTACTTCATCGGTTGTAGGTAATCCCTCTGTCAGCCATGCTCTATATCCTCCGTGTAAGATAGATACCTCAGCGCAACCCAAATACTTCAGTAAAAAAGCTGCTCGACAAGATTGACCATAACCTTTATTTAAGGCATCTTCGTACACAATTAACCGTTCCGCACCCGATATTCCCAGCTTGCTCATAATTTCTGCAAAATACTCTTGTAATTCCTTTAATCCTGCTGGATAGGAACTCTCTAAAAGATAGGTGAAAAAATCTCTAATATTTATGGATTCAGGAATATGAGAAATAGCATAATCTTCGGGAGTTCGTGTATCGATAATGACAGCCTGTGATGACTTTTCTGCTAATATGGACGTGAGTTCTTGAGGAGAAATGAGGGCTTTTGTATTCACAATTTCATGCTTCTGTTATCCTACCATTAAGCATTATCGCGCTCGGTAGATTTGCATTTTGGAATGGAAATTACAGAAGAATGAATGTTGAATGTTACAAAATAACTTTTGTCGCTGGTTGTTTTAAAACTGATTAAATCAAGTTAAAAAATATGGATATTGAATATTCATTCAAAAATTCTTCAAAATCAAATTTATAATAAAGCTTAGAATACGGGTTTAATAAAATCTACAAATGTGAACTTTCTAATTGTATTTGTGATTTATTAGACCTGTTATGTATTTGCATCCATTTAAAAGCAGTGATATTTAATAATAAACCCACAAAAAATAACAACACCATCAAGGCTATCTGATACCAGAGAACTGGCTGGACAAATAAATCTAAAATCACGTGTAGTAAGTTCATGATGCTGTAAAAGACAGTTAAGCCAAAATGAATGATTCGATAACGCTTTGAATCGGTAAAAATAGTGAGAATAATTGCCAGCATTGGTAGCACAAAAAAGCCTAACATCAACCACATAATTCCAGAAATATCGTTGATAGTTGTAGCTTTTTGAGATTCAATAACTGATAAACCGTGAAAAAGCGGCATTAACCCCAGTTGTGTATGAAACAAGGTTCCTAGTAGAAATACTGCCCAAAGAGTAATGATTCTTTCCCGATAATTAATTGCCATAACCATAATTGATTCTAAAATTATTGTGTAATTGTCTCACTTTCAACTTATATAAAGAATTTGAGGAACTTGTGAAGTTAAGCGAACTTAAAAAATTCGCGTCCTTCTTGTGGTTCAAGGCTTACAATTCACAGTTAGCATTAGCGACGCAGACCGAGCAAACAGCATTTCTATAATTGTGCGGCGGTATTTTTGCAGGCGATCGCTTCGCTATGCTACATATCTTCGCGTCAAGGGTCAAAAGTCAAGCTTTTCGGATTTTTGACTTTGGACGATTTTGGCGAAAAAATGAAACTTGCGTAAGTCCTCATACCATTTCTTTGTGATGCTGCGCCAAACCTTTTTAACTTCTTTCTTTCTTTGTGTCCTTTGCGTTCTTCTCTAACGAGACGCTGCGCGTAGCTTGCTTCTTCGTAGGAGTATGCGGTTCGTTTCTCTTTCTTCTGTCTTGTACTTAAATATGGTTTAGCGCATCTTCATACAGGATTGGTATCAGAATTAGTTTTTAGCTTCTGGAATGCGCTGTGCTTTCAATTACATATAAAGAGTTTGAGGAACTTGTGAAGATCCATTGGTCATTTATTGTTTGTCATTGGTGAGTGTTTCAGGTATATTTATGTTTCTTAACAAGGAGTAAATAGATCATGTTCCGTCTGCTAAAAACATACCCCTTTCCTACGGAACGCTCCGTGAACGGGGAAATGAGGTACGTGCAGCGACTTATGTGGAGTATTATCTTTGTAATATTCTTCAGCCTGACTAGCAGCTTCATACTTCCTGCTGCTACTTGGGCTGCCACTTCTGGCTTGGGAGTTGACAATATCCATCTTGCTCCCTGTCCGCCTTCTCCGAACTGTGCTGTCAGTCAAGATGCTGATTCCAAACATAGCATTGACCCGATCGCCTACCATGTAGACCTCCAGACAGCACGAGCAACTTTACTCAAAGTTCTTAGTGTTGTTCCACGTACAGAGGTTATCCAACAGACAGATAATTACATCCATGCTCTTTCTAAGAGTCGGATATTCCAATTTGTGGATGATGTCGAGTTTTATTTCCCTGCTAATGAATCAGTAATTCATCTGCGTTCCGCATCACGTCTTGGAGACTCAGATTTTGGTGTAAACCGTAGGCGCTTGGAGCAAATTCGTCTAGCACTACGCGATTTAAAAATTTAATTTGTGTTTTCTACTAAGGACTTTAGTACTTGAAAGCCAAGAACTAAAGTTCTTATTATCAGCCATTAAGCATTTACCCATGTGTCATATTAAAAATTTTTAGTCTTTGCCTTTTTACCAATGTTCTTCAGTATTAAAGTCAAGATGGTACTTGGAACACTAGCCTAAAGCGATCGCAGAAATTTTCTTTCGGGCAACTGAAGTTGCTAGAGTAATAATGAACTTCGTTCCCTGACCAGAGGTTGACGAGCAGTTGATTTGTCCATTATGTTTATCGATAATAATTTGGTAGCTAATAGCTAATCCTAGCCCAGTTCCTTTTCCCACGGGCTTAGTTGTAAAAGATGGCTCAAAAACTCTCGCTTGCACTTCAGGAGGCATACCAAGAGCGTTATCTTCGATGCAAATTGTCACGGTTTGTTGCTCATGCTGGATTGATGTAGCGATCGTGATAGTGTGAGGGCTAGCAGCAGCTATCTCCTCAACTGAGCGGTTTTGATAGAGGTCATCAAATGCATCAATGGCATTGGCGATAATATTCATAAATACCTGATTCAGTTGTCCAGGATAGCAAGTGATTGGAGGTAACTCACCATATTGCTTAACAACCTCGATTACAGAGCGTTCTCCTTGGTCTTTGAGTCGATGTTTTAATAGCATTAAGGTACTATCAATTCCTTCGTGAATTTGAAACTCCACCATAGATGAGATATCAGATCGAGCAAAGGTTCTTAGAGAAAGGCTGATATCCTTCAGACGACCAATTCCCTGATCCATTGATCCCAGAATTTTTGGTAAATCTTCAACTAGATACTCTAAGTCAATTTCTTCAACAAGTTCTTCAATTTCTGGGTCTGGATGTGGTAGCTTTTGCTGTTGGAGATTCACCAAACGCAGGAGATCCTTGACATATTCCTCAATATGGGAGCAATTTCCACTAATAAAACCAATCGGATTATTAATCTCATGACCTATCCCTGCAATAAGTTGTCCAAGGGTGGACATTTTCTCACTCTGGATTAGTTGTAGTTGGGTGTTTTGTAACTGTTGGAGAGATTGGGTTAATTCTGCGGTGCGTTCTTGCACTCTTTGTTCGAGGGTACGGGTAAGATAGGAAATTTTCAAATGTAATTTTAATCGAGCAATGACTTCTTCTTGCTGGAAGGGTTTGGTAATATAATCAACTGCACCAATTTCTAGTCCTTTCACTTTGTCTGTGGCATCGGCCAAGGCAGTCATAAAAATGATCGGAATATTCTGAGTGATGGAATTGGCTTTCAACCTGCGGCAAGTTTCAAATCCATCAATACCCGGCATCATGACATCTAGGAGAATGAGATCGGGAGCAGAGTATTCTGTTTGTTCGATGGCGGATTCTCCATCGGTTGCCATGAGTGTTTTCCAACCACATCCCTGAATCGCTTCTGATAGCACTTTAAGATTGTTGGGATTGTCATCTACCAAAAGGATATGCATTGGTTTTAAGAGAGATTCGATCATCATTGACGTGACTCAGTGGTTACAAAAGATTTAAGGAATTTACGGATTTTTCCGGTTTGGAAGTTGGCAGTAAATTTGCTCAACTCATGTACGAAAGGAGTTAGCTGACTATCTTGCTTAGTTAACTCTTTTATGATTTCCTCAATTGCTGGAATATCTCCCATCATTGCCAGATGATAAAGTTGTTGCAAAACATCTGGTGATGGCAGAACCAATTCAGCATCAGCTTTCTGCTCAGACTGGTAAAATGACTTTTGAGGTATGGATTGATCGTAAATCCACTCCACTTTTAGCAGCGATTTCAGTGCATTAAATAGTTCATCAATTTGCAGAGGTTTCGGCAAGAATGCTGTGGCCCCTGCCTGAAAACTTCGTTGCCGATTTTCCTCGAAGACACTGGCACTAGAGACAATAATTGGAATAAAACGAGTTTGTGGATTTTCTTGTAAATGAACCATTAGCTCAAAGCCATCCATGTTAGGCATAGCTAAATCAAGGAGAATCACATCTGGGTGATGTTCAGTTACCATCTGTAGTGCATATTTGCCATCACTTGCTTCCAAGGTTCGACAGCCAATTTCTTGGAGCAAACTGATCAACATAGAACAGTGGTTAGTATCATCATCGACAATGAGAATTTGAGGTGCAGTACCCCTAATCCCAGTGATTTTTTGATGGGTTAGAGCTGCTGCTACGCTCGTCGTAGATATCGCTTCTATTTGCCAGTCATGGGAAACTGGTACTGGTACGATTAAATCTAGCCAAAAGAGACTACCTTCACCCAGATGACTCTGTACTTGAATTTGGCTGCCCATCAATGCCGCAATTCTTTGACTGATTGCTAATCCCAAGCCAGTACCTTCAGATTTCCGCCCTGCTTCACCTACTTGCTCAAAAGCCAAAAAGATTTTCTCTAATTGGTCTGGTGACATCCCAATACCTGTATCTTCAATCTGGAAGCGAATCTTCTGATGTGTCATTTGTCCATTGTCATTTCTCATTGGTTTCAACTCTTGATCAATGACCAATGACGAATGACTCATGACATCTACTTTGAAGGTGACGCTACCGGTGTCTGTGAATTTGATAGCATTACCTAGTAAGTTGATCAAAACTTGCCTTAGTCGCTTTTCATCCACTTCAATGGCAACTGGTAGGCGATCGCTGATTAAAATATTAAATGAAATCCCTTTCTGCTTTGCTCGGATACTGCAAATCTCGGTGACACCATGTAAAAAAGTGTGCAGATGTACATTAGTCGTAACCAATTCTAATTTACGAGCTTCAATTTTTGAAAGGTCGAGAATATCATTGATTAGCATCAGTAGGTGTGTCCCACATTGATAGATAATGCTGACACCTTCCAGATTTTTCTCTGTCATGTTTGGCGATACTTCTAGCACCTGAGCAAAACCAAGGATGCCATTAAGCGGTGTGCGTAGTTCGTGGCTCATATTTGCCAAAAACTCGCTCTTTGCTTCGTTAGCAGCATCAGCAGCTTGCTTGGCCTCAAGCAGTTCATGAGTTCGCTCTTCAACTTTGAACTCCAGAGTTTTGGAATAATCTAATAGTTGAGCATTGGCAATTTCTAGTTGCTGATTTGCTTCTTCTAAACGCCTCTGTTTATAGGCATTTGTTGTTGCAATTACACTGCTTATGAATGCGGCTAAAGCAGGTGTAACTGGAATCAGAATGCCATGTAAAAACATCCCATAGCCACCCCCCACAAACAGTCCACAGATGCCTATAGTTGCCCAGAGAATTTTGCCACCAGGAATCCGCATCCTGCGACTGGATAAGAACCAACTACCACTAGAGCCGATCGCAGACCAAAAAATAATCCAGAGCGACACAGCACCGCCAGAAAAGCCGTACAGGTTTGTCTTCCCTGTTTTTGCCCCTTGCACCAGTTGATGGGCAATATTGGCATGGACAACAACCCCAGGCATCGTTTTTTGGGCAGAGACCCAGGAGGAACTGAAGGGTGTGTTGAAGAAGTCATTGGTACTAGCGGCGGCTGATCCAATAAACACCATACGATCGCGCATTAGGTTGGCTGGAATTCTCCCTGCTAAGACATCGCGCATGGCAACTGTCCGAAATGCCGCTTCTGAACCATGCCAATTGAGCAGAATTTGATAGCCGCCTAAATCAGCATCGGAGTAGCCTGCTTCTTGATTGTCTAGTGGTAGGTAAATTGCTTTACCCAACTGAAACTTTTGCTGCTTGGGGTCAATGCTTTCTAAGGTAATTTTGTCAGCTTCTAGGTACTTGAGGGCTACAAGAGTTGCTAGCCCAGCTTTAAGCGTGTTTTGCTCTTTGGCATCAACTGCCGTCAGGAGGGCGCGACGGACAAAGCGATCGCCATCCAACACTAAATCTGCTAACCCTACTTGATTAAGTTTTTTCAACTCTGGTGCTGGATTGACGCGCTCCCCGGTGATTTTCTCAACACCGATTAAATTAGGAGTGCTACGAAAGATTTTTACAAGTTCTTCATGTCCGCTTCCCTCTGGTAAATCTCGATAGAGATCCAGTCCGATGGCTCTGGGTTGCTGCGCCCGAATTTTTTCTAGTAATTTTGCTAATGCCCAATCTGGAATTGGCCATTTACGCACCGATTGAATATCGCGTTCATCGATTGTGACAACCACAATCTCATCCGCTATCGTCTCTTGCGTTGGCGTAGCCGGCCGTTGGCATCGCTGACGAACCCATTCATCACGAATTTTCCATTCAGGCAAATTGAAAAATCCCAACGATTGCCCGACAATGACAGTCAGGGCAACAGTGGGAGTAATAATCAAAACACTACGAGTATGTTGGATAAAGGTTTGGAATCTACGCCACATGGGGACTGGGGATTAGGGAGTAGTGAGTAGGGAGCAAGGAGCAGGGTGAAAATAACCGATGCCCCATGCCTAAAATTACTTCGTAGATACTAATAACGGAGCTGTGACAATCTCCTTCAAGCTAACTGAGGAGAGTAGTTCTTCCCATTGCTTGTTAAGAGTTACATTGCTAGGTTGAGTGCTATGTAGGGCTGCAAGTGTTTCTACGCAGTCATACCAAACGCCATGTTTACCAAAAGCCGCCGCTCGCTTCAGAGCATCTTTTTGCTCCATTGCTGTTGTCAGTTCAGCATTCGGCTGGATGCGTTGAATCCAACCATCGACATAAGGCGTATTTGGGCCGAGCTGTCCATCAAGTTTGACAGCTAGAAACCAATGGTAGTTTTTTCCAACTGCTAAAGCGGGTGCTTCGGCTGGTAATTTGACAGCAACTACTCCAGCTTTGAGAGCAACAGGAATGGTCATTTGATACTGTGTATTGCCAGCTTCATCCTTGAGGCTGAACACGGCTTCTTCTGCATTAGAAGCAGGAAGATATACCAGAATTGTGGGACGTTCAGACACTGTTGTGCCATAGAAGCTTTCGGGTAGGAGTGCAATTAGGGCCGCTGGGCCTGCTGCACCTACAGTTGAAGGATTTAAGTAGTAAGTACCAACCCGAGAAGCTCCTCCACTTGCCTGTTGAGGAGCGTTTTTCTCTGCGCTAGGTGTAAAGAGTTCGCCTCTAGAAGCTCCTCCGGTTGCTTGCCTGGGAGCGCCTTTACCAGCGTTAGGTGTAAAGAGGTCGCCTCTGGAAGCTCCTCCAGTTGCTTGTCTGGGAGCGCTTTTGCCGACACTGGGTGTAAAAAGACTACCACGGGAAGCTCCTCCAGTTGCTTGTCTAGGAGCGCTTTTGCCGGCACTGGGTGTAAAAAGACTACCACGGGAAGCTCCTCCAGTTGCTTGGCTGGGAGCGCTTTTGCTAGAAGCAGGGATAAAGAAATTACCACGGGAAGCTCCTCCGGTTGCTTGGTTGGGAGCGCCATTGTTGATTGGTGGGGTAAATGTAACAGCATTGGCACTATTCAATGTAGTACTGGTGAATAGAGCGATGACGCTTAATGTACTAGCTAAATATCGACGTTTCATGATGTAGCACCTCATTTGAGAAAATTAATACTAAATACATTGATTCTGATTGTGGGAAAAAGCTGGATAAATCTTTTTGGCTGAGAGTCAAAGGCTTCAATACCTACTAAAAATATAAACGAAACCTGACTTTTATACCGTAAAAGTTTGTACAAATTACTAAAATTTTACTAAGTAATTTTACTTAGTAAAAAAGAGATGCAGAAAGTAGAGCGAAGCTTGCGGTTTAAATCCCTCACTAAATCTTTTTCCTGCTACCTTCTTTACAGCCAGTTACCAACCAAAACAAAGGCAGACCAAAAGAAAGGATCGCGGAAATCAGTTTGACGGATTAAGTTGATTTGGGCTTGTCGCAGTGCTTCGGCTTTGGTAATTTTGGGCTGTCGCAATTGCTCATAGAAGCGCGTCATCAGCATCTCGGCTGCTTTATCTTTGACGGGCCAGAGAGTGGCAATGGTTGAGCGGGCACCAGATTTTACAGCCAAGCCTGCTAGTCCAAGAACGGCGCGATCGTCACCTGCTGCTGTATCGCAGGCACTCAGGACTAACAACTCAATTGCTTTTGATGATTCACCACCCCGATTTTTGAGAAGTTCTGACAATTCCTTAACGTTGACTTCTCCATCCCAAGTCAGTAGGAAGGTATCTTCAAGGCGGGAGCTAAACTGTCCGTGGGTTGCCAGATGGACAATATCGGCACTACTAGATTTGACGCGACTGGCAAGAGCTTGACTAGTGAATTGTTGGTTGAGCAACATCGAAGATCGGACTGCCTTCGAGATTTGCTTAACTTCCAATTCTACAGCAGGCAAAGCACTGAAGCCATTACGAGATTGGCTGATACCGCCGACGATCGCATTAATGTGATTTGCTTGGAGCGATCGCGCACTCATCAATTGCATTCCCGGTGAGAGGGCAACAGCATACTTTTCGATCAGATATTGCTTCCCGTCATACAAAGCTGATATGGGAATATTACGTAATCGACCATCCAAAACAAATACTAGTGTTTGGGTATCTTTAAAAGCTTGATCCATTTCGGCAGGACGAATTAACCAACTATAAATTTCTTGGGACAAGCGATCGCGCTCTTTGGAGTTGGAGACAGGATTTAGGGCAACTAATAATTTTTCTAGAGTTTGTTCGATGTCGGCTTGAGATTTTTGTGTGACATAGTAACGCAACGGTTGTCCGGTTTTGGAAAGGATTACCGCTAGGCGATCTGGCAAGATAATCGGATAAACAACGGTTGCATTGGGGTCAATTTGGTCAATCTGCTGAGATATATCTAAGCAAGCTTCCCGGAAAAAGTTATCGAGTTCTGCAACTTGCAGTGCCTCAATCAAGTCACGAGCTTCCATTAGTTCTGCTTGACTGGGTTGCTGATCTAGGAGTAAACCTACAAGTTCTCGGTAAACAGGCTCCACACTTTCACGGAAGGAGAACTGAACATCGGGGTTGACTGAAACTAAATCTCCCCTGATTGACTTTAAAGCTTTGACTGCTTCAGTATAAGCAGTAATTGCTTCGGGGCGATCGCCCTGTTCTTTATACAACTGTCCCACCTGCCATGCAGATTGAGCAATGATATCCTCAGCTTGGAGTTGACGTGCAATGTTGAGGGATTTCTGAGTTAACTCCTGCGCTTGTGATAACTGCTGTGTACGACGATAAAGTTTTCCCCACTGATGCAGTGCATAAGCTTCTGCTTGAGCATCCTGGATCTGCTGTGCAGACTTGACTGTGACTGCCATGAGTTGCGCCAGGTCTTTCATCGGTATGATTTGGCTAGAATTTGACTGCCGATTCAGTGAGGCAACAAAATTAATAGCCGCGTAGAGAGAGGTATGACTCGGGGGCAGCTCTGTGAGTTGTTTTAGTAATTGAGGCGCGAGTGGGGTAGCCAATTCAGGCTTGTCATAGTCGAGGAAAAGTTTAAAATGCCCTAAACGTGCCTGTAAGCGATCGCCTGGATTTGTCGCTACCTGTTCTGCTTGTTCAAAGTAATCTAATGCCGCCTTTGGATCTTTTAAGTCTGCGGCGGTTTTTCCTAAGCTTAGTAGGATGGAACTCAACTGAGGTGTAGTTTCAATTTTACGAGCGATCGCTAAACTTTGCTCTAACACCTGTTGGCTCTTGCCAGAGTCGCCAATCATCAACAGAGCTAAACCAAGCGATCTTAGCCCACTAACTTTAATTTCCGAATCTGGCATTGCTCCTAGCTTTTGATTTAGCTCCTCCAACTGCTGTTTAGAACGACGATAAAATCCCAAACTTTGTAAAGCTTGTGCCTGGTTAATTTGACTACCCAAGCTGCCCATTTTATCGCCTGCTAGATCATAATATTTTTGAGCTTGTTGCCAACTTTCGAGAGCAGTTTCGGCTTTGCCATTGTGCAATTGCAAATTTGCTTTGGTATTGAGTGCCTGTGCCCAGAGAATCGCATCAGCAGAGGGAATAGAGGTTTGTAAGAGTTTTAAGCTTTGCTCAATAGACTCTTCGGCTGCTTTCCATTGGTTAAGTTCTTGTTGTGCCAGTGAAAGGTAACTTAAGCTTAGGGCTTCGTTAAGGCGATCGCCTTGAGTATGGTAGCCTTGTGCTGCCGTTTGCCAAATCATTACGGCTTCTGCAAAGTGTCCTGAACGGTAGAGGTTTCGTCCCTGTTCTATCTGGTTAGTAGATGCTGGGGTATTCAGAGTAGATTTTGCTGATACTTGCACAGATGCTTTAACAGGAGTAATAGTAACTGCCAAACACAAGCTCAAAATACTCAGACCAATATATAGCCAACGACGTTCTTTGATTGGGAAAGCCATAAATAATTACTAATACCTTAAAGGATAGTCACACCACTTACTTAAATATTGCCCAACTGATCGTGCAATCTATCACTTCTAGCTTTCACGGAATGTTATTTGTTGAGCGATAGCATAAAACTTAAATACTGTACTGTATTATTCTGGACGGAAATTGCCGCGATCTTAAGCCCTAAAAAAGCCGTGCTGTAATAGCTAGCATAAATTCAGCGATCATGTCAATTAACTAGACAAGTAGGGGCGATTAATGCATTGCTCCTACTTTGCAATTTCTGTGTTTTTATCTGAGATCGAAATCTTCGACTAATCTTATTTTGCGATCGCTAGCAATGAGCTAGTAACCACGCTAATTCAACGACTCAGTAATCTGTTTAATCGTCACCCTTGCCTGCGGCATCTCCTACTTCCAAATAATCATGATGTGAGCATCCCTAATCTTCACTGCTCTAAATTGCATTCATTCTTACGACAGATATATTGTTATGTGATTATGTCTATTAGCATAGTCAGAATCTCAGCAGTTAGATGCTTGGAAAAATATTTCCCCACATGATTTAATAACATTAAGGAATTTACAACTCAATGTAATCCTATTCTCAATAGACCTTCCAATAGTTTCTGTAAGTTAATCATTTGTAACTAGGTAGCAGTTTTAAATAATGGAAAATACATTAATTGATAAAACCTTTCGTGATAGCGATGGCAAAATTGTTTTAGTTCAGATGCCAAACCTACCACTGATTGTTTGGATAGTAACCAGTTTACTCGCTCTAATTTTTACAAGTGGTAAAATCAATACAGTTTTAGACGTACTAGCAAATGGCTCTTTATTTACTTGGGCGTGGCTAGAATTATTTCAAGGCGTTAATTATTTCCGTAGAGCGTTAGGTCTTGCTGTATTAATTGGGATTATTGCATTAAAAATTCAGTATTCATAACGGACTCAGCAATTTAAGATTTAGGACTTACGCAAAAATTGCCAAAAAGCTGAATTTCTCGCAGAGAAGAGAATAATTTGTAGAGTGTGCGTAAGTCCTAATCATTAAGCAGAATTATGGTTATTTAGTACGCTATCTCAGCTAAACTGTAACTTTTCCAAACATACAATAAAGCCGACGCTGGAAGAACCATAAAAAAACTAGCCAGTTGGGAATCCCTAAAACTCATGGACAAATCAACTCTATCGGGTATCTTTACAAAATTGTCGAAATGGTGAACGCATTCTAAAGGTTTATCTAGAATGACAATTGCTCGAAATTGTTGCAATTATATTTAAAAGCCAGATTTTCCCCTCGAAAACCAATCTGCAACTGCTTAGGGCTACTCTTTTTCCACGTAACATAGTTTATACAATTCTACTTATCAACATATTGACGCAGCTATAATCCCAGGTTTTGCAACTTGGCACTGTAGCTGCGTCGATATTTTATGTCAATCGACAATTAAACTTAACTAGAAAATGTAACCGTATTGTAACGGCGGCTTTAGTTGACGTTGCAATACTTTACATCTAGAATGGAATCGGCAAAATCAGATAAGTATTTATTCTTATTTATCCTGATAATTTGAAATTCGATAAGTATATATTCTTATCTATGCCAAAAATTTAATATTCTATAGTTAAAGAATATTTACAAAAGTATAGATTCCTTAATATAATCAAATCAAAAGCAAGAAGCCAAATTGATTGTCAGAAGTGATGAATGCTATTGAATTTCCCTGGCTAACAGCCATAATCCTCTTACCCTTGGTGGCTGCCTTAGCCATCCCCCTGATCCCAGACAAAGAAGGTAGAACTGTGCGGTGGTATGGTTTGGGAGTTGCGATCGCTGACTTTGCACTGATGATTTATGCCTTTTGGTATAAGTACGACTTTCAGAGTTCAAGACTCCAATTTGTAGAAAACTATCCTTGGATACCACAGTTAGGTTTGCATTGGGCTGTGGGGGTTGATGGTTTATCGATGCCCTTACTGCTTCTGACAGGCTTAATAAATACCCTCGCAATATTCGCGGCTTGGAAAGTTACCATCAAGCCGCGATTATTTTATGGTTTGATGCTAGCGATGTACAGCGCCCAGCTTGGCGTATTTGTCGCCCAAGATTTGTTGCTGTTCTTCCTAATGTGGGAAATCGAGTTAGTGCCGGTTTACCTGCTGATTTCCATTTGGGGAGGACAAAACCGTCGTTATGCCGCAACCAAATTTATTCTTTACACCGCCGCCGCATCAATATTTATCTTGATTGCCGGTTTTGCAATGGCATTCTCTGGAGATACCGTCACCTTCGATATGGCGACTCTGGGAATGAAAGAATACCCCAAAACCTTGGAATTGTTGGTTTATGCAGGTTTCTTAATTGCCTTCGGTGTAAAATTACCGATTTTCCCTTTACACACTTGGCTACCTGATGCCCACGGTGAAGCATCAGCACCCGGTTCGATGATTTTGGCTGGTGTGTTGTTAAAAATGGGTGGTTATGCCCTTATCCGCTTCAATGTGGAAATGTTGCCCAATGCCCATGTGACTTTTGCCCCAGTGCTGGCAATTTTGGGTGTGGTTAACATTGTCTACGGTGCTTGCTGTGCTTTTGCTCAAACCAATCTCAAACGCCGCTTGGCTTACTCTTCAATTGCCCACATGGGATTTGTGCTGATTGGGATTGCCTCCTACACAGAACTGGGTATCAGTGGTGCAGTATTACAGATGGTTTCCCACGGCTTGATTGCTGCTAGCTTGTTCTTCCTGTCTGGCGTAACTTACGATCGCACCCACACCTTGATGATGGATAAAATGGGTGGTATGGCCAAGGTAATGCCCAAAACCTTCGCTCTGTTTACCATTGGTTCAATGGCTTCTCTCGCCTTACCCGGAATGAGTGGTTTTGTGGGTGAGTTGATGGTATTTCTCGGTATCGCCACCAGTGATGTTTACAGTTCTAGCTTCAAAGTTGTAGTCGTGCTGCTGTCAGCCGTTGGCGTGATTTTGACACCAATTTATTTACTATCGATGTTGCGTCAAGTGTTCTACGGTGAGCAAAATGAAGAGTTGCACCTCGATGCTGTAATATCTGATGTCAAACCCCGCGAAATATTTATTACCGCTTGTTTGTTGCTGCCAATCATCGGTATCGGGTTTTATCCCAAATTGGCAACGCAGACTTATGATGTGAAGGCAGTAGAATTGGCCGCCCATGCTCGTGAAGTTCTACCAGTCGTTGCTCATCAGCAACCATCAAATCTGTACTCGCGGATTTTCTCTGCGCCAACATTGGCTAATTCTCAAGTTGAAAGTTCGATTAACATTTCTGAGTAAATTAACTTCCCATTAAGGGATCTGCAAGTAAATTCTAAATTATTAGGGCAATAAAGGGGTGGTTACATAACCACCCCTAAAATTTTGCCAAGATATATCTTAAAGATAGGTGAAGCCCCAAAATATGAATTATGACCATTAACTTACCTATAGCCACAGAAATTATACCAATGGTCTTGCAATTGCAACCTGCGATCGCACTAACCGAAGATCAGTTTTATGAGTTTTGTCAGCTAAACCACAACTTTCGCATCGAACGCAATGCTGCTGGAGAATTAGTGATTATGCCCCCTACTGGTTCCGAAACTGATGAACGCAACTTTGACGTTATTGTTCAGTTGGGTATTTGGGTAAAGCAAGATGGTACAGGTGTAGGGTTTGGTTCTAGTGGTGGATTTACTTTGCCTAATGGTGCAGTGCGATCACCTGATGCAGCTTGGATAAAACGCGATCGCTGGGAAGCCATACCACCAGAACTGCGAAAAAAGTTTGCACCGATTTGTCCTGAGTTTGTGATTGAGTTGCGTTCAGAGAGCGATCGCTTGCAAATTTTGCAAGATAAGATGCAAGAGTATATTGATAATGGCACACAACTTGGTTGGTTAATTGATAGAAAACAACGCCAAGTTTTTATTTATCGTCGTAATACTGCGGTTGAGGTATTAGATAACCCTAAAACCCTTGATGGTGAACCATTGCTACCTGGGTTTGTTTTGGATTTAAGTCAGGTTTGGTAGGGAGTAAGCTAGTTTTATAGTACCGAAATCAAAATTCTAGGAATCTATGGCGGCGAAAGACATATTCCATGATGCAGTAAAACGCGCTTTGGAGAAAGAGGGCTGGCTCATCACTAATGACCCGCTTTTCCTGCGTTTTGGTGGTTTGGATATGTACATCGACCTCGGTGCAGAGAAAGTTTTAGGAGCTGAACGAAATCAAGAAAAAATTGCGGTTGAAGTTAAAAGCTTTGTTGCTCCATCTACTACAACTGAATTTAGTACTGCTTTAGGACAGTATCTTAAATATAAATTAGCACTTGAAGAAGAACAACCTGAGAGACTTCTATATTTAGCAGTTCCCTTAGACACCTATCGTTCTTTTTTTACCTTAGAACTGCCAGGCTTATTAATCCAACGTTACCAAGTTCGGCTGATTGTTTTCGATCCAGAAGAGGAGGCGATCGTAAAATGGCAAAAGTAGAACAGTATCGTCAACTTATTCAAGAACTGTTGCTAGCTTACAGCGAAATCAAAGCCAGCAACGAAGAAGTCGAAGCAGAGGTTATTTTTGATCGAGAACGCGATCGCTACCAAGTTGTTCATGCGGGTTGGTCAAATAAGCGCCGTGTATATGGCTGTGTTTTGCATTTAGATATTAAAAACGAAAAAATTTGGATTCAACACGATGGTACAGAAGGAGGTATCGCCAATGAACTTATTAATCGAGGTGTACCCAAAAAAGACATCGTTTTGGCTTTTCATTCCCCCTTTAAACGACAATTTACCGAGTTCGCTGTTGGTTAAGATGGCTAAAGGCTGAAAAGAACCCAATCACTCAGATAAATCGCGGTGCGTAGGCATAGCCCGTCGTAGACATCGCCTTCATTTTGACCAAAAGCCACGGTTATGCTACCAATTACACTTGCCTCGGCTTGAACAATAGTGCAGTTCGGTCAGCACCAAGACTTATTCAGCTTACGAAGTGAAAACATGAACCTCCAATGTAACAAAGCTCTTCAATATAGCCACGATTGTGTATAAAGAAATCTCTTAAGCTTATTAATCCTACTTCATCTGTTATGGGTAATAAACTTATAGTGTCATCTTCTTCTAGCTCAAGACGTTTAATAACAGGCTGAGTGTTTTGCTCTATAGTTATTTCAAATAGGGAGTACTCTATGCCATGTTTGTGCATCATCTGAAGTTCATATAATTCTTTTTCTTTAAAGTAAAGTTTTTGCTTATAAAAAAGATCCAAAGGATTATCTTTATTAAAAATTGAATCTGCGTTAGGAAAAGTATGTCCATCCCATTCAAGAGAACCCACCAGAATAATTGTTTTGTTTGGTTTTCCTGGAATTTGAGCCACTATTTCAAGAGTTGGCAAGTAAGAAACACCTCTACAGAAATAGTTATATAGGCTAAATAATATATCAGAGCCATAATAAATTCTAAAATTTACGGTAGCTTCTTTGCTTACAGATTCTACTTTTTTAAAAAACCAGTCAGACCCAATTTGCCATAAATCATTCCCATATAAAAAATGCTTTAATCCTTCAGAAGTTGCTTTCCATGAAGGTTGAATTTTAGGTGTGGTAACTGATGTATAAATAACAGAATTGCCACCTTAAAAACTGATAATCTCTTTGATAATTTCCTCATCATTTATTAATAAATTTTTAAATAATTGATTACCTGGATAAATTTTATTAATATGCCACCCATTAGACATCATACCTTGAAGTTTTTCAGATGTACCTACTTCCATAGTGTCTATTAAACCTATTAGCCTATTAGTAATTTCAGACAAAGCTTCTTCTTCAAATAAAGGTTTAATATGTATATCTTCATCTTCATTATCAAACTCATAACTATCATCATCAAGCATATTCAGATTTTTTTTAATCCTCTCTTTTTCTGAAACTTTAAATATATCAAGAACTAAGTATATAGCAAAAGGATATATTACATTTTCAGAATCACCCTCGTAATTTATGATCAAAACGTAATAATTTGTTATTTCTAGCTCTCTTAAAATATCTTCTAGCTTTTCTATTGCTATCTCTCTATTCTCAATGATTTCATACAAGAAAATATTGTGTCTTGGAAAGATAAATTTTTCTTCCCCCTCTGGAGCCAACTGTACAGATTTTTTACCTATAGGTATCCCTTCTTCATTAACTATGAGTTGATAGCCATCTATTTGATAATCAACAACCCTTGAAAATTCCGAAAATGGCACAAGTAATTCATGCCAATCAGTAGAAAGTAGAATACATCTACACTTGTGAGTAGCCAGACCATAATTCGTTTTAAATAAAGCCATGTATTTTTGAAGTTCATGTAGAGCCTGCCTAGCAGTTTTGTCATTTTTTTTAATTTCAATAATGACAAAAAATCCAAATTTATCTTTTGCCAAAATGTCTATACGACCACCAGCACCAAGACTATTTTCAAGGCTAAACTCCTTCTTAATAAATTTCAAATTAGGTTCTACAATATCTAAATTCTGTGTTAAAAAGTCTCGAATATCTGCTTCATTTATCATAATTATCTACCCTACATTTTGTGATTACCAAAAAAATCGGGACTGAGAAATAAATCTCAGTCCCGATAAAAAAGCGGGCTAACCGCTATTTATATGGTTAACCCGTGCAGCTTTGGGAACGCGCAGAGAAATTGTTATTGCAATACCAACTTCACATTGGCGTTTTGCAGACCGCGCTGTTTTACTTCAGCCAAAGTTTTGTTAACGGCATACTTTTGGTTGATTGAGTTGATCAACTCGGTTTGGTTGTGCTTCTTAGCAACGCCCCACAGGTCAGCGATTAGGTCAAAAGAACCATCGCTGTTGCGAGACCAGCCGAGGTCATATTCGCCATCTAACATAGCAACGATGTCAGAACGGACGCGCTGACCGTTATAACCACGGACATCAGCTTCAGTCTTTACGCTGATACCGAGGTCGCGCAAAGAAGCTTTGAGGATTTCGGCATCGGTGATCTTGGTACGCAGGGTGCTAAAGTGAGACATTTGGGTTTCCTCCAATGAGAAGATTGAGAAAAACGACAACGGTTTGTTTCGGGCGAAGCCGCTCTTAGCAGGATGCGGCTTTTTCTTATAACTGCTAGCATTCAGAGCTAGCCTTTCCCCCTGGGATGGCAGAGGAAAGCTTTTAAAACTCCATTCGCTGATATTCAGCTACGGAGGATGCTGCGGGGCGTGCGCGCTGTCTGGCCCAATCTCTCAGAGCCGTTACTTGTTCTTGCATCGTTCGAGACAGCGGCAATGTTGCCTTCAGTGCAGCAATAATATCTAATTGGGTGAACTCCCGATCTTGGGCAAAAGCTTCATACATTGCCGCAACGATCGCTTGCTCAACTTCTGCCCCAGAAAAGCCATCAGACATCTTAGCTAGTTGCTCAAGATCGAATCTAGAGATGTCTTCACGGCGCTTGGTCAGATGAATATTAAAAATGTGTTGCCGTTCTTCCGGTGTTGGCAGATCGACAAAGAAAATTTCATCAAAGCGTCCTTTCCTCAGAAACTCTCCAGGTAAGCGTTCTACTCTGTTGGCAGTTGCCATGACAAACACTGGTGACTTCTTATCTTGCATCCATGTGAGGAAAGAGCCGAAGATTCTGCTTGATGTTCCCCCATCGGAATCAGAAGAACCTCCACTACCAGCAAAGGATTTATCCAATTCGTCGATAAATAAAATCGCTGGGGAAATAGATTCTGCTGTTTTCAGGGCGTTCCGCAGATTTGCTTCACTTCGTCCCACCATTGAGCCGTCGTAGACTCGGCCCATATCTAACCGCAACAGTGGTAAGCCCCACAGTCGGGAAGTAGTTTTGGCAATCAATGACTTACCGCAACCGGGAACACCGAGAATTAACATCCCCTTTGGTTGAGGCAAACCATACTCTCTTGCTCTTTCTGTAAAAGCATTAGAGCGTTGCTTGAGCCATCTTTTTAACTCTTCTAAGCCACCTACTGCATCAATGGTTTCGTCTTCTTCAATGTATTCTAAGATTCCATTGCGCCGAATTAGTTGCTTTTTCTCAGATAAAACGATATCTACTTCATCTTCCGTCAAACGCCCTGTAGTTACCTGCGCCTTTCGGTAGACTTTCTCAGCTTCATCTTTAGTTAGACCTAAAGCTGCTCTGAGAAGCTTTTCTCTAGCCTCTGTTGTCAATCGCCGACCACGATTTTGGTCTACGTGCTGAGTCAGTACTTTATTTAACTCTGCCATATCTGGCAGTGTAAAATCGATAACAACAACTTCTTTTTCTAACTCTATAGGTACTTGTTGCATTGGAGACATCAAAATGATGTTCTTTTGCGTACCTTTAAAGCTAGCGATCGCATCACGTAACGATCTGTTTGTTGCAGGCGCATCAATAAAGGGGTGTAAATCTTTAAGAATAAATATACTCGGTTCTTTCTGCCGGATTATCCACTCAATCGCCGCCTCTGGAGACACGGTATTATGTTGGGTGACATTCCGGGGTTGACCATACTCCACAATCCCATGTGTCACTGTCCAAACAAATACTCGGCGCTGGGGCTTTAACAACTGGGCGATTGTGGAAACTGCTTGCTCGGCCCGCTCTTCCTCGGAGGTCACAAGGTAGATTAAAGGGTATTGAGCTTGAATTAGGATATTGAGCTCTTCTTTCATACTTCGACCTACTTGAGACCTTATAGAGACAGTAGAGACATTGCTTCTGGTAAAGACAACCGAATCATGAATAAATAATCCATAATTCCTATCTATCTAGCAAGGAACTAACTCTTCCTCACCCTTGGGGTTGGTTTCATCTCCATCCATCTCATCAATGGAAAGATGTTCTTGACCGACTACTCCTGGTTGATTGCCCAAAGTAACCAGTTCCCCATCACGTAAGACTAGTGAGCTATCACAAGTTGGGCATGAATAAACTCTATGAGTCCGCCCAAAAGAAGAATCTTCTAATTCGTCAACCAATTCTTGATTAGATAGGTAAAAACCAAGGGCGCGTTCGGCAAGTTCTGACATTGGTTCGGAATCGACTGCTGAACGAATCTTCAGTTTTCTGTGCAACTCTGGCGATAAATACAAAGTGACCTTTTGCTTAGTTTGCGTTTGCATATAACTCTTTAACGGTCTTACCCGGGTATGTATATCAACTTATCGGTTCTTCTATTGGTTGTCAAGACAGCAAAACGTTTTGACGCTACTTTTGTTACATTTGTTTACACGAGAAGCTGAAATGCTGTTTATTGAGTGATAAATCCCTCACGACAAACCTCTTCGAAGTTAATCAGGGCTTAGGATTCAAATCCTGAAACCTCAATGGCAATTAGCGATCGCTAATTAATGATTCCCTAACTTGGCTTACTTTTTAACTATTTGGAGTGTAAGCGGATTAAAGTTGAACACCTTTCCGGTTGTAAACAACTGATATCCACAGGAGATGCCAGCGAATGACACTAGCAGAGAAAAAAGAGACACAGAGCCGATTACAACACCACTGGCGATGAATAGAGCAATTCCGATCCCAATCAAAACCCATCCTAGCTTCCGATTATCGCGCCCACCCAAATTTAGAGCTACTACACCTCCCATACACAGCAAAATTCCAGGTGTGCTGCGTAAGTAGACGCTCACATAAATACTTGTACTTAAAAATATAATGCCTGCGAGGATTAGCCCTAAGCCAATAAGCTTACTAGCAAAGATTACTTGTTCCTCTTCTTTACTTGTGGTAGGCGCTGTAATTTTCGTTGGCGCGGAATTTGGTGTAGGATTTTTCGCGGTAGATGCAGAGTGTTGCTGCACCCTAAACATAAAAGTTATTTTCCCTGCCCAAGGGAAACTCTGTCTCCTGGATGCAGTGGACAAAAAACTTGAGGTTGAAGTTTCGCACCGTTAATGTATGTACCATTAGAACTGCCCAAATCGGTAATATGGTATTCGTCCCCATTCACCCAAATTTGTGCGTGGATGCGAGATGACACATCCGAATCTGGTAAGCCAGAGATATCAATATCTGGAGGTTTTTGGTCGTTTGGCTTACCAATGGAAATTACAGAAAGATTTGGTGGAAATTGCAAAGATGTGTTGGTTTGGAAGTGAAAAAGCTCCAAAGTTAGCTCGGCTGTCTGAGATGCGCTGTACATAAAATGTGTGATAAAGCACTCTTTATAAGCTTCTCTACTGAGGAGCCAAAAGAGAATGGTAAATATCCTGAAAGAATATTTAATTTTTAATGAGCGCTCTTTTAGTGCAAGGTATTGATCTTAGTTTCTGGTATTTCTATAAAATCAGTGACTTTGGCAAAATGTGTAATGTAAATGGCTACTGCTAATAAGACCTGTAGTTTGGGGCGAAGAATTTATAGGTTTACCGCCAGCGTTAGCGTGATTATTGCTCTGTTAGTAATTCTTTGGGGTTGTACTGCAAATGATTTTAACGCTGGAGCGATCGCATGGAAAACTTATAGCAACTCTCGTTATGGCTTTGAATTTCCATATCCGAGTAACTGGACTTCTTCAGCAGGCCCAGCAAATGGTGATGGAATTGCCTTTATTTCGCCCCAAAACAAAACGGTGGAAATTCGAGGGTGGGCAAGTCAGCAGTTACTGAATTCGATTGTTACAGAGCAAGAGTCAGTGAAAAAGATCAAACCCAACTTTCAAACCGCCCAAGGAGTATCTGGGGTACTAGTTGTAGAAGTTGATCAAGGAGTAGGTTCTATGACACTGACACTAACTCAGGATCAAGTGAAATACTGTTGGCAGGGACGAAGCAAAAGCCAAGAATTTCAAGATTACTATCGTTTGTTTTATTACATTGCCCAGCAGTATCGAATTTCAAAGTCTTGAGTTAGGACTGGAGTTTCTTTAGCGATGCCAAACTTAAAACCTTTAAATTGATGATATTTATCCACCTCTGACTTTTTCTTGCGATAATTCCCAAGGGGGACGCGCTCTCCACTGGTTAGTCAAAGGGGGATAGATGACACTCAAGCGGTTGGTTTTAATTTTTGTGCTAACGCCGATAGCAGTTCTGTTGGCAGTTTCGGCTTTATTCGGTAGTTGGCAAGAACCCCAGTTCCAAAGTCGCCTGGAACTGTACCAAACCAATATTGCTTTGCAGGCCCAAGCTTGGCAATCAGAAGATAGCGGTGATGACAATCTTCAAGGGATTCGGGAAGCGATACTTGGTGAGCAACCTCTAGAAAGCGCCACAAAGCAATATCAGGAGGCACGTCAGTCAGTTCAAGCGAATTTGGACAAAGTTAACAATAAGCTTGCACAATTACGCTCTCAATCTGAAATTACTCCCATACCTCCTAAACCTCTACCTGAAGTTCCTCCGACTACTAAAACCTCTAAACAAGGAAAGCAACAGTTACAGCAATCGCTAAAGCAATTACAAAAATTAGTGGCTGAATTAGACTTGCGCCTGGGAATTTTACAAGCACAGCAAGGACAGACGGATACAGCCCTGAAAACTTGGAGCGAATTACAACAACGCTCAGATGTCAATCCAGAGTTTGGAGAAACCGCAGCTGTATTGAGTGGACTGTGGAGCAATCCTCCCCGTCTGCTCCAAAATGCTCAAGAACGGATTCAAAAGAATTTAGAAGGTTGGTTTCGCTCTACTGCTTTGGTTCAGCTATACCAACTCCAACAACGACAAGACGCTTTATTAGCAGTAAAAGCTGCACAAAAAGAAACTGCTGCTCAAGCGGTGTTGAAATTAGCGGTTATCGGTACTATTCCTACCTTGGCGGCTTTAATTGGTCTAATATTGCTGATTTTATTATTTGCTCAACGCTTGTTGAAAGGAAAAGCCTCGTTACTAGCTCAAAATGCTGATATTCCTTGGTCAACGCCTTGGGATGGTGAAACGGTTTTGCAGGTTTTTATTGTAGGCTTTTTCTTTATGGGGCAAATTTTTGTGCCCTTGGTGATATCGGTGCTACCCATCCCGCGCCCTATTGTTGATGTACGACTTCAGGCATTTTCTGTTTTGGTTAGTTACCTATTGGTAGCATTCGGTGCGCTGTTGGTGCTGTATTTCTCTCTCAAGCCGTTTTTTCCGTTACCGGAATTTTGGTTCCGCTTCCGTTTTCAAGATAACTGGTTTCTGTGGGGACTGGGGGGCTATTGTACGGCTTTACCTATAGTTGTGATGGTATCTTTAATCAATCAACAGCTATGGCAAGGACAGGGTGGTAGTAACCCCCTGCTGCAACTAGCGCTGGAAAGCCAAGATGGGGTAGCACTTAGTATATTTTTCTTTACAGCAGCGATCGCTGCTCCATTCTTTGAAGAAATTCTGTTTCGCGGCTTTTTGTTACCTTCTCTAACGCGTTACTTACCCGTGTGGGGATCGATTATAATCAGTAGTTTGTTGTTTGCGATCGCTCACCTCAGCTTGTCGGAAATTCTGCCCCTCACTGCATTGGGGATCGTTTTAGGGGTAGTTTACACGCGATCGCGCAACCTCCTTGCTCCTATGCTCCTACACAGCCTTTGGAATAGTGGTACATTATTAAGCCTGTTTATTTTAGGTAGTAATTAATACTTAAATTGCACTGTTGCTAAAAATGTAAATATCTGATTTTATCTGCTTATGTAAGAACAATTTACTGGTTATAATTGGTTACAAGCATAAATACTAGCTGAAAAGCCAATTCAAATAATGCTGTTAACATAGACAACAAAATATCTAGTTAAGCATTTATTCTTATCCGGGTGATTTTAGCCAATAACTGAATCTTGTCATTGGTGCAATGGCGTTTCACTACCAGTGGAAGCGCTCATAAAAAAACCCGGAAATAATACTGATGTACTTGTAAAAAGTGGTATAGCAGTTTTTGATGATTATTGAGATTTATTTTTCTCAAGACCAAATGTCTGACTTGAAAATGTGCAAAACTTCTGCAACAGAGTTTGCAGTCATCCAATCCACCAAAATTTATTAAGGAGCGCCAGATTTTCAAGCTATGCCGCAAGACATTTTAGCGTCTCCTCTAGAACAGAAGCACGCTGATTTTAGTCATTTTGGAGCCTACTTGTACTGAAAAAATTAAAAATCTATTTATTAAGCAAGTAAATCTATTTGCTTTGATTACAATAAAGACTTTATTTTTATATCTCACTTACTTATCAAGGAGCAGCATTTAATATGTCAAATCTCAACCCCAGTCACCCTACCAAACAACTTCTAGCTGGTTACTGTGGCATTATCCTTGGAGGATTTGGGGTTCATAAATTTATTCTAGGATACGCTCCAGAAGGCTTTATCATGTTGGTAGTTTCTGTAGTAGCGGGTTCTTTCACCTACGGTATTGCCTTGTTAATTATGCAACTCGTAGGTTTAATAGAAGGCATGATCTATTTGAATAAGTCCCCTGAAGAATTTGTAAATACCTACTTTGTGAATAAGCAGGGCTGGTTCTAAAAACTTAGATTTCCCATTTGGGTTGCTCTGTAAAGTTATATATCTTGAGTGTATCTTTAGAATAAGTTAGTGCTGACGCAAAACTACAACTTTTAGGGGCAATACCCTGTGGGAAAAGTTTTGCATCTACATGAAAACAAGGGTTTCGGCTAGTGTTTGCGTAAGTTCTATAAGTTTGTTAATACTGGATTTCCGAATTTGTTTCCAGTAACACTTAGTGCTTATTTGTCTCCTGAACTAGATTAAATCTGACAATTTATTACTAATGAGAGATATGTAGATGCTAAGTAAGAATAATTACATTAACATTGGGGATGTCATTTATAGCTGAGGAGTATTCTCATAGTGTCTAATGTCAACCCCAGTGATGCTAGCAGCAAAAAAATTGCTGCTGGTATTTGCGCTATCTTGTTAGGAGCTTTAGGTATTCACAAGTTTATTCTTGGTTACACTACTCAAGGTCTAATCATGCTGCTCGTTACCATACTCACATTTGGTTTGGGTGGAGCAGTGATGGGGATTGTCGGTTTGGTTGAAGGTATCATTTACTTAACCAAGACTGATGAAGAATTCCTCAATACTTACATTGTCGAAAAGAAAGGCTGGTTTTAACTCCCTCCATCTAAAATTGTTTTTGCCGTTTGAATTATCTCCTTATCCTTTGTCATACGAAGGGAAATTAGTTCGGTGGGGTTTACTAGGATTCTCCTGTACACCCCTACTTGCTACTTATTTTTATCACCAAGGTTATAGAGTAGGATTCTTAGTTTGTCCTATCCAGCATTTAACTGGAATTCCATGTCCCACTTGTGGGATGACTCGCTCCTTTATGGCTATTTCCCAAGGCAATTTGGTTGCAGCACTGGCAGAAAATTTATCAACTCTCCCTTGGGTAAACTTCTTTCTTGAGTAACTATTCATGAAAGCTATTGTGTATTCTGTGCAGATTTCTAGGTATAACTAGAGCTTTTTGTTAAAAAATTATGAATCCTACTGCTATGCTAACCATCAAACGTAAACAGCTGATCTGGATACTCTTCTTGTTGTTGGGCTTTGGCTATTTCAGCGCCATGTCTAATTTGGAAATTCACAATTTTTGGAAAAGCCTGATTGTCCTGATGCCAATGCAGGTTACAGCTATCATTTATGTGACTTATCTACGCTGGAGTCGTCAGTGACCCTTAGCGAAGTACGATAAATTAAGAAATTTAATAGGGTTGACATACAGTCGTAGTTCCATATTTAGCCTACGCTCAAATTAGAGACGCTTTTAGTCAGGCGTTGAATTTCTGTAGCGAATCTAAACACTTGCCATGCAACTTGTCCCAAAAACTAAGCTAGCCCCAGAACTTGACCCAATCTTAGAGAAAATTATTCTCGATGTTGGAGGTATGAAGTGTGCTGGGTGTGTGAACGCGGTAGAACGACAGCTAACCCAACATCCAGGAGTCAAGAGTGCCTGTGTGAACCTGGCCACAGAGGTAGCAGTTGTAGAGTCAGAAACTGGTGCGGTAGATGCAGATGCACTAGCAGAGAGATTAACAGCCGTTGGATTTCCAACTCAACCCCGAAAAGCTAGGGGCACAGTAGCAGGCGAAATATCTACCTTACCAGACCCAGCAGAACGACAACGCCGAGAAATGCGGTCTTCTGTGAGGCAGTTGGCGATCGCTGCAATGTTGCTGTTATTGTCGGGAAGTGGACATTTTGGTAATCTTGGTAGCTCAGTGCTGCCACTGTTAAATAACATCTGGTTTCACTGTGGATTGGCTACAGTGGCGCTATTAATTCCCGGTCGCCCGATTTTAGTAGATGGGTGGCTAGGCTGGCGGCGAAATGCGCCTAACATGAATACCCTGATCGGATTGGGAACGCTGACAGCCTACATTGCTAGTTTAGTAGCACTGCTCTTTCCCCAAATGGGTTGGGAGTGCTTCTTTGACGAACCAGTAATGATGCTGGGCTTTATTTTGTTAGGAAGAACGTTAGAGCAACAAGCTAGAGGTCGTGCTGCTGCTGCATTTAGGAAATTGTTAGCACTCCAGCCACAAGTAGCGCGATTGATTGCCAACCCAGAAAAAGGAGGAGTGGGATCTTCTAGTGTAGAGATTCCTGCCGAACAGGTGCGGGTTGGTGAATGGTTACAGGTGCTGCCAGGCGATAAAATTCCTGTCGATGGTGAAGTGGTGCTTGGTCAAACAACAGTCGATGAATCCATGTTGACTGGGGAAGCCGTGCCAGTAATTAAGCAACCGGGAGATTCGGTGACAGGGGGTACACTAAACCAGTCAGGAGCGATCGCTATTCAGACAACCCGGATTGGAAGTGATACAACTCTAGCTCAAATTGTTGCTTTAGTAGAAGCTGCCCAAACTCGGAAAGCCCCAGTACAAAAATTAGCCGATACAGTAGCTGGTTACTTTACCTACGGGGTGTTAACAGCATCTTTATTAACATTTGTCTTTTGGTACTTTTTCGGTACTCATCTTTGGACTGATATCACCATGTCTGGTGAGATGGAGATGATGAGCCACGCTACACATCAAGCTCCCCACTCCCCTTTATTAATTAGTTTAAAACTAGCGATCGCTGTTATGGTAGTCGCCTGTCCCTGTGCTTTAGGGCTTGCTACCCCAACAGCTATTCTTGTTGGGACTGCTATGGGCGCAGAACGAGGTTTGTTAATCAAAGGCGGCGATGTTTTAGAAAAAGTACACCAGTTAGACACCGTAGTATTTGATAAAACTGGCACTCTGACCACAGGTCATCCTATCGTTACAGATTGTCTGTTAATCGAGCAATTGGGAACTGGGGAAGAGGCAGAGAATAACAGCCCAATTCTCAATGCCCAATCCTTAATCCAACTAGCAACAGCCGTAGAAAGCGGTACTCACCACCCTCTAGCAAAAGCGATTCAGCAAGAAGCACTGCGGCAACAGTTATCTATTCCAGAAGCTGTGGACTTTCACACGGAACCAGGATTAGGAGTGTCTGCTGTGGTGGAGGAAACAGTTGTACTTTTGGGTAACTGGGACTGGTTAAGCTGGCATGGTATTGCCATTAGTGAAACTGCACAACAGGTAGCACAGGATTTGGCAACAGATGGTAAAACAGTCGTTTGCGTAGCCGTTGGGGGAACTCTAGCCGGACTAATTGCTGTTTCTGATACCCTCAGACCAGATGCCCAATCCACTGTAGACAAGTTGCGTCAGATGGGATTACGGGTAATGTTGCTCAGTGGCGATCGCCCAGAAGCAGCTAGTGCCATAGCCAAACAATTAGGATTAGATAGTGCTGATGTCATAGCAGGTGTTCCCCCAGCGAAAAAAGCAGATGCAATCAAGTCTTTACAACAAGCAGGGACGACAAAAGGAACTCCTAACTCTTCACTCCTCACTCAGCACTCAGTAGTGGCAATGGTCGGAGATGGAATCAATGATGCTCCAGCTTTATCCCAAGCAGATGTAGGAATTGCTTTACACTCCGGGACAGATGTGGCGATGGAAACGGCTGAAATTGTCCTAATGCGCGATCGCTTAAACGATGTAGTCGAATCTATTCAGCTTAGTCGCGCCACCTTCAACAAAATCCGCCAAAATTTATTCTGGGCTTTTGCATATAATACAGTTGGTATTCCTTTAGCAGCAGGTGTTTTGTTCCCTAGTCTGGGTTTTGTCCTTAACCCATCTGGTGCTGCTGCATTAATGGCTTTTAGCTCTGTTAGCGTCGTCACAAACTCAATATTATTAAGGCGATTAGCTCGTCACTCGTAGAATACTTTGTTGAACCTAAAATTTCCCATCTCAACTTAACAATTTTTAATTCGTAATTACTAATGACGTTCTCTACGAGACGCTGTGCGTAGCTTGCTTCTTGTAGAGAACGTCATTACGAATTCGTAATTATTTGTTACACTGAGTCGATGTTCAGGTTTTACGCAGATCACAAAGCCTGTTCAGACACCTACAAAAGCTATCATAGCTACTGGAGTAGAACGACCAAGTTCTACTCTTTCAAGGTATTATGCAATTTTAAAGCTTATTTAGATTAGCACCACAGACTGACGGTGCCCGAAAATGGCAAAATACGATACGAAACAAATCTTGTTAAATCACATTTCCACCGATTTGTCAATGGCAGCAGAAACTAATGAAAACCATCTACTGATTATTGAAGACGATCAAGGTCGCAAAGAATTTTCTCTGGAGCAACCCGTCTACTCTATCGGTAGAGACCGCGAGTGTAATATCCGTTTGATGTCTCAGTTTGTCTCCCGCCGCCATGCCACATTAGTCAGATTGCCACGAGAACATAATAGTCATAGCTACTATTACCGGATTGTAGATGGCGATGCCAAAGGTAAGGCTAGTTCCAACGGTTTGATGATTAATGGACGTAAAATACCAAACCACGATCTCAGAAATGAAGACGAGATCGTTTTTGGCCCTCAGGTTCGTGCCATTTATTACCTTTTAAAAAACACTCAGCGTTTGGGACAAACGGATTCAAGCGAGTATGACATTACACTAATAAACCCCGGTATGGCCGAGGATTTAGAGGATCTGGGAGATTGAATTATAACTACCAACCACAATTTGACACTCTCACGGCTTAAAGCCGTGGGATTGTCAATTTAATTACCAAAGCTATCCTGCAATACTTTCAATCAAATGCCAATGACGGCTACTTTCTATAGCCTGCTTGATGAATTCAAACATTTGTCGGCAGTAATTATCTAGTTGGAGAGGTAGTTCTTCATTTTTAATCACAATACTCATCCGGGTTTCTGTTTCAGTAGATTTTGATTTATCAACCAGTACTTCTACTGTGATCAATTTAGGAAAAGGAACATTACCAGGAGTCTGACGAGCGATAATGTAATCGCCCGTGTGGTATTGAATATCCAACTGACAGTCCTGTAGAAGTTCTACAAGTAACGGCAACAGATGGTCACTAGCAACAGAAACAATAAACGAACAGGTATAGCGAGCCATAATAGCCCCACGCCTTGCAACACTCCGTCCATCCTATAATACTGAAGCATCTAAACGGAAAGTCATTCAAAAAGCAAAGTTTTTGAGTTTTGAGATTAGGCATCACCAGATATACATCTGACTTACGCAAAACTACGCGCTGTACGGGCAATTAATGAATAGCCGCTACTTTAGAATCAGGGTTTTAGCTATTATTTGCGTCTGATACAGTTGCATCTGTTCTATCCACAAAGAAAGTGCTGTAGGCTGAAAGTCTGATCAAAAACTTTACAATAAGAGTTTGGCTGAGGTAGAAAATGAATGAAAGTAGCAATTACTGGAGCAACAGGATTTGTCGGTAGTCTTTTGGTACAACGACTCCACGGAAAAGGTCATAAAATAGTAGTATTAACTCGGAACACCGCCTTTGCTCAAAAGGTTTTTCCATCTGAGGCTTTCCCCAATGTAGAAATTGTTGCCTATACACCAAATACATCTGGTTCTTGGCAAAGTGTCATAGCTAGTTGTGATGGTGTAGTTAATCTGGCAGGAGAACCTATTGGTGAAGGGCGCTGGACACCAGAACGCAAACAAGAAATCCTCAATAGCCGAAAGTTGGGCACACAAAAAATAGTTGAAGCAATAGTCAATGCTAACCCCAAGCCAACTGTGTTAATTAATGCTTCGGCTATTGGCTACTACGGCACCAGTGAAACGGCAAACTTTGATGAAACAAGCCAATCTGGTAACGATTTTCTCGCCCAGGTCTGCCAAGCCTGGGAAGCAGAGGCGACAAAGGTCAAAGATGCTGGTGTACGACTGGTAATTCTGCGTTTTGGGATTGTTCTAGGCAATGGTGGGGCTTTAGGTAAAATGATTCCGCCTTTCAAACTTTTTGCTGGTGGTCCCATTGGCAGTGGTCAGCAGTGGTTTTCATGGATTCACATAGACGATTTAGTTAACTTGATTATGCAAGCTTTAACTAAACCGGAAATAGAAGGCATATATAATGCTACTACCCCTAACCCAGTCCGAATGGCAGATTTAAGCCAAACTTTGGGACAAGTGATGAATCGCCCTTCTTGGTTGCCCGTTCCGGCTTTTGCGATCGAAGCTCTTTTAGGAGACGGGGCTATAGTAGTTTTAGAAGGTCAGCAAGTCCTTCCTAAGCGCACCATGGAAACAGGATTTGAGTACAAATATCCTAATTTAGAGTCAGCACTAAGACAAATTCTTGCGTAGGTCAAGGGGAATGGGGAAGAGGCAAGGGAGTAGGGAGCAAGGGATAATAGTTTTCCCCTCAGCAAGAGCAGCACCCTGCCCCTCTGCCTCTTTTCAATCCCCAATCACTTTATTCTTGACTAGAGAGAAATTTTTTGGAAACCCAACTGATAATACCACTGAGAATTGCACCGCCCATGAGGATGCCGATCGCTGGGTTAAATACGGGTTGCCAAAGTTGATGCCACAAATCTAAACCCAAATTTACTCCCACAGAATCACCGATCGCTGCGATCGCTAACCAAACAAAGCCAAACAAAACTAAAAAAACATCTGCGACTAAAATTGTGTTTAGCCAATTTAACAATTTATCTTTCATCTACCCTGTTGTCTAATTGCCCAAAATTTTATGACTGCTAACTCAGTTACGGATAAGTTAGAAGTTAGAGTTCTCGACTTGAATTTAACTCCTCACTCCTGTAGAGACGCGATTAATCGCATCTCTACTCTTAACTTCTCACTCCTCCAACAGCCAATTTTTGACTTTTGTTAAACTTTGCCAATCTGGTTTTCTAGTTAAACCGTCTTCGATACTGCTTTTTATTTCATCGCGCCATTCTTCATTGACAAAAATTAGCTGCTGTGCAATGTCAATATGTTCTCGTAAACCTTTTTGACCTGTTTCCAGCATTGCTAAGGCGAGATTGACCCTAGCCTGTGGGTCTTGTGGATTTAACTTGACAGCCTTCTGTGCAGCTTTGTAAGCCAAGTTGGGCTTGTTATCGAGTAGATACAACCACGCCAAACAGATCCAAGCAGCACTCGTTTTAGGAGCGCGATCGCACACTTCTTTAAATACAGGGATTAAAGAATCTACTGCCTCTCCTGCTTTATAGCGTTCTAAACCTGTATCAAACAGGGATTCAACTGTTTGAGTCATAGTAAGTTTGTCAATAATCATTAGTTAATAGTCATTAGCCATGATTCAATAGTCATAGGCCAATAGTCAAGAGTTAGAAAACCTTGACTCTTGACTATTGAGGGCGAGTTCAATCAATTTTGGAAAACCTCGCACGCGATCGGCTCCTCTTGGCTAAACCCCAAATGACTTGCCACAACCGCAAGTTTGGTTGGCATTAGGGTTAGTAAATTGAAAGCCACCGCCAATCATGGCATCGCTGTAATCGAGCATTAAACCGTAGAGATATAAGAGACTCTTGCGATCGCTGACAATTTTGAAGCCATCATAGTCAAAAACTTCATCCTGCGGGGTGATCTTGCTAGTGTCTTCAAAGTCCATCATGTAAGACATCCCAGAACAGCCACCCTGACGGACTCCTACCCGTAAGCAGAAGTCTGTGCCTTGCTTGTCCCGGAGGGATTTTACCTGGTGCAATGCCGCTTCGCTCAACAGAATTCCGCGTTGTTGAGACTGAATTGCTTGTGTCATCTGCTTTTTTCACTCCTTAATTAGTCTAAGCTTTACCCGATATCGGCTTGTTAATGCCTCTGGGTTTCCTTGGTGTTTTTGTATTCATTCTAGCGGCTCAGATGTCGTTAGATGCCAAATTGTAAACACTCCGTTAAAAGCAGCCAAAGGTTTTTATTCTAGAATTGAGAGACTCAGTGTGTTTAGAGATTCGGTATTTTTGGAGTTCAAGCATGGCTTGTCTGAGAAGCAACTATCTTTCAGGTGCAGCCATTAAAACTTAATCCGAGGCTAGCTATCCCCCAAAGTTTACTTCCAAATTGCTTCTTTTGATTAACTTACTCTATGACAAGTTTTAATCGCTCTACCAGTCGTCGCTTGAAGAAATTAACTCAAATTCCTTCTGTATGGGAGGGCGATCGCCGTCCGTTGTCATCACCAAACCAGCACTCAGACTCTGAGGAAAAGGGAGAATGCATTCTTTGGGTAGATTACTCCCAAGGTGTTGTCCGAGGAATGGACGTGGTAGCTTCAGATGTTGGACCAGAAGCAATCGTTCGTACCTTAATGCGAGCAATGGAGCATCCCCACAGTCCGGCAAGACCTGCTAGGCCCCAAAGAATTGTAGTCAAAGACCGTGAGATCCAATTTTACCTGCGGGGAGTGCTGCAAGATTTGGATATTGCCATTGACTACGCACCAGAACTGCCTTTAATTGACGAACTATTTCGCGGATTCGCTGACATCCTCGATAGTCAAACTCCTGACTTACCCCCACAGTATGCACAAATCTTGCGAGAGAAAGCATTTGCAATTTGGCAAGCAGCACCTTGGGAATTTTTGGAAGAACAGCAAATTTTGTCAATCGAGATTAATAAGTGGGATGTCGGCACACTCTACGCCTCAGTCATGGGAATGCTGGGAATGGAGTATGGGATTTTGTTTTATCGCTCAGAAGAGTCTTTAAAACAGTTTCGCACCGCAGTTTTACAAGATGAAGACTCAACAGAGCATCTAGAAGAAGCGTTTCTCAAGCAAGATTGCCTGTTTCTTACCTTTGAGAGTGCTGATGAAGACGAAGATGAAGACGATGACGAAGAAAGTGATTTGGCGGATCTGCCATTATCAGAAATTGACCCCACTTTCGGTAATATCCACCCCTTAGAAGGACTGCGGTCTGTTTTGTATGATGAAGAAGCGCTGGTAATCTTCGTTGCGATCGAAAGTCTGATCCGCTTTATTCGCGATCACCGCCGCCATTTGCATGAGGATATCTTCCCTACCCTCAGCCGTCGCTATCGCATCTCTCTGCCGCAGTCGGAAGAATCAACTAAATCTGTGGCTGTGACAGTCTCTACCATGCCACAGTTAGCAGCAGAATTAGAGGAAATGGCAGGTTTTGGTGACGATGATGAGGAAATTGATAACCTTAACTCCTCAAATTTCCAATCATTGCAAGATGACTTGATACCAGAAGACTCCTTTCTCAGCTTAGGCGTAGTGTCCTGGGAAATGTTGGATCACCTCCGTAAGGGGGTAACTTACCATAAGGCTGGTGAAATTAAACAAGTGGGTGACGGTTTGCCGGTGATTTTAATTCAAACTTCCCGCCCCAAGGCTAAAACTGTAATTGAAAGAATTGAAGCAGCAGGCGGGCTGAGAGCAATTTGCTTTAATCCAGGTGCCGATCCTTTCGATGGCGATCGCTACGATCTGGGTTTATTGCAAACTCAAAATGGTGAATTGTTCCTATTTGGTGAATTTTTAGATGAAGATCCTATTCATGTAGAAGCTCGAAAAAAATGGAATCAGAGGTGTAAAAATACTAAGGGCTACTGTGGCTTAATCATTGCTAAAGGATTAACAGGAGCTTCCCGTGGCAATCCTCAGTTACGAGACATGATGGCTTTGTTTGAAACGCGATCGGTTTCACCGAAAGATTTAGGTATTGGCACTCTCCAACTCATGCCCCAATTCAAATTGGAATAGTTGCATTCATAGCTGTAATCTGACATTCAGGATTACGGCTATAAGAAATTAAGTTGAGATATATTTGATTCGCGTATTAACCAGATTCAGCGCTGAGAAGTTAGGGGCATTACTGACTACTAAGTAAACTACAGAATACTTAGGTTTGATGCACCTGTTACGGCAAGGCGGAAATTTATCTAACTTTGAAAAGAGGATTAATTTTTCTCCAAGTCTTGTTAATTGAGGTGTTAGCTGTATTTCTGCGAAGGTTTACTAGTAAATATCCCAGGATGACAGCTAACTTTACCTAAATTTCATGAAGTATCTATATTCTCATGGTTTTTCAGTAATTTTATTTGGATATTTATCAGTATAAATAAGTACAGACTACTATTTAATTATTTACCAAGTTGAGTTTAATCAAATTTAGCCGATGCACTTCAATCTCAGAATCTTTTTTTTACAACTTTTTGAGCTTAAAAAGTTGTTCTGTATCAATATCATTAAGCAAAAGCTCATATTTATCTATTTTTCTTTGTAATTTTTTTATAAAGTGTAAATATGAGTTGTTTTAGTGCCTAAATAAAGTTTATTTAAAGCCCATAAATCATGGCTATAATGAATACACTCAACAAAAATATTGAAGTAAAAAATTGCTTTTATGCTTACATTTACTAATCAATAGAGGTTTTAAGGCAAGACTTTTTAGCTGTAGTTTTTCTCTTAGCTTAGATATTAATAAGCAAGTTTTTTAGCGTATTAATTGGCTAAAAATAATTTTCGTAACCTCGAAATACGTGAATGCAAGGAATTGAAACAATACTGACTTTAAAACAAATTATATCGCTAGGGGGAAGAGAAAAAATATCTAGGATTTCATCATATATTTCGGGGGACTTAGTGTAAAAACATGAAACAAAAGTAAAATATTATTATCGGCGACAGTCAAGTAACATCACGTCAATTTTTGGTTAATTTTTCTGAGTGAAATTACAGGTAATTCTGTTAAAATTTACCAAAATATTTGGTTTTTTATACCCAGTGAGCTGAATCTTATACCTTTGTTTATGACTACAACATTAGCACGGTGAAGTAATCAGTTTAATTGCAGTGAGCCAAAAGCCTTAACTATTTAAGTCGCTCTTAGCTTATTGATTACAGCAATGGATACAGATGGATGTTTGCTCTAGAGCTATCGCTTATTTGCCTACTTTTAAGTGATTATTTCCGAACTGTATATCTCACCTGAAGCTGCCTGTAAGACACAATTTCAGCCTGACAATGATTCTAAAGCTTTATTTTCATCTGTTATACCAGATGTTCTCACCAAGTGGGTTTGGCAAACTTGGTTAAGATATATGGTCAAATTATTTCGATAGAGAATAATTTTGTAAATCTTGATTGAGTCAACATTTGGTATCTCAAATTCATTTATAGAAGTTCATTGCTAGGCTTTACTGATGCTGTTAGTAGGATTATCCTCCTCAGAAGGAACTATGTGCTGTTTTTGCTGTCAAAATAGTAACAAATAAAGTGTAGTTTTTTGATTTCTTTAGAAAATTATGAATCCTTTGACAAAACGACAATTTTTAATATTAATGGTATTACTTGTTTCCTGAGACAAATTCTGATAATCTTATCGGTTCCCTCTTTAATTTAGACTCTTTCGACAATCTAGATATACAGCAGATAGCATGATAATGACAAATAAAAAATGGGCCGTTAAACGCATAACAGTTAATCTCGCAACGCAGGAAGCGGAAAAACTAGAAAAATATTGCCAACAAACAGGTAGACCCGCAACCGATGTGATTCGCGAACTGATTAGAAGTTTGCCTGTCTCCGACGATGGCAAAGATGTAAACAAGTAAGACTATACTTTCACTACTTACTAGATAACTGCTTTGCCACCAACAAAATAGCTCTGATACTTTTTTGGGTGCGCCGCAATGGACAATAATTTGTCTAGCTGATACAGGCGCGTTTTGCTCGCGTCTGGTCAATTACGGGGACTAAAAGAAGTAATTAAAGAGGTTTTAGTATCGACATTGCTTGCCTTAATATGCTGGTAGAGTTGATATTAAGTAGCAAATTCCGACACCAACCCAGTTACAATCTGTAAAGAAACTGAAAAGGAACGACGGAATGCGTGTTGCAATCGTAGGTGCGGGACTTGCTGGACTAGCAACCGCAGTTGATCTAGCTGATGCTGGTTGTGAAATAGAGATTTTTGAGTCTCGTCCGTTTGTGGGTGGTAAAGTAGGCAGTTGGGTTGATGGAGATGGCAACCATCTAGAAATGGGGTTGCATGTATTTTTCGGGTGCTACTACCAACTATTTGACTTGATGAAGAAAGTGGGGGTGTTAGAGAACTTACGCCTCAAGGAACATACCCACACTTTTATTAATAAAGGGGGGCGCACTGGTGGTTTGGATTTTCGCTTCTTTACAGGTGCGCCTTTCAATGGCTTAAAGGCATTTTTCACGACTTCCCAACTATCGTTGCAGGATAAATTGCAAAATGCGATCGCTTTGGGTACTAGTCCCATAGTTCGCGGATTGGTAGACTTTAACGGGGCGATGAAAACCATCCGCAACTTAGATAAAATTAGCTTTGCCGATTGGTTTCGCAGTCATGGTGGCAGTAATGGCAGCATTAAGCGGTTATGGAACCCCATTGCTTACGCATTGGGATTTATTGATTGCGAAAATATGTCTGCCCGATGTATGTTAACCATATTCCAGTTATTTGCAGTCAGAACTGAAGCTTCAGTTTTGCGAATGTTGGAAGGTTCTCCAGCTGAATATTTGCACAAGCCCATTCTGGAATATTTAGAAGCCAGAGGCACTAAAGTTTATACGCGTCGGCAAGTGCGAGAAATTCAGTTTATAGAGTCAAACGAACAAACCCGTGTCACTGGTATAGCAGTTGCACAAGGTGATGCAGTCGAAACTATTACTGCTGATGCTTACGTTTTTGCCTGTGATGTTCCAGGAATTCAACGTATCCTACCCCAGCAATGGCGTAAGTGGTCAGAATTTGACAATATTTACAAACTGGATGCAGTCCCAGTGGCTACAGTGCAGTTACGCTTCGATGGTTGGGTAACAGAACTCAACGATGGAGAGCAACGTAAACAGCTAAATCACGCGGCTGGAATTGATAATTTACTGTACACAGCCGATGCTGACTTTTCTTGTTTTGCTGATTTAGCGTTGACTAGCCCTGCTGATTATTATCGTCCAGGACAGGGATCTTTGTTACAACTAGTGCTGACACCGGGAGATCCGTTTATTGCACAGAGTAATGAAGCGATCGCACAGCATGTCCTCAAGCAAGTCCATGAACTGTTTCCCTCGTCGCGGGAGCTAAATATGACTTGGTATAGTGTAGTAAAACTTGCTCAGTCTCTCTACCGAGAAGCGCCAGGGATGGATGCGTATCGTCCCAACCAAAAAACACCAGTAGATAATTTCTTCCTTGCAGGGAGTTATACTCAGCAAGATTATATTGACAGCATGGAAGGTGCTACTATTTCTGGACGGCGGGCGGCAAAAGTGATTTTGGAGAGTTTGAAGAGATAACGTAGACACGCAGTGGCTTGCCGCAGGCTACCGCCAAGGACGCATTTGCATAGCGTCTCGTAGAGAAGAACGCAAAGGAAGAAGAAGAAAAATGTCAGATTGGTTAGAGCATACTGTGCAGGTAGAAGTAGAGGCTCCCATAGATTTAGTATGGAGCCTCTGGTCTGATTTGGAGCAAATGCCCCGGTGGATGAAGTGGATTGATTCGGTGAAAATTCCGCCAGATAATCCAGATATATCTCTTTGGAAATTAAAGACGGGCAGTCTAGAATTTAATTGGCAATCCCGAATTCTCAAAGTTATTCCCAACCAAATTATCCAATGGGAATCGATTGATGGTTTGCCTAATCAAGGAGCGATTCGCTTTTACGATCGCCACAATAGTAGCATTGTCAAAATGAGTATTTCCTATGCTATCCCCGGCATTATTGGCAAAATTATGGATAACTTGTTTTTGGGACGGATAGTTGAATCGACGATTCAAGCTGATTTGGAAAGGTTTAAAGAATATGCGCTGAATGTTAAAGCTAATTGATATTGTTCAGCACTAGTTACCACCTACTCAATTGCGTTAACGTACTCTACTTACTGTTGGTTCTGGAAGTGGATCACCTACAGCTTCGTAAGCAATAATTAGAGACTCTAAAGCTTCAATTCCATTTGCCACAGCTAACTCATAAGTATCCCCATGAGTCCGCCAACGTTGTCCTGGAAAATCAGGAAATCCGACTAAGAAGCAATCATCTTCATCAGACCATTGAATAATCATTTGGTACTTAAGCTTACTCATCTTTTTCTTTCCCTTCTACTTCCTCAATTGCCTGTCTCACTTCCTTCTCTTGGTAGCGTTTAGCATCTGCTCCGTTTTTGCCGGAAATCGTGATTTTTCCAGTATAGAGGGGATGTACCCAGTTCGTATGACTTCCTTTTCCTGGGACTTCTGTAAAACCTACTTGGGAAAGCATTTGCTTCAGTTCCCGGATTTTCTTTGGCATTAATTTTCTTAAAAAATGCGATCGCCACGGTAAGAAATAATGGTTCAAATATTCCTTGCCGTCTATTCAAAAAAATCTAATCAATGATTAGATTTTTGTTTGTACATGACTTGTTTTACTATACTAGTTCTTGTGAATAACAGGGCTGACATTACCAAGTGGGATCGCTAAACAAATTAATTGTCAATTCCTCGCGTGGCGGTACTGCGGTGATACAAGCGCGGATGATCTCTCCATCCTCTAATTCGATGGTGCAAGCGTGACAAGACCCCATTAGACAACCGGTGGGAATAAATACTCCAGCCCGGTCTGCTACATCCAAAATGGCTTCTCCCACTTCGGCATCTACTGTCACATCATCTGGTAAAAAGTGGACACGAACAATCATGAATCTTACACTTTTGATTTGAAATTGATTCGTAAGGGTTGTTATTTGTCATTTGCCTTTTGTCTTTACAAATGACAAATAACCATCTTAACGAAAAAAAGTGCAATTTCTTTTATGCAACTTATATCAAATTCGAAACATGATGTGAGAGATAAATTCACTACGCCTAGATTTAGAAAGCTATTCTCAATCCAAAATCTAAAATTAAAAATGGTATCAGTTTAAGACAAAAATGGAGTTAAGTCTAAATGGCTTTCAACTTCAGTGGCTAAGGAATCCAAAATCTGCTCTCGCTGTTCTCGGTAGTTAGCAACACCGGTAGGCAAAGATTTTAAACCGCGCTGTTGACGGAGGCGATTTAACCAAGCGCGTCGCCAAGGGCCGTTATCAAAAAGCCCGTGGAGGTAACTTCCCCACACTGATTGACAACTATCCACTAATCCTAAATTAATATCGTCAAATAGGGCATGGTAGGATTGAGGATCTATTCCTTGCTGCTCGATGCGCGATCGCCCTTGGTGAATTTCAAAGCCATTGACTGGTAAGCCCTGCTGTGGATAATTTGAGCTAACTTGGCGCTGGCGGGCGATTTTTTGTCCGGTAATTACGGTTCTAATTGGTAAAAGATTTAACCCTTGAAATCTGCCAGCTTGTCCTTCTATCCCTTCGGGATCGGCGATAATTTGACCGAGCATTTGATAGCCACCGCAGATACCTAAAACGGTTCCACCAGAAGCAGCATAGTGTTGAATAGCTTCTGCCATACCGCTTTTTTGCAGCAGCAGTAAATCAGCAATTGTAGTCTTTGTACCTGGGATAATTACGGCATCAGGATGTCCTAAATCTTGCTTAGGACTTAAGTATTTTACTGAAACTGTGCTTTCTGATTCTAGTGGGTCAAAGTCGGTGAAATTGGCAATTCTGGGTAAGCGGATAACGGCAATGTTGAGGTCTGTTTGGGCTTTACTTGACGACGATTGACGCTCTAGCAAATCTAGGGAGTCTTCGGTCGAAAACACATCTTGCAAGTAGGGTATAACACCAACAACAGGAATACCCGTGCGTTCTTCTAACCATTTTATTCCCGAATCTAAGAGCGATCGCTGTCCTCGAAATTTGTTAATTACTACACCCTTAATTAGAGCGCGTTCATCTGGTTCCAATAACTCTAAAGTTCCTACCACATGGGCAAAAGCACCACCCCGATCAATATCAACTACTAACATCGTTGGTGCATTCAAATATTTTGCCACCCGCATATTAGTTAAATCGCGGTGTTTGAGGTTAATCTCTGCTGGACTACCAGCACCTTCACAAACTAGTAAGTCAAATTCTGTTCCTAAATGCTGTAGCGATTCTTCAATTGTCCGCCACCCCAGTTCAAAATATTGCTCGTAGTAATCTGAGGCACTTACTTTCCCTACAGACCTACCTTTGATAATTACTTGGGAAGTCATATCCCCTTGAGGTTTGAGTAAAATTGGGTTCATTTCTACCCAAGGCACGACTCCCGCAGCCCAAGCTTGCACTGCTTGGGCATAGCCAATTTCTCCACCACTGGCAGTAACATAAGCATTTAAAGCCATATTTTGACCTTTAAAGGGAGCCACCCGCCAGCCACGCCGCGACAGAATGCGACAAATAGCTGTAGTTAAAAGTGATTTCCCTGCATGGGATGTTGTCCCCACCACCATAATTGATTTCATAGTTGCTATTAGTTAGTTTTTCAAGATACAGAGTGAATTTTTAGAAACGAAAAATAAGCGAGCAAGGAGAGATGAGGGAGTAGGGGAAGAAATAATACACCATACCCCACACCCACCATTAGCATCACAAATTTCAATTAGATGATTACGGTAAAGACTTCATGAATAAATGTGATGTTTCCGTATATATTATTCCCTTTGATTGCCTAATGCTAACTCTTTGGTTTTTTATTCTAAAAGGGTATCCGTAACCAACGAATCACAGCATCGAATAAACGATCGCGCCATGAAGGTGTCCGCCAGTTTTTTCCGTGGTATTGTTCCACCAGCTGGCGACCCAAGGGAGTGAGCCGAAAACTATCTGTAATTCCCTGTCCATCGACTTCTCGCCGCAATACACCCACTTGGATTAGCCAGCCCAAGGCATTATCACAGGCTAATTCTGATAAAGGGCGCTTAGTATAGCCCTGTTTGAGTCCATTTTCCAAAGCGATCGCAGTTACTGAAACACTCTGATGTCCCATGACTTCAAATAAAGATAAATTGAAGGGCGAACACACTAGCGATCGCTCGGCTCTTTCTACTGTGCTTTGAGGATAGACAAAAATATTTGGGTTTTGGGAATCAGCAGCAGCCATTTTGTAGGGGGAGAAATTTTTCTTCTTAAAAAGATTAATTCAAGAATATATTTTTTCTTGTACTATGTACCTCATTTAACCAAAATTAGTTACCTGAAGTATAGTTATGCTATTTTTTAGTAATTATATTTAATGATTATAAATTAATGTAAAATTTCAAGTGCATCAACAATCTGAAACAGGAAAGGTTAATTATGCCTCTAGCAGTTGGTACGGATGCACCTGCATTTACCGCCAAAGATACAAACGGCAACACAGTCTCGTTATCTAATTTGAGGGGAAAGACAGTTGTTTTGTATTTTTACCCCAAAGATGACACGCCAGGCTGCACCAAACAAGCCTGTAGTTTTCGGGATGCCCAGGCTCAATATCAAGGTAAAGATATTGTAATCTTGGGAGTCAGTGCAGATGATGAAGTCTCCCATCAGGCATTCACCCAAAAATATAATTTGAATTTTCCTCTATTGGCTGACAGCGACAAATCCCTCATCAAAGCTTTCGATGTGGATGGCGGTGGTTATGCCAAGCGCGTCACCTACGTAATTGACCCCAACGGCAAAATTACCCATGTAGACACTGCTGTAAATACCACTACCCACGCTAGCGATGTTTTAGCTACACTTGGGCTGTAGTTTTTTACCTAGGATTTTTTAAATAGTCTCAGCCCCGAGCCTCTAGAGGCTTGGGGTTCTTTGCTTGAATTCAGTTACCTGATTGTGGTGTAACCGATGGCGGCGTAGCTGATGGTAGTGTAAACGATGGTAAACTGGGACTTGCTTGCTGTTGTTCACCTCGAATTAGTTTTTGTTGCCTTGCTTTAAAGGCTGCTGCGGCTGAGTCTAGTTGTTCGTTCTGTTGGTCAGAATTCCAGTTGAGAGTCCCAAAATTTGCCCGATGAATCAGGTCAAACATATTGAAATTATCTGCGTTTGAACGAGAGAACGGATCGGTATTTTGGTCTGTTGTACTATTACTGGGAAAAGCATCGGCTGGGCTGACTTGTTGAGCCGAACTGGGTTGAGCCATGAGCAAGGAAGCAAAGCTAATGCCTGCCACGGTAGCTACAAAGAGTCTAGGAATTTGTAAAAATGGTTTTTTCATGGGATTTTGACCCTAAAATTGCTCTATTTTATCTCTTTAAGCAAGAGTCCGCCGTAGTTGGGGTTGAATGCTCAGTAAGGCAACAACGGCAAAGCCAAACAATACCAGCAATGCTCCCCCAAAGGTAACATCACCCCAAGGAGCCTGCATAACGACACTACTTAGTCCCCAACTACTGTGAAGATACAGATAGCGAATGGGTTCGATCGCATAGCTAAGAGGATTCAGGGTAGCGATAACCTGTAACCACTGAGGCATGAACGATAGAGGAGCTAAAGCAGTACTAGCGAACAATAATGGTAGATTAGTGACAAAAATCACTGCAATCAGTTCAATGTGTCCGGGTAGGGCGAAAGCTAAACCGAGAGAGATGGCTGTTACGCCCAAAGCTAATAAGAAGACAATGAGAGCGATCGCACTTAAACCAACTGCATTGGGTAGTCCAGCGCCCAAAAATGCCGCCGCCGCAACAATCACGGCTGCTTGCAGCAAACTCTGGCTGATGATAAAGATTGCCGAAGCAAAGACAATGGAAAACCGCGATGCTAACGGTGCTACCAACAAACGATTCAAGAAGCCGAACTCGCGGTCAAACATTACGGGTAAACCAGCATTCAGCGCTCCAGCAAAGGCTGTAAACACAATAATACCCGCAGCTAAAAATTGTCCGTAATTTGTTGTTGTATTGCCAAATATACCCTTGGGGGCATTTTGGAACAAAGCACCAAACAGTATCAACCACATGACTGGCTGAATAATTCCGGCAACTAAAGATGAGGGACGGCGTTGCAACTGAATAAACAAGCGACGAGTTAAAGCCAACGTCTCTTGTACTAATTCACCGAAAAAGCTAGGTGCAGCATTAACATCTGCCGGTGGCGATGCTAGTGACTGCCAATTGATATCAGATTTAGGAGTAACGCTCATAGAAATTTTGGATTTTGGATTTTGAATTTTAGATTGGGGATTGGGATTAGGGGAGAGGTGACAGGTGACAGGGAATAATCTGTACCCTGTAACCTGTCACCTATTCCCTTCTTCACTCCCTATGCCCTATCTCATAAGCTGCTTTTTCTCAGCTTTGGGATCGCGAGTGGCAACGGCTGCCAGTTCTGCATCCATCAGGGTGCGTCCTGTAGCGGCGAGATAAACGTCATCGAGGCTGGGGCGAGATTGGGCAATACCAAATATGGGTAAGCCAGCAGTATTCAGTGCTTGCTGTATGTTAATGAGAACATCGTTTTGAGGTGTCACCACCAAGTTGAGAGAATTACCTTGAGCGCTGTTGATAATAACTTCTTGCACAAATGGCAAAGTTTGCAAAAGGTTTTTGGCAATTTCTGCTTCCTCGCTGGGGGAAAACTCGCGGATTCGCAAGGTGATGCGATCGCCCCCGACTTGATCTTTTAATTGTGAAGGTGTCCCAGAGGCAATTACCACGCCCCGATCTATAATTGCCACGCGATCGGCTAAAGCGTCAATTTCTTCTAGGTAATGGCTGGTAATTACTACCGTCGTCCCAGAGGCGCGTAATTTTCGCAGGAAATCCCACACCACAAAACGGGTTTCTATATCAAGTCCTACAGTTGGCTCATCCAATACCAGAACATCTGGTGCATGGAGCAATCCAGCAGCCAAGTCTAGGCGCTTGCGTAAACCGCCAGAATATGTTCCTGTCTTTTTATTGGCGTATTCTTGCAAACCGAGTAAATCTAATACTGTCTCAATGCGCTGTTTGGCTACTGCGCGTGGAAGGTGATAAAGTGCCGCTTGCAATTGCAGCAGTTCTTTTCCAGTTAGCACCTTATCTATAGCTACTTCCTGAGCAACATAGCCTAGTCGTTGCCTTGCCACCCTCGGATTATCTAACACAGAGATGCCAGATACTTCGATTTTGCCAGCATCCGGTGTGGTCAGCGTACACAAGGCACGCAAGGTAGTAGTTTTCCCAGCACCGTTGGGGCCAAGTAAACCAAAGATTTCTCCCGGCTCTACCTGAAATGAAACATCCTGGACGGCAACCACTGTGCCGTAACGTTTTTGCAGATTCTGAATTAAAACGGCGGGAGCCATGACAGCTTTTCCCCAACTATACAAATCTCAATAAAGTCTATCCTTATTGTAGAAGCTAGAGAGCAAGGAAATAACAGATGAGCGAAAATCTCTAAACAAGTTCGCGTCATGCGCTATGCTGTCAAAAACTTCTGATTATTTCAGACAAGTTGCTTGATTGCGTTTGTGGCGAATTAACATTAGGACGTTATTTCACAACTTTCAAAGTTTTGAGGCTAGAGTCATTGCAACCACTGATAAATCCCCCCATTGCTTGGATTTGTTGCAGGTAATCAAGGACGGGTTTAGTGATGATTTCTCCCGGCATTAACACAGGAATTCCTGGGGGATAGGGACAGATAATTTCGGCACAGATGCGATCGCTTGTTTGTGCTAAAGGCAATGCTTCACTAACAGCAAAAAAGGCTTCACGGGGAGAAAAATGTAAAGTATATTCCTGTGTAGTTAAAAGATTTTGCCCATTAGGATTTGTAACAGTCAAGTTGGTTCGACGATATTCTTTAGCAAGAGTGGTAAAACCTTGCACTAATTGCTTGATATCGGCTGGAGTGTTGCCCAAACTAATGATAAAGGTGATATGTTGCAGTGAAGCGAATTCAGCAGTGACAGCAAATTTTTCATCTAGAATTTCATCTGCTTCAAATCCGGTTAAGCCTAAACCAGAAACAGTGACAGTTAAGCGTGTTTCGTCTAAAGCCACAAAGTCGGGAGATCCCCCCAACCCCCCTTGATAAGGGGGGCTAAGAATCTGTAAGACAGATAATCCAGGAATTTGACTGATTTTTGTTCTAGCTTCATTAGCAAGTTGCAGTGTGCGAGACATCAGTATTTTGCCGTGGAGTGCCATTTGCTGACGTGCTGCATCTAAAGAAGCTAAAAGTAAATAACTAGGACTGGTAGATTGTACAAGTTGTAAAGCTTTATTGATGCGATCGCAATCTATCCTATCTCCTTGGATATGCAGCATTGATGCCTGTGTCATTGCACCAAGTACTTTGTGGATGGATTGTACAGTTAAATCTGCACCTGCGGCTAAAGCTGGAGTGGGTAATTCGGGATGAAAGGCAAAGTGTGCGCCGTGTGCCTCATCTACAAGTAAAGGGATATTGTATTGATGGGTAATATTGGCGATCGCACTTAAATCTCCACAAACGCCGTAATATGTTGGATAAACTGTCAACACTGCTTTAGCGTCTGGATGTTGTTGGAGTGCAGATTCTACAGCATTGGGCGTGATGCTGTGGGCAATATCTAAAACTGGATCGTATTCAGGATTGAGAAAAATTGGTATTGCACCGGAGAGAATTAAACCAGCGATCGCAGAAGAATGCACGTTGCGAGGCAAAATGATTTTATCGCCTGTACCACAGGTAGCGAGAATTGCTGCTTCAATCCCACAGGTAGAACCGTTGACAAGAAACCATGTTTGCGAAGCGCCAAAAGCTTGTGCTGCTAGTTGTTGCGCTGCTTGAATAACGCCTTGGGGTGCAAAGAGATTATCTAAATCTGCTAATTCGGTTAAATCAGCGCGAAATACAGCCTTACCAAGTAAATCAGCCAAGGGTTGAGAAATTCCCTTACCTAGTTTATGTCCTGGGGTGTAAAAAGGTGCATGAGGTCTTGCTGCATTGGCTTTTAACGCATCTAATAATGGTGTTTGGTTTTGATTGAGCATTTTGGAGACACAAACCGCAAGGACACAAAGGAAACAGCACAATATTCAAGTAGAGTTTAATCTTATATAGAAATCCGCTTTGATTTTTAAACTTACTTGCGTGGGAAGGCAAGAGGCAATAGGCAATAGGAAAGAAGGCTTTTTGAGTTGTACGAGGTTTTTCAAAAATCAAATATGAGTTTTAGCCCCCTTTTTAAGGGGGTTGGGGGATCTCTTCTGTATAAGTCCTAAGAATGTTATGCTTGCGTTGAAATCCGTAATTTTTTGTGTGGCTGACTAGATGAGACCTTATCATCAAATCCCAATTTTCGAGTGTGGTGAACCGCTAATTGAGATTCCTTTAGAATTGTTTGCGGTGGAATCTCCTCATCCTTATGAAAAATTAGGTGCGCCCTATGGCGAACACTCTCCTTATTATCTTCGTCAAAGCGTTATTAAAAATTTGAGGCAAGCGCAAAATTATCTTGAAGTGTTGCATCCTAACTGGCGGATTCAAATCTTTGATGCTTATCGCCCGATCGCAGTTCAGCAGTTTATGGTAGATTACAGCTTCACTCAAGCAGTGCAGGATAGAGGATTAACTAATGTGGAGTTATCCCCAAACCAACGTCAAGAAGTTTGGGAAGCGGTTTATGCAATTTGGGCTGCACCAAGTTTGGATGAAAAAACTCCGCCTCCTCACAGTACAGGTGCGGCGGTGGATGTGACTTTAATAGATGATATTGGGCAAATAGTAAATATGGGTTCGCCGATTGATGAAATGTCAGAGCGATCGCATCCCGATTATTATGCCAATAATGACGACCCAGAAGCAAAAAAGTATCATGCTTACCGCCAGCTATTGCAAGATGTAATGTTAAAAGCAGGGTTTCAACGCAATCCCAGAGAGTGGTGGCATTTTTCTGTTGGCGATCAAATGTGGGCTTGGCTGAATAATCAATCTAATCCAGCAAATCCTGTCACAGCACGTTATGGCCGTATTGCATAGATGTGTTATCACAAAAGAATTCAGGAGTCAGAATTCAGAATACCCTTTCAGGGAAGCAAGCTACAGAATTGAATCGGAGTCTGACTGGCGGACTTACTCACATCTAACGCTGAATAAATGGTGAAACTAAATGCTAAATCTTTCTTGCGGAATCCATAAGGAATAAATAAGCGTTCATCCCACACTTTCTTCTGACTACTGAATTCAGACTACTGAATACTTCTTCAAGCATCTTGAGGATTTAACTCTCTCAACTCGTCGGTGGTGTAAGTACCAATGGGAGTCCAAATTAAATAGGGAAGGAGTAACAGCGCCGCTATTAGAGAAATCGGCAAAACGCAAATTGCGAGGACAACACCTGAAATCAAACCAACTAGCCCAAGAATTTCCCCAGCTTTGAGACTGCGAAACCTCAGCATTATAGGTATGTAGGCAACGGTGATAATTTCCACCAAAAGGTACAAAGCCATTATTAACCAAGTAATTGGGCTTCCGGGATTTTTTTCCCAGACAATATAAGCTGAAGCTGCACCGCAAATAAAAATCACAGTCCAGATGAGTGGAATCAGTGGTTCAAAAACTAGCCAGCGAGGGCGACTTAACAGTGCAAACCATTTAACATCACGTGGCGTAATCAAGAAACTCCCAAGGGCGATGAAAAAAGTTACAGCCCCAATTATCAGCCAAGATGGAATCATAATGACCTCAAGCTTTGTGTATTTTGTCAAGTTATATACTGCAAGTTTGACAATTTAGGGCATAGCTTTAATCATTCGTTGGTGCGAATTTTAGGCATCTTGAGGATTGAGACTGATCATCTGCCAAGTGGTATAAGTACCAATGGGACTCCACAGCAAATAAGGAACTAGTAGCAATGCTGCCCAACCAGAAATACCTAAGATCGCAATTATCAATAAAGCACTAATGATAAAACCTGTGCCTCCAAGAACTGTACCGACTTTCAGACTGCGAAGCCTAAACATTACAGGCGTATAAGCGATAGTAATTATTTCTAACAGCAGATATAAACCCATGATTAACCAGGTTGAGGTGCTTCCTGGATCTTTTTCCCAGATAATATAAGCCGACCAAGCACCGCAAATAAATATTACAGTCCAGATAATTGGAATCGCGCCCTCAAAAGTTAGCCATCTTGGTCGTTGTAAGCGCTTGAACCATTGGCGATCGCTAGGCGTAATCACGTTAGCGGCTAAAGCAACCAAGAAAGCCACGCCCCCAATCACCATCCAAGATTTAATCATGCCCGTTAGTCCTTTACAAGCGCTATCTATCGCTTAATATCACTCTTTATAGTGTAATTTTGTCAATTTAATTGCTAATTCTTCATCGTCCCTGAGTTTGAAACCTTGACATCGTTTGGCAGGACTTTAAATTATAAGCATTGCGAAGAGGCAGAAGGGAAAGAGGTAATTTTTCTCCCCCTTGGCCCCCAATACTGCTCGGGTAAAGCATTTTTAACTCGGAATCGGGTTTGGGGAAAAGGTTAAAGGGCAATACGGTTCAGTTAAGGCTAAAACTCTGTTACCAAAGTCGTTTTTTTAACGAACCGCCTTCTCTACGAGACGCTGCGCGTTGGCGGAAGCCTCTCGTAGAGAAGGCGCAGAGAACGCAGAGAACGCAGAGAGAAGAAAGAGATGCTTAACTGAACTGTATTGGGTTAAAGGGTAAGGGTTAAGGGTTTTTTCTTTCCCTTTTCCCTTTCCCCTTTCCCCTTTTCCCCTTAACCGAGAAGTATTGGGCCCCTGCCTTATTTATTCCCCAGGATGTTGTGATTATGTCTAAAGATGGGGGTATGGCGCGAACCGGGGCAATATTCTTGGCAGTAGGGGATGAAGGTAATTTTTATGCAAACAGAATCAGAAGTGCGATCGCTACCAGCAGAAACTAGAGGAATTGGTAATACTATTCGCCTTACAGGTTGGATTTCTTTCTGGCTGCAATTGGCAATTGGAGTGGTTTCTGTCTTAGCTTTGTTGTTTGCTTTGACTGGTCGTGAATTTGTTCAGCAACAGAATGCTGGTCTTGGAATTGGTATATTTTGGGCTGTCTGCGGAATTGTACTATTGTTATTCAGTCTCTATTGGAACTTTCGTTACACCCGCATAGGCAAAGCTTTAGAAAATTCCAATCCAGCTTTGCATCCCACTAAGCCAAATACAACTAAAATCCTCCGACTGGGAATAATTGTGAGTTTAGTAGGAATATTATTAACTCTCTTAGGTGCTGGTTCAACCGTGTTCGTGCTAGTAGCAAAATCTATATCCCAACCTCCAGGAGTGGCAATCACCAACCCCTATAACATTATTCGACCGATGGATGTTTTTGTAGTTGTGGCAGACATCACTGGGATTGCTGCTCACTTTGTGGGTACTGTTGCTTCATTATGGTTGCTTGAACGAGTGCATCAACATTAGTACCGCTATGCGTAATTCGTCAGATGAGTCTTTGATACTCGTGAACGAGTCTTTGAATTCCATGAGCCTTGAACCCAAAAATGATAAGTTTAGACTGACTTATCCCATGTCTTTAGGTTAGTTCTAATTATTCTAATTTTTACCTAAAGATTCAGCTTCAAGGCAGTTTCTTGTAACTTATGACAGTTACTTTAAATCATCCTAATGGGTCAAAGTATATATACTTAATAACTGAGGTTCAAAGCATGGACTCAACAGGTAAGGTTCAAACTGTGGACACGTCCTGGTCTCTTCCACTGCCGTTGAAAGAGTATGCAATGAGCCGAGTAACTGTCTACTTTTATAGCGACAGATGGGTTCCAATTAAATATTGTTCTTTGGAAAAGGCAATTTTGCTTCACCAGAAGGCAAACTTAGAAGGCAAGGAAATTTTATTATTTCCTACTAATCTAGACCCCAATCAATTCTCAAACTCTTTTAACTAAAATGCATTGAGGTAGACTATTTTTCAAAAATTTTGGCAACAAATGAATCGGCTAGAAAGGCGTACATAAGTACGCCTTTACTTGTAAATGGGATTAAAAGTCGGGCAGACTTGAAAGCCAAAGATGCGTAAGTCCCGATCAAGTCTTAACTCAAGTGTATTGTGCTACGGGCTGCGTAGAGAATGATAATTTGCTGGCAATACGGTTCAGTTAAGGCTAAAACTCTGTTACCAAAGTCGTTTTTTTAACGAACCGCCTTCTCTACGAGAGGCTTCCGCCAACGCGCAGCGTCTCGTAGAGAAGGCGCAGAGAACGCAGAGAGAAGAAAGAGATGCTTAACTGAACTGTATTGGATTTGCTGGGACAATTCGAGTGTGCGGTTTGCAGAAATCAAACTAACCCAGAACGCAGTGCCACAACTGCTGCTTGCACGCGATCGTCTACTGCTAATTTATTCATAATCCCCCGCACGTGGGTTTTGATGGTGTTGGGACTGAGATAGAGTTTTTCAGCAATCTCTGGGTTACTCAACCCGTCTACCATGAGTTTCAACACTTCTAACTCGCGCCCAGATAAATTGGCGTTGTTGCTGGTAGGTGTAGGTGGTTTGAGATTATCAATTACTCGCCGCGCAATTTGGGGATCGAGATAGGCTGCACCATCAACTGCGGCTGCGATCGCACTTAACAATCGTTCCACACTTGCACCTTTGATGCAATACGCATCTGCACCGCTAGATAGTGCAGCAATAATTTCTGTCTCCGTTTGATGAGATGTCAGCATCACTACATGAGTTGCTGGCAAGGCCGCCTTAATTTGCTGTGTCGCTGCAATGCCATCCAATCGCGGCAACCCAATATCCATAACCACCAAATCGGGTTTCAGTTGCAGTGCGGCTTGAACTCCCAAATAACCATCTTCGGCTTGTCCAACTATCTCTAACTGAGGATGAGCCATTAATGATTGCTCTAATCCCAATTGCATCATCGGATCGTCTTCGACAATTAACACCCGCAATGGCGGAGCATTGGCTGGTAAATTTAAGGGATAGCGAGTATCTAAAGACATTATTTATTAAGAGTCATTAGTCATTTGTCCTTTGTCATTAGTCATTTGTCCTTTGTCATTTGCCTTTTTAACCAATACAACTCTTGGAGAGGCTGCACCCTAAGCGTAGCTATGCCGCAGGCTTTACGACTACGCGGTAGTTGAGCGCAGTCGAAACTCAGTACAAGTGACCAATGACTAATGACCAATGACTAATTTATTCTTCCACGCGATAGCCTAACTCTGCTAAACTAATCCGCGACTGTCGCCATTTTGGTTGAACTTTGACAAACAATTCGAGGTAAACTTTGCCAGCGATTAACTTTTGGATTTGTTCGCGGGCTTCACTACCAATTGCTTTGAGCATCGCTCCGCCTTTGCCAATGAGTATGCCTTTTTGAGAATCACGCTCAACGTTGATAGTAGCAAGTACACGAGTAATGCTGGGAGTTTCTTCTACTAGGTCAATAGCGATCGCTACTGAATGGGGTACTTCTTCACGAGTCAACAATAAAATTTGTTCTCGGATTAATTCACCCATAATAAAGCGTTCTGGCTGGTCTGTTACCAAATCTGGCGGGTAATATAACGGCCCAATTTCTAAATGTTCAATTAATAACTCTTGAAGTTGCGGTAATCCTGCACTCGTCTTGGCAGAAAATTTCACGATTTCCCATTCATGTGACTGGGCCATCTGGGCATAACTATCATCTAAATACTGAGAATCGTCCGGTTGTTGGTCACTTTTGTTCACGCCCAGAATCACCGGTGTTTTGCTACGACTGAGCAATTCGGCAATATAGCGATCGCCTGACCCACAAGCTACTGCTCCATCTACCACAAATAGGACTACATCTACCGATTCAATGGCAATTTTGGCATTTTGCACCAATACTTCGCCCAATTGATGATGGGGCTTATGAATTCCTGGCGTATCTACAAATATTAACTGCGCCTCTGGTGTAGTTAATATACCGCGCAAACGGTTACGTGTAGTTTGTGCTATCGGTGAGGTAATGGCAATTTTTTGTCCTACTAATTGATTCATCAAAGTAGATTTACCGACATTTGGACGACCAACAATGCCGATAAAACCTGATTTAAAATCAGGAGGAGCCTGTGGGATTGTTACTTCTCCTGAAAAAGAGAAGTTGTAATTATCAATACTAGTCACCTTTGGCTCCACCCTCATATTTTACAGCTGGGATAACTTGGTTTTTTCTTAGACACAAAACAAGCATAAAATTACCCTGGCATTTTTAGGGATTGCTTTTGCCGAGGTTTAATCTACTACTGGCTCTACACCTATATTTTACAGCTGAGATAACTTTGTTTTGTTTTTAGATACAAAACAAACATAAAATTACTTTGGCATTACAAGGAGCGCATTAACTTAGGTTTAATCTGTTGCTAATTTTGGCTTAAGTTTCATCGACTACTCAATATATCTGGATCAAAATGTCAATAAAAAATATGGAAGAACCCAAACGCATTGGAATTCTTACCAGTGGAGGTGATTGTTCTGGCTTAAATGCTGTGATTAGGGCTGTAGTAAATTGTGCAGTGGATACTTACGGCTGGGAAGTTTTGGGAATTCGTCAAGCGACTCTAGGATTAATGGCGCGTCCACAACAATTCACAAAACTGGAAGTTGATCAAGTTGACTCGCTATTAACTGCGGGTGGCACAATGTTGGGGACAACCAATAAAGGCGACCCCTTTGCTTTTCCAATGGCGGATGGTAGTTTATGCGATCGCTCCGAAGAAATTATTGCAGGTTATCATGAGCTAGGTTTAGACGCTTTGATTGGTATTGGCGGTGATGGTAGCTTGGCAATTCTCCGTCGCCTTGCCCAACAAGGTGGCATTAATCTAGTAGGTATTCCCAAAACCATTGATAACGATATTGGCGTTACTGAACACGCTATCGGTTTTGATACAGCAGTTAATATTGCCACAGAAGCACTAGATAGGTTACATTTTACTGCTGCAAGTCATAGCCGAGTCATGATTTTAGAAGTAATGGGGCGTGATGCCGGACACATAGCAATAGCTGCGGGAATTGCGGGGGGAGCAAATGTAATTTTAATTCCCGAAATCCTTTACACCGTTGAGCATATTTGCCACAAAATCAAAGAACGCCAAGAGAAAGGCAAAAACTATTGTTTGATAATTGTTTCTGAAGCGGTTCGTACCCACGATGGTGAAAATGTGACAATTACAAATCGCTTAGGTCAATCTCGATATGGTGGAATTGGTGAATATTTGGCAGATAAAATTATTGAACACATCGGTGTAGAAACACGAGTTACAGTTTTAGGACACATTCAACGCGGTGGAACTGCTTCGCCACTAGATAGATTAGTTGCAACAGCCTTTGGCGTAGCGGCGGTTAATCTCATTGCAGAGGGTAAATACGATCGCATGGTGACATGGCAAAATCGCCAAGTATTAAGTGTACCAATTACCGAAGCGATCGCTCAATATAGCGCCGTCGATCCCAATGGTACTTTAGTTAAAACCGCTCGTGGTATGGGTATTTATTTGGGAGACTGAAGTGAGTGCTGTTAGCGGTAGCGGGGCGTTTAGCCCGTGAGGAGTGAGGAGTGAGGAGTTAAAAAACTCTAAACTCCCAATGACAAATGACCAATGACAAATGACAAATGACTAACTCACAATTCCCAATACAAACTCGCCTTCATTTACAGCTTGATTGGTTGCGACATCATAAACTAATCCATCATGGTGAGCGCAGACATCAATTACAGTAGGTAGTTGACCTTCTTTATTAAAACTGAGAATTTGATAGAGCTTGTCTCCAGCTTTGACTGTACTACCTAATTCGATTCTGGATTGAATCATACCACCTGCGATCGCATAATATTTTTTCCGGTTGCTGCTAGATGCAAAAGTCATATCATGAGTTTTTATGCCATCTGATAAATTAGAAACTTCTAATACACCTTTTTGCACTAAATAATTTTTCACACCCCGTATACCTTTGGATACTGAATCAGGGTTCATTTGCATTCCTGAGCCTAATTCTAGTGTCCAAGCTTCCACATCAAACTTGATTTCTCTACCCAACTCTTTAAAACAAGCTTCTAGCGCTAACCAAGGTTTGATAAAAGCTTCATCAAAAGCATCACCATCATATTTATTAAGCAATATTCCAAAATCAAGTAGAAAGTATTTTGCACTGTTTTCTCGATTTTGGAAGTAATAAACGTAGTCTAAAGCTTGATTTGTAGAACTATGTAAGTCAATTAAGTAATCTGCATCTAAACTCAGATTTTGTAGCTTGTAGGCAAAAAGCTCAGTATAGGGTACACCACTAGAAGAATTAATTTTTTCTAAAATTTTCGCAAAACTTTGCTTAATTATAGTTAGATAATTTTGTCGAACGACCTCTAGATCAATGTGAAGTTGAGATTTAGTAAAAGCTACTAAATCATCAGCTTCTTTCTCGTAATCCCAAAATATGCGATTCCAATCTTTAGCTTCATAAACGCAATATCGCCCAGGAGAAAAATGTTGAGCGCGTTCATTCGTCCCCATCGGATTACAAACGGGAACCAGCCAAATTTCTCCAGCTAAATCTGTATCATTTATTGTTAATAAAAACTCAATTAGCTGATGAATTACTGCATTACCAGCAATTTCTGCACCGTGTAGATTAGATTGAATGTATACCTTTTTACCAGGTTTAGCGCCGATGAATTTGTATAGTTGTAAGTATAGGCGATCGCCCGAAGCCATTTGACGTAATACAATGCTTTCAATAACTGGCAGCATGAAACAACTCGGTGATGATTTGAGTAAATTATCGCTGTATCTGTACTGAATTAAAATAGGACTTACGCAAATTATCTCTCAAACTCTGATTTCTCCGTGCCCTCTGTGCCTCTGTGGTAGCCTGCGGCAAGCCACTTCTCTACGAGACGCTACGCGAACGTGTCTACGTTATTCCGTAAATCGTGCGTAAGTCCTATAAAAATCTAACCCAATAGTGAGGCAGAGTAAGTTAAAAATAATATTATTGTACAGACGCGATTAATCGCGTCTCTCCTCTCACGTTCCTGGTAAATTTCGCAAATTTTCATCTAAATGACTATGGTCTGCCAAAACCTTTAACAACGGCCCATGTGAACTAAATTCTACAATACTCACCGAAGCCACAGGGCATCCCAAACGAAACCGGAAGCGTCCCACATCAATCCCCAGTACACTACATAGAATAATTCTGATGGTTGCCTTGTGTGAAACAACTAAAACATTGCCACTACTGTAATTTTGTTTAATTTCTTCAATTACCTGCAAGGCGCGAGAAGCAATTGTAACCGCCATTTCTCCACCAGTTGGAGCATTCCAAGCGGGATCTGCTGACCAGCGAATATAATCATCGTGATATTCACGACTAATTACTTCTGGTGTTTTTCCTTCCCACTTACCATAGTTTATTTCCTTCAAACCATCTCTGAGTTGTGGTTCTATATTTATTGCTTCACATAAGGGTTTTGCTGTCAATACAGTTCGTTGCATTGGACTACAAAATATTGCTGTCCAATCCATAGAACTATATGTCTCTGCAAAAGCCTTTGCCATCTCCAAGCCTTCAGAAGTAAGTTCTGAGTTTATTGAACCGCAAAAGTAATTATTGCGACTGCATTCTGTTTGTCCGTGACGGAGGAAATAAAGAGTTAGGCTCACGGTATATTCTCATCGATTGTAAATTTAAGAGCGCTAACAATCAGATGTAGCTGAAGATAGTTAATGCCTGTGGTATATTACTACAATTTTTTGAGTTTTGGAATGATTTTCAGATTGTGTAAAGTTGCGTCACTAGACAGCCAGTCGTAAATATAGCTACTCTTTGAGTAGGCATTGGCGCAGCAGCAGAAATTAAATTAATTTTCAGGTGATGTTATGCAATCTTTCATTAAAGAATACATGAAACAGAGTCTTAAGTGTGGAGTTATGAATTTTTAACTCCACATTTAACATACTTTATTTACCTATTTAGAAGTTGTTAACCTAAGCTTTTGCGGTATCTTTTCGTTGCTGCTTGTACTTGCGGCAGAAAGCTAGACCAAAACCACCAACTGTTAATGAACCCAATGTAGTTAAAGGTTCGGGCACAGACACTTTAGTTTTGAATTTGCTGGTAATAAACAGACTATACACATTCTCATCATTGGTTGGGTTTACAGTATTTAACTCGATGAAGGTATCACCTGACTGGATAAAAGGATTAGGATCATTGCTATTACCAAGGGCTAGGTTATAAAGTTCATCATCAGTCTTAAAACCGCCAGAATCAGAGGCAAATGGATCTGGGTTGGTCAAACTATCACCAATACCACCAGCAGTGATTAGACCGCCATTAGATGATTCTCCATCATCCTGACCACCAGCAGAGCTAGTTAAGCGTCGAGAGCTAGTAGAGTCTGTTGTCACGTCCACAATAGTGAATTGACCAGATGGCTGAAAGCTATAGGTATCGGCAAAAGATACTATAAAATCGCCACCGCTATAAGGTTTATCAAAATTCAATCTGGTTGTGTCACCTGTGGGAGATAGTTCGCCGTCTAAGATAAAAGACGACAAACCGATGGTAGTGGCATCTTGATAAGACACAACTAAAGTTTCACCGTCATTGTCTCCTAGCTCTTCAATAGTATGGTTCTGTAAACCCCCCAAAGAGCTGAGAAGGCTGGTAACATCCCAACGTACAGTAGTTGCTGGGTTCTCATCGGGCGTGAGTAGAAAGGCATCAGCAACCTTCAACAAATTACCGTTCAGTTTGACGTCACTTACAGGCCCATTAAAATTCTCCCAAACGGAAGACGCATAAAGATAAGCTTTGAGAACAGTTGCACCTACAGGTACATCTGTTTGCAATGTACCATTGTTGCTGGTGCTACCAAAAGCATCTATGGAAAGTGCCGCATTGTCGAAGCTCTCACGAAACAACAAACTTGCGGATGCTGGCGAACTTAAAGCAGCAAACCCAAAACTGACACCAAAGAATACAAATGTACTTAAAGTAGCTTTGTGTATGTCAGCAGCAAAATATTTCTGTAACTTCTGTCTTACCTTAAATCTACTCATGACAATCATTACGACTATTTGTGATGCTAGGGAAAATTACGTGTTTTTTCGTAAATTCCAAAGTTAATATCGCTGAAAAAAAAATATTTTCAACAAAAAATTACCTGTATTTATGAAAACTTTAAAATATATATTTGATCAAAACCTTTTAAAATGCAGCTAATAAGCTACAAACAATAAGGTTATTACCCAGTTAAATAAAAAAACATATAAGATTTATGTGAATTTTATTTGGCTAAAAATAATTTAATAATACTTTATATATAATCTTTACCAAATAATAAATAGGCGAAAAATAAAGGTGAGCATAACTCACCTGACTTTGTTACTTATACACTCAAAATTCAGAAGTTACTTGCGACTACCCAACCACTTAGCCGCTGCAATGCCAAGAATACCTGCTACTACAGGATTACTGAGAAACTTGATAATCCCTGGTTGCTCTGCCAGCACTTCGCGGAAAATATCGGGGTGGTTATGATATGCGAAAGACGCGAGTTTGCTAACATCATCAGCAGTCATGCGGCTGGCGTGGTGTGTAGAAAGCCCCAACTGTTGCTCTAGATGCTTCTCGTCAAGCTTTCTTTCCTTCAAGTGTTTGAAAAATGCTCTTGCTACATCATCCCGTTCATTGGGTTTAATTTGTGCGATCGCATTCTGTAATTCTGGCTCCATTTGGCTAGTTGGAATCCGATCTGGATGTAAAGATCGACCAAATAACTGCCGACGTTGATCTGGTGTTGTCCGTTGAGCGAAATCATCAAAATTTTGATATTCCGCCGTTGATTCGGCTGTAGTATCATCTAAAGATTCAACATCACCCTGAGCCAAATCTTTCATTATTTGACGTTTATACTGTTCGCTACTTGCCACTTTACTTATCTCCTTTTTTCGTCAAATTATTTTGATGGCTGGTATTTCCAAGCCATAACTCTAAATTCCAATTCATCAAACTCTCTTCAAGTTTTCATTGCAAATACAGCAATTAGCTATACTTAACTTGATTAGTCTGAACATCATACTCAGTAGTCAAAATCAATTTCTTATCAGGCGCATAAACCAAAACCTTTAAGTCTTGATTGGGAAAATTCTTCCGAAAACCTTGAACTAAGGATTTTGCTAATGGTCGCACTTCGTTAGGACTAACTTTAGGGGAAATCACAACACCTAGTTTGTTGTTATCACGAACATAAGCGTCCTGAACTAACCCTTGAGATGTTTGCACAACCCAGTTACCAAAGGTTTGTCCGCCTGGAGTATTGCCTCGCTCCAACTCTGCATAAGTTACATCTCGGCCAATTGCTGAAGGAGTTGTTGGGCGGTCAACTTGTGACACAGTACCACCACCACAGGCGGTAGTTATCATCAATACTCCAATTAAAAGGAAAGTCGCCAATATTTTGCGACTTTGTTGAAACAGAATCATTTTTTTACCTCCTGAAAAAACACTTTAAATAACAGATAGAATAAGTTGTACGTTCAAACTAATTGCTTACATTTAGATGACATTTATAAAATTGGAATTTATAGAGGTTATTCCTCTAAATTAATAAATTTATTTTGTAATGCAGAGGAGTAATAAATTACACCTCTGCAAGAGTTATGCCAATCAAGCTAGTCCTTTATCTTTCCATGCTTGCTAAGATGACAAGAAAAATATATAGCATTGAATGAATCTTGAACACTTCATACTTTCTTGCAAAAATGGAATCCACCCCATTGATATCCCTAGAGTTTCTGCAAAAAAAATTATGAATTGTTAGTCAATATTTTTCTTCACATTATCTTTTACGTCTTCAATCCCATGACGGACTTCGCTTTCAGCTTGTTTTGCTTTACCTTTGGCTTTATCTTCTGGATCTCCAGTGATATTTCCTAATGCTTCTTGGGCCTTACCTTCAACATTTTTAGCAGCAGCTTTAGCGCGATCTTCAATACTCATTTTGTACTCCTGATTTTGTAAAAAATTCCTTTCAAAGCTATAACTAACTTTGAAATATTTTGTGATTACTTTTACACAGTAGCTTAAAGTTTTTGCTAAAGCCTTCCACCACAAGACATATTAAAAAAAACGTAATTCCTAATGCTTAACTCGTAATTAAGAAAGGTAGTCATAGTAAGCGTTATGGCTGTTGACTGAATGTAAATTAAAGCAATAACAGTTTAGTTACCTATGCTAAAAGACATAGAAAAAGGGCGAATATCGTAATTTCTACTTTTGACTATTTAAATAAAAAACCCAGATTCCTATAGAAACTGGGTTAATAAAGTTATGGGGATATTTCTTTTGTCTAATCTAGAAAACCCATCAGGCTTTCAGAATTGTCAATCTCATTTGATGCTATTGGACGATTACCGAAGGTGGAATAGCTTTCATCAATTACCAATAAACTTGAGCCAATTGGACGAATCCCAGAGAGATTAATACTTTCAACAACTTGGAATGTATTAGCGCCAATTGGACGAATACCCATTGAGTTGTAGGTTTCAACTACTTCTAATGTACTGGTGCTAACAGGACGCACTCCAGCAATTGACAGGTGTTCAGCAACTTCTAAGTCGCTAGCGCCTATGGGACGAATTCCAGAAATGGCGAGTGTTCCAGAAGCTCCCACTGGCAGTTCAGTAACTTCCTCGACTTTATCTGCATTCAAGCTCTGGTCTTGTTGATTTTCAACTTCCTCTGTAGTTTCCCCTGGAGACTTGGCAGGCTTTTGCCGAGAATTGATTGCTTTGCCAGCGCTGCTAATAGTCATAAACGAAGACCTCTGGTTTGTTAATTGAATTTTACAATAATTAAGGAAAGATGAAATTTTTTCCCATATATATTAAAGTTTAACCTTAAAAAACCTCACATAGATATAAGTATCTTTAAAACTGATACATAAGTAAATTTTAATTAATAAGTTTTGTAAAAAATTATTGCCATTTGTATGGTCTGATAAGCCAGCTACAATGGATACAGGGTGAAATTGTCACCATGAGATAGGGTATTTCCAGCAAAACTGTATGACAGAATTTTGTCTTCAAGCTCCCTTTAGTCCCACAGGCGATCAACCGCAAGCGATCGCACAACTTACTGCTAGTATCCAATCAGGCAACCGTTATCAAACTTTACTAGGAGCCACTGGAACTGGTAAGACATTTTCGGTAGCAGCAGTTATTGAGAAAATTGGCAAGCCAACCCTAGTCTTGGCGCATAACAAAACCTTGGCTGCACAGCTTTGTAACGAGTTGCGGGATTTCTTCCCCAACAACGCAGTCGAGTATTTTGTCAGCTACTACGATTATTATCAGCCAGAAGCGTATATTCCCGTTACCGACACTTATATTGAAAAAACGGCAGCGATTAATGATGAAATAGATATGTTGCGGCATTCAGCGACGCGATCGCTGTTTGAACGTCGTGATGTCATTGTCGTTGCTTCCATCAGCTGCATCTACGGTTTGGGAATGCCAGCAGAATATCTGAAAGCTGCCATACCTCTGCAAATAGGTATGGAAGTAAATCAACGCCAAATTTTACGGGATTTGGCAAATGTTCAATATAGCCGCAACGACATAGAAATGGGCCGGGGAAAATTTCGTGTCCGTGGTGATGTCTTAGAAATTGGCCCAGCTTATGAAGACCGAATTATTCGTGTCGAATTCTTTGGTGATGAAATTGACGCGATTCGCTACATTGACCCGGTGACAGGGGAAATTCTCAAAAGCTTGGAAGCAGTGAATGTTTACCCGGCGCGTCACTTTGTCACCCCAGAAGAACGCTTAGAAGGAGCTTGTCACGACATCGCCGCCGAGTTGAAACAGCAAAAACTAGACTTAGAACAAGCTGGGAAACTATTAGAAGCGCAACGCATAGATCAACGTACACGTTATGACCTAGAAATGCTGCGCGAAGTAGGTTACTGCAACGGTGTCGAGAACTATTCACGTCACTTAGCAGGAAGACAAGCTGGAGAATCACCAGAATGTTTAATTGATTATTTTCCCAAAGATTGGCTATTAATTATTGATGAATCTCACGTAACCGTGCCCCAAATTCGCGGTATGTATAACGGCGACCAAGCGAGAAAAAAAGTTTTAATTGAACATGGATTTCGGCTTCCTAGTGCTGCTGATAACCGTCCTTTGAAAGCAGAAGAATTTTGGCAAAAGGTTAATCAGTGTATTTTTGTTTCCGCAACTCCCGGAACTTGGGAAATAGAAGTTTCTGAAGACCATGTAATTGAGCAAGTAATTCGACCAACTGGGGTGGTTGATCCAGAAATTTCTGTGCGTCCTACAGAAGGACAAATTGATGATTTGTTAGGCGAAATTAAAGATAGAGCCGATCGCCATGAACGAGTGTTAATTACCACATTAACCAAGCGGATGGCGGAAGATTTAACCGAATATTTGCAAGACCGCAGTATAAGAGTAAGGTATTTACATTCTGAGATTACTTCTATTGAGCGCATTGAGATTTTGCAGAACTTGCGCGAGGGGAAATTTGATGTTTTGGTTGGCGTGAATTTGCTGCGGGAAGGCTTGGATTTACCCGAAGTTTCCTTAGTAGCAATTATGGATGCAGATAAAGAAGGTTTCCTGCGAACCGAGCGTTCCTTAATTCAAACTATTGGTAGAGCCGCGCGTCACGTCCAAGGACAAGCGATTTTGTATGCCGACAATATGACGGGTAGCATGATTAAAGCCATTGATGAAACAGACAGGCGGCGTGGTATTCAAACAGCACATAATCGACTGCATGGAATTACACCACAACCAATTGTCAAAAAATCAAGTAATGCGATTTTGGCTTTTTTAGATGTATCTCGGCGGTTAAATGCAACTGACTTGAAAGTTGTAGATGAACATATAGATGAACTGCCATTAGAACAGATTCCAGGGTTGATTACTCTGTTAGAAGCACAGATGAAAGAAGCGGCGAAGAAACTGGAATTTGAAGAGGCTGGGAAATTGCGCGATCGCATTAAACATCTGCGGGATAAAATGCTAGGACGTTAAAGTGAATTTTATGCTCACCAATATTCGCCTAATTAGTGTTCAAGAATATCACAAAATGGCGGAAACGGGGATTTTTCATCCTGAAGAACGCTTAGAATTAATCGCGGGACAAATCATCAGAATGTCAGCAAAAGGTACTGCTCACGAATCAGCAATTACCCGCACAGAAAGGTTATTACGTCAACGTTTGGCTAACAAAGTTTTATTAAGAATCCAGTCACCAGTGCAACTTGATGATTATTCGGAACCAGAACCAGATATTTCAGTAGTGAAGCTGAATCCATCAGATTATGAGGATCACTATCCCAATGCTTCCGAAGTGTTTTTACTGATTGAAATAGCTGATTCCAGTCTCAAATATGATCGAGAAGTAAAAGCGATCGCATACTCTAAGTCAGGTATTATTGAGTACTGGATTTTAGATGTGAATGGACGCAAGTTGTATATGTATCGTCTCCCTAGTCCAGACGGATACCACAGCGAGAGCATATTTGCAGAAGATGTGACAATTTCACCTTTAGCTTTTGGTGAATGTGCGATCACTATTCGGGAATTGTTGCGAAAAATCTAGAAAGCATCTGCGGGATAAAATGCTAAGACGTTAACGTGAATCTCATGCTGACTAAATATTAGCCTAAATTGAAATAGCTGATTCCAGTCTCAAGTATGATCGAGAAGTAAAAGCGATGGCTTGTCTGCGACACGCTCCGCGAACGCCAACGCCTGCCGTAGGATGCCCGAAGGGCTGTAGGGCGAACACATACTCTAAATACTTTTGTTGCTAGAGTTCTTTTCTTGAATACTCAGCAAATATAGTTATCTAACTAACTAAAGGAGAACCATCATGGCTGTATATTTAATTGCAGACGTTAAGGTTACGGATGATGCCTGGATTTCGGACTACGCAGCAAATGTCCACGATATCGTACATAATCATAGAGGGAAATACCTTTCCCGCAGTGGCAATATTACGACTATTGAAGGCGAGGAATTAGGAACAACATTGCTTGCTTTGTTGGAATTTCCTTCTGCGGAAGCAGTGCAAGCGTTTGTTAACGATCCAGCCTATGCAAAATATCGTCAAGCTCGCCAGGCTGGTAGTATCAGCAGATTCCATATAATCGACGACACAGATGTTGCAGGAACCATACCGTATTTACCAAAAGGTTAGTATCATCGATTGTCCGATTTGATCCAAAATATACATCTAGATAAATATACATTATGTTTACTTTGGATCGCCTTTTAGATACTCATAGCTTTATCTGGCTACGCTATCCTAAATAAACTGAATCATTAAGAGATCGCGCCGATAGTTGCTTTACGCGATCGCATTTTGATGAGTGCAGAGAAATATCTTGATGGAATACATCGATGCACCCTATCTCTTGTGCTAATCCTGTTGAAGCTACTAAACGGTGCGATCGCGCTGATAAGACCAAGCCAAGCCGCCAATAAACCAAAAGTACCACAAGCCCAAAGTAGCCAAAGTAAATGCAGAATTAGGTGGTTATCGTAGTTCAAGTTAACCGCCGATAAAATTAATTGCCGAAAGTGGTAGAACGGCGAGAATGCAATTAAATCTTGGACGATTTGCGGTACTGGAAGTGGAATTGAACCGCAAGCAACAGGAATAACAATTAGCGATAGGCTAAGAATAGAATCAGCACTTTTGGGGTTTAACAAGTACCCCAATGCAAGACCGAGAATGGCAAAAGGTATAATTCCTAAGATTAAGCTTGATATCAGAGCTAACCCTTGAGTCAAATCCATTCTCATCTCAAGTTGCCAGCTTCCTAATCCGAAGATTAATAAAAGGCTCACAGTACAAATGAGAAGCGAGGTGGCAATCTTAGCCGCCATATATACTGATGGTGGTAAAGGTGTGGCTCTCAAAAGCTTCAGCCATTTTTCCGCTCGCTCAACTGCAATTCGTTTACCCAGTCGGTCGATGACAATCGTGAAAAGTATGATAGCAGACAGGTAAACGACTGTTTCTGTTGCCGCTTCTCCTTTCAATCCTTGCAATTTTAACAACGGGACGAATCCCACCAGTGCGAGTGTTGCAATTAAAAAGACTGGAGTCCGAAGTAGTTGAAGGATTTCAAACCAGAACTGTTGTTGAAAAATCCGTTGGATGTTTTGAGAAGAAGTTTCAGGTAAATTCTCTGTCTTTATAGTATTTTCAGGCTGACCTAATAAAGCGTTATCTTCTAAATTTATTAGTTCTTCTGTTAGCTGCCCTTCAGGGGGACTTTCAGTAATTTTATGAACAGTGACATGGCGAGTTGCTAAGGTATGTAATATATCCCAATCTGATTTATAATGCGTCACCATTATAATAGTGATTCCTCGTTGACGGCAGAGTTTGATTTCCTGCCAAAATTTTTCACGTCCCGGTTCATCTAGCCCTTTAGTTGGTTCATCAAGGACGAGTAGTTCGGGATTGCCTGCTATAGCAAGGGCAAAATTAAGTCGCTGTTTATGCCCACCATTGAATTTAATTGCCCAATCGTTTTCTTCATCTTTAAGATTAACTTTGTTCAATATTTCTTCAGTTGAAAGTGGGTTAGGGTAGTAGCTTCTCAATATTTCAACAAGTTCCTTCACCTTAACATTTGTTGGAAACTGTACATCTTGGAAAGCTACTCCAACATGGATTTTTGAGTTAGCACTCTGTGGTGAAAGTCCCATTAGCTCAACTTCTCCACTACTGGGTTTGAGTAACCCTAAAATCAGATTCAGTAGAGTAGTCTTGCCAGCCCCATTTTCCCCGCGCAACCAGATGAATTCGCCTCGCTGCACAATCAGATTGATATCCTGTAAGATAGGTTTTTGCTGGAATCCTTCGGGAACTACTTTGGAAACGTGCTTAAGTTCAATAATGTTCATAGCTTGTCTGAGGAGAAATATAGATAAGATTTAGAATTAATGGAGTGTCATTTGCATTAGAAACCAAACCGCAAAGGAAGCAGCAACAGCAGGCATTAACGAAACACCGAAAAAAGTGGTTAAAATTACGAGTGCTGCTGTTCCTCCTGCAAATCCCCAAAAGTTGAGAGCAAGTGAGTTGCTAGAATCAATTGGTGGTATACAAGTGCTGAATAAGCAAAATTCACTTCCTTTCGTTATCAAAAAGAATGTGGCAAGCATTGCAACTCCTAAAACTCCTAAAACAACCCATTTATTCAGGTGTAATGAAAATCCTGAACCGAGAAATTTTAAGGAAACGGCTGGAGTTTCTATAGGATTAGGATGAGATTGTATTTGTCCGTCTGAACCTGGAACGACCTGCGGGTTGTTGGAGGAGGATTGCACAAGGTCGGGAGATTGTTGAGGGTTGTTAGAAGGTTGCATTTTGGTTGATTACTCTTTTATTTCGTGAAATATTCGACAAAGTTGGAAATTAAGATAGTTTTGCTAAAGCACTGTTTTAATTGCAAGCCATACTACTGCACCAATTCCGACGGCGACAGCTAGGGGAACACCGCCAATAACAGCCATAAGACTTGCAACTCCAATTCCAATAACACCGCCTGTGATGTCTGGATGCTCTTTTGCTATCTTGAGAACATCTTCTCTCTCTGGCGATTGAGATGGTGGAGATATGCTAGGTATTTGACGTTGAGGAGTGGACGAGGGTTTAGGTGATGGACTACGATCGCTCTTTGCTATTTGTTTTTGTTCTTGAGAGCGATCGCGCCGAGTTTCAGGTTTTTTAGATGAACTAGAATTAAATTGCAGCAGTTTAGGTTGGCACTCTGCCGGGAGTGTACCAGACCAGTGAATCATGGGATGACAAGAATGTTGAATCTGCAAAGTTTCTACGACTAGAAGCGGTGTCCAAATTAAAAAACATACAACTAGAATTGTTTGGAATTGATAGCGAAGCCATCGGTCGATTAAGCTGGGAAAGTTTGTGAGAATTTGCATGATACGCCTTATGTGAATTAAGCCACAGGATGCTGTTCAAAAGTAAGGACATCAATACCAAAACGCTGACGCAGAAAAAGACGCAGAGTATGACTGGTAATTTTAGCGGCAACATGGAGGCAGATACCATCAACTTTCTTTCTCAATAGACGTTAAATAAAATGCGTTATCGAACTGCTTTACTGAGATATGCGATCGCACATCTCTCTCACCTCCTTTATCTATCCAGTTTTTTCTATCTTCCTGCTCCTAATTGGGCTGAGAAATCTAAAGAGCCATATTTGTAGAATTCCCGAAAAACCTATTGAAGTAACAGTTTCAGATTCAAAATCAGATTTAAAGATAAACGATTCTGCATAGTAGCGATCGCAAGCATTTTCCAGATAAAATGCTGAGACATTAGTGCTTGGTCAGGGTAGCAATCAAGAGAACGCCCTTTTTTCGCTATCCTAAATAAAGTCAATCATTAAGAGATCAGCACCAATGGTTGCTTTACCCGACAACATTTTGATGAGTGCAGAAGAATATCTAGTTTGGGAACCTACCCAAGAGGAACGCTACGAGTATTGGGATGGCGAAGTTGTGATGATGAGTGGTGCTACACGCAACCATAATTGGATTTCTCTGAATTTTTCAAAGCTTCTAGATGATGCCCTAGCCGATATCTACGACGGGCTACGCCTACGCACCTGCGAAGTGTACATTGTAGATGTGAAGGTGCAGGTAGAACCGGGGCAAAAGTATTTTTATCCAGATGTGGTGGTGACTTGCGATGAGCGAGATACCGATCCACAATTAGTACAATTTCCCTGCTTAATTATCGAAGTGCTATTACCTTCAACTGAAGCAGCCGATAGGGGAAAAAAGTTTGCTAAATATCGCCAATCTCCAACCTTGCAAGAATATGTCTTAGTACAAGTAGCTCAACCGATTGTAGAAGTATTTCGGCGCAATGAACAGGGGAAATGGGTGCTGTTAGAGTATAATTTGGACGATATATTGCGGCTAGAATCGGTGGATGTGGAAATTGCGATAATCCATTTGTATCGACAAGTGCAGTTTGAAACTGAAGCCACTGAAAATTGAGATTAACACTTTACTATATCCATCCTCGCAGTATTTTATGTACCTGCGCTAAATACCACATATAATCATCAATCTTGTAATTATCAGCAGCTTTAACTATATATTCCTGAGCTAAACCAATATTATTCTCGATTTCATAATATAATCCCAAGTAGAGATGACTATAAAAATTTCCCTTTATCGCTTCTGATTGACCAACAGTTAAAACATCATCTGGTGTACAATCTCCAGCATACAAATCATATACACGCTGCATAATGCGTCGAGGGTCATTTTTCACAGTTAGTAAAGATTTACGTGCCTCTTTAACACCTAACGAACGAGCTATGCAGAGATATCGCCATACTGTTTCTTCTACATCTTGAGCATTCACAGTCAAATCTATTTCAAATTGTTCAGCGCCCTCAGCAAATCTTTCTGCATAATAATACGATAACCCACGTTGCCAGAGGTAGGGTTTAATACGGGTATCCAGTTCCTCTGCTATATCAAAATCTTTAATAGATTCATCAATTTTCGCCAATTGAAAGTTAACCATACCCCGACGAATGTAAGCGTTAGGATTTTCTGGCTGATTATGAATGGTTTCGTTCCAGCGCTGGAGTTGATTTTCCAGAGAATTTGAAAAAAACATGAGTTGCCAAGCCTATATAAAGAATTAACTTACATATTTTCAGCTTTGAGGAGAGTATGTCAATCTTCCAAATATTACGCGTTGCTGATTTCCTGAAGCGTTAACTTTAAAAAAACTGTTTCATGTCATAATTTTGATGCCACGTATTAATTTTCTCATGACCGATATTATCGAATTTCCCTGGCAGCAAGAGGCAATTATTCACCATAGTCAGTGCCTAATAAAGAGTTTTCATCATTGGACGGGAAATTTTTTGTTGGATGTAAATGGTGTACCCCAGGAAATAGCACAACTATTATTTGAAGCACCTTTTGTATTAGTCTCTCACGGCACTGAGTCAGACCCAATTTTCAACTATGGTAATCGCAAAGCGTTGGAACTATGGGAGCTTTCTTGGCAAGAATTTACCAGAATGCCTTCCCGCCAATCGGCTGAAGAGGTAGTACAGGAAGAACGCGATCGCTTATTATCAGAAGCAGCAACTAAAGGCTTCATCAAGAATTATTCCGGTATCCGTACTTCTAGCACTGGTAAACTTTTTTACATAGAAGATACTATCCTATGGAACGTTTTAGATGAACACAATCAGCAGTGTGGTCAAGCTGCTTTCTTCTCTAACTGGAAATTTATCGATCGTATGAAGCCTACTGCTTCAGGGTAACTCCTAGAATAAATCTCAAATATCAAAGCGAGATCCATCCACGAGGTAGAAGAAACTACTTACAAAATTCCGTATTGTAGAATTGCTGTCTTAAAATCAGGAAAAAACGCCCGTGGTTCCAATTAGCGATAATAATCCGACAAAAATCACGCCTTATGTGACTTATGGGTTGATTGCTGCCAACGTCCTCGCTTTTCTTTATGAAGCAAGTCTTCCCCCACAAGCATTGAATGGGTTTTTACACCTTGCGGCTGTAGTTCCACGAGAACTCACCCTCAGCTTTGGTGGTATCTCCGTACACCAACCAGTACCAGAATGGGCAACTTTGATTACCTCGCAATTCTTGCATGGTGGTTTCTTGCACTTAGCAGGTAATATGCTGTTCCTCTGGATTTTTGGTAACAACGTTGAAGATAAGTTAGGTAATGCAAAATATTTACTGTTTTATTTATCTTGCGGTGTTTTGGCAGCATTAACACAGTGGTTCTTCGCTCAAGATTCTAGCATTCCATCTTTGGGTGCGAGTGGTGCGATCGCAGGCATTTTAGGAGCATACATTCTCCGCTTTCCCAATGCTGAAGTTCTCGGCATAGTGCCTTTAGGAATTTTCTTCCCAACTTTCCGTGTCCCAGCATATTTCTTTTTGGGATTTTGGTTTCTTGAACAAGCTTTCTACGGGCTTGCTAGTCTCGAAACACGTACCAACATCGGTATGGAAAGCGGCGGTATTGCTTACTGGGCTCATGCAGGTGGGTTTGTCTTTGGGGCAATTCTCGGCCCTCTGTTGGGTTTGTTTAACGATAAATCACAGGAAGAATCTTGGTATAAGTAATTTGTTGTTGGAACTATCAATCAGTCTGATTGATTTAATTAGGTGACATTGCCTAAGCTTCGCAACTGCTAGCCTTACAAGCTATATTGCAATTAGCCAATAATTTAGGAAAAACACCTGTGTTTCCCCTCTACGACGAAAATCCGACGCGAATCACCCCGTATTTCACCTACGGGTTAATTGGCATGAATATTGTAGTTTTTCTCCACGAGGTGAGCCTATCAAATGCACAATTGAGTCAGTTTTTAAGTCAATATGCGGTAGTACCTCAAGAGTTAACCACCAATTTGAGTGGAGAGTGGATAACATTATTTACGTCGCAATTTTTACACGGTGGTTGGTGGCACTTAATCTCAAATATGTTGTTCCTCTGGGTTTTTGGCAACAATATTGAAGATAGATTAGGTCATACCAAATATCTAATTTTCTATTTGGCGTGTGGTGCTTTAGCTGCCTTATGCCAATGGTTTATTGGTATGAATTCTGAGATTCCTTCCTTGGGGGCAAGTGGTGCAATTTCTGGAGTTTTGGGTGCGTATATCATCCGCTTTCCCCACGCTAAAGTCATGACCTTGGTTTTTTTGGGGATTTTCATCACTACCATCAGAATTCCAGCACTAGTGATCATTGGACTTTTCTTTGTGCAGAATGTTATATCTGGTCTTGCTACCCTACAAACAGCCGCCCACATGACAGTGCAAACAGGTGGAGTTGCTTACTGGGCGCATATCGGGGGTTTTGTTTTTGGGGTAATTCTTGCTCCCCTATTTGGGTTGTTTCGGCAGGACTAAATACAGCATTTTCTGTCTAAATTCATAGCGAAAAAATTGCTAGCTATCAAACCTCTGCGTTAACCTTTGCTTACTTACCCAGGGAGAATGCGTTCGCGTAGCGTCTCGTAGAGAAGCGCCCATGCAACATTGAAATTTCCCTATTGGGATATCAGTTTTTGCTAGCAGCTGCTGAAACTTCTTCTGATTCTTCTACCTCAGATGTAAATGTTGATGATTGTGCAACTTCTTCAGGTACAGAAACAATGATATCAGCACCATTAATAATTGCTCCTAACAATCCCAGTTCAGCTTCTACCAATTGATCAACAGCTTCACCTAACATATTCTCTTGTGTGTAGTGTGGCCGTGTCACTAATACGATCCCATCACTGTAAGGTTGGATTAAAAGAGGGTCATTGGAAATACTGAGTGAGCTAGTGTCTAAAATAACTAAATCAAAGCGCTCGCGGACATCTTCAATCAACCGCCGCATTTCGCTAGATTCTAGAATAGCAGCAGATTGGCGCACAGGGCCAGGGCTTGGAAGAATGTATAAATTTTCTACATCAGGAACTAAACGGATACATTCACTTAAGTTAGCGTAATAACGTAGGGGTTCAATTGAGGCATCGGGATCAGGAATTACTTTCAGAGATGTAGAACGGGAAGGCGATCGCAAATCTGTTTCGATAATCAGGGTTCTTTTACCAGCACGGGCAGAAGCTATGCCTAAGTTATAAGCACTTGCCGTCTTACCCTCTAAGCTACTAGTGCTAGTAATCAACACCACTTTTAAGTTTTTACCACCTATCCGGCGCAGATTACTGCGGAATTTCTCATAAAATTCTAAATAAGGAGAATCAGCAGAAACGACCACTGGGACTGCTTCTTTATCTAAATCATCAACTGGCATTAAAGGCAATTCTCCCAACACTGCCACTTCCCGTTGCTTGAGGCTCTCGCGAATATCTTCTCTGGTTTTGAAAGTCCCTTCCAGCGCTCCCAACAAGAATATTACCCCGCCACCAATCACCACACCTAAGAAACCGCCCACAGCAAGGGTAATAGGTACACTTTTCGGGGGTTTGATATCGGCAGCAGCTGTGGGTCGTCTGGCAATGCTGAGGCTGCTAGTAGTTTCTGCCTCTGCGGTTTTAGCATCGGTTAGCTTCACCTGCATTTGGTCGTAGATGGATTTTTTGAGGGCAACCTCCTGTTCTAAACGCGATCGCTCTAATTGCTTATTCGGTATCAGAGAATACTCTTGCCGTAGTCGCGCTTCTTGTTGGATCTCTTGAACTAATTGTTGTTGCAGCGTCTCCCGTTGGGTTTGCAAAGACACCATTTGGTTTGCCAATTGCTGGCGGGCTGGATCTAAGCTGCTTTGGGTGCGAATACCTGCAACGCTACCCTGAAGCGGAGCCGCCGTCCCATCTCCACCTAATACCTCAGATGCACGTTGTTGCAGCAATTCTTCAGCAGCTTGTTTCTGACGCATTAGCTGAACCATCGTTGGGTGTTCTGGTCGCAAATCCTTTTTGAGTACGGCGATTTGCGACTCACTTTGATAAATTTGCGCTCGTAAGTTACCAATAATTGGATCGGCACTCAAAGCAGAAGAAACATAAGCTTGTCCGACTGTTAAGCCTAACTTATTTTGTAAACTGCGAATTTGACCATCAACCCCAGAAATAGTTAATTGCATCTGCCGTTGGAGATTTTGGCTAGCAGTAACAGCGCTTAACAAGCTGCCATTCTCGGCTGCTAATATTGCTGTTCGTTCGATGCGATCGTACTGTTCTAACTTCTTTTCAGCAACTTGCAACTCTCGTTTAGCCTGTGGTACGCGATCGTTAATCTTTTCAATAATTGCTTGTAATCGCCCAGTATTGATATCACTGCTCAACTTGATCATTGCTTGCATCAATTCCGCCAAGACCTGTATACCTCGTTTGGGATCAGTATCTACATATTTCAATTCCAAAATACTAGATTCCAATTCTCCAGTCCTGGGGTTTTTTTTAGGAACAGAAAGGACGACACTGTTACCCAGCTTTGTCGGTTTGACACCGACTTTTTCTGCCACTGCTGCAATTATTTGGTTGGAGAGTAAAACTTCCTGATTCAGTTCTTTTCCTTGCTGTTGGATTTCTGTACCAGTTGCAGAAAAAGAAACTGGTGGACCACTATAGGTAAGTGCGGCAGATGCTATATAGCTAGTAGGTGGCTCTGGTTGCATAGCTACCACAGTTGACCCTACTATAACTAGACCAAAACTAGCTAGTCCAATCCACTTGTACTTATCAAAAGCAATAAGATAGCGCTTAACAATTGGTGGGGTCATGGTCGCTTCGCTCCAATTCAAAATTCAAAATTTAAAATTTAGGAAGCACCAAACTAAAGATAGTGGTTTTGATAAAAGAACGCTATCAACTTCATACTATATATTGGTTGATATGTTTAATATTTTTACATTCACGAATTCAAAGACCAGTTGGAGATGTGGCTTCCTACACTCCCAACTATTTCCAGATTGTATCCTTCTTTTAGAGTTACTAATTTGACCCGCCACCGAAGTTGTCAAAAAACCGGAGAAAGGATTGAACGTTAAAGAAAGGTTGGGTAATGGTAGTTAGGAAATTAGTAATTCTACCTATGAGGTTACGACCAACAACAATAACATCATTATCTTGAAGCGCCACATTTTGAGACGCATCGCCTCCTAGAGCTTTTTTAGCATCAAGTTTCTGGGTAACAGCTTTACCTTGTTCAGGATCAAAGCGAACGAGAGCGATATCTCGGAGATTAGCAGTATCAAGATTTACTCCTCCCAAAGCATCTACAAACGTACTGCCATTAGGCAGTGCTTGAATAGAGAGACCTCCCGCAGCGTAGTTTAAAACCCGGACTCTAATCTGTGGTGTGGCTAAGGATGAACGTGCTACCAAATTGCGGTCATAACCGTCATCATTACCAACTTCACGACGGGGGATGAGTATCGCATCTCCATCTTGTAAGCGTAAATTAGGGATTGAACCGCCATTTTGCAGTGCTGCATATAAGTCAATAGTTTGTGAAATCACAGAACCATCAATTAACTTGCGGCGTACTTGTATTTGTCGCAGGTCTGCATTCAACGTTGAACCCCCAGATATTAGCAAGGCATCAGCAACGCGGGGTGTTGCTGAATTAATCGGATAAATTCCTGGTCTGAATATTTCTCCGCTAACGGTAACTTGAACTGGTCGCGCCCCTGCCAAAGATACTACTATGATTGGATCTGGGAAAAAGCGACTTAAACCCAAGCGAATTTTTTCTTGAGCTTCTTCTAAAGTTAAACCTTGTAATGACACCGTTCCCACTTGCGGTACTACGATGGTGCCTTCGGGACTAATTACAGCTTGAAAACTTAAGTCTTGACGCTGCGCTGCTAAAGCTAAAACTATTACTGGATCGACAACATAACGATTTAAACCCAAGCGAATTTTTTCTTGAGCTTCTTCTAAAGTTAAACCTTGTAATGACACCGTTCCCAGTAGTGGCACTACAATGTTACCTTCTGGGTTGATTAAAGCTTGAAAACTCAAATCTGGAAAGCGCTGAACCGAAACGCTAATTCCATCTCCTATCCCTAAGCGGTATGGGCCAGGAGGACGCTGAAGTACAACGCCAATTATATCTCCTGGCCCTAAGAGGTAGCGGCTGAGTTGGCTGGAAGTTTCGTCATTTGCACCTGTGGGTATAACCTCAGTCTCAGTACCTGGCACAGGCGAGGGGGGTTGCCTTGGTGATTGTCCTTGAGATGGAAAAGGCTGGGCAACAACAAGTTGGATAGGTGTTATTAAAAAAACTCCTACTTGAAGACTAACAAAACACAAGGCGCTGAATGCACGCATATAAGAAGTGGGATCTATGAACATCGGTGCAGAAAAAATGATATGAGAATTATTCGCGCCGAGTCGTTATTTTACTCTATAAATGTCCCCAATGTCTCTGGAGTCTGCAAGTATTTACCAAGAAAAAGAGAAGAACTTTACTAAATTTAAATACTAACTTCATATTATTAACATCTTTTGGCTAAGTTTTAGGCTGAATGCAATTTATAAAGATAAGTAGGTTGGCGCAATTAAAGCTAACTAGCAAGGGCTGTCATTTGTCCTTTGTCATTGGTCATTAGTAAGGACTTTAAGACTATTTACGTTTCATAACATAATTTGGTTTATTTCTACCAACTTACTTCTGATGAATCTCTGCACAAAGGCATTCATCAGATACTTTACAAAGGGCCTGCCATCAATGTACTTTGCACGGTTTCCCCCATAGACTTGGCTAAAGACCAAGATGTTTCTACCTGCCCTAAAGGTTCCATCGGGATTAGAATGCTCACGCTTACCCAGGGAATACGTTGCTTGCGCCACTGGGCCACTTGATCTGCCAAGAACCAATGGAAAGGTGATGGATTTCCGCCGTCTGGCATGGCGTACCATTGCAAGACAGCGAAGGTTTGCTGTGGTGTGGCAGCACGAAAGAACCTAGCTTCTACTTTAGTTTCAACAACATTAGAAGCCAACTTTTCAGACTGTTTCACAGTAAATTCGGCAGAACGAGATTGCGCTATATCCCACTTTCCCCAGCGCGATCTTCCCCAGCCGTTAACATCTGTCCACTCTACCTCTGGTTGATCCATAGGCCCATTTTGCGGTAGCAAAAGCAGGATTGCCTGGGATTGTGAACCTTCTTTTTTCATTACCTGCAAAGACCATTTATGTTCACCAATTTGCTGTTCTGATTGTTCAATAGTTTGCCAACCAGGAAGGGCTAACCCAGTGTTGCGGATCTGTTTTAACTCGTGGAGATTAGTAACAGGTAGCGGCTGTTTCCATTGCCAATGTCCTGTTAGATATCCGGGAATCCCTCCTATTGCTAGCAGTAGTAGCAATAACAAAAGTGCTGCTACCTGATTGAACTGGTTTTCTTTGAAAAACTTGGAGAATGAAATCATCAGTAAAATTTGTGATACTTAGGCAAAATTTTACTTTATAAAATCACACCATGAGTTCAGTAATATTTATGAGTAGATTAAGAGGGAGGGGAGCAGGGAAAAGGGGACAAGGGGACAAGAGAGGTGAGAACTTGAAACAAGTCTTTCCCCTTGTCCCCAATTCTCCTTGTCCCCAAGTCCTCTTCCCAATGCCCATAGTTCTAACTTTCTGTTTCTTGCTCAGTTTCTAGAGATGCTGAAAAATAGCTATTAATCCAATTCAGTAGGGGTACTAATGACACCAGCATACAAGCAGAGTATAAGTCACCACCCCAACCTTCATGTAGCCATTTAAAAGCTGCTTCTTGACCTGTGCCGTGAAAGAAAGTCAGTAAAGTGTTACGAATGATATTGGCAGTAGTACTAACGATCGCAGCAAGAGATAAAAACGATATGGTTGTGCGCCGTGAAGATAAAGCATCTGTCCAATAAAGCAGCATCAAACCAACGTAGAGAGTTGTGAACAACATTTTCAACCCTGCACAATAGGGGGCAACTTCTACAATGCGTCCTCCCACGTAGAGATTGATTTCATTTACTGTTACGTCCATACCAAATTGATTCAATATGAAACCTGCCGTACCAGCGATGAAGCTTTGCAGAGGCAAGGTATAGGGAGCAATGAGATAGGGTGCTGCTGTCGGGGTGGCTAAAAATACCAGTAACAGGGGGAATCCTTGCGATCGCAAACCTGCTATTCCTTTAAACCACAAACATAATCCTGCCAGGATAACGGGCAAAGAAAGGTTAACCCACTCTGTAACACCACTAAGATAAAACACTGCCCCTAGTAACAATAAAACAGCACTCAAAGGATGTGTGGTATCTGGTAAACGTTTCCACTTTTTTCGGTTTATCCAGGCCAGATAAGCTGCAAATGGTAAACCAATAATCCCGTGGCTGAAATATTCGTGTTCTGTACTGATATTTTTGTTCAGCCAACCATCCAACCAGTGTAGCAATATAGGCGCATAAAGCAGCAGCAAAACGCCTATAATAGCTAGATTCAATAAGTCTGAGGCGTTTCTTTTTTTAATCTGTTGCTGGAGTGCCATGATTTTTATTGGTCATTGGTCATTTGCAAAGGACAACTGACAAAGAACAAATGTCTAATTGTTGGATGCACATATAAGTATGAATTAACTTTAGGCTACCACGCTGTCAAGGTCAGCATTGGAGGTTTCATCTACCTTAGAAGTTGTTGAAACTGCATGAGCGATCGCAGCTACAACTTCTTTAACTTGGCTACTGCTCAAACCAGGATACATCGGTAATGATAATATTTGCTGTGACAGTTTTTCTGCTTGGGGAAAATCTCCGGGCTGATAGCCTAAATTGCTGAATGCTGGCTGGAGATGACAAGGAATTGGGTAGTGAATGCCGGTTTGAATTCCCACTGCTGTGAGTTTTTCTTGGAGTTGCTGGCGTTCTATTGGGCAAGAATCATCAACTTTAATGACATAAAGATGATAAACATGTCCTGTATCACTTTGATTTTCTATAGGAATAATACCAGTAGTTGCCAAGGGTGCTAGTTCAGCATCATACTGCTGGGCAATAGTCAAGCGATCGCGATTCCACTGTGGCAAATATGGTAATTTTTGGTGCAAAATAGCTGCTTGTAAAGTATCCAAACGGCTATTCGTACCGGGTTCAGTATGAAAATACTTTTGCGATGCACCATAATTTCGCAAACGCCCCATCTTCTGGGCGACATCTGAATCTCGTGTCAGCAGCATTCCCCCATCCCCAAATGCTCCCAAATTTTTGCTGGGATAGAAACTAAAAGCTGCTGCTATGCCTACTGAACCAGCGTGATATCCGTCTCTTTGGGCAAGGTGTGCTTGGGCGGCATCTTCAAAAATTAGTAGTTTGTAGGTATCAGCAAATTTGATGAGTTCACATGGTGATACCATTTGTCCATAGAGATGTACAGGAATAATTGCTTTAGTCTGAGGCGTAATTGCCTTTGCTGCGGCCTCTAAATCAATTAAAGCTGTTTGGCGATCGCAATCTACCAGAATTGGCTTCGCGCCAGCGCGGATAACTCCAATCAAGGTTGCGATAAAAGTGTTGGCTGGTAAAATTACCTCATCGCCAGCACCAATATTACAAGCTTGCAATCCGAGAGCGATCGCATCTGTTCCTGATGCAACACCAACACCATAAGCTGCCCCCGATACTGCCGCAAATGCTGCTTCAAAATCTGAGAGTGCTTGCCCTAAAATAAAATCTCCCTGTTCCAATACAGATTGGATTGCATATTGCAATTGCATTTGAATTGGTTCGTGTTGCAACTTCAGGTCTACAAAAGGAACTCTAACAGCCATTTTATTCATTAGTAGTTGTCCTTAAAAAATATTTCCTCAGATGGAAAAAATAAAAAAGCCTAAACAATTTTCAGCATGAAATTGTAATAGGTTCAATCTATTCGATCGAGACTTACATAAACTATCTAGGATTGTCTGCCACGAGTGTTAGCTGTTATAAGTAATAATTGCTATAAAAATTACCCAAATATAATTTTGTAAGTTAATTTACTTAGGGTTTGCCAGTAAGAATTTTTCCTTCTGTACATAAAGAATGACAGCTCCTTTGTATTGTATCCTTAGGGTTAGCTTACCCTGGCTGAATCCAAATCTAACGCAATCTGACTGTAAAATCCCAAGCAATAAAGACTACACCAGTACTAAATAAAGAATATCTAGCACCAGTAATTAGTAACTTGTGCATACCGCATCGCCGAGTTAATGGAAGGGAGAAAAAAATTTTGCCCTAAATTTGTTTGTCAGAGGCAAAATTAGGGAATGCTTAAAAATAGCAATTGATAACCTAGAAATAGGACTTGGATCAATTACACGATAGAGAAATTATTAAGGTAGCAGTGGCAATGATAGAGCCTGAAAACAAATTATTTGCCCTAAAGGATGGTTGGGATTCTCATGAATCAAGAGAACAGCAACGCCTAAAAGCTTTGTCGGATTTAGGTTTGCGGCAACCAGAAACGATTCCGGTTTTTGAAGAAGCCACACAGACTGCTGCCCACTTTTTGGAAGCACCAATTTCCATATTGGGATTTGTGGATCAAGAACGTCACTGGTTCAAGTCAGCAGTGGGCTTATCTAGGCTGGGGCTAATGAATCATTTGGCACAAAGCCGCCAACTGTCACGCAGGGAATCATTCTGCACTCAGGTTGTAGAGAGCCTTCAAATATTTGTAATTAATGATACACATAAACTTACAGACCCAGTACTTGTTAGCAGCAAGCTGGTGCAGGATTATGGTATTCGTGCTTACTTAGGAGCGCCACTCATTGATGCTGAGGGACATTGTTTGGGTGCGTTGGCAGTGATGGATTTAGTGCCGCGCAATTTTACAACCCGAGACATTGAGTTTTTACAAATAATAGCTCGTTGGAGCATGAGTGAATTTGAGCGTAACCGACTTTTGCAAGGCAAACTCGAATCAACCACTCTCAAGACCGCTCCTATATTTTCACTTAATGACGAACGTAACACTGAAATTAAAATCACCGCACCCACTCAAGATAGCGACTCTGTTTCTACCAAGCAACTGAAACTGGAACTTTTGGGTCAGTTAACTCAGGAGTTACGCACGCCTTTAACATCTGTACTTGGTATGGCTAGTGTTTTAGGACGTGAAATTTATGGGCCTTTGACGACTAAGCAAAGAGAATATTTAGAAATTATCCAACATAGTGGTCGGTATTTACTTTCCCTAGTAAACGAAATTACCGAACTAGGAGCTATGGATGACAACTCAACTGTACTGAATTTAGCTCCTGTGGATATTGAAATGCTATGTCAACAAGCTATCAATACCCTTGAAGAAGTGGCTAATCGCCGCGAGCAAGACATTCGCCTCTCTATAGAACCGGGACGTAATCGCATTTGGCCTTTAGATAAAGACAAGGTGCGACAAATGTTATATCACCTGGTTTTCAGTGTGATTCAACTTTCGGCTACAGGTAGCATTGTTCGCATCCATGTTTCTTACAAGGAAGATACGCTCAACATTACTATTTGGGTTTCTCATCCCTGGTTAGGGGACGGCATTACTGAGGTTGACCCCTACTTCCGTCTCAATTCTTTGTCTCTGCTAGAGTTAACTGGTGAAGTCGCAACTTACAATACTCATATAGAAGGACAACAGCAACTAGAGACTTCATCAGTAGCAGTGGACAATTCCAAAAGCCTGAGTGATTCCCACTCCAATTTTCTTGCTGCGAGTTCTGGTCTAAATTTAGCTAAATTACATGGAAGCCTTTCTCGTGAAAGCTTGGGTCTATTGCTAAGTTGTCAACTAGCAGAGTTGCACGCTGGACAAATTTTGATTCAAGGTTCACCAGAATCAGGATATCGTTATGTGCTTTCTTTGCCACTTCAACTGGCAACTCCCTCGCAAGCAATTAGTGATGTCTGATCACAGCCAGTAGAGAACCGATTACAGGTGATAGGGAATAGGGAAAGACAAATTCATACTTTGTTATGTAGTAAGTACATGAATTAAAAGCGTCATTACTAATTTACAAACTACGTTATTACCTTTTTATAGCCATAGGCATTATGATCAAATCCAAGTTCTGCGTCGGCAGGCTAATTGATCGCAATGTTTTTTATGAATTTAGTCTGGCAACTATTTACTTTATCATCTTTACCGCTCAAAGAATATCTTGCTACCAGTTACGTACACCGTTCTCTGGTGGGACTGTTAAGGTCTTGGCGGCAAACCAGCGTCTTGATTCAGTGGGGAGATGCGATCGCAGCTGTATTGCTCAGCTCAATATATGCCCTTGCACCTTTTGCTTCGAGTACGTTGGTAGGTTTGTTACTGGTGGCTTGTGTGGGATTTTGGCTGTTGTTGACTTTATCTGATGAAGTCACACCAGCAAATGTCTCGTCAGTCACTCCCATTCACCTACTGGTATTGCTCTACTGGGGAATTGCTGTAATCGCAACAGCATTATCACCAGTCAAAAAAGCGGCACTTAACGACTTGGGAACGTTGACCTTGTATTTGCTACTATTTGCCCTTTGTGCCAGGGTATTAAGGTCGCCTCGCCTCCGGTCTTGGATTCTCACCCTTTATCTGCACGTATCCTTAATTGTCAGTGTCTATGGATTGCGGCAATGGTTTTTTGGAGCCACAGCACTGGCAACTTGGGTTGATCCAGAATCTCCTCTGTCTAAGACTACAAGGGTCTACAGTTATTTAGGAAATCCCAACTTATTGGCTGGATACCTGTTACCAGCAGTAATTTTTAGCTTGGTGGCAATTTTTGCATGGCAAAGCTGGCTCAAAAAAGCTTTAGCATTAACAATGTTAATTGTCAATACTGCCTGCCTGATCCTGACTTTTAGTCGTGGCGGTTGGATTGGACTAGTGGTAGCAGTTTTGGCTGTGGTGGCATTGCTAATTTTTTGGAAGAGTGTGGAAATGCCTCCTTTTTGGCGTACTTGGTCGCTGCCCATTGTCTTAGGAGGTTTAATCGGGATATTACTCTTAGCAGTGATATTTGTAGAGCCAGTTCGCCTGCGGGTGTTCAGCATTTTTGCTGACCGTAAAGATAGCAGTAATAATTTTCGTCGAAATGTGTGGGATGCTGTCTTTGAGATGATTCGCGATCGCCCAATTTTCGGCATTGGCCCCGGTCACAACTCTTTTAATAAAGTTTATCCTCTTTACCAACGCCCTCGATACACTGCTTTAAGTGCTTATTCGATTTTGTTTGAAGTGACTGTAGAAACTGGGTTTGTTGGTTTAGCCTGCTTTCTCTGGCTAATAATCGTCACATTCAATACGGCGCTTTTGCAAGTACGACGATTGCGCCGATTGAGAAGTGTAGAGGGATTTTGGTTAATTGGAGCGATCGCTATTTTGTTGGGTATGCTAGCTCACGGCACTGTAGATACTGTCTGGTATCGTCCTGAAGTCAATACCCTCTGGTGGCTCATCGTTGCTTTAATTGCCAGCTACTGGACACCTTTAACTCAAAACCAGACAAATCCATCTAACCCAGAACCAGCAGTAAACTAATACGAGCAAATTGTCAGTTGTTTTTCTACTGAACAACTGACAAATGAATGAATTTTGAATTGTCTAGTCCCTGTAAGTAGTGGCACCTGGGGCATTAGGGTCGCGATAAGCAGTCGGTTCGTTATCACGCTTTTTACCAGCCAAACCAGCTAGACCGAATAAACCAAGTAATCCTAGCCAACCCCAATCAAAATCGTTGCGATCGTAAGTGGTCGTTCTGGGAGCAGTAGTGGCTCCGGGATCAGTTGTTGTCTGAGCTTGTGCGGATAGAGTTAAGGGTAAAATTCCCATACTCAAGGTGAGAATGCCTGCGCCAACAGCTGTAATGAAATTACTTTTCATAAGTTGTGACAATTCCTTATGCCATCCGAAGTTACTCACCACTGTATCGATTCTCAACCTTCATAAAATCAATCTGTGGCTATAAACTAGGGCTTTTTATAAGTCACGCTGTGGACATACAACATGGTTTTCACAGCAATCTGTTTCTCACTCTGGTGTGGTAGTTTGAACCACAATTATCCTTAATAGCTTTTCATTGCGCGTTGAATGTCACGCTGATCTTGCCGTCGTTTCAGGTCTTCTCGCTTATCGTGGAGCTTTTTACCTTTGCCAAGGGCTATACTCACTTTTACCCAGCCCCGTTTGAGATACATTTTCAAAGGGATTAAAGTTAGACCCTGCTGTTCTACTTTGCCAATTAGCTTGCGGAGTTCTTGACGATGCAACAGCAGCTTTCGTGTCCGCCGTGGTTCATGATTAAAATATTGTCCACTGGCGTTGTAGGGCGAGATATGAATATTGATCAACCATGCTTCGCCATTGCGAAGCAAAGCATAGCCATCTTGGAGATTTACTTTACCCGCACGAATTGACTTAACCTCGGTTCCTGTCAACTCAATTCCGGCTTCGTAAGTTTCCAGAATTTCATACAAATAACGGGCTTGACGGTTGTCAGCAATAACTTTGTAACCTTCGTTCTTGTCGCTCATTGATAATTTTGTGCGTTTTAAATGTACCTAAAAAATTATTTGGATTGCCTGGCGAATTATAGGGTATTCATTATAACCGCTAGAAATATTGAACTGTATATCACTAATTTAGCTTTTCTAAGTTCACAATTAAGAGTTTTCTAGTAACTTTTAAGTTACCTGATATTGATTACATCTGAGGTTTATCCAGAACTTGGGAATTTTACCTCAAGTTTCACCAAGCTTGATTTTGTGCAGTTTCACAAAGACTTGTAAGTAAATCGGCGTAAATAATTAAAGTTTTGTAGTATAGCTTGTTGGGTATCTTGCTACAAGACGCTACTCCAAGAGAGGGCTGAAGCCTTCTCTACAAACTTATTTCAATCATGCTTACTTAACTTATATTTTGGTACATTACTGATAAAATTAATAATAATTTATACTATAATGGAAATTTGCTCTGCCTTATTAATGAGTTGTTAAAAATTAAAAAGCTCTCTATGCTTCCCGATCTGAGGGAGTTAAAGGTGAGTTGCACTTCGTTAACCTTACAAGAGATTTAAGATTTTCTTTATAAATCAACCCTGAAGGCAGTCATTACCTGGTAATCCTGTCATAGTATGAAACATAAGAACACTATTCTTGCCAGTGTTCACCTATGAAGCGCGTAGAAGCAAATTTCTGAGTAAAAAAAATGCTAGGGGTGTATTGTCCATGCCCTTGACGATCCTTGTAGTGGATGATGATTTGGGCACTCGTCTGTCTGTTAGCGACTATCTTGAACTGTCTGGCTACTCAGTGATCACGGCTAATGACGGTCAAGAGGCTTTGTTTATGGTGGATGAGTATAATCCTGATTTGATTGTGACGGATATCATCATGCCACAGATGAATGGCTACGAACTGGTGCGTAGGGTGCGTCAACAACCAATGTTTCGCTTATTACCTGTAATCTTATTAACAGCCCGAACTAAGACCCAGGAAAGAATTCTGGGCTATCAGTCAGGGTGCGATTTGTACTTACCCAAACCATTTGAATTGGAAGAGTTAGCAGCAGCAATCCGCAATCTTTTGGAGCGATCGCAAATTATTCAATCGGAGTATCGCTTTTCTCATAAAGAGAGTTTGGGCATTTCCGGCTTGACAAAACCGGGGGATGCCCATAATTCTCTGTCTACTCAAATTCAGACATCCCACTTACACTCATCCCTAACTCATAGAGAACAAGAAGTCTTAGAGTTATTGACTCATGGTTTGTCTAATGCCGATATGGGTCATCAGCTACACCTGAGTCCCCGCACAGTGGAAAAGTACGTTAGCAGTTTATTGAGAAAAACTTCAACCAGCAACCGAGCAGAATTAGTGCGTTTTGCTATGAAGCATGGTTTAGTCGAATAAAAAAGGTGAGGAGTTAAGAATTAATACTCAGAACTCTTCACTGTTAACTTTTGTGAGCAGACCTTCACAAGCATCAATCAGTAAATCAATAACCTGATTAAATCCGTCTTGACCACCGTAGTAAGGATCTGGAACTTCCTTTAAGGTGTGTCGAGAGCAAAACTCACACATCAAACGCACTTTATGCTGATATTGCTCAGTGCGATCGAGAGTGAGGATATTCTCATAATTTTCTTGATCCATCGCCAAAATTAAATCAAAGTCTTGAAAGTCTGACTTTTGAAACTGGCGTGCTTGACCACGTAGTTTAATTCCCAACTTTGTACCAGCCGCAGCACTCATGCGTCTGTCGGGTGGGCTACCCACGTGATAACTAGATGTACCAGCTGAATCACAGATGATGGCATCGCTCAAGCCTGCCTGCTCAATTAGATGATTCATTATGTTTTCTGCCGATGGCGATCGGCAGATGTTACCTAAGCAGACAAATAGCAACTTGTAAGGCATAGATATTTTTTGTCCTCTGTCAATAGTCATTTGTCCTTTGTCTTTTGACTAATGACCCTTCGGGTGAAGCTCCTGCGTCGCTACCACTTCTCTACGAGACGCTACGCGAACGCTAACACCAGTTGCTCAGGGGGAAACCTCCTTTCTTCCTTTGGGAGAAGACCGCACTGGCTCACCAATGACTAATGACCAATGACTAATGACCAATGACTAATGACCAATGACTAAAATCCAGGTAACTCCAACCCACTGGTTAATTCTTCCATACGTTCCCGCATTGTTGCTGTGGACTTGTTGTAGGCTTCTTTCATTGCCACCGTCACGAGATCGGAAAGTACTTCTGCACCTTCTGCAAGAGCATCTGGTGAAATTTCTACCCGCTTGGGTTCTTGGTTTCCACTGACAATCACCTTCACCAGACCACCGCCAGATTCTCCTAGAATCTCCATTTGCTCCAATTCTTCTTGGAGTCGCTTTGCACCTTCTTGAACTTGCTGTGCTTTCTTAAAAGCATCGGCTAGTTCCTTCATTTTTCCTAAGCCAAAGCCAAATCCCTGTCCTTTTCCTGTCATAATTATTTGTACGCTTGTGCGTTGAATAACAAATCAAATTCAATTATAGATGCGGTAAGTAATTTGCCTCTTTTTTTACCAATAATTAATGCATCGGAGAATTGGGCATTGGGAATTGGGAATTGGGCATTGGGCATTGGTTATCAATTGTTCTTCTTTGCAGTATCATCTTTACTATTCTCCATTCCCCATTCCCCATTCCCCATTCTTTATCCACAAGCACCTTGAAACTCTCCGAGCATTTTGACTTCTGGCTCTAAATTAATAGACCAACGTTCTTGCACCTGATGTTGGATGTGGCGAATGAGACAGAAGATATCACTAGCTTTGGCCCCACCCCGGTTAACGATGAAATTAGCATGGAGTAGTGCTACTTGCGCTCCACCAATTTGGTAGCCTTTGAGGCCAGTTTGTTCAATTAACCAGCCAGCACTGTAAGGTTTGGGATTACGGAACACACTCCCACAGCTGGGGAAGTTGTATGGCTGGGTGCTTAAGCGATGCTTTTTGTGTTCTTTGGTGATTGCTACAACTTTTGCTGGGTCTGCACCTGGCGCGAGTTGTAAGGTTGCTTGGGTGACTATGCGATCGCCACCTTGCAATAAGGAAGTCCGATAGCTATAACCTAACTGTTCTGGGGTAAGAGTTTCCAGCGTCCCATTGGGTGAAAGTACCTCGGCACTAACTAACATATCTGCGATACAGCTATTATGTGCCCCTGCATTCATCACCACAGCACCTCCGGCTGTTCCAGGGATGCCAACAGCCCACTCCAATCCTTGCCATCCTAATTCTGCTGCGGCCCATGCCAAACTGGGAATTGATTCTCCGGCAGCAACGGTTAATTGACCAGTTTGGGGGTCAAAGTTGCTGAAGCGGAGGTGACGAGTCGCGATAACTAAGCCTGATATACCGCCATCGCTCACCAGGAGGTTAGAACCGGCTCCCAGTGTTGTCACCTTTAAATCACGTTCTTTTGCGTATTTAAGACTGGCTTGCAGTGCTTCTAAGTTTCGGGGGGCAACATACAAATCAGCTGCTCCTCCAACCCTATAGGAAGTAAAGGCTGACAAGCAAGCCTGGGGCTTGATTGCACAATCAGTATTTGGTAGGTAAATTACTTCACTATCCACCGAATTAGTTGTTTGATGTTTCTTTGTATTCAAAGCAGAAACTGTGCAGACGTTTCCAGCTGCCTGGGAAATGGTCATTTTTACTTTATATTGGTAAAATTTTTACATTAATTTACCGCAAAGATACGGTAATAGAGTTCATAGATGGAACCGTTGCTAGACGGGCGCTTTGCTCAGAAACGAAACTTTGCAAAGTTTCCACTTAAGATGTGGCTTTAGCAGGTTCGCAAAGTGCAGTAATTACTTCAGGAATCACCTGATTCAAGTTCCCAGCTCCTAAAAACAGCGCCAAGTCTCCTGGGCGTAATGTTTTTAACAAGTACTCACGCACTGAGGGTAAAGTTGGTTGATAAACTACCTGCGAATGCTGTTTAGCAATTTCCGCTGCTAGCTGTTCACCAGTAATTTGCCCTAAGTTGGGTTCGCCTGCACTGTAAATATCAGTCAGCACAACCAAATCAGCATGGGTAAAGGACTCGGCAAATTCTTCTAAAAAGGTCAGTGTTCGGCTATAGCGATGGGGTTGGAAGATAGCAACCACTCTTTGTCCTGGTCTTGCCTGTAAACGTGCGGCAGCGAGAGTAACGCGAATCTCGCTAGGATGATGAGCATAGTCATCAATGAAGGTAATACCATCAACTTCGCCCCGCAGCTCAAAGCGTCGTCTTGCTCCTTCAAAGGTTGCAATACCTTTGGCGATCGCTCCAAATTCTAAGTCCAAGGCGCGACCAACAGCTACTGCTGCTAGAGCATTGCTGAGATTGTGCCGACTAAGCAGCCGCAACTTCAACACGCCCAAGGCTTTGCCTCTTTCCCAAACTAGAGCCGTGGTGCCATCAGCACGATAATCAATATTAGTAACGGTGTAGTCAGCGTTGGTATCTGAGTGTAAGCTGTAGCTGATTGTGGGTTGTAAGCGATCGCGCACCGTCGCACAGTCAATACTACCTATTAAAGTTTTACAACCCTTAGCAAATGTCTGGAAGATGTCAATTACTTCTTCTAATGTATCGTAATGGTCAGGATGATCGAGTTCAATATTGGTGATGATGCCAATTTCTGGAGCGTGTTTTACCAAAGAACCATCAGATTCGTCTGCTTCGGCTACCAAATATTGGCTTTGTCCCAATCGAGCATTACCTTCCCAAGCATTGACTTCGCCACCTACTAAAATCGTTGGGTCTAGACCAGCTTCTAGAAGCATATAACCAATCATGCTACTGGTTGTAGTTTTGCCGTGTGTTCCTGCCACTGCAATACTGTAGTAATCGGAAATTAAGGCGGCTAGTACATCTGAACGATGCAAAACTGGACAACCTAATTCCAACGCTGCTTTGTATTCTAAATTATTAGTGTTAATTGCTGTTGAACAAATGACTTGAGGTAATTTTGACTTAGTATCAGCAGGTAATTGTTCTTGTGAATTTAATACTTGAGGACGAAAGAATTCGAGATTACTTGCCTCTTGTCTACCAAAAATATGGGCACCGATAGATTCCAATTTGTGCGTCATGTGGTTTGGACGAAGATCCGAACCTGATACTGGAAATTGACGCTTGGCGAGAACGTATGCCAGAGCAGACATACCTATGCCGCCGATGCCAATAAAATGAAATGGTCTACCACTAAAATCTACAGAATTAGTCATTTATTGCTCCTCTTACACCACACCACACCATAATCACAAATGACACGCGTATCATAACAGGAATTTGATTTTTACCGTAACTACTCCTATATCGTATTTATGTTTAATGCCCAGATGTGTTTTCTGGTCTGGTTTTGCGTGTTCAGAATGATTTTACCTTGGTTGGAGGTTTTTACTATTTCTGAACTGTTGTTAAGATTATTCTGAAAATTTTGGCTACATCGGGAAAGAAATTCTTGTAATGTCAAATACATATTTTTGTCTACCTTACTGGAATTGGCTACATAATACATTGTTTAGTGAAACTGATTTGAAATTGCATCAAGTTTAGCCGTGAATTGACTACAATAGTACATTGGTAATGAAACTATTTTTCAATTGCATAAAACCCAGGCATAACTGGATGCAGCAACTAGCAATTTTTGGTGGCACATTTGATCCAATTCACTGGGGACACCTGCTCGTAGCCGAGACAGCAATGCAAGAAGTATCTCTTGAAAAGGTAATTTGGGTGCCATCCCTAAATCCTCCTCATAAAGAAGCAGCTTTGTTTGAGCATCGCGTGGAAATGCTGCAATTAGCCATAAAAGATAACCCAGCGTTTACTATCTCCCTAGTGGAGGCAAATCGCTCTGGGACTTCTTATGCCATTAACACTCTGATTGACTTATCTGCTTGTTACCCAAATACTCACTGGTACTGGATTGTGGGCTTGGATACTTTCCAAACCTTACCTCGTTGGTACCGTGGACACGAACTAGCACAAATGTGTGATTGGTTAATCGCACCCCGACTGCTAGGTGGTGAGACTATAACTCAAAGCAAATTAATCTGCAAGCAAGTGGAGCAACAACTAAAGGAGCAGTCACATACCATTTACTGGCAACTCCTGAATATACCTTTAGTAGGAGTTTCGTCAAGTCTAATTCGCAAATTGTGTCGCGATCGCCAGTCAATTCGTTATTTAGTACCGGAAGCGGTCAGATCATATATCACTAACAACAGTTTGTACTCGAACAAATCTGAATAAATTATGTGTTTTTTTATTGATCTAACACTTTATGGTTATAAGTGCCCCCCCCCTTTGCGATATGATTGGGGTCAACGATATCAACATATAAGCATAAATACAGAGGGCAAGACACTGTGATTAGAGTTGCAATCAACGGTTTCGGGCGGATTGGACGTAACTTTGCGCGTTGCTGGGTGGGTAGAGAGAATAGCAATATCGATCTTGTCGCTATTAATGACACGTCAGACCCTAGAACCAATGCTCACCTGCTGAAGTATGACTCGATGCTAGGTAAGATCAAAGGTGCTGAGATTAGTGCCGATGATAACTCTATCATCGTTAACGGTAAGACCATTAAGTGCGTATCCGATCGCAACCCAGAAAAGTTGCCCTGGAGAGATTGGGGAATTGACCTAATTATCGAAGCAACAGGCGTATTTACTAGCAAAGAAGGAGCGCTAAAGCATGTGAATGCTGGAGCCAAGAAAGTTCTGATTACCGCTCCTGGTAAAAACGAGGATGGCACTTTTGTGGTTGGTGTGAATCATCATGATTATGACCACAACATACACAACATTATCAGTAACGCTAGTTGTACTACCAACTGTTTGGCACCAATTGCCAAGGTGTTGAACGATAAGTTCGGCATCATCAAAGGTACGATGACCACCACCCACAGCTATACAGGCGACCAGCGTTTGCTAGACGCTTCTCACCGGGATTTGCGACGGGCGAGGGCCGCAGCGATAAACATTGTACCCACCTCCACTGGTGCAGCAAAAGCAGTGGCGCTGGTTATCCCAGACCTGAAAGGCAAGCTTAATGGCGTTGCCTTGCGCGTACCAACCCCGAACGTCTCAATGGTAGATTTCGTAGTTCAGGTTGAGAAGCGTACTATTACTGAAGAAGTTAACCAAGCTCTCAAAGATGCTGCTGAAGGCCCACTTAAAGGCATTTTGGACTATAGCGAACTAGAACTGGTATCTTCCGATTATCAAGGTAGCGATGCTTCTTCGATTGTTGATTCCAGCTTGACTTTGGTTATGGGCAATGACTTAGTAAAAGTTATGGCGTGGTATGACAACGAGTGGGGTTACAGCCAACGAGTTTTGGATTTGGCAGAATTGGTAGCTGAGAAGTGGCAATAATTTGTCATTGGTCATTAGTCATTGGTCATTAGTTTTTCACAAAAGACAAAGGACAAAGGACAAATAACAAAGGACTATTGACTAAAATGCTGAAATCCCTGGCTAAGGCTCAGAACTTGGTCAGGGAATTTTTTTTGTTCGTCGTGCAATAGTACTGTTGATCCGGGTGTAATGTTGCCGACGATCGCAGCACCTTGACCAAGATTTTGTACTAAGGCTAATGCTGACTCTTGTGGCAAGCAAAGCACTAATTCAAAGTCTTCGCCACCGTATAGAGCATAAGCTAGCGCTTGCTCTTCTGTTAGCCAATGGTCAAGAGCTGCTGGTATGGAAATTTGTCTGCGTTCTAGGACAGCGCCAACACCACTGGCGCGGCAGATTTGGATAATTGCATCTGCCAAACCATCACTGCTATCCATACCGGCAATGGGTATAGGAGATGGGGATGCTAAAATTTTCCAGAGGATTGGTAAGACATCTAATCGTGGCTGTGGGCGCTGGTGTGCGCGGATTAGTGCCGTGCGTTCTACATCTTTGAGGTTTTGTCCTGATTGGGGATGTAAAAGCAGTTCTAAGCCAGCTTGGGAGGCTCCATGAACCCCTGTAACAACGATCGTATCTCCCACTACAGCAGCAGAACGGCGGATAATTTGATTAGGGTGAACTTGACCAAAAGCGGTAATTGCCAAAGTCGTCACAGGCGATCGCACGACATCGCCCCCAACAATTGAGGTATTGTATTTTTGCAGGCATTCTGTCATTCCCTGGTACAGTCGCTCAACCCAACTCACCCTAACTTCACCGGGGAGTCCCAACCCAACGGTAATTCCTAGTGGAGAAGCACCCATCGCTGCTAAATCTGATAAATTAGCAGCAGCAGCCCGCCAGCCAGCATCTTCTGGGGAAGTGGTGAGGTTGCTAAAATGTACGCCATCAACCAGCACATCTGTAGTCACTACCAAAGATTGCTCTGGTGCAGTCACAAGTACTGCTGCATCATCGCCGATAATTTCTGGAGGACAGAAGCGTTGCAATCTTTCTAAAAGACCTTGTTCACCAATATCTTTTACTTGTTGAGAAGAGAAATCACTGTTCACGATCGGTTTTCCGTGCTGAAAAATTACTAAGAAAACTGATGATTTGTTTTACTGTTTAATATAAGGGTATCGTCTAGGAGTCAGTTGGGATGGTAACAACACCAGTAACCAGCATCACATTTGAAGAGTACTTAACCTATGATGATGGTAGCGATTTTCATTATGAACTGGTGGATGGCAAGCTAGAGCTAATGAACCCACCTACTATTGAACATTTCCTGATTGCCAAATTTCTTGAGCAAGTACTAGATGCAGAAATTAAACGTTGTAGCTCACCTTGGCTGTGTTTTCGAGAAAGTGGGGTGAGAACGGGGAGAAATAAATCTAGGTTGACTGATTTGTGTGTGGTGACGCTTGAGCAAGCTAGGGAATTGTTGAATGCCTCAGCAGTATTTCAGTCACCGCCTTTACTAATTGTCGAGGTGGTCAGTCCAGAGTCGGTTAAACGGGATTATCGTCATAAGCGTTCTGAATATGCGGCCTTAGAGGTTCCTGAATATTGGATTGTAGACCCACTGGAAGCAAAGGTTTCAGTGTTACTACTGGAAGATGGATTTTACGAAGAAATAGTTTTTACTGGTACTCAGGAAATTGTATCACGGACTTTTCTAGAATTAGCGATTACAGTTGATCAAGTATTCACCGCCGGGAATCTAAATCAGGGGAGTTAGGAGAGACGCGATTAATCGCGTCTGTACAGGAATTATTCTCCCCCTGTTCCCTGCTTCCTTCTTATGATGCTTGCGGCTCAACCAGATTTTCTATTCCTTGAACGACTTTTGCCGATTCAATTTTGTCACCCGCCTTTAGTTTATCCAAAACTTCTTTGCCTTCGGTGAGATAGCCAAAAACGGCATAGCGACCATCTAAGAGGTTGCGTCCGGCGGGAGTGAGTTCTGGTTCAAACAAAAAGAAGAAGAATTGTGAAGAACCACCATTTACTTCACTTTCAGGGCGAGCCATCACCACTGCACCAAAAGCAGAAAAAGGTAGAACTGGCATATCAACGTAACGACCAGCTTCTTCTAGAGTAATGCCATAAGTAGGTGCTTTATCACCCTGAACTAAAACTTCTAAGGGAATAGCGCGATATTCGCCTGTCTTGGGATCAATGAAACCTACATCTTTACCTGCGGGATCTCCAGTTTGCAGAAAGTAAGATTCTTCAGAACGGGTAAATTCTAAGCCATTGTAAAAACCCCTCTGTACTAAATCTACAAAATTACCAGCAGTCACAGGGGCGCTATAACCATCCACGACGACAGTCAAATCGCCTTTGTTAGTTTTGAATTCTACCGTGGCACGACCTTTCAGTTGTGGCAGGTTACTGTACTCAGTAGGCACTTCAAAGGGGAATTCTTTCACCATTGACTCTTCTATCTGAGTTACTAGATTTAGAAGTTTGCCTCTCTCTTGAAGAATTTGTTCTTTATCTTTGCTGTTCGCCAATTCTTCTAATTTACCCACCCCAGATTTCAACTCGGTAATCCAAGCTTCTGCTTGGGGTTGGCGTTCTGTGGGAACGCTTGTTAAGATTTGGGAGGGTTTATCGAGAATTCGGGATGCTTTGCTGATGTCTTTGGAAATAGCACCCCATCGCCGATTAGCCCGCAGTTGGGCAGAGATGTCCTCTAAACTGGCTTGTAGTTGCCGTACAGGTTTGTTATCTATCGGGAGTGCATACCGCAACAAAGCCTTGCCGTCGGTGATTGCGTTGCCGGCTGGCAGCGCGGCGCTACTGGAGGGAGTCCACCCAGCTGTAGTTATGCCTAAAAATATTGTTACCAGCAGTATTGCCATTAGGCTGTTCTTCAGCCAGGATTTTAATAAGTTAAGCATGGGATAACTCAAATGCAGCATTAAATTGTTGACTGGACGTAACCCATCAATAATCTTCCCACGTTAAGGGCGGAGGATAAATGACAAATACTTTGACAACTCTTGGAGACGCTACGCATTAGCGAAGCTTTCGCTTTAGCGATACGCTCAGTACAAATGACAAATGATAAATGACTAATGACAAATGCCCAATGACGACTCTAGAAGGGTACAATAAATGCCGATTGTCTTCCAAAATTTGAAAGTTTCATGATCTCCAGTAACGACTTTCGACCCGGTGTTTCGATTGTATTAGATGGGTCTGTATGGCGAGTGCTAGAATTCTTGCACGTCAAACCAGGCAAAGGTTCCGCCTTTGTCCGAACTAAGTTAAAAAATGTCCAAAGTGGGAGCGTGATGGAAAAAACGTTCCGAGCTGGGGAAACTGTGCCCCAAGCTACTCTAGAAAAAAGCACGATGCAGCATACCTATAAAGAGGGCGATGAGTTCGTCTTTATGGATATGGAAACCTACGAAGAAGGCAGATTGACCCGCGCACAAATTGGCGATCGCGTCAAATACCTGAAGGAAGGTATGGAAGCTGAAGTTATTAAGTGGGGCGATCAGGTTCTAGGAGTAGAATTGCCTAAATCTGTGGTTCTGGAAATTGTACAAACAGATCCAGGCTTAAAAGGTGACACTGCTACCGGTGGTTCAAAACCAGCAACTTTGGAAACCGGTGCAATTGTGATGGTTCCTTTGTTTATTTCTCAAGGAGAACGCATCAAAGTTGATACCCAGGAAGATAAATATATCAGCAGGGAATAACTTTCATCTCTATGGAGATGCTTGCTCCCGATTGAAATCCCTACATAGGGATTTAATCCCTGCCACACTTAAGATGCTAATTTACGGATAGGTCGAGGTAATAAAAACTGTGCCATTGGACTTTAATGAAATCCGCCAACTATTGGCAACTATCGCACAAACAGATATTGCAGAAGTAACGCTCAAAAGCGATGATTTTGAACTAACAGTCCGTAAGGCTGTGAGCGTCAGCAATCAGATGTTGTCGGTAGGTCAAGCAACCTTCGGCGGTGTGGTAGGTTCTGGCTTGACATCGGGTTCATCTGGGGGAAACCAGGTGAACGCGAGTCAGGTAACGGAGGTGTCCACATCTCGCGTGTTTGAGAATACTGGTACTAGCACACAATTGCAGTTGTCAGTAAATGCTCCCTCAATCATCGATCAGAGATTAGTAGAAGTGCCTTCCCCAATGGTGGGAACGTTTTATCGCGCTCCTGCGCCTGGAGAAGCGGCATTTGTGGAAGTTGGCGATCGCGTCCGCAAGGGTCAAACCGTCTGTATCATTGAGGCCATGAAGCTGATGAATGAAATCGAAGCCGAAGTCTCTGGACAAGTGATGGAAATTCTTCTCCAAAATGGTGATGCTGTAGAATATGGTCAACCTTTGATGCGAATTAACCCCGATTAAGTATTAATCTATATATCAAATGAGTCATCTGAAATGAGTCATCGTTAAAACTTCAGTCCTTGCGGGTTAATCCTGATGAAACAAACGTTGCCTTTACCGCCAGAAGTGGTGCAACAAGTAGCTGAATACTTCAGCCTGTTAAGTGAGCCGATGCGCTTGCGGCTGCTCCACTTATTACGGGATGAAGAAAAATGCGTGCAAGAGTTGGTAGAGGCAACACAGACTTCTCAGGCAAATGTGTCAAAACACCTGAAGGTAATGTGGCAAGCAGGTATCCTTAGCCGCCGCAGTGAAGGAACTTGCGCCTATTACCGGGTGGAAGATGAAATGATTTTTGATTTGTGTAATCGGGTTTGCGATCGCCTGGCCACAAGGTTAGAGGAGCAAGCCCGTAATTTTCGTGTGTTAAATAGCAAACGTTAGGTCAGTTGTCATTTGTCCTTTGTCCTTTGCTAATGACCAATGACCAATGACCAAGAACTAAAGCTGATAATTTTTCTCAAAGCTTTCACGAGTTAGTGGTTGTTGTAACTCTACGCCTTCACCACCTAAAACATCCAATGGTTTGCCGTTCACGTCAATGTAAACCTTGGCTTTAGGATTTAAACTTGTCGCAGTATAAACAACTTGTCCGACACGACCCATCATTGATGTGCTACCACCACCACTGGTAAAATCTTCAGATAAATTAACGTGAACTTCGTCATTTTCTGATTTCAGTCCCAACAGCTTAGTTCCTTTGGGGATAGTTGTGGAATCTGTTCCTTCTGTTGGGCCTGCCAACAAACTTTGGAAAGCTGCTTCTAAAGGCTGGTTGGCTCGTATAGAAGCGACTTTAACTGGTTGGGGAACCAAAGCAACACTTTTGTCTTTTGGTCTGAGCCAATAAACATTAGGGGTTTGCTCGTTAGCTGGCTGCCTAGTTGATGGCTGTGCTGGTTGAGCGATGGGCCCAGAGGGATTTGATGGTGTGGGAGGATTGCTGGAGTGTGTAGTAAACCAAGCCACACCGCCACCCACCGCTACAACCACTGCTGAAACGGCTGCAATTGCGCCTGAAGAAATGCGATTAGATCCTTGTTGGTCTTTCATGTTCAAAACCTTCCTGACTGAGGGCTGATATGGTCGTTATGTGAGGAGCAGCCTGGTTAAAGACGATACTTACAAGTAGAGAGTTTCCCGAAACCTGGAGGAGACTTTATGCCTCAAAGGGCGATTATTTTTAATTCCGCAAGTCCCTTTTTCAATTTTAGAATTTATATTTCTAATCCGTCACCTACCAAATTATGTAAATTTCATTCTTTTTGGAGATGATTAATTTACAAGGCAGAGGAACGCTGAGTAAAACGCAGAGGAACGCAAAGTAAAGTATTGATTCCTCTGCGTAAATGTTGAAGTTTAATTTTTTACCTGAGTGGCGGCGGTAATCCACTGTTTGAGTGTGGTTGTAACTTCCTCTATGACAATTTCTTGAGAGTTGCGGGTGGCTCTTTCTACAACTTCGACTTTGCCATTAGCGATCGCGCGTCCGGTTACAATTCTATAAGGTATGCCAATCAAGTCAGCATCTTTAAATTTCACTCCCGCCCGTTCATCGCGGTCATCTAGTAGGGTTTCAATTCCTGCTTGATTGAGTTCTGTGTAAAGTTTTTGAGCGACTTCGATTTGTTGAGCATCTTTAATGTTAGGAATCGTGATGATTGCGTGGTAGGGTGCGATCGCAACGGGCCAAATAATCCCATCTTTATCATAAGATTGCTCTACGGCAGCTTGGGCTAACCGCGACACGCCTACACCAAAACAACCCATAAATAACGGCTTTTCTTCACCCTGTTCATTGGTATAAGTTGCTCCCATCGCTTGGGAATATTTAGTGCCTAATTGGAAAATGTGACCGGCTTCGATTCCACGGGCGCTTTGTAAGGTTTGTTCTGGGTTATGGATGGCGCGATCGCCTGGTCTTGACTTGCGAATATCTACTATTCGCTCTGGTAACTTAAATTGCTCACCCCAATTAGCACCAACTACGTGATAACCAGCTTCATTTGCACCTGTAACAAAGTTTTTTAAATCAACTGCTGTTTGATCTACCAAGCGCAAAAACTTGGGATGGATCTGTTTATTAGCAGTAATATACTCATCTGCGATATCTGGCGCAATGTAGCCTAAAGGTAGAGATTTGGCTGTCCATGCTTGCTGGGCTTCTACATTTGGTACATTCAAACTAATAATAGTTTTAGCGCCATATTCAGAAGCTAATTTAGTCAGTTCATTTTGCAATTTGACCTCATTAACTTCCTGATCGCCTCGAATGTTCACCAGAACTAACACGGTTATACCATTATCATAAACCGTCTGATAAAGGACATTTTTCACCAATTGAGTCGGAGAACAGTTGAGGAGTTGACACACCTTTTCAATCGTTTCTGTTCCAGGTGTATCGCGTTTCTCGTAGGTTGTAAACCGTGAGGTTTCCGCATCAATTGGTAAAGAAACAGCCTTTTCTACGTTAGCGGCGTATTTACCATCCTCAGTGTAGAGAACTTCATCTTCACCAGCTTCCGCCAAAATCATAAATTCTGTGGAACCAGAACCACCAATTGCACCAGAATCAGCTTCCACTGCCCGAAAAGCTAAACCAGAACGCCGCAGAATATTGCTGTAGGCTTTATACATATCCTGGTAAGTTTCTTTGAGGCTGGCTTCATCGGTATGGAAGGAGTAGCCGTCCTTCATGATAAACTCGCGTCCGCGCATCAAACCAAAGCGGGGACGAATTTCATCGCGGAATTTGGTTTGAATTTGGTAGAGGTGTAGGGGTAACTGGCGATAAGAGCGAATCATATCACGAGCGATCGCTGTGATTACTTCTTCATGAGTTGGGCCTAATCCTAATTGTTGCTCGCGGCGGTCAATTAGGGAAAACATAATCCCCTCAGCTTTAGTGTAAGTGTCCCAGCGTCCCGATTCCTTCCATAAATCAGCCGGTTGTAATTGTGGTAAAAGACATTCTTGTGCGCCTGTAGCGTTCATTTCTTCCCGCACAATTTGGGAAACTTTTTGTAATACCCGCCACATTAACGGCAAATAAGCATAAAGACCACTACCGATGCGACGAATGTAGCCTGCACGGAGTAATAATTTATGGCTAGGAATCTCAGCATCAGCCGGATCATCCCGCAGTGTAACAAATAACATTTGTGAAAGTCGCATCGTTTATAGCCTTTCTTTGATCGCTAATTTCTATGTCAACTAAAGTATGAAGTATTAAGGATGAAGTACAAAGTACACAGCGTTATTTATTTTTCATTTTTACTTATAGCCTTCCGCCTTTTTTGATCGCAACTTCAGGAGAAAACTACCTTGGCAGATGTAATTTATCAAGCACAGCCACCCTTAGAATTTATTCCTCCGGCGTTTAACCCCTTATTTCTAAGAGTTGTCCATCTGTTGCTACCCAGTTGGATAAACTGGCAAACACCTATTACCCAAATTGAAGCAGACAACGTAGAGGTGCTGGTGGATCTCTATCGCCAGTTTCAGGAGGGTAAGATCCGTTTTATGCTGGCATTTCGCCATCCAAAAACAGACGATCCATTTTGTTTGGCTTACTTGTTATCTCAACTTGTACCAAAGATAGCGCGATCGCAAGGTACAACACTACAACATCCCATTCACGCTCATTTTATCTACGATCGCGGCATTCCTCTATGGGCAGGTTCCCACGTTGGCTGGATTGCTTCTCATTTAGGTGGTACTCCGATTCAGCGCGGTAAGGCTGACTGGACGGGGTTACGTTCGGCGCGTGACTTGTTCGCCAATGGGAAATTCCCAATGGCTGCTGCGCCAGAGGGTGCTACCAATGGCTTATCGGAGAATATTAGCCCTCTGGAACCCGGTATCGCCCAATTAGGCTTTTGGTGTGCTGAAGATTTGCAAAAAGCTGAACGCCCCGAACAGGTTCTAATTGTACCAGTTGGGATTAAATATAGTTACGTTGATGCTCCTTGGGGTGCGATCGCTAATCTTTTAAGCGAAATGGAAGCAGCTAGTGGTTTACCTGTGAATTCAGCAGAAAATGCTTCTATAGAGTCGCTTTATCCCCGGTTGTTGGCTTTGGCAGAACATTTACTTTTGCTGATGGAGGAATTTTACACCCGGTTTTATCATCAGAAACTGCCAGATCCCAAGATTGTCAACGGGCAAATTCCCGATAGAAATGAAGCGTTAGCTGTTCGTTTACAAGCATTGTTGAATGCAGCACTGTTAATATCAGAACAGTATTTTAATTTGCAGTCAAAAGGTAGTTTGAGTGATCGTTGTCGGCGAGTAGAACAAGCGGGTTGGAATTATATATTTAGAGAAGAATTTAAGGATGTAAAAGGAGTATCTGCGGTTGAAAGAGCTTTAGGCGATCGCGTTGCAGAAGAAGCGAATGCACGGATGTGGCACATGCGTTTAGTAGAAAGTTTTGTGGCAGTTTCTGGTAATTATATTCGTGAAAATCCAACAGTAGAGAGGTTTGCTGAAACGACTTTAATTTTATGGCAGATGATTGCTAAAATCAAAGGCGATAAAGCTGTGCAGCGTCCGCAATTGGGTAAGCAAAAAGTAAAAATAACTGTGGGTGAACCCATATCTATTTCTGAGCGTTACCCAACGTATAAGGAAAATCGTTTGGGTGCTAGGCAAGCTGTTGCTGAGGTGACGAACGATTTACAACACGCATTGGAAAGATTGATTTGATTAAGAGGCTAATATTCCAAGTCCCTGGATCAACTTGCTTCGGTAATAATTAAATTATTTTCTCACTACACAATTATAGTTAAGATATTATAGCGTGTATACACGCTATAATGAAATTGACATAAAAATGCTATCAATGTTTGAAGAATGATTATTCTTGATAGAAACGTGTTGTCCTAATTAATGAAACCTAAAAAGTCTGAAATAGTTCGTAATTTGGCTGCTTGAAAATTCTTAATGAGTCTGTTTACCAGAAAAATCACTCAAGCGGAAATTAATTAAAATTTTGCAGTTGCAGAGGTTAGTTATGGAAACTACAACTAAAAGACAAGAGTTGTTAAAAGCAATAAATCAAAGACTAGAACAAGCTTATGAAGATACTTTAGAAGATATTCTAGAACTGTTAGATATTAGAAAAGCAGAAGATCAAGAGGATATTAAAGCCTTTGAGGAAGCTGAAAATGAACCTACTATTACTTGGGAACAGTACAAACAAGAATTAGAACCGTGACTTATCAAATAGAACTTTCTAACAAGGCTGCGAAACAATTAAAAAAATTATCTGCTGATATTCGAGAGAAAATTAACGAGAAAATTTTAGAGCTGGCTGACAATCCCCGTCCTAGTGGCGTTGTCAAGCTAGAAAATACTGCCAATAAATATCGTATTCGTGTTGGTAATTATCGGATTTTGTACGACATTCAAGATGATATACTGATAGTTAAAGTTGTCAGAATAGGGCATCGAAGAGATGTTTATCGAGATGAGTAGATTGCCAAGTTAATACTAAGCCGTCAATCTGTTTTTGCAGCAATGTTAAAATAACATTCCAGAAAATATCTTAGATAAATCTAGCGAAAATTCAGAAAAACAGGGCAGGTTAACTGATTCATTTGGCAGATAAATTAACTTGCGGCGATAGCCAAATTTAAATTGCAAAGTTTGATAAGGTTCGCTGTAGCACTCAAGATAATTATCTACTAAATTAAATATCCAATAATCATAAATTTTCGCTTCTGCATAAATAGGTAGCCTTTCCTCCTGGTCGTATTTTAAGGATGAATCAGCAATTTCAATTAAGAGTAAAATATCAGATAGGCTGGGATGATTTGCTAGATAGTCATCATCTCTATTTTTTGCAATTACTCTATCTGGTTCAGGCTCACTGTTGTTAGACAAAGTAATTGGCTGTTGTCCTCGCAGGGTTGCGCGATGCCTACTAGTTTATATAATTCTCGCTCTAGGCGTGTTTCACAAACAGAGTGCGGTGTAGCTTTTGCTGCCATCTGGATTATTTCACCCTTAATTGCTCAACTCGGTCATTCTCCTCAAAGAAGCCGAGTTCAGCTAGACGGTGATATTCAGCTATAGTAAAGCGTTTAGCAGTGGTAAGGCTCATAACAACTACGAGAATGCAGAGTTATTTTTATCTTAATATAGCTGTAGCTGATTAAACTTCTGCGATAGAGGATGATGAGGTGTTTGGGTCTTCTTCTTTATCACCTTCTGTAGTTGCTTCGATAGTTACACCCTTCCGAAGAGAGTTGAAATACTGTTTATGAACCGTTTTTAATTCCTCTATTGATTCTTGAAAAAATAATTTAATAGCAGATAGCTGGTCTTTTTCAGATAAAAATTCTTGTAGGCTTTTTCGATAAAATATAGCTGACCATGCTGGCAAAATAGTTAAGTTCTCAGGAGTCCATATATTGGGTTTATCGTTAATTACGTTCTGCATGGATTCAATAGTTTTTGGGCGTTCTACAAAACCAGGAGAAACCTCCAAAAATATCCCGATATATGGATAATCATTTAAATTATTTGGATTTAAATTGAAGTATCCAAGACCACACCATAAATCCCCTCTTCTGTTAGATAAACTAGTACCTATTATATATCTATTTTTAGATTTCCATTGATACAAACCATCTATTTCGTGTTTATTTATACCAGCGAAAGATTCCTTGAGTTCTTTTTTAACTTCTTCACTAATGGTTGATTCCATAAGCTTGAAAGTTTTGTTAAAGTTCACCATTGTCAATAAGTCAACTGATGAAAATTGATTTGTATAAGACATTCTGTTATTCCTCATGAAAGTTAATATTTCTTGGGTTAAGATATCAGACGTGCGTTCTTTCAAGAAGCTATAAAACTGATACCACCTCAGTTGGAAGAAATTAATCTTGGGTGGTAACTTAAGGCAATACTCTTTGATTGTCGGTTTTGGATCACAATCATATTGCTTGATTTCTTCTTTTGGGTCATAATCACGGGTGATGTAAATTAAAATTCGATGTCTAACATTTGATAAATTACTCAAAATATCAGCATATTTTTCTAATTGTCCCGGTATTTCTGTAGAACCAATTTTTGATTCAATAAATATTACGTCTGTATTTAAACCATCTGATAGTTCAATTACAATGTCCAATCTACTATCTTCAGTATGGCTTTCAAGTCCTTTGTGTTCTTGTTGGGTTGAAATCTTGACGCTGGAATAATTATCATCACTAATGATTGAGTGATGTTTTAGCCAATCAATTAAAATATCGTTATTCAGGGACAGAAAATAAGCAACAATTTCAGTAAAAAAATCTTCAAGCGGCTTACTTCCTGAATGTAGGTTGAGTAAATTACTAAACAAAGACATTGATTTTTAGCTATTTTAAGATACAGCACTTCCGTCTGTTATAAGGTACACTAGATTAAAATATAAATACTTTTAAATGAAGTCATACTCTGTCGAGCTTCGAGAAAAAATAGTTGCGGCACATCTTCAGAAAAACATCTCAATCAGGAAAGTAGCTAATATATTTTCCGTCTCAAATAGTTTAGTCCAAAAGCTTGTAAAACAACAAAAAGTTGAAGGAAATTTACAATCCAAGCCGCGAGGAAAGCCACAATTTAGTCATCTAACAAATGCTGACATAGAGTTGACAGAATTAGTTGCATCACATCCAGATGCAACATTAATAGAATTGTGTGAATTATTTGCAGACAAGACTGGCAATTTCGTAGGTCGAAGTGCAATGTGTCGTGCGTTACAGAAATTAGGATTAAATCGGAAAAAAAAACAAAGCGGAGTACCCAAGCAGGCACGGAGAGAGTCCTGAATTTAAGATTAGATTTTTGGGAAAAGGTCAAACATATAGAGCTTACTCTCTTAACCCCTTCTATCGGGGATCAAAAGTTACAGTAATTGGAGCAATTAGTATTAAAAAAGTAGTCGCATTAATGACAATGAATAATTCAATGGATGGCGTTGCAAATGATGTATTTATTGAGAAGTTTTTAGTACCAGAGTTATGGTCAGGAGCAGTCGTAGTGATGGATAATTTATCCGCGCATAAACTCGATTCAATTGTGCCAATGATTGAAGCTGTCGGCGCTTCAGTTCTTTGTTTATCCCCATATTCTCCCGATTTTAATCCAATTGAATTATGGTGGTCACAACTCAAATCTTTCTTACGCAGTTTTGCTCCAACTACAACAGAAATGGTTGATAAACTAATATCAGTTGCACTCGACTTAATAAATCCTCAACATTTAAGAAACTGGTTTGCTAATTGCTGCTACTGTACCTCATAACAGCCGGAAGTGCTGTATTTGCAGAGATTTATACACAATAATGAGGGTTGTAATCCAGCCTGAACAAGACTACAAAAAACTTTATAAGTTATATTTGTATTCGATATTACAAGCGTTGCAGCAGTTATAACTTAGCCGATCGCAGTTTGCCAAGAGTGCTATATAGACGATACTTACAACAAATAGAGGTAAAATTTTTACCCCTACAAAGTTATGTATTATTTTAAGAATAGCTAGAGAAGATTATTACTCTGTTAAGTGATTTTCTAGCAAAGTTGCGATCGCTTCAGGGTGAATATTCTTGTATTTCTTTTTACCAAGGTGTAAAACACAGTTGGGAGCGCTGTTACAGCATTTTTGGCAACTCGTATGTTCAATGGTAACTTTGTCTAACAAACCGCGATCGCACAAAGTTTTTTCTAATTCTGATAATAACCCTTTACCACCACGTTTCAGGCAACCGCCCTTTTGACATACCATAATCCTCGCTTTGCTTTGAGGTGGTAACTCTTGCTTTGGACACCCATCAATTGGTGTCACCCGATAGGCTTTAATTTTAATTTTACTTGTGCGCGAATCTATCTTACTATGGCCACAAACGCGAATTTGCTGGCCAGGAATTAAAGATGAACTTAGTAATCGGCGCAACTCTTTAGGCAGTTTAATTTCCACATTTCCAGATGGAACTGCCAATTGCATATATTTATATTTTCCTGGTTCACCACCAACAAAACCTAGTAACTGTCCCTCAAGGTTCAATTCTGATAACGTCAAATACTTGTCACCCATGATTGATAAAAAGTTATTGGGGATTGGGGATTGGGGGAGAGGTGACAGGTGACAGGTTATAGGGAATAATCTGTACCCTGTAACCTATAACCTATTCCCTTCTTTACTCCCCATTTTTTAAGCGAGGCGTTTAGCTTCTACTGTTTGGGGTAAATTTGCTGTATCTGGCAAATCACGAAATTCTAATTCCCAACCATTTGCTAGGGTGAGAATCTTGCCATCATTTCCATCGGTTTGTTTGACGACTTCTTCTTCTAGGTCTTTTTTAGCAACGTAGACTACTAAAGTACCGGCATCATTCATGCGTAGCATTACTTTCATGAGATTCCTCAACAGATTCTAGTTCTTTTTTCTTACAGCCGACGACGAATCCTGTTTCCAAGAAATGCACAGCATATATATAGGAAGTCTGCAAATATGTTCCTATACTGGCTATGTAGCCGATATCTCCTTTGTTCACTAAAACTTGCCCGACTTCTTTACCTGGGAAAGTACCATCGTTCTTGAGCAGTTTCCGAACTCTGACTTTTTCACCAATTTCAAAAGCGGGTGGCAAGTTTAGCTCTAATTCATCGCGTTGCATGAGAGTACCTCTGTTCTCTGACCAAATTCAAAAGTTCTTCTGTCGTCAGGCTGCGTTTTTTCTGTACCGATTGATGGCGCACTGCATCTAAAACAGATTGGGTTTCTTGGGAGTTCAAGAAAATTCCATGCTGTTCTAGCAAGTTAGCAACTAAATGCCGTCCAGAATGTTTGCCTAATACTAAACGCCGTTCCCAACCCACCTCTTCTGGTGCAAATGGTTCGTAGGTAGTGGGATTCTGCAATACCCCGTGAGCATGGATACCAGATTCGTGAGCAAAAGTATTTTCGCCAACGATCGCTTTCCAAGGTGGTACGCTAGCTCCTGATGCGGCTGCAACTAGTTGAGACAGTTCCAGCAAACTGGGTGTGTCGATGCCTAAATCAACGCCATAGATGCGTTTGATTGCCATCACAACTTCTTCTAAAGCTGCGTTTCCCGCTCTTTCACCCAATCCGTTGACTGTGGTATTCACAGATAAGGCTCCGGCTTTGATACCCGCAAGAGCGTTGGCTGTTGCCAGACCAAAATCATTGTGGGTGTGGATTTCTAGGGGAATCATCAAAGCTGAAACCAGCCGTTTAACCTTGGTGTAGGTGGTGAAAGGGTCGAGAACTCCTACGGTGTCGCAGAAGCGGAACCGGGATGCACCCCATTCTTGGGCATAAAGCGCTACATCTAAAAGGAAGTTTTCATCAGCTCTGGAAGAATCTTCTCCGCCGACTGCTACCCAAAGACCTTGATCGACGGCGAAGCTAATACAGTCTTTGAGTTTTTGCAAACTTACTCGCCATTGACCGTGGAATTTAGCGGCGATTTGGATACCAGAGACGGGAATGGCGATATGCACCCGGTTCATACCGCAAGCAATAGAAGCCTTAATATCTGAGATGACGGCGCGGTTCCAGCCGAGGAGTTTTGCTTGTAAACCTAAATCAGAAATTGCAGCGATCGCACGTGTTTCTTCGTCACCCATTGCTGGTATACCGACTTCTAATTCGGGAATACCAATGGCATCGAGAAATTTAGCGATCGCAACTTTTTCTTCTAGGGTAAAAGCAACACCTGCCGCTTGTTCACCATCACGTAGTGTAGTGTCATTAATTATGATTTGATTCATTGCAAATATCCCTCTCTTGGAAGTATTCTTAATATCCTTTCTCTCTACAATCCCCAGCGATGGCAAATGCTAAAAATATCACAATTCATAATGTAGGATACATGATCCTTAATTATTGACTTATTAGCAGCATCACATCTGTATGACAGGGAACTAAAACAATGTATAATTTACTAATCGTTTTTACCGATGTCAGTTGAAACCTCTTCGAGTAGCAATGAACTAATATAACTATTAGCAAACCCTGAACAAAGTAAAACACAGAATCCAGCAATTAAGGATGTAATCATCTTAGTAACCTCAGATTTTCTAGAGCATTTGGGTGTAATTTAGGCAGATAATGCTACTTAAAGCTAAGGGGTACAAACTAGCTAACTGTGGTCTGCTAGCCAATCAAAAATCTTTCCTAGCTGCTCCAAATCAACTAAACCATACTGCCAGAGGAGCATCGGTAATGGGCCATTTTCTAATTCACGGTGTCGCAGAGCTACAGCAATATCGGCATTTGAAAGTTCAAGTTCATTGTGCAAATAATTGAGGAGTTTTATATCTCTGTTCCGAGTCGCCATAATTGATTGAACTTTCAATTTCTTAATTTGGGAAAAACTTAAAAATCAGAAATTCCAATTTTTATTTGGGAATTTCGCATTTTTAATTGTTGCTATATGTCAGGAGAATTTTAGATTTAGCAGAAGAAACAAAATCTAAACCTCATCTAATCCATCTCAGTCTGCAATAAATTCTGCAAGCATACAGTAGCTTCAAACTCTAAAGCTATTTGGGCTTTGTGCATCCATGAACAAAAAGGATAAAGTTCAGTGATTGCGTCATGAATTCAAGATTAATGAGAAGATTCATGATTCATCGCTGTAATGCCAGCAACGCTCTAGCCACTCTAATAATTCTTTGCGAGAAGCGAGAAATTGCATAACTGTACTGCGAATTAGAATTATTTCTAGCAAATTGTTCACTTGCACTCGTAAAGAACCATCGGGTGGACAAGAGCTATTTATTTTTAACTCTTGCAATCGGTGATAGATTCGCCAGCGATCGCTCCGAGGAATCTGCAAAACGTGATTTGTCATTTGTCCTTTGTCCTTTGTCAGTTGTCCTATTGTCATTTGCAAATGACCAATGACTAATGACTCTTAACGCCTAAAGTTTGCAGTTGTTTTTCGAGTTGCTCAACGCGCGAGAGCAAAGAACGAATCACGGTTGCTTCCATATCGGGTAGCTTTCCATGTTCTAAAGGAGAAAGGCTGGCGTTTTCATTTCGGGAAATAATTCGACCGGGAATTCCCACAACTGTGCAATCATTGGGGATATCCCGCAAGACAACGGAACCTGCACCAATACGGACGCGATCGCCAATTTGCAGATTACCTAAAACTTTCGCACCCGCCCCGATCACTGCATTTTTGCCCACAGTGGGATGACGCTTACCAGTTTCTTTACCAGTTCCGCCAAGGGTAACGCCCTGGTAAATCAGTGTGTAGTCGCCCACGATCGCAGTTTCGCCAATGACTACTCCCATTCCGTGGTCGATAAACACGCCCTGGCCAATCTCTGCACCTGGGTGAATTTCAATCCCTGTCAAAAATCGCCCCAAGTGAGAAATAAAGCGGGGGATAAAACCCACTCCTCGACCATGTAACCAGTGAGCAAGACGATGCAAACAGAGTGCGTGCAATCCGGGATAGCAAAACACCACCTCTAGCCAATTCCGGGCTGCGGGATCACGCTCAAAGATAATGCGAAAATCACTCAATAATGGCTCAAAAAAAACGCCAGAGAGTAAATTCTTCAGCATGGATGTATGTGCAGAATCCTGCGTTTTGGTACTGGGGGGATCGCTAATACTGTCTAAAGACTGTTGCATCGGTAATGTCTATCTGGTAAATGAGTCATCTGCTATTTTTATGCTTATATCAGGTGACTTCCAACTCGATAGAAAACCCAATGCTGATTGGATTTATTGGATTGATTAAGGTTGTACTCAAACGCCGAAACCCCGACTTAACATAAAGTTAAAATTTGTCTGGGGTTAGGGGCGCTGGTATTTAACGATAGGGGTACTAGTATTTTTGGGGCAGGGGTTAAGAATTTCTGTTCACGCTACAAGAAACTTTACCCGTAAGCCTTTGCTAAGATTTCGTCAAGATATTTTGCAATATATTAAGTTGTACTCAGATGCACTCAAATATGATTTACATGAAGCTAGAAATTGATTTTCTGTATATGCTACTACTATTAGTATCCTATTATTTGATTGAGCGAAAGACAGGTTTCTTTATTTTCTTTTAGGATTTGCTGTCTGTATGCAGATATACGTTTCCAAATATAGTTATCGCTCATCGTGACTGTTTTCTTATTATATAGATGTATGGGAATAGCGATCGCAAAATCTTAGAAAAGTAGAATAGGTAAATGTTCTCATAGCGCCCCTACTCAAGAAACTTGTAGAGGTGGATTCATCCGGTTCAAAGACTCGTCGACGGAGATAAAAGGTGGATTCATCCGCTTCAAATACTCGTTGACGGAGATAAAAGGTGGATTCATCCGGTTCAAATACTCGGCGACGGAGATAAAAGGTGGATTCATCCGGTTCAAATACTCGTTGACGGAGATAAAAGGTGGATTCATCCAGTTCAAAGACTCGTCGACGGAGATAAAAGGTGGATTCATCCGCTTCAAATACTCGTTGACGGAGATAAAAAGTGGATTCATCCGGTTCAAATACTCGTTGACGGAGTTCAGAGGCAATACCGGTTTGGTTAACGCTTTAATATGTCTGAAGATCCCCCCAACCCCCCTTAAAAAGGGGGGCTTTTAACCATCTTTTACCCCCTTTTTAAGGGGGTCGCCGCAGGCGGGGGGATCTTAACCGAACCATATTGAGTTCAGAGGTGGATAAACAAAATAGGGGCGTACACTTGTACACCCCTACCGCAAATTTATTTGTTGCGAAGATTTTTGAAAATGATATGAGACTTGCCGATGAGTATTAATTTATCAAGAGACGGGAGTTTTTGCAGATTTCCCTTTACCAATAGCTTTAAAACGTTCGCCCAACTGTTCGGCAACAGTTTTTAAACCTGGAGTCTTTTTTGATGCAGTCTTCACGTAATCATAAACAGTCAAACTGCTAGTCATCGCTTCACTACCGACAGCCATTAGGGTATCATCTACCTGTTCGGTTAGTTGCTGCATTGAGGTTAAAAGTTCAGTAAGCGCAGCAGCTAATTGATAATCTTGAACCAGTTCCTCAACGTCAAAAGTGGCTGGAAGAATTTCACGGTTAGACTGAGCAGCAGTAATGCTATTGTTCACAAAGGCTAGGCTTTTATCGCCCATTTTTACCAGCTTTCGCCGTTCTTCTGTACTGAGAGTAATCAGAAAGGGCATCTTTCTTTGGACTGTCTGTAGCGCGGCTTTAATTTCTTGGATATCTTGTGGCGAAAGGGTGGCTGCAATATTTTGATAGGCCATCGTATATGTACCTTGGGAGTTCTAATGGTGAAGTAGCAATAGTTGCTAAGTATATAATTCCCATTGGTGAATGCGATCGCACATCATAACCTATTTATTTATCTGTTTTACACTCATTGCACCTCATCCCTTAATTCCCCTTGCTATTGCTGTTGAATTACCCCCCTTATAAAAGCTACGGTGTACACACAAGTCTTCTAGAGTTGCGCCACAGGCTTTTGATCCCCCCAACCCCCCTTAAAAAGGGGGGCAAAAAGCTCTCAAAGTCCCCCTTTTTAAGGGGAGCCACTGCGGTCTTGGGGGTTTCCCCCATGAGCAAGTGGCGTGGATTTAGGGGGATCAATAGACATTTTGCACTCAGCAAAAAGATGTGTGTACACCGTAGCTTATAAAGGGGGGAAATAAGAAATCTAGTCCCCTCCCCTTTACAAGGGGAGGGTTAGGGTGGGGTAAAACCCTGGTTAATCAGCTATTTCAGACTTTGTTGAGCCACCGTGTTTGACACTTATTACATGGTCAACTTGAAAACCTAAGCCGTCTAATTCTGGATATAAACAATACTCGCATAGATGGGCAGCGCGATCGCTAACTAAACGCCGCAATTCTGCATTAATATATGGACGAGACACTTTGAGTACTTACTCCGCGCTGATGTACTGACGAGCTTTTGCTTTTGCTAGTAGCATAATATGCTCTAGCGTGAGAAAATGATCTAACTCTCGCTGGTCACTTCCTGTAAGACCTTCAGTTTTTGCGCGGTAAACAAGATCCTCTAAACGGTCTTTGGCTGCATCTGATAGTTTGAAATCGATAACACTTTGGGGAGTGGTTCCCGCAGCAATAAACTCTATAATTTCATCGTAGACTTTGGCTGTATTTACAGATGTGTTCATAAGCTACCTTTTTAATTCCTAAATTTTATGCAACTTCCAAAGACTTTCCTAGCGTCTTAGGCTCTGGGAGAAGTTCACCGTCAGCCAAAGATGATTCAATCAGCATTTCTAAAACTTCTTGAGCATTTTTAAGAGCTTCTTCATAAGTCTCTCCGTGAGTGCAAGGCTGCATTATATCCGTAAACTCAGGTAGCAAAGCCACATAACATTGATCTTCTTCTGACCATTGAATCACGATTGTATATTTCATATTTATTCATAAGCTTCCCGTCGATGAGCAATAGTAGTTACCATAACTTGATTTGTTGCATCATCAACTTGATAAATTACTCGATAGTTACCAATGCGATAGCGATAATAACCTGCAAAGTCACCTTTGAGAGGTTTAACATTAGGATGAAACCGAGGATTTTGTTCTAGTTGCTCAAAGCATCTAGCAACTTTTTTGGCTAAAGCTTGGTCTGCTGTAGCAAAAATCTCCTCGGCTTTAGCGGATAACACAACGTTATACATCAGACCGAATTGTTCTCCAGCTTTTTACCCGACCTTCAGCAATATCTTTTTTACCTTCTTCAAAAGATTCAATAAATCCAGGGATATCAAGTAACTCTTGGGTAGCATCTTCACTCTCCTTATCTGCCAGATATGCTAAAAAATCAGCAACCAGTTGTAGGCGTTCTGAAGATAATACATCTAAATATTGGTTAATTTGCTGACGAACTTCTGTGTTGTTCATGTTTTTGCAACTGTTTTACTTCTCTAATTGTGCCAACTTCTTCTGAGCAAATTCCCGCACTTGCTCATCTGGGTCATTCTTTGTGCGATCGCGCAACAGTGGTAAAGTTTGGGGATGCTGAGGAAATTGCTTGATAATTATCTCCAGTGCAATGTACCGAGGGTTGGTTTCATAATCTTCCTCGCGCTCAAAGGGGTTATTAACAGCGCAGTTGTAGTAGATGTCAAACAACTCAGGCTGATATTTAAAGTGTTTAGCTAATTCTTGGACTGCTGCACGTCGCACATCCCAGTTATCATCCTGGGTAGCGCGTTCTTTGAGGATAGATTTGATGTCGGGGTCATCTTTGAAGTTCTTCGCTAATTCTTTAACTGCTACATATCGCACATCTTCGTGATCATCCTGGGTAGCGCGTTCTTTGAGCCAGGTTTTGGTGTTGGGGTCATCTTTGAAGTTCTTCGCTAATTCTTCGACTGCTACACCTCGCACATCTTCGTGATCATCCTGGGTAGCGCGTTCTTTGAGGATAGATTTGATGTCGGGGTCATCTTTGAAGTTCTTCGCTAATTCTTCGACTGCTACACGTCGCACAACTTCGTGATCATCCTGGGTAGCGCGTTCTTTGAGGATAGATTTGATGTCAGGGTCATCTTTGAAGTTCTTCGCTAATTCTTCGACTGCTACACGTCGCACATCTTCGTGATCATCCTGGGTAGCGCGTTCTTTGAGGATGAATTTGGTGTCGGGGTCATCTTTGAAGTTATTAGCTAATTCTTGAACTGCTACACGTCGCACATTTTCGTGATCATCCTGGGTAGCGCGTTCTTTGAGGATGGATTTGGTGTCGGGGTCATCTTTGAAGTTCTTCGCTAATTCTTCGACTGCTACACGTCGCACAACTTCGTGATCATCCTGGGTAGCACGTTCTTTGAGCCAGGTTTTGGTGTCGGGGTCATCTTTGAAGTTCTTCGCTAATTCTTGAACTGCTACACCTCGCACATCTTCGTGATCATCCTGGGTAGCGCGTTCTTTGAGCCAGGTTTTGGTGTCGGGGTCATCTTTGAAGTTCTTCGCTAATTCTTGAACTGCTACACCTCGCACATCTTCGTGATCATCCTGGGTAGCGCGTTCTTTGAGCCAGGTTTTGGTGTCGGGGTCATCTTTGAAGTTCTTCGCTAATTCTTGAACTGCTACACCTTGCACATCCCAGTTATCATCCTGGGTAGCGCGTTCTTTGAGCCAGGTTTTGGTGTCGGGGTCATCTTTGAAGTTCTTCGCTAATTCTTGAACTGCTACACGTCGCACAACTTCGTGATCATCTTGGGTAGCACGTTCTTTGAGGATGGATTTGATATCGGGGTCATCTTTGAAGTTCTTAACTAATTCTTGGACTGCTGCACCTCGCACAAACCAGTGATCATCCTGGGTAACACGTTCTTTGAGGATGGATTTAGTGTCGGGGTCATCTTTGAAGTTTTTAACTAATTCTTGGACTGCTGCACGTCGCATAATCAAGTAATCATTTTGGGTAGCGCGTTCTTTAAGAATGGATTTGGTGTCGGGGTCATCTTTGAAGTTCTTAACTAATTCTTGGACTGCTGTACCTCGCACATCCCAGTTATCATCCTGGGTAGCGCATTCTTTGAGGATGGATTTGGTGTCGGGGTCATCTTTGAAGTTCTTTGCTAACTCTTCGACTGCTGCACCTCGTACATCTTCGTGATCATCCTGGGTAGCGCGTTCTTTGAGCCAGGTTTTGGTGTCGGGAGATTCTTGCCAGGTCGTTGCAATTGCTGTAACTGCTTGAGTACGAATTTCCAGAACTAAATTAGTTTCTTCATCTGCATAGAGGACGTAATAGTACCAGAGGTCATATTTAGTTAAGTGTTTGAGCTTGTCAAGTAATTGAGTAGCTGTTAACGCGATAGCCGAGCGATTTCTCACCTCTAAAAGACACTTAGCGGCTAAAAAGAGATTGACAAACTTTTCCTCTTCGCCATCTTGCGCCATTAAATAATCAAGAATCTCCCCAACAAATCTTGGCTCAATCATTCCCGCAATTAGCAGCAAGACTTCATGCCAACTTTCATCTTGCCAGTGTTTTCCAAAAACTTCATTCTTAAGTTCCTCAATATTCAGCGTTTGCGTTTCTTTAAACTGCCAGACAAACTCCCAAGCACAGAAATATTCTAAAAATGTCCGATGCATAAAAGCATAATAATCCGCACCCAAGAAACATAACATAAAGTTGCGAGTCCGCAGTTGATTAATCATCACCCGCGCAGCTTCTCTGGGTTTATCAAACTCTATGGTTTTGAGATAATCAGTCAGAACTTTGACTAAATCATTTTCATTAATCAAATTACCAGCCAAACCTTTATCACCAGTTTGCATAAGATAAGCAACCTGACGCAGCATCGCTTGCTTATCTTTATAATCAATAGTCTTGGGATCTAACCTCTTATCTTCTGTCAAAGCACGTTCCACATCCCATTGATGCAGCAACACCCGCGATGCTTGATTATAAAGCTCGGCTCTATCTCTTGGTAGCTCTTGATTCCGATTCAGAATTGCCATCATCGTCAACAGCAGAGGATTTCCCGCCAATTCTGCAATAGATTTGGAAGCTTCAATTCCTCTTTGTAGCCGTTCCCGTTTTCTCACTTTATCTACTGCATCGGTAAAAGTTAACTCATGCCAACGGTAGATAAAATCCTGAATTTGTTCTGAGTCTAAATCTTGTAAAATAAAGTGGCGAAACTCAGCATTAAGCAATCGTTGCGGTTTATAGCCAATAATCCGAGAAGTGACAATTACCTGCACATCAGGATAGTCATTAGTAAAGCGATGAATATCAGTAATTACATCTTCTCGCTTCCCAGGATCAAATACCTCATCCAAACCATCAAACATCACTAAGGCATTACCAGCTTTTAATTGTTTATCTAGTTCAAGCTGATTGAGATGATGAACAGCACCACTACATTGATGAAAAAACTCTAGAAAATTATTGCACTCTTTGTCTTCCCGCCGCCGCATATAAGTGCGTAACTCAATTAGCAAGGGAATTGGTAATAAGATAACATTATCCAGTGGTGACTCAGCCCAATTCAAAGCCAGAAATTGCAACAATGTAGACTTACCTGAACCAGGGTCGCCCAAAATCACAATATATTTATAATCTTGCTTTTTATTGACAACATCTAAAACTGAACGGATCGGCTGTTCAAAATAAACCCGTTTGTGGCGTTCTAACTCTTCTAATTCAACAGCTTCTACTTGGTCACTTTCTCGCAGCCGTCTAAGATGTTCTTTAGGCAGTTCGTGAACTTGTGGTAAGACTTGATGAGCTTCCCGGACATTTTGAGCAGTAAAAATCCGCCATAATTTCAGTTCGTTATAGGCATATCCGCTAGTATCTAAGCTATCTAACTTGAGATTGCCATAGCGCTCGCGGATTCCTTCTTGATATTTAACTAAATTAAAATCTACAATAACGCCAGCAATTTCTTTGGTATTTATTTCAATATCAGATAACTTTTGTAATTCTAGGATATGGTGTAACTCTTTTGAATCTAAAAGAAGTTCTTGGACTTGTGTTAAATACTGTTCTGTAATTGATTGCCAGTTAAACTTAGGTGGCAGAGATTTTAATTGCAGCCTGTTCCAACTATCTTCTAGGGTTTTAGCGTCTAGAGATTCACAGTTAATATCAAAAGCCTGACCAAGAATTTCTGTAACCGACTTCTCGCTGATAAATTTCTGGATGTCTTTGGTGTACTCTTTAATCTCAGTTTCAGCAAGTTTGCAACGAACCTTTAACTGCTGCTGCATCAGTTGCAAAAACAGGGCAAACGCATCTAAAGTATAAGAATCCTTTAATAGCAAGGGTTTTGGCGTTTTTTAATTTAGCCTATTTTTTCATCAAGATCCTTGCCCAGCAAGGGTTTCAGAAATCCCGTGCGTTCGCCCTGGTTGCAAAAATTCCTTTAAGGCTTTACCAGCAGCAATTTCTATGTCTTCCTTCTTAAGTTTCTGCACAATCTTGCCAGGGATGCCTTTTAATAAATCTTTAGCCCAATCTTTAGCAGCATCCTTGGCTAAGTCTTCCAGAATGGGTTTAAAAATCAACCCGGCGGCCTGAGTTACACCCCAAATAGCTAACCAGTCCAGCATAATACTCGCTTCTGTTGAGATTTTGATTACGAGTATATCCACTAGCTGGAGTAATGTTTCCAGATTTCAGGGTTATTGCAGAAATATCACAGGTATCTGAAGAACCTTTCTCTAAATCTCTCTCCTAAAAGGCTACGGTGTACACACAAGTCTTCTAGAGTTGCGCCACAAGCTTTTGATCCCCCCAACCCCCCTTAAAAAGGGGGGCAAAAAGCTCTCAAAGTCCCCCTTCTTAAGGGGGATTTAGGGGGATCTACGACGATTTTGGTTTTCTATAAAGATGTGTGTACACCGTAGCCTAAATGGAGAGAGACTTTGAATTTTCTCCCTTCCCGCGCCGGGAAGGGGATTAGGTTTCGACTTGGTTTTTTAGATCAATTGCTAACTGCGCCTACGCAATTTTCCTGCACATTTACTCTAGCTATAACCATGAGATGCCGCTAATTATACCAAGAGATATGTGCGCTCAATTACCAAACGCATTTTACCAGGTTCAATCAATTCTTTGAGAAAAACCAAGTTTTGAGCGCTTATGGTTGTTCAAATACCAATTTGGCTTATTGATAGGGAAATAACGCTGTAATACCCTCTGTGCAAGCTCTTGTGCTAGGCGCAATGGTGATAATTACGTTGGTGTTGAAGACTATTTTAGTTGAAAAGAGCGATCGCTATGCCTTTCTTTGCAACTCTTGGTTCACCCATTTTTTGATGAGTTAGGAAAAATAGCAGTATATGTACTACATAAAGATATTTAACAAAGTGTTTTCAAAAATAAGTACCCTGAGTAATGTTTGTTCTGGCTCTCGGAAAAATCGGCTAGCCGAGAGTTACGTGTCAAATACATCACTACCAGGCTAGAGAAAAGTTCAGAATGGTTATGTTTTCCCTAAACCAAATACCAATGCTCAGACGTATATTATCTGCGTCGCTACTTAGTTTGATCCCTTCAGTTGCTAGTTTAATATCCTTAGAGGTTTTTTCCGCCGCAGCGTTGGGCCAACCGCCTGCTGCGTCTGTTGAAACCAAACTCAAAGTGCCTAGTAGCATGAACTATGCACCCTTCAATATTAACCGTTACTTGAAAGTACCCCCCAACTTCTCCATCGCTGTTTATGCTCGCATTAACAAAGCTCGCTTTATGGCAGTGGCTCCCAATGGGGATCTTTTAGTATCACAACCCAGTACGAATAAAGTATTAATTGTCCGGCCAAATGGCAGCAAAGACCCAATTATTTCGGACTTTGTGACGGGCCTACGCAAGCCACACGACATTGTGTTTCATAAGATAAACAACACCACATACGTTTATATCTCTGAAACTCATCAAATTAACCGTTTCATCTACAACTCTGGAGACTTAACCGCAAAAAATCGTCAAATTGTTGTAACTGGTTTACCAGACAGCAGTACAGGAGAACTCAAAGGCGCTTATGGTCACGAACTGAAAAACATCGCCCTTGATGCCAACCACAAACTGTATGTGTCCATTGCCTCTACCTGCAATGCCTGCAAGGAAGATACTGTTAGTAACCCAGTGCGTGGTGCAGTTTACCAGTACAACGCAGATGGAAGCAATCGGCGGCTGTTTGCCCAAGGCTTACGTAATGCCGAAGGATTAGCATTCTTGCCTAACACAAATGACCTTTGGGTAGTTGTTAATAATCGAGATAACATTGCCTATCCCTTCAACGATGGCAGTGGCAATTACGGTAAAATTATCCCTTCCTACGTGGATAACCACCCACCAGAGGAGTTTACGCGAGTTCGAGATGGCGGTAACTATGGTTGGCCATTTTGCAACCCCAATCCTGATACTTCAAATGGCGTGAACAATATGCCCTTTGACCGCGACTATGAGTTCAATGCTAATGGCAAGGTTAATTGCAATGCAATGGACAGGATTAGCAAGGGTATCCAAGCCCATTCCGCTCCCTTGGGACTAACATTTTTACAAAATACCAACTTTCCCAGCCTGTACTCAAATGGGGCAGTGGCGGGGCTGCATGGTTCATGGAATCGACAGAAGAAAACGGGCTACAAAATAGCTTACTTTCCCTGGAACAATAGCACAAAGACTCCAGAGCAGGAGATGGATTTAGTCAACGGTTGGCTAGTTCCAGGAACACAAGAAATCTGGGGGCGACCCGTAGATATGGTAGTCGATCAACAAGGTAGTTTGTTAATTTCGGATGATTATAGCGGCACCATCTACAAGCTCTCCTACACACCGTCAGTCAAGGTGGTTAAGGTCTACAGAGATGCTAATTCTGCTGGTTCTTCCCAGTCTTTTTCTACAACTCCAGGAGTATACAAAGCCAACCAAGGCGACTTAAAGGTTGTGGGAAATGACGCTATTAGCTCATTAAGTGTACCATCAGGTACTGTAGTACGTGTCTGCCAACATGAAACTGGTGGTCGATGCCGTGAGTTTAGCGCTGGTGATTATAAATCCGTTGGGGCTGACTTCGATAACATAATCTCGTTTATAGAAGTTAAGTAGCACCACTCGCCTGATTTGAAATTTTGCCCCTTCCCAAAACGGGAAGGGGTTTAAGTTTTTTGCTAAGGTTTGTAATGAGCAATTCAGAAAATTCATTGCGATCGCTCAATCATGTTAGATTATAGTTTGTTGTTTCTCTCAAACACAAAATCCGACAGTTTCCTACCCATCTCCTCATTGCAATCATCAAAGAAAAGAAGTAAAAGTTAAGTTTTTTGAAAATGATATGCAGCAACACACCTATTTTCATTACCTCATATCGCTTATCAGACAAGACTTAGAACCACAATTGAATATGATTGTCAAAGCAAAAATTAAATAAATATGAATTGCATTTTTACCCTCAAAAAAATGATATGTTAGATACAGAATTGAATTTCGCACGTTTCTGGAGTAGAACGATGTAGACTACTCCAGTTTTTCACCCTCAAACCCTTGGCATTTACTGCTTTTGACGGAATTTGAGGGCAACCTGAGTACACATTTAAATAACCCAAACCCAGTTACAAGTAGATTAAATTCCTTACTGGGATTGGGTTTTGACTGAGTACAAAGAAATCCTGAACCCCTATCTATAAACACTAGAACCCCAACCAAAAAATACTAGAACCCCTACCCGAAAAAAAGTTTTTTAATTCTTGTAACGCTTGAAGAATTAGGGTTTTTAGTATTTGAGTACAAAAGTAATAAATCCAATAAATTCTATCCTAGAGAGACGCAACATCTGGCTGGGAGACGGCTGCTATAAATCTTATATCGCCAATCACCCAACGCTCTGAAACAAAACAAAGCGAAGGGTGAGTGGAGGGATGACATAGCACCATGCCTGAAGTGAAGAGAAGTCGCGGCTGTAAGCACAAATTCTACCCAAGAACCGAACGTTGACACACACCAGCCGAACATCAGATATCTATCGCCTGCCTGACTTGAAAACAAGTCGCCCTCACCCAAGGGTTTGCAGGCAGTGTGGAAGACGCGACTTCAATTCTGGGCATGAAAGAGTAGTAACAGCATCTCCCACAGTGGCAGCCGAGTCCACCGACCTTTTTGCGAAACTCAATGACATCACCGTCTACACGACTCCTCAACTCCAACGCTACGGAATCGCCAACCCAAGCAAAATCCGGTGATTGCGGCTGCGACAGCAACAGCAGCACCACCGTGGAAAGAGACGAAAAGCTCCAAGAACGCATTGCTAAACATCCCTGCTACAGCGAAGACGCTCATCACCACTACGCCCGGATGCACGTTGCAGTTGCACCAGCTTGCAACATTCAATGCAACTATTGCAACCGCAAATATGATTGCGCTAACGAAAGCCGTCCTGGAGTAGTTAGCGAATTGCTAACACCAGAAGAAGCTGCACATAAAGCTTTGGTCATTGGTGGTAAAATTCCGCAAATGACAGTTGTGGGAATTGCCGGCCCTGGCGACCCATTGGCGAACCCAGAAAAAACCTTCCGCACATTTGAGTTGATTGCAGCACAAGCACCAGACATCAAGCTTTGCTTATCAACCAATGGTTTAATGCTGCCCGACTACATCGATCGCATTAAACAATTAAATATAGATCACGTGACGATCACCATTAACATGGTAGATCCAGAGATCGGTGCTAAGATTTATCCTTGGGTTCACTACAGACGCAAGCGTTATAGAGGCATTGAAGGCGCAAGAATCCTCCACGAAAGACAGATGGAAGGATTGCAAGCCCTGAAAGATGCTGACATCTTGTGCAAAGTTAACTCCGTGATGATTCCCGGAATTAATGACCATCACTTAGTCGAAGTGAATCGAGTCATCCGTGAGAAAGGTGCATTCTTGCACAACATCATGCCATTGATTTCTGCACCAGAACATGGCACACACTTCGGTTTAACAGGTCAACGCGGCCCCACACCCAAAGAACTCAAAGAAGTTCAAGACAACTGCTCTGGTAACATGAAAATGATGCGTCACTGTCGCCAGTGTCGTGCCGATGCAGTCGGATTGTTGGGAGAAGACCGCAGCCAAGAGTTTTCCAAAGAGAAATTCTTGGAAATGGCTCCCGAATATGACATGGAACAACGCGCTACTGTTCACGAAGGAATTGAGAAGTTTAAAGAAGAACTTAAAGTAGCCAAAGATAAGGCGCTAGCTGGTAAGAAAATTGCCAACAGTCCGAAAGTTTTAGTTGCAGTAGCAACCAAAGGCGGCGGATTAGTCAACCAACACTTCGGTCATGCGAAAGAATTCCAAATTTACGAAGTGGGTGGAAACGAAGTTCGCTTTGTCGGTCATCGCAAAATTGACCAATACTGCCAAGGTGGATACGGCGAAGAAGCTTCTTTTGAGCATATTATGAAAGCGATCGCAGATTGCAAAGCAGTTTTAGTCTCCAAGATTGGTAACTGTCCTCAAGAAAAATTGCAAGAAGCTGGAATCAAGACTATTGAAGCTTACGACGTAATTGAAAAGGTTGCTTTAGAGTTCTACGAGCAATACGTTAAGGAATTAGGGAATAACGAATAGGGAATAGGTTACAGGGGACAGGGGAGAGATTATTACCTATCACCTGTCACCTGTAACCTCTCCCCTGACTCTAATGCCCCATTCCCAAAAGGAGAATAAATCATGGCTTACCAAATTCTTACTAGCCAGTGTATTTCCTGCAATCTCTGTCTAACGGTATGTCCCACAAATGCAGTTAAAGTGGTTGACGGACAGCACTGGATTGACCCTGAACTTTGTACAAATTGTGTTGGTAGCATTTATACCGTACCTCAGTGTAAAGCTGGTTGTCCCACCTGCGACGGTTGCGTTAAGCAGCCTAGCGATTACTGGGAAGGCTGGTTTGCCAATTACAACCGCGTAGTCGCTAAATTAACAAATAAACAAGATTACTGGGAACGCTGGTTTAACAGCTATTCTCAGAAATACTCTGAGCAGTTGCAAAAGCGTCAATCCCAATCAGTGGGTTCTGAAGCTTAATTAAATAATTCCTAATTCTTAATTGAAGACAACAATGCAAAATAACTGCATCTATCTCGATAATAATGCCACCACTAAGGTAGACCCAGAAGTTATAGAGGTAATGTTACCTTACCTCACAGATTATTACGGCAATCCCTCCAGTATGCACACCTTTGGTGGGCAAGTCGGTAAAGCAGTGAGAACCGCAAGAGAACAACTTGCAGCTATGCTGGGAGCCGATGAGTCAGAAATTGTCTACACAAGTTGTGGTACTGAGGGAGATAACGCGGCGATTCGAGCCGCACTGTTAGCGCAACCAGAAAAGCGACACATCGTCACTACCCAAGTTGAACATCCAGCAGTACTCAATGTCTGCAAACAATTAGAAACCCAAGGTTATAGTGTTACCTATCTATCAGTAAATCATCAAGGGCAGCTGGATCTAGATGAACTAGAAGCTTCCTTGACGGGTAACACCGCCTTGGTGACAATTATGTATGCTAACAATGAAACTGGCACGATTTTCCCGATTGAACAAATTGGGTTGCGCGTCAAAGAATCTGGTGCTATCTTCCATGTAGATGCGGTGCAAGCAGTGGGAAAAATCCCGTTGAATATGAAGACTAGCACCGTAGATATGTTAACCCTGTCTGGTCACAAGCTACACGGTCCGAAAGGGATTGGTGCTTTATATATTCGGCGCGGGGTTCGGTTCCGTCCCTTCATTCTTGGGGGACACCAAGAACGCGGACGTAGGGCGGGAACTGAGAATGTTCCAGCAATTATCGCCTTGGGCAAAGCTGCGGAACTAGAACTGTTACACTTAGAAGAAGCGATCGCAAGAGAAAGAAAGCTGCGCGATCGCTTGGAACAAACTTTACTCGCTAAAATTCCTGATTGTGTAGTCAACGGTGACGTTACGCAGAGATTGCCAAACACCACAAATATCGGCTTCAAGTACATCGAAGGTGAAGCAATTCTACTGTTATTGAACAAATACGGTATCTGTGCATCATCCGGTTCTGCTTGCACCTCTGGTTCTCTGGAACCCTCCCACGTCCTGCGGGCAATGGGCTTACCCTATACAACTTTGCACGGTTCAATTCGCTTCAGTCTTTGTCGCTACACCACAGAAGCCGAAATCGATCAAGTAATAGAGGTAATGCCCAGCATTGTAGAACGTTTACGCGCCCTCTCACCCTTCAAAAATGATGATGCAGGTTGGTTGCAAGGACAAGAACAAGCATTGGCGCATCGTTAATTAGGGAATAGGGAATAGGTTACAGGGAACAGATTATTCCCTATCACCTGTCCCCTGTCCCCACTCAGCACTCACCACTCAGCACTCGGAACTTAATATGTGGGACTACACCGATAAAGTATTAGAACTGTTTTACGATCCCAAGAATCAGGGAGAAATTGAAGAAACGGGCGAAGCTGGAGTTAAGGTTGCAACGGGCGAAATCGGCAGCATTGCTTGCGGCGATGCTCTGAGATTGCACCTGAAAGTGGAAGTAGAATCTGATAAGATTCTAGATGCTCGCTTTCAAACCTTTGGTTGTACTAGTGCGATCGCATCTTCTAGTGCATTAACCGAAATGGTCAAAGGTTTAACCTTAGACGAAGCCCTGAAAGTGTCCAATAAAGACATTGCAGATTACCTGGGTGGTTTACCAGAAGCAAAGATGCATTGCTCTGTCATGGGACAAGAAGCTCTAGAAGCCGCTATCTACAACTATCGTGGCATACCTCTAGCTACCCACGATGATGATGATGAAGGTGCATTAGTTTGCAGTTGCTTTGGCATCAGCGAGTCCAAAATTCGTCGCGTGATTCTAGAAAATCATCTCACGGATGCCGAACAAGTAACAAATTATGTAAAAGCTGGTGGCGGATGCGGTTCCTGTCTGGCGAACATTGATGATATTATTAGATCAGTTCAACAGGAATACGCCTCACCTGCTCTCAACAATTACGGCGTAAAAGTTGCCACAGAAATTGTTACATCTAAGGAACGAGCGCTAACAAACGTCCAAAAGATTGCTCTAATTCAAAAAGTTCTTGATGAAGAAGTCAGACCCGTACTCATTGCAGACGGGGGAGATGTAGAACTCTATGATGTAGAAGGTGATCGCGTTAAAGTTGTACTGCAAGGTGCTTGCGGTTCCTGTTCTAGTAGTACAGCAACTCTGAAAATTGCGATCGAAGCCAGATTACAAGATCGTGTCAGCAAGAGCCTTGTAGTCGAAGCAGTTTAGGAATTGCTGTAGGACTTAACGTATTCTACAAATACGCTCTAATATGCATTCAGCCAGGAACAGAAAGTAGGATTTGAACCATATAATTGTCTCCACATCAATGCTTCAATCCTACCGACAACCGATAGCTAATTTAGCTATGACGGCTAACAGCATATAGGCAAAAAGATTAAGCGCCTACTTGCAAATTTCATCATCCAACTCGCTTCAAAGGAACAGGATATGAGCACATTGTACGACAACATTGGTGGACAACCAGCTATTGAACAAGTAGTAGATGAACTCCACAAACGCATTGCCGCAGACAGCCTCCTCAATCCCATTTTTGCTGGTACAGACATGGCAAAGCAACGCAATCATCTAGTTGCTTTCTTAGGTCAAATATTTGAAGGGCCAAAGCAATACGGCGGTCGTCCAATGGACAAAACCCACGCTGGAATGAACTTGCAGCAACCACACTTCGATGCGATCGCCAAGCATCTCGGTGAAGCAATGGCTGTGCGTGGAGTGTCAGCAGAAAACACCAAAGCTGCACTAGATCGCGTCACAAATATGAAGGGCGCTATTTTGAACAAGTAATAGGACTTATGCATTGATTGTTGACAAATAACAACATCAAGTCCTATTGAATCTTGCAAGCTGAAACACATTATGACGTATTTGTAAATCGCGTAATTTTCTTTGTTCTTTGTCAAAACAAATGACAAAGGACAAAGGACAAAAAATCAAAAGAAAAAAATTTTAACGAGGAAGATCGATGAACTTACTGTCAATAATTTTGGCTGTGGAGCGATCGCCCCCAGCAGGCATTTATGCCAACGCTACCAACGATGCTCTACACGCGCTCACTACTGTCGCTCAACTGGCGTGAACGCAACTGACAAACGCACAGACCCACCAACCAACCAATTGCAGGGAAACACGAACAATGACAGACGAAAACATTAGACAGATAGCTTTCTACGGTAAGGGCGGTATCGGTAAATCTACCACCTCCCAAAACACCTTAGCAGCTATGGCAGAAATGGGTCAACGCATCCTCATCGTCGGTTGCGACCCTAAAGCTGACTCCACCCGTTTGATGCTGCACAGCAAGGCTCAAACAACCGTTCTTCACCTCGCCGCAGAACGTGGTGCAGTAGAAGATATCGAACTCGAAGAAGTAATGTTAACCGGTTTCCGTGACGTTCGTTGCGTAGAATCTGGTGGGCCAGAACCCGGTGTAGGTTGCGCCGGTCGTGGTATCATCACCGCCATCAACTTCTTAGAAGAAAATGGTGCTTACCAAAACCTAGACTTCGTATCTTACGACGTATTAGGTGACGTTGTGTGTGGTGGTTTTGCAATGCCTATCCGCGAAGGTAAGGCACAAGAAATCTACATCGTTACATCTGGTGAAATGATGGCGATGTATGCTGCTAACAACATTGCTCGTGGTGTTCTTAAGTATGCTCACACCGGTGGCGTGCGCTTGGGTGGTTTAATTTGTAACAGCCGTAACACAGACCGGGAAATCGAATTGATCGAAACCTTGGCAAAACGGTTGAACACCCAAATGATTCACTACGTACCTCGCGACAACATTGTTCAACACGCAGAATTGCGCCGGATGACTGTTAACGAGTACGCACCAGAAAGCAACCAAGCTAACGAATATCGGACATTGGCTCAGAAAATTATCGACAACAAAAATCTAGCTATTCCTACACCCATCGAAATGGAAGAACTAGAAGAATTGTTGATTGAATTCGGTATCCTCGAAAGCGACGAAAATACTGCAATGCTAGTTGGCAAAAGTGCTGCTGAAGCTCCTGTAGTCTAAGTCGCTGCTAAGAAATAACGCTTTAGCACAAGGAAAAAGGAAAAAGGAAGAATCTTACATTTGACCTTTTACCTTTTACCTTTCCCTCTAATCTCCCCCCTAATCTTAGAGGGGACTCCTAGTCCCCCTATGCCCCGATCCTTACGAGTCACAGAGGCTAAATATGACACCTCCAGAAAATCAAAACATCATCGAAGAAAGAAAAGAACTAATTAAAGAAGTTCTAGAGGCTTATCCCGATAAAGCTAAGAAAAAACGGGAAAAGCACTTAAGTGTATACGAAGAAGGTAAGTCCGATTGCGGCGTTAAGTCTAACATCAAATCCCTTCCTGGTGTAATGACCGCTCGTGGTTGTGCTTACGCCGGTTCTAAAGGTGTGGTTTGGGGTCCTATTAAGGACATGATCCACATCAGCCACGGGCCTGTAGGTTGCGGTTACTGGTCTTGGTCTGGTCGTCGTAACTACTACATCGGCACCACAGGTATTGATACCTTTGGTACCATGCACTTCACCTCTGACTTCCAAGAAAGAGATATCGTGTTTGGTGGTGACAAGAAACTTACCAAGCTCATCCAAGAACTTGATGTACTTTTCCCCCTCAACCGTGGTGTTTCCATTCAATCAGAATGCCCCATCGGTCTAATTGGGGATGACATCGAAGCTGTTGCTCGGAAGACAGCCAAAGAAATTGGCAAGCCAGTTGTACCTGTGCGTTGCGAAGGCTTCCGGGGTGTTTCCCAATCTTTGGGACACCACATTGCTAACGACATGGTTCGTGACTGGGTTTTCACCAGATCCGACCAAGCTAAGAAAGACGGTACACTCAAGTTTGAAGGTACTCCTTATGATGTAGCCATCATTGGTGACTACAACATCGGTGGAGATGCTTGGGCTAGCCGCATCCTGTTAGAAGAAATCGGCTTGCGCGTAGTCGCTCAGTGGTCAGGTGATGGCACCATCAACGAAATGTTGATGACCCCCAATGTGAAGATGAACCTCATCCACTGTTACCGGTCGATGAACTACATCAGCCGTCACATGGAAGAAGCTTATGGTATACCCTGGTTGGAATACAACTTCTTCGGCCCCACCAAGATTGCTGAATCTTTACGGGAAATCGCTTCCAAGTTTGACGAAACAATCCAAGCAAACGCTGAGAAAGTTATCGCCAAGTATCAGCCAACAATGGATGCGGTAGTTGCTAAGTACCGCCCCCGCTTGGATGGTAAGACTGTTGCCATCATGGTTGGTGGTCTACGTCCTCGCCACGTTGTCCCAGCTTTCCAAGACTTGGGCATGAAGATGATTGGTACAGGTTATGAGTTCGCTCATAATGACGATTACAAACGTACCACTCACTACATCGAAAACGGCACCATCGTTTATGACGACGTTACCGCTTACGAATTCGAGGAATTTATCAAAGCGCTGAAGCCTGACCTAGTTGCTTCTGGTGTGAAAGAGAAGTACGTCTTCCAAAAGATGGGTCTTCCTTTCCGTCAAATGCACTCTTGGGATTACTCCGAACCTAGCGATCGCTCCTCAACATCATATAATACAAGGTTTTTTAGCGACGGGAGAAAAAAGAGTCTATTTCTAGCCTAAATGCAAGTTGCAGGGTTATTTAGGAACAATCTATTTTGATGCTTTAGATAGTATAACTCTTATGGAGTAAGGTTTTTAGATTTGAAAAGCATTTTGCTTAAATAATAACTGTAAAATGAAAGACTATTTTTAATGACGATTTTTTAGATTAAATGGTGCGATCGCATGATCCAGAGACACAATCAACAAAGTAAGATACGTGTTTATAGACTGCACAACCAACGAGAAATAGATGCAACTTGGTTCTCTTGATTTAGGTTAGCAGCGTTGCTGAGAGTGCCGTTTTCCAATTGATTCCAGATTTCGCCTGCCATCCTTCTGGCGATCGCTGATCCTACGAAGAAAGTCAGAGGTGAATGCCCTACTCTAGAAAATGCATCTCGTATACGATTTAGTGCTGCTTGTGCAGTTTTCCAATGTTCATCTGCGCCTGCGGGATCTATACCTCCTTTAAGTTCACCAAGAGCAATAACGTATGGCGCAACTACAGATGGTTCAATGGCATTAGATTTGTTGGCTACTAACTCTGCTGGGTTCAAGTTAAACAAACATAGATCCACATTACTTCTAACTAGCGGGACAGTCAGGTTATAAATTAGTGTGCGATTACCAATCTCGCTTTCCCAGCTTATTCCTCGTAAAGATAACTCAATTTCTGAGTCATTATTTGTCATGGCTATCCACTTTTTACTTTTTGAGTGTTGCCAGTGGTATCTTGTACCTGCGATCGTAAGAGTGGAGAGAATTGCACGAGTCAGCTTTCTTTGCGCCAACACGCCTCCAACATTTCGCATTGAACCACCAAGTGTGTCACCACGAGTCAGTAAAAACCTAAAAACCAATTCTTCTGGAAAGTTTGCACCTGCTGGTTCAAGAAAATTTTTGATCAGACCATTTACAGCCTCTACCTTATCCTCTGACATCAGGTGCGCTAGAGATTTATCAGATAAGCCTGCCGCAGTTAACAATCCCATCTCAATGCCCTTAATTTTTAGTAATTCAATAGGACTCTCAGCTTGACTAGCAGCTTCTTTAAGTGCCCTTGCTTCTGCGACGAATGGCGTAGCACGTCGATTTTTCTCCAGTGCAAGAGCCACAAAACCTGCACGAATTGCTTCATAAGTTGTTATAAGATCATCAATGGATTGAAGATGATTTTGATAGGAACACATAGGAATTAAATTTATGGCTTTTTCCATACATAAACGCACTTCCGCAATGGATCGCGTCCATGATTTCCCATTTGCTGGCTACTATTACCTTTATCACTTGGCAAAACAAGAATATTTTGAATAACAAAACCTAGCTGTTCGGCGAAATCAGAGAGAATCATATCTACTGAAATGCTTGCGCCTGCATAACGAACATTGTCGTTAACCATGAATAAAAGTGCCCCTGGTTTAAGAACACGAAAACATTCTTGTATTACACATGCCATCTCATAAAAATATCCTCTGACCATTCTTGGTATACCATTGTTATTTAATGCACCCTTTGCTTTTTGGTTATCTAAATATTTCAAGATAGCCTGCAACAAATTCTGTGAATCAGCAATAGCTAAGGCTGTTTTCCAGCCTGAGTTGATAGTCAATAAATCTTTGGGGCGATTTTCAACTGTACAACTTAGCATTTCCTGACGAAGGTTAATTAACTCCTTTTCAGAAATACCGAGTAAAGCTAGTTCCAGTGCATAAGTGCGAGTATAGTCGTATCGATTGCAATAGGGTGGGGATGTAATAATTGCATCATATACGGAATTGGCTAGGCGCGGCATAATCTCAAGACAAGATCCTCCATAAAGATGAATTTGACCTTGAGAATTTTTGATTGGGAAAAGCTCAATTTGTTGTGTACAAGGCAGTAAATCATCAATAATTTCACTTATTTTTTTGGCGATCGCATTATCAAACTCTAGAATTTCGCCTTTGTTGAAAGGTTTCTTGCTCTGTCCACGACCGGAACGATAATCCCAACGCAGATACTGTCCATCTTTACGTGTATAACTTAGGGATTCTAAAATACACAGTAAGGCAAAGTTTAAAACTGCTTGGACTCTATGATTTTCTCGTTTGCAAGCTGCAAGATACTGCTCAATTGCATTTATAGTTAGTTCAGGATAAGCTCCTTTTGTGATTCTCAATTCTGGTAAGTCTTGTTTCTGCTCACACTGCTTCCAAACCTGTAACTTTGACCAATTTTTGATCCTATCAAAATCTTCAGGAGTAAATTCAGAATCTAAAAGCTTTTTAGCATTAATTATTTGTTGACCAATGGACAATAATTCAATACCGTCAGCATCAATTCCAGCTTCACTAGCAGCAAATAGCGCAGTTCCACTGCCTGCAAATGGATCTAAAACCTTACCTTTAGTAATTTTATATCGTTGTAATAGATATTCTATAAGAGATGCAGAGAAAGCTTCTTTATATTTATACCACCGATAGATAGGTCTAGTTTTGTTAGCTTGAAAACTAACTATAAGTCGTGTCAATGAAGGATGAACTAAAAATTTACTCTGGAAGCACTGATACAGTTGCCTATCAAGATTGTCAATTTCACCTAAACCATCACTTTCCACTTCGGACACGGTATTGGAAACACTTGCTAGGCTGATCACAGATGAATTTTCCTAGAGAATTAACTAGTCAAGTTAGTATAGTTCGAAATTTTAGGGTTAGATATATGATTCGCCCAAACTTTACAAAAAGTCACTGTATATTTAGAAATTGTGTGTGAGATGCACAAGAAGTAGACTGTTGTTGCGATCGCCTTTAGGGATTATTTGTGATATGGACAAGAAGTAGACGTTGTAGCGATGTCTGCGACGGGCTGTTCGGTGTTGCCCTCACTCGGCGATCGCATTAAACTGTTATTACCTCAATTAACAATCCGGGTATCTTGCTGAAATCCCCATGATTGCGTGTTAATAAAACTCATTTACGAGATAGTGCGATCGCCTTTAAAGATTATGTGTGATATTCATAAGAAGTAGTCCCTTGGATCTATTTCCCCAACTTGACAACATAGCACTGCATATATGTAGATGATATGTGCAATGTACAGAATGATGCACAGAATCTAGATATCGCTCTGAGTGGCGATTGCGATCGTCCAATACTGAACCTGCATTATCAACCACCTTGATTGGCAACTCCCACGAACCCACGTTTTGTAATGCAACTTTGCAAAAATAGGAAGACCCGCTACTAACCTCATTCGAGATACAATATTGATGTATTGTATTTTTTAACCCTAGAAGGAAACTCATGGCAAAAATAAAAAACAATGCACAGCTAACTTTCAACGAAGTTGAACTTGAAGAACTCTCCGATGCAGAGATGAAATGGGTGATAGGAGGGGCATCGTTGGCTTCAGTGCCGCAGTTTAAAGTACCACAGTTCCAAATGCCGCAGTTCCAACTTCCTCAATTTGAATTCCAATTGCCTCAATTTGAATTCCAACTGCCCGAGTTCCAAATACCGCAGATTCAACTGCCCGAGTTCCAAATGCCCGAATTTAATTAGTCTCTCTTTGATTCCAGTAATTTGTCACAAACTCTCATACTTAGGGCTTAAATCTTACCTTCAATAACATCAAAACCATAAGGCTCGATCAACTTCAATCAACTTCTGTCACTTTCGGCGTTCTGTACTTAGTATTGTTTTCAAAGCAATTGCTCCCAAGCTATGTAATTGACTAATTTTCGACAGAACTATCCCCAGAATCAAAATTGGTTTGGAGGAGAGCTATAGGCGATGTCTACGACGGGCTACGCCTACGCAACACCTATAGATAACGTTTGCCATATTCAATTATTAGCGAGAAGTTGTAGCTCAATACACTTGAGGGACAAAGAACTGCTCATTACGAGGAGCGCGGACATAATCCTCAGCCACAGGTCTAGAGGGAAGCTCTAAGGGAGGAGGTGTCATATCTTCGTAAGGAACTTTGCTCAACAAATGATGAATACAGTTAAGCCGCGCCCGTCTTTTATCATCTGCTTCAATCGTAAACCAGGGGGCTTCTGGAATATTCGTGTAAGCAAACATGGTATCTTTGGCTTTGGAATATTCTACCCAGCGATCGCGTGATTCCAAATCCATTGGGCTAAGTTTCCAGCGCCTTGCTGGATCGTGACTGCGAGAGAGAAAGCGTTCCTCTTGCTCATCATCGCTGACGGAGAACCAGTACTTGATTAAAACAATGCCCGATCGCACCAGCATTCGTTCAAATTCCGGGCAAGATTGCATGAATTCTTGATATTCTGCTTCGGTGCAAAAACCCATCACCCGTTCAACTCCGGCTCGGTTGTACCAACTGCGATCGAACAGAACAATTTCGCCTGCTGTGGGAAGATGTTGCACATACCTCTGAAAATACCACTGAGTTTTCTCGCGATCGGAAGGAGTTCCCAGAGCAACTACACGACAGCCACGAGGATTGAGTGGATCGGCAATGCGTTTAATTACTCCTCCTTTGCCGGCAGCGTCGCGCCCTTCAAATATGACGACAACCCGATAGCCAGTGTGCTTAATCCAATATTGCATTTTGACTAGCTCAATCTGGAGTTGCTCTAGTTCAGTTTCAAAAGTCTTTTTGGGAATTTTCTTGGCAAAAGCTTCTGTGCTACCATCAAAAATCCGTTTGGATTTTTTAGCTTTTTTCTTATCTTTTGCCTTTACTAGTTTTTCTACTAAGTTTGTAGCAGTTTGAACTAGATCGTTATTTGGCTGGTTTTCAACTTCATCAATTGACATTGCAGTGACCCTATGCCATTGAATCGGCATAATTAGAGTTTATCTATCAAGTATATATTTTAATGCGGACTGAGTGTAAATATACACGTTCGCAAGTATAACAGTACCAAATATGTAATATTAAGAGATGCGAGCGCTAAAATTCAGGTTAGCAAAAGCTCAAAATTTTTCTCGCTGGAGTAAGTTTGTCTATAGCATTGATTTGCTTGTAGCTTGTTATACGATTTTACATCTTCTTTTGATAGGAGAATGCTCATTCCGTCATAACTATTGAGCTTATTCCAAAAGTTTGATTCAAACATAATTAGAAGATGTTTAGAACTAATTGGATAAACTACTTGGACACCATGTGAAGCCAGACCAGTTCCAAAATCCTCATGCTGTTTGATTACTATTGGATTATCTGAAGTCCATAGTGGAATAGAAGTTGAGTTTATACCAAATAACCAAATATGACTTGATAATCTTTTTGATATCTCTGAATCAGAACCTTGATCGAGAATATTAGAGATATAAAATAAATGCTGTGCTATTGAGTCTTCTTCTATGCCTACCTTTAATAAATCATCAAAATAAATTGAATTACTGGAAGGTTTTGGACAAGTAAAGCTAACTTTTTTAATATCTATCTTATTATTGAATAGTGCCCGATCCATTCTTTTCTTTAGATCATCTAAAGATTGAAATATTTCTTTAATTTGCCCTTTAGGCGTAGTTGTCCTGACCAACTGAAGTGCTAAAAAGACAGAGAATTTTTTCTTTGCCTCTTCATCCAGAACTCCAAGAGAATCAAATAAGTTATTTTCTTCTATTTTTTCAAGACAATTTATGATCTGTTTTAGAAAGTCTCCAAATCTTAATTCTACTTTAGCAAGCTCATTTTCCATGAATTGATATTTTGTTTTATCCTTCAATTCTTCAGGTAAAAATGAATCAGGAAAATCATTGAAATATCTCTGTTGGGCAACGTTTTTAACATGAGATTGATAGATAGATTTTTCTATCTTATCCAACACAAATAATGTATCTTTATTAGCAAATTTTTTTAAATAGCATTGAGGTACGAAGTGCTGCTTTTGAACGTTATTCATTGAAATAAATCCTCTAATCTCAAGAGATCCCTAAGTAGTATATAGTGCGATCGCTTGACTTTTAAGACAATCGCTACATATTATATTGATGTCATCGCTACGGATTCATCCGAATCAAGTCTGTTAAAATACTATCCAAGCTGCCGTTAACTTGAATGCGATCGATCTTCTCTGCAATCCGCTCTAATACTTCGAGTTCCTTCAAACGCAATGCGACGGGGTTATCCTCCATCACTTTGGCAGTGTTTAACATACTGCGAGTAGCAGCAGTTTCTTCTCTACGTCTAACTACGTTTGCTTGAGCGGCTTTTTCTGCCTCAACTACCTTGCTTAAGATAGTCTTAATTTCACCAGGCAAAATAATATCTTTGACACCTACAGAATCTACTTCAATTCCATAGTCTGCGGCTTTCTGGCGGATGTATTCAGATATACTTCTATCAATTGCACCCTTATCTTCTAACAAACCATCTAAGTTGCGTTCGCCGACCGCACCACGCAAAGCAAACTGTAATTCTTTGTACAAATAACCAGAAATATCTGACAACCCGTTTTTTGCCCTCAATGGGTCGAGTATGCGGAAGCCAGCCGTCAAGTTCAACCGCAGAGGTACTTTATCTTTTGAGAGGATGTCTTGACCGGATACTTCCATATTTTGTAGTCGGAGGTCAATTGTCTCGGTTTGAAAGGATCGGCCAAATAACCACCAAGCATGTACCCCTGGCGATCGCAGTCCTTGAAATTCTTGATTAATGTATACTAGTCCTACGTGTTGTGCTGGCACTTGGCAAATATGCAAACAGTTGCGACTGAGCAATTTAACTTCTGTTGAACCTTCAACTAATTCAGCCACTAAGCTAGGCTGTAACTGAGCATCAGCGCTAATGTCGAGAATTTCCACTGCAATACCTTGCCAAAATAGCTTGCGGCTGGTGGGTGGCAAAATAGAAATCACTTTACCTCGATAGCGCACAATTGCAACTTGTGAAGCCAGTAATTGCACTGATTCACAATAAGCAGCAATAAAGTCAGGATGTTTTTCAATGAGTACATCTTCCAGGGGGAAGTCTGGGTTAGGGATAATCCGGCTGAGAATTCGGACTGTAACATCTCTATCTACTGACCAAAAAGCATACTCTCCTGGTTCTAGAGGTCGCACAAAATTATTTTGCAGATATAGTAAACCAATCTCATACTCTGAGATTTGGAACTTTTTCAGTCCATTCAACGCAACTGAGCGCAATTGCTGTACAAAGTAATTAGGCAATTCTAAGCTTTCTTCTAAGTTGAATATATGAGATTCTACTTCAATAAAACCACGCCAAAAAGCAATCAATTTATTTGGTGCAACGCTTACCCAATTCTGACCATAGCGGACTAACGCAACTTGATTGAATGCGGTTCTGATAATCAATAAATGTTCTTGTAGTTCGGCTTCATGATTTCGCAACAACAGTTCTAGATTTTCAATCTGAGCTAATGGCTGATTCAGGTCATAAATTTTTACTTGCCAATGGCGACCAAAATATGTGTGTGTACCGGGCTGCAAAATTTTCTTAAAGTCACTGCGGTGATATAAGATGCCCATTTCGTTAGGTTTGATATAAAACGTTTCCCACATAGTAATTTGCATAAATAATTTGTGTGATAGTTTAAGTAAGCTAGGCGTAGCCCGCAACTAGCTAAGAAGATTTGATCAACACATTTATAACCTTGCTTGAACTCAAATACCACCTGTGCATAACAGCTTAAGTACTGGAGTAGACAAAATTAATTTTGAGGTTCTTTAGGCTTTACAACCCTTTAAACAAAAGCTAAAAGATTAGTTTTAGTATTTTGTACTACTATATACTACAAAAAAAATTATTTACTCTGCCAGTGCAGGTTTTTACAGTTCCGGTGCGGACAAAAGCTTCTCCAAAGCTGGATTAAGATTGCTGTTACTTTTCCCAAATTGCTCAATGGCAATCTAAAAAAGATAACCGCGCTCAAATATGCCGTTCGCTTTGCCAATCCAGAATTCCCAAAGGAAAACCAGATGTAGGAAAAGGAAGGAACATACTCAAGTTAGGGAGAGAGACAGTTGCGCTAGCTCTTTTACTGTTATAAATACCTGCATGACAGAGTAGGAAAAACAAGAAAAAACAAGAAGTTTTTTTGATTGAGGTTTTTTGAACACCCAATACATTTGTGTAGCCATAAGGCTGCCTTGTCCCTAACAAGGTGCCCGTACCCAGGGCGAGGGTTTTTGGGTGAAAGTATAGGAATCGAACCTATAACCAATCGGCGATACACCGACCGCTCTACCAAATGAGCTAACTTTCATGGTGAAATAGTTGAAAGTATTGAGCGGTATACGCTATTACCAGAGGTTAGCGTACCAGTCGGGTATACAGAACCCAAACTACAGCTTTGTGACTTTGTTACTATCCCGGTTCAAATCTAGCACAGGAAAAAAGTTAAAAGAGTGAATTCCATTCGCACTGGCTATTTTTGGCTGAGGTACACCTAAATGAGTCTTTCCTCGCAAAATAAGCAGCTTTAAAAAGGTACTTAATCAGTTTGAGTGTCACCATATTTCTGCTTGATGCGTTCCACACTTGATTTAAATTCTGCACCTTTGTTCGGGTTAATCATTGCGACATAATTTGCAAATCCGGTAATTGCGGCAATTAAATTAGTTGATTTACCCCAAGTTTTTCCTGCTAAACCTTCTTGTTCAATTTGATATAGAGTTGCACGAAAGGCTTTTAATGTCTTTTTAGATATATTTAATTGTGTATTTACAATAACACCTGTTACTTCTTGCTGCACTGATTTACCGGAAATCTTGGTTTTATTATCATTAACAGTAAAACCGTCACTAGTAATAATAAATTTAGTATTTTTAATTAAATTAGATATTTTCGATGATACATCCTCAGAAGCAGAAAATGTTAAATCGTCAGCGTACCGCGTATAACAAAACCCAAGATTTTCAGCGATCGCAGTAAGACGACTATCGAGATTACGGCAAACTAGATTAGAAATAGCGGGACTTGCAGGCGAACCTTGAGGTAAATGGCGGTTTTCTGAAGCTGTATAGTTAATTTGTCCATTTATTGCTATTTCAGCAGTTGTACAAATCAACCCTAAAATTGTCGCCGTAGATTCTGAATAACCAAACCCAGAAAATAATTCTGGTTCATCCGTTACTTTTATGGAGAATTAATAGAAAAAAATCTAATACTTTCATATCGGGCAGATTCAGGATTTGCTCTACAGTAAATTTCATAGCGATACCTACGGCACACTGCGTGAAAGCCTTAATTTTTACTGTGTTATAGTATAAATCATGCTATTTGGATTATTTCAGTATACGTGAAACTGCTACAATGCTTGCACAGTCTATGTTTTAAGGATAAATATTATTAAAATGTAGTTAATAATATTTACTAAAATTTAGTAACCACCATAAAAGCACCGGAAGAACTATAATTCTTTGACACGTTTGTAAGAAATTGACTGAAAAAAATTCTTTAAATCAATATTGACTATTACATTTGCACCAACATGGAGTTTAGCATTGGTGACTATCGAACGATTTTTACAAAAACCGTGCGCTGCATTATGAATTTCTAATTTCTCTAAAATATTCTCTAAAATCCACCTTTGAGCAGCTTTCAGTTCGGGCTTTGGTGCAGAAATAATTCTGTCTCCACCTGTCTTTTTTGAGATTTTGAAAGGGAGGTAATGTCTAGTTTGGGATGTACTAGTTGTTAAAAAGTGCAGTTTTTCCAGGCTTATCCCCATCGCCAAGGCTATTTCTTCGGCAGTATTGTATTCAGCTAAACCATGCGATCGCAAAAGTGCTAAATTATCAGTTTGCAACTTTTTTACAGGACTTACGCAACTGTCACAAGCAATGGCGCGGTGTAGCCGCGCCGTGCGCCAAACAACTAGGCAATAAACATGGGAACATTCGGACGTTTTAGTTGCTGAACTAAATAATTTGATAACAATCCATGCTTAATTTGATAGATTGTTTGACCAGTTTTATAAGCTAAATTTTTGAGCCTAAGCCAAACTAAAATAGCGCAGGCAATATGATTTCTTTGAATACGACCCTTACGACATTGGCATGATTCAATACCAGTCAATTGTTTTAATTCTCTATGAAACTCCTCAACCTTCCATCGTACCTTACACACTTTTTGTACAACGTCCGTAGAATCTTGAGATAAATCGTTTGTAGCGATAAAATCCGTTTTGTCGGTGGAGACAATTACCCGGAACAGTTTCACTTTTTTCGCTTGAGGAAACTTTTTTATTTTAACTATTTTACCTGATTTCAACTCCTCTTCATTCCAAGATAACAATTCAACTTTTTGATAATCTTCTTCACCTGCTGTATCATCAACAAGTCGATTACGTTTTAGAGGACAATAATAATATTTTCCTAATCCATCAATATATAACATCAATTTATTTGTCGCATACCAAGTGTCCATCAAGACAGCTTGAAATGGTAAAACCTTATTATACACAAGGTTTTGCAGCATCTCCATCACATGGTCTATCTTTGTTTTTCTTTTCTCGTTCTGGGTCATAAATGCGATAGTCAACTACCCAAAACTTTCCGAGTTCATGATTTACATATACACAATTTACTAGCCCAATCCCTTGAATTACACCATGCTCATTGCCACTATATTGGCGTTTACTTGGCTCTATTTCAATAGCATATCGTTTATCAATTACTGTGTCATCAAAAACCAAGTAGGCGTTCTCATTTATTTCTATTAAATCTTTCACGTTATCCCAAAGAATCCGAGGTGTTAATTTTTCGTTCTTTAAATAACGGTTGATTTTATCATGACTGATCTGCTCTAAATGCTCTGCCAAATTTGTCAGCGTATAATTAATCTGACTACTTAACAAGTACTGGCAATAGTTAAGTTTAGTAAATCTCATAAAGCTACAGGATTTATTTTATGCCTCCTCAGCTAATCTTCTCATGATTTGATGAATACTTAATACAGCCGATTACTGTTACTAATTTCAGCAATGTTCTCTGAGTACACCACCACCTTCTAGTACATAACTACTATAAAAATGCGATCGCACTGTGCCAGTTGCGTAAGTCCTGTTTTAGATTGCTTTCAGTTGCTAATGGGGTAGTGGTTAGATTTTTGCTGTACATAATGCAAAATATTTTTTAACTCTGCAAGTGCAAGTGTTTACAGTTTAGGTGTGGGCAAAAGCTTCTCCAAAGCTGGATTAAGATTGCTGTTACTTTTCTTCGACTGCTCAATAGCAATCTACAAAAAGAGAACCGCGCTCAAATATGCCGTTCGGTTGCTAATCTAGAATCTCGAAGAAAAACTAGATGTAGAAAACGAAGAAACATACTCAAGTTAGGGAGAAATGCAGTTGCGCTTGCTCCTTGACTGTGGCTACCGAACATCACCCTTACGAGTAATGACCGATAGCAAAACACTTACAGCGCAGAGTTGAGAAAAGGAGGGGTCTCGAATCTGTTAAGATCCGTACCATATTGGCTACCTTTACAGGGTAGTGTCTTTTAACCCGGACAGGGTTTTGGGTGAAAGTATAGGAATCGAACCTACAACACATCGATTATGAGTCGATCGCTCTTCCAATTGAGCTAACTTCCTCTGGGGTTTGATACAGGACTCGAACCTATGACCAATCGATTATGAGTCGATCGCTCTTCCAACTGAGCTAATCAAACGATATAGTTTAAAGTACTCGGCGGCATACGCTCATCACGCATGATAGCGCACCAGTTAGGCATATAGACCCTAAACTATAGCTTTGTAACTTTATTACTATCCCGCTTCCAATCTAGCACAGGGAAAACGCTGTAATTTATTCTTTGGGAATTCCTAGATGTTCCCTCAAATCAACGTAAGGGGTTCTATTGCTTTTACTGAGGGGCTGGTGCCAAGCCAGGAGATTAGTTAGCGCTTGCACGCCATCTTCATTGGGTTTGAGGGTCAATATTAACCTTTCACAGCGCCCATTGGCTTGATTTGCAGTGCAAACCACATTTTGTCCGTTCATTTTGCCAACAGTAATAAACCTCAAATCTCTGTCGCGGCGGTAAGTTTCTAAACGTTGGCTCACCTGTTGACAGCGCGTTAGTTTATTGTAGCCAACATCTCTGAAGTAATTGGAAGTCCAGCGAATCCAAGGCTCAGAAACACCTCTAGAATTTGTGTACACCGTCACGGGTTTGTTTCCTGATGTGTCACAATAAAATCCCCGCCTACTTTCGGCTTGACTTGGCTGATTGATGGTTGCAGTTGCACCGAGAGCGATGGCACCTGCAACCAAAACGTTTGTCAATAATGCCAATTTCATGAGTATCTCTCAAATCTTGAGTAAAAAGTTTTGATTTGCTTTGCATTTGGCATTCTCCCTACTCAATGAAGTAGGGAGACGATCGCAAGATTTAACTTCTTATATCCCAATTGCTTGAGATTTTAGAAGTTTTTACTTGTATATATAATGAGCCGCAACCCACTTGCGACCATGATTTGTTTTTTCCCAATGTGCAGGAACCAACACTTTCTTTTTCACTGGTGGTGCATAACGCTTAATTTGTGGTGGTTTTTTTGCTATTATTTGAGCGGGTCTATTAATAGAGTGGGGATTAACAATCACCTGTGATGCTGATGCTTGTGAAGGAATAGAAGTAACAGCAAATGGTAAAAGAAGTGCTGCACCAGCAAGAATTTGTTTAATATTCATCACTAAATCTCCTTTGTTAAACTACATCATTAAAGTTCAGTAAACCTTAATCTGGTTGATGTCTCATGTTTATAAGGATATGAGTTAAAACAGCTATGAACTAGTGATAAAAGTAACTATTGAATTATGACTTAAGTAATCTCTAATGTTAGGGTTTTAAGCTTTGAATCACGAATGAAGCTTATCTTACTCGTCCCTTGTTTTTTGGGGCAGGCAAGATGCCCACCCTATAAAAATCATCTCTTGATGCAACAACGCCCAAAAAAAATTACCTCCAATACAATGTCTGCATTGGGTTATGCCTACGCATCAATTTAATAGATGCTCACGATTTATTGCTGTAGCTCAGTCTGGGAAAGCTAAACCAGTCATTGGGTCACGGATATACAACCCTAGTGTGAGACTACGCATCGCTTCATCCCAAATGGGTATTAGTTGTTCTGCTTGATCTGCCCAATAATCGAATGTAATCAAGCATTGAATATTTGACCCCAAACCAATGCAAGTCCGCGAAAAAGCTTCCCGTGGTTCTTCTTGAACATCAATAAACTTCATCTCTGTCCAGACAATTCTGGCAGTTTGGCGCTTGATGGTAACAATTTCTCCCCTAGCAATGACGTTGCGACTGTCGTCTTCCAGGACTTTTTTTAATGTAGATTTTAGTGGAAACTGGCTCCAGTCATTGGGTGGCAGACGATTGAAAGATACTTCTAGACAGCAATCATCGTTAGGCGGTTTTTTATCTAGGAATTTGAAAGATTTGTCTTGTGGCTCAAGAATCCAATCCTGGGGAACATTGAAGCGAACAGCGCCTCTATCTGCTACAAATATTTTGTAACCTGATGGAGATTCCCAACGATGGTCAGGTTTTAATTCAAGCGTTTCTTTTATCCACTGAAGATTGCTTTTTTTACGCTTTGCCATAGGGTTTCTGCATTTCCTGCTAAAGAGAGCAATGTGGAATAGCCCATTGTAGACATTGCTCTTTTTGTTAATGTTATCAAATTGCTAGGATTTTGAATAACTATTATATTAAATTCATAAGATTTTAGGGATTTTATATCAAGGAATCCAAGGTAACTGTAACGTTGTGATTAAAGTTTCAGCTTTTAGCATTAAAATCTTAGCCGCAGTATTCATGGTTATGGATCATGTGTGCTATTGACTAATGCCTGAGTTTAGAATTTTGCACTTTATTGGACGATTGAGTTTTCCCCTGTTTGCATGGCTTTTGGCTAAAGGTGAAAAACATACCCAAAATGTATACCGCTATGGGAGCAGACTATTAATTACAGCAATTATATCTCAGCCTATCTATAGTGTTGTTTTCCAGAGTTTATCACTTAATATTCTCTACACGCTTGTTCTTGGACTTGTGATGTTACGCTTAGTAAGGCATTATTCACAATTATGGCAGCAATTAATAATTACTGGATTGAGTGCAGCAGTTGCCGAGAGTTTGGGTGTTGAATATGGAGCTTATGGGATTGGAGTAATTTTCTTGATGTCTCTAACTGACAAACTCAAACCTAGGGTATGGTTGCTCTGCTGGTGCATTTTTAACTTTATTTTATTAACTCTATTTATAGGTAATATATTTCAACATTGGGCAATTCTTGCAGGATTCATTGTTTTTCAATTCAATGGTAAACAAGGCCCACGAGCTAGATGGTTTTATCTGTTCTACCCGGCTCATTTAATTATTTTAGGCATAATAAATTATTTAATACATTCCAGATATAGCAATCCGCTTTGATTTTTGTATCCCTCACGGGAGCGTAGCCATAATTATTTGCGTAGAAGGCAAGAGGCAATAGTCAAGAAACCCCTTTGATCTGTACTTAATTTGTTCGTTCAAATATTAAATATATGTCATGTCTCCCTTGGCGCTAGCTTCTCACGAATGGGAGAAGCTAGAAGCAAGTGGCGTTTGAGGAACGAAACTCAACATTTACGGGGCTTTTTTGGGTTGCGCTTGGCTACTACAGTGGTGTAGAGAACGCAGAGAAAATAAAGAGGGATTTTCGCCAATGATTTAAGATTGCTATAGATGCTATAGCAATCTTAAATCATTAATATCTTACTTTAGAGGGAGATACTTTCCTCAAAAAAAATATAAACCTATAAATTTAAAAAATAATAGTATATACATTTAATTCAATGATATTCATTAGATAAATCTTAGTCTTTTGTTAACGTTTACCAGCTATGATGCAAGAGTAGTGAATCATAATAATTTGGATTTAGATATCTAGGGATACAGCGCTTCCGGCTATTATGCAATACAATTTTCTTCTTACCTCTCTCCTATCATAGCTTTCAGCTTTGAGGCTGTACCTCATAGCCGCCGGAAGTGCTGTAATTATGTCATTCAAAAAAAAGCCCTAGATTTATCTTCCAAGCTACAAAATGTAGCCGAAAGTAACTATTCAACAGGTAAATCTTTAAGGTAACAAGCATGAATTATACTATCGAGTCTGCACGCAACATTTTCTCTAGCACTCAAGTGGCAGATGCTGTTCCAGCCACTACAGCAATGTTTGCTGAACTCAACATTGATGATCAGTTGGCATTTCTCTGGTATGCCTACGCTGAACTAGGTCGTACAATTACTCCAGCTGCTCCCGGAAAAGCAAATCTCCAATTAATGGAAGGTATATTCAACGAAATTAAGCAGATGTCTCATGAAGAGCAAACGCAATTAATGAGAGATTTAGCGAGTAATGCTGACACTCCTATTAGTCGTTCTTATGCATATTTTGGTGTCAACGCCAAGCTGGGATTCTGGTGGCAATTAGGAGAGTGGATGAAACAGGGTATTGTAGCTCCGATGCCAGTTGGCTATCAAATGTCAACTCAAGTTAAAGCAGTGCTAGAAGCTGTTCAGAAAATCGATCAGAGTCAGCAAATTACTGTACTACGCAATACTGTAGTAAATATGGGGTTTGATCCGTCTCTGGCTGATAAAAAGCAAGCACAAATAAACTTTAAGTTCCCACGTACATCTCTAAGTCCCCAATTTACTATTGAGGGAGTTACAGAACCAACAGTGCTGAAATACATTGAAGCTATGAATGCAGATAACTTTGAAGCTGCTGTTGCTTTATTTGCTAATAATGGTGCGCTGCAACCACCTTTTCAAAAACCAATTGTTGGTCGAGAAGCGATCACTTCTTATCTACGAGATGAGGGACAAGGGTTAGTGATGAAGCCAACTAAAGGCGTTTCGGAAACTATCGAAGATGGTTATACACAGCATAAAATTACTGGTACGGTCGAAACTCCTTGGTTTGGAGGTAATGTTGGGATGAACATTGCTTGGCGATTTTTACTCGATCCTCAAGGTCAAATTTATTTCGTGGCTATTGATTTACTTGCTTCTCCTAAAGAACTGCTTAACTTAACTCGCAAGTAAAATTACTTTGCCTTAATACAAAAGCAATTGTGATTGTTTAAGATGATGTTTTAAAAAGTTTCTTGCTCTCATCGTTAGCAAATTCTTGCATATTATTACATGGCTAAAACCCTAGTTTGGCGTTGTATTTAACCTATGCAGAACTACGAAATTATAACTTTCAGAGCTTTTAAAACATCTTATAAGCGCCATGACAATCATCAAATGAAATCTCAATTAAAGCTCGGTGCTAGGTGAACCGAGCTTTAGTTAAATGTAGGTAAACTAGTGTAAGTTGGCTGTTCACTCAAATCAACGTCAATCACGTTCCCCAGTGTTGCTGATCTAAAAAAACGTTATGCTGCCGCTTTATTCTCCGTCAATTTTGACTCACAACAACTTATCGTAAAAAATTTAGTGCATCTTGCTGCTTTACATGATCGACTTCGCCTATTCTCTGCATCCAGTCTCGTCTAAGTTGTGTACGTTCCATAGTTGTGCCAAACTCATCAATCCAAACATCTGAAGCCACTTCCTGTAAGAAAATCTGCCATTCAGTACGGACACCTTCAGCACGTAATACCCGATCAACAAATTCTTCGACAATAGCGAAGCCTGCTTGACTTGGTTCTTTTAAGAGAGTCTTAAGTTCTTTTTCACAGTTGTTAACTGCTTCAGCTTGAGCCTTAGATAGATTATTTGCAATTTTCTCAGCAGGGGAAGATGTATGTATTTTTCCTGTCTTTATATCTATCCATTTGTCTAGCAAACCTCCTTCAAGTCTGTAGGTTGTTCTATTAGGAGTTAAAACATCTAAATGCCTTCTAATTCTATGTTGAACTAGTCCACGATATTGAAGATCGAAGGTTGCAAGCGTCTGAAAACCAAGTTTCAAACCAGCTAAATTTTCTGGAATCTTTTCTGCTAAATGCTTTAAGAATTCACTTCCATTACCTTCCACAATCTTTTCTAATTTGCCATGAGTCTTTAGAACTACTACTACACGAGACTTTGCTTGCTCTAAAGATTCTTTTAATGCAATATCCAAGGAAAGAAATTGTTTTGAAAGATGAGTACGTACTTCATGCAACGATTCAGCATAAGCAGTCATGTATGCCCCAGTAGCATAACACTTTTGCTGAATCTCCTCCAATTCAGGAATTCCCGTTTGTGATCGACAAGCTGCAATCGCAAAATCAACGGCGGACTTAAAGTTTTTATCGTCGGTATCTCGTTCAGAGATCATTGATGAAGTTAGACGTTCAAGTTCTCTTGTCAAATCATTCCAAAACTTGCCAAAAAGTTCAAGGAATTTTGGAAACCAATCATCTCTTGATGCTTGCCTCCAAGCATCCTTAGCTTTTTCTAACTCAACAGCAACAGTTCTTTGAAGCTGAATCAGTCTGTCTTGACATGCAGAGGCATATTGCCGATCTAATACTTCAACCCTCTGTCCTAGATAATGCAAGACTCGATCTAATATTTCTGTTTGTGCTTCTTTGGAGTTAGCACAGTCTGCAATTATAAAATCTTGAACATCAATGTGTTTCTCAGATATTGTCGCAGCTAAACTTTCACAATTTCTTCGATTATCTGAACTTCCACTGATCTGGTTGAGTACCATGAAAGACCATTCTTTAATAGGAAGGTCAATTAGGGCACTATTAGCCATATCATAAAGTTCAACGTCTTCTTTTGCCCAGAAATCACCAGTAGATTTGGGCATTCTTACGAATAAAACTAAGTCAATGTCCTGTCCTAATGTTTTTATCATTCGCTCTTCGTCACCAATCCCGGTGTCTCCTAAACCTGGCATATCAACTAAAGCGATTTGTCCGATATCTACATTTGGGAAAGAACAAACAATTTTTACCTCTCTAACTGGCAAGTAATTAAAGTAAATACGTCGTCTGTCTAACGTATCTTGGGCTACGTACTCTCGAATTTCATGTCGTGGGACGCGACGCGGAGAAGGTTCTGACAAAACATCACGATATTTATGAAGATTTTGGTGATATCTACAAAGATGATCGTACTTAGCTGCGGCCTGTCTTTTTTCAGCTAACTCTCTAGGAAGTTCTGGTAGTGGAATATCAGCAAAATCTTGAATAGAACGTGGTCTAGAACCGAGATGAAGTTGCTCGTAGTAAGGGGCAATCACTTCATCTAGGAAGGAACGCTCAGTATGAAACCAAACTTCAGCATAAGTTTCTCCTACCTCTGAGTTGTGGTGAACGTTGCTACGAACTCCTGTACAGTGTTGGTCATCACCATCTGGAATTTCAGCCGTTGATAACCCTGTCAAACTTTGCAGAAGTCGGCTTTTACCTTGTCTAGCGCGTCCTACCACCCCAATGTTAAGGGTATTACGGGAAAACCGAGACTTACAGCACTTCCGTCTGTTATAAGGTACACTAGATTAAAATATAAATACTTTTAAATGAAGTCATACTCTGTCGAGCTTCGAGAAAAAATAGTTGCGGCACATCTTCAGAAAAACATCTCAATCAGGAAAGTAGCTAATATATTTTCCGTCTCAAATAGTTTAGTCCAAAAGCTTGTAAAACAACAAAAAGTTGAAGGAAATTTACAATCCAAGCCGCGAGGAAAGCCACAATTTAGTCATCTAACAAATGCTGACATAGAGTTGACAGAATTAGTTGCATCACATCCAGATGCAACATTAATAGAATTGTGTGAATTATTTGCAGACAAGACTGGCAATTTCGTAGGTCGAAGTGCAATGTGTCGTGCGTTACAGAAATTAGGATTAAATCGGAAAAAAAAACAAAGCGGAGTACCCAAGCAGGCACGGAGAGAGTCCTGAATTTAAGATTAGATTTTTGGGAAAAGGTCAAACATATAGAGCCAGAAAATTTAGTATTTTTGGACGAAACTGGCGTTCTACTTGGTTTAACAAGGACTCATGCCCGTTCACAAATTGGAACAAGAGCTTACTCTCTTAACCCCTTCTATCGGGTATCAAAAGTTACAGTAATTGGAGCAATTAGTATTAAAAAAGTAGTCGCATTAATGACAATGAATAATTCAATGGATGGCGTTGCAAATGATGTATTTATTGAGAAGTTTTTAGTACCAGAGTTATGGTCAGGAGCAGTCGTAGTGATGGATAATTTATCCGCGCATAAACTCGATTCAATTGTGCCAATGATTGAAGCTGTCGGCGCTTCAGTTCTTTGTTTATCCCCATATTCTCCCGATTTTAATCCAATTGAATTATGGTGGTCACAACTCAAATCTTTCTTACGCAGTTTTGCTCCAACTACAACAGAAATGGTTGATAAACTAATATCAGTTGCACTCGACTTAATAAATCCTCAACATTTAAGAAACTGGTTTGCTAATTGCTGCTACTGTACCTCATAACAGCCGGAAGTGCTGTATTAGCGAAGAATTTTTCAAAGATTTAGTCAAGGACTACGCTAAAGATTTTTTCAAACATATTTTGAATAATGCTGTAACCGACCGCTTTAAGCAAGAACCGCTTCAGAAAGCTGTAGTTATGGCATTGACAGAAAGTTTGCAACTGATGCAGCAGCAGTTCAAGGTTCGTTGCAAACTTTCTGAAGCTGAAATTCAAAATTACGCTGAAGATATCAATATATTTATCCGTGATAAATCGGTTAAAGAAATTCTTGGTCAGGCTTTTGATATTCAATCTGATTCTCTAGATTTTAAAACACTAGCAGATAGTTGGAAAAGACTTCAACTTCAACCTTTACCACCTAAATTTAACTGGCAAACAATTACAAACCAGTATCTCATACAAGTTCAAGATATTCTTTCTGATTCAGAAGAGTTACGCTATATCTTGGAACTTCAAAAATTATCCAGTATTGACAAGAGTTTAAAAGAAAGTGCTGATATTCCCAAGGATTTTAATTTACCGCAATATTTAGAAACTATTCGTGAACGCTACGGCAATCTGAAGTTAGATAGTTTAGAAACTACAGCCCGCGAACATCCGGTAAATTTATGGCAAATGTTTATCCCGCAAAATGTGCGGCAAGTTTATCAGGTTTTACCAGAAGTGCCTAAAGAACATCTCCGCAAGCTACAGGAAAGTAACCAATTAGATGTGGAATTTGAAATAGAAACAGGACTTACGCAACTGGCACAGTGCGATCGCATTTTTATAGTAGTTATGTACTAGAAGGTGGTGGTGTACTCAGAGAACATTGCTGAAATTAGTAACAGTAATCGGCTGTATTAAGTATTCATCAAATCATGAGAAGATTAGCTGAGGAGGCATAAAATAAATCCTGTAGCTTTATGAGATTTACTAAACTTAACTATTGCCAGTACTTGTTAAGTAGTCAGATTAATTATACGCTGACAAATTTGGCAGAGCATTTAGAGCAGATCAGTCATGATAAAATCAACCGTTATTTAAAGAACGAAAAATTAACACCTCGGATTCTTTGGGATAACGTGAAAGATTTAATAGAAATAAATGAGAACGCCTACTTGGTTTTTGATGACACAGTAATTGATAAACGATATGCTATTGAAATAGAGTCAAGTAAACGCCAATATAGTGGCAATGAGCATGGTGTAATTCAAGGGATTGGGCTAGTAAATTGTGTATATGTAAATCATGAACTCGGAAAGTTTTGGGTAGTTGACTATCGCATTTATGACCCAGAACGAGAAAAGAAAAACAAAGATAGACCATGTGATGGAGATGCTGCAAAACCTTGTGTATAATAAGGTTTTACCATTTCAAGCTGTCTTGATGGACACTTGGTATGCGACAAACAAATTGATGTTATATATTGATGGATTAGGAAAATATTATTATTGTCCTCTAAAACGTAATCGACTTGTTGATGATACAGCAGGTGAAGAAGATTATCAAAAAGTTGAATTGTTATCTTGGAATGAAGAGGAGTTGAAATCAGGTAAAATAGTTAAAATAAAAAAGTTTCCTCAAGCGAAAAAAGTGAAACTGTTCCGGGTAATTGTCTCCACCGACAAAACGGATTTTATCGCTACAAACGATTTATCTCAAGATTCTACGGACGTTGTACAAAAAGTGTGTAAGGTACGATGGAAGGTTGAGGAGTTTCATAGAGAATTAAAACAATTGACTGGTATTGAATCATGCCAATGTCGTAAGGGTCGTATTCAAAGAAATCATATTGCCTGCGCTATTTTAGTTTGGCTTAGGCTCAAAAATTTAGCTTATAAAACTGGTCAAACAATCTATCAAATTAAGCATGGATTGTTATCAAATTATTTAGTTCAGCAACTAAAACGTCCGAATGTTCCCATGTTTATTGCCTAGTTGTTTGGCGCACGGCGCGGCTACACCGCGCCATTGCTTGTGACAGTTGCGTAAGTCCTGCGCTCTTTGAAAAAGAGACGTAGAAGTGCTACTAAGCGATCGCATTCACAATTACGCTAAATGTACTGAACCTGTATATCCTTATGAATTAATCAGCGTGTCATGTCCTATTTGGGTAAAGCTAGCGCTTAACCCGGTAACTAGACTAAAAAAACTAAACAAAGGTGAGTATGTGGGCATCTTGGGAATTATAGAAGCAAATCAAATTAGCACAACCTCCAGTTTGCAGCAATGAAGATTCCCTATCCCCGCAAAGGTAAAGCGTTCCCCTTACAGATTGTTCTTGTTGTTCCCTTCCTGATCCAAATTTTTGGAGCGGTCAGTTTAGTGGGTTATTTGTCGTTTAAAAATGGACAAAGGGCAGTTAACGACCTAGCAGAACAGTTGATAGATCGCACAAGCGAGGTAGTGGATGAACATTTGAAGTCTTATCTTGCCATTCCACAAACCCTTAATCAGATCAATGCAGATGCCATCCGCAGGGGAATATTAGACGTGCGCGTAGGCGAAGCCCGCCTTAAGCATCGCCAAACCCTTGGCAAGTATTTCTGGGATCAGATGCACGCCTCTGACCTGACTTATATTGGTATCGGGCTAACGACAGGTGAGGGTCTTGGAGCTGCTCGTTATGACGGCAAGACGATCACCATTGATGATTGGACTGCCAAGCCTCCCAATAATACTTCCACTTATGCCACAGATAATCAAGGTAATCGAACTCAGGTTAATGCTCGTTGGGATTGGAACAATTTCAAGGAATCTTGGTACACTCAACCCATCGCTGCTGGTAAACCTATTTGGGCAAAGATTGTAACTGGAAATTATCCTAGTGGCCCTTACATAGCTGCTTCTGCCAGTCGCCCCATTTATGATTCGCAAAATCGCTTACTAGGGATGATTGCCTGCGATATCCATCTGTTAAAACTCAGCGATTTTTTACGCAGTTTAGATATTAGTAAGTCTGGCCAGGTATTGCTTTTAGAGCGAGATGGCACATTAATTGCCAGTTCTGGTACAGAAAAGCCTTTTGTCCTCGTCAATCAAGATATCCGGCGATTACAAGCGATCGACAGTTCTGACCCAGTAATACAGAACATTGCCAAACACCTCAAAACCTCTGGGTTTGAATCTATCAATCAAGATACAGATTTTCGTCTTGAGGTAGGAGGAAAACGCTATTTTGTCGATGTTGTACCTTGGCGTGACAAGTATGGCTTGAATTGGCTGATGGTAGTGAGTGTGCCAGAAAACGCATTTATGGCGCAAATTAACGCTAATACGCGCACCACGATCGCGCTTTGTTTTGGTGCATTAGTCATTGCCTCTGTGATGGGCGTATTTACTTCCCATTGGATTGTACGCCCGATTCTGCGCCTAAATTTGGCAAGTGAGGCAATGGCATCGGGCAATTTAGCTCAGACAGTAGAAACTGGCGTTATTCAAGAACTTAATACCCTGTCTAACTCTTTCAACTACATGGCAGGGCAACTATATGAATCATTTACTGCTTTAGAGAAAAGTAAAGAAAAACTAGAAGATCGGGTAGAAGAACGTACTACTGAACTCAAAAATACATTAGAGGAATTGCAGCGCACTCAATCTCAAGTTATTCAAAGTGAAAAAATGTCTAGCCTGGGACAACTAGTTGCTGGAGTCGCACACGAAATTAATAATCCAGTCAACTTTATTCATGGCAACCTCGTCTATGTGCAGGAATATACCCAAGATTTATTAGCGTTTGTGCAATTGTATCAGCAGCACGATCCCAACCCTGCGGCTGAAATTCAAACCGTTGCCGAAGACATCGAACTAGAGTTTTTGCAGGAAGACTTACCAAAAATGTTGTCTTCCATGAAAGTAGGCACCGATCGCATTCGCCAAATTGTACTGTCGTTGCGAAACTTCTCCCGCATCGACGAAGCGGAATTCAAAAGTGTTGATATTCATGAAGGCATCGACAGTACCTTGATGATTTTGCAGCACCGCCTCAAAGCTAAACCAGAACAACCTGAAATTGAGGTGATTAAAGACTACGGCACTATACCCCTAGTCGAATGCTATGCCGGACAACTCAACCAGGTGTTTATGAATATTTTAGTAAATGCGGTTGATGCGTTAGAAGAAAATAATATTAAGCGTACCTATCAGGAAATTGAGGAAAATCCTAGTCGAATTCAGATTCGCACATCTGTAATTAATTCAACGTGGTTAGAAATAGCGATCGCTGATAACGGAGTCGGTATATCTAAAGAATTTCAGCAACGAATATTCGATCCTTTTTTCACTACCAAACCCATTGGCAAAGGAACCGGAATGGGTATGTCCATCAGCTACCAAATCATCACAGAAAAACATGACGGCAAACTAGAGTGTTTCTCAACTCCTGGAAAAGGAACTGAGTTTATCATTCAGATTCCTCTCCAGCTAAACGTTAATGAAGTGGTTTAACACTAATTTGGAATTGCCAAATCATCTAGTCATTATTACGGTATTCAAATTTTATTAATTCGCGTTATTATACATTAAACAGAAGAGGAAAATCAGTAGTTTTATTTGTTAAGAAACCTATGCAGATTAATCAGGTGATTGAAACCTACGATCAGAGCGCAGTGGATTATGACGCAATTATGAAGCGTTATTGGCACATTGATCGCGAACCTCTAATTGCTTCTTTGCAGCTTCAGCGAGGACAAACCGCGCTAGATGCTGCGGTAGGAACAGGTCTTAATCTTTCAGCTTACCCAGAAGGGGTAAATGTTGTGGGTGTTGATCTTTCTGAGAAGATGATGGATGAAGCACGTAAAAAGCACGTATCCGCAGACATCACCTTCAAGGTATCGGATCTCTGCAATCTTGATTTTCCTGATAATAGCTTTGATGCAGCAGCATCGGGATTTACCTTCTGTGTCGTTAGCGATCCAGTTCTTGCTCTTCAAGAAATCTTACGAGTTACCAAGACTGGTGCATTTATTGCCATTCTCGATTACTGCAAATCCCAAGATCCAGAGATTCACAAATGGCAAGAGTTAATCGCTGATGGTAGTTCACAACTAGGCTTCCCCACTGGCAAAATCAAGTGGGATGCGTTGATGGACTATGACGAATTGATTTACAATAGCAAGCTTCCCATTGAAGTGCTTGTAGACGATCGCATCGAAAGTCCAAATCCGTTTTTATGTGGTTGTCAATTACTGCTGAAAAACTTAAAAAGTTAAAGACAACACTATTCCAGTCTTGTAATTTTGTTTTGTAGTGAGGACTTTAGTCCTCTCTACGAGACGCTATACGAACAAAATCAGGACTAAAGTCCCGACTACGAACATTTTTAAAGGAAGATTGATTAGCTTGTAACCATATCACAAGTGATTTTGAAACAGTTCTAGAACATGTTGCCAAGCATCAGGAGCAGCTTCAGGATTGTAACTTGGGTGTTGTTCCATAAATGGGTACTTGTCTTTGAAGAATCCGGCGAAAAAACCGTGTCCTGCATCGTATCGAAATACACGATGATTGATTTGATGTTTTTTTAATTCTGCCTCAATTTGCTCGTTTTCTTCCTGGGAAATTAATGTATCTCTTGTACCAAAAAAGGCATAAATAGTACCTTGAATTTCCGAGGTGCGATTAATGGTTGGAGTGTCTTCGCCATAACTAAAAGTGGTAATTCCACCACCATAAAACGAAGCTGTGGCTTTGATATCGGGTAAAGTTGCAGCCATGTAAGCAACATGACCGCCAAAACAGAAACCAATGACACCGATCGCATCATCTTTGACATTGGGTAAAGTTTTTAAGTAGGCGATCGCAGCTTGAATATCACTTAAGATATCTTGATATTTTACTTGTTGATAGTATTCCAACCCCAGCCTATAGCTTTCTGGACTAAACCCAACATCTTCAGCGCTAAAATCAGCCTCAAAACCGGGAGCAATACGTTGATACATCGCCGGGGCTATTGCTACATAACCTTGTTTAGCGATTAGTTCGGTGATATCTCGAATATTACTATTGATTCCAAAAATTTCTGGAAAAACTATAACCGCTCCAAAAGTTCCATTTTCTGCTGGTTGAGCTAAGTAAGCATCGATTTCTAAGTCATTGTTCGGTACTTTGACTTTTGCAGTATTAATTTCGATGTTTGTTGCTTCTACCATCTTTGTTTCGCCTGCTTTTATACCAACTCATTTATTCTGACGTTTTTTGACACCAATGGGCGATGTCTACGAGTATTGCTCTACTTAATAAGCATCGGGTTAAATTAAATATGCGTCATCCAGAACCCTTGTAGAGACATAATAATGCTACGTATCTAAATGCAGATTAGAAAAATTTCTAACTTTTGAATAGATGGCATCTCAAACTTCTGGATGATACTAAGGGTTTTTGATTTGTGCGACCTTACATAAGGTAAGCATAAAGATTCAAAATTAATAACCAGAAGAAAAAACAATGCCAGATCAAAGTTTTAGAACAAATATTCCAGAAGTTGACCCAACGGAGATTGAAGATACTCGAACTGCGATCGCTGATGAACATCACTCCTTTCTTGAAAAGGTTATGGTTAAAAGCGGATTTGCAGATTTGTATGATGCAAGAGACTTTACCGAAGTTGTGTTTCGCGTCATGCGCGACTTAATGACCACAGAAGCCAGCGATCGCGTCGAGTCAGAATTGCATACAGAGGCAGTGCCTACAGATGAAAAAGCACTCCAGTTTGAAGTGGCTGAACTCTGGAAAGACACCAATCCAATTGTGAGATTTTTAAGTCGAATCCGTCAACCTTTAAGAGGCCCAGCTCCCATTGGAATTGATTCCAATCTATTTCTGCGGCGGGTTGCTAATGAAGGAGGGATTCCAGGAACAGTTGACGCAGAACAGGCAGTTAAAGCGGTATTTTCTGCTACCAAAGACGAACTTTCCCAAGAGCGGATTCAGGAAATTGCTGGCTGGCTCCCAGATCGTATCCGTGAGCTTTGGGAGCAAGCTTAATTAGAAGTATAAAAAAGTCAAGTCTGTTTGCGAGTAGCGATCACAAACAGACTTTTTCAATAGGTTTAGCCTACAGCAAACTCTGTATAATATTGTTGTTTTATAGCTAATGCGATCGCTTACCACCTATGATTTCTACCATCTCGCGCCGCTACAGCTTGGATGAATATTTAAGGATGCGATCGCACTCCTAATTATCTGAATTTTTTACTAAGACAAAATAATTGGAATCAAGTGTTGCTCAATTTCTTGGATGTAGGCTGTTAAGCCTGTATGAACACCTCTTTCACGTAGAATTTTCAAACTCGTATCTTCCCAACACTGCTGTTCGCGTTTCATATCTTTGCCTGTTAGCTGCTCAACAATTACTTTTGGATTTCTAATTCGATCAGGTTCTTTCTGTGAGGTAGAGCGTAGTCTGTGTGAGTCTATGCAAGGGTCGAAATTCAATCGAGTCTTGATTCCTTCTAGAATTTGCTCTTCTTGATTAGACGGAATAAACCCATTGAGAACCCATGATTCACGTTTTGGATTAGCTGTACCAATAACAATTTTTAGTTGAGGCTGTCGATTGATATGTTCTGAGCGTGCTTGCTCAAGCCCTTCTCTACGCTCTGGTTGATTGTCTAAATCACGGATAAAGAGAACGGCTTTAATCTGTCGTGTTTTTTGAAGAAAATCTACCAACTTAAGAACTTTAATAGATATTGCTCCATCAGCTTTAAACGGTACACCTTTATTATGATGACCCAGAAATCTTGAAGATTTATATCTTATTTTTTCTTTTGCATCATCAATGATTTTATCAACGTCGCTCCAGCAGGAATATTCTGTTCCTTCCTCTAAGCCTCTCCAGTGGAATATATGTTTTATTAGATCAGGCTCTAACCAATCGATTTGCTCCTTCAAAACGCGCTCGGCTAATTTAGTAGCTGTTCGTGAATCTGCACCACTTTCCACTATTACAATGAACTCAAACACTGACTTCTCCTGCAAAAACCCAATCTTCACCCTCCGCATCCCAAAACTCACCAGTTGTCAAAGTTTGTTTTGCCCATTCCACATCAGGATGTTCATCCAAACGCTTGGAGATTGTAAAGCCTGAATTACTATTATTTAATATATGTACTTGAGAAGGAACAAGCTCATCAATAATATAAGGAGAGTGAGTAGAAAAAATAATTTGCAGATTGGTATTAGATTGAATTATTTCCTTAAAAACAGTCATCAACTCACGTTGTGCTTTTGGATGAAGTCCTTGTTCCACATCATCCAGAAAAACTAAATTAGGTTGATTAGGGTTCATTAACACAGTTAGTAAACCTAAAATTAACATTGTTCCTTCGCTAATTGCATGGGCTGGAATACGCTCACCTGTATTCATGTCTAATATCACTTCTTGTCCTATCATTTCCTGACTTTCTTCATAAGAAATTGACTTTCCATCAACTTCGATTAAACGTTTGCGAATAACTGGAACTTTTGATCGCTTTATGCCAATTTTGCGTACATTTGGTACAATGCGGCTTAACATTTCCTCTATTAATCGAAATTTATCTGGAGCCTCATTACGCAAAAAATCTAAAGTCGGTGCTAATCCTGAACCGTCGAACTCAACCCTCGGCGTAATTTCTTCACTGTAAGCTGCTTTAGCAAGATTACTTGCAACTAATTTCAGGTAAACAGCATATTTCAGAGATTGAGGGATTGGATATGGAGACTCACTTAAAGAACTTGACCATCCTTCCAATTTTCCAGGTTTTCCATCTATGTTCCATGATGCTGTCGGATACCAAGAATCATTGTTTTCGTGCTTCCAACTATAGGAAGCTTGCCAATTCTGGCGATTGGTATATCCCCAGAAACCACTTGCAGTAACAGAAATATCTTTTTCCCCAATTGTTGTAATGAATTGAGGTGATCTTTCATACTGAAATATCTTTGCAAATGATGAATCAGCCAGCCTACTTAGATTATGTAATGCTTGTAAGACCGTTGTTTTGCCAGCACTATTTTTCCCTACTAGTCCATGTAATCGTGAACTATCAAAACTAAGTTCCGTATGTTTATGGCTTTTGAAATTATGAAGTATTACCTTTTTTAGCATTTGATTGTTAATATCCTTTTACAAATAGTGAATTCGACTCATATTGCTTGCCCCATTTCTGTAGCTAATCGCTTGTAATCTGCTCTTTTAGCAGAAATATACGTCTCAATTTCTTCTTGATTAGCGTGATAATAAGTTAGAGCAGCATAGACTTGTGTAAGATTTACATTTCCCATGCGTTCAGCAATTTCTTCTGCATTCAGCCCAAGTTTGTACCAAGCTGTAATGCGTTGAACAGAAACTCTAGTACCAGCAATGCGAGGACGACCCCCTAGAGTTTCAGGTGACTTAACAATCAGTGTTTCAATGTCAGTAGCCGACATAAATATCTTAATGGGTTTATTTGGATAATTTTTCACCTATAAATCATAGCAAATTCTCTAAATTGGGTATGATTTATCAGTAAGTTTAACTTTGTTTATAAACCATTTCCATTTTCAACTTTTCAATCTCCAATCTCAACTTGTCATTCTTCATCCTCAACTTAGCATTCTCCTCCCTAATCAACTCAACTTCATTCCTCTTACTCAAAGCCTGATTAATCGCTAACTTCCGCATATCTAGCGAGAACCAACGCTGGTAAGTTTGCGTATGAACCTGCACACTATGCCCCAAATTATCCGCCGCCGCTTTAATTGGGATTCCCAAAATATGCGCCCGAATTGCCCAAGCGTGGCGTAAATCATAAGGTTTAAAATCTAATCCTATCTTGCGGAACCACCAACTAACTCGCTGTGTTAACGCCGTTATCTCAGCATGATTAGTGTTATCTTTTTTAGCGATCGCACTTCTCAACATCTCTAAATATTTCGGATTTCTCAAATCAAAATCCTCAATCCATTGCCGATGTAATGGCAATGCTTGTCTCTCACCAGTCTTAGAATCCTTATGAACTTTCCATGTCAAATCTACATTTTCTTGACTCAACCACCAATCAATATCGGGATTAATAAAAAGTTCTCGTGGACGTAAACCAAAAACGGCTAACATTCCATAAGTCCACCGCCAAAGTTGCCAGCTATCTTGAAGATTTTGATTAACTTGATTACCTCTATTATTAAGATAATCTTCAAACTTGATAATTCCCTCAGATATTTCCGTATCTGTAGGTATATTTCGGGAATTATTCTCCGGCATTTTGGAATATTTCGATAAATCAATTTCGATATTGAATGTCACACAAAATGCTGCGATCGCTCTGGCTGCATTATACTTAGCCCATTCTTTATCAATTTGTTCAATTGAACTTATCAGATTTTCAGCAGTTGCCAAATCTTGAGGATTGGTAAATCTCTTAGTACGGGAAAAGTAATAAAAAAAAGTATGTTCGCTTTTAGTTGTGCGTTTGTGCGTTTTAAAATACTCCTCTTCAAATTTTGCAAGTAATTCCCCTATAGTTTTAAATTCTTTTTTAATTGCCTCATTTCCTAAATATTTATCATTCCATTCAAAAGTTTTCCGAGCGATTAACTTCCCTAACTCATAAGCTTCTTCCTCAGCCGTCTTGAGTCCATCCAAGTTAGCGGGAATATTCAAACTGAGATTGTATTGCTTTCTCCCAGTACCGTTGCTGTCTTTGTCTCCCGGTTTAATTGGCAACGTCGCTCGTAATTGCAGACTTCCATTCGATTCTCTAATTGTCACCTTTGCTTTTGCAGACTTCAAACGCAGATTAACTTTCTCTAATTCCAGTAGTACTTTCGTTCTCATGTGTTCTTTTTGCTGCTGTGTTTGCAGAGATGAGCAAAAAAATGGGCGATTTTTTAATCGCCTTGGCTCAGGACAACATTTAGATGATGCGTGAGTCCTGAACCTGATTATGCTGTGTTTTTAGCCTATATTTAGGCTAAAAATAAATGTGTTCCCAGAAAACAATGTTTAGCAGAGACATTGCTTACTGCAAACATTAGACAGCTGAAAAAAATTAAACCACAAAAAGGATTACTCCGGCCCTTATCACGGTTATGACGGCTTCGCTATCTTCGCTCGTGATATGGACTTGGCACTCAACAGCCCAACTTGGTCATTAATTGGCGCTCCTTGGAATGAAAAAGCTCAGGCTAAGAAGGCTGAAGCTAAGGCTAAGGCTGCCGTTTAGGGAAATGGGAGAGAGAGATAAGTAAGGATAACCTGGGGCTAAAACCCCAGGGGGAGTTGGGAATCCAAAATTCAAAATTGAAAGATTAAAAATTTATTTTGATTTTTGCATTTTGAATTTTGAATCATATTCCCACTCCCTACTCCCCACTCGCACCTCAATCAGTAAAAGAATTCAGTAACCTTGGAGTCCAGAAGAAATGCCTCAGAATCCAGAAAAAATTCAAGATCACGTCGAGTTATTCCACCAACCTGAGTACCAACAGCTATTTGAAAACAAAAAGCAGTTTGAAAATGGTCACGATCCCGAAGAAGTAAAACGGGTTTCAGAGTGGACAAAGGGTTGGGATTATCGTGAAAAGAACTTCGCTCGTGAAGCTTTAACCGTTAACCCTGCTAAAGGCTGTCAACCACTAGGAGCAATTTTTGCTGCTGTTGGTTTTGAAGGTACTCTACCTTTCGTTCAAGGTTCTCAAGGTTGCGTTGCTTACTTCCGCACCCACTTAACCCGTCACTACAAAGAACCATTCTCTGGTGTATCTTCTTCAATGACTGAAGATGCAGCCGTATTTGGTGGTCTGCAAAACATGATCGACGGGTTGGCGAACTCTTATCAACTGTACAAGCCTAAGATGATCGCTGTCTGCACCACCTGTATGGCAGAAGTAATTGGTGATGACTTACAAGCCTTCATCAACAACTCTAAGCAAGCTGGTTCAGTTCCTCAAGATTTCCCAGTACCCTACGCTCACACCCCTAGCTTTGTCGGTTCCCATATCACTGGTTACGACAACATGATGAAGGGAATTCTTTCTAACTTGACCGCAGGTCATAAGAAAGAAACCAGCAATGGTAAAATCAACTTCATCCCAGGTTTTGACACCTACGTAGGTAACAACCGCGAAATCAAGCGGATTGCTTCTTTGTTCGGCTTTGACTACACAATTCTAGCCGACAACAGCGACTACCTCGATTCACCAAACACAGGTGAATTCGATATGTACCCAGGTGGAACAAAGCTAGAAGATGCAGCAGATTCAATCAATGCGAAAGCTACGATCGCTCTGCAAGCACACTCTACACCCAAAACCCGCGAGTACATCGAAAAAGAATGGAAGCAACCAACCTCAGTTTCCCGTCCTTGGGGCATTAAGGGTACTGATGAGTTCTTGATGAAACTCAGCGAATTGAGCGGTATTCCCATTCCTCAAGAATTGGAAATCGAACGCGGTCGTGCAGTTGATGCCATGACTGACTCCCACTCATGGATTCACGGCAAGCGCTTCGCTATCTACGGCGAACCAGATTTAGTATACAGCGTAGTTGGCTTTATGCTAGAAATGGGTGCTGAACCTGTGCATATCTTGGTTCACAACAGCAACGAAGTATTTGAAGCAGAAATGAAAGAACTGCTTGCTTCTAGCCCCTTCGGTCAACATGCAACTGTTTGGCCTGGTAAGGACTTGTGGCACATGCGTTCATTGTTGTTCACCGAACCAGTAGACTTCTTAGTTGGTAACACATACGGTAAGTACCTGTGGCGCGACACCAAGATTCCCCTCGTGAGAATCGGCTACCCCATCATGGATCGCCACCACCTACACCGCTATGCCACCATTGGTTATCAAGGCGTGATCAACCTTCTCAACTGGACTGTAAACACCCTGTTTGAAGAAATCGATCGCAACACCAACATTCCTTCTAAGACAGATATTTCCTACGACTTGATTCGTTAGAAATTGCGTAGAAACACAACGTGTTAATTAAAGGGTAAAGAAGGGGAGTAGGGAATAGGGAATAGGGAATAGGGAAATATCCAAACCCAATGCCCAATCCCCAATTCCCATCCCCAACTCCCCTTTTTCTTGATAGCATTTACCCAAGGAATTGATCAATGGAAACCATCAATCACACTCACGAACATACTCACACTCATCCTCATCCTAATTACCATCCACCTAACCAGAAAAAACCAGGATGGTTCCACAATCTTCTTAATCCGTTGCGTGGTGTAGTGGATGGAATTCAGGTTAAAAATAATCGCTTCGCTCATCTAATTTGCCAAACAATTCCTTGTTGTTGTCCCTTTGAGCGACAAATTAAATTATTTGGGAAGTCTATTGATATTCCACCACTATGTAAACTCAATCCTTTATATGACGAATTTGTAGGATTGCGTTTCCGCGCTCTATCTTACCTCGCTGATGTATGTGGAGAGGATGTCACAAAATACATTTGTTAGTCATTAGTCATTGGTCATTGGTCATTAGTTATTAGTCATTAGTTGTTAGTTATTCAAATGACAAATGACAAAGGACAATTAACAATTAAGAGAAGAGAGATGAAAAGCACCCAAGGCAAAATCAACGAGCTGCTGACTGAGACAGGATGCGAACATAATCAGCACAAACAAGCGGAAAAGAAAAACAAATCATGCGCCCAACAGGCACAACCTGGCGCGGCTCAAGGGGGCTGTGCCTTTGATGGTGCAATGATTGCTCTAGTGCCGATCGCAGATGCAGCGCATCTAGTCCACGGGCCGATCGCCTGTGCTGGTAATTCCTGGGGCAGTCGTGGTAGTCTGTCGTCTGGCCCTCAACTCTACAAAATGGGCTTTACGACTGACTTGGGTGAAAATGATGTCATCTTCGGTGGCGAAAAGAAACTCTACAAAGCGATTCTGGAACTCAAAGAGCGCTACCAACCAGCAGCAATATTTGTCTATGCCACTTGTGTTACAGCCTTAATTGGCGATGATATGGATGCTGTCTGCAAAGCGGCGGCTGAGAAAATTGGTATTCCTGTTGTTCCCGTCATTGCCCCAGGATTCATTGGCAGTAAAAATCTGGGCAACCGTTTTGGCGGTGAAGCTTTATTAGAATATGTTGTCGGAACAGCAGAACCGGAACATACAACGCCCTATGATATTAACTTAATCGGTGAATACAACATCGCCGGTGAAATGTGGGGAGTAACACCACTGTTAGAAAAATTAGGCATCCGTATTTTGTCTAAAATTACGGGCGATGCTCGCTACGATGAAATTCGCTACGCCCACCGCGCCAAGCTCAACGTCATGATCTGCTCACGAGCTTTGCTCAATATGGCGAGAAAGATGGAGGAGCGTTACAACATCCCTTACATTGAAGAGTCTTTCTACGGCATTGATGATATGAATCGCTGTCTGCGAAACATCGCCGCTAAATTAGGCGACGCTGATTTACAAGAGCGGACAGAAAAGCTAATTGCAGAAGAAACGGCTGCTTTAGATTTGGCACTGGCTCCTTATCGCGCTCGACTTAAAGGTAAGCGGGTTGTTTTGTATACTGGTGGTGTCAAGAGTTGGTCGATTATCTCGGCTGCTAGAGACTTAGGCATTGAAGTTGTTGCTACCAGTACTCGGAAAAGTACTGAAGAAGATAAAGCCAAAATCAAGAAGTTGATTGGCAACGATGGCATCATGCTAGAGAAAGGCAACGCTCAAGAATTGCTACAACTGGTTAAAGACACTCGCGCAGATATGCTGATTGCTGGTGGACGTAACCAATACACAGCTTTGAAAGCTCGAATTCCTTTCCTTGATATCAACCAAGAACGCCACCATCCTTATGCAGGTTATGTGGGAATGATTGAGATGGCGCGGGAACTGTACGAAGCTCTGTATAGCCCGATTTGGGAACAAATACGCAAACCCGCTCCTTGGGAAGAAGAGGAGGAAGTTTAATGGCGATCGTTACCGCTTCTAACAAAGCACTGACAGTTAATCCCCTCAAGCAAAGTCAAGCTTTGGGCGCAACCTTAGCCTTTTTGGGATTGAAAGGGACAATGCCCTTATTCCACGGTTCTCAAGGTTGTACTGCTTTCGCCAAAGTTGTCCTCGTGCGGCATTTTCGGGAAGCGATTCCCCTAGCTACTACAGCGATGACGGAAGTCACTACTATCTTGGGTGGTGAAGAGAATGTAGAGCAAGCAATTCTGACTCTGGTGGAAAAAGCTAACCCAGAAATTATTGGTTTATGTACCACTGGGTTAACGGAAACTAGAGGCGATGATATCGAAGGATTTCTTAAGGAAATCCGCGATCGCCATCCCGAATTGAATGATTTAGCGATCGTTTTTGCACCTACCCCAGATTTCAAAGGTGCGTTGCAAGATGGTTTTGCTGTCGCTGTGGAAAGCATCGTTAAGGAAATTCCTCGCGCAGGTGGACTCAGAACTGAACAAGTCACAATTTTGGCGGGTTCTGCTTTCACACCTGGGGATGTACAAGAAATCAAAGAGATAGTCACATCCTTTGGACTAGCGCCGATCTTTGTACCTGACCTTGGTGCTTCTCTAGATGGACATTTAGAGGATAATTATAGTGCGGTTACAGTCAGTGGGACTACCTTAAAACAGCTACGAGAAGTAGGTAGTTCTGCCTTTACCCTGGCATTAGGTGAAAGTATGCGGGGGGCTGCCAAGATTCTGGAAGAACGCTTTGGCACACCTTACGAAGTGTTTGGCGAACTGACGGGATTAGAACCAGTAGATGAATTTATCCAAGCATTGGCGATTCTGAGCGGTAATAGCGTACCCGAAAAATACCGCCGCCAACGTCGTCAGTTGCAAGATGCGATGCTGGACACCCACTTTTACTTCGGTGCAAAACGAGTTTCTCTAGCACTGGAACCAGATTTGTTGTGGTCAACCGTGCATTTCTTGCAATCGATGGGAGCGCAAATTCATGCAGTGGTGACAACCACGCGATCGCCAGTACTAGAAAAACTCCCGATAAAAAGCATCACCATCGGCGACTTAGAAGACTTTGAGAGTCTAGCGGGCGGTTCTGATTTGCTGATTGGTAACTCCAATGTGGGTGCGATCGCTAAACGCCTCTCGATTCCTCTTTATCGTCTAGGATTGCCCATCTATGACCGCTTAGGTAATGGTCAATTTACTAAAGTTGGCTATCGAGGCACGATGGAGCTTTTATTTGGCATCGGCAACCTGTTTTTAGAGGCAGAAGAAGCGAGAGTTAAGCAGTTCCAAGAGTTCGGAATTGTGAGCGCAGAGTTTTGAATTCACACTTGAAATTCAAAACAGTTCAGTTAAGAATTGATCCTCCCTAACCCTCCTTAAAAAGGAGGGAATAGAGCAAGCCTTAAATTAGCCCCCCTTTTTAAGGGGGGTTGGGGGGATCTTCCGAGTATCACTAACTGAACCGTATTGCTTCAAAATTCAAAACTTTAGAGAGGAGAATTACAATGAAAATAGCCTTCACGACGAGCGACCGAGTTCATATTAATGCCCACTTCGGATGGGCAAAAATGATTGATGTTTACGAAATTTCTGATGAGGGATATCACTTCGTAGAAACCCTCAATTTTGAAGGCGAACTCAAAGAAGATGGGAATGAAGATAAAATCAACCCAAAACTTCAAGCAATAGGCGACTGTACGATTGTTTACGTAACAGCAATTGGTGGTAGCGCCGCCGCTCGGTTAATCAAGAAAGGTGTCACCCCAGTGAAGGCGCGATCGGAAGAAGAAGAAATTAGTGAAGTCCTAAACAAGCTAGTAAAAACCCTCAAAGGTAATCCTCCACCTTGGTTGCGTAAAGCTTTGCAGCCAAAAACCACAAACTTTGCTGATGAAATTGAAGACGAAGCAACAGTATGACCGCAAATAATAGTGTGAACGGAACCGCTACAACTGAAGTCTTGAACTCGCCTTTTCTAAAGGTATTAATCAAACAAATCCGTGGTCAAGACAGCTATGGAGTTTATCGTACTTGGTCGGATGAATTGATTCTCAAACCCTTTATTGTCACCAAACAAAAGAAACGGGAAATCTCCGTTGAGGGCGAAGTTGATGCGGTAACTCAAGCCCGGATTATGGCATTTTTTCGGGCTGTAGCGGCTGGGATTGAACAAGAAACAGGTTTGATATCCCAGGTTGTAGTTGATTTGAGCCATGAAGGATTTGGCTGGGCGCTAGTTTTTTCTGGTCGTCTTTTGCTAACTGTGAAAACCCTGCGAGATGCTCATCGCTTTGGCTTTGACTCGCTAGAGAAATTGGCAGAAGAGGGAGAAAACTACGTCAAAAAAGGTCTTGATTTGGCGAAGCGCTTTCCTGAAGTTGGCAAACTTTAATTAGTCATTGGTCATTGGTCATTAGTAAAAGACAAATGACTAATGACAAAGGACAAAGGACGAAGGACAAATGACAATTGAGGAACTACAAGCAAAAATCAGACGGCTCAACAGCAAAGCAGGTCAAATGAAAATGGATCTGCATGATTTAGCTGAAGGTCTGCCAACAGATTACAAACAACTTATGGATGTTGCCGCCGCAACTTATGAAATCTATCACCAGTTAGATGAACTTAAGCAACATCTGAAACAATTGGAGAATGCCAAATGACTGGAACAATTGATGAATTCAAGAAGCTCGTAGATGCAGAAGAATTTTTTCAATTCTTTAATATGTCCTACGACTTAGAAGTTGTGAATGTACATCGTCTACATATTCTGAAAAAGTTTTCTCAATATATGCAGGAAATTGATGATAATTCTCTTGACTTAAGTCAAGAAGAGAAATTAAATCAATATTCTTTGGCTTTGCAAAAAGCTTATCAGCTATTTATCGAATCGACAGCTTATGAACAAAAGCTGTTCAAAGTGTTTAACGATAAGCCGAAAAATGTAGTCACACTGACAGAAATCACTTCTGATTAGGAGGTATAAATTGGTTAACCTAACGCCTACCGAATTAGAACGCTATCGTCGCCAAATGATGCTTCCGAACTTTGGCGAAACAGCACAGAAACGCCTAAAGTCAGCGACAGTTTTGGTTACAGGTGTGGGAGGATTAGGCGGTACGGCGGCGCTTTACTTAGCAGTAGCGGGCGTTGGGCGGCTAATCCTAGTCCGGGGTGGTGACTTGCGGCTAGATGATATGAATCGTCAGGTTCTTATGACTGATGATTGGGTAGGTAAGCCAAGGGTATTCAAAGCTAAAGAAACTCTGGATGCGATTAATCCTGATGTCCAAGTGGAAATTGTTCATGATTACATCACCCCGGAAAATGTAGATTCGTTAGTGCAGTCCGCCGATATGGCTCTTGATTGCGCCCACAACTTTACAGAGCGCAATTTGTTAAATGAAGCCTGTGTGCGATCGCGTAAGCCAATGGTGGAAGCCGCAATGAATGGCATGGAGGCTTACCTGACAACGATTATTCCTGGTGTGACTCCTTGTTTATCTTGTCTGTTTCCAGAAAAGCCTGAGTGGGATCAGCGCGGCTTTTCAGTTCTAGGCGCTGTTTCTGGAACCCTAGCTTGTTTAACCGCACTGGAAGCTATCAAGCTGATCACCGGGTTTAGTCAGCCTCTATTGTCGCAATTGCTGACAATCGACCTAAATCGGATGGAATTTGCTAAACGCCGTTCTCACCGCGATCGCTCTTGTCCAGTATGCGGTAATAGTGCGCCTTGGAGACACGCACAATCCAATTCGATGGAACCTACAGGTATTGCACAAAATACTTAATTTTCGTCATTAGTCATTGGTCATTAGTCATTAGTGAATAACAAAGGACAACTGACAACTGACAAAGGACAACCCCACCTGAAATCAGAACAACTAATCGCTACAAATCAGGAGAACTGATGGCTGTTATCTTATCAGAAAAAGCAGAATTCCATCTGCGAGCATTCCTCAAAGGTTCAGCACCCGACGCTGATGGCACAACTAAAGGTGTCCGCATCTCGGTAAAAGATGGTGGTTGCAGTGGCTATGAATATGCGATCGATATCACCAGCAAACCTCAACCAGATGATTTGGTAAGTCACCAAGGCAAAGTGGTAGTTTACGTTGATGCCAAAAGTGCGCCGTTATTAGACGGAGTTATCGTTGACTTCGTTGAGGGAGTGATGGAAAGCGGTTTTAAATTCATCAACCCCAATGCAACTGATACCTGCGGTTGTGGAAAGTCCTTCAAAACAGACGATGGCACGCCTACTGGTGTACCTTGCAGCTAACATCATTCCGTTAGCGCCAAGTCTGATTGTAGAGGCTTCCCATAGATGCGGTAAGCGTTCGCTGAGCGTCTCTAAGAGTTGCCATGCCGCAGGCTTATCGCCTTGCCTTGAGGTAGCTTCTCGTTCGCGTTGCATCCCTTACCTCTATAGAGAAGCCAATGAAACTTTGCGTCTCCGTAAGAAAGAGGGGAGCAAAAAGTAGGATAGGTTGCTCAAAAACTTCGGAAATTAAACCAACTGTATAACGTTTGAGGAGAATCGGAAAATGGCTTCCTACCAAGTTAGATTAATCAACAAAAAAGAAGACATCGACACCACAATTGAAGTTGACGAAGAAACGACAATCTTGGAAGCAGCAGAAGAAAATGGTATTGAGTTGCCCTTTTCATGTCATGCAGGTTCCTGCTCTAGCTGTGTAGGTAAGGTTGTTGAAGGTGAAGTTAATCAAGACGATCAAAACTTCCTGGATGACGATCAGGTTTCTAAAGGATACGCTCTACTTTGTGTAACTTATCCTCGTTCTAATTGCACAATCAAAACACATCAAGAAGCGTATCTCGTATAAAGTATTACTTTGGTTGCTGTCCTTGGCAACCAAATAAAGCATGAAGGATGAAGGATGAAAATATACTTCCTTCTTCCCTTCAAAATTATTAATTTATAATTCAAATGTTTACCCCTTTTAGTGTTACTGGCTGTTCATTAGAATTATTGAGAACAGGAGAGCGAGGAATCGTCACCTTCTGTAAAAGTCAGGATGAAAGCATCTTAAACGAACTGATATCAATAGGGGTAACACCAGGAGCCACTATTACTTTAGAACAAAACTTTCCATCATTCCTTATTAATATAGAAAATACCTCTTTAGCACTAGATACAGAAAGCATCCAAGCTATTTATGTCCGCATTATTGATAATTTAATTAATTAACATATATAATAAATAATGTTTTCTTGAACCAAAATTTTTGACTTCGTAATTAAGACCATACATAGCAATTACGAATTACGTTAGCGTAGCGGTAGCGAGTCCGCGAGCGTCATTACGAATTAAATTGACCTCACTCCTGTATTAATTAATTTCAGGAGTGAGGTCATTAAATTGAGAGATATAAATGCAATTCGATATTAGTGATAGAGCCGCTTGCAATAAAAGGCAATTTGCCTATTTTTACTCAACAGCAACTATCACATCTGATGATTTAATCACGGCATAAGCCTCCTTGCCTTCTGTAAGTCCCAGCTTTTCTGCTGATGATTTTGTGATTATTGACACTAACTCTACTCCTGGTGCAATTTCTAAAATTACCTCAGTGTTAACTGTACCAGGCACAACTTTTTTTACAATGCCTTTGAGAGAATTACGAGCGCTAATTTCCATGTTTCGTCTGTTTTTTACTTATTTATACTTAAACAAGCTAGCAAATTTGGCTTAAAAAAAGAAAATGTTTTAAATTTCTTAATAAGTCTCAGATGTAGAAAGTAAATCTCAACATCATAATTCAGGTTTATTAAACACAATATTCAATGTAAATGTGGCATCAAATTTGAGCAAAACAATGTGCTTGAGACCATTGTTAAAACTAGGGGAACTTACGCAAAAATCTATTTGCTATTAGTCTAGATAATGAAATCAGATTGTAAAAAATACTGCATTTTAATTGTTTTTAAATATTTTTTATAGATATATCTAGGGATCTTTATAAATGATTCATAATTCAAACTTATCAGAGTGATAATATATAACTAAGCTAAATTGTTGCTAGTTAACTTAGTACTAAAGCAAACCAAAATCAAATTGCTGGGTGAGGGCAGAGAGTAGGTAGTGGGGAAAGATTTTTTTGTTTTACGAAACTTTTGAATACCTAGCAAAGTTGCTTTGGCAAACAACTGGACTTTAGCTACTCGTATAAGATTTTAAAATAATGGTGGGTAATGCCCACCATTAAGTTTTCCAAGCAATTTTATGCTTGGAAAATACTTAATTGTGTGACGTTGAAAGAATAATTATGAGTCAATTAAACAGACAAGATTTGAGTGAAGCAACAACTCAATGGCTAATAGCAAAAGGCTATAACCCTGGGGATTTAAATCAGCTAGGGGAAAATGGCGATACAGCTTTGATGAAAGCCACAAGAGAGGGAGTGTATGCAGTCGTCAAAGAACTAATTGATGCAGGTGCGGATATCAACGCTCGAAATAGCGATCGCAACAATGCTTTGTGGTTTGCTTGCTTTGGTAATCACTACGAGTTAATTAATTTACTTTTGGCTGTCAACATTAATATTGATAACCAAAATGATAACGGTGCAACCGTTTTAATGTATGCAGCATCAGCCGGAAAAACAGAAGTCGTCAAGTTACTTTTACAACATCATCCTAACTTATATTTGAAAAACTTAGACGACTATAAAGCTATAGATTTTGCCAGCAATGTAGAAGTTTTAAGGATACTTAAAAATGCCATCAAGTCAGATATCGGGTAAAGCTTATCATGAAGCTACCAAGCATTCTTACTTATCGGTACAAATCGATCCAAATTATGTAGATGCTTCAACACAGCCATCTTCATTTAAAGTTTATCCAAAGTTTTATCGGAGAGTAAAATTAAATCTCAATAATCCTGTTCACTCTTTTATCTCGTTAACCAGTGCGATAACACTAGAAAAAGTATATAAAGATGGCCCTTATAAACTGCGAGTGAATCCATCAGCAGGCGCTCTGTATCCTACAGAAGTTTACGTACAGGTTCGTGGGATTGAGGGAATGATAGATGGTATATACCATCTAGAAGTTGAGAATAATTGTCTAACTCTCATCTATGAATTAATCGATGATGGGTTAGAGAATTATATTATACCGGGTAAATGTATCAACGGATTCATCTTTTTAATTAGTTGTGTTTATTATAGGTCTAGCTGGAAATATCAAAATAGAAGCATAAGATATTGCTTTTTAGATAGCGGACACCATTTAGGTGCAGTTGCAGCTTCAGCTTTTCTCCACAACCGAGATATACAACTAATTTTCGACTTTGATAAACTTGCTCTCAATTCAGATTTGGGATTTGAGAATAAAGAGTTTATTACTGCTTGTGCGATGTCAGGAGAAGTACAAGATAAAAAAATCAGACGATTAAGGCTGAAAGTTCCTTTTGTTTCTGGTACTGATTATTTTGAATCCAATCAATTTATTGAAGATGGCTATCAAGCAACTACTCTACAAAATAGCCGCCAGCAGCAATTAGAATATCCTCAATTTGACTTCGACAAAGAGAAATTTTCTCAAGTTGTTTGGGATAGACGTTCTATTAGACGTTTCCGGAAAGAGTTTATTTCTCAAGAAGATTATTTATATGTAGTGCAACAACTTCAACAGTCAATACCGACAGAAAACTATGAGGAAATAGAAATTTACTCAGTCGTGCATCGAGTAGAGGGAATGACACCTGGGTTATATAAAGGTACGTATCTGGTTAAGACAGGTAATTTTAGTGAAAAGACAGGTTACTTATGTATTAATCAGGCTATTGCTAAAGATAGCGCTGTAACTTTATTTTTTGTGTCAGATTATTTAAACTACCAAACTGCTATGCAAATAGCTGGTTTTTTGGGACAGAGACTTTATTTAACTAGTAATTATTTGGGGATTCAGTGTAGTGGAATAGGTGCTTATTATGATGATGAAACCCAGGAATTATTAGAAACAAATAAAGATGTACTTTATGGAATGGTGATTGGAAGATAAGTAGGAAGCTAAAGAGAGATGGCTAGAAATATGTATTACTTTAATAGTGATGATTCGCATCCTATGCAACCGACATCTGCGGATATTATACTGCGACAGCAATTAGAGGATTCTATTAGTAGATACTTTTATGACGCTTGCGATCGCAATATTCAAAATCTGCTGTCTGATTGTCGGTGGTATGTCACAACCCACGCCAATGCTCTGACATTGGTAATTGAATGTCCCGATCAAGTTATTAATTGGCGTGTTTTACAAAAAATTGTGCCAATGGGGACATTGCTATATGGAATTGTTAACAGTGCTAAAATCCGTGTTTGTCCGCCAGAAAGTCAAGGCATACCTTTTGAAATGAGGGTAGATGAACTTTCTGTTTATCGGGATTGGGCTTGATTCAATTTTGGATTGTTAATTAAAAGTTGATATTCTGTTTGATAAGTGCAGCTACCTCTTCAAAAACTAAATCAGCAGAATGTTTGACAACAGGACTTAACTCTAGTCCCAAACCAAGATTTGCCGCCTCAATTAAATAAACTGTTACATCTTCGGGAAAGTCATTTTGAAAAATTTTCCGTCCGGCGGCTAAAGCATTATCCCAACGAAAATCGTGCAAGTTATAACTAGGTTCTGGCAAAGCTTCCAGTTCTTTTCCTGGAACTTTAAACACAGCACCCGGTTCAGAACCTGTTGAACTTGCATCAATAATTACTAATTGTTTACTACCTCTAGCTTGAAACATTACTTCCATCCCTGCGGTGCCACAGTCATAAACTCGCACATGAGGATGAGGGTTTTCAGCTAGATATTTTTGTAACCGTTGGGCAATGATTACGCCTACTGCGTCGTCACTGCGATTGAGATTTCCGCAACCAATAATAGTGAGCATTTTTTGTACGCCAATGTCTTCAGCCGTCACCAGCGCGATCGCATAAAGTACAATAAGTCAAAGCAATTCTTTCCTTTTGTCAAGCGTATGGATACTTTGACTACAAATAGACAGACATTAATTGAGGCAATTAATGCTCTCCCAGATGAAAAATTAATGGAGCTAGCAAGCTTTGTTGAATATCTTCAATACAAATCGACAAGGCAAAAAGAAGTAAACAATCATGGGTCTTCTTTTCTAATGTCTATTGCAGGATTAGGAGCTTCTGCGGAAACTGATGTCTCAGAACAAGATGAAGATATATTAAAAAACGAGATTGATTCTGTACGTGGTTGGGGTCTTAAACAGGGCAAACGCATCTAAAGTATAAGAATCCTTTAATAGCAAGGGTTTTGGCGTTTTTTAATTTAGCCTATTTTTTCATCAAGATCCTTGCCCAGCAAGGGTTTCAGAAATCCCGTGCGTTCGCCCTGGGGTCTTAAAGCAGATGGTCGTGACTTTGGTTTTGTTCGTCCGAGACACTGTGATTACTTCGAGTTATTGCCATAATCTGCAAAATAGGAGGCTCTGACTTATGAGACAGACAAAGCCTCTGAAAAATAATTTATCAGCAGGAAACTATAAATCTACACCATGTTTCTTGGCAACTTCAGTCAGTTTCTCATACTGGTGTTGTGATGCTTGAGTTAATATCTCTTCAGCCTGTTCTTTAGTACTTCCTTCTTTAGGAATTAAATACTTGACATAAAGAGATACAAAATCAGCAGCGATCGCTAAACCAGATAAAGCGTGTTTGTCAGCTTCCTTACCTGCGATCGCAGCTACCAAACCTGCTTTAATTGGGTCTGGTTTAACTTTCATGAACTGCTCGATAAGTTTTGGAACGTAGTCTTCTGGTGGCAAATTATCTAACTTACTTCTATCAGGAGTAAAGTTACATTCTGCGGCTTGAGCTTGCTCTAAAACACACCATTCTATGTATTCTTGCAATGCTGCATCGGGAACGCGAGGGAGATAATTATGTAGCGCTAAATCAGACACAAGCTTACCGTGTAAATTGCTGTTTTATGCAAATGCATTAACGCAAGCCTAACGCACTGTTTCTATAAGTTTTAGTGTGGTACGCTACGAGTTTTGAATATCAGGCATTGGGAATAGTCCATTAGTTATCACCAGATTTTTACTAAGTTAAAATAGTTGGTGGAGCGATGTCTCCGACGGGCTACGCCTACGCATTTTTGATGTTGTTTATTTGTGTAAATAAGGGCACACTATAAGATAAATATAAATATATGATTTGTTCATGAAACCTGCTTTACATAAAGGGCAACTAATCACATGGAAGGACGATCGCGGCTTTGGTTTCATACAACCCGATGATGGTAGTCAAGAAGTCTTTCTACACATTACAGCATTGAAAGACGTTAACCGTCGTCCCCAAGTTGGTGATTTTATTTGTTATCAACTGACAGCTAGTAAAGATGGCAAGGTACGCGCTTTTAATGCTTCAATCAAAGGAGTTACATCAAAGTCCTCACCTTCTGCTGCACCAAAGAAGTCTACATCCAGAACTGTAGACAAATCTACATCATTAGCATTAAAGACATTACTTCTATCTTTACTACCGGGGTTAGGTTCAATCCATCTTGCACTAACAACTGGCAACCCAATTCCGCTAATTCTTTATCCTGTCATGAGTTTCATTACCTTTAGGCTATATGCCGATGATAAGTCTCGCGCACAACAAGGACGATGGAGAACGCAAGAAAATACTTTACATCTATGCGAATTTATGGGTGGTTGGTTAGGTGCATTTGTTGCTCAACTCATATCTTGCACCTGATAAAAACTATCAGTATTAACCAAGAAAAAGAAAATAAAAGTAACACCTAAAAATTTAGCTTCTACTTTGTATACTGATATAATAAATTACATTTAGTGTCAGGATATATACAAAAGACATATATGAAGATGGGAATAATGTCATCTGCATAAAGATATTTTTATATGTTCGTAAAAAATGAGAGAAAAGGGCGTAGATAACATAAATAACAGCAAGAAATATGCAAACCATTCTTGCCCACGCCCATACCCTAATGTATACGATTCTGGCATTGATGCCTAGTCGTTATCAACGAGACAACTTGGAAGCGATGCTAGGGCTATTTCTGGCAGCAGATGGAAAACCTTTGCCACACTACAGCAAATCCAAATCCGAAAGCGCTTTAAGTAGATTTTTAAATACATATAAATGGCCTACTCGTAAGCTAATTCGTCATGTTCGTCAACAGGCGATTGAGCAAGTTAACAGTCATTGCCCATTGGGAAGAAAAGCATTTTTACAAGTAATAGTTGACCTAACAACTTTAGAGAAATGTGGTCAGTTTAAAGCATTTAAAAATCTAATAACCGTTTACAACGGGAAACGAGGTTTGCATATAGTAGTCTTATATTTAGTAGTTGGACAATGGCGTATCCCTTGGAATTTCCGTGTCTGGAGAGGTAAAGGGACGGATAGTCCGTCTCAAATGGCATTACGAATGGTACGCCATTTACCCAAAGATTTAACTACACGATTTCGGGTGAAAATTCTCGCTGATACTGCTTTTGGTACTAAAGATTTTATCAACAATATTCGGAAACTAAAATATCATGCTGTTATTGGTATTGGTTGTAATCGCAAGTTAGTTAATGGTTATCCAGTTAAACTTCTACATCATCGAGGGCAACAGGTTAGACTTGTTGGATTAGATTTTCCTGTCACTCTTTCTTGGTATTACTTCAAACGCGATAATGGTAAGTTTGTTAAAAGATATGCCATCTCTACACAACCTCTTAAAGCTAGTACTATTTCCTGGTGGGGTAAGCGTCGTTGGAAAATTGAAGGTTGGTTTAAAACTGCTAAATATCGCTTTGGTTTAGATAGATTTGGACAAGGTACTCTTTTAGGAATTTATCGTTGGTTAGTCTTGTCTATTACTGCCTATTTATTAGCATATTGGACGTATCTTTCATCCTGTTTACCTGATTCTTTGGACTGGGGGCAAGCTGCTTTTCTTGCACTATCTACTTTTTTACCTCATTTAGTCTTGTCTTTATTGCTACTAGATATTGAACGGCTTCGGCCCTTAGCACTTAGTCATGGAATTGACATTACTATTTCCAGGTGCAAGATATGAGTCAACAGAAGCTACATCACAAAAGCAGCAAAGTTTCTTATCAAGTTGTATTTTGGGTGATAGCAATTCTTCACATCGTATTTTGGTTAGATTGGCTATTTTTTGGTAAGGCGTTGATAAATTTGTTTTTTACTATTGCTTCTAGAGGTTAATTGAGTCAAGTCAATGAGCAATCTAGTAAGTTTTAAGATGGTGAAGTCTTGCGATTTTGCTGCCCAAAGTAGGGAAATGTCGTACTTATTAAACATTGAATCGGCGATCGCAAGCGTCATTTCTTCTATCTGAAGTCTCTGCAATCAACATTTTGTCAAGTGGATGAACGCAATAAGCAGCAGCGAACGCCGAAATAGCAAATGCAAACGCTGAAATAGCAAATGCGATTGCCTCCGGCACGCTACGCGATCGCGCAACTCTCAAGGTACAACGTTCACGAACCCAAATTGACGAAAGTGATGATCAAAAGTGAATGCCTGAGTTAAATGGAGTTTATTCATCACAACCCGACTGGCGCAGTCCGTGAAACTCCAGTTTTTATCTGAGAACTGACGGAAAACCTGCCAAGTTTGTTGAATATCCTCTTCTGTCAGGTAATAAATGGTCGTCAAATTATCTGAAAAGAATGCCTCTCCTAAGCTGATTGCCCTCAACGTTTCTCCACGGGTTCTCAAAAGGGTCAAGGTTTCATCAACAACGTAATCTGTTGTTAGCAATGGCTGAATATTTTGATTAACCCATGAAGACGCTGCCTGATGCTCAGTATCGGAAGGAACAATACTAGCAAACCAGGCGCTGGTATCTACAAAGATCATGTTGCACTATGGGGAGGATAAAGAATAGTGTCATGATCTCGACCAGAAAATTTATCATTGCTTACTTCTAAGGGTATGGCTGCAATTTGTGCCAAAATCTCTCTAGGAGTTTTGTTTTGAGGTTTAGCCTCAGTTGAAATCACAGTGACTTCAACACGAGTTCCTTCGGCTAATGGAATCGGCTGTAATAATCTCAGTACACCCTGTTCATAAACAGCTTCTATAGTTATAGTCATAAACTTTTTCCTCATGCCATAGCTATTTCTAATCATGGCATAATATCTAACATAGTAAAAAACACAGCTAATGACTAACTAAAAAATAATTAGCCATTAGCTATTAGAAATTAGCATATTTTAAGCGGTACGAAAACGCGCTAACTCTTCACCGGTTTTCGCATCATGGGCGTGAACTGTACACACCAAACATGAATCAAACGATCGCGCCACATGACCAACTTCCACTGGATCGCTAGAATCGTAAATGGGTGTCCCAATTAACGCTTCTTCAATGGGGCCGCGGATTCCTTCACCGTCACGAGGGCCAATATTCCAAGTACCTGGGGCAATAACTTGGTAGTTCTTAATCTTACCGCCCTCTATTTCCACCCAGTGAGATAAGGAACCCCGCGCTGCTTCCGTTGCACCCCAACCGCGTCCATCTTTTTCTTTGGGTTTAATATACCAAGGGTCGTTTAATTTGAATTCGCGTAAGCAGTGTTCAGCTTGGCGATATAACTTGACAAGTTCGTGAACTCGTGCTAGCTGACGCACATGAATACTAGCACCACCCATTCGTTTGAAGACATCAAGGATAAAGGGGTCATAATGTTGCCAAGATTCGCCATGTTGACCACCAGCTACTAATTGCCGCGCTAAGGGGCCAGTTTCCAAGCGTCCGAAGTCTTTGTGAAGGACTGCACTCGACCAAGAGTAGGCGTTATCGAAGTCTTTGGTATTGATTGCAGTGGGTTTAGTGGTGCGATCGCTAGGGTGAATATCCTCTGTCCCTTCATCGTACCAAGAGTGAGTTGTATTCTCGCGGGTAAATGACTGATCCATCAAAACGTGAGTGTCTGCGAAGCTATCGTACACTCCACTTTTCATAATCATCGCCGCATTTCGTCCTTCGATAGTCGGCTTTTGGTATTTATCTTCATGGGCTAAATATCCCCAAGTGACATATTTACCAACACCAGCGCCATATCTATCTAGACCGATATCTAAACCCATCCGCCAATAAAAACCTAAGTCGGAATCTCGATGATTTCGGTCTTCATCTAACCAATCTCTGAAGTCATCATAAGTTTGGATTTGTTCATAGCGTTCTAATGAACAACCTAACCACACTGGTTCTAACCAATTAGTGCGGAAATATTCGAGAATCGCCCAAGCGCGGGTAATGTCTGTTAAGGTTGGGGCGCACATCACACCACCCGGAACCATGTAGCTAGAATGTGGCCATTGTCCGCCCAACAGTGCATAAATTTCTACGGGTTTAGCGGAAATTGTTATGCCTAATTCATAAGATTTGCCTGTGAAAGCAGCAAAGCGTCTGGTAGCTTCTTCATAAAAGCGACTATTGCGGTATTTTCTGTTTGTTAAATCAATGGCAAACAAACCATAAAAATAGCGGGGAATGCTTTGAATTGTCTCGACAATTTGACCAAGATTTCTCGCTAAAATTGCATTGCGGGGAACTTCTGTTTCCCAAGCTGTATCTAATGCCCAAGATGCAGATGTCAGGTGAGAACCGCCGCAAATTCCGCAAATGCGAGGCGTGACAATTAATCCGGCTTGAGGATCTTTACCGCGTAAGATAACTTCAAATCCTCGGAAAAGTTCGGCGTGTGTCCAGGCGTTGACTACTCTTCCATGTTCAATATCAACTCGGACATCTAAATCGCCTTCAACTCTACCAACAGGCGATATATCTAATGATTGAATTGTCATTTGTCATTTGTCCTTTGTCATTTGTTATTTGTCATTTGTCATTTGTTGTTCAATAAAAGGTTGTTTGAAAAATGGTAACTGAGGTATCCAAAACTTTAGATCCTCCTAAATCCTCCTTAAAAAGGAGGACTTTGAGAAGGTTATTCCCCCCTTTTTAAGGGGGGCTAGGCAGGGTGGATTAATTGTCTAGAGATAAAAATTAAAACCCTCATTCTTGCGTTCATAAATCCAGTTCCCCTGTTAGCAGGCTGACGAGGTTACGGGGATTACAAATTTTCTCTCCGCACAATTAATCCACCCTGCTTTTTAAGGGGGGCTAGGGGGGATCTCGATACAAGCGTAGACTTTTCAAACATCCTCTAATGACTAATGACTAAACTGTAAAAAAGTCTTCTTCTGCCCAAGGTGGTGCTGCATCTTTTGCAACCATTGTGAGTAAGGCGTAGTCTTTTTTGTTCACCCCTGGCGGTAATTCTTTGGGAACTCCCATTACTGTTTGGGTTTTAAATACTGTTCCTGGTTTGAGGTCAAAGAAGGGAAATTCTGGTTCTGTGCAACCTAAGCAAGGCATTCCGGCGCGAGTTTTGGATGAGACGCGGTTCCATAAGATGCGGTTGCAGGAAGAATGAGTCATGGGGCCCCGACAACCCAAGTCATAAAATAGACAGCCTTTGCGCTGACCGAATTCGGCGGTTGAGGCTTTGTAGGCAAAGTGGACGTTACGGGTACAACCTGTTTGGGTATAGGTGTTAAAGAAGGTTTGGGGACGATTTAGTTCATCAAAAGCAATGTCTGCTATGCGTCCAGTAGCGATCGCAACTAATATCTGCGTAATCCAGTCGGGATGGGCGGGACATCCAGGTATATTAATTACAGGTAATCCGGCTTGCGATACGAAATCTTTCCCTAAAAAGCCGCCTTCTTGACGTTTGAGAAATTGCAAACCTTCTGATTCGCTGGGGTTGGGTGACATAGCGGGAATTCCTCCCCATGTCGCACAGTCTCCTACCGCGACGATAAATTTAGCAACTTTGGCAAGGTCTGCTAACCAATCTTTCATGGCGCGATCGGCAAACCGATTCCATTCGCCAGTACCGTTGGGGGCGTTAACAACACTGCCTTCAAATACCAAGATATCTAAAGGAATTGTGCCAGAAATACAATTCCGTAGCAGTGTTTGCAAATCGTTGCCTAGTTCCAGCCCCAAGGAAGGATGCCAAAGTATATTGATACCAAAGTCGGCAATTAAATCGCAGACTGTCGGTTCTTCAGCATTGAGAAATGACATGGTGTTGCCTGAACAAGCACCACCTTGTAGCCATAGTACATTAGTCATCGGCTAGGTGTTTTTGTATTGTTTGCGATACGTGAATTAGTAAATAATGCTTGTAGAGTCTCACGTATTTATCAATATTTATTTATATTAGTGGATTTTCTATTGAATTATCTTTTGTTAAATAAAAATTAATCATTGCTAAGAATTTAAATGTACTTAAGATTACTTACAAGGTTGTATCAAGAACAGAATTTTTCACAAAAGCTTGAATAATAAACGAAGCACACTGATTTTAGATAGCTGTTTTAAATCATTTTGAGAGACTTGGAATCTCAACTTTTATATAAAAATGGGCTAATATTTTAAAGGTGAAAGTCTTGTAAGTTAAGAAATATCACCGCTAACCAAAAAAAATAAATAGTAAATAAATTTATTTTTAAGCTCAAAGTCAATAGTTATATTTTGATAACAAAGTTAGGTCTTAAATATATAAGATGTTATCAATTCAATATAGAAGAACTGCGTTGTGTCAGGTCATGATACAGAACACCTTATCAAAATGTAAGGTGTTTAAAGCTGACATTAATATTGGCAATTTCCCCCTAGAATTTTAGAAATAGAGTGTTTTATAGTAAAAAAATTGATTCACTCAATTTAGGGGATTGAGGATTAGGTATTAGGTATTGGGAAAAGTTTTCTTAGTCCCTAGCATCATTAATCCCTAGCCTCTAGTTTCAGACAAAAGGGGAATTCCGCCTAAAGGACTCGAAGCCTGCGTAAATCAGTATGGCCCGTGATGAAATGCGTAAACGTGTCTCGTTCGTTCATGGGTGTTGGACTCAATTCCCAATTGGCTAGAGTACGGCAGAGTTATGACCCCCAGCATTACAGATTCAGCAGTGAAGGCTGCGATCGCAGCTGTTGCATCGGAGTCAGCTTCAGCAGAAGAAAAAATCCAAATGCTGATTGAGATAGCACAGGGTTTTCAAAAAAAGCCCAAAGCTGCCCAAGACTTGCGGAATGCAGTTGGTTTATATTACCGGGCCTACGAGATGTGTGGTGAGGAGTATCCCCTACTGAAAGCCAGGGCGAAAGTGGGGATGGCAGGAACGTTACAGGCAATACCGGATGCTGATTACCAACTGTTGATGCAAGCTAAAGTCGGTTATGAAGAGGCATTACCGATTTTACAACAATTAGCAATGCCAGAGGAAGTGGCAGAAACGCAGATGAATTTTGGGCTGGTGTTGCAGTCGCTAGTGCCATTCAATTTGGCACGGATAACCGACAGCATCCAGGCTTATCATGAGGCGTTGCGGGTGTTTACTTGGGAGGATTATCCCCAAGAATACGCGATTTTGTATAACAATATTGCGATCGCTTACCTTTCTATGCCCTTAGCATCAGAACGGGAATACTTGCGTCAAGGGTTAGCTGTGCAATCATTTGAGGTGGCGCTAAAGCATATTACTTTGATTGACCATCCTAGAGAATATGCGATGTTGCAGAACAACTTAGGTAACGCTTTGCAATATTTAGTGAGTTCCCATCCTGTCGAGAATAACTTACGTGCGATCGCAGCTTACGACGAAGCGCTAAAAGTGCGTAATCCCAAAGATACACCTTTAGAGTACGCTAACACAATTTCCAACAAAGCCAACGCCCTGTTCAACTTACCAGACGACCCCGAAAAACCAGAAGCTGGTAATCCTCAAAATCTTTTGCAAGCCCGTATCTACTATCAAAGTGCTTTAAAAATATTTACGGAATACCAACAAGTTGCACAAGCAGAGGTAGTAGTCCAAGCATTACAAGATGTAGAAGCAGAAATAGGGAATAGGGAATAGGGAATAGGTTAGTTATTCTTTCTCCCTCATCTTTCCACTCCCCACTCCCCTGAATCCTAACAATGAGGAAAAACAACATGAGAGACATTTTAACAACGCCAAATCTGATAAATTTTCTCACAAGTTTAGCAGATGGCGATCTTAACATAGCAACAGAATTGGTCTGGCTAATTATAGCAACAGCCTTGGCTATGGTTGGCGGTGCAATTGGTGGAATGCTATTAGCTGGTAAAGATATAGGATATCAACTTTCAGCAATGCTTGGTGCATTATTTGCCCCTGCGGGTGTAATTCCTGCCATCTTCCTAGGGCTTGTTGCTTTAAACTTCTTGACAAATTATTAGGAGAAAACATGTTAGAGCTAGGATGGTTATCTGCCAAGTTATTTTTTAAAGGAAAGCTAATACGCAATCCAATATTCTTTGTCAAGCAAAGTACTATTGGTATTGCCGTAGGTTTTTTACTGCTAGTGTTACTTGCACAAGCCCCCATTCCCTTCTACTTACCAATCATATTATCTAGCTTAGTGACGGGCATGATTATGCCGTTTCTCTTCAAAGATTTTAAAACGAAGTGAATTGTCATTGATAAACCAATACAGTTAAGTTAAGCATTTCTTTCTTCTCTCAGCGCCCTCTGCGTCTCTGTGGTTAGTAAAAAAATTGACTTTGGCAAAGAGTTTTAGCCTTAACTGAACCGTATTGATTGATAAACAACCAATACCTAATGCCCAATGAAAAATGACAAATGACAAATCTTGAAGAATTAATTCAGGAAATTAATCGTTTTGAGGCAATTATATCCGAGTGGGATGAAAGCCAACGGTGTGTAGCAGTAGGTCTAAAAAGAGCAATTGAAGCTTTGCATAAAGCTGCATTGACTAATTTGATTAAAAGCCTCAAACAAGAATCAATGCCAGCTTTGCGTCATGCTGTTGCAGATGAATTAGTGTATGCAGTGCTACTGTATCACGAGTTAGTCAAACCACCAAAACCACCATTAGCACAGCGAATTGAAACAGCCCTTGAAGAAGTTCGCCCAGGTTTAAAAAGCCATAATGGGGATGTAGAATTAGTGGCAATTAAGTCACCAGATACAGTAGAAGTCAAATTAATCGGAACTTGCAGCAGTTGTCCGGCTTCTACTTTGACTTTATCTCAGGGAGTAGAACAGGCAATAAAAAACCATTGTCCTGAAATTACTAAAGTTGTTGCAGTCAATAATAGCCCTGCTGTTAAGAACGCAAATTCTGGTTTAATCAGTCCATTCTCTGCAAAAATAACTTGTACGTGGATGAAAGTAGCGACCCTTGATGAAGTTCCTGAATTTAGTGTAGTCGCAGTACAACTTGCTGGTACTTCACTAATTTTACATCGTCAAGGCGTTACAGTTAAATGTTACCGTAATGCTTGTACTCATTTAGGATCTCCCTTAGAAAAGGGTAAAGTTGAAAATGGTATTATTACCTGTCCTGCCCACGGATTCCAGTACAAATTAGAAACAGGTAAATGCTTAACCGTGCCTGATGTTTGGCTTCAGTCGTATCCAGTCAAGGTTAAAGACGATAAGGTTTTTGTGAAACTACAAAAATGATAATGCAAAGGTAAGATTTCAGCAAATCTACTTGGCGATTAGTCAATCACGACTAATTTGCTTTTTTATTTCACTAGTTCGCGCATTCATTTTAGCTTTTTGTGCAAGTAAAATGCCCGAATGCTTTCTCAATATCCCTGAATTCATTCTCATTTGTGTAATTCAGGTATTGATTTTAGTGTTTTGAGAAAGTAATATGCCTTTTTACTTTCTCAAAAGGTCATTTGACTTATTTAAACCCCAGTTTGCTTGTTCATTTTAGTGTTTTCCGCAAGCAAAATGAGCTTTTACTTATTCAAACTCCAGTTTGCTTACTCATTTTAGTGTTTTCCGCAAGTAAAAGGTCATTTGACTTACTCATTTTAGTGTTTTCCGCAAGTAAAATAAGCTTTTACTTTCTCAAACCCCAGTTTGCTTTCTCATTTCAGTAAATCGCGCAGTCATGCCAAAAATTCCTTATGTAGTAAAAGTTACTAAAAGGTTATTTAAAAAGTATTTTGCTGTGACTTTAGGCACTTTTAGATCCCCCCTAGCCTTAAAAAAGGGGGAACCAGAATCAAAGTCCCCCTTTTTAAGGGGGATTTAGGGGGATTTAGGGGGATCTAAAACTATTTAATACCGAGAATAGGACTTTTAAAACATCCTCTAAAGGCTATCTTGATTTTTTTTAGCTTGATTAATACAGAAGTTGATTAGAGATTTTAACTAAATTTGAAAAAAGCATAATGCAAAACCGTTACTGTTGTTACATGCTAATCAACATTAATGTTTTTAAATAATTATCAGCCTCTATCTGCGGTTCATGGATATCCCAATCATAAGTAATCCCATATCACAATTACCGCTAGAAGCAACAGAAAATCCTCAAGATTTACCTCTATCACCTCAAGGTGCGGAGGTAATTTTAGGCAACATTATTGAACCCGAACAATTAGTTATACCTGTAGCACCCAATGCCACAACAATGTTTGGTCCTCGTGGTGCTTGCTTGTTATCAGAAACTGGCCCATTATGGGTATCAGATACAGGACATCATCGATTATTAGGATGGCAAAATTTACCCACGAGAGATAGTCAACCGGCTGATTGGGTAATTGGACAACCTGACTTTTATCATGAAGGACAAAATGCTAAAACTACACCGGGAAGGGCAACCTTAAGTGTACCAACAGGCATTTGTGCTTGCGGCGAAGGGTTAGCTGTCGCAGATGCTTGGAATCATCGGGTTTTGATTTGGAAAAACTTACCAGAAGATAATAATGTTCCAGCAGATTTGGTGTTAGGGCAAGTTAATTTTACCGATAATGAACCAAATCGAGGTAATCACCAAGCATCTGCTAGTACAATGCACTGGCCTTATGGTGTTTACTATCATCAAGGACGGCTATTTATTGCTGACACTGGTAATCGAAGACTATTAATTTGGCATCAGTTACCAACAGAAAATGGTCAACCTGCTGATTTAGTTTTGGGACAACCGGATATGATATCTCGCAATGAAAACGGTGGTGATTCTCCAACCGCAGCTAGTATGCGTTGGTGTCACGACATCGCTTTTTGGGGAGAAAATTTGGTTGTCAGCGATGCAGGTAATCACCGAGTGATGATTTGGCAGGGAATGCCAACAGAAAATAATACTCCTTGTGCTGTAGTTTTAGGGCAAAAAAGCTTTAATTTTGTGGAAATGAATCAAGGAGTTTATTATCCTAGTGGTAGTAGTTTGAGTATGCCTTATGGTGTGGGGGTGGCTGGGGACTGGTTAGTAGTTGCAGATACAGCTAATTCCCGGTTGTTAGGATGGAGAAAGCCAGAATCAATTTTATCACTGCAAGGTTTAATGGCAAATGGGTTGGCAGGACAAATAAATTTTCAAAGTAAAGGTGAAAATCGTAATTTTGGACTGCCTAAGCGAGATAGTTTAAATTGGTGTTATGGGATAAAAATTTGTGGCAATAGGTTGGTAATAGCTGACTCTGGGAATAACCGAATATTGCTGTGGCAGTTTAATTATGAGACTTCTAAGAAATAAACGAACCACAGAGACACAGAGAACACAGAGGAATGAGGAGAAGAGAGTTTTTTGGGTATTTTTTTATTTGGAAGTCTCTATGCCGATTGAAGAAATTAGAGTTCGCGGTACTGTTCAGGGAGTAGGATTTCGCCCTACTGTATATCGTCTTGCTAAAGCTTGCGGTTTGCGTGGAGATGTTTGTAATGATGGGCAAGGTGTATTAATTCGGGTATCTGGTAATGAGGAAGCATTAACAGAATTTGTTGCCAGATTGCAAACAGAATGTCCACCATTAGCAAAAATTAATCAGCTAAGTAGAATTCCTTACGAAGGTGAATTTAGCTTTAATAATTTTGTGATTTCTAATAGCGTCAATAATGCAATCAAAACAGAAATTGTCCCTGATGCAGCTACTTGTCTACAATGCCAACAAGAAATATTTGACCCCTTTAGCCGCTTTTATCGTTACCCATTTACTAACTGCACTCATTGCGGCCCTCGCCTGAGTATTATTCGTGCAATTCCTTATGACAGATGCAATACCAGTATGTCTGCGTTTGTTATATGTCCCGAATGTGCAAAGGAATACCACGATGTTGAAAACCGCCGTTTTCACGCCCAACCTGTAGCTTGTCATGTTTGCGGCCCCACAGCTTGGTTAGAACGCGCTGATGGTAAATCGGTTACTGCTTCCATGTTTTCCATGCTAGATGATGTGGATGCTGTTTGTACCTTGTTGCAAAAGGGTGAGATTGTCGCAATTAAAGGATTAAGTGGTATTCATTTAGCTTGCGATGCAACTCAGGAAACCGTTGTTCAAAAACTGCGTCAGCGCAAAAGGCGCTATCACAAACCATTTGCTTTAATGGCGCGAGATATTGAAATAATTGAACAATATTGTACTGTCAACGCTAAAGAAAAAGAATTATTGATAAGTTCTGCTGCACCAATTGTTTTATTACAAGTAACAGGTAAAAAACTAGTAGCACCATCGGTAGCATCGGGGCAAAATACTCTTGGTTTCATGCTACCTTATACGCCTTTGCATCATTTAATTCTGCGGCGGATGAATCGCCCAATTATTTTAACAAGTGGTAATCTTGCCGATGAACCACAATGTATTGATAATGACGAAGCAAGAGAAAAATTAGGGACAATCGCCGATTATTTTCTCTTTCACAATCGAGAGATTATTAATCGGGTAGATGATTCAGTAGTAAGAGTTATCGGTGAGAAAGTCCAAACAATTCGCCGTGCTAGAGGATATGCACCAGCATCTATTAGCTTACCACCGGGATTTGGCAATGTACCGCAAATTTTAGCAATGGGTAGTGAGTTAAAAAATACTTTTTGCTTATTGCGTGAAGGAGAAGCAATTCTATCTCAACATCTGGGAGATTTAGAAAATGCTGCGGCTTTCAATGCTTACCAAGAGACTTTAAACTTATACTTGAATTTATTTGAACATACACCAGAAGTAATCACCATTGATAAACATCCTGAATATCTTTCCAGCAAACTTGGTAAAGAACTAGCAGATACAAATAAAATTCCAATTCATCAAATCCAACATCATCACGCCCATATTGCTGCTTGTATGGCAGAAAATGGGATTCCTTTAAATTCACCTCCAGTATTAGGTATTGCTTTAGATGGTTTAGGTTACGGCGATGACGGTACACTCTGGGGCGGAGAATTCCTTTTAGCAGATTATCGGAAATTTCAGCGGCTAGCAACATTTAAACCAGTAGCAATGATTGGTGGTGAACAAGCTATTTATCAGCCTTGGCGTAATACCTACGCCCAATTAATAGCTGCTAACCTTTGGGATGATTGCCAACAACAGTATGCTGATTTAGAAATCGTAAAATTGCTGAATAAAAAACCACTAAAGCTACTCAATCAACTTATAGAGAAAAAAATTAACTCTCCTCCAGCTTCTTCAGTGGGGCGGTTGTTCGATGCAGTAGCGGCGGCTATCGGTATTTGCCCTGAAGAATGTAGCTATGAAGGACAAGCTGCGATCGCAATGGAAGCTATAGTAGATGTTAGCAGCTTAAATAATGATAAAGAAGCACTAATATACCCTTTTAGTTTTAGCTTTTCAGATAGTATTTACTGTATAGACTCACGCCCAATGTGGCAAGCCTTACTCTATGACTTGCAACAGCAGATTCCCCAACCAGTTATAGCTGCCAAATTTCACAAAGGTTTAGCTAATGCGATTGTGGAAATGGTTAAGCACCTTCGTCAAGAAAATCCGATTCATCAGGTAGCTTTAACAGGAGGAGTCTTTCAAAATTCTATATTGTTACAACAAGTTAGCAAACGATTAGAAACATTGGGCATAAAAGTACTGACTCACAGCTTAGTTCCAGCTAATGACGGCGGATTATCTCTAGGACAAGCAGTGATTGCAGCCGCAAAATTAATACACAAGTATTGATATTTAACAACCCTTTTCTGACAAATAATTCTCTCTGTGTTCTCCGCGCCTCTGCGGTTAGTTTATCTTCAAAATAAAAAAATGTGTTTAGGAATCCCCGGACAAATTATAGAAATTACCAACGTTAACCATAAACTAGCCCTAGTTAACATTGGTGGTGTGAAGCGCGAAGTAAATATTGCCTGCATCGTAGATGAACAACATCCTCCCGAAGCTTGTATTGGTGATTGGGTATTAGTCCATGTTGGCTTTGCTATGAATCGAATTAATGAAGAAGAAGCAGCAGAAACATTACAACTCTTTCAAGAATTAGCAGCAGCACAAGCAGGAATTAATACTTAACTTAACGAACCGCAGAGGCGCAGAGGGCACAGAGAGTAGAAAGAAATACTTAACTCAGCTGTATTGACATAAAGCTTACTATTCCCAAATCCTTATGAAATATGTTGACGAATTCCGTGAACCGGAAAAAGCAGAAGTCTTATGCCGCGAAATCGCCAAATTATGCAATCGGCTAGAAAAACCCATCAAAATCATGGAAGTATGCGGCGGACATACCCATTCCATATTTAAATACGGTATCGAAGAAATATTACCCCAAACCATTGAACTAATTCATGGGCCTGGTTGTCCAGTATGCGTTATGCCAAAAGGGAGATTAGATGATGCGATCGCAATCTCTCAAAATTATAACGTCATTTTTGCCACCTTTGGCGATGCGATGCGAGTTCCCGGTTCCAAAACGAGTTTACTGCAAGCCAGGGCACAAGGCGCAGACATCCGCATGGTGTACTCTCCTCTAGACAGCCTGCAAATTGCCAGAGATAACCCAGACAAAGAAGTAGTCTTCTTCGCATTAGGCTTTGAAACCACAGCCCCCAGCACCGCCTTCACCATTCTGCAAGCAGCAGCCGAAGAAATTCATAACTTTAGTATGTTTTCCAATCACGTCCTTGTGATTCCCGCCCTCAAAGCACTATTAGATAATCCCGACTTGCAACTAGATGGATTTGTTGGGCCTGGTCATGTCAGTATGGTGATAGGCAGTGACCCATACCAATTTATTTCCCAACAATATAATAAACCGATTGTTGTCTCAGGATTTGAACCCTTAGATATTCTCCAATCAATTTGGATGCTATTGCAACAGTTAGTAGAAAATCGTTGCGAAGTCGAAAATCAATATAACCGAATTGTCCAAAAAAGCGGAAACACAGTAGCCCTAGAAGCCATAAACAAAGTTTTCGCCGTGCGAGATAGTTTTGATTGGCGCGGCTTAGGTGACATCCCCTATTCAGGATTACAAATTAAACCAGAATATGCCCAATTTGATGCCGAACTTAAATTTACCATTCCTAATCTCAAAGTAGCCGACCATAAAGCTTGTAAATGTGGAGAAATCCTCAAAGGAGTCTTAAAGCCTTGGGAGTGTAAAGTATTCGGTACAGCTTGCACACCAGAAACACCAATCGGTACTTGCATGGTATCTTCCGAAGGCGCTTGTGCAGCCTATTACAAATACGGACGACTCTCCACCATTGCCAAAAGAACAATCACCCAAAAACCAAAAATAACTCAAGAACCTCTCCCCGCCTGCGGCTTCTCCTCAGAATAATACTCAGCGTACCTCTGCGCTTCCTTTTGCGTTCCTTTGCGTTTAAAAAAAATTTTAATATGAATATTTCCCCCACAAACCCAATCCAAAATCCCCTATTCCAAAAAATAGAACAAGTCCGCCGCCGCCAAAGTAAAGTACAAGACACTCATATAACTCTCGCACATGGTAGCGGTGGTAAAGCCATGCGCGATTTAATAGATGATATTTTTGTCAGCAATTTTGATAATCCAATTCTTTCCCAATTAGAAGACCAAGCTAGCTTTAATTTAGCCAGTCTCATGCAACAAGGAGACAGACTCGCATTTACAACAGATTCTTATGTTGTAGACCCGTTATTTTTCCCCGGTAGTGATATAGGAGAATTAGCCATAAACGGTACAGTTAATGATTTAGCTGTCAGTGGTGCGAAACCTTTATACCTAACTTGCAGCGTAATTTTAGAAGAAGGATTACCTGTAGAAACCTTACGTCGTGTCGCGAACAGTATGAAAGCAGCCGCAGAAAAAGCGGGTATTCAAGTTGTCACTGGTGACACAAAAGTTGTACATCGTGGTGCAGCCGATAAACTCTTTATTAATACTGCTGGTATTGGTATCATCCCACAGGGAGTTAACATTTCCGCTCACAATATTAAACCTGGAGATGCAGTAATAATTAATGGTGAAATAGGCAATCATGGGACAGCAATTTTAATTGCCCGTGGCGAGTTAGCCTTAGAGACTAATATTGAAAGTGATTGTCAGTCGTTGCATAGTTTAGTAGAAACTATTCTCCATGTATGTCCACAAGTTCATGCTATGCGAGATGCTACACGCGGTGGTTTAGCCACAGTATTAAATGAGTTTGCTCTCAGTTCCAATGTGGGAATTCGTCTTTTTGAAGAATCTATCCCAGTGCGTGAAGAAGTCAACGGAGTTTGCGAAATTCTCGGTTTAGACCCATTGTATTTAGCTAATGAAGGTAAGTTAGTTGTAGTGCTTCCAAAAGAGAATGCTAACAACGTTTTATCTGCTATGAAATCTCACCCAGCAGGGAAAGATGCTTGTATTATTGGCGAAGTTCTTTCTTCACCCCCAGGTATCGTATTGTTAAAAACAGTTTTTGGTGCTGAAAGGATTGTTGATATGTTAGTAGGCGACCAATTGCCACGAATTTGTTAATCTTTAATAAATTTTATAGTATGCACGAATTTGGAATTACCCAAAATATTGTGGCAATTGTGACTGAACACGCTAAAGGCGCAAAAGTACAACGAGTTTTATTAGAAATCGGCAAACTTTCAGCCATTATGCCCGATGCTATTCGATTTTGTTTTGATATTTGCACTCAAGGCACAGTTTTAGAAGGGGCGACATTAGAAATTTTGGAAATTCCCGGCTTAGGGAGATGTCGCCAATGCGGTGCAGAAATTTATTTAGATAAACCATTTGGAATATGTAACTGCGGTAGCGTGCAATTAGATTTAATTACTGGTGAAGAACTGAAAATTAAAGAAATAGAAATCGAGGAATTATGTGTGTAACCTGCGGTTGTTCTGATGATGGCGAAATAAAAATTACAAATTTAGAAACAGATAAAGCGGAACATAATCATACTCACACTTTACCAGATGGAACTGTCATCACTCACTCCCACAGTCATGACACTCATATAGAAGCACCTCAAATCCATGCCAAAATACATAATACAACGATATCTTTAGAACAAGATATATTAGCAAAAAATAACCTACTAGCTGCTCAAAATCGAGGATGGTTTAAAGGTCGAAATATTCTCGCTTTAAATTTAATGAGTTCTCCTGGTGCTGGGAAAACAACTCTTTTAACGCGAACCATCAATGATTTAAAACATCAATTATCTATTAGTGTCATTGAAGGCGACCAAGAAACTGCTAATGATGCCAAAAAAATTAAAGAAACAGGTTCTAAAGTTATCCAAATCAATACTGGAACAGGCTGTCATTTAGATGCATCAATGATAGATAGGGGTTTAAAACAACTGAATCCGCCACTAAATTCAGTTGTGATGATTGAAAATGTCGGAAATTTGGTTTGTCCAGCCTTATTTGATTTAGGAGAACAGGCAAAAGTCGTGATTCTTTCTGTCACAGAGGGAGAAGATAAGCCGATAAAATACCCGCATATATTCCGTGCTAGTGATGTAATGATTCTCACCAAAATTGATTTACTGCCTTATGTGCAATTTGATGTTCAAAAGTGCATAGCTTATGCTATGGAAGTGAATCCCCAAATTCAGATTTTTCAGGTTTCTGCAACTACTGGTGTAGGATTAGATAATTGGTATAAATGGGTAACTGAAAAGGTAGTAAATTAATTAACTTGATTATCATGTTTAACTATTAGCGATCGCACCATGACTGCTGGAAAAAGCGGAATTAGTGGCAGCGTAAATCGAAATTCAGTGGTCAGATTTGAGTGTAATTTGCCTATGATTGAGGCTCCCCAGGATGACCGATTACAGCAGATAAAGTAGTCAATAAATCTGTCGCTGTGTAAGGCTTAGACAGAAACTTCTCAGCACCAACGGCAATAGCCTTTTGCTCGTTAGCGGGTAAACCACTGGTAGCAATAATCTTAATATTGGGGTTGAACGTTCGCAGGATGGAGATAGTTGTTAATCCGTCCATGTTGGGCATGGACATATCTAGCAAAACTACACTAATTCGTTCCTTATACTGGGCATACAAAGCGATCGCCTCAATGCCATCGTTAGCTACAAGGGTTTTGTAGTTATAATCTTCTAAAGTTTCCTGATTGGTTTGTTTTACTAAGTCTTCATCATCAACAACTAAAATCAATTCGCCATTACCTTCAGGTAATTCTGCCTTTGTTATTGTCTCGGTTGCTTTGCCTTCTCCTCTGGGCAAAAATACCTGAAATTGTGTCCCTTTACCTACCTGAGTTAATACTTCCACAAAACCACCGTGGTTTTTGACGATACCTAAAACTGTTGACAGTCCTAGCCCTGTACCTTTACCAACTTCTTTAGTTGTAAAAAAGGGATCAAATATGCGCTCTAAGAATTCTGGAGGGATTCCCGTCCCTGTATCTGAGACGGTAACAACGATGTAGCCTCCGGCTTTCGCGTCCAGGTGCATTCGGGCGTTTGTTTCGTCAAGCATCCGGTTTTCGGCATTAATTGTGAGCATACCGTCATTAGGCATAGCGTCACGGGCATTGACTGCCAAGTTCATAAATACCTGTTCTAGTTGGGTGGGATCGGCTTGCACCATCCATAATGTGTTTATGGGAATGTCATTAACAATTTCAATAGATTTAGGAAATGTCTGTTTGATGACTTTGACCAATTCTTGGAGCAAATGCCCAGGTTGCAACAAGATGCGCTTCCCTTCTGTACCACGGGTAAAGGCGAGAATTTGTTTAACTAAGTTCGCTCCACGCTGGGAGCTATTTTCTAGTGTTTTGAACAGTTCTTGAGTCCGCGCATCCACATTTTTGCATCTCAAAGGCAGCAATTGGGCAATCATGATTATGGGAGCAAAGACGTTGTTGAGGTCGTGAGCAATGCCACTGGCTAGAATTCCTACACTCTCCAAGCGTTGAGCGCGGTAAAATTGTTGCTCTAGTTGTTTTTTCTCGGTGATGTCGGTGTTGACTGATAAGATAGATTGGCTTTGTCCAAATTGATTGTGTACCAGTGTCCACCGACTAGCAACGATAATTTTTCTCCCAGTTTTGGTGGTTTTTTCTAACTCCCCTTGCCAAGAACCTTGTTCGAGAGTGGTTTTTAAACCTGCTGCTAGTTGAGACAAGGATTCTACCTGGAAAAGTTCATGGGCTAATTTCCCTATGCTTTCTTCTGCTGTCCAACCGTATAAGTTTTCAGCACCTCGACTCCAGAACAGAATGCGGTTTTCTAAATTGCGGACAAAAATGGCATCGGTAGCAATATCAATTAAGGCTGCTTGTTCGGCAATTTTCTGTTCGGCCAGCTTGCGATCGCTAATATTGCGGCTGACGGCTGCCAGACCAATTAGCTGGTCGTTGATGTCTTTGACGCAAGAAACGCTGTAAACCATCCATAATGCTTCTCCCGTCTGGAAATGACGGAAACGAATTTCTACTTCCGCCCGTCCCTCACGCAAAACACGCGGGAAAAATTCATTGATGATAAAGTCCTGATCTTCGGGAAAGAAAAATTCCCTGACTGGCGTTTCGCTATATTGCTGAGTGTCATTCAGCCCGACTAGTTGCATACCCGCCGGGTTCAAATAGAATGGCACAAAATTCATATCACACATACCGATAAATTCTGTGCTGTTATCGGTCAGAGAAACAAATTTACGGATTTCAAGTTCCGATTGTTTGCGCTCAGTAATATCTATATTCACCCCAATCATCTGGAGTGGCTCATTGGTGGTGTCATCATACAATACTTGACCCTTGCATACTGACCAACCAACTGTGCCATCTGGGTAAATAAACCGGAATTCGAGATTATGGGGTACTTGCTGGTCAATTGCTCGCAAAACAGATTCATGCAGCAATTCGCGGTCTTCAGGATGGACAATGAGATTTAAAAAATTTTCATAGCTGACATCAAAGTTATCAGGAGTTAGACCAAATAAAGTAAACAAACTCTCAGACCAGATAACCTGATTGGTTTTTAGATTCCATTCCCAAGGGCCAATTTTACCAACACTAAGCGCCAGTTGTAACCGTTGCTCGCTTTCTCTGAGGGTTTCCTCAGCTTGTTTATGAGCGTTTAGCGCGGCTTGGCGATCGCTCACATCCCGCAGTATTGAAAGATGACGATGTGGTATAAAATTGGCAACCGCCGCAAATTCAGTTTCTCGCACTGTGCCATCGGGACAATATAAGGTGAACTCACCCAACATTTGTCCTTGTTTGTAGAACTCTTGCCAAGCTTGGGTAAAATCAAATTCGGGTGCTGCAAAATCCGCGATTGTGGAACCTAACAGTTCTTCCTTCGATACACCAAACAGCTTACAGGCTGCTGGATTGACCTCTATATAGCGCCCCTCGTCATCGGTAATAGCGATCGCATCAAGAGCATGATCAAAAAGAGCTTTCCACTGATGTTCACGCTGCTGGAGTGCTATTTCAGTCTGTTTGCGCTCCTCAATTTCCCGTTTCAAACGTACATTTGCTTGCAGTAGTTCAGCTGTACGCTCTGCCACCCGTAACTCTAATTCTTGTTGAGCTTGGCGGCGTTGTTTAACTTCCTGTTCTAACTGCTGGTTGCATTGCCTAAGTTTAACTGTTTGTTCCTCAACTTTTGCTTGCAAAACTTGAATTACCCTGTCTATTTCTAGGGGATCAAGCACTTGCAGGAGATTAGTTTGTGTCACCAGTCCTTGCAATTCGCTTTGTTCTCCAACTACGGTTAATCGCCGCACCTTTCGCTCTTGCATCAACTGGTGAACAGTCCATAAAGATTCAGTGGGAGTGATGCTTAATACAGGGGTACTCATCACATCTTGCGCCTGGGTTTGGGCTATATCTAGTCCCTGTAAATGGAATTTAATAATATCTTTTTCAGTGATCATCCCTACCGGGATCAATTCCTTCTTCTGTTGGGCGACAATTACCACACAACTGATCTGGCGATCGCTCATGATTTGAGACAATTCCAGCACAGATGTAGTCGGGAGAGCATGAATAACTTCAGTTACCATTACTTCCGTCACACATCGCAATTTCAACAGGTGAAGTGGTTGGATAACCTGACGAATTCTGTCTTGGGTAATTAAGCCTACCAATTGCCCAAGATCATCTACTACAGGTAGATGGCGAATACAATGTTGACGCATGAAAGATAAAGCTGTAAGGGCATTTTGAGCCTGAGACAACCTTAAGCTGATGACTGGTTGTGTCATCACCTCTGAGATTTTGACACTGGATAAATCTTTGCCCATCCCAGTCAGGCGGATTACATCCCGTAGAGTTAATATACCTATTAAGTTTGTTTCTTCAACTACTAAAACACAACTACTAAAATCAAACTTAGACTCTACTATACTGCTGTTTACCCTATTCATTAGAGCAATAACATCAATAAGTGGGGTATCAGGTAATACAGTTAAAGGAGAATATTCAACTATCTGCTCTAAAGTAGGTAAATCCACAGGAGAAAGTGAGCGCATTAGTTTAGTCTGTTGGTTAAAGCAATTAAAGAATTGATTTCAAAAATCAGAGAATGACAAAATAAGCTTAAAATTTATCAATCTTCAAGCCATTTTGACAAAATTTAGCTTTCTGGTTTAATCAAAGTTATGATTTTAAATTTTTGCTAAGGAACCCCACACGAATAAATTACCTTTTTTAATCGCTGAACCCCTACTAATCAAGGTTATTTTTTTCAAAAGAGAAGTTATTTCACGACTCCTAATGTACTTAAATAGTTTTTTGTAATTTGATAACTTTCTTATAAAAATGTATTAGATTGATTATATAGCCTAACTTGTTAATTACAAAAGTGCCTATATAAGGTAAAGACAAAGATAAAAGCTCTGAGGTTAAGCATAAAACCTTTGCTCGTGACTACATGAATTGATTTGGGTAATTTTTGAGTAAATTTCTTCCAAAAGTGGATGCTCACGATCTGAATTGTCAGGACAAGCAAAACGGAGCAATTAATGAATTGTCCCCCGTTATGACTATTGTTTGCGTAAGTCCTGAATTAAATCTCGAAGGCACCTAACGCTTTGAGAACATCTTTTTGAGCTATCGTGATTCCTGTCACGCCTGTAATATTGCTTCCTTGATAAGGTCTGTCAGGATTCAGTATTTTCAAACATTTACCCGTTTGGGCATCCCAAATCTGAATAGTCCCGTTTTGGCTGCCGCTAGCGATCGCATAATGTTCTGTAGATTTGCCAAATGCGATCGCCGATCGCATCGCATGAGGCATGACAGGCAGCACTTTCAGGCAAACTCCTGTATGCCTATCCCAAATTCTCACTGTTTGATCTAAGCTGCTACTTGCCAAAATATCACCTTCTGGACTAAAGGCAACTGACCAAGCACTATTACTGTGTCCCTCAAAAATATTCAGACATTCACCTGTATCAACTGACCACAGGCGCACTGTTTCATCTTCACTAGCGCTACTGAGAATTTGCCCATCTGGACTAAAAGCGATCGCCTGGACTTCACTCTGTAATTGTTGCGCCAGCTTGATAGAGAGAGAAGTCTTTCCCATCCCACCCATTCCTGACACAGCCACAAGACGACACTGGTCAACCAAAATCCACTGCTGTAACTGAGCTAGTTCTGCTTGTCTTCCGTAGAAAAAATCAACATCGATTGCATCTCCCCAATCTTGATAGTAAGTTTGCGCTTCTGCAACTAGCAGATTATCAGTAAATTTTACTCGCGTTTTTTCTTCAATGTATTGGTTTGATTGTGCCGTCGCTCGCTCAATTGCTGTTCTAAAACTTGTTTTATTAACTTTTTCTCCTAACACTTCTGAGAGGAGTTTCCATAGCTTGGGGCCAACATCATGTTTTAAGTAAGTTGGAGAATAGCCATAAATATCGGCAATGCTATCGTAACTTTGGCGTTCCAAAGACCAAGACTCACGCAACATGGCTTGTTGGAGATCGCTTAAATGAACTCTTGACTTTGCAAAAACAAGAGCGTCTGTAAATGCGAGTGCTTGATCAATATCCATTGCTGCAATCGACAAAAGTTAAATGCACTTTAAATTTTATAATTAGAATGGCATAATTCATTTATCAGATAATAGCAAAAACAATATGCAATATTTTACAAATTCTTTACACAGGGCTTTGCTGTTGAGCATTGAAGAAGAATTCAGAAGTCAGAATTCAGGAGTCAGAATCAAGATGCTCGTTCCGAGGCTCGTTCTTCGTTAATGCTATGCTATCGCTACCCTATCAGTAAGAGATTCAGACCCACAACTGAATTGTTGCACCAACAAATTTTCTTGTTTCGTGGAGGTGCAAAAATGCTGATTATTCATCCGTCAGCGATGCACTAAGCCGATCGTTGTGTCATACAAAATTTATTCTGAATCCTGACTCCTGAATTCTGTTCGATAAAGCAAGACATTAACAAATTCTGGTGGTTTAAGCTCCTGGGTTTGTCATCAGCAAGTTTTGTAAATATTGTTTTTCTCACTGTTGCAAAACTTAATTACGGATTAAAAATTACGAATTATTTTAATATTCTCTAAATTCTGCAAAAATTTTAACTAGTAAAAAACAGTTTTTCGAATGATTCAGTTATTAATTAATCGAATTTGGCAATCGCTTTTACGTTTACTGTTACAGAGAATTACTCTCGTACTCACGCTGATGTTATGTGCAGCGATCGCGATCGCAATTTCTAATATGTCTGCGCTTTCATCGAGCTTGATTGAAGCCCAAGCAGTGCAAAATGCTGCCTTGAACATTCAATCATTAACTCAAGCTTTTGACCTATACAGCGCCGCCGCCGCAGAGCGAGCTAAAGTTATACCTGGAATTACCGTCACCCACGCTTACCTCAATACCAAAGGCGCAATCCCCCTACCCTCAACTTTTGCGATCGAACTCGGTGAGCAAATTAGTGAAAAAAATGCCGAAATGTCTGTAAGACTATATAGTAACTATCCATATCCTTGGCGCACGAAAGCTACCGTGTACACACAAGTATAGTCCGCAAAGGTTTCAACCCTTTTAGCCCCGTAAATACCCAAATTTTGGGCAACTAGAAACTCCATTTATCCCGCTAATTTTAAGGTTAGGGCAACGAAACCAAGTTTTAGGTGGGATTTCAAGACTTGTGTGTACACCGTAGTTTATAAGGGGAGGGTTAGGGTGGGGTAAAAATATTTGATACATCAATCATGACTTTTAAAACATCCTCTAAACTATTTGTGAAAACTCTATTTATTATCTCTCCGTATTTTTTGTGTTCCTCCACACTTTTTTTGCGATCAGGCGTTCGCGTAGCGTCTCGTAGAGAAGCACATCTACGTTTAAACTAAAATCTATCATCGAAAAATAAAGTCGCTAATTTACAAAATCCCCCCGCAGGTTAATGAAAATTTAAAGTATGTTTTCTAACATCTAAAATGCATACTTCCATTTTCCTATCTGTGTGTAAATCCTCATGGCTAAAGTTGAAGAATTGACACCCCAGCAACTCTCCGAAACAGACCTAAAACCACGAGGGAGAGTTTATCCGAGTCCTATCAGTTGGCGCGACCAGTTTTTGTACCAATTGGTATTAGATAGATTCAGTGACGATAATGAAAATCAAAGAGAGCTTTTTGACCACACCAATCTTGCAAAATTCCAGGTTAAGGATAAAGCCAACTGGATGGCAGCAGGGACAAAATTTGTTGGTGGTAATCTTAAAGGAATTAAGAGTAAATTAGACTATTTGCAACGATTGGGAATAACAACGCTGTGGATTAATCCACCTTGGCGGCAACGTTCTGAGTTAGAAGCTTACCATAGCGATCGCATTCAAGAATTTTTAGATATTGACCCGCACTTTGGCACCCGCCAAGATTTAAGAGATTTAATTGATGCTGCCCACGATCGCAGGATGTATGTCATCCTAGATGTAATTTACAGCCAGAGTGCTGATAACTGGTTTAACAGAAATGATGTAATTGCAGCTTTAGCTAGAGTTTATCAATATTGGATTGCTCTTTCTGACTGCGATGGCTTGCGGATAGATAGCCTTAAGCACGTTTCTCCAGAAGATTCCCGCAAATTCTGCACAGCTGTCCGTGAATACGCCGAATCTATCGGTAAAGACAACTTTTTACTGACTGGGGAAATAACCTCCGGTAGTATGGCTGGTGCTTACATAGACATTATTGCTCGCAACCTTAGTGCTGTATTAGACATCGCACAGACCCCTAATGAATTGGCTGCATTCGCAAAAGGGTTAGTAAACCCCAAACAATTTTTCGATTTGTATAGCGAAAACAATCTCGCTGGAGAATACCGCCAAATTGGGATATATCATGTCTCCATCTTGGATGACTATGAGATGTCATCCCGGACTAATAAGCAGCGATTTGCCGCATACAGTAATGTGCCTAATCTCTATGAGCAAGTTGCTCATGCTGTTGGTGTGCAATTAACGATGCCAGGAATTCCTGCTATTTATTATGGAACAGAGCAGGCTTTTGATGGGAATGAAGGTTATCACGATTACAGCATAGAAGGCGGAAGGTTTGCGGAAGATAGATATATCAAAGAAGCAATGTTTGGCGGTGCTTTTGGCGCATTTCAAACAGCAGACTGTCATTTTTTCGATATCGACCATCCTACCTATTTGCGGATAGCTGCGATCGCGCGGATTCGCAACAGTCACGATAAAATTGGTAAAGCATTGCGCCGTGGACATCACTACCTACGCGAAACATCTTTTTGTAATTCCCCTTTCTCGATTCCAGGACAAGGCGAATTAGTTGCTTGGTCACAGACTTTATTTGACACAGAAGTGCTGATGGTACTAAATACCAACGGCTTAGAAAATCGCGGTGCAGAAGTCACAGTAGATACTTATATACATCCCCAAGACTCGACCATGACTTTTTTATACAAAAGCGATTGGAGCGATTCATATTTACGTCACCCACCCCGCGACCAAACTGTAGCCGTACAACATCATAATGACCGTCGCGCAACTGTGCGAATTGATTTACCTCCTTCGGGAATGGTGATTTTAGCGTAAGCAAACATTAGCTTTTGGGCAAAGCTTTGAGATAAAAAATCTGGTTTAAATTTATAACCTTTTACTAGAAGCTTTGCCCCTGAAATTACTAAATCTCTATGTTCTAATTTTTATTAACTGTTTTTAATCTAATACTGTTTAGTGAAATCTAAAAATATTTGTCAAAGTCAATTTTTTAGTTAGATATATTAATAGCAAAAAGTTTCGCTAAATACCTCTGAAGATTCATGAAAACCTGGATAAATATATTCCAATATTGAAGACTCAGATTTCAATTAGCAAAATTATATCTCAAAGCAGAGAATTACTATGGAGAATGTAATTACTTACAACAACGATAAAGGACTCCTTGCTTACATTCAATTCCTGGCATCTAGTTCCCTAAAATTTGGAGATGGTAATACTGATAGAGTATTTGACTTCGAGGATGCACTCGACCAAACACAAATGGCACAGTTAGCTGTTGATGAATTAAAAAAAATCCCTGAAGTCAATGCCTTGTTTTCAGAACGCTGGCTACCGGCCCCTTTCAATTTAGATGATTTAGGTAAACTCCCAGAGGGAACTTTAGGTCATGTTTATGCTAGAGAAATGAAAGCTAGAGGATTCGATCCCTATTTTTACAAAAAAGTTCCTGTCGTTGATGATATTTCCTATCTCAAAATGCTTTGGAGATCCACCCATGACATATATCATGTAGTCGCTGGATTTGACACAAATGGAATTGGTGAAATTGGTCTACAAGCTTTTTTCTTAGCTCAGACTCCAATTCCCATCAGCGTCATGCTTTTGAGTTTTGGCATGGTGATGATTAGCCTTTATCAACCTAATAATTTTAAAGATTTGATGACAGAAATATCTCGCGGCTACAGGGTGGGTTCTCATACTCCAGGCAAGTTGATCGCGCAAAAATGGGATCAACTTTGGGATGTACAAGTCAGCGAAATTCGTGAGCGTCTGGGTGTGAATTCTATTCTGTAAAAGTGCTATTTTGAAAGCAGCTCTGATAAAAATTGCAACACCCTGCACTTTAGGAGTACAGGGTGTAAGACAGCTATATTTTGTGTGATTCCCAGTTTCTATTTACCTCACCCGGATTTCTCACGATACTGTAGGCAGAGGAGTGTGGGGAGTGTGCGGGGTCAGATTTCTTCCCCATCCTCCCACACTTCTTGATTTCTCACAAGTGAGAAATCCAGGCTCAAAGCCAATCTCGATAAGCTGATATTTCATTTACGCTGATTTCAAACGGCATCCCTTTTCCAAATGGTGGATAAACGCGGATTTTGCCATTGCTAGCAAATCGCTCTAACCTATTACCCAACTGAGCAATATTGCTAACTATATGCCAGTAAGATACTAAGTCAGGGCAGTCAACAATTAATGTTAGGATACTAGCATTTGTTGTGATATACCACTGACAATTAGATAATAGGACTCGCGTAATGCGATCGCAAGCTAGATAAAAGCATCTACCAGTAGACTGTTCTAGCTCCATTTGCAGCATTCCATCCTCTTTTGTTACCTCAGATGGAGGTAAATCATCGGGAGGAAGCAAGTATAGTTTAGAAGACATAATTTCGCACCTCTTGGTTGTAGCGCGTCAAACTCTCCAGGTTTTTTTGCAAATCCGTAGACGAGGGTTTGAGGGCTAGGGTAGCTAAATTTAATTCGTCTTGAAATTTCTTGATTTTGTCTCGACAAGTCTCCACATCACCGATAATTGAGTTCTCAATCAAATAATCTTCGTCGAAACAAATGTTTGTCCGATCAAATGGTTTTTGGTTGGGGTTTGCACTATTCTGCAATACTTGAGCCGTATTAGCTTTCATTTTCTGGCTAAATTGGCGGATGAAAGGCAATGCCTCACTCACTGCTTCATCAAATGTTTTACCAACATAAAAAAAGCGTGCCAGCACGAAGTTTTCTGCACCACTAGAGTTTAAGGCTCGATATTTAGCAACAGTATCCTTCAATCTGTGTAGGGAGAATGGCGGCCCACCCATCAAGCTGAAGGAATGTTTAGCAGCAAATTCGATACCATCATCGCCGCCAGTGGCAATATACACTGGTACTTGACTCTGCAACGGTTTTGGGTAAATTGTTAAGCGATCGCATTGATAATACTTGCCATTAAATGATACATCAGTTTCATATAACAGCTTGTGAATCAGTGCGATCGCTTCTAGCATTTTGGGACGGGCTTCACTTGGGAGTGTCGCAAAATGTTTATTTTGTTGGGGAAAGGGGCCACCTTTAGCAACTCCAAATAATAATCGTCCATTGCACAGGTTATCCAGAGTGGCGATATCCTCCGCTACCCGAATGGGGTTATGGAATGGCAGTAACACCGCCGCAGTGCCCAATTGGATAGTTGAAGTCAATCCCGCCAAGTGTGCCATTAACAGCAACATAGACGGGCTGAGATTGGATTCACTAAAATGATGCTCACTCACCCAGGCTGACTCAAAACCTAAACTTTCTGCCTGTTTTATCAGCGCGACTTGCTCAGAAATGGCACGACGAGCATCTTGGTGATGATTATCGTAATTGCAGAAAATTCCAGTTTTCATTACTTGCTTTGATACTTTGTGCTGGCTATTCTAGTGGTCAATATGTTCGTAGTAAGCACTTTAGTGCTTCAATATTTGAGGACTAAAGTTTTCACTGCAAACACCTTTACTCCTCTCCATTAATGCGATCAAAGACTAATTTGCAACCCACTGCAACTCCAACCATAGCCGTGGGTTGTTATGTTTGACCTTCGACATCGGATCGCGCAATAATCGTTTGGCATTCATGCAGACTACTTGGACTAGACCCATATTGTCTGCAACTTCTCTAAGAATTTCTTTGTGGGCTTGCACACAGGAAATCATTTCGTCAGAGCAATAAATTCCTATATATTGCAACCGTCGAGCAGGGCGTCCCCAAAAACAGGTGATGACTTTCACATAACACCCATCTAGTAATTCCCCAACTTTTGGGTAGTAGTGGTTGAGGACTCTTGTGAATTCTTTGGCTAAGATATCTTCAGCAATCATTGGAACTGATATTTCTGTAGCGTCCATCACGCTATTTAATATAACATAATTTTATCAATTAAATATGACAAAATACATTATTAGGCTTAAATAAAATATTAAATATTACATAAAAAAAGAGGTGTACCTTATTTGGTATCACCTCCGATTTGCGTAAAGCATCTTTATATTGAATGAAATATCAAAGTATTGATTTGAATACCTAGATCGCGGTTATCAATACAAAACCCACCTCTGTGGATTAGTTTTTTAGTCAGCGTGCAAGATTAACCGCGATTTCTCATCAAAAATATGAGTCTGAAACCCCGTGCTTCACGCAATGCTTTAAAGTAATAAGTAATGAGTGGATGAAAAATGGGTATTTACTCATTACTCATTACTTATTACTCATTACTCCAGAATCACCGTGCGAACACGCCGGGGAGTATGTCAACGACAGGTATACTTGCCAATGATAGATGCTCCCAAATACTCTGATATCAAAAATCATGAATTCAAATAAAATGTATTTAATTAGCACATTTCAATATTGAATTCTAAATGTTGAATTTTTAATTATTATCGAGCATTGCGTTCACAAACTAAGACCTCGGCTATGATATCTGGCACATTTACAAAATCGGTGAATCCTTCAGAACCACGGATTGGTGATATAAATGTATAGTTTGGATCGCAAGCTCCAGTGTCATATACTTGAATAAACCATCTATCAGGAAATCCTTCTACACCTAATTCCACAGTGTACCAACTCTCGCCAATCAGACGAGAGTTAAAGATTGTGAACCACTCCCGATTCTCTTCTGAAATGTTCCAATCTGCCATGAGCAGTTCTAAAGCAATTTGTCCTGCATCTGTTGAAGTCAACAGCATTCTTACTCCTTATTGGCGACTTCAGTACTTTCAACTTCGGTATTGGGAACTTCTGGGTATAAACCCAATTCTTTAGCTAGCTCACGCGCCACAAAAAATAAAAACTTGGCACCATCTTGATTGCCTTCATGGGCAAACATTGTTGCTACTTGTAACATTGTTTCTACGAAACCAGAGTCAATTAATTCTGGTTTAGATTCTAAAATTTCTGGTTCTTGACCATTAGGGCATTTGAGCAATTCATCAATCAGATTAAAATATAGTTGCTGGCGTTGTTCTGACATGGTGTTTTGTTTTGGTTGATTTTAGTGAGTTAATTGGGAATTGGTCACTGTTCGATACTTTGTTGCCACAGTCTTTCCAACATTTCAACTTGTTCTTTTAAAACAGCCGCACGATGTACAAGATATCTGTCGTAAAAGAGAATTCCTAACCCAACGCAAATAGGGGTTAACAAGAAGAACCATTGCAAGATAGCGGCAAATTTATATTGTTCAGCAACAGTCAGCATTTGATTAATCACATTACGGTCAGAGGATTGAATGCTAGTCTGAGGGGAATGTGTAACCTCTGTCTGGGGAGCCAAGTCGGGAGCATTTTTAGTAGTCTTGTTAACTTCGTAGGCTAAATTCTGGGCTTTTACTAAATCCAGATGTCGCTCCCAAACAATGCCAAATACTACTAGTTCTGGAGAAAGCACTGCTAAAATAACTACGCAAACTGTAAGAACATTTAAAAGTTTGGCTTTCATCTTGGCTCTCCCTTGCTAGGTAGTATGCACCCAGTAAGAAAATATCATTTGCTGTTTATCTGAAACAGTTTTGATATTAAAATATGTGTAAACGGTAATTTTCACAATTGTTAGCTATCAGTTGTTTTTCTAATTATTACTGACTACTAACCACTGAAAAGCTACTAACATTTTTGCAAAACGTAGGATTATTCAATCAGAAAGAACACGCTTAGATTCTTGAATGTGGTTTCATCTTGCTCTCAAAAGGGAGATTAAGAAGTCCCCCCTAGTTCACTCAGCTTTCGCTCAGGAATGTTGGGGGGTAGAGGGGAATCTCTGCGTAAATCCTATACGATTTATATCAGTCGCTCTCCACAAAACAGTTTACCCCAGCCCTGTTAAGATTATTAAATTCATTAGAATAGTACTCAAAGGCTGTAATCCCCATCAGATAAGTATTATAAAAAAATATTGGGGTATGGGTGCTAGTGTTTTTGAGATGGGGTGCTAGTGTTTTTGAAGTGGGGTTCTGGTGTTTTTGTACTCAATCTAAAAGCAATGTAGGCAAAGCTTTAGAACTGTTTTTAATGCAAGTTTTAGTAGACAAAATCTGTACTCAAAAGTAAATATCGATGTCTTTTGATAAAGATAAACTAATAAATTCAGAAAATCCATTAAATGTTTTGAAATTCAGTTATATTTCCCTAACAAATAAAGAATGATGATAAAAATTATTCATATATACAGAAATATAAAAATTTATCTTAGCCCAAGAGACAATAGTCAGCAATTCTAAATGGTAAAATAAAAGAATGGCAAGCTAGACATCTGCTGAAGTGAGAATCAATGAGAGCATCTGATAAAAGTTCTGCCTAAGCTTTCAGATTTTGTGGTTTAGTTAGAATAGATAGTATATGCACTCATTGGCACTAAACTGCAAATTAAATACACAAAAGCTTATTGTTATAAGTAAATACTCTGTACTAAGATTTAGAATTTTAGGAGTTAAATAATGCGAATTGCTCAAGATATAACAGAACTGATTGGACGAACTCCTTTAGTTCAACTGAACAAGATTCCTCAAGCTGAGGGAGTAGTAGCAAGGATAGTTGTCAAATTAGAAGGTATGAACCCAGCAGCCTCGGTGAAAGACCGCATTGGGTTAAGTATGGTACTTTCAGCAGAAGCGGCAGGCTCAATTCAGCCTGGAAAGACTATTTTAGTTGAGCCTACTTCAGGTAATACAGGAATTGCTCTAGCAATGGTAGCAGCAGCACGTGGCTACCGTTTAATTTTGACAATGCCAGAGACAATGAGCCAAGAACGACGCGCTATGTTGAGAGCTTATGGCGCGTCTTTAGAGTTGACACCAGGCGCGGAAGGAATGCGGGGAGCGATTCGCAAAGCCGAAGAGATTGTGGCTAATACTCCTGATGCTTTTATGCTGCAACAGTTCCGCAACCCTGCCAATCCTAAAATTCACCAGGAAACTACCGCCGAAGAAATTTGGACAGATACAGACGGAGAAGTAGATATTGTCATTGCTGGGGTAGGTACTGGTGGGACGATTACCGGGATTGCAGAGGTAATTAAAAGTCGTAAGAAGACTTTTAAGGCGATCGCAGTTGAACCTAGCAACAGCCCTGTTCTCTCCGGTGGTGAAGCCGGGCCACACAGGATTCAAGGGATTGGGGCTGGATTTATCCCAGACGTTCTGCGGCTGGAATTGGTTGATGAAGTAATTAGAGTCAGCGATGAACAAGCGATCGCTTACGGGCGACGTTTGGCAAAAGAAGAAGGCTTATTATCTGGGATATCCTCTGGTGCAGCTTTGTGTGCTGCTATTCAAGTAGGTAAACGTCCAGAAAATGCCGGACGTTTAATTGTGATGATTCAGCCTTCCTTCGGCGAACGTTATCTCAGCACCCCCATGTTTCAAGACTTGTCATTAGAAACTGCTGGCGTGCGTTAAAGAGAGTGGGGAGTGTGGGGAGTGGGGGAAGTGGGGGAAGTGTGGGGAGTGGGGGGAGAAATTGAATAACTGCATATCAACAAATGCTGCATTGCCTCCCACACTTCCCACACCTCCCACACCCTGCCAGCAAGGAGGTTTCAGCTTTTCAAGCGTGCCATTCGGGTATAACCCTTGTAGAGACGTAGCATTGCTACGTCTCTACTCTTATGTCTAATGTTTACAGTTGCCTTGCTTTTGGTGTTGATGGCTATGATCTTTACCGTGGGAACAGTTTTGCAAATCTTGCTTCAAAAGCTTGTCGCTGATTTCTTGCAAGGATTCATCCACAGCTTGTAACCCAATCCAAGTATCAATCTTTTGGACATCAAATCCTACTTCGCGGCGATCGCCTACTTCTAACAAAGGACGGCGAATTAGCAGTGGTTCTTTCAGCATCAGCGCCAAAGCGGTTTGTTCATCCACTTTTTCAGGAACCACCTCACCAGATTTTACCTTGGGGGCGGAAAGATTAAACCATTCGACTACGGGGCGATCGCCAAAAAATGAACGCAACCGTTCAGCTGTCCAAGGTTCTTTTAGCAGGTTCTGTGGTATCACCTCATGACCAGCAGCTGTTAGCAAAACTTTTTGCTTAACACCACCTTTACAGCCTGGTTTGCTATAGAAAATTACCTTTGCCATGCAACTATCTCCTAATTACTCTTTAGCGCTAAAGCGCCAACTACGAATCGATGAAATTAAAAATTCCTAGCTTTATGGCTAACTAAGTCAAACTCAAACCTCTCATTCGGATCAGTTTCGCCATAAATATTAAAAGTCACAGTTGGTTCATCACCCACTGCTTCTACACTGTGAATTGCATCGGGAGTAAAGCTAATAATGTCTCCTGGGAAAAGAGTTACCTCTCCCGTTGCTTCAATCTTGTCCTGAAATTCTGGGCTATTGGTGCGTCGCCAAAAAGTATTTTTTTCCTGGCCTTTTAGCACCGCTACGATTCCCCACGTTCCATGATTATGAATGTTTGAACGGGTTCCCGGTGCAAATGTTACTGTTTGCACAGTCAACGGAAAACCCAATTCATCATATAGGAGTAAAACAGAGTTTCCCGTTTTTGGTGAAGGCTCTAAATGTTGACTTTGTACCCAGTAGGAATTTACAATCAAGCGCCTTACAAGCATCCGAATTTCTGGCAGACAATTGGTTTCATTGTCACTGCCATTGAGAACATCTTCCACCTCAGTTAAAAACCGATAAAGGCGGTAATTTTCTCTCAATAAATCCCAGGATCTTACAGATTTACAGGCTTGATGCTGACCGTCCCCTGTTAGCAGCCAATCCCTACCTTTCATAACTTTTAAATTGATAGCTGAGAAGATTGGATCACAATGATCGGTGAGACATTAGGAATGTTACTTACAGGAAGCTTAGTAGGTATGTTAATAGGAGGGATGATAGAGTTACTATCAGTACTTGCTCCTAATAGAGAATAGGATCTAGTAGATAACCAATTGTTCATGATTTTCACCTTGACTTTTCATTGCTGACTAATTAATCGTCTTCTTCTGGTGGACGTGTCAAAATATCCAGCAGAATTCCAGAACCAAAATCATTCTTGTCGTCTATCTGTTTGACTCTGGTGCTGATCTCTTTTGCTTGCTCAATTTCTCCTAACTTTGCTAGCACTAATCCAGAAGCAGCATAAGCATTTAAGTACAATCGAATTTGTGGATCTTCTTTGCGATTGACTAATATAGGCTGAAGTTGCTCCCAGTCATCAGGAAATTTCTCTAGTTCTTTAATTTTATCTAATAATTTGACTGTTGTTTGTAATGCAAGAGAATAATTATTTTTATAATAAAAAAATCTATATGCTGCTACTAAGACATCTGTATTTTCACCAGTCTGTGCTAAAGCTTGTTGAATATATTTTTCGGATTCGGATGTATTCTCCCAGTTTTGTGCAGCTAAAATTAATAGGTTTTTGATGTCTTCTGGAACTTGGAACCAGGAGAATTTGTTTGTATCGACTTGCATAATTAACTCCTGAATAGAGATAAGGAAAATCAGGGATATGAGGCAAGAGACACGATAAATCGCCATATTGATTATTGTAGAGACGGCGATTTATCGCGTCTTTGCTTTGCCCAACGCCCAAGTTAAAACAAAGTGAGAACGTACACCAAGGTGAATAATACAATCCAAATAATGTCTACGAAGTGCCAGTAAATTTCTGTCATTTCGATGAAAGTATGATTGGTTGCAGAATATTCACCAGGGAGACGCGATCGCCACAATGCACGTAATATCAATAACAGTCCTACAAAAACGTGCAAACCGTGGAATCCTGTCATGATATAAAAGCAGTTGGCGAAGACGTTGGTGGTCAGTCCGTATCCTAATGTTGAGTACTCATAAACCTGACCAGCCAAGAAAATTGTACCCATGATTGCGGTAATTGCGTACCATAGTTGCATTCCCTTGACGTTATTCTTCTTAATCGCCGTATCACCAAAGTGAATAACGAAACTACTAGACACCAGAATAATGGTGTTAATCGTCGGTACAAGTAGTTCTACTTCACTCCCTTCTGGAGGCCAAACTGGTGTAATACCTCGGAAAAATAGATAAGTGGCAAAAAATCCCCCAAACATCAGGGATTCAGAAGCGAGGAACGTCAACAGCCCCCAAACTCTTAAATCTGGATGTTCTTCGTGTCCTGCACTGTGATCTTCGCTTGTCGTAGCTATAGTCATAGATTTTTTGACGATATTATGCGCTGCGTCTGTTGTAGAAGCGATCTTTAATCTCTTTACTCTGTGTTCTCTGTGCCTCTGTGGTTTAAAAGTAATTTATTTAACCGCAGAGGCGCAGAGAGCGCTGAGAGAAAAAAGAGATTTTACTAGTCACCTTGAAAGGGCTACTCTACTAACTAAGCACTAGCTTCCGGCGTTGCAGATGGCTGTACTTCAGTACTATGACCATGACCGTAGTCATAAGGCCCATGAGTCACAACCGGCAATACTTCCCAGTTTTCAATTGCAGGTGGTGAGCTAGTTGTCCATTCTAAAGTCAAAGCTTGCCAAGGATTATCACCAGCCAAAGGCCCTTTCAACCAACTGTAGATCATGTTGATGGCGAAAGGAATTACCGATATCCCCAAAACAATTGAACCAAAGGTACAAAGTTGATTGAGGTCGATAAATTGGGGGTCATACATTGCCACCCGTCTAGGCATTCCTTTCAAACCCAACTCGTGCATGGGTAAAAAGGTCAAATTTGTGCCGATGAAGGTGAGGGCGAAATGAATCCGTCCCAAGCTTTCATTCAACATCCGTCCGGTCATTTTGGGGAACCAGTGATAAATACCTGCGTAAATACCAAACACGGAACCGCCAAACAGAACGTAATGGAAATGTCCGACAACATAATATGTGTCATGGACGTGAACATCAAAAGGCGCTGTTCCCATCGTTACACCACTTAAGCCGCCCATGACAAACATGGACAACAAACCAATGGCGAAAAGCATCGCACCGGTGAAGCGAATTTTACCACCCCAAAGGGTAGCAACCCAGGCAAAAATCTTCACGCCAGTGGGAACTGCAACTATAAGAGTGGAGATGGTGAAAAACATCCGCATCCAACCGGGTGTACCACTGGTGAACATGTGGTGTACCCAAACGAACAAACCCACAACGCAAATGGCTACACTAGAATAAGCGATCGCTTTATAACCAAAAATAGGCTTGCGGGAGTGAACTGGAATTACCTCCGACATGATGCCGAAGATGGGCAGAATCATTAAATATACTGCCGGGTGAGAATAAAACCAGAATAAGTGTTGATAAATTACAACGTTACCGCCTGCATCTGGTTTAAAGAAGGAAGTACCAAAGTTGAGGTCAAACAACAGCAGAACTAAACCGGCTGCTAATACAGGTGTGGAAAGCAACGCTAGAATGGAGGTTGCCAAGATTGCCCAGCAGAATAGGGGTACTTGATCCCATTTCATGCTAGGAACCTTCATCATCAAAATAGTGATTACGAAGTTCAACGAACCCAAAATTGAAGAAGTTCCCACCAAAACGATCGCAAGTATCCACATAGTTTGAGCGATTGGCGCTGTCACCAAACTCAAAGGTGGATAAGCTGTCCAACCAGATTGCGAACCGCCAAAAATGAAACTACCTAATATGAGTAATCCGGCTGGTGGGTTTAACCAAAAGGCGATCGCGTTTAGCTTCGGGAAAGCCATATCCCTAGCACCAACCATCAACGGCACTAAATAGTTACCAAATCCCCCAATGGCGCTAGGGACAATCCACAGGAAGATCATAATCGTCCCGTGATTGGTCATGAAAGCGTTATACAGATTGGGGTCGAGTACGTCTGATTCTGGTGTTGCTAATTCCACACGCAGAGCGATCGCCATCAGTCCGCCAATGAGATAGAAGACAAACGCCGTCACCAGGTATTGAATACCAATAACCTTGTGGTCAACATTAAATGTAAAATAATCTTGCCATTTCCACGCCTTCGGATGAGAGGTGTGGCCAGCCACCATTTCCGGTTTATTTCCTTCTGGTGGAGTATTCCGTGGAAATTCTACCTGCGTCATATTTTTATCCTTTGTCCTTTGTCATTTGTCTTTTGTCTTTTTGTCCTTTGTCATTTGTCCGTTGTCATTTGTCCGTTGTCATTTGTCAGTTATCATTTGTCCATTACGAATAACTAATGACCAATGACTAATGACTAATAACTAATGACCAATGACCAATGACCAATGACTAATGACCAATGACCAATGACTCTAGAGTTGCTGCACTGATTCCCATTTCATGGGTGTGAGGTGCGAGAAACTCTGATGTTGATAAGTCGGCTGGATTAACTGCAACGACTTGATTGAGATTTTGTTGTTGAGCAATTTGGTTTTCTGTCCGCCAGTTCTCATAAGCTTCTGGTGTGTGGACAATTACCTCTGTCCGCATTGAACCGTGATAACTACCGCACAACTCAGCACAAACTACGGGATATGTACCTGGTTTGGTGGCGACAAATCGTAGTTCGGTAGGGATACCGGGAAGTGCATCTTGCTTCAAACGGAAGTTTGGAACCCAGAATGAATGAATTACATCTTGTGCTGAAAGATTGAGTTGGACATCAGCACCGACGGGTATGTGCAATTCCCCAGAGGTAATGCCACTATCGGGGTAATTAAATATCCAGGCATACTGTATGCCTTTGACATCAACAACTAAATCGGCTGGTTTCCCTAGAGTTTGAGGAGACGCGCCAATACCAATTGTTGGGGCTGGGGCAGTTGTTGCTTCGGAAGTATCGCTTAAGGTAGCTGCAATAGCTGTTCCCGACTTATGAGCAACATGAGCCGCTGAATGAGGATGACCAGCAGGCTCAAAACCGCCCATCTGGTTAAAAACATCTACACTGTAGATGCCCAAACATAGGACAATCACTGTTGGAATTGCTGTCCAAAAGATTTCTAAGGGAACGTTACCTTCTATTGGTAAACCATCGGTATCATCACCGCGACGGCGACGAAACTTCACCAAAAAAATCAGAATAGTTCCTTCTACCACCAAGAAGAGTGCGATCGCAATGGTAAACATGACGTTGAAAAAACCGTCTACCAAAGGCGCTTGTAGCGATGCCTGCATCGGCATGAGAGTGTGGTTTTGACCGATCCAAATGCTAATTGCTGTAACTACTATCCCAGCAACCAGAGTCCATAGTGAAACAGGAACTTGTTGCATACATGCTACCTGCTTTGTAAACAGTCTTTAAAGGTGTGATTTTCTGAGTTGAGGTTTTAGGGGAAAGGTTATAGGTTACAGGTAATAGGAATTCATCTATTCCCTGTAACCTGTACCCTATTCCCTTGTTTTTTCCCCATTCCCCATTTCCTTTTCACTTATTAACTTTCTAACGTGCAGCCATAAAAAAAGGGGGAAAATTCCAGATTTTTTCCATATCCTTCCCCCAGAAAATTACAAATTATATTTTAACTCCTATGAAAAAGTTAGCCCCCTGCTTTCAAAAAAGCTAGTTGTTCCAAGAGGGCACTGTTGACCTAATATTGATTAGGCTATATTAGCAGCAAGTTTAATTTTGTTAATAGCTAACATTTTACGATTTACGGATTTGTTTACTGTGAACTATTTATTAGTGACAGTAAATACTGAGTATTCCCCTCAAGTTACCTTGCCTAGCGCATTTTCGCTTTTTACAAACAGTGCCTCCTTGAATTAACAACAATCTTGACTAACTTCAAATACCTTAATTATTTACTGCAACATGGGTGTAGCAATTCTTCGGACAAATCCGTGAACACGCTTCACAACCAATACAGTTTTCTGGAGAAGTAACTGCCATTACTTTCCGTTCAATTTCTTCATCATCTTCGTCTTCTACAAATTCACCTTCTTCATTGAGTGCCTTCAAACCTAGCACATTGTATCCGCACACTTTAACGCATCTGCCACAGCCGATACATTTATCTTTGTCAATTTCCTGAGCAAATTTTGGTGTCCAAGCCTTTCCGCCAAATGTCAAACCTGTTAGTTGCGCCATAAATAAATCCTCGGCATTTTTGCCTATCAATCTGTTTGTGCATTAATCATCATATTATCCCAATCTTTTCTTTTTTTGTATTCAAAACTCACTTTTGCTTCATAAAAAATCGATGATTTTGAACACAATTAAAAATCATTTTGCAAACCACAAATAGATGCAAAATATTGCCAATAATAATTGGCAATGCTTAAAATTATCTCGTTCTTCCGATCCGGCATTTATTGAGTCTCTGACTGGAAGCAGTAGCCCCTAATCAGCCACTCCCATGCAAAGCATAGAAAGTAGAGACGCATAAATTACAGCTTTGAAAACTACCCTCGTCGGCAAAGCCTTATGTAAATGCAGGTATATCGATAAAAGTGATGATATTATTTTTCAAATACTTTTAGCTTTAGACAAATAAATCTAGATAAACAGTATACACATATACAAAATTAAATGTTCATTAATTACATTTTGATATATGCAATATGTATTTTACGAAGCAACAATTTGCAATTTAATTTGATTCAACTATTTATATAAATGATGACAAAATAAATACTGCTTTTCGATTTAAATAAATATAATGAGTTTATGAAGGAAACATAATCATTTTATAAAGCAACTGTGATTTTTATGGCAGAATACGATCATGTCTTAAATATTAAAATTATTAACAAATCAGATGAAGTTCAATCACATCAGGCTTAGATATGTTCTCAAAACACTTTATGGTTAAAGTTAAAATGTTCATTGAATACGTAATTAAATGAAGATTAAGATATCTTTCTAAGCTCGGTACGAACAAATTAATCATTTTTTTCATGAAATGTATAGTTAATAAATAAGTTTTGTCAGGCTCGGTTTAAAAGCCTTAAATAGCCTCCAATTGGATGCCAAGTCAAAATATGGATGTGGGGAGTGAATATGGTGAGAATAATTTTTCTCGCCAGAAAGATTATGTGGTAGCGAGTCATAAATGAAGAATCCAGAAGTCAGAATCCAGGAGTCAGAATCAGACCATAAAATCAAAGATTTTGTGGGGGTCTTAAACCCATTTATTCAGACGCTCTCTACGAGACGCTGCGCGAACGCGGACTCGCTCTAAGCGAAGCCATGCCGAAGGCTTTACGCTGCGCTATCTGCCAGCGATGCACTGACCCGATCGTTGTGTCATACAGAATTAATTCTGTTAGCGGATAGCTAAGGTTTAGCCCATTCTGAATTCTGAATTCTGACTCCTGAATTCTGTTTGATAGACAGGACTCATCCAGGGGAGACCTGAGACAGACATCTCAACGATTAGAGTGGGAAAAGAGCCAAATGCCTTATACAATTCCTAACAACAGTTGCGTTGGATGTGACAACTGCCGCCCCCAATGTCCTACGGGTGCAATCAAAATAGAGGACAATGAATATTGGGTTGATCCTGGTCTTTGTAATAATTGTGAGGGCTATTATTCAGAACCGCAATGTGTAATAGCTTGTCCAACTAATTCTCCCATTCCTTGGCAGGCAAAAAAAGGGAGATGCAAAGTTGAACCGAGAGATGCTAGCAGCTTAGACTTGTTTTCTAACGGCAAGAATAATCCATTTGCTTCTGCGATCGCAATTTGGGAAGCGTGTAATGTACTAGGGCAACGCACATCACTACATTGGGAAACCGATGAAGACGGGTATCTATGTTATAGCCGACAAGTCAATCAAGGACGAGGTGCGATCGCCTTTCACATCCAAGATCCATTCCAAGTTAATGACAAAGCCACCGATATAGCAGCAATTGAAGCGCTTGACATCAGAGCCGCTTGCATACATCTAATTTTTGCAGGTTATGCCACAGCCTTAGAGCAACCTTGGGAGCAAGAATTTGCGATCGATGAGCGACAAATCGAGAAATATTTGGGGATGGAGAAACGCAAAGACTTGAGCAAAGCTGCCAAGCTAGCTTTAATGAAAAATCTTGTCCAGCAAGCTTGCTCCCTAATTATCTCCATTGATTGGCCCCAACAAGGTCGAATTAACGGATTCTCTGTTACAAACAGCCGCTTATGGCACTTAGTAGATATTCAGCACCACTTCCAAGAAGACAATCATGGATGCAAATATCTGATTGGGTTAACTTTTAAAGTCAAAGCAGGCTTATGGGCACAATATTTCTTAAACAAACAAGCATGTAAAGAGCGAACCGCATTCTATCAATACGGCAGTCTTCCGAAAACGCTGCTAACCACAGTTATGAGCATTTGGCAGCAACATGAAGGCGCGGTTCGGTTAATGCTGTGGTTGCTGTTTAAAACCAAAATGGGCAAAGAACAACGCATTACCATTCCTACCTTGCTGCGTATTGCTTACGGTGAAGAAAAAGTCGCTCTTGCATCCAGACAACGGGAAGAACGCAAACGTCTGTTGCGAACCTTTGAAAGCGACTTAGAAATTCTCAATCACTATGGAATGAAACCACTTTTCGATCCGGTTACTTACCCACCAGAAATTCAACCTTTGTGGGCAAAGTTAATTGATCTTCCCGAAGATCCAGATGAAGCATTAGAATTTTGGACTAACGACGGTGGTTCTGAAACTCGCCTCACAGACACAGGCCCCCGTGGTAAGTGGAATCTGCTCATGAATGCGCGGATTTTAGCTTTTGAACTTCCACCAGAATGGGAACAGCAAATCTCAGAATCGGAAAAAAAGCAACGGCGAACTGCTAAAGCCAAAAAGAAGCCCAAAGCTACAAACGATTTACTGGGTGAACAGATTTTGCAGGCGCGAAAAAATTTGAATCTTTCCCAAAGAGAATTGGCAAAACTCACAGGTAAAAGCCAAAGCTGGATTCGAGATATCGAGAATGGTCGTTTAAAAGCCAAATTAGAAGACCAAGTTCTGTTACGAAAAGTCTTAAATATGACTTCATCTTGATTTTGAATTTAAACGCATAGGCGCTTCTCTACGAGACGCTACGCGTAGCTTGCTTCCAAGAAGTGGTACGCCTTCCCGCAGGGTAGGGGCGCAGAGGGAAACGAAAAGGTACGCAGAGATTTTGTTACGTATTTGTGCAGCGTTATACTAAATACAGCAATACTTCGCGTACCTCTGCGCTTCCCTTTGCGTCCCTCTGCGTTTCAAAACTCTCATCTTTTACGTACTATAACTCATCACCTTACTAGAAGTAATCCAAAGACTACCAACAGCATATTTAGTAACTACCAACTCTCGTGTAGCATTACATGAACTCTTCAGTTGTTGAGTCTTAGTTTCATCTTTCACAAGTTTAGCCTGGTAAGTGTAGAGAGAACCACAAGGTTGTTCAAAACTAAGTTCAGCTAAGATAGTACTATTGTCTAAACTTTGCTCTAAAATTTTACCTGCAACTTTGTAATTAAACCAATCCCACCCTTTATAAAGAATTAACTCTCTTTCCAAAACCTGAAGTGCAGCAGGTAGAATTCCCCAGCCTCGATAGACTTGATGTAAGCATTGAATATCACCAGTACGAGTCAAAATCGATCTAAATGAATCTTGATCGAGACGACCATAATATCTTCCTTCTGGCAAATCTATAACTGTTGGTGCAAACCGATGTCCACCAAAGTGCGATGATTTCCAAATTCGCACATTATCTAAGCACAAATCAGCATTACTCGCTCTCACATGGAAGTAAAAAGGAGCGCCATATCTCGCACAACACTTATCATGGCTACCGTGGGTACAAACTAAAATATCTCTAGTTCTACTAGCTTCTACTTCAAAATTAGAACTGATACCCCGTAACCATTTTTGGACAACTCCTGCCACTTGCTCAATATTTCCTAGCTTAAACTCTTGCTTATGGTATCCATTACTTAGTCCGTCTTCTTTTTGATAAATTAAAAGCGTAGTGTGATTTACTTTGTGTGAGACATCATTAGCAATTAAAAGAAATCTAATCGGTAGTTTAGCACGCTGCACTTCTTCTACCAAAATCCTCAAATTCTGAGGTACCCATTTGGAGTTAAAGGCTTCTGATGTCCAAGGTAAAGGACACTCAACTAAAATATAAGTTTGATAATTAGTGGCACTACCAATAACATCTTCTCCTACTTGCCGTGAATCATCAGAACAAAAAAAATTATTCATCTCGCTGTACTCATTAGCGTATTTTATGGACAAAAGGTATTAACAAATACATTTGTGTTCTTCACTACAATATCCTTGGCTAAAGGAAATAAAAAAGAACAATATTCATTTCCCTATTAAAACTAGGTAGCCACTTTATAACATCATTATTGATCGAGGTCTTTCCGGTTAATAAATTCTCCACAATAAAGATAAATAGTGTCAAGATAGATTTTTCCGTATGAGCAACGTTAATTTTGTATCTAGTTTTATTGTTCTTTGGTATTTTATAAATTTTCACTTGCTGAAACTCGGTTTTCATTAACTTCCTTTCTTGGGTAAAATCAAATAAATTCAATCTTATAGATAAACGCAAACTTACTTGGAGAGTCACCAAGGATTAACTTGCTGGCAATATCAATGTAGCCGATACTACAACCAAAAACATTGCTGGCAATAAGATACTTGTTTAAAGTTTTGCTGAAGTTATTTATATAGTTAGTTAGCAATCCTGTTTTTACATATAAAAATCTAGTTTGTTGTCTTTCTTTTGAAGAAGATATTCCTAAAGAGCGATGCGGAATCAGCCAATACGAGTTTATGTATCTTTCTCCCCTATCTGCTTTTAATATATCTATAAATTTACACATATTGCAAATAATTCTCAATTAAATTGGAAAAATAAAAACAACCAAAATAGGGGTAAATGCTTTAGTGCCCCATATTTCATGCGCTATAAATCAATGTTGAAAACTAGTGACCAATTATTAACAGCATCACTGACATCAACATTAACAAACTTGTTATTTACCTTCTTACCTAATCTAACTTCCTGAAACTTATGTCAGAGTTTGATGATAGGCATCTGATTTGACTGTAACTGAACTCAATAATAAATGCAAGTATTTGAGAATCTTTATAGTTTTAATTAAGGTAAAAGGGCATTTTATAGTAGAAATACCTCACTTTAACAAGTATTGATTTTTTCAATACAATAGATAGAGTTTTGCAATTGTGACAAATTCTTGCCAGTAGGGTAATCCAAATATCTGTGGCTATGGCGATCGCATATTTCTACTTCCATGCAGAATTGAATCATTTTTTACCACGGCATCACAAGCAGGTGAAAATATCTCATGTTTTTGAGGAGAAAGCTTCAATTAAGGACATGATTGAGTCGTTAGGTGTCCCTCATCCCGAAGTTGATTTTATAAATGTTAATGGTAAATATGTAAATTTTTCTTACATAGTTTCGGATGGAGATGCTATCAATGTTTATCCAATTTCAGCTAGGAGTGTCATTATACCAAGCATTTCTGTTTTGCCAAAACCACTCAGTATTATCCGCTTTGTTTTAGATATTCATTTGGGGAAACTGGCGACATCATTACGACTTTTAGGTTTTGATACTTTATACCGCAATGACTACGATGATGATAAATTAGCCAAAATATCTTCTAGGCAAGAGCGGATTCTCTTGACTCGTGATAAGGGTTTATTAATGCGTAGTTTGGTAACGCATGGGTATTACGTTAGAAATACTAACCCTCAAGAACAAATTATAGAAGTACTACAACGCTTCGACTTATTTAAATTAATTGCACCATTTAAACGGTGTTTGCGTTGCAATGGATTATTAGAATGTGTAGATAAGCAATCCATTATTGAACAAGTGCCAGAAAAAGTGCGATGCCAGATCGATCAATTCCAGCGTTGTCAAGACTGCGATCGCATTTATTGGAAAGGTTCCCATTATGAACGATTACAACAGTTTATTGACGAAGTATTGAACTCAAGAAAAGGTGAGTGAATGACATTAATTTTAGCTCTCGATTTTGGCGGAACTAAGCTTGCGGCTGCATTGGTAAATATTGGTTCGGGAAAGTGGTTGCGTTATGAACGTCGTCTCTCGCCAGTAGGTGCAAATGCTAGCACTGACTTGGAAATTATGCGATCGCTAATTTACTCGCTGCTAGAAGATGCAAAACCTGCTGCGATCGGTGTCAGCTTCGGCGGCCCGGTTGATGCTTCCACGGGGACGGTGCGACTATCTCATCATGTCGCTGGATGGGAAAATATTCCTCTCAAAGCTTTGCTGGAGGATGAGTTTGGCGTTCCTGTTGATGTAGATAATGACGCTAATATTGCTGCTTTGGGTGAACATCGCTTTGGTGCGGGACAGGGATACGATAGCCTGTTTTATATTACTGTCAGCACTGGCGTGGGTGGTGGTTGGATACTCAACAGTAAGCCTTGGCGGGGTGCTGGTGGGATGGCTGGCGAAATTGGACATATTGTTGTAGATCCTGCTGGGCCAGTGTGTTTATGTGGGAAGCGGGGATGTGTGGAACGTTTGGCTTCGGGGCCTTATATGGCGCAAAATGTTAGGGAAATTTTGGAGAACGAACCGCAGAGGCGCGGAGGACTCAGAGATGGAGAGGTATTGAGGGGTTTGGTGGGGGATGACTTAACTTTGCTGACGGGACAGTTGGTAAGTGAAGCGGCGGCGGCTGGGGATGATTTGGCTAAGGAAGTTTTGCGTAAGGCTGCTTGGGCGCTAGGCGTGGGTATTGGCAATGTAGCGAACTTGATGAATCCGCAGCGCTTTGTGTTGGGAGGCGGTGTGACGAAGGCGGGAGAGGATTTTTGGCGGGTGGTGCGTCAGGTAGCGCGGGAGACGGCTTTACCGGAGGTTGATTTTGAAATTGTACCGGCGGTGCTGGGTGATGATGCGCCTTTGTGGGGGGCTGTGAGATTAGCTGAAATCAGGATGAATGAATAAAGTAGATCATAAAAATCACTGAATCACTGCTGTAGAAAGGTTTTAGCCTGGATATTTATACTTCCTCGATCTAGAGTAAATGCGTTGACAAAATTTAGGAATTCTCGAAATTATCAGATAGCCATTGCACAAATATCATAGCCTCTTGATATAAGTCATATACTTCTTGGGCAGTCTTATCAATTGTATAGTTTGCAAAGTTCTGATGAACTAAACAATTCCTTATATTGCCTAACTCTAAAAAAGCTTTGATCGCGACATCCAATCTAGGCTCTTTTTTTATTTTTTGTAATAATTGATTTTTAAAGTCATCACCAAATAATCCAAAAAATTTATTTGCATTCTTGGCATCCCATTCAAAGTAAGTATGATATTGCCTTTCAATTACCTTACGTTTGACTAAAGAAATTATACACTTATCATTACTAGTCTTACGCTCAACAAAAGCCTGAACTATTTTACAAATTTCTTCCTCGAAAAAGCTTGCTGATGACAACAAAAGGGATTTCTTAAAAGTTACATCGAATTGACTAGCAAAAGATATTTCTTTCTGCTGGTTTAGATATTCGAGTAATTCTAAGTTATCTTTATATATGCGATCAACAATAGTATCTCCCATTTTTCCTCAAGATAGTGTTTGCTCACACAAAATACTCATTGCCCTTTCAAGCCTTTTTTTGACATTTTCTTTACTCGTTGTTTGAGATTGAATAGCTGTTATAAATTCTGCATCATTTTTTAGCGATTCAAGCTTTTCAGAATTTATCTTTCTTTCTACTAAAGATTGTTCTTTAAATGCACTGCTACATTGAGCAAAAAACACAGCCTCAAACATAGATATATTAAATTTCTTCGTTGTCTTTAAATAAAAAGCTTTTTCAGGTAAATTTGAACAAGTTAGTAAGAAAGAGTTGAATAAAATTTCAAGATAATTTATTTTTTCTTTACTCAATTTCTTACACTTTCTGGAAAAATCATTAAGAAACTTAACCATTGAAGATTGATATGCTTCCCATTCCATCAATATTGCAAATCCTCTCAACAGGGTTTCAATATCTTTCATATTCAAGTCTGGTTCATTCACACCAATGATTTTACGCCACTCTGTAAGCGTATTAAGTTTGTAGAGCATAGTGTAAAAGTCTGAATAGTAAAGACTCATTCGTATTTCTTGAGGCTTCAAATTGACACCGCCAGAATTAAGCCTATTAAATATTTCATATATACAGGAATCATCATTTTCAGGAAAGTTTTGCTTAATAAAAACATTCCTAATGGTTCTTAAATCAAATGCAAATTTATATTCAGCAAGTGTAGAGTAGTTGAGTTTATTTAATTTATTTGGTTGGTGAGGCGTGTTTACAGGTAGCTGTAGATTGAAACTCGTAAAATATTCATCATCATTAAGAACGTTGTCAGGTATTTTACCATTTTGTTCAAAAACTCTCCTCAGAAAATTTCTTTTATCTTTTTTTGGAAATCTTTGCTTTATAAAATAAAAAATGGACATCAGGCGTTGCTGTCCATCTATCACAAGAAAACTATTTCTTGACTCTTCATACAAAAATATTTGAGGAATAGGTAAACCAATAATAATAGATTCAATTAATTTTGAAGCTCGTTTAATATCCCATACATAGTTACGCTGAAAAGCCGGAATCTTAATTGCACCAGACTCCATAAAGTCATACATTGTGCGAGTATTAAAATCATTAGGAGATGTTGTTATCTCATACTCATTTATCGTGTATGATTCTTCCTCTGGGGAGTCATCATAAGATTCAAACCAATTTAATGTGATTTCAGAATTGTCCTGCATCTGCTACTTAAATAAATCGGGCTAATTAAATTAACTTTATATAGCGTTTCCTAAGCAATTGAAGTACACCCAAATCTTTTTTACCAAGGTTAGTAGCTTTGAAAACATACCTCACTAGATCAGAAATCGCTATAAGGTTACTAGCTTACACAAGTAGGCTAAGTATGTATAGCTTCAAACTTTTAGTCTGAAGGTAAATAAAGTCTTTGGTATGAATTATAGTATACATTTATATTATGTGTAAACAACAATGCTTGTTTGTCTAAATTTTTGCTTTAATTATTCGCTTGACTTTACTAAATCAAAACCAAATTATCCCGGTGAATAACTGTTTCTACACCGACATAGCCTAAAATTGTAGGAATTTCTCGTGAATGACAGCCACGAATCTTTTGCAGATCATTGCTGTTGTAATTCACAAGTCCTCTGGCAATTTCGTTACCGTTGCTATCACACAATTGCACAGCATCCTGTGTGTCAAATTCTCCTTCTACTAACTTAATTCCAGCAGCTAATAACGATTTTCCCCCAAGAGAAATTGCCGCGATCGCACCTTCATCTAAATACAATTTACCCGCAGGTAAAAGTCCGTAAGCTATCCAACGTTTACGCGCCGAAGTTGGTTCAGGTTGCGGTTCAAAATGCGTCCCAATAAGTTCGCCTTGGATAATTTTTTCGATATTCCGGGGAAATCGCCCTTGAGTAATTACAGTCCGCACTCCCGCAGCGATCGCAATTCTCGCAGCCGAAATTTTTGTCACCATCCCACCAGTACCCCACTGAGAACCTTGGGAACCTATTTGTAATTCAGCTAATTCTTTAATGCTACTAACTAGAGCGATCGGCCGCGCATCTGGTACGGAACGCGGATCGGCTGAGTACAGTCTATCGACATCGGTAAGCAAAAATAGCCAATCTGCTTCTACTAGGCTGGCAACTAATGCCGAAAGGGTGTCATTATCACCAAATTTTAGTTCATCTATAGCTACGGTATCATTTTCATTGACTATGGGGATCACTCCCAGTCCCAGTAATTCCTGAAAGGTGTTGTAGGCGTTGAGATAGCGGCTGCGCTGTACTAAGTCACTGCGAGTTAGTAATACTTGAGCGATCGCCTGTTGCAGAGTAGTAAATAAATCATCGTATATCCGAATTAACCTACCTTGTCCAACTGCTGCTACAGCTTGTTTGAGTGCGATCGCTTTAGGACGTTCTGTTAACCCCAACCGCGCACAACCTACCCCCACAGCACCAGAGGAAACCAAAATTACCCTGTGTCCCTGGCTTCTCAAATGGCAGAGTGTTTCCGCCAAGGTAGCGATGGTAGAAAGTGCTAATTGTCCCGTTTCTGGTTGAGTTAGGCTAGAAGTACCGATTTTGACAACAATTGTTTTAGTCATTAGTCATTGGTCATTAGTCATTAGTCATTGGTCATTGGTCATTAGTCATTGGTCATTGGTCATTACTAACTGGCGAATGACAACGGACGAATGACAACGGACAAATGACAAATGACTAAAGAAATTGTAAAGCGCCAATCCCTCTATAGTGAAGGCTGACGCTTTACGGGTGTATATTTACTTAGTATGAGTTAGGGTCTTTTTTGGCTGACCCCATGTTATTAATACTTATGATCCCCGATTTTTGGCTTCCAGTAAGATTCCTTAACCATTTCTTTAGATTTACTTTCCTGACGATTTCTTAACTTTTATGAATCTTGCTTTTCTTGGGGGTAATAGAGGCTCCTAAGATTTCAGATACCCAAACTTCAAAGTTGCGGACGGGATGAGAGCGGAGGGCTGCGTCTGCATGGACAATCGGTTCAACTAGAATGGTAAACATCCCCAGGCGATTACCTGCTATGACATCGGTAAATAAGCGATCGCCTACCATCCCCACTTGATGCACTGGTAGATCCATTGTTCTGACTGCTGCCCTAATTTTGCGTCGAGAGGGCTTGGCTGCACCCAAATAGTAAGGTAAATTGAGCGATCGCGCAATTCCCCCAATTCGTGCTTCACTCAGGTTATTACTTACCAAACACAATGCAGTACAGGTACGAATTTGTTCTACCCACTCTCGTAGTTCTGGGGAAGCCATCCCTACTGTAAAAGGTACTAAGGTTTCGTCTACATCCAACACCAGCCCTTTAAGCCCGTATTTTTGGATAATATCTGGTGTTAGATTCAACACTGAACCTTCTAAAATCAAGTCAGGTTGCAAAAGGTTGTTCCAGGCCATAGTCAACAGTCAAATTTAAATAGCTCAGACAAATGAGCATAACCCAATATAGTTTAGTTAGTCGAACTGCATTCTGGAATATCTCCCTGAACATTTTGAGATAAAATCCCTAATATCTTATCTATTTCTTTGATGTAAAAATTACTCAAATCAATAAATATATCGTTTTCTTCTAACTTCAAAAACTTCCAAATATCCCCTGTAGTTACTGCGCCGTAAATTTTTCTGATTTCATTTCCTTCTTGTTGATTAAACAATTGTGCTGCCAACATTGCGGCCGCACATTGACCTAATCCACCTTTAATATTTTCATTTTTGGCTTCAATAATAACCACTACAGGCACATTAATTGTTAGTTGCTCTTTAGAACGACTGATGATAAAGTCACAATAGCCATTCAGACCGTTTTCTGCATCTACATTAAAATCTGTTCCCGAAAATAAACTAATTGGATAATTAGCCCTGCGTCTTACCTCCAACAAGATCGGAGTGATAATCATTTCTGAACGAGCTTTTTCAGTATTAATTGCTAAAGCCAGTTCTGTAGTTTCTTCTAAAGAATTTTTGAGTTTCTCACTTGCCTGTAAAGGTTCTATGTCGGCACATAAATCAGTTTCTTCATCGATGCGGATGCTGAATGACTTTTTAAATTTACTTAATGTAAAGTCGCTATAAGCCATTTTCAGCACCTCATGGTAATTTTTTATTTTGGATTAAAAATCCTTGCTAAAATGCTTTTTTCAGAATTTTAAACAACACAAATTACCCCAATTTTGTTTCAATTTTTCATTGCTTCCAGATTTAATGGGATATGGTAAAAGGTTTAAGTAGATTTCGATTAAAATAAAAATTCAAAATGAAAATGTAACATTTTGAATTTTTATTTTTATTCTACTTCATTAAAAAGATGTTCCTCTAACAGGGGTTGCACTTTGCGAAACTCCTCTGGAGAGAGTAATTCCGGTTCACCTGTTTTTGCTATCCGTGCAAAAAACAACAGGGGATCGAGGGGTGTATAAATTGCATACTCCTGATCTTCATCATAGAAGCTAGCAAGTAACTGTAATTGCTCTGGATCTAAATCTGCCTCTTCGTCTTCAATTTCTAAGGTGAAGAGTTCTGATTCTTCAACTGGCGGTAAATCACCTGCAACGGTCAAAGCATAAGCTGTGTTCTTTAATATCAGATTCTGCTCAGATAGTACAGCTTGGGCAGTGGCAAAAATTTGCTCAATGATGTTGTCGTCTTCTACCAGAACCGCTTCTTCTTCCTCATCGTCGCCTTCCCAAGAAAAAATCTCTACAGGTGAGTCTACAGGAAGAAGTAAAACGTATTCTTGTTCATCGACCTCAAGGGAATGCTCTACATAACATTCGAGCGATCGCCCTTTTTCATCGGTTAAAGTGATGGAACCCGCATGAGCGTTATCATTTTCTTCAGGAAATGGAGGAGAAAACATAGCCGAAATGTAAAAATTTAATAAATACCAGCAAGTTGAGAAATCGCTTAACTATTTAATGATGTTTTTGTCAACAAAATAGCTTTACACGTAGATACAACTGCTAGCTAATCGTTTTTCAGAATATCATGTTAAAAGGTATCAATATTCAATAGCCGCAACTGAACTACGGGAACTAGCACGCTTAACATCCAGCCATTGTTGCAAGATCAAAGCGGCTGCCTTGCGGTCAATCAAAGCTTTATGGCGTGATGGAGAGCGGTTTTCAGCAATTAGCAGTTGCTCTGCTTGAAATGAAGTTAATCGCTCATCTACATATTCCACAGGCAGTTTCAAGGCTTTAGTAAGTCTTGTAGTAAATTTTTGAACTTGACGCGCTTGAAATCCTATAGAGCCATCCATTGAATAAGGTAAGCCCATAACTAGGATTTGCACCTCGCGTTCATTAACTATTTGCCGGATTTGCTCGACATCCTGCTCAAAAGATGTGCGCTCAATTGTGGTAATCCCAGTGGCAATTAAACCCGTGCGATCGCACCCAGCCACACCAATCCGCTTGCGACCAAAATCTAGTCCCAAGGCTGAAATAAAGAGTTTTGGCTGCTCCTGGGATATCACTAATTCTCCTGCTCTGCATCTGCTGATTCAGAAATCGGCGATGCTTCTATGCTTGGGTTTTTTACCGAAAAGTTAATCGGTTCTGACTTAATTGGCAGTGGTTTATCTGGCGATGGCAGCTTTCCTGGTTGTATCCATGACATTCCACCTGGTATAGGTTTACGTGCTGGTTGTAAACCTTGCAGCATATCAGTCCACTGAATTCCTTCTAAAGAGACAAATTTCGACTCTCGTAGCTTGTGCCACACCGAGCGAGACATAACTAATGTATGTTTTATGCGTTTTGCGCCAATTCGCTCCAAATACTCTTCTCGCTCTGCCTGATAGTCGGAGGAGGCTAGTTGTAAACCTTGCTGAGGAAAATCTTGGGCAATCCGAGCCAGTTGAGATAACAATTCTGGATACAGCCAAGTGTAAGCAGGATGAACTGTCAGCGTTGCAGAGTGAGGAACTTCTCCCTTCCGGTCAAGTTGCACCTGAAAATAGCCAATGGCAGCTTTGCGTTGGGGTTCAAATACGTAACCACTGACTACTTCTGTTTTCGTCAGCCATTGCTTCACTGCATCAGTCAGAGCGCCGAATAAACTGGTTTTGAAGTCGCGGGTATTGCGGTCAAAAACTTGACGTACCAAAGGTGGCATAGATGCTGTATCTAGTTGATATAGCAACTGGGCATCAGCATTACTCACTGGCAAAAGGTTGGGCAAATCTGGCTCTGCTTGTGCCAATTCAGCCAGTAATTCTGGCCCAATTTCCCAATACGTCATTTCTGCCAGACGCTGGAATCCATTTTGGCGATATAGTGCCAGCGCCTCTATGTCATTGATGTTAACTTCCAGTAGCCAAGTGCGAGCTTCCAAAATCGATTCAAAGCAATGACGCAAAAGTTGCGAACCAATTCCTTGTTTATCGACACCACGCTCTAACAGCACTTGATCGATGCGCCAAGTGCTGCGTGTCCGGTTAAAGGGTGACACTTGAATCATTCCTAGAAGCATCCGCCCTTGCTCTGCCACATAAGCACAGAGGCGATACTGGAGTGGGTTAGGAAACCAACTCAAAAACTTGAGTAATCCATACCAGCGACGCAGCATGAGCATCTGGCTGATGGCAAAACCTGCTCCCTGGGGAGTAAGGGCTGCGAATGACTCTTGAGTTATGCGCTCAATTCCGTCCAAATCCCGGTATTGGACTGGTCGGATAACAACGCTAAGGTTTCTGGGAAGTAATGAAGTCATTTTTATTCGAGCCGCTATTTAGCCTTAACTAACTGCTCTTCAAAGGAACTGCTGCAATAATATTAACTGCTTTCTGCCCTTTACTAGTGCGTCAAAAGTGTGATTTGAGTAATTTAATACTTAAAAAAGCAGAAAAGCAGACCTTGTGAGAACACCATTGGCGTTAACGTAACAACATCTGCCTTTATTTTATTTGAATTTTGATTAAAATTTGTATATATTTACAGCCCTTGTCGAGAAACTAGCTTTTCAAAGTGGGCTTGGGTTTGATGGAGTAATTGCTGGCGACTATCTACCAGTGTTTGTTTCAGGGATGGAACAAGATTGCGAGCTTGCAGAGTCATGTGAAGTTGCAGGTTGGCAACATATTCACTGAAATCTTGATTCACTTCATCTGCGCCCGCATCTGTTAATAAATTGGATTCCATTGCCACTGTGTTCTCCTGTGTTAATCCTGTGCTATTTCTCTTCATGACAAAAAATTATCATGTTGTTTGGACTAACTTCTTAATTTGCAATGAAGTTTAACGCTTCTTAGGGATAGCGATCGCAGCAGGGCTTTATTTAGCCCATTAAAATCTCAAACCAACACCACCTTGTACAGAGATAGCTGTACCACCGCTATCACGGTAGGCATCAAAAGCAATGATGGCGTTGCCAAAAAGCACAGTATTGCTATTTGGGATCATATAATCAATGCCTGGTTGTAAAGCAAAGCTGATTTTGTCGCCCACAGGAGAAGATCCACCACCACCAGCCAAGACTAACCCAGCACCCAGGTAAGCATCAGCTTGCCAGTTGAGGGGAAAATCGTAAGAAACCGTTGGCACAACTGCTGTATTATTACCAATTAACACTTGGGCACGCAGTGAAAGCGGTGCTTCCAAAAGCTTGTAGCGCCCAGCTATTACTCCCCCGAATTGGATACCATCAGTAAAACCAACAGTGGGGCCTATACCTACATAACTGCCATAAGCTACTTGAGCTTGTGCTGGTTTAGTAGTCGCCAGACTCAAGACCAAGCTAGCCCCTAAAACTGAAACCAAATATGGAATATACTTCATAATCGACTCCTCACACCATTTTGTTATTTATCATTGGGCATTGGGCAAAACAGTTCCGAGTGAGGAGTGCTGTTAGCGGTAGCGGGGCGTTTAGCCCGTGAAGAGTTAGGAGTTACGAATTCTCCCCCTGCTTCCCCTGACTCCCCCTGCCTCCCCTGCTCCCTGCCCCCCTGCCTCCCTGCTCCCCTTCCATTCTACGGGCAACGAGGATGAATGCCCCCTTGAGTACAAATGTATGCTAATTGCTTGGAATCTAAATTTTTGGCTTGAGAAAAATCAACCCCTTGGACTACGGCAGATACTGAGCCTAAATCTGGGGTTTTGACAAATTGATCTGCTGGATCTTCTTTGCTAGGGGCGAGAATTGCCCCCTTAAAATCTGCTCCTGCCACATTTGCTCCCCGTAAATCTGCAAGACTTAGGTCAGCATTTTGTAAGTTAACGTTTTCCATCTGAGCAGAACGCAAAACAGCACCAGCTAAACGAGTGGCGCTCAGGTTAGCATTGCTGAGATTAGCACGATCCAAATAGGCTCCTGATAAATCTGCTCCTTGCCAATCAGTGTTAGTTAAGTTGGCAAAGGATAATTGCGTTCCTATAGCAGTAACACGACCTAAACGAGCTGCGTAAAGATTGGCTTCATTCAATTTAGCGTCACCTAAATCAGCCCCAGTTAAGCTGGCTCTTTCCAAAACTGCGTTTCGCAGATCGGCTCCTACCAGTTGGGTGCTGTTGAGTTTAGCGTCATATAGACGCGCGTTAGATAAGTTGGCTCTATTGAGAGTGGCGCGGCTCAAATCAATCCGGTTCATCAAGACGCGACTGAGGTTAGCATCAGTAAGATTGGCTTGCTGCAACTGAGCTTGGCTTAAATCAGCTATTACATCATCGTATGTATCCCAACGTCCATCTTCACCCACACCTCGAAAGCGGCTACCCTTAAAGCTAGCTTGGTTGAGATTTGCAGATTTAAACTTAACTCCTGATAAATCAAGGTTGTCTAGTACTAAGTTGAAGAATGAACTACCTGGAGTACCGCTTTGACCTAATTGGGTGCTACTAAGGTCAACGCCTTCCATTTTTCCGCTATACACAGAGAGAATTTTGTTGATTGTTCTCTGATTTCTTTGTAGCCGCCCTTGTCGCAATTCCCGTTCTTTTGTTGCAGCACTGCCCACAGACTCCAGTTCACTAACCAAAAACTGATTCTTATTTTTTAATTCGGGGATAGCTTGGGGCCCGACAGTTGTCAAAGATTGTTGAATGGTATCCAGGAGGCTGGGGTTGGTTTCGCTAACCAATAAATCCGCCAGAAATTTTATAGATTGTGGATCGTTAAGACCACCCATAGCCAGAATTGCACTTTGGCGTTGCTCATTAGTCGCCCCAGAGTTCGGAGTTAATTGTTTGACAAGTTCGAGGAACTGTTGGCTATTAATTTGCTTAGTTGCTCGCTGGGATTGTTGAATTTGGATATAAACTTGAGTACCTATTAAAGTTGCCAATACAGCCGTCATACTCGTTAGTCCTACCCCAAACAAAGTCAGGTTAGGATTTTGCTGTATCCGCCGCCACAGGTTGGGCGACTGGGTGGTTTCGGCTGCCGCTAATTCTTCTTCTTGCCCTTCTGCTTCATTATTACCGTCAGCAGATTGAGCTTGTCTGTTGTTAGCTAAGAGTGAGGATGGTATGGGGCGAGTTGCATCTATTGTATAAGTGCCTGCAAGTTGATCGTGCAGGGCGCGACGACCCCGGCGCGATGGTAAGCCGATCCCTTCACCCACAATTATTAATAAAGACAAAAATGTGAATAATCCTAAATTCGGAAAAGCAAAGCTGTAGCGCCACAGTAAATAAGCGATGGAAATAGGTACAGTCCAACGTCCAACTCCTTCTCTAATGACAACAGCCCCCAATCCGGGAGGCTTCCCTTGCTCGTTGACAACCCGCACCTTGAACCAGCGTTTAGGAATTGTCCTACCAGTCTTAGCTAGTAAGTACAATTGCCACCATGAGAGAGTTACAGGCGCTAACAGGGCGATTGTCCATAAAATATTAGTTGGCCATGCGACGTTACGGATGCCATAGCTCACAGGTAGAGCTAGGGGTCTAGCGATCGCTCTTTCCGTAACTACTAGCACGGGGTTAAGAGGTACTCGGTTCAGATCGCTTCTAGAATTCGCATAAACACCAATGCCGAAAGGAATCAACCCACTGGCAACCACTAGTGTGATTTCAGCCGCCCAAGCAGCAAAACGCCTACTTGCTAGCAACATTGAACTGGCTCTTTCCGGTTCTTTTGACTGACCAGATTGATTACTACTTCTCCTCACAATTGGTGATGTCATCAGATAATTCCCTTTGATATTATTTTTACGCCGCGATCGGCACAATTAAAATAGACTAAGCTAATCGGCAAAAAGAAAAGCATATTGAAATAGAATTGAGGAGTTATGAGAGTCAGGAGCCTTTTGTATTATGACTCCTGACTCTCATAACTCCGGGCAGATTGCCAAGTAATTGCATATCAACTTATTGCTTACGTTGAAAGCTACTAGACACAAAAAATTTGTATCCAACATACACTAACACTGCTAAAAGTGCCAGAGTTATTACAGATGCAACTAGTTTAAACACTGCTTGCAGCATCGCCAAGCCTACTAGCACCGTCACACCTGAAACTACCAGCTTTTTTGTTCCAGATAAGCCGTTGAACCAAATCTTAAATCGCTCCAGTTGCAAGCTCAAGTTGGCAAAAACAGACTGAGGCATCTGTTTTTGTCCTTGTGGTTGAGTAACCGCTCCAGGTGCGGAATTAATTTCTGCCTCTAACTTATCGAGGCGACGCTGTAAGTCTTCTTCTGGTTGAGGATTCATAAATCTTTATCTACCTCAGTTAGCATATTTATTCGACAACAGACCAACTAAATTCTATTTTTGGTGGTTGTCTTAGTGATTTTAGCTAATGTCTGTGTGTGTAATACCCTTCTGACAGGTAAAAATTATGTTTTTTTGTTATTGTCTGGTAATTTATCTAATTTCTCCAGTAATTTTACGTTTCTAAAATGTAAAAAATAAGGCTTTTTAGGCGAATGCTTATTCTACTGGTGGTTAAATATTTTAGTAGAGAAGCGATCGCCAGCCATCATGATATATGACTTAATTTGCAGGATAAATGTAGAGCCTTTACTTGGCGACAGCTCTACATCCCATCTTTACAAACAATTTTTAATTTAATGGTATTAGGTTATACGGCAGCTTTTGGAACCAAGATAAATTGATATCGTCAATTAAATTAGACTGTATAACAATAATTGCTCTAAAAAATCTGGAGCATTAATTAAAATGAAAACGCTTCGGCTACTTGCAATTCTTCCCATATCTTTGGTGATGAGCTTGGTTTTTACTGAGGCTAATTTGGCACAGACACCAAATGTCCAAATAAATCGGACGTTCCAGCCAGATCCACTGGTTTTGAACGGAAAGTCTGGGGGAACTGTCAAAAGCAATTGTGGCAATATTCCTACTGAACCTAGTCAAGTTATTCAGGTTACAGAGTCACTACCTTATTTACGATTAACAGTAGAAAGTCAAGGGAAGCCAACGCTGTTGATCGACGGGCCAGGGGGACGTTTTTGTGTAATGGCAGATAGCTACTCTGGAGGCAAGCCAGAACAATCTGGTTACTGGCAAGCAGGAAGATACTCAGTATATGTGGGCGAATTATCCCAGCAGCAGCATAAATACAGTCTCTCAATCTCGCAACAAAATAAATAGTCATTAGTCATTTGTGTTTTACTAAGTGACTAATGACCCTTGATTAATCTTCAAGTGATTTGGCTGGAACTTCGACAGCAGTGACATCAATTGTGCCTTCTGGTGTGAAGCGCTGAAAATGACTATCTTGTACTAAAAGCGACTCCCCACAATTAGGACACTGTAATTGACTGTTATTTAAACCCGTAAATTCATATCTACAGACGGGACACTGGTCAGCAACCAAGTTGCGTTGCAGCCACCAACGAAAGCCAAAAAAAGCCACAATGGGTGCTAAAAACAGCAACCCGACAATAATTAGCAACGAATTAACCAACCAACCTAAGCCCAGTGATGCTAGCAACCAAACAACTGCCAGCAGGGTGAGCCAAGGGCGGAGATTTAAAAGATTCAATTGAAATGACTTAAAGCTCATTTTTTAAACGTCGTCCTGCTCTCCTTCTAGGATAGCGATTTTAGTCATTTGTTATTGGGACTCAAAACTGAGGATAGAAGCATTTTTTGCAAGTGCTGTTGGAAGGCATCTATGCCAAACAGAGCGATCGCCTGTTCTCGCAACCACTGTCCATCACATCGTTGGTCATCCCCTTGAAGCATTTCTATACAAGCTGCTGCTACAGCATCAGGATTGCGGTGTGGTACTCGCCATCCCAGTTTACCATCCTGCAAGGGGTCAGCTGAGCCATCGTCATCACCGGATAAGACAGGTACTCCACAAGCCATTGCTTCTAGATAAACAATGCCAAAGCCTTCTTGCGAAGGCATGATATAGGCATCAGCAAGGCGGTAATGTTCCATTAATTCTTCTGTAGCAACAAAACCCGCAAAGACGACGCGATCGCTCACACCCAAATCTTTTGCTAGCTGCGCCAATCGCGGTTGGTCATCACCGCGACCAATTATTAAATATTTCACTTGTGGGAAAACCTGAGCAATTTGTGGTAAGGCCCGAATTGTGACATCTACACCCTTGTAAATATCCCCTGACCATAAGCGTGCTACTGTCATTAATACCTTAGAACCAGTTAAGCCATATTTCTGAACGAATTCTGGCTGCTTGGAACCAGGAGTAAATTTATCCCCATCAATTGCACAAGGCATCATCTCTACCATTTTGGGGTTTAGACCATTGGCAAGACAAGCGCGATCGCGGCTGTAACGGCTAATTGTCCAAATTTTATCTGCTGATGTCAGGGCGCGACGTTCTTGATTTTTTAGAGGTTCCCAGACTTCTTTGCCGTAAGTTAGCACGGTGTAAGGAATCCCCAAGGGCTGGCAAAGAGTTTGGATTAATACTGCTAAGTTAATATGACCGCAGAAAACTTGCTGCGGACGGTTTTGCAATAGACACTTAAGTAAAGCTGCTGTCATTTGCAATCTCCCCAAATGAGGAGACTGATTTTTAAAGTAATGAAATTTTAGGTTCTCAGCTTCAAACAGATTTAACCGATCAGGGCTATCTCGCAGCAAAAAAACTTCCGCCTTGTAAGCTTGGCTCAATCCCAAATAGGCACGGAAAATATCTTTTATATATGATTGAATACCACCTTCGTGGGCAAAAATTTCTAAAAATACGAAGACATGGTTAGTTTTTTGGTTAACTTTATCACCTACCTTTAGGTTTTGTGTCACTTTAGTGATATGCATATTAGGTTATTTACACTTTGGTTAAGGGCGCGATCGCACCGCTTTGTAACCGCTCTAAATCTGTTTTTACCATTTTTTCTAAAAGTTCTTCAAAGCTCACCTGGGTTTCCCAGCCAAGATTTCTTTTAGCTTTGCTGGGGTCAGCTACTAGTTGAAAATGCTCATCTTGTCTCAATAAACTGGTATTTAAAACTATATAGCGTGTCCAATCCAATCCGACAGACTCAAAAGCTGTGGCAACTAAATCTTTAACACTGTGCAGTTTACCAGTGCCAATCACATACTCTTCTGGTTCATCGACTTGCAACATGAGCCACATAGCTTCTACGTAATCTCCCGCAAACCCCCAATCGCGTTTCGCATCTAAATTACCCATTTCTAAGGTGTCAGTTAAACCCAATTTAATCGATGCGGCTGCCAAAGAAACTTTTCGGGTTACAAACTGAGGTGCGCGTAGAGGCGACTCATGGTTATATAAAATTCCACTACAGGCAAATAATCCATAGCGCTGTCTGTGATGCACCATCGTCCAGTGGGCGTGCATTTTCGCCGCAGCATAGGGATTTTTGGGACGAAAAGGCGTTTCCTCATCTTGAGGCGAACTAAATACATCGCCAAACATTTCCGAACTGCTGGCTTGATAAAATCTGGTAGACAAACCAACCTGTCGTACTGCTTCCAAAAGTCTGGTAGCTGTACCAGTGATCAAATCTAGGGTTCCTAATGGGTCGTTCCAAGAGTCGGGTACAAAACTGGGAGCCGCCAAATTGTAAATTTCTTGGGGACGTAGTTGCTCAACTGCGGTCAACAGCGCCCCACTATTCCTCAAGTCAACCGTAAAAATTTCTACCTGATTCGCCAGTGTTCCCAGCTTTGTCAAATTAGGTTGTCGATGGGGAGGTACTAATCCTACAACTCGATAGCCACGGTTGAGGAGCAAATGGCTGAGATAATAGCCATCTTGACCAGTTATTCCTGTGATTAGGGCTGTTTTAGTCATAATCTGTCCCCTATTATCTCTATCTCTTTAAGAACTAAATAGCAGTTCTTGGAGAACAAACATTCCGGCTCTCAACACTGCTGACAAATCTTAACAAGGGAGCTAATATAACTCGAATGCTATCTTTACTGTATTCACTAATTCTTTTTATACAAAAATATTTTTGAGATTTTACAAAAAAATCATAATAACTAAGCAATTTTACGTAAAAAATACATTGCTCCAATTCAAATCATCTTGAAAAAGGAGTATACTTTTATCAATCAAGTAACTACATTTTGTAGCAAAGAGTTTTTCCGCTCATACTTCTGTTTTGAAGTAAGTGGCTTAACTTCGCCTTTCTTATTGTGCTTCTACAGAGTATTTGACGATGAGAAGGCAATTTCTACCATCTGCACCACGTTCGTATACAACACGGTCTGCCAACCGCCGGAGGAGGAACCATCCATACCCGCCTACTTGTAGAGTACCTGGCGCTGGCTCTGCGATCGCATCAGGATTAAAAGGTTTTCCATAATCCCAAATTCTAATCTCTAGTCGATCGATCCACAGATCAACGTTAATTTCAATGGTTGTTTCTGGGGGTAAAGCATGATGAGCGTGACGAACAGCGTTGGTAAAACCTTCTGCTAATGCTAAATTGAGGCGATCTAGTTGGGTTTTTGACCAGCCAAGTTGAGACAAATGTTGCAGACAAAATTGCTCGAACCATTCTTGCACCTGGTTTAGGAGGCTGAGTTCGCTCTTAACCTTCAGATGGTCTTGCTGCACTATAGTAAACATTAACTGTGACTTAAATATAAATAAACCCAAGTTGCTAGTTATTAAATTTTGCATGATTCGCCAAATTGCTCTGATGTAGAAAAATCTAAATTGAGATATTTTATCTACCAAAATACAAAACATGAACGATTTTGGCATTTCGAGGGTTGTAACTAGCAACTTACGTTAATTAAGTGAAAAATGTTTATATTTGATGAATTTTGGTGATTTTAGATTTTGGGATAGCTTTTCAATCCAAAACTCCAGATCCCGAATGCAATCTGAACTATTAAAATTGACGCCTGTAGATTTCTTCCAAAAACATATTTGTAATATGCTCTTGAAACTCACAGGCGTCAAAGCACTTTGTAGTGACTAATTTAGAATAGTCCCAAGGTCAAAGATTTATCCAATGGCAAAGCAGCACCAATACCCAGCCACACGGTGACAAGAGTACCAACGAGGAATACTGTGGTTGCAACTGGACGACGGAAGGGGTTTTGGAACTTGTTGACGTTCTCAATAAAAGGAACGAGAATTAGCCCAACTGGTACAGAACCCATTGCTAACACTCCTAAAAGTTTGTTAGGAAGCGATCGCAAAATTTGGAAAACTGGATATAAGTACCACTCTGGTAAAATTTCCAATGGTGTGGCGAAAGGATTTGCTGGTTCACCGGTCATTGCAGGATCTAGCACAGCTAGAGCCACAATTGCAGCGAAGGAACCCATGATCACGATTGGAAAGACATAAAGCAAGTCATTAGGCCAAGCGGGTTCACCATAGTAATTGTGACCCATGCCTTTGGCGAGTTTGGCTCTTAACTGAGGATCGCTCAGGTCAGGTTTTTTTTGTGTTGCCATTTTGAAATGTGCTCTCCTGCTTAAGTTAAATTAAAGCATTTGTGAAGGCTATCAGCTACTAGGCAAACCTAGCAGGCAAAAAGCAGCGTTTTGTTTGTCTACGGTTATCCGCTTGGAAGGAATTTACAGCTTTAGGCTTCAGATGAAGTGTTTATTTTTGGAACTTATGTGCAATTAAATTTATTGTGTTTCATAAGTTTAAAACAAACAACTTCATCTGAAAACTGACAAATCTTGCCTTTCGCTAATAATTGAGATTACAAAGGCCCGGAAATGCCTTGCTTGCGGATCATCAAGAAGTGAAACAGCATGAAGACTGCAATCAACCAAGGCAGCACAAAGGTGTGTGCGCTGTAGTAACGAGTTAGTGTTGCTTGACCAACACTTGAACCGCCGCGTAGCAGGTCGGAGATCAGAACGCCAACTACGGGAATTGCTTCTGGTACGCCGCTAACGATTTTTACAGCCCAGTAGCCAACTTGATCCCAAGGTAGGGAATAGCCGGTGACTCCAAAGGAAACTGTAATTACAGCTAGGATGACACCGCTGACCCAAGTTAGTTCGCGGGGCTTTTTAAAACCACCTGTGAGATAAACCCGGAAGACGTGCAAAATCATCATTAACACCATCATGCTGGCAGACCAGCGATGGATGGAGCGAATTAGCCAACCGAAGTTTACTTCATTCATGATGTACTCCACTGAGGAGAACGCTTCAGTGACTGTTGGCCTGTAGTAGAACGTCATGGCAAATCCAGTGGCAAACTGGATGAGAAAGCAAACCAGGGTAATACCACCCAAGCAGTAGAAGATGTTGACGTGGGGAGGGACGTACTTACTAGTAACGTCTTCAGCGAGTGCCTGAATCTCCAGGCGTTCCTCAAACCAGTCGTAAACGTTGGCCATACAATCTCAAGTTCCTAAAAGTCGGTTGCGGTTGATAAATCCCGAAGCTCTAAATCGGCGACTAAAATTCTGATGGTTCCAAGCCTCGGCATCCTGCGGGTTCGCCCAAGGGGTTGCCGCAGGCTAGGGTAACAACAGAATTGTCTATGGACTTCTCATAAGCCGCCTCTTATGACTTCTCTCCCAATTAGCAATTTTGGGATTTTAGTAAAGACGAGTTTATTTCGTTTGCTTGTCAGCTTTCAGCGTGCTAAGAGTCTTCAGAAACTTTACACTCTGTAAAGAAGGAATATATTGCGATCTCTTTACGCCCCTGCACAGAAAATGGTGGACACAAAGTAGATTTTATCCTTTCGTGAGTGGATACAACGCATCAGTTGACTGAACAACTTGATGAGAGAAATGCACCACTTCTATAAAAAAAGTAACATAATCGAGAGATAGATTTCATCAACAACAGAGCAACTGAGCATTTCTAGGCAATTTGGGTTGAGGTGGAATTGATAATGGGGTTCATGAACAAACAAGTCTTTCGGGTTGGATTTTCGTTGTTAATGGCGTTTTGGTTGGCGTTTTGTACGCTTACCCAGCCTGCGGTGGCTTTAACGGGGGAACAAAAGCTGGTTTCCGAAGTTTGGCGAATTGTTAATCGCACTTATCTAGATGAAACTTTTAATCATCAGAACTGGGCGGCTGTGCGGCAAAAGGTTCTAGAGAAACCGCTTACAGACTCAAATGCCAGTTATGTGGCCATTGGGAAGATGCTAAAGAGCCTCGATGACCCTTTTACCCGCTTTTTAGACCCGGAACAGTACCGCAGCTTAAAGGTCAATACCTCTGGGGAACTGACTGGGGTAGGATTGCAAATTGTCCTGAATCCTGAGACTGGGAAGTTGGAAGTAGTGGCTCCTATTGCAGGTTCACCAGCAGATAAAGCGGGGATTAGACCACGCGATCGCATTCTTAAAATTGAAGGCGTGCCCACAAAAAATCTTACCCTAGATGAAGCTGCAACTAAAATGCGCGGCCCAAGTGGCAGCCTTGTTACTCTCCTCATCGAGCGAGATGGAGAGCCAGAAACGGAAATTAGATTAACGCGCGATCGCATTGCTCTTAACCCTGTGGTTTCAGAATTGCGTGTTTCCACTGAAGGTACATCTATTGGCTACCTACGTCTCACTCAATTCAATGCCAACGCCTCAACGGAATTGGCACACGCTATTTCTAGTCTAGAAAAAAAAGGCGCTGCTGCCTACATTCTAGATTTACGAAATAATCCTGGGGGATTATTGCAATCAGGAATTGAAATTGCCCGTCAGTGGTTAGATTCTGGTACTATTGTCTACACTGTGAATAGACAAGGCATTCAGGGTAGTTTCGAAGCCTTTGGGCCAGCCCTGACGAACGATCCTCTGGTAATTTTGGTGAATCAAGGAACTGCCAGTGCTAGCGAAATTCTCGCTGGCGCACTCCAAGATAACGGTCGTGCCCAGTTGGTAGGCGAAACCACTTTTGGTAAGGGTCTAATTCAATCTTTATTTGAATTATCAGATGGTTCGGGGTTGGCAGTCACAATTGCTAAGTATGAAACTCCTCAACACCGGGATATTAACAAACTAGGTATTAAGCCAGATAAAGTGATTTCCCAAGATCCAATTAACCGCGAACAGATTGGTACTGAAGCGGATCTGCAATATCAAGCAGCAGTGGAAATTTTGAAGAAAGACTTGGTTGTGGCAGGAAAAGTGTAAAAAGTGAAGAGTTAAAAAAGGTTTCTTGATTAAGCTTACGGCTTACGCAAACAATAACCAAAACCAGGATTTACAGGTAAGGGCAATACTCTGCGTGAGTACCCCTACCGAGTTAAGTTTTGTGTAAGTCCTAAAGCTAATTAGGCGGTACTACATGAATTGTCAAATTTGTGCCTTTGCCAAGTTCGGACTCGACGCTAATTTGACAACCATGTTTTTCCACAATCATTTTATGAGCGATGTCTAGACGACAAGCCGCTCCGTGTCTACGCTAATCCCAACACTGTATTTTTACTGACTGCTTTCGTCGTCAATAAATGATCAGGCTCGCAAATGTTAAGCAATATCTGGTTAATTAATAGCCTTTTTAAAGAGGGTTAGTGAGGATCTAAAAGTGCTTAAAGTTTAGAGAAAAATACTTTTCCAACAACCTCTTCTGACTACTAAATTCAGAATAGCTGAATTTTTCTTCAATTGACAGCCCCTAACTGCGTAAGCGCATCTTCTGTGACACGGCAAATTCGCCAATCATCTAATATAGATGCTCCTATACTACGGTAGAATGCTTTAGCTGGTTCATTCCAATCCAACACACTCCACTCTAACCGTCCACAGTCACGTTCTATAGCTATCTGGGCTACTTTAGAAATAAGAGCTTTACCAATACCTTGCCTACGATACTCTGGTAAAACAAATAAGTCTTCCAGATAAATTCCGGGCTTGGTCAAAAATGTTGAATAATTATGAAAAAATAGGGCAAAAGCAACAGCTTGACCAGCAGTTTCTGCTAAAATCGCTTCTATATATCTGTGCGAACCAAATAAATGCTCCTTAAGTGCCAGAGCATCGCCAGTGACAGCATGAGATAATTTTTCATACTCAGCAAGTCCCTGAATTAATTGAAAAAGTACGCTGTAATCAGTTGGTTCAGCAAAACGCAAAATCAAATTGCTACACGAAGTCATTAGTCTATAGTCTATAGTTCATAGTCCATAGTCCATAGTCTATAGGCAACTGTGCAATTTTTTTAATAATGACTAAACAAAAGCCGAAAAAGTCACAGAAAGCCCGTTTTTGGAGAGTTACGGTAGTCGAAGCTCAAGAAATATAAATATATCAGCCCCTAAATTTATTATTGGAGCTAATTAAGTCAAACCATGCGGGTAATTCGAAATTCAAAATTCAAAATTAAATATCTATTTTTGAATTTTGAATGGGAACAAAGTGACAAACGGGGATTGCGTCTCTATCTTCGTGAATGTAACTAAATTAACCAACCTTTTAAGCGTTTAGCTATGTGGGGACGGCGTAATTTCCGCATCGCTTTGCTTTGAATTTGGCGCACTCGCTCACGGGAAAGATTAAACATATTGCCAACTTCTTCTAAGGTACAGGGTTCGCTGGTTGTCAAACCATAACGCAGAGAAATCACATCTTTTTCCCGTGGAGTTAACACATCACCCAACACTTCCCAAATCTCCTGACGCATCATGTTTTCATTCATTTTTGCTTCTGGAGACAGGTTATCTTCATCTTCTAGCAAATCCATCAATTCCGTGTCTTCTTCTTTACCGACACGGTGGTTGAGAGAAAGTGCTTGACGGCGTAGCTGTTGTAGTTGGCGTAGTTGTTGCACACTAATTTCCAAAGCTTCTGCCATTTCACCTTCGGTAGGATTTCGACAGAGTTTTTGCTTTAGTTCCCGTTGAGCTTTTTTCAGTTTGTTAAGCTTTTCAACAATGTGAATAGGTAGCCGGATTGTCCGCGCATCGTTAGCTATAGCTCTGGTAATCGCTTGTCTAATCCACCAATAAGCATAAGTAGAAAACTTATATCCTTTATCTGGATCAAACTTTTCTGTAGCGCGATTTAAACCCATTGCTCCTTCCTGAATTAAATCCAGAAAAGGCACTCCCCGATTTAGATATCGTTTGGCAATAGAAACTACTAACCTCAAGTTGGAGCGAATCATTTTGCGTTTCGCTACTCTGCCTTGATACAAGCGACTTTCTAGTTGCTTTTCGGTCATTTCTAGCTCGGAAGCTACTTCTAGTTTGGTAGGTTCCTGTCCTAGTTTTAAGTTTAAAGCAGCTTGTAATTCCCTAATTTCCTCTAGAAATCTAACTCGCCGCGCTAACTCTACTTCTTCATCAGCTTTTAAAAGCGGATAACGCGCCATCTCTTTAAAAAACGCGCCGACGGCATCATCATGCTCGGTTTTATTGTATCCCGAAGGGCGGGCCGCCGCCATGTCATCTCCATCGCGTTCATCTGATTCCAGATTTTCTACTACAATCGGAGGCTCTTCATCTGCCACTGCATCTAAACTATCGAGTGATGGTTCTTCAATATCAGCAGCATTCTCCAGTATTTCCATTTTTCCCAATTCAACAATGTTCATAGTTTCCTTTAGGGATTGTTGTTTTGTTTGGTACATAATTTAGTTACAGCTACTCGTTTGAGGCTTGGTAGTTTTCCCTAATGGACGAATGAATGCACCCCTTTATATGTCGGAATAGAAGCTTCTACTAATTTCTATTCAAGAATAAAAATCTATATCTACCTACAACCTACGGGTTACAGTTAGATACAACCTACAAAGTAACTGACCTAAGCACCCAACAAAACTTTCTTCTCAGGCTTCTAACAGATTATATTCTTCATTTTTTTCTTAATTACCAAATATGTCAAACCCCCTCAAACTTTCTCAACCTGAACAAACATAAAAATCTCAGCTAACCATCCAAATTTCTTAAACTTTCATATATTTTTCTAAATATATATTTTTCTGTTTAGGTATTTGGAAGTCACTGGATAAATTTAAAACCTGGTGATGGGGTTATGCCTTCCCAATTTCAAGTTACCCAAATGATACAAATTACAATTATGGCAGCTTAATTTTGGGATGTTCTTATTTGTATAAAAGCATCTCATATACAGAAAGGGTTGAATATCTATCGATAGGCGGAAAAAGGCTACTCCCTATTTAGTAGATAGAGCAACTGTTGCAGCAAGTGCCGACATGCTTTTATTTATATAGTGGGTACCAAATATTTATTGCATGTATAGTTGATACGAATTTGTCTAGTAGATTACATAAGAGGAAACTTATCAAGTATTATGAAGGATAACAGTATTGAAAAATACTATTTAAATTTAAGAAAGCAAAAAATTAGAGTTTAGTTAGCTAGGTTAATTTTGACCAGCTATGTGAGGAAAATATTTAACTATAAAGTCAGTAGCTATGTATATTAATGGCATAAAATTATCTCCTTTAGTAGTGGCTGAACCTAGCGAATCGTACCAATCAGGTACAACTCTTAATAGATGGGTTGAAGTACTGGTAGACTGTCCAGGAAGTACAGGATTATTTACTTATCGATTGCCAGCCCAGTTAGAAATAAAACCAGGGGATATTTTGAGCGTGCCATTTGGGGCACAACAATTAGGAGCGATTGCAATTCGGTTACTGGCACAACCAAATGTTGATTTAGCACCAGAAAAAATCCGCGAAGTAGAAGATATAGTCAGCGTTGGATTTTTCCCAAGTGCTTATTGGGAATTACTCAATCGAGTTGCTGCATATTACTATACGCCTCTAATTCAAGTAATCCGGGTTGCTCTACCACCAGGGTTGCTGGGGCGATCGCAGCGCCGTATCCGCCTTGTTAGAGGAGGGGGAGCAGGGGGCAGGGGGCAGGGGGCAGGGGGGAAGTAGTTATTTGCTAGCATCTTCCGATCCTTTAGCTTTTTTGACTCCTACTGCGCGGCAAGTTTGGGAACTTTTGCAAGGGCAGCCTGCGGGGGATTATAGTTTCGCCTACCTTCAACAAAAAGTCAAATCTGCCTATCGGGGAATTCGGGAGTTGCTGCGATTCGGTTTAGTAGAAAGCTATTTAGAACCGCCACGGCTGACTCGACCAAAGCTACAAAAAGCGGTCATACTCACAGGTACAATTGATAGCGACTTAACTACCCGCCAGCGAGAGATTTTGGAAGTGCTGCGGCGGCATAATGGGGAGTTGTGGCAAAATGAATTACTGCAAATTTGCAATGCTAGTTCTTCAATCCTCAAAACGTTGACACAAAAGGGTTACATTGTTATCGAAGAACGGGAAGTATTGCGAACTGAACAGGGCCCAGTATTAGCAGGTGATGGGGCTAAATCTTTAACTGCTGCCCAAGCTAGCGCTTTGGAAACAATCCAGACATTAGATGGATTTGCTGAAGTTTTATTGCATGGGGTGACAGGTTCAGGAAAAACCGAAGTATATTTGCAAGCGATCGCACCTCTCATCAAGCAAGGTAAATCTGCCCTTGTCTTAGTCCCCGAAATTGGACTTACACCCCAGTTAACCGATCGTTTTCGCGCCCGTTTTGGCAATAAAGTCAGCGTTTATCACAGCGCCCTCTCCGACGGTGAACGTTACGACACTTGGCGGCAAATGCTCACAGGAGAACCCCAAGTTGTCATTGGTACGCGGAGCGCCGTTTTCGCGCCTTTGCCCAACTTGGGTTTAATTATTTTAGATGAAGAACACGACAGCAGCTTTAAGCAAGACTCACCCATACCTACTTACCATGCCCGCACTGTCGCCAAATGGCGAGCTGAATTAGAAAATTGCCCTTTATTGTTAGGTTCTGCCACCCCTTCCTTGGAAACTTGGGTAAGCATAGGGAGGCAGGGGAGCAGGGGAGCAGGGGGAGAATTCGTAACTCCTCACTCCTCACTCCTCACTCAGCACTCCTCACTCAGCACTCAGCACTCATCACTCAGCACTCATTATTTAAGTTTGCCCGAACGCATCAATTCTCGCCCTTTACCGCCTGTGGAAATAGTCGATATGCGGCAAGAGTTGCAGCAGGGAAATCGTTCTATATTTAGTAGATCGCTGCAAAAAGCTTTGCAACAGTTGCAAGAGAGAAAACAACAGGGAATTTTATTTATCCATCGTCGGGGACACAGTACTTTTGTCTCATGCCGCAGTTGTGGGTATGTGTTGGAATGCCCGCATTGTGATGTGTCACTGGCGTACCACCACACCGAAGAAAAAGCACCGGAATTATTGCGCTGTCATTATTGTAATTATGCGCGATCGCATCCCAAATACTGCCCCGATTGTAGTTCCCCTTACCTGAAATTTTTCGGTAGCGGTACTCAGCGAGTAACACAGGAATTAGCACGACAGTTCCCAGAGTTACGCTTGATTCGTTTTGATAGCGATACCACCCGTAACAAAGGTTCACACCGGACTTTACTCACCCAGTTTGCCAACGGCGAAGCGGATTTATTAGTGGGTACGCAAATGCTCACCAAAGGTTTGGATTTACCACAGGTGACACTTGTGGGTGTTGTCGCCGCCGATGGATTGCTAAATTTATCAGATTATCGCGCCAGTGAACGGGCATTTCAAACCTTGACTCAAGTCGCTGGACGTGCTGGTAGAGGAGACGATCCAGGCAGGGTGATTGTACAAACTTACACTACAGAGCATCAGGTAATTGCAGCAGTGCGATCGCACGATTATCACTCTTTCTCGCAGGCTGAACTAGAACAACGCCAAGCCCTGAATTATCCCCCTTATGGGCGGTTAATTTTGTTGCGCTTAAGTAGTCTCGATCCTATTCAAGTGCAAAATACCGCGCAAATTATTGCTACAGCCTTGAGTACAGAAGAAGAATTCGAGATATTAGGCCCAGCACCAGCGAGTATTTTACGAGTAGCTAATCGTTATCGCTGGCAGATATTGATTAAATTTGCTCCCGATGCATTACCACAATTGCCAGATTGGGAAGAAGTGCGATCGCTTTGTCCTTCGTCTGTTAGCTTAACTATTGATGTAGACCCATTAAATATTATGTGATTTTACAGGATAAAAGATTGAATCTAGTTAATCAACAATTCTGGTGCTACCAATCCTTTTTGGATCGCTAAGACTGCGGCTTGTGTGCGATCGCGTACTTCTAGTTTCTGCAAAATAGCATGAACATGAACCCGCACTGTACCAGGGGCAATGTAGAGAATCTCAGCAATTTCTTGATTGCTTTTGCCAGTTGCTACCAGTGCCAAAATTTCTTGCTCGCGCTTCGTTAGGGGATTTTCTAGGTTTCCCTCAGTTTTTGTAGGTAGCACCACAGTAGAATTGCCCTCAAAAGCTGCCCTAATTTCTGTTGTTGCTGTTTGATCCCACCAAGAAGCACCAGCTGCAACCGATCGCACTGCCAAGATAAGAGACTCACCAGGAATACCTTTCAGACAGTAACCTTGGGCTCCAGCTGCAATTAACCGTGAAATCAGAGGTTTCTCAGAACGAGATGTTAAAACGAGAATTGGTAAATTTGGGTGCTTTTGCTTAATTTGGCGACAAGCTTCAATCCCACCAATGCCCGGTAAACCTATATCTAGCAAAACTAAATCCAGGGGATAGCGATTTGCTAATTCTACAGCTTGTTCCCCATCTTCTGCTTCTGCGATAATCTCCAAAGTAGTTTCTTGCTGCAACCGCATCCGCAGACCAAGCCGAAACAATTCATCATCTTCAACGAGTAAGATTTTTGTCATTTGTCATTGGTCAATAAATAGTTCTTCTTCCCCTGCCTCCCCCCCTGCTCCCCTCCTGCTCCCCTACTTACCTACTCCCGGTGGTGGACAAGCTGGGAGTCGAAAACCAAACATTGCTCCCCGTGGTGAGCGATTCTCTGCCCAAATTGTACCCCCATGAGCAGTGATAATTTGCCTGGTTAAATAAAGCCCTAGTCCAGATCCTGAGACGTGGCGATCGCTATCTCCTTGATAAAATCTCTCAAATAAGTGGGGTAACTCTTCTTCGGTAAAGCCGGAACCAGTATCGAGTATTTTTACCACTTGATCGCTAGAATAACCTTCAAGTACCACTTCCACTTTACCGCCACGGGGGGTATGGTTAATACCATTACTCAGGAGATTGGTGAAGACTCGCCCCAGTTGCAAAGGATCGCCATTTACCCAGAGAAAGCTGCGAAAATCTGATTCGCCATAGTGGAGAGAAATATAAACCTGACGTGTTCTCGCTAGTTCAGTCAGGGTAGCGATTACCTCCTCTGCCACAGTTGCCAAGTTAACGGGTGATATCTGTAGTTTCAGTCCTTCGGCATCATTACGGTATACATCTAAAAGAGTTTGGACTAATTGCAGTGTACTCCGATGACTACGAGCCATCGTTTGAAGGACTTTTGCTTGCATTGGCGTGATTTCACCAAATTGCTCATTTTGAAAATATTTCAGCGTTTCAATTGCTCCTAATAGGGGTGTTTTCAAATCATGCGTTAGGGTGGAAACAAAATCTTCACGCATAATAGCTAGTTGTTCTTGGGAGCGTAATTGTGCTTGTGTATAAGCGATCGCTTCTTCATTGCGGTGGTTGCGATCGCTTAACCAACCCGTTACCATCAACGCCAATACTGCAATCAGCCGATTTGCCAACGTTGAGGCATTAATCATTTCTCCTCCGGGGACAAACAAATTCAATAATGTTAATCCTGTAGCTGCCAGAGTGATGCCCAATACTGCTTTCCGATTCAATCGAGAATCTGCTAACAAAATTGTCCCTGTGTAGAGGTAGCCAAATACGTACTCAGGTGGTGTCAAATATTCTAAGCCTATGACGATCACAAAGGCGATCGCTATTAGCCCATAAGTCTCCCCACGACCATTTATAGCTTCTTTCATAGCCACTAATCGACTTAATATCGTCATTTCTGATTTACTAAAAAATCTTTATCCTACAATCTTTACAACTATTTAATTCAGCGATTATGATTTATCTGCAATCTATATCTGCAAATATTCACTTGAGTATCAACCCGAAAATTACGATTGTCCAGATGCAAAAAAGGAGACTGGGGGCTGAGGATTGGGGACTGGGTAGTTGTCGACAAGGGCCAGAGTATCTAACACAACCTTCCCATACCGTCATTTATTTAATAAAATCCTCTTAAATATTTATATTCTTTGAACGTAGCAAACTTCCAAAATGTATTGTATAAACAAATAATACTAACTAGCGAAATAGATGAATTAAAAGTAAAGATTAAATATTTTTAACAATAAGTTAAACAAGTATCTGGATAGTAATAACTGAAAATAGTAAATCTAGATTAAAAAATGGCGGTGATATGAGATATCACTAAATTCCTCCAAATCAAATACTTCAACAGTTAATCTGTTATTTCTAATAATTGGCTTGTTAGCACTCAAATTTTATCGAACGCGAAATATATGGGACAAGGTTTTTTGCAAATTGGCTTAACGCTATGTATTGTCATAGCAATTACTCCACTACTCGGTAGATACATAGCCCGTGTCTTCTTGGGAGAAAGAACACTGCTGGATTTTTTAATGAACCCCATAGAACGAAGTATGTTCGTACTAGCGGGTGTTCGCAGAAAAGATGATATGACGGGTTCGCAGTATATCCGGGCTGTACTGTACAGCAACCTGATTATGGGTATTTCAGTGTATTTACTGTTATATTTTCAGAGGCTGTTGCCCTGGAATCCTAACGGTTTTGGTGCGCCTAGTTGGGATGTATTACTGCATACAACCATTTCCTTTGTAACCAATACTGACCAGCAGCACTATGCTGGTGAGACAACCTTAAGCTATTTTAGCCAGGTAGCGGCTTTAGGCTTTTTGATGTTCACCTCCGCAGCTACCGGTTTATCTGTGGGAATTGCCTTTATTCGCGGGCTGACGGGTAGAAAATTGGGAAACTTTTATGTCGATATTGTCCGTGCAATTACGCGCATATTGCTACCGATTTCGATTATTGGAGCGATCGCTTTGCTTCTAACAGGTGTACCACAAACATTAGCGAAGACTATGGATGTGAGAACCTTAGAAGGCGGGACACAATATCTTGCCAGAGGCCCGGTGGCATCCTTTGAAATGATTAAACTTTTGGGCGAGAACGGCGGAGGCTTTTTTGGCGTAAACTCAGCACATCCTTTTGAAAATCCCAATGGCGCTTCTAACTTGATAGAAATGATCGCCATGATTTCTATCCCAGCAGCGTTGATTTACACCTACGGTATATTCGCCAATAACATCAAACAAGCTTGGCTGCTTTTTTGGATGGTGTTTGTGATTTTTGTCATCCTGGTGGGAGTGACAGCCGTGGGAGAATTGCAAGGTAATCCCCTAGTTAATAACGCCTTTGGATTAGAACAACCCAATTTAGAGGGGAAAGAAGTTCGATTTGGCTGGTTACAAACGGCATTTTGGGCAGTTATGACTACCGCTACTATGTCTGGCGCTGTGAATGGGATGCACGATTCTTTGATGCCCCAAGGAATATTTTCGACTCTCTTCAACTTGTTTATCCAGGTTATTTGGGGTGGTCAAGGCACTGGAACAGCTTACTTATTTATTTACTTAATTCTTACAGTGTTCCTAACTGGACTAATGGCAGGACGCACCCCAGAGTTTTTAGGACGCAAAATTGAAAAACGCGAAATTGTCCTTGCCAGCGTCGTGTTGTTGATTCACCCAATTCTAGTTTTGATTCCCAGTGCGATCGCTCTGGCTTATCCCATCTCTCTCTCTGGAATTAGCAACTCTGGCCATCACGGTATTTCTCAAGTAGTTTATGAATATGCCTCAGCCGCCGCAAATAATGGCTCCGGCTTGGAAGGGTTGAGAGATAACACCCTGTGGTGGAACTTGAGTACTTTAGTTAGCTTAATAGGAGGACGCTACATTCCGATAATTGCCATCCTGCTGTTAGCTGACGGTATGTCTCGCAAACAACAAGTACAAGAAACCCTTGGTACCCTAAGAACTGATTCTCTAGTATTTACTGGTATCACTGCTGGAGTGACATTGATTTTGGGAGTATTGACTTTCTTTCCCGTTTTAGCTTTAGGCCCCATAGCTGAGGGTTTGAAACTAGCATCTGGCAATTAGAAAATTTATGAGTTATAAGTCTGGAATTAAGAGAATACCAAAAAATAAATAAATTATCCTGTTTTGTAGGGGAGCCAGTGCTTTGTGCTGAATCCATCGCTGTAGGAGGGTTTCCTACCGTAGGCGACTGGTGTTAGCAAGTCTTATCTGCGACACGCTGTTCGCGTTCGATCGTCCGTCCTTCTGGTGACAATCGAACGCGAACAAAGGTACGTAGGAACGAGCATCGCTTTGGCATTGTGTTCGCGATCGCATAGCGTGCCCTAAAGATTGGATCTATTTTTTATTGGAAACTCCTAACTTCTAACTCCTAACTCCTAATTTTTAACTTTTAACTCCTAACTCCTAACTTTATTCATGAATCAAGTGGCAACTAACTTCAGAGCTAGACGGCCAAATCCTCGTTCTGGCGATCGCCGTCAAGGACGTAAAAAAGCAAGGACAAGTAAAAAGTGGCTTTACTTAAGGGCAATTAGAGATGCTTTTGTGAAGCTTAACCCTAAGTATGTAATCAAAAATCCAGTAATATTTGTGGTTTGGGTGGGGACAATCATCATTCTATTGCTAACGATTGATCCCAATTTATTTGGCCCAGCCCTACAAAAGAACCCGCAACTTTTCAATGGCTTACTGTCGGGAATTTTATTCTTTACAGTTTGGTTTGCCAATTTTGCCGAAGCAGTGGCAGAAGGGCAGGGTAAAGCTCAAGCTGATGCCTTGAGATTAACGAAATCAGAGGCGATCGCTAAAAAGCTCGCTCCCGACGGCACAATTAGTGAAGTTTCATCCACTAGCCTTAAAAAGGGCGATAACATCTACGTTATTGCTGGAGATATCATTCCCGGCGATGGCGAGGTAATTATGGGCGTTGCCTCAGTAGATGAATCGGCAATTACTGGAGAATCTGCACCAGTATTAAAAGAATCAGGCTCCGATGTTTCCAGTTCTGTCACTGGTGGGACGCGGATTATCTCAGATGAATTAATTATCCGGATCACTACTGACCCCGGTAAAGGCTTTATTGACCGGATGATTGCCTTAGTAGAAGGGGCAGAACGCAGCAAAACACCCAATGAAATTGCCCTGACAGTATTGTTGGCAGTTCTCAGCTTAGTGTTTTTGTTAGTCGTGGTAACTCTGCCCGCACTTGCTTACTATGTCAATAGTCCAGTCAGCGTGCCAACTTTAATTGCCCTATTAGTGGCATTAATTCCTACAACCATTGGTGGTTTACTCAGTACCATCGGTATTGCTGGTATGGATCGAGTTGCCCAATTTAACGTCATTGCCACTTCCGGAAAAGCAGTCGAAGCCTGTGGTGATGTAAACACTTTAGTTCTTGATAAGACAGGTACAATTACCCTCGGCAACCGTTTGGCGGAAGAGTTTATCCCTATCAACGGTCATTCAATATCAGAAATTGCTAATGTTGCGTGGGCGGCTAGTATCTTTGACAATACACCAGAAGGTAAATCTATTATTCGACTGGCAGAAAAACTAGTAGCACGGTTTGATTTCGACTCTAACCAGGCAGAAGGAGTTGATTTTTCCGCCAAAACACGGATGAGTGGGACTAACTTACCTGGTGGGTATGAGGCAAGAAAGGGAGCAGTAGAAGCCATTAAAGGATTTGTCCGTTCTCGCAACGGACGCAATACGCCAGAATTGGATGCTGCCTACGAACGAGTTTCTCGCTTGGGAGGTACACCTCTAGCAGTTAGTTTAGATAACGAAATCTATGGGGTTATTTATCTCAAAGATATAGTTAAACCTGGTATCCGCGATCGCTTTGACCAACTGCGACGGATGGGAGTGCGTACCATCATGCTAACTGGAGACAACCAAATTACAGCTTCTGTCATTGCTAAAGAAGCTGGAGTGGATGACTTCATTGCTGAAGCTACACCAGAAGACAAAATCAGTGTCATTAAAAAGGAACAAGCAGCAGGTAAACTAGTTGCCATGACAGGAGATGGGACTAACGATGCTCCCGCATTAGCCCAAGCTAACGTCGGCGTTGCCATGAATACAGGGACACAAGCTGCAAAAGAAGCCGCCAACATGGTGGATTTGGACTCCGATCCGACAAAGCTGATCGATATCATTAGCATTGGTAAACAATTGTTGATTACTCGCGGAGCTTTGATGACATTTTCTATCGCTAATGATATTGCTAAATATTTTGCAATTATCCCAGTGATATTTGTCGCTGCTAATCTACAAAGCCTGAATATTATGAATTTGACTAGCCCTAAGTCTGCTGTACTATCAGCGCTGATTTATAATGCTTTGATTATTCCCGCTTTGATTCCCTTGGCATTGAAGGGTGTGCGGTTTAGGCCACTGACAGCTAATCAGCTACTCCAACGCAATATCTTAATTTATGGCTTAGGTGGGTTGATTGCGCCATTTATCGCCATTAAGTTGATAGACATACTGATTACACTTGTAGGTTTGGCTTAAGGATAGAAAAAGTAGAGACGCTGCGAAACGAGCGCATCTTGACCAAAGTAAAATAATAAACATTTTTACTTTTACCGTTGAGAGAGAGAACCAAAAGAATATGAATAAACAGGTCGATGTTTGGGAAAAGTTTTTGTCGATAAATCTGATACAGGCGATGTTTTTTATTTGGTCGCAATTGCTTAAACAACACTCACACTCGCTATTTTTATCCTGCTGTGCTTGAATGTGGTAATTGCCCCAGGTATTTATGCTGTTAGCAACAGCATCTTCGAATATCGTTCTGATTGGGTAAAAGAATTAAAATTAAAAATTAATTTTAGTAATAATTGGAAAAGTTTTTATGGCTATTATTCGAGAAACTATCAGAGCAATTTTTATAACTCTAATGCTTTGGTTGTTGACTGCAATCATCTATCCTCTGATCATTCTTGTAGTGGGTCAAGTTTTTTTGCCCTATCAAGCGAATGGCAGCATTATGCTGAATCTAAATAATGAACCAATTGGTTCAGCTTTGATTGGTCAACTATTCACATCCGAGCGATATTTCCATCCTCGTCCTAGTACTGTTAGATATAGCCAAGGAAAAAAAGCAAAGCCAACTGGCATATCTGGAGCCAGTAATCTCGCTGCTAGTAATCCAGAGCTACTAAAGCGGATTCTAGAAGAGGCAAATCAATTGCGAGACGAAAATCTTCAACCGATCGCTGATATGATTTATACCTCTGGTTCTGGTTTAGATCCGCATATTTCCTTCAAAGCAGCACGGCAGCAATTGACGCGGGTTGCAGGTGCGCGGGGAGTCAAAGAAGATGAGATCCTACGTTTAATTAACAAGTATACCGATGACAGATTTTTATGGATTTTTGGTGAGCCGGGAGTCAATGTTCTCCGATTGAATTATGCTCTTGACTTGCAAGATATTAATCGTCAGCAAAATCAATAAATGGGCATTGGGAATTGGGCAAAACAGTTCCGAGTAGTTGTGAGCAAAGAAGTCAGATTTACTATTCACGCGCTCAACCCTAGCTATCCGTTAACAGCACTTCTAAGAGGCATAGATAAAGCGCCGTTTTCCGATGAAATAGGATTGCGATAGAAACCAAGAATGAAATGTCAGACAATAATACTGGTTGGAATGGCACTGCACCTTTAAATTCTGGAAGTTACTCACTTTATCCGGCACGACGGCGGGGTAAACATAAAATATTTATTGGTATGGCTCCTGGAGTAGGGAAAACCTACCGGATGTTAGAAGAGGGACACGCACTTAAACAAGAAGGAATTGATGTCATCGTTGGGCTTTTGGAAACTCACGGACGCAAGGATACAACCGAAAAGGCAGAAGGACTGGAGATTTTACCCCGTAAGCAATATCCTCGCGGTGAGTTGACACTAACGGATATGGATACAGATGCTATTTTAAAGCGATCGCCACAATTAGCCTTAATCGATGAACTTGCCCATACCAACGTCCCTGGTTCCCCACGCGAAAAACGCTACGAAGATGTAGAAGTAGTTTTGGCAGCAGGTATTGATGTCTACTCCACAATGAATGTGCAACATTTGGAAAGTCTTAATGACTTAGTAGCTAGAATTACTGGGGTTGTAGTCCGTGAGCGAGTTCCTGATAGAATTCTGGATGAAGCAGATGAAATAGTGGTAGTGGATGTCACACCAGAAACATTGCAAGAACGGTTATTAGAAGGCAAGATTTACGCACCCCAAAAAATCCAGCAATCCCTCGATAATTTTTTCCAACGCCGTAACCTGATTGCTTTGCGGGAGTTAGCTTTGCGCGAAGTCGCAGACAACGTAGAAGAAAATGCGATCGCTACTATCCCCAATGGACAATCCTGTAATATTCATGAGCGCGTTTTGGTGTGTGTATCCACCTATCCCAACTCAGTACAGTTGTTACGCCGGGGTGCGAGGTTAGCTAGCTACATGAATGCCCCACTTTATACTTTGTTTGTTGCCGATCCAGAACGGTTCCTCACCAAGGAGGAAAGCCTACACATTCACACTTGTGAGAAACTCTGTAACGAATTTGAAGGTACTTTTCTTCGTGTTACTAACAGTAACATAGCTAATGCGATCGCAGAAGTCGCCGAGAAATATCGGATTACCCAAATTGTAATCGGAGAGAGTCAGCGATCGCGCTGGCAAATGCTCCTCAAAGGATCTTTGACGCAAAAATTGGTGCGCTTGCTCAAAAATATCGATTTGCATATCATTGCCAGCGAAAAAATGGTTTCATCCAAATAGGAGATCAAATTTCCCCAAAAACTTCAGAAGTAAAGCTTCCATGCAGCCCATAAGGGATATGATGCTTGAGATGTAGCCGTGCAATTGTTCCTTTAGAGAAATCACTAGCATCCAAAATTACCAAATCTGAGCGATGATGGACAGCATCATAAACTAAAGCTAATACCCAACCATCATCTTCCTTTTCAGAATCTGGGCGCGGGACAAAAATCGGTTCACCTACAAAACCACGAGGTGCAGCACTCCAAAACTGTCTTTCCCCAGACTGTAAATCAATTTTCAGCAATGCTTGTAAGGGAGCATTACCACTCTCTGCATGAGCCGCACCTATATATAGATATCGATAAGGGTGTCCCACATTCGCCGGATGGATGCTGGGAAATTCGCAACAGCGACTATCAATCAATTCTCGCTGCACTGTCCCATTCTTGAGATTTAGATAAAATCGCCAAAGTTGCCCAGGTGAAGAAGCTTCAAAATCAACTTGTCGAAAATCGCTTTTAGGCTCCACTTCTGGTAAATCTTGGTAGCAAATAGAATCAATCAGAACTTCCTCTCCTACCTCAAAAGCATTAACGTGGTGGAAAACGAAACCCGACTGAGTTTCCAGAAATTTTATCTCTTCTTGCCCTTTTTTGGGAAAACGGGGAATAATTATAATTTTTGTCGGTTGATTTGCTTGAAATTTGATACATTCTCCTGCCGCACGTATTCCCAAGGCAAAAGGTATGGGATTAAATGTGACAGGATTTTGAAAGAAGATGCAGTAGTTGGGAGTAATAACAAAATCGTGAATGAAACAGAAACCGGGAACCTTATGAGCTTGCTGTCTAACAATTTCACCCACTAAGTTTAGCTCGAAAATAGTAATGGTGGTAGATAATCCTGGCTTAATCGAAAAATTTACTAGGCGAGGTTCGCCCCCATCTTGTTCACAATTATTTTCCAAGCGGGGATGGGCAGCGAAAGCTTCACCTGCTGACAAAGCACCATTAAAATATTCATTTCCCAAAGTTTCAAGAGTCTTGGGATCGAGGCGATATGCTTCAGAAGCTTCCCACAGTGCTAGCAGTTTACCACCCCAATAGATAACATTTGTATTAGCAATATTTTTGAGTTTGAAATCAAAGATATTAGCTCGCCAACCACCGGGTTTTTGAGTACCAAAAGTACCGCGATAAAGAATTTTTCCCGCCTTTTGCTCTGCCAAATACCCAGTTGTCTGGACAAAGCGGTTGCGAAAATGGGCACGACCGTTGGTAAAGGTAATTTTGCTAATCATCCCATCTCCATCAAACGGGTGATGAAGAAATTTTCCATTCACATCCAACAAACCGGGGCCATTTCTAAACAGCGTGCCTTCTAATTCTCTGGGAATTTCCCCTTCTATATCATCAATCCAATAATCAAATTCTTGGGTGAGAGATTGATACCCACCTTGCCAATCTGCACGAGTATAAAATTTTTCTGTAACTGGGCTTCCTTGACTTTTCAAATGCATAAGCTTTGTTTTTTATTGTTATCTCGTACAAAAATATGTAGCAGCTAAAAAGAATTCCGTTGCAGCAAGGTTGCAACAGGGAGGCAGCGCACTGACTCGACTTTGGATTTATTACACTATTCCACTATTTCCGACTCTGGTTCTGTCAGTACCAACTCAGACATCAAATCAGGTAAGAAAGCTTGTTCCCCATCTTTGGATGTCTCAGCTTGCTCTTCAGCAGCAGGTAGCCAGTTGATAAATGGTAGGGGTAACAGTGTACTAAGGTTAGTAATTATTACCAATAGCCAAAGTGACTCAAAGTTAGTTGCAGTTATCCCCAGCCAATAGGTGATTAATGCCCCCAATGCTTGGGAAACCGTTCCTGCTGAATTAAATACCGACATCAACAAGGCAAATAAAGTTGCTTCCACTCCAGAGGGACAAAGCCTTGCTGCTAGAACCATGACTTGCATAAAGGCAATTTTCCCCATCACAGTGAGAATAAGACTATCACCCAAACTAAACCAGTGGTCATCTATACCCAACAGCCGGTTTGTGTGAGTCACTAACAACAGCATCGTCATCCCTAACATTGAAGAAAGGACGGTACTCCAAGCAAAAATCACGCGAAAAGGAATGCTTTTGAGAAAACGTTGAAAAATCCAAACACCTGCTAAAGAAGCGAAACTTGTCACCAAGTTTACCCGCCCCAAAAATTCTGGTTCAAAGTGTAATTCGTTGGTAGAGAAGTAGAAAAAGGCTGATTCAGCATTTGGGGTAGCTTGCCAGATGAAGACAAAAGCCGTTGGTAGCCAAATTGTTTTTTGGGTAATAGCTTGGCGTAGCTGCTTCAGTTGATGTTTGATTGGTAAAGGGTTAGTTTGATTACTCTCATTAGTATCTTTACTAACGGGAGATTCAGCAATTAACCAAGCTACCCCTGAGACAATGAGAGGGAATAAGGCGGTAATTCCAAAGACAGTACGGGTAGTAAAGTATTGAAGCAGCAGACCGCTAAAGTATGCTGTTATTAAACCTCCGATCGCAGAAGCACCCCAGCATACAGATTGTAGTGAACCGGCTTTTGCTTGGGATTCACCTCTGGCACGTTCCACAACTAGCGAGTCAACTATCACGTCACTCATGGCAACGGAGAGAGAACCAAGAGCGATCGCTAACGTAGCCGCCCAGCTAGTATGAACTATTTTGGCCAAACTCATCCAGGAAGCAGTTCCCAGTATCCCGGATAAAATCAAGTAAGGACGACGACGATAACCAAATATAGGTAAGCCATCAGAGATAAAACCAAACACTGGCTTGATCATCCAAGGTAGGAAGACAATTCCCAATAGCGCCGACACTTGGACTGGACTCAGTAGCAGTTCATCTTTGAGGAAAAAGCTCACGGCTAAACGCGATAGCCCTAAAATTCCTTGAACAAAGTAAACGGTGAGAATTGCAATTAACTCCGCATTGGGTTCATTACCCAAGAAGATTTTTTGTGTGAATGAGTCTTTGACCTTGGACAAGCCAGATGATTGAAGCACCATTCGATAAATATTTTTTAAGTTTTATCTACTTTTCTATCATATCGATTCTTAAAACCTAGGCTTTAGGATCAGTTCTATGCCAAGTTAAGCTTTTAGGCTGGGTAATGCCAATATCTCTAAGCAGAAGGCAATCTAGGCATTATCTAAGTGTTGTAGAGTGGTTGCCCATAAAATAAATAGCAAAACAATTAGGGTGAGTTTACCTAAGTAAGCTCACCCTAACTTGTGTTTAATATTGACTTTTTGCTGGAACTTCTGAAATCCTGCCTATGGCACGCTACGCGAAGTGGAGCCTGGGAGTAAGGCATAGAGAAAATCAGGCAAATCTTACTGAGCTAAAATTGGTGTCTTTAATAAAATTGCTTTAAAGCAGTGCTATTAAAGTGGCGATCGCTTGAGAGTGATATTCTCTTAATTATCATCAGAAGTGCAGAAGATACTTAATGTGAGCTAGAAATTGCGTTGTTTGCAAGCCACTAGACTTAAGACAATTGCAAAACTGACTTTTTCTTGGCTCGACCGGTCATAACTGAAGCAGCACCCACAAAACCAATTGCAAAAACTCCTAATACAGAAGAAGACTCAGGCACCGCTTGAGTAACAATATTACCGGTGATACTCTTGTAACTACTGGCGACTGTGTGGTTATCTGATTCAAAACCAGTTCCGCCAATATTGGTGAATTGAACCTGATCAAAAGTTCCGCCAACATCGTAGAAGTTGATGAACGCATAGGGTTCTCCAGAATTTTGATTTTGGAATTGTGAATTAGGATTACTGTAGTAGCTGGTTTTATTTGGTAGCTTTGCGATATAACTAACCACATCAGCGGTAGTCAAAGTTTGTACAACCTGACCTTGTGAAAGAAATGTAATTACGTTGTTAGCGTCTCCCGCAGACCACCAAAGCCCAAAGTAACTTTGTGGGCTTGTCAAATTGAGGGTGGAAACTGTTTGACCATTACCCGATCTATTCGTGTCTACATCAAAATACTTACCTGTTCCACCAGCAGCACCATATTGATCTGGATTCAAGATCAGAGTATTGCTATAGCTACCAATCTTTGTTTCTCCATCTTTCCATTCAAATCCTGTAGCACTATAACCTTGTGCTTGTGAATCAAAAGTGTCTACATGGGCATTAACAAGATTTGATAATTGTGCATTTTGTACGCCTGCGTTTTCTATTGATACCGCAAAAGACGCAGCCATTACAGGACGGCTAACAGTAGCTAAGGACAAAACAACACCAGAAGCGATCGCAGACTTAATTAAAAGATTTTTCATTTGACAATCCTTTTTCGTTTTTTAATCTTTCGTGTTCATAGCCTCATTGTGCGATGTACTTCTAGATTCCAACATCAGAGGTATTACTACTTTTTTGATTTGACTATAACCAGATAGAAATGCAGGTTATTGGATTTTATTTAGAGGATAATCACTGATGTTATGTTGTGCGATGTCTATAGCTTTATGTAGAAAATGCGAAGTTATCAGTGCTAAATTGTAAATAAGCTTCATTTATAAAAAGTGCCGTTTTGTGATTCGCAGGCAGTTTATATTTCTAGGGTTCTAGATCAAGAAGGCATGAGGCATTGTGCGATGTCAAACTATTGAAAATCAGTGCTTATTCCTTGGCTGAATAGTTTTTCAACTTCAAGAACAAGATTATCTTGGTTCTTCTTTCAGGTAATTACATAACCTGCATTTTGCTGTGTAATTAACTTCACAATCTGTTTATGGCAACCGATTGCATCAATTTTCACAATATATCCAGACAGGTCTCATACATCTCATAACTCTGGAATTGCTGTAATTTCAAAATTATTCTTTTTACTTCAAGGGAATATGACGTTATTCTGTCGACTGCCCCTCACCCTTTGCCTCAAAATTCGTCTTTTTCCAATCAACCATGCCACCTTACTTCTTTTGACATGGGTAGTAGCATGAATTAAACTACCTCTTGCAATCCAAAAAAGAATCTTGAACAATGCATCCGACTGAAAAAGCTGCTGTCTCTACTCGCGTTATCGGTTTAATTAGTGGCACATCCGTAGATGGCATAGATGCTGTGTTAGTAGAGATTTTCGGTACAGAATTGGATCTTAAAGTTGAGTTACTAGCCGGTAAAACATATCCTTATCCATCTGAACTCAGAGAAAAAATACTAGCGGTTGGTGCAGGCGTTGCCATCTCAATGGCAGAATTGGCAGAAATAGATGATGCGATCGCCCAAGTCTTTGCCCAAGCCGCCCAAAATATTCAAATTGGTCATCAGCTAGCTACTCTCATTGGCTCTCACGGTCAGACGGTTTATCATCGACCACCCAAAGAAGGAGCAGGGGGAGCAGGGAAGCAGAGGAGCAGGGGGAGAGAAATGCTCACTCCTCATTCAGCACTTAGCACTCCTTTGGGTTATAGTCTCCAACTAGGGCGGGGTGAATTGATTGCCTATCTTACGGGCATTACAACTGTGAGCAACTTCCGCGTTGCTGATATCGCTATTGGCGGTCATGGTGCGCCTCTTGTGCCCAGAGTAGATGCCTATTTGCTCAGTCATCGTGAAGAAGGGCGTTGTATTCAAAACATTGGTGGCATTGGTAATGTAGCTTATATTCCGCCTCGGTATGGCGATTGGCTCTCAAAAATTCGTGCTTGGGATACTGGCCCAGGAAATAGTCTGTTGGATCTGGCGGTAGAGCATTTAAGCGCTGGTGCTAAAACTTACGATGAAAATGGCAATTGGGCAGCAAGTGGTACTCCTTGCCATCTTTTGGTAGAACAATGGCTCAACCAAGATTACTTTCATTTACCACCGCCCAAATCTACTGGTCGGGAGTTATTTGGTGTGACTTATCTACATCAGTGTTTAAAAGATGCCCAAGAATACCAACTCAATGCTGCTGATATACTGGCAACTCTGACGGAACTGACAGCTGCTTCGATTGTTCATAGTTACCGCACTTTTTTGCCAGAAATGCCACAACGAGTACTATTATGTGGTGGTGGTAGCCGCAATCTCTATTTGAAACGTCGATTAGAGTTATTGTTGGCATCAATCCCAGTATTGGCTACAGATGAAGTTGGGTTAAATGCAGATTTTAAAGAAGCGATCGCTTTTGCAGTTTTAGCCTATTGGCGGCATTTGGGCATTCCTGGCAATCTACCTACTGCTACTGGAGCACCTCAAGAAGTGCTTTTGGGAGAAATTCACCAAAGTCAGTCCTGAGTTCTGAAAGAGGAACAATAAAAAATTTCTTCATTATTCACTCAGGACGGACTAAACGCCCCGCTATTCATGTACAGCACTGCTATAACTGTAATCTTGGCGGTACTCGATCAAGACAGGGAATATATAAGGTGGCTCATACTTTTTTATTGGAACCAGGACGCTGGGCAATGCAAGGAAATTGGCTGGAACGAAATGGTATGCCAATCAGCGTCAAGGGTATGACCTTGGTAGCTTGGAATCGAGATAACTGGTTCACTATGGCTACAAAGCTGATATTTCCTGGTAGCGATCGCTCAGAAATCTCTCTACAATACAAAGGACGATTGCATGAGGGAGAGCGTCAGTATACTTTTTTACTACAGCATAATATTTTGGGGCAAGTTGAAGGTGAAGGTTGGATTGGTCTAGATACTATTGTGCAGCGTTACTGGGTACTAGGCGATCGTCAGCGTCGTAGTGGCTTTGAAACCCTACATCGGATTTCCGAAGATAGATATTACCTAAGTAGTGGTATCTTAGCTGGTCATTTTTTAACTAACACAATGGAAGTTAGCCTAGAGCGTCAATCAACCTAAGAGCAATTTACCTCGCTGCTGTGAGTCTAACCTGTAAACTGAAACCATATTGTCTAAATAACTCTAGCAACGTAATGATTTGGCAATGTTCAAGTTTATTTTCACCAACTTACTCAAAGCAACATACAATATGAATAAAACTAATTTATTCTCAATAAAGTTTAAAGATTTCATAAAGACTTTTTTATTGATAAAAATTTAAGCGACATCGATAGCGAGTATTCGTTCTGCTGCAAAGAAGCAAGCTACGCACAGCGTCTCGTAGAGAGTGTCATAGCCCGTCCTAGATATCGCTTTGATCTTGCAAACTAAATCAAACGAAAAATAAGCATTTTTTCATTTGTTTTTAATGTTGGTTGCGATCAAGAGTAATTTTAGATGCGTTTGCCCTGCCGACTACTTAGTTGTATAGTAAAGAGGAAGTTATCAAAATTATCTTCATAATCTTAGGACTATTAATTAACTGTGTAATCAGGAGTTCAGTTTTATGAATCCTAAAGTATCCGTCATTATTCCTGCTTACAATACTGAAGCTTATATTGCGAAGGCGATACAGTCAGCCTTAGAGCAAACGCTCCATGATATTGAAGTCATCATAGTCGATGATGGTTCAAGTGATAAAACTGTAGAAGTCGCTAAAAGTTTTACTGACCACCGCCTCAAAGTAATAGTTAATCAACAAAACCTTGGAGTTTCTGCTGCGCGTAATCGTGCCATCAAAGCAGCTAAAGGAGAATGGGTTGCTGTTCTTGATTCAGATGACTGGTATGCTCCTGAAAGATTAGAAAAACTTCTGTTGCTGGCAGCAAAAACAAATGCAGACATAATTGCTGACGATCTCTATTTAATCCATGATGGCGCAACATCTCCTTGGAGTACATTTATTCAAGAAAATGGAGAGTATCTAGATGAAGCTCTCCAAATTGATCTCATTTCATTTGTAAAAAGTGGTGTCTATGGAGAACCAGTGTTGCCTTTTGGTTTAAGCAAGCCTATATTCAAACGAGAATTTTTGGTTAAGCACGGCATTCTGTACGATGAAAGTGTGAGCATAGCTGAAGATTTTTGGTTTGATGTGGAATGCCTCATCAATGGTGCCCGCTTTTTTATTGTGCCAGAACCCTATTATTTCTACCGCTCACGCCCTATTTCTCTTGTACGTCAAAGTATATTATCACGTCTAAATCAATGCTGCATAGCTACTAATTCTTTCATGCAACAAGAAAGGGTGAAAAACAATCCAGCTTTAATGCTTGCTCTATCTTATAATCTTGCATCCTATAAAAAACATCTAGCTTACTATCAAGTTGTAGTGCCTATAAAGCAAAGAAGATGGTTAACAGCATTAAGAGAAATCATGAAAAATCCGCACTTCTTTTCTGTTTTTATTTCCCAGTTGAACAATATTATTAAACGTCGAATACAATACTATGTAATGGGTAATAAATCAGTTTTTGATATGTCTTATAACCTACAGAAAAAACGAACAATAGCGAATTGATATTATCACAATTTCATGCGTAAATAATACATTTTTACCTAGTTATAATAAGTCTGAAGGTTAAAACCTGGTCAAGCAATAAGTATTTGTTGTTATCCCTACTAAACAAAACAAAGGCAGAAGACAGTTTTGCTGGAAGTAGAATGAAAGTGTTAATCAAGTAAAACTTTAGTTGTGAGTCATTGACCACTAAAATCACAGTTACAAATCCTAGCAAACTAGAGAACTTTTTATGAGACACAAGGGCTTGGAGCTGATAAAAGCTAGACAGGAAGCCCTCATCTCTTTCTTTGATGCTTTATTGATATTCAAAACCCTGACTCATCACTCAGTTATCATAACTCTGTAGTGAGTGTGGTAGTTCCCAATTAAGATTTTTGGCAGATGCTAGAGTTATCTATTGGCTCAAAATTGGGCAAACTAAAACTACAACATAATTAAAGTGCAAAATGATATGAAGCGTCATTATCTACTCTTTCTGCTTGTTTGCTCTGGCATATTGCACCAGTTGTAATTACCATCTCTGTTGCAAACTACCACAGGATGGCTGCAATCTTCTAAAAGAGGGCTAGAAAAAGCTAGTATAGCACTGCGTAAATGTACTTACTATCTTAATTAAACAAGACTTGGGGCAAAATCCTCTTCTTAAAGGTAGGCAAATTTCCACCCCAGTGTACTAGCACAGAACTGTGTAGATAGAGCAACGACTGGAAATCATCCAACAGCCATCCTATAAGCTTTTTGACTTCTATTTCTGCCTTATGGTACGAATCTAGAAAGTCATTTCTGGGCGCAATAATTCATATATCAGTTTGAATGCACTTTTTCTCCTAAACACTTACAACCTGCTTTTGGATTCAAATTCTCTATGTCAGACCCCAACATTGGTCGCTTACTCAGCAAACGCTACCAACTCCAGGAGTTAATCGGTACTGGAGCAATGGGTCGAGTTTATCGTGCTAAAGATACTTTGTTGGGAGGTGTACCTGTCGCGGTTAAGTTTCTCGCTCTATCAATTCAAAATGAAAAGATGCGATTGCAAGACCGCTTTGAGCGAGAAGCAAAAACCTGTGCTTTACTAGGTCAAAAAAGTATCCACATTGTCCGAGTTATGGACTATGGCGTAGATGAGAATAATACCCCGTTCTACGTCATGGAATATCTACAAGGACAAAGCCTAAACAATATTATTCGTAAGCAACGACTGCCTTTACCAAGATTTCTGAGTATGGCGCGTCAACTAAGTCTGGGGTTACAGTGCGCTCATGATGGCATCCCAGTTGAGGGCACAATTTGCCCAATTATCCATCGGGATGTCAAGCCAAGCAATATGTTGGTGATTCAAGATCCCAGTTTCGGAGAATTGGTCAAGGTTCTAGATTTTGGTATTGCTAAGTTATTACAGTCGGATGGCGACCATACAAAATTCTATTTGGGGACATTGGCTTATTCTTCTCCCGAACAGATGGAGGGTAAGGAATTAGACAACCGTGCTGATATTTATAGTTTGGGTGTAATGATGTTTGAGATGCTCACAGGCAAAATGCCACTAGTGGCACAAACTCATTCTTTTGGAGCATGGTATAAAACACATCACTATCAAAAACCACGTTCTTTTGCTGAGGTTGCACCTGGGTTAGAACTACCAAAAGAAATCGAAAATTTGGTGATGAGTTGTCTCGCTAAGGTAGCACGCGATCGCCCCCAGAGTATCAACGAAATCCTGAGAGTTCTAGCATCTCTAGAAAAACCTGAGCATACACGCAAAGTTAAGCAAGATAGCTATGCCCTAATTCCTACTACTACGGCTAGTCCTGAGCTTGAACAAAAGACTAAAGCCGATTTGCGGGCATCCTTGTCTAACGATGAAATCGCTCGTGCTATTTCCTGGCCCCAAAATAAACCAATTGCCGATATTGTGTTTCCTCAGTCCATTCAAAGCAATGGGGAGGTTTTACCAGCGCTATGGGTGATGCTACCGCAAGAAGAAATTCAGAAGCGCTTACTCTGTACCCGCTATAACCAATTTCTTTTTATCTCTATTCCCCATCCCATGTTGCTATGGATTACTGTCATCTACAACCGCAAGCATGGTGCCAAATGGTTACCTTACTACCTTGATCTAAAAACCAGTCTTGGTCAAGAAATTACTCGGTTATTACAGCACACAGGTTACTACCGACTGTTGTTCTTTGCACGAGAAACACCAAATCGGTGTACACACATCTTACCTTCCAGCGTCGCTTCTGCCCAGCGTCAACGACTGCAAGAGTGGGTCGCAATGAGCAACACATTGATGTCTTCTGCCGACCCGCAAATGAGTAAAAGCTTGCTTAAAAATGAGTACGAAAAAATTAAGCCTCAAATTCTGGCAAAACTGGAAAGCATTGATACAGATTCTCCATACGATCTTTCCAGCTAGGAATAATTTCTTAATATTACATGTAATATATGTAGCTAAGAGCTACTAACTCAAAGAATGTAAACTTTTATAAACAAAATATATATAAAGATGTAAGTTCTAGTTATATGTATAAAGAGTGAAAACGCGATCTGCAAAATGTGGAATGTCTAAATTATCTCTAAGTATTCTTGTGTACATATTTCAGAGAGTTGTAAATATTACGCAAGTGTAATTCTCTGACCAGACAAAAGAGAAAGTAAAAAAGTTTTGCTCAAGCGAACGGTAAGTTTAGCCTGCAAAGCTAAAGTTATGTCTAGACTCCAGCAGATGTGCAGTCGAAAGTTTTACTAGTTGTTAGTTAATTTATTGAATTGAATTCTTGCGCCGCTCTTTTGAAATTGTTTATCGAAGTTGACGCCCCGACATCCCCAGCTCTTTTCCTCCTTGGAACCAAGCAAGAGAAGGAGGTCGTCCACTGCGACAGTAGAACGACTCTATGCCATAGTGGAACCGGAATCTAAGCCCCACTGATGTTTAAGAAGCTCCTGATAAGTTGCTTCGCGCACTACCATTTGCTCATAGAGCTTTACTAGAAAGTCTTTAGCTTGGTCGTGGCTCATATTCTGTACTTGAGTGGCAAATGAGCAGATGCTGAATTGCTGTTCCAAGGATAGTTTCATTGGTTGGTTCATATTTAACTCCGTAAAAAAACGCGTAAAGGTGATATCGCTTACAGAAGTCCAAATGGGATAATAATTGGACTTGTATGTGTCCAACATTTGTTCCTCCGTATTAAGAAAGATAACAATTGTTTGACACGTTGCCCACATCCTAAGTGTGGATTTTTTTTGATATGATATCTTGCACCTAATCCTGCTGATATACTACCCAAGTCAGCCTAGCCGTATTCCGGAAAATAAGCTCTGTTTGAACGAAGTGTAGATATAACTACCTCTCAACCATTTCTGTTTTGCACTGATCTCTTTTGAGGAGATAAGCAGATTTTGTCCTGAGTCCTATACGTTTTCCTGTTTGAGAAAAACATAAGATACTCTGTCTCCACAAATAAATATGGAGGAAGCTTCGAAAGCTAGGACTTTCAGGAGGTTGGGGAATGAATGGTAATAAGCGTGAATTATAGTCGCTCTACCTTATTATGTGCAAGATGTCAATTTATCAATTTGATGCAAATTCAGCCTCATTAGTTGACTTTGGAGGCTAAAAATATTTGTATCAAATTGTAAAAACTAAAAATGCTCACACTGAACAAATTGCTGAGTATATCTACCAGAATTGTCATTTGTCATTTGTCAGTTGTCCTTTGTTTAAGGTTACTAAGCATCGACTAATGACTATTTATTCTAGTGAAACGATGACAACTGTGATGTTATCGTGCCCTCCATGATCCTTAGCAGCCTCAATTAGAGAGATGGCGGCCTTATCAAGCCAAGGAGCATCTAAGAGACAGCTAGCAATCTTCTGTTCCACAAGTTCTTCTGTAAGACCATCACTACATAAAAGCAAGCGATCGCCAGCTTTGACATCTAGTGGTTGCACATCAATCTGATGCAAGTCTTCACGCCCCAAACAGCGCGATAATACATGACGAAAAGGATGCGATCGCGCTTCATCTAAGGTTATGTCACCGATTTTGATTGCTCGTGCAACCCAAGTGTGGTCTTCTGTTACCTGCTCTAAGTGCGATTCTCGGAAGCGATACAGCCGCGAATCGCCAACATGAGCGCACCAGGGTGACTCTGGGGCGCGAAAAATTACTGCTACAACTGTTGTGCCCATATCAGCACGTTCGGGATGATTTTGCTGATCTTGCAAAATCGCTTCATTGGCACCCCACAAAGCTTGCTCTAGCAATTCTTGAGAAGATTTAGAAGATTCCCAATTTGCCAGCAAATATGCCTGAATTTCTGCCGTGGCTATGCGGCTTGCTTCTTCACCTCCAGCATGGCCACCCATTCCATCGGCAACAACAAAAAACCGCCCTTCTGGGTCGACATAGTAAGCATCCTGATTATTAGAACGAATAAGTCCCGGATCGCTAAAACCCGTGAAATTAAGTTTCATAATTTTTTTTGCAACAATTAATACATACGATCGTAACGGTCAAGGCGCAAAAGTAGTCGGATCAAGATCACTGAAATCACTAGTGCAATTAAACCAGGCAGCAGTGCCCACCAGACATGATTGCTAACTACTAAGATCGTAGCTGAAAGTGTGAAACCACTGATTAACAGAGCATAGCTCATTGAGAGCTGAATACTGCTCTGCCTCCGCAATAGCCGTTCAGTTTCTATAGACCGAACGCGGAGGCGCATATCTCCGCGTTCTAGCTTTTCTAGCGTATCTTCTAATCTACGTGGTAGACCAAAAGCAGTACTACTTACCTGAGCTGCTTGACGACTTAATTCATTAATAAAGGTATTCCCCTCAGAACCATTCATATCGGTCATAAGCTGCATTGCATAAGGTTTGGCAACTTCCATAAAGTTAAACTCTGGATCTAAACCTTTGCCTACTCCTTCTAGGGTAGAAAAGGCTCGCATCACAAAAGTGAAGGTTGCTGGAAATCTAAATGGCTGATTATAAGCTATTTCATAAAGGTCGTCACTGATTGCCGCCACAGACTGATTTTCAAAGGGCTTATCCATAAAATGATCCAGCATGTACTGGACGGAACGCCGCACTGGGCCCATATCATCTGTTGGGGCGATCGCGCCTAAATCGATCAGAGACTGCACAACGCGATCGCCATCTTTTTGAGCGATGCCAAACAGTGTTTGCATCAGTCCCTCGCGCACGTTGGATTTAATCCGCCCCATCATGCCGAAATCGTAGAATATTAAAGCCCCACTTGCACTAATGGCAATATTGCCTGGGTGAGGATCGGCGTGAAAAAAACCACTATTGAGTAGCTGTAGTAAGTAAGCTTGAGCGCCTTGACGAGCGATCGCCTTTCGATCCAAACCGGCTGCTTCTAAAGCTTCGTATTGGCTAATTTTAATTCCAGGGAGATATTCTAAAGTCAGCACTCTGGAACTGGCATAACGCCAATATACTCTTGGGACGTTCACCCAATCGTAGCCGCGAAAATTTCGGCGAAAAGTATCGGCGTTACGACCTTCGTTAAGATAATCAATTTCTTCCCAAAGAATGCGACAACATTCTTCATAAATACCTAACCAATCTCTTCCACGTCCCCATTTGGGATGGTTTTGAAAGTAGCGGGTAATTCCCTTGAGAATTTGTAAATCTATTTCAAATAACTTCTTTAATCCAGGACGTTGCACCTTGACAACAACCGATTCTCCACTATGTAGCACAGCTTTGTGTACTTGTCCCAAGCTAGCAGCAGCTAAGGGAATTGGTTCAAAATTATCGAAGAGTTCAGGAATTTTTTTGCCTAATTCTTTCTCAATGGTCGCTTCTACTTGCTCATAGCTAAATGCCGGTACTTTGTCTTGTAATTTGGCTAGTTCTTCTACATATTCACCAGGGAAGATATCAGCACGGGTGGAAAACAGTTGCCCAACTTTGATGAAGGTTGGGCCTAAATCCAGCAGGGTATTGCGAATCCAGACCGCTTGGGTTTTGCGTCTTGCAGTTTGCTTTACCTCAGTCACGCCACCCGGATAACTCCAAGATTTGTTGTATAGCCAAAGTTTGAACAATAAGGTCAAGACAAAAGACCAAATGTCCACAAAACGCCGTCTGCTAGAGTATTTTTCCCGATTCCAACGGTATGCCTTATCTGAATAACCTTGTTCCATATCCTTTTGTGTACCGTTGGTTTGCAACCGAATCACTTGAAAAAGAAGACACTCTGATTCCTAAACTGTTTTTTCATAAGTGTCATTTGTCATTTGTCATTTGTGAATAATTTTCGACCAATGACCAATGACCAATGACTAAATTTACGCAGAAGTTCTGCGATAATGTTGCAATTCTGTGCGTAACAGGGCAATTTCTGCTCGTAATTCATCAATATCTGCTTGCAAGTCACCTGAATCAGAATTGGTTTGTCCACTACCCGTAGTAGCTTGACCAGAATTAGCTGCTTCTGCTGACCGATTTGCCCGCTCTAGGACTTCTTCTGTAAACTGGCGTAACTGCTCTCTAGCTTCTGCATCAAATTTGCCCAGATCGCTCAAAGCATCGGTCAAGGCGACCTCTAAACGCTCATTAACTACTTCGGCTACTGCTCTGCCTACGAAAAAGGCTTGTACTAGTGGGTTACTCATAAATTTTTGTTACGTTGATCCGCAAGAGAATTATAACTTGCCTGTATGCTTTACGGCTTCTGCTGGAGAGTTAGAGATTTAGAGTTAGCGATATACCAATTCAATCATTCGCGGAGTTGACAGACATACAAGCGACAGCTACACCGGTCTGGAATAACATATATCATGACATTTCAGCAACTCTTGATAATATTGCTCTGGTGTATTGGGTAAATAGGTTGTAATTTGCAAGGCTTGCTCTCTCAAGTTGAAACTTTGAGTAATGTTAATCTGACTGAGAAAATCTAAATCATGGGAAATGACCCAAATAGCTCCTTGATAGTCATTGATACCTACTACCATTTGTTCAACGGTTTCAATATCTAGGTTATTAGTTGGCTCATCGAGAATCAGCAGATCGATTTCTGAGATACCGATCATAGCGATCGCTAATCTTGCCAATTCACCGCCACTCAGCACAGAGGCGCTTTTGTGAACATCATCATATTTAAAGAGAAAGTGTCCCAACTGTTGACGCAAAAGCTGATAGCTAAGATTAGCATTGGCAGCTTGCATATTTTCCAGAATTGTGTATTGACGATTTACAAGTTCGTAGGTTTGATCGAGATATACAGCTTTCATCGCTGGTGCAAGCAAAACCTCACCTGAGTCCAAAACTACTGTTTGGTTTTCCATTCCTAAAATAGCCTTTACCAGACTCGATTTACCAGAACCGTTTGCGCCGATAATGGCTATGCGATCGCCAGAGGACACGTGCAGTTGAATATTTTGAATCAATAGACGTTCTGATACCCTAAGATTTGCACCCTGGATATTAATGAGATTTCGGCGCTTTTGATTTTTTTCCTCTAGCGGAATACTTGTAACTTTTGTAGTTTTGACTTTTGTCTCTGCAACCTTTTGATTAGCTTTGGCTACTGCTGCTTCGTGTTTCTTTTTTGCAGTTCCAGTAGACACCTCAGCTTTGGTTTTAATGAGTCCTGCTGCGATTCTATCAATACTACCATTGAGAAACTTGGCGCGACCGTTATGCTTAGATTAGGCTGCGCGTTGCTGTTCTTGCATCGCTGTGGCTTGGGTACGTTTGAGTTCCTTTCTGGCGACTTCGTGCGATCGCAATGCTGCCTCTAACTCGATTTCTTTCTGTTCTCGATACTGAGAAAAATTTCCTCCATATACTTTCAAAGCATCAGGTGTGAGTTCCCAAGTAACATCTGTAACTTGGTCTAAGAAAAAGGGTTTATGTGAGACAATTACAAACGCACCAGTGAAATTTTGCAAAAATTGTCTTAAGCTTTCTAAGGCTTGCAAATCCATGTGGTTAGTTGGCTCATCTAGCAACAGCAAATTGGGCTGTTGAGATAATCCGATTGCCAGAAATAGTTTTGTTAGTTCTCCACCACTCAAGTTAGCAATTGGTAGATAAAGATTAATATTTGTATCGAATTGTGTTTGCAAAATCTCCTCAATCTTCCACCATTCATCAGAGACATAAATCAAAAAATCAAGTACTGTTTCTGCTGTAATTTTTTGTCTGACAGTGCTGATTTGTGGCAAATAGTAGACAACACCATTGCGCCAAATAGAACCAATACTGGGACTAATTTGACCTGCAAGTATCTTTAATAGAGTTGATTTTCCTACACCATTGCGACCGACTAAAGCAATGCGATCGCCTGCCTCAATACTCACCTGGATTTTTTGAAACAAAGTTCTATCTAAGCTAAGTTCGTAAGCTAAATTCTCAGCTAATAATATTGATTTTTTCTGCATTATTTCCAAACTTAAATTCGCAAGCTTCTGCCCGTATGTTTACAGGAGTTACGGGTATATTAGACACAAAAAACTTAGCCGCAGACACTTACCAAGCGGTTAAATGTAAATATGAATGATGACAATATTGTTAGTACATGACTGTGTGAAGTAACCCTGTCAAACTAGTTGCGTTTATTCTTTGTTGACATTTGTTGCTTTGGCGCAATAGGTGTTTGGTACTACTTCATTTCAGCTATCTCGTTGGAGTTGTGATGAGGTTTGATATTGACTACAGTGTAGCATAAAGGAATTTCGGAAGGGTAGCGATCGCTCGTTCTCAGTGGGAAATAAAGATTTTTAACCGCAGAGGCGCAGAGAACGCAGAGGTAAGATATTCAGGATAGGTTCTTTTATAAAATTGGTTTTGAGATGATAAAGCCTGAATTGGACGATTTACCTGTACCCTCAAAATAGGCGATTAGCTACGCGCGATCACTAACTACGAGACTGTTAAAATAAATCCATAACTACTTGATGCCGTATCCATTCTATGACCATAGCTCAAGAATTAGATTCTCAACAAGGCATCTGCCAAGATGTTATATTTCCCCCTGGTGATTTATATAGTGATGAGCCTCCCTTGGAAAGCGAACTTCATTTACGACAAATAATCCTACTATTAACATGTCTGGAATGGTTGTGGAGAGATAGAAATGATTTTTATGCGGCGGGAAATCTAACTATTTACTACAGTCCGCGCCAACGCAAATCGGAATACTTCCGGGGGCCAGACTTTTTTGTTGTGCTGGGAACTGAACGTAAAACCCGCAAAAGTTGGGTAGTCTGGGAAGAAGATGGTAAATATCCGAATGTAATTCTAGAAATTTTGTCTGACTCAACAGCGAATACTGACAAAGATTTAAAGAAAAAAATTTATCAAGATACTTTCCGTACACCCGATTATTTTTGGTTTGACCCTTACACACAAGAATTTGCAGGATTTCATTTAGTAGATGGAGAATATCAACCTCTACAACCAAGTGAAGAAGGATATTTGTGGAGTCATCAGCTAGGGTTATATTTGGGAGTTTATGAAGGTTTATTGCGGTTTTTTACGCGAGATGCGCAACTAGTACCAACACCGGAGGAAACGGCAGAACAAGCTGAACAAAAGGCAGAACAAGCCGAACAAAAAGCTGAACGTTTAGCAGCAAAATTGCGGGAGTTAAATATCGATCCAGATACAATTTAGACCAGAGCTATTTCATTTAGGATAGTGTTGCGCTAAAAACTCCTCAGCTTCAGTCTTATCTTTAATCACTCCATCCAAGGTAGCAGCAAGTACATCATCTAATATTTGCCGATACAGTGGCCCTGGTTTGTAACCAAGTTTCTTTAAATCATTGCCATTTAATAGTGGCTGCACATTCGCCAAAACTGTTAAATATTCCCAAATTTTATGTCTAATATCTCGCGGACTTTGCAAAGCAATTAAAATCAGCATTGGTAAATCATATTGCCGCAACAACTGCACTAGTTGACTGGGGTGTTGAAAAGTGGGTAAAGATTCTATTACTTGACTAAAGCTTTGAACTAAGTTCTTCAACCTAACAATGCTATCCTCTTGTAATTGCAAATTTTGTGCTACTTTCACCCGATATTCAGGTGCTAGATGGGCGATTAATGCTTCTAGACGCATTTGCCAGTGAATGAGAGTTTGTTCAGCATCAAATCGTCGCAAACAGCGTTCTAACAAACGTAATTGTCGCAAGAGTAAACCATCTAGTTTGAGGGTAGGATGGATACATTGCAACGCTCCTAAGTTATCGAGTAACTGCAAAGCTGATTTCCAGTAGGGCGCTTCTAGGATGTGCTTTAATTCTGTTTTGAGTCGAGTTTGTAGGGCTGGGGTTTTGGTATTCTCTTGGGAAGTGCGATCATAAACACCACTGTTGATGGCATAGCGAATAAACTCTTCAGTCTGTGGTTCAATTTCAAATCCGAAGCGCACGGCAAAACGCACGCCGCGATAAATGCGGGTGGGATCTTCGATAAAGCTGTTAGGGTGTAAAACCCGGATTTGTTTAGCTTGTAAATCGAGTAAACCGCCAAAGAAATCGAGTAATTCACCAGAGCGGGGAGAGGTGAGCCGCAAGGCGATCGCATTAATGGTAAAATCTCGACGATACAAATCTTGACGAATCGAACTCGCCTCAACTTCTGGATTCGCCGCCGGGTAAGGATAAAACTCTGTTCTAGCGGTGGCAATATCTACCCAAAGAGAATCTAATTCTGGGTCTTTGTGCCACAACAAAGCAGCAGTTTGAAAAGCCCCGTGGATTTCTAAACGAGCCGCAGGGTAAAGTTGTTGGAGTGCTTTTGCTAGTTCCACACCAGCGCCAACATCTGCTGATTTGTGAAAGCCATCAACTACTAGGTCAATATCTTTAATCATCAAGCTACCTGCTGTCTCAGCTAACAGCAAATCCCGCACCGCACCCCCGACAAGATAAAGATGCCAACCTCGTTTTTCGGCTTCTTGCGATGCGATGGTGAGTAATTGCCATAACTGAGGAGCAAGTTTATTTTGCAATTGCGGGAGATTAATATTACTTTTCTGTCTCTCCTCCTCTCCACCTTCTCCGTTTTCATCCCTTTCCTGATGTAATTCCCGCAAGACATCAGTACGAGTGACAAGACCAACTAACTGCTCATTCTCCAATACTGGCAAGCGTCCGATATCATAAGTCACCATCAGCGCTTCAATTTGCGGCAGTGTTGTATCTGGTGTAATTGTTTTCAGATTTCTTGTCATATAGCCCTTGACTGGCGAATGACTAAATCCGTGGTGCAGGGCGATATCAAGATCCCGACGCGAAATAATACCTACTAGTTGCCCTTGAGTATCGACTACAGATAAACCAGAGTGTCCATAGCGCAACAAAATTCGCTGTGCCTCAGCAATTGTGGTTTCAGGTAGAATCGTGCGGACAGGAGAAGACATCAAATCCCTAGCGGTGAGGGGGTGGGGAATTTGTGCTTTTACCCCGTCAAGGAGTTGTTTTAATATTGCTTGTGAATCAACTCCTCTCAGATTTAGCGATGCGGCTTGTGAATGACCGCCGCCGCCCAAGAGTTGAAATAATAGATTAAGATTTGTTTTGGGAATTTGCGATCGCCCAATTATAGTTAAGCGTGAATCATTTTCACTCAAAGGATACTCATTAGCCAAAAGAATGGCATCAATTTCGGTTAATTCCACGAGTTCTGAAGCCAAACTCGATAGCCCTGGCACAAAAGCATTTGTTTTCAAAATTACCCAAGCAATAGTATATCCACGTAGGCAAAGATATTCTAAATTTTCTAGAGATTCAGTTAATAACTGTTGCAATTGCAAAGACAAGCCAGGGTCACGGTAGGTAGAAATTACCGATAAACTTGCACCTTGTTGCATCAACCAAGCCAAAGCTAAGGCATCCCTTGCTGTGGATTGGTCAAAGGTCAAGGAGCCAGTGTCAACGTGGATACCCAAAGCCATCACAGTCGCTTCAGCAGAAGTCAAGGAAATTTCCTGTTGTTGCAATTGCTCCACAATTAAAGTTGTGGCGGCTCCTACCGAGGAAATATGCGATCGCGTGGCAGGAATATCTGATTCTTGTCCTAAGTGATGGTCATAAACTATAATTTCCCGAAGATGGGGTAAATCTAACCACTCAGCAGCTTTACCCAAGCGATCGCGCTGTTGCGTATCCACCACAGTCAGAGAACGAATTTTTTCAGGATTCACCGAACGGCGTTCAATTAGCGGATATTCATCCCGATGCAATGCTAAAAAATCCCGCACAGGAGGATGAGAACCGCCAGTCAGCACAATCTTACTTCCCGGTAGTAAGCGCGTTAACCCTACTGCTGCTCCTAGTGCGTCAAAATCTGCGGTTGTGTGGCAAAGAATTAAATCCATAGTTAAGAGTCATTAGTCATCGGTACTTAGACAAAGGACAAATGACTAAAATGTTGCAATTTCTGCTAGCTTAAAAATAATAAGAAAGTGTCAGTGTCGCCCTTTAGGATATTCTATCCTTAGTATTTCGCTGTATTGGGAGAAGCAAAAATGACCATAATATTCCAATTTGCCTTGATAGGTCTAGTCCTATTGTCCTTTGTCCTGGTTGTAGGCGTTCCGGTTGCTTACGCTACTCCCCAAAATTGGGTTGAATCTAAAAAACTACTCTGGGTTGGTTCTGCCGTCTGGATTGCTTTGGTATTTTTAGTTGGTTTGTTAAACTTTTTTGTCGTGTAGACGACGGCTTTGCTCTGGCGCAGGCACATAATATAAGAACTAGAGGGGCAGAAAAGCCAAGGTCAAAGACCAAAGGAGAAAAGAAGAAATTTTTTCCGATTTCCTTTTTTTAACCGTGCTTTCCTGCTCCTCTACATTTAAATAAGAAATGTATATTGGCCAGAACTATAGTTGATTAAGAGGCAGTCATGGCAGTTTTCGAGGGAACTTTTACCCAAACGGAGCCTTTGCGGTTTGCAGTGGTGATTGGTCGATTCAATGACCTTGTTACCGGAAAGCTGCTAGAGGGATGTCAAGATTGCTTGAAACGCCACGGTGTAGATCCTAACCCCCAAGGTAATCAGGTAGACTATGTTTGGGTTCCAGGAAGTTTTGAGGTACCTTTAGTAGCTCGCCAACTAGCACTTTCCCATCGTTATGATGCTGTAATTTGTCTAGGTGCAGTCATTCGTGGGCAAACACCCCATTTTGATTATGTATCCGCCGAAGTTTCTAAAGGTATCGCCGCCGCTAGTTTTCAAACTGGAGTGCCAGTAATTTTTGGCATTTTGACAGTAGATACTATGCAGCAAGCCTTAGAACGGGCAGGTATCAAAGGTAATCATGGCTGGGATTATGCTCTAAACGCCCTAGAAATGGCAAGCCTGATGCGGCAATTGCGTTCTAACCTAGCAGAGCCATATTCTCGTAATAGCCAGTCTTTGCCAGCCTCTTTTCAAAGTGCCAGCATCGGCAATTTAACGGCGGAGTCAGAAGAACTCGGCTAAATGAGTCATTAGTCATTTGTCCTTTGTCATTCACTAATGACCAATGACCAATGACCAATGACCAATGACAAATTAATAAATAAAGGGGTTGACAATCAGAGATAAATTTGAGATATTGATATATGGCAATTGATTGCGGGTGTAGCTCAGTGGTAGAGCGTCACCTTGCCAAGGTGAATGTCGCGCGTTCGAATCGCGTCACCCGCTTCCAACTAAAACCTCTTGAAGTTAAAAATCTCAAGAGGTTTAGTATTTTTAGGGTGCATTGAAGTTTTTGGCGATTCGCGCTGTATTCTTGTGAATCGTTCCGAATTTTGATGAATTTCATAGATAGGTAGAATATAAAGTAATTTAGATATGGTGGAACTGTTTATTTGTGGATAGATTTTACCCATCTAGTAAAACTTGTTCAAACTATGGGGGAATTCAAGGGTATTAGTCTCTTAAAACAGGTTTATGTATGTCATAAATATCAGCAGTGTGCTGACTAAGATTTCACACTGAGCGTAGCCGAAGTGTTAAATACATCTAAACATTTTGAAACTTATGCACGAATAGCTAAATCGTGTTTCGACATTAAGGGATAACCGCTCCTATGCTCCCATTGAAATGTCAAATAATATCTAGCTTTGTCTAGATTTTATGTAGTAGAAGGAAATTTTAAATAAGGTTGTCAGCTTCGGGGAAATATAACAAATAAAAAACTCCGTACTGATATGAAAATTAGGATACTTAGAGTCTGCTGCATCTACTGTTTGCAATATATGTATATAAAGAGAGCAATCTATAGTAGCAGAAGCTTCTATTGCATTTACCAAAAGATTATATTGTCGTAGTTCGTGTAAAACACGCTCAAGTTACTAGAACGCTTGTGCAATCTCAAAAACCCGAAAAAATAGATTTCAATGCTGAATACCCCTGTCCCTGTCGTCGCCGGGGTCAGTTAATTCCGATTACGTTGACAGAAGCATTTGGTTGCGATCGCTGTCAGCAAATCTTTGTTGTAGAAGATAATGGTCATGTCCTAGAACAGCTTTCCACCACCTATCCCTACAAACGGGCTTGGCGTTGGGTGGGAAATAGTTGGCATGTTGTCCATCCCCGCTTGGGAGAAAGCTATCTGCCTATAGCACTTGGCATTATTTTCGTGCTAGTGATTATATGGCTGCCATTAGCACTGCGATTAGCAAATGGTTCCAGCATTATTGCTTGGGCAATGGTGGCGGTGCTATTAGCTATTCTGCCAGCATTAATGGTCTGGCTTACCTACAGACGTTAACTCAATGACTGTTGAAGTTTTAGATGACCACCCCGAACCGATTACCAGTGCCCAACGAGCCTATCAAGCTTCCCTAAAGTTGGGGATCACAAAGGGAGCAGACCGAAGTCGTGCAGTATTGGCGATGGCGCAAGCTCTTGAGCGCTCATTTGACGACATTCTAGAAGCCAACACGTTGGATTTAGAAGCCAGTCGAGAAATGGCAGTGCCAGAGTTGATATTGGACTGGCTGAAGCTGACTCCTAAAAGGCTAGAGATGACAGTAGACGTTTTACAACGGTTAGGGGAATTATCAGATCCGCTACGGCGCGTCAGAACGGCTGATTATCAACTGGAAGATTCCCAGAGTTACACCCAGTTAATGCCTTTGGGAGTGATTGGATTTATTTATGAAGCCTTTCCCGATTTAGGAGCGATCGCAGCAGGTTTTTGTATTAAAACTGGCAATAGTATAATTATCAAAGGCAGTACTGAAGCTAGCCATTCCAACGCCGCCATCGCTGAGGCACTGCAAAATGCGATCGCAGAAGTTGGTCTACCTCCAGGCTGTGTAGAACTGATTACAGCCGAACATGGTGCTTCAATTCGGGATTTAGTCACCCAAGACCAGTATGTGAATTTAGTTATTCCCTACGGACGTTCTAGCTTGGTACAGCAGGTAGTACGACAGTCAACTTGCCCAGTCTTAAAGTCCGCGATGGGTAACTGTTATCTCTACTGGTCACTAAATTCCAGCTTAGAAATGGTGCGCTGGATGATTCTTGATAGCCATCAAAGTGAACCCGATCAAGTCAATGCCATTGAAAAGGTACTCATTCATCGTCAAGCCTTGCCATCATCCTTAGCAGTTCTGTGGAACAGCTTGATGGAAAAAGGTTTTGAAATTAGAGGGGATGCAGAACTAGTACAAGCCTTTCCTCAGTTGCAGCTGGTGAAGGAGGGCGAATGGGGAAATCCTTATTTAACAAAGACAGTAGCTTTTAAACTTGTAGATAGCTTAGAGGGTGCGATCGCTTGGATTAATGAACACAGCAGTGGTCATGCTGACTCCATCGTTACTGAATCCTACCAAGAAAGTCGGCAGTTTGCTTTGGGAGTTAACAGTGCCTCTACCTACATCAACACTTCCCCGCGTTTTTCCCGCAACCCCTCGCGTGGAGATTCGGTGTTTCTCGGTATGTCTAACCAAAAAGGTCATCGTCGAGGATTTATCAGCCTAGAAACTTTGACCACTGTTAAGCACATTGTTCAGGGAAATGGCAGGTTTTAAATTAAATGGGAAATGGGGAATGGGGCATGGGGCATGGGGAGATAAGGAGCAGAGAAGAATAATTATTGATAACCAATTCCAATGCCCAATTCCCAATATTAAACTTAACAAAATCTTAATTTCTGCTTGATCCTGGATTGCTAGGTTCCTTGTATTTACATCTGGGTAGAGGTGAATATGGAACTTATAGATGGCAAACTGCTAGCAAATCGGTGTAGACGGCGGAGTTTTTTGTTGGGTGCAGGATTGTTAACTGGGTTAACAATTGCTAGCCAGTGGCATCCGGTATTGGCTAGCTCAAGGTTTTCTAGTTATCCATTCAGTCTTGGTGTTGCCTCTGGCGATCCTTTGCCGGATGGTGTTGTTATCTGGACACGCCTGGCTCCAAATCCACTTTCTGGAGGTGGAATGCCAGTGGTAAATGTGCCAGTGCGGTGGCAAGTTGCCCTTGATGAAAACATGAAACGAGTTGTGCGTCGAGGAACAGTACTAGCGACACCAGAGTTAGCGCACTCAGTCCATGTTGATGTGCGTGGGCTAGACCCTGACCGTTGGTACTGGTATCAATTTCAAGTGGGTAGGGAAGTGAGCCCCATTGGCCGGACTCGCACAGCACCAGCATCTTATAGCTATACCCAACAACTAAACTTTGCTTTTGTCTCCTGTCAAGACTGGCAAAATGGCTATTACACGGCTTATCGGCATTTGGCTGAGGAAAACCTCGACCTTGTAGTTCATCTAGGTGATTACATCTATGAATATGGGCCACAATCTGGTGGACCACGCCAGCATAACAGTCCAGAAATCATTACTCTTGCAGACTACCGCGATCGCTACGCCCTGTACAGAACAGACCAGAGTCTCCAAGCTGCTCATGCTGCTTTTCCCTGGATTGTCACCTGGGACGATCATGAAGTTGACAATAATTATGCCAACTTAATCCCCGAAGACAACCAAACCGAAGAGGCTTTTAGGAAACGCCGAGCTAGTGCGTACCAGGCTTATTACGAACACATGCCCCTCCGTCAGTCTTCGCTGCCCAAGGGCCCAGATGCACTGCTTTATCGGCGGTTGACTTTCGGTAATTTAGCTGAGTTCAACGTCCTAGATACCAGACAGTACCGCACTAACCAACCTTGTAATGATGGACTGAAGCCTCGCTGCCCAGAAGCTTTTGATCCAAATGCTACTATGACCGGCTCAGAACAAGAGCAGTGGCTACGAAAAGGGTTAGATCAGTCGCGATCGCGCTGGAATGTGATTGCTCAACAGACCATGCTCGGCCAGTACAATTTTAATAGTAGTCCAGGCCCCGGTGTCTTCAATGTGGATCAGTGGGACGGCTACGTAGCTGCACGTAATCGGCTCTTGAGTTTTCTAAACCAGCGCAAGCCTTCTAATCCAGTGGTGATTACCGGAGACATCCATTCTAGTTGGGTACACGATCTAAAGCTTGATTTTAATAACCCCAATTCAGCCACAGTAGGCACTGAGTTCGTAGGAACCTCAATTACCTCTGACTTTCCCACAGCATTTATCGCTCCAGTTCAAGCTTCACTAAGTAACAATCCCCATACCAAGTTTTTTGATGGTGCTTTTCGGGGATATGTCCGTTGCAACCTTACCCCACAACGCTGGCAAAGTGACTACCGCGTTGTATCAAGCATCGTTGACTTGAATGCCTCTGTCAAAACTCTAGCTTCGTTTACAGTCCAAAACGGACAACCAGGAGCGCAACTGAGTTAACGTGAGTTCGATCAACCTCTCCTTGACTTTAACTCAAGTTCAAGTCTCTCCCTCTCCGACTCGGAGAGGGAAGATTTTGCATAGTAAAACTAGGGAGAGGTCTTTGTAGTATGAAATATAACTTTAGATTATTCAAGCTAGAAGCGATCGCTTGTTAAAGGCTACAGCGAATCAATTTTCATTAAAAGTTATTTGGGAATTTCTTTGCAATACTTAACTAGCTTCTAATTAAAAAAAGTGAATATAGATTAACAATGATAACTAACATCATATTTTATTAAGTTCATCAGGCTAAATAGAGAGTATGCTTAACAATTGAAGTCTAGTTGACGATTTAAGTAACTAGGTGCAAACAAACTTAAATATTTGTTGAGTATTTTGTACTTTGCCATTTTTTTAAGTATTAAATACTAAAAAACAAAGTTTATTGTGTCAACTTACTAACTAGGTTATCAAGCGAGGTGGTGAAAATCCGACCTAAGCCAAATAGTAACAACAGCGAAAACAAAAGTAAACTTAACAACAACTACGTAAGATGATAAGAAAAATTTTGCTGACTGTATCGGGATTGGGACACGCAGAAGAAATGCTCAAAACCCTGAGAGAAATCCCTTCAATTGAATCTGCGAAAGTTACAATTTTGCATGTTGTTCAGGCACAAAATACTGCTGCTACCATGACCACTAAATGGGAAAATGGTGGTAAAATTCTGGCTAATGCCATTCAAACTTTGAACTTAGATCCTAGCCAGGTTTCTTCAATTTTGCGCGAAGGCGACCCCAAAGATGTAGTTTGCCAAGTAGCTGATGAAATTGACGCTGACTTGATTGTTATGGGTTCACGCGGACTGAAGCGACTACAATCTATTTTATCGAACTCAGTTAGTCAGTATGTTTTCCAGCTATCTTCTCGCCCCATGTTGCTGGTAAAAGATGACATTTATGTGAAAAAAATTAAGCGCATTATGGTGGCAATAGACAACTCTGATTCTGCAAAAAACTGCTTGAAATTGGCACTGTTTTTACTGCGAGATATTCAGGGAGGCCAGTTAATTTTGGCAAATATTAGTACAGATTTAGGTGGTAAAAAATCGGAAATAACCGAGGTTAACTCAGATAAAAATCCAGTTTTAGCAGCCGCAGTTGCAGAAGCTCAAAAACAAGGTATCCAATCTCGTTCTTATATCAGCAGTGGCAAACCTGGTGAAGAAATTTGTCGGTTAGCAGAAGAGTTGAATATAGACTTATTATTGCTCGGTTCTCCAGATCGTCGTCCATCCATCGCTAAGAGTTTTGTTGATATAGATCGACTTATCGGATCTTCCTTGTCTGACTATGTTCGAGTCAATGCTACTTGTCCGGTATTGTTGGCGCGGACTATAGCTTAAGTCAAGAATGCTGAGTATAAAAATTGTTGTAATAAGATAGTAAAGAAGTAAGATTTGTCTTGTCTTTACTACTCAACACAGGCTAAACGCCGCGCAATCCATATACAGCAATCAATTAGTGGTTGATAAATAAAAACCCCTACACTACTAGTGCAGGGATTATTTATTTTATACACAAATTCTTAACTATCTTTTCCACCTTGGCGGCTAGCAGTTTGGATGTACAGAATTAGTAAAAACACAGTGGGAACTAATACGAACAAAATGCTCGCTACGAACCCCAGGTCATTAACTTGCATGGCAAGAAAGCCTCTCTTAGTTTTCCAGTCAACAACATTAGGATACCATTATCAATGACAGAGTTAGCCCAAATTTTTTACTTTCTCAAATGCTAACTACGAATGCTCCCAAAAAATTTAAGGCTTTGTGACTACGCTGACTGAGCCATTCACTAAAGTTTGACACGCAAGGCGGTAATTTTCTGGCTTTTTCTTGAATTTCCGGTTTTCTACTTCTGTGCGAGGGGAAAGATTTTCTAGTCCTTCGACTATTTCAACAATGCAAGTACCACATTGACCATTACCGCCACAATTGGTCATCTTGCCAATGAATGTATATATATCAATGTCATTTTGCATGGCTTTGAGTCGGAGATTGGCACCATCTGCCGCTACTACTTCTTTATTCTCTTTAACGAATTTGATATTACCCATAATTTATTCCTCCTTGACTCTAAGCTTGGCTTTCAAGGCTTCATATTGACATGGCTTGATTCACATCTTATTTATTATATTAAAACATTACAAAATATTAATAAATGTAAATTTTAAAAAACATAGTGCCACAAAAAAATAGAACAGGTATGTTACCTGTCCTACTCAATTGAAAAATAGATTAACTTACCTAAATCCCACGGCTGCTTGCCAAACGAAAGCAAGCAACAAGAAGAATACAGGGATGACTGGGAGAACGTCTACCAAAGGATCGAAAATTTGGTAAGCTTCAGGCAGTTTTGCTAATAAAAGTGCTGCTTCCATGTTTGTTTAAATCCACCTATCCAACACAGCTTTCATAATTGAGAAGTATCTTAACATGGTTTGGTCATTGTAATTTGTCATTAGTCATTAGTCATTGGCATTGCTTATCTTCCCAGTTCCTAGTCCGACTCTTCATCTCCACTTTCTTCGTTGAGCCAGTGGCCAAATTCTGTGGTGAAGCGATCGCTTAATATTGCTTCTCTAATCTTTTGGGTAAAGCGAATTAGCTCGGTAATGTTGTGAATGCTCAACAAGGTATAAGCTAAAATTTCTTGCGATCGCACCAGATGAGATACATAAGCTCGGCTAAAATTTTGACACGTGTAGCAGGGACAAGTTTCATCTAATGGCGTAAAATCTTCACGAAACTTAGCATTTTTTAAATTCCAGCGTCCGCCCTGGACTATTGCCGTTCCATGTCTTGCCCAGCGAGTGGGAATTACGCAATCAAATAAATCTATACCAGATGCGATCGCGATCGCCATTTCCCGATAAGTACCCACGCCCATCAAATAACGCGGCTTTTCGGGAGGTAGAAGCGGTGCTGTCACTTTTACAATCTCAGCCATCAATTCTGGCGGTTCTCCCACACTCACGCCACCAATGGCATATCCAGGCAAATCTAACTTAGCCAAAGCTTCAGCCGCACGGCAACGCAAATCCAAATACACGCCCCCTTGCACAATCCCAAACAAAGCCTGCTCACTACGTTGATGAGCCGTTATGCAGCGTTCTAACCAGCGATAAGTCCGTTCAGTAGCAGTTTCCACCTCTTGGCGAGTCGCTGGGTAAGGCGGACACTCATCAAAGGCCATGATCACATCTGCCCCTAAAGTATTTTGAATCTCAATGGAGCGTTCTGGTGTCAAGTTAATAATTCGTCCATCATGTGGTGAGCGGAAAGTTACACCTTCTTCAGTAATTTTTCGCATCTCACTTAAACTGAACACTTGAAACCCACCAGAATCTGTGAGCATTGGGCCGTTCCAACCCATAAACTTGTGTAATCCTCCACCCCCAGCCACGATCGCTTCTCCTGGTTGTAGGTGAAGATGATAAGTATTGGATAAAACCATTTGCGCCCCAGTATCTCGTAGCTGGGCTGGGGTGATAGTTTTGACATTTGCCAGCGTACCCACTGGCATAAATCTGGGGGTTTCTACAACCCCGTGAGGAGTAAAAAACACTCCGGCTCTAGCTTTTGTCTGACTACAGCAAGCAAGACATTCAAAGGAAAAATTCGCACTCATGCCATTTTAGATTTTTGAAGATGCGCCTATTAAGACTTATGCAAAACTATACGATGTAGGGGCAATTTATGAATTGCCCCTACATCAATAAAGCGCAGCCTTACATCAAATTGGTATAGTAGTCGCTATTTTAAAAAGAATCAGAACAGTCATCGTCAATTTCTGCATCCCATCTGGCTGAAAGGACTTGCTCCATCATCGCTTCTATGGCGCTGACATTGAAGGTTCGCTCTCGTCGCTCTTGTATGGGGGTTGAGCGGGGAATCAACCGCAGACACACTCCTTCTTGCATCAAATCGAAGTAAGTTTCTTGTTGCGATGACTGTTTGAGTTCCAAGTAATCAAAACTACAAACATTCAAATATAGCGCATGATTAGCCACTAAGGTAGACCTTTGTGGATTAGCAAAAACTTCCATCACATCCCCTTCACCCTCGCTCAGTACCTTATCTTCTTGGGTGTAGATGTAGTGGACTCGACCTAAATCTGCCAGCAATCGCCGGATGTCGAGCTTATTCACAATGATGCCCGTGTTAATAATGCACGGAGCTGGTATCCTGGTGTCGGGTAGATGGTGACTCATAGGAAAATAGCGATTGAGCTAAGGAGAGCGATAACAGAGCTAAACTGTCAAAATTGAATAGCTTGTTTACTCCCTACATTTAAAAAAATATCAATTTTGTGGGGCAATCGTCTAACAATTTAGAGTAAGTTTTTAGTTAACGAATACAAAACACAAATTTTGATTCTTGATGGAATTTTAATTTCCTGAATCATTTATTTTTTGTATAAAAAACTACTCAAAATTTTTTATTTATTACTTAGACCAGCATAACAAAATTTTCAGTGATAATCTCTAACAGAAGTAAATCTTATCTAAAGCTTTAAAGTGTACTGATGTTCAATTGTAGTCAATTATGATGATTATCCAGCAATTAACCAAATATTAATGTAACTAAGATGACGAAACAGCAACAGTGGTGGAAAAAGCTGCTGTTAAAGCTGGCAGCTAGTATTATATTTTACACAAGTATTCCATTGCCGTATTTGAACGGATTAGATTTTCAGGGAGTGGCACGTCTTGCTTCGCTTGTAGGGTTGATAATTGGGGGAATTTTAGGGTTACTGGATACGGGGATGGATTATCTTGGGATGCCAGTGTTAACTCGTAGTGCTTTGGTAGTAAGTATTTGGATTGGCATAACTGGAGGACTGCACTTAGATGGGGCAATGGATACTGCCGATGGTTTAGCAGTGGGCGACCCAAATCGGCGGCTGGAGGTGATGGCAGATAGTGCTACAGGTGCATTTGGAGCAATGACTGCGATCGCCTTGGTGCTACTCAAAATAACAGCCTTAACAGATATGCCAGAAAACCGTTGTTTGTTACTGATGGCTGCTTGTGGCTGGGGACGTTGGGGACAACAGGTAGCGATCGCGCGATATCCTTATCTGAAACCAACCGGCAAAGGTGCATTTCACAAACAAGCCATTCGTTCTTACAAAGATTTGTTACCAGGATTGTTGTTATTGTTTGGTTTGAGTGGTTTACTTGTGCTGATAGATAAACAGCAATTACTTCTGGCACTGGCAATGATAATTGCTGGAAGTGCGATCGCTACTTTAACCGGTGCATGGTTCAACCACAAATTAGGCGGACACACCGGAGACACCTACGGTGCAGTCGTCGAGTGGACTGAAGCCTTATTTCTTTGCGTGATGACCGTTTTTTAAGATGTGGGGACAAGGGGACAAGAGGTGAGAACTTGAAATAAGTCTTTCCCCTTGTCCCCAATTCTCCTTGTCCCCAAGTCCTCTTCCCAATTCCCAATTATTTAATCGGTTGCAACTTTGTCACCTTGAGTTTAAAAGCCCCAACCCCAGTTTCCCCAAAAGACCGGACACGAATCACATAATTCCCTGTCTCTACGATGCGGGTAAATAGTAGGGAATTGCTACTACCATCGGGGCCATCATCATTTTCTGCCAGAGTCGATCCATCAGGTGCTAGCAGTGTAATGATGCTGTCAAAATTTTCAGATGACAGATCAACTGCTAAATTATCGCCCTTTTGTAACTTCACAGTATAATCACGAGCAAACCCACCTTGACCTGTGGGAATGTCTTTATCTGAGAGGCTATCGGAAAGTTCAGTACTGTTAGATAAAGGAATTGGACTATACAACTTATTTTGAGCAAAAGCTGCGCTTGTACTTACACCTATTGCCAGCAATGTGGCAGGAATAATTATGAGTTGTTTTAAACCCGCCGCAAAAACTTTATTCATACATTTCAAGCAATTTTTTCCACAAAAATAGAGTAATTAGGTCGATTTATGCGCTTATCTGTTCAATTTAGCTCATTAATTTTGGAATTTATCCGTCTTTAACGGCAGTGGCTACTGCTACTAATCCTAAGACCACTATTCCATACTGACGAAGAGTTTGCACAGCAGACCTGGCAGTAGCACCAGTAGTATAAATGTCGTCCACTAACAGCACAGGAACATTTGGGGGGCGATCGCGAAATTCTTGTCCGACAGCAAAAGCTTGAGCCAAGTTTTTTTCTCGCTTAGATACCGATAAACCAAATTGCGCTTCAGTTTCTCGGACTCTGGCTAAACCGTTTAGTTTCAATTTTAATCCAGTTATTTCGCAGAAGCTTTGTGCTATTAGTGCAGCTTGGTTGTATTTACGTTGCTTTTGCTTGCTAGGGTGCAGGGGAATGGGAACCACCACAGGCTGGCTATCTCGCTTAGGTGAATTTAACAACCATGCTTCTCCTAACCATTGACCCAAAGGGCGGGCTATTTGGGGTTGATTTTCGTATTTCATCACAGCGATCGCTCGTTTCACTGGTCCACCATACTCCCCCCAACCAAATACTGGTATTGGCTCTTTCCATAGAGACATTGGGTCTTGACGTTGACATTTTTGGAGTTGTCTGGTGCAGTTGTGACAAAATTCTTGGGAAGTTGCACGTTGGCATAGTGAACAATGGGATTGGAGAAAAAGATTAAGTAAGCCCGTGAGATTTTTAATCCAAGTGTGCATTTAGAATTGTCCTTTGGCATTAGTCACTTGTCCTTTGTCACTTGTCCTTTGTTCTTAGCTAATGACCAATGACCAATGACTAATGACCAATGACTAATGACTTAAAATACACGCGATCGCAGCGTGTTGTTTCTACTCCTGTCGTTGGAGTGTAGCCGTTGCTTTCATACAGCTTGACTGCTTCCACCAAAACACTGGCGGTTTCAATCCAAATTTGCTCAAAACCACGCTTTGCGATCGCTGCTTCTAGCTGTTGTAACAAATATTTCCCTAATCCCAAACCCCTGATGCTGGGTAAAAGATACATTTTGCGGATTTCTACAGCTTTTTCACCTCGCTGTATGGGGTAGTATGCCCCAGTTCCTACTAACTGGCTTTGGTGTTCAATTACCCAAAACTCCCCCCCAGTAGCTAAATAACATTCCTCAACTCTTAGCACATCTCGGTCAGCGCCCTTGGGTTCCCAACCCAGACCGTATTCTGATAATACATAACTAATGACTTCGGCGGCTCTGGTGCGATCGCTTGCGACCCAATCACGAATTATAAAATCTTGATAATAGTTTTTCATTACCATTTGCTGGTCAAGTTTACACAGAAAATTTTCTGGTTCTATATCCCAATTTACTCAGCAAATAGCAATTCTTGCATGGTCAGTTTTAGGCGGTACTCTCAAGATGTCAATAAATAGACTTGGGGAGAGGAATTATCTTCCCCTCCCCAAGTCTATTTAGCAAGGATAATTCAGCGATATAGCGAGCGCTGACATTAATCTTAGTCTCTATAACCTCTATAACCTGTCCAAGGGCCCCAGATAGCTAAAGTAATACCAGGGCTTTGAATGTTAACGAACAAAGTATCACCATCAGGTGAGAAGCAGGCTCCAGCAAACTCACCAGTTTGGAGGGCGTTACGTGCAAATTTGTAGATTTCACCATCGGGAGTAATACCTATCAAGAAATTGTCACCGCTTCCGTCCTCACAGAGGATAAGATCGCCAAAAGGTGCAACGACTAGGTTATCGGGCATATCGAGTTCATCTTTAGATTGAGACTCGACAAACAGTTCAATTGTCTCTTCACCGGGAATGTAGCGCCATACCTGACCACCCCCTACAGGGCCACCACTTGTAGCAGTGAAGTAAAATTCACCTTTGCTCTTCTTGTCATCCTTGCCGTTTTTGTCTTTCTTGCCCTTGTTGTCGTCATACCAAATGCCTTCCCCACGGTTAAACCGGGCTGCACCTAAGCTACGACCTTGGACTCTGACATTATCTACAGTAGTAGGGTTTGGCTCAGGAATAGTTACCCAATCTACATCCCATTTCTGTCCGACTACAAAACCGGTTGTGGTGTTAACCTCTGGTCTATCCTTGATCCTCAGAGCTTGGAGAGTGCCTCCTGCCTTTAAATTGCCATACTGTTTCGGGATAAAACGATAGAAGAGGCTACTTCCACTATCTTCAGTCTGATAAACAATCCCAGTTTTGGGATCTACAGCTACAGCCTCATGATTAAACCGTCCCATTTCAACTAAAGGTATTGCCTCAACAGGAGAGGTGGCCTTAGCTGGAACCTCAAAGTTATAACCGTGTGGCTTAGTGACTCCATTTGTTGCAGTCGGTATGGTTACATCTTCTTCGCAGCTAATCCATGAACCCCAAGGAGTTAGACCACCTGCACAGTTACGAATGGTTCCACCAAGAGAACTGAACTCTTTGATCAGTTTGCGATCGCGTCCAACAATCAGAGTTGTAGTGCCACCTCTGCAAATAGGATCGTAGGGATTGGGCACTTGTACTTTTGTACCAGAAGTATTGCTAAGTTCGTGATTGCGAACCAGGATTATTGTGTTTCTGGGCCCAGGGAAAGCTGCCATTCCATCATGATTACTAGGCTCTAGACTGCCATCGCTCATGAGAGTGCCTGTGCGAGATATAACTTGATACCGAAATCCACTTGGTAAATCTAACAAGCCATTGGGATCTGGTAAAAGTGGCCCATATCCTATGCCATATCTTGATCCATAGGCTTGTTGGGCAAGAAGACCCTTCATAGGAGACACCATCAAGGTGCCGACAGCAGTTGTACCTGCGATTGCAAAGAATTTACGTCTTGAAAATGTCATGAGGATGATTTGGTTACTTACATAATGCTGAAGAAAAAGTATTTTATTTTGATTAAGTTTGGGTTATGCTTTATTTAATTTAGGTTTAGTTCATAAAATATGAATTTATATAAAAATTGCCTTTTCTTTTAGCAAATTTATGTATATAAGCCTCATCTATATTGAGACCTAGAGTTTTTTAAAAGATATATTTATGTAGGTTGGGTGGAGTGAAACGCAACCCAACATTACCACCTTATTTATGTTGGGTTACGCTATCGCTGCACCCAACCTACAAAACTACTACAAAACTACGGTTCTCAGGGTAGATAAGGTTTAGGACTCACATTTTATTTTTGAAAAAACTCTGTACAACTCAAAAAGCCTTTTTATTACCGCCAAACTGCGCGAACAAAAATCAAAGCAGATTCCTATATGAAGTTTATAAATAGAGTCTTCAAAAAAAGCCAGCATTTACATAGACAGTGAACCTGAATAGTCGAAGCTAGCATGATTAGAATTGTAATTAAATATTATTCTAACTTTAACGATCAAGGAATTTCAAAGGCTAGAAACACCTAATAATTGTAGGGGACGGATTGAGAACATGTCCCCTAGTTATAGTGCAATAGGTTTACTGTTAAAGCTAAATTTGTAGTTTAGATATGGGATAGTTTTTGACAGCCAATTTTTAACTGACAATTCCTAGATTGCTGTAAATTTCGATGAGATTGCCATCAGGATCGCGAAAATGAGCGGTGCGAATTCCCCAGTCTGGGCGATCTTGCGGTTCCGTCACAACGATCGAATTCTGATTTTTTACTTGCTCATAAACCTCATCCACATTATCGACTGCGAAAACCAAGACTATTTTATCTCGATTGACAATGTATGAAGGCTGTTCAATTCTTGGAACTACTTCAGCCATTAATTCTTTTTTGAACAAACCCAACTTGAGATATCCGGTATTCAACTCAGCATATCCGCTCTCTTCATCGCCCCAATCGACATCAAATTTCAGCAGATCCCGGTAGAACAGAAAAGAATCTTTGTAGTTGGAGACAAGTAGTCTCAGGTGTGTTAGCTGAAGCTTCATATCTGTTGCCTTAGTCTACTAACTGTGAATTCTAGGTTCTGGGTGCAAAGTCGCCAGCAACTCGCTTTCGACAATTGCTAATTCATCAAGCCGTTGCATGACAATTTCTCTGTCGAAATAAGTAGCAGCTAAAACCCAATATATACCGTAGTGACGCGCTTCGGATGCCATTAGGCCACGATAAAATTTTGCTAACTCTGGCTCTGGACAGTGAGCAGCTAATAGTCCCAGACGTTCGTGAGAACGAGCTTCAATTAAACCAGTGACTAGTAAGGAATCCAGAAATCGCTCAGGTTCTTTTGGGCGAACTTGAGCTTTTAAACCTGCGCCGTAGGGAGGCGGTGGTAAGGGAGCTAAGGGAATATTCCGGCGTTCTAACCATTGGTTAACTAGCTCAAAGTGTTCTAGTTCCTCGCGGGCGATCGCAGTTAGTTCCCGCACCATTTTAGTATTGGAAGGGTAGCGAAACATCATATTCAAAGCCACACCTGCTGCTTTACGTTCGCAGTGGGAATGGTCGAGTAAGATGATGTCTAGGTTAGCGATCGCTTGTTCAACCCAAGCAGAGCTAGTAGGCTGTTTTAGGACGTTGATAGTCTGTAATTGAATAAGCACAGAGTCACAAAACTCCAGAATGTTAATTTAGCTGAGTACCTTAGCAAATTGATTTTAGCGGAATATTTTTTGAACTTTGTTCAATAATTCATCGGTACTGAATGGTTTCGCTAAAAAGCCTTGGATACTAAGACCTGTTGTTTGCACTAATGTCTCAGCCGTAGCTAATCCACTCATGGCAATAATTGGCACTTGCGGGTTGATGATTTGCAAGGTGCCGATGGCTGTTTTTCCATCCATTGCGGGCATCATCATATCCATCAGCACCAGTCTAATTTCATCTTTGTGCTGAGTATAGAGAGCAAGAGCCTCAATCCCATCTTGGGCGGTCAATACCTTATATTTGTAGATTTCCAGTGTGGCTTTGGTCGTCTCAGTGATGGCTACTTCATCATCAACAACTAAAATTAATTCTCCTTGACCTGTTGACAGCTTTATCTCATCTACTATTACTTGAGCAGTAGTGCCTTCCTGACTTAGTAAATATACTTTGAATGTAGTCCCAATTCCTACCTGACTGGCTACTTCCAAAAAACCGTCGTGGCTGTTGATGATGTCCATTAATATAGATAAACCCAGTCCTGTCCCCTGACCCACTTCTTTAGTGGTGAAAAAGGGATCAAAAATCCGATCGATAATTTCTGAGTGAATGCCAACTCCAGTATCAGTAACCGTAATTCTCACGTATGAATTAACTGTTGCCCCTATGTGCATCCTGGCATAATTTTCATCAATGAATACCTTGCTGGCAGAAATAGAGAGTTTACCGCCATTGGGCATAGCATCACGAGCATTGATTACTAGGTTCATCAATACCTGATGCAGTTGGCTACTGTCTCCGAGAACAATGCCGATATCTGGCGTTATATCTATGTTGATGTCGATAAATTTGGGGAATGTTTGTTGGACTATCTGCTTGATGTCTTCTATTAGTTGCGATACCAGCACAATTGTGCATATTCTTTCGGAACCACGGGTAAATGACAAAATTTGCCGCACCAAATCCCTGGCCCGTTTAGTATTGGTTTCGAGGATATTTAGCATTTGCAGCGAAAGGTCATCAAGATGGGGATATTTTCGGGGCAGTAGTTGAGCAATTCCCATCATTGGGGTGAGAATATTGTTGAGGTCGTGAGCAATACCACTGGCGAGAGTACCTAAGCTTTCTAAACGTTGACTACGCAATAACTGGGTTTCGAGTTGTTTTTTCTCGGTGATATCTGTGTCAAGAATCAGGATCGATTTAGGTAAGCCTACGGCATCGAGCATTAACGTCCATCGACTAGCGATGATTAGTTCTCTACCATTTTTTGTGAATTTACATAACTCTCCCTGCCAGGTTCCCCGCTCAACAACAGTTTTTAGAGCTTCTGACAGTAGAGGTGCGGGTTCTCGATATAAAAGTTCCCAGACGTTGTTTCCTTGAGCTTCCTGAACTTGCCAGCCGTACATCTTCTCTGCGCCTTGGTTCCAGAATAAGATTTGGTTATGCAAATCCTGTACGATCATTGCGTCTGTTGTGATGTCCAGTAGGGCAGCTTGTTCGCGGATTTTCTGTTCTGTTTGGTGGCGTTCGCTAATGTCTCTGAATAGCCAGCGCAAGTTTCCAGTTTTACCCTGACTATCTTCCACTGCGATCGCAGTTAATTCTGCCGGAAAATCTATAGTTCTTTCATTATGAAAAATCCGTAACTCTTCTCTTTTGACTTGCCCCTGTTGTTGCAATTGCAGCATAATTTGACGAAATTTCTGCCGTTCTGTCTGATGCACAAACACAGCCATTGGTTTACCAATCAGGTAAGACTGGCGCACATTCAATAAGTTAGCGGCAGCATAGTTAGCTTCCTGAATAATTCCAGTAGCATCTGTGATCAAGTAACCGTCTGGGGCAAAGTTAAATAAATCGTAATAACGTTGGTGTTCAGCTTCTACCAAATGGCGTGTAGCAATCAATTCCTCATTTTGCTGGTGTAACTCTTCCAAAGAAATAGAGATTTCGGCGATCGCTTGTTGTAAAAGCTCTACAGGATAGTCTGACTCTATGGATTGCTCCATCGTGATACCTGCAAGCTGCAAGAGTTTTTCTAGTCGATTATGCGCCTCGACAATTGCTTGTTCAAAATTTTCATTGGTCATTTGCTGCCTTCTGTGATGATTACTTTGATTGAGAAAGTCAGCAGAAAAACTGATCTTTCCTTCAGTAAAGCAACCAGAGAGATCACAAGTTAAATATAATACTTTTCACTTAAGCATTTTTCTCAAGGAGAATTCACAACTCAAGAGTCAGAATTCAGTATGATTTATCCCCAAGTCCCCTGCTTGCCGGGACTTTCATTCCTGCTGCCGCCGTTCCTCCATATCTTGACTAGAAATCATACTATGGACTCTCTCTACATCTGCCATCATTAAAACTGCTCCCTGTATATCCATGCCAAGTAACGGGGTGATTGCCAGGTAACATTTTATTTGCCTACCTCGACGATTGGTAGCCTCAAGGATCATTTCTTGAAATTGTTTTTTACCAGATAGGCAATCGCGGAGTGGCGATCGCAACTGCTCGACGGGTAAACCAATATCTAGGCTGAAAATAGACTTTCCTAGAACTTCATCAGTTCGCAGCCCCCATAAATCTTCTACCATGTAATTCCAAATTGAGATGTTAAAGCTGCCGTCAATTACCACTATTCCAGTTTGGAGACTTCTGAGAATAGATATCAAAAAAATATTTGTGTGATTAAGTTCTGTGGTGCGTTCGCTCAGTTCGTTATTAATTGTCTGTAATTCTTCATTAGTCGATTGGAGTTCTTCATTCATTGTCTCCAATTCTTCATTGGTGGATTGGAGTTCTTCGTTGGTAGTTTCTAATTCTTCATTGGTGGATTGGAGTTCTTCGTTAGTAGTTTCTAATTCTTCATTGGTAGATTGGAGTTCTTCGTTGGTAGTTTCTAATTCCTGTTGCGAGCGTTGCAGAGCATCTTGGAGTTTAATATAACGAGTGACATCATGAAAGGAGATGCTAACACCTAAAAAACTGGTGTCTGTTTCTTGCAAAGGCGTAATTCGCACATCCAGATATTGAGTTTCTGTGTTAGACAAATAGCGCTCTACATTTGTCAGGCTGACAGGGCGGCGTTCGGCATAAGCCCGTTCAATTAGCGATCGCAATTCAATCGGTCGATAGGAAAGTTCTAGATCCTGGAAAGGACGAGCTAAATCTTTGGGGGAAAGGGCAAACAAAGTCCGTGCCCGCTCATTCAGCATTACTAGAGAGCCATTGATATCAATGACTATTTGGGCAATTGGTGATGTGTCGAAACCCATCTCTCGCAGCCGCAAATGTCGAGACACACGGCTGCTAGATTCGTCATCTACTGAATTTGCCATAACTAGGAGGCGATCGCGTATATTAACCGACGATACCTTACTAAATATCCGGTTTTTTAAGTCTATTGGGGTAAAGAGACTAGAATGCATCAATAGCATCTCTGCTTTCCCCAAAAATAGATAACCAGTATCATTAAGTGCAAAATGAAACCGCGCCAGAATTCGCCCTTGAGTCTCAGAATTAAAGTACATTAATGTATTGCGACTAACCAGCAAATCTAAGCGCGAAATGGGCGCATCTTGAAGCAGATCGTGACGACCAAAAATCACTGAGCGTCGCAGGTCTTGACGGAAGACATAGCGATTACCGACAATCTCAAAGTATTTCTGCCGCAGTTCATCTGCTACCGCCTGGACATCTTTTGCTGAATACGTAGCTTGACGAGCTTGGTTGAGAGCCTCTTCATCTACATCTGTGGCATAGATTTTCACCCGTTGGCGAAATTCCTCTGCTCCCAATCTTTCAGCCATCAACATTGCTAAAGTGTAAGCTTCTTCCCCAGAAGCACAGCCAGCACTCCAGATGCGGATTTGGTCAGAAGTATTTTTATTCCTAATCAGATTAGGCAGTATTTCCTCTGCTAGGTATTCCCAAGCTGATGAATCTCGAAAAAAAGCGGTGACGTTAATTAAGATAGTGTTGAAAAGATAATTGAATTCTTCTGGATAAACTTCTAGGTAGTCTAAATACTCTTCAAAGTTTTCTATGTTCAATGACTGCATCCGCTTGCGGACTCGGCGCATCAAAGTCGAGCGTTTATAGCCTGTAAAATCAAATCCCCGGCTTTGTCTGAGATAAATCAGTAGATTTTCAAATTTGGGATCTCTGTCTGCGGAAGTCATAAGGTATGGCGTAGGGGATAGGGGGCATAAGAGTAAAGTTTTTATACTTGTCTACGAGTATCAAAGGCTCATTAAAGGAGTTATAAGCTTTATTAATGAGTATGAAAGGCTTAAGTAAGTTGGCACAATAAAATCAAACTATGTAAAGAAAAATCAACTAGGCTAAAACTCTTATACCTGTAGCAAGATTGCCTATTGCCTTATCCCAACGACAATTATTTACGCGAACTTACTTATTAAAGGAGTTCTAAGCTTCATTAATGAGTATCAAAGACTCATTTTTATTCCAAAATATATTTCCTCTGCCCCCTAATTCTTAGCTTAGTTACATTCTCCCATGACTAAAGTCACCAGAGCGCTGGAGATTTCATCTAGGGGGAGAATAAAATCTACGTTGCCAGTTTGAATCGCAGCTGAGGGCATCCCGGAAAATTCGGCGGTTTTTAAGTCTTGGACAATGACAGTACCACCCATTTTTTTGATTGCTTCTACTCCCATCGCGCCGTCGCTACCCGTTCCAGTTAGGACGATGGCGATCGCTCTTTCTTTGTAAGTGGCTGCAACCGATTCAAATAATAAGTCAGCCGAAGGACGTAAAAAATGTACTAATTTCGACTGTGATAAGGAAAGTGTGCCGTCATCGTTAACCAACAAGTGACGATTAGGTGGAGCAATGTAAGCCGTTCCTGGGGTGAGGTTATCTCCTTCCTTTGCCTGCTTGACGTTAATATCCGTGCGCCGACTGAGAATTTCTGCCATGAATGACGGATGTTCAGGAGAAATATGTTGCACAATAACGATCGCGGCTGGGAATTGTGCGGGTAGGGTCGATAGCACTTTAATTTGAGCAGTTAGACCACCGGCTGAGGCTGCGATCGCCACAATATCAAAGGCAGCATTAGTAAAGTGGGGTGGATTATTCTTGGCATCTTCTGCCATCTGAATCATGATTTTTCGGCTGTCAGTACCAACTAAACTTATTAGTTACAGGGAGTATTAATAAATTTACGATTGCTCATCTTTCTTTTACATAAATTATACAGTATATCTGAACTAATTTACTTTTTTTTGCCTTTATCTGTTAAGCTTGTCTGTTCATCTTCTTGCTCTAAAATGCGTTTTGCCTCCAAAAGTTGCTGCCTATGTTCGTCACTAACTATCGGGTATTTCAAATTGAGTTCTTCTAGTTTAGTGCAGATAATATTGGCGACTACCAGACGTGTAAACCATTTGCGATCAGCAGGAATAATATACCAAGGGGCCGATTTTGTACTAGTGTTATTAAAAATATCTTCATAAGCATTCATATAATCATCCCAAAAAGCTCTTTCTTTGACATCGCTATCTGAAAACTTCCAATTTTTTTCAGGATATTCAATCCGTTCTAAAAAACGTTTTTTCTGCTCTGATTTAGAAACATTAAGAAAGAACTTCAGAACGATCACACCATTGTCTACTAAATATTTTTCAAAATTATTAATTTCTTCAAAGCGTTGCTTCCATATCTTATTTCCATTAGGAAAATGAGGAAGTTGTTGCTTCCTTAACATTTCTGGATGAACACGAACTACTAGCGCTTCTTCATAATATGAGCGGTTGAATATCCCAATTCGACCCCTTTCTGGCAAAGCCTTCATTGTTCGCCACAGGTAGTCATGGTCTAATTCTTCTGCACTGGGCCCCTTAAAACTAAATACCTGAAATCCTTGTGGATTCACACCAGAGGTCACGTGTTTAATTGTGCTATCTTTACCAGCAGCATCCATTGCCTGAAAAATAATCAGCAAGGCATAGGTATTTTGAGCATAGAGAATATTTTGAAAATTCGCTAATCGCTCAATATCTGCCTGTAATTTAATTGCAGCATCAGCTTTTTCATTAAAATCAGCTTTATAAGCTGGGTCATAGTTTTTTTTCAGAGAAATCTTTGAACCTGGTGGAACAATGAAAGCATCGTAATTCATATATAAAAGTTCCTAACTGCTGCTTATATCCAAGCACATTGTTAATTAGAAATTACTGAACATTATGATTTGTTTCTTAAATAATTTTGATTCAGAATTCATAAGTTTTAACAAATTTTAATAGTTCAATTTTCCCTCTTCGTCATTAGCAAGTTTTGTGATTTTTTTAAATCTATTTTATAAAACTTAATTACGAATTACGTTAGCGACACGAGAAAGCGATTCCCCGTACCTTTACCTACCGTGTATCCATCCTACATTGGTATTAGATGGTGAGAGTGGATTTCCACTGGGGTTAAGCACGCCAAAACTGTGGAGTTGAGATTCAACGACCCGATAAGTGTTTTTGGCTATTCACCCAGCGATGTCTACGACGGGCTACGCCTACGCACTCTTACACTCTTCCCTAGCAGTCAAAACTTTGGCATAATCAGACATGGCCGCACCTAAACTGATATAAATTTTGTAAAGCTAATTAAAAGGTTTACGGCGACTGGATATTTTCATAGAATAATCTCATCAAAAGATTCGCAGAAATATACATGGACTGGATTACACTACTGCGATCGCTACAGTCTGATTTTATTAAAAGGTTAACATCTGGTTGTCTGCTTCATTGTGAAACCGAAGGTCAATATAGTGAATTAACTATAATCTCTGGAGACAGATTAAAGGCACTACGGGAATTTTGCTGGTTGATGGCTGAGAAATATAAGCGTGTTTCGCCAGTCCGTGACGTGTTTATTAGCTATCTTAAAGGGAAGTTGGGTGAGGAAGTTGTCAAGGAACGTTTAGCAGATTTTATTACCGAAGTCGATTATGAAAAGCGATTCGGCGGCGATGGCAATATAGATTTTACCTTGACTTCTGACCCCTCTATTGGTATTGAGGTTAAATCTCGTCACGGTAATATTGATAGAGTTAGATGGTCAATCAGTTCTGAAGAAGTTGAAAAAAATGCAGTTGTAGTTTGCATTTTGATTCAAGAAGATGTAAGTGAAGCACAATCTCAGTATCACCTTTTTTTGGCTGGGTTTCTCCCAACCCGAATGATTAAGTTAAAGACTGGTAAAATTTCTTTTGGCATAGACCAGTTGTTGTATGGTGGAGGTTTATGGTGCTATCTAGAACAGTTACAATCTTCTCTAAATAATTCTTCTAGACAACAACCATCAATTTACAAATATCTTCCGAAGCAAGAAATCTTATCTAAGCCAACCAATAATCAGTTACTCAAATCTTTTTTTCAACCTGAATATAATAATAATGAAGATTTAAATACACTTTATGCAAAATTGGGGGATGAATATTTTGAAAAAGGAGAATATACAAATGCGATCGTTAACTATAGTAAAGCCTTAAAAGTTACATCTAGCGATATTGATTTATATTATAAACGAGGTTTGACTCACTATCAAATAGGTGATTACGAAGCTGCGATCGCAGATTATTCTCAGGCAATCCAGATGAATATTCAGGATGCTAAATCTTACAATAAACGAGGTTTAGCTCTGTCTCAACTAGGTCGATTAGAAGAAGCAATTAATGATTACACTCAGGCTATTAGAATTAATCCTAATGTTGCCGTAGCTTATAAAAACCGGGCTGAAGCTCGTTCTCATATAGGAGATAATCAAGGAGCAATTGAGGATTATACCCAAGCAATTAAAATTAATCCTCATTATGCTGATGCTTATAAAAACCATGGGATTGCTCGTTATTTATTAGGTTCTCAACCGGGATTCCCTCAAGCAATCAAGATTAATCCAAAAGATGCCATAGCTTATAAAAAACGTGGTAATGCTCGTTCTGATTTAGGAGATTTTGAAGGAGCAATTGAAGATTATACACAGGCAATACAGATTAATCCTAATTATGCCGATGCCTATTATAACCGTGGTAATGCTCATTCTGACTTAGGAGATTTTGAGAGAGCAATTGAAGATTATACTCAAGCCATACAAATTAATTATAATTATGCCGATGCTTATTACAATCGTGGCAATATTCGTTTAGAAATAGCAGATAGACAGGGGGCAATTGAAGATTTTCAGAAAGCAGCAGACATATATCGTAAAGAAGGTAAGCTAGAAGCACTCAAAGATACACGAGAAAGAATATTAGATTTAGAAATAGAAGAATCATTAGATATTTTAAAATTCTAGAAAAGTTGTGAATTCGGATAAATAGCAATTTTCAGCTATGTTTCAGATGCCCAAACTTTCAAAAGTTCCCTTGTCAGTATCAAAAATTTATGCTTTTGGCGATGCTTGGGTTGGACTACACTAACGCAAACTCACAAAAATTCAGAAAAATCCCAAAAAAAGGCACAGTAAAAGCTTGTAATAAATAAACCTAGCAGGGGTCATATAACAAAACCGCCTGCTAGGAAGGTATAGTATATTCTGGCCATGTTTGATTAGGTTAGCGCTTATTTATAAAAAATAAATGCGTATCCCTAGATACAATAACTAAATATTTTGGAAAAGACAGTTAAGAAAAGTGACTAAATAGGTTAATTTCCAATTAAAACCAAGAATTTCCCAAATGGGTAGATGACGGAGTGAAGGATAGAGACAAGGGAAAATTATAGAACGCATTCTTCCTTGTCCTTTCCCAATGCCAATACAACTCTTGGAGAGGCTGCGCCATAAGCGTAGCTATGCCGCAGGCTTTACGGCTTCTCTACGAGACGCTACGCGTTAGCGGAGCTTTCGCTTTAGCGATACGCTCAGTACAAGTGCCCCGTGCCCAATCCCTAATACCCCATAATATAAGAAAGCGCTTCACACTTCTTAAATAATCAGCTTTATTAGAACAATGGCGAGAGACTTGCGGGGATTCATTAAAATTCTGGAAGAAAAGGGACAATTACGGCGGATTTCAGCTTTAGTTGACCCAGAATTGGAAATTGCTGAGATTTCCAACCGAATGCTGCAAAAAGGTGGCCCAGGGTTGTTGTTTGAAAACGTCAAAGGCGCTTCCTTTCCGGTGGCGGTGAATTTGATGGGAACTGTGGAAAGGATTTGCTGGGCGATGAATATGCAGCATCCAGAGGAGTTGGAAACCCTGGGGAAAAAATTAAGTATGCTGCAACAGCCAAAACCACCGAAGAAGATTTCCCAGGCGATAGATTTTGGGAAAGTATTGTTTGATGTGGTGAAGGCGAAACCAGGACGAGACTTTTTCCCCGCTTGTCAGCAAGTTGTGCTTCAAGGTAATGATTTAGATTTAAATAAGTTGCCTTTGATACGTCCTTATGTTGGTGATGCTGGCAAGATTATCACGCTGGGACTGGTAATTACCAAAGATTGTGAGACGGGTACACCAAACGTAGGTGTGTATCGCTTGCAACTACAATCTAAAAATACGATGACGGTTCACTGGTTATCGGTGCGGGGTGGGGCGAGGCATTTGCGAAAAGCAGCCGAACGTGGGAAAAAATTAGAAGTTGCGATCGCACTTGGTGTAGATCCTCTAATTATTATGGCAGCTGCCACACCCATCCCTGTAGATTTATCAGAATGGCTGTTTGCTGGACTATACGGCGGTTCTGGTGTGCAGTTGGCGAAATGTAAAACTGTAGATTTGGAAGTTCCCGCAGATTCCGAATTTGTCTTGGAAGGAACGATTACGCCAGGAGAAGTGTTACCAGATGGGCCTTTTGGCGACCACATGGGCTATTACGGCGGCGTTGAGGATTCGCCATTGGTACGCTTTGAGTGTATGACGCACCGAAAAAATCCGATTTACTTAACAACATTTAGCGGTCGTCCACCCAAAGAAGAAGCGATGATGGCGATCGCACTAAATCGCATTTATACACCCATACTGCGCCAACAAGTATCTGAAATTGTCGATTTCTTCCTCCCAATGGAAGCCTTGAGTTACAAAGCAGCGATTATTTCCATTGATAAAGCATATCCCGGACAAGCGCGACGGGCAGCTTTAGCGTTTTGGAGTGCTTTACCACAATTTACATACACTAAATTTGTAATTGTTGTGGATAAAGACATAAATATTCGCGATCCGCGTCAAGTTGTCTGGGCGATTAGTTCCAAAGTTGACCCAGTGCGAGATGTGTTTATTTTGCCAAATACACCTTTTGATACCTTGGATTTTGCCAGTGAAAAAATTGGCTTAGGTGGACGGATGGGAATTGATGCAACTACAAAGATTCCGCCGGAAACAGATCATGAATGGGGTTCGCCTTTGGAATCTGACCCAGATGTAGCGGCGATGGTAGAGAGACGATGGGCGGAATATGGTTTAGCAGAGTTGCAGTTAGGAGAAGTAGACCCGAATTTGTTTGGCTACGATATGAAGTAACCTGTTATAGATCAATACAGTTTAGATAGAGCAACAAAACCCTAATGTAGAGACGCGATTTATCGCGTCTTGAAAGACCAATTATAGCGGTTCTTACTTGGGTGCAGTATAGTTTTTACCTCTCTCCAAACCTCTCTCCTAAAAGGAGAGAAGCTTTGAATCTTACTCCCCTTCCCTTGAAGAGAAGGGCTGGGGGTTAGGTCTGTATTACATATTTTTAGATAAGTATTTTATAAACTTATCTTTAATTTGCTTGGGTAGATTATGAGATAGAAATCAAACTCAAATTTTAGGTACTGAAGCAAAAAAATTGAGCAGATATTATGACAAAAAAAGTGAAAAAGGCACCATCAAAGTTAGTAACAGGATTGGTATTTAGTTGTATTAGTGTGATGCTAAATACAGGTATAGCTCATCAAATAGCTTTAGCGAAATCGACTAATTCCCAAAAGTGCGATATTCTTGCCTACGTAACTGATACAGATCCACAAGGTTTAAATGTGCGGAGTGGTGTAAGTACAAATAACACAATTTTAGGACAAATACCTATCAACGAAACAGTTCAAGTTATTGGTGCTACTGGAGATTGGGTACAGATTACTAATGCTAGTAATGGTTTTCAAGGAACTGGATGGGTATTTGTGCCAAAGTTAGGTTTAACAACACAGGGCTACGGTACTAATGGCGTAGATTTATATGCTAGTAATAGTCAAGAAAGCCAAAAAGTGAGAACCATTCCTGCGAATACGGCTGTCAAATTGTTAGGCTGTCAGGGAGATTGGGCGCAGGTTGAATATCAAGGTGTTAAAGGTTGGTTAACAAAGGAAGATCAATGTGGTGCTGCGCTTACGAGTTGTTCTTAGAACCTCACCCTTACCTTTCTTGCTGTCAGCAAGCTATCGATTACCAGAATATTTGTTAATCAAAATATAACTTAATTAAAAAAAGGGCTAATTTCCCTGACTGACTTAATGTAATGCTAACTTAACTCAACTGCGATCGCTTCCACCTCAATTAAAACAGGCGATCGCAATTAGCGCGTAGTTGTGTCCCGCAAAGATAACACTACTTAGCTTTAACGGTATAATAAGTTGTTAAGTCCTGCTGCATCTCCTTCACCATAACTCTTATGTCAGATCAACCTGCACCAGAAATCGAACTGCTCCGTGCGGCTTATGCGGCCTTCAACGCACGAGACATTGACGCTGCCCTTGCCCTCATGACTCCCGACGTGGCTTGGCCGAAAGCGTTCAAAGGCGGTTTTGTCCGTGGGCCTGAAGAAGTTCGCGCTTACTGGACGGAGCAATGGAGCGAGATCAATCCGCACGTTGAGCCGGTTTCCTTTTATTCGGAGGAGGACGGGCGCATTTTGGTCGATGTGCATCAGGTCGTGCGTGACTTGGCTTACGTAGTTCTTGCCGATGAACACGTGGGCCATCGATTCACTCTTAAGCAGGGCTTGATTCAAGTCATGGAAGTCACGCAAGTAGGTTAGGTGGAGTGAAACGCAACCCAACATCACCACCAAATTTTATGTTAGGTTACGCGATCGCTGCACCCAACCGACAAAACTACGGTTCTCAAGGTAGACGAGGTTTAATTGTTATTTTGGAATTCGTCTAACTTAGCCCGCACTGCCTGGATATCCTGCCACATCAACCATTTAGGCGCACCTCTTTCTTTAGAAGGATTACGCAGTAAATAGGAAGGATGAAAAATCGGCATACATAAACGCCCTTCCCACTCCAGCCACTGTCCGCGAATTTTCGTAATCCCTCGTTTATCGCCAGTTATGCCTTTGACAGCAGTTGCACCTGTTAATAAGATTATTTTAGGGTCAACTAGACGAATTTGTTCTAGTAAGTAAGGTAGACAAGCCGCTACTTCTGTTGGAGTAGGAACTCTATTATCTGGTGGGCGACATTTATTTATATTAGCTATATATACATCATGCTCGGTAGTTAGATTTACCGATGCCAGAATTTTTTCCAGCAATTGCCCCGATCTACCTACAAATGGTAAACCAGTTTCGTCTTCATTTTGACCAGGCGCTTCCCCAATAACCATAATTGGGGCTTTGAGATTACCGCGTCCGACGACAGCATGAGTCCGAGTGTCTCCCAATGGACAACGGTGGCAGCGATCGCAATGCTGTGTCAATTCCGTTATGGTGGAATAAGTTCCGGGAGCGATCGCAATTTTAGCGTCTGTAGGAATTAGTTCTCGTTGGTTAAAGGTTGAGTCGTCGAAGAGGCTGAGTTGAGTTTCGCTGCTCATGAAAATTAGGATTTTGATATCAGCGCCAGCTGTTTTATCTGAGTTAAATACTGCTCTGGTTGCAGATTTATCTGAATAAATAGACTTTTGCTGAATACTTAATTATTTATACAAAATCTTATTGTATCAGTTAAGTTGAGACAAAATTCAGTCATGATAAAAGCAGTGCCGTCCTAAGATGCTGGGGGGAACCCATGTCACAGACCCCGCTTTTTGCCGATCGCACCCATGCGGGTGAATTATTAGCGCGAGTGATTCAGGATGTTTTGACTCAGCAAACTATTGCTTCTGGGATAAAACCTGTACCAATTGTTTATGCTTTGCCAAGAGGGGGTATACCAGTAGCAGCACCAATAGCGCGTCTATTGGATTGTCCGTTGACAATCGTTGTAGCGAAAAAGATTAGCCATCCAGAAAACCCAGAGTTAGCAATTGGTGCAGTGACTACTTACGGAAATGTTCTTTGGACTGATCAAAAGCTATTTCGGTTTAAAGATGATACAAGGTTGCGGGAAGTGGCTTTAAATAAAGCTATCATCCAAGCTAAGTCTCTTGAGGCTCAATTAATTACTGCTTGTCCGCAGGTGAATGCCGAGAATGCTACGGCTATTTTAGTTGATGATGGCATTGCTACAGGAATGACAATAGCGGTAGCGGCAACTGCTATCAAAGCACTGTCTCCAGCAGCAGTTTGGCTATGTACTCCAGTTGCACCACAAAGATTGCTACCTTGGTTAAAACAGTGGGGCGATCGCACAATCGTCTTGGAAACACCAGAACCCTTCTGGAGTGTGAGTAATTTTTACGTGGAATTTCCCCAAGTTGATACATCAGAGGTTCTCAGATATCTCCAGCAACAAAATAGAATGGGGCCAATGGATCTATCCGAGTAATTTTAAGTTTGAATTGTTTTCTTCTTTTGTTTTTAACTATTTGAAGATGTTCCTTGCTGGTATTGCATAGCTTTGGCATAATCACCCAAGGCATAGCAAGCAACTCTCAAACGATCAAGAGCTTCTTCTTCACTACGACGGTCTTTGATATTCCTAGCTAAGAGCAAACGCTGTTCATAATATGTAATTGCTTTGTTATAGTCACCCAGAGCTTCACAAGCAACTCCTAAACTACCTAAAGATTGTTCCTCGCTACGTTTGTCTTGAATTTCTCTAGCTAAGAGCAACCTATCTTCATAATACTTAATAGCTTTAGTATAATCACCTAGAGCATAACAAGCATTACCCAGATTTTTGAGTACCTGAGAAGCACTACGAACATTTTTTAAGGAGCGTGCTAGTACTACACACTGCTCATAATAAGCGATCGCTTTGGGATAATTATTCAAAGCATACCAAGCATTACCCAAATTTTTGAGTACCTGTTCCTCGCCCCAGTTATCTTTAAGTTCTCGCACAATCTCTAGGCTTTGCTGCTGATACTCAATAGCCTGTGTAAAGTTACTCAAAGATTTATACACCAATCCCAAATTATTCAATGCTGCAACTTGACTCCGTTTATCTTGCAGCTGTTGCGTTATTTTCAAACACTTTTCTAGAAACTCAATAGCCTTGTTATGGTCATTCAAATGACGGTATGAATTCCCTAAATGGGAAAATGCTTGCATTTGCAATGCTAAATCTGAGGTGTTATTGAGCAAAGACAAACACTGCTGGGAGTAAGATATCGCACCTTTATAGTCTCCAGCGCTATAAGTTACCAATCCTAAAAAAGAAAGCGCCTGTGCCTGTTTTTGCAAATCCCCAACTCCCTGAAACAGCCCCAAAGCTTGTTGTAAAGACTTCAACGCCGCAATTAATTCACCAGCTTGCTGCTGTTGAATTCCTTGCCGTAGTAGCTTGGATGCTTCCGATAAATTGTCATCATTTTCCTGTGGAGGTAGTATTTCTGCATGTGAACCAGAGCCAAATTCATGAGTAATTGTATTACGCTTCACTGGTTTTAAGTATGTTATGGGTAATTGTAGGGGAATTGTATTTTTCGATCTATTATTCCATTCGCCTTTAGGCATCAACCCCTTCCTTTGAAGTCTGGTGGTAAATATAGTGTTCCCAAAACCAGAAGGTATCTTTCATCAGGTTGTTTAGGGACTTCCAAATAAAAAAATGTCCCAAAACTGACGAAAGAACCCTCTCTATTTCTCTTCTCTCTGTGTTCTCTGTGTCTCTGTGGTTCGTTTATTTGGATAATTTATTTCTTGGAAGTCCCTTAGCGCATCATTTAACGCTTTTACAATCAACATCTGCGCTGTATGTATGGTGCATACTCTCTCGCACCTCCATTAAAATTTTTCCTAGCATATTTTTACCGCTACCATCGGCTCCGCAACCCCAATAAAAATCGATGGGTGAGTTTTCAACAATTTCTGCATTACCTGTGGAAAGTAAGATATTCCTAATATCTGTATGAGTTTGAAATTTACATAGCACAGCTTGCCGCATGATATCGTCTTTAACTTGTTCCCAATCTTGGCGTAGTGGACGGGTTCTCTCACGTCCCATTCTTGCCGCATCTTTAGGTGTTTTAACTTGGCGGATTTGCTCTAAATGAGGTGTATCCACAAACTTTTGCGCTTGAAAGTAGTGTTCGCTGGTTGACCAATACAATCCATCTAATTGAAAACCGTGGGGCGAAAAGTTAGAGAAACAACCATATTCTTCACGAGTGCTATAAAAGTAGATTGTCATAGAAGTTGATCGGCATTAGAGATATAGTTTGAATTAATTATTACTTATTTATACCAATTTTCTATCAAATTTAACTTCATAATTAATTCATTTACCGAGCCGTTTCTTTATATATTACCTATACTTATAATTCGTTTAATAAATATTAAGTGCATCATCATGTAGAGTTAATATTACTTATTCCTTACAGTTTGCTGAAGTTAAGATAAGGAATATTAAAAATTAATCCCCCCTTTCTTCCTGAAAAAAGGGGGGCTGTATCCCCTACTTCTGAGAGTACTTGGGAGGATATTCAAGAGATAAATGCCAATAATCTACAATTATTAATTATTTATTCAAGTAAAACGCACCTGTAAAAAGTTAGGTGTTGATTCAAGCAACAGGTACAGATACATTAGTCACAGAGCCACTATTTAGGATAGGTTGGCGGGTTTTCAAGTCAAATTTGAATCCATGTGGCAAAATGTGAAGCTTTGCTCCGCAAATCGCCAAAGACTCATCCTTCAAAATTTCGCCCATATTGTTGTATGTAGCTTCTGATTCATCAACAATTGTCACCGCACCTGCACCAATCACTTCAATTTGGTTATCGGTTACGACCATAGCGGTATTCTCGTCAATACCGAACCCTAAAACAGCAGGTTCTAGTATTAAAGCTGAAATTAAGCGTCCCAAACGTCCACGCTGAGAAAAATGCTGGTCAATTACCACTCCTGGTAAAAAGCCTAGACCAGGGCCCATTTCAACAGTTTCAATTCGAGGATGCGTTTGAGAATCACCTTCAACTATCATTTTATCTGGCATCACAGCAGCGCCCGCACTTGTACCGGCGATAACTACACCTTCCGCGAACCGTTTATGAATGGCCGCATCAATTTCAGTATCCTTGAGGATATTGGTGATGCGAGCTTGATCTCCACCAGTAAAAAATACCCCAGTTGATTTATGAATTGCTTCTAATGCGGTAGATGATGATGCGTCTTCGCGAGTTTCTGTATCAATAATGCGAACATTCTCGGCTCCCAGCCGCTCAAAAACCCTAATATAATTCTCTCCCACTTCTCTTGGTAATTCTGTCGCAGCCGTCATAATGACAATGTGCGCCTTCGTACCCCCAGCGCGTCGCACAAAGTCTCGCAGAATTTGAGAATCTCCATCCTTATCTTCTGCTCCCCCAATAATTACCAACTGCCGTTTGGGATTACTTTCCACCATGATGCCCCCTGATGTGAGTTAATAAATTTCACTAAACCATGACAATTAAACTATCAAATCATCCCTGTGGTAGATTACCTGATAGAAGGTAGTATTAAAATTTGCGCTTGCAATTAGACCAAAAGATTTTTCAGGAAAATTACATCGAAAAATAGCTCTCCTCAGAATTAATTTTCTTTTACTAAATAAAATTACTAAAACCAACTGCCTCTAGAGAGATTTTCTAGAGGCATTATTGACTGCGTTTCTAAATTACCGATTGAAAATTTATCATGCAATTGTTGGTATTAACTCTCGCTGGGTACAAATTAGATATCTGATGGTAAATCCTAATGAATGCGACTTCTGTAAAGCAAGTTAGTCAAGAAAAAACGTGCTTGTTCTAGTGGGAGATGTCTGGGTTTCCCTTGGTAGACGATTTGATATTCATTTATGTCAGGCCCATCACCATGACCAGAGATCAGCTTTTGGTGAAAAGCTTCCTCAGCAAGTTCTCGAATTTCATCTCTTAGATCAGCTTGTGTGCTATTCATGCTTTGCTGTCTTTTCAATACCGCATATTTACTTATACAGATTTTGGGATGCGTGTTGCACCTTTCAAAGGTTATATCTTTGCCCATTCATAAGGATGAAGTGACTATTCTTGATTCTTTGCTGAGGAAGAAAAATTTAATTATGCCTTGAGATAGTTAAAAATGCTTACTAATAGGGTTAGTGTAGGTTCTGATTAGATCAATGGCTTTGCCATCACTCTCCAACAATTAATCGGAATCAGCCTCCAATCAACAAGTCTGAGTAACGATAACTCAGCATAGAAATTTCAGGGTGTTTAGCCAAAGGTTCGTAATCAATGGTTCTACAAAAAAGCAGTGATTTAGCTCGCATTAATGCTAGAAGAACGGATGTATTTGATATTTTCAACTTCAAGCATTATGTTGGCCCCAACCCCTATTTAGATGCAGGGGCGCTAGTATTTGACTTTGCTCTAGTTGACTCTAGAGAGCCTTTGCCCATAGAAGATTATATTGCCAGCATTGGCGATCGCTATCCAAATCTGGGCAGTCAAAGCTACGAGTCCCATGCCTATCTATTTGCTCAAGTTGTGTCCGAAGTCGGAAAGCTTGATATGGATTTGCACCTTAAGCATTGGAGTGTTAAGCCATATCCAGATTTCGCGCGAATTAGCGTCCAATCACTACATGAACGCACAACTAGAGAGGTCGTTTATTTTGTTTGGGATTGGTTTGAAGCCATTACCCAAGACGAAGACTTTAACTTTGAGGAGCAGCTAGTGAGGCTGCAAAATAGATTTCGCGCATCTGTCTATGGTGGCCCCACAGTTTACGCTCTATTGCGAACAGCCTACGAAAAAGGTATTCCCGCCTTTTATTTGTGGGAAGAAGGATTAATGCAATACGGCTTTGGAAAAAAACACGTCCGAGGAGTAGCAACCACATTTAACTGTGATAGTCATCTAGATTCAGAGTTTACCACTCGTAAAGATGACTGCAAAGCATTTCTAAAAACCTTGGGTTTCCCAGTCCCTGAAGGCGATATCGTCTTTTCTGAAAAGGAAGCCTTGGCAGCAGCCAGACAAATTGGCTACCCAGTGGCAGTTAAGCCAGTGGTAGGTCACAAAGGAATTGGCGTTACGGCTGACGTACAAGACTCAAAAGAACTGGAATCTGCTTATAATAGAGCATTAGCAGCGATTCCTGAAGATCAGCTAACTCGGATAATTGTTGAGAAAAGTATTTCAGGATCAGATTTTCGGATGTTGTGTGTCAATGGCAGATTTGTCGCCGCCACAGAACGCCGTCCAGCATCGGTTGTTGGTGATGGGCACTTAACGCTTGCAGAATTAATTCGCCTAGAGAACCGCAAACCTGCACGTTTAGATACGCCCACCTCACCCATGAGTAAAATTCAGATTGATGAAGCGATGGAACTTTACTTAGAGGAACAGCGCTTATCACTAGACAGCGTGATTGAAAAAGGACGCACTGTTTACCTGCGTAAAGTTGCCAATCTTTCAGCCGGAGGTATGAGCATCGATTCAACCCACACAGTTCATGATGACAATATTATCTTGGCGCAAGATATTGCCCAACATTTCCAGTTGACTTGCCTTGGTATTGATGTCATTACCAAAAGTCTCTCAGAATCTTGGAAATCTAGTAACTTCGCTATCCTAGAAATCAACGCTGCACCAGGAGTTTTAATGCATCTTAAACCTTCTGAAGGTGAAAGTGTTGATGTACCTTCTCATATTCTAGAAACCTTTTTTGAGTCGGGTACAGATTCGAGGATACCGATTATCACCTTTAATAAAATCTCAGTTGAAGAACTGCAAACAACGATTGACCATATCCTTTTGCAACATCCCAACTGGACAATTGGCGCTGTTTGTCGTGATGCAGTTTTTGTAAATCGCTCGAAAAAAGTATTAAGCAAAAATTACAATAGCAACGTCCAAACTTTACTCCGTCATCCCAAAGTTGATTTGCTGATTGCCGAATATGCGGAAGACATCTTAGATGAAGAGGGGATGTTTTACCGGAGTAGTAATATCGTAGTTTTGGATAATCCCAGCGAAACTGAGATGATGCTAGCGCGGGATGTCTTTGATGGTTCTACTGTGGTGATTAGAAAAGGCAACGAGATTTCTATCCGTCGCAAAGGGTTGATTGAAGATTATACTTTGGCTGAAGATGAACCATTTACACGGGTTTATTTGAAAGAAACTGGAACGATTTTGTGAGCTAGCTTAAGAGGTCGCTTTAAAAGTTATTGGTTGGCTGTGATCTAGGCACTTTTTTATCTCCCTAAACCCTCTTTTTTAGGCTACGGCGTATACACATCCCTCTACAAAATCAAAATGTTGTAGATCCTCCTAAATCCTCCTTTTTAAGGAGGACTTTGAGAGGTTCTTGCTTACTTAAAAATTGGGGTTGGGCGATAAAAAGGCTGTGGGAGACTCCATGATTAATTCTAATTGATACAACGTAAGCTAAGTTATATTCAGCGATTGTTCTAATAAATATTAAAATTTCAGAGATAATAAGATTTTATTTCCAGGCTTTAGAGATTTAATATGTATCTGTGAGGCTTTGATTGGGACTATATAGTATATAGCGATTTGTGGATTGGGCTGCTTCAATTACCCTTGTATTCAGGGCAATTTTGGACATTCCAAAAGCAGTTTTTTTGGTGTGGCGAAAATTTCGTGAAAATAACTAATTTTAACCAAAATTTTAACCAATTATAACTTTTTAAGTCATACCCAATTGCTAGAGTGAATTTCACCACCACTTTTGTGATGCCGCGTAATCCAAACAATTTACACATCGAAAATTGGATGGCTCATGGGCTTCAATGATTCTCAGAGATTATCAAACAATGAAATGTAAAGCAATATCTTCCTTTGCGCTCACAAAGCTGTTTTTTGCCTGTGGCATAAGTTTATTGAGTGCGAAATTGGTAGCGGCCTCTGTCACCTACAGCGCATGGCCTAGCAGCACAACTGTAGTCACTGCTGATGGCTCTAACCAGTTCGGTGGTAATCTCAGTGGTTTGTTCTACGACCCAGCGACTGGAACGCAACAAGCTGTGTTGTGGGGAGTGCAAAATTCGCCATCAAAACTCTATAACCTGGTTTGGAACGGCAGCACTTTCGTCAAAAATACTACTAATAATTGGAGTTCTGGAAAAACGTTGCGCTATCCCAATGGTACTGGTGCGCCAGATGCGGAAGGCGTGACCAAAGCCGAGCTTTCTTCAACAACTATCTACGTCTCTACTGAGCGAGATGGCAGCGGCTCCAACCGCTTCAGCGTACTGAGTTATGACAGCAGCAGCAGTGCCACCACCCTCAATGCTACTAAGGAATGGAACTTAACTTCTAGTTTGCCAACAGTTAGCTCCACTAATTTAGGCTTGGAATCGATCGCATGGGTGCCAGATAGTTATTTGCAGGCTAATGGATTCATAGATGAAAGTACCAATCAGCTCTACAACCCAGCCAATTATCCGTTGCATGGCACGGGATTGTTTTTTGTTGGATTGGAAGCAAATGGACAAATTTATGCCTACGCGCTCAACTCCGACTCTACATATACGCGTATTGCTACCATTGCCAGTGGTAATACAAAGATCATGGATTTATCCTTCGACCGCGATAATGAGACTTTATGGGCGTATTGCGACAACAATTGCAGCAACCGCTCAACCCTGCTCGCCATCGATACCACCGTTGGCTCGTCAACGAAAGGCAAATTCATCATCCGCAAGGGTTACGAACGCCCAAGTTCGATGTCAAACATTAACAACGAAGGTATCGCCATTGCGCCCAATTCTGAATGCGCCAGCAATCTAAAACAGTTCTTCTGGGCGGATGATTCCGAAACCAGCAATCATGCGATTCGTCGTGGAACAATTCCTTGTGGACGATTGTTTTAAGCTGACATTGATCATCATTTACTAGTGCGAGGTTTAGGTCTGCTGTGACGTTCTTTCCCGTTAATCTGATGGTATAACAGGCGGGAGAGAACGTCATGTTTTCACTTGACTGCCTGTTCCATGCGATCGCTGCTTTAGTGCTACTTTGCCTCGAAAATAATTTTTTGTAAATCAACGCCAACCCATCTTCTGGCTGTTTTGCTTCCAGCAGGTAATGCACATGATTGCTCATGATGCACAAAGCATAGAGTTTAAACTTATACTTTTCTTGTGACTTTTTGACGGCATAAATAAAGACTTCGCGGCATTCTAAGCGCGTTAGAGGATGTTTGAAAAGTCCTCTTCTTGGTAGCAAAACGTTTTAGATCCACCTAAAATCCCCCTTAAAAAGGGGGGACTTTAATTCTTGTCCCCTCCTTTTTTAAGCTACGGTGTACACACATCTTTACTGGAAAAACAAGTAGTAATTGAAATTGATGGAGATAGCCATTTTACAGATGAAGGTCAAGACTATGACATAGAAAGAACAAGAATTTTAGAATTCCATTCGCTCAATACTTTTCAAACTTTCAGTATAAAAAAAACTGCGAGCAACCGATTAGCAGTAAGGCTTTCAGTAATAAAAGTAAGCTAAACTCTTATAGCCAAGTATTGACTAAAAATATTTCATAATTAAAGATAGAACATCCCAATGGAGAACATAAAAATGCTAGAACAATATCGTAAACACGTTGCTGAAAGAGCAGCACTCGGTATTCCCCCTTTACCATTGGATGCGAAGCAAACCTCAGAACTATGTGAATTACTGAAAAATCCGCCAAAGGGTCAAGAGGATATATTATTACATCTATTGAGCGATCGCGTTTCTCCTGGTGTTGATCCAGCAGCTTATGTCAAAGCCGGATTTCTCACGGCGATCGCTAAGGAACAAATCACCAGTCCGTTGATTGCGCCCATCGAAGCAGTGCAATTGCTGGGCACAATGATCGGTGGTTACAATGTGCAATCTTTAATCGATTTGCTGCAATTGCCTACTGTATCCGTCTCTGACTCATCCGAAACACCTTTGGTAATGGGTGGACAAGGAAAGGAACCCATCGCCGCTTATGCCGCCAACGCCTTAAGCAAAATCCTCTTGGTGTATGACGCTTACCACGATGTTTTAGAGTTGTCTAAAACCAATCCTTTCGCCAAGCGGGTGGTTGACTCTTGGGCGGAAGCTGAATGGTTTACCCTTCGCCCCACAGTTCCAGAAGCGATTACTGTCACCGTTTTTAAAGTTCCTGGCGAAACCAATACCGACGATTTATCCCCCGCCCAAAGCGCCACAACTCGCCCGGATATTCCTTTACACGCTTTGGTAATGTTAGAGTCACGGCAACCAGGAAGTTTACAAACCATTGCCGAACTGAAGAAAAAAGGGCATCCTGTAGCTTACGTAGGAGATGTAGTTGGTACAGGTTCCTCGCGTAAATCTGCCATCAACTCAGTATTGTGGCATACAGGAAATGATATACCTTTTGTGCCAAACAAACGCGCTGGGGGTTATGTTTTAGGTGGTGCGATCGCGCCAATTTTCTTTAACACAGCAGAAGATGCCGGTGCTTTGCCTATTCAGTGCGATGTCACCAAACTAGAAACAGGCATGGTAATTACCATCCATCCCTACAAAGGCGAAATTACCAACGAAACAGGCGAAGTCATTTCCACCTTTGCCCTCAAACCTGACACCATCCTCGATGAAGTCCGCGCAGGTGGACGCATCCCCTTACTTATTGGACGTACCCTTACCGATAAAACTCGTCTTGCACTTGGTTTAGAACCCAGCACTGTATTTACCCGCCCCCAGGAAGGCTTTGATACAGGCAAAGGCTACAGCCTAGCCCAAAAAATGGTAGGTAAAGCTTGTGGATTACCTGGTGTGCGTCCCGGCACATCCTGCGAACCCATTATTACTACCGTTGGTTCACAAGATACCACAGGCCCCATGACCCGCGACGAATTGAAAGAACTCGCCTGTCTTGGTTTCAGTGCAGACTTAGTGATACAGAGTTTCTGCCACACAGCAGCTTATCCCAAACCAGTAGATATCAAAACCCATCACGAACTCCCCGATTTCTTTGCATCTCGTGGCGGCGTCGCCCTCCGTCCCGGTGATGGAATCATCCACTCTTGGTTAAACCGGATGCTGCTACCCGACACTGTGGGAACTGGCGGCGACTCTCACACCCGCTTCCCCTTGGGTATTTCCTTCCCCGCCGGTTCTGGATTAGTGGCCTTTGCAGCCGCCTTGGGTGTGATGCCTTTAGATATGCCAGAGTCAGTTTTGGTAAGATTTAAAGGAGAATTGCAACCAGGTATCACCCTGCGGGATGTCGTGAATGCCATACCCTACGTAGCAATTCAAAAAGGTTTGCTGACAGCAGAGAAGCAGAATAAGAAAAATGTTTTCTCTGGGCGAATTCTCGAAATCGAAGGTTTGCCAGATTTAAAAGTTGAACAAGCCTTTGAACTCACCGATGCTAGTGCCGAACGTTCTTGTGCCGGATGCACAATTAAGCTGAGTGTAGAGACAATTTCTGAATATCTGCGTTCTAACATAGCGTTGCTGAAAAATATGATAGCACGGGGCTATCACGATCCACGTACCATGCTGCGCCGTGTGGCCAAGATGGAAGAATGGTTAGCAAATCCCGTGTTATTAGAAGGTGATGCTGATGCGGAGTATGCCGAAATAATTGAAATCGATTTGAACGAAATCAAAGAACCAATTGTTGCGGCTCCCAATGACCCTGATAATGTTAAGTTATTATCGGAAGTTGCTAACGATCCAGTGCAAGAAGTATTCGTTGGTTCTTGTATGACGAATATTGGTCATTATCGGGCAACAGCAAAAGTTTTGGAAGGTGCAGGTGAAGTGAAAACTCGCTTGTGGATAGCACCACCAACCCGCATGGATGAACACCAATTAAAAGAAGAAGGTGTATACAGCATTTTTGGCGCTGCGGGTGCTAGAACAGAAATGCCAGGATGCAGTTTGTGTATGGGTAATCAGGCGCGAGTTGCTGATGGCACAACAGTGTTTTCTACCTCTACACGCAACTTCAATAATCGCATGGGTAAAGATGCGCGAGTGTATCTTGGTTCAGCAGAATTAGCCGCAGTTTGTGCGCTGCTGGGGCGGCTTCCGACAGTGCAGGAATATTTGGATATTGTGGCGAGTAGAATTCATCCTTTTGCAGATGATTTGTATCGGTATTTGAACTTTGATCAAATTGCTGGTTTTGAGGATGAAGGGCGAGTGATTGCGTTGGAAGATATGCCGAGACTTGAAGATATTTTGGGTATGCCTACTGCGGCAAGGTAGGTAGTGTTTAAGGAAAAATTTAACTTGCCAGTTTACAAAGCGCGCCAAGAACAAGACAAGATTAAGTCTTTAAATCTCTTGGCGTTTTTTACTAAATTTATACAATTCTGCTAAAGCAATAATGATAATATGTATGTGTAACAACATACACACATTAGCCCTGTGGATTTAAGCAACATACCCAAACCCATACTATATGCCTCAATTAGTGTTTTTTTACTTGTAGTAGGTTATGGTGCTGCAAAGCACGTTCCAGGACTTAATATCTCAAATGAGCCAAATAATGACAATCCAGCTTCTAAAGTTTCAGATTCAAAGAGTGTCAAAATACTTGTTTTAGATGAAGACTCTCAACAGGCTGTGGTTGGAGCAAAAGTAACAATGGAATCTGAAGGTGGAGTTGATTCAGATACAACTGATAATTTAGGTTTTTTTCGAGTTCAAATACCAAATACAGATTATGTAAGGATTCGTTTGAGTAAAAATGGTTGTACTCCTTATAATCAAAATATAAATTTACTAAGCAATCCTGATAGACCTAAACAAATTATATTGAAATGCTCTAAAACCAATATACCTAGCCCTAATAAATAACTGATGTAATCTATCAATGTCATCTCTACGACAGCATTTTCAGCGTATAAAAGAAATAGTTGATTGGAGTTGGACTCTAGCGCTGCTTTGTCTCATCGGTTATTTAACGCTAGGGCAACTTGTCCAATTGTATTGGGTAATGCTGTTTTTAGGGGGTGTGGCAGGTAGTTTCGGACTTTTTTATGAATTTTCATGTGAAAAATTGGCAGAGCTAGATTCTCTTGATACTTATGAACTTCAGAAAGCTAATGCATCAGCTGCTGCGGCTCAAGTTATACTTAGAAAATTTGCTACCAGAAATCCTACAATTACAAACTACTCTTCAAATTTTGTAAGAGCAAAAGAGCAAGTAGATAACACTATACAAACTTCCTATAATAAGTTTCATGAGAAAGCTTATCAAAAAAGACGGTCTACTGAGCAAAAACCGCCAAAACCAACTCAACAAATACAACCACCGATAAGACACTCATCTCCACAAGGCTCAACACCACCTAAGCCAACACCACCAACAACGAAAAAATTAAGTATATCAAGTAAGGAAAAACTTACTGAAGCTGAGTACAGACGTATTTCTAATCAAAGTGATTATGAGCCAGTTCGAGGATATATAAGAAAAAATGGAACTCCAGTAAATGGGTATTACAGACGAAAACGACGAAGGTAATAAAAGTTACGATAATAATAATCAACTGCCTAAAACTGCTAATCGCACCCTTGCACTTCGCACACAGACCTAACCCCACAACCCCCTTCCCTACGTTCGCGCAGCGTCTCGAAGAGAGGGAAAGAGAAATCTGGCTCCCCTCTCCGCTTCGCAGAGGAGTTGGGGGAGAGGTCAATCCATGCGATCGCGATAAACTGTTAAAGTCTAATTACCTGACACCAAGCTTTTTACACATAGGAGTTATAAAATGCTTGAAGTTAACAAAAATTATGTTCTCGACGAAAATCAACAACCTATTGCCGTACAAATTCCTATCGCTGAATTTGAAAAAATTGAAGAAATTCTTGAGAATTACGGTTTAGCAAAACTCATAGAGGAAGTAGAGGAAGAAAAACTACTATCAAAAGATGAAGCCCTAAAATATTATCAATCACTAAAACAAGAAAATGTGGCAAGTTGAAAATGTTTATGGAATTCTACACAACAGTTTTGCGAAAGAGTGCGGGTTATTGGGTTGCTTTATGTCTAGACAATGGAATAGTAGGACAAGGGATAAATCAAAAAGCAGCAATAAACCAACTTAATGAAGCGATCGCATCTTTTTTTAGAAGTCTATAAAATATAAACTGATATTTACTGTACTTGAGTAAGTATAGAAGAATTACATGAGTTTTTGGCAGTGAAAAACACTAAATCCATCTGATAAATCCATACTTTGAATCAAGGTACTCGCATTTGAAAAACATTCTATACGTAGTTGAGTGTATATTATAAAACCGAATACTTCCTCGTAATCAAAGATAAATGTTTGCTTTCCTCACAAGTTCCTCAAATTGTTTTGCTATATATATAAATATGGGGCGAAAACCTTTAAGAATATTTAAATTCAAAAATCGCTAAACATAGTTGAGAGATTAGTCATTTTTGATAATCCAGCATTTGGAAATCTGAAACAGTAAAGACCAATTACCAATGAAATAGGAGGTCTATTATGATGTTTAAAAAGATTTTAGTTGCATTAGATCGCTCAGAAATAGGGCAACAAGTTTTTGAAGAAGCATTGAGTTTAGCAAAGTTAACACAAGCTAGCTTAATGTTAGTCCATGTTCTATCTCCAGAAGAAGAGGGTAGCCCTTACGTACCTATGATGTCTAATTTTGACTACTATCCAGGATTAACTAGTCAAAGCTTTGAGTTATACCAAAAGCAGTGGGATACCTTTAAAAATTTGGGAATCCAGATGTTGCAATCTTTCTCTGCACAAGCTAACACAGCAGGTGTAAATACAGAATTTACGCAAAATGTTGGTAATCCTGGCAGGACTATTTGTGACTTAGCCCATAGTTCTGGCACTGACTTAATTGTTATGGGGCGGCGGGGTCATTCTGGGCTAATGGAGTTATTTCTCGGTAGTGTGAGTAACTACGTTCTTCACCATGCTTCTTGTTCGGTTCATATTGTGCATCTTTCAGCTGCTGTTAAAAAAAATGAAGTTGTCAAAGAAACTACAAGTACTTTAAGCGTTAACTAATTACTACTTTGTCAAACTAGTTTTGAGGGTTTGTAGTAAGGATTTTAGGGTTTAGAAGAGAAGGACTAAAGTCCTTACTACGAACTTGCTTACCATTAATTTAAACTTGACAGACTACTAATATTGCATAAATCATTGCCAGCCAAATTCTGAATTTGGTTTATTTTCAACTACCCAATTACCTCAATTAATGGCCTCTATAGAGTTAAATCGCTACAGACTATCCTTAACTGCACGGTATTAGGCTAAAATTGAGCGTAGGCGTAGCCCGTCGTAGACATCGCTTTTTCAGTGAAAAAGAAAAAGTCCTCTACCCAAAATTAGAGTTGAGAGCAAAAAGTGGATCTATGAAAGAAGATACCATTGAGATCGCTGGTTTTCATGCTCATGTTTACTTCGATGCTGCAAGTCGGGATGTCGCTGCGCGTGTACGTGAAGGATTGGGCGCTAGATTTGACGTGCAACTCGGACGCTGGTTTGACAAGCCTATTGGGCCCCACCCAAAAGGGATGTATCAAGTTGCTTTCTTACCGAATCAGTTTGATAAAGTCGTTCCTTGGTTAATGCTTAATCGTGAGGGATTAGATATTCTCGTCCACCCTGAGACAGGCGATGCTGTCTCAGACCACGCGGTTTATTCTCTCTGGTTAGGAGAAAAGTTAGATTTGAATATTGAGTTTCTTCGACAACTTAGTTCGACTTCATCCAATTAAGAGAAGTAACGCACTTTGTTGGGTAAAAGTTATGGGCTAAGGCGTGAAACTTGATGATGACTAAAGTGCCCACTACAAACTTCTGATGTTAATTTTCATATAATTCAACCACGGGTAAACCTTTTTTGGGAATACTGCTGAGAAAGCGTTCTCGAATTGAATCTAATTTATAGCCACAAATTAAACTTAATATACCAAGTAAAACTGGTGTGATGACTATGTTTATAGGTAGATTAATTACGATTAGTAACAATGCTAAAATGGTCAATCCTAGCGTCAAATTTTGACAAAAACTTTTGACTTTATCTATCAAAGCTAGAGATTGTCGACAACTAGGGCAATGCTTTGTATGTCTGTGCCAGATATCGTATAATTGCTCATCACTTAATTCTTGAAAAGGTGCTTCTGCTACTCCCTGCAATGCAGGTTTACCACCGGCAAATTCATCTAACCATTTCCGAAAAGTAACGATGCCAAGGTCAGCTACTGAAGGCATAAAATATGACTTTTGCCAAGTTCTATTCACCACAGATTCGTTAACAGCTTGAGAGTGCATCATTGATAAATCTTGGTTACTCAACTTATAGCTAGATGAATGTTTTAACCCAGTTTGTAAATATTTGGGCAGAAGCTCAAACCAGAAATTACCTTTTTGTGGAAGGGTATCAGCAATAAATTTACCAATTTGTTTACAATAACCTGATTTTGTGGGCACAAAATACAACTGAAATAAAGCAAATTTACCATTAGAATATTTATAGCTGGTTGTATTAGAACAGGGTGGAGTGAACTTCCTAGTCGCATCCATATCTTTGTTAAAAATATTGTAACCAGAATGTTTTAACGTAAAACCATCTTCAGCAGACATTTCTCCAAACACTTCAAAATTTTGTATAGGTATTGCTCTTTCTGGAGAAAATCCAGCAATTCCTTTATGCAAAAATTGAGCGTGAGAAGGATCAAAACTACTTTCAACAGAGACAGTGTAACCAACAGGAACTTCTGACATAAACCAATCGGTCAATGAGCTATCAAGTTGAGATTCTGGCATCAGGGCAGGTTGTTTTGAAATGCTATCTTCAAAAGCAGTAGGACTATCATCTGCCCAAATCCACAGTAATCCTTGTAGCACTTGAGTAGGGTATGTTGTTACTTGCGATCGCTCACTATTAAAAGCAGCTTTTAAAGCCTTTTCATCACTCAACATCGGAATATTTGTACATTTTCCTGCCCCATCAAAACACCAACCATGATGACGACACATTAGGTTTCCATTTTCATTGATACTTCCTAAAGATAACTGCGCCAATTTATGGGGGCAACTATCATCCATTGCTACCCAATTTTGATGTTTGTCTCTCCAGATTACCAGTTTTTTTCCAAGCAAAGTGATGGGGGTCGGATAAGAGGGTTCCAGATAGCTGACGGGAGTTATTGGATACCACTGTTTAGTCCAAGAGAAGCTAGTTATCATCAAATTAACTAATAATTCAACTTTTTTAATTAGGTTTGCGATCGCGCATCCGCAACACCATACTGGTACTAGAAGGGGTTAGCCTCTGTCACCACTTCTGGCAGTGGAATAAACTCTGTCTCTTCTGAAACGTTAGTAAAGCGGCAATCTTGCCAATCGGCTTTTGCTTGCTCTATCCGCTCTGGTCGGCTAGAAACAAAATTCCACCATTTGTAGCGTGTACCCAATGGTTCACCACCAATAACAATACACCGAGCAGGAGCAGCAGCAGAAACCTTGATTTCATCTGCTGGTTCTAGGATGGCAAGGCGATATGGCTCTAGCAGTTGCCCATTAATGCTCAAACCTTCTGTGACACTGTATACTGCCCTCTCTGAATAACCAGTGGGGATAGTAAAGTGACCATTGGCAGACAGTATTACATCTAAATAAAGAATAGGTGAGAAAACTTTGACTGGTGAAGTGTACCCAAGTGCTTGTCCAGCAATGAGTTTGATAATAGCGCCATTCTCTTCCCAGGTAGGAAGGGTTTGGGCAGGATAGTGAGTGAAGCTTGGATCGATTTCTTCGTATTCTACAGGCAAGGCGACCCAGGTTTGAATGCCATGAATGGTGCTTTCTTTTTGACGATCACTGTCTGGCGATCGCTCCGAATGTACAATCCCTTTTCCCGCCGTCATCCAGTTTACAGCACCCTGTTGAATTTCCTGCACAGTGCCTAAACTATCGCGGTGCATCAAAGCACCATCAAATAGGTAAGTTACGGTGGCAAGATTGATATGAGGATGTGGTCGGACATCGATACCTTTGTTGGGTGGCAAAACAGACGGGCCAACATGATCAAAGAAGATAAACGGCCCAACCATTTGACGATGAAGATATGGCAAACTGCGGCGGGCAACAAACCCACCCAAATCTTTAACTTCAGGTTCAATCAGTTGAAGTATTGCCATAAGTGATGGGGGGTGATTGGTAAATGCTGGAATCATTATAAGTAGATCCACCAGAAAAAAGCTAAACTTTATGAGTTATTTGTTTGTGCGATCGCTTCTGGCGGGCGCTTCGTGCCATCGCTCCTCTTCGGTCAGGAGTCAGAATGGGCTAAACCCTAGCTATCCGCTAACAGAATGAATTCTGTTTCGATAAACAACCTAGAGAATCAGGCATAACACGATTGGAAGGGGCTATTTGCCCTTATGCTGACGGAAAGGAGAAAAAACATTTATGAGACAAAATCCTATACACCGCCAAAGCTTGCTAAAAATCCTGATTCTAGCTTTATTTATATTGGCATCTGTGATGCCCCCCAGTGTTCTAGCTAACGAGAGCGGAAAATCCCCAACTTTCGATGGCACAACAACACTCCAAACCATACTTACTAGCAGTCATCGCTCCCTTGCAAATCGCGATCGCGACAAGTACCGTCACCCCGCCGAAACTCTCAAATTCTTTGGTTTACGCCCCAACATGACTGTGGTTGAATTATGGCCAGGGAGTGGGTGGTATACCGAGATATTAGCCCCATTTCTAGCATCAAAGGGACAACTCATAGTTACTAACTCTGCCAGTAGTAGTAAATCCACCTTAGCTTTCCAACAGAAGCTAGCAGCTAATCCAGAGGTTTTTGGTAAGGTTAAAGCAGTTCCAATCAATCCCCCAAACGAACTTATCTTAGCCCCAGACAACTCTGTAGACTTAGTTGTTACCTTCCGCAATATTCACAACTGGGTCAGTGCTGGCTATGCCGAGCAGGTTTACGCGGCGGCTTACAAAGCACTCAAGCCAGGGGGCATTCTGGGAGTGGAAGAACACCGCGCCAAACCAGGCATTTCTTTACAAGAGAGTATAAAAACTGGCTATATGTCTGAAGATGGGGTAATTGCTGCGGTGGAGAAAGCAGGCTTCAAATTCGTGGGCAAATCAGAAATTAACGCCAACCCAAAAGATACTAAGGACTATCCGGGTGGAGTCTGGACACTACCTCCAACCTTGAGCCAAGGTCAAAAGGATAGGGAACGCTTCGTTACTATTGGAGAGAGCGATCGCATGACCCTAAAGTTTGTCAAACCCAAAGTCCCGTAAAGAAGGGAGAAGGCAGTATTCCAACTGAGCCTACTGCTTCAGACAAAAGCGATCGCACTAATCCACCAACACCCCATCCGCACAAGCAATTCCCCACTGTGGAAACTTCGCCAAAAGCTTTTTAATCACAATCTGCAAGGCCGGATCATCATCCCAGCATTCCTGCAAGAAGTCAAACCCCGAATTCTGCCCCGAATTCGCCGCAACTTTGAGCGTAAAACCCCCGAATTATATTCGGGGGATATAAGCTAATAAGCTAAATTTATTTGGCATTATTTATGCTAGACCTGATATTGTAATTCCTGGATTCCATTCGGCACAGATGCTAAACTTGAGCGCACTGGTAGGACTTGTAGGATTATTCGGCATCGCTATTTACGCTTGGTCAACATTACCCGATACTATACCTGTCCACTTTGGATTTGATGGACAAGCCGATGGTTGGGGGAGCAAAAAAGTTCTGTGGCTCTTACCAATTGTCGGTTTAGCAATTTATGGACTTTTAACATTTATTAGTCGTTATCCCAATACATTTAATTATCCAGTTGTAATTACTGAACAAAATGCTTTGCAGCAGTATCAAATTGCTTGTTCAATGTTGGATTGGTTAAAAAGTGAGATGGTTTGGATATTTGTTTACATTGAATGGCAAATATTCCATTTAGCGACTACAGAAAATCCCAATTTAGGGGTATGGTTTATGCCTGTAACATCAATAATTATATTTGGGACAATTGGATATTGGTTGAGTCAATCTTTTCTGGCACGTTAACACCATACAAAATATTCCTCATCTGCGGAAATTACCATACAAACCTTATATCCCTCTACCCAGTCATAGCAAGAGTTTCAAGTTATGAAGTGTGCCATAGCTGATGGTCTATTGAGTAGTACCAATAGCAGATTTCAATTGAAGTTTAATATTTGTACCTTTTTTAAGGGCAACTTCTCCACCAGGGCTAGACAAAACAAAAGCAGCCGCAGCAGCACCACCTGCTAGCCCACCATGCTTGAACTTGGCTTGATTACCAAGAAAATGACCTGCAATTGTACCACCTAAAATAATCCCTGTATTTTGAATGAACTTACCTTTGGTTTTTGTTTCTAACTTGGTGTTTACTAAAGTTGCATCAATGGGATAAGATGAACCATTTTTAAGCGAAATATCATCAAAAACTAAATGTAAACTTGCTTTTTTTCCTTTAGCAGCTTTGACTACATCTTCCAGGTGTCCCTGTATTTGACCTTCTTGAAGAACTTTATTGACTCCGGTTGAGGAATTCTTGATTTCTAAAACAAAGCGGTCATTATTTTGGCTTTTACTCGTAGATATCTCTTGTTGAAGAACAGTCTCAAAACTTGTTCCAGCAGGTACAGATATTTGTTGATTATTTGGTTGACTAGATGTGCCTTCAGAGAGGGCAGTTTTATTGTTACTAGAAGTATTGTCAGTCTTGGTATTAGTTTTATTACAACTTGATGTGCTACTTAATAAAATAACACTCAAGAACAATGGCAACAGATTTTTCATAGCGACGATGTTGATGTAATGAATAATAACAATACAATCTTTTCAGAGTTTTTCGGTTATTTTTATGGAAAACCTGGCTCAAAATCCTTGAAAGCCTTATTCTGTAAGTATTTCATTTAAAACAAAGTCAATACTGCTCGGTTAAGGAAAAATAGATAGTGGAATAAATCATAATTTGTTCGCGTATGATTTACGAGAACAAAAACAGCTAAAAACGTTGCTTGTACCTAAAGGCACTCTCGAAAAATTTAATTGTCAATTGCTGAGAAGATTTTTAACCTGTTGAACTATAAATTGAGAATGAACAATTTACGGTATCGCCTAAATAATAGATGTATTCAACTTGCTTTCCTGAAAATTTGAAAGGATAATAGTTGTCGAGGAGTGCCATTATTTCTATGACATCGTTTTTTACTCGGAAATTTTGAGCGAGTTTTCTTGACGACTCTGGGATTACTTCTGTGCTGTGGTGGTGGAATTTTTAAATCTTTTATTTCCGAAATTAACCAGCTAAAAAATACATTGATATCTGGGAACATTTCTATTGCAATCTGGAACAAAGGGATAGCGCGTCTAACCACTCTCAGGCTGCCAGTAAAGCTTAGACGTAATGGTGATAATCCTACTTTTTCAGCACTTTGAAACATTAAACAACGTATACAGTAATGTCCCAGTAACCAGCCATAAATTTCTTGGACTACTTCACGAGGATTTTTCGAGCGGATAAGAGTTTTTCGCCCTAAAAGATGAACTTTTAATTCATCCAAAGTATTCTCTGCTTCCCATCGCTGGTGATACTCAGTCGCTAGAAGTAAAGCTGGGAAAATTGTAATATCCATCAAATCAGTAATCAGACGATAAACTTTTTCTATCCCATTCTCTTCAACAACATATTCAATTACACGGATGGGTATTCGGGTTGCACCCTTCTTTTTAGATTGACCATCAGGTCCAATCCAAGACAAATAAGAACCATCGTCAAAAGTTTGAACGACCTCGAATTTAACGTGGGCTGGTACACGTCCAAGAATATGGCATTTTTTTTTTAATTGCAGCATTAACCATCTTGAATGAATGTAGTCCCCTATCCCACATCAGCAACATCCCATCACTAACACTTCGTAATAATTTTAAAGCTCCTTTTCTTTCACCAATTCGATAAGGACTAATGAATGCATCAGTAATTAAATGAGTCCCTGCTTCTAGTAAAAAAACTAATCTGGCTTTAGGAAATGCTGGATATGTACCAGGACGCGAACCTGGATAACCAAATACTCTGGCATTCTCTTGAGTCTCAGGAATGTCCATTACTGTCCCATCTACAGCCATTATTCTTAACCCTCCCAAAAAAGCACCTGGTGTTAAAGGCGTTGCTAATGGCTTTGCAACCATCTCAAACAAACGTGTCATTACAGATGCTCCGGTTCGTTGCCGTGCTTCGGTAATTGATGAAGAAGTTGGTGTTTTAAAACGTATTAATTCCGGTATGCGTAAACTGGCGAAACCATGAATCAGATTTTTGAACACCGATACAATAGAGTCCGATGACCAAAAACTCATGGCTATTACCAAAACCACAACTACATGAGTCGGAAGTATTCGTTGTCGTTGTCCAACAGAAGAAGTACTGATAATTGCGTTCGTTATGGTTTGAGATGGAATTACTTTATCCATTGCCAGAAGTAATTGGCTTGGGGTAATGTATGGCTGTTGAACCTCAAAGTTAACAAGTGACATTAACAAGACGGTACTTACGTTTAATTTTGGCTGTAAAATAATATAAACTAAATTCGGACTTGTTCTCGTAATCAATACGCGAACACTGCGATCACCATAAGCACTCTTGTTTTGCCAGATGGTTGACTCTGACATTATTTCTAGAGCCGAACTCATACAACAAGCCATTGCGACGTTACAACTCTCCATTCAACAAATTCAGACTTCGGGGGAAGTTGCACCACCTGGTTGTTGCGTTTTGCGTTACCAAGCACGCGGGAAAAAGCAAGCTTACTGGTACTATAAGTTACATGCAACCAAACCAATTTTTTCCACAACTCAACCTAACAAATTGAGCAAATACAAGCATTTGGGTAAGGCTGGAAGCTCTGCCCATATTAATGCTGTTCTTTCTGTGGCTAGAAGAACCCAAATCGATTACTTAACAGAGTGCATCGACTCTCTTCGTCAAAATTGGGTGGACTTGTACGATAGCCTCAAAGAGAAAAAGTAAGTCTAATTATTTATTTTGTTCGCGGACAGTTTACGCGAACAAAATCTTCCTTGTTTTACCCTCTATTTCTCCTTAACCGAGCAGTATTGAAAACAAAGTTATAATTCTTTATCACCCTTACCCCATCTGAACTTTTCACGGGAAGTACTGAAACCCTCCTCAAGGCTGGCGGCAGAAGCTCTATTTCGCAAGCTAATTAGCGGGGATAATTGCTTCTTGTGGTTCAAAAGACGGATATTTCTCTGGTATATCTGCTGCTGATTCTGTCTCTCTCAATCGCCAAGTTAGTAGCAGTCAACAGCACTATCTACCAGGTTAATTAGGACGATGCCCTCGCTGAATGATACTTGTAGGGCTATGAGATTTTTTCAGCGATCGCTCAACCACTACAATATATTTTCTGAATGTGGGAATTTATGTAAATTTAACCACATATATCTAACGAAAGTTTACAATATAATTACTGAAACTAATCTAGTTACAATTAAAATTAATTAAAGCAGCTTTAACGGGGTGAGAGATGAGGCTTAATGCTGATGTTGCCAGCATTAACACACAAATTGACTTTAGACGAAGCATAGCTGTAATTGAGTATCCAAAATTTTGTTTAAATCTTAACGATTCGTTATTGACAAGTCAACCGAAGTTTAGAATATTTGTTCAGAATTCATCCAATTCACCAACGGCAAAGAAATATTGGTAGAGATAGCGTAATGTTGGGAGCTTGGGAGAGTATTGGAATATGCCAGTATTGAAATATCCAAAAATTAGTAAAATATAAGTTTAGAGAGTAAAAAAAGGGTTTATGACCACAGCAGTCAAGAAACTTACCCTTGAAGAGTACCTTGCCTATGATGATGGCACAGATACTAAGTACGAACTTGTGGATGGAGAGTTGGTTCAAATGCCACCAGAAAGCGATAGAAATAACTTAATCTCTCTTTATCTACTGTCACAATTTCTCAAGTTTGTTCCGATTCAACTCATCCGTCATAAAGATACGGAACTTGTGGTCATAGGCAACCGGACTCGTGTGCGACTGCCTGACTTGATGATCTTAACGCAGGAGTTATTAGAAGCGATGGCTCTCGGACGGGCTACAATCACTCCAGAGATGCCGTCGCCAGTAATGGTAGTTGAGGTTGTGTCCCCAGGAAAGGTAAATGAGGATAGAGACTACCGCTATAAGCGCTCTGAGTATGCAGCACGGGGTATCCCTGAATACTGGATTGTTGATGCCCAGAAAGCCCAAATAACCCTACTAACTCTGGTAGATGGATTATATGAAGAATCTGTGTTTCAGGGGACGGAGATTATTAGATCAGTGATTTTCCCAGCCCTGGATTTGACCGCAGACTTAGTATTAGCAGCCGGACAGATATAAAATTCAATGTATTTAAGGTGGCGATCGCTAATAATTTGTATGGCTAACCCAGTAAGTGAAAAAGTTCCGAAGCAGATGGATAATTTAAAACCTATCTGTAAATTATTCTATCTTTTTTGCTGGTACCAGTCATTTATGAGCAAGATAACTTATTTATTTAAGTCCACTAAACAACGAATGGGCAAACAAAGCGGCTTGAGTGCGATCGCGCAAACTTAAGCGACTCAGAATATTGGTAACATAATTTTTAACAGTGTTTTCTGAAAGAAACAGGGATTCAGCAATTTCACGGTTATTAGCTCCAGAAGCAATTAACCGCAACACATCTAATTCTCTGGGTGTAAGTTGGGCCAATTCTGGAGGGGGTTCCACGGATGGCACAGGTACGGCAATCGGTATAAGTGCTTTCTCAAACAATCCTGGACCGAGTAGAGTTTGTCCCTTATAGACGGCTCGAATTGCCAACATTAGTTCATCAGGTTCAGTATCCTTGAGCAAATAGCCCTTTGCACCCACCTGCATCGCCTGGAAAACATACTCATCATCATCAAAGGTGGTCAGGACGAGAACCTTAATGTCAGGATATTGTTGAGCGATCGCTTTTGTTGTGGCAACTCCATCCATTACAGGCATCCGAACATCCATTAGCACGATATCAGGTTGCAGTGTGGGAATTTGTTCGAGTGCCCGTTGACCATTCTCCGCCTCACCGATTACCTGAATCTCTGCATTCGACTCAAGCATACTCTTAAGTCCCTGGCGAATAAGATGCTGATCGTCAACTAATAAAATCTGAATCATACTAAAACACCAACAGCTTTGATAGTGGCAAACAAACAGAAATACAGCAACCTGTTCCTAGTTGACTCTGGAGATTCAACTGAGCGCCCAGTGCAACCGCCCGTTCTCGCATCCCTTGTAGCCCAAATCCGGTTGTATTTTGAGTGGGGTTAAATCCTTTTCCATTATCTTCGATTGACAGATGAATCATCCCAGCGTGAGCCAGTAGTCCAACGGTGACACTTGTCGCCTGAGCGTGTTTGCAAATATTTGTCAGCGATTCTTGCACAATACGGTATAAGGCCGTGTTTACTTCTGTTGGTAAAGTGTGCGGCACGTCAATTTTACAGGATGGTTCGATACCTGTGGTTTGGTGAAAATCTGTCAGCAGCTTTTCAATAGCTGATTTGAGAGATTGTCCTTGCAAAGGATTTGAACGTAAAAGAGAAAGCGATCGCCGAATTTCTAGCAGGGCCTCAGCGCCCAATTCCTTTGCCTGTTTGAGAAATGTTAATGCTTTGTCATTATTTGATTCCCAGAACAACAGGGTGTTGTTAATCTGAATAGTTTGGGCAACTAGAGTGTGTCCTAACCCATCATGAATTTCGCGGGCAATTCGATTGCGTTCCTGCAAGGTTGCCTGATCTTCAATCCGTAGCGCATACTGACACAGTTGTTGATTAGTGATCTCTAATTGCAGATGAGCAATTTCTAACTGCTCTCGACTTTGGCGCTCTGCAAGCAGAGCATTGATTAACAATAAAGCGAATACTAACGTTAGGCTAAACAATAATATATTACTTAATCGCCAATCCAAAGACATAGCGATCAGCTTTTCTCTCATAAACTTATCAGGTACAATCGGTCTTGATAAAACCAGTGTTCCATAAGTAAGCAGAGATAAACCCAAGACAAGCAACTGTCCCGATCGCTTAAATATTAGACAACTCCGCATCACCAATACTAGACACAGCAGGAAAACGGAGCGACTAGATAAGCTATGTTGAGTTGTTGGCAGCAAAATTAAACCGAATTCTAGGGCTGTATAAAATAATTTTGTTTCCAGCTTCACCATCGGTAGTCTCAAACCCATCAAGCTGAAAGTTGCAATCGCAACAACTCTTAACAGCAACGACCAGGACAACTCAAACGGCAGCACAACTTCCATGAACACTGCCGTGGCTAATAACAGCCACTCTAGGTAAAGCAACAGACGAAACGATGGGTAGGTTAAGAGAACCATAGAACTGTTCCAACTCAATGGCCTTTTTAACAAAACCATAGGTATTTTCACAATTTTAGAATGAAACTCTTCTTTCTATATAACGAATCTCTCTCTAGTATGAATAGAGCCGTTCCGACTGATTAAGCATTCCTAAATTAGGAAAAAAGTCACAATAACTTGAGTACTTTTTTACTGGTCAGGTTAGGAATTCTAGCTCATGCACAAATCTATCCCGACTTTTAAGATTAGCTGGTGTAAGCCAAGTAGCAACTTTTTAAACATTCTCTCAGATAAGCACCCGTATTACATACAACAAAAACCAGAGAAGTCAATGATTAAAAAACAGATAATTTTACCAACTCTTTTATTTGCAACTATCCTCATTGGAGGAATGACAGGTTGCACCAGTTCTAAGTCTCCCGATATCTCTCAAAGTGATAACTCTGGGACAAAGGTGTCTGATACCAACACTACTGCACCAAGCTCTCCTGGAGTGAATACGCCGGAACGCGCCCAGAAGCGCGAAGCAATTCGCCAACAAGTTGAGGCAGTTCTGACTCCAGATCAAGTAAAGGAATTGTCAGCGAAATTGCAACAAGGTGAAAAAATGCGTAAAGCAGTGTTCAGTCTGAATCTCACGGCTGAACAAAAGACTAAAATTCAGGATATTTTTAAGACTGCCTATCCCCGCCGTAAAGGGTAATCTCAAGATAATTCGTAGTAGTTTTATCAAACAGAATTCAGGAGTCAGTCGTCAGAATTCAGAATGAATTCTATCTAAATTGTGAATTCTGGATTCTGTATTCTGTATTCTGTATTCTTCTTCAATAATTAAAATATGTTCAAGCAAAAATTGATCGTCAGGATAGAACTCGCAGTTATTGCCACAATCCTGGCAGGAACTAGTCTCTACACTTCTAAAGTTCTAGGTAAAACTCAAGCTACCTCTCAAAAGCTAGTAGATGAGGTGTGGCAAATCCTAGATAAAAACTATGTTGATGCCAACTTTAACCATCAAGATTGGAAAGCAATTCGACAGCAGTATCTTAGCCGCTCCTATAGTTCTAAGAAAGAGGCTTATGGTGCAATTCAAGAAATGGTGGCTAAATTAGGCGATCGCTACACGGAGTTTTACGACCCCCAAGAATTTAAAGCCCTAAATAGCGATATTTCTGGCAACCTTAGTGGTGTAGGGCTGGAACTGGCAGAGAATGAAAAGACTAAAGCTTTAACTGTTGTTGCCCCAATTGAAGGAACGCCTGCTTTTAAAGCAGGTATTTTGCCGGGTGATTTAATTGTCCAAATTAACGGTCAAATAACTCAGGGAATGAAAATAGAGGATGCCGTTAAGCGGATTGTGGGCCCGGTGGGAACCAAAGTAGTACTCACGATTAAACGGGGTAGCCAATCCCAAACTTTCAAGCTTACCCGTGCAAATATTGCTATCCACCCTGTAACTTACAACACCCAAACAACGGCGGTAGGTAAGATTGGTTACATTCGTTTACCAGAGTTTACGCAAACTGCACCCGCCCAGATGCATCGGGCAATTGAAGCACTAGAAAAACAACAGGTGCAAGGCTACGTTTTGGATCTGCGTTCCGATCCAGGTGGACTGCTGGATGCGAGTTTGCAAATTGCCAGTATGTGGTTAAAGCAAGGAGCAATCGTGTCTTTGGTAAATCGAGATCAAGTTAAAGATAGCTATAATGCGTCGGGACATCCTCTTACCAACAAACCCTTAGTGATACTAGTCGATAAAGGATCTGCTAGTGCTAGCGAAATTCTGTCGGGAGCGCTGCAAGATGATAAGCGCGCCACGTTAGTAGGGACTCGCACCTTCGGGAAAGGTTTGGTTCAAGCCGTAGAGCCACTGGATGATGGTTCGGGGCTGAAACTAACGATCGCCAAATACTACACACCGAAAGGTCGAGATATCAATCATGTCGGCATTGCACCAGATATTAACGTGGAGTTAAGCGAGGCACAACAGAAAGCATTAGTGGAAAACCAAACCTTGGGGACATTAGCCGATCCTCAGTATGCTAGCGCCGTTGCCGACCTGAGTAAATTGATTCAGTCCGGGGCCAATAGTGTGAGTTTGCAGGGTGACAAATAAGTATACGGATACTTTTGACAATATCTACCATCGTCACTTTCAATCATGTCAACCCGCAAACCCCAACGACTTCAAATGTGTGAACCAGTTCCAGGTTTGCAAACCTTGGTTAAACTGAGTAATACTGCTTTAGTGCGGACAGTAATAACTACTGTTACCCACCATCAGCTAGTGATCGTAGGAGTTGTATTTGTTGCTACCCTGCTTTTTGCGATGCGGGAAAATGCCCCTTGGTTGACAGTGCCTAAACAGGTGGCAATTGAATTCTTTTCTGCTGTATCCCAATCGTTAGCTGCTTTATTGGGGGTATTAATTGTTTTCCTCACCTTTACTAGTCAGCTAATCGCTCAAAGACGACATGAAGATTACTATACACTTCAGATCCAGATTGACCAACTCATTCGTCTAACTCAGTCTCTTCCCACCGAACTAAGTAATTTGGATCAAACTCTAATAGCACTAATTAACTATTTAGTTCCGTTGCATTTAAAGGATTTTCCAATCTGGGCAAATAGTCCCCAGATGCTACCTGTAGAAAAGCTTTTAGATAATTTCAAGAATGAAGATGAATGGGCGCAAGTGCAGCCAGAATGTTCATTAGCTACTCATTTACACCGACAACAAATTTTACTTGTCATCAATAATATGGAAGAAATACTGGAGGGATTTTCCAGACTTTACAATCGCATTCTGGAGATCAGCCGTTTTATTCTCGCGATCGTTAAGTTGTCATTTCTTCTAGGAGTTTCGCTCCTGTTTTTGCTGTTATTTGGAATTATCGATTTGCAAAGAAAGTTTCCCGATCTCAGTCTACCTGTAATTGTTTCTCTAGCAATTTGGGTGTTGATTGCTCTTTTAGAGCTAGTGCTTGATACCTGGTTTTTTTATAAAAATCTTTATGGTTCTTCGAGTCACTATCTGCGATTTTTTCCTAATCCAAAAGACCCTAATTAATAGGCAGAGACTAACTCACTATGAGTAACTTAACATTCTCAGATACTAAAGCTAGTAACACAAATAAAGCTACAACTGATACAATCCGTGCTTATCTGAAAGAAATTGGCAGGATACCTCTGTTAACCCAGGAGCAAGAAATTATTTTTGCCCAAGAAATTCAGCAGATGATGACAATACTTGCTGAATCAGAAAAACTGGCTGTTGAATTAAAGCGTACACCCACGCTGTCAGAATGGGCTAGCCAGATACAGTTAAGCGAACAGGAACTACTTCAGCAGCTAAATCAAGGGAAAAAAGCCAAGCAGAAAATGATCACGGCTAATCTCCGCCTGGTGGTATCAATTGCCAAGCAATATCAGAGACGTAACTTAGAACTGATGGACTTAATTCAAGAAGGTACATTAGGTTTAGAAAGAGGGGTTGAGAAATTCAATCCGGCTCTAGGATACAGGTTTTCAACCTACGCTTACTGGTGGATTCGTCAAGGAATTACCAGAGCGATCGCCCAGCAAGGACGGGCGATTCGATTACCCATTCACATCAATGAAAAATTAAACAAAATTAAGCGTGTTCAGCGAGAGTTATCTCAAACACTGGGTCGTATTCCCACCAGTGCGGAAATTGCTAATGCACTTTCTTTAAAACCTAGTCAGATTCGAGAATTTCTGCTTTTGGCTACTCAAACTATCTCTCTCGATATTCGAGTTAGCTCAGAAAAAGATTTAAGATTACAAGACTTAATAGAAGATTATAGATATTCTTCTAGTAGCTATATCACAGAAGAATCTCTCAATCAGGAGGTTAAAAGTTTATTATCAAATTTGTCTCGCCAACAACAAGAAATATTAAATTTGCACTTTGGGTTGGCAGGTGGAGAAGAACTTTCTCTACAACAGATTGGTCAGCGTCTGGGTATTAGTCGAGAACGAGTGCGGCAGATAGAAAAACAAGCTCTCAAACTTTTACAGCAGCAGTTAAGTTAAGTATTGAAAAAGAATTCAGAAGGCAGAATTAAGAATTCAGAATAAATTATTACGAAATAACGTAGACACGTTCGCGTAGCGTCTCGTAGAGAAGTGGCTTGCCGCAGGCTACCGCAGAGGCGCAGAGGACACGGAGAAATGGGAGTTTGAGAGATATTTTACGTAAGTCCTATCATACTGAATTCTGGCTTCTGACTCCTGAATTATGTTTTTAATAAACTAAAATCCAGTGGAGGTTCTGATGAACCATGAAATTGCTAATGAAAGTTTGACTGAAAACGAGAACAGTATAGAGCCGAAGTTACCGCGATCGCCAAAAAAGAAAAAGATTAGTTGGGTAATTTTGGGCGTGCTGTTGCTGACTGGGTTGGTTTTTTTTGGTATCCATACAAGTGCAGCCAAGTCAGACAAAACTGAAAAATCTGGACGTAATAAACAGCAAGTGACACCTGTAACTGTGGCAATGGTGACACAAAAAACGGTTCCAGTGCAATTGCAGGCGATCGGTAATGTGCAATCGGGTTCTACGGTATCGATTACGCCCGAAGCTAGCGGACGGATTATTGGGGTTTATTTTAAGAAAGGTCAAGATGTGAAAAAGGGACAACTTTTGTTTACCCTAGATGACCGATCGCAAACTGCTGCAATCCAGCAAGCTCAAGGAACTGTTGCCAAAGACCAAGCTTCGGTACAGCAAGCCAGAGATGCATTAGCCAGAGACTTGGGTCAGGTAGACCAAGCGAGAGCCACTTTAATAAAAGACCAAGCCTTGGTGCGACAAGCCCAAGCTAATTTGGCCAAGGATCAAGCCCAAGCAGAATTTGCTCAGGGACAGAGCGATCGCTATAGTGCATTGTACAAAAAGGGCGCGATTAGTTTAGATCAAGCACAGCAATACGTTTCTAACAGCAAATCGGCTACAGCAACTCTGCAAGCAGATCGAGAAGCGATCGCTAATGCTGAAGCAGTTTTGAAAAGCGATCGCGTGGCGCTGACTAATGCTGGCGCAGTTGTCAAAGGCGATCAAGCTGCGATCGCTAATGCTCAAGCCGTTGTCCGTTCCGACCAGGGAGCATTAGACAATACCAAAGTGCAATTATCTTACGCCAAAATTTATGCGCCGATTGATGGCCGCGCTGGCAATATTTTGGTGACTTTGGGCAACGTGGTACAAGCTAACAGCACGACTCCACTTGTTACCCTGACCCAAATTCGCCCGATTCAAGTTGCTTTTTCCATTCCCGAAACAAATCTGCCCCAGGTACAAAAGTATATGCAGAATGGCAAGCTGAAGGTAGATGTGACATTCCCCAACGATCAAGCTCATCCCGCACCAGGTGTTTTGACATTTGTCAATAATACGGTTGATAACACCACAGGGACAATTCAACTGATTGGCGACTTTGATAACACTCAGGGACACTTGTTTCCCGGTCAATTTGTGAACACAACGCTAACGCTTACGGAAGAACCCAATGCAACGGTTGTACCTTCTCAAGCCGTGCAGAATGGCCCGGATGGCCAGTTTGTCTTTGTAGTTAAGCCAGACATGACGGTGCAAAATGTCCCAGTTACAATTAGCAGCACCATTAATGGACTAGACGTGGTTGAGAAAGGGCCGCAACCAGGCGATAAAATTGTCACCGATGGTCAAGCGAATCTTGTTTCGGGGAGCAAAATCCGCATTAAAACAGGCGGCAATGACTCAAATGGAAATTCCTCGAAGTCTAGAAGAGGAAGAGGGGCAGGGGGCAGGGAGCAAGGGGGTGAATCATGAACCTCTCAGAACCATTTATCCGTCGCCCGATCATGACGACTCTGGTGATGACGGCGATTTTGATCTTCGGTTTCATGAGTTATCGCTTGCTGCCAATCAGCGATTTACCCAGTGTGGATTATCCCACAATTCAGGTAAGCGCCTCCCGACCGGGAGCTAGCCCCGAAACAATGGCAGCATCGGTTGCCCGTCCCTTAGAGAAGCAATTTTCCAGCATTGCTGGACTCGATTCGCTCAATTCAACTAGCACTCTGGGACAGACTCAAATTACACTACAATTCAACTTGAGTCGCAACATTGATGATGCAGCGCAGGATGTAGAAGCAGCCATATCAGGAGCATCGGGGCAAATTGCGACGGATTTACCCAATCCTCCCACCTACAGCAAGGTTAACCCCGCAGATCAACCAATTCTTTACCTTTATCTTGATTCTCCCACTCTGCCGCTTTCACAGGTAGATAACTATGCCGAGACTTATTTGGCGCAAAAGCTATCTACAATCAATGGGGTGGCACAGGTAGCTGTCTACGGTTCCCAAAAGTATGCGGCTCGAATTCAACTCGATCCCCAGCAATTGGCTGCGCGGCAAATTGGGTTAGATCAGGTGGCAACAGCGATTCAACAGGGTAACGTCAATTTACCTACTGGCAGTCTTTCGGGTAATCATAAGAATTTTACAGTCCAGACTAACGGGCAACTTGAGGATGCAGCTGCTTATCGCCAACTGATTGTGTCTTATAAAGAAGGAACGCCCATCTATCTTAATCAACTGGGTAGGATTATTGACAGTGTAGAAAATGACAAAGTAGCAAGCTGGTACAACAATACCCGCGCCATTATTCTCACCATTCAAAGACAGCCCGGAACCAATACGGTACAAGTCGTAGACACGATTAAGAATTTGCTGCCAAAGTTACGAGAGCAGATTCCGGCATCCGTGGAAATTGGAGTTCTCTATGATGCGTCTCAATCAATTCGAGATTCAGTAGATGATGTCAGATTTACCTTAATTTTGACGATCGCTCTAGTTATTTTAGTAATTTTCATCTTTTTGCGGAACCTCTCGGCGACGGTGATTCCTAGTTTGGCATTACCCGTTTCGCTGATTGGTACTTTTGCGGTGATGTATTTGCTGCATTACTCACTAGATAATCTGTCACTGATGGCGTTGACCCTTTCGGTGGGTTTCGTAGTGGATGATGCGATCGTCATGCTAGAAAATATCGTCCGTCATATCGAAATGGGGGAACCTCCCCTAGAAGCGGCGTTGAATGGGTCGAGAGAAATTGGTTTTACAATTCTGTCGATGACCCTTTCTTTGGTTGCAGTCTTCATCCCCATGTTGTTCATGAGTGAAGTACTAGGGCGATTATTTCATGAATTTGCTGTGACGATCGCAGTTGCAATTCTCGTCTCTGGTTTTGTGTCTTTGACTTTGACTCCCATGTTGTGCAGCCGTTTTCTGCGTCCTGTAAATCATGCTAATCAAAGTCGGTTATATCAAGCTTCTGAATATGTCTTCGATCGCTTCCTCGGTTTGTACGATTGGAGTCTGAAAAAAGTCTTAAAATATCATCGCACCACGATGATTTTATCTGTCTTTCTCTTGGCGGTGACAGTTGGGCTGTTGATGGTAGTTCCCAAAGGCTTTATTCCTAGCGAAGATACAGGACAAATTACAGGTATTACCCAAGCAGCCGAGGATGCGTCCTTCGATAATCTTGTCCAACATCAGCAGACAGTTGCTAACCTGATTCGCCAAGACCCAAATGTAGATGCAGTCAACTCCAATATCGGGGCGGGAGCCAGTGCTAGTGGAGGTGGGGCAGCAGTTGCAGCCAATTCTGGAAGTTTGTTTATTCGGTTAAAACCGCGATCGCAGCGCCAACAAGGGGCCGATGAAATCGTGCAAAATTTACGAACCAAACTTGCCACTGTTCCAGGCATCCAAGTATTCTTACAAAATCCGCCAGCGATTCCCATTGGCGCTCAACAAAGTACAGGACTTTATCAAGTTGCACTTCAGAGTTCTGATGTCAAACCCTTACAGGAGTATGTTCCCCAACTTGTTACCAAGATGAAGGAGATGACAGAACTCCAGGATGTCAACAGTGATTTACAATTTGCTTCCCAGATTCAAATTGACATTGACCGCGATAAAGCCTCAACTTATGGCATCACGGTCGAGCAAATCGAAAATACCCTCAGAAGTGCCTACGGTTCCTATCAAGTGTCAACCATCTATGCAGCGACCAATGAGTATCAGGTAATTTTGGAATTAGCACCACAGTATCAGGAGGATATCAACGCTCTTTTGACATTGTATGTTAACTCCAGCACTGGAGTGGCAGTTCCTCTGAAGACATTCGCCAAACTATCTCAGGGAGTCGGCCCGTTAATGGTCAATCATAACGGTCGGATGAACGCCGCCACCATTTCCTTTAACCTCGCCCCCGGTGTGTCCTTAGGAAATGCCAACGAAGAGATTCAAAACCTGATTGATCGGGTAATTCCTGCCAGCATTAGCACCAGCTTTCAGGGTGCAAGTCAGGTATTTCAAAGTTCACTGCCGAGTTTGGGTTTATTGTTAGCGATCGCCATCCTCGTAATTTATCTGATTCTGGGTGTTCTCTACGAAGATTTCATTCACCCGATTACGATTCTTTCCGGTTTGCCGTCAGCAGGTTTTGGGGCATTGTTAACGCTGATATTATTTCATGTCGAACTCAATGTTTACTCCTTCATAGGCATCATTCTCTTAGTGGGCATTGTGAAGAAAAACGGGATCATGATGGTGGACTTTGCAATTGTTGCCCAGCGAGAAGAAGGGAAAAAACCGTCTGAGGCGATTTATCAAGCCTGTTTGGTGCGCTTCCGTCCAATTATGATGACGACGATGGCAGCATTAATGGGAACTTTGCCGATTGCGATCGGATTTGGGGCTGGTTCCGAATCCCGCCGTCCTCTAGGAATTGCAGTTGTGGGCGGACTGGTATTTTCTCAGATATTGACTTTGTATTTAACACCCGTGTTCTATATCTATATGGAATCGTGGCGGAAGAAGCTTAATGAAGTTAAGTTCCGGGGGGTGTTCTCATTTACAGGTGGGCGATCGTGATATTCAACTTTTTAGACGAACCGCAGAGACGCAGAGGACACAGAGAGGAGAATCAAGAGAGTTTTATGTGTTGAAACCAGATATTAAAGCCGTTTTTTCCTATCTTCTGTGTTAAAGTCCAACATTCAGTTAAGTATTTCTTTCTTCTCTCAGTGTCCTCTGCGCCTCTGCGGTTCGTAAATAGTTAAGCCTTAATCCAAACGTATTGCTATTTAGCGATCGCATCGCTACCACATTTCTGGGATAACAAAACCCATGAACCTTTCAGAACCCTTCATCCGTCGTCCAGTCATGACCACCTTGGTGATGATTGGTATCCTCATCTTTGGTCTGATGAGTTATGTACTATTACCCATCAGTGCCTTACCCAACGTTGAATATCCTTTTATTTCTGTCTCTGCTAGTCTCCCAGGTGCCACCCCAGAAACAATGGCATCTTCGGTCGCCGCACCCCTAGAAAGACAGTTTACCGAAATTGCCGGATTAAATTCATTCAATTCCACCAGTTCAACTGGCAGCACCAACATTTCCCTACAATTTGACTTTAGCCGCAGAGTTGAAGATGCCGCCAAAGATGTGCAGGCAGCCATCTCCGCCGCCGCCGGACAACTACCCGCCGGAATGCCTCACCCGCCCACTTACCGCAAAGTCAACCCCTCTGTCTCACCAGTTCTCTTCCTCTATATGTATTCTGAGACACAGCCAATCTCGACAGTAGATGAATATGCAGAGGTAACAGTTGGTCAGCCAATCTCGATGATTGATGGTGTTGCTCAGGTACAGGTTTTTGGTCAACAGCAATATGCAGTCCGGGTTCAGGTTGACCCGCGAGAGTTGGCATCAAGGGGAATTGGTCTAAATCAGGTAAAAACTGCCATCCAACAAGGAAATGTCAATTTACCAACAGGTAGTCTGTCTGGCACTTATAAAAGTTATACAATTCAGGCGAACGGTCAACTTACCGACGCTGCCAGCTATCGCCAGTTGATTGTAACCTACAAAAATGGTGCGCCTGTGCGACTTCAGGATTTGGGGCAGGTGATTGATAGCGAACAAAACGTCAAAGTCTCAAATTTGTATAGCGATCAGAAGGTGACAAACTGCCATTCAGTTGTTCTTGCTGTACAGCCACAGCCTGGTGCTAATACTGTAAATATTGTTGATGCCATCCAGAAACTTTTACCTACACTCCGCGAACAAGTTCCCAAATCCATTGAGATGGGAATTATGTACAATCGCTCCCAAACAATTCGAGCCTCTGTCAGTGATGTAAAATTTACCTTGCTTCTCTCGGTTTGTCTAGTTGTATTGGTAATTTTCTTATTCTTGCGTGATATAACTGCGACGCTGATACCCAGTTTAGCCCTACCTGTAGCGATCATTGGTACTTTTGCGGCGATGTATCTGTCGGGCTTCTCCCTAGACAATCTCTCCCTCATGGCATTGACCCTTTCTGTGGGCTTTGTGGTGGATGATGCGATCGTGGTGTTGGAAAATATCGTCCGTTATCGGGAAATGGGCGAATCTCCCCTAAATGCTGCATTGAAAGGATCGAGGGAAATCAGTTTCACCATTTTGTCAATGACCCTCTCCCTGGTGGCGGTGTTCATTCCCATCATGTTTATGAGTGGAATAATCGGTAAATTATTTCATGAATTCGCCGTGACGATCGCTGTGGCAATTTTGGTTTCGGGTTTTGTTTCCCTCAGTCTCACCCCAATGTTGTGCAGTCGCTTTTTGCGTTCATCCCATCAACGAAGACCAAATTTGGTGTATCGAGTCTCAGAACGAGCATTTGATTTACTACTGCAAGGATATGATTGGACGCTCAAGCCGATCTTAAAATACCGCCTGATGACACTCATTGGTTCTGGCATTTTGCTGGTAATGACTGTCTATTTGTTCGTCATTGTCCCTAAAGGCTTTATTCCCACCGAAGACACCGGACAACTTATGGGGAATACGAAAGCAGCGCAAGATATTTCTTTTGATGATATGCGTCGTCACCAGCAAAAGGTTGTTGACATCATTCGTCAAGACCCTAACATTGAAGCAGTTGACTCGATTGTGGGTGCAAGTGGGCCGAATGCATCAGTCAACTCTGGGCGAATTACAATTCGGCTCAAGCCACGTTCTCAACGTAAACTGAATGCTGACCAAATCATTCAAGAGTTAACCCCCAAGTTGAGACGTGTAGTTGGGGTTAAGACATTCCTTCGTTCTCCACCAGCTATTCCCATCGGTGGACAACAAACTAATTCTACTTATCAGTTCACATTGCAGAGTTTAAATCTGCAAGACTTGCGCCAATACATTCCTAAACTTGTAGATAAAGTCAAAACCCTACCAGGACTCCAGAACGTTGACACCGATTTACAACTCAGCACTCCCCAAATCCAAGTCAAATTTGACCATAACAAAGCTGCAATCCTTGGCATTAGCGCCCAACAAGTTGAACAAACTCTCAGTGCTGCTTATGGTTCTAGCCAGGTTTCAACTATTTATACTCCAAATGACCAATTTTATGTAATTTTAGAAGTGAAACCGGAGTTTCAACGAGATCCCACTGCCCTATCGATGCTCTATGTGCAATCGAGTACTGGGAAACTTGTTCCTCTGAGTGCGATCGCTAATATCACTCAAAATGTCGGCCCGCTCACAGTTACTCACGTTGCTCAACTCCCCTCTGCAACTATCTCTTTTGATACCCTCCCAGGAACGTCTCTAAGTCAGGCTACAGATGCTATCAAGCAAGCAGCCAGTGAGGTACTACCCTCAACAATTACCACCAGCTTTCAGGGTTCAGCCCAAACTTTTCAACAGTCTTTCAACGATTTAGGCGTGCTGTTGTTGGTGTCTATTTTAGTAATCTATCTAATTCTTGGTATCCTCTATGAGGATTTCATTCACCCGATTACCATTCTTTCCGGTTTACCTTCGGCGGGTTTTGGCGCATTACTGACGCTACTGATTTTTCAGGTAGATTTAAATCTTTACTCTTTCATCGGCATTATCTTGTTAGTAGGCATCGTCAAGAAAAATGGGATTATGCTGGTGGATTTTGCTATTGAAGCGCAAAGAAAGGAAGGGAAAAATTCCTTTGATGCTATCTATGCCGCTTGCTTGATTCGCTTCCGCCCGATTATGATGACGACAATGGCAGCTTTAATTGGCACACTTCCCATTGCTCTGGGGACAGGAGTCGGTTCAGAAGCGCGTCGTCCTTTGGGGATTGCGATCGTTGGTGGATTGCTGTTTTCTCAGATATTGACTCTCTATCTAACTCCAGTGTTTTACATTTACATGGAAACATTGCGAAAAAATCTTAGGAGCATGGATTAAATAAGGTGTAATACAAAGCACGCATTTCTTCAGAGCCAGCATCTGTGTCTGAAATCTCAGCACTGAAGGGTAGGACTCTCATCACCAAAAGACTTACTTTACTGATTTAAAGTTAGAGTTCCCATTCAGGGCATTATTTATAACATCATTAATTTTTAGGAACAGCAGCACAGGTTAATGGTTGTTGCACCTGAGTAGGAGATTTATCTGCAATTAACTCAATTTTTCCTTGTGTGTTACGTCGCCAACCTGTAGCCTGGACAAGAACTACCTCTTTTGTGGGTATTTGAGCTATCACTTCGCCTGTTTTGCGGTATGCAGTCAGATTGCGGATATCAGACCAAGTGTGATCGCTCGTTACCTGCTGAAGGGGATTTTGCGGCACACCACCTCGTCCCGTTGCCACAAAGCGGCTGCCTTCACTATCCGCGCAGCCTGTAGCAATTTGCTGAGATGGATCGGTGACATTTGCAGGCAATTCGACTAAACCAGAATTTGGATCGATACCGATAGTATTAACTTGAACCGTGCCACTTACCCCAAATTGGGAACTGGCAGTAATATCACTATCAGGAGTGAGTTGGTTGCCAAACTTCAGCCCAAAGATGCCTTGAGTGGTGACTTGAATATTACCACCTCTGCCTCGGACTGCATTGGCAATAATGTCGCTGTTTTTGAAGCCGACGATGATGGGTGCATTGATGTTTATATTACCTCCATTCCCTGAACCGCCAGCTGTTGAGGTTATCTGGCTATTGTCTTGCAGAAGCAACAGGTTTTTGGTGGACAATTTAATATTGCCACCATTACCGGATTCTGTTTGTGCTTGAATAAACCCTTGATTCTTTAATTGGATGCTGGCTGCACTAATATTAATATTGCCACCATTTCCACTACCTTGACTGGTGACACTGACTGTCCCGCCATCCATCAGCGTTAAGTTCGGTGTGGTAATGCTCACAGTGCCGGCATTCGCTGTTAATATATTTGGTAGACCAAATCGTTTCCGCAATAAAGGATCGGGTCGGATGGTAGAGGCGTTAATGCTGCTATTAGTTGCCCGACCTTGACCACTGATGATGATCGCTTCAGTAGCATTGATCCTCAAATCTCCTCCATTCCCTGCAAAAAATGCGGTAGTGGCAACTGCTCCTCCATCCAAAATTTGCAATTTCGCAGTATCTAGGGTCAAGGTTTTGGCACTTCCGGTTGCAAATGTAGTTGAGCTAATGTTGCTGTAAAGTCCAGAGGGACTTTCTCCCATCACGGTAGTGTTGGTGTTACGAATCGTCACTTTCCCGCTAAAACCACTGCCAAAGGTAGCCGAAGATAGTGAGGCACCGCTTGATACTAGTAGACTATTACCATTGACGAAAACATCGCCAGCATTCCCAGTGCCTAGTGTAGTAGTGTTTACCGTGGTGACATCAGCAGGATTATTGGGTGAAAAGCCAGACAGTTCAATGGTGGTTGCATCAATGTAAATATTGCCACTGGGAGCTGCTCCAAGAGTTGTGCTATTCAAACCCGCTCCCGATTTGATAGTGAAGTTGGGAGTAAGAACGCTGATATTCCCACTAGCTCCCATACCCAAAGCATCACTACGCACTCCGCTCCGAATTGTGCCATCAGCTGTTTTAGCAATCATATTAATTGACTCTGTAGCCTGAAGACGAATGTCACCACCGGGGAGATTGCCAAAATTTTGCGCCAGTACCAGAGAGCCATCGGTGAATTGAATTTGCCTACCCTGAATTTGAACCGAACCTGCATTCACGCCGCTGATATCTAATAGCGATCGCTGTGCCAGTTGAATATCGCCAAAGCTTTGTACATTCCCATATCCCAGTGTATAGCCCTGTGCGGTTGGTATCAGATTTACCAATGCTGTACCGCTTACACTACCCAATTCAACTCGTCCTCTTTCAGCGATTAAGTTTGCCCCATTTAGATGTATGTCGCCACCCACTAAAGCTAGGGTGTTTCCCGGCTCTACCCGCAGTTTTGTAGAACTGGGAGTCTGAATCGGGGGAACCAGAGCCAGTCCACTGACATTCCTCAAGGTATGTCCTGTACCTTGAACAGTGATTGATGCGGGATTGTTACCCAGTTGCAACCCAATGGGAACATTGATACTCAACAACGGGGCAGATTCAGAATTAATTACACTAAACTCAGCACCATCGGCAAATTTAATACTGTTGGCAGTGCTGCCAATAAATGAACCCCCAATGTTTAGTTGGGCATTGGCTCTAAAGATTATCCCACTAGGGTTGATCAAGAACAGACTGACGGGATTGTTGCCGTTAATCTTCTGAATCAAGCCATCAATACTAGAGATATTACCGCCAGTAACACGGCTGAAGATGGTAGAAATGTTGGGCGTGTTTACTAAATCAAAAGTAGCCGAACCGCCAGTGGGAACCGAAAACTGCTGGAAACTGTGAAATAAGTTACTGTTGGCGGCACTACCATTAGTAATGGTGAAGTTATTACCGCTTTGGGAGACAGTAGTATTGAGGGTGCCATCGGGAGTTAGCTGGGCACTCACAGAGGTACACCAAAGGAGCATCCCACCTGTCAGCATTAAATTAATCAAACCCCAGCAAACAAAAGGTGCTTTCATCGCTCACTTTCTATTAATAATATATATAGGGTTCCCTAAACAGTATTGTGTTTGAACACCATCAACAGTTTTAAGTGATCCCATGCAACGATTACCTCATCTCCCAAATCCTGAATCACTTCTCCTCTGGCAACATACAAAGTGCGATAAGGGTCAGCATGAGAAACAATAGAACCAAGCCCGATTATGGGAGGTTCAGTAGATGCCGTTTGAAGTACGGTAATTAAATCAGTCTCCTGGATGGTCAATTCCACCAAATAATCTTGTTTAATCACCTCATACTCTTGCGCCACTGCCCAGCATTTCTAATTGCTCGGCTCGATATGCGATCGCCAAAGGCGGGTCTTCGACCATCGCAGTTGGTGTCGGGTCACTACCTAAAATTAGGGCTGCTGCCTCCAATGCCTGAGTATTGTTCATGGCACTGGCTAAGTTTTTCAAAGCCATGCCCATGAGCCGCAGACATGCTTGGGCATTTTCCTTTGGTGGTTCCTGGGCTAGCGATGGCGTACCCGCCCGCCGTAGGCGATCGCAAATCAATAGTTTTCTCCAAGGCAAGCTTGACTTGCTTGTTCAACGCTTTAGTCGCTTGCTGGGTCATGGTATTCCCTCACTGTTGAACCGGATGCTGTTGTACAGCACGTTCTAGTTCCTGAATGCGCTGCTGGAGTTGTTGGTTTTCAATCTCCAGTTTTCGTAATCCCTCCATTTCATCCAAACGCTGCTGTAACTGAATATTTTGCTCTTTCTGCTGCTTGTACAGGTTTTGCAGAGACTGGATTTGCTCACTTACTTGTTCTTCGGCTCTGGTTGTGGCTTCTGACTGTAATCCAATCCTCAATTCCTGCTGTAAGCGCTCTAACTCCTGCTGGTGTTGTTCCTTAAGTCCTGCGATCGCTTCGGTATATTCTGGTGGATAGTTCCGCTCTCTGGGGAATGGAACACTGGAGGCATCTAGATCCCCATTGTTAATCAGCAGCCTCTCACCATCAGCAAAGGTAACAATCTGTTGCCAGCGATTTGGTGCGTCTGCTTCAATCACTCCCGAATCCCCATAACGAGGGTGCAATTGTGATGAGACAGTAACAGAATTACACAGTTGCGTTTTAGGATTTTCGCTTTTTGCGGCGCGTTTAGTTGTTGGTGCAACTGTTGTACTGCTTTGGCAAAATCGGCGGCAGTAGGGAAGGGTTTTTCTTTGGCTGCGATGCCTACGGCGGGCGGTTACGCCATCGCAACAGCTTGCTCTAACTTATCGGGAGTTTTAACCAGTCGGAGTAGCGAACGAGTCTGAGAAGGTTTAGTAATCTTGTCTTTGAGTGACTCTGGTAGGGTATCAAAGAAAGGCTTTCTACAAAAGAGATTGCAGACTTATTAAACATCAGTCCTAAAACAGCCAAAGTACACCGATTGCAACTGATGAAACGACTGAATATTTATGATGTTTTACGCTATGCAGCACTTGGGTAGATAGAAGCTTTTGATACTACTAAAAAACGCATTAATCAAAAAAGTGAATATGAGACTAAGGAAAATCCTTAGATAAAATAAGGATTTTCCTAATTAGTAAAATTGTCTATTTCAACAGAAGTTATTTTTATTTTTACAGAGTATAAAACCATCAAATATCTAGCTAAAAAGGTGGTAGTATTTTCTGGAATCTATATTTGTGGATTTGTAGCTTTATAAAGATTGTAAATAGTACGATTCATCAAACCCTTCTCTTTATTAATAGGGGAACTTCAGTGTTATGGATGAAAAAAAAGAAACGCTTTTATATATCTTGTGTTTTATAAGAACCGAAGATGAGTCAGGCAAAGGAATTATATTCAGTTCATTGTGAAATTGAAGCTTAACTGCATGATGCAGTTAGGTAAGCCGGGCATCTACAAAATAGCAGACTAATATACCCCTCCAATCAAGTATTGGTGTATCTTTTTTCGATTCATGCAAACAAGCCTTCCATAACACATAAATTGTGTCAAAAACAAATCGATGATTTTTCTAAAATTTGCATAAATAGCTAAAAATCAGCAGATAAGACAGTTAAGGGGAACCCTACTTTTGAGTCTTTAATTCAAGCAAAGCGACTTGACGTATTGAACGTAGATTCTCATCCCTTGGATATATTTCAATATGAAATCAGGCTCAAAATTTATTCCAACAAACGTGTCTATTGTGTTACTCAGAATCAAAAAATAGAGGTAGATAACATCGTAGGTTTTCTCATAAAGACTGCTTTCATAGATTTCAAGTTGTCAATCTAATAATCAATATGCCATTACAAAAATTAGCTAAATTTCTTAATCCATCAGGTGAACCTGTAATAGCACCAGGTGGTATTCAGGATACATCATTCAATCGTGATGCCCTTTCCAGGTTTGTTTGCAATACCCTAGATGAAGCTTTAGCAGCCGTACCAGGTGGCTTTGACGTTATTGTAGTTGGATCGGGAATGTATGGCGCATATTTTGCAACCGATATATATAACAAAACAAAGAATTTTGGGTCTGGTCGTCCTCGCCCTAAAATTTTAGTTCTTCAAGAAGGCCCATTTTTGATTCACGAACATTTCCAAAACCTACCTTTGGGATTAGGAGGACTTTATGAATTACCTCTTGCCAGTCTTCTACCTGAAGGACAATATCGAATCATTAACGCAAATGGTACATCAGAGGGACAAGGAGTTCCATTTGGACGCGATTTTGCCGGAAAATTCCGACCTCATCATCGTTGTGTTGGTGGGAAAGGTCTTTTTTGGGGTGGTTGGTCTCCTTCCTTGACTACTGCTGATTTGGTTCAGTGGCCAAACTCAGTCTCTGCATTCTTGAAGAGCGAACAGGGCTATGATTTTATCACTCAAGAAATTGGCGCAGATTACGATATTGATCGGCGTGGCAAAGAAGAGGACTTTATCTATGGCGGACTTTACGAAGCTTTACTCAAACGCTCTCGTAAATTAACTCCATTCAACATCCCAGTAGATAGTTATTCAATTGATCGTGTGCTTCAACCGCCGATCGCAGTCAAAGTTGAATCTGAATTATCCGGATTGTTTAGTCCAGATAAATATAGCAGTCTACCTGGTCTGTTGAGTGCGATTCGGGAGGATATAGGAAGGTCAAACAATAATGATCAAAATCGCTATCTATTTTTAGTACCAAACGTTACTGTCCTAAATTTAGAAACACAAGAGGGAGTTGTCCGAGGCATAAGAGTTGCTGTTAATGACCCAGTTGGTGCAGGCGAGATAGTTCAAAACATTACAGTTCCTGAGCAAGGGATGGTAGTTTTAGCCGCTAATTGTGTCAATTCAACCCGCATAGCCAGAAACTCTTTCCCTCGCCCAGCGTTACTTACAAAAGAACGTATGGGAGCTAACCTGATGGTTCATATCCGAGGTAATTATCTTTGGAAGATACGCCGCACCCACCTCGAAAGTTTACCTATCTTAGAAGAAGAAGGATTGTTAAAAGATATCTTCAAAGATAAAGTTTTACAGCAGGCAGCTTTACAGATTGAGGGTACAGCAACAGATTTAAACTCCAATAACCTCACTGGACGCTTTCATTTCCAATTTTACGCAGCACCCAATGCTGGCAATAACGCCGAGTACTCTCTTTATCAGATGATACCCGATCGCGATGACCTACTTGAGAAAGCCCAACAACTAAAAGGTGAGCCAGATGCCAATGAATGGATCACCGTAGGGATAAGAACTTGTGGGGAAGATTTCGGCGACAAAGAAGCGCCAGTAGAATATAGCGGGGTACGTAGTGCCAACACTAGTTGGATGGATACCAGCCCCTCAGCTAAAGACCGTTTTGGCAACCCAGAAGGCTATGTTCAACTTGTGGAAACGGACGAGGTATTGAAACTTCGTAATGCACAGAGGGCAGCAGCTTTCCAATTCATTGCTCGGTTAGCCAATGTTACCGTTGAAGAAGCTGGCAAAAAACAGGGTGAACCTAACGCTAATCCCAATATCGTACTTGTTGATGCTGTTGAAGACGGCTTAGGAACTACTTATCACGAGTGCGGTACTCTTTGGATGGGGGAAAATCCAGAGACATCTGTAACTGATGTGCATGGACGCTTTCATCATGTTGCCAATGCTTATTGTGCCGATCAGTCCTTGTTCCCCACAGCAGGCTCGGCGAATCCTGTACCTACCGGGTTAGCGCTGGCTCGTAAAGTAGCTTTAGGTATTACTAAGCGATATCAAGAAGAAAAGCCTTTTGAAGACAAAGATGGTGACTTTCAATCTCTCTTCAACGGTAATTTTCCTGGTGTATGGCGTTCTGTTGGGGCTGCCAACTTTACACCCTTACAGCCTTTAGGGCAGCCTCCTATTATTGAAGCAGGGAAAGCTGGCGCAGATAGTGTTTTAGGGTTGCTCTATTATCAACCGAAGCAATTCAAAGATTTTGTTCTGCGTCTAGAGTGGAAAGCCTTTTCTATACGTGCGAACTCTGGAATATTTTTACGTATCCCAGATCCTACAGGAAAATCCCTTGACAACTCTTTCTATGAAGCTTGTACAGAAATTCAAATCGATGAAACTGGGAAGAATTATCGAGATGATAGAAATCCTCAATCAATATTTGGGGGATTCCGTGAGAAGACAGGCGCAATTTATACTCTTGCTCCCGCAGCACAGGGTATGAGTAAGGTAATCCGTCCCAGATTTACAGCTGATGGGCCTTGGAATGTTTACGAGATTACTGTTCAAGGCGATTCGATTGTCGTAGTTCTTAATGGTGAGAAAGTATCTAACACTACTATTGCTGCACCAAAGCAGAGGGAAGGTTATATAGCCCTACAATGCCACACCGAAATTGTTCAGTTCCGCAATATCCGCATTAAAGAATTGTAAAACACGGAGAATATAATAACTATGCCATTAGATTTAACGACCAATTCAGGGCCAATTGATCAAGATAATCCCAAAATTGCAGATGTTCTCAAGGACTTACAAGGAAACATCCTTAACGGGCATGGACGAGATCATGCTGCCCATATTTTTATCGCCTTCGATAAACCCAATCAGATCGAAAACGTCAAAAAGTGGATTGCTAGATTAGAGGTTACTTCAGCTAAAGCCCAATTGGATGGAACAGAACGCTATAAACGAGAGAAAGTTGATGCGGGTTTATTCACCCATTTTGCTTTGAGTACTAGTGGTTATGCTCGTCTCGGCATCCCAGTAAACAAAATACCTACAGGAGCAAACCCACAAAAACGAACAGCTCCATTTTACGCCAATTCTTTTCAAGAAGGAATGAAAAATCGTGCCTCAGTTCTTCTTGATCCGCCTACGAGTAACTGGGAAAGTGGATTTCAAAACTCAATTGATGCAGTTTTGCTCCTTGCTAACGATGATCCGGCGGAATTAATCGCTCAGGAAATTAAAATTCTTGAACAACTCAAAGATATCGCCACAGTCAGAACCATCGAGCGTGGGCTTACCTTACGACGCAAATTTGATACTGCCGATACGACTAACCCTAGTAATGAGTTCGGTGTAGTTGTCGAACACTTTGGTTATGCTGATGGTGTTAGTCAACCTATCTTTCTTAAAAAACAGTACGAACGAGAGAAAAGCCTAAAAGGAACTCGTTTCTGGGAACCAGCTGCTCCTTTAAAGTTGGTTTTAATTCCCGACCCAAATGGCAAGACGGCAGACGTTAGTTTTGGCAGTTTCTTAGTTTTTCGCAAACTCGAACAGAATGTGCAAGGTTTCAAAACTGCTGAAGCTAAGTTAGGAGAAAGCTTAGGACTGCCAAGAGAATTAGCAGGAGCGATGGCGGTGGGACGTTACGAGGATGGTTCACCTATTGTCCTGCAACCTGGTGACGGTGCTTGGGCGAACACAAACAAACCCGCTATCCCCAACGATTTCAATTATCAAGGTGATAAGTTGGGTTTGACTTGTCCTTTTCATGCCCATATCCGTAAAAGTAATCCCCGATTGGAATCTGTGAAAGCAGATGGTCCTTTCGCTAAGTCGAAGGAGGAAGAACTAGGACACAGAATTGCTCGACGTGGTATTACCTATGGAGGACCTCTCAGCAGTTCTGATAATTTAGATGATCTTCCCACCAATGGAGTTGGATTACTTTTCATGTGCTACCAATCAGATATCTGGGAGCAGTTTGAGTTTATTCAGCGTTTTTGGTGTAATAATCCCAACTTCCTTGAACCTGGTATTTCTGGTGGCACAAATCCAAACTATGATAAAACGGGATTAGACGCGGTTATCGGTCAAAAACTGGGTGAGCAAGCCGATCCAGTGATTAATGAAGCTCCTAAACCCCCAAAAAATTGGCCATCACAGTGGGGTAAATCTACAGTCAAGCCCGAAATTCCCGACGAAAATCAATTTGGTCAATTTGTCACTCTCAAAGGTGGGGAATATTTTTTCTCTCCTTCGATTAGTTTTTTAAAAAATCTCAGTGGTAGTTCACCAAGCAAATAAGGACTCTAAAAGTCGGGTAAAGGGGAAAGGCAAAAGGTGAAGGGTTTCTACTTTTTCCCTTTCCCCCTTACTCGAATAGCACTAAGAAAAGCTAAAAGCTTTACCAATCAAGCCGTTTGTAATTGTTTACATCATTTCGATGTGGTGATGTGTGAAAAATTACTGAGAAAAATTAAAAAGGCGCTGGTTGCTGATGGAAGAGTGATAGTTGTTGACTTTATTCCTAATGCTGATCGTATTACGCCGCCTCTAAGCAGTAACTAATGCCTTTAATTCCTCAGTTTTTAATCTTGGCCCATAGGATGTAACAATCGGCATACCACCACGAGCGTAATCAGCTGGTTGCAGACATATTTTACGACCACGGGCAGGAATTTATTAAGTTCCGAAATGGGAAAGAAATTCTAGTTGACACTGCTTATAAGTGGGGATGGGAGCGAGTCGCAGATTATGCGTCCCCGTTTTCAGAAAATAATTGGTCGTTGCGCGGTATCAATGCAAGGGAATCTTGATCTACACCTTCTCACGGTAAGCCCTCAAACCTCGAAAAAGCGTGGCTTTTTCCACGGGCTAATTCTCAATAGCTTTGAGTTAATGAAAAGAGCTAACAGAAAAAATCAGGGCTTAGGAAATCTTTAAAATGAGCTTTTCTATATGCCGTGAAAAGTCAGATATCTTCTTCTTTTGAGGAAGGCATTGCGCTAAATAAACTAGCCCTTATTTAAAGGTTGCGTGAATTTGCTGAAAATTATTGGCATTTTAGTATAAAAAGGCTACATTGCTGTGGAGAGTCTCGAATGTTAAATGTTTATCGGAGAAATAAGATCGTGACAATCGTAAATGTACTAAAAAAGTTATCAATAGCTTCTCCTTTCATCCTGACAACAGCTTTAGTTTCTGCACCATCTGTATACGCATCTGAAGCGATACAGAGTTTCGCTGGTGGATCTAACTTCCCAGCTTTTAATGGTACAAATCAAACAATTGGTTGGTCATTTACTGCTAATGACAACCTCTCGGTTACTGCATTAGGTTTTTACGATCAAACTCTTGCGAATCCTCTATCACAATCCCACTTAGTTGGTTTGTGGACATCGGACGGGAATTTACTAGCTTCAACAACTGTCCAAACCACCAGTCCACTAACTGGAAGCTTTCGTTACCAGGATATTACGTCAGTCAATCTTCTTGCTGGAATGTCATACGTTATTGGTGCTGCAATAACTAGTCCATTTAGTGATATTTATACTGTTCCCGGATTTGTAAATACGGCTCCAGAAATTACTCTCACCGGTAGCGCCAGAAATGGTTCATCCCAAGGCTTTAGTTTTCCTTCAACCCTGACAGCAGGTAATGGTAGGATTGGCCCCAATTTCAAATTTGATGTAGTTACCCAAGCTGTTCCCGAACCCGCCTCCATGATTGGTATCTTAGGCTTAGGTGCTTTCGGTATCACGTCTCTTCGTAAACGTAAGCAATTAGTTACAGAATAAACGAACGGACAGTAAATAGGACTTTATATGCTTCTTTGCCTCTCCCTTGCGCGTGCGCTGGGGGAGGCGCTTCGCACTCTTGGGTGTAAGTAGTTCGATGGAGTCGGGGCTTACTACCAAATTGAGACAATTTAGTTCAAAGAGTAAGGACATCAATACCAAAACGCTGACGCAGAAAAAGACGTAGAGTATGACTGGTGATTTTAGCGGCAACATGGACGCACAGAGCATCAACTTTCTTTCTCAGCAGACGTTCCAAATTACGTCCGGTATTTTGTACCTCGTTAAATACGCCTTCCAGAGGTTCTGGCAAGCTATTTAATAAACCAATCAATTGCTTTTGGCTGTTGTTGTAATTGGTTAGCTCGATAGGGGGTGAAAATCTGATTACCTGTAGTTTTGGAGATATCGCTCTGCCATTGACCACCAATGAATCCTTTGTCAGCCAAGATACGACAACCACGAACGCAGCCTAAAACTGATTCGGCGGCAAGACGTTCATCAGTACTGGCAGGCACTAAAGAGTAAACTAAGGGTATACCGTTGAGAGTACTGATGAGTACCAATTTGTAACCAAAGTAGTTCATTTTCCGACTGGCACACCACCCATAATCAGGACTGCCTGTAAAATCACTTCTGAGTTTATCTCGCTTGTAACCCACTACTGGTACTGGTTTTGTATCCAACAGTAGGGTACGCTCAAAGATGGCTCCCAACTCCACGACCCAGAAACGTCTTAATTCTTCCAGCATTCCTTCCAAACGTCTGGCTCGTCGGTTGAACTGGCTTTGGTCTAACAGTTTTGGGAAGAGGCTCAAATAGTTGGCCCGCATAAACCCTAAAAACTGTTTATTCTGAAAATATCCTAGCTTCCCAACATCTGCAAGTTATGCAAAGTGGCATAAAGCCCTCCCTGTTCCAGTAGTTCATCGTGACTTCCCTGTTCGATTAATTCGCCACGCTTGAGAACAAAAATCCGGTCTACATTGCGAATCGTAGACAGGCGATGAGCGATAATAATGGCGGTACGTCTGAGCATTAGCTGGTTTAATGCCTCTTGCACTAAAGCTTCTGTGCCAACATCTAAACTAGCGGTAGCTTCATCTAACACCAAAATTTGTGGATCGCGAATAGCAGCCCGCGCAAAGGCTAAAAGTTGCTTTTGACCACTAGAAATATTTGTGCCCCGTTCTCGAAGTTGAGTATCATAACCCTGGGGTAGTTCTTCTATAAATTGGGCAATGTTGGTTTGCTCTGCTGCTTGTTGAATCTGTTCAATGGTATAGCCATCTCCTAAAGAAATGTTGCTTTTAACATCGCCAGCAAACAAAAAGCCTTCTTGTAAAATTACTGCCATGTAGCGCCGCAGTTCTGCCTGTGGGACTTCTCGAATATCTACGCCATCGATGAGAATGCGTCCTTTGGTGGGTTCATAGAGACGGCATAAAAGCCGGATGATCGAAGTTTTGCCTGCACCGGTGGGGCCAACTAATGCCACTTTTTCACCAGGACGAATGGTGAAATCTAAGTCTTTAATTACGTAATCATCATTTTTATAAGCAAACCAGACATGATCAAAGCAAATCTCTCCCAGTTCAGGCGGGGAAGTAATATCTGGGGATTCTAGATTTGCAACGATTTCATCTATGTAGCCGAATTTAGCATCAAATATTGAGAAGCGCACATTGGCGCGATCGCGGATTTCTATCGGTTCATCTAATATATCGCCTACGCGTTCAATGGCAGTAAAACCAGCTTGAATTACTGTAAATTTTTCGGCAAAATCTCTTAAAGGATCAAATAATCGCTGGGCATACAAGACAAATGCCGATAAAGTCCCAAAAGCTATACTTTTTCCTAACAGTAACCAACCACCCATGCACAAAACAGCTGCGATCGCAATCAGCCCAATCCATTCTAAGGTTGCTGAAATAAATGAATCATAAAAGATGGTTTGATCCATTTGCTGAGTGTAGCGGCTGTTGGTGGCACGAAACAGTTCGGCATTAAATTTTTCCCTGCGGAATAACTGCACTACGTTAATGCCAAGGACATTTTCTTGTAGCTGTGAGTTCAATATAGAAAGTTCTTCCCGCCCTTTGTAATTGGCTTTGCGGTACTGTTGCTGAATGTAAACAATTAACCAGGTAACTGGTAATAGCATTAATAGCAGCAAACAAGTCAGTTGCCATTCGATGGAAAACATTAAACCCAAAATCACCAGCATGGAAAACAAATTGGACACGATGCCAATTGCCCCAGTGGAAAAGACATCGCCTAAGACTTCCACATCGCTGGTGATTCTGGTGATTAATTTACCTACGGGTGTACGGTCAAAAAAGCGTACTGCTAGAGATGTTACGTGTTGAAATAAGTCTTGGCGAATTGCGGCGGTGATTTGTTGCCCTAGCTTCTGTACTAAATAACCCTGGTAGCCTGTAAAAATCAATCGGATTGCGATCGCCACAAACAACAATCCCTCCAGGATATTTAACCCTTCGGACAAGGGGCGATTCCTGAGAAATTCGTAAGCGCTTGGTTCATTGCGAATTAGGGAGATAACTTGGCCAATCAACAGAGGTTGGACGGCATTAGCTAGCGCGATGGGTATGAGTAGGCACATCGACAGCGCCAATAGTTGTCCGTTACGACGGGCATAAGGCACTAGACGCAAAAACAATCGCCAGTCATTTTCACGCCGACGGGGTTGCGTATAAGATTTTTTGAGAGATTGATAGATGCTCATAGTAAGAGCATTATATTAATGTTTCTAAAAAAATACGCATATTTAAAGTAGCTTTTGTCCTACGACTCTAATACCATGCCTGAGATAGAAACCGCAAGATTCCTACTCAGGCATAGATGTAGCGTATTATGCTCTAGCTTGTTCGAAATGGCAGCTAGATGATTCTCTTGACCATTTGTATGACTATTTTTTGCCGCTCAACGACCGGTCATTTGCTCCAGCTTTTCAGGATACCGAGCGCCTTGCACCGTGATCTTGGAGGCGGCATCATCGATGTCACGTAGATCGTCGGGCGTGAGTTCGACTGAGACTGCGCCAATGTTTTCGTCCAAGCGATGCAGCTTTGTGGTGCCTGGGATCGGAACAATCCACGGCTTCTGCGCCAGCAGCCAGGCGATCGCAATTTGAGCAGGTGTCGCCTGTTTCTGTTCTGCAATGCTGCCAAGAAGATTAATCAAGGCTTGATTCGCCTTGAGCGCTTCCGGGGTGAAGCGAGGCAGGGTGCTGCGGAAGTCGGAACTGTCGAAGGTGGCGTTTTCGTCGATCTTGCCCGTGAGAAAGCCCTTGCCCAGTGGACTGTACGGGACAAAGCCAATTCCGAGTTCCTCAAGGGTCGGTATCACTTCCTTTTCAGGAGTCCTCGTCCACAGCGAGTATTCGCTCTGTAGAGCAGTGATCGGCTGAACTGCGTGCGCGCGACGAATCGTTTGCACTCCTGCTTCAGAAAGTCCAAAGTGCTTCACTTTACCCTCCTGAATCAGTTCCTTCACTGCCCCTGCCACATCTTCGATCGGCACGTTCGGGTCAACTCGGTGCTGATAGAGCAAGTCGATTGTCTCGACCTTGAGTCGCTTGAGCGAACCCTCCACGGCTTCCTTAATATGCTCCGGTCGGCTATTCAATCCGGGTGAACCCTTCATCCCGCGAGGATCAGAATTCGGACTGATGTCGAACCCGAATTTGGTGGCGATGATCACTTGCCCCCGGAAGGGAGCGAGGGCTTCGCCCACCAGTTCTTCGTTTGTGAACGGGCCGTAGACTTCGGCGGTGTCAAAGAATGTTATTCCGCGATCAATAGCGACCCGAAGAAGAGCGGTCATTTCCTGCGTATCTTTGGGCGGGCCATAGGAAAAGCTCATTCCCATACAGCCCAGCCCGATAGCCGAGACTTCCAGATTACTGTTTCCCAGTTTTCGTTTTTGCATTGTTTGAATTCCTGTTTTTGCGTTAAAGGTTGTAGTCCCACCGGACAGCGATCGCACTCAGTCTTAACCGCCAGCACTATCCTTACCAAGGCTGCGTGGTTGGGCCAATCGTAAATTCGTTCACGTTTGTGTCTTCTGGTTGGTCAATCGCAAACGCCACAACATTGGCTACTCGATCAGGTGAGATGCCATATCGTTCATACAACTTTGTCATTGCTTCAGCCGCATCTGGGTCAGTAATCTGACTTAACAACTCCGTGTTAATTGCAGCAGGATAAATGGTCGCAGTCCGAATGTTAGTCCCTTCTTGAGCAGATTCTATGCGTAGAACTTCCATGAAATTGCGTACAAACCATTTCGTCCCACCATACACCGCACCACCTGGATAAGCTTTTAATCCAGCCACCGATGAAGTTGCGATAATATGCCCAGATTTTTGGCTAATAAACGTTGGCAACACAGCAGCGATACCATTTAGCACACCCTTAATATTGATATCAACCGTTTGATGCCATTCATCAGTTTTCAATGCAGAAAGTGGAGAAGTTGGCATTATGCCAGCGTTCAAGAAAATAACATCGACGCTTCCAAATGTTTCCTTGGCAAGTTTGACTATCTGGGCGTTATCAGATGGGTTAACCACATCCATCACTTGATAGACTGCTTGTCCGCCAGCTTTTTGAATTTCATCAACCAGTTGTCTCAATTGCTGCTCGCGTCGCGCACCCAATACGACTTTAGCTCCTTTGTTGGCAAGCAATTTCGCACTTGCTTCACCAATCCCTGATGATGCGCCGGTAATAATTACAACTTTGTCTTGAATCATCTTCTTCCTCTTTTTATCGAACAGAATTCAGGAGTCAGGAGTCAGAATTCAGAATGAATTCTGTGCGAGTGGCGGATAGCGCAGCGTTAGCCAGTCTGCGTTCGCGCAGCGTCTCGTAGAGAGCGTCTGAATAGCCGGGTTTAAGACCCCCACCGAATCGTAGATTTGGTGGTCTTTAATCAGTCGCGGGTCTGAATCCCCGACTGATTTATTCTGACTCCTGAATTCTGACTTCTGAATTCTTCTTCAATGGTTTTTTAAACGGGGGAGTGCATCAACGAGTGAGATGCTGATTGAAAAAGGATGTAAGTTTTTCCCAGGGAATCAGGTTCACTCGGTCATACAAATCGACGTGTCCCGCATTGGGAACGATGTAGAGATCCTTTGGCTCGGCGGCGCGTTTGTAGGCATCTTCGCTGAACTCCCTCGAATGTGCATTGTCACCTGTGATGAACAGCATAGGACGAGGTGAAATCGTCTCAATGTCGTTGAACGGGTAGAAGTTCATGAATTTGATGTTGCTGGTAAGCGTCGGGTGCGTTGTCAGTTTCGGCGATGAACCTTGGGGTGTGTATTCGCCCCTGGGAGTGCGGTAGAAGTCATAAAACTCACGCTCAATAGCGGTGGAGTTCTCATTCAGTTCATGCACAGTTCCGCTTGTGTATTTGGTCTCGCCGCCCGTGAACTCCACATAGCGTTGTTCAGCCGCCTCTGCGATCGCTTTCTTTCTCTGTTCAAGGGTCGTAGAACGCCTCAACCCGTTACGGTTGGCTGCACCCATGTCGTACATACTGACCGTCGCAATGGCCTTCAAGCGCGGGTCGATCTTGGCGGCGCTGATGGCAAAGCTCCCGCTACCGCAAATCCCCAGAATGCCAATCCGGTTCCTGTCAACGATTTTCTGGGTACCCAAAAAATCTACCGCAGCACTGAAATCCTCGGCATAAATATCCGGCGAAACAACGTTGCGGGGCTGCCCCTCACTCTCGCCCCAGAAGGACAAATCGACGGACAAGGTGACGAATCCCTGGTCAGCCAGCTTTTGGGCATACAGATTTGCGCTCTGTTCTTTGACTGCGCCCATTGGGTGTCCAACAATGATTGCCGGATTCTTAGCGTTGGGATTCAAGGTTTTGGGAATGAAGAGATTTCCAGCAACCTGCATGTTGTATTGGTTTTTGAACGTAATCTTTTGCATAGTTACCTTGTCGCTCTTATAGAAGTTGTCCGCCCCATTGACCACAGCAGACTGCTGTACGGGTGCCTGGGATATCTGACGCGAGACCTGTGTTTTGTCGAGCGCAACTGCCGCCGTCGTCGTGCCGATTGCACTTATCAAGAGGGGTAGTATAACGAGGTGTTTCATTGAGTTCTCCAAATGTGGGGATTGGTTCGCTACGGTTCGACGCGTCTGCTTGGCGGGATCTCCACTCGCTGCAACGGTGTCACGGTTGGCGACGAACAATCACTGCACCGTTTGACCGCCATCGACGACCAAGGCGTGTCCAACGACGAAGGCAGCCGCGTCTGAACACAGCCAGACAACGGCATTGGCAATCTCTTCGGGCTGACCCATCCGTCCGATCGGCTCCTCCGAAATTACCTGCTTGCGTCCTTCAGCAGTGCCGCCAGTGAAGCGATCCATCATCGGTGTGTCAATGTAACCGGGGGCAACGGCGTTGACGCGGATGTTCTGGGAGGCATAGTCAAGAGCCGCCGACTTGGTGAGTCCGATCACGCCGTGTTTTGCGGCGGTGTATGCAGCTCCGCCCTTGATGCCTATGACCCCGGCACCCGATGATGTATTCACGATCGCGCCGCCCCCTTGCTTGAGTAACAGCGGAATTTCATACTTCATGCACAGAAAAACGCCACGCAGGTCGATGTCTACGATCCGATCCCACTCTTCTTCTTCGATTTCCGCTGTTGCTGTATTTTTCTGCTCCACACCGGCGTTGTTGAAAGCAAAGTCCAGCCGCCCAAAGGTCTCGATGGTCTTGGAAAGAGCCGCCTTCACGTCCTCACTTCGTGTCACATTGCACTTGACGGCGATCGCTCGTCCGCCGAGTTCTTTGATCATGTGTACCGTTTCTTGGTTGCCCTGTTCTGAAACGTCGGCGACCACTACATTAGCACCCTCACGAGCAAATGCTAGCGCCGTAGCTCGACCGATGCCGTTCGCTGCTCCAGTTACAAACGCAACTTTTCCTGTGTAGTTTCCATTCTCGTTCGTTGTCATGATTTTTTTCCTTTAATTCTTTACCTAACAAGGTCTTAAAACCACCAGATGCGGAGATCGGTTGGATACTGCTCGTCGCTGACCTTTTCCATCCAGTCCACAGGTTTGCCATCGAGTTGCCAGATCGCCCTCTTTATTGCGATTGAACAAGCTCGATTGTCACTTCTACAGAACCAGGAACATTAAATGCCTCGATGCCACCATCTATTTTTCCGAGGATAACGAGTCCGTTGGCGTATCCAGAATCGCTGTAATACATCGCCAAATTCCCCCAGGGAGAGTAATAAGCAATATCTCCAATAGCAGGATCACTGCCTGGAGGTGCATCTTCTGTAGATAATTTTTTTGGCAGATAACTAATTTTTTCGGTTTTCGCGTAATCTTCTAATGTCAGCGTTAATGGCAGCAGGGAAATAAAATCCTGAGTGGTTTTGCTGTCGATCAAAGTGGCTGTAACAACTTTGTCTTTGACCTTGATGTTTATCTTCATACTGCCTGCTTGGTTGATATTTCAGTCGGCATCTTCAACGAGGCACTGCTAGTCAGACTGTTGTCGGCACGGCAGGCTGAGTAACTCAGGGACATCACTAGGGCGAGAACCAAAATCAGCATTCTCTGCTGGCAGTTTTTCCTCTTGATGGAAAACCATCTCAACAGCACTAAGATATTCCTCCATACTGCTCGTTGCTGACATGCTCCAGCCAGTCCACAGGCTTACCATCGAGCCATTCCTGAATGGCGATGTGCGTCATCGCTGTGGTTGCTGTAGCACCGTGCCAATGCTTCTCACCCGGCGAGATCCAGATCGCGTCCCCCGGTCGAATTTCCTCGATCGCACCGCCCCATCGCTGTATAAGTCCACAGCCAGCTGTCACGATTAGGGTTTGTCCCAATGGGTGGGTGTGCCATGCTGTCCGAGCGCCAGGCTCAAACGTGACACTGGCTCCAGACGTGCGCGCTGGATTGTGTGCCTCAAACAGGGGGTCAACGCGGACAGTGCCGGTAAAATACTCAGCCGGCCCTTTGGCGGAAGGCTGTGAGCCACTTCTTTTAATGTCCATTTTCTTAATTCCTTGACTTGATGCGATTTTGATGGCTAGTAGGCAAGTCTCTTGCCCAATCAAAACTGAGTTTTATATTGAATAAAAATCCAGAGTGCTTATAAGAAGCTGAAATCATTTTTCCTTGCTTTAGCTTCATTTTAGGCATTTTGAAGGGCAAGTAATAGGACGATCGTCTAAGATTGTTGTACAATCCTGCAAACTTAGAAATGAACGCTGCCAAAACGAGTGAAAAGTCCGATATCGCTTTAATGAACGACCCGCAGGCAAAGCGCGAGGTAGACAGAACGCAAGCCAACAGAGACGAATTGAAAGAGCTGATTGCACAAGCGATTCCTCATGATGGGACGATTGAGCCGCTCAAAGGTTTGCATTTCAACCGCTCCTCCTCGCCTTCGGAATGCGTTCATAGTGTCTCTATCCCTGCGTTTTGTGCGATCGCTCAGGGCAGCAAAGAAGTTCTTCTGGGCAGCGATCGCTATCTGTACGATCCGATGCATTATCTGCTTGCTACGGTTGAACTGCCAATTATCAGCCAAATTCTGGAAGCGTCAAAGGCGCAACCGTACCTGAGTCTTCGCCTCGATCTTGACCCTACCCTTGTTGGCTCAGTGATGGTCGAGGCAGGGTATCCCTCATCGCGCAACCATGCTGATGTGAAAGCTATTGATGTAAGTCCATTGAATGCAAATCTGTTGGACGCTGTGGTGCGGCTCGTCAGGCTTTTAGATTCCCCTGCTGAAGCTCATGTTCTTGCACCACTGATTAAACGGGAAATCATTTATCGACTCCTGATGGGAGAGCAAGGTAATCGGCTCCGTCATATTGCAGTTCTGGGTGGCTACACCTACCACATCGCCAGAGCCGTCGAGCGACTTCGTAAAGACTTTAACGAGCCGATCAAGATTGAAAGCATCGCACGAGAGCTGGGAATGAGTGTATCGGGCTTCCACCATCACTTCAAGTCTGTCACTGCCATGAGTCCCTTGCAGTACCAAAAGCAACTTCGGCTCCAGGAGGCTCGCCGTCTGATGCTGGGGGAAAAGCTTGATGCTACCAGTGCTGCCTACCGCGTGGGTTATGACGATGCCTCGCATTTTAACCGGGAGTACAAGCGGCTTTTTGGTGCGCCACCGATGCGCGATGTGGAGCGGCTGCGAGAAGCTGCTAGGGAGACTGCTAGCTCAATCTGATCTCCTGTTCTGGTCACGGCATCTTGGTAAGACTGTCTGTACTCTAGAATTGCCTGCTAATAAGCTGTTACGCAAATAAGATTGCACATCAACTGGTGAGGTTGTCCTTTGTCAATTGTCCTTTGTCCTTGGTAAACACAAATGACAATTGACATACTCACGGGCGTGTTCGCCCTTGGCGTTCCCGTTCGCGCAGCGTCTCCGTCAGGAGAAGGGTACGCACGGTGATTCTGGAGTAATGAGTAATAAGTAATAAGTAATGAGTAAATACCCATTTTTCATCCACTCATTACTCATTACTCCTTACTCATTACTTTAAAGCATTGCGTGAAGCACGGGGTTTCAGACCCATATTTTTGATGACTAATGACGGTCTACACGGAAAATATTGAAATATGTAGGCGCGTTAGCTTATCTGACAAAAAATTGCTGAATTCTCTCAAAATTCGGCAATATTAGCCTTCTAATTACTTGGAATATAGGTTTTTGCTAGGGATACACAGATGTACGCCCCTATTGGAGTATTTGTATTAATTGCTTCATAAATCTTCCTATAGATATGGAACAATATCATACTTCTCTATTTACGTCTTATATCTAAAGATAGAAGATTAAGGTTAAAATTTGGGAAACCTAAGAGGGATTACTCCCAAGAGATTTCCTGCCTACTTATCGCAGAAAGCAACTGAGGTCAGATGAAGCAACCTTTAAATCAAGTCAAAGAGTGGGAACAACGTCGTGATGAAGCAAACCGCTACTACCAGCGCGGTAAATTTCAAGAATCTCTCGATCTTGCAACCAAAAATTTACATTTGGCTAGAGCAATTCGAGATCGAGCCAGAGAAGGCCATACATTAAACGATCTCGGTTTAGCTCACCTCAGTTGCTGGCAACCTCAAAGAGCATTAGAGCGCTTTCATCAGGCGCTTTCGGTTGCTGTTGAAATTGGCAACCCGCCAGCAGAAGCAACCGCACTTAGCAATCTGGGTTCTACCTACAGCCGTCTTGGACGCTTTTCGCAAGCTTTAGAATATTTTGACAAAGCACTGCCAATCTTTAGGCGATCGCAAGATATTCAAAGTGAAGTTTCTACTCTTAATGATGTAGCGCTAATTTATACCCGCTTAGGAGAACCGAAACGGGCACTGTTGCTACAACACCAAATTTTGAGGATGCGGCGATTGTTGGGTGACTTTTCTGGTGAAGCAACAACGCTTAATGGCATTGGGTTTGCTTACAATGTCTTAGGCAAGTTTGAGCAAGCGCTAGAATTTTTTGAAGCGGCACTTCCAATTCAACGAGCCGTCAAGAATGTGCTTGGTGAAGCAACCACTTTGAATAATATTGCCTCAATCTATAGTGATTTAGGAAAACCGAAACAAGCGCTATTACTATACTATCAAGTTCTTTTGACACGTCGGGCAATCAGCGATCGCGCAGGCGAAGCAACAACCCTTCACAACATTGGTTTTACCTACAGCACCCTGGCACAGCATCGCCAAGCAATGAAGTTCTACAAGCAAGCCATTGTGATTTATCAACAACTAGGCGATAATCTCGGAGAAATTTCAACTTTGCTGAATATGGGAACCCTTTACGCCACAACGAAACGTAAAAAAATGGCGCGATCGTGCTACCAAAACGCTCAAGATTTAGCAGAGCAAATCGAACACCAGCCACTCCTGGAAAAAGTACAGCAGTTTATAGATTCTCTGTAATTTAGATGCAACAGGCTCAAATTCCCGACTTCTTAAAGAAGTCGGGAATTTTTTTGTTCGAATTGAAGCTCAAAAAGTTCGCAACTTCACTACCGCCGACCATATACTAATCAACAGGTTACGATCAATTAAGAAGTAATAATTTTTGATGGCACCGCCAGGAGTCTTTTTATGTTCATTAGTGAATTGTCACCTATATTCAGAGAATTTATCCAGCATCCAGCCTCATTTGTGGGTGGGTTATTCTCTGGTGTGCTTCGGCTCAATCTTGCAGACGATCCTGTTAAAAGCTGGCTGGCTCAACAGGGCGGCTCAAATAGCTATACCAGCAGCACAACAGAAGCACATAATGGCAAAGCAAGTGGGCCTCAACAGATTTCGATTGATTAAATTTTTGATTAATCGCAAATCCGGTTAATTATTATTGGGAATTGGGAACAGGGAATAGTGATAGAAACTTTAGCTATGGGTCAAAATCCCATTTGAAAAAAGATGTTTTTCGAGACGCGCAGCGCTCTTAAATCGGTGTCTTTGTTACAATCCCACGCTTGAAAGCCGTGGGTTTCCCAATTCCCAATTCCCAATTCCCAATTCCCAATTCCCAATTCCCAATTCCCAATTCCCAATTCCCAATTCCCAATTCCCAGTAAATATGGAATCCCTAACCTCTCGTATGCAGGGTGTACAGTCGCCGATTATTCCTGTGGTTGGGGAACTGATTAAAAACTCTCCAGGAACAATCTCTCTAGGACAGGGTGTTGTTCATTACAACCCACCACCGGAAACTATCGAATTTTTACCCAAATTTCTCGCCGAGCCTGCTAACAATTTATACAAATCTGTTGAGGGAATTCCCCCATTGCTGACAGCACTTGCTGGAAAATTGCAAGCCTTCAATGGTATTGAAATCAATGGGGAAAACTGCATCGTTGTGACAGCAGGGAGCAATATGGGATTTATGAATGCCATTCTTGCTATTACTAACCCAGGCGATGAAATTATTTTGAATACGCCTTACTATTTCAACCATGAAATGGCGATCGCAATTGCTGGTTGTCGTGCGGTGTTAGTGGCGACAGATGAAAATTACCAACTACGCCCAGAAGCGATCGCTCAAGCAATTACTCCCAAAACACGGGCTGTGGTGACAATTTCGCCCAATAATCCCACTGGAGTCGTCTATTCAGAAGCAGCATTGCGCCAAGTAAATCAAATTTGTGACACTAATGGCATTTACCACATCAGCGATGAAGCTTATGAATACTTTACCTATAATGGCGTAAAACACGTTTCTCCTGGTGCATTTGGGAGTAGCAAGTACACTATTTCTCTATTTAGCCTTTCCAAAGCATACGGTTTTGCTAGTTGGCGCATTGGCTATATGGTGATTCCCAAAGACTTATTTGTCGCTATAAAAAAAGTCCAGGATACAATTTTGATTTGTCCGCCAGTAATTTCCCAATATGCAGCTTTAGGGGCATTGCAGGCAAAAGAGGAGTATTTGCAGAATAATATAGGTGCAATTTCTCAAGTTCGGCAATTAGTACTCGACTCCCTTAACCGCCTAGAAGGTTTATGTAGCATCACACCTGCTAATGGCGCTTTCTATTTTTTCCTCAAAGTTAATACTCAAATGGATGCTTTTGAGTTAGTTAAAAGACTAATCCAGGAACATAAAGTAGCAGTCATTCCAGGTACAACCTTTGGTATGGATGACGGATGTTACCTGCGCGTTGCTTACGGTGCGCTGCAAAAAGAGACAGCTAAAGAAGGTATAGAAAGATTAGTACAAGGTTTGGAAAATATAGTTAAGAGTTAAAAGTCATTCATTCTGCCTCCTGCCCCCTGCCTCCTGCCTCCCCGAAAATCCTAAATATAAAATTGAACAGATGGCGATTATTAATAAGCTTATTGAAATTGAAACTGAGCCAAAAATTAATATTTATAATATCACACCACAAATTCAGGATTTGCTTGCTTCAGCAGCAATTAAAAATGGACAAATTTTAGTATTTTCTCGACATACAACAACGGCTTTAGCTATCAACGAGAATGAAGTCAGACTGTTAGAAGATATAAAAACATTCTTACAAAAATTAGCACCAGAGTCGGACAGTTACTTGCATAATGACTTGCATTTAAGAGATGTCCCAGAAGATGAGCCGATTAATGCTCACTCTCATTTAATGGCAATGATGCTGACCACTAGTGAGATAATTCCCATTGTGGATGGTAAATTAGCTTTGGGAACCTGGCAATCTGTGTTGTTTTTTGAGTTGGATGGGCCGCGCAAAAGAACGGTATTTGTCCAAATTTCTGGCGAATAATGCAACTTCACATCTACAATCCTCTCAGAACAACCCAAATCTGAGAGAATTACGAACACGACTAACAAGTGCATCAGTTGAATTTACTTACAGCAATTAAAAATCTGAAAGAATGTTTCTAAGCATAACCTTCCTTTCCACAAACCAGAACTTTCGTTGTGTCAAAGGCAGAGGCAATTAGTGATGAAAAATAACGATAACTTTGTATTACGTAATACTTGGTACTATGCTCTGCCTAGTAATCATATCAAGCCAGGTATGATGATCAGCCGCATTTTCTTGGGTGAACCTGTGCTGTTAGTCCGAGATCAGAATGGTAAAGTCTCGGCTATGAGAGATATTTGTCCTCATCGTGCCGTGCCTTTGAGTTGTGGTAGATTCGATGGACAGGAAGTGGAATGCTGCTATCACGGTTGGCGCTTTAACTCAGGTGGACGCTGCACTGCAATTCCATCTCTTGTTGAGGAGCAGCAGATGGATTTAAGCCGCTTTGACGTACAATCCTACGAAGTTCGGGAAGCCCAAGGGAATATTTGGATATATATGGCTGATCCCGATAAATCTCAGCCTGCTGCTTCTGAGATGGAAATTCCGGTGATTCCAGGGTTTGAGGAGCAATCGCCCCAATTTGTAGAGGTGATGAGATTTCCCTGTTTTGTGGATCATGCAGTAGTAGGTCTGATGGACCCTGCTCATTCCCCTTATGTTCATCGTGCTTGGTGGTGGCGAAGTGGGCAACTGCATGAGGAAGTCAAGCAATTTGATGCTTCACCCTACGGCTTTACTATGCGACGACACCGATTACCAGCGAATGGAGGTCGATTATACTTGCTGATTGGTGGTGGTGTGCCGGAAACGGAGATTTCTTTTCGTTTACCTAGCGTCAGAATAGAAGAAACCACAATTGGCAAGCATAGAGTTGTTAATTTAACGGCAGTTACCCCCATTTCAGACACAGAAACTGAGGTAAATTTTGTTCTTTATTCGACACTTCCCTGGGTGGGATTTTTCAAGCCACTCCTGCATGTACTGGCACAAACCTTCTTAGGTCAAGACCGAACGGTTGTGGAAAAGCAACAGATTGGCCTTAAATATAATCCTGTTCTGCGACTGATTAAGGATTCAGATATGCAGGCGCAGTGGTATTACCAGTTAAAGCGGGAGTATGCTCGGTCTGTCGCTGAAGGACGAGAATTTGTGAACCCTGTTAAGGATCAAGTACTTCGCTGGCGTGCTTAAATTACTTCAAAGTGAATTCTGCAAATTTTGGGCACTTTAGCTGATGATGATACCCTGACACAATTAATAGAACAATTCCAGTAATCAATAAAAGAGCCGCCAGAATAAATGATTCATTGATTTGACCTTGGTTTAATTCAAAATACAAAATTCTGTTAGGAAGAATAAAGAAAATTTTGAATTAATTAATTTCGAGTTACAGGCTCCCCTGACTTTTCACGTTGTGTGCAAAAGTCCACCAAAGACCTAACCCCCTAACCCCCTTCCCGACGCAGGAAGGGCAGGGTGGTTTTCTTCGAGTGGTGGGTAGCCCCAATATCCTGTCATTGCTCCCAGCAATATTAGTAACAATAATAACCATAATTCATGTCTTCGTCCTCGGATTTGCCTATAGTCTGGGACTTGCTGCAATTGTTCGACGAGATTCATACTTGTTAGTTATCCATTTTTCTTTACCCTCTACAAACCATTATTATTTTTCTCTCGTTGTATGAAACCACCCTGCTTGTGGATATGGCATAAGGGAGTTAATAGTGAGGAGTTACAAATAAATTAAAAGTAGCAATATTATTTATTTTTACTCATAACTTCTAAAAAAATTCCCACCCAGGTATTAACCTGGGTGGGTAATATGAGGCGGGACAAAATAATTATCCCGAAAGAAGTAGAGGAATTATTTACTCTCTGTAAAATCAGCGTCAATCACATCGTCGCCGCTACCAGAGCTAGAGGTGGAACCACCATCTTGAGGTTCAGCACCTGGTGCAGCACCCGCACCAGCTTGTTGATAGATGTTACTACCAACAGCGAATAGAGCTTGTTGCAATTCTGGGGTGAGCTTTTTGATTTGCTCATCGTCTTCTTTGGCAACTGCTTCCCGCAGTTCTTTTACCAAACCTTCAACTTTAGTCTTGTCAGCAGCCGGAACTTTATCGCCCAATTCTTGTAACTGCTTTTCAGCTTGGTATGACAAGGAGTCGGCTTGGTTCTTGCGTTCAATCTTCTCACGCCGTTCTTTGTCAGATGAAGCATTTTGTTCAGCTTCTCTTACCATCCGGTCAACGTCAGTTTTATCCAGGGTGGAAGCACCAGTTATGCTGATGGACTGTTCTTTGCCAGTACCTTTGTCCTTAGCGGTGACGTTAAGGATACCGTTAGCGTCAATATCGAACACCACTTCAATTTGAGGAACGCCACGTGGTGCAGGAGGAATACCATCAAGGCGGAAGGTTCCCAAACTCTTGTTATCGTTAGAAAATTCGCGTTCACCTTGAAGGACGTGAATTTCTACGTTGGTTTGACCATCCACTGCGGTGGAGAAGACTTCCGATTTTTTGGTGGGGATTGTTGTGTTGCGGGGAATAATTTTGGTCATTACGCCGCCCAATGTTTCAACACCCAAAGAAAGTGGTGATACATCTAACAGTAAGATGCCAGTGACTTCATTATTCAGTACACCTGCTTGAATCGCTGCACCAATTGCCACGACTTCATCAGGGTTAACACTTTGGTTAGGGTCTTTACCCAATACCTGCTTCACAATCTGGTGGACTGCGGGAATACGGGTAGAACCACCAACTAACACCACTTCATCAATATCGCCTTTGCTTAACTTGGCATCGCGCAAAGCGTTTTCCACAGGAACACGGCAACGGTCGATTAAGTCAGAACAAAGTTCTTCAAAGGTGGCACGAGTCAGGGTTGTATCCAGGTGCTTAGGCCCATCCTGGGTAGCAGTGATAAATGGTAAATTGATTTCTGCTTGGGTAACGCTAGAAAGCTCAATTTTTGCTTTTTCTGCGGCTTCTGTCAGACGTTGTAAAGCTTGTTTGTCTTTGCGTAGTTCAATGCCTTCGGCTTTCTTGAACTTTTCAGCTAAGAAGTCAACTATTTTTTTATCAAAGTCATCACCACCAAGGTGTGTATCCCCAGATGTGGCTAGTACTTCAAAAACTCCATCTCCTACTTCTAGCACGGATACGTCGAAGGTACCACCACCAAGGTCAAAGACGAGAATGGTTTCGTTACTCTTCTTGTCAAAGCCATAAGCTAGAGAAGCAGCAGTTGGCTCGTTGATAATCCGCAGAACTTCAATACCTGCAATTTTACCAGCGTCTTTTGTCGCTTGCCGTTGAGAGTCGTTAAAGTATGCGGGAACGGTGATTACAGCTTGGGTAACAGTTTCACCAAGGTATTTGCTGGCATCTTCAACTAGTTTGCGAAGAACTTTTGCAGAAATTTCTTCAGGAGCAAACGGTTTACCAGCTATCGGACAATCTAATTTGACATTGCCGTTGCTGCTGAGAACTTTGTAAGAAACTTCAGTTGCTTCGTTACTCACTTCGTCGTAGCGGCGACCGATAAAGCGTTTGACTGAGTAAAACGTATTTTCGGGGTTCATCACCGCTTGGCGTTTGGCGATTTGGCCAACCAAGTTGTCGCCATTTTTCGCAAATGCCACTACTGATGGGGTTGTCCGAAAACCTTCAGCATTAGCAATTACAGTAGGTTTACCACCTTCCATCACTGCCACGCAGGAGTTCGTTGTTCCTAAGTCAATTCCAACTACTTTTGCCATTTTAGGTGCTGGCTCCGTATAACTACAAATGAATGAATGAGAATATAAAGGACTAAATTTTGAACCAACAGGGTCAATAAATCAGCCAATTCAGCATGAATACCTTTGATTTGGCTTTCCTGGGGTTAAAACTCCAGACTATGCTGATATATATACTGAAGCTTAGTGGTAGCCAGTCCATGAAGGGTGGTTTCCCGAACCTTGCTTAGGACGGTTAAACTAACTAAATAGTTTTTTTAGTTGGTTCATGGATTGATTTGCCTTCACTCTGTCTAATGTATGAGAATTAATACTTTCAGTAATTAGGGTGAACCGTAACGTCCGAGTGGTGTTTGCCGTCTTTAGAGGTAATAAACTACAGAAGCACTGAGAATTGGGCATTGAGCATTGGGCATTGGGCATTGAATTAAATATTACTCAGCACTTACTCAAGTCTAGAGAAAAGAGTTTCCCAATCAATTACAGGTGGTCTTTGTCCCTGGTTGACTATTTCAAAAATTTTCTTGGAACTACTTGGCTGAAAAAGGCATTCCACGCAAGCGTTTGCTACATCAATCCGGCTGGTATCACCCGAAAGTGTATCCCCAGTGCCTATAACCACACCATACTTACCATCAGTTTTGGCCTTTAGCAGTGTGTTGAGGTCGTATGAAGTATAGGGCCCGTCAATCAAGCGTCCTGGGCGGATAATCGTGTAGGGCAATCCTGAATTAATAATGGACTCCTCACCTTTTTGTTTGGCATCCAACACGCCGAACGCATTAAGAATACTAAAAGGAAACTGATCTTTACGGAGAATTCCACAAGAAGAGACGAAAATGAACCGCTTCAAATTCTGGGGTGCTGCTGTAACTAGGTTGCTGACACCTTGGGCATCAACCTTGGCTGGACTATTCTTTGCTTTTGCTTCGCTAGATTTGGGGTTAAGGAAAGTTATTCCCCATTCAAGCAAGTTCGGGGGTTGGTCAAACTCCCATCGCGAAGAAGGAAAGGCAGTGGTTCCAGTACAACTGATGATGTGGGTGACATCTTGTGTTGCAGCTGGGAGTGTAGCTGGCTGGCGGATGTCACCAACGGCAATTTCCACTCTCTGGTTAAACATTTCTTCGACTTTTGCGGCATTGCGTGTCAGAACGCGAACTTTCAAACCCTTTTCTAGGAGTTTGCCTACCACTAGTTGCCCTACTCCACCAGTAGCACCAGCAACTAGTACCAAATCTTCAGCCGAAGTTTCAAAAGAAGTCATAAATTGCCTTTGAGATAGTCTCTTTTTAATCTACTCAAATAAATGGGTTAGCGTACCCTGCGGGAAGAAAGCTAAGCGTAGCGTCTGTCTACGACACGCTGCGCGAACGCAGAGAAGGTATCGCCAAAATAGACTCAGATTAAAACATTTGGCTAATAGCTGTTGATTCTGTAGCTTTCAGGCTGACAATTGGGAATTTTAAAATCAGGGCAAATTTCCCAAAACTGAATCAGAACAGTAGCAAGTACTTGAGGTTTCGAGCAAGGAATGAAAATTAGTCAAAAATTAATTTCGGGTATTCTGGGAATGGCTACCATCTCAGTAATTGTTGGTGCGATTAGTGCCGATCAACAATTGAAGATAGCTAAGTATCTTGCTCAACAAGAGGCTGAAGAGGTTGCTGGATTACTGGGATATTTCGTAAGTCATGAGCTTGAATACCACGAACTGCGATCGCGTGAGAAAATGCTAGCCCATTTACAAAACCATGTAGAATTGCTACATAAGCAACGTCAGCGCGATCTAGAAATTGTAGATCGTAATAAAATCATTCTGGCAGATGTAGTTGCAGAAGATATCGGTACGCGATTAGATCACGATCGCAATAATGAAGTTGGTAAAACTATTCAAGATGGTATACCAAGAACTTATGTTGAGTCCAGTCCTGAATACCCAAATGGGATTCAATTGATTGCTGTTGCTTTTAAGACTGGCAAGGGTGAAACAATTGGGGCAGTAATTTTGGAATATACCCCGCTTTACAAAGCAGCACTAGCAACAGCCGAAAAGAATATTATTGTGACGTTGTTCATCAGTCTGGGATGTAGTGTATTTGCATTAGCAGCAGGTTATCTGCTCTCTAAAAGCATCTCAAAACCGATTAAACAACTCCAGCAAGCTGTGGTAAATCTGACTGAAGGTAAACTCGATACTAGAGTTAGTATTCGCTCCCAGGATGAGATTGGCGAGTTAGCCACCTCGTTCAATAAAATGGCGGACGATCTGCAATATTCTAGAAATGAATTGGTCAACGCCAATGAACAATTACGAGACGAAATTACCGAACGCCAAGAGGCAGAAGCGGAACTTCAGCAAGCTCTGAAAGACCTGCAAAAAACCCAAATCCAATTAATTCAATCCGAAAAAATGTCAAGTCTGGGTCAACTAGTGGCGGGAGTTGCCCATGAAATCAACAATCCGGTTAATTTTATCTACGGCAACCTCGAATACACTGATGATTACACTCAACAGATGTTGCTGTTAATTAAGCTTTATCAAAAACACTACCCCTATCCAGAGCCAGAAATTCAAAATGCTAACCAACTGAACGATATTGAGTACCTTATAGAAGATTTGCCTAAGATGTTAACCTCAATGAAAATGGGGGCTAAACGCATCCGGGAAATTGTTCTCAGTTTACGAATTTTCTCTCGCTTGGATGAAGCTGAGTTCAAAACGGCTGATTTGCATGAAGGAATCGACAGTACTCTGTTAATTTTGCAACATCGGCTCAAGGCACTAAATAATCGCCCTCAAATTGAAGTGGTCAAAGAATATGGGGAAATCCCGAAAATTCAGTGTTTTGCAGGGCAAATGAATCAGGTATTTATGAACCTCTTGGCAAATGCAATCGATGCTTTAGAAGAGTGTTTCCAAAAAGAACTTTGTCCAAATCCCTTAATTCGCATTTCTTTGGAACATGTAAATGAAAATGTTGTGATTCGGATTGCTGATAATGGATCGGGAATTCCAAAAGAAATTCAGTCGCGTTTATTTGACCCTTTTTTCACCACAAAAGCAGTTGGTAAGGGGACTGGTATGGGATTATCGATCAGCTACCAGATAATTACTGAAAAGCATGGTGGCTCTTTGGAATGTATTTCATCACCGGGACAGGGTGCAGAGTTTGTGATTGCAATCCCGATTCGAGCAGGGAAATTAGCACAATCATCAATCAGCGATCGCATAATAGGTTAAGTATGAGTGTTTTTCAGACCATAACTGCGTAGGCGTAGCCTGTCGTAGACATCGCTACATAGGGGAAATTGCGCCCGAATTGTTCGGTTCTACCACTTTCAACAGTACACAAATGGTTATAACCTCGTAAGTAGTAGCGAAATGTCTACCTTAGACGCTGTTAGTCGCTCTTGAATTAAGGGGTGAAAGCCTGTGTACGAATGGATATTGCCAAGTCTGAGCGAAATCTTGGCCCAAAATCAATCAAGTGTGGCTGAATGTTCACCTGGTAAAGCAGAGCGGCAGTGGCGTGTCAGCCTCGCAGCAACTGAACATTTGCTATTAAATACTTTAGCAGCTAATCCAGTTGACACAATCCAAGGATTAGTTTTAGCTGCACCTGCACCCTTATTCAGTCAGCCAAAACTGACTCAAAACTTACAAACAGTAACTTTCACAGCAAAACCATTTAATCCCTTGGCACTGATGCCATTTCAGATGCCAGATGTCATCGCACCCATAGATGAAGAAATCGCTCCTCATGAATCGGTACTTCCCTTATTACCTGCCGATCCTCTGGGGACAGAGCAGTTTTGCTTAGTTTTTACAGATAAATTTAGATTAGTACTGGTTTTAGCAACCCACAAAAACGGTAAAAAAACCTTTTCATTTTCTTTTGAGCCGGAAGTAGTAGAGCAAGCTTGGCGATCGCTAGGTGCGAGAGTAATGCTGGCTAATCCAGAATTTTTTGCCCGCCTGGATGTATTAGTACAACAATATTCTCCGGTAGCGCCAGATTGCCGCATCATGATTCAGTTTAGTCAGTTGTTGCTTCAGGAATTAACGGAAGCAGAAGAGACTGGGGAAGAAGCAGGGGAGCAAGGAGCAGGGAGCAGGGGGAAAAATACCAATTCCCAATTCCCAATTCCCAATCCCCAATCCCCAAATCCTGATGTCGAACTGCTCCAAGCCTTCGCTCACGAAGTTCGCACACCTTTAACAACTATTCGCACCATGACTCGTCTACTGCTGAAGCGGCGAGATTTAGATGCTAGTGTAATCAATCGCTTAAAAATTATTGATCACGAGTGTACTGAGCAAATTGATCGCATGGAGTTGCTGTTTAAGGCAGCAGAATTAGAAACTACTGCCTCTACAAAATGTCCAAAAACTCAACTCACACCGATGTCTTTAGATCAAGTGTTGCAGCAGAGCATTCCTCGGTGGGAACAAGCAGCGCATCGCCGGAACTTAACTTTAAATGTTGTTTTACCCCAGCAACTACCAACTGTGGTAAGTAATCCCATGATGCTTGATCAGGTACTCACCGGTTTGATAGAGAATTTCACTCGCAGCTTACCTTCTGGTAGCCATATTCAAGTGCAAGTTATTCCGGCTGGAGATCAACTGAAGTTACAATTATCGCCCCAATTTGGGTGCAAAGATTCCAGTAAAGCTGCAACACCTGCAACGCCACCAATTCGCAAAGCCCTTGGTCAATTGCTGATGTTCCAACCAGAAACAGGTACGATTAGTTTAAATATTGCTGCAACCAAGCATTTATTTCAAGCGATCGGCGGTAAATTGATTGTGCGTCAGCGTCCACACTATGGGGAAGTTTTGACGATTTTCCTTCCCTTAGAAGTTAGTAATAAACATAAATCTGGAGCTAAAACTTGGGAGTGAATATTCATCAACTATTTTTTTAAATTATAAATATTCACTCTAAATTAACGTCAATTAAAGAAACCTCTCCCTGCCTTGAACTTTAGTTTAAGGCAAAGTTTTTTATTCGACTAATTACCCCTTTAAATGTGGATAAAATCTTTGGGTAATAATTCCTCTTCTCTCTGTGTTCTCTGCGCGGCAGTCGCTCATAGAGGAAACCCCCATCGCGCAGCGTCTCGTAGAGAAGACCGTGCTGCCTTGCCTCTGTGGTTCGATAAATCACTTTTAAGCTGCATAGAGGAAAGCAGAGATTTTACGAGTTACCTTCAAAAGGCTTGTCTGAGAATTTATTGCGGACACAATATCACTCATTTAACTTACATGAAATTAAACAGGAATTAAATTCCTCTGACTTGCCATTTGTAAAAATAGATGCCAAAAATGGATATAAATTCTGGCTAACAGCCAAGTACACATTTGTGTAAAAACCAATAGGAGAATTATGGCACATTTTGAAATAATCGAAAAAGAGGGTTTGCATTTAGTCAAGGTCACTTTGCAAAATGAAACAGTACGCACTGAATCTGGTGCTATGTACTATATTCGTGGCAATATTCAGATGCAATCTAAAGCCCCTTCAGCAGGTGGGTTTTTAAAATCATTAGCCACGGGAGAAAACATTTTCCGTCCTACATATACAGGTACGGGTGAATTATATTTAGAGCCGTCTTTAGCGGGATATCACATTCTAGAATTAGACGGTAGTGAATGGATTTTAGATAGTGGCGCTTATTGGGCTAGCGATAGCAGTATAGAAGTAGGAATTGAACGAAACAAATTCGTATCAGGCTTAATTGGTGGCGAGGGTTTGTTTCAAACAAAAGTCAAAGGTAGGGGTAAAGTGGTAATGGTAGCACAAGGCCCTGTAGAAGTAATAAATTTACAAAATGACCGATTAGTTGTTGATGGAAATTTTGCGATCGCTCGCACAAATACTTTAAATTATCGTGTTGAAAAAGCTACTAAATCTCTTTTAGGTTCGATGACTTCTGGTGAATTTCTCGTCAATACTTTTGAGGGAACTGGGACTGTATTGCTTGCTCCCATACCTTATTGGAAAGTCATGATGATTCGGCAAATTACTGCCGCGCTACCAAAAACTTCTAGCTAATAATCATTAGTTATCAGTTATATCATGTCCGCTTAAAGATTGATGTCCAGATCCCCGACTTCTCAAAGAAGTCGGGGATCTAATTTTTCACGAATGATTTAGTATTGCTATATAACTCCAAAGCTAATAGCAACGAACTGGGGATTGTTCAGATGTGGGTTAAGCCAATGCGGACTTTAAATCACTTTCTGCTTGTCCCAACGCATCTGGTAATTTACTCGCATCGCGTCCGCCAGCTTGGGCTAAGTTTGGTCTTCCGCCGCCGCCGCCGCCGCAGATTTTAGCGATCGCACTGACAAATTTACCAGCCTGTAAACCTTTTTTGTTGACTTCTGGGCTAAAAGCTGCAACTATGCTAACTTTATCGGCTTCGGGAACAGAACCTAGCACCACTGCACCGTTACCGATTTTTTGTAACAGTCGTTCGGCTGCGGTTTTCAATGATTCTGGATCGACATTTTCTAATTGGGCAACGATAATTTTATGATCGCCTACAGTTTCGGCTGTTTGTAGCAAGCTGTCAGATTTAGCGATCGCTAATTGTACCTTCAAGGTTTCCAATTCCTTCTGGCTATTTTTCAGTTCGCTTTGCAGACTTGTGATTCTGTCTGGTACTTCTTCAGGTTTAACTTTAAAGCGATCGCTCAAATCTTTAACTACTTTATCCCGCAGGTTGAGATAATCTAGGATTGCTGGCCCTGAAACAGCTTCAATGCGCCGCACCCCAGAAGCCACGCCAGCTTCCGAGATAATCTTAAACACGCCAATTTCAGCCGTATTACTCACATGAGTGCCACCGCAGAGTTCCATTGATACGCTAGGGAAGTCAATCACTCGCACTTCATCGCCGTATTTCTCGCCGAACATGGCAACGGCACCCTTAGCTTTCGCCTCGGCTAAAGGTAAGACTTCCACCTTTGCAGCGTGTGCTTCTGCAATCCAAGTGTTCACCTGTTCTTCAATTTGTTGCACTTCTTCTGCTGTCAACGCGCGGGGACAGTTGAAGTCAAAGCGCAATCTGTCAAAGGAAACTAGGGAACCTGCTTGAGATATGCCATCATCAACAATTTTTTTCAACGCCGCTTGCAACAGGTGCGTTGCGGTATGGTTAGCTTGGGCGCGACGGCGACAAGCCGGATCAATTTGGGCGGTGACGCGATCGCCTACGCGCAGTGTACCGCGTTCGATGCGTCCGAAGTGAACAAAGAAATCAGATTCTTTTTTAACGTCTTCCACCCGAACAACAATACCATCACCAGAGATATAACCGCGATCGCCAATTTGTCCGCCAGATTCAGCATAAAATGGCGTTTTATCAAGGACTATTTGTACCTGTGTCCCTGCTTCTGCTTCTTCTTGAGAAACACCTTCTAACAAAATCGCTTCGACTATTGCCGTCGCCGCCGATTGGGTGTAGCCTAAAAACTCGGTGACTTGGATGTGTTCTGCTAGCTTGTCGAGGGAACCTTGGACAGTTAAATCGATGGTTTCATGTGCATCTCTACCACGTCCTTTTTGAATTTCCATTTGTGCCTCAAATCCCTCAGCATCAACTGTGAGATTATTTTCTTCGGCAACTTCTTGAGTAAGTTCGAGGGGAAATCCGTAGGTGTCATAAAGGGTAAATGCACTTTCACCACTAATTTGAGTGTTTCCTTGCTGTTTCACCTCTTGGATAATTTCTTCTAAGAGTTTTTCGCCTCTATCGAGAGTTCTGAGGAAATTTGATTCTTCTCGTTGCAACTCAGCTTTAATTGCTGCTTCCCGTTGGCGCACATTGGGGTAAGCTGATTCGGAAAGAGCGATCGCAGTTTCAGCAACTTGGGTAGTAAATTCACCAGAAATCCCAATTAATCGCCCATGACGCACCACCCGCCGAATTAATCGCCGCAGTACATAACCCCTTCCCACATTGGAAGCGCGAATTTCATCAGCGATCATGTGGACAACAGAACGAACGTGATCGCCAATGACTTTTAGGGAGACTTTAGTTTTTTCATCACTGCTATGGTAGTCAATGGCAGCAATTTGAGCGGCTGTTTGAATAATTGGGAAAATCAGGTCAGTTTCGTAGTTATTGGGCACTTTTTGGAGGATTTGCGCCATTCTCTCCAAACCCATACCCGTGTCGATGTTTTTGTTTTGCAGTGGCGTTAAGTTGCCTGAAACATCTCGGTTATATTGCATGAACACGAGGTTGTAAAACTCGATGAACCGGGAATCGTCTTCTAAATCGATATTTTCGTCACCGCGTTCTGGGTGGAAGTCGTAATATATTTCTGAACAAGGGCCACAAGGGCCAGTCGGGCCAGATACCCAAAAGTTATCATCTTCGCCCAAGCGTTTAATTCTGGCTACCGGCACACCGATTTGATCGCGCCAGATAGCAAAGGCTTCATCATCATCTTCAAAAACGCTGACAACCAGATTTTGGGGAGAAAAGCCAAAGACTTGCGTAGAGATTTCCCAGCCCCAAGCGATCGCTTGCTCTTTAAAATAATCACCAAAGCTGAAATTACCCAGCATCTCAAAAAAGGTGTGATGCCGTTTAGTGCGTCCGACATTTTCGATGTCGTTGGTACGGATACACTTTTGTGAAGTTGTAGCCCGCTTAAATTCTGGTGTCCTCTGCCCCAAGAATATCGGCTTAAATGGTAGCATCCCCGCGATCGTCAGCAGTACGGTTGGATCTTCTGGCACGAGAGACGCACTTGGGAGGATTTGGTGACTCCGTTGGGCAAAGAAGTTGAGGAATGTGTTGCGAATTTCGTTACCGCTTAGGTACTGGGGATTTGAAGACATAGGTGTTTTTAACTTGAGACTTTAGACTCTAGACTTGGGCGTAGCGGCACTGGGTAAGTGTATTTTCATAAATAGCTTTATATATTCTTGCATTTTGTTTCATATTACCGCCAGCAAATTGTACAAGTCTGTGAGCTATACGCAGTGATGAGGATGCTTTTAGACCCACATTATCTGACTCTGATAGGATGTGCTGCATCTGCGGCCGTCCTAGACATCGTAATTTTGGTCTTTAAGATTAATCCTTAAGTCTTTAAGATTAATCCTTAAGCCTTTAAGGCTAATCCTTAAGTCTTTAAGATTAATCCTTAAGAAATAGTTTAAAATTCCCATACTAGGGTAGCAAATGGCACTAAAACTGAAAGTATCAAATATTGCTTGCCTTGCTAAGGGCAAAATTTAACTAATTTACCCGTATTAGGGGCAGGTTTTGACATCAAACTTTTTATTTAGCTTTTTTTTCGAGATTTTATGATGTTGCAATCAATTAAACAACCAGTTAAATAAAAGATGTGAGTTAAGCAAAGAAACACAGATAAAGTGCATAGGCAGAAACATTTTGTTTATCCTGCTAACGCATTGTAAACACAAGTTTCACGTCTCACTTAATTTGGGTATTTTTCACCTGATAAATTCGCTCTGTAATTCTAGAGCTTATTAGTGCCAGAAAGCTCCTGTCCATAGCAGGAGGGAGTTTTGCTGTCTATTTAGTTCGCATTGTTTTTGCAATTTCAGTCTTATCTTAATACTTGATTAAAGCCTTGGTTATAAACCAAAAGGCTGAAGTCACCCATGAGAAATAAAATTTTTAATTCAACGATCTAATTTAAATTTTGATCGTTGAATCAAAAAACTTTATAATTTCTTAATTTTTCTCCATAAAAAGAAATTAATTTGTCTAATGTGGAGTTTATTCAGAGCTATTCATTTTTGTAATTTAATCAGCAAAACAACACTTAAGAAAGCACATGAATAGGCTTGATACGTCTAAATATTATTCAGTATTTTTACTGTTTGAAAAACATAGTGTAAAGAAGACATTAGTTGTCAGAAGTGAATATTTCAGAAATGCTAGAAGTAAATATAAATTCTTAAAAGGAGATCAGATTTGGAAAAATATTGTGGATTTTTCGTAAAAAAAAAGTATATAACCAGAAATCTAACTCAGCCTAAAAGATGATATTTAGTATTAGGCAACGATACTAGTAAATTATTCAACTTAATGTCTTTAAAATTTAAATAGGATAAAAAATAGAGCAATGAATATTTCTATTCTGGTCTTTGGAAAAAATAATTTTATCGCCACACTTCCAGATCAGATCCGTTATGCGGCTGCTTTTAGTGTAGAAGTTATAGACAATCTGAATCAAGCAGTGTCGCGGATTAAAATAGCGCCCCCCGATATAATACTTGTGCAGGCTAGCTTGGATGGCAGTATGGAACTGTGCAATTGGTTGAAAGAGCAGACAAAACTATCCTGGATATATTGTATTTTATTCGAGGATCGTTTCCAGCAGCTTATTGATAGAAATAAAGGTTGGCACAGAGAATTAGAGATGAGTGCTGCGGCTCTAAAACAAGGAGCCGATGCTTATATTTGGCATCTTATTGATGAAAAAACAGACCATAATTTAGCAGAGTTGACTGCCAATCATGGATTAATACTTGCTCAATTGACTGTTGGCTTGCGAAAAGCACAAAAATATCGAGATTTGATTCGGACAAATGATATGTTATCTGCGATCGCCTTAGCCGATTCGTTGACAGAATTAAATAATCGTCGTGCTTTAGAATGGGACTTACCGAGACAAATTCAAAGAGCGAGAACTCAAAAAACTTCCCTGAGTTTGATTATTCTGGATGTAGATCATTTCAAGAAAGTTAACGATACTCACGGGCATTTAGTAGGCGATCGCATTTTGCAAATATTATGTCAGCGTTTGCGACACAATCTGCGCTGTCAAGACACAGCATTTCGCTATGGTGGCGAAGAATTTGTGATTCTTCTGGCTAACACTACCGATGAGGAAGCAATATTAGTAGCCCGTCGTCTTAATCGCATAGTTAGCGATGAACCATTTGCACTCAATAATAAACTGACAATTAATATCACCATTAGTCTGGGCACAGCCAGTCTGCAAGCTGATGATGATGAAAAAGGAGAAAGTCTATTGAATCGTGCCGATCAATGTCTCTTACAGGCTAAAAATGCTGGGCGTAATCGAGTTATGCACTCGAACCACCTATCTCATGTTTCACATTTGAAAGTTGTTTCTTCATAATTTGTCATTTGTCATTTGTCATTTGTCATTAATTTTTCCTCTGCACTCCTAACTCAGCATGACAATCTTCTACTGAAGTGCCTTGTCGCATAGCATTAACTAAAGCTTCGTAACTAGACCAATTTTCTTGTAGTAGGGTTTTTGCTTGGAGAGCATGAAACCGCAGTTTCTGTTGATAAACTGATTCAGAAAAGCCCAAAACTGTCAAGACTCCAATCAGTTTGCTTTTATCATCAGATCCACCCTCAGCATTATCAAAAACTAGGGTTTCAGCAGCAATCCCAGCCATCCAAACAGTACAGTAGCGGTCTAGCATTTGGGCACTGATTTTACCCACTTCTAATTGAGAAGCTAATTCGCCATCATCAAAGCTAACACCGCCTTGCCCAGGTTGCCCCTGTTTCCAGGCTTCCCAAGCGCTGAGTGTGTAGCCGGTAACGGGAATCCCCAGCAAGTAAGCAACCAAAAAATGCCCTGCTTCGTGGTGGACGATGCGATCGCGGTGTTCACTTGAAAAACCAGCAATCCAATCCAAAAAAATAGTACCACCCTTGCCTTGCAAGCTAAAACTATCTAACGTAGCTATGCCTAAGATAGCGAAGGTTGCAAGTGCGGGTACTGCTGGCGACAAATTCAAGAATGGCCCTAGCAGTACCGATAGGGTCATGAGAAAGATAGATATTGCAACTAAATTTAAGGTAGTCTGGCTCATTGAGAGTTTTCTGAGTGCAGCTTAATATTTCTTTATTATGATGCGATCGCACACCTTCTGTATCATGTGTCTCTACAAATCCCTTGACGACGTAATTTCCCCATGAGAATTTGACTATCAGTGAAGAAATCTTACAAAATTGGATATTCTGCATAACAGCAATAAGTCAGCCTGATTCATAGTAAGCGGTTTAAAACCTATAGATGCCGTTTGCAGATAGACCAAAATAAATGCTGTTAAATATTTTATGTGAAAATTTAAAATCCAGATTTTAGAGGTAAAATTACCTGTTATTGTTCTTACCTGAAATTGGCACAAAAAGTTATGAAACCATACCTTCCTCAAAATGATCCTGACCCTACAAAACGTAAAATATTGCTAGAGAGAAACCAAGGAGAGTATGAATTTGATTACGACTTTTTAACGCCTATGGCAATGCTAAAAAATGTACCTTCTATAGAAAACTTTTCAACTAAGTATATTGCTGAACGCACATTAGAGACAGCAGAACTACCTATAAATATGTTAGCCGTTAAAACCCGTTCTTTATGGGACCCTTTAGATGAATTGCAAGACTATGAAGACTATTTTCCAGTTTTGCCTAAACCTAATGTTATCAAAACATACCAAACTGATGACTCTTTTTGTGAACAACGGCTTTGTGGGGCAAATCCTTTTGTTTTACGTCGAATTGAAAAGATGCCAGATGGCTTCGCCTTTACCATTTTAGAACTGCAAGAAAAGTTTGGTGACTCTATTAACTTAGTTGACAAACTTGCGAATGGAAATTTATATGTAGCTGATTATAGAGCGCTTGCGTTTGTTAAAGGAGGTACTTATGAAAGAGGTAAGAAATATTTACCAACCCCTATAGCTTTCTTTTGTTGGCGCAGTTCTGGTTTTAGCGATCGCGGTCAACTAGTACCGATTGTTATCCAAATCAACCCCACAGATGGCAAACAGAGCCAGCTAATTACGCCTTTTGATGACCCTTTAACCTGGTTTCATGCCAAGCTTTGTGTTCAAATTGCTGATGCTAACCATCATGAAATGAGTAGCCATCTGTGTCGAACTCACTTTGTTATGGAACCCTTTGCTATTGTCACAGCCCGTCAACTAGCCGAGAACCATCCCCTTAGCTTACTGCTAAAACCCCACTTCCGTTTCATGTTGGCTAATAATGACTTGGCTCGTAAGCGCCTAATTAGTAGAGGTGGGCCTGTTGACGAATTGCTAGCCGGAACTCTGCAAGAGTCATTGCAAATTGTCGTCAACGCATATCAAGAATGGAGCTTAGATCAGTTTTCCTTACCTACTGAACTAAAAAATCGGGGTATGGATGATCCAAACAACCTACCTCACTATCCCTATCGAGACGATGGCTTGCTATTGTGGAATGCAATTAAAAAGTTTGTGTCTGAATACTTGCAGATATACTACAAAACTCCCCAAGATTTAGCAGAAGACTTGGAATTACAAAGTTGGGCGCAGGAATTAGTTTCCCAATCAGGCGGACGAGTTAAAGGTGTTAGCAATCGCATCGACACATTAGACCAATTAGTTGATATTGCTACTGCGGTTATCTTCACTTGTGGGCCGCAACACGCTGCTGTTAACTATTCACAATATGAATATATGACTTTCATGCCAAATATGCCTCTTGCTGCTTATAAACAAATGACAGCAGAAGGCACTATTGCCGACCACAAAAGTCTATTATCATTTCTACCACCATCGAAGCAAACTGCTGACCAATTATCGATTTTATTTATCCTGTCGGCTTACCGTTATGACAGATTAGGGTACTATGATGATAAATTTGTAGACCCAGAGGCTCAGGATATTTTAGCTAAATTCCAGCAGGAGTTGAACGAAGCAGAGCGGGAAATTGAGTTGAATAACAAGAGTCGTTTAATAAATTACAACTATCTGAAACCACGGCTTGTGACTAATAGCATCAGTGTGTAACTTAATATCATTGCAGTTGATTAGACATCTCCAAAAAGTGTGACCGCTTTTGGAGATGTTTTTATTTAGTAATATGATCGTGCATCGATTCTGATATTGCGTCTACTGGCTTCTACTATTTTTTCTAAAACTTTCTGATTTTCTTCATCAGAAATTTTAGTTTTTCCATCTAAAGTATCGTTTGATTGATATAGCCCATCTAAACCTTTATCGATGAATTTATTTATGTGAGGAATAGAGTGGTTAATTTTTACTATTTCACTATCAAACTTCAAAAAGATGGCATATATTAAAATGGAATGTGGGTAGGATTAATCTTAATCTAAATAATGCGTATTTGTAGCCTTGAAATCAAAAATTTTCGTGCGATTACTGGTCTTAAGCTTACAGACTTGAGCGAGGTTGTTGTTATTGCTGGGCCAAACGGCTGTGGGAAGTCATGCGTTTTGGATGCAATCCGACTGTTAAAGTCAGTCTATGGAGGTTATCAGCAGAACGAGTTGCAGCAGTGGTTCAATGAATTCCAAATTAATAGCAGTAGAAAAGAGGATATCTTATCTCTGTTTCAAGATAAGAATCAGCCACTAGAAGTAGTTGTAGAGATTTTGCTATCTCTTGAAGAAAAGAACTACCTTTTAAATGAGATAAATAAGCTGTTACAAGAAAATGCAAATAATCTCCCACAAAATCAAATTTGGCAGGGGGCCTCACTTCAACATTGGCAGGAGGGATTCACCAATGTAGAATCCTTGGCAATGGAACAACTCAGTAGAGAGACAGTTCCATCTCTGATTAAGGATTTAAAGCAGACTTCTCACGTTGGACATATCATAATACAGCCTGATAGTAATATATACATAGCACAATCAGAAATTCTTAAGCTTGTATTCGGCAATTATAAGCCTCAGCACATTGGCATTATTGATTATCATGGAGCTAGTCGAAATTACGCCCGTGAAAAAATTAACGCAATTAACCTCAGTCTTGAGTCAAATGAACAGCAATTGCGGCAACATACACTCTACAACTACACAAACAAATATTTAAACTTGAAGGCAGAAATGGCTTCAGGCTATATTCGTCAACTTCTTGCGAAAGAGATTAGCACAACAAGTAGCGAAATTGACACGCTAACTAATACATTAAAAGAACTGTTTACAACCTTTTTCCCTGGAAAAGAGTTTCTAGGAGCGCAACCGCAGGCTGATGGACAGCTCCTATTTCCTGTCCGAACGACTTCTGGTGCCATACATGACATAAATGAGCTAAGTTCTGGTGAGAAGGAAGTTCTCTACGGCTATCTGCGTTTACGGAACACGACTCCTCGAAATTCTGTACTTCTAATGGACGAACCAGAACTTCACCTAAATCCACGCCTGATAAGTGGTCTAGCATCTTTCTATCACAAGAATCTTGGAAAGCCATTAGGAAATCAGTTATGGTTAGTTACACATTCTGACACTCTTATCAGAGAAGCAGTTGAGCGTGATGACTTCCGGGTATTTCATATCCAGCCATCTAACAATTTTGACAGTAAAAATCAGGCTACGGTAGTTAAAGCAAATGAAGATGTTGAGCGAATAATTATTGACCTCGTTGGAGACCTTGCAGCTTATCGCCCAGGTGCCAAAATTGTAATTTTTGAAGGTGGAGGCAATACTGAGTTTGACTGTTGGATGGTTAGTCAGCTATTCCCAAAATTTTCAAATGCAGTCAACTTTATATCAGGTGGTAACAAAAGGCGAGTTGCAGACCTTTACGAAGTATTGGAGAATACGCGGCGTTATATCCCTGCAAAGTTTTACGCCGTAACTGACCGCGATACAGATGAGTCAGATATGGTAGAAAATTCCAATCGTATGAGTTGGGATGTTTACCATATTGAGAACTATCTCCTCGAACCACATTTCATTTTCCAAGCTCTCCGGGATATAAATGCCTTACGTAAAGAAGTTGCGACGGAGGAAGATATTGATAAACAGCTTATGGAGTTCGCTTCTGAGATAATTACTAATGTGGTTACACATCAGTTGCTTAAGCACGCAGATCGCCAACTTAAAAGCAAGCTTGATCTTGGTTTTGATCGAAGTATCCAATCTGTAGGATCTGAACTTGCAAAAGCAGTTGCTCGATGCCATGATCGCATTGAAAAATTGACTTTAAATGAGCTTTCTGAAAAACATCTCACTGACCTTGAAATAGAATATCGCTTAAAAGCAACTACATCTCTTGAAAATGGCACTTGGCGTATAATTTTTCCTGGGCGCGACATTATAAAGCTCTTTGTAGGAAGATTTGGGCGAGGTATTCCTTATGAAAGGTTTCGAGATTTAATCTTAGCTCGTATGCGTGATAAGAATTTTCAGCCAGCAGGCATGAAGCAAATTGTTGATCGGATAATTGCCGATCATTAACATTTGAAGATTGAATTCAGAACCCAAAGTTACAACTCTTCCCGGCACTGTCAGAAATTTATCTACTGCGATCGCCGAATTGTAATAGCCGGGACACTTGAATTTGGGGAAACTCAAGGGTATTCATTTCGATCAGGGTGTACATCTTTGATTGAGCAGTGCTATCGAGGGAATTGAGGATTACTCATGAAGACGCTTTTAAAAGTCATTAAATTTGATGCACGCAGACTCATAGAAAAATTCACGCGCTCAGGGGTCTAAACACATTGTTAGTCTGTTTCTATCCTAGTTCCAAACTTGTCACAGCAAAGACGCGATCAATAGGTAAATTAGGAATTTCTTTAGTGTACATCCGAGCAGTTTGAAAGACAGGCTCCAATTGGTAACGTTGAACTAGGTTAATTGCTCGTACATTTGCATCGGGTACATCAAAAAATACTGGAGCATGAGGATTTTCTGCAAGCAAGGCTTGAAATAATGCTTCAGCAATCTGTTCGTCATTAGCAAACAGTGGCCCAATCCGAAAACCTGTATGGGCAGGCCGGATAACTCCGTAACCAACAAGATATCCATTTTTGAGAAACCCGAAAGCAGTACTTTCTGGCTGTTCAATCCAATGTCGCAGAAACACTGGACGCTTAGAAGGAAAAAGTTGGCAATCGTAAGCCACCAACTCTTCAAAAGGCACTGTTTTCAGGTCGATGATACCAGCAGGCATAACACCGCCACCCACCCCTTGATAACGAATATTCTTATAAGCGATTTGGAAACCAGACTTTTTGTAGTTATCTTGTTGAGCTACTACACCATCCAAGCCGATGTTACGATCAGCACCGAGATAGTCGATTGCTGTCTTCCAAATTTTCATACCCAACCCCTGCCCACGAAACTGGGGTTTCACAACGTAAAAACCTAGAAAGCCAAAGTGTTGCTCGTAAGCAACAGCAGAAATACACCCCACTGGCTCACCATTCAACTCACCCAATAAAAAACCGTTCTTGTCAGTTTGATAAAAAGATTCAGCATCATACTTTCCTGGATTCCAACCTTCGCTTGCTGCCCAAGTAATTGCCAAATCAATTTCCGACCTTTTCATTGTGCGGACGATGAAGTTGTCAGGGATCATAATATCTTATCACTATGAGGTTGTTAACTATTTAACTTCGCTTTTGCAAACCCAGCGATAACTCTTAATATTTTTATACTCATCTCTTGTAAGATTATATTCGTTCTGATATAAAATCAATCACTCGAATACTACTGTTCTATTACCATAGACTAATACACGATTTTGTAAGTGCGATCGCACCGCTCTTGCTAATACAACTCTCTCCAAATCTTTGCCTTTTCTCACCAAATCATCCACTTCATCACGGTGACTCACTCGAACTACATCCTGTTCAATAATTGGCCCTGCATCTAAATCAGCAGTGGCATAATGAGCAGTTGCCCCAATAATTTTTACCCCACGTTCAAAAGCTCGGTGATAGGGGTTTGCCCCAATAAAAGCTGGTAAAAAGGAGTGATGAATATTAATAATTTGCGGGAATTGATTAATAAAATCTGCACTAACAATCTGCATATATTTTGCCAATACAACTAAATCTATTTTGTACTGGCGGAGCAATTCTAGTTGTTTGGCTTCTTGTTCAGATTTATTATCTTTAGTGATGGGAACGTGCTGAAAGTCAATATTAAATTGTTCTGCTACTACCTTTAAATTAGCATGATTACTAATAATTAAAGGGATTTCAGCCACAAATTCTTTAGCGCGTTGTCGCCAAATTAAATCAAATAGACAATGGTCTTGCCGACTTACCCAAATAGCAATGCGTGGTACTGTATCAGAAAAACGTATTTCCCACTTAGCGCCAAGAGGTTGTGCAATGGCATTAAAAGCTGGGGCAATAAACTCACGCGGCAAATTAAACCCCTCTAGCTGCCATTCAATGCGGGTGAGAAATAAGCCAGCAGCAAAGTCTGTATGCTGGTCTGCATGGATAATATTACCACCGTTAGAATAGATGAAATTTGCAAATTTCGCCACCAGCCCCCGTTGATCTGGGCAGGAAATCAGCAATGTTGCTGTCGGATTTGTCATCATAATATCGCCAGATTTTGAATTAATTATTTGCTGTTTGTCGGAGTCGGTTTAGGAATGGTGAGCGGAGGAAGTTTCTGGCTATTATCTACAGGTTGCTTCCACTCTGATAATTCCCGATTCACGGCATTTGCAAAATCTGTAGATACCAACAGCACGTTTATATTTCCATCGGGTTTTGGAGTAGGGTCAGCTTGAGCATATAAGAAACGTCCGTTAAAGTTAGATTTACCTAAAATCAACTGATGGCTTTGTCGGTTTTTTAGGGTGATATTGATGGTTGCTGGGGGTTCATCTAAGGCAAATTGCCCAAGCTCTTTTAGTGGAGTTGATAAGGTGCGATCGCTCTTACCTTTGACCAACAAATCCATCAAATAAGAAACAATAGCGTCGTTTGCTGGGCCCGATATCGGAGATTTGATTACCCACTTGGGATTACTAGATTCAGGGCTACGTTCTAGATTCAAGGTGAGTTTTTTTGTTTTGACTGTTAGAGATTGCACATCATCTTCTCTAAAAGAGAAAATTTGCTGCTTTTGCTCATTGCTTTCTTCTCGCACAGTTGTACCCCGAATTTCAGAGAAGTAAACAAAACCACCTAAACCCAGCGCTAGCAGTATCAAAATTAAAGTCGTTCTCGGCAATTTCATTTTTTAGTCATTTTTAATTTGTCATTGGTGAAGGGTTAGTCTTTATAACTCAATACGGTTTAGTTAAGGCTTTACTCTTTGTCAAAGTGAATTTTTTTAACGAACCGCGAAGGACGCGAAGGACACGAAGGAAGAAAATAAAGAAAGAAAGAAAGAAAGAAAGAAAGAAAGAAAGAAAGAAATGCTTAACTGAACTGTATTGATTTATAACTCCTAACTCCTGTAGAGACGCGATTAATCGCGTTTCTACTCTTAACTCACTTCTTACCGTCGTTTCCACCAGATCATAACTGCGATCGCAAACCCAATTAAAGGTAAAACCAACAGAGATGACAATATTAAAAGATTGCCTTGTGTGGTTGTCAGGGTTATCCGACGGTTTTTCGGTTCTTTGGGGCGAATGGAAAGAGGTTGCTGATCCTGTTGACTCAGCCAAGTAACTGAGTTGAGGAATACATCTCCATTTAATTGCTGTTGAAACAAGCCATCAGTGGCGAAACTAGAATTTCCTAAAACTACTAACCTTGACTCGGTGGCTGTTTGCGATGAGGAAGTTTGGGAAGGAGTGGGAGCAGGGGAAGCAGGGGGAGTAGGGGAAGCTTTGCTTTGAGTGGTTGGTGATGGTAGGGGTGAAGGTGTCGGTGCAGGTTGAGGAGTTGAAGCAGATTTAGCTGCTTGTTTTCTTGTTAAGGCTACGCCCAAGGTTAGAGGCCCTTTCAGGTCTTTATCTGCATTAAACTCTAATTTTTCGCTTTGGAGGTCGCTTTCTGCCCAGCTACTGGGATAGGGTTTGGTTCTTAGTAATGGAGTAGACTGAACACCAGGCACAGAGGTAATTTCCAGTGGTCGGGCTATGGGATAAAAAGAATTGCCGTTACCGAAATCTTTGGTAATTGGATGTTGCCCGTATTCTGTGACTAAGGGTGCAGCAGGGCCAAGTCCCACGACGCTTTCGCCAGAGACATCGACTGCTAAACGATTATCCAGACGAACACCCCACTCTTGTAACAAGCTGTTAAGTTTGGGATCGGTATTAGGATCGATCATCAGCAATAAGTTACCGCCGCGATTAAGATACTCTTGCAAAGCTTTGACTTCGCCTTCAAATAGCCCTCGCTTAGGGCCAGCTACGATCACAACAGACGCATCTTCAGGAACTTTGGAAGTTTCTCCTAAATTCAGTGGTGATGTTGTGAAATTTTTGTCGCCTAATCCCTGAACTGCTTGTGATATTGCATCTTTACCAGCCGAAAGTTGGCGTTCGCCATGACCTTGGAGTAAGTAAACTTTAGCTGTGGTTGAATTTGTTAGTTGTTGCAGGCGACTAGTTAATCTGATTTCTGACAACCGCTCATTTTGATTTACTGTTTGTACTAATTGCCGTTTATCGCCAGATTCTAAATAAACTTCCCCGTAATCTTTAACGCCAAACTTTTCTGCTAATCCTGGTCTGGCTTGGGGGTCGATATACTCATATTTAAATTTTGAGCTTTGCCGTTGATAATTTTCTAGTAATTCTCGGTCTTGAGGGTTTTGGTTAATATCAAACACCCACACCTTAACTGGTTGTGGTAAAACACTCACCAATTCTCGTGACTGGGGCGCAAGGGTAAACAATTGGCTTTCTGTTAAGTCTGACCGCAAGTGGTAGCGAGTCCCTAAAAAGTTAATCAATCCCAAAATTGCCAACACTGCTAGAGTTGCTACTACAGCATTAGTCCCAGCTTGGGTAGAACGGCGTTTCCACCAGTTAGTCTCATAGCTTTGCCATATTATCCCCAACCCACTGATTACAATTCCCGTAATCAGAAATACTAATGGAATTAGTCCCCACTGTTCAGAAACTAACCCAACTGTTAAGCCGACAGCAATTAGGAACGGGCCCAACCAAAATAGATATTTCCACAGTTTCTTCTTTGCAACTATCTTCATCTTATTTGTCATTTGTCATTTGTCATTGGTCATTGGTCATTTGTTATTGGTCATTTGTCTAAAAATAGTGACATTGTAAAATATATCGACGAAAATTGAGTGGATAAAAATAAGTCTATACAACTGAATGAATGGCAACAAAGCGTTTCCAAGAATTACAGGTTTATCAATTATCAGAACAGTTGGCAGACGACATTTGGAAAATTGTTGAGAAATGGGATTTTTTTGCAAAAGATACGATTGGTAAACAGATTGTACGTTCGGCAGATAGTATTGGTGCCAATATAGCAGAAGGTGTAGGAAGAGGTAGTTTTCAAGATAATAGACGTTTTATCAAAATAGCGAGAGGCTCTTTGAATGAAACTCAACATTGGTTAAGACGGGCTTATACTCGTAACCTTTTAACTACCGAACAGATAAATTCAATCAAAACAATCATTAACGAACTAGCACCTAAATTAAACTCCTATTTAAACTCAATTGGCAATGTCCCAGATGATAAATAAAAAATGACCAAGGACAAATGACAAATGACAAATGCCTATTGCCTTTGAAAGCGCAGTGCATCAATTGATTGAGCGGTGAGAAAGATGCCCAAAAAAATGTAACTAGCAAATAAAATTAAGGCGCTGGTATCAAAAATCCCTTGAGTTAAGGTGTTGTAATGTTTCAACAATGATAAATAACCTAAAGCTTCACCCACTGGGCCAGGGACAATTTTGGCGATTAAATCAATCAATAACAATAATAAAATTACTGCAAATGTCAGAACAGCAGACAAAATTGTGCTGTCTGTTAAGGAAGAAATAAACATTCCTACAGATAATATTGCTGCTGCTAGTAAGATTAATCCCAAATGACCCAACAAGGGAATTGAAAGCGCCATTGGTGGATTTGATCCACTAATGGCGATCGCTTCAAACACTAGCATGGGTACAACCATTGTGGTAAAAAATGTTAGCACGCCTAATAACTTACCTACTGCTACCGCCCAATTGGTGATTGGTGACGTGGCTAATAGTTCTAAAGTGCCGCGCTTGCGTTCTTCGGCATAAAGTCCCATCGAGAGTATTGGCAAGATAAACAACAATAGCCATCCCATACGATCCAAAAATGCTCGGACAAATTCGTAGGGGACATCTATCGGTGGTGTTGGTACTCCTAGTTGTTGACCTTGTGCATCTATTGCCGCGACTCCTAACAAAATGCCATCTGGCCCTAGCAAAATCATCACGAAAAATAACCCGGCGATGAACCAAAATATGCCTGCGATCGCATAAGCCAAAGGTGATACAAAATAACTCTGTAACTCTCGGCGATAAATGGCAATAATATTACTCAGCACTACACCCATTTACGCGGCCTCTCCTTCGTTGTCTGCTGCTAAGTCTACCTCAGTCTCGAAATTCTTTTCTTCTGTGGTCAGTTGCAAAAACACATCTTCTAAGGTAGCGTTAACTCGCCGCAGTTCATGTAAACCGAATCCTGCACGCACCAAGGTTGCAACAATATCCTTTCCTGGTTCTTTTCCCGGTTGCGATATTACCCGCAGATAAGCGCGATTTGTCTGCGGCTGATGACCTCCGGCGGTCGGAATTGATTCGATCAGACTCACACCTGCAACATTTTGCAATACCTGTTTCGCTAGGGCAGCTTCTCCTTCTATTTCCAACTCATACCCGGAACCACCTGTCAACTGAGTCATCAAGTTTTCTGGTGTATTAGTTGCCACGACTTTGCCGCGATTAATAATAGCGACACGGCTACAAGTCATGCTCACTTCTGGCAGAATGTGCGTGGAAAGAATAATTGTATGAGTCCCAGCGAGGCTTTTAATTAAATTCCGCACCTCAATTATTTGTCGAGGATCGAGTCCAACGGTGGGTTCATCTAAAATGATCGCTGGTGGATCGTGGACGATCGCTTGAGCAATTCCTACACGTTGGCGATATCCTTTAGAGAGTTTGCGAATAATTACCCGCCGCTTATCTTCTAAGTTGCAGCGTTTGATGGCGGCTGTTACCTTCTTGGCGCGATCGCCTGCTGGTACTCCCTTAATTTGGGCAACAAAATGCAAAAATCCCTCCACAGTCATATCTGGATATAACGGCGGGGTTTCGGGTAAATAACCAATTCGTTGGCGCACAGCCAGGGAATTTTCATGGACATCATAACCAGCAATCCGCGCATTACCATTTGTTGCCGGTAAATAACCCGCCAGAATCCGCATGGTTGTAGTTTTACCAGCACCATTGGGGCCCAGAAGCCCTAAAATCTCCCCAGGTTCGACGCTAAAAGTGACATCAGTAATCGCTGGGGTGGAACCGTATATTTTACTCAGATGTTCAACTTCGATCATAAAATCTCATACACAATATCAATTCTTTCAGCCTTTACTCCCTTAGAAATGCCCAAATACCCTGGTTTCTGTATTTGAACACAAATTATTAGCATAATTGCGTACTCAGCAATTATGTTCAACTCTGGGAGCGAGAATCTACCTCTATTATGTCTAAAGTAAACAACTCGCACCTGGCTAAAGGCTGAAGTGGAAGCTTTCAGAAGTCCGTCTTTCTTAGATAATCATTTTCATAAAAATTATTGTTAAAAATAATTCTGAAGACACATACTTTATACCCAGGGTTAAGCTAAATTTAATCTATTGTTAACCTATTAACTTGATTTGGCTATTGGGTAATCAGTTAAATGACTAAAGATATTAGTAATCGTGAAAAATTAAATATTGATTGTCGCTAAAGTATCTCCTAATTTAATCTCTACAGAACAAAGCAACTAAGATGGCACAGTCAACGAAGTTACAGCCTCCAGGTGGGTTGCAAATAGTTCATGTCACTACCGGACGCGTGCGACTCCGCAGCACTAACAGTAGTTTGAACTCGATATTAGACAGCATAGCCCAAGATTTAAGCTCCTTAGAGGGAGTGAAGGAAGTTGCTGTGAATGGGCAAACGGGCAGTTTGGTAATTAATTTTGATGAAGAGAAGCTGTCATTACCGGAAATTTTGGCGTTAAGATCCGATATTGAGATTCAACAGCCGCAGGCTTCATCTGATTCACCAAGCAAGACCGATCCCTTTGCAGCTTGGAAATCACCTTTATTTTGGAAAGAGCAGGGTGTTTCCTTAATTCCGATGATAACAGGCTTGGCGGTAACAGGAGGGTTAGGAATTCATGGCTGGGTATCGATTCCAGTTTATATGATTGCGGCGGATGCAACCCGTGGTGTAATTGGTTATCTTGGCTCTCAAGTTCCGATATCAGAAAAAAACGAGGGTAATAATACCAGTTCTGCGATATCGGAATTATCAAAAGAGGAACGTCAATCTACTATCCAACCAGAAAAATTAACAAATAATCTTGAGAAAGCTAGCGAGGTAGCAGCACCTGCAAAGATTGACTATAGCGTAATCCATGCAATTAGCGGACGTATTCGCTTCCATGTGCCAAAAATCGCTCAAGAGCGAGCTTATGGGCGGCGACTTGAGAGAATAGTGAAAACCGATGCTGAAGTTATAAGTGTGCGAATAAATTTTGATGCAGCATCGATCGCGATCGCTTATCAGTCTCGTGAGATTCCATTATCTTATTGGGTGAGTTTGATGGAATTAGCGTTGGAGACAAACCCACCAACGCAGCCAATTACAACGGCTAACCAACCCCTCCAAGAAGTTAGTCAGACGAATCAAATTACAGACGTAACAACGTCACATCAAACAAGTTTAAATATTAGTCAGACTCCTGAAGTTATCAACTCAACAACAGCAAGCGAAATAAATTCAGAGTTATCCAGCCTGTGGACTAACTTAAAACCGCCTGCGATGTTTTTCTCGTTAGGCATTATGGCGAACTTACCCTTGGGAACCTAATATACAGTTTCAAATTGCGGAATACTGGAGGGGAATTATGGCTGTTTTAAATTTAGAATCGGTAGCAGATTTAGACAAAAAACCAGAGCGAACAGTCACAGACAAGATTAATTACCCAGCAACGCCGCCTTCAAGGGTAGTACATAGCATTATTTGTGCATTTCCTGGACAAGTGGCGTTTTGCATCCCTCAGATTAGCGAAGATCCAAAATATGTGGAGCGTCTTGTTGCCTTGCTTGCTAATGAGCCTTTGGTCATAGATCGGCAAGTCAGTAATACTATGGTAGGGTCAATTGCCATTACCTATAAATCTCATACAATGTCAGATGTTGATATGCGATCGCATTTGGCTAATTTGATTGAGTTGGCTGGTAATCCAGAAGTGGTACTAGCAACTGCAAACCAATTGAAACCATACTCAGCGTTAGTGGCAACAGAAGACAGGCAGGATAGAAAGCCAACAATGCAACCACAGAAGCAGAAATCAGTAACATTCTCTTTATCTTCTGCGGATGCGTCAGTCTCTAAGACTCAAAGCAATTCGGTATCCTCGGCTCATTCTGCAATTAAACAACCAAAAAAACCTGCAAAAGTAGCTTATAGCATTGCTCATGCAATTCCCGGAAGAGTGCGGTTTCGTGTACCTCGAATTGCCTCCGATCCAAAGTATGTCCAACGGTTAGAGACATTACTCAAATCAGATTCTACAGTTACCAGTGAGCGAGTTAATAGCGCTGCGAGATCAGTTGTCATTACCTATAAAACTGGAATGATGCGGGATTCTCAGAAGCGAGTGCAAAGCTTTTTATCAGCAGCAATATCTCATCTAGCAAGTTTAATTGAATCTGCCAATGATCCCGCCACAGCGATAAGTTAGCTCACTAATCCAGCAAATTACAAATAACCAAAATGTTGATATGGCGGTTCCCAATTGCATGGAATACAGACCTAACCCCCAGCCCCTTCCCTTCAAGGGAAGGGGAGTAAGACTCAAAGCCTCTCTCCTCGTAGGAGAGAGGTTTGGAGAGAGGTTTCATTGAAGTATAAAAATTTTGGATTAAAGAAAAGTAATGGCAAAAGTAGCACTGCAACTCCCATCACCTCCAAAATCTCAATTCACTGTGTTGGAAGGGAATGGAAAAGCTTCTTTAACTGACACTAATGGACATTCTCGAAGAGAGTTCCCTAACGTTACCTACAGCATTGTCCATACAACTCCGGGAAGGCTGCGATTTCGCCTACCTCGTTTACGCTGTGATGCAGATTATGCCAAGCGTCTCGAAATATTGCTAACAGCAGATGCGCTGGTGAAGAATGTTCGTGTCAAGCCTGCGGCAATGTCAGTTGCAGTTACTTATAAATCTGATAAAGTTTCTGATGCGAAGATGCGATCGCACCTTCACGATTTGATTCAGGCTGCAAGTGAAGTAGTTGTTCTCAAAAACTCTACATCATCTGAAACCGAAAAAGAGGCATCTTGGCCAGGTTTACAACTCTCCGCCGTTGCGACTACTTTAGCAGTCTTGGGGGGACCGTTAGGATTACCGATCCCACCTTTGATAGTGGTGCTTCCAATCGCTTTGGCTACTTTACCTGTTGTCCAACGAGCCTGGGAGGGTATTAGGGGAGAGCGAAAATTGAATATTGACTTTTTGGATTTAATGGCGATCGCTATTACTACCTTCCAAGGGCAATTTCTCACACCATCGCTGATGCTCGGTTTAATTGAAGTAGGCGAAAATATCCGCGATCGCACGGCTCGTTCTTCTGCTCAACAAACTCTAGATTTACTTAGTTCTTTGGGGCAATTTGTTTGGGTGGAACGCAATGGCGCAAAGCAGCAAATTCCCATTCAAGATGTACAGCGTGGCGATACAGTAATTGTTTACCCTGGCGAACAAGTGCCAGTTGATGGTAGCATTTTGCGAGGTAAAGCCCTGCTAGATGAGCAAAAATTAACTGGCGAGTCGATGCCAGTACTGAAGAAAAAAGGACAACCAGTTTTCGCCTCAACGCTGGTACGAGAAGGACGAATTTATATTGTTGCCGAATGGATCGGCAATGATACCCGCGCCGGACAGAGCATTAAGTTAATGCAAGAAGCGCCTGTCCATGATACGCGGATGGAGAATTATGCCACGAAATTTGCTCAAAAAGCTGTTGTGCCAACTTTGTTACTTGCTGGGGCAGTATTTGCCGCAACCCGTAACCCTTCACGGACAGCCAGCGTTTTAACTCTAGACTTTGCTACAGGGATTCGAGTATCAGTCCCGACAACCGTTTTAGCAGCATTAACTTATGCTGCCCGACGGGGGATTCTCATCCGTAGTGGACGAGCGTTAGAACAACTAGCAGAAGTTGATACTATAGTTTTTGATAAAACGGGGACACTGACTAAGGGAGAAGTCGATGTTGTCAGTGTGGAAAGTCTCAATCCAGCAACCTCAAGATTACGGGTGTTGGAATTGGCAGCTGCCGCCGAACAGCGTTTAACTCATCCAGTAGCCGAGGCAATTGTTCGCTATGCCGAAGCAGAGCAAGTGGAAATTTTGCCGCGTAGTAAGTGGGACTATCAATTAGGTTTAGGCGTACAAGCTCAGATTGATGGAGAGACAGTTTATGTTGGGAGCGATCGCTTTTTGCGCTCCAGTGGCATTGATACCGCAGCGTTAAATGGTCAACAAAAATCTGCAAATTCAGCAATTTATGTAGCCAGCAACGGGCAACTTCAAGGTATTATTAAATATAGTGATGTTCTCCGTCCCGAAAGCCGGGAAGTCATCACAGCACTTTCGACGGTCGAAGGTGTAGAGATTCACATATTAACCGGCGATAATAAGCGAACTGCTACTGCTGTTGCTGCTCAACTTGGTATTTTGCCAACGCATACTCACGCCGAAGCTTTTCCAGAACAAAAGGCAACAGTTGTCCGCCAACTACACGAACAAGGAAAGACAGTTGCATTTGTAGGCGATGGGATCAACGATTCGCCAGCTTTAGCCTACGCCGATGTTTCCGTCTCCTTTGCCAACAGTTCTGAGATTGCCCGCGAGACAGCAGACTTAGTGTTAATGCAGAATGACTTGTATGGTTTATTAGAAGCAATCGCGATCGCTCGTCAAGCCAAGCAATTGATTCGGCAAAACACAGGACTAGTTGCTGTTCCTAATTTAGCAGCATTAGCGATCGCCGTTTTCTTTGGTCTTAACCCCTTAGCTGCAACAGTAGTCAACAATGGCTCAACCGTAGTTGCCGGAGTCAACGGTTTGCGTCCAATTCTTAAAAGTCGTCAAAATAAAACTCTACCATCGGCAAGATGATGCAACTATGCCGACAAGAGTATCTTAAAAAGCTTTCCCAGATTTCTCAATTAATAGGAGGAAATTGAATATGGCTAAAATTAGTGATTTTGTTGAAGATGCAGGCGCTCCCGGTATTATAGTCGGAATTGGTGCAGTCCTCTTAGCACCTGTTCTGCTGCCCATTGTCGCTGGAGTTGGTAAACCTTTCGTCAAGTCAGTCATCAAAGGCGGAATTGGTCTTTATGAAAGAAGCAAAGGAACCATTGCAGAAATGGGAGAAATCTGGGAAGACATGGTAGCCGAAGCCAGAGCTGAACTCGCTGATGAAAAAGAAACACCCGTATTTGAAGCTAGTGCCACCAATCCGGATAATGTCGCCGATAATGGTGCGTAATTTCATCTGCCCATTAGCAAGTTAAAATCTTTGCCATAGGCAACTTCCAATTACCAAAATATCAAATTAGTAAGGTGCGTTACGGTATTCCACCTAACGCACCTACGAAAATAGCAAAAAAATTGTAGGTTGGGGAGCCACTGCGTTGCGCGGGTTTCCCGCGTTGTAGCAAGTGGCGTTGGAGGCTTTGCCAAAGCCAACATTCTGATATATGTTGGGTTGCGCTCCGCTTCACCCAACCTACGTCTCTCTCGCTCCTCTTATTCCTCTGTGTTCTCTGCGTCCTCTGCGGTTCGTTTTTCCTTAATTTTTGACAATAACAAACCCACAACAAAGAATCCACCTTCATACAAGTCAAAAAGGCAATTGTATGTTGACAAATGGTTATAGCACTTACAATAAAATGCCGGAAATTATAAACAAAACCAGCTTCAAAACATCACCAAAACCGATATCTACAAAAGTTGTAAGTTCGACTCCCGGAAGATTGCGGTTGAGAGTGGCTCATTCCCATCGTCAACCAGAAAAAATGCAAAGCATCGCTAATGCTTTATTAGCAAATCCTCACATTAATCAAGTGAAGATAAATGTCCATCATGGCAGTATTGTTATCAATGACGATGGTAAAGATGGCAGTCTAGAAAATGTGCTAGCAACACTTAAAGATTTAGGAATAATTTTTGCTGATGTTACCGAGGGTAACACCGAGGCAGCAGCAGAAGTTTCATCTGCGCTTGTTGACTTAAACCAGCGTGTCAAACAGTTAACAGATGGTGCTTTTGATCTGCGAATTCTTTTCCCTTTGGGATTAGCTAGTCTTTCACTGCGACAATTACTAAATAAAGGATTGCAGTTAGAAGTTATTCCTTGGTATGTTTTAGCATGGTATGCTTTTGATAGCTTTATTAAGTTGCATGGAACTAGCGAAGAAAAATCAGCAAACGAGTAACCAAAAAGCTTAATTTATCTGCCAAATTTTGATGGTTTTATCAGAACTAGCACTAGCCAAAAATTGACCATCATGGCTAATAGCAATAGAGTTTACTGCCCCTGAGTGTTCTGTGATAGTTTGCAGTAACTCTCCCGTCTGCAAATGCCAAATTTTGATGGTTTTGTCTACGCTACCGCTAAAGAGAATTTCTCCATCAGGACTAACGGCTAAGGATCTCACCTCTTCTAAATGTCCAGTCAAGGTATGTAACACTTTGCCTGTAGTTAAATGCCAACTTTTGATAGTTTTGTCTGCACTAGCGCTAAAGAGAATTTCTCCATCAGGACTGATGATTACTGATTTCACCTCACCAGAATGTCCGTTGAGGGTGCGTAATGGATCTCCCGTGTGTGGGTTCCACAGCCTAATTTTGTTGTCAGAACTACCACTAGCAAGGATTGTACCATCGGGGCTGATAGCAGCAGCATTAACTGTGAATGAATGCCAAAGGGTAGAAATGCGATCGCCTTTATGCAAATTCCAAATTTTGATTTTATTACTACCACTGGCAAGAATTTGCCCGTCAGGACTGATTGCGATGCAGTTAACCGGTTTTTGATGTCCTAACAGAGTGTGTAGGAGTTTGTCAGAATTGAGATTCCATACTTTGACATTACTTTTGGGGTGTTGACAAATACCAACAGCAAAATAATGTCCATCAGGACTAATCGCAACAGAGGAAATTTTGCCTAAATCTTCTGTGAGAGTGCGGATAAGTTTACCAGTCTTAAGATTCCATACTTTGATGGTTTTATCTGCACAGCCGCTAACTAAAGTCTGAGAATCAGGACTAATGGCGACAGATGTCACTTTTTCTGAATGTCCAGTTAGGGTATGTCTGAGAAGGATATGTTGTACTGTTACTTGGTGTTTGAGGTTGGCGATGCGATTTAAAATTTCATCAACATCAGCAATACTCTGAGTATCACCCACCGCGACAAAATATTCTCTTAACTTTTTTACATATTCCTCATCTTTAACGCTGACGGCTGATTGCATTACCTGAAGCGGGTTAGGAGAATCGTTTGGTGATATTTGGCGTAGTTGTAACCATGTACTCACAGAATAATTTAGCTGTTCGTTTGCCCAAGCGCGTAGTTTACCGCCGTAGGCATCGCTTAAATGGCATAAACTCTGGGCTAATTGTAAAGCCAATTCTGGAATCCAGTAACAGCGCTCATTTTCCAGAGCTTGGTAAACTTGTTTGTAACCAGAGGCGATAACCCCTAGTGATTGTAAATCAAAAGCATCTGACAGCAAACTCGGCAGCAACTCTGGTAGTAGCGGAGGTACACCACGATCAACCAGGTGGTAAATATCTGCTACCCAACCTGCAACCAAACAGTGATAGGTAATCAAAACCTGGCAAAGTTTTTCATAATCCTGACGATTGACTTGATATTGTAAAGATAACTTACTAATATCAATTCCTTTTTTATGCCATTTTTCTACCTTTTCTAAAATCTCTAAATTTATCACATTATCTTTTCCAAGCTGATTAACTTCCTCTAATTTTTCTCCTAATGCCACAAGTTCATCTCTAATTTTCTTCCATTCTAATGCCCGCCTTTTAGCAGACTCTTCCAGAATTTCTCGATAAGGTAAACGTGCAATTGTTTTATAATAATAATTGCCTTGTCCCAAACCCCAGTAGGCAATCCTAAAATTTAAATAATCTCCATCATTTTCTGACTCTAAAATCAAACTTGGCTCTGTTTTCAACATTCCAAACAGAGCTTTAATACTTGATTCACTGTGAAAACGTTTACTATCCCACGCTCCTGCCAATAACTCTGTTGGTCTAACTTGACTGTGTAAAGAGTAATGTTTGTTGAGAAAATCTCTTAATCCTTCAGCTAACATTAACTCAAATTGAAAAATATTTTCATCTCTACGATCGCCAAATTGATCAAAATCTACTTGAGGAGGAGCGATAAAAATTTTAAGTGGAGTGTGTCCAGAATTGGTGTGGTCTAAAATTTGTGAAGGGTATAATCTTAAGGGCCAGCTATCAAAAATTTTATTGACTTCTGGTAACTTAAGCGCTGTTTCTCGCTCTTGTGCGGCTATTGTTAATCGCGTTTGGTGATTATCGGCTACTAATTGCTGTTGGAAAATTCTTGCTTGTTCAAAATCTTCAACATAACCGCTTTTTTTATTTGCAGGATTTAGAACTTTGAGTATTTCAGGAATTGCCTCAATCGGTTCATATTTACTCAGTCCTAACCTGGATTTATTTCTATTTTGGACTAGCTCTGCAACAACAGGTGCAAACTCTAGTACCAGTTGAATTAGTAACATTAACCCTTGCTGCATAAACACATACCTAGAAACTAATTGAAGAAGAATTCAGAAGTCATAATCAAGACGCTCTCTACAAGACGCTGTGCTATCCGCTTTTTCGGTCAAAATTTAGAATGAATTTTGATTCCTGACTCTTGAATTCTGTTTTGATAAAATAAATAAGCAAGGCTTACATGAAATCAGGGTAATACTTTCATCCAGCAAATTCATACATAGCCTTGATGTTACTACTTGAGAGTATAGTAACTCAAACGTAAGACATGAAACTCGTTATATGTCAATAAATCTATGTGGTTAAATCCCTGTAAATTAAAATAAACACAGTATTAAAAAAACTTAATCAACTTGATAGCAACGAGAACTAGATTCACTACTGAGATAGATTTCTTCATTCAGAAAAATAGGTATAACTAGAGTAAAGTTAATGCAGTTCAATAAAGCGCTCTCTTAAAACATTAATAGATAAGTTTATCAGCTTGGTTGCGTTTTTTATTTTTTGAAATTAAAAAATAGTACGATGACTTCTATAAAACAGTCTAACTCTGGCAAACCTGCTAGTATTAACCTGCGTTTACCACCAAAAAAGGCAACTAAAAGCGTAGCTAAGAAAGCAGCGTCATCCCAAAAGATATTCTATAGCATTGTCCATACAATTCCTGGACGGATTCGTTTTCGTATTCCTCTGTTAGGCAGAGATACTGAGTATGCTAATCAACTTCAATTATCGATGGAATCCGATCCTAGAGTTACAAATGTCCGTGCTAACCCAAAAGCTGCATCCATTGTCATCAATTATAAAGTAGGTGTAATTTCAGATAATCAAATGTGCGAGCATCTGGTTAATCTGATTCAAACTGCTCAAGATGTGGTTCTGCCAAAAGAGGTAATGGCCAAATCAATCGTAGGGGCTATCTTTGATGCTCTAATCAACTTAATTGATAATACGCGCAAGATTAACCAAGCACGTAATGTTCTTGTATATCGAAGGTTTAGAACAAACATTTGGGAACGGCTGCTTTCTACCTCAAGAAGCCTAATTAAGAGGTTAAAATCTGCCACCATGTTTATCTTGCCTAACAAGCGATGGCGATTACAAGGCAATGGTGAGGAGAATTACCAGCCTTTGAAACTGAAATCTGCCAGCGAACCCAATCTTCTATAGTTACTAATAGTAAGTAAGTGTAAATAATTGTCTTTGGTGTAAGGCAATAGGCAATAAGTATAAGGGTTTTAGCCTAGTTCATTTTTTTGCATAGTTTGGGTTTATTGTGCCAACTTATTTAGTAGTGATTAAAATAATTTCTGGTTAAGAGTAATTAGCTCTAAAAAACTGGGATTTACTATAACTCATGAAAATCTCTTTTATCTAGCCTTCAATCCAAGCATTTTATTATCAATAACAAATGGGTACTCCTCACTGTCAAAAACTTCCTAATCAAACCCATTGGGTTCAAGCAATACATACTGCTGTTAAGGGAAGAGCTAGATATAAAGTAAATGGGCTTTATCATTCGGAAGCTCTCAAAAGATATCTTGAATCGAGATTATTAGAGGATAAAATAATCTCGCAAGCTCGTGCTAATAGTTACACAGGGAATGTGCTTGTTATTTTTCATCCAGATGAAAGTTTAAATGCGAACGCCGTTCGCGAAGCGTGTCCGACAGGACAAGGCGGGTCTTCTCTTCGAGACGCTGCGCGAACGACCATCGCACTCTTTATCCAAGAAATTGTCGTAGATTATCAGAAAAAAGCCAGTAAATCACTTGGAAGTAGTAACTTGCATTCCTTTGGCACTAAAGAAAATATTGGGTTTATTGGGGGTAATAATCGAAACATATTTGATTCAGCTATGCTGTCTCAAATATCTATGCAGCGACAATTAAACCAAACAGCCAGTCAACTTATTCCGGTTGTTTGTGCCCTTGTATGTGGCACTGCACTGTTGTACGCATATAATCTTGACGAAGCCATTTTGATCTTGATCCAGAAGTTGCATACACCACTGCGCGATCGCATCATGCTTGGTATCACTTTTCTAGGCGATCCCCTAGTAATGCTGATATCTTCTTTGGGACTGTCGATTAGTCCGTTATATTCTAATCGTCGCAGGCAAGCAACTATCTTAGGTATCGCTGGAGTCGGTGCAATCTTGCTAAATTGTTTAATGAAAATATCATTTGGTAGAGCGCGTCCAGCACTGTGGAAGCATATTATTAATGTGGGTCAACACAGTTTTCCTAGCGGCCATGCAATGGTTTCAATAGTAATTTACGGTTTTACTGGCTATATTCTGGCAAAGCAGTTTCCTGAATGGCGCTTTTGGATTTATGGCTTGACTGTTTTCTTGGTTGCTGCGATCGGTTTTAGTCGGCTTTACCTGGGAGTACATTGGCTGACTGATGTGACAGCTGGCTATGCCGCAGGTTTGGTGTGGTTAATTGCCTGTATCCTGATTTTGGAATCGGAACAGCAAGGAATAATTGACGAGTTAGAAGGGCGGTTAGAAACCGCGTCTACACAAACAAAACCCACCTTCGTGGGTTAAAAATATTAATTTTCTCTTAGTCCGCGCAGGCGGACTTTGTTTGTGTAGCCGCGAATTCCATTCGCCCAGGCTTAAGTTGACACCAATGACAGCTGTGCTACCTTACCAATGCACAAATTATTTTAGATAATTTATTTTTTGGAAATCCCTTACTGGTAACTGTTAATAATAGCTGCCAGATTTCCGATGCTCCAAAGCAGTGATACCATCATTTTCCAACACTTCACCGTGATTAATAACGGCATAAATTAACCATCTATCGCCACATTCAAGCTGATTTTGCACCGTACATTCTAAATAGGCTAATGCCTCATTCAAAATCAAACAACCATTATCAGCAGTTTTTGTGGAAAGATTTGCAAAAGGATTATCGCCTAAAGTGCTATGACGAGAAAAATAACGTCGCACATTTCTTCCTTCTTTTAGGATATTCAGCACAAATTTATCACCAGGATGATGCATTAAATCTGCATTCTGCTCGTTAGCGATCGCAATCATAATTCCTGGCGGGTTAAAAGTTGCCTGTGATACCCAAGAAGTTAAAACCCCTTTGTGAGTTTCTTCATCACGAGTTGTCACAACACACAGAGAACCAATGATTCGCCCCACCGCTTGTTCGGTACGATCTACATGGGTTTCTGTCACAATCTGGCGGGAACTACGAAGTTTTTTAGTTTTCTTCAAGTTTTGGGCAAAGGAAGCACCTGCTTCTTGACACTGCTGAAGAACTTCAGAAGTAGGGCTAAAACGCACCCGAATTGTTTCAAACCCTAGTTGATAATTTGCATCTTTGAGCTTACTTTCGATTAAATCTATTGCCTCTCCACTCCAACCGTAGGAACCAAACACCCCAGCTAACTTAGTTTTAGCCGCCACCGAGAGAACTATTCCTAAAGCTGTTTGAATTTGAGTCGGTGCATGGCCGCCTAAAGTGGGTGAGCCGATAATCAAGCCATCGCAAGTTTCTACAATGCGGTTAATCTCGGCAGAATCAGCTAGTTCACAGTTGATTGATTCTACATTAACTCCATTTTGAATCAAACCTTGAGCGATCGCATTCGCCATAATTGCTGTATTTCCATAAGCAGAAGCATAAAGCAAAGCAACACTCAATTCTTGAGATTTTTGTCCTTGACACCATTGACGGTAATCATAAGTAAAACGACTCAGGCTGTAACGCACAACTGGCCCGTGTGCTGGGGCATAACATCTGGCTCCCAAAAGCGATATTTTATCTAAGGCGACTTCGACTTGTTTTGCTTGGGGCGCATGGAGACATTCAAAATAGTAACGACGTTCCGCATCTAATCCCTTCCAATCTTCATCAAACAAAGTATCTTCGCAAATATGAGCGCCGAAAAGTTTGTCTGTGTAGAGTATTTTTGTAGCGGAATCGTAGGTACAAAGTCCATCCGCCCACCGAGGAGTTGGTACGGTGACAAATGATAGAAGATGTCCTTGTCCTAAATCTAGAGTATCTCCCGATCGCATCGCTTGAATAGGTGATTCAAATTCGGGAAAAGCAGTTTTTAGAGCATTGGCGGCGGGGCGAGAACAAATTAGAGTAGCTTGAGGAACCAGAGAGAGCAATACTTGTAAGGTTGCTCTGCGGTTTGGGTTGACATGACTGAGAACAATGTAATCTAGGGTAATGAAGTCTAGTTGTTGTGCAAGTTGCTCAAGGTAAATTTCGGTAAAAGATTCGCCGGGAGGGTCAATCAAAGCATTTTTATCAGCTTGAATCAGATAAGAATTTGCTGTAGTTCCCCGTTGCCGGGAATACTCCACCTCAAATTTTAATCTGTCCCAAGTCCGCGATCGCAGAATCAGAGTATTTTTACCAATTTCAGCAACTTGGACATCTCTGCTATGGTTGGACGTTAATGTTGCAACAGACATAATAACCTCTTTTAATAATGGGGAATTGGGAATTGGGAATGGGAAATTGGGCATTGGGAATGGGGCATTGGGCATTGGTTATTATCTTTGTCTCCCTCATCTTCCTAACTCCTAACTCCCCACTCCCTATTTTTAATGACCATTGTTTTGTATTAATTCAGACTTGGCTCTGCTTCTATAGCGTTTGGATACCTCTTGTTCGGGATCAATACCTTCAAAAGTAGGGGGTAGCCAAACTCGGAGAAATAGTAGTACTCCCAGCACTAATAAAAAGGCACAAGTTGCTAAAACTTGACTCCAACTTGTTTCTAGAACACCTTTAACAATGACTTCTCGCAAAGCGGAAACGATGGAAACTTCAACAGCTACCCCAATAGATACTCGATGTTCTTGCAAGTAAATAATCAACAATCTGAATAGCTCAACTAATATGAGCAAAAAGAGAATATCGGCAGTAACAGCATGAAAATCTAAAGGTGGAAGTAAGGAGAGAAACATATCTCTCACCTGAAGCACCATGAAGCTAAATAAACCGATACACAAACAAATCACAATCACATCTTGGATAAATTCCAAGGTTCGCACAACGCGCCCACGGTTGATTTCGTACATCGTAATCGGAGTATTTTCAGCAGATTTATACATAATTTTTTGGGAGTTGTAGAGACGCGATTCATCGCGTCTGTGGAGAGCAAGGGGGCAGGGGAGCCTAAGAGGTTGTTTTAAAAGTAGTTAGCTGTGATTTTAGGTACTTGTTGATCCCCCTAAATCCCCCTTAAAAAGGGGGACTTTAATTCCAGTTCCCCCCTTTTTAAGGGGGATTTAGGGGGATCTAAAACTTTTTGTTACCGAGAAGAGGACTTTTCAAACAACCTCTAAGACAAATGACCAATGACCAATGACAAATGACTAATTAGTAATGATTGCCAATTTTGCGGTGATGCGCGGCGGTAAGTGCATCTAACTTAGAAACTCTTCCAGTTTGGACTGTGCTATAAATTACCCAATGATCTCCACAATCCATGCGGCTAGTAATTTCACATTCCATGTAAGCTAGGGCTTCAGCTAAAACGGGCGATCCATTGTTCGCTGGATATGTCTTCACTCCAGCAAATCGGTCTGCACCAGGAGCGAAACGCTTGAGGAAATGTTTCATTAATCCTTGATATTTGCCTTCTTCTAAAACGTTTAGAACAAAGCGATCGCCAACGTGCATCAAAGATTCAATTGCTCGATCTTTGGATACTGCGATCGCAACTCCTAAAGGCTCAAGACTCGCTTGTGTCACCCAAGAAGCAAACATTGCGCTCTGAATTTCTCCTTTTTTGGCGGTGATAATGTATAAACCTGTACTAATACGCCCTAAAGCCTTCTCTAGCTCCGTATTGATGGATTTAATTTGTTTAATGGTGCGATCGCGGTTCAACCATTGACCCAAATCTGTCCCTGCTTCATCACAAAGCTGTTCCGTTGCTTGGGTGGGGATTTCCTTAACTAAAATAGGTGGAAAGGCTTCAGTTAATCCCAGTTCTTGAAACTTATTGCGTAAAGGATAAATAGGTTCATCTTCTCCACCTCCCGACTCTAATAAACCAATTGACTGCTTTTTGTGAACAGCAGCTAAAATAGTGCTTAAAGAAGCTTGAGCCATCACCGAAGATTGAGGTGGCATTGCAATTACTAAACCAGAAGATTGTGCAACTAATTCTCGAACTTCTTGAGGTTCAGAACTATTGAGAGGAAATAATTCCACTGCTACGCCTGTTTTCGCACATCCATGAGCTATGGTACGGACTAACTGCTCACTATGCCCGTAATCTTCAACATAAAATAGAGCCACTAAAGTCTCTGTTTTTGCTTGTTCTAAACTCCAGTTTTGATACCGTCCGAGCCATTCTGGAATATAGTGTTGTAATAAAGGCCCATGTCCCGTAGCAACTGTTCCTATTTCTAACTTTTCAATCCGCTTTAAAGCTGCCAAAACAGACCGAGCATTGGGACCCATAAGACAATCATAATAATATTGAAAATCTTCCTCAAGTAAGGTGATATTTTCATCATAAGTGTGGTCATCACAGTAGTGCATCCCAAACACATCACAGGTGTAGAGAGTGCTAGTTTTGTGGTCATAAGTAAAGATTGTGTCAGGCCAGTGTAAGTTAGGTGCAGAGATAAATTCTAATTCGTGTCCGTTGCCTAAATCTAATCGCTCTCCACTTTTCACCTGCCTTGAATTAAAGGGCTGGTGAACCATATTTTCTAAAAATTGAATAGCTACCTTAGCACCAACAACAGTAATGGATGGAGCTAATTGCAAAATATTTTTTACTAAGCCACTGTGGTCTGGTTCCGTATGGCTAATAATCAAATAATCTATTTTAGTCGGATCAATTAATCCCACCAGTATCTCAAGATATAATTGCTCAAACTTGCGGTGAGATGTATCAACTAAGGCAACTTTTTCTCCCTGAATTAAAAAAGAATTATAAGTCGTACCATTCCGTAGACCAAACTCGACATCAAAACGTTCTCTATCCCAGTCTAGACAACGAATAGCAGTTGTTTGAGGAGCCATTTCGACAGTTTCTACTGTCAAACGTCCTGGGTTGGGAGTAACTTGAGTGGGCTGTATGAGTGCAACCATTTGTTTTCTCCAAAAAGATTGTTATCTGAAGCGAGCGTTATGTCTCTTATATTTACCTGAAATACTCAATTAGTAAAATGCCAATTTCTAAAGCTAATCATCAGGAAGTTTTATTTATCATTTAGATTGATTTACCATTGAATTACTCAATGTTTACCATCAATAATGAATGTGAGAAGATGTAAATAATCAGTTATAATGTTTTGGCATGTCGTTAATATTTTTTCCTCCTCCCATACAACAAATCAACAGCGAAATCATCCATCGCGCTGGTGTTGATTTGTATGTACTACGCCTGGATCTCATGCACCCGTGGGTTAACGGCAATAAGTGGTTCAAGCTGAAATACAATCTTTTAGAGGCCAAGGAGAAAAATTTCACAACGCTGCTTACTTTTGGCGGCGCTTATTCCAATCACATCTATGCAACTGCGGCGGCTGGTAATCTTTTCGGTTTTCGTACCATCGGCGTAATTCGTGGGGAGGAGAGACTACCACTAAACCCGACACTGAGTTTTGCTGTACAACAGGGTATGCGGCTTGTGTACATGAACCGCGAAATGTATCGACAGCGCAACACACCAGCGTTAGAAGAATATCTGCAACAACGCTTCGGTCAAGTGTTTATCATTCCCGAAGGCGGGAGTAATTTAAATGGCGTGCGCGGCTGTATGGAGATCATTGGTGATGCGATGCCTACGGCGCTCACTGAGCCTGTCCTGAGCGTAGCTGAAGGGCGCAGCCGAAGTGCTGGCTACGCCTACGCATTTGATCATATATGCGTAGCCTGCGGTACAGCTACCACACTGGCTGGTATTACGCTTTCATTGCATCAAGGACAAAGAGCGATCGCTTTTCCCGTTCTGAAAAATGGCTCATTTCTTGCACAAGAAATCGAAAGCCTGCTGACAAATTACCTCGCCTCTGATTTACCCGCACCATCTAACTCTCCCGCTCCCTGGGAATTGGTATGTGATTACCACTTTGGTGGCTATGCAAAGGTGAACGATGAGTTACTACTGTTCAGCCAACAGTTCAGGGAGAAACATGGCATACCCCTCGATTACGTATATACCGCCAAAATGTTTTACGGAGTAATGGATTTACTAAAGCAGGGATTTTTTGGTAAAAGCGATTCGTTGCTGCTGGTACACACAGGAGGCTTACAGGGCAACGTTGGTATGGAAGAAAAGTTGCAGAGATTTTCTAAAATCTGAGTTGCCACTTAATTAAATATCAGTAGTCAAGAGCCGATGCACTTCCTGAAAATGCCCTAAGCATTTTTATTGAAGAAAGGATAAACCTATTATTAGAGGCTTTGAGGTTGAAGTTAGAGGGGATTGAATTTAATGTTTTTGATATGGGCAATCGCACCGATAATATTTATCCCTAAATAAACGATTTTCCATAAAAGAGGTATTGCTGGGTGAAAAGATGAATTTGCTCGACACACTCGCTCATCTACGTGAGATATTCATACTTTTATCCAGCAACCTCTAAAAGTTCTTTCACTTGGTCGCTACGCCAATAATATGAGGACTAACAATCGGCAATTGTGCATCAAATCGCTCATAATTAACGCTAGAAAAACCAGCATTTTCTAAAGCAATCAAGGTTTCTCTATCTGGATGGCAACCATCACCTATCACTTGCCAAATCGGACGAATTGCGCTTTGTACTTGTCGCAATACAGTTCCTTTAGGTGCAGCGACGTGTTCAATAAATAAGAAGCGTCCACCTGGTTTGAGTACTCTTAAAATTGCCTGTAATGTATAATCTATATTCGGCACCGAACACAAAACTAAGGTACTAACAACAGTATCTATGCTGTTATCTTCAGCATCTAACCATTCAGCATTACCAATTCTGAGGTCGATGTTTAAGCCTAGTTTTTTAGCTTGTTTTTGAAGATAGGAGTGCATGTGAGGGTTTGGCTCGATTCCTATCCAGTGGATATCTTTAGGGTAGTAGGGTAGGTTAGGGCCTGTTCCTGGGCCGATTTCTAACACTTTACCTTGGAGATTTGCAAAAAGAGAACGTTTGCGATCGCCGACGATATTATCATACGTGCTGCTACTTTGAGCCATCATCCAGGCAAAGAAACGTTTACCAAAGTTGGCATAAATCTGGTTTGGTGAATCTCCAATAATTGGGTTTACAGTCATCATCTACTTCCTAAAATTTGAGGCTATAAATTATTGCAACAAGCAACTATTTATAGTCTTAAGGTACGATAATCTATGTTTCTTGTACCTCACCCATGTGATTCACCTGATTGGGTGATTTTGATTAATATACATACGTAGCGACTTCCCGTAACCTACCACAGAAATAGAAAAAGTGCAGAAGCAGAAGTAGAATTTGCCTATATATAGCAATCCTAAACGAATAAGTCGTCAAAATATCCAATTATTCTCTCTGCATTCTCTACGCCTCTGCGGTTAATTTCTTTTTATAAATAATTTATAAATACAAAAATAGCAAAAAGCGTTCCAAATTGCGGAACGCTATCTTTTAGTAAATTCTGTTAAGGTAATATGAATTAAATGCTAGTTGATAAAATTAGGCATGAAGATTTGCTTGTTCCTGTAACCAAGGATCTACAGGTTGTCCATCTTTGCGGCGTAATTCGATTTCCACTACCATCACTTCTTTTGAACCTGGAGGTGCGGGTTTTTTATGGAAAAGAATGTCATAATCTTCTGGATTATGTTTGCGTTCTTTCAACCATTCTTGTACCTTGGTTGTGGCAAAAAATGATTGCCCTTGCTCAAACATTCGAGTAATCTGCAATTGCAGTGTATAAGGATTTAGCCTACCCATTTTCTACCGCCTTTGTTAAGTAAATTTGAGAACAAGTAATCTGTTTATCTTAGATAATCTAATGTTAGTGCGAAGTACGCACACCTGACACTTCACCTATAGGTGCAAATTCCAGTTTCAACACCCTAGCATCTGTAGCAACATCCGAAGGTATTTCGGTATATGGTCTAAGAAAGCCTTGATACTCCTGCAATCTGTCTTCCATAGGTTAATAAATTATTATTTGTGTTGCTTTAGTTTTCGTCGTCTTGGGCAGTAGTTTGACCTTAGTAATGTTATAATAGTACCTCACAAAAAATAATGTTAAAAACTTGACTGCACCCCAGCACTAAAGTTTTATGTACACGAAGAGACGAGGGAATAGATTAGTTAAGGATTATTCACAATTTCCCAGTATCTCTACAACATTTCACTACTTAATTCTGTTATAGATTGGAAAGAGGCACGCCGCTTCAAAAACTGACCAACAGACTGAAAATGGTTGTTATGAAGAGCAAAAATCAAGCTGTTTTCGCTTTAATTGTAAAAAGTACTATTGTTTTTTTACCCTTACTATTATCCGTTGGAATTGCCAATGGGCAATCTGCACCATCACCTTCCCCAGCACTAACCCAGACTTCGGTGTTGTCGAATCAGGAACGGGAAGAATTAACACGACTACGAGCAGAAAAGCGAATTCAACAGCAAGTCCAATCTGATTTTAATAGCGCTTTTAGCCGTACAACTATTTTACTCAATGTCTGGCTAGTTATATTAAGCTTATTTCCAGTCGCAATCATTGCTTTATTTTGGCTACTGCGACGGGTGGTAATCCGTGAAATTGTTGATAGAGCGATGCAACAATTACAGGGAATGGAAAAATTACAAAATCAGCTATCTACCGTTAAACAAGAGGCTGAAAATGTTATTCAAGATGCTAAAAAAATAAATGATGAATTAGAACAGGAAACGGTTAGTTTACAACAAAAAATTAAAAGCGAACAAGAAAATTTATCTACCCTGACATCGGAACTAGATTTAGCTAAATCACAGGTATTAAGTAGATTAGAGACTCAACTCAAAAAATCTCAAGAAAATATAGAAAATTTAGAGTCAAATTTTGCTACTGTCGTATCTAAATTAGAGCTTGATGCTCAACAACAAAGAGATGTAGCGCTGGAAAATTTAGGAAATTTAGCATCCGTCCTATCACAAGAATTGTCTAATTTAAACTTAGGTGTACAACAACAGCAAGAGTTAGTATTGGCTGATATAGAAGGGTCAAAATCTGAGTTCATAACTCAACTTTCTGGATGGCAGTCTGATGCTCAAAACCAAAAGGATATAGTTTTTGAAATTTTGGCTAAATTGCAATCAGAATTTGCCGATCAATTATCTGAATTAAAGGTAGATGCTCACCACAGAAAAGAGATTATATTTGAGGGTTTAGGAAAGTTAGATAATGAGTTGAAATCTCAGTTATCAGAACTACAGGCGGATGCTCAGGAACAAAAAAATAAAATTATTGAAAGTTTAGCAGCATTGCAGTTAGAGTTTGCTGAACAACTATCTGAATTACAATTAGATGCTCAAAAGCACAAAGATTTAATTATTGAGAATTTAGAGAAATCTGGTTCTGAATTTAGTTCCCAATTTTCAGAATTACAATGGAATGCTCAACAACAAAAAATTCTCATTTTGGAGAAGTTAGAAAGATTAGAAGCTGAGTTTGTCTCTCAGCTTTCTGACTTACAATTGGATGCCGAAGAAAGAAAGGATCTTATTCTTCAAGAACTAACTGAAATTACACCTGAATCTATCTTAGAAGCGGTAAATCATGAAGTTAAGGAAGAAAAAGAAATAGAGGAACAGCCACAACAACCAGAATTGAATGCTGAGGAGTATGTAAAAGAGGGAGATGAGCTGTTTTCTAAAAGGCGCTATGAAGATGCGATCGCAGCTTACAACCAAGCGGTTAAAATTCAACCTGATGAACCTGTGGCTTGGTTAAAACGAGGTCTAACTCTCGGAAGGCTGAAACGCTATAAAGATGCGATCGCATCCTACGATCGAGCTATCCAGATTCAACCAGATTACCATCAAGCTTGGTGCGATCGCGGCGTTGCTTTTGGGAAATTACAACAGCATCAGCAAGCCTTTGCTTCATTTGAGAAAGCTACACAAATCAAGCCTGATGATGCTGTTGCTTGGTTAAATTGCGGTCTTTCTCTCGTAGCATTGGAAAAATACGAAGAGGCAATAGTGTCTTTTGATAAAGCGCTGGAATTCCAACCCAATTCTCCCAAAATCTGGGATAAACGCGGTTATACCTTGGTAAGATTGGGACGCGATGATGAAGCGATCGCTAGTTTTAACAAAACTTTAGAAATTAAGCCAGATTATGCCAGTGCCTATTACAACAAAGCAGCCTGTTACGCACTGCAAAGACAAGTTGAACTATCTCTGGCAACTCTGAAACAAGCAATTGAACTTGATCCCAGGTATAAAGAAGACGCAGCAACTGACCTAGATTTTGATGATATTGCCGATGATGAGCGCTTTAAGCAGTTAGTTACAGAGTAGAAAGTTATTTGTCATTTGTCATTTGTCATTGATTCTTCTCCCTCATCTCCCCACTCCCCATATCTGGCGGATTTTGTTCGCTAGACATTGCTTTGAGTTTAGATGTAAAAGAATCAGAGCGATCGCTTTTTTCTGGGGTAAATTGCCCAATTGGGGCATGAATAGCAGCAGGCGGCAGCAGTTTTGGCTGTCGTTGAGGGTAGCTTGGTGATGGGGAAGGCGGTGAACTTTCTTGTAAAGTTTGCCTTTGGCTAACAGCAGAGGATAGCTGAAGGGTTGCCGAAGAAGCAAATTTTCCCGAAAGGGGAGATTTGAGAACAGTTTTATTGTCCCTAGCTTCCTCCTTGACTTCTTCATCTAAAGATGTCTTTTGTTCGTAACTTTTCAGTTGTAGAGTTGCAGTATTGCTTTTTTGATAGCCATTACGAATCTTCGCAGGTGGTAGTTGAGGACTCGTGACTCTCTCTACAATGGGGTTTTTCTTGGCTAGCGGTAGGCTGGGAGCAGGCGATGAGGTTAAGCTTTGGGGAAATTTGCTACAAATCATGCGTTCAAATTCCATATTGAAATGATATGTAGCCTGATCCCGGCGCTGCCAAAATACTAAAATTTGCTGCACCGAAACTGCTTTATAACGACCTTGATATAGTGCCTCAATTACTGCTAGGTGTAGCCAATTCAGTGGGTATTGCGTTTGCCAACGTTCAACTAGCTCATTGGCACTATAGCCACTGAGATCAAAACTATAATTAATTAATAAAGCGATCGCCAAGTTGGCAGAAGTATCTGGAAGTGTTGTTAACATGGGGCTATTAGCTTTCGGCAATAGGTCTTAAGATTCTTCACCCATCGCATATTAGCCTAGCGTGCTTTTAACTACATGGTTTTTTTCCAAGAGTACAAAGCAGATAAGCAGTGTTTCCTATTCTACTTGTCAACTTCTAGAATGCAACCCTACATAGAATGATTTAATCGCAGATGTTCGCCCAATGGCAACTAATGCTTGATAAACCATTGCTGCAACTTCGGCACGTGTTGCTAGACGTAAAGGTGCAAGTAGTTGGGGATCTGGGTAATTAACGATGATTTTTTGTTGTGTAGCAGTGGCTACGGCTTTTCGGGCGTAGTCGGGAATGGTATGCCGATCGCTATATACTTCTAAAATATCGCTATCAACAGCTGCTAGTCCCAGTCCGTTTACTAGGGAGACAATCACCTGTAGCCGTTGGACGTGTTGATCGGGGCGAAAAGTGCGATCGCTAAATCCGCCAACAAAGCCACCACTAGCCGCCACTTGGATAGCGCTATAAGCCCAAAAATCCTTGGGTACATCCGTAAAATCGGGTGCTGAGATTTTGGGAAACGGGTTAAAGGCGATCGCTACCAGAGATGCATACTGGGCGCGAGTCATGGGTTTATCTGGCTGGTAGCTACCATCGGCAAAACGATGAGTTAAATCCATGCTTACTAATGCTTGGATAAATGGTTCTGCCCAATGTGCATCTAGTTGAACAGGCGCGGGGAGTTTTTGAGATGGTGTCGGAGCCTCAGATATATTTGTGCTAACCGCTACTAGATTGGCTGGGATCAATTCTGCCAATCCCTTGATTAGAGAAGGATTCAAATCATTACCTACGGAAATTAGCTTTTGTTTAGTAGCATTATACAAATCAAATTCACTATTATCACGAAAAATATTATCAGCAGAATCTTGGATATTGCCTAAATCAGGAATTGCATTGCCATTGACTAACAGACCACCTTGGGTATTTTTAGTAATGAGATTTTGACGCAGCACAGGTTGGGCGTTCCGAGAAAGTGCGATCGCAGTACGATTTTCTGATAACTTGTTATTTGCGATCGTCGGAGTAGCAAAGTCACTAATTGCTATACCTAAAGGGTTTCTTTCAAATAAATTCCGCAGTACTTTTCCCTGGCTATGACCTGCTATCACCAATCCGCTAGCAGTATTTTGCACAAATATGTTATCTAAAATTTGGGGTTTGGCAGTGCCAGTGGTAAACACACCTTCTCGCCCACAATCCCTTAAAGTATTATTCGCTAAAGTAGGTGCAGCCGATTCAATCCAGATACCAGTACCTTTAGTTGAGGGATTAGTGACAGTCACACCTAAAAGACTGGCATCATCTAGCAAGAGCAACGTAATATTTTGTATACCAAAGCTAGGACTTCTATACTCACCACTTCCGGAAATTACAATCTCTGCACCTTTGTTCGCTTCGTTGCCCATCACTGTTGTCTCTTCAGGGATAATCAGTGGGAACACCTCACCATTAGCAGTGCTGTAAGTCCCCGGCTCAAGATGAATTATCGTCGGGATTTTGGTTATTTTTAAGGCACGGGTGAGGCTTTTAAACGGACTCAACCGTGAACCAGTATTGGTATCATTCCCTGTCATAGGGTTGATATAGAGTGTGACGACGAGGGTAGAGTTCACCATTGATAGTTGAGAGTCAATTGTTTTAATTATGACAATCATAAATAACACTACTTGTAGCAAACTTTTTCAAAGTAGTATGACTGTGTATAGAAAATGTATCCACGTTACTTTTTCTTGCAAGCAGATAATCTGTACACACAAGTTATAGACTCTCATGCAACATTCCGAGTTCTCATCTCGGCCTTTGGTATTCCTAGGTTAAAAGACCACGCTTATCACCCCGAACATCTGAGAGAAGAGTTAGAGAACGTTTATCACCAAAAATCAGCATTGAATGTTCTGCACAACCGTTCTTGGCACTACTAACTCCATAACTGCGTCAAGCGTCTTGCAGCTAAATTACTGTATCAGTTTTACTGGTGTAGCAATTTAACATTTATATGGAATGAAATTTAAGCAATTAGTAACCAGAAGTAATGACAACTCAGTTTTGGGAAAAAAGCATAGAAATTAATGCGACTCTAACCAACTTACTATTAAACCCCGTGCGTAGATGCTTACTTTTATGCCGCAGCAAGTTACGTAAAGCGCCTGATGGAGTTGCGGCTAGTCGCCAGACATCGCCTTTCATTCATCAAGGTTGGTGGCTTTTCAGGAAGCGTCTGCTGCCATTATTATTTTTGATATCATTCGTTGCTGTATTCCTATTCAACAGCTTTGGCCCTGCTATTGCCCAACTGCCTCCCCAACCTCGTCAAGAAATTCGGGGGGTGTGGCTCAGTGGTAACGATTTTAGTGTTTTCAGAAATCGCTCCAAGGTGCAAGCAGCCATGAGCCAACTGCGGAAGTTAAACTTTAACACTGTTTATCCAGTGGTGTGGAACGATGGCTATACACATTACCCCAGTGCCATCATGCAAAAAATGGGTATTCCCTTCTTCTTCAAGGGAACAGATGGACAAGATGTGATTGCAGACATTATCAGCCAAGCTCGCAGAGAAGGGCTACTAGCAATACCTTGGTTTGAATTTGGTTTCATGGTTCCCCTAAGTTCAGAACTTGCATCCCAGCATCCAGATTGGCTGACACAAAAGCAGGATGGGACTCAAACTTCAATTAGTGCTGCGGGTGAAGTAGCGTGGTTGAATCCGTTTCACCCCGAAGTGCAAAAGTTGCTCACCGAACTCGTGATGGAAGTCATTACTCAATACGATGCTGATGGCGTTCAATTTGACGACCATACGAGTTTACCTGTGGATTTTGGTTACGATAAATACACAATTAGTTTATATACTCAAGAAACCGGGAATCCTCCTCCACCTAATCCCCAAGCCCAAGCATGGAAAAGATGGCGGGCAGATAAAATCACTGCATTCATGGTAAACCTCTACCAAACCGTGAAAGCTCAAAAACCGAACGCTATCTTCTCAGTTTCTCCTGTTGATTCTGAATACGCTTATAAAGTGCAACTGCAAGACTGGCTCAACTGGATACGGTTGGGTATTGTCGATGAGTTAGTTATGCAAGTGTACCGCAATGATTTGGCAAGTTTTATCAGTCAAATTACTCGCCCAGACATTTTAGAAACCCAAAAAATTATCCCAACAGGGATTGGTATTTTAGCGGGGTTACGAAATCGCCCAGTTTCCATGTCACAAATCCAACCCCAAGTAGAAGCAGCGCAACAACGGGGTTTAGGTATTGGCTTTTTCTACTACGAGAGCCTTTGGGATATTGCGCCTGAACCAGCAGTACAACGCCAGTCAGCATTTGCGGCTCTTTTCCAAAACCCAGCGTTACGCGATATCTCTCAAAATACACCCCGCCAGCCAAGTTTTGATACCATAAGCTTACCTTTGTACACAAAACCTTCCCTGGGTCAACGTGTTCGCGGCTATTTTTTGGAAATGGCGATCGCAAATGGTCAACCAAGACGTATCTTATTAGATACAGGTTCAGCAGGGCTGCGAGTTCCCAAAGAGTTTTTAGGTAATGCCCCTATCCGCAGAACAGGACAAAATATCAAGGAGGTATTAAGTGATGGTACTATCCTGGAAGGAGAATTAGTTTATACTAATATCCGCTTTGGTTTGCTCCCCGCCGCAGAACCCGTTCCAGTACAGATTGTTACCAGTCGCCAATGTACTGCCCAAAAGCCTAATTGTTCAGCAAAAAATGGTGTGCCATTTTCCGGTATTATCGGTGTCAACTATTTTGAAAAATCACTTCTCTATAATCCGTTGAGAAAATTATCAGGCAATTTGAGTAACGGATTTATTGTTACGGGAAATGGTGGTAATAACAATAACGGCAGCCTAATTCTCGGTTTAACTGCTGGTAATCAAGCAGGTTTCAAAATGGCTCCTTGGAGTAAACAAAGCGAAATTAATGGTGTACCCGGTAACAGATGGGACTCTCAAGTGAGCAAAGTTTGTTTAACTATTGCTGGGAGTTCTGCTAAAAATCTTTGTAACGGCACAATGATTACTGATACTGGAAGTATTAATGGTTTGGCTGAATTCAAGTCAGCTTCTACAGCAGGTAAGCTTAAACCAGGAGTATTACGTTCAGCAAATCCTGTAAAAGTAGCAATTAATGGCATTTTTGATTACAGCTTGACACCAGGAACCCGCGACGGATTTAATCGCTGGAATTTAAGTATTTCGCCACAATCAGAACTTCCTACATTTGTAAATACTGGCATCGCCTTTTTTGATAAATACGATGTCCTCTTTGACCAAGTTAATGGAAGACAGGGTTTTCGCAGTCGGCGGTAAGATGAAAGTAAAAATTTGTTCCCTCACCTAATGTTCAAAACTAGTAGTCTATCGCATTAATTTTGCTAGGTTTGTAGTAAGCACTTTAGTGCTTGAATATTTGAGGACTAAAGTCCTCACTACAAACCTATTTACCCCTCACTGAACCAGTAAAACTGACTTCACGGGACGCTTGATAGAATTTCCCTCCAAATCAACCTTCCCGTAAAAGGTTTTGCCATTGAAATAAAGCGAAGACGAACTCCCTCCATCCAAATTCATCGCTTTATCAGCACCAAGAGTTTTCATAAAATTAGCTAGTGCTGGCAAGGATATCCCACTAGCACGAACCGAGGGTTTTTGAGCCACCATAACTAAAACAACACTGCCATCACGAGTAATACCAACGGCAGTTCTGGCGTTGGGTTGGTTGCTGCCAAGTGCATCTCGTTTATTGGCATTATCTACAAAACCTTCTTTTTCTAAAGTGAGTTCTGGTAATAGGCTTGGCCCTGCGCCTATGGCATCTACTAACTGACAATCGGCTGGCTGTGACGCACTGTGCAACGCAATATCATAGCGAATATTCTGTCCACATGAGTAGCGGCGAAATTCTGTGCGATTGAAAATTTGACTTAGGTAAGATTGTAAGTTGGGATTGTTCACCAAGCGATCGTTTTCCTTGGGGTCAGCCACCACTTTTCCCTGTATGACAACATAAGATGTAGTTTTTTGGTTGGCTGGGTCAAAAAAGCCTGCGTTCAAGATAGCTACAGCTCGATGCTTTTGGGCAAATTCCTCTACTGTGGCTACCTTTTGTGATAGTGCAGGAGTTACCAAAAATTTGCTATTAGCTGGAATCAACAAAATGTGAGCGATGCCTTGGGGCAAAGTGCGCTCGAAGTAGCGGATAGTTTTTGGTGGTGAAGATGCAACAGTTGATATTGAAGGTGTTGAGGAATGCAAATTAAACCACAAAACCATTGCCAAGCTAATTAATCCCAAAGTCAGTATTTTAATTTTTCTCACATTTAAATTCACTTGCGGTTAGCTCAAAAAAGTTAATTTAGTTGAAATACTTTAAGCTGAAAAATAAGTGATTAACTTGAATTAGATAATGAATCAGTTAGCCATCTTTTATAACTGATTCCAATTCTGGAGATAGCAAAGATGTGTCTCTAAATGTTGAGGCAGGCAAGTACACTGTAAATTGAGTTCCTCTACCTATCTGACTGTAAACATTAACAAAACCACCGTGATTCTTAATGATACCCAACGCCGTTGAAAGTCCTAAACCTGTACCTTTGCCTACCTCTTTGGTGGTAAAAAACGGTTCAAAAATCCGTTGCTGGACTTCCAACGACATCCCCATTCCAGTATCAGTCACCACGATCGCAACATAAGAACCCACTTTAGCATCAATATTGATCTGGGCAGAATGTTCACCAATCACCAGATTTTCTGCTGCAATCCTCAATCTACCGCCATTGGGCATAGCATCGCGGGCATTAACTACTAAATTTATCAGCACCTGATGTATTTGAGTTATGTCTCCACGAACGTACCACAGGTTTTTAGGGATATCTGCCTGACAGATAATCGATTTGGGGAATGTTTGAGCGATAATTTGCTCAATTTCTGCCATCAAAGGCTGAATTTGCACAATTGTTCGTTTGCCTTCAATACCTCGTGCAAAAGACAATACTTGCTTGAGCAAATTAGCGCCGCGTTTCACATTATTTTCTAAAGTTTGCAGTATTTGCTGACTCTGCGAATCGGGCAATTTCTTCTGCAACAGTTGAACTGACATTAAAATTGGGGATAGTATATTGTTGAGATCGTGGACAATACCGCCAGCTAACGTACCAATACTCTCCAAACGTTGCGATCGCAGAAGTTGAGCTTCCAGTTGTTTTTGCTGCGTAATCTCGGTGTTCACACTCAAAATGGACTTAGTTTGTCCATGATCATCTCGGATCAGTATCCACCGACTTTCAACGATAATTACTTTACCTTCCTTTGTCAGTTGATGCAACTCACCGCGCCACTCACCTGTATTCATCACCTTCAAGTAAGCATCTTCTAGCTGTAGTGAAATATCTTTATACAAAAGTTGCAAAACATTCTTACCCACAACTTCCTCAGCCTTCCAGCCGTAAAGACGTTCAGCACCTTGATTCCAAAACAATATTTGGTTGTGGATATTTCGTACCAAAATCCCCTCAGTTGATACATCCAGCAGCAATCCTTGTTCACGGATTTTCTGTTCTGCCTGTTTTTGCTGGGTTATATCTCGCATCAGCGCCAAATGAATGAACGTACCATCAGATTCGTTACGCAGTGGTACAGCATAAGTTTCCATGTAGCGACGAGTACCTTTAAATCCGACAATTTCAAACTCCAAAGTCCCCTTGTTACCTTGGCAGATACTTTTATGCAAGTCGGCAAAAGCTGCTCTATACTCTGGCACAATTACGGCATCAATTGGTTTACCAATCAATACATCAGGACTTTCTACTTCCATCATTGCCAATCCTTCGGCATTAATTTCTAAAAGGGTGCCATCCCTAGCAATCAACTTAATACATTCTGGTTCTGCATCTATCACGGCTCGTAAACGGTTTTCGCTTTGGCGTAGGGCCAGTTCCGTCTGCTGAAGTTGCCTGATATAACGCCATAACAAATCATACAGCAGCGCCACCAGCACCAAATCTACAATCGCAGCGATAAAAAATGTGACTATCGCCTTTTGGGAACTTGCTTGCGACTGCTGCATTCCCTGCTGTAATAATTTTTGCTCTACCTCTAAAGAGTCGTAAATCAGCTGTTGAATTTCTTTGCTGCTTTGGTTATCTTTATCAGATAATATTCGCTGCCGAACTGCTTCAAATCCTTGGTTTTGTCTTAGATAAATCTCTTGTTGCAAAATGTTGAGCCTACTGGTAATTTTCGGCTCCAACAAAGAAATCCACTGCTGCTTTTGATGGTTGTCGGCAGTTAATTTCCTAAGAATCTGAATATTGTGATTAGTTTGTTGATAAGCTACAACATAAGTTTTTAGATCATCTGCATCTGCTGTAATTAGATAATTACGTTGTGCAGTTTCAGTATCTTTGAGTAGAGATTGGATACTTTCAACTTGGGTAATAACTTCATAAGAGGATATCACCCATTGCTGGTTGTGAATCAGCTTAACAGTATTGTTATAAGAGACTACAGCATTGGTAAATACAACTGACAATGCTAAGACGAATATTGCTTTTAGCTTTTGAACTCTATACCATTTTTTGATCATGCGATGCCCTTTCTGCCGCAGATGCCCTCCATCAGTTAAAATTAAACATTAAAAACAAATACATGAGAATATTTTAGGATTTTAATAACACAGGTAAGAAATTACAATCTGTTATAGTCGTAAATCTCTGGATTTTTTGGGATGATGATTTATACATAATACTCAGAAATAAATCCGCTAGTTTTTAATATAAATTCATTTTGAGCAGTAATGTTACCAATGCAGTTTGGATCGGATAAGTTGCCTAGCCATAATATTTGTAGAGATGTTGCGATGCAAAGTCTCTATTCTATGTTTGGCATTTTAATTAACCCCCAATAATCCCTAGGTAGGGGGCAATTCATCTAGACGCAAAGCGGCTTCCCGCATGGTATTGCCCTTAGCTATGTAAAGACTTACGCAAAAATAGCCCAAACCTTGATTTTCCGTAGGGGCAATTCATGAATTACCCCTACTGTGCGTAGTTTTGCATAATTCCTATCATTGAAAACAGCTAAAGTTATTCTGCAATATGCTTGACATGATTCAATCAACATGTTAATAATTATAGTTTGTGGAAACTTTACTTCTTAATATAAGCTCTTGGCTAACGTCATTGTCATAGGTGCCCAATGGGGCGATGAAGGAAAAGGTAAAATAACTGACTTACTCAGTCGTTCCGCAGATGTTGTGGTACGTTACCAAGGGGGTGTCAATGCTGGACACACGATTGTAGTTAAAGGTCAGACCTTTAAACTACACTTGATTCCCTCTGGTATTTTGTATCCAAATACCGATTGCATTATCGGCTGTGGAACAGTAATCGATCCACAGATTTTGATTGCAGAACTCGACCAACTAAAAGAACTAAATATTTCCACTGACCACCTGCTGATATCTGAGACAGCCCACGTAACGATGCCTTATCATCGGTTGATTGACCAGGCATCTGAAGAACGACGGGGAAGCCATAAGATCGGCACAACAGGTCGGGGCATTGGGCCGACTTATGCTGATAAATCTGAACGTACAGGCATCCGAGTTTTAGACTTGATGAACCCGGATGAGCTACGTGAGCAGTTAGAGTGGACGATTAATTATAAAAACGTCATTTTAGAAAAGCTTTACAACTTGCCGCCTCTAGATCCACAAGAGGTTATTGAGCAGTATTTAGGGTATGCAGAACGTTTGCGCCCTTACGTTATTGATACATCGTTAAAGATATACGATGCGATTCAGCGACGGCGCAATATTTTGTTTGAAGGCGCACAAGGTACGCTCCTTGACTTAGATCATGGAACTTATCCTTATGTCACCTCTTCTAATCCTGTTGCTGGGGGGGCTTGCGTTGGTACAGGGGTAGGGCCGACAATGATTGACCGGGTAATTGGCGTGTCGAAAGCCTACACAACGCGGGTGGGAGAGGGGCCATTTCCCACAGAATTGGATGGAGAGTTAGGAGAATTGTTGTGCGATCGCGGTGCAGAATTTGGCACAACCACCGGACGCAAACGGCGCTGTGGCTGGTTTGATGCGGTCATTGGTCGCTATGCTGTGCGAATTAACGGCATGGATTGTATGGCGCTCACCAAACTGGATGTCCTCGATGAATTAGAGGAAATTCAAGTTTGTGTAGCTTATGACATCGATGGTCAACGTAGCGAACACTTCCCCACCAGTTCTCGTCAATTTGCTAGATGTCGCCCCATCTACAAAACCTTACCAGGGTGGAAAGTGTCAACAACCGAATGCCGCACCCTGGAAGACTTGCCACAGCAAGCACTGGACTATCTAAAATTCCTCGCTGAATTAATGGAAGTCCCGATCGCGATCGTCTCACTAGGAGCAAGCCGCGATCAAACAATAATCGTAGAAGACCCCATCCACGGGCCCAAACGCGCTTTATTGCAGGCTGACGGCACACCTGCTACCTTGCTAAGTGCGTAAATTAGTCATTGGTCATTAGTCATTGGTCATTAGCAAATGACAACTGACAAATGACAAATGACAAATGACAACTGACAACTGACAAAGGACAATTTCTATGGCTATTACAGTCGAATCTCTAAAACGTCCAGAAGGCAGCAAGCCAAGAGCTTTGCGCCGTTCTGGATTGATACCTGCCAATTTGTATGGTCATAAGGGTACAGAGTCCATTTCTTTGACCATTGAGGCTAAAACTGTTGAACGTTTGCTCAAAAGAGTTTCAGTCAACAATACCTTAATTGAATTAAACATTGCTGATGCACCCTGGCGCGGCAAAGCTCTATTGCGGGAACTTCAGATCCATCCAGCAAAAGGTACACCCTACCACCTCAGCTTTTTCGCGGTTGCTGGTCACGGCGACACTACGGTAGAAGTGCGCCTGCGTTTTGTGGGAACTGCTGTTGGTGTTAAACAAGAGGGTGGTGTGTTAGACACCGTAATCACTGAATTGCAAGTAAGTTGTGCGCCAGAAAACATCCCAGATGTAATTGAAATCGATGTCACTAACCTGCAAATTGGAGACAGTTTGAGTATTAGTGATATACCTTTTCCTGAAGGTGTAACACCTCTAGCTGAATTGGAACGACTTGTTGTGAGCGTTTTGCCACCACAAATTAGCGCTGAAGATGCTGGGACTGAAACTGAAACTGAAGCAGCTTCTTAAGCTAGGTAAACTGTGTAATAATTTTTGATGATACCAGGGGGAAAACTCCTGGTTTTTTTGTATTTGAACCGCAGAGGCGCAGAGAGCGCAGAGGACAGAGATGACAGAAGCGACTCTTCCAGTCTTAATCCAGCAAATGTTGCAGCCTGGATTTTATCCCCATCCAGTAACAGAACCAATTCAGCTAATTCAAACTCACATTTCTTATGTGCTGCTGACTGGGGATTATGCCTATAAGCTGAAAAAACCGATGAATTTTGGCTTTTTGGATTTTTCCACCTTAGAGAAGCGGCAGCATTTTTGTCAGGAAGAGTTGCGGTTAAATCAGAGGGGTGCTGGTGAACTATATTTAGAAGTTTTGCCTATAACTTTGGTAGGGGAGCAATACCAGTTAGGGGGAACTGCCGAGGCTGTAGAATACGTGCTGAAAATGCGGCAGTTTCCTCAAGAGTCGCTATTGAGTTCGCTTTTTGAACAGGGTAAGTTAGATGAGACACGCCTAGATGAGTTGGGACGGGTAGTAGCTCAATATCATGCCGAAGCACAGACGAATGATTACATTCGCAGTTTTGGTGAAGTGCCAAAAGTCCGCGCTGCCTTTGATGAGAATTATCAGCAAACTGAGAATTATATTGGTGGCCCCCAGACTCAGAAACAATTTACAGAAACAAAGCAATATACAGATAAGTTTTTTGCCGAACGTTCAGAATTATTTGCTAGCAGAATTCACAACAATTATATTCGTGAGTGCCACGGGGATTTACACCTGAGAAATATTGCCCTGTGGAACGACAAAATATTGCTGTTTGATTGTATTGAGTTTAACGAGCCGTTTCGCTTTGTCGATGTGATGTATGATGTGGCGTTCACGGTGATGGATTTGGAAGCACGGCAACGCAAAGACTTAGGTAATGCGTTTTTGAATGCCTACATAGAGCAAACTGGAGACTGGGAAGGTTTACAAGTGCTGCCTTTATATTTAAGTCGTCAGGCTTATGTCAGGGCTAAGGTGACATCATTTTTGCTAGACGATCCAGGTGTACCTGCGGCGGTAAAGGAAGAGGCGACAAAAACCGCCAGTGAGTATTACAAACAGGCTTGGGAGTACACTAAACCAAAGGTTGGAGAGCTAATTTTGATGTCGGGGTTGTCGGGTTCTGGTAAAAGTACCACAGCAAGACATTTAGCTCGTCAACAGGGAGCGATTCACCTGCGTTCTGATGCGGTGCGGAAACATTTAGGCGGAATTTCCCTGTGGGAAAAAGGTGGCGATGATTTGTATACACCTGAGATGACTGAGAAAACCTACACAAGGCTGCTGGAATTGGGCATTATTCTGGCTAAACAAGGTTTTTCAGTGATTTTGGATGCCAAGTATGATAAACAGCATTTGCGGCAAGAAGCGATCGCTCAAGCTACAAAGTACGAAATTCCTCTTCAGATTATCCAATGCACAGCACCGCTAGAAGTTCTAAAAGAGCGGCTGAACAACCGCACTGGTGATATTGCTGATGCTACCGCCGATTTATTAGCCTCACAAATCAAACAAGCCGAACCTTTCACTGAAGAAGAACAAGTCTACGTAAAGATTTTGGATACAACTCAATCACAAGAGGCACAATTAAAATAATTCGTAATTCGTAATGGGCTTCTCTGCGAGACGCTAAAAGCGAACGCCCCTCTACGCTAACGTAATTCGTAATGACGCTTTCTACGTTCGCGCAGCGTGTCGTAGACAGACGCTATGTTTAGCTTGCTTCCTCATAGAGGTCGCGGACTTGCTAGCGCTATGCTAACGTAATTCGTAATTGAACCGAAAATTACGAACTACGAATTGGTATCTAGTTGATAGCCTTTTTTTTACTATATGGCAGACAAAAAGAACGACTTTTTGAGTATTTCTCCCAGCTTCTTTTCTCAATTGTTATTTGGGGCATTTTTAACATTTATATTAATCATGACCGGCTCCGCACCAGCCCTAAGTATCTTCTTAGGAATCATGGGCGGTTTCATCTTAAGCTGGATCACGAATGTAACCGATAATAGCCCGCAGGCACCAAATGTAGCCTCCTCTGATGGTGTTGATACAGGTCTAAAATACTGGTTATTTTTCATGCTTGGCTTTGTATATTTGGGGTATCCAGCACCCATGAGTATCTTGCTGGGTGGAATAGGCGCTTTAGCTGGAGGCTGGATTACTGCTTGGTGGGGAAGTAAGGAAGAAACTAGAACTCAGTTGCAAGTTGAAGAATTAGAAGAGGGCGAAGTTGAACCAACAAACGACAGAATCAACAAACGGCAAACGAGAAGGAACACCCGCCGTTACCGTCGCGCTCCTGGAAGTAGTATCAATTTCAAGTTTTGGGAAAGGTAGTAATTTGGGAATTGGGAATTGGGAATTTGGAAGAGGACTTGGGGACAAGGAGAATTGGGGACAAGGGGAAAGACTTGTTTCAAGTTCTCACCTCTTGTCCCCTTGTCCCCCTGCTCCCCATTCCCCATTCCCCATTCCCCACTATGTTTTTATATCTTTCCAAATTACTGCCACTATTTTTTTATCCACTAGGATTAGCCTGTGTAAGTTTGGTGATAGCATTAGTCACCTTGTGGAAACGACCGCGCACTGCGGCGATCGCAATTGCTTTTGCCCTAACTTTGTTACTATTTTGTAGTAACGCTTGGATTGCTAAATCATTAGTGCGATCGCTAGAATGGCAAAATCTGCCACTCGCCCAAATACCAGTTGCAGAAGCGATTGTGGTTTTGGGTGGCGCAACTAAATCAGCTTTTCCTCCAAGACCTACCGTTGATTTGAGTGAATCGGGCGATCGCGTGATTTATGCCGCACAACTATATCGCCAAAAAAGAGCGCCTATAATCATTCTTAGCGGGGGTCGCATTGATTGGCGTGGTGGCGGTTCACCAGAGTCGGCAGATATGGCAACAATACTTACATCTATTGGTATTCCATCGGAAGCGATTATTCAGGAACCTGAATCTCTCAATACTTATCAAAATGCTGTAAATGTCCGAAAAATTTTAGAATCTCGTGGGATCAAGCAAGTATTATTAGTTACTTCGGCAATGCACATGCCGCGATCGCTTAATATTTTTCAGCGTCAAGGAATTAATGTTATTCCTGCACCCACAGACTTTTTAGTTAGTCAGGGTGAAATGCAAGAACTTGGTGGCACTCCCAAAGCCGCTATACTAAATTTATTACCTGATACCGACAACTTGCACCAATTTACCAGCGCTTTAAAAGAGTATATTGGTTCTTTAATTTATCGCTTACGCGGTTGGCTTTAATAATGTTATGAGTTAGGAATTATGAGTTATGAGTTATTAATTATAAAATGCGGTAATTGCCTTAATTCCAAAGTTTTAACTTCAAACTCTTAATGACAAATGACAAATGACTAACTAAATTAACTTTATGTCTAAAAACTTACCTTATATTATGCCATCGCCTCAACCCCAAGTTGAGGAAGCTTTTGCTGCTTACCAAACAACTCACCAGTTCTACCACGAAGTTCACTCAAGGTCAGAGTTTCAGCGTTATTGTGAGTGGTATTATACAACAGCAGAGCAGAACCGCCAAGAGCTAAATAGAATGCGCGGCGAACTGAATATTTTTCAGTGGTTTCGCCGCCGATAAGTGATTTAGATGACTTCTAACTCATTTTCACGTAAATGGGCTTTAAATTTTTTACTAAACTGGACTACAATCGGCAAATTAGCGCTTACGGGTCTGTCTCGCCATTGGGTGGCAATATTGACTACTTCGCCTTCTGTGCCTTTGATGTCAAAAGCCTGATTCCGATGTTCAGGATGATGATACACTACTACCGAATCTTTAACGCGGACGCGATCGCCAACTTTCATAACAACATTTACACCTAGCATTTGCTTTTCCACAAGTATCTGCTACAAAATATATGATTAAATCGGTTAAAATTCTATTTAATCAGCTATTTCTTGACGCTTCACAGGGGTGCGACGGCGCATTGAACCCTCTGCGTCCAGGCACGTCTTAGCAATCCGTGCATAGTTTTCTAACTTTTTTGCCGCGTTAATAAATATTGCCCTCAACCTCTGTTTTGCCCCAAAAACAGGCAAACAAAAGAAAATAAAGCAATACTTCAGATGTGCTTAGTACTTTGGCAAGAGATATAACCCTTTTATCTTCAGGGTAACTGAAAGTTTTCGGGGTATTCTAAAACCCTTCATTTGTATAAGGGGTTTTAACATCTGGTCAGGAGAATATTTTACACAATTCCTGGAACAACATGATTAGCGATTCTGCCAAGGAGAGGCTAGGCCAACGCCCCAACCAATCCCAAAAATCCCGAAAAATTCCCTTGAAATTAGTGCTAATTATCCCATTTGTCTTACAAATTGTCGGCGCAGCAGGGCTAGTGGGCTATCTGTCCTACTGAAGCGGGTAATGTCTTAGAAATCTCAGAAACACTCCGATCTGAATCAAACAAGTATCGATTGTACTCATTAATTATTCTAGAGTAACTTGAAGCCAAGATGATTGAGAGCTTCCCGCAAGCGATCGCGTCCTCTCAATGACTCAACAGTTGCGATCCTTTGAGCTGAATGTTCTGACCAATCACCAGGGACATTCATCTTTTGTTCAGTATAGAATTCTTTGATGATCTCGTTGTAGTGAGCGATCGCTTCTTCTTGCTCTGCCAATTTATAAGTTTCGCGGTGCAACACGGCTGATTGTGGCAATCTTGGCTTAATCGCTGCTTCTACCTCTGGATTTGGATAGCCTACACACAGCCCAAATACAGCATACACAGAGGAGGGTAAATTCAATATCTCTGCTACCTCTTGCGGGTGGTTCCTGATTCCGCCGATATATACTGTTCCTAAACCGAGTGACTCGGCTGCGGCTGTTGCGTTTTGCGCCGCCAAAGCTGCATCAATTGTTGCCATCACAAACATTTCCAAGTATTCCAGCGCATCATGAGATATGCCGCGACTGTCAGCAACGTAACTTAGACGCGCCAAGTCTGCTAACCAAACCAAGAATAAAGGAACCTGCTTAATATGTGCTTGGTTCCCAGCTAATTTAGATAACTCTTCTTTACGTTCTGGATCTTCAACTGCTACCACACTCCAGGTTTGTAAATTAGAGGAAGTAGATGCAGATTGGGCGGCTGCAATTAACAACTCCAGAGTTCCTGCTGGTAAAGGATCGGATAGATAAGACCGGATGGAACGATGAGATAATAGTGCCGTCAGAGAATCATTCCATTCTTCGGGATTGAAGGGAATTTCACCGTAGCGCGATCGCAGTAGTTCTATAGGATTAGTCATAATCAACTCCCAAATTTTCCGATATTTTATTACTAACACCAATTCCATTCATAGAGGCATACATCCACACATGGCTATGCCTCTACAACAAATTTATGATTCTGGTCTAAATCTTTGGTGAGAATGCAGCATATTGCTCTTGCGTTAGCACTCCATCTTTGACATTAACTTGTTTAGGAATCAGCTTCAACTGATAATATGTATCAGCAACCTTTTGTTGTAAAGCTATCAGATTATCATCAATTGGCACAATTCCAAAAGTTCGTCTATTAGTAGCTTTTCTCATTGTTGCTATGTCAATTGCTAGCACAGATGATAGAGTTTGTGCTACCTCTTCTCGATGCTGTTTAGACCATTCTTCTAGGCTTTGAATTTCTTCTAAAACTGCCTTGACAGTTTGGGGATTTTCAGTGACAAATTTACGGGTTCCCAAATAATATCCTCCCTGTTTATTAATTCCTGTCCCATCAATCAGAACTCTGGCTTTAGTTGCCTCTTGAGCGGCTGCATAGAAAGGGTCCCAAATTACCCAGGCATCTACACTACCCTTGACAAATGCAGCGCGGGCATCAGCCGGCGGCAAATATTTAGGCTCAATGTCTGTATATTTTAATCCTGCTTTTTCTAAAGCTTGGACTAACAATAAGTGGGCACTAGAACCCTTTTGAAAAGCAACTTTTTTACCTTTCAAGTCAGTAAGTTTTTGAATTGAGGAATTCTGAGGAACAAGAATTGCTGAACCAGCAGGACTAGAAGCAATACCAGCGACGTAAGTTAATGATGCTCCTGCTGCTTGGGCAAATATTGGCGGTGATTCTCCTACGTGTCCAAAATCAATACTACCCACATTCATCGCTTCTAGCAATTGTGGCCCCGCCGGAAATTCGATCCATTCTACAGATATTCCATCTGGTGACAAACGCTTTTCTAAGACACCTTTGTTTCTCAGCAATATATTCGATTTTTGATAGCCAAATCTTAATACTGTGGCTTTAGTGGAAGCAGAATTACTAACAGATGTCGCACTAGGATTAGAAGAAGTAACAGTCGATGGCGATGAACAGGCAGCAAATAGCACGCTCAGACACAGCCCTGTAACAAAAGCCCCCGTAATTGGCAAAGGAGAAGAAAAGAATAATTTGCGCTGGTTGTTAAATGGGATATTCCTGATTTTTACCAACGATATCCACTTGGCAATGAAACGGCGAAAGATTAGGTTAATCATCAAAATGATTTCTCTGAGCTATGTGAATACTATAAACTTATAGGTTTACCGGAGTATATAAATAAATTCAGGGAAATTTGACTAACCTTTGGTCGAGGGAACAGACATTGTGTTGGACGATGTTTTAAATCCCCGTCCAACAACTGCCCTGTTGCCTGTTCCTTTAATAAAAAGAATGGAAAGTGGAAAAACTAATACTTCCCCTACTTATTATCCTAGTATCAAAAAATATATTACTAATTCAGCAAATCAGGTTCTTCACGTACAATTCTGTCGTAAAGCGGCTGGAAACTGAACCACCCACTTATACGTGACCCCACTTGAGTTTGTGTCAAACGGGCTGTTTCGTGTTTGATAATAGTTGGTCTACCCGCAGCTTCTGCCAGCAGTTGGGCTTGGCACGATCGCTCTAAACTAATGTACCAAAAGGCTGCTTCATCTACCGTCTGTCCCACAGTTAAAATGCTGTGGTTACGGAGAATTATGGCTTTCTTTGGCCCCAAAGTTTGCGCCAGTCGTTGACCTTCAGAAGTTTCTAAAACCACACCTGTGAAATCGTCAAACAGCGCATGATCTTCGTAAAAAGCACATGAATCTTGGGTCAAGGGGTCAAGGAGACGACCTAAACTAGACCAGGCTTTACCATAAATTGAATGAGCATGAGCCGCCGCGATGACATCAGGCCGGGCTTCATGAATCTGAGAATGGATGGCGAAAGCAGCTCGATTCACTTCAGCATCGCCTTTAACCACCTCACCTTCTCTGTTAACTAATATCAGGTCAGAAACTCGGATATGACCGAAGTATGTTCCTAGTGGATTAACCCAAAAATGGTCTGTAAATTCTGGATCGCGAGCCGTAATATGGCCTGCGATTCCTTCGCTGAAACCAAATTTACCAAATAGGCGAAAGGCTGCGGCTAGGCGTTGCTTGCGGTGCAGGCGTTCGTCTTCAACTCGCTCGAATACAGGGACTTGTGGTCTACTATACCTAGACATATTCTTTTTCCTCTTCCTTTTTGCAGGGAGCGTTGGAATATCCAGAGCGAAAGGATTTGACGCTATGAGATTCTGGAATGAACTGGTGACGCAAGATACAACCAGTATCATTACCCAGAATATGAATAGATACAGATGCGCTCTGGGATGTAGTTTTGACGGCGTGGATATCACCGTCTGGGGGGAGAAGGCGGTAGATATCGCCTGGTTGAAGCGACCGCACTTCAGTTACTTGTAATTGTGCATGTCCTTCAGTATCGCCGTTATCTACACGGCGGTAGACTGTTTCTTCTTGGTTGCCTTTGTATAAACCAATCAATCCCCAGGCTAAATGATCGTGGACAGGAGTCGTGGAACCTGGGGGAATCACCAAACTGAAGACTGACAGAGAACGATCTTTGGCGCGATAAAGTAGCCACTGACCTATACCACCACCCATCTTGCTTTCGGGATTAATTTGGGCAAACTTTTCAGATAGCCATTCCTGTTGGGCAAGCAGCTCTTGAAAATAGGGTTCTAATCTAGCGAGAGTTTGTGTGCGATCGCCAGCAGTGATAGCGCTAATTTCCCGCACTGTTGCTACAAAGGATCGTAGTTCCTGACTCTCAATAAACCATTGGTCTTCTGGCAATGGTTCTAAGATAGTGTGGTTCGTCATCTATAAACTCCTCACTTGGGGAGGCGACTAAGATTAACTAATTCGTAATTCGTAATAGAGCCTCCGGCACGCTACGCGGTTTTCATGCCCAAAGGGCTGTACGTAATTCGTAGTTAAGAATTCAATTACGAGTGATTTTAATACTAGGATGAATTTTAAAGCCAAGTTGCTCAAGTTTTAAATTAGATAAAGACTCCTTCAGAATGATAGTAAAGGGATATCGCTGGAATACAGTAGCTTTACCTTGTGACAATAGAAGCCTAGCATGGCTGATGCGTACTGGATACAACGGTTGTTGGTTGGCATCGAGAATGAGTACTTTAGTCATGCAATTTTGAAATAATCAAATTATTTACAGCAGTCTTCAAATATTTGAGATGGAAAATGGGGATTAGTTAAATTACTTGAAAAGATTCTACGTACCTACTTTGTAGGAAGGCGAAGCGCATCTGCGTTTCAAAACACTAAGGTATTAATTAGCCAAAGCTGTACTAAGCAATAACAGCTGCTTGTCGCTCTCGCTTTTGCACTTCTGCCCGGACTAGGGGAATCACATCACGACCGTAAGCGATCGCATCTTCTAATGGATCAAATCCTCGAATCAATAGAGTCGTTACTCCAGCATCATAGTAATCCACAAGGGACTCTGCCACTTGCTCCGGCGTACCAACGAGGGCGGTAGTATTACCATAAGCACCAGTAGCGGCAGCAATTGGAGTCCACAAGCGCTTATCAAAAATTTCGCTTTCTTGGGCAAACTGTAATAAACGACTGGAACCCACTGCTTCGGGACGTGCTGAATTCAAGCTGGGAGCTATCGGCGGTTGATTGTCTGTTTTTGCCGCCCTAATTTCTTTAACACGCGACAGAATTGAATGTGCCCGTTGCCAAGCCTTTTCCTCAGTATCGCCCAAGATTGGCCGCAAAGATACACTGAACCGTGGCGATCGCCCTGGTGGTGTTACAGCTTTGACTTCAAGTATCCGTTCTTTAATTGCTGCAATGGGTTCTCCCCACATAGCGTACACATCACTGTGCTTTGCACCCACAGGTACTGCGGCACCAGAAGCACCTCCAAAGTACACAGGTATATGGGGCTGTTGCAGAGGCTTCACATCTGAGTAAGCATCTTTCACCCGATAGAATTCGCCCTCATAGTCGAAGGGAGTATCACTCACCCACACTCGGCGCACAATATCAAGGTATTCATCTGTACGGCGATAGCGAGTATCATGGTCAAGCCAATCACCATCGCGTTGTTGTTCAGCATCGCTGCCACCTGTAATAATGTGTACGGCGATGCGACCATTAGTAAAATGATCCAAAGTTGCTGTCTTGCGTGCAAAAAGCGTAGGAGCCACGAAACCAGGGCGATGAGCGATTAAAAACTTCAACCGTTCTGTTGCAGCCGCCGCAAACGCTGCCACAGTTAAGCTATCGGGGCCAGTTGAGCCATAACCAACCAGCACGCGATCAAAGCCACCATCTTCATGAGCCTGAGCAAACTTGCGAACATAAGCAGCATCTATGGAACCGCCCGTGATTGCAACTCTTGGCCCATCTAACTCAGATATCTGTCGCGTTCCAATCATTCCAATAAATTCAATTGGCATGGTGCATCTCTTTTTATATTGGGAATTGGGAATTGTTCTCCATTTATCTTTTCTACTTAAATAGTTGGAGGTAAGAAGACATAGTGAAATTTCTGTTTCGGAATATTCTTTTTTCCAATACTTTTAATAACAGATCCTTGCCCGCACCAGCTAGATTAGCAGCAAATTTTTTACATACAAATAGGGCAGGTTTACTCATAGAGGAATCGCTATGCATTGACCCGAATAGCGCTAATTAATAAACTATGAAGGTATTTGTTGAGTGTTGTGGCAATAAAAATAATAACTTTTTGAACTGGGCCAACAACTTTTTTTTACTCCTTTGATTAAAGAAAAGATAAGAATGAGAGTCTAAAAGTCAACTCCAGCACTCTCATTCTTACCACTCACTAGGGATTTTCAAGGATAGATCAGGCAATCTTGTGAAGTAATCTCACAATAATTCGTTGGATAGGTTTATTGTGCAGTTTTTTAGCTGTGATATTGACTTCCGCAAGTACGGCAAATCGGTCGGATAACCGTTGAATTGACTACAAGCAAAAATTATCACATACAAATTAAAAAAGCAATGGGCTAGCCCTTTCAAAGTGAGTAAAAATTTTGGTCAATAAATTCCTCTTTAAGCTCTATACTCTGTGTCCTCTGCGCCTCTGCGGTTTAAAAGTATTTTTTTAACCACAGAGGCGCTGAGAGCGCTGAGAAAAGATAAGAGATTTTACGAGTCATCTTGAAAGGGCTACTGTTAGGGCAGACAAAGCTATACTTTGATTCTTGGGAGTTCCGTCAAAAGGGCGTAATTGCTTTTAAATACAAGGTTTTTTTTAACTGTGGATGCTCAAAATGAAGTTCTCTAGCGTGTAGATGTAAGCGACTGGTAACTGCATCGCATCCATAAAGGCGATCGCCTAAAATAGCAATCCCAAGTCCTCGCACATCAGCCGCATGAACTCTCAATTGATGGGTGCGTCCTGTTAGCGGCGTAAATTCTATGCGGGTGTAATCTTGTTCTCTCGATATTACTTGGAAGTTTGTCAAGCTGGGTTTACCGTTTTGCCAATCAACTTTTTGATAAGGGCGATTTTCAGGATCTCTCCACAATGGCAAGTCAATTACACCTTGTTCAGCGATCGCAACACCTGAAAGTATGGCTTCATAAACCTTGTGAATCTGGCGTTGCTGAAACTGCTGGCTGAGTTGCTTATGGGTTTGGCGATCGCGTGCTAATAACAAAATCCCAGAAGTTTCCTGATCTAGGCGATGCACAGATACAAGCGCCATACCATCTGGTAACAGATGACGTAAGCGACTCAAAACACTATCTTGGCGATCGCGATAACGCCCAGGTACCGAAAGTAATCCAGCAGGTTTGTTTACAGCAATTAACCATTCGTCTTCATAAATAATCGGTAAAGTGACCTCTCCCCAAACCCCTCCCCTGATAGGGGAGGGGCTTCTTACTCCCTCTTCCCTTGCAGGGAAGGGGGCTGGGGGGTTAGGTCTTAACCCTGAGAGCAAAAACCCCATCAATGGCTGACATCGTTCAATACACGCGCCATAAAATTCTCCCGGAATTTTATCCTGATTTACTGAAGACGCACCCCACCAAAACTCCGCCATTGCTAGTGGTTTTAAATTATGTGTTGCCGCATAATGCAGTAACTTTGGGGCGCAACAATCACCTGTGCCAGTGGGCGAACCTCCTGGCATCAATTGCTGTAATGATAGCGATCGCCCGGAAAAATTAGTCAGGCTGTAGGTAGCCTGCATCTGAGCTTGTAATTGTCGGGATAGGGCTTTACGCTCTTGTTTCAGTTCGCTAATTCGCGCATCTGTTGCTGCTATGAAACCCTGGAGAGGCTGTAATACTTCATTTTGTTGGCGTTTAAGTTGTCGTCGTTCAATTCCCTGCTGACGACTTTCTTCATCGAGTTGTTCAAGGGCGATCGCGAGTGCTTCTGGAGTGAGCGTATTGCAGATTTGCTGACGTTTTTCCTGTCGTTGGTGTTTGCAATGACGATGGCGATCGCTCATTGCTTGCAATTGTCGCTCAAATTCATCAGATAGGGTTTTATACTGCTGACGTTCAGTTAATTGCTTCAGACTAAGGATTTCCTGCTTAATCTTGTCCAACTCAGCTAAAGTGCAGGCTTCCTCTAAAGCAACTTCGTCTCGTCCTGGAATTGGTGGAACCCAACCTGCAACCAAACTGCAACCATTCAAAAGACCGGAAAAGGCTTTCAGCACCCGTTGTTCGCCATTAGGCAGTTCAACCAACAGTATTCCATACATCTTACCTTCACGAGAATAACAGTCATTCTTTGCAAGTTGTTGCATGAGTCCGTGAGCGATCGCTTCGGACATTGAGGTGCGGGGTAATCTTAAGCAATCGCCACTTTCAAGACAATGCCCTTCGTACCAATAACTCGGAGATAAATCGCTGACAGCAAAATCGCAGTCGATGAAATCTGAAAGTGCGTGCAGAACTACCATACAGCGTTTATAGGAGACTTTTAACTAGCAAAGACAAAATTTATATTTAATTTTGAGAAGTCAACGGTAAGAAACTTGTTATTATCCAAATTTAACGAAGGAATCAATGTAGACAGTTTACTAGTTACATCAGATAATTGATCAATTACACTATCAGGAACATTGCTTATGTAGATATCAGAAGCACCACCGAATATTGTCTCTAATTGTACTGGAGCTAGCCCGTGCAGAAATATTTCTACATCAATAGAACGTAAGTCAGAAATTACTATTTTAGCCATTACATTACTTTTTTGAATCAGAATTTTTTTGATTTCAACATTGCAAACTGTTCTCTGATTATTTACCAGCACTCAGAGTCCAACAATCATTAATTGAGTCAAAAATTTTCTTGTTTCGGTTCATCTTATTTTTTGAGGAGTTGGTTTGACTCTTCAATTTTTACACTATCAACTATAATTTCAATAGTTCTTATATGAAGCTTTTATGTTGAAAAAATATTTCATATAAAGATTTAATAAAATAATTATCTCTATGTATAAATTTTCAGGACATAATCAAATTATTTTTGTCTTAAAATTAACTGTCAAAAGTGAGATATTTAAACTTATATAGTCTAAGATAATGACTTGCTATTTATCATTAAATACTATACTGTATAAGGACTTTCTGCATTTTAACTGTGCTATATACAGACGTACAGAAAGAATTACACTAGCGATGAATATATAAATCATTTATCACTTATATCGTATTAATTATTTCTCGGTAATTTGACAACGTAGATTAAAAACTACTAGATAAAAAGCTAATATTTTGAGACAAAAAAAAGTCAAATATGTCTTAATAGAGCCTAAACAAAAAATAAATTAAAATAGGTTACAGTACTTTACTAGCTAGCTTTCACGTCAAGAGAACTTCAATATGAAAGAGACAACCTTTACAGCCATGCCGCTAGTGTAAACGCATCTAAAGGCTAATAATCCTTTCATAGTAAAGGTTTGCGAGGTTTAGAATTTAGCCAATTTTTCATCAAGATTCTTATCCAGCAAGGGTTTTAGAAATCCTGTGAGTTCTCCCTGATCAGTACTTTAGTTCTTTGCTTGAAGGTAAACAAGATCCCAAATTTGAGAAAAAACTAAATTACTGCTCGAATTAATAGTTTTTTTCTTAACTCCTAGAGATTTTAAAAATCAGATTACACCTGTTTTGATTAATCATGTAAAATGAAATTGCATTTATATTGTGAAAGGAAATAAAAACATGCCAAAAATAGTAGTTTTAAGTTTACACTATATTAGTGTAAAGGCATTGCAAGACAATCTAAGTCCTACAGAAGTATCTACTGTATGGGGAGGTTCTCCGTACATTTATATATCCAATAACAGTGACTCCGTAAATATAAATAGCACAGGTACAGGAGACATTAAGCATGTAGGGACAGGTGGCTATAGCATTAATGATAGTAAGTTCAACACTATAGACTATTCAAGGTCAAATTACAATAATTTTGGTGTAATGTACGTAGGTTCGATGGGGCACTAAGGCAAACGCATTTAAGAGGATGTTTGAACAGTTATCTTTTCAGTATCAAAAGTTTTAGATACCTCTGAATTCCCCTTGCTAAAGGTGACTTTAATTCCGGTTCCTCTCCCTTAAAAAGCTACGGTGTACATACAATTCTTTTAGAGTTGCCCCAAAGGTTTTAGATCCCCCACCCCCTTTTTAAGGGCGGTAATAAATGTCAAAATCCCCCTTAATCAAGGAAGATTTAGGAGGATCACGCGATGTTTTGCTTCGTGTGTATAGATGTGTGTACTTCGTAGCCTAAAAAGATAGATTAAGGGGCATATAGTGACAGTTAAACACTTTTCAATAAAATCCTGAACCACCAAATAGTCTAATGGCTAAAATAGTAATTTTTAACCTTTGTCTAGATGATGTAGAAACATTTTGCAATCCCCTATATCTAGTGCAATTAGATACTATATTTGGGGGAGTTGATAACGTCTACATTAAAAATTTTAGTGATAGTGTAAATATTGGAGTAAGTGGCTCAAGCACTACAAATGAAGGTGCAAATTCTTATAACTTCCGCGACAATAAGATTTACACTATAGACTATTCAAGATCGAACTATAATTGGCTTCTTGTCCTGATGCAACTATAAAGTTAGTAGCGTCGCTGCCTGTTCTTCTTAAACCATTACCTTCTAATACCAATTTTTTATGAAGCTGCATAGAATTCGATCCCCCCTAGCCCCCCTTAATAAAGGGGGGAACCGGAAAAACATCTATCAAAGTCACCCTTTTTAAGGGGGATTTAGGGGGATCAAGATATGTGCAACTTCATATTAAATTGGTATAAGTTAATTAATTTGTAGAGCAAAAAATGGCTCATAAAATCGAGATTGAATCTATCATAGGGCGATATCCATTTTACTTGAGGCGATCGCCTCAAGTAAAAAAGAGATAGAGTTAGTGCGGATGCTGTGGTGATTGAGTCTACAAATTTGAGCGTCGATGAGTCTCTGTTAATAGGTGAATCTTTCCTATCCGCAAGCATTCAGACGACATCAGACGGACAACAAGCCAAATAATTTTCCTGAAAAACAACATGACTTTAAATTTGCATTTTTGGCACTGGTAGACATGTCTGACTCGGTACGTTCGACTGTAGCGCCAGCAATTGCCGAGGTTACACTGCTGATATTTGGGTTGTGATGTTAACTAGCAGGAATCGATGAATCACTCTCTGGTGGATTGTCTTGTGCTGGTGGAAGCGGTTGTTCAGATGCGTTATCTTCTATAGTTGTAGATTCTGCCTCTTTTGTCATACCATGCTGCTCTTGCCCTCTAAGCCCAAGATATGTTGCAGCACTGATTCCTTGAAGTGTCAAAAGTGTTTCATCAAATTCCGGCATTGCCAGATTTTTAATGACCTCCCAAACAAAGAAAAGCCCAATCGCAACTGTCCAAATAAATGTTTGAAAGCGGTGAAAGTTAACTCCATTAATATCCGATAATATATCATAGAAAAAACCTTCAGAAACTCGTTGACTACCTTTTTTATTTCTCTCATTTCCCTGTCCATCAATTAAGGAAGTACCAAACGCAGTGATAGAATTGATTCCCAATAATATTAGTGATTGTTGAGTCAAAATATTGGTATAATCTCCTGTTATGCCATAGATAATCAGGTAAGAGCCAAAAATGAGAAATGTCCAAAAAGCAAGTTGAGATATCGATAAACTGAACGGGTTTTTGTTTAGTTTTTTTCTACCAAGAAAAAATTGAGCAATTCGGGTTTTTCGATCTTCTTTTTCAAGTTCCGCCTTTTCTGGAATCAACAGTTCTTGGCCACCAATCACCTCTTTTTTAGAGTAAACCCCTTCTATTCCAGGGCTACGAAGAGTGCTTCGGCAATACCTAATGAATATTAATATAATAGACAGCACTAGAAGCAGACACAGCCAAAATCGCCACGATAACAGAACTATTTTTAATTGAGGAGGTGATAGAGGATTGCTCACCGGAATCGCCAGTTTTCTGGGACAGCCTACCCCCGCTATTACGTTAATACTGTATCTATTTGCCTGGCTAAGAAGCGTATTCCATGCAGCTTGAGACGAGTCGGTACGTTCAAGCCGAAAAGCTAACCAATTATCATCAACAATTTTTTGTTGATCTTTACCCGGAACCATGACGATGACTGGTTCTCCGTGAACATCCTCTAGTTCATAACCATCCAGGTACAACACTAATTGTCGAGGATCAAATGAATTGCTGGCATTAGCCGTTGTATTTTTGATGGCTGCTGATAATCCTTCAACTCTTACCCTGATGCGATCGCCCATCTTAACTAGATTACGACCATTGTCGGCAATGACTTGTTGAGTTTTCAGACCAGGAGGCACTGAACATATCTGAGGCGATGCAAAATTTACAGAAGGGCCATCTGAACTATTTTGAGCAATTACTGCAAAGTTGATAGAAACAATCAACAGAAAGACCAACAGAAAAATAGCAGTAAATCTTTTAACATTTTTATACATCGCTCGGTATTCCACCAACAGTGATTACTATGTCGGTAGTGTAACCATACTTGAGTCATTCCGTATATTAAAAAATTTGTCTGAAAAATAATACCTCTGCCAAAGAGAGGATCAAGAGAAAGGAACTGGCACCTTTGTCTTTTTGTGTGATTGCATGGCGGCAGTCACATACCATAAAAGGTATTTATTATTACTAGTGTGTAGGCAACCTCTTTGGATTAAGGGGAAAAGGTTTGAATTTACCCCTTCCCCAAGCGATATGTTGCCAAATTTAAACTGTCAATGTAAAACCCTTGAATGTCGCATCCAGAATATTATTACCTAGAAGCTTAACTTGAATTCCTCCAATGACTACAGCCATAACTGCCTCAGACACTTCGCGTTCTTCAACTTGATTGTCAGGCTGCAAGTCAATAATTGCGATCTTGGACATATTTTTGCTTAATATTTTCTAAATTCCAGCAAAATTTTCATCTAATTAACTAACAAGCTCATCAACCAAAAGTTATAAGTCCAATGTTTCCAACTTTTTTAAACAGACATTAGTGTAATTCAAATATAAAGCTAAGGAAGGTCAAAATTATGACTGGTACATGCGGACTCACGCTAGGCAAATACGCACCTCTGCACAAAGGACATCAATTGGTGATTGAAACTGCTTTAGCAGAGATGGATGAAGTGCTGGTGATGATTTATGAGTGTCCAGAGGTGACTGCGATTCCTTTAACCGTTCGAGCTAACTGGCTGCGGAAAATTTATCCTCAAATCCAGGTGATTGAAGCTTGGGATGGCCCAACTGAGGTTGGAGACACTCCTGAGATTAAGAAAATGCACGAAGATTACATCCTGAAACAACTGGAATCAAAAAAAATTACTCACTTTTACTGTAGTGAATTTTACGGCGAACACGTAAGCCAGGCACTAGGAGCAGTTAATCGACTTGTGGATTGCGATCGCAAAACTTTTCCAATTTCAGGAACGCAAGTCAGAACAGACACTTACGCAATGCGGGAATATTTACATCCTGATGTATACCGCGATCTGATCGCTAACATTGTTTTTCTGGGCGCTCCTTCAACTGGTAAAACCACCATTGCATCACAATTAGCTAAAGAGTACAACACTGTATGGATGCCAGAGTACGGGCGCGAGTATTGGGAAAAAAATCAAATCAACAGACGACTTTCGCTCTTGCAACTTGTGGAGATTGCCAAAGGGCATTTAGAACGTGAAGAAGCCTTATTATTGCAAGCAAACCAGTACTTATTTACAGATACCAATGCCTTGACAACCTATCAATTCTCGTTGTATTACCACAAAACTGTTGCCCCAGAGTTAGCAGAACTTGCCCATCAAGCCATATCGCGCTATGATTTAGTGTTTTTTTGCGATCTAGATATACCCTACGATGATACCTGGGATCGCTCTGGAGAAGCAAACCGTAGCATATTTCAAAAACAAATTGAAAGCGATTTAATTGTGAGAAAAATTCCATTTTTTCGCTTGTCTGGCGACCTCATGACACGTATTAGTATTGTTAAAAAAGTATTGTCTTGTTACCAGAAGTATGCCAACTTAGGAGAGCTATTTTTCAATAAAATTATTTTATAAAGTGTATCAATATGCTGGAATTTTGGAGCGTAAATACTATAGCATTCAATCTGATAGGATATCCCATGAGCTACATAGAACTCTTGGGAACTGTCTTTTATTTATGGTCAGCGTGGCTAATTTCTCAAAGGAAAATTCTGACTTGGCCTGTTGGGATAGTAAGTGTATTGCTATATATGGCGCTTTTCTATCAAATCCGTTTGTATTCGGATTTTTTAGAACAAATCTACTATTTAGTTGTTAGTGTATATGGCTGGTGGCGATGGAGTACACCTGATTCTGGTAAAGTTTTGCAGATTCGATATAGTCCACCACGTAAAATTGTTTTGATTGCGGCAATCACAGTAGCAATTTCGTTTGCAACGGGAGCTTTGATGAGTCAAATTCACCTGTTACTCCCTGCAATATTTACAGAAAAAGCTTCTTTTCCTTACTTAGATGCACTCACAACAATCATGAGTTTTACTGCTATGTGGCTCATGGTGCAAAAAAGGATTGAAAGCTGGTATTACTGGATCATCGTTGATGTTATTGGTATTTGGTTGTACTACGTTAAAGAAGTTAAATTTATTGCTTTTCTTTATGTAATTTTACTGTTCATAGCAATTAACGGTTCAATATCTTGGCTAAAGACAGCCAAAATACAGGATTAAAAACCCCTGTATATATTTTCTATTTCGTAGTGGATGTTTGAAAAGTCCTCTTATCGGTATCAAAAATTTTATACCCCCCTAAATCCCCCGATCAATTGGGGGACTTTGATTCCGGTTCCCCCTTTTTTTAAGGCTAGGGGGGATCTAAAGTACCTAAAGTCACAGCGAAACACTTTTCAAACGACCTCTTAAACAGCGTTAATTCTTTGCAAACCAGTGTAAATATTAAATCGTTCACCCCGCAGAAATCCAATTAAGGTAATCCCGAATTCCTTGGCTACAGATACCGCCAAACTACTGGGAGCAGAAACAGAACAAACAATGGGAACTCCAGCAGTTGTAGACTTTTGCAAAATCTCAAAACTAGAGCGTCCACTGACCAGGACAATACAATTATTTAAAGGTAATTCGTCACTAAGAAAAGCTGTACCAATCAATTTATCTAAAGCATTGTGCCGTCCAACATCCTCCCACAGGTTTAACAAATTACCTTGAGTATCGAAGATAGCCGCAGCGTGCAAACCTCCTGTAGCTGTGAAGATACCTTGAGCAGCTCGGAGCTTATCAGGTAGGCTGTATACGATCTCAGGTGTTACTGTCGGCCCAGAAGGAATCACTGGACATCCCCGCAGACGCAAAGCCTCAAGACTAGCTTTACCACACACCCCACAGGCGCTACTAGTATAAAAATGACGCTCCAAAGGCTGTAAATCTGGAATCAACCCATCCCGCAATTCTACATTTACAATATTATGGCGTTGCTCACCATCTACTAATTCATCAACGCAGTAGCTGATACGTCGGATATCTTCTCTGCGGCTAACGACTCCTTCACTGTAGAGGAAACCAGCTGCTAGTTCAAAATCGGCCCCTGGTGTCCGCATTGTTACAGCTACCGTCTTCTGGAAAGGAACAAGACGAATCTCTAAAGGTTCCTCAGTAGTGAGATGATCTAAACGAGGCCGTACTTGACCTTTTTCCACTACCCAAACAGTGGCTTTGGTTTTGCTTTTAGTTGGCATTGTCAAATTTATGTAAGAGTTGGTAAATCGAAATTTTGATACTAATCTGGGAATAGAGTAATGCTATTTGTATATCAGATGTCTCTTTGATTCTCACTAACTACTTTGTGCAGTCGATCTAAATCGGGTAGGTTTCTATTTAGGAAGTAAAATGAACCTAATATTTTTGGCTTTTAGAAAAATTTTATTTGCAATAGTCTTCGTGATTTCCCTTGGTTTTGCAGGATATCTAGTGAGTAATAACATTAGTCAAAGAGTAATTGAAAAATCTTTTGCTAAACAAGTCATATCTACCTCCACCGTTGGAAAAAGTTCTCAGCTACAGACACTTTTAAATGAGATAGTTGCAGAAGAAAAAATCCCCGGCGCAGTAATGTATATTTCTACACCTAACGGTTCTTGGGTGGGAGCCTCTGGTGTCAATAACTTGTCAACTAAAACTCGGATGAAACCCACAGATGGCTTTTCCATTGCCAGTATGAGTAAAACTTTTATGGCGGTGGTGGTGCTGAAATTAGTGGAGCAAAGGAAGATAGAATTAGATCGCGCGATCGCAACCTACTTACCAAGAGACATCACTCCTCATATTGTCAACAGCGACAAAATTACAGTTCGTCAACTACTCAACCATACCAGTGGTGTTGCTGAATACCTTAATACAAAAGAGTTTATTCAAGCTACTGCCAAAAGAAGCCGCTCACAGCCTTGGACAGCCAGAGAAGCTATTCAGTATATGTACCAGGAACAACCGCAGGCAAATCCTGGAGAAAAATTTATTTATACTGATTGCAACTACATTCTTTTAGAACTGATCGTTGAAAATATAACTAGGGAAACTCTCGCACAAGCAATCCGCAGTCAGATTTTAAAACCATTAGGGTTAAAACACACCTTCACGGAATTGCGCGAACCGACAATTGGAAAAGTAGCTACAGGTTATAGCGATCGCAATAAGGATGGTAAGTTAGATAGCTACGCCGAAGTCAATGATGGCAACGGTTTAGGAGATGGTGGATTGGTTTCAACAGCAGAGGATTTAGCCAAGTTTGCTAAAGCGTTATTTGTCAAAAAAAGCTTACTTTCCTCGAAGATGATGAAAGAAATGCTGAAATTTAAAGATAATGGCGAAAGCTATAGTTATGGGTTAGGTGTAGAACGGTTCTCATCTCCTTTGGAAACAGCAATTGGCCATAGTGGTATAGCTTATGGCTTCACAACATTGCTGGCATATCTCCCCAATCAAAATACTACTATAGTAGTGCTGCTAAACGATCAGGGTGTTGATATTAAATCAATAGCTAGGACAGGTTTAGAGGTTATTAGTAATAAATAAAAAGTAATTTGGCACAATAAAATCAAACTAAGCTGTTGCGCCTTTAATTTGCACTAATATTTTTTCAATATGATTGTGGGGTGGGCATTTTGCCCGCCCTGATAATGCAAGTTGTATACGTAACAGCTTATATAAAGAAAAATGAACAAAGAAAAATGAACTAGCTACCCTTACCTTTACCCAAAATTTCAAGCGTTTTCTCTTTGGCGTTAAAATCACGCACATTTAGATTGACTATTGTGATTCTAAGATTTAATGTCACCGCACAGGGTAAGGCATTCAGCGATGAAGGCGGCGCTTGATGTCAAAGGCGGAAATATCAGAAAGGTGCAAAATTTGAGCCGCGAATTTTCCTGCAATGACTTTTAGGTAATGGGCTTGTCGATTTGGAGGTCTGCCAGAAACTCAATGAGCAGTCTGTTTACTTCGACTGGGCGTTCTTGTTGAATCCAATGACCAGCACCAGGCAGCAATACCTTTTGTCTCAGATTGGGCACGTTCTGCTCCAAGGTATCGAATGCTTCACGGTACATTGCGATCACTGCATCTGCTTCTCCCGCCACAAACAATGCCGGCTGGCGAAGCTTTGCGCCGCAAAGAAACGGTGTTAGTTCCCACATAGAATCTATGTTGCGATACCAGTTCAACCCGCCCCGGAAACCAGTTCGCTCAAATTCAGAAGTGAAAAAGTCGATATCCTGGTCTGTTAACCAAGGGGGAAGTTGCTCCGGTACAGAAGAAGTATTCAGTAGTTTCTCAGACTTACTGAACAGGAAACGCCAGCGTTTTTCTGGTGGTGGATCTCCTGATGCAGAGTAGAGGATTGTACGTATGGCGGCGCGAACATCCGACTCAAGTTCCACCTCAGCTTTACCTGGTTCTTGGAAGTACAGTTGATAGAATTCCTGCTCCCCAGCCATCAACTTCATTGCTTGTGTCGGTCGAATGTTTGACGAAGTGCGGGGTCGATAGGGCACACTCAGCAGGGAGATAGCGTGGAAGATGTCTGGACGGAGTAGGGCACAATGCCAGGCAACCACGGCACCCCAATCGTGTCCAACAATGATTGCTTGCTCCTCACCCAGCGCATGAACCAGACCAACAATATCACCGACCAACTGGAAAATATGGTATGCCTCAATTGGTTCCGGTTGGTCAGTCTGCCCATAACCGCGCTGGTCAGGTGCTACTGCATGGAATCCTGCTGAAGCTAATGCCGATAACTGATGTCGCCAGGAGTACCAACTTTCCGGGAAGCCGTGACACAAGACTACCAGTGGCCCCTGCCCCTGTTCGGCAATATGCATCTTGATGCCGTTGGTTTCGACTTCACGGTGAGTTACTGAAGTCATGTTTCCTCAATTCCTTTTTTATGGTTGAAGCAGCTGTTTTTATGTTGGCAAATGAACTGTTTGGGTAAAAAAGCCTGATGCTGCCCTCACTGAAAACTAATTAATGGGGCTGATCATTAAGAGAGTGAAAAATTGCCTTTTGTTTCTTCTCTGGCTCTTGACAATACTAAAACCATTATCCAGCAGACGGGGGTCAAGGGGAGCATCTCACTTTTATAAAAACACGTCTGCCCTGGCGAATGGAATAGAGCCTCCGGCACGCTGACGCGCTAAGCGAAGCTATGCCGTTGGCGCAGCCTCTCGTTCGCGTTAGCGTCTCTGAAAGAGAAGAGAAGGCTTTACGCGGCTATACAGACAATAAAATTGCTGATTACCAATAGCATCAGGATTCATAATTATTGGCAAGCAAGTATGGTAATTCAATAATGACTTCGGTTTTTATATTTAATTGCGAAATAACTTGAATACTTCCTTGATGATTTTGGATAATCTGATAGCAAACAGTTAAACCTAAGCCTATACCTTTACCAACAGATTTAGTAGTGAAAAAGGGATCAAATACTTGGGAAATATTTTTATCATCTATACCTATGCCATTATCAATAATTTTAATTGCCACACTATTTTTAGTATCTTTAGTTTGAATTATAATTTTTTTATCCAACTGTTCTGAATGCAATTCCAAAGCATCTATCGCATTTAGTAAAATCTGCATAAATACTTGATTTAGTTGTCGAGGATAACACTCAATTAAGGGAAAATTGTCATATTCTTTAATTACCTGGATAACTGGACAATCATGATGAGGATTCAGACGATGCTGTAGCAGCAACAAAGTACTATCAATTCCTTCATGAAGGTTAACTTTTTTGATCTCGGCTTCATCATGCCGAGAAAAATTTCTCAAAGAGAAAATAATCTCTTGAATTCGATTAGCGCCTGTATCCATAGAAGCTATAATTTGAGGTAAATCTTTTATTAAATAATCAAGTTCAATTTTTTCTGTATAGGTTTGAATCTCTGGATCTGAATAGCGTTGCTGATACCTGAAGATGAGATTGAATAAATCTTGAGTATAGTTGTTGATGTGAGTGAGATTAGCATAGATAAAATTAATGGGATTATTAATTTCGTGGGCAATACCAGCAACTAGATTACCTAGTGAAGACATTTTTTCTGTTTGAATTAAGTGCGATTCTGCCATTTTTAAATTATCTAAAGCTGTATGCAATTGTTCAGTTTTCATCTCTAGTTCCTGATTTTTTTGTAAAAGCTCTACTGTCCGCTCTTGCACTCTTTCTTCCAATGTTTGACGAGCTAGTTCTAATTCTTGAGTGCGTTGCGCTACCCTTTGCTCTAAATTATTGATTAGGGTTGTGAGAGAATTAGCCATTTCCTGGTAAGCATTAGCCAACTGCCCAATTTCACCACCATTTTTAACATTAGGAATGGGGCTACTCAAATCACCTGCTGCTAAAGTTTTACTACGCTTTGCAAGTTGGATAATTGGGTTACTAATTTGTTGAGCTAGTAAATTAGCAATTAACACTGACAGTAGCACTGCTAAACTTAACCCCAACCAAAACAAGCGGGTAAGAGTTAGCTTCGCCTCCTGAAAATATTTTGCTACAATTTGAATCTTGACAATAGCAATAGCCTTATTACCAGAATATATGGGAGCATAAATTGTATTTAATCCCAAATCTGGCTGAATCCGATAGACAGAGTGCTTTTGAGAAATATTTGGTAAAATTTGAGAATCAAAATAAGTTTTTTCCCAAATGTCTGGTTTCCAATCATAACTACTAGAGACGAAAAACTTTCCATCTAAAGAAATTATTTCCAGTCTGGTCGTCGGCTGGGAATAATTTAAAAATTGTCGGAGCCATACTTTATCCATTAACTGTCCTGCAATTAAAGTTCCGAATGGCTTTCCAGTTCCATCACTACGGTAAATAGGTGAGCCTCCCAACAATACTAATCCTTGTGTCCCTGTATCAATTAACTCATGAGATAATTTATTCTGGTTATTTAAATATTTGATTTTTGCTTGTACTATTGGGAGATTAGATATTTGATTTCCGGCAGAGCCAAGTATCTCTTTTTTTTTGGACTGAATCACCTTCACTACATCAAGATCAGTCGTGAATAATAGTTGAGTAGAAACTTCTTTTTTTATCCACTCCCGATCTGAATGTTGAACTGCATTATACAAATCAGTCCAATTAGCATAACTAGAAATCAAATTTGCAAGTCCCTTTTCTGTAGCAGCTGTATATCCACGAAAAGCTAAAACTTGATCATCAAGGCGAGTTTTTTCTAGTTTAATGAGTGGTTGTTCTACTAATTGCCAAACTGCACTGCTCAAAACGAAAACTGGTAATAAAGATGCTCCAAATGTAAAAACTAGAATTTTGGGTTGAAGTTTTTGCAAAAATTTTAGTCTTTTAAGGTTTATCATCTGCAAATACCTTTGACGAATTATCTGGGATTTTTAACACGCTTGATTTAAGCAATGCAGATGTCATCCTAACTTACCAGAAAGAGGGAAAGGGAAAATGGTGGTAAATGTTGCATACAACTATTTTAGATTCCTCCACAAAGTATAAAACCTATATTTTGGATAGCTTTTTGGTCAGAAGCAAATCGCAGCCGCAGTGAATTGACTCAAATTATTCAGGGACAAGTATAGTTAAGCTATTTTTAAATATTAAAAGAAAGTATATGCTCACATTTACTTGATTTGAATAACTATCTTGTGTAAGAAGGTAATAGGCAATAGGAAAGAAGGATTTTTGAGTTGTACGGAGTTTTTTCATGCAATCAAACATGAGTCCTATAACACTATATTTATTTATCATTCAATACGCTTGGGTTAGCCATAAAAACTTTAAACTGTGTAGGTTGGCTTAAGGAACAGAACCCAATATTAAGGGTTAATTGTTGGGTTTCGTTCATCAAGCTAACCTACGATTATCCTTAATTCAGGCGTATTTATTTATCGAACAGAATTCAGGAGTCAGGAGTCAGAATTCAGAATGAATTCTGTGCGAGTGGCGGATAGCGCAGCGTAAAGCCTTCTCTACGAGAGGCTGCGCCAACGGCATGGCTTCGCTTAAAGCGAGTCCACGAGCGTCTGAATAGCCGGGTTTAAGACCCCTACTAAATCTACGATTTGGTGGTCTTTAATCAGTCGCGGGTCTGAATCCCCGACTGATTTATTCTGACTCCTGAATTCTGACTTCTGAATTCTTCTTCAACATTGCAATAATTAATGTCCTAAAGCTTCGGCTTTTGTCCAGCCATACATATACTCCGCTCTCTCATTGTGCCCTTATGCTCTCTCTATAGGTATTTTTGTTTGAAGGCAACACGCGGTAAATTTACATCTAGTAGTCCACTAGACTAACTTTAATAGATGAATAACTTTTTAGTCAGGACTTTAATGATTGATTTGAACGCTAAAGTGCTTACTACGATCCTAGTAAACTTGGCTTGATAGACTCTATTTATGTTGTGCGATCGCGTTAGCTTTAGTAGATAAGTTAAATTAATAAAAAAGCTTGTATTGATGAATCAAAGCGTAAGTGTTGCTCCCAGCCTAGAAGAACACACCCATGAAAATCCTGTTGTTACCAAACAACAGCTATTTACGAAGCAATTAATTGTCCTTGTCTTGGAAATGCTTCTGGCATTACCTCTGGGTTTACTCCTCGCCAAGTTCCAAATTGGCAGGATTGCCTGGATATTTGGCGGGATTGCTGCTGGTACAGTAGTTCTTCAAGGGTGTCGAATTTTTTATCAATATTATCCTCAACCTAACCGCACTGCTAGAAAAGTGGGAATGGCACTTGTAGGCTTAACTGTCGGCGCTTCCAATACCCACGGTAATCTAGCTAGTGTTGCTTCTGGTATTCCCATATTTATTTTTCTGACCTTGTTTCTGCTGCTGAGTGGAAGTTGTATTGGTTATATGTATGCCCGCCTCAGCAAAACTAACCTATTGACAGCAATGCTGGCTACTGTTCCTGGTGGTGTGGGAATTATGGCAGCGATCGCTGCCGATTACAATAAAAATGTCAGCTTAGTTGCCCTAGTTCAGGCGATTCGCGTCACTTCAGTAGTTGTTTTGATCCCCTTCATCGCTAAGACATCAGCCAGTAATTACTACCCGCAAACGCTCCCAATCAACCCTGATTGGCTCAATCTCGATCCATCTCAACTAGAATTACTCTTGTTAATACTCCTAATCACTGCATTAGTAGTTTATCCAGCTATATTATTTAAAATTCCCGCCGGCGATTTCTTTGGTGCATTGTTAATTGGTATCGGGTTTAATCCTCTGCTACATTGGCTGCCTTTTGTGGGTGATATTAGTTTTAGTCCGCCGCCTTTAATTAACTTATTGGGTCAAATGCTCCTGGGAATTACCATTGGTGAGTATTGGGGAGATAAACCCAACTTTCAGAAGCGGACTGTCGGCTATGCCTTGATGTCTGTAGGGATGACCCTCATCGCTGGAGCGATCGCTGCTATACTTGCCATGCAATTCACCTCTTGGGACTGGTTAACCTGTTTGCTAGTCACAGCACCAGGAGGATCGGCAGAAATGATCTTGGTTTCCCTGGCATTGAATCATAATGTTGAAATTGTCACAACTGGTCATTTAGTGCGACTAATTGCGATTAACAGTTCCCTACCTCTTTGGGTGTTTTTGTTTCGCCGTTTAGATGAGCAACTTTCTGAATCAGTTTAATTGATGAAGGTATTGGGAATTGGGAATTGGGCATTGGGAATTGGGCATGGGGCACTGGTACTGAGCGCAGTCGTACTCCTTTGGAGAAGCATAGCCTCTCGTAGGGAAGTATGGGGCATTAGTTTTTGACAAATGACAAATGACTAATGACTAATGACAAAAATGCAACTTGAATGCTGGTTAGCTTATCCTTTTGTTATCCAAACACTAAGGATGCTTTAGATGGTTGCTCAAATCCAAGAACTTGAAGCGCAGCACTGGGTTAAAACTCGTTCTTCCCTCGACCCTAGCGAATCAACTTTCCTGATTTGGAAAGGTAAGATTTATGCCTTTATCCCCGGCGAGAAAAGACAACTTCTATTTAAAATGCTGGGATTGAGTGTTAGCCGATGTATTCCCACAGCAGAGGGTAGCTGGGATTTTACTTCCAGGGAATTAACTTATTACCTCAACCCAAAAACCGATGAAGTCTTACGCAAGTGGGAGAATCCTTGGACAAGTGAGACAGTTCCGGTAATCCACGTCGCCAATAATCCAGTGCAGGGTAAGTTTGAGGGAAATTTCCCTGCACAAGTAGATGGTGACAGCACAACCTTCGTTTTTGACATATTTCCCTATTACCCCAATCCCCTAGCAGACGATCCCAAATTTGCCGAATATAGCCCAAATCCAATTTATCAGGCGGCAGAATTGTTTAAATTAACAGTGCCAACCACAGATTTATTTAACTCAGCGCTTCCCTCGGTTTCTGAACTCAAACTGAGTTGGGATCGGATTGGTCAATGGCTTCCCTGGATGAAAATGGGCGATCGCCCCGGTCAACTAATCTACAGTGCTGTTGGCAGCAAAGTCAATGGTTTAACAGAACTGCCCCCATTGCTGCAAGACGAAATTAATAACCGTATTCCTCTATATAAACAAGCCCCAAAAGCATTGAGCGATGGGGAAGATATGACTTCCTGGTTGTACTTCCAAAAGCACTTTCAGTCTTATTTAGCTGGTGAAACCTTCCCGCTTCCCCAAGCAGAAGAATTGTAACTGGAGGACACGCGAAGAGAGATAATTCAGAGTTTGGTAACTATATCTATATATAGATAAACGAGAGTTAGATAAACCTTTCCTGCTTTAATCCAATACGATTCAGTTAAGGGCTACTGGCAAAAATTTGGGTTTTTCGAGACGCGATAAATCGCTGTCTCTACAAGTGTTTTGGTCTTATCTGAACTGTATTGTGCTTTAACCTTGTGTTCCAATTTTTCCCTCTCCGCCTCGGAGAGGGACAGGTTTTGCGTAGTAAAACCAGGGAGAGGTCTTTTTATTCAAATCTAGCCTCTTGTCCTAAACAATCAAATAGATGTAAACCTAACCGTTGGGAAAGTTCTTCACACACCTTCACCCCGCGCACACTATTACCACGCACATCTAGCAGTGGCGAAAAAACCCCAATACCCATCTTATTGGGTACAACCGCGATAATCCCACCACAAACTCCGCTTTTTGCCGGAATCCCAATTTTGTAAGCCCACTCACCTGCAAAGTTGTACATTCCACAGGTGTACATCACACTCAAAATATCTTTGATGTAACGCTTATCTACCGCCTGTTCTTTGGTGATGGGGTTCATACCTTTGTTAGCCAGAGTAGCCGCCATCACTGCTAAGTCTTCGCAATTCACTATCACAGCACATTGCTGGAAATAAAGATCCAGCGACTCTTCAATATTCCGGTCAATCATGCCAAAGTTGAGCATCAGATGCGCCATTGCACGGTTGCGATGTCCGGTACTGCGTTCTGAGGTAAAAACTGAAATGTCAACGAATACGTCCCGGCCGATATATCGCTTGTACATATCCAGCATTCGGTTAAGACGTTCCGTTGGGCCGGAACCTTTGATTAAGCTAGTGGTCGCGATCGCACCAGCGTTTACCATTGGGTTATAAGGTCGCTTCGATTGCTCATCTAAAACGATCGCGTTGAATGCATCGCCTGTCGGTTCTACGCCAACTCTAGTTAAAACGTAATCGAGTCCATGATCTTCTAAGGCAAGTCCATAAGCAAACACTTTGGAAATCGACTGAATGGTAAAAAGTTGGTCGTAATCGCCAACTTTGTAAATCTGACCATCTACTGTGACAATACAAATGCTGAACAAATCAGGGTTTACCTTTGCCAATTCTGGAATATATTTCGCTACTGCACCCTCTTGCAGTAACTTGTACTGAGAATGCAATTCCTGAAGAACAGCTAATAATGGCGATGAATCTATTTCTAAATCTCTTTGATTTACTTGGCTTGTCATCACGCTGATAGCACTCCCCAAAATACTCACTATATATAGTAGGGGTGCAGCCGTACATACCTACAGCCGCAAAGATTTTGTCAAAGATAGCTTGCTCTAAAAAATCATCTTTGAGCAATTACTTAGTACCAAAAATGGCTGTTGTTGTTTTTGATACCACCAAAAATTGATCTACAAGCGATCGCGAAGATTTCCTAATTTTTTCATCATTAATCACGAAAAATATTAAGTTGAGTATACTTCTTTATTTTATACTCAGTAATACGGTAATCAGGAGTAATATTTATCACTTATCTACGTTGAGTTATGGGGAATAAAAGTCATGATTAATCTAAGTAGAAAAAATATCTTAAACTCAAACTAATTTGCATAATTATTGTAGATGTAACTCATATCACGACTTATTCATAGGGAAATCTAAATATTTTATTAAATAAACGATTTTAAGTATTTATGCCGATGCCATTTAATTAAAGTTATATTATCTTCTTATAGGAAATAGTGAAAATACATGTTATCTATAATACACGAGTAGTAGTGAGCCTTTAGAACAGAAGTCAACAGGGTGTCGTCATTTTGGCGTGCAAGAAGCGTAAAGTTTTTTGAAGAAATTTTTGAGTTGCAGAAAAAAGCGTTACATAGCCAAAGTCCGCCTTTGAGAAAGGTTTCACCCTTAAATTTGGAACTTTAATTTGATTGAGCAGTCGATAATTACGCTAAAACCCTGATCCCCAAGCCAAAAGGTTCGTGTTAGTCTGTTGCGAGTTATAAATAACAAAGTGAAAACGGAACGAGTTCGAGTTTTTCAGAAGGGAAATCACTTTCACGAGTGAAAAATCCCGCAATTTATAAAACTTAAAGTTCTACAGTCGCTTTCAAAAACGGACGCATGAATCAAAGACATTTGTGGATTATTGTTGCCCTGTCTATGGCTGTTTTGGGCATACCTTCAGTCGGTTGTACTCAAACCACCAAGGGAAATGCTCTAGCATCCCAAAAATCACCTGCCCCTGATGTGGTTAAGGTGGGAGAGTACCAATCCAGAGCAGGGAGACAAACCTTGGATGCTGTGATTACAGAAATTCATCCTCACAACATTAGAGGACGTAAGGCGGCAACCCTTTTTATCCGAAATATACCTGTTCTCACCTTTTTGAGTTCTGTATCAAATACGAATTTTGAATCTAAAAAAGTTGGTGCAATTGGAAATACTGGGGGCGTACAAGAGTACGCCCTTATTTCTAGCAATTCACCAAAGGCACTGAATGCTGATGACGTAACAGATGTGAGTAACCAGATTAGCTCCTCTGACAATGACCCGGTTCAGATAGCTGGTGTAGTAGCAGCTAAGATCAACCAGTTGAATCGGGAAAGTGTAGACGGCAGTAAAATTACCGTCAGTTGGAAAGCAGGGGAAAAATCTAATGCCAATCAAGCACAAAACAAAAGCGCTCCCTCCCGGCAAGATGGCGATCGCTATGTAATCAAAATTAATGGCGAAGAATTGGTCGAAATCAACGAAGCTACACGACTAGCACAGACCAATCCCACCAAAAATTTGGCAGAAGATGCATTGCAAGCAACTAATCGCCTGCGGAGGCTACTAGGCAATGCATCTCCCCTAAAAGAAATTGCTAATTTACCAGTCCGTCAACCAGTCTCAATACCAAAGCTGCCTCAACAGATTGCCGTTGGAGTAGTGCAAGCCACTTTGAGAGGCATGGCTTCTTATTACGGCTATGACGGTTCTGGTACTCAGACTGCAAGCGGTCAGAGATTTAACCCAGAAGCAATGACTGCCGCCCATCGCAGCTTACCCTTTGGTACGCAAGTGCGTGTAACCAACACCCGCAACGGTCGTTCTGTAGTGCTGCGAATTAATGACCGAGGCCCATACATTCGGGGTCGAGTCATTGATGTATCTGCTGGCGCGGCTCGAATTTTGGGAATGATGGGTAGTGGTGTTGCACCAGTACATATTGAAGTTTTGGGAAAATAATCGAGTAGGTTACAGGTTACAGGTTACAAGGAAAAGATTATTCCCTATCACCTGTCACCTATAACCTTTCCCCTAAATCCAATTCAAGTTCCGTATCACTTAATTCCCCTAGTTCAATCAACTCTTCCCTCTGTTTCAGATATAAACTAACGGGGGAGGGATCGATAAGAACTAGGGGTATTTTTTGTGCGCCTGCTGACAACAGTCGCAGCTTTACGCTGCTATTTAACTAAACGCTGCTCAGAAAACAAGCTGATTGCGGTTACTGAGGATCTAAGACTAGATGAGATAACTGGCTGGTATCAGACGGCAGTCGGTCTAGTACCAACGATGGGGAATTTGCATCAAGGTCATTTAAGCTTGATCCAACGGGCGCGGCAAGAAAATTCTACGGTGATTGTGAGTATTTTCGTCAATCCCCTGCAATTTGCTCCTAATGAGGATTATCAACGCTACCCCCGGACTTTAGAGCAAGACCAAAAACTTTGCGAACAAGCTGGGGTAGATGCCATTTTTGCACCGACTCCTGAAGAGATGGCAGTTCCCCAGAAGAGTATACAAGAATCAAAGGTTACACAAGTTATACCCCCATCTGCTATGATGACAGGCTTGTGTGGTCGTTCTCGCCTGGGTCATTTTCAAGGTGTCGCTACGATTGTTACCAAGCTTTTCAACTTGGTACAGCCTGACCGTGCCTACTTTGGTCAAAAGGATGGTCAGCAACTGGCAATTATTAAACGCTTAGTAGCTGACTTAAATTTGCCAGTAGAAATTGTTGCTTGTCCAACAGTGCGGGAAGCGTCGGGTCTTGCCTTCAGTTCTCGTAATCAATATTTGACTGCAACGGCAAAAGAACAAGCGGCAGCATTATATCGCGGCTTGCAACGGGCTGAAGCTGCATTCATTGCAGGCGATCGCAATAGCAACAAGTTGATAGCAGTGGTACAGCAAGAAGTGGCAATGGTCAGCACAATTTTAGTGGAATATATTGAATTAGTTGAACCGACTACGTTGATGTCTTTAGAAAAAGTTGAGGAGGAAGGAATGTTGGCGATCGCAGCTCGTCTTGGTTCTACACGTTTGATTGACAATATCATCTTGCGCGATCGTCAACCCATCATCGCCATTGATGGCCCAGCCGGGGCTGGAAAATCGACAGTGGCGCGACAAGTGGCAGCAAATCTGGGTTTAGTCTATTTAGATACAGGAGCAATGTACCGTGCTGTCACTTGGCTTGTACTGCAAAAGGGGATTGCTATTGATGATGAGTGTGCGATCGCTGAATTAACTAACCTGTGTAAAATTGAACTTACTCCTACCCAGGATTTACAATCGTCCGTGCAGGTTTGGATTAACGGTACTGATGTTACCCAGGTAATTCGCACTATTGAGGTAACATCTCAAGTATCTGCGATCGCAGCCCAAAGCGCTGTCCGTCAAGCACTGGTTAAACAACAACAAAGCTGGGGTAAAAAAGGTGGTTTAGTCGCTGAGGGACGAGATATTGGTACTCACGTTTTCCCCAATGCCGAAGTCAAAATCTTCTTAACTGCTTCTGTGAGTGAACGCGCCCGTCGCCGCCAGGAAGACTTTAACAAACAAGGTCAATCCGCAATCAATTTAGAGCAGCTAGAACGAGATATTGCCGAACGTGACTGGAAAGATAGTACACGCAAAGTTTCACCTTTGCAAAAAGCAGCAGATGCCATTGAAGTTCAAACTGATGGTTTGGATGTGTCTGAAGTCACGGCACAAATTGTTAACTATTACCAGCAGCGTTTATCTCAGCGCTAATCACTGCTATTTACTGTTAACTTTTTAGTTTCAAAGGGTGGTGGGTGAGTGATTATTCACTTACCATCCTCAAAACAATATTTAAAAATAAGATAATTTCATCAGTGATTTATTAAGCCTTAGTTTTAAGATTATTTAAGTATTAAATCATCTCGCTTTCGACTGATTTACCACATCGCAATTAATCCTACTAAAGATAGAAGTATTAAAGCTTTAATTGCTAAATGCTAATTACAGATTGGACTTTCGGGACGAGATATTAGCCATTTTTATTTATAACCGTGAATTCATAGCGATTTGACTTATCAGCGAAGTACTTTGTTTTCATCTTCACTTTATCTTCACTTTGGTAGTAGAATGACGATGTTAAGTTTTATGTTCCATCATTAAAGACATAAAACCTTAAAAATAAAAGCTGTTAATTTTCCAAGCTTCTGCAATAGCTTGAAACTGGAAACCGGTAAAGAGAGGATTTCACACAATGGTATTTGTACAGCCCCCGCTACCCTTCGACAAGAATGCTTTAGAGCCAAATGGCATGAAAGCTGAAACTTTCGAGTATCACTATGGTAAGCATCACAAAGCTTATGTAGACAACCTCAACAAGCTGACTGAAGGTACAGAACTTGCTGATAAGTCTCTGGAAGAAGTGATCAAAATTTCCTTCCAAGACTCCTCTAAGGCGGGAATCTTCAACAACGCTGCTCAAGTTTGGAACCACACCTTCTTCTGGAATTCCTTGAAACCAAATGGTGGCGGCGCACCCACTGGCGATCTTGCAGCCAGGATTGATAAAGATTTTGGTAGCTTCGACAAATTCAAGGAAGAGTTCTCTAACGCAGCTGCAACTCAATTTGGTAGTGGTTGGTCTTGGCTGATTGATGATGGTGGTACGCTGAAGGTGATCAAAACACCAAATGCAGAAAACCCTCTAGCTCATGGTAAGAAGGCACTCCTAACCTTGGATGTTTGGGAACACGCTTACTACATTGACTACAGAAATGCCCGTCCAGCGTTCATCAAGAATTTCCTAGATAACTTGGTTAACTGGGACTTTGCTGCTGAAAACTTGGCTAAAGCTTAATTAATTGCTGGTTTAAACTGAGTGCGATGCCTCTTAGTAAGCTGCTCCATAAGTTAATTTGCAAAAGTTGAAGCAGAAATTCCACCAGAAAAGGGAGAAATTCTTTTTAGTTTCTCCCTTTTGTATTTTTCAGTAGCAGGGTGGTTTCATACAACCAGAGAAAAACTAAAACTGGGTTTCAAAGCCTCTCTCCGTTTCGGGGAAAGGTTTGGAGAGGGGTAATAAGCCATGCCACAAAATAAGAAATTAATACTTATATATTTTTCTTTTTTCGTATGAAACCACCCTGCTTTTCTGTTTTTCAGTAGTGGGATGGGCATTGTCTGAATAAAAGTAGTGGCATGAAAATCAAAATTAGAACTTATGCATTGACAAAAAAGACTAAATATGAATGTTTAAAAAACCATTTGTTGTAAGGGCAATACCATGCGGAAAGCCGCTCCGCGTCTACATGAATTGCTTTTATAACGCGGATCTATTTACTATTAAAGAATAATTAATAAAAACCTGAAACCAAATATTTAGCTTATACACAACATGATTCTTTTGTACAGGGTGTAATTCTGAAAAATATAAAACATTATGGATAGTAAAGAACTAGCACAATACATCGAAGCAACGAATAGCATCACTAAACCTTGGGTATTGGTACAACTGCGCCTTAAGAAATTGCAAGAGCGTCGAGCCACCCTTACAAATGATGTCTACGCCAAAGAATTAGAAGATATTTACCAAGACTTAATGAATTTGGGTGAATGGTGGCGCGGTATTGAAGATGAGGTATTTTAAAGTGAGGAGTTATGACTTCTCCTAACTTTTAACTCTTGCACAGACGCTATTAATCGCATCTCCACTCCTAACTTAAAACGCAACCTGATGGCTCAAGCTCTCGATCAAGTCGATTACGATACTCTCGATGCCGCAAAAAGACGCTTCATAGATGCTGCAAAACGCACACTTACCTTTGCAAGTGCCTATGGTACCGTCCCCTCGTCGGGTCTTGGAGCAAGTGCTAACGCTTTCAGCTTCAACCTCGCTCCATTTATTCAAGCGGGCGCTCCAGAACTTTCTCTAACACTCGTCCCTGAAGGACTAGGAACGGCAGACGATACCCGCCCTGATGACCTTTCCGAAGAAGAACTTCGGCGATTTTGGTGGAATATCGGTATCAAGATGATCTCGTGTTTGACAAACGACGCGGCAACATCAGGGATGCAGACTCTACTTCTTGGTCTTTATCTGCCATCAAGTACTCCTGAAACAATCTTTACCCCCGCTTTCCTTGATGGGTTTCTGGATGGAGTCGTTGAGGGGTGCAAACGAGTAGGATGTGTCTATCTCTCAGGGGAAACTCCTCAATTGAAAACTAAGATGATTCCAGGCCGACTCGACATTGCAGGTTCGGTTTTTGGCGTAATGCCGCCTGGTGTCGCTCCTATTGATAGCTCACGTCTGGATGCCGGAAATACTATTGTTCTTGTTGAGAGTTCTGGCCCCCATGAGAACGGGTTTACCCCATTGCGAAAGCTCACTGAGTCTCTTCCTGATGGCTATAGAACAAAACTTCCGAGTGGGCAGGAGTTTTGGGAAGCGATGAATGCTGCGTCGTATCTCTACACGCCACTTGTACAGGCGGTGCTTAGTGAAGGAATTCGCCCCACTGCGATGGAGAATATCACCGGTCATGGTTGGCAGAAGCTGATGCGGTCGGTGAAGCCACTTCGGTACGTCATCGAAACAATGCTCCCAGTGCCGGAGATATTTACTTTTGTCGAGGGTCATCTTGAGGGCGGGGCAGAGACGATGCTTTCCGTGTTCAATTACGGAGCCGGATTTGCATTCTATACGGAATCTGAGCAGGATGCAGAAAGGATTGTCATCCTCGCAAGAGAACATCAGCTAACAGCTGTGATTGCCGGCAGGGTTGAAGCGTCCCTTAGCCGCGAGGTGGTAGTAGAACCGCTTGGGGTAACGTTGAAGGGAGATTCTTTTGGAATTGCGCGGGGAGTATAATTAGCCGCAAGCGTAGGCATAGCCCGTCGTAGACATCGCTAGTTTTTGGAAAGCTAATTATAAACTCCACTCATGCGATGCCTGCGGCTGGCTTTGCCTACACTGAAGTCATTCCTAGATGAATTGAAGAAGAATTCAGAATTCAGGAGTCAGAATCAAGACGCTCGCGGACTCGCTAACGCTGCGCTATCAGTAGGGGTCTTAAACCCCTTGATTCAGACGCTCGATGACTCGCTCTAAGCGAAGCCATGCCGAAGGCTTTACGCTCCGCTATCCGCCAGTCACACAAAATTCATTCTGAATTCTGGCTCCTGACTCCTGAATTCTGTTTCGATAAAAGTTAGTATAATTACTGGGATTTATATTTTTTTTACACGTGATATATATTTAAATCTCAGATTGATTTGAGAAAATTATTCTCCTAAGCCTTTAAAGACAAGCTATTTAGCATAAATAGTATAGGCGTATTTATAAAACTTTATATGCACTATTTTTTACTACTTACATCTAAAGTAGTTCAAACTACCCATGACTACTGAGGTTAAGATTTGCTAACGTAGTCTTAACATATTGAAAAATTTGCTGGAAAAGCTGAGAAAGTAGCCACCAATACACTAATTTACAGTGTTGGAAATTTCTCATCTGTAAATAGGGCGTTTTAGTGTGTTAAGGATATATATTTTTATTCAGAGGGGGTTATGGCTGTAAATTTGGCCCGGACTACTGCTTCGGCAGAACTTTTGAAGCAAGTATTCCAGAACATTGATGCATACAGTTGTCCAAGGTTATTCAACTTTCACATGCACACTGTCCACTCAGATGGCAGGTTGCAGCCGAGTGGATTGATGGAGCAGGCGATCGCTATTGGACTAAAAGGATTGGCGATCACTGACCATCATGGCATTATGGGCTATCAAGCGGCCCTTGCTTGGTTAGAAGATTGGAAGTGGAGTAATCCTGGTGCAACAACTCCTTACCTGTGGAGTGGCGTAGAAATCAATGCAAACCTTCTGGATATAGAAGTTCACATTTTGGCTTACGCTTTTGCTCCAGAACACCCTAGCATGAAACCCTATCTGCAAAGAAGGCCGACTACAGGCCAAGAATATCAGGCAAGTAACGTGATTGCCGCTATTCATCAAGCTGGAGGATTAGCAGTTCTGGCTCATCCAGCGCGTTATAAGCGATCGCATTTTGACTTAATTCCAGCTGCATCCCAAAAGGGTATCGATGGTGTGGAAACTTTCTACGCCTACAATAACCCTAACCCTTGGAAACCCAGCGTATTGGAATCCGAACAAGTGCAAAAGTTGGCTGATGAATACTTTCTTTTCAATACCTGTGGTACTGACACTCACGGTTTGAGCCTGTTACAACGCTTGTAAAGATGAATCAATTTTTTCACATCTCCTGGTTCAATCTGCCAGGAGGTTATCTTTTTTTGGATGTCCAATAGTTAATTGATTTTAGAGTTAATTTCAAGAGATTGAGAAGCTATCTTAATTGTCTCTTTGGCAGCTTTTTCTTTACGTTCACTATAGCGGTCTGTGAGATAATCAACTTTGTCACGCAATACCAAGGAAAACTTGTAAAGTTCTTCCATTACATCTACAACGCGATCGCGGTAGGGTGAATCTTTCATTGTGCCGTCTTCATTAAACTCTTGATATGCTTTAGCCACTGAGGATTGATTGGGGATCGTGAACATCCGCATCCAGCGTCCAAGAATTCTTAATGTGTTAACAGCATTGAAAGACTGCGATCCACCGCTTACTTGCATCACAGCCAAAGTTCTGCCTTGAGTCGGGCGAACGGCTCCGATACTAAGCGGAATCCAGTCGATTTGATTTTTCATTATGCCAGAAATCTGACCGTGCAGTTCTGGGCTAGACCATACCTGCCCTTCTGACCACAGGCTTAATTCACGTAACTCCTGCACCTTTGGGTGGGTGTCAGGTACGCTACCATATATTGGCAGTTCGCGTGGATCGAAAAACTTCACTTCTGCCCCAAATTCTTCAATGATGCGTGCTGCTTCTTCTGCTAAGAGACGGCTATAGGAACGCTCACGCAAGGAGCCATACAAAAACAAAATTCTGGGCGGATGGTCAAATGTCGTCATGGTAATTGCTTAGGAATTTCCAAAAAATAAGTATCCAATAAAAGGAACCACAGAGGCGCAGAGGACACGGAGAGATGAAGAAGTTGCAATCTTTAAGCTTGTTCTACATTTAAATTGCATATACTGGGCGGGCAGGATGCCCACCCCACAAGAGTTATATTTAATTCGATTATGCAAATTAGATGTTTTTTAGCTTATTGAGCAGGTGTAATTTCTTTATTCACAGACTCAATCAATTTAGTCACCCGTTCTTTAATCTCATCGCGGACTCTCGGAAAAATTTCTGGTTGTTCTGCTGGATCGTCTAACTGCCAATCTTCAAATACTTCCTGCATAACCCACTCTGGCGGTAAATTCACGCCACAGCCACACAAAGAAATCACTACATCAAAGTCTTGTGCTTGGAAATCACTCAGGGGTTTGGAGTGTTGATCGGTAATGTCGATACCAATTTCTTTCATGGTGGCGATCGCTTCTGGTCTGACCTGACTTGCTTCTAATCCAGAGCTAATCACTTCAATTTTTCCCTTACCAAGGGTTTTAGCAAAGCCTTCCGCCATTTGAGAACGGGCAGAATTCTTTTTGCAGACGAACATCACACGTTTCATAGTTCAACTCCTGGGAATAATTGTGGACTAAACTTATCAGGCTCTCGATTCCGGTGTTGTGAAATAACGTTTTTCAAACCAAAAAGCAACATTAACAAGACCAATCAATACAGGCACTTCCACCAGAGGCCCAACGACGGCAGCAAAAGCAACACCCGAATTAATGCCGAATACTGCGATCGCAACTGCGATCGCTAATTCAAAGTTATTTCCTGCCGATGTAAATGCTACACTTGCGGCTCTAGAATAGTCCGTCTTAACGCGCCAAGCCATGTAAAAGCTGACCATAAACATGATGATGAAGTAGACAATCAACGGAATTGCAATCTTCACTACATCTAAGGGGATCTGAACAATCAAATTCCCTTTCAAGCTGAACATAACGACGATTGTAAATAACAGAGCAATCAGCGTGATCGGGCTGATTTTAGGCACAAATTCCTCATGATACCACTGCTTACTTTTCACCTTTACTAAGAAGAAACGAGTGAAAAATCCAGCTAAAAAGGGAATGCCAAGATAGATAAATACACTTTCAGCAATCTCGGCAATGCTGACATTCACAACACTACCTTGTAATCCAAATAGTGGCGGTAATACAGTGATGAAAAACCAGGCATAAGGACTATAAAAGATAACTTGAAATATGCTGTTGAAGGCAACCAATCCAGCCGTATACTCTGTATTGCCTCGTGCTAAGTCACTCCACACAACTACCATTGCAATACAACGGGCTAATCCAATCAGAATTAATCCCGTCATGTATTCTGGATAACTGTGTAAGAAGATAGCCGCCAGAGCAAACATCAAAATTGGCCCAATAATCCAATTTTGAATTAGTGAAACACCAAGAATTTTTCTGTTGCGAAATACATCCCCTAATTCTTCATACCGCACCTTGGCTAAGGGCGGATACATCATCAGAATTAACCCGATGGCGATCGGTATATTGGTCGCTCCCACCTGGAACTGGTTGATAAAGGCTTCTACTCCAGGAAAGAAATAGCCAAGGGCAACACCGATCGCCATTGCTAAAAAAATCCACAAGGTTAGGAAACGGTCAATAAAAGAGAGGCGTTTGGCAGTTTTTTTGTTCATCATAGGGTTCATACAGCTACATTCAAAGTTTCATAATGAACAAGTTGTTTGGTTTGGATGATTGTCCATACCTAAAACTGTCCTTCCTTCCGTAACAACTCCCCAATTGTCAGGTTCATCTCTGCTTTTCCTTCAAATACTGTTCCCACTTTGCCTTGATACAAGTGAACGTAATTGAGGTGTTTGCTATCATCTGGTAAAGGAATATAGCCCACAGCACTAGCTGTTGTTGGTGCTTTATCAATGTAAAATTCTACAAATTTGTTTACTAAGGCTTTGTTTTGGTTATCCCGAAAATTAACGTAGATAAACAAAGGTCGAGCAAGGGGCTGATACTGAACTTTCTCTACAGTTTGACGTGATGGCAGTACTGCACCTTTGCCGCTATCAATTGCCAGCGCTTTTAACTTATCTTGGTGTTTTTCATAATAGGCATAGCCAAAGTAACCCAAAGCGTTTGGATCTTTGCTGATGCCATCCACCAATACTTGATCATTTTCACTTGCTGTGTAGTCATTACGACTGACTCTAGCTTTACCTACAGTCGCTTCTGTAAAGTAGTCAAAAGTACCAGACTTCTTCCCAGCACCATACAAATTTATTGGGCGATCTGGCCAAGATGCACGTACTTGGTTCCAGCGAGTAATTTTCCCTTGGGACTCCGGTTCCCAAATCTTTTTCAATTCTGTTACTGTGATGTCTTTTGCCCAATTGTTTTGCGGATTGACGGCGACGGTAAGCGCATCAAAAGCAATGGGAAATTCCATATATGCCACACCATTTTTTTTGCAAGCTTCCATCTCTGCCTTCAAAATCGGTCGGGAAGCGTTGCTAATATCTGTTTCTCCAGCACAGAATTTTTCAAATCCGCCAGTAGTACCAGAAATGTTAACTGCAACTTGCACCCGATTCTTTGGGTCAACTTGATACTGTTTGGCGATCGCCTGTGTAATGGGATAGACCGTGCTGGAACCATCAATTTTAATTGTTGCTGTTGCATTACCAGAATCTCTTACCTCAGTTACAGCAGGTGACTGCTGAGTTTGAGTAGATGTGTTGGATGCTGCTGTGCAACTGGTCGTCAAAGCCAACATTCCGAGTGCGAGAGCCAATTCCTTTGCTGCTGTGTTCATTGACCCCAGCCCTGTGAGTTATATCAAGTGTATATCTATATCATTTCAAAAAAAATTGATTTGTCAATCCGTAGATAGCCATAAGGAAACAAAACATTACAAAAAAAATTGATGGATTTTTAAGTCTCGCAGGGGGGACGAATAGGTAATATTGGGCTAAAGCGGCGGAATTCTGCTAGATACTGTTCTAGGGCAACAAACTGCGGCAGATTGAGGCTGTAGTAAATCCAGCGCCCTTCTTGACGAGCGCGAACCAAACCCGCTTCTTTCAGGGTTTTGAGGTGAAAAGACAGTTTAGACTGAGTGGTTCCTAGGTGGTCACACAGGTCGCACACGCATAGTTCTTGAGAGCGTAAGAGTTCTAAGACCTGAATTCGTAAGGGATCGGATAGGGCATGAAAGCCAGCAGCGATCGCATCAGGAGTGAAGGTGCTATTAGGAGCCATCAATTTTTTTTGAAGTATTTATTTATGGTAAAGTCTAAATCATCGCAAAGCAATTGGCATCATTGCATCGTAAATGATGTCTACTTGTTGGTCATTATGCTGTCTGTGTACAAGCTGCTTTTGATTCTTCGGTAAATTTTAACTACTTACAGCTATTTTCAGGGAAATAGACCACGCGGTAGGGGCGCAAAGCATTGCACTCCTAAGACTGTATTGATTTTTGGTTTAGGGACTTCTAAATAAAAAATATCCCAAAGTCGATAGCAAAATTCTCTCTATTTCTCTTCACTCTGTGTTCTCTGCGTCTCTGTGGTTAGTTTATTTGGATAATTTATTTTTTGGAAATCCCTTATAGTCGATTCTTAGTTGGGATCACAATCATTGAGAAATAGGGTACTTTATCTGGATCGACTTCATCCAAGGGTATGATGCGTTGCTGTGATGTTGATGCCCGCTCAATATATCTTGCCCGTGATGCTAGCCCTAATTTATGCAGGATATCCCGTACTTTGGTAAAGTGACGACCTAGCTTCATAATTGCTGCTGCATCAGTCATCAACAAATGTGTAGTCAGTTCTTCTGCTGGTAATGGGGCGGGTAAGACTGTGAGAATATCAGTGTAGTAAGTGAAAGGTACACCCAAAGCTACCGGACAAGCCATCAGCGAGGAAACTCCGGGGATAACTTCTGTTGGGTACTCTTCAGATAATCGTGTGAAAACGTACATGAAGGAACCATAGAAAAATGGATCGCCCTCGCATAACACCACCACATCCCGACCGGCTGCTAAATGGTCGGCGATTGGTTGAATTTCTTTGTCATAAATAGACTTGGCCTTTTCTGGTTCCAAAGCGCGGGGGAGATGAAACAACACCTCGATTTGATTGCCAGGAAGATATTGCGCCACGATCGCTCTAGCGACACTTTCTTTATCTGTGGCTGATTGATAAGCTACCACAGGAGCCGCACGTAATAGCCGCAATGCTTTCAGAGTCAATAATTCGGGATCGCCGGGGCCTACACCAATTCCATAGAGACGACCTTTGATTTTGCTCATTATTCTTCCTCCGTTGCCAGGGCGTTAACTGCGGCTGCTGCGATCGCACTTCCACCGCGCCGACCATGTAATGTTAAAAATGGTACATTCCTGCTATCTGCTGCCAGCGCCGCTTTCGATTCGGCTGCACCAACAAATCCCACTGGAAAGCCTAAGATAATCGCAGGTTTTTTAGCTCCCTCGTCGAGCATTTCTAAGAGCCTAAATAGTGCTGTGGGTGCATTACCAATTGCAATTACCGATCCTTCCAGATGCGATCGCCATAATTCCAATGCTGCCGCCGACCTTGTAGTACCCAGACGCTGGGCCATTTCTGGGACTTCCGGCTCGTTGAGGGTACAGATAACTTGATTGTTTGCAGATAACCGTCGCCTAGTAACGCCATCAGCAACCATCCGGCAATCGCATAAAATTGGCGCTCCTGCTGCTAGCGCTGCTCTTGCGGATTGCACTGCTGTTGGTGAATATCCCAAGTCAGTAACAATATCCGTCATCCCACAGGCATGAATAAGACGCACCGCAACTTTTGCTACATCTGGTGGCAGCATATCTAGGTTTGCTTCTGACCGGATGATTGCAAAAGAATTACGGTAAATTTCGTTGGCATCTCGGATATAGTCTGGCATTCGATTTGGGATTTTAGATTTTGGATTGATTTGTTAATTAACCGCAGAGGCGCAGAGAACACAGAGGAAGAGAAGCAGATTTCTAAGTATTTATTAAAGGATTTACGCAAAATACCTCTCAAACTCTATATTTCTCTGTGTTCTCTGTGCCTCTGTGGTTCAATTTTTCTACATATCGATTAGCAAATTCCCCAAAGGACTCATCAGAATTTAGGCGTTGAATTTTATATACATCTAGCATCCGCTTTATTAATGCAGGTAGTTCGGCAAAAGTCACATATTGATATATTTCCCGTCCAAATTTATGCTCGCTGTCACCAACATAAACGTGATAGCCTTCTACAGTTCTATTGCCATCCTCAATGCTGACACCGAGCAAAGTAATATCACTCTTGCTATGCTGGGCGCAGGATTTTTCGCAGCCAGTAAAGTGGATATTAACTGGGCAATCCAGAGTAACGCGAGTTTCAAGATACTCTGCTAATGCCAACGCATGACTTTTGGTGTCCGTGGCAGAAGAGGCGCAACCCTTTTTTCCAGAACAGGCAACTAATGAACTCTTGATGTTAGTTGCTGAGGTATCTAATCCTAAGAAAGCAATTTCACTTTGGACATCACCAACCCATTGCTGAGGAATATCTGTTAGCAGCAAATTTTGCCAGGGGGTTAACCGAAGAGTGCCGCTACCATATTTTGCTGCTAAATCTGCTAAACCCCTCATCTGCTTACTCTCCAACCGTCCAAGAGGTAACACCGCACCAATGTAAAATAAGCCTTGCTGACGTTGGGGATGGATGCCAATATGCTGATATTTAGCATCTGACCTCTCCCCTAACCCCTCTCCTACAAGGAGAGGGGAGAATTTCTCCCCCTTCCCTACCAGGGAAGGGGGTTGGGGGGTTAGGTCACTGCATAAAAGAGAAAAAGGTAGACGCTGCTGAACTTCTTGCAGATAATTTTCACAACCCAAAGTATTCAATAACTCTAAGAGACGTAGCCGACGCTTACTTGTAGTATTACTATGAGCTAGATAGACCTCTGTTAAAGCTGCTAAAACGGGTAAACATTGCTCTGGTGTTAACAAAATCCCCGTATCGCTAGGCGGTTGACCCTTTGCCCCGACACTGAGATAGAGGCGGAAGTAAACATTACCGTCAACTAAGACAGCAGCAAATAGGATATCATTCAAGCGATCGCACACCCGAATAATTCCACCACCATCAAAGCAAACGCTAAATTTTGCCGAGAGTCCCGAAAGCGCCGGATGTGCAGCAATATAATTATCCCAATCTTGCACAAAAGGGCGGGTGTCGATTAATTCTTGCGGGTCAATACCAGCAGTTGGGCTGGTCATAATATTACGGATATGGTCTACAACAGAATTGCGAGAACCCAATCCCATATCCTGTAGATGCTGCAAAACCTCACTATTTATCCCCGTGCGAATTTCGCGGACTTGTAGGTTAGCTCGATTCGTGACATCAACATAGCCACCACCATGCTGGTCTGCTATATCTGCGATCGCACGGCACTGCTGACTACTAATAATTCCACCTGGTATTCTAATGCGAGATAATATACCATCGGCGGCGGGTGTAGCATAAAACAAGCCAGGACAAGTGGCAAATCCAGAAAGCAAACTTGGAACTCCTTCCCCGTGCAACGCAGGGAGTAGACGGTGAGTGTGACATCTTGAGAGTTGGCATTCTGACTTGGGTGATCCCATCACAGCTGCGGCACAGTCCCGGAATTTCACCGGAGTTTCCCAACACCAAGCCTTAATAATTTAGCACGAGAAGGTAGTCAGAAAATTTAATAGTTGGAGTTGCGATCGCAAAATCTTGTGTCTGTTGGTAGAAAAAGCGATCGCTAATTTGGCTATTCAAAAACATAATTTTGAGCCACTTTCCAATAGCGCGAGAACCGCTTTAGGTCAATATATCCATCATAGTCAAATAATGGTTCGACCTCTAGCGTTTCCACTGCTATAGAACCCTCTATTTGATTGCAGATATCATCAAACCGGGGACTGGGACTGTTGGCTGTGACGACTAAATTGGCATCATGTTCTTTCGCAAAAGCTAAAATTTCTTGTCCCACATCGCCACGACGAATAACAATGGGTAACTCTAGCAAGCATTCGTAAATAAACGTGAGGCGTTTAAGACTCAGTTGCCATTCATCTATCAAAGCCTCGTCCCAAACCCAGATAGCTGGGGCATCGGGGTATTTTTGTAGTCCGGGGTTGTATGGACTGAGGCAGTCTCCATGCACCCAAACGATTGGTTTAGTCATTTGTCATTTGTTATTTGTCATTTGTCAAGAGTTATTATTTTCTTCCTTGTCCCCCTTGTCCCGAATTTCTCACGTATTGTGTGGTTCGGGTGGGGAGTGTGGGAGGTGTGGGAGGTGTGGGAGGCAATGCAGCGTTCATTGATGTGCAGTTATTCAATTCCTCCTCTTTCTCCCCACACCCCCCACACCCCCCACACTCACGCTCATTTCTCACTTGTGAGAAATCCAGGCTTGTCCCCCTTGTCCTCCCCTACTCCCCCTGCTCCCCTTACCTTTTTTATCACGCTGCCAACTTTGGCTATTGGCTTGTTTGGTAAATTCTCCTTTGGGAAAAAGTCGCTGTTCTAATTCTTCATAGCTGCCTTCAAAATCACAATGACCGTAAAGCGGACATTTCTGGCAATAAACGCCTTCAGTGTAGCGTTCTAAGTTCTCACGATTGAAAAAATACGGTTTCTGACTAAAGGTGCTGGCAACCCACTGCCATGACATATTATTGCTAGCAGGATCTCCATCTAAAAGGTGTTCAAGAAACCACTTGGCTCCTGCTTGCCAACCAATACGCCGCCAATGGACAATGTAAGCCGCTAGCCACATTCGGGCGTGGTTATGTAGATAGCCAGTTTCTTTTAAATCATGGCTAAAACTGTCGATGCAAACCCTGCCGGTGGTTCCTTGTCTGATATCTTGCGGCAATTCGGGTAAATATTCAGCCACAGCGTAACCAGTTTTGTACTCTTCCTGGTCTTTCCAGATTTCATCCCCTAACTTCACATACAACCGTTGCCAATAGTCGCGCCAACCTAACTCATTAATTAGTTTCGTAGCATCGTTTTTTTGCTGTACCCGTTCAAGGACATAATCTCGAATTTCTCGCAAACTCAAAACGCCATAACGAATATAAGGCGAAAGTCGCGTCACCGCACCTGTGAAAAAATTACGTGTTTGCGCGTAACGTACTGGGTCGATTTTTTGCAGCGCGTCTTGTGCTGCTTTGCGTCCCCCCACTGTTTCACTGATGTGGTCATCGCGCTGTGCCGCATCTGGGAATTGTTCGCGGAGATAGGCTACCAACTCATCGCGGTTGGTAAATTCGCGTTGCATATCTTTAGACATTGTAAGCAAATTATGAATGGGTGCGTAGGCGTAGCCCGCCACAGGCATCGCTCAATAGCTCAACGTTATGTACAATTCTAAAACGATTGCAATCTCTCACACCCATCATGACCAACATTCCCCAAATCGGACAACCAGCGCCAGATTTCTCTACTCCTGACCAAAATGGCAATTCAGTCACTCTTGACGACCTCAGCAGTCAGTGGGTTATCCTCTACTTCTACCCCAAAGATGACACACCCGGTTGTACCACTGAAGCGAAAGATTTCACCGAGTTGTATCAAGACTTCGGCGAACTGGGAGCGAAAATCTTAGGCGTGAGTCCAGATTTGGGTAAATCCCATTGTAAATTTATCAGCAAACATAACTTGTCAATCACCCTCTTGAGTGACCCAGAACATATTTTGACAGAAGCCTACGGTGCTTGGCGCTTAAAAAAATTTATGGGAAAAGAATATATGGGTGTTGCTCGTTCAACTTTTCTCATTTCACCTGATAAAATTATTGCCTATACTTGGCCGAACGTAAAAGCCAAAGGTCATGCTCAGGCAGTTTTAACTAAATTACAGGAATTAGCAGCCACGTAAAATTCTCAGTGAGTCTTAATAAATGTCAGCAAAACTTCAATAAGTGAGGAACTATGGCTATTTGCGTGTAAGTTTGCCAAAAAATGGTCTTGTGTTGTCTATGATTCAAGTCAAAGAGTTTATTCATGCCATTTCTTTGTGAGGTTGCTCCAAACCCTTTTAACTTCTTCTTTCTTTGTGTCCTTTGCGTCCTACCCTGCGGGAAGCCGCTCCGCGTCTATGCGGTTCGTTTTTCTTTCTTATACCTAAATATGGTTTAGCGCATCTTCATACAGAATCGGTATCAGAGCAAGAATTGTTAACGTTATGCAAAACAAAACCTAGTTTTGTTTGATAGAATATAAAGTTGCATAAATTATGGTTCAATTTATCCAAGCACAAAATATTGGGCTTGCTTATTTGGAGAAAAAATTTAGTCTACAGCTAGCCGAAGATGAGGCATTCTTCACAGAATGGTTTGAAAATTTACCGGAAATTACAGATTTAGAAAAGCAAGATTTAGACAGAGTAAAACTTCATTTCCTCCGTTTAGTCAAGTATCCTCCTTTGTCAGAAGAAACGGTAAAATTAGTAGTTTTATCTCCTTTACTCAATTTAGCTGGATTTTATGACGAGCCTTTTTATATAAGAGGCGAGCAATCAATAGAAATTTCTGCGGAAGATGAAGGAGAAATTATAAGAGGTAGAATTGATGTTTTAATTATTCAAGAACAATTCTGGTTGTTAGTAATTGAATCGAAAAGGTCTAGTTTTTCTCTTTTAGAAGCTGTACCTCAAGCACTTGTTTATATGCTGTCTAATCCTAGTCAAGACAAACCTGCTTTTGGATTAGTAACAAATGGGAGTGAGTTTATTTTCCTGAAACTTACTACAGGAAATCAGGCAAAGTATGCTATATCTGACCAATTTACACTTTTGAAACGAGAAAGTGAACTGTATCAGGTTCTAAGCATATTAAAAAATTTGAGTCAAAGTTTGAGTTAATAATTATGTCTATTCGCCCTATATACCTTGATTGCCACGCTACTACACCCGTAGATGAACGGGTATTAGCGGCAATGATCCCTTACTTCACAGAAAAGTTTGGCAACGCATCTAGTATTGGTCATGTTTATGGTTGGGAATCAGAAGCTGCTGTCAAACAAACACGAGAGATTTTAGCAGCAGCAATTAATGCCACTCCCGAAGAAATTGTTTTTACAAGTGGCGCAACAGAAGCTAATAATTTAGCTATTAAAGGTGTTGCCGAAGCTTATTTTAAAAAAGGTCAGCATATTATTACTGTTGCCACTGAACATAATGCAGTTCTTGACCCTTGTAATTATTTAAAAACTCTCGGTTTTGAAATTACTATTCTCCCAGTTAAAAAAGATGGATTGATTGATTTAACTGAGTTACAAAAGGCTTTCCGTCCTGAGACAATTTTGGTATCGGTGATGGCTGCAAATAACGAAATTGGCGTTTTACAGCCAATAGCAGAAATTGGAGAACTATGCCATGCTTACAACATCATTTTCCACACCGATGCAGCCCAAGCTATTGGTAAAATTCCCCTAAATGTGCAAGCGATGAAAATTGATTTGATGTCGCTAACCGCACACAAAGTATTTGGGCCAAAGGGGATTGGGGCGCTGTACGTCCGCAGACGCGATCCCAGAGTGCAACTGGCTCCCCAGCAGCACGGCGGCGGGCATGAACGGGGGATGCGTTCTGGGACATTGTATACACCGCAAATTGTCGGCTTTGGGAAAGCTGTAGAAATCGCTTTAGCAGAACAAGTGACAGAAAACCAACGCCTCACCCAGTTAAGACAAAGCTTGTGGTCACAGCTTTCCCAACTTGAAGGAATTCATCTCAACGGCCACCCTCAACAGCGATTAGCGGGAAACTTGAATATCAGTGTTGAGGGGGTGGATGGAGCCGCACTTTTGCTAGGATTGCAGCCAGTAATGGCGGTTTCTTCGGGATCTGCTTGCTCCTCGGCAAATACTTCACCCTCCAGTGTTCTGACAGCACTGGGAAATCCCCAACAGCTAGCTTATGCCTCTGTGCGGTTTGGCATTGGACGGTTTAATACCCAAGAGGAAATTGATATTGTCGCCAAACATGCGATCGCTACTATTCAAAGTTTACGCCAGCCTGCTTCTATGGATTCTCGCCAAGGAAAGCAGCAATTTGATCTAGCTCCTGCTGATTGAGGCGAAATTCTCCAGCAGCGATGATTCCTTCCACCTGCTTAGGATTGCGTGCGCCAACGATCGCAGCCGTCACCGCCGGATTGTTTAAAGTCCAAGCGATCGCTACTTCACCGGCGGAGCGATCGTGTTCCTTACCAATGTGCTGCAACACCTCGACTAACTTCAGGTTACGAGATAGACGTGGCTCCTTAAACTCATCACTGTTCTTACGCCAATCATCATCTGGTAAATTGGCAATCCGCTCAGATGTCATCTTTCCTGTAAGCAAGCCAGATTGCATGGGTGAATACACAATCACACCGATGTTATTTTCCTTACAAAAAGGCAGAGTCTCGTTTTCGACATCGCGCTTAACCAATGAATAAGGCGGTTGTAATGAGGTAACTGGTGCAATCTTCTGGATACGCTTCAACTGTTCGACATTGAAGTTTGAAACTCCGATATAGCGAACCTTCCCTTCATCCTTAAGCTTGGCAAGAGTCGTCCAGCCTTCTTCAATTTCTGTAGCAGGGTTAGGCCAGTGGATTTGATAGAGGTCAATGGTTTCAATATCGAGTCGGCGCAAACTAGCTTCAACTTCCCGCCGCACAGAATCCGCCTTCAGGCTGCGACCAATTTCGCCCTTTTCATCCCAAATCATTGAGCATTTAGTGAAAATATAGGGGCGACTAGATCGACCTTTGAGCGCCTTAGCAACAACTTCCTCAGAATGTCCCAGACCATAAATAGCTGCGGTGTCAATCCAATTAACGCCGAGATCGAGAGCGCGAGCGATCGCTTCAATTGATTCTTGATCGTCCTGCGCTCCCCAACCAAAAGCCCAGCCACCTCCACCAATTGCCCAAGCACCAAAGCCAATCGGGGTAATGTGAAGCTCCGAATTGCCAAGTTGTTTAGTTTGCATATCTATCCTATTCAATTATTTTTGAGTCAATTGCTAGTGTAAGCCGCAAATATTTTCTCAACCGCTATCTGCGGTGTGAATCACTACTAGTAGATACACGACAGTCAATCACTACTTCTGTAGGATTACTAAATTCTAAATGTTGTGTTGATAGATACTACGCATATTACATATACACTAAACTTGCTTAAATATAGTAAAAGTTGTCAGCAAAAAAATTGTAGGTTGGGTGGAGGCTTTGCGTAACCCAACATTCTTATATATGTTGGGTTGCGCTTCGCTTCACCCAACCTACGTTTAATGCACTATTATTTTAGTCTTGCCATGCCACTACACACACTATATATATACTAAATTTGCTTAAAGATACCCTGATTAAAGTCAATGCTGCTGACCCTGGTTTCACAGCAACTGACATTAATCAATACCAAGGATACCGCACCGTTGAGCAAGGAGCGATCGCTACGGGAAATGGTTTTAGCGGAGGGCTTTTTGACGAAAATGGCGTGCTTCCTTGGTAGGGGCATTGAGAATTGGGCATTGGGAATTGAACATGAAGAAGAGACAAGGGAGACAAGAGAGAGACTTGTTCAAGAATTCCCCCTTGTCCCTCTGCCCCTTGCCCCCTGCCCCCTGCTCCCTGCCTCAATATGGATTTGAATCAATTCGTCCCCTTTTGACACTCCTGAGATAGTACCCAGAGGTTGGTCTGTTTCTTAAGTTAAAGGTGTCGCCACTGCGAACTCTCCAAATTTTGTAATTAGAAAAGGTCAAAGGCGTTCGGGGTTCGCATACTTCCGGTATGTGATTACCAAGTACAAAGTACGCTGCTCCCCTACCCATAACTTTCACCAAACCGTTTTTATCCACAAGAACTGATGTACTTTCGCTAACCGCTATACCTAAAACACTGCTAGATACACCATCCTTAATTTGACGAGCAATGAAAGCCATAATTCGGCCCATTCTTTCCCGCCTATCGAAGTGCGTATCTACGATAGTTCCTTTTAAATTACTCCAATTGAAAAAGTTGTAGGTAAAGGTGATATCCCGGTAAGGATCTTCAAGAGCGTCTCTAGTTTCAATGCCTTTTTCTGAAGAAGCGCAAGCATCATAGACACAATCACTTTGGATCATCGCACCCGCACTAGTGCCACCAACACCACCTCCCTTCAGGTAAACTGACTTAACGGCAGCCTCAAGCTTGGTATCTTTCCAATTGCGGATGTACTGGCATTGGTCGCCGCCAGCAAAAAAAATCACATCAGCATTTCTGACTTTTTCATAAATTTCAACTTTGTTTGCTTCTTGTCTATTGCGAATCAGAAGAGTTTCCACAGAGTTTACGCCCTTCATGGCAGAAATTAGCCGATTGTAATCGTGATTACCATTCGTGCGGAGAACTACAACATTAACCTTGGTTGCGGTGTTAGTACCTCCCCTAACTTGGTTAATCATCCACTGAATAGCATCATCAACATCGGGGCCACCCCCACCTAAGCTGAGGACTGGGCCAGCTAAGGTGGGGCGGACATCAGAGGAAGGAGACGTGGAGGGGCGGACATCAACAGTGTCACCCAGAAAGTAGCGTTTCCAGCTTGCAATAAAACGGGTTATTAGGAAGGTTCCCATCTTCAACAACTTGATTCCTGTACTTTTCAAGCGCCTTGCTATGCTTGGGAATGCCTTTGTCATACTAAGCGTCTGGAGCAAACTGCAATTATTGCTAGGCTGTTACGCACTTTAATTGCTTATTTATTCGTGAAATTCGTCCTTTGTCATTAGTCATTTATCAATTGTCTTTTGTCAATAACTAATGACAAATGACAGTTTTAACGAAAAAATGTGCAATTTAGACGCGTACTAGCTTAACTCTGGCACTAGAGAGGGTAGAATTTCCAGCGTACAGGGCTTGTACTGTTTTTTAACGCCATAACCCAGAGTAATTATTGATTCTCTATCCTAAGTAAGTTACTGCGTATTAAATTTAACATTTGTGATAAAAATCAGGCGTTACTGATTAGATAGATGAATCTTGGTATAGAGACGCGAAAGCATTACGGTACATTAACTTAGCCCAGTGCAATTTCGCGTCTCTACAAAAGTTTTGAAATCACTAAATACCGAAAATCTGTTTAAACTGTGACTTTTGAACCGTCAAATTTTGTGAAGGTGAAACCATTGAATATTTCGTTGTAACCCAGTCTCTCATCCCTGAGAAGGCTAATAGCAACCTCTTCTCCCAAAGCCAAACTAGCTGAACCATCCGAACGCCAATGAATACCACCGTGACCGCGACCAATTGCATAGTTAGTTGCCAGTTTATTCAACTCTCCACCCACAGTTAGGGGTGGGCCACTATAAGGAATTACTTTGGTGGGATCGTTGGGATCGGGCACTACTGGATCGGGGATAACAAAGTTTTCATCAAAAAATGCTTTCAATAGTGTGACATTAACGCCAGCATTAGCAGCTGCACCACCCGTATACGAGGAATGGGTTGGCGATCCTTCTGGATATGCTTGGGGCAATAGATAAGTGCCGAAGGTGCTAAAGGTCTGAGCCAAAGCTTTGGAATTAAAGACCTCAGAATTAATCGGATATTGGATTTTATTGACAATGTTGTTGTAAACTAGCCCACCGTAAGCTTCTGGGCGCAGAATGCGGTGTAAATAATACTTCTGCCAGTATGACGCTCTAATCACACGTGAACTACCCAAGTTAAGCAAAGCTTGTAAATGTCCTGCTGCAAAGGTTGCATTAGAACCAATTTGGGTATTCGATCTGACGTAGGGATTGCCCGGATTCAAAGGTGTACCGATGCTACCAAGAATCAAAGAGGCTCCAAGGTATGTAGGGCCGCCAATATGGGCATACTCACCTAAATCCCGAACTGTAGCTATGTAACGGTTTTTGGGGTCGTATTTAATAGACTTCCCAGAACTACCTCCATTTTGAATAGTCAACCATTCCTGAAAATCGAGTAGAAAATCATTACCAGGAAGAGCAGTACGAATCAATGGCGAAACAGACTGAGTTCCCCAAGGAATAGTCCGCAACAAAAATTGTGAGATGTAAGGGCCATCTAGTACCCCTGGTGGAATAACATATTTTGTAGTTATACCTGAAGTGTAAATATTGACGTAGTTGACGCTACCGCGAAATAGAGTCTGAGGGGTGACACGGCCATTTTGTTTTGGCCCTCGGAAGGCTGAAAGGTTGTTGAGGTCTTCAACGGCTGCCAAAACTTTTGGGTTGTCAGTGTTGTTTTGGAGCTTGGAAAGAGGTACATCTCGGAGTAAAGCTTGCCAGTAGAGTTCAACTGCTTCAGCAGCGCGTTCTGCACTAGCTAGAGCCGGTGGTGGTGGCACTGCTATCTGCGCTGCATTAATTCCTTCTAGACTAATTGCCAGGGGGCCTTGAGGATTGACCAGCTTTCTGCCGCCACCCAAGATGATATTTTCGTAATCATTTGGATTTTGGGTTGTCAGTGCTTTGGTCAAAGAGTTGTAAGCTTCCAACTTAACTTCGCCAAGTCCATTGTGTGGTAATCCCCTACTGTCAGAGCCGATTTTGTTGGCATAACGCTCCTCATCGCCGTTAGTCGGATGCGGCGGAATGGGAATACTTCGTTCAACTCTGGCTGCTTCAACACGGACTCGATAGGCTTTATCAACAAAACTGTTGTAGTCGAATGGTCGATTATACCGCCTGTTAATATCTTGAGCTTGTACAACATCTCCTCCTTTCTTTGAGGAGAAAGGTGAACCGAAAACTCCTGCAACGACGCTAGCAGCACTAAATAAACCAGCGCGGCCGAGAAACGAGCGTCTGCTGGCGTGACTACCAAAAAAACGTTTGCTATTTACACGGGGTTGTTTCAGTTTCTCTCTTTCGCTATTAGCGTGAGTATCTTGCTCGGAACCTTGATGAGAATTAGGATCTACTTGCATGAGATGTTCTCCACTGGCAAAAATATAGTCATGAGTGAATACATGAGCATCTGAAAGCTAGAACAACTAGCCATACATAAGACACCCAACTCCAGAGAAGCAGGGCAATTACACCAGATTTGGGATGAAATCTGTGGTTACTCTACTGGAAGGTAATTTGCATAGAAGATGATTCTCCTGAAAGTCATATAGACATTCAGTCCTGGTATGATGCCTTCATCAGATGGCTGTTATACTTCTGTATTTGTAATCAGTCTGATAGCATCTTTTCGGGGTTAAAGCACAGCTAAAACCACCGTTTACTTCTAGTTAAACCACTAAAATACGATAAATCTATCGACTTGCAGTACTTTATGGATGTTAAATCAGACTTTCTCACAATCGGTAATGAAAATCAAGAGTTTTTACAAGAAATTTAGCAATAGCGTGAAAGCCTTATAGGAACGCACGCACAGTGTTGTCTTTCGCGCAGGAGGCTGAGGAGAAACGTGACGCGGTGGGTTTATGATCAAGTATCAGAAGCGATCGCTGCTATCAAAACTACATTTAGCCTTTATTTGACTGTGGAAGTAAGCCCAACTCTGCATAAATTGGATACAAAACCTTTCTTATTTTCGGTAGTTGTCTACTAAATAAATATGCTCCTAAAATGCAACAAATCCCGCCAAATAATAAAGCATTGGTAACACCAAGATGACCTGCTAATACTCCAAAAAATAAATTGCCAAAAGGCAGGATTCCTAAAAAACCAGTTGTAAAGATGCTGGTTACTCTACCTCTTTTATCTTCATCAAGAAGAATGGATTGCATAAAGTTATTAAGAGAAGCCAGAGTGAGAGTATTATTCATACCTATAACAAACATAAATACTAGACAAACCTCTAAATTTGTTGATTGAGAAAATACGATTAAACCTAAACCGAGAATTGCGGCAGAATTTGCTATAACTCTTCCCAATCCGATGATATTTTTTCTGGAGATGAGATAAATACCTGAAACTATAGAACCAAGAGCCGAAGCTGTCATCAAAAAACCCATAGTTTCAGCATTCCCCTTCAAAACTTCTTGAGCAAAAATCGGGATTAAATTCACATGGGTCATCCCCATAAAGCAAATAACAATTTGTAAGATCAATAAATATTTAATTGGTAAAAAATCGTATGCATAAACAAAGCCTTCTTTGAGATTTTTCCAAATTTGGGGTTTTTGAGTTGATGAATTATTTATAATTGGGTTTACCTTGATAGTTAAAATTGCAGATATAAAGGGTAAATAGCTAATACTATCTACTAAAAAACAAGAAGCTGCACTAGATCGAGCAATAAGAAAACCTCCGATCATGGGACTAACAAACTTTGCTGTATTAATCAAGAATGAATGCGAAGCCATCGCACTATAAGTATCTGATTTTTGCTCCAAAAGTCTGGGAATAATTACCTGTCGTGCTGGTAAATCGAAAGCTTTTACTATTCCCTGAAGTGTGCCAACAACAATAATCCATGCAACATTGATGTTGTTGCTAAGAGTTAGAAAGGTCAGGGTAGAAGATAGCAAAATTGATACTAACTGAGTAGCTAGTAGAACATATCGTAAATTCCAGCGATCTAGCAATACTCCTACCAAAGGAGTAATAATCAAACCCATAGCTTGATTTGTAAATCCAGCTACACCAACTAATACAGCCGAATTAGTTAATTGATAAACTAGCCATACCAAAGCAATTTGAGTCATCCAAGACCCAAAAAAAGATAAACTTTCTCCGATAACAAAACAAGAAAAATTGACAGATTTAAGCGCAGGTGGAATTTCAAAATCAACAAATTTGAATTTGTTTTTTTTGAAGTTTCCTCTATTACTTGGTAGCATGATTGTTTCCCTATTTTGTCAAAATAGACTTCAATTGCAAATATGAACTAGTGGTTTGTAGCCAGGGCTAAAGGCTTTGAAATTTAGTCATTTATCGCTCACTACAAACGTTTTGTAATTTTTTTAAAACTTACGCAAACAATAGTCAAAACCCTCATTCTTTGGTAATGGCAATTCATCTAGGAGCAGAGCGGCTACTCTACGAGTTCTCCAACGGAGTACCCGCAGGGTATTTTGCGTAAGCCCTATTTTTGACGAATAGCAGACTTACATATCACCAGCCCTAAAATAATATTAGAAAAGCTTAATGTTAGCAAGACATAAATTTTGTATGCTTAGTATTGAAGCAAAAAAATAGAGGTATAGTCAATACTGCCGTATTAGATAATACTAGTATCTAGTATGCATAGGTATATTATCGGTATTGTCTTACATTAAATATACTTAACGCCGTGTGCAACTTTCTCTCAAACCTAACCCCCAACCCCTTCCCTACAAGGGAAGGGGAGCAAGAATCAAAGCCTCTCTCCCTGTGGGGGAGAGGTTTGGAGAGGGGTTCTAAAAATAAGTTGCACATTGCGTTACTTAAAATCATTGTATGTTTGTCTTTGAGAGGTTTTTGCCCCCCAATTTATCGGGGGGTTTGAGGGGATCTAAGACTTTGAAAACATGTCCTAGTCGCGATAAATCTAATTTTTTAGCAAAGTTTAAGAATTTTTAGGATCGAACCACTTATCATATAGCGATTGATAAGTGCCATTTTCTTTAAGATTCAGCAGAGCCTGATTAATTGGTTTGCGGTAGGGACTGTTATTAGGCAGAATGATTCCGTAGCTTTCTTCACGTAAGATACTGCCAACAATCTCTACCTTCCCTTTGCCTTCATTGGCAGCATAAAAGAGGAGTACAGGTGCATCAAACACCACAGCATCAGCTTTTTTTGTTTGCAGAGCATTGTAAGCTTCCTCAATTTTGGGGACTTCTAAAACTGAAATATGATGTTCTCGCAAGAATGTCGCCGCTGTGCTTCCCGCAGTTGTAGCCACTACCTTACCGGGTAAATCGTTTATACTCCTGATATCGCCCTGAAGTTGCTGCACAGTTAATGAAGTAGTCGCACTGGCTGTAAAGTAGGCGACAAAAAGGACTCCGATGAACATCCAGACTATAGCTATTAAACGTCCCAGCACTCCCTTGGGCATTTCATCGGCTTGAGTCGCTAATGTGGCTGCTGCCCACCAACAAGCTTTAAAAATGCCAGGAAAGTATGATTGAGAAATCATCCCTTCTTTGTGATTGCGCTCGGATAGCCAAATAATGTGGGCTGCTACAACAATTAGCACTAGGGCAATGCCTATTACCTGCAAGAGGCTAGTAGAGAAAAATAATTGCAAAATATTTGGAAAAGCACTGTTTTTACTCTCTAGGTTGCGTACCATAATTTGCAGCCCACCAGCAAAAATGGGTAATGAGAAATCAAAATTTTGCTCGCGTTCGGCTGTAATAGAGATAGCTGCAATTCCCAAGTTGACTTTGTTGTCCTTAATAGCAGAAATCACTTCTGGCACACTGGAATATTCAATAAATTTAGACTCTATACCTATTTGGGTAGCGATGCTGCGCCAGAGATCGATACTGAATCCTGATAGCTCACCTTTGTTTGATAACACAAAGGGCGGTATAACTCGTGTAGCTACTAATAACGGTTGTTGGAGTTTTAGGGATTGTTGGGGTTCCGGTTTTTGGGCCAGTCCTGGGGATGCGATTAACAACAATGCCAAAATTGCACTTACTAATCCTATGCAGGTATACAGCGCTATGGAACGCCTAGTTTTGTTTTTGTGGTTATGTCTGTCAAAATAACCTGTCGGGCTTTTTCTTCCAGTTATAAGTTGGCGAAATTTAGTAGCGATCGCATTTATCATCAGAATTATCTTGAGGTTGTATGCAAAGCATATTTATGATGCCCACCCCAGATTAAATATCACATTCATGATCCCCCTAAAACAGATTTTTTTAAATTTAGGGGGATGAATATGGCTAAAGCTAAATTCAAGTCGTACTACAATTTGATGGTAACGGTCTTAACTTCGGTATATTGCTGCAAGCCATATTCGCCTAGTTCTCGCCCAATACCAGATTGCTTAAATCCACCAAAGGGTGCAGCAGCATCAAATACGTCGTAGCAATTTACCCATACAGTACCAGCCCGGAGATTGTTAGCGATCGCATGGGCTTTGGTGATATCCTGAGTCCACACTGCGGCGGCGAGTCCGTACATGGTGGCATTCGCCCGTTGAATGACTTCATCAATATCTTTGAACTTGATGATGCTCATCACTGGCCCAAAAATTTCCTCTTGGGCAATCTTCATGTCATCGCGGACACCAGCAAAGACTGTGGGTGCAATAAAATAACCTTTGTCGCCAACTTGATTACCACCACATAGCATCTCGGCCCCTTCGCGCATTCCAGATTCGATATAGCTCATTACCCGATCGAATTGGTCTTTGTCTACCTGCGGCCCTTGTTCTGTTTTGGCATCGAAAGGATTACCGACAACCCGCGCTCTTGCTCTTTCTACAGTTCTAGCAACGAACTCGTCATAACATTTTTCTTCGACAAACAGCCGCGAACCAGCACAGCAGCATTGCCCTTGGTTAAAGAATATGGCATCGTGGGAACCTGCGTAGACGCAGCCCCGGCGGTTGGGCCGTATCCTGATAAGATGTTCACCACACCAGGCGGAAAACCAGCCTCAATAATCAACTCGCCTACCCGCAGCGCTGATAATGGTGTTTGTTCTGCTGTTTTGAGAACTACTGTATTACCAGTTGCTAAAGCTGGTGCTAACTTCCAAGCCTGCATTAACAGGGGAAAATTCCACGGGATAATTTGACCAACGACACCCACAGGTTCATGGCGAGTGTAGCAGAAGTATGGCCCGTTAATCGGAATAGTTTTACCTTGTACTTTGTCAGCCCAACCTGCATAGTAACGGTAGCAGGCAATGACTAAACTCAAGTCACCGAATGAATCTTGTAATGGCTTACCGTTGTCGAGAGTTTCTAGCCGCGCCAACTCATCGATATTCTGCTCAATTAAATCAGCTAACTTGTAAAGTAACTCGCCGCGACGGGCGGCAGATATCTTTCTCCATTCTCCATTAATGAAAGCGTTGCGGGCTGCTTGTACTGCTTTATCTACATCTGGGGCATCTGCTTCTGAGACTTCACAGATTACCTCACCTGTAGTTGGGTTGATTGTTTCAAATCGGCGTAGGCGTAGCCCGTCGTAGACATCGCTGACACTATTTACTCATTCATTGTTAATCAGCAGCCGAGTTTGACCAATTTTGACCTGTTCTCCTGGTACTGTTGCTGTAACCATCAGGCCCTCCTTAAGCTATAAAACAATTTGCTTTAATCTACCTATTATGTTTCTAGCTGTACAGCACCCTAGGTAGATTTGTTTATTAGCCGCCTATTGTAGCATAGTAGTAAGAGGTTGAGACCATTACATTGTGTTTTTGTTTTATTCACTGATCTAACTTGCCTTGGCAACACAAACCTCTATGTTTTGAGTTCCGCTTTGAGCGTACAGTTAGAATTACATTTGCTTGATTTTTCTCTCACGTGCGCTTTTTAGCCTTAGCAAAGTGAGCAACATGAATGTAGACGATTTTAGTCGGCAAATAGAGATATTGCGCTCACGGGTGATGAAATTATTGCAAAGCACTGCAAGTGAGGGGTATTCGCAACAAGAGCTAACAACAGAAGCTTTTGCAGAACTTCAAATCGCCTTAGAAGAAATGAAAATCGCCTCTGAGGAACTACAAGCAACACGAATTGCAGTAGAGAAGGAGCGTCAGCGCTACCAAGAATTATTTGATTTTGCGCCTGATGGTTACTTGGTAACTGATACTTATGGGACTATCCTTGAAGCTAACCAGACCGCTACTATCTTACTTAATATCTCCCAGCGATTTTTGATTCGGAAACCGTTGCTTAGTTTTATCGGACAGTCGGATCATCAAGCTTTTTTTTATTACCTAACTCAGTTGCAGCATCTCGACCGAGGTGGAGAATGGGAAGTGTGTTTGCAACCACGGGAAAAACTTTGTTTTGATGTTGCTTTGACAGTAGTTACCGTCCGTAATCAGTTGGGTAAGCCAGTTGCTCTGCGCTGGCTAATGCGCGATATTAGCAAGCGTAGGCGTTTAGAGTCGGAGCGTGAGCAGTTATTTTGCCGTGAGCAAGCTGCCCGAATTGCAGCCGAAGCTGCACAAAGGCGCTCTAATTTTTTGGCTGAAGCAAGCCATGTACTAGCATCTTCCTTAGACTACCGCAATACCCTAACAACCGTCGCCCAATTAGCAGTGCCTACCCTCGCAGATTGGTGCATTGTGGATGTCGTTGAAAATAATTCGGCAGCTTTCAATAATCCAGTCATCGCTGCATCTGACCCACAGAAAGAAGCACTAGTTCGAAAACTCCGACAACGCTATCCAATTTCTATTGATGCAGATTATGGACTACCAAAGGTTTTACGGACTGGTAAGCCGGAACTGGTTACAAACATTCTTGAGTCTTCGTTACAAAGAAAAGCATGGAACGATGAATACCTTAATTTACTGCAAGTTAAGTCTTATATGGTTGTGCCATTGCAGGTGCGTCAACACAAGCTAGGAACAATTGTATTTGCTTCTACACAATTAGGGCGCTATTACACTACTGTAGACCTAGCAATGGCTGAAGAACTTGCTCAACGCGCAGCGTCCGCCATTGAAAATGCACAGCTTTATTGGCAAGCTCAGGAAGCTAACCGCATTAAGGACGAATTTTTAGCAATTGTCTCTCACGAACTTCGTACACCTCTCAACTCGATGCTGGGTTGGGTTCAAATAATTCGTCATCGAAAATTGGATGAGGCAATTACTTCTAAGGCGCTGGTGACAATCGAGCGAAATGCAAAACTTCAGAGCAAACTGATTGATGATATCCTCGATATTTCACGCATTGTACAAGGTAAAATCCGCCTAAATCTCCGTAAAGTTGATCTTGTAATTGTAATTAAGACGGCGATTGAAGCTATATATCCCACATCTGAGATTAAAGATATTCAAGTTGAGTCTAACCTTGACTCGTCAGTCGGTGAGGTTATAGGTGATGCAGAACGCCTCCAACAAGTAATCTGGAATTTGCTCTCTAACGCCGTCAAGTTCACACCTAGCGGGGGCCGAGTTGAAGTGTGTCTGAAGCAGGTAAACTCAAATGCTCAGATTTCTGTCTCTGACACAGGTAAGGGAATTAGTGCTGACTTTCTACCTTATATATTTGAGCGCTTCCGTCAAGCTGATAGCACAACTACTAGAGTAGACGGTGGTTTGGGGCTAGGGCTGGCAATTGTACGCCACTTAGTAGAAATACACTCTGGCACAGTTTATGCAGCTAGTGAAGGGGAAGGACGGGGAGCAACATTTACAGTCCTGTTACCTCTAATAGAACCGCAATCAGAGGAGTTAATTAAAGATAGTCAAGTAAAAGTCAATAATCTCTTAGCGCTCGATGGGTTGCAAATACTCCTTGTAGACGATAGTGCCGATACTTGTGAGTTAATTGCTTTTGTTCTTGAAGAGTCAGGAGCGCAGGTGACATCGGTTAGCTCAGTAGGTGAAGCTTTGGAAGCGTTAATTCGATTAAGACCAAAGGTTTTAGTCAGTGATATCGGAATGCCAGACGAGGATGGTTATTCGCTGATTCGCCAAGTTCGCGCGCAAGAAGCCCTTTGTGGAGAGAAGATTCTGGCTGTAGCACTGACGGCTTATGCTAGAGATGAAGAACGCAACCTAGCTCTGGAAGCTGGATTTGAAGTTCATCTATCTAAGCCCATCGAGCCAGATAAGTTGGTGAAAGTAGTGGCGAACCTAGTTAAAAGCAGCAAAGAAGTTTAACGCATAAGTCTGAAAGTTGTTTAATCAGCAATTTCATGGACGTAGCTATTTGTAAACATCGCTGAAGTAACAAACGCGAAAGCATAGCCCGCAGTATAAATTATCTGCAAAAGTAAAAGACCAGAGAAACATAAATGTCTCTCTAGCCTACGGTACGCATAAATCATATTTAATGATTTAAAATAATGCCTGTAATAATATTTAAGATATTTATATAACCGCGAAGTTGTTACTTCTGCCGTCTCTGTGTTTCATATTCACAGAATAAGTTTTTTGAACCAGGTTTTGCTTCACCCGATCAGAGTAATTATTGATTACCCAGATGGTTCACCCGATTGGGGGAAGACAATAAGCAACGATCAACTCAGATTGATAAGATGAAGAAAAAGTAAAGATTTTTGCTATGACTATTTTTGATATTGGTTCTCCCCTAATTGCGATCGCCCAAAAAACCCGCAAAGCTGCAAGTAAACTGGCGATTCTCTCCACTGAGGCAAAAAATCAAGCAATTATTGCGATCGCGCAAGCTTTAGAATCAGCTAAAGATGAAATTTTACAAGCAAATATTGCTGATTGTGAAGCTGCTAATGCCGAAGGAATTCCTAAACCGCTTTATAAGCGCTTGCAGTTGGATGAACATAAATTAAGAGATGCGATCGCTGGAGTACAAGATGTCGGTAAGCTAGACGATCCAGTTGGTAAAGTGCAGATTCACCGCGAACTTGACACTGGCTTAATTCTCAAACGAATTACTTGTCCTTTAGGTGTTTTGGGGATTATTTTTGAAGCACGTCCAGAGGCGGCGATTCAAATTGCTTCCTTAGCAATCAAATCTGGGAATGGTGTGATTCTCAAATGTGGGAAGGAAGCGGTGCGTTCTTGTGAAGCGATAGTTAAGGCAATTAAGCAAGGATTGTCACATACTGCTGTTAACCCAGATGCGGTACAGTTGCTGACAACTAGAGAAGAAACTTTAGAACTTTTGAAATTAGATAAATATGTGGATTTAATTATCCCTAGAGGTTCTAATTCATTTGTCAGATTTGTACAGGAAAATACACGCATTCCGGTACTAGGTCACGCTGACGGTATTTGTCATCTTTATATAGATAAAGCCGCCGATCTTTCTAAAGCAATTCCGATTACCGTCGATGCTAAAGCGCAATATCCTGCTGTTTGTAATGCCATTGAAACTTTGTTAGTTCACCAATCAATTGCTACAGAGTTTTTACCAAAAGCTGCTGAAGCTTTGCAAGAACGTCATGTAGAATTGAGAGGTGATAAACGCACCTTGAAAATTTTACCTAACATTGTAGCTGCAACAGAAACCGACTGGGAAACAGAATATAGCGATTATATTTTGTCGATCAAGATTGTAGACTCTATAGAAGATGCGATCGCTCATATTAACGAATATGGTTCTCGTCATACCGATGCGATTATTACTGAAGATTCAACATCTGTTGAAACTTTCTTTGGACTAGTAAATTCAGCCAACATATTCCACAATTGTTCTACCCGCTTTGCTGATGGCTTCCGCTATGGTTTCGGCGCAGAAGTAGGGATTAGTACGCAACAAATGCCTCCCCGCGGCCCCGTTGGTTTAGAAGGATTGGTGACATATAAATATCAAATGGTTGGCGATGGTCATATTGTAGCTACTTACACTGGCGCGAATGCTAAGGCTTTTACTCATCAGGATTTTTAGATGAGTTTTTAATGCAATAAGTGCAAAAACAAATCATTTGTATTTGGCGAGTTTGAAGTACTATTAAAGCCTTCTTTCTGCAAAGAAAGAGGCTTTCTATATATAGCGGTTCTCGAATGTAAGCAATATACTTTCACCTCTCTCCAAACCTCTCTCCTAAAAGGAGAGAGGCTTTGAATTTTACTCCCCTTACCTTGTAGGGAAGGGGCTGGGGGTTAGGTCTGTATTGCACTCAACTGAGAAGCGCTATAAATAATTCCACTAATTTTTCATGATTATCGGTAAAAACACAACAATTGTGTAGCATCAAGTGGATTGTTATACAGGCAATCAAAGCGAGTAAAATTGTATTTTCGTGAAATCTCATCAAAAGTTTTTTGAGTTTCAGGAAAATCACTTGAAGAAATATGATTTGATAACATTAAATACTCTTGGGAAGTAATTAAAGACCAGTCTTTTTGTACATTATCTAAGTAACATCTAAGATATGTTTCTCGATCTTCTCCTTCTTTACGAACAACATCAATGAGAATAAAAACACCGTTAGATGTGAGGAGATGCTTAAGCTGACTAATAATCGAGTCCTTTTCTTGAAGGCTTAAATGATGGAGAACAAAAGAGCTTAAAATTACATCGAAGCTATTTTGCTGACTTGACATCAATTCAGGAACAAATTGGGAAATATTTCCTTGGGTAAAGGTTGTGTCGCATTGAATTTTTGCCATGTTATCCTTAGCAATCTCTAGCGCAGGTATAGATAAGTCTATCCCTTGGTAGGAAGTAATCGTGCTATTTAACAAAGCTTGAGAAGTAAAGCTAGCATCGCCGCATCCCAAATCAAGCATCTTAAAGGGTTGTTGAAAGTGTCCAAGGAGCAACTCGCGCAGTGTAGAGTAAATTTCACGGTGTCCCATGTAATTGTTATCGAGTATTTTTTGGTAAAGTTTCCACTGCTCGTTAAAAAACTCTTGAGGCGGGAAAAGTTCTTCCTCGCTACTTTTAGAAAGCTTTATATCTAACATTTTACTTATTTCCTTAGCATTTATAGTTGATAGGGTTTCGTAAAAAACCACAATATTTTCATATTATCCACTAAGTTGCTATCTAGTACGTTGTTGCTCATAGCATTTTCTAGGTCAACGACTGAAGAACCTTAACTTTAAACTAATGCTTTGAGTAACGCCTGAAGCTTAAGTTGTACCTCTGCAAATTCTTTCTCAGGATCAGATCCCGCAACAATACCAGCACCAGCATACAATCTTGCGCGATCGCCATCAATCAATGCTGAACGAATTCCCACAATAAACTCACAGTTCCCCTGAGAATCTATCCAACCCAGAGGCGCAGCATACAAACCTCTCTCAAAGCTTTCGTAACGGCGAATTTCGGCACAAGCTACATCTTGTGATGCACCCGCAACGGCTGGCGTAGGATGCAATTGTCCGACAATCTTTAATGGATGGATGTTAGTAGGAACTATCGCACTTATAGGTGTCCATAAATGCTGGATGTTAGATAATTGTCGTAGGCGAGGCGCTAATATCTGAGGTGATAAACCTAGCTGAGATAGACGTTGAGTTATAAAATTAAGTACTAGTGAGTGTTCATGCTTTTCTTTTTCACTATTTAGTAAGCGATTGGCATTAGCTGCATCTTCAGCAGGGGTTTTACCTCGTGGTGCAGAACCAGCTAAAGCATCAGTAATTAACTGTTGACTATTAATACTAATTAATCTTTCTGGACTTGCACCAATAAAATTTTGACCTTTACCATTACTTGTAGAAAAAATATAACAATTAGGATGATTTTGTCTAAGATTATTTAATGATTTAACTAGGCTAAATTGGTTGCTTGACTTTACATCTAATATATCTGCTAATACAATTTTGCTTAAATGACTAGACCTAATTTTTTCTAAAGCAGATACTACTGAACGTTTAAATTGAGTAGCATTCGTGACAGATTTTTTATATAAGGCTGCTGGGAAGCAATCAATATTAGCAGAGTAATATTCTAAAGATTGGATAAATTCAATTTTATTTTGCAGATTCTCCAACAACCTTTGAATATTTGCATTTTCATTAATAATTATATTTGTTACTAATATACAACGCTGATTTTTCACAGCTACTTGCCAACGTGGAAGAAAAATGGTAGCAGATGGAAATGGATAATCTACTTGGGCATTTTTATCAAAAAAGCTGAAATAAGAAAAAAAGTGAGGCCCCGAAAAAGGTTGATTAACGTTACCAAAATTAATTATATTTTTTAGACAAGATTTGATAAAATATTCAGCTTGAGTAAAACGATCTGCACCATCAATCTGTAATTTTGCTACAGAATCAATTGCTGCGATCGCTTCTCCTTTAGCTCTGTCCTCAAAGTAAAAATTTATTTCATTTGCTTGTGTAAGTTGATCCAATACAAGTAAAGGATCAACTAAATCGATCTCTTGAGAGATACTGACAATTTGCTTGCCATTATTTTGGAGGCACTTTTCTTGGACTGATAGCAGAAATTGATATAAATCTTTGCGCTCTACAAACAAGTTGCTACGACATGGTGAAACTGTCATGGATCTATAGTAAATTTTTTTTAAGTTAACTTCCTAAAGTGTAATTAATCGTGGTCGTATTTTTACAGGTAACATATTAAGTTGCCATTTCACCAGCGTAGGATTTGCTTTGTTCATGGTGTTCCTAGACCATGATAAGACAGTTTCAGCCTAAGACTGCAATGTGAGAGTGAGTGTTAACAACACAAGGCTAACAAGCCATAGTAAAAGTGACAATTGTTTGTATATCACCCATATCTAGGGTCTCTTTAAATCATAAAATCTAAAGTGTGAGTAATATTCCGGTAATTTAATTAATCACAACTGATGACTACCAAGCAAATTTTATATCCCAACACTAAGTTATGGATGGCAGCGATTAAACCGCCCATGTATAGCGTTGCCATTATGCCCATTTGGGTAGGAACAGCAGTCGCATTTGCCGAAACTAAAATGTTTAATGGTGCAGTATTTTCTACTTTTGTAGCTGCGGCAATTTTAATTCTTGCCTGGGAAAATATCAGTAATGATGTCTTTGATTCTGAAACAGGTATCGATCAAAATAAGCACCATTCTCTAGTGAATTTAACTAGCAATAAGCCATTAATATTTTGGATAGGAAATTTGTGTTTAGGTTTGGGGTTGCTGGGCATACTAGCGATCGCCTTTTGGCAACATGACCTAACTGTCATCGCCATCATTCTACTATGCTGTGGTTTGGGATATATGTACCAAGGGCCTCCCTTTCGCTTAGGATATCAGGGTTTAGGCGAGATTCTTTGCTTTTTTGCTTTTGGCCCTTTAGCAGTGGAGGCAGCCTATTACAGCCAAACGCAAACTTGGTCAATGACAAGTTTAGCAGTTTCAGTGATTGTTGGGATTGCCACAACCCTAATTTTGTTTTGCTCACATTTTCACCAAGTTAAGGATGATATAGCCGCAGGTAAGCGATCGCCTATCGTCCGTCTCGGAACCCAAAAAGGGGCCCAAGTCCTAGTTTGGTTTACTGCTAGCATTTATCCCCTCACCTTGCTGTTTGTGCTATTGGGGATTTCTCCAGCTTGGACGTTGCTGAGTTGGGTGAGTTTACCCTTCGCTGTCAAATTATGCCGCCATGTCCAAGAAAATCACAACCAGCCTGACAAAGTTAGTAACTGTAAATTCATCGCCGTAGCCGTGCATTTCTGGGCTTGCTTGCTGCTAGGGTTGGGATTTATGCTTTAGCAATTACTAATTGATGCGTTATCAATTTAAATTTCGTTCATATCAGCGAAGATTTTTGCGATCGCTTACCACCAATCATGGTAAGTGGGATATTCGTGAAGGTATTATTCTCCGTCTCACCGATGAATCAGGTAAACTCGGTTGGGGAGAAATTGCCCCCATTAGCTGGTTTGGTTCCGAAACCCTAGAACAAGCCTTAGATTTTTGTCGCCAACTCCCAGAAGAAATCACAGACGAGATAATTTTCTCTATTCCAGATAAGTTACCTGCTTGTCAATTTGGCTTTGAGTCAGCGTGGGAGCAGGGGAGCAGGGGAGCAGGGGAGCAGGGGAGCAAGGGAGCAGAGGAGGAAAATTTAAATTTATCCTCGGCACTTCACTCCTTGCGCTATAGCGGTTTATTACCATCTGGGAAAGCGGCTTTAAATCAATGGAAAACTCTATGGCAGAAGGGATATCGCACGTTTAAGTGGAAAATTGGTGTGGATGCGATCGCTGATGAACTAAAAATTTTTGAGTCACTCATACACACCTTACCAGCCTTTACCAAACTGCGATTAGATGCCAACGGTGGACTCACCTATGAAGAAGCTAACTTATGGCTGCGGACTTGCGACAATCTCAAAGCAAATCCAGAACTACCCCTAGAAATTGAATTTATCGAACAACCGCTACCCATTGAGCAATTTCAGGGAATGTTGGAATTGAGTACGAGTTATGAAACTGCGATCGCTTTAGATGAATCTGTCGCCACACTTGGACAACTCGCCGCCTGTTATCAACAAGGTTGGCGAGGGATTTTTGTGATCAAGCCTGGGATCGTTGGATCGCCATCTCGTCTGAGAAAGTTTTGCCACCAGCATGAAATTGATACTGTATTTTCGTCAGTGTTTGAAACTGCGATCGCTAGACTTGCAGCACTCCAGCTAGCAGCCGAATTATCCCGAAATAATAGGGCAATTGGTTTTGGCATAGACCATTTTTTTGAACAAGAAGAAACGTGGTTTCAAAGTTTATGCAACAGCCTTTAGACTGTCTTAATAACCTAACTCATGATGATTGGCTTATCGGTTACAACAGCCGCAAATTTAATCAAATAGCTCAAGAATTATATTTAGAACTAATACAACTCTCAGCGTGTGGAACACCACCAAAAATTATCTTAGCCGAACGCGAACCACTAAGATTTTTAGCAAGTTTTATAGCTGCTTGTGCAGCTAATTGTCCAGTTTTTCTTTGTAACCCCGATTGGGGAACACAAGAATGGCAACAAGTCTTTGATTTAGTACAGCCAGACATCATTTGGGGAGAACTACTCGACTCTCCCACTCCCCTACTCCCAAGTACAGACACGATTAATCTCGTCTCTCCCCATTTTTTACTCTCTCACTCAGCACTGATTCTGATTCCCACAGGTGGTTCATCAGGACAAATTAAATTTGCCATCCACACTTGGGAAACTCTCATCTCATCGGTAAAAGGATTTACAGAATACTTTCAAATCAAACAAGTCAATTCATTTTGCGTGTTACCGCTACATCACGTTAGCGGATTAATGCAATTTCTGCGTTCTTTCACCACCAGAGGTAAACTAGCTATTCAACCATTTAAAGCAGTAGAATCCGGTCAAATATTAAATATTAAACAATCAGAATTTTTCATATCTTTAGTACCAACACAGTTACAACGCCTCCTGCAAAATCCAGAATTAACTGAATGGCTATCCCAATTTAATACTGTACTTTTGGGAGGTGCGCCAGCATGGAACGAACTACTAGAAAAATCCAGATTTCACCGCATCCGATTAGCACCTACCTATGGTATGACAGAAACCGCCTCTCAAATTGCTACCCTCAAACCGGATGATTTTCTGAGAGGTAAAATTAGCAGTGGTCAGATTCTTCCCCATGCAAAAGTAACTATTCGCAATCAGCAAGGCGAGATTTTAAATTCCAATCAAATTGGAAGTATTAACATTCATGCTAAATCTTTAGCCCTTGGTTACTATCCTAAAACCAGAGAAAATCAAACTGATTTCCAAGTAGATGATTTAGGCTTTTTAGACGACCAAGGTCATTTAAATATAGTTGGACGTAACAGCGACAAAATTATTACAGGTGGAGAAAATATTTATCCAGCAGAAATTGAATCAGCTATACAATCGACTCAAATGGTTGCCGATGTCTATGTCATTGGCATTCCAGATAAACACTGGGGACAAGCTTTAACAGCGATTTACATTCCCAAAAAATCAGATACCTCTGCCTTAAAAATCCAAACTCTACTCAAAGACAAACTCAGCAAATTTAAAATCCCTAAATATTGGATTCCCCAGCAAAACTTACCCCGTAACTCTCAAGGTAAAATTAACCGCCAAAAATTACAACAAATAGCCACAGAATTCCTCCAAAATTCCATCACATAATCTCTCTCGACCTTCTTCTCTCTGCGTCCTCTGCGTCTCTGCGGTTCGTCTCCAACCACTGAACTATCTCATCAGGTAATTCCTGCTTACTTCTACTACTCACATCAATACAAACATGGCGAGTAATAGCCTTAGCAACTACCACCTCAGCCACAGCAATTTCATAAGTAATTTCAAACTTCTCAACACCTATTTTTTGGGGTATTAAACTAATCAGTAACTTGTCCCCACCAAACATAGGGCGCAAAAAATCGACACTAGCATGAACAATGGGAAAAGCTACAGAAGGATTAGTAAAAAAATCTTTGAAATTAATACTTGATGCTTCTAAAGATTCTTCATAAGCTTCATGGCAAATACCCAAAACATTAGCAAAATAAACTACTCCAGCAGCATCAGTATCTTGAAAGCGAACCGTGCGGTTATAAGTAAAAGGCATTTTTGACAATTGAATATTAAAAAACAGCAGGTTTATTCCCTGCTTTATAAACTAATTTTATTGCAACTAAGATAAGTCAGTGATAAAAATTTAATTTCCCCAATTCTGAGTTTGTATCGATTTGTTTAGCCTCATTCAATGCTTTGGGGTTGAATATATTGTGAGGAAAGGCGATCGCTTCTACATTGACTCCAACGGCGGAACCTCGAAGTCATTAAACGAGCAAACATTGTAAGACGAAGCGGCTAAAGCCTTCACCAGCTTGCCGTCGAGAGTCAGCAAAGTAGCACCTACCTGCTGTGAAAGCGCGATATAAGAGCCATCGTAGGCGGAGATTTCATAATTTAATGCGATCGCAACTGCATCCGCCATCAAATCAGCCGTTGAGACAACACGCAAAGGGAAAGCTTTCAGACTAGCTAAATTCCCTTGAATCAGAGAAACATCGTAACTACCTGCACGAGCATACTTCCATAAAACGTTTGCACACTCAATGTAAAACAGGTCAGGTACAAAGATTTCTGTCTGGGGATAGGCAAGGTGAGCAAACAGTTGATTAACCTTGGCTGTTAGCGGATCAGGAATAAATTGCTTAACGGACACACTGGCATCCACGACGCACCTAAAAGGAATTGTCATCTGTCCCGATCTTCTCTAATCATGGCAGTGCTGTCAGGCCATTCGATATCAGTTGGTAGCTTTTCACGGCGAAGACGGATTTCCTCTAAAAGTTTTGGGACATTCTTTCGTCTTTCTTCTTCTGTTTGCTGTGCTTCAGTTTTTAAAGCTTGTTCTAACAGAGTTATGACTTGGGCGTTAATGGAACGGTGTTCAGATGCCGCTAACTCTTGCAATTTTGCATACAAATCATCGGGTAAATTTCTTACATAAAGGGTAGCCATCGCTTTACCTCAAAGTAGAATTTATCAAAATGATAGCATAATGCAAGCATGGAGTGAGAGGAGCGATCGCACTTGTTAAGTCATATTTTCGCTTTAATATTTTCTATGTAAAATCCTATTTAATTACGCTAAAAATATACCACGCTACCAAATCCACAAATTAGGCATTTTTGCTGAGGTTGTTGCCACTCTTAGGGGATGAAGCTGGAGAAAATAAGTTTTTATTGTAAAAACCTATGTCAATTGTAGATTTTCTCGTTTCCGTAAATGGTGTGGCTCAATTATGGGCTGCTGATGGACAATTTTTAGGTGTTTTATCAAGTAATCTATACGACCAAAACTCTATTAGTAATCCTCATGGTATCTACGGTGGTTCCTATGGTATATACAGCATTCGGAATTCCTATGGATTATATGGTAGTCAATATGGCCTGTACAGTCCTTACAATATTTACTGCCTCAATCCTCCTATCGTTTTGTACCAAGGTCAACCAGTATTGATAGTTACAAGAAATTCTTATGTTTTGAGTAACAATTTACCTGTGGTTGATCCAGAATTACTGCTAGATGTATATACACCACAAATCACCAACTCCATACCAACATTTAACCCTCATATAGGATTAAGTCAGACTATTTTTGATATGTTTAAATAACTAATTACTTTGTTTTGTAAAACAAAGGTAAACACGAACGCCAGCCTTCCATCTTCACTCATTCATGAAAAACTCAACGGAGAAGGAAAAGCTTGATCGTTCACTCTGACAGTCCAAATTTTTTCCGCACTTCTTCTACAGAAATAACATTACTAGCTTTGCTATCCGCTAGTCCAGCTTCAACGGTTTGCCGAACATAAATTTGGTACATCAAATCATCCCATGTGGAATTTTCTGGCAATTTGTCAATCAATTTCCGGGCTTCTTCTTTAATGTTGAGGTTTTTCATCAGTAATTAACCAAATACTGTTTGTGCATCAATTTGGATATATCCGTAGATGCAAAACAGATGTGGCACTTGATAACAAAATTTATGCAACGGAGAGGGGGAGATTCGAACTCCCGGAGGTTTTAGCCTCATCCGATTTCAAGTCGGACGCAATCGACCACTCTGCCACCTCTCCAGTAAATCTGTCAAACTTGTGCTGATCCTAGTTTCAGACGCTATTCAGGCGCTTTTGTTGGTTAGCACTAAACTTGACAGATCATACTATACCCTATTATCTACGCAGATTGCACTACTGGATGCGAATGTCTACGACACAATACGCGATCGCTCGTACAAAATTTCCTCTGAAGCCACCTGAAAGTCATTCCCCACCCAAATAAGGGAAACTTGCGAAACCACACCCGCCTCTAGGGTGACAATGGAAAAATTACGCAACTTCTCGCCGTCATTTTCCACAATCCTGGGGACACTTGCCGCATTTAAGTAAATTGTCCCCTCTGGACTTCTAAAGATGGGCTTGCGTTGCACCTTCTTGGTATGGCGTAAATCTCGGTGCATGTGACCAAATGTCACCAGAGGAATGGTTTTACCAGCAGTCAAGGCATGAGAAATCGCCTCGCCAAAGTCTGGATCGCCAAAGTCGCCGCCAATTGGATGCCAGTCTTTGCCGCAGGGGTCTTCGGGGCGATCGCCTAACCCACTAGGCCCATTGTGACCCAAAAATATAATTGTCTCGTAGGCGGCGCTTTTGATCGCTTTCACGATGCGATCGGCGGATTCTTCCAAACTCGTCACACCGTAACGTTCTTTACAGATTTCCGCGAATTTCCACTCTGGGCCACCCCAGGTAAAGGGACGACCCCCCACTACAGTTAAATTCCAAGCGGGAAAATCCAACTTACCGTAACCGACATGGGACGGGCCTAATAAATCGAGTTGTTCCTGTACCCAGTCTTCCTTAGAGCGGTCATAAGGAGCCTTTTTGCGTCCCCATTCAGTGGCGGTGTACCAGGCATCGTGGTTGCCCATCACGGCTGCTTTGGGAATATCGAGAGATGCGATCGCTCTGACCACTTCCACCGATTCATTGCCAAAATCCCCGACAAACAGCACTAAGTCAACACCCAAATGCTTGAGTGCAACGCCATCTTCCACTTCCCATTGGTCGTGAATATCTCCAACTACAGCAATTTTGAGGTTTATCGATTGAGTTTTCTGACTGGTCATGCCACTTTCCTTGCCGTCTATCTCCAGGATATGAAACTCAGCCCGATTTGGACACAACCCCAAAATATCAACCGTCCACTATTTTTGGTAAAAACTACTATAATTGAATCCACAGGACATACATTTGCAACATAAAGCACCCCTAAACTGTGTTTACTACTGCACTAGCTCAACGAGAAAAAACCCAACTGGGTGAACTACCACTAGATTTGTTTGCCGCCATTGAGAGTCTCAAAAAAGAACTCAACGCAGTTATCCTGGCACATTATTATCAAGAGCCAGATATTCAGGATATTGCCGACTTTATTGGGGATTCATTACAACTAGCGAAAGCCGCAGAAAAAACCAATGCGGATGTAATTGTCTTTGCTGGTGTTCACTTCATGGCAGAAACAGCAAAGATCCTTAATCCCGATAAATTAGTACTTTTACCAGATTTGAATGCTGGTTGTTCTTTAGCCGACAGTTGTCCAGCAGACGAATTTGCAGCTTTTAAAGCAGCACATCCGAATCATTTGGTGGTGTCTTACATCAACTGTTCTGCTGATATCAAGGCGATGAGCGATATTATTTGCACCAGTTCCAACGCTGTGAAAATTGTGCAGCAGATACCGAAGGAACAGCCGATTATTTTTGCCCCCGATCGCAATTTGGGGCGGTACGTCATGGAACAGACTGGACGAGATTTGGTGTTATGGCAAGGTAGCTGTGTTGTCCATGAAACCTTTTCGGAAAAGAAAATTGTCCAGTTAAAAATTGCCCACCCCGAAGCAGAGGCGATCGCACACCCAGAATGTGAAAGTAGTGTATTGCGCCACGCCAGCTTTATTGGCTCCACAGCCGCTTTACTCAAGTATTGTCAAAGCAGCCCCACCAAGGAATTTATCGTTGCGACAGAGCCGGGAATCATTCACCAAATGCAAAAATTAGCTCCTGACAAGCACTTCATTCCTGCACCGCCGATGAATAACTGTGCTTGTAACGAATGTCCGTTTATGCGGTTAAACACCCTAGAAAAGCTCTACTGGGCAATGAAAAATCGCACACCCGAAATTACCATGTCAGAGGATATTCGGCTGGCTGCACTGCGACCAATGCAACGAATGCTGGAGATGAGCGTGTAACCAGTATTTTTTATCCATAAGGTAGAGACGCAGTTTTGTTGCGATCTCTACCTAAAAGTTATTTTTTCTAACCACTTGCTAATTATAAAAGGTGGTGCTAAGATTTTAAATCGTGAGACAAATCGGGTCGGTGTCCGAGTGGTTAATGGAGACGGACTGTAAATCCGTTGGCTAGCGCCTACGCTGGTTCAAATCCAGCCCGGCCCACCACTTACGAAGTTATAAGTTATAATGTCTGGGTAAGCATCAAAACTCCCAGCATTTAACTTCTAGCTGAAAAATCGGAATTATGTTTCGCCCGTGTGGCTCAGTGGTAGAGCACACCCTTGGTAAGGGTGAGGTCACGAGTTCAATCCTCGTCACGGGCTTTTTCAAGAGATACTTAGCAGTCCTAAAACATCCTAGATTGTCCTAAACGTGTCTTAATCATAAGATAATCTAACGATGGTTTGGTAGAGATATCTCAAATTTTTAACTTAGGGGTAGACCTGTAAAACTTCTAGGTGTCCTTAGATTCCCTTGCTGGCGTGGGTAAATCGAAATATTTCCCAGGCTATCGAAACATTTCGACAAAGGATTAATCCAGGTGGTCTTGGTACTGATTAACAATGTCTTGGGAGTCATCCTGATAAACCTGTTTAGTCTTGGCGCGGTTGGATGGCTTAATCCTTCTCTGACCAGTTTGGGATTGTCGGGCTTCTAAAACCTGTAACAGTCTTATTTGCTGTTTAGTTGTCAGTTGATGAAATATCTCTTTCTGCTTGGCATTCATTGTGAACTTGGCAGGTTGTTTGTTAATCATTGTTTTGTTCCTCCGGTCGGTTCGCTCATTTCACAAATAGAATAGCCAAATAACAGCCTGAAAGTGTAGTCTGCAAAGGTGCTCACTAATAATTGAGGCGGCTAGATAACAGTTGCAAAACACTACATCAGAGCGAGTAGATGATCTTCCAGTGATCATTCATTAGTTGTTACAAATGCAGATCCAGTTTCTGCTAGACCTTGAATTACCAATGTACTGTCGTTTCACATAATCAGTCGTATTCCCTTTTTTCTTATCACCTATTTCATCAACAATTAGTATTATTGGGCGACCTTGAAGTATATGTAATATTAATTCTAATCTTTGCCTTCTTAATTTTTTTATATCCCAAGGTGATTCTGTTAAAAAATGGTGTAATACTTGATGATTATTTAGTCCTACAATTTTCGCTATTTCTGGTAGAGTTTTACGTTTTACATCAGAAAGACATCCTATATGTAGGTACTTAAAAGATTCAAAACTTCTAACTTCTGGGAATAGGTTTTGATACAACTGGCAATATTCATCCACAAATTTGACTGTGGGCACGGGTGGGCGAGGCTCAACCATACTCTCTGTCTCAGTTTTTGCAATCGCACTTAATTATACTTTAGCGAGAGTGATAAAAAAGGGTTAATGGTTGAGGCAAGAGTTGTGAGGACAGCGTACCAATACAAGCTACGACCAACAACAAAACAAGCCATTGAGATAGACAGATGGCTGTCTATGTTATGCGCTCAATATAATTTCTTGTTGGCTGATAGATTTGATTGGTATGAGCGCAATCGTTCATCAATTAATGCCTGTCCTCTTATCTGCCATATACCAGAATTGCGGAATAACCCAGACTTATTATTCACAAAATAAAACGCTACTAAATCTCAAAAAAACTCATCCTTGGTACGGTGAAATTTACTCGCAGGTGCTACAGGATATAGTTAAGCGAGTGAAAGTGACGTTTGACCGTTTTTTAAAAGGTGATAGCAACGGAAAACGAAGTAGACGACCTCGGTTTAAATCTCGTGAATTTTGGTAATTGCAGTCAATCCATCGGGTACGTCACAAGATTGTTCCAGTTGTGGGGTAAAAGTTTCTAAAAAGCTGTATGAAAGATGGCACTTGTGTCTGTGTGGGTGCAGTCTTAATCGTGACCATAACGCGGTAGTAAATATAAAGAATAGAGCCGACGGACATGCGATTCTTAAAGCTCAACGCCTCCTAAGCAATAGCCGGATTGGTTGAGAAGCCCACACTGAAATTGGAGTACCAATTTCAGTGTGCGGAGTGTGTCACTGTTCACGGATTTTGTTTGTGAACACTATTTTTTATTCTAAAATTTCCTCACTTTTAATTGTCGGCTGCTACAGGTAGACGAATAGTAAATGTACTACCTTGCCCTGGCTCAGATGTTACATCAATTGTGCCTTGATGTGCTTCGATAATACAGCGAGATAGATATAGTCCCAAACCGCTACCAGATCGCTGGTGTTTACCTTGGCGAAATCGCTCAAATAATATTGCCTGATCTTGTTTAGAAATTCCCGGCCCCGTATCTTGGATATCAATAGTCACATCTTCTGGAGTGAGATGGCAGTGAATATCTACAGAACCTTTGTCTGTAAATTTGATAGCATTGCCGATAATATTTGTTAAAACTCGCCGCAGTTCTAAGCGATCGCCCATGACAGTGCTTGCAGTTTCATCTCGCTCTATATTTACAACTAATCCTTTTTCTTCAGCTAAGGGAGTTAATTCTTGGGTAACTTCACTAACTAGTTCTTCAATATTGCAGGGAGAAATTTTTAAGGTTTTACAGCCCGCTTCATGACGATAAACTTCTAGCAAGGTATTTACCATTTCCAGCAGGTCTTGATTACTGCCAATCATGGTATCAATGATTTCTTGCAATTGTGGCGAAACTTCGCAAAACCTGCCTTCCAGCAATAATTTTAAGACGCGGTTGGAGGCTACTAGCGGTATACGTAAATCGTGAGTAAAACGCGAGACAAAATCTGCCCGCAGGTTAGCCATCTGATCTCGTTCGTCGATGCTATGCTTGAGGCGCAGGAGCGATCGCACTCGCGCATGTAGTTCATCAGGATCGAATGGTTTACGAATAAAGTCATCTGCACCAGCATCGAGTCCTTCTACAACGCTAGACTCATAGTGAGCCGTTAGCAGCAGAATAGGGATAAATGGCAACGCCGGATTCTGTCGAATGCGTCGAGTAAATTCATAGCCATCTATCTCCGGCATCATCACATCTAAGAGAATGATGTCTGGTGGTGACTCCTCAACCATAGCCAGAGCAATTTTGCTATCTTCCACCAAGCTAATTTCATAGCCCTCATCTTCTAGGACTGCTTCTAAGACCAGTAGATTGTCAAAAACATCATCGACAGCGAGAATTTTATCTTTTTTGACACTTTTAGTTAAAGACATGGCTGAATAAAAAAAAGAAGTGCTTGGCTATCGCTAGCAAATCTAGTAATAGCTTACTTTACCAGCGCTGAAATTATTAAGGATTCACATTTTCCTTTAAAATTTCCCGAATTGAGTATCTTGCTTTATAAGTAAAAATACTGTTAAATAAAGCAAGTTTAGCATTAATTGGTTTAATGATATTATTCTCTACTGAGTAGATTATTCGTTTACTTCTCCAAACAATATTTGTGTCTGGGTCTTAGGTTAAGGTCGCTTAATCTATTGTATTTACGTTATCATAGCCACTGCAATGGTAATTATTTAATAGTTACCGACTCTTGCTTGCTAGCGGATTTTCAGTGAAAAATTGTCTACCATAAAACATCTATCATCCGGTGAATGTATAAAAATGTTTTTTGATTGAATTATATTCCCAGATGGAAACTCTTGCCTAAGAAAAACTTCCAAGATAAAGTTATTTATGTCTAATGGTAGATGAAGTTCAGGAAAAATACCAAAAGCATTGCTTTTTGTATAAGATACCGAATAGAAGAACGAGATTATTTTAATCTGTACTCTAGATAGATAACAGTAAAATTAAGCAACTATGAGTGAAATCAAGATCCTCGTGATCGAAGATCACAACCTTACAAGAATCGGCTTGCGGTCTGCCTTACAAACCCAGCCAGAGTTTAACATTGTTGGTGAAGCAGCCAATGCAGCCGACGGCATCAAGCTTCTGAAAACTCTCAAGCCTGATGTTGCCACTATTGATATCGGTTTGCCTGACATGGATGGTATTGAGCTAACACGCACATTTAGGCAATATCAAGCAGAGAATGAAGATTACACCACAAAGCTGCTAATTTTAACGATGCAGAATAGCGAGCAGGCAGTTTTAGCCGCTTTTGCAGCAGGTGCAGATTCTTATTGCATGAAGGATATCGAAACTGAGAAACTAGTTGAGGCTGTGCAAACGACTTATGCAGGTAGCTCATGGATTGATCCTGCGATCGCAGACCTTGTACTACAACAAATACGTCAAGATTTCCCCGATGGTAGCAGAGGCGCATCTGGAAAAAGAGTCTTGATTGAAGGTATTGATCCCGATGTTGAGAAAAGTATAGTCAGCTATCCTTTAACTCACCGGGAAATGGATGTTTTAGAGTTGATTGTCGCTGGGTGTGACAATGCAGAAATTGCTAAAAGGCTCTATTTAACAGTCGGTACTGTAAAAACTCATGTTAGAGGTATTCTCAATAAACTCTGTGTTGCTGACCGTACACAGGCTGCCGTCCGTGCTTTGCGCGCTGGATTAGTACCGTAAATATCCTGAACAGTAATTGTTTTTTAGTCAAAACGATTACCTGTAAAAAGATTTATTAAGAAATTGTTACACACTTTAGTAAAATGACATAATTGACGAACAAATAAGTATTTTTCCTCATATACATGATAGCGGATCAATTTCCCTGGCTTACCGCGATTGTCTTGCTGCCACTCGTTGCTTCCTTGCTCATCCCTGTGCTGCCTGATAAAGATGGCAAGCTTGTGCGGTGGTATGCACTGGGTGTAGGTATTGCAGATTTTGCCTTGATGTGCTATGCCTTTTGGAAACATTACGATGCCAGCAGTGCTAGTTTTCAATTGGTAGAAAGTTATGCCTGGATGCCTCAGTTGGGTCTGAACTGGGCAGTATCAGTTGATGGACTATCAGTACCACTTGTGCTTCTAGCAGGATTTGTCACCACACTCTCAATTTTTTCAGCTTGGCAAGTCGATCACCGCCCCCGCCTCTTCTATTTTTTAATGCTGGTGCTGTATTCTGCACAGGTTGGGGTGTTCGTTGCCAAAGACTTGTTGCTATTTTTCATTATGTGGGAAGTAGAACTAATTCCCGTCTACTTACTAGTTTGCATTTGGGGTGGGCAAAGACGGCGTTATGCGGCTACGAAATTTTTGTTGTATACCGCAGCTGCTTCTATATTTATTTTGGTCGCAGCCTTGGCAATGGGGTTATACGGCGGCGGTGATATGACATTTGATATAACTGCCCTCGCAAGTAAAGAATATCCCCTTACTCTACAACTGCTACTTTATGCAGGGTTATTGATTGCATTTGGTGTCAAGCTTGCTGTTTTCCCGATGCACACCTGGTTGCCTGATGCCCACGGCGAAGCATCTTCTCCTGTGTCGATGATTTTGGCTGGTGTATTGCTAAAGATGGGTGGATATGGACTAATTCGCCTGAATCTTGAGCTACTCCCCGATGCACACATTTACTTTGCGCCAGTTCTAGCCATTCTGGGTGTTGTCAACATTATCTATGGTGCATTAAACTCCTTTGCTCAGACGAATATGAAGCGGCGTTTGGCTTATTCGTCGATTTCTCACATGGGGTTTGTGCTGCTTGGGATTGCGTCGTTCACTGATTTGGGAATCAACGGTGCGATGTTGCAGATGATTTCGCATGGTTTAATTGCATCAGTGCTGTTCTTCTTAGCTGGAGTTACTTACGATCGCACCCACACAATGGTAATGAAAGATATGGGCGGTATTGGTCAAGCCATGCCCAAAGTCTTTGCCCTATTTACAATCAGCGCGATGGCATCTCTAGCACTTCCCGGTATGAGCGGTTTTGCTGGCGAACTATCGGTATTCGTTGGCATGACAAGCAGTGACGTTTACAGTTCAACTTTCTGCACAGTCACAGTTTTTCTAGCCGCAGTTGGAGTTATCCTCACACCTATTTATTTACTCTCCATGCTGCGAGAGGTCTTTTATGGTCAGGGTGCAGCGCTGATATGCGACATCAATAATGCAGGCTCAGAAAATCAAGAAGATGAGGGAACAGTTTGTTTTGGTACAGATTGCTTCGTGCCAGAAGATGCAGTCTACGACGATGCTAGACCCCGTGAGGTGTTTATTGCTGCCTGTTTTCTGCTGATGATTATTGGTATTGGTTTCTATCCCAAAATGGCGATGCAAATGTACGACGTGAAAACTGTGGCAGTCAATGCTAATCTTCGCCAGTCTTATGCCATAGTCTCGCAAACAAATCCTCAGATTTATGCTAATCGATTATTGGTTCCGCAAATTTCAGAGGTTGAGGTAGCGCCCGTTTTGGGGACTTTGAAGTAAGCTTTTTGACCAATAGACTTGTAGGGGAGCAGGGGGACAAGGGGACAAGGGGGAATTTTACCGAACAAGTCTCTCCGTCTCCCACCTCTTCCTTGTCTCTTTTTCATGCCCTTTCCCCTCTGCCCCCTGCTCCCCTGTCCCCTGCTCCCTACTCCCCTTGCCTCTTTTTCAACCAGCCAACTTCTTTAGAGGAGTTTCCCCAGAATTTTCTGGGCATCAAATCAATATTGCTCGCTCTACTGTAATATCAACGTTGTAACATCGCGTGATTTCACTAAACAATGCCACTGCAAGCCCAAATAAAAAACTTCAGGAAACGTTGGTTTCCTCGGATTCTCAAAAGAACTTTAATTGTGCTGTTAGTGGTGGGGCTATTGTTAGTGGGATTCGCCACCTACACTGTGCGCCAATCCTTTCCGCAAGAGAGTGGCACAATTCAACTACCTGAACTCAAAGCTGAAGTAACCGTCCAGCGCGATAAATGGGGAATTCCCCACATTTATGCTGCCAATTCTCACGATTTATTTATGGCGCAAGGTTATATTCACGCCCAAGACCGTTTTTGGCAAATGGATTTTTGGCGACACATCGGTTCTGGGCGACTCTCAGAAATGTTTGGTTCCTCTCAGGTTGACACTGATAGATATCTGCGGACAATGGGTTGGGCGAGGGTGGCGCAGCAAGAAATTCAGGAAATTAATGCAGAGATGAAGGCATACCTGGAAGCATATTCAGATGGTGTCAATGCTTATCTGAAAGAGCATCAAGGTAACGCCCTGAGTCTAGAATATGCTGTGCTAAAATTCCTCAATCCTGGGTATAAGCCAGAACCTTGGCAAATATTGCATTCTCTGACTTGGGGGAAGGTGATGGCTTACGATTTGGGTACAAATTTCCAGAGTGAAGTTGAACGTGCCATACTACTTAAAACCCTTACCCCCACTCAAGTAGAAGAACTTTATCCACCTTATCCTCAAGACTTGCCAGCGATTTTACCTGAGTTCCAAAAAGGGAAAACAGGAGAGGATGAAAATTCTGACGAGACACAATTCACCGCCTTTGGTATTGAGGAGGTAATAGAGTCAATTACCAAGCCGATGATGGCTTTGGAACAACTCATAGGGCCTACGGGGATAGGCATTGGTTCCAATAACTGGGTGATATCCGGTGAGCTTACAGATACAGGGAAGCCAATTTTGGCAAATGACCCCCACTTAGGTGTACAAATACCCTCTATATGGTACGAGGTTGGTTTGCACTGTATATCTAAGAGTGCAGAATGTCCATACAACGTTACAGGCTTTTCCTTTGCGGGAATGATTGGGGTAATTATCGGTCATAGCGATCGCATTGCCTGGGGTGTAACTAATGTACTATCTGATGTGATGGATTTATACATCGAGAAAATCAATCCCAAAAACCCCAATCAGTATGAGGTAAATGGCAAATGGGTTGATATGAAACTCGTGCAAGAAACGATTCAAGTTGCGGGTAGTCAGCCGATTGTGCAAACGGTGCGCTATACTCGACATGGGCCGATTCTCTCTGATGTTTCACCCAATCTGAAGGAGTTCCAGCCAAGTCAGCCGTTAGAAATCCCTCAAAACTACGCTATAGCCTTGCGCTGGACAGCCCTAGAACCTTCGAAATTAGGGTATGCTATTCCCCAAATCAATCGCGCCCAAAACTGGCAAGAATTCCGCACTGCTGCTAGTAATTATGATGTCCCGGCTCAAAATTTAGTCTACGCTGACGTTGATGGCAATATTGGCTACCAAATGCCTGGTAAATTCCCCATTCGTGCCAAGGGAAATGGACGTTATCCCGTTCCTGGTTGGACAGATGAATATGAGTGGCAAGGCTATATTGACTTTGAGAAGTTACCCAAAAGTTTCAATCCGTCTCAAGGCTATATTGCTACTGCCAATAATTTAGCCATGCGTAAATATCCTTACTTAATTACCGCAGATTGGGTTTATGGCTATCGGGCACAGCGCATCGTTGAGATGATTTCACAAAAAACCGAACCGATTTCTCTAGAAGATGTGCAGCAGATACAGGGTGACGATCGCAATCTTAATGCACAAACATTAGTACCGATACTGCAATCTATCACTGTTGATACTCCTCGCTTGCAAGCAGCCCAAAAACTTTTGCAAGATTGGAATTTGCAGTTGGGAATGACATCATCGGCTGCTGCCTTGTTTGAAGTATTCTGGAAACACTTGCTAAGAGACACATTTCACGATCAGTTACCTGAGAGATACTTTCCGAATGGAGGCGATCGCTGGTATGCTGTGGTAGCAAATTTAGTAAAACAGCCCAATAGTTCTTGGTGGGATAATCGCAACACCCCAAAAGTTGAGAACCGAGACGAAATTCTGCGGCAATCCTTTACAGAAGCCGTGGATGAACTAGAACGGATTCAAAGCAAAGATCCGAAAAACTGGAATTGGGGCAAACTACATACTGTTACTTTCCGTAATGCCACCTTGGGTAAATCTGGGGTTGCACCGATTGAAGCTTTATTTAATCGTGGTGCATTTGCGACGGCTGGTAACGGCGAAACAGTGAATGCTAACCGATGGAGAGCAAATAAATCCTTTGAGGTGACAGATATTCCTTCTCTACGGATGATCGTAGATTTGGGAAATTTAGATAACTCAGTTGCAATTCATACACCCGGACAATCAGGCCATGCTTTCCATACCCACTACAACGATATGGTTGACTCTTGGCGCAATATTGAATATCACCAAATGTTATCGCAACAAAAGAATGTCACAGATAACACTGCTGCGACATTGAAGTTAATTCCCAAATTGGGAGAATAAAGTGCAACTCGACTAGAGAATGTTAAATTTTGCTACTTAAGTGTAATTACATACACGTTATCGAAAAAATGAAGTATAAAGTAACAGGGCAACAGAAATCAAGATTATTTTTAGAAAAAAGTATTTTCGCTGGCCATCTATTTCTGCTGCCCAACTTTCCCAAAACCTAGTTGGAGATAATAGGATTTATGCAACGCGTATTTAAACAAAGTTTTATGCTTTCAGTCACTACTGCGATCGCATTATTATTTGCAGGGTGTGGAGAAAGTAAAGTTGCTCAATGTAACAAAGTCATCAAGGTTGCTAATCAAGCATCTACTTTAGGTCAGGAATTTGGTAAAAATCCCAATCCAGCAAAAGGTTCTAAAGCTTTAACTGAACTAGCTGGTAAGATAGATCCACTTACCCAAGAGATGAAAACCCTCGAAATTAAAGATGAAAAGTTGCAAGGTTTTCAAGGGCGCTTTATCACACTCTATCAGAATATCAGCAAGGAATTGAATAATGCAGCAGGAGCTATAGATAAAAAGAATCTACCAGCAGCAAAGGGTTTTTTGGTATCTCTGAAAAAAAGTAGTACCGAAGAAAGTTCAATAGTTAACGAAATTAATAGCTACTGTTCTGCTAAATAATCAATTTTGCATGGAATCTTGATTATAAAAATAGCAGTTAAATAGTCGGTCGATAACCCCCAAAAACCGCAAAGCTAAAATTTTTGTACCAGTAATCGACATTTTGAAACCCAGCCGCTTCTAGCCAGCGAAGTTGAATCTCAAGGGTTGCCATGCGATCGTATTCCATGCGTTTTTGTGCAGCTTTAAAATCTTCTTCTGAGATACCCTTAGCATGGATAGAATCTAACCAGTGTTGACGATAAAGTTCTTCTAAATCAGGGGTTTTGCCGAGAACTTGGTCAGCGTTGACAAATATCCCTCCAGGATTGAGGACATTATAAATCCGTTGATAAAGAAGTTCTTTGTCAAAATCAGAAAGATGATGAATAGATAGAGCAGAAATTATCAGGTCGTAGGAATCACCCAAATCAGCCTCAATATAGTCACCAATTAATATTTTGGGAGATTTACCCATTTTGCTAAATCTCAACTTAGCTTTCTCTAACATCTCAGGGGCTAAGTCTAGTAAGGTGAACTCTGCATTTGGGAAAACAGATTGCACCATACCTGAGTAAAGTCCAGTACCAGCACCCAAATCTAGAACCTTTATCGGTGCGGTGCGCTCGCTTGGGATGATTTCAACAGCTGTTTTGTAAAAGTCATCAAAACAGGGAATTAGAATCCGACGTAAGCTATCGTAATCTCCTGCGGCAGCATTAAAAGCTTCTTGAATATTCATTTTTTAATTTTTAATATTGGTAGAACTTTCTGTTTTAACAACTCAATTAAAGCTGGTTCCATATACTCATATTCATCTGGTATATATATCTCTCTCGAAATAAACGACAAAGTATGGGTAAATCGAAGCGAACCGCGTCTGGATTTTTGCCTGTACGTGTAGAATAGTATCGTCGATTAACCATATTATTTTTTGGATAAATGCGCCTAGTAGTGATTAAAAGATTGATTTGCTGGGAACAAATAACGCCTCATATCATAGCTAATACTTAAATTTATCGTCTACTGAAGTGAGGAGTTAAACCATTGAGTCTACAGTCTTATAAGATGAAATACAGCACATTTTTTCACAAATTTTAATTTATTAGGTTTGCCTAAAGTGCATTGAGCAAAGAGAAATGAGCGCACTACTAAAGTTATCCAATCTTTTTAATATTGAATGTAAAGCGATCGCTTACAGTACACTCAAATAAGTTTGCTCAGAATTCATCGGCAAAATCCGCAACTTCCGATTTTTAAGGTCTGGTTCTAATCCTAAAACTTCCATTGGCGTTACACCCAAAAGGGCATAAGGTACTTCTGTGAGTTCCAGACAATCAAAGGTTCCTTGACGTTCTCCAATACTTAGTTCTACATCTCGAAAAATTCGCCCCTGCTGCACTCCAGCAGCAGTCTCTACCTGGGCTTCTCCACCTTGGACTAAACCTAGTTGACTAATAATGCTAGCAGGTAAACAAAGCAAAGTCGCACCCGTATCAACTAAAACATTATCCAGAGTATAAGAGCGAACTTCCCCCGAAGAAATGAAACCTCTTTGAGCTAAAACTTGATCAATTCGATTCGTGACAGTGAGGGTAACTATTACTTGCCCCATTTGCTTACCCTGAAGATTTGGTAGTATCAGCTTACCCATTTCAGCAAACTCCTGAAAACAAAATATTTTTGAGAGATGCCTTAAAATACAAAGACGCAAAAACGCCTCTGCGCCTCTGCGTCTCTGCATGATATATTCTCTACCTACACCATCTCTGATGATGCCTGCATCATCTGCTGCGGCTGCGGTTGGAACATGAACAACGAGTACACCACATCTCGGCGGATGTTGACCATCATATCCAAGAAGAGTTCGTAACCCTCGCTCTTATACTCAATTAGCGGGTCTTTTTGACCGTAACCACGTAACCCCACTGATTCGCGTAAGGCATCCATTTGTTGCAGGTGTTCCCGCCACAGGGTATCAATGCGTTGCAAAATAAAGAAACGTTCAGCTTGGCGCATCAGTCCGGGTTGAACTTGGTCAATTTGGGCTTCTTTGAGGTCGTAAGCAATTCGCACCTGTTCGTGGAGGAAAGCTTTAATCTCGCCGACTGTCATATCTTCTAATTGATTTGGCTGCAAGTCTGCTAGTAGATAGACGAATTCTTTGACTTTCTCAACCAACTTTTCTAACTCCCACTCTTCGGAGGGTAAGTCTATGTTGATGTAGTAATCAACGATGTCATCCATCGTTTTTTCAGCGTACTTGATGACCTGTTCTTTCAAATCTTGACCTTCTAACACCCGACGGCGTTCGGCGTAAATAGCACGACGTTGATTGTTCATCACCTCGTCATACTCAAATACCTGCTTACGGATGTCGTAGTAGTAGGTTTCGACTTTTTTCTGTGCGCCTTCCAAACTGCGGGTAAGCATCCCAGATTCGATGGGCATATCTTCTTCCACTTGGAAAGCATTCATTAACCCAGCAACGCGATCGCCACCAAAAATCCGCAGTAGGTTATCCTCTAAGCTGAGGAAAAATCTCGTGGTTCCAGGGTCGCCTTGTCTTCCTGCACGTCCGCGCAACTGGTTATCAATCCGCCGCGATTCGTGGCGTTCTGTACCAATTACGTGCAAACCACCGATTCCCACTACCTCATCATGTTCGCGGGTAGTAAATTGTTCGTATTCCTGCTTAACCCGGTTATAAGCTTCCCGCAATTTCAGAATCACAGGGTCGTCGATGGGAGCTTTTTCGGCAGCTACAGCTACCTTGTCTTCTGCTTCCAGTTCCGGTAAACTGCGATCGCCATACTCACGGACTGCAATTTCTACTGCATCTTTGAGTAGTTTCTCTGTTTCTTTTGTTAACTGGGTGGGGAAAATTTCTGGTGAAGCCCGCCAAGTTTTGACTTTTTTACCAGGGACAAAGCCTTGACCACCACCGTGTCCTGTAGGCAATCCGGCTGGTCTTTGAACGCCAAAGCTATCTTCATCTTCTGGCATGACGATGCGGGGCATGAAGTATTCCCGCAGCTTCAAACGTGCCATATATTCGGAGTTACCACCCAAGATTATGTCTGTACCTCTACCAGCCATGTTAGTAGCAATGGTGACAGCACCTTTGCGTCCAGCTTGGGCGACGATTTCCGCTTCACGCTCGACGTTCTCCGGTCTGGCGTTGAGTAATTCATGGGGAACCTCTAGCTGTTTCAGCAGCCGACTGAGAAGTTCGGATTTTTCTACACTAGTGGTTCCCACTAACACTGGTCTGCCCAGTTCGTGCATTTCGGCACATTCTTTGGCGATCGCACCCCACTTGCCCGGTTCTGTCTTAAAGACCATATCAGACAAGTCTTCGCGTCTTCTGTCACGGTTGGTAGGAATTACTGCAACTTCTAGTTTGTAAATTTTTTCAAATTCTGGTTCTTCCGTTTTTGCTGTTCCGGTCATTCCACCGAGTTTTGGATACAGCAAGAACATATTTTGATAAGTAATTGTCGCTAGAGTTTGAGTTTCTGGCTGAATCTCTTCGTGTTCTTTAGCTTCAATAGCCTGGTGTAGACCATCACTCCAACGCCGTCCAGGTAGCACCCGACCGGTAAATTCATCCACAATTACTACTTCCCCATTGCGGACGATGTAATTTACATCCTTGAGGAAAAGTTCTTTAGCTTTAATCGCATTGAAAACGAAGTGTGCCCAAGGATCTTCTGGGTCAAATAAATCTGTGACTCCCAAAAGATTTTCGGCTTCTGCAAAGCCTTCATCTGTCAATAGCACGTTACGAGCTTTTTCATCTACATCATAATGCTCGTCTTTTTTGAGTGTGAATGCTATTTCAGCAGCTTGCAGATACTTTTCTGTAGGTCTTTCCACCTGTCCAGAAATAATCAGAGGTGTCCGCGCCTCATCAATTAGAATCGAGTCTACCTCGTCAATTACACAATAATTGAATGGACGTTGCACCACATCTGCCATTGATGTCGCCATGTTATCCCGCAGGTAGTCAAAGCCGACTTCGCTGTTGGTGACATAAGTGATATCGCAATCGTAGTTTTTCTGGCGTTCACTGGGAGTCATGCTTGACTGGATTAGCCCCACACTCAACCCCAAGAACCGATGCACCTGTCCCATCCATTCAGCATCCCGACGAGCCAGGTAATCGTTCACGGTGATGACATGTACACCTTTACCAGTTAGGGCATTTAAATAACTTGGTAAGGTTGCTACGAGCGTTTTACCCTCACCAGTTTTCATTTCGGCAATTTGCCCTACGTGCAAAATGATACCGCCAAGGAGTTGGACATCAAAGTGCCGCAAGCCTAACACTCGCCGTCCTGCTTCCCGAACAACGGCGTAAGCTTCTGGCAAAAGGTCATCCAGGGTTTCACCTTTGGCGAGTCGTTGTTTAAATTCGACGGTTTTACCTTTTAGCTCGTCATCAGAAAGAACCTTAATTTCTTCCTCTAAAAGGTTAATTTCAGTAACAGAAGGTTGGTATTTTTTAAGCTTACGAGCGTTGGGGTCGCCCAACAAAAGTTTTAGCATGGCAGATTATAGAACTGAATCAAAGGGGATGGGGATTAAAGGTTCGGCATTGATTATAAACATTTAACCCAACCCAACCGTCTTGGTTGTGGATGGGTGTTAAATGAGAATTACCTCAAAAACAGGAGAAAAACTAGCCAATCATTTAGTAAACTGATTGGTTTTAACTCTTATCTTATATTTAGTCTTTCTTCATAGTATCATTTTGCCCCCAGATGGGGCCAGAGAGGGAGTGGGGGAAGTGTGGGAGGTGTGGGAGGTGTGGGAGGATGGGGAAGAAGTCTTACCCCACACTCCCCACAGTATTGTGAGAAATCCGGGCTAACTCCTGTAGAGACACGATTAATCGCGTCTCTACTCCTCACTTCCATTCTGCTGTCAGGCGGCGGAAATTGTAGTCGCTAGCGCTGGGATGACAGCTGACACAGCTGCCAAGCTGCACGGGACGTGGTAACTTAACTCCTGGATGTAAAGCTTTGAAATAACGTGAGTTACTGAGGCGATAAGGTGTTTCTTCGTCGTCTCGCTGCACACGCGAGAAAGTTGAAAGATATTTCCACACCAAAATGCGCGGCGGATCGACCAAAGGCTTTAGTTGTGCGCCGTAGTGCTGCGAGTCTTGCAGGAGATTTTTCCAAGTTTGGGTGGGTAAAACGGCTGGTGGTAAGGCAATGTGGCAGGTGGAGCAGTTTTCCAAATACAGTTCTTGCCCCAGTTGGTACTGTGCAGGTACTACGTCAACAGTGCCAATTTCGACGGGGGGAGTAGCGCTGTGAGCGTTAGTTGCCAAGGCTAGAAGCCAACCCATAGCTAGGCTCCACGTTACAATTACCAGAAGTAAACCGAAAAATTGGCGTTTGAATTCACGTTCGGCACTTTGCTGTAACCCTTGGCGTTGGTGTAGCCCGCCGTAGGCATCGCTTCGGGCGGAGCGTAGCTCATCGCGGTTTTTGCGCTTAACAAAAATTGACATTCCTCACATTCCCAGATATTTAGAAGTGGCGCTTGTGCTAATCATAAGACTTACGCAGTATTGACAGTGTTTCAAATTTTGTATAAGTAGTTTTAGTAATGGCAAGTAGCTCTGCGTTTATACATCTCTTAAGATTAATCACAGTGGCACACCACTGACTATGTAACGAAAAATATCTTGGCGGTTTTAACCTGACTCAATAGAAAAATCAGCCAAAATATCTTAGATTTTATTTGCGCTAATATCTTCTCGATCCGACCTGGAATAAATCGTCAATAGCAAAATACTTGTAGTTTCTGCATCAATCCTGCTTCATAACTCACTCATTTGTTTTCTATCTTATTTTGTAGGAAATCCTAACATTTGAAATCCAAGCAAGAGAAGGGCATTTAAGTATATCCCTTCCTTTAATACAGGGTTGCATTGGATTTCAGATTCTGTTAGTAGTATTTCAAGAAAAAGCAATTAGACCAAGATTGGGAAACAACCCTTATTTACCTTTTTTACCTTAAGGAATAGAAACCGATCGCAATAATCGCTCAACAACAGTTCTTGCATTCCGCCCTCCTCTAGGAATAAGGCGATGGCAAAGAACGTGAGGAACGAGAAACTTCACATCATCGGGAATGGCATAATCACGGCCTAATAGAAAAGCAAGTGCTTGAGCAGCCCGTTGTAATGCTAATGTGCCACGCGGACTGACACCAAGAGCAATTTCTTCATCTTGGCGTGTTGCCCGTACCAATTCGAGGATGTACTGTTGCAAAGAAGTTGTTACTTTTACTTGAGAGCAGATGTAACGCAATTCCTGTACTTCTGCCAAAGTAATACAAGGCTGCAAATCAGCAACCTTCACACCATTTTGAAGATTTTGTAGCATAAGGAGTTCTTCTGCCTCCGAAGGATAGCCCAAACTTAGCGACAACATGAACCGATCCATTTGCGCTTCCGGCAGGGGAAAAGTACCTTGATACTCGATCGGGTTTTGAGTAGCAATGACAAAGAAGGGCTGAGGAACTGGACGAGAGACACCATCAACTGTTACCTGATGTTCTTCCATAACTTCTAGCAAAGCTGACTGAGTGCGGGGTGTAGCGCGGTTAATTTCGTCAGCTAAGAGAATATTGGTAAAGACTGGCCCAGGAAGAAAAGTAAATTCGCCGCTTTTTGGGTTCCAGATGTTAGTGCCAGTAATATCAGTTGGCAGTAAATCAGGGGTACATTGTAGGCGTTGAAACTTACCATCCAGTGAACGAGCTAGAGATTTAGCGAGTAGGGTTTTACCAACACCAGGAACATCTTCTAGCAGGGCATGACCACCACCTAGCAAGGCTACTAGCACTAAGCGTATTGCCTCAGCTTTGCCAACAATGGTAAGAGCCAGATTTTGTGTTAAAGCGTCAATTTTTTCTCTCATGCAGCGCGGGGAGTGGGGAATGGGGAATGGGGAATGGGGAATGGGGATTAGGAATTTCTTTCCCTCTGCTTTTTCAGCCCATCCCCGATGCCCTATCTATTGTTCCCACTCAGCACTCAAAATTTCTTTAGCAACAACACAATCGAGTTGAATTTGTGTTTTTAAGGCTTCTAGAGAAGCAAATTTTTGTTCAGGGCGCAAAAATTTAACTAGTTCCACAGCCAGTTTTTTGCCATACAAATCACCAGACCAATCGAATAAATGTACTTCCGCAGATGAATAAGTACCATTTACAGTTGGGCGGTTGCCGATGTTCATTACGCCCAAGCTCTCACTAGAAGCAGCATTTGATGTTTCACTAAGAGTAAAAACACGGACAGCGTAAACTCCTTGGCGGGGCAAAAACTTTTCTTTTGGTAGTTGGAGATTGGCGGTGGGAAAGCCAATTGTTCTACCCAAGTGTTGACCTTGAACCACAACACCAAAGAGAGTATAGGGGCGACCTAGTAGTAAATTTGCGTTTTCGATGTCGCCTTGCTCAAGGGTTTGACGGATCAATGAAGTGCTAATGCGGGCATCTTGGGTTGGATTCGTACTGACGCAACTGCTTTGGGTGGGCGAGTCACCTGTATAAGTTTGTAAGGGAACGATGGTAACGGGGATATTGTGTTTGGCGGCGATTAATTGCAAATCTTTAGCAGTGCCACTGCGCTTTTCGCCAAAACAAAAATCCTGCCCGATGCTAATTCGCTGGCATTGCAGTTGCTGGACGAGAATTTTTTGGACGAATTCTTCGGGGGTCAAAGCAGATAATTCTTTGTCAAAGGGTAGTAATACTAGTTGTTCTACCCCAAGCGATCGCAATTGTTGGACTTTTTCATCTAGTGGCGTTAACAAAGTCCGGGGTTGCCCCGTGAAAAACTCCTGTGGATGGGGGTCAAAGGTGACAACTGTTGAGTAGGTATATTCTTGATTTGTTAGTTGTTGATTTTCCTTTGACTGGGGACTACTGGCTACTGACAAGCGATCGCTAGGGTGCAAGACTGGTTGAATTACCCTTTGATGACCAAGATGAACACCATCAAACTTGCCAAGGGCAACAGCAGTCGGCGTTAGCAGCCCTTCGCTAGAAGAAGCAACCCACACAGAACACCCATTTTGAGACAAATTTAGCACGTGGATTCTGAGATTTTAGGTTTATTTTAGCTATCAGCATGAAGCTACCTTATGGTAAACCGCCGACAGGAGGACAGCTTTTCTAGTACCAACTTGTCTTTTGTCATTTGTCTTTTGTCATTTGTCTTTTGTAAATAACCAATACTTCTCTACGAGAGGCTCCGCCAATGGCTTTTCTACGAGACGCACTCGCATTCGCGGTAGTTGAATCTCGACTTCTCCTAACGGAGACGCTACGCGAACGCTCGATTTCCGCGCAGTCGAAACTCTGTACAAGTGACCAATGACCAATGACTAATGACCAATGACTGCTGAAAGCTTCTGATCACCAATCTAATCTAAAATCTCCAATTCCTGCGATCGCAATCTTTAGGTAGAAAACTTACTAACAGGAAAAGATTCTGATAAGGCTACTGAGGTAGGAATCTGAAGTACCATTCCTTCCCGTGCCATAATAGCACCGGGAAATTTCTCAGAGGCTTGTTGCCCTACACAATCCAAAAAGTCGTCATTGTGGGCGGGGTCGTGATGGTAAATTACCAAAGTTTTGACATTAGCAGCTTGTGCCACTTTCACCGCTTCTTGCCAGGTAGAATGTCCCCAGCCAATTTTTGGAGTTTTTGGGGAGTGGTATTCTTCATCTGTGTAGGTAGAATCGTAAACCAGAATATCAGCATTACGAGCTAGCCACAGCACATTGTCATCGAGCCGGTCAGGAAAATGTTCGGTATCAGTAATATAAGCAGCAGCACCACCACGCCAGTTGACACGGTATCCTACGGCTTCTCCTGGATGGTTTAAAGGTGCTGTTTCTACGGTAACGTCATCGATGTGGATTGGTTGCCCCGGTCGAATGTCGTAGAACTTTAAATTGGCTTGCATAATCTGCAAGGGTACGGGAAAGTTCGGATGTAACATTTGATCGTTGAGGCGCTGCTCTATGGTTGATCCATCAGGTGCGATCGCGCCGTAGATATGAAAGTCATTTCCCTTGACAAATCCTGGGGTAAAGAAGGGAAAACCCTGCATGTGATCCCAGTGAGAGTGAGTAAAAAATATGTGACCTTCTAACGGCATTTGGCGCAACCAAGATTGCCCTAAAACATGTAGTCCTGTGCCAGCATCGAAAACTAAGCGTTTATCGCCCGCTTGCATTGATATGCAAGGGGTATTACCGCCGTAGCGAACGGTGTGTGGCCCTGGACTGGGGATGCTGCCGCGAACGCCCCAAAATTGTACGGTAAATTGATTCTCTATCCTAGACATGGGTGTTGCTTGCTGGACTGAGCGGGCGATAACTGGAAAAATTACTACTTAAATTGTCTAAGTCTATGCTGTCTCACCGATTGTATTAGAGGGAAGATTTATTGGTAAAACAGCATACCCTGTTTCTGGCTGATTGTGTAAATGTGGATGAAATACTGTCAGGGAGAATTTTCTAGCTTTTGGGGTGAATGTGTATCGGTTATTTCAAGAGTGCCCCTACGTTATAGCCTACATTTTTCTCTGATGCATTTGAATAACTCCAGTTTTGTCCTGATATATCAAATGATTCAGGGAAAATTGAATTCCCAATCAGACAATTTATCTAGTCCAGTTGCGTAAGTTAGATTGTATTGTAACGGGGTTATACTGATGTAGTTTTTACGTACAACCTGCACATCTGTCGGTACATTTTGAGGCAGATTTAATCCAGTTGGAGGTTCCACCTCCTCAACTACTTCTCCGGTTAACCAATAGTACGTTTTTCCACGAGGATCAACTCGTTTATCAAACACATCAATGTAACGCCGTACTCCTTGACGGGTAAGTGTCACTCCAGCAATTTCTTCCCACTTCACAGCAGGAATATTAACGTTGAGCAACATTAAATCTGGTAGAGGTTTTTGGGCTAACTGGTCTACGAGAATTTTGGCAAACTTAGCAGCAGGTTGAAAGTCTTTAGATGTGTGACTAATAAGACTTAGGGCCACGCTGGGAATACCTTCAATTAGACCTTCCATTGCCGCCGAAACAGTGCCAGAATACAAGATTTCAGTCCCCAAATTCGCACCTTGATTAATGCCAGAGAGAACCAAATCGGGGGGAGTATCTAGCAAAGCCCACAGCGCTAATTTGACGCAATCTGAAGGCGTACCATCGCAAGCCCAAGCTTTGATAGCAGGATGAAAAATCCCTTCAACAATTTCGGCGCGAATGGGTTGGTGGAGAGTTAATCCGTGTCCAGTTGCCGATCGCTCTCGATCTGGGCAAACTACACTAACATCATGACCTGCTTCTGCCAAGTAGTTGGCTAGGGTACGAATCCCCAAAGCAGAAACGCCGTCGTCGTTGCTAATTAGTAATTTCATAGTCATTAGTCATTAGTCATTGGTCATTAGTCATTGGTCATTAGTTATTAGTTATTTGTTATTAGCCATTTGTCAATGTCTGAGGTCACAAGCAGCAAAAAAATATTTATACTCACTAGACAGTGTGGCGGAATTTTGCCTACCTTTAAGACTAGTTGCTCAATCCTCAAGTCTGGTTAAGATAAGATGTTACCTGGATTTACGTGCCTGCTAGACTAGCCCAATCGTCTATAACTGATAAACAGAGATTTGGTTTCAACCCTCACATTTAGCTGATGTTAATGGTATGACTGTAAGTTTATTTATCGACTGATTCACAGCTTTTGACTATAGACTAATGACTAATGACCAATGACTAATAACTAATGACTAGCAATTTAGAAGCTCAACTTTTAGCACTGCGGCAAGAAGGAGAAAAAGCGATCGCAGCCGCCGACACCCTAGAACGTCTGGAGGAACTCAGAGTTAACTATCTGGGTAAAAAAGGGGAACTGGGGGCGCTGTTGCGAAGTATGGGGCAAATGAGTGCAGAGGAACGGCCAAAAATTGGAGCGATCGCCAATACAGTCAAAGAATCCCTGCAAACTAGTCTAGACCAGCAACGTGCTGCCTTAGAAACCGCGCAAATTCACCTCCAGCTAGAGGCGGAAACCCTAGATGTAACTATGCCGGGAATTTACAGCCCCCAAGGTCGCATTCATCCCCTCAATGGAATTATTGATCGGGCACTGGATATCTTTGTTGGTATGGGCTACACCGTAGCTCAAGGGCCAGAAATGGAAACAGATTATTATAATTTCGAGGCTCTCAACACCCCGCCAGATCACCCCGCCCGTGATATGCAGGATACCTTCTACCTGCCAGATGGTAATCTCCTCCGCACTCATACTTCGTCAGTGCAAATTCGCTACATGGAAAGAGAAGAACCACCGATTCGGGTTGTGGCTCCAGGACGAGTTTATCGGCGAGATAATGTAGACGCGACGCACTCAGCAGTTTTCCATCAAATAGAACTTTTAGCCATTGATGAGGGGCTAACTTTTACAGACCTTAAAGGCACAATTAAAGTATTTTTACAAGCAATATTTGGCGATTTACCTATTCGCTTCCGCGCCAGTTATTTTCCGTTTACTGAACCGTCGGCTGAGGTAGATTTGCAGTGGAATGGTCGCTGGCTGGAGGTTATGGGCTGTGGTATGGTCGATCCAAATGTACTTAAGTCTGTGGGTTATGACCCAGAAGTCTATACAGGGTTTGCTGCGGGTTTTGGTGTAGAACGCTTTGCAATGGTGTTACATCAAATCGATGATATTCGTCGCTTGTATGCTAGTGATTTGCGGTTTTTGCAGCAATTTTAGGGAAGCGACCGCTTTCAATAATCAGGGGTTTACTAAATCTCTTGCAAAAGTAAATTAGATGAAAATATAACCACAGATAAATACCCATGATTATCTGTGGTTTTAAATAAGAAATCAGGATTGATGTATTTGGTAAACTATCAATATGTAACTTCTATTGAAGTGATATGACTGCAATCATTGGCAAACATTTAAGGCTTGAGGAATATTTGAATTATGATGATGGCACGGATAACCAGTATGAACTGGTGGCAGGTGAGTTAGTTTTCATGCCACCTGAAAGCCCAAAAAATGTCCAGATATCTCTATTTTTGCTGGTAAATTTCCTCAAGTTTGTTCCAGTTAATCGGTTAAGTAACAAAGTTGAAATTGTTGTTGCTGGTTCTCGTGCTACAACTCGCATTCCTGACTTAGTTGTGCTGACGGATGAACTTGCAACAGCTTTAGAAGGTGCAACGCGATCTACAATCACCTTGGATATGCCACCTCCGGCTTTAGTTGTCGAAGTTGTTTCTCCTGGCAAAGCTAACGAAGATCGGGACTATCGCTACAAACGTTCCGAGTATGCAGCCAGAGGAATTGCTGAATATTGGATTGTCGATCCACAAATGAACAGAGTCACCGTACTTATATTAGTTGACGGATTTTATGAAGAAACCAGATTTGCAGGAAATACTGCGATCGCTTCTACTATTTTCCCAGAATTAAAGCTAACCGCAGAGCAAGTACTCAACGCCGGAGAAAGCAATATCTAAGCTTTGTGAAAGTACCCGATAAATGAATACTTACTGAATCAGTGTTTTAGTAAAAAGCATAAAAATGAATTTAACGTCCATGACAGCGCCTTTTAAGATATAAAGGGAGCATCCACTTTTGGAAGATATACAAAATAAGGGAGAATGTAAAAGGAGATAAAAAGAGTGCATCAACTACTATGAGCCAAGATAGAGAAGAACAAATAAAAGCCTGTGTAAGGGAACTTGCAAAATTACTATATGAAGAAGCGGATAAGAGTCAGTTAACAGACCTAGAAAGTATAGAAAAAAAGTTCGTAGTCAAATACTAGAACGTGTGAGTCCAGAAATAGCCCTTTTTTTGTCGAACAGAAAACAGGGACAAAAGTAGGTAAAACAAGGAAAATAAAAAGCCTGGTTGGAGAACTAACTCTTAAAGCTAAACAGTTACAGAGACTGGGTTTAAAACCAAGAACTAGGTTAAGTCCATTACTGAAAAAGTGTTGTTTGAGACTATCAGCAAATATTTCCTACCAGAATGCAGAAATAGAGGTAGAGGCACTAACAGGAGTAAAAGTTGGTCACTCAACCCAACAAAAATTAGTTTTGTCACAAGATTTTCAACTACCCTTAGCATTGCAAGCCGTCTCCGAAGTAAGTGTAGATGGAGGCAAAGTTCGACTGCGAGGTAAACCAAAAGCAGGTTGTCACTGGCGAGATTATAAAACTGTTCGCCTGCAAGGGATTTACTATGGTGCATTTTTTGATGACAACCAATCATTAATTGATTATGTTAATAGCCAACAGTTGGTAGACCCCCTTGTTTGCTTGGGAGATGGTCACGATGGTGTGTGGAATCTAGTGCGAGAATTTGGTCAAGACCAGTTTTCTCGCTGTGAAATTTTGGATTGGTATCATCTAAAGGAAAATCTTTATAAAGTTGGTGGTTCTTTGAAGCGACTCAAAGCTGCGGAAACTTTATTGTGGAAAGGTCAAGTAGAAGCAGCCAAGACTTTATTTAATTATTGCCGAGGTAAACAAGCTAAAAATTTCATCGCTTATCTGGAAAAGCATCTCCCTCGCATTGTCAATTACAGCTATTATCAGGCTGAACAATTATGTTCTATTGGTTCTGGTGCCGTTGAGTCTGCAATTAAACAAATTGGTTTAAGGATTAAAATTTCTGGCGCACAGTGGAATGTTGAAAGTGTTAATCACATCCTCTCTGAACGCTTAAGCTTATCTTAATGGTTTACTTGCTGTCTGATTAGGTGTTTCTTCCAAAAGTGGATGCTCCCGATATAAAGCAGGACTTACGCAACTGGCACAGTGCGATCGCATTTTTATAGTAGTTATGTACTAGAAGGTGGTGGTGTACTCAGAGAACATTGCTGAAATTAGTAACAGTAATCGGCTGTATTAAGTATTCATCAAATCATGAGAAGATTAGCTGAGGAGGCATAAAATAAATCCTGTAGCTTTATGAGATTTACTAAACTTAACTATTGCCAGTACTTGTTAAGTAGTCAGATTAATTATACGCTGACAAATTTGGCAGAGCATTTAGAGCAGATCAGTCATGATAAAATCAACCGTTATTTAAAGAACGAAAAATTAACACCTCGGATTCTTTGGGATAACGTGAAAGATTTAATAGAAATAAATGAGAACGCCTACTTGGTTTTTGATGACACAGTAATTGATAAACGATATGCTATTGAAATAGAGCCAAGTAAACGCCAATATAGTGGCAATGAGCATGGTGTAATTCAAGGGATTGGGCTAGTAAATTGTGTATATGTAAATCATGAACTCGGAAAGTTTTGGGTAGTTGACTATCGCATTTATGACCCAGAACGAGAAAAGAAAAACAAAGATAGACCATGTGATGGAGATGCTGCAAAACCTTGTGTATAATAAGGTTTTACCATTTCAAGCTGTCTTGATGGACACTTGGTATGCGACAAATAAATTGATGTTATATATTGATGGATTAGGAAAATATTATTATTGTCCTCTAAAACGTAATCGACTTGTTGATGATACAGCAGGTGAAGAAGATTATCAAAAAGTTGAATTGTTATCTTGGAATGAAGAGGAGTTGAAATCAGGTAAAATAGTTAAAATAAAAAAGTTTCCTCAAGCGAAAAAAGTGAAACTGTTCCGGGTAATTGTCTCCACCGACAAAACGGATTTTATCGCTACAAACGATTTATCTCAAGATTCTACGGACGTTGTACAAAAAGTGTGTAAGGTACGATGGAAGGTTGAGGAGTTTCATAGAGAATTAAAACAATTGACTGGTATTGAATCATGCCAATGTCGTAAGGGTCGTATTCAAAGAAATCATATTGCCTGCGCTATTTTAGTTTGGCTTAGGCTCAAAAATTTAGCTTATAAAACTGGTCAAACAATCTATCAAATTAAGCATGGATTGTTATCAAATTATTTAGTTCAGCAACTAAAACGTCCGAATGTTCCCATGTTTATTGCCTAGTTGTTTGGCGCACGGCGCGGCTACACCGCGCCATTGCTTGTGACAGTTGCGTAAGTCCTGTAAAGAACTATGCATTTAGGTCTAATAGCTGTATTACTTCTGCTGTTCTTGAGTCCATCTTTATGGATCAGCTATCAAGCATCGACCAAATTAGGCTGTACGTGGATGTTGCTGTTGTTACCGATCGCCTGGTTTGTTGGAGTGGTATTTGGAGCGATCGCTCCAATGTTTCTTACTGGGCTACTTGAGTGGCTTAGTAATCTCAACACGCCACCTTCAGAAGCGGGATCGATGGGTGGGGTGGCCTGGCTTGGTATATGGTTGGTTGTAGCATTGGTACTTAGTCCTGTTTGTGTGCCATATCTACCTGGCTGACTGCAAAGTTCTTGTTGAATGTATAAGAATACTCTTTGGTTTATCAAGATGCTTCTTGAATAGACTTCTTGTAGAAGTACGAAAAAGGTTAAGAGGTAAAGGGGAAAGCGGCTCAGAAAAAACCCTTTCCCCCCTACGGATTGGTATTCTGATAAGTACACTAACATCTGATGAAATTAGAAATCAGTTGTTGTATGGATGAATCCTTCCAAATCAAAAATATTCAGGTGGTCAGTGAATGACACTAACCACCCTTTTGAAACTCTATTTCACTATTCCTGAATGACCGGGGATATCTGCCAAAGGTTCAAATCTGCCACCTAAGTATTTGGCGAGAAACTCTTCTACAATCGCAAAAAAGTGCAACCGATTTTCTGGTCTAGCAAAACCATGTCCTTCATCTGTGTAAAGTACATATTGCACTGGCAAACCAGCCTGTTGCATTGCGTTGACAATTTGATCGCTTTCTGATTGTTTCACTCGTGGATCGTTTGCACCTTGACCGATAAGTAAAGGTTTTTGAATCCGGTCAGCAAAGAATAAAGGCGATCGCGATTTCAGAAATTCCTCTTCTGTCTCCAAGTTACCGACACGATGAGAAAGCATTGCCTTCAATGGTTCCCAATAAGGCGGTATAGTTTCTATCAGAGTAATCAGGCTACTCGGCCCGACAATATCCACACCAGCCGCAAATATTTCTGGTGTAAAAGTTAACCCTGCTAGAGTGGCGTAACCTCCATAAGAACCGCCCATAATCGCAATCTTTTGCGGATCGGAAATGCCTTGTTCCACCAGCCAGTTAACACTGTCAATCAAGTCATCGTGCATTTTACCAGCCCATTCCCGATTCCCAGCATTCAAAAATGCTTTACCGTAGCCAGTGGAACCGCGAAAGTTCACTTGCAGAACGGCATAACCCCGGTTAGCTAGCCATTGCGCTGTGGGAGAGAAACCCCAAACATCCCGAGCCCAAGGGCCGCCATGAACCAGCAGTACTGTTGGGAGATTCTGCGTAGGTATTCCCACAGGGGTTGTCAAGTAACTGTGGATAGTTAAGCCATCCCGCGCTTCGTAAGAAATTGGTTGCATTGAAGCTAACTGCAACGCTTCGAGTTTGGGTTGGTTGCTAAAAAGGAAAGTGCTAGTTTTGGACTCTCGGTTGTAGGCATAGTAATAAACTGGCCCATTGTCAGTTCTATAAGCTACTAGCCAGGTTTTATCTTCCAAGTCGCGGCTAATTATGGAGAATTCTCCGGGACGCACCTTAGCGATTTCTTCAAAATCTGCGGCGATACTGCGATCGATTACCTGCCATTCCTGTTTATCTTTGTAGAAAGAAACTGCTTGAATGACTCGCGTCAATGGGTGAATAATTATCCCCACGACATCATACTGTTCATCTTCAGCAATAACGGTTTCTTGACGGCTATCTAGGTCAACAGCTAGCAGACGTTTGGCGTTAGCATCGTGATTCCCTTGAATATAAAGGGTTTTACCATCATCTGAGAAGCTAACAGAATTCCCTTCTTCTTCTGGCCCCCAGTGGCGGAGGATTTCCCACTGTTTATCTGGTTTCTGCAATAAGAGGTCATAACCACCATCGCGTGTACTAGCTGTCGCTGCACGTATTTGAAACTCAGCATCAGATGTCCAACTGATAATGTTACCGGGGTTATCGGTGTCGAACTCAACCGCACCATTTTTAAGGTTAATCCGGTAAACGTCAAACTTTTGGGGATTGTTTAAGTTCAAAGCTACCAGCACTTGATCTGGAAATTTTGGTTCCAGTTCCACAAGTTCGGCTTTTACACCCTGGAATGGCGTTAAGTCACGCACAATCTTGGAGTGAATATTAACCAAGTGGAGATGAAAGTTCTCGTCGCCATCCGAGTCTTGCATATAAATTAACTGGTCGGCGTTATAAGTCCAGAAGAAAATGCGGATACCGCGCTTTTTATCGACAGTTAGTATCTGGTCGTCTTCTTGTCCTATAGTTCGCAACCATACCTGCAAGACATTTTTCTCATCAGGGGCGATATATGCCAAGTACTTGCCATCAGGGGAAAGTTGTGGGCTAGTTTTTTCGGGATTCCCAAACAGGATTTCGCGCGGAATCAACGGTGGTAGGGAGGGCGCTTGAGCAGATGACATATTTTTATCCTCTACTTGACTACCCTATTGTCACTTGGTGGTGAAAATGACAATTCATCCAATAGGATGAACCTAGTACCGCAAGGCGGAAGTCAAAAGTCAAAGTCTTTTATACTCGGCGATGAGTCTTTAATACTCGTGAACGAGTCTTTGATACTCGGCGATGAGTCTTTTATACTTGTGAACGAGCCTTTGATACTCGGTGACGAGTCTTTTATACTCAGCGATGAGTCTTTGATACTCGTGAACGAGCCTTTTATACTCGGCGATGAGTCTTTGATACTCGTGAACGAGTCTTTTATACTCGGTGATGAGTCTTTGATACTCGGCGACGAGTCTTTTATACTCGTGAACGAGTCTTTTATACTCATTGACGGCAATTGTCGCAATGTCCGCAACGCAGGTTAGCTGCTTCTTTGTCAAAACCAAAGGCGTTTAACAAAAACTGCCAACGACACTGCTTAGTTGTTAGGTATTGCTGCATCTGCTTCGCGGCGTGTAATTGCGTCGGTGGCTGATTTCCCGCTTTTTGCCCAATGGTGTAATGGAAAGGATCAAGCCAGTTTAGCTGACCGTTGCTATGGAGTAAAGCTAGCGCCGTTGCACCTTCGGGAAATTGTCGAGTTACTGCATTCACTTCTCCCTGTTTTGGTAATTTTTTCACAAGTTGCTGCGCTATTTGTTGTTGCGATCGCATTTGTTCTTGAAAAAACTCCTGTCTTTGCTTATCCCCTGAATCTAACCACCCCGTAGGTTCACTCACCAATGTCAACGCCTCTGCGGGTTTCCCATCCCTTCCAGCACGGCCAATTTCTTGCACATATTCAGATAGCAGATGTGGCGCGTGAAAATGTGCCACCCAGCGAACGTCACTTTTATTTATCCCCATACCAAACGCACAGGTACACACAACAAAGGGGATTTTGCCACTTAACCAGCTTGCTTCTACTTCACGGCGTTCTGTTGCACCCAATCCCGCATGATAGCTAGCTGTAGCAAAACCCATCTCTGCCAACCATTCAGCTAAATCTTCGCTATCTCTCCGAGTGCGAACATAAACTAATCCCGATTGTTGCGGTCTATTTTGAATAAACTTTAATAATTGTTGTTTTCTACCTCGTGGTGTCCAAGCGATACGAACGGTGGGATGCAAATTCGGACGGTAAGGATTCAACCGGAAAATCTCTGGTTGCTGTAATTGTAAAACTGTTTGAATAATTTTTTGGGCTGAGGGGTCAGCAGTAGCAGTAAAAGCGGCGATGCTAATTTTTGTTCCTGGTGGTTTTGATTTGAGTAATGCCGGACGCACCGCCCCTAATCTGCGATAAGCTGGGCGAAAAGTATCACCCCACTGCACTAAACAATGAGCTTCATCTAAAATCAAGCCATTAATTTGCAATTGCGGGTGACATAATCTTTCCCACACTGGCGCACTGAGCAAAGTTTCGGGCGATAAATAAAGTAATCTTAGCTGTTGGCGTTCTAAAGCTTGCAGAGTTGCACGGCGTTGAGATGAAGATAATTCACTATGCAAAAGTGCTGCTTTTTGGTGGCTTTCTCGTAGTTCCTGAACTTGGTTTTCCATCAACGCCACCAAAGGCGAAACTACCAAGGTTAATCCTGTTTGTAGCAGTGCGGGAAGTTGAAAACAAATTGACTTTCCGCCACCTGTGGGCATAATAATCAGCGCATCTTTCTGTGACAACAAACTGCTGACAATTTCTCCCTGTGGTGGACGGAAATCTTCATAACCCCAGATTTGTTTAAAAGCTGCTCGAACTTCTTGCCAAGATTTTGTTGTAGGCTGATTCATAATCAATGATAAATGCACCCATATCCTTGAATGCTGAATATAGCCTCTGTTATGCAGCTAATGGTTCAGTAATTTCATCATCTTAACTGAACTGTATTGAGGTATAAAGCGGGTTTCTCCTGACTCCTGAACTATTCCTTAAATCTCTACTGATAATCCTGGATTAAAGTAATTATTTGGTTCATCTGGATAACCACGCGGATTACAAATAACGCGAGTCAAACCGATTTGATAATCTAATTGATTGTGAATGTGGCCATGAATCCATAATAATGCTCCAGACTCTTCAACTAAAGTATCAAGATTTGAAGCATAAGCAGCACTTAAAATATCTTCTTTATATTGAGAAGGTATAGACTTTACACCAGGGCGAACGCACGGGATTTCTGAAACCCTTGCTGGGCAAGGATCTTGATGAAAAAATAGGCTAAATTAAAAAACGCCAAAACCCTTGCTATTAAAGGATTCTTATACTTTAGATGCGTTTGCCCTGGACTTTACACTAGGAGCATGATGACTGATAATTACAGTTTTACCAGACAAGCCAAATAATGTATTTTTTAACCAATTAACTGATTTTTTACAAATTAGCGCTGTGTCAATAGTTCTTAACTTTGAGTATTGAGGACTTAATCTAATTTTCTTGTAATCGTTCATGAATTGACTAGCTTATACACCTGCCATACGTGGCTCACCAAACAGTTTAAAATCAGTCCATAAAGTACAACCTAAAAAATTTACACCCTCAATGGTAACTAAATCATTCTCTAGAACATGAACATTAGTTCCTAATGAATAATCTTTCAGCTTCTCAACAAGCCTTGGATAAGCACTTCCATAGTATTCATGATTACCTAATACATATATAATTGGTTTGTTGGGAATGTTCTGAATTGCCCATTTAAGTCCTCTTTCTCTTAAATCAATATCTCCAGCTAAAACAACAATATCCGCATTTATATCAGGAGTATTAAAGGGTTTAAATTCAAGATGCAAATCACTTAATATGTGAATTTTCATGCTAATTCCATAATTGAAGAATTTTAAAATACTATATATGCTTGGCTTCTATACACCTGTATCGTATTTGTATTGTATTAAGTTAGTTTTATGCCCTGAATAGAGCGATAATTACTAAACCAAAACATATTTACAGTTTAATTATTAATCTACGAACAAAGATTCTAAATCTCGATAACCACTGGCAACACGAGTAATACTAATTCCGTCTTCTCTCGGATAGTAAAATATAATGTAATCATCCACAACAAAACCGCGCAAATTTGGTACAATCCTTCCATAACTTTTTCCCATATTGGGAAAACTCGCTACTAGTTTACATTTGGAGCGAATGTCATCAAAAAGCTACAAATTTCATCTAAATCTTGAATTGCTGCATCTGAAAATGAATAATTACTCATTCAGCAGACTCCTCAGCAATTAGACGAATTTTTTCTTGTAATTTGGCGAATACAACTTCGCCGTCAGTTACTTGCCCCTTAGCAATTTGTTCAGTTCCTACAGCAATTTTTTGCCGTAATTCTTCAAGTCGCTGCTCTCTTTCTTGTAATAGTTTAAAGGCTTCATTGATGACATCATCTGCATTAGTAAATCTACCCCTTGCAAGCTGTGCCTGAATAAATTGCTCTAGTTCTGGTTTAATTTGGATGTACATATTTTCTAGCTCTATATAATTAATATTCTTATCTAGATTCTAACAGCATTGCTTTCTCGATCGGTAACTAACCATCCCACAAATGCCGTAAGCGTTCAAGCGTAATAGCCTTTCCTGGCGACGACTACCGATGTGGTAAACCGCAATTGTATTTTGTAATTGCTACCCATAACCATCGATATTTACCTTCCTCGTACCAAGGTGTTTCGTCAAGGTACAAAAGATGCTCATGGACTTTATCGACGTTATGGATTTAAAAATTTGACGGAACCAGAGAAAATCATGATGCGTTTAAATCCTAATGCTAATCAAGCTTGAGCAAACCAGTGCGTAAGCGTAGCCCGTCGTAGACATCGCTGACCCACATTGACAGTTAGATTACAATCTTAGGTATAGTTTCTCTGACTGGAGTTGTTCATCGGGTGATTCAATCCGATTCAATGACAAAGCATACCAGACAAGTATTACTTAGTGCGCTCAAGGTAGTTGTCTTATGCCTGACACTGTTCCTACTATGCACAAGCAATAGTTGGGCGCAAATCACTACTGACAGCAAAATTGCTCCTCTGATTGAGAAGCTGATAGATAACGATGCCCACATCAGAAGCCTTGCAGCAGATGCATTAGTTAATATCGGTTCGGCAGCAGTGCCATCTCTGATTGAAGCGTTGAAGAATCAAGATAGTAATCTTCGCTGGCACGCGGCTTCGGTTTTAGGAGATTTGGGTGCAGAAGCAGCACCAGCCGTTTCTGCCTTAAGTGCGGCATTGCAGGATGAGGATGGACAAGTCCGCCTGTACGCTACCTTAGCTTTAGGAAATATTGGTACAGCAGCCAAAGCAGCAGTTCCATCGTTGATGGCGGCATTACAAGACAAGGAGCAATTCGTTCGCATTTATGTTCCTTCTGCACTCAGGAAAATTGGTATAGAAGCGAAAGTAGCTGTCCCAGTATTAACTGCTGCCTTAAAAGATAAGAACCCCACTGTACGTTACAATTCTGCTTACGCTTTGGGTGCAATGGGTACAGAAGCAGTATCTTCTGTCCCGAATTTAATTGCCTTGTTGAATGATAGCCAGTTCTACGTGCGTTTAGGTGCTATCAAAGGTTTAGGAGGAATAGCGGCAGGCTTTCAGGACAAAGCAAATGCTTTACCTACCTCCAAGTTGCAGAAAGTCATCTCAGACTTTGAGCAAGTATTGGCAACTATACAAAAATACAAAGATAAATTCACAGAGACGGACATTAGGCTGATACGTCGCCCTCTCAATGCCCTGAAAGCAGAAAAAGAAACTCGCCTCTTTGATAGAGTTCTGGAATCGCTATTTGAGCATAAATTACTCTTGGGAATTGCCGCTTACCTTATCTTATTGCCTTCTATTTGGTTAATTCTCTTGCGGGTAGCCCCTTTATGGTTGTTGAAAATTAACAACGCCCTCAAACCCTACACAGATTTTTCTCTCCCATTTATCAGCGTTAATGTACCTCTGCGATATGTGCTATTTGTTGGCTGGTTTCATTACCATCCCAGAGTATTAGATGCGTGGGTAGCTAAATATATCAAAGCAGCCCGCGAACAATTCCCTAAAAAGGATACAGTTAACAGTCGCGCCTGTTACATTCCCATTCCCGTTGTTCTGGATGGTACAACAGTTCCCCAACTGATGAATGAGAATTTGCGCTCAACTTTCGAGAAACAACGTAGCTGTCTAGTAATTGGTGGGGAAGGGGGTGTAGGTAAAACCAGTTTAGCGTGTCGAATCGCTGGATGGGCAATGGCTGAGGATCAAGACCAACAACTCTGCAAACATTTGATGTTACCTGTGCTTTTAGAAGAAGAATTTCGGGTAACTGAAGGTAAGTCGCCGCTTTTAGAAGCTATCAGAGGACAGTTGCAAGCTTTAATTGATGAACCAGAGCCGATTTGTCAAGAATTACTATTACGTTTGTTAAGAAAGAAACGCATTCTAGTGATTGTAGACCGATTCTCAGAAATGAATGCCACTACACGAGAAGCAATTGAGCCGGAGTCGCCAGAGTTCCCGGTGAATGCATTGGTGATTACTTCCCGAATTGAAGAAAAGCTGGGGCGGGTTAATAAGACGATAATTAAACCTTTGCGGATTGAGGCGAATAAACTATCGTCTTTTATGGAAGCTTATCTCATGCAGCGAGGTAAACGCGATCGCTTTACTGACCAGGAATTTTTTGACGCTTGTAACCGTCTTTCTTTGATGGTCGGTCAAAATAATATCACTGTCTTGCTCGCTAAACTCTATGCTGAACAATTAATCGCCAGTAAAGACGTTACATCTAATATTTCTGCGTTGCCAGAAAATATTCCTAATTTGATGCTGGGTTATATCAATGAACTCAATCGTGATGTTACAGACGAGCAATTTGATGACCGCACTGTTCATCAAATTGCCAAAACCATCGCCTGGGAATGCTTGCAGCAAAGTTATCAACCAGGAACCGCCAAGCGTGCAGATGCTATTGCTGCATTAGCAGCTTTGGGTATTGATGACCCCGAAGCACACCTCAATTATTTGGAAAAGCGCCTACACCTGATTCAAACTATCGGTTCTGCCAAAGACAGAATCCGTTTCTGTCTCGATCCTTTAGCTGAGTATCTTGCAGGTTGGTATTTAATCGAATTGTATGGCAATAACGATGGCAAATGGCGATCGCATTTTTTCAAAAAAGCAGACGATTTAGTTAAAACAGGCGCACCAGATGCCATCAAAGGCTTGTTGTTGGCAGTGCGAGATTGCTACTTATCTGAGGTTCAAGGTAGCAAAGAAACAGATTTTGTACCCCAAAAGTCGGGTAAACTGGCTGGGTTTACACCTTCAACCAATACACCAGCTACTACTGTGCAAACACGAATACCATAAACCAATACAGTTCAGTTAAGGCTAAAACTCTTTGCAAAAGTCAATTTTTTAACGAACTGCATAGACGCGGAGCGGCTTCCCGCAGGGTAAAACGCATTCGCGCAGCGTCTCGTCACAAAGAGAAGAAAGAAATGCTTAACCCAAGCGTATTGGACTATAACTAAATCAAAATTAGTTGTTTTGTTAAATCAAATCCAATTGCATTGTATTCCCTTCAGAGAAACCGAGGCTGGAGTAAACTGGTTTACCCAATGGCGAGGCGTTAAGAACCACACGCGTGCAAGCGATCGCTTTTAAATATTCAATTGCTCTATTAGTTAAGGATTTGGCAATTCCTTGTCTGCGGTAAGATTGTTCGACATAAACGCCCCAAATATATCCAAATTTGCGGTATTCATCTTTGAAAACATTTGGGTATAAACCTGCAAACAGTTGACAACTAACAGAACCCACAACTGTATTATCAATCTCTGCAATAAAAGCCTTATAAAACAAATCTCGACGCGCTTCTTCTATAAATTTGAGGGTAATATTCTGCCAATCCAGAATAATATTACTCTCATCAACACCAATATCTAGCCACATTTGGTAAAAGTGTTTTGCAATCAGTGAGTCTTCTTTGGTAGTAGCTTCTCTGATAGTTATATGTTTTTCTGTCAGCATAATTTCTAACAAATTTTTGGAACTCACAAATAACTCCTCCCCAAAGTTGGAGAGGAGTTTGTTAGCATCAGCTAAAAACTAGCAGTTTCACAGATTCCGATCTCAGACTTTCTGTGCAGTTACTTCCTCTGGCTTTTCTTGTCTTTGCAACGCAGAATACAACCTATTCAGCGCATTTACATAAGCTTGTGCAGATGCCACTATGATATCTGTGTTCGCTGCATGACCAGAAAACACTTTAGATTCATAACGTAAACGAATTGTTACTTCGCCAATGGCATCAATACCGGCTGTTACTGACTGCACAGAAAACTCAATCAATTCGTTGGGCACATTCACCACCCGATTGATGGCTTTGTAAACTGCATCCACTGGCCCAGTACCGATCGCTGCATCGGTTAATTCTTCACCTTCTGGGGTACGCAGGGTAACTGTAGCAGTAGGACGGGCGTTGCTACCGCAGGAAACTTGTACCAACTCTACCCGGAACAAATCGGGTGCTTGTTGAATTTCATCGTTAACGATTGCTTCCAAATCCCAATCAGAAATATCTTTCTTTTTATCTGCTACTTCTTTGAATCTAACGAAGGCTTTATTTAGCTCACTATCCGACAGTTCAAAACCCAATTCTTTCAATCGAGTGCGGAAAGCATTTCTCCCTGAATGTTTGCCCAAAACTATTTGATTGTCTGTTAAGCCAATCAATTGGGCATCCATAATTTCGTAAGTGAGCTTGTTTTTTAGGACACCATCTTGGTGAATTCCAGACTCATGAGCAAAGGCATTCGCCCCGACGATCGCTTTATTTGGTTGTACCAACATTCCCGTCAAATTAGAAACTAAGCGTGAGGTTTTATAAATTTGTCGGGTGTCGATATTTGTCAGGGATTCTTGAGATTCTTCTGGTCTGCCGAGATAAGGGTTAAAATATTGCCGCCGGACGTGTAGCGCCATTACTAATTCTTCTAATGAGGCATTACCGGCACGTTCGCCAATCCCATTGATTGTACATTCTAGTTGCCGTGCGCCATTTTTTACGGCTTCTAAGAAGTTAGCAACTGCCAAGCCTAAATCATTATGACCGTGAACGGAAATAATCGCTTGGTCAATGTTGGGGACATTTTCGATAATGCCTTTAATTATTGCCCCAAATTCGCTTGGGGTGGTGTAACCCACGGTATCGGGAATGTTAACTGTTGTTGCACCAGCTGCGATCGTTCGCTCTAACACTTGGTACAAAAATTCTGGATCGGAACGAGCCGCATCCATCGGCGAAAATTCGACATCTGTCATGAAGGATTTAGCATAAGCTACCATTTCTTCGGCGATCGCTAACACCTCTGCCCGTGACTTCCGTAACTGATACTCTAAATGAATATCAGAAGTCGAAATAAATGTGTGAATTCTGCCCTTTACGGCTGGTTTTAATGCTTCTGCGGCCGCTTCAATATCTGCTTTAATCGCTCTTGCCAAACTGCAAATTACCGGACCATTTTCTGTCCCCACAATTTGGGCAATCTTGCTGACTGCTTCAAAATCTCCGGGACTGGCAAAGGCAAAGCCTGCCTCAATTATATCCACACCCAGACGCGCTAGTTGCTTGGCAATAACTAGCTTTTCGTCTATATTCAGAGTCGCTCCCGGACACTGCTCTCCATCTCGCAGTGTAGTATCAAAAATGATAATTCGATCTGTTTTGTTTGTCATTTGCGGTTTGTTGTTTAATTTTTACTTGTGGCTCAATATATCTTCAACCTTAGTTTTTCTTTTACTCTTACCTTTGTAAATAATTGCTAAGGCTATTAACCTTCAGTTTTTTCTATTTGATCTCTGATATCATTTAAATCTATATATCTATCAGTAGCGTTCCGTAGTTCTCTAGCGATCATTCCTTCTGTTGATACTACCGTAATATGTGTATTTTTTGAGCGTAATAGTTCGATTGCTCGTTCAAAATCTCCATCACCACTGAATAATACTACTCGGTCATACTGGTCTACTGTATTAAACATATCTACAACAATTTCAATATCTAAATTCGCTTTTTGCGAGTAACGACCAGAAGTATCATCATAATATTCTTTAAGGATTTTAGTTCGGACTGTATATCCTAGACTAATTAGAGCATCTCTAAAACCTCGTTGATCTTGTGGGTCTTTTAAGCCAGTGTACCAGAATGCATTAATTAATGTTGTTTCTGATTGCTCATGTTTAAAGTATTCTAAGACTCGCCGTGGGTCAAAAAACCACCCATTTTTTTGTTGAGCATAGAACATATTGTTTCCGTCTACAAAAATAGACAGACGATTCATTGGAGAACCCATACAAATTTACACCTAATAATATATATGAATTTAGATGGAACAATAGATTATAGCAATTTTCAAATAGCAAGTTTGCTAATATCTATAAAGTAGCTCTTCATCTATAGCTTTTATCCTACCTCTTTCAAGGCATAACAACGGATGCAACATTGGAGTTGAGATGCTGGGTGCTAAACCTTATTCACCTCCAGCACTGCAAGAGCTACCTTCTGATCAAAATCTACCAATAAAATTGAACCAGTAACAGCATTTATCGCTGTATAACATTAAAGTTTACTCCTAAAGAGGTATAGCATAAGCTTAGGGTAGGATATAAGTTTATGCCTATCTATAGGTAGAGCTTTCAGTATCAGGACATGCTTTCTGGGAGTACCAATATTGCGCCAAAGACAGAAGACGGCCTTGGGACAGCTTCTGGTAAAACACCCAGTTAGGAGCGTACCTGTTGGTTAGGTTAGGATCAAATCTCGCCGCAACCAATTAGCAGAGGCGAAATAGATCCGGCTCTGATCTGTGAGACAATCACTAGTTGTAACTCACTTAACAGAAAAACAATAATTTAGGCAGTACCTGAGTAGGAATCTCTTGGGGGCTAGCTCTGCCAATAAAGGTTTGTTGATGAATAGAAGATACTTTACAAATGTATAAGATTATCATTTAAGTCTTATTTCAATGTGCTTGCACTAAAACGTGGTCTGAATAAATAAAAGTGTTGGACTTAAATCAATCAGTAACACGATATGGCAGAAGAACCTACATCTACCTTAACTAAAAACTATGTCTCTGCTGCCAATAGACTGTCAAGTAAACCGACAAAAGTAACGTCAACAGCATCAGCTCGCCAGTCTAGATGGATGATTCACTTAGGTCATCTCCTCGCTGGAGCTTGCGTAATGGGTGCAGCATTGCTGAGTGCTTCTGGTGGCGAATCGGTTAAATTGATGGAAAATAAGGCGCTTTCTGGCTTTTTTCAACTGCGTGGGCCGATTGTGCCTCCAGAAGACATCGTAATTTTAGCAATAGACGATCAGTCAATATCAGTTCCCGAACAGTACTATAAAACAAATCCAAAACAGTATGCCTACCTAGAAACACTGAAATCTTATCCTTATAAACGTGCTGCATACTCCCAGATAATTAAAAAGTTAATTAAAGCAGGTGTCCGCTCTGTAGCGATAGATGTAGTTTTTGACACGCCGAGTAGTTATGGAGTTACTGACGATCGCCAATTCCAGGCAGTATTGCAAAAATATGGCAGTAAAGTTACCTTAGCGGCCGTCTACGAAAATTCTCAGACGCACCAAGGGACTTTTACGCAACTGACAGACCCACAACAGATGTTTCGTACAGGGTCAGTTTCTATTGGCTCAGTTAATTTCCCCGTAGAGGTGGATGGTAAAGTTCATCGATTGGCGAGTGAGTTTTCTAAGTCGTTGGGTGAAGATAATTTGATCGAGAAGCTACCCTCTTTTGATGAAGCAGTACTCAGGACAGCACGAGTAAATTATCCGCGACCAAAAGGCGATCGCATTTATTTTTGGGGTTCTGCGGGTACATTTGAGCAAATACCCTTTTGGCACGTACTCGACCCGGAAAATTGGAATACCTATTTGCAGCAGGGAAAGGTCTTCAAAGACAAGATAGTGCTGATTGGTGCGACAGATAAGTTAAATAACGATTATTATCCAGTCGCTGCTAGCAACAGCGCTAAACCGATGTCGGGCGTGGAAATTCATGCCAATGCGATCGCAACTTTGATGTTAGGGAAAGCGATCGCTCCAGGAATTAACACTCCACCATTGCAGGGTTTGTTTGTGCTAGTTCTAGTTGGCAGTGCAGCCTTGATGATTATCAGACACAAGCGTAGCATCAATAGATTTTTATATAGCCTCGCCCTATCTGGCGCTTGGTTAGGAATTAGCTATGGGTTATTTGTCTATGGTCAATTAATTTTTCCTACGATTGTACCAATGATTGCGATCGCCATGACCGGACTTTCCTACCTGGGAACCTCAGTCATGAGAGAAAGCATCAGAAAACGTCAATTAGTAAACATTTTCCAGAAGTATCAAACATCTCCCGTTGTTCAAGAGATTATAAGTCAACAATATGACTTGCAATACTTAATCCAGCAACGAGATTTAGCCTTATCAGGAAAAGTCTTGGCTCGACGCTACAAAATTGTCAAAGTTCTCGGTTCCGGTGGATTCAGCGAAACCTATATTGCCGAAGATACCCAACGTCCTGGGAGTCCGCGATGTGTTGTCAAGCAACTAAAACCAGCCAGCACTAAACCAGAAGCCTTGCAACTTGCCAGACGTTTATTTCACTCAGAGGCGCAAACCCTAGAAAAATTAGGAACACACGATCAGATCCCTCAACTTTTGGCATATTTTGAAGAAGATGAAGAATTTTATCTAGTGCAAGAACAGATAATTGGTCATACTTTAAATCAGGAATTGCCACCAGGTAGAGCAATTGATGAAATTGCCGCGATCAAAATTGTCAGAGACTTATTGCAAACATTAACATTTGTTCATCAAAATAATGTGATTCATCGGGATATTAAGCCCAGTAATATTATCCGGCGACACTCAGATGGAAAACTGGTATTGATTGACTTTGGAGCCGTCAAAGAAGTCAGCACAAAACAGCTTGATACTGAAGAGCAAACCCCCTTTACCATTGGCATTGGAACTCAGGGTTACGCACCCAGCGAACAATGTTTTGGCCGTCCCCAATACAGTAGTGACATCTATGCAGTGGGTATGGTTGGGATTAGAGCCTTGACTGGTGTAGCACCCCGTGAGCTAGATAGAGATGCTGATGGAGAGATAAAATGGAGTGATGCCTACGGCGGTAAACTACGCTCTCAGGTAAGCCGCTCCGTTGCTAATATTCTCAGTAAAATGGTGCTGGATGACTTCAAACACCGATATCAGTCTGCATCAGAGGCTCTTGAGGATCTGAAAGCTTTTGACAATGTGGTAAATTCCCACAGAGGATACCCAATGCTAGGGGATGACTCATTAACAAATACTTTAGACCAATTAAACGCTCCCACAAAATCTTGCTCAGAGGTATCCTCAGAAACTTCTTGAGAAGCACACGGGGACACGGGAAGAAAAATCTATAAAGAAGGCAGTTTTCTTCCTGCCTCCTGCCCCCTTCACTCATTCCTGCACCTGATTTAACGAAAAAAATTCTTCTCCTACCGTAGGGTGAATACCTATTATTTCATCCAAGTCTTCCTTGATAATGCCCTTGCGAATTGCCACACCCAGACTTTGAATGATATCTGCTGCGTGTTCACCCACCAGATGAGCGCCCAAAACTTGCCCAGAATCGCCATTTAAAACTAACTTCATAGTGGTTGGCTGATTCTGTTCGGTTAACTGATACAAAAGTGGTTGGAATTGGGTGCAGTAGCATTGTACAGATTCACCAAATTTTTCCCGTGCCTTCGCCTCCGTCATCCCCACACCAGCCGCTTCTGGACGGCAAAAAACAGCAGAGGGCACATAATCATAATCCAGTTTTTGCACCTTGTTGCCAAAAATTGTATTGGCAAAAGCAATACCTTCTGCCTTCGCCACGGGAGACAATTGCACTCGGCTGGTGCAGTCACCCACAGCAAAAATATTTTCTTGGGTGGTGCGGCTGTATTCATCTACTTTGATTGCACCATGTTCGCCAAGTTCAACATGGGCATTTTCTAAACCAAGATTCTTGGTATTTGGAGCGTAACCTGTGGCAACCAAGATCGTATCTGCTGTAATGATTTGTCGCTTCTTACCAGTAATAGTTAATAACAAACTCTCATCAGAGTATTTGATTTCTTGAACAGTACTACTAGTCAATAACTTAATTCCGCGTTTGCTCAAACCTTGTTGTACCGTAGAGCGAATGTCATCATCAAACCCTGATAAAATCATCTCGTCTTTTTCAATCACCGTCACCTGGCAACCGAAAGCGTGCATCATGCTGGAAAATTCTACGCCAATGTAGCCACCGCCAATAATTGCTAAACGTTTCGGTAGATAAGGTAACTGAAACATCTCGCGGGATGTAATGGCATATTCTATACCTGGGATTTTGGGCTTGAGGGGTTGCCCTCCCACAGCAATTAAAATTTTGTCGGCTGTAACTTTAAGTCCATTGATATCGACAGTATGAGCATCGATGAAAGTGGCACGATCGCAAATTAGTTCAATTCCAGCTTTCTGTAATTGCTGAAAGTAAGTCTGGTTGAGGGTGTCAAGATGCTGATGTACTGACTTAATGAATAATGTCCAGTCAAAATATGTTTGACACTCACTCCATCCATAACTGGGCGCTATTTGCTTTTGTAGGGCGAAGTCAGCAGCGTAGACAATCAGTTTTTTGGGAATGCAACCGCGATTTACACAGGTTCCACCGATGGATTCTTGTTCGGCAATAGCGACACGGACACCGTAACTAGCTGCTTTTTTAGCTGCTGCCAATCCACCAGGCCCAGCACCAATGACAAACAGGTTGTAATCAAATGCCATAAAAATCTGTTCCTTTTTTACTTTTTGGAAAGCAGAGCTATTTCATTCCTTATAGTTATTCAGACAAAACTTAATCTACTGTCTTTAGGTGGACAAGTTTGGATGGAACCATTTTGATATGTAGCAAATTGCCGCTTTGCTTGCAATTAGATTGAAAAGGAATAGCGTAGGCGCAGCCCAACCTAGGCATCGCTCGAATACTGCTAAGTTATATTACATTATCTTGTAAAAAAATATCTTGCCTAGTTTTGGTGGATATGCGATCGCGCTTTTAGGGATTTCCAAGAAATAAATAAATTATTCCATCTTGTCGGGTGGGCAACATAAGCGCCTATGATTACAGTGAATCAAGGAAAATTTGCATCTCCTGTGCATCCCGTGTCATTCCCAAGAGCTTAAAACCATCAATAGCCTTAATTGACAATTTGTAGGCTTTCTCTGCACTTCCCCACTTTTTCTCCCAACGGGCAAGAGAACGCCGATAGCGGGCCAAACGTCGCTTGTTGTGAGTCGTTTCAGCAACAGTCAAGCCTTGAATTAATAGTTTTTCAGCTTGATCGCGATCGCCTTGTTCAATTGCAATATCAGCCAGCCAATTTTGAGCAGAATTGATCACCCGATGCCAACTAATTTTTTCTGCACTTTTCATCACCTCTTGAAAGAGCTTCTTTGCTGAAAGATATTCACCTTCTAAATAATGGATTTCAGCCTGATGATAAAGAACGGGAATAAAATAGCGGATGTGCTGTCGCTCTTCTAGATTCGCCTCGATCACCAATTTTTCTTCTACACTTAGCCAGTGGCGTGCATCTTGATAATCCTTCTGTCTAATTTGCAGCCTAGCCATACTTTCGGCTAAGTCAGCCTGAACACATAAATCTGCATGGTCACGCAAAATCCACGTCCGGCGCAAAATTTTATCTGCTTCTTTCAGACTCACAGAGGAACACTCTCGAATTAGTAGCCAGCTTTTGCGGACGATGATTTTTACAAAACAAGACCATTCACCACGCCGTTCTGATTGTTCTATGAGCCATTGCAGCCAATCTAAGCGATCGTCCCAATAGGCATAGAGATTTGCATAGTGGCTTAAGAGAAGCCATAAATCCCTAACTGCTTCATAGTGTTCTTTGTCTTCACACCAATGAAGTACTGCTCGCAGATTTCCTTCTTCTGGTTCTAACTTATTGTAGTGTATCCATTTTTCCCAATCTTCTCCGGCATAATTGTGGGCAAAATCAAGATACCATCTCACCCAGCGCCTTCGTGCTTCCCTCTCAAAATCTGGGTAAGCGGCTAATTCTGCTAAGGCATATTCACGTGTCAGAGAGAGCATATCAAACCGCTTAGTCTCTGGATTGAGATTCACCAAGGAAAGTTGCTGCAAACGCGCCAAGCCATTATTTACAGCATCAGGAGCAGCTGTTAGTCCAGCAACCTCAGCCACAGCTGCGAGTATGGCAGAGTCAGGAAAAATCGCCAGTGACATGAGTAACTTGTGGGGTGGTTTTCCCTTGATTCCTTGCACTGATTGCTCAAAGCAAAAACGAGCTACATCACCTGTAGCCGAGGTTAATCGATTCAATACCGAGTTTAGGGAGTAGCCACCGGATAATTGACCAAGCGAATATACGATCGCCAGAGGGATGCCGCCAGTGCGATCGTAGAGTTGCTTAGAGTCCTCATCGTTGATGCTTATACCTTTTTCTTCAGCTTGTTGTCGAATCAACTGCAAACCATCATCTGGAGGTAAGTTTCGCAGACGGATTGGCAACAAGGCAATTTGTTCGCGGCTAGTAATTATTACTTTGATGCAAATGGGTAAATTATATAAAAACTCAATAACCTCATTCCTGTCCTCTATAGTCTCCATATTGTCCACAATCAACAGTGTTCTCCGTTTTGAGAGAATTTGGCGAACACGATCGAATTGGTCATTGGGAGGAGATTGAAGAATTGTCGGATCGTCTAAAGCATTAGCAATTTCTCGAAAGATATCGCGTAGATTACGCTGTCCCTGTTGCCGCCACAAGATACTATTAGTGGGAATAAGTTCTTGTTGTTTAGCTGAAGTGAAAATAATCGCATCAAATTTGGGTGCGTCAGAGGAGTTTTCGTTACTAGCTTTTAAGCATAGATAAGCGGCTGCTAACACCAGCGCTGTTTTACCTACGCCACCAATGCCATGTACTGTAATCATGTGAGCGCCATGCACTGACGAAAGGCGTTCTAATAGCTTTTTCATATCTGCCTCCCGACCAATAAATTGGGTGTAAGTCGGTGCTGGCAAATTGTGGGGGATGTCACGGCGTTGGATAGCAGCTACAACAGACCCTCTACGATAACCATGTCTTTCCAAAACGTAGACAAGATTGCTGGACTTAACACTTTTATTTGCTTCTCCTGTCAAAACTTCAATATCCCGATAGATATTGCTTAACCCTGCTCTGACAGCAGCGTTTTCTTTGTGCAAATCTTGACCAATCTTTTTCAAGCTGTACCCACAGAGTAGCCCAAGTAACAAGTCTTTCCTAGTACTTTGCCTGTAACGCTTTTGAAGCGTAACCTCCAAATTCGTCAGTAGTCGGTCTATCTCCCAGTCCTGCAAAATCTTGCGATTCCAACTTTTAGGTAAATTCCAATCTTCTGACTGACCTGGCATAAATATTACCCAATAAATTCGTCATCAATGTGGCGTTAGCAACATTTTAACGAACAAAAGTTTGACAAATTAGTAACATTTTTTTAACAGTGTTAACTCCTGTCTTAATTTTAACCAGTAAGCTAATTTATAAGTTTATTTTTGTCTCTAGTACGTAGAGGCTGCCGACCATATCGACTTCTAGGCTGTAAAACTTTGCCAGATGATTTTTTCACAAATTACTCAATAAAACTATGACAAATAAAACACTTAACTTTTTAAACCTCTTGTTTGGGCTAAAACAATCCCGACGTTATTTTCCAGAAGAAAAACAAGTCTGTGTATTCAATAAACGTCCCATATTATACCGAGGCTTTTCGCCAAACTCTGCACAAGAATCAATCAATGAACTCCAAGAGCGACTGCAAGCTCAGGGTTTTCTCTCAACTATTAGTGGTAAGTTTGACTTAGAAACAGAAGAGGCTGTAATTAAATTTCAGAAAGCTAATAATCTTCAGGTAGATGGGATAGTTGGGCCACTGAGTTGGGCTTGCCTTTTCTACCCAAAGCTTTACCGCAATCAAAAAATTATGTCTCCAAAGTTACATGATGCAGTTAAAGAACTGCAAATTATTCTCAATGAAGAAGGATTTTTTAAAAAAGAACCTGACGGGTATTTTAGTCGTGAAACTGAGAGAGGCGTTAAACGCTTTCAAAGAACTTATGGACTAAAAGATGATGGTATTGTTGGCGCTGCAACTTGGGCTGTACTTTTGGGGATGCGACAAAAAATAGATAACAACAGCTTTCTCCAGTTAGTTTATTTTTTACCACCTCAATCCTGGTTTTTATGGGAGCAGTTTTTAATGATCTCGTTCATTATGCTGGGTATTTATTATAGCCCCATACCAGGAGATGAACCTAAATGGAATACAGCCTTAGCAACTGCCTATGGGCTTACCTGTATAGTGCCTTTTCTCTTGGAGTGTTTACCGATAAAGTCGTCGAAGCAGTCAAGCTTACCGCTTTTACAATATGCTCCTTATGTGTTGACTGGTATCTTTTGGAAACCAATTATCAATTTCTTGGGGACATTGTTTAATTAAGCATTCGGTAGTTGAATAAATGATGAGCGGTCGCTATTTTATGTTGTGTCTAATTTTCGGGTTGTGCTTGTAAAAAATTGCGATCGCTTCGGGCGGGTATGCGATGGCACTTGGGGCAACAACTTTTACCTTATCCCCCAATTTGTAAAGGGTTGAGGCTGTAAACCCGCCATTTATTTTTTCGCAGGTGTAAAAAAACCAAAATTGAGGAACGCCAGAGATGGGGTTTACTCCTGATTTTGTATAACTCTTGGCGTGAAATACCGAAGTGATGCTCTAGCTGATCGGTTGACCATTCATAGCTTTCAACAAGCGGAAAAGCTGGCTGCCAACCGTGCAAAGTTTTTTTAAGCAACTCAAGTTGAATTGCTTCTTGCTGTAAGTTATTGTGACGCATATTAAATTATCCTTGGGCTTATTGGTTTACTTGCTATTCACTAGTTTTGTTCGTCTTATAAAATTTGAATAGTTGTAGTTGTGCAACTAGTTGAACGTGCAACCGTTGAACAAGGTTGATCATAGAGGGTTATCCACAGTGCCAAGAGCTAAAAAGAATAAGGAAGCTGGAGAAGTATTTAAGAAATTACTCAAAGAAAAGGAGTTTAGCCAATACAAACTTGAGCAAGTAACTGGTCTGGATAAAAGCGTCATTAGCAAGATAGCAACTGGACAGACTGCTAACCCTACACCAACCACACTTGAAAAAATAGCAGATGCGTTGCAGATTGAACTGGGTGAACTAACAAGAATCTTTGCTCAATCAACTGTGCAATCTCAGCACTCAGCCACAAACATTGAGCCTCAAGAGTCAGTCTCTGAGATACCAATATCCAACAATTCTGATTTTGTGGGGCGTGAGGAAGCGATTGCACATCTTAACATGCTGATTGAGAAATGTAACACAAAAGCCATTGGTATTTATGGCAAAGGTGGTATAGGCAAAACAACACTGGCTTATCATTACTTCGAGACTCAAAAGCTAGAGTATTTGGAACTTCAAGTAGGAATGGAAGCTCAGTACATGACTTCTGTAAAAAGCTGGGTTAAGGATCAGCTACGTTATCAGTTTAAAGAAGAACCGCAGCAGGATTTTATGGGTACACTGGAGCAACTAAAGCGTAATCTTCAGAACAAACCAGTGGGTATACTGATTGATAATCTTGAAACTGCATTAGATGAGAATGGTAAGTTTAAAAAAGACCATATTGACTATTTAGAGCTATTCGTTAGAGTTTTAAATGCTCCTAATATCAAATCAATCACATTAATTACTAGTCGTGAGAGGCTCAATGAAGCTAAGTTGAGCTTTGTTGAAGCTTACCAATTACCAGAACTAGATGAGAGTGCATGGCGAAAGTTTTTAAGCAGATTTAATATTAATGTTAATTCTCCAGCTATGAGCGCAATCCACAAATCTTATGGTGGGAATGCACTATGTATGAAAGTTCTCCGAGAACCTATACAAACAAAATATAATGGTGACTTAGAGGCTTATTGGCAAGACAATAAAGAATTTTTATTAAAGGGCAATATAAAAGATTTAGTTGCAAGTCAATTTGATCGTATACAAGATAATAATATTGATACTTATAATCTTCTTTGCCGTTTAGGACTATATACCTATCAAAAAATCCCTTATATTCCAATAATTGGATTATTATGTCTACTTTGGGATATAGAAGAAGGAAAAAAACGACATATTATTGATTCTTTGGAACAAAGCTATTTACTAGAGTTCCGAAAGGAAAGAGTAGAGAATATATCTGACTCTTGGCAAGATATTCCTGATTTACATTTTCCGCCTGCACAAGGATGGATATTTCATTTAGAACAGCTGCAAAACAAAGTGAAAATATTAGTGTTTCAACCAGCAGGATACTCTCTACATAAATTTATATGGGAAGAAGCTAATTCAAGGCTGAATTTAAGTAACCAATCAATAGATTATTTACTATTATCCTTGAAAGAGCAAGTTGATAAATTGCTAAAATCATCTGAAAGATCGCAAAGCTTTTTAAATTTTGCATATCAAAAGCAGCAAAATCTTTTTTGCAATTTTCCTTATAAACAAGCTTGTATTCGCTCTACTTATATTGAACTAGCTATAGAGATATTTGGAAATCTAGCTGATGGAATTGATACCTTTGAGCTAGAAAATGCAGGAGCGAGTAATTTTATGGATATGCATTCATCTATTGAACTAGATATAAGTTTTGAAATTGTTCAGGATATAAATCATATTCTTACATTCTTATATTGTTTGGAGGAAAAATCGACATTTTGGGAAGTAAGCAGTACTAATGATCTGAGTGAGATAGACTTTGCTTTAGAAATTTTACCTGGAATTAAACGTCTTTTAACTCATAAACTAGAAATAAATCCAGAGTTGCATAAAGGATTACATTATATTCAATCCCTTCTACCTGATAATGTTGAAAAGATAGGTTTTTTCCGTAACTGCTTACGTGTATATAAACCTGAGTTAGTCCCAATTAGTCGAAAAATTCCAATTCTGTCTCTGAAAGAAGTTAAGGATATTTGTGAATGTGGCTCTCAGTTGCGTGAAAATATAGAAGAATTTGAGGAATGGTTTAAAATTAATGGCCAAGAATGGCTTTACAAAATTGCAGAGGTAATGTCAAATCTTCCACGTATCAATATTGTCGCTGATTGGCAATTAAGCGAGCAAGAGAAGCAACAACTAAGGCAATACTATGATGCGAATAGGCTATTAGTTGATTGCCTCAATAGTGCTTCTGATGAAGTGCGATCGCACATCGAAGACACCCTACTCTTACCCATCGCTGAAATAGAAAAACGACCATTCAAAAATTAAATTGCCTATTTACGTCTTTGCGTAAATCCTGAATCAAACAAAGGCGGGTGCGGGGTTTGAACCCGCTAACCCCCACAATGGTGGAGATGTAACCGATAATCCTAATTCTTCGGCCCCGAAAGACAAGTTGCGAACAAGGATAACCCGCCATGAAATATGAAGGATAAAGTGTTTTATCCTTTACCCTTCAGCAATATCTACAACTCACCCGTAGCCAGCATCTGGATGATCCGAGGTGTACCTGGGTCGAACCCTGCTAAATCCCAAGACAGCGAATCTTGAGGATCTACCAAAGTAATTTGGTAAGGTGTCAAGGTGACATACACCGCCTTGACGTTTGGATTTACCTTTTTGCGGTACTCCTTCAGCGCTTGACTTGGATGCTTATACCCGGCCCAGCTTTCAGAGTCAGTCCAGAAGCAGACTACATCTGCTTTGAACTTATTCTTAATCATCCAGTCGTAAGCTACAGACGCATCCGTTCCACCGAAGTTTTGGTTGCTAGCTTTGCGAACCGCAGAACTAAAACTATCTTTGGCACTGATACCTAATTCACGGAATTCTGTAGAAAAGCCGCGAATCATATAGTTTTTCTCTGCTTTTGCTGTCACTAGTGCCATTGTGGTGGCAATTTCACAGCAAGTCAGTCCCATATCTGCAACCAAGCTACCCATAGAACCAGAAATGTCCACGGCGTGCATGAACACTTTACCTGTAGGTTGCACAACATCAAAAGACAGTTCAACTGCCTTTTCTAAAATGTCCACAATCCGAGGAACTGGGTTCCAAGTTTTCTTACTGCGTCCTAATGTTCCACCAGATTCATAAGTCTTAAGTGCTTTCAAAACATCAATCGGATGGATGCGACCTTTACGCAGATGTTCTCTGCGATTAAGAACTGCTTCCACTCGTAGCAAATTAGCGTTTTCATCAGCTCGTAACACACCCAGTTCAGTTAAAGAACCCAGGTTACGTAACATTGCACTTATTGGCATTTCCTGAAATAGCAACTGCCAAGCTTGCTTATCCATTTCGCCCACAGGTGCTGCCATTTCGTGGGTTAAGCGTCCTTGAGAAATAGCTTCATGGGTTTGGGTGGGATTCCGCTTAAGCCACTCATACCACCAAATCTGCGCTAACGCCTCTGAGGGAATGTCTGTTGGCAATTCTTCCCAGCCTCTAACTACCCATTCAAAGAGTTGACGGTGATTTTCTGTAGGCGGTTTGACATGGAACAACCGCAAGGCATCTCGGTGGGAGAAGCCTTGACGCTGTTGATATTTCAACAGTTGATAAGCTAAACCTTTGACATCTTCCCTTGAGAGCCAAGTTTTACCAGCTTCCCGCACTACTTTGCCAAATCCCCGCAGAGATTTGGTGTAGTTCAACCATTCGTAGAAGTGGCTACCAGTGCGAACAATTTGCGGGAAGATTTCACCAAATGCCTGTTTTGCTTCTGGTGTTTCACCCATCGACAGCAGCACCAAAGCTAATATAGGCGCACTATTGTTGATGGCGCGTCCATCGCTAGCATACAAAATTTCTTCCGCTACACGACCGGGATTTTCGGCAACAGCTTGTCTGATAACTGTCACAAAATCCTCAGTTAATTCCTGTTTACCAGCGTAGTAAGTGCTTTTTGCTGTGCCAACCAAAAGACAGCGACGCAGCATTTTCCAAATGCCGGCATCAAACATAAAGCCACCGGAGCGTCCCTGAACCATTTCTGCTTCTCGTCCGGGGATAGGCTGATTTTGGGGTGTAGTTGTTTTCTTTTTAGTGAAAAAATTGTAATTCATCGCTTCATCTCCCGGCCCTTGCGGGCAAAAATGAAAGATGGCAGAGCGGGAATCGAACCCGCGACATCCGGCTTAAGAGGCGATAACCCTAATTCGTCGGCCTTCTCAGGCAAGGTGTGAACAAGGATGTTTTTCGGCGCTCTACCAACTGAGCTATCTGCCACATGAAAATTTAAAACGCAAAATTTACTCTGGTGGAACAGGATTTGTAGCTTGCTTCCCGTAGGGTACCTGTAACCTATGAATTCACGATAACCCTCGATTCATCGGCCTTTGCAGGCAAGTTTATGAACTAAGGACTATGGGAATTAACCCGTTCATTGCTCTACCAAATTGAGCTACCCACCAGATGACAATTCAAAATTAAGTTTTGGGTGGCGGAGCGGGATTTGAACCCGCGACCTCTCGAACCCTAATCGATAACCCTAATTCGTCGGCCTTTGCAGGCAAGGGGTGAAAAAGGATGTTTAGCGCTCTACCTCTGAGCTACCCGCCACATAAAAATTCAATTTGGTGTAGTGGAGCGGGAATTGAACCCGCGACCTCCCGCTTGGCAGGCGATAACCCTCGATTCGTCGGCCTTTTCAGGCAAGGGGTGAATAAGGATATTTAGGCGCTCTATCCACTGAGCTACCCACCACATATAAAGTTATTAGTTAAACATTTAAAATTCGTGACTCAGTACTGAATTTGGTGTAGCGAAGTAGGATTTTTACCTACACCTCCAGAAGTTTGATCGAGGGTGTTTAAGTTATATACGATAACCCTTGATACATCGGCCCTTCCGGGCAAGGTGGGCACTCTGTCATTTGAGCTATCCGCTACTGGCGCAAGTTAACTCTCTGATGAAAGTTGACTTGTATTATTAATGTAGTATATGTATTATCTGTTGTCAAGGGACTGACGATTTAAATTTATAGATTTGTTGGTTGAGTTAAAAGCCTTCTTTTTTCTCTGGGTAAAAACTTTTGTGCGTAGTTTACCGCCGTAGGCATCGCAGACCAATAAGAGAAGTTCCAGTTTCAATAGGCTATAACACCTACAAGGTAAAGGTTTTGCCGGCAAGTTTGCCGCAACTTTGCCAAAAGATACAAAAAAGTGTCACAATTTTTGCCAATATATATAATATTATTTCCACAAATTCACTTGGCAAAAATCGGCATGAGTGAAAAACCCATAGAAGACAACGGCAAGGCTTTTCTCGTTCTACTTTTGCCCATCTCGTTTTTGATTATTTTCCTTGTTGCTACCTGGAGGATTTTGCTAGCGCTAATTGTGCTGGGAATTGGCTTCAAGATTTGGCAGGAATATCAATGGCAACAGTGGACTATACGAGTTAACCCAATTTTTCATCAGTTGGTTCGAGAAAATCAGGGCAGACTTACGCCTATGGATTTGGCAATCAAGGGCAATTTTCCCGGAACAACGGCAAAACGCTACTTGGATGGTAAAGCCTCGGAATTTGGTGCCAGTATAGTGAATTCCGAAGAAGCGGGCCAGTCTTATTACTTTATAACTGCCAGCATTCTCGGCAATATTCTTGACAGTAGTGAGCCTGTCAAAGAACTTCCGGCTCAACCAGTTACTAAAACTGCGCGATCGCTCTTAGCACCACCACCAACAACACTTGAGGAGGAAGAAACAGAAACTGAATCAATACCACAGCCAACCCTAACCCATGAGGAAGCTAAACGATCGCTGGAAAAACAGTTAATTTTTGGCTCTCTAATCCAATCTGAACTTGCCAAACGACTAAATGTCTATTCCAGCACAGTTTATAAACGACGAAACGATCCAGAGTTTCCTGAATGGAGCCGCAGTAAAGACCCTGATGGTATTGCCTGGTCATACTCAGAAAAAACTAAAGAGTTTTTCCCAGTAGAGGAGGAATAAGAAGGCAAAAGCTAAAAGGCAAAAGGCAAAAGTAAGAACTTTAAAGGTTTACTTTTTATTTTTTACTTCTAAGCCCACAGCTTCTTTGATGGAATTGAATCCGCTTTGTTCTAGCTTGGAAAGTAAACCTTCTAGAATCCGGCGTACCATCAATGGGCCTTCGTAAATCCAGCCGGTATAAACCTGGATCAAGCTAGCACCAGCAGTAATTTTTTCCCAAGCATCCTCTGGGGAAAAAATGCCACCAACGCCAATAATTGGGATTTCTCCTTGGGTTTGCTGCCAAATAAAACGAATTACCTCAGTGGAGCGATCGCGCAATGGTTCACCGCTAATTCCGCCAGCTTCTTCTTGAGGTGATTTGCCTGTTTGGTTAATTACCTGGGTTTTGAGTCCATCACGGCGGATGGTGGTATTGGTGGCGATAATTCCCGCCAAATTGTAGGTTTTAGCCAAAGAAATAATGTCAGCGATCGCTTCCCATTCTAAATCTGGCGCTATCTTGACAAAAATTGGTTTATATGTAGTGTTTTCTTGTTGCAACAAATTCAAGATGGCACTGAGCATAGAAGCATCTTGGAGCGATCGCAACCCCGGCGTATTCGGGGAAGAGACATTAACAACAAAATAATCTCCCAAATCCTTGAGTAGGCGAAAACTATCGAGATAATCTTGTGCGGCTTCTTCTAGGGGAGTTACCTTAGATTTACCCAAATTTATCCCTATGGGTATTAAGTGGGTTGACTCCTGTTTTTCCTGTGCCAAACGGGTTGCCATTGCTGCTGCACCGAGATTATTAAAGCCCATACGATTGAGAGCAGCTTTATCCAAGGGCAAACGAAACAAACGGGGACGCGGATTTCCTGGTTGTGCGTGAAAAGTTACAGTTCCTAGTTCTGCAAAACCAAAACCCAGATTAGACCAAATACCAGCAGCGACTCCATCCTTATCAAACCCAGCTGCTAATCCTACTGGATTTGGGAAGTTTAGCCCAAATAAATTTTGTTCTAGGCGTGAATCGTACAGACATAAAGATTTTTGTAAGCGTTGGTTTGCCCAACTAGCAGGGGTTTGTGAAAGCCAGCTAAAACTGTGAATCGTCTGCTGGTGTAACCACTCCGGGTCTGCTTTTACCACATTGAACAAAAGCGGACTAATTGCAAATTTATAAATATCCATTAGCTTTGATTTTTGGAAGTAGCGCAGATCATTCCTTTTGAGATTGTCTAATTCTCTCGCGGACTAGCTGCTCAAATTGATCCATTGAAGTTATTTCAATACCAGGTTCATTTTGTAGTCTGTCCATGTACGTTTGGAAAGCGGCCTGGTCTTGTGGATATTTTTTCACGTAGTCTCTTAATTGTTCTCTGCTCATTGCAGCAAGATTTCTATCGGTCATAAAAACCTCACTTTCCCGTTCAGAAGGCTGTCGTCAACTCACGCGCAATTCATCTCAAAACTGAATCCGTAGGGTTCAGTGTGAGCCTTCTTGCTGTTTAAGGTAAATTACTTAATCTGACGCAAACTAAGAAAAATTCAAAGGTTTGTTTTGCTATAGGTACTTGTGGGTACATAACCGCCTATTAAGCTGTTCCGGTTCAATATTAAACACTTATGGCGATATTACTCAGGGTGGTTTTCTGGGCATCTTATATATTACAAGTTATGTTAACCAATAAATCAGATGGGGCAGCCGCAAAAACCTATAGCCGCCGAACAGCAGATCCTCTCTTTGGGGCGCGTCCTCCAGAGCCTCAGAGAAGAAGATGATGTTGACGTTCTGATTGAAACTACTATTTCTTATCTTAAAGAACAGTTTGACTACAAACTGATTTGGATTGCTCTTTACGATCGCCTGAATCACATATTATTCGGCAAAGGCGGTATTTCTCCGGATAGTGACACTAGCTTTTTATACCAAAAGGTTGTTCTCAGTCCTGGGGATTTATTAGAGCAAGTGGTGATTGAACAGCATCCCTTGGGCATAGCTGATTTACAAACTGAAATTCGCGCCGCCGAATGGCGCAAAATCGCTGAAAAATTGCAGATCCAAGGAACGATTCTTTTACCAATTCGCTATAAAGACCGTTGCTTAGGTTTGCTGTTACTGGGTTCAGAACGCTGGGGCTATTTACTGACAGGGGAAGCAAAAGCACGTTTGATGATGGTTTTAGGTGAATTGGGGGCATTGCTTTATCAACAGGAGATACATAAGCAGCAAAAACAAACCAAGCGAACCGATGAGCCATTATTAGAATTGCTTGAAAATTTACGCACCCTGAATAACCTTAATCAAAGACTGGAAGCAGGGGTGCAAGCAACTCATAAATTTATTTCTCCTAGCCGGACAAATGTTTACTGGTTTGAGCGGGAAGGACGCTACTTTTGGTGTCGGATGAGCAATCAGCTTGTCAAAATCGATCGCAATTCCAGCACTCAGCAAGCTGCGGGAATGACTGTACAAGACTTGAGTGACTTTTATTATGCTTTGGCAGTTAACCAAATTGTTTCAATTGGTGATGCCCGCAGTTCTTTGAAAAGCCATTTTACGGCAAAATTACTGCAAAAGCTGAAAGTGCGATCGCTCCTGGCCGCTCCAATAATCTGGCAAAAGAACTTACTCGGTTTTCTGGCGGTGGAAAGCAATGAACCTCGAATCTGGACGGAGGCAGACAAAAATTTTGTTCAGGGTGTGGCTGGTTTAATCTCCCTGATTGCACCTAACGAAAGTATGGAAAGCACTATTAAACAGATTCAAGAAGATGCCCAACTGACTAGTCAAGTTGCCCAAGGTATCTATAGCGAACATGACCTTCAGGAAACCTTACACAGCTGTGCTAAAAAAGTTTTAGCTCGACTAACAGCCACCCGTTTTTTGCTGTTGCAGTACGATCCTGAACAGAATAATTATCAATTTATTTACCAAAGTCAGCCCCATAACCGCCGACCGTTGACATTTAGCCTAAATATTCTCAAAGAATTAGATGGACAGCTTTTGCAACGTTCAACTGAAGCGGTGGAGATTGAGAATTTAGATGAAGATTTACGCTTTTTTAACTGGCGGCCCTCTTTACTAGAAAGTGGAGTGCGATCGCTACTTATTTGTAAATGCACTAACGGTACTATCCCAGCAGCACTTTTGGTCATCACTCACGAAACCTATCGTTCTTGGACAACTCTCGAAAAAGAGTTACTGTGGGCTGTTAGTCAACAGATAGGCGTGATTGTTCGTCAGTGGCAATTACACAACCGCACTACCCAGCAGCAAAAAACTTCCCAGGCCTTTGAGCAATGCTTAAATATCTTGACGCAAACCCAGAACAGCAAAGTCGAGGTCAATAAAAAGCATTTAGAACATACAGCACTCGAACAAATAGCATCAATTCTGGGTTGTCCCCTGGCGTTACTGCTATCTTGGTCGCCCGGTGAAAATTTTGCAGAAATTATTCCTGGAGTGATTGAAAATAGTCAATTTGGGATTTTTTCCGATGCCTCTATTCCTATCCAGTCTGAAGCCTTAATTCAGTGGGCACTGGTTACGGAGAACTACCTGACTTTGAAGGTGGATAATTTACCCTCGGAAACTCGAAAATGGTTGAATACTCCAGATAAAGGTCAAATTTTGGTGATGGCATTACGCACTAATGCCGATTATGAAATCACAGGTGTAGTGTTATTAGCAGACTATCAAGAGCGTCGCTGGTCACAACAAAACCTGAATGCGATCGCAACTCTGATTTCTCAATTAGCTTGGTGGCGTCGTCAAAAACAAATTAACCGACTTTTAGAATCCACAACAGAGGAATTACGACAACTCAACTGGTACAAACATCGTCGTCTAGAGGAAATCCAAAGAATAACGGCACTATCCCTGAAACAAATACATGATTTGGGTACTCCTGCGAATGAACTGACTCAGATGCGCTACCAGCTATTGCTAAGACAATTAGACCACACAGCCACCTCCATGAGTGGAATGCTAAAACTTGAGAACTGGCAGCTACATATCAGTTGGGAAACTATGCCCATAGCTAGTTTACTGAAGCGATCGCTCGAACGCATCGACAATTTACTCAAACAACAAAAGCTGTGGATTGGTGTACATGGCTTGGGACAAACAATTGAGGAGCAAGAATCAGCAAAGAATTCTCCATTAGCCAGAGGCGTTCCTTCTTCTAGCTCTCAATCTGCAATGGCGATCGCTGGTGATATTGTCAAAATTGAATTAGTTATCCATGAATTATTGGTTACTGCCTGTAACCGTTCTCCAATTGGCGGCAGAATTGACATTTGGTGTCGTCGTTTAGATGCGTCAAAACCCTCGGAGGCAAAGTATTCTTCTACAAGTGGAGGGGGTCAACAGACATCGCTGGAACTGTCGATTACATACAACGGTGCGATCGAACCACAGCTACTAACAGAACTACATGACAATACACCCAAAGATGTGCTTGCTCCCACCAACCTCGACCAACCCCCAGCTTTACATCTGCTAATCTGCCAAAACCTCATGCAGGAACTAGGGGGAGAGTTGAATTTTTATCAATTACCAGATAATCGGGTAGTTAGCCGTTTGCTGTTACCGTTAGTTGGTCATGATTCTTAGTACGATTTTTCAAAGCAAGTGTTTGAAAATGAGCTTAAGTTAAAAAAATAAAAAATCTAAATGTAGGGTGTGTTATCGCTTCCGTAACGCACCATCCGAAAGTTTTGTGCGTTAGCCTACGGCATAACACAACCTACGTGTATTTCAAAAATTAAATATAAGTCTTATCTGTTAGTCACTTTTTAACTAAAAGCGTTAACAATTTATCATTGTCGCTGTCAAGGATAATTAAACGGAAATATAACATTATATTGGCAATATCCTCAACTAGTTTGTATATATTTACTGAGCTGCTAAATAGTTAAATTTGGAGTTATTGATAACTTTAATATATTTAGAAAAGCGTGACATTTATGAAAAAGCTAGTTAATATGTAACTTGATAAAACGCTGATAAGAACTATTTATTTTTTAATCAATAAAAAATAAATAGCCAGCCAATAATTGGTAAAGTCGCCTATAAAATATGGCTATTAATGGTATTGAATTAACAATTATCCTTAGCGTTGCTTGATCAACAGTTAATCTTTGGGAGAGTGCGGACAGCAATCTTTTAAGGTTTGTGGTGCAGCAGATTGAATTTTTAGTAGAAAAGCTTGGCAAAAAAGTCGAAATATATTGACTAAATATTACCATTGCATTTCAAATTTAGCACCAGGGCAAACGCATCTAAATATTGACGAGCCTGAATCAGGGCGAAATACACCAAGACTCAAACTACATAAGGCTTTGAGGAAATTAAATCTCACTCGTTATAAAAATGATAATCATTACGAGGGGGGAGTTAGAGGCAGCCGACGGCTGCCTGAGCTTTCACGGTCAGTTCTCCACTCTTCTAGCGTAGGTTTTCTCACAGTCTGATTCTCAATAGTTTTAGATTAATGACTAGGAATTATGAGAAGATCAGCACAAAGAAAAGCTCAATTTATGCGATCGCCGCCGGGAAGGACGGTTACACCATCGCCCTTCCGATCAAAGTGACTTTTACAGATGCTGTGAAAGTGAGGACGGCTGGCCTTCATTGAACGTGGTATTCTCACATTTATCAGAAAGAAGAATTACGTTCTTATTCTCCTCTCTATGAAGCTGAAACCCAAAATTACGATTGCTGACCATTTTGCGGTGATACAAGATCCACGAGTAGATCGCACCAAACGACATAAATTAATCGATATCATGACCATTGCCGTATGTGCTGTGATTTGTGGTGCGGATGGTTGGGTAGCCGTAGAGACTTATGGTTGTGCAAAGTATGAATGGTTAAAAACATTTTTAGAATTACCAAATGGGATTCCGTCCCACGATACATTTGCAAGAGTATTTGCACAAATAAATCCTCAACAGTTCCAGGAATGTTTTCTGAGCTGGATGAAATCAATACAGAAGATAACTGATGGTGAAGTTGTCGCGCTTGATGGGAAAACTTTACGTGGTTCTTATGATACAAGTAGTGACCAAAGCGCAATTATAATGGTAAGTGCCTGGGCAACTACAAATAAATTAGTGCTGGGACAAGTAAAAGTAGATCAAAAATCAAATGAAATTACAGCAATTCCAGAATTATTAAAGGTATTAGAACTGTCAGGATGTATTGTGACCATTGATGCAATTGGCTGCCAGAAGGAGATTGTGAAGCTAATCACACAGCAAAATGCAGATTATGTAATTGGGTTAAAGAAGAATCAAGGAAATCTTTATGATGAAGTAGAAAAACTATTCTCTTCAGGCATAGCTACAGGATTTGAGGGGATTGCACATAGCACGTATAAAACAGAAGAAACAGGGCATGGTCGTCATGAAATCCGCAATTACGTAATGTTCTCTCAAATTGAATCTCGGCTTAACCCAGATTCAATTTGGTCAAATTTTAATAGTGTTGGCATGGTAGAATCTGTCCGTTCATTCAATGGTGAAACAACGGTTGAAACTCGGTATTTTATCAGTAGCCTTGAGTCAGATGCTAAACAGTTTGGTAATTCTATTCGCAGTCATTGGGGAATTGGAAAATTCATTGCATTGGCTATTGGATGTTGCCTTAAGAGAAGATGACTGTCGAATTAGAAAAGATAATGCCCCACATAATTTTGCAATTCTCAGACATCTTGCAGTCAATCTTTTAAGTCAAGAGAAGCGTGTCAAACGTGGAATCAAAAATAAACAGTTTCTCGCGGCGATGGATAACAAATACTTACTAAGTATTTTAGCGTTAGCTTAAAATAGTACATCAAAACTTGAGTTGAATGTTTTACATAAAAGTTTTATTTATTCTCTAAGTAAATATATTCTTATGTAGCTCATAATTGAATTATTTTAGTATTGACGATTAGTCATTCAGTTGAAGATAAGCTAATTCAAATTTTGAAAAATATTTGATTTATTTTATTTATCATTTCACCGATTTTTGCAATTATCTATGTCATTTTGGAATCTCCCTTAGTTTTTATTAGTAAATAAGATGCGTTTGCCCTGCCCCCTGATCGCACCATCGACTTAGCTGCTAATCAAGCAACAGTCATTCCCGTGCGTTTACAGATACCACCGGAGGCAAAGGGGGGCGCGAATAGCTTACGCTTGGTGTTGATAAGTGCAGATCAAGCGATCGCACCAATTAAAATTGACCTCCCTATAACCATTCAGTCACAACTGCAAATACAACCTAAAAAGATAGATTTTGGCTCAATAGAAGCAGGTAAAACCAGTGAAACTCAAACTTTGGTAGTTCGCAGCAATATATCTGGAACAGCTAGCTTACAACTGCAAGGCAATTTCAAAGACGTTTCTATAGCAGAACCTTCAGCAGCCATATCCTTACAACCAGGAGAAACTAAAATTCCTGTGCAGTTGCAGGTTACTGATAGTAGTTTTGCAGGTGATCGCACTTTTACCTTAGTCCTAACCCCAGGTAACTCTATCGTTAATCCTGTCAGTACAGAAGCTAATTTGTATATTTTGATGCCACTATGGCGAAAAATAGTTATTTGGTTGCTCTTACTGCTGTTGGTGTTATTAATTACCCTGATAGTAGTTTGTTTGATTCAACGCAAAACCCCCTTGGAATTAGTCGAAGATTTCCGCAACCGTAAACGCTTAGAAGGAGCGTTGGTAGTGCTAGAACCACTGCCACAATCATCGGAAGACGAAGAGATTAGTCTCACTCATCTACATAAGGGTAGAGTATGCCTGAGTGATTTGATACCAGCTATTGCTGCGACAAATTCTGATGCCGAGTTAGTCACAGTTTGGCGGTTAGGCAAAAAGAATATAGATTTGCGTTGTTTGAAAGGTGTAATTTTTGTCAATACTAAAAATATAAATACAGATGAACTCTTCAACGAGGACATCATCCAGATTGGCAACGTTAAGTTGCAATTTAACTGGATTGAACACCAAAGACCCTCTGAGCCAGGCAGTGGGCAGACAAACTTTTGAATAATATCACAGGAAAGTGAATGTTAAGTCCCACGGTTGTGCGTCCCACGGTTGTTTTTCGTCCTACCGTTGTTATCGGGCTAGGAGGAACGGGTTATGAAGTCGTACTCAAACTTAAAAAGCGATTTATAGATGTTTACGGCTCAGTTCCAGAAGTTATTCGTTTTATTTCAATTGATACTACTGAAAATATTCAAGAACGAGAAAAATCACCTGATGGCACCAAGGTTGTCTTAGAACCTAATGAACTTTATGCAATTTCTGTCGCAAATCCACTACCGCTAACACGTAATGACCACATCGCTGAATGGTGGCCTAGAGACATTTCCGCAGCCAGCTTGATCAGTGGCGCTGGACAAATTCGGGCACGGGGACGGCTCGCCTTATTTGCGAAAGTAGGTGATATTGACGCTTTAATCGCTCAAGCAATCAATGCTGTCCGCGAAATTCGCACCAGTAAACAAGCATTTTCAGATAACTTTCAAGTTTCCAGTCGGGATGGTGTCGAAGTTTTTATTGTTGGCAGTTTGGCTGGTGGGACGGGCAGTGGCACATTTTTGGATACGGCTTTTTTAACACGAGAACATCTCAATAATTTTTCTAATATTACCGGGGTATTTGTTTTACCGAGAGTGTTTGCCAATATTCCCCAAACTCACTTGGTGAAGTCTAATGCCTATGGCGCTCTCAAGGAAATCGAACACTTTTGGGGATTGTCACCGTCTAATAGCATTGAAATTGATTATGGCATCAGAAAAATCAAAGCCGATCGCCCTCCCTTTGATGCTGTATTTTTAATTGATGGGGTTAACAAAAATGGAACTGTAGTCGGTCGTCCAGATGATTTGCAAAATTTAGTTGCAGATGGCTTGTATATCCAGATTGGTTCTCAAATCGGTTTAGACGCTGCTAACGTTGCTGATAACATTCGCGCTTATCTAGCAACTGGTGAAAAAGTTCGAGGACGCAATATAAATTACTGTAGTTTTGGCTTTGCTACTCTGACTCTACCAGTACAGCAATACGAGCGGATGAAATTAGAGGATGCTCAAAACTTGTTAAATAGGACTTACGCAAAACTACACACGGTAGGGGCAATTCATGAATTGCCCCTACTTGAGAATCAGGGTTTCAACTATTGTTTGCGTAAGTCCTATTAAAGAATGAGTTGATGGCATCTACCGCAACAATCGATTTAGACAGCGAAATCACCCGGTTTTTAGAAGATTGCAAGTTAGCAGATGCAACTACTGTTCTGAATGCGTTGACTGAAAGCGATCGTGGCGGGCAAATGAAACCCGAATTTAGAATTGGCGAAATGCGTTACGATCGCACAGCTTTGCCGACAATCAAAGAACTCTACAAACGGCAGCTAGATCAATTTGAGCAACGGACGGCTCAAGAACTAGGATTGAGTTTTTATCGCTTAGAGCAGACTGCAACTGCTGCGATCGCAACTTTCTGGGAGCGGAGTCTCAACCGTCCTAATGGACTAGCTTATGTTTTGGAATTTTTAACCCAACTTTCCCAAAAGCTAGATGAATTACAGCAGAGCGTCCAGCGCAAGTCGCAAGAGGCGAAATCCAGGAAAAGTGTCAGCGTCTACACAGCAACTTAGATAAAGTTTATCGAGATTTAGAACAGAGTTATCACGAGGTCAGCCGTCAAGGAAGTAACGATAATCCTTTTATTCACACCATTCAGCGCATCAATTTGCAATCGAAACGCCCCAAAGTTACTGGCGAAGATTTTATCCGTTGGCATCGAGAACAGTCTCAAACTTTAACGAATTGGTCTGAGAAAAAAGCTGAAGATGTCAAGAACGAAATTCTAAAATTTGTAAATGAAGCTTATTACCCTCTCACCAGCATGACTGTTGAGCAGGTTTTAGCAGATAGCAATCCCGAAGATGCGGGACAAGATTTGCAACAACTTGGCAAACTTGCAGTTCCTCTCTGGCAGTATGAAGTATCGGAAATTCCCATTCAACAGCAGCACTTAATTACAGAATTTTATTACTACGGAGTAGAGAGCAACAACACAATTTTTAGCGATCCACCTCTTTCTAGTCGCTTGCCTAAAGGAAGTAATAATCCTTCTTTCGTACCGACAGGTGAACCTCATAAGGTGATGCTGTTTCGAGTGGAAGTCGGTGTTCCCTTATTTGCCTTTAACGGTATGAGGGAACTAGAGTCAGCTTACCTAGATCCGAATAAAGTCTTTAAACACTTACATCGGAATTGGACAAACTTAGCTAATTTAATTCCTCCAGAAGACGACGGTGGGGCATTGCGTTGGTTTGCATTAGCCCTGGCACCTGATCCGTATAAATTGGTTGTCAATCAGAGTAAAAAATATTTTGTTTCCACAGAACAAGCAAAAAGATTAGAAGGCGGAGTTTTGCCTTTGGGAGGCGATCGCAAGTCAGCATTTAAAGCTTTTAAAAATAACTTGCCTCTAGTTAAGGAAATTGCTGACAAAGTTGAGCGGATTACCCACGAAGACCAAGACAAAGCCAAATCTACGTTGCAAAACTACATCAATCACCTCAATCAGGTTTTAAAGGGAGGCAAGGTTGATGCCCAGATTCAAGAACAGGTAGAAATGGAAATCCAGGAAATTGAAGCCTACCTGGAAGATTTAGATGTGATTATTTAGCCCCATATTTTGCACTCTGAGAGTGTCCCCATGCCAAAACCAACTATTTTACTTGCACTCGATCCTCACAGTGCCGCTTTTTGTGCAGCTATTAAACGGCAACTGCAAGAATTTCCAGCCGAGCAAACCTGTTTAATTCAAACTCATACCTTAACTTGGGATGGTCAAGCTTTTGGTTTTAGTAGCGAGTTAGATCAGTTTGCTGACATGAGTTTTGATCTGGCTCAAACTCATAGTAAACAAGCTTATGTCTCCAAAATCCGTACCCAGTTCACCGAAGCGACTGGCGAGATCCAAACTGCACTGATTGAATTATTAAAAACGGCTAGTCAATCAAAAGAAGCGATCGCAGCGAAACGCCAAGGAGTAGAAATCAGCAGCACCCATCGAATATATCTCATGCTGTCAGTTAGCAATCAATTTGCTATGGGAGTAGTTTTTGACATAGTACGCTTGATTCGTTGGCTATTTTCTAAGTACTTTACAGATATTCCTTACAGCTTAGAAGCTTTATTACTACTACCAGGGCTATTTACCCAAGCCACAACTGCTGACTATGGTGCTGCTTACACGTTCCTGAAAGAGTTAGATTACAAAATGACCAGTGGCGTTGTGATTACAGGCGCTCAAAAAGTACCACCTTTTGATAACTGCTGGCTGATGGATGAGCAGATTGGGGGACTGAAAGATAATTTACCTAGCTATGCTGATGCTTTGGCAGGTTTTCTCACCGTCGAACCGGAAACCAGTGGCTTATTGATTGGCGCACAAAAAGTCAGGGGGAAAATGCCTGCATATAGTGCATTTGGCTATGGAGAACTATTTTTTCCAGGAGAAACAACTATTAACCGCTTGAGTGCTGCCTTAGCTGCCGATATCGTCATGGAGCAGTTTTTACCGAAGGCAGAATTCACTCCAGAGGCAAGCCGCAAATGCCTGTTAGATGCCAAAGGATTTGTCCTCAGCGAAGATTTCAGCAATGCTTTTCTGCAATTAGAACGAGATAACGGCAAACCAGTTTGGCAAGATTTTAATCCGCGCATTGAGATGCGTACTGGGATGGCGCGGGAATATGGGATGGAATTGCAGCGTGCTTATCGGCAATTTGAAAATAAAGAGCTACTTGCCTATAAGCGATCGCTGGAAAATTGTTGCAAACAATTACAGGCAACACTAACTGCCTTCTTAGACCGCAGCATTAATCGCTATGCTGATGCTACACCTAGAGGCTTGCATGAAGGAGTTAGGCTATTAAACATATTGACCTTTTTTTATTTGGAACTGCAAACGGATGCCATTGGCGATCAATCCGAGAATCTGGTTACAGAACTGCGTGCAGCTGAAGCGTTTCTCGACTCAAGATTGAAAGTAACAATTGATCAAGAAGCCACTCAAAAGTTGCTCAACCAAGTTCTATCCTTAAAATTACGGCAGCAACAATTACAAGATGTTTTAGCTGAAAGAAAGTCTGAAGAACAACAGCAAGAGCTACAAACAACTCAGAAACAGCTAGAAACGGCAATTACTGAGTATCGCCAAGCGTTAAATGCCGAAATCGAACAAGCTCGACAAATTCGTTTTATAGCGATCGCTCACGCCCGTGAACAAGCCGAAGCTGTGATCGTTTCATCTCAAAATCTACTAACTCTCACTGAAAATCAACTTGAAACAGCCACAGATCAACTAAATGAACTGCTAGCAGAAGAAAACCAATTTCGCTCTCAGTATCTGGTCATTTATCCTATTTTTGTTGCCACTGCTTTATTAGGCTTGCTGATTATGACTGGAATTTTCAGTCAATCAACACTATGGTTGTTATTGCAAAATTTTTGGGCTAACTTAGTTAATTATTTGCTTTGGACTGCTGTAACAATTCTGACTTACTTAGGGATGGTTTGGCTCAAGTACAGTACTAACATTCGCGGTCGAATTGAAAAGGCTCAGAAACAAATTAAACGACTAGAAAGTACCGTTAAAACAACTATTGTAGAATTACGCCGCAGCTATAATGAAAAATTAAAGTTAGAGTATGATTTATACGCTCACAATCTTCGTGTCGAAGCATTAAATTATCTGATCAAAACAGCTAAACAAAAGGCGGAAAATCTCAGGCAAACTCTTACTAACTTGTCTGAAATATATAATGAGTTAGTTTCTCAACGCGATCAAGCTACGACGAAGTTCTCAGAAATTAGACTCGCAGTACTCACCGATGCTGATACTGATGCTTATTACCAAAATTTCCTAACTACACTAACAACTGAGACATTCACTCAGGAGCGAATTAGTCGCTCTCAGTCATGGAAAATTACTGCTGAAGAATTTAAAAACCAACTGATCAGCTATGCTCACCAACAGTTTAAGCAATTGAGCAATTTGTCTATTGGGGAAGTATTAAAACAATCCGATTTAATAGCCGAAAACACTGCAAATTTGCGTTTGAATCAACTTTATAATAGCGCTAATTTGTTGCTGCGAATTCAGGATATTGACACTAATTTAAACCCAACTTCTCAAAGAGAGATTACCCTCTGGGTGGGAGTAAAAGATAAAGAACAAATGTTTGCGCTTTACAGTCGATTTAGTCGCACTTTAACCGCTTTGGTAGCTGAAGATGAGCGACGGTTGTGTGTTTTGACCCGTTCGTTGGGTTTTCCGGCTTATTTTCTCAGTCAAATTGAGTTTTATCGAGACTGCTATGAACGGACTCTGAGCGAACAAATCGAGTTAGACGAAAACATTCCCGATTTAATCCCAGAGGAAATTGGTTCTGGTAGGGAATTAAAACTAGCTTATCAAACCCTGCTGTTAGCGATCGCTCTTGGGCTACTATCCCAGGATTCTCAAGGTGATTATCAATTCAACGGTCGGTCAATTGGTAAAAACCGAGAACAAATTACCTCAGCTTTAGCAACTGAGTTTACCTTTCAGGAAATCTATGGAGACTTAGAAGAACGTATTGAAACATTTGAACGTGATTTTATCTACCATAAATTACAGGAATTAGAAATATCTGCTGCATATTTGAATAATTACGAAGATAAGCTTTTAGATCATCTCCTCTCAGCGTATAACCCTCTGAATTAGGCATTAAATCGCCACCTTTTACTTCTCTGGAAATTTCATATAGACCTAATTCCCTAAAAGGGAAGGAGAGTAAGATTCAAAGCCTCTCTCCTAAAAAGAGAGGTCAAAAACAAGTCTAAAGATAGATTGACAACACATTTGTTCTCCGAAAGTATTCTCCCTTCATAGCAAACTGGTTATAATTATCTTCCATCTCTCTCAGAAATCAAATTCTCATATACACAGCATTTATATGGGGCGTGTTCGTTCTAAATCTGACCTACCTACAAAAATTTGTCCGGTATGTCAACGTCCTTTTACATGGCGTAAAAAGTGGCAAGATTGCTGGGACGATGTGAAATACTGCTCAGAACGTTGTCGTCGTCGCCGTTCTGAAGCTCAAAATGAAACTAATCGCAACACAGACGCAAATAGCGCAGGGGATTAATGGAGTTACAGGTGCAACCTAAATTAATTATTCATGGGGGAGCTGGTAGTTCTCTCCACGGTAAAGGTGGATTAGAGACCGTGCGCCGATCGCTCCATACAGTAATAGAAGAAGTCTATTCTCTGCTATTGTCAGGAGCAACTGCTTCTGAGGCGGTGGTGCAGGGTTGCCAAATGCTCGAAGATAACCCCCGATTTAATGCTGGTACTGGTTCAGTATTGCAATCTGATGGTCAAATCCGTATGAGTGCTTCCCTAATGGATGGCGCATTAGGGCGGTTTAGTGGTGTAATTAATATTTCGCGGGTGAAAAATCCCATTGAGTTAGCACAATTTTTACAAAACTCGCCAGACCGAGTGCTATCAGATTTCGGATCGGCTGAGTTGGCGCGAGAAATGCAACTTCCCAGCTATAACGCTTTAACTGATTTGCGATTACAAGAGTGGATGCAAGAGCGCCAGGATAATTTTAAAAGCACAATGGCTGGCGTGATAGCAGAACCCGAACTGCTAGAAACCAGCAATGCTGGACGCGGAACCATTGGCGTAGTAGCTTTAGATGTCTCTGGTAGGCTAGCTGCTGGCACTTCTACTGGTGGTAAGGGATTTGAGCGGATTGGAAGAGTAAGTGATTCTGCGATGCCAGCAGGTAATTATGCCACTAATAATGCTGGTGTTAGCTGTACTGGCATTGGGGAAGATATCATCGATGAATGTTTAGCTCCCCGGATTGTAGTACGTGTCACTGATGGGATGTCCCTGAAGGAGGCTATGCAGCGTTCCTTTGGAGAAGCACACCAGAACAAACGAGATTTAGGAGCGATTGCTTTAGATGCTAGTGGAGCGATCGCTTGGGGAAAAACTAGCGAAATTTTACTCGCCGCCTATCACGACGGCGAAAAAATTGGCGATACTTTGGAATGGAATGATAGTGAATTGATTGGCTATTGTTGAATAAATTCTAACGCCTGAGTTAAGATTTCTTCCTGGTCAACCATTGCAGCCAATTCTTGGGCTTCATAACGCCCCTCAAAAGCTTCTAGCGCCGCTCTTTTCAGTGCCACTTGATATCCTTGTTGCAGAATATCCATTAATTCTGTCTGATTCAAGTAATAATCACCGGATTTGCGGCGCTTGTTTATTTTGTTGATTTCACGCACTGTATTTTCTATCGAAACATCCCAAGAGCGAGTCGAACGTTTTTCAGCCTTTTGTTTAATTAAGTGGATGAGCAGAATTACACCATAACTATCAATTTTATTGATTTTGTCACTGAGGCTCATTTCTTCTAACTCATCCACCAACAGCAACGCCTCATGGATTTTGCCTTGTTCTAGAAATTGCCTAAGTTCTAGCAGTTCTTCCATGTTATTTTTTGAGATTTTGGCTTCACTACTAATCTAGCTAGATTAGACATCTTGCAAAAATCCTGGTTTATGCTCTCAAACCATAGATCAACCGCGATTAATATCAATGAATTATTTATGTTGATCTTTAGTTTCATTTTCAACACTTTTCCTTTGCCAAGCTGATTTCACAACCTGACGACTACGGGCAATCACCAGAGAATCATTAGGTACATCTTCTGTGACGGTAGAACCAGCTGCAATGTAAACATCATCTCCCAAGGTGATTGGAGCAACTAAAACGCTATTGGCTCCAGTTTTGGTGCGATCGCCTATTTTTGTACGGTGTTTCTTCACGCCGTCATAATTGGCAGTAATTGTACCGGCACCAATATTCACCTGATTGCCGACGATGGTATCACCTATATATGACAAATGTGCTGCATTCGTGCGATCGCCTAATTGGGTATTTTTTAATTCCACAAAATTCCCCACACGGCAACCAGCACCGACTTGTACGTGACCGCGCAAATGAGCATAAGGGCCAATTCGGCTTCCCGCCTGCACAGTACTATCTATTACTACTGAATACTGCACCGTGACGTTTTCAGCCAACTGGCTATTTTCAATTAAACTTCCCGGCCCAATATGACTCCCTGTTTTAATTACCGTATTTCCCCGCAGGTGAGTTTGGGGTTCAATAATTACATCTGGCTGTAATTCCACTGTTTCATCAATGGTGATGCTTGCAGGGTCGATGAGGGTGACACCCGCTAGCATCCATTTTTCCTTGACTCGTTTTTGCAAAATTTCAGATGCTGTTGCTAGTTGCAGGCGATCGTTGATACCGAGAATTTCTTGGTTATCTTCCACATTCACCGCCATCACTTGTCCCACCTGAGTGACGGCATCAGTGAGATAGTATTCTTTTTGGGCATTGTTTGCCTGAAGGTGGGGAAGCACCTTTGCCAAATCTGGCCAACGGAAGCAGTAAACTCCAGCGTTAATCCGCTGATTTTGTCTTTGAGCAGCAGTACAATCTTTGTGTTCGACCATTTGCTGCACAATATTTTCATCGTTACAAAAAACTCGCCCGTAGCCTGTCGGGTCTGGTAAGTGCGAGGTAAGAATGGTGGCAGCATTCTGATTTTGGGCGTGAGTTTGTAACATCTGCTGGAGAGTTTCGCTGCGTATCAACGGTAAATCGCCGTTAAGTATCAGCAAATCCCCTGTGTAATCTTCCAAGTGTGGAAGTAATTGCTGGATGGCATGACCGGTTCCCAGTTGTACAGTCTGTTCAACAAACTCCAAGTTGGGAATTGAATGCATGGCGGTTTGCACTTCTTCGGACTGATACCCGACAATTACGATTCGTCGTGAGGGCGAAAGTGGTTCTACACTTTCGATAACTCTCTCGACTAGCGATCGCCCACCCAAAGAATGTAAAACCTTGGGTAAACGTGATTTCATCCGTGTGCCGCGTCCCGCCGCTAGAATTGCTACAACTACCATAATTAGCTATCAGCTATCAGTGAAATTATGATTAATGCTGTTGGTACTTTAAGATATTGGCTCAAATCATACCAAGCTAATCATAGAAGACTGAAATATACAATGAGTCAGGATTATACCAATTTTTGCTCATTAGGGTAGCTACAAATACCCCTATTCCTGACAGCATCGAATAAACTGTGCAAATTGCTGCATTAGTTTGGGATTACGCCAACCAGAATTAGCTTCTTCTAGCATCACTGAAAGTGCTTCTTCTGTGGTATAAGCTATTTTGTAAGGTCGTTCACTACTTAAAGCATCATAAATATCAATTAATTGAAATACTTGTGCCAGATAGGGAATATCATCCCCCTTGAGTGCATCAGGGTAGCCTGAACCATCCCAGCGTTCATGGTGATGACGAATAATAGGAATTACACCCCGCATACTGCGTAGTGGCTGGCAGATTTTTTCCCCAATCAAAACGTGCTGCTTCATGATCTCCCAATCTTTGGCGGTGAGTTGTTCTTTTTTCAGCAGCACGGCATCGGGAATACCCACCTTACCGATATCGTGGAGATAACCACCCCACATCAAATCTCGAATTTGGTAGCGTGAGAGGTTGAGGTATTCACCAAAAAGTTGTCCTAGTTTTACCAGGCGTTCACAATGGTTGCCTGTATTAGGATCGCGACTTTCAATCGACATAGCAATGGAAAATAATACTTGTTCGGCATGGTCTAAATCTTCGTTCAGACGCTTCTGCCGTACCAAGGACTTCACACGTGCAGCCAACTCTACACGATCAAAAGGTTTGGTGAGAAAATCATCTGCCCCAACTTCAATTCCCCGAATGCGCGATCGCCTGTCATTTAACGCTGTAATAAAAATCACTGGGATTAGCCTAGTCTGCTCATCCTGTTTCAGCAATTGGCAAACTTCAAATCCATCCATTCCTGGCATCATCACATCCAGCAAAATCAAATCTGGTTGTTTTTGAGTTACCAATCCTACAACAGTAGAACCTCTGTCTGCCTCAATGACTTCGTATCCTTCCATCCCCAAGAGGGCAACAGCAGTCATCCGACTGGCGGCATGATCGTCAACTACTAAAACCTTCGGCGGATCTAAATCAAACCCATTCACTTTAGAACCTTTGACTTGTAGTGTTCTAGAGACCAATGAATCATCACCACAATTAATATCAGATTTTATCCAAGAAGATACTGCTTGGCTATCTTCAAGCATAAGGTCTTCCTGAGATAAGCCTAAAGAATAAGCCTCCACATTATTCTGCGATCCTACAACATGATTTGAACCAATACTCTTTACTGTGCTAATGGGGTTTGACTCACTAACAATTTGTTCTGTAAAGTCTGTATGGTTGGATTTCCATTGAATCACAAAGGCACTCCAAGTTTTTGCACAAGTTAACAGTGTCAGATTTGAAAAATAAATTTAATATCTGAATGTATCTGAGCTAGAGTTTTCATAGGGATTATGCATTATTTCAAGCTGCCTATCTGACTTTTTCGCAGCATGTATATTTTATCTTATGAACAATGAATGTCTTATTGTCAAATTTTTTGCTTCTAATTCCAGTATGATAAATTTTCACAATTGTTAAATCAGGCTTTTCACGGATATTTTTTAAATAAAAATAGCGCCAAAAGTACTGTATTTGGTTACTTTATATCAAATTTGAGGGTTTTTAGTTAGAAGTCTTATAGTAATGATTAAGTATACATATTTTTACTTACTCAGTTATTGCAATACCCAAAGACTGCTGAAAAAAGTGTAAAATTATATACTATCATAAATTAAATTTATTTGGCTCTAAGCTCGACTTTATCCATTTTTTTCGCAATGCGATACTTCTGCGGAGTAGTTGCACGAACGCTATCGTTGAAACCTCTGTGGGACTGTCGTTTTACTTTTTTAAGTTAATCGATAATTTGTGATGCGGAAAAAGTGTTTGCCAAAAAGCCAAGGTTTTTGTTGGATAAAGAAAACCGAATTCTTAATTTTGGATAAAGTCGAGCTTAGAGGATGTTTTAAAAATTAAGGGCTGAAGAAATAGCTTGCAATTGCTTAGGCATAACCATCGTAACTATCGCAACTACAAATTACTTCCCATAAAATCCCTGCCTTGTGTTCTTAATAGCCACCTTTTTTGCCAACGTGAGGTAGGTTCGAGTGAAGAAGCTTGTTGCTCTTGTTGTCGCCGCATCACTATGACTTCGGTTGAATCGCTCAATCCAGGATCGCGATAGGGAATAGCAGCACGGGTTAGTAAGTGTTCTTTTTCGACTTGCGAGAGGGGAGTAAGTATTGAGCGGTTTTGAGACTCATTACTTGCAGAATGTGCTGCCACAGTACCAGGCGATCGCCTGCCTACGGGTGGGGTAGAAGCGATCGCTAAACCAGCAGACAAAAGTGCTGTGCGTATAGCAGCAGAACAAGAATAGGTGGCTAATAAACCATCTTGATGTAGACACAATGAGAGTTGTTTAATAAATTCAACAGTCCATAATTGGGGACACTGTGGTGGCGAAAAGGGATCGAGGAAAATTGCATCTGCCGAGAAATCCGACTGATGTACTAGCGCGATCGTAGTTCTAGCATCACCAATTAGTAGCTTTGCTTTCAGGCGATCTGTTTGCACTTGATGCTCAAAAGCTAGCTGGGACAAGATTTCAATATAGTTACAGTTCCAATTGTCGAACAAGTGATGAGCGATCGCACCTTGTGGCACTGCCGGATTCAGTTCTAAACCGATTACTTCAACATAACAACTGGGATTCACTGCCCAAATTGTCTGCAAAGCAGCAGCTGTGTTGTATCCTAGACCATAACAAATATCCAATAGTCGCAAAACTGGTTTTTGAGCAACTGTAGCCAGTTGAGTAGGTTCCACAAACTTGAAAAAACTCTCCTGCTTCGCTCCATAATAGCTATGAAAGGATTCACCAAAATCGTCAGAGACAAAGGTGAAAGAACCATCTGCTGTGAGCTTAGGTGTAAAATTTTCTAAGTCTGACATCTTACAAAAAAACTGAATAATGACCAATGCCCAATAACCAATTTGTTATTTCACCAGCTTGGCTATTTGAACATCTAGAAGATCCGCAAGTTGTTATTGTTGATTGTCGCTTTTCTTTAGCCGATCCACAACTAGGACAACAACAGTACCAAACAAGCCATATTAAAGGGTCATATTACCTAGATTTAAATCAGGATCTTTCCAGTCCAGTGGGTAAGCATGGCGGGAGACATCCTTTACCTGAACCCAATGATATTGCTAACAAATTTGCAGCAATTGGGGTAAATTACCAAAAAACTCTGGTGGTAGCTTATGATGATTCGCGTTTTGCTTTTGCATCTCGTTTATGGTGGCTGTTACGCTATCTCGGACATGAGCAAGTTGCGGTACTAGATGGAGGCTTTACTGGATGGCAAAAAGCTGGTTATCCAGTTACGGATGTCGTTCCTCAACCTCAGATCGGTACGTTTGTAGCTGAACTACAACCAGAAAAACTGGTGGATATTAATGTGGTAAAAACCCGGAAAGATATTGACAAGGTAGTATTGGTAGATTCGAGAGAAAGTGATCGCTATCGAGGTGAACGAGAGCCAATTGATAAAATTGCCGGACATATTCCTGGTGCAGTCAACTATCCTTGGCAAGAAATTACAGACTCTTCCGGCTACCTACTTCCTCAAGAGGAACAACGCCGTCGGTGGGAACAGCTAGAAACAGCCGAAGAAATCTTGGTTTATTGCGGTTCTGGTGTTACTGCTTGCGTAAATTTACTTTCTTTAGAATTAGCTGGCATTAACAAAGGTAAACTTTATGCTGGTAGCTGGAGTGATTGGATTTCTTATTTATAGTCATTTGTCATTTGTCATTTGTCATTGTTTTTTGACAAAGGACTAATTTCAAAACCGACCTAATTGCAAATAGTAATTAATACTGAAGAACCAGCCATCAAAATCAATGTTTTCGGCGGTTGAACTGCCTAAACTCATTCCAGCCTGTACATTCATATATGTGGTATCGGATATTCGGTAATTTAAGTGCCCAAATATCCGATGGAATTGGTCTTCTCGATCGCGCTGTGTAAAGTCTGAGAAGTTCACCTGATAGTCAATACCAACCTGGAGAGGTTCTTGCAAGTAGTAGTTCAGAGACACCCAAAAAGAATTGATTATCCGATCGCGACTTTGGGGGTCAGCAAAATTTATACTTAATTCATAAAAGGTGTCTAGCGTTAATTTTGGAGTTAATGGATCTCGCCGTCCCAAAGATAGTTGTAGAGAATTCTCATTTAAAAAGCGATCACCTGCTTTGAAGCTATCCAGGCGATCGCTGCTATTAGCATAAAATAGCTGTTGATTACTCCAACTGAGTTCTCCATACATTCGCTGGGATAGCTGCTGGTAAACACTGAGATTGAATCTTAGCTGGTTGTAATGGTATTGTGACTGATTTATATAACGAATGAGATTGCCATCTATTGAGCCGTTTAAAAAAGTCTTAGATCCCAAAGGTAAATATGCAGAGGTTAGGGTCAGTCCAGAAATAATTAAACCATCTTCTATGGGACTATCATCTGAGGAGAAAATATTAGTCGTTTGGAAGTAACCGACACGACCCTGTAGATAACCTATGGGTTTAAACTTAGGTACGGGTTGTTCTATCGGTGGAAGAGGAGGCAATTCTAGGGGTCGTAACCGTATGCGTAACCCCAATTCGCGATCGCTATCAGGCTCAGGAGATGATTTTGGCGATCGTAGAAGCTCTATTAGCCTCTCTAGTCTTTGAGAATAATTTATATCAGGTGTATTTAATAGTTCCTCTTTTGAATCTGAAGGAGATGTAGGCAAAACACTTGGCTGCGATTCTAGCGGTGGCGGGTCATTTTGCTTTTGAGTATTCCTAAATTCTTCAGTTGGGTCTTGATCTGTTTGTGTAGTTGCGGGTGTTTGCTGTGCCAGATTTAACGGTATCTGGGAATCTAAAGTTTGTGACTCACTCGACTGCTGGCACAAAGAGTTAATTACTCTCTGCTGCAACTTCTGACATAGCTGATCAGTTACCTGTGTGCTTGCTAAATTTTTAGAATGCCAAATCTCTGTATTTGCAGATTCTGCCGCATCTACTCTAATGCAACACCAGCTTCCACCACTGGAGGCTAACAAGATACAAAAAAACAAATTCTTCCAGTTTTTGAGTCGCATCTGTTAGATTGCGTTGATCGCATTTGGCCAATGTAGACCCACAAGCTGTATCAGAAGTTCCGACTCAGAAAATACAATTGAGTGCATTTATCTTAACCTTGTAAGTATATACTGAAACTACAAACTGATATTGCTGATTTTCGGATCATCTTAGATTTTTTTGCAAATCTGAGATAATCCGGTACAAGCCATTCTGCTCAATTTTAGTGAAATATCGTCCTAGAGTTACTTCACAACACATCCCTAACAACTTCTTGTCCCTGTAATTGATCTGATGAGAATCGATAATATGTAAGGTATTTTTCATTTAATTATTGATATCAAGTACTAACTTTGAAATTCGCAGCAGGCTTTATTGTATATAATGTCAACTTAAGGATAAAAACTTAAATAAACTAAACAAATGGTTCATTTTTGTCTATCAAATTTAGACTTAGACTAAAAATAAAGATAATATTAATAAATAAATCGTTACAACAACTATCAGCAGTTTTAATCTTTAAGTTTTTTGGTATTAGTTGAAGTTCACACATTATCAAACTATGTTTTATAAATCATTTCCACTATTGGTGATTGGTTTATGGGGAGTTATAGTACTGCCTTTGCCAAATAGGGTAAGTGCCATAACTCCTCTAACGCGAGCAGAGATTCAGGATCTCCGCAACATAGTACAACTGATACCCAAAGATAAGCTAAAGAAACGTCCTGCACGTAAATTAGACGCAATGACTCCTGGGGACGGGGTGGCAACTGGTCGAGCTTCCCTAGCAGATTTGCGTTTCAATGATGGCTCTCTGGCACGAGTTGGAGAACAGGCGTTATTTCAATTTTTGCCGAAGACACGTGACTTTAAACTTTCAAATGGGACTGTGTTGTTACTCATTCCACCAGGACAGGGGCAAACACGTATACAAACACCAAATGCAGCAGCAGCAATTCGTGGTTCAGCATTATTTGTACGCTACAACCAACAAACAGACACCACGATTGTGGGTGCGCTAACAAATAGTGGCATTGAAGTTTCTAACAAAGAAGCTTCTGAAACTAAGGTGCTAGAAGCAGGGCAAATGGTGATTATAGTTAAAGGAAAGTTTGAAAGGTTATATGATTTTGATCTGAGAAATTTTTATGAAACGAGCCAACTAGTTCGGGAACTTGATTTGAACAGGCAAAGTCCTGTGCCTACGCCTGATCCTGCAATCACCAGTGTTCAAGCCGAAACTGCTGCGGCTTTGAAAGCACAGCCACCGATAAAAGGTGAGGGAGTAATTGAAAATCCCTCTTTTGTGCAACTAACTCCTACACCTGATACCTCAGCTACAACAAAACCTGATACCTCAGCTACAACAAAACCTGACACTTCAGCTACAACAAAACCTGACACTTCAGCTACAACAAAACCTGACACTTCAGCTACAACAAAACCTGACACTTCAGCTACAACAAAACCTAACACTTCAGCTACAACAAAACCTGACACTTCAGCTACAACAAAACCTGACACTTCAGCTACAACAAAACCTGACACTTCAACTACAACAAAACCTGACACTTCAACTACAACAAAACCTGACACTTCAACTACACCTGTAACCCCAACCCCAATAGAGACAACACCTTTAACCCCGACTCCAATAGAGACAACACCTGTAACCCCGACTCCAATAGAGACAACACCTGTAACCCCAACCCCGACAGAGACAACACCTGTAACCCCGACTCCAATAGAGACAACACCTGTAACCCCAACCCCGACAGAGACAACACCTGTAACCCCGACTCCAACAGAGACAACACCTGTAACCCCGACTCCAACAGAGACAACACCTGTAACCCCGACTCCAACAGAGACAACACCTGTAACCCCAACCCCGACAGAGACAACACCTGTAACCCCAACTCCGACAGAGACAACACCTGTAACCCCAACCCCGACAGAGACAACACCTGTAACCCCAACCCCGACAGAGACAACACCTGTAACCCCGACTCCGACAGAGACAACACCTGTAACCCCGACTCCGACAGAGACAACACCTGTAACCCCGACTCCGACAGAGACAACACCTGTAACCCCGACTCCGACAGAGACAACACCTGTAACCCCGACTCCGACAGAGACAACACCTGTAACCCCAAATGGCTCTCCAAGCACATAAAACAAAACTGCTAATCCGGGGTACAAGACTCTCTGCAAACGCGGTTCTTTTTATCATAATTTTGCGTAAGTCCTGTACAACTTAGCTGCTCCAATGCAGTAGCACAGACTTATAACCGACACCTAAGCAAGAACAATTTTAGTGACTGACTCTACAGCAACCAAAGCAAAAAGTGATATTCCCTACGACCAGAGAACATCTGCTAACGCTAGATTAAATCAAGGATAGGACTTACACAGGGTTCACCGGATATCCTTATATAGTTCAATGACATTCTGTGTGTAAGTTCCCAGTAACTAACTTTTTGCTAGAGAGAACATAAATTTATGACTTTTGATTACGACCTATTTGTAATTGGTGCGGGTTCTGGAGGCTTGGCGGCTTCCAAACGGGCGGCTAGCTATGGGGCAAAAGTGGCGATCGCTGAATATGATTTAGTTGGTGGGACTTGTGTGATTCGCGGTTGCGTTCCCAAAAAACTTATGGTCTATGCTTCTCACTTTCCCGCACTATTTAATGAAGCTTCAGGCTATGGTTGGAAAGTCGGTAATGCTGAGTTGGATTGGGAATATTTCATTACATCTATAGATAAGGAAGTTCGGCGACTATCGCAACTACACATAAACTTCTTAGAAAAAGCCGGAGTAGAACTATTTTCCGGTCGCGCCACATTGCTAGACTCTCACACCGTAGAAGTTGATGGACGCAAAGTGACAGCAGACAAAATTTTAATTGCTGTTGGCGGTCGTCCTATCAAACCAGATTTACCAGGGATGGAATATGGCATTACCTCTAACGAAATCTTTCATCTAAAAGAACAACCAAAACATATCGTCATTCTTGGCGCTGGTTATATCGGCACAGAATTTGCCTGTATTATGCGCGGTTTGGGTTCTGAAGTGACACAAATTACCAGAGGTGAAAAGATTTTGAATGGGTTTGATGAAGATGTCCGCACAGAAATTGAAGAGGGGATGACAAACCACGGAATTCGGCTGATTAAGAATAATGTGGTAAAAACAGTTGAACGTGTGGGGGAAGGGTTTAAACTTACTTTATCTGGGCAAGACCAAGAACCAATAATCGCGGACGTATTTTTAGTGGCGACTGGTCGAACTCCCAATGTAGATGGACTAGGTTTAGAAAACGCTGGAGTTGATGTTGTCGCTAGTTCTATCGAAGGGCCTGGATATCCGACCACAAGTGCGATCGCTGTCAATGAATATAGTCAAACTAATCAACCGAATATTTTTGCCGTTGGCGATGTCACTGACCGAATCAATTTAACTCCCGTCGCTATTGGCGAAGGACGAGCCTTTGCAGACAGTGAATTCGGCAATAACCGCCGCGAATTCAGTCACGAAACTGTTCCCACAGCCATATTTTCTAACCCAGAAGCCGCAACAGTAGGCTTGACAGAAGCTGAAGCACGGGAAAAACTCGGTGATGCGGTAACAATTTTTCGCACTCGCTTTCGCCCCATGTACTATAGTTTGCCTGGGAAGCAAGAGAAGACAATGATGAAGTTGGTAGTTGATAGCAACACTGACAAAGTGCTAGGCGCTCACATGGTAGGCGATAGTTCAGCCGAGATTATCCAAGGTGTAGCGATCGCTGTGAAGATGGGTGCAACTAAAAAAGACTTTGATGCAACTGTTGGTATCCATCCCTCCTCAGCCGAAGAATTTGTCACAATGCGGTAATAAGAAAGAGTTAGGAGTTAAGAGTTATAAGTTGAATAAAAAAACTCATAACTTAAAATTCTTAACTTATTAGCCCTAACTCCTAACTATTTACAGCTTTGCAATATATATATCTTCACGGTTTCGCTTCCAGTCCTAATTCTGCCAAAGCGCGGGATATAGGCGATCGCTTTGCCAAAATTCAAACAAAGCTTAAAATCCCCGATCTCAATGCTGGCGATTTTTCGCAGTTAACAATCACTCGTCAGATCGCTCAAGTTGCCGCAGAATTTAGTAATGATTCTACACCAGTAACCCTGATTGGCTCAAGTTTAGGTGGTTTGACCGCCGCACACTTAGGACAGCAATATTTACAAGTAGAACGCCTTGTGCTGCTAGCACCAGCTTTTGGATTTTTATCCCATTGGTTGCCCAAGCTAGGCGATGAAGAAGTACAGCGTTGGCAGCAAGAAAAATATATCATGGTCTACCACTATGCAGAGGAGCGATCAATTCCTTTAAGTTACGATTTCGTTATAGATGCTGCCCAATACCAAGGAAAATTTTTGCAACGTTCTATTCCCACCCTAATTTTGCATGGAAAAAATGATGAAGTTATTCCCATCGAAGCTAGTCGAGACTTTGCGCGTTGCCGTTCTTGGGTGGAGTTAGTCGAACTCGACAGTGACCATGCCTTGGGTGATGTTATGGAAGAAATTTGGCAGGCAATTCGTCTCTTTTGCCATTTACCTTGAGGTTATAAAATATTAGACTCTCATATAACTAATGTCCTTAGTCATTTGTCCTTTGTTTAATTACTAACGACAAATGACAAATGACAAATGACAAATGACCAATGACTAATGACTAAAATTATGCTTCCCTTCATCCGGTCAGATTTAGCCCAATTTACCGCGTATAAACCCCATCCCAGCAGTGATACAGCCGATTCTGTCCCTACACAGTTTGATCGCCTGGATACAAATGAAAGCCCCTACGATTTACCACCTGAGTTAAAAGAGAAGCTAGCCTGGACATATCAGCAAGTAATTGAAACAAATCGTTATCCTGATGGCGGGCATGAAACGCTTAAGAATGCGATCGCAGAATACGTCAATGAATCAGCCGCCCTCCCGCTATCCAATACTGCTGCCAATATTTCTGTTGGAAATGGTTCTGATGAACTAATCCGCTCTTTATTAATTGCGACTTGTTTAGGAAAAGAAGGTTCAATTCTCGTTGCCAATCCTACTTTCTCTATGTACGGAATTTTGGCACAAACTTTGGGAATTCCTGTCGTAACGGTGGGTAGAAACGAAACAAATTTTGAAATTGACTTAAAAGCCGCACAGTCTGCGATCGAACAAACTCAAAATCCCCCCATTCGCGTAGTTTTCGTAGTACATCCCAATTCGCCGACTGCCAATAGCTTGACGACGGAAGAGTTGGCATGGTTAAAAAGTCTGAGCGAGCATATTTTGGTAGTAATTGATGAAGCTTACTTTGAATTCAGTCAAACTACCCTAGTAGGTGAATTAGCACAGCGCCCCAACTGGGTAATATTACGCACTTTTTCTAAAGCTTTCCGATTGGCATCTCTCCGTGTTGGTTATTGCGTCGCTCATCCCGAAGCGATCGCCATTTTAGAAAAAGTTCGCTTACCTTACAATCTTCCCAGCTTTTCCATAGCAGCAGCATTAGTTGCTTTACAAAACCGCACCCTCTTACTGGAGTCAATTCCCCAAACCTTGAGTGAACGCTCCAAACTCATCGAAATTTTATCCCAGCAACCAGAACTACAAATTACCGCAAGCTCTGCTAATTTTATTTACCTACGCCTTAAACCTAATGGCTTAAATTCACAAGATGCTGTGCTAAAAACTTTCCACCAGAAACTTAGAAAACTCGGCACTCTTGTACGACACATTAGCGGAGGATTGCGAATTACTGTTGGGACAATAGAAGAAAACGCCCGCACGGTTACTAGAGTCCAAGCAGCAATAGCCGATTTGGAATTTTAGCAATTCACTCAATAATTAAATCGGCTATCCATCTCACTGCCCAAACGACGTACTAATCCTACCGTTTGTGGCAGCACACCTACCAAAAGAGCAAAAGCAACATCCGGTAAAAGAGCCACTATTTCTGGTGGAAAGTATTGTTCAAATTGATCAAGAATTTTCTGAACTCGCTGCCCAGGTATTGGATTTTCTGTAATTTGTTTGATCAATCGAATCCACTGCCGCCTAATCAAGTAAGCTTTCTGCCGTTCTTCATTAGAATCGGGAGTTAATAAAGACAGATTACCTATGGGCAGTGCCCTTTGGCAATCACAGTCGTAATCCCCACCCACAGCAGCCCCAGGCCCAGCAAACTCTGCATGGTAGCGTTTAAAGAGAATTAATCCATTCCGTCTACGACTATTGACGATGAAAACTTCTCCACTGTGTAAACGTGTAAGGATATCCGAGCCTTGCGATTGCTCAGTTCCATCTGGCATGACAACAGAGTCAAGGAAACTAGTTTTAGGGTAATAAGTTGATACCATAGAGATTTGATAGCGTCGATGCTGTTCGCTATCCATGTTTTTTAAACTTTCAACGAATTTGGTAGTAGTATGCACTTCAAAAAGTAACTAGCTTTGATGTCAAATCAGATTTTTGAATTCTTTTATTATCAAGAGTCTTTTGGTCAATTTCACTAAGATAGTAATAAATACACATTGCTTAGTAATTGAGTGATCATATTTTATGAGATATAACCAGATTTGTCCCCAAATTTAGAGAGTGTTTTATTAAAGTTTTTATAAAGATGAATATCTTAATTACAAAGTTATTATGAGGAATCGCTTATTTAATAAGGTATTTGTACAGCTAAATTCTATTGTAATCCATTTATTCTATCTATATAAAATACTCTAAAATAGTTGTTATTTAATGACAAGTTAAAACAGACAAATTGTAACACTTAATTATTTGGGTAACTTTTTTCAATCTTATATTTTTATTAAAATAAATAATAAAAATATCCACGATAAATCTCAATAAAATCTACTTAAACCAATTATCTAAAGCTATACATATCAACCTATTTAGCTAACATTGGCTAATTTTTTAATTAGGTTAATTTATACTTTGGTTGCCGATATTGGTGATAGATTTTCTCCAAACTAATTAGAAAATAAAAATTTACAAAAATTCAGATACTGAAATTAGCACTCAAATGCTTGTGCAATAACATCTGGCTTGAGCGTCCTAATAAAAATGTATTCCAATTCGATTCCACTTTATGTACCCGATATCCCACCTTAAAATAAAGTTGCCTTGCCTGATGATTATTTTCCAAAACGTGAAGATATAAGTCTTGAAATCCCCATTCGCGGGAAACTTTTTCACAGCTAGTCAGTAACCCTGAAGCCACACCATGTCTACGGTATTTTGGGTGAACTGCTAAATTAGATAAGTAAGGAAAACCTATGCCAGCCTGGCCCCACGAATCGCTGTAACGTACACCCAATTCCACACTTCCTACTAAGTTATTAGCCGCACCATTGTTAGCTTCTAAGGCGACTAAACAAACATGACGGGGTGGAGGTGATGTCATCCGATGCCTTAAGTCTTCGTAAATACCCAGACGTAGCAATGGAAAAGCCCATCCCCACATACCTTTTTGGGAGTGAAAGCTTTCAGCAATAATTTGGGAAACACCGATCAAATCAGTAGGTGTAGCTGTACGAATTTGAAATTCGCAGCAAGCTGGATCGATTGGCTGTTGCTGGTATGGATGAAAAGACCGATATTTCAAGGCTAGTTTAGTATTGATTTTATTCAACGAAAATTTTCTCAAATATCCTCAAACACCCTTTTAACCGTATAAAAACTTTATATATTCCCAGTAGATTGAACTTACCTAAGACTGCTCATTTGCTTTTGCTTATAAGCATACAAAGTTTTACACTTTAATTTGGGGCTTTATAGTCCGTCTTTTTGAAAGAGTCTTATAAGTTACAGCTTCATAAAGCTAGAATCTTAAGTTCAGTAGGATTTAGATGCATCCCTTGCTTGAGATAGGGAGTATATCACTCTGTTTACCACAAAAACATCTGTAAATCGTACAGATTTAGGTTAATGGGTAGATGTATAGCATAACTTACCTGTAGGCATTACCTATAAAATTGTTAAGTAAGTACACTAACAACAAACTTTAGTTGTAAACCATCTTTAGGTGTAATACTGAACTTATTTATGCAATTGACGCTACACTAACAAGACTTTGCTGCTAAGTAATAGAAACAGGCTGTACAGATGCTAGGCAGGAATATTGCAGATTCCTATCCCTGACTTATTCACCAATACCACTTGTCTTAATGATAGTTCTGATTGCTAAATTAGAAAGAGGTATTTGTCTAATAGTATACTTTGGTTTTAAATCTTATTGTTTTAATTTTGCTGACTCTACCATGACTACCATAAATAAAATTTACGTGCAAGTGTTAGTACAACTGCTGCGGAGGGAAAACTTAATATGCAGCTTCATCTGGATTTTTCAGCTAGCTATGAGTGCTGTATGTAGTATTAGACATTGCTCGCAGGAGGTGAAAGAAGATTTGACTAGCAAGGATCGACTCTATAACCCTATAACTGACTATGAAAGCAATTACACTGCACTAAAGCAAACGGTAATAGGTATAAGCAATTGAAACGAATTACCGTGAGTAAACGCTCCTACACTCAGCAGTCATGTAGCCAAAGAGCCTTATTGGTGGAAATTCTCTGCTCTTACCTGACTCAGAAAAATCCTTCCCTGATCAGATTATTCTTTATCCGACTGCCGTTGCAGCAGGAAAGCGGTGCATGAAATCCCAAGCAAACAGTAAGCCTAAAATTTTGGTTGTCGATGATGAGCCAGACAACCTTGACTTGCTTTACCGCACCTTTTATCGCGACTATAAGGTGCTAAGGGCAACCTCTGGCCCTGCGGCCCTCGATCTGCTGGCTCAAGAGGGAGAGGTCGCGGTGATCATCTCCGATCAGCGAATGCCGATGATGAGCGGTACAGAATTTTTGAGCCTGACAGCAACTCAATATCCAGATATTATCCGAATTATTTTAACTGGCTACACCGATGTTGAAGACTTGGTGGAAGCAATCAACGCTGGTAAGGTCTTTAAATATGTCACCAAACCGTGGGAAGCTGAGGAACTTAAAGCTGTAGTACGCCAAGCTTTGGATACTCACAATGTCCTCAAAGCCCGCACCCGCGAACTTACACGCACACTCCGACAAGAGTCGCTGCTGAATACTGTCACAAATACGATTCGTAGTGCTTTAGACTACAGACAAATTTTGCAGGCGATTGTAGATACAGTGGGTCACATGTTGGAGGTGGATGTCTGTCTATTGCGTCCCTTCCAAGATGAGCAGTTGACGGATAAAGGATTTATTTATCAGAAAGCTCTTTCAGAAGAAGCAGGGGAACACACACCAGCAGAGGTGCAGGCAAATAATTCTTCTGCTGTGTCCCTCTCCCCCTCTACCCCTCTGACTGTTTTGGCTCAGACGGTGTGGGAAACCCGCGAAGTCCAGGTGATTCACGATATAACCGATGATGAACGTATTCACGGTAATACTCCCGAACTGCGCGAACGTGGGGAAGCTTTTGCTGCGGCTAATATTTGTTCTAGTTTAGTTGTGCCATTGATCTGCCAACAAGAACTGATGGCAGTGCTGGCACTGCACCAGTGTTCTGTGCCCCGCTTCTGGGGAGAGGATGAGGTGCAGCTAGTGTTGATGGTAGCGGATCAGGCAGCCTTAGCTTTGTCTCAAGCTTATGCTTACGAACAAGTACGTGCCCTTGCCAAGCGAGAGAGTTTAATTAATACGATTACTAGCGCGATTCGCTCTAGTCTAGACCCCCAAGATATCTTTGCGGCTATTACTCAACAACTTGGACAAGCCTTACAAGTCGATGGTTGCGTCCTCTCTTTGTGGACAGAAGAAGATGAGTTTGTCGAGTGTGTTGCCTTGTATGATAGTTTTCAACATTTGGAAAGTTTACGTAGGCACAGCTCGCCACAGGCATCGCCAACCCAAGACAATAACCATCTATCAGCCCAGAGATTACCCTATTCTCAATCATCTATACAAGAGAATCCCATTCTCCAACAAATGCTACAGACACATGAACCTGTGGTAATTGGGAATGTGAGCCATTCTCCCTCAGATATACAGGGTTTTAATTTGCCGTTAAAAATGCCAGCGCGATCGCTAATGTTTGTACCATTATTGGCTGATGGTAAATGTATCGGTAGTATTACCTTGCATGAAGGTAAAAAAGTACGTCAATGGCTGCCATCTGATATCGATTTGGCGAAAGCAGTAGCAGCCCAAGCAGCGATCGCTGTGCAACAATCACACTTATATCAAAAAACTCGCCAACAAGCAGAACGTTTACTGGAGTTAGATAAACAAAAAACCGAATTTTTCCAAAATATCTCCCATGAGTTCCGCACACCGATCACCTTGATTCAAGGGCCTTTAGAGTCGGCGGTGGCGGCTGGTGAAGGATTATCTTACTCCCAAAGTGCGATCGCTCTGCGTAACTCCCGGCGCTTGCTACGATTGGTAAATCAACTCCTGGATTTACAACGCCTAGATGCGGGGAGAATGCAGCCTAGTTTCCATCCCTGCGATTTAGTCGAATTTGTCAGCCAAATTGTGGAATCTTTTCGTCCCTACTGTGAGAAAAAGAGACTGCATCTCGCCACCCAGTTAGATGAATGTTCTCCGGTGTACTTGGACATGGAAAAATTTGACAAGGTGGTTTATAACCTTCTGTCAAATGCCATGAAGTTTACCCCCGAAGGTGGCACGATCAGCGTCAGACTAAAATCTGAACAAGATCGTTGCATATTACAAGTACAAGACACGGGAATTGGCATTGTTAAAGAACAAATTCCCCACCTATTTGAGCGCTTCCGCCAAGCTGAAGGTTCAGCAAACCGTTCCTATGAAGGCAGTGGTTTAGGTTTAGCCTTAGTTAAAGAATTGGTAGAATTGCATGGTGGCCATGTCACTGTGGAATCAGTTTATGGACAAGGTACTACCTTTAGTTTATGGCTTGTGACTGGAAATGCTCATTTACCTGTACAGCAAGTACTAGAAACCCCTGCCGAAGTGAACACAAGTCGCGCTAGCGTAGAATTGGCTGATTTAGAACTGGTAGAGTCAACAACAGACAATATTGAAGATATTACAATAAATTTCTCTCCTAATTCTCCTAATATTGATACTCAAGACTCAGCACTTAAGACTCAGCACTCAATTTTAGTTGTAGATGACAACCCAGATTTGCGAACCTATGTATCTGAAATTTTCCGCCGTAACGGTTATCATGTACGCACAGCTCGTAACGGTTATGAAGGGCACAGTTTAGCTAAGGAAATTATACCCAGCTTGATTGTGACTGACTTAATGATGCCCTTGGTGAGCGGACTTGAGATGATTCAGATGATCCGCAATGAGGAAAAGCTGAAAGGAACGCCCATCATTCTACTGACAGCGAAAGTTGACGAAGAAACCCGCATCGAAGGTACAGAACATGGGGCGGATGCTTATTTAGCAAAACCATTCAACGATCGGGAACTTTTGGCGGAAGTTCGGAATCTTTTAGCATTAAAAGAAAATGAACGACGAATTGTGGAGTTAAATACTTATCTAACAGAATCAGTATTAAAGCGCTTTTTACCGGCTGTATTGGTGCAAAAAGCCGCAACCGGAGATTTAACATTAGATTTGCGCCCAGAACCACGCTTAATTACAGTTTTGTTTAGTGACATCGTGGGTTTTACACAGCTATCAAATACTCTCAGATCCCGACGAGTCGCAGAATTACTAAATGAATATTTAGAAGCTATGACCAAGGTTGTATTTGGTAATGGCGGCACTGTAGATAAATTTATGGGAGATGCTATTTTAGCTTTATATGGAGCGCCGGAAGAACTAACCCCCAATGAACAGGTACGTCGTGCCATCAATACAGCAAGAGCAATGCACCGCTCACTGGCTGACTTGAACCAGCGCTGGCGAGAGCAAGGTGTATTCGATGGTGACAGACTTACTAGCGTACAGTTTCGGTGTGGTATTCATCAAGGTACGGCTGTTGTGGGGATGTTTGGTAGTGCTGAACGTGCGGACTATACTGCTATTGGCCCAAGTGTGAATATTGCTGCCAGGTTGCAAGCTGCCGCTCTTCCCGGTACTATCTTGGTTTCTGCTGCCGTGGCAGATTATTTGCAGGAAGAAGAAATTACTAAAGGTAGTCCACTAGAACTTAAAGGAGTAGATGAAACAGTTTTGACCTTTGCTGTTACACCAGAGGTAATGGTTAATCGCTAAAATTTAGACTGGTATTTTAAAGCATTAGCAATGAGTAAGAGTGCCTAATCATATCCAGTTTATATAATATGACACCATCGGTTGCAGACAAAACCCCAATTTCAACCAAAGTCTGGAGGCGACACACCGATCCACCAGCTTTGTGGATTTCTGTCGTTATAGGTTCAGTCTCTCTGCACTTGCTGGCGTTCTGGCTGATGCGCTCATCTAATGCCTTTAGTCTGTGGTTTCCTCAGCAAATTCAATCTGCTGTTCCCATTGAATTGATAGATATTGCTCCTCAATCAAAATCAACAGTCAAAAGAGTTTCGCCAAAGCCAGCATCCATAACTCAAAAGTCTGTACCAGCACCAGCAAAAACAGCAAGAAATACGCCCAAAAATCAAGATTTTGTTGGCGCAATAAATCCTGCTGATAATCTTCAGCAAAAGAGTCGAATTTACCCCTCTCAACCTAATAGACAACAGAGAGTTTCTACATCTACATCGAAAGCGATAGCTACGCCAAAACCGACAGTTACACCGAAAGCGATAGCCACGCCAAAACCAACAGTTACGCCGAAAGCGATAGCCACGCCAAAACCGACAGCCACACCGACACCTACAATTCCAGTCGGCAATCTACCTTGGAACCGCCGTCAAGAAATCAAACTGGGAAAGGGAACGGCACTACCAACAGGTATTCCATCAACTCCACCAGTTTCGGAAGCTGAAAACATAAAAACTCCAACCACTCCTGCTAGGGAAACTCCAACCACTCCTACTAAGGAAACTCCAACAACTCCTACTGGGCAAACTCCAACAACTCCTACTGGGCAAACTCCAGCAACTCCTACTGGGGGAGCATCGGTAGCAATAGTAGCCCCTTTGCTCAGAGATGAAATGATTAAGTTCATACAAACAAGAGGATTTCGACAAGATGCTCTACCCGACGTTATCGCTTCATACACGGGAAGCAACACAAAACAACTAGACTCAAGTTTTCTACCTGGCGATTCCGAAGTTAAGCCAGCACAAATGCTTGTTAGTTTAATAATTGATCGCAATGGCAACTTTCAACAGGCTGTAGTTCTAGAAATAGAACCTGCAACACTACAAAGTCAAAAAAGCACATACGAACGAGTTCTCAATGATGTTTTCAAGACAGAAAACTTTCTTGCCGCTCATAACAACGATGGCACAAAACCAGATTTGAGCAATTTGTTTGTACGAATCAAAATCCAGCCTGCTAATTCCAATTAGACGCTTGAATTTTTTCAACAACTGTGTTATGTTTATAAAGTTGGAAATTTGCGGGCGTAGTTTAGTGGTAAAACTATAGCCTTCCAAGCTATTAATGCGGGTTCGATTCCCGCCGCCCGCTTAGAAAAAACTTTAAAATCAGCTAGTGCAGCATGGTGTAAATACACCTACTATTTACTAAAAAATTTTGGAGTGGGTGTCGTACCCCACCCAATTAATGCAAATCTTGTATTAAACAGCTTAATTGTTGCTTTTCTTGATCGAGAAACAGCCACAATCTATCAAGCTATGCCTGCTGCGGGCTATGCATACGCTAACTTTGGCGAATAAACAATAAAACTAGAGGAATCTCGCACAGCTTTGATTTCCGAGTATCCCTCATTGCTCTAATATCAACAATGTGCAGTCATTTATCCAAATCTACCGCTAACGTAATCTCTGGTATCTTGCTGCTGAGGATTGTTGAAAATTAGTTCTGTTGCGTCGTACTCTACCATGTAGCCGTTACGACCTCCTGACTCCGTAGTTTTAACATTAAAAAAGGCTGTCTTATCAGAAACCCGCGCTGCTTGCTGCATATTATGGGTGACAATAACGATGGTATATTGCTCTTTCAGCTGATGAATTAATTCTTCAACCCGCAAGGTGGAAATAGGGTCGAGAGCCGAGCAAGGTTCATCCATTAATATAATTTCAGGTTGGACTGCGATCGCACGAGCAATACATAACCTTTGTTGTTGTCCACCCGATAAAGACGAGCCGCTTTGCCGCAGCTTATCTTTAACTTCATCCCACAAAGCCGCTTGTCGCAAACTCCGTTCTACTAATTCATCCATGTTACCTTTGTAGCCGTTAATTTTGGCTCCAAAAGCAATATTCTCATAAATTGATTTGGGAAATGGGTTTGGTCTTTGAAACACCATCCCAATTCTCCGACGTACTTCTACAGGATCAATGTCGGATGCATACAAGTTTTTATCGTAAAAAAGTATTTTACCTTCTGCCCGAAATGACTCAATCAAATCATTGAGGCGGTTATAGCAACGCAACAATGTGCTTTTACCACAACCAGAAGGGCCGATAAAGGCTGTAACCTGATTTTTTGGTATATCTAACCAAATATTTTGCAAAGCTAAAAACTTGCCGTAGTAAACGTTGAGGTTTTCGGTGCGTAAAACAGTTTCAGTACCGTTGACTGTGCTAATATTAGTAGCCATAAATTAAGTGAAGTATTAGTTTTAGCGATACAAATCCGCTATGTGTAAGCCGTTTCCCTAAGCTTTTTTGCGAGTAGCCCAGCGAGCAATGATACTTGTGATTAGAACCATCAATACCAAAATCAAAGATGCCGCCCAAGCTAGTGATTGCCAATTTTTAAACGGAGAAATAGCATATTTGTAAACCAAAACAGCAAGGGAAGCTGTTGGTTGGAATAAGCCATCGGGCCAAAAATTGGAAAATAGCGCAGTAAATAGTAAAGGTGCGGTTTCTCCAGATGCTCTGGCGATCGCTAGCGTTGCCCCAGTTACAATCGCAGGTAGAGCTGCTGGCAAAACTACTTGTGTTACTGTTTGAAAGTTAGTTGCCCCTAACCCTACAGATGCTTGTCGCAAATCTTGCGAGACTAACTGCAAGGCTTCATCAGTGGTTCGGACAATAATTGGCAACATCAAAATTGCCAGTGCAAACCCTCCACCTAAAGCAGAGTATGATCCTAAGTTTAACTTTACTAGTGTCAAAACTACAATGCCATAGGCAAATACCCCAGCAATAATTGACGGGACTCCACTCAAGACGTTAGCTGCAAAACGTACCCATCTCGCTACTTGCGCCGAACTAAATTCTGTGATATATATTGCCGCTAAAACACCAAATGGGATACTAATCAGGGCAGCAATTCCTACCATTAATAGTGTTCCCAAGATGGCATTACCAAAGCCTCCTCCCTGTTGTAAAGCTTTGGGTGGCAGTTCAAAAAAGAGGCTGGGACTCAAACTGCTAAAGCCTTGAATAATGACGTAAGAAAGTACTGCTAGCAAAGGCACAAGTGCCAATATCCCACAGATAAATGCAACTACTGTCATTACTGTATTAAACAGTGTCCTTTGAGACATAGGAGCGCGAGTTAGACTGCGCTCTGGAAAACTAGAAGTCATAATTCAACCCAAAACTAAGCTACAGTCGCTTGACTCTCAGAACGATAAACTCGGCCATGATATTAACTACCAAGGTCAAGAAGAATAGAACTAAAGCAGCGTACATTAAAGCCGAAACTTGCAAACCACTAGCTTCGGAAAATTGATTCGCCAGTAGAGAAGAAATTGTATTGCCTGGTGCTAACAGGGAGATACTAATGTTGTTGGAATTACCAATCAACATTGTTACAGCCATTGTTTCTCCCATTGCCCGACCGAGTGCCAACATCACAGCGCTAACTATCCCCGAAAAGGCTGCTGGAATAAGTATTTGTAATATAGTTTCCCATCGGGTTGCTCCTAGTCCTACGGCGGCTTGGCGCAAACTGGGGGGTATAGAAATCAAGGCATCACGCGATAGGGCTGTGATGATGGGCAAAGTCATAATTGCTAATATGACTCCCGCCGGTAACATTCCTGGCCCTGTAGGGGGGGTGCTAAAAAATGGTATCCAGCCAAAGTAACTATTGAGCCATTTTCCCAAGTTAGTTAAGATAGGCACTAAAACAAAAATACCCCACACGCCATAAACAACGCTGGGAATAGCTGCAAGCAGTTCTACTGCAAAAACCAGTACCAACTTCACTTTTGCGGGTAAAAAATCCTCGCTTAGTATAATAGCAGTACCTACTCCAATCGGTACAGCTATCAGTAAACCGATAAAAGAACTCAAGAGAGTTCCATAAATTTGAGGTAGCACCCCGTAGCTATCATTAACTGGGTTCCAAGTGGTGTTAGCTAAAAAGCTAGCACCAAACTTTTGGATGGCAGGCCAAGAAGCAATTGCGACCTGTAAGCCGATCCATAATAAAGTGGCAGCAACCCCAAAGGCAAAAATTTTAGTTAGCCAGATAAAACCGCGATCTAGGGATTTTTCTACATCAGAGCGATTTTTTGTCGCTGATGAAAGATTTTGAGAATTTGTAGTCATGACTACCGACTTTCACAATTAAATCAGAGGAAGATATGGGAGGCAACCATCTAAACAAAATTGTTGCCTCATCGTCTTTTAAAACTAGTTTAATAACCAGCTTAAAAATTATTGTCTAGCAATGCCTCATGCCTTCACTGTAGCTACTTGCTAGCGCTAGTCCCACTACCAACAGCGATTTTATAGTCTGGACTAATTTGATCAGCAGCCGCAGCCACCTTTGCGATCACGTTTTGGGGTAGAGGAACATATCCTAATGTTGTAGCCTGTTTTTGGCCCTCAGTTAAAGCGTATTCGATCGCAGCTTCAACTGCCTTAGCTTTTGCCGCATTGGGATATTTCTTGTAAGCCAAAATCCAGGTGTAAGTGACGATGGGATAGGAATCGGCCCCTTCTGGATCAGAAATGAAGACGCGGAGATCAGGCGGTAGAGTTACTGATGCCAGAGTTTTAGAGGCTGACTCCTCAGTAGGTACAATAAACTTACTACTTTTGTTTTCCAAAGCAGCAAACTTAAGACTATTTTGTTTGGCATAGCCGTATTCTACATAACCAATAGAACCTTGTGTTTGTTGGATTTGGGCGGTAACACCCTCATTCCCTTTAGCACCAACTCCGCTAGGCCAGTTGACAGTTTTGCCTTCACCAACTTTAGTCTTCCACTCCGGGCTAATAGCGCTGAGGTGTTTTGTAAACACACCTGTTGTTCCGCTACCATCTGAACGATAAACTACTGTGATTTTCTCTTTAGGAAGCTTTGCACCTGGGTTAGCCTTGGCAATTTGGGGATCATCCCAAGAAGTTATTTTACCCAGTAGAATATCAGCGTAAACGGCTCGTGGTAGTTTAAGTTCTGCAACATCTGGCAAGTTGTAAGCTAGCACGATGCTACCAGCAGTGACAGGCAGTAAAATAACGCCCCTATCCGCTGGCACCTTCTGGATTTCTTCATCCTTCATGGCAACATCACTGGCACCAAAGTCTACAGTCCCTTTGATAAATTGCTCAACTCCGGCACCGCTACCAACTGAGGCATAGTCAACTTGCAGATTTGGATACTTTTTGTTTAGATCAGTAAACCATGTATCATATAGTGGTGCTGGAAAAGACGCACCAGCCCCGCTTAACTTGAGATTTCCACCTAAATCTAATTTGGTTGTACTGGAGGCAGTCGTATCTGTAGCAGTGCCAGAAGGAGTATCCTTTGTGGCTGTATTCTCTGGGTTTTGCTGTCCGCCACATGCAGCTAGGCTGATTGTCAGTGCTAACACTGAAACTGAAGCTGTGAGGCGATGAATTTTTGTTACACGAAAAGGTGATGGCATCGCTATCAATGTTTGGGTAACTTTTCAGGTGAGCGCCTCTAAGAATACCCCTAAAGGATTAAGCTAAAGGTAAAGGATAGGTTAACAAAGCAAAAAAAGCTTGTTTTTTTTTGATGAAGAACAAACACTCGTTTTTACTTTTGCTTGATAAAATTTATACTGCTGCTTTAGTTACACGTTACAAATAGTACCATAGTAATTTGGTTACATAAATATTGGCAATTGGCAAAACTTGATTGATAGCGTCACTTTTTGGTCAAATGATAAAAAATCTATAAAAAAATGACAAATTGTGTTATTATCTAAAGCTTAATAAATTTTAGAAAATTTTAGAATTTTGTGAAAGTTATTGCTGCTTATAGGTCTAAGCAGACTTAAAGTCATAACTAAACAATCTAAGTTTAGACAGTGAACTAATTTTAGATAAAGCAGAAGGAAAACTATAAATTGCCTATTTTATGGAGAGTCTGCGGAGCGATCGCTAAAAAAAGTGAATTAAAGAACTATCTTTAACAATTTGTAGCATAAATTGGCTCTGAATCTAAAAACTTAGTTTAAATACTAAATTTTGCTAACTTTACCACGTATTAGGTCAAATACCAGAATCAGACTACGCTTCAGTCAATAAAATTACAGCTATAGACACCTAAGTCATAATTAGTAGAACTGAAAAGTTACATACCAAAAAGGCAAAAAAAAATATGCTAATTCTTAGAGGTGTCAGCACAAATTTCATTTTAATACTAATGAACATCCTAGTTGCTGTTGGTTTTCCCTTTTGCCTTTTCCTGGTTGCCTGATAAATGTTTGCTGCTTCCAATCAATTACTATGGTCTATGATTGGCTTACTCCTGACAATGGGTGGTACCTTCTTAGAAGCTTATGGCATCACCTTTCCTTGGAATTGGAGTAAGCACGGAATTCAGACTTTTTCTTTAGGTGTCACTTTTCAAATTGGCGCAGTACTGTTAGTGGGCTGTTTAGGGGGCAAAAATGCCGGTGCGCTCTCGCAAATTGCCTATTTAGTGATGGGGTTAACTTTATTACCTGTATTTGCCGATGGAGGTGGTATTGGTTATGTTAAGTTGTCTCAGTTTGGCTATTTACTAGGCTTTATTCCTGGAGCTTGGATTTGTGGCTTAGTTGCCTTTAAAGCTAGACCTCGACTAGAAACTCTCGCCTTTAGTTGCATCTGTGGCTTGTTAACTCTGCATCTATGCGGTATTAGTTATTTGATTATTAGCTATATTTTTCAGTGGAAAGGCACAGAAAATTTACCTTTGATGCAAGCAATCCTCAGATACTCTTGGTTTGCACTACCAGGGCAATTAAGTGTGGTCTGTGCCGTTACTGTAATAGCATATATATTGCGTCACTTAATGTTTTATTAGTCATCAAGGGGCTAGAGGCTAGGGGCAAGAAATTTACAATTTTCTCATCCCCTAGTCCTTAGTCCTTAGTCCTTAGTCTCTAGCCCCTAGTTTCATGCGTTTAAAAAACCGCCTTTTCTGGATTGCTGCCTTTATAGCTTTTTTCCTAGACCAAATAACAAAATACTGGGTGGTACAAACCTTCAGTTTGGGGCAAACACTACCACTCTTAACTGGAATATTTCACTTCACCTATGTTACTAACACTGGTGCCGCCTTTAGTCTGTTAAGTGGGAAAGTAGAGTGGTTGCGCTGGCTATCTTTAGGAGTGAGTTTGGTATTGATAGCGTTGGCTTTGTTTGGCCCAACATTAAATTTATGGGATCAGTTGGGCTATGGCTTAATTTTAGGTGGAGCTATGGGCAACGGTATCGATCGCTTTGTTTTAGGCCATGTCGTTGATTTTCTTGATTTTCGCCTAATTAGCTTTCCTGTATTTAATGTGGCAGATTCTTTTATTAGTATTGGTATTGTTTTTCTGTTAATTGCTTCCTTCCAAAAAACACCAACTTCAACAGGTAGGTTGGATTAAACTATTAAGCCTGGGATGATTAATCCCAGGCTATTAATTACTGAAACCATTGCTCAGTCCTATATGCGAAGACTTGATTTATGGGTTCCAGAGATTTGAATTTATATCCTACACCAGTTCTCATAACTGGTGCAGAAAGTCAAGATGCACAGGCGATCGCTGATGGTAAATTAGTATGTCAAACGTATCCAGCTTTTAATTTATTTACCTGGGGCAGGAGCAGTAGATGGAGTACTGGGAGAGTTGGCACCTGGTTCTGTAGGAGCGCCAGGTTCAGATGGAGTAACGGTTCCTGGTGCTGGAGTTAAGTTGCTAGGAGTGCCAGGCTCAGTTGGAGTAACACTTCCTGGTGCTGGAGTCAAGTTGCTAGGAGCGCCAGGTTCAGATGGAGTAACGGTTCCTGGTGCTGGAGTTAAGTTACTAGGAGCGCCAGGTTCAGGTGGGGTAACGGTTCCTGGTGCTGGAGTGCTTTCGGGAGTTCCACTTTCAGGTGGGGTAACAGTTCCTGGTGCCGGAGTGCTTTCGGGAGGAGTGATGTTACTCGGTGTGGTTTCTGCTGGTACTGTAGTGCTACCAGGAGTCGTGCTAGGTGTGGTTTCTGCTGGTGCTGTAGTGCTACCAGGAGCCGTACCAGGGGTAAGTGCTGTGCCGCCGGGACAGCGAGAGTTAAGCGGAAAATACTCGCACAGAATTTTCATACCTTCTGGCGACATCTTGATTTCCGTTGGTGCGCTAGTAGATTCGCTACTGGATTGAGCTATGGGGGATTTACTGGATTCGGCTACGGCAATATTAGTGGTGAGAGCCAAAGATAGAGCTGTACCAATCAGGGTCAGAGATTTTCCCATCATTCTGAAATTTACCTCAACGGAACACTCGGCCCATTAAAACAGATAATAAGATTTAGAAAATCTTCCTAAATGAATATATTTAAGTTTGTTGCAGAATATGTGGATATGTAAAATTGGTAAAAATTAAATCTGTCGTTTGTTATTAATTAGTGCTTATAAGTACAAGCTTTCAATCTATGCCTGTAGTCATTAAAGTAAAATGAGTAGACAAAATAAGCTTTTAGGAAGGATAAAAAATTTTATTTTTCTTTAATTAAGTGATAAAAATAACAAGTTAACTCAGATAAAAAAGTAATATCCAGTATAAATTAGAGCAAAAAGTCCCGTATAGCTAATTTATGCTTTGGCTTATGAGTAAAATGATGAAAGACTAACATCTAAAATTGTAATTCGCCCCATTCTTCACTAAAAAGTGTGATGTGAATAGCCGATGAGTTCTCCCCAACCCCCTCACAAGCCACAAACGTTAATTGGTCAACTGACTCAAGCAGTCCATACTATCCAAGCTAGGGTTGATTTTTCCAAACTGGCGCTCAAGCCTAATGCCAAAGTACCGGAACTCTGGGTACAGGATGCGGGGGCGGATAAAGCAGAGGTATATCCACTGTTGGGCGATCGCTATATTCTCGGTCGTAGTTCCAAATCCAGCGATATCGTCGTCCGTAACCCCGTTGTCAGCCAAATTCACCTATCGCTATCGCGGAATTCTACTCAACGCACACCAGTTTTCGTCATCAAAGACGAAAACTCCACCAATGGCATTTATCGTGGCAAGCGTCGTGTTAATTCTCTAGAACTACGTCACGGCGATATTCTGACTCTGGGCCCCCCAGAACTCGCCGCTTCTGTGCGATTGCAATACGTCGATCCACCAGCCTGGTATGTCAAAGCTGCTAGTTGGACAGCTTATGGTGTTGGTGGTGTCAGCGCCTTGTTCGCTTTAGTAATTGGCGTAGAATGGCTGAAATTTTCAGTTAAACCCCTACCTACAGCTACACGCGCTCCAGTAGTTGTTTACGCTCGTGATGGAGCCACCCCTCTGAGAGAGCCTCGAACTATCTCTCACGTAGATATGAAGCGTTTAGAGGAATTTGGCCCTTATTTGCCATCTGCCGTAGTAGCTTCAGAAGATAGTCGTTATTACTGGCACTTTGGGGTTGACCCTCTGGGGATTTTACGAGCTGTGTTGATCAATAGCCGTAGCGGAGATGTGCAGCAAGGAGCCAGCACTGTTACGCAGCAAGTTGCCCGCAGTTTGTTCCGGGAGTATGTAGGTAGACAGGATACCCTTGGACGCAAATTACGGGAAGCAGTTGTCGCCCTGAAGTTAGAAACCTTTTACAGCAAAGATGATATTTTGCTGATGTACTTAAATCGGGTTTTTTTGGGGGGAGATACCTCTGGCTTTGAGGATGCAGCCCGATATTACTTTGAGAAGCCTGCTAAAGAATTAACTTTGGCAGAAGCAGCAACATTGGTAGGAATTTTACCTGCTCCCAACGCATTTGATTTTTGTGGGGATGGGCCAAATAAGCTAGAAGCAGCTGAATACCGGAATCGTGTGATTAAGCGGTTGCTGGAAATGGGCAAAATTAAGCTTGAAGATGCGAACCGAGCTAGACGTTCCACTGTTCAAGTTAGTCCTAAAGTTTGTGAACAGCAGGCTAAGACGATCGCTCCTTATTTTTACAGTTACGTCTTCTCTGAACTTGAATCAATCTTGGGCGAGGGAGCCGCAAACGAAGGGAATTATATCATTGAAACCCAACTTGATCCCGCGATCCAGAGCCAAGCTGAATCAGCGTTGCGGAATTCAGTCAACAATAGTGGTGGAAATTTTAATTTTTCTCAAGGGGCTGTGGTAACTCTTGACTCCAGTACAGGTGGCATCCTGGCAATGGTAGGCGGAACTGATTACAAAAAAAGTCAGTTCAATCGTGCTGTTCAAGCCAAAAGACAACCAGGTTCCACCTTTAAAATCTTTGCTTACACCGCCGCTATTCAACAGGGAATTTCACCATCTAAAAGTTATTCCTGCGCTCCTTTAACTTGGCAAGGCTTCACTTACAAACCCTGTCGTTCCGGTGCTGGCAGTTTAGATATTGCCACCGGGCTGGCTCTTTCAGAAAATCCCATTGCCTTGGGAGTTGCTAGAGAAATCGGGCTGAATAAAGTAGTGGCGATGGCTCAGAATTTGGGAATTAAGTCAAACCTCGATCCGGTTCCTGGCTTAGTACTGGGTCAAAGTGTGGTCAATGTTTTGGAAATGACTGGTGCTTTTGGCTCTATTGGCAATCGTGGAGTGTGGAATCCTCCCCATGCGATTAACCGAATTTTAGACAGTGGTGATTGCAGCGATCGCAATGATATCAAAACCTGCCGTGTAATTTACTCCTTCGACCAAGATCCAGATGCTAACAAACGAGTTTTGCCAAGTGGTGTAGCCGACGAGATGACTAGTTTAATGCGTGGTGTCATCACCAGAGGGACTGGTCGCAGTGCTGCCATTGGACTCGGAGAAGCTGGTAAAACAGGCACGACTGATAAAAACGTTGACTTATGGTTCATAGGTTTTATCCCAAGTCGGCGACTTGTAACTGGTGTTTGGCTGGGAAACGACAACAATTCCCCCACATCTGGTAGCAGCGCTCAAGCCGCTCAGTTGTGGGGAAATTATATGCGGAGAATTACGCGGTAAATTCGTAATTTGTAATTTCATAGTTAAAAATTACGGATTACGAATTACGAATCACGAATCACGAATTATTATTGATATCCCCTCCAAGGTGTAACTTCCAGGTTGCCGCTAGGCTTGAATATCACTTGGAAGTGAGCGAGAGGTTCTTTATCGTTGGGGGCTGCTACATTAGAGCCGTAGATAGCATTGAACATCTTGGGAAGGGGTGTTTCCCGAAAATAGTCAAAGGCAACTTGGTTTAGTGGTTCGTAGTCAGCAATTACACCATCTTTGTTGACTGCTACCCGATATTTCAAATCTCGCGTAAAGGTGGGTTTGCCACTCCAAGTTTGCCGAACTGTACTATAAAGCTTTTGATTTAAATTTTTGACTATATTAGAGTCAGTAATTTTTGTGCCCACTACCTCTGGCGTTCTAGCATATCCCCGCCAAGGGCTAACTTGCAGGACACCTTGTGTAGTAAATACTACACGAAATTGGGCGATTGGTTCATTGGAAATGGTCGGACGGGTAGCTGGATTGTAAAGTACGTTAGGCAGAGGAGTTTTACCTACTTCTAGATTCGCTTCTTTATTCACCGCTTTATAACCAACGATCGCACCATCCGCAGCTACACCCAGACGGTAAATCAAATCTTGTTGCAATCCTGAGCGATTAGCCCAAGCTGGATGAACTTGATTGTAAACTTGACGATTCAATGCACGTAACTGAGATGGATCGGTAATTTCTGGAACTGTATTTAAAAGTGCTTCTAAATCTTTAACTGCCGGCTTTCCATTAGCTGTAGGCGTTAGTGTGGGCCTTGCCGTAGCAATGGGTGTTGCAGCAGCTGATGCTGGAGGAGTGATATTGTTTATTGTAGAGCTACTTTGCTCATCTGTTATTGGCTGTGGTGGACGTAGTTGGGGAGGTGGAATCAAGTTAAAGGCGATCGCAGCTACTGCTAAACTTGACACACCCACAGCAGCAGGTACAGCCTGTCTAACCAAAGCTTGACTAGCACCGCCATAGCGTCTGGTAACTGGTTGTAGTTCTAGAGAAAGTTCGGGTAAAGTTTGGGTATCAGCAAAAAACTGATCCACTGCTTCCACTAAATCAAACAACTGCACCGTATTCAAATCTATTTCAATTGGCGGACGTTTGGAATTGTTGGAGTGATCGAATCCCTCTGGAGTTCCTTCGGAATGGATGATTAATCTGTGTCGGTTGCTATCAACTTTCCGAAACTCTACTAACTCCGATTCCTGATTGTGTGCTTGGGGATTAGGTACGCTACTTAAAAATTCTTGGGCATACCCACTAACAGCCCTCACCAAACTTTCAAAAAATTCCCGCCCTCCCGTTAGGGGCTGATTATAACCAGATAAATAGCATTCTGCATTTACCAATATTGATAATTCCGGGCGCATTTCCTGGAAGTGTGCAGCCCTAGTGACATCACTTAACCCTTCTAAAAGCAGTGTACAATTAGGAAGGCTGTACTTACGTTGAATATTCATTCCACTTCACCGTCAAAAAGACTAATCCAGAATCGCTGCATTCCAGCTGTACCAGTACAAAATAGTAATTGTCCTAACAAATTTATAGCTAGCTCATCTAATTTTTCATCAGAAGTTAATGCTAGTACACCAGAACGTCGGGCATTCATCCGGCTTTTAAAATGCGCTCTAAACCGCTCTAGGTAATTAGATAGACGCAAATTCTGTTCTAATGGAATCTGCTTTTCTTCCATTTGTTGACATATCATTAATAACTGGCGAATGACAACAGTTAAACGCCGCGCTATGTAGCAAGCAATGACTACCAGAGCTTTTGCTTCCATGATAGTTAAGGGACGGCGAATATGCGCTCTCCGTAGCGGGTTAGAGCTACGCATCCGCCATAAATTCACCCTGTCTTTAACAATTCCTTTAAGATCCAACTCTTGAGCAAAACTCAAGATTGCTTCCGAACCACCAAGCTCTAAAGCTTCAATTGCCAATAAAATCAGGTCAATTTGCAACCGCGTTCTCCGAGGACAAGTCTTGGAAGCGATCGCAGGATCTGGCAAAGTGTCCAGAATCGTCGGCAATGAATCTTGAGTTGGACTGTTGAACGGCGTTAAACTTGCTGAGACATTCATTCTATAAATACCTTGTGCGGTTCCAACAGACTAGATAAAACAAATTTAAGATCGGTAGCCAAGACTTAAGCATTAGACTTGTAGCAGTAGCATGACTACCTGATATATACATTACTTAACTCTTTCTACTCAAAGTTTTCCCTATATTGAAATCAAAGTTTTAAAACATAAGTTAATTCACCTCATTTCTGAATGTAATACCTTTTCTAGCTTGGTTTAGATTCTAATTATCGTCAACAAAGGACGAAGCTGAAGCTTCGACCCCCAGCGTATGACATTATAGTGTACGATTTTTCAGGTATCTGAAAATTGGGGATTGGGGATTGGGGATTGGGAATTGGGAATTGGTCAATAATCAATACTTTTTTCCCATACTTACCTTGCTCCTCTTCTTCCCCATTCCCCATCCCCCATCCCCCATTCCCATTTTATGGATTTGAAGTCTCTCGTTCGTGACATTCCAGATTTTCCCAAACCCGGAATTTTATTTCGGGATATTACTACATTACTGCGCGATCCAGAGGGATTACGCTATACTATTGACTTTTTAACACAAAAATGCAACGAAGCTGAAATAAAACCAGATTATGTAATTGGTATAGAGTCAAGAGGATTTATTTTTGGCTCACCTCTGGCTTATCAATTAGGGGCTGGTTTTATTCCCATCCGCAAAAGAGGTAAGTTACCAGCAGCAGTTCACTCAATTGAATATGACCTAGAGTATGGTACTGACTGTCTGGAACTGCATCAAGACGCTTTACATGAAAGCAGTCGAGTTTTGATTGTGGACGATTTGATTGCCACGGGTGGAACTGCGAGTGCAACAGCAAAGTTAGTGCAGAAGATTGGCTGCGAATTAGTAGGATTTGGGTTTATTATCGAGCTACGGGATTTAGAAGGGCGTAAATATCTGCCAGACGTGCCGATTATCTCTCTAATTGAATATTAGTTATTTGTCATTAGTCATTGGTCATTAGCAAAGGACAAATAACAAATAACAAAGGACAAAGGACAAATGACATCTACGAGAATTTCCTTGGAGACAGGTCGGGATTGGCTAATCAGGCTAGTCACGAGCGAAACTTTTATTTATGTGGCAAAGCGGGTATTGCAGGCACTACTGACTCTGTTTTTGGCATCAGCATTATCGTTTTTCATTATTCAACTCGCTCCAGGGGATTATGTAGATACGCTGCGGCAAAACCCGAAGATATCTCCAGAAAGAATTGAGGAAATAAAGCGGCAGTTTGGTCTTGATAAGTCTTGGCCAGAGCAATTTTGGCTATGGTTATGGCGAATCTTGACAAAAGGAGATTTTGGCACGAGTTTTATTTATCAACGTTCAGTGGCATCGCTGTTGTGGGAAAGAGTACCAGCTACTTTGCTATTAGCGATCGCATCTTTAATTGTCACATGGGCGATCGCCATCCCTCTAGGGATTTTTGCTGCTGTTAACCAAAATAAGCTATCAGATAGGCTTTTACAGGTTATTAGCTATGCCGGACAAGGCTTTCCCAGTTTCATAACTGCCTTAGCGCTGCTGGTTTTAGCCCAAATCACCTCGCCGTTATTCCCAGTGGGTAGCATGACTAGCATCAATCACTCAGAACTAACATGGTTTGGCAAAATCTTAGATGTCGGCTGGCACATGATTTTACCTACGATTGCCCTCTCAATTACTAGTTTTGCTGGTTTACAACGCATCACTCGCGGCGAATTATTGGATGTGCTGCGTCAAGATTATATCCAAACGGCTCGTGCCAAAGGTCTGCCAGAAAACCGCGTCATCTACGTTCATGCACTTCGTAACGCCGTAAATCCCTTGATTACCTTATTGGGTTTTGAATTAGCTGGTTTATTAAACGGTGCTTTCATTGCCGAATTTTTCTTCAACTGGCCCGGTTTAGGAAGGTTGACTCTACAGGCTTTACAAGCTCAAGATTTATATTTGTTAATGGCAAGCTTGGTAATGGGCGCAGTGTTGCTGATTGCTGGTAATTTAATTGCCGATTTGATGTTAAAAGCCGCCGATCCACGTATTCGGCTAGAAAATCTCAATTAGTCATTGGTCATTGGTCATTTGTCATTGGTCATTGGTTTAATACCACTCTCCCCATCCCCATCTCCATGCTGTCCGAAGTCTATTACTTGGTGCGCTCAAAAACTGACGGTAATTATTTGATAGCTCGTCCTGACACCGAAACATCAGGTTATTTATTACTGTTTCAGGAAAACTTTGATGCCCTTAGCTATCTCAACACCCACGCAGCAGAAGTTGCAAACCGCTTTACTGTGGAATCTATTCCACGTACACAGTTGGGAAACCTGCTCAAACGTTGGGGTTTTAGCGGTGTGGGTATTGTGACTGACCCGTTATTACCAAAGGTTGAGTTTTTGCAGCACAGTTAAATTTATGGATTAGCGTAAATGCTCCTTCGGCTTGTCGTCAGACATCGCTTGCTAATTTGTTTAAGAGTATATTTGAAAAGTCCTCTTGTCTATGGCAAGTATCCGTAATTACACAACTGATTAAACCATAAAATTTGTGTTGACGTTGTATACACAATATTCTATATTAGATATTAAGCATTGCTGAATAAAGCTTGAAACTTAATTCAGCAATGCTAAATGAGACACACACATGGAAGATACCCAATGCTTGCCCGTTCTAAAATGGATAACCTTGGTCGTAACCAAGTAATTAATATTAGAGTTCAAGAACAACAACGGGATTTAATTGATAATGCTGCATCGATTCTTGGCAAGAACCGTTCTGACTTTATGTTAGAAGTTGCCTGTCGAGAAGCAGAAAAAGTCATCTGTAACAAGACTTTCTTTGCGTTAGACGAGGAAAGATATCAAAAATTCCTTGCTATTTTGGACTCACCACCTAAAACAAATGAAGAAATTCGTAAATTATTAACAGCTAAATCTCCTTGGGATTAATGATGAAACAAACAAAAATTATTAATCCTCCTCAGCCACTTACTCTTAAGCATGATGTATTAGAATTTGAATCTAAATCAGAAGCTTTGAATAATTGGCTGAAGGAGAAAGCTTTGAAAAATGAGGGAGATACGGCTAGAACTTTTGTAGTAACTATTGAAAATAAAGTAATAGGCTATTACTGTTTAGCAACTGCTTCTGTAATTCATTTAATAGCTGTTAGCAAAGCTAAACGGAACGCACCAGACCCTATACCGTGTATGCTTATCGGAAGACTTGCTGTAGACATTAAATGGGAAGGACGGGGTATAGGGTCTGGTTTATTAAAAGATGCTATTATTCGTACTTTAACAGTATCCCAAATGGCGGGTATTAGATGTGTTTTGGTTCATGCTAAGGATGAAGAAGCCAAAAGATTTTATTTAAAATACGGGTTTCAACCCTCGCCAATAGAACCATTAACGCTAATGATGACTTTAAAAGATATTCGAGCAAACCTTATAGATTAATTAATCCTCCAAATTCTGCACAAGTGAATTAAGAGGATTTTAAATTTAAACACAAGATACACCTCAACCCCTACTAGGCATCCGCCAAATTAGTGTTCATCACTATTTATTAAAAATTGCGAATACTAAAAAATTACGGCAATTCTGCAAAGTTGTATTTTGTTAGGGGATTTCCCTATTTTAGCTTGAGTGGAAATGGGGCATTAGTTGGGAGTTGGGAGTTGAGAGTTAAGAGTTGTTACTCACCCCTTCCTCCTTCTACTCCCTAATGTCCCTAATACTACTAGCCCCTAAACCACTACCTTTTCTAAACTCAACTTAGAACGCTTCACTGGCTCAGGAATCGCCACGGGATAATCTCCAGTAAAGCAGGCAGAGCAGAAACTATTGGTGTCTTCTCGTGTCGCTTCTAGCATTCCTTCCCAACTGAGATAGGCGAGGCTGTCTACTTCTAGTTGCTTGGCAATTTCCGCTACTGACTTGGTAGCAGCAATCAGCTGATCCTGAGAATCGGTATCAATGCCATAGAAGCAGGGGTGAGTTACTGGTGGGGAAGAGATCCGCATGTGTACTTCCACTGCACCCGCTTCACGCAAGGTTTTGACTAGTTTCCGGCTGGTAGTACCACGAACAATGGAGTCATCAACAATAATTACTCGTTTACCCGCCAACACATCTTTGAGTGGGTTGAGTTTCATGCGGATACCTGACTCGCGCATGGTTTGTGTTGGCTGAATAAAGGTTCGTCCAACATAGCGGTTTTTAATCAGTCCTTCAGCGTAAGCTACACCAGAAGCTTGAGAAAATCCGATCGCAGCAGGAATACCAGAATCAGGAACACCAAAGACTATATCGGCATCGACACAAGATTCTTTAGCTAGTTGATGTCCTAACCGCATCCGATAGCTGTACAAACTCTCGTTGTGCATAATGCTATCAGGGCGGGCAAAGTAAATCATCTCGAAGATACACAATTTCCTTTGGGGCTGTTGACTCCAATGATAGGAAGCTAAACCTTCTTCAGTAATCCAAACTAATTCACCTGGTTCTACATCTCGCAGGTATTCGGCTCCAATGATGTCTAAACCACAAGTCTCGGATGCCAAAACATAACGAACTGGATTACCTGCTAAAGTCCCAATTACTAGAGGACGAATACCGTTGGTGTCACGGACACCCATAACACCGTTAGGAGTGCCAATAACTAAACTAAAGGCTCCTTGGCAACGATGGAATGCCTGAATTGAACCTTCTAGCCAATCCGCACCAGCATTGATTGCTTCTGCGATCGCAAAAGCAATCATTTCTGAGTCTGTTGTGGTGACTAAGTTGTATTTTTTCTCAAGCAACTCTTGACGTAGTTGCACTGTATTGACTAAATTACCATTGTGTGCAAGAGCTAGTGAACCTAAGCGAGTTTCCAGGACTGCGGGTTGGGCATTAACTTTGCGGCTAGAACCTGTGGTGGAATAACGAGTGTGACCAACAGCAAGGCTACCAGGCAATTGATCCAAGATGGTTTCATTAAAAACTTGAGACACCAAGCCCATATCTTTGTGGAGATGGACTTTTGTACCTTCAAAGGTAGCAATCCCAGCTGATTCTTGACCCCGATGCTGGAGGGCATACAATCCAAAGTAGGTCAGTTTAGCAACGTTTTCTCCTGGTGCGTAGATGCCAAAAACACCACAAGCTTCTTCTGGCTTGTCAGGCTGATTTTCATGACTATTGATTGGGTTGTTGGTAGGGTCGGGGTATTCATCCGAAGTGACAGAATGAATAGATATCATGCTAGCTTTGCTCCTGGTGGGGGGGGTCAAGTCACTGGGATTATGTCTATAGATAGTTGTTGATTTCTTAATAAATCTTTAACCATCTATTAAAACAGTACCGTAATTATGCCCAGAGACGCTAATAGTTCTGAGTGATTAGTGCTGATTTCTGAGTGAAGTCTAAATACTCAGGACTCAGAAATAGTGGTTTGGTTGGCGATACGCCTAGCGATCGCATGGAAATAGCGATCGTTCATCTCTTCGATCGTAACTTTGATTAAGGTTTGGTTATCAGTGGTGAAAACCCCCAAACCGATGTGAGAATTATCGACTATACCGAGTTTTTGCCATTCTTGACCCAGATGTTCCTGTAAGTATGATTCCCAAATTTCTTGTTGTTCTGATGCTATAGAGACTAAAATTCTGGCACCACCTTCGGCAAACAGTACCTCATCCAGGCGGTTTAACTGCGTTGTTGCTATTTCTAAATTGATTTCGGCACCAAGGTTTCCAGCAATACAACATTCGGCTAGTGCGATCGCCACTCCCCCCTCAGCAGAATCATGGGCTGAACGTATCCAACCATTACGAATTCCTTCCCGACAAACTTTTTGGACGCGGCGTTCCAAGTCAAAATCTACCCGTGGCGGTTTTCCGGCAACAGTATTGTGGATAGTAGCTAAATACTCAGATGCTCCCAAACTGATTTTGGATGCTAGAGGCAATCCGAGAAGATAAATCACATCGCCGGATGCTTGCCAACCTTGTCCACAAATTTTGGTGATATCGGGAATCAAGCCCACCATCCCCACTACAGGAGTGGGATAAATGGGTTGGGGAATGCCTTGAGAATCAAGGGTTTCATTGTATAAAGAGACATTTCCACCTGTGACTGGTGTCGCCAATTCTCGGCAACCTTCCGCCAAACCGCGACAAGCTTCTGCTAATTGCCAATAACCAATTGGTTTTTCTGGAGAGCCAAAATTTAGGTTATCCGTCACCGCCAGAGGTTCTGCACCCACACAGCTAAGATTGCGTGCAGCTTCTGCCACCACTGCCTTAGCTCCCTCGTAGGGGTCAAGATAAACATAACGAGGATTGCAATCGACTGTTGCTGCCACCCCTAATTTTAGATTTGGGATTTTAGATTTGAGATTGGGAATTTCTTCAAGAGGGCGCAACCGGATAACAGCCGCATCAGCGCCACCTGGTAGTATGACTGTATTATTCTGTACTTGATGGTCATATTGACGATATACCCAGTTCTTAGATGCGATCGTGGGTGTATCGAGCAAAGTTAACAGAATATCATTCCAATTTTGCACACCTCCTTTGAATTCTATGCCAGAGGTTGTGCAAGCAGGTAAAGAATCAGGAGTCCATTCCCAAGCTTGACGAGCATATTCTGGCGGTTCTGCCAGCAATTCACGGTTATATAGTGGGGTATTTTCCGCCAAAGCCTCGGCGGGAATTTCTGCTGCTACTCCACCCTGAAAAAGAATCCGCACAATGGGTTCAGCGATGACAGTACCAGCGACAACGGCTTGAAGCCCCCAACGGTGGAAAATGTCGATTAATTCTTGCTCACGCCCTTTATGGGCAACAAACAGCATTCTTTCTTGAGATTCCGAAAGCAAATATTCATAAGGAACCATCCCCGTTTCTCTTGCGGGAATTTTGTCTAAATCTAGTTCAATTCCTACTCCACCTTTTGCCGCCATCTCTGAAGTAGAACAGGTGATTCCGGCTGCTCCCATATCTTGGGCGGCGACAACTGCACCCGTTTTAAACGCCTCTAGACAAGCTTCAATTAACGACTTTTCCAAAAATGGATCGCCTACTTGCACAGCAGGGCGATCGTCTATTGACTGATCGCTCAATTCTGCACTAGCAAAACTTGCGCCTCCCATACCATCGCGCCCAGTGGTAGAACCAACATACAGCACGGGGTTTCCTAAGCCAGATGCCCCAGATTTAACGATTTCCTGGGTTTCCATTAATCCTAGTGCCATAACATTCACTAGGGGATTACCAGAATAAGCTGGGTCAAAGTAAACTTCGCCGCCAACGGTGGGTACCCCCACACAATTACCATAGTGTGAAATCCCAGCCACTACACCTTGAAACAACCTTTGAGTTTTGGCATCTTCTAGAGAACCGAAACGCAGGGAATTTAATAGAGCAATGGGACGCGCACCCATTGTAAAAATATCTCTAAGAATACCGCCTACTCCCGTTGCTGCACCTTGAAATGGTTCTACAGCTGATGGGTGGTTGTGAGATTCAATTTTAAAAGCTAGTTGGAGTCCGTCACCCAAATCTACAACACCAGCATTTTCACCAGGCCCTACGAGGATGCGGGACCCTTCAGTAGGAAATTGTTTGAGTAGAGGCCGAGAATTTTTGTAACAGCAATGCTCTGACCACATTACCCCGAACATTCCCAGTTCAGCTTTGTTGGGATGACGGCCTAACCGACGGACAATTTCTGCGTATTCTTCTGGTTTAAGACCTTCAGCAGCGATTTCTTGAGGGGAAAAAAAAGCAGGAGATGTGGCGGTCATGGAAATTATGCACCAATTGTACAGAGCATTATTCTACCGATTTACTTGCCCTGTAGGTGGATTTATTAGCATAGTTCATAACTATATAACGCTAAAAATTAAAAAAAATAAATAAATTTACTTAAAGATACATATTTTTGTACACCTAAAGAGAGATTGTATTCAACGCTGAATTACTGGTAAATATACTGATAAAAGTGAAGTAATAAAATTTTATTCCCTTGTAATATGCATAGGTCATTTCCAGATTATAGAAATGGCTATCAGCCTGTCAGATGCTCTACTAGTTGAATGCAGAAAAAATTCATAGGATGCGATGCGATCGCAAGTTTTAATGCCCTGCAATCTAAATTATCTCGTTGGCATTTCATTCGCTTGAAGTGACTCATATAACAGCAAACTCAATCACTGAGTGGCTTTTGAAGAAAGGATTCTGGAAATTTATTTTTTTGAGAAACTACTCATTCCAATTAGTAAATTGACCGCACTAAATCTAATAGCGAGGATTTTGATCATGCCTAAACTTACCGTTCCACCCAATTTCATCGGCACCCCCGGTTCTGACACTCTGATTGGAGAACAATTAAATGCATCTCCAGCAATAGGTATTGATATTTTAACTGGAGGTTTCATTTGTACGCGCTCAGGGAATGACACCGTTCAGGGCACGGGTACTGGTAGCATCGGCGGCATCGGCGGCTCCATTGAGGGTGGGAATGCCAATATCACTTTCAACAGCAATGGAAACTCCATTAGCTTGTCTACGACAGGCTTTGAGAAATTTGTCTTTGCAGATAGCTCTTTCTGCTACAGCAGTTTGGCAAACGGGGCATAGGTTTGTGAATTCCTGCGTCTCGTGTTTTACGTTGTAAGTGTCTAATCGGTGTTATTTGCTCTTAACCTGACAAATTATCTACTAGCGTATATATTCTTAGTTCCAAATTTGCATAGATTTACTAAGACTCAGAGATTATTCGGGTGTATGCAGTTTAGCTGTAACAATCAAGTGACGAGAATCACACATATCTATGATTATGATCGTCTCTCTGCGATCGCTAACTAGGCATAATTAATGACAACTGAACTCTAGCCGAGTCATTAATAGGGAACACACTTAATTGCCGACAGCCTTAACTAAGGACTGTCGGTTTTTTATGTCTGTATATCCTTCATCCTTTGAGAAATGCCCCATAACTATCTACTTAAATAAATTTCCCCACAACTGGTTGGTAACTTGACAGATATTTTGCCACAGCCACTACCAATTGTGGGGAGGGTATGATCAAATTCGGTATCTTATCCCTATCGAGTGCTAGTATCTTGCACTCACTCTACTAGACCGTAAGTATACTCCTAGAACCAACACACACTTTGTATTAAGACATCGCTTGAATGATGTAATCAAAGTAGGGTGCTGCTTCAGCAGCATCTTCCGCACTCAATAAGCCAAGAGAGGCTGTTTTGAGGGAATTGATCGCTTCTACCATTCCAGGCACGGGAACGCCCAATGAATTGTACATTTCCCGCACACCAATCAAACCGATTTTTTCAATCGGCTCTTTGTCGCCAGCAAGCACACCATAAGTAATTAGACGTAAGTACCAGCCAAAGTCACGGATACATAGAGAGCGTTGGCGTTCTCCGTAAGCATTACCTCCGGGGGAGATAAAGTCAGGACGCTTCTGCCAAAGTTGTTTGGTTGCTTCCTGAACTATCTTTTTTTCGTTTTCGGCTAAGGTTGCCGCAATCCGTGTCCGTTGTACCCCGGTTTGCAAAAAGTCTTTGATATTTTTAAGTTCGCCACTGCTGGGATAACGCAGTTCGTCGTCGGCTTTGAGAATAACTTGGCTAATTACAGTCATGATGATTGAAATCACCTGAAATATTATCTGTTAGTTTAGCGAGTCGGAGGTACACAAGTGAAGAGATAGGAGCTACTTATGTATTGAATTGAAACTTTTGGGGAATGGGGAAGAGGGGATGAGGGAGCAGGCGAGGCAGAGGGAGCAGGCGAGGCAGGGGAAGAATTCGTAACTCCTAACTCTTCACGGGCTAAACCTTAGCTATCCGCTAACAGCACGGGCTAAACGCCCCGCTATCGCTAACGGAACTGTTTTGCCCAATGCCTCATGCCCAATAACAAATGACTAATGACAAATGACAAATGACAAATGACTAAAATAATTTGGCAACAGGGTGAATTAATTGAAGTGACGATCGCTAACCTGAGTGATACAGGTGATGGGGTGGGACGCGCTGATGAGCGTGTAGTGTTTGTCCCAGATACTGTACCGGGCGATCGCGCCATTATCCGCTTGGTTCATGTGAAACCAAAATACGCCCACGGGAAGCTCCAGGAGCTATTAGAGCCATCCTCCCACCGTATCCGACCCAATTGTATTGTGGCGGACAAATGCGGTGGTTGCCAGTGGCAGCATGTTAATTATGACTACCAGCTAGTAGCCAAGCAAAATCAAGTTATCCAAGCAATAGAGCGCATTGGCGGTTTTGTCCAACCACCAGTAGATCCGGTACTTGCTGCCCCTTCTGCTTTAGGCTACCGTAATAAATCTACATATCCTTTGGGCATATCGACAACAGGACAGGTACAAGCTGGTTACTACCAAAAAGGTAGTCACCAATTAATTAATTTAAATCAATGTCCAGTTCAAGATGTGCGATTAAATCCCTTACTTGCCGAAGTTAAGCAAGATATTCAACGACAAGGTTGGCAAATTTATGACGAACAGCACCATCGGGGAAAAATTCGCCATCTGGGTTTACGCATTGGCCGACACACTGGAGAAATGTTGTTGACTTTGGTCGTAAAAGACTGGAATTTATCAGGAATTGAAACCCAAGCACAGGAATGGTTAAAGCGTTATCCGCAGTTAGTGGGAGTGTCGCTCAATCGCAATGGCGATCGCACAAATGCTATATTCGGATCAGAAACTCGTTGCATCGCTGGAGTCCCCCACCTGCGTGAAAACTTTGCTGGACTGGAATTTCAAGTACGCCCAGATACATTTTTCCAAGTGTATACAGAAACAGCAGAGGCACTATTGCAGATAATTCAATCAGAACTCAATCTTCAAGGGCATGAGTTGCTAGTTGATGCCTACTGTGGTATTGGGACTTTAACTTTACCCCTCGCCAAAAAAGTTCGTATTGCTACAGGATTAGAAGTGCAACCAGCAGCAGTAGAACAAGCTATTTTGAATGCCCACCGTAACGGAATTGATAATGTGACATTCCAAGTCGGGGCAGTAGAGAAATTGCTTCCCAAAATGGGCATAATACCAGAAGTAGTAATACTCGATCCGCCACGTAAGGGGTGCGATCGCGCAGTCATCGACACTTTACGGCAACTGAAACCATCTCGGATAGTTTACGTCAGTTGTAAAGTAGCTACCCTCGCCCGTGACCTGAAATTGCTTTGTGAAGATGGACAATACACCATCACACGGGTACAACCTGCTGATTTTTTTCCTCAAACTGCTCATGTTGAAGCTGCCGCATTTCTTGTGCTATCACATTTGCACAAGGATAGTAATTCCTTTACAAAAACTGAAATTTGAAAATTTTAGTCTAGTGCATACCAAAGATGCTAAAATTGAATTAAGCTGAAAATAAAAATTCCTTTTCGTTTAAATAAATTCAAGTTGCATAGGTTCTTATAAATATGAATTGGATTGTGTAAATGAGAAATCGGCAATTAACTAGAGTATCCCAATACTCGGTCAAATTACTAGCATCTTTTTAAGTTGCTAACATCATTATCAAAACTATTGCAGCCGTTATATATCCAAACAATCTCAACTCATACTATAGGGCTAATGCTCCCTAGCATTTTCAAAATTTAGTTTTAAAGACGCAAGTTTGAAGGCAGCATGACCACCTCAAGTTTTATCAGGGTGCCTGTAATAGCAAACTGATGTCTAGCTAACTGAAAGCTATGGGGTTTCTCTTGTGATTACAATTTCACTCCGTCCAGTTGCACGTTATTGGGGCACTATTAGTTTTGCCTCAACCCTCTACCTTTGTCCAATCTTAGATTTACTGTTGGCAGAAATTCCAGCAAAATTACAAGCAGAACTGCGGCTAGGACTTCAAGAAGCTCTAGTAAATGCAGCTAAACATGGCAATAATCTTGACCCAAGTAAAACAGTTGTAGTCCGTTTTTCTTTAATTGATAATCAATATTGGTGGATAATATCAGACCAGGGTAGTGGCTTTACTCCTTCATCTACTATTGAAGAAGAGCCAACAGACTATTTACCACCAGATGAATCAGAAAGTGGTCGTGGTTTATGTCTTCTCCATCAAATTTTTGATCAGGTAGAGTGGAACCGCAAAGGCACAGAATTAAGGCTTTGTAAACAAATGGAAACTCGCCGTGGACTATCTCTGCGACGATAAAAAGGGAGTTGGGAAAGTTATTAATTGATTGTTTTTTACTAACTATTCCCTATTCTTTACTTCCTATGAGGGAGTGGGAAATTGTGAGTAGGAAATGGGGAAAGTTATTATTTGATTGATTATTATTCCCCATTCACCATTATCTACTTGCCGTGAGTTGGACAGGGAGGCGCGGAAATGGAGCGATCTAACCAACCAATTGCCTGTTCTAATCTAGCTTGAGCTTCTTGTGGCTGATTCTTTAAAAGATACACAATTGCTGCTGCCACTTGTTCATTAGCGCGGGAATTGCGGTTAGACTTGAGGCGATGCCAATCGTTAGGGGAAATGCTCAGTCTTTCCATGAGGGCTTGAGCAAGTTCTAGAGTACTAAGTTCATTCAGTTGACTGGTTTTCGGCAGCTGGGTAGATTGGGACATAACTATTGGCACATTTGCATTTACTTCTACTTTACTACTTGTAAATGAAGCCGCCAAAACAATCACAGCCGTCAGCAGAAAATCCCGAACCAGATTTTGAACAAGAACTAAAGGAAGTAGAGCGATCGCTCGTATCCTTAAAAGAGCGTTACGATCAAGTGCAACGCGATCGCCAACAACAGGCACAATGGCAACAGCGCCGCGATCAACTAAAGCACAATAAATCTCAGACACCAGAAATCAAAGCAGAGTTACGGCACATTCAACAGCAGTTGGAAAGGCTAGAACTAAACTTAGAAAGCCAGTTATTTTCTTGGCGTAGCCTCAAAAAACCTTTCTGGCAAGTAGTCCGCTTTGGTGGAATGGGCGTTATCATAGGCTGGATATTAAAGTCTTATGCTGGGTAAATATGGTAAATCGACGGATTGCAGAAATATTGCGAAGTGGCCAACCTGATGAGTCCCTCCAAGTTCAAGGCTGGGTGCGGACGAAGCGCGAGTCCAAAGGGTTTGCTTTTATTGAAGTCAATGACGGCTCATCACTAGCTAATTTGCAAGTCGTCATCAATCAGGATTTGCCAGACTATGAAGCTATATTGAAAAAACTGAATACAGGTGCTGCTGTTGAGGCTACAGGGGTACTGGTGGCTTCTCTGGGTAAAGGACAACGAATTGAGTTGAAAGCCGAGACAGTGAAAGTTTACGGCGAAGCTGATCCCGATACATATCCCCTGCAAAAGAAACGCCATTCCTTTGAGTTTCTGCGAACCATTGGACATTTGCGATCGCGGACTAATTCTTTTGGTGCAGTTTTCCGCGTCAGAAATGCTTGTTCGGCAGCAATTCACCATTTTTTCCAAGAAAGAGGGTTTTTATGGGTACACACCCCTATCATCACTGCTAGCGACTGTGAAGGCGCAGGTGAACTGTTTAGCGTTACCAGTTTAGATTTAAAGAATATCCCCCGCACAGAAAACCAAGCAGTAGATTACAGCCAAGACTTTTTTGCGAAACCCACATATTTAACAGTGAGCGGACAGTTGGAAGCGGAAGTGATGGCAATGGCGTTTAGTAACGTCTACACCTTTGGCCCTACCTTCCGTGCCGAAAATTCCAACACTTCCCGCCACCTAGCAGAATTTTGGATGGTTGAGCCGGAAATGGCTTTTTGTGACTTAGAAGGCGATATGGATTTAGCTGAGGCATTTCTCAAACACATTTTTAAATATGTGTTGGAAACTTGCCCAGAAGATATGGAATTTTTCAATGAACGCATTGATAAATCTGTGTTGGCAACAGCCAAAAATATTATTAATAATCAGTTTGAGCGCTTAACTTATACAGAAGCCATCAAAGTTTTAGAAAAAGCTGATGTTAAATTTGAATATCCTGTGAGTTGGGGTTTAGATTTACAATCAGAACACGAACGCTACCTAGCTGAACAACAGTTTAAAAAGCCAGTAATTGTCACAGATTACCCAGCGCAAATCAAAGCATTTTATATGCGCTTGAACGACGATGAAAAAACCGTCCGCGCAATGGATATTCTCGCACCCAAAATTGGCGAGATTGTAGGTGGTTCCCAGCGTGAAGAACGCCTAGAAGTTTTAGAACGCCGCGTGTTAGCGCAAGGATTAAAGCCAGAAGACTTGTGGTGGTATCTTGATTTACGTCGTTATGGTACTGTTCCCCACGCTGGCTTCGGACTGGGTTTTGAACGACTCGTGCAATTTATGACGGGTATGGGAAATATCCGCGATGTGATTCCTTTTCCGCGTACACCACAAAGTGCTGAATTTTAGTTAAATTTGTAAACCTGGCCATTTATAATCCAATACAGTTCAGATAAGACCAAAACACTTGTAGAGACGGCGATTTATCGCGTCTCAAAACCCACAATTTTGTACAAGTAGCACTTTGAACCGTATTGATTTATAATCGCCAGGTTTTTAAACTTTGGGGATCAATAAAAATCCAGTTAAAAACATTTATCATCAGCCTAAAAGACCAAACGATTGGTAAATTCAGGCAAAATGCCAGAATCTCAGGAAGAGTAGTTTTGGATGAAAAAGCCTCTTCCGTAAAATATGAAGTTGTAGTGGAGAAAATTAAGCGATCGCTCCTAGTTTGGAGAGTTCCTCCATCTACAACTGGCAAAGCTATCTTAACCTTGCGGATTCACATTTAACTTGTAGAGACCAGCAATTTCGCCTCTCTATCAATTGTTAGACGTGTTAGGCGTTTTAACCTGACGTGCCATGTCTAGGTAAACACTCATATTCGCACCTGGACGGCGACGACCATTAGAGCTAGTAGTCGAAGGAGCAAGATATTTTGGTGCAAAGGTGGTTTCAGTAGGTGTTTTTGGGCTAGCAGTGGTGGCTGCTTTAGCGGGTTCAGCTTTGACAGCTTTACCATTCTGAGATGCTTCTACTTTGGTCTTTGTCGCAGTTGTGGTTGCTTTAGCAGTCTGAGGTTCAGGGCTTTTTGCAGCCGGAGAAGCTGCTGGTGCCGTAGCCTTTTTACCGTTTGATGCTGCTGGTTTCGATTGACTGGTTGCTTCGTCCAGTTCTAAGAAGTAACCATTGCTTTGTTTTTTACCAGGTAACAACCCAGTCACGAAACCAAGAATCCCAGTTACGAAACCGAGAATCCCTGAAATTAACTTTTTGATAAAATCCATTACAATTACTCCTGCCTTGTATATTTGGAACTCGACCGTAATTGTTAAAAATTACGAAGAAATGTAACATTTTCTGCATTGGTGTCAACTCATTCTGGTGACAACCATTATAGATTTGTGCTTAATCAACATTGTAGTAAAACTATAGGGCAAATGTTCTTTATGCAAGCACTTGCGACCTTCATACACCGAGAACTAATTATTAAATTTTACTGTAACTAAGAGCAAGATTCTGAAAGCAAGCTTTATAAAAATTAACACTTCTTCGTTTGACAAATTATTGATTGGAAAAAAGCAAGCGGTTTACTTTTAACCAGTGGGAGGAGTGTCATAGATTGTTCGCAGATAGCAACAGCACTCAGTTACATTTTGTACAGACTTCATTTAGCCAGATGTGAGAGATGAATACTGAAAATCAGCAGCGCAATCCTGTGCTATTGGTACACGGCATTGACGATAGGGAGGCGGTTTTTCATAAAATGGCAGGTTACTTAGGATTACAGGGGTGGTCTGTATATTCTCTGGATCTGGTTCCTAATAATGGTGATGTGGGCCTTGATAAATTAGCAAAGCAGGTAGCCGAGTATGTTACAGCCACCTTTGCACCAGAACAAGAGCTAGATTTAATAGGCTTTAGTATGGGAGGGATTGTCAGCCGTTACTATATCCAGCGACTGGGAGGAATTAACCGTATTCAGAGATTTATTACGATCTCTTCACCCCATAATGGAACTGTGGTTGCTTATGGTTCCCAGCGTCCTGGTTGCGTGCAAATGCGCCCCGACAGCATTTTTCTCAAGGATTTAAATTCTGATGCTGTAATATTGGAGCAATTAGATTTTACTTCGATCTGGACACCTTATGATTTGATGATTGTCCCAGCGAATAGTTCACAAATGCCCGTAGGAAGTGAAGTAATAGTACCAGTTGCCCTACACCCTTGGATGTTAACAGACCCAAGGAGTTTAGCAGCAGTAAAAGCAGCTTTAACAAAGCCTATTAAGCTGCCCTTCCTGAAAAAAGCATCCAGTTAGTAGCCAAGATACTTACCACCCTGAATCTATTCTATTCATCTTTAAATTACGAATTACGAATTACGAATTACTTAAGTTCTATCCCCAATTTGCGTATGTTCGTAACTCCCAAAAATAGCCTCTGGGTGACGATAATACTTGAATTCCATAAGGTTATAAAAAGGGTCTTCTAAAAAGAAAGTGCGATGTTCAAGAGGAGAACCGACAAAGCGATTTTTGGTTTCTTCACGAAAAAGTAGCTGTTGTTGTTGTGCCCTTTCTAGTAAGTCTTGCCAGTCACGTTCTTGGGTAAAAATTAGTCCGAAGTGTCTGGGATATATACTGTGTTGTGGTATCAAGGGTTCTTTGGTTATGTGAGCCACTAGTTGATGACCATAGAGATTTAGAATCAGCGCGTGATGGTTTTCACGACCAGGAATACAGCCCAATCCATCCACGTAATACGCTTTTGTTTGGGCAATGTCAGTCACAGGGAAAGCAAGATGGAATAAAGTTTGGCTCATAGCTTTTGGGAAAGATATTAGTAGTTGATGCTATCTACAATTTATTCTGTTAAGTTTTGATTGTCGTCAACTTGAACACAGTTTTAGCTGACAATAATTTATATCCTTAATCCTTATAACTAAAACTAGGGACTGAGTACAACTTGAGTCACCGCACCTTGGACTAAGGACTTCGCCCTACATTTACATAATTTACACTTAATTCTTTAGGTGACTCTTTTCTCTTGTGCAGGTATATTAATTTATGTTTGCCTGGGCAAAACACTCAGTAGCTTAGGTTTAAGAGCTAACAAATTTATGATAGATGGTGTGTTGAGAACTTTACGCACCATAATAAAGTGCTTTGGATCAGTTATTAGAAGAATCCACGCAACTAAACAAAATTTTTGCATTTTGTTTAATCCACCTCCTTTAATAAATATTGCAGTCTATATGTAAAACGTTGTTTGTGGTTTTACACTCAGCTTTGAGGGTGATGGGATGCAATTTAGTTAACAATACAAACATATTACTTTAACTGGAGAGGTTTCAGGAACTAAGCACTAAGCATGATAAATTCGTTATTCTGTTCATGTTAAGACAAAATTACTCATGATTAATTGCTGATGTCATCCTTAATTGATTCTGTTAATCCCTGGTTGGTGGCAGTAGTATTAAACACAATTCTATTGGGTTTAGCTTGGATTGCCCCGAAAAAGCTACTTACGCCTGCTGGATCATTTCATGCGTGGTTTCTGGCCATCCTAATTTGGGTAACTCTAGGCTGGCAAGGATATACAGTAGTAATGTTCTATTTTCTGGTTGGTTCTGGTGTTACCCGCATCGGTATGGCGCAGAAAGAGGCTGAAGGAATTGCCGAAAAGCGTTCTGGGGCAAGGGGCCCGGAGAATGTCTGGGGTTCAGCTTTGACTGGGGCGCTGTGTGCCTTGGGAGTAGGGATAATAAATTCGGGATTTCTTGTACCTAGTTCTCTATCTTTAGTTCCCAATCTCCAGTCTCTATTATTACTAGGCTATGTAGCAAGTTTCAGTACCAAACTGGCTGACACTACTGCAAGTGAAGTTGGTAAAGCGTATGGTAAAAGCACTTTTCTAATTACCACACTCAAACCGGTGCCTCGCGGTACAGAAGGAGCGGTCAGCTTGGAGGGGACTTTAGCTGGTATTGTGGCTTCTGTAGCGATCGCATTTGTTGGTTGGGGAGTTGGTTTAATCGATCTATTAGGAGTCGCTTGGTGTGTACTGGCAGCATTTATTGCCACCAACTTAGAAAGTGTGATTGGGGCAACACTGCAATCTAAGTATACCTGGCTGACCAATGAGGTAGTAAATATTTTTAATACATTAATCGGTGCGATCGCGGCTGTGCTACTTTCCTGGACATGGGTAAATATCATTAAGTAGATTGAGCATTGGGAATTGGGCATTGGGCATTGGGCATTAGGCAAAACAGTTCCTCTTTTTTGTTAGCGGTAGCGGGGCAGTAGTAGAAAAGATGCAATCTGCTTTACTACTGCACTACCGATGATATTTTCAATCCTGTTTTGTCCCCGCTAGACTGTAAACATAATCATGGAAAATTATTGTATTGAGTAGCTATATAATTTTTTGACCGTTTAGATGTAATTAGTTCATGGAATCTTTATCATTGTTATTCATCAACGACCAGATGATCTCTATATGATTTAATTTAAAAGTCCTATAAGTGTTTAACCATTTTCACATAATTAATTCATGGAATCTTTATCATTTTTGACAATTAATGACCAAATAATTTCTATTGAGGAAGCTGTAAAGTACCTGCAAGCCTCTGGAAAATTGGGGCAGTTCATTGGGGATATTCTCCGCCAGCACGTAATTGAGCAAGAAATCCGAACACGAGACGATATTGAAATTGGTACAGCAATAACCGAACAATCCATTATTGACTTTAGACTAAAAAATCAACTGACTGACCCCCAAAGTTTTCAAGAATGGTTAAAGAGCAATAACACAGATTACGCCGCATTTCATACATCAGTTACTTTTGGTTACAAGTTAGAAAAGCTGAAAGCTGTAGTCACGGAAGCAAAAATCCAAGAATATTTTATTGAGCGCAAAATCTTTTTGGATCGGGTGGTACTTTCTCGGATAGTTGTTAATAATCGAGAATTGGCAGACGAACTACAAACCCAAATTGAAGAAGGAGGTAGTTTTGAGCAACTAGCTAAAGAGTATTCACTTTCAGATGACCGAATTGTGAACGGCATGATGGGAATAGTCAGCCGAGGAAGTATGCCGGATATATTACGGGCAGCTATTGATGTGGCAAGTCCTGGACAATTAATCGGCCCAATAGAAATCGTTGGCAAAGACTCTCCCCAAGGAGAAGGACCTTATGGTTTGTTTCGAGTAGAACAATTTCTGCCAGCGTCTTTAGAAGATACTCAACTCAAGCAAGCACTACAAAATGAGTTATTTGAGAAATGGCTAGCAGAGAAAATTCAAAAACTGACAGTCAAGCTACAAGTGAGTTAACAATTCTGGATAATGAATCTTTACGATTAAAAGTGCTAGCTTCTTTGCCTTGGAATCAGCCGCCGCTATGCTGGCTGACTCCCGAACAACAATCCCAATTGGAAAATGAGTGTCAAACTCGTCAGTATCGTTTGGGAGAAAAAATTTGGTCTAACGATGTCGGTCGTTACCAATTCTTAATTGTGGCTGGAAAAGTTCGCTTACGAGAAGAGGGAGTTGGCAAACCTTTGGCAGCCCTAGAAGTGGGGGATTGGTTTGGTGATTTACAAAAGTTGTCTGCGGATTTTAAAGCTGTAGCTGCTAGCAAAGAAGTAGTAGTAGTGTGTTGGGATACAGCCCTGTGGACAGAATTTTCTAACCCACAAATTCAGGAATTTTGGCAAGTCTTACCAGTGGATATGGAGGGAGAAAGAGAGACATTTTCCTTCTCTTCCAATCCTTCAGTAACAGTTTCAGATGGGACTTCCAGCCCTCATAGCCTCCAGCCCCAAAAACGACTCCCAGCCGCGAATTTAATCATCTCAAATTATCCGTTTGTTGCTAGCTGGAACACTGCGGCTGCTTGTTTAACAATGGTGGCGCAACAGCTAGAAAACTCTGTGCAACTGGAATGGGTGCAACGTCAACTCAGAGGGCAACGCCCAAAACAGGTTGTGGAAGCAGGAGAAAAGTTAGGGTTAGTGTTGCGGCGGTTACAAGTGAGTTGGGGTGAGTTGCGACAACTGTCATTTCCAGCTTTGCTGTTGTGGAATTCTGACTCACCCCAGAGTCCATCCTGGGTGGTAGCTTATGGAGTTAAGGGCGATCGCTTAATTATTGCTAACCCTCTAAATCCCGATCGCATTTGTGAAAGCTTACCGCAATCCATAGTTGAGGCATCGTGGGATGGACGATTGTGGCAAGTAGAACTCATATCTAAACAAGAAACATTTAACCTCAGTTGGTTCACCCCAGCAGTTTGGAAGTATAAGGGATTACTAACAGAAGTATTATTAGCATCTTTTACCTTGCAGCTTTTGGGGCTAACAACACCACTAATTACGCAAGTCGTCATTGATAAAGTGATGGTGCAGGGGAGTTTGCCGACTCTTGATGTCATGGCGATCGCACTTCTTTGTGTAGCCATATTTGAGTCCGTACTTGGCATTCTGCGCCTATTCATCTTTACCCATACAGCCCGTCGTCTGGATTTAAGTTTATCAGCACAGCTATTTCGCCATCTGATGCGTTTGCCTTTGGCTTATTTTGAGTCGCGGCGCGTCGGAGATACAGTAGCACGAGTCCAGGAACTCGAACAAATTCGTCAGTTTCTCACGGGTACAGCATTAACTGTAATTCTGGATAGCATCTTTGCTGTGGTGTACCTAGCATTGATGTTTTACTATAATGTCCCACTCACCTTTGTGGCTTTAGCAGTACTACCACTGTTTGCGACTTTGACGATAGTTGCAACACCAATTCTGCGTAACTGGCTCAACGAAACTTTTAACCGGAGTGCCGATAGTCAATCCTTTCTAGTAGAGACAATCACGGGGATTCATTCCGTTAAAGCCCATGCAGCAGAACCAGTAGCCCGCGATCGCTGGGAGGGCTTATTTGCTCGCTTCATCCGCACAGGTTTTAAAGCCTCTACCACCTCCAATATCAGCAGCAACATTGGTGACTTCCTGACTAATTTTTCCACCATGCTGATTCTCTGGTTTGGAGCCAAATTAGTCATCGAACAAAAGCTCACAATTGGACAACTAGTTGCCTTTCAAATGCTATCTGGCAGAGTCACGGGCCCACTTTTGCGCTTAGTACAGTTATGGCAGACCCTCCAACAAGTGCTACTTTCTGTAGATCGCATTGGTGATATTCTCAACGTCTCCCCAGAAGCTGAACTAGGAACTGGTCTAGTTTTACCACCACTGAAAGGACAAGTCACCTTCGAGCAAGTATTTTTCCGCTATCGGCCGAACTTTGAAGCAATTCTGCGGGGAATCTCTTTCAATGCTGAACCAGGGCAATTTGTTGGCATTGTCGGACGCAGTGGTTCTGGGAAAAGTACCCTGTCTAAGCTATTGCAACGCCTCTATCAAATTGAATCAGGACGCATCCTAATTGATGGTTTTGATATTAAAAGTGCCGATTTAGCGTCACTGCGGCAACAAGTTAGTGTAGTTCTCCAAGAAGACTTTTTATTCAACGGTTCCATTTTGGAAAATATCACTCTCGGTACTCCCGACATTACTGCGGAACAAGTGGTAGAGGCGGCAAGACTAGCAGTAGCACACGACTTCATCAGTCAATTACCCTATGGTTACGAAACCAATGTGGGTGAACGCGGTACCGCTTTATCTGGCGGACAAAGACAACGTATTGCCCTCGCAAGATTATTTCTTTCCCAAGCGCCGATTTTAGTTTTGGATGAAGCTACCAGTGCTTTGGATAGTGAAACTGAACAACAGGTACTACAAAACCTGCAAAAAGTTTCCGCTAACCGTACTGTGTTTCTGATTGCTCACCGCTTTGCCCCTCTCAAACGCGCCGATTTGATTTTGGTATTAGAGCAAGGCGTAATTGCCGAACGTGGTACTCACTCAGAGTTATTGCAACAAAAGGGTTTGTATTGGTCACTATATCAACGGCAGCAAGCAAACATTTAGTAGCTTTAATAAGCTGAACCCTGAAAAGCAGCTTAAATATAGTCTTTGGCGAATGGAGTATAACTTCATTCGCCTTTTGAATTGCTTAAGTATGCAGAAAACTGTAATCTTACTTGCTAATTACGTGATTTCATAGTTAAGTGTATTTGTAGCACCTGTCTTACAAAGAAATATTTTCTGGCTAAATCCCTTATATATCAAGGATTTAGGACATTGGCCGACTTCTCCAATCGGGCTGGAACAACTCCACTCACATACGTTACAGCTCCTGGAGGATACTTTGAAGGTGATGGGGATCTAGGAATTGGTATTTATTCAACACTTCCGGGTAACAAGTATGGTTTTGAAAGGGGAACGTCTATGGCGGCTCCTCACGTTGCCGGGGTAATAGCTTTGATGCTCAGTGCTAAGAAAGGTCTAACTGATGCCCAAGTGCGTCAGATTGTCACAACGACAGCAGCAAATAGCTTGGCATAGAATCATCCCTTAAGTGTCGTTTTCAAAGGTAAAATGCAATTTATATAAGCGACAGAATGAGCAGCAAATGCCACTCATTCTGCCGCTTTTTTTATAATTAAGTGTATTCTAAATAGCTATTAACAAAAAGCATGATTCTCATAATACTTTTTTGGTAATAGAATTAGCATTTTATTATTAAATTTCATAGTAATTATTAACAATACAGCTTATTCACACGTTAGAACTTTTGTTCAAGAAAAGTTCTAGCAATTTTAGCTGTTAAAAAGCATTTCTATTTTTGAGAAAAAACAATTATGCTCAATGATAATACTAATAACAATTTATTTTCTACTAATAAAAGCTTAAGTTTTAATTCAATCTCTTCATCAGATATATTTAATACTAAGAATGACATCAGCCTCAATCTAAGTGGATGTAGTAGCTACAACTCAGCTAATTCTCATGTGCAGTTACTAAATAATAGTAACTACGAAAATAGCAGTAACGCTACTACTAATGCTTTTACCACGCAAAGTTATAACTCTACCAATGGCTATGGCTTAATTAATGCAGCAGCAGCAGTGGCTAAAGCTACTAATCAGAATACCTTCGCTGATGTTCCCGATATTGGTGGTAATAATTGGGGAGCAGACCTTGTTAAAGCACCAGAAGTTTGGGCACAAGGATACACAGGTAAAGGCGTTGTTGTCGCTGTTATAGATACTGGGGTTGACTATAACCACGAGGATTTAAAAAATAATATCTGGACGAATACCAAGGAAATTGCAGGTAACGGTATAGATGATGATGGTAATGGCTATATTGATGATAATTACGGCTGGAACTTTGCGGATCAAAACAACAACACGCTAGATAACAATGGTCACGGTACTCATGTTTCTGGCACGATCGCAGGAGAAAATAATAACTATGGTGTCACTGGTATTGCATACAATGCCAAGATTATGCCCGTCAAAGTTTTGAATGAGTCTGGCTCTGGTTCCTATAGCTCGATATCTAAGGGTATTCGCTACGCTGTGGATAATGGAGCTAATGTGATTAACCTCAGTTTAGGAGGCACATCTTCCAATCGGACTCTGGAGTCAGCCATTAACTATGCCAGTAGCAAAGGAGTAATTGTTGTCATGGCAGCAGGGAATGATGGTGACTCATCACCAGACTATCCCGCCCGCTATGCATCCAATTCGGGAATTGCTGTTGGGGCAGTAGACAGAAATAATAATATGGCTGATTTCTCTAACCGCTCTGGAACAAATCAAATCTCTTATGTCACAGCCCCAGGAGTCAAGGTTTATTCATCAGTTCCGAATAATCAGTATGCCACTTATAGCGGCACATCTATGGCTGCTCCCCATGTGGCTGGTGTAGTTGCCCTGATGCTTAGTGCTAACCCCAGCCTGACTGATGCCCAAGTACGTCAGATTGTGGCAGAAACATCAGAAAATAGCACACAAAGTACAAACTCTAGTTTAAATATTTCTAATGTTAGTTCTTTGGCAAAGCAAGTGATGTCTACGACGGGCTACGCAGACACAGCAGCAAATAGTTCACAAAGTACAATCTATAGTTTAAATATTTCTAATGTCAGTTCTCTGGCAAAGCAAGTGATGTCTGGCGACAACCTGCTACATATCAATGCACAAACCGCAAATTATCTCACACCAGAGACTATTGCTAGTTTGAATAATTCTAGTGTCGGTTCTCTAATCGGTCAGACTATTACAGAAACAGCAAAATATCTTACACCAGAGACTATTGCTAGTTTGAATAATTCTAGTGTCGGTTCTCTAATCGGTCAGACTATTACAGAAACAACGAAATATCTTACACCAGAGACTATTGCTAGTTTGAATAATTCTAGTGTCGGTTCTCTAATTGGTCAGACTATTATAGAAACAACAAAATATCTTACACCAGAGACTATTGCTAGTTTGAATAATTCCGATGTCGGTTCTCTAATCGGTCAGACTATTACAGAAACAGCAAAATATCTCACACCAGAGACTATTGCTAGTTTGAATAATTCTGATTTCGGTTCTCGAATAGGTCAGGCAATTACAGAAACAACAAAATATCTCACACCAGAGACTATTGCTAGTTTGAATAATTCTGATTTCGGTTCTCGAATAGATCAGTTAATTACAGGCATCAATACGGATAGTAATGATGATAACAAAAATGAGAATAATCTTGATTTTTGGAAACTACTAGAGGGAATGCAAAAACAAATAGAACAGTATAAAAAATTCTTAGGTATCGCTTAAAAGTTATAGCGATTTGTAGTTCAGTCAAATACTGTTCGGTTAGAAAAATAAGCCAAACCGCTTGTCTTTTACAAATAAATGTAAGGGTTTAGCAATGCTAAACCCTTACATTTTAGGTGTGGTTTATAGAATGCGTAGGCATCGATTTTGAAATAGTTATAAGAACAAGAGAGGCTATCAATCTACCTAACAGAAAATGCCTCATTGAAGCGCCGCGTCACAGGCTCAGTAATAAATGTCAAAACTGACTTTTTACGAGTGACAATTTCACCTGTAGCAGACATCCCTGGTGTAAATTCTACTTCTTGACCACGCACATTAACTGAATGTTTATTTAGCTTAATTCTTGTAGGAAAAACTAAGCCCAATTCTTTATCAATAATTGCATTTGGACTGACTTGCATAACTTCGCCCTCCACAATCCCAAATTCCTGGAAGGGGAAAGTCGCCATTTTCACTTTTGCCTTCATTCCTTGACGAATAAACCCAATATCGCGGTTAAGAACTTTCACCTCTAGAAGCATTTCTTCCCCTTCGGGCAAAATTGACAGCAATTCTTCACCAGATTGGACTGGCCCCTTAGTGGCTTTGACTCTGTAAATCGTACCTGCAACGGGAGCCTCAATCGTTTCTAAAGCTTGCTGCTTCCTCGCCTGCTCTAATTGGCCTTGAACAGTTGTCAGTTCTTCTTTACGTTTGTTGAACTGTGTCAATATTTCACTTTGGCGTTCTGATGCTACACGCTGGGCCTGACTGCGGGCAGAGTTGTAAGCTTGTTCTGCTTGGCGAATTTCTTGGGCTTGGGCAGCAATATCTTTTTCTAATGATGTGACTTTATCTTGAGCCTCTGTTATTCTATTCTGGGCGTTAGTCACTTCATCTTGCGATCTGGTAATTTCTGTCTTTGCACGAGTCAATCTTTCTTGAGCATCCAAGTAATCGACACGAGGTACAGCACCAGTAGTAATTAGGGTGCGTAAGCTTTTTTCCCTTTCTTGTGCAAGTGCCAAATTACTTTCAATTTTAATTCGGATGCTGTCTGCGTTGGCAAGGTTGGTTTTGGCATTAGCAAAGCTGCTTTTGGCATTAGCTAAGTTCTCTTGCAATCGAGTCAACCGGACTTTGGCTTGATTGATGAGTGCTATTTGGCGATTTGCTTCTGCTTCTGCTCCTGCTTGACGCGCTTGGTAGTCTTGCAGGCGAGAAGTTAAAAGTTCATCTTGTAGTTTTGTCCCAGTTGTTTTGCCTCCAAGACGTTCTGCATCTAAACGTTGCAAATCGTCTTGAATCAATCTAGTTGATTTGGCTAGGCGGGAAACATCAGTTATTTGTAAGTCAGGGTCTTTTTGAATCAGAATTTGACCTTTGGTAACGCGATCGCCTTCTTGGACTTTCACACCGACAATTGACCCCCCACCCAAGGATGTCACTGGCCTAACCTGTGTGGAAGCAATTAATTCCCCTGGCGCTGTTGCTACTTCATCTATTTGCGAGAAGTACGCCCAAGCGATCGCTCCAAATACAATGGCGCTCATCGTTCCCGCTAATAATCTCGTGTACAGAGGTGGCAATTCCTGTACTGCCTTCCCTAATTCATAAGTGAGTTGTTCCTCTGGTTGGGCGAATCGCTCTTTTGTCTGACGGGCTTGAGCAGCATTTACCATATATTTTTATCCTTTTTTATTTGTCATTAGTCATTTGTCCTTTGTCATTTGTTCTTGGTGATTCACTAATGACCAATGACTAATGACTTGTGTTTAATTCAAACTGCTAAATAACGCCGCAAAAAGTTTTCTAATGTCTCCAATTTGAAGTTAAAAATCGCTTCTAAATTGGCAATTTCATCTTTTGTACAGAAAAATTCATTTGCTAGCAATGTGCGATAAGTTCCCAAAGCTTTTTGGACTTGGGGATTAAATAAACCCAATGCACCTTGTAATCCATCAATAAAAAATAGTGGTGAATTAATTATTACTGGCTCTTTGGCGAAAATCCGACCAAAAATCCGGGGAATATCTTCTCGTAATAAAATCTCCGGGCCTCCCACTGGTAAAATCTGGTTACGAGCGCCTGCAACAGTCACAGAATCGACTATTATCCTTGCCAAATCATCGGTACTGACAATTGAGGTACGGTTTTTGCGATCGCCAATCAGCAGATACAATCCCGTTTCCCGAAATCGTTCTACCAGTGGCAGCAAGTTAGATGCTAATCCAGATGGGCGTAAAATTGTGTAATTCAAGCCACTAGCTGACAAATATTGCTCTACGGCTCGTTTGGCTTTGAACACAGGCGCGTCTTCATATCCGCGATCGGCTCCCAATACCGAAATGAAGACAAAATGCTCTACGCCATTGGCTTTTGCTTGGTCAATCAGTTCAATATTGGCGCGGTAATCTAAGGATAAAGCATCGCTATCAGAACCGTGGGCGCTGATAATATACTTCACACCTTGAGTAGCTTTTTGAATATCTTTTTCCCGCAGCAAATCACCGATAAAGATTTCTGCACCCCGGTGTTCTAACTCGCTGTAGCGCGAGGTAAGGCGGACAAATGCCCGCACAGACTGTTCTCGTTGCCGTAGCAGTCGCACAACTCTGCGACCAATTCCTCCAGTTGCTCCAGTTAATAGAAACATATAAATACCTAAATTGAATAGTTGCAGCGTTTATAGTTGTCAAAATGCCCGATATATGCTCAAGATATCCTCACGCCAACTAAGCCAATTGGTCACACCTTATTTATCTTAATCTCAAAAAATTATCCCCCACATTTTTGTAGATGCAGGGGATGGGGTAATGGGATTAGTTTTACTGGCTCAAGAAGTCGATAGCTTGTTCAAGTGACATCTTAGCCTTGTGCAAGTTCAGCAAATTCTCTTGCTGATATCGGTCAGGATAGCTCATTTTTCTGCCTTCCAAAGTTATCCGAATCAGTGCTGTTTGTTCGTCTGTGGGTGAATTCATCTCCTCAATAGCAGAACTGATTACCTGGATAGCGTTAAAGTTAGGAGATTTTAACCCTTTACCTAGCTTCATTTGTTGGAGGGCTAAAAGTGGAAATGCCATCAGAGTTACGATATACGAGGTTTTGTATCCTGCATCCCGGTAGGTTTTACACCGTATCTCCGACATAAATCGCGTAATTCTTTAATAGTCTTAATTTCAAGTTCGGATCGCGTGAACATAAAATAGTAGTGTCCATTTTTTGAATTGGATATTGGTGGTTGTACTTCCGGCAAGTTGTCACAACCACTAAAAAACAATCTATTGTTTTGGCACCAAGTAAATCAAGCCTTGTTTATATTTCTCAATAATGCCTAATCCTAAAGGGAACCCACAAAATTTACAACCAATTAAATCAAATAGAGAAGAATCATTAACAGAAAGAATTAACCTACGCATTACCAAAACTATGAAGGAAGAACTATCTACCAAAGATGATCCTCCAGAATTTTGCCGTCGTGCAATCCAGGAAGCATTAGATAAAGATAGAGAAAAGTAATCTCCAAGGGATAGTTGTCACAAATGCGTGAATTACTGCAATGAGTCAGCAATCAAGCAGGTTGAGAAAGTAAAAGCTGCTTTTGCTTGCAGAAAACACCAAAATTAGAAAGCAAACTGGGGTTTGAGAAAGCAAACCGGGGTTTGAGAAAGTAAAAGCTGCTTTTGCTTGCAGAAAACACCAAAATTAGAAAGCAAACTGGGGTTTGAGAAAGTAAAAGCTCATTTTGCTTGCGGAAAACACTGAAATTAGAAAGCAAACTGGGGTTTGAGAAAGTAAAAGCTTCTTTTGAGTAAGTCAAATGTCATTTTGCTTATTAAATTCGACGTAACTTAAGTAATTATGTTAAGAAGATTTGTAGGTTGGGGAGAACGGAGTGAAACCCAACAAAGCCCTAAAAATTTTGGGTTTCGTTCCTCAAACCAACCTACATTAGAGTTATTTTTTAGGCAAAAACTCGCAGTATTTAGCTGAGTTAGAATCGTTGAAGAAGGATTTAAAGCAGTAAGTATAATGTGTTAGCAATTATTGCCGATATAGAGAAGTGGATGTGAGGAGACTTATAGATGAATGACGAAGATCAGTTTGATGTCTTCCTTTGCCACAATAGCAAAGACAAGCCTGAAGTTATAGAAATTGCTAATGAATTAACAAGACAAGGAATTAAACCTTGGCTAGATAAGTGGGAACTTCGTCCTGGTTTAGCATGGCAATCTTTACTAGAAGAACAAATAGAAAACATTAAATCAGCAGCAGTTTTTGTAGGTAGTAGTGGACTTGGCCCCTGGCAAAGTCAAGAGATGAGAGCTTTTTTAAACGAATTTGTAGAGAGAGGCTGTCCCGTGATTCCTGTTTTGCTTGGGAATACACCACAGCAGCCTAAACTCCCAATTTTTCTTAGAGGTAATACCTGGGTTGACTTTCGGACAGATACTGAGGCTATGGAGAACTTAATTTGGGGTATTACTGGACGAAAACCAAAGCTACAGCAAGTAATTCAAGCTGATGACCTCAGTTCTGAGAAGGGAGTAAACTACACGCGATTGCGAGATTTGCTAGCAGCAGGCAAATGGAAAGAAGCGGATGAGGAAACTTTAGCTGTCATGCTCAAGGCATCTAGCAGGGAAAAAGAAGGTTGGTTTGATATTGAATCCATCAAGAATTTTCCCTGTACTGACTTACGTACCATTAACCAACTTTGGGTACAACATAGCGATGGACGCTTTGGCTTCAGCGTTCAGAAGAATATTTATCTAAGTGTTGGTGGGAAGGCTGACGGTGAATATTATAAAGAAGTCTGGGAAAAATTTGGCGATCGCGTAGGATGGAAAGTGAAAGGAAGCTGGATTGATTACTCTAGTGTAGATTTTAATATTTCAGCACCAGAGGGACACCTCCCAAGGATGAGTGGGGAGGGATATTTATTATTTGGGATTGGTGGTGTTGGGAGGATATCTTTTCTCGCCTCAAGACTTGTGAAGTGTAACATTTAAGAGCTTGAGAAAAGTTTTCCCAATTTAAAATCCCCCTACATCTGTGTAGATGCAGAGGGACTAATAAAACAACCCACAATTTGGATTATTGATCAATTTTTGAGCGCTATCGGTGACGTACTATTATACTTTGTGCAAACAGCCCATTTCAAAACTATTCAGCAGCTTTGTTATTAGCTCTATTAGCACGCGCCTCAGCCGAAGCCATCACCTCATCCATATTCTCTAACACTTCACCAGGGAAGTTTTCCAAAACTCTGGTAGAAAGAGCAACCCGCCCTTTACCTTCATCCAAGTCAATAATTACAGCTTTAATTGGCTGACCAACTTTAAATACCTTTTCTAAAGAATCAATGAATTTTTGGCTTACCTGCTTGATATGAAGCAAAGCCCCCATTCCATTTAAATCGACAAACACACCAAAAGGTTTGATGCCAGTAACTTTGCCTTCCACCAGTTGACCTAGTTCTAATAAGCTGAAGTTGCTAGAACGAGTTGCTAATCGCTGAGAAAGGATGAGTTTGTTGGTGTTTTTATTAATTTCCAAAAAGCCCACAGTCAGATTTTGACCTTTGAGTGCGTCTAAGTTATCACGCTCTGCCAGGTGCGATCGCGGAATAAACCCCCGCAAGGAGAGAATATCGACGGTGACACCACCTTTATTCACACCCATAACCTTTACTTGCACAGTCTGAGCATTTTCCTGCATTTCGGCCAGTCGTTCCCAGATGTGCTGAATTTCCAACTGCTTGCGAGAAAGGGTGACTTGACCTTCTGCATCCTGATCTCGGATAATCAAAAACTGCATATCCTCTTGCAATGGCAGCACTTCCGATAAATCGGTAACTGCTCTCAAAGAAGCCTCATCGCGCGGTAGAAAAGCTGACGACTTGCCACCAATATCGACATAAGCTCCATCATGGTCAAGTTGGAACACTTTGCCATGTACAACCTGTCCCTTTTGAAACTGGTAGTCGTGTTTTTCTAGCGCTTTGGCAAAATCGTCCATCGTAAATGACGAATTGGCTGTTTGAGAAAGTTTCGATTCGGAATTCATGACTTTTGAAGATTAATTGTTATTTGAGATGGTGCAACTGGAGTTTTGATTGTCATTAGTCACTTGTCATTTGTCATTTGTCCTTTATTGTTCACTAATGACTAATGACTAGTTCAGTTGACTAAAGAGTTGTTTGGCTTGCTCCCAAGCATCAGCAGCAGCTTTAGGATTATAACTGGCACGAAGGTCACAGAAAAATCCGTGATCAGCTCCATCGTAGCGAAACACACGATGAGGAATTTTATATTTTTCTAACTCTGCTTCAATCTCATCTACTTGTTCGGGTGGGATGCTAGCATCTTCTTTACCAAAGAAGGCATAGAGAGTGCCTGGAATCTCTCTGGTGCGGGTAACAGTGGGTGCGCCACCTCCTGGCGTGCGGGTGGTAATTCCAGCACCGTAGAAGGAAGCCGTAGCTTTAATATCTGGTAAAGTGGCTGCAAGATATGCGACATGACCGCCAAAGCAGAAGCCAATACAGCCAAAACTATCTTTTTTGACTTGAGGCAGATTTTTGAGGTAGTCAATTGCTAATTGAATATCGCTCAATAACTCTGATGCTTGAGTTTGCATGGCGTAGCCTCTGCCGGTTTCAATATCTTCAGGCGTGTATCCGGTTTCAAAGCCAGGAGCAGTGCGTTGAAAAAGTGCAGGTGCGATCGCTACATACCCAAGTTTGGCAATCCGTTCTGTAACATCCCGAATGTGAACGTTGACACCAAAAATCTCTTGCAATACAACGATTCCTGGGTAAGATCCAGGTTCTTTTGGTTCTGCCAGATATGCTGACACTTGAATATTATCTTGCAAAAGATTAACCGTTGTGGTAATTATTGCTTGCTCTGCCATAATAATTTTTACCCGTGTTATGTGATTAACGGTGTGTTTGTTTGATATAACTATGCCAGTATGCCGAGGTTATTTCCAATAGAATTACCAAAACCATAGTGAGCGCATTAAAAATTTCTACCAGAAAAATTTTATTTGTAAATCAAGTATTTTGATATGTAGCAAATACAGCTGGTCACGAAAGGAGTGCTATGCATAAAAGTAATATTTAATACCGAAGACTCAGCACTTATCACTCAGCACTTAGTATTCAGGAGGTTTGGTGGTGATTCAATTCCGTATTCAGCCAGACAGCGAAATTCCCGCATCAACCCAGCTGTTTAATCAAATCCGCTTTGCGATCGCTTCTCGGCAATATCCCCCTGCTTACAAATTGCCAAGCACAAGAGCGCTGGCAATGCAAACGGGATTACACCGTAATACCATTAGCAAAGTTTACCGTCAACTGGAGGAAGACGGATTTGTTGAAAGTATGGCTGGTTCGGGTATTTATGTTCGTGCCCAAGGTCATGAGGGCGGTAGTCGGCTGCAATCACCAATTCTCAAACAAAATCCTGACGCATATCAAGTTGTCCAGCAAGCACTTGACGATCTGCTCTCTCAAGGATGTTCGCTCAATCAAGCCAGAGAGCTATTTTTAGCGGAAATCGACTGGCGCTTGCGTTGTAGTGCGCGGGTACTGGTTGCAGTTCCATCCTATGACATGGGTGCTGGTGAGTTGATGGTCTATGAATTAGAGCGATCGCTAAAAATACCAGTCCAGTTGGTCGCAATGGAAGAATTAACAGCAGTGTTAGATAAAACTACCTCTGCGACAGTAGTTACAAGTCGGTATTTTATCAGTAATGTGGAAGCGATCGCAGCCCCTAAAGCTGCACGAGTAATTCCTCTGGATATCTACGACTACAGCAAAGAACTCAGCCTCTTGAAAACCCTACCAAAAGAAAACTGTGTAGGCATAGTTAGCCTTAGTTCCGGGATTGCACGAGCAGCAGAAGTTATCCTCCACGGTTTGCGGGGAGATGAACTACTAGTAATGACTTCGCAACCAAAAGATGCCTATAAACTTCAGGCTATGGTTAAACGGGCTGAGGTCATCATCAGCGATCAAGCCAGTTTTGCAGCCGTGCAAGCAGCCGTGCAAGCATCTGATGAAGATATTATTCGTCCCCCAAAGCTGATTAAGGTTGAAAATTATATCGGTACTAACTCGATTAACTTGCTCAAACGAGAACTAGGTTTGAGTTAATTACGACTTACGTAAAATACTCTCAAACTCTCATTTCTCTGTGTTCTCTGCGCCTCTGTGGTTCGTTATTCTGGAACTAGTGCAGAACACCTTTGAGAACAACCAATACAGGAGGGCTAAGGTAGTGCAGATTGTGATTGTAGGCGCAGGCCCAACAGGTGTAACCCTTGCCCTGCTCCTTACACAACGTGGTATTGCTGTAACCTTAATTGAAGCAGCAAAAGACTTTCATCGTGTTTTTCGCGGCGAAGGATTAATGCCCAGTGGATTAGATGCACTAGAGCAAATGGGTCTATCGCCATTGTTAGAGCATATTCCCCACCGACAACTCGACGCATGGGAATTCATTGTGGGGGACAAGCAATTGTTTCGAGTCGAAGAACCAATGGGGGCAACCCGACCTTGTACACTGGTTTCACAACCACCGCTACTCAAAGCACTGATTTCGGAAGCTCAAACCAATGATGGGTTTGAATTTATCCAGGGTGTTCCAGTCAAAGATTTACGTTGGAGTAATCAACGTGTCGCAGGTGTAGTATTGAGCGATGGCAGAGAACTTACTGCTGACCTAGTGATTGGGGCAGATGGTCGAAATTCTCTTGTACGACAACGTATAGGATTGGAATTGGTACGCCAGCCCAAAAATATTGATATTCTCTGGTTTAAACTTGCCGCCAGCCCTGAATTTGCAGCCGATAATGTTTTTCGTACTATTGTAAATGGCGATCGCGTATTTACTATCTTTCATGGAGCAGAAGAAGGAAAACTGCATCTAGCTTGGGTGATGTCCGCAACCGAAAACACTGACTTCAAACAAACTAACTGGGCAGAGATTTTTGCCTCATTATCACCCTTATGGCTAGCAGAACATTTCCGTAATCATGCAGACACCATTGAATCCCCGATTCGGCTTTCTGTTGTGGTTGGTTATTGTCCACAATGGCACGCACCAGGGGTATTGCTTCTGGGTGACGCGGCACACCCAATGTCTCCTGTCCGCGCTCAAGGAATTAATCTAGCATTCCGTGATGTGATTGTCGCTGCTAATCACCTTGTGCCACTGTTGCACAGAGAAGCCGAACACAAGGACATTGATATGGCACTATCGCACATCCAAGCGGAACGTGAGCCAGAAATTATCCGCGCCCAGCAACTCCAATTAGAGGAAGCTAAACAAGGCGAACTACTGCGAAAAAATGCACTGTTGCGATCGCTGTTGAGTCAACTCGCTCCCTTGCTCCGTAAAATAATTAAAAAGTCTTGGTTAAAGCGACAATATAAAATGCGTCAAGGTATCACACAGGTTCATTTAACTGTGTAAAAAACCGCCAGAAGTTATTTAACTTGTGGCTGTGGAATATTAATTTGCAAAAATTCTTGCACCACTTGCATATAAGTTGGAGCATCTTCCAACATTGGGAAATGTGCTGTGTTAGGAATCATCACAAACTTAACTTTGTCATTCAGTGCAGCTGCTTTACGCCCCATCTCGGCCGGAATAATTTTGTCATACTCTCCCGCCACGAGCAGAGTCGGTACTGTCAGCTTGGCAAACTCAAGCGGCATCACTTCAGATTGAGCTTTACTAACGGAAGTAAAAATTGTACCCAAAGCTGCATCGTAATCTGCTTCAAGAAAATCTTGTAAAAAAGCTTGGCGTTCAGAATGTGGTATTGAACTATATAAAAATCTCGCCATAAACATCCGGTCAACAAATGGAATTTTGCTTAACCATTTGGGACGGAATTTCACTACATAGCCACCGAATTTATGAAAGGCACTAAAAGATTTTTCGTCGTACTCAAAAATGCCGCTACAGGTTAAAATTCCTCGTTCCACTCGTTGGGGGTAGCGGTTAAAAAATAAAGTAGCAACAGACGCGCCCATCGAGTGAGCATTGATATAGACACGCTGAAGATGCAACCCATCTAACAAAGCTGCCAAATCATCAGCGTATTCTTCTAATTCATAACTTAACTCTCTGATTGCGTCTGATTCTTCCTGCGGGGACTTAGAGTCAGCAACAGCTTCACTTGCTTGACCTATGGTTGGCTTACCACCAGAACGGCCAAATCCCCGCATATCGTAGAGTAAACAATCAAATTGCTCTGATAAAGCATTAGCGGTATTTTGCCAATACCTAGCCGAACCAGCCCAACCGTGCATAAAAACCATTACTGGTTTTACCAAAGAACCAGATTGTTTTTTCACCCATTCATAGTAATGGTCAACGCCACGAACTTTAATATAAGGCATTAGTCATTAGTCCTTTGTCAGTTGTCATTAGTCATTTTCCCTTATTACATGGTTATTAGTCTTTAGTTTTTGACTAATAACCAATGACTAATGACTAATGACTAATGACTATTAGGCTGACTCTGGTTTCGGTAGTGAAGATGGATGGATTATCAGTTCCGCAGTCGATCGCTTCTCAACCATTTCCCGTGTTACTGTACAACGTGTCACATCCTTACGAGATGGTAACTCGTACATAACATCCAGCATAAGTTCTTCGACAATACCGCGTAATGCTCTAGCACCAGTTTTACGGCGGTAAGCTTCTTGAGCGATCGCTCGTAAAGCATCTGGTTTAAAATCTAACTGGACATTATCCATCTTCAGCAGTTTTTGGTACTGCTTCACTAAGGCGCTGCGTGGTTGGGTGAGAATCGCCATTAGCGCTTCTTCATCTAGCGGATCTACTACTGCTACCATTGGCACGCGTCCAATAAATTCTGGAATCATGCCAAATTTTACTAGATCGTCCGGCGCTAGATGGCGGAGAGTATCTGCTGCCCGCTTTTCTTTCGTTTGCCCTTCTCCAGGTTGCACAAAGCCTATTGCTTTTTTGCCAACTCTCTGATCTACAACCTTTTCTAAGCCTACGAAAGCACCACCACAGACAAACAAAATATTACTTGTATCAATCTGGATACAGTCTTGATAGGGATGCTTGCGCCCTCCTTGGGGTGGTACATTGGCGATCGTTCCCTCTAACATTTTCAACAAGGCTTGCTGCACGCCTTCGCCAGAAACGTCGCGGGTAATTGACGGGTTCTCACTCTTGCGAGCAATTTTGTCAATTTCATCAATGTAGATAATTCCTCGTTGCGCTTCCTCTATATCCAAATCTGCCACTTGCAACAGTCGCAGCAAGATATTTTCCACATCTTCTCCCACATAACCTGCTTCCGTCAGCGTCGTAGCATCGGCGACGGCAAAAGGTACATCCAGGATTTTCGCTAAGGTTTGCGCTAAGAGAGTTTTGCCGCAACCAGTTGGGCCGATTAACAAAATGTTGGACTTTTGCAGTTCTACAGCATCATCCGCCCCACCTTTTCCACTGGCTTTAGACTGAATGACTGCCAACCGCTTGTAGTGATTGTAAACGGCTACTGACAGGACTTTCTTGGCTTCGTCTTGACCAATAACGTGTTCGTCTAGATACTTTTTAATCTCTCTTGGCTTGGGTATTTGATTAAACGAAATACTAGAAGATTGAGTACGCCGTTTTTGAGGTGGTTCTGCTCTCGGTGCGGGTTGTGCTGCCGCACCATTGGTATCGAGTAACTCTTCGTCTAGTATTTCATTACACAAGTCAACGCATTCATCGCAGATGTAGACTCCCGGCCCTGCGATTAATTTACGCACCTGCTCCTGAGACTTGCCGCAAAACGAACATTTTAAATGGGAGTCGTACTTAGACATACCAGCCTCTTATTTCAGAATGGTGACGTTTTCCCCTGCTGTGGGAAGATTTTGCCTGGAAATGACCTGATCAATCAAACCGTAGTTTTTCGCCTCTTCTGCCGACATGAAAAAGTCGCGCTCAGTATCTGCTTCAATTCTTTCTAAGGGTTGACCAGTATGATGAGCCATTAACTGATTCAACTTAGCCTTAACGTAAAGAATTTCTCTGGCTTGAATTTCAATGTCAATAGCTTGACCTTGAGCGCCACCAAGTGGTTGGTGAATCATAATCCGGGAGTCAGGCAGAGACATTCGCTTACCGGCAGCCCCTGCTGTTAACAAAAATGCCCCCATACTCGCGGCTAATCCAAAACAGATGGTAACAACATCAGGGCGAATTTGCTGTATTGTATCATAGATTGCCATCCCTGCGTAGACCGAGCCACCAGGAGAATTGACATACATTTGAATGTCTTTCTCTGAGTCTTCGGAATCTAGGAATAACAATTGAGCCACAATTGAGTTGGCTACGGCATCGTCTATTGGCGTTCCCAAAAAGATAATCCGCTCTCGCAGCAGGCGGGAGTAGATGTCGAAAGCCCTTTCTCCCATGCCAGACTGTTCTACCACCATCGGCACGATGTTGCTAGGGCTGTTCAACTGGGAGTTAATGTTTATTCGACTTTGGTTGCTGATGGGGTAGTTTCCCGACTGCGATACAAACATACAGGCTTTCTATGACGGTAATTTAGGACAAATGTTTCAGCAGCAAATACTGCCTTTTCGACGAATCGAATTTTTATAGCTACGTGTTAACCATTATGCCTCATATAACTTCCTCTCGTGTAACACAGTATCAAGCTCAGTCCATAACATGTGTCACAATTTGCCAAAAATTCATTAATTCTTTAAATTATTTTGACTTTATCCCAGTGGGTATTGAGGATTGGTTATTTTTGTCCCTGCTCCCTTACTTTACCCATTTCACCAGTACTTTAACTCAGGACTGGTGAACTTATGGCTTTGGGATTTTGTACTATCCTTCTGTGACTTCTGTAGAAGGTTCGCTGCTTTCTTCCTCTGTCTGAGATATCTCAGCATCTGCATCAGATTCTGCGGCTTCCGTTTCCTCAGAGGGACTCAAGGAGCCTTCGGGTACAAGTTCAACTGAGGAATGTTCTAAAAGCCAATCGATGGTTTTTTCGGTTAATAGTTCGTTTTCCACGATGGAGCGCAGCCTATCTTCATCAACCTCTTTTTCTTCTGGGTACTGTTCCAAAAGTTCTTTGACTCTGGCTGCGATTTCTTCTGGTGTTACCTCAATAGATTCGCGTTTACCGACTTCCCGCAAGGACAAAGAACGTTTGATGCGTTCGATGGCCTCAGTACGCGATCGCTCTCGCAATTGAGGAATAATATCTTGAGTAAACAACTTCCTCACATCTAATCCCTGCTGAGACAGGCGCATTGCTGTTTGCGTTAGCATTGCATCCACTTCTTGTTCAACCAAGGTTAGTGGTAAGTCAACTTCTACGTGCTTAAGCAGTTCCGTTAACAAGGCTTCCTGCTTATTTGTTTTTGTTTTGTCATCCGCCTCTTTTTGATATCGCTCTACCAAAGAAGCGCGTAACTCCTCTAAGGTTTCAAAATCGCTGATTTCCTGGGCGAAATCGTCATTTATTTCTGGTAGTTCCTTTTCCTTCAGTTCTTTGAGCGTCACTGTGAAAGTTGCTGCTTTTCCAGCTAAATCCTCATTAGCATAAGGATCTGGGAACTGAGCCGCGATTTCTCTAGTTTCTTCAGGATTCATCCCTACTATTCCCGATATAAAGCCTGGGATAAACTTATCTTCCTGCAATTCAACTTGAAAATCAGTTGCTTCGGCTCCCGGAATAGGTTCTAGTTCGGCTGTTTCGTCTTCACCCTCGTCTTCACCCTCGGCTTTAGCAAATGAGCCTTTAAAATCGACTACGGCAATATCACCGATTTGGGCTGAACGTCCTTCCACAGGAATTAATGTCGCTAATTCTTGACGTTCCTTCTCAAGGGTACTATCCACTCGTTCTGGATCGTACTTGACTTCTTCGGCTTGGAAAAGCAAATCAGTGTACTGCACTAGATTTACTTCTGGTTCTACATCGACAGCGGCCGAAATCGTCAGAGGTTTTCCAGGTTCATAATTATTAATCAAATCCTCAAATGAGGAGCGCAATTGCGGCTGACCGATTGCCGGGATAGCTTCTTGTTTAACTGCTTGCTCAATGCCGTCTTGAATTAGTTCTTCCAGCGCTGCTGCCTTGATACGAGTTGTACCCAGCCTTTGTAGTAATATCGGCCGAGGTACCTTGCCTTTACGAAACCCAGGAATATTGGCAGTACTCGCTAAGTTTTTAATGACCTGTTCGTAAGTTTGCTTGGTAATTTCCGGCGTAATCTCTATTTCCAGGCCAATTTGGCTGGCGGGAAGTTTTTCCTGGGTAACTTTCATGCTTCGTCTCTAGTTTTCTGGTATTTTAATCTCCGAGTACACACAAGACGCAATAATTTTTCGCGTTTATGGCTTGATGTCTCTTAGGGAGGAGGGGGAGTTTGTCACAAGGCTTTATGACATCCAAGGATGGATTGTGTGTCTTGGCACAGATATCCAGTTTACTGCCAATGGCCAAGGACTTGACAATTTACCGTCATAACAATTATTGACACTCCCAGGGCTAAGAACGTCTGGGGTTTCTTGCCTAATATTTGTAATAAGCGCTGAATCATTGCGGATTGGGAAGATTTTTATCCTTATTCCCCAGTCCGTAATTTTCAGTTAGTCTGAATTTAGCACTGGAAAGTCAAGAATTCATTATTCGGTGGGCTAAGACCGTGATATTCTGATTTTCAGTCAGTAGTTTATTACTTCAAAGTTATAGCATTGAGTCTAGCTATATTTTGGTACAGGATTAAACAGGCTGCCTAGCCGCATAGCTCGATTTTATCGGTTGCGAATTTTATACCATTTGCATCATAGTACATTCATCGTGCTGGCAACTCACTTTACAGCCAAGACGTTTATTCACCTTACAGGTCAAATGTCTAAGTGCAGATATATGTATTTTTCTGCTAGATGGCGCTTTGTTGTACAATAATATAATATAGTTTAGATAAATGAATAAAGTTAGATGGCGGTTGTTGTCAAATGCAACATCACTTAACTTATTAAATAACCCAAGTAAATAAATTTATTAAATCTACTAAAGATAGACTAAATTAGAGAAAATCTCAATCTATTCAAAATTAATTTCAAGACTGCGATCGCTATTTAAATATAAATAAATTGTCAATTGTTCCAAAAAATTGCAGATAAGTCTCTTAAAGGAGGAAGCAAGTTTGTCGAAATCCTATCGTTTAGCTATTTTGGGAGCTACTGGTGCAGTTGGCACAGAGTTGCTGGAATTATTAGAAAGCCGTAATTTTCCGATTGCTGACTTGAAGTTATTGGCATCAGAGCGGAGTGCTGGGCGATCGCTACGGTTTAAAGGAGAAAATATCCCAGTAGAGCCAGTGAGCGATCGCGCCTTTGAAAATGTCGATATAGTACTAGCTAGCGCGGGTGGTTCCACATCTAAGGCTTGGGCAGCAGTTGCCGTGGCAAAGGGTGCAGTGGTAATTGACAACTCCAGTGCCTTTCGGATGAACCCAGAAGTTCCTCTAATAGTGCCAGAAGTTAATCCACAAGCCGCAGCCAATCATCAAGGCATTATTGCTAACCCTAACTGCACAACGATTTTGATGACTGTGGCAGTATGGCCATTGCACCAAGTTAAACCAGTGCAACGTATCGTGGCTTCAACCTACCAATCTGCTAGTGGTGCAGGGGCTAGGGCAATGGCAGAAGTCAAAGCCCAAACAAGCGCTATACTACAAGGACAGCCGCCAGTTGCTGAGGTATTGCCTTACCCATTGGCATTTAATTTATTTCCCCACAACTCACCATTAAATGATTTGGGTTATTGTGAGGAAGAGATGAAAATGGTCAACGAAACCCGAAAAATATTTGGCACGCAGCAAATCAGAATCACTGCGACCTGTATACGGGTTCCCGTACTCCGCGCCCATTCAGAAGCCATTAATTTAGAATTTGAGACTCCCTTTAGTGCTGAGGAAGCCAGAGAAATTTTAAATTCCTCCCCTGGAGTGAAATTGGTAGAAGATTGGGAAACTAATCATTTTCCGATGCCAATTGAAGCAACAGGTAGAGATGAAGTTTTAGTGGGAAGAATCCGTCAGGACATTTCTCATCCTTGTGGCTTGGAATTATGGTTGTGCGGCGACCAAATCCGCAAAGGCGCAGCATTGAATGCAATACAAATCGCCGAGTTACTGGTAGAAAAAAATCTACTCAAACCATTAGCTATTAGTCATTAGTCATTGGTCATTGGTAAGTGACAAAGGACAAATGACAAATGACACTTGAAAGCAATTTGCAGATAGGTTATTACAATAGGAAACCACCAAGATACAAAAACATGGGCAATCAGGAGTGAAAACAGGGTGGGAGATTTTGGTAATGTTTTAACCGCTATGATTACACCGTTTAAAGCAGACGGTAGTGTAGATTATGGTGTAGCGGCAGAACTGGCAGTGCATCTAGCTAACAACGGTACAGATACATTGGTGATGTGTGGCACAACAGGAGAATCCCCTACCTTGAGTTGGGATGAGGAATACCAGTTGTTTGTCGAGGTATTGCAGTCCGTGGCAGGAAAAGCCAAGGTGATCGCAGGTTGTGGTTCAAATTCCACGAAAGAAGCGATCGCTGCCACCCAAAAAGCGTCTAAGATAGGAGTACATGGTTCCTTACAAGTTGTTCCTTATTACAACAAACCGCCGCAAGCGGGATTGGAAGCGCACTTTCAGGCAATAGCACAAGCCTGTCCCGACTTACCATTGTTGTTATACAATGTCCCAGGTCGTACCGGACAAAACCTTCAGCCAGAAACAGTTGCCCGGTTAGCTGAGGTTAGCAATATTGTCGGGATTAAAGAATCCACTGGTAGCATAGACCAGGCAAGCGAAATTCGTCGCTTGACACCAAAAGAATTCCACATCTATTCTGGTGATGATTACATGACTTTGCCTTTGTTAGCGATCGGGGCAAAGGGTGTGGTAAGTGTGGCTTCTCATCTGGTAGGAAACCAACTACAGCAGATGATCCAAGCTTTTAATGCGGGAAAAATTGAGGTAGCAAGCGAGATTCATCTGCAACTCTTCCCGTTGTTTAAAGCTTTATTTCTCACTTCAAATCCTATTCCAGTGAAAAAAGCGCTGAAACTCCAAGGTTGGGAGGTTGGTTCAACTCGTCCACCGCTATGTGAAGCTGATTTAGAAGTAAGTCAAAAGTTAGAAGCGGTTCTGAAAGAACTTAGTTTAATCTAGCCACCATCTAGTTAAACATTGGTAGTCTGCTGCTTTCTAAAGATAGATATAAACAATGACCATAATTGTTCATAAGTTGCAATTTAAAAACCTGTGCTAGGACTGATAGATATACTATGAATCCTTAAGTGTACAGTCGATTTTATTGAATAAAAAATTGAAAATTTCAATTAAAACTTGATTGCTTTCAGAATGACTTAAGAGACAGATGATGTTGTCTTAAATACAAAGAAAGTTAACTATCAACTTAATTAACTACAAGTAACAATCTAAGGAGAAAATGGCTAAAAACGAAGCTAATAATTCCGCCTTGAAAATTATTCCTTTGGGCGGTTTGCACGAAATTGGGAAAAATACCTGTCTTTTTGAGTATGACGATGAAATTATCCTGTTAGATGCAGGATTGGCTTTTCCCACAGAGGCGATGCATGGAGTAAATATTGTTTTGCCAGATACGACCTATCTACGGGAAAATCGCCACAAAATTAAGGGGATGATCGTTACTCACGGTCATGAAGACCATATCGGTGGGATTGCTTTCCATCTCAAGCAGTTTGATATCCCTGTGATTTATGGGCCTAGGCTAGCAATGGCGATGCTAGAGGGTAAATTGGAAGAAGCAGGAGTCCGCGATCGCACAGAAATCAGAACAGTTTTACCACGTGATGTAGTGCGGATTGGCAAAAACTTTTTAGTGGAATATATTCGTAACACCCACTCCATCGCTGATAGTTTCACTGTTGCCATTCATACTCCCCTTGGTGTAGTCATTCACACCGGGGATTTCAAAATTGACCATACCCCAGTAGATGGTGAAAAGTTTGATTTGCAACGACTAGCAGAACATGGTGAAAAAGGCGTTCTTTGCCTGCTAAGTGATTCCACCAACGCTGAGATACCAGGATTTACACCTTCAGAACGTTCGGTTTATCCAAATCTGGAGAGAGTATTTAGTCAAGCCACTGGGCGATTATTTGTCACAACCTTTGCTTCTAGCGTGCATCGCATCAATATGATTTTGGATATCGCCAAGAAGCAGAACCGTGTAGTAACGGTTGTCGGGCGTTCTATGCTGAACTTGATTGCTCATGCCCGCAATTTAGGTTACATCAAGTGTGAAGATAATTTGCTGCAACCATTGCACGCAGTTCGTAATCTCCCTGACGAAAAAGTTTTAGTCTTAACTACAGGTTCTCAGGGTGAAACGATGGCAGCAATGACCCGCATTGCCAACAAAGAACATCCTCACATCAAAATCCGCCAAGGAGATACGGTAGTATTCTCTGCTAACCCAATTCCCGGAAATACGATCGCAGTAGTCAACACCATTGATAAATTGATGATTCAGGGTGCAAAAGTAGTCTACGGTCGGGATAAAGGGATTCACGTCTCCGGTCACGGCTGTCAGGAAGAGCAAAAGCTGATGATTGCCTTAACTCGACCCAAGTTCTTTGTACCATTTCACGGCGAACATCGGATGCTAGTGAAGCACGCAGAAACGGCTCAGAGTATGGGTATTCCCGCAGAAAATATGATCATTATTCAAAATGGTGATATTGTCGAACTGACTGAAGATGCTATTCGCGTTGCTGGTAAAGTGCCATCTGGTATCGAATTGGTGGATACTACCAGTTCGGGTATGGTAAGCGCCAAAGTTTTACAAGAACGGCAACGTATGGCTTCAGAAGGCATTATCACGATCGCAGCTGCAATTGATTGGAATGGTAAACTGTTGGCGAAACCAGAAACTCACCTGCGGGGTGTAGTTACAACTGTAGAGCGATCGCTGCTACAAACCTGGGTAAAACAACGCATTGAAGAAATCCTCACTGTGCGCTGGACAGAATTTGCCCCTGGCGGTGAAGCAGCAGATATAGACTGGGGCGGATTGCAAGGAACTTTAGAACGAGAATTGCAACGTTCCATCCGTCGAGAATTGCAATGTCAGCCATCTGTGACTTTGTTGATGCAAATCCCTGATGAGCCACCTGTAAAAGTTGCCGATGGCAGAAGACGGCGGACTCGGACTGCTGCTCAGGTAGCATCATAGAGAATTTAAGGTAAAAATCTCATACAGAGAGAAGTTTGAGCAGTGGCTTTCACCGCTCAAACTTCGATGGGCGCAAAGACACAGAATTTTTCTGAACGTCTTTGCGCTTTCTTTTCTCATGGGTATAGAGCTTGCCTATAGTTCTTCGATCTAACTTGTTAGGTTGCTGTCACTGAAGGCGTGCGTACAGCGTACTGCCAGCATGGATTGCGCTGTAGAGTACAAAAACACCCATAAGCAAGTTCACCTGATTTTAATGCGTTAGACTGTATGATTCTCAAATTGCCACTGGCAACGTAAGTTTTGTGAAATGCAATCGATTCTACTCGCTCAAAAATCCTACTTTTAAGGCATTCAGCCAGCTATGAATACGACACACTTACGTGAGAAAGTGGGAACACAGAGAGGAAAAATGCCTTCTAGGGTATTACTGATGTTTATACTTAGCAAAAATTCTTTTAGAAAGACCTTATATTAAGTTCTGTAAATGTTACACTAAAACCTATCCAATGATGGATGTCTTTATTAGAATTTAAACTGTGTCAAGTTATGAACAAGATCGTAATATTACACTACCGATCCCCAGAAATTTGCGATTAACTTGACGTAGTAATAAATTAGGTTCTGACTTAAGTGGCTAATCAGGTATTACATTATATCGCAGTCAGAACGCGATTTTTCCGGGAAAGTTCGTTGCCACGTTGTATATATTCATCAAAAAGGTGAATAACCTCAATAACACAGAGGATTAACCATGAAGGTATTCGACAATACCACGAAAAAGATTTTTCTGGCGAGCTGGGTGTCAATCAATCAAGCAGAGACTACTGACCATAAAGTAAGCCAGCTTAACCATTCTCCTTCCAAGCCTTACTGGGATATTCTCCAACCCCTACGGCAACGAGTAGAAAACATTCAAGTCCGTGATCGCCAATTAGCTCATCGTTTGTGCAAACTGATCCCATCTCAATGCCCCTTTGAGCGCGATGTCAAAGTATTTGGGAAGACCTTGTTTCACATCCCACCCATGTGCAAGCTCAACCCCTTATATGAAGAAGTGGTTGGTTTACGTTTCCGAGCGTTGTGCTATCTAGCCGACGAGTGTGGCGAAGATGTATCGCAGTACTGCTAATACTGAGATATGAACGCTGAGGAAAAAGTTAGGAGTCAGGAGTAAGAGGTCGGAGTCAGGAGTAAGAGGTCGGGGATCAATAATATAACTCCTAATTCCTAACTCCTAACCATTTTTTATTATTTTTTTACTATTTCTTTTGCCATTTTTGAATGGCATCCTGAGCATCTTCATAAGCGGCTGTTTCCTCTGGCACTAACGCAGCGGTCGCAATTGCGGCACTACGATCTCCTTCGGCAGCGCGACGCTTGGCCATGTCTAAAATTTTCTCACTCCATTTATTGATCGACTTTTGGGCACTATCAAAGCCTGGTTGACCTGCTGGTACTTTCTTGGCAACTTCGATCGCCCGATTGTAGGTAGATGCCTGTCCAGACTTAATTAAGGCATTAGCTGCATCTAAAAGAGTTTTGTTACTCACATACTGCTTGCCCTCTAGCCGCCACAGGTTAATTGCTGCTTGTGCTTTGGCGTAGGGGGCTTCATCTTTGGTAATTAATCGAGCGGCGGCAATGGCACTAGCATATTGTCTTTGTTTAGCACGACCCTCTGCTAAATCTAAAATCATTCGGCTCCAAATCTTAATATTTTCCTGAGCTTGTTCGTACAGTGGCTCACCAGGTTTAATTTTCCGGGCTGTAGCGATCGCCATACTCAAATCACTAGCCTGAGTTTGTCTGAGCGACATTTTCGCCAAGTCTAATACTGCTTGATTCCGCTTTTTCGACTCGGAACTAGAGATGATTTGGGCGCTAGATTGATTGTTAAGTCTAACTACTGAAGTACTATCACTTGGTAAGTTCTCGATAATCTGGCGATCGCTAGCAGTAGCACTAGGCGATGCAGTTGATATTTGCTTAATTCTAAAAGTTTCTTGATTGCGAAGAAAAACTACGGCAATTAAACCTGCTACTAGCAAGCTGCCTCCGCCCCACAAGATAAACTGTTTCCAAAAAGGGAGACTTGGCTGATTTGATGGCAATCGAGAGACGTAACCTTTGGAGGAATTGGGGATAAATCTTCCCTTGGGATTCGCTCCTAAAGAAGTTTCCGCCATTGGCTGGGAAACTAAGCTAGTAGCTGACTCCTGGACTGGTTGAGCTTTAGGCTTCTCAACCTTATAAGCCTTCACCTGCTGAGAAGAGTTCACAGTAGCTTCTCCCCATCTACCCCGTTGTGCTGAAGTTCTGGGGTAATCGTCAAGGGGAGGGGCTGCAAGAGCAACAGCAAAAGATTCTTCGGGATAAATCACCGGATTTGCTTCAAAGCCATTTTCTATTGCCAATTCTGGCAAGATTATCTGCGCCCTTGATGGGATAATAGTTGCAGGGTTTTGGACAGGCCGCCAGTGGTGGTGACATAATTTTGGCATGACCAGACTTAGGTAACTTTCTAAATCTGACAGGTTACTGCCATTACCAGAACGCAAAGCTTCTAATAAAGCTGCTGTAAAGAATCCGTGACCTAATTCGCTACTTTCGTGGGAAAATTGTTCTGGTTGACAAGAAAGAATTGTCGCTAGTTGTAGTTCTTGGGCTAGTTCTATTGTTTCTTCACCAACGGGAGCATCCGCTTGAGTGCCAAAAGCGCGGTTGATATCGAGTAGTAGCAATACATTCAAGTCAGCAAGTTGGAGACTTTGCATTAGCGATCGCAATTCGATGCCAGTCTCTTGCACGAGTTCGGGGTTGCCCTCTGCTGGCATTAAGTAATCTTTGCCCTTGTAATTGACTCCATAACCGCTAAAGAATAACCACAGATAGTCTTCCGGTTGCCAACTTGTAGCTGCCAAATCCTCAAGCAGCAGCAGAATATTCTCTTTAGTTGGATAAGTTGATCGATCTCCAATTGGCGGCGAAGTATCCGTCATTAGCAGGCAATGTTTGGGGAGAAAGCCTGCCTCTGTCACCAAAAAATCCTCTAGTGCCTCAGCATCGGCTTGGGCACAACTTAAAGGTTGAAATAACTGATAGTGATTGATGCCAATCGCGATCGCCCAGTAATTTGCCATCCCGCTCTTTGTCAGTTATTGTTTGCTGGTCTTAAAATTGCGGTTGGCTTTGCCAAAAAAACAAAGCTAACCTATGTCTTATAGTCTAGGTGATTCTCATCGAATCTTAAGCTAGAATGTAATTTTTATTACGTTAGCTAGTCGGAAAATACCTTTTACCTAATTTCAATAACAGATCATCACTAAGGAGATAGAAGGTCATGAGCAAGATTGCTGCTCACCTACCATCATCGATCACTCCCTTTTCAGTTATTAGCCAAATTGCCAGAAGAATCCGGATAGTTCCTTTATTAATTTTGCTCATATCCACTGTTCCTGCGTGGTTTTTGACGGAAGCGATCGCGCCCCAGGTTGTACGAGCTTACACCGCGAGAGTCGATCTAGCTATTGACCGCCTGCCGGAAGAAAACTATGAAACCGTTCTACGGAGAGCGGAAGCGGCCGCTAGAGCAGCCGCCCAAAGGAGCTTCGACCAAGATATCTTGGTGACAGATGTTTCAATCATTGTATCCGTACAAAATTTTGGAGCGATCGCACCAGTTCTGGCATTAGATGTGAGTCGTCCCCAATGGCGATCGCGTCCCGATGCCCAAAACTGGGCTACTTACTTCAAAACTGCGCGATCGCTACTTTTCTTTGACAATAGCTCTACAGCAGCTAACGGTGTATCAAGCAAAAAATGAAGGATTGAAGAAGAGGCAAGGGAGCAGGGAGCAGGGAGCAGGGGGAATAGAACAGAAAGGGGATTCGACCCCTCCCTGTTCCAGAACCACTTAACAGAAGTGGGGGCTCAGATCCAAGGATGAAGGGGTCATTTCCCCCCGCTCCCTGCCCTCTTCTCCCTGCTTATTCGTTGAGTTAGACACGGAGACGTAAAGAGTGGAATACTTAAATAATTCCCTCTATTTCTGTGTTCTACTTCAATCTCAACCTATCAATTCAACTTACCTGTTGTTCTTCGCGTCAGTGGATGGCCTAGAATAAGAAGGTTGTCAAGAATCGCGATATCTGCTGACATGGCTGTTCCTAAGAAGAAAACTTCCAAATCAAAACGAGATAAACGTCGAGCTACCTGGAGGCACAAAGCCGTCGTCGAAGCTCAGAAAGCCCTCTCTCTGGGTAAGTCAATTTTGACTGGACGTTCTACATTTGTGTATCCAACGGCTGAAGAAGAGGAAGAAGAATCATAATTTCCCAGTCAGGCAAAGCATAAACAGCACCAATATTCTTACTACTGGATCAACGCTTTTTATTAGCTTTCCTGATTGCATTTTGAATCATAAAGACTCTACACAAGCTCATTAGCTCGATAAAAATTGGTAGTGAGTAATTGGGAACATCCATTACCCATTACCTATCACTGATGAGTGATAATCAAATCATATAAAAGTAAAACATCTGGTAGTGTTGGCAATTCAGCAAGAAAGCTTGTAAACACCTTGAGAAAACTTATTTTTCTCCAACTATGCTAGGAAAATTTTTTCAAAAACCAGGGAAAGAAGAGGGGGAACGGGTTCCTCCTGGTCAACACTTAGCAAAAGGTTTCCCCGTACTAACTTACGGCGCAACTCCTCAAGTCAGCATTGAGGAATGGGAGTTTCGAGTTTGGGGTTTGGCAAAACCTGCTACCTTTAGCTGGTCAGACTTTATGGCGCTACCTCAACACGAATTTACGGCAGACTTCCACTGTGTAACGCGCTGGTCTAAGCTTGATGTCAAATGGACTGGCATTAAAGTTACAGATTTCATGGATCTGATTGAGCTAGATCCGAAAGTAGCCCACATTATGGAACACTGCTACGGCGGCTACACTACAAATATTTCTGTAGAAGATTTCATCCGGGAAGAAAACTTCTTTGCCTTTAAAGTCTTTGGTGAAGACCTTCCATCTGAACACGGTGGCCCGATGCGGCTAGTTGTTCCCCACCTCTACGCTTGGAAAAGTGCTAAGTGGATTAATGGTTTAGAGTTTTTAGCTGGTGAAGAACTTGGTTTTTGGGAGCGCAATGGCTACCATCGCCGTGGTGAACCTTGGGCTGAGGAGCGTTACAGCAACGCTTTTGGATTTTAGATTTTAAATTTCTTCTTTAATCCAAAATTGGCATAATTAGGAGTTGTGGATTTTTATCCTTAACTCCTAATTTTTTTAACCCAAAAGTTTCTTTATGAGTGGTAATTTGCCCTCATAAGGAGCGTATCGCCATTTTAAATCGAGCCAGAAGGAGTTTTGCAATACACTTTTGTTATGGGAAAAAGTGTCAAAACTAGCTTTGCCGTGATAGTTGCCAATGCCGCTATCTCCTACACCACCAAATGGTAAAGACGAGACACCAACCTGCATCACTGTGTCATTGATGCAGACCCCACCAGATGAAGTTTCCTGTAAAACTCGCTTTTGCAGATTTTTGTTTTGAGAAAATAAGTATAACGCCAGAGGTTTAGGTTTAGAGTTAATCAACGCGATCGCTTCGGCAACGTCAGTATATTCAATAATTGGTAAAATTGGCCCAAAAATCTCTTCCTGCATTACAGAATCTTCCGAAGAGACATTATCAATCACTGTGGGAGCGATATAACGCTCTGAAGATTGATTTTCTCCACCGATGATAACTTCACCATCTTTGAGAAAATTCACCAATCTATCAAAGTGTTTTTGACTGATAATTCTGGCATAATCAAGACTACTTATAGGATTATCACCATAAAACTCTCTTAGGCATTTTTTCAGCCCATCTATTAAATCTTTTTTGATTTTTTTATTAACTAAAAGATAGTCAGGGGCGATACAAGTTTGTCCGGCATTAATAAATTTGCCCCAAGTGATTCGTCTGACAGTGTGTTCAAGATTAATATCAGTATCTACTATACAAGGACTTTTACCACCCAATTCTAAAGTCACTGGTGTGAGATATTTGGCTGCTGCTGCCATAATAATTTTGCCGATAGCTGTGCCACCCGTAAAAAAGATATGATCGAACTTTTCTGCAAGTAGTTTTTGACTTGCTTCCACATCTCCTTCTACGACTGCAATATAAGCTGGGTCGAAATGTTTGGCAATAATCTTAGCAACGACACTAGAGGTATGAGAAGCGATTTCTGAAGGCTTGATAATTGCACAATTCCCGGCTGCGATCGCACCTACTAACGGTGAGATAATTAACTGAAATGGATAGTTCCAAGGGCCAATGATTAAAACAACCCCTAAAGGTTCTGGATAAATTTTTGCTGAGTAGGAAAAAAAATCAAAGGAAACTGCTGTTTTTTTGGGCTTAGTCCAGGTATTGATATGTTTTATAGCATAATCAATTTCCTTAATTACGCCTATTTCTGTAATGTAAATCTCCAATTCTGGTTTATGTAAATCCGCTTTTAATGCCTCGACTATTGCTTGTTCATGCTCAATTATGGCTTGCTTGAGATTTTTAAGTTGTTCAATGCGAAAAGTAACATCTTTAGTTTTACCAGTTTCAAAAAACTCTCGCTGATTCTGGATAATATCGCCAATCTTAGATAATTCAGTGGTAATCATTGTTGGGTATCCTCAAAAACTATGTTTTTAATGTGGCGTTGCTATCTCAGCATATTTAATTTGTCATTTTTTAGCGTTTGACTTTCTAATTAAAATATTTACTTGGAATTATTGGGAGATATTAGTAAAGTTATAATTTATGAAATATCAGGATAAAATACCCCGTAATTCATAAATTATAATTGCTAATTTTCTCATGTTATGGCGGGTAAAAGGACAATAAATACACTACCTTTCCCCAATTCAGAATTCAGCAAAATAATGCCTTGATGTGCCTCGACAATTCGACGAGCAAGGTAGAGTCCTAAGCCACTACCAGAACTCTTGTGACTACCTTGACGAAATCGTTCAAATATGGTGGACTGTTCTTCGGTGGGAATACCTGAGCCAGTATCTGCGATCGCAATGCTGATATATTCAACGGGATTGGATTGTCCAGATAACTGAGATTGGCTACTTTTGTCTAACTGTCGTTGAGAAGTAAAACGAATAGTCACAGACCCGGAGTCGGTAAATTTGATTGCATTGCCGATCAGGTTTGTAAATAAACGATGTAATTCTAAGCGATCGCCCATAACTGTGTTTGACTCTTCAGTAAAATCCAAATTTAGCGACAGTGTTTTAGCTTGAGCTAGAGGTGCTAATTCTCCAGTCACCTCCTCTAGCAAACGTCCCAGATTAACTGGTTGAAATGCCAAACTTTTGCGACCTGCTTCAAAGCGATAAACTTCCAATAAGGTATTGACCATAGTAAGCAGGTTGATATTACTACGGGCCATAATGGTGATTACTTCCTGCATTTGTGGTGATAATGTTCCCAATGCACCTTGCTGAAATAGCATCAACATGCGATCGGCCGCCACTAAGGGAGTGCGTAAATCGTGGGTGAGACGAGAGACAAAATCTTCTCGCTGGCGGGCAATTTCATCACGTTCATCCATACTATGCTTCAAACGTAGGAGCGATCGCACTCGTGCCAGCAATTCATCCACAGTTACAGGTTTACGGATAAAATCATCAGCACCCAAGTCTAATCCGTGAGCAACGTTGGGTGCATCGTGGGCAGTAATCAGCAGTATGGGGATATATTGCGGCAGTTTCATATCACCGCGAATGTGCTTGGTGACTTCGTACCCATCCATATCTGGCATCATCAGATCCAGCAGAACCAAGTCACAAGGAGAAGCTTTCAATTCTGCTAAAGCCGAAATCCCATTTTCTGCGGTGCTAATCGTGTAACCTTCTTCCTCCAAGATAGTTTTGATCAAAAACACGTTATCAGGAGAGTCATCAACTACCAGAATTTTGCCAGAACGAGAAGATTGTGAAGTCATATAGATGCAGGGTACGGGATAAAAGCAAATTTTTAGGGAAACTGGTTTATTGGTATAGTTTTTTAGATAGTTCTCTTAAGAAAACTTCCTCCAAAGAAAATTGTTTACTAATAAATTTATATAAATGTGTTTTAAAAACTACTTTACTTACCTTTTTAGCAGATAGCTACAAACTAATTGAATTATGGCTCGTAATTTCTAGTAATAGAGTTCCCTAAAACTCTGAAAAAGTAACATATAATACTTAGGATACCTCCCTGCAATAATATTTTTTTATACATAAATAAATTAGGGTTACAACAATTGTTGTAACCCTACAAAACGCTATATTCAATCTGCTCAAAAACCACTATAGAATAACAATTAACTTCATAACTACCGAATTATGAGCAATTCTTTACATTGACTATATGTAGATTAATAGTTTGCAAAGGTAAATACTTTCTTGCTTGCCTGCGTGGGATAAGTGACGCTAGTGTTAAAAGAAATCGTGCAAACTAAAACCCTCATCCCAGAAGTCGAGTAGGAAGCTAGAATGGCAATTCCAAATAAAGAAGTAAAATCTAATACAGATATTTTAGATAATAGACGCACCCAAACTCGCATCCAGGTTCGTATTCCTAAAGACTTGCATGAGGAACCAGTCATTTCACGACTGGTTTCTCACTATGGGATCACTGTTATTATTGCTGATGCTCAGGTAAGCGCAAACGTGCCACAATATAGCTGCTTCGATCTGGAACTGCGAGGTACTGTTTCTCAGATTGAAAGTGCCCTAACTTACCTGGATGAACTGGATTTAGAAGTTTTGCACCAATCCAGCCCTGAAGAAGATGGTTGGTAAATTGAGTTCTCTGTCCTGAGTTATGAGTGCTGAGTCAAAAACACTCAGCACTCAGCACTCAGCACTCGTTACAGATTTTAGGCCATTTGATTTTCAATCGCCCACCGCGCTAGTTCAGTGCGGTTATGGAGATTGGTTTTGCCCAACATATTGGACACATGGCTTTCAACTGTGCGCTGACTAACATTTAGTTCTTCAGCAATTTCCCGGTTAGCTAAACCCCTAGCGACAAACTGGACTACTTTCAGTTCGGTTGGGGTTAATTGCACATCGAAGGGAACCTGGATGCGGGAACCATTTTCGCCTCCTTTTGCTTGGTGTTCTTTCCAACGGATAGTTTGTTTCAGCGAGGATTCAACTTGGGCTACGAGTTCTTCTGGTTCAAAGGGCTTGACCATATAAACATCAGCACCTTTATTCAGACCCTTAACTCGGTCTGCGCTTTGTCCCTTAGCTGAAAGGAAAAGAACCGGAATCCAACTGGTGCGTTCGTTTTGCCGGACTTGTTCCACAAAAGTATATCCGTCCATTTCCGGCATCATCACATCGCAGATAATCATGTCTGGAACATCTTGCTCTAAAATTTCCAGAGCTTCACGTCCATTTTCGGCGGTGATGACTTCGTATCCCCGGAATTCTAAGTAATCCTTCACCAGCAAGATGAGGTTAGGGTCATCATCAATCAATAGAAGTCGTTTGTGATCTTTCATGCTGGGCTCTTTCATAGCAGTGGCACTTGTCGCGCTTCGGTCCATCAAAGTCTTGAATATTTATCCTCTATGGTGGGTTATTTTGAGATGTTGTCCTTTTTCCTACTTAACTTGCCTTTGCTGTCTCGAAGTCTCAAAAATGCCGAGCATTTTCAAGAGACTAATAGCTCGATAGCAAAAGTCCAGCAAGGATACGTATAGCAGTAGTATCTATAATGCGCTATTATATATCGCATTGAAAGTGGCGGGCGAAAAAACACTGATTAAATAATAATCCTTCTGACTCACAAGTAAGTATTGGCTTAAAGATGACCCTACCTCAAAACCAACCCGCACTTTCTTAAAGCTTACTGCTGTTCCATATCCTTCGGTTGTTAAGCCTCTATGAGGTGTTCACAAGAAACTAGGGAAGTTTCTGGCAAAGGATGGTTGAAAAACGCATATTCTTTTACCACCTTATTGCCTATTAAGTGTTCTTGGATGATCCGCTCAATAACTTCCAGGTTTGCTTGGCGATACCAGACACCATCAAGGTAAACCACCATTATGGGTCTAGAACAACAAACGCGCAAGCAGTTGGCTTTAGTTCTGTAGACGCATAAGGAATAATTCTGTTGCGACTCATCAAGTTTTAACTCTTTAAGTCGCTCTTTTAAGTATTCCCAGGATTCCAGACTAGCTCGTTTTGAGCAGCAATTAGCAATTGTCTGGTCAGCGCAAATAAAAATGTGTCGCTGAATTTTTGCAAGTCCAAAACTTTCTACACAATTACTCAGGGCATTATATTCTACTAGAGATTTAGTGGCTTTGGGGATTTGATGGCTTGACTGGATCACTGTATTGTTACTTATCGAGCAGCTCCCTGATTACAGTTCTATAACAATTTCCAAGCTTTGCAAATAAAGTTGACTGAGAAGAGAATGGGGCATTGGGAAACTTGTACTGAGCAGAGTCTCTCAAATATAAGTATTGGGCATTGGGAAAACTCTTCACTACTCCCGACTCCCGACTCCCTATGACCATATAAAAATATACGTAACTTACAGAGCAGAACCCGAAGGATATAAATAATTAGGCATTAATACTTAAGTACATCAATGAGCTTCTAGTTCGGGAACCCGTACTCAAGCAATTCTTGCCATTGGATGCCAATTTTAGGTAGATTAGCACTCAGGGGTTGAGAGTGCTAATCTCTGGAGAAAATAATTATGGCAGCCTTATCTTTAAGCGTTTCTACAGTTAAACCTTTGAGCGATCGCGTTTTCGTAAAAGTGAACGCCTCAGAGGAAAAGACCGCAGGTGGTCTGTATTTGCCCGATACCGCCAAGGAAAAGCCCCAGGTAGGGGAAGTAGTTGCCCTTGGCCCTGGCAAGCGTAACGAAGACGGTAGCCGTCAGGAATTGGAAATTAAAGTCGGCGATAAAGTGTTGTACTCCAAGTACGCTGGCACTGACATCAAGCTCGGCACCGAAGAATATGTACTGCTTTCTGAAAAAGATATTTTAGCAGTCGTTATTTAGTGGTCATTAGTCATTAGTCATTAGTCATTAGCCAATGACAAAAGACAAATGACAAATGACGAAGAACAAAAGACAAATGACAAAGGACAACTAAAACAATTATGGCAAAGCGCATTATCTACAACGAAAACGCCCGTCGCGCCTTAGAAAGAGGCATTGACATCCTGGCTGAGGCTGTAGCTGTTACCCTTGGCCCCAAAGGTCGTAACGTAGTCCTAGAAAAGAAATTTGGCGCACCGCAAATTGTTAATGACGGTGTAACGATCGCTAAAGAAATCGAATTAGAAGACCATATTGAAAACACTGGCGTAGCTTTGATTCGTCAAGCTGCCTCTAAGACCAATGATGCTGCGGGCGATGGCACCACAACTGCTACCGTTTTAGCTCATGCGATCGTCAAAGAAGGCTTGCGGAACGTTGCAGCTGGTGCTAACGCAATTTCCCTGAAGCGTGGTATTGATAAAGCTACTGCCTTTTTGGTAGACAAAATCAAAGAACACGCCCGTCCAGTGGAAGATTCCAAAGCCATTGCCCAAGTTGGTGCAATCTCGGCTGGTAATGACGAAGAAGTCGGTCAGATGATTGCCCAAGCAATGGACAAGGTGGGTAAGGAAGGCGTAATTTCCCTAGAAGAAGGGAAATCTATGTTCACCGAGTTGGAAATCACTGAAGGGATGCGCTTTGACAAAGGCTACATCTCTCCTTATTTCGCTACTGACCCTGAGCGGATGGAAGCAGTTTTTGATGAGCCTTTCATACTGCTGACCGATAAGAAAATCGCTTTGGTACAAGACCTCGTACCAGTGTTAGAGCAAGTAGCTCGTGCTGGTCGTCCTTTGGTAATTATCGCCGAAGATATTGAAAAAGAAGCTTTGGCAACCTTAGTAGTAAACCGTTTGCGCGGTGTACTCAACGTGGCTGCTGTTAAGGCTCCTGGTTTTGGCGATCGCCGCAAAGCACTACTAGAAGACATCGCTGTTTTAACTGGTGGTCAACTAATTACCGAAGATGCTGGTTTGAAGCTAGATAACACCAAGCTGGATAGCCTGGGTAAAGCTCGCCGGATCACCATCACCAAGGACAGCACCACAATTGTTGCCGAAGGTAACGAAGCTGCTGTTAAAGCTCGTGTCGAACAGATCCGTCGTCAAATCGATGAAACCGAATCTTCTTACGACAAAGAGAAATTACAAGAGCGTCTTGCTAAACTCTCTGGTGGTGTCGCTGTCGTGAAAGTTGGTGCAGCGACTGAAACCGAAATGAAAGACAAGAAACTGCGCCTAGAAGACGCTATCAACGCCACCAAAGCTGCTGTGGAAGAAGGTATCGTTCCTGGCGGTGGTACAACTCTGGCTCACCTTGCTCCTGAATTGGAAGTTTGGGCGAAGAGCAATCTTAAAGATGAAGAGTTGATTGGTGCTTTGATTGTTGTTCGTGCTTTACCTGCACCTCTGAAGCGGATTGCTGAAAACGCTGGTCAGAATGGTGCTGTGATCGCTGAACGCGTTAAAGAGAAAGAATTCAATGTTGGCTACAATGCTGCAACAAACGAATTCGTCGATTTGTTAGCTGCTGGTATTGTTGACCCTGCTAAAGTGACTCGTTCTGCTCTGCAAAACGCTGCATCCATCGCTGGTATGGTGTTGACAACCGAATGTATTATAGTTGACAAGCCTGAACCAAAAGATGGCGCTCCTGCTGGCGCTGGTGCTGGTGGCGGCGACTTCGATTACTAATACTTTGTAGTTACATAAGTTGAAAAACAGCTGCTTCCTTTATGGAGGGGGCTGTTTTTTTGTGTCAAAAGAAGAGGAAGAGGGTGAGTTACGACAAGGCTTGTAAATATTTAGCTTTGCGGGTTTGTGGTTTGAAAAGGATTTGGTACGGCAATTTTTACGGGGGGATATTATGAAATAATCTGTAATTTATCAAGATATCGTTCAAAAAGAAGCTTTTAAATTAATAAGTCGTCTACTTAAACGGCGTTTTGGTGATATTGATGGATCATTAGGTGAGCAGGTTCGGAATTTATCTGCTGAACAGTTAGAAAATTTGGGAGAAGATTTGCTTGATTTTTCTGAAGTTGCTGATTTAGTAGCTTGGTTAGAACAGCAGGAACAAGCTTAATCAAAATGAATAAAAATCCCCTTTATTACTAAGAGCGGTTAAGAAAATCTTCAGGTTCAATAGCAGCTTGCTTTAAAATTGCACGTAATGTTCCTTCTGGCATATCACCAGAATGATTGGGAATAGTAGTGTAACGATTAGTTTCAGGATTAAACCAGATTTCATGACTCCCTGCGGCTTGACGATGAAAAACAAAGCCAAAGGTTTTTAATATTTTGATAATCTGTCTATAGCTAAACCCAGCTAGCCGTCCCATGAATTAACTACTGACCTACAACTAAAGGATAGTTAAATTGTTCAGCTATTGGTTGCAAATAATCTAGTTCTTGATCCTGAGATTGTGCTTCTAATAACTTACGCGCTACATCACGGGCAATTTCTAAAGTTTCAGCAACAGTCCGTCCTTGAGCTACTAAACCTTGAAGCTCATCAGATGTTGCTAAATAAACGCCTTCTGGTAATTTTTCAATATGGATGTTTAGCAATCTTTCCATTATTGTATGTAGATGTTACTATTTGGAGCGATTTAATTCTTATCGTATCGCTTTTTTGAACTACAACGATGTCTACGACGGGCTACGCCTACGCACTTCCACTTTTCCATAAAAACTCATGAGCCAAATTAATCCTGGCCGATTTTCTGAGTTTCGTTTCGTTGTCTTGGTCTTGAGATGTGCCATCACAATTACACCAGAAGGATTGGTAGTTTACTCTAAAGTTTTCCACCCTTGCTCATAGTCCAACAGTTTCGCCACAGGGAACTCAAATAATTCTAGAAAGCGGGGAAAATATGGCTCGATAACTATCTTTCCAAGGACTATCGTAATCAGTAAGTTGCTCGCTCATGAATTAAAACAAAAAGTACCTCTGTGCCATTGGTAAAACTGTCGCAGGTTCACAAATCAGCAACTCACCATCTGCCCTGACTTGATATGTTTCTGGATCTACTTCAATGTGGGGTAGTGCATCATTCAGCTTCATATCCCGCTTGCTCAATTGGCGTGTTCCAGAAACTGCTACTGCTGCCTTTTGTAAACCTAGCTGGCTAGGAATTTCGTTCTCTAAAGCTGCTTGTGAAACAAAAGTTAATGATGTGGCATGACGCGCCCCGGCAAAACTACCAAACATTGGGCGCATATAAACTGGTTGCGGTGTGGGAATACTGGCATTAGCATCGCCCATTTGCGACCATGCAATCATTCCGCCTTTAATCACTATCTCTGGTTTCACGCCAAAAAACGCGGGATGCCACAAACATAAATCTGCTAATTTTCCCTCTTCCACTGAACCTACATATTGAGCAATTCCGTGAGCGATCGCAGGGTTGATTGTATACTTAGCAACATATCTTTTTGCCCGAAAATTATCTGCTTTTTGCTCATCTCCCTGTGGGTTAAGAATTCCCCTCTGCACCTTCATTTTGTGAGATGTCTGCCAGGTGCGAATTATCACTTCGCCTACTCTTCCCATTGCCTGAGAGTCGGAGGAAATCATGCTAAATGCGCCTAAGTCGTGCAAAATATCTTCGGCGGCAATGGTTTCTCGGCGGATGCGAGACTCAGCAAAAGCCACATCTTCAGCGATCGCAGGATCTAGGTGATGACATACCATTAACATATCCAGGTGTTCGTCTAAGGTGTTGAGGGTGTAAGGGCGTGTCGGGTTAGTGGAAGATGGTAAAACATTGCCTTGACCGCAAACTTTGATGATATCTGGTGCGTGTCCGCCGCCAGCGCCTTCGGTGTGGTAAGTGTGGATGACACGATTTTTGAAAGCTGCGATCGTATCTTCCACAAATCCGGCTTCATTCAGGGTATCAGTATGAATCGCTACTTGCACATCATAAGCATCAGCAACGCTGAGGCAAGTATCAATTGCTGCGGGTGTGGTTCCCCAGTCTTCATGGAGTTTTAACCCCATTGCACCGGCGGCTACTTGTTCTACAAGTCCTTGGGGTTTACTGGCATTACCTTTGCCCAAAAATCCTAAGTTTACGGGAAAAGCATCAGCCGCTTGCAACATTCGGTAAATATTCCAAGGTCCGGGGGTGCAGGTAGTGGCATTTGTACCTGTAGCGGGGCCAGTACCACCGCCGATCATAGTGGTAATCCCGGAAGCGATCGCAACTTCAATCTGTTGGGGGCAAATAAAATGAATATGGGCATCAATCCCGCCAGCAGTAAGAATCATTCCTTCACCAGCTAAAGCTTCCGTTCCGGGGCCGATAATAATATCTACATTGTCTTGAATATAAGGATTTCCGGCTTTACCAATTTTGAAAATCTTGCCATCTTTAATGCCAATATCCGCTTTGACAATTCCCCACCAATCGAGAATTAAGGCATTAGTAATTACTAAATCTACAGCACCATCGGCGTTAGAAATGGGGGATTGTCCCATTCCATCTCTGATAACTTTACCGCCGCCAAATTTCACTTCATCGCCGTAGCTTGTGAAATCTTGTTCAACTTCTATAAATAATTCTGTATCTGCAAGTCGGATGCGATCGCCTACTGTTGGGCCGTAGGTTTCGGCGTAAGCGCGGCGATCCATTCTGTAACTCATAACTACTCCTCACAAACTGCGAATTTGGAATTTTTCAAACCTCATCTGGAAACCATTCCCTTCAGGTGAGGCACACATCACACCTACACTTACTGTTTCCGTTTGAGTCAAATAAGCGAGCCGCAGCATTGTATATTCAGTTCCATTCAAAGAGTATTCCACCTCTATTGCTGTGTCGCGTCTAGTTACACGCAGCCAAATTACAGATGGATTTTGTGGCATTGGAATAACAGACCAATCTGAGTAATTGCGTGTCACAACTGCGCTAATTTGTTGCACGCCATCGACAAATTCAATACCACATTTCAACCAATTCAACTCATCTAAACGTATCATCAACCCAGCTTGATCGTATAAATCCTGATATTGTCCGCTGATTTTCACTTCAGCAATAAAGTCACCTTGAATTTTTTGATAAAAAAAGTGACCATTATCTCTAATGAAACCGTAGTGAGTTTCCCGCCAGAAATCTGTTTTTGCGCCGGAAGTGATAGTGATCGCTTCGTCTTTTACTTCCCAAACAGGCGGTTCATTGTACCATTCCATGTTCATAGCTACAGAGAACCGTTAATTTTGGCGTTGAAGCCGTAGACTTGGCGAGTACCGACGAGGGGGACTAGAGTTATTTCTTTTTCATCGCCTGGTTCAAAGCGGACTGCGGTTCCGGCGGGGATATCAAGGCGCATTCCTCTAGCTTGTTCTCTGTCAAAGTTTAAGGCGGTGTTAACTTCATAAAAGTGATAATGGGAACCTACTTGTATGGGGCGATCGCCTGTATTTGACACTTGTAATTTTATAGTTGGACGACCAACATTTAGTTCAATTTCACCTGCTGGTGTGATAATTTCCCCAGGAATCATAATAAATTTAAACTTACAAAATTAACGAATTGGATTATGTACTGTTACTAACTTTGTCCCATCAGGAAAAGTAGCTTCAACTTGCACATCATGTACCATTTCTGATATCCCTTCCATGACATCATCCCGCGTTAATAGTGTTGTACCATAACTCATCAATTCAGCCACAGTTTGCCCATCTCTTGCTCCTTCTAAAATGGCAGCAGAAATATAAGCGATCGCTTCAGGATAATTCAGTTTTAAACCCCTTCCTTTCCGTCTTTCTGCTAATAAAGCAGCAGTAAAAATTAATAGCTTATCTTTTTCCTGCGGCGTAAGTTGCATTCTTATCTCCTCTGTGTTCTCTGCGCCTCTGCGGTTAGTTTAAACTTGCCACACTCTTGGTATGCAATTACCACGATTCAAAAAAGAAACTCGCAGCATCTGCCAAACATTAATAAACCAGTTTCTCACCTCAGAAGTAGAATAACCGCGATATCGGCACAATAATCCATGTTGTAATCGGCTAACACCCGCTTCTCCTTCCCCATTCCATAAACTTCGTGTTTTTTCGACAATTTCTCCTGAAACTTCACCACCAACCCAAACTAGACTACCTACTATTGGTTTTCCAGCCAAGCCGTGGGGACTGTGGAAAATGTCTTCGTTACCCCGTAACCATTGCCGATCAATCCATAAAGGAACGCCTTGCTGCCAAATTTCTGTATGCGATCGCCATTCCCCTTGCAAGAACTTTTCTCCTCTAGCACTGCGACCAAACCGGGTAATTTCCCAGCCTAACCAACTGGCCCCGGTTGCTAATTCTACCCGTAAATCTTGCCGATAAATCGCGTCATTAAATAAAATTGTCTCTTGTGGCAACCATTCTAAACAAGCGCCAGCATCAACTTGCATTTGGATGGTTTGTCTAGCTTGTAGCCCATTACTGCGATATATCTTGCTTGCAGCAGCTGTAGTAATTAAGGCTTGGGCTTGGGGTTGGAGGTGGATATTAGAGGATAAGCGATCGCCTCCTACCATTCCCCCAGCTGTATGTAAAATTACGCTATGACAAACTTTTTCCCCTTCTGGATAAAATGGGCGTTGTACCTTCAGGGGCGCTTGCTGGTGATTGTAAATTAACTGGGTTGCGCCCTGGCGATCGGCATAGACTAAATTAAGTTTTCCATGCCAACCTTCTGCTATTTGTGAGTTACAGGTCATTTATGAAGTAAACATTAAGTTTCAGGTGGATTACATTTCATTAATTCACTATGCCAGTGTTTGACCTGCAATTTATCATTTTATTTAAGAAACACCAGTCCACTATATAAATGAAAAGCTGAATCCCAATTAGTCTGTTCCCTGCGAAACAAATGAATATGTGACTTGATATGACCTAACATTTCTGTTTGGTCTAATGTTGTATCTGCAAATGATGTGAAATCTGACCAAATTTTAACTTGAGGTAGTTGCTGATCAATCCAACTTGATAAACTATTCCAATTAATTCTGATTGTATTTTGGCTAGCTTGGGGAATGATTTTTAAACCTTGCTGGAATTCATAGCCGTTATCATAGAATCGGAGAATGCAACGTCTACCAGGTAAGTGTAAATCACAAAACTGAGCATAGTCTTGTGTTTGAGTTTTCCATTCCAGTTTACGGCGGGCATTGACATCTACAACTTGTTCAAAAATGGGCAATAGTCCCACTACTCTGGCTGTAACTTCTGACCAGTCAAAGGTGAGAGAACCGAGTTGATTTGTGTCATTACAGCAAACAACGGTAGCTTGTGGGGTAGATTCTTGAAAATGTTTGACTTGATAAACTTGAATTTGCTGAATTTGAGCTAGTGTTGCCCAAAAGCAAGGAATACCAGCCTGCTGTAACTGTTTGCCGTAAAATTTTAGTTCTCCCACTTGTCCAGTACGGTACAACCTCCAGCCACGACTTGGCATTAATAGCCGTGCGGTATAGGGATCTAGCTGCATAATCTGAGCAAATTTTCGAGATGCGTCCGTTTTCATCTCGTTACTGAGTGGCTCTAAAACTAGTACGCCAAGTTCAGTGTTATTAGGTTCAGATTTTGCTTGGGAAATGGCTCTTTGTCTTTGTTCAATCTCGATTTCTTGCAGTCGTTGCAAACCTTGACGTGCTAGCGACACTATTTTGGTATTTGTCGTATCTTGCAGCAGTTGCCGATAAACTTTTTCCGCATCCTGATGCTTTCCAGATACTTCATGCAAGCGACCAAGATAAAATTGCACCCAAGGATTGTCTGGTGATTCTATTAGCAGCTGTTTGAGTAATTTGGCAGCTGTTTGATAGTCTTTATGGTCAAAGGCGATCGCAACTTGCTCAATCATCACTTACTTTAAATACAGGATGGAGTGATGTCTCGCGCAAAATCACTTTTGCGTGAGCTATAAATCATTTATACTTCACAACTTGCGGTAATTAAGGATAATGCTACTACTGGGGCTGTAACTGCTCTCAGGATGCGACGACCAAGGGAAACAGGTTGAAATCCAGATGCGATCGCATTCTCAATTTCTTGTGTTGTCCATCCTCCCTCTGGGCCAGTAGCAATGACAATGGTTTCTTGTCCTTTGTCACTTGTCATACCCTGCGGGAAGGCGAAGCGCCTATGTCGTTTGTGCTGTAAGCAATGTTTTAAATGGGGAAACTCACCACGCGCTTCACAGATATATTGCTGACTGTTGGCAAATGACAAATGACCAATGACTAATGACAAACCCGTATTAAAAGCAACAGGCTCTAAAATTGTTGGCACAAAAGAGCGCTCTGATTGTTCGGCGGCTTCCGCAGCGATGCGCCGCCAGCGTTCGAGCTTTTGAGGACTAGGATCAAGCAAAGTGCGATCGCTCAATACTGGTGCAATACAAGTTACTCCCAACTCTGTACAACACCGCACCACTTCATCAAATCCATTGCCTTTGGGTAAGGCCACCATCAAGGTAATTGATACAGGTAATTCAGTTTCCACCAAAAGCGATTCTAAAACCTGTGCTTGTTCGCCTGCTAGCTGCGCTAACCACCATTTTCCTTTACCATCCATTGCAATAAAGCGATCGCCTTCACGCAAGCGCAACACACGCCCCAAATAATGTTGTTGTTCTTTGGTGAGTAAAATTTGCCCTTGTTGAAATTGGGAGGGTGCGATCGCAATTCTTTGCAGTTGAGACATTTTTCTTAATGAATTATTGCCCTGCTGTAGATATCTGTTGTCTAACCCAGGTACGGAAAGCACGAGTTGCTGCTATTTGCCCAACTTTCTTGCTTTCTTGGATAAATCGGGGAATCTCTGTTAATAGCACAGGTGCAAAAGTTGGACTGCGATCACTCTGTAAGTATTGCCCACTGTTAAGGGTGTAGATCCTCAAGACATTTCCGTTATACCGCCAGAATTCTGGGACTTCCATTGAAGCATAAAGGCTTAACTTGTCTATCTTGGATCTGGAATATTCTACTTCCAGTACTATGTCTGGTGGTGGGTCTGTATTCAGGTCAATATTTTCTTTGTTGCGGACTAATAATTCATTTTGGATGTAGTAACTACTGTCCGGCTCGCCTCCTTGCTCCAAATCATCCCGCGTTATAGTCAACGAGCCAGCGCTTTTAACTTCTAAACCAAATTCTTCACACAGCACAAGAACAAAACCTTCAATGAGACGGTTTGAATTCTCGTGCGGCATTAGCGGAGTCATGATTTCTACTATTCCGTTGTCATAAGCTAGCCTTTTATTTCGCTCAGATCCCATATCTGCCAGCATAGCTTTAAATGTCTGCCAGCTTATGTTTTGCAGCACATCCCTAGTTTCTGCGAATTTTGCTGTTGTTACCATATTTCAGTTTTCCTGTGGATGTGTTACCTAACTGTATTAGGACTTAGGGACTTCTAAGAAATAAATTATCCAAATAAACGAACCACAGAGACACAGAGAGAGGAAAAATATAGAGAGTTTTGGAACATTTTTTTATAGGACTTACGCAAAATATCTCTCAAACTCTGATTTCTCCGTGCCCTCTGTGCCTCTGCGGTTCGTTATTCCGTAACTCATGCGTAAGTCCTATTTTATTTGGAACTTCCTTACACCAGAAAGACACAGATGGATTTATCTGTGTCTCTCTTTGATTTCATTATCTTAAACTTTTCGGCTTACGAAAGATTCTGGAAGTAAGCTTCTAGCGCTTCAGTCACTAACTGAGTCATCGGCTTACCTTGGCTTTCTGCTACTTCCTTCAACTTGCCATAAACCTCTTCTTTCAAGTTCACCCGATGACGCGATTTATTCGCACCATTGGCTGTCTGGGGTTCGTAGGTGCTAGCAAATTCGCGGATGGCATCAAAACCAACGCGATCGCAAAAATCACCAAAGCTTTCCTTTGATTTCCGAGATTTCTTAAAGTAAACAAAAATCGGCTCTAAGAAACTTTCTAAATCATTATGATGCAGCTTTTCTGTGTAAGGTTGCGCCAATCGAGTCTGATTTGGCGAACCCCCTAACCATAACTGGTAAGATTCTGGAGCGCTACCAACAAAGGCCAATTCTGCCAAGTAGGGACGAGCGCAACCGTTAGGGCATCCTGTCATCCTTACCACAAAATGTTCTTTTTGTAAACCTAATTTATCCAAGAGAGCGCGAATCTGCTCCAAAATCCCCGGTATTGCCCGTTCTGATTCCGTGATTGCCAAACCACAAGTGGGTAAAGCCGGACAAGCCATTGCATATCGCACTAAAGGTTCGATTTTACTGGGTTCATCTCCGACACCGTGACGGCTGAGAATGTCTTGAATAGCTTCCTTGCTATCTGGTTCGATATCGTAAAAAATCACGTTTTGGTTCGATGTCAGGCGGATGGGTAAGTTGAACTGTTCGACAATTTCCCGCAAAGCGGTTTTCAATTGAAACGAACCTTCATCCTTGACTCGACCATTTTCAATGGAAATTCCTAAGAATAGCTTGCCATCACCTTGTTCATTCCAGCCGAGGAAGTCGTGGAATTTAAACTCTGGCAGTGGTTTGAAGGCTTCGATTGATTTACCGAAATATTCTTCAACTTGAGTACGGAATTTATCTAAACCCCAATCGTTGATTAGATATTTTAATCTGGCGTGACGACGGTCGGTGCGATCGCCATAATCTCTCTGAGTAGCAACAATCGCTTTTACAATGTCGTAGACATCATCTTTTGCCACATAACCGATGGGGTCTGCTAACCTAGCGAAAGTTTCTTCTTTACCGTGGGTTCTGCCTAAGCCACCACCAGCAAAAATATTAAATCCTTCTAATTGCTTCTTCTTATTGGTAATTACTACCAAAGTCAGGTCTTGGGAATACAAATCAACCGAATTATCCCCTGGCACCGTCACGCAAATTTTAAACTTGCGGGGCATATAATGTGTGCCATAAATCGGTTCTTCGTTGTCATGGATAATTGTGCCATTCCCGTTGCTTTGTCGCGCTGCTTTCACCTCTGGGTTTTCTTCAGCACTAATTGCCTTTTCACCATCTAGCCAAATTTCATAATAAGCACCCGTCTGTGCTGACAACAAATCAGCAATATTCTGGGCATATTCCCAAGCATACTGATACTCTGGGCGATTTTTAAAGGGGGCTGGTGGTGCCATGACGTTGCGGTTGATGTCACCGCAAGCTCCCAAAGTTGAACCCAGATTCTTGACAATGGTGGCGATCGCTGATTTCAGATTCTTCTTTAAAATACCGTGCAGTTGGAAACCTTGACGGGTAGTTGCTCGTAACGTGTGGTTGCCATACTCATCGGCTATTTTATCTAAAGCCAGATACAGCTGCGGCGGTACTAAACCACCAGGATTTTTTGTCCGCAGCATAAACTGGTAATCTTTTTCCTGTCCCTTAGTGCGGTTGTCGCGGTTATCCTGCTGATAAGAACCGTGAAACTTCAAAAGCTGCACCGCATTTTCAGTAAAATGGGTAGTATCTTGAAGAATTTCAGTTGCTACAGGTTCACGCAAAAAATTACTATTTTCCTTGATTCCTTCTACTTTGGAAGGCTTACGGCTAGCGATTGGGGAAGGAGCAGATTTAACCATTAGACTTGTATAGTATTCTCAATAAAGCATTACGTAGACACCGAACCAGCACCCTTCGGCTACTTGATCCCCGGTAATCCGGCCGGAATAATGAGGAATGATTTAATTTTACCACGGCAAAAGCCGGCTTTGTCAGTGATGTAACACTTAACAAAACCAGCTTTTGCGAGTAGTGAGTTTTGTTAGCGGTAGCGGGGCGTTTAGCCCGTGCTAAGTCCTGAGTACTTAAGTAAAGTATAGAGTGACCGAGGACTCAATAATTTTTTATTTGAAGCGATAGCCAAGACCGCCATTGATGGTGACAGCAGAAGCATCGCTATTTTGGTAGGCACCAAGTCCGACTTTAGCGTTAGTGTAGACAAGGAAATTGTTAGCAACTTCCGATTCAACACCAGCACCTAGCACTACTGAATCTCTGTTACCTATAGGAGTTGGTGAGCCATCTTTTTCTACAAAAGAATAACCGCCAGTTAAATAAGCGTTAGTTTTATTAGCGATAGGCACATCCACAGAAAGTTCTGGGATGATAGCACTTGTCTTATCACTCCAGAGAACATTACCACGTACAGAAAATGGCGTAGTTCCTAATTTCAGGCGACCTGTAACATTACCACCAAATGTGGCAGCATCATTGATACCTTCTCCGCCGCTAGTAACGCCAGCTGCAACACCAGCACCAACATAACTAGCATCAGTACCCTTTTTGGTTTCAGCAGAAGCTTGACCAGATGATAGAAAAAGAGGAGCAACTATTAAGGAAGATAATGCAGAAAATGTCACGAAAGACTTGAGTAAGCGTTTCATAATTTTTACCAAAATTTTTATTTTTTACTTGTATATTCCCAGTCGAAAATCATTTAACAATGTTCCAAATGTTTCCCAATTTTTATTAAATAAATGTTGCTAATGATGCATAAGAGTTACAGGCTAAGTATCCCAGGCAATCATAAATAAGCTGTTATAATTACATTCAATGTCTTTTCATCTGGGTTCTTTGTTCCAAAAATAGACGCTTTTAAAACTGTCACAATATTTGGAACTCAAACTATGTCGGAATAGTGTAAATAAAATATCCGACTAACATTTTTTGCCGAGCTTTTCACAGAGGATGAAAAACTCGGCTGTAGCATCTGTTGCAACAACCTATAGAGGGAATCTATAAAGTTAATTTTGAGCAGTTATTGTGGAGATTGAATAATGCTAACCGGTGCAAAAACGTTGTCTGGTTTGATGGGTTTATGTGTCGGTGATGCGTTGGGTGTGCCAGTGGAGTTTACTAGCCGTGCTGAACGAGTAAAATCTCCAGTGACAACGATGCAGGGTTATGGCACATGGAATCAACCACCAGGAACTTGGTCAGATGATAGTTCGTTAAGCTTTTGCCTAGCAGAATGCCTTTGTAGGGGGTATTCGTTGGATGCCATAGCCAATTCCTTCTGGCGCTGGTACAAGGAGGCTTACTGGACTCCCCGTGGCGATGTCTTTGATATTGGTCAAACTACACATACAGCAATTATGCGCCTGAAACAGGGAGTTGTTCCCCATCAGGCGGGTGGGAAGGTTGAAAATAGTAATGGCAATGGTTCGTTGATGAGAATCTTGCCGATGGCTTATTGTCACCGAAACTTAACTTTAGGCGAATTGCTAGCGCGGGTGCATGATGTTTCAGCGATTACCCATGCTCATGCGCGATCGCAAATGTCCTGTGGAATTTATATTAGTATTGCAGTGGCGCTCCTAGAAGGGGCTGACCCCCAAACAGCTTATCTACAAGCATTGCAAGATATCCAAACAATTTATTCTGTCCGAGAATTTTTGTTAGAAAAGCCGCATTTTGGCAGAATTTTTAGTGGTGAGATTGCCAAGCTACCAGTTGAAGAGATTAATTCTGGTGGCTATGTGATTGATACTTTGGAGTCATCCCTGTGGTGTTTATTAAATAGTTCGTCTTATTCTGAGGCGGTGCTGAAAGCTGTCAACTTAGGCGGAGATGCCGATACTACTGCCGCCGTCACTGGTGGATTAGCGGGAATTTATTATGGGGTGGAAAATATTCCTCAAAAATGGATGAACCAAATTGCCCGTAGACAGGACATTATTTATTTGGCAGAGCGTTTTGCAAGGGCTGTCTACAGTTGAAGGGACTGGGGACTGGGTGAGAAGACAAAGGGAATAACCAATGCTCAATGCCCAATACCCAATGCCCAATACCTAATCCTAAACCGTAGACAAAGAATAGACCTGACCATCAATCAGCAATCGTGTGATGCCTTTAGCTTGCAGATGAGTCCGAGCCTTATGGAGCATTTTACTATCAGGAACTTTAATTACGCGATCGCGCTTGGTAGAAAAGCGCTTGGCGACGCGATGATTATCAAATACCGGCAGAGTTCTTTGCTGAGTTTCCAGGCTGGGAATTTGTCCCAAATCACCAAAGTCCTTGAGGGGTCGGGTAATTAATTCCGAGGAACGGTCAATTACCAAATAACAAGTTTTCGGCAAATTGGCTATCGACAGAGGTAAAACTTGAACTGATGCTTCACCTGGCCTTCTTTTTGTGACTAAAGGTCTTTCGTCATCCAGGTCATCATCATCAAAGTCTTCTTCCTCAAAGTCGTCATCCTCTAAATCATCATCTTCTAAATCATCCAAATCCTCCGATTCATCTAGCAAATCTTCGCCTAGCATCTGCGCGATGACAGCCGCTCCTGGATGTTTATCCTTTAGCGGTGGAATGGAGATGCTGACTATTTCCGGCGGCTTTTGCTCTGGAGTTTCTAATTTCTCTGTAACTCGGAGCTTCGGTTTTTCTGCCGCCGAGGGGCGACGGCGCACCCGTCTACTAGCAGCGAGTGATTCTGCCGTTTCCTCTGAGTAAACTTCCGGCTCTACACGAATTACCCGACGTGGCTGCGGCTCAACCTTTGTCACTTCCAACGGTGGGCTTTCGATGGGTGGAACTTCTATCTCCGGCTCCGGTTGAGTCAGCAATGGTAACTGCTCATAGCTTACCTGCGCCCTGCCTTCAGGAGTTCTCGCAGCCCGCTTTAAAGAGACTAAGTATTCATACTCATCCTCTGGCAAAGTGCTTTTGAGCAGGCGACTAATTGTCGAGTTACTCACACCATAGCGTTCTGCCAAAGTTGAGGTTGTTTCGGCAGTCTCTCGATATAACTTAAGAATTTCTTGCTTGTCAGAGTCTGTTAGTTTTCTCACGGTAGATACCAAAAATCTTTACTAAGCTCGTTTACGTCCACTGGTACGCCGCGTTCGTCTTAGTGATGCGTCATATTCTAAGACAGCGCCCATGCCAAATAACACCCCACTAAACACCCAAAACACTTCTAATATCTCCCCACTTTGATAGTTGGGGCCTTGGGCGTATTTAAACCACATATCTGCAATGTAAAGCGAAAAGGCCGCTGCTGCAATCATTCGCCAAGACTGGGAAACTCTTCCCCCCCAAAAGGCTAGTAGCAGAGTGGTAGCAATAATTAACAGAACTACATCGCTAACTACGTAAAACCAATTCAAAATAGCGACTAGCAGTTCTGAGGGTGTTTCCTGTTGCATAGAAATCCACCATGCCAACAAACTACCGAATACTGCAATTGCTAACACAATTAGCCACTGCCATTTTTCCAGATTGATTCGCCTGGAAGCCACAGCTAAAATCATGCCTGCGCCAAGTAATAGATAAGTGAGTACAAAAAATATATCGCCTACAGACACATCTGGTTCATCTTTTAACACTATTTCGGTATATCCGAAAATTATCCCCCCAACGAAATAGGAAAGCATACCTAACCCAATTAAGAGCCAGACATTTCGCCCACTGACGATTTGTGGACTCAGCCAGTTCCTCAAGCATAAGATACTGGCACCCAAATAAGCTAAAGCTTCAAAAATATTTGTACCAATCACATACCACTCGGCCCGGCTTTCTATGCCATCAGCTCCGGGAACTTTGGCACTAAACAACAAAAAGTATAGCAGTGCTAGTACGGCCCAGCCAATATTAGCTAAGACAATGTTCTGAGTATTGAAAATGGATTTAGAAAGGAACGAATTCTCGTAAGAGTTATTCATAGGAATTGACTATGTAGATGCACTCTGGCAATATTTTGAGTTAAAGGACTGTATATGTAGCAGTGTGTCTGCCGATAATACACAATCGGACACCAAAAGCAAGTACCAGTGGCCGGAATTTTGTTAAAATTTTCCATGCTACTGCCACAGTTTACCCAGTGGCGATTGATTTAGCCAACTGATAAATAGCAATCGCTCGGCTTCTGGCATATCTTCTAGCTTATAAATCACTTGTTTGGTAAAATTGCCATTGCCAAAATATGCTTTTCCTAATCGATGCAATTCTTGTAATAAAGTAACTACATGATTTTCCTGCCAATCAGGTATTTTGGCAGTTGGCAAAGGATTGGTAGATACCAAATATTTAACTGCTTCTAGGGAAGATGCTTGAGGAAATTGCTTTTGCTTTAATACTTCCGCAATATCTTTCTCAAATAATGCAGCTTGTTTAGCACCTAAAAACTCTTCAATGTCGATAGAAACACCCTGTAACAGCAAAATACTGGCTTGGACTAAAATCGCCGTTTTGCCATGACCACCTGTATCACTATCCAGCTGCTCTAAACGGATTTTACCCCAGACGCTAAAGCGTTCGGGTTCCTCCAGCAAAACACAGGCTTTACCCCGGTTATCCGTTAATTCTCTCCATAAGGCTCTAGCTTCTTCTTCTTGACTAGCTTTGAAAACACTAATCAAGCGAAAAGTCTGCCCTTGATAATTGAGGATCGGCACCTGCTGATCCTTTTTTGGGTGCTGAATGCTTGATATTTCAACATCCTGCCGTTTGAGAATAAACATGGCACTAGCAAATAACTCCTCACAGGGGCACTCTTAATATGGAATATATAATGGCATTTGGCAGTATCGCCAAGGCTGAAATTACCTAGCGTACTGTGAAAATGGGCCTAGCGATCGCCAGATTCTTCCCGAAGGTAGCCACCCAGAGGGCATTGGCGTTAACAGGCAAATAACCCCTTGACAACTCAATATATCTAAACCGATACTCCATCTGTTTCGTTTTTGGTGTAAATTGACTAGCTAGCGACTAGCATCTTAGCCTTGCTAGTGGTAAATCTGCAATTTTTGATTGCTTCTTGGTAAGTAAAGACGATATAATAGTGTAGGTGACTCCTTCAGGAGCCATTATTTTGTTTTGGGCGCGTAGCTCAGTGGATAGAGCAATTGCCTTCTAAGCAATCGGTCGCAGGTTCGAACCCTGCCGCGCTCGTTTTAACTCAATATGAACCCTCAAGCGGTGTGAAGTGATATGATGATTTCCGCGTTTGAGGGTTCGTTATTGCTGCATCATACCAAGAACAAAGGTGATATATATAGCGTTTCCTAGTCTAGTGAGGTACAGTAACAACAATGAGTAAACCAGCCTTCGATATCTTTTAAAGATACTTTATTAAAAGCTTCTTCAACGGCTTTCGCTAAATCTGGATAATTTCTGGCACCGATAGAACGTAGTATGTTCAGAGTTTTGGAACTAACTTTTGAGAGATAAATGCCTCAAATGTGAGTCCATCTGTTGCACCAATCACACTAATTTGGGTAATTATACCTCTAAAACCGATAGCACCAATCAAGGAGACATTTTTTCCTCGCTTAATAGGACGTTCACCTCGCGCTTGCTTTCCTTTGGGCGCACGGGCAAATAGTCTTACTAAAGATAAATTTATGCCGGATTCATCAATAAAGATAAGATTTTTAGCTAGAATTTCTTGAACTTTTTGCCAAAATTCTACTCTTAATGATTGAACTCGGTCACTCTCTTTCTCGGTTGGGTATAGTGTTTTTTTTTGAGATTTAGGTTAAGAAGACGCAGCATCCTATCTAGAGTTGAGCGACCAATCAAGACTCCCGTTTTCTGTTCTAACAGCAGACGAAGTTCATCCAAGGTTGCATCATTATTATCTGACACAATTGACGACAAAACGTTTAATTCTTCCTGCGAGAGCTTTCTTGGTGTTTGTTGTGTGCGAATCTTGGGCAAAATACTCCCAGTCTTTCGATATTGTTTCAGTAATTTTTCAACAAGACTTTAGAGGCTGTTTGAAAAGTCGGAGAGATGGTAAAAAAGCTCTCTCAGTATACGCTGTGAATAGATAGTAGACAGCACCGAGAGAGCAACATGAGTAAAGCATACCCCAGCAATCTGACCCGTGTTCAATATGAATTTCTCAGTGACATGATTCCAGAACAAAAACCCGGTGGTCGGAAGCGTGAAGTTGATATGTGGGAAGTTCTGAACGCAATTTTTTATGTCCTAGTAGAAGGAGTTAGATGGCGATGCCTACGCCTACGCTACCGGGTGACTTTCCCGTCTGGCAAACGGTATACAACTATTTTCGTAAATGGCGCAAAGACGGAACGTGGTTGAAAATTCACGATAGTCTGCGTCAGTGGACAAGGATTGAGCAGGAGCGCCATCGAAGCCCTATCTACCTTGCTATGATCCGGATCATGGTAAGACGATTAGCATCCCACCTTCGCGCACCAAAAAAGACAAGAAGGATACTAAAACGTACTCATCCTTCCAAACGACCCCATGTTTCTACAGCTAAAATTCTATCCCAAAAATAATACCTAAAAACAGACACCTTGAAAGGGCTGATCCTAAAATATATGAGAGGTTGCAAAATGTATTGTGAAATCAGTATTTTAAAAATGCCTAAAAACCAAGCTAAAAACATATTTAATAGAGGAAGAAGGTTTAGGAAATAATTATTTAGCCTACACCTTCTTCCTAGGTCAAGTTCAGCCTATTCTAAAGTCTTTTTTACTTCATCTTTGATATTTTCAGCAGTATGACGAACTTGGGCTTCAGCTTGTTTAGCTTTACCTTCAGCTTTATCATTAGGGTTACCAGTTACTTCACCAACTGCTTCTTGTACTTTTCCTTCGACGTTCTTTGCAAAAGCCTTTGCTCTATCTTCGATACTCATATACTTTTTTCCTTATCTTAACTAGTGATTATTTATTGCTTGCTAAGAAAGCGTTACAATGTTTATATATTACTTTTAGACAAGTTTTAATTCTTCTATCTGACGATGTTTTTATTAAGAATATTTGTGTCCATTGTACATAGTTATTTAAAGGTTAAATTCATCTTGAAGAATTCAAATAATATCCAAAAGATAGAAAGGATTTATTCGATTGTTCTATCTTGAGAGAAAATCATTTGCTACTTTGGCTAGATAATGATGCAGATGTCTAGCCTAAATTAGCGGTTAAGAAATACTCAGAATGTGAAAACCGCAACTTGAGTTAGCAGTACTACTGCAATAACAAGTAATTTATTATACTTTAAGCGCTTATAAACATCTGGCACAACAAAATAGTCGAGATATAAGAAAATATTTTAATACTGCTTACTTAGAGGGAAAAGGAGCGGAAGAGCTGATATATAAGGTTTTTCCCCTTTAAGCTTTTCCTTTCCCCCAAAACTCGACGTTCCAAAAAAGTGGTGTTGTCACAAATCTTAGGCGGAAAGAAACATAATTTTTCAAATTTTAACTGAAGAGTAGTTTAGCTAGTGCAAGAAAGCAGAGAGAATTCTGTAGATTTTTCTGCGGCTTTCCGCAGGGTACGAAACTTCAAAGAGACAGCAGGAAAGAAAGCTTGATTTACAAGCTTTTGTTACCTTTTTAAACTGGATAGTTATTTATGCCATACCGCACTAGTAAAACTTGTAACTAATTTCTCACTAAAGACAGCAGGAACAAGTATTTACGTTTATTTCTATTTATCAAGGTATTTATGCAATCAAATTCTACTACTCAACCAACTTCTAACTCCCAATATGTAGATTCTCGGATACAAACTGATGTATCTGTTAACATTTTCATCGGATTTTCTATTTTGATTCTAATGATTGTGTTTGTAGGATTTAATATCTATAAGAAACACCGTGCTGCTGTTCTCAGTCAGCAAATTGCTTCATTAGAAAAACTGTGGCTTTTGAATATTAAGAAAAAAAGAGCTTGAAGAAAAACAATATAGACAATGAAGTACTTATTTATAATTTGGGTGCTTATACTCTCTTTAATCGCTCCTAATGCGGCGATCGCTCAAGCAAGACAACCCTACACCTTAATATCTGGACTTGGCGCAATCCACCATCCAGTTTCCACTACTAATGCCCAAGCGCAAGAGTTTTTCGATCAGGGATTAAATTTAATTTACGCTTTCAATCATGATGAGGCGGTGCGTTCTTTTCAACACGCAGCCAAACTCGATCCGCATTTAGCGATCGCATATTGGGGTATTGCTCTGGCTTTAGGCCCTAATATTAACTTAGAAATCGATCCCAATCGAGAATTAGCTGCTTACCAAGCAGTACAGCAAGCTTTAGCACTTTCCACCAAAGCATCTAACCAGGAACGAGACTACATTACCGCCTTAGCAAAACGTTACTCCCAAGATCCTGGTGCAGACTTGTATCAACTAGCGGTAGACTACGCAAAAGCAATGGCAACCCTAGTTGAGCTATATCCTGATGATTTAGATGCAGCAACGCTTTATGCTGAAAGCTTGATGGATCTGCATCCGTGGCAGCACTGGACTAAAGATGGTAAGCCACAGCCAGATACAGAAAAAATTGTGGCTATTTTAGAATCTGTTCTCAAACGTAACCCGAATCATACGGGGGCCAATCATTACTATATCCATGCGGTGGAAGCCTCGCCTTCCCCAGAAAGGGCCCTTGTCAGTGCCAAAAGACTAGGAACCCTAGCGCCAGCAGCAGGACATTTGGTACACATGCCTTCCCATATTTACTTTCGTGTGGGAGATTATCAAGGGGCAATGCAGGCAAACGAGCAAGCGATCGCTCAAGATGATATTTACATCAAAAAATATCAAGTCCAGGGTACTTACCCCATGATGTACTACAACCACAACGTACATTTCCTCATGGTGGCCAGCAGCATGGCAGGAAAATATGAAGATGCTCTCCAAGCCGCAGATAAATTAGTCGCAAATGCTACTGCTATAAACCCGTATATACCAATGCTTGAGGGATTCCTGGGCAGCAAAATGCTGATTCAGACACGCTTTAGTGATTGGGATGCCATCTTAAAAACTCCTGCTCCCGATGTTAAATTGCCTACTACTACAGCACTTTGGCATTTTGCTCGCGGTATGGCTATGGCTGCCACAGGCAAACTTGAAGAGGCAGCAAGTGAAAGTCGGGCATTACTTACCGCCAAGCAGAAAATTTCTACCGAAGCAACTATCGGATTAAGCCCCGCCAGTCGCATTTTAGACATTGCTTCAAAAGTTCTCGATGCCAAAATTGCTACAAAAAATAATGATTATGAATATGCCATTCAATCACTAGAAAAAGCGACAGTAGCAGAAGATGCACTCGATTACGTAGAACCACCAGACTGGTACTTTCCCACGCGGGAATCTTTGGGCGCTGTACTTTTGGCTAAGGGTGATTATAAAAAGGCGGAGAAAGTCTTTCGTGCTGATCTAGAAAAGTATCCCCATAATGGGCGTTCCCTATTTGGCTTACAGGCAACTTTGCAGGCATTGGGGAAAGAAGACGCTGCTCAAATTGTCAAAGCCGACTTGCAAACAGCTTGGAAAGGTCAAACAATTTGGAATTTTAGATTTTAGATTGGCCCCATACCTAGCAGGTTATCCAAAGAAGTATAGGCCGAAATAGCCTTTATTTGTTGCTTGACTTTGGCTTTCGTATTAAAATTTTGGAGTAATGCTTCATGGTTAATGCAGTCAAACATTCAATTCGGATATTCTAAAGATGTGCCCCTGTATGTCTGATTTCCTTTATCACCCTACAGAATTTATCTTCTTCCATTTCCAACCCTTTTTTGGATTGGGCTGTACTTAGGGTAGCTGGGGCAGGCGATCGCATTTACGCGATCGTATCACTGGTTAACTATCTACTGGATGCAGAGAGATGGCTCGTATGTCATCCTAGATTTAGGAGAGTTAATTCAGTGACGTCTTTGATTTTAGTATTGAAAGGCTTTTCCTTTTAGTATTTACAGACTTCTCAGAGAAATTAAAATCTCTACACAGTGATGATTTTGGAGCGAATCGATGTCAATTTACGTAGGTAACCTCTCTTATGACGTTACACAAGAAGATTTAAGTGGTATTTTTGCAGAATATGGTACTGTAAAGCGAGTACAAGTACCTACTGACCGTGAAACAGGTCGTCCGCGAGGCTTTGCTTTTGTGGAAATGGGAACTGAAGCGGAAGAAACAGCTGCCATTGAAGCTCTCGACGGTGCTGAGTGGATGGGTCGCGACCTGAAAGTAAATAAGGCTAAACCCAAGGAAGATAGAGGTGATAGAGGTTCCTTTGGTGGAAACCGAGGAGGAGGATACGGCGGTGGCGGCGGACGCGGCGGACGCTACTAACTTTGGAAACAAAAAAAATTTACCAATAGTCTTAAGGTCAGACAAACAACAGTCTGTCTTTTTTTTGTAATGTTCCCGCCTGATTAAGTCAACTTAGTAGGAGAAGTAATGACCCAAGTAATTGTCGGTGACAATGAACACATTGAATCAGCCTTACGACGATTTAAGCGAGAAGTTTCCAAGGCTGGAATTTTTCCAGACATGAGAAAGCATCGTCATTTTGAAACACCCTTAGAAAAACGCAAGCGCAAAGAAGTCGCCAAGCACAGACAGAGTAAGAGAAGTTTTCGTAATTAAGGGCTGACATAGCTATAAAAGAAAACCTTCATAGATTCTATGAGGGTTTTCCTTTTGCCTATTTAAAAATCAGGAAACCTCAAGAAACGCTAAAATCAAGTCAGCCTTTGTATTGTAGCGGTTGTGTCCCACATCACTCAGAGTGCGGTTCACTGCATAAATCCTGATTGTCAACGTCCTTATCCCCAACCTTGGGGAAACAAATTCTGCAACAGCTGTGGCGCACCGCTAGAGTTGTTAGACCGCTATGTTCCACTTCAGCCATTAGGTTCGGGAGGATTTGCTCAAATTTACACGGTTTGGGATGAAAAAACTCAAACCGAGAAAGTGCTGAAAGTGTTGGTAGAGGATTCACCAAAGGCACTGGAATTATTTACCCAAGAGGCGGCAGTTTTATCTAGTTTGCAGCATCCAGGTGTCCCCGCAGTTGATGCCGAAGGGTATTTTCAGGTACAACTGTTTAACCCCAAGCCGCACCAACTACCTTGTCTGGTAATGGAAAAAATCAATGGACGGACTTTAGAGGAGATATTAAAAAAGTTTCCCCAAGGGTGTCCAGAGAAGTTGGTTGTCAACTGGTTTGCCCAAACTGTAGAGATTTTACAAGAATTACACAAACGTCAGATTATTCATCGGGATATTAAACCTTCTAATTTAATGCTGGGCACATCTTCGCCCACTGTCAGCCTACCTCAAGGGCAAATAGAAGGCGATCGCCTGGTACTAATTGATTTTGGTGGGGCAAAGCAATTTAGCCCCTCTAAGCTGCGTTCTCAGTCGAGTTCCACCCGATTATTTTCTTCTGGTTACAGTCCACCAGAACAAGTGAGTGGAAGTATTGTTGGGCCAAGTGCCGATTTTTATGCCCTTGGTCGAACGGTGATTGAACTGCTAACAGGCAAATACCCGCTAGAGTTGGAAGATCAACAAACTGGGAAATTGCGCTGGCGTACTGCGGCGAATGTTAACCCGCAACTAGCAGATTTGCTAGATGAGATGGTGCAAGAGGATGTGCGATCGCGTCCAGCAAATGCAGCTATGATTCAAAAACGGTTGGCGAAGATTTCTCAACCATTACCGCCGCCGGGATTATTTGCCCAACTGCGAGATCGAGTTAAGCAAATCTCAACGCAAGTTTCCCAGAGATTTACACTGCTAATCCAAGCTATTGAACAAGTTTTAGCTAACTTTAGCCAAGCTGTAACTAAAACCGTTGTTTTTATCGCTCAGACAATCATCAAAATTTTCCAAGCTTGTTTGGCGACGATTTGGGCGATGATTTTGGCTTATGTTGGCGCTTGTTTTGGTGCGATCGCAGGTTTTATTTTGGCATATCACACCAACCTGGGGCGTTGGGTTGTGGAATCTATTTCGAGTCAGCTAAACCAATTAATCCCAAATACTCAAACCGTCTTCGGGGCAGATATTTTGGTATTCATCGCCGCCGGCTGGGGAACCGCTTGGGGACTGACAGCATCCGGGTGTTTTGGTCAACGGCGGCGCTTTTTAGTAGCATCGCTGATGGGTATGATTAGCTATGGCTTCGGCTGGTTCATTTTGCAATTAATCACACCAAAAGACAGTGGCGAGGGTTTAGTGGCAGTGATTTTAGTAGCAGCTTGCCTACTCACATTGAGCTTAGGTCTTCGCAGCCATCACATAGTGTACGCCGTGTTAGCTGCCTTTGGTAGTGCGATCGCCTACGCATTTTTGATTCTTTTGAGGTTAGCACCACCGATCTTCCAATTTACTAGTCAACCAGCTTGGTCAGAGTTACAGTTACCTCTGATTTTTTTTGGTTCTGTAGGCTTCTTTATCAGCTTCTGGTTAGGAGTGAGTTACTACCTAATTGTCCCTGGATTGCGCTTTTTAGGGTGGCGGTGAAGGGCTAGGAGGCAGGGGGCAGGGGAGGCAAAGAAAGATATTAATGCCCAATGCCCAATGCCCAATGCCCAATGCCCAAAAACAAGATCCCCCTAGTCGTATTTTTCATCGAGCTAGGGGGATCACATATATGGTACTCTATAAAAGGTTCGGTATAGTTCCTTACGAATCGATTCTATAGCCTATATTTCAGTTTGGGTAGTATTACCATTAGAATTTATAGTATTTTTACAGCTTCTTAATGAATGCTTCATCCCTGTTCTTCCCTAGAGAAGCGGTATATGTAAGTATGACAGTACGCAATGTGCGTAACTTGTCATTTTTGTAGATATCTGTAAAAAATATGAAATTTAAGATTGTTGCTACCGTCGTTTTGCTAGCTTGTTTTGGGTTTGCAGAGCAGGCCCTGGCGTTAAATCAACTAGATTTGGATCAGTTGAAGGCAACAAATGCCTGTCCTAGGTGTAGTTTGAATGGTGCTGACCTAACTCAACTGAATCTAACTGGAGCAAATTTGCGAGGGGCTGACTTGAGTGGTGCAACATTATCTAAAGCTAATCTTACCAATGCCGATCTCACTGGTGCAAATTTAGAAGGTGCGATTCTGAATTCGGTCAATCTTATAGGTGCTTCCTTAACCGGAGCAAATTTGAAATCAGCATCCCTGGAAAACGCTGATTTATCTTATGCCGGTTTCATCAGCGCCAATTTAGAAGCAGCAAACTTAAAAGATGCTAAATTGCAGTTTACTAATTTTCGGGGGGCTAACTTCCGACTAACAACTATGGCGAATGGTGTCGTCACCTCTGATAAGCCCTATGGTTGGTCTTTAGAGCGTCAAAATCCCAGAGAATGTAACGAGTTTAAACCCGAAAATACTCTAGGTACAACCTGTTATTCAAAATAAACGGGGAATTGGGAATGGGGAATGGGGAATTGGTTATTAATTAATCTCCCTCTGCTCCCTGCCCCCTGCCCCTTCACCTATCCTGGTATAGCAAAAGCATTTTGTTTGTTAATGGTTCTTTATCATGGGAAAAAAGCTTGTAGATTAATTGAATCAATGCTTACCCATATTAAAGACTTAGCAACAAAACTAGCGCCTCGCTTAATTGAAATTCGCCGCCACATCCACTCTCACCCAGAACTCAGTGGTCAAGAGTACCAAACAGCAGCCTTCGTAGCTGGTGTTTTGTCTTCCAGTGGTCTGCACGTACAAGAGGGAGTTGGCAAAACGGGCGTAGTTGGAGAACTCCAAGGCACTGGTCAAAATGACCGTTTATTGGCAATTCGCACCGATATGGATGCCTTGCCAATTCAAGAGGGCACAAATTTAGAATATGCCTCTCGCGCAGAGGGTGTTATGCACGCTTGTGGTCATGATGTTCATACCACCGTAGGGTTAGGAACAGCGATGGTTCTATCCCAAATGGCAGAGGAATTGGGTGGGAAAGTGCGGTTTCTATTTCAACCAGCCGAAGAAATTGCTCAAGGGGCAACCTGGATGGTGAAAGATGGGGCGATGAAAAACGTCTCAGCTGTATTAGGGGTTCATGTTTTCCCTTCTATACCCGCAGGATCTATTGGCGTGCGTTACGGGGCTTTAACAGCCGCCGCAGATGATTTAGAAATTCTAATTATGGGAGAATCTGGGCACGGGGCGCGTCCTCATGAGGCCATTGATGCAATTTGGATTGCTTGCCAAGTTATTACTGCATTGCAACAAGCCATCAGCCGAACGCAGAACCCCTTGCGTCCTGTAGTATTGAGTATCGGGAAGATTAATGGTGGCAGAGCGCCGAATATAATTGCTGATAAAGTGCAATTATTGGGAACCGTGCGATCGCTCCATCCCGAAACCCGTGCCCATCTCCCAAACTGGATTGAAAACATTGTATCTAATGTTTGCCAGACCTACGGAGCAAACTATCAAGTCAATTATCGCCAGGGTGTACCCAGCGTTCAAAATGATTATGCCTTGACACAATTGTTACAATCAGCCGCAGAAGAAGCGTGGAGTAGCGATCGCGTTCAAGTTTTACCCGAACCTTCCCTTGGTGCTGAAGATTTTTCTATGTATTTGGAACACGCCCCTGGTTCCATGTTTCGTTTGGGTGTCGGCTACAAAGAAAGAATCATTAACCACCCATTACACCATCCCCAATTTGAAGTCGATGAATCTGCCATTATCACTGGGGTTGTAACTATGGCATACACCGCTTATAAATACTGTCAGCAAAATTTTTAAACAAAAGCTCCCAGCACATGAGGACTGGGAGCTTTTGTTTAATTAACCTTGTTTAGCTGATATAGAAAGCTCGAAAGCATCCTACACATTAGATTCGCTAACAACACCTAACTTTTGTTGAATTCGGGTCTTAGCGGCTTTGAATTCAGTAGCCAGTTGTTCACTTTGATCGCTGCTCAAGTTGTTACGAATAGCAGCAAACATTGTGCTTTCTTCTTGACGAATGTGGTCGCCAACAGCTTCCATAAGCTGTCTAACTTGATTTTTGAATTCAGATGAAGAAGGGCTGATAGCCTTAATTTGCTCTAACACCCGCTTCATCTCCGCTTGCTCGTCAAACAGTTCTTGGGTGTTATCTTGACCGTAGAAAGGACGTACTCTTGGATAGACTACTTCCTCTTCAGCTTCAGCGTGGGCAGTTAAATCCTTGTAAATTTGACCAAAGTACTCTTGAATCTTTTGTGGATTGTTACTTTGTAGTAATTCGGTGAACAAGGTATTTACTTTGTTGTGATCGAGGCGAAGGGCATCTTGAATATTCAGATCCTTTTTGTCGCTGGTTTGGGTGACAGCGCTACCTACTACACCACTGACGGCGGCCATAGCGTCTTGAACACGTGCCCAAATTCCTTGATCTGCATCTTGTCCAGTAAGTTCGCGGACACCCAGAATTTCTAAAATACCTTTGAGTTGCTCTTGGTGAGCGCGGTTTTCAAAGTTAATGGTGTTCAAAGGTGCGATCGCTAACAACACATCAGCACCAACTTTTTGAGCAGCCTTGTGAACTATCAAGCCACTCATTACGAGTTGATGTTTCAGCAATTCATGCTGGGATACTTTTTCATACAGGCTCAACTCAGAGCCTTTGAACAATTCACGAGCTTTTTCAATGAATTGTGTAACATTTTTTTTGGGTTCAGCCTGAATCCCATACTGACCAATTATAGTTTCGAGAACGCCAAGATTTTTTTCATCATCTTTGAGGAAATTTCGAATGCGATCAGCAATTTCGGCATCGAGTCCTTCTCTCAAAAGCGATTGTTCATTTTCGATAACCAACTGTTGAAGTGCTTTTATACTTGCCAATTTCACAGCAATAGCATTGCGTTTCGTATCATCTAAAGTAGCTACCATCCGTAGTTCTCCTCGGCAAAGTGTTCGTAGTTATTACTGATATAACCTTGACACACAGCTTAGGGAGATTCCCTCTTTCTTTTGAGTGATAGCTTTCGCAACGGTGGGTAGAAAAAAGTTTAGCGTTACACAACAGAAATACAAATTAAAGTGATCGCCCCGATTTATAGTTCTAAATTAGAAACAGATATTCTGTATTACATCTAAATTGAACAGATAAACAGATTACCTAATTTTGAAGCAATCTATATCTCTGGAATGAAAATTCATATCAAAAAATTACTTCTTATTCAAGAGGGCAAAATCATAATCACTTCCAGAAGAACAACGCTCACAACGCTCGATTTTGACTAGTAAAGCTTCTCCTTGGCGCTCACCTGAAGGCGAAAACTTAATCATTCCTGTGGCTCCAGAAGTTGAAAAATCACGATTAGACAATACCTTTTGCAACCCTTCGCGGGTGTTATCTTGTTTCAAGCCAGTGATAATTACTTGGAGTGCATCATAAGCTCCGGCTGTTCTCTGATTTACCCGTGCATTCCAAAGCTTAAAGGCATTTTCTGCAAATGGATTATCTTTATTAGCATCACGATGCCAATATACAGGTAGTACCATTCCATCAAGATCCGTGCCATTTTGCAAAGTTGTTGAACTGTACATAGTTTCGGAGGCAAAGAGAGGTTTTCTGCCTTTAACCTCTTGTGCTACTTTGGTGGCAAAATATATATTTCTGACTGAAGGTAATAGTAAAAAGCCACTGGCGTTTTCTGTTTCTATAGCTTTATCTACAAAAGCTTTATAGTCCAAATCTTTGTCTGCCAAATTGCAAGGCGTGTTAATAACCTTACTTCCATATTTTTGGAGAGCTTGAGTGTACTGTTCTACAAGTATCTGATTAGATGAGGAACCTGAATTATCTCTTGAGCTACGAATATCGCCACAAATAGCAACATTTCTTCCCTGTCGAGCAATGTAGCGAGCATGAGTATCTACTAAATTATCATATAGCGGATTTACATGAAATAAGTAATTAGTTGTGGAACTATTTGCCTCACTACTTAGTGCATTATTATCTAGCTTTTCTTGATTTTCGGCTTGAGTTGGGCGCTCGACAGGAAATACTAACACCAAGTGCTTTTCATTATAAATTGCAGCATTACGTCTAACTCCCACTGCTGCCACAATACTTTTGTCTTGAAATAATTCATTATCTAATCGTGCAAAATCTTCTCTATTTTCAGCACTGGCAATCACAATTTGCAGCTTCTTACCATCAATTCCTCCTTGGTTATTAATTTCATTTTGAGCTTGAGCTACACCACGCAAAATTTCTTCTGATAAATTAGAGTCAAAATTAATTGATGCTATCACAGCAACTTTTAGAGCGTTAGAATTATCGCGTGCAATTTTAGCATTATTTAAATAAATTAGAGTTTCAGGGTCATTTGGATTATTTTTTAATGAAGCGCTAAACTTTTGAATAGCAGTGATAAAATCTTTTTGTTCAAAAGCTTTAACTCCATCTGTTTTATCAGGGTATGTTTGCACTTTTAACAAAATTCTTGTACCCAAATTTATCAATGGAGGCTTATTCTTAACTTCACTTGAACTAGATGTGGGGTTGTTTAATGATGTTATTACGATACTAGAAGAAAGTTGCTTAATTGCCCACAAAATAGCTGCTACCATTACTCCAGCCAGCCCCAAAGAAATAAGCAACTTCAGGTTCTCTTTTTTATTTGTCATGAATAATACTCCAAATTATACAAAGCTTATTAAAAATCAATATACAGTGGAAAATTCACCTCTACTTAAATTTTAAAAATATTTAGAAATAAGTTTGTTTATTATTTCTGACATACCCACAATGATAAGCGTCAAAAGACCTGCAAGAAAAACTAGCAATACTACAAGCAAAAGTCCATTAATTCCAGATTGGAGAAGATTATTTGTGAGCAAGTTTTTGAAAGTCAAGACAATTAGTGAATTTGCTATGATAGCAATCACAATTAAATAACTTTTTTCTAAAAGCGAACGAGATTGAATTAAGATTACCCCACCTAAAATTAGCAACCACAATCCAGAGCTAATCCAAGTAGTTCCTAAAAAACTAATCAGTGCGATCGCTAACAATGAACTACCTGAACCTGTAATTATGGCTCCAGAGAATAATTTGCTATTAGAGAATCGTGGTAGATATCCAGTTGTTTTTTGTTGAGTTTGTGATTGTGACTCTAATAGTTTAGAAGGTGAAATGACTGTAGGAGGTAATGTATGCCTTAGTGGTGGTAGATTATTCAAGTCTTGTAAGACAGCCTGTGCAGACTGATAACGCTGCTCATGATTTTCTTGGAGTAATTTATCCAAAATCAATTCTAATTCTTGACTTATGGGTTGTGTCAAATGCTTTCGCCAACTAGAAGTCCAACCATAGCCTTGTTTGAGCCAGAAATTCGAGGGAGAAATATTTGTTAGTAGATGAAAGCAAGTTATGCCTAAACTATACATATCACTGGAAGGAAAAACTTTCCCAAATTGCATTTGCTCAATTGGGGCATAACCTAATGAACCAATAATTGTCCCAATTGCAGTAGTTGTAGTTTCCGCCTTTTGCTTTGAAACCCCAAAATCAATTAGTACTAACTTATTATCACTCTGACGGCGAATAATATTTTCTGGCTTAATATCTCGATGAATTATTTGCTGTTGATGTATGGCGACCAGCACAGATAATAAATCATTCAAAAAAGATCGAATCTTAGCTTCATCAAAAAAACCGTGTTGTTTTAACTCCTGCAACAGATTTTGACCTTCGATAAACTGCTGCACTAAATACAGATATTCACCTTCCTTAAAATATCCATACAAATTGGGAATTTGTAGATGTTCCCCTAATTCTTGTAGACGTTTGGCCTCTCGTTCAAACAATTGAGTTGCTTTTTGATGTGCGTGAGTACCTTGACTGCCATAAAATTGACTGAGAACCAGTTGCTTAACAACACATCGTTCATTTAGCTTGTCTATATCTTCTGCTACGTATGTGCGTGCAAACCCTCCTCTCCCTAACGGTGCGATTATGCGGTAACGATTTCTGAGTAGCGATCGCAACTGTGTCCCGCAACTGAGGCAGTAATTTGTCCCATCAGGATTTTGGGGATTCTCGCAATTGGGGTTTAGGCAGCAGATCATACTAATTATTTTATTGCTGTCAGTTTATTAATTTTAAATTATACCTTGAATTCCGTATAAACTCTGTACTGCAACGTTTCTACATGGACACTTATTGTAATTGCTGTAAAATATTGGCTAGTTTTATCGCCTTATTAAAAAATCTTGTTGAAACTTAGCAAAATGGAGCGGCATTGCACTTTAGAATTCAAAGTTTTTATGACAAGGTAATGCACACGCTGGTATTTTGCATACGTAATACCAAATCCAACTTTACGTAATTTTTGAATTGTATATTTATCACTCTGTAATTGCTGTCCTCATAACCAAGCTATTATTCAAAACTCCAAAATGCTGATGTCAAATATCGCACAAGGTAGACTAATTTACAGAAGAAAATATATCTTAATCGTACATAATTTCATAACTTCATAGCGAATCCTCTTGAAAAACTCTGCGTACCTTTCCCCAGCGTCCCTACCCTGTGGTAAGGCGAAATGCATCTGGTTTAATTTAAAACCGCTAAGAATTAATGCAAATCTGTACTTAGAAGTTTTAAACAGACATTTACCCACTGTTAAACTACATTCGGTTAAATCTTCTAATAAAATCGGGTAAATAATTCAACGCTAAGTAAATATTCACCCTACCTAACTTTCTCTCTTATGCAACCTTGACAAACCTCACCGCAATTGTGACGATTACGCTAGAATTGTTAAAGGTTCTTTACAGAAATTGCTGATCATCCCCAATTCTGTTAAAACAGCCTAGCATTCAAATGTAAATCTAAAAACCCCCTCTAGAGTTCACCAAAAGCTTCTATGACGCTCCCAATTCGCAACGTCGCCATTATCGCCCACGTTGACCACGGCAAAACCACGCTGGTTGACGCACTCCTCAAACAATCCGGCATTTTCCGCGAAGGCGAAGACGTTCCGGATTGCGTTATGGACTCCAACGCCCTAGAACGGGAACGGGGTATTACTATCCTGTCCAAAAATACAGCAGTTCGCTACAAAGAAACACTAATCAATATTGTTGATACTCCTGGACACGCTGACTTTGGTGGCGAAGTTGAACGTGTACTCGGCATGGTTGACGGATGTCTGCTGATTGTCGATGCCAACGAAGGTCCCATGCCCCAAACGCGCTTTGTTCTGAAAAAAGCTTTAGAAAAAGGGCTGCGCCCCATTGTTATCATCAACAAAATCGACCGTGGTCAAACTGACCCCCACGTTGCTGTCGATAAAGTATTGGATCTGTTCTTGGAATTAGGGGCAGATGAAGACCAGTGTGATTTTACCTATCTGTTTGCCTCCGGTATGGGAGGTTTCGCCAAGGAAAGCCTAGAAGCAGAATCGGTAGATATGCAACCTCTGTTTAATGCGATTCTGCAACACGTTCCACCACCAGTAGGCGACAGCAATAAGCCTCTGCAATTGCAAGTTACAACCCTAGATTATTCTGAATATCTGGGACGGATTGTGATTGGCAGAATCCACAACGGTACTATCCGCGCAGGGCAGCAAGCAGCTCTAGTAACAGAGAATGGTACTATTGTCAAGGGCAAAATTACTAAATTGATGGGTTTCGATGGACTGAAGCGCGTAGAGATGGAAGAAGCAACCGCAGGTTATATTGTCGCGGTAGCTGGTTTCGCTGATGCTTATATTGGGGAAACGATTACTGACCCCAATGAACCGCAAGCTTTACCACTAATTAAAGTGGATGAACCAACCTTGCAAATGGCCTTCTGGGTGAATGATTCGCCCTTTGCTGGTCAAGAAGGTAAGTTGGTGACATCAAGACAAATACGCGATCGCCTATTCCGCGAACTTGAAACCAACGTTGCTTTGCGTGTCGAAGAAACCGATTCTCCCGATAAATTCCTCGTTTCCGGTCGTGGAGAACTCCACCTGGGTATCTTAATTGAAACCATGCGCCGCGAAGGCTTCGAGTTTCAAGTATCTCAGCCACAGGTAATTTACCGCGAAATCAACGGTCAACCTTGCGAACCTTTTGAACTCTTGGTGTTAGACATTCCTGCTGATGGTGTGGGTAGCTGTATTGAACGCCTGGGACAACGCAAAGGCGAAATGCAAGATATGCAGCCAGGTAGTGGCGATCGCACCCAGTTGGAGTTTGTCATTCCCGCCCGTGGTTTGATTGGTTTCCGGGGTGAATTCATGCGGATGACTCGTGGTGAAGGCATCATGAACCACAGCTTTTTAGATTACCGTCAAATTAGTGGCGACATTGAAGCCCGTAACAAAGGCGTTTTAATCTCCTTTGAAGAGGGTGTTTCTACCTTCTACGCTATGAGAAACGCCGAAGATAGAGGAGCATTCTTTATTACTCCTGGCACAAAGGTTTACAGAGGCATGATCGTGGGAGAACACAATCGTTCCCAAGATTTGGAATTGAATATCTGTAAGACCAAGCAGTTGACCAACCACCGCGCGGCTGGTGGCGATGAATTAGTGCAACTGCAAGCACCGATAGACATGAGCCTAGAACGTGCTTTGGAATACATTGGCCCCGATGAATTGGTGGAAGTTACACCCCAATCGATTCGTCTGCGGAAGATGTCGAAGAAGTTGGCGAAACGGTAAGTAAAGTTTATTGATTGATTAATTTAGAAAGCCCACTAATGTGGGCTTTTATTTTGCTGATTACATCTGTGTATGTCTTTTTTAAGTTGCTAAATTCCTTGAAACTCTCTAGTGTTGTTTGTCGGAGTTGTAACCGAAAAGATAAGCATGTCTTCTGTGAAGATTTAACTGTTAGTTCTGTTAATTAAGGCATGAGGTTTTTACTGATACAGCTGTGATAATTGTCAGTAGATAATAAAACTGACCAAACCCTAATTAGTGCAGCATGACCGCAAATAGCATTAAGTTTACGATCGCCTTCAATGACCCTGACTTGGACGCGGAAGAAAAGGACGAGCAGGTTCAACGACTAATTACTGAACTTAAGCAAATTGACGAATTAGATGCAGTTGGTCGTGTTCTTGATCCCAACCCACCAGAAGGCAACAAAGCATTAGGCGGGTTTCTGGTGGGTTTGTTAATGGCTGAGGTAAATACAGCCAATGCAAAAAAGTTAGTGGGATTTCTGGGCGATCGTCTCGGTGGTAAACCTATTGAACTGTCGGTGGAAGCCAACGGCAAGAAGTTGACGGTGAAAGCCCACAGTCGCGAAGAACTAGAAGTGGCCATCAAAGCAGCTCAAGATTTTATTGCAGCATAGACAAGAAAACATGGCAAAGGTAGCATTGCTGATTGGAGTCAGTGAGTATGAGCCAGGGCTAAATCCATTACCTGCGGCTGTAAAAGATATCGAGGCGCTGCAACGAGTCTTGAAAGATTCGGAAATGGGCGGATTTGATGACGTGAAAGTGCTTCCTAATCCTGACCGACAAACAATGGAATCTGAGATTGAAACCTTGTTTTCGGGTCGAGCCAAAGACGATCTTGTGTTGCTATTTTTCTCTGGACATGGCATCAAGGATGATAGTGGCAAGCTGTATTTTGCAACTCGGATAACTCGTAAAAATCCCAAAGGGGAGTTGATTCGGTCAACTGCTGTACCTGCCAACTTTGTTCAGGAAATTATGAACAATAGCCGTGCCAAACGACAGGCAATTATCTTGGACTGTTGCTTTAGCGGAGCCTTCGATCCTGCGTTACACGCCAAAGATGATGGTTCGGTTGACTTGCAGAGCCTGGGGGCTGAAGGGCGGGTAGTACTTACTTCTTCCAATTCAACTCAGTATTCTTTTGAGCAGCAGGGATCAGATTTATCGATTTACACCCGATATCTAGTTGAGGGGATTGAAACAGGAGCAGGCGATCGCAATGAGGATGGCTTTGTTTCGGTAATGGAATTGCATGAGTATGCTGTCAGCAAGGTGCAAGAAACTGCCCCTAAAATGACCCCTAAAATCATCGTTCTTAAAGATAAGGGGTTTGAAATTGTTCTCTCCAAAGCACGAGTTACTGACCCTAAGCTGAAATATCGGAAAGCCGCTTCACGTTATGCAAATGCCGGAACAATTCGTCCATCAGCTCGCGCTATTCTGAATATACTGAAGCAGCAGTTAGGCTTGACCTCTGAAGAAGCCTCTGAAATTGAGGCTGAGGTATTACGCCCTTATCAAGAGCGATTAGTAAATCTCCAAAGCTATCGCGAAACTTTAATTGCAGAAGCAGAGCATGAATATCCTCTAAGTGAGGAGACCCATGAAGAAATGAATATGCTCCAAGAACTTTTAGGGTTAAGAGACACTGATATTTTGCCAATTAAGCAAGAAGTTGAGGCGCAGTTTGCTCAGAAAAACAAAACATATGATGTTATTTTGCAAGGATTTCAAATGGATAAAAAGATTGCAGTTCTCAGGGCTATTCGTGAATTAACTGGTCTCCCTTTAAACGAAGCCAAAAACCTAGTTGAATCTACACCCAAGCCTGTCAAGGAAGGTATTGATCTAAAAGCCGCCAAAGAAGCTCAAAATCTTATAGAAGTTGCGGGTGGTAAAGTTGTAGTGAGATATGAATCATCTTCTGTAATTTGGGAAGAAGACGAAACAAAAGACAAAATATACGATGTTATTTTGCAAGGATTTCAAGCGGACAAAAAGATTGCAGTTCTCAAGACTATTCGTGAATTAACTGGTCTCCCTTTAAAAGAAGCCAAAGACCTAGTTGAATCTACACCTAAGCCTGTCAAGGAAGGTATCGATCTAAAAGCCGCCGAAGAAGCTAAAAAGCTTATAGAAATAAAAGGCGGTAAAGTTCTAGTGATCATAAACGCCAACTAGCAGCAAATATTTACAGTGCCTAGGCATAGCGCGTCGTAGACATCGCTCCTTGCAATATTTTTACATAAAGTGATTACAGTAAAATTACAGGCACAACTAGAACAATCTGCTTAAGCGACCTGCCTGATAACTTCTAGCAGTCATTCTTACAGAAAGCGATCACCCTTAGTCTAATTTTTGAGTGAAAATGAAGAGGACTGAAAAGGAATATTCGTGAAACTGCGATCGCAAAATTGCAGCAACTTTCTGAAGCACTCCTGGAAGAAGTGACCAATTTCATTGATTTTGTTATGCACAAACATCAAGTCAAAATTGCTGACAGTCAGCCTGATGAACCACTTGTGGAAAAATGGTCACAATGGTTTGAGGCTGTGGATTCCCTAGAGATATCTCCACCTGAAGTGTAGCCCGTCGTAGACATCGCCCTTACGGTAATATCTCTGTTTCATAAAACGTATTGACAACGTAAATACACAATGTCTACTATGTAAGGTATGGATGTGTATTTCGTGCTTAATGGTGTCACTTTCGTTTGGAACGAAGAAAAAGCTTGGAAAAATCCCAGCAATCATGATGGCGTGACATTTCAGCAAGCCACAGAGGCATTTTTCGATCCGTTTTTAGTAGTTGTTGATGCAAGTCGCAATGATGAACAAAGAGATGCTGTTATTGGCTTAGACAAACGGTGGAATCTTCTGTATGTCGTCTACATTGAACGTGAAAACGACATAATTCGGATCATTTCAGCTCGTAAAGCAACACGCAAGGAGCGAGAATATTATGAAAGCTGAAGCACTGAAAAAGCGACTCGATAAAAATCGTCCAATGACTACAATCACAATTCGCATTCCCGAAGATGTCATTGAAGATTTGAAAAGAATAGCGCCATTACTGGGATTTTCTGGCTATCAGCCGTTAATGCGTGCCTATATTGGACAAGGGCTAAGAGTTGATCTGGAACGACTAGAGGATGATACTATCTCAGCACTGATTGCTAGTTTGAAGCGTCATGGTGTTAGCGATGAGGTTATCCATGAAGCCCTCAGTGAAGTTACTCAAAAATAGTTCAATTGCGATCGCCCTTGCTGTAAATTTAGTCAAATTCTTGAGTCAATGACTTTGTGGCTTTTGATCAACAAACAGCCTGTTAAATTCTGGAAAGGAAAGGCAAAGATATCTGTAAATGGAATTTGAATGGAATCCAGACAAAGCAACACTAAACCTTGAGAAATATGGTGTTTATTTTCAGGAAGCAGATTTTTACAGAAAGCGATCGCCCTTACGGTACATTTGTCAAAATTTTAAGTAAAAATGAACTGCGCGTAGGCGTATAGCCAGCAGTAATTCTTATAGAAAGCAATACCTACGGGAAGCTAGGCGATCGCATTCCGTCTTTCTTACCACATGAAAAGCTCCTTGAGCCAATAACTGACGAAAAAGTTATATTCAAAACATCTGGTTTTGGTAAAGACTATCAATGCACCAAGTTAACTTGAAAGAAGCTGAGACTCGCCTAGCAGAATTAATTGAAGAGGTGGCTGGTGGAGAAGAAGTCATCATCACGCGCAATGATGGGACATCTTTCAAAATTGTGCCACTTGGTGGAGTAGAAGCACGCCCCAAGTTTGGTAGTGCTAGAGGTTTAGTAAAAATGTCAGATGATTTTGATGATCCGCCGGCAGATTTTGAGGAACGAATTTTAGAGCGGTTTAGATAAGGACATCAGACACAACCCCTGAAACACTGTGAATTTTGGGTGGTATTGGGTTAAAAAAGAAACATGAAAATCATCAAACCCATCACCAATTGGTTAGAAATCCGCGCTTGTGCCCCTACTTATGGCGGTTGGGTGCTAGCAGTAACCGCTATTTGTTTTTTTGGAGCAGGTATCAATACGATGGCTGGTTGGCTATATGCCATTAGCGGCATTAGTTTTGCCCTTTTGGGTGTAGCAGCTATCTTACCGCCGCGATCGCTCACAGGTCTATCCATCACCCGCCGTCCCATGCAACCTGTGTCAGCAGGTGACGATTTAACAGTGGAATTAGAAATCTGCAATCAGACACAGCAGCCTGTAAGCTTATTGCAAGTTGAAGATATACTGCCCTTCGTCTTAGGGAAACCAGTACAAAAGGCAATCGAAACGATTCCTAGTCAAGGTAGTTACCGTTGGGTATATTACCACCCTACCCAGCGCCGGGGCGTTTATCGCTGGCACACAGTCGAACTTGGTTCTGGTGCGCCTTTGGGATTGTTTTGGTGTCGCCGTCAGCGTGATTGTGCTGCCACAGCGATCGTTTATCCCACAGTATTACCTTTGGCTACCTGCCCCCTAGTAGATGAAATGGGGCAAGAAGAGAGCAAAAGGGGCGATCCTCGTGGTAGACCATTGCAGACAGCTACAACAGGGCTAGTGCGATCGCTCCGCCCATATCGTCTTGGAGATCCCACCCGTCTGATTCACTGGCGAACTAGTGCCCGCTATGGAGAATTAAGGGTACGGGAGTTAGAAATGGTAACAGGTGGACAAGAAATAGTTATTGCCCTTGACAGTGCTAGCGATTGGGAAGAAGAAAACTTTGAACAAGCAGTAATTGCCGCAGCTTCACTGTACTTTTACGCACAGCAACAGCAACTAGAGGTGCAACTATGGACAGCATCAACAAGTTTAATTAAAGGCGATCGCTTTGTCCTAGAAACTTTAGCAGCAACCACAGCCCTAGAAGATGCCAGTTCAGTAGTTCCTAAAAATTATCCCTTGATTTGGCTAACTCAAAACCGTCTAAGCCTTGCTACTCTTCCTCAAGGTAGTCGCTGGGTTTTATGGCCAAATATTTCCGCACCAGATGAACAAGAAGTAATCAATTTGGAACATCCTGGTATAGTTTTGCAAAGCGATGTCTCCGACGGGCTACGCCTACGCGCACTACAACCCCAGCTACAAAAAACATTAAATTCGTATTAATCAATACCTTCGGCAAAAAAACACATGCTAGAAGGGCTATACAAACAAAGCCTAGCTTTACAGCTTGTAAAACTTTTAGCCTACAGAGGTAAACTTTGTTTGTGTAGCCACGACTTCTAGTTCTTCGGGCAAAGTGCAAGGCTTAAGTTAACTTTGCTTTAACTGTTTACGTCTTAATACTGAACCAGCGCTTACAGTAGCTATTGACAGTATCGCTGGTAGCAATGTAGGTTCGGGGACAGATGTAACTTTTTCATTAAAGGTAAAGTTATCTAGCACAAACTGTGTCCCACTACCACCCGTCTCTATAAGATAATCTGGCTCAACTCCACCAAATGACGTGAACCTTAATTCATCAATACCAAGATAATCAAAATTAACTAAAGTTGGCTGCGTCGTATCTACAACCACAGTTTTTGAATACAGGGTTGCGCCGCTCTTAAAACCTTCTACAGTAACCGACAAACCATTATTCCAAGCAGCTGTGAGGTAAGCACTGTTGAAGTTAAAAATACCATCACTTACTAGGGCAGTGTCTCCAAACCCGTTAAAAGCCACGTAGTCTCCTGACACTCTGCCATTGTCATAGCCTGTAAGTGAGAGAGCAGTATTCGAGCCATTTATATAGTCAAAATTATCCCAATTCAATCCTCCGTAACCATTAGAAATCCGATCATTAACTGGAATAGGCGCTATATCATCAAATGTTAAAACAGTTGCTTGTGCTACTGCTCCTATACCCAAAACAATTACTGTTACTGCGATCGCAGCAGTCGATAATTTTTTCGCAAAAGTTGAAATACTCATGTGTTAGTAGTTGTAACTCCTGATAAGTTTGTGCTTTTTTTTTCACACTTTTCAGAATATACACGAACTCACAAAAAATAAGTGTTATTACTTAGTTTTTTCATAAAGTCTCATAAAGTTATGATGAAGAGAATTCAGTACTAATGTATAAACAAACAAAGCCTGACATAAGGATTGTGCTTGGCATCTCCCCTTAGATGTGTCAAAGTATCGTTTGTAGATGAGAACAAATCAATCTCTTGACTTTTAAATTCTGCCTCAAGATGCAACTTGAATTTTGATTAGCTTAGAAGTTAAACTTCTATGATTTCCTAGATTTTGTCCGATCCCAGCACACCGGACATATCAGCCTTTGAACAAAGGTAAAACAATTTGAAAGGTTAAGGTTGGGGAAATACACCCAGTAATCCCTTAGTGTGACTGAGGTACAATGCAAAGAAATATTTAAATTATGAGCGACATGATCACATCAGAACATAACACAAAATCCAGCGATAAAAGCCTAGAGGCAATGCGGCATTTTTCCGAACAATACGCCAAGCGTACTGGAACATACTTTTGTTCTGAACCTTCTGTTACCGCAGTTGTGATTGAAGGACTAGCCAAACATAAAGACGAACTAGGTGCGCCTTTATGTCCCTGTCGCCATTATGAAGATAAAGAGGCTGAAGTCCATGCCACATATTGGAACTGTCCCTGTGTGCCAATGAGAGAACGCAAAGAGTGCCATTGTATGTTGTTCCTCACCCCTGACAACGAGTTTGCTGGAGAAAAACAAGACATCTCTCTGGAAACAATTAAAGAAGTCCGAGACAGTATGGGATGAGCGAAACCATCCCCCAAGAGTTTTGGCAAGGCGTAGAACAGTTCAATTCTGGTCAGTTCTATGCCTGTCATGACACTTTAGAGGCTTTATGGATTGAAGCCAGTGAACCAGAGAAAACCTTTTATCAAGGCATTCTCCAAATTTCTGTCGCACTGTATCATTTGGAAAATCGAAACTGGCGAGGTGCAGTTATTCTACTGGGAGAAGGCGGCAATCGCTTACGGCGTTACCCATCTAGTTACGGCGGCGTTGATGTAGATGAGCTATTGAGTCAGAGCGCAGCATTGTTGACGACATTACAACAAATAGGGCCAGATAAGATTACATCTGGCGATATTGTTGAAAATAAGGTCTTATCTTTGCCTAAAATTGTGCTGGCTACTGATTAGACATCTGGTAAATTAATTATGCGTTGTCCGAAATCCTTGCTAGGCACAATTCATAAATTGTGCCTGCGTCATTTTTACTCGGATGTCAATTACCTGAAACCTTGAGGTTAGGGGTAGCGTCACTATTTCAGCCAGTAGTTATCGGAAATCACTCCAGATTGTATATTTCATAATCTGGATAAAGTACTTGAGATAATTAGAATGCCAGCTGAAATCCAGAATCCCCAATTGCTATGATGCCCTGCTATCAATTGCCCATGTCACAGTTCCGTCGCTTTGGATTAGCTTTAATGCTGCCAGTTGCACTATTGGGCACTTTTGCCTTCCCTACCCAACTGCAAACCGCTACTGCACAAACATCTAAAGACAATCGTCCCCTCACTATCCGCGCTGATGTGCAAGAATATGATGCTAAAAATCAAGTAATCACCGCTCGCGGTAACGTGCAAATGTTGTATCCTTCTCGTCAGCTTCAGGCAACATCTGCCCAAGCACAGTACTTTAGTAAGGAACGCCGAATTGATTTCAGTGGCAACGTCTATATTTTGCAACAGGGCGGTAACAGTATCCGGGCAGAGAAGGTAACGTATTTAATTGATGAAGGGCGATTTGTTGCTTTACCTCAATCCAACCGTCAGGTAGAGTCTATCTACATGATCGAGGAATCAGATAATGCTGCGACACCCGCCCCATCTGTGCCACAAACACCACCTTTGAAGCCTTCTAATTAGCATTTACCACCAAGAAAGGGTGCTTCCAGCGTGAAAATTGTTTTAGAGAATATCCACAAATCTTACGGCAAGCGAGTAATTGTCAATCGTGTCAATCTTTCTGTTGGTCAGGGCGAAATCGTTGGTTTACTAGGCCCCAATGGGGCTGGTAAAACGACGACTTTTTACATTGCCACAGGTTTAGAAAAACCCAATCAAGGAAAAGTTTGGCTGGGTAATTTGGATGTTACAGGAATGCCAATGCACAAAAGGGCACGATTGGGTGTTGGCTATCTAGCGCAAGAACCAAGTGTTTTCCGCCAACTCTCGGTACAAGATAATATTTTGTTGGTGCTGGAGCAAACCAATGTGCCACGACGGGAATGGTCAAGACGACTCACAACTTTACTGCGGGAGTTTCGGCTGGAAAAATTAGCTAATAGTAAAGGAATTCAACTTTCTGGTGGTGAGCGACGGCGGACGGAATTAGCAAGGTCTTTAGCTGCTGGACAAGAAGGGCCAAAATTTTTGCTTTTGGATGAACCCTTTGCGGGGGTTGATCCGATCGCAGTCTCAGAAATTCAGCACATTGTCGCACAACTGCGCGATCGCGGTATGGGAATCTTAATTACAGATCATAATGTCCGTGAAACCCTCGCCATCACCGATCGCGCTTACATTATGCGCGAGGGACAAATCCTCGCTTTTGGCGGTGCTGACGAACTCTACAGTAATCCCCTCGTGCGGCAATATTATTTAGGGGATAATTTTCAAGCCTAAATTCACAATTATTTAGTTAATAACTTAAAAACCTATTTTTATATTTAATTTTAATTATAAATTTATTAATTTATTCGATTCTGCTTTATCAGCCATTGAGAATTAAACTTTGATACTAAATACAGTAGTTTGCAATTAACAGAGGTAAAGAACTTAGACTTCAAAACCAAATTATGAAGACTATTTTAATTCTGCCCCCTGCTCCCCTGCCCCCTGCCTTCTTCCTTCTGCCTTCACCAGGGTTGTCAATATTTAACTGTTCAAATTTTTTATGATATCAAAGAAGTTTACGCCTTCCTACAATCTCGGTTCGCTGCTACCTTTTACGATCATGGATCGTTACCTTACCAGCGAATTGATCGCGCCGTTTTTCTTTGGTGTCGGAGCTTTTTCATCACTTGGTGTCACTATTGATGCTGTATTCGATCTAGTTAGAAAAATCGTAGAATCTGGGCTACCGATAGACATTGCCATTCAGGTTTTTTTGCTAAAGTTTCCCAACTTTATAGTTTTAGCCTTTCCCATGTCTACGCTACTAGCTACTTTGATGACCTACAGTCGTCTTTCTAGCGAGAGCGAACTAATTGCCCTGCGTGGTTGTGGAGTGAGCGTCTATCGCATAGTGCTAACTGCTGTGATGTTGAGTCTTGTAGTCACAGGAATGACATTTGTATTCAACGAACAAATTGCACCAGCAGCAAATTACCAAGCGGGGGTAACTCTGGATAAAGCCCTGAAATCAGATAAGCCAGCTTTTAAACAGCAAAATATTTTCTATCCTGAATACCAGGATATTACACAACCGGATGGCTCTAAGAATAGGATATTGACACGCTTATTTTACGCCGACCAATTTGATGGTAAGCGGATGACAGGTTTGACGATTATAGACCGTTCCACCAAAAATCTGAATCAAATTGTAGTATCAGAATCTGCCCAGTGGAATCCTTCTCAAAATATTTGGGATTTTTACAACGGTACGATCTATTTTGTTGCAGCCGATCGCTCTTATCGCAACATTGTCAGATTTGAACACCAACAACTGCAACTACCGCGCACGCCATTAAGTTTGGCAGAAAAAAGCCGAGACTATGGTGAGATGAATATTGCTGAAGCACTAGATCAACTACAAGTGGAATATCTTGGTGGCGATCGCCAAAAAATTCGTAAACTCGAAGTGCGGATTCAACAAAAAATCTCCTTACCCTTTGTATGTGTAGTTTTTGGCTTGGTAGGTGCAGCAATGGGAAGCATACCCCAGAGAACTGGAAGAGGTACCAGCTTTGGGATTAGCGTTGTAGTTATATTTTCGTACTACTTAATTTTCTTTATTAGTGGTGCGATCGCGCAAGCAGGTGCCCTCTCTCCCTTTATGGGGGCTTGGTTGCCCAATTTTCTTTTCTTGGGAATAGGTCTATTCCTCTTGATACGAGTTGCCAAACGTTGAGGGAGCAGGGAGCAGGGGAGGCAGGGGGGCAGGGGAGACAAGGGGACAAGAGGTGAGAATTTGAAACAAGTCTTTCCCCTTGTCCCCAATTCTCCTTGTCCCCTTGTCCTCTTGCCCATGCCCAATGCCCAATGCCCAATGCCCAATTCCCTACTTCAATTAAGGATGATAATTTCGGCATTCCGGTGCATTTGGGTTTTCCTTGCAATATTCTTCAAAAGAGACTTTAGCTGATACCATCCCCTCAGCTTTCTGATGAGCAGCTTCTGCCTGGAGTTCTTCTACCTCATCCCAAGCGGCTGCACAGGCTTTAGAATAAGCACCTTGTTCAGTGCAAATAGCGCGAGACTGTTCAATTGCTTTTTGAATTCTCTCCTCCAGCAGTAGCGCTTTTGGCGCTTCCACAAAGTCGCTTTTGGTCAAAATGTCGGTAATCGAGATAATACCTAACAGCTTGCCTTGAATCACAGGTGCCCGATGAATACCAGTGTTAGCAAATAACCGTGCTACATATTCCACACCCAAATCAGGATTTACCACAATGCAGGGCTTGCTCATAATCTCGTAAACCCACACTTGCTTTGGATCTTTACCGTAGGCTGTTACCTTATAGACAATATCTGTTTCTGTGACAATGCCATAAGCATCGTTCTCATGGCGAATATCTACAACTAGCGCCCGCAATTTTTTTTCCTTCATCAGCACCACTGCTTCAGCAACAGTCGCTGAACCGCGAATGGTAACTACATCTTTGGTCATGATATCTTCAGCTTTCATCATTGCTGTAGTCTCCTGGTTAATAGTACGGTGCGGCACAGCGCCCTCAGACCCGGATTTCTCACGATACTGTAGGCAGAGGGAGAAGGGGAGTGTGGGGGGAAAGACTTCTTCCCCATCCTCCCACACCTCCCACACCCCTTGATTTCTCACTTGTGAGAAATCAAGGTCAGAGGCGTATATATCGAAGCATTGCAGCGTACAGTTTGCTAACTAGAAAGTAAAAAAGTCGAACTTTTGTCCAGCTACAACAATAAACTTAGAGCAACTGTCAACTCGTGATGTTATCCAATGTGACCAATGCCCAAAAACCAACCATAAATTGCCATAACTTTCTAGAAAATCTTGCCAAAGGACTCCAGCCGCTAAAAAGTAAATTTTTGACTGTTACATATCTATTGGTAATGACTAATAACTGATGGAGAAGTTAGGATAAAATCACGATCCAACTTTAGTTGAGATATTTCCTGTTAAGGAAAGCAAAAGCATTAAACAGCAACACCTTCATCTTCCGTCAAGTTTTCCCGATTTCGAGTAAATTTCAATTACCAATCTCATGCCACATCGTCATTATCCTCCCGCCTACTTACGCTATCTCAGAGCCAGGTTATGGAATCTAGGGCGACCTGGTTTTTGGGTAACTGCAATTTTTTTATCTGTAGTGGGACTAATAACCTGGGAATACTGGTCAAATCCAGATATTTTCGTTTATAAGCAAAAAAACAAAGTTACTTCACAAACCCCTACTGATTCGTCACTATCAGCAGAAAACAGAGCCATTGCAGCCGATATTGATAACCTGCCAGTTTTATTTAATGACTTTGAGCAAGCAACTCTCTCATTAACGGCAAATACTCCCAAGGAAAAAACTGAGGTAAAAAACAGCAAAAGTTTATTAGAGGATGTAATTAACAAACAAAAGTCTGCTAGTGATGCCAAATTAAATCCTACTTTAGGCGTTAATGGCGACACCGCCCCCGTCGTGAAAAATCCTTTTGTCGTACAAACCGAAAATTTATTGCGGAATGGGACGCTTGACAATAATCAGTTTCTAGGTATCAAAACTTTAACTGGGGCATCTGAATCAACAGACGGGGAACAGACATCCTCTAACCTGGGAATTGGATTCACCAATCAAACCAATAAGAATCAAAATTCTACTTCTGTCAGCCCTCTGCAAGCAATACTCAATCAATCCACAAATCAGAAGCTGTCTGGCTTTAATGGTACTAGTGCAACTCAGACAAATACTTTGGGTAGAGCCTCTGAGCCAGGAACAACGTTAATGCCACCTATGAATAGCTTATCCAGTCAGAATTCTCTACCAACTACTGGGACAGGCTACACGTCAACGGGTAGGAACTTGCAGCAAAATCCCTACAGTAATTTAAATAACGGTCAGGTATTACCTAATAATGGGTTAAATACTGGTGCAGGTTATACGAACTTGCAGCAAAATCCCTACAATAATTTAAATAACGGTCAGGTATCACCGAATAATGGGTTAAATACTGGTGCAGGTTATACGAACTTGCAGCAAAATCCCTACAATAATTTAAATAATGGTCAGGTAGTGCCTAATGTAGCACCAGGAACGCCCCCAGTCACCTCTGGCATACCAAGTAATATTGCACCTTACTCTAGCCAGATTCCGGGTCAAAGTGTTGTCACTCCCACAAATCCTATGGGATATGCGAATTATGGCTTGCAGCAGCCGACGCAATCACCACAGTCTAATTATGGGAATTATGTGCAGCAGCAACCAACACAATCTAATTCCTTATATCTTCGCCAGCTTCGAGACAAGTATAGAAGTCCTGGTCAAAACTGATTTTATTTGCAGTGAAGATACTGCACACCAAGGAGCGATCAGCGTTGGACATAATGCTCGATTTTGACGATGTTGAGCTTGCAGGTCGCTACAAGTAACTTTGCAAGTAACTTAGAGTCAATCTTTTTGTTTCTGTCACCAGTTGCTGACGGAATTTTTTTTCATGGCTAAGAGATGTCCACAAAAGGATACCGATCGTTTTCACTAACACAAAAGCGATCGCTTCATAGACGATTGGTTCTAAATCTGGATAATGCTCCGATATAAACATCACCAAATCTTCAATCAGTTGGGCATCAGCCGCCGCATCGATCGCTTCTAGTTCAGGCATTGAACTTTGCAAGGGCATAAAGATGGCGTGATAACCTGGATAATCGGTAAAGAATTGATCAACGGTATCAATTACCTGCTCCATATATCTAGAGAGAGTTAAACTCTTGCTTTCAGGTGTATTCAATTCTACTAATAAGTGATGGAGTTGCTGGTTATAGCGAGCTGCTAGTCCGTAAAGAATTGCTGCTTTGTCAGGAAAGAATTGGTACAGCGATCCGATAGGTACTTTGGCATTAGCTGCGATCGCATTAGTACTGGTAGCGTTATAACCCTCCGTAATAAACAGTTGTTCAGCTACATCCAAAATTTGATTTACGCGCTCTTGGCTACGGGCTTGGCGGGGCTGGCGACGCATCCCTCTAGGCTTTGATGAATCCGTGGTCATGAAGTTAAAAAAATTGGTGAGAAATTTGCTTGACTAAACATGAGCATTGCTCGTATTTTATAAATATGAGCAATGCTCATATTATATTCTGACCACAGGAGGATATTGTTATGGACAAAGATTCACTTACATTACCCACTGCCAAAGTTGGAAACGATTTAACCCGTCAGATGCAACAAATTAACGCATTCCAGCCTTTTCTGGCAATGCTTGCCGGAGATTCAAGTTTGGATGTAGTGGGAGAGATGGTTGTTGCTTTGCTGGAAACACCTTCCTTTGAAATTGCTGTAGAACACCTAAAGCGTGATTCTCGTTCGGCAGCATTAATTGAAGAGCGATACATGGCCCCGCCTCATGATCTGGACACTCTGTTGCAATATCCACCGGATTCCTTGGGATACCTTTACAGCATGGCAATGAAGGCAAAGGGATTTCGAGCCGAAGACTTGTACGAAGAGATACCCATTTATTCCGATGCCAGTTATGTGGAGGCGAGACTGAGCCAAACTCACGATATTTGGCATATCGTCACTGGTTTTGGTGTATCACCATCTGACGAGATCGGATTACAGGCATTTCACTTATTACAGTTTCCCTATCCTCTAGCAGTATCTTTGCTTTCTAGTAGCATGATGTCCACCCTTCTATTCAATCCTGAAGAATTGCCTACTTTGCTTGATGCTATTCAAACCGGATGGGAAATGGGCAAAAATGCCAAACCTCTTTTTGTCCAAAAGTGGGAGGAAGCTTGGGAAAAGCCCTTACTCCAATGGCAAAAAGAGCTAAATCTTTTTTTGTAGTAACTATCTAATCAGGGTCATCTGCATTTTTATTATCAAGAGAGCAATCTATATGCAGCACTTGTGTTCATATTTATACCGATTACCCTATGCAATGATGGATAACTTTGAGCTTTGGGGAGTTTACGAACCCAATTTCAGCGAAGCAGTAATTAGTTTGTTAGCATTTCAGCTACTTGAAGATACGATCACTCACTTGATTAGGGAACTCCAAAAATTGAAGGAGGCAGAAGGCAGGAGGAGCAATTCACTTATAGGATTCGACCCCGGATGAATTGAAGCCACTGAATTCTTATTCAGTGGGGGTCTTAAACCCTTGCCATTTAGCTTTAATTGCGCCAACCTACTTAACGTCATTGTGGGCTATTTGGAATAATCGGAACTTCTGGTGTTTCAGGTTGTCGCTGTTGTCGTTGTAAATACTTACTCAATACATAAGCCATATCTCCACGGGTAACGGGTTTTAATGGAGAAATATTGCTTTGAGCATCTGTATTGAGAAATCCTTCTGTAGCTACTGTAGCGATCGCTTTTCTAGCCCAAGTTGGGATAGACTTTTCATCTGGATGTGAAGCCAGAATCTCATTTACAGCCTCATCAGGAAACTGAAATACACCATAAGCTTGAGCGAAAATAGCAAGAGCCTCCGCCTTTGTCACCTTTTGATTAGGGAAAAACTCATTACCCCGATAGCCTTTCATGATGTCAGTTTTTAAGACTGTCTGTATATCATTAAATGCCCAATAAGAACGAGGGACATCTGGAATCGTCAAATTTGCTTTGTTAACAGCTTCTCTTTTATCAAGCCGAAATGCTTTTACCATAATCGACGCTAATTCTGCTCTGCTCACTAACCTTTCTGGATAAAACTTGCCATCTGAAAAGTTGGTCATCCATTTTGCAGCAATTACCTGTTGAATAGAATCAGATGAGGTTCCAGAAGTCGTTTCTGGGACTTGAGCAATTGCTGGTAAATTTTGTAGTAGTGCTACTAAAGATAGAGTAATTGAAAGCTGACGCATCATCATAAGCACTTTTAGCTACTAACGTGAATTTAAAAAACTACGTTACTGAGGTTAACGCAAAATTTGGTGTTCTTAATAACCTGTAACTCAGCTAGTGACGAATTTAGGCTGGCAATGTTGCGTAGCTACGAGAGTGTAGCTTTAAAAATTAGGACTGTGTTCAGAATCCCAGCACTTCCCATCATTCCAGACTCTACTGGTGTGTTCACATTCTGATTTATCGTTAATCCAAGGAATTGAAGTAGGGTAATCCCAGGTAGATAGGGGAGTAAGTGAAGAGAATGCAAAAGAAAATATAGTGTAGCTACAAGCCGATAGAATCATTAAAAATACTATGACAAACAAGGTATTGGCAGGAGTCCAAAAAGGATATAAACCTTTTTCAGAGCGTAAACGTGTTTTAGAACGACGTTCTGAACCTGCTAGCAACACCAAATAAAACCTTAATCCGGGAATTGGTACTGAAACTCTTATGTCTAAAGAATGACGAGTCCAAACACGAGAGTTAAAAACCCTTTTGATGGCTTCTAATTGCTCTACTGTGAAGGTATTTGACACTTCTGGAGCGATCTCAGCGACAAGTTTCTCGAAGGTAAGACCAGTAAGCTGTGGCGTTGCCATAGTTTATAGTATATTAATATACCATCTTTTTACCTAAGCGATCTCCTCTCTTCCGGACACTACGATGTTTTATTTTTTACAAGTTCTTAATAAAGGAAGCAGAAATTAGCAAAAACTTGTTTTTTACCTTTCATCTTTTGATGTTATCTGCCCACTACTATGGACTATAGTCAGTTTTTCAGGAGTTTTGGGAATGACAGGAACAGATCCCGTAAAGTTGATGAAGCAAGAAGTTGGCAAAGCCGCTGCCGCCCTAGTAAAATCGGGTTCTATCGTCGGGTTGGGTACGGGGTCAACTACAGCATATACAATTCAGTTTTTAGGCGATCGCCTCAAGTCTGGTGAACTCAAAGATATCATTGGCATACCTACCTCGTTTCAGTCAGAAGTGCTGGCGAAGCAGTATGGTGTCCCTCTCGCAACCTTAGATTCTATTGACCACATCGATATTGCTATTGATGGTGCAGATGAAGTTGATCCGCAGAAGAATTTGATTAAAGGCGGTGGTGCAGCACATACCCGCGAGAAAGTCGTAGACTACCTGGCAGAACAGTTTATCGTCGTGGTAGATAGTGGTAAATTAGTAGATCGCTTGGGTTCTAGTTTTGCTGTACCCGTGGAAGTGATTCCAATGGCAATTACTCCTGTAACCAATGCCATTAAAAAACTCGGTGGGAAACCAGAACTCCGCATGGGTGTAAAAAAAGCTGGCCCAGTGATCACTGACCAAGGTAACTTTGTCTTAGATGTCAGATTTGACTCTATTGAAGATCCAGTCAGCCTAGAAAAAACATTGAATAACATTCCCGGTGTTCTGGAAAATGGTATTTTTGTTAACTGTGTCGATTTAGTTTTGATTGGTGAAGTCAAAGATGGTCAGCCATTAGTGCGGCAACTTTAACCTGGATTTCTCACAAGTGAGAAATGAGCGTGAGTGTGGGGAGAAAGAGGAGGAATTGAATAACTGCACATCAATGAACACTGCATTGCCTCCCACACCTCCCACACCTCCCACACTCCCTACCCGAACCACACAATACGTGAGAAATTCGGGTGTAAGAGTTATAGATTTTGGATTTTAGATTTTAGAGACATCTAAAATCCAAAATTAAGCAGCAGGTTCAGTTCATCTAAACACTAATTTAAAATGTGCGATCGCTACTTGGCCCATGTCTTGCTTAAGGAAAAATTACAAGCCAAGCTTGAGGAGATTCAAGCTAAGAGCGATGGCTCTCCTGTTACCGATTTGAAGCTAGACAAAACCTTAGCCGAAGAAATTGAAGAATTGACGACGGAACTAGAGAGCGTCAATCCGAATCTTAATCCTCTGATCAACGCGACTCATTTGTTAAACGGAGCTTGGCAACTGCAATACTCCACTGCCAGAGAAATCCGTTCTTTAGCTTCTCTCCCATTGGGCTTAAAGCTGGGTAAAGTTTATCAAGTAATTGATGTTGCAAATAAATTATTTTTCAATCTAGCTAAAGTTAAACATCCTCTGGGGATAGTATCAGGATATGTTAGAGTGACAGCTAGCTTTGAGCCAGCCAAAGAAGATTTAGAACCTCTACCTAACAAACGCCTTAACGTTTATTTTGACAAACGCTACCTATCAATTGAAAAAATTGTTGGTATTAATACTCCTCGATTAAACCCATTTAAGGTTGTCTCAGCTAATAATCCTACTAGCAGAGCTGCGACATTAGACATTACTTATTTAGATGAAACCTTAAGAATTGGACGTGGAGGAGATGGAAGTTTATTCATTCTTAGTAAATCCCATGAGTTACCTGAATTCAGCTCCTCAATTTAAAATTGATCGCGCCGATGAATGAATATGGCTCTCTCAATAACGCATCTTTTCACTAAGGTAAAACCAGCTTCTGCGATGGTAGAGCTTAAAACATTAAATTTCAAGTTAGGTTATGGTATAGAAGAAGATATTAATGCCGATCCGATAAGTCCTAGGCAAGTTTTAATTGTTAGGTATGAAGATATTTTAGACTTATCAATTCAACCAGGACAATTGCGAGAAAATATTGTAGTTACAGGTATAGGATTTGATAAATTTATTCCTGGATCTCTGCTAACTTTTGAAAGTGGTGCGGCAATTCGTCTAACTTTTTACTGCGAACCGTGTAAGCGAATAGCCCACTTAGTAGAATCATTTAAGAGCATCAAGGGTAAAAGAGGAATCTTAGGCGTAGTTATTAAATCAGGTCAAATTCAAGTTGGTAGTAAATTTCAGGTTCAAGCTCATAAATTTCCAGCATTACCTGAAAATCCTTATGAACGATTTCTAGATTTTATCATCAAAATTCCCATTGGAAAAGTAGTTACATATAAACAGATAATTAAAGCTATAGGAGTTGATAATAGTTATCTAAGAGCTATTCCTACATATCTGAAAAAAACCTTGGCTACTGATTATCCAGTACATAGAATATTAGACTCTAAAGGTTATTTAATAAATTATGTGAACCAACAAAAAGATAAGTTGGAAACTGAAGGAGTTAAGGTTTTAGCAGAGACAGATGCAGTTAAAAAATTAAATAAAAATTATGTAGATATTAATAACTATTCATGGGAAGATTGCAACATATATTTATAATAGATATTGCTTATTTAATAACCATAGTAATTGCAAGATTCTCCGGCATTATTGAAAATAAAAGAGTTCCTTGTATCAAGATAATCCTTGATTTTTGATTTGTTTAGATGTGGCTTCCATAAAGTCAATGAAAACTTTTATGAGCTTATGAATTCCCTCGCTACCTCCCGCAATTAAACCTCCTGTCAGTAACGCATCTAAACAACGGAAAATAATTACTTGAATTGGATTATCGAAATCAAGAACTACAAGTGGCTCAATTGAGCGAATACCTATTGCGCTCATTAAAAGTCCAAATAAAAGGGATGTCCATAGAGCAATTACTCGTGTATCAGATTTATAAGCTGTTTTTTGGCGCTCTTTTTCATTTAAATTATCCATTTGTGGCTTGAATATTTTTAATGATTCCTGTTGGCTTTGGGTAAAATTCTGGATAATTTGCTGTTCTAAACTCATTCCTTCAGGTGGTAGCCCAATGGTTTGATTTGATTCCATAGAAGGAAACTGTTGTTGTTGAACTTCCATAAGTCTTAGTTTCTCGGAGATAAGAGCCTTTTCTTGTTGAATACTAATATCTAATTGTTCAACGAATGGGCCGCGCCAAGTAGTTATAAAAACTTCTAAAGAACGCTCTAATAATAAAGAGATAAATAACTGTAATGTGAGTATTTGGATAATATCATTTAACCCAAAAGATTTTAAAATAAATGGTTTAGATAATAACCAAGTTGACAAAGTTACTATTAAAAAACTAATAATAATTAAGACAAAAAATAGAGGAGATTCTGGAGAAAGCTTTAGCAACGTATCTATACTCCTGTTTCGCGCCACAAATTTAACACAGCCTGGAGGTGAGGACTACACCTGCTGAGTAACTTAACAACGTTAATTTGATAGAACAGTAAATAATTTATTACCCGTCCCTTTTTTCTGGGAGTGTGAGAGGCTGCGCTACAGTGGGAGCAGGGTAATCTGAGGGTTAGTGAGATAGCCAAAAGTGTTGCTATACAAGCATTATATAAATAAATGTACTGTGTATGATGCGATCGCACTTTCCTCTGGGAGAAATATGAAAAGGTGCATTGAAAAAAGGGGACGACACAAAAAGCAAGCATCAACTAAAAACCCCTCCAAGGTTGGAAGGGTTAAAGTAATTTTTTGTAATGGGATGATGATTAGGGGTAAACAGAAGCTTTTCCTCCTTGATGAGCTAGAAATGCAACATCAAAAGGTATGGGGTAGCTGACGTTTGTAGAATGAGTGGGTAAATTGTTAGAGTTGACAGCTATAGGTTCGCCACTATTGTGAGTAACTATTTGAGCGCCACCGATTCCAGGCAATAAAGCAATCGAAGTAACAATGAGTACAGAATCTATCAAGATAGAAAGTTTCATAAGGTTCTATTTAGTTAAAGTGAAGTGTAATTAGTGTTCTTAGGTAATAGAGTCTTATTTTTTATCTGTCTTAACTTCCTGCATTCAGATTACCCGATCGGTTGATTTATTCCTCACCCATTAGGATGAGCTAATGGAGTGCAAGAACTGAAAAAGATCATTCATAGTTGCTAAGACCCATCATGTGATAAGCAATAACAGCAGTATCAAAGGGTTTAAGGTAATTGATATTTGTAGAATGGCTGCGTAAAGTATGAGAATTGATTGATGTGAAAATCTTGTTATGAGTGCCTATTTGAGTCCGAGCGATTCTAGGTAAGACGCTAGAACTAACAATATGTACAAAATTAAGCGAAGGAAAGAGTTTCATCGCTGATGCTGTGTTGGTTAATATATCGAGGCCAAAGTTCAGGATAAACTTGAACAGATATGTATTTAACTGAGATAATCTCAAGATTTATGCAGCACTGTCAGGCAGTTGTAGGAAGATGTTAATAAACGATATAGCGCTTCTTAGCTTAGTGTGGTATTTTCTCAAAGTTACTAAGCTTGGTAAAAAATATTTGGGTATACCTCAATACAGTTCAGTTAAGCATTTCTTTATTCTCTCAGTGCCCTCTGCGTCTCTGTGGTTCGTAAAAATATTAACTTTGACAAAGAATTTTAGCCTTAACTAAACCGTATTAGGGTATACCTCAGTTAGCTATGAAACGCTACATAACATATTACTAAAGACTTTCGAGAGCTTTGAGAACCTCTGCTGCTGACTGATATCGTTGAGTAAAATCGAAATGCGCCATTCTATTTAAAATAATAACTAACTCGTTTGTAGCCTCAGTTAGTTCGCGCCAATGTTGCCAAGTCTGTTGATTGCCATCAGCACCACCTTGAATAATTATTTCACCAGTATTTACATCTCTGCGATATTCTCTAGGATCTACCCCAGTTAAACCTTGAATTCCCATAATTCCCAACGCATAAATATCGCTGTTGAGTTTTGGCAAACCGCTCATTTGCTCAGAAGGTGCATAACCAGGCGTACCAATTGAAATAGTCTGAGCTTCTTGCTGCTGAGGATGAATTTGCTTAACAGCGCCAAAGTCAATTAAAACAATGTGTTGATCTGATTCTCGTCTAATCAAGTTACTAGGTTTGATATCTCGATGGATTACACCATAGCTGTGAACAAAAACAAGAACATGTAAAACTTCTTTGAGCATTTCCACAACTTCAGCTTGTTTTAGTCGCTTTCCAGAGGTTACTTCTTTGTCCATAGCGTGCCCTCGAACAAATTCTTGCACTAGAGAAAATTGCCGATTTTCTTCAAAAAAAGCTAGCAGTTGAGGGATTTGTGGATGCTTACCCAAGGTTTCTAAAATTTGTGCTTCAGCGTCAAATAATCGTCTGACGACATTTAAATATTCTGCATCTTGGCGGGGGGGACGCAACTGTTTAACCACACACTGCGGATTACCAGGACGCTGGATATCATCAGCCAAATAAGTATTACTAAATCCTCCAGAACCCAAGCCTTGAGTAATTTTGTAGCGGTTGTTTAGTAGAGTTCCTAGTGAAATTTCTTGCCCGATGGAATCAGCAATTACAGTTGGTGCTTCATTTGAGGCATCGCCGCGCTGCCGTAAAAGACCTTGCAATTCCACAATTAATTGTTGGTGTTCTTGAACCCGTTGGGTAATTTCTTGTTGCTCTTGTTTCGTTTTATAAGCACTATAAGCAAGAACACTCCCGGCGGTAAATACTAACCCCAAAGTCGGAGGTATTACCGGGAACCATCCAGCTTGGGTAAAAATGACAAAATTGCCTCCAAATAAGACTGCAAGGGCTGTTGCTCCTGCCAGTCCTAAGCCTAGTGGATGTTGAATCCGCGATACCAGCAACCCACCAACTACAGTCCATCCCCATATCCACAAGACTTTACCCCATTCAGGTAGAAACCAAAATAATGGCTGTTTGTTAAGAACAGCGCTAAGAATTTGACTAACGCTGTGGGCATGAATTTCAATTCCTGCCATTTTGCCGGAATTATCTGACTTACCAGTAGCAAATGGCGTGTTAAAAATATCATTTAAACTATTGGCTGTTGAACCAATTAAAACGATGCGGTCTTTCACCAAATCTGGTTTAACTTGATTTTCAAGTATTTCTGTAATAGTTACCTGCTGGGCAATCTGATGACCAGAATGGTAGTTAAGCAAAATTTGGTAGCCATTTGTATCTGCTTTCTGATAACCGCCAGCGTCGCTTTGTAGGGGTTTAAATACAGTATCTCGTAGTTGTAGTTCTTTTTTTGGAGTAAATTTTAGTTGGATGCCTCCAACTTCTAAGTATTTAAGTGCTAGTTGTAAGCTAAAAGAATAAGTGCTTTGACAGGAATCTGACTCTTCTGCACTTACCAATAATAGGTTGCGACGAATTGTCGCGTCAGTATCTTCTACTACATCATTAAATCCTACTCGTTCTGCTTCAACCCCCTTTGGGGCTGGTATTCCCGGATTGTTAGAACCAGAATGTTTACAGATAGGAATGATGATATCGCTCTGTTGTAGGCGTTGCAGTAGTTTTTCATGACCAGGTTGTACAGGTAAGTCACGGAAAATATCTAGACCAATGGCTCGTGGTTCATAACCTTCAAGTTTGCCCAATAGTCGGTCTAGAAGTTCGCCAGATAGGGGCCAATTCCATTTTTGAATATCTTTTTCAGTTAAAGCAACAATCAATAGACGAGAGTCTGGGCCTGGGTCGCCACGTAATTGCATCATCTGATCGTAGACCTTCATTTCTAGAGGCTCGAAAACCCCAAGTTTTTGAATGCCTACTAGTAAAATTGTAGCGATCGCACTTGAAAGAATAACTGGTTGTCTAAATAAAGTTTTTAAGTTTGTAAGCATTTCTCTAGATAAGTTTTATTTTAAAATATACATATTTTTTATCCTAATTTTCACCATTGAAATTATTCTATGCAATTTGCAACTTTTCTCGAAATATGCAAATCCCCGACTTCTTTAAGAAATCGGGGATTTTGTTAATCACGAATGATTAAGTAGGGCTATATATGTTTAAGATAATGCACGATCGCTTCTGCTGTTGGCAAATTAGTTGCCAGCAAAACTTGATTAATAGTGCATAATCTGAGCAGTGCTTCTTCATTTGCCTGACCAGGCTGAGGTTGCAGCAAATCTCTCAGGAAAATAACTGCTAAAATTTCTCCCGCTCCAACTAATGAAGCAATTGTTTGATATCCTCCAGAAATCGGTGCAGGGGTTTGCTGACTAATTGTTATTCCTGCTTGTTGATGTAAGACTTCGCCAACAGATGGCCAGGTAATTGTAAAGCTCTGTGAGAAAAATTCCTGATGTTGAGAAACAAATTCAGCAAGTTCTGATTTCTTGCTCTCGTGAGCGATGAGTACTATGTTTCTTTCAATAATCACTTGGGGAGGCTCACTTACATTTATTTCTTCTGGAGTTTCATCAAATTGAGTCGCTTCTACTTCAGGAACCTCTTCAATAGTTTGACTGACACTCTCAGGAGCTTCACTTTCTGTTGTTTCTAAAGATTGAATATCAGTTAATTCAGCAACTTCACTTACTAGAAAAACATCATCAACATTTACGCTGGCTTCTTCTGTAGTTGTATTATTCAAATCAATGTATTGATTGCTAGAAACTTCTGCAACGATATTATCAGGCTCCGTCAATACTTCAGCAACTTCGCCTCCTGTTTCATCAACAGCAAAACTAGGTTCTACTTCGTCAATATTTGTGCTGTCTTCTGTCGTAAATAAAATATCTAAATCTGCTAATTCATCATTGATATCTTGTGTAGGTTGGCTCAATGTTTCTTGCGGCTGAATCTCCTCTTCTTCAGCGACTTCATTGACAAATTCGCCAAACTCTAAACTGACTTCTTCTGCGACTGGTGTATCTAAATCTACTACTTGATTTTCATTATGAGTAACTTCCAGAACGGTACTTTCTTCATCAGACACTTCGCCGAAAATATCACGCGGCTGCACAAAGGTGACTTCTGCTTCCAGCGCCGCCTCTAACTCTGCATCTTCTGGGGAGGTTGTTTCGGGAACTTGGTGGAAAATATCACGTGGCTGTACGAAGGTGACTTCTGCTTCTAGCGCCGCCTCTAACTCTGCATCTTCTGGGGAGGTTGCTTCGGGAATGCTATTTACATCACGCCGTTGCACGAAAGTAGATTCTGTCGCCAGTGCTGTTTGAAAGTCTGTAACCTCATCGTGAGTGAGTTCTGGAAGTGTAATTTCCTCTTCAGAAGTTTCGATGATATTTTCAGGTGCTGCGATCGCAGCTTCGGCTACAGTAAAAGAAACTTCCTCATCATATTCGCTAATTTCTGGAATCTCTACTTCTTCAACATCTGCACTGACTTCTGGCGCAACTGATTGCAAATCCACAATTTCATCATGGACATCGTGTGGAACTTCGCTAAATGCTTCTGGTGACTGAATGATGTTTTCAGGGGGGATTACCTCAACAACCGGAATGACATCATCAGGTTGAGTAGCAACAACTTCGGAGGTTTCGCTGACTTCTGGAGAAGGTGTTTCTACTTCGGGAGTAATAGGCGTTGGAACTTCGCTAACTACTTCTGGGGCTGGATTAACGACATTGGGTGCGCTGACATTTTCAGGCGATCGCGGCCGGGAAAACAGTGAAGGGTCTATAATTCTAAAGACTGTCTCTGGTTGCTCATAAGCGGGAGCAACTGCTTCTAAGATCAGAACGTAATCTGCAATCCTGATAATATCTCCATCACTCAAAGAATATGGTCGATCTTTTTCGGCTTGTTTTCCATTAAATATTGAGCCATTTCTACTGCCAAGGTCAGAGAAGTAGTAATTTCCAGCTTTAACAAAAAACTTAGCATGTACCCGACTAATATCAGGACTGTCTAAGACTAAATCAGAATCAGGAGAACGACCTATTAACCATTCTCCTCTCGTTGGAGTTTCTGTGGTCAGGTCAACTTCATTGACTTCACTTAGATTTGGTGAGTAGCTAACTTTTACTTTCATATTAATTTTTGGTTAATTTTATTGATTTCTGCTACCCAGCGCTGACGGGTAGTATGTTCTAAATTTAAAATATCATCTTGTGACCAGTGGAAATGATAAGCAATAAAAGCTACCTCCTCATATAAAGTATCGGAGGGGTAGCTTACGACTCCCCCGCAAGTTCTAGCTCCACAGAAAATTGGGTATTACAGTGGGGACATTGTGTCGGAATATGTACATCGCCTTGCTGATTGATTCGATTATAAAATTCTCGAAGATAGGCAATGTCATGTAAAAGAAGTTCTTCGAGTAAATCAGGGCTAACAGAGTTAAGACTGCCCAAGCGAGTAATAACCCGTGCAAGCATCACCAAAACACCGTAAGCTGGATTTTCCTTAACTTTGCGCTCTTGTTGCACCAAAATTTCATCTTTGGCGGTGGCTAAACGCATCACCCCATGACGATGTACTCGTTGTTCACTATCACTCAATCCTCTAGGAAGAGTGAAGGCAAATTCTGTGCAGAGAGTATCCTTTTTACGGCGCATAGGTAATTTAATTTGGGAATTGGGCATTGGGCATTGGGAATTGAGAATTAGAGAATAGGGGATGAGTCTTTGCTCTTTGCTCTTCTGCTCCCCACTCCCTATTTCCAATGTCCTATAACCCATGCCCAATTCAATTATGAAGAACTGCTTTGGGAGAATTTACTGTATCTTCCGGTATGGAAGTTTCACCTTCCAAGCCATTAATTTGCCGATAAAAATCTTGGAGATAATTTAAATCTTGGGCAAAAAAGTTTTCTACTATTGCAGGAGTCACTTCTGATAAAGCACCCAAGTGAGTAATCACTCGTGACAAGATAATAATTGTGGCATAAACAGGATTAGCTTTAACGCGTGGGTCACGCAAGGGTGCAATCTCGTCTATCGCCGTTGATAACCGCATTACACCTTTGCGGTGGAGGTTGCCTTCAGAGTCTAGATACCCCTTTGGCAATGTAAATTCAAACTCTGTGGGAAACATACTTCTCCTAATTACTTCACACGTTTAAATTCCTCAAAAGCAACCTCCACTTCCTCAATTTCGATGTCATGGCTGCGGGCGTTAACATCGGCAATTTTGTAACTTGCAGGCCAAGCACCAGCTAATTCAAATCTAGCTATTTCTTGATTTGCCTGATTATAAATAGACAAAGCAACAAGTCTACGTTGCTCAGACCAATTACCCTTTTCGACTTTTTCAAACCACTTCCAAAAATCCATAGAGTTGGTAGTACCTCTACGCAGAGTGAGATTACCACTCTTAGGATTGCTAGGAAGCTTAGTTCTCACCACCTGACCTTTTGATTGCCCTTTTTTACCCCAGGTTTGAGAAGTAACTTCAGAAATTTCAATTACCTCTTGGGTTCTTTTGAAGCCTTGACACTCCAAAAAGAAGCAATTGGCATCGTTTTGACCTTCTAGTGTCAGTTCTAAATAGAACCGATGGGCCGTAAGAACTTCTGGAATTCGGCTTGCGGATTGTACCACTGTTAATTACTGCAAATGCTAATTATTTGATTCGTTTAATTCCTTCGTGAACCAATTCAACTGTTTCATTCGCCATATCACCACCAGAGGCGGTTAAGGTAGGCCCGGTGTATTTACAGGGATAACAATTGACAATGTTCCAGCGTGCTTTTTCTGAGCCTTGTTGGTCATAAGCGACCACTGAACCAGTTTTACGATTCTGTGCCCACTGACGAGGATCACCCATGTCTTCGTTACACTTTTGATACCAAGTATAAAGGTCTATATCATCAGTGGCGATGACTTTTACTGTGATGTTAGTAAATTTAACAACAGTTGGTGTAGCTTGACGCATTAGTTTAGCGCCTTTAGATGAACCGTGAACTTCTTGTGCTGGAGTATTTTCAACGCCTAAGCCACTAATTTCTTTGATGAACTTATCAGTAATTCCATCAGCCTCGAAGTAAAACTTACAAGAGGTTAAAAATTCGCCTGCCATACTTTTAGACTCCTTTGTGTGTGGTTAATTTGGGAATGGGGAATGGGGAATTAGGAGTGAAGAGGGGAATAGGTTACAGGTTACAGGTTACAGGTTACAGATTATTCCCTGTCACCTGTCACCTGTCCTCTAATTTCAATGCCCTATTCGCTATCTTCAATGCCATTCCATTGGCTGATGCGGAAAACAACAAATTCAGCCGGTCTGACTGGGCAAACACCGACTTCAATATATAAACGTCCTAAAATTCTGGTTTCTGGTGGGTTCAATTCTTCGTCACATTTGACATAAAATGCTTGGGCTGGAGATGCGCCAAATAAAGCACCTTCACGCCAGATACGCTCTAAGAAGTTGCTCACAGTACGGGTGACACGTGCCCATAAATCTTGGTCGTTCGGTTCAAAAACTACCCACTGAGTACCTAATTCTAGGGATTTTTCGATATAGCTAATTAACCGACGCACACTGATGTAACGCCACTCTGTTTTATCTGGCTCAACTAAAGTGCGTGCGCCCCAAATGCGAATACCTCGGTTGGGGAAGCTGCGAATACAATTTATCCCCAGGGGATTTAATAGTTCTTGTTCGCGGAAGTTTGTTTCATAGCCCAAACCAATTACGCCTCTGGGAACTTCATTTGCGGGGGCTTTGTAAACTCCTCTGGTTTCGTCGGTGCGGGCCCAAACACCCATCACATGACCGCAAGGAGGTACTAAAATTGGATTACCGCGATCGCGTGGATTGGGTACTTTAATCCAAGGATAATAAAGGGCCGCAAACATCGAACGACGGTTAAATCTATTCAACCACTCCACTACTTGCTGAGGTTTGACGGCATCCGGTGGCGCATCAAGTACAACCATGCGGTTGGGCGGGTTGGGAATATCGCCACTGGCAGAACCCTCGCACATACTAATCATCAGTTCGATGATGCCGTGGACTTGATCTAAATTAAGTATCTGCTCTTGATAAGCCCGCATCACATCAGGACAAGCCAGCATTGTGATTTCATCAACTTCAAAGATACCGCGTACCCCGGTGCGATCGTCTCGAACCCCTTCTAAATTTTGTGAAAATCTATCGGGTGGGGCGGCAACAATGGGCGGCGCTAGTTCATATTGACCATTAACGGGGCGACGAGCTAAAGGCTGTCCGCTTTGAGTTATGTCTTCTACACTGACATACATCGAATTTCTCAATGCCGCTAACGCATAAGTCGCTATCTGAGCAGATGGCTCGCGGTTCATTGTCAAGTTTTCGTATTGCTCTAAAAGTTCATCTCCCCTACGAATTTGAATGGTGAAATATTCACCTGTATTTGGAGGCGCTTCTCCTTCAGTACCTTCCGGTAAGGCGCGGGGTGAACCATCAATAATTACAAGATTTACTAATCCGCCTGATGCTTGCTCAGGACGCAAAGTAAAGCGGAGGGCTGGACGATTACCTCTAGAGTTGATTCTGAGAGTCGCCGGTTCTGGAGTTGCAGGTCTGGGTGCGCCTGGTAACTGAGTCCCAATGCTTGTTACCCAGCAACGACCGCCACCATTCATAAAGTAGCCGTAGACTGAAAAAGGTAAATAGGCGTTGAAGTCGGTGAAGCCGTCAGAGTTGGGACGGGCAAAGTAGTTTAAATATTGCGTCCAAGTGGTTACTAGCATGGGCTTATATAACTCAGCCCCACCACGAACGTCTTCTGTAAAACCTACAAATCCGGCAACTGCTGTGCTAACACCTTCAATTGGTCGGCTACCCCGGTCAATTTCTTCGATGTAGACACCAGGAGCAAAGTAATCAAGTCTAGCCATGAAAGTTTCTCCAAGTCAGTAAAAATCTAATTATTCAGGAGTTAGAAATATTTCTTTGAAAGTATTACTTTGGTTATCTACCAATGCATTGACGTTTTGGGGTAAATAGCCAGGATGATTCAGAGTCAAAACATAATTACCTAAATGAAGGTCTTCAAAGAAGAACAGCCCTTCTTTAGTAGTTGATATGGACTTTTCAGTTCCCCTCACAGCTACTTCTGTCGCTACCAACGGCAGATTTGTCACCGCACTTTTGACAATGCCTGCGATCGCAACTCGCCTGGTTAATACTAGACTGTCGCTATCACGAGACAATTGATTTCGCAAATTGAAAATCCGCTCCCAAACCAAAGGTACTGGCGTAGGTTGTGGCTCGAAGGGGATTGTAACTGTCAAATATAAGGCTGAACGCAATGGCACATTGAGAGCGCTCCATAAAGAGCCAATTTCAATTGGCGGCTCTAGGGCAACTGTCATGTTCAAATTACCATAGCCCCGTAATTCAGGAACCAAAAACTCCTCTTCCAAGGTGCGATGGCGCAACAGCACAGCCAACGACTCACTGATAAAGTGATGCTCCCCTAAAGCTGTTCTATCCCAGGCTGTTAATAGCAGTGAAACATCAAACCAAGCGGGTGCCCAATTTACAGTGGCAGGTTGTAGAGCGCGTGTTAGCTTGCGTTCAACTTGCCTACCAGAATGTTGTACCTGCTTACTCTCACGTATATCAAAAATGTATAAATTGAGAGTCGGGCCTGCTCCCTCTTCCCTACGATTACCAGGATGGCTAAAGTCAATTTGCTCTGTACTGGTAAGTGAGGTTCCTCCAGCTAGAATTTCGGCTAAAGTTTGAAGAACGAAGATAAGCATGAAGGTGTTCTGCTGGTAGCTAATCCAGATGCATCTACAGTATATGTATCAGCCTTCTAAAGGTAATTAGACTTTTGTCGATATTTTTAGATTGGGGATTGGGAATTGGGAATTGGGGATTGGGCAAAACAGTTCCGTTAGCGGATAGCTCAGGTTTAGCCCGTGAAGAGTTAGGAGTTACGAATTCTCCCCCTGCTCCGAATGGCACGCTTGTTAATCGCAAAGCCCTGATATAACTTGCTTTTTGAGTGTGGGGAGTGTGGGGGGTAAGACTTCTTCCCCATCCTCCCACACCTCCCACACCTCCCACACCCTGCCGGCAAGGAGGTTCCAGCTTTTCTTGGTGCCATTCTCCCTTGCTCCCCTGCTCCCCATTTGAGTGGGCTGGAAGATATTAGATTTTCGAAAATCCGAAAAGCAGTAACTTCAGTTTGTAGATTAGTCTGGAGCAGTTCTTAATAGGAGTGGCGAGATGACCACACCACAAAATTTATGCGTTGTAATAAAAAAATTGCTCTACGTACCTATATATACTTAGAAAAATGATAAATATATATAAACGTAAACTTAATAATTCTTTGTATTGATTATCTAAGAAGATAACTTAATAAAAAAATAAACATTACTGAGACTGCATAATTTTATACTGGTCAGCAGAAGAATAAAAACATTTGGTTGCAAAAAGCGAGTGAAGCTATGACACTAGGCTTTTATGTACAAAAACTGGAGAATGGCTCGAATTATTTGAATTCCTCAGATATTCAGAGCTATTGTCAGTTGGAGTCTGAACAGTTAACTAGTCAATATCCAATTTTTTTCGCTCGGATTGTCTATCATGATTACTTGCTGAAAAATCATCAGGAAGTTATAAATTATGGTCAAGACCAAGCTCCTTTTTCCCAAAAAACTTTAGCTTATTTGCGCTCTGAAGCATGGCTGACAGATTTTCCGCCTGCTTTGACTTTGCATGAATTTAAACTTAAGGATTTTTCATCCATTTCTTACATTTGCCCTATAGGATATAGAAATCAAAAACCTGAATACATTCAAATCATTACTCATAAACCTCTGTCAGAGAGCTTGCAATTATATGTAAAACGCTCTGCTATGCTGCTGAGTAAGTATGCAGATATTTACTTGGACTATGGAAGACAAAAAACTGAAATTCAACTCCTGGAAGATATATTGCATCGAATAGGCCATCAATTGCGTAACTCTCTAGGACTTATAGGATTGTATACGTATAACTTATGCTTAGGTTTAGAGGATAGTCCTTGGCAAGAGCAAGCAACAATTATCGGCGAAAGTATACAAGATTTAGATACTAATTTAAATGAGCTTATTGATTGTGGACAAAGTGCCAAACTGAGGGTAAAACTTCAAGATTTAAGAAGTTTAGTTGTTGAAAGCATCAAAAATTTACAACCTCTAATTAATCAGAAAAAACTTAAAATATTGATTCCAGATACATCGACCATACTGAAGATAGACAAATTACAAATGAAACAAGTATTTGATAATATCCTCAGTAATGCCGTCCATTTCAGTCCTAACTCAGGAACTATTACCTGTAGCTGGCAAGTTTTTCAAGATGAAGTTTTAATTAAAATTTCAGATCAAGGGCCAGGATTATCTCAAGAGGATTTACAAAAAGTATTTACCCCATTTTATTCCCGGCGCAGAGGAGGTACAGGACTAGGCTTAACTATTGCTAAGAAAATTATTTTGGATCATCAAGGAAGTATCTGGGCACAAGCCTTATCAGAAAGTGGAGCGCAATTTTCTGTAATTTTGCCTCGACCAAGGAGTATGAATTAATTCGTAATTTGTAATTAAAAAGATGGCTAATGATAGTAAGAAACTTTCGGTTTTGCTGGTAGATGATGAAGAACGCTTCCGCCAAGGATTACGTACTCTCCTGAATTTTTATAGTATTAATTCTGCATTACCTGTAGAAGTTATAGGTGATGCAGATTCTGTGGAGCAGGTTTTAAAGTTTACAGCCCAGAAGTGTCCAGATTTAATTTTGCTGGATATGCAATTGAAAGGATGTGATGGGATTACAGTTCTGGCACGTCTTAAGGAAACTGCTTACACTGGCAAAGTTTTAGTGTTGTCTGCTCATCAAGAAGATGACTGGATTTTTAGAGCAATGCAGGCGGGAGCCGCAGGTTATGTATTTAAAAATCGTGTGGCAACACAATTGTGTGAGGCTATTGACACTGTTACAAGAGCGGAAATTTATCTACCTTCAGAAGTTGCTAGCCGATTTTTCCGGTTTTTTCAGGCTTATTCAGACTCTTGTCTGAAAGCATGTCATGAGGTGCATTTAACCGAAAGAGAGCAAGAAGTTTTATACTGGTTAACTCAAGGTGCTTCTAATGAAGAAATCGCTAAACATTTATATGTAACAGTTGCTACTGTTAAGGCGCATCTCACCAGTATTTTTGAAAAATTGAAGGTTACTAGTCGGACTCAAGCTATTGTGGCTGCCCTCAAGTTAGGATTAGTTCACGCTTGAGCGCAACGAAAGTAATCGGCGCAATTCACGAAACTTTTTGTATATGCCTTCATTTGAATCTTTTTATCAAGAATACCCCTGCTCGTATAATTCTCCCTTAAGTTGCGATCGCCCTTTTCAAACGGCGCAGCAAATCAAGGGGGCTAAGTTTTGCTTGGAATGTGGTTTTCCAGCAACTTTACCACAGGAGGCTGAGATTAAAGGAAGTCAGGGAACTTATCAAATAGCTAGTTTTATTGGTGTACGGGGTTTAGGCCGCTTATACTCAGGTGTTCAACTTAAAGATAAACAGCCTGTCATCATCAAAGAATACCTACTACCCAATCGTTGTTTTAATGAAAGCGAGACTCTGAAGCGGAAAGAGACTTTCAAACGGGTGGGTGGGGTAAGTTTAGCCGATAGTCGAATTCAAAACTTTCGTCTTGTAGAAACTAAAGAAGCGATCGCAGATGAAAAAGGAGAACGCTGCTATCTAATCACTCAAGGAATCGAATCATCCCAAACTTTAGGGAAATATCTTATAGAAAAAGGAGCGATGACATCTCCTGATGTGCGGGAAGTATTAAATCAAGGTTTACAAACTCTCCAGTTTCTCCACACCCAAAAACTGCGTTTTCCCTCAAATCAAGTACAACTGGGTATAACTCACGGCAATATCAGTTTAGATAGTACTTTAATTAAAATAGAAAATAATCAAAAATTCTCTATATACTTTTGTGATTTAGCGACCTGGGAAAACTTATTTATTCCGCCTATTATTCCTCAACCCGCGCCCGCCAGACCTGAGCAAGATTTAGAATCATTAGGATTACTAGCCTTTTATCTATGGGCAGGACGGACAACTAATTTTTTATCCAACCAGCCTCTAGATCCTAGAGATAATCAACAATGGCCGGATACCGATAGCCATTTAAAGCAGTTTATTTATCGCCTCATTGGTCTAGAAACTCCTTTCGAGAATGCGGAAACGGCTCGTCAAGCACTGCTGCAACTTCCCAAAGAAGATCGTGGCAAAAGTTCAGTGCCATCGCCAGGTTCTCAAGGAATAGAAAAGCGTTTGCCAATGCCTTTAATCATGATAGGAATTCTGGCTTTATTACTACTCGGCGGAGGAATTTTGTATTGGTTTTTGGGCAAGAAAACAGATAGTCCTAATCAATATATATTATGGTCTAGACTTGTGCGAAATTTCTCCGAAGTCCCTAATGTTCCTGCCGGACAATTTACTTACACAGGAGAAAAGGACAGTACGTGGAGTTATGTTTTAACGCAATCAGTAGAAAATAGTCGTTTAGGAGAGTTATTGACCAGACCAAATCCAGATGCGACAGCAACATTTAACTATGAGCCTGTTTTGTCAGCAAACGTAAAGAATCCGATTAAAAGTATCGAAGAAGTTGAAACAAACAAAAAAGATTTTGCAATTACTAGTTTAGTAGATAACATCACAGATAAACTTTCTAAAAAACAAGTTGCTTATGATGGATTAATTGTTTTTGTAGCATTTAATAAGAGAGACTCAAATCTTGCTAATGCTCTTGGAGGACAAATAAGTCTTGAGCAATTGCGTCAAATTTACACAGGTAAAATTACCAATTGGCAACAAATTAGTCCCAAACTTCCAAATCTATCTGTGAAACCTTTTGCTCCAACAGAACCAGAAGCAATCAGTAAATTTCAAGAAATAGTTCTCAAAAACGTCCCTCAAGACGAAGCTTTATTTGCAGCAAATGTTACTAAGCTGGATACAACAAAAACCCAAAATCAGATACGCAGCGAGACTCTAGATGGGCGAACCACTGGTATTATCAGTTTTGGCATTATCAGTAAAACTTCGAGTCAGTGTACTGGTTATCCCCTAGCGATCGCAGATGGCAAAAAATCAGCGATTCAACCTCTGTTTCAACGGCGCGATCGCCGCTCAATTAATCCCTCAGATGACTTGTGTCAACATGATGATTATTATGTTGATGTCACAACATTCCAAAGCTACCCCTTGGGATACCCTATTTTTGTAGTGTACCCTAAAGACACCAGTCGCCTGCCTGGTGGTTCTACATTTGCCCAGATGCTAACCACTCGTCAGGGTCAGTGTTTACTTAGTAAAGTAGGTCTCGTAGCTTTACAACCTATGCCTGATGATATAAATTCCTATGCCTGCAAATCGGTGCCCCAATCCTAGTTGCGAATATTTTAACCGCGCCCTGCCTAACAATGCTAAGGTTTGTCCCTGGTGTTCCACTCCTGTGGGTAATGTAGTTTCCTCAACACCACAACAACCGCCTAGTCAACCACCGCCTATTCAGCAACAACCTAGTCAACCACCACCTGCTCAGTATCAACGGCCGCCTACAGAGCAACCTAATTACCAACCTCCCCAACAACCCCCCGTTGATTATTCAACAGTCTATCAGCCACGAGTTTCTTATCAACCAACACCGCCTGCTTATGTCCCTCCGCCTCAAAGAGCGCCAGCCTTAAAGCTGATTCATACTACCGGCAGAGAATTTCACCTCGTTGGGGAAGGAGGTTATATTGGTCGCCGCAGTCAAAGTCCAGGAATAGCTCCGCCAGAAATTGATTTGACCGGCATTCCCAGTGAGGGAATAGTCTCTCGTCGTCATGCGCGAGTCGATTGGGACTGGTCGCAAAATGCATACATGATTGTTGATATGAGTACAAATGGTATTTATTTAAACAACAATCCTCTCACTCCTGGTATGCAATATCGCCTGCTTAATGGAGATTCATTGCGATTTGGCCAGGACAACCTAGTTAATTTTACGGTGTATATAGCGTAGTAAAATTTTTTGCTAATGCACTAGGGTTGCAAAAAGCTGTCAAATTTCATAGGGTAGTTGATCGATCAACTACCCTTCAATTTTGGCGAGAGTCACAATAAATTAACGTGAGTTCGATGAACCTCTCCCTCCCAGCCTCCCTCTCCGAAACGGAAAGGGAGGAGCAACGAAAAATTCAGATTTTTGCTCCCCTCTCCGTATCGGAGAGGGGTTGGGGGAGAGGTCAAATAAGACTTGTCGAACTCACGTTAAATTAACCTGAGTTTGATACTGCAATTGGTTAATGCACGCCACAAGAATTTGGAAGATGGGGCGATCGCACTAAATTAATTTTCATACACGTAGCAGACTATTAAGACAGTCACTACAAGAGCAGCGATCGCACTTTGTAGATATCTCAAGAGATCGCACTACGCATTCTAAACCATTAACAAAGTTGCTAATTCTGGATATTGACGGAAAAACCCATCAATGCTGGCTAATTTCGCTTGATGTTCAATGGCTGTGGCGATAATAATTCTGTCAAAAGGATCTCGATGAATGGGTGATAAATTAACAGCACTTGAGGCGATCGCCGGAGTCAAGGGTAAAAGCGATATTCCTGAAGGTGATAAAGCTTCCTGAAACCATTGGTTCACCGGACTTGGTAATAATAAACGTCCTCTTTGTTGGGCTAAAGCTACTTCATAACAAGATACTGGCGAAATTCCCACCTGATTGGCTGTTTCTATTATTTCTAACCATGAAGTTGGAAATTGATCTAATTCTCGATTAATATACCAAATCCAGATATGAGTATCTAGGATAATTATTTCAGACATTCCCAATCTTGGTTATTAACAAGTGGATTTACCAAGTCTCCTAATGTTTTTCCCTTACCAGCAATCAAGGGTGAAGGTTGACGACGTTTTTGGGGTTGGGGTGGGATCTCTTCTAGAATTGAGATCATAATTCGAGCGGACTTAATAGGAGGTTTTTCGGTTAACCACGTTATTTGACCATTTTCATAGAGGGCTTCGTATTGCATAGGTTGAACGATTGATCAATCTTTGCAATATTATAACGGTGATTTGTTAGGTTTCATTCCTCAACCCAAGCCACAAGAACGCGATCGCACTTCGTTAACGCACTCTACAAGATTGGGCCGGGCGATCGCACTTGAGGGGATGGGGTGTCGAGTGCAGGTGATTGCTTGGTTTGGGGTTTAGTTGCTGTGTTACGCGATCGCTAACGCACCACCCTACAAAAGCGGCGATCGCACTAGCTTACACAATCGCTCTAGTTTCAGAGATAGAGTGGACTTCTGGTGTGGATATCTCAGAATTAAGGTGATTGATGCATTCCAGCGATCGCACTTATTTTACAGCTAGAAAGATAGGTGGGTTGAGCGATCGTACTTTTAATACATCGCTACAAGAGCGTCGCATTCGAATCTACTCTCTTTTTCTTTTCCCTGTCAAGTTTTTGTGTGGGAGGGAGGGCGCGGCAACGGTTGTGGAATCGTGGACTCGATCGATTAGGTCTTTCACCTCTCCCCAATTTAGAAAGAGGAATTGGGACACTTGCTCTGTCCTTGTTTTGTTAGGATCTTTTTCATTCAATCCCGTCTGCATCGTCGAATAGTATTGAGAAAAATACAACACCAATTTCTCAAACATCGTTCCTCCTACCTTAAATCCTTCTTCATTGAAACCTTTGGTAAGAATCTCGTTATTTTGAGATATGGTCTCTCCTGAATCAATCATCTCCTTTCCAATCATTGCCTGCACAGCGTGCGCGTTAAGTTCACTCATTATCTTGTCGTACCACTCCTCATCCCCCCCCTTCCCTCTCAACTTTCCTTCCTGTGGGCTGCCCTTCTTTAAATCATCCAGCGCATGTTGCATTTCATGTGTCATGGCGATGATCTTACTTTTCAATACACTTCTCTTTGCATTAGTATCGTAATCCTTATCAATCACGCCCACTTTGATTATTCCTTTTTGTTGTTCCTCGTCGTAACTATAACTCGCCGATCCACTACCTGGGATTTCCGCCGTTACCTGTACTTCGGCCTCCAGTTTTACCACCTCTTCCAATTGATTCTTATAGACATTGGGTACCTTAATCGTGTTATCTTTTTCCAGGTTTTCTATCAAAAGGTACTCCGTATCTTTTCCCCACGCGATCTTTCGCTGTAGCAACGGCTTTGTTTGCCTTTCTATTTCCGTCCCTATCCCCTTTTGCTGCACAACATGGGTCAACTCATGCGCCAACAACTCCTGTCCACCCCGACTCCCAGGATTATATTCCCCCTGCCGAAAGAACACATCCTGTCCTGTCGTGAAAGCCCGCGCCTGAATTGACCGATTCAACTGGTCAGACTGACCATCGGTGTGAACCTTCACCCCACTGAAATCTGCGCCAAACGCCACCTCCATCGGTTCGCGGATGTTGTCTGCGATCGCCTGTCCACCCCCCCGCGCTTGGTTAATGGACGCTTCTAGGTCAGGCGCAGCAGCCATTCCAGCCTCACCCTGACTCGGCTTCATCTGTAATTCTTCCTCATCCTCTGGCAATGCTTCTCTTTGCAGTCTGCGATTGTCCAGAGATTTCATCTGTAATTCTTCTTCATCCTCTGGCAATGCTTCTCGTTGCAATGTGCGATTGTCCAGAGATTTCATCTGTAATTCTTCCTCATCCTCTGGCAATACTTCTCGTTGCAATGTGCGATTGTCCAGAGATTTCATCTGCAATTCTTCCTCCTCATCTGGCAACGCTTCTCGTTGGATAGACTGACGATTTCCAGGTTGTGCCATTCTTTGCATTACCTGTTGTGCTACGTTATCAGCTTCCTGTTCGTAAATGTCTCCAGGCTGGCTAATTGAGAGTTTTGCTTGGCTACGCAGTGGTATGCGGCTGATATCGTGAGTAAGTGGCTGATTAAGTGGTTGTATTTCAGGAACAGCTTGGCGTGAAATTGCCGACGACTTCAAACCAAAGCCGGGTGTAGGGTGTTTCAGGGATGGAATTGAGAAGTCTGTAGTAGTTTTTTTGTTCCGGTTGACGTGTTCTCTCATTTTCTTCTCCTGTTGCCCAAGCAGTAGTTAGATGAATATTTCGCTGTTCCTTACATCGATATTACAGTGATCGCACTTGTAACACAATTCCTCTAAGGGATTTCCAGCGAACGTAGGGGCGTAAGTCCTTGCGCCCCTACTAAGTTCGACTTTTGGCTACTTTTGATTCTGATGCAGTACCTTTAGCCTGGATTTAGGGAGAGTTTTTTTATTTATGGACTCAAAACAGCAACAAACTTTTTTCACGTTCGATGGAGATGTTGGCGGTACTGCTGGCTACGCCGGGGCTTCGGTGGCATCTGATGCTAGCAAGGCAGCTATTGCTGCGGGTAAATACCTCAACGATTCACGGCTGATGAACCAGCTTACAGAACGCGTATATAAACTTATGCTAGAAGATTTGCGATCGCAGCGCGAAAGAATAGGTAGTTATGATTCTCAAAGGTGGTTGTGATGGCTACAGGCGCTAACAATGGCAACATTACTCACGAATTAAATTATGTCACTACTAATCGCTTCTACGTAGAGATAGATAGTTCTATTGCTGCATCTTTCGCTGAATGTTCAGGATTAAGTGTTCAAATTAAGAAAAATGTTTTTCAGGAAGGTGGTGTTAACGACCAGCAAAGAATTTATTTAGGTCATACAGAATTTGCAGACATAACTCTTAAACGAGGATTTACCGATCATCCAGGTTTTTGGAATTGGATGAATGCAGTTTTTGATGAAAAAAAGAAAACATCTCGACGCAATGTCAATATTCTGATTTTTAATCAAGCCGGTGAAACGATGATGAGTTGGACTTTGATTGGTGCTATTCCTATAACCTGGAAAACACCTGCACTTCAAGCAGATGGAAAGGCAGTTGCGATTGAAGAATTAACTTTAGCTTATGAAGGTTTACAAGTTGCAAGGTCTACAGGAGGAGGCTCTTCTGTACAACGAGATCAAAAATCAGGATATTTCGTTTCTAGCTAATTGGCTACTCTTAAACTATCACTATGCAAATTATTCAATCTTCACTAGGAAACAATATTCATCCCCTTGGGGTAATATCATCTTTATATAATTCTCAGGGAATAATATTGAGAAAAGAATCTCATTCTTTGCATTCACGAAATAATTTTATCAGTACAATCCAAACTAAACCACCATTAGTCAAATCCTCTAAATTTTTCTTGTCTCGTCAGTATGAACCATCGATTGAACCATTAATAGGTTGGGATAGTTGGGATACTCAGGATATAAATAGTGATTTTAGTGAAGTTCCGTTGATTGAATTTGATGCTTCTGATTCAATAGCTGCATTAGACAATAGCAATGAATCAGTAAAAAATAGTATTCCAAAGATAATGCCAACTCTCATCGAGACAAATACGAGTAATGGCACATCTCAAGAAGTAAATATAAAAAATAAATCTAAGCCCAAAAAAACAAATAAATCTCAGAAACCACTAGAAAAAGAACCAAAGTCAAAATCTAGAACTAAAAAAGCTATCAAATCATCTACGGCTAAAAAATTTGAGCCAATTGTTGATAAAACTAATATTCATCTTAACAAAGATAACTTATTAATATCAGATGAGTCTATGCCTATTGAGGCTAATTTGGAAACACCAGATTTACAACTAGATATTGTGTTAGATACTACTACAAAGGATCGTGATTCTGTCAGTACTCCAACCGTAGATACTTCACCTAGCTTTCAAGATAAATCAACTTTATTCGAGAATTTTGCTGTCGATGATCTGTCAGAAAATTCTGAGCTAATATCTAGTTTTTCTAGTACAGATTTGTCTTTAACATCGAAAGAAAATATTGAATTAGACGATGGCACAAGTGAATTAGTCAACAGTTCGTCTATAGAAATTCCTTCTAAAAGGAATACAGAAAAAATATTTATACCGGATAGTAACTTTACAGATAATGAAGAAAAACTAATACCTGAAGTCTCAGAATCAGTTAATCTGTCAGGTATGCAAATTAGCCAAACGCAACCACAACAAGACATTGAAAGAGATCAGGTTCCGTCTATAGTTGACAATAAAAGCAGCGTAAGTCAGACAAATTTAATCCAAGCAAAAGAGATTTTACTAACCTTAAACTCTCTATTGCAGGAAGAAGAATCACCAAATATTAATACTAAGCTTGAGGAAGTTACAGCTATTGATGAAGCAGACTTAATATCAGAAAAAAGCACAAATGATTTTGTCACAGATAATCCTGTCTCTGAGAATTCTTTAACTTTATCTTCAGCACTTACTTCATCTGAGGTTGATAATTCACATACTTTACTCCATTCTTTGGAGAATGATGAAAATACCGTAGAGACGGATGTTACTTCGTCTAATTCTGAGTCTTCAGTTGCAAAAAATCCTATTACAGTACAACAAGAAATCGATCCTGACTTTTCACACAATGTAGAAAAAGCAACGCAAAATCTAACCCCTCAGCCCCCTTTACTAGCAGATAATGGGGAGATTTTACAACCTTTATCCTTTCAGGATCAAGGTTTTCTAGATTCCATGAAAAGTCAGGAAATTGATTCCAGTGTTACGAGTGAGTCTCCAGATATTGTGCCTGTTCAGTTAATACCTACCTCAGCAGTTATTGAAGACACACCTAGTTTATTCAGCAACCCTGATAGCGATGAACAATTAGTAACTTCAGAATCACAGTCTGCGATGGTGGTTCATGTCTCAAATATCTCAGCAAATGTGACTTCACTACAACGTGATAGCAATGTTCAAAATCCTGGTAGTGAGTTTACAGAAAGTCAACCCATCTTAGCAGCACCTGAAATTGCTGAAGCACCAACAATTAGCGCCACATCACCTGAGATTGCTGAAACACCAACAGTTACCGCTATTTCCCCTGAAATTGATGAAGCATTGGTAGTTAGCGCCACATCGCCTGAGATTGCTGAAACACCAACAGTTACCGCTATTTCCCCTGAAATTGATGAAGCATTGGTAGTTAGCGCAAGTTCGCCTGAGATTACTGAAATACCAACAATTAGCGCCATTTCCCCTGAAATTGATGAAGCATTGGTAGTTAGCACCAATTCGCCTGAAATTGCTGAAACACCAACAGTTACCGCTATTTCCCCTGAAATTGATGAAGCATTGGTAGTTAGCGCAAGTTCGCCTGAGATTACTGAAATACCAACAATTAGCGCCATTTCCCCTGAAATTGATGAAGCATTGGTAGTTAGCACCAATTCGCCTGAAATTGCTGAAACACCAATAGTTACCGCCACATCACCTGAAATTGATGAAGCATTGGTAGTTACCGCCAATTCGCCTGAAATTGTTCAGAAAACAAGTATTTTTAGGGAAATTATTGATAATGAAAAAACAGTAGAATCAGAAAATCCTGAAATATCAACTGCTGATACCTGGGATAATCCAGATATTCTAGACAACCCAACGTCTCCACAAGATGAGGTAAGCACAGTACCTAAAGTTGAGCAAAATGCGATCGCAGAAAATTTGCCCGCGCCTAAAGGTTATGCTACTGGTGGTCATGTTACAGACTCCCGTGTTGAAAATCGCCAGCAAATAGCACCCTCCGATACAGTACCTGCAATGCTTACGCCTGGGGAGTTTGTCATTAATACCAGGGATGCACAGAAGAATCTACCCCTACTACATCACATCAACACGGGTGGAACACCGCACGATATTATTCTTCCAAGTTTACAGATAACCAATCCCACAGAACCAGAAGAAACAATTTCTCCAGAGACTCCGACTAAAGTCGATTCTTTTTCAGACACTTCATTACAGCTAAAAAGCGCTGAGACTGATTCATCTGAGATATCCAATTCTTTAATTCCTTCTTCCTTGGGGTTGAATAGTAATAAACAGAAACTTTCTATCCTCAATTCTCCCCAGCTTCATACTCTTCAAAATGAAACAATAGATGTCGGTGAATCTTCACCTCAATACTCATCGCCTCCCCTGATTTTCCGAAAAGCAAATCCCAGCACTCACACACCTTTCCAATGGTCAGATACACCTTCTCAATGGTCAAGTGTGGAAGATTTACTAAATGGAAATAATGATGAATTCACTAGCTTTAATTTTAATGATGGGGATTCTAATAGCCAAAATTATGATTTTTCTCATGTTTCAGAATCGCCACAAATTTTTGCTAAACACCTTCCTTCAGCTAGAGGCTTTGCTAATGGTGGAGAAGTCACTCCACCCGACATATCTAGGGAAATAGAACCGATAACTGAAACCATAGAGAGTGCATCCTCATCGTCTCTAGGAGATGAAAAAGATGATACAGCTGATTTGGAAGCTCTAGCTCGTGAAATTTATCACAGATTACGACAACGTATAGAAATTGAACGAGAGCGTCATGGCGGTTACTCCGGTCGATTACCTTGGTAAATTTTCATTCAATAATTAATTTTTGGAGAAATATTCAAATGGCAAGTCCAGCAATTATTGTTATTCAAAAGCTTAAACCCCAACTTGAGAAAGCCAAACTTGTAGCTTATAACAATGAAGCGCCAGATATTGAATTAATGTTTAATCCTACAGATATTAGTTTCGCTCGGACTGTTAAGTGGGAAAGTAAGGATGGTAATAGAGGAACCACTCTACTTCCGAAAGTAAACTTTTCTGGCGTTGAACCTTACAAATTTACACTTAAACAGTTACTTTATGATACTTATGAAACGAAAGAGTCGGTGATGAAAAAGTACATAGATAACATTAAAAAAGGTGTAGAAACTATCACTAAAGCCACTGACAAACGACCACCTGTCTACATATTTACCTGGGGAGATGAGTATTTTTATTGTGTAATCACGAGTTTAACCTACACTTTAAATATGTTTTTGAGTGATGGTACACCAGTCAGGGCACTGGTAGATATAGCCTTGCAAGAAGTAGATAAGAATAACCTGCCTGGAGGACGTAAATCTGATTCTAAAGGCAACGCTCGTGCAGCAGATAAAAAGGGTCAAAAACTGAGTAAGTAAAATAATTGAAGAAGAATTCAGAATTCAGAATTCAGGAGTCAGAATCAAGACGCTCGTTCCCCTCTACGAGACGCTGCGCGTAGCTCGCTTCTCCGTAGGAGTACGCTACCGCTACGCTATCAGTCGAGGATTCAGACCCGCGACTGATTGAAGACCACTAAATCGTAGATTTAGTGGGGGTCTTAAACCCGGTTATTCAGACGCTCTCTACGAGACGCTAAAAGCGAACGCGGATTCGCTAACGCTGCGCTATCCGCCAGTCGTACAAAATTCATTCTGTTAGCGGTAGCGGGGCGTTTAGCCCATTCTGACTCCTGACTCCTGAATTCTGTTCGATAAAGTAATAAATTAGTATTTACTTTGTCATTAAAGGCTGCTCTAAACATTTTATAAATTATCAAATAATAGTTATGCCTCCTAAAAAAAGCCTTTATTTAAGCGAACCTAAAATACAGATAGATGGACAACCTGCTTCGCCTGAATTAATGAAGGATTTGTTGCAAATCACAATAGAAGAAAGCCTTCATTTACCAGCAATGTTTACGCTAGTAATCCATAATAGCTATATTCCCACATCTGACCGACCAGAAAATAAGGCTTGGCGACATGAGCAGTTGTTTAGAATTGGCAAAAAAGTGAAGTTGGGTTTTACTTCGAGTACTACTCTAGATAATAATTTTCAAGATGAGGTAGAAAAAATCCTAATTGAAGGTGAAATTACCGCGATGGAAGTTCACTTCAATGAAAAATCTGAAGCTGATATCATTGTTCGTGGTTATGATATTTCTCATCGTCTTCACAGAGGTCGTTATAATCGTTCTTTTTTGAATGAAACTGATAGTGATATAGTCAAAAAAATAGTTCAGGAAGTAGGTATAAGACCTGGCAATATCGATTCAACAGGTGAAGTTAATAAGTATGTTTTCCAAGAGAACCAAACTAATATGGAGTTTCTGCGGGAAAGGGCAGCTCGTAACGGTTTTGAACTATTTATTACAGAGGATAAGATCAATTTTTGTAAACCAAAAGTTCAGGAATCTCTAGCATTAGAATGGCTAGATGATATTAGTAAATTTAGTACCCGCGTCACCAGCGCTGAACAGGTGAGTTCTGTGGAAGTACGTGCCTGGGACTATACTCAGAAAAAATTGATTAGCCAAACAGCTAATAAAGAAAAGCAAGTAACCGAGACAGGTAATCAGTTAGGAAGTAGTACCAGTACTGCATTTTCTAATCTTAAGTCTCCCAAAATGATTGTTGTAGATAAGCCTGTCGCCAGTCAAAAGCAAGCAAAAGCTATGGCTCAGGCTTTATGTGATGAATTGGGAGGAGAATTTGTTTATGCAGATGCTAAAGCAGCAGGGAATCCTGAGATTCGTCCTGGACGAGTTGTTAAGCTTCAGGGTATGGGCGATCGCTATAGTGGTAAGTATTATGTTACAGAAACCCGCCATTTCTTTAATCAGCGCGTTTATGAAACTGAGTTCAGCGTCCGGGGACTACGTTCTGGTAACTTATTCACAACCCTATCTCCAGAAAAACGTCTACAGCCATCTGAGACTTTATTAGTGGGAATTGTGACTGATAATCAAGACCCAGAGAAAATGGGCAGAGTGAAGGTCAAGTTTCCCACTCTCACAGAAGACCATACAAGTGACTGGGCCAGAGTTGTAGCTGTGGGAGCAGGCCCAAACAGAGGTTTTGACTGTTTACCAGAGGTAAACGATGAAGTTTTGGTAGGTTTTGAACATGGCGATATCCATCGTCCTTATGTCATTGGCGGGGTATGGAACGGGAAAGATGCACCACCGGAAAAGGTGAGTGATTCGGTTACAGGTGGTGTCAGATTACGCACAATTAAAACTCGTGTTGGTCATGTTCTACAGTTTGTTGAAGAGGATAAAGGAAGTAGTAAAAAAGGTATTCGCGTAGAAACCACAGGCGGTCACAAAATATATCTCAATGATAGCGATCGCTGCATAGAGATTGAAACCACAGGTGGTCATAAAATCAAAATGGACGATATGGGTAAATCTGTTTCAGTGAAATCAACAGGTAATATGTCATTAGATGCTGCTGGAAATATAGACATTACAGCCAACGGCGTGATTACAGTTAAGGGTGCGATGATTCGCCTTAATTAATTTTCTATGTTTTTTCTCAGCGCTCTCTGTGCCTCTGTGGTTTAAAAGTAATTTATCTAACCACAGAGACGCAGAGAACACAGAGGTAAGAGATTAAAGACACTATTAGGAGGTTGTGATGGGTAAACCGGCAGCAAGAATTACTGATAATGTGGCGCACCCTTTACCCCCAGTCTTAACAGGGGGGCCGGGTAGTCCCAATGTATTGATTGGATCTTTACCTGCGTGGCGGGGTGTGCTTGCAGCAGCAGTACCAGCTTTACAATCCGCCAAACAAATTTCTGATACGGCTATCCAAGTGGCTGAGGCTGCTACCCTAGCGGCAGCAGGTACACCAGGCGCACCTGCTGCTTTAGCTACCGAACAAACTACAAAGGCAACATCAGCAGCTACTATGGGTAGTGCGATCGCAGCAGCAGCAGCAGGAGCTGATATTCATAATTGCGCCACACCTTTACCGTTACCTCCTCACGGCCCTGGGGTTGTGATTGACGGTAGTCAGACTGTGCTGATTAACAATCTACCTGCCTCTCGGATGGGCGACACTGTTTTAGAAGCATTAGGGCCGCCGAATAAAATTATCAAAGGTGATTTTACTGTTTTGATTGGCGGCTGATTCGAGAGATAGAGGGCAGGGGAATACTGCGTCTACGAGTATTAAAGACTCATCCGCGAGTATTAAAGACTCATCCGCGAGTATCAAAGACTCATTCACGAGCATCAAAGACTCATTCACGGGTATCAAAGACTCGTCCGCGAGTATCAAAGACTCATTCACGGGTATCAAAGACTCGTCCGCGAGTATCAAAGACTCATTCACGAGTATCAAAGACTCGTCCGCGAGTATCAAAGACTCATTCACGAGTATCAAAGACTCGTCCGCGAGTATCAAAGACTTGTCTATGAATCTTAATTTATACCAAATTACAGTTACAAATCATTCTCCCTTCGCCCCCTGCCTCCCCTGCCCCTCTGCCCCCCGCTTCTTCATCCTCGACCTTTGGCGAATAGGCTTAAACCTTCTGTGCCGATATCTTTGAAGATATCCATGTACAACTGTCTAAGTGCCAGATATGGTTTACGGTCGTGAACGAGCCTATTTGGGAACAGGTTGGGCTTATCCACTGCATTTAAGTGTGCAAGGCGGGATACAACTTAGCCGTGAAGATCAAAAAGTTAAAGAATCTATTTGGATTATTCTCCGCACGGGAGTAGGTGAGCGGGTTTATCGACCTACCTTTGGTTCGCGCTTGTCTGAACTGGCGTTTGCACCTTTAAGTAGCGATACCCTACTGCGAATCCGTCTTTATGTCTTGGAAGCTTTAGAAGTTTGGGAACCGCGCATTATTATCGATGAAGTTATCACCGATCCTGACCCTGTGCGTGGCAGAGTGGACATCATTATCAATTATCGACTCAAAGACGGCCCCGATATTTATAGTTTTGTTTATCCTTATTATTTGGTTTCAGCTGGGGAGGAATCGTGATATCAATTAAAAATTAAGAATTAAAAATTAAAAATTGAGAAGCTAAATTTCATCTGGGTTTCTAGGCTTGTATCTGTCACATTCTTTTTAAAATTGGTATGAACTTTGATTTTTTACCGAAATTACCTTCTTCCAACTTAGACGATCGCGCCTTCGATGATTTGGTGGAAGAATGTATTATGCGTATTCCCCGCTACTGTCCAGAATGGACTGACCACAATCTCAGCGACCCAGGAATTACGCTAATTGAGTTATTTGCTTGGTTGACTGACCAAATGTTGCTCAGATTTAACCAAGTACCCCGAAAAAATTATGTCGCTTTCCTAGAATTACTGGGTATTCGTCTCCAGCCTCCCGCCCCAGCCCGCACGGAATTAACTTTTTATTTAAGCGCTGCATTACCCGAAGCCTACACGATTCCAGCCGGATTAGAAGCCTCAACTATCCGCACTGAAACTACAGAATCTATTACCTTCAGCACAGATTATCCTCTAATTATCGGCAACCCCCGCATCCAACACTTCTTAACTGCCCAAACTACCGAAGATATTCCCCAATCTCTGCGCGAAAGAGTCACAACTTCATGGACTCGTCAATCTAACGGTTTCTGGACAGGTAATGAACAACCGATTTTTGAAGAGGAACCCCAGCCTGGTAACTGTTTTTATTTAGCAATTAATTCTGACGATCCTTTAGATGCTAATGTTTTAGAAATTATTTTCCAAGGGGCGGCGGCGACTCCTGCTGGGATTAACCCCAATCAACCACCGCGCAAGTGGGAAGCCTGGGACGGGGAAAATTGGCAGCCAGTTTTATTACAAGAGTCGGATGATAAAACTCGCGGTTTCAGTTTTTATGAAATGGCTCAACAAGGTGGAAACCCTTCTCAAGGTGCAGAGGTACGTTTGCATTTACCTCAAATTTGGCCTGTGGCTAATTTTACCTCTTACCGGGGTCGCTGGTTGCGTTGTAGTTTTGTTAGTACAGAAGCCGATGAATCTGGTTACAATCGTCCGCCAAGAATTATTGGTTTAGCAGCGCGGTCAATTGGCGGTACTGTTAGGGCTAGTCACAGTACGCTGATTCTAGATGAGCGATTGGGCATTAGCGATGGTACACCTGGACAGAGTTTCCAGTTACAAACAGTACCAATTTTAGAACGTCGGGAAAATGAATATATTTTAGTTACTCCCAGTGGTGGTTTGCCTCAGAAGTGGATTGAGGTGAGAGATTTTGCTGATTCTGGGCCACATAATTTTCATTACACCATCGATTCGATCACTGGGACAATTCAGTTTGGGCCGCTGATTCGGGAACCTAGCCAACTTAAACAGCATACCCAAATGCGATCGCGAATCCAAGAACCATCGCTAGATAACACATCTGTACAAGTTCTAGAAAATAACCAGTCGGAACACCAATATGGGGCGATTCCTCCCCGTGGTGCAGAGATTAAAATGGTTGCTTATCGCACAGGTGGCGGTAGAGAAGGCAATGTGCAAACTGGGGCAATCCAGTTTTTGAAGTCTGCGTATCCATACATTGCTAGTGTGGTCAATCGTGTACCAGCAATCAATGGCGCGGATGCCGAGTCTCTGGAACAGGCTGTGATGAAGGCTCCCCGCATCCTCCGCACACGCGATCGCGCCGTCACTGCTGAAGATTTTGAAGTTTTGACTCAACAGGCGGGTGCTGGTGCGATCGCGCGCGTCCGGTGTTTGGCAGCGAATTCTCGTAGACAAGCTGGTATAGTTAGTTTACTGGTAGTACCTTATGCAAATACAGATGCGATCGCGCAAGGTAATGGCATGACACCAGAAAATTTTGCTCTTAGTAATGCCCTGCAAGAGCAAATTATGAGTTACTTAGATGAAAGACGATTATTAGGGGTACAAATAGAATTACAAGAACCGAATTATGTAGGTGTTTCTGTACAGACAGAAATTGCTTTAGAACCTGCTTATGATAATCCTTTTGCCAGAGAAGAAATTCGCCGGAATTTGAGGGTATTACTGTATAAATATTTAAATCCATTAACTGGAGGAATGGACGGCAAAGGTTGGCCATTTGGGCGACCAGTTTATACATCAGATATTGTCGCATTACTGCAACAAACCCCAGGCGTGCGTCATTTAGGCCCCGTCCTTTTGTTTCCCATCCGCAAGCAAGGAGAAAATTGGCGACGACAACCATCACCAGAACAATTAATTGATCCAGGATCAGAAGGTTTAATATGTTCTTGGGCTGATACCAATCTACGTTCAAATCACGACATTCAAATAATTCGTAATTCGTAATTTGTCATTTGTCATTCGTCATTCGTCAGTAGTTATTTTCAATTCCCAATTCCCAATTCCCAATACCAAATCCTATGGTTCAAAGTCGCTCTAGTCCGGCTGTAAGCATTCAATTAACACCAATGCAAATACCCGAAGCTTTACCTGTGGCGGGTTTAGGATTTGCAAACGCGGATATGGATGTAGCTGGACGTACTTTACTCTTGCATCCTGGACATCCCAGTGAGATGATTGTGCAAGTACAAAACTTAGAACAACGTCCTTTGCGGGTAAGCTTAAGTGTTGAGGGAAACTTTCCATCTCAGTGGTGTCAAATTGGCACAGAAGGTAGTGAAATACCGCCTCGTGGACAAATGGATGCTGTTCTCTACTTCTCAATTCCCGACACATTTTTTGAAGACCAAGAAGCAATTTCTCCTGGAACAAAAAACAAATTAACTCTCAATTTTCGCAGCCTAATTACTCTACATATAGACGCAGGCACAGAGAACGAACAAATCGAAAGAAGCGAATATTTCGATTTATATATTCGTCCCTACACTGCCTACATGGAGTTCTTGCCAATTTTGTATCGAGAAGTAGACTTTATTGGTCGCTTCATGAAGATATTTGAGCAAGCTTTTCAACCAATAGTTGATAGTTACAATGTCATGTGGGCAAACCTCGATCCCTTGACAGCACCCCAAGCATTACTACCTTTTATGGCTCATTGGGTTGCTTGGCAAGTAGATTCTGTTTGGGATCTCCAGCAACAACGGCGTTTAATTCGTCGGGCTGTAGAACTTTATCGCTGGCGGGGAACTCGCAAAGGATTGCGTCTCTATTTACATCTTTATACTGGTTTACCGCTAGACGAAGATTTACCTAATGAAGCTGATAAACATATCAGTATCACCGAACCTTTTGGCCCAAGTTTCATCATAGGAGATGCCCAATTAGGAAATGCCGTTTTAGCAGGTGGGCAACCATATCATTTTATAGTACGTTTGCGTTCAAATATTTCTAGTGGCATTATTAACGAGCAACTTATTCAAAGAATAATAGAACAAGAAAAACCAGCTTTTTGTACCTATGAATTATCTATTGAAAATCCCAATAATTAAATAATTAAATACACCAATAGGTATTATTGTTTAAAATTCCTAAGAGGATGTTTAAAAAGTCCTCTTCTCAGTAAAAAAAACGTTTATATCCCCCTAAATCCACGCCACATACTCCACTTGGGGAGACCCCAAGACCGCAGTGGCTCCCCTTGAAAAGGGGGACTTTGACTCCGGTTCCCCCCTTAAAAAGGGGGGTTAGGGGGGATCAATGAGTGCAAAGATACAGCCAACTACTTTTCAAACAACCTCTAAAACAGACAAAATCTAAAATCTAAAATTATTATGTCCCATCCTTTCCCACCCCCACCAATCAAATCTTTGGAACGCCTGCAAGCCGCAGACGGGTTACTAATCAATGCAGAACGCTGGCGCACAGCCCATGATTATCACCGAAATCGGCAAAATGCTCAATATCAAAGTTTAAACCAACCAGGAATTGTCTGTGGTTTAGGCGTTCGAGATGTGACAGCCCCAAGTCAAGTAGAAGCTAGATATCGAGATGGGCGTTGGGTACAAATTCAACCTGGTATTGCAATTGATTTAGCAGGTAATCTAATTGTTGTACCGACTTCTTATGACTTTCCCATTGATATAGAAGTAGTGAGTTCTGAACCACTCATGATCTACTTAGTAGTTAGCTATGTAGACCCTGATGAATTGCGGCGTGGACAGCAAAGAGATATTGTTCAAGAAACCTATCGAATTGACCAAAGAAACTCTATACCAGCCAGTTCAGAAATAGAAATATGTCGAATACTTCTACAACCAGGACATACTGAAATTACCCAACCTGCGGATGCTTTCTTTCCTGGATATAACAATATTGATTTACGTTATCGCCGTCAAGCACAAATGCGTCCTCAAGCACTTGTGTGTATGGCGCAAGCAACTCATAGCGATCCGGAATGTGCGCGTAATTTTTTCAGCCTTTCGTATTTGTTACAAGCAGTAGAACCCCTATATCCCAGTTTGCGAGGGGCTGATGAACCAGGTCAGGTTGCTTTAAGTGAAAATATTCAAGATTATGACCTACTTTATCTGACAGGTGGACAGGCAATTTCTTTAAATAGTCTCGAATTTGAATCCCTCAAAAATTACTTAAATTTAGGTGGTGTGCTTTTCGTTGATGCACCAACAAATGCTAATGCTCTAATTGAGAGTACTCAAGCATTAGCACAACAATTAGAAAGTCCTTTAAGACCTTTAGAAGAATTGCAACGGAGTCATCCTTTAAGGACAAAACCTTTCTTATTTGCTGCTTTACCAATGGTTAATCAACAGCAAATTAAATTGTTAATCGGTGGCGGAATTATTTTAGCAATTGGAGATTTAGCAACTGCTTGGGGACTGGATAGAGATTTGAGTTTACCCAGATTGACTATTCGTACAGCCCAAGAATTAGGAATTAATATTCTTCACTATGCTTGGAAGCGGCGACAGTTGATAGGCTTGCAACAAGAAGATAATTCAGGGCAGTGGTAGGGTGGGCATCAATACGGTTTGGTTCAGGGAAGAGACGGTAATTTATTGCGTCTTTGCGATTTATAACTTTCATCAAAAACCTGATCCGAATCGTATTGGAGTGGGCATTACTTTAAATAATATTGCACCTAGTTTCGCATTTTTTAGCAATGCCTACCCTGTAATATAGAGCGATCGCCTTTTCATCACTTATAATCCAATACGGTTCAGTTAAGGGTAAAACTCTGTTACCAAAGTCGTTTTTTTAACGAACCGCCAAGGCGCAGAGAACGCAGAGAGAAGAAAGAGATGCTTAACTGAACTGTATTGACTTATAATCCAATGCGCTTGGGTTACGCGCTACTTCTACAAAATCGTGGGTTTTGAGACGCGATAAATCGCCGTCTCTACAAGTGTTTTGGTCTTATCTGAAATGTATTGACTTATAATCTCTACTTTTATTCCCTAACATCTCTAAAGCACAAAACCCAGAACTATATTTAAGGCTGTACGAATAAGTTCCCAGTATTCTGACTCCAGCACGCCCACCAAACCTAAAATACGACTATGATCAACAGCACGAATTTGGCCAATATCTATAAAACGGTCTTGGTCTAGTCCATTATTTGGTGTTGCTTTCACATTTACAACGTAGGGCGCTTGTTTACTTCCAGGTCGAAATGGCATCACAATTGTCAGCAATCCATACTGATTCATAATGTCATTTTGCACAATCAAGCAAGCGCGGATTTTTTTTGCCTCAAACCCCACTGTTGGATCAAGATTCACCCAACGTATTTCTCCTCGCTGATAAGTTAAATTACTCCCTGGCATTTATGCCATCCCCAACAACACTATCCCAAGCAGCAATTTCAGCTTGATATTCTGGATCTTCAGCATCCTGTTTGAGGGCTGCAATCATTTCTGCTGCCAAAATTTGACGGCGGTGTTCTGCTAGCAGTGTATTGATGTATGCACTACGATTTCCCTGTGCATACTGATCTACAAATTGCAGAATGTCTTCTTCTAAGGTAATTGTAACTTTGAGCATCTATATTAATTTTTAGTATTACTATTTAGTGTGATTTAATCATCATACTATAATTTGCCAAGCCTATGTACCTTACCTATATAGGCAAATTACAATAAAGTGTAGACAATCGGTTTGCAACCAGACTTCGCGTTAGTTGATTTTTTTAGCTATAGAAATGAAATTAAGCAGACAAATATTTTTGGCAATTAATATCAATCTTCTGCCTGCAATAACCAAAAGCCGCTATAAGTCATCCCGGAATCATCGGGTTGCACTAACAAAAAATGCAATCCTCGGCAATGCTTTTTTCGCTGTTGATATGTTTGGGCTGCTGTTGTAACTTCTGGATCTTCAAAAGTGGCAACAATCCACCTATCTACTAAGCCCGCTTCTAATACTAAGCCGTCTGGTGCGCCAGATATGTAGTTTAACGCTACAGGACGGGCTTGCTGTAACCAGCGTGCTAGGCGCATCGATTGCCGTCCACCATAAATTATTACACCAGGGACGGGCACTGTTGACGCTAAACCCAAGTTGATGGGTTTAAGATGTTCTGGGATGTGCAAAATGGGAATGGGGCGATCGCTAAATCTCGTTTCTACATCACTAGCAGCTAGAGTCGCAAACCGCCATTGTTCTCCCCAGAGGTTCTCTGGTAATGGTGCTGGAGGTGGTTTATCTAGCGCTGAGGGATATTGCTTTTCTTGTAACCACTGCTTCAACGCCAAAGTGTGGCGTGTAGGTTCGACATTTATACTTAAATTTCGTCCAGCCGCCTCAATTAAGCTTAGAGACTGGGGACGAAACACCTGAATCACATCTGGCAATTTTTCACCTGCGGCTAGCTCAAGTTGAGCAGCAACCCAATTAGAATTTGCTGCTGACTGAAGACAAGTAGCTTCATATTCAAAGCTGCGAGTTGCGTCACAAATCAACAACTCCCATAGAACTTGTCCAGACGCATCCTGCGAGGGACGACGATAAAAATCAACTTGCCAAATTTTCATAAATTGGGAATGGGGAATTGGGAATGGGGAATTGGGAATGGGGGAGGAGAATTATAATCAATGCCCTATACCCCATACCCAATTTAAAAAGCCTGAATCCATTCTTTGACAGAATATTCAGTCCAGATACCATTTTTCCAGTAGGGATCGTTTTCAATCAGCTGGCGTACAGTGGCTTTGTCTTCGGCTTCGTAAATTCCAAAAACTTTTGTGACATCCTTGGTGGGGCCAATGGTAATCAGCACACCGGATTCTTTCTGTTTTGCTAATCCGTCTAAATGAGCTTCACGGTGGGGGGCGCGTTTTTCAAGAACATCTTCGCAGTAACTTCCCCAGAGTACATATTTAGGCATGGTTAATCAATTAAAAATTTAAAATCTCAGTTTATAGGTTACAGGGTACAGGTTACAGGGAATAGTTTTTCTTTGCTGTACCCTGTCACCTGTCACCTGTAACCTTTTCCCGTATTTACTCCTAACTTCTCAAGTTCACGCCGAATTTTTCCACCAAGGCTTCGCGAACTTTATTGTGTACTGGTTCGACTTCAGCCTCAGTCAGAGTGCGATCGCTAGCTCGATAAATTAAGCGGAATGCTAAACTCCTCTGTCCTTCAGGGACATTTTCGCCGCGATATTCATCAAATAATTCCACTGATTCGAGCAAATCTTTACCCGCTTTGGTAATTACTTTTTCAATTTCGGAAACTGAGATTTTCACGGGTGCGAAAAAGGCGATATCGCGATCGCTAGCTGGATAGGTAGAATATGGCTGGAATGTTGGCACTAGAACTTCATCTTCTCCCAGAGAATCTAAAAGCACATCTAGATCCAACTGGAAAACATAAACGGAATCTGGTAAACCTTTTTCTCGTCGCAGTTGGGGATGGAGTTGGCCAAAAATACCCAGCCTGTTACCCCGAATCCACAAAGAAGCGGTGCGTCCTGGATGTAAGCGATGATCTCGGCAATCGGGTTGGAATTCTACCTGCAAGGCAAGTTGTCGAAATATGCTTTCTAAAGTACCTTTGGCTTCAAACCAAGTTATGGGTTCTTCACGTCCACTTTTTGACCATTTGCCAACGGTGCGATCGCCTCCTATAATCCCAGCTAAGGCTTCTGTTTCTTGCAAACCGTCTTCTTCTCGCCAGAAAATTTGCCCGATTTCAAAGCCGTTTAGGGAACCATTACCTTGCTCTAAATTGTATTGAAAGGCATCAATCAATCCAGATAACAAATCGTTTCGCAGCGCTGAATATTCTGCAAATAAAGGATTTGACAGTACTATCTGTCTGTCTTCTCCTGGTTTCACTAAAGAATAGTGGATTAATTCTGTCAATCCTTCAGCCCGGAGGAAAGCCCGTAACTTGCGAATCAGTTCCTCATCTAAAGGCAGATAACCACCTTCCGATTTTTCTGGTAAAGTATCGCAGAATCGGTTGTAACCATAGAGACGGGCGATTTCTTCAATTAAATCAATTTCTCGCTCTAAGTCGCGGTAACGATAGGGTGGGACGGAAACTGACCATGTAGGTTGATGGTTGCTATCTTCACGTGAAGGAGTCAACTGACATCCTAGCGCAGTCAGGATGCGCTCAACATCTTGTCCTTGGAGTTCACCTGTATCCTCTCCCAAATCGATTGGCCCTAGTATCTGATTAACTCGGTCTAAACGCAGTGCGATCGAACGACTCCAGGTAGAGGGATCGGGGCGAGTGTCGGCAATTTCCTGCTGGACAAGAATTCCACTAGCTAATTCGCTAATTAAGGATAAGGCGCGGCGATTAGCTATTTCTAACTCAGCACGGTTAACTCCCCGTTCATATCTGCCAGAAGCCTCGCTTCTTAAGCCAACACTGCGGGAAGAACGGCGAATTGCCACGGAATCAAATAAAGCTGCTTCTAAAACTAGGCTTTGAGTCCCTTCATGGACTTCCGTTTCTTCCCCACCCATGACTCCCGCCAATGCAACGGGTTTGTCGTTAGCGGTAATTAACAAATTTTGGGTTGAGAGGGTGCGAGTTTGTCCATCTAGGGTTTTGAGGGATTCTCCATTATTAGCGAAACGAACGCCGATGCTTAAATTTTCGCTACTTGCAACAGATTTTAAGCGATCGCGGTCAAAGGCGTGCAATGGTTGTCCCCATTCCAACAAAACGTAGTTAGTAATATCCACAACATTACTTATAGGACGTACCCCAGCCGCCCGCAAACGCTGTTGCAACCATTCAGGAGATGGAGCAATTTTTACCTGTTCAATTACCGTACCGATGTATGCAGGACAAGCTTGTGTATCAGCAATTTTTAAAGTTAAATTTCCAGTATTTTTGCTAATAGAAACTTCACCAGGTTCAGGGATGCTCAACTTTCCACCGGTTAAAGCTGCTACTTCTCTGGCTACGCCTACCATACTGAGAGCATCAGCGCGATTGGCAGTTGCAGTCAGGTCTAAAATTACATCATCTAGACCCAACAAAGGACGCACATCACTACCTAATGGTAAATTTTCCTGGGTAAAAATATGAATTCCGTCTACATCGGTGGGCAAACCGAGTTCCTTTAAAGAACAAATCATGCCCTGAGAAGGGACACCACGGAGTTTTGCAGGTTTAATTTTTAAATCGATGTTGGGTAAGTAAGTACCCGTAGTTGCCACAGGTACATAGATATCTGCCTTCACATTGGCAGCGCCACAGACAATATTTAAAGTTTCACCTGCACCGATATCGACTTGGCAAACACTTAATTTATCGGCGTTCGGGTGGGGTTGACGCTCAAGCACTTTCCCTACAACCACGCCATTTGCCCAAGTGCGGCGATCTTCAATATCTTCAACCTCAAACCCCGCCATTGTCAGGGTTTCGGCTAATTCTTCTGGACTAAGTTTTATCTCTACTAGTTCGCGCAGCCAATTTAGAGAAATACGCATGGAGTGTGCTTGTTTTAGGAATCGTCTTTTGTTCTTATTTTAGGGTGCCTACTAGCGATCGATGGCTACTCATCCCGCTAGGCGTACCCTTTCACTTGAACAATCCTACTACGTTAGACTCGCAGAACAATATCGCTTTTTTGCTTTATCTTTACATTTTATGCGATCGCCCCTAGTAAGCCGTTGCACATCATTAAAAACATGCTGACAAGTTTTGTGATATAAAAATCCCTCTTTATTCTCTCCGCGTTCTCTGCGCCTCTGCGGTTCGTTAACTTTCATCCACTCCGATAATGTTACTTGTAGTCATAATCATCGTCATATTCAATCATGCCAAATAGCTCTAGAATTTTCAGTTGCTTTCGACGTTGCACATACTCTCGTAATGCCTCTTCAACAACCAAAACTGTAGCCATATTTATCCTTACTAGCTCATCATTATTAGATTTTGTGGTTAATTTAAGTCAAATGCATGAAGACTATTTTAAGTAATTCGGCGCGAGTAAATGGTTTAGTTAGATATCCAGATGCTCCAACCAATTTGGCTTTTACTTTATCTACAATTCCTTTATTCCCAGTCACAAAAATAATGGGAGTTTTTTGAAATATCGAATTATTTCGTATAATCCGGCACAACTCATAACCATCTATTCCTAGCATATTTAAATCCAACAAAATTAAGTCTGGTTTGTGCCTTATAATTGATAAAACGGCTTTTACTGGATCGTTAATAGTCACTACAGAAAAATTTTCATTTTCTAAGAAACGGCTAATTTCTTTGAGAATTGTGGGGCTATCATCTACAGAAACGATTTTGTGGACTTTTTGTGCCGTTACAGTAGCAGCTGTTACTTTTTGGGAAGCAGGATTTATGTTATTTGATAGTGTTGGTTCCTGAAAGTTTTCTTGGGGAGGAAGAGAAATCTGTGGTAATCGTGGAACAGGAGATATATTCTCTTCAGCAATATCAGGGTAAGAGTTGATGCTGCTATTTAGCTCTTTTGTGGTGTTCTCTATCTCTGGAATTAATTTTGAGAAAAGCGATTGCTCTTCAAATAGCTTTGGTAACTTATCAAATGGTGGATCGGGTTCATGCAAGATAATCGCACCATTAAGTATGTAAGGGTATAAATTGCGGGCCAATTGAATTTCATCTTGATTCAAAATTGTTGCCAGATGACACAAGCTGAAACCCTTCATCCAATTAATCAAATCTGGCTGAAGTTTTGGTAAATCTTTTTCCTCAATTTTGCTGTTAATCAACAGATATGGACGTTGATATGGAGAAGAGATTTGCGGAACAAAAGCTTGCCAATTCTGTAGTCTTCCTTGACAACGTTCTAGAATCTTTTCCACATCTAGCCTACAAATTCTTGGCATTCTCTCAAGTGGTTCTGTTAATTCATAAGTACCTTCTTTAATAAGCAAAAATGATTCAACCACTTCTTTAACTAATTCTTGAATCAGCACTACTGCTTGTGTAGAATGTAGATGTTGTTGACTAACAAGCCAGGATATCGCCTGATATTCAGGAGGGTGGCTTCTGGAATTGCTGTCATATTCGAGTAACTGATTGTGTGAGTCAGGTTCAAACATCAGACGTACTTGAACCCGCACTTCGCTAGTAAGCAAGGGAATTTGGTGGCTGAGGCGGCGCAAATGGCGTTCTAGTCGATCAAAAGGTTCTACTGAATGAGTCGCGTAAGTTATTTTGCCCTGTTCTAAGTAAATTGACCAACGAACTGAGTTACTTAATGCTTGTAAACAAGTACTATCAAAGCAATTGGATAACTGTCTTAACAAACTTAGAGGACGTAGTTTGGTGAATGCGCCTGAGTTATTCATATTTTTCAAGTTTCTTGCGGAATCAACAACTGAACATTTGTAGATTGAAAATATCAACGATAAAGTCTTCTCTTCTTTGTAATATTTATCTACGGACAAGTTATTCCTTTTAAAATATGTATATATTTTAAAAATTATAAGTTTTATAACTTATCTGTTACATTTGGTACTTTTTACTTAATTTGTCTCAAACCACAAGTAGGTATGAATAAAGAGAAACATTTATCATAGCTAGCCTATCAGTAAATATTGGTTAATTCTGGATTTTACCAACTCCTGACAACTCTTACCTTCAGACCTTAGTAATGACGTTTATTTATGCCTACTCACAAAAATCAGGCAAATTTGATTCCACGTTAAAGCAGTTACGCTGGTATACTTCTGGAGCTAAAGATATTAATTATGGTTAATAATTTTTCTGTAAAGGAAAAATTCTTCTACATAAAATCTTTAAAAACTTATCTGGGAAAGTTTACGTATTTATTGTACTGTAGGTTTAATGGATATAAATTTTTGGTAGATACATTACAACAGGTAACACTGGGTTTTGATAAACTCTTTTTTGCTAAACTAAGCTGTACTCAAGTTTTTCTTAAAAAATATATTGAGAACTTCATGAAAATAATTTGTTTAATAAAGATTAGAGCATCTACCACTAGATACTATATTCTGTAGTGACCTCGACGGCTGAAATTATATACTCGGACAAAAAGGAAATAAAGCTTTGAACTTTAACATAACACAAAAAGTTATGCATGATACATTAAGACTTGATGAAGTAGTAGAATTTGCTGAGAACCCAGAACCTCGTTGTCCTTGTGTACTTTTACTAGATACATCTGGCTCGATGCAAGGAGATCCGATTGAGGCTTTAAATCAGGGTTTGCTCAGTCTAAAGGATGAATTGGTCAAAAATTCCTTAGCCGCAAGACGTGTAGAAGTGGCGATCGTCACTTTTGATAGTAATGTCAATGTAGTACAAGACTTTGTGACTGCCGATCAATTTAATCCGCCCATTTTAACGGCACAGGGCTTGACTACAATGGGTGCAGGCATTCATAAAGCTTTGGACATAATTCAAGAGCGGAAATCTCAGTATCGTACCAATGGGATTGCTTACTATCGTCCTTGGGTATTCATGATTACCGATGGAGAACCCCAAGGTGAGTTAGAGAATGTAGTGGAGCAAGCATCTGTGCGCTTACAGGGAGACGAGGCGAACAAGCGTGTAGCATTCTTTACAGTTGGTGTAGAAAATGCGAATATGACACGTTTAAATCAAATAACTGTACGTACACCTTTGAAACTCAAAGGACTAAACTTCATCGAGATGTTTGTCTGGCTATCAACTAGTATGTCAGCTGTTTCTCATTCGCAGGTAGACGAACAGGTAGCACTACCGCCGATTGGTTGGGGGACTGTTTAATTAAAAATCGCAGCTTGATGTTGAGACAGCGAGCTGTTGAAAAAAAATCTATGAAAATATCAAAACAGATTGCTCAATGGCGGATTGTGGCTGCGTCGGTATGTGGTACAAGTCACTTAAAAAACAAGCAGTTATGTCAGGATGCTCATCACTGGCAAATATTGTCTGATAATGTTTTGGTGGCAGCCGCAGCAGATGGCGCGGGTTCTGCTAGCCTTGGGAAAGTGGGAGCGATGATTGCTGTGGAGACAGCAATAGAAAGCATTTCTAGCAGAGGAATCACCCAAAAAGTTTTGAGTGATGATGCGTTTGTGCGATCGCTCTTAAATGATGCCATACTAGCCGCCAAAAAAGCTGTGGAGGCTGAAGCGGCTACTTGTGACAAACAACCTCAAGACTTAGCAACTACCTTAATTATGATGGTGGCCACACCAGAAGTTGTAGCTGTAGTGCAAATAGGTGATGGTTTGGCAGTGGCAAAAGATAGCACTGGCAATCTCCTCGCTCTAACTATACCTGATAGCGGCGAGTACATCAACGAAACCACTTTTTTAACTTCTCCTACGGCCTTAGATACAGCGCAGATGAGATTATGGCGCACCGACATAGTTAATGTTGGTATCATCACCGACGGACTACAAATGCTGGCTTTGAATATGGTTATTGGAGAGCCTCACAAACCATTCTTTTTTCCACTGTTTGAATTTGTAGCTAATACCGAAGATAAGACAGAAGCCAAGGAGCAGTTAGTAAAGTTTTTACGCTCAGACCGAATTACACAACGCACTGATGATGATTTGACACTCATTATAGCTGCATTCAACGACTCATGAGCAATCAATTTACAGGTTTCACATCCTAAATAACTTCCGTTAGCGGTAATTTCATTATGCAGGTACTACGTTGTTCCCCTAGAAAAGAAATCCTCAGCCTCAATGTCAGTTTGGGGCGTGGCGGTGAAGCTTGTGTTTATGCAGTGCCATCTGATAATGACTTGGTGGCGAAGATTTACCACAAGCCAACTACAGCCCATGCTGAGAAATTACAGGCGATGCTTGCCAACCCGCCAGAAAACCCGACAGCTAGTTTGGGTCATATCTCTATCGCTTGGCCAGAGGATTTATTGCGGACACCAGATGGCAAAAATAGCATTTTGGGCTTTTTGATGCCACGGATTCAGGGGATGCGTCCAATCATCGACTTTTACAACCCCAGAACCCGTCGTCAACACTGCCCCCTATTCAACTATCAGTACCTGCTCCGCACGGCTCGTAACTTGGCGGCAGCTTTTGCCGCTTTGCACGCTAGTGGATATTGTATAGGTGATGTCAACGAGTCAAATATCCTCGTCAGTGACACCGCACTAGTGACTTTGATAGACACAGACTCTTTCCAAGTACTCGACCCCAACAGCAATGTTGTTTATCGCTGCCCAGTCGGGAAACCAGAGTTTACACCACCAGAACTACAGAATAAAACTTTTGCCCAACACGATCGCGAAATTTCTCACGATTTATTTGGGTTAGCAGTGCTGGTATTCCAACTTTTAATGGAAGGCACTCACCCATTTTCGGGGATTTTTCAAGGTTCTATTGAGCCACCACCCTACGAAGCCCGCATTGCATCGGGGCATTTCACTTATAGCCAAAAGCGGTACGTACCCTACCTACCTACCCCCATTGCGCCCCCTTGGGAAATTCTTCATCCCAGCCTACAAGAACTATTTGTCCGTTGTTTTGAAGACGGTCACAACAACCCACAGTTGCGTCCCAATGCCCAGACTTGGCTCTCAGCCATCGCTGAAGCCGAAGATTCTTTAATTACCTGCACCACAAATCCCCAGCATCGCTACAACAACCACATGCGTAGCTGTCCGTGGTGTGAACGTACCGTGCGATTAGGCGGACGCGACCCCTTCCCATCACATCGGGCCATAGAAGCGAGAGAACATCTCCAACCGCGAATCAAAGCGAAAAAGCGCTACACCCAGACACCGCATTTTCCCCAGCGCAGTATGTCACCGCACTTAGGTAATTATTGGCAGCCAGTAATTACTCCAAGCGGTTCATCTTATAAACGTTCCAAGAAGTCAAAATTGTACCCGGTTATTTGTTGTTTGCTGGGTTTCGGTTTATTGGGATATGCCGACGTAATGATTAAATTTACTCAGCCGTTGGTTTCCCAAAATGCTTACACTCAACAAACATTGAAGTCTCGCCAGACAATTAATAAACTCAGCTTCGCTGATTACTATCAGCAGAGTCAAACTGCTTACAAAGACCGAGATTACGAAAAAGCAATTGCCAGCTTAACCGAAGCAATTGAACAACAACCAACACATACCACAGCAATTGTAAATCGGGGCAATGCCCGCTATAACCTCAAAGACTACGAAGGAGCAGTTACAGATTATAGTCAAGCTCTTAAAATCAATCCCAATCAAACCAAAGCCCTTGTGAATCGGGGTAATGCCCGCTATATGCTCGCCGAATATAGCAACGATCCTGATGCAGAGTATAACCTAGCGATCGCAGACTATAATCGAGCTATCGGTCTGGATAAGAACGAAATTGAAGCTTATATCAGACGGGGAATTGTCCGCACCCAAATGGCTAAATATAGCGGTGAATCTCAACAAGCTTACAAAAGAGCGATCGCAGATTTCACTCAGGTTATAAAACGTAATGTATCGAAAGCAGAAGCTTATTTTCAGCGAGGTGTTGTCTATTATCAAATTGCTCAATATAGCAGCAATTATGAACAAGAATACAATCAAGCGATCGCTGACTTTAACCAAGCATTAACCCTAAGCCCTAAATTAGCAAAAGTATATCTCAAACGAGGTATGGTTCGTTATGAACTAGCACAATATGGTGGTAGTGAATCTAACAAAAATCAGGCGAAAGCGATCGAAGATGTACAGGCATCTGCCAAAATGTTTCTTGAGCAAGATGATATGGATAATTATCAGCAAGCACTCAGTAACTTATGTGTAGTCGTAGAAAACAAATGCGATCCTTTATTTCAAAGCTCAAGTAATTTGGAAAAAACTAACTAAAAACAAGTAAGTTTTTTTACTCGCATACTATCGGTTTTGATTGGAGAAATCAAGCCTAACTAGGGTTAGTACAAGCTAACCCTAGTTATTTATTTGGTAATATTTTTATTTAATTAAGTAATTTATCGAACAGAATTTTTCTTCAATCTCATGTTTATAGATATTCATAGAGCTTTTATATAGAAAAGATGTTAATTTATCTTTCCTTTATAATTTCGGGGGAAATTACAGTTAGATTATTGACGGAGAAAAACAAATCAGAAATCAATTTTTCTCTATCTAAGTGCATCCTCTTCATGTCGAAAAGTCAAATAAAATAATATCCCTACAAATCTCCGAGGTAATTGCATGAAAGCGGTGATTTTGGCTGGTGGTCTTGGTACACGCCTCAGTGAAGAAACTAGTATCAGACCCAAGCCGATGGTTGAGATTGGTGGTAAGCCAATTCTCTGGCACATAATGAAGACTTACTCCGCCCACGGCATTAATGACTTCATCATTTGTTGCGGTTACAAAGGTTACATAATTAAGGAGTATTTTGCTAACTACTTCTTACACATGTCAGATGTTACCTTTGATATGCGATTTAACCAGATGAACGTGCATTCTGGTTATGCAGAACCCTGGCGTGTTACCTTAGTCAATACGGGTGATAATACCATGACAGGCGGACGCTTAAAGCGAATCAGAGAACATCTTGGTAATGAGACTTTTTGCTTTACTTATGGTGATGGTGTAAGTAATATTAATATCACCGAGCTAGTGAAGTTTCACAAAGAACAAAATACATTAGGAACACTCACAGCGGTTCAACCAGCCGGACGTTTTGGAGCCATTTCCTTGGGATATGAGCAAACTAAAATTACCAGCTTTCGGGAAAAACCTGAAGGTGATGGAGCTTGGATTAATGGCGGTTATTTTGTGTTAGAACCAGAAGTAATCAATTTGATTGCTGATGACTCTACAGTATGGGAGCAAGAGCCATTAGAAAAGTTAGCTGATATGGAACAACTATCTGCTTTCAAACATGATGGTTTTTGGCAACCGATGGATACTTTACGCGATAAAAACTATCTAGAGGGGCTATGGAAAAGCAGTCAGGCTCCTTGGAAGGCATGGTAGAAAGAAAGTCAGAAGTCAGAAGTCAGAATTCAGAATTCAGAAGTCAGAAGCCAGAAGTCAGAAGTCAGAAGTTAAATGACAAATGACAAATGACTAATGACTAATGACAAATAAATTTACTGTAATTTTAAGTGCGATAATACTAATGTATGATTTTGCGATTATAGGTGGGGGAATAGTTGGACTCTCTACAGCATTGGCTTTAGGAAAACGCTATCCCAATGCGCGTATTTTAGTACTAGAAAAAGAGAGCCAATGGGCATTTCACCAAACCGGCAATAATAGCGGGGTAATTCATTCTGGTATTTACTACAAACCAGGGAGTTTCAAAGCTAAATTTTGTCGTGATGGTTCTCGCTCTATGGTAGAATTTTGCCAAGAGCATGGAATAGAACATGAAGTTTGTGGTAAAGTCATTGTTGCAACAGAAGAACAAGAACTACCACGTCTAGAAAATCTCTACCAACGCGGCTTAGACAATGGTATAGAAGTTAAGAGAATCAGCCCCGAAGAAGTCAGGGAAATTGAACCTCACGTAAAATGCGTAGGTGGGCTTCGGGTATTCTCAACTGGGATTGTTAATTACAAGCAAGTTTGTTTGAAATATGCCCAGCTAATTCAACAACAGGGCGGAGATTTGCATCTCAATACAAAAGTTCTGAAAATCTCCCCAAGTGGTAAAAATCAGGTACTAGAAACAAACAAAGGCAACTTTGCAACCCGCTTTGTAATTAATTGTACGGGATTGCATAGCGATCGCACCGCTAAATTAGGTAAAGTTGAACCCCAAGCCAAAATCGTCCCATTCCGGGGAGAATACTACGAACTCACCCCAGAAAAACGCTATCTCGTCAAGACACTAATTTACCCAGTTCCCAATCCCGATTTTCCCTTCCTGGGTGTCCACTTTACCCGGATGATTGATGGTAGCGTTCACGCAGGGCCAAACGCGGTTCTATCCCTCAAACGCGAAGGTTACAAAAAAACCGACTTTGATTTACGAGATTTTCTTGAAGTCGTCACCTATCCAGGTTTCTGGAAATTGGCAGCCAAACACGCTGATGAAGGCATCCAAGAAATCATTCGTTCCTTTAGTAAAGCAGCCTTCACCAGAAGTTTGCAAAAACTAATTCCCGAAGTCCAAGCAGAAGACTTAGTTCCCACCCACGCAGGAGTTCGCGCTCAAGCTTTAATGAACGACGGCAAACTTGTAGACGACTTTTTGATTGTTTCCGGTCAAAACTCCATCCATGTTTGCAATGCTCCTTCTCCAGCTGCCACATCTTCTCTAGAAATTGGCAAAGCGCTTGTAGCAGAAATTCCCCAACCCTCGCATCTAGATATTGCAGTAACTGCATAGATAACATTGTTATTACTTCCGGGCTGCTGAATAAAAGGATGAATCTTGTATAGTGGGCATCTTTTCCAGCCTGGAAATATAAGAGACGGGTAAGATACCTATCTCACAAGAAAAAAGTGTAGTGCATCAATTAAGAACCGCTATAGAGTGCTGTTACCCAATAGGTAAGTCGGCAAACTATGTAATGACTGTTAGCCGAGTTATATATAGCGTTTCTGGGTTGAGTCCAATGACCTAACCCCCAACCCCTTCCCTACAAGGGAATGGGAGCAAGATTCAAAGCCTCTCTCCTCTTAGGAGAGAGGTTTGGAGAGAGGTCAAATGATTGCATACAAACGAAAAATATAGCGGTTCCCTCTTGGATGCAACACCCTTTAGGACGCACATCTGTGCATCCCTACTAAACGAAAAATTTAACTCATCAATACAAAGGCGTTAACTACAATGAAAATATTAGTAACTGGAACAGAAGGCTATCTAGGTTCATTATTACCACCTCTGTTAATCGAACGTGGACATGAAGTTATCGGTCTAGATACCGGCTTCTATAAAGTTGGTTGGCTATACAACGCTAATGGGGTAACACCTAAAACCCTTAACAAAGATATCCGCAACATCACCCCTGATGATTTGGAAGGTGTTGAAGCAATAGTTCACATGGCGGAACTTTCCAACGACCCAGCCGGACAATTAGCACCCAATATTACCTACGAAATTAATCATGTAGGTTCAGTTCGTCTCGCTAGCCTAGCTAAAGCTATGGGTGTGCGTCGTTTTGTATATATGTCTTCGTGCAGTGTCTACGGTGTTGCTACCGCAGGTGATGTTACGGAAGAATCCCCAATTAATCCCCAAACAGCCTATGCAGAGTGCAAAACTCTAGTAGAACGGGATGTCACACCACTAGCTGACGATGATTTCTCTCCCACCTTTATGCGGAATGCCACAGCCTTTGGTGCTTCTCCCAGAATGCGCTTTGATATTGTTTTAAATAACTTAGCTGGGTTGGCATGGACTAGCAAACAAATCAAAATGACCAGTGATGGTACACCTTGGCGGCCATTAGTCCACGCACTGGATATTTGCAAAGCAATAGTCTGTGCTTTAGAAGCACCACGAGATATTGTACATAACCAAATCTTCAACGTCGGAGACACAGCAAACAACTATCGTGTCAAAGAAATCGCGGAAATTATTGCTGATATTTTCCCAGATTGTAAATTGTCCTTTGGTGACAATGGCTCAGATAACCGCAGCTATCGGGTATCCTTCGAGAAAATCAACACAATTCTCCCCGGATTTAAATGTGATTGGAATGCCCGACTTGGTGCCCAGCAGCTATTTGATTTATTTAGTCAAATAGATATGGCTGAAGACACTTTCTTATTTAGAGGATTTACTCGCTTAAAACAGCTAGAGTATCTAATCCGCACCGAACAAATTGACAAAGATTTCTTCTGGAATAAAAAGTAGATAGACTTGCCTAACAGCAAAGAAGAAATAATCTAAGTTTCCGAATCAACAATATTTGGTTCGGACTTATTTCATCCATCAAATTATTTGTAATCAGTGAGTTGAAATTTATGGCGAACGCAAAATGTCGTTTTAGTGGTCAACCTCTGCACCAAACCTTTATTGATTTAGGAATGTCACCTTTAGCCAATGCTTATCTGACAGCAGAACAGCTAAATCATGCCGAAAAATTTTATCCGCTCCATGCTTATGTGTCTGAAGACACTCTTTTAGTTCAATTAGAACAATTTGAAACTCCCGATCATATTTTTAGCGATTATGCTTACTTTTCTTCTTACTCAGTAAGTTGGCTAAAGCACGTCAAAGCTTACACCGATATGATGGTAGAGAAATTTGGCTTTAATCATCATAATCAAGTTATTGAGATTGCCAGCAACGATGGCTACCTACTGCAATATTTTGTAGAAAAGGGAATCCCCGTTTTAGGAATAGAACCAGCTGCAAATATAGCTAAGATAGCTCAAAATAGAGGTATTCCTAGTATCAACAAGTTTTTTGGGGTTGAGACTGCCAAAGAACTTGTGATACAAGGAAAACTAGCCGATCTTTTGATAGGCAATAATGTTTTAGCTCATGTACCAGATTTAAATGATTTCATAGCTGGAATGAAACTCATCCTCAAACCGAATGGTATTTTGACGATGGAGTTTCCTCACATTTTGCAATTGATTCAACAAAATCAATTTGATACTATTTATCACGAGCATTTTTCTTACTTCTCATTTCTGACTATCGAAAAGATTTTTGCAGCACACAATTTGCAACTTTTTGATGTGGAAGAATTATCAACTCATGGCGGTTCACTAAGAATTTATGCCAAACATGACGATGCTGATAGTCCTAACATCAGTGACCGAGTTAGCCATCTAAAAGCAAAAGAAATTGCTGCTGGACTGCATCGGATAGAGACTTATATTACATTTAGCGAAAAAGTCAAACAAACAAAGCATAAGCTATTAAATTTCCTTTTGAGTGCAAAAGCAGAAGGGAAATCAATTGTTGGTTATGGCGCACCAGCCAAAGGCAATACATTGCTTAATTACTGTGGGATTGGGAAAGATTTTATCGATTACACAGTCGATTGCAATCCTTATAAACAAGACTTATTTTTGCCTGGGACTCATATTCCCATCTTTGAACCAGACAAAATCCGCGAAACTAAACCAGATTATGTCCTAATTTTACCTTGGAATCTCAAAGAGGAAATTATGGAGCAAATGGCATTTATTGGCGAGTGGGGTGGACAGTTTTTTGTACCAATTCCTGAAGTAAAAATCTATCCGTCTCCTATTCCGGATAGGCTTTTAATAGCATCGTAATTACTAAATATAACCCAAAAGGCGCCTTTTATTACTATTTTATTGTTTTCAATATGAGCATAGAGAATAGGTAAAAAGTAATTAAAAGGCGTAGTTTTATAAAGCTTTTGTTGTTAAATATCAAAAAATCAACTTAAAAGCAGCTTGTTAATAAACAAGCTGTTGCTAGTAGCCTCTTAACTATAGATTTAAGCTTAATATGAATAAACTCCTGACTATTGCCATACCCACTTATAATCGTGCCGGGTTACTTGATAAACAGCTAACATGGTTGGCTCAAGCTATCAAAGGTTTTGAAGATGAGTGTGAGATTTTAGTATCCGATAATTGTTCAACAGATAATACTCAAGGGGTGATCCAAAAATGGCAAGCGACACTTAACAATATTACATTTAAATCAAATAAAAATTCAAAGAATTTAGGCGTAGTTAAAAATATTATGTATTGCCTAAAGTCTACAACAACAAAATATGTTTGGACAATCGGCGATGATGACCCAATTCAAGATAGAGCAATTGCTTATGTGATTAGCAAACTCAGACAACACGAAGATTTATCATTATTATTCCTCAATTTTTCCGGTCGTAACCAAATTACTGGTGAACCAGTTCATCCACCAAAAATAGTTGGTAATCGCTGGTTTGATGTTGATAGTGAAGATGGTAAGGGTGATGGTAAAGCCATATTTGAACATTGTTTTTCAAAAAGTGTCGGTGCAGTCATTTTTCTGACTGCTACAGTCTATCGCACTGACTTAGTAAAACGCGCTCTACAAGATTGGCAAGATGCTGAGAATAACTGGATATCTTTAGCATATTTAGCCGGATATTGTGCTGCTAATGGTAGTGTCATTGTCACTAAAGAGACTTATTTAGAATGTGTTGTTGGTGTGAGTTATTGGCAGAAAGAACCACAATCAGCACTGTTAATGCAATACAAACATATTCCTGAAGTAATTTTGAAATTAGAGCAGAGTGGATATTCTAAACAATTTTGTAGACGGATGCTTTTGCAGAACGGTAAAGAAGTCAACTTAAAAGTTTTCTTGGGTGCTTTAAGAAGATGGCCGATGTCCGCCATTAAAACAGTAGTTCCATTTTTGGCTTTAGTCAGCTTATGTGCTTTTGATGTGATGGTTTCTAAAGAATTCGGTTTAGCAGAATCAAGCGAAATATCTACTGAAGAAGTACGTACCTATAAGCCATAAACTACCTAATTACTAACAACTATATATCAATAAAAGAAGGATTTGTGCCATGTTCAACGCGATTAAACACAAAATAGCTACACTTTCATCTGACTTTGAATATTACCTAGCTTGTTGGAAGCATAGCAAAAATCTGCCAGCATTAGCAGGAAGCGATCGCAACATCCTTAAGACTCTCAAAAAAGATGGTGTTTGCATCACAAACTTGGCAGATTTAGGGTTCGACTCTAGCTCCGAACTGCTCAAAGCTGCTAACCATCAATTGTTTCAGATGGAAAATCCCAGCAATGAGCATCTAGATGAAAGGTTGCCACAAATTTATACAGTTACAGGTTTACCAGAATTTTATGCCTGGGGAGTAGAGAAAAGGCTACTCAACATCATCGAAAATTATATCGGTCTTCCAATTGCTTTTCATGGTGTACATTTACGCAAAGATTTTAAGAGCAAATATCAGTTTGGGACACTACTATGGCATAGTGATGCCGAAGACCGGCGCATTATCAAAATCATTATTTACTTGAATGATGTAGAAGAAAAAACTGGGCCTTTTCAATACATCCCTCGCTCTCTAACTTCCTTATTTAGTTGGAATTATTTTCGACTTTACTACAAACTTTGGAAGTCAGGCTATATGGGTATCGATGATGAACAAGTAAAACCAGTCATCCCCAAATCAGCTTGGAAATCCTGCCCAGGGCCAGCAGGTACAGTCATTATTGTAGATACGAAAAATGCCTTACATCACGGCACAGTTCGTACAGAAGACCGCTCAACACTATTCTTTTGTTACACCGCCAATCCTCCTGAACGGCCAGACCTCTGTACCCAATACTGGGATGATACTTATCCCAGAGTAGAGTTACGTTCTGCATCTGATGCAATTAAAGTTTCGAATTAACCACAGAGACGCAGAGAACACAGAGGAAGAGAAGGAAAGGGCATTGCTCGACTATCTCTTAAACTCTCATATCTCTGTGTCCTCTGTGCCTCTGCGGTTCGTTTATTTTTGACACAAATACTAAGCAATTAGCAAGTATTTTCTTACTCAACATTCATTTTAAAGGAATTACATGATTTTTACCGAAACTGCACTCAAAGACGCATTCATTATTGACTTAGAAGAAAAGCCAGACCACCGAGGTTTTTTTGCTCGATCTTTCTGCGCTCAAGAATTTGAAGCCCACGGATTAAAGCCAACAGTTGCCCAATGTAACTTGTCTTTTAACTACAAAAAAGGCACTATCCGGGGAATGCATTATCAAATTCTGCCAGCAGCAGAAACAAAGTTAATTCGCTGTACTAAAGGCGCTATCTATGACGTAATTATTGATATGCGTCCTGAATCTCCTAGCTTTTTATCACACATTGGGGTGGAACTAACACCAGAAAACCGCCGAGCTTTGTATGTTCCAGAAATGTTTGCTCACGGCTATCAAGCACTGACGGATGAAACTGAAGTTGTATATCAAGTGGGTGAATTTTACACGCCAGGGTATGAAAGAGGTTTACGCTATGATGACCCATTCTTTGCCATTGATTGGCCTCTAGATGTGACTGAAATCTCTGAGAAAGATTTGAGTTGGCCTTTGTTGAGAATGATGACTGTTGGCGGTACTTCTAGATAAATTTAGGGGTATTATTTTTAACGAACCGCATACTCCTACGGAGAAGCAAGCTACGCGCAGCGTCTCGTTAGAGAAGGACGCAAAGAGCGCAAAATAAAGAAAGAAATTAGAATTGATGTAGATAAAACTATCAATTACTAATTAAATTTTGAGATATTACGTTAATGAAATTAGGTAGAAATAAATGTCAAAAATTCTATCTCGTGTCGAAAATACTATCTCTTTTGTTTCCAAAAAAGTTCAAGCTCGGATTAATTACGCTAAGACCTTACAGGTTGTTTCTCTAAAGCCAAAACAACCTTCTAAGGGGAATGTGCTTCTTTCTTATCGGATTGAGCCATTCCTCTTAAAACATGGTCAGCCAATGCCTAATGACCACACTTGGTACTGGGAAGTTTGGCAAATAGCCCAAACTTTTTTAGACTTGGGCTATAACGTTGATGTTATCCAGTTCCACAATGATAAATTCGTTCCGCAAAAGCACTACGCATTTTTCATTGATATCCGTCATCGGATGGAAGCACTTGCACCAAAACTCAATAAAGATTGCATCAAAATTTTCCACGTTGACATTGCAAATATGGTGTTTCGCAATGCAGCTGAATGCAACAGGCTTTTAGAAGTACAACAGCGCAAAGGTGTAACTTTAAAACCACAGCGATTTGAGGTTCCTAACTTGGGAATTGAATATGCCGATTGCGCCATTGTGTTGGGTAACGATTTCACAACTGATACATTCAAGTATGCCAACAAACCGATGTATCGTATCCCAATTTCTTCGCCTGTTGTTTATCCCTATCCTGACAAGAAAGATTTTGAAGCGGTAAGAAAACGTTTTCTGTGGTTTGGTGGCAGTGCTTTAGTCCTGAAAGGATTAGATTTAGTTTTAGATGCCTTTGCCCAAATGCCGGAATACCATTTAACAGTTTGTGGCCCGGTAAGTAGTGACAAAGAATTTGAACAAGCTTTCTATAAAGAACTGTACGAAACACCTAACATTCACACTTATGGGTGGATTGATGTTAGCAGCCCTGACTTTATAGAGGTTACAAATAACTGTTTAGGGCTGGTTTATCCTTCTGTTTCTGAAGGACAGTCAGGAGCGGTAATTAGTTGCTTACAAGCTGGGCTAATTCCCATTTTAAGCTACGAATCTGGTGTTGATGTTCATGATTTTGGTGTGATTTTTGATAACCTTTCCCTTGAAGAAATTAAGGAAAAAGTTAGAAGTATTTCCAATTTGCCTGTTGAAAACCTACAGATGATGTCTCGTCAGGCTTGGGAATATGCCAGAGCAAATCATACCAAAGAAAAATTTGCTCAAGTTTACAGAAATGTTGTAGAGCAAATTATCGAAAATCACAGCCAGAAAAAACATACTGCTTCCACATCATCTAGCAAACAACCTGTTACTAGCAATCACTAATTTTAATTCCCATGAAAATGTACTTAATATTTAGCTATAAAAAATCATTAAGTGCAAGTTTATAGAGAATTTGTATCACAACCAACAGTTCCAAAAAGGAGTTTAGTTCATGATTATTATCGATCGCGCCTTACAAGCCCGTGCAGCAGCCGGAAATCCTATCAAAGTGGGAATGATCGGTGCTGGTTTTATGGGTCGAGGAATTGCCAACCAAATTGTCAATTCAGTGCCAGGGATGGAGTTAGTTGCTATCTCCAATCGTCAGATTGATGCAGCCAAACAAGCTTATTCGGAAGCAGGAATTGAAGATATTCAAGTTGTTGCAACTGTCAGCGAATTAGAAGATGCGATCGCAAACGGTAAGTATGCAGTCACAGAAGACGCTAAGTTACTGTGTCGGGCTGAGGGCATCGAGGCCATAATCGAAGTCACAGGTGCAGTGGAATTTGGCGCTCACATCGTAATGGAAGCGATCGCTCACCGCAAACATGTGATCATGATGAATGCCGAACTCGACGGCACTATTGGCCCCATCTTGAAAGTGTATGCCGACAAAGCAGGTGTGATTCTCAGCGCCTGTGATGGCGATCAGCCAGGGGTGCAAATGAACCTCTACCGCTTTGTCAAAAGCATTGGTTTAACTCCCTTATTGTGCGGTAACATTAAAGGACTCCAAGACCCCTATCGCAATCCCACCACCCAGGAAGGATTTGCTAAACGTTGGGGTCAAAAGCCCCACATGGTGGCTAGCTTCGCTGACGGAACCAAAATTTCCTTTGAGCAAGCGATCGTTGCCAATGCCACAGGGATGAAAGTCGCCAAGCGGGGAATGCTGGGATATGACTTCAACGGTTATGTCGAGGAAATGACCCATTTATATGATGTTGAACAACTCAAAGAACTGGGTGGTATTGTCGATTATGTAGTTGGAGCAAAACCAGGCCCAGGCGTATATGTATTTGCCACTCACGACGACCCCAAGCAACGCCACTATCTCAACTTATACAAATTAGGCGAAGGCCCACTTTACAGCTTCTATACTCCTTATCACCTCTGTCATTTTGAAGTTCCTTTGTCTGTAGCGCGTGCTGTCCTCTTCGGTGATGCCGTCATGTCTCCACTCGCAGGCCCCTTAGTAGATGTTGTCACCACCGCCAAAATCGACCTGAAAGCTGGAGAAACCCTGGATGGCATCGGTTACTACATGACCTACGGACAATGTGAGAATTCCCCCATCGTCCAACAGCAAAATCTCCTACCAATTGGTTTAGCTGAAGGATGTCGCCTGAAACGGGATATTAATAAGGATCAAGTTCTCACTTATGAGGATGTAGAATTACCTGAAGGCAGACTCTGCGACCAACTAAGAACTGAGCAAAACAATTATTTCGCCTCAGAAAAAATCTTGGTAGCAGTTGGGTAATATCGATTCCAAAAATATTTGCGACAAATGAATTGGCTGTAGGGGTGTACAGCTGTACGCCCCTAATACGTTTCGGATAAGATCCCCCCGCCTGCGGCGACCCCCTTAAAAAGGGGGTAAAAATTACAAAAAGCCCCCCTTTTTAAGGGGGGTTGGGGGATCTCCGAAGCCCCTACCAACATATTTGTCGCCAGGATTTCGTAAAGAGAGAGGATAGGAAGCTATACTGCGGGACACTAAAGTTGTTGATAATAACTTGCTGGGGAGCCTTGAAACCAACCCGATCGAAACTTTAGGTTAAATTGATGAAAATTGCTCTAGTCCACGATTATTTAACCCAGCGAGGTGGGGCAGAGCGTGTATTTGAACTGCTTTGTAAGCGTTATCCTGAAGCAGACATTTTCACATCTCTGTACGATCCTCAAAAAACTATTGATCTAGGCGATCGCATCGTTAACACAACCTTCTTACAAAAAATCCCTGGTGCAGCAAAGTATTTCAGGTCAATGGCTCCTCTATACTTTCCTGCCTTTCGCGCCTTGGATCTGCAAGACTACGATCTAATTATTAGCAGTAGCACCAGCTTCGCCAAAGCAGTACGAAAAAATCCCAACGCCCGCCACATTTGCTTTTGCCATAACGTCACCCGTTTTTTATGGGATACGGCAACCTATTTAAGGGAGTACGGAGACTATAGGTATTTTGCACCTTTAATCGAACAAGTATTTCAAATCATGAGAAAGGTAGACCTGAAATATGCACAGGAGCCTGACCTTTACATAGCTAATTCTAGTGTTGTTGCCCGCCGTATTGAAAGTATTTATGGCAAAAAGGCAATGATGGTAAACTATCCAATTGATACTAGTAAATTTGTTTTTTCAGATATAAAAGATGAATATTATCTGGCTTCAGCCCGGATGATTAGTTATAAACGCCTTGATATAATAGTCGAAGCTTTTAACTGGCTAGGATGGCAATTATTAATATCAGGTGACGGGCCAGAACTAGAAAGGTTAAAATCTAAAGCATTAAAAAATATTGTGTTCTTGGGACACGTAAGTGATAGAACCCGCAAAGACTTGTTTTCCAAAGCCAAGTCTATTATTGTCGCAGCATTAGAAGATTACGGGTTAGTTCCAGTAGAGGCTAATGCTAGCGGCACACCAGTCATCGCTTATGGAGCAGGTGGAGTATTAGATACTCAAATACCAGGTGAAACAGGAGTCTTTTTCAAAAGACAAACACCTGACTCTCTACAAATTGCATTACAAGAAGCCAATGCCATCTCTTGGGATTACGATCGCATCCGTAATCATGCAGTAGCAAACTTTTCAGAAAATGCCTTCTTTGGGAAAGTTGAGCAAATTATTAATCAGGCTTGTGGCGGGCATCAAATATTCATTTGATTCCGGAATTTCTTGACACTATAAGATTACCTATTTTTTTCTGCCTCGTCCTCGGCAGGTTGTTAAAAATAGGTACTCTTCGGGATATCTCTTAGCGTAATTCTTGAAGACAAGGATAATAAAAGTGGTTCAAACTAGCCTAAATCCTCAAATAAATTCAGCTTCTGAAACTGAGCCAAGTTACGGACAATTATTTGCCGTATTTGTGCGAAGATTTCCTTGGTTTTTAGCAGTATTAATTAGTTCTGTTGCTATAGCAGGCATCGTAACTTTAAAAACTAAACCAACTTATAAAAGTTCAATGCAACTGCTAGTAGAATCTAACTATCAAGGTAAAAAAGAAGGAGCAGGGGTAGATAGCCAGTTTACCGACTCTAATATTGTCATAGATACAGCAACTCAGCTTAACTTGATGCAGAGTTCTGGACTTATCCAAAAAGCAGTTGATAAACTTCAGTCTGATTATCCAGATATCAGTACAGGTGAAATTAAAGCTTCTTTAGTCTTAACTCAATTGAGAAGCAAAGAAGATAATGTCGCTACAAAAATCTTTCAAGTTGAATACACTGCTGGAGATCCAGAAAAGACACAAAAAGTTCTGGGTGCAATTCGACAAGTTTATCTGGAATATAACAAACAACAGCAGACTTCGCGGTTACAAAAAGGTCTGCAAATTATTAGGGAACAGTTAAGTAAAGCCAGTGAAGAAGTAAACGCATCTGAGACTAATTTACAAAGATTTCGCAGAAATCAGAACTTAATTGATCCAGAGTCACAGGCCAAAGCCATTGAGACAGCTTTGAATAATATTGCTCAAGAAAGACAGACAACTCGCGCTCAGTATGGCGAAGCCTTAGCACGCCAAAAATCTTTGGAAGAACAACTTAACCGTTCTCCTCAAAATGCTTTAGTTGCTTCTCGTTTGAGTCAGTCTACTCGCTATCAAGGCTTACTGAACGAAATCCAAAAAAGCGAATTGGCGCTAGCACAAGAACGCTTACGCTTTACAGATCAGACTCCGAGTGTGCAAAAGCTCAAAGAACAGCTTCAGGGACAGAAGGAATTATTGCAACAAGAAGTAGGAAGAACTTTAGGCGAAAAATCTGCTAGTGCATTCACTTCTGGAGACTCTCTTCTTGAAAAAGGGCAACTTGGGCAAATTGATCTTAGCCTTGCTGGTCAGTTAGTGGAAACGCAGACTAATATAGTTGCCTTAACTGCTCGTGATCAAAGTTTAGCTCAGAAAGAAAACGAGCTACGTTTGGAAATCAAACGCTTCCCGCCTCTTTTGGCTTATTACAATCGGATGCTACCGCAGTTGCAATTTAGTCGTGAAAGGTTAGAGCAGCTTTTAAGAGCAGAACAGCAATTGCGGCAAGAACTTTCCAAGGGTGGATTTAATTGGGAAGTGGTAGAAGATCCCCAAAAAGGCGCACAATTAGGCCCCAATCTCCAACAGAACTTGCTGTTAGGTGCTGTGGTTGGGTTGATGTTAGGAGGCATTGCTGCCTTTATTCGAGATTCGGCTGATGATGCAGTTCATACCACTGCTGAGTTAGAGAAGCAAATGGCTCTACCTTTGTTGGGAACAACCCCCAAGTTACCGCCAGCTAAACCCAGAGAATCAATGATTAAATTGCCCTTTGGCAAGCCAGAAGTTCTCGCCCCTTGGACAATTCAGGTACTGCAATCTCCACCACGTTGGGAATCGCTGGATCTGATTTACAAGAATATTGAACTTTTAAATACTGTTGCTAACTTGAAGTCTTTGATGATTACCTCAGCTTTACCAGATGAGGGTAAGTCAGCTTTGGCGTTAGGTTTAGCGATGAGTGCTGCTCGTTTACACAAAAGGGTATTACTAATTGATGCCAACTTACGCGATCCTAGCCTGCACCACCAACTGAATCTTCCTAATGAACAGGGGCTGTCAACTCTATTGGCGAGTGATGCAAGTCTACCCAGCCAGATTAGTCTTCAATACGCAGGTTCCGCCTACATCGATATTTTGACTGCTGGGCCCAAACCTGCTGACCCAGCGAATCTGTTGAGTTCTCCCCGAATGATGCAATTGATGGCAGCTTTTGAGGAAAACTATGATTTGGTACTCATAGATGCTCCCCCAGTTCTTGGTTTGGTGGATGCCATGCTTACTGCCTCATCTTGTCGTAGCGTGGTCATGGTGGCAAGCATTGGTATTGTGACTCGAAGCCAGCTTACTCAAGCTACAGCAATGCTAAGTAAGTTAAACCTGATTGGGGTTGTAGCTAATGGGGTATCAAACTCTAGCAGTAATTACGTACCTTATATCAAACAACAGCAATTGGCTCTCCGTCAAGCTGTAGAAAAGTAGCTAGTATGGCTACGATTGATCCCCGACTTCTTTATATAAATCGGGAATCTAAATTAGTTTAAATGCAACATACTGTAGGGTAGCGCAGCTGTGCTACCCTACTTTTTTATGAACAAAATTAATTTTATTGCTATCAGGAAAATTTTAGTATATTTATGCGATCTTTATGGGTTTTCAGAGAAATTACTGGCTCTTTAAAGAGTAAATAAAGAATTTATTTGAGCGATCGCTATTTCTAGATAGTCTTATATTCTAGAGATTAAAGCACCTTCATAAAGGCTAGAAGACAAGGGTGGAGTGGTTTTGTTAAATCTATCGACACAAGAAACACCTCAGTACAATTAAACGTAGATATAGATTTATGGGTAATTTCCCTCTACATATTTCTACTTTCAGTAGTTACCGGAAAATACCGATTGCCCATGAATATTGATAGTAACGTTGATTTGTAAACCTCTACACCAGCAGAATCCTGGACAATATGTGCTTGACTGAGTGGCAAATAGCAATAACATATTTTTGCCCTCAATTATCTCCAACTTTTTGGACTTACAACAAGATTCGGATTTGGGTCTTTGGCATTGATAGCCTTTGATAACGCCTCAGTAATTCACTTCTGTATAAACCCAAAGACATTATGACAGCTTCAATAATTCCAACTCTAGAGAATTTATATGATGTAACCCAGGAACACCAAGATAATCGTGGGTACTGCACACTCCTGTGGCGGCGGGGTCAGTTGTTGGTGAAGCAGCCTGGACGAGTTAAACAACCATATCTGCCTGCATTAAATAGTAAGCGATCGCTAGTAGAATGCTTACAACATTCTCCAGTAAGTTTGGTAAGCATAGATCCAAAGCTGGGTGAGGCTTTGCTGAGGTTTTGGGCAGATGCGTGTCAAGAAGCTCAAAAACCAATATTCCTAAGCATACCTGCTGGCAATAAACCTTCTAATCAACCCTGGAGACAATTGCAGCGATTAATTGATTGGATTGCTGCTTTAGTATTGCTGGTATTAGTAAGTCCAGTCATGCTGGGATTGATAGCATTAATGCAGGTTTATTCACCAGGATCGCTTTTTTGTCGTGAATGGCGTGTTGGAGAACGGGGTAAACTCTTTCAAGCGATGAAGTTTTGCACGCACAATATCACACCGTTAGGGCATTGGATAGTTAAACACAATCTCGATAATCTGCCCCAGTTATTTAACGTGCTACGGGGTGATATGAGTTTGACTGGTGGTGGATCTCATTGCTGGACTTTGGAAGATGCAGTACACCTAAATAAACTACCAGACATTAAAGCTTCCTGGGAAGTAGAGGCATCTCCCCTGTTACATCTAGATAGCCAAACACTGTAATTCATCTGTGCGGTAATTGATGATTTCATCTACCGCACTGAGGCTAACACAAAAATTACTTACATTGCATCTATAGCGGTCTCTCTACCTTGCCAAACTATTATTATAAAATCGATGAATTCTCAACTCCCTCAAAAATTCCGTAGTTTGCTCAAAGCTTCCAGGTTTTGGCAAGACAACTATTTGATATTGCGAGAATTTAAACACTTTCGCAAAATAGTAATTTTAGCTCTAACATTCTCAATTTTAGCAGCAACCTTTGAAGGAGTAAGCATTGGTTTTTTACTCTCATTCTTGCAAAGCTTAACTAGTCCAAATGCTCAACCTGTCCAAACAGGAATAGAATGGTTTGATACTTTGGTCTTAGGATCTAAGTCATCATCAATTAACCGTCTCTACCGTATATCTTCACTGATATTATTAAGTACTTGGTTACGTGTCGCCTTCAATTATTTTGGACTAGTTTATACTGAACTATCCCAACTGTATTTTGGCGATCGCTTACGCAAGCAAATTTTTGAACAATTACAATCCTTATCGTTAAGTTACTTTGCCAAAACTCGTTCTGGTGAACTAATTAACACAATAACCACAGAAATAGAAAGAATTAGACAGGGTTTCAGTGGTGCAGCCTTTTTAGTAACTAGAGGCATAACAACTCTTGTCTACTTAATCTCAATGTTTTTGATATCATGGCAACTAACTGTAATTTCAGCATTACTATTTACACTTTTAGGTGTAGGGTTATCTAATCTGAATGCCAGAGTTAGAGAATCCAGTTTTGGCATGACAACTGCTAATGCTAACTTTACATCAACAGCCATAGAATTTATTAATGGTATTCGCACTGTTCATTCTTGTGGTACTCAAGAATTTGAACGCCAGCGTTACTACAAAGCTAGCGATAAGGTGGTGAGTTCTACAACTAAAGTTGTATTCACATGGACACTTGTCAAACCAATTGCCGAAGGAGCAGCTACTACGGTGTTGGTGGGAATGATTGTTTTGGCATTCACTAGCCTGGTTAGTAATGGAACGCTACAAGTCGCTTCTTTGTTAACATTTTTCTTTGTGCTATTTCGCTTTGTCCCGTTTGTTCAAGATATTAATGGCACGCGGGCATTTCTCAGTACCTTACACGGTTCAGCAGACAATATTAAAAATCTGTTGAAAAGTGACGATAAATATTATTTTAAGAATGGAAAGCTTGAATTTAAAGCTTTAGAAAGGGCAATAAATTTAGTATCTGTAGATTTCGGTTACGATGACCAAAACATAGTGCTACATAACATTACCCTAACCATTGAGAAGGGGAAAATGACTGCACTAGTTGGAGCCTCTGGTGCTGGTAAAACAACTCTGGCTGATTTAATCCCTCGCTTTTATAATGCAACAGAGGGAAATGTTTATCTCGACGAAGTTGATATAAGACTGTTTGAAATTAACTCTCTACGTCGTCAAATAGCTGTTGTCAGTCAGGATACATTTATCTTCAATACTGATGTTTGGCAAAACATTGCTTATGGAACTCCACAAGCCACTAATGAGCAAATTCAAGAAGCTGCTAAATTAGCGAATGCGCTGGAATTTATTTTAGAAATGCCCGAAGGTTTTAATACCCAATTGGGAGATCGGGGTGTTAGATTATCTGGAGGACAAAGACAGCGAATTGCGATCGCACGGGCGCTACTACGGAACCCAGAAATTTTGATTTTGGATGAAGCAACTAGCGCCCTAGATTCTGTATCCGAGCGCTTAATTCAAGATTCATTAGAAAAGCTATCTGTGGGTAGAACAGTAATTGCGATCGCTCACCGTCTTTCTACTATTGCGAAAGCAGATAAAGTCGTAGTACTAGAAGCAGGACGGATAGTAGAACAGGGCAAGTATCAAGAATTACTCGCACGCCAAGGCAAGCTGTGGGAATATCACCAGATGCAATACTATAATTCGTAATTCGTAATGGGCTACGCCCTGTAATTCGTAATTTACAAAATATAAATTACGAATTCATTTCTCTACTCAGTTATTGATAATTTTAACAAGGAAAAATAAATGGTAAATATAGGCTACCACACTGCTAAAATTCAGGGTAAATTTAATCGTTCTCTATATAAAGCAGCCATTTCTCAGATTGTAAACATCCCGATAAAGCAAACTCGGCAAGTTCCGGTAAGTATCTATGCCTTATCATGCGAACGCGATCTACCAGAACAAGTGGCAAGTATTCGCTCATTCATTCGTCATGTCGGCATTCCAGAGACATTTACTGTAGTTTCCGATGGTAGTTATACTGATTCTAGTTGTAATTTGCTCCGCCGTATCCATCCCTGCGTTCAGGTAATACTTTTACAAAACTTCCTGAGAACAGATTTACCTCAATGTGTTCTTGATTATGCCCAACTGCATCCAATGGGCAGAAAGTTGTCGGCATTGATGTCGATTCCTGTTAATGGTACTACGATTTACACTGATTCGGATATTTTATTTTTTCCTGGCGGGATTGACTTAATTGATTTGAGTAAGTCGGACGAAAAATACTCTCTTTATCTACCTGATTGTTCGATGTCACTTGACGAGCGAATTATTTATGATGAGTCTGAAAAATTGAATCCTGTAAATGGTGGATTTATATTATTTAGGCATGAATTTGACTGGAGTTTTGCTATCGAACGTTTAGCAAATCTTCAAGAAGTTCCTAGTTATTTTACTGAGCAAACAATTGTACATTTGACCATGCACCACAATCATGGTAAACCTCTATGCTCAAATAAATATGTTCTCAATGTAGAAGATCAGTTTATTTATCCAGATAAATCTGCAAGTAAAAACATTGCTCTCAGACATTATGTGAGTGATGTTAGACACAAGCTTTGGTTTAATGTTGGCATATAAGTTGATGAAGATAAGCCTCTATTGATATGAGGAATCTAATTAATAGTAACGTAAAGACAGATGGTGATTAATGCTTAACTCAATCAATGAAGCCAAACAAGATAATAAACACTTGCATAGAGGGATTTTTGAAGAAGACCTGATTTATCAATGCTCCAATTTTGATGTAGGTGAGGGCGGAGGTGTTGAAACTTATTTAGCTTCTCTGTTTGAACATCGACCACCCGAAGTTAGCGATCGCGTGATAAAATCCCTCAAGGGTGTTGACCAAAGCCAATTCAAGCTACTGCACATCCACAGCCCAGATTTACTATTGCAGCTTACAGGCGAATGTCCCACTGTCTTTAGTGTTCATAATCACTCATTGTACTGTCCTAGTGGCACAAAGTATTTAGCAGGGCAACGGACAATCTGCGATCGCAACTTTTCTTACTTAGGTTGTACTTGGGGTAAGTTAGTAGATAAATGTGGTAGCCGTAGACCGTTAAGAACTCTTAAAGAACTTCAAATTACTCATCAGTTATTAGATACCTTAAAAAAGGTAAAAATTACTTTTGTCGCTAATAGCGAATACGTGCGTCAAGAGTTGATTAAAAACGGCGTACCTTCTGAGCAAACTGTAACGCTACACTGTGGTATCTCTGTACCGCAAATAAAGACCGCTCCCCTAAGCTTAGAAGTTCACCAAAATCATAGAATTTTATTTGTTGGCCGCATTGTTTCTGATAAAGGTCTGGAATGGCTACTTAAAACCTTAATACATACAAATCCGCAAATTCAACTTGATATTGCAGGTGAAGGTTGGGAACGGCCCCGGTTAGAAAAGTTAGCAAACACACTCGGATTAAGTAATCGGATCACTTGGCATGGTTGGTGCGATGCTGACAAAATAAATCAACTTTATCAACAGTGTTTTGCAGTCATCTTTCCTAGTGTCTGGCCTGAACCTGCCGGTCTTGTAACACTGGAAGCATACTCTAATTATCGTCCTGTAATTGGTAGTGCAGTGGGAGGAATTCCAGAGCATTTACGAGATGGAGAAACAGGTATTCTTGTTCCAGGTAATGATATCAAAAAGCTAGTTGATGCTATTCATTATTTGGATGAAGATTATCAAAAAAGCCGGCAGATGGGCGAACAAGGTCATGCTTTATTGATGAAAGAATTTACAATGGCTGCTCATGTAAATAATCTGCAAACAATTTATGAAAAAACAATAGCTGACTTCACTTCGAGAACGAAAAAATTATATAGTATTTCTCAAGTGAAATAAGCTTAATTTGCTCCAAAGGTGCATCTTTTATCTATCTATTAAATATAAAGGAAAAAAATATGTCATTATCTCAAGAATGCCAACAGCCTTTAGTCAGCGTTATTATCCCTACCTATAACCGACCAGACTATCTCAAGCAAGCGATCGCTAGTGCTATTAAACAGACTTATCAAAATATCGAAATTATTGTTTCAGATAATTGCAGTCCAGAAAATCCTCAAGCACTTGTGGCATCTTTTGGTGATTCACGCATCAGATTTTGGCGACATCAACAAAATGTAGGTATGCTTGCTAATCAGCAGCATGGCTTCAATATGGCACGAGGTAAATATGTTGCTAGTCTTCATGATGATGATATGTGGAATGAAGACTTTCTAGCAAAGCTTGTACCAATCCTAGAAGCAAATCCTGAATTAATTCTCGCTTTTTGTGACCAATATATCATAGATGCAAATGGCATAATTGATAATGCTGGGACTGAAAAAAATACACGCGGTTATAAGCGAGATAAACTGAAAGAAGGAATTTATCAACCTTTCTACAAAGTTGGATTGGTAGATAAAAGTATCCCTACTGCTGCATCTTGTGTAATTCGCAATAATCTTGTCGATTGGGATAGTATTCCTCCAGAAGTTGGTGGGATGTGGGATTTATATTTAACTTACCTGTGTTGTATATCGGGTTATGGCGCTTACTACTATCCAGAAAGACTGACGCGATATCGCGCCCATGAGCAAACTGATACTATGCTCAGTGGTAGTCGAGATGTCCAGGCAAAAATCCGTAAAGCTAAAAGCGAAATGTTCTGTTATCAAGTCTTTATGGAAGACGCTCGGTTACAGCAATTTAGGACATATTTTCAACAGAAATGGTTAGAGGCTAATACAACTTTGGGAATTGGTTTGCTGCGAAGTAAAGAGATAGCGGTAGCACGTCCTTATTTTTGGCAGGCGCTGACTAAACAAAAGTTTAATGCGCGAACATTAGTCGCACTAAGTCTTAGTTTTACTCCGCAATTTTTGGCAAATAAATTAATAGAGTTGTCGAAATAGTAGAGTCTTGTAGGGGCAATTAATGAATTGCCCTTATCTGAAAATTTATCTTTTTGGCTATTGTTTACGTAAATCCTGCTTTTAACGAACCGCAAAGGGCGCAAAGAGCGCGAAGGTAAGAAAAGAAGATTATTTTAAGTTCTTTGGCTGCGGTTCTATGTGAGCTTATATTACTAAAGAAGGTATTGGATGAAACTTTGTATTGTTACTCATAAAATTAAGAAAGGTGATGGACAGGGACGGGTAAACTATGAGGTTGCTAATGAAGCAATTCGTCGTGGTCATCAACTGACATTATTAGCTAGTGAAGTCGCACCAGAACTAGAGGAGAATAGTCAAGTTAATTGGATTCCCATTCCAGTCAAAGACTATCCAACAGAATTTTTGCGTAATCTCATATTTGCCAGAAAAAGTGCAAATTGGTTGCGGAAAAATCGCTCTGAGATTGATTTAGTTAAAGTCAATGGTGCAATTAATCTGTCTGCGGCTGATGTGAATGCTGTACATTTTGTCCACAGTTCATGGTTGCGATCGCCTGTTCATATTTCCCGCAATCGCCGTGATTTATATGGTTTTTACCAATGGCTATTTACGGCTTTTAATGCACGTTGGGAAAAACTGGCTTTCCAAAAGGCGCAGGTTGTCGTAGCAGTATCAGAAAAAGTAGCACACGAATTAGTCAACATTGGTGTACCGCGTTCTCGCATTCGCGTAATTATCAATGGCGTTGACTTAGAAGAGTTTGCCCCTGGTGAAAGCGATGCCTGCGGCGGGCTACGCCTACGCCAAAAGTTAGGTTTACTGGAAAATGTCACCCTAGCATTGTTCGCCGGAGACATCCGCACACCCAGAAAGAACTTAGACACTGTACTGCACGCCTTGGTGAAAGTTCCTGATTTACATTTGGTGGTAGTTGGACATACTCAAAATAGCCCTTTCCCTCAGTTAGCAGCCTCTTTGGGGTTAAGTAAGCGCGTGCATTTTGTGGGATTTCGCCGTGATATCCCTCAAATTATGCAAGGCGTAGATTTATTTGTTTTTCCTTCCCGATACGAAGCTTGCAGTCTCGTATTGTTAGAAGCACTTTCTTCAGGACTGCCAGTAATTACTGCCACAGCCACCGGGGGCGGAGAGTTAGTCACACCAGAATGTGGCATCGTTTTATCCGACTCAGATGATATTGATGCTTTGGCTGTGGCATTGCTGACTTTGGTGAGTAGTCCCGCCCTCATACAGCAAATGGGCAAAGCTGCTCGTTCTGTGGCAGAAAAACATAGCTGGACTACTATGGCACAAACTTATGTGGATTTATTCGAGGAGTTAAGCAATGCGGAACACCGTTCTGATACCAACTTATCGCCGTCCACAAGACCTATCACGCTGCCTTTTGGCGCTACAGGAGCAAATTAAACCCGTCGATCAGGTGATAGTGGTTGTCCGCGATACGGATGCAGAAACTTGGCAATTTTTGGCGCAATTAAACGCGCCCAATCTGCCACTGTATACTGTCAAAGTGACACAACCAGGTGTAGTAGCAGCCCTCAATGCCGGATTAGCAGCAGTGGAGGGCGATATTGTCTCCATTACTGATGATGATGCTGCACCACACCCAGATTGGTTAGAGCGCATCGCCGCTTACTTTACCTCAGATAGTCGCCTTGGCGGTTTGGGAGGGCGTGATTGGGTATACCACGGCAGCAAATTAGAAGACGAATCTCGCCCAGTAGTGGGACAGTTGCAGTGGTTTGGACGAGTGATTGGCAACCATCATCTGGGAGTGGGAGAACCCCGCGAAGTCGATATTCTCAAAGGCGTAAACATGAGTTTTCGTAAAGAGGCCATCGGACAATTGCAGTTTGATGAGCGGATGCGTGGTACTGGAGCGCAAGTACATTTTGAAATGGCATTTACTCTGGCATTAAAGCGGGCTGGTTGGAAGATAATTTATGATCCTAATGTTGCTGTAGATCACTATCCTGCACAACGTTTTGATGAAGATCAGCGAAATAATTTTAACGAGGTTGCCTTTATTAATTTAGTCCATAATGAAACCCTAGTTTTACTAGAGCATTTGCCATTTATCCGCCGGATTGTATTTTTATTCTGGGCAGTATTTGTAGGTACGTGCGATAGTTTGGGTTTCGTACAATGGTTGAGATTTTTACCTAGCCAAGGGCAATTGGCGGGGAAAAAGTTGCTGGCATCTTGGCGGGGGCGTTGGCAGGGATATAAACAATTCGTAATTCGTAATTCGTAATTCGTAATGAATTTAATTTCTTTTTAGCTCTAGTAGTCTGTAAAGCTAAAAGTTATGGATAAAAAGTTCGTAGTAAGGACTTTAGTCCTTATTTAAGCACTAAAGTGCTTACTACAAACCTTAAAAATTAGCTTAGATATTGTACTAGTTAGCATTGGTAAATCTAAAATCTAAAATTGAATGAATTCTAGACAGATACTTTTCAATAGTTTTTTAGAAGAAAATTATTCTCCAGAAGAGCGATCGCAACAGGGGTGGATGGCGATCGCAGGCTTTATACTACTGATTGTAGTTTGCTATTTTGCTGGTGCTACTGCTGCATTGCGCCTAATTTATCCGGTGACAGCTTTAGCTGTAGCCGTGTTTTTATACTTGCGGCATCCCATTCTCTACATCAGCTTTACCTGGTGGATATGGTTTCTCACGCCCTTAGCTACTCGCTTAGTTGACTATCGGGTGGGCTGGGACGCTACCCGGCAGATGCTCATAGCACCATACTTAGTAGTGTTTGTAACTATAGCAACATTCTTGCGACATTTTCCCCGTGCCTCACGTCAAGGGGGTTTGCCGTTTGTTATGGCTTTTATCGGAGTCTTTTATGGCTTTCTCATCGGTCTGATTTATAATCCACCAATCCCTGTAGCACGCGGACTGCTGGATTGGCTCAGTCCGATTATCTTCGCTTTTCACTTATTTATAAACTGGCGAGATTATCCTAGCTATCGCCAGAATATTCAGCGAACATTTCTTTGGTGTGTGCTAATTTTAGGAACTTATGGCATATATCAATTTGTAGTAGCTCCTGAGTGGGATAGGTATTGGCTCATCCAATCAAAACTATTTATGAGTTCTGGGAACCCTGTACCTTTCGGGATGCGTGTCTGGAGTACATTGCACTCAGTCGGCCCTTTTGGTTCCGTCATGCAAGCTGGTTTACTGTTGTTATTTACCAGTTCGGGAAATTTAATTTTTCCTGCTTCAGCTGTTGGCTACTTATCGTTTTTACTAACACAAGCGCGGACTAATTGGGGAGGCTGGTTATTTGGAATAATTATGATTGTGGGTTCAGTCAAGGCGCGAATTCAAATGCGCTTGATCGTTATAATTGCGGTGATGGCAATTTGTGTTGTGCCATTGACAACTATTGAGCCAATTGCTGGAGTTATATCAGCCCGTTTGGAAACTTTTTCTAATCTTCAAGATGATACAAGTTTTAAAGATAGATCGGGAAGTTATGACAAAAACCTTGGTCTAGCACTTTCTAATGGTTTAGGTAACGGCTTAGGAAATATTTGGAAAGTCAACGAAAAAACTGGTCAAATTGAAGTAGTGGTGATTGATAGTGGCATTTTAGATATGTTTTTCACCCTTGGTTGGTTTGGAGCCATTTTTTATATGGGTGGATTAATCTTGTTAATTATTAGTGTTAGCAGTTATGGTGAAGGCCGTTTTGATAGTTTTATTAGTGCTGCCCGCGCCATTGGTATCAGTTCTGCTACACAGCTAATTATTGGTAGTGGAATGTTAAGTGTAGCAGGGATGATTCTTTGGGGATTTTTAGCTATGGCTATGGCAGGACATAAATACTATAGCAATCCCAAGAATTCTTGAAGAAGAATTCAGAAGTCAGAATTCAGGAGTCAGAACAGGGCAAACGCATCTAAAGTATAAGAATCCTTTAATAGCAAGGGTTTTGGCGTTTTTTAATTTAGCCTATTTTTTCATCAAGATCCTTGCCCAGCAAGGGTTTCAGAAATCCCGTGCGTTCGCCCTGGGAGTCAGAATCAAGACACGACACTCGTTCCTCTCTACGAGACGCTGTGCTAAGAATTTATTCTGAATTCTGACTCCTGACTCCTGAATTCTGTTCGATAAATATGAATTGAGTTAAACAACAAAATCTGACAACTTAAATAGGACTGATTAAATTATGAAAGCAATTATTGTAATGCCACTAGCCGAACAACGAGGCGGCGGTGAAATGATGCTTTGGGATTTGGTACAGCAGGGACGTAATGCTGGTGTTGAGTGGCTAGTGATATTTTTAGAACACGGCCCGATGGTAGAACAAGTAAAGTCCCTTGGTATTGATGCGCGAGTTGTAGAAAGTGGACGTTTACGCCAAATCCACCGTTTTATTGGTGCTGTTTTTCAGATAGCTGCGATCGCACGCCGCGAACGTGCAGATATAATTGTCAATTGGATGTGGATTACGCATATATCTGGAGGCTTGGCGGCAATGCTGGCTGGTTTGCCTGCTGTATGGTATCAGCTAGAAGTACCTAGCGATAAAACTTGGTTGGTGCGACTCGCTACTTTAATCCCAGCCCGCGCAATTATCACTCTCTCTCAAGATGGTAAGCAAGCACAAGCAGAGATTTGGCCCCACAGGCCAACACCCTTGGTTTATCCCGGTGTCGCGCTAGACCGATTTGAGCCTGATGCTTTGCCAACTCCAGAAGAAGCACGCCGAAAACTAGGCTTACCTTTACACGGCCCACTGATTGGAATTGTGGGACGATTGCAACGATGGAAGGGAATGCACGTATTAGTGCAAGCGATGCCCAAAATTTTAGAGAAGTATCCTGATGCTCATTGTGTGGTAGTTGGCGGCAAGCACGATTTGGAACCAGACTATGAGGACTTTTTAAAAGCAGAAATCACAAACTTGGGCTTGAAAAAGCAAGTAATTATGGCTGGACTACAGCGTAATATCCCGGAGTGGGTGCAGGCAATGGATGTATTCGTTCATGCTTCGGATAAAGAACCCTTCGGAATTGTGATTATTGAAGCGATGGCGCTGGGTAAACCTGTGATTGCTGGCGATGCAGGCGGCCCGACAGAGATTATTACCGATGGGATGAATGGACTATTAACACCTTACGGCGATGCGGATAAATTAGCGATCGCAATTCTCCGCTATCTTGACGAACAAGAATTTGCCCGCAGTGCAGGAATAGCTGCCAGACAACGCGCTTTAGATTTTTCAACGCAGAATTATGCTCAAAACTTTATTAGTGCAATTCGTTCTGCAATACCAAGTGTTTCATCTGCTGAATGAAACAGTAAACTTTGTGCAAAAGTCAATTTTATGAAAATGAAACCACAGATTGATACCGATGAATTATCTATGTGAATCTGTGGTTAAAAAATAATACAAAATCTCCAGCGATCGCAATTCTCCACTATCTTGGCGAGTAGAGATGTTTCATTGCAACGTATCTACTCTTATTTTTGAAATTAATTACTTAACTATCTTATCTGTCAGCCTACTTGAGTGATGTAAAAACTAACACCAAGCGCATCAGTTAACGATATGGATAAGGTCAAGCTAAATTAGTCTAGCAAAAAATTATTCCTTACCTAGCTAATTTTTCTTTTTATTTCATGGCTTAAATTTTTTATCTAACTCTTATTAATTTGCTTTATTCTAGAAAATTGATCGACTATTACTTAAACCTTTAATACAAAGCTATAGATGTGCTGCTCTGTTATTTGATACACCAAATTCTTCAAATTACCGAACTCATCAAATCTTCATATATTTGAAGCATAGTTTATCTTTTATTGTAAAAATAGTGGGAATAATAAAATAAATTTGATTGAACAAAGTAGTTAGCTATGAGCCAGATATGTTCTATCTCCAAAACCTGTGCTTGTCGCAATGTTGCACGCTGCCAGACTAAGGAGGCAGGCAGGCTCTTTCTCTGGTTTCCCGTTACACATACCCTCAAAAAAGTCACCTCCTACCTACAGCAGCTTAGACTTGAGTATGAACTGATGCACGAGCGACCAGGTTTGAGTTTGAAGTGTAAACCCGGACAGTCTATAGAAATTGCCCGTAACCTGGCCAAACTACTTGCACCTAGAGAATTAAAAGAGACGCAAGTCCTTTTCACTCAAGGTAATATCCAACCTCAACTCCATGATTTTAGTGACATAGCCTCATTACAACGCTTCATTAAGTTGAACCAATCCGACTGGCTAGTTGAAATGTTGGCAACGGAACGATTTACCAGTTACTTTCAACCAATTGTCTCAATTAACGATACATCGCAGATTTTTGGATATGAATCGCTCTTGCGGGGGCTGGATGAAGAAGGCAATTTAATGCTACCGACACCAATTATGGAGTTAGCAACCGAAGCCGGACTAATACCACAACTCGACCAAATTGCTCGCCTCAGCGCAATCACTGAATTCAGTCGGTATAAAGTGAGTGGGCATATCTTCATCAATTTTGCGCCAACATCACTTTACGATCCAGCTTTTTGCCTCAGTAGTTCAGTTGAGGCAATTGATACTGCCGAAATTTCCCACGATCGCGTTGTCTTTGAAGTTGTAGAATCAGATAATCCTCAAGATTTAACCCATCTCAAGGCAGTGCTTAAATACTACCGGGATGCTGGATTTTTAGTAGCTCTTGATGACCTTGGTTCTGGCTATTCCAGCCTAAACTTGCTGCATCAGTTACGTCCAGACTTTATCAAGCTGGATATGGAGTTAATTCGAGATGTACATCAAGACCTTTACAAAGCTTCGATTACCGAGAAGCTTTTAGAGATTACTCAAAAGTTAAACATCCAGACCGTTGCTGAAGGAATTGAGTGTATTGAGGAACTGAACTGGCTGCGAGAACGAGGTGCAAATCTTGCTCAAGGCTATTTAATTGCTAAACCTAGTGCAGTGCCTGTCACTACAACCCCTCACTTTGATCCAATCACGTTAAATGTAGCATCGACAGATTCTAAGCTGGTTGAGCGGCATGTCCAACACCAAAATGAGTCCGAGCGAATTGTTGCGGCTGTGACGCAGCGCATTCGACAATCGTTAGAGTTAGACGAGATTTTGCAAACCACAGCAGCCGAAGTGCGGCAACTGTTTGAGGTAGACCGAGTAATAATTTACCAGTTTGAGTCAGACTGGAGTGGGTTAGTAGCTGTAGAATCCTTAGCAGAAGAGTGTATGTCCATTCTGGGATTTCACGTTATGGACACATGTTTTAAATCTACCCGTGCAATTTACTTTCAACAAGGTAACACCAGAGCAATCGAAGACGTTGAAACTGCTGGATTATCGCCGTGTCATCTTGACCTCCTGCGAAGTTTGCAAATCCGGGCAAACCTTGTCGTGCCTATCTTGCAGAAAGAGCGTTTGTGGGGACTATTGATTGCTCATCAATGCCGTAATGCCAGACAATGGCAGCAATCGGAGATTAACTTGTTTAACCAGTTAGCGGGACAAGCTGCGATCGCTATTCAGCAATCAGAACTTTACCACCAATTACAACAAGCAAACCAGGAATTACAGCGCCTTGCCTGTTCGGATGGTCTGACCCAAGTGGGAAATCGACGCTGCTTTGATGACACATTCAACACACAGTGGCAACGGTTGGCACGAGAGCAAGGTTCGCTATCTTTGATTTTGTGCGATGTCGATTACTTTAAGCTTTACAACGATACACATGGACATCTGGCAGGAGATGATGCCCTCAGACAGGTTGCCAAGGTAATCTCTCAGACAGTTAAACGCCCTGCTGATTTAGTTGCTCGTTATGGTGGAGAAGAGTTTGCAGTTATTTTACCGAATACTGATATTGAAGGGGCCATTGCAGTTGCAAGAGATATTCAGACCAATATTAGTGCATTAAAAATGCCTCATCCCCATTCCCAGGTTAGCGAATTCATCACTCTAAGTCTTGGTGTGGCAACCATCACTCCTCATAGCCAATTATCTCCCGCAACCTTAATTGCTGCTGCTGACCAGGGACTCTACCAGGCAAAAGCACAAGGAAGAAATTGTGTGGTACAGATAAACTGTCAGGATATTGAGCCTAAATCTTTCCTTTAGTACCAGTTTCATTTCCTCTGCTGTAATAACTACTATATCTAAAGGGGTAGTCAATTTATATTTTTTAATATAGCTTGGTTTATTTCCACCCATTTGACTTGAGATTACTGAGTAAAAAATATTATTTCCCAGTCCTCAGTTTCTGCTTTATGTATTTTGGTATATGTAGTTTATCGAACAGAATTCAGGAGTCAGGAGTCAGAATTCAGAATGAATTCTGTGCGAGTGGCGGATGAATAGCCGGGTTTAACACCCCCACCAAATCGTAGGTTTGGTGGTCTTTAATCAGTCGCGGGTCTGAATCCCCGACTGATTTATTCTGACTCCTGAATTCTGACTTCTGAATTCTTCTTCAATCCGGTTAATTAACAGCTTGCTACAGGCTACGCTTAAGCAGCTTAAACCAGTGTTCACTAATAACTAATATGAATTTAGAACTTACGCAAAACTATATGCGGTAGGGGTAATTCAATTGTCCCTACCCGAAAATCTTTCTTTTTGGATTCTTTTTTAAAATTGGTATAAGTCCTGGAATTTGATCGCTTATCAATGAACATACACTTAAGTATTTTCAGTTTAAAGGTGATTTATGTAACCCTTAAAGCCGGAATTACACAAATATCTTCCTTAAAGGCTTTTTGGAAATCATCACTTAAATATAAAGTGATTTAAATGTTAATAGCTTGACAACAGATGATTATATGAAATAATTATCATCTATCTTATAGAGATATCAAGGTATCTCTCAATAGGTTTTGATAATAAAACACTTAAATTATTTAAGTTTTACGAGCGCGCATGAATATATTAATCATTTTAGCTGAAGTCAGCCTTGTAATCTTTGTTTTTTTATTACTGAACTGGTTTGTAAACAAGTTATTCAAGCTATTTACAAAATTAAAGAGCGAAGATAGGAGTATCAAAACCTTGCGTCGGAACATCACAGGGTTATTGTTACTTGCTTGCTTGGTGTCATGTATTTTGATTGTGGGTGCTAATGGTTATCTAGTTTATCGTGGCGAAAACCTTCAACAATACACCATAGCAATGCTTGAGCGTATTCCATCAGGATTTTGGATAACTCTAGGAATTGGCATAGCTCAGAGCATTGGCACTTTCATATTAGCTGCGATCGCACTGAAATTTCTGAAATATTGGCTGAAGGTAGCTAGCACTCGCGCCAAAAACTTAGAAAAAAATACTGCCGATGATGAAAGTATTGATGCTTTCTTTAACGCCCTCTATCACAGAATTAGCGGTGGAATCTGGCTGTGGGCTGTCATTCTGTGTGCCCAGTTTCTCAAATTGCCAGCAACGGTTTCGGAATATTTGTACATTGCACTGCGAATCTATTTAATTATTGCCGTCGGGTTGCTGATTCTCAAAGCAGTCGCGGCGGTAGTTGATTTTCTCGATGCTCTCAGCGTCAGATACTCCAACCCTGATAACCTCTTAAGATTCTACGATCGCCTCCGACACCTGATACCCTTTTTAAAGCGGTGTTTGGAGTTTGTAATTTATGTCTGCATGGCAACATTAGTGATTCAACAGGTACAGTTAATCGCCAATATTGCAGCTTTTGGCCCGCGAATCATCAAGATCATCGGCATCATCTTCATTAGTCGTGTGTTGTTTGAAGTCGTTTACCTACTTGTTGAAGAGGTGCTGTTTAAAGACCGGAATCTAACTGATATTCAAAGAAGTAGACGCTTGACACTCGTTCCTCTTTTTCGTAGTTTCTTACAATATTTTGTATACTTTGCTGCTATTATCTCTATTCTCTATACTCTTGACATTGACCCAACTCCTATACTTGCAGGTGCTGGTATTGTCGGTATAGCTGTAGGTTTAGGGGCACAGACACTGATAAACGATATAGTCTGCGGCTTCTTTATTCTGTTTGAAAACTACTACTTAGTGGGTGATTATATCGAGGCTGGGAAAGTCGAAGAGAGGGCTGTTGAAGGTGTTGTTGAGGCAATTGAACTCAGAACCACTCGTATTAGACATCCCAATGGTCAATTGCAGATTATTCGCAATGGAGATATTGGCTCAATTACCAATTATTCTAAACAGTATATCTTTGCAGTAGTGGAAGTTGGTGTGCCCTATAATTCCAACTTAGCTCATGTGTACAAAGTGATTGAGGAGGTAGGACAACAGTTAAAAACAAACGATCCAGATGTACTCGAAGGTACACAGATAGATGGAGTGGAAAGCCTTGGAGAATCTAACTTGTTGCTGCGGACATTAACGAAGGTGAAGCCAGGAAAACATCTTCAGATTCAACGCGTTCTTCGGAAGATTTTTACAGATGCACTACTGCGCGAAGGAATTGTAATTCCCATCCGTGCTGAAAGTGCTGAAGGTTAATTTGGCACTTTATTTTTAAAGAGCATTGCGAGTTGGTGTTATGTCAGGCTTGAAGAAATTTGAAAGCTAGCAAAAATTGTGTCCATTCATACAACAAAATAGTAACGATTGTTATAGGCTTGAAAAGCCCTTTACTTTTATACTTTTGGCGAAACTTCACCGCCAAACAAGCACCAGAGCGATAGGAAATTACTTATGACCAAATGCGATTGATAATTATCAAACGTAAATCTGGTTAAGTTGAACATATCTCTGTCAGCAGCATAAGTGACATCCTACGCCCTGGTTATCTCTTTTAAGAGGACTTAAACAAAAATCAAGCCTCGCATCACAATTGATAATTTCTACAGAATTAGGACTTACGCAAATTATCTCTCAAACTCTGATTTCTCCGTGCCCTCTGTGCCTCTGTGGTTCGTTATTCCGTAACTCGTGCGTAAGTCCTAAGAATATATAGATAACTATGGAATCACTGAGCAAATTAATCAACTCAAGCCATAGTCAAACATTAAATACTAACTTTATGGTGATTTTGTTAAAGTATAAAATTTGTCAGAACGCATTTGAGTGCCATTTCGCCAAACTTCCACTCTTTCAGGGCTGACTAAATAATAAAAACTACCATTATCTGCTCGATATCTGCCTTTACCAATATTCAAAGCTGGTATTTTTATAGGCTTGCTTGGGTCTTGCTTCAACCGCCCAATATAAAATAACTGCCCATTTTCTTCACAGACCTTGACACGAATATTTGCAGTTTCACCATCAATAATGGTAACTCCATTGCAATTAGTATCACTGCTTATAGGTGCAAAACCCATTGGAGGCAATGAAGGTGAAACTTGCTTTGCTACGGGGGGTGTCGAGACTGGGCGGTTCGGGTTATCCACTTGCTGAATTTTAGAAGCAGGGGAAACACTTGCAGTTAAAGATGTCAATAGACGAAGGGGATCAACTGCTATTCGACCATTTGGATGCACTTCAAAATGGAGATGAGGTGCTGTACTATTGCCTGTAGATCCCATCTCAGCAATAATTTGACCTTGAATGACCTGTTGATCCTTGCTCACCAGCAAACGGCGATTATGACCATAAACAGTAGTGCTACCGTCAAGATGCTTAATAGTTATGGCATTGCCTAACCCCCAATTATCCCAACCTGCTTTGACAACAGTACCCGATGCAGCAGCAACAACTGGGGTTCCAGATGCCCCTGCAATATCAATTCCTTCATGTTGATATTTGCGAAAGCCTTGAGAAATAAACCCTTGAGTTGGCCAGATTAAGTTAGAAGCAGGGATAGGAGTTTGCCCAATTGGGGAATCGCTTGCTAACTGTGTTAGGGCAGATGTAGTTGTACTTAATACGGCGGTTAAGGATATTAAACCAATTAGTCCATAAGTGCGGTATCGAAAAACGGTAAGTTTTTTCATAATTGCAAGCCTATTAAAACAATAATTCAGATAGTTTCTGATTATTTGCTGTTTCAAGCTAACTCGGAAAATATCAGGAAGTTTAGCAGATATGTTATTTTTAAGACCTTAGCCAGCCACTTTTGTGCTAGAAGTACATAAACATCTCCAGAAATCAAATATGTTTTATCCAGAACCCTTGTAGAGACGTAGCACTGCTAAGTCTCTACATTTATTTTCGAAGATGTCTAATATCTGCTCCGTATGCCAGTTATCGACGCATCGAACGGCGGCATACGTTTATCAATTGCTAGAGTCTTGGGTTTCAGACCCCCAATGTTGTGTCAGCTTTCTGCTTTCTTACGAGAGTTCAGTGGCTTCAATTTAGGAGGGGTCGAATCCTATTAGTAATCCTGCTCCTGCCTTGTCTGCGACACGCTGCGCGATCTACCTTATGCCTCAAACCTTAGTGTAATTATCGATTACTTTGGCTAAGTCTGGAATAGCTTCTTCTACGTGCTTTTTGGCTGAACCGCGAAGTTTTTCATAGGTTCCTCGCACGATTTGGCGCTTGGCATTCTTGACTCTAGCATCAGTGACACCCAGTAGCGCATCTGCCGTATGAGAGCGGTTTGCACTCAAGTGTCCAATTGGATCGCCTTTCTGTACACCTTCGCTCCACATGGGATCAAGTGCGGTGAGGCACTGTGGCAGGATCTGCTCAACTACGTAGGGGATATACCCTGGCTTGACACCTTTGAGAGCAGCAAAGGCAGTTTTCAAAGCTATGCCGCTCATACCTGACTTGGATGCAAGCTGTACTTCTATCATGTTGCAACATTCATCTACGACCATCGCTTTTTTGGTCGGGTTCAAAAGTCCTTCGCTAAGTCCCATTTCACTTTTCCTTATCTCAGTACTTAATTTCTATTCGACTAACTTTTTTAGCAAGCAGGAAATTACAGAAAATGGTATCAGAGTTAGAGGATGTTATGAACATCACTTTCTCACTACTGAAGGCTTTGTCCATAGTGCAATACGCTTGAGTTAAGGCTTGATTCTCTCTAACCCTCCTTAAAAAGGAGGGAATTAGAGCAAGCCTTGTGTTTACACGGTAGAGTTGGCAGAAAAGATACAGGATGGTAAAAATCAGGTTATCCCGTCCTGCTGAGACCTAAGTTGTGTTTCTGGCTGAGTTGAGCCAGCAGGTAAAGCCTTATGTTCAGATCCCGAAGCTTCATTAGGATAATCTGGAGGTTTTGAGCCACCCGATCGCTTCCGAGAAAATATGGACTGAGCTAGGGTCTTGACTAAGATATACAAAATTGGCACCAAGAACAAACTCAAGAACGTGGAAAGCATCAACCCTCCAAAGAGCGCTGTTCCTAAAGACCAACGGCTACTGGCTCCAGCCCCTTGAGAGATCACCAAGGGCAAAAATCCTAACAGCGCTGCAAAAGAAGTCATTAAGATTGGTCGCAGACGTTCTTGTCCCGCTTTCACCGCCGCGCGTGTGTAGCTCATACCTTGCTCATGCAGCTGATTGGCAAATTCCACGACTAAAATCGCGTTTTTTGCAGCTAGACCAATCAAAGTTACTAGACCCACTTGGCAATAGATATCATCCACTACTTTGGGGAAGAGACTACCTGCCATGAAAATATTGGAACGTAGCCAAATCGCCGTCATCGCTCCCAAAACTGCTAGGGGAACTGTCAGCAAAATAATGATTGGGTCAACATAGCTTTCATACTGAGCCGCCAACACCAAAAAGACAATAACGATCGCTAAAGCAAAAATTAAGCCCGTAGCTCCCCCTGATGTCTTCTCCTGGAGATAAGTCCCTGTCCACTCATAACCAAATCCTTGAGGTAAGACCTCTGCTGCTACTTGCTCCATCGCTTTAATCGCCTCTCCAGAACTAGAACCGGGAGCAGGAGCGCCCTGGACTTTGATTGATCGGTACAAGTTGTAATGGGAGACGGTTTTTGGCCCCACAAAGGGAGTAACTTTCACCAAACTGCTCAACGGAATCATCGCCCCGTTTGCAGAGCGAACATAGAGTTTGCCAATATCATCTGGATTAGAGCGAAAAACCCCATCTGCTTGGACGTATACTCGATACTGTCGCTGTCCTTGGACAAAGTTATTTACATATTGCGACCCCAAGTAAGTTTGCAACGCTCCAAAGATGTCGTTAATCTCCACATTGAGAGCTTTGGCTTGGTTGCGGTTTACCTGAATGTCAAATTGGGGAGTGTCTGCGGTGAACTGAGTGAAAACTCGTTGTAAAACAGGCTTTTTATTTGCGGCTGCAATAAATTTTTTAGCAGTCTCAACTAGGGTTTCAATCGGCGCACTTCCAGTTCGGTCTTGAATGATAAACTCAAAACCACCTGTACTACTTAACCCTCTAACTGGAGGAGCATTCACTGCGATCGCTCTAGCTTCTGTAATTGTCGAGAGCTTTTTGTTTAGCCTCTGAAGTATGCCATAGACAGACTCAGATTCTTTAGCTCTTTCTTTCCAGGGTTTCAGATTAGCAAAGGCAATACCTAAATTAGAAGCATTACCATCGAAACCAAAGCCACTGATCATAAAACTAGCTCTAACTTCGGGAGCCGATGTTACTTCTTTGACAACCCGATCCATAACAGATTCGGTGTACTTCAAAGAAACCCCATCTGGCCCTTGGACAATTACAAAGAAGTAACCCTGATCTTCCTCTGGAATAAACCCGGTAGGAACTGCTCTGTACATTAAAACCGTTGCTACTAAACCAGTGATGAAAACCCCAATTACAATCGGTTTGACATGGGTAAGGTAGCTAACAAACCCGACATATCGCCGTGTGAACCAAGAAAATCCCCGATTAAATTGCGTAAAGAACCAACCCAAAGGGCCCCGTGCAGTCTGAGCAGGGCGCATAAGGATGGCTGCCATACTTGGAGAGAATGTTAAAGCATTGAAGGTGGAAATGGCAATGGAGCAAGCAACGGTTAACGCAAATTGTTTGTAGACAATCCCTGTAGTGCCTGGAATGAATGCAACGGGAATGAATACCGCCATGAGTACAAGTGAAGTGGCAATGATTGCCCCAGTCAACTCCTTCATCGCTTCGACAGCCGCCTCAAAGGGCCTCATGCCCTGCTCCAGTTTGACTGCAACTGCCTCCACTACAATAATGGCATCATCAACAACGATCCCGATCGCTAAAACGAAACCAAATAAGGTCAGTGTATTAATCTGAAATCCTAAAACCAAGAGAGCCGCACATGTTCCAATCAGGGAAACGGGGATCGCAACAGTAGGAATGATCGTGGTACGCCAATCTTGCAAAAAGACGAAAATTACCAAAACCACCAGGATAATCGCCTCAACCAAAGTATGCAGAACTTCTTCTAAAGAAATTTCTACAAATGGCGTGGTATCAAATGCCAACTGTGCTTTTAGTCCAGGTGGAAAACTCTTCTCCAGCGCTACGATCCGCTCTTCAACAGCATGAGCAACATCTAGGGCATTACTACCCGGAAGTTGATATATCCCCAAACCCACGGCTGCCTTGGGAGCATTTCCTGGGATGGTAAATTTGGCATCAGCAAGATAGTTTTCTGCTCCCAGTTCAACTCGACCGACATCTCTGACTTTAACTAGGGTGCTATTCGTAGTGCCATTGGTAGTGCTATTGCTAGTACTATTAGTGCCACCTTGACTCACCTTCAGCACCATATCCTCAAATTCAGCCGCATCTTTAAATCGACTGGTTGCCCGTAAAGCAAATTCAAAGCTTTGATTATCTGGTGCTGGTTCCTTACCAATCGCCCCTGCACCCACTTGAATATTTTGTTGTTGCAGGGCAGTTGTCACATCTTGAGGAGTTAGTTGATGTTGGGCCAGCTTGTTGGGATCGAGCCAAAGACGCATGGCATATTTGCGTTCTCCAAAAACCCTGGCACTTCCTACACCAGGAAGTCGTTTGATTTGATCGAGAATATAAAGATCGACATAATTACTGATAAAAATGTTGTCATACTCATTATTTTCTGAGTAAAACCCATAAACCAGAAGGAGACTGCTTGATGCAGTTTCAACGGTGACACCTGTTCTTTGAACAGTATCTGGCAATTGAGGTGAAGCAAGTGCTTCTTTATTTTGAACGTTTACTTGAGCAATATCGCTATTAACATTAGTTGGGAAGGAGACAGTTATATTGCTAGAACCATCATTACCCGTGTTAGAAGATATATAAGATACATCTTTAACACCATTAATTTGTCGCTCGATAATGTTGGTGACACTGCTTTCTGTTGTTTGAGCATCCGCACCAATATTGTTAGAGCTAACGGTGATTTGCACCGGGGCGAGATCCGGTAGCTGAGAAATTGGCAGGATGGGAATACAGATGCTTCCCAGCAGCAAGATGATAAACGTACAGACCGTAGTTAAGACTGGACGTTTGATGAAGGTGTTGACAAACATAAATCCAGGAACAGTTTAATTCTGGTTACGGACAGAGTGGCTTTTTATTAATATAAGGATTTATTAAGGTTTCATGTTAAATATTTTCTCCTTCCCATACTCCGTATGGGAATACATAGGTCTGGACTGCTGACTCAAGGGGAAATCAAGCTTTTTTCAACTTTGGGACTTACGTCAAACTACAAGCACTCAGAGGCGAATGGCACTAAGAAAAGCTGAAACCTCGTCAGGGCATGGTGTGGGAGGTGTGGGAGGATGTGGAGGCAATGCAGCATTTGTTGATATGCAGTTATTCAATTTCTCCTCTTTCTCCCCACACTTCCCCCACTCCCCACACTCAAAAAGCAAGTTATATCAGGGCTTTGCCATTAACTTAGTGCCATTCCACTCAGAGGCAATAACCTGCGGGTACTCCGTTGGATGACGTAAGAAGAAAATCTTTCTTTTCAGCGATTGTTTGCGTAAGTCCCGGACTTGTGGGTACACCATAGCCCCTTTGTAAGGGGCAATAGGACAGAATTTGGTCTAATCAACTGAAAAATGCGGTCGGTAATGTATCCAAATTTCTAATGAGATTTGCCATTACCTTGAAAATTTAACAATTGATCGTCATTGACCCAAATCGCTTGTTGAGGTACAGAAATAGAAATTCCGGCTTTGTCTAGGGCGACTTTCAGGCGACGGCGGAACTCCCGTGCTACATCCCATTGCTTCAGGGGCTGTGTTTTAAACCATACACGAATAATCAAACCGCGATCGCCAAATTGATCTATTCCCAAAACTTGGGGCGGTTCCAAAATTTGACGCTGCCATTGCATTTCTTGATTCATCTCGAAAGCAACTGTTTCAATCAACTTCAAAGCGTGTTCTGTATCGGCTTGGTAGGCAATGGGAACCGTTAAATCGGCTCGTGACCAACGACTGGAAAGATTGGCAACAATTTTAATTTCACTATTGGGAATGGTGATCAAGCGCCCTTCCGAATCCCGCAGTTGGGTCATCCGCAGATTCAGATTTTCTACTAAGCCTCCTACGTCTCCCACATTAATTACATCGCCTAAAGCATACTGGTCTTCTAGAATAATCAGGAAACCATTAATCGCATCTTTAATTAGGTTTTGCGAAGCCAGAGACAATGCAACACCAACCAAACTCGCACCCGCTAGCAAGGGAACGATATCTATCCCCAATGACACCAGCGCTAGCAAAAAGCCTACTCCTACGCAGATACCAGTAGCGATGCTTTTAGTCACGCCAGAAAATGTGGAAACTCGCAGTTGCAGCCGTTCAGAACTTTCTGGAGTCAATAAAGCACCACTGCTAATTAGAGTGGTGGTGAAGCGGTCAATAAGGGCGTAGATGAGACGGATTGCTACATAAGTTCCCAAGAACACGACACCTAATCGCAAAGGAAATTGGGCCGCTGTGAGAATCCCTAACTGAAATGGTCGTGTGTAGGGAAATAGACCCAAGATAAAGAAACTTCCACTACCCCAAATTCCAGCTTGAGTTAGCTGAAACAATCGTCTTTTGACTTCTTGAATATGCCGATGTTGCTGTTGATTTAGTTGTGTTGTAATTGGTTGGGCTGCTGCTGGTGAAATTGGGGAGTTTAGGGGCCATCTAAGAGGTTGGGAGGCAATGGATTGTACTGAATTTTTTTTGGAACGGCGCTGCCAACTATATATCCCCCAACTCATGATAATCATTGCCAGTCCTGTGCCAGCAGCAATTTTACCTTGGTTGATTAAAAATTGAGTTTGTCTTTCTTGCTTTGCTTGTTGCAAGTCTTGTTGTAACGATTCGGCGACTTGATTTGCCGATGTCAACATATCTACCTGTCGTAGTCCAGCATCCTCAGAAGTGATCGTCATCAGGTATTGATCGTTGACATAAATTACTGGTAAGTCGTTTACCTTGCGAACTTGTACCTTGACTGCTGTTTTTGCTGGTGATTGAATGTAATTTTGGCTAATTGTCTCCAACTTCTTTTGGATATCTTCTGAACGCTCAGGAAAGTTGGCTTTTGATGCTGCGATCTGAAATAACCGCCGACCATCTAAATAAATCCAGCCTGTGACAAGCCGATCGTTTGAATCACTACTGACACTGCTGGGAGCTTGTAATTGAGGTAAAAATGGAATCTGGGCTGTGGCTTTTGCTATAGGTACAACGGCTATGGCCATTGAACTGGCGATGCCTACGGCGGGCAAAGCCAACGCCAAAAATTGAAAACGCACTCAAACACCTCCTTGAAAACAATTGACTATTGACTACTTCTATAACCATCCTCCGCAATTACTTTGAGTAAATGTACCCATCTAAAGTTGAGGTTTTCTCTTTAGATGATGAAAGTTCGATGTTGTTTTATTTGCCCTCTATCTTTAGATAGATGACAATGTACTTAGAATCAGCAAGCAAAGCTGAGAAGAGTCTTACTCTTACCAAAGATAAAACAAAAAGAAAGAACCTGGCGATGAAGTTGACATTAGGGTAATCAAACGTCAAGCTAGTTTTCAGGACTATTGACTAGTGATTTGCTTTCTTTCAAGCAAAAATCGCAAGTTGTACAATAACCTAGTAGAGTGCGTAAAATTTACGTAACTTTTTTAATTTTTTGAGGTAACTTTTGATGACCGCAACTTCTCCCCGATTAAAGCACGAGGTTAAAGACCTCGGCCTAGCTGCCTTGGGAAGACAGCGCATTGAATGGGCTGGACGCGAAATGCCAGTTTTGAAGCAAATTCGCGATCGCTTTGCGATCGAAAAGCCTTTCGCTGGTTTACGCCTTGTAGCTTGCGCCCACATTACAACAGAAACAGCACATTTGGCGATCGCTCTGAAAGCCGGTGGTGCAGACGCGCTTTTAATTGCTAGTAACCCTTTATCAACCCAAGATGACGTAGCCGCTAGCCTCGTCCTCGATCATGAAATTCCCGTCTTTGCTCAAAAAGGCGAAGATAACGAAACTTATAACCGCCACGTCCAAATAGCTTTAGATCATCGCCCCAACATTATTGTTGATGACGGTAGCGATGTGGTTGCAACTTTGGTACAACAACGCCAACACCAAATCGCTGATTTGATTGGTAGCACCGAAGAAACCACCACAGGTATCGTGCGGTTACGCGCCATGTTTAGAGAAGGCGTACTCACCTTCCCCGCAGTCAACGTCAACGATGCTGACACCAAGCACTTCTTTGATAATCGCTATGGTACTGGGCAATCAACCCTAGATGGCATTATCCGCGCCACAAATATTTTGTTGGCTGGTAAAAACATTGTCGTCGTCGGTTATGGCTGGTGTGGTAAAGGTACAGCCCTCCGCGCCCGTGGGATGGGTGCTAACGTCATCGTCACCGAAATCGACCCCATCAAGGCAATTGAAGCCGTAATGGATGGCTTCCGCGTCCTCCCAATGGCTGAAGCTGCACCCCAAGGTGATATTTTTATCACTGTGACAGGTAACAAGCACGTCGTTCGCGGTGAACACTTCGATGTGATGAAAGACGGTGCGATCGTTTGTAACTCAGGTCACTTTGACTTAGAACTTGATTTGAAATACTTGGCTGCACAAGCTAAGGAAATCAAAGAAGTTCGTCCTTTCACCGAAGAATACAAGTTGAAAAATGGTAAATCAGTTGTCGTTCTCGGACAAGGACGCTTGATTAACCTCGCTGCGGCTGAAGGACACCCCAGCGCAGTAATGGATATGAGTTTTGCAAACCAAGCTTTGGCTTGTGAATTCCTGGTGAAGAATAAAGGGAAGTTAGCCCCTGGTTTGCACTCAATTCCTGTTGAAGTCGATCAAGAAATTGCTCGTTTGAAGTTGCAAGCTATTGGTATCACAATTGACAGCCTAACAGCAGATCAAATTGAGTACATCAATTCTTGGACAAGTGGAACTTGATACATTGATTAGTTGATTTTTTGAGGGGATAGGCATTTTGCTTATCCCTTTTTTTGTTTGCGGAACATACGGAATATATAGTGATTTTAGATGACTTAATTAACCTCATGTTTGAGAGATAACATTGTTTGACATCCAAGTTTAGAAAATATAGCTTTAATTCCCCATTTATGAGTATTGCAAACAGTATGTAGCTTAGAATAACGCTCGGCTGCAGGGCAAACGCATCTAAAGTATAATAATCCTTTAATAGCAAGGGTTTTGGCGTTTTTTAATTTAGCCTATTTTTTCATCAAGATCCTTGCCCAGCAAGGGTTTCAGAAATCCCGTGCGTTCGCCCTGCGCTCGGCTGGAGCAATTTTCCTAATTTGCTTAATATCTTCAACTAGCTGATTCCGAATATCAACAAGTATTGATAAACTACAAAGATACATCTCAGGAGATGGATTAGCATTATTCTCGCATTTACCATCATTTCCAATATATATCAAACCCAAACATTTCCTGATAGAGTTTTGGCTAATCCATTCAAGATGATCGTGACCTTGAGAAATATCTTTCTTAAAATAGTTAGCAGGATTTTTTTTATCAGTCTTTAATTCAAAACCAATACATTGTTGAGTAACCTCATCTTCCCATAATACATCTGGTCCTGTACCTTCATCATTATCAGGTCTCGTAGAAATAAAACCTAATAGCTCTCCTAAATATCTGACTGCTTCTTCTTGCTTGAATACTGACTTATCTAAAATGCTCAAATTCGATGTCAAGGAGTTTATTTGTTTTAGCCTTTTCTGATAAGCCTCATCAGAAGTTACTTTTATTATTGAGGCAATACGCTCTTCAAATTTTGTTTGTGGCTGCCATGTTGTGGTTGATGTATTATTTTTGTTAAGCCTATTTGGTAATATAACTTGACTTCCTAATCTATCACGGGCGCGTAAATATTCAATTTGTGCAGATTCATAGTCTTCTTCAAATTCTAAACACATACCTATCCATACATTGTGCCAGCCTGCTAATTTTGTATCTGCACGTTGTGTTTCCTCAATAACTTGCTCGATTGCTACCCGTGCATTAACATAGTCTCTAGCCCACATTGCGCTCATAAACTTAACTTCAGCCAAGGCAGCTTGTGTCATTCTCACTTCAATCTCCGTGGTCTTTTGAACTGCTTTTTCGTCAATTTCCATGTTTTCAACACCTTCTCCATAAAACTCAATCCATCCTTTATCTCGACGGAGAACAGTGTCAGCTACTTGTATAAATTCAGAAGCTGAATTAAAACGCTTTTCTTCATGTAGAAAGAGTCCAAGCCGAATTTGCTTACTAAGAAGATCGGGAAGTAGTGCAAGATTCCGATCTTTTTTCAACCAGTTATTTAAATCACGACCATTTATGATGAATAAGCCGTAATCATTACGTCCACGATTAATGCGACCAAATAATTGAGTAATTCTATTGCCAATTCTAGCAGCATGAATATTTTTCATATTCAGAGTATCTGATAGATATTGCTCTAAGAGTGAGCTTCCTGTGGGAAGTTCATCTATAATCATTACACGACATGTATCATGAGGTAAATCAATACCATCAACTCTGGAAACAAGGATAAAAATACCTGAAGAAGCTTGGCGAAATTCTTGGAGCTTATTACTAAAATTTTCCTTATCAGGTGGTTTTCCAACCTTATTCCAAGATTCTGCTTGTTTATAGGATGGAACTGCTAATAATATTTTATATTTTTTAACCAGACATCCAACTAACTCATCATCAATTCTTTTTTCAGGAATTTCACTAGCAAATAATATTAATCTTTCTCCGTTTCCTGCATCATTTTTAGGCTCAACACATTCAGGAATTCTTCCAAATGTTCTAGCAATATCAGACTTATAGTTAAGTGTAGCTGATAAATAAATTCGCCTAATTTCTGGCCTTTCAAAAACAGGTATTGCAAAAATTGGTAAAAATGGTGGTGCAATCTCTACTGATTGAGAGCTAAAATGTATAGCACAGTGAATAAGATTATCTTTAAGATGATTAAAAGCAAATTTCAATCCCTTATTAGTATTTGCTTTATGGTTGACTAATATATTAAACAAACCTTCAGCATTATCTATAACGCTGCTGGGCGTTGCCATGAGAATAAAATTCGATGCTCCGCTTGTAATTTCTTTTAAACTTCCATATTTTCCTATTTCTTTAAAACTGGTTTCAAATAAATCTGTAATTGCACTATAAATATCTGAGTGTTCCCGTGCATCTATTTTTAGGGTGAAAGATTCCCTTATAATTTTTTCAGCTACATGTGCATCATCAAAAATGATAGCCCCAGGGAAGTAGTCGCGTTGTATAATACTCAATCCATTAAACATACTTGAATAAGTTGTTATACAAAACGCTTTCCCAGTCTCAAATAAATCAGTATCAAAATCACCCTTTACCCTTGTGGTACATTTTATACCAATTTCTTCAGCCTCCAATTTTGTCTGATAAACAAGGTCTATAGTTGCACAAAGATAGATAATATTATCTATACCTTCATTAACTAGACTTTGGGCAATTAATAATCCAGCTAAAGTTTTACCAGCACCTGTATTTAAAGCTATTAATACATCTGATTGATTACGTTTTTCATGCCACTGGTTTAAAGCTTCAGTCTGCCCACGCCATAAATCATTAGGACTTCCTGGCAGGTTAGGTAATTTCTCAAAAATTTCTATTGGGTGTATTGGTTTAGGATTTTTGCCAGGTCTTTTAATTGTAGAGAAATCCATAGTGGTAGTGACCCATAAAATTTATAGTGATTTGATTTTAAGATACTAAAAGTGATACACCAAGTAGTATTTGATGCATTAAGTTGCTCTAAACTTATTTAATTTATAGCACTCACTCGGAGTGATCGCAAAACTACACGCACTCAGGGGCAATTCATGAATTACCCCTACCTGAAAACAAGGGTTTCGACTATTGTTTGCTTAAGTCTTGTTCACTTTTCGCTATTCGGGTAAAAAGTCGATAGTATAGCGATGTACTAGTTTCTTTTAAGGGAAACAGCAGATAGGTAAGAGGATTTATTGCCACAATAATATTTCGGAAGTCTCGCCGTGCGAAAAATAAGATAGCACGAGCAACTTGCTGTGCAGACATCACTCCATAGGGATTCAGTTGACTCTTAAACGGGCCAAGAATTAACTTGCGAATTACACAATCCCCATCTAAACGCTTGAGAGTAACAATATCACCTAGCGATCGCTTGCTGAGTTCATAAAGCGGACTCAGCGCTGGAGAAACCTCAGCCTCAGAAGTGTTTACCCAGATTTCCTTGGTTGCTTTTGCTTGTGGCCCGGTTACAGTTGTCACAAATATATCCATCAACCGCAATGCTGAAAAGGTATTCACCTCATAAGAAGAGTTAATAGCCTCCGATGTGCGGCTGGCGTAGACATTGATTCCGTGGTTGATAATTAAAATATCTACTTTCTCTAAACTATTTCTCAGTTCGGCTTCATTACCTAATTGCCAAGGAACCACTTTCACCCCAACTTGCTCTACTAATTTTTCTGGATTAGTGGTTAATGCCACGACTTTAGCATTATTCTTTACCAGTTCAGCCGCCAAAGCTTGCCCTAACGCTCCTGATGCTCCGGTTAAAGCGATGGTTTTCCCCTTGAGAGACAGTCCTGTACCAAGAATTTTATCAACTAAAGGAAAGACACCACTGTAGTAAGCGTTGACATCATCAAAATGATGCCGCCAATGGTAAGACCGATTCACCCACCAAATGGATGGAATTGTCTCTAAAGGGCCGGGTAGGTGGTTAAAATCTGTATCAATTTTTCCCTGGAAATATCGCACAGACGCGCCATACAAGAAGGTGGAACCATAAGCTACTCCCAGCCATAAACCCAATTGTTGGACAATTAAGGCAACGGCGACTAATACCACCAGCAGTAGACTCGATTCTAAAATGTCGTGATAGAGTTGCGATTCTTGGTAAATTTTCATGGAAACTATCGATAAATCTCGGCGATAGGCGCTATGGTGCTTGTTGTGCCATTTAGCAAGCCAATTGACTTGGTGACACAAAGCATGATAAGTGTCTCTCAAGACCTCAGCGAGTAAGAGTGAAAAAAGTGCCCAGCTAGCAAACTGTAAGCCTGCATTTAACCAAACCCAATTAATTTGTAATCTTGCCTCAATTCCCATCAAGTTTTCAGCTAGCATTTTTATCATATTTGTCTATACTCGTTTTTATTAATCATTCTTCATGATCTGACAAAGGTGCGTTAAGGTCGAGTCTAGAGCAAATTAAAATCAAAGGGAATGGGGAACAGGAGAATGGGGAGTTGGGGCAGGGGGAGCAGGGGAGGCAGGGGAGGTAGAGGGAGAAATAACCAATGCCCAATGCCCAATTAGAAATTAGTTATGATATCCCAATTGACTTTCACATAGCCAGGTTCAATGTGGGTAAAGTGTCGGCTCAATTGCTGATGTGCTTTTGGCAGAGCGTGAAAGGGGATTGATGCGTACAAATGATGCTCTGCATGAAATGGCATATTCCACATGAAAAATCGCACAGGCCAAAGGGTTAAGGTTGTGCGCGTATTTGTGAGCAGATTAGCGTCAAGAGTGCAACCTGTATGTTCTGCTAGCAGAATGAAACGGAGAATCGGCTGACCGATAAGCAGGGGTAGCAGCCAATACAGGAAAAACCAAGGCTGACCAAATACAATTGAAATGGCGATCGCACTTACATAAATACCTAATTGCCATCGAGTAGAGCGAATAACTTCGGCTCGTGCGGCTTCTGGCACAAATGGAAAATCGTCAAATTGACCAATCGCCACCTGAAAATGCCCGCTTACTTTACCCCGCCACCACGGTAAACCGCTAATTATCAACAAGTATTTACCCAGATTACTCGGTTTGAGATCGGTTAGTTCGGGATCTTTGTCAGGAACGCGAGTGTAGCGATGATGCCATTTATGATAACGACGAAAGAATGTGCTGTTGTAAAATGAGAGCAAGCCGGAAAACCAAGCTACAGCATCATTTAATCGATTGTTGGCGAAAGCCGTTCTGTGAACGCATTCGTGCATCGGTGCAAACATGGAAGCCAGACTGAAGCCGTAAATTACCAGTGCTGGTATAGCCAGTGACCAATTGCCAAAGTTTGTTCCCCACAGGTAGCCACTGCAAATCATGACTGTGAGGTGCAAAACCAGTTGAATTAGCCCTTTGGAGTTGGAGCGATCGTTTAGAACACTTAACTCCTGTACACTGAGAATCTGACAGAGGTTTTGCTCTTTATCAGCTTTGTTATCCAATAAGTCAGATTGAATAATTGCGTCAGACATAATTTTAAGTAGGTCGGCGTGAATAGTTGCGCGTGGGTTGCCTTCTAACTTCTCAATTCTGACTCTTGACTCCTGAATTTTGATCTAATTTTAATAGATGCTGTGAATTTAGCTGACTATACCAACACGAAAAATTTGTTCTGCGGTTAAATTCAACTCTGGGAAAGTTGGTGATTGGATACAGTCATTACCTCGAAATTTATTAATTAGATACTCACCTTCTTCTAAACAGCAAACCAAGATAGTAGGTTGTTTTGGTTTGCCAATAAATTCCCGACCGTCAATGAGTATTTGAACTGGATGAATCCACCTTTTATCTCCGTTAACGAGTGTTTGAACTGGATGAATCCACCTTTTATCTCCGTCAACGAGTATTTGAACTGGATGAATCCACCTTTTATCTCCGTCAACGAGTATTTGAACTGGATGAATCCACCTTTTATCTCCGTTAACGAGCCTTTGAACTGGATGAATCCACCTTTTATCTCCGTCAACGAGTGTTTGAACTGGATGAATCCATCTTTTATCTCCGTCAACGAGTCTTTGAACTAGATGAATCCACCTTTGATACTCATTAACCTAGCTCTTGTACGGAATATTCTACTTTCTTCAATCTCAAGTGTCAGACTACGACTCTTAGATGTTTGGAGACTGGGGATTTACGATCGCAATTATGCGAAAGTTAACCAAAGTGAACTAGCAAAAAAAACTATGATACATAAAAAACTCCCCTCTAAAATGAAGGGAGTCAAAAGTTAGTGATTAAAAAGAACAAATCAACCAAGCGTTATTAGTCCAGTCGGGTGAGTATCAAATTGGCTGTTTGCGCCAACTACGTTTTTTCATCTTGGTTTGCCAAGACTCCATGTAGGTGTAGAAAACGGGCGTTAAATAAAGTGTGAGAAACTGCGAGAACACCAACCCCCCAACTACTGCCAAACCAAGGGGACGACGTGTATCTGCTCCGGCTCCCAAACCGAGGGCGATGGGTAAAGTTCCCATGAGGGCTGCCATTGTCGTCATCATAATTGGACGAAATCTTACCAAGCAGGCTTCATAGATAGCATCATAAGGGGTTTTGCCGTTATGACGGGCAACGATCGCAAAGTCAACCATCATAATCCCGTTTTTCTTCACAATGCCAACTAGCAGAATGATGCCGACGAAGGCGTAAATATTCAAGTCAACTTGAAACAGCAACAGGGTCAGTATTGCCCCAAATCCAGCAGAGGGTAGGCTAGAAAGGATAGTTAGCGGGTGAATGAAGTTCTCGTAGAGAATCCCCAACACGATATAAATCACCAAGATGGCAACCAGCAGTAGCAATCCTAAACCCTGAATCGAAGATTGAAATGCCTGCGCTGAACCTTGGAAGCCTGTACTAATAGTAGGTGGCAGTGTTTGACGGGCAAGTTCCTCAATTTTCCCAGTGACGTTACCTAGTGACACTCCTGGCTTCAGGTTAAAGGAGAAGGTGACAGAAGCAAGCTGCCCTTTGTGGTTGATAGTTAAGGGGCCTACATCTTTGCTCAAGGTTGCTACGGCGTTGAGAGGTACAAGTTGTCCACTAGGGGTACGAACTGAGAGTAAATCTAGGGCGTTGGCATTTTGCTGATATTTTGGTTCCACGCCCATAATTACTTGGTATTGGCTATCGGGGGCGTAGATGGTAGAAACTTGGCGAGTACCATAAGCATTACTCAGAGCAGTTTCGATTTGATTAGCAGTCAAACCTAGAGCCGAAGCGTGGTCGCGGTTGATGTCTACTTTTACTTGCGGATTTTTGATTTGCAAATCGCTGTTGACATCTTGTAAATCTGAGAGCGATCGCAATTTCTCTTCTAAAGCTGGGGCATACTGGTAAAGTTCCTGGATATTGGGAGTTTGCAGAGTAAATTGATACTGCGCTTTTGTCTGTTGTCCACCGACATTGATGGCTGGAGGATTTTGCAAGAAAACCTTGATTCCAGGCACAACTGACAACTTAGGCCGGAGTTCCTGGACAACTTCATCAGCACTGAGACGGCGCTCATGGCGCGGCTTGAGTTCAATTAAAAGCCGTCCCGCGTTGGCGGAAGCATTTGGGCCACCAGCCCCGACACTGGAGTTGATGGAATCGACATTAGGATCGCGATAAGCGATCGCAGCTACAGCTTGTTGATGTTTTACCATCTCATCAAAGGATATATCCTCTGATGCCTGAGTAGTTGCCGTAATTTGTCCAACATCTGCGTTGGGAACAAACCCTTTAGGCACAATTATAAATAGATACACTGTCGCTACAAGAATCGCTCCCGAAATCACCATTGTTGTGCGGTGATACTTGAGTGATTTCCTCAAACTCCAATCATATCCGCCCAATATCACATTAAAAACGTTTTCCGAAAAGTTGTAGAGACGACGGTTAAAATTTTGAATTCGGGACTGAAGACTAGGTGCTGGGGACTCGGAGTTAAGAATTTCTCCCTCTCTCCCCTGCTCCCCTGCTCCCCTGCTCCCCTGCTCCTCATCCCCCTCACTCTCCTGCTCATGATGAGGTGGACTCAAGAATCTCGAACACAGCATTGGTGTCAAGCTGAGGGAAATTACGCCAGATACCAAGATTGCAACGCTAATAGTAACAGCAAACTCCCGAAACAGTCGCCCCAGAATGCCTTCCATGAAAAGAATCGGGATGAATACTGCTACCAGAGAGATGGTCATAGATAAAATTGTGAAACCAATCTCTCTAGAACCATTTAGGGCTGCTTCCATCCGGCTTTCGCCCATTTCCATGTGGCGGACAATATTCTCTAGCATGACTACGGCATCGTCTACCACGAAACCTACTGAAAGGGTCAACGCCATCAGTGATAGGTTATCGAGTGAGAAACCCAGTAGTACCATGACTCCAAAAGTCGCTACTATCGAAAGCGGTACTGCCAAACTGGGAATAACAGTAGCAGAGATATTGCGGAGAAATAGAAAGATTACTAGCACTACCAACGCGATGGTGAGCAATAGCGTGAATTGTACATCATCCACCGACTCACGAATTGATTGGGAGCGATCGTAGAGAATATCCATGTTCACAGCCGCCGGAATCTGTGTCCGAAAGCTAGGTAACAGTTTCTTGATTGCATCTACTACTTGGACGGTATTAGTTCCCGGTTGGCGCTGAATTGCCAGAACGATCGCCCGCACGCCAGAATTTTGGACTTTAGATTGCGACTTCTCCCCTGCTCCCCTGCTCCCCTGCTCCCCTGCTCCCTTACTCTCTTTCTTGACAGGAAAATACCAACTCGCAATCTTGTCATTTTCCACGCTGTCCAGAACTTGACCTAGTTCTCCTAGCTGCACTGGTGCGCCGTTCTGATAAGCCACACTTAGGGAGCGATAGCTGGCGGCATCGTTGAGTTGACCGTTTGCTTGAATCGTAGAATTTTGCTGCTTACCGTAAAGTGTCCCCGTAGGCAGATTGACATTTCCATTAGCGATCGCAGTTGCTACTTCATCAATTCCTATACCTTTGACACTCAGCGCTTCCGGGTCAAGCTGAATTCGTACCGCGTACTTTTGGGAACCAAACACCTGCACTTGCGCCACTCCATCCACCATTGACAGACGTTGTGCCAGCAATGTTTCAGCGTATTTGTCTACAGTTGAGAGGGGCAGAATAGACGAATTGAGGGAGATGTAAAGGACTGGCTGATCTGCCGGATTTACCTTTCGGTAAGATGGCGGATTAGGCATATTTGTCGGTAACTGTTTTGCTCCCTTAGCGATCGCAGACTGGACATCTTGGGCTGCACCGTCAATATCCCGATTCAGGTCAAATTGCAGCGTCAGTTGTGTAGTACCCAAAGAACTGGTAGAGTTCATCGAACTCAATCCCGCAATACTCGAAAACTGCTGCTCTAAAGGGGTTGCGACTGAAGCAGCCATCGTTTCTGGGCTAGCTCCGGGCAGATTAGCTGTTACCTGGAGCGTTGGATAATCTACATTGGGTAAGTCGCTAACGGGTAACTGTTGGTAACTGATCAGCCCAAATATCAAAATGCCAACCATAACTAGAGTCGTCATGATTGGTCGCCGGATAAATAGCTCGGAAATGTTCATCTTAATAATGAGTCATTTGTCATTGGTCATTTGTCATTGGTCATTTGTCATTGGTCATTTGTCATTGGTCATTTGTCATTGGTCATTTCTCCCTCATCTCCCTTGTCCCCCTGCTCCCTGCCCCTCTGCCCCCCTGCTTCCTACCTCCGGTTTCACTTGGACTGTGGCACCAGGCACTAGGTTGAATTGTCCATCAATAACTACTTGTTCACCCGGTTTCAAGCCTTGCTTAATTACCGTTTCGTTCTCAACGGTGTCGCCGACGGTAATTGTCCGCATTTCTGCTGTTTTGTCGGGTTTGACCACATACACAAATTGTCCCTTTTGCCCACTCTGTACCGCCTGGGAAGGAACAGTAATAGCATTTGGTTCTTCGCTTAGTTTGAGGACTACATTAACAAACTGTCCCGGAAACAGGCGATCGTCAGTGTTGGCAAAAGTACCCTTCAGTTGAATTGTGCCTGTTTGGGTATTGACTCCACTATCGACAAAGGTGAGTTCGCCTCGGACTGGCCGCCCTGCATCTTTAGGAGGTAAAGCATCGACTTCTAACTTGCCGTTATTAGCACTGTATTTTTTGATATCTGGCAGCAATCGCTGGGCAATGGAAAAGTTGACGTAAATCGGGTGAATTTGACTGATTGTAATTAGCGGATCGGTGGCATTCGCCTCTACCAAGTTGCCTTGATTTAGCTTCAGACTACCCGTGCGTCCAGCAATTGGTGAGTAGATGGAAGTATAGGAAAGCTGAACTTTAGCATTATCGATCGCAGCTTCATCTGCCACTACCACTGCCTGAGCATTTTGTACATCTGCTTGGGCTGCTGCGATCGCAGCTTGAGCATTTGCTACTCCCTCTTGATCTGCTTGCACCGTTGCCTGTTGAGCAGCAGCAGTAGTCTGATACTGTTCGGACTGTTCTTTACTGATAGCCCCTTGCTTGAGCAAACTAGTATAACGTTGAGCCTGCACATTTGCATTTGTTGCCTGGGACTTATCCTTGACGACATTCGCTTTTGCCTGGTTCACTTGAGCGATCGCTTTTAGCACATTAGCCTGTGCCTGTTTCACCTGAGCCAAATCTTTAGCCTTGGCAGCATTAGCTTGCATCAGCGCGGCTTGTAGAGGGCGAGAATCAATTTTAAATAACAAGTCTCCTTTCTTAACGTTCTGTCCTTGCTGAAAATAGACTCCAGTAAGTTGCCCACCTACTTGAGATTTGACAGATACCGTAGAATATGCTTCAACTGTCCCCGTAGCCGATAACTGTATTGGAATCGTTTTTTGAGTCGCAGTGGCAACCACCACTGGCACGGCTCGCTTTTTTCCTGCTTCTTTTCCACTTGATTGGGCTTCGGAAGCATTACAGGCAGCACACAAGTAAGTTAGACCTAATATAAGTAGTGAAAATCGTCCTCTTTGAATAGCGTTATAAAAGCTAGGAATAGTTTGAGCAGCCAAGGACGAAGGCTTTATCGTCTGAATAGAAACTAAACGGCGCATATTAACAATTTGGGGAAAGGGGAAGCACATACACGTACTAGCTTGTCGTTAGACATCGCATTTTTTACAAAATGGTTGGTTGCGATTAATTCTAATTAGATAAGCAGAATGTTAGTCAAGCTAAACATTAGTGTACTAATAATTGCTTTTTTCGCCTACCCCTTTTAGAAATAAATTGTTGTGACTTTATTTATATATATTTAGGGTTGTGTTGCAAAAATTATTTGAGAATAAGTGGAATAGTCTAAGCAACAATTTTATTTTACGAAGGCGATCGCAATTTGTCGTTCAGCCAAAATAAATATTTGGACTTAGACATTAAAGCGATAGCCCTCAACTGAAATTTAAGCAGCACAAAAAATTGGGGCAGGTGATAAACCCGCCCCGACATTTGATGATATATTGCGCCCAACGGCTTTTGCTACAGGCTTTAAACTATCAACTAAACGCACCATATCTTCTAAAGAGAGTGCTTGACGGGCATCAGAAACAGATTTTTCTGGTTGTGGGTGACATTCAATAATTAATCCATCAGCACCGCAAGCGATCGCAGCCCTAGCCACAGGTGCCACCAGTTCCCGTTTACCGACAGCATGGGAAGGATCTACAATCACAGGCAGGTGAGTTATTTGCTTAAGTGCTGCCACTGCTGCTAAATCTAGGACGTTACGGGTGTAATCATCGAAGCTGCGGATACCGCGTTCGCACAACACCACATCAGGATTTCCGTGGCTAAGAATATATTCAGCAGCCATGACGAATTCTTCAATAGTCGCTGCTAAACCACGTTTGAGGAGTATTGGTTTACCAGCTTGTCCCAAAGCTTTGAGCAAGTCGAAGTTTTGCATATTGCGGCTACCAACTTGAAGCATATCAGCGTGGGCGGCAATTACTTCAATTTGGGAAATTGACATCACCTCAGTGACAACTGGCATATTGTAATGCGATCGCACCCTTGCCAAAATCCTCAATCCTTCCTCACCCATACCCTGGAAAGCGTAAGGAGATGTGCGAGGTTTATAGACACCGCCACGCAAGCCCTGTATTGATGTAGTAGATAGCTTTTGGGCAACAATTTCCATTTGTTCTAAGCTTTCAACGGTACAGGGCCCGCCGATAATTACCAGTTCTTCGCCTCCGAAAGCGACTTTTTCTGAGATTTTAACAATTGTCTGGTGATTCGGATAAGATTGTGCAGCAAGTTTAGCATTAATCATGGTTTCATTCTTCTGAAAAGTTATGGATTGAGTATTAGGTATTAAGGTAAGAGTTGTTTTCCAGTCCCCAGTGATAACAAAAAAGCCCGGAACCTTTGAAAAGTTCCGGGCGCGTTCTGATTCATCGACATGACGCTACTTACCCGGAATTTAATCTGGGCCAAAAGTAAAAGCCATAAAACCAGCTACTTAAATAAGTCATGACGATGAAATTCTCCTTAAAACAACAAAAACCGCAGAGTTTGCTCTGCGGTTCACCGGGCGGTTTCCATTAGGAAACTACATTCACTCCCGGTGAACCACCTTAGACCAAAAATAAAAGTAGGAACTTGTTTTAAGCATTTGCGGGGCTTTTGCTGGAAAACTTAATAAATATACCTATTTAAGGTAACATTAACAGGAAGAATAGGCAGTGTCAAGACCCCAATAAACCACAAAAAAGCGATAGACTCAGTACAACCGTAGGAGTAAAGACTCGCATTCTAGGGAAATAACCTGCCTTAAGCCGCTTTACATCTATATCAATTGCCCCTAAGACAGATGTAGTTTTTCAAATAATCTATATTTGGTTTTTCCTGTGAATGCGTAACTCCTAAAAACATATAAACCAGTTTGCTTTTTAAGTAGGGTACAAAATACAGAACTTAAAACCAGATACAAAGAGTTACTATCTCCTGTCCCTTGTCCCTTGTCCCCTTTTCCCCTTGTCTCCTTGTCCCCCTTGTCCCCTGCCCCCTGCCTCCAAACCCGTAGCTTTGTACTTCATGCAAAAGAAAACATCAGTAATTCTCCTGACTTGTCATTTCACCTTGCGAAAGCTGATTGCAGACAATTGACGATCGCCATACATTATTCTGACCCAAGTCCTCATTGACCAGATTAACTTTTTAGGATCATCAGTTTCATTATGCCCAGTTCCAAAATCTTAGCCCAATCTTTCGACTATTATGGAGTTTACCCCTGCCCAGTCTGTCGAATAGGTAAGATTTCTCACATGCCATTGATGGAAGCTATGGCTTGTGACTTTTGTCAAGAGATTTTTACAGTCAACTTAGAAATCCAGCAAATCAAGATGCCTTCTAGACAACCACCATTAACTTGGCGTTGGAATGGGTTTAGTTGGACAGAAGGCCAGTTAGAAGGTGTGGAGTTAGGTTGGGGTTATGGACTAGCGGCAGCAGTTTTTGTAATTCTTCCCACTACTTTAATTGGCATAGTAGCTTACTATTTTCCTGCTGACCTCAAGGAACCCATTACTTGGACACCATATATTTGGACAGTATTGACCTTTTTATCACATTTATCAATTATTGTTTGGATTGTTATTGAAATTTATCAAATTCCAGTTGCAGCATATTTGAGAGCGATCGCTCGATGGAGAAATCGGGAGATGGAGAGATGAGGAAGCAGCGAAGTGGCAAAAGATGCAGCGAATACATGGCTCCATCACTCATAATTAAGTTGATTGTCCACCAAAATATCGTATGAGCGATCTGGAGCGGTACTATAGAATTTTGGAATTAGAGCCTGGAGCAACACTTGAAGAAGTGAACCAGGCTTACAAAGATTTAGTCTTTGTTTGGCATCCCGATCGCATTCCCAAAGAAAATCTCCGTTTACAGCAGAAAGCACAAGACAAGCTGAAAGCCATAAATGAAGCTCGTGAAAAATTGCGCTCTCTAAAAACCAAACATCAAACTATATCTAATTCACCTTCACCTTCACCTTCACCGTCATATCAACAGCAAACACCATTTCAAAAAACCCAGCCACCACCGAAGCAAAACTCAGACTTGAGTGGCAAAGACTACAGTCGGGCAAATTTGAGCAACAAAGACTTATCAGGCAGAAATCTAAGTTATGCAAACTTGAGTGGTGCTAATCTCAGCGACACTTTTATGCACAAAGTCAACCTTAGAGGGGCGAATTTATCTGAAGCAAATTTATTTCGGGCAAACCTCCTTTTAGCGGATCTCAGGGAGGCGAATTTACGTGGTGCTAATTTAATTGGTGCGGATCTCAGTGGAACTGACTTACGAGGAGCCGACTTAACAGGAGCGCGGATTCGTTCTGGTGAGCGCCTTTTGGTTAAATTAATTGGCGCTAACTTAGCTGGGGCAATTATGCCTGATGGGGAAATTTATCAATAACCGATGTTGCACTACGACACAAAGTCAGGTAGCACAGGTGTGCTACCCAATTTTTTTGAGTATAAAAGACCAAAACACTTGTAGAGACGGCAATTTATCGCGTCTCAAAAACCCAAAATTTTTACCAGTAGCCCTTAACCCAAACGTTTTGGTACAAGTACCTAAGTTGACACGCATAAGTAATGCTGTGCCCTTGCCTGGCGGTTAAATCATTAATTGCGATCGCCTAGTCAATTTTACGGGAACACAATATAAAATCTTTAGTCATTAAGCAAGTACAGATTAAATATCCAAGGCTTAACTAAGAAGTTAGAAGTCAAAAATTAGAATTAATTAGAGAAAAAATATCGCTAATTGTAGACTGCTAAATATTTTATTTAGTGAGGAAAAGTGTTGCTTTTTATTCAGCAGTCATACATTAATTACGTATTTACTCTAAATCAAGATACTGAATTTAATTTAGATACTTCTATAACTAATTCAGTTTAATTCTAGTTACCTAAATTTCAATATGCAGATGTAGCTTCGGTAAGTTAAACAGCTAACTTTTCGATAGTTTTTAGATGTCTATTATGGCTTTAATAGTCTATATTTCGGCATCTTTGAGCAGATTGTCTAGTTTGCAAATTTATACTTGCCCTATTAATGCGTTGATTATTTTACCGGAAATAAGTTTGCTTTAGATTCTTTATATATCAAGAATCTATCAGCTTGTCATAAGCTATACATGGGCTTTACCTCCCATTAAAATATGGTTGACACTGATTTTTTAACGATCAGTTTTCCGGAATCAGCCGCAACGAATTTGGAGCTAACACTATCCAAATACTCAAAACAGGTGAGTTATGAATAATCAAAATCTCAAGACAACATCTATCAACTTTATCAAATCTTTTCTAGCTGCGGCTACACTGATAACAGCTTCCGTCGGCCCTGCTTTTGCTAACGACAAAGTGGAAATTGTAGGTGCAGAATATGGTGGTAATGGCTGCCCTGAAGGATCTGCTAGTGTAAGTGTTAGCCCCGATGGTCAAGAGCTAAGTATTCTATTTGATAAGTTTATAGCTGTAGGGAATAAAGCAGAAGAAAGACGCAAAAACTGTAACTTAAGTATTCCGATCAAAGTCCCCCAAGGCTTTCAAATTTCCCTCTACGATGCTGATTATCGGGGCTATGTTGCTCCTAGCACAATTGGCAGACTAAGAGCAGAGTACTTTTTTGCTGGTCAGCGTGGCCCTGTTTTTTCTCGGACATTTAACGGCGAAAGTGATTACAACGTTCGCGATCAATTAGTGACTGTGGCTGATGTTTGGTCACGCTGTGGCGACAGTGTAAATATGCGGGTAAATGCTGCAATGACCGCCAGTGGTCAAGGTATGGCAACTGTTGACTCCTTTGACCTCGCCCACCGAGGGTTGGTTTATCACGTCAAATATCGCCAGTGTCGTTAAGTCTTTTCAAAGCCGGGAGCCACAAACTTTTAGCTTTAAAAAGGTCTAAGGCTTTGTTGGTTTGAGCAACACGGAACCTAACACTCTGTATCGATGTTAGGTTTTCTTACATCAACCCAACAAAGCCCTTTTTTGCACTTAAAGCTTGCGTTACGCTCTGCTACGCACCTTAAATTATGGCTGATTTTTCACGTTATGTAGAAAAGTCCACCCAAAACCTAACCCCCTAACCCCCTTCCCGACGCGGGAAGGGGGAAAATTTAAAGTCTCTCTCCTTTTAGGAGAGAGATTTAGAGAGAGGTTTTCCAGATGCCGTGAAGAGTCAGGAATTTACAACCAACCTGTAAAATTGAATATGATACATCAAGGCTTTTAGGCATTGTGAACTTTTTTATTGGTTGTGCTGTTTGGGCATATAAAGGTTGGGTTGGCGAACTTTACCCCCAAGGTACTCGCACCGCCGATTTTCTCAATCTCTACAGTCGTCGCTTCACCACTGTAGAAGGTAACACCACCTTTTATGCCGTGCCTAACCAACAAACAGTAACCCGTTGGGCTGCTGAAACTCCAGCAGGTTTTGAATTTTGTCTAAAATTACCGCGAGATATTACCCATCAAGGGTTGCTACAACCTTATATTCCGGCGGCTTTAAAATTTCTGGAAGGGATGCGCCCTTTAGGTAAGCGTCTTGGGCCAATATTTGCCCAGTTACCACCTCGTTATGCACCTGCATTACTTGAAGATTTGACTAGCTTTCTGGAAGCTTGGCCGCGCACAGATGCACCCCTAGCCCTGGAAGTTCGTCATCCCGACTGGTTCAGAGAACCCCATGCTAGTAATTTGACAGCGCTTTTGCAAAAGCTAGGGGTAGGACGGGTACTTTTAGACTCGCGCCCCATTTACACTGGAGATGATGACCCCCAGTTACAATCAGAACGACGTAAACCCAAATTACCGTTGCAATTGAGTGTGACAGCACCTTTTACTCTGATTCGGTTTATTTCCCATCCAAATTTATCAGTGAATCAGCCGTTTATGGAAGAGTGGGTAAGGCAGATTCAGCAATGGTTACAGGCGGGAGTGCGAATTTATTTCTTTGTTCATTGTCCAATAGAAGCGCGATCGCCTAACATAGCGCGTCACTTCCAACAGCTATTAGAACAGAGTGATACACCAGTTCCACCCTTACCTTGGAATAACCTTGAGCATCCTCCCAATCAGCTGAGTTTATGGTCTTGAAAGGCAAGGCGCAAGGATCAAAGGAAATAGTCCCACAGAATGAAATTTATAACTTTTATAATATATCTAATGTTTAGTGATAAAAAAAGAGCGATAATCAGTATTTCAGTACTTTTCTGTGAATGCTTGATATTTCTTTCTTCTTGACAAAAACGGTAATAGCCGTTTTTGTTAAATGGTGATGAGAGTTTAGATGATACATAAATATATCTAAAAAGAAAAGTATTGATTTTTAATATGTAATTTAAGCATTTTTTTGAAAGCAGTTACGCCAAAGGAGGTTAAGATGAGTCGTCTTCTTTATGAAAGTTCAGTCTCATATAAAGGATATCTCATCATTCCATTTGTTTTTGGGAAAGTTGATAATTACGAGATTTATTCTTATAAATTGCTATCTGAAATTGGTCATAGAAGCCAATTTCATAAAGCAGAAAACCCAGCAAAAATCTATGGAAGTAGCGTTAGTAATATCATTGACATTGCAAAAGAGCATATCGATCAAAACTCAGACTTTGTTAACCAGAGAGATTCTTTTAAGTCTCGCTACATTTACCGTAACCATTTGATTATTATCTTTCAAGAAGGAGGCAAATGCTTTTATGACCATTATCCACCAGAGTTATTGAATAATATTGCAGCTCCAAAATTATTCAAATCCGAATACGAATGCTTGAGTTGGATTAAACAAGGACTTGATGGGCCACAGGTGCGACAAAGAGCTATTTGAAAAAGACAGAAGTTAGGAGTTAAGAGCAAAGCAAGCTTAATATAGGACTCATATTTGATTTTTGAATAAATCAGTATAGCTCAAATAGGCTTTTTAACTATTCCCTGTTGCCTTTCTATCGCGCTTGCGCTGCGTGAACAGAAATCAAATCAGAAAGTGGTGCAAATCCAGTATTGGTGTTAAACAAAGCAGATTTGTGCAACTCTCTAGAAGAGTACTTAGCACAACTAGAAGCAGTTGCTTTGGGTGTACCAATTGTAGTTTTAAGTGCCACCAATCATCAAGGATTAGATGCCTTAAAACCTTACCTGCAAACAGGACAAACAGTTGCTTTGTTGGGGTCTTCTGGTGTTGGTAAATCCACCATCACTAACCAGCTACAAGGCACATCTGTGCAAATGGTACAACCAGTACGGCGAGGTGATGACCGAGGTAGGCACACAACAACTCATCGTGAATTAATTTTGCTCTCTACTGGTGGATTAATTATTGATACGCCAGGAATGCGGGAAATCCAAATTTGGGCAAGTGACGAAGGTTTGCAAGAAACTTTTACAGATATAGAAACCTTGACCCAAAAATGCCATTTTCGCAATTGTCAGCATAATAACGAACCCGGTTGTGTAGTGCAGCAGGCTTTGGCTGAAGGAGAACTTGATTATTCCAGGTTTCTCAGCTACCAAAAGTTGCAAAAAGAACTCGATTACCTTACACGCAAACAAGACCAGAGGATGCAACTAGCTGAGAAAGAACGCTGGAAAAAGATTCATAAAGCCATGCGAAATCATCACAAGCGCTAATTGCACAGGTATCAACTTCAGCTAAAACTCTTTTAAAACCTCGTTTTCAGTCTCTAGCTGGAAACGAGACGCAAGAGACAATCTTTAAAAGCTTATTAGCTTTTACCTTAATTGAATCTACTTTCATGACAAATTTTAAAGTGAAAAATAATAAATTGTGTTTTTGTTATAAAACATTAGTTTTAAATACTTTTATCAAATATCCAAAAGTATCTAACTGTACATATTGACTATGAACAATAATTTAAATAATTGGCAACCTTTGAGCGTGTAACTTATGGCTATTAAAGATTGTAAGGATAATCTTCTATCTAGTAAATAAATAATTTGAGATTCGGCAAATAAATTAGTGAGATGTATGTTATGGTTTTTATAGGAATCAAAACGAGTGAAAGCACAAAAAGACTTCAAGATAATTTTGAGGCAAGCTCAAGAAAGTTTTTTTGCTCTGGTAAGTCCACTTCAATTCGCTACATATTTCTGTAACAAAAATCTAAAACTAGATTGAGTAGGATAGTAGCCTTTGTAACAACTTGAAGTCGATCAAAATTTATCTGGGTATAAGCCAATAAGAGTTGGCTAACCTAGCTAGAACATTACCCGCCAAAGGCAATTACTCTTGGAGTCTGGGAAGAAAGACTCTTAGTACAGCCTGACAAATCCATAGAAATACAGAATATTTACAAACTTAGTTTTGTGAGAGCAAACATTTTCAACCGCAAACTAAGTTGAAGCAGTTAATGACTTTTGGAACAAAAACTCTAAGCAGAATGGTGCTATAAACCATGCTGTCAAAAGTCACTTAGATATTGTCTTAGCTAAAGTGTTAGAGATTGTCTGTGCAAACATTATAGTATTGCACCTATAGCTACCACTTTTAGGCTGGAATTTATCTTGCTGCATCAATCACGAAACGATAAGCACTATTGAAGTTTTTGGCAATTTGACATCAGCAAAATCAAAGAAGTTGCAGTGACCATTTAGAGTGGATTGCAATTTGGTTGGTTGTGTGGTTCAGGGAACAAATCTGCGTTCGTTTGAATTCCTGCTGCAACCACTCTTGAGGCTTGAGCAACCATTTGGGATTCTGTTACAACAACTGACAATGCTGAAGTCAACATTTTAAAGACTTCGTTATTAGGAGATAGAGATTTTCTATCACTTAAGCTATCGCTTTGTGGGTAAATATATTCTGATTTTGGCTGTTTTTGTCGGGGTGCAATGTCTAGCGACAAGTTGCTACACGTTAACGCCAACAGGCTCTACTTCCCTACGTTCCAAGGGTGAATATCTCATATCAAGCTTCCGACCCATCAATTAAATCATTGTAGGAAAACACAACCATGGCTGACGAAAAGATTAGACAAATAGCTTTCTATGGTAAAGGCGGTATTGGTAAATCTACTACCTCTCAAAACACCCTTGCAGCAATGGCTGAAATGGGTCAACGCATTCTAATTGTCGGTTGCGACCCTAAAGCTGACTCTACCCGTTTGATGCTACACAGTAAAGCTCAAACAAGTGTTCTTCAATTAGCTGCTGAAAGAGGCGCTGTAGAAGATATTGAACTCGAAGAAGTAATGCTGACTGGTTTCCGTGATGTACGTTGTGTGGAGTCTGGTGGTCCTGAACCCGGTGTAGGTTGCGCTGGTCGTGGTATCATCACTGCTATCAACTTCCTAGAAGAAAACGGTGCTTACAAAGACGTTGATTTTGTAAGTTACGACGTATTAGGTGACGTTGTGTGCGGTGGTTTTGCTATGCCTATTCGTGAAGGCAAGGCACAAGAAATCTACATCGTTACCTCTGGTGAAATGATGGCGATGTATGCAGCTAACAACATCGCTCGTGGTGTTCTCAAATATGCTCACACTGGCGGCGTGCGCTTGGGTGGTTTGATTTGTAACAGCCGTAACGTTGACCGGGAAATCGACTTAATCGAAACCTTGGCAAAACGTTTGAACACCCAAATGATTCATTACGTACCTCGTGACAACATCGTTCAACACGCAGAATTGCGCCGGATGACTGTTAATGAGTACGCTCCTGACAGCAATCAAAGTAACGAATATCGGACATTGGCTACCAAGATTATCAACAACGACAAGCTCACTGTCCCCACTCCTATTGAGATGGAAGAGTTAGAAGAGTTGCTGATTGAATTCGGTATCCTCGAAAGCGACGAAAATACCGCAATGCTTGTTGGTAAGTCTGCTACTGAAGCACCCGTCAAGTAATACTAATTAAATAATGGTTTAGGGTGGGCTACTTGTCCACCCTTTTTTCATTGGTTTAAATCCCTAGTAGGGATTTTGATAAATTGCAATCAATTGGAATCTATAGATTTTGAGTTGATAGAAAAATCGTTTCAATCCCTAATAGGGATTTTGATAAATTGCAATCCTTTTACCCGTACATACTTTGTCTCACTCCCTGGGTGTTTCAATCCCTAATAGGGATTTTGATAAATTGCAATTATCCCACACAAAAACATTCAAATATTCGTGCAGTGTTTCAATCCCTAATAGGGATTTTGATAAATTGCAATGACTTGAGATGCTAGCTCCGGGCGGCACAGTGAAGTTTCAATCCCTAATAGGGATTTTGATAAATTGCAATTTACTGGTATCGGCATAAAGTGCCGTTCATCCTTACCAGGTTTCAATCCCTAATAGGGATTTTGATAAATTGCAATTCTACCACCAGCATTGAAGGGTTGATATCCTCAAAATAGTTTCAATCCCTAATAGGGATTTTGATAAATTGCAATCTGCGTCTAATGTGTTGTATGAGGTTATTTTACATGTTTCAATCCCTAATAGGGATTTTGATAAATTGCAATTCGCAGTTGGGAAAGCTTACCAAGTTGATTACAACGTTTCAATCCCTAATAGGGATTTTGATAAATTGCAATTACCTTGAAAGTAGATAGCAGCACACCGTTTTGATGTTTCAATCCCTAATAGGGATTTTGATAAATTGCAATCAAAAACCAGCCGGATCACTTGCACTCGATCCAGTTTCAATCCCTAATAGGGATTTTGATAAATTGCAATCAGGGTATTATTTTTACTTATATGGCTTGAGATTAAGTTTCAATCCCTAATAGGGATTTTGATAAATTGCAATGAGAATAATGTTCTCAAGTGCCGCCCCTCCCAATGTTTCAATCCCTAATAGGGATTTTGATAAATTGCAATACAAGAAGCATCGCAAAAGAGTATGGTTGCAGCGTTTCAATCCCTAATAGGGATTTTGATAAATTGCAATAGCGGGAGCCTGAAACCCAAGCTGTATTTAATTTTCAAGGTACAGTTGCGCTATTCAAGGGCAATCATAGCATTACAGAATTTGTTTGGAAAGAGTGCCAAAAAATTTAAAGGCTGAAATCGTCTTTTGGTAAGCATTTCAGAGAGTGCGCGGATTAGGATTAGGTAACTAATGGGTTGAAAGGCTTACTGTGCTTGGAATAGAAGCACTTTTTAGGGACTTTAGAATTTGTACACCTACCCTTCCGCGCATTTGAGATATGGGAACCTAGCCAGAAAGGAACTCAATATAGAACATTGTTTAGTCTCGTGGCTTATTCTTTGCCAATACAGGCGGCTTTTTTCTGACAACAGCCACACAGAAGAAACATTTGGACAGCAAACGAATCTAAAATATTACGGTAAACTGATTCATAAATTGTAATATTTTGTTGTCGGTACTACTGTACTAATAACCAACAATAAAGTTTCCGCCAATTTAAGGTAGAGATGATGAAAGAAATAACACGCCGCAAATTTATCGCAACAAGCACCTTGGCGACGGGTTTTGCCTTGGCAGTGCAACCCATTTCTGCTCAAGTCACCACTACCGATGCTAAGGGTTTGGTAGCTGGTGCTGTGAAAATTCCGGTCAAAGATGGCGAAATTCCTGCCTACAGAGCAGCACCCGCCACTGGTGAAAATTTCCCAATTGTCTTGGTAATCCAAGAAATATTTGGTGTACACGAGCATATTCAAGATGTTACTCGTCGTTTTGCTCAGTTGGGATACTTGGCGATCGCACCGGAATTATTTATCCGTCAAGGCGATGTCACTAAGGTAAGCAGTATAGACGAAATTCGCCCAATTGTTGCCAAAGTACCAGATTCTCAAGTGTTATCCGATCTCGATGCGACGGTAAAATGGGCTGTGAAATCAGCTAAAGGCAATGCCAATAAATTGGCGATTACAGGTTTCTGCTGGGGTGGCCGCATTACCTGGTTGTATGCGGCACACAATCCCAAGGTGAAGGCAGGTGTAGCATGGTATGGGCGACTTGTGGGCGATGCTACCGAACTTCAGCCCAAGTATCCAATTGATATTGCATCAAAACTGACAGTCCCCATTCTCGGACTTTACGGTGGCAAAGATACGGGTATTCCCCTTGATACAGTAGAACAGATGCGCGATCGCTTAAAGTCTAGCAGCAGCAAATCTGAAATCATCGTCTACCCCGATGCACCGCACGCTTTTTTTGCCGATTATCGCCCCTCCTACCGCGAGAAAGATGCTAAGGATGGTTGGAAACGTCTTTTGGCGTGGTTTAAGCAAAATGGTGTTTAACGGTATCAGTTTACGAACTGTGACTTTGAAAAAAGTTCCAAATTGTTTCACTGGCGTTCAGCCCCAGATTTGCATTGAATTTGTTTAGATTTTTGTCAGTTGAGGAACCACCAGGCCAGAAATGTCCACCGTTTATTACCGCTAGCTGCCAGACTTCTGAGTTGCCACTACAACCTGTGTAGATAGCGGTTTTCACTTTATCTTCAGCAAAGTCAGGAGATTTATTTGATGAAGTACATTGATCGTGCGATCGCCAAAAATCTACCATATCTGAAATAGAAAGCAACGCTCCTCGTTGAGTATGATCGTCACCTTCATAAAGTACATCGCGATCGTTTGTACCGTTGATCGTTAACATTGATATGGAAGTTCGAGGCTGGCAATTAGATTTGAGTCTAACTGGGAGCGAACCAGCTACTGATGCAAAACCAGAAATTTTATCAGGTAACTTACAAGCCAGTGCTTGAGTAAGTATTGCACCTCTAGAAAAACCAGTGGCATAAATTTTATGGCTATCAATATTGATTTGCTGCTGAAGATGATTAATCAAAGCATTGACAAACGAAACATCATCCACCCTTCCTTGAGTGTTACCTCTAAGGCTCCATTTTTGGTCAATTCCATCTGGATAAACAACAATAAATCCTTTTTTATCTGCTAATTCATTGAAGCGAGTCACATTACTGATAGACTTACCATTACCATCATCTCCATGAAACACTAAAACTAACGTCATTGGGCGGTCTGGATTATAAGATTTGGGAGTGTACAAATAGTAAGTACGTAACTTTCCTTGATCATATAGTTTTCCATAATTATCACCACTCAAGATTTTTGCTTTAGTTATATTTTTTTCTTCAGCCTGAATGGAATCGCAGGCTGTCAATAAAGTAATTCCAAGTATAACTATGAGAAGTTTTTTTAAAATCCGAGAATTTTGATAAATATTCATGTTAATTAAATTGATTTATGTTCGATACTTTTATTTATTTTGTAAGTCTTATTTAGCACAAAAATTTTACCTAATAGAGGCTAACAACCCTACTTGAGTTGTTAGCCTCCATTTAGATATTAAACTCTTACATTTACATAACGAGCAGGAACTCTAACCTTAACCCACCTATTACCGCGTCGTACTGTTTCCCAATGTGCCGGAATCAGCTTTCGTTGAAATCGGGCAACAACAGGTTTATGCACAATAGCAACTGTATGAACATTGGGTTTGACAAGGATTTCTGCTGCTGATGCCTGCGATGGCAAGGAGGAAATTGCCAATGGGAGAGCAAGTAATGTACCTAATAAAATACGTTTCATCTTCAAATTTCCATCGATTTACTTGAGATTTTTACAGCATTTATCAATAATTTATGAATAAATATTCTTACTTGTTAGGTTTCCAGTAAGTTTGTTTGTTACACGAATTAATTGATTTGCTGTATTACTGTTAGTTTAAAATACTAAATAATAATACACAGTGGAATAAAGTCATAATTTAAGCATGACTTTATTCACATTTTGGGTTTTAGATAAAACAATTTTGCCATTGCTATCACTGAAGGTTTTGTCAACTATAGCTGTTCTTAGTTGAGTAGGTACTGAGAGGATGTTTTAAAAGTAATTGGCTGTGCTTTTAAGTACTTCTAGATCCCCCCTAACCCCCCTTAAAAAAGGGGGGAACCGGAATTAAAGTCCCCCTTTTTAAGGGGGATTTAGGGGGATCTGAACTTTTGATACCGATAAGGGGACTTTTAAAACATCCTCTGAACCCTACCCTCAACCCTTTAAGAATAAGCGAGGAGCTTGCTCTGAAGTATATTATTTGATCGTGTCTTTTCCATTATTTTAAATTGCTACTTATGTAAAATTTATTAACTTGCAGAAATAATGGGGCGATCTACTGAGAAAAAGCTAGAATATTGCCAGTTATTTAATAATATTAAAGCATTAAATAAAATCTATCTTTACCTATCTAATTGCTGAAATTAAAGCGGTAAGAGATATTCATATATGACTATATTTAAAAGCATAGTTATACCAATTCAAAATTAGAAAAGCTGACATCCCAAATATAAAAAAGCCTCCCATACTGGGAGGCTTAAATGTGAGCGGAGACAACTTGTTAAACTACGGCCTTGCAGCCAGCGCTCCTCCTAATGCAGAGAAAACGGCGGAGACGGATGCTGTGGCAAACAGCCACCACGCTGCTGTAGCTGCGGCTTTACGGGTTTCTTCAGCTTGTCGCTGTGCTTGATGCTTCACTTGTTCTAGGCGGCGTTGGGCTTCTTGCTGTATGCGTTCTGCACGTTGCAATACTGTGTTGCGGGCCCGTTCAATTTGGTCGATGATCCGGTTGGCATCTTCCTCAGAGATGTCCTCACGAGAACTCATAATTGCTACTAAAGTCTCACGATCAAAAGAAGATAAGCGATCGCGCAGGGCATCAAATCCCGCTTGCGGATCGTCAAAAAATGTGCGGACATCGTGTTTGATACTGTCGTAATTTAGTTCCGGGCGATCCAGGGAGTTAAGATAGTTGCGGATGCGGGCAAAAACCCCATCAATTGCATCTTGAATGCCTCGTTGGATATTCCGCACTTGTTCTACAAATTGATCCCTGACGGAGACAATGTTATCGGCAATCCGCGCTGCTTCTTCATCAGACATATCTTCCCGAATCTTCAGCAGGGCGATGATTGTAGAACGGTCAAAATGGGAAAGGCGATCGCTAAAACTTTCTACCCCCACTCGCGGATCGTGCAAGAGTAGTTGCAGATCGCGTTTAATACCTTCAGGATTGAGTTCTTCTTTACCAGTTTGGCGCAGATACTCTTCTAGATAAGCTTTGAATGTTTCTGCTCTTTGCTGTGTACGAGTAGCTAAACGACGAGGCGCACGTATAAAGTTACGAATCGAAGTTTGGGTGGAATCAATGATTTCATTGACTTGTTGTTCGCTCAAATCTTGACGTTGACTGAGCAACTTCACCAGCGTATCTCGGTCTAACTGCGACAATCGATGGCGCAGTGCGCTGGCTCCCTCTTTGGGATTTTCAAACAATTTACTCAAATCTCGCTGAATACCTTCAGGATTCAGTTCTTGTTTACCAGTATTCCGTAGATAATCTGCGATCGTGGTGGTAACAGAGTCGTATTGCTCTTTGGCTTTATCTACTACAGCTTGGGGTGTGTGGCGAATGTTATGCCACGACTCTTCAGCCGCATTGATAATTTGATTAACTTGATCTTCACTCAAATCTTGGCGCTGACTCAACAATTGTACTAAGGTATCGCGGTCAAAGCGAGACAACCGCGCCCGAATTGAGCTAATTCCAGCTTGGGGATCTTCTAATAGCTTTTTGAACTCCGCACGGATGGCATCAGGATTCAGTTCTGATTTCCCGGTGTTACGCAGATATGATTCTACATTCAGCCACAGAGTTTCTGCTTGATATTGTGCTTGTTCAGCTAATCCTTTGGATTCTATCAAGACGCGATCGCGTTGTTTTTCCAATTCATCCAGAATGCTGTCTACTTCATATAGCTGGACATCATTCCGTTCCAGCAATATCTCCCGAATTTCCTGACGTTCAATGTGCGCCAGTCGTAATGTCAGGGTTTCATAATCTGCATCTGGGTCTTGCAACAGTGGTTTAAAATTCCGCTCAATGCCTTCAGGTGTCAAATCTGTTTTCGGAGTAACGAGCAGATAACTTTCTACTGCGCGTTGCAAGTCTTGGACTATTTCTCTTTCTTCGATACCTGTAACTGTCACCAGCACATCTTTGCGGACAACTTCTAGCCGATCTGCAATGCGCTGAATTTGGCTTTGGGTAAGTAGTCCTCGTTGTTGGAGAATTTTGACGAAATCGTTACGTGATAATCTTTCTAGTTCTCTGCGGACTATTCCAGGGTCAGCTGCTGGGTCGTAAATGACATCACGAAATTCTTGGGCGATTTTTTCTGGGCTTAGTTGCCAAGCATAAGTATTGTACAGATAATTTTCGACATCAGATCGAATTGGGCTATAGGGTTGTGATGGTGTTGGCAAACCTAACTTATCTGCCTGTTGGGTGACTTTATCTTTGGCTGTGGTAAGGCTACCCAAGATTTTTTCCACATCCAAATCAGATAAATCTGTGCGTCCCAACACAATGCCGGTTAAGGCGGATAGTCCTTGCTGGATTGTACTTTGAATTGGCCCAGTAGTAGATGCCTTTTGATCAGCCTCCTTGGAACCACGTGTTTCTGAAATTAATCGCTCCAGCTTGGCGTTAAGTTCATCTGTCTTACTTTGCCCTGCTGGAAGTGATTTCAGATAATCCATTAACTCACCCATCCGGTCTTCGGTGGGTGAATGCTGACTTACTACCTGTTGCCAAACCTTATATAAAGTATCAGCAATGCGGGTAACGTCTTTTTTGGAAAGGTCGGTACGGCTGCTGACTAACTCGATAAACTTTTGGCGGTCAATGTTGCGAATATCTGGAGTCCCTGCGATCGCTTTTAATTGGGGATCGTTGAGTAAATTTTCAAAATCACTCCGAATTTTCGACACATCCAACTCTGGTGGACGCAGCTTATCTAAATAATCTTCTATGTTCTCCCGAATACTTCCAGGGTCGATGCCGCTTCCTAATTCTCGGCGAATGGCGGCGGCGGCGGCTTCAGCTGTTGCGACAACTTGATTATTGACAGCTTTCGCGCCTAGTGCGGCTGTAGCTGTACCCATAATCGCTTGAAAACCGGAAGTTGCCGTATTTACGACTGAGCCAATTAAGGAACCCACAGTAGTGGAACTTACCCAAACGAGGAGTAAAAAGTAAGCACCCCAAATTACTAAACCGAGAATTGCTCCCAATCCTGGATCTAAGATTACAAGGCTCAATTTAACTGCCAGGAAACAGGCAATTAATAGAGCGATCGTTACAGTGAATAACGTCCAAATCCCTACTGCTGTACCGATTTTGCGAATGCTGCCGCCCAAACTTCCGACTTCCCCAGAATCTGAATCCGAGTCAGATGAGTGCCCCAGATAGGAAATACCGGCTGCAAGGGAAAGATTAGTTAGAACTAATTGGAAAGCAAAGGCTAGGATCACGCCGGAGATTAAGGCCACAAAAAAGCGCGGCCCGGAAGTCAGAACCGATGCCTGTGCTGGCGTGACGTTTGAGGGATCTACTGGAATCTGTGCTAACCACAATAGTGGTTTGTAGAGTCCCAGCATGATTTCCGTACTTTGGAACATTGTATTTCCTTCTACTAAGTTTAAATTTGGGGAATTAAGATTTTCTTGAGAAGCAACTCTTAGTATTTTTGTCTGTATCTATGGCAATACCTAACTGTTTAGTTCAGAATCGTAGAATTTAGCTGTTGAAAGCATCTCTCCAAGGGCTGAAAACTATATACAGCAAAAGATATAAATTTTATTATCTAACGATAAAAGTAGTTAAAAATTTGGTTAATTATTGGCTGCCACGCTCTTAATTTTAACTGCTTAATCAAAATAATTGATTTTGCCCAAGCTATAGTTTGATTACTATAACTTTACATTTATTTATAATTATCTTTTTATCACCCTCTCAGGGTGGATTTGTCTGCACTAATATGTTGTTGATTATCGTCCCCAAGAAGTGCCTGTAGTTTGTGCCTACAGGCAGAAAGCAATCTAGTTATAAATAGCTACATTAAAGTTAACAAATGAATTGTTGATGACAACAAGATGGCAACTCATTATTCCAGAGATTTGCCAATACTTGCATAAAGAATAATTTGCTTTAGAATTTAGTCGGTTATAGTGTCCAGCGCGATGTTTTACATCTGATTGACTGCTAGAAATTAAACATCTCAAAAGCTAAGAAATTTTGGAGAAACAAATGGCAACTCAAGAAGCTCGGTCTTCTACTGACCTACCACCTGTTGCACCAGAATACAACGGTATAGACCGTAACGCTTTTCTGTTTGGCTGGACTCCTCAAGCCGAAATTTGGAATGGTCGTTTGGCAGCAATTGGTTTTCTCGCCTATTTGCTTTGGGATTTAGCTGGCTATAGCGTTTTACGCGACGTACTGCACTTAGTTGGCTACTAAAGATTGAACCTTTGAAAACTTACTGGATATTGGAGAAAAAAAATGGAACCTCGATCTTCTACTGATTTAGCACCTGTTGCTAAAGCCTACAATGGTGTAGACCGCAATGCTTTTTTGTTTGGTTGGACTCCTCAAGCCGAAATTTGGAATGGTCGTTTGGCAGCAATTGGTTTTCTTGCCTATTTGCTTTGGGATTTAGCTGGCTATAGTGTCTTACGCGATGTATTGCACATAATTAGCTATTAGTAACCACAGCTATATAAGCTGTTACGCCTTTAATTTGCACTAATATTTTTTCAATATGATTGTGGGGTGGGCATCTTGCCCGCCCTGATAATGCAAGTTGTATACGTAACAGCTTAAGACTTCCGCAAATAGTAATCTAAACCCTAGTTTTCAGGTAGGGGCAATTCATGAATTGCCCCTACCTTTATCTAAAGCAGAAAGCGAAACAACACATACAAAGCCGAAGCTACCAGTTGCAACAGCATCACTGGAATGCCGTAGTGAAGGAAAGTTTTAAACGAGATGCGTCGTCCATGCTGCTCAGAAATACCGGCAGCGACGATATTAGATGATGCCCCTACTAATGTGCCATTACCTCCCAAAGTTGCACCAAACATCATGGCATAAAAAAGCGGTAATACTTCTGGGGGAAACTGCCCTTGAAAATCTTGTGCTAGAACTTCTGTGGGTGCTAATCCCACAGTAACAATGTATTGTTTAAGTAAGGGAACCATCCCCACCACTAAAGGAATATTGGGGATTACGCTGGATAATATACCTACAAAAAACAATAAAACCAGGGAACCCAGGATAATATTTTTTCCTAATATTGCTGCCAATATTCCTGATAAACCATTAATTACACCTGTTTTTTCTAACCCTCCAATTAGCACAAAAATACTCATAAAAAATATTAATGTACTCCAGTCTACATCCCGCAAAATATTGTTAACTGAATCGATTCTGCTATGGTGCGATAACAGCAAAGCTAAAGCTGCTCCTAACAAAGCTGCGGCAGCAGGCGAAACCGGAACTGGTAGAGTTTCTCCAACGACAAAAAATAGCAGGACGAAAAATACTATAACTGCGCCAAAGCTTAAAGCTCGTGGATGATTGATTTGTGGATGTGGTAGTTCTTCTAAATTATCTAACTGGGTATTCCAAATTTTACGAAATAAAAATGGTAGTGTTGCAATTACTATAGCAACGGCAATTACTCCTCCTAAACTCAATTTAAACAAATAATCTGTAAAGCTGATATTCACAGCATCACCAACAATAAAGGTAGCTGGATCTCCAACTAAAGTAAGAAGTCCAGCACTATTAGCAACAAATACCATTAAAATTAACAAGGGAACAAAATTTATCCCGACTTCCTTCGCCATTGGTGGAATTAAAGGCGCTAACAACATTACTGTTGTGGCATTTGGTAAAACTGCACAGATAGGTGTCACAATAGCCACAATTCCGAGTAATAAACGCTTGCCTTGTCCCTTAGCCAGGAGTACTATTTGAGTTGCTAAATAATCAAATATCTTGGTAGGTTCAAAAGCCCGTACTAGCACCATAACTCCAAAGAATAAACCGAGTGTTCCATGACTGTTGCCGATGTAACCAACAGCTTCTTCTAAAGTCATGACGTTGGTAAAAACTAATAATAATGCTCCCAATAATGCTGCGATGGTGAGATGTACCCATTCCGTCATCACTAAAATAATGACGCTTATAAATGTAATTACACTAAGGATTGCTTGCCAGTTGTCCACATCTTACTCCTGAAGTTTTATTGGTTGCATAGTAGCGAAAAAAGCCACCTAGTTTTAGGTGACTTATCTTATGATTACAATTGGATAAAAATTACCGAACAGAATTCAGGAGTCAGGAGTCAGAATTCAGAATGGATTCTGTACGACTAGCGGATAGCGCAGCGTTAGCGACGCAGGAGCGTCTTGATTCTGACTCCTGTTAGCGGTAGCGGGGCGTTTAGCCCATTCTGACTTCTGAATTCTTCTTCAATGAAATTTTAAACAGCGATTATTCATCAATACAACTGGGAATACCCAAAACGGCGCAGGGAAAATTATAACCTAATGCTTCAATCATCGGATGATTAACAGATTGGCAACCGAGAAATAGAATATCGGCGGCTTCTGATTCAACAACTTTGTGAAGTTCTGTGGAAATGCTGCCAAAGCGCAAATGAGATTTGAAGGAACCTTGCCATTCTTCAGCCAGACTTCGGGCTTGCCAGAGAATTATATCTGCTTGTTGTAGGGGAGTTACCACTGTCTGCAATTTGGGTTGAGTTAATACCTGTGTCACAGACTTTGATACTTCACTTATTTGACATTCTAATGAAGGCTGTTGTGGAAAGCTCAAGATATTTGGATATTGACTGCTTTGATTATCTTCTACCACATAAACAGCTTGAACAGTGACTTCTGCATTAGTAGCTAAACGCGTTTGATGGGCAATCCAGAAAGCAATATCTAGCGCCGTATGACTGTTAGGAGATGCGTCATAAGCAACAATTAAATTAACTGCTTTTGCTTTTTGAGGTTCTTTAGAGAAAGGTTTTCTTGGTTCTGGCACTAGTACCATTTGTTCAATTAAGTCATTGCGACCTGTGGCACTTTGCAGACGTGCTAACATTGGCTTGATTTGCACAGCTTTACTTCTCCCAATGAAATGAATTAGTAATGAGAAAGAAGCAGGGGGACAAATTTTAGATTTTTGGACTTTCCTGCGGAACGCTACGCGTAGCTTGCTTCCCCGGAGGGGTACGGCTACGCTCAGTCGAACAATTTTGGATTTTAGATTGAGTAACGATAACCAAAATTGCAAATCTTAAATCAGTCCAGGAAACCCCAATAATAACTGTATTACAGCCAAAGTCTTGGGGGTTCCTTCCATTGCCTACGGAGTTAGCTGACGGGCTAAGACTGGAAGGTGTCTCTCATAAGATTAGCCCCAAACATTGGTTCCTCCGTTCCAAATCCAGCTTTCATGAATTTGAATTAGGCTACCCACTAAAAAAAATGATAATCTAATTTACTCGTCTTGTGCAAAATATCGATCGAGAAAATTTAGGGCGTGGTTGCGGAGTTCAAAATATTCTTTTGAGTTTCGCATGGCTGCGCGATCGCGTGGATGCTCAAAAGGAACTTCTAAAATCTCTCCTATACTAGCAGATGGGCCATTAGTCATCAAGATGATGCGATCAGACATATAAATTGCTTCGTCTACATCGTGGGTAATCATCATCACTGATTGACGATTATTTTCCCAAATATCCAATACTTGCCGTTGCAATTTACCACGAGTTAGCGCATCTAGTGCCCCAAAAGGTTCATCCATCAGTAACATTTTGGGACGAATTGCTAAGGCTCTGGCAATACCTACTCGTTGTTTCATACCTCCAGAGATTTCATCAGGATATTTGTCAGCTGCCGCCGTCAAGTTTACCATTGCCAAGTGTTCATTTACAATGCTAATTTTTTCAGCCCGATTAGCATTTTTTAGCACTTCATCCACAGCTAACCGGATATTTTCTCGCACGGTTAACCAAGGTAACAATGAATAGTTCTGAAATACCATCATCCTTTCGGCTCCTGGCTGACGGATTTCTTTGCCATCAAGCCGAACTGATCCGGAAGTGGCTTTTTCTAAACCAGCTACTATCTTTAATAGGGTTGATTTCCCGCAACCAGAGTGACCAATTACAGAAATATATTCATCTTCACCAATCGTTAGATTAACTCCATCTAAAACGACAAAGTTATCTTTATCAGGTGTCGGATAAGACTTGACTAAATTTTCAATTTCTAAAAATCCAGTGCGGGGAAGAACTCCGGTCTGGGTATTAATAGGTAATGAGGTATATTCCATCATCAAAGGCTCCCGAAATAATTTAGTCAATCAATTTTGGATTAACCGCGACTTGTACCGAAAATCTAAAATCTAAAATTGCCAGGGTCAATATTTAAACTTGGGATTTAAGACAGGAAAAAGTTAGTGGGAGCGTTAGCCCTGATAGCAAAACTATTCAGATAACCCACCGGATCGCTGGGATCGAAGCCTTTCTTATCTATAAATACTTCTGGTGGTTCGACCTTGTAATCATCCTTGGGACATTTTATGCCCATTTCAGATGCTATCTCGCGATATAAATCTGTTCTCCAGCCTTGTTGGGCTAGTTTGTCGGCATTTTTGGGAAATTCCTTAATTTGTCCCCATCGCGCTGCTTGTGTCATTAACCAGAGACTTCGCGATTGCCATAAGAATGTTGAGTGTTCTTCTGGTTGTTTGGGAAGGTTGTCAGGAATATCGAAGAAAATGGTAGTATCGGCAGCTTGAATGGTGCGGTCTTTGCCATCAAAGCCGCCATAGTTGTAGTTACCGAGAATTCCGGGACTGGTAAACTTCGCAATTGGGGCATCTTTCTTTTTGGGTCTAGCACCTGTAAAGGAACGTTCTGTTAGCAGTTCAGCTACTTCTTGGCGATTTTCTGCTTTGCTGCAATATTGGCAAGCTTCAATCATCGCCTTAACTAGAGAACGATAGGTTTTGGGATATTTATCGATGAAAGATTCCATTACTCCCAATAAACGATCTGGGTGTCCCAACCAGACTTCTTTGCCTTGTGCAAAGGTAAAACCGATGTTTTCGTTACCTGTAATAGCTCGTGTATTCCAGGGTTCTGCAACCATGTAAGCTTGCATTGCACCAATCCGCACGTTTGTCACCATTTGGGGCGGCGGTACGATGATGACGCGAAACTCTTTAAGCGGATCGACTCCTGCGGCGGCGGATAAGTAACGGATAAAGTATTCGTAAATGGACGAACTTAATACTACCGCCCAAACTTTGCCTTCTGGCGGTTGTTTGTCAAAGTAGCCTCGGAAATCACGCCCAAAGGCTTCTAAAGCACCATCGCCATATTTTTCTTGATATTCATACCACGGACGCAGCCCAAAATCCCACATGGCTTTGTTCATGGTCATGGCGTTACCGTGGCGGTGAATGGTCATTGCTGCACACAAGGAGGCGTGACGTGCGCCTTCTGCACCAATTCTGGCGTTGGTAACAGCACCAGATACTACGGGTGAAGCATAGAACTCTTGCAAAAGTGTTTTGTGGTATAATTAGGGGTTTGGCAATTTGTGATTAGGACTTTGAGGAGCAGTGAAAATAGAGAAAGCCAAGCAGCTTACTGCAAAAAAATTTAAGCGAATGACTGGAGTGAGCCGTAAAACCTTTGAATTAATGGTTGATGTAGTTAAAGCTGATGCTCAAAAGAAGAAGAAGCCTGGTCGCCGTCCTAAATTAATTATTGAAGACCAAGTTTTAATGGTCATCCAATATTGGAGAGAGTACCGCACTTACTATCATATTGGATTAGATTTTGAGCTTTCAGAATCTGCGGTTTGCCGAATAGTTTTTAAAATCGAAAATATTTTAATTAAGTCCAGAAAGTTTAGTCTACCAGGGAAAAAACAATTATGGAAAATATCATCTGAGGAAGGTTTAGTCGTAATGGATGTTACCGAGAGTCCAATTGAAAAACCTCAGAAAGGTCAAAAAGGATTTTTTAGCGGAAAACAGGGAGAACATACTTTAAAAACGCAGGTAGTAATCTACCAAAAAAGCAGCCAAATCATCTGTTTGGGGCATGATAAGGGAAAAATCCATGATTTTCGCTTATTTAAAAATAGTGGAATAAAATTTGGAGAATTAGTTAAGGTAATAGCGGATAAAGGCTATCAAGGAATTGCTAAAATTCATCAATTAAGTGAAACACCAATTAAAAAACCGAAAAGAAAAAAGTTGACGAAAGAACAGAAAAAATACAATCGGGAACTCAATCGATTAAGAATTGTTGTTGAACACGTAAATCGTCGTTTAAAGATATTTAAAATTTTGTCTGATAGATATCGAAATCGTCATCGACGTTTTGGGTTAAGATCGAATTTAATTGCGGGAATTTATAATCACGAATTAGCCATATAAATCGGATATAAATTGGATAAAAAAATCGAATTAATCCAATAACTTCAGTATTAATCAATAACTGAAGTGATGTTTACTGCCATCTTCTTGACTAGCGGTAAGCAAAGCCATGCCGTAGGCTTATCGCCAGATAATACTTGTTAGAAGAAAATCATAATCTCTTACTATTTTAATGTCCCTAAATTGAAAATAAAAATAACCCTTAATTATACCACAAAATATTTATGCAAGAGTTCTCATCTAGGCGACCAAAAATTAAACCGTCGCGGGAGGTGGCCCAGCTAGCCTCGCGGTTGAGTGTGACGTTCAAACCATATTTGTGGAAGAAGCCTTTTTTCCAGGCGATCGCAAATGGCGCACAATCATTAACAGGAACGTAACCAATGGTGAGATCGGATTTTTCTAGGTCTTGCGATCTAACTACTGGTTTTACAGCTAAAGCTTCTTCTGTTAGCCCTTTGGCGGATCTATCTCCTGAAATTCCACAGGAGGACAGCGCTATCCCGGTTGTGGTTGCTCCTATTCCTTTAATAAAATCTCGTCGAGTCCAGTTTATATCACCCATTTTTATAGCTCCATTGGTGATGAATTGCTCACGCAGAAGCGCAGAGTCTGGTTACATCTTGCTATTTTGATTACAATCAAATCTGGTTAGTTGGAAGTTTTCGGACGATGGGTTACTAATTCTTCGAGTTTGCCCACGGCGTAATCCAAAATTAATCCAGTTAAGCCAATTATGAACACAGCTAAAAACACTGAACTTAGGTTTAAACGACTCCATTCATCCCAGACGAAAAAGCCGATACCAATACCACCTGTAAGCATTTCCACGGCGACTATTACTAGCCAAGCTATGCCTAAACTAATTCGTAAACCTGTAAAAATATACGGTAAACTTGCAGGCCAAATTATTTTGGTAATCCGCCTCCAACGAGGCATTTCTAGCACTTGTGCCACATCTAAATAATCTTTGGGAACGCTAGAAACTCCTAAAGCGGTATTAATAATTGTCGGCCATAAGGAGGTAATGAAAATGACAAAAATGGCTGAAGGATCTGCTAAATTGAAAATTGCCAAGGCGATAGGAAGCCAAGCTAAGGGTGATACAGGTTTAAAAATTTGAATGATGGGATTGAGGGCTAGCATTGCCGGTCTGGACATCCCAATTAAAAACCCCACAGGAATCGCTACTACCGCACCTAACAAAAAACCCAGTAATACCCGGCGCAGACTTGCGATCAACAACCAACCAATTCCCAAGTTACCTGGGCCTCTTTGGTAGAAGGGATTTAAGATGTAGTCTAGATTAGCAATGAGCGCTTCTGGTGGGGTGGGCATTAATTCATCGTTGGCAAGTGCAATAATCCACCACAGCACAATTATTCCCAAGAATCCCAATACTGGTAAAATAAATACATCTCTGAGGATGACAGGTTTTGTCTTTTTCCACGCAGCTTGTGTTGCGATCGCTGCGATCGCAGCCAAATTTAGTTGAAATATCATTTACGACCTCAACAGATTTAAGTGCAGGTACAAGAAATCCGAGCAGTACCAGCCTTGGACACCGATGAGATCGGAACATTATAAAAATGCCGTCTCTTCAGTCTCCTCTCAATGCCTACGAAGTTAGCTGACGGGCTAGGGCTGAGAGATGCCCTTCTTTTTAGAGTGCTGAGTACCGAGTGTTAAGTGCTGAGTTAACTCTTCACTTATCACTTTTAACTCTTCACTTTCTATGAGATACGCCCCACAATTTGGTTCCTCCGCTCCAGCGTTATGCACTGTGACACGCTGAATTAGGCTGACTTACTCTAATGGATACTAAATTATGCACAATATAACATTGATGCTCGGTAAAAGCCATCTGTTCGATAATAAATATTGTTTATTTTAATACTGCAATTCGGCGCATCTCCTTGATTTTTGGGAATAAATAAAATTTATATTTTTAGTCTGTTGGAAGTTAATTCCTTGCATACAAAGCTAAATAATATAGTTGAGTCAAGCATTAATATTGTCACCCACTTGATTAATATTTCTTAATATTAAATATATTATACTTGAGAATTTTTATATACGGAGAGTTGATCGGCAAACAAACGAATATACAGAATGTATTTCTTTTGGTAGGTGAATTAAATTCTTAAACTTGGTAAAAGACCACTGCAATCGCTAAACTAATTGGATATGGCAGTTTGCTCATCTATCTCCTAGCTGAATTTAACATAATGGATTTTAGTCAAGTACTGGCTGAAAAAACGGACACCATCCTCGATAAATGGGTTACAGCAGTTCGCAAGGATAGACGGATTGAAAGTGCTGATGACCTATCTTATACAGCAGTAAAAGATCATGTCCCTGATGTTTTACAAGCAATGGTAACAGTGCTTTCAAAATCTCAGGAGAATGATATTGAGTCAATAGTTACTGCTAGTTTTCAGCATGGAGCTATTCGAGCCGAACAAGGCTTTGACCCAGCAGAAATTGCCAGAGAATATCATCTGCTGCGAACAGTAATATTTGATGCTCTACAAGCAGATTTATTAGAGGGAACACCTGTAGATATAATTCGTTCTATGCGTTTGATTGACGCTATCATAGACGAAGCGATCGCTCGATGTTTTAAGAGTTATGTTGAGGAGCGGTTGCGAGAATTACAGCAGTTGCAGTTATCACTAACGCTCCACAATGAAGAACTTACGCGCTTAATGAGCGCCAATCAAGAGTATCTTTCGCAACTAGCCCACGAATTGAAACATCCTCTAACTTCCATTATTGGTTACTCGGATCTGTTTTTACGCCAACAGCGACGCAAGACACAGATAAAAGACACTTCAGCTAATTTAGAACATATTGAGCGGGTATTACGTAACGGTAGACAATTACTCCACCTGATTAACGATGTATTAGAACTTTCACGCTATGAAGCAGGACAGATAAAACTTCAACTAGCACCCACAGATGTGAGTGAATTAATCAATAATATCTGTGAAATGTTGGAACCTTTAGCTGTTGGGAAAAATTTAAAAGTCGTAGTAGATTGCGATCGCGCTCCCAAAGAATTAATCACAGATCCTTTTCAATGCCAACAAATTATTACAAATCTTATTAGTAATGCAATTCGCTATACAGAGTCGGGGACTATTATTATAATGTGTCAGGTGTTGGAGAATCAGAGATGGGCGATCGCAGTTTCTGACACTGGAATTGGCATTGCACCAGAAAACCAAGCCCAGATATTTGAACCCTACTTTCGGGTCAGTTTTAGCGATCGTCCCTATCTACCCGATAGTACAGGATTGGGGCTAGCGATCGTTTCGCGGTTAGTAAAACTACTACAAGGTACAATTAACTTAGTTTCTGAGGTGGGAGTTGGTTCTACTTTCACTGTAATTTTGCCCTTACAAATAGAGAATTGATTTCGCGCCAAGACGTAAAATTTTTGTTTACACCTCTGCGTGAAATCAAAAAACATTTTTACAACAACCCTTGTTTTTTCAACTTCGTTAGCGCATCCTCAGCAGCAGCTTTCTCTGCTTCTTTCTTATTGCGTCCCTTACCTTCGCCATAAATTTTTTCATCTACCAATACTTTGGCTATGAATTCTGGTGCATGAGAAGGGCCACCTATTTGTTCTGTGAAATATTTAGGAGGAGTGGGGGTAACGTTGCGTTGCACCCATTCTTGAAAGCGATTTTTTGAGTCTACATTAGAACGAGACACAACTATATGTTTAGGGTCTACAGAATCAAATAGTGGTTCTATAATTGCGCGAACTGCTTCAATATTGGAATCATTATCCAAATAGTAAGCACCAAGAACTGCTTCAAAAGTGCTACTAAGTAAATTAGGATTTTGGTAGCCTCCGTCTCGAATTGCGCCTTTTCCTAACCGCATCCTAAAGTCTAAACCTACCTCCTCGGCGAACTTTGCCAATTGTTTCTCATCTACCAACGCCGAACGCCGCCGTGTTAATTCATCTTCTCCCATTTCTGGGTGACAACTATATAGATACTCACCACTTAAGAAATTCAGCAAAGCATCACCGAGAAATTCTAGCCGTTCATTATGTTCGCCTTCTCCAGGGTTTTCATGAACGTAAGAACGGTGGGTAAGTGCTTGTCGCAGAAGTTTTTCATTATGGAATATTAGAAGTTTGTGCATTTTATCTTGTGTCTTGTTGCAGAAATTGACTGTTGGGAAAATTGACAATTGCTCTTTTCTTCAGAAATGAAAATACCGCAAATCGCGGTATTTTGCTAAAAACCAGTTGATATAGAAAACTGGGTTTTTCAAAGTTATATTAGGCAGCCAGTGTATCTAAATCAGTTAAAAATAACTCCTGATTTTGCTTTCTGACTTTGCCATCATTGACAGCAACATCAATAAACTGGCTAAAACTTTTAAATTTCTTGCCATCATCTGTAGAAATAGATAAATATCCTTGATACTTAGCACAACGTTGACACATCAATCTATCAATGCGACCAAATACTGTAGGCTTACCTTGGCTTAAAGCAGTTTTGATAGCTTCAATTAAATACTCTATAGCCTCTTTGTAATTAATCTGAGACACAATATCTGTGTTTTGATGTTGAGTCTTATTGCTATTGGCAACTAGCTGAGGTAATTCATCTACAAAGTGGAAGTTATCATTACCAACCAGTTTAATCAACTTTGGACTCTCACTACCTCGTTGAGCAAAGACAATGACTTTTTTACCCATAGCTTTGAGAATGGAAATTAATACAGCAAAATCCTTGTCTCCTGAGAATAGGATAATATTCTTTAGAGAAGAATTAAAAGCAACTGCCTCATAACAGTCATCTTTAAGTCGTTTGTCTGCACTATTTTTTGAGGTGTCAGGAACATTAACACATCTAAAACCAAGCTCTTTTAGTTTATTTGAGGAAGCAACTTGGTCTTGACGCTGTGAATTGTAATAAATATTTTTGCAAGATACAGTCCCGTTAGATTCTGCAAATTGCAGCACTAAACTAGCGAATTTTATGATTGAGGGAACGTTCTGAATATCGCAAAAAATGCCAGTATAATCTTTTTTCTGGCTTACTTGTTTTTTGGAGGGTAGATGATAGCTTGTCATTTGAGTATGTCCAGAGTTGGTTTAAGGAAACTGGACAGCTTCAATAAATTACACATCTAGTGGCAGCCTAGCTTTATGAAAGAGATTTATAATAAAAAATTATTTCCCTTTTCCTTGCTAGGCTCTCTATTTACAAATTTAATTGATTTCTAGTCTAAGAAGGTAAAATCCCTGGCTTACTGCTAGGTATCAGGTTATTCATTCCGCCGAACATTCACGCAAATATATTGTTTTCCTTGCTGATAGTCTAATCAATCAATTGACCTGACATCAGGCTGAATGTTCAGCCGAAGGAATAACGCGATACTTAGCGGTAAGCTAGGGATTCTACGTTCTTAGACAACAATCAATAATTTGCACTTGTCGAATTTTGTTTTAGAGTGCATTTGTTTTGCTGCCGTTGTTATATATCTAACATGAGCTTAATCTGTGTGTCAAGAAGTTTAAAATCACTATAAGCCATAAAACTTACTCCTTAGCCTTATGACTGAATCATATAACAAAGATTAAAAATTCAGCTTTGGCGGAAACACTCTACTCAAATCGAGAGATAAATCAGGAAAACAAGGAAAATTTATCACCTGAGTGGACAGGAAGATTCGCTTATTTGAATAACCATGTTTACCTTGATTATCCTGATATGGTTCACTGTAAGCTTCCAAATAATTATCGAATAAATTGAATATCCAATAATCAGTAATACCCGCTTTAGCATAGAGAGGTATTTTCACATCTTGATCATAAGCTAAAGAAGAATCGGAAACTTCCATCACCAATAACACATCAGCCGCTTTAGGGTGAGCCGAGAGATAATTATCATCTCGGTTTTGAACAATCGCAAAATCTGGTTCAGGTTCGCTGTTAGGTGGTAAAGTAATTGGTGCATGAGATTGTAAAGTAGCCTTGTCTCCTATTATTTTGGGGAGTTCCTTCCACAGTTTTCTTAAACAAGTTTCATGGGCTTTACCTTTAGATGCCATTTCAATAATTTCCCCGTTGATTAATTCAATGTGGTCATCTTCATGGAAAAAGCCCAATTCTCCAAGTCTGTGGTATTCATCCAGCGTGAAGCGTTTAGCCTGAGCAATACTCATAAACTTACCTTTCTATCATTGCGATCGCACTTATATTCTAAATGTGCCAGAAATTGGTATGCTAAAGGCCGAGACTCGCTATGAAAGCAAACAATGCCTGCGCCTACTATCAACCCCACCATCACTGCCTTTCCCTTAACTGCCGTAGTCGGTCAAGAAGCAATAAAATTAGCCTTGCTGTTAGCAGCCGTTGATCCTGGTTTGGGAGGAGTAGCGATCGCAGGTCGTCGTGGTACGGCAAAATCTGTAATGGCTCGTGCTATCCACGCTCTCCTACCGCCGATTGAAGTTGTCAAAGGTTCAATCAGTAATTGTGACCCCAATCACCCAGAGGAATGGGACGATCAACTTTTGGCGGAGTACGCAGACAAAGACATTCAAGATGTTCCCGTCGAAATTATCCCCGCGCCTTTTTTACAAATTCCTCTAGGTATCACAGAGGACCGACTCCTCGGTTCAGTAGATGTGGAAAAGTCGGTAAAACAAGGTGATACCATTTTTCAGCCTGGATTACTTGCTACAGCAAACCGGGGTGTACTGTACGTAGACGAAATTAATTTATTAGATGACCAAATATCAAATCAGCTTCTAACAGTATTATCTGATGGACGCAACCAGATAGAACGGGAAGGGATTAGTTTTCAGCATCCGTGCAAATCCCTATTTATTGCCACCTACAACCCAGAAGAAGGTGGATTACGGGAGCATTTATTAGATAGAATTGCGATCGCACTCTCTGCTGACGGTGTACTCGGCTTAGATCAAAGAGTAGAAGCAGTAGAGCAAGCGATCGCTTATTCTAAATCTCCCCAAGACTTTCTCAAACAGTACAACGAAGATTTAGACTCCCTCAAAACCCAAATCATCTTGGCGCGGGAATGGTTGAAAGAAGTAATCATCACCCACGAACAAATTGCCTACTTAGTGGATGAGGCAATTCGCGGCGGAGTTCAGGGACATCGCGCCGAGTTATTCGCCACACGAGTTGCCAAAGCTGCTGCGGCTTTGGAGGGACGAACAACAGTTAATGCCGAAGATTTGCGCCGTGCTGTAGAACTGGTGATTGTACCACGCGCCACAGTTGTGCAGACACCACCAACCGATCAAGCACCACCTCCGCCTCCACCGCCGCCGCAACAAAATCAAGAAGAACCCCAGGACGAATCTGAAGACGAAGAACAAGACGAACAGGAAGAAAAAGAAGAAAATCAAGAGCAAGAACCCCCTAGCATCCCGGAAGAATTTATCTTTGATCCAGAAGGGGTAATCCTTGATGACAACGTGCTTTACTTTACTCAAATGGCGAAGCGGCAAGGTAAATCTGGTAGTCGCAGTGTCATCTTTTCCGATGACAGGGGACGCTACATTAAGCCGATGTTGCCCAAGGGAAAAGCGCGACGTATTGCAGTAGATGCTACCCTCAGAGCAGCTGCTCCTTATCAAAAAGCACGCAGAGAAAGACAACCAGATAGAAAAGTTATTGTCGAACAGGCTGATATTCGCTCGAAACGCCTGGTACGCAAAGCCGGGGCGTTGGTAGTATTTGTGGTAGATGCTTCTGGCTCAATGGCTCTGAATCGAATGCAATCGGCTAAAGGTGCAGTGATGCAATTGTTAACAGAAGCTTATCAAAACCGTGATCAAATAGCATTAATTCCTTTCCGGGGAGAACAGGCAGAGGTATTATTGCCTCCAACACGTTCTATTGCTTTGGCGCGTAACCGTTTGGAAAGGTTGCCCTGTGGTGGGGGTTCGCCCTTAGCGCATGGTTTAACTCAAGCTGTGCGCGTTGGCCTAAATGCCCAGATGAGTGGAGATATTGGGCAAGTTGTCCTTGTAGCAATCACCGATGGGCGGGGTAATATTCCCTTAGCGCGTTCTTTAGGTGAACAGCTTGAACCAGGAGAAAAGCCAGATATCAAAGGAGAATTATTAGAAATTGCTGCTAGAATTCGTGCTTTGGGGATGCAACTATTAGTAATTGATACGGAAAGTAAATTTGTGTCTACTGGCTTTGCTAAAGAATTATCGCAAACAGCAGGCGGTAAATATTATCATTTGCCAAAAGCGACAGATCAAGCTATTGCTGCTATGACCAAAGGTGCGATCGCTGATTTAAAATCTAGATAATTTGTCATTAGTCAGTTGCTTTTCTACTAACCACTGACTAATGACTACGAACCAGTGGGCATTACCTGTGGTTGCAAATAACAAATCAAATCTTGGATTCCCTTTTGCAGATAGCGCGTTACCGTCATTGGACTAGTGCCAATATTTTTAGCGGCATCCTTGCGAGAAAGTTCTTTCAAAAATACCATTTCGACTGCCATGCGGGGCTTTTCTTCCAACATATTGATTGCACCTTGCAGTTGTTGGCGTTCTTCTTCTTGTTGTAAAAGAACATGAGAACGAGGACAAGGAAGTGCTTCACCCAAGGTTATTTGGCAATCAACATAGTTAACTGCGGTTGCATCTAAACTTAAAGGCATCCGATTTTGAGCGGCTAACTTGGTTTCTTGCCATTCTTGTACAGATACCCGAAGTTCGCTGGCAATTTCAGCATCTTTAGGCTGGCGACCTAAAGACATTGCTAAGTCCTTGCGAATCTTTTGCCCTTCATTGTATAATTCTTGCCAACGACGAGGAATTTTTAATAAAGTACTGCGATCGCGCAAAAAGTGCAGCATCTCTCCACGAATATATGGCACTGCAAAGGAACTAAAAGCATATCCTTGGCTAGGATCGAAACGCTCAATAGCCCTAATCAAACCAAAATACCCAATTTGTTCTAAATCTTCATAAGGTTCATTACATTGATGGCTGAATTTATGAGCCATCTTCCGTACTAAGCCAGTATGTAACTGTACAAGTTTATTACGAAGTTTAATAGAAGGATTCTGGTGGTACAAGTGTAATAATTCTATACCATCAGTTCGTAAAGAGGACTCACTTGTTGCCATATACATTCCTTTGTTGAAACTCCTATTCCTCAGAAAATGGAGTTGCGTATATTTTCTTCTAAGCTGTTATTATTTTGCTTAGTCAGGGAAGAATAAGCTATCGTCGTTTCACTGAACTTATGAGGGGTCTAACTCTATAATTCAGTATTTGTACGCATGATTTTCATAACCTTTCTGTTGCAGGTTATTTTTGTTTTTCACATAAAAATTTCAACATTGGATAATGTTTTTTGTTTAGTCGTCTCTTCCCCTTTCTGGTTACTGGCCCAAAATCTTGGTAAGAATAGGAATAGGCAGAACGTTTTCCTAAAAAACAGTTTTTCAATATGAGCAATACCAGTAATTTTCGTGAAGCTATCCGTGAGGCTAAATCTCACGCCCTCGTTGGCCCAAACGTGATTGCCAACGCCCTCCCCTACGTCGGTGGTGGATTGGTGCTAACGGCATTAGGAACCTACGCTGGTTTGGGAGTTATCCGTACTAACCCCGGAATATTCTTTCCCACCTTCATTGGTGCGGTGATTTTGGAGTTAATTTTGTTCTTTGTTGCCCAAAATGTTGCCCAAAAAGGTAACAAGGGTCTTGCGTTACCCCTGTTGGCAACCTACAGCCTCTTGTCTGGATATACTCTCAGTGGCTTGGTATTTGTCGCTTTGAGATCCCAAGGTGTTGGCATTCAAGGTATTGGTTTAGCTGCCCTTGGTTGTGGCGTTACTTTTATTTTCGCCCGTCAAATAGGTTCAAATCTTTCTGAACAAGATGGGATGGCTTTGACGAAAACCATCAATCTTGGCGTTATTGCCTTGGTGGTTGTGTGTTTAGCGCAATTCGGGTTTGCCATGTTTGGTGTTTACACGCCAAATTGGTTAGAAATTGCCATCTCCGGTTTAGGAGTATTTCTATTTGTTGGGGTTTCTGTCGTCGATTTCTACATCTTGCCCCGCACTTACAGCGATGACCAATATCTACCTGCTGCTTTGTCGATGTACCTCACTTACATCAACTTGTTTGTCTTTATCTTGCGGTTGCTAATTGCCATCAATGGCCGCGATTAATTGCCTATAGGCAATAACAAAAGTAAAGTTTTATAAAATAAAACCGTGGTTAAATTTTTCGCAGCCACGGTTTTTTTATCCGTTTAACAGTAATATATGCAGGGCGAACGCACGGGATTTCTGAAACCCTTGCTGGGCAAGGATCTTGATGAAAAAATAGGCTAAATTAAAAAACGCCAAAACCCTTGCTATTAAAGGATTCTTATACTTTAGATGCGTTTGCCCTGGTAATATATGTAGACGAAGTTAAGCCTCAAGTGAGCAGAACTATGCTTGAACTCTTAAATATCAAAATTGAAGTAGAAAGGTTGTCTAATATCTTGGGTAAGGCTGAGGACTGTCTTTGACCTCCAATATTTGACAGCAAGAATTCAATATTTAGATCAAGTAATTGCTCAACCAGATTTTTGGAATAATCCAACCCGTGCTTATGAAGTACTCCAAGAAATTGAATACTCCATATTCTACAAGCATCAGGAATATCAGCGCTGGTGTTCGATTCTAGAAGATATCAAGGCTGCGTTGGAATTGTTGGAATTATCAGCTGATGATGAATTGTTGCTAGAGGCGCAAACCAACCTTACCCAACTCCAGCAAGAACTCGAAACAGTAGAAATACAACAATTGATGTCCGACCCCTGCGACCAAAAAGGTGCATTTCTCACTATTACTGCTGGGGTTGGTGGTGCAGATGCTGAATATTGGGCATATATGCTGCTACGAATGTACTCTAAATGGGGAGAAAGCCACAGTTACAAAATCCTTTTAGTGGAAGAATCTTGCGGGGATTTAGCTGGGATTAAATCTGCCTCCTTGGAAATTATCGGTCGTTATGCATACGGCTACCTCAAATCAGAAACAGGCACACATCAACTACAGCAAATATCGCCTTTCGATGTTACTAACAGCTTGCACACGAGTTTCGCTAGTGTAGAAGTTATCCCAATGTTGGGTGAGTCCATTGAGTGGGAGATTCCAGAGAAGGATTTGGAAATAACTAGGTGGCATAGCAATAGCAGGAATATCAATCACTCCGAAACATGGGTAAACGTGGTTCACATTCCTACGGGGATTAGTGTATTTTGCAACCAAGAGCGCAGCCAGATGCAAAACAAAGAGAAAGCCCTAGCTATTCTCAAGAGTAAACTGTTTGCGATGCCTACGTCTGGCTACGCCTACGCACTAGCCCAAGGTGTCCAGATTGACAAAATTCAACCCCGACAGATAAAACCTCTATCCAACAAGCTCATCCGTGAATACATTTTGCATCCTTACACCAACGTCAAAGATTTACGTACCAATGTAGAAACGCCTGCTGCGACAGAGGTATTAGACGGTAAAATTGATTTGTTTATCAAAACCTATCTGCAACAGCTATATCTCACTACTTCAGGGGATAAGGAAGTGCTTGATAATTTCAAGTAACTTTTGTAGCTTAATATCAAGTCTGGAGTTTAGACTAAAAGCGATATGAGAGAACGCAAACCAAATGGAATTAGAGGTTAAAAATATTATCTTGTCAGCCTCAAAACATCCGCGACCTTGAACAATTATTGTGTAGTATGTTTGCAGAGAGAATAATACAATAATGATAATCATGAAAATGGTGGGAGAGAAACGAGCGACGCTCGTTTCTCTCCCACCCTCCCTATTCGATTATCATTATCAGATAGAGATTAGATGGGGAATGATTAAGAAAAAAAGGGGTGTCTGATTGAATACAGTCCCCCTTTTGGCAGAAAGTGAGAAAAGAACTACCATTACTCACCTGCCAACATGAAAAATGCCAGACTTGAAGAGTTTCGTCAAGTAGCCTACAAATATTTAGGTAGAGCCAAAGACGCGACCTTTGAATTAACAGATGCCATATTACTGACTCGCAATGTTTATTCATTAGCAGACTTATCTTTATCACCCGTATTCAGACGCAAGTGGTCAAGTATTTATGAAGCGCTACAAGATAGCAGACCGCAGCGACAGAAATTGATGCAGTTATACATCAAACAGATACCAGTAGAGGGACGACCCTTGTTAGCAGGCGACCACACAAACTGGCTCGCCCTGATGCAGTAACGCTGCAAGAGAGGACTTATGAGCATAGTGGCACATCCATAGCAGAAAATAAACCGATTAGCATTGGTCAAGGATATAGCACAATTGCCTGGATACCAGAAAAATCAGGTAGTTGGATCCTACCCTTGAGACATGAACGGATCACAAGTGGCGAAAGCCCAATTCAGAAAGCGGTTTGGCAACTTAAACAGGTGTGTAAACATTTAGCCGTTAGACCAATTTCAGTTTGGGACAGTGAATATGGGTGTGCGCCTTTTGTGTTGAAAACTGCCAGTATTCCCGCAGATATTCTGGTAAGATTGCGCTCAAATCTTTGTTTATGGGGGTGAACCTGAAGCTTATTCGGGTAAAGGACGACCCAAAAAAACACGGGTCTAAATTCAAACTTAGTGAACCCGCGACATGGAGTGATGCAGAATCTGTTTTAGAATTGGATGATCCGAAACTACAACGGGTAAGAGTTAGCCTCTGGAAAAATTTACATTTCCGTAAAGCGGCAGCGTGTCCGATGCTACTCCTGCGGGTTGAACGTCTCAATGCACAAGGTAACTTGAGAGTGTTAAGACCTTTGTGGTTGGCTTGGGTAGGAGAAGAAATGCCACCTGTGGAGGAAGTTTGGCGACTTTATTTGCGTCGTTTTACAATTGACCATTGGTATCGCTTTTTAAAACAACGTCTACATTGGACTGTTCCCAAGCTAGGCACTCCTAAACAATCCGAGCGGTGGAGCGACTTAATGCCTTTTATGACTTGGGAGTTGTGGTTAGCCCGTGATATCGTTGCTGACAATCCTCTACCTTGGCAGAAATCTCAGGGTAATTTGACCCCTGGAAGAGTTGCTCAAGCTATGGGTGGAGTTTTCGCCGCCATTGGTACTCCAGCCCTTCCACCCAAACCTCGCGGAAAGTCCCCTGGTTGGGAAGCCGGAAAAAAGCGTCACCGTAAAAACCGATGCCCGATTGTTAAAAAAATCGTAACACGACCACGTAAAGAGCCATCAGTTGCGGTTTAATACTAAAGATTATTTATAATTTCGCTAAGTCTCTAATTAACTCAGCCCTGCTGGGTCGTTTTGCATAGCTTAGTCTAAACTCCAGTCAAGTGGTGCAGAGAGAAATTGCCCAACTACAGCTAAAATTAATAGATACAAGTAGAATAAAGAGCGATTTCTCAATCCAAAGCGCTCTATCTATCATTACAGCAAGCATTATGGATGTCTTAGAACTCAAACGCGAAATCGAAACGTTGTCTGGCCGCCTGGGTAAAACCCAGGACTATCTTTGACGTACCTGCACTGACAGCCAAAATTCAAGACCTCGAAAAAATATCATCACAGCCACAATTCTGGGATGACCAAACCCAGGCCCAACAAACGCTGCAAGAACTTAATGACCTGAAAGCCCACCTCCAGCAATACGATCGCTGGCACGCCAATCTGGAAGATACTAGGGCAGTTGTTGAATTGTTGGAGTTAGAAACCGATGAGGCACTACTCCAAGAAGCGGAATCTACCATCACTAAACTGAATCGTGACCTGGATCAGTGGGAGTTACAACAGTTACTTTCTGGCCCCTATGATGCAGAAGGTGCTGTACTGACGATTAGTGCTGGTGCTGGTGGCACAGATGCTCAAGACTGGGCATTTATGCTGATGCGAATGTACACCCGTTGGGGCGAAGCTCACGGCTATAAGGTAACTTTAGCTGAAGAGTCGGAGGGTGATGAAGCCGGAATTAAATCGGCAACCCTAGAAATTACTGGTCGCTATGCTTATGGTTACTTGCGATCAGAGATGGGTACTCATCGCTTAGTGCGGATTTCACCTTTTAATGCCAACGGTAAGCGACAAACCAGTTTTGCAGGGGTGGAAGTGATGCCGCAGATTGATAATTCTGTGCAATTAGACATTCCAGATAAGGATTTGGAAATCACCACAACTCGTTCTGGTGGTAAAGGTGGGCAAAACGTCAACAAAGTAGAAACTGCGGTGCGGATAGTTCACCTTCCTACTGGTCTTGCCGTGCGCTGTACAGAAGAGCGATCGCAGTTGCAAAATAAAGAGAAAGCCCTAAATCGCCTCAAAGCAAAGCTTTTGGTCATCGCCAAGGAGCAACGCGCCCAAGAAATTGCCGAAATTCGTGGCGATATGGTAGAGGCTTCCTGGGGAAACCAAATCCGTAACTATGTGTTTCACCCCTACCAAATGGTGAAAGACTTACGTACAAATACAGAAACAACGGCGATTGGCGATGTGATGAATGGCGAACTTGATCCATTCATCCAAGCTTATTTGCGCCAAGAAAACAAATTAGTAGAAAACCCTTAATCATAATTTGGGATTATTTGCAAGTGCTAAGTAATGAATTTTTAACATTACTTAGCACTTTTGATTTTTGAGGATTTTAGATTGGCGCGTTTTGAGATAAATTTCTGAGTAATATGCAGGCGATCGCTATCCTATCCCAGACCAACTGTTACAGTTATAAAAGAGTCTGTAGACAAATAACTATGAGCAACTCTCCTTCAACAGAACCTCAACCTAGCTACGTAAAACTTGCCATGCGAAACATGGTGCGAAAGGGTGCAACTTCCTTGAAGCATTTTGCGTTGACTGCTGTAGGGCTTTTAGCTCTCCTTGTTGGTCTTGCTTACTTAACTCACTAAGTTAGTCATTAGTCATTAGTCATTAATTATATTTAAAAGGACAAAGGACAAAGGACAAAGGACAGTCAACCCTAAACCTCAGACAAGGAGACTATGTGCCCCTGAGCGTTGAACTATATGTGGAGGATTCTTTTTACAATTTGTCCCTGACAACATCTGTAAAAATTGCTGACACTGATACTCGAATTCCTCCTGAAACTTGGGAAAATTGGTTTAATCAGTGGTTGGAAATACTTCAACCTCAAATTCCGCCAGCGCCAAGTTATGAAATTGGGCTGCGTTTGACAGATGACTCGCAAATTCAAGAACTGAATGCTCAGTATCGTCAACAAGATAAGCCTACAGACGTTTTAGCTTTTGCTGCTCTAGAAGTGGATTTTCCGCAAAGCAAAGAAATGCTTGCATCTGTACCATTATACTTAGGTGATATTATCGTGTCTGTAGATACAGCACAGCGTCAAGCTAACCAGCAGGAACATAGCTTACCAACTGAACTAGCTTGGTTAGCATCTCACGGTTTATTACACCTGTTGGGCTGGGATCATCCTGATGAAGAAAGTTTGGGGCGAATGTTAAAACAGCAAGTAAGATTGCTGAACGCAATTGGTATTGCTATTGACATGGAATAGCAGTAGTTATGTGTTCTTAATGTTAATTTTGGGTAATACTTTTATAATACTTCTGTGCAAATTTGCTTAAAGATTGCCTCAAAGTTAATTCTGCCATTAAGATCGGCGAATATTCCCACTGTAGCAACTCTATTTTTGTATTTTTAAGTCTATGTCCCCAAAAATTTCTTCATCACCAACGCCTACCTCGTTACAAACACTGGTGTCTAACGAACGGGAATTTTCCTGGAAAGTAGCCTCTAATTTATTTGTTAGTTTTAAATATGCCTGGGCTGGAATCAGCTATAGTTTTCAAACTCAACGTAATTTTCGCATCCACGTAAGCGTTTGTGCTTTAGCGATCGGTTTAAGCGTATTTTTGCACCTGCAAGCTGTGGAAATAGCGGTAATTGGTATAACTAGTGGTTTAGTTTTGGCATTAGAGTTACTAAATACAGCGATCGAGTCTCTTGTGGACTTAACCGTTAAGCAGACATATCATGAATTGGCAAAAATCGCTAAAGATTGTGCAGCTGGTGCAGTTCTTGTCTCTGCTTTGGTAGCGGTGCTGGTAGCTGGTACGCTATTGCTCCCTCCTCTGGTAAGGTTAATTATATCCGCTTTGTAAATATGATTTGCGTAGGCGTAGCCCAACCCAAGCATCGCCAAGTGACTTGGTAAGAGGATCGCACTCTACTCAATTCACATTATAAGAAATTAAAAATTTAAGAAGTGGCTTGTTATAAAGTAGCCGCTTCATATTTATGTGTCTACGTTAGCGTTATTTTTATATCTAGCGAACAATATATTATCAGTAATCTGATGAGAGCTAAAAACCAGGAGTGATGAGCTTTGATTATAGTTATCGACAATTACGACAGTTTTACATATAACTTAGTGCAATATCTGGGAGAATTAGCAGCAGAATTCTCAGTAGCAAATGATATTAAAGTTTTTCGTAACGACAAGATATCCATAGATGAGATTCGGGTATTAAAGCCGGAAGCCGTAGTTATTTCTCCTGGGCCTGGCCGCCCGGAAGATGCGGGTATATCCTTAGAATTGATTGAACAGCTAGGACAAGATTTGCCAATTTTAGGTGTCTGTTTGGGACATCAAAGCATCGGTCAAGTATTCGGTGGTAAAATAATTCCTGCTCCAGAGTTGATGCATGGCAAAACCTCTCAGGTATCTCACACTGGGGTGGGGGTTTTTCGGGGATTAGAAAATCCTCTCATCGCGACTAGGTATCATAGTTTGGTAATCGAACGTGAGACTTGCCCAGATGTGTTGGAAATCACCGCTTGGGTTGAAGATAACACCATCATGGGAGTGCGACACCGGAACTATCCTCACATTCAGGGTGTCCAGTTTCACCCAGAGAGTGTCCTGACATCTTCAGGAAAACAGTTATTACGAAATTTTCTCGAACAGTTACAGTCAAGAGCATAATTAATGAAACGACGACAGTTGATGGGCTATGCTGGGGCGGGGTTGGCCACAGCTTTAGTTACTACCTTGGGTTCTAAATCTCAAGCTGACGCACAATCTAGCGGTTTATCAGTTCAGTGGTTGGGTCATACTTGCTTTCTTTTTACTGGTGGTGGTGCAAAAATTCTCGTCAATCCATTTCGGACGGTTGGCTGTACTGCTAAATATCGACTACCAAAAGTTGCAGCAGATTTGGTACTGATTAGCAGTCAATTACTGGATGAAGGTGCGGTGGACGTACTACCGGGAAATGCAAAACTCATCTACGAACCAGGAGTTTATGAGTTTAAAGGTATTAAGTTCCAAGGAATTGCCATAGACCACGATCGCAAAGGTGGTAAGCAATTCGGCTCAAATACTGCTTGGAGTTGGAAGCAAGGCGGGATTAATATCTTACACTTAGGGGGAGCCGCTGCACCTATTTCCATTGAGCAAAAAATCTTGATGGGACGACCCGATGTGTTATTCATTCCAGTGGGAGGCAGCGCAAAAGCCTACAATGCTCAAGAAGCAAAGCAGGCTATTCAAGTATTAAATCCCAAGCTGGTCATTCCGACCCATTACCGGACACAAGCGGCTGATGCTGCTAAGTGCGATATTTCACCACTTGATGATTTTTTGACCTTAATGCAAGGTACGACAGTGCGGCGTAGCAATGGAGATATTGTTTCCATTAGCCCTGGTAAATTGCCAGAAAAGGGAGAAATTCAGGTTTTGACTTACAAGTTTTGAATAAAAGGGACTGAGAAAGAACAAGGGGAAGCAGGGGGAGAATAATGACTCCTACCTCCTACCTCCTGAATTCAGAATTCTGAATGCTGAATTCTGATTTTAGAATGTATACCACTGTGGGCCAAGCTTATCTGCATCGCTGATGGGATTGTCAACGGCTGTTGTTCCATCTATAGTCCAAATGTCGTCTGAACCTGCGGTCTGATCGCGCCAGTAGATATCGGTCTTACCGTCGCCGTTGAAGTCACCAAGAGATGGTGTCAAGGCTGCGTTATTAGTTGGTAAGAAAGCTTCAGTCGCAACTGTTGTACCATCCATCAACCAAGCGGTGTTCGCACCTGTGGTTCCATTGTGCCAGAAGATATCGGTCTTACCATCACCGTTGAAATCACCAATTTTGGAAGTCCAGGATGAGTCAAGTGTTCCCAAAGCGCCTTCTGTGACTAAGATGCCTCTCATCGTCCAAACCTTGTTTTCACCGGTTTGAGCGTTTCTCCACAGAATGTCAGTGCTTAAATCGCCGTTGAAATCACCAAGGCTAGCAGTCCAGGCTGCGTCTTGGGATTGCAGCGCAAATTCAGTCTTTTGGGCACCATCCATAAACCAAGCGCTGTTATCACCAGTTGTTCCATTGCGCCAGAAAATATCGCTCTTGCCATTGCCGTCGAAATCAACAATGGTAGGAGTTAGAGCTGTGTCTGTAGTGTCTAGAACAGTTGCAGTGAGAACTGTGGTGCCATCCATCTCCCAAATAGCGTTCTCACCGGTTGTAGCATTATGCCAGAAGATATCGGTTTTGCGATCGCCATTGAAATCCCCAATCTGAGGACTCCAGGCTGCATCAACGCTAGATAGAGCAGCCGCAGAACCAACTCTAGTTCCATCCATCAGCACAATGCTGTTCTCACCTGTTGTCTTATTGCGTAATAAGAAGTCGGTTTTACCATCAGCATTGAAATCAGCAATTTTGTAATCATAGGCGGATAGGTCAAATTGACCCAAAGAACCCTGTTCGACAACTTTTGTGCCATCCATCAACCGAATAATAATCTCACCAGTTGTAGAATCGACCCAAACTTTATCTGTTTTACCATCACCGTTGAAGTCAGGAACAATCGCCGCACTGGTTAAGTAAGGATTAGGATTAGGATTTGCTGACACCACAGCAGATTGTTGTGGTTGGTAGGAACTCTTACTCCCCAAAAACGAATCAGAATTTAGAGGAGTTACGCTATCAAGAGGAGATGATAATTCTTGTATTTTTTCGGAAGTTTGTGTCCATTGTGCATTCAAAGTTTTTGAAGTATTTTGAGTTCCAAACATGGTGTGTTTTTATGATTGGTTGTCATATTTTTTTAACTTTTTTTTGAAGCCGCTTTCTGTAACGAAATAACATTTTCCAGGTTTTCCATATTTCTTTATAACTATTTTTTGTTTATTAATATCATTATTTGAAGATAAATCTTTATTTGTTTTAAGTGATAATTATAAAATCTTCAAGTCCTATACAAACAATTACAAAATTCTTTTTGTTCATTATGTATATGATGATTTACAGATAAAGCTTTATTGCTTTATCTGTTTTCTTTGACATTCAAAACTTTTATCAAAATTCTACTTATATCTTTAACGGTTCATTAGTCAGACAAAAAGTATTCACACTACACTATAGGACTAATATTTGATTGCCTAAAATAACTCAGTACAGCTCAAAAAGCCTTCTTGACTATTGCCTGCCCACTATGGCTAGAACAAAAATCAAAGCGGCTTCCTATAGTAGCCTTTCAAACTTCGATTCATTGGTAATTACGTTCGCAGGAAGGAATTTAGTCCTTATTTTTTAAGTACTCAAATGTTTAATACAAACTTTCAAAATTAGCTTTATAAAGTAATACTCGTATTTATTACAAAGTTACAAATATGCTAAAATAGAAATAATCGCTACATCAATTCTAATAATTTGTGTAATAAGTCCTTGTTTTATGATGAATTTCTCAATTGTTTGCGGAATAACTACTATTTTTTATTTTGTGGAATAGCTCTAGATGTCTGCTTACTTTCTTCAACTGTACCAACAGGTAATTGCACGCCAACTTCGAAAAAATTCGTATATGTAAATACCACGAATTCATCTTTGTTGACCACGTAAGCGTTCGCGTTTATTTCTGTGGGTTGAGCAGACATATTCTTTACAGTGTGTTGTGGAATTTATTAACTACCAAAATTGATATCGAATAAGGCGATAAAAATAATTTATTTTTTATAAATATACTAAATCATTCGATAACAACAATATTTCCGAGTTATTTCAAAATTAAGAAATCTGAGTATTTTAAGATAATTGATTATTCTCCAACGATTTATGGCTGGAGTGGAAACAAATATTGGTTAGAATAACTTAGATTAGCAACTATTAAGAGGCCTGAACTGTGCATCTACCAGTTGCTAGAAGTGTAAAATAATACAATATTTTCATAAAAACATCAGCTATGCAAGCAGAATATCGGCAGCGTCGCGAGCAGTTAATGGCAAAAATTGGTGATGGCACAGCCATTTTTCGCAGTGCGCCAATGGCAGTGATGCACAACGATGTCGAGTATGTTTATCGCCAAGACAGTGATTTCTTCTACCTAACTGGTTTTAACGAACCACAGGCAGTAGCAGTGTTAGCGCCACATCATTCAGAACATCGGTTTGTGCTGTTTGTCCAACCGAAGGATCGCGAAAAGGAAGTATGGACTGGTTATCTTTGTGGGGTAGATGCAGCCAAGGAAATTTATGGTGCTGATGAAGCGTACCCCATTAGCGAGTTAGATGAAAAGTTGCCGCAGTATTTGGAAAAAGCCAGCCGCCTTTACTATCACTTAGGACGCGATCGCACTTTTAATGACCAAATCCTGAGACATTACCAAAGTTTACTGCGGACTTATCCTAAACGCGGTACTGGCCCGATCGCCATTGAAGATACTGGCCCTGTTCTCAACAGCATGAGACTAATTAAAAGTGAAGCTGAGTTGGGGTTAATGCGTCAAGCGGTTGCGATCGCCACGGAAGCACACAATTACGCCCAAGAAATCACCGCACCTGGACGTTATGAGTACGAAATTCAGGCGGAGATGGAACGCATCTTTCGAGTCCGGGGTGGAATGGGGCCAGCTTATCCTTCGATTGTGGCTTCCGGTGTGAATGCTTGCGTACTCCACTACATTGAAAATAATCGTCAAATGCAGGATGGAGAATTACTGCTAATTGATGCCGGTTGTGCTTACGGTTATTACAACTCGGATATTACCCGGACATTTCCTGTGGGGGGTAAATTCACGCCAGAACAAAAGACGCTGTATGAGATTGTATTGGAGGCGCAAAAACAAGCGATCGCTCAAGTGAAACCAGGTAATCCCTTCAAATTAGTTCACGATACAGCAGTGCGCGTTATCACAGAAGGTTTAGTTGAACTTGGCATTCTCAAAGGTGAAATTGATAAGTTAATTGAAGAAGAGAAATATAAGCCATATTATATGCACCGCACCAGTCATTGGTTAGGTTTGGATGTTCATGATGTGGGAGTTTACCAGCACGGTGAAGACAAACCGCAGATTTTGCAACCAGGTCAAATTTTGACAGTGGAACCGGGACTATATATTGTGCCTGACACCAAACTAGCAGAAGACCAACCACAGACTGCTCCTCGATGGGTTGGCATTGGTATTCGGATTGAGGATGATGTGTTAGTTACACCTGATGGACATGAGGTGTTAACTGCGGGAGTTCCCAAAGCAGTGGATGAAATGGAACGATAAAAAAGGGGGAAGGGGAGCTAATTTCCAAGTCTCTCTCCCAATCTGGGAAACGTTAGAAAACCCGGCTTCAATAAAGTAAGCCGGGGTAATTTATGCACTTGTATAAAAATGAGGGTTAATCTGTGCGCTCGTTATTTTTGGCACTAGGAGCGATCGCGGAAAGTTCCTAAATCAAGAACAGCCTTCAACAAATTCAACTTCTGGTAGTTTACCTGACCGAAACCCAGTAACACGCTTACCGTCAGTCTCGAAAATAACGCGATAGTTCTGATCAGCACGGTCTTTCGGGACAAATGTCAAGTAGTGTCCGCCTTGGACGTATTTATGAGGTGTGATTTTAATTTGTCCTGGGTAAAGAGACTTGATTTGTGCTTCGGTATCGCCAATTTTTGCACCTTTGAGGGTAGTAATCTGGGTATTCTGCCGCACATCTACTCTAGAAATGCGACCTCCTGTCACCATGAATGAAAGATTGTTGGGTTCATTTTGTGGCTTAACATAGTAGCAATTGTTATTGGGTGGATCACCAACTAACTTAGTACCAGCAGCCTTTGTCGCTTGGGAAACAGTCATCCCAACTCGTACTGCACCGATTCCATTGATAAACAGTTTTGCCTGATTTGTCAGTTTCGCCTGTGCTACAACTGTGCCGACAGTCAGAGAAGAAACTACCAACGTTAAGCAAGCAAGAGCCAATAATTTAACTTTATTATTCATAAATTGTGGGAATAAAAGTAGGTAGATTTTTGCATACAGTACCTATGCTACCAATTTCAGATTTTTAAGTTGTTAACTGGCGAAATTCTGATATTACTTCAATCAAACCAACGATATTACGGTTGAACTCAGGTAAATCTTCCGCAGGTATCCAATATTCCTGATGTATAGAACCGCCTACAGTTTTTACGGAGTAGCGACTTAAAAACCCTGCACGCACCTGAAAACGTGTCACATAGCCGATGTATCCTGTGTCAGTACTTGCCGCATTCCAGTGACAGGCAATTTGTGCGGCGTATTCTTCGTTAAGTACCGGGTAGAAAATAGGCTGTTCAGGTAGTCGAGGAGGAAATTCGCGATCGCCACTTTTCTTAATCAAAGCCAGTTCTTTTGGCCCAGTAGGACGGAAGAGTGTGATTGTTTCTTGATCGCCTTTAGGCAAGGGTTCTCGCGCTTGCACCCATGCTGTGGGAATACCTTCTACACCTGTAGATATCGCCACAATATCACCTGCGATCGCAGGTGGTATCTCTATCTCCCTGGTTTTTATCAACTAGGATCTTCCTTATCCATAGCTTTAAAAAGAGTATTTCCTGTTTGTTCATCTGCGATCGCTCCTTGATTATCTCCCAAATGACGACGAATTTCGCTACGTAATATATATGCTTCTGCTTCTTTAGGATTTAGCTGAATTGCATAGTTAGCATCTGCGATCGCACCTTTGTAATCTTGGAGTTTTTGACGAGTATATCCACGAGAGATATAAGCGTAGGTATCTTTGGCATTCAATTTAATAATTTCGTTGTAATCAGCGATCGCTCCTTTATAGTCTTCCAGATGATTAAGAACTTGCGCTCGCTGGTAATAGATACCACTGACATTTTTGGGTTTAAGGCGCAAAATCTCGTTATAATCTTGAATCGCGCCTTTATAATCTTTTAATCTATTACGAAAGCTGGCACGAGTCATCCGAGATTCAATATCGTGAGGTTTTAAGCGCACAATTTGGTCATAATCTGCTAGTGCGCCTTTATCATCATGCAGTCCCATACGCGCCCGCGATCGCTTTATATAAGCATCGACATCATTAGGATTTTTACGCAAAGCAGCAGTTGTAAGCTCAATTTGTTGTTGTTTATTTTTTCTTATCTGCTCAATTCTTTGCTGAGAATTTTGAGAGTAATAAGTCAATAACGTTACCCAGCTAGGAGCCATAGCTTGCAAACTACCTACCATTCCACCTAACAAGGTTATACAGTATATAACTAATAGAAAAATTCTAGTTTTCCATTTACTGCGGGATTCGTACTGCTGTTGAATCAATCCCTTTACTAAGGCGTATCTTTTACTGAAAGGCAAGTTTCCATATCCGAGTTGCTTCAGATACTTGAAGATGAAATGCAGAATATTATCCCGATCTATTGGTGAATTTAGCCGTAGTTCTTTTTGAAATTTCTGATTAATTTTAGCGCTGCGAAAGCTATTAGGGATGCCCATAGCTATCAACATCGCAAATAAAAACATCATTGGTCTATCTTTTCCTAGAAATCCTAAGATAATCACACCAAAGACTTTAAATAAAACACCAATGTAAGGAAAACGAGAAAACAGGAGTAAATCAGCAATTTGTCCTCCATCTAGAGGATAAATAGGGAGGAGATTAAACAAGTTTAGAAATATCAGCGTCCAACTCGTTTTTTGTACCCAATCAGGATAAGCACTACCCAAAGGTGCAACGATCGCCAACCCAATCCCCAAAATTAACCCTGGTAATGGCCCTGCTAAAGATATCCAAAACTTTTGGGTGAGTGTGGCATCATCTTTACGGGCAGTTGCTAAAGCGCCTAAAAACGGTACGAATAAAACAGAGGTATCACGATAGCCAAACAGTTTCATCGCCAATAAATGTCCGCCTTCATGAAAAAACAGTACAGCGATGAAAATCACCACACTTTGTGGAGTAAGAAAGCTTGTATAACTAGCGATAAACAACCCTAGACTACCCAACAAAAGCCAAGTACGAAATTTTTTACCCACCAGACCAGTTTCGGTATACTGCATTTGTTTAAATCCCTCTACTTCCAGTTCTATAGGGATTTCTTGTAAAATGCTGGAATCAGTTTTGGCTTGTTGTCTGCGTTGCTTAATGATATTTGCTGCTTTCTTGTTACCCTGCGTCATTGGGTTAAGCAATTTCAAGACTGTTAGCCAATGTATCTGAAATAACTCTGTTCCCTTGATTGGTGATATTTTCCCCGTCTTGGCTAAGTTACTAACATAGCCACTCATCTGTATCTGTAGTGCTTGTGCAAAAGACTCTGGTGATAAACCACAAGCTGTTTTGCTGGTAGTTAATTGTTTGAGACGATCTTGATGAGTCTGCCATTGTACTGAGACTTTGCCGGTATAAACATCCTGAACAATAGTGTTAGGAAACTCACCTATAAGTCCATGCTGTTTGCCGTTGACAGTCAGCAATAAAGTTCTATCCTTAAAAAAGGTATAAAACTCTATATCGAATAAATTGACAGGTTCGGCTAAACGACGAATAACTACTGTGGCATAGCTTTTGAGTGCTTTGTTATATAAAAGAAGTTCCCAATTTGTTTGCTCATAGGCTTTGCTGATTGGTTGATATTGCAAATAGCTGCATGGAAGAAAGCCGAATTGCTCTAGTTCTTTAATGGGAGTTTGAAATAAATCTTTTAAATAGATAGGAACTGTATCAGTCTTTGTAATCTGGTACTTGGGATATTGAATCTGAGATTTGCAAAGTAGTAAAAAGAGAATGAGATAGCGAATAACAGTCAGTAGAAAGTAAATTGCGATCGGGTAGATTAGGTATTGCATAGCAATATATAGTTTTTAACTATGCTTAGTATTCCCTGACACTAAACAAAATAGCTTAGTATTACAAATACCTAAAATAAAAATGGGTATAGCCTTTTGACCATACCCATTTCAGTGATTTTATAACAGTGGTTACAGTTGCGGTACGTACTGCTGTTTTTCAGGAACTTCAGCGTACTCAGCCACAATCTGGCGGAATTCTTCGCCGTCAATGGTTTCTTTTTCGATGAGCAAATCGACTAAGCGATCGGTGACAGTGCGATGATCGCGGACAATTTTCTTCGCGTTTTCGTAGCATTCTTCCACGATCGCTCGGACTTGTCCATCAATGCGAGAGGCGATGGATTCGGAATACTCAGATCGAGTTGTCCAGTCACGACCCAAGAACACTTCACCCTGCTGGCTTTCCAATGAAAGTGGTCCTAAGTCGGACATCCCGAACCGAGTCACCATTTGCCGTGCCATTCCCGACAACTGCTGCAAGTCTCCACCAGCGCCAGTTGTGACTTCCGCAGCGCCAAAAATCACCTCTTCAGCAGCGCGACCGCCCAAAGCACCAGTAATTCTGGCTTTCAACTGAGAACGAGAAATTAATCCCTGTTCTTCGTTGGGAGTAAACCAAGTTAAACCCTGTGCTTGTCCCCGTGGGATTAAGGTAACTTTCTGCACTGGATCGTGGTCTTTTAACAAAGTTCCCACTAAGGCGTGTCCAATTTCATGGTAGGCAATTAAGCGCTTGCTCTTGCTATCCACCAAAGGAGTACCTTCCATCCCCGCAACTACCCGATCTACCGCGTCATCAATTTCGCGGAGGGTGATCGCTTCTTTGCGTCTTCTAGCGGTCAAAATTGCTGCTTCGTTGAGTAAGTTAGCTAAATCAGCACCAGTGAATCCAGGAGTGCGGCGAGCGATCGCATCTAAAGATACGCTAGGGTCTAGTTTCTTGTTGCGTGAATGGACTTCCAAGATTTCCAAACGCCCTTTAATATCGGGTGCATCAACTGTTACTTGTCGGTCAAAGCGACCGGGACGTAACAAAGCTGAGTCTAGTACGTCGGGACGGTTGGTAGCAGCAATAATAATAATGCCTGTGTTACCTTCAAACCCGTCCATTTCAGTGAGCAACTGGTTGAGGGTTTGCTCTCTCTCGTCGTTACCGCCACCGATACCAGCGCCCCGTTGCCGTCCTACTGCGTCGATTTCATCGATGAAGATAATACAAGGGGCGTTGTCTTTGGCTTTCTTGAACAAATCGCGGACGCGGGATGCACCCACACCAACGAACATTTCTACAAATTCCGAACCAGAAATACTGAAGAAAGGTACGCCTGCTTCGCCTGCGATCGCTTTTGCTAATAAAGTTTTACCAGTTCCAGGAGGCCCAACTAACAGCACTCCCTTGGGAATCCGTGCGCCTACAGCAGTAAATCTTTCTGGCTGTTTCAGGAAAGTGACGACTTCTTGTAGTTCTTCCTTAGCTTCTTCAATACCCGCTACGTCATCAAATTTAACCCCGGTTTTCGCCTCCATTTGGAAACGCGCCTTAGATTTGCCGAAGTTCATCGCTTGACCTGGCCCGCCGGGAAGGTTGCTAGAACGCCGGAACAAAAAGAACAACCCAGTAATCAATAAAACTGGAAATACGAGATTGCCCAACAATCCCCAGATTGCGCCATCATTCCGCATGGGGTGAGCATCAAAACTAATATCTTTTTCTTTGAGCTTGCTGATTAACTCAGGAGCGTTAACAGGCAAATCCACCCGCCACCTTTGGATGCGATTTTCGATGTCTGGATCGCGGGCTTCGATAATAGCTGTCCTACCGCCTTCGTAGAGATCAACACTGCTGACGCGATCGCCGTCCAAGTATTCTAGAAAGCGGCCATAAGTCATGCGGGTATTGGCTGCATTTTTACTCATGTCAGTAGGAGCGCCTGCAAAGGCCCCTTGCCAGAAGAAAAAGCCAATTACCAAAGCCGGCAATGTCCAGAGTACTACGACTTTCCAAGAGAATTTCATCTTAATTTGCCTCTAGATGCCTATACAATTCATCAGCTCTAGTAACCAAGTGTTCATCACTCTGTCACTTTAAGCTGTTAAACGGATGTTTATAAATCCATTTTGTTTAATTTGATCTCTTATATGCACTGTCATAAGGCAATTAGAGCATTATGGCGATGCCAACAAGAATCTTAATCAAAGTTAACTTAATTTTAATACAAAATCGCACGAGAAAAGGGAGCGCAACGGGATGCAAAGCCACGGAGAATTTCTCGACAACACTTCTTATATCGTTTCAACCCCTGACTGAAGGGGCAGGGGAAGTAGGGGAGGTAGGAAGACAAGGGGACAAGAGGTGAGAAATTGAAACAAGTCTTTCTCCTTGTCCCCAATTCTCCTTGTCCCCAAGTCCTCTTCCCAATTCCCAATGCCCAATTCCCAATTTTCTACTTAACTTCTGTAATTTTGAGAGTGTAAGGAAGATACTTACCTGTTTTGTAGGAACCAACCCAAACTTGGTAACTTCCAGGCAGCCATTCGCCAACAATACCGGCATTTTTGCCATCAAAATCGTCATTACACCAAGTACCACCTGGCCCCTTGATAATTATGGTGGTGTCTTCAGGACTTTGGACTTGCAACTTTAGGTAGTCGAATTTACCTGTTAGCGCTAATGTGTGGTCTGGTGTTTCATCAACAAATCCGGTACAAGGGCCAGTGGGCGTTTCACTTCTGCCACTTACTTTAGTCCCAGATATTGAACCACCACTCATCCCGCGAACTGTCAGGGGGTCTGGCGAAAACTGGGGACTAATACTTACATCTCCAAATATCGTTGGCGCTTCCTGAGCATCGGTTACAGCGTTAACTGTCGATGTGATGAAGAGCGTAACTATCATCAACGATAATCTCATCCCTCTATTGAGCGCTTTTGTCGGCATTGTAATTACGTTCGCTTCTAAGTGGTTTTGAAGACATGAATTTTACACACCAAGTTCCCAATGTGGGGAGAATTGACTACCTATTTTAGATTTGAAATTGGGGATAATTCATTAGTAATTAGTCAATGATTTGTCGTTCTTATAGTTGCTCTACCTTATGGATAGGGGCACACGTTTGTGCGCCCCTAAAATCTAAAATATTTCTAAAATCTGGAAGTAATCGCTAATTAGCTTCTGTTATTGCCCGGCTCAAACGCGATTTGTCTAAACCAATCTGATTTAGTAGTAACCAAGATTGAATGAGGTCGGGGCCATGAACATCTCCAGTTAAGGCTGCTCGGAGCGATCGCATTACCAAGCCTTTTTTAACTTTTTGCTCTTTCACCACTTGTTTGATAATGTCCTGAGCGGCGGCTTCCGAGAGTTGCGGCTGATTTTCTAAAGCTGTGACAATCGCCTCAAGGACAGCAGTAGAACCTTCTTGCTTTAGTTGTGTACTGCCTTCTTCGCTAAATTCAACTGTGTCGCTAAAAAACAGTTGGCCTTGAGGTACTGCATCTACTAAACGAGTCAAACTCTGGCTAATTAAAGTTACAAGCTGTTCTAACCAAGCGCGATCGCGTCTACCATCAAATTTATACCCAGCCGCTTCCCAAAAGGGTATGAGTAAATCTGTGAGTTTATCTACTGGTGTATGGTGGATATACTGACTGTTCAACCAATCCAGCTTGTCCCAGTCAAACTTTGCGCCTGCTTTATTTACACGCTCAAAGCCAAACTCTTTAGCTGCTGTTTCTAAGGTAAATATTTCTTGCGTCGAGTCTGGTGGCGACCAACCCAGCAATGTCATATAATTTACCAAGCCTTCAGAGGTAAAGCCCATTTTCTGAAAGTCGGAAATGGAAGTAACACCATCCCGCTTAGAAAGCTTACGCCCTTCCATATTCAAAATTAATGGCGTGTGGGAGAACTCTGGAATTTTTGCACCCATTGCTTCATACAGCAGAATTTGCTTGGCGGTATTGGCGATGTGGTCTTCTCCGCGAATGACATGAGTGATTTGCATATCAATGTCATCCACTACAACGACAAAGTTATACAGTGGTTGACCGCTACCCTCTTCTGAGGCGCGGGCGATGACCATATCACCACCTAAATCGCTACCTCGCCAAGACATTTTTCCCCTTACTAGGTCATTCCAGACAATTTCCCGCCCATCTTCGATTTTGAAGCGAATCACATAAGAACGACCTTCTGCTTCATAAGCGGCACGTTGTTCTGGTGTGAGGTTGCGGTGACGGTTGTCATAGCGCGGAGCTTCACCTCTCGCTTTTTGGGCTTCTCTTAGCGCTTCTAATTCTTCGCTGGTGGTGTAGCAGCGATAGGCTAATCCTTGATCTAGCAGTTTTTGTACTGCTTCTTTATAAAGATCCAGGCGTTGAGATTGAAAAAATGGCCCTTCATCCCAGTTAAGACCTAGCCAGCGCAATCCTTCAAGAATATTATCGGTGTATTCGGGACGCGATCGCTCTAAATCTGTGTCTTCTATTCGCAGGATAAATTTCCCGCCGTGGTGACGGGCAAATAACCAGTTAAACACAGCTGTTCTAGCTGTACCAATGTGTAAATTTCCGGTTGGACTCGGCGCAATACGGACTCTGACAGTCACAGTTAATTCTCTCTTTCGCAAAGCATGATAAATGTAGCTTATATTCAAACCCCCAATTCTGGGTCAATCCTTTTGGGGAATTCCAAATCAAAAATCACCGAAGCTCGGTGATTCACTACTTATAAATTTAGAACGGGACTGACGGGGCTCGAACCCGCAACTTCCGCCGTGACAGGGCGGTGCTCTAACCAATTGAACTACAGTCCCTTGTTTGGTCAACTTTGCTATTATCACTATTTTTTTTCTGCTTGTCAAGCATTTTGGAATGGAAAATTAGAAATTATTTTTGTCCCGTCTCTCCAAGGTGCGAATTTACCGTTAAATAGACCTTGATAATACAACCTGGGGCTTAGATTCTAAATGCTGCAATATCCGGGATTGCATTTGTTTATATTGCTGTTTTAATAGCTGTTTGCTGACTTGGGGCACAGAAGCTGGTGGTAGGCTATGAGTTTGTTGCACCCAGGTTTTCAACATTTGTCGCTGAGTTGGCTCGATGCGACTACTGAGGACATTGGCGCAGGAATGTGGTGCTTCCAGAGTAAACAAAATCAAAGGATAGTGTTCATTTTCAGCCAGGAAACCTACCATCTTCAGATTTTGGGGATTTTGCATATCTAAGTAGCACGGTAGCCACTTAGGAGCCAATTGCCGATCGTAGAGTACTGTCACCCACAACAGCATTGGGTGAGGGGATGTCATGAAGATAAACTGGTTGTAACGGGTAGAAAGAGCATAGTTTTTGATTTCTTGTTTAGGCAACATCAACCATAGTGCGGTCATAGATTCTTGTGCAGTATCTATAAGCTGGGGAAAAACAATTTCTTGAATTGGTTTATTTGGAGGCCACAAAAGTTGTCGGCACCTTTGTTCTACTGCAATTGGTAATCCAGAATCTAGGGGACGGCTAAGGATGGGATTAGAGGATAAATTTGTTGGTAAACTGGTAGAATTAGATTGTTCTAAGCTATTTAATACTTGCAAAATTTGAGCGATATTTTGTGGGCGATCGCTTGCTTTTTTTGCAAGACAAGACATGATTAAATTATTTAGCTTCTGAGGTATTTTCAGAGTTGGTTTAACATCTGCGATCGTTTTTGGTTGTTCAAAGTGATGTGCTTTATACCAAGCACCAAAATAATCAGTTTCTGGTTCCCAAGGTTTTTTGCCTGTGAGCATTTCAAACATCATCACACCCAGGCTATAAATATCAGAGCGACTGTCTAATTTTTCTCCATCTAGCTGTTCTGGAGAACAGTAGGGTAAAGTGCCATTAAATCCCCTGCTTGTACTAGCTGTTGACGCATAATTTAAAAATCTAGCAATCCCAAAATCGAGAATTTTAACTAACTGACCTAATATCGGATCGGGAATAACTAATATATTGGCAGGCTTAATATCTCTATGAACCAACGGACAAATTTTGCCGTCAATATTAATACCTTGATGGGCACACTGTAAGCCCAAACAAATTTGGCGAGAGAGAGTCAAAAACATCGACAATGATAGCGGAATTAAGTCCTTTAAACTCTTACCGCATAGATATTCCATCACGTAGTATGGTTTTCCTTTCTCATTCACACCATAATCATACGCCCGCACTATGTGTAAGCTCTTTTGACTCAAAGCTGCGCTCATTAAAGCTTCACGAGCAAAGTCTTGTTGCATCTTGCTATCGACAACAGTCTGAGTTAAAAACTTGATAGCAACTGGTATACCTCCTAACAAAATATCATTTGCTAAGAAAACTTCACCCATACCACCGCTACCAATTAATTGCTTCAGTTGGTAACGATTGGCAAGTAAGCCCGTACTACTTGGAGATGTAAATGGGCTTTGATTCACTTTATTCACCTCTGCTGCTGAGTCTATTTAAAGTTAGTAATACACACATAAAAATATAACTAAGTAATGGTAGGCAAGTATTTTAATTACGCACTTTTAAGAACGCGATAAAAGTTTAAAAAAAATCTCCAAGAATTTATCCATCCAATTTTTTAACCCTTCTTTCTCAGCTTTATGATCTGCGGCTAACTTTTGTAAAATGTCTAATTTTAATTTTTCGTACTCTGTTTTTAGAAGATTTTTAGCTTGATTAGACAAAATTAATTCATTTGACCGTTGACTCATATCTAACCAGTCTACAAGTTGCTGACGCTGATTAGCTGTGAGACTTAAGGTTGTTACATGAGAGCAACGATTTGGCTCTTCTAGGGTAAAAAATAGTAGATGATAGTAGCCTACCTCTGCTAAACTACGTGCTATATTCTGCCCTTTATTATCTTTCAAATCTAGAAAATAAGGTAGCCACTTAGTCATAGAAGGCTGGGCATCGTATAGGACTGTTACCCACAACAACATCGGATATACATTAATTTTACTAATAAATTCAGTGCTGTGTACTTTATTCAAAAATTTTGCAATCTCTTGTTTGGGCAACATTGCCCAAAAAGTTGGTATAGGTCTTTGAGGAGTTTGTAATAAATGGGGAAAACCAATTGCACCAATTGGTTTGTTCTTAGGCCAATTTTTCTGCAAACATTCTTGTTCTGACAAGAATGTTGCCGGTACTAATTGAACTGGAAGTGAGGCTTTAAGAATGTCACTACTATTCTTAGCAATAACATCATTAATCTGACTATTAACCTTTTCTAAACCTTCTAATATTTGGTTGATATTTTGCGGACGATCGCTTACTTCTTTCGCTAAACAACTCATCAATAGTTTTTCTAATATCTGCGGTACTTTGACTTGCGGATTCACTTCTTCAACTGTAGGTGGCATTTGAAAGCGATGCGCTTGATACCAAGTACCAAAGGAGTTACTTTTTGTCTGAAATGGATGTTTTCCTGTTAGCATCTCAAACATTAATACTCCCAAACTGTAAATATCGGAGCGCACATCTAGCAATTTGCGCCCTTCCATGTGTTCTGGAGAACAGTAAGGTAAACTGCCAATAAAAGAATCTGTCAGGGTCATCCCACTTCGTTCTGTTAAAAATTTAGCGATGCCAAAATCGAGTATTTTAACAATTTCTCCTTCTTTACTATCTTCACTAAGAAATATATTTTCGGGTTTTATATCTCTATGAACAATAGGATAAATCTCTCCTTTGAGGCTAATACCTTGATGGGCACATTGTAAGCCTAAACAAATCTGATTACAAATCTCCAAAAATTTCGATATTGTTAAGGGTTGAATTTTGAGGATTTGTTTGAGATTTTTTCCTTGGAGGTATTCCATTACATAATAGGGGGTTTTATCGTCAGTAACGCCATAACTTAAGATGCGAACAATATGTTTACTTTTACGACCCAATTGAGCGCCAATAAAAATCTCTCTGGCAAAGCGTTGGGACATTTGCTGATTCGCCAAACTGAGTGATAAAATTTTGATTGCGATCGGCATACCACCTTTAGCAGTATCTTCTGCTAAATAAACTCTCCCCATCCCCCCTTTGCCGATCAAATCTCTGATTAAATAGCGATTATTTAAAAATTGTCCGATATAATCGTCTAATTCTGCTTTTTGCCCTACCATATTCTCAATTTTTTTTTGTGGCATAAAAATCATTTATGAAAAATATTTTTGGCAAATTAGTTTAATCAGTCTAGTTAAGTACTAAATTTAAATCTAAAAATATCAGAATTTGTCGGAAATTAATAATATACGGCCATTACGGTTAATCTGCCTGCAAAATTTCTTAAACATTATGTAACATATTTATTAAGGAATACGGTTGAGAAATTACACGTAAACTAAGAATAGGCTAGATAAAGTTACCTAGTAGATTCCGTGAATACACAGGAATAAGCAGAAATAACTAAATAGCAGTAAAGGCGGGATGGTTGTGTAAAGTTAATGATTGAGATTCGGCAGTAAACGGCGTAATAATCTGATCAGTGGTGTTTCAATTTTCATTTTAAAGGCTAGTATCTGGGTACGTTGTAGTGAGTTAAAATTGTTATCACTCACAAGAATTAATGATTGTTGACCATCGGGTAGTTTAGGGCCAAGAGTTAAGCCTTCGATGTTGTCTAGCAGTACATCTAGGGTTCTCAAATCTAACAGTAGTTTTTTCTGAACTGGTTTAATATTTTTGGAGTCAATTGCTAAAAGACTATCGATGTGATGAATATCATCAGCTTGTTCTAAAGAAACCTGAAACAGGGAAATAGCAAATCCTAAACCAGTAAAAGACCTTTCTAAACTTAGGAAATGCCCTTGATTATCGAGAGCAAGTAAATCAGGTAATCCACTAGCAAATTTGCCAGTCAGATTCAAAAAGGGTGAAACTGGTTCTGTCTGGTAAAGAAACTCCTTTTCTGGCTGGCCGTTGAGTAAGTTGTATTGCAAAATTCGGCAAGGACTACCGATGTTAGGTTTCGCGGCAACACCATCTTGAATGAGAGCATTTTCGCTGGCTGTAAATAGATTCTTTTTATCAGGTGTGATGGTGAGGCTTTCAAAAGCCAAATTGTTGCGGATACCTTGTTTACCAGCTTTATCTGGCAAAAATTTGTTTGGGATGGGAAGTGTTGTAATTTCTTTACCAGAAGATAGTGAGAATTCTTTAATAAAAGGATTAATTAGTTTTGCAGCGTCGCCTTCAGAAGAAATAAATATAGTTGATTTATTAGTTAATGCAATACCTTCTGTATCAGTTTCACTGGGGCGAAATGTTTGATCGTTTTCATTTAATAATGTGGTAACATTTACAGGAATAACTCCACTCTTTTTTAGAGAACCCTTGCTTAAATCTATTTTTAGGGTGTAGAAACGGGCAGCAGCCTTTTGTCCACGGTCATCAGAAATAGCATAATAAAGATTGTTCTTTGCATCATAAGTAATTCCAGATAAACCTCCAACCTCAGTTTTCTTAAAGATTAAACCTTTCGGTAAAGTAGCTTCACCGATAAACTCTATGCTACTAACTTCAACAGCACTTAATGGTAATTTTGTTAATAAAAAACTGATAATTAGAATCGGGATAAATAAGTAAATAATTCGTGGAATTACGAAGGTTTTCTTAATTAGCTGCATAGAGTTTTTTGCTAGGATGTAAAATTACAAATAAGATATCACGCTGAAGAATATAGCGCTACATATCTGTGCGCTGCTAAAAATAAGGTATATTTCAACAAATTGAAAACCTTTATAAAATGCGAAATCACTTAAGCTAGTCGCAAACCATATTCGTCCTGAAAAAAGTTTACAAGCCAGTCTTTTACTCTGTGGGTAGCGCGGCAGTCATCTTCGTTGTAGCTTTGGATAATTTCTAGTAAGGTGCGATCGCCTGTTTCTAGCCACTGATCGTACCAGTAAATACATTTGGCACCACTAGCTTCTTTTTCCCGCCACTCAAATCCTAACCAACGCGCGATCGCTTTGAGGGCATAACTTTCTACAGGTAATGCTACACTTTGGGTTAATTGTTCATACACATCCACAAATCGATTCAGTACAGGGCGCACTGAGGCGTAGGGAGTGTTGTAAAGCTTTGCTAGGCGTTTGACTGTATCAAACTCGTAGACACAAAAATGATAAATTGGCGCTTCGGGATATTGCCAAACTAAATCCAAAAATTGCTGCCAAACTAACTCTTCGTCTTCTGGTTTATCTGCTAAAAACGAATAAAACTGTTCTGTATTGGCAAGTCTATCAACGACTAAAACCCCCAAAAGATAATTTAAATCTAAGTCTGGCTGTGCCTCAATATCAAAGTAAAGCTCTATGGGTGCTGTGAATGTAATATCTTCTATTGGTAGTGGGTAAGGTAAAACTAGGGGTCGTTTTTCCAATGCAGATTGAGCTTGCACTACTAGCTTGGGTGCTACTTTCGGGTCGAAACCAACTAGATTTTCTAAGGTACTGGGACTGGTATTAGCAAGAGATTCTAGTGTGGTGATGGCTACGTCTTGGAGTTGAGTGTAGCGAAGAGGTGTTACGCCTGGTAATAATGAGAGATGTTTTTCAGATTGAGCGATCGCATAACATTGACTATACCAATGGCAAAAATTGCACTTTTGCCGAGAAATAAACACCTCTGGCGGATTCGGTAACTCTAAAACTTCAATAAACTCCTCTAGAATTTGCTGCATCCGTGGAATCCATTTGAACAAATCCACCGTATAGTTGCTGTTTTTCGTTCGCAATATCAGCAAAGCAGTATCTGGTACAACTCCCTGCACTGTTGCCAAGACTTGAGTATGAAATGCAGCGACAACCTGATATTCTTGCTTAGGGCGCTTACCTAGTTCAATACTAGCTGGGACATACATCCAATCTCCAAAATGAGACTTTCCTGGCTGTTTCACAAGTAAATTTGGGCGACTTAGCAGGGTATATTCGTCAGAATAATTTGCTAACAGGACTCCTTTATAAATATACTCAACGCCACGCTCCATCAATTCTAAAGTTGCCTTCTCTGCCTTTTCCCAGTTTCCATAAGAATAATCTGGTTGGTGGTAGGTCATCTGTGCCAAAGCACTTAGCTGATGAGCGATTTTGTCTTGTTGCAGTTTCCGCAGCAACTCGTTGGGTGCATCGCGCTGACTTTTGTCACCGTGGATATCTAGAAAAGTTCGGCGTTTACAGCGTTGGTATTGCAGTAGGAGTTCAGCATTAATTAGCATTCTTTTAAGTTAACAAGAATTAGTATTATGTGGAAGTAACTTAGACAACTAAAGTTTGCAAGTGGCGATACCTTCTCTACGTTCGCGCAGCGTGTCGTAGACAGACGCTACGCGTAGCTTGCTTCCCCTATGGGGTACGGTGGGCTACGCCAATGCTTCTCAACCTGATTTGCCGTTTATTCTATACAGTCAACAGCTAAATATTTGCGTTTTTCTTGGGTGATAGATAAGGGAGAATAACAAAATCAAGTTTTATCCATCATTACAAGGGTATATGACAGAACAACATGAGCCATGCCTCATCTGTGAGCGTGTCACACTCTGGAGAAGCGGTAAAAATCCTTACTTCATCCATGAATTTGAGCATTCAATCTTTGTGATTGGCGATCATCAATTTCATTGCGGATACTCCCTGATTCTTCAAAAAAAACATATTAGAGAGTTGCATGAACTTGCTCCACCTATCCAGTCTGCCTTATTTCAAGAGGTGATGCTGGCAGGACAAGCGATCGTTAATGCTTTTAGTCCGTGGAAAATGAATTATGCCTGTTATGGCAATAGTGAACCACATATTCATTGGCATCTCTTCCCACGCTATGAGTCTGATCCTGATCGCCAAAGTACCCCGTGGCTTCATGCATCAGAATTCAAACACCATCTAATTACGCCTCAAACAGCGCAGAATTTAGGAAAAAAAGTCAAAGAGCATTTATCGTTACTGATTACAAGATAAGATTTGGCTGCGATCGCTTAAATTAATCTCATCCCTATTTTTACCATTGCTACTAAGTATCAATAGCCTGTAAACAACAGATATCCCTTAGAAATTATGACTAGTCTTTCTGTCTCCCAAACCAAGCTGCAAAGCCATCGAGAGCAATTTCCCGCTTTAGCCAATAAGACTTATTTCAATTATGGGGGACAAGGGCCAATGCCCCAAAGGGCAATGGATGCTATGACCGAAACTCAGGCTTATGTTCAGCAAATAGGCCCCTTTGGTAATGAGGCGTATCGCTGGATAGCGCCGCAGACTCAAGCCGCTAGAGTTGCGATCGCTTCGGAGTTAAATGCACCAAGTGAAACAATTAGCCTTACCCAGAATGTCACAGTTGGCTGTAATATCGCTATGTGGGGCATTGACTGGCATTCTGGCGACCATATACTGCTCTCAGACTGCGAACATCCAGGCGTGATTGCCACCACACAGGAAATTGCGCGGAGATTTGCGGTAGAAGTTACCACCTGTCCTCTGAAGGCGACTTTAAATGAGGGCGATCCTGTACAAGTTATTGCCCAGCACTTACGTCCTAATACCCGTCTTGTAATATTAAGTCATGTTTTCTGGAATACTGGTCAAGTTTTACCACTTGATAAAATTGCCGAAGTATGCAGAAATAATAATTCTTTCTTGTTGATAGATGCTGCCCAATCTGTTGGTTTATTGCCTTTAAACTTAACAGAATTGGGTGTAGATTTTTATGCTTTCACTGGTCACAAATGGTTATGTGGCCCTGCGGGTGCTGGTGGTTTGTATGTCCGTCCAGAAGCACGAGAAAGCCTGAAGCCTACGTTTATTGGCTTGAATGGCATTGTTGTAGATAGTCAATCTCAGCCTGTGGACTGGCTTCCCGATGGGCGACGGTATGAAGTGTCTACATTAGCTTATCCGTTGTATGTTGGGTTAAAGGAAGCGATCGCAATTCATCAGCAATGGGGAACTTCACAGGAGCGTTACGAGCAAATTTGCCAAAACAATGGCTATCTTTGGCAGCGCTTAGTAGCGTTACCCGAAGTTAAATGTTTGCGAACATCCCCACCCGAAAGCGGTATAGTCTCGTTCCAACTTGTAAATAATCAGCCCCAAGCTAATCTCAAGTTAGTACAATTTCTAGACTCACAAAATATATTAACTAGAACAATTGCCGATCCTAGCTGTATACGTGCCACCATCCATTACCTGACTTTAGAATCAGAAATCGACCAATTAGTTGAGGCTATTCAAAGTTTTTGCAAAATGAGTTAAAAATTAGGAGTTATGAGTTTAGGACCTATGCAAAATATCTCTCAAACTCTTATTTCTCCGTGCCCTCTGAGCCTCTGTGGTTCGTTATTCCGTAAATTTTGCGTAAGTCCTAGAGTTATCAGTCTAGTAATTACAATTTTAAGTTCTAACTCATAATACCAATTCTTTGTAAGGCTACACCAAATTTTCTTTCGTCCTTTGTGTACTTTGCTCATATAATTTGACGCAGCTTCATACAGACGTATAACTCCTCACTACTACTTCCTATCTTTTAAATGGAACGCCCAATCTTATACTTAGCCATCACTAACCACGGCTTTGGACATGCTACACGCATGGCTTCCGTCGCTGCAACAATTCAAAAATTATGTCCAGAAATTTTGCTAATTATTGTTACCACTGCCCCGCGCTGGTTGCTAGAGTGCTATATAGAAGGCGATTTCATCTATCGTCCCCGTGCATTTGATTTGGGTGTGGTGCAAACCGATAGTTTGACAATGGATAAAGTAGCGACTTTAGAAAAATTGCTGGATATTAAGAAACATCAAAATTCGCTGATTGCCTCAGAAGTTAATTTTATCCGCCAAAATCGCGTTCATCTCATTTTGGCAGATATTCCCTTTTTGACTCCTGGGTTTGCCAAAGGTGCAAATATCCCTTGCTGGATGATGAGTAACTTTGGCTGGGACTTTATCTACCGAGATTGGGGAGGGGAATTTACAGCAATTGCAGATTGGATTAGTGATTGGTACTCAAAGTGCGATCGCTTATTTCGTCTCCCTTTCCACGAACCGATGCAAGCTTTCAACAATATCACAGATGTCGGGCTAACAGGTGGTTCCCCCCATTACTCTGCTGATGATTTACGTTCTCTTTGGGGAATAACTGCACCTATCGAAAAAACTATTTTGTTGACCTTTGGCGGCTTGGGTTTGCAGCAAATTCCCTACGATAACCTGCGGCATTTTCCAGATTGGCAATTTATCGTCTTTGATCAATCTGCGCCTGATTTACCTAATTTAGTGAAAATTAATGACCGTAAATACCGCCCAGTAGATTTTATGCCTATTTGTGGGCGAGTCGTCTCTAAACCTGGCTACAGTACTTTTGCTGAAGCTACACTCTTGGGAGTACCTATTGTTACTATTCCCCGTGAGGACTTTGCCGAAGCAAGTTTTCTACTAGAAGGTATAACAAATTATAACCAGCATCAAATCATCACCCCATCTGAGTTTTTTCAAGGGACTTGGGACTTTCTGTATCAGTTACCCCAACTACCAAAGCAATCCCAGCTAATTGCTAAGGATGGTAATGAAGCGATCGCTAAAGCGGTTCTAAATTATTTACAGACGAAATAAAGTTATTCAAAACAGTATAAATTAATATATGAATATTAACCAAGACAATATAACATCCTCTAAAGAGAGTTTAGAATTGCCAGGGTCAAACCTAGATAACATTACATTGTCTCACAATCTTCTTGCTACACCGATCATCCGCGATTTGCTCAAAGATTTCGGTGTTAAGCCTTTTTAAGAGAAGATATACTCTATCTAACGATAAAGCAACGATAACACAACATAACATCAAGCAGATTGAACGGCTAATTAGCTTTTACTCTCATCAATCATTACTGTTTTAAATGACTCACTACCAAAAGTTACTAAAAATTTCCACTACTGCCAAATCTTTTTACAATATCACCGCTAAAATTGAAGCCGCAGTCGCAGAATCGGGGGTTGAAACTGGTCTTTGTACTTTATTTTTGCGCCACACTTCAGCCAGTTTAGTTATTCAAGAAAATGCCGATCCTGATGTTCTTGTGGATTTAGCCAATTTTATGGCAAAACTTGTCCCAGAATCAGGCAAATATATCCACGATGCAGAAGGCCCCGATGATATGCCAGCACACATTCGTACTGCACTTACCCACACTTCTGAACAAATCCCCATTAATCGAGGTCATCTAGTACTGGGAACTTGGCAGGGAATTTATATTTGGGAACATCGCCAGCACAGTCATTTAAGAGAATTGGTTATCCACATTTCTGGATAGCTGATTTTCAAGTTTGATTTAAGGTTGAGTTTTGTAGAGTTTAAATACTCTAGTTATTCTACCTGCCCTTTGGATATAATTTCATAAACTTGCGGTAATATACATTAAACAAATTTCGTCGTGATACAGGAATCCGGTTTGATTTCTGAAAAGATACGTAGTAATGCACCCAACCTTCGATAATGATGCGTTAGGAACTCCGTTCTAAGACACCCCCTAAATACCTAATTTTTTCAGAAATCAAATAATAATCCTATAATTTTCATTGCAAAATTATTGATGCGGAATTAATTAGACATATTATATTAAATAATTGGTGTCAATTTGTTAACTTAAAAGTTAAGTTTGTTTTTCCTTATTTAATAATTTACTTATTTCGATATACACTAATAATTAGTGTAAGCTGTTTGGGTTATTTCAATTACTATGAAGCAAGAACTGACACCAACTCATACTTTCCAATATATTGATGAAATCCTTGCCCAACAGTCTATTAATTTATTATCACTTAATCCCCAAAAGAAACTAATTACCAGCTTTACTGAGTTGGAAAATTTAATTACTGAGCAAAACACTGATATTGAACTTCTTACAAATCTTCAGCAAACTCTCGAAATCATAGTCTGTACCCAGTTACAAAACTTCCCAGAAAACATATTTTGGGATTTTGATTTTCTGGTTAGTAGTATGCTTAGGCAGGCTTTAGTAGCAAATGAGGGCGCTATTCCTTTTCTCAAAATTTTTGCTAAAAAGATGGTTTCTCTGATAGAAATGTTCGGAACTAAAACAGAAATTCGCTTTCGTTATGTTCACGATTTCATGTATGGGTTTGAGTGGGCGAGGTGGGTACAAAAAGAACCACAAAAACGCGCATACATAGAGCCTTTTAGTCTAGTTTTTTTGGATTATTTACTCGCCAAAGGTAAAGAACTTGTACAACGGATTAATCATGGTCAAGTCGTATCTTATAAACTATGTGATACAGGCTACCGGAATCCCTTCACTTTTTCTCGTGAACCAGAAGACGAATATCGTCTACTCACTTATCTAGCTGAAGAGCAACTTATCCCAGTAGCAGTGTGGAACTGGAATGCTAGCCCAGTATGGAACAAACCTTTTCAAGAAATGCGCCAGGAATTAGCATTAAAATTAAATATTCAACCACAGAAACACTGATTAGCATGATTAGCAATTAAAAATTGCTGAAGAAAATAATTATGAAAATTGTTGATTTAATTACTTGGTTTGAAACATGGGTAAATCCCGCTTGGTGTGAAAGCTGGGATAATTGCGGCTGGCAGATTGAACCAGGAGTGTTGCAGGAAAAAGTACGGGTTTTGGTTTGTTTGACACCGACTTTGGCAGTAATGCAAGAAGCGATCGCAGAAAATGCTAATCTGATATTCGCCCATCATCCCTTGATTTTTAATCCTCTCAAATCTTTACGCACTGGTGAAGCGATCGCAGAAATGGTACGGTTAGCTTTTACCCACAAAATTGGTATTTACAGCGCTCACACCAATTTCGACCAAGTGCAGGATGGTACAGCTGATGTATTAGCTCAAATTTTAGAACTCAAGCAAGTGACTCCCATAGTACCAACACAAGCAGGATTAGGATATGGTCGTGTTGGTTTGCTAGAGCCATCTTTGACACTACAGGAATTACTCGCAGCTATTCAAACCCGGCTTGCTCCCCCTAATTTGATTTTTTCCCCAACTGATGACTTACAGCAAATAATTTCACGAGTTGCTGTTTTGGGTGGTTCGGGGGCTGGTTATATTTCAGCCGTTGCCAAAACTGGTGCCCAAGCTTATCTGACTTCTGACTGTAAGTTTCATCAGTTTCAAGAAAGCCGCGATGCCTACGGCGGGCTGCGCCAACGCAATCTCATTTTAATAGATGCGGGACATTATGCTACCGAACGTCCAGCTTGCGATCGCTTGGTGCAAAAATTCCAGTCCCTAAACTTAGACTGGGTGCAATTAAGCCAAAAGGATGAAGATTTCCGCCAGTTTTTTGCTTGATTGCTTATGTTTCACTACATTTTAATATTCAAACTATTTAGCTTACCAAGATTAATGCTAAATATCTTTGTATTAAAATCTCACCGTATACCCCGATTAGTCTCATCTAAATCTTATATTTAATACGATTTCTGTGATACGGATCACTGTTTACGTGTAACTATAATCACATAATATTCATGTTCCATATCAACCAGTCGCAGAAAAAAATGTTCCACACTTGATGTAACAAATTGTTTACTCTGTCCTAACCAAGATGATTCGCACAATCGTTGAATCTGCTTTCCAAACTGGATATCTTAGTGTTGAATCTGAGGGTTTACTCCAGCAAGTGCTAGCTACTAAATGCTATCAGTCAGAGGATTTGCCAGACCTTGCAGCCCTATATGACGCAGTTCGTGCAGGCAGAATTAAACGAGAAGCATCCTCATCGAACTTGCTTATAGAATTTCCCCTACCACATAAATCTTCCTGATCCTCTAAAAAAACCAGAGGAACCGAGGAAAGCTTGTTGCAAGTATTTATGCTCACTATTCCATTCTCTTGCCCTTTTTTTACCCATCATCAGGCAAAAAACCTTAAAAATTCAAAACTCTTTGGGTGTTGTTGCTGAAAACCATCAAGGTCAGCAAGAGAATGAGTTAAGATCAGATACAAGTGGGTAAAAGTAAAGCCGAGTCCCCGGACTTCCCAGCAATGCCAATGAGTAAAAGTAGGCAGATTAAACAACCGCAATCAACGATTGTTTTGGAGTATTATTTATTACATAATGGTAAGAATGACTCACCAAGAAATATGAACCTGATTAGGACAGATTCCGAATTGTTTGACTTCTATGAAGCAGACGTTCCTTAGAATAATCTGAAAGGAGATTGAATTCATTGCCAGAGCAACTCATGATTTATTGCCCAATATTTCCCAATATTTTGACAACTACAGGCAAATTTTGGCATTGAGTGATAAAGCGTACTTGTTCTCAACGGTGAAATTAGCCTCCCAAAGGTGTAATGTAATGGGGTAGAACCCAGATTTTGACAGGTTTAACTACGTTGTTTAAAAAGGCAGAAACAGTACATGCTACACCGCAAGATTTATCAACTCTGTTGCGATGGGCGCGAGGTATGTGTTTTCTTGCGGGACCAGCAACGCTGGATTGAACGCGCCCGCATCATCGACATAGAGGGAGATTTAGTGACCCTACGCTATGAAACAGAAGAAGAGGACGAAGTTTGTTCTTGGGAAGAAATGGTTCGCCTCGAGAGCATTGGTGCTGTAACGCAAAAACTGGCTTCAGTGCCACGCGGAAATGTGGAACCCCTGATGACTGAAGACTGTCCCGAAGCTGAACGCATCCACAACCGTTACACTGACTCGAATCCAGAATAATCAGTGTTGAGGAGCCAGTACTAAAAACAGGTTTCTCGTTAGAGGTGACTGGTTTCTGATTCTGCCAGCTGATTCGCTAGGCTCTCCCCTTACCCCAAAGGGAGAGCCTAGCATCAAGCGAAAAGCCACTGGTGCCTAGTGCCGAGTTCTAAGTCATAAATCCTAACTCAGGACTCAGCACTAGATAAACCTTCAAAAGCAGGACAGTAACCTTCGAGAGTTACCTTAAAGTTATACAACGGCGAAGCTGGGTTCCAACACCTCTGTCCCCTTTGATGTCGGCAAGTACCACAACAGTCGACATCCGTCCATGTATAGCGATCGCTATTTTGGCTAAGAAGTTCTCGTTGAGACAATCCCCTTAAGACTAGTTCTTCCCCTTGCCAACGAGCTTCGATTAAACCAGTATCGGCAAATTGCCGCCAACGCGGATCGGCAGTAATCATATTGGGTAGGGTAATTGTGATTACTGTTCCCAACTCTGTCAGTTCGCCTTCGTAGTTAGTCTCTGGTGCTGCTGGTTGTAAGAATGTGTCGCCGATAGGCAGTTCTACTAAGGTGTTAGCCGCCGGAGAATGTATATGGTAGCGGTTTTGCAACTCTTCCAAGCTAGTCAGGTCTGCTAAGTAAGCAGGAGAACCGTGGACAAAAATGACATGCTGGGGTCGCAAATTATGAATTAGCTGCGTAGTACCAGGGCCATCACTATGTTGCGCTAATAGATAGCTTTCAACAGTAGTGGGTGCTAAATATTCTTTATTAACTTTTATATCAATTTTTTCTGGAAGAAGGATCAGCCAAGGTCCGGTGTCTAGTTGGCAGTGTTTGCCTAAATCAGATGTAGAGTCGGTGAGGACTATACAAGGTGACTTACCCACTGTGGGACGATGTTCTGCTTGTAAACGACGCACGCGAGGACGTACCCGTTCATCCCAAAATAAGGGTTGATGGCGGGCGAAGTTTTGCACAGATGGAGGGAGATGGGGTAACAGTTCTAGGTAAGCATCGCAGCCAGTAGCGACAGCACCATCCACCCAGATATCTAAATCTCTTCCGGTGAAGTGGTGATGAGAGCGTAACAGCATTAGCATTTCTTGACCCAATCCTAAAGCAGGAGTGGGAAGGATTACAGAACAATGGTCAGCGATCGCCCGATTAATTCGCTCTGCTAGTTGATTTTCCTGGTTGCGGCGGTGAGGATGACGGGATGTGCCATAACTGCCTTCAATGATTAGCACATCCAAGTCTAAGCCCCGCAATTCTTCTAAACGCAAACCTTCTACCAACCGGGAATTTGATAAGAAAAAATCCCCTGTATAGAGTAATTTGTAAGTACGCTGCTTGGTGGTGTAGGTAAGGAGAATGGCCACTGCCCCTGGTAGATGCCCGGCGGGAAATAATTCTGCGACTAAACCATCTTGAAATTCCACAGGCGATCGCAACGGCAAAGCATGACAAAATTTGGAAATTTCCTCAGCATCTTGGTCTAGCCAATTCAGTGGCAGTAACTTGCTGGTTACTTCGCTACCATAGATAGGTAACTTAGGAAAAGCTTTATGTAGTGCCAGCAAGCCTCTGGAGTGATCTGGGTGGGCGTGGCTAATCAAAACTAAATCTGCTGGTAGGGGCGGACTAGATGCACGTTCCGACTTAGTAAGCCCCTTAGCCAGCGATGAAATATCTTCCATACCACAGTCTAACAGGATGCGGTGTGGCCCCATCTTTACCAATAAACAAACGCCCTCATCGTGATGCTGGACACTATAGGGCAAACATTCTAATTCAGTACCCAGTTCCGCAGCATCTACGCTAGAAGATGCCGACAGATTATCCCTCATACTGTCCTCCCCTCCAACCTCATCATCATGGACATATCCCAAAAGCCAAAAGTTACGTTACACAACTTTTGGTTTTGTGACTTAGGGGTAAGTTTTCGCGTGCGCCCCTACACCCTGAGAATACAGATTTTTGATTGGGGAGGACGCCTCAGCCGAACCCGCACTGGTTCGGAAAGGTGGGCTAATGAAAAGCCATCAAACTAGGAGCTAAAGGAGTTTGCCTCTTGTGTGTTTTACCTTTGCAACTTCTGAGCGCTGTTAGCAAACTTACCCTACGGAAAGTCGCCCAAGCCACTACAGATTTATTTCAATGTGCGGAACCATTGCCGTGATAGTTATCTGAATCATAGAATCCGTTTTTCGTGCCAAAGAATAAGCACGAAAGCGTGAAGATAACTGTTAATCCAGCTAGAATCAGCTTTACATCCATTTGTTTGCTGCCCCTTACTCAAGACTTTCTTATCTTAATTTAGTGCTTCCGCAATCAAACCGGATCACTAGAAAATCTTTACTATGGTTATGTGGATTGGGCAATAGGTAACTTTACCACAATCAGTCAGATTGTAGAACTTTTCGGTTCACCTGTCCATCCATCTGAATTTAAACTAAAATTTTCACAGTTTCCGGCATAGTTCTGGATTTAAAGAGAGGTCTACGCACTGTCTATATTGATTTGAAAGCTATTGTAAATCAAATGATGACATACAGCCTCCAATGAGGTCATGGTGTACATATCACATTTGATTCATAACTTAATATGAATATCTTAATGCTATCTTCTACCTTTCCTTACCCACCAACGCGCGGGGGAACCCAAGTCAGGACATTTCATTTACTTAAATACCTGAGTCAACGCCATACTGTCACCCTCGCTACTCAACGCGAGGGCGATGTTACCGACGCAGAAGTAGCAGAATTAGGCAATTATGTGGATCATCTAGCCATTTTTGAACGCCCTTTAGATTCTGGAACCACTGGAGTATTGAAGAAGATACAGCGATTTGGTCGATTTTTGCAACAAGGGACACCGCCAAGCGTACTTAACCGCTACTCACTTGAGATGCAAAGATGGGTTGATAACTGGGTGGAAGCAGGGAAATGTGATGTAATTACCTGCGAACATAGCGTCAATGAAATTTATGTGCGATGTCTACGACGGGCTACGCCTACGCATTTTCAGAAACAGCTAAAAACCATAGTGAATGTTCATAGTTCTGTTTACGCTACCTGTCGCAACCAACTAACCACAGGCATTTCAGAAAATTCCCTGAGAGACAAAATTAATCTACCGCTTCTGCGGCGTTATGAGCAAAATTACTGTGGTAAGTTTTCGGCAATTGTAGCGACAACAGAAGAAGATAAAATTCAACTACAAGAATTTAACCCCAATAGTGAAATTACAGTTATTCCCAATGGTGTAGATTTAGTTTCTTTCCCCAACCGTAGCACCGATCCAGGAGGACATCGCTTAATTTTTATCGGCGCAATGGATAATTTGGCAAACATTGATGCTGTCTGCTTCTTCAGCAACGAAGTCTTGCCAGCAATCCAAAAACTTTATCCTGATACAATTTTCGATATCGTCGGTTCTCATCCAGTGCCAGAAGTTTTAGCACTCGATCAAAAACCAGGAATTAATGTAATTGGGCGTGTGCCTTCAATGGTAGAATACTTGCATAAATGTACCATCTGTGTTGTACCCATGCGAACTGGGTTTGGCATTAAAAATAAAACTTTAGAAGCAATGGCAGCTGGTGTACCTATAGTAGCTAGCGATCGCGGCTTAGAAGGATTAGCTGTAGATGGCGTTAGTCATCCATTACGGGCATTACGAGCAAATACACCAAAGGAGTACATCACCGCTATTAGTCAACTCTTCGATCAACCACATCTGCGTGCAGAATTGTCTCATAACGGTAGACATCTGGTAGAAACAGATTTTACTTGGGATATCGCTGGTAAAAGCTATGAACAAGTTTGTCTAAGCTAACGCGCCTACATATTGCACTATTTTCGGTGTAGACCGTCATTAGTCATTAGTCATTTGTGTATTACCAAGGACAAATGACAAAGGACAACCTCACCAGTTGATGTGCTTTCTTATATGCGTAACAGCTGAGTAGATAAATTCTAATTGTTTTTTCTTATCGGTCTGTAACAAATGTATGCAGAGACATTGCAATGCAACGTCTCTGCATCGGTTGGGCAAATTATGTGATCTAGATCGTATTGGTTGTTAGTTAGCTTGTAAAGAAACACGTCAATTATTATCAAACCTAGTAGAAGCACCTAAAACAAGTAATTTTTTATGCTTGCGCTTATTCTTATTCTTGAGAGTATTCAAATAACTATCAACGTAGCGGAAAGCAGCAGCACCGTCATAATCAGCAATGGCTATAGCTTGTAAGAAAACCTTTGAAGGAATTTCAAACGCTAAAAATCTTTCTGTTAAAATCAACAAATCTTTATCTGTGGCGGGAAAAGTAGTCTCTTCTATCTCTTCTGTCTCTTCGGGATCGTAGAAAATGTCTTCAATTAATGCTCTGTACACTTTGTACCTCCCCAAAAGCATAAGATGCAAAGCCTGTGATAAAGTTTAGTTGCTGATCGCGAGTTTGTAAGTTAACTGGGAGTTCGGTACCAGGACATCCTATTTCCCGTAAAATCTCTAAACAATAAGCACCGAGTTGAGTGTATGGAGCTTGCTCCAATTCTTGAGCTACCTCTAGAGCCATCTCCAGATTGACTTGGATAACCGTCGTTACAGGGTTGGTCATAAACACGCCCTAATAAACTGGATGTTCTTAGTTTTGATCACAAGTACAAATAGCGTAACGGTGTTTTTGCGGAATTTATGAAGAGGGGAAAATAAAGTATCAGCGCATTTGCGGTAATGTATCGAAAATTATCCAAACAAGACTGAAAGCTTAACAATTCCGATCTAAGTGCGATCGCTACACTAAAATACATTGGCATTCACTTAATGTCAAAGACAAGCCAATATTTGCCTTAACACGTATAAATACTTATTAAAAGCGAAAGCGCTTGCCAGAACACAAGCGAGGAAATGTGAGATATGCCTGGGGCGTGAGCCTACGGTGGGCAGGTAGGCGATCGCAGTTAAATATGTTCTTGTTGGGGGCGTAAGCTTTTAATCGTAGCGGTCAAAACTAGGACTATTGCCAAAACAAACACGGTATTTTTGAGTATTGAGTTATCAGAGTGTTTGAGTGCGATTGCTACTAGTGCCCAGAGTATTACTCCTGTATAAGCGATGTCTCGACGCTGGATAACTATAACTACTGCAACTGCTGTTGCTATCAGTACCATGATGAGAGTCCATGTTATAGCAGAAATTCCCCAACCGTTCCACCCGTGAAAATACAAGGCACACGCTACATTGACGATGGTCGCCACGCTAATCCAGCCTAGATAAATGCTGATCGGAAAGTGAAGACACCATTTTTTCAGCCTAGGTACACGCGATTTGCCAATTTCTAACTGTACATAAACACCAATCAGGGGCAACAGAATCAAAAACATTGCAATTACAGAAAGAGCAAAAAGCCGAGACAAAAACAGATATACCCAGATACTTTGAGCAACACAGGCAATCATCAACAGATAACCTGTCTTACGTAAATCAGGCTCATCTCGTTGGTTAGGTAAAGCTTGGTATATCCCAAAAGCAAACAACCCAAGGTAAATCAGCCCCCAGATAGCAAAGGCGTAATTGGCAGGGATAATCAGGACATTTTTAAATAAAGTATTGGAAATTTCCCCTATACTGAGTCCATTGAGTGGAAAAACGTTCGATAGTACGTTGATAACGAAAGCACCAAAGATTGCAGCCAACGTAACAAGCTGTCGCCAAAAATCCCGGTAATTGCCTCTTGTGGACTGCTGCATAGGATGTTAACTGTTATCTTTTTGTGACTGTAACCATAAGTTTGCTCCGTGATTCGTTGACCAAAATGAGTATTTATACTCAGGAACGATCTCTTGGTTTTAAGGTTACATAAACCCTGATCTTTCGGCAACTGTATGATTTTAAAACCAAATGCTAAAACTGCGATCGCGGAACGTTAAATCAAACCTTTGGGTTTGTCCTGCGGCAGACTGATGGTTACAGTGATAATTTGAACAATATGCGATGCGATCGCGGATTAAGCATATTAGCAATAAGAATAGAGACTATTGCGTTGCCGATAAAATTTAGTTGTTCGTGTCGCCTTTGATGCGTAAAGAAAGCGATACACATGTTTGAAGCGCTATGAGCTGCACTTATAGCTAGAATTAGCTGTAACTTATTATAGATACAATACTCTACATAGCTTTGACTTGGTGCAAAGATAGTTTACAAAAGTTGCTCAACCAGTTGCCATAATATTGTCTTCTAGCCTTTGAAGACTTAAGGGTAAAAGTCAGATATCGAGCAAGTCAACATTTTGGTACACTCAATTCATCTGGAAGGCTCATTTTTTAATATATTAAATTAGATAAATTGCTAACTAATTCGATTTATACAAATAAGATGAGCATTGAGAGTATTAGTATAAAAAACATCAAAATCCAACAAAATATTATCTTACAAAAGATTTTCGATTTATCTTCAACTCCAACCCCAAACGCTGCTCACATACAACAAATAACCGAGACTTTAGTAAAAACAGTGACAGCAATTGAAAAAATATGCTTCCAGCAGCAAGTAACGCCTGCCAACCTGACTAGTTCATCCCGCCAAATATACTCCTGGATGAAGTTCTTAACAGATGAATGCAAGCTGCAACTTCATCTGAGAAGCACTTCTTATGTGCGGCAAATCGCTAAAAAAATTCTCAATAATGGTCAAGGGTCAATCGAAGTAATGATTGAATTCACTAATCTTGCACTCTTATACAAGGGTAAGAAGTCTAGTAACGTTGCTAAAATCGTGATTAATGAAGGTTTTATTAATGCGTCAGAAGAAGTTTTACAGGCGGTAGTCAAATCTGCCCTTTTGGGGAATAGCCAAGCTAGTACACGACTTATTAGGTCGTTTGCCAGTTCATCAGAATACAGCGATGTACTACTAGAACTTGATTTAATTGCTGAAGTAATTGCAGAGAATGCACAAGGTAAATTTTATAACCTACATCATTTATTTGACAAACTGAATTACGAATATTTTGCGGCAAATCTTGTCAAACCACGCCTTACATGGAGCCAAATTAATACTTACCGTAAGTTCGGACATTATGAGACAGCTAGAGATCGTGTGGTGATAAGTTTGACTCTTGACAATGCCAATATACCGGAGTTTGTTGCTGAATTCGTTTTATATCACGAATTGCTGCACAAGTACCACGGTATAAAGTGGGTTCAGGGCAGAAGAATGGTTCACACAAAAGAGTTTCGTGTATATGAAAGCAGGTTCAAGTTGTACAAAGAAGCATCTGTATGGCTGAAAAAGTTGGCATCTAGCCCAAGACCGTAAATATGTTGAGTCAATCTTTTATGGCACGTTAACGCTATACAAAATAGTAATATAGATTAAAAAACATAAATTACTGTAAACTCCTATGGCGGACATAAATGGTAATTGGTTAGGAACTTACTGGCAAGATGAAATGCCAAGTCGATTTGAAGCAACTTTTGTGCAAAGTGGAAATGTTCTCAAGGGTTCTATTTTGGATGATAACTATTTAGGAGAAGCGACTGTTAGCGGTGAGGTAATTGGACGTAATATCAGCTTTACAAAGCTTTATTTAATAACTTCGCCTTCACCAGTTAGAGGCTATTTATAAAGTAAATCTAAAAGCCAGGAGAAAGGAGTTATGATAACGATAAAATACTTCATGTGCAGTGTATTTACATAGATAGTCGGTATGGCGCGAAAGTCTTACCCCACAGATTTAACTGATATAGAGTGGGAAATCTTGGCTCCCTTGATTCCACCAGCTAAAGAAGGAGGGCATCCACGCACAACAGATATGCGTGAATTTATAAATGGTCTCTTACATACACAGGTACAGTCTCAGAAAACGAAGATTATATGCAAGGAAAGTGGAGCATTGGCTCTCGCTACTCTGGTTTATGGGAGGCGCGGCGAAATGGAGAGAATCTGATTGTAGATTTACAAACTTTGCTGGAAAAGCAAACTGTATTAACAACTTCAAAAAATACATAACTGAAATAGAGTAGAAAGCAGCCTTAAGCGAAGGGGTTGCTGTAGGCCTTACTACTGATTCTAAAGTTAACAAAAATTAGAATGCACAAATGCTCAAACCTGAAAAACTTTGTCAGAGTAGAAATAAGGGTTTTGACATTTACCTATGTGCAATTAAATGACTCAAATATTTGAAGGTACAACGAAAACAGACGATTATATCCGTGTTGCTCAACTTGCAGAAGTTCAGGCAGCAGGCAGTTTATTAGTCCACAAGGAAAAGCATACCATTGCTTTGTTTTATTCAAACAATACAGTTTACGCAATTGATAACCGTTGTCCTCACATGGGCTTGGGAGCGATGCGATTTTGTGAGGTGCTTAAAATTCGGGTGCTAAATCACCTTTTTAGGGGTGCGATCGCAGCTAAATAACTGTTTTTATTGAGAATCTACCTTTGTAACTGAGAATTAAAGTCCGATCTAACAAAATCGCATCGCTCCCCATGGGCTTTCCCTTACAAGGAAGCACTTGCAAAGATGGTATTGTTACCTGTCCTTGGCATTATGCCCGCTTTGATCTTGCTAGTGGTGGAACGTTTGACTCGTGGGCAGATGATGTTCCTTGTTTCCCAGTAGAAATCCGTGATGGTGAAGTTTGGGTAAATTTAGCGCCACTAGTTAACCCTCATAGCCACCACTCCCAACGTCTGCAAGACGGTTTAGAGCAGAATATTTCTTTAGTGATTGCGAAATCAACGCTTGCACTCTTAGATATAGGGGTGAATCCGGTAGAACCATTTCTCATGGGGCTAGAATTTGGAACTCGTTATAACAAAGCAGGTTGGAGTACAGGTTTGACTATCCATACCTGTATGATGAATCTACTACCTTATCTCGATGTAGAAGACAAACCCCGTGCTTTATTCCACGGACTGTCAGCAGTAGCTAATGATAGTGCAGGTGCGCCACCAGAGTTTGTCGTTCACCCATTACCCAACTCGAAAGTAGATTTTGCGACTCTCAAAAACTGGTTTCGCCAATTTATTCAGGTGCGGGATGCTGAAGCGGCACAAAGATGTTTAGTCTCTGCTATTCGTTCAGGAGCTAATTCAAAGCAAATAGCAGATATGCTGTTCTGTGCTGCTACGGATCGTCGCTATCTTGATGTTGGGCATACGCTTGATTTTATCAATAAAGCATTAGAAGCACTTGATGCTATAGCTTGGCAAGCAGCAGAATCAATTCTGGCTAGCCTAGTTTCGGGTTTAGCCAATGCCTCCCGCATGGAAGAATCCAATTCTTGGCGCTACCCTGTAGATTTGGTGGCAATATTAGAGTCGGCTTTTGAGCAATTACCGACTGCATTAAGTGTAGGCAAATCTCGACAAGGAAGTTGGTCACAAGCAGAGGAACTAGTACCCATTTTATTGGGTGAAGACCCACAAGCGATCGCAGACTCGCTGTTGAATGCACTGGAAGCAGGTTGTACTGAAGAACAATTAGCTGGTGTAGTTACTTATGTAGCAGCATTACGAGTAGCTCGCTTCCACACCAATAATGACTTTGGAGATTGGAATTCAGCCCACCATCCATTTACGTTTGCAAATGCCGTACATCAAGCTTTACGAAGAGTACCAACAGTCGAAGTGCTAAGAGGTGTGTTTGATGCAGCGATGAGTGTGTATTTAAATCGTTTTTTGAATGTCCCACCAGCACGCCTGCCAGAACCTAAAGACACTGTGGAAAATCCCGAACAATTACTCAAGCAGCTACCAGATTTATTAAACCGTCAGCAGCAAGTAAACCAGACAGGGCAATTAGTTGCTAACTATTTATACAGTGGTGGTAGTGCTGAAAAACTGATGGCAAGACTGGGAAAATTGATGCTACGAGAAAACCGTGATTTTCATGTCATTCAAGAAATAGAAGCCGCTTTTCGTCAGTATTCTTTCCTCGGTCAAACTTCGGCTGGAATTCATATACTAGTGGCTGCATCTCGGTATTTAGCCGCTCATTCTCCGACAATGCGATCTCAAGGGCAAACTTATCAAATTGCGGAACGTTTACATCAGGGCGATCGCTTATTTGAGGAATCGTGACCGAAAATTAGATGCGTTTGCTCTGAGTCGGAGACGCTGCGCGTAGCTTGCTTCCTCGTAGGGGTACGACGAACGCTCATCAACATTCATCAGTAATTATCAAACAAAATGCTGATGATAACAGATCCAATGATTCTAGTAATTGAAAAATAGAATAGGGAGTTGGGAGTTGGGAGTTATTATCTTGATCTCCCTCATCCTCCTCATCTCCCCCACTCTGCTTTCTATTACTAGAGGTAATATCAAGTCAAAATAATCACTGATTATTAAAATCTAGGAAATTTATTACAACAGTTTTTTGATAATAACTAATAGCTATAGCAATCCTAAATCAATTTCAAAAAAGAGATTAAGCGCAATGTGGAATATATCTTGATTAAAAAACGTATTTTAAGAATTACTCATTGGCAAGATATACCAAATATAGAGAAGTTGAAAAACGACATTTTTCATAGGGGCACAGCATTGCTTGCCGCTAAAGAAGGCTTATTCGCTCTTATAAGGATATTCTGGAACAGCCTATTTTCGTTACATATCATGATGAGGTTGTACAGATGATAAGTTTTGTATCTAATTGGGTTTCAAAAATTGCAACACTTTTGTTTCGGCATTTTTGAGAGCCTTAAAGAGGTTTTAATAATTTCAGAGTGAGTAGTATTTTTATTTCGCCAGAGATATAAAACAGGATTAATTATATTTAGGCTTATTTCATCAGAAATTTATAATTGCGATCATTGTATTATGCGAGTATTACAACGATCAAATAAATTTGATCTGCAAAACTATAAAGGTTATACATTATGTCCATTATTGTTGGTACTCCTAACAATGACTTTTTGGTGGGTACTAGTGGTGACGATCAGATTTCTGGTCGTGCAGGCAATGACAACATCTCCGGGGACCTTGGAAATGACATCATTGATGGTGGAGATGGCAACGATACTTTGGCTGGTAATGGCGGCAATGATACATTCAAGGGCAGTCGAGGTGACGACAGCATTGATGGTGGTGATGGCTTTGATACCGCAGACTACAGCAACTTAGGCAAAAACATTACCCTCTCAGGTGTAGGAACAATTACCAAAGCTGGGGGTTTTGGAACAGATACAGTCTTTAAAGTAGATAGGATAATTGCAGATGCGACTGTTGCCAACAACACTATAGATGCCTCTCAATCTTTGCCTGGGGTAGCTGCTGTTGCTGACTTAGAAGCCCAAACCATCTCTGCTCTTAACGTTCCTGGTTTGGGAACATTGACATTTAATGTAGTCAACTTTGACAACGTTATCGGCACGATTAATGATGACACCCTTAAAGGCGACAGCCAAAATAACCAATTAACTGGTCTAGCTGGCAACGACCTGATTGATGGTAGAGGTGGCAATGACCTGATTGATGGTGGAGATGGCAATGATACATTGTTCGGTGGAGATGGCGATGACACCTTTAAGGGTGGTCAGGGTAACGACAACATTGATGGTGGGGCTGGCTTTGATACAGCAGACTACAGCAAATTAGGTAAAACTATTACCCTCTCAGGTGTAGGGACAGTTATCAAAGCTGGTGGATTGGGCCAAGACCAACTCTTGAAAGTAGATAAGGTTGTTGCTGATGCTAGTGTTGCCAACAATACTATAGATGCCTCTCAATCTTTGTCTGGAGTAGCTGCTGTTGCCGACTTAGAAGCCCAAACCATCTCTGCTCTTAACGTTCCTGGTTTAGGAACATTGACATTTAATGTAGTTAACTTTGACAACGTTATCGGCACAATTAACGATGACACCCTTAAGGGCGATGGTCAAAATAACCAGTTATCTGGTCTTGCTGGTAATGACCTGATTGATGGTAAAGGTGGCAATGACATCATTGATGGTGGTGAAGGCAGTGATACGTTGTTTGGTGGTAATGGTAATGACACCTTTAAGGGTAGTCAGGGCAATGACAAGATTGATGGTGGAGTCGGTACAGATACCGCAGACTACAGCAAACTAGGTCAAACTATTACCCTCTCAGGAGTAGGGACAGTTACTAAAGCTGGTGGATTGGGACAAGACCAACTATTGAATGTAGAAAAGATTATTGCTGATTCTACTGTTGCCAATAACACTATAGATGCTTCCGCATCTTTAGCTGGTGTATCGATTACAGTTAACCTACAAAGTCAAACTTTGACAGCCAATAACGTTCCTGGTCTAGGGACATTACCATTTACTGTAGTTAACTTTGACGATGTAATCGGCACAAATGAAGATGACTTCATTGCTGGCGATCGCCAAAATAATAAATTAACAGGCAATGGCGGCAATGACACATTTAGAGGCAGTCAAGGTGACGACAGCATTAATGGTGGTGATGGCTTTGATACAGCAGATTACAGTAGCTTAGGCAAGAAAATTACCCTCTCAGGTGTAGGGACAATTACTAAAGCTGGCGGTTTCGGAACAGATACAGTCTTTAAAGTAGATAGGGTAATCGCTGATGCTAGTGTTGCTAACAACACCATAGATGCATCTCAATCTTTGTCTGGGGTCGCTGCCGTTGCTGACTTAGAAGCCCAAACTATCTCTGCCCTTAACGTTCCTGGTTTGGGAACATTAACATTTAATGTAGTTAACTTTGCCAATGTCATTGGCACAATTAACAATGACTCCCTTAAGGGCGACGGTCAAAATAACCAGTTATCTGGTCTCGCTGGGAATGACCTGATTGATGGTAGAGATGGCAACGACCTGATTGATGGTGGAGATGGCAATGACACATTGATAGGTGGTGCAGGCGATGATACTTTCAAGGGCAGTCGGGGTAACGACAGCATTAATGGTGGAGATGGTTTAGATACAGCAGACTACAGCAAACTAGGCAAAGCCATCACCCTATCAGGTGTAGGACAAATCACCAAAGCTGGCGGCTTTGGAACAGACACAGTATTTAAAGTAGAAACAGTTATTGCTGATGCTAGCGTTGCGAATAACACCATAGATTCCTCTCAATCTGTTGCTGGTGTATCTGTCATCGCTAACTTACAGGAGCAAACTATCTCTGCCCTTAATGTTCCTAGTCTGGGGACAATAACATTTAATGTACTCAACTTTGATAATCTCATCGGTACAAATGCAAATGACAGCATTACTGGCGATAGCCAAAATAACCGATTAGAAGGTAAAGATGGTGATGACACTATCTCCGGTGGCTTCGGTAATGACACCATCATCGGTGGAAAAGGTAACGATATTCTCACCGGTGGTTTTGGTGCCGATAAGTTTGTTTTCAATAATGTTAATGATGGTATTGACACCATTACAGATTACAACTTTGGTCAGAGTGACGTAATCCAAGTTTCTAAAGCAGGGTTTGGTACTACTAATCTTAGTGACTTTACCTACGACTCTTCTAGCGGTAACTTGTCTTTCTTAGGAAATCAACTCGCCTTCATTGAAAATCTCTCATCCAATTTGAGTATTCAGTTGGTGTAAAGTTCTACGGGTTATATCTCCATGAAAAGTTAAAGCTTTTTGCTCTTTATTGTAGATTTGTTGTGGAAGCACTGACTATTAGTTTACACATAACAAATTGAGAGTGGTACAGACACGAGTAATTGTCTTTGTACCCCAGGATAAAAGTTATGTTGCAAAAATAGAATGAGGTTGGGCTGGTAAAAGTATGAATTGTGTCAACTCTCACCAGCTAGCCCTCAAAAAATTTGGTTATTCAGTACTTTATATCCTAAATCAATCTGCTAGAAACCTGAAAATATTGCTGTACGGCAAAAACAGGCGTTATCTTTTAAAATTTCACGCTTTTCTATTATTTAGGTATTCGAAGCTAGATTTTAAAGCCAAATTTTGATGATTAACTAATAATTTGGTGTGAAAAATACTGGAAAACCAAAAGTTTTTGCAACATATTCATTGAATATGGCAGTTGCTTCAAATCTCTCGAATCAACACACTAGGGTAAACGCATCTAAGGTATAATAATCCTTTAAGAGTAAGGGGTGTAGCGTTTGATAATTTAGGCTATTTTATAGCTAGAAGCTTTATTTAGCAGGAGTTTTATAAATTCGATGCGTTTGCCATGAAAAACATACTGTTTAATTTTTGGTGTTGAATTATCCTATTTTAATGATATTATTCTACAAAATTAAGGAGTGAGCTTGGTGCAATTTACAATCAATCCATTATTCAAGAAGCTGTCTGTAAAATATTTAACTGTAATTACAGCTATAGTCACGATTCTCCCATTACCAGTTAATGCAGCTACATTTTTAGTAACGGAACGCGCTGGTTTAGAAGGCAACGATCAAGTCAATTGGGGAAGTTTGGGTAAAGTATTCAATCCCTCTGCTCCTGACTTTTCTGTTTTTTTACCTAATTCTTTCTCAACAACATCCCAAGGTGGTTTAGGGTTAGATATAAATATAGCTCCAACTAATAATCCTCGGGTTACTCCACCGTTTGTTTTTCAAACTTTACCTTCCCCTGGAATTCGGAGTAACTTTGCTTTAGGTGATTTTATTCTCTTTGGAGGTATAGATCCAACAGGTTTTATCCCTCTTCCTCCTGGTACTCCTGATCCTGGTACTAAGGGTAACGGTGAACCTTTAACAATTAGTTTTGCCCAGCCTGTTTTCGGCGCTGGGGCTCAGATAGCTATAGACAGTAGTAAATTGAAAATTGAAACTTTTCTCAACGCTTTTGATAGCACCAATAATCTGTTGGCTAGTTTCTCAGTTCCAAATATTTCGTCCTTAGCATTAGATAATTCGGCAGTGTTCTTGGGAGTTCGTAGTGACACTCCAAACATCTCACGACTAGTTTTTAGTAGTTCTGCTCCCCAATTCGGTTTGGCCATTAATCAGGTAAGTATTCTTGCAGTTCCCGAATCGACTTATACCTTGGCGATATTAGCTTTTGGTGTTTCTGGTGCTGTTTTGAAGCTACGCCAACGTAACTTAGCCAAATAATTAATTCTAATTCGTAATTTGGAAGAGGGTACAGTAGCTCACACCAAAATCTCTGATTGGGTGGTCTGCAACATACTCTTTCCGAGGCACTTTGAGTAGTAAAATCCCCGTAGCAATGGTTACGTGGACTCGATTTCTCGTGTCGCTATCAGTCATTAGTCCAGAGCTAAGGAGATTTTTGAATAAGAAATTACCAGATCAAACAGTCATTTTCCCATTAGGGAATCACAACTAACTTAATAGATCAGGGCGATCGCACGGGATTTCTGAAATTCTTGCTGTATAAGGATATTGACGAAAAATAGGCTAACTCAAAAAAAGCCAAAACCCTTGCTATTAAAGGATTCTTATACTTTAGATGCCTTTATCCTGCTCAATAGGTCGATCGGGTAATTTATTTTACGGAAATCATCTAGCACTGATTGTAATTACGAATGATGTTAGCAATACTCGTTAACGTCACGATCAATACGACTTATTTTGATGCTCACACAGCGTCGAAATAGCTCGTGATTGAAGAAGTTTGAAGTTCCAGACATACTCCAACTTCTATCAGACGTAAGTTCCGCAACATTTTGATCTTTAGCCAAATTAAAGTTAATGTCATACAAAGAAGTCGAACACATCATAGAAGCTAAGATACAAAAAGCTATACGGAAGCACGAGATCGTAGTTGCTTTTATTAGTAGTATTACTGGCTTAATTTTCATAATGGGTTTATTCCACGCTATTTCGCTCAACCACGCTCAAATACACGCATTTTGCTTGAACTGATTACTGATTGCATTCAATGGGTCTTTACGATTGAGCATTCCCTGCTGTGCATAAAACCAATCCGAGTTACATATATTTTTTAAAAAAGGGAATTGCACTATGGAGAGCAAAAATAATAGCAGACCTATATTGGTCTTATTTTTGACTGTATTTATAGACCTGCTGGGCTTCGGAATTATTCTGCCGATACTGCCTTTGTATGCTGAACAATTCGGCGCAAAACCTAATGAAGCCACTCTACTTGTAGCTATTTATTCTTTAATGCAGTTCTTATTTGCACCAGTATGGGGCAGATTTAGCGATCGCTACGGTCGTCGTCCGGTTTTATTACTGACCTTATTCGGTTCTGTAATAGCATACACAGGCTTAGGCTTTGCTAACTCATTATGGATGTTGTTTCTTGCTCGTAGTCTTGCGGGGATTATGGCAGGGAATATTAGTACTGCTCAGGCATACATCGCAGATATTACTACGCCAGCTAATCGAGCCCGTGGTATGGGCATAATCGGAGCAGCTTTTGGTCTTGGCTTCATTCTCGGCCCAGCTATTGGAGGTCTTCTCATCGGGTCAGATCCAGACAACGCTAACTTTCATTTACCGTCGTTGTTCTCAGGTGGATTATCTTTATTTGCATTGCTTTGTGCTTTGATGTTACTTCCTGAATCTCTAAATTCTGAAACTAAAGCCAAGATGCAAGCTAATCGCCACCGCCGGCGACGGCTGAACTTATTACAACTGTCACAGCGTCCACAGTTTTGTGTGCTTGTAGGTATCTACTTTTTTGTTACCTTTGCAGTTGCAGCTATGGACTCTACATTAGCTTTATGGTCTAAGCAGCAATTAAACTGGGGCCCTCAACAAACTAGTTATCTTTTTGCTTTCATGGGGATTGTTAGCACAATCGTTCAAGGAGGACTAATCGGATTCCTCAAGAAAAACTTTGGTGAAATCAAATTACTGACCTTGGGGATATTAGGGTTAGGTTTAGGATTACTGCTAATTGGATTCTCACAAAGCTTAAGTTTATTGTTGGTCGCTACTACACTTGTGGCATGGGGAATTAGTGTTAGTCAACCAATATTGAATAGCCTAATTTCCCAGATGACTGCCCCAGAAGAGCAAGGACAAATATTAGGAATTGCCAGTTCTTGTTCTGCCTTAGCACGCATCGTTGGGCCAATTTGGGCAGGGATTAGTTTTATGAAATTTGGGAGTGATTCTCCTTTTTTGAGCGGATTTTTAGTAATGATCGTAGCTTTATTTCTTAGTTTACGAGTTACTAAAAGTGCATCTGAATCAAACAAAGAACGTATAGCCTGACAATCCAAGTCTTAAAGGATCTAAAGTTATTGCTGATGTATCCAAAACTTTAGATCCTCCTAAATCCTCCTTAAAAAGGAGGACTTTGAGGAGGTTATTCTCCCCTTGTTATTAAACATTACGAATTACGAATTACGAACTACGAATTAATAATATGACAGGTCGCCGAGTATTATTTTTAGGCATCTTTGTAAGCATCCTCCTAACTTACGCAATTTGGATCGGTGGGAGCATTCCTGCAAGCATCGTCAAACTTCCTGACCAAGGATTAAACTGGTACTATTGGAAGCTTCCCCAACCAACCTTTTGGAGTCGAACGACAGCTTGGGGTATGTACATTGGGCATCAGTTTAGCATCTGGGCGTGTATCTTGTGGGCGCAGCGATCGCAGTTGAAATACAAATCAGCCCTGCACCCGATAAATTACCTCATGCTTGCCATCAATGGTATATTTATCGCTTTACACTTCCTCCAGACCTACATTTGGTACGATGCTCTCGCTCAAGATACTTCAATTTGGGCTTCTCAAGGTGCAGTTGTACTGTTACTGGTGTTCGTACTGATTTTAGAAACGCCTCGACGCGGTTTGTTTTTTGGCAATTCTGTTCCATTCCATCAACAGTTTTTGCAAATTATCAAGCTGTACCACGGCTACTTTTTCTCCTTTGCCGCCATCTACACCTTCTGGTATCATCCAATGGAAGCGACTGTAGGGCACTTAATTGGTTTTCTCTATATGTTCTTGCTTCTGCTCCAATCGTCGTTGATCTTTAACCGCGCCCATGTCAACCGTTGGTGGACATTCACTTTAGAAATTACAGTGGTTTTACATAGTGTAGTTGTATCTTTGATGCTAGGACAAAGCAAGTGGCCAACATTTCTCTTTGGTTTTCTTGGCATTTTAGTACTTACCCAACTCCACGGTCTACCTGTTGGTATCTGGACTAAACGTACTATATACGCAGCCTTTTTAGTCAGTGTAATGGTCGTTTATGGGCTTACTGAACGCGGCTTGGGCAGAATTTACGAAGTAACCTATATTCCTCTGATTGAGTTTGGATTAGTTGGCGCAATTTACTTAATCTTTTTGATCGTGTTATGGACAATTTCTCGTGTACCTATCAAGACGTAATCTGATACCCGTTAAAATATTTGATATGTTTGTAGTAAAGACTTTAGTCCTTTCTTCGAGGACTACACGAGTAAAATCAGGACTTCAGTCATGACTACAAACGTTTTTGAAGTAAGGTTGATTAGCCAGAGATGCTATGAATAAATATTAACAATTAACTATCTTACTCACCACCACTAATATTTTTTTGTTGTTGATAACGCAGTTTAAACTGGTTTTGTTGTATTTTATGATCCACAATTGGGTCAGGATAGCCAACAGCATGACGTTCTAAAGGTGGAATTTTCCCAGTAACTAAATATTCTGTATCTACAGACCTTAATTCTGATACCCATTGCCGAATATATTCCCCTTCTGGATCGAATTTTTGTGTTTGACTGGCTGGATTGAAAATCCGCACAGGTTTGGGGTCCATACCGCTAGAAGCACTCCATTGCCAACCGCCATTATTAGCAGACAAATCTCCATCAATCAACTTCTGCATAAAGTATTTTTCTCCCAATTGGGGATTAATTAGCAAGTCTTTAGTGAGGAAACTAGCAACAATCATTCGACAACGGTTGTGCATCCAGCCACTTTCATTCATCTGGCGCATTGCTGCATCCACAATAGGGTAGCCAGTTCTTCCTTCACACCAAGCTTGGAAATGTTCTTCATTAGTTTCCCAAGGAAAGTTCTTAAAGGTGTCGCGGAAAGCACCATCGGCTAATTCCGGGAAGTTATACATTGCGTGTTGATAAAACTCCCGCCAAGCTAATTCCTGTTGCCATGTGCGGATATTAACTGCTGTTTCCTCACTACGACTATTTTCCAGTGCTTCTATGGTTGCTTGCCAAACGGTGCGAATGCCAATTACCCCAAATTTTAAAGCTGCACTCAGTTGTGATGTTCCGTCAACTGCGGGAAAATTTCTCTGTTCTTGGTATTCAGTAATAGCTTTATTAGTAAATTCTTCTAATCGTTCTTGTGCCGCCGCCTCTCCTGGTGAAATAATTAATTGTTCATCCCAAATAAACCCTAAATCTTTTGCTGAAGGTAATGTCAAAGAACCCGCAAGTTTGGCAATTTCTTGTTCAGCTTCTGTTAATCCCTCAACGTTTTGCAGTGTTTCAACTGGGTTCGCTTTCGGTTTGGTAATCCAATTTTTCCAGAAGGGGGTATAAACTGTGTAAGGACTATTACCACCCGTGCGGATCTCATCTGGGGAATTGAGGATTTGATCCCAGTTTTGATTAAGAAACTCAATACCTTTTTCTTTGAGGGCATTTATAATGGTGCGATCGCGTTCTTGTGAATAAGGTTCTACATCCCAATTCCAAAAAACAGCTTTGGCATTTATTGCCTCTGCTAAAGCTGGTATAGCTTGTACAGGATCAGCGTGTAGTATTAATAACTGGCTACCAACTTGAGCATATCGCTCTTGGAGTTTCTGCAAACAGCCAATCATATAAGTTACTCTCACAGGAGCAACATCATCCCGTTCTAAAATATGTGGATCGAGGCAAAACACGCCCACCACCTTTGGACTTTGCCGTTTTGCCGCAGCCAGCCCCGTATTGTCAGAAATGCGTAAATCGCGCCGATGCCAAAACAGAATTAAGTCAGACATTCTATGCTGTATATAGTTCACCCGTACTAGCTTAGATGCTAGTGGTACCAATGAACATCATTCTGGCGATAAATTATATTCTGTAAATGGGCATGGGGCATTGGGCATTGGGAAGAGGACTTGGGGACAAGGAGAATTGGGGACAAGGGGAAAGACTTGTTTCAAGTTCTCACTTCTTGTCCCCTTGTCCCCTTGTCTCTCTGCCCCATTCCCCGGTTTGTCAGTCGGGAATAGTGGCTTTTTACCTCAAAGATAGAGTATACTTTTCTTAACAGTTAATTAGTCTTTTTGTCATGGCTAACCTACTACTTGACGACGGTACGATTGAGAGCGATTTAGGCGAAATAGCTCGTGAACTTGCGCCTTTTGGCATTCAACTCAGACACTACGACCCAGGAACATCGCTACTCTTCCCCAATCTGTTAAGCCAGGACGTTTTAACTGAGTCGGAGAAACGTTATTGTGTAGAACTCCATAACAGCGTCTTTGAGTTTCTTCAGCAAGAAAATGGCACTATCTGGTGTGACTTGCTAAATGTGCATCCAGGTTCCTTTAATCTTCACCATCTGATAGCAACCTACAGCCGTTACCATACTCATCCTGCGCCTGAACCCCTCTACGTGTTAGCAGGAGAAATGATCTATGGCTTCGTGCGACCTGATGGCAGTCAGGTACAGCTTTTAGTTCAGGCACAAGACTATCTTTACATCCCCGCCGAGGTTGAGCATTGGTGTAGTCCAACTGCGTCGTTGAATTTCAAAGCAGTACGCTATTTTGCAATAGCCGAGGGTTGGGTTCCCAATTATACGGGTACTCAAGTTAGTGATTCACTCAACAAGCCAAGTTAAAGCTCAGTTACATTATTGCAAACTGTGATATTTCTTACTTAATGCTTTAACGTGTCGCAGAAGTCCCCACCTTCTCTGCGAGACGCTATTTGCGTTCAATGTACTCTAATGGTAGGTATTGTGAGCGGGGGGATTCGTCATCGCCCTTGCCGTCTCCCCTTGGGAGAAGATTTTCTGATAGAATTATTTGGTCTTGACCATCAATGCCATAAGCGAAAACCAAGCTAACAGGTATATGTTGCAAGAAAAAGATTTGGGTCTTGGGAACCAGGACTCCTGCCCTTGGAGGGAATGTTAGACTTTCTGGTACTACGAAGTCCTGGAGGCTGTTCCCGATGAATTGGGAAGCGCCGTCCGTCTTACGGCGGCGGAGTAGTTCACAGCTTTAACTCTAAACTCAAGTCTCTTACTCAATTAGAGGATTTAAGTGAGGCGCTATTAGATTTTTCTACATCATCTTACTTGACAAAATGGTTAAATAATGCAGTGCAAATTTGAAAGATTCACTCAACTTCCTCACAGAGAATTAACAGCGTTTCCATCGCCTCTGCTAGAGAAATCAACTCTGTCCAAGAGGAGCCACTAACTAGATTTTGGGCGTGAGCTAATCGGTTTCGCAACTGTTCAGCAGACTTTAGGAAGCGTTCACCAAACCGTTTGGATTTTAATCCCAGTTGCTGGAGAAGTTCTGGCTGATTTAAAATCAACTCTCGCTTATCACAGAATTGCAGATAATCTAACAAATCCGTAGCTTCGTTTCTTTCCTGACTCTCTCGCCATAACCGTTGAGCAACTTCTAAGCGCTCAGGTTTGAGGACTTTTTGCCAAGAATCTTGAGGATAGTAAATCCGCACCAGGCGCAGCAAATTCATTTCTAGGAGCGTTACCAAGCCAAACAGTAGCATTCGCGCAGGTGCTTTCTGCAAATCGCCACAGGTAATAATACCACTTACCTGATTGCAGTCCAAGACAAACAATCGCGGAGTTTGTTGTAGGATGGGTAGCAACTTTATCAGTGGGGTGGAAATGGCTATTAGTTCTTTGGGATGAAACACCCGTTGATAGTCGCCACACTTGCCTTCTTTGCCTTGAATCAAAGTAGAGCGTTCTACATAACCGCTTATAATATCTCCTGTCTCAACGCCGATAACATCAAAATTTTGTGCCTGCATCCAATGCAGCACTTCTGTCACCTCCGCATTAGCTGGCATAGCTTTGAGGGGTTCTGCCACATATTCAATGGTGATATTGTTCTCAAATAAACTCCGCAGGTCTTGAGAACGCGATTTTAGGTGTTTCATCCTCCGGTTGTGAACTTACGTTAGATAATCCTAGGGTACTCACGCGATGTCTGCGACGGGCTACGCCTACGCCAGTGGAATTTTCTACCAGATTACCCCTGCGTAGGCGTAGCCCGCCATAGGCATCGCTATCTCGACAAATACCATAGACCAATATCATACTATCCTAGTTAGTATAAAGATAGTGACGCTTAGACATTTTCAAGGAACAAAATACTTTGCAACTACAAAAAAATAAATATTGATGTAGTTATTTCTATCAGATTAGTTGATTAATTTTGCCAAAAATGCCGAAAATTCTCGCAAAAAAAATGTTATTACTAAAACGAGATATCGAATTGATAGTTGGTAGAATTTTACCAAGATAACCAAAATTGATAAATAATATTATTATGCCAAGAAAAGAACAAGGATGGGTTACATTTCAAACCTCAGAGGACGAGCGGAAGATTCTTGAGGAGTTCTGCGAACAGTCTCAACGCACCAAGACTGAGATTTTGCGAGAACTTGTGCGTAGTCTCACTCAGCATTCTTCAGCAGCCGTATTACCACCACCTCAGCAGGAAAAACGGGAAGATATCTACTATACTCAAAAGCCTGACATAGAAAGTACTATTCCCAAGAAATCACTAAAAGTTAGCTCTCGTAATATTCTTAAAGGTGTTGTTAAACGAGTTATTTATGGAGCAGTTAATAGTGAGGTAACTCTGGAAATTATTCATAAAGTAGAATTAACCTCAATTATTACCAGAGCTTCGGCAGAAGAGTTAGAACTATCTGAGGGAAAAGAAGCTTATGCAGTGATTAAGTCGAACGATATTGTCATTGCTAGAGAGTGACATGACTCCGGGCTGAAGCCTCGGAGCATCTAAGAATCACTTCTTAGTTTTCCTAGTTTTTAAACCCATTTTTCTGATAAAAATACGGGATTTTAGGCGTTGGGTATTAAATGTCAGCGTAGGCGTAGCCCGTCGTAGATATCGCATCTACACCCACAGCAAAACTGACGAAGGTTACAACTTTTAGTAAGCATTTTTTGATAGAGTGATGCTTTGTCAAACGCTCTCATATTCATGTCGTCCCAGGTATCGCTCCCCCAATCGCTCCATCCATACCTACCCCTCACCGCTCTTGCGCCTATGCAGGATGTGACAAACCTCTGGTTTATGAAGGTCATTGCCCACTACGGCAGCCCTGACTACTTCTTCACCGAGTATTTCCGGGTCAATGATACCTCACGGCTCAATCGTAACATTCTGGCAGCAATCACCGAAAACGATACGGGTCGCCCCGTTTTTGCTCAAATGATTGGCGAAAGCATTCCAGACTTAGTAAGAACAGCAATTGATCTCTGTCGCTATAATATCGCTGGAGTTGATTTGAATATGGGCTGTCCAGCACCTAGAATCTATCGCAAAAATGTTGGGGGTGGATTGTTGCTCTCACCAGAAAAAGTAGATCGAATTTTAGCAGAATTGCGGCAGGCAGTGAACGATCGCCCTTTGACTGTGAAGATGCGCGTAGGCTTTGAAAATACAGATAACTTTTACAAAATTCTAGATATAATCAATCGCCACAACATTGATTTATTGAGTTTGCATGGTCGCACAGTGAAAGATATGTACCACGGGGCAGTGAGATATGATTTGATTGCTGAAGCGGTTAGACGAGTCGATTGTCCAGTACTTGCCAATGGCAATATCAACTCTGCAAAAACTGCTATTGAAGTGCTTTCTCAAACGGGCGCAGCTGGTGTGATGATAGGGCGCTGGGCGATTGGCAATCCTTGGATTTTTAATCAAATTCGGCAAGCTTTGCGCTTCGAGCCGATCGCACCCGTGCCTTTAGTAGAAGTACGCAATTATATCGATCGTTTATGGCAGACCCCCACAGCAGCAACTATGCCAGAGCGATCGCGTGTAGGCTATCTGAAAATGTTCCTTAACTACATTGCCCTGAGTGTTGACACTGAAGGTCATTTTTTGCGGCTGATGCGACAAACGCAGACCGAGATAGAATTGCTTAACCTCTGCGATCGCGTTCTCCTTGGCGATCTGACGAAAACTTTAGCACTAGCACCCTCCTTGAGCGTTTAAGTAACTATGGCAACTATTTGAAATAGGCATTTTTGACGCTTTATGAATACGAATGCGAGGTGCTAAAAATAGTACCTCGCAATCTAGGGACTTCCAAGAAATAAATTGGAACCACAGAGACACAGAGAAGCCAGCGCGTTGCGGGGGTTCCCCCCGTTGTAGCGACTGGCGCAACACAGAGAACACAGAGAGAGGAGAAATAGAGAGAGTTTTTTCATCAGTTTTGGCACATTTTTTTTGGAAGTTTCCTCTCTGTGCTGTTTATTTATGGAAGAGTATCAATCACCATTAAGCAACAACAATTTTGTCGTTGGTTAGTGACAATCCAGCAGATAATTGGGCAAATTTTACCTGATTAAAGGCAGATGCACTGCCATCTTGGTCAAAGAACAGTCCACCTGTAGAAAAATCATAGATAAACCGTTGATTGCTTGTCGTTGCAGATGTTCCGACAATAAACTGACTTTGCTGAAGTGAACCTATTGATAACCCGCCACCAAAATCAGCAGCCGATACCTGAATCCGGTCATTAGTTACGTTGAAGTCATAAAGACGATCAATACCTTGATTAAAGCCATTGAAAACAAAGGTATCATTACCAAAACCACCTGTTAGGGTATCATTACCAAAACCACCTGTCAGGATATCATTTCCATTACCACCTTTGAGGGTGTCATCTCCATTACCACCGCTAAGGGTATTATTCCCTAATGCGCCAAATGCAGAGATGTAGTCATTACCATCACCTCCCAAGAGTAAGTTATTGCCTGTTGAATAATCAACAATCAATTTATCCGTCCCAGCGCCACCGTTGAGAGTGTTATTGCCTGATGCCCTGCGATAAACTCCTTTTTCGTCGCCAGAATTGTCGTATTCGTAGCCAGAGGCTGAGAGATAATCATTGCCATTATCTCCATTGAGTAGATTATCGCCCGTTGAATAATCAACATTCAAATTATCGTCACCAGCACCACCGTTAAGGGTGTTATCTCCAGTAGTGTTATAAAAAGATCCGCCGAAGCCGCGGCCGTAGCTAGAACCGGAGAGAGAATCATTGCCATCTCCACCAGACAGCAGATTATTGCCTCGTGAATAATTAACATTCAAATTATCGTCACCAGCACCACCGTTAAGGGTGTTATCTCCAGTAGTGTTATCAAACCTGTAGCCCTCAAAATCGGAGGCAAAGAGAGAGTCATTGCCATCGCCACCAGACAGCAGATTATTGCCTGTTGAAATATTAGCACTCAAGTAATCGTCACCAGCACCACCGTTGAGGATGTTATTACCAGAGGAAAGATTGACAGAGAGAGAATCGTTATTATCACCACCATCCAGGAAGTTCTTACCTGTTGAAAGTAAGGCACTCAAGGTATCGTTACCAATGCCTCCGTTGAGGGTGTTATTGCCAGACACTCTAGGGTCGTAGTAGCCACTAGAGGCAGAGAGATAATCATTGCCATTGGAACCATCCAGTAAGTTATCGCCTGCGGAACCGTCAGCAATCAAGGTATCGTTACCAGCGCCACCCTTGAGAGTGTTATTACCAGACACCACATTACCTTCGTAGTCCCCTAATGCCGAGAGAATATCATTGCCATCGCCACCAGACAAGAGATTATTGCCTGCTGAAGAGTCAACATTCAAGTTATCGTCACCAGCACCACCGTTGAGGATATTGTTCCCTGCACCACCCCGTAGCAAGTCATTACCAGCACCACCGTCGAGGGAATCATTGCCAGCATCACCAATAAGGGTGTCGTTCCCTATACCACCAATGAGAGTATCATTTCCCGTACCACCCCGCAGCAAGTCGTTGCCACTCTTGCCGTCGATACGGTCATTCCCGCCCTGACCATTGATGACATCATTTGAATTATCTAAACCTGTAACGTTGTTGTCGAGGTCATTAAGGAAAGTCACCGTGTTCTTGTTGAACACGCTAGTTGCAGTGGAGTTGGCATCAAAGACATCAAAACTATCGGTGATGCTAGTTTGCCCATCAAACAGGATATTACCAATAGCTGGTCTGTTTCCAGAAGCTTTCAGGTTATCGAGGTTTTCTAATTTGAAGTTTTTTAGAATCATTTTGGTATTAGCAACCCCATCAAAGGTAATTTCCAGATTGTTACCATTCTGGGTAAGCAACAGATTTTGGGCAGTCAAATCAGCACCCTGGAATTTGATCGTATCCACTTCGGCAATAACTGCTGCTGTCGAGTTTGTTCCTTTACCTATGCCACCAAAATCAGTGATAGTATCAGTCCCATCACCCAAGTTGTAAATAAATTTATCCTTGCCGCCACCACCAGTCAGAGTGTCATCGCCCTGTTGAGCTGTAATGGTATCGTTGCCTACTTTACTGTTAATTATGTCAGCGTCATTACTGCCCAGTAGAGTATCATTACTGTTAGTTCCAATGATATTTGTCATAACTTTTACCTTTCTTAATCGATATTCCCGTAAATTTAAATTTCTCAGCCCTGAATTAGTACTGTTTTAGAACACAAAAACCCGCCGAGAGTTGATACTTTCGACATATTTTGATTTCCCTCTGGAGGGACAGTAATTTTTCTTGAAAATCCACACTGTTGAGCAGATTGCAACTAGCACCTATCTACATATCAAAATCTCATGCACTGTACAAATTAATGACTTTGTGCATGAACTCAAATAGTTCATTTCAGGCTTTTTATAAGCATCCTTGATTAAATACCGTAGGTGCAGCCCCAACTTAGGCATTCTTGCAAAAACATCACAAAATCAAGCTTAAATGCCTGAAAATCACACTTCATACTTTAATTTTTTTGTCAATGCGTAAATCCTAGTGTCTTGAAAATAGGGAACAGTTAACTCTTGATACAGAAGGTTATTTTTATCCCCTCGTTGTGGGCTATTGACTGTGGGTGTCTAGCTTAAAAAGAGAGAACATTTAAATAACCTGATACTAACTAAATACTGAAGTTTGCTTGTATGTCTATACTTCAAAAAGTATCTTTGCATACTCTTTACATTGTAGGAGAAATATGTAAGTAAATAGTCGTGAAAAAAGTAAACTATGTAAAGATAAATAAATCGCAATCGGTTTGAAGAAGGAATCAGAATGGGCTACGCCCTGCTACGCTAACAAAGACGTTTCCGTTACTCTGGTCATAATCAAGATGATCTCTACGAGACGCTGTGTTATCCGCCAATCATACAGAATTCAGGATTCATCCTGAATTCTAAATTCTGTTTTGATAAATGGGAAAAGCTTGGTCTACAAAGACTTTGGTATAAACTTTCTTCGAGGAAGAAGACCAAAATGCAAGGAGTCAAACATAGTTTTTTTGGAAGAATGCCTGAAACATGATTAATTTGTTGTTACATACTTGTAAATTTTTCTGCCGACCTACTTATGTGCTAAAAAATCCTCTTAGTGTGTTCTTCACATTTTCAGAGTTTATAGTCAAGATTTTGCAGACAGCAGTCACAAAGAAGTTTGAGCCGAAGCTTTCAAAGTAGGAAACCTCAAGATGCTTGAAAGATTGATAAAATACATCTTTTTATTTTTGAGCGCTGCGATACCTGCGGTTCTTGCTAGCCTACGCCTGGTAATAGATCATATCTGTGCAATAATCGCGATCGCTTACCAAAATTACAGATGCAGAGATGCCCAAAAGGATTGCGATCGCAATTCACATTAGTTCATTATCGTCAGGTGACAGAAGCAACAGTTATACAAAGGTATAAATGGATAGTGTTGAGATGATTTACTTCTAAACTGAGTTGAGCAATTTCCAAAGCTTTTTGGTACAGTATTCTAGAAAATCCAGATGACAAAGATAGGCGATCGCTAATTGCAATTGCCAGTCTATTGCTCAAAATCTAGAACGCAGTTGCTATGATCAAACGCCTGCTTGTGGTCGAGTCTCCCGGAAAAGTCAAAAAACTCAGTCAAATTCTGGGTTCGGATTGGAAAGTTTTAGCCAGTTGTGGCCACATCCGAGAACTCAGCAATGAAGGGGACGATTCCTTGGGCTTCGTCATGGACGGCAGTAATGTAAGGTGCAATTACGTTCCGCGTGACCAACGAGCGAAAGAAACAATCCAGAAGCTCAAGTCTGCGGTGAAGCAGGTTGATGAAGTTGTCTTAGCAACTGACCCAGACCGGGAAGGCGAGACAATTGCTTGGCATCTCAAAGAAACGCTGGGTTTAAGGGAACCGAAACGAGTAATTTATACTGAGATTACAGCATCGGCGGTACAGAGTGCGATCGCTAATCCTAGAAAGCTAGACCAAAATTTAATCGGTGCTGGGTTGTGCCGAGATTGCCTAGATAAGCTTGTAGGTTACAAAGGTAGCCCTTTAGTTTGGGCATTGAATAACGGCGCTAAGAGTGTTGGCAGAGTCCAAAGCGCGACGTTGCATTTGATTTGTCAGCGAGAAAACGAAATTCTGGCTTTTGTCCCCCAAGATTACTGGAGTGTCTGGGTAGATTATGCTGAAGGATTTCGGGCTTTTTACAAAGGGACGGTCGATTCTGCAAAAGATGCAGCAGACCAAGAAACTGAAACTAATGATGATGCAAAGGTTGGTAATAGTCCAGAAACACCTGAGTCTAAGCGCGTTCTTTCCGAAGCAGAAGCAACACGTTTAGTTGAAGAAGCACAGCGACATCCTCATCAGGTGATTCATTTTGAAGGAAAAATCGTTAACCGTCAGCCACCGCCACCATTTACAACTTCCAGCCTTCAGCAAGCAGCCGGTTCAAAGCTGAGGTTTGCTCCCGACAAAACTATGATTGTGGCCCAAAAGCTTTATGAGGCTGGGTTAATCACATATATGCGAACAGACTCAGTAATGCTGAGTCCAGAATTTTGTGCCAGCGCTCGTAAATGGTTAGAGCAAAATGATCCGCCGAATGTACCGTCGCAAGTCGCCAAGCATCGTAGTAGCAAATCGGCTCAAGAAGCACATGAGGCGATTCGTCCAACGGATGTGTTTCGTCCCTCAGTTCAGTTGCGTTTAGAACTCCCTGATGATGAGTTTAATTTGTATGTAATGATTTGGAAACGGTCAATTGCTTCTCAGTGTCGGGCTGCCCAATTGCGTAAAACTCTTGTGATTACTCAGTCTGGTTCTTTACTGTGGTCAGCCAGAGGGCAAGTGATTGAATTTTACGGTTATGCCCGGTACTGGAACAATCTCAGCAAGGATAGTATTTTACCTTCATTACAACAGGGACAAGCATTGAAACTAGAGAATGCTGGACATGAAAAGAAGCAGACTCAGCCACCACCGCGTTATAGTGAACCCAAATTAGTACAACTGATGGAACGTAAAGGAATTGGTCGCCCAAGTACTTATGCTCCTACTGTTGCTACTTTAAAAAAACGAAATTATGTCGAGTTGAAAAAAGACCATCTGCAACCGACAGCGTTAGGGTTAGAAGTTGATGCGTTTTTGCTCAAAGCACTGCCGGATTTACTAGAGGCGGAATTCACAGCGAAAATGGAGGATGCCCTTGATGCAATTTCCGAAGGAAAAAACTCTTGGCAGCATTATTTAACTAGTTGGAATCAGAATTATTTTGTACCAGCGCTTTCCAAAGCTAAAACTGTTGTTGCGAGTTCCCCAAAAGGTAAAGCTAATGTGATAAGCGATGTCTACGACGGGCTACGCCAACGCAAATATGAAACTTCCAAAACGCGATGCCCTGAGTGCAAAAATTTTCTCGCCAAAATTCCGAGTACTAAAGTTAAAAAGAAATATTTCCTCAAATGCACAAAAGGCTGTGAAAATGTCGTGCTATTTTGGAGCGACTTTAACAAAACTTGGCAGCCACCACAAGCCAAAACAGTCCAAGCTGAAAATCAACAAAAGCCTCCCGTCAAGATGACAGCATATCCCTGCCCGGTATGTAAGAAACCTCTAGAGGAGTACAGTTATATCAAGGAGGGGCAGAGTAAGACAATGTTGCGATGTTCTAACGCACAATCCCGTAAAGATACGAAACATAAAGATGTAGCTTATTTCAGTACGCCAAAAGGGTGGTGGAGTCCTAAGTTTGGGGAGATATCAAAAACTTAACTAATTTTAGCTATTAGTGTTGCAGGTCAATACATTTAGTCTTTTACTTCCTCAGTTTCTTTAAAAATATCCTCATCATCTTCAATTTCATCAGATTCCTCTTCATCCTCCTCTGAAGAGTCAAGCAAATCTCTAACTTCAGCAAAGGAGTCATCTGATTCAGAAGATTCTTTTATCTGCTCATCAATAAAATCAACTTCAGGTAATATTACATGAAACTCTCTTCTCCAAGTTGAAATCGAAGCTTCATTCCAGTTGATCTCGTTACTGACATCATCTTTAGTACGTTTTATCAAATCTCTTACGCCATCAGACGAATCCAACAATATCATTTTGACAAGTTCTATACATTTCTCAGTTCCAGTTCCTGTAGTAATCATGGTTAGTTTTTCATTTGGCCGCACTAGAACATTAAACCAATGGGGTGCATTTCGGCAGAAAAAGCCATCTTTATCCATTTTAGTAATACTAAGCGATACGGCATCAAGAATCGCTGGAATACGGTACTCTATCCTTATCTTAAGGAGGAACCTTGAAACAGCAGAAAATAGAATTTTTTGTCCTAGTATAGTATACAGAATATTAGAATCTCGTAATTCTTTTATACTTGTTTTTTGAACTGCGCTTAATCGAGATTGTTCAGGTTGAATAGGGATATTAATACCTACGTAGTTAAGCTGTGATACCCAATCCTTGAATGGTTGAAGTTCAGTAAAAAACCACTTAAGCAATGCTTTTGTGCCTATTATAGGAAGTTTAGGATGAGACTCATAATAGTTTGCTAAAGCTGTATCACGTTCTGTTAATGAATTAAATGATTTCTTTAAAGCTTGCTTCTGATAATCTTTCAATAGTTCAATAGTACATTGGCTAACCAAATCTAGAGTCGTTAGGTAAGGTTCTGATTGAGTCAAATTCCTTGACTTGGAAGACCATTTAACGAATCTATCTTCAAGTACTCCTTCCTCTAAAAGCTTTCTAGGAATCAATGCTGATATTTTACTGTCATCAAGCAATAGTTGAGTTTGTTTATCGATTGATTTAGCCGTCTTGTTTATAACTGTAAAGATATTGCGAGTTGCTTTAATTATCTCATCTCTTACAGTTTCGCTTGAGTCTGCATGACCAACCTTGCCAAGATCGCGAAATACTAGATAAACGACTGGTATATCAAAGGTTTCTGAGCAATTGAAATTTTCATTTATTTGTTGAGGATTTAAAGGCTCTTTTCCAGTATGAGCATTCCAATATCTCCTTAGTGAAAGAAGTCTATGTTGACCATCAATTACAATTCTAGCTACATTTTTATATAATTTTAAATTAACCCATTTTTCAATAGGTTTTCCGTCGCTACTAACTGTAGAGAAGTCCCAAAACTCTCTTTGGTCATTCGAGTTGGGTAAAAGTACGACGACAATTGAATTAAAAAAGCGAATTCCACCCTGTGCTAAGTAAGAAAATATTTCTGTATTCGCTCTGTTTTCATCTAGTTTCCTCTGAACTCGTTCAGAGAAACTCCAACTGCCTTGAATTTCATCAGCAAATCTAATATTTTCAACTGCATCACTTTGATCAAGTGTTGTTATAAAGTACCTAACATCACCAAACTTACCACTGATTGCTTTATATTCAATCGTCTCTGGAGACTGATTATCTAATTCCATTTTCTAACTCCTCTGTGTATTAAATTTAGGCTGACATAGTTGAATTAACAGGCTTTCCAATTCTCTAGAAATATTTTTTGGGCAAGGAAAACAAATGAATAAGAATTCATCATTGAGTCTTAAGTTTGCGTACTTTGAGAAAAACCCATCATCTCGCTCCAAATGCTGAATGAATCTATCTCTTAAGTTGCTTGCAGTACCAATGTAATCTGGGCGTTGGAGAATGCTACATGAAATTAAAAGATTTTTTAATATTCTTCGTTCTTTAGGCTGAGAAACAGCTTTGATAAATTGATTCATTTGTTGAGACAAACCAACTGACTCTCCACAAGTATCCACAATGAACTTGCTTCTATTATCTTTCTCAGAAAACTTTGTTTTAAATACCGTATTTTTCATACGAGTATCTATATGATCAGATAATTTATTTTCTAAAAAATCAAATGCATGATACAAGGCATAAATACCTGATGTTTCAGGAAGATAATCTGCGGCAGATATTGTTGCTGTGACTACAGTAAAGTTCTTGAAAAAGTTGTCGTGGACTGTTTCTTCCATAGATAGAAATCACAAAAAATTTAGATCAGAAAGCTCCGTTCCATGACCATGAGCAGAAAGCTATCCCTTTCCTCAATACCTGACATTCAAGACGTTATCTATTCACGCCTGAAGAACAAGAGATAAACAATGCTCCTAAAACAGAATATAGACTGTTTAGAGGTTGCAATGTGTACTTGAGCAGAAGTAAAGAGCAGCTAGAAGCTGGTGAATATGAGTCTATGTATTTTTTAACACAGTTGACTTGCTTTAGCCGCAAGTTCAGCTGGGTTCATCTGCTCGTAGTGTTCAAAGGGTTGATGAATCCAGGGGTTGTCAGCCAAGTAATCGACATAATAATCGGGTGCTATAACTGAACAGGCTTTATACCAAAGTACGGCAGTGCGAATTTCCTCAATTGGGGAATCAATATTTTGCTTGAGCCAAGGTATAGTCTGTTGCAGTGTGATGCCAGAGTCTACTAAGTCATCTACTAGGAGAATGCGCGAACCTAACTTTTCGGCAGTCATTGTCAAGTGGCGGGAGAAAATTAAATTACTTCTTTCTTGCTTACCAGCGCCACTGTAAGATGAGGTTGCTAAGATTGCCAGAGGTTGCTGATATATCCGGGAGAGAATATCTCCAACTCTTAATCCTCCTCTGGCAAGACAGATAATCTGGTTAAATTCCCAACTGGATTGATAAATCTGGATAGCCAGTTGTTCAATTTTTTGGTGATAATCTGACCAAGAAACATAAAGGTCTGGCATAAGTCTAACGGGATTGGTAGATGGCTACTATTGAAGGCGATGTCAACGACGACGGGCTACGCAAACTGCAAACTTTTTATTTTAGTATGAGCGCAAGTTATTATGAAAGATTATGCTGCTGATGGCGATGCCCAACGAGATCCTCTCAGTGAAAAACTCGACTTAAAAACAAAACTGGCTTACGGTGCAGGAGATTTAGGCCCGGCAATCACTGCAAATATATCTGTATTTTTTCTGCTGGTTTTCTTCACGAATGTCGCTGGTATCCCTGCGGGTTTAGCTGGCAGTATTTTGATGATTGGCAAAATCTGGGATGGGATAAATGATCCGGTTGTCGGGTTTCTGACTGATAAAACGAAATCTCGTCGTTGGGGTCGTCGTCTTCCTTGGATGTTTTATGGGGCTATTCCCTTTGGGATTTTCTTCTTCTTGCAGTGGATTGTACCGCGATTTAGTGCAAATCAGAGTGAGAATATTTGGCCGCTGTTCTGGTATTACGTAGCGATTGGGGTGATATCTCAAGCGTTTTACACGGTTGTAAATTTGCCTTATACGGCAATGACTCCAGAATTAACTCAAGATTACGACGAACGCACCAGCCTTAACAGCTATCGCTTTACATTCTCGATTGGTGGCAGCATTCTGTCGTTGATTTTAACGCAAATTATTTTTTCTCAAATTAGCGATCGCCAACAACAATATCTCGTTTTAGCAGCAGTTTCTACTGTAATTTCGATTTTAGGATTATATTGGTGCGTTTTTGGAGTCCGCGATCGCATCTTGGCTTTTGAGGCCAAACGCATCCAAACCGAGGAACCTGAATCTCTCCCTTTCTTTGAACAGCTAAAAATTGTCTTTAGTAACCGACCTTTTTTATTTGTTATTGGTATATATCTTTGTTCTTGGCTAGGTGTGCAGGTAACAGCCAGCATTATTCCCTATTTTGTAGTCAATTGTATGGGACTCAAAGAATCAGATGTGCCCACAGTCATGATTGCAGTGCAAGGAACTGCTCTATTGATGCTATTTGTCTGGGGAGCGTTGAGTAAAAAAATCGGCAAAAAAGTTGTTTATTTTCTGGGAATGAGTTTGTGGATCATAGCAGCGGCCGGACTATTTTTCTTACAGCCTGGTCAAATAGTTTTGATGTATGTGATGGCTGTGATGGCAGGTATTGGTGTATCCACAGCTTATCTAATTCCCTGGTCAATGATTCCAGATGTGATTGAATTAGATGAACTGCAAACCGGACAGCGCAGAGAAGGCATTTTTTATGGCTTCATGGTTTTGCTACAAAAATTTGGTTTAGCTTTGGGGCTATTTTTGGTAGGAAATGCTTTGCAAGTATCGGGTTTCAAAGAATCTGTAGCCGGAAGTCCGCTACCCATCCAACCGGAATCAGCACTGTTTGCTATTCGTGTTGCCGTTGGCCCCATACCTACAGTTTGTTTGATTTTTGGTTTAGTTTTAACGTATTTTTACCCAATTACCCGCGAGATGCACGCAGAAATTATGCTAAAGCTCAAAGAACGGCAAGAGAAAAGGGGAACTTAAGGAAGTGGGTAAAGATTTTTTCGTTTTACGGTTTCAAACCCTTAACTGAGTTACCGCAATATTGCCGGAAAAACATACGTCCACATCACTACCAGGGGTGCGATCGCGTTTGCCATATTCTCCTACATAATAAAAATCATCGCCTTCAATTCGATAGTTGACCGGCAAAGGTCTGCTACAGGCTTGGCAAAACACTATCTCAGGATGTGGTTCTCCTGGTAGCAGATTCGGCAAGTTCACATTCCAAAAGCTTCCCGGTTCTAGGGGACGCTTGAGTAAGTCCGCTAAAACTTCAGCTGTCAATTTGGCAGCCAGATCCCAATCAAAATTCTGCTTGGCTTTGCGATAGTGGGAAATAGCAATTCCGGGAATACCGTGCATTGCGGCTTCCCGCACAGCAGCCACTGTGCCAGAAATGTAGACATCGACTCCCAAGTTGCCCCCAGCGTTGATACCTGAAAGCACAAACTTGACATCTGCGTTAATTTGTGTTATCGCAATTCTCACACAATCGGCGGGAGTGCCTGCGATCGCATATTCAGTCTCAGAACGTCGCTGGAGGTTGATGGCACGAGTGGTAGTAACTTGATGTCCACACCCAGACTGATGATCGGCAGGAGCCGCGATAATAACATTTTTGCCATTTACAGCTTTGATTAGAGCTTTTATACCGGGGGCATCAATGCCATCATCGTTAGTTAAAATTATGGTCATGTATATATTATTTTAGATTTAGCCAAAATACCAGAAAAATTGCACATATAACCCATAAAAGGGTATAGCAGGACAAGCAACTTGTATATATGAAAACTTATACTTTTTTCTGCCAAAAATATTAATTATACGATATCATCTCTAGATGGTTTGCAAATTCCGCCCTAAGCATTTGGGTTAATTCTCAAAATGGGCGGTATTTCTTGTAAATTTTATGCTTGCAACCGCGCTCATCAAAAGTTTGTGCAATCAAAAAATCCCGTAAAATACATATCTGCTGGTAGTAGCAAAAACTTGATCCCGGAGAAAACCGCGAACGAGGTGATTTTTGCACTAGTTCTGTAGTATTTTTGGTGCAAGTCTGTCTTAGGGATCACACGATGAAACAGCTCCTCAAACAAATATTTAGTAGTCAAAAACACCTCATCCGGCTGGTTTTAACATTGGTGACGGTTATTTTAACAGCCTCGCTGTTTGCTGCACCTGCTTTAGCCACAGGTGTGTATCAATTACCCAGCCTCACAGCAGGCAATGACACCTGGGTTTTGGATCAAGGTGAGGTTATCAGCCGTCTGAATGAAGGTAAGATTAGCAGTGCTTTCGAGGATTTGGCAAAACAAACAAATAAAGAAGTCAGAATTGTAACTGTTCGCCGCCTTGACTACGGTGAAACACCAGAAAGCTTTACCAAAGAGTTGTTTGAAAAATGGTTTCCGACAAAAGAAGCCCAAGCTAATCAAACTTTATTGGTTATTGACACAGTTACCAATGGTACTTCCATTCTTACTGGAGATGAAGTTAAACCTTTACTCACTGACGCTATTGCCGAGAGTGTAGCTACTGAGACAGTAAGTGTGCCGTTACGCAATGGTAACAAATACAATCAGGCATTTCTAGATGCTAGCGATCGCCTTGTTGCCGTCCTCTCCGGTAAAGCCGATCCGGGGCCACCCCAAGTTACTGACAATGTACAGGTAGAAGGCACCTACAAGAAAGCAGAAGAAACCAACCAAGGTAATGCTACTGCTTGGGTAGTCGGATTGTTAATTGCCGCCACCGTCATCCCAATGGCGACTTACTACATTTATCAGATAAATCAGCCGTCATCTGATGGGTAATCGGATAATCAGGAATCATTCAATTTTAGATTTTAGATTTTAGATTTTTCCTTCAATCCAAAATTAAAAATCTAAAATTGGCTTAATCCTGAACATACTCTTGCCCTTTTACTAAAGCCACCTCAGCCCGAACAAATTCTCGACCTAAATAAGCCGCATGATTTAATTGAGTTATAGGCGGGGGCTGAGTTTCTTCAAAAATCTTCACGCAAAGTTCTTTCGCCGTCCTCGCACTAAAAACCGTTGTGTAAGTTCGTTCTACCTTTCCTCGTGCCGGAATTACCTTCCCCGTTTCGGGATCGATAGCTAAACCGCGATCGTCAATTACGTTTGTGAAATGCTTGGCATAAATTAACCCTGCGTCTCGATCCAAGTAAATAATAAAATATCCACCGGGATCGAGATCGATATGACGCTGGGAAAGTTTATCATCAATTGCGGCTAAATCTTCAAGTATTAAATCCATAAGCACTAGCAAAAGAAATTTTCTTTTTTCAGGGTTTTTACACTATATATTAAGTGTAATTCGTCGTTCACCCTCTGCCTTGGCAAACTTTTAAGAATCTCGGTTACTAAATGGCAACTCTGCATTAATCGCCTCAATCTCCTGCTGTTCGAGTTGATTTACTTCCTTAATATAGGGACGGATAATTTGTCCTAAACGATTGTTGTAAAAGCGGTGCAGACTGTGATTGGGCATAGCAGGGAAACCACGCCGTTTTTTGTGGCGGCCACCTGCGCCAGGATCAAAAATTTGGATGCCGTTAGCGATCGCCCACTCAATGGGCGCATAATAGCAAGCATCAAAATGTAAGCAATCTATTTCTTGAAAACTCCCCCAATAGCGTCCATAGAGTTTGTCACCTTTAAACAAACAAAAGGACATTCCTAAAGGATGAGAATTATCTTCTTCGCTATATGCAGCGACAAACAAGACTCGATGGCGATAATCATTGTGTAGCTGCTCAAAAAACCGCTGTGTGAGATACTTGCTACCCCACCAGCCAAATTTATCACAGGTGTCAGCATAAAACTGGTACATCGAAGGAAATAAAGAGTAGGGAATTTCATCACCACTCAGAGGTTGCAATCTTAAACCAGCTTTCTCGACAGTTTTACGTTCCCGCTTGATATTCCGGCGTTGATTGGCGTTAAACACTTTCAAGTAGTCATCAAAAGTTTTAAAGCCAGCATTTTCCCAGACGTAACTGTGGTGCAACCAAGTTGTAAAGCCATGCCGTTCCAGCATCGGCCGCCATTGGGGATCAACGTAGAGAAAATGACATCCAGAAATCCGATTTTTGGAGCAGAAAGTGTCAATTTCATGCACCATCATTGCGGTGATTTCGTCTTCATCTTCTCCTGGGGCGATTAAAAAGCGATAACCTTCAGCTGGGGTAAATGGTGTCATACCCAGCAATTTTGGGTAATATTGAACTCCGATGCGATCGGCTAACTCTGCCCATTGGTGATCGAATACAAATTCACCAGAACTATGTCCTTTGAGATAAAGTGGCGCAGCCGCAATCAGCGTTCTATCTCGCCACAATGTTAAGTGATTTGGCAACCAACCAGTTTTAGCCGTAGCACTTTGGGAGGTTTCGAGATTATTTAGCCACTCCCATTCTAAAAATGGCGTTTTGAGTGGCATTGCTAAAGCATTCCAGGCATTTTGGGGTACTTCAGCGATTTTGTTCGTCCAAATGACAGAATAGCGAGGCTTAAGTTGTTCTACCATCTTAGGGGAGTAGGGATGAGTAAGAGGCAGGGGGCAGGGAGCAGGGGAGGCAAGGAGAATAACTTATGCCCAATTCCCAATTCCCAATATTCCAATAACTTAACTTAGCGTAATCTAATCTGCTGGTTGTTGCAGGCGATAGTGCAAAAACACTTCTTGCTCAACAGTATGAACTTCTAAAAGTTGCAACTTGGGAGCTAAATCGGGTAAAAAACCTTTCCCTTCTACAGGTGTGGGGGCAGTACTACCACCTAAAATTAGGGGACAGACAGTTAGCCATAATTCATCAATTAAATCTAAGCCCAGCAGAGAGGCGACTAATTCACCTCCACCCAAGACCACCAACCGTGTTATATCTATATTGGCTAGATGCTTCAAAGCTGCGGGAATGTCAATTTCTCGCGTTGGTGTTTCAAAAACCAGAATCTGCTCAAATTCTGGAGGGCACTCTTGTGTTCCGGTTCCCAGAGTTGAAGGAAGCGTCTGTAAACAACGTCCTTTCCATGAAAGTTTTCCCAGTGCTGTCGTGAGTAGCCAGCGTCTAACTGGTTGCTTAAAAAAGTTAATTTCCGGATTGAGGTTTCCAGAGTGTGTAGTCACTATATGAACTGGCTGCGGAGGCTTCCCTTCTTGTGCCCGAAGTCGCACTAGAGTTGGATCTGATACAGTAAGTGTCGTTCCATAAGCCCGGAGAGTACCAGCACCGAATAAAACCGCATCAGAGGCAGCGATTTGTTTTTCTAGATGTGCTTTATCAACCCTTGAGCCAAACCTAGCAGGCGATCGCCTAAAATCTGCTATCTTGCCATCTGCACTCATTGCTAAAACAACTGTAGTATGAGGACGATGTTGCAACATTAAATTGATTTGATAGTTGGAATATTTTCTTTGTTTGTATGTAGATTCTCAAAAAAAATCCATGCCTGCAAGTTATTTATTTACAATTTTACCACTGTATTTATATGCAACACAAATCACTTTTACATCTAGCATATATGAGTTTTGGTATACCACGTTTCTTTTTGAATGATAGCAATTTGTTATTTTTAAACATTGAAAATAAAATTCTGATAATTTAATAAAATGTCTCATCTAGCCAGTCTAATTACATATCTTTGCTGTTGTGGTTTGCAGATGCAAAGTGAGACACTTGATGACTAATTCCCGCCAATCTTCCTTTCGTCGAATTTTAGTAACGAGAATATTGCTGCTGTTCGTTCCAGTTTTACTTATAGGCGAGATTGTGGCCTTGAATAAGGCACGTTCTAGCATATTGGGAACTGCGCGTCAAAATTTAACAGAAAGCGCCATTAGTAAAGGGGAGAGAATTGGCGATGCGATCGCAATCTTAAAAGCTAGTTTACTGAGTGTAAGTAAAACAACGGTGATTCCGTCTGGTTCGCCGATACCAGAGCAAGAAATTCTCACACAGCTAAAGCAACAACTGCCAGCCAATATTGACTGCATCCAATTAACGGATCTCCTAAATCAAAAAATAATTGCCAGTAGCTGTGGGGATCAAGCAATTGGAGAATTGAGGTTCCCTTTGCCTAGTGATGGAATTGATGTCAAAACCATCTTCCCGCCAAAGGCAGGAATGACTGGAAAAAGAAACGCCCAAAATCAATTACAGTTAGTTTTATCTGCACCAGTCTCCGATAGCCGAAAAAATTTAGTTTACAGCTTAAGTATTCAGTCTGCATTGTACCAACAAACCAGAAATCCACCGGGATCGCTTACAGGCGTGATGGTAGTTATTGCTGAAGATGGCACAATTTTGGCACATCCATTCACAGACTGGGTGGGAACTAATATTAATCAACATCCCAATGCTTCCCAACTCAAAAGCATAATTAAAAATGCCCTTGCAGGACGAAATGATTCAATAAATCTGTCTTTTAAAGAGGGAAATGAATTAGTCGCTGGCTATACAGCTATTGCAAATCCACTAACACAACAGCAGCAGCAAAAATGGATAGTCTTAGCTGTTACTAGTGTCGATAATGCGCTTTTTGGTTTAGAAGAAATTAAACTAATTCTTATTGTTTTGACAGTTGGTTTGATAGGTGCAAGTTTGTTAGCATCCCTATATCTAGCTCCTTACTTGGCACGTCCTGTAGAAGAATTGCGAGACTACGCTCTCAATATTCACTCTCACCACGCCGCACAACCAGTTCCACACAATTTCCAAATTCGGGAATTCAATCAACTAGCCCAAGCATTAGACCAAATGGTAGAACGGCTCAAAGCTGGGGCAGAAGAACTAGAAATAGCTTGGAAAGAAGCAAAAAACGCTAACCAGATTAAAAGCCAGTTTTTGGCTACGACTTCCCATGAGTTGAGAAACCCATTACATACTATTATTAACTGCATTCGCGTGGTTGAAGATGGCTTATGTGATAGCCGTGAAGAAGAAATGGAATTCCTCAAACGTGCCAATGAAACAACGATTCATTTGCTAAATATTATTAATGATTTACTCGACATTTCCAAAATCGAAGCGGGTAAGCTTTCTGTAGTTATCACACCTCTCGATCTCCGACAAATATTGCTAGAGGTAATTAATTTACAATCAGTTAATGTTCAACAAAAGGGCTTGCAATTGAAATGCGAGTTAGATCCTCAACCGATACCAATTAAGGCAGACGCGGCAAAACTAAAGCAAGTGCTGATTAATGTTATCGGCAACGCTACTAAGTTCACCGACACAGGAAGCATCACCATTGCTACAGAAATTCAATCTAGTAATGGTAAATCTCAAGTAGTGGTAATAGTTAAAGATACAGGTATAGGCATTGATCCAAATCAACAGCACAAACTATTTCGCCCCTTTGTGATGGTGAATGGCACAACTGCGCGCCAGTTTGAAGGGACTGGACTAGGACTCGCAATTTCACGAAACTTAATCGAACTTATGGGAGGCAGCATTACTCTTGAGAGTACAGGACTGCATCAAGGCACGACACTGAAGATTACCCTACCCTTGATTGATGTCTCGCTGTTGCCTGTTGACAACAAAAAAGAAAATGTCGCGAATGTCGGATTGTCCTCTGAGAATAAGGGGGCAAAAGCAAGCCAATACTCTAGCCTACAGCAGTCTGTGGAAAGCCCCTCTGTGGGGAGCAACAAATCTGTAAAAGCAGTTGTAGACAAAGAGAAGTCGATGAAATTCCAGGTGTTACTTGGGAACGAGACTTACGAGATTAGCTTTTCGCCGCAGCAAACTATCTTGGTAAGTATTCCAAAAACAGAAGTTTATGCAAATGGGGCTTCTGAAAGATAATTTTTACTAGACTTTAATTCAAAATTCAAAAAAATAAATTGGAATCCTCAATCCTAACGGCTATGGTTTTGACGCAGATTTAGAAGTGTTACTAAATAGCCAAGACACAAGATTAGGAATTGTAGCAGCCCCAAAAGAGAACAGCGCAATAATTGCATCACGAGGTAAAACACCATCTAACCAGCTACCCTGGATTCTGGAAACAGGGAAATCCTGATCTAGACCAATTTGAATCTGTTTAGTTTTACCAGAAAACCGTGCTTCTATGCCCTTTTTGGGAACAATTTGCAGATGGCGTATTAGTTCAATATTTAAAGGAATATCAGGATTTTCTCCCATGAGAAATTGATTTTTTTTAATTTCTTGCTCCTGCCCTACCATGCGAATTTTACCTTCTACAATAGTAGAAACATCTAAATCATCTCTGAGATCGCTGCCATTTCTATCTACATCTACAAACTGAACATTTTTGGTTTCTATCTTGCCCCGAAACCATTGCTCTGATTCAAATTTGGCAGGTTTGGCTAAGGTAATATAAATATTGGTGTTTTGTGGAAATTCTAAGTTAAATTCTTGATTATCTGGATTTAAAATAAATTCTAGAGGTGTTTGATTATCTAGTTGTTTTTGTAAATTAGAATCTGGTAATTCATAGCCTTCTACTATAACTTTGATTGTTCAACCAATTTGGGTTATGTTCAAATACTATTCGCCTTTCGATGCGATCGCTAGGTTCATTTCTTCGCTCAATATTAGCAACGTAGCGCAGTTCATAGCGCCCTGCTGGGACATTACCATCCCAGGTAAAAACAGTTTCACCCTTTTTCGGGTTAGGGCGGGAAGTGCTATAAATTGCTTTTTCACCTTGGGGAAGGATTTCAAAGGTGGTAAATCGGACTCTATCCTCAGAATAAAAGACAAATTCATACTTACCAGAAGTTTGCCCCAGGATGACTGGAACATACACAGGTTGGGAACCAAGACTATAGGATGCCACAGCCCGGAGTTTATTTGCTGGGATTTTGGCTTCTCTGAGAACGTAAGTATCCCAGCTAAAGCTGAAACCTGAACCATTCTTAGACAATAACAAGTCATCCATCTGATAGTGATAATTATCGCCTAATGATTTCACTATTATTTGGGGGTTTTTTCCACCATTTATTTGGGGAATTTTTACTGTGAGAGTGTTGCCGAAACTGGCGAGGTTCCGGGTAGCAATGGAAATTAAGCTCAAGCTATTGCCGCTTAAGGGTTCGAGTTTGATACCTTCGCAACGGTTGGGTGGTTTTCGGCGGATGTAATCAGTAGTGCGGGGGTTTCCTTCTGGGCAAGAAGCAGCAGCAGGAAGATGGCTGATGCTGAGAATCAATAGGCTGGCAAGGATAATTTTATAATTCATGGCTTGTTTAAGGAATGCTCCAAGTAAGCAGTTGTTTTTGAATCTCAGACATGGGATAAGCGAAATCTCGGTCTGCACCTTTTTTGCGGGCAAAGACGATGCCTAAAAGTTGATTTTGTGAATTAATTACAGGACTGCCAGAATAACCAGGTTTGAGTGCAGCTTGAGATATTTCTAATCGCTGATTTTGATAGTTGATTTGTCCTGATTGCATAGACCAAGATTTATCTTCACCTCTTTGGGCAGAATGACCGATAATCCGAATGGGCATTTTTGGCGTAATTGCAGTTGAAGAGATAGATAAAGGCTGGATATCTTCTGGCAGTTTACCGCTAACTTCCAAAACGGCTAAATCAAGTTCTTTGTCTGTAGTCATTTTGAACAGCTTGGCATCTCGCCGCATTCGCACGCGATTTGACGGTGGTGAACTGAAAAATTCCACTTGGATATTTTTACCTTGTTCATTGCCATCAAAAATGACATGACGATTAGTGAGGATTAATGTGCGATCGCCTTCTCGTTTAATTACTACACCAGTGCCGATCTCTGTTCCTTGGCGATCGCTGTTAAAAAACTCCGCAGTGATGAGAACTACAGAACGCTTAACGGGTACAGTGGGATCGTCTTTAGGCAACCATTGGCGATCGTCTTCTATGCTAGCTAGTTTATTCTGTTGCTCTGTCCATAAGCGCCGTGCTTCTCTATTGTTGTTACTGGAATAGACAAAATTGGGGTCAATTTCTTCTGCATTGTCAAACTGTTCAATGGCTTCTTTTAGTTTCCCTTGCTCTTGGAATGCTAAACCTAAGCCATTATTAGCCATAGTATGAGCGCTGGCTGGGGTTACAGAATTATTATCTTCTGCTAATGTTAGGGCTTTTTGGAAGGCGGCAACTGCTGCATCTAATTTCTTCTGGTCACTCAGGGCATTGCCGAGATTGTTGTAAGCATCAGGATCGTTGGGATTGAGTTGAATTGCTTTTTCGTAGACGGCAACTGCTGCATCTAATTTCTTCTGGTCATTCAGGGCAACGCCGAGATTGTAGTAAGCAGTAGCCAAGTTAGGGTTGAGTTGCAGAGCTTTCTGGTAAAGTGCGATCGCCTCTTCTAATTTACCTTGAGCATTTAGCACGTTCCCTATACCAACGTAAGCTTCGGCATCATTAGGATTGAGTTGTAAGGCTTTCTGGTGCGCCGCTAATGCTTCCTCTAGTTTCCCCTGTCGCCGCAAAGCATTACCCAAATTGTTATAAGCTTTGCCATTATTGGGTTCAACTTGTAAAACTTTCCGCCAAATTGTCTCTGCTTGGGAGTTATTACCGATTGATTCGGCAGCGTCGCCTTGTTTAAATAGCTGTTCAATATTGTTTTGAGCCACTACAAACTGGGATGTGGTAGCCAGAAATAGAGTTAAAAATAAAGTAGTAAATATACGGTTGTGCATAATCATGCTCATACGTTAGCTGATTTTATCAGGACTTACCCAAAAATCGCTAAAAACCGGATGAATTTTTGATAAATACTCGTGAATGAGTCTTTGAACTCCTTTAATGAACCTCGGAGCTTCGTGAATGAGCCTTTGAACTCCGTTAATGAACCTCGGAGCTTCGTGAATGAGCATTTGAACTCCGTTGATGAACCTCGGAGCTTCGTGAATGAGCATTTGAACTCCGTTAATGAACCTCTGAGCTTCGTGAATGAGCCTTTGAACTTCGTTAATGAACCTCGGAGCTTCGTAGACTGTAATATGAGAGGATGTTTGAAAAGTCCTTTGTCGGTATCAAATGGTTTTAGATCCCCCCTACCCCCCTTAAAAAAGCAGGGCTGTTTCATTCGATCTCTTAGAGATTTTGTCAAGAGTAGGAGTCAGAAATTTGCTTAATTTGCTAATCGAAAAGCTACCACCTCAACGAGTAAATTTCAGTGCGATCGCGATTTTCTTGCCCAATCAGATTTTTTAGTCACATGACTTTTTTGCCTGAAACGCTTGTAAATCAGAGCCTTTTAGGGAATGAAACGGCCCTGCCCTTAAAAAAGGGGGGAACCAGAATCAAAGTCCCCCTTTTTAAGGGGGATTTAGGGGGATCTAAAAGTGCCTAAAGTCACAGCGAAACACTTTTCAAACAACCTCTAAAGGTGTATTAGAGGAAACTTTGGATAAGTTTTATTTAACGGAAAATTAGACTTGAGAGCAGTTGTTCAGAAAAACAGGTTGGCCGCCTTGCTCAAGAGAAACTGTTAGTGCAGCAAGAATTTCTACTAACTGTGTGCCTACCCAGCCAGACGAAACCTCTGAGGGAGTATTGTTGAGGATAGAGTCAACAAAATAAGAGCAAACTCGCCCCAATGGTTCCCCTGGTTCTAATTCCAGCACCACCTGCTTTTGATTTACCGGAATAAAATGATTGCTCTGCTGTTCAAATTCCCCATGTAGCAGCGTTAGAGGTGAAGATCGCGACATTTCATCAAAAATCAAACTACCAAGGCTACCTACAATCCCCAGCCGTCGCTGCTTATCAGGATTCAGCCAGCACAAGTGAATATAAGCTTGAAAGCCATCTGGATATGTCAGTGTTAGCCATACTAGATCGGCCAAACCTTGAGGCAGAGGAGAATTTGTATCTTTCTTCCCCTCTGCTCCCCTGCTCCCCTGCTCCCCTGCACCCTGTAGCCACACTGTACCCGTTGCTTGTACTTTCACAGGAATCTGACCCAGCCAAGCGTTAAAGATAGCAATATCGTGAATAGCTAAGTCCCAGAGCGCATCAACATCTTGGCGGACAGGCCCTAAATGGGTGCGTGTCGCGTAGCCGTAGCGTAAATCACCTAATTTACCCGCCTGTACTACAGTTTGCCCTTGCTCAACTGCTGGGTGAAATAAATAAGTATGGTCAACCATCAGTATTAAATGATGCTGCTCCGCTAACTGGCAAAGTTCCCGACATTCTGCGGGGTCGAGAGTTAGCGGTTTTTCTGCCAAAACATGATATCCCTGTTGGAGAGCGTCTTTAATTAAAGCATAGTGGGTGGTAGCCGGAGTTGCGATCGCAACTCCGGTCAACCCTGTTACTTTCTTTAAATCTTCCCATTGGGTTGTCAATACTACATTTTCATCTAAATTAAACTGCTGTTTTATCGCCGCTAATCGTTCTGGATGGGGGTCTACTACAGCAACTACATCTACTTGCGGATGTGCTAAGAAATTCCGCAACAGATGTACTCCCCAACGCCCAACTCCGATAACAGCAATTTTAATTTGGTTTGTCATTAGTTATTTGTCATCTGTTATTTGTCATTTGTCATTAGTTATTTGTATACAAAGGACGAGGGACAAATGACCACTGACAACCAAATGATTATCGGCTAATTGCCAGTCTTTTAAGCTCAGGGTGTTTGCGGATTAGGGATTGCTAAAAAAGCTACCTTAGCTGCGGCTTGTTCAGCAGTTTTGATCGATCGCCCCTTACCTTCTCCGAGTTTCTTTCCATGCAGCCACACTTCAGCCATGAAACGTTCTTGATTATGGTGCGGTTGAGTGACTTCCACAACTCGATATTCTGGTAAAACTTTAAATTGCGCCTGAGTCCATTCTTGAAGAGCAGCTTTGTAATTAAGTCTGGCAGGATCGAGGCGAATTTCTGTTGTTAGTTCTTGGAAGTGGGGATCTAGCCAAGAGCGGATCAATTCCAGGTTTTGAGTACTTAAATAAAGCGCACCCAGAACAGCTTCAAAAGCATCTGCCAGTCGAGACTCTTGACCAACTTTATCAGCTGTAGCACTACCCGCAACTAGTAAGTATAATTCCAAACCATAAATTCTGGCTAATTGGGCGAGGATGCGATCGCTCACTAATACCGAACGAATTGCCGCAAAATCCCCTACTGGACAATCGGGATAATTTTCCCATAACACAACAGCCGAAACCAGCCGCACCACTGCATCGCCAACAAACTCCAGTTGTTCATAATTCGCCGAATCAGAAACAGTGGGATGAGTTAGCGCTAAATCTAGCAGTTCCCACTTGATAGGTGCTTCTCGCGACAAACCTAATTTTTGGACTAAACTTTCGAGTTGCCGTTGACGGCGTGGGTAGGCAAGGGGCATTGGGGGCGGGGGGAAAGGGGAGCAGGGGAGGCAGGGGAAAAATACTAACTTCTAACTCAGCACTCAGCACTAAAAAAGGGGGAAAGAGCAGTACATAAGCCGGGTTCTGTTCTCTTGCGAGGGCAGTTATCTATCTGGGACGCTTGTTACCAAACGCCTCTAGCGGCTCTCGTTGAGCGGAACTGGTAAAAGACCAACCGTAGTTCCTATCGCCTTGCTCCCAACCGGGGTTTACCGAGCCAGCACCTCTCGATACTGCTGGTGCGCTCTTACCGCACCTTTGCACCCTTACCAAATTTGTCTTTTGTCCTTTGTCATTTGTCCTTTGTTATTTCACTAATGACTAATGACTAATGACTAATGACTAATTGGCGGTATCTTTCTGTGGCACTATCCTCACGATCACTCGCACTGGACGTTATCCAGCAAGTTTGGTCTTTCGGGAGCCCGGACTTTCCTCAAATCAGTGACTATGACTGATCTGCAACCGCCTGCGTCTACTCTCTCCTTAGATCCAGTGTAATCTTGGATGGCATAGTCTGTCTGGTTGCTATTGCTTTTTTTTATTCCAAGGTAGAGCGTAAGTCCAAGGTAGTTTCCTGACTGTGAAAGGACAATTGATAATGCTAATGGGAGGAAAATCACGACCTGGGGCTAGACCTAAACGCACTTCAGACACTCTGAGTACCAGTTGCAGGGAAAAGTCCAACTCCTTTTTTCTGTTAATAAAGTCGTTGTACAACTTTTTTTGCCCCTTTTGCAGCCCATTGATATCAATTAGTGGTTTTTTTGCTAAATAGGTTCCAGTATCTTTATCGCGCTCGAATACATCTTCTGCTGTCACTGTTTCAGAAAGTGTTTTCTTGGGAGCAATCAAGCTAGGACTTTGGGGTACTGCTAAGTCGCGGGTTAAATCTGGTGATTTCCGAATGACGCGACGCGATTGCTTGCTATGTTCAACTACTAAAGAACTGTTATCCCAGTCAACATATAGGGCAACATTATCAGATTTATTTTCAATGCTAATTCCTAAATCTTTCAAATCGTCAATTGGGTATGAGGCTTTGAGTTTAAAGGAAATTCCAATTTTATCATCGAGATTTTGTTCTTTGAGTTGCTCGTCAACTATTCCTTTTTTAAACTCAAACTTAACTTGATCATCGATGGATTCAACCATGCGGTTAAAAATATAGGAAACACCGATAATATAAACTGTCAAAACTACTAAATTCTGGTCGCTACTCCTCATAAATTAAAATATTAACTCCTGGTAATAATGAATGTATATTTGATTCGCCGTCCATCTGCAATTATTAATTACGCTTAATTGTTACAGAGTTTTGCAACCAGCCCCGTTGCCAAAAAAAGAATAGCAACCCAAGTGCGATCGCTCCCATCACTGCCAAGCAAAGTGGATAGCCCCAATACCAATTCAACTCAGGCATATTATATGGCGATTTTTCGGTATTGAAATTCATACCATATATTCCGGCCACAAAAGTCAGTGGAATGAAAATTGTTGAAACTACCGTTAGTACTTTCATGATTTCATTCATTTTATTGCTCACTGCCGAAAGATACACATCCATTAATCCAGATGCTAGTTCTCGATAAGTTTCTACCATGTCCATAACTTGCACTGTGTGGTCATAACAATCTCGCAAGTAGATTCGCACTTCTTCACTAATCAAATCACTGCCATCTCGAATCAAAGAATTAATTGCATCTCGCTGAGGCCAGATAGCACGACGTAATTGCAGTAGTTCTCGCCTAATTTGATAAATATTTTGTAGTGTTTGTGGGGTTGGTTTAACTATTACCTCCTCTTCCAACTCTTCGATTCGCTCTCCATAAAGCTCCAGGACTGGGAAAAAGCCATCAATAATGGCATCTAACACGGCGTAAGCTAAATAATCTGCTCCTTGCTTACGGATGATACCTTTGTTTTTTTCAATTCGCGATCGCACGGCTTCAAAACAATCATGTTCTGGTTCTTCTTGGACTGTCAGTAAATAATTTTTACCTAATATCAAACTCACTTGCTCGCTGTAAAAACCACACGATCTTTCCTTTGGTACTACCATGCGGGCAATGAATAGTAATTGATCTTCATAATCCTCGGTTTTAGGACGCTCTGGTACATTGACTATATCTTCTAAAACGAGAGGATGTAATTCAAAAACGTGACCCAATCGTTGTAATATATCTTGACTGCCTAAACCTTGTACATCTACCCAAGAAATGGATTCCATCTCCAGATATGGAACACACTCTTCTGGGGTTGCCATTTGTTTGTGGATGAAATTGGTTTGGTTATAGTCAATCAAGAAAATTATCGGTGGCGGAGAATCTTCATCAATAAAAATTGTTCCAGGTATAGTACCTGGTTGGTGATGGAACTCATCTTTTTTATATAGCCTAGTTACTATTTTGGGAAGACGACGCAGTTTTCGTACCATACAATATTACCTACATTGGGAATTGGGAATTGGGCATTGGGAATTGGCAATTGGGAATTGGCAATTAAACAAGTTCCTCTTTTCACAGTTCTTAGTAAAGAAGTAAAATTCCCTACTCAGCACCCATGAGGCGTTTTTATTTATTTCAGCTTTTGCTATTAATATTACAAAAATTAATACAAAGACTGTAATTTTTAAATTAAGTAGTTCTTTAGATTTGGGAATTTAGGAATCGGCATTTTTTTTAGTCGTTAGTTGTATTCATGACTAATTACTGATAACCATGATGATGACTTTTATTTATGCCCACCTACTTCTCAGCAATAGAGATAACATATCGGCTCTGAATCAGCAATGCTATAAAAAAACAGTTTGCCTTAACAAGACAAACTGCTGAAAAAATATTTATCTGGGTGAGCAGAAGTTAGAACATGCCCATGCCGCCCATACCACCCATGCCGCCCATGCCACCCATGCCGCCCATACCGCCCATATCAGGGGCAGCAGCAGCGGATTTCTTCTCTGGCTTTTCAACAACGATCGCTTCGGTGGTTAAGACCAAACCAGCAATGGAACCAGCATTTTGCAAAGCTGAACGCACGACTTTGGCGGGGTCAATAATACCAGCAGCAATCAAGTCTTCAAATTCGCCAGTAGCGGCGTTGTAGCCAATGTTGAACTCACTATCCCGGACTTTCGAGACGATTACAGAACCTTCAGCACCAGCATTGTCTGCTATTTGGCGCAAGGGGGCTTCTAGCGCTCGTTCGACAATATCAGCCCCAATTCTTTCTTCGTCATTTTGTAGGGTCTTTTTAATCTCTTGTACCTTCTTAGCTAAGTGAATTAGAGTTGTCCCACCACCAGGAACAATACCTTCTTCCACAGCAGCTTTAGTAGCATTCAGCGCGTCTTCAATCCGCAGTTTACGGTCTTTGAGTTCGGTTTCGGTTGCCGCACCCACTTTAATCACTGCCACACCGCCAGCGAGCTTGGCGATGCGTTCTTGCAGTTTTTCTTGATCGTATTCAGAATCGGTTTCTTCCAACTGCCTGCGAATTTGACCAATCCGCTTTTGCACTTCTGGCTTGGTGACACTGCCAGCTACAATGGTGGTGCTTTCTTTGTCAATGGTGATTTTGCGAGCAGTTCCCAGTGCTTCTAGACCAGCGGTATCCAAACTTAAGCCGATTTCTTCAGAAATCAACTGTCCATCGGTGAGAATAGCAATATCTTCTAACAAAGCTTTGCGGCGATCGCCAAACCCAGGCGCTTTAATGGCAGCCACGGCTAGTACACCCCGCGCTTTGTTCACTACCAAAGTTGCCAAGGCATCACCTTCGACATCTTCAGCGATGATTAGCAAGGGCTGACCAGAACGGGCGACTTTTTCCAAAATTGGTACTAAATCTTGGATGCTGCCGATTTTTTTATCTGTCACCAAGATGCGGGCGTTTTCAAATTCCACGATTTGCCGCTCGTTGTTGGTGACAAAGTAAGGTGAAATGTAACCCCTGTCAATCTGCATCCCTTCAACTACTTCTAGTTCAGTTGTCAGGGATTTAGATTCTTCAACGGTAATTACACCATCTTTGGTGACTTTTTCCATTGCTTGAGCTAACATTTGACCAACTTCTTCATCGTTACCAGCAGAAACAGTGGCAACTTGAGCGATCGCACTTCCTTCTACTGGCTTGGCTATCTTGGCAATTTCCAGTACCAGTGCCTCAATAGTTTTGTCGATCCCGCGTCTCAAGCTAACTGGGTTAGTACCCGCCGCGACGTTCTTCAAACCTTCCCGAATCAAGGCTTGTGCTAAAACGGTGGCGGTGGTTGTACCATCCCCAGCAACATCTTTAGTTTTTGAGGCCACTTCCTGGATGAGTCTTGCACCAGTATTTTCCAAAGGATCTTCTAATTCAATTTCCTTGGCAACAGTGATACCATCGTTGACAATTTGAGGTGCGCCAAATTTTTTCTCTAAAAGGACATTACGACCTTTAGGCCCCAAGGTGATTTTTACGGCATCAGCAAGGGCGTTAACACCCCTTTCTAGAGCTCGCCGCGATTCCTCGTCAAATGCAATAATTTTCGCCATGTTTTATTTCTCCAGCGCTTCCATTAGACAATTTAGCACTCACAGAGCAAGAGTGCTAATCTCTCAATCAACTCAAGTTACAAATGGAAATAAAAAAAATTGATTAATATACAGGTGATGTTCTTTATAGATACTGGCAGTAATGCTTGAATTGGGAGATGAATCTAGACAACTCCCTTAAGTACCTTGGCATTGCCGACCCTAGCGGCACCGGCTGGTTGGCAGTAGTATTTACGTTTCTTTTGGCTTGGCTTGTAACGTGGCGTTCAATTCCGACAGTCCGCAAATTCGCCTTACGGGTAGGTTGGGCTGACCAACCCAACGCTCGGCGACTCAATCGCGAACCTTTACCCAATGCAGGGGGGCTGGCTATCTACGCGGGTGTCATTGCCGCGCTGGTATTAGCTAGCCTTTTACGACCGATCGAACTCCAAAACGTATTGGCTCAGGTGCTGACTATTCTGTTAGGAGGTTCGATATTAGTCCTGGTGGGCTTTATCGACGATCAGTTCGGCTTACCACCCTCTATTCGATTGTGGGCGCAAATTGTCACAGCACTGTTGCTGGTAGCTAATGGTATCAGTGTAAGAGTGCTGTTTGGTACTCCCATCGACTCGTTCCTGTCGATGTTGCTGACGGTACTGTGGGTAGTAGGAATTACCAACGCCATCAACTTGATGGATGGTATGGATGGTTTAGCAGGAGGAATCAGCTTTATTACCGCCATGAGTTTGTTGGGGGTTGCAGCCCAATTTAATAACCGTGCGGCGGCAATTTTGGTACTCGCAGCTTTAGGAGGTGCTGCATTAGGCTTTTTGCGTCATAATTTCCATCCGTCACGAATTATTATGGGTGATGCCGGAGCATACTTTTTTGGCTATGTGCTGGCAGCAACTAGTATTTTAGGCAAACTGCAACAAAACACAGTTTATGCACTAATTCCCACGGTTTTATTTCTATTGTTGCCAGTAATAGACACTACCCAAGTATTTGTACGGCGGCTACTAGCAGGAAATAACCCTCTTAGTACTCCTGGCAAAGATCATCTGCACCACCGCTTACTTGCTTGGGGACTTTCCCAGCGCCATGCTGCGTTCACGCTTTGGTCAATTACCTTATTTTTCAACTTGCTGGCAATGAGAATACAAGGCATGAGCTTGGCTGTGATGATGACCACCGCCACTAGTATTGTCCTTCTGTTGGGCTTTACTGTCTGGCAAAGAATACGCCAACAGCCTTAGTTGCTTGTAGGGTCGGCATTACAATGCTAGCCCTACTGGTCTGTTTCATTAAATTTGAAAGAGCAGAGAACGAACCGCGTTCGCGCAGCGTCTCGTTAGAGAAGGACGCAAAGAGCGCGTTCGCGCAGCGTCTCGCAGAGAAGGAAGAAAATTCACCAGAAATTCAAGCTTGAGAACATTACGAATTACGAATTACGAATTACGAATTCAGATGCAACATCTAAAAATCTACCCCCCGTTTAAGTTCTACACCTTGATTTGCATAATGTTTGTGGCAATACACCTCTGAATGAACGCTAGCCAAGTCGAAGTATGCTGGTTGATTTTGACAGCGGCCAGTGATGATGATTTCGGTGTCGCGGGGTTTGCGGAGCAAAGCTTGAACAATGGGTTCAACGGGGAGTAGTTCTAAGTCAACGGTGGGATTGAGTTCATCGAGAATAATAGTTTTATACATTCCAGAGGCGATCGCAACTTTTGCGATTTCCCAACCTCGTTCGGCTTCTACATAGTCTAATTCTTGCCGGGAATTGCGCCAAACAATCGCATCTCCCCCACAGCGCTGATGATCCACCACTTCTGGATATGACTGCTGCAAGGCGGCGATCGCAGCATCTTCTGTATAGCCGCTACCACCTTTAAGCCACTGCATAATTAACACACGGGTAGACCCTGGATGATTAATTCCTCTACCAATTGCTTGTAAGGCTTTGCCCAAAGCACTAGTAGACTTGCCTTTACCAGCACCAGTATAAATTTCAATCCCTTCCAAGAATAGGGCTTTGGCTGTGGGATGGTGATGAGGTTTCATTTCTGAGTGCAAATCTGCAATATCGAGTAACTTTTGCGGTGCGGCGCGTCCGGTAGCGATGATTTCTAACTCTTGGGGTTTGGATTTTAATGTGTTTACCACTTCATCTACTGGTAGTAAACCCAAATCTAGAACGGGGTTAATTTCATCCAAAACCACAACTGAATATAAACCGCTAGCGATCGCACCTTTGGCAACATCCCAACCCCGCATCGCCTCATTTCGGTCAAAGGTAGTAATTTCTTCTGGGCCAAAAAATTCGGCTCTCCCTGTGCGAACCTGGTCTATTAAATGGGGAAACCCACGCTGCAAAGCTGCGATCGCTCCATCTTCGTCATAATCACGTTCCGGCCCTTTTAAAAAGCGCAGCAGTAAAACACGGTTAGAATCGCTAGGCGTATTTATCCCTAAGCCAATAGAGCGCAAAACTACCCCCAAAGCCGCTTGAGACTTACCTTTACCCACGCCATCGTAGACGTGAATTTGACCAATGAGCCGTTCTTGACGCACTTGCGCCGTGCGAATACCGATACCGTTCCTTGTCATCTCTCGAAAAGCTATAAGTGGCAGTCTTTAATCTTACCTAACCTCTTGTAATCTTAGGTAGAGAAACTAGCCCTCTAGCCCCGAATTTCTCACGTATTGTGTGGTTCGGGTGGTTCGGGTGGGGAGTGTGGGGAGTGTGGGGAGTGTGGGAAGTGTGGGGGGTGTGGGAAGTGTGGGAGGTGTGGGAGGTGTGGGAGGTGTGGGAGGTTGGAAGTGTGGGAGGTGTGGGAGGTTGGAAGTGTGGGAGGTGTGGGAGGTGTGGGAGGCAATGCAGCGTTCATTGATGTGCAGTTATTCAATTCCTCCTCTTTCTCCCCACACTCCCCACACCCCCACACTCAAGTCAGTCTAACGTCCCCGTACAAGCATCAGCTTGATGTATTAACAATATCAATCAGGGATTACTGGCACACGAGCATAGTCAAGGATGAGAACAATGTAATAATTTCCCCCATCACCCTCACTATCCCAGTTATACTCTCTACAGTTAAACCTTACCCTTGACCACTTATGCCTGAGAATTGGATGCTTCCGAGGATTTTTCCCATTGGTGGAATTCTGTTTGACTTTTTATTTGTACTGATTGCCATCCCCATCGAAGCTTATCTTTTGCACTATCGACTCAAATTTGACAAAAAAACTAGTACTTTTTATGCTATTTCTATCAATTTATTTTCTAGTGTAATTGGTTGGTTCATATTTTTTGTATCAGAACCAATGTTACCGATCCAGATGAGAGCAGAATTAATTAACTATATGTTTTTTAATAATTTTAAATCACCTAATTCACAAGCTTTTCTAATATTAACTGCGTTTATAATTTTCTTTGCTACTTTTTTGATGAAGTTTTTCATTTTAAAAGTATTGTTACTATTATTAAATGAGCAATTTCTTGTTAAAAAGCCAGAAGAAGAGGAAGCTCAAATATCTCAACGGCGGCGATGGCGGACTTTTGGTAACTTGAAATTCCAAAGTAATAATTTAATAATTACTGTACTAATAGCGAATTCCCTGAGTTATAGTGCTATAACTCTTATTCTATTATTTAGTGCAAAATAGCAAGCTTTTACTTAAAAGGAAGAGTGAGTGATTAGTTAATTAGGTGGAAGGAGGAACATGAATACGCTACTTAAAGATGTATTTGGGATTTTTAAATTTGCGGAAGGGCTTTATGCGGGAATTAGAAAAGTATTAGTTCCACCCAAAGCTTATTCTTGGCAGACATTTATTTATTTGAGTGTTTTTTCTTGGGTACTTTCATATTTAGCTACAGGCTACATCAAAGATATCATTGCCTTTTTCGGTTGGTTATTTTTAATTGCCGGCACAGCTTGGTATACAACTCAAGATCCTTTGAGAGTTCCTGGCACTTTTATGCCAGTTGGGGCAGTAATCACTGGATTCTTAGTAAGCGTTTTTGCTTTTGGAAATCAACAGGATGTAATTACACCAAGAACAATCGTTTTTTGGCCGACAATTTCAGCACTAATTACGGCAATACCAGAGTTTATTGAAGGAACTGATACTGACGCTAAAGCTAGAATTCCTAAACCACAAGACCGCCAAAGAATCATAATTTTAGTTGCTAGTAGTATGCTACTAAGTTGCTGGATTCAGTTTTATTTTGTAATGGATCATTGGTTTCAACAATATCCTAGTTTGCAAGCAGATACTTTTAAACGTAGTACCGTTGTTGTCAGAACAGAAGAACGAGTAAAAATACCGCAAAACGGTGTTGTAATTCTAGAAAGACTTCAACCAATAGTAGTAGAACAAATAAACCAAACACCTTGGTCAGAAGTAGAGAAATGGTTGCTTGAGGCAAAACAACGAGTAGAAACTCTAGGTAGAGCAGTAATTCAAAAAAGTCTGGGTAAATATGAAGAGAAGGATTTATGGCGCATTGAACCGCGTGTAGCTAATACTAAGTCTGGATATATATTAGATTTATTAAGTATTTGGATAGGGCCAAGTTCTAACCTACGAGGCTATTACTTGAAAAAATCTTGTCGAATTGAACCAGTTGCAGCAACTAGCAATTCAGGTAATAAGATTACAGTTGCAGAAATTGAATGCGATCGCGCCAGTAAATTAATTGCCGGATCGCCGCCTCCGCAGCAGTGAGAAGAGAGCAGGGGAGGCAGGGGAAGCAGGGGAGCAGGGGAGAATAACTAATGACCAATGACCAATGACAAATGACCAATGACAAATGACAAATGACCAATGACAAATGACAAATGACCAATGACAAATGACAAATGACCAATGACAAATGACAAATGACTATTAACAGAATTTTTGTATTGGCAAAGAATGTGTTTCAGGAAGTGGTACGCGATCGCATCCTATATATTATTGGTTTTTATGCGCTTATACTCGCTGCTGCCTTTCGCGTGCTTCCTGAATTTGCAGCTACGACTGAAGACAAGATATTTTTAGACTTCGGGATGGCGGCGATGAATGCCATCGGGTTAATTGTGACAATATTTGTTGGTACGGGACTAGTTAATAAAGAAATTGAAAAACGCACTATTTTGGTGTTAATTGCGAAACCTGTCAGTCGCAGCGAAATTATCGTTGGCAAATACTTAGGTTTATCCGCAGTATTAGCTGTACTTGTCGCCACGATGACGGTAATTTATCTGATATTTCTGCAATTTGGGAACATTCCTCATCCAACGGCGAGTATTCTAATTGCTGCAATTTTCCTAGTATTGCAGTTGTCATTAATCACCGCTATGGCGATTACCTTCGGTGTTTTTACTGCTTCTCTTCTAGCGACTGTTTTAACCTTTGCGGTATATTTAATCGGAAATATTACTCAAGATTTAGTCCAACTAGGTCGTTTGAGCCGCAACCCTGGTATGGAACTTCTAACTCAAGGTTTGTTTCTCATTTTGCCAGATTTATCTCGATTAGATTTGAAAAATGATGCCGTTTATGGTCTGCAAGCACTACCTGACACAACTGCACTGATTACAAATGCTGGCTATGGTTTACTTTATAGTGCCCTGTTATTAGCGATCGCTATTTTTATTTTCTCACAACGTGAATTTTAGTCATCGGGCGTTGAGGCAAGCAGGGGAGAAAGAATTACTGGTTAATAACTGAATGGCACTAAGAAAAGCTGAAACTTCGTCAGGGCAGGGTGTGGGAGGTGTGGGAGGACGGGGAAGAAGTCTTACCCCCCCCCACACTCCCCACACTCCCCACACTCCCCACACTCCCCACACTTCCCACACTCAAAAGCCAGTTAAATCATGGGTTTGCGCTTATCTTATTGCCATTTGGTTGAGTGCCTTGCATAGATGCTTTTTGTGCAATAGTTTTTAAGCGAGTCGCTCTGCTTTTACGGATACGTTCACTTTTGCGAACTCCACCAGCCATCTCATATTCGCGGCTATCTTTGCCGTATTTAAAGCCGATTCCCATGAGCATTTTTTCGGAGAAAGTACCCAAAGTTTGTTCTAATTCTTCAATTTCTACTTTGGAGGAGTCAATCGTGCTGAGAGCGGTATTATGAGCTTCTAACTTGCTGCGTAATTGCTCAATTACTTCTGTCAGGACTTTTAAATTACAAGTATTTCCAAGATCCAGATTGGCATCAATTGCTTTGAGTCCAGCAAATCTTAACTCAGCATTTTCTAGAACGCGGGATGTACGTTTTCTCAAAGACATAAATTTAGTTACTCGTAACATTTATACAGTTACTATGTCCTACTTAAAATACATTCTGGTTCAGCAAAACCCACAAAAATAATTATACTTTTTATGATATAAATACTGGTAAATTCTCTTAATTTATCTAAAGCGTTTATCTAATCTTAATTACAGCTTGAGCATTTATAACTACAGAAGAAGCTGTGTTAACTATAGCTTGAGCATTTATAACCACAGAAGAAGCTGTGTTAACTATAGCTTGAGCATTTATAACTACAGAAGAAGCTGTGTTAACTACAGCTTGAGCATTCATAACTACAGAAGAAACTGTGTTAACTACAGCTTCAAGTTTACTTATCATATAATGAGCGTCTATAACTACAGCTTCACCATTAATAAGTACTGTTTAAGTTGTATTAACTACGGCTTAAGCATTACTTATAACGGTTCCCGCATAGGTAATATCAAGTTTGGATAATATGGAATTAGGCGTAGGTCAATACTTGTCGGTTAAGGGGAAAAGACAAAGGGGAATCTGTACAAACACCAAAATCGTTGGAGATCCCCCTAAATCCCCCTTAAAAAGGGGGACTTTAAGAGACTTTTGCCCCCCTTTTTAAGGGGGGTTGGGGGGATCAAAACCCTGTGGCGCAACTCTAGAAGACTTGTGTGTACACCGTAGCCTTTTTAAGGGGGGGTTGGCAGGGTGGATTAATTGTCGAGAGAGAAAAAGTTTTCTCACTCGACCATTGGACTCACAGGCATTGGGCAAAAGGAGTCGAATGACAATGACCATGAATAACGAGAGCGAATTCTGAGGCTGAATAATTTAAGCTACTTAAATAAAAGTGTCGTTCATGATAGTCAACAAGCACTCATTCACACACCTACCACGACAATATCTAAAATCACAAGTTAATTCTCTGTAATTGGTTCGCGGAAGATTAACGCGAACCAACTCTTCCTTTCCACATGCCGTGAAAAGTCAGCTTTATCTAGGCGCAGATTTGCTTTGTTTTTGGGGTTAGCGGAGAGGATGAGGATTTTTTTCACGGTGTTATTTGATATGGTTTTTTAATACGAATAGGACTTACGTAGGTTGCTTCTGCGTAGCGGTATTACGAATTACCAACACCATCACACAAATGCTTGTCACTCTCATTATCAGGGGGATTGATTTTATAATACTCGCGCATAAAACTGCACCCTTTCTGGAATAAATAATCAAAATCCAGCCTCCACAGTTTCACCGTGTTGTCAGCACTGGCAGAAGCTAGCATCTTGCCATCGGGACTGAAGCTGATGCCCCAAACCGAGTTTGTATGCCCAGTAAGGGTTTTGATTTCTTTGCCAGTGGTGGTATCCCACAATTTCACCGTGTTGTCAGCACTGGCAGAAGCTAGCATCTTGCCATCGGGACTGAAGCTGATGCCATAAACCGAGTCTGTATGCCCAGTAAGGGTTTTGATTTCTTTGCCAGTGCTGATATTCCACAGTTTCACCGTCTTGTCACCACTGGCAGAAGCTAGCATCTTGCCATCGGGACTGAAGCTGATGCCCCAAACCGTGTCTGTATGCCCAGTAAGGGTTTTGATTTCTTTGCCAGTGGTGGTATCCCACAGTTTCACCGTGTTGTCAGCACTGGCAAAAGCTAGCATCTTGCCATCGGGACTGAAGCTGATGCCCCAAACCGATTTTGTATGCCCAGTAAGGGTTTTGATTTCTTTGCCAGTGCTGATATTCCACAGTTTCACCGTCTTGTCAGCACTGGCAGAAGCTAGCATCTTGCCATCGGGACTGAAGCTGATGCCATTAACCGAGTTTGTATGCCCAGTAAGGGTTTTGATTTCTTTGCCAGTGCTGGTATCCCACAGTTTCACCGTCTTGTCACCACTGGCAGAAGCTAGCATCTTGCCATCGGGACTGAAGCTGATGCCATTAACCCAGTTTGTATGCCCAGTAAGGGTTTTGATTTCTTTACCTGTGCTGGTATTCCACAGTTTCACCGTCTTGTCACCACTGGCAGAAGCTAGCATCTTGCCATCGAGACTGAAGCTGATGCCCAAAACCCAGTTTGTATGCCCAGTAAGGGTTTTGATTTCTTTACCTGTGCTGGTATTCCACAGTTTCACCGTCTTGTCAGCACTGGCAGAAGCTAGCATCTTGCCATCGGGACTGAAGCTGATGCCATTAACCCAGTTTGTATGCCCAGTAAGGGTTTTGATTTCTTTGGCAGTGGTGGTATCCCACAGTTTCACCGTCTTGTCACCACTGGCAGAAGCTAGCATCTTGCCATCGGGACTGAAGCTGATGCCCAAAACCGAGTTTGTATGCCCAGTAAGGGTTTTGATTTCTTTGGCAGTGGTGGTATCCCACAGTTTCACCGTCTTGTCACCACTGGCAGAAGCTAGCATCTTGCCATCGGGACTGAAGCTGATGCCCAAAACCCAGCTTGTATGCCCAGTAAGGGTTTTGATTTCTTTACCTGTGCTGGTATTCCACAGTTTCACCGTGTTGTCACCACTGGCAGAAGCTAGCATCTTGCCATCGGGACTGAAGCTGATGCCATAAACCGAGTTTGTATGCCCAGTAAGGGTTTTGATTTCTTTGCCTGTGCTGGTATCCCACAGTTTCACCGTGTTGTCGTAACTAGCAGAAGCTAGCATCTTGCCATCGGGACTGAAGCTGATGCCATTAACCCAGTTTGTATGCCCAGTAAGGGTTTTGATTTCTTTACCTGTGCTGGTATTCCACAGTTTCACCGTGTTGTCAGCACTGGCAGAAGCTAGCATCTTGCCATCGGGACTGAAGCTGATGCCCAAAACCGAGTTTGTATGCCCAGTAAGGGTTTTGATTTCTTTGCCTGTGCTGGTATCCCACAGTTTCACCGTCTTGTCAGCACTGGCAGAAGCTAGCATCTTGCCATCGGGACTGAAGCTGATGCCATTAACCGAGTTTGCGTGTCCTCCCAAGGTGTTGGGTGCGGCAACATTGTGAACTGTATTTAATAATGCCAGTTCTACCTGGGTGCGGGTATCCGCATCAACCCAGAATTTACCTCGCATTTTGACAGCAGCTTTGACGCTTGATTCGACAGCTTTTCGCCCATCTAAACTCAAAAACCCATCGGAACTTTGGGCAAAGGCATTAATTTGACTGATTTCGGCATTCCCCCAGCCTATACCCGCTAGTCCAGATAAACCCAGAGCTAACACCAAACCCCCTGCCAGTCCAGAAAAAGTCAGTCGTCTTCTGTGTTCCCGTTGCTTTTGTTCCTTATCCCTCAATTCCACACTATCTTGAATAAACTCTTTCTCCTCTTCGCCAATATCCTCTCGCCGTTGTTTTAGCTTTTCTTCCCCCTCTACTAACGCTGCACCCCGCAACAATGCCCCTTCATCTCGTTGCGTCTGTTTCCATTGATACATTGCGGAGCGCAAACGGTCTTGCCAGGCCCGGAAGCTACGGTCTGCATTCATCCATTGCCGAAGTTCACCCCAATTACGGATTAACGCTTCATGGACAACTTCTACTGTCTCTTGGTTAGCAGAATTTTGACTAGTGACTACTAATCGATTATCCGCCAACTGTTTCACCAATTCCCAGCTGGCTTCACCCAATTCAGCTTTCGTCGCTAGTCGTCGCGTATCCTCCGTTCCTTCCCCCGGATGCACCAACTGAATAAAAATTCGCCGCACCTTTTCTTTTTCAGTGGCACTCAACTTACCATAATTCTCATCTGCATGACGAGCCAAGGCACCTTTGACCTCACCAATTTCCTCATAAGCTGCATGAGTTAACTGTTTACCTGTTCGCCGCTTCCACAACTCAGTTAACGCAAACTCCAAAAGAGGTAAATTCCCCGGTTCATCTTCGAGATCATCCAAAATGCGTTCCACCAGTCCATCTTGAAATGTTATCCCCAACTTTCCAGCAGGCTTTTCAATCACCTGTGAAAGTTCATCACGATTCATCGGTGCCAGCTTGATGTCAGCATTTTGCAACACATCTGCAAGGGGACGATAGGAGAGGAGATTCCCCAAGAAATCCGCCCGCATGGTTCCAACCAGCACAGTATTATTGTCAGGGTCGGACTGAAAGCAAGCTAATAAGGTATCTAGGAAACCACGGCGAACTTTCTGATCCGCACACAAAGTATAAATTTCTTCAAACTGGTCGGCAATCAACAACACCCGATGATTGGGATAATTCCGTTTAATTTTGGAGAAAACATCTTGCAGAGGAACAGAACCATTGGCAAAGTATTCAGCTAACTTACGAGCTTGAAGCATTTGCTCAGTAGCATTTTTATCCGGCTCGTAAAGGGGAACCAGCGACTCAGCCAGAGCCTGGAATGGTTCTGAACCAGGACGGAAGTGAGTAAACTTCCAATAACCTGCTTTTTGTAACTTCGGCACTAATCCCGCCAACACCACCGAAGATTTACCACTTCCCGACGCACCCAACACGGGTATAAACTTTCGGCTTTGAGTGGCCGCGAACAGTTTTTCTACAAATACCTCGCGTCCAAAGAAAAACTCCGCATCATCGGGGCCAAAATGAAACAAACCGCGATAAGGGCAAGGAAGAGATTCATCAGCAGCGTCGGTAGAATCAGAAGAGACTAATTTTGCTTCTTCTCGATAGTAGTAATTGGTAATAGTGATAGTTGCATTACCAGTCGCTGAAGTGGCAGCGTATTCACTCTCTGTAACACTTTGTTGGATCTCGCCTTGCTTAGACATAACATCTACCCTGATTAATTAAGTTACAGTCTCAGTCCTCCTTCGATGTGCCTTGTTCATTAATGCCACTAATACTTGCATTACCAGAACCAGAAGTAGCGGCATATTTGACATTACTGATATTTTGGGTAATAATCTGCTGTCCACCGGGCTGTTCTTTGACTTGATTAAGTAACTCTTGAGCCGCTTGAATAATTGCTGCATCTTGATCAGCACCAGCTTCAGCTAATTTCTTTTTAAGTGGTGCTTCATAGGTTTCAGGATCTGTTTCGTGTTCTTCCAGAACCATTTGTGCTTTTGGTTGACTTTCAAACCTCTTCTTAATTAAAGCTTTCAAAGCCTGATAGGTATCTTTCACGGCTGTTGTGGCGGTATCTTTAGCAGCCGCGATCGCACCAGCACCTAAAGCAGCAATAATCAGAGAAATAGGTTCCATAGTTAATTCTCAATAAGTTTACAAGAGCAATTCGATGTATCTAAGATACATACAGCGAAAATAAGGTGTTTTACGCAAATAAAGTACCGCACCCCAAGTTTTGACCAAGTTTTAACTGAATTAACCTGAGTTTGATGAACCTCTCCCTAACTCCTCTCCGACGCGGAGAGGGGCTGAAATATCCTGAATTACTAACTAAAAATTAAGCTTTGAAAGTCTCTCTCCTTAGAGGTTGGTTGAAAAATCTTTGGCTGTGATTTTAGGCACATATCTTGATCCCCCCTAACCCCAGGGCGAACGCACGGGATTTCTGAAACCCTTGCTGGGCAAGGATCTTGATGAAAAAATAGGCTAAATTAAAAAACGCCAAAACCCTTGCTATTAAAGGATTCTTATACTTTAGATGCGTTTGCCCTGCCCCTAACCCCCCTTAAAAAGGGGGGAACCGGAATCAAAGTCCCCCTTTTTAAGGGGGATTTAGGGGGATCAAGATATGTGCAACTTCACATTAAATTGGTATTAGCTAAAAGTATTTATTCGACTGTTCCTAAATTCCAAGTTTTGAATGCCATAGAGAGATTGATTTGGCGCTCACTAATTGAAAAATCAGCTAAAAGTTATACCCAAAAACCTGTTGTGATCGAGTATGTAATAGAAAAACTTAAACAGCAAGTTTTAATAAAACTAATAAATACAAAACTTTTCTTGTTTAATAAATATCTGCTGATTGCAAAAGCACCAAAGCTGGTGTCATAAAAAAGTATAATTCACTAATTTTGCTAGGTATTGCAGACCAACTTTGTAATCATTTTGTTTCAAGAATAGCCCTCGAAAGACATATTCAGGGCATTTTAAAGGAAGTGCAAAACTTTAGGCAGCAGTTATATAAAAATGGAGTATCCAATTTTATTCATCTTTCTAATTATCTGGACATTGAGTTAACAAAAGTAGAACAAGGGATACTGCAATCTTAAACTTTTATTTCCTCCTTCATCCAAAATTAGTATAAACCATGACCCAAGCTGAAAAATTGTGGTTACAGCTAAAAGGAAAGCCCCATACAGAGCATGGAAACAAAATCACAAGATTATCTCAATTTTACAGGGCTACTCCTAACTAATAAATAACTATCTGAGGTTGCTTAATTGTGCCATCAGGCATAATAGTATCCCGGAACCTTGCATAAATCAGGTTTGTTTCCCAAAGGTTTGCTTTAGTTAAGTTTGCTTTGGTTAAATTTGCCCATGTCAGGTCTGCACCAGTTAAGTTAGCCTCAGCTAAATTAGCTTCTAGTAATTTTGCTCCACATAACTTTGCTCCTGTGAGATTTGCTCTAACTAAGTTAGCTTCAATCAGTGATGCTTCAATTAATTTGGCTTCACTTAAGTCTGCTTCTCTCAAATCTACATCGCATAAAGAAGCACCCCAAAGATTACTACCTGTAAATTTCGCCCGCCATAAGAAAGTTCCGCACAAATTTGCTCGTGTTAAATCAGCATTAATCAAATTAGCTTCACACAAAGATGCTTCATACAAATTAGCGTCGCGTAAGCTAGCTTGCATCAAATTTGCACCACTTAAATTAGCACGAGTGAGAACACAGCCACACAAATTTGCTCCACTCAAATCTGCTCCTATAAAGTTAACACCACTTAAATTAATTCCTTTTAGGTCAATTCCGCTCAAGTCACATCCACTGAAATCTCGGCGCTGAAAATATTTACTTGTGATTTGACTTAATATAAATTCCTGCTTATCAGCATAATTTTTCATGGTATTCACCTCTGGGTGTAATTTATCTCAAAGGTCGAGTGTGATAGTTACCGTATATTGAGAGTACACCCCAAATGCAGATTAGCTCAGTAAATAATCAAAAATAAATTGACCAAAAATCGCCAATCACCTGAAAATGCGTTTTTTCAGTGGTTTTTAAAACAAAAAATGCTGACATAGGTTAGGAAACATTGATAAGGTAAGAGAATCTCCAGCTACAGAAAGAAAGCCCGCCCATATTGGTGTACTAAGGTTGATAGCGAAGGCTAAAGTAAAAGCCATCATCCTGAGCGTTATTGCCGCGATCGCTCAGATCGATAAATGGAAATCCATAATCGAGCCGCAAAAACAGATTATCAATTCCCATTGCCTGATTCCATAATAATCCTAAGCCTGCACCTACCAAAAAAGTTTGATCGGGTAGCTGATTGGGATTATTTGACTGATTCCAGACGGCTCCCATGTCTAGAAATGGCGCGAGTTGAATCGCGGATAACCCAGATTCATTACGCTGGACTGTGAACCGATCTTCGATCGCTACACGAAATCCATTATCCCCTGAGCGGATATTTTGGCGATATCCCCTTACGGACTGTCCACCGCCAATTACAAATTGCTGGGAGGGTAAAAGGCTATCTGGTGTTAGCTGTAAGTCTGCTTGGATAAGTAACAGATGATCGGCGCTGAGTTGCTGCACACGCTGTATTTGACCCAACCAACTGAAAAAGCGACCATCGGGTATGGGGTCATTGTTGATAGTTGCATCTAATACGTCAATGCCAAAATTAAATTGCGATCGCAAAAACCAAGCTCCTTGAGGTTCGCGCTTAATATAATCTTGACCAAATTTAATTACACTGGTGCGGCTAACGCCATTGGCATCAGGCCCAATACCAAATGGGGTTGCAAGGTTATCGAAGAGGAAGGTTTGACCATCTTGATAGGTAAATCCCAAAGATAGGGCAAATTCTTCTCTTGGCGATCGCATCAATGGTTGACGATAATTGATTTCATAAAGATCCTGGTTGGCGCGAATGCCAAAAGCATCAAAGGGTGCCTCAGTGATTTCGTTGCGATTAAATGCGGCTCTAATCTGCACCTTGCCATTCATGGCGTTAACGGGAACCTGATAGCTAAAATCAAAAGCATCGGAACCACCAGAAAGGGTGTGGTAATAGGAGCCTGCTAACTCATCTCCCATCCCAGTTAAATTGCGATCGCGCAGTTCAACACCCAATCTTTCCGCACCAATACTCGGAGGCGAATAATTATCTACACCCAAGCTACCAGTTAAAGGGTTAGCCTCTTCAACTCTGACAATGAGAACACTTTGACCAACCTTACCCGTTGGACGCAGACGTGCTTCTACATTTGTAAATAAGGGATCGAGTCGCAATAGCTTCAGTTGATCTTCGAGCTTACTAGTATTCAGAGGAGTACCGGCACCTAATTGGATGCGACTACGAACATAAGATGGGTTTAATCGTCGCGTTCCTTCGATCTCAATCTCTGTCAAACGCCCTTCAATTACCCTAATTACCACAACACCATCGGCGGTACTAGGTTGCTGAATGTCTGGAACTGCTCTGGAATTTATATAGCCTTTATTTAAGTAAAGCTGGGTAATAGCATCTGCGGCTTGTCTGATTTCTTCTAAAGTTAAGTCCCGTTCTTCAAAGGGTTTGACAACTGGATTAAAGTCATTTTCATTAAAAACTGTGCTATCTACAACCTGGATTTTACGAACCCGAATTCGTTGTGGTGTTTCTGGTTGGGGATTTGGTTCGGCTTGATTGGGGTTATTTTCCGGGGTAGTTTCTGATGCTTGTACTATTTGTAACTCTGGCTGACTACTCTTTTGAGTCGAGTCTGGTGTCAATATATTCGCCGTAGCTCTAAGTCCATTTGCAGTTACAATCCAGACCGCAGGCAGAATTAGTAAGCCACACTGAAAACTGAAACTGTGCTTATTTAATCTAGTAGTTGCTAGAGTTTGCCAAGTGTTTAACTGATGAGAGAAACAGACAATGCTTTTCTGATTAGTTGTTTTCGGCTTAATACCAGTTTCTGTTTCTTTTCTCATTTATCCTCAGTGGGTGCCTTATTTAACAACTGGGCTGATCTTGATTTTTGAGTGTGCTATGGCTGTATGAATATTTCAATATCATATTTTTGACATTCAAATTTCAGAAGATTTGTAACTAAAACAATAATTAACAGCAATTTTTTCTAAGTGATAGCCCGTAGCATTATATTGTGGTAACAGGTAGAAAACTTGGGAATACTTCGATGCCACCACTGATCTCCATAGTCATCGTCAATTACAACCGGGAGTCTTACCTTGGGGTAGCGATCGCCAGCGTATTAGCGCAAACATGGCAAGACTTTGAGCTACTAATTTGGGATGATGGCTCCACAGATGGATCAGTGGCGATCGCAAACGCTTATGCTCAACAAGATAGGCGAGTGCGGGTAGTAGAAGCACAGCATCAAGGAGTTTCTGCGGCTTGTAAGATAGCGATCGCCCAAACTAGCGGCACTTACATCGGTATCGTAGACAGTGATGATATCCTAGCCCCTACCGCCCTCGCCCAAACTGCTACACTACTAAATCGCCACCCAGAAACAGGATTTGTTTACACCGACTACTTAAATATTAATGAAAAAAGTCAAGTCATCAGCTACGGTCATCGCTGTGACATTCCTTACTCCCCAGAGGGGCTGTTGGTAAACTTCATGACTTTCCACTTCCGCTTGATGCGCCGTTCAGCTTACGACCAGGTGGGAGGTGTTAACAAGTCGTTCCAATGTGCCGAAGATTACGACTTGTGTCTACGACTTTCAGAAGTAGCTCAAGTGCGCCGAGTTGAAGAGCCACTGTACTTATACCGAAATCATTCTCAAAGCATCTCTGTTACTAGAAAAAGTGAACAAATACTCTGGTCACAGAAGGCGATCGCTCAAGCACTTTGGCGACGCGGATTAGCAGAAAAGTTACAAATCGATGTAGAATTGCCCGAAAGTCGCTTCATTTTGCGGCGTAAAAAACCTCTACTAAACAAAATCGCCGCTTCAGTCTTAGCCATTTTGCCTCTGGTGACAGTCACTAGTACGGCATTAGCCCAAACACAACAAATTGTCCCTGCTGCCGATGGGACAAATACAATTGTTACACCCAACGGTAATCGACTTGATATCACTGGCGGTACAACTTCTGGAGATGGTGTTAACCTCTTTCACAGCTTTCAACAATTTGGAATTTCACCAGAACAAATCGCCAACTTTCAAGCTAGTCCGGCGCTGCAAAATATCCTTGGTCGTATTACAGGCGGGAATGCCTCGGTTATCAATGGCTTAATTCAGGTAACAGGTGGCAATCCTAACCTCTTCTTGATGAATCCAGCCGGATTTATTTTTGGATCAAACGCCAGCTTAAATGTGCCTGGTGCTTTCACGGTGACAACAGCCAATGGCATTGGTTTTGGCAGTAGTTGGTTCAACGCTATTGGTGTTAATGACTACGCTGCTTTAGTTGGCACCCCCAACGGATTTGCCTTTAGTATGAACCAGCCAGGAGCGATCGCAAATGCTGGAAATTTGGCAGTAGGTGTTGGGCAAAATTTGAATATATTGGGTGGTACTGTAGTCAACACCGGGCAACTTTCGGCACCGGGAGGGCAGATTTCGATCACATCCGTACCAGGGCAAAATTGGGTGCGTCTCAGTCAGCCAGGAAACTTGCTGAGTCTGGAAATTCAGCCCCTCGCCTCTAGTAGCAATCAACCCAATAACTGGACAATTCCCATCGCCTCAATACCTGAATTGCTCACAGTTGGTAACACTGGGTTAACTGCCAATCCTGATGGGACTGTAAAATTAACAGAATCTAATGTGACGGTTCCCACAACACCAGGCACAACAATTGTTTCAGGCAAAGTGGATGTATCAAGTCAAATAGGCGGTACGGTAACTGCTTTGGGTAAAAAAGTTGCGCTGGTTGATGCCAATATTAATGCCTCTGGAACCAATGGCGGCGGTACTGTATTAATTGGCGGCGATTACCAAGGTAAGGGAACTTTACCCAACGCAGATCAAACTTATGTTAATTCCAACTCCTTCATTAATGCTGATAGCAATTTGAATGGAAACGGCGGACGGGTAATTGTTTGGGGTAACGACACAACTCAATATTTTGGTAAAATTTCGGCTCGTGGAGGAGCGAATTCTGGCAATGGTGGTTTTGTAGAAGTATCAGGCAAAAATTTCTTAACCTACAACGGTTTAGTAGATGCTTCAGCCCCTAATGGCAGCTTTGGCACTTTATTATTAGACCCCAGCACATTGACTATTATCGATGGTGAAGTAGGTACTTTTGATGCTACAGCTGGCAATATTGCCTTTGGCGATGCAGATATTGGGGCGAATACAGTTTCATGGGGTGCGATCGCAGCTTCGGGTGCGAATATCAGCTTACAAGCTACAGGCAATATTACGATCAATGACATCACCGGAGCTACACCAACAGTAACTACCGATGGTGTTGCTACTTTAGCCTTGGGCGGTGGTAGCTTCAGCCTAAACTCACAAAGCGGTTCTGTAAACTTTGTTGACCCTACCAACACAATCCAGACAAGCGGAGGAGCCATTAACATTTTGGGAGCCAGCTTATTACTAGGAAATCTAAACACAACTGGTAATTTCGCTAGAAGCGGGAATGTAAATTTGTTTGCGACAGGCAATATTAGTGCAGGCAACATTATTGCCAGTGGACAAGGCTATTCAGCAGGTAATGTTCAAGTCATAAGTAGTAATGGTGGAATTACCCTCAATCAGATCAACACCAGCGATAGTGGTTTCTTTAGTGGTGGTGGCATCCCAGGAACAGTTACTTTGACTGCGGCAGGCAATATCCTCACTGATACTATCGATTCCTTTTCCAGTAATGCCACTCGCTTAGGTACGGCTGGCGATATAGTCGCAACAACTACAGCAGGTAGTATTACCACTGGGGCGATTAACTCATATCTAGTCAAGACCGGAGGTGGCGATTTTACTGGCACGGCTGGCGCAGTCACCTTAACTGCCACAGAGAATATCACCGTTAATGGTGGCATTGATACCTCAGCCAGCGCCACCGGAGTGGATGGGACTGCAAGTGCTACAGGTGGCAACGTTACTTTACGAACTACCAATCCCTTTGGCAGCACAATTCGCTTTAACAACATCAACACACAGGCCACAACGGATTTTGTTAATGGCAACACTGTTCAAGGTGGCAATGTGCAAGTGCTGACAAACGGACTAGTTCAAGGAATAGGGGTAGGTACTACCATCGCCACCGGCGGAATTTTCGATTCTGGAGAAGGAGTAACCACTAGCATCGCCGGAGGTACTGTTACAATTCGACATGATGGTGGCCCAGGTAATGTGCCATTTATTGTGGGTGATGCGACGAGTACTAATGGTACAGCCGGAACAATTGATGTGGGTGGCGGTACAACCATCGCTTCGGGTAACTTTCCAGTATTGCCAACTGGTGGAAATGCGATCGGCACCCCAACCGGCATCACCATTACTTCCGTCAACACTCCGCCTGTATTAACGGCAAACTCATCGCTACCCAACACCCAGACCAATCAACCTGTTACCTTGACATTCTCTAGCTTGGCTGCACTGGTCAGCGATGCTAATAATGACATCACCTCCATCCAAGTTAATGCAGTGAATACAGGAAATCTGACTGTAAATGGACTTCCCGTCATTCCTGGTGTAACTACCTTATCTAGCGGCGATACTTTGGTGTATACCCCTCCGACTGATGTAAATGGGTCACTAAATGCCTTTGTAATTAGTGCAAATGACCGCGTTTCGTCTTCTGCACCTGTACAGATAGGAATCAACGTCAGTCAGATTCCTCCCCGGAATGATACCCCAAATCCTCCCCCTTGCTCATTCCAATGCACTCCAGATAAACCGAATGTCCCTGGCCCCAATAATCCTAAGATTGATAACCCTGTTATTAATACCGATCCCACACCCGAAGATCAATTCACAGATGATTTTGCCGACCATTTAGGCATCCCGACTCCTAAAATTAAAACACTAGATGATGCCAAAGAAATTGCTCGCAAAATTGAAGAAGCGACTGGTGTTAAACCTGCATTTATTTACATCAGTTTTGTTCCTGTGGAGATAATACCAGAGAGAAATTTGGGCAAATCTCAAAAATTTACTAAACAATTAAATACTCTAGCAGAGCAGAATAGCGACCAACTGGAAATAGTCGTAGTAACTGGAAAAGGCGACCCCATCCGCAAGCGCATCCCAGAAACGACCAGAGCCAAAGTTCTCCAAGTAGCTCAAGAGTTTCGTGACCAAATAGTTAGTCCACAAAACCGTCGCCGCACCGGTTATTTGCGTCCATCTCAACAACTTTATCGCTGGATAATTGCACCACTAGAGGCAGATTTACGAGCAAGAGAAATCAATAATTTAGTTTTTTTACCAGATATTGGGTTACGTTCAACCCCAATGGCAGCACTTCATGATGGCAAGGGATTTCTAGTAGAAAAATATAGCATTGGTTTGATGCCCAGTATCAGCTTGACTAACACTCTTTATAAAGACATTAAAAAATCTCAAATTTTAGCGCTAGGGGTTTCTCAGAGTACACAAGGACAAGAGCCTTTACCAGCAGTTCCTCTGGAGTTATCAACACTGGTGTCTAAACTTTGGCAGGGCAAATTATTGTTAGACAAGCAAGCTACCTTAGAAAATCTCAAAACTATCCGCCGTCAACAACCTTTTGGGATTATTCACATGGCAACCCATGCCGATTTTACTACCGGCGCTTTGAGTAATTCTTATATTCAACTGTGGGAAGACAAGTTACGCTTGAACCAATTACGACAGTTGCGCTTTAATGAACCCGAAGTTGAAATGCTGGTGCTGAGTGCTTGTAGAACAGCATTAGGAGATGAAGAGTCAGAGCTTGGATTTGCAGGTTTAGCAGTGCTGGCAGGCGTGAAAACTAGTGTTGCTAGTCTTTGGTCGGTTAATGATGCTGGTACAGCAGCCTTGATGACGAAATTTTATCAAAACTTGAGGACAGCTCCAATTAAGGCAGAAGCCCTCAGACAGGCTCAGGTAGCTATGGCCAAAGGGGAAATTTACGTTAAAAATGGTCAATTAGAAGGTTTGGGAGTAGTGGGGAACTTGTCTTTACCTACTAACAGTGCTGATGAAGGGGAGCAATTACTTACCCATCCTTATTATTGGTCTGGATTCACAATGGTTGGTAATCCTTGGTAAAGTAGCAAGAGGAATTATGCTCTCACCCTTTTACCCACGAAGAATTTTAGGCAAAAATGCGATCGCTTAACAAAATTCTAAACGCAGACATAAGCCAACTGAGCCAAGAACTAAGAATACTTGCAAATCATCCCCACCTATGCCAAAAGTTGTGGCACAAAAACCAACATATAAACCTCATCTATGTTGAAACCTAGAGTTTTTTAAAAGATATATTGATGTAGGTTGGGTGGAGTGAAACGCAACCCAACATTACCACCAAATTTTATGTTGGGTTACGCTATCGCTGCACCCAACCTTGTATCTTAGAAAGAGTAGTAGACCGTCCCAACCTTGGTCAAGAAAGACCGCTTTGTAGCATGGGTCACTACAATAATCTCTTTGACAGAACTCGAACAGTCGCCAGGGGCAAAAATTTAAATACTGATGTTTAGATTATACAGTCCGTATCGTGCAAGGATGAGTGTAATCAAGGGGATAAGAATCAACTATAACAAACACAATCCGTGAGAGTGAAATATGGAAAATATTGCTCAATGGGTAGGTATTGATGTGAGTAAAGCCACATTAGATGTTTATATCCGTCCTCTGGGTAAAGCTATGATTGTGGCAAATACAGAATCAGAAATATCAAATCTAGTGGAGCTACTCTTATCCTATAGTTTAAATCTGATTGTACTAGAAGCAACCGGAGGATTAGAAACTGAACTAGTAATCCAATTGCAAGCTGCACTTTTACCAGTAGCATTAATTAATCCCCGTCAAGGACGAGATTTTGCGAAAGCTACGGGTAAGCTACCAAAACTGATGCCATTGATGCACAAATATTGGCACATTTTGGCGAAGCGATGAAACCCCAAGTTTTAGCCATTCAATCCGAAATGGCGCGTCAATTATCGGAATTAATTAGTCGCAGACGACAATTAGTGGAGATGCAGACAGCCGAAAAGAATCGCCGCTCACGCACTCGTGGTCAAGCCTTGGCAGATATTGAGGCTCATATTGAATACCTGGAAGAACACCTCAAACAACTCAATCAAAAAATTGCCGAATTGACGCAAAACAATCTTCAATGGATTGATAAAGTTAATTTACTTAAAAAGTACTCCTGGTATTGGTCAAGTAATTTCGACAACTCTGGTTTCGGATTTACCAGAACTGGGTCAACTCACTGCCAAACAAATTTCTCGCTTAGTTGGTGTTGCACCAATTAATCATGATAGTGGTCAACACAAAGGTAAGCGCATGATTAATGGCGGTCGCGCTCATGTTCGTGCCATTCTTTATATGGGTGCTGTTGTTGCTATGCGTCATAATCCGGTTATAAAGCGCCTTTATGAGCGCCTCGTCGAACGTGGTAAATCGAAAAATTAGCTCTCACTGCTTGCGTTCATAAAATGTTAGTCATTCTAAATGCAATGGTTCGAGATAATTTGCCTTGGCGTGTAACTGACAACTTACAACCCATTGCCAACGCTTAATCACAACTCAACGTTTTTATACTTTGGAATAGTCCCCCGATGATCCCATTGCGGCATTTGGGTCAACTTTTATGCTCTTTTTATCTCCACGGGAAATCCAGCAACTGGGGAAGATTCTGCGGCGAAGCGGAGTGGCTGGTGCGGGCTGCTACCATCTTAACCAAGAGCCACAAGTCTTTTTGCCCGTACCAGCCACCGCAGAATCTAGCGCTGCGTTCCCCAGTTGCGTCAATGTTAAGAGTCCCGGTTTTTTGTTAACGTTCGCTTGACTTTTAAGACAGTCGCTACAAAACTACGGGTTAATTATGGCGATCGCATGGGAATACTTTGATATATAGCAATTGCAACAAATAGTATGAGCTACTGTACCAATATTGACTGCTTGCGTCCGCAAAATTCTGACAGTTCTCGTTTTTGTAATAGTTGTGGTCAGAAATTGTTACTTAAGCAGCGATATCGCGCGCTTGCTGTCATTGGGTGCGGTGGCTTTGGGAGAACGTTTTTAGCTATTGATGAACATCTTCCAGCTAAACCAAAATGTGCAATTAAGCAGCTATGTTTCCAAGAGGAAAATACTGAGGTTTGGCACAAGGCAGTCAGCCTATTTAACCAAGAGGCACTTCGTCTCAATGAACTAGAACACTCTCAAATACCCAAGTTATTAGCACACTTTGAACAAAATAAAAAGTTTTATATCGTCGAGGAATTAATTGATGGCCAAACACTTGCTCAGGAATTACAACAACAAGGCGTTTTTAAAGAACCGCAAATATGGGAGATATTAAAAAGTTTATTGCTCACACTGCAATTTATCCATTCCCGGCAAGTAATTCACCGAGATATTAAACCAGAAAATATTATGCGCCGTTCTGTTCGAGGAGATTTGGTTTTAATAGATTTTGGAATTGCTAAACTCGCCACGAATACCAGGCAACTTCGTACAGGCACAATAGTAGGTACTCCAGAATATGTTGCTCCAGAACAAATGCGGGGAAAAGCATTACCAGCTAGCGATCTTTACAGCTTGGGTGTAACATGTATTTACTTACTCACTGCTATTTCTCCCTTTGATTTGTTCGATATTGTTAGCGATCGCTGGGTATGGCAAGAACATTTACCAGCAAACAATATTGTTAGCGATCGCCTTTCTCAAATATTAGATAAACTTTTACAAAATGCCGTTTCGCAACGCTTTCAATCTGCCACAGAAGCGTTACAGACACTAGAAGAACAACCAAAAAAACTGCTAAATATTTCTAATTATCATACATTAACTACTATTGATTATAAGCCTTTGCATGATTTATTAGCAAAAGGAAAATGGCAATTAGCAGATAGCGAAACTTGGGAACTGATGTGTCAGGCACTAGCCAAGCCTAGAGGTAGCTATATATTGAGTAGTGAAGTTGATAAATTTCCCTGCCAACATTTGCAGACTATTGACCATTTATGGGTGAATTACAGTCATGGACGCTTCGGTTTTAGTGTGCAAACACTTATTTACAAAAATGTAAATGGAGACTATGGAATTTTTTGTAAACAAGTTGGTTGGCATATATACAATTATACTTCTGCGAACTCGGAATTTAATTTTAGTCTCAAAGCACCAATCGGTCATCTCCCCTCACGTATTTGGATTGGTGGTTCTCAACCGTGGCGATACTCGAATGCTTTAGCTGTAAAACTATCAGCCTGTGGTATTAGTTAGTTTTGTTGCTGAAAAAGGAACATAAGCTGTTAAGCATTTAATTTGCACATTGAGTGAGATCGCAAGCAATACGGTTCGGTTAAGGTTTTTTGATGAAAATTCTAGATCGCAAAGACGCGATAAATCGTCGTCTCTACAAAAGACTGATTATTGTAGAGACGGCGATTCATCGCGTCTCTTGTCTTAACCGAACCGTATTGGGTTAGGTTTTTGGTGGGTTTTTCCATATAACGTGAAAAGTCAGGATATGGGAGAGGAGACAGGGGATTTCTCTTCGCTTCTCACAATCCCTGCGTCTTCTTTAACGGCGTTCTGTCCATTAAATTTTCTCATTTCCATTGGTATTAAGCCTTTGAGTACGGTAAACCGTATTTGCTTGTTAGTTCCCAAAGATTAATTAAATTGTTAAGTTTAGTTACATAAATAAAAAAATGCTGCGACATTGCTAAACAGGAGAAATTATGAAAATAGGTAGTATCCTTAAGGATCTAAGACAAATTGAACAACTTTGCGATGCAACCTGGACATTGCATCACACAAGTCAAACTTTCTCAGAAATAAAACTTATTTAACATTATTTAACATTGCAATGAAAGCTACAGATCAATTGGTGCATTTTTTAGAGGAAGAGTTGGGTATTTCGGGTGGAGCAATTTCTCTTGCTTTGCGACATTGTGAGCAGACCCCCAACTTCCTGGCTATGACCCTCTGGCAGTATGGACTGGTAACGCTAGACCAGTTAGCCCAAATTTTTGATTGGTTGGAAACAGTATAAGCTAGCTGCTTGAATTATTTAGACTGGAAATATCTAATTTTTCCATAAAGTTACATTCTCAATAGTTTTCATTCTAAGGATTGGTAACAACATCTATGGCAATTAAAGAACAACCTAAATCACCTCGGTTTCGGATCATTGCTAATATCTTACTGGCAGTATCAGGGCTATTCCTGCTCTTAAATATATTTTTGCCTGGTTTATTTGCTTCTGGCCCTACTGGTGTTCCCTATAGTTTATTTATTCATCAAGTACAAGAAGGGGAAGTTAATCGCGTTTCTGTTGGTCAAAACCAGATTCTCTACGAACTAAAAACAGAAAATGCCGAGCCTGGCCCAGTGTTTGCAACTACACCAATCTTTGATTTAGAGTTACCCAAACTGCTAGAAGAAAAGGGAGTTGAGTTTGCTGCTACACCTCCACCCAAAAATACTTGGATTACAACCCTCTTAAGTTGGGTGATTCCACCACTGATTTTTATTGGTATTTGGCAATTCTTTCTGTCACGTGGTGGCGGCGGTGGCCCTCAAGGTGCGCTTTCCATTGGTAAGAGCAAAGCTAAAGTTTACGTTGAAGGCGAATCAGCTAAAATCACCTTTGCAGATGTGGCTGGCGTAGAAGAAGCAAAAACTGAGTTAGTAGAAATTGTAGATTTCCTCAAGACCCCAGCACGGTTTACGCAAATTGGCGCGAGAATTCCTAAAGGTGTGTTGTTAGTTGGCCCTCCTGGTACTGGTAAGACACTTTTAGCGAAAGCCGTAGCAGGGGAAGCTGGAGTTCCATTCTTCAGTATCTCTGGTTCCGAGTTTGTGGAATTGTTTGTCGGCGTGGGTTCTTCCAGAGTGCGGGATTTGTTTGAGCAGGCTAAAAAACAAGCTCCTTGTATTATATTCATTGATGAATTAGATGCGATCGGTAAGTCTCGTAGCAGTAACGGCTTCTACGGTGGTAACGATGAGCGAGAACAGACCCTCAATCAATTACTAACGGAGATGGACGGGTTTGCGGCTGGGGATGCAACGGTGATTGTCCTAGCAGCTACCAACCGCCCCGAAAGCCTTGACTCTGCATTGCTACGTCCAGGCCGCTTTGACCGCCAAGTGTTGGTAGACCGTCCTGATTTATCTGGTCGGGAAGCAATTCTCAAGATTCACGCTCAAAAGGTAAAATTAGGAGATGATGTAAATTTAAAAGCGATCGCTACTCGTACTCCTGGTTTTGCTGGCGCAGATTTAGCGAATTTGGTGAACGAAGCCGCATTATTAGCAGCTCGTAATCTGCGTGAAAGTGTCGCTCAAGAAGACTTCGCTGAAGCAATTGAGCGAGTAGTCGCCGGCTTAGAAAAAAAGAGTCGTGTCATGAACGAGACTGAGAAAAAGATTGTTGCATACCATGAAGTTGGTCACGCAATGGTCGGGGCGCTAACCACAGGAAACGGTCGCGTAGAAAAGATTTCGATTATTCCCCGTGGGATGGCTGCTTTGGGCTACACTCTGCAATTACCAACTGAAGACCGCTTTTTGATGAATGAAGAGGAATTGCGGGGTCAGATTGCAACTCTATTAGGTGGACGTTCCGCCGAAGAGGTTGTGTTTAACAGTATTACCACAGGTGCTTCCAACGATTTGCAACGAGCAACTGACTTGGCAGAACGGATGGTAACATCTTATGGTATGAGCAAAGTCTTAGGGCCATTAGCTTACCAACAAGGACAACAATCGATGTTTTTGGGTAATGGTGGGGCTAATCCCCGACGGGCGGTGAGTGAAGACACATCCAAAGCCATTGATAGCGAAGTTAAGGAAATCGTGGAAACAGCCCACGAACAAGCCCTAGAGATTCTTAGACAGAATCGAGACTTGCTAGAAGCGATCGCAACTCAACTCTTAGAAACAGAAGTCATTGAAGGCGAAAAACTGCACGATTTGTTGAGTCAAGTTAAATCTGTAACTCATTCGTAATTAAGATTTGTCAGATTTCATCAACAGAGGGACGCAGAGCATAACTTTGCGTCCCTACCCTGCGGGAAGGCGTTCGCGTAGCGTCTCGTAGAGAAGCGCCTATGCGTTAAACCTCTGCGTTCCTCTGCGTTTCAGAAATGCCACTTACCGCAATACAAACACCAGCTAGGAAAAATGCCAATGCACCCCCAGTTGCACCGATAAAAGGTGTTATTGCTTGTAACTTGGGAAAGATGACACCAAACAAACTCATGGCTAGAGCGAATCCACCAAAATACATCCCAATTCCTAATCCCGCCCATCGCTGAGGTACTAGTTCTAAAGCAAAAGGAATTGCCCCATTGACAATTAAACTAAAGCTAGCAACGATTACCGCAATTATCGGAATTTGTGCGCCCACAGATATCATTATCAGTAACGAGAGAATGATTGCACAGATCCCACAAAGCATTGCTTGACGATTACCAATTTTGACGGCGAAGATTCCTGCTGGTATGCTGGCAATTGCGATCGCTAATCCAATCCACACCATAAGCACATCAATATTATCAGTATTCAGTTGGGCCTTTAGTACTTTACCCAAAACATCAAAGAGAAATCGGATACCCCACGCTACACCAAAACCAGTTACTAAAATCAAAGCCAATTTTTGTAACGGCAACTTTACTACTTCTATTTGGTGTCTATCCACAGGTGCTTCTGGAGGATTGACTAATCGCAACACAGCGGCCGCCCCTAGCATGACGAAAGAACCGATCGCAAAAGTATAAACTGGCCCTAAGCTGAGAATAAACTTGTGGCTTATCGGTCTAAAAGCCCCAATCAAACCGCCTGCTAAAGTGACAACACTTACTGCTAAAGGTAACTGGGCTGGTGTAGAATACATCCCCAAGAGGCACATTGCTGGAGAACGAAATATTGTCATTGCTAATGCCCAGGCTACCAATACTATAGGTAAGAGCGATCGCATTACAGTAGTAGGTGGAATCAAACTCACAACGCATGGTATGGCAATAAACAAAGCCGATGCCAGAATCATACCTACTGAGATGAAGGGAAATCGAGTCCCTACCCAGCGCCTAGCTTGGTCTGAAAGTCCGCCCATCAATGGTTCCAGCAACGCACTCAAGGCATTTTCGACTAGCACCAAGGCAACTGCAAGCGAGGCGGGAAAACCAAACTGAGTCAAAAGTTGTGGCAAATATATATTATAAATTAACCAGGTGAGGGTAATTGCTCCCTGCACCACTGCCAATACCCAAACTTGCACCCATAAAATATTGAAATGAGATTTTGAGGTAGTCAAGTCGCTTCGCTCCAATTAAAAATTAAAAATTATTAATTAAAAATTCTAAGACGCTATCTATGAGACGCTGCGCGTAGCTTCTCTATTCGCGCAGCGTCCTGTAAGGAAGGAGTATGTGGACTTGCTAACACTGCGTCATATATTATTGTTGGCTTTGTACCAAAATTAATTAAAAATTATTCTTTTTCTTAATTTTTAACTTTTAATTTTTAATTCTAAAAAGGTCATCAGGAGATGAGCGAATGGGAGACTTAAACCGCAAACTCGCTCCGATCATGGTATAAAACAGAGCAGAGGCGGAGCAGTATTTCTCCTGCCTCCTGCCTCTGTTGTTAATACTCTGGAACTGAAGGATCGACTTCTCGACTCCAAGCGGTAATTCCGCCTTTAACATTTGTGCCGACAATCCCGGCTTCCTTAAGGATGGCGAGGGCTTTTGCCGATCGCCCGCCCATCTTACAATGAGCGATTAAGCGGTGTCCGTTCAATATTTCCTTCACCTTCGCAACGCCATTGCCATTTTCAATGTCTGGTAAGGGTACTAACACCGAACCAGGAATCTTGGCAATTTCGTACTCATTGGGGTTGCGGACATCCAGTAGGACAAAATCCTTTGCACCGCTATCTAGTAATTCCTTCAAATCCTTAACAGTCATTTCTTGACTTTCCAACTGCTGTTTTGCCTCCTCTGCCTTAGCTTGCGGAATCCCGCAGAATTCTTCGTAGTCTACTAGTTTTTCAATTACTGGGCGAATCGGGTTAGGACGTAGTTTCAACTCCCGAAATTTCATATCTAAGGCGTTGTATAGCAGCAATCGTCCACTTAGAGTATTACCTTGCCCCAAAATGATTTTGACAGTTTCGGTTGCTTGGATTAAACCAATAATTCCTGGCAAAATACCGAGTACGCCACCTTCTGCACAAGAGGGAACCATTCCTGGTGGTGGTGGTTCTGGGAAAAGGTCACGATAATTTGGCCCACCTTGGTAGTTAAATACAGTAGCTTGCCCTTCAAAGCGTAAAATTGAGCCGTAGACGTTGGGCTTATTCAGCAATACGCAGGCATCGTTAACTAGATATCTAGTGGGGAAGTTATCAGTCCCATCTACGACGATATCGTAAGGTTCAAGGATTTCTAGGGCGTTTTCGGAAGTCAGGCGAGTTTCGTATAAATCAACCTGACAATAGGGGTTAATCTCGTGAATGCGGTTTTTTGCCGATTCAATCTTGGGTTTACCCACCCAAGATGTCCCGTGGATGACTTGGCGTTGCAGATTGGAAGTATCGACAACATCGAAATCGACAATCCCAATGCGTCCAATACCCGCCGCCGCCAGATATAAAAGTAGTGGTGAACCTAGTCCACCTGTACCTATACACTGTACACTGGCGGCTTTCAGGCGCTTCTGTCCTTCTAGTCCTACTTCCGGTAAAATCAAGTGTCGGGAGTAGCGTTCGTAATCGTCTTTGGTCAACTGGATTTCATCCAGATTGGGATTGAGCATAGCAGTTATGATCTGGGAGAGCGGAATATTAATCCTATCGAAAAACTGTATCTCTTATGGAGATAGGGAGTGGGGAAGATGAATTTTCTATCCGTGGTGGCGGCTAAAACCGCTACGAGTGACTGTCTTTGAACTAAGCCAGTTATTTTATATTCTCAATTGTCTCTGCTTGGAATTGATGACGATCGTCAAGGCTCCAGCTTTGAAGTTCTCCAGCTTTACCGTTTTGGACGGTAACTATTATATACGAGTATCCTTGCCAAGCATATAAGCGATCGCATTCTGAAGGGATAGCAGGATGATCTGGGTGGGAATGAAAAATGCCGACGATGTTCAGTGAGCGATTACGTGCTTCCTTTTGGGTTTTTAGCATAACTTCGGGTGCGATCGCATATTGCCGTCTTTTACTTTCTGCTGTGCGTTCCCCTGAGAACTCAGCACCCGCTTCTGTATTCCAGGCATTTTCTGTTGGTATGACTTCAACTACAATTTTGCCCTCATTAGCCAAATAGCCTAAAATTATACCGCAACACTCCTCCGGATAGGCGCTTTCGGCATGGGCGCGGATAGTTTGCAAGTGTTCTGGGCTAAGTTGGATCATCTCTGCGTTTATAATTTTTTAGTTGCTAGCTAGGGATTCTTGTTTGAATACAATACCTCACTAAGCTAACGCGCATACATATTGCAATATTTTCCGTGTAGACCGTCATTAGTCATTTGTCATTAGTCATTAGTCATTTGTCATTTGTGTTTACCAAGCAAAAAGGACAATTGACAAAGGACAACCTCACCAGTTGATGTGCAATCTTATTTGCATAACAGCTTAGTTACTAGTTTTGTATTGAAGATAGCGATCGCTATCTTCAATACAAGTATTTTTATTCATCTTTCAGGATGTTGGTGCTGCTTTGTGCATATTCTTAGACAATAAAAATATAAAAGACATCTCCAGAAATTAAATATGCGTTATCCAGAATCCTTGTAGAGACGTAGCACTGCTACGTCTCTACATTCATTTTCACTCCTATGTCTAAAGAATATACTTTCTAAGTACTCTTGACGAACTCTGCAATCTCTATGCGATTCCCACCGGGATCGCGGATGAAAAACCGCACGCATCCTGGTAGTGGTCGTTGATCGGGAATAATTTCTACCCCATACTCTTTTAGGTGTTTCTCAAAGGTGTTCAAGTCATCGACTTGGAAACAAAAATGTCTTCTAGATACTTGGTTATTGGCGTTCTTCTCTCTACTAACGTGCAATTCAATGTTTCCCACCTGATACCAGGCTCCTGAATCGTTTTTGACCGCATCAGGTCTGGAAATTTCAGTCAATCCCAAAATTCTGCTGTAGAAAGATAGCATTGCATCCTCTACCTCAAGAGGATAAGTTGCCTGAATATGATGAACTGCTTTGAGCGCCATTTTCATTCTCCTGTTGGGATATCTCAGAATTTAGGGGACAGAAAAAAGTTATTCCCTATTCCCGGTAAGCTATTTCCTTCTTAAATAAGGACTTGCCTTTGGACATTGTTTGTGAAATACTACTCTATAAACTACGGTAAATCGGTAAAGTTTAAGTATTTTGTACAAAACTTACCACAAAACATTTCGTTCTCAAAGTAATTACAGGCTAATCCCTACGATGACAAACACAGAAATTCGCACCACTCAAGTTAAAGTTCCTAACGGGGATTTGCAAATCGATGCTTACTTAGCGGAACCCGCACAAAAGGGAACCTTCCCAGCCGTTATCGTGATTCAGGAAATTTTTGGGGTTAACATTCACATTCGAGAAGTTGCTGAGAAATTTGCCAAAGAAGGGTATGTTGCGATCGCACCGACTTTATTTCAACGCACCGCCCCTGGTTTTGAGGGTGGATACACCCCTGAAGATGTCCAGCAAGGAAGAGGATATAAGGAACAGACAACAGCCGAGGAAATATTGAGTGATATTAAGGCTGCGATCGCCTATTTAAAAACCTTACCAAATGTGCAAGGAGATGCGATCGGCTCCATTGGTTTCTGCTTTGGTGGTCATGTAGTTTATCTAGCTGCCACTTTACCAGATATTAAAGTTACAGCTTCCTTCTATGGTGGCGGTATTCCCAACTCAACTCCCGGTGGTGGTGAACCAACCATCACCCGCACTCCTGATATCAAGGGTCCCATTTACGCCTTCTTTGGCCTTGACGATCAAGGAATCCCCTTAGAACAAACGGAGCAGATTGAGGCTGAATTGAAGAAAAATCAGATTCCTCATGCTATATTTCGCTACTCTGGTGCAGGACATGGCTTTTTCTGCAACCATCGCTCTAGCTACAATGCCGAAGCTGCTGCCGATGCTTGGAAAAACGTTCAAGAACTTTTCCAGAAGAACCTTCAGCTTCAAAAAGTTTAAATCTTTGGGTTAAGAGTAATGTAATGTTTGACGGTTTATGTGGTGTTCGCCTAACAATCTAAATCAAAAAACCTCTAAGAGATTTTACGACATAAAACCGTCCCTCCCAGATGCAAAGAGAAACTTGAACTTTAGTTCAAGTCTAGAAGAGTTTCATTGAACTTACATTAAGAGCAATACGCAGTAGAGGCGAACAGATGTCACAGGTGTTCAGTCTCGTTTTAGAATGCTTAACCAATGAGGAACATTTCTAGCCTCTGGCTGGAAATGAAGTTTTAAAAGGGTTGGCATTTAAGTTGACACCAATATACAGATGCACCTCTACTGAGCATCGGTAACTATTAGCCAAATAAAAACAAAGTATCACGTCCATGATTACCGCCTTCAAACAGCCACGAGTTAATATTTTTCAGCGTTTTTCACTATTCCTATTACCTGGATTATTAACAATCTCAACTACCTTAATTAGTTGTTCAGTTACAACCCCAAATGCAGGGAATGAAACCACTGGCTTTAAAACTAAAACTGTCCGTATGGGATATCAAAGCTCTGGGGATCTGGTCAGACTTAAAGGATTGATAGAAAAGCGTTTACAGCCTTTAGGTGTCTCCGTCGAATGGGCACAATTTGCCGCCGGGCCGCAACTGATGGAAGCAATGAATGTAGGTAGGGTTGATATTGGTTCTGTAGGCGAAACTCCACCGATATTTGCCCAAGCTGCTGGTACATCTTTAGTATATGTTGCTAGTAATAAACCCAGCACAGGTAAAGGAAGTGGAATTATCGTCCAAAATAATTCGTCAATTCGCACTTTAGCTGATCTCAAAGGTAAGAAAGTAGTTTTCCAAAAAGGTTCTGCTTCCCATTACTTATTAATAAAAGCTTTAGAAGAGGCTGGTTTGAAATATAGTGATATTCAAGCCATTAGCCTCCCTCCTTCAGAAGCCCGTGATGCTTTTATTCAAGGCAAAATAGATGCCTGGGTAACTTGGGACCCTTATTTAGCTGTAGCACAAAAAAAGGCAAATGCTCGTGTTTTGAGAGATGCTAGCGGCATCTCTACTCAGGGCGGATATTACATGGCTGCGCGAAAATTTGCCACAGAAAACCCAAAATTAGTACGATTAGTTCTTGAAGAGATAGATAACACAGGTCAATGGGGTGAAAAGAACCGAGCAGAAGTTGTAAAGCTGACTATTCCTCATCTCAAAATTGATGAAGATATTTTAGCAACAATGATTGAAAGGCGAGCTTATGGCTTAAGACCCATTACGCCAAAAATCATGGAAAATCAACAGAAAATTGCAGATTTGTTTGCCACAGAAAAAGTGATTCCTAAACCAATCAATATCAAGGAAGCGATGCTGAGTAGCGAACAATATGCAGCCATCACACCAGAAACCATTAGTCAGAAGTAGTGCCAAGAAAGTCTGGTAAATCAGTTTAGCAAAGTTGCTAATCCTGTTAACTAACGATTTTCCGGCTAATGGCCTCTCCAATCTCCATTAATATCTCTTCCTCTTTCGGAGTGAATTCATAAGCAATCGACTTGGCAATGCCCAAGGTTCCATACAATCGGCCATCTAGCATAAATGGCACTGTGATGGAGCCTTTTACCTTAGTTTCTTTTGCCGAGGGTCTGGCCACCACCCCCTGTTCGTCAATTTGCAGGTTGCAAATCTGTACGGATTGCTTACGTTCGGCGGCGACACCAGCCATTCCTTTGCCGATAGGAATTACCGTCATTTTAGGCAACAGAAATTCTGGAATGCTTTGGTAAGCCTTTAGGTGCAGTAACTGCCTTTCCCGATCTAGGGTATGGATAGTACCTGTAGAGCAGTCGAAAGCGGTCAGGATTTCGACCAGCAAACGATTCCAGTTGATGGCAGATTCCTCGTCAGCCAGGGTATCAAAAATGGGTTTGATATCTGAAGTCATAAGTTTTAGGAGTGTCAAAGACTCTTTCCCGCACAATTCCTGAATTAAATCTGAAATTAAATCTCAAGTAGCAGCAAATGTCAAGCGATCATTCCCTTTTGAACGTTATCTGTGCCACTGCGAACCTCATGTATGCGTTCTTCGTCGAGATTTTCCGGGATAAATCCACCTGCTTGCATTTTCCATAACCTGTGATAAGCACCGCCAAGTGCCAGTAGTTGAGCGTGGGAACCATCTTCAATAATGCGACCTTTATCGAACACCAAAATCCGATCTAGATGGACGATGGTAGATAGTCGATGAGCTACCACGATGACCGTTTTCCCATTCATTGCTAAGTCGAGGGTATCTTGGATCGCTTTTTCGGTGATTGAATCGAGGCTAGAGGTGGCTTCATCTAAAATCAGGATCGGCGCATCTTTGAGGATTACGCGAGCGATCGCAATGCGTTGTCTCTGCCCTCCAGATAACTTGACACCGCGTTCGCCCACCAGAGAATTATAACCATCCTGACTTTGGATAATGAAATCGTGAGCATTAGCCTTTCGCGCCGCCTCGAACACTTCCTCATCGGTTGCATCTAAGCGTCCATAACGAATATTTTCTAGCAAAGTGCGATGGAACAGAGATGGATCTTGGGGAATCAAGCTGATTTGAGCGTGTAGGGCATCCTGAGTCATGTCTCGAATATCGACCCCATCAATAATAATCTGTCCAGATTGGGGGTCGAACAAACGCAGAATTAGATTGACAAAGCTGGATTTTCCAGAACCAGAGAACCCTACCAGTCCGACACGCTGTCCGGCTTGGATGGTGACAGAAAGGTTGTTGAAAACTTTCTTTTCATCCGAGTAATTGAAATTCACCCGGCGAAATTCAATCTTACCTTGGGTAATTGGGTGTGCGATCGCGCGATCGCGATCCACCAACTCGTGGGGTTGAACGATGGTAAACACACCATTGGCAACATTGCCGATATGTTCAAAAAATTCCAGAAAGCGGCGGCTCAAATTCCGGGCTTCAATGATGATCAATAGCGACAGGCTAGTTGCGACGACGAAATCAGCAGTAGCGATCTTTCCTTGACTCCAGAGAAAGAGCGAGTAATACAGAGTGCTGATTTTCAGAATGGCTGCCGAGATGAACTGAAACCAGCGAATTCGCTCCGAGTACCAATTGGACTTTCTCACCTGTTTGAGTTCGCGGCTTAATTGCTCATTCAAATAGCGTCGTTCAAAACCTAAACGAGCAAACAATCGGCTACTGGTGAGATTTGTTACTGTATCTACGATGATGCCAGTTGTCTCACTTCTTGCGGCTGCGGCTTTCCGAGAGTAAATTCGGCAGCGAGTTGCCAGCCAGAACGAAATACTGATGAAAAGAACTGCCCACACGCCCACGAGTGCAGCCAGGGGAGGATAAGCGCGATACAGTAACATTGTGGCGACGATATACACAACAATTACTGCCATAAATTCAGTAATTAACATTTGCATCGTCTGAGTAACACCCAGAGAAGTTTCGCTAATCCGATGTGCCAATGCCCCGGAAAAACTGCTGCTCATGTAGCGATGCGAATGGTGTTGCAAGTAGGCATATAGCGATCGCACAATATGTTGTCGGTGGATTGGATGGAGGATAGTTTGCAAGAGTCCAGCCGAACGCCCGAATATTACTTCACCCACACTCAAGGCGATGAACAGCATCAGGGGTTGCCTCATGGCATCAAAAATGGGCTGGCTGTCGCCCGTTGATTTCGTCACACCTCGGATGATCTCACCAATGGCATAAGGCAACATAACGCCACAGGTTGCGTGTACCATCTCCAGGCTCACCATTAACACATACCACCAGCGAAACTGGTTAACGAAATACAAAATGAACCTGAATGGAGTTGATGGTAGGTTTGGTGCATCAGCAGCACGTTGAAAGGATTTGAATTGTCTGGTCTTTTTCGTCATGAAGGTCGATCCACTAGCATCATTTTGGCTGTTCTGCAAGATAAAAATGGACGACTATATAAGCCGTCCGGTGGTATTAGGGACTTCTGGCAGCACTGTTTAAAAACTTTTGCTGTTTGGTTGTAGCTGACTTATTTACTCGTTTAATTAATAAACTTTTGGACATTAAATTTGCACATTAGTTAGAAGGATTTTTTTTTAGGGATGGATGTTTTGCTCATCCAAGATTATGCAAATCACAAGTTTGATGTGTGTCTTTTAGCAGGAATTAATAGTAGTTAACAGATAAGTTAAGACATAAATAAATGAGAAAAAACACCAAAAGACTTTCAAGCTTGCTCCCTGCAATACATCACTAGATCATAATTTCTGGTGGGGTGATTGCAGTATAGATATCAGGCGGGAGTAACGCATCTTGAATATTTATTTTCTTTGGGATTACACCCTCATCAAAAAATAAATCTGCCACACGTTGTTGTTCCTTTATCAGCGCCGGGCTAAGTCCTCTACGTCCGACAAAAGTACGACGAGACATTGCTATTTCCACCACATCTGGATCGAGCTTTGGTTCAGAGATCATCAACTTGGCAACTTCACCTCGATTTGCCTCTGCCCACTTGTCGAGCTTATTAAGCTCCTCAATGATAATTTTTAGCAAACCAAGGTTTTCTTCGGCAAACTTTCTGTCAGCGATATAGTAAGCACCAGGAGAATCTAGTCCAACAGAATCTTTGAGGACTCGAATTCGACCCATCTTTTGAGCGATCGCATAGTGGGGATATCCTGTCATCCAAACTGGAATTTTACCTTCGAGGAAAGCAGCCCGTGCCTCGATTGTGGGAAGACTTCTGATTTTAATATCTTTGAGAGTCAAGCCGATAGATTGCAACGCTCTGATAATAAAGTAATGCGATGCCGAGCCTTTTTGAAAGTAAACTTCTTGGCCCTTAATATCCTCAAACTTCTGAAGGGGAGATTCCGGTGGAACGGCAATAACACTACTTGTCCCTGTCCTTTGGTTTCTTTGTTTACCTACTACATAAACAAGTTCTGACCCAGCCACTTGTGCAAAAATTGGTGGTGTTTCTCCCACAGATCCCACATCAACCTTTTTTGCAGCCATCCCTTCCATAAGTTGGGGCCCTTGGACAAATTGTGCCCATTCCACCTTAATCCTCAACGGCTCCAAGCGTTTCTCTAAAACTTTCCGATTTCTGAAGAGATCCCCCGCACTTTGATATCCCATGCGGAGAACTTTCGTTTTTATTCCAAGGGAACTTTCACTGGCATTAGTACTGTTTAGCAAAGAAGACTGTTCGCTTTGATCGCTACAACTCCCTAATAGATATGCCATAGAAAAGCCACATAGCCCTGAAGTAGCAAAATGGAGAAAACGACGGCGTTTAATCCTAGCTATTTTATCCATGAGATATTTCTGATTTGTCATTTGTCATTTGTCATTGGTCATTTGTCATTGGTCATTGGTCATTGGTCATTGGTCATTAGTTATTTGTTGCGTACTTGTTTCTCTAATTTCTAACGAAGAGAATCTCCCCTGCGGTATTCGGCAGTTAGATCGTCTAACTTTTGTTTCAAACTGTCGTCGAGTTTTAGTTCTACTGCTTTGAGGTTGTCAGCAAGTTGTTGTGGACGGCTAGCGCCGATGATGGGGGCTGTGATAATGGGATTAGATAAAACCCAAGCTACTGCTAAGGTGGTGAGGGACAATCCGGCGAGATCGGCGACTGTGCGTAATTCTTCGACAGTATTAAATTCGCGATCGTGCCAGTAGCGTTCTTGATAACGTTCTGCGGCAGCACCTAACGTAAAACGCGTACCTGATGTGGGGCCTTGAGTAAAATTGTGTTTGCCAGTAAGCAGACCACCCGCTAACGGATTGTAAGAAATTATACCCAGTCCTTCTTCTTTGGCTAGGGGCAATAGTTCTCGCTCAATTTCGCGGAACAACAGGTTGTAGCGGGGCTGAATTGAGACGAACTTGGTTAAATTGCGCGTTTCAGCACGACCCAAAGCACGGGCTAGTCGGTAGGCTAAGAAGTTGGAAACGCCGATGTAGCGCACTTTGCCAGCGCGAACTACTGCGTCTAGCGCTTCCAGGGTTTCATCAAGGGGAGTAGAAGCATCATCGGAGTGCAATTGGTACAGGTCGATATAGTCGGTTCCCAAACGTCGTAGGGAAGCATCGATCGCATCTAGAATATGTTTGCGCGAAGCACCCTGATCCCAAGGTGCAGGGCCAACCCGGCCGACGCACTTGGTAGCTAAGATAAAATGTTCGCGTTTGCCTTTGAGCCAGCGCCCAACGATTTCTTCGGTACGGCCAGCAGTGGTAAGCCCGCCGCCAAGTGGATAAACATCGGCTGTATCCAAAAAGTTGATTCCGCCATCGGCTGCCGTGTCGAGGATATCTCTAGAAGTTTCTTCGTCAGTCTGCAATCCAAAAGTCATGGTGCCAAGACAAAGGCGGGAAACAGTTAATCCAGTTTTACCGAGATTGATAGTTGCTAAGGTCATAGAATTGTCCCTAATGCGACTGTTGTAGGTGTAGAGATTTAAATGCGGAATATTTGGGCGTTTGCTTGGGGTGCTTTGGTTGGGATTCTTGGTGGGCTAATTGGTTTGGGTGGTGCAGAGTTTCGCTTACCAGTTTTAGTTAGCATTTTTAACTATCGAACTCTACAGTCAATTATTATCAATCTCATAGTTAGCCTCGTCACTGTTACCTTTTCATTCATTTTTCGGAGTGGCGTTATTGGTGTTGAGAATGTTTTTGCAAACCTGACAGTAATCATCAACATTCTGGCAGGCTCTCTAATTGGCTCTTATGTTGGCGTTCACTATGCAACCCAGATCAACGAACAAACATTAAATCGGATTGTTGTCGTTTTTCTATTTTTCCTGAGCTTCGTACTGATCGGTCATAATCTCATTTTCAGTTTTCAGAGTTGGCAACTTCCAGACTTACTGAGAATCGGTATAGGTTTTGTAGCGGGAATTGTGATTGGGATATTTAGCAGTATGCTTGGTGTCGCAGGTGGTGAATTGATTATCCCTACGATCATTCTGGTGTTTGCAATTGATATCAAATTAGCAGGAAGTTTGAGTCTTGCAATCAGCATTCCCACAATCATCATGGGTCTATTCAAATATAGAAGTCAACAACGACTCAAAGAAGTGAAATCAGATCAAAGATTCATTGTTTCAATGGCATCTGGTTCAATACTAGGAGCATTCGTTGGCAGCAACCTTTTGAGGTATGTAGCAAGTTCTTGGTTGTATGTAATCTTGGGTGTGATTCTATTGTTATCGGCTTTGAAGTTAGCAACGCATAAGCGATCTGCATAATGGGAATATTAACCAGCAAAGGCATCAGTTATTACTGAATTAGCTCGATGCCACTACAGAAGCCTGACGACGACTCTGTGAAACTAACCATTGTTGCAATTTCGAGTCTCTGTAAACTTCATCTGCTATAAAATGATCGCCTTCCGGTAGCACTGTCAAATCAACTTTCCCCCCGACTTTGCGTAAGCGCTCAACAAAATGCTCCGTGTCCTCAATTGGCAAATTTTTGTCTTGTCCACCTTGGAATATCTGAACGGGAATGTCTTTGAGTACGGCTAGTTCGCTTTCTGCTAATCTTTTAGGTACACGTCCAGATACAGGTATTAGACCTGCGAAGCGATCGGGATGCAAAGCCGCGATATGCCAGATTCCGGCCGAGCCTAAGCTGAACCCGGCTAATATCACCCGCGCTGGATCAACGGGCTGGGAAGCGATCAGTTCATCAAGCAAAGCCAGCACGTCATCTGCTCGATCTGCCCAAGTTTGTTCAGCCGGAATCTGGGGTGCAGCGAAGACATAAGGTAATGAGTCGGATAAATCTACAAAACGAGGTAGACCCCATTTCAGCAGCACATTCAGATCATTACCGCGATCGCGTCCTCCATGCAGAAACAGTACTAAGGGTGCAGGTTGCTTGGCATTATCAGAAACAGGCGAGAAAAGATAAGGTAAGGAACTATTGTGAGAGCGTTGTTCAACAGACATGGTTGTGACTCCTAATTTATTTGGGCATGGGGTATTGGGCATTGGGCATGGGGCATTGATTATTTCTCCTCATCTACCCCCACGCCCTCATCTCGGCTTTTACGCCACCACCAAACTCTTGTCCACTTGTTTAAATTCGGTGTTACCTACTTTGGATTCGATCGCAGTACCCTTGAAAAATTCGGGGTTAGCTTGGGTGTAAAACTTGTAGGGATTAGCGAATACATAGGACTTAAAGTCGGCTTCGGAAATAACGCCTTCTTGAACTAAATCCCAGCTTTCAGCCAACGGGGAAGTCAGGTCTGGTACATCCCAGTGACCAACATCGGAGGAATAGATGGCGTTGATTTTGACTCCCAGGGGATTGGCTTTGTCGTTGAATGCCGTAGCGATGGTGCGATCATCAGATTCGGAACCAAAGAAGAAACTATTCACCCAGCGATCGCGGATGTCTTCAATTGTTTCAATGCCTGCGGCTGCAAAATCATCCAATTCGCTACCAATTGGCGCACGGCTATGACGGCTAAATGAAGCTCCCAGTACAGTCTTAGTCAATTCATCCTTATCGAGGGAATGCCCTTGAGTAACTTCTGCACCATAGCGTTCAAATATTTCAAATAGCTCATCGGCATTTGTCAATGCTGGATTGTAATTTTCCAGTGCCTTGATATTGCGCTTGGAGAAACGATCTACCAAATGAATGTAGACACGCGCACCCCAATCTGCACCACCTTCGAGCATCGCTACTCGCAACTGTGGAAAACGCTTGGTAACGCCACCGAAGAACAACGCCTTTGCAAATGCTTCCGAACCATCGGCGAAGTGACCGATATGGTTGTTCATGTAGTTACTGATGGAGGAGCGTCCAGTCCAACCCTGACTGCCGTAATGGGTGGTGACAGGTACGCCAAGTTCCACGACCTTTGCCCAGAAGGGATCGTAGTCGTACTCACTATCTAGCCCATAGAAATCGATATAAGAGGCATACTTGGCGATTTCAGGGAATTTATCGGCTGGATATTTATCAGCGATCGCTTTAATCGGCCGTTTCACCCCGCCAGTGATATTAATCACTTTTAAACCGAGTGTTTTTACTGCAAACTCTAGCTCCTCAATACCTTCCTGGGGAGTAGTTAAGGGAATACCAGCAACCGGTGTCAGGCGATCGCTATATTTCCGGTAAATATCAGCATGATAGTGATTTACCGCGCGTTGCAGTGCCTGACGATTCTCTGCACTGGCTCCAGCAGGTGCTAGGACATTATTTGGAAATAGCACCGAATAGTCTGACCCTTGCTCCGCCTGACGCTCATAGAGCAATTCGGGGAGGGTGTAAGTAGCTAGATCCAGCGTATTTTTGGTAACTCTCGCCCACCAAGGCGATCGGATTGTCCGGTTATATTGACGTTCTTCAGGGGTTTGTTGATACCAGTCTTTACCGTTGCTCTTGGAGTTAAGACGAGAAGCTTCTGTCTTACGTAACTCATCTACGAGTTTCACACCGCCGTACTTAGCGATGTAATCCTCAAACGCCGGTGTGAAATCATTGGTATGAACATCGGTATCGATTACCGGATAATCAAGGGTTGCTCTGATTGCGGCGGAGCGTGAGGTCTTTAATCGGCTATATTCAGTCATGTTTTTTCCTTTAAAAAATTACAAGGTTTTCCTAGCAGCGTTGGATGCTGGTTAGTGTGTTAAAACTTACGCAAGAACTCTCTGAAACTCTTATTTCTCCGTGTCCTCTGCGTCCTCTGCGGTTCGATTTCCGATTCTGTAGGGCGGCGATCTACAGAAGGTGCGATCTAAAAGGTATGGCTTAAACATCTGCAAACAATTCATTTACGCCAACACAAGGCTCTTATCCACTTGTTTTGCAGCAAAACGATTGACCGGACGACGCAATCCCAAGTTTTCACGCAAGGTACTACCCTCGTATTCGGTACGGAACAATCCGCGTTTTTGCAAGATGGGAACGACTAAGTTAACGAATTCATCTAATCCTGTGGGAAGGATTGGCGGCATGATATTAAAGCCGTCTGCTGCACCATTGTTGAACCATTCTTCTAACTGATCGGCAATGGTTTCGGGAGTACCAAGGATAGTGCGATGTCCGCGTGCGGTGGCAAGAGAAAGATACAACTGACGCAGTGTGAGAGTGCCACGAGTCGCCAAATCTCTGACTAGTTTGAGACGACTCTTGTTAGTGTTGGTGTCGCTGGGTAGTTCGGGAGCCACATCATCTAGAGAATATTTCGACAGATCGACACCTTTGTAATAGTTCTTTAAAATTCCCCAGGCGACATCAGGATGAATCAAAGATTGCAGAAATTCGTACTTCTCTTGAGCTTCTGCTTCGGTACGGCCAATGATTGGGAAAGCACCGGGCATAATTTTTAGATCGTCTGGCGATCGCCCATATTGTGCTAATCTCCCTTTCACATCAGCATAAAATTCTTGGGCATCAGCTAGAGTTTGATTAGCGGTGAAAATCACTTCAGCAGTACGGGCGGCCAAGTCCCGTCCAGATTCCGAGGCTCCGGCCTGAACAATCACGGGGTAGCCTTGAGGCGGACGACCGACGTTTAAAGGGCCTTTTACAGAAAAATATTTGCCCTTATGGTTGAGTGTATGCAACTTGTCTGGATCGAAATAAACACCAGATTCTTTGTCGCGGATAAAAGCATCATCTTCCCAGCTATCCCACAGTCCTTTTACCACTTCCACAAACTCTTCGGCGCGTTCATAACGCTGGCTATGTTCCGGGTGATGCTCAAGCCCGAAATTACGAGCGGCGTTCTCATTGCCTGTAGTGACTACATTCCACCCCGCGCGGCCGTTACTCAAGTAGTCCAACGAGGCAAACTTTCGGGCCAAGGTGTAGGGTTCTTCATAAGTAGTCGAGGCGGTGGAAATGAAGCCGATATTTTTGGTAACGGAGGACAAAGCCGAGAAAAGAGTGACCGGCTCAAAATGGGCAATTTTACCATTGCGATACTGAGTTTCTGGAGAGCCACCCCAGACTCCTGGGCTATCTGCCAAGAAAACTGCATCAAACAAGCCGCATTCAGCAGTCTGGGTAATTTCCTTGTAATGCTCGAAATTCAATCCAGCATCTGCTTGTGCATCGGGGTGTCGCCAAGAGGATATATGATGACCTGTGGCTTGAACGAATGCACCTAAACGAAACTTGCGTGTTGTATTCATAAGCTTTTTTGTTTTCTCTAGTGTGATTGCTGATTTGCGTATAGCTAATGGCTTTTCGTCTAACGTCAGTGTGCGATCGCTAATTCCTAACTGTTTGTAAAATCCTTAATAACTACGTGGCAAGTGTCTGATGAGTAGACACAACGGCTGACATCCACCCAAAAAATACTCAGATGGCAGATTGATAAAATTCTTTCCATACAAAGTTTTGGGCTAGCATTTACTGCTAACTCCACACTGAATGTAATAATGGAATACTTTCAAAACAACTAAAATGTAGACTTCAGTTGCTCTACATGGAATGAAATAACCAAACTGTAAGTCAGGTTAATACCACAGCAAAACTAGGGTTGCTGCTGCTTGGCGCTCGAATTACCATAAATTTATGTAGCAATCTTACTCCGCAAATAGAGTCTACACGATGCATACAAAAAAATATGTACTGATGAACACAATATCATGTAATACTAATTATTAGATTCTCTAATATTAAGTATTACAAACTAATTGTTCAATATCTCAGATTAACTGTCTTGTTTGCGATCGCCTCTGGCGAGTGGGTACGCGATCGCAGCACACTTAAAAATAAGCGTCGTTTTTGTAACACAAAATCGCGTAATACGCAACGTTAATACTTCTCATATAAGACCAAAATACTTGTAGAGACGGCGATTTATCGCGTCTCAAAACATAATTACTATGAATGGTAAAACCCGGCTTCTCCATCAAAACCGGGTTTTTAAGTAATTTTTAATTTATTTTTGAACAGTACAACAGGGCAATAAAGGCTTGTTTACAACTTCTTTAATCTCTACTGAATTTAACAAATCTTCCCAATATTTCTGAACTTCGGGATCATTAGGACGCTGGCGGCGTAAATTAGCTAAAGTTCTGAGAGAATCTTCCCAAAATCCAGCAGTTGCAAATAGAACTGCACGATCCAAGTCTGTGTTTGGTTGGTTTAATTGAAGAGATAGATTTTCATCTTGCGATCGCACTATTGTACCTTCTACATAAGAGTCTTTATCGCGGTTGTTGGTATCACAAATCATTGAAAAAGTCCAACTATACTCTTTACCGATTTGTAGAGATGGCTGATTAGCAGGTACATTTACACTAACAATACCATTCTGCCCAACAGGTTTGAAAGTTCCTTTATACAATGGGTCGGAGCTATCATCATCCCGCAAAACAAATTCTAGTGCTTGTACTGTTGTAGAGGTTTGAGGAACATAGAAAAATAATGTGGGACGCTCTGCTGTGGTTCGTTGAGCTTCTTTATCTGTCGGTGTCAGGGGAATGATATTTTGTCCAGTTTGAAAGCAACTTCCTCGTGTTCCTGCTGACCTTACCCTACCAGGTCTACCTGGGACGAAGGCAATACGATTTCTACCGCGTTGGATGTAACTTGTAACATTTCTAATTGCAGAAGTAGCGTATCTATCTCCAGGACGTAGCCGTTCTGCTTGCTGAAAATATCCCAAAGCTTTTCGGTAGTTTCTACGTTTGGTTTCGTTATAGCCGAGTTGCATATATTGCGTGTAAGCAGATTTGGCTTGTGCTAGTTGCAAAACTGACTCTGTTGCCAAAACCTGTGTAGTAATCACAGGTTCTAAGGGAAGAAATGCTAAAGCCGCAAGCAAATAGCTTGCCCAAAATCTATGTTTCATAATGTCTATTTCCACTTGTAGTACGTTGATTGGGGCTATATAATACAATACCCTAAGCTTGACAGTGGTAAGACTTTATGTACCAGTTTGTGGAAATGCTGAAGTAGCCTTCTGACTTTTTACACAGAGATTGCTTACTTATTTTAGGACTAGCTCTTTCAAGGTAACTCCTAAAATTTCTGTTTTCCTCTCTGCTCTCTCTGTGCCTTGAGGAGTTTAAAAGTAATTTATCGAACCACAGAGGCGCAGAGAACACAGAGGAAAGAGGAATTATTGCCCAGATGTCTAATGAGGTACAGCTAATTGTGCATCAGCTACTTGGGCATTATCAACAACGATTTGGCGGAATGAATCGCCTTCAATTGTTTCTTCTTCTATTAACAAATCTACTAAACGCTCCAAAACTATGCGGTTTTCTTCCAACAGTTCTTTTGCCTTTATATAAGAGTTGTTGACAATTTCACGCACCTGTGAATCAATCTTGGCGGCAATTTCTTCAGAATAGTCTGATTTGTTCATCCAGTCGCGTCCTAAAAATACCTCTCCACTCTGATTTTCCAAGGACAATGGGCCTAATTCTGACATCCCGAAGCGTGTCACCATCTGCCGCGCCATCCCTGTCACCTGTTGCAAGTCATTGCTTGCACCTGTGGTAACTTCTGGCTTACCAAAAACGATTTCCTCGGCGGCGCGACCACCCAAAGTTGCAGTAATCCGCGATTTGAGTTGGGAACGGGAAACTAAGCCCTGTTCTTCGTTAGGAGTAAACCAAGTTAATCCGAGTGCTTGTCCCCGTGGAATTAATGTAACTTTCTGCACAGGGTCATGGTCTTTGAGCAATGTGCCTACTAAAGCGTGTCCAACTTCATGATAGGCAATCAAGCGTTTGCTCTTGCTGTCTACTAATGCAGTACCTTCCATACCTGCAACCACTCTATCCACAGCAGCATCAATTTCTAAAATGGTGACAGCTTCTTTGCGTCTCCTAGCAGTCAGAATTGCCGCTTCGTTGAGTAGGTTTGCTAAGTCTGCGCCAGTAAATCCAGGAGTGCGACGAGCGATCGCTTCTAATGATACGCTAGGGTCAATTTTCTTATTCCGCGCGTGGACTTTCAAAATTTCCAGTCGACCTTTGAGATCCGGCGCATCCACCATCACTTGTCTGTCAAAGCGTCCTGGTCTAAGCAGCGCTGCATCTAAGACATCTGGGCGGTTAGTGGCAGCAATAATAATAATACCTGTATTACCTTCAAAACCATCCATTTCGGTGAGCAGTTGATTGAGGGTTTGTTCGCGCTCATCGTTACCGCCACCGATACCAGCACCCCGTTGTCTACCTACTGCGTCAATTTCATCGATAAATATTAGACATGGGGCATTTTCTTTCGCTTTCTTGAAGAGGTCGCGGACGCGAGATGCACCCACACCAACGAACATTTCCACGAATTCTGAACCGGAAATACTGAAGAATGGTACACCTGCTTCACCTGCGATCGCTTTTGCTAGTAAAGTTTTACCAGTACCAGGAGGGCCAATTAACAGCACTCCTTTGGGAATCCGTGCGCCTACAGCCGTAAATCTTTCTGGCTGTTTTAGGAAAGTAACAACTTCTTCAAGGTCTTCTTTGGCTTCTTCAACCCCAGCGACATCTTCAAATTTCACTCCGGTTTTGGCTTCCATTTGGAAACGAGCTTTGGATTTGCCGAAATTCATCGCTTGGCTAGAAGCATTTGTAGAGCGTCGGAGGAACAATAGCATTAAAGCTACCAGTGGCAAAATCCACATAAGATTAATCAACAGCCCAACAGCGGCTCGACTGTTAGCAGAGGAAACCTCGCCAAACTCAACATTTTTATCTTTGAGTATGTTAATTAACTCTGTGTTTTGCGCTAAAAGTCTTACCTGTTGCGGTGGCGTATTTTCCTTTTGCCCTTTGAGATAAACTCTGGCTAGCTGTTCGGTTTCGTCAAGCTCTACTTTTTGGACTTCTCCCGCCTTCGCTTTCTTAAGCAAATCACCATAGTTTAGAGAGGTAGTAGAGGTAGTAGAGGTACTCTCTGGTTTTTGTGCCAAGACGGGGGTACTCCCGAAAATTCCTGGTAACATAATCAAGCTAGCTGCGATGCCTGCGGCGGTCACTGAGCGCAGCCGAAGTGCGGGCTTTGCCAATGCACCAACCCAAGCAACGCGCTTTGATGACTGCCTTTTTACCAATGCTTTTTTTCCCAAATTTGTCATAATAATTACCCTTTGTCTGCTGGCACAAGTTGAGCTATGGTTTTATGCCTATTCTTCTACCAAAAATTGTAATAACTGGAAATTACACTTTTCTTATCTAGTCTAACTTCCACACAAAAGCATTCCCATGTTTCTCCGGTTATTACATAAATTTGAGCAACCTAGATAATTATTCTGGCTCCTAACTCCTAACTTTTTCATCCTCAAATTTTCCAGCAGATATTAATTTGACACATTCGGACACAAATCGCTAAGATAAGCATAGTCATAACGATTCCGCTTTTTAAGAAATCTGGTGATAGTAGCTAGTTAATAGTTTGTAGGTTAATTATGGTGAGAATTGTTGGTATTGCTGGTAGTTTAAGGCCAAACTCCTATACGCAGCTTGCTTTACAAGTAGCAGTGCAAAGGGTAGAAGCCCTTGGTGCAGAGGTAGAAATTCTTGATTTAAGACAGTTGCAGTTACCATTTTGCACTGGCGCAAAAGAGTATCTAGAGTACCCAGATGTGAAGCGGTTACAGGATACTGTCAGTCAGTCAGATGGATTAATTTTAGCGACACCTGAGTATCATGGTGGGGTTAGTGGTGTCCTGAAAAATGCTCTAGATTTGATGAGCTTTGAGCAACTGTCCGATAAAGTGACAGGACTAATCAGCGTATTGGGCGGTCAGTCAAATAGTAACGCATTAAATGACCTACGGCTAATTGTCAGATGGGTGCATGGTTGGGTAATTCCAGAACAAATTGCGATCGGACAAGCTTGGGGTGCATTCAGTCCTGAAGGCAAGCTCGTAGATGAGAAGCTTTCTCAAAGATTTGATGAATTTGCTCAGAGTTTAGTTGATAACACTCGCAAGCTACGGGGCGTGAATTAGTTGTAGGGTGGGCAAAGCTAGACCCACCCTGATAAACTCAAAACTTAATGATGATGGTGGTGATGATGGTGATCTCCAGCGAGTTGGGGATTAACTGCCAAAGCTTGCTCTGACAACAACTCTGCAATATGATCATCAGCCCATTGGGCCACCATTGCTAAGAATTCTGGATGGTCATTAACACAAGCCATTTGCACGTAGTTCGTGCCAGGATTCTGTTTCTCTAAAGCATGGATGATATGGTGTACATCCAATAGAGTTTCGTGGTTTTCTGTGGCAAAGCCAATTGGCATAAAAATTACCACTTTTGCACCCAACTGAATCAGGTTGTTTGCAGCTTGTTCGGCGTTTGGCTGTGTCCAATCAATTAAGGGCGTGTCATGATTGAGCCAACCCACCGAGATTAACGGATAGCGATTAATCAACTTATCCCGAACTAAATCATACATTGCTTCACTTTCAGCAATCCCAGAAGTAAAGCCTTTAGCTTTATGGGGACAGCCGTGATTCATTAATACAATCCCGATTTGAGAAGGGAGATAAGCTCCTGCTAACTCAGCAATCTTCTCTTCAACCAGATGAGCCATCAAATCGATGTAAGCTGGTTCGTTGAAGAAAGAAGGAATGTAGCGCTGTGCTTTAACCCAGTGTTCCTCACCATCAGCCAACTCAACGAGAGCATTATTAACTTGCTCGATCGCAATCCCACTGGTAAAGATAGAATCAACAACTAGCAATGGGTAAATTAGCAGCTTCTCGAAGCCTTGGTTTTTGATTTCTGCCAAGACTTGATTGGGTAGGAAAGGGGCGCAGAAGTTAAAAGCCTTGAAAACTTGAACTTTATCTCCCCATTTTTCTTGTAAATTCTTCTCAATCCCAGCTCGCTGCTGTTCAAAAATGGCATTGTGTGGGGAGATAAAATCGTGGTGTGTGTGTCCCCACTCATGGCGGTCAAATAGCGCCAAAAGCTTTGCCAGAGGGGGATAAATCCAGGTCGGTACTGGTGCGAACTTTGCTGTCAGTAGATTTAAAGCCTGTTCGTTATAGTTGGCGAAATCTTCGTAGCTTTCGACTTCGCCGTAGCCCATAAGCAGTACGGCTACACGGTCTTTACCTGATAGATGCTCGTGGGTGTGTTGTACTTTTTCCGGCGTGGCAACCACAATTAGTTCCTCAATATAACCAGAGTGCAGAGAAATATAAAATAAGGGAATAGCTTACACATGTCCCTTCCTTACTTGTAACTTATTATCCCATCCAGGGGGATAGGATAGGTGGGTAAATCAAGATAATACATCAAAAGACATACAAAACTTACGTGGGGCATTGGGCATCCCTTCCCTGCGGGGCGCTCAGGGCAAGTGGCATGAAAAATTATACAGTTCGGTTAAGCCAAGAGACGTGATAAATCGCCGTCAAAACGAAGGATTGATTATTGTAGAGACGGCGATTTATCGCGTCTTTGTGATTTAGAATTTTCATCAAAAAACCCTAACCCAACCGTAGAATTATCTTCCAATGCCGAATCAGAATAGACAAATGAGTATAATTATTTGCCCTGGAATTCATGAACCAGAGTTAACTGAAAGCTTTAGAGTAGGATTGTTAGATTTAGTTTCTAATGGCGCGATACCTGCGGTGAGCTACGCTAACGCACACAACCCCACAAATATACTGATTTATCCAGGTAAAGATATTTCGGTTTTATCAGCATTGCACATTTTGCAGTTTTTGCGCGATCGCCTAAGCAACTCTCTAGAATCACCAATTATATTCATTAGCTTTAGTGCTGGCGTAGTGGGGGCAATAGGGGCAGCGCATTTGTGGCAACTCTTGGGTGGTAGTGTCAAAGCTTTTATTGCTATAGATGGATGGGGAGTACCACTACAGGGTAATTTTCCGATTCATCGGATGAGTCATGATTATTTCACGCATTGGAGTTCCTGTTTGCTAGGTTGTGGGCAAAATAACTTTTATGCACAACCAGCAGTTGATCATTTGTCTATGTGGCGATGTCTAACGGAAATCCCCTCTGAATCTACCTCCCAAGCTGTACAAGGCTGGTGGGTAGATTCATCCATTGAAATTTCTCCACCCAAAGGTTATCTGACAGCAGCTGAGTTTTTGCTTATGCTGTTAAAGCGCTATGAAGCAAATTAGTCCGGACAATAGAATTATGAGTTAGGAGTTAGGAGTGGGGAAGGGAAAAGGTTACAGGTGATAGCGTACAGGGGACAGTCAAGAAAAACTATACCCCATAGCCCATACCCCATAGCCCATACCCAATGCCCAATGTCCCATTCCCCATGTCCCATCTACCCAAAGCAAGAAAGTATCTAAATGTTTCCAACTGAACCAGCTGCTGTTAATAACGGGTTTGGCGCACTGCTAAAAAACCGTGGTTTTATGCTCCTGTGGATTGGGCAACTGGTGTCCCAGTTAGCAGATAAGGTTTTCTTCGTTTTGATGATTGCTCTGCTGGAGAACTATTCACCGCTTCCTGGCTTGGCACAAAACTCGATGTACTCAACTTTGATGCTGTCATTTACAATACCAGCAATTTTGTTCGGCTCTGCTGGTGGTATCTTTGTTGACCGCTTGCCAAAAAAGCTAATTATGGTTGGCTCAGATGTTGTGCGGGGAATATTAACGCTGTGTCTTCCCTTGTTACCAAGACAGTTTCTGATTCTATTAATCCTGACTTTTGCCATCTCTACGGTGACGCAATTTTTTGCACCAGCCGAGCAAGCAGCCATTCCCCTGTTGGTGAAGCGAGAGAATTTGTTAGCAGCCAATGCGCTGTTTACCAGCACGATGATGGGAGCTTTAATTGTTGGCTTTGCTATCGGAGAGCCAATTTTAAGTTTGGCGAAAAGCTGGATGGGAGAAGAATACGGTCAAGAGCTTGTGGTTGGTGGATTATACATATTGTCGGCTGCAATCATGCAACCGATTAAGTTCAAAGAACCCAAACGACTGAGGGAACATCGGGCATCAAATAACCCTTGGGCTGAATTCACTGAAAGCCTGCGCTATCTCAAGAAAAACCCTTTGATCTTGAACGCTATGCTGCAACTGACAACCTTATATTGTGTGTTTGCAGCCTTAACAGTACTAACAATTCAATTAGCTGAAGAGTTTGGTTTAAAAGAAAAACAGTTTGGCTTTTTCTTAGCAGCAGCAGGGGTTGGTATGGTATTTGGTGCGGCGATTTTAGGTCACTGGGGTGATAAATTGCATCACAAACCCTTACCTTTAATTGGATTTTTGATGATGGCACTAGTTTTAGGGGTGTTCACTTTTACGCACAACTTATTACTGGCGCTAGGACTCTGTGCATTTTTGGGTATAGGTGCTGCCCTAATTGGCGTACCCATGCAAACTTTAATTCAACAGCAAACACCATCTACCATGCACGGTAAAGTATTTGGTTTTCAAAATCATGCCGTAAACATCGCTCTGGCGTTACCCCTAGCAATTACTGGGCCATTAACTGATGTGCTGGGCTTGCGAACTGTGCTTGTAGGAATGAGTGTTGTTGTTGTTGTTGTCGGTGTTTGGGCTTGGAAAAATACCCGCAATGTCTTGCAAGACGTAATTTAATTAATGTAGGCTAATAATCTATCTTTATATTGAATATAAAAATTAATCAGGTTTTCATTGAAGTTTTCAACTAAAATGAAATCTTAAATACAGAATCCAGCATTAACTTTAGCTATAGTCTGAGGTTTGACCGTGCGTTCACGAAGTGTCTCCGCAGGAGAATCGCTCTCCCAAATTAGTCTCCCACAAACTGAGAATCACAAACAGTCTCGTCCTTCTAGCCCCCCAGTCGTGCCCAAACGTGCATCTGGCGGTTTTGCTCTACTTGATAGCCTTCATCGCCACGGCGTTGATTATATTTTTGGTTATCCTGGTGGGGCAATTCTACCAATTTATGACGACCTGTATAAGGTGGAAGCAACTGGTGCTATTAAGCACATTCTCGTGAGACACGAACAAGGCGCAGCCCACGCCGCAGATGGTTACGCCCGTGCAACTGGCAAAGTAGGAGTATGCTTTGGCACTTCTGGTCCAGGAGCAACTAACTTGGTGACAGGGATCGCCACCGCCTATATGGATTCAATCCCAATGATTGTAGTCACGGGGCAGGTAGCACGTCCGTCCATTGGTACAGATGCGTTTCAGGAAACCGATATTTACGGGATTACGCTACCAATCGTCAAGCACTCTTATGTAGTGCGTGACCCCAAAGATATGGCGCGAATTGTCGCCGAAGCTTTCCACATCGCTAGCACTGGACGACCAGGGCCAGTTTTAATTGATGTCCCTAAAGATGTAGCTTTAGAAGAATTTGACTATGTACCTGTAAAACCAGGTTCAGTAAAATTACGCGGTTATCGTCCCACCGTGAAGGGAAATCCCCGGCAAATTAACGCTGCGATTCAGTTGATTACTGAAAGTCGCCGTCCTCTACTGTATATCGGTGGTGGTGCGATCGCAGCTGGTGCCCATGAAGAAATCAAAGAACTAGCTGAATTATTCAACATCCCTGTCACCACAACCTTAATGGGGATCGGTGGCTTTGACGAACATCATCCCCTCGCTTTGGGAATGTTGGGGATGCACGGCACAGCTTACGCTAACTTTGCCGTTAGTGATTGTGACTTGCTGATTTGCGTCGGCGCTAGATTTGACGATCGCGTTACAGGCAAATTAGACGAATTCGCCTCCCGCGCTAAAGTCATTCACATCGACATCGATCCTGCAGAAGTTGGCAAAAACCGCGTTCCCGAAGTGCCCATCGTTGGCGATGTGCGGAACGTCTTAGTAGACTTGTTGCGTCGCTGCAAAGAAACAGGCGTTAAGGCTACACCTAATCAAAACCAAGAGTGGTTAAATTTAGTTAATCGTTGGCGCGAAGAGTATCCTCTAATAGTGCCGCATCATGCCGACAGCATTTCACCCCAAGAAGTGATTGTAGAAGTTAGTAGCCAAGCACCCCACGCTTTCTACACCACAGATGTAGGACAACATCAAATGTGGGCAGCACAATTCCTCAAAAACGGCCCAAGACGCTGGATTTCTAGCGCGGGTTTAGGAACAATGGGTTTTGGCTTACCTGCCGCAATGGGCGCTAAAGTAGCGTTTCCTGATGAAGAAGTCATTTGTATCAGTGGCGATGCCAGTTTCCAAATGTGTTTACAGGAATTGGGAACACTTGCACAGTATGGAATAAATGTCAAGACAATAATTATCAATAACGGCTGGCAAGGAATGGTGCGCCAGTGGCAGCAAGCCTTCTATGGTGAGCGTTACTCATGCTCCAACATGGAAGTAGGGATGCCAGACGTAGAGTTATTGGCACAAGCTTATGGCATTAAGGGTATGGTAATCAGCGATCGCAGTCAATTAAAAGATGCGATCGCCGAAATGCTGGCACACAAAGGCCCAGTAATCTTAAATGTCCACGTCACCAGAGACGAAAACTGCTATCCAATGGTAGTTCCTGGTAAGAGCAACGCTCAAATGGTCGGCTTGCAGAAGCGATCGCCCAAAGCAGCAGCAGAACCAGTTTACTGTAGTAACTGCAATGCCAAAAATGCTCCTACCCATAACTTCTGTGCTGAGTGTGGGACAAAGCTATAACGCTTTTTGAGAATTAAATAGTTTTTTTATACGCAGAGGGATGTCTCTCTGCGTATTTTTTATGAAGAAATATTTATACCAATGTATTTTTCTCCATTATTTTGGGAATCCTAAATTTTAGGAAGCATTTTACTTCCTGAAATATCACGTAACTTTTAGAGGATAATTATGTCTAAACGCAAGTTGCCCAAAGGTCGTAGTATTAGTTCAGTTGCTCTAGAACCAGAAGTTGCGATCGCAATCCTTGGACTATTTTCCGCAGCCGCCGATGGTGAAGGTATTTCTTCAACAGAAGAATATGCTTTAAGTGAATTTCTGAGTCGGGTTGACTTATTTGAAGATTACTCTGAAGAAGACTTTGAAGAATTGACCGAAAAAGTTGTCAGCTTGATTGAAGAAGAAGAACCAGAAGATTTAATCGCTCAGTCCATCGAATCCTTACCGAATAGAGGTTATCGGGAAGCTGCATATATCACAGCTATCTTAGTGGTGGGGATTGATGAGGAAGTACCCGAAGCGGAACAAGATTATATCTCTGAGCTTCAGGAAGCCTTAAAGATTTCAGACGAGCGGGCACAAGAACTGATAGACGCAGTGTTCGGAGAAGATGAAGAGGAAGAGGAGTAATCTTTTTTCAATTACAGCCTCAAGCATCTACTATCGTTAATTTGGGGTTGCTAATTTAGAGTAAAAAATAATTTTGTTTAAGTTGAGTTGTTCAGATTCCTGACTTCATAAAGAAGTTGGGAATCTTGCACTTTATCAAAATTAATTCTATAGACCACTAATTAGAAATTGGTACATTTTTAAATGCGGCTGTATCTGGCACAAAAATGTCCAAGTTATTAACGCCATCGGGAACTCTTAGCCAGATATAAGCATCTGCGGAGGCTTGTGGGCGTACTTGAAACAAAGAAACGCTTCCTGTTGAGCGATTGAGAGCAACCCCTTTGTAGGTTACGCTAGTCTCAGCATTACGGGCTGTTGTACTAGCCACCGATATAATATCACCAACAACTCCGTCTGTGGCAAGGCGACGAATCCGCATTTGCAGATTTACCACATCACGGTTTCCAGTTTCTGGATCTTTAATTCGCTTTGCTGAAAGTAACTCAACTTCTGCCTTTTTGCCAAAAGCAGGCTGCACAAATTGACCAGGGCTAATTGTTGAAGTTGTAGCAGTAGCTGGGGATGATGAGATCGTTGCTTGTGGAGAAGTGGTAGCTGTAGGGCTTGGCACTTGACTGGGAATGGTGTTGCTGACTGTATTACTAGCATTTAGTGTCTGTCGCAACGTGAAAACTTCATAAGCTACATAGCCACTACATCCCAAAGCCAAAGTAGAGAGTAATACAGCTACACCAGATAAAAATGTACTCACACCATTGCCTCGATTTCGTATTTCTGTATATGCAGGTTGATTTACGTTTCTATTTTGTAGTCCCATAAATTATGTTTGTGCGTAGGCGCAGCCCGTCGTAGACATCGGCCACCTATGAAACATGTGAACATCTTCCCTATACTAGTTAAGTAACTTTACTGAGCCAATTCTTCTCTCTCCGGAAAGAAGTTGTTAGCAAACTAAAAATATCTATCTTTGGGATAAGGAAAATTGGTGAGACTTAAGACTTTCAATCAACCACTGGGTGTTTTGTTAATATTTTTCACTAGCCAGATAGGATTTAGTTCTATTGCGAAAGCACAAACCCAAGTCGCGCCAACAACCAGTACAAAATCAATTTGCTCTACCCAACTGGGAACAGCTATAGATGCTGTAATCAATCGTCCTTTATTTAGTCGGGTGCGCTGGGGAATTTTGGTACAACCCCTGTCAAGTGGGCAAACTCTTTACAGTCGGGATGCTCAGAAATATTTTATTCCCGCCTCTAACCTCAAATTGCTGACAACAGCAGCTGCATTGCAGCAATTGGGTGCTAATTTTCGGATTCGCACCTCTATTTATCAGAATGGCAATGGTGTTTTACGTGTTGTCGGTAGGGGAGATCCCAGCTTAAGTGATACTCAACTGCAAACATTAGCACAGCAGCTAAAACAGAAAGGTATTACTCAAATTCAGAGGTTGATAGCTGATGATAGTTATATTCAAGGAGATATTGTTAACCCCACCTGGCAATGGGAAGATGTGCAGTCAGACTATGGCGCACCAGTCAGCAGCTTTATTCTCAATCAAAATATTTTTAGCTTAAAACTTGTACCGCAGGCTGTGAGTAAATCCTTACAAGTAGTGTGGATTGATCCTGGCGAGGCGAAACAGTGGCGGACAATTAATCAGTCAATAACGGTTGCCCAAAATCAACCAACTTACGTCAATATTACCCGCGAATTATCAGGAACAGCATTACGTATTCAAGGACAACTAACAACAAATTCTGAACCGTCTTTAATAGATTTGCCTGTAATTGACCCTAATTATTATTTCTTACGACGCTTCCGTGCTGCTTTGGCAACAGAAAAAATTTCTTTGGGACAAACATTAGTGGTAACTGGTGGTGTTCATCAAGAGGAAATAGCTTTTGTAGAGTCACCACCTTTATCTGAATTATTAATGGAAACTCTTCAGAATAGTAATAATCTTTATGCTGAGGCACTATTGAGAGCATTAGCTGGGGAAAAACCCAGAGTGAAAACTAAAACTAGCGTTGATGTTGGTTTAGAAGCTGTCAAAGCGAGTTTAACTCAATTGGGAGTTGATCCAGCAAATTATATTTTAGTAGATGGTTCGGGTTTATCACGTCGGAATTTAGCGACACCAGAAGCTTTTGTACAAACTTTGCGAGGAATGGCAAGAACACCAGCAGGATATGTGTATCGCGCATCTTTACCCGTAGCAGGTAAAATTGGAACCTTAAAAGGGCGCTTTCAAAACACATCTGCTGAGGGCATTGTGCAAGCAAAAACAGGTACATTAACGGGTGTAGTTTCTCTATCTGGATATATAAATTCGCCTAAATATGAGCCATTAGTTTTTAGTATTATCGTGAATCAATCGGATCAACCGGCAACGGCTGTGCGGCAAGTAATTGATGAAGTTGTTGTGTTGTTAACGCAGTTGCAGCGTTGTTAAAAAATGTTTAGAGATGCAAAAGTTTGTATCTCTACATTTGCTGACTCTGGTAAATAATTGCAGCGATCGCAGTATCAGACGATCAGATATTGGTTCTGCCATAACTTATTGATAATAAAGCTCTAGGTTCCGAGCTTTCACTTGGTTATTAACATAAAGACATCTTTATGTTAGGTGCTAACGGGAAAATTCCTAATGAAAAATACTTTGTTTTCTATAACAACTCCCAGTCACCAGATGGTTCTGTAAAACATGAAGGAGACAGCAGAACCGGAGAAGGGCTTGGAGACGATGAAACAATTCAAATTGATTTGAGCAAAGTTGATGCTTCGGTTCAAGAAATAGTTTTTGTCGTTACCATTCATGAAGCAGAGCAAAGAAAGCAAAATTTTGGACAAGTCAGAAACTCATTTATCAGAATTTATGACAACGCCACAGAAAAACAAATTGCTCAGTATGAATTAGATGAAGATGCTTCCGCAGAAACTGCAATTGAATTTGGTAAGCTTTATCGAAAAGATGGGGAATGGAGATTCCAAGCTGTCGGTGCTGGTTATAAATCAGGACTACAAAGTTTTGTAGAGGGATATGCTGCTTAGTAGCTATCTCAAAAGGTAATAAGTAGAAAGGGGGTAAGAGTCATGAATACCCCCTTTTTTTTGTATAAATTAATTAACAAATTAAATTTATAGGATGTATATGAAATGGAAATTGAATTAAGCAAAGGTGGTAGATTTAATCTTTCTAAAGAAGCTCCTAGTTTAAAGAAAGTAGCTATTGGCTTGGGTTGGCAAACAAATCAAGCTGGAAAAAATTATGATATTGATGCTTCCGTATTTATGTTAGACGCGAATGCTAAAATACCCGATGAGAAATACTTTATTTTCTACAATAACCTGCAATCATTAGATGGTTCTTTAAAACACTCAGGAGATAAGAAACTATAGCAGATCAAGAACTTTATGATTTACTGATGACTGAATATCCCAACTGGCTAAAACTAGCTAAAACAAAGAATTTATTACAATAAAAACTCCTTCCTACTAAATCATAATCATGGACAGTTTACGATTTTAATCTGTGTAAATATCAATAATTCTAAGTCCCATGATTACTAAATCTCGTTCAACGCTGTCAATTTCGGCAACTTTAGGTAAATGTCCCCAAGGTTGAAAACCAAATGTTTTAAAAAGGTTTAAACTAGGCTGATTGTGGGCAAAAATGAAGCCTAATAGGGTATTTAAACCCAAAGTACGGCTTTCGCTAATTGCTTGTGCTAATAGTTGTCGTCCCAAACCACAGCGATGAAATTGAGGGGCTATATAAATACTTATTTCGGCAGTCGTATTATAGGCGGGCCGCCCATAAAAGGATTGGAAACTAAGCCATCCAGCAATTATTCCCTCCACTTCGATTACCCAAAGCGGGCGTTGTGAAGGCGATCGCGCCTTAAACCAAAGAAGGCGACTTTCTACAGATATTGGCTCTAAATCAGCAGTTGCCATGCGGCTAGGAATTGCAGCATTATAAATTGCCACAATTGCAGGTAAGTCAGTTTCAGTCGCATGGCGAATAGTCATTGCTAGCGTCTCGGAGAAAATATTGAGAAAATATTTAAAAATAATACAGCGTTACGCAAGCCCTAACACACCCTTATCTCTTAGAAAGCTATTTGATTTACTCAGCAAAGAAATACTGATATGCGCCCGTAAAATTCTATCGAGCTAAAACACAGAAATCTCAAATCTGATAGCTTAAAGTTCACCACTAATGTTACATCTAGTATCGTTGAGTGGGGAAAAAACAGCGTGAAAGCACAGGTATTTAGAGGCGTTAATCAACTGTCTTACGAAGATATCCCAGTCCCAACTGTGGAACCAGATGAAGTGCTGGTACAGGTGCGGGTTGTGGGGTTGTGTCAGTCAGATATTAAGAAAATTCGTTATCCACTGTATGAACCGCCGCGTATTTTTGGACATGAAACTGCCGGCACGATCGCAGCAATAGGCAATAATGTCAAAGGTTGGCAAGTTGGACAACGGGTAGCAGTGATGCACCACATCCCTTGTATGCGTTGCGCCTACTGCCTAAATGATAATTTCTCTATGTGTGATGTTTACAAAAACATCTCCACTACCGCCGGCTTTAACGCCAGTGGTGGCGGTTTTGCTGATTATGTCAAGGTTCCTGGACATATTGTGGAAAATGGTGGGTTAATTTCCATCCCGGATAATATTAGTTTTGAAGAAGCAAGTTTTGTAGAACCAACTAACTGCTGCTTGAAGGCAGTGAGAAAAGCTCAAATTGCTCCAGGACAAACTGTGTTAGTTACTGGTGCTGGGCCAATTGGATTAATGTTCATTATGTTGGTGAAGTATTTCGGAGCAAAAGCGATCGCTACTGATTTACTACCCTCTAGAATTGATAAAGCCTTGAGTGTCGGTGCAGAAGCGGCTTTTGATGCTCGCGATCCCGATTTACCAGCAAAAATCTCTGCCTTAACTGGTGGACTAGGTGTTGATGTTACCTTGCTGGCTGTTCCCAGTGAGAAAGCTTTCTTTCAAGCACTTGATAGTACCCGCAAAGGCGGTAAAATCTTATTTTTCGCTGAATTTCCTGATGAGGTGGAAATTCCCATCAACCCAAATATCCTCTACCGTCGGGAAATTGACTTGATCGGCAGTTATAGCTCATCTTATCGGCTTCAGAGTTTATCAGCCGATATTGTGTTTAATCAGCGAATTGATGTAAAAGCTTTGATTAGCGATCGCTATCCATTAAAAGATTTATCAGCAGCTGTTGAGCAAGCGATCGCACCCACATCGGATACTTATAAAATCTTAATTTATCCGTAAAAGGAAGATTAGGGAGATAGGAGAGTGTTAAAACTAGAAGTTTAAAGTTCTGTCTGAGATTCAGCTACGAAGCTAAAAGGTTCAACGATGGAGCTAAAAGGTTCAACGATGGAGCTAAAAGGTTCAACGACGAAGCTCAAAGGTTCAACGACGAAGCTCAAAGGTTCAACGATGAAGCTCAAAGGTTCAACGGCGAAGCTAAAAGGTTCAACGGCAAAGCTCAAAGGTTCAAAGTTCACCCTTAAAAACTCAAGTTTCATCCTCATTTCTCTCACTTTCCTCTTGTCCCTAACAACATGCTTATTACCCTACTTTTCGTCGCTCTACTAGCTTTCTACGTCGCCTGGAATCTCGGAGCAAACGATGTCGCTAACGCGATGGGAACCTCTGTAGGTTCCAAAGCTGTCACCCTCAAACAAGCGATAATTATCGCTGGGGTATTAGAGTTTACGGGTGCTGTGTTGTTTGGACATGAGGTAACGGAAACTCTCGCAACGAAAATTGCTAATCCCGCCTTATTCGCAGCTACACCCCAAATATTAGTTACTGGGATGGTAACGGTACTAATTTCCTGTGGTGTGTGGTTGCAAATTGCCACATCACGCGGTTTACCAGTTTCATCTTCTCATGCGGTTGTTGGTGCGATCGCAGGATTTAGTTGGGTAGCTTTAGGAGTAGGTGCAATTGATTGGGCATCAATTGGCTTAATTAGCATTGGCTGGGTTTTAACGCCGTTAATTAGTGGTGCGATCGCTGCTTTATTTTATAGTCAAATCAAGCACTGGATTTTAGACCAACCCAATCAAGTAGTCCAGTTACAAGAATGGATTCCCTGGTTGAGTACTGCGCTGCTAGGTGTATTCGGCGTAATTGTATTACCATCGCTGACTGAACCGCTAACCAATTTTGTAATTGAGCAAGTTGGTTTTACAATCCCTTCTCATGACATCCCGCTTTTAACGGGTGCAGTAGCAGCTGTTGGACTCACAATCATTAGTTGGCGACAATTGGGAGATAAGAGAGACAAGGGAGAAATACTTCCAAATCCTGTAGAAAGATTATTCGCCCGATTCCAACTACTAAGTGCTTGCTTTGTCGCCTTTGCTCACGGTTCTAATGATGTGGGAAATGCGATCGCTCCTTTAGCTGCGATCGTCTACATCAATCGCACTGGTAGCGTACCTACAGATGGTCTTACCATTCCCCTTTGGATTTTAATCCTTGGCGGTGCTGGTATTGTTGGTGGTTTAGCTGTTTGGGGTAAAAAAGTCATCGCCACTATTGGCGAAAACATTATTGCCTTGCAACCTAGTAGTGGATTTTGTGCCGAACTTGCTACTGCTACCACCATCCTCATCGCTTCCCGGCTAGGTTTACCAGTCTCCACTTCCCACGCTCTCGTCGGCGGTGTCGTTGGTATTGGACTAGTGCAAAATATTAAGTCGATTAAGTTCCAAACACTAAAAGGTATTGCTGCTGCATGGCTAATTACAATCCCTGTGAGTGCTTTACTTAGCGCTGCCATTTTTAGCATCGCCCGAATTTTATTCCGCTAAGAATTATTAATCTTTTCCTAACTTTTCATCTACTAAATCTACTCAATGTATAACCTAGACTGCAACAATGCCAAAAAAGCATGTTTTTGCAGAATTGCTGCTCATTCATTAGAATGTTGTGCAGGGGATAGCGTAACTTTGAATTTCCACAGAAAGATACTTTAATCTCCATTTAGAGATATAAACTGTCACACAAGTTACATTCCACAGAAATTTACAAATAGTTTCGCAAGGCAGATAACTTTCCGCCGAAGCACACGCATCTACAAGTCTTTGACAATTACTATTGGTAGCAAAACACTGAAGAAGAATACAGAATTCAGAATTCGCGTTAGAGTCTCTGAAAGAGAAGGCTTTACGCTGCGCTATCCGCCAGTCGTACAGAATTAATTCTGTTAGCGGTAGCGGGGCGTTTAGCCCATTCTGACTCCTGAATTCTGTTTTGATAAATATTTATTTGGAGTGAGATTTATTTAAAAGTAAAAATCTCATTAGCAAATATTATATTGATGTACATGAAACGGATCAAAAATAAAAAAGGTATCATTTCAAGCTAGTTACAGCCATACGACAATCTAAAATCGTTCGACTGAGGAAAACCGGAGTCCAAAATCGAATGGCTAAATACTTAATCAATGCTGAAAAAATACTGATTATTAAGCAGCAAGGTACATTTGGTGCTTTGCCAAGTTGTGTTCAGTATGACAGAATTACGTTGAAATGCGGAAGTGCTGTTAAAATTTTTAATTTATCTGACAAAATACAGGAAATTAGGATGAGCGCCAATAAAGCGTACCGGAAGCAGCTTTATCGTCAAGGTGTTAGAGGTTAGAAGCTAATGGGGCGATTCGAGAAGCAACCAGAAAACCCAAGAGTCAGAGGCGAGCTATCTAGAGCAGCAGAAAATGCTCTTTGGGCTGTAGTTGAAGACTTAGAAAATCTTCAGCAGAATGTCCTCAGAGCGTTGCAGGAAGATGTAAAGCGACTTCAGTCAGAAAAAAATCGGTTATCCGATGAGATTCAAGGCTTGGTAGAGGAAAAAGAGCATTTACAACAAGTGCGCCAAATCACCGAACAGCAAGTCTTAATTCGTCAACTGGCAGAAGTTCTGGCAAAACATATATCTTCACAACTGCAATCCTCTCTGACAAATTTAGCTAACCAAAGCATAGAGGGTAAGTCTTACGAACAAGCTGCGCTGAAGTCCGCTGAAGTGAGCAGCAATGTAGTAGGTGAAATCAATGAAAAAGTCGAACACATGTTTGACAGCCTGGATGACACCGTTACTGTTACTTTTAACTCGCTGCAACAGGAGCTAAAAAACTATCAAAGTAATCTTTCCCAACAGTTGTCACGGATGTATAGCCAGCAACAGCAAGGGGAAACGATTTTGGCGGAGTTTGTTAACCGCCTGCATGGAGAACTAGAAAAAACTATAGAAGAAACTTCACGCAAACCAGCAGCAGGTAAGCCTACTGTTATACAGTTTACTGAGCCAGAAAAAAACAATCCTTCTGAGACATCCCCACCAACCTTTAGCGAAGTAGTAAAAAATTCCTCTGAGCCAATTTCCGCGATCCCGGATCAATTTTTAGAAGAAAGAGAAACCACATTAGAGCCTCCCGTTGTTAGAGAAAACACCGCGAATACAATTTCTGTCTCCATCAAAGACTTGTTGGAAAGAGAAATAACATCAGAGCCTCCCATTGTTAGAGAAAGTGCTGCGAACCCGATTTCTGTCCCTAGCAATGACTTGTCGGAAAGAGAAACAACATCAGAATCTCCCGTTGTTAGAGAAAACACCGCGAACCCGATTGCTGTCCCTATCAAAGACTTGTCGGCAAGAGAAACGACATCAGAGCCTACTGCTCCTGTAGTTCCGCCATCGCAGGAAAACGCTTCTGAACCCATTTCTGTCCTCAATAAGGATTTGTCAGAAAGCGAAACAACACCAGAGCCTCCTATTGTATCTGTGCCAAAGCCAGAAGCAATACAACCTCAACCCTTACGAAGAAGAAACGCTACTGAACCAAATTCTGTGATCCGCAGAGTGTCGCAGAGCAAACCCAAATCTCCACCTTCGACTGCGCTAGAGCCGCAACCACCAGCAAAACCCTCAGAATCGCGATCGCCTAATTCTTCCGGCTTTTCGCAGTTGCAAGTCGGTTTCTTGTTGATTGTCTTATCAGCAGTGATATCGTCGCTTTACAACATAGCCATCAAGGTTATTTTCCATGAAGGTTCCCAAATTTTTGGAGTAGTAGATGTAGAACGCCTGCTACCGCCGACTTTGGGCAATACTCTGTTGATTTTGACGCTCCGATTTATGGTAGTAGTACCACTGATGGTATTGCTGTCTCCCATGTTGCATCCAACACTATGGCAAGATTTAGAAAACTTGGCCGCTTCTGTGCGAGGAAATCCCACAGCAGCTAATACAGCTACCAAGCGGATTTTGCTATTGTCGGTTGTGAGTGGGTGCTTTTTGTTCTTGTCTCAGGTGCTAATCTACATTGCGATCGCTCAAGTCACAACTGGAATGGCGATCGCACTGTTCTTTATCTATCCGATGGTTAGTGGGTTATTGTCGTGGTTTCTGTTCCGCGATCGGCCTACCACATTCCGCTTCGGTGCGATCGCAGCCATTTGCTGCGGTGAATTGTTAGTTTTAGGAGGTTCTCCCAACACCAGTATGGGTAATCCTTCACTAGGAGGCAGCACCGCCCTTCTTTCCGGCGTAGCTTTTGCTGCCTACATAATTCTGACGCGGGTATGTGCTAGCAAACTGCATCCCGTGACTTTTACCTTAATTAACTTCGCTACCATGTTGTTGTTGAGTTTTATCTGCTTGATGCTACCTTTGCCAAGCAATTGGAACTTGATAGTTTTTGACTCATCTAAAATGCTAGAACTGGTTTTAAGCGCATTTATCTTGGGTGTGCTGACTCTTGCTGGTTATTTGCTGAACAATGTTGGTATCAGTAAACTAGGTGCTTCGCGATCGGCGATTATCGGTGGTAGCATCCCAGTTTTAACCGTGATTTTTGCTGGGTTAATCATTCAAGAAAATTTAGAGATTGTGCAAATTCTGGGAGTGTTGTTAGTAACCTTTGGCGCAGCTGCTTTCAGCCTAGAAACGATGCGAAATCAGGCGAAACCCTCCAGTAACACGAATTAAATGGCGAGTTTAATCAGTTTGGGTGTAATGGGTGCTAGTTTACCTTCTATCACTTTCACCATCAATCCTGACGCTAATCTGCCCAAGATCCCCGAATTCTTTTTAGAATTCGGGGATCTTAATTTTTCACGGATAATTTAGGACTGCCGGATAGGTGCAGATAATACTTAATACAATACGCTTGGGTTAAGGCTAAAAACTAAAACTGGCGTAGTGGTCTATCGCAAAAGTTTTGATAGGTTTGTAGTAAGCACTTTAGTGCTTGAATATTTGAGGACTAAAGTCCTCACTACAAACGTATTTACCACTCATAACTAATGCGATAGACCAGTAGTGGTTCATGTCATTAATTTTGACGAGTAGATAAATTCTTCAATTTCTCTTCTTTCCCTCTTCCTTCTCTGCGAGACGCTGCGCGATCGCGGTTTGTTCTCTTATCTCTCAAATTTAATGGGACAGACAGGAAGGTTGGGTTGAGGAACGAAACCCAACATTATTAAGGCTTTGTTGGATAACGCTTACACTCAACCCAACCCACGAATCCGGGGATTAGGGGCTTGCAAGAAAATAAAATACCAGTCATTCTAGAAGAATAGGAGGCGCGGATCTGCCCGCGTTTGCTCTGAATTTCTAGAATTGGAATCACAGGGTTCATGCTTACCGACACCATAAAATCTACCTTCAAAGATGCAGCCAAGAAACTAACTGGCAGCTGTAAAAGAGACTTCATGGCAAAAGTTACTGAAGATTACTTCGATAGTTCAGCACGCATTGCAGAAACAGTTTTAGGATGGAATCGCTCCTGTGTACAACTTGGCTTGCATGAACGGCGGACAGGGATAGTCTGTGTGGATAACTATCATGCAAGGGGACGACATAATAGTGTTGAGATTCTGCCCAATTTAGAAGCAGATATTTGTTCTTTGGTAGATGCTCAAGCCCAAGCTCCAAAATTTCAATCGACCTTTCTATATGCTCGTATCAGTGCCAGAGCGGTACGAGAAGCATTAATCAGTGAAATAGGTTATGACCACAGTCAATTGCCGTCTCGTCAAACTCTGGGGAAGATTCTTAATAGCTTGGGGTATCGCCTAAAAAAACACAAAAAACAAAGCCCTTGAAAAAGATTCCGCAAACAGATGCCATTTTCGACAATGTGTTTCAGGAAAATCAGGCATCGGATGAGAATCCCAAATCGTTGCGAGTCTCTATCGATACTAAAGCCAAGGTGAAGATTGGCAATCTTTCCAGAGGTGGTAAAGCTCGGACACTGGAAGCAAAAGCTGCGGATGACCACGATACACAGTGGGAGGCAGTCTTAGTTCCTTTTGGCATTCTCAACACACACAGTGAAAAGCTTACGATTTACTTAGGTCAGTCGGCTGAAACCAGTGATTTTATTGTCGATTGTTTAACTGCTTGGTGGTATGAGAATCAACACGATTACCAAGATTATGATGAATGGGTGATTGACCTTGATGGTGGTGCAGCAACTCGCAGTAACCGCACACAGTTTATCAAACGTATGGTTGAACTGTCTCAAGCAATTAATTTAAGAATCCGACTGATTTACTATCCTCCGTACCATAGCAAGTACAATCCCATAGAGAGGTGTTGGGCAGCCCTAGAGAACTATTGGAATGGCGCAATTCTGGATTCGATTGAAGTTGCCATCAAGTGGGCTTCCAATATGACTTGGAAAGGGATTGCACCCATTGTTCACCGTGTTGAAGCAACCTATGAAAAAGGAATCAAGGTTCTCTCACAAGAGTTAGAACACTACCAAACCTTCTGGCAACCTTCCGAAACTCTACCTAAATGGGATATCACAATTTTCCCCGTTTAATTGGTATCTTATTTTCTTGCAAATCCCTTAGGTATGTATTCCATGCAATTGAGAACCACTCTCGTTGAGCGAAGAGTAATCAAAATAACTTGACTTGTAATATATTTTTAGCAATTTAGCCTGATACAGATAGGGAAAACACGTATATATAAGCAGTACGAGTAGTACTGACTCAAGCAATTGAGCGCAAGTACTTGCTCAAACAGGAAATTTGCAAGGAGTGAAGACCATTGCAGTATATTTTGGAACTAGAAGATGAAAAAGTCGTAGAAGGGTTGAGAGTAACCCGTTTTTTAAGGTACATGAATACATGGAGCGATCGCGCCCATAAAACAGCCAGTCCTTTTATCCTACGAAAAGCCCTGCGAGTAAGGCGAAATTCAAAATGCCTCGTTTATATGTTTTTGAGTTTGACGAGATGGTATCTTTATTAATGCCTTTGTGTACTAGTCAACTTAGTCTGCGTAGGCGTAGCCCACCGTAGGTATCGCCTAGATACTTAGAGAAAGATGCTGATATCGTAGTTGCCTGCGGATTCTTGTCTTTTTTTAGTAACACCTATCTACGCCATTACAGTCTCTCAAGTATATAAAACAGCGCTGTCAAAATATGCTTTCAAGTAGCCGATGAATTAGTTAAATCATGGAATTTTAAAATTCTTTCATGAAAAAAATATAATTTCATTGAAAAACAATCTCTAAATAATCATCAAAATGAATCCAATATGTTTTATTATATATATGCCTATTAACTAATTTTTCGTTGATTAACACGAGCAAAAAAGCCTCATGGCTATGCGATTCAGTCTGAATCAATCGCAGCTTTCTGTGTCAAATCATCAACACAATAAAATAAATAAGACCTGAATTTAAAAGTCAAAAGAGAAATATCATCAAATCTTGATTTAGTCAGAATATAAAATATTTAAATAGTCATAATTTATAAACTTTAAAACACATAATTTTGTTCCAAAAGCAGAAAACAATGGTATGATAAAAAGCGATATTTGAAAGAACAATAGGTACTTTAAAATTGGAATTAATTGATCTACTTGATGTCTACTATCTTCCCTCAAGCCAACGGCTTATACTGCCGAGACATCACAGGAGGTTGTGAACGAAATGATAGTTCCCAACGAGCCATTTGGCTCAACCTCTGAATGTTGCTACACCTGGTAAGCGGTTGCTTTTGAGATTACTCCCAACGATCTCCGACCATCTGTGTACTACAAATAATTCACCAAAGCTGAATAAAACCATCTTTTTCGAGTAACAAATACCCCAGATGAACCGCGCAAACTAGTTTTTACTCCGAGTCGGCATAGTGCCATAATTAGGTATAAGCAGTTTGATCTAGTTGCTCTTGAAAGATGAGAATAATCCCAGAGAAGTTAAAAGCTTTGTAGATTATTTGCAACACAGTTAACTTTTGGGAAGTAAACCGCCGTCAAGCTGGACTTAGTGATATCTATAATTTTCCAGTCAGATGCAGAGACAGTTATGGTAACAACGACTTAATCTGCCTGTGTACTAGAAAATATGCGAAAATGGTAGTTTGCACTACCGCCGATTTCATGGTTATCGCATACTAATATAGTCTGAAGTGAAAAATAGGCTTCAGCCAGGTGTATACTACCTTATTCTCAATCGATTAAAAACTCTGTAAACGTGCTATTCAATTGTCTGTAATATGAGTAACGACATAGATCTGATCAAACGTCTTGACCCCAGTGCGATGGATCAGATCATGCTTTATCTGGCTTTTAGTGCCATGCGGACGAGTGGGCACAGGCATGGGGCATTTTTAGACGCAGCCGCAACAGCAGCAAAGTGTGCAATTTACATGACCTATCTAGAGCAGGGACAAAACCTGCGAATGACAGGGCATCTGCACCACTTAGAGCCGAAACGAGTAAAAATTATTGTAGAAGAAGTCAGACAGGCACTAACAGAAGGCAAACTGTTAAAAATGTTGGGTTCTCAAGAACCTCGCTATTTGATTCAATTGCCTTACGTCTGGCTAGAAAAGTATCCTTGGCAACCGGGGCGATCGCGCGTACCTGGTACAAGTCTGACAAGTGAAGAAAAAAGACAAATTGAGCAAAAACTGCCAAGTAACTTACCAGATGCCCAGTTAGTTAGCTCTTTTGAGTTTCTGGATTTGATCGAGTTTTTGCACAGGCGATCGCAAGAAGACTTGCCAACCGAACACCAAATGCCTTTGAGTGAAGCTTTAGGTGAGCATATCAAGCGTCGTCTACTCTACTCAGGCACAGTAACACGCATAGATTCTCCTTGGGGAATGCCCTTCTACGCACTTACTCGTCCTTTTTACGCCCCAGCAGACGATCAAGAACGCACTTACATCATGGTAGAAGATACCGCTCGGTATTTCCGCATGATGAAAAATTGGGCAGAACGGCGACGAAATGCCATGCGCTTATTAGAAGAACTTGATATTCTCCCTGAAAAAATGGAGCAAGCTATGGAAGAATTGGATGAAATTATCCGTGCTTGGGCAGATAAATATCATCAAGACGGTGGTATTGCAGTCGTCTTACAGACGGTTTTTGGTGAAAAAGAAGACTAGTAGCACTACGCAAAACTCAAAAAGCTTACTTTATAAGCTTTTCACCGCTTTTGTCCCTTACTTAAAAGTAGGGGGATGATTGGTCTATTTACATTGTCATACTGTACTAATAGTATAAAAGTCACAAAACTGCTTGTGACTTTTGTATTGTAAGTATTTAGTTTGCATAATTTGCAAGCGTAAAGCAATTATGACGGATTTTATTATATAAATATTGTTTCTTCAGCAATACCATTGCCAAAATAAGAGTATGAAGAGGTAGGGCATTTCGTAGTAGATTTATTGTCTCTCACAACGATAAATCAAACACTACAAGCAGCCCATGCCTGATATCTTATCACTGCTACAATGCCTGCTACCGCAGATCAACGCGACAACAATGCGGCAATTTAACCAAATAATCCTGGCTATGTTAACGATGAGCGGGCGAGTCACGATGTTGGGAATCTCGCGTTGGGCAGGCACTGGTGGTAGTTATCGGACGATATTAAGATTCTTTCAGACAGTAATACCTTGGGCGACGTTGTTTTGGCTATTTTTCCGTAAGCATTTATTCCGTGCAAATGAGGTGTATTTGCTTGCAGGAGATGAAGTTGTAGTGAGTAAATCAGGTAAAAAAACTTATGGTTTGGATAGATTCTTTTCCAGCCTAGTAAGTAAACCGATATTAGGACTGTCTTTCTTTACATTATCATTAGTAAGTGTTGAACAAAGGCACTCATTTCCCATTCAAATAGAACAGGTGATTAAGAGCGATGTAGAAAAAAGTAGTTCAACATTAGCCTCAGAAATAAAGCCTAAAGAAAAACGTAAGCGTGGACGACCAAAAGGAAGTAAGAATAAGAATAAAGCCGAGGTGATTTTAACATCTGAATTAGTGCGAATTCAAAAGATGATTAATTCGCTGTTCAAATTATTAGCTGGATTTGTGCCGCTTACTTACTTAGTGCTAGATGGGCATTTTGGTAACAATAATGCTTTGCAGATGGCACGTCTTGTTAACTTACACATAATTTCTAAGTTGCGCCACGATTCTGCATTGTATATCCCATATCAACATCCTGACTCCCATAAACGCTCTCGTCGTAAATACGGTGATAAGATTGACTACCATAACATACCTGATAAGTATTTGCGTAAAAGTAGCATAGAGGATGAAATTCAAACTGATGTTTATCAATGCACTCTCCTTCACAAGGAATTTGCCCAAGCACTAAATGTAGTTATTTTAGTTAAAATTAATCTTAAAACTCATGCTCGTAGTCATGTAATTCTATTTTCTAGTGACCTAAAGTTGTCCTACGAAAAAATAATAGATTACTACAAATTGCGCTTCCAAATCGAGTTTAATTTCCGTGATGCCAAGCAGTTTTGGGGACTGGAAGATTTCATGAACTTAAGCCAAACTGCTGTGACTAATGCTGTTAATTTAGCATTTTTCATGGTCAACTTGTCCCATCATCTTCTCTTGGATTTTCGTCTCCTTAATCCCGACTCTGGCATTATTGACCTGAAGACTCATTATCGTGGTTTTCGATATGTCCGTGAAATCTTAAAAATGCTTCCGGAAATGCCTGAGCCTATTTTATTAACCCAGATTTTTGCCAAGATTACTTCTTTGGGACGGATTCATAACGTTTCTACAGGCGTTGAACCCTCGTAAATTGGCAAAGGTATTGTTCAGTCAAGCTAGTTTTAACTCCAAGGGTATATTTTGCCAAGGTTAATCCTAACGGCACTAGCCAAACCTGTCCCAACTGCAACCACCACACGGGCAAAAAAGATTTAAATCAGAGAATTCATCTTTGTGGTGAGTGTGGATTCCAAACTGATAGAGACGTTGCTGCCGCTATGGTAGTGATGCAACGTGGACTTGCAGCCGTAGGGCATACGGTCAAGATTCTTGGCGAGGGGTTAAGCAGTAGCTCCCTTTTCACCCAAGAATCCCCCGTTTTATAAACGGGGGAGTATCAATAATTAACCTATATTCTCAGCAATTACAAAGCACTGTAGTTTAATTAGTGCCTGGTTGCGTTGGAACAGTCGGTTGTGCTGGAACAGTCTGTTGCGTTGGAAATGGAACGGTCTCGATACTTGATCCCGCAGGAATGATGGTTGGTGGTGTTGAAGATGAAGCACCGATAACACTATCATCAGCACTAATACAAGTATCCAAGACTTGAGCAGGAGGAACATCGATTTGACTACGCAAGCCAACCACACACTGCCCAAAGCGCACGGGTAACAAACTACGTCCACAGTAATTTAAAACTGCCGGATTAGCTTCTTCCTTAGTACTTAAACTGACACCGACTACACAGGTAGCTAACTCTTCAGGTCGCCGGGCCTTCCCACAAGAAGAAAGTGCATCTGTCGCAGCAATTTGGGTTTCCTTATCAATTTTAACCACGCAAGCAGCCAAATCAGTTGGACGCAGTGCAGCTGCACAAGCTTGTGATGCCGCTTCTGCCGTTACGCCCACTTTTAGGAGACGACCTGCACAGTTACTATAATCATTGCTGTAGGAAGCAGCGATCGCTGGATTGGGTAAGATCGTTGTCAACCATCCAGCTATAGCCAAAACTGGTACTATTAAACTTCTGGAGGTGGAACTGGCTTGTTTGTTCTTACCTCTATTAACCGCTTTGTTGCTCATTGACATTGCCATTCTCCAAACACCCAAAGTTATGCTAACTCAAATATTTTAAAAATCCTCTGTAATTCAATAATTTCAGCGTGAGCAAAGTATAGACATAATTAATTGTGCCGGAAATTGTGTTAATATAACTGTTTGAAAGATAAGTAGGCAACGTAAAAAGTATTTCAGAGTAAGAATACTGCGTACACCAATCTGATGATTGAGTAGCCTACGAAACTAAATAAAAACAAAAAACTTATTGGCAGAAGTACGGCGTGACAGGTCGGAATTCAAGCTTGGAAGCTAGTACGTCGGTACCGACTTAAAGCAACTAGCACAAAAGTTGAAGCCTCTACTCTGGTAGGATACGTCATACCAAGGCAAGCAGCTTCAAAAACCAAGAATCCCCTGATTTTTAATCAGTGGTATGTCAACATAGAATGTTTGGGTAAAGTTTAAACAGGATTAGATTAAGGAAACTCATGTCCCGATATAGAGGGCCACGCCTCAGAATTGTCCGTCGCTTAGGCGACCTACCAGGATTGACTCGTAAAAGCGCCAGACGCGCTTACCCGCCTGGTATGCATGGTCAGAACCGTAAAAAACGCTCTGAGTATGCCATCCGTCTAGAAGAAAAGCAAAAGCTCCGCTTCAACTACGGTTTGACTGAAAAGCAATTGCTCCGCTATGTGCGGAAAGCCAGACGTGTTACTGGTTCTACCGGACAAGTCCTGCTGCAATTGTTAGAAATGCGCTTGGATAATACCGTTTTCCGCTTGGGTATAGCCCCGACTATCCCAGCCGCTCGTCAATTGGTGAATCACGGTCACGTAACTGTTAATGGTCGTGTGGTGAATATTGCCAGCTACCAATGCCGTCCTGGAGAAGTAATTGCAGTCAGGGATCGGGCACAATCACGGAAGTTGGTGGAAGCTAACTTGCAATATCCCGGTTTGGCAAACCTCCCCAGTCATTTGGAGTTTGACAAAAATAAGTTGGTTGGTAAAGTCAACAGTGTTATTGAGCGCGAATGGGTGGCACTACAAGTTAATGAACTACTTGTGGTGGAATACTACTCACGACAAGCGTAATAGTCATTTGTCCTTAGTCATTTGTCCTTAGTTATTTGCAAGGGACAAATGACCAATTACTATCCGCCAATTTGTGACATAGTGCGAGTATATGTACCGACAATCCCCGAATCGCGTCCTTTAAAGTTAATTTCTGGCTTCATTCCAAGTAAATGCCTCACCTGCTCTTGTAATTGAGCGGTGCTAGTGCCAGAACGCAGAGCAGTTTTTAAATCTATTTGACCAGTTTCATTCAATAAACAGGGACGCAGCCAGCCATCAGCACTCAGGCGCATCCGGTTACAGCGATCGCAAAAACATTCTGACATCTGACTAATAAATCCTAGTGTCCCCTTCGCACCAGGAATTTGAAAAACATCAGCAGGGCCAGCCCCACGAACTTGAGATTCTGTCAAGCCCCAGCGATCGCGGATTTGTTGCCGTAAATCGGCTGAAGATACCCAACCCCGATCGCCAAACAAATCCACATTACCAATAGGCATAAATTCAATAAATCGAACGTGCCACTGTTTATCAATTGTCAGGGCAGCTAAATCTAGAATTTCATGGTCATTAACGCCAGGAATCACTACCACATTCAGCTTCAGTGGGTCGAATCCGACGTGGTGGGCAGCTTGAATGCCCTGCCAAACTTGTTGCCAACGAGAACGGCCCTGATTACCGATAATTTGGTCAAAAGTGTCAGGATGAAGAGAGTCTAGACTGATATTAATTCGTCGCAGACCAGCATTGTAGAGGTTTTGTGCCATCGGAGCCAGCAAAAACCCGTTGGTGGTCATTGAAAGGTCTTGAGTTTGGGGTAAAGTTGCGATCGCACTGACCAAATCCACCACACGCGGACGCAATAAGGGTTCACCCCCTGTCAAACGAAACCGATTAAAGCCTACTGGAATAAATACTTCTTTAATTAAGGTGAGCAACTCTTCATCAGTTAACAGCTGTTGCTTGAGAATATAGTCCAGTTCTACTCCCTCTGGCATACAGTATTGACAACGAAAATTACAGCGATCGATTAAACTAATGCGGAGGTAGTCTACCTGGTTCATCGTTTTATTTTTATTCTCTCTGATTAATTAAAGACCTTACTGAGGTGGTTTACCCCTTCCTACTATATGTGTAGTAATTCAAAATACCGTACTCCCCCTTAAGTGATAGTCCGCAGATTATGGCATAATAAGCCGATCGCATCCACTAGTTATCATCAATCGTGCAAGACACCGACTCCATCAACGACCTTGCTGCTGCTTTACTACAGCCAGCAGATATCAGCTTTGAACTGCCCGATCCAGAAGATGAACAGATTCTAGAGTCTGATTTTCAACAGCAGCTAGAAATAGCTTGGCAGGTATGCGATCGCTTTGATTTGCAAACTGAAATCTGGCGGGGACGAATTTTACGGGCTATCCGCGACAGAGAGAAAGTGGGTGGTGATGGGCGCGGTACTGGCTTTCTGCGATGGCTAAAAGAGCGGGAAATCAGCAAAAGTCAAGCTTACGCCTGGATTCAACTGGCCAATAGTGCCGATACTCTGATTGAAGACGGTAAACTCGACCCCGGTTCTGTGAATAACTTCAGTAAACGGGCATTTGTTGAAACCTCCAAAGCATCGCCAGAAGTGCAACAGATGGTGAGTGAAGCCGCCCAAAAAGGCGATCGCATCACCAGGCGCGAAGTGCGTCAACTCAGCGATGAATGGACAGCTATGTCCTCAGATTTATTACCTGAATCTGTCAGAGAAAAAGCCGCAGATAACACCCTTCCGCCGCGCTACATCGCCCCATTGGTGAAGGAAATGGAAAAACTGCCAGAATCGCACCAAAAGTTTATCCAGAAAGAAATTGCTGCCAATCCTGATGTGGATACCCTGAAACAGGTAACAAGCGAAGCGCGTAACTTGGCCAAATATCTCAAAGGGGCGGCTCAAGTCCAAGCGCTGACGCAGGAAAATGTTGATATTGAAACAGCCTTAGAAGAAGCGCAAAGAGTCGGCTGTTTGAGCATTGCTGCTGATTTGGTCAATCAAGCATCGCAGATTGAACAAACGATCGCTAAACTCTACATGACGTGGAAACGAATCGGCAATTTGGCAGATAGATTATATGTAGATACTGGTGCAAGTACACCCAACTTGCGATCGCTCCTCACTTGCTTAGAACCTCTGGGTGGTGAAATTATGGAATTGCAACTTAGTGGTGCAACTGAACACACTGTTCGTTTGCAAATTCAGGAGACGAGTTAGGAAATAGGCAAACTTGTGGGCAGTAATTGCGATTGTAATTACTGCCAAGTTATGGAAATTGAACCTTAATTCAAAGATTGTTTAACTTGTCTCAAATTCTAATGAGCAGCGCAAGATGTAGCGGTGAGTGACGAGTTATGGGGCGACGCAGTGGGTACTTGAGCAACCAAAACCACATTCCCATTGGCATCCATTACCCATCCTTGGGCTTCTACAATTTGAGTAGGTTCATTGACAGAATTAACTTTCTGTGATTTTTCTTCTGTGTTTTGCTGCGCCTGAAGAACTGCTCTTTTCTGAATACCAGCAGCACGATTTTTACTCTCTGGCTCTAGTGTGATCCAATCTGCCAGCACCGCATCATCAGCTATCAATGGCTGCGTGGGATCGGCTACTAGTCCTCCACGCCCAGTAGCAATAAAGGAACTCCTTCCTATTTTTGCACCAGAATTACAACCAGCAGCAATTTGCTCAGAAGCATCAACCAGATTGACGGGTAGTTCCACTAATCCTTTGCTGGGGTCAGCATCTGGTGAGTTGATTTGCACAGTGCCACTTAATGAAGGGTTTTGCTGAGAAAATGCCGTGATGTCGCTTGTTCGGAGGTTATTCGGGTTGATTGAGCCTGTTGGATCAAGCCTTTCTACGTCTGCACGGGTGCGTGGCACAAACCCAAAGATGTTTTTAGCGGTGATTGTGATTTTACCACCTGAGCCAGAGAAAGCGTTGGCAGTTATATCGTTATTTCCGAAGGGAGTGGCGACGAGGAAGCCATTAGGTGCTTTGATGGTGATATTACCACCAGTTTTATCACCCCCTGCATTAGTAGATATTTGACTATTGCGCCGCATTAGTAACAAATCTCGCACCTGTAGCGAAATATCCCCACCTCGACCTAACTTACTATTAGATGTGAGTTTTCCTTGGTTGTCCAACAGTATGGAGCGAGCAGTTATATTGAGTTCACCTGCTGATCCTAAATTATTTACATCTCCTTTGTAGATTGTATTCGGTTGAAGCTTTGGAAGTTCACTGCTCACAGTTATTGCAGCCCCATCCGAAATAATCAATTGTCCTGTGACGATTGTAATTTTTCCAGCCTCTCCAGAGCCTAAAGTCCCAGCGAACAAGCCGCCGGGCAAGCCATCTGGTGTGGTTCCAATTAGTTCTATAGACTCTGAGGCGTTGACAGTCAAATTTCCTCCTGAACCTATGGCTGGTATAAATTCTACTGGAGTTCGATATGCTCCACTAGACTGTGTTGATACCTCTGCCCCACCTTGGATAAGCAATTTCCCAGTGTTGATTGTAAGGTCACCCGCTTTTCCATCAGATGTAGTTATGCTAGAAAGTATACTAGGAAAAGTAAAATTATCTGGTGTCGTAAAGCTACCAATCAACTCTACGGACTCGGAGGCATTAATGGTCAAATTTCCCCCTGCACCCTTGCCTCTAGTAGAAGTAGATACTTGTGCGCCATCTCGAACAATTAATTTCCTGGTGTTAATCGTTAATTCTCCACCATCCCCAACGCCATTATTCCGATTTCTCAAGATCACAAAAAGACCAATTAGTTCCACACTTTTGCCCTGCAACTGAATATTGCCACCACCTACGCCAGTAACATCTACTTGAGATGGAATTCCAGAACCGTCAATAGTTCGCTGGATTAGTTGAATGTTCTGAAAATTTTGGACACCTTCATATCCCAATATCCAACCTTGAACAGTTGACTTCAGATTGACCAGGCTATTGCCAGCGACACTTCCTAGCTCAACTCGTCCCGATGCTGCTGTTAAATTTCCGCCCTCTAACACAACATCACCTCCTACAAGTGCCAAGGTTTTGCCTGGCTGCACCTGTAACCCAACAGGTTCACCCAAACTATTGACTGCGCCACCTGGACTAGCTTGGGATTGATTGCGAATGGGAGCCGCAGTGGCTCCGAATTGTAAGCCAATGGGAACACTTACTGTTAGTAGGGGTGTGGTTTGGGGATTTGTAGCACTAAACTTTGTACCATCGGCAAAGTTTAGACTACTCGCTGTACTTGCAATAAATGAACCACCGATGTTTAAAGAAGCATGAGTACCAAAAATAATCCCGTTGGGATTAATCAAAAACAGGTTAGCTGTACCGTTAGCTTTAAGGATGCCATCAATATTAGAGATAGACTTACCCGTTACCCGACTAATAATGTTCTGAATACCCTCAGTATTTTTAAACTCAGCCGTAGTCCCATTGAGTACAGAAAACTCCTTAAAACTGTGGAACAAGTTACTTTCTAGTTGGGTTCCACCTTCAATAATTGTGATATTGCCCTGTGTTGTAACTTGAGAATTGTTAGGTAGAGTGCTATCCTGGGTGATTTGGGCAAAAGCACAATTGGCAGAGAAAGCTATTGCGCCACCTATTACAATTCCTAATCCTTGAAACCAGCCACACAGAATACTCATAACGAATAATAAACTCCTTTAAAAAACTATCAATTGCTAAATAATAGTAACGCTGTACCTCTATTCAGTAAACTATATCTATCTCAATAGACTACAATATTTAAATCGTTAATATACGTTTTTCTATTGTATAAATCTGATAAGACTCCTCATTAAAACTAATAAAATTAAAGGCACAACAATGTTATGCCTCTACAAAAAGTTTTTATTCTACTTAGCTAAAAGCAATATTGCTAACTTAACTATTAATAAGCTTGCTGATTGAGAATAAAAATACAATTCTGTGACATTACTAAAAATTGATTTGGTTTCTCATAGTAATGCTATTACTTTTATTCTAAATAAGCTACAATGACAGATATTAAGTTGATATACCGCTACAGTTTTCTAGCATTGAAATGTTTGCTTATTATGCATAAGAAGGAAGTCTTATAACATTACTAAAAAAACAATTAGCTTTTTAGAGCAGCGCTATTAGGAATTACAAAGAAACAAATTATCCAATCTTGTGGGGTGGACAGCCTTCGATAGTTCCTGAGCCTTGTCGAAGGACTGAGCGCTCACGCCGAAGTCTTATCCGCCTATAGTTAAGGGCGGGCGAGAGGCACACCCTACAACAAGTAGTTAGATATTTTTTATTTGGAAGTCCCTTACCTTTATTCTCAATTAATCGAGATTAGGTGTTAAGTTAACAATACCGCTACGGTTTTCTAGCATTTAACGCAATATCCCCGCCAGTCCTCACAGCATTGCAATTTCATGACAACAGGGCCTAAATCCTTTGGCAAAAATCCCTGGGGTTGCTTGTTCTCAACAGCATCAGTAGATGGAATTGGAGCTAGTTCGATATTGCACTCAAGCTTAATTTTCAGGACTCTATCTTTTGATATACCGTTTTCTTCGAGTAGCGTGCGGAAATTAGAGTTTTTCAACATTTCTATAATTTCCTGCTGAATTTTTTCTTCTAACCGCTCTAAAGTTTCAGACTCAATGACTGCTTGCTGTGAAACTTGAGATTCCATGAATTTTGCTCTCCTTGCAGACTGGTAAATGTGTGGACTTATCTTGTGATGTACTAATTTAACCTGACTTCGATTAGTACAGTTTGGCGACGAAGAAATTAAGGATACAGAGTCTAGAGTGGCACGACAGCATTAGGTTTCTAACCCTCTTGCGAACTCCCATAATTATGACTTCAGCTTGGCTAGTTATAATTACGCATTGTGTAACAAAACTTCATATATTTCTGCTGGATTTCCTTAAAGCCTTCATGAATCTGGCTACCAACCTGACAAAGAGGCTATACCTTCTCTACGAGACCCTACGCGAACGGTGAGCTACACCAACGCACCGACAGATGAGTTGAGTAGAGAGAGCGATCGCTTGCATGAGGGTCATTGCGAAAAAGCGATGTCTACGACGGACTACGCCGGCGCACCGACAAAATTTACAAGAATCCCAAATTTTAATTACCAGCGCAAGATGTAGCGATGAGTGAAGAATTATGAGGCGACGCAGTGGGTACTTGAGCAACTAAAACCACGTTCCCATTGGCATCCACTACCCATCCTTGAGCTTCCACAATTTGAGTAGGTTCATTGCCAGAATTAACCTTCTGTGATTCTTCTGTGTTTCTCTGCTTGTGAACAACCACTCTGTTCTGGATACCCTCAGCACGATTCTGACTCTCTGGAGAGAGTGTGATCCAATCTGCTAGCACCGCATCATCGGCTATCAATGGCTCCGTAGGATTGGGGGCTATTCCTCCACGCCCAGTTGTAATAAATGAACTTCTGGATATTTTTCCACCAGAATTACAACCAGCAACAATTTGCTGGGAAGCATCAACCAAATTTATAGGCAATTCTACTAATCCTTGACTAGGGTCAACATCTGGTGAGTTGATTCGTACCGTGCCATTTAATGAAGGGTTTTGCTGAGAAAACGCCGTGATGTCACTTGTTAGCACGTTATTCGGATTGATTTCTTCGCGATCGAGTTTTTCTACGTCTGCACGAGTGCGGGGCACAAATCCAAAAATGTTCTTAGCGGTGATTGTGATTTTACCACCAGAGTCAGAGAAGGCATTGGCGGTGATATCGTTATTTCCCAAGGGAGTAGCGACGATGAAGCCATTAGGTGCATTGATGATGATATTACCGCCATCTCCACCCAGTCCTGTTGTACCTGCGTTAGTGGTGATTTGACTTTCGCGGCGCATCAATAATAAGTTCTGCACCTGTAGGGTAATATTCCCACCTTTACCTGACTCACTATTAGATATGAGTTTTCCTTTGTTGTCGAGAAGTATGGAGCGAGCGGTTATATTTAAATAGCCTGCTTTTCCAAGATTATTTGGATCTCCGATATAGATTACATTTTTTCGAGCTTGGCTGCTCACAGTTATTGCAGCCCCATCTTTGATAATCAATTGCCCTGTGGTTAGGGTCAAGTTTCCGCCATCTCCAGGCCCTTGAGTCCCAGAAAACAAGCTACTGAGCTTAGAACCATTTGGTGAAGTTCCAATTAATTCTACCGACTCAGAAGCGTTCACTGTCAAGTTTCCTGCATTGCCTGTAGCTGGTGTAAGTTGGTTAGGAATAAACCTGTATATACCCTCAGAACTTGTTGATATTCTTGCTCCTCCTTCGATACGCAACCTTCCAGTATTAATTATGATGTTGCCAGCATTTTTATTGCCGTAAGTTGCACTAAATAATCCACTGGATATTAAATCACTACCATCTCGAAAGAGAGGGATGTTAGTGCCACCAATTAGTTCCACGGAATCTGAAGCGTTTATGGTCAATTGCCCCTGCAATTGCGCTCCACTTCTGACTACCAACTTCTTAGTATTTACATTTATGTTTCCAGAGTTTGCGTTGGAAAAACTCTGAGTAAACAGTTGTGAATCTTTTTCAATTACTACAGAATCTGAAGCGTTTACTGTCAAATTCCCTCCTGATTGCGCTCTCAAGGGATTAACTAGAATTAGGAAACTGCCAGCTACTCGCACAAGTCCCGCTTGCAGGTGGATATTGCCGCTACCATTTCCATGAGTATCTACAATCGATGGAATTTTATTTAACTGGATGATTTCGATATTCTGGAAATTTTGAACACCTTCATATCCCAAAACCCAACCTTGGTTGGTTGGGCTTAAACTGACCAGACTATTGCCAGCAACGCTTCCTAATTCAACCCTTCCTCCCCTTGCCGTTATATTTCCGCCCTCTAGCGTGATATTACCGCCTATAAGTGCCAAGGTTTTGCCTCGCTGCACCTGTAAACCAACGCCTTGTCCAAAGATATTAACTGCGCCATCTGGACTTGCTTGAGATTGATTGCGGATGGGAGCCGCAGTTGCTCCAAATTGTAAGCCAATGGGAACACTTAATGTCAGTAGAGGTTTAGCTTGAGGAGATGTAGCACTAAACTTTGTACCATCAGCAAAGTTCAAGCTACTCGCCGTAGTTGCCACAAATGAACCGCCAATATTTAAAGAAGCATTGGGCCCAAAAATAATGCCGTTAGGGTTAATCAGAAACAGGTTCGCTGTGCCGTTAGCTTTCAGAATCCCATCTATCTTAGAAATCGAATTACCCGTCACCCGACTGATAATGTTCTGAATATCTATTGCATTGTTAAAGTAGGCTGTCCTTTCCGCAGAGACAGAAAACTGTTCAAAGCTGTGGAATAAGTTTGTACCACGAACTGCCCCACCATCAATCTGGTCTATAAGCTGACCATCGATTAGCTTTGGTGTAATGATTGAACTTTCAGATTCAAGTGTGCCATCTTTTTGTATTTGGGCTAAGACAAAACTCTCAAAGAAAGTGAGTACTCCAGCAATTGCTAATGTACTCACTATCCCTAACTCCCAGTACCAACTACTTCGGTATCGAGACATGACAAACTTGCACCCAAAAAATAAGAGTATATTAAAATACTGCTCTTTGCTAGTTAAATAAGTTAAGTGAGTGTGAAAAATTAAAGGTTTGTAATAAGGGATTCATCCCTTACTACGAGCCAATCTAATTAATCTTACATTGCGTAAGATAATTTTATTTGTCCTTGCTCACTAACTTATCGTGATACTTGAAATTATCTCTGTAACCTAACTAAGCTAACGCGCCTACATATTGCAATATTTTCCGTGTAGACCGTCATTAGTCATTAGTCATTAGTCATTAGTCATTAGTGTTTACCAAGGACAAAGGACAATTGACAAAGGACAACCTCACCAGTTGATATGCAATCTTATTTGCGTAACAGCTTAGTAAATGCAAAGTTCAGTATTTTTATACTCACTAGAATAAACTTTTTACAGTCTAAAAACTAAATTATTTAGCAGTTACAACCTAGAGGACTGCCAGTTGAAGGGCAAGGAATACACCATGATTTTTCCATCAGCACAATTTCTTGTTTTGGAGTTACCGGCAATAACTCATTTACTTGCTGGTTATTAACTGCATTATCAGATTTGATTTTATTTGGGTCAAGATTACACTGCCATTGAACGATTAAAGCTCTATCATCTAAGACACCGTACTTCTCAAGCACACTGTATAAACCAGCGTTATTAACGCTTTCAAGGAGTTTTTGTTCAATCTCGGCTTGTAATTGTTGTAATGTCTCAGGATTCATGATTGTTTCTATTTCCTACAGAATGTGTATAATTCTGCTTCAGCTTGACCCGGAACAATTACGCATAACTTCATAAAAATTCATATCTTACTACTGAATTTACATATCTCGCGCTTCACCAAAATCTAAAATTCAGACAGCTTCCTTTGCTAATTCTTAATTCCCGTTGCAGCAATACCTTGAATAAACTGACGCTGACCGATGAAAAATAACACCATCACTGGAACTGTCGCTATTGTCACCGCCGCCATCATCAAAGGCCAATTATTCGTAAATTGTTCTTGAAACTCAGCCAACGCCAGTTGCACTGTTCTTAATTCGGGACGGGTTGTAAATACCAGAGGTTTAAACAAATCATTCCATTCGCCGATGAAGGTGAACAAAAACAGCGTCACCAATGCTGGACGGGCTAAAGGTAACATTACCCGCCACAATATTTGTAATCTGGTTGCCCCATCTATGGCTGCGGCTTCCTCTAATTCCACAGGAATTGTCTGGAAATACTGACGTAATAAGAAAATCCCAAACCCATTGACAGCAGTGGGTAAAATGAGCGCCCAGTATGTATTTATCAAGTGTCCCCACTTCAAAACCAAAAAGATGGGAATCACCAATAACTGAAAAGGAATTACCAAAGTTGCTAAAACAACCAATAGCAGTGCTTGCCGTCCCCGAAACTTCAGCCGTGCTAAGGCGTAACCAGCCAAAGCAGAAGTGACAATCTGAAACGCCGTCACAGCGATCGCTACCAAGGTAGAATTAGCAAACGCCAGCAAAAATTTTCCCTGTTGCCATGCAACGCGGTAATTAGCTAAAGACCAGTTATTTTTAGACAAATTTTCTGGGCTGGCGGCTGTCGATGCAAAGGAGGTGAGAAAAACCACAAATAGCGGTAGTAAAACGATAAATGCCCCTAGTAGTAAGATTACTAGGCTCAAAAAATCACCAGATTTCAGATTCGGGTTTGGTTTAGACATAACTTGAAGCCGCAAAGCATTTATTTCGCTAGTACTAGAGCATTGCCCCCAGCAACCATTAATCTATAAACATAGTCTACTTGTTAAGTTAAATTAAACCACAGAGATTGTTACCCTCAGTTCATAGGGTAAATTGAATCCTGGTGTCAAATAATTCAGGTTTACAGGAGTAAACATAACCATGCAGCAGCTTACAGACCAATCTACAGAATTAGATTTCAAAAGCGAAACATACAAAGATGCTTATAGCCGGATTAATGCGATCGTGATTGAAGGGGAACAAGAAGCCCATGAAAATTACATCACACTAGCCCAACTGCTGCCAGAATCTCATGATGAATTGCTTCGCCTATCCAAGATGGAGAGCCGCCATAAGAAAGGATTTGAAGCTTGTGGGCGCAATTTGGCTGTTACCCCAGATTTGCCATTTGCCAAAGAGTTTTTCTCCGGCCTACACCAAAATTTCCAAACAGCCGCGGCATCGGGAAAAGTGGTTACTTGTCTGTTGATTCAGTCTTTAATTATTGAATGTTTTGCGATCGCAGCATATAACATTTACATCCCCGTTGCCGACGATTTTGCCCGCAAAATTACTGAAGGAGTAGTTAAAGAAGAATACAGCCACCTCAATTTTGGAGAAGTTTGGTTGAAAGAACACTTTGCAGAATCCAAAGCTGAACTTGAACTTGCAAATCGCCAGAACCTACCCATCGTCTGGAAAATGCTCAACCAAGTAGAAGGTGATGCCCACACAATGGCAATGGAAAAAGATGCTTTGGTAGAAGACTTCATGATTCAGTATGGTGAAGCATTGAGTAACATTGGTTTTACGACTCGCGATATCATGCGCTTGTCAGCCTACGGACTCATAGGTGCTTAAAAAAGTGCTGACTAACGAGTGCTGAGTGCTGAGTAGTTCAAATTCAGAACTCAGAACTCCTAACCCACAACTCCTAACTCTCCTAAATTCCCCCCCTCAAGACAGCATAAGCCTAATAATCACTACATGTTTGGTCTAATTGGACATCTGACTAGTTTAGAACACGCTCAAGCGGTAGCCCAAGAATTGGGATACCCAGAATATGCCGATCAAGGGCTAGACTTTTGGTGCAGCGCCCCGCCGCAAATTGTCGATACTATTATTGTCACCAGTGTTACTGGGCAACAAATTGAAGGACGGTATGTAGAATCTTGCTTTTTGCCGGAAATGCTAGCTAGTCGCCGCATCAAAGCCGCCACACGGAAAATCCTCAACGCCATGGCCCATGCACAGAAGCACGGCATTAACATCACAGCTTTAGGCGGATTTTCCTCGATTATTTTTGAAAACTTTAAGTTAGAGCAGTTTAGCCAAGTCCGCAATATCAAACTAGAGTTTGAACGCTTCACCACAGGAAACACGCATACTGCCTACATTATTTGTAAGCAGGTGGAAGAAGCATCCAAACAACTGGGAATTAATCTATCAAACGCAACTGTTGCGGTATGTGGAGCAACTGGGGATATTGGTAGTGCCGTTACACGCTGGTTAGATGCGAGAACAGATGTCCAAGAACTCCTGCTAATCGCCCGTGATCAAGAACGTCTCAAAGAGTTGCAAGGCGAACTGGGGCGGGGGAAAATCATGGGTTTGACAGAAGCGCTACCCCAAGCCGATGTTGTAGTTTGGGTTGCTAGTATGCCCAGAGGCGTGGAAATTGACCCTACCACTTTGAAACAACCCTGTTTGTTGATTGATGGTGGCTATCCTAAAAACTTAGCGACAAAAATTCAATATCCTGGCGTACACGTGTTAAATGGTGGGATTGTAGAGCATTCCCTGGATATTGACTGGAAAATTATGAAAATAGTCAATATGGACGTGCCAGCCCGTCAGCTGTTTGCCTGTTTTGCCGAATCAATGCTGCTGGAATTTGAGAAGTTATACACGAACTTTTCGTGGGGACGGAATCAGATTACCGTAGATAAAATGGAGCAGATTGGCCGGGTGTCAGTAAAACATGGATTTAGACCGTTGTTGGTTTAGTCATTAGTCATTTGTCCTTGGTCATTAGTCATTGGTCATTTGTTATTTGCAAAGGACAAAGGACAAAGGACAAAGGACAAAGGACAAAAGATAGATAACTCATAACTCGTAATTGATAAACCCTACGATGGCAACTACCGAGCGTAAACCGCTACTGTTAGATTTTGAAAAGCCCCTAGCAGAACTTGCAACCCGAATCGATCAAATTCGGCAACTTGCAGAAGAAAATGGCGTTGATGTTTCTGGTCAAATTCGTCAACTAGAAGCACGCGCCATGCAACTACGTGAGGAAATTTTTACTAGTCTATCGCCTTCCCAGCGATTGCAAGTCGCTCGTCATCCGCGTCGTCCCAGTACTCTCGATTACATTCAGGCTATTAGCGATGAATGGATGGAATTGCATGGCGATCGCTGTGGTGGTGACGATCCGGCTTTAGTTGGTGGAGTCGGTCGTCTGAGTGGGCAACCTGTGGTGATGTTGGGTCATCAAAAAGGTCGTGATACCAAAGACAATATTGCCCGTAACTTTGGAATGCCTTATCCTGGCGGCTACCGCAAAGCCATGCGCTTGATGGAACACGCTAATAAGTTTAGTATGCCCATACTAACTTTTATCGACACACCAGGGGCTTGGTCTGGAGTGGAAGCAGAACATCAAGGTCAAGGAGAAGCGATCGCTTACAACTTGCGGGAAATGTTTTGCTTAGATGTGCCAATTATCTGCACAGTTATTGGTGAAGGTGGTTCTGGTGGCGCACTTGGTATTGGAGTAGGCGATCGCCTGCTCATGTTTGAACACTCCGTTTATACTGTCGCCACCCCCGAAGCCTGTGCCGCCATTTTGTGGAAAGATGCTGGTAAAGCTCCTCAAGCCGCCGTTGCGCTGAAAATTATTTCCCACGACCTCAAAAGATTGGGAATTATCGACCAAATACTGCCTGAACCCACTGGTGGCGCTCATTCCGATCCTTTAAAAGCTGCTACCACCCTCAAGCAAGTGCTGCTAGAAAATTTGGACGAACTTAACCATTTAACCGCTCCAGAACGCCGCCAACTACGTTATGAAAAATTCCGTAAAATTGGTGTTTTTACAGAAGTTGCCCACTAAAACCATTACCTAATGATGGATTAGTAAAGCAGCAATGCTATAATTGCCTATGTGCTTAAAGATTTTTAACAATCTGGCCATAGGCATTTGTATGTTTGGCAAATCTACTCAATCAAATTGAGTAGCTTTTGTGTTATTGAGTAATCTAATTTGAGTGTACGGCGTGGTTTTCCAGGCGACGATTTGTTGTCTTCACTGATAAAACCCACAATATGCCCACTATTGCACTGCATCATAGCAGTTGCTTAATAGAAATCATCAGATTTTTAGATTCCTTTAATCTATCTAAACCGATCAATGTGAATAATTGGGTGGTACTAGGTGGGAACTGCCAAAAAATTGGGAGACATCATGAATGTTGAGCAAAAACGACGCGCCCTGATTACTGGGGCCAGTAGTGGAATTGGGAAAGCAACGGCTTTAGCCTTTGCCAAAGCCGGAATAGATGTCGCCTTAGTCAGCCGTTCTTTGAATAAGTTAGAGGCGGTGGCAGAAGCTGTACAGCATACTGGGGTGGAAGCGAAAGCTTACGCTGTAGATTTAGCGCGGATCTTTGAAGTAAAAGAAAAAATCCAAGCGATCGCTCTTGACTTTGGTGATATAGACATTCTGGTAAACAGTGCGGGCATTGCCTATACAGCCACTTTGAGCGAAACTCCCCTAGAAGGATGGCAGCAGGTAATTGACTTGAATCTTACCAGCGTGTTTCAGTGCATTTTAGGAATTTTACCTTCAATGCGCGATCGGGGCACAGGCACAATTATCAACGTCGCTTCAATTGCTGCCAAGCAACCGTTTCCCGGTTGGGGAGCATACAGCGTCAGTAAAGCTGGTTTGATTGCCCTCTCTCAAACCCTTGCACAAGAAGAACGTACCCACGGCATTCGTGTCACAGCTATCTCTCCTGGCGCAGTCAATACCGAACTTTGGGACACAGAAACAGTCCATGTCGACTTAGACCGTTCTAAGATGTTAACCCCGGAAATAGTGGCTCAGTCAATTCTTTACACAGTTCTGTTACCACAACAGGCAGTTATAGACGAATTGACCCTGATGCCCAGTGCTGGCGCACTTTAATTTATCCTTTGTCATCAGTCCTTTGCAAATGACCAATGTACTAATGACTAATGACTAATGACCAACTTTCAAACCATAACCAAGACTGAATCATGACTATCGCTAGTTCCAACGGTTCCAATTACTCTCAATCGCCTCTGATTCCCGACTTGGCAGAAGCCATAACTCCTAGACCCGATCGCAATACGAATAACGGGCGACAAGCTGATTTGTTCCCGCCAAAAGAGGAACATATAGAGGAAATGAAGGATGCAGTGCGGAAAATAATATTGGGCGTTGGCGAAGATCCTGAACGCGAAGGACTCCTCAAAACACCAAAGCGAGTGGCCGAGGCAATGCGGTTTCTTACCAGTGGCTACAACCAATCCCTTGAAGAACTCGTTAACGATGCCATCTTTGATGAAGGGCATAACGAGATGGTACTAGTCCGAGACATTAATTTTTTTAGTCTGTGCGAACACCACATGCTGCCATTTATGGGTAGAGCGCACGTTGCTTATATCCCCAACCAAAAAGTTGTAGGACTGAGCAAACTGGCCCGCATTGTTGAGATGTATTCCCGTCGCTTGCAAGTCCAGGAGAGGTTAACCCGCCAAATTGCCGAAGCAATTCAGACCATTCTAGAACCCCAAGGCGTAGCCGTTGTGATGGAAGCTAGCCACATGTGTATGGTAATGCGAGGCGTACAAAAACCAGGTTCTTGGACTGTCACTAGCGCAATGGTTGGCGTGTTCCAAGAAGAGCATAAAACCCGCGAAGAATTTTTTAACTTGATTCGCCATCAACCAGCATTCTTTTAGGGAATGGGGAATGGGGAATTGGGAATTGGGAAGAGGACTTGGGGACAAGGAGAATTGGGGACAAGGGGAAAGACTTGTTTCAAGTTCTCACCTCTTTTCCCGTTGTCCCCTTGTCCCCCTTGCCTCCCCTACTCCCTTTCTCCTTGCCGCCTGCTTCCTACTCCCTACCCCCCAATTTCTCAAACAACTTGGTTACTTTATCTAAATCCTTATCTCCAGGTGCGCGTTCCACACCACTAGATAAATCAACGCCACTGGGATTAACCTGACTTAAAGCTTCCACAATATTATCTGCTGTTAATCCCCCAGCTAAAAACCAAGGGCAATTGGGGTTAAATTGCTCTAATATTTTCCAATCTAAGGTTTTACCTGTACCACCAAGTTGTTCGGGATGGTAGGCATCCAGGAGTAAAGTATCTACGTATTTTGTGTAATCAGCCGCCGTGCCCAGATGCTCAAGACTACGAATTCTAAGTGCTTTAATAATTTCGACATTTGGTAAAGCTTGACGTAATTGGTAGCAAAAATCTGGTAACTCATCCCCGTGTAACTGAACCCCCGTCAACCCAGAATCAACAACTATCTGGCTGATTTCAGGGATACTAGCGTTGGCAAAAACTCCAATTGTGTCAATATTTGCCGGGAGTTCTGCCACGGCTGCTCGAATTTGGGATGTAGTCACGTAGCGAGGGGAGTTTGGTACACAAATAAATCCTAGTGCTGTTGCGCCCAGAGAAGCGATCGCTATAGATTGCTGTGGTTGAGTAATGCCGCAAATTTTAACGCGCATGAAAATATAACAAAATATTTAGAATAATCATTTGAAAAGTCTAAACTATCTCAAAAACTTTTGGGCCTTGTAATTTTATAATCTTGAGGTCTACGATTAACTTTCTGTTTAGGAGACAAAAGCTTGATTTCCTCTATTTTACTAGCAGCAGCTGCAACTGTTCCCGCCACACCTGCGTGGAATCCTACAGTAGGTATTATCATCAGCATCAGTAGCTTAGTAATGGTTTTACTAAGTACTAGGATCGAAAAACCCTTAGTTGGCCCCAAGTTCCCTATCCTGCCGATCAGCATTCCTACATTTGTTGGTGCAATGGCTTTCGGTCATATTGTTGGCATTGGTATCGTTTTAGGACTGACTAACATCGGTCGTCTGTAGTTTTGCGATGATCGCGGCGTTGCTTATAACGCCACGATCAATACAAAACTCCTCAAAACGATTTTAGTTCTTTCTCCAGCAAGGTAACTCATAAGCATCAGCCAGGGGAGGCAGGGGGACAAGGAGGACAAGGGGGAATTATTGAACAAGTCTCTCTCTTGTCTCCCTTGTCTCTTCTTCATGTTCAATGCCCAATGTCCAACAGGCATTAATTGTTTATTCTAGAAATAAGAGCATTTTGGAACTCGGCACTACCAAATTGATGCTCAGATATATACGTGTAAGTATATACGCAAGTATTGCTGTATAGGAACTACTGGCGATATCTAGTTTTAGGACAATGTAATGCAAACAAATTGGAAAATTGGGTCTTTATTTGGAATTCCCCTGTTTCTAGACCCGTTATGGTTTGTGATTTTAGGGTTGGCAACCCTTAACTTTGGGGTAGCTTACCAAGAATGGGGGACTGCTATAGCTTGGAGTGCTGGAATAGTTATGGCACTACTGCTATTTGGTTCGGTGTTGCTACATGAGTTGGGTCACAGCTTGGTAGCCCGATCGCAAGGTATTAAAGTTAATTCAATTACTCTGTTTCTGTTTGGCGGGATTGCTGCGATTGAAGAAGAATCTAAAACTCCTTTCAAAGCCTTTCAAGTAGCGATCGCTGGGCCATTGGTGAGTATCATACTATTTTTCCTGCTCAGTCTGGGAGTTCTTGTCATCCCTGATACTAGCCCACTCAGTATCATGGTTGGAGATTTGGCGAGAATTAACTTGGTGGTAGCACTATTTAACATGATTCCTGGCTTACCTCTAGATGGAGGGCAAGTGTTAAAAGCAGCACTATGGCAAATAACAGGTAATCGTTTTCAAGCCGTACACTGGGCTGCTAGGGCTGGGCAAATTTTGGGTTATGGTGCGATCGCTTTAGGATTTGTTGTAGATTTCTTGACAAGGGAGTTAGCACTTGGTTTGTGGATTGCGCTGTTAGGTTGGTTTGCTGTCCGCAACGCTAACACTTATGACAACATGACTACGTTGCAGGAAAGCCTACTTAAAGTGGTGGCGGCTGATGCGATGACTCGTGACTTTCGGGTTATCGATGCTGACCAGACACTGCGCTCCTTTGCCGATTTATACTTGTTGGAAACCGCTCCTTCACAGATTTATTTTGCTGCTTCTGATGGACGTTACCGGGGTTTGGTTTCCATTGACGATTTTCGTTTAACCCAAAGGAGTGAATGGGAAACCCAAACCTTACACAGCATTGTGCATCCCCTAACAGAAATACCCACTGTTACTGAAGCAACAACCATAGCTGAGGTCATTAACAAGCTGGAAAATGAGCAGTTACCTCGAATTACCGTACTTTCTCCTGCTGGTGCTGTAGCTGGTGTAATTGACCGGGGAGATATTGTGCGAACATTGGCACAAAAGTTAAATTTACGGCTCACAGACGCAGAAATCAAGCGGATAAAAGAAGAAGGTAGCTATCCGCCTGGGTTGCAACTGGGAGTAATAGCGAAGTCAATTGCAAATTAAACGTCATATCCTCGTCATAGTTTTGCAATAGATTTGTCAAAAGCTTGTGTGATATTGAATTTGGTATTTGGTTACAAAATGCTTTTTTTGGGTAAGAGGTAGGATTTCCTACCTTTTTTATTTTTCAAACTAACTTGAATTAGAGAAACCTCTCCCATCGCTTCAGAATTATGGGAAAACTAAATTAAAACTTAAAGTGAGTAAAATGTAAGTACATGATATACTACGTCTCTCACTTACCCTGGTTTTATGGCACTGCCAATTGTTGCAATTATCGGACGCCCAAATGTGGGCAAATCCACCCTGGTTAATCGACTCGCCGGGGAACAAACGGCGATTGTCCATGATGAACCGGGAGTGACACGCGATCGCACTTACATGCCAGCTTTCTGGAATGGTCGCGAATTTTTAGTCGTAGACACTGGTGGATTAGTCTTTAATGATGATACCGAATTTCTACCACTGATTCGCCAGCAGGCAATGACAGCCTTAGCAGAAGCCTGTGCCGCAATTTTTGTCGTAGATGGTCAAACAGGCCCCACATCGGCAGACCAAGAAATCGCTGAATGGATGCGTCAACAACGCGTACCTGTGCTACTAACTGTAAATAAATGTGAATCTCCTGACCAAGGCTTAATGCAAGCTGCCGAATTTTGGGAATTGGGTTTGGGCGAACCATACCCCATCTCCGCGATTCATGGTAGTGGCACAGGAGAGTTACTCGATGAGTTAGTTAATCACATCCCTGCTGTTGAAGACATCCCAGAAACTAATGAAATCAAAGTAGCAATTGTGGGCCGCCCAAATGTAGGTAAATCGAGCTTACTCAATTCTTTTGTCGGCGAAGAAAGGGCAATTGTCAGCCCAATTTCCGGCACAACCCGCGATGCTATTGATACCGTCATTGAACGAGAGGGACAAACCTACCGCTTAATTGACACCGCCGGCATTCGCAAAAAGAAACACATAGAATACGGCACAGAATTCTTTAGTATTAACCGTGCTTTCAAAGCAATTCGTCGCGCTGACGTGGTTTTATTAGTACTAGATGCTGTAGATGGAGTCACAGAGCAAGACCAAAAATTAGCTGGGCGGATTATCGAAGAAGGTCGAGCTTGCATCATCGTCGTTAATAAGTGGGATGCTGTCGAAAAAGACTCTTACACAATCTACGACTACGAAAAAACTCTGCAATCACGGTTACATTTTACCGAATGGGCAGAAACAATTTTTGTGAGTGCGTTGTCAGGACAACGGGTAGAAAAAATTCTCGAATTGGTGAAAACGGCGGCTGAATCACACAAACGGCGTGTCAGCACATCAGTTATTAACGAAGTCTTAACAGATGCCGTTAGCTGGCATTCACCGCCAGCATCTCGTGGTGGTCGTCAGGGCAAGATTTATTATGGTACACAAGTAAGTAGCCAACCACCAACGATCGCACTATTTGTCAATGATTCCAAACGCTTCAATGACAACTATCGGCGGTACATTGAACGTCAATTCCGGCAACAGCTAGGATTTAAAGGCACGCCAATTATTTTACTGTGGCGCAGTAAAAAAGTCCGGGATGCCGAAATTGGTAATGTTAATAGAGCAACTCGCGTCAAATTAAGTTAGGAGACGCGATTCATCGCGTCTGTATAAGAGTTATGAGTTAAAGTCAGAATTGCTTGCTAACTATACAACCCTATCGACTAGAGTTTGATAGCGGCAGAAGGTAGAAAGTTATGAGTTTAAGTCAAAACTCCTAACTCCTAACTCCTAACTCCTTACTTTTAACTCTTAACTCTAAAATGGATTTATTGCGATCGTTGCCACTTGGACTTTATTTAGAACAACCCCAAACTTGGCTGCATAAAATCGATCCGCGAGTCAAGTTCGCCTGGTTGATGAGCTTTTTAACAAGCTATGTTTTAGCTAACAACTTTTGGCGGGTGCTGCTGGTAGTACTATTGATTATTGCCACCTTGATTGCTAGGATTCCCCGGCGAGTATGGCAGCAACAAATGGGCTGGCTATTAATGCTATCGTTTTTTGTCTTAGCGATCGGAGCCATCAGTCCTGATGGAATGGGTGTAGATTATCAACCACGCCTGCCAGCTAATGAACAAATATTAACCCCGCAAGCAGTCTCCAAGAATATTGTTCCAGAGCAAGCAAGTAATAACAAAAAATACAACTATGTGCTATTTCAGAAAGGCCCAGTCAAAGTAACTCGCCGCTCCTTGGATTTGGCAGTACGGCTAAGTACAATTATATTTACCGTAATTTACAGCACCAACCTCTATCTGCTAACAACCGCACCAGAAGAAATCACCTCTGGCATAGAAAGCTTAATGCAACCCCTACGACGCTTCAAGTTGCCTGTCACAGAGATTGCTTTAACTTTAACCTTGTCCTTGCGCTTTATTCCTCTAGTTTTAGAAGAAGTGCAAAACTTATTTCGTTCTGTGATGACAAGGGCAATTAATTGGAAAAAGCTGGGATTGAAAGGAGGCTTCAAAGTTTGGATGACAGTCGCAGAGAGATTGTTAGAAAATCTGCTCTTACGAGCCGATCAAATGGCGAATGCAATGATGGTGCGGGGTTTTACCAGTCCCAACGAGCATCGAGTGCAGTGGCACGACTTACGATTCAAAGGGCGTGACTGGCTTGCTATTGCAACTTTAATTGTATTCTGGGGAATACGACTAGCTATAGGAACTCAGGTCTAATTTTGCACCGAGAAAATGGTAAAAGGTAATATTTTCTGTGCCTGCTTTCTCTTTCCTTTTCACCGATAGTTGATTAGCTTAACTAGGCTAATTACCCCGCCAGAAAACTGATCCCCTAACATTTTCCATAGCTTTTTAGTATGAAACAGATTATTTTGCCATTTTAGATCGGCGTGCAACAAATTTTTGGCTAGCCGCCAGTAATGCCAGTGGGTGCGGGAATTGTCCGCAGACAGTGATTCTGAGAAAGAATAGTATGAATCTCTGCACAAAACCCAGACGCAACTGGCAGCGCCGAAAATGCTGAATAATCAATAGGCCATAGTTTTCTTTCTAGTGGTCTGTCTCATTAATTCTGAAGGGTTATAAAAGTTCGTAGTAAGGACTTTAGTCCTTGATTTGAGCGATAAATCGCTCACTACAAACCTAGCCAAATTAATGCGATAGACCACTAGTCCCCAATCCCCATTCCCCATTCCCCACTTAAGTTAGCTATTTTGTGCCATTTAGCAATAGTTGTGGCAGTATGGAAAGAAGTTGAAAAGTTCGCTGTTGCCGTTGGGAGCTTCAAAGGGTGTTTTCCCTTGCTACGTCGAACTTTTAACAAGAGGATAAGGACTATCTTGTACCTTCTTCCGACAGATTGGTAAATTGAAGTCACCAAAGCAGATGGTGATGTTTCTCAACCAGCCTCTACTCTCTGAATCCACGCTTTGCGGCTTCTGTTGTACCATTTCGCTTCACTACCACTAGCTTCATCTGCCAATTAGAAACTAGATCAAGGTCTTCGTAACCGCAGTTTTGCATTTTAAGCAAATATTCTGACGAATGTTGGTATTATCGTCTGAATGTTTGTAATTCACTGCGAAAAGATATATATACTCCCACCTTGACTACACCTTGACTCTTAAATGAATCCAGAAAACGCAGAAACTTACATAAACCATCCAACTTGGGGTTTACTCTACAAAATCTGTATGGTTGATGAGACCCAGGATTTGTTCACCACACTTTATGCCCAGCGCCTGTTTTTTTTGGTCGCAAATGACGTTAAAGGTGTCAAATTCCAGCCTATAGGACGAACTGAGGCTAGAATGATGTTGGAAAATCGCTTACGTACCCTGCGGCGCAGTGGACATTCTCAGGAGTACGATCAACTTCAAAGTGTTTTCCAACGCACCTTCCAATGAACAGTTCGATTTCCGAACGTATTGTTTCCATTCGTTCATCCCTACCAACTTCAGTCAAATTGATTGCTGTTAGCAAACAAGTTTCTGCCCAGGCCATTCGGTCTGCATACTCCGCAGGGATTCGTGATTTTGCAGAGAGTCGCATCCAAGAAGCCGCCAGCAAACAAGCCGAGTTGCAAGACTTACCGGATATTACCTGGCACTTTATTGGACATTTGCAAAGCAATAAAGCCAAAAAAGCCATCGAACAATTCCCTTGGATTCACTCCGTGGACAATTTGAAGCTGGCACAGCGCTTAGATCAACTAGCCCAACAGCTAGGAGTGAGTCCCCAGGTTTGCCTGCAAGTGAAAATTCTCCCCGATCCCAACAAGTCTGGTTGGAGTGTGCCAGAACTTTTGGCTGATTTACCCATACTCGATCAATACAAAAATTTACAAATTCAAGGTTTGATGACAATTCCACCTTCAGGATTAAGCGATCCGGAAATTTTGAATGTGTTTAATCTCAATCGTGAACTAGCAAAGAAAATCCAGGAGCAAAACTGGTCGCACATTAAAATGCAGCAACTATCTATGGGTATGTCAGGCGACTACGAGCTAGCAGTGCAAGCAGGCGCAACGATGGTACGATTAGGAACAATATTGTTTGGCGATCGCTCTTAAGCATATTACATATCCCTCTTCCGCTTGAGTATCAAGTACAAGCAGGAGCAATGAGGGTGTGATTAGTAACAATATTGTTTGGCGATCGCTCTTAGCCCTTGATCATCAGGTTTCCAGGTCAGTATTAATAGAGATCAGGATTTGATGACAAGAATTTTGTAAGGGACTGGTGCAATTAGAAACAAAGGATATAGTATTGACAAGAGCAATCGCCAAGGGAAAATGGGGTATAAAGAACTTTCCTTCGGACAAACCTTAGGATATAATCTTGACTCATTATTATGTTTAGGCGATGCACAGACCTTTCCAATAAGTGTCGGTTCATCGCCAAAACCCGTAGTATGGGCTACAAATAGCAATATACTTGCTGAAGTATCCACCGATGTAGCGTAGTTTGCGGCCGTAGGCATCGCTCCTATCTCAATAAATCCTAAGCCAAGTCAATATAGGCTATTCGCACCAGGAGAGTACACAGACAATGAACAACATCTTTTCCAAACTCAGAGACTTTGTAGGTCTAAATGAGCAAGTGGAATACGAATATTACGAAGAAGAACCAGAAACAGATAATAATAATTACCAAAATCTGTATCAGCAAGAAAATCCCCAACCCCCAGCCCCACAAGAGAGCGCAACCGCTCAGAATCGACGCTGGCGGGAACCAGTGCCTACAATGGGAGATGATATCGCAGCAGGTTCAAAGCCAATGGGGAATGTGATTGGTATGCCAGGAGCAATTAACGGAATTTCGGAAGTTTTAGTCCTCGAACCACGCACCTTTGAAGAAATGCCCCAGGCAATTCAAGCGTTGCGAGAACGGAAGTCAGTGGTATTAAATCTGACAATCATGGACCCAGACCAAGCTCAACGAGCAGTAGATTTTGTTGCAGGTGGTACTTACGCACTAGATGGACATCAAGAGCGCATCGGTGAGAGCATCTTCTTGTTTACACCAAGCTGTGTCCAAGTTAGCACCCAAGGTGGCGTTCTTCATGAAGTACCACAACCGCCAGCACGTCCTTCTCGTCCTACAGGTTCTCCAAATCAAACCTGGGGCAACGAAACTAATCGGATGGCACAATAGAGTTAAATTAGTTGTTAGTCCTTTGTCCTTTGTCATTTATCTCGGGTTTTGATCGTAGTGACAAATGACAAACGACAGAGGACTAATGACAAATGACTAACGATCAATGACTATAAAATTTGGTTTAATTGGTGGTGGGGTAATGGGAGAAGCGCTCTTATCCCGCCTTATCGCGCGTGGAATTTATCAATCATCAGAAGTCATAGTTAGCGAACCGCTACCTTCACGCCTAGATTTTTTGCAACAGCAATACGGTGTTGCTGTGACGACAGATAATAGTGAGGTTTTCACCCAAGCCAAAGAAGTTGTATTTTTGGCAGTAAAACCGCAGGTGTTCAGCGCGATCGCGCAAGAATTAGCAGATATTGATATTATTAATAGAGAACAATCACCCCTGATAATTTCCATATTGGCGGGTGTGCCTTTAAGTCAGCTAGAAGCTGCATTTGTGCAATTGCCAGTTATCAGAGCAATGCCCAACACTCCAGCCACTGTGGGAGCAGGAATTACCGCCATTTGTTCCGGTGCATATACTAATACCAAGCATCACCAAATAGCACAACAAGTTTTTTCTGCTGTGGGCGAAGTTGTGGAAGTCTCAGAAGGGCTGATGGATGCAGTTACAGGGCTATCTGGTAGCGGCCCCGCTTACGTGGCGCTGCTAGTAGAATCACTTGCTGATGGCGGAGTATCCGCAGGTTTACCTAGAGCAATTGCTAATCAATTAGCATTGCAAACTGTACTCGGAACAGCGAAACTGTTATATGAAACCAAAATGCACCCAGCAGAACTTAAAGATCGCGTTACCAGTCCCGGTGGTACAACCATTGCGGGAATTGCCAAGTTAGAACAGGCAGGATTTCGTTCAGCTTTAATTGAAGCAGTGAAAGCTGCCACAGAGCGATCGCAAGAACTGGGAAAATAATTAAAGAGTCATTAGTCATTGGTCATTTGTGCAAAACTAATGACAAATGACAAATGACAAATGACTATTAACGAAGTTGACAAAAGACTCGTTAGTATAGTAAACAATCTGGTTGCAAATGTGATTGAGTGAATTATCCTGCGCCGTCTCCAGAACTTGACTTAGGGTCTATATTTCCCTTTGATCTGGATCAGTTTCAAAAAGAAGCGATCGCGTCCCTAAATGCTGGACGCTCCGTAGTCGTGTGTGCGCCCACAGGTTCGGGCAAAACATTAGTCGGAGAATACGCCATTTATCGCGCCCTAGCGCGAGGAAAACGTGTATTTTATACTACTCCCCTAAAGGCGCTGTCGAATCAAAAATTACGTGACTTTCGAGAAAAATTTGGGTTTGATCAAGTCGGACTGTTAACTGGAGATGCCTCCATTCACAGGGATGCACCGATTTTGGTGATGACCACAGAAATTTTCCGAAATATGCTCTATGGCACACCCATCGGGCAAGTCGGCATCTCATTAGTAGACGTGGAAGCGGTGATACTTGATGAGTGCCACTACATGAACGATCGCCAGCGCGGTACAGTTTGGGAAGAATCCATCATCTATTGTCCCCGGGAAGTGCAACTGGCAGCCCTCTCAGCAACGGTTGCCAACAGCGATCAACTCACCGATTGGTTAAATCGCGTTCACGGCCCAACAGACCTGATTTACTCAGATTTTCGCCCAGTTCCCTTAGAATTTCACTTTTGCAATCCCAAAGGGTTATTTCCCCTGTTGAATGATAGCAAAACCAAAATTAACCCTCGCCTTCTTCAGAAGAAGAAGGGGAGAGGGGGAGAAAGGGACAGGGGAAGAAGTGGTAGACCGGAAGCTCCTGGCATAATTTATACTTTAAGCCAGTTAGAGCAACGGGATATGCTCCCAGCAATTTACTTTATCTTCAGTCGCCGGGGATGTGATAAAGCGGTGGCAGAAGTGGGTGATTTATGGCTGGTAAATAATGAAGAATCTCAGATTTTACGGCAACAGATTGATGACTTCTTAGCCCGCAATCCCGAAGCTGGGCGTTCTGGACAAATTGCACCCCTATACCGAGGAATTGCTGCCCACCACGCCGGAATTTTGCCTGCTTGGAAAGCCCTGGTAGAAGAACTATTTCAGCAAGGGCTGATTAAAGTAGTATTCGCCACGGAAACACTGGCCGCGGGAATTAATATGCCCGCTCGGACAACGGTAATTTCTACCCTTTCCAAGCGGACTGACACCGGACACCGCCTGTTAAATGCTTCCGAATTCTTGCAAATGGCGGGACGGGCAGGCCGCCGGGGGATGGATAAACAAGGTCATGTGGTGACAGTCCAAACTCCCTTTGAAGGAGCCAAAGAAGCGGCATATTTGGGGACATCCAAGCCAGACCCCCTTGTAAGCCAGTTTACGCCCAGTTATGGCATGGTACTCAACTTGCTGCAAACCCACACCCTAGAGCAAACCAGGGAACTGATAGAGCGCAGTTTTGGGCAGTACATGGCGACATTGCATTTAAGACCAGAATACGATGAGATTGCCGAACTGGAAAAACAATTAGCTCAACTACATGAGCAAATCGCCGCCGTTGATGAAAATGAACTGGCTATTTATGAAAAATTGCGGCAACGTTTGAAAGTAGAACGCCAAATATTAAAAACCCTGCAAGAGCAAGCACAGGAAGATAGAAAAGAAGAATTAGGGATGATGTTAGACTTTGCAGTGTCAGGAACTCTGTTGAGTCTCAAAGGCAAAAACATCACAGTGTCTTCACCCGTAACCGCAGTGTTAGTGGGAAAATCGCCTGGTTCTGGTCAAGCTCCCTACTTGGTATGCTTAGGGCATGATAATCGCTGGTATGTGGCAACCACCGGGGATGTAGTCGATTTATATGCCGAATTACCACGCATTGAAGTGTCACCGGATTTACTACCACCCCCAGAGATGCCTTTGAAGCCAGGACAGTCACGCCGTGGTAACGAAGAAAGCTTTGCGATCGCTGCGCGTATTCCCAATCCGATAGAATCTTTGCATCTGGCACCAGAAGTAGCAGAACAACTCAGTCGCACTGCTGCCGTCCAAGAGCAATTAGAAGCTCATCCCTTACATCAATCAGGCAATGCTGCCACGCTTTTCAAGCGTCGCGCCAAATATGTCGAACTAGAAGCCGAACTCGAACAGTTGCAAGGGCAAGTAGAGCAACAGTCACAACGTCATTGGGAAGAATTTCTCAATTTAATCTTAATTCTGCAACACTTTGGCGCTTTAGATAATTTAGTGCCCACACAATTAGGGCGAATTGCTGCCGCCATTCGGGGTGAGAATGAATTGTGGTTGGGTTTGGTATTCGCTAGTGGTGAATTGGACAACTTAGATCCCCACCATTTAGCCGCCGCCGCCGCCGGTTTAGTGATGGAAACACCCCGTCCAGATAGCAAGGTTAACTTTGAGCTTAGTAATGAAGTGGCAGAAGCCTTAGCAAAATTGCGGGGAATTCGCCGCCAAATGTTCCAACTACAACGGCGGTATAATGTAGCGCTACCTATATGGTTGGAGTTTGAGTTAATTGCCATAGTAGAACAATGGGCGCTCGGAATGGAGTGGACAGAACTCTGCGAAAACACCACCTTGGATGAAGGCGATGTGGTGAGAATTCTCCGCCGGACGTTGGATTTATTATCCCAAATACCCCACGTTCCCCATTTACCAGACTCTTTCTTGCGTAATGCTTATCGAGCGATGCAGTTGATTGATAGATTCCCTGTAAATGAGGTGGTGGAATAAACAGCACACTCTTAGCTATAGAGTTCTGTGCGTCTTTATATGTAGGGGCAATTCATGAATTGCCCCTACAAACTGTGCTGACTTTTCACGTTATGTGGAAAAGTTAACCAAAAACCTAACCCCCTTCCCGACACGAGAAGGGGGAAAATTCAAAGTCTCTCTCCTTTTAGGAGAGAGATTTAGAGAGAGGTTTTCCAGATGCCGTGAAAAGTCAGACAAACCGCCCCAAGAATGAATTTAAATTTAATAGTAGTGGTACATAGTTAAAAATGCTTTTTTGGTTTCGTATATCTTCTATACGTAATTAATCACACGTATTTAACAGAAGTTGTAGTCGCTATAAGCGCTATTCAACCTTAGTACACCAAGTTTCCAGTACCCTGCAACTGACGCAAAGAATTTATACATAATGGACAGTCGCATCCAAATACCCTGATTGCTGCATCACTTTCTTCATCAGTAAAGTTCAACATAGCAACATTCTGATCTGATACTGATGTGACAATAGTTGAGGAACGTGCAGATGAGGTGTACGGTTTCTTTCTCTCTGAATCTCGAATGCACACAAAATCTTTTCCACCATGTGGGTTAGTGATACAGGTACGACCATCTTCTGTGTGCATCAATCGCTGTGTAATACTACCACTAGCATGGGCAGGATGAAATGCTACCAGCGTAGACATCATGGACACAAAGATTGAGGAAGTGGAAAGCAAATTCAGAAGAATTTTTTTGTTCATAGATTTCCTTGAGAAAATTGTCTACTAGCTTAGGGTATTCGATTCACTTTCAAACTTCAAGTGGGTTCCCCTAAGAATAGCTAGCTTGACACTTGTTATTTAAGAAAGTTCCATATCTACCCAGTTTGATCGCAAAGTAGTTGTCATAGCAGAATTAAGCCAGTCAAACAGGCTTGAAGTTTGCGGATCAAGACCTTTAAAATCTTATGCAGAGCGATAAATCGCTCACTACGAACAAAAATTACATCTTAGATTATTTTACAAAGTTGATAACTGCTATAGCTATCCTTACAAAATTATAAATTTTAATTTGAACCAAAAGATAGCATAAGTATTTAGTAAAAAATCTGATATAGATTCTCATTCTTAAATGTTCAACTTGTAAAAATCTCTTTTTTTTATTACATTTGGAAAAAGGCTCATATACCAAGTAATTTACTAGCCTCAACACAAAAAATGAAGCAAAAAATACATTCAGAATCTTCAGGTTGTTGCAGTTGTGAACATGACCATCACGAGAATCATAATCACAATCATGATGAAAATCATAACCATGACCATAATCACGATCACGGTGGAGAATTCAATCTAAAAAATGAGGTATTGCCTTTGGTAGCAATTTTAAGTTTATATGTGCCTGGTGTAATTTTTGAAAATCAATTACACAATACATTCTACTCAATAGGTGAATATCTGCTTTTCATCCCTGCCTATTTATTGAGTGGATGGAGTGTTTTAAAAACTGCTGGACGCAATATTCTTAAAGGTAGATTATTTGATGAAACTTTTTTGATGACAGTAGCAACACTAGGCGCGATCGCAATTCATAAATTGCCCGAAGCTGTCGGAGTCATGCTATTTTATAAAATTGGCGAATTGTTCCAGGATCTTGCCGTTAGTCGTTCTCGTAATTCTATTAAAGCTTTATTAGAAGTCCGCCCTGATTATGCAAATATCCAAATAGAGGGGGGACTAAAAAAAGTCAGCCCAGAAACAGTAAATATTGGAGATATTATCGTCGTCAAACCGGGGGAAAAGATTCCCTTGGATGGTGAGATTATAGATGGAAATTCGCAAGTTGATACATCTGCATTAACTGGAGAATCTGTACCGCGAACAGTGAGACTGGGTGAAATAGTTTTGGCTGGGATGATAAATAAAATGGGTGTTCTCAGCATTAGAGTCACCAAACTATTTGATGACTCTGCTATTGCCAAGATTTTAGACTTGGTGCAAAATGCTAAAAGCAAAAAAGCAGAGACAGAAAAATTCATTACTAAATTTGCCCGATATTATACGCCAATAGTAGTTTTTATATCTCTAGCAGTTGCTTTATTACCTCCTTTATTCATTTCTGGTGCGAGTTCTTCAGAATGGATTTATCGTGCCTTAATTTTGCTAGTTATTTCCTGTCCCTGTGGACTCGTTATCAGTATTCCGTTAGGTTACTTTGGAGGTGTGGGAGGTGCAGCTAGACGGGGGATTTTGGTTAAAGGCTCTACTTTTTTAGATACTCTAAATGCAGTCAATACAGTTGTATTTGATAAAACTGGAACGTTAACTAAAGGCGTATTTAAAGTAGTAAAGACAGTAGCATTAAATGGCTACAATGAAACAGAATTGCTGCAATTAGCTGCCCAAGTAGAATCGCACTCAAATCATCCCATCGCTCAATCTATCCTTAAGGCTTATGGGGGAAAGATTGATGAATTTGAGGTGAGAGATTATGAAGAGATTGCAGGCTATGGAATTAGAGCCAAGGTTGAAAATAGGGTAGTGATAGCGGGAAGCGATCGCCTACTCCACAGAGAGAATATTGCTCATGATAATTGCCAGCTAGAGGGAACAGTTGTTCATTTAGCAGTGGATAATATTTACGTTGGGTATATTGTCATTGCTGATGAACTAAAAGAAGATGCGAGACACGCTATTCAAGCACTCAAGAAAATGGGTGTAGAAAGAACAGTAATGTTGACAGGAGATAATCAAGCGATCGCTTCCCGAATTGCCGAACAGCTAGGCATAGATACTTACGAAGCAGACTTATTACCAGAAGAAAAAGTTAATGCCATTGAAAAATTACTCAGCACCGCCGGCAAGCATGGTAAAGTTGCCTTTGTTGGGGATGGTATTAATGATGCGCCAGTGATTGCTAGAGCCGATGTTGGGATGGCAATGGGTGGCTTAGGTTCAGATGCAGCCATCGAAACTGCTGATATTGTGATCATGACAGATGCGCCATCAAAGGTAGCAGAAGCAATACAAATCGCCAGAAAAACTCGCAAAATTGTTTGGCAAAATATTGGCTTTGCTTTAGCAATTAAAGCTGTGTTTATTGGATTGGGTATTTTAGGTATAGCGACAATGTGGGAAGCTGTCTTTGCTGATGTTGGAGTAGCATTGCTGGCAATTTTAAATGCAACTAGAGCGATGAAATAAAATTTTTGGAAAATCGGGAATCTATCGTTGGTAAATTGTAGTAGTTAAACTATGAGTACATTTGACTCATATTTTACTACCCAAGAATAGAACCTATGAATTCATCAATCAAAGGCATTGCTACAGCTACTTTAGCTTTATTACTAAACTATTCAGCAAATCCAGCCTTTGCACTACCCCAGAAAATCAATCATCCAATTACTGTTGCTAAATCGCAATTATTAACAAACACCTTGATTGTTCCTGGCGAACGAGTGGGGCCAATAACACGCACAACCACCAAGCAAGATTTAGTGAAGCTGTTTGGTGCATCCCATCTCGTTGATAAAACCATTTCCGGTGCTGAAGGAATAGGGAGTTTCGCTGCTACTCAGGTAAATCTAAATCAGGGGCGTTCTCTGCTAATAGTTTGGAGTGATAATACTCGTACTAAACCTCTAGATGTGCGTAACCTGGGTTCAGCTTGGAAAACCCGCGAAGGTATTAGTGTTGGAACCCCATTGAGCGAGTTACGCAAGAAATTAGGTAATTTTAAACTTTATGGATTGGCCTGGGATTATGGCGGTACGATTTTGTTGGATAGTAGTAAATTATCCCGTTATCAAGGCAAACTGATTTTACGAGTAGACGCTGCTCCCAATGCTTACGAAAAGTTTGCTAATGACTACCAAGCTGTTTCTGGGGATAGTACTTTTTCCTCCAGCGATCGCCATTGGAAACCTTTGGGAATAACACTTACAGAAATTATCGTTGTACTTAACCCAGGTGAGTAGTGGTATGCTAAACATCGGGTTACTTGCTATGTATGACGAACCAAATCTTTACCAACGGTTATGCCTTACTCATTAGCGTAGATGCAGATTTACCTGTCACGCTCAAAAATGCAAGGGCTATAGTAAATATACTGATTGATCGCGATCGCGTTGCCTATCCAGTAGAAAAACTTACACTTGAGTCTGCATTATAATCATGAGACTTATGTAAATATACAGTTATTTAGCGCATCGAAATTACGATTTTCTCACCCAGAAAACAAGGAAAATACAGATATTCAGCTAATTGGTGTTTGTTTATACTATTTCAAATTTTTGTAATCGTTATACTCATAACTTAGGTTCTACCTGGGAATTAGGAAGTGGCTTTGCCACTTCTTTTTATTAATTTAGGAACCCAGTAAAAAATAAATTAAAAGTTAAAAGTAATTTGTTGAACTTTTAACTTTTATTAGCTGTCATATCATGTCCATTTAATTGACTATAAAATAATTATTCTGTCAAGCTATGGCTTTGTAAGCTTCAACAGAATTTTGGTCAATGTAGACATGATATTAGTCATTACTCGTTGTATCTTGCCATCTCTCACGCTTGGGCTTGCTCTCTACATCGCGCGATCGCGCTTCTTGCCAAGTCCCCCACATTAGAGATTGCTGCCTTTCAACATGGTTAATAAACTGCATGATTGACTGATCTGCTTTGATTGGAGTTTTCAAATCAAACTTAATTGTTTGGACAATCTTGATGTCACCCATAAGAAAAAATTTACCTGCAATCTTAGTCAGCCATAACACAATTCGATTGGATAACCAACCAAAAAATCCTTTACGTTTCTTAGTAATTAACAGGATTTGACCTTCAGCTTTTCCACCTTCATGGAGGCGAACTGCAAACATTGTGTGGACATGGAAGAAATCGGGACCAAGTGTCACAATGCCAATGCTACCGTACCAATAGCAAATACTGTAAGTTATGGCATTTTTGTAGAAAAGACGGATGAGTTTAATGAAAGATGAATTCTCTTTAATGTTTGTAGTGTTACTGAAGATAATTGCATTTTCGTTCAGTTCCTGTCTTTCAAAAATAATTTTTATTGGCAGTTTGTGAACTGTATTGATATGTTGAGTATCAATCGCATTAATCATCACCACATTGGGGTGACAGTTCATCACAAAGTGAGAATGGATAGCGATATCACACTCTTTTTGTTCTAATTCGGGAATAAAAGGTAGAGGTTGTTGTGGTATTTCTCCAGTCCAAACCCAAATCATGCCGTACTTTTCAGCAGTGGGCCAACTTTGTAACTTTAGGGAAGGCGGCGTATCTAAACATGGGATATCAATACACATCCCTTCAGCATCAAATTTCCAGTGATGGAAGAAACAACGGAGTGCATTACCCTCAACTTTGCCTTCAGCAAGATGAGCGCCCATGTGGGGACAGTAGGCATCAAAGGTAGTTACTCTTCTGTCCTTACCACGGTAAATCACTAGTTCTCTGCCCAAAATCGTGACAGGTTTTACTTCACCCACCCGCAGATTTCGAGAGGGTATTACCCAATACCATCCTTCAATAAAACGTTCTGGATTATTGAAAGTTTTAGGTTTACGGGTTGAGCTAGAAGTCTGCGAGTTGAGATTCATTTTTATGGTTTCACTTGAGGTGAAGCAGTTGATCTAGAAGTAACATGCGAACTAAAAAAAAACAGTTACTTTCAGTACTATGAGAAATAGTCACTCAACAAATAGATAAAATTTTAGGCGTAAAATATTGAGTAAATTAGATTAAAAATGTTAAAATTATACTAATTAATTATTAGATAGTATCAGCCAACATCTATTCATAATAGATATCGGAAAAATCAAAACTTAGTAATATCTCTAATTAAATAAAAATTTCAACTACTGATACCAAGATTTGGCTAAACTCTCATCTGAATTAATAAATTAGTATAAATATGTAATAATAATTACAATATTTGGGAAAATCTGCCGTGTTAACTCAGGAGACAAAACTGCTTTTAATTGGTCAGGTAACAGATATAAGCGGAATTCCTATCAGGACAATTCGCTATTACGAGAGTTTAGGTTTAATCAAATCATCAAGACGAACAGAGGGAGGCTTTCGTCAGTTTTCAATGGATGTGCTGACTCGTCTAGCGTTCATTAAAAGGGCACAAAATCTTGGTCTGAGCTTAGAGGAGATTGGAAATATTCTTCAGGTCTATGACCAAGGACAAGCTCCCTGTGGTGAAATCAAAGAAAAGCTCCAGGACAAGCTTTTGCAAATTGATCGCCAAATCGATCAGTTGTTAACTTTGCGATCTGAAATAAAGGGATTACTTTCAGGCTGGAAGAATATCGGCGACCAGTATGAAGATACAATTTGTCCCATTATTCAAAATATCCCTCAGTGCTGAAAAACAGAAAAGAAGACAGAGGAGGCAGCAGGAGCAAACTTATGACAGCACATATCCTTTTGGTGGAAGATGAAGTCAAACTAGCACGATTTGTCGAATTAGAGCTAAGTAGCGAAGGATACCGAGTAAGTGTAGCTCATGATGGGATTGCTGGTCTTACCCTAGCGCGAGACTCATCGCCAGATTTAGCGATTCTGGATTGGATGTTACCAGGTTTAACAGGTTTAGAAATTTGTCGGCGTTTGCGAGCAACAGGTAGTACAGTACCAGTAATTTTATTGACAGCAAAAGATGAAGTGAGCGATCGCGTCGCCGGATTAGATGCGGGAGCCGATGATTATGTAGTTAAGCCCTTCAGCATTGAGGAATTACTAGCTAGAATTCGCGCCCATCTGCGCCGCACGCAAGAAACAGCCGAAGATTTGCTGCAATTTGAAGATTTAAGCTTAAATCGCCGCACCCGTGAAGTTTTTCGGGAAAAACGAAGTATTGAGTTAACAGCAAAAGAGTTTGACTTATTAGAATATCTCCTTTCACATCCCCGTCAGGTGTTTACTAGAGATCAAATTTTAGAGAAAGTTTGGGGTTACGATTTCATGGGTGATTCTAATATTATTGAAGTATATATTCGTTATCTGCGACTCAAATTGGAAGAGAATAATGAAAAGCGTTTGATTCATACAGTCCGTGGTGTAGGCTATGCACTACGGGAACAATCATAATGACTTGGTGATTTCGACAAAAAGCAAAATTTTAAAGAAAAAAGAGGATCATGAATAAAAAATGGGCTGTTAAACGGCTAACAGTAAATCTCACTGCTGAGGAAATGAAGAAACTTGAACACTACTGTGCTTTGACAGGAAGGCCAGCAACAGACGTAATTCGAGAATTACTCCGATCTCTTGAGGTTGACAATACTAAAAACTCTGAAATGGCAACAGCAGACTCAAAAACAACAGTTGGCAGTGGCTCAAAATTACAGTAACTATTCACCAGAATATCTCGCCAAATCTCAAAAATCTGCCAGCTATCTTGAATTACCAATAGGGCTCAAGGAAATACTTCTCGGTTAAAGGGAAAAGGGTAAGGGTTTAAATTCATCCCTTACCCTTGTACCCTTAAACTTTTCCTAGAACACACTCCTAATGATGCTGCATGGCTAGTTATCAAACCCAATACTGCTCGGGTTTTGGATTTTAAACTGAAATTTGGTTTGGGGAAAAGGTTACTAGGTTTGGATTAAAGGTTTTTCTTTCCCCTTTACCATTCCCCTTTTCTCCTTAACCGACAAGTATTGAGGGCAATCTGGGTTTATCAGAAAAATGGGTTTAAAACCCCATGTTTCCAGCACGGCTTTAAAGTAATGAGTAAGGAGTAATGAGTGGATAAAAAATGGGTATTTACTCATTACTTATTACTCATTACTCATTACTCCAGAATCACCGTGCGTACCCTTCTCCTGACGGAGACGCTGCGCGAACGGGAACGTCAAGGGCGAACACGGCGGTGAGGATGTCAATCTCGTTGCTGCTAGATGGATCATTGAGCGGTCAAGTCGCTTCTCTACGAGACCTCTTGCTAGCTTGCTTCTATCTAAGAGTACGCTTCCAATTAAAAATTATTAACTAAAAATTGCAAGACGCTCTTGCAAAAAATACTAATTTAGACAGTCAAGGGGCAGGTATATAAAATTAATACCTTTTTTCTTTGCCATGTCTTAACAAGTATATATTTTGGGCATCATAATTCCAAGCTGAATACATGAGCTAGCAGCCAGAAAACTCTTTCTTTGGCAGCAAGTTTTTTATTTACAACTATAGTATTTACCGATGGCAGATAATTTTATACTTTATTTCTTTATTTCTCCACATAGTTCGTACACAGGGTTGATTTGGAGATGCCTACAGATTCAATTGGGAGTAATCTGTAGCGTAGGTATTTGGACATTATCAGAAGCTAAGTTACAAGCTGCCCAAGCACATCAGACCTGGAAATCACCTTCAGAATTGATTGAGGGAGTCAGCAAAGTAAATCCTGAGCCAACACCTATTTTGATGGCGGCACCCGAAAACTTCAATCCTGATTTGCAATTACGTCCAGCGCTACCCGAACCACCGCAGAATTCTAGTCCACCAAAAACTTCCACCGAACCAAGAACGCCGGATGCAGTTTTGGAAAGTATTCATACGGACTATCGCTATGACACAGATAACTTTGGCCAAACCAATTTCTTTTTTGAACCAACGGTTCAGTTTCGATTGAGTAATGGCAATAAAATATTTGTGAAAACAGGTTTTAACTTATTTGAACAACGCGGTGTTGAATCAATTACGAATTTTCCCTTGCAAGTTGGATGGCAAGGAAAAATTGGGCAAGTAACTCTGCAAACAGCAGCCGGAGTCGATGTCTTCAATCGTTTACCTACAGCTATCAATCTCAATGCGAAGGTGGAGGCTCCCATTTCGCCACCGCAAGTTTCGTCATCAGGTCGATTGCTATCGGTAGTAGTACTATCAGGTAATTTAGAACAAGGCCCTTATAAATCCAATGCCCGAACTTTAGACAATCAAATTACTGCTTGGCGATTTGGGCCTGATTTATACTGGCAGATTGACGGTAACACCAGCTTGTTTTCATCATTGCGTTTGGGTAGTTACAACGATGGTAATTCCGAGGTGCAGTCATTTAGTCGGCTAGAACGCAAGTTTGGACAGTTTTCTCTGGCAGCTAACTTATTCAATTTGAGTTTCGATCGCGATTTAGAACGCACAAGTGGCTATTTTTCCCCACCAGATTTTCTAGTTTACAACGCTGAGGTGGCTTGGGAAGGAGATATTGCTAATTTCTTACGCTGTCGCCTCGCTGCCAACTTAGGACAGCAGCGACTTAAAGGAGAATTTGATAACGCCAATACCTATCAAACACGCTGTACGGTAAAGGTTTCACCAAATATAGAGGCAGACCTTGGCTATAGCTTTAGTAATGTCCGAAATCAAGAAACCGGGGGAAGTGCTTACGGTGGTAATTCCTTGACAGGACAGTTGCGAGTCAAATTTTAGTAGTCACTGATAAGGCTGAAGAATGAAAGCACCATTACCTGATAACGAAATACAGCGAATCGAATCTCTTTTGGAGTATAAGATCCTCGATACTCATTCGGAAGCTGCCTTTGACGATCTCACCCATTTAGCCTCATATATTTGTGGCACTCCTATTGCCTTAATAAGTTTAATTGATAGCGATCGCCAGTGGTTCAAATCCAAAGTTGGAATGGAAGCCCCAGAAACACCGCGAGATTTGGCATTCTGCGCCCATGCTATTCTGCAACCGGAAGTTTTTGTTGTGCCTGATGCCACACAAGACGAAAGGTTTGCGACAAACCCGCTAGTCACCTCTGACCCGGATATTCGATTTTATGCTGGTGTACCGTTAACTAACCCTGAAGGATATGCACTAGGAACACTTTGTGTCATTGACCGTGTACCAAGAAACCTCTCCCCAGAACAAGTTGAAGCATTGCGAATTATCGGTCGCCAGGTAATCAAGCAATTAGAAATGCGGCGTAACTTAGCAAGTTTGGTATTGGTCACTCATACACGTAAACAGGCACACAAGAGACGCAAACAATTTTTTAAAACAGTAGCCGGAGGGTTTGGGTTAGCATCGGCAATTTTAGTTTTGATTGGCGTGATTTCTTATCAAAATACACGCATATTGATTGATGCTAGTAATCAGGTACAAAAAACCCAAGATAAAATCAATAAGCTAGAAGAATTACTGTCCGAGATGAAGGATGCTGAGACTGGACAACGCGGTTATATCCTGACTGGACAAGAAAGTTATCTGGAACCTTATCAAGCAGTAGTTGTAAACATCGATCAAAAAATTGTAGAACTGAAGGATTTAATCGCAGATCAACCTAGCCAACAAAAGCAGTTTGCCGCCCTTGAATCTCTGATAGCTGCAAAATTTGCCATACTCAAGCAGACTATATACCTGCGTCAAAATCAGGGATTCGAGGCAGCGTTGCAGGTAATCCAGACAAATCAGGGGAAATATATTATGGATGATATTCGCAAGGTCATCCATGAGATCGAGAATGAGGATAAAAGGTTGCTTCAACAGCAGTCACAAGCGGCAAAAGCCAGTGCAAACAACACAGTTTTGACACTTGCGATCGCTATTTGCCTAAGTTTTATCACTCTGGCTATAGTCTACTACTTCATTTATCGTGAGGTAAAAGAACGTAAATTAACAGAGGAAACGCTAAACCAAGAACGCAACTTTATTTCAGCAGTTCTTGATACAGCTAGCGCCTTGGTAATAGTTCTGGATACACAAGGGCAGATCGTTCGCTTCAATCAAGCTTGTGAACAAACAACTGGTTACTCATTCGATGAGGTGAGAGGAAGGCATTTCTGGAACCTATTTCTCATTCCTGAACAGGTAGAACCAGTTAAAGCAGTTTTTGAACAGTTGCGAACTGGTGAAGCGCCCAAAGAATATGAAAATTATTGGGTAGCAAAGGATGGCAGTCTGCGGCTAATTTCATGGGCTAATGCTATTTTGAAAGATGATGAGGGTTGCGTTGAATACATTGTTGCTACAGGTATTGATATTAGCGATGTCTACGACGAGCTTCGTTTACGCAAACGAGCAGAACAGCACCTCAAAGCCCAGTACTCTACAACGCGCGTCTTAGCAGAGTCAACTACAATCAGTGAAGCTATGCCCCAAATCCTGCAAGGAATCTGCGAGAGTTTGGAATGGGATCTAAGTGAAATTTGGATGGTAAATCAGCGAGCGAATCTACTAAGTTTACTGAATTCATGGTATAAAATGTCTTCAGGAATGCAAGAATTTGAGATCCTTAGTCAGCAGACCACCTTTGCATCAGGAATTGGCCTGCCTGGTCGTGTTTGGGACAGTGCTGAACCTGTTTGGATTGTTGATGTAGTTAAAGACAAAGATTTCATCCGCTCTCGAATCGCTGTCCAAGCAGAACTGCACGGAGCTTTTGGTTTTCCGATCCATAGTGGTAAAAACATCCTTGGTGTCATTACCTGCTTTAGCCATGAAATCCAGCAACCTGACCAAGATTTGGCAAAAGTCATGAATTCTATTGGTGAGCAAGTAGGGCAGTTTATTGAGCGCAAGCAGGCAGAAGAAGAACTCCAACGCCAAAATTTGCGATCGCAACTATTTACTGAAATCACCCTTAAGATTCGTCAGTCTTTGAAAATCCAAGAAATTCTCCAAGTCAGTGTTACGGAGGTACAAAAAATTCTCCATAGCGATCGAGTTTTGATTTATCAACCTTTGACAGATGGATCTGGAAGCACTGTAGTTGAGGCAGTAGTTTCTGGCTGGCTGACAATTAAAGAGAAAAAGCTCACTGATTCTTATTTTCAAGCGGAATATACACAACAGTACTATCTACAGCAATATCGTCAAAAACGGAATCTAGAGCTTGCTGACTTAGATATAGTGGAAATTCAAAAAAGGCACATAGAATTACTGCAACAATTTGGGGTCAAATCCAATTTAGTCATACCCATTCTTGTCAAAGAAGAACTCTGCGGTTTGCTAATTGTCCATCAGTGTGGCAGTTCCCGTCAGTGGTCTAGCTTTGAAACTCATCTTTTACGACAAATAGCCGATCAAGTAGGTATTGCCTTAGCCCAAGCCCAAATGTTATATGCAGAAACTCAACAGCGAAGAGAACTTGAAGTTGCTCGTCATCAAGCTGAATTAGCTTCTAAAACCAAAAGTGCCTTTTTAGCAAACATGAGTCATGAAATTCGGACTCCAATGAATGCTGTGTTGGGGATGACAGGCTTAATGTTAGAAACTCCCCTAAACTCAGAGCAACAGGATTTTATCGAAACTATTCGCATTAGTGGAGATGCTCTTTTAAGCCTCATCAACGAAATTTTGGATTTGTCCAAACTTGAGGCTGGGGAAATGGCACTAGAAACTCTAGATTTTGACTTATCTTCCTGTCTAGAAGAAGTGTTGGAATTATTAGCTCCCTCAGCCCATAATAAAGGATTAGAAATTGCAGCGTTAATCTATCCCAACGTTCCCACCCAACTCCAAGGTGATGCTGGCCGCCTGCGGCAAATTCTGATGAACCTAATCAGCAATGCGATCAAGTTCACCAGCAATGGAGAGGTAGTAGTCAGAGCAGAATTGCGAAGGCTTTCCTCTACTACAGCCACCATTTATTTTGCCATCACAGATACCGGTCTTGGCATTACCTCTGAAGACCAATGCAAACTCTTTACCCCATTCACCCAAGTAGATGCCTCCACCACCCGCAAGTATGGCGGCACAGGTTTGGGATTAGCCATCTGCAAGCAACTCGTAAGCTTGATGGGAGGAGAAATTGGCGTAGAAAGTCGGTTGGGCAAAGGATCTAAATTTTGGTTTGAAGTAACTCTTGCCCAGCAACTTCACCCGATTTCCTCAGAAAGCGATCGCGAACTTCTGACTAATCGGCGCTTGTTAGTGGTGGATGACAATGCTACTAATCGCAAAATTATCCATCATCAAGCTACCCGTTGGGGAATGTTAGTAGATCAGGCTGCTTCGGCTACTATTGCCCTCAAAGCTATTGAGGAGGCTGCCAAGCAAAAAAATCTTTATGACATTGCTGTGATTGATATGCAGATGCCAGAAATAGATGGCATGACCTTGGGAGAGCAAATTAAAGCAAATTCAGCGATCGCTGGGCTACCTTTGATTATGCTTACCTCTACTAATCAACGCTATGAAATCCAACGAGCGCTAAAAATAGGATTTGCGGCTTATTTGGTCAAACCTGTTAAGCCATCCCGACTCCTCGATACCATCATGACTATCTTAGGAACGCAGATAAAGGAGGAGACAGAAGTCAGAAGTCAAGAGTTAAAACTAAAAGATTACGAAAACAACAGCAACGATCATTCTCCTAGCTCCCGCCTCCTAGCTCGTGACTTCCACAAATTAAGAATTCTCTTAGCTGAAGATAATTTGGTGAATCAGAAAGTTGCTTTGAAGCAACTCCAAAGCCTAGGTTATAGCGCAGATGTTGCTGGTAATGGGAAAGAAGTTTTGCAGCTATTAGAAAAAATCCCCTACGATTTAATTTTGATGGATTGCCAAATGCCTGTTCTCGATGGTTTAGAAACTACAAAAGAAATTCATCGTTGGCAAGAAAGCAGCTTTGTCAATAGTCGTCGCCCTGTAGTAATTGCGATGACAGCTAATGCGATGAAAGAAGATCAACAGATGTGTATAAATGCAGGAATGGACGATTATCTCAGCAAGCCAGTAATCAAAGAGAAATTAGCGGCGGCGCTACAGCGTTGGGGAAGTGTGATATTCCAGGCAAAAGAAATATATGTTTTAGAGCAGAAAGTTTCTACAACAGATATAGGTTCAGTTGACCTCCCAATTGATTGGGAACGCTTGCATCAGCTCTCGGAAAACAACTCAGAATTTGAATTAGAACTACTGGAAATATTTGTTGAAGATATGCAACCTCGTTTAGAGATCATTAAAATAGCGATCGCAGATAATGACTATGAGCAACTAGCGCTCCAAACTCATCAAATTAAAGGTGCTAGTGCCAATATTGGAGCTATAACCATGCATTTAGCAGCACAAAAATTAGAACAATTAGCTCACAATCAAGAACGTCGAGGTACTACTCACTTAATCTCAGAGTTAGAAGAGTTTGTTAAATGTATCCAAGAGTTTTTAATCACGAGATAAGGAAGCGGCCGTAAATAATTCTTGTTGGAATAAGAAAATAGGCAATAGCTATAAGGGTTTTACTCTAGCTAGTTCTTATTTATATAGTTGATTTGATTGTGCCAAGTTACTTGTTTTTGGTGGTAAAAATACCACGTAAATTTGAATATTTAATTTTTTAACGGCGACCAAATCGAATTGATAACTATCTGCATTCATTGGTGGGGATGCTTGTAAAAGTTGGTAAAATATTGAGTCTCGCTGCATGAAGCACTTTAGATTTTTTTGCTTCTAGCTAATAATTAAGCTAGCAAATCTCAGATAAGATGATTAATAATATTTACTAATAAATAAACAGTAACGATTGTCTTCTGTTGGCTCATAACTCAATTTGTCGGCAATGGCAGACATAATTTTTAAACCCCGCCCGCGCTCTTGCTCATTCTCATCAAATTCAGATATTTGCCGCAATTGCTGCTCTAAGTCAAATGGTTCACCTTGAGACCAAATGCGAATTTCTATATATTTATTTACCCGTACAGCTTCTATTTCAATAGGAGTTTCAATAGGTAAGTTTTTGTGTGCATGTTCAACTATGTTAGTGAAGCCTTCCATCAAAAGTGTTTGACATTGCCACCAAACTTCTTTGTTAAGAATAGGCGGCTGATTCATCTGATCGAACCAAAATAATACTTGAGATGATGCTGTAAGGTCTGTGTTGACTTTTAGATAAATTTTATTTTTCACTTCTTAACCAATAAAATATTTCGAGACGATCCTATTCGTATTTAATTTATTTAATTTGAGTATTTTCACTATACATTTAAAACTAAATTGCATATAAGTTGAATTAGAGTAATTACTTCTTTTTAAGCGAAGCAGAATTCAGAATGAATTCTGACGGAAAGAGCGGATAGCAGAGCGTCAAGCCTGCGGGACGCTACGCTACACGTAGCCCATTCTGACTTCTAAATTCTTCTTCAATCTACTTAGTAAACTTTAATTTATGTTTAAAATTTTGGTTATTGATGATGACCCTATAGTGCGAACAGTACTGAAAAAAACACTCCAAAATCAAGGTTATGATACCAGTGTCGCCAAAAATGGCGAGGAAGGAATTAGACAAGCACAATTACTACGTCCTGCTCTGATTATCTGTGACTGGATGATGTCCGAGGTAGATGGGCTAGAAGTGTGTCGTCGAATTAGAACAGATCCAGAGTTAGCAACCACTTTTTTTATTCTATTAACGGCTAGGGGAGCAGCTCGAGGAGAGGAGGAAGATCGAGTTAGAGGACTTGACGCTGGAGCAGATGAGTTTATCTCTAAACCAATAGAGATGAATGAATTGAAAGCGCGGGTAAGAGCAGGACTAAGATTACACCAGTTAAATCAGGATTTACAAAGTCAAAAAGAAGTTTTGGAGACACTAAATCAAGATTTACAAACCCAAAAGCAAATTTTGGAGGCAGAATTAGCTGAGGCTGCTGATTATGTGCGATCGCTCTTACCCTCACCGCTCGTAGGAGCAGTAACTACAGAAAATCTGTTTATTCCCTCAGCACAGCTAGGAGGTGATTGCTTTGACCATTATTGGATCGACGAGGATAATTTGGCAATTTATTTGTTGGATGTATCAGGTCATGGCGTGGGTTCAGCCCTCCTATCTGTATCCGTGCTGAATGTTTTGCGATCGCAATCTTTACCAAACACCAACTTTTGTCAACCAAGTGAAGTCCTAAAAGCGCTCAATCACGCCTTTCAAATGACAAAGCACGGTGATAAATACTTCACAATCTGGTATGGAGTTTATCACCGCCTGAAACGTCAACTTATTTATGCCAACGCCGGACATCCACCAGCTTTACTCTTATCGAATACCTCTACAACAAGTATCCAAGTTAAACAGCTAAGTTCTTTGGATCTCCCAATTGGCTTTTTACCTGATGTCCAGTTTGAAGATGCTATTTTTCAGATCGAAGAGAACAGTATTTTATACATTTTTAGTGATGGTGTTTATGAAATTAATCAGTCAGATGGTAAAATTTGGGGTATTGATGCTTTCATTGACTTACTAACTAAATATAGTCTAAAAGACCCCTGTGTTCTAAATCAACTATTGGCGAACATTATTACCTTAAATTATCAAGATAATCTTGATGATGACTTCTCTTTGGTAAAAGTTAATTTTGGTTAGTATAGTCAAGTGTGCAGATTCAAATTTAGGATCGTCTAGGAGCTTACTGTGTTGCCAATACTTGGCGATTGAATTCATCTTGGTCAGCAAAGGTTTGAAAAATTCTATCCATTTTAGTCAATTCAAATAACATTCTGACTTGATCGCTGATTGAACAAACAAAAAGTTTAGTATTAGCATTTCGCGCCATTTGCATTGCTGAGACTAAAGCACCTAAACCAGAGCTATCGATAAACTTTACTTCTTTCATATCAAGTAACAATATATCGGCTCCAGTTAGCAGAATATCGCTAACTTCACGACGCAGTTCATTACCTCTAATACCATCTAAAATTCCAGATAATTCTAGTAATTTTACGTTCATGCTCATTGTTTTATCCTATTGTTTGACTGGGAAAAATGTATTTACATTTTGGCATTGACCTAAGCTAAACTGCAATAGATATAGCAATAGTTTTGTATCTTAAAGGAATCCGCTTTAATTTGTGTTCGCGCAGCCAGACTTACTGGCGTAGTGCAGCTTGATAATTCTGGCGTTGCTATTTCAGTAAAGAATCTAGCTTCTACAGATTAGCGAAAAATTTCAAAAGCTTTAAAATAACCATCTTTATAACCTAAATACCGTGCCTAAAAACGAGACATAAGCAGTGGTAATTTCACTGCATTGCCACCCGACATGAAAAAATGCTGCAAATTATACAGCTATGAGTATGTTCTTCCTTGACGTTGGCACAGCTATCGCATTGTTTCTTTTTAGATGGTCTGAAAATTAGTGTCTGATTAAATCAAGATCAAGTTAGCGGCTCTGCGCTAAAGTAAAAATATTGGGATCAAAGTCTCTGCCAGTAAGTTCAAACACCACTAATCTTTACCACTGCGGCGATAATGTCTCAAGAGCATAACGAATCACTCCAACTTCAAGAGATCACCAAACTCAAACCGAAACACTTTGCTGATTTAGTCAGATCAGCACAATTGATTTTCGACCCCACAGCCGGAGTTTCGGGAAGACATATAACAGTTGACTGGGAACAATTCGGAATTCCCCACGATGTGGCAGACAATCTCAAGTCACTTGGTCAGGAGTACCAATATGCATCTCCCCACATCCCTGTTGAAGTTATTTGGAGTAAATTAACTCCCAAAACTCGTATTTGGTTTGTTGAAAACAAAGATAAGTTGTGGCAAATTGAAGAAGCTTTCCCAGCCCTTGACGAAGATTAAAGGGAATATGAATCATTTGTAGGGGCATAATCGTTGTGCCCCTAACTACCAGCAGCTAGGAGGGCATTTTTTTACCCAATTAAGGCATCAGGTATTTTTTAAAAAACTGCTGTTTTGCTTCGAAGGACTTTCAAGCTTTCAGCCTGCTGTTGCACGCGTTCACTAATGCGATCGCACGCTAACTCACAAAGCTCAAAAATCATTGGTTCGGCAATCTCGTAATAGGCACTCGTGCCTTTGGGCTGACGAGATAGAATCCCTGCTTGAGTTAACACTTTCAGATGCTTAGATAGATTTGCCTGACCTAAGTTAGTAACCTCGGCAATTTCCATTACATTCATTGGCCCTGATTTTAGACAGGCTAAAATCTGTAACCGACTAGCCTCTGATAAAACCTTGAAGTAGTCAGCAACTGCCACGAGAACAGCTGGATCGGACTTGTGTGGCTTAGTTTTTGGCATAGGGAGATTTAATAATCGGTATAATATTTTTTAATAGCTAATTAGTTATTAAATTTTATAATAGCGTAGTTGAGTTATTGCTATAGCAATCCGCTTTGATTTTTGAACAAGACTCAGTATCGATCTATCTCTTCTTTCCTATTCCCTGTTCCCTGCCCACGCAAGTAAATATAGCTACGTCACGCTGTGTGAACAGAAATCAAGCCGGATTGCTTTAGTATAAAAAAACACATTAATCTGACAAAATACTTGATGAATAGTTAAAAGGAGTACCTATTGAAAATCTGACTAGATGCAGCAATTTTGGAGTTAATAATTTATTTTTGAGTAAATACAGTAAAGATACTACCATTTGGATGATTATCTTCGATGGTAATCTTACCGGAATGTGCCTCGACTGCCATTTTGCAGAAAGCCAATCCTAAACCAATTTGCCAAACATCTGGTATCCGACTTGCAACTTCATATTTATCGAATATGATTTTTCTTACGTCTTCAGGGATTCCGGGGCCTGCATCTGCGACTTGCACTTTCGCACCACCTGCTGCCAAATACTCTCCCCGTAGGGTCACTTGAGAGTTAGATGGGGAGAACTTAATAGCATTAGAGAGCAAATTATCTAGAACTCGACGAAAGATTGTTGCATCTACTTTCACAATGCCACCAGGTTCAGGTAATTCACCTATCAAAAGCAGGTTCTTTTGGGTAGCCATCGCTTCAAAATCTGCTAATGCTGACATACAGAGTAAATAAAGGTCTACTTCTGTGTAGTTGAGAAGCATTTTTCCCGATTCTAGCTTTGCCATGATTAGCAAGCTATTAATCAATGATTGTAGCTGTTGTCCTGCAAATAAAATTTGATCAACCTTGCCTCGTTGCTGTTCGGGTGACAAGTTGCAAAATCGGAGAATTTCAGCCGCGAGGACAATACTGGTAAGAGAGTTTCGGAGATCGTGGACAATCATGTTTGCCATATCTTCTCGCAGTTGAAGCAAAACTTGCAGGCTGTCGTACTGCTGCTTAATCCGCAACATGGAATTAACCCTGGCTCGTAATTCCACGCCGTTGATGGGTTTACTAATGAAGTCATCTGCACCTGTTGCTAGACATCGAGCTAAATCTTCTTTAGCAGTTAATGCTGTCACCATAATGATCGGCACTATCTGCCATTGTGGATCAGCTTTGATGCGTTGACATATTTCCATCCCATCTAGGCCGGGCATCATCACATCCAGCAAAATCAGATCGGGCTGAAGACTGTTGAGGCGATTCAGAGCTTGTTGACCACTAGAAGCATAGTGTAGCTCGTAGTTTTCATTATTCAACAAGGTTTCAACAACATCGAAATTATCGGGTTCATCATCAATCACTAAAATAGAAGGTTGAGTATTCATTAAAAATTTCTGCTACCTTGCTAAAACTTGTTGAATGGTGAGTGCAAGCTGCTTGAGTTTGACGGGTTTGGTAAGATATTCGTTGGCTCCAGCGGCTAAACAAGTTTCGCGATCGCCAGGCATAGCTAACGCTGTTAGTGCAATAATCGGAATATCTACAAATTGCCGATCGTCACGGATGCGGCGCATTGCTTCTAACCCATCCATTTCTGGCATTTGAATGTCCATCACAATTAAGTCGGGGCGTTGAACTTTAACTAGGTCAATAGCTTGTTGTCCATTGTTTGCCAAAATGAGATGATACCCTCGACTTTCAAGATAATCGGATATGGTATCAATATTTGTTTGATTATCTTCTGCTAGCAAAATCAAAGGTGGTTTTTTCGCGGCTTTTGGCAATACAGTTAAATTTGGCGACTCAGAACCAGTAAAATGTTGCAGTTTCTCTATAGTTACCTGAAGTTGAGCGCGGGTAATTGGTTTGACTAGATATTCGAACGCTCCCTGAGCCAATCCTTTGCTACGCTCATCCACAACTGAAATAATAATTGCTGGAATATTTTTGGTTTTTGGGTTGGTCTTGAGTTGATTTAGTATCTCCCAACCCGATAGATTCGGTAGTTGCAGATCCAGGATAATTAAACCAGGCTGAACGCGCAGCACCTCTTCTACGGCTCCTTCACCTTTGGAATAGGTGATGGTTTCCATTCCCATTTCGCTGAAGTAGCGAGTAATTTGGTCAGCTGCCACAACAGAATCTTCGATAATCAAAACTTGAGCATTCTCAGCAAGTAAGCAATAACTAGGCAATGAATTAGTTGCTTGTATTGTTCGCAAATTAGTACGGTAGGGAATACGGATGGTGAAGCAACTTCCCTGGCCAACTTCACTGCTAACTGAGACTGTTCCTCCATGTAGGGTAATAATCTGCTGTACTAGCGCCAAACCCAGACCAGTGCCACTGTACTGGCGGTTGAGGCTGCTGTCAAGCTGGATGAAGGGCTGAAACAGCTTGCCGATTTCTTCAGGAGCAATACCGATGCCGGTGTCATTAATATAGAAGCAAAGATTTGGGGAAGATGAGGCAAATGAGGGCGACAAGGGAAAATTTACTCCCCCTGTTCCTTTACTCCCATGCTCTCCTATTTCTTCTAGCCGGACTTCTAGGGTTACAGATCCCCCTTCTGGTGTGAACTTGACAGCGTTGTTCAACAGGTTTATCAGTACTTGACGCAGGCGGCGATCGTCTACTTGGATGCTGTCAATATTCTCAGCAATATGAATATTAAGACGAATATTTTTTTTCAAAGCCATCTGTTTGACAAAGACAAGGCTGGCATCACAGAGGCTTCTGACAGAAACATCACTCCATTGCAGTTCTAATTTGCCAGATTCGATTTTAGACAGGTCTAGAATGTCGTTGATTAGCTCTAGTAAATGTCTGCCACTGCGCTCAATAGTGGCGATCGCTTTTACTTGTCTTTCATTGATGGAGCCAAACACACCTTCTTGTAACCCTTCTGACATCCCCAAAATTGCATTAAGAGGTGTTCGCAGTTCATGGCTCATGTTTGCAAGAAATTCGTCTTTAAGGTGAGTGACACGGGCAAGTTCTACGTTGGTGTTAGCAAGTTGCTCATTCGTCTGCCGCAGTTGTGCCTCGGCTTGTTTGCGTTCGCGTAGCGCAGCTTGCTGTTCGCTGATATCAGTTACCCGGACTAGATTCATAGTACGTCCGGCTACAGTAATGGGTTTAGCTGCTATGTTTCCCCAAAAAATATGACCTTTGAGAGTAACATATTCAATCTCTCGACTCCAGACACCTTTTGACTGCATATCTGCCACGATCGCATCTGTTTCGCTGGCGGTGAATGGATGGCGCTGGAGTTTCTGCCCATTAATCTCGATCAATTCAGTTTTGTCAGCCGCCTCAAATAGTTCTACTGCCCGCCGATTGCAATCCAGGATGAGCAGCGTTTGTGGATCAACCAAAAAGATGGCATCAGCAGATTCGTTAAAAATTGCTTCTCGCAAATCTATGTTGTGAGTGAGTTTCTGTTCAGCTTGTAAGCGTTCACGTAGCGTATCGTAGAGAAATTCGTCGTAGATATCAGCTATGTGGATGGGATTACCGTCTTTATCTGAATTAATGAGGCGACCAGAACAGATCGCCAAAACGCTTCTGAGGGCTGCTTCTGTCCGTTGGCATTTTGCCAGGTCTGCCTGTGCTTGCTGATATGCACTCTCCTGTTGAATGGCGATCGCGGCAATCAGTTGTTGTTGTTCCCGGCTTTGTTCAAGCTGTCGAGTTAGCTGTATCCGTTCAACGGCATGATGAATTGCGCCTTGAAGAACTTCAGCTGTGAGTTTATCTTTAAGCAAATAATCTTGGACACCACTTTTCATAGCACGGACAGCGATGATTTCATCCCCTTGTCCTGCTGCCAGCAGAATCACAGCAGCTTGAGTATTGCTATGGCATTCCCGAAATTGCTGAATAAACTTCAGCCCATCCCCATCAGGTAATTTAAAATCCAGCAAAATTATATCTGGCATCTCCTGTTGACACCATTTCATGGACTGCGCTGCTGTCTCAAACTCCCAAATACGATAGGTATACAGCCTGTCCTGCTTCAAAAAACGACAATATGCTTCCCGATCTCTAAGGCAATCATCAATTAGCAGAATTGTAAGGGGAGAGCAATGACTCATAAGTTAAAAATACAAACGCGATCGCGTTTCAACAAAATTATACCTTGATTGTCATCATGTTAATAGCCTGATATCAATTGAGTTATACCTGGATAGGAAATTGAGATATATCTATAGTTGCCCTTCAATACGATGTCTTCTCCAAATCCCTGAAAATTTTTTGCCTCCGTGTTCAGCATGAATAGAATTCGCAATTATACCTAGTTATCTTCCGAAAACGTTCAGTAAATTTGCTGCTTGTAAAATTCATTTACTTATAGCCAGACTAGTAGCCTATCTATAAATAATTGATGGATAAATTAAGAGTAGAGACGGCGATTTATCGCATCTCTCTAACCATCAAAATGAATTTGACAGATTATTAGTAGCACCAAAATCTTTTTTTTAGCGCAACACCTAGATTTCACTACGCCTAAACAGTAATTTTTATCATCAGCCAGATTGCCGTCCTTCTATACAATCTTCTGATTCCTACAGATACTTCAGAGTAGCTACTCAGTATTTCTTCTCGAATCCCAAATAGTAATTCAAGTAAATCCTCGGAATTTAATCAATAAAAAATTCCTATTTTTCCTTGATGACTTTTGGATTTAACCCATGAATAATAAACCCAGTACGAACAGAAATGATTCATCAATATCTTGAATAATTTCCAAAAGATATTCCTTTTTAGCTAGTTTAGTCTATTTAATATATTCGCTCCCTGTTTCAGTTATTAAAGGAGTTTTAATCTAATGTCAGTAGTCGGTAGAGAGCGTCAATTTAAGCAGACTTTATGCTCTTATCATAGAAAATACTGATGTTTTTAAAAAAATTATAAGTAAAGATATTAATCATATCTTTACAAAAGATATTTTTGGTTTAAGGCATCTATATATAATGCTTATTAACTCTATCATCTCTGATAATTTACAAATGACGATCATTCGTCATCCACTGATTGTTAACTCTGAGATTTTGCTTTCAGATGTGATTGCACTAATCAATGAAGCGCCAGTTAACTGTGATGACTTGCCAATCAAAGATACCAATTCTTTGACAAGCTCAAATAAAAACATAGATAATATCACATCTCAAGCTACTAGTTGTGTTTTAGTAATAGAAAACTCCCAGTTGCAAGGGATAATTACGCAGCGAGATTTAATTAAGTTAACAGCACAAGGCAAAAATTTAGGGGGAATCAGTGTTGCGGAAGTAATGACAAAAGAGTTAATCACACTGAAGTTAACAGATTTTAAAGATATTTTTACTGCGTTAAATTTGCTAAGGAAACATCAGATTTGCCATTTGCCTATTATCGGAGAGCAAGGAGAATTAATTGGATTAGTTACTCCTGCTAGTCTGCTAGCAGTTTCGATTCAACAAGCCAGACTTTACAATTATGCACAAGTAAAACTTGCAGAACGACAAAGAATTGAGGCAGAATTGCGATTAGAGCGGAATTTTATTTCTGCAATTTTGAATTTAGCGGATGCTCTGGTTATTGTAGTAGATTTTCAGGGGAGAATTGTTCGTTTTAATCATACTTGCGAGCAAGCTACAGGTTATACATTTGATGAAGTGAAGGGAAAATTTGTTTGGGATATCCTGCTGTTACATGAAATAACAGAATGTATCAAAGGTATTTTTAAAAATTTACCAAAGAGAGAATTTCCTCAACGTTACGAAACTTGTTTAGTTACTAAAGATAGCGATCGCCGCTTAATTTCGTGGTCAAATAAGGTTTTACTTAATAAAGATAATCAACTTGAGTATATCGTCTGTACAGGTATTGACATAACTGAGAGTCGAAAAGCACAAGAGGAACTCCAACAGACTCGCAACTTTTTACAGTCGATGATTAATAATCTGCCTGTGGCAGTCTTTGTTAAAGATGCCAAACCAGAAAGTTTTGGCAGATTCAAGCTCTGGAATCATACCTGTGAAAACATTTTTGGTATTACAGCAGAGCAGGCTATTGGCAAAACAGATTACGAATTCTTCCCGAAAGAACAAGCAGACTTTTTCTGCCAAAAAGACTTAGAAACTATTGCTATCGGTGTACCTCAAGATATTCCTGAAGAACCTATTGACAGCTACAGTTTTGGCAGAAAAATTTTACACACGACTAAAATTCCTTTGTATGACAAAGACCAACAACCCGAATACTTATTGTGTATTTCCGAGGATATTACAGAATACAAACGAGCAGAAAAAAATCTACAACAAGCAAAAGAGCAATTACAAACGGTTTTAGATGCAGTACCTGGGTTTGTTTCTTGGGTAAATTCCGATGGATATTATTTAGGGGTTAATCGCCATTTAGCTGAAAGTTTTAACTTGACTACCAATGCTTTTGTCGGTCAAGAATTGGGCTTTATGGAAAATAGCCCGCAATTTACAGAATTTATGCGTAAATTTTTAGCTAGCCAAGATGTGGCAGATTCTAGCGTTATTGATGCCCAAATTAACGGCAAAATATGCAATTACTTGCTCGTCGCTCAAAAATATCAGTACAACACAGCTGCGGTTGCAGTAGGAATTGATATTACAAAACGCAAACAAGCTGAAATAGCCTTACAAAGTTTAATCGAAAGTACTGCTTCTACCACTGGGCGTGATTTTTTCCCAGCATTAGTTGAGCATATTTCTTCTACTTTAGATGTCCCTCACACCTTAGTAACTGAGTTAATTGATGGGCAAGTTCACACTTTAGGATTTTGGTCTGATGGGCAGTTACAATCCAATATTTCCTATAATCCAAAATCAACGCCTTGTGAAATTCTGCTCAACCAAGGATTTTACTACTGTCCTTCAGGAATTCAGCAACTTTTCCCCACTGCTGAAAGATGGGTGGTGATGCAAGCCGAAAGTTTTATGGGAGTTATTTTAAGTGATGATTTTGGTCAACCGATTGGCTCACTATGTATAGTAGATAAAAAGCCCATACCTGACCAGCATAAATTTGAAGGAATTCTCAAAGTATTTGCAGCCAGAGCCTCTGCTGAACTGCAACGGCAACGAGTACAAGAAGCTCTACAACAACTCAATCAAGATTTAGAGATCAGGGTTAAGCAACGCACTTTAGATTTACAAAAAAGTGAGGCAGAACTTAGAGCTATTTTTAATCAAGCAGCAGTGGGAATTAAATTAGAGACTTTAGATGGTCATTTTCTGAAAGTTAATCAGAACTTGTGTGAAATTTTAGGCTACAGCCAAGAAGAAGTCCTGAAGAAAAATTTTAAAGATATTACACATCCAGAGGATATACAAGCCCATCTCAATAGTTTACAACAACTAATAGCAGGAAAAGTAGAAACATTTTCCATCGAGAAGCGCTATTTACATAAAAATGGTGATGTAATTTGGGTAAATCTAACGGTTTCTCTCATTCGAGATGGGATTGGCAAACCCATTTATGTGATCGGGGTAGTTAAAGATATACGCGAGCGAAAACAAGCTGAAGAAAATATTTTTAAAGCTTTAGAGAAGGAAAAAGAACTAAATGAGTTGAAATCTCGTTTCATTTCTATGACTTCCCACGAGTTCAGAACTCCTTTAGCTGTGATTGCTTCTTCTGCTGGAATATTAAACACTTTTAGTCATAAACTGGATGAACAAAAAAAGCAGAAACATCTCCAATGTATTCAAACTTATGTTCAACATACAACTCAACTTTTAGATGATATTTTGCTAATTAATAAGGCTGAAGCTGGAAAATTAGCATTTGAACCAACTTGTATTAAATTGATTAATTTTTGTCACTCTTTGGTAGAGGAAATTCAACTAAGTTCTCCCAACCATATCCTAACTTTCTGTCCCCATAACTTGGGTAATTCATCAACAGATGATAGCTTTATGGCTTGTATAGACAAGAAAATTTTGCGGCAAATACTGAGCAATTTGCTATCAAATTCTGTCAAATACTCACTACAAGGCAGTAATATTCAAATTGATTTATTACTCCAAGAGCAAAGCGCAGTTTTTCTAATTCAAGATGAAGGTATCGGTATTTTCCCAGAGGAACAGCAGAAATTATTTGAACCATTCTACCGAGCTAGTAATGTTGGTAATACGCCAGGAACTGGATTAGGTTTGGCAATAGTTAAGAAATGTATAGACCTTCATCGAGGAAGAATTACCCTCGCTAGTCAGGTCGGAGTAGGTACGACATTTAGGGTAGAACTACCATTAATTATCAGCCATGTCCTCAATTGAAAGTCTTTGATGTGTTATTAGTAAATAATTTTAGGGAATAATAACTATGAGACATCGTTGAGAATCTAATATAGTTTACCAAATTGTCAAGTTGGAGAATCTGTTCTAGCAACTACATTTACAGACATAACAAAACACCATAAAATATCAAAATTATGCAAAAATTTAATTTTCTCAAATCTAGCAAATAAGATGAAATTTATCACAAGATTCATATTTCGCTATACTCAGATTTTTACTGTTAAATAAAGTTAAGCTTTCGATAGTGTGATGATTTTATCTAAATTAAACATCATTGTCCAAACTTAAGAAGACCATATTGTTATGTTTATGCTTGTTAAATGAACACAATTTTAATCATAGAAGACGAACCTCAAGTTCGGGAAAATATTCAGGAGATTTTACAGCTTTCTGATTTTGAAACTTTGATCGCTCCAAACGGTCAAGTTGGATTAGAAATTGCCAAAAACAAATTACCTGATTTAATTATTTGCGACATTATGATGCCAGAGTTAGATGGTTTTAGCGTACTGTCTGCTCTGCGTCAAAACGAAGCAACTATCAATATACCTTTAATATTTGTCACTGCTAAAGCAGAGCGTTCAGATTTTCGTCAGGGCATGGATTATGGGGCTGATGATTATTTAACCAAACCATTTACTCCTGAAGAACTACTCAGCGCGATCGCTTCTCGTCTTGAAAAGCAAGCTTTGGTTGAGCGCCAAACTAAATCTAAACTAGACGAACTGAGAATGAATATTGCTCACTCATTACCTCACGAACTGAATACTCCTTTAAATGGCATTCTTGGTATGTCACGGTTGTTAATTGAAAATTGTGACATCATGCCTAGCTCTGAAGAAGCCGAAATTGCGGAATTCATTTACACATCTGCTAATCGACTGAATACATTAGTTAAAAGATTTTTGTTATATAGTAATCTAGAGTTACTAGCCAAAAATCATGAAAAACTTAGTCAGATTACAGAGAAAACAGATAAATGTTTTGCTAAGAGAATTATTGATGAAATTGCTCTTAAAAAAATTACAGAAAATTCCAGAGAAAAAGATTTAAAGTTAGATATTCACGAAGTTACAGTACAATTACCAAAAGAAAAATTGAGTATCATTATTGAAGAATTACTTGATAATTCTTTAAAATTTTCTTTTCCAGGCAACGAAATTCAAGTTATGAGTAAGATAGAAGGTAGTAAATTTAATTTATATGTAATTGATAATGGCAAAGGGATGACAATTGAAGAGATTGCTAAAATTGGAGCTTTTGTGCAGTTTAATCGCAAGTCATGGGAGCAACAAGGCTCTGGTTTAGGTCTAGCTATTGTTCAGCATATAGTGAAGTTACATGGTGGTGAATTTACAATCGATAGCATTCCTGGGAAAGGAACTATTGTCAGCGTTAGTTTGCCTTGCTAGGGTGTTATCAATTGGATGGAATATAGACCTAAGCTCGACTTTACCCAAAATTAAAAACTAGGTTTTCTTGATCAGGCAAAAACCCTAGCTTTTTGGCAAATACTTTTTCCACATTAAAGATTATCGACGAAGGTAAAAAAGTAAAACTACTGTCCCCTATACAGCAGTTTTCTTTTGTATGAACTATAAAGATCAGACTTTTAGCCACTTTGCTACTCATTTGCTACTCAAAACGGTAGCCTTAAAGAAATACACTATATTTTGGCTATGTTGCCTAAACCCAAGAAATATTGGACACCCCAGCACTGGGCTAGTTGGAAACCCTTTGGTATCGGCGAACAGTACCCTAACAACTATTGGGAAGTATTTCGGGCAATCTGGCTGTCTCGTGACAAACTACCTTATGCGTGGAATATTCTTGACAAAGGTGTTTGTGATGGTTGCGCTCTTGGAACAACCGGGATGAAGGATTGGACTTTAGATGGCATTCATCTCTGCAATGTCCGGTTGCGGCTGTTGCGGATGAATACTATGCCAGCTTTTGACCCTGTGCTATTGGAGGATGTCTCGCAGTTACAAAAGCAAAAAAGTGTCCAATTACGCGACTTGGGAAGACTTCCTTTCCCGATGATGCGTCAACGAGGGGAAAAAGGCTTTCGCCGTATTAGCTGGGATGAAGCTTTAGGGGTAATTAGCGATCGCATTCGCACCACTACACCAGACCGCCTTAGTTTTTATATTACCAGTCGCGGAACTGTCAACGAAACTTATTATGCTACCCAAAAAGCTGTACGGGCAATGGGAAGCAATAATATTGATAATGCTGCCCGCATCTGCCATTCTCCCAGTACGGCGGGACTGAAAGCTGCTTTGGGTGCAGGGGCCACCACGTGTTCTTATAAAGACTGGATTGGTACTGATTTATTAGTCTTCATTGGTTCCAACGTTGCCAATAATCAGCCAGTCACCGTTAAGTATCTCCATTACGCCAAAAAAGCTGGCACGAAAATTGTAGTCATTAACACTTACCGCGAACCAGGAATGGAGCGCTACTGGGTTCCCTCAATTGTGGAAAGTGCCGTTTTCGGTACAAAATTTGCCGAAGACTTCTTCTTAATCAACATGGGCGGGGATATAGCATTTTTGAATGGCACAATTAAATATATAATTGCTAACAACTGGGTAGACCAGTCATTTATAGATTTACACACAGTTGGCTTTGCCGAACTCAAAACATCTTTAGAAAGCCAATCTTGGGAAGAATTAGAGCGGCTTTCTGGTACATCCCGTGAGCAAATGTACGCCTTTGCCAAAATGATCAAAGAAGCCAACAAAGCCGTATTTATTTGGAGTATGGGCATTACTCAGCATGAATGCGGCGAAGATAATGTGCGAAGTATTATCAACTTGGCTCTTACCAAAGGTTTTGTCGGTCGGGAAGGCTGCGGTTTAATGCCAATTCGCGGCCACTCTGGGGTACAGGGTGGTGCAGAGATGGGCTGTTACGCCACAGTGTTTCCCGGTGGTAAACCCATTACCCCAGAAAATGCTGCTCAATTGAGTCAGCATTGGGGCTTTAAAGTGCCAGCAAGTAAAGGTTTAATTGCTCCAGAAATGATTAACGCCGCATATCAGGGGGAATTAGATGTGTTGTTTTCCGTGGGAGGGAATTTTTTAGAAGTGCTGCCAGAACCGGATTATGTGGAAGCGGCACTGAAGAAAATACCGTTGCGGGTACATACGGATATTGTTCTCTCCAGCCAAATGTTGGTGGAACCTGCTGATACTGTGGTGCTTTTACCTGCGACGACTCGCTACGAAATACCAGGGGGAGTAACAGAAACTAATACTGAACGCCGGGTAATTTTCAGTCCAGAAATTCCAGGGCCGCGCATTGGAGAAGCGCGTCCAGAGTGGGAAGTTTTTCTAGAATTAGCAAGGCGCGTGCAACCAGATTTGGCAGATAAGCTGGCTTTTGCTGACACAGCTGCTATCCGTCAAGAAATTGCTCAAATTGTCCCCCAATATGCCGGGATTCAACACTTACAGCAGGCTGGCGATCAATTTCAGTATGGCGGGTCACATTTGTGCTTTGGTTGGAACTTCCCTACGCCCGACGGGAAGGCGCACTTTGGCGTATTATTGCCACGCCAAAGGGAATTACCAGAAGGTTATTTCTTAGTAGCAACGCGCCGAGGCAAGCAATTTAATAGTATGGTACAGGAACGTAAGGATGCAATTACTGGGGCGGTGCGAGAGGCAGTGCTAATAAATGCTGCTGATGCGGCACTGTTGGATTTAAAAGATGGGGATAAGGTAATTCTTAAAAATGAGTTAGGTGAGTTGTTCTGTCAAGTTTATATTGCGCCAATTCAGTCAGGAAACTTGCAAGTCCATTGGCCAGAAGGAAATGTGCTACTAGATAAAAGTAAGCGATCGCTAGAAGGGGTTCCTGATTATAATGCGATCGCACGGTTGGAAAAAATCTGAATCAAGTCTGATTTTTTCAGCTTTAACATTTCCACCAGTAAATCCATTAACTTATATCCCAAAACCCCGTATGAAGAATTACACAGCGATCGCATGAGAAACCCTCTCCTGAACTTAAAATTTCTAACATGGATATAAATGAACTTCTTAAATCTTATGCTGCTGGAGAAAGAAGCTTCCAAGGACTGAATCTGCAAGAAGCAGAATTAACAAATGTCAACCTCATAGGCGCAGATTTTAGCTATGCTGATTTACGTCAAACGCGACTTGGTAAAACTAATCTTAGCCAAGCTTGCTTACGGGAAGCAGACTTGAGTGAATCTATCCTTTGGGGTATAGATTTGAGTGAAGCAGACTTATATCGTGCTGTTCTCCGAGAAGCTGATTTAACCGGTGGAAAACTAGTCAACACACGTTTACAAGAAACCAATTTAATCAATCCTGTGGGGGAACTTAGCGGCGGATTTGAGTGGGGCTAGTCTACAACGTGCTGACTTGAGCTATGCAAATCTAGATAGTACTATTTTGCGACAAGCAAATCTGCAAGGTGCTGACTTAACAGGGGCAATTCTTCTAAATGCCGATCTTCAGGGAGCAATTATGCCTGACGGCAAGGTTCATAATTGAGTTATTTGAGAGATTATAAAGTTGAGTTGTTTACATCAATTCTACAAATATTTATTTGAGAAATCTTATTACACCTTGTTTAGCCAATATGGAAGTGCTTTATCTGCTAAACGCGATCGCTAGAGTCAATAAAAACTTTGGTAGTCTAGAAAATTCAGCCTATCCGCTACAGATTTACCAGATTCTTTTAGCTGGGGAAGTAAACAGCGTTTACTCAATAGCGATCGAACCTTATGAATAAAAACACTCACCACTGGTTTTTGCCAATCAAGTCAAAGGCAAAATAGAAATATATTGGTGAATATTCAAGGGCGATGCCTACTGCTGTAAACTACGCATTTTGTAGAATCATAGAATGCGTAGTTTACAGCAGTAAGTGCCATTAACGTACGGTTTCCCGTAAAGCTTCAGCATCAACGGGTTTAATCAGGTAAACCAACAGTAGATTCCAAACAATTGCTGCAATCAAAGGTAATTTGCGAATTAGCTTCACAACTTTGGGTACAGAACTGCTCTCAATCTCTGCAATTTTCATGTTGTAACCCGCACAGCGTTGCAGGCGTGGGAAAAACTTGGGATGTTCGGTATTCAACATTACAGGGAAAGCTCGGCCCGCAGTCTCATTAGTGTTACGAACAACTTCGCGGTCAAATTCCGTCGCATCAAGTCCCAATGACGTGTAAAAACCAGCCCGTTCATGAACTGTCAAAGTGTGGGTAGCAAATACCGATAACAAGAAAAAGCGACTCCACAACCTAGCTTTCCAGTTGTTCCACAGTTGCGGTTGAGAACGTAAAAGCGCCTTGAATATATCCCCATGACGGTTTTCGTCCTGACACCAACTCTCAAAATATTGAAAGATCGGGTAAAACTCGTTTTCTGGGTGCTTTTCTAGATGTCTGTAGATAATGATGTAACGCCAGTACCCGATTTTTTCTGATAAGTAAACGGTGTAAAGTACCCACTCAATTGGGAAAAACGTATAGGTGCGGGTTTTAGTAACATTGCCTAAATCCAGGGAGAGTTTAAAATCGCCCATTGCTTTGTTGAGAAATCCGGCATGGCGAGCTTCATCACGTGCCATCAGTTGAAATATTTCCGCTAGCAGTGGACTGCGATTTTTCAGCTTGCGGGATAGTTCTTTGAATAGCAAGAAGCCAGAAAACTCAGAAATGCAAGAGCGTTCCAAATACTCAATAAATGCCTGTCTTGCTTCACCTTCAATGTGTTCCCAAGATTGGTTAAACACCTCATCCCGAACAAAATGATGACGGTTGTAGTCTGTCCGCATTTCTGCCAGCATTGCCTTTAACTCCGTCTCCTGGGCAGACAAATCCAGGTTGGCGGCAGTTTCAAAATCTGTAGTGTAAAACCGGGGGGTAAGTACAGTTTCTTTGCTG